>OZ220735.1:0-4342951 GCA_965116975.1 Phototrophicaceae bacterium
GCCAATATGCCCAATAGCGTGGTTGATGTCATCCTGACGCGCGATGACGTGCAGTTGCCCAGGCGCATGATCTTGACCACGGGCTGCGGCGGCGGCATGACCGGGCAAGAACTCTCCAAGACGCAGCCGCCCTTGGATAGCGCCTTCAAGACGACGCCGGATGTGATCATCCGCCTGATGCGGGAATTGGGCGGCGCGGCCACCCTTTACAACGCCGTGCGCGGCGTGCATACAGCCGTGCTAGGCGCCGAGGCCGGTTTGCTCATCAGCGCCGAGGATGTCGGCCGGCATAACGCGGTGGACAAAGTCGCGGGTTTGGCGCTGCTGGAAAAAATTGAAAGCCGTGACCGCATCTTGTTGACCAGCGGTCGCGTCAGCTCGGAAATGCTGGGCAAGGCGCGGCGCATGGGCGTTCCGGTCGTGGCCAGCCGCACAGCGCCGACCAGCATCACGGTGAAATTGGCTCAAGCCTGGGATATTTGTGTGATTGGCTATGTGCGGCGCGGCGGCATGCGCGTCTATACTTGCGGCTGGCGCCTCGGTTTAAGCGAGTGACAGAAAGTGAAACGGAGCGAAAGACAGCGGAAGACGGCGATAATTACCAAACGTCTACGCTTCAACGACCTGTCCCGATTCGTCGCTGCGATAGCCGCTCTGCGCGCCCAGTTCGCGCTTGAAGCCCTCGCTGCGCAAGACCGTCAGCAGCGTTTGTACGCCTTTTGATTCCAGCCTGCGTTGCGGAATCACCAGGTCGAAGCGCTCCCAGGTTATGCCCAGGAAGTCCAAGCCCATTGCCTCGGCCGCGCTGCGCAAACCCATGCCGCAATCCCCGATGCCATCGGCGACAGCCGCGGCCAAGCTCAGGTGCGTATATTCCTCACGCGCGTAACCCTCGATCTCGGACGGTGCGATTCCATGCTGCCCTAGCAAGTGATCGAAGAGGACGCGCGTACCAGCGCCGCGCTGTCGATTGACAAAGCGCAGGTCGCGAATATCGGCGAACTCGCGGATGCCGCGCGGATTGCCCGGCGGCAAGATGAGTCCCTGTTCGCGCTGAGCGAATGTGACAAGCTGGCAGGGTTCGCCGCGCAGGTATTTGCGCAAGTAGGGCATGTTATAAGTCGCGGTCGCCGGATCGAAGAGATGACTGCCAGCCAGGTGCGCTTCGCCGCGGCGCAAGGCGATCAAGCCGCCGATAGAACCTAGATTGACCGAGAACAGCCGCCAAGCCGGCGCGCACAAGCGCAGATGCGTCGCCAGCAAATCGAGCATGGGATCGTGGCTACCCATGACCATGAGCGTGCTTTGAATCTGCGCAAGCGGACGATACAAGCTCACGCGCAAGGCGCCGCCGCGGTCGACGCCCTCGTGAAAACGGGGAATATGCGCCAAGCCATCCGCCTGTACCAGCGAGCTGATGACGCCAGCGCCGCGCTGTAAAGGCGTCGCTTGCGCTACCCCGTCTATCTCCGCAAGCGCCACGCGCAGAAAATCGTCGTCGCCGATTGGCGACAGGATCTTGCGCGTGGAGACGGCCTCAAGCGTCGCGGGCTCGTCGCGGGACAAACCCAGCCAGCGCCGAATCAAAGGACAAATCAGCAATTCGCCGGTGAGCGCGGCGCTGACCGGATAACCGGGCACGCCGATAATCGGCGTCGACCCGATCATGCCAATGATGACCGGATGACCCGGGCGGACGGCGATGCCATGGACCAGCAGTTCTCCCATCTGCTCAATCGCGCGCGCCGTGAAGTCGTGGCTGCCGGCCGATGAACCCGACAGCGCCAGAACTAAATCGGGCGCGGCCTCGAGCGCGGCTTGCAGCGCGCGGCTTAAGCCACCAAGCGAGTCGTCGACAATCGGGGATACGCTGGCCGCCCCGCCCGCCTCGCGGATCTGAGCCCCTAGTATCAGGCTGTTGTATTCGATGAGTTGACCGCGTTCGGGGCGATGACCGGGCGGCACGAGCTCGCTGCCCGTCGGAATGATCGCGACCCGCGGTTTGCGCCGTACCGCGACCGTCGCATGTCCACAGCCAGCCAGCGCGCCCAGATCGACCGGGCGCAACTGGTGATTCACTTGCAGGACGGTCTCTGTCGTCACCATATCCTCGCCCATCAGGCGCACATGCTGCCAGGGCGCGGCCGCGGCGTAAATCAAGATGCGCTCCTGCGCCGTCCGGTTCACATGCTCAATCATGATGACGGCGTCGGTGTTGTCCGGCAGGGGATCGCCGGTGTTGACCGCGTGCGCCTGTCGCCCGAGCCGCAGGCTAAGCGCCCGTGTTTCCCGCGCATCCAACGTATCGGCGGCGGCGACGGCATAGCCGTCCATAGCCGCGCAATGATAATGCGGCGAAGACAGTTTGGCTGGCACGGCTGCGGCGGTAACGCGCCCCAGCGCCTGCTCCAGGGCGATGCTTTCGCCGGGCAGCGCCGCCCAGCGTCCAGCAGTCTGCAATGCCGCTTGCAGCTTCGCCCGCGCTTGGTCGAGCGGTAGATCTTCCAGATAGATATGACGTTTTGACATCACTGCCACCGTCGGCTCATAAGGGCGCGACATCCACCAGGCTGCCGGCCTCCAAGCCACCCGAATTGAGCGGCACGCGCAGCAAGGCGTCCGCGCCCGCCAGCGTGAAAATCAAGTTCGACTTGCCGAATAGCGGCACAGCCAGCGGGACATCGTCGTCGGTCGCGCGCAGGCGCGCTGGCAGCCAATCTTCGCGCCCGGTTTCAGAAGCCACGCGCAGCGCCAGTCGCGCGCGCCTCAGCGGCGGCTGTTCTGGCTGCTGGCACAGGAAACGGGCGATCAAATGCGGCAGAATCTGCCGCGCGACCAATAGCGCCGAGACTGGATTGCCCGGCAAACCGATGACCGGTTTGTTCTCGCAGACGGCGATGATGGTCGGCTTGCCCGGCTTGGTCGCCAGCCCATGTTGCAGCAGCCCCGGCGCGCCCAGACCGTTAATCACATCCCGCGTGTAATCGCGCGCCGAAACCGAACTGCCCGCGCTGAGCAGCAGGATATCAGACTCGGCGAAACCGGCCTCGGCGCGGGCGCGATAATCCGCCAGCGTATCGCGCGCGATGCCCAGGCGGGTTGGCGCCGCGCCGTATTTTTTTGCCAGAGCGCTCAGCGCATAGGCATTGATATCGCGCACCTGGCCCGGCGGCGGCGCGAGCTCTGGCGGCACCAATTCGTCGCCGCAGCTGAGGATGCCCACACGCGGGAGGCGCAAGACTTCGATTCGCTCGACGCCAAGCGCGAGCAAGCCGCCGATATCACCCGCGCGCAACCGCTGATGCCGCGGCAATATAGTCGCGCCCGCCGCTACATCCTCACCAATTTGGATGACGTTCTCGCCCGGCGCCACCGCTCGCATGGCTTCGATTTCCCCGGCGTCTATAATTTGGGTGGTCTCGATCATGATGGCGGCGTCGGCGCTAGCCGGCAGCATGCCGCCGGTGTGGATAGCCAGCGTTTGCCCGCTGCCGATAGCGCCCGCTGGCGCCTGCCCCATTTTGATTTCGCCTATCAGCTCGAGCAAGGCCGGCAAAGCCTGACTTGCGCCAAAGGTATCGGCCGCGCGCACGGCGTAGCCGTCCACGGCGCTTTTGCGGAAAGCCGGCAGCGCCTCGGGCGAGCGGACTTCGACCGCGCTGACGCGGTCGAGCGCGTCAGCGGAGGCGATAAACTCGCGCGTCGCTTGCGGCTGCCAATGCGCATCCAGCAGGTCCAGCGCATCGGCGACGGGCCGCACTTGGAAGAATTCCGGTGAAGGCATGGCATCCCCACGGATTGCCTGGCGTCGTCAGGGGTAGTTTAGCACATGAATCTGCGGAGATTACGATAGAGCAGCTTGCCCTGTCTCGCCTGCGGATGGCTAGTCTTAAACCTAGTCACCATAATCGTAAGCGTAATCGACCGCGGGGCTGCGCAGTTGCGCGTCCATGCCGCCATCGACGACGAGGCGCGACCCGGTAATGTAAGCGGCGTCGTCCGAAGCCAGAAAAGCCACCGCAGCCGCGATATCCTGCGGACCCCCTTGTCGCGCCAGCGGGATCACGTCCGCCGGCGGGATGGGCGCGTCGCCCACAGACGTGCCATGATCGACGCGGATGCTGCCGGGTACGACGGTATTGACGCGAATGCCAAGCGGCGCCAGATCAAGAGCCATCGAGCGCGTGGCCGCCTCGATGCCGCCCTTGCTGGTATCGTAACCGAACATCTGCCGGTGCGCGCGGGAAGCGCCGCCACTGCTCACATTGACGATCACGCCGCCCCCTCCGCGCTGCGCCATCAGCCGAGCCGCCGCCTGCGAGCAATGGAACAAGCCCGTCAAGTTGACAGCCAGCGTTCTCTGCCAGGCTTCGTCACTGTAATCAAGAAAGTTGGCGATCACGCCAGGCTTGTGCACGAAGGCGGCATTGTTGACCAGGATATCAACCGCGCCAAAAGTATCCAGGCTAGCCGCGAACAATGTCTCCACCGCATGACGCTGGGTGATGTCGCTGTCTACATAAATAACGGAGCCCGGCGCGTCGCTCAATTCGGCCGCCAAGGCTTCCCCGCCGGCGGCGTCGATATCGGCGATGACCACATTGGCGCCATCGCTAGACAGGCGGTGGACGCATCCCGCGCCAATGCCGTTGGCGCCACCGGTAACGATCGCTGTTTTGCCTTCTAGTCGCATACTTATTATTCCCTTTCCATGTCGGATTTATGCGCAACTGCTCATCAGGCTTGAATATCAGCCAGCCGCGCCAGCTCAAAGCCCGCAAGATCGAATTCGCTGCCGCCATCAAGCGCCAATTGCGCCAAGATCTCGCCGATGGCCGCCGAGTGCTTGAAACCATGTCCCGAGCAAGGCGAGGCGATCACCACGCGCTCCGAGGCTGGATGGCTGTCGATAACGAAGCGCTCATCGGCGGTGACGGTATACATGCAGACATCAGCCCGAATCAAGTTCTCGCGCAAGCCCTGGAGACGCGGCGCGGTCAAGCGATGATACATGTCAGCTTTTTCTTGCTCAGCGACCTGGCGCTTCACTGCATCGGCATGTGTCGTGCTATGGTATTGCTCCGTCACGAGTTTGACGCCGGGAATGCCATCGCGCGGCGCGGGGAAGGTCGACCAAAAGTCTTCGAGTCTGTCGCCGATCCAGATGACAAAGGGACAGTTTTCCGGGTAAAAGGCCGCGAGGTCATCGGCTTCGAACCAATAGATAACCTGCCGGCAGACGCGAATGCCGGCTCGATAGCGCTGCGGCAAGAGATCGCCGATCCATGCGCCCGTTGCCAGAATCAACTTGTCCGCCTGGAAACTGCCGCCGTCGGTGAGCACTGTCACGCCGCGCGCGTCAGCTTCGTAACGAAGCATGCTTTCTTGGGTGCGGATAACTGCGCCGGCTTCTTTTGCCAATTCGAGCTGCGCTTGAATGCAGTGTTCGGGCCGCAGGACGCCGGCGCCAGGTTCATAATAGGCGCGGTCGCCGGACCGCGGCCTCAGCATCGGGAAGCGGCTTTTGATTTCCTCCGCGTTGAGCGTTTCGTGCGGGATGCCATATTTTTCCGCCATGGCGACGGTAAGCGCGACAAAATTGCCGTGTACGTGGAAGCTGGCTCCAGCGCATTCCGGCGCTATGATGAGCCCGCCGCTTTCGAGGAAAAGTTCGCGACCCGTCGCCGCTTCCAGCTCGCGCCAGATTTCGTTGGAGCGTCGGACGAGCGGCATGTATATTTCGCCCTCGCCGATGGCTTGCCGGGTGATACGGGTATCGCCGTGGCTCGAGCCCATGTTATGCGGCGGATCAAAGCGATCGATGCCAAGAGCGCGCGCGCCGCGTTGGCTCGCTTGGTACAGCGCGGCCGCGCCCATCGCGCCCAAACCGACCACAATCAGATCATAAGGATTCATTATTCTGTGACATCTCCGCGCGCCGCGCTTGCGTCGCTTCGCAATCGATTGTCATTTTATCAATATCAATGATCACACCATAGTCGCGCTCCGCCGCTTCCAGCGAGATATAAGCTTGCCGCGCGTCTTCCAGCACGCGCTGCGGATCGCGCAGGATTGGCGCCCCGAATCCGCCGCCGCCCGGCAGCTTCAGCGTCACGACTTGACCGGGCTTCAAGACGTAATGCGACTTGGGATGGGGGTGGCTGCCGTCGGAGAGCGCAACCGCGCCGATGGCGCCGGGCTTCCCGCCTAGCAAGCCCGCCGCCGCATTGCCGGTGCGGTCATACATGCAGGAATGATTGGCGTTCATGCCTGTGATGATTTCCAGCTCCATTTCTTGCCCGAGCCCGCCGCGGAATTGCCCCGGACCGCCAGAATCGGGGCGCAGCTCGCGTCGGCGCATGAGCATGGGCGCGGCGCTTTCGATCGCTTCGACCGGCACGCCCATAATTCCGCTGGGGAAGGCAGTGGCGGAAAGGCCGTCGCGGTCATGGGCGGCGCCCATGCCGCCGGCGGAAAAGAAGACATAGGCGAATTCCTCGCCCGCCGCGTCCATCCCGTCCATCATGGTATTCCACAAACCCGCGGAGCCATTGGCGATCACCTGTTGGGGAATCACTTCCGCCAAAGCCGTCAGCAGCGGTTGGCTGACGAAGTGTCCAATCAGATGACGGGCGCTCACCGGCGCCGGACGGCGGCAATTCAATATGGAGCCGAGCGGGGCGCGCACTTCAATCGGCCGGAACGCGCCTTCGTTATTGGGGATGCCCAGCGCCAAAGCCGCCATCAAGGTGTAAGTGGTGTAGGCATGTGTGTAATTTAGCACGACGTTGATGCCGCGGTCGACTTGCGGCGAGGAGCCGGCATAGTCAACCCGCAGCTCATCTCCCTTGACGGTCAAGGCGCAGGCGATTTTCAGCCCTTCGTCGAAGCCGTCGATGCCGATTTCGTCTTGGTAAAGTCCATCGGGCAAGGCGCTTATCGCGGCGCGAACGGCGCTCTCTGTGCGGTTGAGGATTTGCGCCGAGACCGCTTCAATATCGGGCAGGTCATACTCGTCGAGCATTTCGATCAGCTTGCGCGCGCCGACCTGATTGCCGACTTGCTGGGCATAGATGTCGCCGATGACTTGCTCGGGCACGCGCACATTGGCGCGGATGATATCGATCAGTTCTTGATTGACGTCTCCCGCCTTGAAAAGCTTCATCAGCGGAATCGCCAAGCCCTCTTCGTAGAGCGAGCGGGCATCGCCGCCCATGGTCGCGCCGCCGATGTCGACGGCGTGGCAGGTGTTGGCGAACCAGGCGACGCCGCGTCCGCGATAAAATACCGGCGAGACGATGGTCAAATCAAAGAGGTGCCCCGAGGCTTCCCAAGGGTCGTTGGTTATCAGGGTGTCGCCGGGGTTCAGGCTGTCAATGGGATGCCGGGGCGCGATGTGCTTGCGCAGGCAATTCGCCATGGTGTTGATATGACCCGGCGTGCCGGTGACAGACTGGGCGATCATATTGCCTGCGCGGTCGAAGACGCCGGCCGACAGGTCCCCCGCCTCGCGCACGACGGTGGTAAAGGAAGAATGGATCAAAGCCGCGGCTTGCTCGTCCACGACAGAAATCAAGCGGCTCCAGATCACTTCCAGCGTAATCGGATCAATCATCGCGCGTCCTCGCGTAACAACAAGAGACATCCGTCAGCAGCCATCCGCGCCGTCCAGCCGGGCAGGACGACGGTTGTTGACGCCGCTTCTTCAATGATTGCCGGACCATCGGCGCGCCACTGATCGCTCAGTTGATCGCGCCGGAAGACCGGCGTTTCCTGCGGCGGCGCATCCGCAGCAAAGCGAACCGGGCGGCAGGCTAGCGGGGAATCGGCGCTGGCGGACCCGGAGCGCGAAACAAGCGCGTCGATTTGCGGCGCTGGTCCGGTGATTAGCACCCGCCAATTGACCGCTTCAATCGGCACGCCCTCCGCCAGCTGTCCGTAAAAGCGCCGATATTCCGCTTCAAAGGCGCTTTGCATGGCAGCGATGTGATTGTCATCGAGTCTTTGCATCGGGAAGGGCACACGCACCTCATATCCCTGCCCCACATAGCGCATGTCGATGCTGAGTTGCGCCGAGATGTCATCCGCGGGCACGCCGGCGCCCGCGACAATCTTGCGGCCTTCCGTTTCCAGATCGCGCAAGATGCCGTTGAGTTCGCTCAGGTCTAGCTCGCTCAACCTGGCGACGTAGCTGCGCGTGAAATCGAAGGCGATGGGCGCAGTGAGGAAACCAAAAGCCGAACCGACGCCGGCCAGCGGCGGGATGATGACGCGCCGGATGCCCAGCCCGCCCGCCACGCCACAGGCATGCACGGGTCCAGCGCCCCCTGTCGCGACCATGCTGTAGCGGCGAAGCTCCAGCCCGCGTTCCGCCGCGTGTACGCGCGCGGCCGATGCCATGTTCTCGTTGACCAGTTGCTGCAAGCCCCAAGCCAGACTGTCGACAGACAGCCCCAGCGCGGCCGCCAAGCGTTCAAAGGAAGTCCTGGACCGATTGACATCCAAGGGGAGGTCACCGCCAGCGAAATAATCTGGATTGAGGTAGCCGAGCAGCAAATCGGCATCGGTTACTGTCGGCTCTACACCGCCCAGGGCATAAGCCGCTGGACCGGGATCGGAGCCCGCGCTTTGCGGACCCACGGCCGGCAGACCCAGCCGGTTCAAATGCGCGATGCTGCCTCCGCCAGCGCCGATTTCTATCATCTCGATCATCGGTACCATCAGGGGTAATCCGCTGCCGCGCTTGAAGCGGTGGACATGCGCCACTTCGGACTGATTGCTGATAGACAATTCGCCAGCGCGCGTAAGCACCGCTTTTGCCGTTGTGCCGCCCATATCAAAAGCCAGCAGGTCGCGATGCCCCAGTCGCTTGCCCCAATAGAGGCCCGCCAGCGCGCCGCCGGCTGGTCCACTCTCCACGAGCCGCACCGGAAAGGCTCTGGCTGCGTCGACGGTGGTGGTGCCGCCGCTGCTGAGCATGATATTCAGAGGCGCTTGGATGCCGCTTTGCCGCAAGCCCCTATCCAAGCGCGCCAGATAGCGTTCGGTGATTGGCTGCACATAGGCATTGGCGACGGTGGTGGAGGCGCGCGGGTATTCGCGCATGCCCGGCGCTACTTGATGTGATGCGGAAACGGGAAGCCCGGGCAAACGCTCCTGGACCCGCTCCAGCGCGGCTAACTCATGCGCGGGGTTGGTATAGGCGTGCAAGAAGCAGATGGCTATCGCTTCTATGCTTTCGTCGTTCAGTTGGTCGCAGATGCCTGCCAAAGCATGCGTATCGAGTTCTTGCCAGATTGTGCCATCCGCCAGGATACGTTCGGGCACGTCAAAGCGCAGGCGGCGTTCGACCAGGGGCTTCGGTTTCACCAGCGCCAGGTCGTACATATCGTAGCGGCCCTCGTTGCCAATCTCGATGGCGTCGCGGAAGCCGGCTGTGGTTAAGAGAGCGGTTTTGGCGCCCTTGCGTTCGATCAGCGTATTGGTGATGAGCGTGGTGCCATGCGTCACGTAGCGGATAGCATCGGGCGAAATGGCATGGGATTGCAGCAGGGCGCTTACGCCGTCAAGGACTGCAGCCGCCGGATCCGGATAGGATGTCAACAGCTTTTCCACCCATATTTGACGGCTCTGTGGATCGAATACGACAATATCGGTGAAGGTGCCGCCGATATCGACCGCAAGCAACAGTTGTGGCAATGTCATGCGAGACTGAGCCTCTCCGTCAAATCGGCAGCCATCATAGTCATTGCGCGCAAGGCTGTCAAGCAAAGCGAGTGAACCTGATGTCTAGCCGCTTGGCAATAGAAAAGTGTCACGCTATAATGTTAGTGTCAAGTAGCGATATAGGGTCTAATGAGTTTGTATCAGCAGCCGCAGCACCCACTGACTTATATCACCATTTGGGCAGCGCTGAGCATAGGCTTGCCATTACTGCCGATTCTGGTCGGCGTGCTTATTGCGCTGCTACAGCAAGCGGAAATCTCATTCCTTAACTTGCTTGACGGGATTGAGCTTTTCCTCATTGCCTTGTGGTTGGTAACGGCGACAAACGTTGATCTGGCCAGGTTTCGCTTTCCATGGGCAAAGCCCTTTCAATTTACTTTGATTGGGCTGGGCGTGCTGAATTTGATATTCTTGACGCTCGTATACGTGAATAACCGCGTGCGCAGCTTGGACTTCGATCCTGAAACCTATATTAGTCTTGCGCTTGGACATTTCATGTTTGTAATGACTGTAACCATCGCCCTCCAACTTTACATGAGCTATGCGCGATACCGAACATCAGACGAAAGGCAGCCGCAATGAACAATGAATTTGTCTTGATAGTCCTGTCTGTCGAAGCTGTAATAGCGATTTGGGTAGTTGCTTACGTCGCCCATGCAATCTGGTCGGACAAAGACCGGGACATCTTCATCAGAAAGAAAAGACGGCAGCAAGAAAAATAAGCCGCTGCTCGGCAAATTTTACGAATACCAATGGTCCGGCAGCGCTTCGCGCTCGGCGGCCAGCAACTCGCGCAGGATGGCATCGGCATCGGCGATCGAGTTGGTGAGCGGGTCGGTCAACATGGCGCGGCGCAGCAGCGCGTAATCGCCTTTTACGACGGCTTCCGCTGTCAGTTCGTGCGCGTCGAGGATTTGTTCCTGCAGGCCGCGAATGCCGCGCGGCATCTCGCCGGCGGGGCGCGGCACAGGTCCGTTCATGTCCACATCGCAAAGCAGCTCCAAGAATGCGTCTTCCGCCATATTGCTCACTGCGCCACGATTGCGGGTGTTAATGTAAAAAGGCTTGCCGAGCCCGCCGGCCATGTTTTCGATAATGTCTGTGGCGTGGTCGGGACCATACATTGTCATGTATTGGCTGATGGGCAGCGCGCCGCTGATGAAGTCGTCGACTTGCCGCCACATGGCGTCATGGCGGGCATAACGCAGCTCTGTTTCCCAGATTGACAGCGGCGGAACAGCGCCTTTTAAGACGCCATGACCTTGATAGAAGCGCAGATACTCCTTAGTATGCGATACGCAGACAGGGATGACGCCAAAGATTTCAAACAGCTGATAGCCGATGGCATCGTTATGGATCGCCTTTGCGCTGCGGTCGCCATCCATTGACTCAGTCAGCACGCCGCGGCGCAAGGTCTCGGCAATTTGCGCTGTGACATCGCGACCCTGATATTCCGCCCGCAGCATCCAGGTGAAGTGATTGACACCGGCGACGCGCAGGTCGAAGGCGCTGTCAAGGTCCGCGTTCCAATCTCCCTCATCGGCTATGATACCGGCGTATTTGGCATAACGAATCTTGACATGGGGCATGTGCAGGGAATCGCACAGGGCGAAGCTCTTGACCCCCGGCGCATAACGCGCGATCGCCATGCCGTTGACGGCGCTGGGATTGATATAGTTGATCACCCAGGCATCCGGGCATAGCCGCTCGATGTCGGCAGCGCAAGCCATGATCTGCGGCAAGTCGCGCATAGCGCGGAAGATGCCGCCAGGACCAATGGTATCGCCGCTGCACATGCGTATGCCGTATTTTTCGCTGATCCGACAATCCAGCCCGCGGTAGCGAACGGTATCCGCGGCGAAGCTGAGCACGACGAAATCGGCTTTGGGCAGGACATCCTTCCAGTCGCTGGCAAGCTCAATGCGCAGTTCGACGCCGGCTTCGGCGACGACTTTTTCCGCCAGCTCGCCCATCATTTGCATGCGCTGCGGATCCGTATCGACTAGCGATAGCGTGCCGCTGTTCAAGTGGGGAGATTGCGCCATTTGCCAGATGGCTTGCCTGCCGAAGAAGAGACTGCCAGAGCCGATGACGACTACTTTGGGATATTGGGAATTGGACATTACCTTCTTCTCCGGTGGCGTTGTCTGCGTGGTTTGCTGGATGTATTGCTGCGATGATTGCTAGCCGGAGGCGGCGCTTGGAAATGTGATTGAAAGGGATGATCGGAAATAACCGTGATGCGCTGGCGGATGAGCTTTTCAATGTCCTTGAGGTATGCGCGTTCGTCAACATCGCAGAAGGAATATGCGATGCCGGACGCGCCCGCGCGCGCGGTGCGCCCGATGCGATGCACATAACTTTCGGGGATGTTGGGCATATCGAAGTTGATGACATGGGTCACGGAATCGATATCGAGCCCGCGCGCCGCGATGTCGGTAGCCACCAGGATTGATGTTCGCCCCGTCTTAAAGTTCGCCAGGGCGCGGGTCCGCGCCTTTTGCGATTTGTTGCCGTGGATGGCTTCGGCCGGGATGCGGGCGTGGCTCAATTGTTTGGCAAGGTTATTGGCGCGATGCTTGGTGCGCGTGAAGATCAGGACACGCTGCAAGGCGGAATCTTCCAGGATATGTTTGAGCAGCTTGCGTTTGTCGGTCCCTTCAACAAAGAATATCGACTGCGCGATCTTGTCGACGGTGGTCGCTTGCGGATCCACCTCAACCTTAATCGGCTTGAACAGGATATTTCTGCTCAAATCTTGAATTTCTTGGGGCATCGTAGCGGAAAATAGCAGGGTCTGGCGCTTTTGCGGCAGGGCGCCGATGATCCGCTTGACATCGTGGATAAAGCCCATATCCAACATGCGGTCGGCTTCATCGAGCACAAAGACCTCGACCCGATTCAGACGAATAATCTTTTGGTTCATCAGATCAAGCAAACGCCCTGGCGTCGCCACCAAGATATCGACGCCACGGCGAATGGCATTCACCTGTGGCTGTTGACCGACGCCGCCAAAGATCACCGTATGTTTAAGCCGGCTGAGCTGGCTGAATTTGTCAATTTCTTCATCAATTTGCGCCGCCAGCTCTCGGGTCGGCGTCAGCACCAGCGCGCGAATATAGCCTTTGGCGGGATTGGCGTCCAGCATCTGGACAATCGGCAAGACAAAGGCAGCGGTTTTCCCGGTGCCGGTTTGGGCGCAGCCAACAATATCCTTTCCATCCAAGATATGCGGTATGGTCTGGGACTGTATCGGCGTCGGTTCGGTGTACCCGGCTTGCTTGACGATGCGCAGCAGGGGTTGATTCACGTTGAGATTGTGAAATTGCATAAGTGTTTGGGTTTCTCGAAAGGGTATGGGGACAGCAAACCATTATCAGGCATGAACGAGGGTAATACCAGTGCCGTCTTTTTCTCCGTAAAACCAAGTAAGTAAAGAAAATTGCCACAGGAGTCAATCCCACATAATGAATAGAAACGGTAGGGCGCCTCACTGAGTCGCTGTTGAAAAACACCCCCATCCCGTAGGTCTATGTCTACGTGACCCCAGCCCCTCCTCGCCATCTCTATGGCGAGCATCCCCAAAATGAGGGAAGGGGAGCTTTCTGACCCGTAATGGACTGTTAAAGCCCCTCCCTCTTTATGGGA
Source organism: Phototrophicaceae bacterium (assembly GCA_965116975.1). GTDB lineage: Bacteria > Chloroflexota > Anaerolineae > Aggregatilineales > Phototrophicaceae > UBA6055. Next base: position 13,375 of record OZ220735.1, read on the forward strand.
AGCATCCCCCGAAAACGGGGGACCGAGGGGGCATAGGGGTTTGGGGTGGGGGAAATCGAGTATTTCAACGGAGTCCGCTGAGTCGCCCAGCAGGTAGTGATGGGTGTAGTGGTCTTGAAAAACTGGGCACCTAGAAAAGAGAGAATTCTAGAGTAACAGTGAAAGGGACACGCTCATGGGGAAATACCGGAAGCACTCGCCGGAAACGAAGGTCAGAATTGTGCTGGAAATCCTTCGCGGCGAGAAATCTCTGGCGCAAGCCAGTCGTGAGTACCAGATTAAGGACAGCCTGCTTTACCGCTGGAAAGACCAGTTTCTCGAAGGCGCGAAGCAGGCTTTCGCCTACGGTCAACCAGCCGAGCAGAAGCGTCGCGCGGACAAGATGGCTGAATTAGAGCGGCTAGTGGGAAAGCTGACCATGCAACTGGAAATTGCAAAAAAAGCCTCTCACTATGTGCAATCTCTACCACCCGAAAGCGAGAGCTAGCGCAGATGCTCAGCCAGGACTTTCCGGTGTCGGCAAGCTGCGCCGTACTCGAGCTGCCCCGCAGCAGCTATTATCATCAAGCCAAGCCGCGCGACTGTCAAAGCCTGCGTACTGCGATAGTGGAGGTTGCCGGGCGCTATCCCACCTATGGCAGCCGACGGATAGCGGCGCAGTTGAAGCGTGAGCCTTATATGATGGACGTGGGTCGGCATCTTGTTGGCTGGCTGATGCGGGAGCTGGATTTGACCCGCAAGCCGAAGCAGCGCCGGGGCAGCGGCACGGATAGCCGACATGGTTATGGGCGCTATCCGAACCTGGTCAAAGGGCTGCGGGCGCTGCGTCCGAACCAGATTTGGGTTGCCGACATCAGCTACTTGCGTCTGCGCTCGGACTTCATCTATCTGGCCGTCGTGATGGATGTGTACACGCGCGCGGTACGGGGCTGGCATCTGAGTTGGTCTTCGGATAAGAGCTTGACCTTGGCAGCCTTGCGCCAAGCGCTAGAAGATCATGCGGCGCCGGAGCTTCATCACTCCGACCAAGGGTCGCAATACGCCGCCAATGACTATGTCAAGCTGCTGCACGACGCCGGAACGCTAATCAGTATGTCAGCCGCGGGCGAGCCGAGCGAAAACGGCTATGCCGAGCGGTTGATCCGCACGATCAAGGAGGAGGAAGTGTACCTGAGCGAATACCAGAGCATGGAAGAAGCGCGCGAGCAACTTGGGCACTTCATCGAGGTGGTCTACAATACACAGCGCATTCACAGCGGCATAGACTACCGGACACCGGCAGAATACGAGGCGGAATGGCACAAATGTCCCCCCAAAATTTCTGCGATTTCCTGTCCAGTTTTATAGGACCACTACAGTGATCAGAGCAATCGCACCAAGAAATGAAAGGCGAATAGAATGGGTTCATCAATACGGATGAGGAGAGCCCGAGATGAGCCCAAGTGGAATAGCGGAAGCCTTTGCCAGTTTAGAAGATCCGCGCCGCGAACATGGTCAATTACACCCGTTGCTGGATATCATCATCATCGCGATCTGCGCGGTGGTGAGCGGTGCCGAGACCTGGGTGGACATTGTTGATTTTGGCGAGGATAAAGAGGAATGGTTAAGGGGATTTTTAGAGTTGCCTAACGGTATTCCTTCGCACGATACATTTGCCCGCGTCTTCCAACTATTAGACCCTCAGCAGGTACAGTTGTGCTACCAAGATTGGATTAGCAGCATCAAGCCAGTATTAGCTGAAGGCGATATTGTGGCAATAGACGGCAAGACGATGCGGCGCAGCCATGATCGTAGGCAAGGAAAGAGCGCCTTGCATCTGTTGCATGCCTGGTCAGTGGAAGCCGGCTTGGTCTTGGGCAAGCGCGCTGTGGACGCGAAAAGCAATGAGATACCTGAAATTCCCGAATTGCTGAAATTGCTGTATTTGAAAGGCTGTATCGTGACTTTGGACGCGATGGGCTGTCAGAAAGACATCGTGAAGTCGATTGTTAGCGAGCACGGAGCGGATTATGTCATAGCCTTAAAGGAAAATCAGGGCAGTTTGTACGACGCAGCCCAGTCCCTTTTCGCTTATGCCGATGACCGCCATCCGCGCTTGATAGGTCAATATAGTCACAATGAAGAAATCAGCAAGCCGCGTGGTCGGGTCGAGCGCCGGGACTGTGAAGTGATGACCGATGTTGCTGTCTTGAATGACTTAAGGCAGCAAGAAGGCTGGATGGGCTTGCAGTCGCTAGTCCGCGTCCAACATGCCCAATTACTGGATGGGCAGTGGCAAAACACGCAGACGCGCTATTTTATCTCCTCATTACAAGGGAAGGATGCCAAACAACTCCTGCGAATGATTCGTTCGCACTGGCACATTGAAAATAAACTCCATCGGGTCTTGGATGTGACCTTTCGGCAAGACGACAGCCGTATTCGTGTAGGACACAGCCCAGAAAATTTCGCTGTGCTACAGCATATCGCATTGGCTTTGCTCAAAAAACACCCCAAAAAAATCAGCCTGCGGCGCAAGCGATTTCAGTCAGCGCGGAACGATAAGCTTCGCTGGCAAATCCTCAAAGCATTTTCCGAATAGTGGTGCCATTGCTCTGTGAAGGGATTTGTGACATACGCAGTGGCGCGCGCTTGGTGTATCATGCTTTTGATACCGGATATTCACATGAAGGCAGGTCATATCATGGGCAATCCCTACGAATACGCCAAAGCGAATCAGGCTCGTTTCCTGGACGAATACCAAGAATTGCTGCGCATCCGCACCATCAGCACACAGCCGCAGCACGCCGCGGATGTCGCGCGCGCGGCAGAATGGCTGCAAGCGATGATGCTGCGCATTGGCATGACGCGCGCCGAGGTCATCCTGATGCCGGAGGGGCGCTGCCCGCTGGTATTGGGCGAATGGGACGACGCCGGAGAAGATGCCCCAACCATCTTGATCTATTGCCATTACGATGTGCAGCCGGCGGAAGTCGCCGACGGCTGGCATACCGAGCCTTTTGAGCCGACGATTAAGGCCGGGCGGCTCTATTGCCGGGGCGCCGTCGATAGCAAACTGCATGTGATGTCCAATCTCAAGGCGGTGGAAGCCTGGCTGGCGCAGGACGACAAACCCAAGGTCAATATCAAAGTTGTTCTGGAAGGCGAGGAAGAATCCGGCTCGGAGAACATCAACGCCTTTGTCGCCAAACATCCCGAACGGCTGGCAGCCGATATCGCCGTGATCTCCGACGGCGCGATTTTGGCGCCGGATCAACCCAGCCTGACCTATGGGCTGCGCGGCGTTGCCGCGCTGGAATTGCACGTGCGGGCGCCGGTCAGCGATCTGCACAGCGGGCATTGGGGCGGCTCGGTGCACAATCCCATTCAGGCATTAACCGAGCTCCTGGCGCAATTGCATGACAAAAACGGCACGGTTACCGTACCCGGCTTCTACGACAATGTTAATGATGTCACCGCAAAAGATCGCGGGTTGCTGAAACAAGTTGAACCCTTCTTGCAAGCCGAATGGGATGACGTGGTCAACGCGCCCACGGTCTGGGGCGAGTCGGAGTATATTTTGCCGGAAAGGCTGGGCGCGCGCCCGACTTTAGAAATTAATGGCATCCACGGCGGTTATACCGGCGCCGGCATGAAGACCGTCTTGCCCGCGCGCGCCTTCGCCAAGATCACCTGTCGGCTGGTGCCGCGGCAGGATCCCGCGGCTGTGCTGCGCTGCGTGGTGGACCACATCAAAAGCATCGCGCCGCAGACGGTCCATGTCGATTTCCAATTCGGCGGGATGGGCGCCGAGGCGGTGCTGCTGGATGTCGATGGCTTGGCGATGCAATCCGCCGCCGAAGCCTACAGGCATGCTTGGGGCGTGGAGCCGGTTTTCGAGCGCTCTGGCGGCAGTGTGCCGATCGCCTTTGAGTGCATGAAGGTGGCCGATGAAGTCGTAATAATGAGCTATGGGCTGAAGAGCGGCCGCGCGCACGGTCCCAACGAGAACATCTACTTGGGTAATTTCTATAAAGGGATTCAGGCGGCTATCAAGTTCATTGATGTAGTTGGGGCGGGTCGGAACTAAACGCGATAAGAGCAGTCCATAACACAGAATCTTCAAAGATACTTTTTGGCTAGCGCAGCAATTCCTATCAGACTCGCTAGATAGGCAAGATTTGCCCAAGCCCCAGCGCAACACTGCCAAAGAATATTAGAACGATAATCGCCACGATTGCTTTGTGCGACCATGTTACCATACTGCCTTTCTCATCAACTATACGAGCATTGTTCTCGTATATCAGCAAATAAGACTTCTGCATTAGCTCTGGGAAATATTCTGGATCACATGCGGACCAATCCTTTGCATTCTGTTCGCTTGGACTCATTGGGTGTGTTCTGAGCCTTCTGATCCACAGTGTGCGTATCGAGAGGATGGCTACAAGAGCGCATAGGGCAACCAAGACTATGCTGATTGCAATTCCAAAAAAGAAGACAACAGGTTGGTTTCCGATAATCTGCTGCAATCGCGCCTCTCCCGCGCTAAAGGGCAGGTTGAGCGCAGCCACAATTCCTGCTATAATGTTTACTATTGTGAGGTTATGCATTGCCTTGTTTTCCAAGGTCTTAATGGCTTCCTTCTGCGATTGAACGTGCGCTTGGAGTATTCCCGTTACTTTCTTGTGATTATGCATGGCAATGGCTTCACTCATCGTGAGACTCCTCGGAGACTGCTATGAACGACAAAGATCCACATCAAATTGACTTTCCGGTGCGAAACCCAGTGATAAACGATACTGTCCCAGATAACACAAGTCGTTCAAATGAATCGCACTGCCCTCGACCGGAACCTTCTTATGGAGAATTAACGGAAGGTGAATCGGGCGCGTCGCTCTGGAAGACAATAAAAATGGCTTTGCGCGAATAAGTAGGTCTGCGAAACATATTTTCACGCCGAGTTGAAGCATAGTCAATCCTGCGCTGCGCGAACACAGAGCAATCGCAACAGAACCAATTCTTTGTCAAATGCCACAAAATTCTACCTAGATGTTGGGGAGACTGACTGTCAGTGTGGCGGTCAGTTTTACGCGACCCATCCGCGATACATCACGCGCATTTCCGGTTGACGCTGGCTGCCGCTACTACCCACCACAATTTACATGCATTTTACAGACTGTTTGCGCGCGCGTTAAACATTTCGCGGCGCCTTCGTTTAGACTGCGGGTGAATCTCTTGTCCAACCGTCATTTCATTCGGAGGAACCCAAAATGACACTCAAACGATTCACCTTAGTCTTCGTCCTGCTCGCGCTTTTGACGGCGGGCGTCAGCGCGCATGATGATGCCAGCGCAACGAGTTTCAGCCGTTTATCAATCCGGCACAATGCCTTCGCTTTCTCGAACGGCGATCCGATCTTGCTGGAAGCGACCGGCTTGGATGCCGAAGCATTGCGGACAGCCTTGATGGATGGCGCCACCATCGCCGAGCTGATTGAAGCGAACGAAGGCGATGTCGCCGCCGTGGTCGCGCGCATGAAGGCGCAAGCGACGGATGCGATCAACGCGCGCTCAGCCGCATTCTTGGAAGGGCTGGAAGAACAGGTCAATGAGCAGATGAACGCCAGCCATGCCCGCCGCGGCTTCTGGGGACGGCGCTTGATTAGAATGCCGCGGCTCTTTGCTTATGCCGGCGTGGGCGATACGGTCCTGGAAGCGACTGGGCTGGACGCGGCTGGATTGCGTTCGGCGCTGGCGGGTGGCGCGACGATCGCTGAATTGATCGAGGCGAACGATGGCGATGTTGCCAGCGCCAATTCAAGTATCGTGGCGATGATCACAAGCGCCGTCAATGAGAATGCTGCCGAGCGCCTGGAAAACCTGGAAGCGGATATCAGCCAGGCCTTCAACACGGACTTCGCGGAAAAATGGCGCCGCTGGCGCAGATTCCCGAAGCCGCGAGGGTTTTTCAACTTCTGGGGACAGCATGACGCGGCAAGCGCGACAAGCGAAGCCTAAGTTCGTTCGCATATCAGCGCTATAAACGAGCGCGGGGAAAATCCCGCGCTCGTTTTTTTGTAGAGGCGCTTACACTTGCCAGCGCCCGGTCTCCAGCAGGACCGCCTCGTCCTCGCCGGGCCAGGGCGGGGTCGTCGTGATCAAGAATTCCAGCGGGACCGCGCCGGTGTTGCGGAACTGAAAATGCGCGCCCAGCGGGATCGTCAGGCTGAGGCGCGGGCGCGCATCCAGCACTTCCTCGCGCTCGCCCTGCGCCCTCCAGACCTGTCCCTGACCAGCCAGGAAATACCAGATTTCTTCGACAGTGCGGTGACGCGCGGGGATGGAGACAGCGCCGACAGGCAGCCGGCAATGCACGACGCTCGCGCCGTCCAATTGCTGCAATAACCGGATCTCCGAGCCGTCGGGGGCTAGCGTATCGTAGTCATCCGAGACAGCCTTGCTATCGAAAAGCCGCATTTCTGTTTACTCCCGCGTCGCTTGCCAGCGCGCCCGCACGGTATCCCAGACTTCGGCATTGATGAGGTTCGGCGGACGCTCGCCGCGCAGGACCTGCAAGATTTGCTCCATGGCATGCTCGAACAAGCGCTGCCGCCCCAGCGCCGACGCGCCGCCGATATGCGGCGTGATGATGACATTGTCGCGCTTGAGCAAGGGATTATCCGCCAGCGGCGGTTCAACGACGGTGACATCCAAGCCGGCGCCAAAGAGATGACCACTGTCGAGCGCGGCTGCCAGCGCGTCCTCATCCACCAGTTTCCCGCGCGATACATTGATGAAGATCGCGCCTTGTTTCATCCGCGCGAATCGCTCGGCGTTCATGATCCCAGTCGTTCGCTCGGACAGCGGCAGGTGCAGCGAGACGACATCGCAGCTGTTCAACAGGGCTGCTAGCGAATCGGCGCGGGCGACATTCAATTGCGCGTAGCGCTCGGCACTGATATGCGGATCGTAAGCGGAGACCCGCATGCCCAGCGCCAACCCGACGCGGGCGACATGCCCGCCGATGCGGCCCAAGCCGACCAAGCCCAGCTGCTTGCCAGCCAACTCGATGCCGACATAGACATCCCAGGCGCGCAATTTCTCGCCGCGGTCAAGCGCGCGCGTCAGGTCATTTTCGATCTGTTTGACGCTGCGCGCCACATTCATCATCAGCGCGATGGCGGTCTCGGCTGTGGGGATGGTCGGCGCGTCCGGCGCATTCACAACCGCAATGCCGCGCTGCGTGGCGGCGGCGACATCCACGGCGTCATAGCCGATGCCCATGCGCGAGATAACCAGCAAATGCGGGGCGCGGTCCATGGCTGCGCCGTCGTAGATTCTTCCGCCCGCCATCACGCCGTGCGCGTGTTGCAGCTGATGATAGGGATCCCTATCCACTTGCTCGCCCGGGCAGATACCGGCCGCGACATCGGCGAACATGCTTTGGTAAGCCAGCGGCACATCACGTTCAAACCAAATTCGGTACATTCGCCGCGCTTTCACATTATTGGCATGTTAGTTGAAGAACCTAGAAATGCACGTTCTCATCGACGATCTGTCCGACATCATCCGTCGCTTCGCGGATCGCCTTAAACTCGGCGGTCAAAGCGCGATTGAAAGAGGAGATGTCCGAGCTGTGCATGACGAGGTTGGCGCCGGCTTTGACCCATTCGATCTCGTGGCGCGTGAAATTGTGATGAATGCCGACGCCGACGCTGTGAGCGCGCGCCGTCCTGATGATCTTGCGGATCGCCTCATCAAAAAGCGGATGATCATACTGCTCCGGCAATCCCAGGCTGCAGGAAAGATCGTGGGGACCGACCAGCGCGCAATCGACATAAGGCACGCTGAGGATCTCGTCGAGCCGCTGCAAAGCCGGTACGCTTTCGATATTGATAAAAAGCGCCTTATTGGCGTTGCGCCGCGCCAGATAATCCCGCAATGCCGGCTCTAGTTCGATTTCGCCGTCCAGCGCGGCGCGCAGTCGCTCGCCCTTGAGCGGTCCCATCTTGACCGCGCCGCCCAAGACCTTGGCTTGTTCCGGGGATTCGACATAAGGCGCGATGATGCCATGGGCGCCGCCATCCAGGACCATCTGCGCTAAATATGGATCGGGCTCTGGGATGCGCACCACCGGCGCCAGATTGAGCGCGCTAAAGGCTTGACAGAGCCAGGACACGGTATTGCGGTCATGGGGCGTATGCTCGGTATCAATGAAAACCATGTCCAGATCGAGGTTCGTGACCACGCGCGGCCAAATCGGCGAGGGCGAATAAATCGCCGTGCCATAGACACGCTCCCCCGCTCGCAGTGCTTGAATCAGTTGCTGTCCATTCATCCTGTTTTCTCTTGAATTTGTATTTGGCAAAAGGCTAGGCAGATATTAGCCGCAGCGCGGCGATTATGCAACCAGCGCGCTTGTTTTGGTATGCAGGGCAATCGCTTCAAAATGATGGCGGAAGAAATGGCGGGATTCGAAACTGAAAATTAACTACAGAGTACGCAGAGAACGCAGAGAAAAACAAAAAATCTCATCTCAGCTGTGATTTTTGGTGACAAAACACGTTTCGCTGGGGACTGTTGCCGATTCCGGGCCGCAGATTTAGAAGAATTGTCGTCTAAACTCCTACGAACTCTGTGTCCTCTGCGTCCTCTATGTTGAAAATAATTTGAAGCGATTGCCCTGTTTTGGTATGCATAGAATTTGACAGCTGCGCGAAATTAAATTATCATTCATTATAAACTTATCTACATAAATGATGAGATTGACGATGATTTCCTTCTACGCTCTTCGCCATAAAAGTCATTTACTTCAACTTCACAGCATACTCCACAGCATTTCGCGCCTGCTCTTCATGCTGCCGCTGCTGCTCTTCGTCGCGCTGGGCGGCGGGCTGACGCTGGCGCAGGCGACGCCCTACCCCGATAACTTCAATATCAGTTACAGCAAGCTCACGCATAATACCGCTACCGTGAACTGGAAAGACCTGCACGATCATCTTGAGAACGGGGGGTACAATATTGATTACGCTCAATTCAGCGATATTGTTTCGGCTGATGGCCAGCATCGGATCAATGCGAGCCGATTTGCCTTTTACAATGCAACTGCATGGGCAATCAACATAGGTCTCAATCCCCGTGTATTAAGACCCAATACCCGCTACAACTTCACCTTGACTTTCTATTCAGGTGTACTTCCCAATAGGCGCTCTGTCGACGCTCACTTCACCACAGCGTCCGCGCCAAACGCTGGGCACCTGTCCAATGCCAGCGTCTCGAATATCGGCAATACTTCCGTTGTCCTCAACTGGGATGATTCATCCCCCGCCGACATGTCGTCCTATATTGTCTACGCCAATTTGGAAAGCAAAGATGCTTTCACTTTCACGCGCGCTAGCGGCTGGCGCATTGATGGCTTGAGGCCCGACACGAACTATGTCATCGCCATCGAGAAATTTAATTCAGCCCACCAGTCGGTGGACTATCTCACGCTGCCCAGCTTCCGCACCCTCGCCTCGACGCCAACCCCCACCCCAACGTTTACGCCCACCGCAACCGCGACCCCCGTCTTGGGCAACATGCTCAGTTCATACCCGGACAATTACAAAATCCGCATTTCCAACATCAAATGGGATTCGGTCGAATTGAATTGGAAACTTTTCCGCGACCATTTCAAAGACATAGACGCGACCCTGCTGGTGGACATCGGCCCCATACGAGCAACGGATGGCAGCCACCAAGCCGTCGGCAGCCGATACGCTCGGACTTCTAATTATGTTCTGCAAAAAAAGCTAAAACCCAGCACCGAATATTCTGTTACATTTACAGTGCAGTCGCATTTTCCGACAGACCCGAGGAATGTGGTCTACGGCAGCGTAAAAGCCATCTTCCGCACCGCCGATGCGCCAGAACACAACGCGACGCTCTCCAACATTCGCGTCAGCAACATCAGCCATAACTCCGCGCAAATCTCTTGGGATGATCGCAGTGGCTGCGAAAACGCGAGATTTTATGCGCCCAGCTACTTTATTTATGTCAACTGGGTACTGCAAACTTCATCAATTGCCAAAACGAAAACCCTGTGGAACTTACAGCCGGATACGGACTATGAAGTCACTATAGAGAAAAATTGCTGGGGACGTCAAAACCCGGTAGATCACGTTTTGGTGGGACCCAGCTTCCGCACGCAGTCCTTGCCGAGCAGCCAGCAAGCCCCTCAGCCAGTGGAAACGGCGACTCCCGAACCCCAACCCGAACCCCAAATTGAAGAGCTGGAACCGCAACAGGCGCAAGCAGAAGCGCAGGATGCCGACACCGATCCGGTGCCGATAATCCCGGGCAGCTTGAGCGCGCGCGGAGCCACGCATAATTCCGTCATAGTCTCTTGGTGGCAGCTCGTTGATCCAGAGAACAGTGACACAATTGCCTATTATCTCTTCCTGGAGCCGACGGCGGGCGGGCAGACCATAGAAAAGAAGATCGCCCCAAACAGCTTGACGAGCGCGCCCGAGCTCACTGTCTCCGGCTTGGAAGCAGACAGCGAATACCGAGCCTGGATCGAGGTGAATGATAAAGATTGCAACCCCTGCGGACAGGCTATATTGCGGACCAATACGGATGTCTTCCGCACCGATCCGGATCCGAGCCCGTCCGCAAGTCCAACACCCACCAGCACGCCGACTGCGACCAGCACATCGGTCGGCCGGGCACAGCGAGCGGCTGTGGACAGTCCGACACCGACGGCGACTCCCACGCTAACCGCGACGCCCGTCTTAGGCAACACGCTCAGTTCATACCCGGACAATTACAAAATCCGCATTTCCAACATCACATGGAATGCCGTCACCTTGAATTGGCAACTTTTCCGCGACCATTTCAAAGACATAGACGCGAACTCGGTTGTGCGCATCAGCGCCATACGAGCGACGGATGGCAGCCACGAAGCCGCCAGTTACAGATCCTCTCGGACTGCTAATTCTGTTCGTCAAGGAAATCTAAAGCCCGGCACCGAGTATTCTGTAACGTTTACGGTGCAGTCGCATTTTACGTCAGACTCGAGGAATGTGGTCTACGGCAGCGTAAAAGCCATCTTCCGTTCCGCCGATCCGCCAGAACGCGACGGGTCGCTCTCCAACATTCGCATCAGCAACATCACCCATAACACCGCGCAAATCACTTGGAACGATACCGGTTGCCAGAACGCGAGCAGCATTTATCCCTCTTACAATATTTATGTCAACGGGATATTCCACGCTGCAGGTGATGGCTACTTGAATGAAACCCTAGAAGGCTTGCAGCCGGATACGGACTATTACGTCGCTATTCATAAAAAGTGCGAGAGCGGAATATATCTGGTGCACGCTGACTTTTTGCTGGGACCCAGCTTCCGCACCTTGCCGGAGCCGACTGCGACGCCCGCAGCGACCGCCATGCCGCTCGGCAGACCTCAGCGAGCGGCTGTGGACACAGCGACGGATACACCCTTGCCGACCGGCGATGTGCGCGTTACGGCAAGCGCATATAACTCGCTCGCAATGACTTGGGACAATATCATTGCGAAAGTGCAAACAGACCTCAGCCCAAGGTATCACCTCTTCATCCGCAGCAGCGGCGATAGCCACCGCGCAACACTTGGCGGCGAGACACATGCCTATACCTATACTGCCAAGCCGGACACCGCTTATGAAATATGGGTGGAAGTTGTGGACATGCAATGCCGGCGGAATAGCTGCCTTGGCAGTCCTTTAGGCCGCAGCAATACGATTTCCATTCGTACCCCGGCCGATCCAAACGCCAGTCCGACCCCGACGATAACGCCAGGTCCCTCGCCCACGCCTAATCCGGTACCGCTGATTAGGGGCAGCTTGGGAGCGCGCCAGCCCACGCATAACTCCGTCATAGTCTACTGGTGGCAACTCGCTGATCCAGAGATCCCATCGAACCTTGACAGATTCGCCTATTATCTCTTCCTGGAGCCGACGGCGGGCGGGCAGACCATAGAAAAGAAGATCACCCTGGACAGCATACCGAGCGCGCCCCAGCTCACTGTCTCCGACCTGCAAGCAGATACCGAATACCGAGCCTGGATCGAGCTGAATGATAAAGATTGCAATCCCTGCGGACAGGCTATAATGCGGACCAATACGGATGTCTTCCGCACCGATCCGCATCCGAACCCGTCCGCTACGCCAAGTCCAAGCAGCACGCCGGCCAGCACATCGGTCGGCAGACCTCAGCGCGCGGAGGTGGACACAGCAACGCCGACGCCGACCGCTACATCAACCAGCAGTCCCAGTCCCACCGCGACCAACACGTCGCTTGGCAGACCTCAGCGAGCGGAGGTAGACAGTCCCACGCCGACGCCCAAACCCGTCTTGCCTGGCATGGAAGTTTGGGTATCCGCTGTGACCAGCAACAGCGTCACCTTGGACTGGACGCCGCTGCGAGGCTTTGATGGCTACCGGATCATAACGACTCCCAATATAGCGAGATTTAATACCGGCGCAACGCAATATACCCTTACCGGGCTAGAGCCGAATCGCACTTACAAGGTTCAAATCCTGCCTTATGAAACGTCGACGAGTTTCCCGTATTTCTACGTACATTATTGGCAAGAGCGCGTCATTTATGTGAGCGCGAACAGCGAAGGGGCGCTGCCGACGCCGATACCTGAAAGCGAGCCTTTGACCTTCCTGACGCTCTCATATACGGGTAAAAGCAACTCATACGATTATTTCGACTTGGATTGGGATGGACCAAGCCACACCGGCTACTACAAGGTAACTGCCAAGGCCTCTGGTTTTGCCGACCCCACAGCCGCCAAGCATTACCCGGCAACCTCTTCCTATCCAATTTACGCTACGGAACGCAAAGATCTGGGCATTCTCTTTGCTGACAATTATGAATTCACTGTAACTTGGTATCCGGGACCGAACTCGCCGCATCCCAAGAAGTCGAAAACCGTCAGCTTTGATGCGACCATACCTACGCTAACGCCCACACCGACAGCGACGTATACGCCGAGCAGCACGCCGACCCCGACCAACACCGCGACGTTCACGCCAAGCATCACACCGACCCCAAGCAACACGCCCACGCCAAGCATCACGCCCACGCCGACCATTACGCCCACGCCCACGCCCATTCCGATCATTGACGCCAATGTTCGGGTTACGAATTATTGGAATTTGAAGCCCCCGCGCATTGTCAGAATTGCCTGGAACGATATTGCGAAAGATGTGCAATCAGAACGGGTTGGATTGCATAAGTATCATTTTTCTGTTTTCAAAAGTGTCGGCGGCGGCTTTACGCGTCGGCAATTAGCAGCCGATTATGAATTAGTGTATCCGCCCAAAGCGAATACGAAATACACCTTTTGGGTAGAAGTTTCGGATAGACATTGCCGCTGGAACACCTGCAAAAGACCCTTGGCGCGCAGCGAAGCCGTCATCTTCAGTATTGAGTCAAATAAAGTTGTTCTGCATACAAGCTTGGCAACATTTACACCGACGCCGACGCCAACCATCACCCCAACGCCCAGCGACACGCCCATCCCGCCAACGCCGACTAACACCCCGACGCCTACGGATACCCCACTACCCACGAATACGCCGGTGCCAACAGATACGCCCACGCCGACAAATACTCCCACGCCAACAGCAGTGCCAACGCTGCCCACCGACGGCACGCTGGCGATGATCTTCCCGAAAATCTCCGATGACAGCATAACGGTCGAATGGAGCGACTTGGGCAATAAAGCGCAAATCTACATGGTCGACATCAGCAGCGGCAATGGGCGTTTTAGCGATTTCACCGTCATTCGCACCAACGAAAGCTCGCGGACTTCGCACGACTTCAGCGATCTCCAAGCCGATACCGTCTATGACTTCAAGGTCACGGTATTTTTGAGGGGCGGCAAGCGGCTCACGGCGACGGGTCAAGCGCGGACCGCGCCGGCTGTGGCTGCGCAAGCAGAAGCGCAACACGCGCCCCAGCGGGCAGAAGCGCAGCAGCAGCCGCCAACGGCGACGCCAATTCCGCCGACAGCCACGCCCATCCCGCCAAGTAATACGCCTGTGCCCACAGATACGCCAACGCCAAGCGTGACGCCCGTCCCGACCCTTCACATTATCGTTCTGTCCCTCGTTAGCCCCAACTATGGCGAAGCAGCCGTGTATTGGGACGCAGTCAGTGGCGCGACTGACTATGTGCTGGAATTAACCAGCAGCGATGGCGGCAGCGACTCTTATACTTATGATGCGGACAAGTCCCAGTATAAGGTTGGCTGGCGTGACTTGACGCTCGGCGTCACCTATTCGGTGAGGGTTACAGCCAACCTGGCCGGCGGCGGCAAGCGCGTCGGCGAGTGGGAATTTACCCTGTCGCCCAAACCGACAGATACGCCCGTCCCAACAGATGATCCGCAAGCGCGACAGGCAGAATTGCAGCAGCCGACAGATACGCCGATTCCAACGGACACAGCCGTCCCAACCAACACGCCAACCGCGACGCCTCTGCCGCCCATTTACATCGCCTCTCAGACGCACAGTTCAAGCGAGGTAACCCTGTCTTGGAGCGCGGTCAGCGGCGCGACCGGCTATGTGCTGGAATATGCCGGCAGCGACCTGCAGACCGGCTCGTACACTTTGGGCGCGGGCGCGACCAGCTATCGTCTGACGGGCTTGACCAGTGGCGCGATTTACCAAGTTACGCTCACGGCGAACTTGCCCGGCGGCGGGGAGCGCAGCGGCTCGGCGCATTTCGCCATGCCGATAGCGCCGACGAATACGCCAATACCGACAGATACGCCCATTCCAACTGACACGCCGGATGCACAGCCGCTGCAGTTGGCGGATACGCCGGTTCCATCCGACACGCCTATCCCGAGTAACACGCCGGTTCCAACAAGCAATCCCTACAGCAGCCTCATTCAGACCTTGCAGGGCTATGAAGCCGAGAGTCATCACGGCGCGGCGCATGTCGAGCGCTGGACGCGGGCGCTGGTGGCGCTGGGGCATGGCAGTCACAACAATCCCATGACCGCAAGCGAGGCGCAGGGTTACGTCGATCGCGGCTGGGGAGGACGCTGGCAGCCGGTCGCCGACGCCTTGGCGCAGCTAGAAGCGCAGCCGACACCGACTAATACGCCCATTCCGACAAATACACCTGTACCCACGGACACACCGATTCCGACTAATACACCCTTGCCCACAAATACGCCCATTCCGACCGATACGCCGGTGCCACAAATCAACCCCTACAGCAGCCTGATACAGAATATCCTGCAATGGCGGGGCGAGCAGGCAGCTGGCAGCGCCCACCACGAGCGCTGGACGCGGGCGCTGGCGGCGCTGGGGCATGGCAGTCACAACAATCCCATGACCGCAAGCGAAGCGCAGGGTTACGTCGATCGCGGCTGGGGCGGTCGCTGGCAGCCGGTGGTCGATGCGCTGACACAGATTGAAGGCCAAGCGCCTCCTCCGCCGACGAATACGCCTGTTCCGCCGCCAACGAACACGCCTGTTCCACCACCAACGAATACGCCACCACCGACAAATACACCTGTTCCACCACCGACGAACACGCCGGTTCCGCCACCGACGAACACGCCTGTTCCGCCACCGACGAATACGCCCGTGCCACCACCGACGAACACGCCTGTTCCGCCACCGACGAATACGCCTGTGCCACAGCAGAGCTATACCGTTCCAGACAGTCTCATCCAAACTGTGCGCGGCTATTACGATGAGAATGTCGCTGCTGGCCGCGCGGGCACGAACTGGCTGCGCGTTCTGATCGCATTTGGCGTCGAGACGCATGATACGCTGAGTCCGATGACTGCGGCGGAGGCGCGTGAACGCGTGAGCAATTGGAGCGGCTGGCGGCCAGTCGCGGAGGCGCTTGAGCAGCTCGAGGGCTAGGTCCGCGCTAGCTAGATTTGCCACCGGAGGCAGAGTGGGCAGGAAGCTTGCCGACGCCAAATTTGACAAGAAAAAGGAAATTGAGTTAGCATTCTAATACTGTGTGCGTCGATCCAGCTTGAATAGGTACAATGATGTCAATCCGCCGCTTCCTGCGCCATAACCTGCACCGCTTTCAGCTATGTATTACTCCTCGTCTGCTCTTCATGCAGCCGCTGCTGCTCTTCGTCGCGCTGGGCGGCGGATTGACGCTGGCGCAAGCGCAGGACCCCACAGCCACCCCAAGTCCGACCGCGACCAGCAGCCCCACGCCCTATGCTGTTCATGCCAATATTCGCGTTACGCGCTTAGCGAATCACCCTGATAATCCCAATTTCGCGGTATGGTTCAGATGGAATCCTTTTATTGAGGATATTCCAGCGCCGGGCTTGCGGAAAACCACGGTAGTCCATTATCAACCCGCTGGCGGCAGCGTGAAAACGGCTTCGATGAGCGATTCGACTTTTTACTTTATTAGAAATGCGGAGCCGGATACAGTCTACACCGTCTGGTTAGAAATTTCGGACACTTGGTGCCGGCGCAATACCTGCGAGCAACCTTTGGCGCGCAGCGAATCCATCAGCTTCCGCACCTTGCCGAATCCAGGCCAAACGCCGATTCCGCTGCCTACGCCGGAGCCGGCTGGCAACATCAAGGTCCTGAACATTAACCACGCCAATACCCGAGTAGAGTGGGATAATATCGCCGAGACGGTAAATGCCCCTTACAAAGAGCTATATTATATTACCCGCGTTGTGCCGACTGAAGGCGGCAAAAAACATACATTTAAGTTAAGGGTAAGCACGGGCTGGCATGCCTTCAATATGTTTAGCTTGCAGCCGGATACCGAATATGAGATTTGGGTGGAGGTCTGCAGATATTTATCTGCGTGCAATGTTGTCTTTGCCAAAACCTTGTCAACAACCTTCCGCACCTTGCCCGACCCGAACGCGAAGCCGACAGCGACCAGCACGCCTACGCTCACGCCAACTATCACGCCAGCCGCGCAGCCATTGCGCCAGGCGGTGGACAGTCCCACGCCGACAGCGTCTCCGACGCCGACGAATACCGCGATGCCAAGCAACACCGCAACTTCAACAGCTACCAGCACACCGACCAGCACACCAACGCCGACAGCGACCAACACATCGGTCGGTCGCCCGCAGCGAGCGGAGGTGGACAGTCCCACGCCGACGAGTACGCCGACTCCGACAGCAACCATTGATTGGTCGCAGCCCATTGACGCCAATATCCGTGTTAATGTGAATTACAATAATAATGGAGATGTCCGAATTGTATGGGACGATTTTATTGATAACGTGCCAGCGGATCCGGAGCTGGATAAAGTTTATTATGCTATGGCCTCGCACCCTATATTTGGGGGTAGCATGTCGCTCATTATTCCCTCGCTACGGCGAAGCAATTCTGCAGTTTATGATATGTCCAATAATGAAATACAGCCGGATACGGAATATACCTTTTGGCTAAGGATTTCAGGCTTTAATTGCCAGCAAAACACTTGCGAGCAACCCTTGGCACTCAGCAAAAAGATCACTTTCCGCACCTTGCCAGACCCGAGCTGGACAGCAACGCCAAGTCCAACTATCACCCCAAGTCCAACTATCACCCCATCACCGACAATCACGCCGACCATTTGGCCCGACTTAGACAACACGCTCAGCTCGTACCCGGACAATTATAAAATTCGCTTTCCCGAAATCACCTGGCATGCCGTCACATTGAATTGGCAACTTTTCCGCGACCATTTCAAAGACCTGCATGCGAACCCGCTTGTACGCATCAGCACCTTTGATGCGACGGATGGCAGCCACGAGGTCGGCAGCCTATACCGACCGACTGACAATTCTATTCGTCAAGATAATCTAAAACCCGGCACCGAATATGAAATAACGATTTGGGTGCAGTCGCACCTTAGGAACCATCCGAATAATCAGGTCTACGGCAGTGTAAAAGCCATATTCCGCACCGCCGATCTGCCAAAAGGCGACGGCACGCTGACCAGTATTCGCGTCAGCAACATTACCCATAACTCGGTTCAAATCCCATGGGAAAACAGCGCGGCTTGCAAGAACGCGGACAATCGTCAGCCCCGCATCCATGTTTACCTCAACTGGCAATTTGTAGACAGTACAGGTACAGGCGGAATTAATAGCGGAACAAGAACCATAAGCGGCTTGCAACCGGATACGGATTATAGCATTGTGGTTGGCAAAGGCTGCTTGCGCGGGAATGCTTTCTTTTACGATGACTATGTGCTGGGACCTGCCTTCCGCACCTTGCCCTCTCCGCCGCCAACGAGCACGCCCACGCCCACCAACACCGCCACGCCAACTGACACCCCAACACCTAGCGATACGCCCACGCCGACCATCACGCCGACGCCTACTGCGACGAATACGCCCACCATTACGCCGACGCCAACCATCACGCCAACACCCTTCGACTGGTCGACGCCTTTAGATGCCAATATCCGCGTTGATGTGAATCACAATAATAATGCAGATGTCCGAATTGTATGGGACGATTTTATTGATAATGTGCCAGCGGATTCGGAGCTGGATAAAGTTTATTATGCCATGGTCTCGCACCAGATATTTGGGGGCAGCATGTCGCTCATTATACCCTGGCTGCGGCGAAGCAATTCTGTAGTTTTTGATATGTCCAATGACGAAATACAGCCGGATACGGAATATACCTTTTGGGTAAAGGTTTCATACTTTAATTGCCAGCAAAACACTTGCGAGCAACCCTTGGCGCTCAGCAAAAAGATCACTTTCCGCACCTTGCCCGACCCGAGCTGGACGGCGACGCCAACGCCGACCCTCACGCTAAGTCCGACGGCGACGCCAAGTCCCACGCTCACCAGCACGCCGACGCCAACGGCAACGAATACGCCCTCGCCGACTGACACCCCAACACCTAGCAATACGCCCACGCCGACTGACACCCCAACACCTAGCAATACGCCCACGCCGACTGCGACGAATACGCCAAGCATCACGCCAACACCCTTCGACTGGTCGACGCCTTTAGATGCCAATATCCGCGTTGATGCCAATCACAACAATAATCGCTCAGTCCGAATTGTATGGGACGATTTTATTGATAATGTGCCATCGGATAAAGAAAAACATTATTATGTCAAGACCATGTCAGGCACGATGATCTCAATAATTACTTCCTATCGCGCACAAACCAACTCCTTCGTTTATTCTCCTACTTCACTCATTGCGGGCAGGGAGTATACCTTTTGGGTAGAAGTACAACACGAGGGTAACGGTTTCGGAACACCCTTGGCACTCAGCAAAAAGATCACTTTCCGCACCTTGCCCGACCCGAGCTGGACAGCGACGCCAACGCCGACCGCGACCAACACATCGGTCGGAAGGCCTCAGCGAGCGGAGGTGGACACAGCAACCCCAACGGCGACCAGCACGGCGACAAATACGCCCGCGCCCACTGCGACCAGCACAGCCACACCCGGCCCCGCGATTGAATATCGCATAACTGCTGTGACGACGAATAGCGTCTCCTTGGCATGGACGCCTTTGCGCGGCGCGGAAGGCTACGAAGTGGTCTGGCGCGACAAACCGCTGACGAGCGGCGATAATCTCTTCACCACCGATACACATACGACCATCACTGGTTTGATAGCCAATAGGAACTACGAGATTCGCATCAACGGCTATAAAACCAGCGGCGGTGGCGCGAAGGTTTTCCCCTTTTCCGCGCGGGTCATTCACCTGCGCAGCAATGGCCAAATCCCCACGCCCATCCCCGAAGTCGAGCCGCTGACTTCCCTGAAGCTCAGGTTCATCCCAGAAGATAGCCGCCGGTATGATGGCTACAACCTTGAGTGGAATGGTCCCACCCACACGGGCTATTACACCGTGAAGATAGACATCGATGGCGAGGCAAAATATAACGGCTATAAACTGCCCTTCACCACTGTTCCCCTCCTGGTAGATAGTATGTTTATCTATCCTGTACACCCGGGCAAGAGCTATGATTTCACCGTTACCTGGCATCCAGGTCCCAATTCACAGCAGCCTAAAAAATCCAGATCGCTGCGTTTCGAGCCAGAACTGCCGACAAATACGCCCACGCCGACGCCCACAGCGACCAACACAGCGGAGGTGGACACAGCGACCCCAACGGCGACCAGCACGGCGACAAATACGCCCGCGCCAACAGCGACTAGCACAGCCACACCCGGCCCCGCGATTGAATATCGCATAACTGCTGTGACGACGAATAGCGTCTCCTTGGCATGGACGCCTTTGCGCGGCGCGGAAGGCTACGAAGTGGTCTGGCGCGACAAACCGCTGACGAGCGGCGATAATCTCTTCACCACCGATACACATACGACCATCACTGGTTTGATAGCCAATAGGAACTACGAGATTCGCATCAACGGCTATAAAACCAGCGGCGGTGGCGCGAAGGTTTTCCCCTTTTCCGCGCGGGTCATTCACCTGCGCAGCAATGGACAAATCCCCACGCCCATCCCCGAAGTCGAGCCGCTGACTTCCTTGAAGCTCAGGTTCATCCCCGAAGATAGCCGCAGGTATGACGGCTACAACCTTGAGTGGAATGGTCCCACCCACACGGGCTATTACAAGGTGAAGATAGACATTGATGGCGAGGCAAAATATAACGGCTATAAACTGCCATTCACCACTGTTCCCCTCCTGGTAGATAGTATGTTTATCTATCCTGTACACCCGGGCAAGAGCTATGATTTCACTGTTACCTGGCATCCAGGTCCCAATTCACAGCAGCCTAAAAAATCCAGATCGCTGCGTTTCGAGCCAGAACTGCCGACAAATACGCCCACGCCGACCAATACATCGGTCGGAAGGGCGCAGCGAGCGGAGGTGGACACAGCAAGTCCGACAGCAACCGCTACGGCAACTAACACCGCGACGCCTACCAGCACGCCGACTGCGACAGCGACTATTGATTGGTCGCAGCCCTTTGACGCCAATATCCGTGTTAATGTGAATTACCCCCAAGTAGTCCCCTCAATCCGATTGGACTGGGACGACTTTATAGATGATGTGCCAGCGCCACCGAATCTGGATCTACGATACTATGCCATGTTCAAGCGCCGTGTACCTGGGGGTATGGACAAAAACAGGACACTCACTATACCCCATCGCGGCAATATCTACAGAAGCCCCTTTCACGTTCTTACTACAGAAAAAAGCTCACTCAAGCCGAATACGCAATATACCGTTTGGATAGAAGTACGAGACTTGTACTGTAGGCAAAATACTTGTAAGCAGCCCTTGGCGCGCACCAAAGCAATCACCTTTGTCGCCTTGCCTGCGACTGCTACGCCCACGCCAAGCAACACGCCCACGCCAAGCGACACACCTACGCCGACTAACAGTCCGACGCCAAGCAACACCCCTACGCCGACTAACAGTCCGACGCCAAGCGACACCCCTACGCCGACTAACACGCCAACTGACACCCCCACACCAACAGCCGTGCCAACGCTGCCCACCGATGGCAGCTTGGCGATGATCTTCCCGAAAATCGCCGATGACAGCATCACGGTCGAGTGGAGCGATTTGGGCAATAAAGCGCAAATCTACATGGTCGATATCAGCAGCGGCAGTGGACGCTATAGCGCTTTCACGGTCATTCGCACCGATGAAAGCTCGCGGACTTCGCACGAGTTCAGCGATCTCCAAGCCGATACCGTCTATGACTTCAAAATCACGGTATTTTTGAGAGGCAGCAAGCGGCTCACCGCGACGGGTCAAGCGCGCACCTTGGCGAATGCGCAGCAAGCGCGGAAGCAGGCAGAAGCGCAGCAGCCAACGGCGACTCCGATTCCGCCGACGAATACGCCTGCGCCCACAAATACGCCGCCGCCAAGCGCGACGCCCCTGCCGCCTATTTACATCGCCACCCAGACGCACAGTTCAAGCGAGGTAACCCTGTCTTGGACTGCGGTCAGCGGCGCGACCAGCTATGTGCTGGACTATGCCGGCAGCGACCTGCAGACCGGCTCGTACACTTTGGGCGCGGGCGCGACCAGCTATCGTCTGACGGGTTTGACCGGCGGCGCGATTTACCAAGCCACGCTCACGGCGAACTTGCCCGGCGGCGGGGAGCGCAGCGGCTCGGCGCATTTCGCTATGCCGATAGCGCCGACGAATACGCCAATACCGACAGATACGCCCATTCCAACTGACACGCCGGCTGGGCCGCCGCCGCAGTCCACGAACAGTCCCTTGCCCACGAACACGCCAATTCCAACGGATACGCCGGTTCCAACAAGCAATCCCTACAGCAGCCTCATTCAGACCTTGCAGGGTTATCAAGCCGAGAGTCAGCATGGCGCGGCGCATGTCGAGCGCTGGACGCGGGCGCTGGCGGCGCTGGGGCATGGCAGCCATGCCAATCCCATGACCGCAAGCGAGGCGCAGGGCTACGCGCAGCAGTATAGCTCCGCGCGCTGGCAGCCGGTCGCCGACGCCTTGACGCAGTTGGAAGCGCAGCCAACACCGACCAATACGCCAATTCCGACAAATACACCTGTACCCACGAACACACCGATTCCGACTAATACACCCTTGCCCACGAACACGCCCATTCCAACCGATACGCCGGTGCCACAAATCAACCCCTTCAGCAGCCTGATACAGAATATCCTGCAATGGCGGGGCGAGCAGGCAGCTGGCAGCGCCCACCACGAGCGCTGGACGCGGGCCCTGGCGGCGCTGGGGCATGGCAGTCACGCCAATCCCATGACCGCAAGCGAGGCGCAGGGTTACGTCGATCGCGGCTGGGGCGGTCGCTGGCAGCCGGTTGTCAATGCCTTGACTCAGATAGAAGGCCAAGCGCCTCCGCCGCCGACGAACACGCCGGTTCCGCCGCCAACGAACACGCCGGTTCCACCACCAACGAATACGCCACCACCGACAAATACACCTGTTCCACCACCGACGAACACGCCGGTTCCGCCACCGACGAACACGCCGGTTCCGCCACCGACGAACACGCCGGTTCCGCCGCCGACGAATACGCCTGTTCCGCCGCCGACGAACACGCCTGTGCCACAGCAGAGCTATACCGTGCCGGACAGTCTCATCCAAACTGTGCGCGACTATTACGATGAGAATGTCGCTGCTGGTCGCGCGGGCACGAACTGGCTGCGCGTTCTGATCGCATTTGGCGTCGAGACGCAAGATGAGCTGACGCCAATGACTGCGGCCGAGGCGCATGAACGCGTGAGCAAATGGGGCGGCTGGCAGCCAGTCGCGGAGGCGCTTGAGCAACTCGAGGGCTAGGTCCGCGTCCAGCTATGCCTTAGCGAGAATCTGTAGGGGCGACCTTTGGTGACCTTGGCTCGCCCCTGAAATTTGGCGCAAAATCGTGGGCGATTCACAGAATCGCCCCTACATTACGTCCTTTTTTAGCATATTTACGGATAAATCTCGGTGTTGGCGGTCATTGTCGCAGGGCTGTGTCCACGCGCCACACGCGCCCTACGCGACTCTCGGTGTCTATGTGTTAAATAATATTTGAAGCGATTGCCCTGAATCCCAGAATCGGGAGTGTCTATGTGAGTGGCGTTTCTGATATCGTAGTAAAATATGGTCATGAACCAATGTCCTTACTGTCATGCGACAGAAAATCAGATCAAATCGGGTCGAACGAAGGCAGGCAGTCAGCGTTATCTTTGCAAGTTCTGTCAAAGGCGGTATACGCCGGAACCCAAACTGCAGGGCTATCCGGAAGCGATGCGGGCACAAGCCATCCGTTTGTATGTCGATGGCATGAATTTGCGGCGTATTGCACGTCAGTTGCAGGTGAATCACCAAACAGTTGCCAACTGGGTCAATGCTTATGCGGACAGTTTGCCCGATGCCCCGCCCTTGCCGGAACACAGCGCCATCATTGAGTTAGATGAGTTACACAGTTTTATCGCCCAGAAAAAAACGCAGCTTACGTCATGACAATGGTGGATCGGCAAAGCGCTTGTATCGTAGGCTATCGGGTTGGCTTTCACCGGACGGAAGCAGTCATGCAGGACATGTTGGACGAGGCGCCGCAAGCCGATGTTTACTATAGCGATGGTATGGCAACTTATGGCGCGCTGTTTTACGCACCAGGGAAACACCTCAGCATGAGAAACAAAAGCGAGACCTATACGGTTGAAAGAGTCAATGCAGACTTGCGCCACTATTTGGCACGCTTAGGCCGGCGTTCGCGCTGCTTCTCGCGTTGCCTGAAAGCGCTGCGGCGCAACGTAAAACTGTTTGTCTACGCCTGGAATCAACGCCAGCTATACAAGCAGAAGTACCAGGCTTATGCTGTACATCTCATCCATTTCCTATATCCACAAAATTAGACACTCCCCTTTCTGCCCACTATCTTGCACAAATCGAGGAAGTGTGTTATGAATACTTGATGAGTCCAAAAGGGCTTGCGTAAAAGGTTTCCTGTGACAATTTAGGCTGATCCCCCACTTGTCACAGGAAACATCGCAAATGTGAGAATCATCTGTTCTCACACTTTGAGTTTACCATACAACATCTAAGGAGGTGGATTTCTGAAAATTATCTAATTTCGAATAATTTCACAAAACAAGGAGTACGAACCATGAAACGTAAGATCGTCAAATGGGGTTCTGTAGTTGTAGCGCTTCTGTTCGCAATGAGTACTTTCTCGGTATCAGCGAATATGTGCCATGTTCCAATCTGGGCTGCTTTTCATGCAGATGGTGGGGCGTATCAGAACCAGTGCGACACCGAAGCGGAATGGATAGCTGGATACTTTGCCGCGCAAGCAGGCGATACATCCGCAAACAGTGGCAGTAATTCAATAGCGGATTTTATTGTCACCGAATCATCCCGCGAAATTTCGAAGCTATTCATATCGCGTGTAGACGGCACAAACCCCACTATTGTGCTGGACGCGGGCAATGAAGGGCAGTATGACGAAACAATGGGTATATCAGGCGATACTGTGCATTATAGCCTTGCTGTCGCGGAAGATACCGGTGTGATGACCGTTCACTTTAATGGTAGCTCAGTCAAAGGGCACGTCGGCTTACCGAGAAACGGTGTCGTAAGAGTCAAATTCAGTGAGAAGTAATAAACACCAGCAGGGTCCTGCAAATTCCGTTGAGTTGCGGGACCTGTATGGTATAATGTAATCATAAAATATGACTGATAAGGAACGACATGATTGAGGTCAATGAGAAATCAGATTCTAAGAATAAGCGCCCTGTCGGTCGCCCGCCTTAACCCGATCCCGACCAAGCCAGATAGCACACCTTACACGCCCGAAGAGGTGGCGCGAATACTGCTTACTACATCACCCCAGCAGCTTGATGACTGGCAACAGAAGCGCGATTAGCCAGACCTGGCTACTAAAATACATAATCCCCTAATTTGAGTTTGAAGCGATTGCCCTGGATTGCCCTGGGGAAATATGGCGTTTCGTTAGCAACGTCGGTTATGATACTTCATCATACCCAATTGATGCCCGATGGAGCATTCTGATGCCAAGCCGCCCCAACATCCTCTGGTATTGCACCGACCAGCAGCGCTTTGATACCATCGCGGCGCTGGGCAATCGACACATCAACACGCCTAATCTTGACCGCTTCGTTGCCGAGTCCGCCGCCTTCACACATGCCTTCTGTCAATCGCCCATTTGCAGTCCCAGCCGCGCCAGCTTCTTGACCGGCATGTATCCCAGCGCCATCGGCGTCAATGGCAACGGCTTCCGCAGTTTTCCTCGCCACTTGGAAGACCGGCTTATTCCCAAAGTATTAAACGATGCCGGTTACGATTGCGGTTTGGTCGGTAAATTGCATCTTGCCAGCGCCTTCCTGCGCCGTGAAGAACGCGTCAACGACGGCTACGACTATTTCCAGTACAGTCACGATCACAAGGGCGGCAATGAACGCGGCAACGAATATGTCGAATGGCTCAAGGGGCAGGGCATCGATCACAATGATGTGTTGCAACCACGCGGCGTCGCGTCCTTGGAGGACTATCGCAATTCCCATCAGCATCCGGGTTTCGGCGGATTCATGGAGCCGACGGCGGAAAGAGACAACGTGCCGCCGCGCTTGCATCAAAGCCATTGGTGTACAGAGAAAGCGATTGAATTCATCGGGCGCAATCGCGAGCCGGATAAACCCTGGTTGCTCAGCGTCAACCCCTTCGACCCGCATCCGCCCTTCGACGCGCCCTGGGAATACTACCGGCGTTATGACCCCGCAACGCTGCCCGGCGCGCATTTTCTTGACAGCGATCTGGCGCATCAAGGTCGACTGCAAGACGCCGGCATCGACTTTCAGAATGTCGCGCGCCACCCGGATGACTTGCGGCACAAACACATTCAAGCCTCGTATTACGCCATGATTGAATTTCTCGACGAGGAATTCGGCCGGCTGCTCGATTATCTTGAGGAATCTGGACAGCGTGAAAACACCATCATCATTTTCATGAGCGATCATGGCGAGACCCTGGGCGATCACGGGCTCCTGCTCAAGGGCTGCCGCTTCTATGAAGGCTTGGCGCGCGTGCCGCTGATGATCTCCTGGCGCGGTCAGGTGCAGCCGAGCGTCAGCGACGAATTGATCGAGCTGATCGACATCGCGCCGACCCTGTACGAATTGCTGGACATGGAGGCCCCAAAGTATGTGCAAGGGCGCTCGCTGGCTGCGCGCCTGCGCGGGGAGCCTGCCGAAAGTCCGCACCGGGATTTCGTGCGCGCCGAGCACTACGCCGCCACGAACTTCCCCGACAAGACCCATGCCACCATGTATCGCGACCGCCGTTGGAAGCTGGTGGTCTATCATCAGAAAGACATCTGTGAACTCTACGACCTAGAGAATGACCCCTGGGAGCATCATGACCTGTCGCGGGACCCCGACTATGCTGAGCTGAAATGGGCGCTGCTGCGGCGCAGCTATGACGCGACGGTCTATGCGCGTCCAGCCCAGACGGACGAATACGGTCCCTATTGATAGGCGCCGCTATGCGCGGCCGCGCCCCGTTGAATCGCTCGCAAATCGCTAGTCATTTTCCTGGGCAATCAGATTGGTCGCCCCTAAAATCGACTTATGGTACTGAAAACAATTCTATTTTCGTAATTTTTGCATTGGGGATCCAGCTTTATTGGGCAAGAGGCAGAAGGATTGGGGTAAAAATTGGTGAGTAGTCATAATAGCGGACAAGCCATACACAAGCACCAGTATAATTTTGCACTATTTTCTTTTGTGAAATTTCGGCGAAACTTTGCAGCCTTGCCCTTTGCTGGGGTAAAATCTGTTACTAATGCTTATTCCATTGAACTTGCGCCGCCTATTCCGGACTTGACTGGGCGTCTCGCTCAGCATGATCAATATGTCGTTTCCTATATGAGGAGGTAGAAATGAAGAAGTTTAAGGTATCGCTTTTATTGTTCATTGCGCTGCTGTTGTTCAGCGCGCTGGCGCCGGCGGCCGCGCAGGATATGACGGAACTGGAGCTCTGGACCTTCGTCAACACGCACGCTCGCTGGTTCAGCGAACAGGCGGAACGCTACGCGGAAGAGGTCAACGCCGATTTCTCGCTCAATGTGGTGGAGATCGCCTATGCCGATATGCACGACCGGCTGTTGATCTCGATTCAGTCGGGTGGCGTCGGCGCGCCGGATATCGCAGATGTCGAGCAGGGACGTTTTGGCAGCTTTTTGCGCGGGGGCGGCGACCCAGGCTTCGTCGAGCTAAACGCGCTGCTTGACGAAGGGGGCCATACCGAAAATCTCGTTAGCGCGCGGCAGGCGCTCTACACGTCAATGGGTTCGGTATATGGCATCGAACATGCCTTGACGCCGGTTGTGCTTTATTACCGCGCCGATGTCTGGGAAGGCGCGGGATTTGATCCGCAAACCTTCGCCACCTGGGATGACTTTGTCGAAGCCGGGCGCGCGATCGTAGCGGAAAATCCCGATGTGATTCCCTTGCATATCCACAACGGTTTGCACGAGCTGCTCTTGCGGCAGCAAGGGCACGATTACTTCAATGCCGAGGGCGACGTGACGATTGACTCTGCAGAATCAGTCGCGCTGATGGACTGGTTGCTGGCGTTGAAAGATGAAGGCGTCGCGGGTGATCCGCCGACAGGCGATGCGCTTTGGGCAGCTTTCAAAGACGGTACCTTGATCTCCATGGTTGGCGCTGACTGGTACGCCGGTTTCTTCAAAGACAACGCGCCGGAGCTAACGGGCAATTGGAAGGCTGCTCCGCTGCCTGCTTTTGAAGAAGGCGGACGCCGCACTAGCGTCTGGGGCGGGACCGGCGCCACGGTGGTCAAAACCAGCGAGCACATCGAAGCGGCGCTTAGCTTCCTCGAATTCGCCATGCTTTCAATTGAAGGCAATGTGCGCCGCTTTGAATTGACCAACTTGTTCCCGCCCTATATCCCGGCTATGGACAACGAGCGACTCCATGCCGACGACGAATATTTCTCGGGACAAGATCTGGGGGCGGTCTTCGCCGATGTCGGTCCCGAGGCGCCGCCGCAATGGCAGAGTCCCTTCCGTTCGCAACTGAACAGCCTGCTCGCCGCGGCTCGTCAAGATATGATTGACGGCAATCGCAGCCCGGAAGAGGTCTTCACGGAAATCGCGGATACCATCCGCGACGAGATGGAATTCGAGAGTTAGCGCAAGTAAACTTAAAGTGGTGGCGGGCAATGTCCCGCCGCCACGCTTCATTTGCTATGTTTGCGACTGAGGAAGCGCGATGTTTGGACGCGGCCGTAAACTCGCGCCATACTTGTTCATCAGCCCCTTCTTTGTTGGCTATGCCATCTTTTTCCTCTACCCGGTGATTCAATCGCTGCAATTGAGCTTCTACCGGCAGATCGGGCTCGGCAAAGCGCCTCGCTTCATCGGCTTCGACAATTACATCCGCTTGGTCAGCAAAGACGATCTCTTTATCAAATCCCTGACCAATACCACCTATTACGCCTTGGGCAGCATTCTCATCATCGTGCCGCTGGCGCTGCTGCTGGCGCTCATCCTGCACAGCCCGAAACTGCGCTTTCGCGAATTCTTCCGTTTTCTCTATTTCACGCCCAATATCACCGCAGGCGTTGTCGTTGGCATCGTCTTTGGTCTCGTCTTCGAGGAACAGTACGGCTTGATCAACAATTTGCTCTTGGCGCCGTTGGGCGTCGACAATGTGCGTTGGCTGCGCGAGGCGCGTTGGATCATGCCAGCCATCATTATCCTGGGCGCCTGGAAATGGACCGGCCTCAACGCCATCTATTTCATGGTCGGCTTGCAAAATATCCCGCCCGAACTAAAGGAAGCAGCCCGCGTCGACGGCGCCACGCGCTGGCAGGTCTTCTGGCATGTGACGCTGCCGCTGCTGCGGCCGATCCTGGCATTTGTCCTGACCGTCGCCATCATTGGTTCCTACAACTTGTTCGCGGAGCCCGCGATCCTGGTGGGGCTGGAGGGCGGACCGAATAACGCTGGCATGACCATGACCATGTACCTCTACACCCGCGGTTTCCGCGAACTCAAGATGGGTTACGCCTCGGCCATCGGCTACTCGCTCGCCGTCATCATTCTGGTTTTGAGTTTGATACAGTTGATTCTGATTCGCGCCTTCCGCGAGGACTGAGACGCATGAGACTCGCCCTATCGCCACAGTCAAAGTCCACAGAGCGCAAATCGCTCCAATTGAAGCTCTTGGAAGCGACGGTCATCTACGCCATTCTTTTCTTCTTCGCCTTGCTGGTTGGCATCCCTTTCTTGTACATGTTTACTGGCTCCTTCAAGACCAACGGACAACTCTTCACGTTTCCCATAAACCTCCTCGCTCCCGAACCTACTATGGTGAACTATGAGCGGCTGCTGGGCGGGGAAGAGATCCCCTACCTGCGGCAGATGGGCAACAGCGTCGTCATCGCCGTCAGCCAAAGCGCTTTGACGCTGCTCTTCGCCTCGATGGTCGGCTGGGGCTTCGCAAAATACGAGTTCCGCGGCAAGACCTTTTTGACCATCTTCCTGCTCTTCACCTTCGCCATCCCCTTCCAGGTGACGCTGGTGCCGCTTTTTCAGATGATCGTGCGCCTGGGTTTGTTGGACAGTTTTCTCGGCGTCATCCTGCCCAGCTCGGTCAGCGCCTTTGGCGCTTTTTTCATGCGACAGGCGATGGTGTCGATCCCGGGGGAGTTGCTCGATGCCGGGCGCATCGACGGCGCCAGCGAGTGGAGCCTCTTCTGGCGAATCGGCATACCGCTGTCGCGGGGGGCGCTGTCGATACTCGCGGTATTGGTATTCCTCACCGCCTGGAACGACTACCTCTGGCCCCTGATCGTCTTGCGCACACCGGAGAAGTTCACCTATCCGGTTGGCTTGGCCACGCTTAATGGCTTGTACAAGGTGGAATACGGCATGATCTTGGGTGGCGCTTTCATCGCCACGCTGCCGATTGTGCTGATATTTGTGGCTGGACGCAATCAAATCCTCGACAACCTGACCATAGGCGCGGTCAAGCAGTAGCTCGCTGCTGGTTGCAAATTACTGTCTGTGCGTATAATATTGGCTGTGTCATTGTTTTTGGGAAGATAATGTTGAATCGGTCTGTTTGCGAACAGGCGGGTCAAGATGAGGGGGTGCGCGCGACGATTGCAGAGATAGTTCGTCAGTTGCCAAGAGGTCTTTATCATCTGAAAAGGAGAGGATCATGTCCGAGAAAAAACTTTCGCGGCGCGACTTTTTGAAAGCGGCATCGACCGCACTGGCAGCCAGTGGTTTTGCGGCTCTGCCAGTGGGCATTGCGCGTGCCCAGGACGACGAGGTAACGGTCGAGATTTGGGCTTTTGCAACCAACCGTACCAATTGGATGGAAAATCTGATTGAAGAACTATGGTCAGATGACAATCCCAATGTCAATATCAGTATCGTGCACACGCCTTATGCTGATTTGTGGCCCAAATTGCAAACGGTCTTTGTTGCTGGTTCGGGCATCCCCGATATCGTTGATGTCGGCACCGGGCAGTTGGGTCAATATGTTCGCGACCCGGGCAACGAACCATTCCTGCCGCTAAATGACATCATCGGCGATCAACTGTCTGATTTGTCCCTGCCGTCGGCGACGCAAACTTGGACTGTGCGCGGCAATATCTACGGTGTTGGCAACGAGGTCAACCCTGTATTGCTGTATTATCGGCATGACCTCCTTGATGAAATGGGCTTGGATGCCGAAGCGCCCGGCACCTGGAATGAATTTGTCGACATGCTCGGCGGCGCGGCCATGGACGCGGGACGCGGGTTGTTCCCGGTTGCAACGTCCAGCTGGTCCGACTACTATATCCAACTTCACCAGGCTGGCGGCGAATTCTTTGATGCCGAGGGCAATGTCCAGGTCTTGAGCGATCTATCGGTCGATGTTCTGTCTTGGCAGAAGGCGCAGCTCGATAGCGGCGTTTATGTCGAGCAGGGCCGGGGCGATGGTCAGTACGCGCTGATGAACGAAGGCGCCTATGTCACCATTTGGGGCGCGCCTTGGTATCAAGGCTTCATGAAGATCAATGCGCCGGACCTGGAAGGCAAATGGAAGATGCGTTCCTTGCCATTATGGGACGATGGCGGCTATTTGACTGTGCCGCGCGGCGGTACAGGCATGTGCATCACCTTGGCTTCGGAAGTCAAAGAAGAGGCTTGGGAATACATCCGCGTCAGCAACCTGACCCCCGAAGGCTCGCTGTTGGCTTTCCGCGATATGAACCTCTTCCCATCTTATATCCCGGTTTGGGAAAGCGAAGAGCTGCTGCGCACGGATGATTACTTCAGCGGGCAGAAACCCGGTGTCTTCATTGCCGAAGCCGCGGCTGCCATGGCCAGCGTCAATATCGATCCATACTGGACCTTGCTGACCGACTCGCTCAGCCGTTTGGCTATTGAACCGGTAATGCTGGATGGCGCCGATCCCTTCACGGCATTGCAAGAAGCCGTCGACGACTTTGATTTCAACAAGTAAGCATCGATGCGCAGTTTGTCGGGCTTGCCCGGCAACTGCGCATATTCCACAATGCGCATTGTTGATGATTCTTGAGCTTGATGTTGCTGGAGATGGAGCGGGCTCGCTTGAAAATTGAGCCGGTCTGCTTATTTCTCATTAGCCTAAGGGCTACCTAGCTTAGTGGCTTCCTTAATGAGGTGCTAGATAAATGACAGCCATCAGTCAGCCCGCGCTTGGCGCCGCAACTCAGTCAAGCTGGTGGTCGCGCAATGAACGCAAGCTGATACCTTATCTCTTCCTTGCGCCTTTTATTCTCACTTTCGCTGTTTTCACGGTCTATCCGGCCGTCGACTCGTTCTTAATGAGCTTTCAGCGGGTGCGTGGTTTCGATAATTACGAATACGTGGGCACGGCAAATTATGAGCGCCTGCTGACCAAGGACAAAAGATTCCGCACAGCGCTTGTAAATGGCGCGGAGTTTGCCTTGGGCACAGTGCTGATTCAAATCCCGCTGTCACTTGGGGTAGCCTTACTGCTGGATTCTCCAAATGTGAGGATGAAGGTGTTGGCGCGCTTGGCGTTCTTCGCCCCGTATATTACTTCGGCTGTCGTCGTTGGCTGGATATTCACGCTCGTCTTTGAGGAACGATATGGTTTGCTGAATGCGGTGCTAGCTTCCATTGGGATAGATGGCGTTGGGTGGATCAAGGACAAAAACTGGGTCATGCCCGCGCTGATTATTCTAGGTCTGTGGACATGGGTCGGGCATCACTCATTGTTCTTTTTGGCTGGGCTGCAGAATGTCCCCGACGACCTAAAAGAAGCGGCGCGGATAGATGGCGCGAATACGGCTCGGGTCTTCTGGCATATCACTTTGCCATTTCTACGGCCTATCTTTGTATTTGTCACAATCACTGGTTTGATTGGCTCTTTTAGTTTATTTGGGCAGCCCTTCCTGCTGTTTGACAGTGGTTCGGGTCCCCAAGATTCCGGCCTATTCCCGCTGATGTATCTCTATTTCATGGGCTTCCAAAATCTGCGCATGGGCTACGCTTCCGCTATCGGCTATTTACTAACGGTCATCATTCTTATCGTCACAGGTATACAGCTTTTGCTGTTCCGCCTCTGGAAAGTCTAGACATATGCAAATGCCAAGAAAGCCAGAATCAAGAGCACAATGAAACCGAACAAAGTCAACGTACTTTTTTTGAATTCGCTGGTCTTGTTCGGCATTGTGCTTACAGCTGTTCCTTTCATTTACATGATCACCGCCAGCTTCCGCAACCAAGGCGAGCTTTATTCTCTGCCAGTGACGATTTTCCCGCGCGAAGTCGTTGGCCATAACTATCCCAAACTCTTTGATGATACCCATTTTGTGCTCTGGTACGGCAACACCATTTTCACCGCCAGTATACGCACCGCTCTCGGCGTCTATTTTGCCGCTTTGGCCGGCGCCGCCTTTGCAAAATACCAATTTCGCTTTAAGCGTTTTCTCTTTTTCCTGGTGCTGGCGACCTTAACCCTGCCCTTCCACGTTTTGCTGATTCCGCTGTTTATCATGATGGTCGAGTTTGGCTGGATTGGAGACTATTTAGCGATTATCGTGCCTGGCATTGTGGGCGCATTTAATATCTTCCTCATGCGCCAGTATATTGAAGCGGTGCCTGATGAACTCATGGACGCCGCTCGTATTGATGGCGCTTCGGAGTTTCGTATCTTTCACAGCGTCATCATCCCGCTTGTGCGTCCGGCTTTAGGCGTGGTCGCTATCTTGACTTTTGTTAATACCTGGAATGATTTTCTCTGGCCCCTGATCGTGCTGAACGACCCCAAAAAATATCTGCTCACTGTTGGATTGGCGACCATGGACGGACCTTTTGATGTAGAAATCGGCGCAATCATGGCTGGTTCGTTCTTGAGTACGCTGCCTATCATTTTCGTCTTCGTCCTGATGCAGCGGCAGATCATCGCTGGTCTCACGCAAGGGGCGATACGCGGTTGACAGCAAAATTCCCTGCGCCCCCAGAACGTCTTGTCTTTCAACCGGGCGCTTCCCTCAGTTTGCAGCGCGGCATCAATCTGATTGTCGCTGCCATCCGACCGACGCTCGGTCCGATTCCCCGCAGCGTCGCTGTCAGCCAGGCGCTGGAAAACAAAGCGCCCGAACTACTAGACAAAGGCGGTTTGATTGCGCGGCGCATCACAGACTTGCCTGATCGGGATGCCGATATGGGCGCCATGCTGCTGCGGGGCATGCTCTGGCAACTTTATGAAGACTGTGGCGACGGCACAGCCACCGCTGCCGTGATATTTCAATCAGTTTACAACGATGGGCTGAAATATATCGCCGCTGGCGGCGATGCCATGCGCTTGCGACAATGTCTTCAGCAGTGCCTGAATCTTGCCCTGGGCTCGCTCGAAGAGCTGAAAAGGCCGGTCGCCGGGCGCGACCAACTGAGGCAACTGGCCGAGTGCGTCTGCCATGATCCTGAACTGGCGGAGAAGCTGGGCGAGATCTTCGACTTCATCGGCGAACATGGGCAGCTGGATGTACGGCGGAGCCACACGCGAACAATCGAGCGCGACTACATGAAAGGCATGTACTGGAAGCGCGGCGCCGTCTCGCGGGCGATGCTGCATGGCGGGAAAGAACCGGATCGCATCGTCATGAACGACGCCGCCATCCTGCTCAGCGATCTCGATATCGAAGATGCGGAAGAGTTGCTGTCCGTGATCAATATGCTTATGCGATCGGGCGCGAAATCGCTGCTTTTGCTCGGCGAAAAATTTTCCGAAGCGGTTATCAATCTCATCCTCAACAATAAGCAACCCGAGAAATTCCGTATCGTGGCGGTCAAGACGCCGGGCAGCGCCGACGAACAGCGGCGCGCCCACTTAAGCGATATGGCGGTGATCACCGGCGCTATCCCGCTCTTCAAAGCAGCCGGCGATACGTTGGCAACCGCGGTAGCGCGCCCGGAAGCTATCGAGGGCGCCGAGCCAAGCAAACACTCAAGCGCTAGCTACTTCGGACAGGCGAAACAAGTCTGGGTCGAGCGAACGATGTTCGGGCTGGTCTCGGACCGCGAAGATCAACAGGACTTGACCGAACATCTGGCGGACCTGTTGGAACAGCTGGCATACGCGCCGGACAAAGAGGCAGAGGCTTTCCTGCGCGAGCGCATCGGCAAGATTCTGGGCGGCGTCGCCATCTTGCGCATCGGCGATGCCGTACCGGCGCGCATGGACGCCCGTATCGCCATGGCAAAAGAGACGGCTAAATCACTGCGCCGCGCATTGCGCGATGGCTTTGTGCCGGGCGGCGGCGTCGCCTTGCTCGCCTGTCGCGCTGCGCTAAAGAAGGCGCATGAAAGCAATGACGACAGCGCGGAGCGCGCCGCTCGGCGCATTTTGCTGCGCGCATTGGAAGAGCCCCATCGCGCAATCTGCTATAACGGCGGCTTTGATTCCGCCAAAGTAGCTGAATTGGACGGCATGCCCCGGGACTACGGGATTGATATCCGAAATGGCGCCATAGTCGACATGATAGACGCGGGCTTAATTGATGTCGCCTCGGTGGTGGAAGCGGCGCTGCGTGGCGCGGTGAACAGCGCAGCTCTGGCGCTGACCATTGCTGTGCTGCTGCATCACGAGCAGCCGCAATCGAGCTATACGCCCTAAGATTGTACTATCAGCGCCCTTCCATTGGATTCCCCCGCGCTTGGATTCGCCCATGCTTTCAGCTATCATGAACGCTAGCAATTTCCAGGGTAAGGAGCAATTTCGAGATGTTATCCTCGCGGCTGTGGCGGCAAATCGCCCAGCCCGACACAGGCGATGCGATTTTCCGACGCGCGAGCCAAAGCTATAAGCCCGCCAGCGCGCCGGCGCGGCGCGGCAGCTTTCCACGACTGCTGCTGCTAATCGCCGGCATCGCAGTCATCGCAGCAGTTCTACTCCAACCTCAACTCCTGTTCCTGTTGTTCGTCATACCCATCGTGATGGTCATGCTGGTGGTGGCCAGTCCCGCGCTATTGCCCTTGTTCGCGCTGATGGGGGGCTTGTTCCTCGTCGTGGAGGTCATTGGCGGCATCGACCGTGAAAAGCGCCAGCACACCTACGACTTGATTTGCAGCTCGACCCCGGGCTCGCTGCAAGCCAGTTGGTCCGTCGCCAAGGGCATCACCCACCGCGGCGGCTGGTTCACCGCCTTGCGCTGGGGGAGCGCGCAATCGCTGCGGCTCGGCGGCGGCGTCCTGGGCGGCGCGCTGATTCTGATACTGTGGCTGCTGCTATCCGATGCCAGCCGGCTGGGGTTGGGGCAGCTGCGCGTGCCGCTGTTGATCGGGCTGCTGATGATGCTGTACTACAGCCAGCTAACGCAGTCCATCATACTCGGTTTGACGCTTGGGCTATGTATGAGCAGCTTCGACTTGCACAGGCGCGACGCCGCCGCAATCGGCGCTTGCTTGTATGTCATGGCGCAGGTGCTGTGCATCGGGCTGGCGCTGTTGTTTTACGTCGCTTGCGGTCGGCTGTTGTTTGAGCCGCAGCTCTTGGTCAGTATGGGCGTCGAGTGCGCTGCTGTCGGGATTGTGATACTGAGCCGCGAGGCGCTGATTGTCGCGCTGTGGACTTGGGTGGGGGCGCGCTTGGAGTGGGCGCGGGGGGAGGTTTCCAACCCTGCGCGGCAATTGTTAGTCGCGCAATAAGCTGGCGGGAATTATGATAGCGACGCGTCGAACGGTGATGCCGGTAGCGCTAATATGCCTTTGTTGAAAGTATTGATCTATCCTCCGGTCCTGGCGTTCTTCAAGCTCTTGTATTCTTCGCTCGGCTTGCGCTATCAGCCCTCTGAATGGCACCGCATTTTCCTGTCTAGATGCTTGCCAGTGCAACTGCAATTCTCGCATGCGTTCATAGTCTATCTCAGCGTATAAGCATTCTTCTACTTCGCGCCATTCTGTACGGATGCGCCGCATTTCTCGTTCCTTTACTTTCTCGCGGTGCGGCTCTACGTAGTGTCGGGCGATATAGGCTTCGGCGTAAACCGCTGCGGATTGATCTGGTAGACCATCTTGGCTTAGGATTGCGGCCACTCTTTCTTCGTGCTGCTTGCTTAATGCCAGATAGGCTAGCGCTGTCGACGCATTGATCTCATGGGCATAGATGCCGCCTTCAATTTCTATAAATCGCGCACTGCTTTCAATCAGATTATTTGTCGGTTCCGCGTTAAGAATCGCCCACTCAACGTAAAACAGTTCTCGCAGTACAGAATCTTTAGCCGCATTGTCAACCCATACTGGAATTGATTCTCCACATTCGTGACTATTATCCCCAGTTCCTTGAAGCCAACCGATTGTCGCCTTGACCAAAGGGTGCGTCGGACCTAAGCATTCTGTTCCATTTAATCGTTTCGCTAAATTATTGTCGAAGCTGACGGAATGATATGCGCTTTTCACATGTTCCATCTTATGACTGCTTGCAATACGTCTAATGACTTCCGGCACTTTGACAATTTCATGGTAGCCGTTTTTTTTGTCGCGTATTTCGCTAATAATCGGAGGAAATAGCTTAAATGCCCCGAGGATAAAGTCGCGAATATCGCTGGGCTGCAAGCGGTCTGCGCCGGCGGCTTTTATGTCCGCGTCAAGCCGGTCGACATCAATAATGTCCTTGGCGAGCACACGTTCCTGAGTCAATTCACGGATGCGCTCATGATTGACAGCATCGTCGATGCTTTGATTAAGTCTTTCCCGAACTCGCGGATCGTCACCATAGAGCAGGGCTTCCTTTAGCAGCTGCGAAAGCGGCCTGCCTTCAAACAATTCGCCGAGGATGTCGAAGACTTTGCCATTCAAGGCATTGCCGATGGTCTCCAGTTTTTGCAGAAGGCGCTCATAAACCGCGCCTTCGCGCGTCTCTCTCGTTACGATATTCCATAGGTGGCAGACTTCTGTCTGCCCGATGCGGTGGATGCGCCCGAAGCGCTGCTCCAGTCGATTGGGATTCCAAGGCAAGTCATAGTTCACCATCAGATGGGCGAATTGCAGATTGATGCCTTCGCCAGCCGCGTCAGTGGCGACCAGGATTTGCACCTTTGGGTCCTCGCGAAAGTTATCTTGCACAAGGCGGCGGTCAGTTTGTGCAATACCACCATGTATCGTGACGACTGCCCCCGCTTTGCCCAGCAAGCTCCGCAGTTTTTCGACCAGATACCCCAGCGTGGCGCGATGCTCGGTGAAAATGATCAGCTTGCGCTGCTGCCCATCCTTTTCCATTTCGGGGATATGCCCTTCCCAGATCTCGCGCAGTTTATTCCATTTGCTGTCTCTGTCACTGTTACGAACTTGATCAGCTTGCGCTTCCAGTACGCGCAGCGTCTCTATTTCTTTTGCCAGTTCGCTCCGACTTGCGGCTGCGGTCGCGCCGTCGCTGACACTCTCTTCGAGCTTCTCACGCTCCTCGGCAGCCAAATCTTCCACATCTTCCAGCTCTTCTGCGCTGAAGCGTACGTTATCTTGAGTCGTATTTTCTTGCCCGTTCGAAAGTCGCTTATGCAAACGCTGTCGGCGCGACTTCAAGGATTGATAGATCGCTTCCGGCGAGGATGCCAAGCGCCGCTGCAGGACGATTAAAGCGAAACCGACTGTGTTCTTGCGTCCGCTTTCCAAGCGCTCGGCGCGATTGAACTCGTCGTGACAATATGTTGTTACCGCTTTGTACAGTTCCAGCTCAGGGAACGAAAGCCTATAATCCGCGGTGTAAGCCTTGCGTTCGGGATACAGTGGCATGCTGTCCAAGGTTACGAGCTGCTCTTTCATCCGCCGCAGAACGACGTCCGAGCTATCGACCCGCCGTTCCTTGTAGCGCTGAAATCCAGTTTGCGCCTCTTTGAGCGAGTCATGGAATTTCTGGGATGAATCGAAACGGAGTTTTTCCTCCTCCGATAAATTACGAAGCCCATCCATATTCAAATCGTAATCCATCCGCCGTTCAAAATCCTTAAGAACTTCGTTTGCCCATTTATTTACTTTTCGCTCTCCAGTTCGCGAGCGTCCTTCAAAGCGATCCGGGTCCAATAGGCGCAGAAACAAGCGAAACTCTTCTTCTTTGCCGTTATGCGGCGTCGCCGTCATCAGCAGGAAGTGCCGCGTGATGTCGCTCAAGGCTTCCGCTAGGCGATAGCGCTGTGTGCGACTAACTTCGCCGCCGGAGTAAGAAGCGGACATCTTGTGTGCTTCATCGCAAATCACCAGATCCCATGTCGAATTTCCCAGCAACTCAAGATATTCCGGTCGTTTCAACTGATCCATTTTGGCGATAAGATGATTATGCTGGCGCAATGCAGGGTCAACCTTGAGCATGTCGCGCTGAAATACTTCGAAACTTAGTTTGAACTTGTCCATCAATTCGGCGCGCCATTGCTCGATGAGGCTGGCTGGCGCGACAATCAGGCAGCGTCTCACGCTAGCGCGGGCCATCATCTCGCACAGATACAACCCAGCCATAATCGTCTTGCCCGCGCCGGGGTCGTCCGCCAAGAGAAATCGCAGCGGCTGGCGCCCCAGCATCGTGCCGTAGACCGCTTCAATTTGATGTGGCAGCACAGCGATGTTCGAAGCGAAAACCTCATGGTAAGGATCGAATAAATGCGCGTATTGTATGCGCCGCGCTTGCCAAGCTAATCGAGCTAATTCCGCCTTTTCCCCGAACATGAAAGTCTCACGAGCTTCTTGCAGTTTCTGCTCATCTTTGCGAAAAATGGTTCGATCGCCGTAACTGTTATCGTCAAGTTTGTAAACGACCCGAATGGATGAAAAAGCCTTACCCGAGGCGACGAGATTTGTTGCATTCTGTATAGGTATAACCTGGATTAGCTCTACAATTCTATTTTCAAGCAAGCCTCTAATCCGCATCCCAGGCTTCAAATCTTCTAATCTAATCACGTCACTTCCTTGCAGTTTGTTTCAATAAATCCAGTTTAACTTACCACAATTTACCGCATCACTCCAATTCTGGGGGGTTTCCCCGCTCCAACGCCCGCTCATAAGCCGCCCGCGTATCCACATCCAGCAGCACGCCCTCATCCTCCACCTCCAGCAGCCGCAGCCGCGAATCCCGCAGCGCCGCGCGCGGCCGCGCCCCCGCCGGCAGATCCAGCATCGCCCGCCAATAAGCGCGGTCCAGCAGCACCGGATGCCCGCGCTGACCCTGATAACGCGGCGCGACAATCCAGCCCGCCTCATGCGCCGCCGCTAGCCGCCTTATCACATCGCTCGCGATGCAGGGCATGTCGCCCGGCTGGATGAAGGTCGCCGCAAGCGCGTTTGGCAAGGACCTCAAGCCTGTTTTCACAGAAGATAGAATTTCACCCGTCGCGTAGTCGGGGTTATGAACCAGCGTCGCTCGATAGCCCGCGACGGCAGCGGCGACGCGGTCGGCGTCCCGCCCTGTCACGACGATAATCGGATCAACGCCGGACTCGCTGTAGGCTTTGACAACCTGGCTTATAATGGCTTCGCCGTCGGTCCAAGGGAGCAGCAGCTTGTTCTCGACCATGCGCGACGACAAGCCCGCCGCCAGGATGATCGCGCCGCATTTCGACACGATTAGCTCTCCGGGTCAGCGCTTCCCCCTCCCTGATGCGTCGGGGAGGGGGCTAGGGGGTGGGGTTGGTTTGTCACGCTGCGCGGCATGGGGCGTTCGGCGATGTCCTTGAGCAGACCGCCGTGACCCATGGACACCAGGTTAGCCCGCGTCAGGCGCTCGCCGGTCAGCAGGCGCGGCAGAATCCAGTCGATGACATTGGTTTTGGGCGATTTGACGCAGCCCGGCGCGCCCACCACCGGCACGTCATCCAGGTAGCCCAAGAGCAGCAGCGTACCCGGGTCCACCGGCACGCCGTGCAGCGTGATGCTGCCGCCGGCGCGCAGCAGCGCCGTGGGCATGATGTCCGCGCGGTCGATGATGGCGGATATGCCCGCCACCAGGATTAAGTCGCAATCCGCGTGAGCGCGGATCGCCGCGGCGATCGCAGCCGTCTCGTGCGCGACAAAAGTCGGTTCCAGCAGTTGGCTGCCCCAGCCTTGGACGCGCTTAAGAACGGGCCCATGAAAGCTCTTGAGCAGGACCTCGCGCCTGGCTTCAGGTCCCGATACGATCAGCGCGACGCGCTTTTCCTGGAGCGGGAGAATACGCAGAACGGCGGCGCCGGCTTCGGCGATGCGCTCCACATCGACGACCCGCGCTTTTGGCAGGCTGAATGGCACGACTTTGACCAGCGCGACCATCTCACCCGCGCCGACCAGGCTGTATTCGCGCAGGGTAGCGATGGTGAGGCCGTCATAAATATTGTTGATCAACTCGAGCTTGGGCACATCAATATGCAGGACGCCGCGCTCCGCCGCTGTCAGATTGGCGCGCCCCACGCCGGGCGCCCGCCATTTAACCATGGGACCCGCGACCGCTTTGCCGATTCGCTGGGCTGCGACATCTTCGTGCAGATCGGCAGCGCTCAACCGGGCAACGGTGATGCGCGTCAAGCCAAGGCGGCGCAGTACCGCCACATCCGACTCGCGCAGCAGGCGACCCTTGTTGAAGATCAGCTTGCCCGCGGAATCGTAGAGCTTATGCGCCAGAATCGCGCCAACTGCGTCGGCGATCGGCGCTTCGCCGAACTTCATCGCGCAGGACCTGCAGCGTCGACGGACAGTCCATTTCGCACAGCGATGATCTCCGCCAAAATACAGACGGCGATCTCTTCCGGCGTCTGCGCGCCGATGTCGATGCCAATCGGTGTGTGAATTTGCGCGATCAAGTCATCGCCCAGCCCGGCTGCTTGCAGCCGCGCCACGCGCTGCTTATGCGTACGTCCGCTGCTCAAAACGCCGATGTAAGGAATGTTCGCCGGCAGCGCGGTGATGAGCGCTTTGTCGTCAATCTTGGGGTCATGCGTCAAAACCGCCAGATACGCGCTGCGGTCCAGCCCCAGTTGCGGCAAGGCTTTGTCGGGATAGCTGTGCAAGATATTTGCCACATCCGGGAAGCGCTCGCGCGAGGCGAAAGCCGAGCGCGGATCGACGATCGAGACGCGAAAACCGACTTGCGCCGCCATCGCGGACAGCGGAATCGCCACATGCACGCCGCCGATCAGGATCAGATGCGGGCGCTCGACCTGCATATCGACCATGACGCGCGTTTCGTCCAGCGCTTCGACGCCGCTTTTCTTGCTGGAGCGCGCGACCGCGCTCATGCTTTCCACCTGCGCTTCCGTCAGCTTATCCGTCCGAAAGAGCAGCTCTCCCTGGGCATCAAGCAAGACTTTTTCGCCGATTAACTCGCCTTCCACGCGGGTGATTGTCACGCCAAAATTGTCCTGTGCCGCCAGCTGCGCCAGCGCGTCCCACCAGAGCGCATCCAGGGGCTCGACAAAGACTTCGATGCTGCCGCCGCAGGTCAAGCCGACTTCCCATGCCAGGTCATCCGCCACGCCGAATTTGAGCAAGCGCGGCGCGCCATCGCGCAGGCTGCCTTGCGCCTCCTCGACCACCGCCCCTTCCACGCAGCCACCGCTGACCGAGCCGATCATGGCCGGGGCGCCGCCCGTGTGATTATGGGAGGCGACCGCCATCTTCGAGCCTTCGCGCCGCGGCGCCGAGCCCCAGGTCTTGACGACGGTCGCCAGCGCCACCGCGCGCTCTTCCGCCAGCCAGTGATTCATCGTATCGAGGATATCTAGCATGGCGCCTCCTCTTATGCCAAGTAGCGCTTGCGATAGCTTTCGGCGCTCGGGCGGCTGTTGAGATTGTTGAGCGCTTTCACGATGGCTTCTAGGTTCGCCAGGTTGGTAATCGGCAGGAAGTCCTGCACATAAGGCAAAAGCGCCTGCGCGCCCCGGGTCAGCGGTTCATACTCCGGTATATCCAGCAAGGGATTCAGCCAGATCAAGCGCCGGCAGGAATGCCGCAGGCGTTCCATTTCCTGGTGCAAGATCGGGATATCGCCGCGGTCCCAACCGTCCGTGATCAAAAGCACCACCGCGCCACGCCCCAGCACACGCCGCGACCAGACCCAATTGAAGCGATGCAGGCAT
This sequence comes from Phototrophicaceae bacterium, assembly GCA_965116975.1. Classification (GTDB taxonomy): domain Bacteria; phylum Chloroflexota; class Anaerolineae; order Aggregatilineales; family Phototrophicaceae; genus UBA6055. The sequence goes on from OZ220735.1 coordinate 56,428, forward strand.
TCGCCGGTCATGGTGCCGCCGCCCCACTGCAAGACGGCTTGCCCGACATCTTCCAGCGCGTCATCCACGTTTTTCTGGCGGATCTGCCGCGTGATGCGCGTGATGTCCGTGCTATAAACGAAGGACTCGACCTGGAAGAGCGAGCCGGCCAAAGAGTGCATAAAGTGCAGCAATACGCGCGTGTAGCGTTCCATGCTGCCGCTGATATCGCAGAGCAGTACCACAGGCCGCGGCTTTTCCTTGCGGCGGTGTGTTGGCAACTGCGTGACATCGCCGCGCTTGCGAATCACATCTTTCATCAGTCGGCGCAGGTTGATTTGTCGCCCCTTGCCATTTTCAAAGCGGCGCGTCCGGCGCATGCCGAGCGATTCCGGCATTTTGGCGATGGCGCGCTTCGCCATTTCCAGTTCCTCTGCGCTCATCTCGGCAAAGTCCTTATGCCGCAAACGCTCCTGCCGACTGTAGGTCGGCACAATTGCGATCATAGACGGGTCAAGTTCTTGGCTGTCGCTGCCGTTCTCGCTCGGCGAGGCATCCAGCGGCGGCAGGAACTGCGTCTTTTTTTTGCGCCGCTCTTCGCCTAATGACTGCAAATTCAGCGTGGTGAAGCCCGCCGTCGGCCGCCGCCAAAAAATATCAAAGGCTTCATCAAAATAAGCCAATTCTTTGGGATGCGTGACCAGGTGCGCGCGCAGCGCAAAATAGAAATCTTGCTTGCGCCCCAGTTGAATAAAAGCCAAAGCCCGCGCCACATCCATCATGCGGTTGGGCGTCACGTTCATGCCCAGCGCCCGGCAAACGCGCCCGAACATAATCAGATTGTGCGTCAGTTTGCCGCCGTGATAGTCGTAAGGCGCATCGGCGGGACCGAGGAATAGGCTATTGACGGGCGAATCTTTGGCCATGGTCAAGCCCGCTGCGCTTCGACATTGGCGCGCTCGATCATATTTTGGATGGTCGCCGCGTCCAGCATCTCGACATCGTCTTGGTACTTCAAGATCACGCCCAAGGTGTCTTGCACCGTTTCCAAAGCCAATTCATTCTGGTCCAGCGCGATCAAGGCAGCCGTCCAATCCAGGGTTTCCGCGACGCCGGGCCGCTTGAACAACTCCATTGAGCGCATGTCCTGAATGAATGCGGTGATTTGCCGCGCCAACATCGGCGCCACATCGGGCGCCTTGCGCCGCACGATCTCCAGTTCTTTGTGGAAATGCGGGTAATCAATCCAGAAGTACAAACAGCGCCGCTTGAGCGCATCGTGGATTTCGCGCGTGCGGTTGGATGTGACAACCACAATCGGCGGACTAGCGGCTTTCACCGTGCCCAATTCCGGGATGGAGATCTGGAATTCCGATAGCAGCTCCAGCAGAAAAGCCTCGAACTCTTCATCGGAGCGGTCCAGCTCATCGATCAGCAAGACCGGCGCGGCGCCGTTCTTACTCTTTTCAATCGCTTGCAGCAAGGGGCGCTTGAGCAGAAAGCGCTCTGAAAACAGCTCGCCTTCCATATCATCACGAGCCAAGCCTTCGGCTTCCATCAAGCGCAGATGCAGGATCTGACCGGCGTAATTCCATTCGTAAACCGCCGTATTGATATCCAGCCCCTCGTAGCACTGCATGCGGATCAGCTCGGTCTCCAACAGTGCCGCGAGCACCTTGGCGATTTCGGTCTTGCCAACGCCGGCATCGCCTTCCAAAAACAGGGGTTTGCCTGTCTTCAACGCCAGGAATATCGCCACCGCCAATCCGCGTTCGGCGATATAGTCTTGCCGGCTCATGGCAGCTTGCAGGTCATCAACGGAATTGAACATGCACTTCATCTCGTCTCATTGGTTTTCGAAGAATTGTTACACTGCGGTATTCTAACTGATGCGGGAGGTTTTTCGGAAGGCTCGAAGCGATTCGACCTTCTGCAGCGCGCGGCGCCGATTAGAATAGACGGTCTGAATCGGAAACCATGATGGAGAAGACAATGAACGCGCAAATTAAAGAGTTTTGGGGTCTCAACCGCATGTATAGCCCGCTGCGCGACCAGCTTCTGGAAGCATTGTCCGATGCAGATCTCGGCTTCACGCCAGGCGGCAGCAACCCGACGCTGGGCGAACTCTGCCGCGAATTGGGCGAAACTCAATACGCTTATGTCCAGTCATTTAAGACCTTCAAAATCGACTTCAGTTACCGGATGAAGGACGATCGCTATCTCGGCAGCGTCGCTGAACTCCAAGCCTGGTATCATCAATTGGACGAGGCGCTTGAAGCCGCTCTGGAAGCGGTCAGCGATGAGCATGTCGCGACCAAGAAAATGGACCGCGACGGCTATGAAGTACCGCTCCACATCAGCCTAGATATCTTGCGCGAGGCGCTCTTGATCTTCTACGGCAAGGTCAGCGTCTATGCCAAAGCCATGGACAAGCCGCTTTCGCAGCAGTGGCAAGATTGGATTGGCTGAGCACAATATCTTGTTTGCTCGCAGGTTGATGGGACTGCAATAGTTGAAGCTTCGCTGGTTATTGTACCGTGTTTGGCAAAGCGCCGAGCGTCTTGTTGAGCTAAAGCATTGACAGCATAGAGCGTACATTAGTCCTATCCAGTAAGATACACGGACGATGTCGCGCTTGTTTTTCGTGTAAATAGGAAGGTTTATTTCATGCTTAAAGGATTGTCACAGATCTTACGGCAGCCGTTCTACTTGTGGCTGATGGGAGTCTTTCCAATATTCCATCTGTATTCCTTAAATCTTGGATTGATCATTGACCACGAAGTGCTCATCAGTCTCGCTGCAATGTTAGTAGCGAGTACAATTGCCTTTCTTTTGATAAATGTTTTTGTTCGAAATAGGCACAAATCAGCGTTTATGCTGGTTATTGCCAGCATTTGTTTTTCATTTAGCGGACATCTCTATACTCAGTTGTTCGTCGGCAAATCGCTCTTCGTTTGGACGCTGATGATTTCGGTCCTCGCGCTGCTAATCATAGGCTTCATATACCGGACGAAAAAGCGCAAGTTCTTTGTCGCTGCAACTTTCCCGCTCAATCTTGTTGCGCTCACGCTGCTGGTGAGCCCCAGCATCACAATCGTTTCGGGTCATATCTATTTGTCTTCGTTTGCTCAGATCTCTGCGGCAAATGTCTCAACATCTGCTATACAAGAGGGTGCCCCAAAAGTGAATGACTCAGCAACACACCCGGACATATACTATATTATCCCGGATTCTTACCCGAGCGACGCCTGGCTAAAAGAAGCAATGGACTTCGACAATTCCGACTTTACACAGGCATTGAGAGATCGCGGTTTCATTGTCGCAGATCGTGCGCAAAGCAACTATGGGGCGACATTTACATCGCTGGCATCAACCTTGAATATGCATTATTTTGATAGTAATCCTTCGCAACTCAATGATCTCGACTTCTTGCGACAGTCAATTGCTGAAAGTGAAGTGGCGAAACAATTAAAGCAACTCGGATATACCTATATACATGTCTTGTCGGGAATGCTGCTTCCCAGTTCAATCGCGGATATTAATCGAGATTATACGCCAGCCGGACCCATTGACATCAAAGTCGATGATTCCGACTTTGATGCGGCGGTCTTGTTTCATGAGAAAGTTGGCGTCTCAAGAATGTTGGACCGCGGATTTCTTTACAAACAGTCGTTTCTGTCCTTGTATCACGATACAACCGTGTTGAGGATCGTTAAGTCGCAATTGGATAAAATTTTCTATACAGACGAGTTTATGCCTCACCATGTCTATGCTGCAGAGCGATTCCTGGACACCCTTGCCGACGTAGAGACATTTCCATCCATGCCGGAAGCCATATTTGCGATCGTACACTTGATGAAGCCACATGCGCCAATCGTGTTTACCGAGAATGGAGACAAGATCCGTGCCATAACATTCCCAAGTCCTGCGGAACATTTAGATGAATTAAAATATGTAAATTCCAGATTATTGCAGACGATTGACACCATTTTGGATAACTCGCAGAATGAACCAGTCATCATATTGCAAGCGGATCACGGCTCTACTCATGGTCATCCTAGTACACAGAACGATAGACTAACTCACTTCGATTCTTACGCCGCGTATTACCTGCCGGATGGATTTACGCTTGATATCCCTCAACCCTACACTTTCATAAACAGCTTTCCGTTGATATTGAACGAAATCTTTGCGGCAGATTATGAGTTGAAGGATGATCGCTTGATGGAACTGTTGAGGGGTTATGGCGCTCCATTTGAACAGGCGGACGTCACAGACGAATTCCTGCTCAAGTAACCGCAGTCGCGCGAAATTAGGCATCTATATCGACAGCCACCGTGACGGGCATTCGCCTCAATACTCACGTATAGGCGCTTCAAGCGTCCTGAGCAGCGACAGAAAACAAAAGGGTCAGCCGACAGCTGACCCTTCTATATTCTCTATCTTGGGAACGACGCTTATCCAGCCGCCGCCTTGACCGCACGCTTCAGATAAACGCCGGTCATCTGCTGACGGTAGGCTTCGGGATAAGCCACATCGCCCGCCAGCCAATCCGCGACATCGGCTTTCACTGCTTCCGCCGCTGCATTCAGCGCCGCGTCGTCCAGCGTTGAGCCCGCCAGTGCCGCTTCCGCGCCAGCGCACTTGACCGCCTTGACCGTCGCGCCGCCGACGGCGACGCTCGCGCCGGTGCAGGTGCCGCCGTCCATGGTCAAAGCCACAGCCACGCCGACAATCGCATAACGGGAAGCCGGATGCGGGAACTTCGCATAAGCTGTCTTCTGCCCGCTGAGATCGGGAAGGCTCACGCTAGTGATCAATTCACCGTCATCCAGCGCAGTCTCGAAGAGATCGACAAAGAACTCCTCGGCGCCAACAGAGCGCGCTCCATCCGAACCCTGGATATTGATGCTGGCGCCGGCCGCAACCAAGACGGTTGGCGGGTCGGAGGCTGGGTCGGCATGGGCGATATTGCCGCCAATGGTGCCGAAGTTGCGCACAGCTTGATCGCCGACGCCGCCACAGGCATCCGCCAAAGCGCCACACATGGACTGCACATCGCCCGATGCGGCGATCTCCGCATGGGTCGCGGTTGCGCCGATGGTCAAGCTGCCATTAGCCGAGATGCCGCGCAGCGAGTCGATCCGTCCGATATCCACCAGTTGCTCGGGGGCGGAAAGGCGCAGCTTCATTACCGGCAGCAGACTATGTCCGCCAGCCAGAAACTTGCCTTCGTCACCAATCATTTCCAGCGCCTGATCGACCGATTCCGCCCGCTGATATTCAAATTTGTTTGGCCACATCTGTTGTCTCCTCCTGCGTTTTTTCTCTGAGATGGGGGACTCGGCGAGCCGCCCCTACATGTATTTGCTTGTGATTAGTCAGATTGTATCGCCTGCCAAACCTTCGCCGAGGTCATCGGCATGTCGATTCCGTCCACGCCAAAAGGCGCAAGCGCGTCCAGCACGGCATTGTATACCGTCGGCGTGCTGGCGATGGTGCCGGTTTCCCCGACTCCCTTGACGCCGATCGGATGGTGCGGCGACGGCGTGACGGTCTCGTCCAACTCGAAGTTCGGGAACATATCGGCGCGCGGCATGGTGTAGTCCATCATCGTGCCGGTCAAAAGCTGTCCATTGTCGTCGTATATAACGCCTTCGCAGAGCGCCTGCGCGATGCCCTGCACGACCCCGCCGTGGATTTGCCCGGCGACGATTTCCGGATTAATCTGCGGTCCGCAATCGTCTACGGCGATATAGCGCTGCAGCTCGATGTCGCCGGTATTGGCGTCAACCTCCACGATGGCGATATGCGTGCCAAAGGGATAGACGAAGTTCGGGGGATCGTAGAATTGCGATTCTTCGAAGCCAGGATCCATGCCTTCCGGCATATTCCAAGCCAAGTGCGCCATCAATGCCACATCTTGTATCGACTGGAAGTTGTCCGGCGAGCCCTTGACCACGAACTTGCCATCGTCGTATTCAATGTCTTCGACCGCCGCTTCCATCAGATGAGCCGCCAGCGCGCGCGCTTTTTCTTTGAGTTTCCGCGAGGCTTGCGCCAGGGCAGCGCCGGTAACGGGCGTGGTGCGGCTGCCATAGGTACCCCAGCCCATCGGCGTTTCTGTGGTATCGCCGTGGATGACCTCGATGTCGTCCACCGGGAAGCCTAGCTCTTCGCTGATGATTTGCGCCAAAGTCGTCTCGGAACCCTGGCCATGCGGCGAAGCGCCGATCAGCGCTTGCACCTTGCCCGTGGGCGTCACGCGGATTGTCGCGCTTTCCCACAGTCCGCCCTGGAAGCCGACGGCTCCCGCGACCTGGCTCGGTCCCAAGCCGCACATTTCCGTATAGGCGGTGACGCCGATGCCCAGGTAACGGTCCTGCGCGCGCGCTTCGGCTTGTTGGCGGCGGAAGTCATCGTAGCCGGCGATGCCCAGCGCCTTTTCGAAGGCGGTTGGATAATCGCCGCTGTCGTAGGTGAGCCCCGCCGCGACATCGTAGCCATTTTCAAAGGCGGGTATCAAATTCTTGCGCCGCAGCTCAACCGGATCCATATCCAGCTCGCGCGCCACATTGTCCATCATGCGCTCTAGCAAGAATGTCGCTTCGGGACGTCCCGCGCCGCGATAGGCATCCGTCGGCGTGGCATTGGTCATGACGCCGATAGATTTGCAGTAGATGCTGTCAATCGTATAGGGACCGACATAGAGCAGCCCGTGCAGAATGGTAGGGATGCCTGGCGCCGCCGTCGACAGATAACCGCCCATGCCGGCGTAGACCGTGGCGCGCACACCCAGGATCTTGCCGTCGTTGCTGGCTGCCATCTCCACGTATTGGACATGGTCGCGGCCATGAATGGTGACCTGATAATTCTCCGAGCGGGTCTCGGTCCATTTGACTGGAACGCCCAGCTTGATTGACGCCCAGCTGACTAATGCCTCGTCAGGGTAGCAAGGTATTTTGCTGCCGAAACCGCCGCCGACTTCGGGGGCGATTACCCGGACCTTGTTCTCGTTTAAGCCCGTAACCGCGCTGATGATGAAGCGATGGATGTGTGGATTTTGAGAGGTGCACCAGAGCGTCAGTTCCTGCGTGGCGGGGTTATACTGCGCCATCGCCGAGCGCGGTTCCATCGCTGTCGGCAGCAGGCGCTGCTGCACAATGCGCTCGGAGACGACGACATCAGCCGCGTCGAATACGGCTTTGCTTGCTTCCTCATCAAAGGGCGCCCAGGTGAAAGCGATATTGTTCTCGATTTCGTCGAAGAGCTGCGGCGCGCCGTCTTGAGCCGCCGCTTCTGGGTCGACCACCACCGGCAGTTCTTCGTAAGCCACGTCGACAGCGTCCGCGGCGTCTTGCGCCGTGTAGCGGTCTGCAGCCAGCACGATAGCCACGCCGTCACCGACGTAGCGAACCTTGCCTTTGGCCAGCGCGGGATGTTCCGGTGTCTTCAAGTCGCTATCCGGGATCAGCCAAGCGGTTGGGATACCAGCCAGATCGACGTCTTCGCCGGTGAAAACGGCAAGCACGCCATCCATCGCCTCGGCGGCTGAGCTGTCGATGCTGAGAATATTGGCATGAGCGTAGGGGCTGCGCACGACCGCCATGTGCAATACACCGGGCAACTTGATGTCGTCGGTGTAGCGCGCTTCGCCAGTGATCAAACGCGGATCTTCCCGCCGTTTGATACCGGAACCGAAAATACGAGTGCTCATCAATCACCTCCAGCGGCAGCGTCCGCCACCTGCTTGACGGCTTTCACGATATTGTGATAACCGGTGCAGCGGCAGATATTCCCTTCCAGGTTGTGCCGGATCGCCTCTTCAGACGCGCCCGGGTTGTCCTCGACAAATGCTGTGGTGGCCATGATCATGCCCGGCGTGCAATAGCCGCACTGCAAGCCATGGTTTTCCCAGAAGGCGGTCTGCATGGGATGATGCTCGCCATCCACCGCCAAACCTTCAATCGTGTTCACATCCGCCCCGTCCGCTTGCGCGGCGAGCAATGTGCAGGATTTAAGCGCCTTTCCATCCAGATGAACTGTGCAGGCGCCACATTGGCTGGTATCGCAACCGATCTTGGTGCCGGTTAGATCCAACTCTTCGCGCAGAAAATGTACCAACAAGGTGCGGGGGTCGACATCGCGTTCCTGTACAACCCCGTTTACAGTGATTGAAATCTGCATTAAATCCTCCTCTGTGACTAGGCAAATACTCTGTTTATGCGACGCGATTTTACATTATGACCGATGTTCCGAATCGATTTTGCAACATTGTAACTTGCTTTGCCGCACTTCGCTAGCATTTTCGTCTAAGCCTGACTCCGAAATAATTCGTACAGCTGCTTGTACCGATAGAAAAGTCCGTTGTAAGCAGAGTGTTTCGCATTCTAAGTAACGAGTCGTTGACTAAAGTATCAACTTTAGTAAAATGCGTTACACGAGTCACATGCGCTATTCGGGATTATTTCGTCCGCGCCGGAGCAAGGCGTAAGTCATGCTAGTTCGATTCAAAGTAAAGAATTTTCTATCGTTTCGGGACGAGGCGGAGTTCTCGATGATAGCCGCAGACGTCGAGAGTCATTTAGACCATGTGGTTGCCCACGAGGGTTCAACTGAGAAGCGTATACTCAAAACCAGTGTGATCTATGGGGCGAACGCGTCTGGTAAAAGCAACTTTGTAAAGGCTTTGGACTTTGCTAAAGATCTTATCATCGGGAAGCAGGCTTTGCAACGCGGTGAACAAATTCCTACAATGCCCTTTATGTTCGACCTAGACTTCATGGGCCAGCCTTCAAGATTTGAGTTCGAAGTTAAGTGTGGGAACAGACTTTTTCTATATGGCTTCGAGGTAACTCAAGAGCTAGTAGTTTCTGAGTGGCTTTTCGAATGGATCACGGACAACTGGGAGTTATGGTTTAGGCGCTCAGAAGAATCCAAGTCCTGGGAAATTGGTACTATGCTGGAATCGGCAGTAGAAGAGATTACGATAGAACCGTACGTAACGCCCTCAGTTGAAGATGACACGTTGCCTGATTCCCGTAAAATGTCTGTCAGCTACTTGTTTGGGGGGACTCAAGAGAACCAGTTGTTTTTGAATGAGGCGTACAATCGCGGCGTGAAGGATTTTGAAGCATTGTTCGATTGGTTCCTCCGGCGGCTTGTGCTTGTTTTCCCAGATGCCGGTGAAATGCCGATACCCTACCCACAAAGAATCGATAATGATTTTGAATCGAAACTTGCCGAACTTATCGATATTTTTGGTGTTGGCATCACAGGCGTGAGTCTCAAGCCTATTGATCTTGATGACGACACTCGATTTTCGCCCTCATTGAAAAAGGCTATAAGAAGAGCTGCTTTTAGAACGTCGAACACTACAACAGGCTCTAGATCACTACAATTGAATGAAACGACCTTACTTTTTGATGTGGACGAGAACAAGGACATTAAGTCTACGGAGATCTTCGTTGAACACAAAGCCAAGCAGGGTTACACTGTCGCGTTTCAACTTGGGCAAGAGTCAGACGGTACAAGGCGTCTTTTCGGACTTGCGCCTTTAATACTGGATTTCCTACGCGAGAATAATGACAGAGTGTACGTAGTTGACGAACTGGAGAGAAAGCTTCATCCAAAACTGAGCTTCTTGATTCTGCGCTTGTTCTTGAAGAACAGTGGGCAGAAGCCCGCGCAATTGATAGTCACAACGCACGAAACGCAAATTCTTGATTTGGAATTGCTGCGAACAGATGAGATTTGGTTCGCCGAAAAAGACTCGAGCGGGAACTCAGCGCTGTTCTCGCTCGAGGAATTTACACCGCGCCCGAGCGGAAACGTCAAGGACGAATACCTCCTAGGCCGGTTTGGCGCCACCCCAATTCCCCTTAGCGTGAGTAACTTAGGGTGGGCCGATGATGACAAATATTCACATCCCTGAGCAGAACGAACGACCGTCAGGCGTAAGACGTAGGAAACCGACTTTTGTAATTGCGACTGAAGGAGAAAAGACGGAGCCGGATTATTTTGCACACTTGGACCGAGTCTATCACGAAATAAACATAATCCTCTTGCCAGCAAATGATGGTCACAGTCAACCCCGTCAAGTATTGGACAAGCTTCTCTGCAAGAAACAAGAACTCGACAAAAAAGAACTGAAATCGTATAAATATTGGATAGTTTTTGACCATGATCGCCGACCGTGCCAGGATCTTGAGAGGGTTTTACATGACGCTGTAGCTAATCAGATTTCCGTGGCGGACAGCAATCCTTGTTTCGAGGTTTGGTTAATTCAACATTTTACTTCACTCACTGAAATTGTCGAATTGTCACTCGTTGGCAACGTCAAGAGTTGCGCTCACGTAATAGATAGGCATCTTAGGCGACCGGACTTTGATCCGGAATACAGAAAGGGCAGACTTGACAGCTCCATATACATGCCGAAAGTAAACTCAGCGATACAAAACGCAGAATTTGATGAAGTCACAACCACTGACTACGACGACTTTAAGTATACCGGTTCTCGCGTCCATAATCTCGTGAAGGAAATCCTTCCCGGCAACTGACCAAAGTGCAATTGGCAAGCCAAACGGAATCAGCCCACGGATGAACCGCGCTTATTTGAGTCCATCGTCCGTCAGGAATTCAGCCAGATGGCGCTTCCAGAGCGCCGCCAGTGTATGGCTGCCATGCCCGCGCGTGCGGTCGTCAATTGGCAGCAGGATATACGCGCCGCGCTTCACCTTGGGAATCGCCGCTTCCAGGATGCCGAGTTCCGGCGGATTCACCTGGTCATCCGCCGAGTTGATGGCCAAAAGCGGCGCTTTGATTTTTGACAAGCCCGGGGCGGGGTCATAATCTTCGGAAGCGGCAAATTGATAAATCATGTCGTTGGCGTCCAAAGTCTGGGCATGCGCCTGAATGCGCTGGGCGAGGAAAGCGTCGGCGGCGGCTCGATTTGGCGCTTCATGCTGCCATTGCAAGGGGCAACTGGTCATCATGATGAGCAGATGAATGGCATTTATCAAGCCTGGCGGCTGCTCGGCATAGTCGCCGCCGTTCCAAGCTGGATCGTCCCGGATGGAATCGATAATCATCTTGCGCGTCATGCGGTTGCGCCCGGCAATCTCGGCTGGCAGGGAAGCCAAGGGCATTAGGCAGTCCATGAAATCGGGGTACATCTGGCTCCATAACCAGGTGTGCATGCCGCCCATCGACGTGCCCATCACCAAGTAGAGATGATCGACGCCCAAGCCCTCGGTCAGCAATAGATGCTGCGCGCGCACCATATCGCGGTAGCCATATCGCGGGAAGCTCATGCGCAAGCCATCGCTGGGCTTGCTCGAAGCGCCGTGTCCGATGCCGTCCGGCAAGACGATAAAATATCGGCTGGCATCCAGCAATTGCCCAGGACCGAACAACTCGCCGGCAAAACTGTCGCGGGTGAACTGCTCGCCGCTGCCCGTCGTGCCATGCAAGACCAGCACGGCATTGCAGACTTTGCCGCTGGCGTCTCGTCTTGCTTTGCCCAGCGTGCGATAATGCAGGCGCAATTGCGTGAGCGTTTCGCCACTGGCAAAAACAAAGTCGCTTACGCTGAAGTCATCTTCGCTGAAGTTCATCTCCGCTCCGCGCTTGTCCGGCATTTCTTATGCGGGCAAGAAGATGCGTCGAATGAAACAGCGGTTTTCGCGAATCATCACCAGGTTAAATCCGCTAGGCGTGCCCGTGTCTGCTTCTGCGGATGCCATGCCGGGATAGCCCGCGAAGTTCGACCAGGCTGAAGGACTGCAAGCGTATGTGATGCCATCGCAGACGCTGCTCACCGCTTGGTGAATATGGCCGAAGAACACGCCAAGAACCTGCTGGCGACGCCGCGCTAGAAGCGCGTGTATTCGTTCGCCGTTTTGCACCCGACTGTCATCATCTATCCAGGCGACGCCAGTCTTGATCAATGGATAATGCGCTGCCACCAGCAGCGGCGCGTCTTGCGCCCGCCGCGCCAGCGCGGCGAAGCCTTCAATCTGCCCGTCCGACAGCGTCGGCGCTAGCGGGTTGTCGGCGCCAGTGCCGTCGATGGTGAGCAGATGATAGCCCTTGATGGCGAGATGGTCGTCGCCCATGACGCGCCTGCGCTCGCCGTCGGCCAAGATTTCGCGCATCAGGTGAATGGAATCGTGATTGCCTGGCAGCAGTATCAGCGGCTGCTCCAGCGGACGCAGGATTTGCAGCGCGCGCTGGTAATTCTCCACCAGCGGGTCGGCGCAGACATCGCCAGTATGCAAGATGAAGTCGAATGGGAAGGGCAATTGTTGGATTGCGCCGACCAAAGCCTCGGCTCGGCGATTGGGGTGCGGCGCCGCGGCGAATATCTCATGCGAGCCGATCTGCGGATCAACACTGATATGCGTATCACTGATGTGCAAAAATGTCAGCATCAAATTTGTCGCCGCTCCACTTTCAACCAGAGCAACCTAGCCCGACGCGGGACGGCGCGTCTTGTGGCTGGATGCCATATTCAGTCGCTTGCAATCGCGCTGTACCTTGCTAAGATCACAGCGCGCATGGGCTATGGTAACACAGCCGCTCGGCGGCGGCGAGCATGTCAGCCGCGCGCGTAACAAACAGCCTTCACTAAGCATGAGCGAAGGAGTTTCTAAAACTACGATAATGTGCCAACAATCAGAAGATTCTCTCATTCGGCGCGTCTCCCTCGTCGACGACCTGGAGTCCATGCGCGCGGGTCTCTCGCCGCTGGCATTGGTCGAGCGTCTATCCCTTCGATTCGCGGAAGTCGAACACAAGATTCAGGCTTTTGTCGCCGAGGAAAAGCGCTTCGCGCGCCTGCGGCTAGAGGCTGAAGCGCTAGTTGATCGTCACCCGCAACAGTCAGAGCGACCGCCGCTCTTCGGCGCGCTGCTGGGGATTAAAGACATCTTCCATGCCAATGGCTTCACGACACGGGCTGGCAGCGCTGTGCCGCCACAGTTGTTTGCCGGTGAAGAAGCGCGAATTGTGCGACAACTGAAACAGGCTGGGGCTTTAGTCCTGGGCAAAACCGTAAGCACCGAATTTGCATACTTCGAGCCGGGTCCCACGCGCAATCCACAGCAGCTCGCCCATACCCCCCGGCGGCAGCAGCAGTGGCTCGGCGGCGGCGGTGGCAGCCGGTTTGGCGCATCTGGCGCTCGGCACGCAGACTGTCGGCTCGGTTATACGGCCCGCGGCTTATTGCGGCATTGTCGGCTACAAGCCATCCTTTGATCGCGTCAGCAGGGCTGGATTGGTGACCTTTTCGGCGTCGGCCGATCATGTCGGCTTTTTCTGCCAAAACGTCGCCGACATGATGGCGGTGGCGGAGGCTGTTGTGGCGGACTGGGCGGGGGACGAAGCGCCCGCGCGACTGCCGATCCTGGGCTTACCCGATGGCGCCTACTTGCGGGGAGCGACGGCGCTGGCGGCTTTTGAGACTCAGACTCGCCAGCTCGAGACCGCCGGCTATTCGGTCAAGCGCATCAGCATATTCGACGACATTGAAACCATCGGCGCCTGTCATCAAGACCTGATCGCGGCTGAACTGGCGCTGCAACATGAGAGATGGTTCGCGGAACATGGCGATCTGTACCGGCCGCGCACGGCGGCGCTTATCCGTTACGGGCAAAGGATCACGCGCGACCGACTGGAGCAGGTTCGCGCGCATCGTATGATCTTCCGCGAGCGCCTGCACGATGTCATGAGCGAAAACGATATTGATCTTTGGCTCTGTCCCGCTGCGCCCGATGTCGCGCCGCGGGGTATCGGCGCGACCGGCGATCCCAAGATGAACATGCCCTGGACGCACGCCGGGCTGCCTGCAATAACGATACCCGCGGGTAAAGGCGCGCTGGGCTTGCCGCTAGGGCTGCAACTTGTCGCGCGCTTCGGGCAAGATAAGGCGCTCCTGTGCTGGGCGGCAGGCATCGAAGCGGCTTTCCGCTAAGCCGGTCAGGCAATCGCTAGCGGATTCACCCAAGAGCCGGTCGCGCCGGTCAGCTTCAAAGGCGCGATGATCAAGAGAAACTCATAACACTGGGCGGCCGCCAGTTCATCCAGGTTTAGATTCTCGATATGTGTGACGCCGCTATGCACCAGCAAGAGCCGATGCACCGAATGGTCATGGGGCGGCATGGCTTCGACCGCCATATTGTCCGCGCCAACCAGGTTCATGCCCCGCTCAAGCAGATAGCGCGCCGCCCCTTCGTTGAGGCCGGCCTGGGCATCGCGATAGGTCGGGTTGCCGTCGCGCAGCAATTGAATCGTGCCTGTTCGCACTAAAACCGCGGTGTTCTCTCGCATGATCGCGCCCTGTTTGGCTATCGCGCCGGCGATATCATCCGCGGCAATCGGGTAGGCGGGCGGCAACATATCGACGCCCTTGTAGGCGGCGATATCCAGCAAGACGCCGCGCGTGACAATCGGCGGCATCTGTTCAACGCTCAGATGCCTCTGCCCGGCCGAACTGACGCATTCGCCGGCCGGGATCAGTTTTCCAGGACCATCATACAAATACGCCCTGCCATCGGGATCCGGATTGCCTTGCTCATCGCGCTTTTCGGCAATGTGGCAGAGCGCGTCGATATGAGTGCCAACATGGATTGACATGCGGATAGTTTCCGCCGCGGCCGCAGCCGGGTCAATGGTTGAGGGATCGCTGTGACGCAGATGGGGCGCGATTGAATATGACTTCATCGCCACGCCCGGCGTCAACATCCCTTCTTCGAAATCAACACCCAGGCTGTAAACTTGACCGGTTTTTATCAGGCGGAGCAATTCCGGCGTCAAGCGCGGGACGGGCAACTGGCCATAAGCGGGCATACTCATCGCGGGACCTTTCAGTTCACTTGGCGATTTCGCAAAGAATAGGGCAGGGCAATCGCATCAAAATCATTATGCCACGTTCGCCACGTAAAATAAACGAAATGAAGGGGCGACACGATGTGCCGCCCATGCAGAAGAGACGCAAAACTGCGGACGATTGTTCTGTTTGCATGAGATTCTATATTTTGCCCAGCTAGCGCAGGACTGGATCCAACGGCAAACCGCTAGGCACAGAGTCGGGAACCAGATGCGACAGGTCGCGCGCGGCCGGGTCGGTTAATGACATGAGGAATGCGACCAGATCAGCCACATCGTCTTCGCTCATTGGCAAGCCACCGGCCAGCCGCGGCGACACTGAGTGCGCTTGACGTTCGAAGCTGTAGGGGAAGTAATGATCTTGCATGGCGTCTGGCAAATTCACCCTTGGGTCGTATGCCATGCTGGCGCGCCAGATATCCGCATGATGCCAGATGACATCCTCCAGCCTGGGATAAGCCCCGCTGTGAAAATAGGGCGCCGTCAACTCGACATTGCGCAGGTTGGGCGTGCGGAACTTGTACTGATCGCGGTGATCGAAACTCACATTTGACCGCCCGAAGTCATCGCGCCCGCTGGGACCATTGCGCTTGCCGGGACCAATCTGCGGGACCAGCAAGTTATAGTGCTGGAAATCGGTGAACATGTCGCCGCTGTGGCACTGCGCGCAATTTAGCTGCGGGTTCAACTCGCCGTAGAACAGCAGCGCGCCGCGTTTCTGGTCCTCATCCAGCGCTTCGCTGTCGCCGGCGATGTAGTTGTCCCAGGGCGCGGCGGTGAAGATCAACTGCCGTTCGAAAGCCGCCAGCGCCTGCGCCACTTGCAAAGGACTGATCTCGCTCGCGCCAAAAACCGCTTCAAATTGAGTCGCGTAGGCTGGTATCCCGCGCAGGCGCTCCGCCAAGATTTCGCGGATGACCGATGTTGGCTCGTTGCCGAAGCTCGCCCCAGCCATTTCCGCCCTCGAGACAATTGGCAGCATGGCTTGCGCGACCGCTGCATCGGACAAGTCCAGCTCGCTGACGACATCGTCCGGCGCGTGCATCAGCCCCTCGCTGTCGCGCTTTTCAACGCGGCTGTCCCAAAACTGCGAGCGCGCGATAGCGGCGTTCATGACTGTCGGGCTGTTGCGCGGGATGAACACCCCGACAAACGGGTTTGCAATGACGCCGGTCAGATCGAAGCGGGTATCCGCGCCGACCGTCACTTCGGGCAGGAAAACCCGTCCTTCGCCCAAACCATGACCGCCCGTGCCGATCGGCAGCGCGCGCCCATCCGTCATCGCTAGATCGGGATGATGACAAGTGGCGCAGGAGATATTCTTGTCGCCGGAAAGAATGGGATCAAAAAAGAGCTCGCGTCCCAAGCGCGCCAGAGCCGTATCCCCTTCGATCTGGTCGCGCCCGGGATAAGGTGACAGGGCTTCGCGCTCGATCACCTGGCGCAGGGAGCCGTCGACATCGGCGATTTCGGCGTAAACCGGCGCCGTGATCCGCGCGCTGCTATAGCGCTTCACGGTCTGCCGCTCGTCGTCAAAGCGCAGGCGCAAGACGCGCCCGGCGTAAACTTCGCTGATGTAGAGGCTGCCGTCTGGCATAGGCAGCACCGCGCCAGGGAAGTCCAGATTATCGACGATGGTTTCCCATTCGGCGTCGCGGTTCAAGCGGCTCAGGCGCCCGGAGCGCGCTTCCAGGTCGGCCCCGGAAAAGCAAGCCCCTTCGCTGCTGGCAACGGCGAATTCGAGCGCCCAAATGTCCCCTTCATTGTCTACGGCGACATCAATCGGCATATTCAGATTAGCGACCAGCGTGCGCTGCAACCCCTGCTGATCAATCGCGACCAGTTGGCCGCTGTTCGGCGGATGCGGGCAGCCTGTGAACAATGCCACGGTGAACTCATCGCCGCGGCGGGCGATACCGCGCGGTACGGCTTCCAGCTTGCCGCCGCGGGACCACGGATCGTCCAGAGCGGCAAAACGATGCCAGGTCCGCCGCGCGCCTTCATCTGTTTCGAAGACGATGCTGTTCGCCAGCGAGTCGGTTAGCAGCAGAGCGCCATCGTCGGAAAAGGCGATATCAAAGGGATGCAATAAAAAGGTGTTTTGCGTTCCGCGCGCGCCTGCCAGCGCGCTGCCCATGTCCATTGGCTGGTAGGGGGTAGGGCGGGGATTGAGCGCGGCGGAAACGGGCAAGGTATAAAGGCGCTGGGCATTGTGATGGCTGATGTATATGGTCTCTTGATCCGGCGAAACCGCCAGCGCGAGCGCGCCGAGCAAATCCGCCGGGTCGCGCCCGCTGGGGAAACCCGAGACAAGGCGTCGCGCGCTGCCATCGGGGCGCAAAAGGCTGACGCCGGCGCTTTCGGAATCAAAGCCGAGGCGCGTATCCACCTCCATGCTGCCCATCTCCGATACCAGTACCGAACCATCGGGCAGAAGCGCCATGCCGACCGGGTGATACAAACCTTCAACAACCGTCGTGAAGGACGGTCTTCCCTGGGCATGAAGATGGAATAGGGAGAGCGGCAGTAGCAGTGCCAAGGAAAAAAACTTGCGCAACATCATTCTTTTGCAAGGCCGTCGGAAGTCTGTCTACAGCTTAACACATTTGCTAAGTGATAGAAAAAATCCAACCAGCTATGCAAAGGGCAGCGGCAGCTCCATGAGATTGGCGCTGTAATTGTCCTTCAGCCAGGCGTAATCGGGATCGTCATAAGGCGGCGTTTTTCGGGCGCCGTCAATCAGCTCGCCCGCCAGATAGTTCAGAAAATACAAATTGGAGCCCGGCGCGGCCGCGGTCGAGTGAAACCCCTGTGTGACCAGCACCAAGTCGGTATCGCGGACGGCGAAGATCTCGTCGAAATCCACATCTCGCCGATAGTTGCGATGCAAAGCCACGCCGTTTGCGGGGTCGGTGCGGAAGTAATAGGTCTCGTCCAAATGTTCAGAGCCGCTATAACCATCGTGACAGTGGGGCGGATAACCCGACCACGCGCCGCCGGGCACATAGACCTCGAAAAGAATGAGACGCTCGGCCGGCATGGGGTGCGACAAGATGTGATGCACCTGCCTGCGCGCCGCCCCGCCCCCGCGCACCTCGCTGCGAATCTCGTCCGGGGAAAACAGCCGGGCGGGGTACTTGCCTGTGGCCGGCGCCGCGCCAATGGCAAATTCAAAGACCGCCTCCGTTGTGACGCCGAACTCCTCGCCAGGCGGAAAATATAGAACAGCGGGCTTCGCGGAAAAGACGCCGCTGCGCGACAAGCCGTACTCCCTGCCGCCGCTACGCACTTTGCCGCCGCCTTGCAAGGGCACCAGCGCCAGTTCAGTGTCCTCGGTATTGTGCATGTATACTTGATTCGCCCGCAGCTTGATGACGCGGAATGACAGATATTGCCATCCGGCTGCTGCCGGTGTGACATCCAAAACGATCATTTCATCGGTGTTCGACTGCAAATGGTGATTCATCGCTAGCCCACTCTCATTTCATTGACCTGTCTCGAGCATTGCTTCCACTTCATGCAAATGTGGCAATGCCCGCGCGCAGCCGTGACGGCTCACGACAATCGCGCCACAAGCATTGGCGAAGCGCGCCGCCTGTTCCCAGCCCCAACCTTGCGCCCAGCCATAGATTAAACCGCTGGCGAATCCATCGCCCGCGCCAACGGTATTGACAATCTCGACCGGGAAACCGGCGATAGCGACAGTGCTTTCGCCTTCATAGAGCATCAAGCCCTTGTCGCCTTTTTTGACTGCCAATGTGGCGCCGCTTGCCGCGTGGAAGTCGCTTAATAATTGATGTAATTCCGCCGCTAAAGCCCCGCTGACCTTTCCGCCAGCCATAACCGACTCGGGACGCGGCACCAGCGCGGCGAAGAATTCTTCTTCGGTGCCGATGACGACATCGCAGAGCGGCAGGATGCGGCGCATGCGCAAGCCAAAAGATAAGGGATGTGTCCATTGATCGGGGCGCAAATCGAGGTCGATGAAAGTGGTCAAGCCCGCCGCGCGCGCTTGTTCCGCCAGATAGAGGCTGACATCGTGGGCGCTGCCGCGGCTGAACGCTGTGCCAGACAAGCAAATCGCCCGCGCCTGCGCTAGCGGCAGCGCCGCCGCTTCGTCAATCGAGAGATGAATATCGGCCGGGTTCTCGCGGTAGAAGAGCAGGGGGAAGCGGTCCGGCGGCTGCACGCCTACAACCGCCATGCCCGTCCTCGTTCCCGGCTTGATCGGAATGTATTCAGTTATGACGCCCTCGTCCCGCAGGTAGCGCCGGACAAAGCGCCCGACTTCGTCAGCGCCGACGGCGGTGAAGGCGATTGATCGCAATCCCAAGCGACTGGCGCCGATGGCGATGTTGACGGGGCTGCCGCCGACGCCGGTCTCGAAAGCCCTGATGTCGTGGAAAGCCGCGCCGATGTCGCGCGCGAAGAGATCCATGGACACGCGGCCGACGGTGATTAAGTCGGGGACAGCGCCACTCATAGCAGTTCCAGCAATTGACCGGCTTCGATCGCGCTTAAGTTCTCGCTCACGCTCGCCGCCAAGCCGGGGATTTGTGTCAAATCGCGCTCCCATAGCGCCGTATTCGCCAGGACGGTTTCCGCCAAGTTGTCAAGAGAATCCGCCCCCGACCATTGCTCGCGGAACCAATCCAGCAACTGCGGGTCGTCGTTGAGCGGGATCGCTGCGCCCGCCCACTCGCCTTGGTACAGGCGTATAAAAGCCGCCAGAGCCAGCGTCAGCCGCGCTGGCAACTCGCCGCGCTGTTCGAGATAAGCAAGCAAGGACGGCACGATGCGCTCCTTGACCTTGGACGAACTGTTGAGCGAGATAGTTAGCAAACGGTGGTGGATAT
This sequence comes from Phototrophicaceae bacterium, assembly GCA_965116975.1. GTDB lineage: Bacteria > Chloroflexota > Anaerolineae > Aggregatilineales > Phototrophicaceae > UBA6055. The sequence continues at coordinate 76,149 of OZ220735.1, forward strand.
GCGGATTGCGGAAGCGATCAAAAGCCGCGCGCGCGAAGACATTGAGCTCGGCGCGCGGCACTTCCGTCACAGACGGGATCACTTCTTTGTCAATCAAGTCCTGAATGAATGGACCCAGGGCGTCATGCTCCATCGCTTCTCGCACCGACTCGATGCCCAGCAAAAGGCCAATCGGCACCATCGAGGTATGCGCGCCATTCAAAAGTCGCACTTTGATGGTGCGATAGGGCGCGGCATCGTCCACGATCTTAACATTGAGCGGCGTGCGCGTTTGACTAACCGGGAACTCGTCCAGCAGGCGCTGGGGCGCTTCGATAATCCAGCTATGGTAGGTTTCGCCCGCAACCAACAGGCGATCTTCGTAGCCCAATTTGGCGAAGACGCGCGCCGCGTCGTCTTCTGGATAACCGGGAATGATGCGATCCACCAAGGTATTGCAAAACATGTTATGCCGCGTGATCCAGTCGCCGAATCCTCTTTCCAAGCCCCATAGCTGGGCGTATTGCAAGATGATTTCCCGCAAGCGCGTGGCGTTGTCCTCGATCAATTCGGTGGGGATGATAATGCAGCCTTTTTCGGGAGCAGCCTCAAAGTACAAGTAGCGTTCATACAGCATGCGCGTTAGCTTCGCGGGGAATGTCGCGGGGGGCTCGTCATGGAACTGGTCGTCCGCCGAAAAGACGATGCCTGCTTCTGTGGTATTGGAGAAGATGAAACGGATGGGTTCCTGCCGCGCCAGCTTCAGGTAAGCCGCGTAGTTTTGGTAGGGATAAACCGTGCGATTCACCGACTTGATGAGCCTTGTTTCTTCTGTCAAGACGCCGTCGCGCAAGCCATAAAGATAGGTGGTGAACAGGCAATCTTGCGCGTCCAAATCCGCATAAATCCCCGGCGTCGCCTTGATTAAAGCGATGCCGCTGCAAAAATCCGTTTCTTCGTTGAGGATATCCACAACCCAATCGACGAATCCACGCAGAAAATTGCCGCCGCCAAATTGCAAGATCCGTTCCGGATACAGCCGCCTTACCTCCGCAAGGTCCGCGCTCAATCTTTTTGCCATAGTCATCCGTCCAGTCGGTAGGTCTGTTTCGCCAAATCATAAGCCAGGGCGCGCATCATCGCGCGCGCGTCTTCTTCGTCGATGAATCCGCGGACTTGCTGCCGAGCCAGCCAATCCGCGCAGACGCGGCGCCAGACATCATGCCGCGTCGGTATCGACGGATAGGCGCGCGTATCGTCATTGAAACCCGCCGTGTTGTAAATACCGGCTGTTTCCACGACGTCGTCGAGAAAGCGCGTCATGCCCAGCCAGCTGTCAAAAAACCACCAGGGGGGACCCAAGCGCAAGATTGGATAGTGGCCCGCCAGCGGCGCCAGCTCGCGGCTGTAAGTGGTTTCGTCGAGATTGAACAAGATCAAGGTCAGCTCGGGATGATTGCCAAAGCGATCGAGCAGCGCTTTGAGATTCTGGGTGAACTCGCTGCGGATGGGCATATCCGCCCCCATGTCGCGCCCAAAACGCGCATAAAGGGCGGGATTGTGATTGCGATAGGATCCGATATGCAGTTGCATCACCAAGCCGTCTTCGCTGCTCATGCGCGCCATTTCAATCAACATGTGACCGGTGAAGCGCGTCGCGTCTTTCCCGGTAGCTTCGCCTTGTAGCGCGCGCTGGAAAATCGCCTCAGCTTCGGTGGGGCGCAGCGCTGCGGTGTAAGCGATCAAAGCGGCGTGGTCGCTGGCTGTCGCGCCCATCGCTTTGAAGTGCCCGCGCCGCTGCTCCAACGCTTGGATATAGCTATCATAATCGCCGATTGCGATGCCGCTTACGTCGCTCAGCAAGTCGATGTTCCGCGCCCAGCCCGCTTGATCGATAGCGATGACGGCGTCGGGACGAAAAGTCGGGATGATGCGTCCCCGCCAGCCGGAATCCCGAATGGCTTGATGGTGAATCAGTCTGTCAGTCGCCGCGTCTGTGGTAGCCAGCGCTTCGATATTAAAGCGTTCGTAAAGCGCGCGCGGACTGAAAGCCGCGCTATCAAGTTTCGCGGCGATTTCGTCGTAGATGGCGCCGGCGTTGGCGCTGTTGATCTTACGCTCGATGCCGAAGACCTGCGCGAGTTCATCGCGGAGCCAGATGCCAGTGGGCGTGGCGCGGAACAAATGCCAATGGTCGCAGACCAACTGCCAAATCGCCCGGTGGTCGCTTTGCGGCTGCTCGCCATTTAAAGGCGCAATACCGAGCGCTTCAAGCGAGATGCCCTGCGAGTAGAACATGCGAAAGATATAGTGATCCGGGATAATCAGCAGGTCGACCGGGCTGCCGAACTGATAATCCGGGTCGGCGAAAAGCCGCGGATCAACATGGCCGTGTGGGCAAATCAGCGGCAGATGCTGGACGCTATTGTAGAGTTCAAGCGCGACGCCGTGCCGTGCCGGGTCTGAAGCGAAATAGCGATTGCGCATGCGCAGGTCCCTTAGCAAGCAAGTTTCGACAGCGCTTGATTGTAGCGTATCAGCACAAGTCTGCCACAGTAAGTTGCGCTGCGCTTCAAGATAAGCGCGGGCTTTAGCATGCAACCAAAATCGCGTATAATCTCACGGTAATCCTGATTCAGCTCTGGCGGCAGGCATGCCAGGTTTGGGGAGCGCGCAAGACGAAGACGGCGCTCATTAGCCACTCACGAAAGGACAGGTTTCATGGAATTGCGACAACTGGGCAACAGCTCGCTGATGGTCTCGCCGATTGGCGTCGGCTTCTGGGGCATCGTCGGCGGCGACTATTGGGGAGCGCAAGACGAAGCTGACACCATCGACGCCGTTCACTGCGCGCTGGATGTCGGCATCAATCTATTTGATACCGCCGAAGGCTATGGCGATGGCTACTCCGAGCGGATGCTGGGCCGCGCCCTGAAGGGCAGACGAGAAGAAGCTGTCATCGCCAGCAAAGTCAGCCAGAAAAATCTGGCGCCGCAGGATATCCGCGCCGCTTGCGAGCGCAGCCTCAAACGACTGGATACCGACGCCATCGATCTCTATCAGGCCCATTGGCCCAGCCGTGATGTCCCCTTTGAAGATTCGATGGATGTGTTGCTGGGGCTGCAACGCGAGGGCAAGATTCGCGTCATCGGGGTCAGCAACTTCGGGGCGCTTGATATGCCAGACATGCTGCGTTGCGGACGGTACGACGCCAACCAGTTGCCATACAGCCTCTTGTGGCGCGCCATCGAGTTCGAGATTCAGCCGCAGTGCGCGGCGGAGAACATCGGCATCCTGCCCTACAGCCCGCTCAATCAGGCGCTGCTGACGGGCAGGTATCGCAACGCCGACGAGATGCCATTTTCCCGCACGCGGACGCGGCACTTCCGCGGCGACCGGCGCGATTCCCGACATGGCACTGCCGGTTTTGAAAAAGAGACATTCGCTGCGGTCGCCGCCATCCGCGAGATCTGCGCCGACATCAATCAAGCGATGGTGCATGTGGCGCTGGCTTGGCTGTTGCACAAACCGGCTGTAACATCGGTGCTGGCGGGCGCGCGCAACCGGGACCAGATCAATAGTAATTTGATCGCGGGCAGCTTGTCGCTCTCGGCCGAGACAATGCAGCGCCTGGACGACGCTACAGCCGATCTCAAAGCGAAGTTGGGTCCCGATCCCGATATGTGGGGCACGGGCGCGGATTCGCGTTATCGTTGAAATATACAATTGCGAAAGTCATAATGTGGGTTAGTGAAAGACAACTATGCTAAACAGTTTACTACTGTCTAGGCTGTGCGATCACATTCGCAAGCATACCGCTCCGCTAGCTTCCCAAGCCGCCACGGCGCAATATAGTCTTCTTCTTTGCGCGGGACGATTCGCAATAGCAGTACGTATTCGCATGTGTATTTGTAGGTGACTCTAAAGCCGCCGCGTGGACCCTTGTTTGACGACTTGTCGCTCATTCCAACTGACTTAAAGGACAAGCTTGGCGCACCCTTAAGAGTTTTCCCTGGCAAGGCGTTATTGTCGAACTTCTTGACTAGTCTCTTGAGGTCTGTCGCTATATGTTTGCGCTTTTTTCCTAGCTTCCTAATTTCCAGCTTGAAATCATCACCCAATCGAACTTCCCTATCCATTCTGTCTCGCAGCCAAGTGCAACTCATCAATAAAGTCATCGGCCAAAGTAGTTTGCCCGTCGCGCAGTTGTTTCAAGCTTCTTTCAAAGCTTTCGTGAATTGCCTGTTCTTTATTGAATGGAAATATGCTCTGTTCTAGATACTCGGGAAAACGCAGATAGATTGCACGGACAAGCTTGCTAAACGACATTTCCGCCACCCAAGCTACGGTTTCCTTGATGAAACGTTTAATGTCTTCGGCCAACTTGAGTTCATCAAGATCAATCTGCCCAGAGATGTAATAGCTTTCGTGATTCTGCTCAACGCCAGGCTTCCTTTGAATGAACTCCCAATATTGGAGCATGTCGGTATCATTGTCGATATCATTGCAGAAAGGCCCGTATTTGTTTCTATTGAACGTGTAAAAGTCCGCGGGCATCCTCCCTTTAAACTCCTCCGATACCAAGAAGGCCACTTTCTGCAAGTGTCCACGACTGAGTCCCTTACCATTAGCAGCTGCTATGATGGCTAGCAGTATGTCGCTTCTGCTAACCTCCGTTGTTTTCATGTTATTATCCTCCAGTCAATGCTCTAACTTTCGTTGAGACTATACCACATACTCCATCAGAATTGCATTATCAGTCAGAATAAATATTCTAGGTAAAGGTGATTGTGGCGTAATTATCAAAAGCGCAGCACGGTTATGCTGCCGCATATAGTTCCTCAATATCGATTGCGCCAAAGGAATCTTTCAGACTGATAACATGTCTGAACAAAGGCGCATCCACTCACTGTCCCAAATCAAACAAATCAGCAATCTCGATCATCGCGCCGCTTGCGATTGACATGTTTGCCGCTATGCCCAGCAAAACTGAGGCCGCGCCGTCGATCTGCGATGCCGCGCGCCGGTAGGCATCGGGGCGCGGCTCCTCCGCGAAGATATCCTCGAGCATGAGGGGGTCGGCGCCGCCATGCCCGCCTTGGCTGGCGGGCACTTCTACCTCGTATGGCTGCCCGAACATGGGATAGGCGCGTATCTGCGTCTGCTTGAAAGGTCCCTTGCTGGCTGCGGCTGATTCGCCGTCTTCCTTCAAGTGCGTCACATTCTCGGTGACATCCAATTCGATGCGTCCGCGCGTGCCGGTGATAGCGACGCGCAAGCCTTCCCAGGGCGCGTAGGCGACCAGGCAATAAGACAGCAAAACGCCATTCTGATAGCGCGCGCTGAGGACCAGCGTATCTTCGGCCGTGATGGCTTCGCCAAAGACATTGCGGTCGCGGATGTAACCCGTCTCTTCTTCGGCATCCAGGTACAATCCCTTGAATGCCGCTTTCTGATCGAGAAACAAGGCGAAGGGGTCATCCCGCGCCGCGCCGACGCCGGTATAACGCGAATAGCTGTATTGCTCGCCCCGCGCCGCGGCGTTTGCCGCCCCATAAAACTTGAGCTCGCCCAAGGCGAAGACGCGCTGGGGATAAGAATCGACCCACCAGTTGACCAGATCAAAGTGGTGCGTCGCCTTATGCACCAGCAATCCGCCGCTGTTTTCCTTTTCGCGATGCCAACGCCGGAAGTAATCAGCGCCATGGCTGGTATCCAGCAGCCAGGAAAAATCGACCGCCAGCGGCTGCCCGACAGCGCCTTGCATGACCAGCTGCCGGAAGCGCGTGAAAGCCGGCGCGTAGCGGTAATTGAAGGTCACGCGCAGGGAGCGGCCTGTTCGCTCAATCGCGTCAACTATCAATCTCAACTTATCCAGCGTTGTGGTCAGCGGTTTTTCGCAGATGACGTCGCAGCCCTGTGCCATCGCCCGCACAATGTAATGATGATGCCAGGAATCCATGGTGGTCACGATCACCGTATCCGGTCTGGTTTCGGCGATCATGGCGTCGAAGTTTTCGGTGTGATACGCTGGCGCGGGGCTGGCGCCGCTGCGCCGTAGCTGCCGGTTGTACCAGTTCATGCGGGTCTGGCTGAGGTCACACAAGCCAACAAGTTGGGCGTGGCGGGCAAAAGTTTTTGTTGTCGCGTTTAGGTACATGCCCGCGCGTGATCCAGTACCCACAATCGCGTAACGTCTCCGCGCTTTCATAAATCGCTCCCTTCTTCAACCGACGCTCGCGCGGATTATAGCCAATCCGCGGCGAGGACCTTAGCGACTCGCCGGATTGCCCTGTACCGCGTCCCCCAGGGCAATCGCTTCAAATTTTTTTCAACATAGAGGACGCAGAGGACACAGAGTTCGTAGGAGTTTAGACGACTATTCTTATAAATCTGGGGCCCGGAATCGGCAACAGTCCCCGGCGAAACGTGATTTGTCACCAAAAATCACAGCTGAGAAGAGATTTTTTGTTTTTCTCTGCGTACTCTGCGTACTCTGTTGTTAATTTTCAGTTTAGAATCCCGCCATTTCGTCCGCCATCATTTTGAAGCGATTGCCCTGACCGCGTCCCGCCTTCATTGCTGGATATTTCCGGACTATGTTACTCTCACTGAACTGTTAATCATGTCCTTTGGAGGTGTTGCATGGCGCATCAACGGATTCTCCCCAAAACCAGCAAGGGCGGCAATATCTTCCCCGATATCGACTACCGCACCTGCAAAGCGGTGCGGGCGGGCAATCTGGTCTTTGTCGAAGGCCAGACTGGCTTAACGATGGATAACAGCTCCTTCGTGGGCGAGGGCGATCCAGCGGCTCAGGCGGACAATGCCATGAAAAACGTCAAGACCATCCTCGAGGCGGCTGGCGCGCGCATGGAAGATATCTGCAAGATCACGACCTACGTCACCGATATCAGCTACCGAGATTTGGTCTACCCCGTGCTGGCGAAACATCTGCCGGAGGTCTATCCCTGCTCGACCGGGGTGGTGGTCAAAGCGCTGGGCAAACCCTTTGTCGATTTCGAGATTGATGTCTTCGCCGTGATTCCCGACGAGCGGGCATAAGCGCTGCGCTCAAACTTCGTACCAAGCCGCGCTGCCGCGCGCGCTTGATGCCGCCACTTCTATCTCCCGCAGCAGTGCTTGCGCCTGCTCGGGCTCGGCGATCAACTGCGGCAGTTCGGCGTCGAAATCATAGACCGAGGCGACCGGGCGCAGCGGCTCGTCAATTGGGAGTACTTTCAGCTGTCGATGGCGCAAGAGCTGGCGATATGTCGCCTCGTATATCTCCGGCGAATACGGCGCGTCCTGCGCGAGCGCCTCGGCGATGCCAAGTTGAACCGCTATCCGATACAGATCTTGCCAGAGCGCGCGCAAGAGTTCGGGCGGGGCGTCCTGCGATTCGTTTTCATGCGCGGGATGGGCGATTGACGCCGCGCGCCGACGCTCGATGAGAGCGCGCACTTCCCGCGAGGGCAGGGGCAAGACGAATTGACTTCTTTTGTCGGCGAGCAGCGCTTCGGCTTCATCGTCCGCTGGGCGCGCTAGTTCCATGAAGCGGCCGCCGATCAAAGGAAGTTCGCCGATTAACATGGCATTCGCGTCAGAATGCGCTTTTTGCCAGGCTAAGATAGCCCGCCGCAGCCAGATGCCCGCCGCCTTGATAACGATGGGGTGGGACGCGCCTCGATCCAGCGGAAAGCGCGGCGACTCGAAGGGCTGCCGCGCCGTATCCCATTGCAAGAGATGTACACCCCGTCCGGCTGCGCGCGCCAGCAGCGCCAGTTGCTGCAGCAGCAAGCTCTTGCCGACGCCGGGCAAGCCGGCGAAAAAGACGCGATCCGCGCTGTTAATCAGTTCAGCAAAACAGCGATAGATCTGCGATGCCTCGGGCAGGATGGTCTTTGACATGGTATTTGACATGGACGAGCCTAGATTTGCCGCGGCGGACGAATGCGCCCCTGATCGCGCAGGCGATCCATGCTGGGCGTCTCGCCAATCGGCACGTCGATGAGCGTCGGCAAATCGCTGGCGAAGCCATAACGCAGCGCCCGCCGCAGTTCAGCCTCCGTTTCCGCGCGGAAGGCATTGGCGCCAAATGCCTCCGCCAGCTTGACGAAGTCGGGATTGCGCAGATCAGTCGCGATTACGCGCTCGTCATAATCGCGGATTTGCATCGTGCGCACGTTGCCGTAAGCGTCGTTGTTGAAAACAACCGTCACCAGCGGAATCTTGTGCTGAACTGCTGTCGCCAGTTCTGGCGCCGTGAACATAAATCCGCCATCGCCGGCGATAGAAAGCACCGGCCGATGCGGCTGCGCGACCTTGACGCCCAGTGCTGTCGGGAAACCGTAGCCCAGGGTGCCTTGATAACCGCTGCTGATGAAGCTGCGCGGTTTATAGACCGGGAAACTAATGCGCGCGGCGTAACCGACTTGCGTCAGTTCATCGACGAAGATGCCGTCTTCGTCCAGCTCGTCGCGCAGGATTCTCAAGTAGGTGTTCTGCGGCTCGAGGTAGGCGATGCTCCTCGCCCAGCCCGCTTTGAGCGCCAGCATTTCCTCTGCCCGCGATGCCCGCCTCCGGTTCTGCTTGTCGGCCGCGTTTATCAAGGGCGACAGGGCATCCTCGGCTCTCGCCACGATGGGCAGATCCGGTTTTTGAATGCGGCCCATGGCGGCGTTGTCGACATCAATGCGGATGACTTTCATGTCGCTGTCCGTTCCCCAGCGGCTCAAGGGAATGCGCATGTGCGTGCCGACCGCCAGCACAAGATCGGTCTTCTTGTAATATGCGTGAGCTTCCGGGCTCTTCAAACTGAGATAATGGCGACTGTCGAGCACGCCATGGCCCGTGCGATAGGCGACCACCGGCGCTTGTAATAATTCCGCCAGTTGCGTGATCTCGGCGCTAGCGCCCTGCGCGCCGCCGCCGACAAAGATCATGGGATGCGTCGCTTGCCCCAGCCACTTCCCCGCCGTTTCGATGGCGCCGCTGTCAACTGGCGGATGGAAGGGCAGCCAAATCGGCGCCTCATCCGGTACTTCGGCGCGCAGCTTCAATATGTCCGGCGGCACTTCCAATGCGGCCGGGCGCGGACGTCCCGAGCGCATCTCGTAGAAAGCTTGCGCTACCTTGCGCCCGCAATCGGCGGGGTGCAAAACGAGCTGCGACCATTTGCTCAATCCGCGCAAGATTTCGGATTGCTGCGGGATCTCGTGCAGGTCGCCTTTGCCCTTGCCGATATTGGCGCTGTGGATTTGACCGGTCAAGCAGAGGACTTTGGCGTTGAGCGAGTAGGCTGTGGCTAGCCCGGCCGAGGCGTTCAATATGCCCGGTCCTGGCACCACGTTGAAGACAGCCGGTTTACCCGTCGCCTGGGCATAACCCAGCGCCATGTAGGACGTGCCCTGCTCGTGGCGGGTGTGGATGACTTTGATCTGGTCGCGGTTGTCAAATAGCGCGTTGTAAAGCCAGTCGTTCTGGATGCCGGGCAAGCCGAAGACGGTGTCGACGCCATGCGCGATCAAGGCTTCGACGACTGCTTCGCCCCCTGTTTTGATTGCCATCGTCGCTGCTCCTTGCGGTCGAAAGAAGTGCTTGTATTGTGCCACAGGGCAGCCGTCATCACAGCGTATAATTCGGGCTTAAATTGATGACCGAGCCTAGCGGGAATCGAAAATGGCTATGCCGCGCCTATTGACATTTCACTCCAGAGAATGGCGGCTAGCGCAGCGCCTCAACCTTGTCCATCAAAGCGCGCGCGCGCCTGGCGTCAACCGGGTTTTCAAATAGGCCATCCCGTTTGAATGCCGTGCCGATGATCGCCGCGTCGGCGATTTTCAGTTGTTCCTGGACGTTGCCCAAGTGAACGCCGGTATTGGCAATAACCGGCATATCCGGCAGAGCCGATTTGACCAGTTGCAAGGTTTCGGTCGAGGTCACTTGGCCCGCGGTCAAGCCAGAAATGCAGATCGCGTCCGGTTTGGCGTTAAACACGGTGGAACGGGCGACGGAAACGATATCGCGTTGCGCCAAATAGGCGGCCGCTTCGGGAAGAATGTTGAAGAAAAGCCGTATGTTGTCACCGCCGATGGCATGCCGGTGGCGCGCGATGGCGCCGCAATTGGTATCCCACAAGCCGAAATCGCTGGCATAAACGCCGGTAAATATCTCGCGCACGAAGAGCGCGCCCGTGGCCACCGCCAAATCTAGCGACGCATAAGGATCCCATAGCACATTGACGCCGAAAGGCAGTTTGATCTGGTCGTATAGCTCGGCAATCACCCGCGCCATGGACCCGACTGTCACAGCCTCCACTTTGGTGAGGTAGGGCAGGCTGAATTCGTTGGAAAACATGATGCCGTCGACGCCGCCCTCTTGCAGGGCGCGCAGGTTCTGGCGCGCATCTTCCACCACCGCGCCTAGCCCGGCGTCGCTATCGTAGGCGGGGTCGCCGGGCAACGCTTGCAGATGGCACATGCCGATGACAGGTTTAGTGACAGCGAACATGTCGCGCAGCCAGTTTGTCATGTTGATTGCCCCAATTGTGTCAACATCCTGTTTACGCGGTCTGCGCGACTTGTGGCGAATCAATCTCCCCGCCCATGCGCGTCCATGGCCGCGACCGCCGCGATTGCCACGATATCTTCGACATCGTCGCCAGCCTGCAAGACGTGCACCGGCGCGCCCATGCCCAGCAAGATCGGTCCAATCGCCTCGGCTTTGCTCAAGCGCGACAGCAGCTTGTAAGAGATATTGGCCGCATCGAGATTGGGGAAGACCAGCACATTGGCATCGCGCACCTGGCTGAAGGGATAGCGGTCTTCGATGATATCGATCACCACTGCCGTATCCGCTTGCATCTCGCCGTCGACCAGGATATCGGGTCGCCGCGCGCGCACTTGTTCCACCGCCCGCCGCACTTTGTCGCTTTGCGGATGCGGCGTGGAGCCGAAATTGGAGAAGGAGAGCATAGCCACGCGCGGATCAATGCCCAGCGTACCCGCGAAGTCATTGGCCAGGATAGCGATCTCGGCCAGGGTTGCGGCATCGGGGTCGATATTGACGGTGGCGTCTGTGAAGAGATAGCTGCGCCCTTCGATCACCATCAGATAGACGCCGGCCGCCCGCGTCGCGCCTGCCCGTGTGCCGAAGACTTGCAGAGCCGGTCGGATCACGTCCGGGTATTCGTATGTTAAGCCGCTGACCATCGCGTCGGCATCGCCCTTTTTGACCATCAGACTGGCGTAGAAATTGCGCTGCCGCACCAGCGACCGCGCCTTGCCCAGGGTCACGCCTTTGCGCCGCCGCAGGTCATAAAGCATATCGCGATAGTCGTATTGATTGTCTGCCTCATAGTGATCAAAAGCATCGGCTTGGTAGTTCAAACCCAAATTGTCAATTGTTTCGCGAATGCGTTGGGGTCGCCCCATAAGAATGGGATGGGCAATGCCCTCGTCGCGGATCTGCATGGCTGCGCGGATAATCTTCGCTTCTTCGCCTTCGGGGAAGACGATGCGCTTGAGCGAGCCAGCCCGCGCCCGATTGATGATATTCTGCCGCGCTTGCCGCCCGAGGCCCTGGCGGTTGATGAGTTCCCCGCGGTATTCGGCGATATCCAGTTGACGCCGCGCCACGCCGGATTCCATCGCCGCTTGCGCGACCGCGGGCGCCACCCACAGCAAGACGCGCGGGTCCAGCGGCTTGGGAATCAGATAATCGACGCCGAATTTGATCGACTCTTGCCCGTAAGCCATCAAAACGCTGTCGGGCACATCTTCATGCGCTAATGCCGCCAGGGCGCGCGCCGCCGCCATCTTCATCTCTTCATTGATGCCCGTGGCATAAACATCCAGCGCGCCGCGGAAAATGAAGGGGAAGCCCAGCACGTTATTGACCTGGTTGACATAATCGCTGCGGCCCGTGCCGATGATGGCGTCCGGGCGCGTTTCTAGCGCCAACTCCGGCATGATCTCCGGCGTGGGATTGGCCAGCACAAATAGCATCGGATTTGGCGCCATGCCCTTGATCATATCTTGCGTGACCGAGCCGGCGATCGACAAGCCCACCAGCACATCCGCTCCCTGCAGGGCGTCGTGCAAGCTGCGTGCCGCCGTCGGAATAGCGAACTCCGATTTGTAGATATTCATGCCCTCTTCGCGCTGGTGGTGGATCACGCCGCGGGAATCCAGCATGAGCAGGTTTTCGGGCGTCACGCCCAGGGACTTGAAAAATTTGCCGGTGGCGATCGCGCTGGCGCCGGCGCCGTTGATGACAACTTTGATGCTGTCGATGTGCTTGCCGGTGATCTCCAGCGCGTTCAAAAGCGCCGCGCCGGAGATGATCGCCGTCCCGTGCTGATCGTCGTGGAAGACCGGGATATCCAGTTCTTCGATCAAGCGCTCTTCGATTTCGAAGCATTCCGGCGCCTTGATGTCTTCCAAGTTGATGCCGCCGAAGGTGGGGGCAAGCGCCTTGCAAACCTCGATGATTTCCTCCGCGGTACGGGAGGTGATTTCGATATCAAAGACATCGACATCGGCGAATTTTTTGAAGAGCACGCCCTTGCCTTCCATCACCGGCTTGGATGCCAGCGGACCGCGGTCGCCCAAACCCAGGATGGCGCTGCCGTTGGAGATCACCGCCACCAGGTTCGCCCGCGCCGTCATCTCGAAGACGCTCAGCGGGTCTTTGTCAATCTCCAGCACCGCTTCCGCCACGCCCGGCGAATAAGCCAGGGACAGGTGCAATTGACTGTCCAGCGGCTTGGTCGGCGCGATCTGAATCTTGCCGGGCCGCCCGAGGCGGTGATAATCCAGCGCTTCTTGACGCGTAAATGATGCCATGGTAGGGATCTCCTTGGGAGATGGGTAGATGCTGACTGTATTTTAGCGTAAGAGCGGCGTGGGGCGAAACAAGGGGCGCCCCTGCAGTTGTAAATTCTGCGGCGGGGGGATGTAGGAGCGACCCATTGGGTCGCTGTTGAAATTCTCAATTTCCCCCCACCCCAAACCCCTCCCCCATAAAGAGGGAGGGGCTTAACGGCTCAAGACAGGTCAGAAAGCTCCCCTTCCCTCATTTTGGGGGAAGGGGCCGGGGGATGGGGGCTGTTTTTCAACAGAGTCCATTGGGTCGCCCGCAAGCATAAATAGCACTTTGACAACGCTGCTAATGAAGTGTGAGGGAACTATCGGTCTCGTCGGATCGTATTCAAGAAAGGTTGATCGAGATCAACCCGTTCATCGGCGGCATGCCACAATTCCCTAGCGTGGCTTTGCGGCTCGCCGGTGAATAACCAGACGGCAATCCCTTCAGTCTTTGCCACTTCAAGGGCAGGCACCATATCGCTATCACCGGTTACTACCGCGGCGTGCGTGATGGCGCGCTTGGCGCTCAGCAAAGCGAAATCCACACCAAGCAGAAGATCAACTTGCTTCTGTTGGTAGATCGGCTGTCCTTTATTATCCCTGCCACGATACTTAACAACACCCAATCTTACGGTAAAACTAGATAGCCGCTCTAGAGCGTCGTAGAATCCGCGGCGTTTCCCGTAGAATTTTCTCTCATCGTCTGTGGGGCGATTGCTCTGGTAGGGCAAGCCATTATAATAATAAGTACGCAACAGATCCATTGGCGCTGCTGGGGTTCGCGCGTTTACCCGCGTAAGAATCTCGGAAGAAAGTTTTTCGTAATCAACCCTTACGGCATTCTTCTGGGCGACCTTCTCCAAATACGCTCCATCAACAAAAATCGCTAAGCGAAACATCCTTAATCCTTAGCCTTGGCTGCAATAAACAGGGAGGCTAGGAATTTTCGCTAGCCTCCCGCAAATTGCCTGACGAACTATCGTGAGGTCGCCAGGGAGTATTGTCACCCTACTTTACGCCAATAGACGGCATATGTCAAGCACATAAGTCAGGCCGTGTTTCTCAATCGGATAGCGCGGCCCGACCTTGCAATAGCGCACGCTTTTGGGCGAGACAAGTCTCGCCCCTACAACTGTCGTCTGATCCGGAGAGGCGCCCTACGGTATACGGTTTCAGCCCATTGCCCACAAATGATGTCGGCGAAGTCTTCCGTGCTCATGCCGTCCGCGATCTGAATCTTGCCGGGCCGCCCGAGGCGGTGATAATCCAGCGCTTCTTGACGCGTAAATGATGCCATGTCGCTTGTCTCCCCAATTTCGTCGACAAAGCGCCGCGCAGGCAACGCGGCAAGCCCACTGTTACTATACACGATATATGAAAGGAACGAGGACTTAATACGCTCAGCAATCGCCCCGCGTCTGGACGTAATCGGCGCTGACCCAGCCTTGCTGCCCATAATAATCAACTTGGAACCAACCGGCTGTCTTATCCAGCGCGGTCAGCGTCACCCATGCTGGCAGAATGCCCAAGATGTCGCCCGCGGGGGAGTCGCGGAAGTTGAGGACCGCTTGCAGCGTTACCATGCAATTACTCATGCGGTTGGAGGGCGGCGGCGGCAATTCGGGGAACAGCGGCGCGCGCAGCAGCACGACGGCGCCTGCGCGGTCGATGTTCGCGCAGGTCATATCCCCCCATCGAAAAGCAGTCAGCGCTTCGGCGAAACGCGGCGCGTTCGCCGCATCGAGGAAAGCCAGCGAGCCTTGGTTGCGGAAGCAGACTTGCAGGCTGGGCGGCACCCAGCCCCAGACATCGACCGCATGGATGATGCCGCGCTCGATCACCTCCGCAATCCCGATGCCGATCTGGTCCAGCGGCTGGCATTGGGTTTGCGCTAAGAAATTGCTGACGATGATATCGTCTGGCAGCAGCAAGCAAGTGGAAAAGATGCGCGTCGGCGTTCGGGTGGGCACTGGCGTATTCGAAGGGGACTTCTTCTTGCGCGCTGGCAATATGTTCGCCGGCGTGGGCGTCCAGGTGGGGCTTGGGGTCAATGTCGGAGATTCTATCTGCGTCGGGCTTAAGGTCATCGTCGGCGAGGCTATGACGGCCGCGGTCATGGCGTCTGATGTCCCGGTGGTGTTAGCCGCGACTTTGGTGGCTGTCATGGCGTTTGATGTGCCGATCAATTGCACAGTATCTCTCGTCGCGGTCTGATCCAGTCTGACTTGCGTGGCGGTCTGGTTGGCATGATGGGTTGCGGTCAAATCAGCGGCGACTGTGGTGGCGGTCATGGCATTAGCCGTGCCGGTGGCGTTAGCCGCGAACTTGGTGGCGGTCATGGCGTTTGATGTGCCGGTCAATTGCACAGTATCTCTCGTCGCAGTCTGATCCAGGGTGTCTTGCGTGGCGGTCTGGTTGGCATGATGGGTTGCGGTCAAATCAGCCGCGACCTTGGTGGCTGTCATGGCGTTGGACGTGCCGGTGGCGTTAGCCGCGACTTTGGTGGCGGTCATGGCGTTTGACGTACCGGTCAATTGCACAGTATCTCTCGTCGCAGTCTGATCCAGGGTGTCTTGCGTGGCGGTCTGGTTGGCATGATGGGTTGCGGTCAAATCAGCGGCGACTTTGGTGGCGGTCATGGCGTTTGTCGTCCCGGTGGCGTTAGCCGCGACATTGGTGGCGGTCATAGCGTTTGACGTACCGGTGGCGTTAGCCGCGACATTGGTGGCGGTCAAAGCGTTTGACGTACCGGTGGCGTTAGCCGCGACATTGGTGGCGGTCATGGCGTCTGATGTCCCGGTGGCGTTCGCCGCGACTTTGGTGGCGGTCATGGCGTTTGATGTGCCGGTGGCGTTAGCAGCGACTTTGGTGGCGGTCATAGCGTTAGCCGTGCCGGTGGCGTTAGCCGCGACTTTGGTGGCGGTCATGGCGTTTGATGTGCCGGTCAATTGCACGGTATCTCTCGTCGCGGTCTGATCCAGTCTGACTTGCGTGGCGGTCTGGTTGGCATGATGGGTTGCGGTCAAATCAGCGGCGACTTTGGTGGCTGTCATGGCGTTTGATGTACCGGTGGCGTTAGCCGCGACCTTGGTGGCGGTCATGGCGTTTGAAGTTCCGGTGGCGTTAGCCGCGACCTTGGTGGCGGTCATGGCGTTTGAAGTACCGGTGGCGTTAGCCGCGACCTTGGTGGCAGTCATAGCGTTTGATGTGCCGGTGGCGTTAGCCGCGACTTCGGTGGCGGTCATAGCGTTTGAAGTACCGGTGGCGTTAGCCGCGACCTTGGTGGCAGTCATAGCGTTTGATGTGCCGGTGGCGTTAGCCGCGACTTTGGTGGCGGTCATAGCGTTTGATGTACCGGTGGCGTTAGCCGCGACCTTGGTGGCGGTCATGGCGTTTGATGTGCCGGTGGCGTTAGCCGCGACTTCGGTGGCGGTCATGGCGTTTGATGTGCCGGTGGCGTTAGCCGCGACATTGGTGGCAGTCATAGCGTTTGACGTACCGGTGGCGTTAGCCGCGACATTGGTGGCTGTCATGGCATTTGACGTACCGGTGGCGTTAGCCGCGACTTCGGTGGCGGTCATGGCGTTTGATGTGCCGGTGGCGTTAGCCGCGACTTTGGTGGCTGTCATAGCGTTTGACGTCCCGGTGGCGTTAGCCGCGACATTGGTGGCTGTCATGGCGCTTGATGTGCCGGTGGCGTTAGCCGCGACCTTGGTGGCGGTCATGGCGTTTGATGTACCGGTCAATTGCACGGAATCTCTCGTCGCGGTCTGATCCAGGCTGTCTTGCGTGGCGGTCCTGTCTGGCGTATTCGTTGGCGTGTCGGTGGGAGTCGGCGTGTCGCTTGGGGTTGGTGTCGCGGTTGGCGTGTCGGTTGCCGTGGGCGTGGGAGTTGGAGTAGCTGTAGGCGTCAAGGTGGTCGCGCTGGCGGCGCTGACCGCAGCCGAAACGCCGCTGGTATTCTTCGCCCGTACCCGCAAGATATAAGCAGTGCTATGATTCAAGCCCGTGAAGTCATGCTCGGTATCTTCGCTGCCCGCGTCGACCCAGGTTGAGCCGTCGCTGCTCACTTCATAGCTGTCTGCGCCGCCGACGCTGGCAGTCCAGGTCAGCTTGATGCTGTTGACGGTGATGTCGGAGGTCGTGGGACCTGTCGGCGCATTGGGCGGGGTCGTCGCGGACTCCGAAGCCGCCGCCGACATCCCGCCCGCGTTGACCGCCCGCACTTGCAGCGTGTATTGCGTATTGGCGGTCAGTCCGGTGAACTGGTATGTCGCCACATCGCCGACATCAGTCCAGCTATTGACAGTCCCGCCCATCACCTCATAGCTGGCCGCTCCGGCGGATTTAGTCCAGCCCAGCGTGATGGCGGTCTGCGAGATGCCGCTTGTTTGCAAACTCGTTGGCGCGGCGGGCGGCGTGGGCGTGGCGGTTGGCACGGGTGTGTCGGTAGCCGTTGGCACTGGCGTGTCGGTTGGCACTGGCGTATCGGTTGGCGGCACTGGCGTGGCGGTCGGCACCAGGGTCGAGGCGCTGGCGGCGCTGACTGCCGCCGAAGTCCCGCTGGTATTCTTCGCCCGCACCCGCAAGGTATAAGCGGTGCTGTGCATCAAGCCGGTGAAGACATGCTCGGTATCTTCGCCGCCCGCGTCGACCCATACTGAGCCGTCGCTGCTGACTTCGTAGCTGGCCGCGCCGCCGACGCTGGCTGTCCAGGTCAGCTTGATGCTGTTGACGGTGATGTCGGAAGTTGTGGGACTTGTTGGCGCATTGGGCAACGTGGTCGCCGATTCGCTAGCGGCGGCGGATTCCCCGCCCGCGTTGACTGCCCGCACTTGCAGCGTGTATTGCGTATTGGCGGTCAGTCCGGTGAACTGGTATGTCGCCACATCGCCGACGTCGGTCCAGGCGTTCAGGGCTCCGCCATTGACCTCATAGCTGGAGGCTCCGGTCGATTTCGTCCAATTCAGCGTGATCGCCGTCTGCGTGATGTCGCTGGTGGTTAAGCTCGTTGGCATGGCTGGGGCATTGGGCAACGTGGTCGCCGATTCGCTAGCGGCTGCGGATTGCCCGCCCGCGTTGACGGCCCGCACTTGCAGCGTGTATTGCGTATTGGCGGTCAGTCCGGCGAAGGCATAGGTCGCCACATCGCCGGCGTCGGTCCAAGCGCTCAGGGCTCCGCCATTCACTTCATAGCTGGAGGCTCCGGTCGATTTCGTCCAGTTCAGCGTCATGCTGTTCACGGTGATGTTCGTGATGGACAAGCCCGTTGGCGCGCCCGGCGCATTGGGCAACGTGGTCGCCGATTCGCTAGCGGCGGCGGATTCCCCGCCCGCGTTGACTGCCCGCACTTGCAGCGTGTATTGCGTATTGGCGGTCAGTCCGGTGAACTGGTATGTCGCCACATCGCCGACGTCGGTCCAGGCGTTCAGGGCTCCGCCATTGACCTCATAGCTGGAGGCTCCGGTCGATTTCGTCCAGTTCAGCGTGATCGCCGTCTGCGTGATGTCGCTGGTGGTTAAGCTCGTTGGCATGGCTGGGGCATTGGGCAACGTGGTCGCCGATTCGCTAGCGGCGGCGGATTGCCCGCCCGCGTTGACGGCCCGCACTTGCAGCGTGTATTGCGTATTGGCGGTCAGTCCGGTGAACTGGTATGTCGCCACATCGCCCGCATCTGTCCATCCCGTTAGCGCGCCGCCATTGACCTCATAGCTGGAGGCGCCGGCTGATTTAGTCCAGTTCAGCGTGATCGCCGTCTGCGTGATGCCGCTGGTAGTCAAACTCGTCGGCGCGGCGGGCGGCGTGGGCGTGGCGGTTGGCACGGGTGTGGCGGTTGGCACGGGTGTGTCAGTTGGCACGGGCGTGGCGGTTGGCGTGGCGGTTGGGACGGGCGTGTCGGTTGCCGGCGCTGGCGTCGGCGAGGGACCCGTTGTGGTGGCAGACACGCTGACCGCATCCGATGCCCCGCTTTCATTCCTCGCCCGCACCTGTAGCGTGTAGGCGGTGCCCGACGTCAAGCCGGTGAAGACATGCTCGGTATCGCTGCCCGATAACACCGAAAACTTCCAGGTCGAGCCGTCGCTGCTCACTTCATAGCTGTCAGCCCCGCCGACGCTGGCAGTCCAGCTCAACTTGACGCTGTTCATTGTGATTTCCGATGTGCTGAGGTTGCTTGGCGCGTTGGGCAAGGTCTGGCCGTCGAAGCGGCTATGAGGTATTGCCTCCTCATCGATCTTCACGCGCGCGTACAAGGAGTACGAGGTGTTGGCGGACAAGCCGGTAAATTCATAGGAAGCGACATCGCCGACCTCGGTCCATTCTGTAAAGCCGGAGGAGCCAGGAGTTCTTCCGAACAGTCGCACTTCGTAGTTGGTAACACGCGAGTCCTTCGTCCAGTTCAATGTCAGCGCCGTATTCGTGTTGTCCGTAACGCTAAGCTCGCTGGGCATTGGAAATGTGTCCCGGGCAATATACTGCGCCCGCCAGCGCCCCGTGTTCCTGTCGATCTCTTGTAATATGAAACAGATGCCATTCTCGCTGAAAATTGATGATGAGGGAGGATAACCGGGAAAATTGTAGGATATGGTTGTATCTCTCATACCAATCAAGTCGGGTTGGCGGATACCGATAATCTGAAAGGGATAACAACCCAACTCTGATGAAGAACTCAAAGCTACTAGCCAATAGTTGTACTTTGTATGATCCAGATCTTTGTTTTGCCAAGTCACCGCTCGCTCGTTCTTGCCAAACTCTCCGAAATGGCTCTTAGCTATTCCGGTGGCGGCGACGCTGGGTCTGCTCACTAACATGGAATCTCGCGCCAGGTAGAGACCGCTGTCTTTGTCCTTTATCCGCAGCTCATATTCCCAAATGTGCGCTGCTGCTTCTTCCGGGAGAAAATAGTGCGTAAATCTCCTGATAGGATTCGACAAAAATTCAGGGTTTTCCAGCGGAACGGTTTTTGTCTCACTTAGACAGGTGTATGCGCCGAGGGGAGAAACCCGGCGATAACATAGCTCCAATGTGTCGCCGCCATAGGCTGTACTAAGGTCGCCGTACCACTGAAAATGGGCACCGTGAAAGTCACGTTCGGACATGGGAAAGTAGTTCACATGGAATCCCATATAAACAGACGGAGGCGGGATGGCGGTTGGCGCGCCCGGTGGCAATGGCGTGAAGGTTGGAGGCACTGGCGTGGCGGTTGGCGTGTCGGTCGGCGTCGGGGTGTCGGATGGTGTCGGGGTGTGGGACGGTGTTAGTGTCGGGGTGTGGGATGGTGTCGGGGTGTGGGACGGTGTTAGTGTCGGCGTGTCGGTCGGCGGCACTGGCGTGGAGGTTGGCGGCGGCAAAGTTCTGGAGCTGGCAAAGATGGCCGTCGACGCGCCGCCGGCATTCTTCGCCCGCACCTGCAAGGTATAAGCGGTGCTATGCTCCAAGCCGGTGAAAACATGCTCGGTGTCGCTGCCCGAATCCACCCAGGTCTCGCCATCGCTGCTCACTTCATAGCTGTCCGCGCCGCCGACGCTGGCGGTCCAGCTCAGCTTCATGCTGTTCACCGTGATGTCAGAAATCATCTGATTCGTCGGCGCGTTGGGCAAGGTTGTCGCCATCAGGCTAGCGACGCGGGAAAAATGTCCATTCGAGTAACGCGTCCGCAGCCGCAATGTATATTCTGTATTCGGCATCAAGTTGGAGAAGCGATGGCTGGTATTAAAGTCGTTCGTCCAGTTAGTCCGCGTCCCGCCTCTCACCTGGTAGGCGAAAAAATCAGTCTTATCTTCAAGGTCGTCCCACGATACATCAATATAGATCCCGCTGCGGGTGGACATAGAGATGCCATCTACTTGAAACCCGCTGGGCGGGGCGATGTGATGCGCTTGCGAGACTCCCCCCGCTGCCACGAAGGCAAAGACAATCCAAGCGAAGAGAACCAACCTTCGTATTGGATGCAGTGCCGACAGCAACGCAATCATGCCGATTTTCTGTATTGGAAACTGGAGTGGCGAATATCGTGGATCTCCCCCCCCCCCCCCCCCCCCCCCCGCTGCTGCGGAGGCAAGGCAAAGCAAAGCCAAGCGAACCAGACTTCGCAATGGACCCTGGACCGATGGCAACGTCAACATACCAAATCTTTTCTATGGAGTCTATCTAATACAGAATAGCATAATTATTCCGATTATCAAATTTTGCTTAATTGCCCCCCAGGGCAATCGCTTCAAAATCATTGTGCGTCCTTCGCCACGTAAAATTACAAAATGTAGGGGCGACATTGTATGTCGCCCGTGAAATCGCGCATAATCTGTGGGCGATTCACAGAATCGCCCCTACATTGCCTCCTTGATTGTGCGAAACCTCTATAATCAAAGGTACGAGCAATTTACCGATTCGCTATTCAAGGAAGCTGGATGCCATGACCGTCTCCCTTCCCCTCAGTACGCTCCATTCGATTCTAGACCACTTTGGCGCTCGTTTGGCGATCGCGCTCATTTTGCTGCTGAGCGCCGGGCTGACAAAAGCCGCCGAAATATATGTTGATGGCGTCTCTTGTCAGTTGTCGGATGCGATCATCGCGGCGAATACGGATGCGGCTCAGTTTGGCTGCTCGGCCGGCGCCGGCGCGGACACCTTGATTCTGCTGCGCGACATCAAATTGCAGTTCGGAAACTTGCCGAGCGTTACCAGCGACATCAGCATCGAATACGGCGGGCTGGCGGCGCAAGAAGAAAGCTGCGACGAAGAGGATCCGCCCGAGGCAAATAGTGAGGACCTAACCCCGACCGAATCCCCGGGCAACAATCCGACGCCAACTGATGACCCAAGCAATAACCCGACGCCGACCGACAACCCAAACAACCCAAGCAACAATCCGACGCCAACCGATGACCCGAGCAACGATCCGACGGCAACCGACGACCCAAACAACCCAAGCAATAATCCGACGCCGACCGACGACCCAGGCAATAACCCGACGCCGACTGACCCGAGCGATCCGCCAGAACAGACCTTTTTCCAGCCGACTGACCCACCCGCCATCGGCGACCCGCCCGTCAGCCCCGATGCGACCTTAACTGTTAGCGCCAAGCTTACCCTGACGGCGCCTGGCGCAGCGACCGCCACCGCAACGGCAACCACGCCCGGCGCCACAACCGCCACTGCCACCCTGCCGCCGGGGGGAGGGCTTGGGGACCCCGAGGCAAATTCCGCGCCAGACATACCATCTCACTGCATTCATGTCGTCGCGCGCAACGAGAATCTCTACCGCATCTCGCTGCTATACGGCATGACCCTGCGCGAAATTTCCAGCTTCAATGGCTTGGTGTCGGACGACAATGTGCTTGAAGGGCAGGAGCTGATCATCCCCTTCGATGAGTGCCTGCAATATGCCGGGCTTAAAGGCTAGGCCGAGCGAGACAAAGCCATCAACAGACGCTATACCGAATGTCACCTATTTCGGGTTCGTTTTTGCGTCTGCCTAATCGCGACTTGCTAGCGGCGGGAATTAACCTAGCTTCTCGCAAATGATGTCGGCGAAGTCCTCGGTGCTGACGCCGGAGCCAGCCAGGATGTCGGCTGTATGCTCGCCCTCGCTCAGCGCTTCGTAAACGGCTTGCTCAATCCGGTCGGCGATGGCTGGCAGCTTCCAGTGATGGCGCACCAGCATAGCCGCGCTGAGGATAGCCGCTGTCGGGTTGGCGACGCGCTTGCCCGCGATGTCCGGCGCAGAGCCATGCACCGGCTCGGCAATGGCGACCTCTTCGCTCAAGTTCAGCGCCGGCGCCAAGCCCAAACCGCCGCCCCAAGCCGCTGCCATATCCGACAAGATATCGCCGTAGAGATTGGGCGTGAGGATGATATCGAAGCGCGTCGGTTCTTTCACCAGCCAATAGGCTGCCGTGTCCACCAGCAATTCATCCGTTTCGATGCTGCCATATTCTTGGGAAACTTCGTAAGCCACGCGCCGGAACAGGCCGTCCGTTTGCGGCAGCACGTTGCCCTTGTGCACGATTGTGACGCGGCCGCGCCCCTCGCTTTGCGCCAGCTGAAAAGCCTTATGCGCGATCAGCTCGGTGGCGCTGCGCGTGATGCGCTTGGTCGCGGTGCCGGTATCGCCGGCATCGTCCGTCTGCTCATCGCCGATGTAGAGGTCCTCGGTATTTTCTCGCACGACAAGCAAGTCCACGCCCGCGCGCGCCGTCGGCACGGGCAAATAGCGCGTCGGGCGCAGGTTGGCATAGGTTTCCATCGACCGGCGCAGCTTGACGATGGGCGAGGAGTAGCCATCAACCGGATAGGATGGCGAGCTGCACGCGCCGAATAAGACCGCTTTCGCTTCTTTCGCGATGCGAACCGTTTCTTCGGGCAGCGCTTCGCCAGTCGCCTCAAAGGTGCGCCAGCCGGCCTCCGCAGGCACGATATCGAGTTCGGGGAATAGTTGGCGCAATATGCGCGCCGCCGCCGGCACGACTTCTTGGCCGATGCCGTCGCCTTCAATCACACACAATTTCACTGCATACTCTCCTATCAGCGGTCGTCTTGCCAAGCCAATTTTACCAAAGACAAGCGGACTTACAAAACAAATCTATTGGCCGACGACAACGCATTTTAGGCAAGCGCAGGCGCGGAATCGTATATCTTTCATATTGTGTCACATTCAGAACGCTTTGTCGAATTTTCGTCGTATTGCGCCAAGGCAGTTTTTCACCACAAAGACACAAAGCGGCAATGTTTATTTCATGAATCCTCTGCGCACTCTGTGTTCTCTCTAGTTAAATATAATTTTATGCGCTTTGGTTTTTGCCTGCGCGGACCTAGCGCGCTTATTCACTTCTGGCGCGTAATCGCGTACAATAGCTGTGGAACAGGAAGGAACCCCCCACATTGCCGGAACTCAAACCATGCGTACGATGCGAATCGGAATTGCCACTGTCGGAGTTTCCCCATCGGGAAAGCGCCTATTGCAAAGACTGCACCGAGGAGATTGTCAGCATCATCCGCAGCAAATACAGCGCCATTGAAGCCGCTCACTTCCGCGCCAAGCTGCGCCGCCGCTCCCGCGAGGCAATGGAAGAATTGCGGCGCAGGATGCTCTAAAACGGCGTCTGGCGCCGCCGCTGAACCGGAATTACAGTTACCCCCAATCTACGCTTGGGCAAGCGCGCGGCAGTCTTCGCCAGCGAAAGGGATGCTATGCGGGGGGCCGCCCGGCATAGCGATTAAAACCCATGACGTCTTTTCCTTTTGCCAGAATCGCCGTATGCCCGGGATGCAAGGGCGACTGGTCTTGAAAGATATGCACCATCGGCAAAGTCACCCGAACGGAAATGCCTAGCCGCCGTTTGTCCGAAACATTCTTGCTCGAACGGTGCAGCAGGCGCTCGCTGAACAAGAAGAACTCGCCGGGCTGCAATTCCATATTGACCGCTTGCTCGGCATTGAAGAACTGGGGATCCGCCATGTTTTGGAATGCCATGCCCGCTTCCACTGGAATATGCGGTATCGAGCGGCGGTGCGACCCCGGTATGACCTGCACGCAAGAATTCTCGACCGTGACCTTGTCAATGGCGATCCAGGCGGAAATATTGACCGGCGGTTCCAGAGGCCAGAAGGCGATGTCCTGGTGCCAGGGGATCTCCGCGCCGCCTGGCGGCTTGAGCCAGAAATTGGTCGCCCAGGCCACCAGATCTGGTCCCAGCAAGCAGGCGATGCGCTCGATGATTGCCCGATGCGTCGCCAGGTCGTAAACGATGGCGGAGTCCATGTGTCGGGATTGTCCGCGCGAGCGTGGATTGGGACCGTCGCTCGTCAGCACTTGCGTCTCGATCGCTTCCCGTAACCGCGACATTTCCTCCGGGCGCAGCGCCGCGTAGGGTCCCAAGTAGCCCTCGGCGACGAAGCGATCGACGTCTTCGCGGCTTAAACGATAGTTTTGTTCCGAAGCTGTCATTGTCGTTCCTTTCACTGATGACTTGATGACTTGATGACTTGATGTGTTGAGCATGCCTGCTTCAGCTGACCGTCACAAGGCTGCCAGCGGCGGTCTTCTCTACCAGCAGGCGCGTTGGAAAGGCATCGCGCAGTTCGTCGATATGGGTGATCACCAGGATCAAGTCAAAATCCGCTTGGATCTTGTTGATGGCTTCCACGAGTCTGGCGCGTCCCTCGGCATCTTGAGAGCCAAAGCCTTCGTCGATGAAAAGCGCGCGCAAGCGCGCGCCCGACCGCCGCGCCAGCAACTTCGCCAGCGCGATGCGTATGGCGAAGTTGATGCGAAAGGCTTCCCCGCCGCTATACATCTCATAATCCCGCGCGCCCAGGTTGTCGGCAATGGTGATATCCAGGGTCTCCACCGCGGCGCCGGCCTGCGTCTCGCGCTGTGTATTGAAGCCGATGCGCATGCGGTCATCGCTCATGCGCGCCAAGAGCGCGTTCGCCTCCCCCTCCAATTCCGGGATGGCAGTTTCGATGAGCATGCCCGGCACGCCGTCACGCCCGAAGGCGATACGCAGTTCCTGCCGCAGGCTCTGTTCCTGCAGGGCGCTGTTCAGACGGCTCTGCAGGCGCGTCCGCGTCCCGCGCCCAGCGGCGACCGCCTTCAATTCTTGCTGGGCGATTGTCCTGCGCTCGCGCAGGAGCTGCGCTTCGGAGCGGGCTTGATCGAGCTGGACGCGCAGTTCGCGCTCTTGCTCGACCTGCGCTTCCAAGCCTTTGATCTCGCTCGCGCTCATTTCCAGCTGCCGCTCATCTTCGCTTTGCGCGGCTCGTAGCGCCGCCAATTGCTCGCGCGTCTTGTCCCGCTGCTGCTGCGCTTCTGGCAGGTTGCTGCGCGCCAATTCCAGATGTTTTTGACGCCGGTCATAAGCGGCAAAGTCCTCGAGCTGCGCTCTGTTGTCCGTATAGGATGCCTCGCTGTTGGCAATCCGCGCACGCTGTTCTTCCAGCCCCTTCAGTTGCCGGCGCAGCTCCGGGCTAAAACTCGCCGCTTCGAGCTGCGCCGCGACCTGCGCCAGCTGACCCCGCGCGCTGCGCAACTCGTTCTCCGCCGCGCGCGCTGTCGCCATCTGCTCGCTCAATGCGCCCTTCCGCTGCTGCAGCGCCGGCAAGTTCTTGAGTTGCAGCGCCCACTCGTCGACTTCCTGCTGTTTTGAGCGGCTGTTGTCGTCGACGCGGCGCATTTGCTCGAGGCAATCGCGGTATTGCTGACGCTTGGCGTCGCGCGCGTCGGTCAATTGCGCCATGGTCTTGTCACGATGGTCCGCGCTCATGGCCTGTCCACAAAGCGGGCAGGCGGCTCCCTCCGCCGCATCCATTCTCTCCAGGCGCTCCAGACGCCCATTAAGCGCTTTACCATCGATCCGCAATTGATCCATCTGATCCCGCAAGCTCGCGCGCCGCGCCACGAGCGCTTGAAGCGCATTCGTCGCTTCATTGCGCCGGGCGTTCAGGTTTTCCAGCAGGGCGAGTTCTGTCGTTAGGGCATTCAGATCGCCTGTTTTTCCAGCCTGGATACGCGCTTCCAACTGCTCGATACGGGCATTCCAGACCTCGCTTTCGCTTGTCAGCTTGGCTTCTTGGCTTGCCAATGCCCTTTCCAGCTTATGGACCTGGGCATCCAGGGCTTGCTGCTGGGACAAACTTTCGGCGAGCGCGCTCTGGTTTTCGCGCGCGGCGCGCAATTGCTCATAGCCCGATTCAATCGCGTCCGCGCCGGCGATGACCGCTTGATAACCGGCGATTCTATCATCCTGCCGCGCAATTTCCGCCTTTGCCGCTTCCATATCGACGCGGCGCGAGGTGATACGGCGCTGCAACTGCTTGCGGTTTTCGCCTTCGCGCAGCAGCAGCGCTGACGTATTCGCCAATTTGTCGTAGCGCGCGCTGATGCTATCCAGCGTAACTTGCGCCTCATCAAGCGACTTTGTCAGCGTTTCCAGCGCATCCCGCAGTTGTGGCTCGCGCGAGATTTCTTCGTCGGCTCGCCTGATATCGTGCTCGAGGATGTTGATCTCTTGCGCGCTTTTGCTCAGCTCGGCTTTGACAGCCTCCTCGTAAACGGTCCATTCGTCCAAACCGAGGATCTCGGCCAAGAGCCGTTTTCGTTCAGCGGGCGTCTTCAGCGTGAAGGCATCGGCGCGCCCTTGGCGCAAAAAAGCTGAATGCGCGAAGGTTTCATAGTCCAGCCGCAGGATTTGATTGAGCTTGTCCTGGGAGCGGCGGAGGCCCCCTGCCGTAATACGACGAGGACCTTTATCCGCGTCCCAGACAAGCAAATCAAGCGCGCCGCGTCTGCCGCGCCCGGTCCGCGCCCGTCGCCGCACGACGCGATAACGGATGCCGTCTTGCTCGAAATCGAGGCTGACCTGCATCTCGCGCTGACCCTGGTGAATCAGGTCATCTTCGCGCCGCGCCCGGGCTTTGCCCCAAAGCGCCCATGTGATCGCATCGAGCAAAGACGATTTGCCCACGCCGTTATCTCCGCTGATACAAGCCAGGTCGATGCCCTCGAAACTGATGGGCTTGGGCGCTTGATAGGCTAGGAAATTGCTTAGTTCCAGGCGCTTCGGGACCACTAGGCTTTCCTCGTTCTAGTGTCATAGCCACAGCCGCTCGGCGCGTCACCGGCGAATCGTCAACAAGAATGTCGCGCTCACAGATAATAACAAGCCCTCGGCTTGAATTTGCATGGGTAGTTGTTAACTGTGTGAAGTATAACGCCTGTGTCGAGCGCATTTCAAAGCATTCTCTGCTACAATCTGCGCCATCACTAGACTAGGAGCCGCCCATGCTCACCGCGCTCTACGATGGTCGCTGCATCATCTGTCAATCGACGCGCGGAACCATTAAAGCGCTCGACTGGCGGCAGCGCGTCAGATTCATTGATTTGCAGGACCGAGACGCCTGGCAATGGCAGTTTCCCCAACTGAAAGATGCCGACTTGCTGGGCGAAATCCACGTCATTGATGAGCGCGGCGCGATATTCGCGGGCTTATACGCCACCCGCCGCATGCTGCGCGAATTGCCGCTGGGCTGGCCGATTTGGCTGCTGCTGCATGCGCCAGGCGCGGACACGCTGGGCGCCGCCTCGTATCGTTTCATCGCTCGGCGCCGTTACCGCATCAACCGTCTCTTGGGCAAGCCGACGCCCGCATGCGTTGAAGATTGCTATGCAGATCGCTATGAAGATTGCAATGATGGCAGCTGCGATATCACGGTTTGAGCCGCCAAAATCAAACTCTCATTTTTCCGGGTATACCCAATAACGCCGTGTGAGCGCGCCGCGCCCATTGTCGATTCTGTCCGCCAGGACTCCGCCATTGGCTTCGATTATTTTCCAGGAGCCTATATTGTCATCATCGCAGGTGATCAGTATATCAGCGATGCCGCGCCGTCTAGCCTGCTCAATCGCCAATTTACACAGCAGCGAGCCATAGCCTTTACGCCGTTGCGAAGGGCGGATCTTGTAACCGAGATGCCCGCCGAACAGTTTCAAGCTCTCGTTCAGATGATGACGTAAGGACAGCTCGCCCAAATAGCCGGCATCTTTCGAGATCAACCAATACTGCGTGGCTGGGACCATGCCCGCCAGTGGTTCCGTTTCCGCCTGACGCAGCACCAGCAGAAACTCGTCGAAGCGCTGCCGCAGGATCTCCGGATGCCAGGTCGGCTCTAGGTTCTCCGCGATGTACTCATATACCGCGTCAATATAGCTGGCTTTGCGCGCGGGGGACGGCAGTTCGAGGAAAGCGGGTTCTGGTGTCATTGCGGCAGGACTGGGGTTCGCGCCAGGGGGCTGCCGCGCTTGGTCGACCATCGTCCAGCAACTACTGGGAATCCGCGCCGCCCTTCCATTAGTGAGGAAGGCTGTGGGCGGACCCGGCCGGCGCTGTCTTTAGGCGCTGCCGCCGGCTTCTTGCGCCGCCTCGCCATCGGCGCTGTTGACTTCGGCAGCGTCTTCCGGATTGTCTTGATCTTCCCAACTGATGATCCAGATACAAGCGCCGGCAACCAGCACTGTAGCGACGATCAGCGCGATCCACTGCGACGTTTCCAAGCCCACGTTACGCGCCTCGTATACCAGCAAGGCGACCATGCCAACCGCCAAGACCACCCAGGCTGAAAAGCGCGGATGGCTCATAACCCATTTGAGACCGGGAATGTTTTCCATCTGACAAAAGTCCTCACACCGGATACTTAATTCTAAGTATAGCCGCGAAGCGATTATGGCGACAAGTCTGAAGCTGATGGCGGCGAGACAATCGCATCATTTTTTTCTCTGTGTCCTCAGTAATTCCATGTTAGTCATGCAAAACTCGACGAAGGGTCTAAATGTAGGGGCGACATACCATGTCGCCCGAAATCAAAATGCAGGAACGTCGGGCGACCAGATTGGTCCCCCCTACAAGGCTTATCCGCTACTGGTAAGTCAATGCGCTTTTTCTACCCCATCCCCGACCGCCAGTGTCTACGCGGCGCGGCCCCTTGCCCCGCATCAGCGGGTCGCGTAGACACTGACCTACGGGAAGGGGAGCTAAGATAATGCGAAATGTATTAAAATATGAGAAATCAGCATGAATCCAAGCTCGCATTAGCGATAATCACAACAAATCAGTGGTCATCCCCCCATTTCAATGGGGGGACCGAGGGGGGTAAACCAAAGGGCGAACGCGAATCCTACAGTAGCGGACAAGCCTTACACCGCCCCTCTAAAATTTGCATTATTTTCTTTGAACTTCTTCTGTGCCTATGAGGTAAATTTTGCATTGAATCTGCGACATACTGATGGTCTATGATTTTGCTGCGCTTGCCCTGCTGAGGGACCCGAGGTTGCGCGGTCGGCTCGGCGGCCGGTCTCATAACCGCGCGACCTCGGGCTGTTGAAATGTTTACGCGATTCTTGCAAACGCGCGGTTTTCAACCTGCGTATAACCCATAGAAATAAGCCTATGAGGAGCGCATGACGATGAGCAAGGAAAAACGCAAAGTTGAGTGGGCATTTGATTTTGAGGAAATGGGCAGCCGTTTCAGCCAGTTCTTTTCGGAAATGATCGGCGGCGATGTTGAGGTAGAAACCGCCAACTTGTTCGCGCCGCGAAATGAGGTAGAATCCGCAAGCGTCGAAATAAACTTCTCGGTGGGCAGAGCCAGCCTGAACGCGCTGGCGCCGGAAAGCGACAATCTCTTCGAGGCGGAGATAAACTATATCGGCGAATATGAATTCGAGGTCAAGGGCGGGTCCCAGCGTTCCATAAGTTTGCGGCAGCAGGGGCAATTGCCCAAGGGCATCGGGCGCGTCATCGGCAATAACAAGGACCTGCATTGGGATATCGCGCTTGCACCAGGCATCCCTTATCGGCTGCGCATGAAAGGCGGCGTCGGCGAAACCAATATCGACCTAAGCCATCTCCTGGTCGATGACATCCGCTTGGAAACCGGCATCGGCAAGATCGCCCTTACCTTGCCGGCGCAGGACGCGCCGATCGCGGCCAAAGTCAGCGGCGGCATCGGCAAGACCGATATCGTCATCCCAGACGGCAGCTTTGGCACGCTCGATATTGACGGCGGCGTCGGCGAAGTCATCGTCAAGGTATCGCCGGCAGCGGCGGTTCAGCTACAAGCCAGCACGGGAATGGGCAAAGTCGGCCTGCCCGAGTCCTTCGCGCAGGTCGAGGGCGCGGGACATGGGATAGGCGTACATGGCATTTGGCAGACGGCCAACTTCGCGGGAGCCGAGGCGAGGACCATTGTCGAATTTGACGGGGGAATCGGCAGCTTTCAATTGCAGTTTTTCGATGTGCTATAAGCCAGCGAATAGATAAAAGGAATTCGTCCGCGCTTTACGATGCCGCTGCCGCCGCGTCCTCTGGTGGCGGCAAGCCATCTTGCACCATCTTGACCAACATCTGCGTCAACTGATTGGTGGCTTTCTCAACGGTCAGGTCGGGGAAGATGACGGCGATTTCATGGCTAATCATTTTTATCAGATGGCCCTTTAGCTTTGTCTCGACCGCCGTTAACTTGTCGTTCTGTTCGCGCCAAAACAGATCGCGCAATGCCTGCGCCATAGCCATCGGTTCGCGGGTCTGTATTTTCTTCTGGATTTTCGCCTGGCGCGCGCGATAGTCGTCGGACAATTCGCAGGGCGGCTCGGCGAAGACCTCTTCAATGATGGTCAGGTCTTCGATTGCCGGACGTATATTCATTTCATTCGCCGTGTCGACGGGGATCATCACCTCGCCACGTTCGCCGACCAACTCGACAATGTGATAGGCGCGCGTCTTGCCCTGCAGGGTCAATTTCTTCTTGCCAACAACCGTACCTGCGCCGTAACGGGGATGGATAATCTGGTCACCATTTGCATACATAAGCGTTCTCCCCTAGTGTTTTACTTCTTGTCCGTTCCTCTGGCATGTTTATGTCGGGCGGTCCAATCGCTCGCGCAGCGAGCCGCCGCCTGTCACCTACTTTCTTCTACGAATGCGCCACGCTTCCCGTAGCGCTCGCCTGCTTCGTTCTTGAAGATCTTCCTGTATTTTGATACACATTGCACAAAGCGAAGCCTCAACAGTCCGCGCAAAAGTTGTGACAACGGCGGACATAAAGAAGAGTCCGCTATCGACAGCCCGCTCAGATTCTTTTCAAGTTTTGTGGTCACATGCCGAGGCATGCTGTGGATATTGAGGGAAATTGAATAGAAAGATGTTGTTCGATAATTGTTCACAGGCCCAGTATACCACGCGAGCCGCGTTTTTCCAACCGCGACAGTTATGGGGGCAGGGCAATCGCTTCAAAATGATGGCGACGAAATGGCGGGATTCTAAACTGGAAATTAACTACAGAGTACGCAGAGAACGCAGAGAAAAACAAAAAATCTCATCTCAGCTGTGATTTTTGGTGACAAATCACGTTTCGCTGGGGACTGTTGCCGATTCCGGGCCGCAGATTTAGAAGAATAGTCGTCTAAATTACTACAAACTCTGTGTCCTCTGCGTCCTCTATGTTGAAAAGTATTTTGAAGCGATTGCCCTGGTCATGGGGGCAGGGCAATGGCGCCGGATTTTTCCGTTACCACCGAGGGTCGCGACACGCTGAAACGAC
Source organism: Phototrophicaceae bacterium (assembly GCA_965116975.1). Lineage (GTDB taxonomy): Bacteria > Chloroflexota > Anaerolineae > Aggregatilineales > Phototrophicaceae > UBA6055. Next base: position 108,089 of record OZ220735.1, read on the forward strand.
CACAAATAAAATGTTTTATCGCGGGCGGCTCGCGAGCCGCCCGCCATCTCAATAAGATTTATGCGACATTCGACACATTATTGGCTCTGGCGCGACTGCTTTGACTGTGAGAATGATGCAGCGCGACAAAGATGTACTCTATTGGCAAGTCGCTGGCGCCTAGACAGCCAAATATGCGTCGGGTCTGCGGTCTTCAAATACGGGGATGGTCCGCCTCACGCGATCGACCTCAGCAATATCGATTTCCGCGGTCAGGAGGCTTTCATCTTCGCCACCTTCAATGAGCGTCTGACCCCAGGGATCGACGATCATCGAGTACCCGCCAAAGACCGTTCCGCCGGTCTCGCCGCAAGCATTGACCGCGGCGACATAAGTTTGATTCTCGATCGCCCGCGCAATGAGCAGCGCGCGCCAATGCTCAACACGCGCCAGGGGCCATTCGGCGCAAAGCAGGATTAGCTTGGCTTTGTCCTGTACGGCATAGCGTCGGAACAACTCTGGAAATCGCAGGTCGTAACAGATCGCAAGTCCCGTAACACCCCAAGGCATATCCAGCGCGGTCGGGCTATCGCCCTCGCCCAGCCACAGGTGCTCGTCAAACAGGCGGAAGAGATGTATCTTGCGATAGACGCCGGCAAGCCGCCCATCCGCCGCGTACAGCGCCGCGCTATTCAAGGCCGCGCCATTGGCGCGCTCCAGCACGGAGCTATAGATAGCGATGCGGTAGTCTTCCGCCAAGGCGGACAGGCGCGCGAAGCTGCCGGCGTTTAACTCGTCCGCGTAGTCCGCGGCATTTTCCAGGTCATAGCCGCTGGTCCATAGCTCGGGTAATAGAACCAGATCGGCGCCGCTTTGCGAAGCCCGCGCGATTAGCCCTTCCGCCCGGTCGAAATTCTCGTCGACTTGCCCCAGCGCGATGCGCATCTGTCCCAGGCTGATTGATATTTTAGTCATTGCACACCCTTTGTTATGCCTCAGTCGAGTGTAGTTTGATCCTTGCCCCTAAGCAAGAAATCCATCTATAGCCTATAGCCTATAGCCCGATGGATACGAACTTCTGGTCCATGTACTCGAACAAGCCCTCTTGCCCAGCCTCGCGGCCGAAGCCGCTGGTTTTTGTGCCGCCGAAGGGAGCCTCGGCCGTGGCGGGCACCATGTCATTGACGCCGACGATGCCAAATTCCAGCCCCTCGTATACGCGCGTCGCCGTCGACAGATCCCGCGTCATGACATAAGCGGCCAAACCGAAGGGCGTATCATTCGCCATTTGCAGCGCTTCGTCGACGGTCGAAAATGTATTCACCGCCATCACCGGACCAAAGACCTCGTCGCAGCCGAGCCGCATGGTCGCGGTTACATCGGTCAAAACCGTCGGTTGGTAGAAATAGCCCGATCGTATTGGCGGACGACCGCCGCCTGTTACCAAAGCAGCCCGCTTTTCCAGCGCGTCCGCGACGAAGCCTTCGACTTTATCCAGCCCGGCGCGGCTGACCATCGGTCCGTTGGTTACGCCGGCGTCCATGCCATCGCCGACCACCAGTTTTTCGGTCTCGACGCGGACGCAATCCAGAAATTCTTCTAGGGCCGGCTCTTCCACATAGAAGCGCGTTGGCGAGATGCAGACTTGCCCGTTGTTGCGGAACTTCGCCATGACGCCTTGCTGCGCCGCCCAAGCCAGATCGCAATCGGCGAAGACCAGCACCGGCGCGCTGCCGCCTAATTCCATGCTCAGTTTTTTGATGCCAGCGGCGGCGCCCCGCATCAGGATTTGCCCCACCCGCTGCGAACCGGTGAAGCTGACTTTGCGCACGCGCTCATCAGCCATGATCGCGTCGCCCATGATTTGCGGATCGCCGTTGATCAGGTTGACGACGCCCTTCGGCAAGCCCGCTTCGACCATCACATTGACCAGCGCCATCGCGCTCATCGGCGTCAACTCGCTGGGGCGTGCAACGATGGTGCAGCCGGCAGCCAATGCCCCCGCCCATTTGCGCGCCAGTAAATAGGCGGGGAAGTTCCAGGCGGTGATGGTTGCGACCACGCCCAAGGGCTGCGGCAGCGACAGCAGACGTTTGCCCGGCTTGCGCGCCGGTATCGACCGCCCATAAGCGCGCTTGCCTTCTTCGGCGAACCAGTCAAAGAGATCGGCGCAAGCGCCCCATTCGCCCGCCGCCTCGCCCAGTGGTTTGCCGCATTCCGCTGTCATGATCGGCGCCAGCTGATGCGCGCGCCCGCGGATGGCGTCGGCGATGTCGCGCAGCACCTGTCCGCGCTCGTAGGCGGTCATGCCTTGCCAGCGGGGACGGGCGGATGCCGCGGCGGCAATGGCGCGCTTGGTCTCGGCCGCGCCGCCGTAAGGCACGTCCGCCACTTTCTGCTCAGTCGCGGGATTGATCACCGTCCAGGTCGCGCCGTCTTCGGCGTCGCGCCATTCACCGTCAATCAGCATCTGATATTTCATCGCAGCGCCTCCAGCTCATTCGACCTTTTGCCATATTATAACAAAGGGGGTTTCGCCCTCGCCTCATCTATCCCGCGCCGAGCGCTTCCACCCGTCTTTTGTGCTGCGGTCACGAAGATTCTCTCCTGGATGAATAGACATTTTCACTGAGTTCATCATATTTTCTCAGTTCTGGCTCATGTCTTGCTGCTTGAATACGGCTTGTTCGAGCCAGTGAATAGCGCCTGCTCGGACGATAGGAGCGCGTTCGAAAGGAGGTCCATGAAATTCGCGCGCCGTCATACTTTGTCAATCAGCTTAAGGTAAGGAGGATAGACATGAAACGCGCTATGCAAATCCTGCTGCTCGCTGCATTGCTGACATTGTCGCAAGCATCGCTTGCCAGCGAGTTCCCTATCCAGATGCACCCGGATTATTCCGTAGAACATTGTGATGTCGATCATCCCAGAGCCAAAGCCTATGCCGGCTATTCCTATCACACAGCGTCGGGAAGAGTCGTCGCATCTTGGTGGGATGAAGTCGAGCTGCCGAGCGGCTATTCCGCTACAAAGACCCACGATGATGATGTGATAATCGTCAAGATCCGCGTGCGCACACCCTATAACACTATCGTAACGGTAGCCAGCAAGCGCTGTTGGGGTGGCTACCAAATTTCTCGATAGTGTTGCGAAGAAGGCAATAAAGCAACAGGTGAAACATCGCCTGAACTCTGACTAGGAGCTTAGCTCGCGGACATGCGCGTAATTTTGTTGCGCGATGCACAACCTTGTTGTGTCTGTTGCATTTTGCTTTCTCATATCAGCCTTGGTAACCCAAACGCGCCGACAAGGAGCCGGCGATACGTGTGACAACCGCGCCGAATTCGTCGATTCTTTCCAGCGTCACGCGCCCGGCTGGTCCGCTGATGCCGATGGCGCCGACCAGCGCGCTCTGGTGATCGGTGACCGGCGCCGCCACACAGCGCACGCCATAATTGTATTCTTCGTCATCGATGGCGTATCCGCGCTGGCTGGTTTGCGTCAATTGCGCCTCCAGGGTCGAGCGGTCGGTGACCGTGCGGTGCGTGAAGGGCGTCAAGTCCTCTGGGATGCGGCTGTCGCCGAATGCCAGCAGGATTTTCCCCAGCGCCGTGCAATGCAAGGGCGAAAGCGTGCCAATCTCCGATTCCACGCGCAGCGCGGCCGTCGACTCCACCTGGTCGATATAGAGCGCCTGGCGTTGCGCCAGAATCGCCAGATGCGCGCATTCGCCTGTTTTGTCCACCAATTCGTGCAAGTAGGGACGGGCATGGTCTCTTAAGGTAATGCGGTTTAACAAATGCTGCCCCAGCGTGACCAGTTGCGGTCCCAGCAAATAGCGCGCGGTGAGCTGGTCTTGTTCGACGAAGCCGTATTTCGCCAGCGTATGCAAGAGGCGCGAGGCGCTGCTCTTGTCGATCGAAAGTTGCGTGGCGACCTCGGTCGTGCCCATGCCGTTGCGCGTATGCGCCAGCAAGTTCAGGATTTTCAAGCCCCTCGCCAGCGATTGAATCTCTGCCATATCAAATTCTCAATATATGCAACCAATGTTGCATAATAAGCAACAAAACTTGACAGTCTTCATTCTTGCTTCTCATTAGTTGACAATTATAAAACACTGTTGTAAATTAAGCAACATACGCTTCATTTTTCTCGGCTTACTTGCAAGTGGCGCTTGCATTCGCGTAGAATTTGAGGAGGTGAGGATGGCAAAATGAGTCCGCACATGCTTTTCTTCTAATCACAAGTCATGACGGAGAACAGAACATGTTGAACAAACGTTTGCTAAGCGCTTTACTCTTTATTTTGGTGGCAAGCCTGCTTGTCACGCCCGCTCTCGCGCAAGACGACCTGATGGGCGATTTCACCGTTTCCCATTACTTCGGCGGTTTTGGCGGCGAATACATCGAGGAGATCGTTGATGAATTCATCGCCGCCAATCCTGGTTTGACGCACGCCGAAAGCCCGGTAGATCATGAGCAGTTCAAAACATCAATCCTGGTGCAGCTGGCTGGCGGCAACCCGCCCGATACCTTCAGCTATTGGGCTGGCGCGCGCATCCAATTCGTTGTGGACGGCGGACGCTTGCAGCCGATTGATGACGTTTGGGAAGCCAATGACATGGGCTCGCAATTCCCGCAGGCTGTCATCGACAACGCCGTCACCTATGACATGCACCAGTACGCGCTGCCATTGACCTTGCACTGGGTTGGCATGTTCTACAACACGGCTCTCTTTGAAGAGGTCGGCGCCATGGTCCCGACCACTTGGGACGAGCTGGTTGACGCCGCCGAGAAGTTTAAGATGGCGGGCATCCCGGCCTTCGCATTGGGTTCGATGAATCGCTGGCCCGGCCAATTCTGGTTCGACATGATTTTGCTGCGCACGGCCGGCAACGACTATCGCAACGAGCTGATGAGCGGCAACGCCGCCTACACCGACGAAGAAGTCGCGCGCGCCTTTGGTTTGTGGAAAGAATTGGTTGACGCCGGCTACTTCTATCCCGACGCCAACGCCTACGATTGGGACGAAGCTGCCAATCAAGTCGCCAATGGCGAAGCCGCCATGACCCTGATGGGCACCTGGATCGGCGGACATTACGCCGGGCTGGAACTGACCCCGGGCGAAGACTTCGACTATTTCTCCTTCCCGACCATTGACGAAGACGTTCCGCGCGCCTCGCTGGGTCCCATTGATACCTTCGTCGTTTCGGCTGATGCCGCTAATGCCGATGCCGCCAAAGCCTTCATCGTGCACTTGACCGACCCGGATATTCAGGCGAAGTTCGCGCTGGGCGCCGGCAACCTGGCGCCGAGCTTGCGGGTCGATACCAGCATTTACAACGATGTTGTCGCGCGTATCGCCGCGGAAATCGCCGCAGACCCGGTCTTTGCCTTCAACTATGACCTGGCGACGCCGCCACCGGTTGCGGAAGTCGGCTTGAATTCCTTCAGCGAATTCATGGCGAACCCGGGCGACTATGAAGCCATGCTGGAACGCGTGCAAGCGGAGGCCGCCGCCGAATTCGCCGGCATGGAAAGCTAACTTGTACTGCGATCACCCCCCATCCCCTAGCCCCTTCCCCCATCAAGAGGGAAGGGGAATGAAGGCAAGCCTGGAGCTAGAATCTTCAAAGCCTTCAATAAAGCTTCAATAGGGGATTCTGACGAAAAGTCCCTCCCTCATTCTGGGTCGCGTAGACACTGACCCTTGGGGAGGGATTAAGGGTGGGGGCATCATGCTTAGACGACATCCCTGGATCATCCCAGCCAGCTTCCTCATTTTGCCGCTGCTCGTTTATTTCACATTTGTCATACTGCCCACGCTCAATTCGCTTTATTACTCCTTCACCGATTGGGTCGGCTACGGCGATGACTTCGATTTCGTCGGCTTGGCGAACTTCGAAAAGATCTTCACAGACCGACTCTTCGGCAATGCCATCAAAAACACTGCGATCTGGCTGGTCTTGGCGATGACCGTGCCGACCGGTTTTGGTCTGGTCTTAGCGCTGGCGCTGCAAGGCAAACGGCGCATCAACACCATCTACAAATCGCTCTTTTACCTGCCGATCTGCCTTTCGCCCATCATCATTGGCATCATCTGGGTCTGGCTCTACAGCCCCAAGCTGGGCATCGTCAATATCTTCCTGCGCGCGATTGGACAAGATCATCTGGCGACGGCTTGGCTTGCAAACCCGAACACGGCGCTCTACGCCGTGTTTGTCGCCTGGGCATGGCAGCAGACGGGCTTGAATATGGTCATCTTTCTGGCCGGGCTCACATCGGTGCCAACTCCGCTGGTCGAGGCGGCCAAGGTGGATGGCGCCAACTATTGGCAGACTTTACGCAAGGTGGTCATCCCCATGCTGCGCCCGGCCACGGTTGTTGTCTTCGCGCTGACAGCCATCAACGCGCTGAAAAGCTTCGAAATCATTTGGGTCATGACCATGGGCGGTCCGTTTAACAAGTCGGATACGCTGGCTGTCTTTATGTACAGCGAGAGTTTCCGCAAGTTCAAAATGGGCTACGGCAGTTCCGCCGCCGTGGTCTTATTTGTGATGACTATGGTAATCATCGTGCTTTATTTCCGTCAGACATCCGCCGCCGAGGAACTCTATGATTGAAGGAGCGTCCCCCATCCCCCGGCCCCTTCCCCCACTGGGGAGGGAAGGGGAGAATGTTACCCGAGCCAACTGGAGAAAGTGGCTGAGTAACGCGCTGCTCTACTTCGCGCTGACGGTTTTGTTGATCTTGTTTATGACGCCGGTCTACGGCGCGATCGTCACCGCTTTCAAATCGGCGGCGGAAGTGTCCACAGGCGGCTATTGGACGCTGCCAAATAGTTTGGCGACGGAGAACTTCGCCCGCGTCATGGATCCGGAAGACGGCAACCTCGGTCTCTATCTGCAAAACTCGCTCTTGCTGACGATCCCCGCTTCCATATTCTCCATCGCGCTGGGTACGCTGGCCGGTTATGGGCTGGGCAAATACAGCTTCCGGGGCGATGCCCTGCTCTTCATCTTCATCGTGGCGGGCATGTTCCTGCCGCCGCAGATCGCGCTGATACCGGTCTTCCGCCTGATGAACGACATCGGCCTTTACGACACCATCACTGCCGTCATCGTCATTCATACCGCCTTTGGCATCCCGATTTGCACGCTGGTCATGCGCAACTTTTTCCAGATCGTGCCCAATGCCCTGCGCGAAGCGGCGCTGATTGACGGCGCAAACGAATACAAGATTTTCTTCCGCATCATGCTGCCGCTGACGCTGCCGGCGCTGGCGGTGCTGGCGACCCTGCAATTCACCTGGATCTGGAACGACTTCCTCTGGCCCTTCATTTTGACGCAGAAAGCCGACAGCCGCACCATCATGGTCGGCATCCTCAATTTGACCGGGCAATATACTGTTGACTGGGGCGGTCAAGCGGCGGCCAGCTTGATTGGCTCGCTGCCAACGCTGTTTATCTTTGTGTTTTTCCAGCGCTATTTCATTCGGGGTTTGACGCTGGGCGCGGTGAAGGGGTGAGAAAGGAATCTTTTCAATGGTTGACCTTTCCGAGTAAAGGTTTTGCGTTTCTGATGCTATCATACTGTAAATCATAGCGGGGAAGTGAGATAACAGTGCCAGCACTTGAACGAATAGCCGTAGAATCCGAAATCGAATTGGCGAATGCAATCCGCTTCGCCAACCAAAGTAATGAAGCTAGCATATTCGTCTTGGTGGACTCCATCACACTTAGCGCAGAACTGCCTTCAATCACAGCGAACATAACCATTGAGGGTAATAGCTATATGATTGACGGTGACAATCGTCATCAGATTTTCCACCTTAGCGGCGGTAGTTTGGTCTTGAATAACGTCATTCTCGTAAATGGCTCAGCATCAGATGGGGGCGCTATTTACAGTCATCAGGGAACGCTCATTTTGTGTAACTGTAAGATGAGCGGTAACCTCGCGGAAAAAGGCGCGGTCATTTACAGCAAAGAAGGCACTGCGACTCTAATCAACTGCGAGGCAAGCGGAAACAAAGCCCATTCTAATGGTGGCGTGATTGCCAACTTCAACGGAAATGTAAGCATCTCAAACAGTACCCTTGAAAACAACGAGGCTGAAGCCGGTGGCGCGGTTTATACCTATGAAGGTGAGTTGACAGTCCAAACTAGCAAGATGAGGATGAACCTGGCACATATCGGTGGAGCGATATTCGGTGGTGGAAACATAACGCTAGAAACCGTGAATGTAGAAAATAACGCTGCAAATGGATCTGGCGGTGCCGTTGCAACCAAGAACGCCTCGTTGGTAATACGCGATAACTGTCACTTTTCTCAAAACTCAACAAAAGGCGCAGGCGGGGCGCTCTTTTGCTCGGAAGGTAAAGTCGAGATAAGGGATAGCAACATCCGCGAGAATGAATCTGAGAGTAACGGCGGCGGGATTGTCATCAATGAGGGACGGCTCTCAGTTAATGCCTGTAGGTTTAGTAGAAACTTATCGGAGCATATCGGTGGCGCAATTGCGAACGAAAAAGGAATTGTCCAAGTGTTGGAATCAGACTTTCGGAGCAACTTAGCCGCATTCACAGGTAGCGCGATTTGTGCCAATCAAGGGGAAATAGAACTCATCAACTGCAATTTCAAGGAACATGATTGCGGGGATTATGGCGGCGTAATTACTTCTACAGAGGGATCGGCAACTCTATCCTACTGCAAGTTTGAGAATAACCGTGCGTCAAATGGGTGCGCCGGGCTTGTGGGGCTCCGGAATGAAAAAGTATTGATACACGGCTGCGAGTTCACTGGCAACCATGCCAACGACGAGAAATGCCCAGGCGGCGCAATTTTTAACAGCGGAGGCCGGCTGGCAGCAATTGATTGCACATTCGAACGAAACGAAGCCACAGTTGGCGGTGCGATTTATAACATGTCAGCTGACCTTACAATCAGTAACTGCAAGTTCTTAGCAAATAAGGTAGGCAAGGAAGGCGAGGGTGGCGCAATTTGGCACAATGACGGCACACTAATTTTGGCAAAGTGTGACTTTGTGGAGCACTCAGCGAACCAAGGCGGAGCAATTTGTGCTGATAAGGGGTCAGCAATCCTTCATGACTGCAACTTAGAATCGAATTCAGCGCAATTGGGCGGAGGGATTGCAGTAAACGAGGGAAAATTGATGATACAGAATTGTAACTTTCAATACAATTCTGCTAAAGAAATAGAGCGCGGTGGTGGCGCGATCTTTACTAATCTTGCTACAGTACAGTTGGCGGACTGTGTATTCAGAGACAATTCCGCTCAATTTAGCGGGGGTGCCATTTACAACTATGGAAATCTCTCAATTATCGAATGTATATTCATTTCAAATTCAGCAGTCCAGTGGAGCGGAGCGTTGAATTGTATGGGTGGCATAACTCAAATCAATAAATGCGATTTTAGCGGCAACTCCGCCGGCTACGGAAGTGGCGCAATTAGTTCAAATAGCACGGTATATATAAATGATAGCTCCTTTTGTGGGAATACAGCCGGTACTGAAGGTGGCGCGCTAGATAATGGCGGCACCATGTCCGTTGCAAACTGCACGATTGACGGAAATTCCGCGGGGCAGCGCGGGGGTGGCATTTACACCGACAAGAAAAGCACTACTACACTTACACACGTAACGATAACAAACAACCGCGCAAAACACGGGGGTGGAACCTTTAAACGCAGTGGTTCGATACATTTACGCAATAGCATCTTTGGCGGAAATACTGGCGGAGACAGCTATGGCGATTTCGATCAAAACGAAAATAACTTGATTGAAGACGGCTCTGGCAATCCAGCATATCAAGGAGACCCCAAATTGGAAGCACTTTCTTCAAGTTCTCCAGCATATCGTATACCGCGCCCTGACAGTCCTGCCATCAACACAGCCCATCCTGACTTCTGCATGAAGACCGATCAGGCGGGGAATGACCGTCCCCAGGGAAGCGCTGGTGATATCGGGGCTATAGAGTACGTCCGAAAAAAACGGAGACTACGCAACCTATTTGAGTAAGCTCACCCCGCTCGCAGCTGCCGCGGCGTTCCCGGCTGTATTGACAGAAGTCGGCTGAGATAATATGCTATGGGCAGATGTTGTGGAGGATGACATGGCTTTTGATGGACGAAAAATTGCCAATTCTTTCTATTTGCCCAAGCGCCCATTCCTGCATGGGATAGCGCGGATGTTGGATTTCACTCGTTCGGAAAGCGACGAATTTGCTAAGAAAATTCTTGCTCGATCGGATGCGGACGCTATGCGCGCAGATTGGGAGGCAGTAGGCGAAAGCCTGGGCTGGGCGATCAAAGAATACGAGAAAGAACTTACGGAAAAGGCTTAATTGAATCAAAATCCGCAAGCTAAGCCGGGCTACCCCGCCCGCAACTGCCGCGTGAGCAAGCCGATCACCAGCCGAATCAGCGTAAACGGCAGCAGCACCGGCAGCAGCAGCTCCACCAGCACGGTCGCCCCAATCGCCAGCGCCAGCCGCAAATTCGCGACATCCAGCGTCAACTCGGTCGCGCCCTGCGCCGCGTCAAGCGCCGCGCTCAGATAGTCGAGATTCAGCCGCTGCAGCATGATCATGAGCAAGAAATAGAATGCGACGAAAGCCACGGACGAAGTCATGGCGATGCTGCGGAAGGGCGCAAATGCCCCTATGCCCACGCCGACCATGCCGAACATCAAAGGTTCCAGCACCAGCCGCAGCATGGACACCAGCGTCATGGCGATGATCAGCAAGTAGGTGCCTGGTCCTGATTCGCGCAGGGGGAACAAACCGGCGTAGTGCATGATGATCAATGGCGGTCCGAAAATCGCCGCGCCTTGCACGATCAAGATCAGGTCGTCCATCTTGCGCCAGAGCGCCGCGGCTACCTTGCCCAAGAAGATCTGATCCAGCGACATCGGCGTCGACATCAATAGCTGCATGGTGTTGTTGCGAATTTCGTCGGCCATGACCGCAGCTGAATTGGCCGCGATGGAAAATAGCGCGCGCAGGTAGAAGATCATGCCCACCGGGATGACCAACACGGAAACCACGATCACGGTGGTCGCCAAGTCCGTGATGAATGGGAAAAATATCCCCAGCAAGAGCGCCACCAGCCAGAAGCCGCAGATATAGAAGATAGGCTCGAACTCCGGCGGCAAGGTGCGCCAATATAGACCCAGGTGACGCCGCACAATGGGATTGGTGGCACGCGCCCAATAGGGCAGGTTTTCCATGGGCGAGCGCTCGTCAGAGCGGATTCTGTCGATGGCGCGCTGTCGTGGCGTCGCGTCTGCGGTCATGGTGACAAATACCGTGGGCGATATCTCATTAGCGCGGGCAGCTAATTGCCGCCGCGGCGAGCGAATCGTTGCGCGCGAGCGGGATTGTTCAAAGCTCGCTAGAGTTGATGCCGCGGTAAACCTGCGCAACCGACAACCGGCATCCGATCGCCTCTAGCGAGATGACATCATCCAGATTAGCAAACGCTTGCCACAGCCATGCGCTTTCCACGCGGGTATGACAATCGACATGGACGCGGTGCTGATCAATCACCAGATAGGCTTGAATACTCGGCAAGGAACGATAATAGTCGAGCTTTGTCTCGCGATCGTATGTGATGGATGAAGGCGACGCAACCTCGACCGCCAGCGCAGGGTTCAGCAAGGTCGTATTGTTGTCTGTGAGTTGCGCCGCGCCAGAGACGACGCACAAATCAGGATATATATAGCGGCCGTCTCTTATTCCTACCCGCATGTCGCTGTTTAGAATTTCATAGCGCGAATCGTCCAATTGCGATAGCAGCGCGCGAATGATATTTACCTTGATTCTACTGTGATGCAATGTGCCACCGGTCATTTCGTAGATGACTCCATCAAGGAACTCGTGCTTGAATTCGCTTCTTTCTTCAAACGCGAGATATTCTTCGACCGTAAAACGGTGCGGGGGCGGATAAGGCGTAATGACATTGTTGTTCCCGCGCTCATGAGCTTCTGGCTCGCCCCAGTCATAGATGACGCCGTCAATGAATTCGTGCTTGAACTCGCTTCTTTCTTCAAACGCGAGGTATTCTTCGGCTGTAAATAAATGGGGACGTGGCAAGCTGCGCAAGCGTTCTACTGCCATTTTCGATCCTCAGTCTTTCCGCATGCCAGGTCATTATATCACGAACTAGCGGCTTCCCAAATCAGCAGCTACGATAAGGGTGGCGCAATCGCTTCAAAACCAATTTCTGTCGAAAACAAACTAATTTTACGAATTGTAGGGGCGGCACTGTGCCGCGCGACGGGCGCGCCGACATTGCCCACCGACACTGCGGGTCAGTCGCGCGCTGGGTGTATCTGGGTATAGCCGCGCATTTGGCACAAATTTGTCAGCAGCGGACAAGCCTTATAGGGTTGTGCCTATGCGCGCTTTATTGGCGCGGAAAATTTGATGAAATTGCCCTGTAAGCAATCTTGCCAATTATATAAAAGGCGCATCTCACAGGGCAATTTCATCAAATAATTTCAACACTGAGGCACCAAGGGTCGCGTAGACACTGACCTCCAACTCCGCGAATTATCCGAAAATATGCCAATAAAGGACGCAATGTAGGGGCGATTCTGTGAATCGCCCACGATTTTGCACCCAATTTCATGGGCGAGCCAAGGCTCGCCGCTACAATTCATCAGTTTGATGTTAAATTCGACAGTTATGGATTTTGAAGCGATTGCCCTGGCGCATCGCATCAAGAAGATGACCGCTTGCCGCCGCTATGCTAAAATTATGGTCAGATTCACAAGTGAGATGCTGATGCGTGTAGCCATCATAACCGAGACCTTCCTGCCCAAGGTCGATGGCATCGTCAAAGTAACTTGTTTGCTGCTGGACCACTTGTCCAGGCGCGGCGTCGACGCGCTCATCATCGCGCCGCGCTATGGGGACAGCCCGCGCTACAAGGGTGCGCCAATCTGCAGTTTGCCCAGCTTGTCCCTTCCGCTCTATCCCGAAGCGCGCCTGGGCATTGCCACGCTTGACCTCTTCCGCGATTTAGCGGCTTTCAATCCAGATATCGCGCATCTATTCCACCCGGTGATGACCGGCATCCCGACCATGGGCATGCTCAAATGGATGGGCGTGCCGACTGTAACTTCCTTTCACCTCGATTACGCGCGGCTGGCGCAGCAATTCCGAATCGGTCTTTTTGGACTCGGCTTTACAGGACCCGTCATTGACGAATTGACCAAGAATATCTTCAATTGGTCGGACTTCAGCCTGGCGCCTTCCAAACTGGTGCAAAGGCAAATGCGCGAGCTGGGCATCAACAATGTCGGTCTGTGGCGGCGCGGCGTTGACGCCCAAGCCTTCCACCCCGGCTTCCGCTCGGCGGCGATGCGCGCCGAAATGACCGACGGCAATCCCGATGATACCGTGCTGATCTATGTCGGACGCCTTTCCGACGAGAAACAGATCGAGCACCTGCGCCCAGCCCTGGAGAGCCTGCCAAAAACGCGGCTGGTCTTGGTCGGGGACGGACCGGCGCGCCAATCCCTGGAACGCGCTTTCGCGAAGCTGCCTGTCACATTCATGGGTTACCTGCGCGGCGAAAGACTGTCGCAAGCCTATGCCAGCGCCGACATTTTTGTCTTCCCATCGCGCCTGGAAACCTTTGGCTTGGTCGTCATTGAAGCGATGGCGGCTGGGCTGCCGGTTGTCGCTGCGCGCGTGGGCGGGGTCAGCGACGTCCTGCGCGAGGGCGAAACCGGTTACACCTTCGCAAGCGGCGATACCGGCGCGCTGACCGCAGGCATCCGCAAGATCGCCGGCAACCCAGCCGCCATGACTTACATGGGCGCCCAAGCTCGCGCCTATGCCGAAACCCAATCCTGGGATGCCATCATGGACGAAGTGATAGCGCTCTACGCTGCGCTGATAGCGGAGAAGCAGGGGCGGGCGTTCGCCGTCTGAGACTATACAGCAATGGGCAGGCGCTCCAAGCGCGACTTGGCGAGGCTGACAAAATCCGGGTTTATCTCGAATGCAATAAAATCGCGTCCATGCTTTTTGCATACCACGGGACAGGTGCCGACGCCGGCAAATGGATCCAGCACGATGTCGCCCGGATTGGAGCTGGCAAGTATAATGCGTTCGAGCAATTTTTCCGGCTTCTGAATCGTGTTTAGCGCTTCACGACAAACAAGTTCTTTTGACTTATAAGTCAACTGCTTTATGTCGCCCCAAACATCGCCAGGATTCTTGCCTTTGCTGTTGAATTTTGTTTTTCCATACTTGCCGTTCTTGACCGAGGGTACATTTTCACAGCGCAAGCGATGTTCTAGTTCCACCAGTTGAGAAACCCTGATGTTATCCAAGTTGTAGCAACGGGGTCTGTCACCCTTGATGAAGTAACAGATGATGTCGTAATTGTTTGTCTAGCTAATTCTGCCTTGCGCCAGGAGGCTGGGCTGATACCAAACAATTTTTGATTTCAAGTTCAAATAGGGGCGATAATCAATATAAGCAGAATCAAGTTAGTCATGCAAAACTCGACGAAGGGTCTAAATGTAGGGGCGACATACCATGTCGCCCGAAATCAGAACGCAGCAGCGTCGGGCGACCAGATTGACTCTGTTGAAAAACAGCCCCCTTCCCCCAAAATGAGGGAAGGGGAGCTTGCTGACCTGTCTTGAGCCGTTAAGCCCCTCCCTCTTTATGGGGGAGGGGTTTGGGGTGGGGGGAAATTGAGAATTTCAACAGCGACAGATTGGTCGCCCCTACACCGCCCCTGAAAATTTGCATTATTTTGTTGGAATCACATAGTCTATGCAATGACATAAACATTTCCTCCGAGTATATTCATTGTTCAGTTTATACTACTTGCTCTTCCTCTGTGCCAACTTATTCTCGCATCACTCGCTGCACCGCCTCCACCACGCGCTTGTGATGCCGACCGTTGCTGACGATCATGCCCGGGTTCGGCAGGGTCTCTCCCTGCGAAAAGTCAAGCGGGCTTCCGTCCAGATCGGTCGCCATGCCTCCCGCGCCTTGCACCAAAGCCACGCCCGCCACATGATCCCAGATCTTGTGCTGGTAGGCGCTGCCGGCGCGCGGCAAACGCATATAGAGGTCGGCATCGCCACAGGCGACCAGCGCGTACTTTTCCATGCTGTCCAATTCCAGGATCCGCGCATCGCCCAAGCCAGCCAATGCCCGCGCCCGTCCCATGCGCGATTTGCTGGCATGCTGCCGCTCATAGCTTTGCGCGGCGATGAAATCGTCTCCCGCGCGCCGCGAGGATACCCGGACACGCTCGCCCGCGCCGCCGGCCAGCGGCGCTCGCCAGGTGGCGCCGTTTTCCGTATAGAAGAGCGCGCCTTCGCCTTCGGCATAACCCGGCGCGGCGACAATGCCGCCGGCTACTTGCCCGTCCACCAGGACGCCGCAGGCGATGGCATAATGCCGCAGGGCGATGAAGCCCTTGGTGCCGTCGATGGGATCGATAACCCAGGCGCGCCTCGTCTCTCGACCCTTGCCGAAGTCCAGCCACTCGACCACTTCCCTCTCACTGAGGGCGCAAGCCAGCACATCCTCCAGCAGCGCCCGCACCTGCGACCGCTGCGCAGTCGATAACAATTGCAGAAACTGCTCGCCCGACTCTTCAGAGACGACGCCATCGCCAGGGAAATGTGTCATCAGCGCGCGGCAGATGATCGCTTGCGAGCCGTAGTCGGCGATGGTGACAGGTTCTTCATGTCCGTCCGCTGATTTGGTATTGGCGATCAGATAATGTTCTTGCACGCGGCGGCAGAGCTTCGCGGCGTCGCGTACGGCAGCGCGTATCGCTTGCATGGCTTGACCTCATAAGCGGCGAGTCTCGCCCGATGATAGACGGTCGGCTGCGATATTCCTATGCGAATTTGCGGGGTTTTACGGGGTGCCGAAGTCCTCTCTTCGGCGACCCCGCCAGCATATTGCCAGGAAGACTTTGAAACTAGGGAAATAAGTCGCCGCTTAGCGGATGCGACAGCCCGACTAGAATTTGAAATGCTCGCCTTCGCAGATGCCGCCGCCAAAGCGCTGAATAGACAAGACCAGCGCATAGCGCTCCCACCAACTGCCGCTCCATTTGAGGTTCAATCCCCCGCCTTTTGACGCATTTCCGCTTCGGCTCCAGGCGCCATCATACTTGTCCACAGCCCAAGTGATGCCATCATCGGTATATGTGACAAGCACGGAAGGGCGCGTCGACGAGGTTGTCTTGGCTTCCGCGCGCAGAACGCAGCGAATGCCGGTCCGCTTGCCTGGTTTACTGCCGGGCGACTCGCTTAGCGCCGCTGCGGGCGTGTTCGGAATCCGCGTTGGCTGGTCCTGCGCCCAGGACGCGCCCAGTAACATGGCGCAGAGCGCAAGCATAAGACCCGCCGTAAACAGCGCAGTTTTTCGCTTTCGCATATTTGAGGTTCTATCTTGCCAGTTATTAATGAACGAATATGGGCAACTTTCTCCAGCGCAAACATTGTGCGGGGGCGAATGCGCGCCGCATGAGCCGGCGATTATAGTTTGCTAAGAGAGGACGGCGCCTGGAGATCGGGGGCGATATTCAGCTCAAGAGCTCCGACAGCGCAAATGTTAGGCAGTACCAGCGCAGGCGCAAGTTGTCGCCGATGCGCCAACGATGCGACCAGGGAATCCGCTCCGCGCCCCATGCCGAAGCGCCAATCATGCTCGACCAGGCGTCTTCATCGCTCCAGCGCCAGAGCAAGCCGCCGGGACCCATGCCACTGTGCAAGGCGAATTGGATGCTGAAACTATGTCCCTGCGGCAAGGGCGGGCCTGTCCAGCGATGTGGACTGCGATTCGCCCGGGGACAGAGCAGCGCGGTCAGGCGATTATCGACGCCGCTGGCGCCTAGCCAAAACCAGGGCAAAGCCTCCTCTTTCGCATCCGCGCGCAGGATCATTCGTGGAGCGCCCGCTTGAATCGCGGGTAACTCTCCTCCGATCTCCCAGACGATCAGCCGCGCTTTGTCAAGCCGCTGCAAACAGCCGGCGGGCAGCGACCGCGCCGCGGCGGGCTTGAAGGGCGCCCAGCTGTTGGAAGCGGGCAGCCGCCAGGGCCAAGACAGCCACTCCCGGGCATTGCCTGCGCGATCCAGCACTTGATAGCGCAGTCCGATATCATCCAGCGCCGCTTGCACGATGTGCAGATATTCGTCCTCCGGCGGCATGCGATGGGCTGTGCCCGCGCCAGCGCTGCAAATCTGCAAGACACCGCTGTGAACTTGGGCGTCAAAAGCCAGGATATGGCTGCAAACGTAGGCGAGCGCCCCATGCCGCGTCAGCGCGTCCCATAAGCGACGCCCCTGGTCGCGCTCCAGATTTCGCTGATATGCGCCGGCATAACCGTTCACGGGCCAGACCGGATGATGACCGAAGACCAGTTTATGCTTAGCATCCGCGTTACGCTCCAAGGTCTCTTGCAGCCATGTGTTTTCCAGCGTGCCTTCGCCGCCTGTGCCAGTCCACAAGGTATTAACAAAGATCATCAACAGATCCCCGCGCCTGACATAGTAGGACAGGCGACGCTGGTCGGGCGGACCATTTTGAGGCAGATGCGCCATTGTCTCGCGGAAAACAGACTCGCTCATGCGGTTGTAAACCGTGTGATTGCCGCTGGTGTGGTAAACGGGCACAGCGTCGCGATTGAGCCAGGCGAGCTCCGTTTCAAAAAAGTAAGACCATTGACGGCGCAGTCTGTCGCGATTATTGGTTAATCCCA
The DNA here is from genome assembly GCA_965116975.1 of Phototrophicaceae bacterium. Taxonomy (GTDB): domain Bacteria; phylum Chloroflexota; class Anaerolineae; order Aggregatilineales; family Phototrophicaceae; genus UBA6055. Next base: position 125,833 of record OZ220735.1, read on the forward strand.
TGATCTCGTCGCCCGGGAAACAGATAAATTGCGGCGCTCGCTCCAAAGCCGCTATCACTTGATTGACCTGGCGAAAGTTCTCTTCGTGAGGCGCCCCTGGCAAGCCAGAACAACTGTCGCTGTAAATGACGAAGTGATGGCCGCTTTCGTCCGCCTCGATTGTTGGCTTGAAAGTTGGAATTGCAGATCGCGCTAGCATCAGGCGGCTCCGTCAGCCCAATAAGCCTGTTCATGACTGCCTCGCGATTATAGCGCCTATCTCTTGCCAGAGCAGGATAGCCCTTGCTACGTTGCTTTGTTTGACTTTGCCATCATCACCCTTACCAAGCGAGATGGTCTTGTGTATAATGGTCTGTCCTTGAACTATTGTTCTGTCCAGCACATGTCATAGGAGTTCACATTGGTTCACAAGAGTGAGTTCACCATTGAAGGCTTGCGCGAATACAATCGCTCAAGCGCCACGCGCTGGATCATTTCGCATTGCTGGGAGCACAAGAAATTCTTTGCTCTTGGTTTGCTTGGTTTTTTGTCGGGCTATATCGCCTTTTCCATGGCGCGCAGACTGTTCGGGGTCGGCGCGGAAATCATCCTCGACAGCGGAGAGGCTGGGGCGGTCATCGCGGTCAGCCTGGCTGTCTTGCTGACGTCGGTCTGGGACGGTCTGGGCTCGTTGATGGGCTCGCTGTCGATGGTGATGCTCGCCACCCGCATCGAGCGCGATTCTCGCCACGAACTTTATACCAGCTTGCTAGGCAAGAGCCAGACCTTCCACGATCAGCAGCGGGTGGGCGACATCATGGCGCGCGCTACCGATGATGTCCGCCAACTCAATTTTTTGATTCAACCGGGCATCATGTTCATCTTCGACATGGTGCTGGGTTTTGCCGTGCCGATCGCTTTCATCGCGTCCATCAACCTGGAACTGTTGCTGGTGCCGATGCTATTCGTCTTGAGCTATGTGATCGTCGTGCGCCGCTATATCAAGCGCTTGCAGCCGGTCGTGATGCAGCAGCGTATGCAATACGGCACGCTGAATGCCCGGCTGGAAGAAACGATTAGCGGCATCGAGATCGTCAAAGTCGCGGCGCAGGAAATCGAGGAGCGCAAGCGCTTCCGGCGCAATGCCAAGAAGTACCGCGACTTCTTCGTGCGACAGGGGCAGATTGAAGCGGCTTACCTGCCCTTGCTCATGTATGGCGTCGCCTTCGGCCTCATGTTCCTGCACACCTTGAACATGCACAGCCGCGGCATCTTGACCATTCCCGATATCATCGCCGTCACCGGGCTGATGAGCATACTGCAATTCCCCGTCTTTGTTTCATTGTTCTCCATCAGCCTGATCCAACTGGGCATCGCCGGCGCGCAGCGCATACTGGAATTGATCGATCAGCGCTCGGATATCGACGAGAATCCAAGCGGTTACAGCGCGCCCGTCGCCGGCGCCATCGCATTCGAGAATGTAACCTTCAAGTTCCACGACAAGCCGGTCTTGCAGAACATCTCTTTCACAGTCGCGCCGGGGCAGACCGTCGCTATCGTCGGGCAGACGGGCTCTGGCAAGTCCACGCTGACGCAATTGGTCACGCGTACCTATGACGTGCATGAGGGACGTGTGCTGATAGACGGTCGCGACGTGCGCGACTGGAATCTTGACCGATTGCGCTCGCAGATGGGCAAGATCGAGCAAGACGTCTTCCTCTTTTCGCGCTCAATTGCCGAAAATATCGCCTTTGGCGTGGAAAGCGCCACGCCAGCGCAGATTGAAGATGCCGCCAAAGAAGCGCAGGCGCATGAATTTATCCTGTCCTTCAACGAGGGCTACGAAAGCGAAATCGGCGAACGCGGCGTCACGTTGTCCGGCGGGCAGCGGCAGAGGCTGGCGCTGGCGCGGGCTTTCCTGCGGCAGCCGCGCATCCTGATCCTCGACGATTCGACCAGCGCCATCGACAGCGCCACCGAAGATGATATCCAAAAAGCGATGCGCCGCGCCCAAGAGGGACGAACGACCATTCTCATCACGCATCGGCTGTCGCAGATACGCTGGGCGGACCGCATCATTGTGCTGGAAATGGGTCGTGTGATCGCCAATGGCTCGCATGACGAACTCCTGCACAGCTCTGAACATTATCGGCGCATCTTCGCCCGTTACGACGCTGCGGAGTTGCCGCAGCCACAGCTCATCAACTAGGCAGGCTCGGGAGGTACAACATGGGTTTCATAATGGATGGGCTGGACGCCGAAGATTACGACCGCACATACAGCGACACCGAATTGGTCAAACGAATAATCGGCTACTTCCGACCCTATATGTGGAAGATGATCGCGGTCGCGCTTGTGGTATTCCTCAGCTCTTTGATGAATCTGCTGCTGCCGATCATCGTTTCTCTTGCCTTGGATCAACTGCAATTCACGCCGGAGCAATTTGACGCGATCGGGGTCGCGGTCTTGCTGGCTGCGGCAGGCAGCCTTGGCTGGGTGGCCAATTTAGTTCAGCAATGGCTTTCGTCGGAAGCCGTCGGCGACGTGACCTTGGATCTGCGCGAGGACGCTTTTCAAGCCGTCACCGAGCGCGACATGTCCTTCTACGATCAGTACCCAACCGGCAAGATCGTCAGCCGCGTCCTATCCGATACACAAGCGTTTTCGGAAACGGTGCGCTTGAGCATCAACTTGATGAGCCGCCTGCTGCTGGTGCTGCTGCTGATGATCTATCTCTTCACCGTCAATGTGGAAATGGCGCTGATCGTGTTGGCCATCATGCCATTCATCATCTATACCGCGCTGAAGTTCCGCAATGTGGCGCGGCGCACGGTCACCGACTCGCGCCGGCAGTTGGCGACAGTCAACGCCCATATCCAGGAGTCAATCAGCGGCATCGGCGTCGCCAAAGCCTTCCGCCGCGAACAGATGATTTATGAAGAGTTCAAGGCGGTCAATCAAGAATCCTACCGCGTGGAGAAGATCAACGGCTTTGTCTTCGGCGCGATCTTCCCCATCTTGGTTACGATTGCGGGCTTGGGCGTCGCGGCCGTCGTTTGGTTTGGCATCAACCTGGCGCAGCAAGGCGTCTTGACCGCCGGCGAATGGTTCCTTTTCATCCAGGGCATGGGCATGGTCTGGTTCCCCTTGACGAGCATCGCCTCGTTCTGGAGCCAATTTCAGCTGGGCTTGGCGGCGGGCGAGCGTGTCTTCGCGCTCTTGGATGCCGAGGCCCTGGTCAAGCAAAAAGCGGACGAGCCCGTCCCCGCGGTAAAAGGCGCGATTGAATTCGTCGATATGGACTTCCACTACATCACGGGCGAGCCGGTGCTGCAAAGCTTCAATCTCAAGATTCGCCCGGGCGAAACGCTGGCGCTGGTCGGGCATACTGGCTCGGGCAAGTCGAGCATCGCCAAGCTCATCAACCGCTTCTATGAATACCAAAGCGGCGATCTGCTCATCGACGGGCGCGACGTCCGTTACTTCAATTTGCCCAGCTATCGCTCGCAACTGGGGGTGGTGACGCAGACGCCCTTCCTCTTTGATGGCACCGTGCTGGAGAACATCCGCTACGGCAAACCCGAAGCCAGCGATCAGGATGTCATCGACATCGCCTACAAAGTGGGACGCGGCGACTGGCTGGTGAGCTTGCAGGAGGGCTTGGAGACCGAGGTGGGCGAGCGCGGCGGCAACCTGTCCATGGGCCAGCGCCAATTGGTAGCGATCGCGCGCGTGCTGCTGCAAGACCCCGCCATATTCATCCTCGACGAAGCCACCGCCAGCGTGGATCCATTGACCGAGACGCTGATCCAAGAGGGCTTGGATACGCTGATGGGGGACCGCACCTCCATCGTCATCGCGCATCGCTTGTCGACCATCCGACATGCCGATCGCATCATCGTGCTCGACAATGGCGAGATCATCGAAGCGGGCACGCACGATCAGTTGATGCTGGCTGGCGGGCATTACGCCAATCTATATGACAGCTTCTTCCGGCATCAGAGCCTGGAGTATATCGAGCGGCTGGCGGGCTAGCCGCTCGTTGCATCCGCCACTCGGACAGGATATACTCTGGAGAAACACCATGCGCTCAGTAGTTGAGACACAGGAATTCGTCCGTCAATCCAAGAAGCTCCGAATGACAGATGAGGAGTTAGACTTCATAAAGACTTTGTTGGGCTGAATCCTAGCGCCGGTAATGTTGTCCCGGCTACAGGCGGCGCCCGCAAAATCAGGTTCCCGCTTCCAGGGCGCGGAAAAAGTGGCGGATTCAGAGTTATCACCTTTTATAGCGGGGTCGACATTCCGGTCTTTTTGATAGATGTTTATAGCAAACGCGAAAAAGAAAATATAAGCTTGGCGAGGAAGAATTCTATCAGGAACTCAGTGCTGGGAATTCTGAGAAGCTACGGGGAGTGAGCAGAATGAGCGAATTCGGCGAAAGGCTAGTGAAAAGCTTTAAGCAAGCCGCGGAGATCGCCAAAGGCACTGCCGAGCCTGGCACATATCGCATCACGACCTATTATGATAACGGCAAGCCCCAGATCATCGCCGATTTCAGCGAGGAAGTTCTGGCGCAGATGGATGCCGAGATCACCGCCGAGCGGGAACAGGAGAAGCGCGCCGACGCGAAAATTGGCGATGTGCTAGGCTGACAGAAAGCAGCGCCGATCCTATCGCGATGTGTGCATGCCCATTGCCGAGCAGTTTATGTCCGCCGATTCCCTAAAGAAAGACAGAAAATGCCACTGAGAGCCCTCACAGACAGCAATTACAAATCATACCTCAGCGACTCCGCCGCGTTAATTCTCATAACAACCGGCGGCGACAAGCTGCGCGGCGATTTCAAGACCGCCTTCACCAAAGCCGCTGACGAAGAAGACGGCATCATCTTCGCGCAAGTGGATCCTGACAGCTACCGCGCAATCGCGCGGCGTTTCGACTATCAGAACAAAGCGCTTTTAATCGTCTGGTACCGCGGCGACATGCTAGCGCGGCGCTCGCGCCCCTGGTCTAGCGACTTGCCCGACTTCATCCGCCAACTGCGGGAGGCGATGGCTGCTGACGCGCCGCCGGAAGCTGCGGACGAGGGAACTGACGGGGCGAATGAGCAAGCGCTTGTCCTTGACAAGCCGATGGACGTAAGCGACGCCAGCTTCGAAAAAGAAGCCATGCTCGCCTCGTATGAGATGCCTGTGCTGGTCGATTTTTGGGCGGAATGGTGCGGTCCCTGCCGCATGGTAGCGCCCATACTGGAAAAGCTGGCGGCGGAATACGCCGGGCAGATCCGCGTGGTCAAAGTCGATACCGACGCCAATCTCTCGCTCAGCCAGGCTTTCCAGATTCGCAGCATTCCGACCATCGCGGTCTTCAAAGCGGGCAAGCTGATCTTCATGCAGCCCGGCGCTTTACAGGAGCCGCAATTCCGCCAGTTGATCCAGCAGGCGATTGAGGTCGACGTGCCCGCGGACGAAACCCCCGCTCGAGCCTAGGCGAGTTCCTTGCCGAGCAGCGTGTGCAAACGTTGCGGATCGTGCGGCGGGCTGAACATATTAGGCGGGTGACGATCGCGTCCCGCCAGTTCGCCGATATAAGTCTGCGTGGTCTGCAAGCTGTTATGCCCCAGGTTTTGCCGTATCCGCTCTAGATCCATGCCATAGTCGTAAGCGTTGCGCGCGTAGGTGCGGCGCAGGTCATGCGGCTTGACCGCGCGTAAAGCGCCGTCAATGCTGATGGCATAGCCATTCATGATATCGTTGACCGTCCAGGAGCCGATGCCGCTCGGGCGCAGGGTTTTGCCGCCGCGCCGAATACCGCGGAAGACAAACCCGGCTTTTATCTCGGCGCGCTGCAGCCAGGCATCGACATACATCAGGCACCAATTGAGCGGACCATAGGGGACGAGCCGTTGCTTGGCTCCCTTGCCTTCGCGCACGCGCAGCGACAGCTCGCCGCCCAAATGCTGTCGCAGGTCCTCGACATGCAGCGCCGCCGCTTCCGCCGCGCGTATGCCCGTGCAAACCATCAAGGTCATCAGCGCCGTATCGCGCAGTCCGCGCAGATTGGCGATGCCCGGCGCTTGAATCAAGGCGCTGACCTGATAGGGCTTGAGGCGCAGGTGTTCGCTGTCGGCAGTGTCCTGCTTGGCGACCAGCTTGACCGGCGCGGCGGCCGGGTGCACATCGTTCATCATGCGGATGAAGAACTCGTCCACCATGGCGCGCTGCTCGGCTTCGCTGTCTTCGGGATTAGCCAATTCAAAGAGCAGGTCGCGCGTCTCGTTGCTGCGGGTCAGCGCGGCATAACGTCCGCGTACCGTTGCCAAATGCGCCAGCGCGGTTTGCGGCGACAACGTGGCGGGTTTGCGCCTGCCCTTTTTATCTCCGCGCGTCCGTTCAAATAGCAGATAATCCCGATAGGCTTGTAGATCCGGCTGATACCAACTGTGTTTGTTTTCCGTCAGCCAGTCGATGAAAAAGCCGAGCCGCGATTTTTCGTCCTTGCTCGGGTTGTCTGGCATCAGCAGGGCGTGATTCTCCCGCCACAGCCTTTGCTTGGCTTCGTCGGACATTGCTTCCACTTGTGACTCCCCCATCATTCCAGTATAGCATGTCTATCATCTGCCCTTGTTCTGTTGATGCGAATTGGGTGCATTGCAGATTGACGGCGCTTCCAGCCCTATCTATCAAAAAGCGGAACTCGGTAGGGGCTCCCCTTGGGTCGCCCAATATGATGTGTAGAGATTTCGGGCGACATGGATACATTGCGACCTATCGTCGAGTTTTCATGACTAACTTGGATCTACTTCTGTGCCTCGGTGGCGAAATGATAATATGAAGCGCTTGCCACAGGGCAATCGCTTCAAAATGATGGCGGACGAAATGGCGGGATTCTAAACTGAAAATTAACTACAGAGTACGCAGAGAACGCAGAGAAAACAATAAATCTCATCTCAGCTGTGATTTTTGGTGACAAATCACGTTTCGCTGGGGACTGTTGCCGATTCCGGGCCGCAGATTTAGAAGAATAGTCGTCTAAACTCCTACGAACTCTGTGTCCTCTGCGTCCTCTATGTTGAAAATAATTTGAAGCGATTGCCCTGGCGCTTGCCATAGAAACTTCGCAAATAACGCGCAGGCGCGCTAAGATAAGCCTTCACTTGCAGCGCAAGTCAAGCTCCAGACTGGCGGACAGTCCATGCCCAAGCGCTTTTTCGTCTCACTGTACTTATTTTTCGCCCTGGCATCCGCCTACGCGCAAGACGATGTCGGCGAGGCGCTGCGCGCGCAGCTCCAGGATATTCAGCGGCAGGTCATTGAAAGGCGACAACTGGATCTGTTGGAGGAAGCGCCGCTGACCTTCCCCGCGCAGGGCGAACTAAAGGCTTTCCTCCAGCGGCGTTTTCTGGAGGACTACCCGCCGGAACAGCTTTTCATTGATCAGATTTTCTTGCAAGCGCTCGATCTCGCCCCGCCGGGGCTGGATCTGGAATCTGCGCTGCGCGAATTCTGGTTGACCTGGATTGGCGGTTATTACAACGTCATCGACGGCAGTGTCAACATCGTCCTCCGCGCCGAAGATGAGGTCCCCGACAGCTTGACCATCCCGCAGCAGGTAATCTATGCGCACGAATTCGTTCATGCCCTGCAAGATCAACACTTTGACCTGAAACATCTCATAGACGATGCCAATTTAGCAGGCGACCGCGATCGCCGCCTGGCAATTCACGCGCTGTTTGAAGGCGATGCCAATTTCATCATGCTCGACTTCTTGCGCCGCCTGCAAGACGCGGACCCGCGGGCTGTCTACCGCGCTTATTCGGCGGTGCGAGGACCCGAATCCGAGCCGGAAATACCCCCCGTCATCATCAATGCCATCGAGTTCCCCTATCAACAAGGTTATCTTTTCATAGAGGAGCTGATCGCGACGCTCGGCTGGGAGGGGCTAAACCAAGCGCTTCGCGACAATCCGCCGCAGACGACCGAACAGATTTATCATCCGCAGCGCTATCTGGAAGGGGAAGGCGCGCGGCCCGTCAGCATGCCGCAGCTGAGCGAGATTGTCGGCGCCGAATGGCGAAGCGCCTATGACGGACCCGTCGGCGAATTCTACTTGCGCCAGCATTTGCAGCTCTATCTCACCGAGTTGCAAGCTGCTGATCTCGCCAGCGGCTGGGGCGGCGACCGCATGCGCATATTCACCAAGGAAGCGGATGATCGGCTGACCTGGGTGCTGTATCAACACTGGGATACGCCGCATGACGCCAGGGAATTTGCCCGCGGCTATCAGCATCTATTGAGGAAGCGCTATCGTCAGGATTCCGACGACGGGCTTTGCTGGGTTGGGGAGACGGCACATTGTCTGGCGCAAGTGGGCGAGAAGGAAACGCGCCTCAGCGCCGCGCCGCGCGTGGAAAGCGCGCTGGCGCTGCTAGCATTGGACGACTGAGCGCCCAATACGCAAGAGCGCGACAAGTCTCACCTCACGCCGGACCGCGTTTTGGCTTATAATCCCTGCCACTGCCAGCAACGAAAGATCGGGGCAAAACATAAATGAGCCAGGCGAACGCAGCGGAAATCGGACTGGAGAAATTTGGAGAAATCGCCCGTAACATCGAAGCGGAAGTCGGCAAAGTCATCGTCGGTCAGCACGAGGTCCTGCGCAGCGTCATCATCTGCGTCTTGGCGGGCGGTCACGCTTTGCTGGAGGGGGTGCCAGGTTTAGGCAAAACCATGCTCATCCGCACCTTGGGCGATGTCCTCGATCTCAAGTTTTCGCGCATCCAGTTCACGCCCGATTTGATGCCAGCCGATATCGTCGGCACGGACATTTTGGAAGAGGCGGAAGACGGTCGGCGCGAGTTCCGCTTCCAGGCTGGACCTATCTTCGCCAATCTGGTGCTGGCGGACGAGATCAACCGCGCCACGCCCAAGACCCAATCCGCCATGCTGGAAGCCATGCAAGAAAAGACGGTGACCGTCGCGGGCCGCCAATATAACCTGCGCATGCCCTTTTTTGTGCTGGCGACACAGAATCCGCTGGAAATGGAAGGCACTTACCCCCTGCCAGAGGCGCAGCTCGACCGCTTTCTTTTCAAGGTCAATGTCAAGTTCCCCAGCGTTGACGACCTTGTTACAATTTTGGATCGCACCACCGGCGCCGAAATGCCCCGGGCGGGCAAGGTCGCGGACGGCGAACAGGTAATTGGCATGGGACAGCTTGCGCTTAGCGCGCCGATACCGACCCATGTAAGCGAATATGTGGCGCGAATCATCGTCGCCACCCACCCCGACAGCCCGGAAGCCACGCAAATGCTGCGCGATTACGCCCGTTACGGCGCCAGCCCGCGCGGCGCGCAAGCGCTCATCCTTGGCGCCAAGCTCAATGCCTTGCTGGAAGGGCGCTATAACGTTTCCTTTGATGATGTGGGCGCGGTCGCCCCGGCTGCCCTGCGCCACCGCATCCTGCTTAACTTTGAAGGGCAAGCCGAAGGACTGCGCACCGACGATCTCATCGCCGATGTATTGAAGTCGCTGCCCAAGAAAGCCAGCTAGACCATGCCAAGGCTCGCCATCCAAGAAAGCTTGCTGCCGGGCAATACCGTAGCGGAACGCCTGGACGCGGCTAGACAGTTGAACATTGAAGCTGTCGAATTTGGCGTCGCGGACCTCGACAATCGTTTGCCGCAGATTGCCGAAGCGCTAGAAGCCAACGGCATCAGAGCCAGCGGCATCAACATGGGACGGCAAAACGGCTGCTTGTCGGCGGAGCCGGCGCGGCGCGCGGACGCCGTCGACGCCATGCGAGAAGCGCTCGCCTGCGCGCTCGACCTGGAAGCGGATTATGTCACGTTCGCGCCGCAGTGCAGCGCAAGTGATCTGCCCGACCTGACACCATACGCCTCGCCTATGGAAATACAAAGGGAACTCCTGATTTGGCTGCTGCGCAGTTTATCTGATCTATGCGACGCCATGGATGTCCTGCTGGCGCTGCAAGCGCTCAACCATTACGAAACATCGTTCATCACCCGGCTTGATCAAGCCGCTTACTTGAGACGCCAGGTTGACAATCATGCCAAGATCACCGTCGCCGCCAATCTTTATCACATGGCTTTGGAAGAAGAGGAGCTGGTGGCTGCCCTGCGGGAATACACTAACGACATCAGCGTGATTTATCTGTCAGAACACAACGGGCGGCTGCCCGGGCAGGGCTACCTTCCGTTTTCAGCCATCGGCGCGGCTCTAAGCGAGCAGGCATACGCTGGTTGGCTGGTCCTGGCAGGCGCAGAAGCGGTCAGCAACCCGGCAGACGCTCGGCAGATCTTTCAAGAATTGCCCGGCTGCATTCAGTTTTTGCGTGGCGCGGGTTTGCTTTAGATCTTCATCCCATAGCTTTTGTTGCGCGGGGGAAAAAGAAACGCCGGGCAGCCCCGGCGACTTGTTGCGGCAATGAGTATTTTCAACTGGAGACAAGCGCAGAGCCTGTCCCCAAATAATTTCGCGTTGCAGCTAGTTCACCGCGTCAGCAAGACCCGCGCCAGCTTTGAACTTGACAACCTTCTTGGCGGCAATCTGAATTTCTTCCCCGGTGCGCGGGTTGCGGCCCGTACGGGCGTCACGCTGTTCAACAGACCACGAGCCAAAGCCAACCAGCGCAATCCGCTCGCCGCTTGACAAACCGTCTGTGACTGAATCCACAAATGCATCCAGCGCTCGACCCGCGTCTGCCTTGCTTAAACCTGCTTTCTCTGCGATTGAACCAATCAATTCAGCTTTGTTCATTTTAATCGCTCCCTACAGTTAAATGCTGATACAGCAGTATAACATGTTTTCACCCCAAAACAGGTGTTTATAAGCCAAATCTATGCGAAATAAATTGCTAAAGCAACTATCTAAGAATTACACACCACATCACAAATCATGCCCGCAAATGACTGCCTTTTAATCAGCGAATTGGCTGAGAAACGCATCGACTTCTTGTCGCGTAGGCAATGCCGCGCGGCCGCCTATGGCACGGCAGTTCAAGGAGCCGACCGCCGAGGCAAAGCGCGCCATCCGCGGCGCATCCCAGTCTTCTAGCAGCGCAGCCATAAAAGCGCCATGATAGGCATCGCCGGCGCCAGTCGTATCCACGACATCCACTTCAAACGCGGGAATATGCCGCGTTCCGCCTGCCCAGGCGATGACCGATCCGCGCGCGCCGAGCGTAACCACCGCGATTGCGGCGCCCGCTTCATACAGGGCTTGCGCGACAGCTTCTGCAGGCCGGCCCGGCATCCAAGCTTTCGCCCACTGTTCGGGCACAATCGGCACATCGACATAGGGCAGGATGTCCTTGATGACCGCGTAAGGACGCGCGGGATCTAAGAGGACTCTCGTGTCCGCTTCCCGCGCCCAGCGCGCCGCTTGCAGCGTCAGCTCGCTGACATCGTCGATGAAGAGCGCTTTGGCTGATGTGATGTCTGCGCGCTTGATTTCGTTTAATGCGATTGCTTTGCCTGTGGGCGGGCGCGTCATGATGCTGCGGTCGCCGGTGCGCTCGTCCACCAGTATCAGCGAGACATGCGATTGGCTGCCCGCGCGCGTGATTAGGTTCGAGGCGTCGACGCCCTCGCTGGCCAGCTCGGCGCGGATATATTGCCCGTCGGCATCGTCGCCGATGAGCGCGATAATTTTACAGCGCGCCCCCAAGCGCGCCGCCGCCACCAAGGCGCATGAAGCCAGACCGCCCGGCTGGCGCAGGTAGCTGGAGGCTTTCATATTTACATTGTTGCCCGGCATCTGCGGCACAGTCATCAGATGATCAACCGTGCAGACGCCGATGCCGACGATGTCAGGCGCGTTCGACATCAAGAGCCACCCCTACGGGATTGATCCGCGTCTCTATTTTTATCTCATATCTCAGCTTGTCGCAATTGCCCAAAGCCAGCCGGGCGCATTTCAATATTTTTGGCGGTCTGAAATGCACCCGTTACAGCAGGGCAATCGCTTCAAAATCCATAACTGTCGAATTTCACATCAAACTGATGAATTGTAGGGGCGAGCCTTGGCTCGCCCATGATATTTGGCGCAAAATCGTGGGCGATTCACAGAATCGCCCCTACATTACGTCCTTTTTTGGCATATTTACGGATAAATCTCGGTGTTGGCGGTCATTGTCTACGCGACTCTCGGTGTCTATGTGGTGAATAAAATTTGAAGCGATTGCCCTGCCGTTACAGCCCAATTTCTTGACAGGCGATTTTCGGGAACATATAATCCTGTGACGATTGTCGGCATCCTTGATATCATACGGCTCGCATCGTCAATTTCACAGTTCGCGGACATAGGAATAGGCTCTCTTCTGCGGGGGCTGTCGCTGTCTGCGCATCACCTATAAGGAGAGTTCAGTTTGGCATCACATACCAAGAGCGCCATCTTGGCGCGGCGCCCAGCAAATGACGATTTGAACAGCCCCCTCTTGCCGCAGGTGGCGCGGTCTGACGATGACCTGGGGTCTGACGGCATGCGCGCCCCCCTCGACGAACGAATCATCGCCGCCGCCGCCGCCGCGCTGGAAGACGGACAAACGCATTATGTTGACGTGCCCGGCATCGCCCCCCTGCGCGCCGCCGTCGCCGACTATCTGAGCAGCGCCGCTGGAACGACCTACCAGGAAGGCAATATAATCATCACGGCGGGCATGCAAGAGGCGCGCTTTTTGAGCGTACAGATGATCGGCGAAGCTTACGACAGCATCGCCGCGCCCGCTGTGGTTCATCCGGGCTTGCGCAAGGCATTGGGCGTGCGCAGCCGCAATCCCAAGATGTTGCCCGTAGACTCGGCGAAAGGCTACCTGCCGTCGCTTGACGCGATCGCCCAAGCCGCCGCCGCTGGCTGCCGCCTCTTCTATCTGGAATCCCCCGCTCGTTTGAGCGGCGCCGCCTATAGCGCCGACGAAGTCGCCGCCATCAATCAAATCATCGCCGACCAGGAAGCCGCCGTGATCTGGGACCAGGGACTGGCGCCTTGGCTGGAAGGCGCTTATGCCTCCCTGGCCGCGCTGGACAGCGAGCGCCTGCGCACTGCCGTCATCGGCGAAGCTTATAGCGGCATGGGCTTGGCGAGCTGGTTCGTCGGCTATATCGCCGCGCCGGCAGCCTGGATTCCAGCCATGCAATCGCAAAAACAGATCATGTCGATCTGTACCAGCACCGCCTCGCAATATGCCGCGCTGGAAGCCAGCCAACTCTACAATGAAGCGCAAGCGCGACAATTGTCACTGCTCGCCGGCTTGCGCGCCGACTTGGAACATGCGGCCGCCGCAGCGGGAATCGCCGTCGTCAAAGGCGGCGCGGTCAACGTGATTGCCCTGCGACTGTCGGCAGACCAGACGCAGAAAATCAGCCGCGCTGGCTACGATTTCGCCGCTGGCAGCCTCTTCGGCGCCTCGGATGTGATCCGTCTTAATGTCAACAACACAACCGCCGCAGCGCTGGCTGCGCTTAATTGATGCAGCCGCTCGGGGCGCAACCAGCGCAAAGGCCTGCCACGCTCACAGAATATAACAGGCTCTTTCCACGCTTGCGCAAGCCACTTTGTTAAAAGAAATCGAGGAATCTACCAAACATGAGCAAGAAGAAAAAAGACGGCACCAGCCTGCTCTATCAGTTGATTGGTGAAGCGCGAGGTTACGATGACGCCATCATCATGGGGCGCGGCGATCCCGATTTTGACACGCCGCCGCATATCGTGGCCGCCGCCAAAGAGGCCATGATCCATCATCACAGCGAATACAGTCCGCCGCAGGGACTGCTGCCCCTGCGGCAAGCCATCGCCGAGCGCGTCAAGCGCGTCAACAATATCGATGTCGATCCCGAAAGCGAGGTTGTCGTCACCAACGGCGGGCAGGAAGCGCTTTTCCTGATGGTGCTGGCGGTCACGTCGCCGGGCGACGAAATGATCGTGCCCGAACCCAACTACAATACCTATGCCGATTCGCTGGCTTTCGCCGGCGGTGTCAAGGTCGAGGTGCAAACCTATGCCGAGAGCGACTTCCGCGCCGCTCCCCAAGCTGTGCGCCGGGCTATCACAGACAAAACGCGCTCGCTGCTGCTGGTTTCGCCCAACAATCCCGCCGCCAGCGTCATCTCCCCGGACGATATGCGCGAGCTGCTGGACATCGCCATCGAACATGACCTGATGGTCCTGGCTGATGACATCTACGACCTCTTTGTCTATGACGATTTTCAACACGTCAGCCCGGCTTCCTTGCCCGGCGGCAAAGAGCGCTCGCTCACGCTCAACGCTTTGTCAAAATCCTATTCCATGACCGGCTGGCGCTTGGGCTGGATTGTCGGTCCAGCCGATTTGATGGCGCGCGTCAGCGAGCTCAAGGCGGCTATCAGCGGCGGCGCTTCGGTCATTTCGCAGTACGCTGGCATCGCCGCCCTCACGGGACCGCAAGACGCCGTCGAGATGATGGCGGAGGCTTATCGCAAGCGGCGGCGCATGGTGCTCGACGCGCTGGACGAGATGGGCATGAACTACGGCATGCCACAGGGTGGTCAGTTCGTCTTCGCCGATATCGGCTTTACCGGCTTGGACAGCGCCGAAGTCGCGCAGCGAATCCTAAGCGAGCAGCACGTCCTGGCTTATCCGGGCTCGGCATTTTCCAAAGACCGCAAAGATTACCTGCGCATGACCTTCCTGCAGCCGGAAGATCAATTGCTGGAAGGCTTGCAGCGTATGAAAGTCGCCATGGACAAGATCATGGCGGAAAAGAAGTGAGAACAGCATCGGCAGGATTTCTTCCAGCCCGGCGAATGGTGACAAGATGAACGAGCCACTGCAAAATAAAGTAGCGGTCATCAGCGGCGCGAGCCACGGGCTGGGGCAAGCGACGGCGGAACATCTGGCGGCTTTGGGCGCGCATGTTTGCCTGCTGGCGCGGCGTATGGGACCTTTACAAGAGGCGGCAGAGGCCATCAAGAGCGCCGGCGGCGCAGCCAGCGCCTTCCCCTGCGACGTCTCCGACCCGGCCCAGGTTCAAGCCACAGCCGCCACCATCCAACAAGCTTTGGGGCAAGTGCATATCCTGGTGAACAATGCCGGCATTCCCGCTCCGCGCAGCTTCGCCGATACGAACTTCAGCGATTGGGACAGGGTCATCGGCGTTAACCTGTCCGGCGTATTTTATCTGACGCGCGCGCTGTGGGACGGGCTGATCGCCGCCGCTGGCGCCACGGTGATCACCATATCCGGCACAGCCGGTTTACGGGGCGGCGGCAGCCCGGCTTATGGCGCCGCCAAGTTCGCTCTGACGGGTTTGAACCACGCCATCGCGCAGGCTGGTGTAGACCAGCAGATCCGCGCCACGATTCTTTATCCGGGCGGCATCGACACCGGCTGGCGCGGCGCGCCCATCGGCCTCAAGCCGCGCAGCGAAACCATGGATCCGGCTGTCATCGCCAAAATGATCGGGCAAATCGTCACATCGCCGCCCGAGTTCGTGGTCAACGAAGCCGTGCTCAATCCCTTGGATCAACCCTATATGTAAGGTCCGCATTCATGGCATATGAAGTCCGCGACGCATCGCTCGTCCAGCACTACCCGCTTTCGACCCTAGAGGATTTCGCATTTCGTTGCCTGCGAGCGCTTGGCGCAACCGCCGACGAAGCCGAAATCATCAGCGACGGTCTGATGACGGCTTCGCAATGGTGGCACCCGGGTCAAGGACAAGGACTGGAGAAACTCTTCCGCTATCATCGGCGGGTCAAAAACGGCGGCATACAGCCGGACGCGCCCATGCGCTGGCGGCGCGACGCCCCGGCTTTCGCCTTGCTGGACGCCGCCAAAGGCTTCGGCTATGTCGCCGCCGACCGCGCCATGCGCCGCGCGGTCGCCAAAGCCAAGTCAGTCGGCATCGCTATGGTCGGCGTCCAGCACAGCAACCATTTCGGCATTGCCGGCTATCACGCGCTAACCGCCGCCAAAGCCGGTTTGATCGGCTGGGCATTCACCAACGCCAAAGCGGAAATGGCGCCCTGGGGCTCGGCGCAGCCCGTGCTGGGCACCAACCCCTGGGGCATCGCCATCCCCCGCGGCGGCGATCATGCCATCGTGCTAGACATGGCTTTGACCATGTCCGGCAAAGGCATGATGCGTTGGTACGAACAAGAGGACCGCCCGATGCCGGATAATTGGGCGCTGACGCCCGCTGGCGAAACCACCACCGATCCCGCCGCCGCCAGGGAGGGACCCATGCTGCCCATCGGCGAATACAAGGGTTATGGGCTGAGCCTGGTCACCGATGTGCTGGCCGGCGTCATGACCGGCGCGCTCTTCGGCATGAATGTCTTCCAGGACGATCGCAATTTCGATGTGGGACACATGATGATCGCCATTGATCCCGCGGCGCTGATGAGCCGAGAAGATTATGAGGCGCGGCTGGCGCAACTGGTCGCCCAAGTCAAGAGCGCCCCAGCCATTGACGAGGGCAAACCCGTCCTGCTGCCGGGCGAAATCGAATTTCGGCGCATGGGCGAGCGGCAAAAGAACGGCATCCCCGTCTCGCGCGAGACGGTCGACGGTCTGAGGGAGCTGGCAGCCGATCTTGGCGTCGCCTTTACATTGTGAGTTGCCAAGTATTTGCCAGCAAGTAATGACAATTCACCACAGAGGCACAAAGGACACAGAGAAAAATGGCAG
The DNA here is from genome assembly GCA_965116975.1 of Phototrophicaceae bacterium. Taxonomy (GTDB): domain Bacteria; phylum Chloroflexota; class Anaerolineae; order Aggregatilineales; family Phototrophicaceae; genus UBA6055. The sequence goes on from OZ220735.1 coordinate 142,500, forward strand.
TGCGACTAGATGTAATTCGTAGAATCAAGGCAAACGTATCATAATCGTTACCTACCGATTATCACATAAATCTATGGAATTTTTGGGGCGACTCTGTGCCGCGCGTAGGTCGCGCAGATACTGACCGCCGACACTGCGGGTCAGTCGCCCAAAACCTGGGCAAAACATTGTACTTTCAGATTATCATTACTTTCTTGGATTTACTTATTTCATATACGTAATGAGAAATATAGAAAAATAAAGGACAACTTGATGGGCATTATGGGCAAGGGCTCGCAAATTGACGTGGCGCGGCGGCGGGGCTTGATCCCGGAAGACTTAATGAAATTCCGCTGGCTGTCCGAGCTGGCGCTTTCGCCCGCTGGCACGCAGATCGCCTACACCATTCGCCGGCCCGACGCCGCCTCCAACGGCTACATCACTCACCTCTACTTGCATGACCTGGGAACGGATTCGGCAGCGCGCCTGACAGACGGCGACTGCCAGGTCTCTTCAATCGCCTGGAGCCGCGATAGCAGCCGCCTCGCCTACGGCTACAGCGACAGCGAGGGCGCTTCCGTGCGGGTCATCAACCTGCGGGACGACTTCGAAGATGTCTACCCGACCGACGGCGCGCCCATGAGCGCTCTCGATTGGTCGTCTGACGGTCGCAAGCTGGTCGGCGCGCGCTGGACGCCCATGCGCAGCGCCGATGATCGCGGACCCGTCGCTGGCATACCCAAGCCGACAATCAAAGTGGTGCGCCGCTTGCGCTACAAGCAGGACGGCGTCGGCTGGGTGCATGACCGGTACTTGCAGATTTGGGTGCTGGAGCTGGAAACCGGCGACCTGGTACAAGTCACGCATAGCGAATGCGATTATTCCTCGCCAAGCTGGAGCAACCGCGGCGACCGAATCGCTTTTGTTGGCATGGCGCGCGAGCAGAATACGCCGCTCGGTTATGGGCAGATTTTCATCTGCGACTATCCCGAAAGCGAACCGCGCCTGCTGCTGCCGGGTTGGCAAGGCACGGCTTTCAGCCCGGTCTGGGGCGACGACGACCGTCATATCGCTTTCGCCGGGCACAACCGGCCGCCGCCGGTCAATCGGCGCAACTTCTGGCAGCCGCACCTGGCGGATGTCGCCGCCGGCAGCGCCATCAAGCTGGGCGCGGACATCGACGAAGAAGTTGGCAATTATGGCGTTTCCGACCAGCGCAAGGGCTTGAGCAATGTGACCATGAAATGGTCCCCCGGCGACAAATGGATCTACTTCCTGATGACCGAAGAAGGCGCCAGCAATCTCTATCGTATCAACAGGACCGGCGATTATGAGAAAGTGCTCGGCGGCGACAGCATCACCTTCGAATACAGTCCAGCCAAAGGCGGCATGGCGGCTTATGGCCAAGCCGACCCTGCCAACCCGGGCGAGCTGTATATCTGGCAAAATGGCGAATCGCGGAAGCTGAGCAATCTCAATCCCTGGCTGCGCGATCATGAGCTGGCAAAGCCCGAAAGCTATTGGTACGACGGCGTCGATGGCGCCAAGGTGCATGCCTGGTCGATCAAACCGCTGAACTTCGACCCAGGCAAGCAATACCCGCTGGTCCTCTATGTGCATTGTTCGATGTTCTCTTGGGACTTCAATCACGAATTCCAAATCTATGCCAATGCCGGCTATGCCGTGGCTTATTTCAACCAGCGCGGCACCACAGCTGGCTATGGGCAAGCCTGGACTAAAGCCAGCGAAGGCGACCAGGGCGGCAAAGACTACGAAGAGATTATGCTGGGCGTCGATGAACTGGTCGCGCGCCCTTACATCGACAGCGCGCGCATGGGCGTCACCGGCGGCAGTTGCGGCGGCTTCATGACCAACTGGGTCGTGGGCCACAGCGACCGCTTCGCCGCGGCTGTCGCGCAGCGCTCGATCACGAACCAAATCAGCTTCTTTGGCACCTCGGACATTGGTCCAGAATGTACCGGCGGCGAGACGCGCACCGATCCCTGGCGCGATTTGGGCAGCAGTTGGGCGCAGTCGCCCGTGGCTTATATCGACAACATCAATACGCCGCTGCTTATCATCCACAGCGACCAAGATCATCGCTGCGCGCTGGAACAAGCCGAGCAGATGTTCGCCGCCCTGCGCTGGCGCGGCAAGCCGGTCGAGCTGGTCATCTTCGAAGGTGAAAATCACGATCTGTCGCGCGGCGGGCGCCCGGGCAATCGCATCGAACGGCAGCATCGCATTCTGGGCTGGTTCAAGAAATACCTGGGAACGCATTCTGTGAAAATATCGGTCAAATAGGGCGACGTGGCGGGTCAGCCGCCAGCGCAAGAAAAGGAAAACCTGCATGTTAAAAGTAGGCAACGTAAGCGCCAAAGCCGGTGAAAAGACCTTTGGCTATCTGGAGACGGCTCAGTCGCGTTCGGGCATGCGGCTCGATGTCCCCGTGCATCTGATCGCCGGGGCGCAGCCGGGACCCACGCTCATGCTGCAAGGCGCGATCCACGGCGCCGAAGTCATCGGCTCCATCGCCATTCTCGATTTCGTGGCGAAAGCCGATCCCGCTGCCATCCGCGGCAATGTCATCGCCGTGCCCGTCGTCAACCGCGCCGGCTTCGAGCTGGGCACGCGCGGTTCGCTTGTCGACGACAAGGACATCAGCCGGCTCTTCCCCGGCAAGAAAGACGGCAGCGTCTCCGACCAGACCGCTTATATCTACTTCCAGGAAGCCATCGCCCAAGCGGACGTGCTGATCGATTTTCACGCTGGCGCTCGCACCGCCTACGAGCGCTATGTGCTCTTCACCGCCGAAGCCGACCCGAACAATCTGACCCTGATGGAGCAGAGGCGGCGCAAGCTAGTTGTGGCTTTCGGGCTCGACCAAGCGGCATTCTTCCCGCCGGGCACCTTCGGCAGCGGCGCGTCCAAGACCGCGATTGAAGATGTTGATACCTTGCAAATCACGCTGGAATTTGGCGGCGGCACCGGCTGGTTCGCCAATGGCGAGGATAATGTGCGCGATGCCGAGCGCGGTATCTGGAATATCTTGAAAGCCATGGGCATGGCTGACGGCGAGCTCGAAGCCGACGGTCCCCTCTGTACCGTTTACGAGGCCGGCGTCGTCATCTGGAAACCGGCCGTGGATGGGCTTTTCATCCGCGACAGCAAATTCCGCGACCAGCTCCAAACCGGCGATGTCTATGGCCGGCTGGTCGATCCCTACACCGGCGAGCTGCTGGCGGAAATGCCCACGCCGAAAGATGGCATCGTGATACCCAGCGGCCAAGAATGGCCCACCGTCGGCGCCACCTCCATCGGCATTCTCGGTTCCATCGACCGCGTCGAAGACCGCCGCGCGCTGGACCTGTCAGTCTCGTTTGATTGACGCAAGTTCGCATCACCAAGTCTAAATCACAATCAAGCGACACTGCGGTCGCCTGTGATAAAGGAGAAAACAAAAAAATGAAAATCGGAAATATCGAAGCGGCGCGCGGCGAAAAGCGCTACGGATTCTTCCAAACCGGCGAGACGCATGGGCGCTTCCCGGCGCATATCCCGCTGCATCTGGTCGTCGGCGCAAACGACGGTCCGATGCTGGTGGTCCAAGCCGGGACGAGCGGGCTGGAAATCGAGCCCTCGCTGATCCTGCCCCATGTCGTCAAGGAACTCGACCCAGCCCAGATCAAGGGAACGCTGGTACTTGTGCCGCTGATGAACACATCCGGCTTTGAATTCGCGCAAATCAACAGCGCCTGGGACGACAAACACCTCAACCGCCTGGGGCGCGGCGCTGCGGACGGCAGCGTCAGTGAACAGATGATCCATGAGTACTATCAAGCCGTCATCGCCAAAGCGGACGCGCTAGTCGACATCCGCACTGGCTCGCAATGGAGCTATCATCATTTCGCCGGCGTCTACGACGACGGCGATGTCGAGGCTTCGAAGGCTTTAGCGGTCGCGCTGGGCTTGCCGCAGGTGGCGCTCGGTCAAGCCGCCGATGAATCCATGGCGCTGGAAGCCGCCCGCGACGGCCTGGCTGTCGTGGCGGCGCATATCGGCGGCGGACCGGGCTTGCGCGATTACCGCGATCGCGATCTGGGACGCATGCGCAACGCCGTTCTGAATGCCATGCGGCGCCTGGGCATGCTGGACGGCGCGCTGGAGAGCGATGTCGACAGCGTAGCGGTCATCAACAGGCACACTGTCATCAAGCCCAATGGACAACGCGGCTTTGTCTTTATGGACAAGCATCTGCGCGGGGCGCAGGTCCAAGCCGGCGACAAGCTCGGTTATGTGCGGCATCCCTTCTCGGGCGAAGTCCTGGAAGAGATTACCGCGCCGCGGGCGGGCGTGATGCTCCATGCCGGCGCTTCCTGGCCCCTGCCGCTGGAAGGCTCCGTCCTGGCGATTCTGGGCGACTTGGTCGAAGAAGTTGCCATCGCTTGACATCATCCAGCGCTTCAGTGAAATGTCTTGATTTGCCGTGGTATGCAGTGTTATGCCCTAGAAAAGCCCATGATTGAGACAGGCATCAGCGAATGATCCTGAGCATCTGGAACCGCAGCAGCTTTTGTGTCGGCGTTTACCGCTGGTACTGGGCGGCCAATGTGCTCGTGCATATCACCTATTTGCTGCAAGCGGTGGCGCTGGGCTGGCACATGCTGGAAGTGACCGGCTCACCCTTTCAAGTCGGCTTGGTCGCCTTCGCTTATGGCTTGCCCTTGCTCGTGGTCGCGCCTTTTTCCGGGCTGGTGGCCGATCGCATGAAACGGCAATGGGTGGTGCAAGCGGCAATGGCGGTCGCCCTGCTGACATCGGCTGCCCTGGCGCTGCTGGCGAAATCGGGCATAAACGAGCCGATTATCTTTCTGCTCGCTTCTTCCCTGCTGGGCGGGACCTTCGCCTTCTACGCGCCGGCGCGCATGGCGCTGCTGCCGAATCTGGTTCCAGAGGCCATGGTCTTCAACGCCACCACGCTGAGTTATTCGGGCACGCGCTTGATGGGATTTTTCGGTCCGGTGCTGGCGGGCTATCTTTTGCAATTCACCGACATATTTGTCACCTTCTGCGTACAGACCCTGCTCTTCGCGCTAGGCGCGGCGCTCTATCTCAAGGCGACGCATTTTCTGCCCAATCCAAAACGGAAGAACGGAGGACAAAGCAGTATCTTGCAGGGCTTCGGCGAAATCAGCGCATATTTCCGCGGCAATCGCGCGCTGCTGGCTTTGCTGGTATTGAGTTTGGTTTTTGTGCCGATAGGCATGCCCTACCAGAAGCTGATGCCCATTTTTGTCGCCGAGGCGCTCAACGAAGGTCCGGCAATCCTCGGACTGCTGGTGGGCAGCGCCAGCCTGGGTTCGGCGCTTTCCGGCTTCGCTGTCGTTATCATCGGCGATGTCTACCCAAAGGGCAAAGCGATCCTGATTTTTTCCAGCTTTTTCGGCTTGGGCATGGTTGTCTTCGCTTTCATACGGCAGCCGCTCTTCGCGCTCGGCTGGATTTTTCTGGTTGGCGTCGCTTCCGGCTTGTTCCTCACGCTGATCAACGCGCTGCTCCTGACGCAACTGCCCGACGAACTGCGCGGGCGCATGATGAGCCTCTGGGGCATGGTCTGGGGTCTCATTCCCTTGACGACGCTGGTAGCGGGCACAGTCGTCGAGTTCTGGAGCATCTCGGTGGTACTGGTCTTCGCTGGCGCTTGCGTCACCGCGACTTGTATCACTTTATGGGCGCGGCGGTCACCGCTGCTCGATTTATAAGACCATGGTTCTGCTCTTGCGCAATCACGAAATCCGCGGATTGATGGATCTTTCCGATTACATCGCGGCTGTGGAAGACGGCTATCGCGAAATCGGCACGGGCGCGGGCGCGGCCTTGCCGCGCGAAAATCTGTGGATCAAAGACAACATAAGCGACGCAGACAAGAAAGATGAGAAAGACAAGAAAGATGAGAAAACCGACAGTTTTCGCGCTGGTCATCTGCGGGCTGGCAGCAAAGCCTCTTTCAAGTTCAAAGGCGCGCTTCTGCCGGGCATGGGCGCCGCTGGATTGAACGCCTACACGGCCGGTTTGCCTAGCGGGTTGGAAACTTTTCTCTTCCTCTTTGACACGGACAGCGGCGCTTTGGCTGCTGTGATGGAAGTGCTATATTTCGACTGGCTCAAGACCGCGGCTGTTTCCGCTTTGGCAAACAAATATATGGCGCCGGCCGATAGCTCGGTCCTGGCTCTGTTTGGCACGGGACGGCATGCCCGCTCGCAACTATATGCGCTGGTAGAAGTGGCGGAGCTCAAACGTGTGCAGGCATACAGCCGCGACCCCGAAAAGCGGCGCGCCTTTTGCCAGAAGATGTCGGCCGAACTCGGCATCGAGGTGAGCCCAGCCGACTCGCCGGCGGCCGCCCTGCGCGATGCCGACATCGTCACCACCATCACGACATCGCCCAGTCCGGTCTTCCAGGGCGTCGACCTGCCGCCGGATAAGCCAGTCCACATCAACGCCCTCGGCGCTCATTATCCCTGGGTGCGCGAAGTGGACGATCACACCGTGCTCAACAGCCGCGTCATCGTCGACGAATGGCGGCAAGGTTTGGCGGAAAACGGCGAACTGCGCATTCCCATGGCGGCGGGCTTGATTGACGAGACGCAGGTCGCCGGCGACCTGGGCGCGGTGGTCGCGGGGAAGATCCTCGCCCGCCACCCCGATACCCGCTGGACGCTATTCCTTTCCGGCGGCACAGGCGTCGAAGACCTGGCTGTGGCGCGGCGGCTTTACGATGCGGCGGTTGACCGCGGCATCGGCACGGAATTTGCCTTTAATCAACCATACGAATTTGAACTATAAGGAGCGGAAGATTCATGTTAACTCAGGATGCACTCAAGCGGGACACAGCGCGGCGGGTCAAGCGCCTGCAAGCGATGATGAAGGAAAAGGATCTCGACGCCATGATCATCACCGGGCAGGCGATGCCGGGCGGCATGGGCGCTATCCGCTATATCACCCATGCCCATCTCTGGGGCGGCGTCGCTTATGCCATCCTGGGAGCGGATGACCCCTATCCCTGGCTGCAAGTATGGAGTTCTTACCAAGCGGTATGGAGCCGCAACGAAACCACCACCCTGCCCGAGCGGGTGCTTTCGCCCTACGAAGATATCGTGCGAGCCACCGCCGATACCGCCAAGGCATACGCCACCGGCAGCAAGCGCATCGGCATGGTCAATATGAGCAAGCTCATGAGCATTGGCACATATCATGCCTTCGCGGCACAGCTCGACGGTTACGAAATGGTCGAGGTGACCGACGCCTTCAACGCCATCCGCCAGATCAAAACGCCCTTCGAGCTGGAAGCCATTCAGCAGAACGGCGCCATTCTCGATTCCGCCATGAATGTCTTCCAGGAAATAGCTGGCGTCGGCGCGCGCTATTGGAATGCCTGCGCCGCCGTCGAAGGTTATATCAAGTCCTTGGGCGCCTTCTGGGGGCGGACCAAGCTCTCCCTGGATATCACGCCCTATACCGTGCCAACCCCAAAAGACCTGCGCATGCAACGCGACGACATCATCAACTTCGAGATCGTCTACGAATCGCCCTATGGCTACTGGCTGGAGATGACCACCGTCTTCTCTTTCGATCCGCTCCCGGACCCTATTCGAGCGCTTCTTAATGGCTATCTGGCGGCGGTGGAAGCCTCTTCGGCTGTGGCGAAAGCCGGCAATATCTTCCGCGATATTTCCGATGCCAACGACAAAACATTGAGCGATCTCGGCTTCCCGGTCGCCGGCAAGCACACGCCCGATTGTCACAGCACGGGCTTGGACGGCAGCGACGGTCCCAACTCGCTCGGCTCGCCCGATTTTGTGCTGCAGCCCAATATGGTGCTCTCCTATCATCCCGGCACGGTGCTGGAAAAGGACCGCGGCTTCTTGATCTCGGACAATTTTCTGGTCACGCCGGAAGGCGCTGTCCGCCTCTCGCCGCATCACGCCGACCGCTACTACATGCAGTTGGAAGGATAGGCTATGCGGGCTGGATTCAATCAGTAGGGGATCCTTGGGTCGCCAATTAGTGAAAGGAATAACCTCCATGACCAAGCAAAGCGCCGTTTCCGTAATCGGCGAATACGCCGCCGCTCGTCAATACGAAGATCTGCCCGAGCTGTCGGTCACACGCGCCCGCCAAGTCACGCTCGACTTCATCGGCACCATGCTCGGCGGCTATCAAACGGAGCTGGGCAAACTGGCTTCGGACTATGCCGCCCAGATGCAGCCGGGCGCCGACGCTACGATCGTCGGCGACGGCCGCCGCAGTACGACCGAAGGCGCGGCTTGGGCAAACGCCGTGATGGGCAAGTTCCTGGGCATGGACGACTCGCATCGAACCGCGGGCCATGTCGCTTCTCAGTTGGTGCCGGCCGCGCTGGCGCTGGGCGAAAAACTGCGGCTCAACGGGCGGCAATTCATCACGGCGCTGGCGGTGGGCTACGACGTCATGGACATGGTGCATTGCGCCGTCGACGCCTGGCAGCGCGAGCGCGGGCTTGACCACAAAAGTCAAGCCGGCAGCCTGGCCAGCGCCGTTACCGCCGCTGTCGCCATGGGTTTGCCGGCGGAGAAAATCGCGCATGCGCTGGCGCTGGCGATGGACATGGCTTGCGGCACCGAGCAGTACGTTTGGGATGCCGGCGCTTGCGATAGCAAAGACCTGCTGGCGGGCTACGGCGCGCGCAACGGCATCTACAGCGCCAAACTGGCTGATTTCGGCTTCCGCGGACCGCCGGGCGCGCTCGACGGTCCCTACGGCTATTTCCATGCCTTCGGTCCCGGTTACGACCAATCGATACTCGGGCGGCTAGACAGTCAAGCGCTGGCGCGCACCGGTTTCAAACCCCATGCCGGCTGTCGCCATGTGCATTCCTGCGTCGACGCCACGCAAGAATTGCTAAAAACCGCCCAGCCGGATCTCGACGCCATCACCGCCATCGAAATCGACAGCTATCACGAGGCGATCACGCCCGCCTTCCGCGTCAATTACCAGCCGCAGACCGTCGGTCAAGCCGGCTTCAGCTTGCCCGTAACCGCATCCGTCATCTTGACGCGCGGCGCTTGGTTCCGCGAAGACATCGAAAGCTACGACAATCCCGCAGCGCGCCGTCTGCGCCAATTGGTCAAGGTCGGGCTGGATGAAGCCATTCAAGCGCAACATCCGCTGAAAAATGGCTGCGAAGTGCGCATCGCCACCGCGGACGGGAAGCAATACCGGGGCCGCGTCGAACATGCCAAGGGCGAGCCGGAGAACATGCTAAGCGAGGCTGAATTCGAGAGCAAATTCCGCTATCTGGTGGGCGATCTGCTGCCGGACGCGCAGATCCGCCACCTGTTGGACTGCTGCGATCGCTTGGAGCGCCTTGATGACGTGAGCGAGCTGATCCAGCTTGCCATTCCCGAAAAAGTAGCGATTTAACAAGCAATGAAGATCACCAAGATTGACAGCGCTATCGTGCGCATCCCGCGCCGGCGCGAACTGGCCACGGCTTACGGCGTCTCGACCGACACCAACACGGTGGTCGTGCAGGTCCATACCGACGACGGCGTCACGGGTTTGGGCCAGACGGTCGCCCCCGCGCCTTGGGGCGGCGACCCGGTCGAGGTCATCAAGCTGCAAATCGACCGCTACTTGCAACCGGCCCTGCTCGGCGAAGATCCCTTCAACATTGAGCGGCTGCATCAGCGTATGCGCAGCGCCCTGCGCAATGCCAACAACGCCTACACCGCCATCGACTTCGCGCTCTGGGATATCAAAGGCAAGGCGCTGGGTGTGCCGGTTTATCAATTGCTAGGCGGGGCTGTCAGGCCCGGCGCGCTCTGTCATGGCTTCGTCGAGCGTGGAGAGCCGGGCGCTATGGCGGCGCGCATTGAAGAACTTGCCGCCGAGGGCTGGACCTGGTTCAAAACCAAGATCGGCTTCGGCGTCGACGAGGACCTGGCTTGGTACGGCGAACTGCTAAAGCGGGTCGACGATGAGATTCGATTTCAATTGGACGGCAATACAGGTTATACTCTGGGCGATGCTGTCAAAGTCCTGACATCATTGGAAGCGCTGGGCGGCGTCGCTTTGTTCGAGCAGCCTGTGCGCTACCTGGACGAGATGGCTTTCCTGGCGACGCGCTTGCGCAGTCCCTTGCAGGCTGACGAAGCGACAGCCGACCCGCGCAGCGTTTATGAAATCGCCCAGCGCCGCGCCGCGCATGTCTTGCATTACAAGCTGCACAGATATGGCGGCTTGCTGCCCGCGCAGAGGATGTCGGCTGTCGCGGAGGCGGCTGGATTGGAGATTTCGATTGCGCCTTACTTTGATATCATCGCGGCGGCCGCGGCGCATCTGGCGGTGGCGACGCCGATTGCGAAGTGGCCCGCCGGCTTCTCCGATATGACCGATTCCATTCTGGCCGAGCCCTATCAGCCGCAGGGTCAAATCTTGAAGCCGCCGCCGGGCAATGGTTTGGGAATAGCCATTGATGAAGATAAACTGGCGTACTACGCTTCGTTGGAATAACTTGGGAATAACTTGGAATGAGCTTCGGAAAAAGTTGGAGCGCGTTCATTGGGGGGTTATCACATGAACATAGCAGCGAAGGAGGTGAATATAGCCAATGCCAATTAATGACTCGTCAGCTACTATCAGATTGTAATTTCACATAAGGAGTGAATCGTGAAGACTGCAAGACTTTTTCTACTGCTTAGCCTGATCGCCATGATTGGCGCTCTGGCATTCGCGCCCGCCACGGCGCAAGACGACATGTCCGAATTCGTCTTCGCCCATAGCGGTCCCATCCGGCCTATGGATCCGCACTCGCACTGGTACGGCTCCACCCACCATTTGCTCAACTTGTATTACGATTGCTTGATCTGGCGCTCGGCTGACGGCAGCGGCTACGTGCCGCAAGCCGCCCACAGCTGGGAGACCGTCGACGACACTACCTGGCGCTTCCACCTGCGCGAAGGCGCTACCTTCCACAATGGCGAGCCGGTCGATGCCGCAGCCATCAAGTGGAATATCGACCGCGTCCGCCATCCCATCGGCGACATCCCGCTCTATCAGCAATGGGCATTTGTCAAAGAAGTCGTGGTCGTGGATGACCTGACTGTGGATATCCTCACCAACGAGCCCCACGCCTACTTCGAGAATGACGTCAGCTATAACGGCTGCGAGTTGATCCCGCCCGCTTACTTCGAAGAAGTAGGCCAAGAAGAGTTCAACCGCAACCCGGTCGGCTCTGGTCCTTATACGCTGGCTGAACTCAGCGAGAACGACCGCTATGTCTTCGCCGCTTGGGACGACTATCACAGCGGACGCCCCGAGGTTGATCGCGTGGTCTACCAGGTCATCCCCGAGCCATCGGCGCAGGTCGCCGCCTTGCTCGCGGGACAAGTGGACATGATAAAAGGCGTGCCCGCGCCCGACCGCCCCACGATCGAAGCGACTGATGGCCTCACCCTGCTCACCGAAAGCGGCAACAGGATGTACCACTACTATGCCCGCGTCGATACCGAAAGCGGCGCCTTCCCAGAAACCTTCCCGGATTATCAGCCGGCCACGCTGGATAGCAACGTGCGCAAAGCCATCACTCACGCGCTTGATCGCCATCTGCTGGCCGAAGTGCACGGCTCTGCCAGCGCCCGCCTGGCGCGTGTCTGCTCCTACTATCCGGAAGGCATGGCGGACAAATACGCCGATCCCGACATTATCGCCGAATGGTACGATCCCGACATGGCGAAGGAATATCTGGCGGAAGCCGGCTATGCCGAGGGCGAAGGTCCAACCATCTACCTCGATACGCCTGTTGTCGGACGTGGCGGCAGCGCCAAAGAAGTCGCTGAAGTCGCCGCCGCCTTGCTCGAGGATGTCGGCTTCACGGTCGATCTGACCGTCCGCGACGCCTCCGCCTTCGCTGTCGAAGTACAGCGCAGCGGCAACAACCGCGATCTGATGCTGGCGGCTCTCGGCTGCGGTCCCGCCCTACTGCCGCTATTCTACAATTGCGATTGGTCGGCGGTCGCCTACAGCATTTGTGACGAAGATTGGGATGCCGTGGCAGGAGCGATCCAAGTAACGATCGATCGCGATGCCCGCCTCGACCTTTGGGAACAGTGGTGGGAATACTACATCGACTTGACCCAGACCATCACGCTATTTGAGATAACAGATGTGATGGCGCTGAATACAGCCGAATTCGATTTCACGCCGCGCAAAGACGGCTGGATGACCTTCCGCGACGTCAAGCTCGCGGGTATGTAGGTCAACCCCCCTCGGTCCCCCCATCGCAATGGGGGGATGACCACTGCATTGTCGAAACTGTGCAGATGAAGACACCCCTTCCCTGATGATTCGGGGAAGGGGAAGGGGAAGGGGGATGGGGTAGAAAAGCATGCGCGGATTCTTCATTAGCCGTTTGGCGCAGTTGTGCGTGACCATGTTCATCATCTCATTGGTCGTGTTCTTCATATTGCGCCTGAGCGGCGACCCCATCCTGGTCGTGGCGCCCGATTTCTTCAGCCAGGAACAAATCGACCAGATGCGCAAGTTCTGGGGCTTCGACAAACCCCTCGGCGAGCAATACATCACCTTTGTCACCAAAGCCATCAGCGGGGATTTCGGCAAGTCCTATCTGGCCAAACGTCCGGCAATGGAGCTCATCATAGAACGCCTGGGTTACACCTGGCTTCTGGCGGCCGCGTCCGCCGCCATCGGGATTACTGTCGCTGTGCCGCTCGGCGTCCTGTCCGCGCTAAAACGCAACAGTCTGCTGGACCTTGTCATTACTTCCCTGTCATCGCTAGGCACCGCCATGCCCAGCTTCTGGCTTGGACTCATGCTGATCATCATATTCTCGGTCTACTTGAGAATGCTGCCAGCCTTTGGCGCATTGGAGCCAAAAGCCATCATCATGCCCTCGGTGACGCTGGGCGTTGGCATGGCGGCGCGCCTTTCCCGCATGACCCGCTCAGCTATGCTGGAGGTGCTGAATCAAGATTACGTCCGCACCGCCCACAGCAAGGGTTTGCTGCACAAAACTGTCGTCACGCGGCATGCCTTGCGCAACGCTCTAATTCCCATCGTTACCGTATTCGGCTTGCAGCTCGGCTGGCTCTTGGGCGGCTCGGTCGTGGTCGAGAGCGTCTTTTCCTGGCCCGGGCTGGGCAGACTGATGATCGACTCCATCAGCGTCCGCGACAATACGGTGGTGCAAGCGGGCCTGCTATTTTTTGCTCTATCCTTTATTCTGATAAACTATGTCATTGATGTGCTCTACATCATCCTTGACCCGCGTATTAAGTTCCAATAGATTTCGCCCATGGACGCCCAGCGCAACGCTCAAACGAGAGCCGGCCAAATCAGCGGCATGCCTGCCCGCCGCAGCGCGCCTCTGCGCCTGCTCGCGGTCCTGCTCAAGAGCCCAGTCGGCATGGCTGGCAGCTTGATCGTGACAGCCGTCGTGGTATTGGCATTTATCGGACCTGCGATTTCCCCGCACGATCCACATGGCAGAAACATCCGCGGCCGCTTTCAGCCGCCGGGTTACGCCGACAGCGTCGGCAGCTATGTCCTGGGCAACGACCAACTGGGCAGGGACATCTTAAGCCGCATCATCGCTGGCAGCCGCGTTTCTGTGCTGGTCGGCGTCGTTTCCGTGCTCATTTCGGGCACGATCGGCGTCATATACGGTCTCATCAGCGGCTTCGTCGGCGGCGTCGTCGACAGCGTTCTCATGCGTATCGTCGACGGCTTGCTCGCCATACCCTTCATCATTCTTGTCATCGCCATATCCGGCGTCGTCGGCGCGGGCTTGTCGACGCTCATCCTGATCCTCGGCTTCACCGGCTGGATCACTTATGCCCGCGTCATCCGCGGCGAGGTGCTCAAAGTGCGAGAAATGGAGTATGTCATCGCCGCCTATGCCCTGGGGCAAAGCCGCTACAAAGTCATGCTCATCCACATCCTGCCCAATGTCGTCTCTTCCGCAATTGTCCTGGCAGCCGTGCAGGTCGGCGTTACCATCCTGGCCGAATCTTCGCTCAGCTTCCTGGGCTTGGGCGTGAAGCCGCCCACCATTACCTGGGGTTTGATGCTCTCCGATGGCAGACAATACATCAACAGCGCCTGGTGGATGACCGCCTACCCCGGCATCGCCATCACCATCACCGTGCTGGGCGTGGTCTTCCTCGGCGATTGGCTGCGCGACTTCCTCGACCCCAATATCCGCGGCCGCGCCTAGGCAACCGCGGTGACTGCACCCTTCCGCGTCCCGCGTTCCCGCGCCAACCACGTGCATCAAGCGCTGCGCGAGCAGATTATGACTGCGCTCGAGCCTATCTTGTTCGACGACTACCGCAGCAGCTACGCGATCCGCGCCGAATTCGAAGCCGCCTTCGCTGCCGAAATGAGACAAAGCCATGCCGTCGCCGCCCACTCTGGCACTATCGCCCTCTTGCTGGCGCTGCGCGCCTGCGGCGTCGGACCCGGCGACGAAGTGATCACCGTCGGCAATTCCGATATCTCCACCACCGGCGCCATCAGCCAGTGCGGCGCGGCGCCCGTCTTGTGCGATGTGACGCTGACCGACTACACCATTGATGTCGCCCAAGTCGAAGACCTAATCACCGGCAAAACCCGCGCCATCCTTCCCGTCGATCTGCACGGCCATCCAGCCAATGTCAAGGCGCTGCGTCCGCTGGCCGATCAATATGGACTGAAGATCGTGGAAGACGCCGCCCTGGCCAGCGGCGCCTATGATCACGGGGCGCCGGTCGGCGCTTTCGCCGATGTGGCGATGTTCAGCTTCGCGCCTTTCAAGCCCCTGGGCAGCGCCGGCAACGGCGCCATGCTGCTTACGAACGACGACTCGCTCGCGGATGCGCTGCGCCTGCTGGTCAGTTACGGGCACGAGCCTGCGGTAAATCCGCCGCCCGGCTATCAGAACTACGTCGCCGAAGGCTACAATGCGCCGCTCGATGGCTTGCAGGCGGCTTTGCTCCTGGTCAAGCTGCCTTACCTGGCCGAATGGACAAGGCAACGCCGCGCCATCGTCAGCAGATTGGCAGCCGGCTTGGCGGATAGCTCGGCGCGCCTGCCGCGCTTCCGCGCCGAATCGCAGCCGACCTTCCGCTCCTACGCCATCGCTGTCGACCGGCAACAAGCGGTATATCAAGGACTGCGCGCCGCCGGCATCGAAGCCGTGATTCACTACGCGCCGCCGATCTATGACTATGCCGTCTACGCGAGCCAGTTCCCGCAGCGCGAAACCTTGACGGCAACCGAGCGCCTGGCAAAGCAGATTGTCAATCTGCCGGTCACGCCGGAGTTGACCAGCGACGAGCTTGATTACATGATTGATGTAACGCGACGACTGATAAAAGAAGGATAAGCAGAAGTAAAACCAAATTAATCTTGCAAGTCATAAAAAGTCGAACTAATTGGGCTTTTCCGCGACTGATGAATTTGCGCCGAATTCCTGTCTCTTGCCTGCGGGTGGCTCAGCGGACTCTGTTGAAATACTCGATTTCCCCCACCCCAAACCCCTCCCCCATAAAGAGGGAGGGGCTTTAACAGTTCAATACGGGTCAGAAAGCTCCCCTTCCCTCATTTTGGGGGTAAGGGGCTGGGGGATGGGGGTGTTTTTCAACGGAGTCCAGCGAGCCGCCCCTACATTGCCTCTATATTTGCAGATAAGCGTAAATCCTCTGTGCCCTCTGTGCCTCTGTGGTGAATTTTCTTTATTTGCTTGGTTTTGAGATAACGGGAGAACCCAAAAATGTCCGATTCTAGAAATCTTTTGGAACAAATTGTCGACTACGCCATCAGCCTGCGCTATGAAGACATCCCGGCCGAAGCTGTTGAACTGGCAAAGATGATCGTCTTCGATTCCATTGGCACCGGGCTGGGCGGGTATCAGCGCGCTTTGGGCAAAAAGGCTGTTGGCTATGCTACAAGCATGATGGCGGGGGATGAAGCCACCCTGCTGGGCAGCGGTCAGCGTGTATCGCTCGAAGGCGCGGCTTTCGCCAATGCGGTAATGGTCAAGATCCTGGGCATGGACGATTCGCATCGCTCGGCCGGGCATATCGCTTCGCAAGTGGCGCCGGCTGTATTGGCTGTCGGCGAGGCATTTCACACTTCGGGCGAAGAGCTGATCATTGCCATCGTCGCCGCTTACGACTTTGCCGTGCGCGTTGGGGGGCTGGTCCGCCCCATGCAACGAGAGCGCGGGCTTGATCTCAAAGGCACGCTGGGCGTCATTTCCGCCGCCCTGGCAATTGCCCGCTGCGCGCGTCTGGATCGCGACGCCATGATCAATTGCGTCGCGCTGGCGGCTGACCTAGCATCCGGTACCGAGCAATATGTCTATGAAGGCGGCGCCTGCGACACGAAAGACTTGATCGCAGGTTTCGCGGCGCGCAATGCCGTTTTCGCTTTGCGCCTGGCGCAAGCCGGTTTTTACGGTCCGCGCGGCGCCCTGGACGGGGCATACGGTTTCTTCCGCGCCTTCGGCGGACGTGGCAGTGCCCACGCGCCACATGGCTTCGATCGCGAACTCTTCGCCGACTTGGGCTGCAACTTCGCCATCCTCGGCACGGGTTTCAAACCTCACGGCGGCTGCCGACATACCCATCAAGCCATCGACGCCGTTCAAGCGATTCTGCAAGAGGGTCCACTTGACATTGCGGCGATTGAGTCCATTGAGCTCGGCACCTACGGCTACGCTACCCGTCCCAGCTTCCGCGTCGACGCCAATCCGCCTTCCCGCGCGGTGGCCGGTTTGAGCATTCGCGTTTCGACAGCGGTTGCCCTGCAGCAGGGCAGCGCCTGGCCCCAAGACTTCAGCGCCTGGGATGCGCCCGAAGTCCGCCGCCTGCGCAATCTGATTGATGTGCAAGTTGATAGCGAGATTGAAGCGGATTACCCGCGGCTCAACGGTTGCCGCCTGCGCATCGCCCTCGATACCGGCGAGCTGCGTCAAGCCTACCTGCCCAATATGAAAGGCGAGCCGGAATTCCGCATGAGCCAGGAGGAACTGCGCGAGAAATTCGCCGTGCTGACGGGCGATCTTTTCCCGCCAGAGCGCGCCCAGCGGATTTACGCGCTTTGCAGCCGCTTGGAATCTCTGACGCGGATTAGCGATCTAAGCCAACTCTGCGGCGCGGTTGAACCAGTCCACGCCTAGTTTTCGCGGCTAAGGATATACCAGACTTTTTCGCCCCGGCGCTGCAATCCATTGATAATATAACCCTGCGCCAGCAGCTCGGTTATTGCCGCGCGCGCATACTGCTGCCACTGCCCGGCGCGCCCCTTGTCATGGCGTTTCAAGTCGGTGACATCGGCCGGTATTTCCACGCCGAAATGCGGGCTGCCGTCCGCTCTTGGCTGGCGATAATGCAGCTTTCCGCTTTTTTCAACAAGCGCCATCGTCAGCGCCCCGGGCCAGTCCGCCTTGCCTGGTCGCCAGTCCTTCTCCGCCATAGCCATCACTTTGGGGGAATCGAGCTGCCACTGCGCTTCCAGGCGGTCACTGGCGAGGCCGGCATTCAGCTCGTCTTGCATCGCCCCATAGTGATTGACATAGTAGAGGCGCGCCGTCGCCCCCAGCCGATTGAGGTTGAAATTGGCGTTGCCAGCCTGCATCGGGTCGAAGGTCCATGCCATCACGCGATAGCCATTTGCCAGCGCCCATTCGCGCTGC
This sequence comes from Phototrophicaceae bacterium, assembly GCA_965116975.1. Classification (GTDB taxonomy): domain Bacteria; phylum Chloroflexota; class Anaerolineae; order Aggregatilineales; family Phototrophicaceae; genus UBA6055. The sequence goes on from OZ220735.1 coordinate 160,216, forward strand.
GCTTGCTTGAGCGCGAAGCCGATGCCGCCGCGCTGATAATCGGGATGCACCGCCGTCATGTGCGACCACAACCAGACTTCGTCACCCCGTTTCGCCGCGATGCCAAAACAGAAGCCAATCAGGCGGTCCTCGACTGTCGCGCCCAGCACGCTGCCGCCGGCCACGGTCGCCGCCTTCATGGTATGGGGCGAGGTGCATTCGTGATCGCGCATGCCCCAGACGTCCTTCTGCAAGGCAACCGTCTCCAGAAGATCGTTCATGGCCTGCAGTTCGCGGATGTTTAGCCCCCTAGAGTGGGGGGGAGCGTGGAAGGGGGGGAGATCTTGCTTCATTTCCTTAATTATCCGCATACTGCGATAAATGACCGTGAGCCTGCAATGATAGCAAGTAGCCCGACAAAAGGCAAAACAGACGCAAGGCAGGCAGTGTATCCATTGCGATTGAATACCTTTTTCAGATCCTGGCGTGATATCCTTAACCAAAATATCAACGAACTGGTAGGGTCGACTCGCTGAGTCGCCCGATATTCACTCAGTTTCTAGCCATCGGGCGAGTCAGCGGCTCGTCCCTAACGGTTGTCAGAATGATGCAATTTAATTCAAGCGAATTCGACACTTCCCAGGGCAATCGCGGTCAATTTGCAATCTGTCAACGCCAACCTATAATCAGTGCATTGTCCGCCTAGACAGCCGCTCGGCGCGACTGGCATTCTTTCCGCCGTGAACACAGAAAATACCCGCATTCTCCTTGCGCGAGCGCGCAGATTTGTAAAAGAGACCTTGGATGCCAACTGAAGCGCATTTGCTCCCATCGGTGCTCGAGGCGATTGGCAACACGCCACTGGTGGAATTGTCGCGTATTTGCGCAAAGCTCGATGGCGCTGTCTTCGCCAAGCTGGAGTATCTCAACCCCGGTTATTCCAAGAAGGACCGCATCGCCCGGCAAATGATCGAAGATGCCGAGGCGCGGGGCGAGCTGCGCCCCGGCGCTACCGTGGTCGAATTGACCAGCGGAAATACCGGCACTGGCTTGGCCATCGTTTGCGCCGCCAAGGGCTATCGCTTCGTGGCGGTGATGTCCCGCGGCAATTCCCCGGAACGCGCCCGCATGATGGCTGCGCTGGGCGCCGAAGTTGTCCTGGTCGAGCAATGCCCGGGTTCACAGCCGGGACAAGTTTCCGGCGCGGATCTGGCGCGCGTCGAAGCAAAAACGCGCGAAATCGTGACCGAGCGCGGCGCTTTCCGCGCCGATCAATTTCAGCTTGAGGGCAACCGCCGCGCGCACTATCTGCACACCGCGCCGGAAATCTGGCGGCAGTCTGGCGGCATCGACGCCTTCTGCGACTTTATCGGCAGCGGCGGATCTTTCGCCGGCTGCGCGCGCTACTTCAAAGAGCGCGACCCCGCCATTCAATGTTATATTGTGGAACCGCAAGGCGCGGCCGCCTTTTCAGGAGCGACTGTCACGGCGCCGCATCACAAGATTCAAGGCGGCGGCTATGCCATGGCGGAGCTGCCAATGATCAATCGCGATTTGCTTGACGGCTGCTTGCGCGTCAGGGACGAGGAAGCCGCGCGCATGTCCCGGCGGCTGGCGCGTGAAGAAGGCTTGTTCGCCGGCTATTCATCTGGAGCCAACCTGGCCGCGGCGCTGCAGCTGCTGCGGGGGCGGCATCGGGAGCATGTCATCGCCATTCTGCTGCCCGATTCCGGCTTGAAATATCTGAGTACCGATCTTTGGGGATGAAAATCATGAACGTAAATGAATCGCGCGATGATATTGTCCGCTGGATCCGCAGCAACCACGAATCCCTATCGCCCAGTCAGCAAAAGGTGGCTGAATTCCTGCTGAAAGGCGGCATCAACGTCATCCACTTGACCATCACCGAGATCGCCAGCGCTGTCGGCGTCAATTCGTCGACAGTGGTGCGGACCGCGCAAGCGCTCGGTTTCGAGGGCTTCCCGGAATTGCAGTCGGTCTTGCGCAGCCAGTTTCTCAACCAAGCGCAAATCGCGCAGCGCATGCAGATCGGATCGCAAAAGCTGATCGAAGACCTCGCTTCCGGCGCGCCAGAGAATCAACACCTGCTGAATACGGTGCTGCGCGACGAGGTCCAGACCTTGCTTGATCTGCCGCAGCACGTGCCCACCCATGTTTTCGACCGCGCCGTCGATTTGATTGACCGCGCCAAGCATGTCTACATCATTGGCTTGGGCGATTCCTTTCCGCTCGCGCTCAATTTCGGCATCATGTTGCGCTATATCCGCCCGCATACCACCGTGCTCACGCCGGGCATCGATCCCATCGCCGCGCAATTGACGCCGCTCGCGGAAGGCGATCTGATCTTCGCGCTGTGCTTCGCCCGCTACACGCGCGAGACTTTGACCGTGATGGAAGTAGGCAGGCAGCGCGGCGCCTCTGTGGTCACGGTCACCGACAGCCATGTATCGCCGGCCGCCAAGCGCGCCGATCGCGCGCTGATCGTGCCCTTCCGCCTGCGCCTCTTCAGCAATACCGTCGCGCTCTTCGCCTTGCTCGATGCTATCCTGGGCGCCTTGTCCCTGCGCTATCCGGAAAAGACGCGCGCCCGCCTCGATAGCCTTGAAGACCTCTACAAGCAGTTCAATCTTTTGAGCGCGGACGATGATTGAAGCTCAAGCGCGCACGTTGGGATCAAGCGCGTCGCGCAGGGCGTCGCCGATGATGTTCATGACCAGCACAACCGTGGTGATGGTGACGCCGGGGAAAACGGCGATCCACCACTGCGTGCGCATATAATTGCGCCCGTCAGCCAGCATCGCCCCCCATTCCGGCGTCGGCGGGCTGACGCCCAGACCCAGAAAGCTCAAACTCGCGCCGGCGACAATGGCGCCGGATACACCCAGCGTCGTTAATACGACCAAGGGTCCCAACACCCCGGGCAATACGTGGAAAAACATGATGCGGGGCGAACCCGCGCCCATGCTGCGCGCCGCCATCACATATTCCATCTCGCGGATGGACAGGGTGATGCCGCGGATAAGACGAGCATAGGTCGGCACGGAAAAGAAGGCGATGGCGATGATCACATTCCGCATGTCCGAGCCGAGCAGGCTCACTAACCATATCGCCAGAATCAGCCCCGGGAAAGCCAAGATCAAATCCATCAGGCGCATGATGAAGTCATCGGGAAAACCGCCGACGAAACCGCCGATCAGCCCCAGCGGTACGCCGACGGCTGTAGCCAGGGCGATGGACAAGAAGCCGACTTGCAAGGACACGCGCCCGCCATAGAGGACGCGGCTCATGATATCGCGCCCCAGTTTGTCGGTGCCAAAGGGATGCGCCAGCGACGGTGCCATGTTGCGCTCCGGCGTATTGCGCTCGATAGGATCGTAGGGCGTGACGGCTTCCGCGAAAAGAACCGCCAGCAGAATCAAAGCCAGACAAATGAGCCCAACCACCGCCACGCGGTTGCGCGCGAACTTGCGCAGGACCAACTCGTATAAGCCGGTCGGGCGCTCGCTGCTTTTCAATTGATTCACCGCCTGATTTACTGATTGATTCACCGATTGATCACCAGCCGGTCCTATTCATAACGGATGCGCGGGTCGACAAAGGCGTAAATTATATCAACAACGAGATTGACAAATACAAATGAGGCGGCAACCAGGATTACTGCGCCCTGAATCATCGGATAATCGCGATTGGAAATGGCGTCAATCGCCAGACTGCCGACGCCGGGCAGATGGAAAATGCTTTCTGTGATAACCGCCCCGCCCAGTAAGCCGCCGACCGAAAGACCGACCACCGTGATGACCGGAATCAAAGTATTCTGCAGCGCATGGCGGATTAGCACACGGCGCTGTGTCAGGCCTTTGGCGCGCGCCGTGCGCACATAATCGGTACTCAAGACCTCGATCATGCTCGAGCGCGTCAGACGAGCGATGAGGGCGCTCTGCCCCAAGCCCAGCGTCGTGACCGGCAGCACAAAATGCTTCCAGGTGCCGACGCCTTGCACCGGCAAGACACGCAGGCCGACCGAAAAAACCAGGATCAACATCAAGCCCAGCCAGAAGGTTGGAATCGAGTAGAACAGCACAGCCAGGACAATGCCAAAATTGTCTATCCAGGTACGCTGATACACCGCCGTCACCACGCCAATGAGCAAACCCAAACTCGTGCCGATGGCGACGCAAAGAAAGGTCAAGGTGGCTGTGAAGGGAAAGGCTTTGGCAATCACGCCCAGGACCGGCTCGCGAAACTTGACCGAGCGCCCCAGGTCGCCTTGAACGAAGTTGCGCAGGAAGATCAGATATTGCTCGAAGACCGGGCGATCCAAACCCAGGTTATGGCGAATCTGCTCGATCAACTCCGGCGTGGCGCGGTCGCCCGCCATCACCTTGGCCGGGTCGCCGGGCAAAGCCACCCGCAGCATGACAAAGACAACCGTTGTCACGCCCAGTATCAGGGGAAAGGCGACCAATATACGGCGGAGGATGTACTTGCTCAAGCCTATCAGTCCTTTGCTTGCCAGTCCCTAACCCGCAGCCTTCCTTTTTGATATAGGCTTAGCGGAGCAGCCTGTCATCGGGCAAGAAAGCGCCGCAAAATGCTGGCTTTGTGGCGCTTTTGGGCGACTCACAGAGTCGCTGTTGAAAAACACCCCCATCCCGTAGGTCTATGTCTACGTGACCCCGGCCCCTCCTCGCCATCTCTATGGCGAGCATCCCCAAAATGAGGGAAGGGGAGTCTTCTGACCTGTATTGAGCCGTTAAGCCCCTCCCTCTTTATGGGAAAGTTCGCCATAGAGATGGCGAACGGGTTTGGGGTGGGGGAAATCGAGTATTTCAACTTCGGCTTATTCCGTCTCGAAGTAAGCATTCCAGTACAGGAAGCTCAAGTCGGGATGGATGCGCCAGTTTTCCAGCTCGGCGCGCACGCCGGTCAAAGCCGGCGGCACAGCCAAGTAGACCCATGGCGACGCCTCAATGATGTATCGGCTGACTGCTGAAACCGCTTCGTAACGCAGGTCCGGGTCCAATTGCGTATCGGCGGCGTTCAGCAAGTCCGTCAATTCGTCGGTGGAGAACCAGGCGCGGTTGCTGCCGCCCTTGCGTTCGGGATCGAAGAAGTAAGTCAGGATGCTGGGATCGCTGTAGCCATAGAGCAAGAGGAATAGGTCGTGCTCGCCAGTCGTGGTCAGGTCGACCAAAGCCGAAAATTCCAGCAATTGGATTTCCAGCGGGATGCCGACATCGCGCCACTGCGCTTCTAGTACTTCGGCTTGACGGCGCCATTCGTCCGGCGAGGCTGTGGCTAGCGGGACCGACCAGGCAGCCCCGTCGGGGTCTTCGCGCAAGCCATCGCCATCAACATCGACATAACCCAGGGAATCGAGCAGTTCGCTGGCTTTGTCCGGGTCAAAGCTCGGGGCGATGGCGTCCAGTTCGGGGTTGTGGCCCCAGATGGTCGGCGGCAGCGGTTGATAGAGCGGCTGCGCCAAATCTTCCCAAGCCAGGGTGACAAATTCTTCGCGGTTGGTCGCATAAGCGAAGGCGCGGCGCAATTCAGGATTGGTCCAGGGATCCTTTGAGGTATTAAAACCGACATACCGAATCTGGTTCAACTGCGCGATGTCGACGTCGATATCAGGATTGGCTTGCGCATCCGCCAGGTTCTGGGTCGGGATGCCCGCCAGCGACACTTCGCCGGTCTCCAAAGCTGCCAGAACGGTCTGCTCTTCGCCGATGAACAGGATCTTCAATTCATCCAAGAAGACCGGACCCGGGTGATCGTACAATTCTTCCGGCGCCCAGGTGAAATCGGGATTGCGCTCGAAGAGCACATGGTTGTCCGTGACCAATTCCTTGAAGATGAAAGGTCCGCCGCCGACCGGGCTGGTGCCAAAGTCGTCGGGTCCCATGGCTTCATAGGCGCTTGGCGAGACGATTTCCAAGCCCGACAGCACGAAGAACAAAGGCGCGTAGGGCGAGGCGAGGTGCATGGTAAAGCTGTAGTCGCCGTTGATCTCGACCGCTTCCAGCAAGCCGATCAGGTCGCGCCCCTGCGAAGCCCCAGTATCGGGATTGGCGTAGCGATCCAAGTTCCATTTGATGGCTTCCGCGTCAATCGGCGTTCCGTCAGTGAAGGTGGCGAATTCGATCAGGTTGATGGTCAAAGACTTGGAATCATCCGATACTTCCCAGGTATCCGCCAGAAAGCCGATGTAACTCATGTCCTCGGCGCGCGAGAACAGCGTCGGAAAGATGGCGTAATGGGGCCAGCTATGCCAGGACGATACAAAAGGATCGAGCGAGGTATTGGAATTGGCGTCCGCCACGACCAAGCGCCCACCCTTGCCTTCCATGATGTCTTGCGCCATGACTGCGCCGCCAAGCGCCAAGAAGGCAATCAGCAGCAATACGAGCATTGAGAGTCTGCTTTTATACACGGTTTCTTCCTCCAAAAATGAACAAACTGAATCAAAGGCAATTTGCGCTTCATCTGTTCCGATATGTCCCCCTATTCTGCAAAATATCGAGATTGCTCATCATCGCTCTTGGCAATCGCCCTTAGCGCATTCTCGCTTTATGCTTTCAGTCGGGCGCTCGATTTTGCGCCAGGAATTCTTTATAGACCGCGATGCCAATCTCGCCCATGGCGCTCTCGACTTCAAAGACACGTTGATGGTGCGCCGCCGGCTTGTTCCAATAGGGCGCCTCGTCCCACTCGGTGAAAATCGTCAGAATCACATGGTTGCTTTCGCCGAGCATGATGATGCCGCTGTCATTGCGGATGCCGCCGATGGTGCCCGTCTTATGCGCGACTTTGACACCCAGCGGCAAGAAGCGCGACAAACGCACATTGAATTGCTGCTTGAGCAGAATAGCGATGGCGGTCTCTCGTATATCGCCATCGAAGAGTTCGCCGCTAAAGATTTTATGCAGCAGCTTGTTCATGGCATTAGCTGTGCTGACGTTGTTATCCGGTCCTTTGCTGAAAGCCAAGCCATCGCGCAAAATATCATGCCGCGCGCTCCAGGCGATCAACTCCTCCAGCGGCAGATCCACAACCTCGTCGGGGAACAGATAGCGCAGCAATTCCTTGCATGTGTGCTTGAAGTAAATCTCGCTCAGCCCAATCTCGCGCATATAACCCTCGATGACCGCCGCGCCGCCCAGCGCCGCCACCATCATATCGGTCGCGGTATTGTCGCTGATGATGATCATCAAGGTCAGCAAGTCGCGCAGGGTCGGCTGTATACCGCTCTCGAAATAAGGCAAGATGCCGCTGCCCAGGCTCTTGTCCTCGTCGCGGAGGGCAACACGAGTTTCCAGGCTGATTTCGCCGCGCGCGAGCTGCATGCCCGCGGTCGCCAAAATGGGAATCTTGAAGACGCTGGCCATCGGGAAAGGCTCGTCGCCATTCACAGCGACTTGCTGATCCGATTCAATATGCCAGACCGCCACGCCAGCCTGGATCTCCGCCGCATTAATGATGCCCGTGATTGTCTCGGCAAGTTTCATGAGCCTGCTCCGCCAGAATAGGGGTAATTGTCGCGCCAGGCTTGCTTCGCCTCTTCCAGGCGCTCGCGCTGGACGGCGACGCCGATGCCCGCGCCATCGCCAACAGCCAGTGTGCTTGCTTCACCCAGCGCAAAGGGCGGTTCCGTCAGATCGGGATCAAAATAGCGGTCGGTAGCCGAGATATCCGACGGCAGGTTGACCGCGGGCAATGCGGCGAAGGATACATTTGCCGCGCGTCCGACGCCGCATTCCAACATGCCGCCAATCCATAGCGGCAGCTCGTTCTCGACGCAGATTCGGTAAATTTCCAGGCATTCGCTGAAGCCGCCCACGCGCGCCGGCTTCAAGTTCAGGATGCCCAGCGCGCCCACTTGCAGCGCGACGCGCAGGTCGCTCGCCGACTTGACGCTCTCGTCCAGGCAGACGCGCGTCGCCAGGCGCGACTGCAAAATGCCATGCTGATAGATGTCATCGTGGGGCAGCGGCTGCTCGATCATCAGCAAGTTGAACTGATCCAGTTTTGCCAGATGCTCGGCGTCGCCGATGGTATAGTCGCTGTTGGCGTCCAGCATCAGCAGAACATCGGGGAAGCGCGCCCGCACCGCCCGCGCCACCTCGATATCCCAGCCACGCTTGATCTTCAGCTTGATGCGGCAGTAACCCTGGTCCAGGCGTTCGGCCACCACCGCTACAGTCGCGTCCAGCGATTCTTGTATGCCGATGCTGACACCCACTGTGGCTCGACCCTCCGATTCGTGACCGGCCGGCGCGTAATGGGCGAAACAATCGGTCAGCCGCAGATCGTTGCGCTTGGCAAAGGCGTCCCAAACCGCCGCTTCCAGCCCAGCCCGCGCATGATGATGGCCCCGGAAGCGCCGAATCAGGGCAGGGAAATCGGTCGGGTGATGCAGCGTCGCGCCAAGCACAGCCGGCGCCAAGAACTGAGACAAGATGTGACTGGCTGTCTCGGCTGTCTCGTGCCCATAACCGGGCCAGAGCTCAATCGAACATTCGCCCCAGCCGGTCAGTCCGGTCTCCGTGGTCAGCTCCACCAGCACCGCTACTTTATGCGTTTCCGCGCCGAAGCTGGTCTCGAATGGACGTAGATAGGGCAGCAGCACCGTGTGCAACTGCAGGGATTTTATCGTTATTGGCTTCAAATTATTGTCCTTTTCGCCGCGGTCAGGGCTTGGGAAAGATAAAGGCGCAACGCTCCACTACGGCAGCAGCCTCTTGAGCATAGTCCGTTGATTATAGCAAGTCGTCTTGCCTTTGCAAAACTTGACGCAGAAAAATTTGCGCAGCGCCCCGCGAAAGTCTATATTTGATAGTATTCGAGCGAACGGATGGTTGCCGATGAAAGTTTTCGCAGGCGGGATTGCCACAGAAACCAACACCTTTTCTCCCATGCCGACGGGCATGGCGGACTTCGAGGTTATGCGCGCCGCCGATTTGGATGAATCCATGGACCTCGGCGGATTTGGCGGCGCCTTCAATATCTTCCAAGGGCGCTGCCGGGAACGCGGCTGGGACTATGAATTCAGTCTCTACGCCTTCGCGCAGCCGGCCGGCATAACCGTGCGCTCGGCTTATGAAAACCTGTGCGATGAGCTGCTGACCGCGCTGGAAGCGGCGCTGCCGGTCGATATTGTCCTGCTGCCCCTGCATGGCGCGATGGTCGCGGAAGGTTATGACGACTGCGAAACCGACATCGTCACCCGTGTCCGCCAAATCGTCGGACCCGCCGCCAAGATCGGCGTCGAACTGGACCTGCACTGCGACCTCACGCAAACTCTGATTGACCTGGCGGACGCCGTCGTCATCTTCAAGGAGTACCCGCATGTGGACATCAACGAGCGCGCCGAGGAACTCTTCAGCATCATCGCCGACGCCGCCGAAGGCAAGACGCAGCCGACAATGGCGCTCTTCGATTGCAAGATGATCGGCCTCTACCTGACGCCCGTCGCGCCGATGCGCGCTTTTGTCGACGATATGATCGCGGCTGAAAACAAAGCGGCTGTGCTCTCGCTCTCGCTGGCGCATTGTTTCCCCTGGGGCGATGTGCCGACTTGCGGCACGCAAATGCTGGCGGTCACCGACAACGATAGCGAGCTGGCGGCGCGGCTCGCGCGTTATTTCGGCGAAAAACTCTTCGCCATGCGGCATGATCTTGATCCGAATTCGCTGCCGCTAGAAAAGGCTCTGGACCAAGCGCTGGCGCGCGAATCGGGCTTGGTTGTCATCGCCGATCAATCGGACAATGCCGGCGGCGGGGCGCCCAGCGATTCCACCTTCGCGCTGCGAGCCTTGCTCGAGCGCGGCTCCAGCGATGTCGCCTTGGGCATGATTTGGGATCCAGTCGCCGTACAGGTGGTCCAGTCGGCTGGCGAAGGCGCGACGCTCGACCTGCGCCTGGGCGGCAAGATGGGACCCATGTCCGGCGATCCGCTCGACTTGCGCGTGAGCGTCATCGGCATCATGCCCGATATGCAGCAGGAATGGACGCAGACCGAAGGAACGGTGGCCATCGCTTGCGGGGATTCGGTCGCCTTGCGCTGCCAGGGCATCGACATCATCGTCAATAGCAGTCGCGGACAAGTCTTCAGCCCCACGGTCTTCTCGAACTTCGGCATTGATCCGCGCTCAAAGCGGCTGCTGGTGGTCAAATCGACCCAGCATTTCTACGCCGGCTTCGCGCCTATCGCCGACGAGATCATCTATATGGCGGGTCCTGGCGCGATTCCGCCGCTCTTCCGCGAGATCCCCTACCAGCGCGTCGACTTGAACAAGTACCCCTGGGTGGACGATCCCTTCGCTTGAGCAGGGCAAGCGCTTCAAAGTAGCTCCAATTTAGTCATGCAAAACTAGCCGATGTAGGGGCGACATTTTATGTCGCCCATAATCTATATACATCAAGGCCGGCGGCACGATACTGCGCGTAGGGCGCGTAGAAACTGACTTTCGACGCAGCTTATTGCGAGGTTTTGGGCGACTCACAGAGTCGCCCCTACAATTCGCCTTGATTATGCCTTTCATTACTAATTGGACTTACTTCTGTGCCTTGGTTGCATAACTTGTCGGATTCCGCGCTATGCCAGCGCATCCAGCGCGCCCAGCCCCAAACCGCGAATCGTCTCGTTAAAGGCGGCGACCTGCTCGTCCAGGTCTGTCTCTACCCGCGCAACATGGTCATCCAGTTGCGCCGAAAGCTGCGCGAAGACTTCATGCGCTTGACGCGGCGGCGCGTAATCGGCGCTATCTACCGATTCGAATAGCGCGTTGAACTTCTCGTGCAAGCCGCTGGGATACAATTGCGACTCGCTGATGCCGGTATTGATTAACAAGGGCAGCAGCGCATCGACCTCGGCGACCAGCGCCGCGCAGCCCGCCGAGACAGCCTCGTCATCGCAGCGCGCCGCCCAAGCCCCAAGCTGACCCTTGAGCGCCACCAGCTTGTTGAGCAGGGCATTGTTAAGCGACAGCCGATCGAGAATCGCCAGCAGCAGGTCCCTTTGCGCCGCGAAGGCTTCCGCCGTCGCCTCCAGGCGTGGATCGGCGAGCACTTCGAAGGTCTGTCGGCAATTGTCCGCGCCAAAGACAAGCTCCGCCACATACTCGCCCGGCGTCACCAATGGACCCTCGGCGCGCTCCCAGGAAGTCAGGCACTCGTCGACAGCAAGCGCGCCGGGATAGCGCAAATTCCAATGAAAACGATTCAGCCCAGCCTCCGCGGGCAAGCCATCGGCCTCCGTGGCGCTGCTATAAGAGCGGATCAAGCCGCCACGCTTGTCCAGGATAGTCAAGGTGACTGGCTCGCCGCCCGCCCCCGGCAGATAATAACAGAAGACTATGCCAGGTCGCGGGTTCTGCCCCGCGTCCAAGAAATGCGGCAAATCCGAATCGTCGCGGTATTCCAGCGCCGCCACGCTCGTGCCGATGCGCCCGAAATTCAGCTTCTTGCTGTCCTGCGCCCCATACCAACTGCCGAAGCGCCCATAATCGCGCATGCGCGTTTTTGGCGCCGGCGCGAACAAATGCGCGCTATCCGCCAGAATATCGGACTGGGCTTGATGCAAAGGCGCCAGATCATCGAGGATCCAGAAGGAGCGACCGTGCGTCGCCAGCACCAGGTCCTGATCTTTGATGACCAGGTCGTGTATCGGGCAAACCGGCAAGTTGCCTTTCATGGGCTGCCAGTTTTCGCCGTCATCAAAGGAGATGTACAAACCAGTTTCCGTGCCGGCGTAAAGCAAACCGCGCCGATTGGGATCTTCGCGGATGACCCGCGTAAACTCGTCTTCCGGGATGCCATTGGTGATGGCCGTCCAGGTCTTGCCATAATCGCTGGTCTTGTACAAATATGGGCGCGTATCGTCCAGTTTGTAGCGCGTGGCGGCCAGGTAAGCCGCGCCCGCCTCGTGCGGCGAAGCGTCAATGATGCTGATCAGCGCCCATTCCGGCAAGTCGGGCGGCGTGATTTCGTCCCACTCGCGCCCGCCATCCTGGGAAATATGCACCAAGCCGTCATCGCTGCCGGCCCAGAGCAAGCCCGCTTCGTGATGAGATTCCGCCAGCGCGAAAATCGTGCAATAGACCTCGGCGCCGGTATTGTCCCGCGTGATTGGACCGCCCGACGCCCGCAGCTTGTCAGGGTCGTCCCGCGTCAGATCGGGACTGAGCGCTTCGAAGCTCGCGCCTAAATCCGTCGACAGGTGCAGGCGATTGCTGGCGACATAAAGCAGATCGGGATTATGCCGCGAAAACATGATGGGAAAGGTCCATTGAAAGCGATACTTCAAGCCTTCGCTGCCCACGCCCCAGCCATAAAGCTCGGGCCAAACGGTGATGTCGCGAACTTGGCCCGTGCGGTGATTATAGAGCAGCATGATGTCGTTGTAAGCGCGCTGCCCTTGTGGACCCGAGGCGACGACATAAGCGGGATCGTCCGGCTTGATGGCGATATAGCCGCTCTCCCCGCCGCCCGGCGCGTACCAGTCGCGCTCGTGGATGGCGCCGTCAATCGTCGCGCTGGGTAGGCTGATGGCGGTATTGTCCTGCTGCGAGCCATAAACGCGGTAGGGAAATTGATCGTCGGTACAGACATGATACAACTGCGCCGTCGGCTGGTTATAGATGGAGGACCAGCTGCTGCCGCCATTGAAAGACACGCAAGCGCCGCCGTCATTGCCGTCAATCATACGCTGGTTATTGTTTGGGTCGATCCAGAGCGCGTGGTCGTCGCCATGCGGTATCGGGATGGTTTCAAAGGAAGCGCCGCCGTCGATTGATTTCCAGAAACTGTAATTCTGCACATAGACCGTGTCCGGGTCTTGCGTATCGGCGGTGATGTGCATGTAATACCAAGGGCGGGTACGCAAGAGCGATTGTTCGCTTAGGCGCAGCCAGGTCTCGCCATAATCATCCGAGCGGAAGACCGCGCCATCATGCGCTTCGATCACCGCCCAGACGCGGCCCCTACGCGCCGGCGACACCGCCACGCCGATCTTGCCCAAGACGCCCTGCGGCAAACCGGGCTTGCGCGAGACTTCTTCCCAGCTTTCGCCGCCGTCCATGCTGCGCCACAAGCCGCACTCCGGTCCTCCGCTTTCCAGCCGATGCGGGTAGCGCTGCGCCTGCCAGATGGCCGCGAAGAGTATGCGCGGATTGTTAACATCCATCGAAACATCGTGCGAGCCGGCGGTCTCGCTCTTGTAAAGCGCCTTCTCCCAGCTTTCGCCGCCATCCCGCGAGCGGAAAACACCGCGCTCCGCATTCGGACCAAAAGCATGGCCCAGCGCCGCGGCATAGACGATATCGGGATCGCGCGGATGAATCTGAATCTTGCCGATATGCCGCGTATCGCTCAAACCGATATGCCGCCAGCTCAAGCCGGCGTCGACCGACTTGTAGATGCCGTCGCCGTGCGACACATTGCCGCGGATAGATGTCTCTCCCGTGCCGGCGTAGATCACGTTGGGGTCCGCCGTCGACACCGCCAGGGCGCCGATGGCGGCTGTATTGAAATAGCCGTCGGAGACGTTGCGCCAGTATTGACCGCCATCGGTGGTCTTCCAAACGCCGCCGGCGCAGGCTCCGAAATAAAAGGTCATGGGATCCGATACATCCCCCGCCACCGCCACCACGCGCCCGCCGCGGTGCGGTCCGATGCAGCGGAATTCCAAACTATCGAGCATTTGCTTTTGAATAATGTTCCCAGATGAATTGTTCATTTATCGTCCTTTCCTTGTGAAACATATGCGGCAAGATACAGTATATGATTGAGCTAAACTCCTACTCTAAGCCCATGTCGAAGGCGCGGTTGAGAAACGCAAAAATATCCACCTGCTCCCCAATCAGCTTCGATGTCGCCTTGCCCATGGCGTGCCCCGCTCTCGTTTCGACGCGCAGGAGGATCACGTTGTCGCCGCGATTCGCCGCTTGAAAACTGGCTGCCAGCTTCTTGGAGTGCATCGGCACGACGCGATCATCATGATCGGCTGTGAGAATCAGAATCGGCGGGTAGGCTTGCCCAGCTTTGATATTGCGCAATGGATCGTAGGCGGTCAAAAACTCAAAATGCTCTTGGCTGCTTTCGGCATCGCCATACTCGTTGGTCCAATAGCGCCCGGAGGTGAAATACTTGAAGCGAAGCATATCGATGGTCGGCACATGACAGAGCACCGCGCCATACAAGTCCGGGCGCTGCGTCGCGCAGACCGCCACCAGCAAGCCGCCATTGCTCCTGCCCTCAATCGCCAGCTTGCGGTTCGATGTATATTTGTTCTCGATCAGCCATTCCGCCGCCGCGTGGAAATCATCGTAGGTCTTCTGGCGACCAGCGAACATGCCGGCGCGGTGCCAGGCTTCGCCGTATTCTCCGCCGCCGCGGATATTGGCATTGACGAAGATGCCGTCGTTTTCCAACCAGACAGGCAGCCAACTGCGGTAGTGCGGCGTTTGACTGTGACTGTAGCCGCCGTAGGCGTACATGATGGCCGGGTTGTCGCCATTCAGTTCCAAGCCTTTTTTGCAAGTGATGAAGATGGGAACCATGGCGCCATCTGCAGAGGCGCAGAATGCCTGTCGCGTTTCGTATCGCCCCGCGTCAAACGTGGGAACTGTCGCTGTAAAAAAGGGCTGCAATTCGGCGGCCGCGAAGTCGTATTGCAGTATCTGGGTCGGCTGCAGGAAAGAGGTCCAGGCGATGAACATGCTGTCATCTTTGGCGCCGCCATAGGCGCCGGCCTGCTCACGCGGGATGACGGCTCCCTGCCCGGGCGGCAGCAGCTCGCGGTCAAGCGAGCCGTCTTTATTGTAAATCTTGATCACATGTCGGCAGAGGCGCATCGCGGTTACCACAAACTGCTGATTGACGATGGCGACCCCGGCGATGGCTTCCGCGCTTTCCGGTACGACATCGGTCCAGTTTTCGCTGGCTGGATGCTTGATATCCACGGCGACCACCCGCCAGTTCAGCGCGCCATTGGTCGTCAGGATGTAGAAGATATCGCCATCGTTGCCGATAAAGCGGTAGTCGGCATCCAAGTCGTCGAACAATCTTACAAAATCGCCTTCGCTATCATTGGCTTTATCAATAGCTTTGTAAAACAGGCGATTGGCAACGCGCGATTCCCAGTCGATATTAAGCAGGAGGAAACGATCATCCGAGCTGACCGACAGCCCATAAGTCACGCCTTTGCGCTCGGCATCGGCAAAGATCAATCGATCTTCGGCTTGGTCCCTGCCCAGCTGATGAAAGTACACCTGGTGCGACACTTCTGGGTTGGCGGGACCTTCGTCGAGCGCGCCATCGGCATAGCGGCTGTAAAAGAAGCCGGAGCCATCCACCCGCCAAGCTGCTGTTGAGAATTTCAGCTTGTCCAGACGGTCTGGCAGATCTTGCCCGCTGGCTACATCCCGGATGCGAAACTCTACCCAGTCCACTCCGCCATCGGAAAGGGCAAACATCAGCAGCCGGCCCTCGGCGATCGGCTGCCAGTCGAATATCGCCACCGTGCCGTCGTCGCTAAAGCTGTTAGGATCCACCAGGACGCGCGCAGAACCGTCCCCCTCTTGCACATAGAGCACAGGCTGTTGCCGCAAGCCGTCATGGCGCATAAAGAAAAGCCGATCGCCCCGTTTACGCGGGATCTCGTATTTGGGGTAATCCCATACTTCGCGCAGCCGCCGCCCGAAGGTAGCGCGCCCTTCCAGGCTGCCTAGCGTTTCCAGCGCCAGCGCGTGCTGCTTCCCCGTCCACTCCAGCACTTCCGGGTCCTCGGCGTCTTCCAGCCAGCGATAGGGGTCTGCTACTGTCGCGCCAAAGAAATCGTCGACGACATCGCCCTTTTGCGTATCGGGATAAGTTAGTTTTTCAAACATCAGCTTTTTCCTTATTGGAAATATCAACTTCTTAAATTAATCGTGAGCAGCTTCAGATCCATGCGCTTATTGAATCTGATACCCCGCCGGCGGAGCGACGCCCAGC
Source organism: Phototrophicaceae bacterium (assembly GCA_965116975.1). Taxonomy (GTDB): domain Bacteria; phylum Chloroflexota; class Anaerolineae; order Aggregatilineales; family Phototrophicaceae; genus UBA6055. Next base: position 176,212 of record OZ220735.1, read on the forward strand.
AGATGCCGCACAAAATAATCCCAGCGCCGCCGCACAAAATAGGGATGATTGGTGGAAGCGTGCGGTTGATTAGGCATGATAAGCAGATCGAAGTCCTTGTTGGCTTTGATCAAGGCGTCCACCACCACCAGGGTCGACGCCACATGCACATTCTCGTCCATGTCGCCGTGGATAAGCAGCAGCTTGCCTTGCAGATTATGGGCGTGGTTTTGGTTGGCTGAAAAGATATAGTGCTCGCCGACTTCTCGTCCCATGTAGCGCTCAACCCAGGTGGCTTTGTCGAGCCGGTGGTCGTGGTTGCCGGCCGAGGACACCGCTACTTTATAAAACTCCGGGTAGGCGAACAGGGCGCGGCAGGATGCGTAGCCGCCGGCCGAATGCCCGAAAATGCCCACGCGCGAAATATCGAGGTATTTGTAACGGTCGGCAAGCTGGCTTATGGCGCTGATATGATCGGGCAAGCCATTATCCGCCAGGTTGCGGTAGCTGAGGTCGTGCTGCGCTTTGGAACGCCCCGGCATGCCTAAGCCATCAATCATCACCACCACAAATCCCAATTCCGCCAGCGCCTGCGACGTCCAGTAATTGCCTTGCCTTTCGCGCGCCGCATCGGCGAAGGCGGCCGGCGCCTGTATCGCCTGCGGACCACCGTAAATGTAATCAATCACGGGGTACTGCGCATGCTCGTCCAGATCCGAAGGGCGGAAGATGACGCCATAGATGTCCGTGAGGCCGTCGCGGGCTTTGGCTTTGAAGCGCTCCGGCGCCCGCCAGCCGGTCGCTTCCAGTTGGCTGATGTCCGCCCGCTCGAGCTCGCGTATCAGCAGCCCATCCGCGCCGCGCAAGACGATGACCGGCGCTTGATCAACCGTCGAATAATTGTCGATGAAGCAACTGCCGCCCGGCGCGAATATGACCGAGTGATCGGCGTTTTCCGGCGTCAGCAGCTGCGCTGCGCCGCCTTCCAGGCTGACGCGATACAAAAAACTGAAATAGGGATCGCGGTCGGCTTCGCGCCCGGCTTCACGACCAACCGCCGTGAAATAGACCCAGCCAGCGTCTTCATCCACATGTTTCAAATGGCTCACTTCATAAGCGCCCGCTGTGAGCTGAGTAATCAGCGAGCCGCTTTCCGCGTCATACAGATAGAGATGTCCCCAGCCATCTCGCTGCGAATACCAAATAACGCGGTTGCCGCCGGCCAAGACGCGCACGCTTGAATTGCCGCGCCAGATCGAAGGATCAATGCCGCTGTCGCTCGCTTCGGAAATGGCGCGGCGCGCGGCGCCTGTCGCCGCGTCGATGACGATCAGATCCATCTGATGATAGCCCCGGCTCTGCCGCAGGTAATAAACCGTATTCGAGTCTTCGGACCACCACAGGCAATCGTCATTGATCGGCGCGCCATGATATTGCGCTTCCGTGGCTTCCAGGTCGACGCTAATCGTCGCGCCCGCCTTGAGGTCCGCACAGACCAAGGTGACCAAAGGCAGCCGATCATCGCCGGGCAAGGGATAGGCGTAAGAATGCAGATGCGGGCGGACGCTGCCGTCGGGCGTCACCGATTGCACCAGATGAAATTGCGGCGCGTCCCGTTGATCGACGCGGCAAAATAGCAAGCGATTGCTATCCGGCGACCAGCGAATCGCCGGCGGCGGCGCGTCTTCAATGCCACCCGTTGTCAGCGGCGAAAGCAGAGGCTCGCCATAGTCGTTCTTCGCTGCGCCGTCGGCGGTGAGCGCGCGTTCTTCCCCGTTGTTTACAGAGCGAACCCATACGTTATAGTCGCGCGTATAGGCTTCCCACTTGCCGTCGGGCGAAGGCGCGACGTCCCCTGGCGGCTTCGGCACATCACCCAGGCGCGCGCAGACATAATCGCTCAAGTCGCAGGACCAGCGTCCGCTGGACCCCGCCGCAGCGCTGTCAAAGACGACGCTGCGACCATCTTCGCTGAACTCGATTTCGCAAAAGGGCAATTGCCGTGTCTGACAGGGCACACCGCTCGCTTGGCTGAGCGCGGCAGCCAAACGTTCGTGATCGAAGGCGGCTTTTCGTTCGCCGCTGGCTGGATCCACCAGCACAAATTCGCTGCCCGCCAGCGATTTCCAGCGATACCAAAAACGATCGGAGCCCGCGATCCAGCGCGGTTTGATGGTCAGGTCGGACGTGAGCTTGGCGGCTTTGCCCGGCAGCAGCCGCTCAGCCCGCGCATAGCGCTGCCACAGGTCTGTCCCCGATTGCGCTTCTCGCTCGCGCGCCAGCTTCATCTGTAATTCCATCTTTAGTCCTCTCAAAGAATCAGTCGTATTCAGTTGATATTTTGTTAGCAGATTTCGGTCGCGGAAATGTGACAGGGGCGAAAGAAACAGCTTGCCGCGTTATGAAGCGTAAATGATCTCTGTATAATCTCTGAACGTTCACTGAATATAGGGGTCCAGCGCGTCGCGCAGCGCGTCGCCAATCAGGTTGATTGACATCACGGTCAAGAAGATCAAGGTGCCCGGGAAGATCATCAGCAGCGGGGCTTTGCGCAGATATTGCCGCCCATTGCTGAGGATATTGCCCCACTCGGCTTGCGGCGGCTGCACGCCCAAGCCGAGGAAGCCCAGCGCCGCCGTCGTCAGGATGGAACCGGCCACAGCCAGCGTCGCGTAGACGATGATTGGCGCCAGCGTATTTGGCAACAAGTGCGCGAACATGATGCGGGCGCGGCCCGCCCCCAGAGCCCGCGCGGCTTCGACATATTCTAGTTCCTTCAAGGACAGGACATTGCCGCGCACAATGCGCGACAGCGTCGGCACCGCCCAGATCGCCAAAACAATGATCAAGTTGACCAAGCTGGTTCCCAGCACCGACACAATCAATATCGCCAGCACGATGCCCGGGAACGCGTACATGATATCGATGGCGCGCATGATCAGCGTATCGGTCCTGCCCCCGAAAAATCCCGATATGAGCCCGACGATGGCGCCACAAAAGACACCCACAGCCGTACCGACGATGCCCACGAAGAGCGAGATGCGCGCGCCATAGACCAAGCGCGAATAGAAATCCCGTCCCAGCTCGTCCGTGCCCAGCCAGTGTTCCGCGGATGGCGGTTTCATGCGCATGCGCAGCGACTGCTCGTATGGGTCATGCGTGGTGACGACGGGCGCGGATAGACCCATGAAGATGATGAATACCATAAAAGCCGCGCCAACCAGGGCAAATCGGTTGCGGCTGAATTCCAGCCACGCGCGCCTGGGACCAGAAAGGCGGCGAAATTCCTGATTGTCGAGCTGGGCGATATTGGCCTCATTGTCGCGCTGTTTTTGCTTCATTTTGCAACTCCCCTGTCGAGCAGGCGCGCCTCACTCAAAACGAATGCGCGGATCTACATAGACGAGCAGCACATCTGTGAGCAGATTGACCAAAACAACGGAAGTGGCGATGAGCAAGCCAGCCCCCTGTATGACCGGAAAGTCCCGCCCGTTGACGCCATCAATCAAGTACAAGCCGACGCCGGGCCAGGCGAATACGGTCTCGACAATGACAGAGCCTGCCAAAATGAAAGCCATATTGATGCCCAGCACGTTCACCACCGGCAAAAGCCCGTTGCGCAAGGCGTGCTTGATCATGACATTGCGTTCGGAAAGTCCCTTCGCCCGCGCCGTGCGCACATAGTCGTTGTTGATGACCTCAAGCATGCTCGAACGGACGTATCGCGCGAGGTAGCCGGCGCTGGTATAACCCAGGACGATGGTAGGCAAGATCATGTGCCTCGCCCCGCCCAGCCCGGATGGCGGCAATATCGGAATGTACAAAGCAAAAATGAGAATCAGCACAAGCGCGAACCAAAAATTGGGCATCGAGACGCCGACCAAAGCAATGACCATCAAGATGTTGTCCACCCAGGATCCGCGCTTGATGGCCGCCAGCACGCCGATCGAGATGCCCAGGAACGCGGAAAGCAGGGAAGCCGCCACCCCCAAGCGCACGGTATTGGGCACGCGGCGCGCCAAATCATCGGTCACCGGGCGCAGCGTGCGCAAGGACGCGCCAAAATCGAATTGCAGCGTATTGCGCATGTAACGCAAATACTGAATTGGCAGGGGATCATTAAAGCCGTATTTCTCGTTGATCTTCGCTAGGTATTCTTCCGCCTCCTCGCCCTGGAAATCCGGCGGCACAAACATCAAAGCCGGATCGCCCGGCGCTAGTTGCATGGCAAACCAAAGCGCCGTAATCGCGCCAAATATGGTAGGTATCGCAAGCAATAGCCGCTTTACGATGTACTTGCGCATGAAGGCAAACTCCAATCCCCCAGCCCCTTTACCCAAGAGCGGGGGGACATCTTATAATAAGGCATGCAATTCGCCTCAAAACCCATACATATTGTGGCGATTTTGGGCTACTTGCAGAGTCGCCCCTGCAGTTTTCGCTATAAAGAATACCTGTAGGGGTCAGCCTGGTGGCTGACCCGCTATATTGCGGCTCGTCTATTCGCTGAGCCAAGCCTTGTGGAACAACGGAATGCGACCGCCCAGCTCGAATTCGATGCCTTCCACATTGGGGCTGACAACATTGATCCAGGGCGAGTGCCAGCCCCAAATCGTCAGTTGCTGCTCCAAGAAGATGCTCTGCGCCGCGTGCGAAAGCCGCTTGCGCTCTTCCAGGTCGGTGGTGGCGGAAAATGCGTCGGCGAGTTCTTGCAGCTCCGCCGCTACCTCGATCAAATAGGGCTCTACCGCATCGTCAATCTGGTAAATGGTCCAGAAGGAATCCGGCGCCCAAGAGGCTTCAATCGCCGATGTCACCGCGAAGAAGGAACCCTGCGAGTGGTGCCCGAAAGTCCAGTTGCCTTGGTTCTCTCGCCATTCGTCGAGCATGGCGTTCCATTCCGCCGTCTTGATGGGCGCGTCAATGCCGACGTCCGTCAGGTACTCCTGATAGATCTCGTTGAACAAGCCCCAAAGCGCGAAGTCGGCCGAAATCATGTTGACCACCAGCTTCTCGCGGCCGTCGACGCATTCCTTGCCTGCGGGCGGGTTTTCTTCGTTCATGTCGCATTCGCGATAGCGGAAGCCATCATCCGCCATTAGCCAGCCGGCTTCGTCCAGTAGCTGCCCAGCCATTTCCGGATCGTATGGCGCGATCTCCGGCAGGTCATCGGTCCAATAGGGCGAATTGGGCGATACGCCCCCGCGCGAGCGCACGGGCAAGCCGAAGAGAATCTCTTCCATGATGGCGTCGAAATCGACCGTGTAAGCCAGGGCCTTGCGCAGCGACAGCTCGGTCATCGGATAGCGCGATGTGTTCAGGCTAATCATGGTTACGCCAGGACCCAGCGGCGCGTTCACGACGAGATCGCTGTCATTCTGCAGGCGCACGGCGTCTTCCGGCTCGATGCCGTCGACATAATGCACATTGCCCGATTCTATCTCGATCAAGCGCACCTGCGTATCGCCATGAATGCGAATCGTGAGGCCATCAAGCAGCGGCACGCCTTGCCAGTAATTCGGGTTCTTCACGTAGCGAATTTCGCTTTGCGGCTCGTGCGCCTCGAACATGAAAGCGCCGGTGCCGACGGGGTTCTCGTGGAAGGTCGAGCCGTCCTCGCCCCAGGCTGTCGGGCTGATCTGATAGGAATCCGTGCCTACAGCCACATCATAGATGAAGTCGCCATTGGCTTCGCCAATCTTGATCCAGGCAGTGTGCTCATCCAGGGCTTCCATCTCGACCACGCGGCTCATGCGCACGTGCCCGCGCGCGTCTTCATCGTCGATTTGGCGCTGGATATTGAAGATCACCGCATCGGCGTTCCAGGGCGTGCCATCGTGGAACATCACGCCTTCGCGCAGGTGGAAGGTGTATTCCAGCCCGTCTTCGGAAATCTCCCAGTCCGTCGCCAGGAAGGGCAGCAGGTTGTCATTATCGTCCACCGTCAGCAAGGTGTCATAAAGGGGCCGCACATCGCGGATGCTGGGCCAGGTCGTGCGCGTCTGGTCCCAGGAAATCACATCGGCGGATTGCATCATGATCAGCGTGCCGCCTTCATTTGCCTCCTGTGTATGGGCTGGCAGCGCCATCACCAGGAATGCCAATAGAAGGATTGCGATTGTTAGAATACGTTTCGACATTTTTTTCTCCTTAATGTTAATGTGTCTATCTTATGGTTATGGTTGACGCAAGTATCGCAAGTACCGTGGCACCTCCTTCTCTATCCTAGCAGCGCGACGTGGACATCCGCGCGGGAACAATGCGCCCAGCGTATGCAGATATTCCTTCATCTTATGAGAGCATAGCAAATCAAGGATTCATGCGCAAGAAAATGCGCATGGGCACCGGGCAATCGCCCACGATTTTGCGCCAAATTTGATTGGCGAGCCACAGGCCGCCCATCAAATTCGACAGTTTTGGATTTCAACACAGTGACCGCAGCGGACAGAGATTTGTGTCTAGCGACAAATCGCGGCGCGCGTCTCTCGCTAAGGCTAGGCAGGCGCGCGCGCCGCGCGCACCGCAACGAAAGTGAAGACCAGCAAACTGCCGAAATAAATCAAGACGCCGATCCAGGTCAAGGTTGCGCCATTGCCGGCGAACATCATGACAGCCGAAATCAATGTCAGCGCGCCGATGAGCATGATCAGCGGTTGGCTCACCGATGATTTGAGCTTGCCGTCCGTTCCTGGCTCGCTTTCCACGATATAGCCCTGCTCTTCCAGGCGTTCGCGCGATTCCGGGTCCACCGCCGCATAACCGCCGCGCACATAGTTGAAGGCTTGCTGCAAGCCAAATTGCAGCGGGCTTTTTTCCGGATGCAGCAGCACAACCGGCGCCCCCGTCCGTTCCGCGATGCGCATGGACGTATTGCCGAAGAGCCGTTGCTTCACCCGCGTATCGCGGGTCTCGCCCAGCGCCACATAATCATAGTCGCGCGCGGCTCTCACGATGGCGTCAATGCGATCGGAACTGACATCGGTCAGCAGATTGACCTGCCTGTCTGCAACTTTCATCGCCTCGATCTGGCGCTGCAAGGCGCGGGTAAAACGCTCCCGTTCCACCGCTGGCGTATCCGTGGAAAAGATGTGCATCATATCCAGAACCATGTCCGGCGTGCTGGAGAACAACTGAATCAGTTGCAGCGCATAGCCCACCTGCCGCGGATCCGCAATCGGCATCAGCACGCGCTTGACACCGCGGGTATTGCCGGGCTGCAACATCATCACATCACAATTGATCTCGGCTAGCACCTGGTCGATATTGGAACCAACCACCGTCATGCCGTCATTGTCCCGGACGCCTTGCCAGCCGATCACCACCAAATCCGCGCGCTGCTCATGCGCTGTATCAATGATCGCCGGCGCGACGCGGCGGGCGACGCGCACGATATATTCCACCGCCACGTCTTCGTCGCGGACCATCGCAATGGCTTTCTCGCGCAAGGAATCGCTGGCTTCCAAATACTCATAGCCCGAGGACAAGGGCGTCGGCGACGGTACTGTGACGATGTGCAATAGCGTTACCTTGCCGTCATTCTGCTCGGCGGCGTGAATCGCCGGCGGCAGCAAGGTCGATAGCGTTTCAGGATTGGCAACGGGAACCAAAACGCGATAGGGCACATCCGCCTTCGGCCGCATCAATTCCGTCTGCTGCAATACGGCAGTCCGATGCGCGCGTTCTTGGCGGGGCCGGGCGTAGAAGTAATAGATGAGAAAGCCCGCGCCGATCCAAACCGCGGCGTAGACCCAGGCGATTATCGAGACCCCGAAGAGCGACAGCACCAGCAAGAATTGCATGCCGATGGCGACCATCGGCAAGATGGGGAAAAACGGCAGCAGGAAACCGTATTTCAGGTTCTTGCCGTATTTGCTGCGTATCGTGATCACAGCCAGGTTGACCTGCAAGAAGAGCAAGATGAACATGATATCGGCCGAAGCCGCGACATCCTCGATCGGCAGCGTCAGCGCCACAAACAAAATCAATACGCCCGACCAGCCCAAGGCGATATTGGGTGTGCGCGTCTTGGAACTGACATTGGAGAAGCTGTCGGGCAAGGCGCGGTCGCGCCCCATGGCGAAGGAAACGCGCGTCGAAGAAAAGGTCGTGGCGTTAAGCGCGCTCATCGTCGAAAGCAAAGCGCCCAGCATGATGAGGAAGGTGCCAAAAGGCATGAACTGCGCGGCGGCGCGGGCGATGCCAATCTCGCCCAATTCACCCAGCCATTCGTGAATGAGCCGGCCTTCCGGCGGATCCACCGCGCCAATAATGACAAAAGCCACCAGCATATAAATCGGCACGACGATGGCCAGTGACAGGAATATGGCGCGCGGGATATTCTTGCGCGGATTGCGGACTTCCTCGCCGGCCTGCACGATAATCTCGTAGCCTTCAAAGGCGATGAAGGTCAAACCCATCGCGCTGACAATGCCAATGATACCCTGCATGCCCTCGCCCGGGGCAAAAGGATTGAAGGCTTCGAAGCGGATCGGATCGCCAAAAATGACGAACAAGCCGCTCACGATGAAGATCATGATGATGATTACTTTCAAGACCGTTACGATGTTGCCAACCGCGCCCGTCTCGGACGTTCCTCGATAATTGATGTACAAAAAGAGCAGGATGATCAATACGGCGAAGCCCTTTTGCACCAGCTCGGCTTCGCTCAATTCCAGACCAAATGGCAGGTGCAAGGGACCGGATAGAAAGACGCCCACCCCCTCCGCATGGTGCGCCTCTGGATCAAGCAAGAGAATGCGCATCAACTCGTAAATGAACCCGCCAAAGCCAACACCGTAGAGACTGCCGGCCACCGCATGCGCGAACCAGCTCATCCAGCCGGCCAGGAAGCCATTGGGACCGGGCAAGCCTTCTTTGACCCACAAATAACCGCCGCCCGCTTCCGGAATCGCCGAGCCCAATTCGGCATAGACCATGGCAGTCAAAACGGTGATGACGCCGTTCAAGCCGAAAGCCAGAATAAGCGCGGGACCCGCCGTGCCCGCGGCGATGCCCGTCAGAACAAAGATGCCGGCGCCAATCATCGCGCCGACACCGATCATCGTTATGTCAAATAATCCAAGGTTGCGTACCAATCCCACATCATGAGACGATCCTTCGTTGGCTGCCATATTTCTTTATCCTTAAACTATTAAATAGCGCGCCAGCATCTTGGTCTGGCATTGCAGGACCGAGTTATCATATATAGCGCTGATAGCACTATGTTTCACTTTATATCAAACCGTCGGCATTTGACAAGTACATGAGCGATATGGGGCAGGGCAATCGCTTCAAATTATTTTCAACACAGAGAACACAGAAGTAGATCCAAGTTAGTCATGTAAAACTCGACGAAGGGTCTAAATGTAGGGGCGACAGACCTGCAGTGTCTACGCGCAGTACCATGTCGCCCGAAATCTAAACGTAGCAACGTCGGGCGACCTGATTGACTCTGTTGAAAAACACCCCCATCCCCTGTAGTGGTCCTATAAAACTGGACAGGAAATCGCAGAAATTTTGGGGGGACATTTGTGCCATTCCGCCTCGTATTCTGCCGGTGTCCGGTAGTCTATGCCGCTGTGAATGCGCTGTGTATTGTAGACCACCTCGATGAAGTGCCCAAGTTGCTCGCGCGCTTCTTCCATGCTCTGGTATTCGCTCAGGTACACTTCCTCCTCCTTGATCGTGCGGATCAACCGCTCGGCATAGCCGTTTTCGCTCGGCTCGCCCGCGGCAGACATACTGATTAGCGTTCCGGCGTCGTGCAGCAGCTTGACATAGTCATTGGCGGCGTATTGCGACCCTTGGTCGGAGTGATGAAGCTCCGGCGCCGCATGATCTTCTAGCGCTTGGCGCAAGGCTGCCAAGGTCAAGCTCTTATCCGAAGACCAACTCAGATGCCAGCCCCGTACCGCGCGCGTGTACACATCCATCACGACAGCCAGATAGATGAAGTCCGAGCGCAGACGCAAGTAGCTGATGTCGGCAACCCAAATCTGGTTCGGACGCAGCGCCCGCAGCCCTTTGACCAGGTTCGGATAGCGCCCATAACCATGTCGGCTATCCGTGCCGCTGCCCCGGCGCTGCTTCGGCTTGCGGGTCAAATCCAGCTCCCGCATCAGCCAGCCAACAAGATGCCGACCCACGTCCATCATATAAGGCTCACGCTTCAACTGCGCCGCTATCCGTCGGCTGCCATAGGTGGGATAGCGCCCGGCAACCTCCACTATCGCAGTACGCAGGCTTTGACAGTCGCGCGGCTTGGCTTGATGATAATAGCTGCTGCGGGGCAGCTCGAGTACGGCGCAGCTTGCCGACACCGGAAAGTCCTGGCTGAGCATCTGCGCTAGCTCTCGCTTTCGGGTGGTAGAGATTGCACATAGTGAGAGGCTTTTTTTGCAATTTCCAGTTGCATGGTCAGCTTTCCCACTAGCCGCTCTAATTCAGCCATCTTGTCCGCGCGACGCTTCTGCTCGGCTGGTTGACCGTAGGCGAAAGCCTGCTTCGCGCCTTCGAGAAACTGGTCTTTCCAGCGGTAAAGCAGGCTGTCCTTAATCTGGTACTCACGACTGGCTTGCGCCAGAGATTTCTCGCCGCGAAGGATTTCCAGCACAATTCTGACCTTCGTTTCCGGCGAGTGCTTCCGGTATTTCCCCATGAGCGTGTCCCTTTCACTGTTACTCTAGAATTCTCTCTTTTCTAGGTGCCCAGTTTTTCAAGACCACTACAGGTCGCCCCTACACATCCCCATAATAATTTGCATTACTTTCTTGGTTTTACTGAGAACGCAGAGGATACAGTGTTTGTTCATTTTGCCAACATTGAGATGCACACAGCAACATCAGCTCTCGCTTGCGACGCCGACAAATCTTCGGATAGCATAGATTGGGGAGAGCGCGAGCCCCCAGGGCGCGCAAAGGTTAAATGGAGGCTAACTTGTAAGCCGCGTCATTCCAGCGCAATTCGTTCTTGAAGTGGCGCAGGTCGGTTGACTTGTCAATCTGCAGGTATTCCACGCCAGCCATTTCGCTGAAGTCATAAATATGCTCGGCGCTCAAAGCCTGGCTGAAAACCGTATGATGCGCGCCACCGGCGTAGATCCAAGCGGCCGCGCCGATTTGCAGGTTGGGATGCGGCCTCCACAAAGCCCGCGCCACCGGCAAATTGGGAAGTTCAGCTTCTGGTTCGATCACGTCCACGGTGTTGACGATCATGCGGAAGCGATCGCCCAGGTCAATCAGCGAGGCGTTCAAAGCCTGCCCGGCCGCCGTGTTGAAGACCAGCCGCGCCGGGTCGGCTTTGCCGCCGATGCCCAGCGGATGCACTTCGAGGTTGGGCTGCGCAGCCGCGATGGTCGGGCAAATTTCCAGCATGTGCGCGCCCAGTACCGCCGTATTGTCCGGATGGAAATGATAGGTGTAATCCTCCATGAACGAGGTGCCGCCATCAAGCCCTTCCGCCATCACCTTCAAAGACCGCAGCAGCGCCGCTGTTTTCCAGTCGCCCTCGGCGCCAAAACCATATCCCGCTTCCATCAGGCGCTGCACAGCCAAGCCCGGCAATTGCGCCAAGCCGTGCAAATCCTCAAATGTCGTCGTGAATGCAGTGAAGCCGCCATCCTGCAAGAACTGCGTCAAACCGAGCTCAATCCGCGCCGCTTCCCTTATCGACTCGTGACGATCGCCGCCTTTGCGCAAATCGGCGCTCATGCGGTATGCCATCTCGTATTCCGCGACCAGCGCGTCAATTTCCCCATCGCTCACTTGATTGACCACAGCGGCAAGGTCGCCGACCCCGTAGCCATTCACCTGATATCCGAATTGCGCCTGCGCCGCGACTTTGTCCCCTTCGGTCACCGCCACCGCGCGCATATTGTCGCCGATACGCGCCACTTTCAGCGCGCGCGTTTCCTGCCAGGCGCGGACCGCGCGCGCCCAGACGCCGATTTGCCCCTGCACGGCTGCATCGCGCCAATGCCCGACCAGCACCTTGCGCCGCAGCCGCAGCCGGCTCATGATATGGCCGAACTCGCGGTCGCCATGCGCCGCCTGGTTGAGATTCATGAAGTCCATATCAATGTCGGACCAGGGAATATCGCGGTTGTACTGCGTGTGCAAGTGCAGCAGCGGTTTATCCAGCGCCGTCAAGCCGGCAATCCAGTTCTTCGCCGGCGAAAAGGTGTGCATCCAGGCGATGAGGCCGACGCAATTCGGGTCATTGTTGGCTGCCCTGCAAATGCTGTAGATTTCGTCCGTCGTGGTCAACACCGGCTTATAGACGATCTCGACAGGAATGGCGGCGACGGAATTGAGAACACCCGCAATTTCCCGCGAATGCCGCCCGACCTGCTCAATCGCTTCCGGTCCGTACAGATGCTGACTGCCGGTTAAGAACCAAATTTGATTAGCGTTTAGCGCCATGTCTCACTCCTTAGTAAAACCAAGTAAGTAAAGAAAATTGTCCACAGTGGCACAGAGAAAAATGGCAGTGAGAATATATGTAATTCACATTATTAGAATAATCGAATCAGAACCATTATATGTCGAATGTCACATAAATCTAAGAAGATGTAGGGGCGGCTGACGATCAGTGTCTACGCGACCTTCGGCGCTTACGGAAATAATCTGGCGCGATTGCTCTGTAATTCTCCCTACACGCATCCTGTATATTTTGCGTTTTTTCTCTGTCTACTTTGCCGCGCAAGTAAATTACTTCGCGCCGCTGCGCTTGATGCCAATCAACGCTGCCCATAGACATTCTGATAGCGGTCGTGCAGCTTATCAATATCTTCTTGCGGAATCGTGATGATCTCGCCCAGTTGACGCGCCGTCCAGACAATCGCGGCATTGTCCTCCGTCATCACCGCCGCCTTGACGGCTGCTGCGGCGCTGTCGCCAATCGTGAAGACGCCGTGATTGCGCAGCAGCGCGGCCGGGCTGCGATGCCCGGTCAATTTGTCAACCACCAGCTTGCCTATCTGTTCGCCGCCGATCAAGCAAAAACCACAACAGGGGATCTCGCCGCCGAACTCGTCTGCCATCGCCGTCGTCACGCAGGGGATCGCCTCGCCCACCACCGAAAAAGCTGTCGCATAGCGCGAATGGGTATGCGCCACACCATGAACCGCCGACATGTGTCGATATATGTAGCAATGAGATGCGGTGTCCGACGACGGACTGAGATCGCCCTGAACCACGCGCCCCTCCAAGTCCGTGACCACCATGTTTTCCGGCGTCAAATCCTCGAAGAGCAGTCCGCTCGGCTTGATGACCACCAGGTCGCTGTCGGGGTCGCGCGCGCTGATATTGCCGCTGGTCCAAGCGACCAGATTGTTCTTTGGCAATTCGGCATGGAGCTGGCAAAGCTCGCTTCGCAGGTCTGGCAATAGCACGTGCTCTCGTCCTTCCCCCATTGTCCAATATCTTGAATATCGGCGTAGGTGTAAAGTAACGGATTCCAACTCACGGGTCAATAATTGTGAGGGGTATTTTCACCTCGGCAAGCGGAAGCATCTCAGGTATCGGACCAGGGTTATCCAGCCAGGGTACGCGGTTGCCAGTCTCGGTATTGTAGACAATTGCCACTAGCCGATATGTGCCTGCCGGAACTCCAGAAATGTCTATGAAGTATTGTCGTAATCTATCTTGCGACCAAAGTCGCAGATCAAGGTGCGCGACTTTATTCAAATCGGTGGAAACGAGCTGATACGAGATGTTGTAGTTTTCGTGAGGTAAATCCACTTTGCTCTGCCAGCGGTCGCTGAACAGCAACTCCGCATCCCCGAGCCTAACCAGCGCCCCGTAGAACTGATATGTGATAATGTCTGTTTCGCCGGATGCAACCACCTTGGGGGCCGAATCACAATCCTGTGTCAGCCAACGGAAACGTAGAACCACAGTATCGACTTGCAGGTTGTCTGTATGACATAGCTGGTAGTGGCGCTGGTCCATTAATGAAATGATCGGTTCCATGTCCGGCGTTGCTTTGGATATTTGATAAGTGATCCAAACTGCAGGTGCAGTGACTGCGTCAAAAGTAATCGATGCCAGATCCTCAGAAATGCGATTGATAGTCAAGCCGTGTTGCGTGAAGAAGTAGTATCCATCACTATAACCGTAGTGTTTTATCACATCCCACTCTAGCCAGTGATAAGAATCCGCGTAAGTGAAGACCAAGGGATTCTGTTCTTCTTCCCGCGCCATGCGAGCAATGATATGGATGGGCTGTCTGATGAAACTCATGACTCGGCCATAGGTAAGATACTGTCTCCATTCATTGCTCCGCTGGAAACTGATGCCAGCAATCGCATAAGCAAGGAGGAGGAGGAGTATCAACCAACCTCGGGAGCGATAGAGTGCATAAATGCCGCCCGTCATAGCTAGCGTGAAGGGCGGCAACAGTGACAAACTGTAACGTATGTGCTTTGTTCCGAACTCCTGAACTAATTCATAGGTGGCTGCCATGACCGCCAAACCAAGACACCAAATGAGAAGGCATGCGCCACCCGCAATTGTTTTCTTGCCGACTGCATAAAGCAATCCAAAAAGCACAGGCAGCAGCAATATCGGCTGATTGTTAAGCATTACATTCAGATGCGCGACAACGAATTCAATGCCATCTATCACCTCATGGCTAAAAGTCCTGACTTTCCATGAATTCAGCCCAGATGCGGCAACGCTGACAATTGCCGGTGAGAGTAAAACCAGCGCCGTAGCAATTGCGGCAGGCACAGCGAACCATTGTCTCGATTTCTTGACTATAAGCAGATGGCTGAGACTCAAAGCAAATATGAGCACAAAAGAAGACAGCGCTTGCAAGCTCATTAGAGCAGCAACAGCAACAGTGAATGCAAAAAAGTACTTTGCGCTAATGCGGCTTGGCCGCGCTACCATGCGAAAATAGATCCAAAGAATGCAGCCGGAAACGAAGACAACTAGGCTGTACATGCGAATATGATCATAATAGAAGTTGTAATGCGTGTTACCAGCGACGATGCTTAGCGCAAACAAACCGGCCACGGGTGCAACGGTATCACGCGCCAGGCGATATGTTATAGTCAAAGAAAGTAGCCCCGCGAAGATTCCTGGGACGCGGGCAATAACAGCATCGGTCGAGACGAGGTTGCCCCAGAGGCTCAAAAAAACAAAATAGCCCGGCATGTGATCGGGAGCTAAGCGGCGTAATTCATCAAAAAACTCTATGGGCGAAAACGGACCTCCGATCGAAAGTCCGGCATTGTGCAGCGAGTAGAATTCATCCAGGCTCGGCGTGTAGTTGTCAAATTGACAAAAGCTCAATGTGGCAACGATTAAGATAATCGGCACCGCCCAAGCCCAATGGCTTAGGATTCTGTTCAACTCACTTGACGAAGAAACCATAACGCTTTAAGCAGCCGCGCCGACGGTCTTCGCCTTGAGGTCCCTAGCAAACAGGCGACCGACAAGCTTGTTCGCAATGGGAATCGCCCGTTCTTGACCGCGCAGCGCCATCAGCAAGCTGATAAGCCAATTGATCGCCAGAAAGATCAACATCGCCACGACCAGCGAAAACAGCGATATGGAGAAAATCGGACCCATGACGGGAATCAGCCCGATTGCGTAAGCTCCCACCGCCCAAACCAGAAAGCTCAGTATCAATGTCAAAACAGCCGCGATGCTCTGCCGCGCGTGATTCCGCGTCAGCGGATTGCGCCCGTCCAGCGCCAGCCCAACCAAGCCCCCCAGAACGGGAACGATGTAGGCTAACACAGCGAAAAAGCGCCCGTGGGCTGCCGCAATACTTTCAAGTCCCGCCGGCTGCTTTGGCGTAGCTTTAGGGGAGCTGGACATTTGCGACTCCTTGCAATTCCAATTCCTCGGCGAAGTGGCAGCGCGCGCTGTGGCCGGGCGCAATCTCCAGCAGCGGCGGAATCTCCCGCGTGCAGATGTCTTGCGCGTAGCGGCAGCGCGGATGGAAGACACAGCCGGAGGGGGGATTGGCCGGGCTGGGCACATCGCCCTCCAGGATGACGCGCTCCATTTTGATTAGCGGATCGGCCGGCGGCACAGCCGAAACCAGCGCTTCCGTGTAGGGATGCTTGGGGTTGCGCAGCAACTCATCCGTCGGCGCTACCTCGACGAGATTGCCCACATACATCACAGCGATCCGGTCGCAGATATGCTCGACCACCGACAGATCGTGCGAGATGAAAATGAAGGTCAGCCGGTAATCGTCTTTGAGGTTCTGCAAGAGGTTCAGCACCTGCGCCTGCACCGACACGTCCAGCGCCGAGACCGGCTCGTCAGCCACAATCAGGCGCGGATTCAGCGCCAGCGTGCGCGCGACGCCGATCCTTTGCCGCTGGCCACCGGAGAACTCGTGCGGGTAGCGCCCCATATAAGCCGGCTTCAAGCCGACCGCGTTCATGAGCTGCGCCACGCGGGCCGTGATCTCGCTGCCGGAGGCCAGTCCATGGATAACCAGGGGCTCGGCGATCAAATCCCGCACGGTCAAGCGTGGATTCAAGGAACTGAAAGGGTCTTGAAAGATCATGCGCATTTCCTTGCGCAGGTTTTTCATCTCTTTGCGGTTGAGCTGGGCGACATCGACCCAATCGCCATCGCGCTTGTGGAATAGCACCTCGCCATCGGTCGGGTCATACAAGCGCAGCAAGGCGCGCCCAACGGTAGTCTTGCCACAGCCGCTTTCGCCAACCAGTCCCATCACTTCCTGTTCGCGCAGCTCGAAGGAAACGCCGTCAACGGCTTTGATGACGCCAACCTGCCGCTGCAACATGCCCTGCCGCAGCGGGAAGTGCATTTTGAGGTCCTTGACCTTGAGGATGATATCGCGCTTGCTATTTTCGGCTTCTATGTTTGACATGCCTGCGCCATTCCTATCACAGATTCGAGTATGGATCAGCGGCGTCGCGCAAACCGTCGCCCAGGAAGTTCAAACCCAGCACCGCCACCACGATGAAAAGCACCGGCGTCAATATCCAGGTATTTTGGCCCAGCGTCTCCAGGCTTTGCGCGCTCTTCATCAAGAAGCCCCAACTTGTCAGCGGTTCTTGAATGCCGATGCCCAAGAAGCTAAGGAAGGCTTCCGCCAAGATAATATCGGGGATCATCAGCGTCAGAATCACGATGACATGACTGAGTACATTGGGGTAGAGGTGTTTGAAGATGATGCGGAAGTCGCCCGCGCCTTGCTCCTTCGCCGCCAGGATGAAATCCGTCTCGCGCAGCGACAGCACCTTGCCGCGCACTTCCCGCGCCAGCACCGCCCAGCGCAAGAAAGGAAAGATGAAAGCCATGACCAGAAAGATCTGCCCCGAAGACCAGGTCTTGGGTATCACCGCCGCCAGCGCCATCCACAGCGGCAGCTCGGGGAAGGACATGACCACTTCGACGAAACGCTGAATCACGTTGTCGATGGCGCCGCCGTAATAGCCAGAGATGACACCGACCGAGGAGCCGATGACAATGGCAATCAGCGCCGCCAATATGCTCAATGACAGCGAGACCCGACCCGCCAGGCAGATGCGCCCCCACAAGTCGCGCCCGAAGCGGTCCGTGCCCAGGATATGCGCCCGCACTTCGTCGTTAGCCAAGCCAAATAAGTGCAAGTCGGTCGTGATGAAGCCAAAGAGCTTGTATTCCCAACTGCGGACGAAAAAATGAATGTAATGCGGATCTTCGGTATCCACCACGGGCTTCGCTTGATAAGTGACCGGGTCAATCACCAATTCCGATTTGTAAACAAAGGGGCGTAATTGAAAATTGCCATCGACGTCAATATAACGAATTTCGGAGGGCGGAATGTAAGAATCACCCAGTTTGGTCGCATAAAAATCGTAGGGGGAGAAGAATTCCGGGAACAATGCCAGGATGAATAGCATCAGCACCATCAGCGCGCCGACGATGGCGGCGCGGCTGCGGCTGAAGCGCTGCCAGACCAACTGCGAGTAGCTGTCGCTGTTTTCTTCCGCGTCGTCTTCGGACGGAAGTTCGGCTTCGTAGATGTCCTGCACCTGTCACATCCCTTGCTTAACTATAGCTGACGCGCGGGTCGAGGATGCCCAGCGCCATATCCGCGATGAAATTGCCCAGGACCAGCAAAATGCCGTAGAGCAGCATGATGCTGCCGGAGATATATATGTCCTGCTTCAGCAAAGCTTCATAAAACATGGGCGCGATAGTCGGCAAGCCGAAGACGATGGCCGCTTCCAACTCCCCTTGCAGCATATAGGGCAGAGCCGTGCCCTGATAGGCGACGACCGGGTGCAGGGCATTTGGCACCGCATGCCGATTCATCACCCGCCGCTCGTGCAGTCCCTTGGAGCGCGCGGTGGTCACGTATTGCTGATTCAGCACATCGAGCAGATTGCCGCGCATGACGCGCATGTTGCGGGCGACCCCGCCAAAGCCAGCGATGAAGATAACGGGCCAGACATGCCGAATCAAATCAACAGCCTTCTCCACCGACCACGGTGCAAAGCGGAATTCGGGCGAAAACATGGAACTTACATGTTCCTGACCCAGCTCAAAAGCCAATATGTACAAGAATATCAAAGCCAAAGAAAAGCGCGGGATGGATGTCGCCAAAAATGCGAAAGCAGCCGCCGTATTGTCTGCCAGGCTGTATTGCCGGTTTGCCACATAAATGCCCAAGGCAATGCCGACGAGTGACGAGATGGCATGCGCCGCCAGCGCGATGCCAATCGTGCGCGGCAGGCGCTGCGCGATCAATTCGCCCACATCGGCGCGGTAAGAGAAAGAGAAGCCAAAATCCCCCCGCAAAACGATGCCGCTTATCCAGTTGATATATTGCACCGGAACTGGGTCGCGCAAGCCATAACGGTCGCGCAGTTGGTTCGCCGCAGCCTCCGCTTCCTCTTCCGATTGTCCGCCCAGCGCGATCAGCTCGCGCTTATAGACATCGGCAAAATCGCCCGGCGGCAATTGAATAATAAAAAAAGCCACTGCGCCAATTATCAACAAAATTATGGCGGAAGAGACAAGTCGCTGAATGATGAACCGTATCATGGGCTGCCTCTCGCAGCGGATAACATTTCAACGCAGTATAACGCAACAAGCTGATCGCCGGCAAAAACGCTTGCCTCACCCTCTTGGCTCGCGCCGACAGGGCAGGGAAAGCCCCTCCCAAATCATAAGGAGGGGCTTGTGATTTAGGAACTGGCTTGGCAGCCCCTACATATCGTCCATGGCGTACATCGGCACGATGCCAGGCTGACTCTGGGTCAATTGCTCGTCTGGGTTGACCCAAACGGCTTCTGGAATGACATTGCCCCAAGTCCATTGATAGAAGAAGGGCGGCGCGCCAGCCGGTATGTTGTTGAAGCGCTGCGCCAATGCCAAACCAAAGCGACCGATGATGCCGCCGACATTGTAGGCGTTCTCGGTGAAGATCTGGTTGTAGCGAGCCATCAAAGCGCGGCGTTCTTCAAAACCCGGTTCCAGGCAGAAATCCTCGACGATCTCAATCAGCTCCGCTTCGAAATCCAGCAAATCGCGGGAATCGCCATCGGCGCGGTGCCAGGCCGGGGTCGTCGTGGTGATGGGACCCAGGTCGCGGCAGCGGGTGAAGGAAGTGGTGAATTCCTGACCCATGCGGTTGACACGCGCTTCCCAACGCCCGGTGACAATCGCGTCATCGCCAGCTGGACCCTGCAGCGGGCGCAAGTTGACCTGTACGCCGACGTCCTGCATCAGCAGTACAAAGGCTTCGCCGATTTGGCCCGTGGCTTCGGCGGCGACGCTTGTATTCAGCACGATGGTCAAATTATCGCCAGCCAGCGGACCATCAGTCCAGTTGACGATGCCATCGCCATCGGTATCCTCGAAACCCAATTCCGCCAACAGCGCGCGAGCGGAATCCGGCGAGTAGGGATAATAAACGACGCTGTCGATGTCGAAGTAGGGCGAGCCAGGGGTGAGACCGCCGGCAAAACCGCGCATAAAGGGACCGCGAATGACCGCTTGCCCGATGCCGTCGCCATCAACGGCATGCTGCACCGCGCGGCGGAAACTTTGATTGCGGAAGAGATCGCGCAAGGCTTGATCGCGCTCGTCTTCTACGCCCAGGCTAGACGACAAGTTGAATTGAATGTTGAAAGCCAGGGTCTCCGGACCCCACTCGATGCGGAAGTGGGCATCGTCCTCTTGCGAGCGGGTGATGGCTTCTACGTAGGTGCTGGGGTTCTCTAGGTTGGTGTGGTCGATGGATCCCGCCAGCGTGCCTAGGGTGCGTCCAATGCCGCTGGGACCCTTCTCGAAGGTGACTTCGTCCAGGTAGGGCAGTTGATTGCCTTGCTCGTCAACCTTCCAGTAATAGGGGTTGCGGCGCATAACCATGAACTCGTCAATCTGATATTTGGTGGCGACCCAAGGACCCATGCTCGGTACTGGAAGATCGTCCTGTACCTGGAAGGTCTTGAAGGTGTCGTAGTCGGAATCCGAGTTGACGGCCGGGTGCATCGGCGCATAGACATGCTCGGCGCAGATGTTGAAGTCAAGGAAGTCCATGTTGAATAGCTGCTGCACCGGATAAGGCACCGGGAAGGTCCAGAGAATGGTATCGTCATCAACCGCTTCCAAAGTGATCGGCTCGCCGCCGATGGAGAAGGTGGAGCCGGTCGTCCAGGAGTCGACGTTCTCATCTTGAATGACGTGTTCCCAGGTGAACATGATGTCGTGAACGCCGAAGGGATGGCCATCGGACCACTTGGCGCCGCGGATGATGTTCATCGTCAGCTGCATGCCGTCGTCGCTCCACTCCCAATCCGTCGCCAGGTTCGGCAGCGGCTCCAGGTTGTCCTTGCGCAGGAACATAGGACCAGACTTGACCAGCGATTCGCCATAGATGTAGTTGATGCCGAACCAGCCCTGTGTTTGACGAGCGCAGAGATTCCAGCCTTCGGTCGGCACGGCCGAGAAGTCGCGCCATTGGCCGCCATAAACGCCGGGACCGGTGCTCATGCCAGATTCCAGGATGACCTGGGGATTTTCGGGCAGGCGCTCTGCCACCGGCGGCAAATCGCCGGCTTCGACCAGCTCCGTGATCCATGCCGGTTCGCTGTAAGAATCCAGCCCTTGGTAGACCAGCATCTCATCCAGATTGAAGCGCACAATCGGGTTTTCGCCCAACTGAACGCCTTCGGGGTAAGGCACAGGGTCAGCCACCTCGCCCATCTGCGCGAAGCTGCCCCCCCCCACAACAAATAGCGCCGCTAGCAATAGCAGCACAGAAAAAAAACGTGAACGCTTCATTGCGTTTCCTCCATAAAGTGATTGACAAAAATTAGCCCGCCAGCGCTAGCGGCAGGTTAATTCACAAGCAAATTAGACTGTCGCCCCCGGCGCTTTCGCAGCGTCCGCGTCCGCCGCAGCGTCCTCATGCAGCCAGCAAGCCACCGTATGCTCGCCAGCGACGGTCGAGGCCGGCGGCAGATGACTGCGGCATTTCGCCATCGCATGCGGGCAGCGGTCGGCAAAGGCGCAGCCCGGAATGTCGGAGATGGCGTTGGGAACGATGCCTTTGATCGGCACCAAGATATCCTTGCGCCGGCCCAGAACCGGTATCGACTGCAACAATCCAATCGTATAAGGATGCTGGGGATTACGGAAAATGTCGATCGCCGTGCCATATTCGACCACGCGCCCGAAATACATCACCGCCACATTATCCGCCATTTGCGATACCACGCCCAGATTATGCGTGATGATGATGATCGACGAGCCGAAGTCCGCTTGCAGTTGCTCCATCAGGTCGATAATCTGCGCCTGAATCGTGACATCCAGCGCGGTCGTCGGCTCGTCCGCGATCAAAATCGACGGATTGCAAGACAGCGCCAGCGCGATCATCACGCGCTGGCGCATGCCGCCGCTCAGCTGATGCGGATATTGCTTGACTCGCTCTTGCGGGTCGGCGATGCGCACACGGTCGAGCATATCAATTGCGACTTTCATCGACTCCTTGCGGTTGAGCCCCTGATGCAATTCCACCACTTCGGCGATCTGTCTGCCGATCGTATGCAGCGGATTCAACGAGGTCATCGGCTCTTGAAATATCATCGAGATCTCGCCGCCGCGGATGCTGCGCATTTCTACGCCCTTGGGGTCGAGCTTTACAATGTCGATCGTTTCGGCGCGGCGCTTCTGCCGGCGGAAGACGATCTCGCCCTCGACGATCTCGCCGGGCGGGGATTTGATCAATTGCATGATCGAATGCGCCGTGACGCTCTTGCCACAGCCGCTTTCGCCGACGATGCCCAGGGTCTGCCCGTTTTCCAGGCTGAAGCTGACGCCCTTGACCGCCTTCACCACGCCGCGTTCCGTGAAGAAATGGGTCTTTAAGTTGCGGACTTCTAGAATCGGCTCCGCGCCGTTATTGCCAGTCATAAATACCGTTTCATTCGCTAATATGGGCGGACCATGTGCCGCCCTTACAATATATAGGCTTGGACCTACCTAGCCCTTGTCGGACGTCCGCGCTGTCGCCTGCGCCAACTTATCATCGGCCAATTCCGCGACGCTGCGCGTCGGCAAACGAGCGGCGCCTTTTGTATCCAGCAGTTTCACCCGCGTCCCGCGCGCCTCATGCGCCGCCAGGCGCTGCCGCGCCGCTTCGATTTCCGCTGTGGCGTAATTCGGCAGCCACTCGGCTTGCGCGACCAGCAGCTCGTCCGTCATCTGCCAGACTTCTTCGGGGTTGCATACCGCGCCCACCAGCGGATCGTGCAGCATGGCTTGCTTGAGCAGGGTGACATCGCCCTGTACAGCCGCTTCCATCGCCATCTCCTGCACGCGCACGCTGGCTGAGCAAGTCGCGGCGCAAGCCAGTGGCAGGTCGCCCAAGACCGGCATATTGATGCCGTTCTTGTCCACGTAGCCGGGGATCTCGACCACGCAGCCATCCGGCAGATTGCTGATGTAACCTTGGTTCGGCACATTGAAATGCCCGCGATAGACGCGGCCCGTCTCCAGCCCTTCTATAATATAGGAGCCATGTTCCAGGCTGCGCTTGTCGGCGCTGATGCGCGGCGGATCTTCCGCCAGCCACTTGGGAAAATCGGTCTCGAACCAAGCCCGCCCCTCGCTGCAGACGCGCAGGTAGCCGCCGGTTTCGCCGTGGATCCAGCGGCTTAGGTCGATCCAGTCTCGGATCTCATCGGGGCGTTTGCGATACCAGGGCAGATATTCGCTGAGGTGCCCGTTCGATTCTGTCGAGTAATAGCCGAAGCGCCGCAAGACATCAATGCGCAGTTTTTCTTCTTCGCGGAAAGCCGGGTGCGCCTCGAACATTTCCAGCAGATGCGGAGTCATGTCCATGCCGCGCCACTTGACCTGAATGTACCAGGTCTGATGATTGATGCCGGCGCAGATGATATGCACATCGCGCATGGTCACGCGCTCATCGTCAGCTATCAGACCTTCGCGCCGCGCCCACAATTCAATGCACTCGGCGATCTGTTCGTGGCCGTGCTGGATGCCGTGACAAAGCCCGATGGCGCGCACGCCGCCATATTTGTTGCATGCCCAGGTATTCATCGCCATGGGATTGGAGTAGTTGAGGAAGAGCGCGCCCGGCTTGGCAACAGCGCGGATGTCCCGGCAGATGTCCAGCAAAACCGGGATCGTGCGCTGAGCGTACATGATGCCGCCGGCGCAGATCGTGTCGCCCACGCATTGGTCAACGCCGTATTTCAGCGGAATGTCGATGTCCAATGCGAAAGCCGCTAAGCCGCCTTGGCGAATCATGCAGATGATGTAATCGGCATCGGCGATCGCTTCGCGCCGGTCCAGCGTGGAACTGATGGTGGCCCGCAAACCGTTGGCGCTGATGTCGCGCTGGCACAATTGCGCCACCATGCTCAGGTTGCGCTGGGAAATGTCCATCAAGGCAAAATGGGTATCGGCGAATTCCGGCACGGTCAGCAAGTCGCTCATCAAACGGCGGGTGAACCCGACCGAACCCGCGCCAATCATGGCGATTTTCAAGGGCATGCGCTCAGCTTTCTTCATTTTGAATGGTGATTAGAATATCGTAAGCGGCGAAATTGTCAAGTGGCGCGCTGTGCCGCGCGCCATTCCGCCATCGTCTTGCTGCCCTTGCTCTTGTTGCAGTGGGTGCAGAGCAATTGCAAATTCTCGTAATGGTCGCTGCCGCCTTTGCTGCGCGGCAGGATGTGGTCGACTTCCATGACTTTGAAGGGGAAATGCGTATCGCAGCCGGCGCAGACGCCTTCCTGCTCGCCATAGAGCCTGTGCCTGTGCGTGCGGTAATTGGGCAATTTGCCCATGTCGCTGCGCCGCGGCGGGTCGTCGCGCACGATGACGCCGCCCCAGAGCGCGCCGCGGTCGTCGCGGATACGCTGGTCCACCAGCTTGACCGCCAGCGGCGATAGATCGATGCCGGCCCATTCGCGGTTGAGGCGGTCGGCCGCGACCAGCGTCGTGGCGCAGCCGCAGAAGGGATCGAAGACGACGTCGTCTTCGTTGCTGCTAGCGCTGATGATGCGGTCCAGCAGGGCGATTGGTTTTTGCGTGGGGTAGCCGGTGCGTTCTCTTGCCCGCGAGCCAATCGGTCGAATATCTGCGATGAGTTCTTGCACTGGGACACCCTTCGTTAAATCCAAATAGCGTTTCAGAGACGGCACAGTCCCTCTTTTCGGCCAGTAAACCAAACCAGCTTCGTCAAGCAAATCGAGCTTCTTCTGTGTCGATAGCGACGATAAGTCACGGTTGGGATAGGCTTGGCTCAACGTTTTCATCGGCACTGCCCAATGTCGCCCTTTTTTGCTGGGATTGACTCCGCGCCAGTGTTTGCCCGAATCACCATGTCGTAAGCCGGCCCCTGTCAAGTCGCCAACACGAAAACGCCCTTTCTCATCTTTATAACGATAGAACCTGTCTAGGTATTCTTTATCATATGCTTGGCTGACTTTATTCCATACATAGTTTTCGCCATTTGAGTAATACAGAATAGTATCCGTAATTCGTCCATAGTTCTTTGCGCTATTGTGGGCGGAGGTCCGCTTCCATACTAAGCTATTGCGATAACTCCGCGCCCCAAAAACGGCATCCATGAGCAGCTTGAGATAATGGCTGGCGGTATCGTCGCAATGCAGGTAGATGCTGCCAGTGTCTTTCAAGATGCGCCGCATTTCGATCAAACGCACCGCCATCATAATCAGATAGCTCATCATGGATTTGCCATGCGTCTGCCGCGCGGCGTCAATCACAGCGTAGGCGGCGGGGCTGCGCTCGGCTAGCTCGCCGTGTTCGTAGACGTCAATGTCCGAGAGCGTCCAAGTGTCTTTGAAAGCCGCGCCGGCCGCGCGGCTGCCGATGGGCGCGGCGTAGTCCTCGTTGGAGTTGAAAGGCGGGTCGAGGTAGATGAGGTCGACGCAGGCGCTGTTGATGCCGCGCATGACGGGCAGGTTGTCGCCGGTCCAGACGGTGCCGCTGACGAAGTTGGGTGGGTTCATGGGGATTTCATTTCGCTATTCGCCTACAGGCGGTAGGATTTTGTCGCCTTCATCTTGCAAGCGCCGCGCGAACTCCTCTTCCGAAAGCTGCTCTTCCAGCATCAATCGTTCCCGATAGGCTTCATATTCTTGCCGAACGCGCGCTTTCATCGCATCCCGCGAGACCTTGCCGGCATTCTGCAGCAGTGGCATTTCGTTGAGTTCGCTGATGAATTGATTGAGCTTCTTCACCCAGTCCGCCATATACATCGGCCTCTGGTCGACTACTTGCAATTCCGCGAAGGACAAGAATTGTTCCACCAGCAAATTCAGCCGCTTCAATTCAATTGCTTCCAGGTAATTCTTGGCGACAAAAGCGTCTTTAACGGTCATCGTATCGCGCTTCCAGGTGGTCAAGCCCATGTTGAGCTTGTCGCTGCCGACGCGTTCCAGGATGAGTTCGGCGGCGGTATGCCCGTGAATCGCGTAGTGGAATTTGTTCTGTACCGTCGCGAAAAACGTCTTCGCCACCGGGTTGCTTGATTGATAATCAATGCTGGTGGCGAAGACATCAAGGACTTTGCGATAGAAGTTGTATTCTGAACTGCGGATATTGCGTATCCGCTGTTCCAGTTCTTCAAAATAATTCGAGCCGCCCTGCGCCAGCCGCTCGTCGTCCATGACGAAACCCTTGACGATGAACTCGCGCAATTGTCTGGTCGCCCAAATGCGAAACTGCGTGCCGCGATAAGAATTGACGCGATAGCCGACGGAGATTATCATATCAAGGTTGTAGTGGGCAATTTCTCTTGAAACCCTGCGCCCACCTTCGATTTGAACTCGGAAGAAATACTTCCGAGTTGGATCAACAGCTAATTCTCCTTCTGCATAAATGTTATTGATATGGCCACTGATATTTCTAATTGTGACCTGCAACAACTCCGCCATATCGCGCTGGCTGAGCCAGACGCTTTCGTCTTGGTACAGCACTTCCAGGCGGGTTTCGCCGTCCGCCGTTTCATAGAGCAGTATCTGGTTGTCCATCGCCATAGCCCCTAAACTCCGATGCCGTATGCCACGAAGAAATATAGCATATTTGTTCGATTGCAGCTAGTTTGGGGCTGCCAGCCGGGGACGCCGCCGCTGTCAGATTTGGCGGATTTATCCCAAGCCCGCCAAATCCCACAAGCGCGTCATGCTCGCCGCCGTCTCTGTGGCTGCCGCCAGCGGATCATCCAGCGCGTTCAGGCGTTTGCTGAAAGGCTCCGGCGTCACGGGCCCGTCATAACCCAGCGCGATGAGCTTTTTCATGAATGCCTCAAGCGGCAGCACGCCGGTCTCGCAAGGCAAGCGCCGATCATGATCGTCATAGGTGGCCATGGTCAAGCCGGTCGGGGCGTCGTTCACATGCACATTGACAATGTCCGCATTGCTGATCTGGTCCAGGTCGTCCACCGCGCCGCCTGACGTATACAGGTGCCAGGCATCCAGCAGCAAGCCCACGTTGCCCGTGCCGATAGCCGCAGCCAGCTCCAGCATGCCCCCCATGTCGCAGATGAAGTCCTGCTGATCGGCCGGGCGCAAACTCTGCGGACCGATGAATTCGATGCCAAAACGAATGCCGAAGGAATTCAAGACCTCGGCGATGGCGCGGAAGCGCTCGAGATGCCAGGCGAAGTTCTCGTCAAAGGCGCGTTCGGGGGATGAAGGCGGGCACCAGGTCGAGCAGCGCGGCGCGCCCAGTTCCGCCGCTAGTTCAGCATATTTTGGCAAAGCCGCGACATCGTCGCGCCAGCCTTCCCCTTGCCAGTTCACCGGCAGTCCCCAAGCGCCGTATTGGATGCCGCTTTCCTCGAACAGCGCTCTGACGGCGTCGACATCGCTCGCCTCCGCTATTTGCGCCGCTTCTTGAATGCTGAAATCCAGTCCCGCGAAACCGGTCTGCTGCGCTAATCTCAGGTTCTCTTGCAATGACTGCCCGCGAATGCCGATGGCGCCGGGACTCATAGTCTTGTACATCTCAACTCCTTATAACCATAATCTCTACGCTCGAATCAACCTGCAAACTATAGCTTAATCCGCAATCAATTTCACTGCCCTAGGGTGAATAATTCGCATTTCCAGCGTAGAATAGCGTCATGAATGTCCAGACGCTCAAAAAACAAGCCGGCGAAACAGCCGCCCAACTCGTCGAATCGGGCATGGTCATTGGGCTGGGCACCGGCAGCACCGCCATCTTCGCCACCCGCCGCATCGCCCAGCGCCTTCAGTCGGGAGACTTAAGCGATATCAGCGCTATCCCCACCTCGCTCGCCACCGAAGCCGCTGCCCGCGAACTCGGCCTTCCCCTCAGCACGCTTGAGCGCCATCCGCGCGTCGACCTGACCATCGACGGCGCCGATGAAGTTGATCCCGCTTTTAACGTGATTAAAGGCGGCGGCGGCGCGCTGCTGCGGGAAAAGATCGTCGCCCAAGCCAGCGAGCGCCTGGTCATCGTGGTCGACGAGTCCAAACTATCTGAACAACTCGGCGCGAACTGGGCTGTGCCGGTCGAGGTATTCCCCTTTGGCTGGCACTCACAAGCCGCTTTTTTGCGCGGGCTTGGCGCGGACGCGGTCCTGCGCAAAAACGGCGCAGATCCCTTCCAGACCGACCAGGGCAACCTCATCCTCGACTGCGACTTCGGCGCAATCCAGGACGCGGCTGCCTTGGATAAGACGCTTAATGCCCGCGCCGGCATCGCCGAACACGGCCTTTTCATCGATATGGCGCGGGACGTCATCGTCGCCGACGCGCGCGGCATCCGCCATTTGCGCAAATGACGGCAAGCGCGCCTGCGCGACCTGTGGTGAAGAAAATTGTGCCGCGATTGCCCCTGGCGCCGATAGGTTGAGAGGCGCGCTGGCGCGGGGTATCATGGTATGCTAATCAGCACAATAAGCTAGCAAGCCTCCGAAAGGAATAATCATGCAGATGCAAGCCGCGATCTTGAACGAAGCCAATACGCCTTTCAGTATCGAGACGGTGGAACTGGAAGCGCCCAAAGCTGGCGAAGTGCTGGTCAAGATGGCGGCGGCCGGCGTCTGCCACAGCGATTGGCACGTGGTGGAGGGGCTGTCCTATTTCCCCATGCCCATCATCTGCGGGCATGAAGGCGCGGGCATTGTGGAAGGTATCGGCGCGGGCGTTACGCGCGTCGCGCCCGGCGATCATGTGACCTTGAGCTTCCGCGCCAATTGCGGAGGCTGCTTTTATTGCCAGCACGACAAGCCCAACCTCTGCGAAGTTTATACGCCGGTCTTGAGATCGGGCTTGCTGAAAGATGGCACAAGCCGCATTAGCAGGAACGGCGAGCCGGTTCACATCATGACGGGTTTGGGCTGTTTCGCGGAATACGTGGTCATACCCGAGGACGCCTGTGTGCCGGTGCGCAAGGACCTGCCGCTGGAAGTGGCGGCTTTGGTGGGTTGCGCCGTTTCGACCGGCGTCGGCGCAGCCATGTACACGGCTGATGTGCGGCCGGGCCAGAGCGTGGCGGTATACGGCGCCGGCGGCGTCGGCTTGAATATCATCATGGGCGCGGCTTTGTGCGGCGCCGACCCGATCATCGCGATCGACACCAATAGCAGCAAGATGGAAATCGCCCGGGAATTCGGCGCTACGGATACGCTGTACTCGGACGATACAACTGTCGGGCAGATCCAGGCGCTGACCCAGGGCCGCGGCGCCGATCACGTCTTCGAATCTGTTGGATTGTCGTCATTGCAAGAGACAGCCTTCGAGGCGACGCGCCCTGGCGGCACGCTGACCTTGGTGGGCTTGACGCCGGTGGGCAGCGGCACGAACCTGCCCGGCTCGGTTATCACCCGCGCGGAAAAAGTCATCCGCGGCAGCTTTTATGGCTCGGTGCTGCCCCAGCGCGATTTCCCCATGTTTATGGATTTGTACGCCAGGGGCAAGCTCATGCTCGACGAGTTGGTGACGCGCCGCTACCGGCTGGACGAGATCAACGAGGCATACGCGGCGATGCTGACCGGCGATGTGGCGCGGGGCATCATCGTGTTTTAGCTGTCCGCAGGCGTCTCAACCCAAAGCGGGTCCGGGGAATCCGCTTGCCTGTGTGTTATATTGATTGTGGCAGAGAGGGAGTGAAGGCAAAGTGGCGATGGTTTCTCGAGAACGCGACTACACAATAGACGATGTTTGGCGGATCGAGCGTCAGCCAATGAATGTGGCGGAGAAATTTTATCTCATTGATGGAGAGCTGTGCGTCAAGATGTCGCCGAATCATTTGCATGGAAGCATTGCGAGCGAGATCGCGCGTCTATTGGGCAATCATGTTGTCGAGCGCGGATTAGGCAGAGTTACCATCGAAGTTGGCTATCATCCGCCGGGGGATCGGCGCACGGTGCTACTGCCCGATGTCGCTTTCGAGAGCCGGGCGCGGGCAGCGCGGACGCCCCTGCCGACTTACGCGCCCTACATGCCCGATCTGGCGGTGGAGGTGGTATCCCCTTCGCAAACGCTGGCGGAAGCGCGCCGCAAAGCCGCTGTCTACCTGCGCCATGGCACGGTCATGGTCTGGCTCATAGACCCGGAGCGGAATACAGCCGAGAGCTGGACGGCTGCGGATGATAGCACAGCGAGAAGCGATATCATTGATGTGGACGGTGTACTAAGCGGCGGCGCGGTCCTGCCTGGTTTCAAGCTGCCGCTAAGGCGCTTGTTTTCCCTCTAGCGCCAATTCTAAGTAAACGCGGCCAACGCTGCAATGCGACGCGTGATGTCGCGCGGCTACCGGCTGGACGAGATCAGCGAGGCATACGCGGCGATGCTGACCGGCGATGTGGCGCGGGGCATCATCGTGTTTTAGCGCGGCTGCGCGGCGCTGGCTCAAAATAGTTAATAAATACGCGGCGCATGTAAGGGCGACTGGCGGTCAATATCGGCGGGCTGTGTCTACGCGACCCTGCCAGTCGCCCAAAACCGCGAAAAACGCGGCGCGCAACTTAATTCATTTCATTCTTGATTATACTTATAATCGCAGCTCATTTTGAGGCGGGAGGGCGCGCATGAACTTGAAGTCGATTAGAAGAAGCGACATATTGCTCAGCATTATCGCGGCTGCCGGCGAACGCGGTTTCAGCCGCGTCTACGTCCAGAAAGTTGCCTTTCTGGTGGCTGATGAGTTTGAAGGCAAGCTGACGGAGGACTACTACCAATTTGATAAATATCACTACGGACCATTTTCACGCGACCTGTACCGCGATGCCGAAATGCTGAATGATTGCGGCTGCATTCACATCAAATACGGGGCGGAGCGCCAAGATGATAAGTATCAGATCGCGGCGGACTGCCGGCTCGATGACATCCAACTGCCTGCCGACCTAAAACGTTACATCGAGGACACTGTGGACTGGGTCATCGACATGTCCTTTGCGGAGCTCATACGCGCGATATATCATCTCTACCCCGAATATCGTGAGAACAGCCGCTTTGACTATGACGAAGGCTTAGCCATCGCCGAGAGTTTCGCCCGCGCGATGCGACAATTGCGCGAAGGGAAAACCTACTCAACAGAAGAAGTACTAGCCCAGTTGGTATCTCGCGGCTACCGACTGGCGAGATTAACGAGGTTTACTCGCGATGTCGTGCGAGGCGGCGGTGTGTTTTGATATGGGAAGTGTTTTCAATGTTTATCCCCTAGCGTAAGTAACCATCCGACTGAACCTTCAACATTGACTTTTACCCAGCAGTCATTCATATATCTGTCGTAATCTGAATCGTGAATAACATGCCGCTTCCCTGACTCAACAAACCCGGCTACGTCGGAAGTTCTTGTTGGCCATTCTCGCAGTATGGCAAGATTGCTGATTATGTCAACCAATTCAGTTGAGTCGCACCGCGCCTCAAGATACAAATCTTCAATAAATGGTTCACAGATAAGCGTGATAAGCACAATGACAAAAACAAGTACGAATTTCTTCAAGCGACCAAACCGGCTGTGCTTTGGCTCGATCAATTCGTAATTTAGTTCCCCGTCATCACTAAGTGTTACTTTTTCCTTTTCGACCATAGTTGATTCCTTCCCCGTTAATTCCAGTACGGCAACAGCAATGATCCTTTACACATTACTTCGCTTGCTTATGGAGCAGGACTATTCAGAGCATCCAAAAATTATCCTGTATTTCCCAGGTCTTTTCACCTCAAAACCAACACTATATGCTACTTGAGTTACCATGTCTTCATAGACAACAATATACGTACCCCGCGCCCCTTGATTTAGAGAATTGAGGTCAGCATAGTATATCCAACTATTATTACCAGTATCATCATAAGAGCCTGAAGGTTCCTCTAGTTTTACACCGTCCCGCCAAAAATCAAAAAAGAAATCATCCCTGCTGCCATCACTAAATCCAAGGAAAACTTCAAAAAAAACCCTTTCCCTGGACTTACTTAGTTCCAATCTGACAGAGCAATTGATGTCTTCAATTCTTTGGACCGTCCCATCACTCTTTAGCATAGGAATGTCACCATCTGCCAAGCACCGTAACTGCGCGTATTGCACTAGAGACAATATTTCTACAAGAGCTGAAACATCGTCGGTTGCTGCAATCGATACAATTTGATCCAAATAATCGGACACGCAGCTTTTATCCAACTGTGAATAGGCAGGAATTACAAAAGAAACTAGCGTTACGAAAATACAGAAGATTAGAAAAACTTTACGCATGTCTTCTATCCTTTTGACGCAAAACACCTTAAATTCATAAATGACATACTAAATACTTCCACGAACAAACTTCAAGTCTTCCTCATCAACAAGGCCAGGGCAATTGTATCATAATTTGTACCCTTTTATGAACATTTTACAATAAAACATAAATAAATAGACACAGAGAGCACAGAGAAAAGCCATTCATTTATTTTAGAGGGTTAGACTAGATCCATCAGCCTGTTCGCCTACATCCAATTCCCATAAGCCCGACCAACCGCGCTGGCTTGCGAGCTCACCACCCGAATCAGTTCCTGCTCGCTGTCGCGGACGAAGGCGCGCAGCTCCGCCATATTCGTCACGCCGACGTCCGCCAGGGCGCGGGCGGCATAATGCTTGAAGGTGTTGATGTAGAAAACCATGGAATTGGCTTTTTCCTCGAAGAAACGATAGCCGGCTTTGCCTTCGACATTGCGCGTGCGGCCCCCGGGGCGCAGCCGCTTGCGCGCCAATTCGGGATTGGCGCTTTCGATGATCATGGTCGGCGCCGAGGCGCTGCCGTGATAGGGCATGCAGACCAGCCCCGACTTATGCTCGAAATAGATATCGCCCTGCTCGATGACGCAATGCGCCAGCTGCTGATTATAGGAGATCAGATCGACGCCCAGCAGCAGCAAATGCCCCATCGAGCTGCCGATGCCGCCTTCCACAGCGATGGTCACATGATTGAAGCGCGGGTCGGTGGTGATGCTGTAGACCTCTTCCAGCGTGGTCACTGCCATGCCGTTGCTCGCGGAAGTGCATTGCCGTCCGCCGCCGTGTCCAAAAAAGAGCCCGTCGGCGCGGATTTCCGGCGCGATCAACTTGAGGCATTGCGCCTTGTCGCTGACCTGGCCCACGAATAACTCGATCTCGTCGCCGAACTCGGCGCGGATGGCTCCTGCGATCTCGGTCACGCGCGGATCGGAGTTGATGGTATAGATGCGGAAGAGGCGCACATCGGCTTCTTCATAGAGATAACGCGCCGCCGCGAGCTCTTCTTGAATATCGCTGCAGCCGAGGGCAGCGCCGATATTGCGCGCCGCGCGCTTGTACTCGGTCTCACTCAGCCCGATCTTCGCTAGCGCGCCTTTTGCCGCGCGGATGACCGCCGCCTGCCGATCGATATAACCGGCGAAGATGCTGTTGCGGTGCGTGAAAATGGGATGATGGCCGATGGCGGCGGTCACCAGCACATCGCGCCAGCCAGAGATCGCCGGCATGGATCCGAAACCGAGGACGCTGCGCGGATACTTGCCGATGCGGTTGAACAAGCCGCATTCCGCGCTGTCCGTGCGCGAGACATAGCGATCCGATGACAGCTTGCGATAACCGAGATCCTTCCAGCTATAGGTGCTGGTGCTGAAGGGATTTTCGTTCATGCCCAGCACGCCTTCGACCGTTTGCGAGCGCCGGTTGCTGCGCGGTGGGATGGCGCTGCCGTTTTCGATCTCGTCCAGGCTACGCAGGACCTGGCTGTTTTGGTTGCTGCAGAAGAAATCGGCGCGCTGCGCCAGGCAGAGCGTGCGGCGTTCAGGACCGAACTGCCAGATGACCGGACTGCCGTCTTTGTGCATGTGCAGGGCGCCGCGATCGACATCGGTCAGAATCAATCCGATGCTGCTGGAATCGGCTTTGGGCAGGTAACGACTGTAATAGATGTTCTCTTCGTGATGAATCGGCTGATACTTCGACGCCTCGAAAGCGTTGCTCGGCGGATTGTCCTGCTCGATAGCTTCCAGGGCATAGGAAAAGCGCAGCGCGCGCTCGTCGGCAAGCGCCGCATAATCGACCCGCTCCAGCTCTTGCCGGTAGGGTTCGGGGATCATATAAACCGCTTTGCCCAGTTCAAATGGATCGGCGCGCAGCGCCAGCAAAGCCTTGCGGCGCATGGAGTGCTGGTCTTTCTCGGCGGCGCTCATTTCGGCGAAAGTCCGGGACTCGCCCTGCGGCACAAACATATCGTCCCAGCCGAAGCCATTGAGGCCGCGCAAGTCTTCGGCGATGCTGCCAGCCGTGGCGCCTTCGCGGATATGCACGTCGCTGCCGTCATATACGGCGATCAGGACCTTGGCGACTGCGCCGCGATCGCGTCCCTGCAGCCAGCTCTCGGCGATCATGCGCCGCATTTCTATATCTTCGCTAAAGTCCTTGATATAGGCGCCGGGTCTGCCGCCCAAGCCCTGGCAAGAGAGCGAAGTTTCTTCGACCAGGATGGGGTTGAAGCCGTTGGCTTTGAAGGCTTCAATCGCCTTATGCCGCGCCACTTTATAGGGATCGAGACTCTGAATCTCTTCGATATCGAGGCTTTTGCCAAGGATCTCGTAATCGGGCAGGATGCGGCGGAATTCCGCCAGTTTGTCGCGGTTGGTCGTGGCGACTTCCATATATGGATGGGCTTGGTCCCGCGAACACAAGACGTTGATGACCTTGGGCTCGGTTATATTCAGGGGTCTGGGCATTAGGGGGTATTCCGTGTTAGATAGGATCTACAGCCGAATTATCGCAGATGCCTATGTTTTGCGGTAGTCGCAATGAGCAGACCTGTCTTCAGCGTCCGCGCTTAATCACTCGCTATTTACTTCATGTTTTGCAAATCTTTAACGCTAGACATATTTGTAAAATACCGTGCTATTATGGTATGATAGGTAACAGTCTCTAAGGTTCCACAGGTTCTGTGATGAGCGAAGAGAAGTATTCAGTGACGTATAAACGAGTCTTCATTTATGCCGTCGTGGTTATTGCGATAGTAACGGTCGTGTTGGCTGTGGCTGCTGGGCGTACGCCAACCGAAATCTTGGCTTATCTTGGATTCACAACAGGCATCGCTTACATCTTCTTCGGCTGATGCATGAGGTTTGTATTATATAGCCTTTGCGTCCTTATCATACTGCTCGCATCCTTTCTATTTGTTTTAGGATATGACGGTACGCAGATACGCGAGTTCTTGCTCGGTGTAGCCGCAATCGTTGTCGTCGCTTCCCGTATTATTGGGCCTCGCCGAAACAATGACGACAATAAAGGGCAGGTCGATCAAGGCGAAACGCAACGTGAAGAACGCTTGCGCGCTGGAAGTGAAGCGCCTGAGCAGATTTCGGAATCCCGCGAACCTTCCAAGAGAAGACGAACGCGCTGACAAAATCCTCTGCATAGAAAGCTGTAATTGGCGCCAGTCGCAGCTACGGTTTATGCAGCCGCCCGCGCCACAAAGCGCAGCGCCAGATCAACATCGTCGGTGACATTGGCCACAGACGGCACATCGGGGATGGTCAAGCCGAAGTCGCCATGCCGCACATTGACTGTGGCGATGCCGCTAATTTGCGTTTCGCTGTCCAGCGTGACTTCAGCATTGAAGATGACGGTTTTGCTCACATCGACGACAGTCAAGACGCCGCTGACATCAAAGCTGATGGTCTCGCCAACCGCGATGGAATCGGCTGAAAAATTGCTCAGCTCGCGCGGCTCGAAGACGATGAATTCATAAGCGTCCTGCGCCGAATGCAGAATCTGGCTGCGCAAGGCGCGGTTGCGGAAGCTATTGTCCGTCTCCAATGTGCGCGCGTTGATGATGATGGTACCGAGGGCAGATGCCTTGGGATCCGACAGGTTCACATGAATCGCCCCGGCGACTTCATTGGTCGCGCCGACGACGGTGGTGCGCGCGCCGCGCAGATCTTCCTCGAGCGTGAAGGTCGCCTGGCTTTCCGCGGCGACGATGCTGAATTCCACCGGCTCCGCCGTTTCCTGCGCGGCCGAGACGGTGTCGACCACCTCGGTAATCATCGTATCCATCGCAGCGCCAACCGCCATAGCCACCGCGACGTTGACCGCCTCGGGCAGCGTATTGCTGATGGCGGCGTCGACGGCCGCGCCGACAGCCGCGGTCAGCTTCGCGTCCTCCGCCGTGCGCGTGGCGAGCGCGTCTTCCGCCGATAGGCTGGCTTCGCCGGAGCCGCCGCTGATCCATATCCAGCCGAAAATGCCGGCGCCGGCTCCAACAACCAGGGCGATGACGAGTAATATCACTACGATCGAGGTAGATAATCCGCTACGGTTGCCGTTACTCATTATCTGTCTTGGCTCCTCAATTATCAAAAAAGTGGTTGATTTTGGGCGCAGCCTTGTCACTTGGCTGTTCGCGCCGGTCCTCAGGCAAGCATTGTAACCGCAAGTCTTGCAATTGGCAGTGTCAATCGCTCAGCCAAACAGGGCAATCGCTTCAAAATGATGGCGGATGAAATGGCGGGATTCTAAACTGAAAATTAACTACAGAGTACGCAGAGAACGCAGAGAAAACAAAAAATCTCATCTCAGCTGTGATATTTGGTGACAAATCACGTTTCGCT
This sequence comes from Phototrophicaceae bacterium, assembly GCA_965116975.1. Taxonomy (GTDB): domain Bacteria; phylum Chloroflexota; class Anaerolineae; order Aggregatilineales; family Phototrophicaceae; genus UBA6055. Next base: position 212,759 of record OZ220735.1, read on the forward strand.
GGGGACTGTTGCCGATTCCGGGCCGCAGATTTAGAAGAATAATCGTCTAAACTCCTACGAACTCTGTGTCCTCTGCGTCCTCTATGTTGAAAATAATTTGAAGCGATTGCCCTGCACAGCCAAAGAGCGCAGTCGCGATTATCCCAAAATCAGCATCGGCATCCGGCCCGCGTGACCGGCGATAATGCTGCGCTAGCATAAGATTTATCCCAAATATCCCAAGTAATTGGACAATTATTGGGATAAATTCGCTGGAATGGGTCAGATTTTGGGAAAGACTTGGGAAATACTCTTCTGTTCAGCATCCAGACAAGCGGTAGGGGAGATTCGCTGAATCGCCCGACGAATAGAAACTGAATGAGTATTGGGCGACTGACGGCTTGTGTCTGCGCGTCCTACGCGACCCTTCGAGCCGCCCTTGCCAACGTCGTTCATATTTGGGGTTCAAGTGATCTCAAGCTGAGAACAGAAAAAATTCCGACCGAAAAGGATACGCTATCCGCTTGCCCGCGCCTTCGCCAGGCACATGGGACAGTGTTACAATCGGCGACGCGCTTTTCCGCGATCACAGATTGGAGGAAAAAATGGCAGTTAGCATCAGATTCCTGAGCCACTCCGGTTTTCAGTTGGACATCGACAGCCACAAGCTCTTGATTGATCCCTGGTTGTCTGGCAACCCCGCCGCGACTATGGCGGCTGAGGCGCTTGACGCGGAGGTCATTCTGCTCACCCACGCGCACGACGACCATGTCGCCGATGCGGCCGGCATCGCCAATCGCAACGGCGCCACCATCGTTTGCAATTTCGAGATGGGCAACTGGTACATGGCGCAAGGGCAAGAGCAGGTCTTTCAAGGCAATCCTGGCGGCAGCTTCCACATAAACTGGATGAGCGCCAAATGGACTGTCGCCCATCACAGTTCATCTTTCGGCGACGGCAGCTATGGCGGGCAGCCCAACGGCTTTGTCATCCGCGGGGGCGGATACGCCATCTATCACGCCGGCGATACCAGCCTATTCAGCGATATGCGCTTGATCGGCGACGAGGGGCTGGATGTCGCGATAATCCCGATCGGCGATCTTTTCACCATGGGCATCGACGACTCAATCAAGGCGATTCAACTTCTGCGTCCGGGTACCGTCGTGCCGATGCACTACAATACCTTCCCGCCAATCGAGCAAGACGCCGGGGCATGGGCGCGGCGCGTCGAGAGCGAGACCGATGCGAAGCCAATGATATTAGCGCCAGGCGAAGCCTTTGCTCTCGACTAGGCGAGATCGTCGGCTGCGCATAATTCGCGGATGTAGGTTTCGATCTGGTCTTGGGGGATGAAGTTAAGGTTATAAGCCTGCGCCTCGCCCAACTCGCGCGAGAGACGACCGAAGAGCTCGATCTGCTGCAGCAGGCTGCCCCAAAGCGCGGCGGCGTCCCAATTGCTCCAGAGGCCTGTCAATGCCGCGTAGGTTGCTTCCCCTGTCCATTCACGGATGCGCTTGCCGAGCAGCCAGGTATTAACCGGTTCAGCGCTGCAGGCGCGGGCATGCCATTCCAGCATTTGCAGCAGAGCGCATTTCATGGTCCAGTCGCGATACTTGACCACCCAGAATTCGCGGCGGCGGATAAACTGCGCCACATGGATCGCTTCGAAATAGAATTCGTTGACGATGGCTGTCACACGCTGCTCGCTGGGCCTGTCGGGCTGCGGGAAGATGCGCGGCGAGGGCGGCAGCGTCCGGAAGAGCGCGTCCTTATCGAGAGCGACGACATAGCCGCGCAGGTACTCATCGGACAAGTGTCCGCTGCGCATCATCTCCTGTATCGCGCCTACGTTAAGGAACTGGAAATCGACTTTCAAGCCGCCGGCGAACCAGACCAGCTTGTATGGCGCGTCCCGATGGCGCGGAAAACGAATCCAGACCTCGCCCAACTTGTCCAGCCAAGCGTCGTCGGCGATATATGAGGCATAATCTCTGGCGATAATCTGCGCATCAAGATCGGACCATTGATCCGTGGAGCCGTCGCCGCGCGCCAGCGAGCCGGTGATGACCAGCGCGCGAATCAACTCTTCTTGTCGAGCCCAGTCCAGGACTTTGGGCAACAAGCTGTGCTGCGGCAGGGATGGCGATCTCGACATAAGAAAATTCAGCGGGGGCGGCGCGGTCCGCTCGCCCACTCCTTTACTAGAGCAGGAATTATGGCAGGTCGGGGATGCGCTCGCCATAGAGCCAGGCGTCGAAGAAGTCGTCCAATTCGCGCTCGCCCAGGCGCTCGGCGACAGCGATGAAGTCCGCGCTAGTTACGTTGCCGTAGGCGTTTTCGCTGTAGAAGGTACGCAAAATCTCGAAGAAAATTGCGTCCCCGACTTTGGCGCGCAGGGCATGCAAAACCAGGGCGCCGCGGTAGTAGACGCTTTCCCCGAAAAGCCGCGACATGTCCGGATTGCCAGGCGCGGGCAGTGATTTGTCTCTAGCGTATCTCTGCAACATGGCTTCATAGGCGGGCGCTCCGAATTTCTTTTCCAGCCAGAGCGCCATGAAATAGCTGGCAAAACCTTCGTGCAGCCAGATGTCGCTCCACCGAGAAAGCGTGACGCTGTTGCCAAACCATTGATGCAGCAGCTCGTGCAGCAGCACTGATTCATCGGGATCGGAGGCCTCAATTACGGATAAGCTCTGGGTTTCCAGCGCGGCCGGGAAGCCCGGCACGGCAACAACGCCGTAAGCCTCGAAGGGATAAGGACCCAGCATCTCGCTGAGCCAGTCTAACATGTCAATTGTGACATCGAATGCGGCAACGGTGGCGTCGGCGACATCGGCTGGGAAATAATTCCGGATCGGCACGCTGCCGCTGTCATCACGCGCCGCGACGAATTCACCGATTGCGACAAGCGCCAGGTAGCTTGCCATCGGCTGCGCCATCACCCAGACGAAGGTGACGCTGCCATCGTCGTTGGCGATTGTCTCGCTCAGAACGCCGTTGGCGACTGCCGTTAAGGGTTGTGGCACAGTGATTCGCATGGCGTAAGTCGCTTTATCCAGCGGGTGGTTATTGCATGGGAACCAGTTCATGCTGCCGGATGGCTCGCTGACGGCGGCGAAGTATCCCTCGCTCCACTCTTGCCAGCCCAACTTGACAAAAGGCACAGCCGGGTCGGCAATCGGCTGGGGAGCGCCACCGTAAGTTATCGCTACTTGAAACGCGGCGCCCGCCGCAATGGGCTTTGCCGGGGAAATGACGAGTTCCGCTCCCTCGCGCGTGAAAGCTGCTCTAATGCCATCAACCCGGACGCTATGCACGGTCAAACCGTAAAGGTCCAGGTTGAACGAGGCGAGATCAAACAAGGCGACGGCGTCGATGACAGTGGTAGCGCTGATGGTCTTGCTTTCGGGCAAGAAAGCCAAATCAATGTCATAGTGCCGCACGTCGTAGCCGCCATTGCCGAGTTGGGGATAAAGCCGGTCGCCCAAGCCGTCGGCGCCCGGTTGCTGCCCGGAGGCGGCAGCGGGAAAAACTAACATCAAGAGCATGATACTGAACAGAAAAAGTAGTTGCAGCTTGAGCATCATTGCGCCCGGGCATTCTCGAACAAGATACAATAGGTACTGCCTAAACGCAACGAAGCATATCGACTTCACGATAATAAGAGGCTCAAATGCGCGCCAGGCGCGACGATCTGCAGGCATGCTAGCCGCAACTGTACCCCCATATCGTCAGGATACAATAGGGCGCAATATCGGAGGAAATCCAACAGTCGTTCAATGTGGATACGTCCTGCCTTTCGTGGCTGGCGCGTCCAACGTGTAGGCTTAATATATCCGCTGTGCTACACTAGATGATACGATTGACAGAACATTATGGAGAAGCGTCATTTGCCGTCATTAGACTTCGCCCATCATATCGTAGACTTGATTGAAGACCGCAAGGCTGAGGACATCCTGCTGCTTGACCTGCGCCCCGACAATATCATCGCCGACTTTTTCATCATTTGCAGCGGCGACAATGACAGACACCTGCGCGCGCTGACCGAGACAGTGCGCCATGACGTCAAAGCCAACTTCCAGCAGATCCCATTCACCAACGAAGGCAGTACCGAAAACGGCTGGGTGGTGATGGATTATGGCGATGTCGTGGTCCACTTCTTCTCCCCCGACAAGCGCGCATACTATGGGCTGGAGGAGCTCTGGGACGCCGCTTCCAAAGTGATGCTGCGTATTCAGTAAGCGCCCCGCGGATTCACGATCAAGGCTATATTCGAGATAGGAGAATCGCTTATGGACGCGCTGTTTGCCGATGTCATAAGTCGCCTGGAAGCGCTGCACGCGGACTACTTCGATTGCCTCGAAGGATTGTCGAGCGAGCAATTGGATTGGGCGCCTGGTCCCGAGATGAACTCCCTCTGTGTACTAGCGGTGCATGTGACCGCGGCGGAACGATTTTGGATTGGCATCGCCATTGACGATGTGCTTGAGCGCGATCGTCCCGCCGAATTCCGGGCGAAGGGTCATTCGCTAGACGAGTTGAAAGCGCGCTTTAGCGCGAATATCAACTTCTACCGGACCGCCTTCGCAAGACAGCCGATCGGGCGATTAAGCGAAGAAGCGACATTCGAGTTCCTGGATCGCAGAATCAATTGCCGGCGGGGATGGGCGCTGTTGCGCGCCTTGGATCATACAGCCGAGCACCTGGGTCACGCGGGCATGACGCGCCAACTGCTGGAACGGCGCTAGCTCGCCTGTTGTTCATCGGCGGCGCCCGCGTTTTCGGCGAAACGCTTGAAGGCTTCCATGCTGCTGCGCGTTTGCTCGCGAAATTTGCTGTTCGGGATGAATAGGGACATGATGCGCATGAAACTGCGGAATTGGAATTCGGAATCGAGCGCCCAACGCGTCTGCTCGCCCTCGTCATAGAAGTAATTGCGCACGATATTGTGCACGCCAGAAGCGTCGTAGGTGCCGGAGAATTCCTCCGGCAGGTTGCGTTCGATAATCGTCTCGATCATTTCCATACGGCGTCTGCCCATATCGTAGAGCAGCCGCGTTTTGGCGCCGGGCTGGCCCGGTTCTCCGCTGATATGCTCGAAGCTGATCAGCCCTTCCTGCCATTTTTTCAGGTTTTCAAAGCTATCAAATAATTCAATGACTCGCTCGCGCGGCAGATTGATAAGCACTTCGGTTTCGTAGCGCATGATTTGATTCCCTCGTTGGCTCGACCAGCTGGATTGTAACCGCCCTTGCGCCAATTGCGCCAGCAATGTATGGACGATACACAGGGCAATCGCTTCAAATTATTTTCAACATAGAGGACGCAGAGGACACAGAGTTCGTAGGAGTTTAGACGACTATTCTTCTAAATCTGCGGCCCGGAATCGGCAACAGTCCCCAGCGAAACGTGATTTGTCACCAAAAATCACAGCTGAGATGAGATTTTTTGTTTTCTCTGCGTTCTCTGCGTACTCTGTAGTTAATTTTCAGATGAGAATCCCGCCATTTCGTCCGCCATCATTTTGAAGCGATTGCCCTGGGACGATACACCTAAGTAGCTCTAAGAAAACAAGGCAATTTTACAGGGACTTATGTAGGGGCAACCGATCAAGTCGCCCAATTTGATGTGTATAGATTTCGGGCGACATGGTTCTGCGCCTAGACACCCACTAGGAGGTCTGTTGTGCCGACATTGCGATCTACCGTCGAGTTTTTTCCTGACTAACTTGGAATTATTTAGTAGCCCGCAAGACAGCGGCCGCCAACTGCGTGTCCGCGACCAGATGCGTGATCAGCCCGGTGCGCAGGGCGCCCGCGACCGCATTTGCTTTTTCGATGCCCGATGCCAGCGCGATGCGGCAGGGCGTCCGCCGCAACTGCTCGACGCCGACGCCGATCATGCAGTCGGTCAGCGGCGTTTCCAGAATGTCGCCAGACCCGTTAAAAGGGTGAACACAGACATCGCCAACTGCGCCTTTTGATAGCAGCATGGGCGTATAGGCATCGCCGATATAAACGATCATGCCCGGTGTGGGCGGCAAAACGCCGATGCCGAAGCAGGCAACGGTCATCCGATCCCACTGCCGCGCCACTTCCCGCACCACGCTGTCGCGCCCGAGCATGTCGCGCAGTTCTCGCGAGCCGACCACCATCGGCGCCAGCAGAAAATTCGGCTTGCCGCCAAAATGTTCAGCCGTGCGCAGCACCATGTGATTCATCTGCGAATAATTGCTCTCTTGGCCGCTTTCGCCCAAGAGCGGCACAACATCCACCGAGACCGCGCGGGTCGGCGCCAGCAGATCGACCATGCGCGACGTGGTCCGCCCCCAGCCGATGCCAAAAACATCACCGTCCTTGACGCGCGCTTCGATGAGCTTAGCCGCTTCCGCCGCCACCGCGCGCCGTGTCAATTCTTCCGATTTATGTCCATAAGGGACCAGAAGCGCCTTTTCGATAGCGAACTTGCGACACAGCTCCAAAGCTAGATGCGCCGAATCGTCGCGGGGGTCCATGATCTCGATGCGGACCAATTGCTGATCGCGGGCGCGCTGCAGGTAAGTGGCAATCAGCGAGCGCGACACGCCCAGCTGATTGGCGATCTCTTGCTGCGATAAATTGTCCTTGTAATACATATTGGCGATCTGAACCAAGGTCGCCAATTGATCGGATGGCAGGTCGGGCATCGCGCGCTCGCGGACTCTATGATTACAGTATTTTGCAAGAAAAGACGAATCGCCAATATAAGCGCCGTCTAAATCACCAGGCTCGGATAGCTCTATGCGCGATGCCGTCTTCCAGTACATCCCCCAGCGCATCCCCAAAAAGACCTTCTACCGCGAAGACATGGGCGGCAGCGCCCCACAAGGCGGCATTTGGCAGCGACTCGCGCGTCACGCGCAGATCGCGCTGCGCCTCGGCGGTCATCAGATAGGCGCGGATTTCGCTGTTAATGCGCTCGACGAACCAGGGCGCCGCTTCAGTTACGCCGCCCCCCATCACGATCATGCTGAGATCGAGCGCGTTCACCAAGCCGCCCAAATTGATGCATATCAAACGAATCGCTTCTTCGACAATCGCAGTCGCGCTTTTGTCGCCCAGTTCAAGCGCGCGGAATACCATAGGCGTCGTCACCGCGCCGTCAAGCGCCAACGCGGACAGGATGGCGCTCTCGCCCGCTTCGCAGGCAGCTTGCCCGGCGCGCGCGATTGCGGGACCCGCGACAAAGGTTTCAAAGCAGCCACGCCTGCCGCAGCCGCAGGGGTAGCCATTCACTTCGTCCAGCGTGATATGCCCGAAATTACCGGCGAAACCATGCGCGCCGCCGTAGAGCCGGCCATTCAAAAACAGATACCCGCCATAGCCGGTGCCAACCGTCGCCCAGGCGAAATCGCGCAGGTCCCTGCCAAGGCCCCAGACCGCCTCTGCCAAGACCGCTTGGCGCACATCCGTAGCGACGCAGACCGGCAGACAAAAGCGCTCGCCGAGCAGCCGGCCAAATGGCAGGTTGCGCCAGTGCAAATTGGGCGCCAGGATGGCCTCCCCGCTAACGAGATCAACATTGCCGCACAAACTGACGCCGATCCTGAGTTCGTCCCTCATTGCGTCTCTCGTTGCGTCTCTAATTGAATGACGCGCTCGCTCAACATGCGGCTCCATCAGATCAAACAGACCAGCCACATCGGCCACGCCATCGGCAGCGAATGGCACGTCATGCTGCGCGATCTCGCCCTGGAGCGCGCCGTCAATGCCGATCAGCGCCAGGCGCAGGCTGGTGCCGCCAATGTCAATCGCAAGTACGGGGTCGGGCGAGGCAGCGCTCAAATCAGTGCTCTCTTGCGCCTATTGCCAGCGCGGGCTTTCCAGAAAAGTCGCTTTGCCAGCGCGCTCAACGACCAGTTTGCGAAAACCCTTGTCGATGATGGGACGGTAGTCGTGCCCGGCGCTGAGGTGGTAGGAAGCGACGAAAACCAACATCTCGTCGCCGGTATTCACGACGCGATGCGCCCACATCGGCGGAATGTGGGAAATCGTCCCGGCGCGCCAAGGCTCGGCGCGGAACTCGCCGTCGATGGTCTGCAGCAGCAGATAGCCCGCGCCCTTTGTGCAAAAATAGATCTCCGGCTGGTCATCTCGTTCGTGGATATGCCCTTTGGTCATGTGATACTCGTCGCCGATTTTGCCGGGCAGCAAGCGCGTCACGCCCAGCGCCATATCGCTCTTGCTGGTCTCGAACGGATGATACCAAAGTTCATATATAAGTGGATTCCCGAGCTTGAGAATGCGCTTGATGGCCTCTTTGTCGTGGTACATCATCTGCAAATCAGTGAGCCTGCGATCATCGCGGATCTGAACCGGCTCAAAGCTGCCGGACCCGAAATCGAATTGCACGCTGATGGGATAGTCGTTCTCGTTTAGCATGTCCGCTCCTCGCTGCTTGCGCCTAGCTCTCGCCCGCAATGGACTCGACGGCATTCTTTAGCGCCCCCAGGAAGGCGGCGGCCTCCACGCCGTCCAATACACGATGATCACAGGCGACGGTCAGCGCCATCATTTGCGCCACCTCGGTTCCGCCGTCTGCGCCCGGGATGATCAGCGCACGCGGCGCCGCTGCGCCCAGGATGGCCGACTGCGGCGGATTGACAAGCGGCGTGAAATGGCTGACGCCGGTCATGCCCAGGTTGCTGACGGTGAAAGTCCCGCCGGATATCTCGGCCGGGCTAAGGCGATTTGCCCGCCCTTTTTCAGCCAGTTCGCTCAGTTTGCTGTTGAGCGCGGTCAAGCTTAACTTGTCGGCCGCATGAATCACCGGCACGCGCAAGCCGTCTGCCGCGGCTGTGGCCACGCCGATGTTGATCGCGTCGAAGACAGTTATGCCGTCATGCTCGAAGCTGGCATTGAGCAAGGGATGATGCCGCAGCGTCCTAGCAGCCGCGTGAATCAGCAACGCGGTCAGGCTCACGTTGTTTCCAGCCGATTTCGTCCGCTGGCGGAACTTGAGCAAGTTGCGGATGTCGGCGTCGATGGTCAAGGCGAATTGCGGCACGTTTTGGGCGCTGTCCAGCATGCGCTGCCCGGTGAGGCGTTTGCTTCGGCTCAACTCTATGCGGCGCCTGCCAGCCGCATTGTCCGCTCGCGCTGTCTGTCGCGCATGCGCTTCGACATCGGCGCCGCTGATCTTTATGCCGTCAGCCGGCTTTACGGCAGCCAGATCTAGTCCCAGTTCCTTGGCTTTGCGCCGCGCGACCGGCGATATCTTGAGCTTGGCTGGGGAAGCCTTTTCCGCAACAGATTTAGGTACATTTGAATTAACATTTGAAATAACCGCAGCAGGTTCACCAGGAGCTGCGCTTTCCGGGCGCCAGCTTTCGCCCTCGCGCCCGATGACGGAGAGCAGGTCGCCAATGCTGACCGTTTCGCCTTCCGCCGCCACGATCGCCAGCAACACGCCATTCTTGGGCGCTTCCAGCGGAAGGGTCGCTTTATCTGTTTCCAGATCCGCCAATTCGTCGCCGCGTTTGACGGCCTCGCCAACCCGTTTGTGCCAGGCGACCACTACCGCGGAGTCAATCGATTCGCCCAGGTGGGGCAATCTGACCTCCGTTGCCATGTTTCCCTCCTAGTTTGTCCTAGGCTGACAAGGCGCGGCGGACGGCGGCGCGGATGTCGTCGACTTGCGGGATGACGTGGCGCTCCGAGGCTGGACCAAAGGGAATCGGCGTATTGGCGGCGGCCACGCGCTGAACCGGCGCTTCCAAATCGTAGAAGCAATGATCGTTGATGGTCGCCACCAGCTCCGCCGAGACCCCAGCCCGCGAAACGTCTTCGGATACAACCACGACATGATTGGTTTTGGCGATGGAGCTTGCGATTGTCGCCACATCCAGCGGCACCAGCGAACGCGGGTCGATGACTTCGGCCGAGATGCCCTCCGCCGCCAGTTCCTCCGCCACGCTCAGCGCGCGGTGCAGCATCAGCAGCGTGGCGATGATGGTGACATCATCGCCCGCGCGCTTGATATCCGCGCTGCCCAGCGGGATGGCATAGGCTTCTTCCGGCACTTCCGTTCCGATGGCTTGAATAGCGGAATCGGAAAGCGCCTTGCCGCCGCCCGGCGATGCCGCGCCATAGAGCAGTTTATGTTCGACGAAAAGCACGGGATTGTCGTCGCGAATCGCGCTGATGATCAAGCCTTTGGCGTCATAAGGCGTCGAGGGCATGACCACTTTCATGCCCGGCGCGTGCATGAACCAGGCTTCTATACTCTGTGAATGTTGCGCGCCGCGCCCGGTCGCGCCTTGTGGACCGCGCAGCACCAGCGGCACCTTCGCGCGCCCGCCAGACATCAACCTGATTTTGGCCGCTTGATTCACGACCTGGTCCATGGCGCAGAAAATGAAGTCGAGATATTGGTATTCGACGATGGGCCGCAAACCGGTGAGCGCCGCGCCAATGCCCAGCCCGGTGAAACCCGCTTCCGAAATCGGCGTATCCCATACTCGCTCGGCGCCAAATTCATCAAGCATATCGTGGGTGATGTGAAAAGCGCCGCCGAATTTGCCCACGTCTTCGCCGAGCAAGATCACGCTTGGGTCCACGCGCATCTCTTGCACGATGCCCTCGCGGATGGCGGCCGCCTGACTCAATTGTCGCATGAATCGCTCCTGTTTACATAAACCGCGTCGCTCATGTGACGATACGGCTTACTCCCTTCGTAAGCGCGGCAGACCTTTTCGCTGCCGCCGTGCGGCTAGTTCTCCGCGGTGATGTAGGACAGATAGTCTTCGGCGCCGACATCGGCGCAGGACTGCGCATAATCGATGGCAGCCTCAATCGCCGCTTCCGCTTCGGCGCGGATGGCGCTCAGTTCTTCTTCGCTGGCGATTCCCCCCGCCAACAGCCCCGCCGCCAGCCGCTCAATGGGATCGGCATTTTTCCAAGCTTCGACCTCTTCCGCTGGGCGGTAACCGGCCGCTTCAAAGCGGGCGTGGCCGCGAATGCGGTAGGTCAAGGCTTCGATCAAGGTGGGACCTTCGCCCGCCCGCGCCCGCCTGACAGCTTCGCGCGTCGCTTCGTGAACGGCGAGCACATCATTGCCATCGACGCGCAGTCCCGGCATGCCATAAGCGCAAGCGCGGGCGGCCAGGTCGGGCACGGCCGAAGATTCGGCTACGGTCATGGACAGGGCGTACTGATTGTTTTCGATGATGTAAATTGCTGGCAAGTTCCACAAAGCCGCCATATTGAGCGCTTCATGGAAGATGCCTTCGTTGACGGCGCCGTCGCCAAAAAAGCTGACGGCAACCTGCCCGCTGCCGCGCACCCGGGCGGACAGCGCCGCGCCGGTCGCGATGGGTATGCCCGAGCCAACAATGGCAAAGGCGCCCAACATGCCTTTGTCGAAGTCGGTCAAGTGCATAGAGCCGCCCATGCCGCGGCAACTGCCGGCTTGTTTGGCGAACATCTCCGCCATCATGTCCTGGAGCGGCACGTCTTTGGCGACGCAATGGGCGTGACCGCGGTGCGTGCTGGTGATGGCGTCGTCGGGCTTGAGGGCGCTGACCACGCCCACCGCCACCGCCTCTTGACCGACAGCCTGGTGCATGGTGCCGGGCATGGCGGTGGTCAAGAACAGGTAATAAAGCTGTTCCTCGAATTCACGCGCCTCCAGCATTTTGCGGAACATGCGCAGCAGCAGTGCCCGATCATGCCCCGCGCAGTCGACAGCTTCGCGCCGTATTTCCACTGCATTGCTCATACGCTATGCCCATTCTCACTATTCTCATGTTCAAAGGCGACCACGCGCACGGGAAATGCTTCCGCGCCCTTGATCTTGACCGGCAGCACAAAAGCCACAAAGCGTTTGCCCAGCAACTGATCGAGATTGCTCAGGTATTCAATGAGGGCGATACCCGCGCCCAGCAGCAACTCGTGATTGGGCTGGCCCGGCAGGGGAGCGCCATCTTCGCTGCGCACCTCGTGGCCCGAGGTATCCACCCCCATCAGCTTGATGCCCGCCTCGCCTGCCAGCCACTCGATGCAATCGGTGCTGAACCAGGGCCGGTCATGCTGTTGCTCGCTATAATAATAAGCATCGTTGCCTGTATAGAAAAATACCATGTCCCCCGGTCGAATCTTGTCCCCCGCGACCGCTTTGAGCGCGGGCAGAGTGATTTTGCTGTTATTCGCGCGCCAGGGCGAGATATCAAGCACGACTCCCTCGCCGATCAATTGCGAGATCGGGTAATCCGCGGCGTCTTGCCCGTCTTTGACATGGTGATATGGAAACTCAATATGGGTGCCGCAGTGGGTGTTCATCACGATCTCGGAGATAATGTACCAGGCGTCGTCTTGGCGTTGGTATTTGCGGAATTGGGTCCAGGCTTCCGTGAAGCGTGTATCTAGCGCCATGTGATATTCTTCCCGCGCTGGATCCGAAACGTGGGATAATTCAATTGGCTTGCTAATATCAATGCAGAGCTTGCTCATCGCGTCCGGTCCTGGCTGAAAACGTTCAATGATATCGGAATCATAATCTATCGTATGCAAGGGATTGACATTTGTCAATTGACAGATGTCAGCAGGCGCGATAAAATTGTTTCATCTGCAATGCGGCTGGTATTTGGGGTATTTCTGACAAGGCGGCAGTTCTTCACGGCTGCCGAGAAAAGGAGGTCGATTCGGTTGGATAGAAGTTGCGAATTGAAAGACCTCAAGCGACGGTATCGTATTTGACGAAAGGAATTACCGAATCATGCGTAAACTATTAAGCGTACTCTTATTCGTGAGTCTCGCCGTTTTTCTGGCTCTTCCCCTGGCGGCGCAAGACAGCGTCACCATCGGTTACGGCGCGCCGGAATTGAGCGGCGGTCAAGGCGTGATCATGAGCGGCTTGGTCAACGCGGCGGAAGCCAAGGGCTGGGAAGTCATCAGCTCCAACGCCAATTTCGACGCCGAAGCCCAAGCTAACCAGATCGACAATTTTATCTCGCAAGGCGTGGACGCCATCGTGGTCGTGCCGGTGGACAGCCAGGCGATTTGCTCCTCGGTACAGCGGGCGCAGGACGCGGGCATCCCCTTCTATACGATTGACCGCGCGCCCCTGGGCTGCGAAATCAATATGACCGTGCAGTCGGACAATTACATGGCGGGCCAGCAAGCTGCTGAAGGCTTGGTGGAATTGCTGACCGAGCGCTATGGCGAAGCGCGCGGCACAGTGCTCGAGCTGCAAGGCGATCTGGGGCAGAACGTGGCGCAGTTGCGCGGCGGCGGCTTCAACGATCACCTGGCCAACTACGAGAATATCGAGATTATCAGCCGTCCCACCGAGTGGCGCGCCGAGAACTTCAGCCAAGCCACGCTGGATGTCGCCGCCAGTACCGAATTGGACGCCATCTACATGCACTCCGATTGCGTCGGCACCAAGGTTGTTACCGCGGCGCTCGATCAAATCGGCCAGCTGGTGGAACGCGGTGGCGATGGCCACATCTTCCTGGTCGGCGTTGACGGCTGTCCGGACGCCCTGGAATCGATTCGCATGGGTTACAGCGACCAAGCTTCCAGCCAGCCGCTGCCGGACTTCGGCATCATCACCGACTGGATCGAGATGGAAATGGCCGGCGCGATGATCGAAACCGGCGATGTCATTCAAGAGGGCGCGCCCTGGTCGCCGGCCAGCATCAACGCCTCCGACACCGGTTACATGCTCAACCTGGCGACAACCAGCGTCAACCCCGGCAATGTCACCAGCGACGCCCTTTGGGGCAACCAAGCTGGCGGCGCCGCTGAGGAAGAAGAAGATATGATGCCGATCATGGAAGGCGTTGTCATTGGTTACGGCGCGCCGGAATTGAGCGGCGGTCAAGGCGTGATCATGAGCGGCTTGGTCAACGCGGCGGAAGCCAAGGGCTGGGAAGTCATCAGCTCCAACGCCAATTTCGACGCCGAAGCCCAAGCCAACCAGATCGACAATTTCATCTCGCAAGGCGTGGACGCCATCGTGGTCGTGCCGGTGGACAGCCAGGCGATCTGCTCCTCGGTACAGCGGGCGCAGGACGCGGGCATCCCCTTCTATACGATTGACCGCGCCCCCCTGGGCTGCGAGATCAACATGACCGTGCAATCGGACAATTACATGGCGGGCCAGCAAGCAGCCGAGGGCGTGGTCGAGCTATTGACCGCGCGTTATGGCGAGCCGCGCGGCACGGTGCTCGAGCTGCAAGGCGATCTGGGGCAGAACGTGGCGCAGTTGCGCGGCGGCGGCTTCAACGATCACCTGGCCAACTACGAGCATATCGAGATTATCAGCCGTCCCACCGAGTGGCGCGCCGAGAACTTCAGCCAAGCCACGCTGGATGTCGCCGCCAGTACCGAATTGGATGCCATCTACATGCACTCCGATTGCGTCGGCACCAAGGTTGTTACCGCGGCGCTCGATCAAATCGGCCAGCTGGTGGAACGCGGGCAAGAGGGTCATATCTTCTTGGTCGGCGTTGACGGCTGCCCGGACGCCCTGGCTTCCATCCGCGCCGGCACCTCCGACCAGGCATCGAGCCAACCGCTGCCGGACTTCGGCATCATCACCGACTGGATCAACATGGAGCTGCAAGGCATGATGATCGAGACCGGCGATGTCGTACAAGAGGGCGCGCCCTGGTCGCCAGCCAGCATCACCGCTTCCGACACCGGTTACATGCTGAACCTGGCCACCACCAGCGTCAATCCAGGCAATGTCACCAGCGACGCGCTCTGGGGCAACCAAGCCGAGTAATTTGACATTCCGCGGCATATCAATTCGCTTCTGGGAGCGTTCAGGTCATAATGGACGCTCCCCTTGCTTTGGCTACAGTTGATCCCATACCCTGGCGACGGTTCATTTGTTTCCAAGATTTTGCGGTATTATCATTAGGCAAGAAAGATTTTGTCGTGGCTGACAGCTCTATGCGCAATATTATTTTCTTGACGTATTTCATCCTAGCCAAGCGCTGTTAATCAGGAGAACGCTCATGACGCGGACTGGACCCAACCGTCTGGTATCCCTAATGGTCGACAACCTGATCTGGCTCTTCGTCATAAGCGCCTTTATCGCTTTTTCCCTGCTTTCGGATCGCTTTCTATCCCCGTATAACCTGGGCAATATACTGCTGCGCTCGGCCGCCTTTGGCATGCTGGTGCTCAGCCAAGCCTATACCTTCATCACGGGCAATTTTGATCTCTCGGTGGAATCATCACTGGGTTTGACAGCCATGTTCGCCGCCTTGATGCTGGTGACAAGCGAAGCGGGTGGCTGGGGCTGGCAGCTCAATCCGATTTTGGTGATCGCGCTGATGTTGGTCTTGGGCGGCGCGATCGGTTTGTTCAACGGCTTGCTCATCACCAAAGTCGGCGTCAACAACTTGCTGGTGACGATCGCCATGCTCTTCGTATTGCGCGGCGCGACCTACGGCATCTCGCCCGGCACCAGCATCAGTTTCTTTCCCAAGGAGTTCACTTGGCTCGGCGGCGGCACCTTGGCGCGCGTCGTGACCGACAACGGGAACTTTGTGCTTTCGGTGGCGGGCATCTTCGTGATTTTGGCATTCCTGGTGGGCCACATCCATACGCGCTATACGCAATTCGGGCGCAATATGTACGCAGTCGGCGCCGACGCCGACGCTGCGCGCGCGGCCGGCATCAATGTTGACCGCGTCGTCATCATCGTGTACATCATCGCCGGCGTCTGCGCGGCTTTTGCTGGTCTGCTGCAGGCGGGCCGCCTCAACGCGGCGACGCCGACCATGGGCGCCAATTTGATCTTCGCGGTGCATGGCGCCGCCATCATCGGCGGCATGAGCATCTATGGCGGCCGCGGCAATATCATCGGCGCTTTTGGCGGGGTGCTGCTCTGGTCGATACTGGACACCGGCTTGAATATCATGGGCGTTTCCCCTTTCTGGATTGATGTCAGCCGCGGTTTGCTGCTGCTCTTCGCGGTATTGCTGGATGCCCTGCGCGTCCGCTATCAGCGCAATGCGCAGTTGCGCATGTCGCTGGCGGATACAACGATCGGCTTGCAAGACAAGGCTCACGGCGATGGCTGAGGCGGCGACAGCGCGGCGCAGGACCGAGCTCCTGCTTGATATGCGCGGGATCAGCAAGTCCTACCCCGGGGTGCAAGCCTTGGCGGACGCCGATTTTTCGGTGCGCCGTGGAGAGATCCACGGCGTAGTGGGGAAAAACGGCGCCGGCAAGTCGACCTTGATGGGCGTGTTAATGGGCATCAGGCAAGCCGACAGCGGCAGCATCGCCATCGACGGCGAGCTCTTGCGCCAGGCGTCGCCACAGACCATGCTTGATGCCGGCATCTCCTACGTGCCGCAGCACATCAACCTGCTTAATACCTTGACGGTCGCCGAGAATATTTTGGTCGGCAACCTGCCCAAGAATCGTTTCGGGCTGGTCGACTGGAAAGCCGTCAACGACGATTCGGGGGCGCGGCTGGAACGCCTCGGGCTCGATCTGGACGTTCGGCAGCCGGTCGAAGGGCTAAGCGTAGCCGAGCGAACCATGCTGGCAATCGCCAAAGCGCTCTTCAACAAAGCCCGACTGATCATCCTGGACGAACCCACCGCTGCGCTTTCGCGCGTCGACATCGACCTGCTATTCAGCTTCGTGCGCGCCCAGCAAGAACAAGGCGTGGCTTTCATTTATATTTCGCACCACTTGGAAGAAGTCTTCGAGATTTGCGACCGCGTCACCGTTATGCGCGATGGACGCGTCGTCGGCACGCGCGAGATCAGCGCAATTGATGTTCCGCAGTTGATAGAGATGATGGTGGGCGGTGGCGTACAGGAATACGAGCGCGAATCTACGGCTGGGAGCGAGACAGTCTTTGAAGCGAAAAACCTGTCGCGGCGCGGCGCTTACGAACAGATCAATTTCGCGCTGCGCCGCGGCGAAGTGGTCGGCCTCTCCGGCTTGCAGGGCAGCGGCGTCGACGAATTGGCGCAGGCGCTTTTTGGCTTGGAGCGGCTCGGGGCCGGCGAAGTATTGCTGGATGGAGCGACCTTTGCGCCGAACAGCCCCAGGGACGCCTTTGACGATGGGCTAGCCTATTTGCCGCAAGACCGTCACCGCTTCGGTTTGATTCAGTTGCGGCCCCTGCGCGAGAATGTTACCTACTCCGTGCTTGATCGGCTGGTGAGCCGCCTGGGTGTTCTCATGCGCAAGCCAGAGCAGCGCATCACCGAAACATACATCGACAAGCTGGGCATTGTGACGCCGGGCGCCGAACAGCGAACCATGCTGCTGAGCGGCGGCAATCAACAGAAAGTGGTATTCGCCAAATTGGCGGCGACGCAACCCAAGCTGCTGATTTTGCACGAGCCGACGCAAGGCGTTGACGTGCAGGCGAAGGTCGATATCTTCAACATCATCGATGACTTGGCTGCGCAGGGCGTGGCGCTGCTGGTCATTTCCAGCGAAGTCCGCGAACTGATCGGCTTATGCGACCGCATTCTGGTCATGTACCAGGGGCGCCTCAGCGCCGAGTTCACGCGCGCCGCCCAGAACATGCAGCCGGAAGACATCTTGCTGGCAATCGAGGGAGGCGGGGTCCATGCGAAGGCTTGACCGCCATCACCTGCTCGAGCTCGTATCGCGGCATTTCATCTGGGTCGTCCTCATCGCTACCGTGCTGGTTTTTGGCTTGACTATCGACGGCTACCTGCGCATATCAAATATCACCAATATCTTGATCACGGGCAGCGTCCTGGGCGTGATGGTGATCGGGCAGGCGCTCTGTTTGATGTCGCGCAAGCTCGATCTGTCGGCAGAAGGCACGGTCTCGCTGGTCGCGGTGACCGCCGCCTGGCTGATGCTGCCCTATCGCGAGACCGATCTGGCGCAGGCTGGCGGCTTGGGCATCGAGCTGGATCCCTTGATCGTGATACCCTTGGTCTTGCTGCTGGGAACAGTGATCGGCTTTGTCAACGGCTTCATGATCATGAAGCTGAACATGAACTTCTTTATCGTCACGCTGGCGATGCAGTTGGTCTTGCGCGGCTTGGCGCTGGCGCTCAGCAGTGGCGCCATCATGCCCGGCACGCCGGCCGCTTTTAACTGGCTGGGCGGTGGACGTGTTGCCGGCATACCCGTCTCGGTGATCGCGACCATTGGGCTATATGCCGTATTCGGCTTTGTCATGAGCCGCATGCGCTTCGGCCGCAAGGTCTATGCAGTCGGCGCTAACGAAGACGCCGCCCGCGCTTCTGGCTTTAATCCCGCGCGTACCGTGATCCTGGTCTATATGGTCAGCGGATTCCTGGCGGCGCTGGCGGGTTGGATGCTATTGGGTCGCCTGGAAGCATCGGTGCCGAACCTGGGACTGGGCATAACGCTGAATGTGGTGGCGGCCGCCGTGATTGGCGGCGTCAGCTTGAAAGGCGGCGAAGGTTCGATCATCGGCGCTTTTGCCGGCGTTCTCTTCCTGGCTATGGTCAACAACGCCTTGAACCTGATGAATGTCGATCCGCTCTGGGTTAATGCCGTGCGCGGCTTGATTATTCTGGTGGCTTTGATCATCGACGCGCAAAAGTCCCGCTATCGCGGTCGCGCGGGACCCGCCGAGCCCAAAGTGAAAAATGAGGTCGCGCCAAATCAAACAGCGACGCTCCTGTGAAAGCCTTATTTGGCTCCTCCGCAAAAGCCGCGTGATTGCCTAGTCGTCGAGACAAATCTCAACAACAGCGGGTTTTGTGCCGCGCAAACTGGGCAAGTAGCGGAAGGGCAAAAACTTCAGCCCGAACTTGCGCCGCATGCGTGCCGCTTGCGCTTCGATGTCATCTTCTCGCGTGAGGACGCGCGCATTGGCGCAGACCCACTCGCCTGTGATTTTGCCCGCGACATCGCAGGGAGCCAAACGCACACGCGGGTTGGCGCGGATGCGCTTTATCTTGCCGCTATCAACGCGCGTCCAGCAGAACAGTTTTTCGCTGTCCGCGCCGATTCCGGCCACGATCCAGACCGGCACGGCGACAGCCGCGCCAGTCTGGCGATAAGTTTCAAGGGAGACGAAAGTTGACTGCGCGAGTGTAGAAAAGCGCGTCGCCGGATTCAGCATGCTCAGGCGCAGACAGGCGCGTCGGCGGACCAGCGGTGCGTCGCCGGGCGCTCCGTCAGCCCGGCTAAGTAATCGCGCGCGTCGTGCCAGGCATCGCGCCATTCTTCGTAGGACTGCTCTTGCGCCGGATTTTCGCGGCTGCGCACGATCAAGCTGGGGAATTCATCGCGTCCGGTGGGCTCGCCAATGGGCTGATAGCGCAAGTCAAAGCTCCAGCGGATGGAATCGCTGACATTGACCAGGGAACTATGCTGGGTGAGCCGGTGCATGAAAATGGCGTCGCCCGCTTTGATTGGCATGGGCAGCGGTTCCCCCGCCAGCAACTGTTCCGGGATTAGCACCTGGTCGAATGGACAGTGTTCGGTGATGCCGGTGAGATGGCTGTAGGGCACCGCTTGCAGGCAGCCATTTTCGACCGTCGCATCGGTGATGGCGAGCCAGACCGTGAGGATTTCGGTGTCGTCGGCGTTGGGCCTGTGGACGCCTTGGTCTTGATGCCACTTGGTTACTGTGGTGAGGTTCACCATACTGGCCGCGACCTTCGCTTGAGCCGGCTTGATGCGTACGTGCTGTATGGGATTGGACAGGATCTCGCCGCCGACAACTTCTTCGACTTTGTCTAAGAGGCCTTCGTTGCGTATCAGATCGTAGACCGCTCGGCTGGCATTGATGCCGGCATCGCTAGCCACGGTTTCGTTGGACAAGGCGATATCCATGTGGGCAAAGACGTCTTTTTTCGCTTCGCCCAGGATCACGGTCAAGCGCTCTTCAAAGGGAAGGTCCGCATAGGCTGATGAGATTAGCCCCTGCGCGTACCATTGCGGCGCCATGCGATCGAGCAACTGGTGATAATCCTCGCGTATCGCTAGTAGCGACGCTTCGTCAAGCACGCCCTCGACTATGGCGTAACCCTGCGTTTCGACTAATTCTTTGAGCTTACTGGTCATGGCGCGCCTCCTTATCCTTGGGAATTTAACACGGGGCTGGCGCAGTGTCAACTTGTTTCAGCCTCAGCCCAGGGCAATCGCTTCAAATTATTTTCAACATAGAGGACGCAGAGGACACAGAGATTAATGTCTTTTGTTGACGATTGTCACATCGATCTGGAAAATGTAGGGGCGATTCTGTGAATCGCCCACGATTTTGCACCCAATTTCATGGGCGAGCCAAGGCTCGCCCCTACAATTCATCAGTTTGATGTTAAATTCGACAGTTATGGATTTTGAAGCGATTGCCCCCAGCCTCAGCCGCGTTCTTGCAAAAACAATAACCCGGACTTCAGCAGAAAGACCGCGCCGAAGAGCGCGCTTAGCGTCAGCACGATGCAGGCTCCAGAGGGGATATCCAGGTAATAGGAGGCGTAGAACCCCATCACGCCGCTGACGATGCCGATCAAACAGGCGATGAGAATCATGTGATGCAAGCGCTTGACCAGCAGCCGAGCGGTGGCAGCCGGCGTGATCAGCAGCG
The DNA here is from genome assembly GCA_965116975.1 of Phototrophicaceae bacterium. Classification (GTDB taxonomy): domain Bacteria; phylum Chloroflexota; class Anaerolineae; order Aggregatilineales; family Phototrophicaceae; genus UBA6055. The sequence goes on from OZ220735.1 coordinate 233,306, forward strand.
CCAGCATCAGCGCGATGCCCACCGCCTGCAAGCTGACCACAATCGTTACCGCGATTAATATTAACAAAGCCAGTCGCAATACCTCAACCGGCAGCCGCAGGCTGTGCGCCAGGCTGAGATCAAAGCTGATGATCAAAAACTCTTTGTAGAGCAGGACGATGATGACCGCTACCAGCGCCGCCATCGCCGCTATCAGCAGCAGGTCATTCTCGCTGATGCCATTGATGCTGCCAAAGAGGATATGAGTAAGATCGACCGCGTAACTGCCTTGCGTGCTGATAATCGCGATGCCCAGAGCGAACATGGTAACAAATACGATGCCAATCGCGCTGTCTTCTTTGAGTTCTTGGTTGCGCGACAGCCAGGCTATCACCAAGGCCGAGACGATGCCCGCGCCCAAGCCGCCGACAAAGAGATTGCTGCCAACGTAGCCGCCGCTGGCGGTGTATGAAACCGCGATACCGGGCAGAATCGAGTGCGCCAGCGCGTCGCCGAAGAATGACATGCCGCGCACTACCACGAAGCAGCCGACAATCGCGTTAATGCCGCCGACCAGCACCAGCGCCAGCATGCCGCGCTGAATAAATGCGTAAGCAAGCGGCTCGGTGAGGAAATTAGTGAAGTCCACGGGTAACTCCCCCAACTTTGTCTTTGCTAAACATCAGCAGTTCGGCGCCATGGGCGAAGACGGGTATGGTACCGCCAAAGGCGCGCGTCAGATTTTCCGGGGTCATCACCGCGCTCGCATCGCCATAAGCCAGCACTTGTCCCTTCAGTATCACAATCTTGTCGAAATGAAGCGCGGCGTTTTCCATGTGATGCGTCGACAAGAGTATCGTAATGCCGTGATTGGTCAGGATATCGAGGGTCTCAATAATCTCTTGCTCGGCGGTCTGGTCGACGCCGGAAAAAGGCTCGTCGAGCACCATGATTCTTGTATCTTGCGCCAGCGCGCGTGCGATGAATACGCGCCGCCGCTGCCCGCCGCTTAGCTCGCTGATTTGACGGTGAGCCAGCGCGTCTAGGCTGAGGTGCTCGAGGATATCGCGTACGATGTCTCGGTCGTCTTTGCCGGGCGAGCGAAACCAACCGATATGGCGGCTGCGTCCCATCAGGACGACATCAAAGACCGAGGCGGGGAAGCTCCAATCAATGGCGCTTTGCTGCGGTACATAGCCGACATTGCTGTGGCTGCTGTGGCTGTCTTGTCCGTAGATGCTGATGCGCCCCGAAGTGATGGGCAGGACGCCGACAATCGCCTTGAAGAGCGTGCTTTTGCCAGCGCCATTGGGACCAATGATGGCGACGCGCGCCCCCGACTCTACAAGCAAATTGATATCGCGCAAGGCATGGCGATTGCCCGGATAACCCGCCGACAGTTCGACGACCTGCAGGGCGGGCTGCTCGCGGTCTACATCTCGAGTGGACTTGTGGAATCCCAGTCTTGCCATCAGCCTGATTCGCTTATTCGCCAGCTTGCAGGGCGCTGATAATAGTCGAGACATTATAGCGCATATAGTCGAGATAGGTGGCGGCGGGTCCGCCGGCATCGCTCAAGGTATCGCTGAATAAGCCAACCAGTTCCACGCCGGTTTCCGCGACGATCACAGACATTATGGCTTGAGGGGCGAAGGTATCCCCAAATACCGCTGGAATGCCTTGGTCGCGCACCATATCAATCAATTCCGCGACATCGCGCGCGCTCGGCTCGACCGCGGTGGAAATGCCCGCTAGCGTATTGGTGAGTTCAAAGCGGTAAGTCGTCGCCAGATAGCCAAAAGCTTCGTGGCTGGTGACAAGGACGCGCTTTTCGGCTGGCAGGTCCATCAGGGCGGGCAAGATGAAATCGGATTCCAGCGCGACCAACTCCTGGGCGTAAGTGGCGGCGTTGGCGGCATAGACGGCGGAGTTTGCCTGGTCCTGCGCCGACAGCGCATCGCGTATCTGCATGACCCAGTAAATCACATTGTGCGGGTCCATCCACAGGTGCGGGTCGCAAGCGCCGTGGCCGTGTCCGTCATCGTGGTCTTTGTCCCCGCCGCAGTCGACGTCTTGCTCGCGCCCCAAGGTCTCGACATGCCCGCGCTCAGCCGCTGCTGCGCCGATGTGGGCTGCCAATTCGGCGTCTTGGGCGTCGCAATCGCTTGACTCATCCATGTCGTGGGCCTGTTCATCATCGTGTTCGTCATCGGCGTGTTCGTCATCGTGTTCGTCATCGGCGTGTTCATCATCGTGTTCGTCAGCATGTTCGTCATCGTGTTCATCGGCGTGTTCATCGGCATGTTCATCATCGTGTTCGTCATCGGCGTGTTCGTCGGCATGTTCATCGGCATGTTCATCATCGTGTTCGTCATCGGCGTGTTCGTCGGCATGTTCATCATCGTGTTCGTCATCGTGATGCATCGACGCGCCAGCCGGCATAACAGGGACACAGGCTGAGGCAACCACGATGTTGGCCTGCTCGCCAGCGCTTTCTATCGCATCCAGCAGCGATGCTTCATAACCAGCGCCGACGAGGAAGACCAAATCCGCCTCGGCAATGGTTGTGAGATCGCTCGGCGATGGGATGAAGGCATGCGGATCGGAACCTACTGGAATTAATGACTTGACATCGGCTTTGTCGCCGGCAACTTGACGCGCCACATCCGCCAGGATGCTATACGAGGCAACGATGTTCAGCTCAGTCGCCTGTGCCGCGCTAGATGTTAATAGCGCCAATGACGCTACGAATACCGCAAGTATTCCTACAGCTTTTCTTCGCATTTGCTTAGGCTCCAACTATAGGGCGTATACATATTGTTCCAAGTTGAATGCTACATTGCCAATAAGCCACGCGCAAGACCCAATTGATACTTCGTCTCATTAAGTTTCTGAAAGCCCAAAGCCGCTGTTCAGATACGCCCCCGCTAGGTAAACTCGGCAGCATGATCGCAAAGTTCCCCCATGCCGAGGATACCCAGCCCTTACGCGGGCCAGCGGAGGATACGCAGCCGGTCAATCCCTTGCGCAGCCCCGCGTGGAATCGCAGCGTGGCGGTCCGGGCGCGGCGCGGTCCGCTGCTCGTGATTGTCCTCTTGACCTGCTGCGCCCTGGTTGTCACCAGCGCTTTGTTGATCCGCAGTCTTCCCCCCGATTTTTTCTCGAGCGGCGGGACCGAGCGGCAAGTCACCATCTATCGAGACGGTTTAATCCGCCAGCTATCCACGCGCGCCGAGACAATTGCCGAGCTCTTCAACGAAGCGGAAATCGTCGTCCCGCTGGATGCCGCGCTTTCGCATGCGCTCGACGACGCGACATATGATGGCATGACCGTCTCGATAAAAGCCGCGCGAGACGTGACGCTGGCAATCGGCGGCGAGGTCCAGGTTTTGCGCAGTGCGCTGGACAATCCCCTGGCGATCTTGAATAGCGCCGGCATCGAGGTCAGCAGCGCGGACAAAATCCGCGTGAACGGCGCGCCGGCGCGCGCCGGCGCCTTGGCGGATTGGACGATCCCCGCCGAAACCATCGAGGTCCGCCGGCCGCTAAACTTGACCGTCCTCGACAACGGCGAATCTAGCACTGTTCAAACAACAGCCGAAACAGTGAGGGCGGTATTAGCCCAGTCTGGCATTGAGCTGCATGCCAATGACGAGATCAAACCAGCCCTTGACAGCGTCATTAGCGGGGACATGACAATAGCAATCGAGCGGGCGATACCGATTGCCTTGCGCCTGGATGGCGTGCTCATCGAAGCGCGCACCCAAGCGCGGCGCGTCGATGAAGCGCTGCAAGAGCTAAATGCCCCGCTTTTCGGCTTGGACTATGTGATACCCAACGGCGACAGTGAGGTCATCACCGACATGCTCATCGAAATCGTGCGTGTCACCGAAGAGCGCAGCGCGCAAGAGGAAGAGATCGCCTTCGAGGCGCGCTATGTGGCTGACGCCGAATTGAACCTCGATCAAAGGGTCCTTGCCCAGCCGGGGCAGAACGGGACGCGGGAAATCCGCAGCCTGACGCGCTACGAGAATGGCGTCGAAGTCAGCCGAAGCATCACCGAAACCGTCATCACGCAGCCGCCGCAAGACCAACTGATTCACTATGGAACGAAGATTGACCTGCGGACAATTGAAACGCCGGGCGGACCGCGTCTTTATTGGCGGGCGCTGTGCATGCTCGCGACCAGCTATCACCCAGCCGCGCTGGGCGGCGACAACGTGACCGCGATCGGCTGGACATTGGAGAAGGGCGTCGTCGCCGCAGACCCGCAGATCATAAGCTATCGCAGCGAAGTTTTTGTGCCCGGCTATGGCAAGGGATTTATGGCGGATACCGGCGGACCGCGCAGCTCGCGTTATTGGATTGACCTAGGATACAGCGATGAGGACTGGGTTTCTTGGCGGCGTTATGTCAAGGTTTATCTGTTGGCACCGGTGCCCGCCGAAATTGACTATGTTTTGCCAGCCTGGACGCCTATCCGCAGCGTGCCTGGCGGCTGCGGGGATTAGGGCTCCGGGTCATATTCCGCCAGCGCTTCTGCCTGCGATGGCAATGGATTAAAGTCACCCAGCCAAAATCCCGGATACGGCGCGACCACAGCCCCCTCGCGTATATCAAGGATGCGGCGGATCATCGGCGCGACCACCTCCGAACCCTCGCGCGAATTGGCCATCACCCCGGCGAAGGCGATTTGCGGTTCATCGGCTGGGTAATAGGCCACGAACCAGGCATTCGGCTGCCCAGCTGTTTCCGCCGTGCCAGTCTTGCCGCAAACCGTATAGGGCGCGCCCTCGAAGACCCACCAAGCCGTGCCGACATCCTTAATTGTTGTTACCTGGCACATGCCTTCGCGCGCAATCTCCAGCGCGCCTTCGTCCAGGTCTTGGCTCGGCAGCAGGGTGGGCTGGTTTTCTTGGCGATAGTTTTCGCTGCCGGGACTGCCGATATGGCTGACGACGTAGGGTCGGTAGCGCTTGCCGCCATTGGCGATCATGGCGGTGGCGACCGCCATCTGCAGCGCGGTCACCGTGACATTGCCCTGCCCGATGGCATTGTTGATGGCTTCCGTCGGCTCTTGCGGGTTGGGATGGGCGACATCGCCGACCGCTTCCTGCCCCAAGCCAGCGAGGCCGGTCGCGCTGCCGAAGCCGAGCCGCTCGGCGTAATCCGCTTGCAGGTTCGGCTCTTGCTGGAACATCAAGGCGCCCACTTCCCAGAAGAAGGGGTTGCAAGAGGTGGCTAAGGCGCGGCTCATATCGACCTCGCCGGTGGCCGGCTTATTTTCCAGCAAGCGCCAATCGTAGCGAACTGGGATGGCGTCGCCAAAACGTTCCTGCCCCTGCCACCTGATATCGCAAAAAAAGGGATAGGGGTCTGGCAAGATATTTTCCGACGCCGCCGCCAGCAGCGTGACGATTTTGTAGACCGAGCCGGGCGTATATTGTTCGGCGATGGCTTTGTTCGTGAAGGGCGAGCGTGTGTCGCGGTTCAGGCGCGCCGTGCGGTCCGGCACATCGTATTGCGTATCGGGATTGAAGATATGCGGGTCGAAGCTGGGATAACTCGCCATTGCGAATACCTCGCCGCTATTGACGTCCAAGGCGACGATGGCGCCCCCAAGCGTGATGCCGCCCCAGTTGCCTGCGGCGGTATTCACCGCGTCCGACAGCGCCTGCGCGACCGATTCTTGCAGATCGCGGTCGATGGTGAGCGTGACAGAGCGCGGCGCTGCGCCCGTTGACCCGCCGAGTTCGCGGACGACCGTGACGCCTTGCTCCACGATCTGCAGCGTCCGCTGCGGTTGGCCCCCCAAGATGCTTTCATAACTGAATTCGATGCCCGCGCGCCCGACCAGCGCGCTCTGCTCCCTTCCGCGCGCTTCCCAAAATTCCAGCAACTCCGTGGGGATGCGGCCGATATAGCCCACGACGTGGGTGGCGATGCCGTGGCCGTAATAGCGGCGCGTGCGATAGCGCGATGCCGTGGTGACGCCGCAATCGAATTCCAGCGCGTCGCGATAAGCGTCGTAGCGCTCTGGATCCAGCTCCGCGATATGAAATAAGGTTTCCGGCAGATAGCCGGTGAAGATATTGCGCATGGTATTGACCTGCTGACGGGTCACGATGGCAAGCGTGTTGAGGCAATCCTCGATGTTGTTCATGTCTTGCTGGACGACATATAAGCTGTCGACCAAACCGCCTTCTTCCGCCAGCGGCTGGCTCTGCCGGTCGTAGATATTTTCGCGCTGCTCATAGCTGGTTTGTACATTAAGTCGCGCGCGGGCCGACATGCCATCAAAGATATCCATCTGCGACCAGGCGATCTTCCAGCCGCCTTCGTCGACCATGCGCATGACGCGATCCTGATCCCGTATACGCCCGAAAGCGGGCGACTCGATGACGATGTCGTAGTCGAGGACAGCGGTGCTGCCCTGGTACGCGAGCTCGCTGCGCGAGAGCGTGACGCCGGCGAAACTGATGACGCTATGCGCCTCGGTATAGCGGTTGATGAAGACTTGCCTGGGATAGAGCTCGCGGCTGCGCCCGGCGATGAGCCGATACATGCTCTCGTAGTCTTCGTCGTTCCAGTCGTCGATGAACTCGCGCAGGACAGCTTCCGGGTCGGCGCTGCTGTTATTAATGACAGCGGGCGGCGCGGTCGCTGTCAAATCCGGGTTCCGCTCCAGCAGGGTCGAATCGCAGGCGCTCAATGTGAACAGGCTCGTCAAGAGCAGGCAAAGCAACAATTTGGCGGTCATGTTCGGCGCTCTGGGCTGGCTTCCATTGTCGAACGGTACAAGCGGCGCTGTCGTCGTTCTCTGCGGACGGTCTAGGCATTATCGCCTTTGTTGCGGGGCAGCGCAATCGCGCCAGTCCTGCGACAAGATAAGCGGCGGCGGGGGCGGAATCAGTAAGCGCCGCTGCGCAAGACGACGCGGGGAATGGTCAACATGAGAATCTCGATATCCATGGACAGCGACCAGTTGTCGATATAATAGATGTCCATGGCGCACATTTCGTCGAATGGCACGTTGCTGCGCCCGCGAACCTGCCACCAGCCGGTCATGCCCGGCGTGATCTGCAAGCGGCGCGTATGCCGCGCTTCGTAATGTTCCACTTCATCCGGCGTCGGCGGGCGCGGTCCTACCAAGCTCATTTCGCCGCGCAAGACATTCAAGAAGTTGGGCAGTTCATCCAGGCTGGCGCGGCGCAGAAACTTGCCCAGGCGGGTGATGCGCGGGTCGTCGACGAATTTGGGATGGCGCGGGTCCTCGCCAGAGGCTTGCAGCATCTGTTCGCGCATGGCTTCGGCATCCGCCACCATGCTGCGGAACTTGAGCATCTCGAACTTGTGTCCGTCTTTGCCGACCCGCTCTTGTCGGAACAGGATGGGTCCTTCTCCCTCCAATTTGAGCGCGATCGTTACCAGCAGACAAATCAAAACCCAGACGGGCGCGCTCAGCGTAACCAGGATGAGATCCAAGCCGCGCTTCAGCACTTGGTCGACGGGGGTGAAGGGCCGCTGCGCGCCGAAGCCCAATAAGGGAATGCCGTCCAGATTTTCCACCTGCACCTGACGCAGGCTGAGCTGCATGAGCTCTGGCACGATGCGCAAGTCCGTGCCGGTCGCGCGGCAAATCTCCGACAATTCCTCGATGCGATCGAAGTGCTTCCAGCGGAAAGTGATGACAACCGTATCAACTTGTCGCTTGCGGATGATCGCAGCAAGTTGGTCGGTCTTGCCCAAAGCCGCGACGCGCCCGACGCTGCCTCCCGCTTTGGTCTCGTCATCGTCCAAAAAGCCGATCGGCCGGTAGCCGAAGTCGGGGCGCGCCAACATCGTACCCAGCATATCTTGGCCGATATCGCCCATGCCGACGATCAGCACGCGGCGGACGCCAATGCCAAGATGACGAAAATAAGCCAGCACCCAGCGCCTTACCAGGCGCGACAGCCCGCCGATAATCAAAGTTAAGGCGGCCACGTATATCAACATCAAGCGGCTGTATGTGATGGGCTGCAAGATGAAAAACATCGCCAGCACGATCACGATCGATACGGCGACGCCGCTAGCGATCAGATAAACTTCCTCGAGCCAGGAGCGTCCGGCGATATTTCGATACATACCGTTGCGTTGATAGTTCAGCCAGATCAGCGCGGCGTAAACCCCGGCATAAGGCAAATAGGGCATGAAATCGCGCTGGGCTGGATCGAGAATGGGGCGGATAATCTGCAGCTCGTAGCGCAGGACGTAGGCAATTGCGAAGACCAGGAAAGCCAAAATGCCGTCAAGCAGCGGGAATAACCAGCGTGGCTCTATCGTAGGGCGCTCGGAAAGCGGTCTGTTAGCGCTCATCAGCAGTGCTCAGGCTTCCTGCTCAACGCTCATCGAATGCGATGGCTTTTGGTCCTTGGGCTGGGCTTGCGATGTTCTATCGAGCGCTTGTTTGCCCACTGACAGATCCCGGGCGGACAACGCTTTGCGATAACTGTCGAGCGTCAGCGCCGCGGTACGCTCCCAGGAAAAGCGCCTGGCGCGAGCCAAACCTTTTTCACGCGCTTCCTGCCGCCAGCCAGGCTCTTGCTCGATTTTCACCAGCGCGCCCGTCCAGCGCTCGCGGTCTTCCGGCGGCAGGCACAAGCCCGCGCCCCCAGCAACCTCGGGCAAGGACGATAGGTCTGTCGTGAGAACTGGCGCGCCGCAAGCCATGGCTTCGAGTACTGGTAGTCCAAAGCCTTCATATAGGGAAGGAAAGAGAAAAGCCTCTGCGCTATTGTACCAAAGCGGCAAATCCGCGGCAGGGACAAATCCAATATGCCGGACGCTGTCCTGCAAGCCCTCGCGCTCGATGGTCGCGAAAACGTCATCCGCCATCCAGCCCACGCCTCCGGCCAGAAGCAAGGGCAGGCGCTGTGAGCGCGGCAGGCGGGCGTAGGCGCGCAGCAGCATCGCCAAGTTCTTGCGCGGCTCCAGCGTGCCAACAAAGAGCCAAAAGCGATCGGGCAAACCCTGGCGCGCGCGGAACTGCTCGATCGTCGTGGGCGGCAAGCGCCGAAAGACCGACTTGTCGTAACCAAGCGGCGTGACATCGATTTTGTCCGGATTTATGCCGAGCAGCCTGCTGAGGTCTTTGCCTGTGCTGTGGCTGATTGCCAGAACGCGCAGCGCCCGGCGACAAGTCAAAGCCGTAAACTTGCTCAAATACCAACGCCTTGCGGCGCTCAAGCGATGGGGGAAGAGCAGGAAACTAAGGTCGTAAATGGTGACTACCATGGGCGCTTTTAAATAGAGCGGGGCGACGAATGCCATGGCATGATAGAGTTCGAAGCGGGACAATTGCCGAGCCTGAAAGACTTGCTCCCACAGGATGCGCCGCCAAGCGGACGAGGTATCGAAGCGGGAGCGCGACAGCGCCACGCCATCGAACGAAGCGCGGCTAGCCGCGCCAACCATGGCATGAAAGCGCCAGTCAGCGGGAGCCTGCGCCGGCATATACTTGAGCAGATGGGCGATATAGCTGTGAATGCCAGCCGAGCGATAACCCGACTGTTCCGACAGCAAGTGCGCGTTGAGCCCTATTTTCATGTCGTGAATTATAACATACGTCGCGGGCTGCTAAGCTCGGCTGCCGGGCAGAGCAACCAGGGCAATCGTTTCAAATTTTTTTCAACATAGAGGACGCAGAGGACACAGAGTTCGTAGGAGTTTAGACGACAATTCTTCTAAATCTGCGGCCCGGAATCGGCAACAGTCCCCAGCGAAACGTGATTTGTCACCAAAAATCACAGCTGAGATGAGATATTTTGTTTTTCTCTGCGTTCTCTGCGTACTCTGTAGTTAATTTTCAGTTTAGAATTCCGCCATTTCGTCCGCCATCATTTTGAAGCGATTGCCCCTGGTCTAGGGCGGATTCGCCCTGCACGGACCTTGCCTGCCCTCATAAAATGAAGGGCGCGAAGGGAACGAGCGCGCAAATGCCAAACGACATTCTGATTGCCAGCTTTTACAAATTCGTCCACTTGCCGGATTACCGAGCCTGGCAAGTGCCACTGCGCAAACATTGCCGGGAGGCGGACCTGCGGGGCACGATACTGCTCGCGGAAGAGGGCATCAACGCCACTATCGCTGGAAGGCGCGCCGCGGTCGCGCAGGTCATGGACATCTTGCGGGCGGATCCGCGCCTGGCGGAGCTGGAGATCAAGACCAGCTTGCATCATGAAAATCCCTTCCAGCGCATGAAGGTGCGTTTGAAGCGCGAGATCGTCGCCTTGAAAGTGCCAGGGGTCGACCCGAACAAGCGGGTCGGCGCCTATGTCGACGCCGGTGAATGGAACAACTTGATCACGCAAGAAGACGTCACCGTCATTGACGCGCGCAATGACTATGAAGTGCGGATGGGCAGCTTCCAGCAAGCGCTGAATCCCGGCACCGAATCCTTCAATGAACTGCCGGGATACCTGTCGCAGCGCCTAGACCCCGAGAAGCATAAGCGCATTGCCATGTTTTGCACCGGCGGCATCCGCTGCGAAAAGGCGACGGCTTTTTTGCTGGAGCGGGGCTTCGGCGAGGTATATCATTTGCGCGGCGGCATCTTAAGTTATCTGGAGAGGGTGGACCCAGCGGAATCGCTATGGCAAGGGGAGTGCTTTGTCTTTGATGAGCGCGTGACCGTAAACCATAATCTGGAGAAGGGCAGCATCACGATCTGTGATGATTGCAAGTCGGTCGCGCAGGTCGCGGAAGAGCGCTGCCCGAATTGCGGATCGAGCAATATCCTGTGATTCAAGAATCTGCAAACGTTCGCGTGATGCTCAATTCCCCCGACCTGCACAAGGCGCGGCGCCTTTGCCCCGAGTTAATACAGAATCTTCAACTATTATCTATTAGCTCGGCGCAACAAACGCGCAATTCAGAAGAGAGCCGGCTGGACCGCCAAGGTAGGAACATACAAGACCAAAGCCGCCAGCAACAGTACCGCCAGAACCAGAAACAGCTTTGCCATTGTTTTCCTCCATAATTAATCTTCTTACAAAAACTGTCGGAAAATCAAGCGGCGCTTCACAAGCATCAAGGATGACGGAAATACCAATTGCTAATATGTCTCAATCTCTGCGTTCATGCCAACGATGATTGTTCGCTTGACATAAACGCACGCTATGCCGGGCACACGCTCCGATGATGAGCGCATCCTTTAATCACCATATCATAAAACGGTCCGCGAACGCAAGCGGTTGCGTAAAATTGGCGTCGCAAGCATCGCCTGTGCGCTTGCGCTTTCCCGTTGTAGGCAGCAATTTTACTGGCGCGTGGGGAGCGCAACTGAGCGCGCCAGCCTCAGTCTAATGATACGCTGTCTCAAAGCGTGTTATAGGACTCGATTATAGCCCTGCATGCTGCGCTTGCTCGTTTATGCACGTTGGAACGGCGATTCTCCGCACCGCAAGCCGATCCGACAGCATAACGCCAGCAGTTGACTATGTAGCGTCTTTAATCTTGCGCAGTCTGCAGAGCGCAGGAGCAATTTCCCGCCTCTACACAGAACCCAAGCTGACGTATAATGCCCCCTGTAGTGAACGGTTAAGGTCTGGTGTGGATGCAAATTGGAATCATTTCGGATGTACATGCGGACTACAAGACGCTTCAAGAGGTACTCAGTCGATTTGAGAGTCAGCATCGTGTAGACCAGGTATTGTGCGCTGGTGATTTGGTCGGCCGCGGACCGGAGCCCGATCGCGTGGTTGACTTGATCCGCGAGCATGATATTCCGGTGGCGCGGGGCAACCACGACGAATGGGTCTATGGACTGCGCCGCGAGAATACGCAGTATCTGCAGAACTTGCCGCTTGATTGGCAGGGCGAGTTGGCGGGCAAGACGGTCTACATGTGTCATGGCAAGCCCGGCAACAATTTGTGGGGCATGTACAAAGATCATCTGTCAGAAACCTATTTGAAAATGGTCTTGCGGTCGCTAAAAGCCGATGTGCTGGTGACCGGGCATACGCACATGCCGCTATACGTAAAGACGCAGTGGGGATGTCTGGTCAATCCCGGGTCGCTGTATACATTCAAATGCGCCAGAACGTCGTCCTGCACTTACGGCGTGCTTTCCCTGCCAGACCTGAGCTTCCGCATTTACGACGCTCATGCCGTCTGTGGCGCCGCGCCGCGCCAGATCGTCTAAGACCGCGCAGGGAGTGCGCGCGCCAGCTTTTTGTCCGCGAGAGAGGTCTCTTGCTTTCTCGTATAATCAGAAAAGAGTGAAGGGGGCGAATCATGAGCCTGCTGGGCAATCTCATCTGGTTGGTCTTTGGCGGCGCGATAGCCAGCCTGAGCTATATCATCGCTGGATGCGCGCTTTGTCTGACGATTGTCGGCATCCCCTTTGGCATCAAAGCGATACAATTCGGCGTGATGGTCCTCTTGCCTTTTGGCAAGGTCATCGACGGCGGCCGGTCGAGGACCGGCTGTTTGGCGATGGCATTTAATATCATCTGGCTCTTGACCGTGGGCTGGTCGATCGCGCTGACCCATTTGCTCTTCGGCATCATGCTGGCTTTTACGCTGCTTGGCCTTCCCTTCGCCATTCAACACTTCAAGCTGCTGCCGGTGGCTCTCTTCCCTTTCAGCTACAAGTTGGGCAGTTCGCCGAGGACCTAAGCGGCGACTAATGGGAGCCGAAACGACAGGCACAACATGCGCGTCTTGATGCTCTCCAAAGCCTGTGTCGTCGGCATCTATCAGCCCAAGCTGGAAGCGATTGCCAAGCGCGGCATAGAGCTCAAAGTTCTGGCGCCGCCTTCCTGGAAAGACGAACGCGGCGAACAAACCCTGGAACGCGCCTACACAGCCGGTTATCATTTGCAGGCGATTCCCATCCGTTTCAACGGCAGTTTCCACTTTCACCACTATCCCACGCTGGGGCGCGAACTGCGCGCATTCCAGCCGCACATCGCGCATATCGACGAGGAGCCATATAATCTGGCGACTTGGCAGGCGCTGTATCAGGCGCGGCGCATCGGCGCCAAAGCGCTCTTTTTCAGCTGGCAAAACATCCAGCGGGCTTATCCGCCGCCCTTTTCTTGGGCGGAATCCTGGGTCTATCGCAAGGTGGATCACGCCTTTGCCGGCACAGACGACGCCGCGCGCGTGCTGCGCGCCAAGGGATATAAAGGACCGCTAAGCACAATCCCACAATTCGGGACCGACGCCACGCTTTTTCAGCCGGCGGCGTCGCAGCCCGATAGGCTCTTCACCATCGGCTATATCGGACGCATCGTGCCGGCGAAGGGCTTAGACGTCTTGCTGCGCGCCCTGGCTGCTCTCGCTGGCGATTGGCGGCTGCGTTTGGTGGGCGGCGGACCGGCGCTGCACGAGCTGCGGACGCTGGCTCGCGCGCTGGGCATCGCCGAGCGCGTCGCCTTCGTCGGTCAGTTGCCGTCGACCGAACTGCCGGCGCAATACCACGCGCTTGATTGCTTGGTCTTGCCCTCCTTAACCCAAAACAGCTGGAAAGAACAGTTCGGTCGTGTTCTGGTCGAAGCCATGGCCAGCGGCGTAGCGGTCATCGGCAGCGACAGCGGCGCCATTCCCGGCGTGATTGGCGAGGCCGGTTTGATTGTGCCAGAGGGCGACGTCGCCGCGCTGACCCGCGCTATACAGGATCTCATAGACCAAGCCGACCTGCGAGCCGCGCTGGCGGAGCGAGGACGGGAGCGCTTTTTGGCGCGTTTCACCAACGACAGCATCGCAGCCGCAACGGTGGAGGTCTATCGCAGGCTTATGGAAGGGGTGAAGCTCGACGCAAGCGTCGGATGAAGTCGACGCTTTGCAATTTGCTCTCAAGCAGATGCGCGATATAACCCAGCAGGATCCGCTCGACCCCCGCGTGTTGCCCCGGCGACAGGCGCAGGCTCGCCACCTGCTCGTATTCGTCGGCGCTGCGCTGCAGGTGGCGCAGGATCTTCAAGGTCTCGATTTCCAGCGACGCCAGGGCGGAATCCAGGTGCGCGGCGGCGGCGCGGCTGACTGCGCCGCCCTCCTCGTTGCTGAAGAATTGAGCCTCGGGCAGCAGCTCGGCGCGCGTCAAGACACAGGCCATCAGCTCCGGTCGAAAACCCGCCAGGTCCAGCAAGCGCAGCTCGTAATAGCGCGCGGCCAGGCGCGGATCGGCCGCGTCGGCGACGCGCCCCAGTGTTTGATGCAGCAGCTCGAACAGTTCGCTCTGGTTGATGTCTTCGTCGGCGGTGAAGCGATCGAGCAGCTCGGCGACATAGTTGGCATAGGCGCTGCGGCGCAGGTCCTCGCGCAGGCCGAGATATGGTTCGACCATTTCGGCTTGGCTGATGATATCGAGGTTGCGTCCGCGGTGGATTATCATATCGCTGCGGGCGAAGAGTTCGACGTGCCCGCTGAGTTTGCCTTGCGGCTTGCGCGCGCCTTTGGCGATGGCGCGGATCTTGCCGCGCTCGGGCGTGAAGAGCGTCAGCAGCCGGTCGGATTCGCCGAAGTCGCGGCGGCTGAGGATGATGGCTTGGCAGCGGAATTGGCGCGGGGCTTTGGGCATGGGCTGGACGACTGTTTGAAAGGACATGCCAATTATATCAGCTAAAGTCGACGCGGAAGGCGAAGTGAAATTAATAAAATAAATTGTGCTCTTGCTGTCTTCGTGGTGAAAGAACCTGCGCGTTGCCGTAGATTCCTTAAATCGCTATAGTCTGATTCCTACTGACATCAGCAGAAAGATTGCCGCGCCATGCCCGATAGCAACGACAAACCCAAAACCGAAGCCGAAATCACAGAAGAAGCGCCGGTCATCACCGCGCACCAGCTAGAGCTGGACGGCGCGAGCCTTGCCTACATCGCGACGACCGGCAAAATGCCGCTCAAGGACGCGCGCGACAAGATCGTCGCCCAGATCTTTTACACCGCCTATACGCTCGAGAGCGATGCCGAGCCCGCGGAACGTCCGCTCATTTTCGTCTTCAACGGGGGACCGGGCGCGGCATCGATTTGGCTGCACATGGGCGCCCTGGGTCCGCGGCGCGTCGACATGGGGGACGAGGGCTTCATGCCGCCGCCGCCCTACCGCCTGGTCGACAACGCCCATACCTGGCTCGACCTGGGCGATTTGGTCTTCATCGACCCGATCGGCACGGGCTTCTCGCGCGCCAGCGACCCCGATGACAATCAAAAATACTGGGGCTTGGAAGCGGATCTGGAAGCGGTCGGCGAATTCATTCGACTGTATCTGTCGCGCAACCGGCGCTGGACCTCCCCGCTTTATCTGGCGGGCGAAAGCTATGGCACCACTCGCGCCGCGGGCTTGGCTGGGCATTTGATTGACCGCGGCATCGCCTTCAACGGCGTGATTTTGATCTCCACCATCATGAACTTCCAGACAGCGCGTTTTACCAAGGCGAACGATTTGCCCTATACGCTCTTCCTGCCGAGTTATTGCGCGGCCGCGCATTACCACGGGAAGCTCGCTGAGGACCTGCAGGCGCGGGAACTGCGAGAGCTCTTGAGCGAAGTGGCGGACTGGTCCGAGACCGATTATACGGTGGCGCTGGCAAAAGGCGACCGCCTGAGCAAAGACGAGCGCGGCGCGATCGCGGCGCGCTTGGCGCGCTACACCGGCTTGAGCCAGCGTTTCGTATTGGGGGCAGACCTGCGCGTCAATATCATGAGCTTTTGCAAAGAACTGCTGCGCGATGAGAAGCGGGCGGTTGGGCGGCTCGATTCGCGCTTCGTCGGCATCATGGCTTCGGCGGAAGGGCAAAGCTTCGACTTTGATCCCTCGATGAACGCCATTGTGCCGCCCTATAGCGCTGTTTTTAATCAATATGCGCGCGAGGCGCTCGGCTACAAAACCGATCTCAACTACGAGATATTGAGCTTTGAAGTGAATCGAAACTGGAAATATGCAGGCGGACAATTCCCCGATACCAGCGAGGGGCTGCGGGCGGCTTTCGCCAAGAATCCCTTCATGAAGGTGCTGGTCGCGCAGGGTTATTATGACCTGGCGACGCCATTCCAAGCCGCCTATTACTCATTGAGCCACATGGGCTTGGACGCCAGCTTACGCGACAATGTCATCATCGAGGAATACGAGGCGGGCCACATGATGTACCTGCACGTGGCGTCGCTGGCCAAGCTCAAACGCGATGCAGCCCGCTTTATATCAGCTTAATTAAAGGTTGATTGCAGGTCGATGCGCGGCGCGCTCTTAGGCGGGCATGCAATCGAATACGTCCTGAATCTGAATCAGATGGTTAAGCCCGTGCTGCGCATAGATGCGCGCCAATTCCTCGATGCTGAGGTCGCCGCGCTGCGAGAAACCGATCTTCGCCCATTCTTCATCGCTCAGGTTTTCCAGCAAGATCGCCCAGCGCGCTTGCAAGCCATCGAGGATCTTGAGCGAATACTCGATATCGGCGTCTTTGGCGTCGGGATATTCGGCGATGGCATTGACATCGTAGGGCGTGAAGTGGAACTCCGGGCTGGTGAGGATGAGCTTGAAGCGCCGGATGCAGACCATGTGCGTATCCGCCAGGTGATGGACATTCTGCGCGATGGTCCATTCGCCCCTGTTATATGGTGTGGTCAATTGCTCCTCTGTCAAGCCACTGACTTTTTCCCGCAGTTGCGCGGGCAAGCTGCGGATGACCGCGATGATATCGGCTCTTGTTTCCATTGGCATTTCCTCCAGGTTGAAGACACGACTAGGTCTGCGGATTGTAACGGAGAAGGAGGGCTTTTCCCAAGCCACAGCTATGGCGGAATAGGCAATCGCCTAATAATTATTTCACCACGTAGACACCGTGAGTCGCGTAGACAATGACCGCCAACACCGAGATTTATCCGTAAATATGCCAAAAAAGGACGTAATGTAGGGGCGATTCTGTGCCGCGCGTAGACACTGCGGGTCAATCGCCCACGATTTTGCACCCAATTTCATGGGCGAGCCAAGGCTCGCCCCTACAATTCATCAGTTTGATGTTAAATTCGACAGTTATGGATTTTGAAGCGATTGCCCTGGATTGGTATGATTCTGGCGGGGGTCGCGCGCTGGACGAAGGACGCTTTTGAGAAAGCCTAGCAGGTTTTGAACGCGCCTATGCGCATTAGGCGCTTGCCCGGTTTGCCCGGTTTGAACGGACAGGTGCTGCTGTTTTTGTGCCACAGCTTATTCTTTCATATCGGCTTGTTGGGCATCGCCGATATTCTCTTGAATTTCTACTTGGTGAGCATCGGCACGGACGCGGAAACAATCGGTTTGCTGCAGTCCTTGCCGCGCTTGAGCGGCTTTATGGTCGGTTTGCCCATTGGCTGGGTGGCCAACCGGGTGGGCAATCGGCGCTTGATCGCGCTATCCACCGCTGGCATCGCTTTGAGCGTCGCGGCGACTGCCTTCACGCAGGCGCTGCCGGCGCTGGTCATAAGCCGCTTTTGTTGGGGGGCTTGTTTTGGCGCCAATCAGGTGGTCAAACCGCCTTTCATGGTTACGCTCACCCAGCGCAGCGAGCATACGGCGCAGTTTTCCTATCACAATCTGGTCAGTATGTTGGCGGTAGCCATCGGCAGCGCCTTGGGCGGCATTTTGCCGCTGCTTGTCAGCAGGTTGATCGGGATTGAAGGCGGGGCTGGGCTCCGCCCGGAAGTGATGCCCCTGGCTTATCAAGGCGGCATAGTCATCGCGGCGCTGCTAATCATGTTAAGCGTATTGCCAGTGCTGGCTTTGCGCGGCGATTCCGCCGCAAGCGCCGCGTCAGAAGCCAGGAACGGGCTGGTATTGCGCGCGGCGCCTTGGCAATCGATCCTGCGGCTGACCTTTCCGCTCTTCGTTTTTGGCATTTCCGGCGGCTTGACCTTCCCTTTTTTCAATCTGTTTTTTCGCGATGTCTTCGGTATCGGGGACAGCGCCGTCGGCGGCATCATCGGCTTGGGCTGGCTGGTGATGGGCATCATGCCGCTGCTCAATCCCTTCTGGGAGGCGCGGATGGGAAGGGCGCTGGCGCTGTCCGCTTTGATGGTCGCGAGCGCGCTCGCCTTTGTCGGGCTCAGTTTGTCGGGGGCATTGCTGACGGCGACACTATTTTATGTTCTGGCTATCGGCATCCGCAACACCATGCAGCCGCTTTTCCAGCCCTTGCTGATGGATTCTTTGAACGCGGACTTTCACAATATCGCCAGCAGCGTGGGCTTGGTCTTATGGAATCTGGGCTGGTTTGGCTCCACGCTCAGTTTCGGGTTCTTGCAGGCCAGCCTGGGCTACCGCAATATCATGTTGGTGGTGGCGTTCTTCGTCTTGCTGAACGGGCTGAGCATCCGCTGGAGCGCGCGCCGGCGGGTATAGCGGGCGGCTGCGGTTTTAGCCTTTGATGCCAGAGACCATCATGCCTTCGATAAAATAGCGCTGGAAGAAAACCTAACAATTGAATAATCGCAAGTTCCCGTCTAAACAAAATCTCATGATTCAACTGGATTTGCGACACTTAATAAACGCGGTAGCCGTTGCCCAAAAATAGGAAGTGCTTTCCTGTCCAGAGTGACCATATGTAATCCACGATGAGATCTGTTGGTCTCCACTATTGCATCTGCTAACAGACTTCCTTGCAGCATTTTCGGCAGATTTTCTCGCGTCCTTTGCATTTCCTCCGCTACCTCTCTTTTCCCCGCTACTATTTGTATACTCGGTATATGTTATAGGTTTTGGGGAAGGTGGAATATCGGTCGCAGTCGCAGGCGGTATTCTTGTTGGAATTTGCGTATCCGACGGTTTTGGTTCTGGTGTAGATGTTTTCCTCTTTGGTTCCTTCGTCTTAGGAATTTTTGTAGGAACTGCCGTCGGTGGCACGGGAGTTGCAGTTGACGGAATCGACGTTGCCGTCGGCGGAATCAGTGTCGGCGTTAATGTATAGGTGGGCGTAAACGTCGGTGTATATGTTGATGTCGGTGGAACAGGCGTCGGCGTCAACGTAAATGTGGGAGTGAACGTTGGCGTGTTCGTTGGGATTGGCGTGTCAGTCGGCGTATTGGTGGGAGTGAAGGTCGGGGTGTCAGTCGGGGTATCCGTTGGTGTGAAAGTTGGCGTATATGTCGGCGTATCCGTTGGCGTAGCCGTCGGATGCAGCGTAAACGGCAAAGCGCGGCTCCATTCACCTTCCTCTTCACAAGTTACGCCATCCCCCAAAGCTTGTACCTGAACTTCATAACGCACGCCAACTTGAAGTTCCGCAAACTGATATGCTCTGTGGTCAGCCGACAATCTCGTAGTCAACCAGTCATTGCCAGCCAGTCTCCAGCGCAAACGATAGCCTGCCGCATTTTCTACCGCGTCCCAAGCCACGGTTGTCTCCGCAATGGCTATGAGATTCTCCGGCCTCGACAACTCGCATAATGGCACGGGCGTATCAGTCGCGGTAGGCGATGGTGTATCGGTGGGCGGCGGCGTATCTGTTGGTGTGCTGGTGGGTATGTCCGTTGGCGTAAAAGTCGCAGTATTCGTTGGCGTATCAGTAGGCGTATTGCTGGGTCTGTCCGTAGCTGTGAAAGTTGCTATGTTCGTTGGCGTGTCAGTAGGCGCGTCAGTTGCTGTGTTTGTTGGCCTGTCAGTAGGCGGTGCAGTTTCCGTGGCTGTAGGTTCAACAGTCGCTCCCGGAATCAAATTAAGCGTTACGCTCCAATCGCCTAGCAATTGATAGACGACCTCATCGCCCATCGCGCGCACCCGCACTCTGTAAACCAATCCAGCTTGCAGATTCTCGAACGTATATTGCGTTTGCGGCGGATCGACCCGCTTCAATATGCGATTGGCATTCGGCGGATCCAACCGAACGCGATAGCGGTCTGCGCCTTCAACGGCATCCCAGGCGACCGTATTGCCCGAAAGCACACGAAAGTTTTCCGGCGGCGGCAATTTTCTAAGCCTTGCATGAGTGGCAGTTGCTGTTTCAATCACAGTGGTCGGCGGGCTGACCGTCTCTGTTGGCGGGTCGGTGGCTACGTTCGTCGGTCTTGTCGTCGGAATGGCTGTACTCGTCGCTTTTGGCGTGTTGGTAGCGGGATATGTCGCCGATGGCGTTTCGGTAGCTGTGTGCGTCGCCGTCGGCGTTTCGGTGGAAGTGTTTGTCGGTCTTGGCGTCGGAGTGGCGGTACTCGCCGCCGTTGGCGCGATAGTGGACGTCGCCGTCGGCCTGCTGGTGGCCGTGTATGTCGGTCTTTCGGTTGGCGTGTTGGTAATTGTATGCGTCGCTGTTGGCCTGTCGGTAGCGACAATGGGAAGCGAAATTCGGATGAAGCTACTCCACCGCCCTTGTGATTCGTAAACACGCCCATCGCCCAAGGCGCTCACAAGCACGGCATATTCTACGCCAGGACGTAAGTTGGCGAAGGTGTATTCGGTTTGAGGAGCGTCGACTGAAATAAGATGTTGCGCGCCGTCGCCAGATAAGAGCAGTTTGTATCCGATTGCCTCTGCTACCGCGTCCCAAGCCACTGTCGCGCCCAAAAGGGAACGTAGATTCTGCGGTGTGCTCAAGCCTCTCAGCACCACTCGGGTCGGGGTAGGCGTGGGCGTGTCAGTAGGCGTATTCGTTGGCGTGGGCGTCGGCCAAGGACGAACTAACACACTAAATACTGTCCAGCGACTGTCCTGATATGCTGTCTTATCCTTTGAAACAGCTTGCACTTGTACGTAATAGTTCTCGCCATATTGAAACTCGCTCATGCTGAAACTGTTTTGTGTCACTTCAACCGTAATAATCCGTAGCCGACCAGCTGCTCGAATCCATTGGACTAAATATCCACTGGCGTTTTCGACCGCATTCCAAACGACAGCGTCATTTACAACGCGGATATTCTGTGGCTGCGGGAGCTGCTGCTGGGCTTGGGCTGAATGAATAAAGCAAAATATGATAGCCGCGATGATAGACGGCAATGAATAGCGATGCATTTTGTTTGCCTTAGAGGATGATAGGTAAGGTATGAGATGTTAATTGCTAAATCTATTAAATACAAGACTCGGTCTTTGAATTACGTTCCATGTTGAACGATATTGACCAGTTTGCGGTGCACAAAATACGCAACCGTGGCTGGCTAGCGATTCTTCGTATGGGCGACCAGCCTGTTCGATCACTGACATCACTACAATGCTGTTCAATTGGTGTTGGCTGCCAATGCAGGCTCAAGCGATAAATCCCGCGGCGGCGCTCACGGCGATCAATACGCATTTTGTTGAGGACTGGCTGCCTGTCGACGAACGCTATCTGGCGTCTATTATGGTGGCATTTAGCAATATCGAACTGGCTGTGCAAGAGATTCATCGCCTGGGCGCGCACCCGCGCGTGGCGCAGGTGCTGATGGTCAGCGGATCGCCATTCCCCCTGGGGCATAGTTATTTTCATCCTATATATGAAGCGGCGGCGCAATATGACTTGCCGGTCGCCATCCACCCAGGTTTGGAGGGCACGGGCATTGCTGGCTCGGGCGGCACGGCCGGTTTCGCCTCCACATACCTGGAATGGCATACATTGCTGGCGACATCCTACATGACGCAGATGGTGAGCATGGTCGTCGAGGGCGTATTTGAAAAATATCCCACGCTGAAGTTTATCCTGGTGGAAGGCGGCGTGGCTTGGCTGCCGGCTATCATGTGGCGGCTGGACAAAAACTGGAAGGCGCTGCGCGCCACGACGCCCTGGTTGACGCGCCGCCCCAGCGAGATAATCCAGGATCATATCTATCTGACCACGCAGCCCATTGAAGAGCCGGATAACCCGGGTCATTTCCGCCAGGTGCTGGAGATGTTTGAGGCTGAAAAGATGCTGATGTTTTCCAGCGACTACCCGCATTGGGATGGCGACATGCCCGATTTCGCCCTGCGACATCTGGAGCCGGCGCTGCGCGAGGCGGTCATGTATCGCAACGCGCTGGATTTGTTTAAGCTAAAGGCGCCCCAGCATGTTTTCTAGCAAGTCCCCTAGCATGAGCAATGTAGGGCAAACGCGGGTAGGCTCTCTGAGCGAGTTGCCAGCCGGCGCGCGTCGTCTGGTGGAAGTGAATGGCAAATTAATCGGCTTGTTCAACACGGGACGCCAGATCGTGGCTGTCTTGAACATCTGCCCACATGCCTACGCGCCGATATGCCACGGCAAACTGAGCGGCACAACCTTGCCGTCCAAAGCAGGTGAATTTATCTGGGGGCGCGACGACGAGATTCTGCGCTGTCCCTGGCACGGCTGGGAATTCGACCTGCACAGCGGACAGTGCTTGACTGACCGCCGCCGGCTCAAGCGCTTCCCGGTGAGCATCCGCGCTGGCGACATTTATGTCGAAGTCTAGGCGCTAATTGTTGACTTGAAAGAACTCGACCACTTCTCCGCCGGGTCCCTTGAAAAAAGCGATGCTGACATTGAGCGGTCCCAGATCGACGGTCTTCAACTCGACGGTGACTTCCATGCCGGCGGCGCGCACGCGCGCCAGCGCGCCCTCAATGTCGGTCGTCGTCAGGGCGAAGTGGAAGAGGACATTGCCTTCCGCATCGCCGCTGGGCTTGGTGCCCGGCAGCGGCTCGAAGAGCTCGAGATGACTGCCGTCGCCGATGTCGAGCAGGGCGATGCGGCGGCCGCCGGCGCTGAACTCGACCGCTGTTTCCATGCCCATCACCTCGGTGTAGAAGGCGATTGAGGCTGCATAGTCTTGCGTTTGCACGGCGATATGGTGCGTGCCCAAACCAGCTATCTTGCTGTTCTTGTTTCCTATGGGCATGTGAGTCTCCCTTTCATCGAGCCATTTAGACCGCGATTATATCACTAAAATTCATGCCCGTTTCACATCAGCGTCTCAGCCGCCGCTAATGATTCAGTGATAGCCTCATTTTCGGTTCGAACCCTAACAATCTATTTGTACCCAGAGCAATTAAAGGAAGGAATCGTGTCAAGCTGTAAGCGTTCACGGCATATTGGACCAGCGATACCTTATTTGCTCGCAGCCGCGGGACTTTTGCTTATGCTACTGTCGGTAATGCCGCCGGTCTCCTCGGCGGAGTCGGGAGCCAGTTCAAACACTGTCGGCAGTGCCAAGGTTCCGCTCATGATGCAAACCAGATATTGCAAGGTTAGTTCGCCATCTGGCGGTTCCTGGGCGGAAGCGAAATATTTGGTCGAGCATTTTGAGTATGACAAGCGGGTGATTTTAGGGAATCCGCGAATTCACAGCAAACACATCACCAGCGTTCATGCCAATTGGGGCATGCAAGCGAAGACGAAGAAAGTGAGCCGTACGCATCCGCATGAGTGGCGCAGAGGAAAGCAGTATGGCGTGAAGGTCTGGCTGACCGGCGCCGTCGGCATCGGCGCCAGTCACACTTGCTGGGTCTGGTAGCCATTGCCGCTTCTTAGGGACGTCTGGCGACATGCCAGGCGTCTTTTCGTTTTCCGCATGATACGCGCGCAACGGTCTCTAGACTAAGGCTTGGCATAGACTCGACTTAACTAATCCTGATTTTGCCGCTCGTTCCAGATTTCCGCGCGCCGCATGAAGACCGCGGGCTCTTCGACCCAGTCCGCGAAGCCGATGCGGCGATTATCCGTCAGCCAATTGATCTTGTCATCAAGGCAGGCTGCCAACTGCGCGTCCGCCAGCGCGACCGAAAACCCGCCAAGCTCCTCCGCCTCATCAAGCGCGCTGACGACAAAAGCGCCTTGGGAAGCCTGCGCCGCCGCGATATTGCCGAGATCCCCGCGGGCGATGGCGTCGATCTCGCCGCTGTCTAGGGCGTCTATCAAATCGCTGTCGCCTAGGTAGACGACCTGCGGCATTGTCTCGAGCGGCGGATGAAGCCAGGTTCGCTGCGCCAGGTTGGGCGTTACGCGCGCCGGCGTGATGACATAATTGTCGCTGCCATCGGCGATCACCCGGCCGCGCGGGGTATCGACCTGAACGCCAGCCGCCAGCAAGCCCTTTTCATCCACATAACCGACTAAGCGCAGCAAGCGACCTTCGCCTGTCGTGCCGCCCAAGACGCCCACGCGCAGGTCACCGTGGAGCTTGTCATAACCGTTGAGGCGCTCCGCGTCCTCGGCGCGCGCCAGCAGCGATTGACGAAAGCCGATATGCCCCGACGTGAAAGTGACTATTTCTTCGCCCGTCGTGTCGCGCTTGCGGGAATCGAGGATGGTGATGCCGCCGCCGATAATATCAAATTGCGGGCTGGCGGCCGCCAGCCAAATATCATCCCAAGCCGGAATCGCCTGGCGGACGAAAGACAGCCCAGCGCCGTCCAGCGCTTCCAGGGCGGTCAGCAGATCCGCTTCATAGCCGAGATGACTGTGGAAAGCCGCCGCTTCCGGGTCTGCGTCCGCGTTATAGCTAACGGGCGGGAAGTAGGGGTAAAAACCAAATCTCAGCGTGTCGTCGGCGGCGCAAGGTTCCGCCTCCACATTGTCCGCGCCGCTTGCCCAGAGGCAAAGCGGGAAGGAAAGCAAGAGCGCGAAAACTGCGCAGAACTTGGAAGGAGACAGGCTAACCATAGGAGGCAATCCTCATATTAGATCTTGCGATGTCTGCGATGCCTGCGATATTAGCGTATTTTGCTTGCGCTCGCCGTTGCGAATCGCGATTGCTCTGCCCTCATACCGCCAACTGCAGGGCAATCGCTTCAAATTATTTTCAACATAGAGGACGCAGAGGACACAGAGTTCGTAGGAGTTCAGACGACTATTCTTCTAAATCTGCGGCCCGGAATCGGCAACAGTCCCCAGCGAAACGTGATTTGTCACCAAAAATCACAGCTGAGATGAGATTTTTTGTTTTTCTCTGCGTTCTCTGCGTACTCTGTAGTTAATTTTCAGTTTAGAATCTCGCCATTTCGTCCGCCATCATTTTGAAGCGATTGCTCTGCCCTCATACCGCCAACTGCCTCGCTGCTTGACAATGCGCGATCAGTCCACTATATTGGGCGCGCTGCCAGCTTGACATACAAGAAACTGGGCGCTGTCGCAGCCGCGCTATCAAATTGCGCAGCGCTTTCTTTATGTCAGGAGGCAGTCATGTTGGTCATTTTCCGTTCATTAAGCATTAGGAGAAAACATAATGCGTAAAATTCTGGCTGTAGTGCTTGTGCTTTTGGTCTTGTTATCCGTTATGCCGGCTCTGTCTCAGGACATGGTCGAGCTGCGCATCCGCTGGTACGACGACGGCAACGAAGGCGAAGTCCTGCGTGACCTGCTCGACAGTTTTGAAATGGACAATCCGGACATCAGGGTCGAAATCGACACCGTTCCCTATCGTGCAATCCTTGAAAACCTGCCGCTTGACCTGGCAGCGGGCGAAGGACCCGATATGGCGCGCGTCACCGACCTGGGCGGTCTGGCTGAATACTATCTGGATATGACGCCCCATCTCAGTGATCCGGCTTATTGGGAAGAGAACTTCGGTCCCTTCCTCAACTGGAAACGCCTGTCGGGCGACGATTCCAGCATCCCGGGTTTTATGACCCAGTTGACCATCACTGGTCCTTTCATCAATCGCACGCTCTTTGAGCAAGCCGGCATTGATGTTCCCAGCGATATGTCCGATTCGGTTACCTGGGACGAATGGGCGGAAGCCTCGCGCGCGGTCGCCGAAGCGCTGGAGATCCCCTACCCGATGGCGATGGATCGCAGCGGTCACCGCTTTGCTGGTCCCGCGATTAGTTCCGGCGCCATGTACTTTGACGATATGGGGCATCCGACCGTCATGGACGAGGGCTTCCGCGATATGGCTGAGCGCTTTGTCAATTGGCATCTGGATGGCACCATGCACCCAGAGATGTGGCCTCTGAGCGAAGGTTATGCCGGCGCCAACGAAGAATTCGCCAATGCCGAGCTGGTATTCTATATGTCCGGTAGTTGGCAAGTCGGTCAGTTCAGCGAGCAAATCGGCGATGCCTTCGACTGGCAGACGGTGCCGAATCCTTGCGGACCCGGTGGCTGCACGGGTATGCCCGGTGGCGCGGCACTGGTTGGCATTGGCGCGACCGAGCATCCGGCGGAAGTCGCCCGCGTGATGGAATATCTGGCCAGCCAGGAAGTCCTGGGTGAATTCGCGGCGCGTACGCTCTTCATCCCGGCGCATGCTGGTTTATCGGCAGCCGGCGTTGACTTCGATACCGATTTGCAATTGGCAAAGGACTCGCTAGGTGTCTTTGTTGGTCAAGTGGGCACGCTGGAGCAGACAGCCTTCGATTTGCAAGCTTACGCCAATAATCGTGTGCTCTTCGACGCCTCGCGCGATCGCCTGACGCAGGCTATGGTGGGTGAGTTGACGCTTGATGAAGCCATCGATCGCATTCAGGACGACGTGGACACCGCCTTGGCGGAACAGGGTTAATCTACCCTTTGCGCCTGCTGAACATTCTCGAACTATTTTCACGACCGCTGTTATCGCTTCTGGTAACAGCGGTCGACAGCATCTTGACGCCGATACAGCGCCGTATCGGCATCGACAAGATGGGTTATTTCTTTGTACTGCCGAATTTGTTGATATTCGGCATTTTTGTTTTATTCCCCATGCTGCTCAATTTCTATTACGCCATGACCGGCGGCACCAAACTATTTCCCCAAGATCGTCCCTTTGTCGGCTTGGATAACTTTGCGACGCTCTTCGACTGTGGCGACTTCCTCTCGCCCAATTCTTGTCAGGAAGATTTGTTTTGGCGCGGCATTTTTAACACCATTCAATTCGTCGTCCTGCAAGTCAGCGGCATCGTGCTCTTTTCACTGATGACCGCGCTGGCGCTGAACCGCCGCATCATCGCGCGCGGTTTCTTCCGCAGCGTCTTCTTTTATCCGGTTTTGCTTTCGCCGGTGGTGGTGGCGCTGATATGGAAATGGGTCTTGCAGTACGAGGGCGTGCTCAATGCGATTGTCGAGATCATCGGCGGCGAGAGCATGCGCTGGCTGCTGGATCTCAACTGGGCGATGTTCTGGGTAGTCTTTGTCAGCGTCTGGGCTTTGATGGGCTTTTATACGCTCATCTTGCTGGCGGGCTTGCAGTCTATCCCGCCGGAACTCTACGAAGCCAGCTCGATTGACGGCGCCAACCACTGGCAGGATTTCCGCTTCGTCACCCTGCCCCTGCTGATGCCGACCATGTTCGTGGTGCTGGTGCTTTCGTTGATCCGGGCGGTGCAGATGTTCGATCACATATTTGTCTTGACCGGTGGCGGACCGGGCACGCGCACCCAGCTCATGGTGCAATACATTTATACCACTGGTTTTTCCAATCAAATTCAGTTATTTGGCTTGTCGGCGGCGGCGTCGATGGTGCTGGGCATTTCGCTCTTGATCCTGACGCTGCTGCAATTGCGGCTGGGCAACCAATCGAGCTTGGCTTAGGGACGGCATGATGAGCGCGGAAAGAATCAGCGTATCCCAGTTTTTGTCCCTGCGCAGCGGGGGCAAGCGACTTAACAGCGCCGACGCGCTGACCTATTTGTATTTGACCTTGGGCACCGTTCTGATGTTTGGTCCGGTCTTGTGGTTGGTCGCGTCTTCTTTTAAGACGCAGGCTGGCTTGGTCAAGTATCCGCCGCCGCTGCTGCCCTATCAGCAGGTGCAGGTCGAAGTCGCAGGTTTTGACGAAGCGCTGCCGCTTTTCACCGTGACGATGGACGATGGCAGCTCGCGCGAGCTGGCGCAGATACGGCGCGTCGGCATCGAAGCGCGCATGATCGACCCAGCCGATCCCGCTGCGGGCGAGATCAAGGTCAACATCCGCCAGCGCGAACCGGTGGAAGAGGTCAAGCTGGCATGGGAGAATTACCTGGATCCGCTGGTGGAGCTCGAGAATTTCGACTTCGTCACGTATCTCAAAAACAGCGTGGTCGTGACGACGGTGGCGACCGTGATTACGCTGGTCATCAACAGCATGGCGGCTTTCGCGCTGAGCAAGTATCGCTTCAAGGGGCGGGACGCCATCTTTGTGCTGTTCATCTCGACCTTGATGATTCCCATAACGGTCATCCTGGTGCCGGTTTTTCTGGTCATCACATCCATCGGCTGGAAGAACAACCTGTGGGGCGTGATTATCCCCGGCGCGGCGACGCCGACGGGCATCTTCCTGCTGCGGCAATACATGCTGACCATCCCCGACGAATTGCTGGACGCGGCGCGCATCGATGGCGCCAGCGAATGGCATATCTACTGGCGCATCATCCTGCCCTTGGCGCGTCCGGCGCTGGCGGTGCTGGCGATATTTTCGGTGATGTGGCGCTGGAATGATTTCCTCTGGCCCCTGATCGTGCTTAGCCAGAACGACCTTTTCACTTTGCAGGTCGGCTTGAACGCCTTCCAGGGCGAGTTGCAGATTCAGTGGCATTACGTGCTGGCGATGACAGTCGTAACCTTGTTGCCTATCACGCTGGTATTCGCCTTTTTGCAGCGCTTTATCACGACCGGCATCGCGACGACCGGTATGAAATAAGCGCCGGGCGGATTGCCGCTAGATCGACAGCAAGCCAGGCAGCTTAACCCAGTGGACCTGAAAATGACGGAACCCGCAGCATTACGCGCCCGGCTTTGGCGGCTCCTGGGGGACATTCCCCGCGTGACCGTGCCCAGCGTCCGCGTGCTAGCGCGCAGCGACGAGGGCGGCCATTGGCGGGAAACCTTCACATTTGAAAACGGCATCGGCGATACGGTCTTTGGCTATCTGCTGCTGCCCAAGCGCATCGATGGTTCCGCGCCGGCTGCGCTCTATCATCACGAACACGGCGGCAAGTACGCGCTGGGCAAGGACGCCGCGATCCGGCTGCGCGAAAACGGATACGCGCCGGGGCTGGCGCTGGTCGAAGCGGGTTTCATCGTCATGGCGATAGACGCCTACGGTTTCGGCGAGCGCGAAAAATCAGGTCCGGCGGGTGAAGCTGAAAGCGGCGCCGCGACGGAGCTGTCGCTGTTTAAGCATTTCCTTTGGCAGGGGAAAACGCTCTGGGGCATGATGATACATGATGACCTATCGGCTCTGGCATATCTGCGCAGCCGCCCGGAGGTCGACGAAAGCCGCATTGGCGCGACTGGCATGAGCTTAGGCGCGTCCCGCTCGACTTGGGTGGCGGCGCTGGACGAAAGTATCAAAGCCGTGGCGCCGGTTTCGCAAATGACCCGCTATCGCGATTTCGCCGACAGCGGCAATTACCGCCTGCACAGCATCTATTATTATGTGCCGGGCGTGTTGGCGAGCGGCATAGACATGGAGCATATCGTCGCCTTGACCGCGCCGCGCTTTCAGTTGATCTTGTCCGGCGACAGCGATCCTTTGTCTCCCATCGCCGGCATCCACAAAATCGTCGACTATGCCCGCGAGGTCTATGACGCGCAGGGCGCGCCCGACCATTTTGAGCTCAAACTCTACGCGGGCGTCGGTCACGCCTATCTGCCGGCCATGGTCGAAGCGATGCTGGATTTTTTCCGCCGCGCATTATGAGCGCTAGCCCAGTAATTTGGAATTGAACCTGCCCCTGTGTTACACTTCTCCCTGTAGCCGCGGTCGCGTTCGGCTGCAAATCTCTCGAATTTATATTGTGTTAAGGAGGAGAATAATGTTCGCGCATCGTTCTGTTGCAAGGCTAGTGTTTTTGCTTTTGATGATTTTGCTGGTGGCTGTTGCGGGCGCGCAAGCGCAGGATACGACGCTGACCTTCATCTCCTGGCAGGTGGATGAGCCGGGTGTCGGGGATTGGTGGCGCTCCGCCATCGAAGAGTTCGAGAGTACGCATGAAGGCGTCACGATCGAGTTCACCAAAGTCGCCCGTCCGGAATACGCTGATACCTTTTTGACGCTCTTCGCCGGCGGCACGCCACCGGACATCATTCACCTCGCCGCCTTCGAGTTCCAGCAATTTGCCGATGCCGGCTGGCTGGAAAACTTGGCGCCCTGGGTCGAGAATTCAGACCTTGATCTAGACGGCTGGGCGGGGCAGGTCAAGTGCCAGTGGGAAGGCGAGATGAGCTGCATCATGCTGCTCTATTTCGGTTTCGTCATGGTCGTGAATGACGCGATACTCGACTCGATTGGTATGGAAGCGCCGACCAATTGGGAAGAAATGATTGCAGTCCTGCGCGCCGCCACCCAAGATACCGATGGCGATGGCATCGTCGATCAATGGGGCATTTGCCACCATACCAACGAGGGCAGTCAATACGCTTCCCAGTTGTTGAGCTATGTCGTCGGCTCCGGCGGCTATTGGACCAGCGCCGAAGGCGAAGTCACCATTGATACGCCCGAGGTTGCGGAGGGATTTTCCCGTTGGAAGACGATCTTCGACGAGGGCCTCAGCCCGCTCGACCTGTCCTCGGGCGATTGCCACCAGTTGATGATGGAAGGCAAGCTGGCGACTCGGATGGAAGGTTCTTGGGTTTACAACTTTGTGCGCCGCGCCGAGCCGGAAGTGCAACAGCATCTGCGCATCGTGCCTGTGCCCTTTGCGGTGCCTGTGGGCGGCGGCAGCAATGTCATCGGCATGGCCAGCGAGATAAGCGATGAGCGCAAAGCGCTGGTTTGGGATTTCATCGAGATCGTCACGTCGCAAGAGTGGCAAGAACAATTCGGCGTGTACGTCGGCAATCCCGCGCCGCGCCCGGGCACCATAACCGACGCGCTTTATGAAGCCGTTCCCCATGTGGATATTCTGCTGGCGTCGCAGACGACCGCCTCGGACAATGGCATCGACCGCAGCCCGACGGGCTTGCAAATCGTCTACAATGAGTTTGCCAAGACCGTTCGCGGCGAGGCGCAGCGCATGATCGCGGATGATGTCGATCCGGCTGAAGTGGTCGCCAACTTGCATAACATGGCGGTCGAGTTGCAGCAGGACATGTAAGACAGCCTCAGCTATAACTTCAAAGCCGAGGGCATGGCGTCTTCATGCTCTCGGCTTCCACATAAAGGATCTTGAGACTCTCTGATCATGACGAGCCATTCAATCGGACAGGCTGGACCAGCCATGCGCCGTCCCAAGGGCGCTCCGCCGCGCTGGAGCCTGTGGCAGCCCGGCAATCGGCATATCTTCGCCTATCTGCTGCTTCTGCCCGCGGTGCTGCTGACAGCCGCCATCATCGTTTACCCCATACTCTCCGCCATCGATTTGAGCTTTCAAGAAATCAAGATCGCCAAACTAGGCCGAGCGCGCGCGCCCTGGACGCTGGCGAATTACGAAGAGCTATTTCAATCGCCGGAGTTTTATCAAGCGATCTGGGTGACCATCACGCTGGTAGCGACCGTGACCATCCTGTCTTATGTCATCGGCTTGGCGACCGCGATTATGGTCAATCAGCGCTTCGCCGGGCGCAAACTGGCGCGCATCCTGGTGGCGGTGCCTTGGGCAGTGCCTTCGGTCATGGCGGCTATCATCTGGTGGTGGCTCTTTGACAGCTCCTTCGGCTTGATCAATTGGGCGTTGGTGCGCAGCGGATTGAGCGGCGAGATGATACCCTGGCTGTCCACGCCGGGCGCGGCTACTTTTGTCATCGTGGTGGTCATGGTCTGGAAGGGTTATCCTTTCATTTCGGTCATTATGCTGGCGGGCTTGCAATCCATCCCGCTGGAACTCTACGACGCGGCGAAGGTCGATGGCGCCAATGCCTGGAACCGCTTCCGCTTCATCACCTTGCCGGGTTTGCGCTCGGTGCGCGGCATTGCCCTCATCCTCATCATGCTCTGGGTATTTCGTGATTTTCCCATCATCTATATCTTGACTGGCGGCGGACCGCAGCGAACGACGCAGACCTTAGCCATCATGACTTATCAAGAAGCGTTCCAGTTTCACGACTTTGGCTATGCCGCGGCCATCGGCGTCGTCACGCTGGTCATCAGCATCATCGCCAGTTGGTTTATGGTACGCCGTAGCGACGAGCCGCTTTATTGACGAGAGTTAGAAAACGATGACGCGCAGCAGGACAGAGACGGCTTTATTATACGCGCTGGTATCCGCCGTCGTCATCATACTGATTTTCCCGCTGTACTGGATGTTTAACACATCGCTGGCGCCGGCGACGCAATTGCGGCGCTTCCCGCCGGTTTTTGTGCAGCCGGAGCCAACTTTTGCTGCTTATGAGCGCATCTTCAACGAACGTCCAGTCGGTATTTGGCTGCGCAATTCGGCGGTTGTCGCCCTGGCTTCGACCGCGCTATCCATGTTTGTCAGCGTCCTTGCCGGCTACAGCATCTCGCGCATACGCGCCCGCGGCTCGCAGGCGATCGGTCTGTTCTTCTTGATGAGTCGCATGCTGCCCAGCACGCTCATCATCATTCCGCTTTTCGTCAGCTTCCGCCAATTGCAGCTCATCGGCGACCTGAAGTCGCTTGTGCTCGCCCATGCGACTTTCATCACGCCTTTCGCTGTTTGGATGCTGAAAGGCTACTTCGACACCATACCGACAGAACTGGAAGACGCGGCCATGATCGACGGCTGCACGCCATTGAGCGCGCTGCTGCGCGTCGTCTTGCCGCTGTCGGCGCCGGGTTTGGCGGCGACCACGCTCTATGGCTTCGTGCTCTCTTGGAATGATTTTGTCTTCGCGCGCACCTTTCTGGTCGCCAATCAAAATGCCTGGACGGTCAATGTTGGCGTGGCTTCTCTCAAGGGCGAGTACTTGACCGAATGGAACGAGATTATGGCTGGCTCGCTCATCGCGATGCTGCCAATCGTGATCGCCTATCTCTTTCTCGAGCGCTTCTTGGTCAGCGGTTTGACGGCCGGCTCATCGAAGTAAATTGAAAGATAGGGGTGCCTCGCCCAAATGTGAGATGAAAGTCTATTGTTCTTTCAACCGAAATGGACAGACCACACCTGGCGCGGATCCGCGCTAGCCGTTTAGCCCGACCAACTCGCTGCTGACTTCGTAGAGTCTTTTCGCCAGCGCTTCATCATGCGCGTTGGGATTGGGCGATGACATGGGCCAGCCGCCGGGGCGGTTTTCACGGTTGGGATAGAGGATGCTGTTCTGGCTGAAGTACGCGCCATTGTGCTGGGGCGCGTCATCGTCAAGCAGACAATGCAGTGTTGTTTGCGCGCCTTCGTAGGGCGTCAGAATGCCCAATAAGCCGCTGAAGGGGCGCAGCGCCAGATTCATTGCGCCGCGTAGCCAACCTGGCATGACACCCGAGCCGAAATTCGAGCGTATCCAGCCTGGGTGTACGGAAAAGGCGTAAACGCCAGTGCCTTCAAGGCGATTGGCGAGTTCCTTCGCGTGCAGGAGATTAGCCAATTTGGATTGTGAATAGGCGTGCGAGGAATTGTAGGGTCGGCCTTCAAAATTGAGGTCCTCAAAATCAATATCAGCGATGGTTCTGCGGTTGCCGACGTGCAATACGCTGGAAAGATTGACAATCCGCGCCGGGGCGCTGGCTTTCAAGACATCCAACAGCAGTTCGGTCAGCAGAAAATGCCCCAGATGGTTGGTGCCGAATTGGATTTCGAAGCCGTCTTCGGTTCGCCCCTCGGTTGTGACAAGACCGGCATTGTTGACCAAGCCATCCAGCCGATTGTGTCTGTCACGGAAGTCGGCGACAAACTGCCGTACCGAGGCAAGGCTGGCCAAGTCTAGCTGCAAGATTTCGGCTGTACCGGGCAAGCGGGCAAAATCGGCGAAGGCGGCTTCTCCGGCGGCGACGCGCCGACAAGCGCCGATTACGCTTGCGCCTTGACGGAGCAATTGCGCGCTGGTTGCCAAGCCCGCGCCGGAGTTGGCTCCGGTGACGATATAGACGCGGTCTCTAAGATCCTTTTGCAGGAGCGTTGGATCGCACATGAGGGTCTTGGGCATGGCTCGTTCCTTCTTTGAGCTATGTGACAGGCGGTGAAAACGTGACTGAGCCAATTGAAGCAACCCTATTCTAAGCCCGCGCCCCGCAAACGTGAAGTCGCAGTTCGCCGCAAGAGCAATGCTCATTTTGCTTTTGAAGTCCATGAATTATCCGATTGCGCTTCCGTGCTTCCGCACCAGGGCAATCGCTTCAAATTATTTTCAACATAGAGGACGCAGAGGACACAGAGATTTAGGAGTTTAGGCGACTATTCTTCTAAATCTGCGGCCCGGAATCGGCAACAGCCCCCAGCGGAACGTGATTTGTCACCAAAAATCACAGCTGAGATGAGATTTTTTGTTTTTCTCTGCGTTCTCTGCGTACTCTGTAGTTAATTTTCAGTTTAGAATCCCGCCATTTCGTCTGCCATCATTTTCCAGCGATTGCCCTGGCTTCCGCACGGGAAAACTTGACAAAGAATTTCATGCCGCATAGAATTGGTAACACCACTGACCAATTTTCCTTATTCGGAAGCGAGGTCTAATGTGAAAGTCCCCTCACCGAGCTTGTCTGGCTTGCGAACGATTGAAAAAGCCAGCGTCAAAGACCAGACCCTGGAGCAATTGAAGAATTACATCCTGTCCGGCGTCGTGGGCTTGGGCGAGCGCCTGCCCTCGGAGCGCGCCTTGGCTGACGCGCTGGGCGTGGGACGCTACAGCGTGCGCGAGGCGCTCAAAGTTCTGGAAGCGGTTGGGCTGCTGCAATCGCGCGTGGGGGAGGGCACCTTCCTGACGACGAATACTGGCGCCAGTTTCGGGCGCATTCTCGGTTTGAGTCTGGCAACCTGGGGCGGCACGATGATCGAATTGCTGGACGCGCGCAAGATGATTGAGGTGGAGGCGGCGCGCGCGGCGGCTCTGCGCGCGACGGCGGCCGATCTCGAGCGGATCCAGCGCGAGCTACGGACGATGAATAGCACGGGAGATGTGCGCGAATATCTGAAAGCCGACATGTGTTTCCATCGCGGCATTGGCGTCGCCAGCCACAACGCCATCATCAGTCAGTTTGTCAGCAACCTGATAGACGTATTGGAAGAAGTCTTGCAAGAGGCGCGGCTGGATACCTTGCCGGCGCAGGCGGAAGGCGGCGGCACGCACCAGGCGATCTTTGAGGCGATTGCCGATAGCGACGCCGATGCGGCCGGTTTCTTGATACGCAGTCATATTCGATTTTCGAGCGAAGTCTGGCAGACGGTCATCTCTCTGACAGCCGATGCGAATAGCGCGAAGTTGGGCGTGCAAGCCCCAAGTTAAAGAGGAGAGGAGGCGCTTATAGCTATGCTCATGATACGAATATCGTTAGGTCCTATAGTTGTAATAAGGAGTACTGATGAGCAAGCGATTTCTCTACAACACCGCAGACCTTAAACCATCGAGAAGAGATTTTCTAAAATGGAGCGGCGCGGGTTTGGCCGCCGCGCTGACGGCGCGTTATGGCATGGCGCCGATACTTGCGCAAAACATGGGCGATCTCCCGGCTGAATTGCGCCCGGGCAGCCCGAATAACGCGCGCGGCTGGACGACCGCCTTGCCGCCGATACCAGAAGGCATGCCGGTCGATCCGCCGGTGACAATCACGGGCAGCAGGCGCGGTCCCTGGGAATTCGCCGATGGCGACGATATTGAGAACAGTCCCTTCACGCGCCTCAATGCCGCGGTGACGGGCATCAATTGGAAGCTGGCTTTTAGCTGGGCGGACAACGAAGAAGAGGTCTTGCAGAAGTACAATTTGGCGCTGGCGAGCAACGAACTGCCGGACTTTATGGAGACGGTGCCGCTGCAGATTTATGGCCAGTTGCTGGAGAACGACCTGGTCGAGGACATCACCGATGTCTATGAAGAAGTGGCGCATCCGGTCTGGCTGAAAGAAGCGATGAGCTTCGGCGATGGCGCTGCCTGGCAATATGCAGAGGTCGCCGGGCGCAAGATGGGCTTGCCATATATCGAGCAGGCGGCGCAGAATGACAAGCTGCTCTGGATCCGGCAAGACTGGCTGGACGCGGTAGGCATGAGCGCGCCGACAACGGTCGACGAATTGTACGCGGTGGCAAAGGCATTTGTCGAAGCCGACCTGGGCCAAGGCGCAGAGGGCAGCACCATTGGCATCGCCGCAGCCAACAACCTCGTTACCTGGTTCAGCTCGCTGGATCCCATCTTTGGCGCTTGGGGCGTGATGCCCGGTTTTTGGACGCCGAATGATAGCGGCGACCTGCAATACAACAGCATCTTGCCGGAGATCAAGGAAGTGCTTGGGCTGCTGCGGCAGTGGTATGCCGAAGGCATCTTCGCGCAAGATTATTTCACGCTGCGGCCCCCGCAGACCGCCTTCCGGCAGATCGGCGGCAATACCTGCGGCATCACCATGTCGCCGGCTTTCGCCGCGCTCTTTGGCTTGCCGGACAGCGTCACCAACGACCCGGGGGCTCGCTGGACCTGGGCTGATATCCCAGCCGGACCGACCGGCATCAAGAAGAAAGCCTGGAGCAATCCGGTGGTCGACAGCGTCTTCTGCTTCCGCAAGGGTTTTGAGCATGTCGACCTGGTGCTGAAGCAAATCGGCTGGTGGGCGGAACTCTTGCAAAACCCGGATAACCGCTTCCACGGCTTCGAGGGCACCGATTACTTCTGGCGCAACGAAGCTGGCGATGTCGATGCCATGGGCAGCGAGCTCGACCTGGCTTCCGGATACGATGGCACCAAGCATATCTGGGGTCCGCCGGGCACCAACGGCGGCGCCCGCACTGACCCACGCTTCGAGACCAACTGGATTAAGCATCGCCGTGATGTCTGGGCGAATAGTCCCGAAGAGGAACGCGATGCCATGATGGATGCCTTCCTGGGCGGCGACGAGCTGTCGGTCATGTGGGACGACGCCAACGTCTTTGCGGTTGATCGCTGGGAAGCCGACGGCATCCGCAACCATTTCACCACCTTCCCGACGCGCACTATGGAACGCGCAGGGGCATCGCTGGATAGCCTGGAAGCGGAGACCTTCGTTAATATCATCACGGGCCAGGCGTCGCTGGATGACTTCGATGCCTTTGTCCGAGATTGGCGCGCCGGCGGCGGCGACACCATTATCGGCGAGGTCAACGATTGGTGGCAGGGGCAGATGTAGCCCCATTCCCTCTTGTAAGGGCTGAGGAGCGGACACTTGGAAATACCGGGCGCAACACAAAAATTTACCGCCCTGTTTCGACGGAATTCGCCAGTCTTCGGACGCTAAAATCTGGCGAATTCTGTAGGGGCGAGCCAAGGCTCGCCCGTAAATTGTCGCCGAATGGTCAGATTGCGTAGCGGAATCCTGCGAAGTGAAAAGCCTGTCCGCTTCTTAGCCTATGAAGAGGATGAGGGACAATTTGCATGACTTTCAAGCAATACATGAAGCGCGCTTGGCCCTTGTATGTCATGATCTTGCCCGGCATCATCTTTGTGCTGCTCTTCCGCTACTATCCCATGTACGGCGTGGTCATTGCCTTTCAGGACTTTAGCCCGGCTAAAGGTTTTGCCGCGTCGCCTTGGGTCGGCTGGGAGAATTTTGAATTCTTCTTTTCCCTGCCGGATTTCGGTCGTATCTTCGGCAATACGCTCTTCATCGCGATAGCGAAGATCGTGGCTGACCAGGTCGGCGCGGTCATCCTGGCGCTCTTGCTGAACGAGGCGCGCCTGCTGCTCTTCCGCCGCGCGATACAGACGCTAATCTACCTGCCCTATTTTCTCTCCTGGATCGTGCTGGGCGGGATCTTGCTGGATATCCTGGCGCCGCACGGCATCCTCAATCAGGCGATCGGTAACTTTGGCGCGCCGCCGCAGCTCTTTTTGGGCAGCAACGATTGGTTCCGCGGCACGATCATTCTGTCGGGATTTTGGAAGAATGTCGGTTTTTCGACCATCATCTATTTGGCGGCGCTGACGGCGATCAATCCCGTCTTGCACGAGGCGGCGGCCATCGACGGCGCGGGGCGCTTCCGCCGCATCCGGCACATCACCTTGCCCGGCATTTTGCCGACGATTGTGCTGCTGGCGGCGCTCAGCCTGGGCGATGTGCTGCAAGCCGGCTTCGAGCAGATATTGACCCTGTATAGCCCAGCCGTCTACCGCACCGGCGACATCATCGACACCTATGTCTATCGCATTGGCTTGGTATCGGCGCAGTACAGCCTGGCGGGCGCGGTGGGCTTGTTCAAATCCTTCATCGGCTTTTTCTTGATCGTGCTGTCCTATTACCTGGCGGATCGCTTCGCCGGCTATCGTATTTTGTAGAGGATGCCAGATGGTCCGCGACAACAACTGGTTCAGCCGATTATTCGACGGCTTCAATTATGTCTTCCTGACCGCCTTCGCTTTGCTGTGCCTGGCGCCGATGGTGCATATCTTCGCCGTCTCGCTCAGCGGCCGCGCGCCGGCGACGGCGGGTTTCGTGTCCTTCTTTCCCATCGATTTCACGCTGGAGAACTACCAGGAAGTCATGGGGTCGCGCACTTTCTCCCGTTCTTTCTTGATTTCCGTTCTGCGCGTGCTTTCCGGCACCAGCCTCAACATGTCCCTGATTATTTTGACGGCTTATCCGCTGTCGAAGTCGCCGCGCGTCTTCCGGGGACGGTTCATATTCATTTGGTTTTTCGTCTTCGCCATGCTCTTCGACGGCGGCTTGATCCCGACCTTCTTGGTGGTGAAAAATCTGGGGCTGCTGAACACATTGGGCTCGCTGATACTGCCTAACGCCGTGCCCATCTTCAGCGTGATTCTGATGATGAACTTCTTCCGCGATGTGCCGAAGGAGCTGGAAGAATCAGCTTTGATTGACGGCGCTTCGCATTGGCAGGTGCTTTGGCATATCTACATTCCACTGTCGCTGGCAGCCATCGCTACCTTGACGCTGCTGTCGGCGGTCAACCATTGGAACGCTTGGTTTGATGGCTTGATTTACATGAGCGACACCGCCAACTATCCTATGCAGACCTTCCTGCGCTCGGTGGTGGTGGAGTTGGATTTGACCAATGTGGGCATCGACCCGCGGGATTTGCAGCGCCTTTCCGACCGGGCGATCCGTGGCGCGCAGATCATTGTGGCGACTGTGCCGATTCTGATCGTGTATCCCTTTTTGCAGCGTTATTTCATTTCAGGCATCAAGTTGGGCGCGGTGAAGGAGTAGTTGGTTATGCATTGGTCTCACCCCCATCCCCCGGCCCCTCTCGCCATCTCTATGGCGAGCATCCCCACTAGGAGGAAAGGGGAGAATGGCTTCGTCAGACAGGACCAAGTTTGTAGGCTGCGGGCAGACAACTTTGTGGCTTTTCAAAGTCTCTCCCTCCTAGTGGGGGAGGGACTTAGGGTGGGGGGATAGCGTGAGCATCCAACCTGTCTTCGGCGACAGCCTCTTCCCCTTCGGTACGCATGTTTATCGCGAACCCTGCCTGGATCTGGACGCGGTACTGGCGGATCTGCCGCTGTTGAAGGACTACGGCTTCAACATGATCAAGATACAGGAACACTGGTCGGCGGACGAGCCGCGCGAGGCACAATACGATTTTACGCGGGTGGAGCGCTTGATTAGACGCGCCGGGGAACTTGATCTGGGCGTCTATCTCGGTTTGACAATGGAGCAGGCGCCGGCTTGGCTCTGGCGGAAATTCCCGGATTGCCACTTCGTATATTCGGACGGCCGCCGGCACAATCAGCCGGCTCAATACACCATTCCCATGGATGGCAAGCCGGGACCCTGTTGGGATCATCCGGGCGCGCGCGCGGCGGCGACGCGTTTCATCGCCGAGTTGGCGCGCAGGCTGGGACAATACAGAAATATCTGGGCTTGGAATACCTTTCAGGAGATTGGATTTTGGCCCAACAGTGCTGGAAAGCTGGGTTTCTGTTACTGTCCGCATACGCTGGCGCGCTTCCGCGAATGGCTGCGCGACAAATACGGTAGCCTGGAAGCGTTGAACGCGACCTGGCAGATCAATTACGGCGCATGGGACGAGGTTGAACCGCCGCGGCGCGAGGAGCCGCTCGCGCCCTTTATCGATTGGCGCTACTTCATGGACGATGTTTACATGGCGCGCGCCCTGGATTTCAAAACGCGGGCATTGCGCGAGAATGATCCCTATCAGCGCCCGGTCTTCAGCCATGCCGATACGCCGCGAATTGGTTCCGGCGCCGAATGGGCTTGGGCGCGCGCGGGCGATTTCTTCGGCACCAGCAATTATCCCAAGTGGAATAATGGCCACCCCTGGGATGATCCCATCGACAGCGAGCCGCAAGCGCAGCTGTATGAAATATGGGAAGAGATGATGCTCTGCACCGATCTGGCGCGCTGCAATAATGGGCGGGGTCGCGCGCTTTGGGGCGCCGAGTTTCAGGGCGGTCCCATCTCGACCTCTTTGCATTATGGGCGGAAACCGACGCCCAGGGACCTGCGCGTCTGGATGCTAGCGGGTTTGGCTTGTGGCATGACCGGCATCAGTTTTTGGAATCATCGCGTAGAGCGCTTCTGGAAAGAAGCCAATGGCTTTGGCTTGCTGGAGCCGACCGGTAAGAGCAGCGAACGCATGACCGCCGCCAGCCGCATGTGCCAGGCGATACAGCGGCACAGCCAGTTTTTCTCGCAGGCGCAGCCGCCACGCGCGCGGGTCGCTATACTGGTCAATGAAGACCTCTATCACTTCTTCCAAGCCTGTAATGGCGATGTCATCCAGCACTACCAATATAATATGCGCGGGATTTACGCGCGCTTGTGGCGGCTGGGTTTCGCTGTCGACTTCCTGGACGCGGACGAGGTCGCGGCTGGCGACTTGCGCCATTATGGAGCGGCGCTGCTCTTGATGCCACTCAGCCTGGACGCCGCGTATTTCGCTCATTTGATAGACTTCGCGCGCGGCGGCGGGCTCTTGATTAGCGAAGCCTGCCCGGGCCGTTGGGACAAATATGGCTGGTGCAGCCTGACGCAGTTGGTAGACAGCGGCGAGGACTTCTTCGGCGCGCGGCACAAAGACCTGGTGATGGTAGCGGAGCCGGCAGCGGAATCAAATGAAGAACAACGCTGGATGCCAGAGCAGCGCCGTTTCGGCGAATTCGACGCCGCGACCTATTTGACGGGCATTGGCGAATTCGCCAATATGGAAGTGCTGTCCCATTTCTACTTGCAGAGCCTGGAGCCGCTGACTGCCGAAACGATTCTGATGAGCGGAGACCGTGTCGCCGGCGTGATGAATCGGGTGGGCGCGGGCAGCAGCGTCTTGATTGGCACTTTCATCGGCTTTGGCGCATTGGCTTATCGCGACCAGGACCAAGGCGCGGATCGTTTCCTGGGGACGCTGCTGGGCAGGGCAGGCCTCAAGCCCGATCGTTGCGGCTCGTTGCTGCGCCGCCGCCGCGTCTATAAGGGCGTCGAAGCCTGGTTCTTTATCAACGCGGGCGCCGCGCCAATCCGCGAGACAATCAGCAAGGAAGGCTTCAGGGTTGTCCGGCCTTTTCTCGACGAAAAGATTTTGAACGAAGATAGCGGTAGCTTTCAGCTGCGCGTTGAGGGAATGGACCTGGCTTGCGTTTTACTTGAATAGATCTAGCGAATGTCTTGAGAGAAGCAATTTGCCTATTTTCCGCCCATTATCAGATCGAACAGGATCGCATTATGAAAATCACCCGCATTGATTGCCATGTATTGTTGGTTCCGGAGTATCACACGGAGGCTTGTTCCTCGGCGCAGGATGACCTGGTGGTGGAAATCCACACCGACGAGGGCATCGTCGGCATCGGCGAAACAGATGTGAATCCCTGGATCGCGCGCGCTTGCATCCAGGCGCGTGGCACGCACATCATGGGATTGGGACTCGAGGAAATGCTGATTGGCGAGGATCCCATGCAGCCGGAAGCCATCTGGCAAAAGCTGTACAGCGGCTCCAAGATGAACGGGCGGCGCGGGGCGCTGATCTGCGCGATGGGCGCGATTGACATGGCGCTTTGGGACATCAAGGGCAAAGCGCTGGGCTTGCCGGTGTATCAGTTGCTGGGCGGCGCGGTGAAAGAATCGATCAAGCCCTATGCCTCGCTGCTGCCCATCGGCGATACGCTGGCTGAATACCGCGAGTCGCTGAAGGAAAAGCTGCTGCAAGCGCAGGGCTTCGGCTTCAAAGCCGCCAAACTGGAAATCTGCATCAACGGACCCTATACCCATAACGCCCTACAAGAACATGACGACCATGTCGCCGCTATCGTCGCCGAATGCCGAGAGGCTGTGGGCGACGAGATGACGCTGATGGTCGATGTTGCCTATGCCTGGGACGATGCGCGAACGGCTCTGCGCGTGATCAAACAGTTGGAGCCTTTTGATCTCTTCTTTCTGGAGACGCCGATCAACATCGACGATTTGGAGGGTTACGCCTTTATCAATGCCAATTCACCGATACGGATCGCGGCTGGCGAATGGCAGAACACGCATTGGGAATTTCTCGATTTAGCGCACCGCGGCCAGCTTGATGTCTTGCAACCCGATGTCGGTCGCGTAGGCGGCTTCACCGAGGCG
The DNA here is from genome assembly GCA_965116975.1 of Phototrophicaceae bacterium. GTDB lineage: Bacteria > Chloroflexota > Anaerolineae > Aggregatilineales > Phototrophicaceae > UBA6055. The sequence goes on from OZ220735.1 coordinate 275,654, forward strand.
CGCAAGGTCACGCAGTTGGCGTCGGATTATGGCCGGCTGGTGGTGCCGCATTGCTGGAAGACGGGCATCGGCATCGCGGCCAGCGCGCACTTGGGTTTCGCGGCCGCCTGTTGTCCCTTCATCGAATTTCTGCCGGCGCATTTGTCGGAATCTGTTTTGCGCGACGAACTCGTCGCCGATGAACTGCAGATGGTCGACGGCGAGATCCCGCTGCCACAGAAGCCGGGCCTCGGCATCGAGCTGAACCGAGACGCGCTGCAGCGCTATTTGGTGGACTAAGCGCGGATTAAGCCAGCGGAATGCCCGCCGCAAGTAGGGCGGAACGAATGGCGTCGACTTGCTCTGGCGAGCTGTCCGGCATGGGCATGCGGGCGCAGCCGGCTGGGCGGCCCTGCAAGCGCAGCGCGGTTTTGACATTGGCGGGCAAGTTGTCGTCCATGATGGCGTTCCATATTGGCAAGAGCTTCAGGTGCGTCGCTAGCGCGGATTCATAATCGCCCGCTCTGACTTGCTCCCAGAGCGCCAGGCATAACTCCGGCGCGGCGCTTAGGATGGCGGCGATGGCGCCATGCGCGCCCAGGCAGAAAGACGGATAGAGCAGCGCGTCCACCGCCGACATGATGAGTCCGGCGTCGGCGGAGTTCATCAGCAGGTCTGCCAGCAGTTTCAGGTCGCCGGCGCTTTGCTTCACACCGATGAGCCCGTCAATCTCGCGCATCATGCGGTCGAGCAGGGCGGGCGAACAGTAGGTCCAGGGCACCACGTTATAAATCATGACCGGCTGCGCCGCTTGCTCCGCCAGCGTCGCGAAGTGCCGGAACATCATCTCGTCGGTCGGGCGGAAGAGATAGTGCACCGGCGTCACCTGCAAGGCAGCCAGATCCAAGTCGGCGAGCGCCCGCGCTTTTTCGATGACTTGGCGCGTGCTGTCGACGATGATGCCGGCGATGACCGGCACGCGCCCCGCTGCGACCTCGAGCGCGCTGCCCACGACAGAACGCAATTCGTCGGTGGAGAGGGTTTGGCCCTCGCCGGTACTGCCGCCGACCGCTAAGCCATGTACGCCCGCCACTTCGATGAGATAGCGGACTTCCGCGCGCAGCGCGGCTTCGTCAAGGGAACCATCGGCGGTGAAGGGTGTCGCCATCGGCGGCACGATACCGTGAATCTTCATCTTCAACCTCGCATTGGCGGTGAATCGAACTTGGGCTTAATCATAGCGTGAAGCGGCGAATTGGCGAAGCGCAGTTTGCTGTGAAGAGGTCAGGAAGTGATTTACTATTGGGGTTTTGATTTAGCTTATTGCAGCCGACCTGAACAAATGTATCATAAGTCCTGCAAGTAGCCCCGTTAATGCTATCTGTGTGCTAATGAACCACATAACCATAAGTCGGGTCTGGCGTTCCAGGTCGGCTTTTGTTGCGGCGTGTTGAGATCGCTCTTCGAGTATAGCTATTCGTTCAGCTTTAGTCTGCGCAGCAGGGGTGGCATTTGCGCCAGCTACAGCGGCGGAACTCATTATGTTCTCCTTTTGTCATGCCGAACAGTTTACTTCTTCACCATACTATAGCACTATTAATTTCTTATAAACAGAACTAACTTTATCTCAATAAAATTGCGAAGACAAGTATTTTATTTCCTGGCAAGAGAATAGAGGGAGCGCGCCTAGCGTTCGAGAGCTTGTTCCGTCGGCTCGGCTGCGCCCACGCGCTCATGCCGGATGACCTTGTCGATGATGAAACGGGGACGGCGGCGGGTTTCGTCCAGGCTGCGCCACATGTATTCGCCGATAATGCCCAGGATCAACATCTGCACGCCAGCCGCGAGCAGCACAACAATCATTAGCGACGCCCAGCCTTCGGCTTCGATGCCCAACGCCAGCCGCGCGAAAATCACCCAAAGGGCGTAAAGCAAGCCCAGCAAGCTGAAGAGCAAGCCCAGCGCCGATGCCAGGCGAATGGGAAAATAAGAGAAGGCGACGAAAGAATCGACGAAGTATTTGAGTTTGCGCTTGACCGACCACATCGACTGTCCGTATTCCTGCTTGCGCGCCTGGCGATCGTAATACACAATGCGGGGTTCGAAGCCGAGCCAGAGAATCAGCCCCATCAGATAGGCGTTGTTCTCTTGGATTTCGTTAATTAGCGCGCAAACCTGTCGGTCAATCAGAAAAAAGTCGAAGCCGCGTTCGGGCATGGCTTTGATGGCGTAGCGGCGGAAGAGCCAGTAGAAGGCATCCGAAAGCAGCGAGGTAGGGAAGGGGTCCTCGCGCCCGCGCCGGGCGGCGATGACCACTTTGTGATCCCCCCGCCAAAGCGCGATCATATCGTGCAGAAGGGCGGGCGGATCCTGCAAATCGGCCGCGATGGCGGCGACCGCGTCGCCACTCGCCCGGCTCATGCCAGCCATGATGGCTGGGTTGGAGCCGAAGTTCCGCGACAATTTGACCACTTGCATGCGCGGTTCGGCGCTTGCCAGCGCCAGCAGCACAGAAAAGGAGTCGTCGGCGGAGCCGTCGTCGACGAAGATGAACTCGAAGTCGTCTTCGGGATTCTTGTCGGCGACGGCTTTCAACTCGCGCAGCAAGTCCGGCAGACTGCTGGCATTGTGATAGACGGGAACGACAATCGAGAACAGGCTCATCCGCGCTCTCCGTCATTTAGACTGTTATCCAGCCCAAAATGCGCCAGGATCTGGGCTCGGCTGCCTTCATCAACAGATCTTAATTCGCGCGCGGGCACGCCGGCTACGATAGTCCAGGGCGCGACATCTTTTGTCGCCATCGCGCCGGGCGCGACGATGGCGCCCATGCCGATCTCGATATCAGCTCCTATGGTCGCCGCCGTGCCGATCACGGCAAAGCGCCTCACCCGCGGCGCTTTGACTTCAAAGGGAATCAGACCGAAGCGCTTGAGATTGACGTCGTTGTCGTTGGCGGCGGAGACGGCTGGACCGATGAAGACATCGGATTCGATGACCATCGTACCGGTGATATGCGCCAGGTTGTGGATGCGACTGCGCGCATGCAAAACAACATCGTGCATGAGCGTGGTATTTTGCCCGACAACGGTGTCATCCTCCAGCCGACAACCTTCACGGATGCAAGCCAGGTCGCCGATGAGAACGTTGTTGCCGATGCGCATATTTGTGTATAGCACGCAGTTGGCTCCGATGACGCAATCCGACCCAATGCGCAGGGTGGCGTCGCCGCTGTCGATGGGGCGGTTGGTTGTGCCGGCGCGGATGGGCGGGCGGCCGATGACCGCTCCCGGCAAGATCTTCGTGTTTTCGCCCACATGCACATTGGGGTAGAAGGTCACGTTGGCGCCCACTTCGACGCCCCGCGCCAGCGACAAGTCGCCCATGACCTGCATATTCTCGCCCGGGCGCACCGAGGGGTGAATGTCAATCTTTGGCATCGTCGCTCCAGTAATGCGCTTTATGCTGTCGATAGAAGTCTACGGTTGCGCGCAAACCGTCTTGCAAAGGTGTCCGCGGTTCCCAGCCGACCATTTGCCGAATCTTGCTGATATCGGAGTAGAAGTCGCCGGGTTCCTGCGCCTCGCGCTCGCGCGTGAAAGGCGCATGTTCCCAGCGTCCGCTGCCGGCGACATCTATCACCGTCTCCGCCAGCTCGATAAAATCGCTCGGCTGGTCAATGCCGACATTCAGCACTTCGCCGACGGCTCTTGGTTCCAGCGCGCACATCATAATCGCTTCGACCGCGTCGTCGATATACAAGAAGTCGCGCAGAATCTTGCCATCGCCAAAGACTTTGATGGTCTCGTCATCAATCGCCAGCCGCACGAACCAATTCGCCACGCCGTAACGCGGGTGTTTCATTTGCGCGCGCGGACCATAAATGTTGGTCAGACGCAATAGAACTGACGCGATGCCGTGAACATCATTGTAGACTTGAATGATCTTTTCCGCGGTCAGGTTCGTGATTTCGTAAATGCCCTTTGGGTGAGTCGCCGCCTCTTCGTTGACCGGCAAGGACACAGCCGCGCCGTATTGGCCGCGCGTGCCGGTATAGATGAGCTTGGCTTTCGGGTTATGCCAGCGCAGCGCTTCCATCATAATCGCCGCGCCTTTGATGTTGATGTCGATATCGGGGAAGGGATTGGTCAGGCTCAATATGTGGTCGACCTGCCCGGCCAGGTGAAAAACGTAATCCTGCCCCTGCACCAGATAGTTCATGACATTGGCGTCGCGGACGTCGGAAAAATTGACGGTGACGCGATCGCGGATCGGCTCGATGTTGTGGAGATTGCCGGCGTAGCCGGGGATCATAGCGTCGACAATGGTCACATCGGCGCCGGCATTGACAAGAGCGATTGCCAGATTGCTGCCGGTGAAGCCCATCCCGCCGGTTACAAGCGCGCGCTTGCCTTGAAATGCTCCGCCGAAATTCATCCGTATCAGCCTCGTAATTCAGCGATTGCTTTACAGACGCGGATCACATCTTCATCGCACAGCCCAATGTACAGTGGCAGGGACAAAATTTCGCGCGCGGCTATTTCGCTATTGGGCAGGCTGCCGCCGCCCAAGCCCAGATCGCGATGGGATTCCTGCAAGTGGATTGGGACCGGATAGTGGATGAGCGTGCCGATACCGCGCGCTTCGAGCGCAGCCATCAGCTGATCGCGCCGCCCGTCGCGTATGACGTAGAGGTGATAGACATGCTCTGCGCCAGTGGCGACCTGGGGCTTGATTACACCCTGCAAGCCGTCATCGTAGAGCGCGGCAATCGCCTGCCGGCGCCGATTGTGATTATCGAGATGTCGCAGCTTGACCCGCAGAATCGCGGCTTGCAGCTCGTCGAGGCGGCTGTTGCTGCCGCGAGACTGATGCGTATAGCGACTTGTTTGCCCGTAATTGCGCAACTTGCGCAGCTTGTCGGCAAAGGCGGCGTCATCCGTGATGACCGCGCCGCCGTCGCCATAGGCGCCCATATTTTTGGTGGGGTAGAAGCTGAATGTGCCCATGCGCCCGACGGTACCGACTTTGACACCGTTCCAGGTTGCGCCGTGCGCCTGCGCGCAATCTTCAATGAGCAGCAAATCGCGCTCTTGGGCGATAGCAGCCAGCGCAGCCAGGTTGGCCGGCTGACCATAGAGATGCACAACAACGATGGCGCGGGTGCGGTCGCTTAGGCGGTCCAGCGCGCTTTGCGGGTCGAGCGTGTAAGTAGACAGGTCGATATCCGCCAGCACGGGTTTTGCGCCGGTGGCCTCGATGGCGCTGACCGTGGCCATGGCGGTATGCGCCACCGTGATGACTTCATCGCCGGGACCGATGCCGCCGGCGCGCAGCGCCAGTTCGATGGCGTCCGTGCCGCTCGCTAGCCCCACCGCATGGTCGACCTTGTGATAAGCGGCGAATTCCCGTTCGAAAGCCTCGACTTCTGGTCCCAGGATATACCATCCGCTTTCGGCAACGCGGCGCATGGAGCTGGCGATTTCTTCCGTCAAAAGGTCCTGGAGCGGTTTGAGTTGATTGAAGGGTATCATTTCTTAGAATCCAAGGTTTCGGATTGCGCCTATTATAGCGGAAGTTCGGCAATGACTCATTTGCATCGCAGCCCAGTTAGGGCGCCGCCGCGCCTTCGCCGACAGTGATGAAGTCGCGCTTGCCGATGACGATCCAGAGGCACCATAGCGCAGTTGGAATGACCAGCAGGGCGGAGCCCAGCAGCAGGATCCCAGTCACACCAAGACTGCTGTCAATCAAAGCGCCCGATAAGCCCGATGATACCGCGGCAAAGAGCGTATACATGGCGAATTCGGTGGAGAAGACCCGTCCTCTGATTTCGTTGGGCACAATCTGTAGCAGCAGTTGCGTGCTGAGCACCCATACCAAGCCACCGCCGATGCCGCGCAGAAAGCCGCCAAAGAGTATGATCGGCAGCGAGGCCAAGGTCGCGTTGATGAGGAATCCCGCGATAGCGCAGACATATCCCAGCGCGATCATCAGCCGCAACTGGCGATCGCGGTCGCGCGCCCAATTGCGCCCCAGTATGGGACCGATGCCAGAGCCGATGCCAGACATCACGTAGATCAAGCCCAGGGTGATGCTGCCGCCTTCGCCTATGGGGAAATAGCGCTCGGAAATGGTCACTTGCGCCACTTGATAGAGGCCGATGACCATAAGCCCTAAGATTCCTTTATTCAAGGTGATGGCAAAGGTGTCGATATGGCGCCGCAGATAGGCGAGACCGTCGATGTATTGGCGGATGCCCGCCAGCATGGATTGATCTGCATCAGGCGAGAGCAGTGATTGATAGGGCATGCGCAGGATGATGAGCGCGCTCGCCAGGAATGTCGCGGCATCAATGACAAAGGCTGGGTATACGCCGACGATCCCCGAAACCAAGCCGCCTAAGGCCGCGCCAAATGCCAGCATCACAGACCAGGTTGCGGAGGCCAGGGCGTTGGCTACGCCGAGTTCTTGCGGCGCGGTGATATCGGGCAAGATCGAGTTCCAGGCGGGGAAGTAGAAACCTTGCGCCGCGCTCTGCACAGCCGTCAGCACATAAATCAACCATACATGTTCCGGCTCGCGCACGAGCACAAAGCCGAGAACAACGAAGCAGCGCAGGATATCCGCTGCGAGCAGGATAGCCTTGCGGTTGTAACGGTCGGCCACGACGCCGGCAAAGGGGCTGACCAAGAAAGGCGCCAGCATGCGCACAACAAAAAGCCCGCCAACAGCGGCGCCCGATTGTGTCAAGGCGGCAATCAAGGATGCCGACGCGATCAGGTTGAACCAGTCGCCCGTCAGGCTAACAACTTGCCCTCCCCAGAGATAGCGGAACGCTCGGTTGTTGCGGATGAGCCCCAAGTAGGTCCCATTGGTCCCGTTGGTTTTGGTCAAGCTGAACTCGCGGTCTGCGCTATGGCATGGATTATTGGCAGGTATTATAAACAGATTAAAGCCCATGACCTATGCGAGATGCCAATCGCGTTCCGATACTGTTTCGGTATCGCGCCTTTCGCGTTACATTGAAATGACATTGAAGTGACAAAACTCGCCGCTTGCGCGACACTACAAATCGTCCCTGAACCTTGTAAGATTGTCCTTCGTCAGTTAAGGACGAGAAGATAAAACTTGGGAGCGCAAAATGAGGGTTTTTATCGCCGGCATCGACGGTTATCTGGGTTGGCCCCTAGCAATTCATTTAAGCGCCAATGGCCATGAAGTCGCCGGCGCCGATCTCATGCTGCGGCGGCAGTGGGTGGCTGAAGTCGGCGGCATCAGCGCGCAACCCATCGCCAGCCGCGCAGACCGCTTGTTGGCTTATGAAGACCGCTTTGGCGAGTCACTTGATTTCCGCGTCGGCGATTTAACGGACTACGGCTTTGTAAAGGAGTTTTTCGCGGATTTTCAGCCGGAAGCGGTGGTTCACCTGGGGCAGATGCCATCCGCGCCTTATTCCATGATGGATCAGGCGCACTGTGTTTGGACGCAGCGGAACAATGTCATCAACAATCTGAACATCTTGTGGGCGATTAAGGAGCTTGTGCCGGACGCGCATTTGGTCAAGCTGGGTACAATGGGCGAATACGGGACGCCCAATATCGACATACCTGAAGGATTTTTCGAGGTTGAGTTCCGGGGACGGCGCGATCGCCTGCCTTTCCCACGCCAGGCTGGCAGTTGGTATCACCAGAGCAAGGTGCACGACTCGCACAACACGCATTTCGCTACCAGGATCTGGGGCATAGGGGCGACGGATATCATGCAGGGCGTGGTATTTGGCACTCAAATTGAAGAGATGGGCAGTGACCTGCGGTTGCGCAGCCGGCTCGATTTCGATCAGTGCTTTGGCACCGCCATCAATCGCTTCTGCTGTCAGGCGGTTATCGGTCATCCATTAACCTTGTTTGGACGAGGCTTGCAGAAGCGCGGGTTTTTGCCGCTGCTGGATGCGATGGCTTGTTTGCGGCTGGCGGTGGAAAATCCGCCGCAGCCGGGCGAATACCGCGTATTTAATCAATTCGAAAATGCTTATAGCGTAACGGAATTGGCGAATATGGTCAAAGAAGTTGCCTCGGAGATTGGATTGGACGCGGCGATCAATCATTACGAGAACCCGCGAACGGAAATGGAAGAGCATTACTACAAGCCGGATCGGCAGCACCTGATCGAGCTGGGTTATCAACCGACGCGCGATATCCGATCTGTGCTGCGACAGATGCTGCTGGATCTGCAGGACAATCGAGAGCGGATTGAAGCGCATGCCGATGTCTTGATTCCCGATATTCGCTGGGACAGCAGCCGCAAGCGCTCGGAGATTATTGGATGAAGTCCTTCGTGCCTCTTACATCGCGCAGCCTGAACACGCTCCTAGCGGGCTTGGTCCTGGCGCTGGTTGTGATTTTGGCGCTGGCGGCTTGGCTGACGCCGGCGCCAAAACTGACGATTGCCTACCAAGATTCAGTTGTGGAGGTCGTCGCGGACCGAGCTTGGGTCTTGTTGCCCGGCGACTGCGCGCGGATTCGCTGGGAATTCGACAGTGTTTTTCCGATACATATTGATGGTGTGGAATGGCGCGAATCGGGCGAGCAGCGGTTTTGTCCGCAGGTCTTTTCGCCCAGCCCGAAAATCGAACTGACCGATCATCGGCAGGGCGTCTATCTCAATCCCAGACTGGACATCTTTTATCTGCCGGACGTCGTGGCGAATGTTTTGGCTCTAGCCGCGCTCGGTTTCTTTCCTCTGATGGCAGCGTATTATTTGTGGACCAACAGTTTGGATAAGCGTCCGCCATTGCGGACGATATTTCTGGCTATGCTCGCGCTCTGTTTGTGCCTCGCGGTATTGCAGTTGACAGGCTTGCCGATAACTATTGTGGGTACCTTGGCATTCTTAAGAAGTGTTTTTGTTAATCCTCACTGGCAGTTGCTTGGCGGATTTTTGTCGGGTGTTCTGTATATTCCCCTAGCTTTTCATGCGCTTTGGCACGGACTGAAAAAAAGGCAAATCGCTGATTTTGTCGCTTTTACTGGTTTTCTGCTCATTGTAGTCGCGCTGTATATTCCCTTTGGATTTGCTAGCGTTGGTCAGTGGGATGAATGGACTTTTTACGCCGTCCTAGAGAATATGTCCTGGCTGCAGTTGTACAAGGAATTGACTTCGCGTCCGCTAATGCTTGCGCCATCCTTTATTGCATACTCAATTAGTGCGGAGTCCTTCATCGGTTTCAACCTGGTGTACGCGCTGTTGCTATGGGCGAGGCCGGTGATGCTCTATAGAATCTATCGTCATTTGAATGTCCGCCATCTGTATGCTTTCCTGGCTACAATGATCTTTCTTGGCTATCCGGTTGACGCACGATTAATGTCCCTCCAATCGATCATGTCGCAGTTTAGCTTTGTCGCTCTTTTGACGGCGATATATCTTTTATTGCGTTACGTGGCCAACCCAACCAGGCCGATTCTTATAGGTATCTGGCTGGCTCTTGGCTTGTGTGTCGGTGTATACGAATCTGCTTATGCCCTGATCGCTGTGCTACCGCTGTTGTGGTGGTACAGAATTCGGAACAAGGTTTGGCATAACCTAAACCTGACATTTATCTGGTATGTCGTGCCGGCTTCAAAAGTGGTGTACATTATGTTCCTGCTGTCAGCCGGTCGGTCGTTCTACCAGTCAGATTTCATATATTCTGGATCCGAGATTTCGCTAAGCGATCTTTTCTCGCAAATGGTTGGCAGATTGTTCGAGGTATACCAACGCAGTTTTGCATTTGGCTGGATTGAAGCAGTTCAGTCGATAAAGCACAATTCTTGGATACCGCTTATGTTACTTTTGCTCGTCGCGCTTGCTGTGCTTGCCTGGTTGATTTGGCGGACTGATAAACACGTGAGGGTGCCAGAAATCAGGAATCTTGGATTGACGCTTGTGACGGGTTTGCTACTCATCCTGCCGTCCGTAGCTGTCCTGATTTGGATTGACTATTACAATAACGAATTGCGGGGCTTGTATCTATACATTCCTGTTGCGGGAGCCATCGTTCTGTTTTGCTTGATCGTGCTCCTAGCTTCTCTAATAGTAAACAGCAAATATCAAAATGTTGTGATTACAGCGATGTGCCTGTTTTTGATGCTACCAGGGCTATCACGTCTTTACTTGCAACATGAATATTACGTGACTTCCGCGAACAACAAGGCGCGAATACTCGCACAGATTGCGCAGATGGCACCGGCAATCGGTAATGAAACGCGGATTCTTGTTGTGAGCGACATGACTGATGAAGAATTTAGAGACAAAAATATTGAAGCTTTTACTTCAAGCGCTTTGGGCCATGCTCTTTATGTGGTTTACGGCGGGCAGGGGTCTGGACGTGGTTCGATTTGTCCGTCGATAGAAAGTTGTTTTCCGCTGAAAAATAGAACTGAATTCCTAGTAGATACTATCGTGTTCCGGATGGATCGGGAGCTCAACTTGGAGTTGATAAGCGAGCCTCAAATAATTTATGAAGAGTTTATCGAACTGGATTACCATGTGAGCAGGCTATTCGACGACGAGGCTCCCATACCGACGCGCGCATATAGCATGCTGGGTTTGTCAAAAGAATAGTTTGTTCAGTGAGTTGCCAAACACATTCACTAACACAATCAGATTAAGTTGCGCATGCGATTTTCTTCACTTGCTATTAACAAGCTGCTGCCCGGAATTCTCCTGGCTCTAATGTTGATATTGGCGCTGGCAATTTGGCTAAGTCCGGCGCCGAAGCTGAGAATCGCCTACCAAGATTCAGTTGTCGAGGTCTTCGCGGATCGAGCTTGGGTACTATTGCCTGGCGACTGCGCGCGGATTCGCTGGGAGTTCGACAGCAAGTTGCCGATACATATTGATGGGGTGGAGTGGCGCGAATCCGGTGAGCAGCAGTTCTGTCCGCAGGTCTTTGCGCCCAGCCCGAAAATAGAACTGACCGATCATCGGCAGGGCGTCTATCTCAATCCCAGACTGAACATCTTTTATCTGCCGGACGCCGTGGTGAATGTTTTGGCGCTAGCCGCGCTCGGTTTCTTTCCTATGCTAGCAACATATTATTTGTGGTCAAACAGTTTGGATAAGCGTCCGCCATTGCGGACGATATTTCTGGCGATGCTCGCGCTATGTTTCTTGCTCGCGGTATTGCGGATTGCGGGCGCTCCGCTGACGATTGAGAGTGTCTTGGCATATCTACGCGGCTTGTTTACTGGCACAGCGTGGAACTATTTTGGCATTGCGATCACAGTCGCCTTATACCTTTCTCTATTGGTACATGCGCTTTGGCGTGGTTGGAGAGATCGGCGAATCACCGATTTTATTGTGGTCGGCTCATTTCTGCTGTTCATCGGCTTATTGTATTTGCCCTTTGGGTTCGACAGCATTGGGCAATGGGAGGAGTGGTTCAATCGCGGCTTTTTCGAGGGCTTATATCGCCGGCGTTTGTTTACAGAGATGAGTCAACGGTTTTCGATTCTGTGGCCGCACGGAATGGGTTTTATTCTCAGCCCGGGGTCTTTTACCGGACACAACATGTTGTATGCGCTCTTGCTATGGGGCAAGCTTGCATTTTTCTACGGCATCATGCGCTGTTTCGGTGTTCGGCAATTTTTCGCTTATTTGATTACGATGCTATTCGCCGTCTATCCGGTCGATTCCGGCTTGATGAATCTGCGATCAATTCCCTTGCAGTTTTCTGTCCTTAACCTTTTGGCGGGAATCTATCTCGCACTGCAATATATGAGAAACCCAACACGTTTGCGACTCGTGGGGATCTTGCTGGCGCTCGTGATAAGTGTCGGCGCCTACGAAGCGCAATACGCGCTCATCCTGGTTATGCCGCTTTTGTGGTGGTATCGCATTCGTAAACCACAATGGTGCGCGGCTAACCTAACTGTCATTTGGTATCTAGCGCCGGCTTTCAAATTGACATACTTCGCTTTAATCGCGCTTACCGGGCGCAGCTTCTACCGGTCGAATTATGTCTATGCCGGCAGCGAAATTCGGGATGACAATCTCGTAACGACAACCATCGACAATCTGCTCGCGGTCTATCACAGAACCTTCGTCCTTGGTTGGGGCGACGCGCTTACAGATTTAGGGCGAAACAGTTGGCTGCCGCTGACCTTCGTTATGGTCGCGGTAGTGGCAGCCAGCGCCTGGTACTTGTGGAAAAGGCAAGAAAACCAGCTCGATGCTGGTGAAAGAAAGTTGATGCTGGGATTCCTCACTGGAGCGCTATTGATTGTGCCTGCGGTCGGGGTCTTGATCTGGTTAGGTTACTATAGTCAAGACTTGTGGCGGCTTTATCTCTATGTGCCGGGACCGGCCGCAATCGCCTTGTTCAGCTTCATCGCGTTAATCGCCAGCCGCATCCCAAGCGCTGGCTACCGTAGCATGGCTATAATAATCGCATGTTTACTGCTCATGTTCCCAGCGATTTCGCGTTTGATCCTCCAGCACGAGCATTTCGTTGCCAGCGCTGACAACAAGAGGCAGGTACTTCAACAGATCGTAGAGATTGCGCCCGAATTAGAGAGCGAAACAAGAGTTCTTGTTTTGAGCGATATGCCAAAGGATGTTCGCTTGTCCAAGCACATTGAAGAGCTAAAATCGAATATGATCGGAAGCGCATTGTATGTCGTATACGGCGGCGGGGTTTCCGGTCTGGGTTCTATGTGTCTATCTGCAGAGAATTGTCATGCAATCTCAGATTGGGCCGATCATCTTGCCGATACGCTTGTCTTCTTGCTCCATGACGATCTTTCCCTTGAACTGGTAAGGGAGCCACAGACAATCTTTAGCGAATTCGACGACCAGACTTATGATGTGACAAGACTCTACAATCCGGATGCGCCATTGCCGCAGCGCGCCTACACTATGTTAGGATTGACTAGATCTTAACCTGCCCGAATATCAGCCGAGCGCAATCTTCGGATGAGTTCGCAACTGAAGCTTTCGCAGCGAGCCTTCGCTGTCCTCGTATTGGGGCTGCTTAGCGCAGACTGTGTTTTCGGCTACATCGCAATTCGACGGGCGACAAGCCTCACCGACTTCCTGTTTTTCCACCTTGGTGTATTTGGCTTGATGCTTTGCCCACTCCTTGCAGCCTATTATCTTCTGCGTCCGCAAGCGAAGCAAGCGTTTAGCGCTCGCGCCGCACTTGTCTTTCTTCCGCTCCTGCTCGCGCCAGCTCTGCTAGTCGGAGCGATTGATCCCAGTCTGCCCAGGGAGCTGCTGGAGATCATACATCGGCGCTTTCGACACCCGTCCTGGCAGTGGTTTGGGCTAACCTTGGCGGCAGTTGTCTATCTCCCGCTGATAGCCCGCAAGCTGCGACAGAAGTGGCGAGAACGGCAGTTTGCGGACCTGGCCGTCGGCGGCGCATTCATGTTCTTCTTGTTTTGCTTGTACCTGCCCTTTGGATTCAATAGCATCGGACATTGGGAATCTTGGGGATACCGCGCCTATTTGGAAGGTCAACACTCGTGGAATGTTGAATTCGAACTAACCACGCGCTTTTGGGTGATGGTCCCGCATCTGCTGGCGAGCATCATCGCCCCGGATTCATTTGTCGGCTTCCATCTGGCGCATCTATTGATCTTGTGGGGGAAGCTGACGCTGCTTTACGGCATTTTGCGCAAGCTGGGATTTACCCGGCCGTATGCGTATTTGACGACCCTGCTTTTCATGGTCTATCCGGTTAATTCCGATTTGCTGTCGCTGCGGTCCCTTCCGAATCAGTTCAGCGTCATGTCACTTCTTGCCGCAGCGTTCTTGATGCTGGAATACCGCCAGCGTCCAAGCCGCTGGCAGCTCCTGGGCATTTGGCTGGGCTTGGTATTCAATGTCGTCAGCAACGAAACTGCTTATGCGCTCATCCTGTTGGCTCCGGCGCTATGGCTTTTGCGACGACCACGCTCCGGGCGGCAAAACGCGAACCTGACTGTTATCTGGTATTTGATTCCGGCTTGCCAACTTGCGCATTTGCTGCTGCTCTCTTCGCTGAATATGAGCTTCTACAACAGCTATGTTTTCGACAGGGCTGCCGGCGCGAATGGTATCAACTTTGACGCTTTCCTCGCGGTCATCCCGCGGTTGGCGGAGGTCTATCGGCATACCTTTCTTGGCGGCTGGCTGGACGCGCTTAGAGCGGCCAGCGACAGCGAATGGCTGGGATTCAGTCTGGCGTTGGTGACGCTGGCAGGCGCGTTTTACTGGTATCTTGTCCGCGGCAGCGACTCGGAAAGCCAAGAAGTCGAGTACAATGCCAAAACGCCGCTTGCCTTCGGCTTGCTGTTTGTGCTGCCGGCCGTAGGCATACTGATCTGGTTGCCTCAATACAGCGGGGATTTGTGGCGCATGTATTTCTATGTGCCTATCGGCGCGGCGATTGCGGTCTTTAGCTTGGCGCGCTTGTTGGTCGCAAGCGTCCTGCCCCAGCGATACCGCGAGGCTGCGATCCTAGCGCTTTGCCTTGCGCTTATGCTGCCGGCCACGGCGCGCCTGTTGACACAGCATGAATTGCTAGTCCGCCGAGCAAATAGCAAGGCGCGTATGCTTTACCAACTGATGGAGACTGTGCCTCGGATTGAAGAAGACACAGTCATCTTGCTCACGACGGACATGAGCAAAGAAGAGTTGGCCGCCTCGGCTATCAGCGAATTGCGCTATAGCAATGATCTTGATAATAGTATGCTGTTCCTGCTCTATGGAAACGGCGCGCCGGTGCAGTCGACCTTCTGCGTTGATGAAAAAGAATGCAGCGTATTTGGTGGCGAGAAGACGATATTTTCCTCAGATTCGCCGGAGCTGCATCAGCGAACACTTGCGCTAAACATCGCCGCGGACTTGTCTGTGACATTGATTGAAGATCCTGCAGAGCGCTTTGGATTGGACAGGAACCCGTCCTATAATGTTAATTTGCTGTTTGACCGAGATGCGCCATTGTCATCCCGAACCGAGAAAATGCTTGCGGCGGCGCGTTGAACCTATACGAAGCCATGACAATTAGTGAACACATGATGCTGGAAAGAATTGCTTATTTTGCGAGGGGCAGGGGACTCATCAGTCTGGTTGCGGCGCTTTTCTTGCTGCTTGTTTTGGCGATAGCGGGCACCCCGGCGCCTTCTATCGAGACGACACTCGGTGACGCGTCCGTCGAGATCGCGGCGGACAGGGCATGGGTGTTGCTGCCAGGGCAGTGTGTAACGATTCAATGGCAAATCGCGGAGGAACTTCGAGTTTCGGTCAACAATCAAGATGTAGATAATATAGGCGAGATTGGATATTGCCCGTCGTTGCGGCCAGCCAGTCCGGAATTTCACTTGTTTAGCGCAATTGGTGATCAACAGACTCTTTCGCTCGGCATCCGTTATCTGCCGGCCGAACTGGGCAGATGCTCGTTACTTTTGGCGATTCTCGTCCTGTTCGGCCTGGCAATATACTTTCAAGTTACAGTGCGTCTATGCGCCCCGATCCCCTTTGGCATAGGACAGGGTATGTCATTGTTAGCTTTGCTGCTGCTTTGCCTGCTATTCCAAACCGGCGATATGTTTCGCATTGAATTATTGCTTGACGGAATAAGTAGAGTTTTCAGCAGCCCAGCTTGGCATGCATTTGGATTGTTGTTGTCTGGGCTTATATTAATCCCGCTCGTCTTTCAATCTCTGCGGGAAGGGATCAAGGAAAGCAGAAGAGAAGACTTTGTTGCCTTTGTCTCGTTCCTTTCATTCTTGCTCCTTCTTTACTTACCATTTGGATTCGACAGCGTCGGGCATTGGGAAGAGTGGGTATTCCGCTCTTACTTGGAAAGCGAACAATCTGGCGCGAGTCCGGAATTGGTATCGCGCTTTTGGATTCTTGTTCCCAAAGTACTGGCAAATATTATTAGCTCGCAGTCATTCTTTGGATACCACCTGGTCAACTTTTTGATGTTTTGGGGCAGGTTAGCGCTATTCTACGGAATCTTGCGCAAACTGAAAATGGCACCGCTACATGCGTTCCTGACAGCAATTTTGTTTATGGTCTATCCGGTCAATACGGGATTGATGTCATTGCGGCACTTCTTGATGAATGCCAGAGTTTTATCGTTGTTGGCCGCAGTTTTTTTCTGTTTGGAGTTTGTGGAAAATCCAAGTCGATTGCGCTTGGCGGGAGTTTGGATGGCTTTGCTGTTGAACGTGGGCTCTTATGAAGCGGGCTACGCGATTATCGCAGTCATTCCACTCTTGTGGTGGCGAAGGCTGCGGTGGACTTGGAAGAATGTCAACATCACATTCATCTGGTATCTTTTTCCAGTTGCAAAAGTAGTCTACCTCCTGCTAATAAGTTTGGAAAGCAGGCAATTTTATGGCAGCACTTGGGTTTCAAATCCTCAGGAAACCCAGTCGTTTGCGCTTGATTCCATCGCTTTCTACGCGGGCATTATCGAAAGTGTATATCGTCAGACCTTTTGGTACGGCTGGCGAGAGGCGCTGTCCTTGATAAGCCAGAGCGCATGGATTATGCCAGTGATCGCTTCCTTGATGCTAACAGGAATTGTCGCGACGATTTTGGCGCGCGGCGAAAACACACTGTGGTTCTCGTCAAGGCGGCAAATTGCCTACGCTTCACTAGCTGCATTGTTGTTTGTCATTCCTGCGGTTGGCGTTTTGATGTGGCTGGAGAAATACAACTCTGATTTGCGCCGAATGTACATCTTCGTGCCAGCCGGCGCTAGCATCGCTGTGTTCGGATTAATTCTCATGGCAGCCTCTGTAATCAAGCATATTCAGCTGCGCAAGGCTTTCATTATCAGCCTATGCCTGATGGCGATGTTTCCAGCGCTTGTCCGCCTTTATGAACAACATGCGTATTTTGATAGAAGTGCAAATAATAAAGCGCGTATTTTGCTGCAAATTGTTGAACAAGCCCCAGCTATTGATGCAAACGCAGATGTAATCATATTGACTGAGATGCTGGGTACCGAGTTACGAGCAAAAGGTGTCTCGGAGATGAGAACAGGCATGTTAAATAGCGCTATCGCAGTCCTTTATGATCACGAAGGACCAAATCTAACCTTCGTTTGCATCATTGATAAACGCTGCTTCAAGGATGAGTTGGGCTTGCTCGCCTTCCATCTGCGTGATGATACCGATTTCAGCGATATTGTAATATTCCGCCTGAACGAAGACCTCTCCGTCGAACTGCTGCGCGAACTGCCCCCCGAACTCGGCGGGGCAAGCAACGCCAGCTACAAGCCCGACCGCTTGATTGACACATCCGCGCCCATACCGCCGCGCGCCCTCACCATGCTGGCATCGGCGCGGCGAGACTGACAAATCTGTGTTATAAGTCTCTTGTTAACATCGGCGCGCGACGCAGGGAATCCAATCGATGACTCGAAAACCGGTGATGCAAAGTTCCTTGAAGCAGCATATAGCTGGACGGACATTCGGCGTTGGGCTTCCGCTGATTTTGGTGGTGCTCGCTTTGCTCACCTTGCTTGCCATCCTTAGCGCGCCGCCGCCAAAGATTGAAACGGAATTCGGGAGCGCTTTTGTCAAGATCGCTGCGGACAGAGCCTGGACAATCCTGCCTGGTCAGTGTGTGAACATTTTCTGGGAACTGGATGGCATTCAGTCGCTCTACGTTGACGGGCAAGGTCAGATTGGCTGGGGCGAGATGGCATATTGCCCGACGCTCTTCTCTTCAAGTCCTCAATTTGAAATCACTGCTCAGGACGGGTCAACAAACCTTGTTCATTTGGATATTCACTACTTGCTCAATTTCCTAGCATTTGTGGGCGGATTTACAGGGTTGTTTTCGACTCTATTGTTGTCTCTATATTACTCGGTTAGATTTCAGCCTGAAAAGCCCTTCCCGATAAAGAACATGATGTTTACTGTCCTAGCACTAGCAGTCGCAATCGGATTAATTCTATTGTCCGATTATCAAAGCTTGGTTTTGGAGTCTGCTTCGCTACTCAGGAGTCTTTTTTCGAGTCATCAATGGCAATTCTTCGGAGTCTTGCTGGCTGGCATCCTCATTTTTCCGCTAATTATAGATGCCATTCGCCAAGGGATACGTAACAAAGCCACACCCGATCTACTAGCAATCTGCAGTTTTCTGGCTTTTGTTTATTTGCTGTACCTGCCTTTCGGCCTTTCGGCTTTTGATAGCATCGCACAATGGGAAGACTGGTCTTATCATGCTTGGCTAGATGGCCACTCTTTTGATTTTCTCACTAGTGAATTAGCATTTCGTTTTTGGGAGATTGTTCCTCATACCCTTGCCCACACCATCAATCCAAATTCCTTCGCTCCGCTTCATCTTGTCAACTTTCTCATCTACTGGACCAGATTAATAGTACTTTATGGCATCCTTCGACACTGGAAAGTGAATAGATTATTCGCTTACCTGATTACGATATTAGCGATGGTTTACCCGGTCAATTCTGCACTTCTGTCCTTACGGTCCTTACCTTGGCAATTCAGCGCAACAGCACTTTTGGCAGCTGCCTATCTCATTCTTGCATATCGGACATCCCCTAGCCGTCTACGTCTTTTTGGCGTCTGGCTGTGCATGTTGTTCAGCATTGGGGCAAATGAGGCTGGGTATGTCCTGATCCTGATTTTCCCCCTGATATGTTATTTCCGTGAACGATCTAAGGGCTGGATTACCTTCAATTTGACTGTGATATGGTTCCTATTCCCCATCTTCAAAGTATTTTATCTGGCAATTTTGTTGTTGACCAACCAAAGTTTTTACTACAGTAATTTCTTAGATGGCAGCAGGGGGTGGTCTGATGGGACTACTGGGGAAATTATTCAGTCAGTTATTCATGATGCGGGGACTGTCTATAATAAGACTTTTGTTGTAGAGTGGCATGTTGCCTGGAATGCGCTCCAGCAAGACGCTTATGTAAATGAAACGCTTATTATGATGCTGCTGATCGGGTCAGTCTCCTTGTATTTGTTGCGCCAATCTAGTAAAGGAAGTTTTCCGTCTGCGAAACAGATCAGTCTCGCATTGTTGAGTGGATTGCTGTTCGTTTTTCCAGCGCTAGGCGTGCTGATTTGGCTAGAGAAGCATAACCAAGATCCCTGGCGGCTGTACTTCTATGTACCGATAGGCGCTGCGATCGCAGTGTTTAGTTTGATAAGCCTGCTCACTTTGCCAATAGCAAAAAGAGATTTGCGCAATTTGCTAATCATATCGCTATGTATCTTGATTATGACCCCGGCGACTTCCCGATTGCTATGGCAGCATGCAAATATCGTTGATGGCGCAAACAGACGGGCGTGGATTCTCGCCCAGATATTTGAACATGCGCCGAATATTGACCATAAGGCTCATGTTATTGTGCTTACTGATATGAGCACAGAACAGTTGCAGGCTCACAACATTTACGAAGTCAGCAGAAGCTACCTCCTATACAGAATGTTTGTTGTGCTAAATCCCGAAAGCATTCCTGCATATGCTAGCTTCTGTCAAATCGGTGAAGAAAGCAAATGCAGAATAAGCAGCAGCATTCTTGTGAACTATAATGCCGCCCAAGGCTTTGAATTTCGTGACTTGATTGTATTTCGTTTAAATAGCGACTTGTCAATTCAATTATTGGATGAGTTGCCTTCGGATTTCGGATTTACGGTTCTTGGCGAATACAAGCCCGACCGCCTGATAGACACATCCGCGCCCATACCGCCGCGCGCCCTCACCATGCTGGCATCGGCGCGGCGAGACTGACAAATCTGTGTTATAAGTCTCTTGTTAACAACAGCGCACGACGCAGGGAATCCAATCGATGGCTCGAAAACCGGTGATGCTGATCGTTCTAGACGGCTGGGGCATACGCGAAACTGCGCACGGCAACGCGGTCGCGCAAGCGGAAACGCCCAATGTCGATCGCTGGGCTGCAACTTGCGAACGCGCGATCGTGCATTCGTCCGGGGAGCATGTAGGTTTGGTGCCCGGGCAAATGGGCAATTCCGAAGTCGGCCACCTCAACCTGGGCGCTGGGCGCATCGTCTACCAGGATATCTCGCGCATCGTCCAGTCCATTGCAGACGGATCGCTGGCGCGGAATCCCGTGCTGCAGGATGCGCTTCGGACTGTGCGGGCAAGGCGCAAAAAACTGCATCTGATCGGCTTGTTAGGCAGTGGCGGCGTACACAGCCATAGCGATCATCTCTACGCGCTTTTGGACATCGCAAAGGAATATGCCCTTGATCCTGTTCTGCACCTGATCACCGACGGGCGCGATACGCCGACCAACGACGGCATTTCCTTTTGCCGCGAGCTCATCGACAGGCTCGCTGTCGCCGGCCAGGGGCGCATCGCGACGGTCAGCGGGCGCTACTATGCCATGGACCGCGACAGGCGCTGGGAACGCACGCGCCTGGCTTATGATGCCATGGCATTTCGTATGGCGGCGCGGCGCGCGCCCGATGCCCTGACCGCGATACAGGCGTCTTACGCTGCTGGCTTAAGCGATGAATTCATTCAACCGACGGTGATCGGCGCCGACGATAGCTTGACGATTGACCCGGGCGACGCGCTTCTTTGCTATAACTTCCGCGCCGATCGCATGCGACAGCTTGCGGGCGTCTTTGTCAAACGCGGCTTTGCTGGCGCCGATCAGTTCCGTCCGCTGGACGATTTGCGGCTCATCACCATGACAGAGTATCAGGCAGGACTGACGGATCACGTCTTGTTCCCGGTGGAACTGCTGCGCGATACCTTGGCGGAAACGATCAGCCGGGCAGGCAAGACGCAATATCACGCCGCCGAGACCGAGAAATATCCGCACGTGACATTTTTCTTCAATGGCCGCAACGAAGCGCCTTTCCCCGGCGAAACGCGAATGATTGTGCCGTCGCCACAGGTCGCTACTTATGACTTGCAGCCGGAGATGAGCGCCAAGGAGCTAAGCGCCGAAACGCTGAAGCGCCTGCGCGAGGAGGATGATGATTTTCTGCTTGTGAACTTCGCCAATCCCGACATGGTGGGGCATACGGGTTCGCTGCCCGCGGCGATCAAAGCGGTGGAGACAGTTGACGCCTGCGCGGGCAAATTGGTGGACGCGGCGCTGGAGAAGGGCGGCGTCGCGATTGTCACTGCCGATCATGGCAATTGCGAGCGCATGATAGACGCGGTCACTGGCGAAGCGCACACCTATCATACGGTAGGTCCGGTCGCGCTGTTTGTGATTGACAAGCGCAACTACCACGATTTACAGGCTTGGGGTCGGCTGGCGGATGTCGCGCCGACCGTGCTGGATTTGCTGGGCATCGAAAAACCCGCCGCGATGACCGGCAGCAGTCTGATTCGCGCCACGCGACCGGCAACGCTGGCATAGCGCCACGCGCGCGAGCGCGCCGAAGACCGTATTTTCATATTCAGCTTCGAGGGCTGATAAAGCGCCTGCCCCGAACCAGCTTGCCGGTGATTGCGCTAGCTCATTTTTCGCCTGAAATAATCAAGCATCTCCTGGAAGGCGTCGGTCGCGACATCATCACGGCTCAATTTGCCGTCGGTAAGCATGAACCCATGCGGTTCGTTGGAGTAAACCTTGAGCTCGAAATCTTTGCCGGCCTCCCCTAGCGCGGTTGCATAGGCGTAAATCCCAGCGATGGGGCTGGGCCGGTCTAGCGTGCCATGGATGATGAGCATGGGGGAATCGAGCTGGTCAATCACATCAACCGGCGCTCTGGGATCGCCGTTATTGGGGAAACCATACCAAGCCACGCCGGCTGCGAAAGCGTCGATTTGCGGCATGAATAGCATGGTATAGCGCCCGCCCGCGCAAAAGCCTGTCAGACCAATCCGCAGTGGGTCGACGTCTGCGCGAGCGCTCAGAAAGGCAATGCTGTCGAGCAGGAGCTGCTCAACGAGCGCGTCCGCAGGACTGCGTTCAAAGGTTTGCCAACCGATTGCCAAGACCACAAAACCTTCAGCGGCAATATCTAGGGTCAATTCCCGGTAGCCGTCTTGCATGCCATTAAACGAATGTATCAGCACTACGGCTGGATAAATCCCTTCATCAGCGGGATAGGCCAGATAAGACTGGTATGCCTGCTCTTGGCTCATTATCGCAATATCTTCGCTGACTACATCCAAATTGTCTTGCGCCAGCGCGGGCAGCGAAAAAGCCATTACAGCGAAGAGAAGCAGAACGTATTTGATTTTCACGGAATTATCCTTATCATCTCATTTCAGCGAATAGTCTATCATTTTGCTGGCGATAATGTAACAGTCTTAACTTTTGCGCGGGGTGAGGCATTCCGCAGATTGTCGACATTGCTGTACTTTGGATTAGCGGATTAGGGGAATAGGATAAAGCAGCGCATGAAACGAGGAGCGAGCCTGCAGTTCCTGCGCGAAAATCCCGAGGTCTCGGTGCTGATCATTGGCGGTGGCGTCAATGGCATCGGCGTCTTCCGCGATTTGGCTTTACAGGGCGTCGATGCGCTGCTGGTGGAGCGCGGCGACTTTTGCAGCGGGACTAGCGCCGGGTCTTCGCACATGTTGCACGGCGGCATCCGCTATCTGGAAAACGGCGAGTTTCGTCTGGTCAACGAAGCGCTGCACGAGCGCGACCGCATGCTGCGCAACGCGCCGCATTACGCCAAGCCGCTGCGGACGACCATCCCCATCTTTCGTTGGTACTCCGGCTTGCTCAACGCGCCGCTGAAGTTTTTCAATTTGCTAGACCGTCCGGGGGAACGGGGCGCGCTGGTTATCAAGCTGGGCTTGACGCTCTATGACTGGTTGCTGCGCGGGCAAGCCCTCATGCCGAAGCACGAATTTCGCCTGCGGGCGGCGGCGCTGCGCCAATATCCGCAACTGAACCCCGGTATCGTCTGCGCCGCCAGCTATTACGACGCCTGGATGCCTTATCCAGAGCGCATTTGCCTGGAGCTGCTGCTGGACGCCGAAGCCGACAATCCCGATTGCCGCGCCATCAACTATGTGAGCGCCGTCGCGGGGGACGCGCATTCGGTGACCTTGCGCGACGAACTTGCTGGCGAGTCCTTCCGTGTTTGCCCCAAAGTCGTGATCAATGCCGCGGGACCCTGGATTGACTTTGTCAATCGGCGCATGGGACGGGGCGCGATGCGCTACATCAGCGGCACGAAGGGCTCGCACCTGGTGCTGGATCATCCGGAACTTTTGGCAGCCGTGGGCGACAGCGAAATCTTCTTTGAAAACGACGATGGCCGAATCGTGCTGATCTTGCCTTATCTGGGGCGCGTGATGATCGGCACCACCGACATCCGAATTGACGATCCCGATGACGCGGTTATCAGCGACGAAGAAGTCGACTATATCCTGGGCATGGTGGGCAAGGTTTTCCCAGCCATCTCGGTTGACCGCTCGCATATTGTCTTTAGCTTTTCGGCCGTGCGTCCGCTGCCCTATAGCGAAGGCGGCGCCACCGGACAGATTAGCCGCGACCATAGCATCAAAACGATTCGAACCGATGACACTTGTACTTACCCCATCCATTCGCTGGTCGGGGGGAAATGGACCACATTCCGCGCTTTTTCCGAACAGGCGACCGATCGCGTCTTGAGCGACCTGGGTTTGCCGCGGCGAGCCAGCACCAAAAACATGGCTATCGGCGGCGGACGCGCCTATCCGCGCAGCGCGGCGGCGCGGGAGCGCTGGTTGCGGGGCTTGCAGCAGCGCAGCGAACTGCCAATGGACCGTCTGCGAGAATTGTTCGAGCGCTATGGGACGCGCGCCGACGAAATCGCCTTGCGCATCTCCGCAGGCGGTGACCTCCCCCTGGCAAATCAGCCCGGCTATAGCCGCCGTGAAATCGCGTTCATCCTGCGTCACGAAAAGGTCGCGCGGCTGGAGGACCTGGTATTGCGGCGCGCGCCCATCGCCATGCTGGGCGACTTGACGCGCCCCCTGCTCGCTGAACTAGCGGATGTCTGCGCGGAGATATTGGGTTGGTCGGAGGGGGAAATAGAGCGAGAAGTTCAGCATACGCGTGAACTTCTTCGCCGCAAACATCTGGTTAATCTGTAACGCTTGCGCCGCGGATAGGCTGCGCTTGAAAAGCCTAAGAAGCGCTGGGCGGAAAATGGCGGGTCTATTCGAGCCTCACGGCTGTTCCGCTGGCTGTAACCATTAACATGCTGCCATTGGAGCCCACGGTCTCGTAGTCCAGATCGACGCTCAAGATCGCGTTTGCGCCCAAGTTCCGGGCATTGTCCTCCATCTCGCTCAGGGCGATGTCTTTCGCTTTCCGCAGCTCCTCTTCATAAGCGCCCGAACGCCCGCCCACAATATCGCGGATGCCGGCGAACATATCCTTGAACATGTTGGCGCCCATGATGGCTTCGCCGCTGACGATGCCGAGGTATTGCGCAACTGGCTGGCTCTCTACGCTTGGCGTTGTTGTGACAATCACTGTTCTTTGGTCCTTAACTTGATTGGCAATGGCGCAGTATGCTACTGGCAGGTTGCGCTTTCGGCAAGTGCAAGGCAATTGCATCAACGACTAAGTTATGCAAAACCAAGTAAGTAAAGCAAATTCACCAAAGAGGCGCAGAAGTAGAACCAAGTTAGTCATGCAAAACTCGACGAAGGGTCTAAATGTAGGGGCGACAGACCTGCAGTGTCTACGCGCAGTACCATGTCGCCCGAAATCAAAACGCAGCAACGTCGGGCGACCAGATTGACTCTGTTGAAATACACCCCCATCCCCCGGCCCCTTACCCCCAAAATGAGGGAAGGGGAGCTTTCTGGTCCGTAATGAGCTGTTATAGACCCTCCCTCTTTATGGGAAAGTTCGCTATAGAGATGGCGAACGGGTTTGGGGTGGGGGAAATCGAGTATTTCAACAGAGTCAGATTGGTCGCCCCTACACCGCCCTTGTAATATTTGCATTATTTTGTTGGAATCACATCAACGACTATGTTATGCAAAACCAAGTAAGAAAAGAAAATTCACCTTGCATTATTTTCTTTGAACTACATCTGTGCGCTCTGTGTTTAAGAAAATCGGCGCGGAGTGGTCTTCGCCGCCATGCAGGTCCTACTTGTCGGGCGAAAACAGCGACAATATCTGCTCGGCCGCGGCCGGCGCGGGCAAGTCGCCGCGCATCACCGCCGCTTGCATCCGCGGCAGCGCCTCTCTCACTGCAGGATGCGCGTAAAAGCTAGCGCGCAGGCGCGTTTCAAGCGCGTCTTGCAGCCAGGCGCGCAACTGCTCTGCCCGGCGCGTTTTGAATAGGCCGCTCGCTTGGGTCGCCGCCACAAACTGCGTGATGAGGTCCCATATTGCGTCCAGACCCGCGCCGGTCAAGCCCGATGCGGTATGAGCGCGCGTGGTCCAGCCTGGACTGGCAGGCGCCACAAGACGCAAGGCGCGGTTGTATTCCGCGCGGACGGCATCTGCCGCGGGCTTGTTTTCGCCGTCAGCTTTGTTGATGACCAAGGCATCGGCGATTTCGATGACGCCTTTCTTGATGCCCTGCAATTCGTCGCCCGCGCCGGCGATCAGCAGCAGCAGGAAAAAATCCACCAGCGAGCGCAGGGCGATCTCGCTTTGGCCCGTGCCCACTGTCTCGACCAGGATCACGTCATATCCCGCGGCTTCGCAGAGCAGAATGGCTTCCCGCGTTTTTGCCGCCACGCCGCCGAGAAGGCCCCCGGTCGGCGAGGGGCGGATGAAGGCATTGCGATCGCGGGAGAGGCGCTCCATGCGTGTTTTGTCGCCCAGGATGCTGCCGCGGGTTAAGCTGCTGCTGGGGTCGATGGCAAGCACGGCAACCTTGTGGTCGCGCCCGGTGAGGTAGCAGCCGAAGCTATCGATGAAGGTGCTCTTCCCGACGCCGGGCGCGCCGCTGATGCCGATGCGAATTGACTGACCCGCGTATGGCAGCAACTCCGCCAAGAGCCTTTGCGCCGCTGCAGCGTGTTGTGGCGCGGCGCTTTCGACCAAGGTGATGGCGCGCGCCAGGGCGGCGCGGTCATTCGCCCGCAGGCCGGCAACAAGGGCTGGTAAATCAAGCGGTCTTTGCGGCTTTTGGGTCATCGCGAGCGCCGACAGTCGATTGCTTTACTTAATCATAAAGTATAGACTGAAAATGCCGCCTGCGGTTTGACATTTGCCGCGGCTGCAAGCGGAGATTCGGAACGGTTTAGGGAAGGACAAAAACAATGGCGCTTTTCTTATGGCAGTTCGCCTTTACAGCAAAGGCTTGGGAACGGCAGATGGGGGAACATATATCGCCTCTTGATCATTTGGATGACAAGGTGGCGGGCGAGTTTGGCGGGGCGGTGCGTCAGTCTTGGTACGCCTTTGGCGAGTATGACATTATCGCGGTAGTCGAAATGCCGGACAACAAAAGCATGGCCGCCTATGTGCTGGCGATGAACGCTTTGGGATATGTGTCCGGTGGCAAAACCACCGTTATGATGTCACGGGACGAAGGCGGCTCGGCGCTGAAGCGCGCCGGCGAAGCGATGGATCTGCGCTAAAGCCTCCCCCGACGAAGAAGGGCGGGTTTCAGAGCCCGATTGCCAAATCAAGGCGACGGCTCAATTCCAGCAGCACTTCCTTCGCGGCGACCGGGATGACCGTGCCGGGACCAAAAATCGCCGACGCGCCCTGGTCGTAAAGGAATTGGTGATCGCGCGCGGGTATCACCCCGCCGATCACAACCATCATGTCGCCGCGTCCCAGCTCCGCCAGTTCGGCCACTAATTGCGGCAGCAGGGTCTTGTGACCGGCCGCCAACGAGCTGACGCCGACGATGTGCGCGTCGTTTTCCACCGCTTGTTTTGCCACCTCAGCCGGCGTTTGAAAAAGCGGCGCGATATCCACGTCGAAACCCATATCGGCAAAAGCGGTCGCGATCACTTTGGCGCCGCGATCGTGGCCGTCTTGCCCCATTTTGGCCACCATGATGCGAGGGCGGCGCCCTTCGTCGCGCGCGAAGGCATCCGCCAGTTGGCGCGCCGCGGCGAATTCCCCGGCGTCGCTGTACTCGCCGCTATACACCCCGGCGACAGAGTGGATGGCTGCTATATGCCTGCCCCAAACTTTTTCCAGCGCCAGCGAGATCTCGCCGGTAGAGGCGCGCGCCCGCGCCGCCTCGATTGCCAATGCCAGCAAGTTGCCGTCGCCGCTTTCCGCGCAAGCGGTCAGTCCCAGGAGCGCCGCGCGCAGCTTTGCCTCGTCGCGATCGCGGCGCAGTTGCCGCAAGCGCTTGATTTGCGCTTCTCGCACGGCGCTGTTGTCGACTTCGAGGATGTCGATGGCTTCTTGATGGGAGAACTGGTGGGTGGACCGGTACTTGTTGACGCCGATGAGGCTTTCGGAGCCGCTGTCGATTAGCGCTTGTCGCCGCGCAGCCGATTCTTCGATGCGCATCTTGGGGGCGCCGGTCTCCAGCGCTTTTGCCATGCCGCCCAGAGCCTCCATCTCTTGGATATGCGCCCAGGCGCGTTTTGCCAAATCATGTGTCAATTTCTCGAGCAGATAGGACCCACCCCAGGGATCAACCACATCGGTGATGCCCGTTTCCTGTTGCAAGAAGAGCTGCGTGTTGCGGGCGATGCGCGCGCTGAAATCCGTTGGCAGCGCCATCGCCTCGTCCAGGGCATTGGTATGCAGCGATTGCGTGTGGCCCAGAACCGCCGCCATCGCTTCGACGCAGGTGCGAACCACGTTGTTAAATGGATCTTGGGCTTGCAGGCTCCAGCCCGAGGTCTGGCAATGCGCCCGCAAAGCCATTGACTTGGGATTTTGCGGATTGAATTGCTTGACCAGTTTCGCCCACAGCAAGCGCGCCGCCCGCAGCTTGGCGATCTCCATGAAGTAATTCATGCCGATGCCCCAGAAGAAGGACAGACGCGGCGCGAATGTGTCGATGTCCAGCCCGGCTTGCAGGCCAGTACGCAAGTATTGCAAGCCATCCGCCAGCGTATAAGCCAGTTCGATGTCGGCGCTGGCGCCCGCTTCTTGGATGTGATAGCCGCTGATGCTGATGCTGTTGAATTTCGGCATGGACGCGGCTGTATAGGCGAAGATGTCCGAGATGATCTTCATGGAGGGCGCCGGCGGGTAGATATAGGTATTGCGCACCATGTATTCTTTGAGGATATCGTTCTGAATGGTGCCGGTCAGCCGCTCGGGCGCGACGCCCTGTTCCTCGGCAGTGACGATGTAAAATGCCAGTATCGGCAAGACAGCGCCATTCATCGTCATCGAGACCGACATCTGGTCCAGCGGAATGCCAGCGAAGAGCGTATTGGTATCGAGCACGCTGTCGATGGCAACGCCGGCTTGGCCGACATCGCCTTCGACGCGGGGATGATCGGAATCGTAGCCGCGGTGGGTGGCGAGATCAAAAGCCACCGAAAGCCCCTTTTGCCCGGCCGCCAGGTTGCGTCGGTAAAAGGCGTTGCTCTCTTCGGCTGTGGAGAAGCCGGCATATTGGCGAATCGTCCAGGGGCGGGCGGCGTACATGGCAGGGTAGGGTCCGCGCAAAAAGGGCGGGATGCCGGCCGCGAAGCCCAAGTGCTCGACGCGCTCCAGATCGGCCGCCCTGTACAGCGCCTTGATATCGATCTCTTCCAAGGTAGGCCAAACAAGAGCGTCCGGGTCTGCGCCGCTTTGCGACAGCACCTGATCTGCCCAGGCGGCTTCGTCGGGCTGGGACTGGCGGCGCTCCAGCGGGATCTTGCTGAAATCGGGGAACTGGGTCATTTGCCGACTCCCAGGCGTTTTTGCAGGGAGCGATTCAAAGCCAGGCAGTCGCCGCCCGGGTAGACGAAGTCCGCGACGCCCAAGGCAGTCAAGCTGTTCTCTTTTTTAATATCAGCGTCACGATCAACAGCAGCCAGGATGACCATTTGCGGTTTCCGCGCCTGGAGCTCGCGCAGGAAGGATTTGAATGTCCCGCTCTTGTCTACGCTTCCACAGACGACGCAGGCTTCTGCCCGGCTGGACAGCGCCGCTTCCAGCGCGTCTTCGACCGTGTTAACCGCAGTGCCGCCCACACAGTCGAAGCCCCCCACCGCATAAGCGTTGATGGCGTCGCTCATCTTGGCGCTTGTGGCGCTGCCGCGGTCCATGCCGATAATGTAAACGCTTGGCACCCTGCCATGGACTTGACGATAGTCTTCGGCGTTTTGACGAAGCCGCGCGTAGTCTTCGGCGAGGCAAAGCGGCGAAAGCGGCTTGACAGTCAAGCGCTCGTCTTGATTATCATTGTCCTTCGAATTGTCCATCGAATTGTTCAATGCATTGTCCACAGGTTTCGCTGGCGCATTGCGGCTGCGGGGACGATCATCAAGATTGGGATAGATATTGCTGCCGACCAGGACTGTTTTGCGCTCCGCCAGGTCCCGTTTGCGCTGACTGGCAACTGCTTCGATACACGCTTGAATCGTCCCGGATCCCAAGGCTGCCAGCAGCCCGCCACCAGCTTCGATGTCTTGGAAGCGCTTCCAAGCGGCTTGCGCTAATTGGTCGGTCTGTTTTTCGATATGCCAGGCGCCGCCTGCCGGATCAATCAGCTTGGTCAAGCGCAATTCTTCTTGCAAGATCAACTGCAAATTGCGCGCGAGCCGCCGCGAGAAGGCGTCCGACTGCCCGAGCGGCGCGTCGAAGGGCGGCACGGTGATGCTGTCGACGCCGGCCAGGGCGGCCGCCAGCGCTTCGCTGGTCGCGCGCAGGATATTGTTATGGACGTCAAGCGGGGATTTGTTGCGGCGCGCGCCGCGAGCATGCAGCTTGATTCTTTGCGCTTCCAGGTCCGCGCCAAAGGCGCGCGCTACCTGCGCCCACATCATCTTTAGCGCGCGCAGTTTGGCGATTTCCGTGAAGAAATTTTCACCCACGCTCAAGAAAAAATGCGTCTTCCCGGCGACTTGATTGACATGCAAGCCTCGGGCGGTCAGCTCTCGCAGGTAGACAACAGCGGTCGCTAAAGCGATTGCCAACTCCTGCGCAGCGCTAGCGCCGGCGTCGTGATAGACGTCGCTGCGGACCGCGATGCATCCGAGCTGCGGCGAGCTTTTGTTCACTGCCTGCGCGTGCTCTGCCATCCGCTCGAAGCAGTCTTTGGGCGCGGCGCCCCAGAGCGCCAAGTCGCGCAGTGGATCATAGCCGATGCAGCCGCATAACTGCGCCAGCGTTGCTGCCGGCAGGGCGGCGCGGAACAATTGGTAGGCATTTAAGGCTAGTGTGCCCTCAGCCAGGAAAAGCGGGGCTTGGCGCAAGTCGATATCAGCCAGCGCAGATTGCAGGTCGGCAATTGTCTCTATGCGCGGACATGCGCCGAGAACGACGGCTGTCTGTCCGTTTGCCAGCGCCTCAGTCAGCGCTTGATTGAAGGTCCGCGGGTCGGGAATATCATGTTCCTGGGCGATGAGCCAGGGACCATCATGGTAGCCGGCCGCGCGCGTCCCGCGCCGGAAGGGATATTGCCCTGGCAGACTGTCGCAGCTGGGCATGTCTGCGAGGTCTTCGACTGTCGCGATGGGCGACAAGTCGATGCCGTCATAGCTGCGCTTGGTCAAAGAATCCAGCGATCGTCCGCGCAGGGATTTTTCAATCGCCGCGATCCATTGGTCCCGCGATACCCCGTCAAATTCGGGGAAGAGCGGGCTGTCATTCGCTGCTGTCATCGTCCCTCATCATCCATCATCGGCTCGAAATGCGGCTCATTATAGCGCTTGAAGCGCGGGCGTGGAATTGCGCAAGGGGCGGATGCAGGGCAAGGGCGTCAGATTATTATCTTAAGCACAAAGACACCTAAGACTCGGAGTTTAAGGAATTATTTTCAACCCAGAAATAGTTCCAACAAAGTAATGCAAATCCAATATATGTAAGGAATTGTAGGCTCGACCCGAGGGTCGCCCAAGGTTAATCGAATTCTACAGATCGGGCGACTCTGCGGGTCGCGTGGGGCGCGTAGACACAGCCCTTCGACACTGACCGTCAGTCGCCCCTACCGTTTCCAATTATTTTGTGGACAGCGTCTTCACCAGGTTACATGCAGGGCGACGGGACCGCGGAAAGAGATGTTGCGCGTATACTCAATCTGCTGGTCTGGCATCAGGCGCAAAGCAGGCAGCTCCCGTGTCAAGGTCTCTAACAGGAGCGTCATTTCCAGCCGCGCTAGCGGCGCGCCCACACAATAGTGAATGCCATAGCCGAAAGCCAGGTGCTCTTTCAGATTGTCGCGCTCGCTGACGATGGCGTCCGGTTCGGGAAAAACTTCCTTGTCGCGATTGGCGGAATTGAGCATCAAGAGCAGATTGGACCCAGCCGGAATCGCGACGCCGCTGATGACGCTGTCATTCGCCGTCAGACGCCGCCAGGCGCAAACCGAAGGATCGTAGCGCATCATCTCTTCGAAGAATTGCGGGATGGTCTCCGGCTGCTCGCAGAGCCTTTGCCACAGGTCTCGTTGCGACAGGCAGCGCAGCAGCGCGTTGTTGATTTGCGCCGTGGTTGTCTCGTGACCGGCCACCAGCAAGGTGATCATGCAACTGGCGATTTCGTTGATTGTCAGCACTTGGTCATCGCCATTGCGCATGCGGATGAGGTCGCTGGTGAGATCGTCGGCGGGGCGCGCCAGCTTGGCGCGA
Source organism: Phototrophicaceae bacterium (assembly GCA_965116975.1). Lineage (GTDB taxonomy): Bacteria > Chloroflexota > Anaerolineae > Aggregatilineales > Phototrophicaceae > UBA6055. Next base: position 307,255 of record OZ220735.1, read on the forward strand.
ACCAAGTCGACGACATAATGCCAGAAGGGGATGAGCCGCTGCGTCATCTCGATTTGCTCATCGGCGCTGGGGAGCCCGTAATAGAGCTTGATTCGGTTGCCCGCCCAGGCCTTCACCTGCGGCACATCGGCGTCGGGCACGCCCAGAACGTGAAACAGGACATAAGCTGGGTATTCAAAGGTGAGTTCGGCGACGATATCGACCGGCGCCCGCGCGCTGAGGCGCTTGACCGAGCCTGCGGCAATCTGTCGGATAGCGGGCGCGAAGCCCTTCATGCGGCGCGGCGTGAAGAGGCGGTTGACCAAAGCGCGGATGCGACTGTGCCCCGGTGGCACATTGTTGGAAAGCACGGGTTCGGGACTGTAGTCGCCCGCGGCCAGCATGTGCTTGACTACCGCGGGGAACGGGACGATGGGGCTGATGGTGTTGGCGGCGGTGTAGGTCTCGTGATCGCGGAAGATGGCTTTGACATCGGCGTAGCGCGTGACGACCCAGTAGTCGATGTCGGGGCTGTAGAAGACGGGCTGCTCCCGCCGGGCGCGGGCAAGCAGCGGGAAGGGGTCGCGCAGGTCGAGCGGGTCGAAGCTGCTGATTGGGCAGGTCATATCAAAGCGTTTTCAAGTCCGAGTGAATACGATAAAATAAATGCGGCAATCTAATGTAAGGATAAATGATGTTTACTGCTTTGGAAGACTTCGATTTTGGTTTGCTGGATTCTGGCGAGTTCAAAGAAGACGCCGTCCGCGAAGAAGTCATTCATCCAATTCTAAAGGAACTTGGTTATAGCGCCGGCGGCTTGAACCGTATCGTGCGCAGCCGCTCCCTCAGTCATCCGTTCGTCAAAATCGGCTCGGGAGAACGCGAGATACGTATCGTGCCGGATTACTTGCTGCTGGCTGCCAACAAGCCAGCCTGGGTCTTGGACGCAAAATCACCCTGGCAGCCTATTACCAGCGGTCCCAATGTTGAGCAAACATATAGTTACGCCATTCACCCCGAAATCCGCAGCCGCTTTTTCGCGCTCTGCAATGGGCGGGAATTCGCTCTTTTTGAGAAAGACCGAAAAGATCCGTCGCTTCTTTTTCATGTTTCGGAAATTGGCTATTATTGGAATGCGCTTTACGGGCTACTAGGTCCGCGCAGTTTCCAGCCGGGCGCTGTTCTTCCTGCTCCCTCTAATAGAACGCCTGTTCGGGGGGGGCGAGAGCTTCTATGCCAATGCTAAACCCCTTCCTCAAATAACCGACTTGCGTAAGCGAAGCACGAAGCGACACTATGGAGTTCACGCTTACTTTACAAGTCAAGTTTGGAATGTCGTTCAAGAATACATCAAGAATTTTTCTCAGCCCGGTGACCTAATTCTCGATCCCTTTGGCGGCACTGGTGTTACCGCTATTGAGGCGGTCGTGCTTGGCCGCAAGGGCATCAACATTGATATTAACCCGCATGCGGTGTTTATTGTCAAAACTCTGGTACAGTCGATTGACCTAAACGAGCTTTCGCACGTCTACAATTTTGTCGTTAACTTGTACCGGGAGCTTGCGCCAAAGACAGAATTAGAGGTCAAACAAGCTCTTGATACCTATCCTTATCCGAGTGGGGACGTGTTACCAAATGATGCCGATGTAGACACTGTAGAACAGCTTTTTTCGAGACGCCAACTTGCGGAATTATCGTTATTGAAGCATTTGATTCGTCAAAACAGCCACGGATCTACACGCGACCATCTGATGCTGATGTTTTCTGGACTTCTGACGAAGATAAATCTTACTTACCATGCCCCAGTTGGTAGAAGCGAAGGCGGGGGAGATAGCGGAATATACAAATATTATCGTTACCGCGTTGCTCCAAACCCGACTTTCTTGAATACCCTGCGCTTCTTCGAACTTCGATATAAAAGAGTAACTGCTGCAAAAAATGAAATTGAGCCGTTTATTTCAAGTCTTACAGCCTCTGAATTTCAAGCCTACCAAGGTACAGCCACTAACCTGAATCAAATCGCCGACGAAAGCGTCGATTATGTCTACACCGACCCGCCTTATGGCGCGAAAATCCAATACCTTGACCTCTCGACCATGTGGCTGGCTTGGCTGGATTTGCCCGTTAGAGATTTTGACCGCCAACAGGAAATCATTGAAGGCGGACGGCTGGAAAAAACAAAAGAGGAATACAGCGACTTGATGGCGCAGTCCATCCGGGAACTCTACCGCGTTTTGAAGTTCGACCGCTGGATGAGCTTTGTCTTCGCCGACAAAAATCCTGCTTACTGGCATACTATCGTGGAAACTGCCGAAAAAGCTGGCTTTGAATATATGAGTGCTGTACCGCAATCCACCAAGTTGCCTTCTGTAAAGAAGATTCAACATCCCTCAACAGTCTTAAGCGGGCAGCTCATCATCAACTTCCGCAAAGTCCGCAGCCCACGCGCAATCATGAAGGAAGACCTTGGCGACGACGCCACTGATCTCATCATTGAAACAGCTCAGAATGTCATCGCGGAAAAAAACGGCGCGACCATCGAAGAAATCAACAGCGAGCTCATCATAAAAGGTATTGAGCTGGGCTTTCTCGATTTGCTTAGCAAGAAATACGACGACCTCTCGCCAGTGCTGGACAGCTACTTCGACCTCGATCCCGTAACGCAGAAATATCAAATGCCCGCTAACAAGCAGTTCAAAAGCGCCATTCCTCTCGAACTGCGGCTGCGCTATTTCCTTCTGTCTTATCTGACGCGCAAGCGGCAAGCGGGCGTCGATCCCGATTTCAGCGAGATTGTGCAGGACATCATGCCGATGTTGAAAAATGGTCTCACGCCGGAAGAGCAGACGATTCTAAATGTGCTGAAAGATTTGGCGCGGGAAATGCCCTCCGGGCGCTGGCGCTTGCGTGACACGGGCCAGCAGCGCATGGATGGATTCTAGAGCGGGACCTCGGCGAAACTGCTTCTTTAACAGCATTAGCCTGGAGAGTCGTTTCATAGACAGTTGCCGCGAAGCCAGGAACTAGGACCTGCCCCGCCTCGCCTGTACTCTGCGCCGCACGAATTCCAGCAAGCACCTCGCGCTGATAATCATCGTGGCGGCGAGCGCGTTGAAAAGCACATCGATATTGTCGTATACGCGGTTGGGCAAGAGCGACTGTATGCCCTCGTCGAGCCAACCTAATAGAACGGAAATGATTAAGGCGAGCAGGGCAGGCGCGGGTAAGCCTCGTCCATTGGCTTTGCGTTCCAGCAGCGCTTCGTGAACCAGCGCCGCCACCAAGCTGTATTCAAAAAGGTGCGTGCGCTCCTCGGGCGTCGCGACGCCAATTCTGAGCCATGCCATCAGATAAACAATCAGGATGCCGACACCTACCGCGATCTCGGCGCGGCCAGGTCGGCCTCGAACAAAAAATATTGCGATCACTACTAGCGACCACAGAGAGATCAAAAATATCGTAGCTGTGAGGCTGTTACGCTCGCGAAGTATCGCTGCTATCGCAGGCGCATGCGCCAGGGTGGCGTAAATCGCTGCCTGGACGACGACTAGCGCTGCCCAGAGCCGTCGTTCGTGAGTGGAAGTGAAAATCGGCATGACGATTACTGAAGTATCTGGAATAGATGGGGCGCAATGACTTTATGTAAATACGCAGGCTGGAATCCAATGGTTGCTAGCCGGAAAGAGAGTCGAGGGCAACATAAGGAAATGCCCTCCGGGCGCACGCGCGACGCGAGGTGGCAGCGCATGGGTGGATATTAGTGCAAAGATTCGTCCGCTTCGCGCGCCAGTTCTTGGATTTCCCGCGCGCTGATGTCGCTTGCTTCGGTCTTGCTGTAGATGGTCAGCAGGGTAACCACATCATCAATCTGGGCGTAATAAATGAAACGGAAGCCGCCGCTCTTGCCGCGCCGCTCGGTTGGGCAGGCGTACTTTATAGATCGCGTAGCCGACGCGCGGGATACGCTGGCCGGGGCGTCCGCCTTGCGCCAGACTCGCGATTAGGCTCTCAATCTCATCAATTGTCTTGGGATATTTGCGTTCGATCCGTCTGAGTCGCCTTATAAAATTCGGCAAATCTCTAACGAGAGTCGGCATCACCGTATATTTCTCGTCGTAGCTCTTCAAGGGATTCCAGCGCAGGCCTGCCTAGACCGGCTTTTGCCTGGATAATACCGATGCGAATATCATCCATGATTTCTTCTTTCGTCGGCTCTCGGTCGTCCTCTTCGGCGTGCGCCGGCGGCGCTTGGCTCAGGGTCGGATTCAGTTTGTCGGGATTCATAGCGCGCCTCCAGCTTTCCATACTTGATTATACCGCATGCAATAATTATCTTCGCCCGGCTTCGTCAGCCTCGCGCGCAAGTTCTTGGATTTCCCGCGCGCTAATGTCGCTTTCGTCAGACTTCGAATAGATCGCGAGCAAGGTCACGCGGTCGCTGAGTTGCACATAATAGATGACGCGGAAGCCGCCACTCTTGCCGCGCCGGGCTGCTCGGTTGGGCAGGCGTACCTTATAAACCGCATAACCGACGCGCGGGATGCGCTGCCCGGGACGCTGGTCTTGCTCTAGCTGAACCAGGAGGCCATCGACTTCATCGGTCGTTCTGTGATATTTTCGCTCAAGCCGTTCAAGCTGCTTGCCAAATAGCGGATGATATCTAACAGTGGTCGGCATCGCCGTAGATTCTGCGACGTATCGCTTCAATTCCCTCTCGCGCTGGAATCCCTTCTTCGCCAGCTAGCACATCGCGCAAGCCTTGGCGAATATCATCCATGATTTCTTCTTTCGTCGGCTCGCGGTCGTCCTCTTCCTCGAGCGCTCGCGGAGCTTGGCTCAGGGTCGGATTCCGTTTGTCGGGATTCATAACATACCTCCAGATTACTGTTCATGATTATAGCGCAAGTTGATGGTTCAGCCAGATTTATATGCGTCTGGCATCGTCGGCTTCTTGCGCCAGTTCTTGGATTTCCCGCACGCTGATGTCGCTTGCTTCGGTCTTGCTGTAGATGGTCAGCAAGGTCACGCGGTCGCTGAGTTGGGCATAATAGATGACGCGGAAGCCGCCGCTCTTGCCGCGCCGCGCCGCTCGGTTGGGCAGGCGTACCTTATAAACCGCATAGCCGACGCGCGGGATGCGCTGCCCGGGACGCTGGTCTTGCTCTAGCTGAACCAGGAGGCCATCGACTTCATCGGTCGTTCTGTGATATTTTCGCTCAAGCCGTTCAAGCTGCTTGCCAAATAGCGGATGATATCTAACAGTGGTCGGCATCGCCGTAGATTCTGCGACGTATCGCTTCAATTCCCTCTCGCGCTGGAATCCCTTCTTCGCCAGCTAGCACATCGCGCAAGCCCTGGCGAATATCATCCATGATTTCTTCTTTCGTCGGCTCGCGGTCGTCCTCTTCCGCGAGCGCTGGCGGAGCTTGGCTCAGGGTCGGATTCCGTTTGTCGGGATTCATAGCTCGCCTCCAGCTTTCCATACTTGATTATACCGCATGCAATAATTATCTTCGCCCGGCTTCGTCAGCCTCGCGCGCCAGTTCTTGGATTTCCCGCGCGCTGATGTCGCTTTCGTCAGACTTCGAATAGATTGTGAGCAAGGTCACGCGGTCGCTGAGTTGCACATAATAGATGACGCGGAAGCCGCCACTCTTGCCGCGCCGCGCTGCTCGGTTGGGCAGGCGTACTTTTAGACCTCGTAGCCGACGCGCGGGATGCGCTGGCCGGGGCGTTCGCCTTGCGCCAGACTCGCGATTAGGCTCTCAATCTCATCAATTGTCTTGGGATATTTGCGTTCGATCCGTCTGAGTCGCCTTTTAAAATTCGGCAAATCTCTAACGAGAGTCGGCATCACCGTATATTTCTCGTCGCAGCTCTTCAAGGGACTCCAGCGCAGGCCTTCCTAAGCCCGCTTTTGCCTGGATAATGCCGATACGGATGTCTTCGAGGATCTCCTCTTTTGTCGGCTCGCGATCGTCGTCTTCGAGCTCTGGCGGGGCTTGGCTCAAAGTTTGATTCAGTTTGTCGGGATTCATAGCGTGCCTCCAGTTTTCCATACATGATTATAGCGCATGCAGTAATTTATATTCGCCCGGCTTCATCGACCTCGGTTTCGCTCTCTAGTTCATCCAAGAACTCCAACGCAGACATCCCTTCGTAGCCAGCCAATACATCGCGCAAGCCCTGGCGAATATCATCCATGATTTCTTCTTTCGTCGGCTCGCGGTCGTCCTCTTCTTCAAGCGCTGGCGGCGCTTGGCTCAGAGTCGGATTCAGTTTATCGGGATTCATAGCAATGCTCCTGATTTCTCGTCTATCATTCTAGCGCAATTTTGTCGCGCTATTCAATAATACGGCGAGATTCGTTATCATTAGCGTCACTATTTTTTGCAGCGCGGGAGAAAGCGATGACAATCAAACTAGGCATCATCGGCGCGGGACGGGTTGGGCGGCTGCATGCCAATATCTTGACCAGCCGCGTAGCGAATGCCCGCCTGCTGGCGATAGCCGATATCTACGCCGAATCCGCCAAGTCTGCCGCCGAAGAATATGGCATTCCCGATTACACCAGCGATGCCAGCGAGTTAATCAAGAGCGGTACGCTGGATGCCATCGTGATTTGCTCCACCACCGATACCCATGTGGGATACATTGTCGAGGCGGCGAATGCCGGCAAGCACGTCTTCTGCGAGAAGCCCATCGACCACGATCTGTCCGCCATCGACCGGGCGCTGCGCGCCGTAGACGCAAATGGCGTCAAGCTGCAAATCGGCTTCAATCGGCGCTTTGACGCGGGCCATGCCCGCATCAAGCGCGCGCTGGAAAACGGCGAAATCGGGCGGCCGCATACGCTGACGATCACCAGCCGCGATCCCGCGCCGCCGCCGATTGACTATATCAAGGTATCCGGCGGCTTGATGATGGACATGATGATTCACGACTTCGACCTCTGTCGTTTTCTGCTGGGCGATGTCGAAGAAATGTACGCCATGGCTGATGTCATGGTCGATCCAGAAATTGGCGCCGTCGGCGATGTCGATACCGCGAAGGTGATGCTGCGCTTCGAGAATGGCGCGATCGGCGCGATTGAGAACAGCCGCCAGGCGGTTTACGGTTATGATCAGCGTGTGGAGGTCTTCGGCAGCGGCGGCGAAGCGCGCACCGGCAATGTGCATCCCAATCAAGTGACGATCAGCGACGCCGGCAGCGTTCGGCGCGATCTGATCATGCGCTTCTTCGTGGAGCGCTATTTCGAAAGTTATGTGGCGGAGATGATCGCCTTTGTAGACGCCATCGAAAACGATGCCGATGTGCCGGTCAACGGCAATGACGGCCGCGCGCCAGTGCTGATGGCGATGGCGGGGCTGCGCTCGCTGGCTGAGAATCGGCCCGTACGGCTAGATGAGCTAGAGGCCTGATGTTGGGCATTCAGTATTCAATCGAGCCCTCCTCAAAAAGAAGGCGGGGCTTTTGCTTGGATGATGACGTAGCCGAATGAGCACCTACGAGAGTACATTGAATACTTGGCTGGCGGCTGTCCTTCGAGAGCGCGGACTGGACGCGCGCGCGGAAAGCGGGCAAGGCGGCGGCAAACGCCTGGATGTCGAAGTCGCGCTCGACGGGTTGAAGATCGCGCTGGAAGCGGAACAGGGTTTTACCACGACAAAAAAAGCTTCCGCGATAAAGGACGCTGACAGCCGCTTGCGTGATGACTTGGTCGATTGCGCGGTCGCCATTTGCTATCCGGAGGGCTTGCGCTCGGCGAATGAGCTGGCGGAATGCCAGCTGCTGCATACCTTGCGCAGTCACAAGGAACGACCGTCCGCGAACAAAACCAGTTGGAAGCAAGATAGCATAGCGCAACTGGTCAGCGTCATCCGCAAAATCCCCGACCAGCTTGGCGACCCCGACGAAATTGCCAATCGCCTGTCTTTCAGCTTGGATCGCGCCGTTGCCCGGCTCAATGAAAGCCAGAAGCAAGATTTAGCCGCCTGCCTGGATCTGCCAGCCGGCAAGCCCACAAAAATCGAATCCGGCTATGCGCTGACCAGCCGATTCAATCAAGCCGCCAAGCGCGCCATGCTGGTCGTCGCCACCGCCGTCATGTTCCACAGCCAACTGGACAAACATCGCCACGTAATCAAGCCGCGCGATTTTGAGGGCGATTGGTCCCCCGCCAGCGCTAGCCAGTGCGCAAATAGCGCTGATCCTATCGGGGCTTTCTCTCAAGCCTGGAAATTATGGCTGGTCGTCGATTACAAGCCGATCTTCGATACAGCCCGCAGCGCTCTGCAAGCGCTATCCGGATCGAATGAATTCGCTGCCGCCGTGCAAGTTGTCGCCCGCGCATCCTTGCAAGTCACGCGCAACATCGTCGGCCTGCGGCATGATTTGCTGGGGCGCATCTTCCACAAAGTGCTCGATAGCGCCCGCTACGATGGGTCTTTCTACACTACAACCGCAGCCGCGACGCTGCTGGCGAACCTGGCCATCCGCGAAGACATGCTCGACTGGTCGGACAGCGCCGCCATCGGGGAGCTGCGCATCACCGACCCAGCCTGCGGCACGGGCACCCTGCTGATGGCGGCCGCCGAGCGCATCCGCGATTTGACCGGCGCGGCCGGCAACCGAGACGAAGTCTCCCGCCTGCTCATCGAAAAGGTCTTGACCGGCTACGATGTCAACCTGACGGCGACGCACCTGGCGGCGACCACCTTGGGTTTGCTCTCGCCGACAACGACATTCGAAAATATGAAGATATTCCGCGCCTTGCTCGGCGTGACAGCGACGGACGAAGGACGCCGCGCCTTTCTCGGCTCACTCGAATTTTTGAGTCCGCGCAATCAACCGCGCCTGCTGCCCTGGCCCACCGGCGTCGAGCAAATCGAAACGCAGGAAGAAGTCGCCCAAGCCGAGCCAGCCGACCTGGTGATCATGAATCCGCCTTTCACGCGTGACAGCCTGCGGCACGACCAGTTCAGCCGCGCGCAGGAGAAGCAGCTCAAAGCGCGGGAGAAGGCGTTGTTTGACAAGTTAGAAGGCGGCATACACCGCTCACATAATGGCGGTGGATTCTTGGCGCTGGCAGATAAAATCGTGAAATCGCAGAGTGGCACTATCGCGGTTGTCTTGCCACTTGTCGGCGCGACGAATTATGCGACTAGAGAGATGCGCATTCACTTGGCAAAAAAGTTTCATATCGATACGATTGTTACTTCGCACGACCCGACGCGCATATACTTTTCGGAGAATACCAGTATCGGGGAAATGCTATTAGTTTGCCGCCGCTCGACGTGCCGAACTGCCCCCCCCCCGAATCTGCACACAAAGATCGTCAACTTATACGAGAATCCAGCGACGCCGGCCGAAGCGCTGGGGGTGGCGCGAGATATTGTCGAGGGGAAAACCGAACATATCAAGGGTACAGTGCAGAATTGGCCCCACGAGCGAGTCAAAGTGGGAGACTGGGGCGGGGTGCAGTTTCTTTCGCCATATCTATGTGAGCGATTTGTTGAATTGCGACAGAGCGGGTTTTTCAAGACGCGCGAGCTAGGGGAGATTGCGGATGTCGGTCCAGATGGACGCGGGATAAGAGGCTTTGCAAGCCGTTCGGAAGTACCGGATAAAGACGCCATGATTGCGCTTTGGTATCACAAGACAGATGTTACGCAAAGAATGCTAGCGAACTGGGATAGTTACATCAAACCGAAATCTGGTAAACGAAATCAATTGGCTTCTCTTTGGGAAAAGCGAGGACGATTGATGCTCGTTTATCGAGCGCGTCTGACTACCTTAAGATGCGCATCCGTTAGATTAAATGAGAAAGTATTAGGGTCGTTATGGATACCATGCAAGCCTCATCTGAGTCAATTTGAAGACGAATTTGTGGAAAAATCCCTCTGCTCCTATTTCAATTCAACTATCGGAATACTTGCAATTCTTGGGGATAGGTCAAATAAGATCCCTTCATACCCTCACTTCTCAATGGACGACCTGCGCCGCATCCCCGTGCCCGACTTTGACGCCATGAGCGAAAGCCAGGTCACGGCCCTGGCGACGGCTTTCGACACGCTCTGCAATTTCACGCTGCTGCCGCTGCCGCAGATCATGGGTGACGAAACACGTCAAGCCCTCGATCGCGTGGTCATAGACGCCTTGGGCATCGCGCCCGAAGTCGTCGCCAACATCCGCCGCGAACTCAGCCGCGAGCCGTCCATCACCGGCAAACCTTATGAACCCTAGAACCTCGGGGGTAAAATGACGTCTAAATCATACGATTCCCTGCACATGGGGCGCAGCTCCATCGACCTGTATTCCAACGATATCGGTACGCCTTTTGACGAGATTGACAGCTTCGCGGCTTATGTTGGCGGCTCGCCGACCAATATCAGCGTGGGCGGGCGGCGGCTGGGGCTGCGCACGGCTTTGCTGACCGCCGTCGGCGACGACCCAGTCGGCGATTTCATCTTGCATTTCATCCAGAACGAAGGCGTGGAAACGCGCTTCATCCCGCGCAAGCCGCAGCATCGCAGCTCGGCGGCCGTGCTGGGCATCGAACCGCCCGACAAGTTTCCGCTGGTCTTCTATCGCGATAACTGCGCCGATATCAACTTGACCATTGATGATGTGCTGGCGGCGCCGGTAAGCGATTGCCGGGTCTTTCAATTCGCCGGCACCAACCTGAGCCTGGAGCCGAGCCGCAGCGCCACCATGTTCGCGGCGGAAACGGCGCGGGCGGCGGGCGCGCAGGTGATCTTCGATGTCGATTTTCGCCCCGATCAATGGCATGACGCGCGCGCCTTTGGCGTGGCGGCGCGGGCTGTTTTGCGCTTGGTTGATGTGGTGATTGGCACCGAGGACGAGATCAATGCCGCCATGCTGCGCGACGAATCGCAGATGAGCCTGACGCACTCGCAAGTCTCCGATACCAAAGTCGCGGGCGATACCCGCTCCGCCATCAAGACCATGCTGGGCATGGGACCGGGCGCGGTGGTGGAAAAGATTGGTGCCCAAGGCGCGCGGGTGCATCTGCGCTCTGGCGAGGTAATTGACGCGCCCGGTTTCCCGGTCGCGGTGACCAATATCCTGGGCGCGGGCGACGCATTCGGCGGCGGATTCATCTATGGCTTGGTCAAGGGCTGGGGCTGGTATAAAGCGGCGCGCTTGGGCAATGCCTGCGGCGCTATCGTCGTCACGGAGCATGGCTGCGCCAACTTCATGCCAACCATGCCCGAGGTGGAAGCATTTGCCGCGCCTTACGGCGGGCTGGACTGACAGGGCAAATGCCCCCATCCCCGGCCCCTTCCACATCTCTATGTGGAAGCATCCCCAATTCTGAGGGAAGGGGAGTTCAGTCGTCTTGCGCGTGGGGGTTGGCGATACTGAAAGGAAATAGCTATGGTTACTGAGACTAACGAAGAAGGCTGGATCACCTATATGAGCGGGGATGACCTGCTGGCGCGCGCCCGAGCCGAGCGCGCGGCGCTGGCGGCACTCTGGCAGGGCTTGAGCGAAGCGGACATGACGCGGCGACCGGGTCCGCATCCCGAATGGTCGGTTAAGGACCTCATCGCCCATATCACCTGGTGGGAAGGTTCGTCGACCAATCTGGTGTCGCGCGCCTTGAGCGGAGAGATGATCGCCAGTCCAAAAACGACCGACGAGGTCAACGCCAGTGTTTATGCGGACAATCGCGATTTGCCGCTCGCGACTGTGCTCGAGATGTTCGAAGCCAGCTTTCCGCTGCTGGAGAATCTGCTGCGGCGCATGACCGACGAAGAAATCAATGACCCGGACGTCTGCAATATCCGCGACATGCCGCTGCTCTATTTTCTGGCGGGCAATACCTTCGTCCATTACGCCGATCATATCGACGACCTGCGGGCTTATGTCGCGGAGCTGCCCCCTCTTTAACTGTAGTGGTCTTGAAAAACTGGGCACCTAGAAAAGAGAGAATTCTAGAGTAACAGTGAAAGGGACACGCTCATGGGGAAATACCGGAAGCACTCGCCGGAAACGAAGGTCAGAATTGTGCTGGAAATCCTTCGCGGCGAGAAATCTCTGGCGCAAGCCAGTCGTGAGTACCAGATTAAGGACAGCCTGCTTTACCGCTGGAAAGACCAGTTTCTCGAAGGCGCGAAGCAGGCTTTCGCCTACGGTCAACCAGCCGAGCAGAAGCGTCGCGCGGACAAGATGGCTGAATTAGAGCGGCTAGTGGGAAAGCTGACCATGCAACTGGAAATTGCAAAAAAAGCCTCTCACTATGTGCAATCTCTACCACCCGAAAGCGAGAGCTAGCGCAGATGCTCAGCCAGGACTTTCCGGTGTCGGCAAGCTGCGCCGTACTCGAGCTGCCCCGCAGCAGCTATTATCATCAAGCCAAGCCGCGCGACTGTCAAAGCCTGCGTACTGCGATAGTGGAGGTTGCCGGGCGCTATCCCACCTATGGCAGCCGACGGATAGCGGCGCAGTTGAAGCGTGAGCCTTATATGATGGACGTGGGTCGGCATCTTGTTGGCTGGCTGATGCGGGAGCTGGATTTGACCCGCAAGCCGAAGCAGCGCCGGGGCAGCGGCACGGATAGCCGACATGGTTATGGGCGCTATCCGAACCTGGTCAAAGGGCTGCGGGCGCTGCGTCCGAACCAGATTTGGGTTGCCGACATCAGCTACTTGCGTCTGCGCTCGGACTTCATCTATCTGGCTGTCGTGATGGATGTGTACACGCGCGCGGTACGGGGCTGGCATCTGAGTTGGTCTTCGGATAAGAGCTTGACCTTGGCAGCCTTGCGCCAAGCGCTAGAAGATCATGCGGCGCCGGAGCTTCATCACTCCGACCAAGGGTCGCAATACGCCGCCAATGACTATGTCAAGCTGCTGCACGACGCCGGAACGCTAATCAGTATGTCTGCCGCGGGCGAGCCGAGCGAAAACGGCTATGCCGAGCGGTTGATCCGCACGATCAAGGAGGAGGAAGTGTACCTGAGCGAATACCAGAGCATGGAAGAAGCGCGCGAGCAACTTGGGCACTTCATCGAGGTGGTCTACAATACACAGCGCATTCACAGCGGCATAGACTACCGGACACCGGCAGAATACGAGGCGGAATGGCACAAATGTCCCCCCAAAATTTCTGCGATTTCCTGTCCAGTTTTATAGGACCACTACAAACCCCCCTCGGTCCCCCCAAAGTATTGGGGGGAGGAGTGAAATGATGTCGAAAGCAGGGCGTCGAAGAAGATTAATGGTCTACAAGGAGGGTCAAAATGCAATACACATCGGAAAGCATGCTAATCAAATCCAAGGACAGCGGCGGCTCTGGCATCTTCGCCGAGGTCAGCGCCGGGCAGGCGGGCTGGGATTATCTCAACATGGCAGCCATGCGCCTGCGCCGCGGCGAGCGCTTCAGCATCGAGACGCGCGGGCACGAAAACGCCACCGTCATTCTGGGCGGCGTTTGTGATATCCGCACCAGCGACGGCGACTTCAAGAACGTCGGTCGCCGCCGCGATGTCTTCAGTGGCATGCCCTATGCCATCTATCTGTCGCGGAATAAGGAATTCGAGATCACCGCGCGCAGCGATACGCTGGAATTCGCCTCTTGCTGGGTGCCTACCGACCAAGATTTCCCGACGCAACTGGTCACGCCGGCCGACAGCGAAATCGAGCTGCGCGGCGGCGGCAATGCCTCGCGGCAGATTAACGGCATCCTGCCGCCGGGCTTCAACTGTCATCGCATCGTGGCGGTCGAGGTCTATACGCCGCCGGGCAACTGGTCGAGCTATCCGCCGCACAAACACGACGTACACAAAGAGGACGACGCCGGCAACCTTCTGGAAGCGGATCTGGAAGAGATCTACTTTTACAAGATCGATCATCCCGGCGGCTATGCCTACCAGCGCGTATACAACGACGACCGCAGCATCGACGGCCTCATGATGGCTGGCAATCACGATGCCGTGCTGGTGCCCGAGGGTTATCATCCCGTCGTCAGCGCGCATGGCTATACGACCTATTATCTGAACTTCCTGGCTGGCAGCGCGCAGTCGCTGGCGAACAGCGATGATCCGGCTTATGCCTGGGTCAAGGGGACTTGGACTTTTGTGGATCCGCGCCTGCCGATTGTGCATCATGGGATGGAGGGGTAGCGCAGTGCGCTATAATGGAGTAGGAGTTGTCGCGGAGGCCTAATTCTGATGCGAATTACCAAGGTATCAGTGAAGAAATTGTTTGGGATATTCGACCACGAGATTCAGCTAAATCAGAGGTCTCGGATTACGATTGTTCATGGTCCCAACGGTTTCGGAAAAACTATCTTGTTGAATATGCTCAATGGGCTGTTCAACGCTAGCTATCGTGTATTTCGTGAAGTGGCATTTGAGGAATTTCGCGTTTACTTTGATCATCAAGTATTCCTCAACCTCCGTGAAGATAATGATGAGTTAAAATTGTCATTCACCGACGTTACTGGCACTCACTCGGCCGTTCTGCATGAGGATTCCGAAGACGGAGTTGCCTGGCTGAATGATATCAAACGCAGCGAAAATGTAGAACTAATCAAGACGCAGCGTTTGCAGACAGAAGTAGCGATTGAGTCGGAATCCTACTCTTCTGATTCCCGTACACGGAATATTAATCTCGCAGTTGAGGAATCTGCGGCAAAGACTGCACACCTAGTTCACAATGTGCATGAGGAACGAAAACTGTCGGAATCGCAATGGGAGGAGATAAATGGCATATTAAAGAAATTAAGAAATGTAATTGTACATCATGGAGTAGATGAACTTGAGGGCCCTATCGTCGCGGAAATACAGAACAAGCTAAACTATGTAGAAGCTGAACTGAAAGACATTCTCCGACGCGAGTCCAGTATAGAAGCACGAGATAGGCGTCTGACTATGCTTGTCGAATTACTTAATGGGCATTTTGACTTTAAGAGAATATACACTGACGCCGAAAATGGTCTGATTATTGTGGCTGATAACAATCAGTTGATTCCAGTAGTAAGTTTATCATCTGGCGAGCAGCATCTCCTTGTACTATATTCCAAACTCCTATTCGATATACCCCCGAAATCATTGGTATTGATTGATGAACCTGAGCTTTCACTCCATGTAACTTGGCAACACGAATTCCTAAATGATTTGAAGCGCATCATTGACCTCCGCGACTTCAATGTATTGATTGCAACGCATTCACCACAGATTGTCCATGACAAATGGGATTGGATGGTTGATTTACATAATCCGGAAGCAGACTACAGCGATGAAATTGCCGAATACGCCTGAGGATGTCGTCGCAAAACTTCGGATGTTTCGTAGTCGGTATCCTCGGCATTCACTTGTGCTTGTTGAAGGTCCAACTGACAGAGCGTTATGGACAGAATACAAGACAGCACGTTGTAGTCTTATTCCAACAGGCAATAAAGAGAAGGCTGTTAAAGCTATGGAAATGGCGAATTCAAAGTCTTCACTGCAGGGGGTGGCTGCTGTCATTGACCCCGATTATTGGCTTATTGAACGATCCGGCTCCCTCCACTTAGACAGCCTGCTCTATGACGATTCGCCAGACATGGAAATGATGACGCTGAATTCGTCCGCGCTGGAAAAAGTGCTGCGCAATACTTTCGTCGAAATAGAAACGAGGGAAATTCACCGTTTCGCGCATTCGCTAAGATCTGAAGCGATTCGTTTGGCAAAAGAATTCGGGAAAATCCGTCTATTGGACTTCCGACATCGTGAATACAACTTGAGGTTGCGTCGGGTAGCGGATAATTTCGCCGTATTTATCGACCAGCAAACTCTAGAGTTTAATCATGAAGATGTAGCGAAAACATTGTTAGACGAAAACGCTATACTTAGCGAATCCGAACTGCTAAGCCAGATTGAGACTTTTGAAGTCGATATTAGAATAGGACATTGGCTATGTCGTGGTAGGGATACCTTGTCCATATTATCAATTATTCTACCGCATTGTTTCAGTCGATTTTTTGATCGTGACATGTCTCAAAAAGCGCTAAATCAAACTACGGGGAACGAATTGGCGCGAACCTTACGTCTAGCATTTGAATTCGCGCATTTCATTGTTACCAAGCTCTATTCCCGCATCCGCGCTTGGGAAGCCCAAAACCGTCCCTTCCGCATCATCCGCGATTTCCCTGATGAAAGGACCCCCGCATGAAAACCACCCGCCTCACCATGTCCCAAGCCCTCGTCCGCTACCTAGCCAACCAGCACGTCGCCCGCGACGGCGTCGAAAACCCCTTCTTCGCCGGCATGTGGGGCATCTTCGGACACGGCAACGTGGCTGGCGTCGGGCAGGCGCTGGAACAATACGCCAGCCGCTTCCGCTATTACCAATCCCGCAACGAGCAGGCGCAGGTGCTGGCGGCGGTGGCTTATGCCAAGCACCGCAACCGCCTGGCGACATTCGCCTGCGCCTCGTCCATCGGACCGGGCGCGACCAATATGGTAACGGGCGCGGCGGTGGCGACCGTCAATCGCATACCGGTTTTGCTGCTGCCCGGCGACATCTTCGCCGAGCGGCTGCAAGCCCCGGTCTTGCAGCAGCTTGAAAGCGAGCACAGCCAGGACATCAGCGTCAACGACTGTTTCAAGCCCGTTTCGCGCTATTGGGACCGCATTTATCGACCCGAGCAGCTCATCAGCGCCTTGCCCGAAGCCATGCGCGTCTTGACCTCGCCGGCCGATACCGGCGCGGTCACGCTGGCGCTGCCGCAGGATGTGCAAGCCGAGGCTTACGATTATCCCAGCGCCCTATTCGAAAAGCGCGTCTGGCAAATCCCGCGCAACAGACCCGATAGCGCCGCCTTGGAGCGTGCTGCCGAGTGGATCCGCGCCAGCAAGCAGCCGCTCATCATCGCCGGCGGCGGCGTCCATTACAGCGAGGCTTACGACATACTGGAACTGCTGGTTGGTTTGACTAATATCCCAGTTTGTGAAACGCAGGCCGGCAAGGGCGCGCTGCGCTATGACAATCCGCTCAACCTGGGCGCCATCGGCGTGACCGGCACAGAAGGCGCCAATCTGCTAGCGCGCGAGACCGATCTGGTCATCGGCATCGGCACGCGCTATGGCGATTTCACCAGCGCCTCCAAGACGGCATTTTCCAACGAGAATGTACGTTTCATCAACATCAACGCGGCTGAATTTGACGCCTACAAGCACAATGCCCTGCCCCTGGTCGGTGATGCCCAGGCGACCCTGGAAGAACTCTTGCTGCTGCTGAATGGCTACATGACCGCTGCCGCCTATCAAGAACGGGTCCACGCTTATAATCAAGCCTGGGATGCCGAGGTGCATCGCATTTACAACCTCGAGCACGAGCCGCTGTTGAGCCAGGGCGAGGTCATCGGCATGGTCAATGCGCTTTCCGCGCCCGGCGATACCGTGCTCTGCGCGGCTGGCAGCATGCCCGGCGACCTGCACAAACTCTGGCGCACGCGGGATCGCAAAGGCTATCACCTGGAATACGGCTATTCCACCATGGGCTACGAGATCGCCGGCGGCATGGGCGTGAAAATGGCTGATCCCGAGCGCGAGGTCTGGGTCATGGTCGGCGATGGCTCTTTTCTGATGATGCACACCGAGATTGTCACCATGGTGCAAGAAGGCATCAAGGTCAATATCATCGTGGTTGATAACCACGGGCATGCCAGCATCGGCGGCTTGTCCAAGAGCGTCGGCAGCGACGGCTTTGGCACCAAGTTTCGCTATCGGGGCGAATCCGGTCAACTCGACGGCGCGACCCTGCCCATCGATTTCGCCAAAAACTGCGAAAGCCTGGGCGCGCATGTCATCCGCGCGGCTAATCGCGAGCAATTCTCGCGAGCCATGGCGGAGGCGAAAGCGCATCAGGGCGGTCCCGTCTGCATCGTGACAGAAACCGACCGCCGGCAGCGCGTCGCGGGTTATGAATCCTGGTGGGATGTGCCGGTGGCGGAGGTCAGCGAAAGCGAAGCGGTACAGTCGGCGCGCGCGGCTTATGAGGATTACAAGAAGCGCGAAAATTATTATCAGTAAGGATTCACCAGGGGTTCGCTATGACGGACGCGCTCAAAGTCGGACTGATAGGCTGCGGCAATGTCGTGCAATATGGGCATCGCCCCGCTATCACGACAAGGCCGGATATTGAACTGGTGGCGCTGGCTGATATCACGCCGGCGCGGCGCGAAATTGGCAAAGCCTGGTTCAGCCTGCGCGACGACCAGCTCTATGCGGATTACCGCGACCTGCTGGCGCGGGACGATATTGACGCGGTCGCGATTACCGTGCCGCAGCAGTTTCGCCGGCAAATCGTGCTGGATGCCTTCGCCGCTGGCGCGCACGTGCTCAGCGAGAAGCCGATCAGCAGGTCGCCCGCTGTCGCCGACGAATTGATAGACGCGGCTGCGGCGGCCGGGCGCAAGCTGGCGATGTCGCATAATTATCACTTCTTGCCGGAGTTCCGGCAAATCAAGCGCATGCTCGGCGCTGGCTTGATTGGCGATCTGCGCGTCGCCACGCTGCACTTCATGGGCGTCATCGATTACCCCGGCGCGGCCGAGTATCAAGCCGATTGGCGGCATACCATGGCGGCTGGCGGCGGCGTCTTGATGGACATGATTCACGCCGTGTATCTGGCGGAGTGGCTGGCGGGGGAGCAGGCGCAGCAGGTAATGGCTTTTGTGGACGCGCCCGAATACGCGCGGCGACAGCCGGTGATTGAAGACCTGGCGCTGGCGCAGATCGCCTTCCCGACCGGCTACGCCGTCATTCACATGGCATGGGGAGAGGGCGTCGGCGGCGTCGACATCAGCGGCAGCGACGGGCAGATCCGCCTGCGCTACAAAGATTATCAATCCGGCGGCTTCAATCAGCCGATAGAACTCTATAGCGTGAACAAGGACTGGCAGCGCGTCGACCACGCCATCGCCAATCTGGAAAATCATTTGGACAGCGTGGCGCGCTCGTTCAGCGAGCTTTGGGCGGATTTCGCCACTGCCATCCGCGACGATCGCGCGCCGATGGCGCCGGCCGCGGCTGGCGCGCGGGCTTTGCAGATTGCGCTGGGCGCTTATGTCTCGGGCGTGACGGGCAAGGTCGTCAGCCTGCCGCTGGAGCCATCGCATCCGGTGTATCAAAAGGGCATAGACGGCATTGCGGAGCTGGATGCCTGGGAAGGCAGCAAGACTAAAGCGGCGGGATTATTCGGCTTGCGGTCCTAGTTCTTGCGCGCTTAGTCTGCCCCATCCCCAGGGGCAATTGCGTCTATATCCATAACTGTCGAATTTGACACCATACTGACGAATTGGAAGGAAAATTGGTGATTTGCTACAGTGGCGGACAAGCCTTGTAAGGCTTGTCCGATACTGACAGTGATTGCGAAATGTGGGGCTATTACCAGTGGGCGACTCACAGAGTCGCCCCTACAGCCGTCTTTTAGGGCGGAAATCCGTTCAATTTACGCAAGTTTTTGATTGAATTTCTTACTAAATTTGGCAAGGTGCAGGTGGATTGGAACGAAAATTAGTGAATTTGAACCAGTAGCGGACAAGCCTTGTAGGGGCGACTCTGTGAGTCGCCCAAGATGAAATTGGCTGCAAAATCGTGGGCGATGCTCAGCAACTGCCCCATAGCAGCTTGCGATGACTGCCGATGATATAGCCAAACTGCCCTTCAAACTCGATCAAATACCAGCCCCACTCAGCCTCGTAGACTGGTACTTCCGAGTTGAGCCAGACCAGCCCGATGATCTGTCCGATCGCCGGTTCAGAACGCAGATTGAGCGTCCGCGTCAGTTTAATTTGACATATCGGCTGCGTCGGCGTAATTTCTGGCTGCGGCGGGTCCTCCGCGGCGGCTGACGCTGGCGCGGCTGCGGCATAAGGTCCCGCGCCCATTACCAGCGCAACCGTGCCGGCGCCGGGCAGCTGCGCGCAGGTATCGTTGCCATGGATGCTATGCGGCAGCCAGGACAGCGCGCGCGGCATGGTGGCCGCGTCCAGGAACATGACGCCGCCGCCAATGCGCCCGACGAAGCAGACGCGCGTGCCAGCCGGCACATGCCCCCAAACATCGGTGGCGCTTATGACAACTTGCGCGATGACCTGAGCGTTGCCGATGCCGCTGCCCGTGAGCGGCTGGAAGTTGGCATTGCCGCCGACCGTCACGCTGTGGTCGAGATAGGCTTCGGGCGGCGGCGCGCTGGGCGCGCTGGATTCGCGTTTGCCGCTGGAACTGCTGCCGCTGGAGCTGCTGCCGCTTGAGTCGCTTGAGTCGCTGCTGCTGCCGCTGGAACTGCCGCTGCCGCTCGAGTTGCTGCTGCTGCCGCCTGAGGTGGTGGCTTGCCCGAAGGCGTGAGGGCTATCGGTTGTAATTCTGACACAGGTGCCCTCCGCCATCGATTCGTCGCCCACACAGGAAAAGGCGTCGACATGCCAACTGTATTCCACGCCGGGATCCAGCCCGCTAAAGACAGCCGATGTCCTGTCCGTGGCCTTGCTTTCGTATTCCGAAGTCACGCAATACCAGATAGTGGAGCCGGGATTGAGCGCGTCTGGCGGGTGCGCGGCCCAGGAAACTGAAATTGAGCCAGCGCCGCCGGAGCCAGAGTAAGCCGCGGCGCAGGTTTCTGCGCTGTCGCCATCACCGCCATCACCACCATTGCCAGTTGTCATGGGCAAGGTACTGGCGCTGATAGAAGCCGACGCGGACTGGTAGTCGGAATTTCTAGCCCGAACTTCCAAGGTATATTGCGTGCCAGCTGTCAAGCCGCTGAAGGTGTATGTGGCCACATCGCCAACATCCGTGAAGCTATCCGCGCTGTCTTTGCGAACCCGGTAGAAGGTGGCACCGTCCGATTTCGTCCAGATCAGCGTGATGCTGGTTTGGGTGATGCTTCTGGAGGCTAAGCTAGTTGGTGGCGCAACGGGTTCCACTTGACCTTGCGCTTGCGCGCCGAAGGACGCCAAAGCAGCCAAGATTAGAATCGCAAGAGAAAAGAGCAAATATAGACGCGCGCGAATGTATTTCATTTTACCTCCAGGTATAGGTGTTTAAGGGATCGTCGCGTGGGCGACCTGTCCATATTGCAGACTATAGTCTACAAAATTGCTCCACGCAATCAGAATGCGAGCCAATTTCAGTCTATAGTCTGTAGAGAATTGACGCCCAGGTTGGAAAATTAACCTATGCGTCAATTCGAGAGTTACTTTGGCGAAGTCATCAAGCAGCATCGGCGCGCAAAAGGCATGTCCCAAGATGATTTGGGGCATGCCGCGGGCTTGCATCGCACTTACATCAGCGAGATTGAGCGGGGTTTGAAATCACCGTCGTTGCGCGCCATGGCCGCGATCGCGGCGGCATTGGAGGTCAATGTATCGACATTGATTGCCGAAGCCGAAAAAAAACAGAAATTGGAGATGATACTCATTAAGTAAGATTCATACATGTATTACGATTTGTAATCGTTAATCTTCTGAGCAAATCGTCGCGCAATCGCTTCATTTTTTCACCGCAGAGGGACAGAAGTAATTCCAACAATGTAATGCGAATTTTCAGGGGCGGTGTAGGGGCGACCAATCTGTCGCCCGACGCTGCTGCGTCGTTGATTTCGGGCGACATGGTATGTCGCCCCTACATTTAGACCCTTCGTCGAGTTTTGCATGACTAACTTGGTTCTACTGAAGTATTTCCAACAATGTAATGCGAATCCTAAAATGTATGAAATTGTAAGGCTTGTCCGATACTCTAGGATTCGCGCTCGCTCTCTGGGTGTAGTGGTCTTGAAAAACTGGGCACCTAGAAAAGAGAGTATTCTAGAGTAACAGTGAAAGGGACACGCTCATGGGTAAATACCGGAAGCACTCGCCGGAAACGAAGGTCAGAATTGTGCTGGAAATCCTTCGCGGCGAGAAATCTCTGGCGCAAGCCAGTCGTGAGTACCAGATTAAGGACAGCCTGCTTTACCGCTGGAAAGACCAGTTTCTCGAAGGCGCGATGCAGGCATTCGCCTACGGTCAACCAGCCGAGCAGAAGCGTCGCGCGGACAAGATGGCTGAATTAGAGCGGCTAGTGGGAAAGCTGACCATGCAACTGGAAATTGCAAAAAAAGCCTCTCACTATGTGCAATCTCTACCACCCGAAAGCGAGAGCTAGCGCAGATGCTCAGCCAGGACTTTCCGGTGTCGGCAAGCTGCGCCGTACTCGAGCTGCCCCGCAGCAGCTATTATCATCAAGCCAAGCCGCGCGACTGTCAAAGCCTGCGTACTGCGATAGTGGAGGTTGCCGGGCGCTATCCCACCTATGGCAGCCGACGGATAGCGGCGCAGTTGAAGCGTGAGCCTTATATGATGGACGTGGGTCGGCATCTTGTTGGGTGGCTGATGCGGGAGCTGGACTTGACCCGCAAGCCGAAGCAGCGCCGGGGCAGCGGCACGGATAGCCGACATGGTTATGGGCGCTATCCGAACCTGATCAAAGGGCTGCGGGCGCTGCGTCCGAACCAGATTTGGGTTGCCGACATCAGCTACTTGCGTCTGCGCTCGGACTTCATCTATCTGGCCGTCGTGATGGATGTGTACACGCGCGCGGTACGGGGCTGGCATCTGAGTTGGTCTTCGGATAAGAGCTTGACCTTGGCAGCCTTGCGCCAAGCGCTAGAAGATCATGCGGCGCCGGAGCTTCATCACTCCGACCAAGGGTCGCAATACGCCGCCAATGACTATGTCAAGCTGCTGCACGACGCCGGAACGCTAATCAGTATGTCAGCCGCGGGCGAGCCGAGCGAAAACGGCTATGCCGAGCGGTTGATCCGCACGATCAAGGAGGAGGAAGTGCACCTGAGCGAATACCAGCGCATGGAAGAAGCGCGCGAGCAACTTGGGCACTTCATCGAGGTGGTCTACAATACACAGCGCATTCACAGCGGCATAGACTACCGGACACCGGCAGAATACGAGGCGGAATGGCACAAATGTCCCCCCAAAATTTCTGCGATTTCCTGTCCAGTTTTATAGGACCACTACAGATTACCCCCCTCGGTCCCCCCATTGCAATGGGGGGATGACTGCAGAGTTGATGCGATTGGCGCATTTTCAGGATCAAACCAGGGTCTGACTTATTTAGATTTCAGAAATGAGAATCATCTTCGAGCTATGTTAGCTCCCCTTCCCCGTTGCCACGGGGTAAGGGGTCGGGGGATGGGGTAGAAAAAGCGCATAGAATTGCCAGTGTCTACGCGCGGCGCCGGGCTGTGGGGAATTATCATTAACATGCGCTATAGTTGAGCGCGTCCGCAGCGCAGAAGGAGCAGGCAGATGTTACATGGTCTGATGATGGATTACCCGCTGACACTCAACACGATACTTGAGCATGCCAAGCGCATGACACCGGAGAAAAAGATCAAAACCAAGCTGGCGGATGGCGCTTGGCGCGAATACAGCTACGCTGAGCTTTATCGGCGGGTCAAGCGGCTGTGCAATGCCATGGAAGCCCTGGGCATTGAGCCGGGCGACCGTGTCGGCACATTCGCCTGGAACAGCTTCGAACACGTGGAGCTGTACTTCGGCGTGCCGCTGGCTGGCGCGGTCTGCCACACCTTGAATATTCGTCTGCCCCAAGACCAACTCGCCTACATCATCAACCACGCCGAAGACAAGGTGATCTTCGTTGACGGGTCGCTTGTTCACTTGCTGGAGCCAATCGCGCATAAGCTGGAGACGGTCGAACAGTTTGTGGTTTTCAACGCCGGTGGCGGTCAGGCGGTCAACTTGCCCAATGTCCTGCAATACGAAGACATCATAGCGGCAGCCAACGAGCGCTACGCCTGGCGCTGCGCCGACGAAAAGATGGCGATGGCGCTCTGTTATACCAGCGGCAGCACTGGTCTGCCCAAGGGCGTCTTGATCAGCCATCGCGCTATGGTCTTGCATACTTTCTGCGTACTGGCGGGCGTCGCCTTCGGCTTGACCGAGCGCGATGTGGTGCTGCCGGTCGTGCCGCAATTTCACGCTATGGCTTGGGGACTTCCCTACGCCAGTACCTACGTGGGCGCGACAATGGTCTTGCCCGGACCGCATCTCAAGCCGGCTGCCTTGGCACAGATGATCGAGTCCGAGCGCGTGACTATCGCAGCCGGCGTACCAACGATATGGAACGGTCTCTATCACGAGTTGCGCCAAAACCCGCGCGACGTCTCTTGCATAGAGCAATTGATCGTGGGCGGCTCGGCCATGCCGCGCGGCTTGATCGAAGCCTACGAGAATGAACTGGCTGTCAATGTGGTGCATGCCTGGGGCATGACCGAGATGTCGCCGATCGGCTCGGTCTCTAAATTGCAGTCCCGGCATGAGGCGCTGGACGCTGACAGCCGTTGGGATATCAAAGCCAAGCAAGGCTATTTTGTGCCGGGTGTCGAGGCGCGCATCGTCAATCACGCGGGCGAAGAACTGGCTTGGGATGGCGAAACGATGGGCGAATTGCAAGTGCGCGGCTATTGGGTGGCGGGGCAGTATTACAAACACCCGCAAGATCAAGAACACTTTACCCAGGACGGCTGGTTGCGCACCGGCGACGTCGCCACCATTGACGCGGATGGGTACATGACCATCACCGACCGCACCAAGGATCTGGTCAAGAGCGGCGGCGAATGGATCTCGTCGGTGGAGCTGGAAAATACGCTGATGTCGCATCCCGATGTGCTGGAAGCGGCGGTGATCGCGATGCCGAACGAACAATGGGGCGAACGCCCGCTGGCTGTGATCGTTCCGCTGAAAGCGAGCGTCAATCAAGCTGCGCTGGACGACTATTTGCTGGGGCATTTCCCCAAATTCTGGCTGCCGGACGATTATGCTGTCGTCGATGCGATACCCAAGACCGGCGTCGGCAAAATGGACAAAAAGGCGCTGCGCGCCAGGTACGTGGGTGGGGAGATATAGTTGATCCCTGCAGAGTTGATTTATGTTTGACAATCGCTGCTTTGGCTAGGAGATTGAGATAGGGGAACGACCATGAAGGTTACAGGCATCCGTACGATTTTGTTCCAGCACGATATGGCGCGTCCTATCGGCGACGCCAACAACCCACGGGGCCGCGCCCAATACGCGGCGCTGGCGGTATTCCTCGATACGGATATTGGGCTGACCGGCGTCGCATTGGGCGAGGCTGGCGCGGCTGCTGATATACATAAAATGGCTGAGAACCTGCTGGTGGGTCGCGATCCGCGCGGCGTTGTCGGCTTGTGGGGGCGCATGGCGAATTTCGCCTTCAAGGGCGGCAATCGCGGGGCCGTCACCGATGTCATTGGCGCGCTGGATGTGGCGCTTTGGGACCTCAAAGCCAAAGCGAACGGCGAACCGCTCTGGAAGACTCTGGGCGCGTCCAGCCGCGCGGTCAAAGCATACGCCAGCGGCATCGATCTGCCCTTGGACGACGCTGGCATCCGCGCCTTTTATGAATCCCAGGCGGCGCGCGGCATCGCGATTGGCAAGCTGAAAGTCGGGCTGGATCGCGAAGCCGACTTGCGGCGCATCGGCATCATGCGTGAAGCCTTGGCGACATCGGGCAAGGAGCCTGTGCTGCTGATCGATTCCAACGAATATTGGTCGCCCAAGCAAGCCATTCAACACATCCGCTACTTCGAGCGCCATCACGAGATCTTCTGGGCAGAAGAGCCGGCGCGGCGCTGGGACGCCGCGGGCTTGCGCAAGGTGTCGGATTCGGTCAACGCGGCGGTGGCGACCGGCGAGAATCTGGATGACGCCGCCGATTTCCGCCCCTTAATCGAGGGGCGGGCGGCGGATGTATTGCAAATTGGGGTCGGCACGGGCGGCATCACCGGCGCTATGCGCGTGGCGCAGATGGCGGACGGCTTCGACCTGCCCGTGTCGGTGATGAATTGCCCTGGCAACTATATGGCGGAGTTCGCGGCTGTGCTGCCCAATCATATCTGGATGGAAGTGGTGGACGCCGGGCGCGATGAGGTTTTCAGCCACGAGAGCCGCGTCGAAGACGGTTACATTATTTTGGGCGATGCGCCCGGCAATGGCATTCAGTTTGATATGGCGAAGCTGGAAGCCTGCCGCGTGCGCGAGCGCTCGGCAGCGGCGGCGCCGAGTCCCTGGGGGCGGCGGCGCGGCGCGGGCTTGCATGTTGTGGGGGATGGCGAGGCGCTGGAGCTTGGGGAGGAGTGAGTCAATGAGCTATGGCGTCCCTCCAAAGAATTGCATGGCGGCGATGAGCGCGGCAAACAGGGCAATACCAGTGCCGACGATCCATTTGATGAGGGTCAACTGCAAGCGTTCGAGATCTGCCTTTGTCGCCAGATGAGGATAAGCTCCTTCCAGCCTGGATACTCTATCACTCAGCACTGGATTGTGAATCCTCGACGAAGCCCATGCGTCCGCGTATCCAGCCGATACTTTCCCGCATCGCCGCATAGTTGTCATTGAGCTTATCGAACTTTGAACTGAGGCTGTCCAGCCTGGCATTAAGCTGGTTGATATCATGCCGAAGCCAGAGAAATACGCCGATGACCGTTCCGACAGTGATGATGAACTGCGTATTTTGATCCATGATGTTGCCTTCCTCATACCATCAATCACAGCGATTATAACACTAGCATAGCGAAAAATCAACTTCCAAACAGGTCTTGCTGGGCTTTGCCATCGCCCGTCTGCTGACGCGCGGCGCGCCTAAAAGTGCCATGCTGCGGCGGCATGTCGACAGCCGCCCCGCCCAGCAAATCGCTGATGGTCAAGATTTGCAGCTTGCGATAGCGCTTCTGCCAGAAGTCGGATTCGTACCAGCCAGCCGCCAGCGCCTCTTTAATCATCGGCTGCGTGGGATTGTCCAGCGTGATGAAAACGCCGATTGCCGCTTTCTCGCGTTCCAGTACGCCCTTCAAATCGCGGATATCGCCCGACTTCACCTGCGCGATGACCTTGCGCGGCTTGGGCTTGCCTTTTTCGTCGTGCTCGAAAAAGTTGATGACGCCGTCAATGCCTTGGTCCGCGCCTTTTCTGCCTTTGCGGCTGCCGGCTTGCCCGCCGACCGGTTTCGCGCCCACCAGCGACAGCGCCCACCATTCAAACTGATAGCGACCCTCGTTGGCGGAATCGGTCGCCAGCTCGCGCGCGCCGGCTGCTGTGGTCGGCTCGCCGATGACCTCGTAATCCGTCCCAGAGACCAACTCGAACATATCCAGCAGGCGGTACTTCTGCAGCGAGACGCTGAGATGGGTGATGTCGATGCCGATCCATTTGCGCTTGAGCTTGTGGGCGGCGGCGATGGCGGTGCCGCAGCCGCAGAAGGGGTCGAGCACGACGTCGCCTTCGTTGCTGCTGGCGCGGATGATGCGCTCCAGCAGGGCGACGGGTTTTTGCGTGGGGTATCCGAGGCGTTCTTTGGCGTGTGCGCCGATAGGTGGAATGTCAGTCCAATTGTCTCCAATCAAGATACCTTGACTATCATTAAAATAATACTTGAGTCGAGGCATGCCGTCGTCTTTGGCGGGCCAATGTATCACTTTAAGGCTATCCAACAAATCCATCTTTGCGTGAATTCCAAGGCTAGTCCAATCGTCTTCGCTTGGCAACAATTCGCGCAACCACTCAGGAAAACGATTGTAGCCTGGCAATGCCCATGCGCGTCCGTTACTAGGTGCTCTGTCCCGCCAAGGCTGATAGGCTTCTTTGCCTCCGGCTTTGCCACCTGTCATATCCCGTGTGGCATAAACGCCTCTATCATCAGAATGTGGGATGTAGTGGTCTTGAAAAACTGGGCACCTAGAAAAGAGAGTATTCTAGAGTAACAGTGAAAGGGACACGCTCATGGGGAAATACCGGAAGCACTCGCCGGAAACGAAGGTCAGAATTGTGCTGGAAATCCTTCGCGGCGAGAAATCTCTGGCGCAAGCCAGTCGTGAGTACCAGATTAAGGACAGCCTGCTTTACCGCTGGAAAGACCAGTTTCTCGAAGGCGCGAAGCAGGCTTTCGCCTACGGTCAACCAGCCGAGCAGAAGCGTCGCGCGGACAAGATGGCTGAATTAGAGCGGCTAGTGGGAAAGCTGACCATGCAACTGGAAATTGCAAAAAAAGCCTCTCACTATGTGCAATCTCTACCACCCGAAAGCGAGAGCTAGCGCAGATGCTCAGCCAGGACTTTCCGGTGTCGGCAAGCTGCGCCGTACTCGAGCTGCCCCGCAGCAGCTATTATCATCAAGCCAAGCCGCGCGACTGTCAAAGCCTGCGTACTGCGATAGTGGAGGTTGCCGGGCGCTATCCCACCTATGGCAGCCGACGGATAGCGGGGCAGTTGAAGCGTGAGCCTTATATGATGGACGTGGGTCGGCATCTTGTTGGCTGGCTGATGCGGGAGCTGGACTTGACCCGCAAGCCGAAGCAGCGCCGGGGCAGCGGCACGGATAGCCGACATGGTTATGGGCGCTATCCGAACCTGGTCAAAGGGCTGCGGGCGCTGCGTCCGAACCAGATTTGGGTTGCCGACATCAGCTACTTGCGTCTGCGCTCGGACTTCATCTATCTGGCCGTCGTGATGGATGTGTACACGCGCGCGGTACGGGGCTGGCATCTGAGTTGGTCTTCGGATAAGAGCTTGACCTTGGCAGCCTTGCGCCAAGCGCTAGAAGATCATGCGGCGCCGGAGCTTCATCACTCCGACCAAGGGTCGCAATACGCCGCCAATGACTATGTCAAGCTGCTGCACGACGCCGGAACGCTAATCAGTATGTCAGCCGCGGGCGAGCCGAGCGAAAACGGCTATGCCGAGCGGTTGATCCGCACGATCAAGGAGGAGGAAGTGTACCTGAGCGAATACCAGAGCATGGAAGAAGCGCGCGAGCAACTTGGGCACTTCATCGAGGTGGTCTACAATACACAGCGCATTCACAGCGGCATAGACTACCGGACACCGGCAGAATACGAGGCGGAATGGCACAAATGTCCCCCCAAAATTTCTGCGATTTCCTGTCCAGTTTTATAGGACCACTACAGGAAACCCTTGATCCGCTCTCCGCCGTTGATGTCGGCGTAAGCCCTATTCCAACACCAAACATCGGATTTGCTGTAAATTAGTATCACATCATGTACAGCCGGGAACTGCTTTGCGCCTAAATCATGCGCTCCCGTTCGTTGCCAAACGATTTCATTCCGAAAGTTCTCTCCGCCAAATATCGCGTCCAGAACAATCTTCAAGTAATGACTGGCCGTCGGGTCGCAGTGTAGATACAAGCTGCCGGTCGGCTTCAAGACGCGGTGCAGCTCGACCAGCCGCGCCGTCATCATCACCAAGTAAGCCATCATCTGGTTGCGGTCAATCAGGTTCAGCAGCGCTTCAATTGCCGTGCTGACCTTGTCTGGCGCGTGGAGAATGATGTCCTGGTAGGTTTCCTCAGCCGCCTCGCCCCAATGCCAGGTGTCTTCAAAAGCCGTGATTTGCGCTTGGCTGTCCGCGCCGCTTTCGGCTTTGAAGAGCACATTGTAATTGCGGTTGCTGTTGAAAGGCGGGTCGAGGTAAATGAGGTCGACGCAGGCGTCGGGGAAGTATTCACGGCTGCGCAGGATCTCCAGGTTGTCACCGTAATAGAGTCGGTTCTTCATGCCCCCAGCCTAAGTCCTTGCTTGATTAGGATATTTGTCAAGTATAACACGGCGGGCCAGGGCAATCGCTTCAAATTATTTTCAACATAGAGGACGCAGAGGACACAGAGTTTTAGGAGTTTAGACGACTATTCTGCTAAATCTGCGGCCCGGAATCGGCAACAGTCCCCAGCGAAACGTGATTTGTCACCAAAAATCACAGCTGAGAAGAGATTTTTTGTTTTCTCTGCGTTCTCTGCGTACTCTGTAGTTAATTTTCAGTTTAGAATCCCTCCATTTCGTCCGCCATCATTTTGAAGCGATTGCCCTGCGGCGGGCTGGGCTGTATTGACAGCGAGGCGGCGTGGATATATGCTATGGGTGAGCAAGGGAGCATGATTATGTCTTATGACGAACGCAAAATCGCCAATTCTTTCTATTTGCCCAGGCGTCCATTCCTGCATGGCATTGCGAGGATGTTGGATTTCTCTGGCGCTCGCCGTAGAGAACTTGAGAAGCAAATCTTGGAAAGGTCTGCGGCAGATGCCATGCGCGCTGACTGGGAAGCCGTTGGCGAAAGCCTGCGCTGGGCGATTGCTGAACACGAGAATAAGTTAAATAAGGAATCCGCGAGTGAATGACGAGCAGGACCCCGCATCGAATGTACAGGCGAATGAAAAACAGCCGCTGCAGGTTCCTACCCCACCCGACATACTGAAAGAAATTCCTGATGAAAAGCGGCAGGAACTGATACAGTATTTCAGCAGAATTGTTTACATTGAAGAAACTTCGGGCCCCTTGCCGCCGCCAAGCATGTTGGCTGCCTACAGTCTAGAGACGCAAAAAATTATCGTTGAAGAATGGAGCAACCAGGGTCCGCACCGTCGAAAACTGGAAGAGAGGGTGTTTGAAACTTCGGCGCAGCATGAAAGACGCGGTATGTGGCTGGGATTTTTTCTGGCGCTTTCTCTGATTGTTGGCGGAACAGCAGTCATTTTGGCTGGTTATAGCGCCGCAGGACTTGTACTCATCTCCGCAGATGCTGCTGCTTTAGCCATAATATATGTTGTCGACCGACGAAACAGCCGCGACTAAACCCAGCAAACACAGTGTGCGCCATGAATTGCGCGAGAAAGAAGCCGCCAGAGCTGTCCGAAACTTCAAATCAAGCCAATCGCTAATTCCTCAATCACAGCCCACCCATTGATTCAACAATCTCTGCTCTCCCCTCTACACCCCCGCAAGCAAATCCGCCTTCTGCGAATGCCAGTCATGCTCGCGCTCGTAAGCATGCGCAATCCGGTAGACCATCGCCTCGTCGAAAGCGCGTCCGGTCAGCTGAAAGCCGAAAGGCAAGCCCGCGCTGCTAACCCCGCAAGGCACGCTCAAAGCCGGCAGGCCGGCCAGATTGGCATTGAAGGTGTGATGGCACATTGAACCCACCGGCGTATCGGGATAACCGTCGACGCGCGGCGCATTCAGCATATCAAGGGGCGCGGTGGTCATGGGCATGGTGGGCCAGAGCATGGCGTCCAGTTGCTGATCGGCGAAGGCGCGATTGATGGCGTCGCGGTAAACCGCGCGCGCTTGCTGCGCCGCCAGGTAATGCGTGGCTGGCACCAGCTCGCCCAATTGTACGATGGCGCGGGTGGCTGGGTCGTACTTGTCTCCGTGCTCGCGAATCAACTTGCGGTGATAGCTGCTGCCTTCGCAGAGCACGATGGTGAAGAGCGCGTCCTGCGTGATTTCCAGTTCGGGCATGCTGAGCTCGACGATTTTGGCGCCCTGTTCACGGTATTCGGCGATCACGCCTTCGACCGCTGTGCGGATCTCGTCAATTACGCCGTCGTAGAAGAAATAATCGCGCTCGACGCCGATGCGCAGTCCAGAGACTCCAGCCTCGATCGTCGCGCAGAAATCGGGCACTGGCTGCTGCGCGCTGGTGGGGTCTTTGCGGTCGTGGCCCGCCATGCCCGCCAGCAGCAAGGCATTATCTTTGACCGTGCGCGTCATTGGTCCCACATGATCGAGCGACCAGGCAACCGGCACGACGCCGTAGATGCTCACACGCCCATAGGTCGCTTTCATGCCGACCAAGTTGTTGATGGAAGCAGGCACGCGGATGGAGCCGCCGGTATCTGTGCCCAGCGCGCCGAAGGAAGATCGGCTGGTTACAGCCACGCCCGAGCCAATGCTCGAACCGCCCGGATAGACCTCGCTATTCCAAGGGCTGCGGCTGGGCGGCGTATTGACGCCGTAAGCGAATTCGTGGCAGTGGGTCTTGCCGATGATGATCGCGCCGGCTTCTTTCAGCAGCCGGGCGCAGGTGGCGTCGTAGTCGGGCACGAAGCCTGCCATCACCTTCGAGCCGCATTCGGTGGCGAAGCCCTCCGTGTAGATATTATCCTTGAGGCCGATGGGAATGCCGTGCAAGGGTCCGCGTCGCTCGCCCGCTGCGATTTTGGCATCGGCTTGCCGCGCCGCGTCCAGCGCCGCTTCCGCCAGCACGCTGGCATAGGCATGCACGATCGGTTCGGTCTTTTCGATGGCGCGCAGGTTCGCTTCCACCAATTCCAGCGAGGATAGCGTCCCCGCGTCCAGCATGTCGCTGACGTCACTGAGTGACAGATCGGTCATTTCACTCATCGTTGCTTCCTCCTGTGCTTCCCGCGCGGAAAATCGGCGCTGGCACGGCGTCTTGCAGGTCAAAGGAGTCGAAGGACTGAAAAGCCGCCATCTGGTTCATCAGCAAGACCGTCAAGACGTCGGCTTCTTCGGGCGAAATCGCCAGTCCCATCTTGTTTGCCAGCGCCAGTACCACGCCGCTGTCCAGCGTTTCATCCGAGCTTGCTCTGCCGTAACTCATGTTCATTCCTCCATCCTTTGGGCTGCGTCTTGAACCTATTATATCACGAGCGGCGCTGGCGACTGTATTGACAGGCAGGGGCTGGAAATATATGCTTTAGGCAGATAACTGGGAGGATAACATGGCCAATTCGGGAAGGCGCGGGTTTATCCGCGGGCTCGGCGGCATGTTCAGCTTTATTGATGTGATCAACCGGCGCTTGTTTGCCGAGACACCGGCGGAAGCTGACGCGGAGGCAATTCGTGAAGATTGGGAACGGGTAGGCAGCTATCTTTACAATGCTATGGGCGTTTATAAGACAGAACATATCTTGTACTCAGATGACAACGGGAAGACATGGAAGACGAAAACGGCGGACGAGCAGCCGACATAATCGAACAACATGTTACATTTTATTCGGGTCCATTGCCGCCGCCAGAAATGATGCGAGCGTACGAGAATGTTCATCCTGGCAGCGCTGACCGCATCTTAACATTAGCGGAACATGAACAAAAGCAGCGTGCGTTCTACGAGAATCGTGGATTGCTGTTTGGTTTTATTGCAGCACTGGCATTGATTGCGCTGAGTGCCTATGTCGTTTCCTTGGGATTCGCTTGGCAAAGCGTTGGCGTCGTCATCGGCAGCATAGCTGGGACTGCCGGAACCTTCGTTTACAGTAGTCGAGCACGCCGCCTGGAACTGCGCGAACGGCGCGCCGCCCTGCAGCAGTCATCCGCCCCGCCGGAACTGCCCGACAGCGCCAGCCAATCCCCAGATTAGTTCCGCGCTTTATCTCCGTTGTCATCTCCATACAACAGACAAGCCGCGCCGTGATCGCGCCCGACAAATTGAAAGCGCGGCACAGTATGCGAGCAGGCGGACATGGCTTGCGGACAGCGCGGATGAAAATGGCAGCCCGAGGGCGGATTCAACGGCGAGGGCGGCTCGCCTTTTGGCAGGTCCCAGTTCATGCGCCGCGCCGGATCGGGCAGGGGAATGGCGGAAAAGAGCACCTGCGTGTAGGGATGCTTCGGCTCGGAAAATAAGGTCTCAGTCGGCGCTTCTTCGACGATTTTGCCCAGGTACATGACAGCCACGCGGTCGCTGATGTGCTGCACCACGCTCAAGTCGTGGGTGATGAAGACATAAGTCAGCCCCAGGTCGCGCTGCAAGTCGGAAAGCAGATTCAAGGTCTGCGCCTGTACCGAGACGTCCAGCGAGGATGTCGGCTCGTCGGCGATGATGATGCGCGGCGACAATGCCAGCGCCGCGGCGATGCCCACGCGCTGGCGCTGGCCCCCGCTCAATTCCGCTGGGTAGGCTCGTTCGTGATGGCGATTCAGCCCTACCCTCTCCAGCAGATGGAGTACGCGCTTTTGGCGTTCTATCTTGCTGCCCTCGCCGTAGATATCCAGGGGTTCGCGGATGATCTGGTCCACTCTCATGCGTGGATTGAGCGAAGCGTATGGGTCTTGCAGGATGATCTGCGCCTGGCGACGAAAGGCGCGCGTTTCCGCGCGCTTCATGCTGAAGATGTCTTGTCCCTGGTAGAGGACTTGCCCGGCGCTGGGCTGCAACAGGCGCAGCAGCAAGCGCCCCAAGGTGCTCTTGCCCGAACCGGATTCGCCCACGACCGCTAGGGTTTGCCCGGCGTAAACATCCAGCGTGACCGATTCCACCGCTTTGACCGTCGCTGTGTCCCCGCGCAAGCTGGCAAGCAAGCCGGTTTCCAGCGGGAAATACTTGCTAAGCCCGACAGCGCTCAGCAAGGGTTGTTGTCCCTCAGTCGTATAGGACACAGGCAACCTCCTGCCGCGCCGAGACTTGTTTCAGCGGCGGGGCTTGCCCGCGGCAGACCGCTTTCGCCTGTGGGCAGCGCGGATGAAAACGGCATCCGGCCGGGCGATCGGCCAAGCCCGGCACTTGACCCTGGATATTCTCCAGGCGGCCCCGGGCGATGCCTTTGCTGGGCAGGGAATTCAACAAAGCCTGTGTGTAGGGGTGCAGCGGATTGGAGAATATCGAATGCACATCCCCGGATTCGACGATCTTGCCGGCATACATCACCGCCACGCGATCGCATACTTGCGCCACCACCCCCAAATCGTGCGTGATGAGCAGGACGCCGGCGCCACCCTCGTCGACCAGCAGCCGGCGTATCAATTGCAAGATCTGCGCCTGAATGGTGACATCGAGAGCGGTCGTCGGCTCGTCCGCGATCAACACCTGCGGCTGACAGGCGATGGCGATGGCCAGGGCGATCCGCTGCGACATGCCGCCACTGAACTGATAGGGATAAGCCTTCAGTCTTTGTTCAGCCGCCGGGATGCCCAATTGCCGCAGCAGCTCCAATGCCCGCTGCCGCGCCGCCGCCGGCTCGAGATCAAGATGTTCTTGCAGGGTCTCGAACACTTGATGCCCGACCGTGAAGAGCGGATCCAGAGCCGTCGCGGGATCTTGAAAGATCATGGATATCTGGCGTCCGCGCAGGTCTTGCAGAACTTGCTCGTCAAGCGCCGCCAGATTGACATCACCCAGCCAGACCTGGCCCGTACGGATACGGGCATTGTGGGCGAGCAGGCGCATGACGCTATAGGCGATTGTGGACTTTCCGCAGCCCGATTCGCCGACCAAGCCTAGAATCTCGCCGCGCTGAAGATCGAAGGCGACATCGGAAACCGCCTCCAGCCAGCGGTCGCCGCTTTTGAATTCGGTGCAGAGATTGCGAACGGACAGTAGACTCATCGGCTTATCGGCTCTTGCTGGCGGGATTAAAAAGTTCCTGCAAGCCATTGCCCAGCAGGTTGAAGCCGAGCACGGCGAGCGAAATCGCCAGCCCGGGCACCAGCACCATCCAAGGCGCCTGCTGCATGAAGGAGCGACCTTCGGACAGCATCAAACCCAATGACGGGTCAGGCGGCTGCGTGCCCAAGCCGATGAAGCTCAAAGCCGATTCCAGCAAAATGGCAATGCCCATCAGGATTGAGGCTTGTATCAAAACCGGCGGGATGGCGTTGGGCAAAATATGCCGCAGCATCAAGCGCAGGTGCGACGCGCCGCGAGCGCGCGCGCCCTCGACAAAAAGTTCGTTGACCACTTCCAGGGTCGATCCGCGCATGACGCGCGCGAAGATCGGCACATATACGACAGCCACCGCCATGATCATCACCGAGATTTCGCGGCCCACGAAGCCGGTCAGCGCCACCACCAGCACGATGGCGGGGAATGCCATCAGCACGTCCATGGGCCGCATGATGAAATTGTCCAAGACCCCGCCAAAATATCCGGCGAGCAGTCCCAGGCTAAGGCCAACAAGCAGCCCGAAGCCGACCGAGCCCAAGGCGACCGTCAATGAAATCTGATAACCGTAGAGCACGCGCGTGAGAATATCGCGGCCGAAGTTGTCCGTGCCCAGCAAGTGGGCGCCGGTTGGGGCGCTGAGCGGCGCCATGAAATCCATCGCTTCGGGACTGTAAGGCGAATACCAGGGCACAGTCGCTGTCATGACAATCAGCGCAAGGATGATCGCGCCGCCCAAAAAAGCGGAGCGGCTCGCATGATACATTTTGCCTAAGGCAGCCAGCGGATTAGACGGGAGTTTCATCTTTGCTTTCATGCGCCCGCGCCTCGTATCTTCGGGTTCAGCAGCCCATAGAGAAGGTCCGTCACAAGATTGACCAGGATGAACATGAAGGCGACCACCAGCATGCCCGCTTGCACCACCGGATAATTGCGTTCCAGCGTCGCGCTCACAATCAAGCGACCGACGCCCGGCAAGCTGAAGACCTCTTCCACGATGACGGCGCCGCCTAACAAATAGCCGAATTGCAAGCCGATGACGGTGACAATGGGTATGCTGGCGTTGCGCAAAACATGCTGATAGATCACCAGCCGCTCGCGCAGTCCCTTGGCACGCAGGAATTTGACAAAATCTCGCTCCAGGACCTCCAGCACAGCCGAGCGCGTCACGCGGACCAGCACGGCTGACAAGCCAACAGCCAGCGTCAGCGCGGGCAAGAAAAATGCGCGCAGGTTAAGCAAAATGCCTTCGTTGAGGCGCGTATAGCCGGATGAAGGAAACATGCGCAGCCCCAGCGCGAAGACCAGAATCAGCATGATGCCCAGCCAGAAATCCGGAATGGATATGCCAAAGAGACCCAGCAGCATCGAGGCGCGGTCGGCAGCGCCGCCGGGTTTGATGGCGGCGCGTATGCCAAGCGGCACGGCGACCGCAATCGCCAGCGCCAGCGCAAGCAAAGTCAGCTCAATCGTCACGGGCAGCCGCACGCGCAGCAAGTCGATCACCGCTTCGTTGCTGCGGAAATCCTTGCCCAAATCGCCCTGCAAGACCTTGCCCAGCCATTGGCTGTATTGCAGGTGAATCGGCAGATCGAGCCCCAGCTCGGCGCGCACGATTGCCAGGCGTTCGGGCGTGGCGCGCAAGCCGAGGATCACAGCGGCTGGATCGCCCGGGATCAAACGCAGCAGCAGAAAAATCAGAATTGATGTGCCAAAGAGGACCGGTAATAGGAGCAGCAGACGAGCCGCAATATAGCGAAGTAATCGCATGGGCGCATCACCAGCGAATAGTTGAAAAAAGCCCTTCGGGCGGAATCGACGAATTGCCCCGCCGCCTTAACAAAACATTTAACATTCTTGTCGCAAGAGTGGCGCGGGAAAAATGATGCCAGAGGCGCGCGGACAGCGCGCCTCTGTGTCGGCGGATATCAGGCGTCAATCCAGATGTCTTCCATGCGCAGTTCCAGCGTCGGCAGCGTCTGCGCGCCGTGTACATTGGGCTGCGTCCAGTAAGTGCGCTTGAAGTTGACCTGGAATACTTGCGGCGAGGCTTCTTGGTGCAGCCGCACGACGTTGTTATAGGCGCTCTGGCGGGCTTCGGGATCGAGCGTGAAGCGGAATTCCTCCAGCGCTTGATCCAATTCCGGCGAGTCCCTAAAGGCGGAGAAATTCCAGGGCGATGTCGAATGGGAGAGCGGATACAGGCAATGTTCGCCGGGATCGGCTGTAGCGCTCCAGTAGGTGCCGGTGATTTCGTAATTGAGGGTGAAGAGCTCTTCAAACCAACGCGCCGATTCAAAAGACTCGACTTCGACGCGGAAACCGGCCGGGGCAAGTTGCTGCTCCAAGAGTTGGCCCACCAGGGGCTGTGTCGGCACTTGCGGCTGGGAAGCGTAGCGGATTGTCAGACCGTCTTCATATCCCGCTTGCGCCAGCAGCGCTTTCGCCCGATCGATGTCGGGACCGCCCTCGTAGACATTCGACCCGGAATACCAGGGGTTCGAGGGAGAGACCGGCTCGGCCGATGGCGTTGCCTGGCCGAACCAAACCAGATTGGCGATAGATTCGCGGTGCAGCGCCCATTGCAGCGCCTGGCGCACTTCCACATTGTCAAAAGGCGGCTTGGAACAATTGATCAGGAACATATCGGGGAAGAATTCGCCGTCGGGGTTGGCTTTGACATCGGCATTCGCGCGCAGCTCGTCGGCGCGATGCAGCGGCACCTGCTCGATCCAGTTCAGTTCGCCGGTCTGCAAGCCTGTCAGTCGCACGGTATCATCGGAGATAGCGCGGAAGATGACCTTGTCGAGATAGGGCTGGCTGGGCTTGAAGTACTTGTCCCAGCGCTCCAGCTCAATGAAGTCGTCCTTGACCCATTGCACGAACTTGAATGGACCGGTGCCGACTGGCAGCAATTTGGGATCGTTCTCTTCAATCGCCCTCTGGTTGACGACCT
Organism: Phototrophicaceae bacterium; assembly: GCA_965116975.1. Taxonomy (GTDB): domain Bacteria; phylum Chloroflexota; class Anaerolineae; order Aggregatilineales; family Phototrophicaceae; genus UBA6055. Next base: position 345,433 of record OZ220735.1, read on the forward strand.
CGGCGAAGGCGCCTAATGCCTCCAACAAGCCGCCCCAGTTGGCTTGCGTGATGATGCGGAAGGTGTGGTCATCGACTACCTCGACGCCTTCCAGGGGCGAAAAGAAGACGGCGTTTGGCGCGCCGAGATCTGGATCGAAGAGCCGTTCGAAGGTGTATTTCACATCATGGGCGGTGCAGCGCTCGTCATTGTGAAAATAGGCATTGTCGACCAGGTTGAATTCCCAGGTGGAATCGTCGATTTGCTGCCAGGACTTGGCTAGACCGGGCAATACGTTATTGTTTCGGTCCAGATTGACCAGCTTGGAAAATACATTTTGATAGACCTGCATGGACGAGTAAAGTTCGGCGAAGGCGGGGTCCATATTGACTGGCTTGTCGATGGTAGCGGCGACCAGCGTGCCGCCGCTCTTGGGCTCGCCCTGCGCCAGCGCTGTCGCCAGGCGGAAGCCCGGCATCATGGACTGCGCCATCGCGACGCCGCCAACGGTTGTCACCGCTTGCAGGAACTGCCGGCGCGAGATGCGCTCTTCGGAGTATTTCTTGATAAAATCATGAACCTGCTCTTTTTGTAGGCTCATTATATTCTCCTTAACTCCAGTTTTTCAGTCGGTGCATCAGGTTGCAGCTAGAGTCTACCCAACCAGGCGACAGAGGTCAAATAGGCGGCCAGTGGGGAAGCGGGGCAATCGCTTCAAATTTTATTCACCACGTAGACACCGAGAGTCGCGTAGGGCGCGTAGACACAGCCCTGCGACAATGACCGCCAACACCGAGATTTATCCGTAAATATGCCAAAAAAGGACGTAATGTAGGGGCGATTCTGTGAATCGCCCACGATTATGCACCCAATTTCATGGGCGAGCCAAGGCTCGCCCCTACAATTCATCAGTTTAATGTTAAATTCGACAGTTATGGATTTTGAAGCGATTACCCTGCAAGTGGGGCAGGGCATTCGCATCAAAATGTGGCGGCTGAAGCTGAAATGGCAGGAATCTAAACTGAAAATTAACTACAGAGTACGCAGAGGGGCGCAATTCCGCCGTCGCCACGCTATAATCATCTCGGTTTATAGCGAGGACAGCAAAGACAGTTTGAATCAACATTTACGATCCGCGAGGTGAGCATGGCGTCGGACAAAGTAAAACTTGGCATTGTCGGCTTGGGCAATATGGGCATGACGCATGTCAGGCATGTGCTGGAACTGCCCAATACGGACTTGGCGGCAATCTGCGATACAAAGGAGCATAAGCTGCAAGCCGCGAGCGCCGATACCGGCGTCGCCCGCTTCCGCGATTACCGGCAGATGTTGGATTCTGTCGCGCTGGACGGCATTATCATCGCGACGCCGCATTACGACCATCCCGATATGAGCATCGCGGCTTTCGAGCGCGGCATGCACGTCTTGGTGGAGAAGCCCATCGCCGTGCATGTCAACGAAGCGCGGCGCATGATTGATTCTTATCAGGCATTCAAAAAGCAAATGCCGAATCTGTTATTCGGATCCATGTTCATGCAGAGGACTTGGGGGCATTGGCGGAAGATCAAGGCGATGATTGACCAGGGCGAATTGGGCAAGCTGATACGCTGCACGTGGATCATCACGGATTGGTTCCGCACGCAATTTTACTACGACAGCGGCGAGTGGCGCGCAACCTGGAGCGGCGAAGGCGGCGGCGTGCTGATGAACCAGTGCCCGCACAACCTGGATTTGTATCAGTGGCTGGTGGGCGCGCCCGCGCGCATCCACGGCTTCGCCAGTTTTGGCAAGCATCACCGTATAGAGGTAGAAGACGAGGTGACCGCCTACCTGGAGCATGACAATGGCATGGTCGGGCACTTCATCACCACCACCGGCGAATCGCCCGGCACGAATCGGCTGGAGATCAGCGGCGAAAATGGCAAGCTGGTCTTTGAGAGCGATGAGCTAATTTTCTTCCGCAACCAATGGTCATCAATCAAGCAACTGCAGGATTCGCGGCAAGGCTTTGATAAAGTGCCTTGCCAGCGCGAAATCGTCGAGTTCGAGCGCCACGGCAAACAGGGTCACGAACTGGTGATCGCGAACTTCGCCGATGCGATTCTCAATGGAAGCGACGGAAGCGACTTGATCGCGCCAGCCGAAGAAGGCTTGGCTTCGATTATGATCAATAACGGCATTATGCTGTCGGCTCACAAGCGACAAACGGTTTCTTTGCCAATAGACGGCGATGAGTTCGCTAACCTGCTACAGTTTTATATTGAGCAATCCGCCAAAATGGATTCCGTTAGAAAAGGAGCGGCGCAATGAGTCAATCGGTCCTGGCAGCGCAACTGTTTACGATACGGGACTTCACCAAGACCCGTGCCGACTTCGCGCAGAGCATGCGCAAAATCCGCGAGATTGGCTACCGCGTCGCGCAGGTGTCCGCCATTGGCGACATTTCCGATAGCGATGTCAAGCGCATCTGCGACGACAACGGGCTTGCCATCTGCAATACCCACGTCGCGCTGGACCAGCTGCAGAACGATTTCTCAGGCGTGATCGCGCAGCACGAATTATGGGATTGCCGTCATGTCGCGATTGGCAGCATGCCGCAGGAATACCGCGGCAGCGAGTCCGGATTCCGCAGCTTCGCCGCCATCGCAAACGGCATAGGCGAAAAACTGGCGGAGGCTGGGCTGAGCTTCAGTTATCACAATCACAGTTTCGAGTTCATCAAGTTCGGCGACCGCAGCGCATTGGAGATCTTCTTCGACGAAACTGATCCGCGCTATGTGCAAGCGGAACTGGATACCTATTGGATTCAGCACGGCGGCGCCGATCCCATCGCGTGGATCGACCGCATGGCGGGGCGGATGCCGGTGATTCACCTGAAAGACATGGTGATGCTGCCGGCCGCCGCTGATTCTGGCATGCGTCCGCAGCAGGCGATGGCTGAGGTCGGCGCGGGCAATATGAACTTCCCGGGCATATTGGCAGCCTGTCAGCGCGCCGGGGTGGAGTTCTACGCCGTGGAGCAGGACATCTGCCAGCGCGACCCTTTCGAGAGTTTGGCGATCAGCTATCGCAATCTGCGCGCCCTGGGCTTGGAGTAGGGAGCGGGATGTCTGATACGCTCAACAACGTTGAGGATGTCGTGTGCATGGCTGAGTGGGGCGGGAGAGTGCAGTGGTTTGCCTTTTTCCAGTTCTTCTGATGCAGTTCTTACATTCCCTATTTACTATTGTACTAGCATGTGCTAGACTGCTAGTAGCTTCCAAATAGTGAATGGGATACATCATGGCTAGAGATAATTATGACCTGTTGATTTCGGAGCTGGACAAAATCGCCGAGAAGGTGACACTTTTTCCTGAGACTTTGCAGGAATCCGTTTATAATCTAGTAGTAAAGTCACTCTTGGACACTGACCCTCGAGATCTTGAAGCTATTGATGTAGTCAGTGAAACTGAGATTGGCGATATTTCATCAGGTGAAGAGGTTGCGGAAACCGAGGCAAGAAATATCGCTAGTGAAGTTATCGACTATTACGAGCGTTTTTCCCTAGCGAAATGCAATGATATGGAATTTGCTACCTTCGTAGTCTATTACTTTACAGTTCTCGCTCCAAATGATAAACGCGTAGAGACGGTTGGCGAGGCACATTATACCGAGCTATGCAAGATCACCGGCCGTCAGCTTCCGAAGAGGGTGAGTGGGGCGCTCAACAATGCAAAAAATGTCCGTGGATATTTAGAACGCGAGGGGACTGGAATCTACTCACTCTCGAATTTAGGCGAACACTTTGTAGTACACACACTTTTGAAGGAGAAGGAATAATGGAAGAAATTCTTGAATGGGTACTTAGGCTTCTGCAGGTCGGAAAGCTAGTTGCTTCAGGGGGTAAGGCTTGGCAGAAATTTATCTCAAAAGTTCGCAGGAGTTCTTCAAGTAATGAACAATACATTACTTGGCTACTATCACTTAATGGCATATTATCGGACAGAGTACTGATTCTATTGATTTTGTATCGTTGTCAAGATTCGGCTTCCTCGCTAGACGATCTCTTACGCCGGACGAATTACGGAGATCTAAACATGTTCCAAGAGAATGTTCTTAATGAGTTGCACGACAATAGGCTTGTTCGTTTCGATCGAGAAGCAAGCCGTGTGGTACTTCTTAACAGAGGACGTAAGTATCTTGAGGAAAAGATTCTAAAGCAACTTAAACTACAGTTTGCTACTTTGCAACATGGCAACACTTGATTAGTCGGTTGATGCGACTCTTCCAAAGGTTCTAAATTAGCCTAGAGTCGCAGCAATCTCACTAATATGCTCTCGAAATTCGGAGACCGGGCGCAAGTCCGATCGTTTCTTAGTCAACTTGAAAGTAGCCGATGAACCTCTGTCCATCGTGACCAAGCGCCCAGCCTTACCCTCTGACACATCACCTTTTCGCCATGCGTCAAACAAGACGGTATCAGGAGCGATACCTAGACACAGTACGGCTTGATACTGGCGATGGTGTCGAATGTGGTTAAATTGGAAATTGCCATTTATATCTTCGGTAGCTGTCTTCACTTCGAAAGTAATACTCTCAATGCGAGCGTCCCAAGCGCTTTGCCTGCTGCCAGAACTCTCCCATGTCAAACTCAAGTACCGACACCATTCCTCTACGAAATTCTGACCTATATCACCAATGTGCGTATTACTGAGAGATTTAACACCACCTAGAGGAGCGTTTACCCACTTGTTGTCATTCGCATACCTAGCGATCACAGACTTCATCAACTGAACAGCATTAGTCATCAGTGAAACCTCCGTGTACCAAGGCTTGCCTTATGTGATACATGGATATATGACGACAGTTGTGCATAGCCAGATTGGAGTATTCTCGCCAATCAGTTTCGTTTAGGAGTTGTACTATGGCGTCCTGTTCCTTTTTCAACACGATGCCATAGCCGCAGCCATAACGAACTTCGGAAAAGTCTTTGACCAGTTTAGGAGGGTCTCCATAGTAGGTTCTCTGCAAGAAGAAGTCAGCTTCGCTCAGTCGGGTTTGCCCGCATAGCCTTTCTTTGCGGTTGTCTACTGTAAATAAGTCTATCCAGTCATCACAAGTCTGCTGCGGGGGAATGTTATTTACGCCGCGACGCCAAATCTGCCAAAGTGCATTGATTTTTACTGAATTGCCGTTCTGGTCTACAAATGCATCTGAGGGCAACATATTTGAGTGAATAAGTTCCGCTCCACGAACGCGATGTTTAGGGCTGCCTTTCCCGGCGCTTTGAAAAGCCATTGGCAAAATAAGACCCATATAATTTGCAAAATGGGCTGAGTGATTGACAAAGGCGAGAGCCAGCCAAGCGCGATAACCAAAGGGGGGATTACCCATAACCGCGTATTGTTGTCCAATGGTTGGTGTCCAAGTCAAATAATCGTGGGCTATAAAATCAGAGCGAAAGGGAAGTATGTCTATTCCGATACGTCGTCCATCCGGCATTAAGTCATAAAATACACCTGACCCCGCGCCCGGGTCGATGAAATGGTAGTTATCGAGATCAGCGAAATCTGCGCACATTAAGGCATACAAATTCTCGCTACATTCCTTTGCCACTTCAGGCTGCGTGTAAAAGCGGTCAAGCCCCACACTATTCCGGTCAACCCAAGAGGGAATCAGTGAACAATTCTCCCACGCCCGGTTTCGGTTTGCTTTTGCTTTTTCAATTTCCTGAGTCAAGTGGCTAATATCGCTGTAATTGGACTTGGGATTGTTTACATTTCTTATGATTGTCGGCAACGGTATTTGATACATCATGCCCTCTGCTTAAGGCAAATAGCATTTCTACAGTTAGGACTTATGCAAGTTTATATCCTACATTGCGAACAATAGCAAATATGTAGGAGTGTGAGAAGTGCATCTATGACTCCGAGATAGAAGTTATCGCGAGAAGTCTATAATTTGCTATCATTTATGAGTTGAGATTACGAGGTTCCGTATATGACCCATCATCACGACCATGGTCATCATCATCACAGCCACCACCACAGCGACAACCCCCTCGCGAAAATCGCTATGGCGCTGCACCTGCCCGGCTTCACGCATGATCACAGCCAAGTTGATCTAGCGGGCGACAGCGCCTTCCTCGACAATCAACTCGCCATTCGCACGGTTTGGATCGCGCTGGTCGCGCTGGGGCTGACGACCGCGCTGCAGGTCGTCATCTACGCAGCCAGCGGCAGCGTCGCGCTGCTGGCGGATACGGTGCATAACCTGGGCGACGCCCTCAATTCGATACCGCTGCTTATCGCTTTCTATTTCGCGCGCCGACTGGCGAACCGCCGCTTTACCTACGGCTATGGCCGTCTGGAAGACATTGCGGGCATCTTCATCGTTATCTCTATCGGTTTCAGCGCCGCCTATATTTTGCTGGAGTCGATGCAAAGGCTGTTCAACCCGCGCGAGCTGGAAAACCTGGAATGGCTCGCGCTGGCTTCGTTGGTCGGCTTCGTCGGCAACGAGCTGGTGGCGCTGATGCAAATCCGCGTCGGGCGGCGCATCGGCTCGGACGCCATGATCGCCGATGGACAGCACGCCCGCATCGACGGCTTGACCTCGCTGGCGGTGCTGATTGCGGTATTTGGCACGCTCATCGGCTTGCCGATTCTCGATCCCATCGTGGGCATCGTGATTGCCTTCGCCATTGTTGGCATCACCTGGAACGCCATCAAGGCGGTCTGGTATCGTATGATGGACGCGGTTGACCCGCGCTTGCTGGAGCATGTGGAAGCGCATGTTTTGGCAGTGGATGGCGTGGCGGAAATCAAGACCCTGCGCATGCGCTGGGTTGGGCATCGCATGTATGGCGCGCTCAAGCTGCGCGTCGCGGCGGGCACAACGCTGGAGCAGAGCCAAGCGATTGTCGCCGCAGCCCAGCGCGAAGCCGGTCATGTGATACCGCAGTTGGAAGAATTGACGGTGCAAGTTGTATTGACAGATTAAGATTTGGCGCGGGCGGCACGTTTTTTTTATTAGCCCAGCCCAGCAGTGTTGGCGATCCCAAGCGCGCTGTTCAATAGCATTTTACGGGAGCATCTTACCGGTCAAGCGATTAGGGATTGTCCGATACGCTAGGCTTCGCCCTTTCCGATGTTTCGGGTCGCGCCCAGGCACAGACCGGCGTGGAGGGTTGGGGGAGAAGAAATAAAATAGCGGCATATCAGATGCCGCTATTTTATTATTTTCGGGAACGGCGCGTCTAGCCGTCCTGCGCGTCAAGTTGCGCCTGTTCGGCGGCGATGCGCTCTTCGCTGCAGCCTTGGGACTTCAAGAATTGTAGGAAGCCCTGGTCACCCGGCATGCGGTCAGCCATGGGCTTCGCGTCCGCCATCCGCATCTCGACGCTGACAGCCTCGTTGACCGTCGTTTCGCCATCGGCAACGACGACATCGGCGCGGTCAATGATGTCCTGGGCGATTTCGATGCCTTGTTCAATCGCCGCATCCAGGTTGACGCCGATCGCTTCGCTGCTTTGCTCGAGAATGGGCGTGAAGGCGATGTCAAGTTCGCCGTTCAAATAGGCAGCCAGGATGCGCCCGATATTCTCGCCTTGGGCATAGAAGCTGTAGAAGCCAGAGCTAATCGCCGCGCCCGATTCGACCGAGAAGAGCACAGGGTGGAAGACCGGGATGCCATATTCATTGCCCAAGGCGACCAAAATTGGCAAGCCCACCGCGTCCATGCGCAGGTCAATCGGCATCACGAAGGCTTCCACGCCGCTGTCGATGAGGCTCTCGGCGGCTACGAGCAGCTCGTTGACGCCAGTGATGGCGGCGGATTCGACGCTTACATCCCAGAATGAAGCGATGCGCTCGATATCTTGCGCGCCGACGATGCCAGAGGCTTGCGAAGAATCGAAGATTGTGCCGATGGACTTGATTTCGGGATAATGCGTCAGCATCAGGTCCATCAAGTCTTCGTAGGGCGTCGTCGACAGCGCGCCGGTAACATGGTCGGGCTTGATGCAGTAAGACTCGGCGATGCCCGCCTCGAAGGGATTGAAGACCGAGGTGAACAAGACCACTGGCGGGTCTTCCAAGTCGCTGGTGGCGGCAACCGCCAGCTGCGTAATGGCGGCGCTGAGCGTGATGAGGGCGTCGGGTTCTTCGTCCAATGCCTGCTCGATCATCAAGTTGGCGGTGGGCAGGTCGAAGTTGGCGCTGCCGCGGATGATGCGCAGTTGCTCGCCAGCCAAGTCCGACTCTTCGTACAGGGTGGCGCGTTCATCAGCCTTGATGAAGCCGTAGGATTCCAGCACATCCAGGACCGCGCCCTCGGTAACGGCGTTGGTGGGCAGCTCGCCAAAGCTGAGTATGGCGATGGTCGGATGCTCATCGGCTTGTACCGCCGCCAGTGGCAGCAGCAGCGCCAATATCAAAATTGCCAGTAAAACTTTGCGCATGATCAGGCTCCTTATTGATGCGAATCAATCGCTGAGGCAGGGACGAAATTTAATCCTCTGCTCAATACAAATATTACTATGGATTATACACTGCGCCGCCAAATTGACAATGACGGCGCAATCGCTCTTGCGGCCCCTCGCTCTGGGGGAGGGCTTTGGGCTGGCGGCAGAGGCGCGCCATTTAGTCCTTCGATGTTTCGGCGCTAGGTGTATGCTCCCAAACAACCTCCGTTACTTTACCAGTCTGTGGATTGTAGACAACGCTGTTGCCCGCGCATTTGACGGAAACGCGAAAGTACATGGTTTGTCCCGCCACTTGGGAAAGCGCCGTCATTTCAAAAAAGGTATCTCCGCCTAGCGTACCTTCCCAGTAGAGCCTGCTTGGGTTGATAGTTGTCCAGACCGTGAATATGCCACCGCCATTCGCTTGCATTTTTCTTTCCCCGTCAATGGCATGTGGGACGGTGCCCCATTTCAATACCCAATCCCCCTGGCGTTCTCCGCTATACTTGAAATCCGCGATGCTCGCGCCGCTATAACCACAAGTCGAATCCGATTCTATTATCGTATGATCCGCCAGCGCGGGCAGGGCGGCGAAGAGCATAAGCAGCGCCAGGGCGCTGCCGATGATGGTGATAACTTGGCGAGTTTTCATGTATTTGTTCCTGATTTGTACAGTGTCTTAATTCAGCATAAGCGACTATCGCCGCCGCCGTTAATCCGGGGATTGCGCTGAGGGGAGGGAGCGCCAGCGCAGGCGGGCGCATCCCCCAAGCTCCGCTAACTTTCGTCCACATACGCCCAAGGCGTCCAGGTATCGTTCGTCAACTTTACTTTGACGCGGAATTTGAAGCGCGCGTTGCCCACCCGATGGAAGGACAGATCATTATGCCGCAGGACTGTCCGCGTCCCGTTTGCGTTTGTCGAGGTGTTAAAATAGTTAGATGTTCCCCAGACATTAGAAATGCCGCCGCCCTTAAGTTGCAGCTTCACGCTCTTCATATTGGCGATGATATCCCAACTCAATACCATGTACTGCCCATGTTCGACGCCATCATAAGTCAGGCTGTTGATGGTCACGTTGTTGTTCGTCTGCGCCAGCGCGGGCAGCGAGAATAGCATAATCAGCGCCAGGGCGCTGCCGATGATGGTTATAGCGGATCGAGTTTTCATGTATTTGCTCCTTATGGCTGATTGCCTTACTTTCAGCATAAGCGCATTTTGCCGCTGCTGTCAATCCGGGGCATGCGCTGGGGGGAGCGCCAGGGCAAGGCGGGCGCATCCCCACAGGCTCCGCTAGTCTTCGTCCACATACGCCCAAGGCGTCCAGTCATCGCTCGTCAATTGTATCTTCACGCGGAATTTGAAGAGCGCGTTGCCCACCCGATAAGAGTTCAGGTCCTGAATGGTCATGCCCGTGCTTGACCCGCTAGTCGCGGTCGTGAAATCGGTATAGGTATGCCAGGTATCGACGATGCCGCCGCCCTGAATCTGCAGCTTCACGCTGTAAGTATTGGCGACAGTATCCCAACTCAACCGTATGTCATCAACATTATAGACCCCATCGTAAGTCAGGTTGCTGATGGTCACGCTGTTGTTCGTTTGCGCCAGCGCGGGCAGCGAGAATAGCATAATCAGCGCCAGGGCGCTGCCAAAGATGGTGATAGCGGTTCGGGTTTTCATGTGCCTGCTCCTTATGGCTGATTGCCTTACTTTCAGCATAAGCGCATTTTGCCGCTGCTGTCAATCAAGTCGGGAAGCCGGGCGGGGCAATCGCTTCAAATTTTATTCACCACATAGACACCGAGAGTCGCGTAGGGCGCGTGGACACAGCCCTTCGACACAGCCCTGCGACAATGACCGCCAACACCGAGATTTATCCGTAAATATGCCAAAAAAGGACGTAATGCGGGTCAATCGCCCACGATTTTGCACCCAATTTCATGGGCGAGCCAAGGCTCGCCCCTACAATTCATCAGTTTGATGTTAAATTCGACAGTTATGGATTTTGAAGCGATTGCCCGGGGGAAGCGAGACAGGGCAATCGCAGCAAAACCGGCGCGCTATTTAGTCCTTCGATGTTTCGGCGCTAGGCGTATGCTCAAAATTCCCTTGGAAAAGGGTTGTTCCCGCGCATTTGACGTAAACGCGAAAGTACAGGGTTTGCCCCGCCACTTGGGAAAGCGCCGACATTTCAAATAGGGATTCCCCTCCGATCGCGCTAGTGCCAAAATTTACTGGGCTCATAGTTGTCCATACCGTGAATATGCCACCGCCGTTCGCTTGCAGCCAATAGTGATTCCAATGCGGAACCGTATCCCACGATAGATACCAAGAGCCAAATGAATCCACTTGATCAAACGAGAAATTTGCGATGCTCGCGCCGTCATAACCACAAGTCGAATCCGAACTGAAAATCGCATGATCCGCCCCCGTGGGCAGGGCGGCGAAGAGCAAAAGCAGCGCCAGCGCCAGGCAGATGGCAATGCGCTTGTGTCGCTTCATTTCTGTTTCTCCTTCAGAGATATAATGCCCGGCTCGGGGGACCGGCGCGCCATTTAGTCCTTCGATGTTTCGGCGGTCGGTGTCAGTCCATAAAATCCTCCGCCCCCAGAGCAATTGATACTGATGCGGAAGTAGAGGGTTTTTCCTGCCTCTTGGGCAAGCGGCGTCATTTCAAAGTAAGTTTCCCCTGCGATCACACTTTTGTACATCCTTACTGGCCACACAGTCGTCCATACGCTGGTTATGCCACCGCCCTTGATTTGCATCACTCTGCTTACCTCATGTGGAACCGAATCCCAGGACAACTTCCAATCATTGCTGATATCGTCCAATCCATCATACGAGAAATCCGCGATGCTCGCGCCATCCGAGCCACAATACGAATCCGAATTGTTAATCGTATGATTCGCCCCGGCGGGCAGGGCGGCGAATAGCAGAATCAGCGCCAGGCTGATTACCGGTCTTGTGTTCATCGTTCTCCTCAGTTTTTGCTCGTGAGCCAGCTTGGAAAATCAGCATGGCGGGCGCGGGCGCGCCCACCGCTTTGTCCAGGATTATAGGGAGGCGTAAGCCCAGGAGGTGTAACCGCCGGGAATCTGCAGCTTCAGGCGGAATCGCAAGGTGCTGCAGCCATAGTTTCGCACCACGCCTGTTCTCAGATAGCTCTTCCCCCCGCTGCTCCGGGTTGAATGAACATTCGTGCTCACCCAGACTTGGGATACGCAACCGCCTTTGAGCTGAAGTCGGTAGATAGAGCTATTGGCGATCGTATCCCAGCTCAATTTGTATTCATTTGTGCTGCCGTCGGTGCCGTCATAACTGAAGTTGCTGATGGACGTGTTGTTGTTCTGCGCCAAGGCGGGCAGGGCGGCGACCAGCAGAATCAGCGCCAGCGCCAGGCTGATAACAATGACGATACGTTTGTGTTGCTTCATTTTTCCTTCTCCCCGTTGCTTATGTTCTTACGAAACTTAGGCGAAACTTAACTCTGGGCGCTTGCCCAGCCTAATCAAAACTGACATCCAAATAAGCCCAGTCGCTGGTGCTGGCGGCGGTGCAGGTGTCGCCGGAATACTCGGTGCAGACATCGGCTTTCGCGCGGAAGCTCAAGGTCTTGCCGGCTAGATCGGATGGCGAATCGGTCAGCGGATCTGCTTTGATATGCGTTCGGTCCTGGTCGAACCAGCTGCTATCGAGCCAGACCGAGGTCCACATGCTGGTGATGCCGCCGCCGGTGAATTGCAAGATGGCTCCAATCTCGTTGCTGCTGGTGGTCTTCCAACTGAAATACAGGTGCCCATCGCTGTCAATCTGGTGAAATGTGAAGTCGTCGGGCGGGCTGGCTCGCAGCGGCAGCGCGGCCAAGAGCCACATCAATACCAGGGCAAGGCAGATGAAAATCCTGGCGCGTCGCTTCATGTTGCTCTTCCTTTCCTTGTCAATGCCGGTCGCGGCTAATCGAGCTGCACCCTCAGCTTCGCCCACTTGGAGCGTAAGGTAACCATTTCATTATTGACCGTCTCCGTCGTTTGCAGCTTTAAGCGGAAACGCGCCTCGGTGCCGGGGTGCCAAGCCGATAGCGGAGCCATGGTCAAAGTGCCTTTGTATGTTGCGGTATTATAGTTGGTGGAAACCGCTGCAACCGTCGTCCAGACGTCGACCACGCCGGGGACTTTTGCCTGAAATTTGAATACTCTTTCTTGCGAAGAGATGATTTGCCAGCTAAAGACCAGGTTGCCATTGCTGTTGAGTCCATCATATTGAAAGTTAAGTATGGAATAGGAGTTGTTGTATAGCGCCTGCAGCGGCAGCGCGGCGAATATGCCGCAGAGGGCGATCATCAGGCTCGCGAGTTTGATAATTGAGCGGGTTTGCATTGAGTTCTTCCCTATCTTGCGAATTGTTGCGAATGATGAACTTGCCCCTCTTTGATGGCGAGAGGTGTGAACTTTGGACGGAGGGGGGCGAGCTCCGCCCCCAGCGCTGCCTAATCAAATTTCACTTCCACGGTTGACCAGCCTGTTTTCGCCTGTTGGTCGCAATCTCCCAGTTCATTATGGGCGACACAGTATTGTACGCGGGCGCGAAAATCAAAGGTCAATCCCGATGGATCGCTGACCAGCGCCGCAAACTTGACATGGGTTCTGTTGTTTTCTCGCGAGTAGCTCTCGTTCGAAATGGAAGTCCAAACATTGGTGACGCCGCCGCCTTTGAATTGAATCCAAGCATAATTCTCGTAGCTTTCGGTCTGCCAACTGAACTCCCAATCATTCTCCGCCGTTACCTCTTCAAATTTGTAATCGTCAGCGGCGTAGACTTGCAAGATCAGCGCTACGAGCAGGAGTATCAGGGCGGTCATCATACCGGCAATTTTGCTTGCGCTTCGGGTTTTCATTGTGTTCTTCCTTTCCTTGCGATTCATTGCGAATTGTTGCGAATGAATCGCGTGTCGGCGCGGCTCGTCCTAGCCACCGCGCCGATGCGCTACTTATCTAAAATGTATGCTGCAGGGTTGCCCAATCCGTGCTGACGCAAGTGGTTACAGCGCCACTACGCGTACAAGTCGCTACCTTGACGCGGAACTTGAAGGTCTTGCCGCCGGGGTTGTTGCTCAGCGGGTCGAACAATTCGCTGGACCTTTGGGGACCAATAGCGCTGCTTGTGTTGACTGTGGTCCAGACATCCGTGATGCCGCCGCCTTTGAATTGGACGGCCGCCGACTCCTGATTTAGCAAGGAATCCCAGCTGAGTTCCCACTTATGATAAGTCGTTGAGCCGCCGAGATGCTGCACGGTCCAGGTTCGGACGGCGAACTGCAGGTTGTCAACGCTGCCGCTTTGCGCCAGCGCGGACAGGGCGGCCAGCAGGAGAATCAGGGCGATCATCATGCCGGCGAGATTGAAGGTGGAGCGTATCGTCATTGCTGTCATCCTTTTGTGAATGGCTCTACTTCTATCTTAAGCCTAATTTATATTGGCGGTCAATCTTTTACGCGGACCTGCCGGGCAACTTCGGGGCTTGGCGCTGCCCCCGAGCCGCTAAATCGGGGCAATAAAAATCCCCTTCCCGCGAACTTGGGAAGGGGATCCGGGCTGGCTGCCAAGCCAGGCTTAGCTGAAGTCCAGCTCGATGATATCGCTCCAGCCTGAATTGCCCACTTTCACGCGGTATTTCAAGGTTGTGCCGGGGTTGTTCAGCAAAGCTGTAATACTCAGTCGGGTTACACCAGTGTTCAAATGCTCGACCTTGCGATTTTGCACGCGCATCCACACAGCGGAGATGCCGCCGCCTTTGACATACATCTTGATTTCGCCGCCAGCGGTATAGGTGCTCCACTGAAATTCGTCAAAGTAGGTGCTGGAGTTGAAGCCGACATACTCGAAGTTGGTGATTGCGTATGAGCCGCTGGCTATAGCTGGCAGCGTACTGAAAGCGAATAAGAGGACAAATGCCATTACTGCGATTGAGACGAACTTTGGATTCTTCATGTGTTACCGCCTTTTCTTAGATGCTCTACTATCATCATAAGCCTTTTTAGTATCGGCGGTCAATCTTTTCGCGGACCTGCCGCAGGGCAATCGCTTCAAATTTTATTCACCACGTAGACACCGAGAGTCGCGTAGACAATGACCGCCAACACCGAGATTTATCGGTAAATATGCCAAAAAAGGACGTAATGTAGGGGCGATTCTGTGAATCGCCCACGATTTTGCACCCAATTTCATGGGCGAGCCAAGGCTCGCCCCTACAATTCATCAGTTTGATGTTAAATTCGACAGTTATGGATTTTGAAGCGATTGCCCTGGGACCTGCCGGTCAACTTCGGGGCTGGGCGCTGCCCCCAAGCCGCTAAATCGGGGCAGAAAAAAATCCCCTTCCCGCAAACTTGGGAAGGGGATCTGGGCTGGCTGCCAAGCCAGGCTTAGGTGAAGTCCAGCTCGATGACATTGCTCCAGCTTGAATTGCCCACTTTCACGCGGTATTTCAAGGTTGTGCCGGCTGTGTTCTGCAAGGGCGTAACGCTCAGTTTGGTTTTGCCATTGTCCAAATGCGCGACCTTGCGATTCGCCATGCGCATCCACACAGCGGTGATGCCGCCGTCTTTGACATTCAGCTTGATTTCGCCGCCGCCGGCATAGGTGTCCCACTGAAATTCGTCATAGCCGCTGTCGGCGTTGTAGCCGACATACTCGAAGTTGCTGATCTGGTTCGAGTTGGCTAACAATGGCAGCGCGCTGAATGCGAATAAGAGGACAAATGATATTACTGTGATTGAGACGAACTTTGGATTCTTCATGCGCCACCACCTTTTCAAGTTATCTTATATTCATTGTAAACAATATTTGGATTTGTAGTCAAGCAAGTCGACGCGGCGTTAGCTCTTTGAGACGCGCAGTTCCGCGCGGGCATTGAGGAATTTGCCCAGCGCTTCCGCCTCGCGCTCCAGCGGCGGCAATATCGCGGACTCAAGACTTGCGAAAGGCGCGACCGTGATGCGGAAGCAATGCCGTCTTTTCTCCAGTTTCCAGTTGGCGACTGCCTGCCCATCCACGATGACGCAGGTGCGGATTAAGCCGCCGCCGGGATGAACCAGCTTGGCGTAGCGGTCCTCGACCATGAAGGCGCGGCTGGCGTATCCCAGCAGGTAATTGTCATAGCGCGGCAGCAAACGGACGGTTTTCTCTGCTGGCATTGCGGGAATCGCCTGAAGATGCGCTAATTGCTCGCGTGGCATCAGCGCTGCGCCACCGGGCAGCGTGACGACGGCGCATTCAGCCGCCACAGCCGCCCAAGCCGCTTTGACCTGCGCCGCGCCCAAGCCCGACCAGCGCGCGAAATCAGCCGCGCGCGCCGGAGCATAAGCAGCCAGGTAGCGCCGCGCGAATTCGGCTAGCGGGTTATCAGGCGGGGGCGCCGCCTTTGCCGCCGGCAGCCACTCGTCGAGCAGCGCGTATGTCAAATCACCATCGACTTCAGCGCCTAGGCAGAGTAGCCCGCGCAGGGCGGCGAAGCGTACCAGATGATGGATGGCTTGCCCAGCGACTGGAATCCCTCGCCGGCCCAGCGCCTCCGCTAACTGAGGGCGCGTGAGCGCGCCTTTGCTTCTGAGAATGGTTTCAATCTCGCCTAATGCCCGTTCGCGGACATCGGCGCTCAAGCCCAGCTGCTGGTAGCGGCGGCGGGTGGCGCGGATGACGCCGGGACCGCAGAGCTCGAGCTGCCAAAGCGCGTCTTTGCTGGGCACAAGGTGCAAGGTGCCGCGCAGCGTCCAAGTTAGGACGAAACTGCGCTCGACTTCGCGGGCATGGACCACATCGCTCTGCGTGAGTCCACGTGTTCGCGCCGCGATCGCCAGTTGCGCCGATGCCCATTCTTGCGATTGCAGCGCGCCGAGCTTGGCGACAGCCGCGCCTGCCGAATCGCAGTGGCTGGCGTCGCTTAGCCTTTGCTGGCGGGCGCGCAGTTGACGCAGTTCTTCGTATGAGCTGATAGAAATCATCTTTGCCAATGCCGAGTTCGGATTGTGATTGCGCTTGCTGGCTGCGATAATAGGGGCGATTCAGATGCTTGTCAAAGGACAGTGAATGGCTCTTGCCCTAGGATTGCGCCGCGTCGGGCGCTTGATTTGCCTCGCTTTGCTCTTGGTCCTGCTGGCTGCTTGCAGCGCCGGCGATGAGCCCCGCATCACATTCGAGCAATTGGATTTCGCCATTGCTGACGCCGGCAGCGGGGAAAAGCTTTTTGGGCAGTCGAATAATGAGGCGCCAGCCTGCTCCGCATGCCACGCGGTCAACGGGGCAAGCAGCGGCAGCGGCAATGCGCTGGCGGGCATTGCGCATATTGCCGGGCAGCGAGTCAATGGCGAAAGCGCCGAAGAGTACTTGTATTGGAGCATATTGCGCCCGGGCCGTTATCTGGTCGCCGGTTACGCCAATGTCATGTACGGGAAATATGAAGCGAGCCTGACGGCGGCTGACCTGGCCGACTTGATTGTTTACCTGCTCACTTTAGGATAGATTTGGGCTGATGATCTTGTCCCGTTTTTGTCGCTGGTCGGGCAATGCGCAGTTGGAAAGGAAAGCGCTGATGGAAATCGATGTCAGTACCATGGGCGGCGCGCTGTTAATCAGCGTATTGCGCCTGCTGCATATTGTTGGCGGTTTGATTTGGGTGGGCGCGGCGCTGATGATGAGCTTTTTCATCGAGCCGGCCGCGGCGAAGGCGGGTGCCGACGGCTCGCGTTTTCTGCGCGCGCTGTACCGCTCCGGCAAATGGACCTGGTTTATTCCCGCCGCCGCTTTGGTCACCACGCTAGCCGGCTTGCTGCTCTATGAGCTGCTATCTTACAGCGCCGCGCTGCGCAGCTGGCCCGGATTAGTGATAACTACCGGCTCCATTTTTGGTATGCTGGCTTTCCTGCATGGACTCTTCGCGCCATGGCGCTTGGGTATCCGCTATGCTCGCGCGGCGGGGAAGGCTGTGGACGAGGAGAAGCTGACGGAGTTAGAAGCCAAGCTGCGGCGCAACGGCCGTGTCAGCATGTGCTTGGCTTTGGTCTCGCTGCTGCTGATGGCCAGCGCGCGCTATATCGGACCTGTGCTGGGCTAAGGTTATAGCCCAGTAATTCAACGCGGAGGAAAGTCATGGCGGAGCTAAATTTCAAAGACAAGACGGTGTGGGTGGGCGATAACCTGCCGGTCATGCGCGGGATGAACGATGACTGCGTCGACCTCATCTACCTCGACCCGCCCTTTAATTCCAATCAAGATTATTCCGCGCCTATTGGCTCGGTGGCGGCTGGCGCGGCTTTCAAAGACACCTGGACGCTGTCGGATGTCGATGTCTGCGAGCATGGTGAACTCGCCGACCGCAACCCCGCGGCTTACAGCGTGATAGAAGCGGCGCGGGTAACGCATGGCAAAAGCATGATGAGCTATCTGATTATGATTGCGGTGCGCCTGATGGAAATGCGCCGCATCCTCAAGCCGAGCGGCAGCCTATACCTGCATTGCGACCCCACCGCCAGCCATTATCTCAAGCTGCTGCTGGACGCCACCTTGGGCAAGGACAATTTCCGCAATGAGATTGTTTGGTGGTATCGAAGGTGGCCCGCCAAGGGAAACAATTTCCAACGGATGCACGATGTTGTATTGCGATACACGATGAGCGACACATGGACCTGGAATCAACTTTATGATCCATTGTCAGAATCAAGCCAGCGAATGTGGAAGGGCAAGAGGCGGATCGATGTCACAGACTCTGAATCTGGAAGACGACACAGCATAACCGTTGACGAAAAATCGAAAGGCGTCCCAATGCGCGATGTTTGGGAAATCTCTGTCGTGCATCCAGCATCGAAAGAGCGCACCGGCTACCCGACCCAGAAGCCGCTTGCCTTGCTGGACCGCATCGTCGACGCCTCCTCCAACGAAGGCGACCTGGTCTTCGATCCTTTTTGCGGCTGCGCGACCACGCTTGTCTCCGCCGAGCTAAAGAACCGCCGCTGGATCGGCTGTGATTTGTCGCCGCTGGCTATCAAGCTGGTCAACCAGCGCATCCGCTCCTATCAGCTGCCGATGTGGCGGGGCGTCAACGTCTTGGATAAGCCGCCCAAGCGCACCGACCTGGGCAAGCTGCCCAATTATCGCACGCACCGGCACCGCCTCTACGGGGAGCAAGAAGGAAATTGCGCCGCCTGTGGCATGCACTTTCCCTTTAATATCATGGATGTTGACCACATCCTGCCGATTTCCCGTGGTGGGACCGACCATCCAGACAATTTGCAGCTCTTGTGCTCGGGCTGCAATCGCAGCAAGGGCAGCAAAACGATGGCGGAATGGCGAGCCAGCCAAAGCGCTTAGATAAGCCTTTCGTTTACGAATCCTTCCATCCGAATCCTCTCAGAAGGCCTTCTCTGAAGACAGGGGTCGATCGGACCTTATCTGTCGACCTTTGGCGCGCGGCGCAAGCAATCGGACAAGTCTTCGTTAGAACTCAATAACCTGCGATAATCCATTCACCACTAATAGAACAATAGTGCTAATCTCGCTATCAAGATGGTCTGATGACAGCGCTCATCAGATGCTTAAAAACGCAATCAGCGGGTCATCGCGGTTTCACCGACGGGGTGGTAGCGGCGGCGCGCTGATTGCTGGATGGCTGCCCGCCGCCGCACCATGACATGCGCGTGTGGACGGACTGAGGCAGCAGGATAGTACGGGCGGTCGTGTGGAGACTAACGAGCAGCTTGAAAATGCAAGGTGACAAGAGAAAGGATCGCAATATGCATGATAAGGCGGTCAAGATGATTGACGCGCCGACTGGTCGCATCGGCGGCTATTTGCTGGTCTGGGGCGATTACCCCCAAAGTGACGTCCAAAGTGACGAGGGAAGCGCCACCGGCGGAGCACCCCGCCGCGACCTGCAAGGCGAGTTTTTCACCCCGCAAACGGATGTGGGCTTGGATTGGTATGAGCAGCGTCCGGTCTTGTATCACCATGGCTTGGATGGCGCGCTGAAAGCAGCGGTCATCGGCGTCATTGATACCTTGCGGCCGGATGATACAGGGCTCTGGGCAGAGGCGCAGCTGGACCTGCACAAACGCTATGTGAGAGCGGTGCGGCGGCTGGTGGACCTGGGCATCCTGAGCTGGTCATCGGGCAGTTTGCCGCATTTGGTGGATGTCGACGAAGATGGGCGCATCAAACGCTGGCCCATCGTGGAAGGCAGCCTGACACCCTCGCCGGCCGAGCCGCGACAGACAGATGTGCAAACCCTCAAAAGCGCTTACAAATCGCTGGGTTTGGATCTGTCGCGCTTGGGCATCGAAGCGACAGACAGCCCAATTATTGATGAAGAACAACAGGAAGGAGCATCAATGAATGCATCATCTAGCCCCGCTATCAAGCGCTTGCCGCTGGCGGACGAGCGCGAGGCAATGAAGGCGGGGCGCATCCAAATCAACAGCGAGTTCGACAGCCTGGACGCGATGGACATGCTGCACGGCTACATGCTGATGCGCTCTGCCAAGAGTTTCCACGGCGTGAGCGAGCGCTATTCCAACGCGCTGTCGCAGAAAGTTGGCATGGCTAAGCTAAGCGCAATCAAGGCTGACGAGCTCGCCTACAGTACCCAGACTGGCTTCGGCGATGAATGGGCGCCGGAGCTCTGGAGCCAGCAGATCTGGCACAAGGCGCGCCAAGATAACACCATCCTGCCCTTGTTTCAAGCCATCGAAATGCCGAGCAATCCCTTCGAGCTGCCCATTGAAGGCACTGACCCGCAAGTCTATTTCGTGCCGGAAACGAGCGACGAGGCGCATTTGAGCCTGGGAGCGGGCAATCCGATTCCGGATAGCAAGATTGGCTCGCGGGTGGTGACGCTCCACGCCAAGAAGTTGGCGCTGCGGGTGGGCTTCAGCAGCGAACTTGTTGAAGACGCCATGATCCCGGTGCTGAACATCTATCGGCAGCAGGCGGTGCGGGCGATCGCGGATGCCATCGACAATGTGCTGCTCAATGGCGACGCCACGACAGCGGCCAGCGGCAATATCAATCGCGATCACGCCGCGCCACCCGCTACAGCCAAGTACCTGTCGATGAACGGTTTGCGCCATCTGCCGCTGGTGGACAACACGGGCAATCGCATCAATCTCAATGGCGCGCCGAGCTTAGCCAAGATGCGCGAGGCGCGCTTCAAGATGCCGGCCAAGTACGCCGCGCGCCCCTCTGACCTGGCTTGGATCGTCGATAGCGGCACCTATGCCAAGCTCTTGGGCATCGAAGAATTCCTGACCATGGACAAGGCGGGTCCGCTGGCGACGGCGCAGACCGGTCAGATCGGTCTCGTGGATGGCATACCGGTCTATGTCTCGGCCGAGATGCCGCTGACGGAAGCCGATGGCAAGGTCGGCGACGGCAGCAACAATCGCGGTCAGGCGCTCTGTGTTTATCGTCCGGGCTGGACGGTTGGTTATCGGCGCAAGATCGCGGTCAGCGTCGATTACCTGGCCTATTACGACAGTTATCAACTGACGGCGACGGTGCGGCTGGCATTCGCGCGCTTCGATAACGAAGTGGCGAGCTGTCTGTACAACATCGCGCTCTAGGCATCGCGGGGCGGGGGCTTTGGGGTCTCCGCCCTTTGTGAGTGTGGTAGAATCTACCAGTCTTGACGAAATAGTCAAAGTCGAGGGACATTGTGAAAATAGTGATGCTGTTGACCGCTGAATATGCCGCCGTCGAGTCAGGCTCAGGCAAGTTGAACATTCTCGGTGTGTATAATCGCTTCAAACCGGATTCAACTGATGAATCACCGAAGCGCGTTTATTTGGTTACACGGATCAGAGGAGCCCAGGGTGATACCCCCTCTGTTCACAAGCTTACCGTAACCGTAACGAATCCATCAGATACGACGTTGGTTGAGATGTCGGGCAATTTTAATATGCCGTCGGGAACACCTGGCGTAGACCCCGAATGCGATTTCGTCTTGGAATTCAACCAGTTGGAGTTTAAGCAAGTAGGAATATATACATTCAGTGTTGATGTGGATGAAGGTATTGTGAGTGCATCAACCACGATACAGATGCTAGCGCAAGAGGCATAAATGGCCGGGCGCAAAGCGGAGAAACTGCTCGAACGTATGAGGAAGTCCAAATCTGGCTGGACGAGCAATGACCTAATTCGCCTGTATCGGGGTTTCGGATTCGACATTAGGAACGGAAGTCGTCATTACGTGATTACTCATTCCGTTTATCCATCACTCCGAGCGACTTTGCCTCGGAGGCTGAAGGACTCTACACCATATGTTAGTGAGGCGATAAAGATGATTGACAAAATGGAGTAGACGAAAGATACTTTAAGTGGGAGCGGTCAGTGTTGAAAACGCAATGGAGTAGCACAAATGAATGAGGATCGGCTTAGACGAGCGGAAGAACTCGCGTCAAGATCTTACCAAATTGAATTGCAGGCGCTTGAATCGCCAGGCGGCCAAACATATTTTTTCGGAAGAGTGCCAGAGTTGCCTGGTTGCGTTTCCGACGGTGATACGAAGCACGAAGCCAAGGCGAATGTAAGATCAGCGATGATTGACTTCATATACTTCTTGCTTGAAGATGGTCTTACTATTCCGGAGCCAAGAAACTTTGACAATTTCACTGCCATAGACATGACCGATATCCTTGACGAATACGAAAAGAATACAGCAGTAGCATATAGAAGCTTATCCTTTGGCCAAGATTACAGCATTCGAGGCGCTACCGCGAGCCAAAATGAACGGCGTGTATACGTCGCATAGCACCCCTCAACCCACGACCACCCACAGCGCCTCGAAAAAATAGCCCCCATCATCCTGACGCGCCGCGTTTAGCGCGACCTCCACACCCTCGCCCGGTCGAGCCAACTCAATCACCGTGCCATAGGCATCGCCTTGCATCAGCGCCTGCTCGAGCGCAAAGGCGACGCCGTCCGCCTGGATCTCTACTTGCACGCCAGGCAGCAACAACTCGCCGGCGACCGGCAGCCGATGGCGCGCGGGATTAAACTGCTCTGGCGCTATGGCGACGATTTTCAAGTTGAGTGCCTTCCGCTCCGCTATCTCATAAGTTGATACGGGTACCGCCCGGGCAAAAACAGCGCGAGCCTATCGGAGCCTATCTGCCGCGCGCCGCGCAAGATTCTGTAAACAGAACAGAGAGGAACCCTATGTACAGCATAGCAACTTTGCACGAATTTCGCCGTCATTTGCAGTTGACAGAGACCGACAGCGCCGCCGATGCCGATTTGAGAAAGGCGCTCGAAAAAGCCAGTCATTT
This sequence comes from Phototrophicaceae bacterium, assembly GCA_965116975.1. Taxonomy (GTDB): domain Bacteria; phylum Chloroflexota; class Anaerolineae; order Aggregatilineales; family Phototrophicaceae; genus UBA6055. Next base: position 368,169 of record OZ220735.1, read on the forward strand.
CATCGAATCGCTGACGCAAAGGCGCTATTGCCCCGCGCTGGAGACACGCCGGCTGAGGCGCGACGGATCCAATCCGCGCGAGTTGATATTGCCGGACGACCTCCTGGACTTGATTTCCATCGAATCCGAGCAAGGCAATATCAGCCAGGATACTGTGCGCCGTGTACCAAGCCGGCCTGATCTGCCAGCCAGCGTGCTGATTCTGAACGACGGCGGCCTACTCAGCGGAGACCTAAGCGTCACTGGGGTCTGGGGCTGGCATGATCGCTGGAGCCAAGCCTGGCGGAAAAGCGGGGATACGCTCAGGGACTTGAAACTAGACCCCGGCGCCGCATGGATAACGGTCGACGATGTTGATGGAAAGGATCAAGATGGCATCAGCCCGCGCTTCCAGGTCGGGCAGTTGCTGCGGGTGAAAAGCGAATATCTGCGGCTAATTGCAATCGACAGTGAAGTCAACCGCCTGCAGGCTCTGCGCGGCGTCAATGGAACCAAGGAGGTGGCCCATGCCAAGGGTGAGCCGCTCGAGATCTACCAGGCAGCCTCTGCAATCCGCGACTTGTGCCTGCGTTATGCGGAACTGCTGATCAATTCGGCGGGCTTGCTCGAAGATGAAACACCGCCCGCGCTGCGGCGGCTGCGGCGGCTGAGCTCTTGACAGTGCCCGCAAATCCTTCGCGACACCGCGTTTCGCGCGCGCGATTGCTTCTGGTTTTCACCCGCGCTCTGCGCTATGTTAGCGCGATGAATTGGGGGCAGCGCGGCGACGGAAGTCTATGACGAAACAATACAGCCGATTGGTCGCGCTGCGTTATCGCGATTTTCGTTTCTTGTGGCTGGGTGAGACTGTCTCTTGGACCGGTTCGCAGATGCGCAATTTCGCGATCAATTGGCACGTCTTCGAGTTGCTGCGCGGGCAAACCTTCGTATTCAACCTGCTTGGCAATGATATCGTGATGGGCTCCGAGGCTTTTGGCTTGGGCATGTTGGGCTTGGCCCGCGTCATCCCGGTGTTTCTTTTTGCCTTGCTGGGCGGCTTGTTGGCTGACGCCTACGAGCGCAGGCTGGTGATGGTCGCGACGCAGTGTCTGTCGGCGCTGCTGGCTGCCGCTTTAGCGCTGCTAACATTGAACGGGCAGGTTAGCGTCGGCGCGATCTACGCTGTGACCGGGTTGGCGGCTGCGGCCATGGCTTTCGATTTTCCGGCGCGGCAATCGATCGTGGCCAATGTGGTCGAAGCGCGTCACTTGAGCAATGCCATCAGCCTGAACGCCTTGGTGATGCAAGTGGCGACCATCATTGGTCCGGCCGTAGCGGGTTTGTTGGTAGCGCAATTCGACGTGGGTTTGGTTTACAGCCTCAATGCGGTCACATTCTTGTTTTCGGCAGCCGCGATCTGGCGCATCAGCCATCGCGGCCAGTCCTCTGCCGAAGCGCGCATCGGCTGGCGAACACTCTTGGCGGGCTTGCGCTTCACCTTCAGTACGCGTATCGTCTTGGGCACGATGCTGCTCGATTTCTTCGCCACGCTTTTCGCCTCTGCCCGCACCATGCTGCCGATCGTCGCGGGCCAGATTCTCGGCGTCGGCGCGGCTGGCTATGGTTTGCTCGCCACCGCGCAGCCAATCGGCGCTTTGCTGGTAGGCACGATCTTGTCCCTGCGCGGCGAGATGAAACGGCAGGGTCTCATCCTCTTGCTCAGTGTAGCGCTCTACGGTCTGGCCACGGCGATATTCGGTGTTTCAACCGTCTTCGTATTGTCCTACGTCTTGTTCGCGCTGACCGGCGCCGGCGATACCATGTCGTCGATCATCCGCGGCACAATCCGCCAACTGGCGACCCCCGACGAGCTGCGCGGCCAGATGACTTCCGCCAATATGTTGTTCTTCATGACCGGTCCTCAACTGGGCGAGCTGCGCGCGGGCCTCCTGGCTTCGCTCTTCGGTGCGCCCTTCGCCATTTTCAGCGGCGGGCTGGCGACGGCGCTGATGACCGGCTGGGTCGCCTGGCGATATCCGTCGATACGACGCTACAACAATGCCGAGGACCTCAAGCGCCAAGGGTCCTGACTCCGCCTGTCGCGCTGTCGCAAATCCGCGTATCATAGGCTAGCTGAATGCCAAGCGGGGAAGCACGATGAGCAAGAAAAAAAGCCGACTGAAAGTCCCTAACGCGGAAGAACAAAAGCAATACGAGCGCGAGGCGCGCTTGCAATATGGTCCCGGCACGGTCAACGAGTCGATCGAACGCTGGAACAGCTACAACGAGGCGGAGCAAGAAGCGATCATCGCCGAGGGCAATCAGATCTATGCCGACCTGGCCGAGGCGATGGAGGCGGGTAATGTCGCCGGCGACCGCCCGGTAGTTGACATCCTGGAGCGCTGGCAAGAACACCTGCGACGCTTTTATGAGCCGAGCCTCGATATGCTGCGGGGATTGGGACAAATGTACAATTCCGATCCGCGCTTTATCGCCAACTTTCAAAACATCCACAGCGGTCTTCCCGCCTATCTGGAACTTGTCATCGACCACTATGTCGATGAGCTGGAAACAGCCGAGCTGGAACGGATGCTGGCGGAAGACGAAGCGCTTGAAAAACGCCGACAGAACCTGTCGCGCTAGCTCGCGCAGCCGGAATCCCAAAGACTGCTGAGCCGAGTCTGCAACCGGCGCGCCCCCCACAAATCATACAAGCTCAATCACGCTAAAGGAGATGCCAATGGCGAGTTTTCGCATTGCCTTGTCCAACCTGTCGCTCATCCGCGTGAGCGGCGTGCGCAAGAACTTCGATATTGATGAACTGCCCAATAGCATTAGCCCAGCCCATCTGCCGGCGCTGCTGATACTGCCGCTGGAACTGGAAAAAGAGCGCCTCTTCAAAGAACGCAAGGAAGGGCTGCAATCTGTCACATTCAGCGGCAACGCCAAGACGGTCTACTATTCGCTGACGCACCTGCTGCTGGCGGCGCCGACCGAGAAGGGCATTGGCATGCGCGGGCATTTGCCGCATCTGGTCAGCCTAATCGACAACTATGTCGCCGCGATTGCGGCCGACCTCACCTTGGGCGAGGCGCTGCTGGCGCCGGCGCGGGTAGCGGTCGAGGCGGGCGTATTCGCCTACGATGAGAGCGACTTCTACGGCTGCGCCTTCCGTCATACCTGGATGATGGAGATCTAGCGCATGAGGGACCGATATATCATCGCCATCGACAAGAACCATGACGGGATTTTTCGCGACCTAGACGAAGATCTGGCTGATCATGTGCACGAACTGAAATGGCGCCTGGGTCTGCGGCAACCTTATGATAGCAGCGCGGATTACGGCATGGCGCAGATCGCGCTGCGCAATGCGAACGGCGTTTTTTCGCCTGAACGAAAGCGCCTTGATATCGGCACGCGGCTGCAAATCGCCTGCGAAGACGGTGACGAGCGCGTCACCCTGTTCACCGGATTCATCAGCCAGGTCTCGGTCGAGGCTGGCGACTGGAGCGAGGGACATGCCGTTCTGCATGTACAAGACATTCAGCCCTGGCTGGAAGCGAGCCCGGCGCGGCTCTTGCCCATCAGCGATGTCAGCGCCGATGCGGTGATTGATCGTCTGCTGGATGGGGCGCTGGTACGGCGCGCGGCAGTGGCGGGTTATTGCATCGTTGATGCGCCGGACCATAACCGCATCGACAGCGTGCGGGTTTTCCCGCCGCAGAACCTGTCGCGGCGCTTGCATGCCGGCAAGACGCGCTTCGCCTATGTCGGCGATTGGTGGGACGAGTCAACTTCGATCCGCCGCGCCATTCGCGACCTGGCGGAAAGCGAACGCGGCCGCTTCTTCATTGACCGGGGCGGCGACGCCGTATTCCTCAACCGACATCAAACGCTGGTGAGAGAGGCATTGTCGGCGACCTTCGCCGACAACATGACAGGTATGTCCTATGCTTACGGCGATCAGCGTGTCAACCGCATCACGCTGCGGATGACACCGCGCGAAGTGGGGGCGAATGGAACCACGCTTTGGCAGTTGGCGCGGGCAGAGCGTATCGGCGCGCGGACTGGCTTGACGCTCAACCTGCGCTTCACGGACGAGCTGGGGCAGCCAATCGGCTTGCTCGAATTCGAGCGGTTGCGAGCCGCCTTTCACCGGGACGAAGCGGGCAATGGCGGCGCGATCCAGGAGAACGTATCCGCTCGCATAATCGAGATCGGCTTCACGTCCCTGCTTGCGCGTGTGGAAAACAACAGCGTTCGCGATGTTTTCCTGACCGAATTGCTCGTCATCGGCAAGCCGCTCAACCGCCGCGACCCGCTGGAGCTGACCGTCGGCGATGGCGCGGGTATTCATCTGCACGGGCTGAAACATCTCACCCAAGACTTGCCCGCCTTGTCCGATATCGCGACGGCGCAAGCCTTCGCGAGCTATGAACTCGCGCGGCGCAAACATCCGGCTGGCATAGTGAGCGAGCTGCGGCTGGACGCGCGCCAGCATCCGTCCGCGCGCCGACTAAGCTTGTTTGACCGCATTCGCATAAGCGAAGCGCGGACCGGGCACAGAGACCAGGAATACTTCATCATCGGCGAGCAGCATGAGGTCGGCCAGGGCGGGGCACGGCACGAGATTCGCTTGACGCTGGAGCCAGCCGATCTGACGCGATTTGTCGTCATCGGCGCAAGCGTCATCGACGATCGGGCAGAGTTAATCGCGCCGTATTAGCGTTGAGGGGTGGGGCTGTCCTACCCCTGTTTTTATTTTTTCGCGTCAGTTGACAAGGGACGCGCAGGCGGATACAATCATGATACGCGGTCTATACGGCATTCAAACATTCGGGATGGAGCGGCTAAATGAAGTCAAAAGCCTGCGCATTGATGATAATAGCAGTTCTCATCTGGACTATGGCGGCGGCGGGCATCGCGGACGATATCGACAACTGCTGCTTCGTCGATCGGCTGTGCCAGACTGACCAGGACTGGACGGACGGTTACTTCGCCTTCCAGAACAATCAATGCTCAGCCCCGGCGCAATCGGCTGCCCCAACGTCAGCGCAGCCGGTCAGCGCGGCGCCCGCTCAGATTGATAGCATTGACAACTGCTGCTTCGTCGATCGGCAATGCAGCAACGAGTTGGAATGGGCGGCAGGCTTCTACGCATACCAGAACAATCAATGCGCGGCGCCGGGGCAATCGGGGACCTCAGCGTCTTCCCAGTCCGCCAGCGGGGTTATCCTGCGGACCGCCAGCGGGGTTGTCATCGGGAACAGGAACGGGCGCAGCGTCCTGCCTTCCACCGGTCCTAGCATCCTGCCCGCTCTCGGGGAAACCATTTCCACTACCAATTGCTGTCAGTACACTTGGCAATGCAACAATGACCAGGATTGGGCTGCGGGCTATGCGGCATTACAGTCCGGTCATTGCTCGCTTCCTGGGCTGATTAGCATCGTGGGTCCCCCGTACTTTGTCGATCCATGGGAGCGCGCGCTTGACCTGCTGTGGACCAGGCTGCCGCATCGCTATAACTACGTGCTCGACGGCGTGGACAAGGTCGAACAGAACGAAAAGCACGGTGGGGCTGGTATTAATGCCCTCAGACGGACATTTTTTGTGGGGCGGGGCGGATATTTTGATCCTCGAAATAGGCGTGTCGAGGTGCTGTCCACGGTGCTAGTGCACGAAGCTTGCCACGTTCATCGAGCTAATGCCGGGTACCATGTAAGAGATGGCTGTTCTCGGATCAGAGAGGAAGCAATCTGCACGGGTATGCAGGTGGATGTCTTGATTGAACTCAATGTTGAGCCCTCTTTGATTGAAACTTATCGAAATTTGGCCGCTGACATCCGCTCTGGGGAGTACAAGGTGTCGGACGAAGTATGCTAGCTAGGCATACCAGGGCTTAGGTCGAGCATGGGCTGGCTTCCTCGGCTCCGGAATTTGCCCTGAAGCGCAGAACCTTGAAATTGGCCGGTTCTTCATGAAGAGGACGGTTGCGATTTTAGCTACGAACAAGCAAGGAAAAACTCTATGAAAGTCAAGCTTTATCTAGGAGACAGCAATTGAAAGCAAGAGCCTTCGCATTGATGATAATAGCGGTTCTCGTCTGGGCAATGGCGGCGGCGGGGATCGCGGACGACATCGACAACTGCTGCTTCGTCGACCGCCAGTGCCAGACTGACCAAGACTGGACGGACGGCTATTTTGCCTTCCAGAACAATCAATGTTCAGCACCGGCGCAAGCGCAGGCGCAATCGCAGTCGCCAACCTCAGCGCAGCCGGTCAGCGCGCCGGGCGCTCAGATTGATAACATTGACAACTGCTGTTTCGTTAATCGCCAATGCAGCAACGAGTTGGAATGGGCGGCAGGCTACTACGCTTACCAGAACAATCAATGCGCGGCGCCGGGGCAATCGGCGGGGTCAGCGCCGGGCGCGCCCGAGAGCGCTCGCATCATCGGGTATACGAGCGGCAGCATCCAGCCCTCGACGTCATTTACAAGACTGCCCACGCTGGATTCGGGACCCATTTCGTTAAACAATTGCTGTGAAATGAATTGGCAATGCAACAGCGACGAGGATTGGGAGGCGGGGCATTACGCCTTCCAGAACAATCAATGCCAGCTTCCGGGCAGTGTGATTAGCATCGTGGGCGATGCGGACTTCGTGGACTATATGACGACAAGGCTCGAGGAGCTACGAAACGGGATGCCGGAGCGCTACCACTACGCGCTCCGAGCCCTGAACAAGATCCAACAAGCCAGTCCTGACCTACTCGGTGGTTTCGTGGATGAGAGAGGCAGGACATTTTTTGCGCCGTGGTCGGGACCGAGGTCGGATGGGTTCGAGACGCGCATGTCCGCGGTAATTGTTCACGAAGCCTGCCACATACATCGAGCGGATGCGGGACACCAAGCCTATGCTTGTGATCTGGAAGACTCGATCAGGGAAGAACTAATCTGCCGGGAGATTGAGTTGGAGGTGGCGATCGGACTGGGCGCCGCGCCCCATGTGATTGAATGGGTGCGAGACATGGTGGCGCGCACGCCAGAAACCTTTCGGAGGGACTATCCGGAAAGCCTGTGCTAAGCAAGGCATAGGATGGGCGGAAATGGCGCGATTGTGGTATGGGCTTTATGGCTTCGCCCCGGAAATATCCCCGGTGAAGAGATAAAACTTGATGCCATAGGGACTCATCAGCGTGGCATGCGACAAGTCGCCTTCGTCGCCGCTGTCCATGAACGCGCCTAGCTCGAATCCCTCTGCGACCAGTTGCTCGTTGACAGCTTTCATTTCGGGGTCGAAGTGCGTGATGGAAAATGGCTCGATCATGCCGTATTGATGGATGCCAATCAGGTACATGTCGTCGCACCAGATGCCCCAGGGCATGGGCTGTTCATATTTGCCCAGCGTTTCATAACCGGCCGCTTCCCAAAAGGCGGCTTCTCTTTCCAGATCGTCCGTCATCACCGAAAGCTCGCCAAACTTGCCCAGCCGCGTGATATCGGGCGCTTTGGCGATGTCCTCATGCGGCAGCTGCCGCGGCGCTGGCGCGGGATCGAGCAGAATCTTGACGCCGGTCGGGCTGGTCAGCGCATTGTCGACGACCTTCAGCCCGCTCGCCTGGAGCGCGTCGATATCGCTGCCGAAATAGCGCAGGCTGGGGTTTTCGCCCTCGCCTGTCAACAGTTGCAGGTGATAGCGGCCATCGGTATAGACATCAGCGCCCAGGGGGACCAAACCCAGCTTGCTGTAGTATTCGCCGGCCGCCCCGGTATCGTGCACAAAATTCAATACCTCGACATAGCTTCCCAGTTTCATGCCGCGTTCTCCTTTGTTCATCGTTATGCTCATCGTTATGCTCGTCGTTATGCCCGTTGCTTGCTATGACAGCGCTTGTTTCAGCGCGTCCAGCGCGGAACGTTCCGCTTCATAAACGCTTTGCAGCTGTTCGCCCATGCGCTCAAAAAGGGCGTCGGTGGCGCCCTCCTCGAGGGACCAGCCCGCCAGATTATTCTCCGCTTCCAGCGCCGCCAAGTCCTTCATGGCGCTGTCCAGGCTCGATTGATCTTGTCGCGCGAAAGCCGTGTAGCGCGCGCGCATCAGCGCTTTGGTTTCGGCGAAGACCGGCAGCTCGTCGGGCAGAGCCGTCTGCGCCAGGGCGCGCCATGCGGCGCCGCAAGCGCGATATCCCGCCGCCGCCGCGCCGAGATCGACAGCGAGTATATCCGCCGCTTCCATCAGGAATTCGGCATAGAGCTCTCGCAGTCCCGCGCCTTCTGTGTCGTCCAGCGTGATGCCTTCGTAGACGCTGCGCAAGGTCGCATACAAGCCGGCGCGCCGCGCGAAGACCACCCGCCAGCTTTTCTTGTTCTTGGCATGTGTCATCAGCTTCGCCCATTTCTGATACACCGGCAGCGAAAATGACTCCGAGCTGCGGCTCAAATGGGCGATATGGTCCTTGATGCCAGCGCGTACCGCGCTCGCCAAATCGAAATGCCCCGCAGGCTGCAGGCTGATACTGCGCTGTTTGTTGGAGGGAATCGGTTGCCGCGCGCTCGCGAGCGCGTCGCGGCTTAATGACCAAGGGCGCGCGCTCTGGTCATCAACCAGATAGCGTTCGTTTCCGTCACCTTTGTCATCCTCGACCCGAATGAGATGAATGATATGCCCCTTTTGCGCGGGCGGCAGGCTATGATAGGGCAGGCTGGCTTTGTCCGTCCAAAGCAGCGCCGTCCCGCTGGCCATCAGCGCGTCGTTCAGGTTCGCCTGCGCTTTCTTCACGCTGGTCGTTTCGCGCATGTCGACAGCGACATTGAGGCGCTCGCAGGCATTTTTGAGGAAGTCGGCTGTGTAATTCCAGCGATTGCGGAAACCCAGCACAATCAGCGCCGAATCGTATTTGTCGAATTCCCACAAGATGTATCCCGCGCCCAAGCCGCCGCCGATGCCCAGGATTAGCGCTTCGCTCAAGGTTTGGCTCGTTCGCGGATTGCGCAATCCCTGGTAGGTCAGCGCATTTCTCAGGGCTGCCGTGGCTGAATGTTTCCCGCCATATGTGCCTGTCATATTGAGCTGCTCCCGCGTCTTCGGCGCTAACGCATCCGCGCTTAGGCATCCAATTGCAGGTCGGATTGTACCAGCTTATCTTGCATCTCGTGCATGGACTTGGGATAAATCTGCGCCCAGGGATGACCGTCCAGCGGGATGGCGGGCGGCTGCCAAGTCTCGCCGTATTCCGCCACCGACCGCAGCCAATTCAGGTAGTTCAGCCAGCCGATCCAGATGCCGTTGTTCGGGAAATCCGGCGTGAAGCCGCTATGATCAAAACGAATGCGCGTCTTGCCGGCAAGGCGCTCGAGCCGCCAGCTCGCCCGGGTGGGGACCTCGTCCCCCATCTGCCAACTGATGCTCAGCCTTAGGTTTTGCGCGAAATCAAGCACGCGGATGCCCTCGATGCCCCAGCCCAGATCATAAGTCCCGCCGGGCTTCAATGCTATTTGCGCCCGATTGGCGATCCAGCGTTCCATCAGGCTGGGGCGGGTGAGCGCGCTGAAGACGTCTTCCGGGGACGCGCTGGATTCCAGCGTATGCTCGATATTGCCCGTCATCGGCGCGCTGAAGTCGACGCGCGCCTCGCTGGATCTGCCATCGATATTCCGGCGCAGGTTTTCCAGATGCACAAACCAGAAATCCTCAAGCGAGAAAGCCTCGCTCCACTGCTGTTCCTCGTGTTGATGAATCAAGGTCAGCGCGGTTCGCTCGGCGTCCAACTCCCGCAGCGCAATCGTGACCTCGCTGGCGCTGTGTCCCGGATCCCAGGCGAATTTCAGCAGGCGATCGGCTTCATGCGCCAGCAGTGTCTGGTGTTGGTCATCTTGGCTTGGGTTGAAAGGCGTCTCCACACCCCAAAACAGGAAGCGTCCGGCGGCTAGATCAATATCGGCCGATTCCGCCAACCAAGCCTGCACGGCATCAGTCGTCGTCAAGGCGCGATAAATTCCCGACGCGCTTGCTCCGATATGTACTTGCATGGCGAGAGACTTCATTGCACTCATGGCAGTTCTTTCATATTTGGGGGGGAATCGCGGACGATTGGCCACGAGTTTAATGGAGATTCGTCAGGATCGAAATGGCGGACTACGGGTCGGGTAATCAAGCCGAAAGAGCAAGCCTCATCCTAGGAGGCGTGGACCAGCGCCGCGGCGCATGAACATGACAAGCAAGGACAAAGCCGCGACCCAGAGCATGAGACCGACTGCCAAGGCAAGCCGCCACAGCTGCGGTTCAAATGCGAAGACCACTCGACTGCTCCCAGCCGGCACTCGTAGCGCGCGAAAGATCACATTGGCGCGCTGAATCGGCATTGATTCGCCGTTCACGCTGGCTGTCCAGCCCGGGTAAAAAGCGTCGCGCAGGATCAAATAAGCCGGCGCGGGCGCTTCGACCTGTAAGACCACACGGGTATCAGCATATTCGACGATGCTCGCTTGTCCAGGTTGATCGAGAGTCAGCGCGTCTAGATCGGCGTCTCCGTGAATGAAGATCTGGCCGCCGTCGTCGATCAGGCGCAAGGCTTCTTCACGACCTTGCGCGCTGTCTGGCAAGATGATCGTTTGCGGCGCCACCAAACCGGCGCGGTCGGTAAGGGTGAGCAGCAGGCCATTCTCTAGCTGGATGGCATCGTTCCTGTTCGCCAGCGGCTGGGTGTGCAGGACGCGCGCTTGATCGAAGGGCTCGGGGGACCAGGGAATCCGCTCGGTTTCTTGCCAGAAGTCGGCCAATGCGGTGTCATAAGCGATGTCGTCGTGCCAAATATCATGCACCTTGTCGACGATGAGATAGCGCGTATCGGTCTTCTGCAGCCAGCGCAGTTCGGGAATGCAAGCGCCGCGGCATTCGGGCAGCGCCATCCGCTCCCCCAGGCGGCCATCGACAGGGCGTTCCGCGCCATCCGGCAGCAGCCGAGACATGAATTGCGAATAGAAGACCGTCGGCGTGATGCCGCCCCCGAAGCCGTCGATGCTGGGGATACCCCAGGTGAGCGCGAGATTGGGCATCAGCATCTCTTGCTTTTTGACCGCGTCCAAGGCGTGGAACTGCGCCTTCAAATCCATGCCCAGCCGGCAAGCAGCAGCTCGGCAAAGACCAGCGCCAAAGCGGCATAAGGCAGCCGACGATGGCTTAAGATCAGCAGCGAGAGCAATAGCAAAAGCGCCAGCCCCCAAAGAACCAGTGAAGAATCGCTGATCGCGTTCCCGCCAAAGATCGCGCCAGTACCGGGCTGCAGCAAGAAGCGCGTCAGCAAGATGAGCGAGGCGATTATCAGCCCAATTATTATGATGCCGCGCCGGACGCTTTGCGCTTCCCCGCTTGTTGATCTAAATGAAGATCGGCGCTCAAGCGCGGAAAAACCTATACCCGCCAGGATTGACATGCCCAAGGTGTATAAAGCCAGGAAACGCGCCGGCACGCGAAACAGGTTGAATAGCGGCAATTCCGCCAGCAAGAGAAAGAGCGGACTGCTGCGCCCTAATGCCAGCAGCAAGCCAAAAAGCGCCATAGCGATCCAGAGCCGGCGCAGCCCGGCCGGCAGATGACTCGCCGCGACGCCCCACAGCGCCAATCCCAGCCCGATCACCCCCAGGTAAGCGACATACTCGCCGAAGAGCTGCCCGTCGTAACTCGGCAGCAGGGCGCGCCCCAACATATTAGGCGGCAAGGAGAAAGCGGTGACTTCTCCCGCGCTAAAGCCGCTGCCGCGGTTGGACATGCCGATCAGCTCCAGGCTCGGCAGCAATTGCGGCATCGCCAGCAGCAGCGCTATCAGCGTGCATGCCGCCAGCGTCAAGAGCTGCCGCCCGATTTGTCGCGGTCTTTCCCGCGCCGCTATGCCAAGCCCGATGCCGTAAAGGCCGAGGCCGATGCCACTGATGAAGACGGTCTGCGTATGCCCGCAGAAGATTTGCAGCGCCCAAGCCAGGGCAAAGAGCAGCCCGTCACGCCAGGGAGCGCCGCGCGTCATCGTCCGATGATAAAGCGCGAAAAGCAGTGGCAGCCATGCCAAGCCTTGATACTGGTTGATCTGCTCGACATGCGCGCCGAGATAACCGCTGAAGCTGTAGACCAGCGCCGCCAACAGCGCCGGCTTGACGCGCTTTTCGACGGCTTCGCGGTATAGATAAAAGATTCCCAGCCCAGCCAGGATGCTATGGGCGAGGATACTAAGCTTGATGGCTTGCGGCGCGCGAAAAGGCGCCGTCAACCAGTTGAGCGGATAGAATGTGCCGAGCTGCGGATTGGCCAGCAAGGGGGCGCCCATGAACAGGTCTGGCGTCCAGAGCGGCAGTTCGCCGGCGCGGAAGGCGGCGTTGCGCGCGTCCCAATAGGGATAGAAATAGTTATAGGTGTCGCCTCGAGCTAGGATAAGATCGCTGAAAGCCAACTGCCGAAACAGAATCAGCGTCGCGCCGATGATGAGCAATAGCGGCAGGCAATTCCGCAGCCGGCGCGCGCTCATAAGCTGTCCTGTAGATGGCGCTGGTATACCGACCACTCGACGCTGCGGACCAAGCCCCGCGCCGCTAGGGCGAGGCGGATTCGGCGCAGGCGCGGTCCCTGTCTGCGCTCGCGCTGATACTGTCGCCAGCGTTCGTGGGCGGCTGGTCCCCACAGAAAATCTTCAATTGCGGGGGGCAGTTGCGCGCCCTTGATATTGCCCCAACTATGCCAGGCGTCTTGTTGCGCCCGGGGATGGGCTGGGCGCAGATGCCGCCATTCGCCGCGGCGCAGAAAGATGATGTTGACTTCTATGTCCTCGCGGTCGCTGCCGCTGTTGCTCAGGTTGCCGCCATGGATGAGGAAGTCGCCGCCGTTGCTCTTGCCCGCATGAAACCGAGCCTGCGCCAGCGCGCGGCCAGCCCATTCCATATCGCCCGCTACGCGAAAGGCGTCGTCGAAAGGACCAACCCGCTGATATAGCGCGCGGCTCAACATGAAGAAAGGACCCAAGCCATTGCCCCTGGCGAAATTGGCGGGATCATAAAGCCGCGGCGCGGCCAGGCGCTGCTGCTGCGGGAAAATGCCAAGCCGCCGCGCGGCGCTGACCCGCGTGAAGGGGAAATCAACCAAGTTCGCGCCGCCTTGCAGCGCGCGCAGACCCTCGATAAATCCCTCGGCTGAACGAATATCATCGGCGTTCCAAAAGGCGATGACGGGATTTTGCGATGCGGCGACGCCACGATTCCAAGAGGCGTAGAGCGACTCGCGGGCTACATAAACTGGCGTCATGCGCCCGTAGTAACGCGCGTTGATTTCCCGCGCCAGCAGCTCGATCTGTTCGCGCTCATATTCCGAAGCGTCATTGACGATGGGCAAATAGTGAACCGAGACGCCAACTTCGCTGACATGTTTGGCGAAGCCGAAGACAGCCGCAGTGTAAGTGGGCAGATGCGGTTCGCACTGATAGAGGGAGGAAATCACAGCGACGGACATCAAATGGACATCAAATGGACACCAATTGTACATTTCCTGATAGTCTTGACAACTTTATCAGATTACCGACTGTCGGGAAACGCAATAAAACCAAGTAAGCATAGAAGATTAACCACAGAGGCGCAAAGGGCGCAGAGAAAAGAAGCAGGGGCGGCTGACGGTCGGTGTCTAGGCGAACCTCGGCGCTTACGGAAAATATGTGATGCGATTGCGCTGCGCGACCCTCAATTCAGACTAGGGATTCATGTTGCTGGCATGATATAATGCCGCGATAATCGCGATGAAGCGGTGGTGATTCATGCTTCAGGTTGTATCCTTCAATATCGGCGGCGCCCGCGGTATGCGGCCCGCGCCCCATGACCACGAAAAATTGGCGCGGGACGTGATTGAGACCCTCAAACAGGTGATCAATCCAGGGCAGCCGACGCTGATCGCGCTGCAAGAAAGCGGCGCGGCCATCGTCGATGGCATGCAAGTCAATGTGGGGCGCAGCATGGCTCGGCATTTAGGCGAAGATTATGTCGACGCATTCGCCGCCGAAGTCACCATGTGCGATCACCCGCATCCAAACTTGTGGGACAGGCCCGCTTTTCGCCGCATGATAAATGCCGCCGAAGGCAATGCCATCGTGACCAATTTGCCTATCGAAGAATGGTCATGGGGCAGTTACCCGAGCCAAGACCAGTGCGGCATGGCAGGCGCCTGGGCGCGCCACACCGCTATTAGCCGGGCAACGCTGTACAGCAGCGGCAACCGCGATACGCAGCCGCGCAACTTGATGGTCGCTTCCCTCAACTACCGCGGCATCCCGCTCTATTTTCTCAATACCCATCTCGGCGTGCTTATCGGCGAAGATCGCCGCGACCCGACCTTCGAGCGTTCGCGCACGGCGTCGCAGATGCGTCAGGCGCAGGCGCGGGAGATCTTGCATGTGGTGGAGGAACTGAAATGCGCCGACCGAACGAATGAACAGCCCGAGCGCGCGATCTTGCTGGCTGGGGATTTCAACGCCCAGCCCGCCACGCCAGAAATGGAAATGCTGCAGCGCCATTTTCGTTTATTGACGCCGGAGAACAAGCGGAAAGAGCTGTGGACGCACCACAGTCATCGCATCTTGGTCGATCACATCTTGCTGCACGATCCCGCGGAGCAGTTCGAAGTGATTTCCTGCCATATCCAGAGCAAGATCCCCTTTGACGATTTGACCGACCATCGCCCCGCGGTTGGCATCTTCGCCCTGGCATAAACTGCGCGAATTCTTTTAGTCATCTGAACGCGAGCGTCTCTCATCGGCGCGCTTCTGGCGCTGGCGCTTGTTGCGTCTGTTGAGATGCTGGTGCATCTCGAGAAAATAATCGAACGTCTTCTGCCGCGCGGCTTCATCCGCGGCGTAAGCTGCCATCCCCCGCTGACGGCGCTGCCGCGTCGCCTCGTACATAAACAAGGCTGCCGAAACCGACACATTCATGCTCTGCGCGATGCCCTGCATGGGGATCTGCACCAGGCGATCAGCCAATTGCAGCGTCTTTGCGGAAAGCCCGTCCTTCTCGTTGCCGAACAGCAGGGCGAGCCGCGGCTGGCTGAGCTCGGCGTCGAAAATGGAGCCGGCATTGGCGTCAAGCGCGGCGGCGACGATATGCCATCCTTCGCTTTTCAAGGTTCGCAGAGCGCTTTCGCTGCCGTGATGCACGCGAAAATTGAGCCACTTATTGGTCGCGGTCGAGCTGTTCTTGCCCACTGCTTTGGGGTCGAACTCGGGATGCGAATCGAAGATGATATTGAGCTCTTGAATGCCGAAGGCATCGCAACTGCGGGCGATGGCGCCGAAGTTGTGGGGGTCGAACAGGTCTTCAATCACCACCGTCAAACCAGCCTGGCGTCCCGCGGCGACGCGTTTGAGTTTGTTCAGGCGCGCATCGGTAGGCATGGTCACAGAGGCGAGCTTGCATTTCAAGTCAAGGAGAAAACGGGCGGCGCAACTCGAGATTGAACCTGTGCGGGCGATCATCGCGCCATCGTTCGGTCTCGCTGTCAGCGCATTTCAGACGCATCATATCATAGTTTGCCGGCGCTGTCGCGGCTGGCGAACTTCTGCGCCAGAGCAATCGCTTCATTTTTTTTTCACCACCGAGAACACCAAGATTCAACTCCTTTTTGGCAAAAAGGAGGCAATGTAGGGGCGATTCTGTGAATCGCCCACGATTTTGCACCCATTTCATGGGCGAGCCAAGGCTCGCCCCTACAATTCATCAGTTTGATGTTAAATTCGACAGTTATGGATTTTGCAGCGATTGCACTGGGGGCGGTGTAGGGGCGTCCAATCTGGTCGCCCGACGTTGCTGTGTTTTGATTTCGGGCGACATGGTACTGCGCGTAGACACTGCAGGTCTGTCGCCCCTACATTTAGACCCTTCGTCGAGTTTTGCATGACTAACTTGGTTCCACTTATTTATCAGTTTGATGATAAATTCGACAGTTATGGATTTTGCAGCGCTTGCGCCGCTGGCTTGCGCAAGCAAGGGCGGAGCCAGCGATATGCTATGTTATAATGCGGACACAAAGAAAATTATAAAGGTCAACTCTTATGATTGGCGAAACAATTGGCGTATTAACAGCTGGCGGAGACAGCCCGGGCTTAAACGCGGCGATCCGCGGCATTGGCAAAGTCGCAATCGAAAGGCATGGCATGCGCGTGGTCGGCTTCCGCGATGGCTTCCGCGGCTTGATGCAGAACCGCGTCGAATGGCTGGGTCCCGAGCAGTTGAGCGGGATTCTCACCTTGGGCGGCACCATCCTGGGCACCAGCCGCGACAAGCCGCACAAGATGCCCATCGGCGGTAAAACCCTAAACATGATGGATGTCATGATCGAGAATTACCGCAAGCACGACCTAGCGGCTTTGGTTTGCCTCGGCGGCGGTGGCACTGCCAAGAACGCCTGGCGACTGGCGCAAGAGGGCGTCAATGTGGTCTGCTTGCCCAAGACGATTGACAATGACGTCAGCGGCACTGATGTTACATTCGGTTTTGATACCGCCCTCAACATCGCCTCGGAAGCGATTGATCGCTTGCATTCCACCGCGCACAGTCATCACCGCATCATCGTCTGCGAGATCATGGGACATAATACCGGCTGGCTGGCTCTGGGCGCTGGATTGGCGGGGGGCGCCGATGTGATCTTGATTCCCGAGATCCCCTTCAATATCGACGTCATCGCCGAGTCGATCCGCGCGCGCAGCCGCGGTGGCAAGCGCTTTAGCATCGTCGCCGTATCGGAAGGCGCGATGACGCAACGAATCGGCAACAAACTGAACGAAGCCCGCGCGCGCATCGAAAAAGCCGAAGCCGATATCAAGCAATGCCCCGATGACAAAAACAAGCTCAAAGCGGCGAAGAAGCGCCGCCGCCAAGCCAGAGCGGAGGCTCAAGCGCTGGAAAAAGAACGCAGCGGCGGCACCCTGCTGCTGACGAACGAGCTGGAAAAGCGCACAGGCTTGGAATCGCGCGTGACCATCCTGGGTCATGTGCAGCGCGGGGGCGTGCCATCGCCGGCCGATCGCCTGCTGGCGACGCGGCTGGGCACAGCCGCCTCCAATTACATTGCCGATGGCGCGTCGAACATCTTGGTCGGCATCCGCGGCGATGCTGTGCAAGCTGTGCCGCTAGAGGATGTCGTTGGCAAGCGCAAGAACGTGCCGCTGGATCACCCCTGGCTGCGGACGGCGCGCGACCTGGATATCTGCCTGGGCGATTCGGTTTGAGCGTCTGATAATTCTTCAAAATCATTTGCCATTGAATCATATTGTCTGTACAATTGTTCTATAATATGGCAAGGACTTGATGACATACACCACGCAGCTTCAAAACGGTACCGAATTAAATAGGCTGTTTGATACTGATCGGCCCATTCATGAGTGGTACAGGTTTGTATTGTCCTTTCCGCCACACTTGGTACGCGCGTACATAGAGAAGTTTAGCATAGGCAAGGGGCAGATAATTCTCGATCCCTTTTGCGGAACGGGAACGACCCTTGTGGAGGCGAAAAAGCTAGGCATCAAGAGCGTTGGTGTTGAAGCCAACGCGATGGCGCATTTTGCTGCAAGCGTCAAAACTAATTGGGATCTAGACCCATTTGATTTGGGAAAATACGGAAATAGTATCGCAGAAAAAGTTCGTCCCAAAATCAACGAAAACGTTTTGGAATACGGTCCACTTTTCCGCGAAAATGGCGCGCTCGAAACAGGTCTGCGCACCTTGGACTCGGAACAATCCCGTCTGTTGATAAAGAATTCTATAAGCCCGATCCCATTGCACAAAGTGCTTACCTTGCTCGATAGTATTGAAAGACAGAAACCAAGCCGACTTCGAAATCATGCGAAACTGGCATTGGCAAAGCAGGTGGTGAAAGAGATTAGCAATCTTCGTTTCGGTCCAGAAATTGGAGTTGGCAAGCTAAAGGTCGATACACCGGTACTGAAGCCGTGGCTAAGCGCTTTAGATAGTATGGTCTGTGACTTGCAAGAATATCGAACATCATCGAATACCCCCGCAACGGTTTTTTCTGCTGATGCGAGGGATATGAGCGGATATTTCTCGCCAGGTTCGATTGACGCCATAATTACTTCGCCGCCATATCCAAACGAGAAGGACTATAGTCGAACGACGCGCCTTGAATCTGTATTGCTTGGGTTCATCTCAAGCCGCAAAGACTTGCGCAGACAAAAACAGCGATTCATCAGGTCAAATACTCGTGGCGTCTATAAGTTCGATGCGGATCACAGCTGGGTGGAAAACGCGCCTAGAGTTCAAGCGCTTGCAAATAGTATTGAACAGCGTCGGTTGGAACTAGGAAAGACGTCTGGCTTCGAGAAGCAGTATGCCAGAGTAGTACGCCTGTATTTTGGAGGAATGGCTCGTCATTTGTCAGAACTTAGAATGCTGCTGCGCCCAGGCGCCAAACTCGCCTATGTGGTGGGAGATCAAGCCTCATATTTTCGCATTATGATTCGAACGGGGCAGATACTCGCAGAACTGGCGGAGCGCTTGGGTTATGAAGTGCTTGATATTGACTTGTTTCGAAAACGTTTTTCAACCGCTACAAAGGAGCATCTACGTGAAGAAGTAGTGATGCTTCAATGGAACGGTTGAATCCCTCCAATGGCAAAAGCAAATAGATATTCTCGGATAATTGAAGACATCTTCTTTCGGTGCTTCAACGACGGTGATACGGTCGTCAACTTTGCTCGCGAGGATATTGCGCGCTCTGCGGAGAGACTTGGTATTCCTCTACCAAAGAATCTTGGTGACGTCGTATACTCATTTAGGCATCGGAATCCCCTGCCTGACGCAATTCTTGACGCGGCTCCGCCGGGTCAATCCTGGGTGATTGCTGGCAAGGGACAAGCGAAGTATGCGTTTGAACTTAAGTCGATTTCAAAGATTCAACCGGATACGATGTTGCCGGTCATCAAGGTGCCAGACGCCACTCCTGGAATCGTATCGCGCTACGCTTTAACTGATGAACAGGCGCTGTTGGCGAAACTTAGATACAACAGGTTAATTGATATATTTACAGGTGTTACTTGCTACTCCATCCAGAATCACTTGCGCACAACTGTACGATCCATCGGTCAAATCGAGACCGACGAAATATATGTGGGTGTGGACAAGCGTGGGGCTCATTTTGTGCTACCGGTGCAAGCAAAGGGCAAAACAGATCAGATTGGCGTCGTTCAAATAGAGCAGGATTTGGCGCTTTGTGACGAAAAGTTTCCCGAACTGGTCGCACGTCCGATTGCCGCGCAATTCATGAACGAAGGAAGCATTGCCTTATTTGAATTTGGCCGAGACGATGATAAAGAATTGGTTAAGTTAGCTGAACGCCACTATCGACTTGTACCCGAGCATGAAATGTCAGCCGAAGACCTAAAACTCTATCGCAATCGTCCTGCTGACTAGCGCAACTTAGCTGATCCCCCCACGCACAGCCCTGACCATATCCGCCGCGGCCTTGGCGAGGATATTCGTATCGGTCATCACGCTGACGATCCTGTAGCCGCGGCGAATCAATTCAGCGCCGTGTTCCGGGCTGGCCGCGAATACGCCAGCGATTATCCCGTGCCTTTGCGCAGTCGCCAGAAGATCATCCAGCGCGGCGGCGATAACCGCGTCGGACGAGTCCAAGCCCGCTTTGCCTGTCATGGTCAGGCGCAGGTCCCCAATGCCGATGAAGACGCCGTCCAATCCCGCGACGCTCATGATCTCGTCGCGATTGTCAAATCCCTTTTGCGTCTCGATCATAGCCAGCGTGATGATCGTGTCGTCGGCTTGTTCGGCATAATCGTCACCGGCGTAGACGCGAGCCCGCGTTGGACCCAGACTGCGATAGCCGCGGGGCGGATAGCGGCAAGCGCCCACGAAGGCTTCGCATTCGGCGCCTGTTTCGATCATTGGGCAGACGATGCCATAAGCGCCGGCGTCCAGCAGCTTCATGATGTCGCCCGGCGTATTCCAGTTGACCCGCGCCAGTGGCACTGCATCGGTCGTCGAGATGGCTTGCAGCATCTGGATGGCTGTTTCCATGCCCATCATGCCGTGCTGCATATCAATTGTGAGGCTGTCCCAACCTTGATGCGCCATCACCTCGGCCGACCAGGTGCTGGGTATATGCAGCCAGCCGTTCAAGGCGGCTTTGTCTTCTGTCCATAACTTGCGCACACGATTTTCGCGCATCTTCTACTCTTTCTCGTCGATAGATCAACTGCGGCGGATTATAACGCTTGGGCGCGAAATTGCCCAAAGGGATATTTCTTGCAGACGACGCGGACCGTTTCTGTTACAATCGCGCCAGAATCGATTCGATGTGAGTTCCCCCAATGGCTGGTACCTGCAGCGCCGCATAACAGCGACCGTCCTATTCATTACGGCTGCGCGACAGACGTTTATCGTGATGTTCGTCGTCGCGCCGATTCCGCGAATGTTGTTTCCCCTCCAGGGTACTAGCTATGTACGCCAGAAATATCAACAAGATTATTGTCATCGCGTTCTTGCAGCGCTTTCATCTTTACATTCACGCCTATGCCTTGCTGCTGCTGGCGCGCGGTTTGACGCTGGTGCAGATCAGCCTGATCGAATCCATCTTGATCTTCACCATCTTCCTGATGGAAGCGCCCACCGGCGTCTTGGCCGACCGCGTCGGGCGGAAATGGTCAATCTTCGCTGCCACTTTTTTCTTGATGTGCGCCGAGTTCCTCTTCATTTTCGCCCGTGATTTCAACTGGTACATCGTCATCGCCTTGCTGACTGGCACAGGTTTCGCATTCGCTTCGGGCGCGGTAGAAGCAATGGTCTATGACAGCCTGCCGGCAGCAGACCGTGAGAATGCCATGAAGCGGGAGATGGGGCGGGTGAATAGCTACTCTCGGCTGGCGTTTTTCTTTGCGCCTTTAATTGGCGGGCTCATCATCGGCGACGCCAGCGCGGAGAACTTCATCCCAGCCATCGTCTTGACCGTCGTCGCCTTGTTGCTCGGGGTGATCGTCTGCCTGACCCTGCGCGAACCCGCCAGCGAAACCTCGGAGGAAAGCCCCGGCAGCGCGGCACTATTCCGCGACGGTCTTTCCCTGCTGCGTCATCACGCGCGCCTGCGCCGGCTGGCGATGCTAGCTGTATTCACCGCGCCATTTTCCGGCGCTGTCGCGACAACCTTGGGACCGCCCTATTTGGTGCAAAACGACGTATCGCCTTATGTTGTCGGTCTGACGCTCTCTTTTGGCAGCCTGCTGGCGGTCATCACGCAGCGCTATGCCTATAAGGTGGAACAGTACTTAGGCCAGCGCTGGGCGATTGCCGTCTTAATCACACTGCCGAGCTTGCTCTATTTTTTGCTGGCGGCGGCGGTTGGTCCCTTTGCCACTGTCTTTGTTGTCATCGTCATGTACGGCTTGAACGACACAAAGACGCCGCTCTTTTCCGCTTATCAAAATGCCCTGATAGAAAGCCGCAACCGCGCTACTGTTTTGTCGCTGATCAGTATGTTCCAGAGCCTCTATGTGGCGCTCGCTTCACCGCTATACGCCGCGCTGGCTGCGCGTTCGCTGCCGCTGGCTTTCATGACGATTGGCGCTGTCATCTTGTTCGCCGCATTGCTCCTGCGCGTCCACCGCCTGCCGCTGGCCAGCGCATCCTCGCATCAGACGGAAGCCGGCGCCAGTTCGTAAACTTGCCGCTTGGTGTAAATCGCGCCTTGCGGGCTCAGTTCGCTCTCGTACAGGGCAAATTGCGCCACGGGAAAAGGCGCGCTGTGAAAATCCAGATGCGCTTGAATCCACCTGCTCGCCAGCCCGCGGCGCAGTGGTTTCTTGAAGCGCATCAGCGTAATATGCGGGTGAAAGCGCCGGCGCTCGCGCAGGAATCCCTCCCGTTCCAGCGCCTCCCCGACCGCTTCGTAGAGCTCGCGCAGCGGCGGCGCATTCTCCACGCCAGCCCAGATGACCCGCGGTCGCGCCTCGATCGGGAATTGTCCTACGCCGGCCACGCGCAAGTCGAAAGCGGGCGCGTCCACCTCGCCCAGCACCCGCTGATAGGCGCGGGCGACGCCTTCCGGCACGTCGCCGATGAAGTGCAGGGTCAAGTGCAAGCCGTCGCGGCGCGACCAGCGCCCAGGCGGCAGGTCGTCCTGGCGCAGGCTGAGGATGTGATTCTTGCTGTCTTCGGGCAGGTCAATGGCGACGAACAGACGTGGCATGCATGCACCTAATATACAATGTTCCAATTTGAGATTATACTTCATGCTTGCGATACATAAAACTCTGAGCGATATAGGAGAGAAAACATATATGCTCCCAAAGGACATGGCAAAAAGTTTTCTTCAAATGGCTTGGTCAGGCGCGGTGGCTGAAGCCTACGAGAAATATATTCACCCTGACTTCATTCATCACAACGCCTACTTCAAAGGCGATCGCGAGACACTTCTCACAGGAATGGACGAAAGCGCGCGGCAGTTCCCCAACATGCAGTGCGAGATCCTGCGCGCCCTCGAAGATGGTGATTTGGTTGCTGTCCACAGCAAGGTAGCGCTCAACCCCGATACTGTATATTCTGTCATACACATTTTTCGATTTGCAGATGGTAAAATTATCGAAGAGTGGGAATCGGCTCAAGAAGCGCCAGAAGATTCACCAAATGAAAACGGGATTTTTTGAGGTATATACTCTGATTTTTGGCTCGTCCGTCAAAAGAGCGAGATTGATTTGACCCTCATTTAAGGAGTGCTACTTTGAAAGCGTCGAAAGCGTCGAAAGCGGCGAAAGCCTCAATTGCGAAAATCTGGATGATACTGTCGCTAATCCTTTTGCTGTCTATCACTGCCAGTGCCGACAGCCACTGCGACTTTGCCGATGAAACGATTCTGCTGGGCGGCGTCGTGCCACTCTCGGCGCCCGGTTCGGTGGCTGGCGGCATCGGCATGAAATGGGGATTCGAACAAGCTGTGGCTGATATTAACAGCGACTGCGGCATCGAGATTGACGGCAAGAATCATCGCATAGACCTGGTAACAGGCGACTCGGAAGGCGTCTCTGAATACGGCCAGCTGGTGGTCGAGCGCCTGGTCTTGCAGGACGGCGCGCGCGGCATCGTCGGCTTTTATCACAGCGCTGTGGGTCTGGCGACTATGGGCGTGGTGGAAAAATTTCGCATCCCAACCATTTATGTCCATCCGCGCAATGACCTCATCAGCGCCGCCGGCTATGACGGCTTCGAGGGCGATCCGCCGCGCTTCTCCGACGGCATCGACTATGTTTTCCGCACTTCGCCGCCCAGCTCGATCGTCGGCAAGGTTGTTACCGACTGGCTGATCGAGCAGGGCGTCGAGGATGTGATCATCATCCTGGAAAACACCGACTATGGCCATCCGGCCGCGGCCGCGGAACGGGCGAGCCTAGAAGAAGCTGGCGTGCAGGTCGATCAGTTGGAAATCGAACTGGGAACCGAAGATTTTGTGCCCATTCTCAGCCGCATCTACGCGCGTCCGCGTCTGCCCGACGCCATACGCATACTTGTCAGTGGCGAGACGTCGTACAACCTCACTCAGCAGATGGCGGAGTTTGGCATCGCGCCTACCGCGGACACCATTTGCGTGACCAATCATCTCGCTTTCCAGTCCGTGCAATACTGGAACACCGTACCAGATGGCAATTTCTGCGCATTTGAGCGCGTCGGGTCTATCCCACGCCTCTTCAACGACATGGCAAAATCCCTGGATAGTCGCTACCGGGACGACTTTGGCGATGTGCTGGTCAGCTTCGCCATGGAAGCCTATGACGGCGTCTGGCTGATGGCTGACGCAATAGAACGCGCTGGTACTTATACCGACCCCGATGCCATCGTCCACGCGCTGGAAAGGGCGGATATCGAATTGACGCAGGGGCGCTATTATTTCGAATACGGCAGCCACAATCCCGACTTGCCAGCCGACACGCCGTCTTATATGTGGCATCAGTGGCCCGTGTCGGTCGTGACAATGATGCAGTACTTCGAGCAAGATCAAAACGCCTTGGACGCGGCGGTGCTATACCCGCCGGCGTTGCAGACGCACGGCACATCCTACTTCCGACCGGGCGGTTAGCCGTTTGCGCCCGTGCAATTTTCGGGCTACAGATATTGGCGTATAGACGTCTGTATGCTCAAAACTTGTTGCTCTCTGCGTTCTCTGCGTACTCTGTAGTTAATTTTCAGTTTAGATTCCCGCCATTTCGTCCGCCATCATTTTGAAGCGATTGCCCTGGCCCCCAGCTCCCGCTCATAGCGCCGAAAAAAAAACTTATGATACAATTATTAAAGTAGTCCAGTTTTAACAATTTCGGAAAATGGAAAATGAAATGAGCATGAAGGTATTATTTTTGATGTTCTGCGCTTTATCGGTATTCATGCTCGCGCCGATGGGCGGCGTATACGCCGACGGACATTGCGAGTTTGCTGATGAGGTCATTAAGTTCGGCGGCGTCGCGCCGCTTTCCCCACCAGGCGCGACCGGCGCGGGCGTGATCATTGATTGGGCATTGCAACAAGCCGCTGCCGATGTAAACAGCGCCTGCGGCATCGAAATCGCGGGTCTCAATCACCGGCTGGAAGTCATCACTGGCGACAGTGAAGGCATTTCCGAACGCGGACAGGCGCTAGCTGAGCGCTGGATCTTTAACGACGGCGTCCATGGCGTGGTGGGCGGCTATCATAGCGCAGTAGCGCTGGCGATGATGAAGATCACGCAGGAAAACCGCATCCCGACTTTGTTCGCCGGTCCCTGGAACGACAACATCACCGCTAATGGCATCATCGAATTCGAAGGCAGGTCCCCGCGTATTGAAGACGGCGTGGATTATATCTTCCGCACCTCGCCGGCCAATTCCATGGTTGCGGAAATCGCGGTGGAGTGGGTTATCGATCTCGGCTTGCACGATGTGATTATCATGACCGAAAATACCGACTATGGCATTCCAGCCGCCGCCGACGAAAGGGCGATCTTGGAAGCGGCTGGCATCAAAGTCGAACAATATAACTTCGAATTGGGCACAGAAGACTTCGTGCCCATCCTCAATCGCATACTGACTCGTCCCGAACCCGCGGATGTGATCCGCATACTGATTACTGGAGAGACCGGCTTCAATCTCAATCAACAAATGGCGGAACTTGGCATCGCGCCCAGCGCGGACACTATCTGCTACGCCGAGACCTTCGCCGGCGATTCCGAGCAGTTTTGGGCGGCTGTGCCCGATGGCAACTATTGCGCCTTCACCCGCGTCGGCGCCACCCCGGCGCTTTTTGGCGAGATCGCGAGTGAAGTGAACGCGAAGTACACAGAAAAATGGGGCGGCGTCGCGCCCAGCTTCGCTTTAGAACCTTACGACAGTGTGCGCTTGCTGGCGCATGCGATTGACGTCGCCGATACTTTCACCGACCCGGACGCCATCGTCGCCGCTTTGGAAACCATTGACGTCGAGTTGGCGCAAGGGCGCTATCACTTCGAATATGGCAGCCATAATCCCGATTTAGCCGAAGGCGCGCCTACTTTCTTGTGGCATCAATGGCCCGACCCGATTGTGACCGTGGTGCAGTACTTTGAAGAAGGACAGAGCGCGCTGGACGCCGCGGTGATATATCCGCCGCAATTTCAAACTCACGGCACGGCTTATATTGAATACGGCAGCACACCCTGAATTTGCCAAGGTACCCATAAGCAAGCTATACTCTCTGTTGCTGACGGGTGGGCGCAAACCCGCCCGTTTCCTTTTGTCGATCAACCGAAGGACGAAGCCAACATGACATTCCCGCAAATGAGCGAAGAGCTCCGTATCAGCCGCTTGGCGGCGCCAGCCGGCAAAGTCCGCATGGCGCTTGATACCGATACATATAACGAGATTGATGACCAGTTCGCGCTTGTATATGCGCTGCTGTCGCCGGAGCGGCTGTCTGTCGAAGCGATCTATGCCGCGCCCTTTCATAACAGCCGTTCTGCCGGACCCGGCGATGGCATGGAAAAGAGCTATGAAGAAATCCTGCGCCTGCTGGACTTTTTGGGACGCTCTGCCGATGGCTTCGCTATGCGCGGATCAACTGAATATCTGGGGCTAGAGCGGCAGCCGCAAGACAGCGCCGCAGTCCGCGATATGATCGACCGGGCGCTAGCCAGTCCAGCGGACGATCCGCTCTATGTGGTTGCCATCGGCGCGATTACCAATGTCGCTTCCGCGCTCTTGCTGGCGCCGGAGATCATCGAGAAGATCGTTGTGGTCTGGCTTGGGGGGCATCACTTGAATTGGTCCCATACGCGCGAGTTCAACCTGGCGCAAGATGTGCCGGCGGCGCAGGTCGTCCTGGATTCCGGCGTTCCATTGCTTATTGTGCCCTGCATGGGCGTGACCTCTCATCTGCTGACGACGCTGCCGGAATTGCGCGCAACCATTGGCGGAACGAACCCCGTCGGCGATTACCTATGCCAGATCTTTAAAGAATATCGCCCCGATTCTTTCGGAGCGTCCAGCGTGATTTGGGACATCTCGACCATTGCCTGGCTGCTCAACAGCGACTGGGTGCCGAGCAACTTGACGCATAGTCCCGTGTTGACCGATCAGATAACCTGGAGCGTCGATGCGACGCGGCATCTGGCGCGGGTCGCCAGCTTCGTCCAGCGCGATCCCATCTTCCGCGACTTGTTCAATAAAATCAGGGCTTTATAAATCGGCTGAACTGGCTGGCATCTAAGCAGGCATCTAAACTGAGAAGCAAACACAGTGACTTAGCCTGTGCCTGGCCGCGTATTTTGTTGAACAGTCATTAATATTCCCATAACTCTGTGTTCTCAGTAATTCCAACAAAGAAATGCAACTCCAATTTATGAATGGATTTGTAGGGGCGGCTCTGCGGCCTCTGTTGAGAACCCCAGCCCCTTGCCCAATATATTGCCCCAGACCTTGATCCCCGAGATTTGCCTTTGCCCGGGCATTTGTTACAATTTCGATGCCATCAATGATGCTGAAAGGTAGCGTGCAAAATGGTCATTCAAGAGCAAACCATCACGGCTGATCGCTTCTACGAGATTACCGAGCAGCCCGAATACCAAGACCGTGTCATGGAACTTGTGGAAGGAGTTCTCGTCGAGATGTCGAAGCCTAAGCGGATACACGGGGTCATTGTAGCGCGATTGGCTCTCAAAATCGGCAACTTCGTGGACGCGCATGAGCTGGGCGAGGTTACCGTGGGCGATACCGGCTTCGTGCTAGACCGCGACCCGTACGGGCGCGACACCGTTCGTGGTTTGGACATCGCCTTCGTCAAGAGCGAGCGCTTGCCGGCGCCGCCGGACGACACGTGGTACGAAATGGGGCCAGACCTCGCCGTCGAAGTGATTTCGCCTAACAACAAGACAACTGACACCCATCTCAAAGTGATGCAACTCCTGAAGTCAGGCACAGGTCTAGTCTGGCTGGTCCATCCCGAAAGCCGGACGGTCGTGGCGCATAGGAGCGACGGGGCGGTTATCTTGCGCGAAGACGATACGCTGTCCGGCGGCGATGCGCTGCCGGGTTTTGAAATGCGGGTGGGTGATATTTTCCCGAGTTGATGTTGCAGTTGATGCGCTAGCTGGATAGGAATAGTTGCTGGAAGGTGAAATCTTCATGTTTCTCGAAAAGCAGACCATAAGCGCCGACAGCTTTTATAAGCTGGCGGAGCAGCCCGAATACCAAGATCGCATCCTGGAACTTGTCGAAGGAGAAGTCGTTGAAATGTCGAAGCCTGGCAGAAAACACGGAATCATCACGATGCGGCTGGCTATGAAGATTTCCAACTTTGTCGATGCCGGTGATCTCGGCGAGGTTCCAGCCGCCGAAACAGGATTCCTTCTCGAACGCAACCCTTATGGGCGCGATACTGTCCGGGGCTTGGATATTGCTTATGTCAATCAATCTAGAGTGCCGAATCAGCTAGATGACACTTGGTACGAGATGGGTCCTGACCTCGCGGTCGAAGTGATTTCGCCGAACAACAAAACGAGCGATACGCAGCTCAAGGTGATGCAGCTATTAAACGCGGGCACGCGCCTGGTCTGGCTGGTCCATCCCGAAAGCCGCGTCGTGGTGGCGCATACGGTCGCCGGGTCGGTTACGCTGCGCGAAGACGATACGCTGTCCGGCGGCGATGTATTGCCGGGTTTTGAAATGCGGGTGGGTGATATTTTCCCGAGTTGACAACCCGCAAGTTAAAGGCTTTGGAAGACAAGAAATATGAACAGGAATGAATAAATGAGAAATAAGGTTGATGCTGTCAGGAAGTTATTTGCAAGCCATCCTTACCGTTCGCTGTCGCTCTTTGTCATTATTGTCATTGCAGTCTCTGTTGCCGGTTATGCGCGTTATCAGCACGTTCAAGCTGAAATTGCCGCACAGCGGCCAATCGCCGCCAAAATCCAAAGGGGATTCAGTGACTGGCGTGACGACCTTTCACAACGGTTGATCCAATTCCAAGAAGGCATTCAAGGTACTGCGCAAGGCGCAAAAAATGTTGTCGGCGGCGCTTGGGGCATCATCAGTTACTTGGTGACAGCGGTGCTGGACTTTACCGGCAACTTGCACATTATGATTCCCGTTACCGTCATCTACTTCGGCGTCGGCTTCTTTGGTACGCTTAAAATGCGCGTGGCGACGCTCATTGGTGCCTTAATTGCTTTCTTGATTTCGACCAGTATAGGGATCGTTCCAGGAAGCATCATCGGTTTGCTCGCGATGGCGGGCTTGCTTCTGTGGAACAGGATCGATCCGCGTTTGCTTGCCAATTTTCAAGGTTTGCCCACTAAGCTAAAAGCCAATCTTAAGCAGATGCGAGACAAATCCGGTGGGCACGCTTCCCCCAAATCCGAGCCTATTGAAGAGGCGCCGGATTCCCCTGTCTGAAATCTATTCAAGGCATGTCGAAACAAATGGGCGGCTCGCCGAGCCGCCCTTACATTTCCAGGTCTTGCATGATTCGCGCCTAGCGCTTGTCGTTGCTGCCATTTCGTCCATTGCTGTGGCGAACTGGCTCCATCCGCTAAACCTCAAGTTCGTCGCGTACACGGGGAGTCGGATCTGGCACAGGCACGCCGCGCTTGAGCCGAAAATAGATGTAATCCTCACTGACGTTTTTCAGCGCGTTCTTGGCAGCTTGCGGTGATTCGCCTTCCGCTACGCAGGATGGCATGTCAGACATATAAGCCACCCAAGTTGCGTTGCCGTTCGGTCCTTCTTCTCTTTCTACGATTACTTGATAGTCGCGCGCTGCAAGAGCCTTAGCCGCAATGAGCAATTCCTGGTCCATTTCTAAGTACTCCTCAGTTCTTCAAGTTCATCTGTAAGTTGAAGCAAGCGCTTCACGATGTATATCCTGACGGGATCGCTAGACGGGAGTACCAAGTCCAGATGCGGGAAATCCGGATGGTAATACATGATGTGGCTTCCACGTCCCCGTTCTGTTTCTTCTACAAAACCAGCCCATCGCAATATTCTCACAACATCGCGTCTCGGCCAGTTGCGCTGACGCTGGCGCATCCGCGCCAGCAACTTCATTGCCTTCGGAGTCATCTGCGACAAACTACTGGATGAGTCAGTTTTCTTTGCGGGCGACTCGGCGAGCCGCCCAAAAAACATGTGTTGGAATCGACTAGCTGCGCTTGCCGTTGCTGCCATTCTTTCCGTTGGAGTTGGCGCGCCGCAGCGGACGCTTGCGCGGCAGCTTCATCGGCAGCTGGCGCCGGCGCAGGCCATCAAACTGATACAACGCGTTAGCCACCGCCCCCGCCGTCGGCACCAAGCCGATTTCGCCGACGCCTTTGGCGCCATACGGTCCGTAGGGATCGGGCACTTCGACGCCGATGACTTCCATCTCCGGCATATCTTTGGCGCGCAGGATGCCGCACTTGCGCAGCATGGTGCTCTTGGGTCGGCCATCCGCCATCGGCAAGTCCTCGCTGATGGCATAGCCCAAACCCATGTGGATCGAGCCTTCCAGTTGGCCCTCGAAGAGCGTGGGATTGAAGATCTTGCCGGCGTCATGCGCGGCGATGATCTTCTCGACTTGACCGGCCTCGTCCAGTATCACCACTTGCGTGGCATAGCTGTAGCTGTAATGGGTGTAGACTTTCTCGACCATGGCGCCGGGCTTGGTGGTCCAATCCACCGTGAAAGCGCCTACATAGCGCTTGCCAACCAGTTGCTCCAGGGAATGCTTCTCCAGGTCGGCGTTGAATGCGCGGCAGGCGTCGATAATTGCGTTGCCTATCAACGAGGTCGCGCGCGAGGCGGTGGTCATGCCGGTGACCATTTCGGAAGCGGTCTCGACGCGGACCTCGACCAAAGCCGGATCCAAGCCCGTCTCGGTCACCAGCGCCTGCACCGCCATCGTATGCACGCCCTGTCCCATCTCGGTCCAGCCATGGTCGATGACGACTTTGACGCCTTCGCCTGTCTCCACAGGATGGGGGACCACGCTGACCGTGACCTGCGATGAATCGGGCATGCCATTGCCGATGCCAGTGTTTTTGATGCCGCAGGCGATACCGGCGAACTTGGCATTGCGGAATTCGTTTTTGACCGCTTCCAGCGTGGCTTTTGCGCCAGCGCCCGCTTCGATGACCTGACCGGTGGCGGTCATATCGCCGTCGTCCAGCGCGTTCTGATAGCGGAATTGCCAGCGGTCGAAGCCGCCCTTTTCACAGAGATCGTCAATGCAGCTTTCCAGCGCGAAGGCGGTTTGGTTGACGCCGAAACCGCGCATGGCGCCGCAGGGCAGGTTGTTGGTATAGACCGCCGTGCTTTCGATATCGGTGACCGGGAAGTTGTATGCGCCGGTGGCATGACCGGCTGAACGCTCCAACACCTTCATGCCGACCGATGCGTAAGCGCCGGTATCGCCTACGAAACGCCCCTTGCAGAAGGTCAACATGCCGGCGGCGTCGCAGCCGATGGTGTACTCCATCCAGATGGGATGGCGCTTGGGGTGCATGATGATCGATTCGTCGCGGGTCAGCCGCACTTTCACCGGCTCGCCCATCAGATAAGCCGCCAGCGCCGCGTGACCCTGTACCGAGAGATCTTCCTTGCCGCCGAAGGCGCCGCCGTTGGACACCAAGACAACGTTCACAGCGGCTTGCGGCAAGCCCAGTAGCTTGGCGATTTGCACGCGATCTTCAAAGACGCCTTGCCCCTGAGACAGCACTTCGACGCCACCCCGACCTACGCCATTCTCCCCCTCCCTCATTTTGGGATGCTCGCCATAGAGATGGCGAGAGGGGGCTGGGGGGTGGGGGTAAGCAATACAGGCTTCCGGCTCCATGAAACCGTGTTCGATCATCTGTGTCTCGTAAACGCCGCTGGTGATATAAGCCGCATCAGCCATCGCCTTTTCGAGGTCGCCGCGGTTGGTGATGGACTGCGACAGCACATTGCCGCCTTCGTGCACCGAGGGGCTGTCGGCGTCCAGCGCGGCGTGCATATCGGTGACCGCTTCCAGGACATCGTAGTCAATCTCGATCAGCTCGACCGCTTCCCGCGCGACAGCGTCGCTTTCCGCAACCACAAGCGCCAGCACATCGCCGACATAGCGCGTCGTTTCGCCGACGCCGATCATCAAGGGCCAATCCTGCTTAATCAAACCGATATGCTTGTCGCCGGGGATGTCGTCGGCTGTGAACACGCGGATGACACCTGGATGCGCCTGCGCGGCGTCCAAGTCCAGCGACTTGACAAGCGCGCGCGGATGATCGCTGAACTTCAGCGCGCCGAATCTCAGCCCTTCCATGCGGATATCGTCGACGTAGCGATGCTGCCCCAACACCAGGTTATCCGCTTGATACTTGGGCAAGCGCGACCCGATGCGTCCGTCGCATTCCGGCATCGGCACTTCCTCTTCTTTGCGGATGGCGTCGGCGGCGGTCTCGATCGCGTCCACGATTTTCTTGTAACCGGTGCAGCGACAGAGATGCGGCGTCAAGCATTTTTCGATGTCGGCTCGGCTGGGATCGGGATTGTGGTTGATGAGGTTATTGGCTTGCATGACGATGCCGGGGATGCAGAAGCCGCATTGCACGCCGCCTTCGCTGACAAAGGCGTTGGCGAAGACATTCTGCCGATATTCGCCCAGCCCCTCGGTGGTTGTTACCGATTTGCCGGCGACCTTTTCCATTTTTGTGACGCAGGAGAGCAATGCCTTGTCATCGACCTGCACCACGCAGCAGCCGCAAGCCGCTTGCGGGGCGCAGCCGTCTTTCGGCGAGATGATGCCCAGATCCTCGCGCAAGACATTCATCAGCGCGCGATCGGGGTCGCCGTCGTACCGCGTCACTTGTCCGTTAAGCCTGAATTCAATCATTGGAAGTGTCTCCTATCTAATATGCGTTCAGCACACCAGGCACTTTTCGATAGGTTCACTCAACCTAACGCCGCGAGCCACGACCTGCGACTGTAACCACTATTATGATAGGGAATGAGATTTTTTTCAAATTCTGTTTGATTTCACCACAGAAGCGCAGAAGTAAACCCAAGAAAATAATGAGAAAGGGTAAGGGCGGCTGACCTGCTGTGTCTACGCGCAGCGCTGAGCCGCCCGCGAAAATATCCAATCATTTGTGGGCGTTTCAGCGGGTCGCGTAGGGCACGTAGGTCGCGTAGGGCGCGTAGACACTGCCCGCCGACACTGCCCTTCGACACTGACCGTCAAAGGCCCCTACAAAGCCTCCCTTATTTGCAATTCAATGGATGAATCTTGCTGTCCTTGGTGGTGAAGAAAATGTGATGCGATTGCCCTGTCGAGCCTCCCAAGCAATGCGATATCTCGCGGAAATGTGTTAAAGTTGTTCGCCAAAGATTGGTTAGCACGCCTTATGCTGAAAGCGAACAACCGTGACGCTGCAGAAAAGAGTCCAAGCGCAATTCCAAGCCGAATTCGGCGCGGAGCCGGCCTTCATTGTGCGCGCGCCGGGGCGTGTCAACCTCATCGGCGAGCACACCGACTACAACGACGGCTTTGTCTTCCCCATGGCCATCGACCGCGCAACATACATCGCCCTGCGTCCGCGCGCCGACAAGCAAGTCGTCGCCCTATCGCTTGATATGAACGAGCGACGCGCCTTCGCCCTGGACGATCTGCCGCGCCCGACAGAAAGCAAGTGGATCGATTATCTGGTCGGCGTGGCTTGGGCGCTGGGCGAGCGCGGCTACCGGTTGCGCGGCTGGGAAGGTGTGCTTTGCGGCGATGTGCCTATCGGCTCGGGCTTGTCCTCTTCGGCTGCGTTGGAGCTGGCGACGGCGCGGGCTTTTTATGAAGTATCCGGTTTTGAATGGGATGCCGCCGCGATGGCATTGGCTTGTCAAGCGGCTGAAAACGAATGGCTGGGCGTCAAATGCGGCATCATGGATCAGATGATTTCGGCGGCTGGCGTCGAGGACCGCGCGCTGCTCATCGACTGCCGCAGCCTGGAGACCGCCTCGGCGCCGTTGCCGCCGGCTACGGTCGTGGTCATACTGGATACCAATACGCGCCGCGGCTTGGTCGATTCTCAATACAACGAACGCCGCGCGCAATGCGAGGCGGCGGCGCGGTATTTCGGCGTCAAGGCGCTGCGTGATGTCCCTGGCGAATTGTTCGCACAGCGCGAACAGGAGCTAGAGCCATTGATGCGGGCGCGCGCCCGCCATGTCATCACGGAAAACGAACGGACGCTGCGCGCCCGCGCCGCCATGCAGGCCGGCGACGCCCGGACCTTGGGTCACCTGATGGTCGCCAGCCATATCAGCTTACGCGACGACTTCAAAGTATCCAGCCCAGCCCTGGACGCCATCGTCGCTTGCGCCAATGCCGAGAGCGCCTGCTACGGCGCGCGCATGACCGGCGCGGGATTTGGCGGTTGCGCCGTGGCTCTGGCGCAGGCTGACGGCGTAGAGCGTTTTGTGCGTCGCGTCGGCGCTTGTTATCAAGCGGCGAGCGGCATCGAGCCCATCATCACCGTCACCGGCGCGAGCCGTGGCGCGGGAACGCTCTATCCTTGATTTGCCGACCAGCGCGGCATCAGCTGTCGCGCAGCTTTTGCAGATAGTTCCTGATTTCCGCGGCTGTCCGCTGCGAATAAGGATAAGCCGTCCGCGCGCCCTTCTCCAGCGGCAGCGCTTCCATCAGCGCGAGCATGTCCAGCCAGCCACGAATCGCAAACAGCGCGCCGAGCAGGAATTAACCCTTGACCGCGCCCGCTGTCAGCCCTTCCACGATGCGGTTTTGGAAGATCAATACCAGCACCACCAGGGGGATGGTAACAACCATCGCCGCCGCCATGATTTCGGCGATTGGCTCCTGCTCGGAGAATTCGCCGGAAAATAGCGCAATCGCAACCGGCACCGTCTGCGCCGAGGGATTGGTCGCGGTGAAATTGAGCGCGAAGAGATATTCGTTCCAAGACTGCACAAAAGCCAGCAAGCCAGTCGTGACGAGGGCGGGCGCGGTCAGCGGCAGCAGGATGAGGCGGAAAGTCTGAAAGGGCGTGCAGCCATCAACCGTAGCTGCCTGCTCAATCTCGGCTGGCAAGCCCTTGAAAAAACTTGTCAAGACCCAGACCGTGAATGGCAGGGTGAATACGGGATAGGTAACAAGCAGCGACAAACCAGTGCCAAAGAAGCCCAGTTGGCGCACGATGGTATACAAGCCCGACAAGATCGAGATGGCGGGGAACATGGTCATGGACAGGACAACATAGAGCAAAACGACGCGCCCACGGAAGCGCAGCCGCCCCAGCGCGTAGGCGGCGAAGGAGCCGGCAATCAAAGCGAATACCGACGCCGCCGATGAAACCAGCGCGGAATTGCGCAGCGCCAACATGAAGGAGCCGCCTTGGAAGACATATTGATAATTTTGCAGTGTGGGGTCTTGCGGCAGGTAAGTGGCGGTTTGGAACATCTCGTTCTCGGTTTTGAAGGAGGTAACAAGCGCCCAGTAAAACGGGAATAGCGCATAAACCGCGACGATAATTACCAAGATGTAAAGCAGAGCCTGCTGCAGCCGTTCTTTCAATTCTTTGCGTGTCATGCCCGTGTTGGCTTTGGCTTTGGGGGCGGCTAGGGACATTTAGGACTCCACGTTCAACAAGCGGACGTAGATGAAAGCGAAGATCGAGATAAAGATAAAGATGATGACGCTGATGGCAGAGGCGTAGCCGTCTTGCTGGTTGCTGACCAGGGTCTCGAAATTGTAGGTCGCCATAGAAAGCTGCTGCCGCCCGAAAAGCACGTTGAATAGGTCGAAGACGCGCAGCGCGTCCAATGTGCGGAAGATTAGCGCGATGGCGATGGCGGGGCGCAGCAGCGGCAGCGTGATGGTGAAGAAACGCCGCACTGGGTTGGCGCCATCGACGGAAGCGGCTTCGTAGAGGTCGCTGGGGATAGTCTGCAAGCCCGCCAGCAGCAGCAGCGCCATGAAGGGTGCCGTCTTCCAGACATCGACGATGATGGCGGTGGGAATCTGCAAAGCTGGGTCGGAAAGCCAAGCCAATGGCGCTTCGATAGCGCCCAAGTCCATCAAAATTTTGTTGAAGATGCCGGCGCTGGTGTCTTTGAGCATCAGCTCCCACAAACGG
This sequence comes from Phototrophicaceae bacterium, assembly GCA_965116975.1. GTDB lineage: Bacteria > Chloroflexota > Anaerolineae > Aggregatilineales > Phototrophicaceae > UBA6055. The sequence continues at coordinate 403,784 of OZ220735.1, forward strand.
GCGGAAATCACAGTGGGTATCGCCCAAGGCACCAGCATAACGGCGCGCATCGCGCCGCGGCCGCGGAACTTGGAATTGACGATCATCGCCATGAATAAACCGATGAGCAATTCCAGCGCGACCGAAATGACAGTGAAGATGACGGTGGTGATGATAGCCTCGATGAAGTCGTCGTCCAGACCGCTAATCGCCGCCGATTGATCGCCGCCGACAGGGATGTTGACAATCGTGCGATAGCCGGCGCGCAGCAATTCGCGCTCGATTGACTCCCAGCGGATGCTGCCATTGGCGCGGGTATCGCAGGGACCGTCGCTGACGCTCTTCTTGCAGGCGACGGTATCGATGCGGAAGGTCAGCAAGTTGAGATAATTCTGCAAGCCGACGAATTGCGGTACTTCGGTGCCGGCAAAGCGCTTGTCAGTCAAGCTGCGGATGAACGTTTGCTCCAGCGGGCGCGCCGCGACCAGCACAAAAATGGTCAAGGTGGGGATGAGCAAATTCCAGGCCAGGCGCGTTTCCCGCCCAAGCAGGGAGTCCTCGCCGCGGAAGAGCCGTTCGATATTGCGGTCGAACCAATACCACAGCGCAAAGGTTATCAGCGCGACCAGCAAAGCCGGCGCGATGGCGGCGGCCATGCCGTCCAGGTCAACTGGCTCTCGGTCCATCGCGGCGGAATTAAAGAAGTTGAAGACAGTCAGCGCGATATAGGCGACAAGCCCCATGCCCAGCCACAATACGGCGATGCGCGCCCAATAGGCGATGCGGATATCACCCGAGCGCAGCCGCGCGCCAATGAGCATGAAAGCCACGCCCAAAAACGCGACAAGCGCCGTCAGGATGATGCCAAAACGTTCCAAATAAATGAGCAATACAGAGGGCGCTCGCTCGTCGCCTTCCGATGGACTCCAATTTATTGCCAGCTGAATGGCTTCGTCGTTGGCGACTGCCAGGATAAAAAATATGATCGCCAGCGCGCCAATCACAATCATGCTAGCGCCGACGGCGTAAATCTGCAATTTATTTTGAGGCTCCGCAGCGTGACTCATGGCAAATCCAATGACGCTGATTAGACGCTCATTTTGAAAGCGAGGATCCCGCTGTGGCGGGACCCTCGCGGAATAGACTTCGGGACCAGCTTATTGACCCAAGAGGTCAGCCAGGTCCAATTCGAGCAGTTCCAGCGCTACTTCGGCATCTTCTTCGCCGGTGAGGATGGAGTGCACAGCGTTGAAGTAGAGGGTAGAAACAGCGTTGTATTTGTCCTTCGAGAAGTTCGAGGGACGGGCGGTGGTAACTTCAGCCAGGTCGGGGCGGATGAATGGCATGGCTTCGATGAGATCGGGATCGCTGTACAATTCAATCGCGCCCGGCGGGTTGGTGGTGAAGACGGCAAAGTCTTTCTGGCTTTCTACGCTGGTGAGGAAGATGGCGAAAGCGGCGGCAGCGGCTTGATTTTCCGAATACTTGGAGACGCCGATATGCCAACCGCCCAGCGTGGAAGCGCCCATGCCCGAATCGCCAGCCGGCAGCGGCGCGACATCAAAGCTGGGGATGTCGTCGCTGGCTTGGCTGCGGGAGTAGGCGTAGGGCCAGTTACGCATGAAAGCGGCGTTGCCAGAGTGCCAAACGGCGCGGGAATCTTCTTCTTGATAGCCGACGACGCCTGGTGGGCTAATCGTGCCGACCCAGCCGGCGGCTTGTTCATAGATTTCGACTGCGGCGTCGCTGAGGGCGCTGATGGTGCCGTCGCTTTGCAAGAAGTTCTCGCCAGTTGCCGAAACGTGCCATTCCAGCGCGTCGCAGGTCAAGCCCTCGTAGGCGTTGCCTTGCCATACATAGCCCCAGAACTCATCGTTGCCTTCGGCGCGTTCGCCTTCTTGGACGGTGGCGGCCATTTCTTCCAGTTCGTCCCAGGTGGCGGGCGGAGCGTCGTAGCCGTATTTCTCCAGCAGGTCGGTGCGGTAATAGAGCATGCCAAAGCCAATACGCAAGGGCAGCGCGACCAAGCGGTCGTCAATCGTGTTGTTTTCTATCAAAGCCGGCAGTTGCGCGTCGATATGCGCTTGCGGGGCGATGTCGCTCAAGTCGATCAGATGCTCGGCCAGCTGGCCCGGCCAAATGACATCGACGCGGATGACATCCAGATCGCTGCTTTCCGCCTCGAAAGCCGTGAGGTAGAAGGCGATTAGGTCGGTAACGTTGGCTGCGCCGTCATTGCGCTCGACGGTGATATTCGGGCAGACCTCGTTGAAGCTGCTGATAATCCGATCTTCAGCTTCGGGATAATTGCCGACCGGATCACCGAAGAATTTGATCGTTACTTCTTCGTCGGTGCCGCAATCGAATTCGTGGCCATCCGCCAATGCCAAGCCAGCCGGCATGGCAAGAGCCAGGACCAAGAAGAACAGAATGAGTTTACGCATTGCTTCTTCCTTTCACATATAAACGTTTAAACCGACAAAAATGAAGGCATTCCTTAAAGAGATTCTCGGTTGCACTCATCCTTTCAACATTCTTTCAACCTTGAATGACAAGGTTGCCAATCGTCATCTCCTTCGGATGAAACCGAGGGAGCACCTTCCATAAAGTTAAGCGTCGGCGCGCTCGACCCAGATGGGCGAACTCCAAGCCCATTGACCATTGCGCTGTCGCACGCGCGCATAATACCAATCGCGCTCTTCGCCAGCCGAGACATCGGCAAAGCTCAAGCGCCGTCGGCTGTCCGACATGGGCACGGCGCGATGAAAAACAAAAGCCGGCGAGACAAATCCGCTTGTATATCCCGCGCGCGCGCCGCATGACAATTCCGCCAACGTTAGCGACATTTCCATATCGTTTATTCTAGCATGCACGAGTGTATCGTATCCACCTTCAATATGCAAAGTCAGCGCTTGGGTGGCTGCGCTGCGCACCGTGGCGTTGCGCGGGCTGCGCGTCCGCAGCCGCACTGTTCCGCCCGATTCCAACGATTCCCCGGCTTCTCCGGCTTCTATTGAGAAGCGACTCCATACACAAGAATCGTTGGCTTCCAGGTCGGGCATGGCGATGTCTTTGCCGCGCAGGTGCGGCTCGACCGCCAGCAGTTCGCCACCTGCCACAGACAGCTGCACATCCCATTCGCTCAAAAACTCGCTTTCGCCCCAGCCCATCTCCAGCCGCAGCTTGCAGGGACCGCTGCCGTCGTAGCGGCTCGGCGCGAGCGCCTCGCGCTGAATCACGCGGTTATTGCGCAGGATATCAATTGTGTCAATCGTCGCGGCAGCGTCGACGGCGATTTCGATATGGCGTTCCGCGCAATAGGGCAGGACCGCGCCCATGGGCTGCCCGTTGAGCGCGAATTGCAACCCGATGCGGTCGCCGGTGACGGCATAGGTTCGGCGGCGGCAGATGGCATCCCATATCGCTGCGCGCGATAAATCTTCCGCCCAGACCGCCGCCAGCCCATAGCCATAATTTCCCGGGTGCGCGCTGTGATCGTCGCTCGAGCCGATGAAGCCGAAGATATGCCCAAGCTCAAGCCCGCGCTGCGCGCTGCTGTTGTGGTCGCGCGGGCCCATGGCATGCAGATAGGCTGGCTCTGAATCAGTCGCTTCCGCAGCGCCATGGAAGGACATGATTTCTACGACTGGCGACAGCTCGCTGCTGAAGCTGTTCCAGTTGATGCCGCGGAAGCCTTGTCGGTAGCCGATATGATGGGGGATGAGCAGGCTGGGATGAGGATGGCGACGCAAGCGCGCGCGCAGGTCTACGAGATGCGCGACGTGGAAAATCTGCGGCGTGGCGCTATCGCGGAAATAGACGCAGTGATCGCCATAGCGCATGGAATGCCATTCAAAACTGGGGAAGGTGACGAATTCTCCGGCGCTGTTCGCCGCATCCATCGCGCTCAAGTAATCGCCCCAAGCGGCGCTGGCGCGCGCGAAACCGACTTGATGATAATCGACCAAATAGTCGAGGCGCGGGTCGCCTTTGGGCATATCGTCCCAGTGGCCGTGCAGCGTAACGCTGGCGAAATCCAGTTGCAGCCGGGCATTATGCAGCGCTTCGTCCAGGCTGCCTTTGCCATAACTCAAGCCGCAATGGTTGTGGATGTCGCCGTAATACAGCTTCAGCCCCGCGTAAGCGTCCACGCCGCGTTCACCTTCTGTTCCAATACTGCGATTATAACCTATTTCATGCCCGAGTGCTGTCTAGTGAAGTCTTGGGCATCAGGGCAATCGCAGAAATTTTTTCACTATAGAGACATCAGAGACATCGGGGTGCATTTCAATATTTTGGCAGAAGCAACAAACACAGTATCGCAATTTGACATAGACCACCCACTCTGACAGAAAAAACGCGAATTATATGAGGGGCGGCTCGCTGGACTCTGTTGAAATACTCGATTTCCCCCACCCCAAACCCGTTCGCCATCTCTATGGCGAACTTTCCCATAAAGAGGGAGGCGCTTTAACAGCTCTTTACGGACCAGAAAGCTCCCCTTCCCTCATATTGGGGATGTGATCTTGCCCCTGCGCCGTCATCTTCACCCGTTGAGAATCCCGACCGACCTGATAAAATCACCCATCATTCTTGCATCATTCTCGCTTCATTAACGAAGGAACTTGCATGAGCGGCGACGCCAACTGGCGCATCTACACCGACGTGGAAGCGGCGAAGCGCAGCATCCTGAAGCGGCATTCTCTGCGCGATACCGCCCTGCCCGAGGCGCTCATCGAGCGTTCGGTAGCAATCTTCGGCGAGCGGCTCCTGCCCGAGCAAGCCGTCCGCCGTATTATCCGCAGCGTGCGCGAGCGCGGCGATGACGCGATCCACGAGTGGAGCCGCAAGATCGACAATATCAGCCTGGAGCGCCTGGATGTGTCGCCGGACGAGATGCAAGCCGCCCTGCGAGCGATCGCGCCGGAGCTGCGCGGCGCGCTGGAACAGGCGGCGGGGCGGATACGCAGCTTCCACGAGCAGCAGCCCATCAGCAGTTGGATCGACGCCGGGGGAGCAGGCTCGCTGGGTCAGTTGATTCGGCCCGTCGATTCCGTCGGCGTCTATGTGCCCGGTGGCACAGCGCCGCTGCCATCGTCGCTGCTGATGAGCGTCATCCCCGCCCAAGTGGCGGGCGTGCCGCAGGTCATCGTCTGCACGCCGCCCGGCAGCGGCGCCAGGGACATTCACCCGGTGATATTAGCGGCGGCGGCAATCGCCGGGGTGGAGAAGCTCTACCGTATCGGCGGCGCGCAAGCGATCGCCGCTATGGCTTATGGCAGCCAGACAGTCCCGCGCGTCGCCACGATTGTCGGCGCGGGCAACCTCTTTGTCACGCTGGCCAAGCAGCAAGTCTACGGTGATGTCGGCATTGATGGCTTGCTGGGACCAACCGAGACGCTGGTCATCGCCGATGAAAGCGCCGATCCCAGGCTGGCGGCGGCCGATCTCTTGGCGCAAGCCGAACATGATGCGCTGGCTTCGGCGATTTTGTTGACGCCCAGCCGGTCCCTAGCGGAAGCGGTAGGCCAAGAAATATCAAGACAGCTTGCGGCGCTGGCAAGGCGGGACATCATTTCCGCAGCGCTGAACAAGCACGGCGGCGCCATCGTCACCGCCGATCTGGACGAGGCTTTTCAGCTTGCCAATGACTATGCCGCCGAGCACCTCTGTCTGCTGGTCGCCGATCCCTGGTCCTGGATCGGTAAAGTACGCAACGCTGGCGGCGTCTTCCTCGGCGAGCACTCCTACGAAGTGTTGGGCGATTATGTCGCGGGACCCAGCCATGTCATGCCCACCGGCGGTACGGCTCGTTTCGCCTCGCCCTTGAATCTGCTGCACTTCGTCAAAGTGACCAGCTTGATCGCGCTCGACAAGTCCAGCGCGCTGGCGCTTGGCCGATCCGCCGAGAGCCTGGCAAATGCCGAAGGGTTGACGGCGCATGCGGCCGCGGCGCGACTGCGGCGAGAGCAGGACGCGCCATGAGCGGAAAGGTGCGCGTCCGCCGCGATGTCGAGTCCATGAGCCCCTATACGCCGACCACCTCGCTGGATGTCTTCGCCCAGCGGCTGGGCAAGGATGTTAAGGACTTAATCAAGCTGGACGCCAACGAGAACCCCTTCGGTCCCTCGCCGCGGGTCCAGGAAGCGCTGGCGAACTTGCGGCACATGCACGTTTATCCCGATCCCGAATCGGGTCGCCTGCGCGAGTTGCTGTCGGAATACATCGGCGTTCCTGGCGTTTCCAAAGAACGGATACTTTGCGGCGCCGGCGCGGACGAGCTGATCGAAATCATCTTGCAGCTTTTTATCGAACCGGGCGATGTCGTCGTCAATACCCCGCCGACCTTCGCCATGTACGGCTTTGACACGCCGCTGTATCACGGTCAGGTCGTCGATGTTTATCGCCGCGCGGACTTCTCGCTGGATCTGGACGCGATTGAATCCGCCGTGCGGCGGCATCGCGCCAAACTGCTCTTCCTCTGTTCGCCCAACAATCCCAGCGGGGAAATGATTGACAGCGCCGACATCGACTGCTTGCTCGAGCTGCCGACGACCGTCGTGGTCGACGAAGCCTATATCGAATTCGCCGAGCGGGACAGTTTGCTCAGCCGCGCCGCCGACGCGCCCAACCTCATCGTCTTGCGCACCATGAGCAAATGGGCGGGCTTGGCGGGCTTGCGCGTCGGTTATGGCGTCTTCCCGAGCGCGCTGATGCCGCAACTCTGGAAGATCAAGCAGCCTTATAATGTCAACCTGGCTGCCGATATCGCCGCCCAGGCGTCGCTCTCGGATGCGGCTTATTTGATGACGCGCGTCAGGACCTTGGTCAAAGAGCGGGCGCGCATGGCAAGCGCATTCGCCGAATTGCCCTTTCTGTCGCCTTACCCGAGCCAGTCCAACTTCGTGTTAAATCGCGTCATTGGCATGACCGCCGCGGACTTCCGCGATCGTCTGGCGCGGGCTGGCGTCATCGTGCGCTATTACAACAAGCCGCGCCTGGCAGATCACATTCGCATCAGCGCGGGCAGGCCCGAGCAGGTCGACCAACTGCTGCGGCTATTGACGCGAATCACGCTGCCATAGACGCGGCGGCGATTGCTCTGGGGTTTATTGCAGGGCAATCGCTTCAAATTATTTTCAACATAGAGGACGCAGAGGACACAGAGTTCGTAGGAGTTTAGACGACTATTCTTCTAAATCTGCGGCCCGGAATCGGCAACAGTCCCCAGCGAAACGTGATTTGTCACCAAAAATCACAGCTGAGAAGAGATTTTTTGTTTTTCTCTGCGTTCTCTGCGTACTCTGTAGTTAATTTTCAGTTTAGAATCCTGCCATTTCGTCCGCCATCATTTTGAAGCGATTACCCTGGGGATTATTGCTTAAACCCTTTTCTCTATCCAGCTTTGTGTTAATCTTTGATGCAAGCGCCTGATGTGGGACGAGCGCCGCTCACAGGCTACTCATTCCGCGAGGATCGAGCCTATGAACCAACGAAAAGCAGCGATAGAGCGCAATACACAAGAAACGCAGATTCAATTGGCGCTCAACCTCGACGGCAGCGGCGGGGCCGAGATCAAGACCGGCATCGGCTTTTACGATCACATGCTGCACCATATCGCCTTGCAGGGCTTATTTGATTTGAACATCAGCGCCAAGGGCGACCTGCATATCGACAGCCACCACAGCATAGAGGACATCGCTATTTGCCTGGGACGGGCGATAGACCAGGCTTTGACTTCGCGCGCTGGCATTCGGCGCATGGGCAGTTCCTATGTGCCAATGGACGAGGCTTTGGCGCGCGTGGTCGTCGACTTGAGCGGACGCCCCTACGCCGTCATCGAAGTCGATTTCAGCAGTCCCAACATGGGCAAGATGCCGACCGACCTGGTCGCCCATGCCCTGGAAACCATCGCCGTTCACGCCCGGATGAACCTGCATGCCGAGGTTCTCTACGGGCGCAACGACCACCACAAAGCCGAAGCGCTTTTCAAAGCCTTGGGGCGGGCGTTACGGCAGGCAGTGACACTGGATCCGGGGCGGCAGGGCATACCCAGCACCAAAGGCACACTCACGGAGTAAGGCAAGATGCAAGAGTTTGTGGACTTCAGCAAACAGCTCGCCAGCGCCAGCGGCGAAATCATCAAGCGCTATTTTCGCAGCGATTTCGCCGTGGAAAGCAAAGCGGACGCATCGCCTGTTACCATCGCCGACAAACAAGCCGAAGAAGTCATGCGCGAGATGATAATGAAAACTTATCCAGACCATGGCATCATCGGCGAGGAATTTGGTGTTCACAACGAAGGCGCTGAATATCAGTGGGTGCTCGATCCCATCGACGGCACCAAGTCCTTCGTCAGCGGCACCTTTCTATTTGGCACCTTGATTGGCTTGATGAAAGGCGGGCAGCCCATCGTCGGCGCCATACATCATCCCGTGACCGCCCACTTGTTGATCGGCACGGGCGACGAAGCGCGCCTGAATGACGAGCTTGTTCGAGTGCGTCCAACGCGGGAGCTGCGCGAGGCGGTCATGCTCTATACCGATTTTATCCACGTGGGCCAGCACCAGAACGGCATCGCCTTTCAACAATTGATGGGCAAAACCAAGTTCAACCGTACCTGGGGCGATTGTCACGGCTACTTCCTGCTGGCGACCGGCTATGCCGATATCATGCTGGATCCCATCATGCACCTCTGGGACATCGTCGCCTTGATACCGGTTATAGAGGGCGCGGGCGGCAAAATCACCTCCTGGAATGGGGGTCCGCCGCTATCTGGCAACGGCATCATCGCCACGAATGGGCTCTTGCACAGCCAGGTCCTGCGCGTTCTGATCGCCTAGCAAAGCCAGAAAATCCAAGAAGATTTAGATGCCGCTTTGGCGAAATTTGAATTACTTCTGCAAAATCCTCAGACAAGAACGGGGAATTTTACAGCGAAACTTTGTTTGGCATCTCGCCAATCCGCACCGGCGCCAACCAAATTCACACTTGAATAATCTGCCTTGGTTCGCTATTATCGTTGTCGATTTGGCAATGCCAAACATTTAATTACTTTGGAGGAAATTGCAATGAATCGCATCAGCCATTTGTTCGTCTTGCTAGTCTTGCTTTTGGGCGTCGTTGGGGCGTCGGCGCAAGACAACGTCGAACTGACTATCGCTACGGTGAACAACCCTGACATGGTTGTCATGGAGGGTTTCTCCGACATATTTGAAGAGGCAAACCCGGGCATCTCTTTGAACTGGGTCGTCTTGCCCGAGAATGAACTGCGCGCGACCGTTACGACGGATGTCGCGACTGGATCCAGCACATTTGACATTGTTACCATCGGTATGTTTGAAGTGCCGCTGTGGGCGCGCAACGGCTGGCTCAACTCCATTGACTCCCTGGCAATGGAAAACCCGGACAACGTACAGATGGACTACGGCTTCGACGACCTGCTGCCTGGCGTCGTCAAGGGCTTGTCCTACGATGGCGAGCTGTATTCCCTGCCCTTCTACGGCGAATCCAGCATGATGATGTACAACAGCGCCATGTTCGAGGAAGCTGGCTTGGAAATGCCCGATGAGCCCACCTGGGACGAAGTGCGCGAACTCGCCTGCGCCCTGCACGACCCGGATAATGGCCAATACGGCATCGCCTTGCGCGGCTTGCCCGGCTGGGGCGAGGGCATGGCATTCCTGACCACCGTCGTCAATACCTATGGCGGCCGCTGGTTTGATATGGATTGGGAACCGCAGTTGGACAGCCCAGAATGGAACGAGGCGGTCAGTTTCTATGTCAACCTCCTCAACGACTGTGGCCAACCGGGCGCGACCGGCACGGGCTTTACCGAAGCGCTGACCTTGATGGCGCAGGGCCAAGCCGCCATGTGGGTAGACGCCACCGTTGCCGCAGGCTTCTTGTCCAACCCCGAACAATCGCAGATTGTGGATACACTGGGCTTCGCGAACGCCCCCGTCGGTCCTGTTGCCAAGGGCAACCACTGGCTCTGGGCTTGGTCGCTGGCAATCCCCAGCACGACTAATAATGCCGCCGAAGCCCTGCAGTTCATCTCCTGGGCGACCAGCCGCGACTACATCCAGTTGGTCGGCGAGACCAACGGTTGGGCGACTATCCCGCCAGGAACACGCACTTCGACCTACGAAAATCAAGCCTACTTGGACGCAGCGCCCTTCGCGCCAGTTGTCCTGCGTTTGATGCAAGCCGCTGACCCCACCGACGCTCGCCGCGACGAAGTACCGTATGTTGGCGTGCAATTCGTTGCCATTCCTGAGTTCCAAGGCATCGGCACCGATGTCTCGCAATTGATCGCCGAAGCGCTGGCTGGTGACATCAGCATAGATGACGCGCTGTCACAAGCCAACGAACTCGCACGCGATGCGATGGAAGAAGCGGGCTACTACGACTAAACCAATGTAGACCCAGGCGGGTGTGGCTTCGGCTGCGCCCGCCCATCCCCTTGTTCACGAAGGAAAACCCGACGTGGCTCTTTCCCCCGCCATGAACGCGGAACAATCAAAAGGCGACGCGCTGTATGCTATTCGGCGCTTTTTGCCCTTCCCAGCCATCATCTTCATGGTCATCGTTACGCAAGTTCCGCTGATTGTTACCCTCGGTTTCAGTCTGGAACGCTGGAATTTGCTGCGCCCGGAACGGCGTAAATTCTTGGGCATAGACAATTATCTGGATGTGCTTAGCGATCCGAATTTTTATGAGATCATCGCCAATACCTTAGTCATCACCATTTCGGTCGTTGTCCTTACTTTGATTTTGGGCATCCTGCTGGCATTGCTGCTGAATCGCGATTTTGCTGGCAAGGGCATCGTGCGCACCATGCTTATCACGCCCTTTCTCATCATGCCGACAGTATCGGCGGTACTGTGGAAAAATGTTTTGTTTAATCCAGCCTTTGGGTTGCTGGCTGCGGTGGCGGCGATGCTGGGCTTGCCGCGCCCGGATATGTTGCAAGACCTGCCCATGTTCTCGGTCATCGTTGTGATTGTGTGGCAATGGACGCCTTTTATGATGCTGATTCTGCTGGCGGGCTTGCAGTCGCTGGCGCATGACCAAATCGAAGCCTGTCAAATTGATGGCGGCGGACCGCTGGTGCTCTTCCGTTACATTGTTCTGCCGCATTTGCAGCGTTATATCGAACTAGCCGTATTGATGGAAATCTTATTTATTCTCAGCGTTTTTGGCGTCATCTTCGTTTTGACTTCTGGCGGTCCTGGCATCCAGACGACCAATCTCTCCTATGGCATATATCAAGAAGCCTTCCAGCGCTGGGATATTGGCGAAGCCAGCGCGATGGGCGTATTCGCCATCATCCTGGCTAATATCGTTGTGCTGGTCTTTGTACGGGTCCTGCGGCGCGGGCAAGCGGAAGGCGTGGCGGTATGAATCAGCAACCCTGGCTAAACCGCAGCCTGACGCTGCTCACCTATGTTATCGCTTTTTTGATGTTCTTCCCCATCCTGTGGATGATCATGACCTCGTTCAAAACAGAGGCGGTCGCCTTCGCCTACCCGCCGCAGGTCATCTTCGAGCCTACCTTGTCCAACTGGCAAATCGCCTTATTCGACAGCAATTTCCTAGAGCATTTGGTCAACACCCTCATCATCACCCTGTTTTCGACGCTGATGGCATTTAGCTTGGGCATCCCAGCCGCTTACGCCCTGGCATACTATCAAACCAAACGCAGCGACCTCACCCTGATGTGGCTCATATCGACGCGCATGCTGCCGCCTGTTGGCGTCATCGTGCCGCTGTTTGTCATCTTGCGTGATTTGGGTCTGCGCGACACGCATTTGGGCATGATCATCATCTACGCGGCGATGAACTTGCCGCTGGTGGTATGGATGATGCGCTCCTTCTTCTTGGATGTGCCTTACGAGATTTTGGAAGCCTGCCGCATTGATGGCACGTCGCTGCTGCAAGAATTCCGCTTCATCGTCATCCCCTTGGTCTTGCCGGGGCTTTTTGCCACTGGGCTGCTCTGCTTGATTTTCGCCTGGAACGAGTTCTTCTTCGCCTTTAGTCTCACCGTTACCAAAGCCGCGCCAGTATCGGTGTATATCTCCTCATTCAAGACCGCGGAAGGGTTGTTTTGGGCGAAGATGTCGGCAGGCGCGACCGCCTCGGTGCTGCCAGTTGTCATCGCGGGTTGGATCGCCCAGCGCCAGTTGGTGCAAGGCTTGACCATGGGCGCGGTCAAATAGCGCCGCTGCAAGGGACTCTGTTGAAATACTCGATTTCCCCCACCCAAAACCCGTTCGCCATCTCTATGGCGAACTTTCCCATAAAGAGGGAGGGGCTTTAACAGCCCATTACGGGTCAGAAAGCTCCCCTTCCCTCATTTTGGGGGTAAGGGGCCGGGGGATGGGGGTGTTTTTCAACAGCGCCCAAGGCTCGTCCGCTACTGAAAAGTCTATGCGTTTTATCTAGCCCATCCGCCCACTGGTGATAGAGCAGCGCATTAGGCCTAAAACTGTCAGTTGCGGACAAGCCTGCTAGCCGCATAACCTCGCAGTATTCCGCTCGATTTCCGCTAAGCGTCAAACTGAAATAAGGAACAGCCGCCGTCCAGGGTCAGAATGCTGCCGGTCATGTAGGCGGTCTGCGGACCAGCCAGATAAACCACGGCCGCGGCGATGTCTTCGGGGCTGCCCGGTTCCAACAGCGGGATGACCTTTTCCACGCGCGCGGCGTATTGCGGTTCTTCGCGCAATTGTCGCCCCGCCAACCCGGCATTCACGATGCCCGGCGCGACCGCATTGACTAGAATGCGATGCTGCGCCAATTCCCGCGCCATCTGCTTGACCAGCATATTGACGCCGGCTTTGCTGACGGTATAAGGCGCAATCTCGGGCCAGGGGATTTCCGCCACCCAGCTTGATGTCAGGATGAGGCGGCCCGCGGTTTGCTCCGCGACCATCTTGCGCGCGGCGGCTTGACAGACGTTGAAGCAGCCGGTCAGGTTGACATCGAGTTGGTTCTGCCAATTCTCTTGCGTCACTTCCAGGAAGGGCTGGGCTTCGGTGATGCCGGCGTTGGAGCAGACGATATCCAGCGCGGGCAACGCGGCAATCGCGCCATCGACCGCGTCGCGGTCGCGCACGTCAACTTGCTGATAACTCGCGCCTTGATCGCGCAAGCGCGCTGCGTCCAGCGCCGCTTCCGCTTCACCGGGAGGCTTGATATCCCACAGGACGACCTGCGCGCCATTGTCCGCCAGATGCCGCGCCATGGCGCTGCCCAGGTCGCCGGCGGCGCCGGTTACGAGTGCTGTTTTGCCTTGAAGCATTGACCCTACTCCCCTTACCACCATTGCACTTCGGGATCGTGAATGTTGGCGATTATCCATTTAAGCCAATCAATGGTACCGGCATCGTCGGCCGGGTTGATGGTTTGAAGCGCGTAAAGACTCGCTTGCGTGCAGGCTTTTTCTTCATCCAGTCCATCTTTGTGGAGATGGTCTTCGTTTACGTGACAGGCTTCATGAACGATGCCAAAGATGATGTAGACGAGGCCCGCTTCGCCAGTGCCCTTCTTTAGAACTTCCGAGAGGGTTTCTTCATAGGTTTTGCTCTCCCTGTTGACATTTGAAGGGCTGCCTTCCGGGACCATCTTTATCGTGTTCAATCCGCATGTTGAATACTTCCACCACTGCGGCGCTCTGTCTTGCAATAGTTGCAGCGCATTGCTGACCTGGGACACAAATTGCGGCGAGCCTTTTATTTCGATACCTTTTGTGGCTGGAGGGCTCTGGCATTGAAAATGCTGAAATGCCAGCCATCCGCTCACCCAATCCGCTTCGCTATGGCATTCGCGAGTGACACCACAGAAATTGTCGGTGCCAGGTGGAATCACAATTGACTGCGAGCCTAGCAGTTGCGCGTCGGTGCCAGGTGGAATCACAACTGACTGCGAGCCTAGCAGTTGCGCGTTCGAGCATTGTCCATTTTGGTAAGCCCAATAGCCGTTCGTCCAGTCCTGGTCGCTATGGCACTGCCTGTCAACCTGGCAGCAGTTGTCGATATTGCTGGGCACATTGCCCGCGGGCTGGGCGGGGACGGGGTCTTCGACGCGGCTATGGTTGACCCAAGCCGCCATCCAATACAGGGCGCCAGCGCGATTAATTTGCAGCCAGTTCTCAACCTGTCCGACGACCTGCAAGGTTGTGCCGGCTGGCGCGCTGGCGAGCACGGCGCTGTCCAAGCTGTTGGAAGCGCGCAAGTTGGTGTTATATTGGACGCGGATGCGATATGTTTCTGGATTGGCGATGACAACGGCAACAAAAGCAGCCATGGTAAGCACAAGGATAAAAAGCTTCGACTTCATATTTGGACTCCGAAATCTGGCAAATAAATATTTAGTTCAAGGCTATTATATTATTCGACACGAACGAATGCCATGCATTTCTAACGCCCGACCAAGATCAAGACCGAGCGCGCGCCGACCGTGATTTGGTCCTGCTTCGGCAAGACCGGCTCCTGCCCGAGGGCGTGACAGTCCTCGGGCGAGCCCAGCGCCGTGTTGATCGCCACGCGCCATTTCATCGGCGCACCCAGCGGCGGCAGATCGAACCAGGCTGTCTCCCAATGGACGTTCAAGATGATGTAAATCATATCGTCCGCTTCCGCGCCTTCGCGGCAGTGCTTCCCGCAGAGCAAGCAAGCCAGTTGCCGCCCGTCGTAGGACCAATCCGGCTGCCAGAGGCGCGCGCCGTGAAAGGAGATATCGGGATAACCCGAGTTCACCCGGTCGCGATGATGAAAATAGGCGCGGCGGCGCAGCGCCGGGTGCGCCTTGCGGAAGGCGATCAATGCCCGCGTGAAGCGCAGCAGCGGCTCTTGGGTTTCTGTGCCGGTCCAATCGAACCAGTTGAGGGCGCTGTCATGGCAATAGCTGTTGTTGTTGCCGCCTTTGCTGTGTCCGATCTCGTCGCCCATTAGCAGCATGGGCACGCCTTGGCTGACCATCAACAAGCTGAGGAAGTTCTTGATTTGCCTTTCGCGCAGCGCCTTGACCGCGCTATCGGCGGTCGCGCCTTCCGCGCCGCAATTCCAACTGAAGTTCTCGTCGGCGCCATCGCGGTTGTCTTCGCCATTGGCTTCATTGTGTTTGTGATTGTAGGAGACCAGGTCGCGCAAGCTGAAGCCGTCGTGCGCGGTAACAAAATTGACCGAGGCTCTTGGTCCACGATCGCCGTAGATGTCCGGCGAGCCTTGTATGCGCGCGGCGATGGCGCCCAGCATGCCGCCATCGCCTTTGACGAAACGGCGGAGGTCATCGCGGTATCTGCCGTTCCACTCCGCCCAGCGCCCATAAGCCGGGAAGCTGCCCACTTGATACAAGCCCCCGGCATCCCAGGCTTCGGCGATGAGCTTGGTCTGCGCCAAGATGGGATCATAAGCCAATACCTCCAGCAAGGGCGGGTTGGGGTCGGGAATCCCCTGCCGGTCGCGGCCCAAGCTGGAGGCCAGGTCGAAGCGAAAGCCATCAATGTGAAATTCCGATACCCAATAACGCAAGCAGTCCAGCAGCAATACGCGCGCGATAGGATGATTGCAGTTAAAAGTGTTGCCAGTGCCGCTGAAATTGTAATAGCCGCCATCGGGTTTCAGCAGATAATAAGTCTTGTTGTCGATGCCGCGATAAGAAATCGTCGGTCCGTTTTCGTTGCCCTCGGCCGTGTGATTGAAAACGACGTCAAGCCAGACCTCAATGCCGTTTTCATGGCATTGTTTGACCAGCGTCTTTAACTCCCGCGCCGGGTCGCCAGAAGCCGCGTAGGCTGCGTTGGGCGCGAAAAAGCCGATGGGGTTGTAGCCCCAATAGTTCCTTAGCGGCTCGCCCGACAGTGGGTTGACCCGCTCGTTGGCGAGCTCGTCAAACTCGAATATCGGCATCAGCTCGATGCAGTTGACCCCCAGCGCCTTGAGATATGGGATTTTCTCAATGATCGCGGCGTAGCTGCCGGGCGCTTCCGCCTGCGACGACGGATGGGCGGTGAATCCGCGAACGTGCATTTCGTAAACGATCAAATCTTCTATGGGCATGTTGAGTTGCCGGTCGCCTTCCCATGCGAAGTCCTCGACATAAGGTCGGGCGCGATAGGGATATGGGTTGTCCCAGTCGTATCCCTGCGCCCAGACATCTCGCCCGCCGATGCGTTTCGCATAAGGGTCCAGCAAGATATGCCGCGTGTCAAAGCGATGTCCCTCGGCCGGCGCGTCGGGACCATCAAAGCGGAAGCCGTACTCGATTTGGCTGTGATCCAGGTCGAAGACGATCATGGCGAAAACAGCGCCCGTGCGGAAAGCGTCGGGGAAGAGGATTTCCACACGCGGCGCTTCCGCGCCAATGTCAAAGAGCACCAGCGTGCAAGCGCTGGCATGATTGGAAAAAGTCGAAAAATTGACGCCGCCCGCTACGACGGTCGCCCCGAAGGGACGCGGCTGGCCCGGACCGTATTCGAAACCGTCGTGTTCGTATGTCGGGAAACTGTCCATAGGCGAATGACGTTGCCGCTCCACAAAGATTCAGTAAAGAATCCAGTCCCATTATAACGAAGCGCGACCGATTCGAAGCGAGTAATTCAGGGCAATCGCTTCAAATTTTATTCACCACGTAGACACCGAGAGTCGCGTAGACAATGACCGCCAACACCGAGATTTATCCGTAAATATGCCAAAAAAGGACGTAATGTAGGGGCGATTCTGTGAATCGCCCACGATTTTGCACCCAATTTCATGGGCGAGCCAAGGCTCGCCCCTACAATTCATCAGTTTGATGTTAAATTCGACAGTTATGGATTTTGAAGCGATTTCCCTGGCGAGTAATTGTAGAATTTAGCAAAACTTGGCATACTATGCTCGGTGTACTATAAATACAGCTTTTCCGATGAATAGACAGTAGAGTGTCGCAAGAGCCATAGGGTAAGTGAGACGGTGAGCCAATCATCCGGACTTGCGAGAGGCGCCTGGGTTTCTCGCCTAAACCGACTCGTTGACTTTTCGCCAGTGATTGTCGCTTTGGCGCTGGCGCTGCTAGTGGCTTCGGTCTTGCTGCTGGCGCTAAACGCCAACCCGCTGGAAGCCTATGCCGCCATGTGGGAAGGCGCGGCCGGCAAAGAGAACGCTACTGCCGAAACGCTGGTCAAGGCGACGCCGATTCTCTTTGTCGGCATCGGCATCACCATCGCTTTCCGCGGCGGCATGATCAACATCGGCGGCGAGGGGCAGATGATCGTCGGCGCCCTGGCTGGCACAACCGTCGCGCTGATTATGGGCGATATGCGCATCCCGGCCGAGCTGGCAAAAGAAAAAGGCGCATTTGATCTGCTCATTGTTACCTGCTCATTGTTAGGCGGTTTCTTGGCTGGCGCGCTCTATGGCGGCTTGGCTGGTTTCCTCAAAGCCTATTTTGACGTCAACGAGATCTTGAGCACCATCATGCTCAACCAAATCGCCGTGCAGCTGATGAATTTCCTGCTCAACGGCATCTTGCTCGATCCGGCCGAGGCTGGCGTCAACAATATCCCCAAGACCGCGCGGCTGGTAACAGCGGCGCAGTTGCCGCGCCTATCCTTGCCGATTGGCGATCCGCAGCTCTTCGCGCGAACGCGCCTGCATTGGGGGTTGATCATCGCCATCGTACTGGCGGTGGTCATTTATGTTTTCCTGTGGCGCACGTCGCTGGGCTACCGGATCCGCGCCGTTGGGGAAAACCAGCGCGCTTCAAGTTATGCCGGCATCAATGTCAAGCGGCAGATGATGTTCTCCATGTTTCTGGCGGGCGGCTTCGCTGGCTTGGCGGGTGTAGTGCAGGTGCTGGGACTGCAATATCGCTTGCAGACCGACGGTTCGCCAGCCGGCTTCACTGGCTCGGCCGGCTTTAACGGCATTGTGGCGGCGCTCTTCGGCGGGCTTAATCCTATTGGCGCGATACCGGCCGCGGCTTTCTTCGGCGGTCTGTTGGTGGGCGCGCAGAAAATGCAGCGCGAACTGGGCGTGCCCGCTTCGTTGATTACCGCGGTGAACGGCTTGATCGTGGTCTTCGTCGTCAGCAGCGAAATCTTCATCCAGCAGCGCAGCAAGCGGCGGGTGAGCCTGCAGGAAACGCCGGACAATCTTGGTTCAGCCGGGGGCAAACCCGATGATCGGGCACCGCCGGCCAAGGGCATGGGCGAGGGAGGTGGCTGATGGAACTGGACGCCATTTTCACCGCCAGCGTATTCGCCTCCGCCATTCGGCTGGCCACGCCCTATATCTTCGCGGCTCTGGGCGAGACCTTCGCGCAGCGCAGCGGCGTTTTGAACCTGGGCGTCGATGGCATGATGCTGATGGGCGCTTTCACCGGCTTCTACGCCGTTTTCATCACACAGCAGGATGGCAGCTTGAGCGAGCCGCTCAGTTTGATCTTCGGCGTGTTGATCGCCTTGATCGTGGGCGGCTTGATGGGCTTGGCAATGGCTTTTGTCAGCGTGACGCTCAAGGCGAAGCAAGGCATCAGCGGCATCGGCGTTTATCTCTTTGGCTTGGGCTTGAGCGAGCTATTGTTCCAGCAATGGGTGGGAACGCCGAAATCGGTCAGCGGCTTCCCGCGCATCACCTTCCCGATCCTGACGGATATACCAGTGTTGGGCGAGATCTTCTTTCACCACAACTTGCTGGTTTATGTCGCTTTTGCGCTGGTGCCGATTTCGGCTTTTATTCTCAACCGGACGACCTTCGGCTTGATGATCCGCGCCGTGGGGCAGAATCCCGAAGCGGCTGACGCCATGGGCGTCAGCGTGACGCGGGTGCGTTACGCCACGACAATCATCGGCGGCATGCTGGCGGGTTTAGCCGGAGCCTCGCTGTCAATCGCGCTTATCAACCTGTTTCAACAGAATCTGACCGCCGGGCAAGGTTTCATCGCGGTGGCTCTGGTTTATTTCGGCGGCTGGCGGCCCTGGGCGGTGGCGGCCGGCGCCATGCTCTTCAGTTTCGTCAACGCCTTGCAATTGCAGATTAAGGTGATTGGTCTGGATGTCCCGTCGGAGTTCGCGGTCATGGCGCCTTATGTCATCACCATCATCGCGCTGGTTTTCGCTTCCAAACGGCAAGAGCAGCCAACCGCTCTGACCAAACCTTATGAGCGAGGAGAATAGGAGAAATACTTGCTTAAGGACTTGCCCGTTTCGAGTAATAGAATGATTGAGAGAAGATGATGAAAAAGAGACAGTTGATTTTGCTTGTTTTCGCACTGGCTTGGGCGGCCATCCCGTCAATGGCGCAGGATGACGCTTTTCGTGTGGCGGCGCTGATGCCCAGCGCGATCAACGATCTCGCCTTCAGCCAGAGCATGTACGACGGCTTGCTGGCGGTCCAGGCTGAACTGGGCGAAGAGGCTTTTCAGTTTGACGTGCAAGACAGCACCTATATCGTAGATGACGCCGCGGTGGCTTTGCGCGACTGGGCGGCTTCCGGCGACTATCATTTGCTGATCGCGCACGGTTCGCAGTATGGTCCCATCGTCGAAGAATTGGCAGCCGAGTTCCCCGATGTTTCTTTTGCCTGGGGCACGCGACAAGATACCTTCGGCATGGACAACGTATACAGTTACGCGGCCGCCTCGGATGAAGGCGGCTATTTCAACGGCGTGCTGGCCGCGCATCTCACCGAATCGCGCGTGATCGGCTTGGTTGGTCCCATCGAAGTCGGCGACGGCAAGCTATATGCCGATGGCTTCGCCAATGGCGTGGCTTCGGTTGATGCGGACATCGACGTCAATATCGTTTTCATTGGCTCTTTCAGCGATGTGCCGCTGGCGACAGAAGCGGCGGAGACGCATATCGCCAATGGCGCGGACATCCTGACCGGCACAGCGCAAATGGCGGTTGGTTCAATCGCCGCCGCCCAGGAAAACGATGTGCTCTGGTTCGGTTCCGATTCCAGCCAGGACGAGCTCGCCGGGGATATCGGCGTGGCTTACCAGATTTACAAATGGGATGTGCTGCTGCTGGATATGATCAGCAAAATCGGCGAGGGCGACATGGGCGGCGACTATTATGTGCTGACGCTGGAGAACGAGGGTCTGGTGATGGAATTCGACCAGGACTTCGAGCTCAGCGAAGAATTGCAGGCGGTCGCGGAAGCAACCATCGCCGCTATCGTTTCCGGCGACATCACGCCGATTCCCGCGCCGGACGATGATAACGATGATATGGAAGATGGCGAAAGCATGGATGACGACGCGGAAGATAGCGAGGACTGATATTTACAAACCGTCAACCCGCGCTATAACATAGTTTATTCACGGGCGATCTTGCCCGGATAATGTCAACTATCCACTTAAGGAGATAGTAGCGATGAAAAAAGCAATACTTGTTACACTCATTCTCGCCTTGTTTGTCGGGGTGATGCCAACGCTGGCGAATGGCGATGTCTTCCGCGTGGCGGCCGTCGCTCCCAGCGCGACCAACGACCTCGCTTTCAGCCAGAGCATGTACGATGGCTTGATGGCGATACAGGCGGAGATGGGCGAAGATCACTTCCAGTTCGATTTCCAGGACGGCACCTTCATCGTGGATGACGCGGCCGTGGCGCTGCGCGAATGGGCGGCTTCGGGCGATTACGACTTGGTGATCGCGCATGGCTCGCAATTCGGCTCGGTGGTTGAAGAGCTGGCGGCGGAATTTGCCGAAGTTTCTTTCGCCTGGGGCACGGACGAAAGCACCTTCGGGCTGGATAACGTCTTCGCTTACACCGCGGCCGCCGATGAAGGCGGCTTTGTCAACGGCGTTCTCGCTGGCTTGATGACCGAGTCCAACGTCATCGGCGTTGTCGGACCCATCGAAGTCGGCGATGCCAAGCTCTATGTCGACGGCTTTGTGGACGGGGTCGCCGCTTCCAACGCCGACGCCACGGTCAACGTGGTCTATATCCAGTCCTTCAGCGATGTGCCGCTGGCCACCGAAGCCGCGGAAACCCATATCGCCAATGGCGCCGACATCCTGACCGGCACCGCCCAGATGGTGGTTGGTCCAATCGCGGTCGGCGGCGAGGGCGGCGCGCGCTGGTTCGGCACCCAAGCCAGCCAGGCTGAACTGGCCGGTGATTCCGCCGTTGCCTTCCAAGTCTACAAGTGGGAGGTCATTTTGGCTGACATCATCGACAACATCCAGATGGGCGTGCTGGGGGGCCAATCCTATACCTTGACGCTGGCGAACGGCGGCTTGGTCATGGAATTCGCTGGCTAGACCCCGCGTCTATCACAGCTCGAGTTAACAGGGGCGACCGGCTTGGTCGCCCCGCTTCACCTATGCGCGCGAGCCAATGCCGATGACCAACAAGCTGCTGCCCACCGGGCACCAAGCCATCGATAAACTGGATATGATCGGCATCGTCAAGCGCTTCCCCGGCGTCTTGGCGGCAGACAAAATCGACTTCGACGTGATTTCCGGCGAGATCCACGCCTTGCTAGGAGAGAACGGCGCCGGCAAATCCACGCTGATGAAAATGCTTTACGGCTTGTATCACCCCGACGAGGGTCAGATTCTGATCAACGGCATGCCAAGCGCCATCAGTAACCCGCAAGACGCCATTCAGCACGGCATCGGCATGATCCATCAGCATTTCATGCTCGTGCCCTCCTTGACCGTCGCCGAGAACATCGCGCTGGGCATGAAGTCATCGCGCGGCGTCCGCCTCGACCTTGATGTGGTCAGCCAGCGCGTGCTGGAACTGTCGGAGATCTACAACCTCAAGGTCAATCCGGATCTGCCGATTTGGCAGCTGGCTGTGGGCGAGCAGCAGCGCGTAGAGATATTGCGGGCGCTCTATAAAGGCGCGGCTTTGCTCATCCTGGACGAACCGACAGCTGTGCTGACGCCGCAGGAAGTTGAGGGTTTGTTCCGCATTCTGAATCAACTGGCGGAAGATGGACATGGCTTGGTTTTCATCTCGCATAAACTGCACGAGGTACTGGAAATCAGCCACCGCGTGACGGTCTTGCGCGACGGTCGGCGCGTCAACTCGATACCCACCAGCGAAGCCACCCGTCCCAAACTGGCTGAGATGATGGTTGGGCGTCCGGTCTTGCTGGAATACCAGAAAAACGCCGCGGATATCCAAGACGATCGCTTGGCGCTGGACGGCATCAGCGCGCTGAGCAACCGCGGCACCGTTGGCTTGGATAAGGTTTCGCTGCGGCTGCGCGGCGGCGAGATCGTCGGCGTAGCTGGCGTTTCTGGCAATGGCCAGCAAGAATTGGCGCAGTGCATAACGGGCTTGCGCGAGGTCACAAGCGGCAGCGTGACGGTCGACGGCGTCGAAGTCACCAATGCGCAGCCCTCGAGCCTGAACGCCATGGGTTTGTCCTATATCCCCGAAGAGCGCATGATTGACGGCGTGATCAAAGAATTCAGCGTGGCCGAAAACTATGTCCTGCAAGATCACGGCCATGCCAAGTTCACCACCGCCAAGATCTTCATGCTCTTCCGTAAGATCCGCGAAGCCTGCCGCCGCGCCATCAAGGATTACGAGATCAAAACCCCCGGCACAGAAACGCTGGTGAAGAGCCTGTCCGGCGGCAATATCCAGAAGCTGGTGCTGGCGCGGGAGCTATCGCGCGCGCCCGGTGTGCTCATCGCGGCGCAGCCCACTCGCGGCGTTGATATCGGCGCTACCGAGTATATTCATCAGCGCCTGCTGGACGAGCGCGACAGTGGCACAGCCATCTTGCTCATCAGCGAGGATCTGGACGAGATCCGCGCCCTGTCCGACCGTATCGTGGTCATGTACGAGGGGCGGATCGTGGGCGAGGTCGAGAATGTCGATGTGGATATCGAGCATCTGGGCTTGCTTATGACGGGTGGGGGTTAGGGTTGTTTAGCCTGAGTGCTTCCAGCCGCCTTCATCATCTTTATCCCAATCGGCTGGCGGACTGAGCTGACAAGAAGACGGGATTAGCGGCACTTCGGGCATCTTCTCAAATTTAACGTGAACACTCCTGCCGGTCAGTTCTCGAACGAGATCTCCCAAGACATACGTTGCCTGCTGCTGCGCTTTTTCGAGAATTCTGCGTTCCAGCGCCTCTTGCACAAGCGCGTCCATCGACAGATGCCTTCCTATGTCGCTCATTGCGCTCCAGTTGTTATGGAAGCAAACCGCTGTCCCGCCGCCGCGTTTATCGTACTGTCGAAAAAATTCAATGCGGCAACTGGATAAAACCGGCGCGGGCATCCTCAAGGTGTAGGAGTTGCCAAAGAGGCGATAGTCGATGCTGTTTTCGTCGATTGCGGAAAGGTTTATGCCAGCCTCGATTACGCCTTCCGCGACGTGTTTTGCTGAATAGGCGCAAGCTCGAGAGGCTGGGTTGATCACCTTCATCTCGACGACCGCCAGTTCCATCTGGAAGGTAATAAGTTTTGCTTGCGCTCGGATCCCAGACAGGATGGTGCGCGGCGAAATCGGTGTCATAGTGGGTGTTGCTGTCGGAAAAGGCGTGTAGGTCGGCATGTCAGTATGAGTGGGAAGTGGCGTATGACTGGGCAATGCGGTGTAAGTAGGAAACGGAGTGAACGTTGGCGCATCGGTCGGCGTGTTAGATGACGTCGCAGTCGGCGGCTGCGTATAGGTTGGCAAAGCAGTGTACGTGGGAAGCGGCGGGAGAGCGGTGAATGTTGGATAGGCTGTGGACGTCGCGGTTGGAAGCGGTGTTTCAGTTGGATTGTCCCACAAGGGTCGGCCGCCTTCTTGAAGGAGTACCGCGCCTAAGATCGCCCCGAAAAACAGCCCGACCAAAAGGATACGGATGGTTTTCCTCCAATTTCGCGCAATATAGTCAACGGTCATGTGATTTCACTTTTCACCCTGTTAACATCCCCATTGCCTTTCTCCGCCATCAACTCGTCCGCTTCCAGCCTCCATCACTGCGGGGCTCCCAGTTTGGCGGCGGATTAATCTTACACGATGAAGGGATGAGGGGCTCTTGCGGCGCTTCTTCATACGCGATCTCAACCTGACCGCCTATCAAATCGTGAATTTGGTTCTTTAAGATAAGTGTCGCTTGCTGCTGCGCTTGTTCAAGGATGTTGCTCTCCAGCGCTCCTTGAACAAATAATTTCATCGCCAAATGCCGTCCGATATCGCTCATTGCATCCCAGTTGTTGCCGAAACATTTTGCCGTTCCACCACCACTCTTGTCATACTGACGAAAATGATCAATGCGGCAGCTGAATATGGTTGGCGCAGGCGCTGTCACCTTTTCTGGATAACCAAAAAAGTTGTATCGAATGTGGTTTTCTTCAATAGTTGAAAAGTCGATGCCAGCCTCTATAACGCCTTTGGCTACATGCTGCGCCGTATACGTGCAGCCTAAGAGGGCGGGATCGCGCACCTCTATATCGACGAGAGCCAGATCCATCTCTACGGTGATGAGTTTCCCCTGCGCTTGGATGCTCGACAGAATCGCAGCACGTGATATTGGTGTCGGCGTTGGCGGCAGAGCCTGCTCCCCGCATCCCGAAAGAAAGAATACCGCCGCGATGACAAAAACCATAAGCGTTAATGGAGTTTTGGACATAGTGATTCCCTTTTCCATCAGTTAGCCTGCTTCCATGCGCCTTTTTCGTTCTTCTCCCAACCGCTGGGCGCGATAGGCTGGCAAGATTCGGGCAGCGCAAGTTCGCTGGCACGCTCCGCAAACTTGACCCGCGCTTGCTTGCCGGTCAGCTCACTGACGAAGTTGCTAATACGGAGCGCCGTTTCGTCTTCGGCGCGTTCTAGGATGCCTTTCTCGATTACCTCTTTCGCGAACTGCTCTAACGCTACCGCATGCGCGATTTGCCGCAACATGTCCCAATCCGCCTGAGCCAGTGTGAATGAATGCTGATTCTGATCGATGTGCTCAATGCGGCAGCTGGTGATGACGGGCGCGGGCAAGGTCAGCGTATAGACTTCATTCTCAAAGCTCAAGCTGTCTTCGTCAATCTGTTCGAAATCAATGCCCGCTTCAATGGCTCCGATGACAACGTGGTTTGCGCTGTAGCCGCCGAGGTTGGCGACCCAGCGTTCGATCTCAATCTTAAGATCTGTCTTGTGCAGCTCGGACTTGACAGTCACCAACTGCCCCATGCCGGTGATGCTGTTGACGATGGTCAGCTGTGAACGCACGTGAACAGACGTTTCGGGGAAGAAGAAATCGCGAAATTCATCTATTTTGCCAGTGACCCAGGCACCAGCGCCAAATACGACAATAAGCGCGATGACCACCAGAGCTATCGTAATGAAGTTCCTGGCAAGAAACTTGACTGCCGCTATCATAATGCCTCACCTTCCTGATCTAGGAATGCTTATGGAGACTCGTCTTACGAAATATAATGCAGATGCTATTATAACGTAATATCCTGGGTCAAGTTGCAGTGAACGCTTGCGCATGGCGCAGGCAGCGCCGCGTGGCAACGCTATCATTTCTAGCCTGAATCGACTATCGTATCGTAATGATGCAGTCGGTCTCCGCATTTCAAGCGACCCAAACGCGGCTAAGTCACTCAACCCGCGCCATGTTACGCTTCGCCCGCCTATACCGCGCCATGAGCGCCTCCGTCGTCGACGCCTTCTGCTTCCGCCATCCCATGCTCAAAGCCGGCCTGCACATGCTCTGCGCGCCCTTCGCGCTGGAGCTGACGCGGCTGGGGCTGAAAATGGAAGCCATCATCGCGCGCGACGGGCACCTGGGCGGCGCGAGCAAGTGGCTGGTCGCTATCGCCGCCCGCGCCATGCGCATCCAGGGCGCCGAGCATATCCCGGCTTCGGGACCGCTGCTTTTCGTCGGCAATCACGCCGGCTTGGGCGACGCCTTCGCCATGCTCGCGGCCTCGCCGCGCCGCGATACCAAAGTCCTGGCGCATAATTTCGGCATCTTGCCGGGGCTGGGTGAGATGCGTCGCCATGTCATCGTGGTCGACAAACGCGCCCCCTATTCAGCGATGAGAGAGTCCCTGCGCCATTTGCGCCTGGGCAAATCGCTCTTGATCTACCCGCGCGGGGAGATCGAGCAGGACCCCGCGCTCGCGCTCGAACCCGCGCTGGCGTCGCTGGGGGATTGGTCGCGCAGCATCGAGTTCTTCGCGCGCCATGCGCCAGATTTGGCGATCGTGCCTTGCGCGGTCGGCGGCGTCATCTCGCGCCGGGCTCTGCGCAACCCCGTCGTGCGTCAATACCGCGACCAAGACAAACGCCATTTTCTGGCAGCCACCTTCCAGATGATGTTCCCCTTCTATCGCGATGCGGTCATCAGCCTGCATTTTGGTCGCCCGCTGCGCGGCGAGTCGGCTTCTCGCCAACGCCTTCTGCGGCAAATGACGCAACTGCTGCGCGGCGTGCATGCCGAGCAGCGCGAACTGATAAATCGAGTACCATAGGGTGTATAAGGTCAAGCGGCCGCCGCGCTTGTACAAGCGGCTGTCGCGGCGATAATTGCAGCGCGGATTAGGCGCTGGAAAGCCATTTCCCAAGATGAGTCATTGGACTAATACGTCGGCGTCGGCGAAGCGCGCCCTCAAGTGGCGCAGCTACTGGAATCTCTTCCTCTCCCTGGTCAGCCGCGATATCCGCGCGCGCTACCGCCGGACGATTCTGGGTCCGCTATGGGCGATCATCCCCGCCATCTTGACGACGGCGATCTTCAGTTTTTTGCACCGGGTGGTCGAGATTGATACCGAAGGCGCGCCCCATCTGGTATTTGTCTTCGCGGCCACTGTGCCCTGGACCTATTTTCAAACATCGGTCATCCGCATTCCCTTTGGCATCCTCGCCAATGGCACGCTCCTGCGCAAGATGGCTGTGCCGCGCTTCATCTTTCCGCTGGTTGTGCTGGCGACGACATTCTTCGACTTTCTCATGTCGTCGATCGTGCTCTTCGTCGCCTTGCTGCTCTATCAGATGCCCATCACCTGGGCTTGGCTCTGGCTGCCGCTGCTGGTGGCGATGGTCAGCCTGCTGGCTTGGGGCGTTGGCATCGGCATCGCGGCTTTCACCGTCTATCGCCGCGACATGCTGCACGGCTTGCAGTATTTCATGCAGGTCTGGCTCTTCCTGACGCCGGTGATTTATTCCTCCAAAGAGTTGGCGAGCAACCTGCAAATTGTCTATCGGCTCAATCCGACCGTCGGCATCATCGACGGCTTTCGCAGAGTATTGATTTTTGGGCAGCCGCCCGATCTGGAGTCGCTATTCATCAGCTTGCTCGTTACAGTCGTGATTCTGCTGGTCGCCTTCCCGCTCTTCCAAGTGTTGTCGCAGTATTTTGCCGATGTGCTCTAGCGACGGACGGCAGCGGCGATGCCTTGCCCGCGCGACGCCTGACAGACAAAGGATGATTTGAGATGCCCAAAGACGCAGCCATCCGCGTCGAAAATGTCTGGAAACGTTACGGCTTGCCGCTGCGCCCCTACCTGCGCCGACAGTTCGATCAGCTGGCGGGGCGGGCGGAAAACGGCTTTGAAGCCTATGGTCCCTGGGCATTAGAAGACATCTCATTTGAAGTTGAACAGGGCGAGTCCCTCGGCATCGTTGGCAAGAACGGGGCGGGCAAGAGCACCTTGCTCAAGATGCTGGCGGGCGTTAGCCCGGTCACGCAGGGGCGCGTCGAGATAAACGGGCGCCTCTTCCCGATGATCGAGCTGGCGGCCGGCATGCACCGCGACTTGACCGGACGGGAGAATATCAAGCTGCTGGGCGCCATCATGGGTTTTACCGCGGCGCAAATGGATGACAAGATGCCCGAGATCGAATCCTTCGCGGAGCTGGGGCAGTGGCTGGACAAGCCGGTCTATCAATATTCCAGCGGTATGCAGGCGCGCCTCGGTTTCAGCGTCGCGGTCAATGTCGACGCCGATATCCTCTTGATTGACGAAGTGCTTTCCGTGGGCGATGTCAACTTCCAGAAGAAATGCCTGACGCGCATGGACGAGCTGTCCAACAGCGGCGTAACCGTGATTTTTGTCACGCACAATCCTTATAATATCGAGCGGATTTGCGACCGCGCCATTTATCTGCGCGGGGGCAGGGTCACCGCGGCTGGTTCCCCCAGCGATATCCTGACCGCCTACTTCCAGCAAGCCATCGACAAGTCCAAAGTCTTCGCCAGCGCCGAGGTCCCGGCCGCCGAACTGCGCGAAGGCACGGGCAGTTTCCGCGTGGCCGATATCACCATGCGCGCTGCCTACAGCGGCGCGGCCATCACCAGCTTCCATACGGGCGATTCCGTGCTCTTCGACCTGAAGCTAAAGGTCTATGAGCCGACGAGCAATTACCGTTTTTCCATTCGCATTCTCGATCCGGCCGGCACCATCCTGAGTTTTGTCGACATACCCAGCGCCGAGCGCGACAACCTGGCGCTGCGCGAAGACGCCACCCTGCGCTGCGCGCTTGACAATGTTAATCTGCTGCCTGGCGAATACTGGATCGATATCGTGGCGCGGGAAGTGGCTGGACCCGTGATTGATTCGATATCTTTCGCGCTGTCTTTCCTGGTGACCGGGGATAGCGAAGTCATGCAGCGGACGGAAAACCGCGGCATCCTTTATTTGCCGGCGGATTGGCAGTTGGCTGGGGCAGATATTCCATCCGAAACATCCGCAGCAACATCCGAAGCAACTTCAGAATCGCTGTCGTGACCTGCCAGCAAGCGGAATACCAGCGCTGCATCAGGACGGCATTCGCCGCCTTATAGACCGCGTAGGAATGACTTGACCCGTTCCTGGAATATCAGCGGCTGCTCAAGGTGGATATTGTGCCCAGCCTGCGGGATCAGCTGCAATTCGGCGTGGGGCATCCGCCGCGCCATCAACTGATTGATCGCGACGAACTTGCTGTCCTGCTCCCCCACTAATAATAGCGCGGGCAGCGACACTTGCTCCAGACGGGTCCACAAATTCGGCTGCGCGCCGCTGCCCATGCCGCGCAAACAATTTGCCAGCCCGCTGGGGTCATTGCCCAAGCGCTGTTCCCGCTGCTTTGTCAGTTTCTCTGTGGACAATTTTCGCTGTGATTCCCAGAGCGGCAATGACTCCCAATAGTCGACGAACCGGGCGATGCCCCCCTGCTCGATGCGGGCGGCCAGCGCCTCGTCTTGGCGGCGGCGCTCTTCACGCGCGCTTTCCCGCGCCAAGCCGGGCGATGCGCTTTCCAACATCAAGCTGCGGAAGCGCGCGGGATAAGCGACTGCCAGGTACAGCGCCAGCCGCCCGCCCATGGAGTAAGCCAGCAAATGACAGGTTGGAATACGCAATTCATCGAGCAGGGAGACGATATCGCCGGCAACGCGGTTCATCCGATACGCGCAGATTTGCGCCGGTTTATCACTGGCGCCATGACCCAAGATATCGACGGCGAGGACCCGGTACTCGCTAAGCAATTCGGC
This sequence comes from Phototrophicaceae bacterium, assembly GCA_965116975.1. Taxonomy (GTDB): domain Bacteria; phylum Chloroflexota; class Anaerolineae; order Aggregatilineales; family Phototrophicaceae; genus UBA6055. The sequence goes on from OZ220735.1 coordinate 433,184, forward strand.
TCGCAGATCCGCCCAGATGCTTTTGTCGCCGCTGAAGCCGTGCAAGAGCAGGAGGACCTCGCCACTGCCGCTGATTTCCAGGCTGTAATGATGACCGTTGACAGTCAGTCCCCCGCTAGTCATTGCAGCTCGCCTTGAAGAGATCCCGAACGGCGCGCCGTATTATCTTGCCCGACGGCGCGCGCGGGAAGGCGCTGAGGAAACGAAACTCGCGCGGGATCTTGTAGGCAGCCAAGCGATCCCGGGCAAAAGCGGCCAGCGCGCTTTCAGGCAGGTCGCGCCCATCTTTCAGTTGAATCGCCGCCGCGACCCGTTGCCCCCATTTGGCGTCTTCCAGCCCGACAAGGACTGCTTCCGCAATGGCTGGATGCTCGCGCAGGACATTTTCCACTTCGGCCGGATAGATATTTTCGCCGCCACTGACAATCAAGTCTTCACGCCGTTGCAAGACGACCAGATCGCCATCGTCGTCAAGATAGCCAATGTCGCCCGTATGCAGCCAGCCAGCGCGCAGCGCTCTGGCTGTGGCGGCCGCGTCATTGTGGTAGCCGCGCATGACTTGGGGTCCTTTGACGATGATTTCACCCGGCTCGCCCGGCGCCGCGTCGGCGCCGCCCGCGTCAATCACCCTCAATTGCGTGAACAGCAGGGGCTTGCCGACGCTGCCAGGTTTGGCGCGCAGTTGGTCGGGCTTGGCTGTCGCAACCTGCGATGCCGCCTCGCTCAAGCCATAACTGGGCGCGATCGGGATATTCTCCGCGAAACAGCGCGCTACCAAAGCCAACGGCGTCGCCTCCCCGCCGAGTAGGACGAGCCGCAGCCGTGGATGCCAGGGGCGCGCCTTTTCATCCAGCAGGCGCGACAGCATCGTCGGGACCAGTGATACCAGCGAAATCGGTCGCGCGCTTAGCAGCCGATTCAGCGCAGCCGCGTCAAAATGTCTCATGGGCAGCAGCTCCAGGGCGGTCCCGTAAATCAACGAGCGCAGAAGGATGCTTAATCCGCCCACGTGATACAGCGGCAAGACGCAGAGCCAGCGGTCGTCGGGCAGGATTCCCAAGCGAAAAGCCGAGCCGAGCGCGCTCTGGAAGATGTTCTGGTAGGTCAAAATCGCGGCTTTTGGCGTCCCGCTAGTGCCGGAAGTGTGAATGATGGCGAAGTCGCGCTTGAGGTCGATGTCCGCTGGCCTGTCCACAGCGTCTGTCGCCGTCAAATTAGCCAGGCTGGGGAAAACCAGCGCCTTGCCGCTGGCGGCGCGGCCAATCGCTTCGACGGCGCGCTCGCAAATCAATAGGCGACAGCAACTGTTCTTGATTTGCCATTTGAGTTCGTCGGCGGTCAGGCGGATATTCAGCGGTACGATCACAGCGCCCAGGCGCATCAATGCCAGCAGGCTCAAGACCGACGCGATGCCGTTGGGCATGAAAAGCGCCACATGGTCGCCCGCCTTGACATCAGCATGCCGCCGAAAATAGGCGGCTGTGGCGCGGGCCAAGCCATCGACATCGGCGAAACTGTATGTTTCGGCTGCGATATGCAGGAAGGCTTTATGCGGCGTCGCGCGGACGCGCGCGCTCAGCCATTCCGTGGTCGCATCCGTTGCGATATTAGACATTGGCTATTCCATTTTTCAGCGCAGCATCAGCTAAAGCCCGCTCAGGCTCGGCGCGGGAACTTGCTGAAATCGGGTTTACGCCCTTCCAGGAAAGCATTCTTGCCCTCGCTGCCTTCTTCCGTCATATAGAAGAGCATGGTGGCATCGCCCGCCAGCACTTGCAGGCCCGTTTGTCCGTCCAGCTCGGCATTCAAGCCGGCTTTGATGAAACGCAGCGCCAGCGGGCTTTTGCTTAGGATTTCGCGCGACCACTGCAGCGCTTCCATTTCCAGTTCCGCCAACGGCACAACGGTATTGACCATGCCCATTTCCAGCGCTTGCTCGGCGCTGTATTGCCGGCAAAGGAACCAGATCTCGCGCGCTTTCTTCTGCCCGACATGCGCCGCCAAAAATGACGAGCCGAAACCGGCGTCGAAGCTACCGACGATGGGTCCAGTTTGGCCGTAAATCGCGTTATCGCTGGAGATAGTCAAATCGCAGCAGATGTGCAAGACGTGCCCGCCGCCGATAGCGAAGCCCGGCACCACGGCGATAACCGGCTTGGGAATGTTGCGGATATAGCGCTGCAATTGCAGCACGTTCAGCCGCGGCACGCCATCGTCGCCGACATAACCGGAATGCCCGCGCGCCTTTTGGTCGCCGCCGGCGCAAAAGGACCAGATGCCGTCTTTGCTGCTGGGACCGTTGGCTGTGATCCACAAGACGCCGACTTCTCCATCGTGCCAGGCATGCAGCAGCGCCTCGCTCATCTCGTCAATGGTCTTGGGACGGAAGGCGTTGCGCACATTGGGGCGATTGAAGGCGATGCGCGCGATGCCTTCGGCTTTATGATAGCTGATGTCGTCATAGCGCTTGACCTCCTGCCAATCCGTCAAGCGCATCAGATCAGCGGTCTTGATTCTTGCCTGCTCTTCGGCTGTTGTTGCCATCTGTCGTCTCCTTAATCAATCCCTTACCTGCATACGTTCAATTTCGGCGCGTACTGTCGCCATGATTTGTTCGCGCCGCTGCAAATCATAGCGCGCATCCGTGCCTACCTCGATGAGAGTCGAGCCGCGACCAGCCACCGCCTCGCTGAAGCTCGCGCGGAATGTCTGACGGTCATCGGCGCGCCGGTATTGCAAGCCATAGAGCCGCGCGGCATGGGAGAAATCCAAGCCATGCGCGGTGATGAAATAGTCGCTGAAGGTCGGCTCGAACTGGCGTATCGGCAGCCGATGGAAGATGCCGCCGCCGCCGTTGTTCAGCAAGACGATTGTCACCGACAGTCCACAGCGACTTATCGCCAGCAAGCCATTCATGTCGTGATAGAAGGTGATATCGCCGACGATGGCTACTAGCGGGCGCTCCCGATGAGCCGCGCCGATGCCCAAAGCCGTCGAGATATTGCCGTCGATGCCAGAAGCGCCGCGATTGGCAAAAGCCAGTATCGCTCGTTCGCCCGGCTTGCCAAATTGATCCAAGTGGCGCAGGGGCAAGCTGTTGCCGGCGAAGATCAGCCCGTCGGCCGGCATCAGGTCCACCATGTCATAAACCGCCGCGCCATCAAAAAACTCTCCCGCAGCCAGCTCTTTGTCGATGACATGCCAGGCGATTTTCTCGGCGCGGTGAAGTTGGTCGCGGAAGGCGGTTTCCGCTGTCGCCGTACTTGTGTCAGCGGCGGGCATTGGCGCCGCCGTCGGATCAAAATGAATGAGATCCGTGATGCTGTGGCTGTCGTCCGCCCACTGTCCGTCGCGGCTGCAATAGATATGACGCTCCAATTCCGCCTGCGCCATCAGGTCGCCCATCGCCCGGGACAAAGGCGGCGCGCCAAAGCGAATCAGCGCCTCGATAGAATCGAAGTCGCAGACGTCGCTGGCGAGATAACTCTCATAAGCGCCCAGCGGCTCATAAGCCCCGCCCGCTGATAGCCCGGTATTGCGCATGTTGGACGTGTATTCCGCAAGGATGGGGTAGCCGCTGCGGCGGGAAAGGCGCGCCGCCCAGCGCCTCAGCGCCCCCGCTTCGGCGTCCGTGCGACAAGTGCCGTGCCCAAAATAGATGATGCCCTTTTCGGGCAATGTCTTGTTATGCAGCAGATCCTCAAGCGCGGACAGGTCGGGGCGCTGCGCGCTCGACATCTGTGTTGGCGCGCTGCGGTCGATAGTCATGACATCAGCATCATCGTCATCAGGCTCGAAGGGCTTGCGGAAAGGCAGATTGATATGCACGACGCCTTCGGCGGTCTTATGCAGGGCTCGGGCTGCCAGCGTACGCAGGTTGCGCAATGGCAGCGGCGACGGATGCGCTGCCGGCAGCGGCGCGTCGACGAACCAAGCCACGGCGTCGCCATAGAGCTTGAGCTGATCGATGGTCTGATTGGCGCCGCTGTGCCGCAGTTCCGGCGGCCGATCCGCGCTTAAAACGAGCAGCGGCAAACGCGCCTGCTGCGCCTCGATGATGGCGGGGAAAAAGTTGGCGGCTGCCGAGCCCGATGTGCAAACCAAAGCGACGGCTTCGTTTGTGGCTGTCGCCAGCCCCAGCGCGAAGAAAGCCGCGCTGCGTTCATCCAGATGCGAGTAAATGTTGATGTCGTGCCGATGCCGCGCGAAAGCCAGGATCAGCGGGGTATGCCGCGACCCGGGCAAGAAGCAGACCCGCTTCAAGCCCGCGGCCACCAGCGCGTCAACAAAGACATTGGCGTATAGGGTGTTCGCATTTGGCATTATTCTTACCACTTAATATTTAACCACAGAGGCACAGATGTGATTCCAACAAAATAATGCAAATTTTCATGGGCGGTGTAGGGGCGACCAATCTGGTCGCCCGACATTGCTGCGTTCTGATTTCGGGCGACATGGTATGTCGCCCCTACATTTAGACCCTTCGTCGAGTTTTGCATGACTAACTTGGTTTTACTGAAGTAGTTCAAAGAAAATAATGCAAATTTTCATGGGCGGTGTAGGGGCGACCAATCTGGTCGCCCGACGCTGCTGCGTTCTGATTTCGGGCGACATGGTATGTCGCCCCTACATTTAGACCCTTCGTCGAGTTTTGCATGGCTAACTTGGTTCTGCTGTGTTCTTCGTGTCTTTGTGGTTAACATTATAGTACCCATGCGCGTCGAGCATGGGGCGGAATTTGAGCGCGGTTTCTTCCCATTCGGATGCGGCTTGGCTGTCTTTGACAATGCCGGCGCCGGCGTATATCCACACGCGGGATTCTTGCGCGACCGCCGAGCGGATGGCCACGGCGAACTCGCCGTCGAGGGTCGCGTCGATCCAGCCCACCGGCGCGCCATACCAGCCGCGCGGGATCGGCTCCAGTTCACGGATGAGGCGCAAGGCGCGCTGCCGCGGGTCGCCGCCCAGAGCCGGCGTCGGATGCAGGGCTTGCACCAGCGGCAAGATGCCGGTCGCCCGCTGCAGCCGCCCGCGGATGGGCGAATGCAGGTGCTGGATATGCTTCAGCTTGAGCAAGCCGGGCGGCGCGATCGACAGCGTATCGGTCAGGGGCAGCAGGCGGTCGCGAATTTTGTCCACGACGATCTGATGTTCTTGCCGGTTCTTGCGGCTGCGCAGCAATGCTTTGCCCAAGCGCAAATCTTCTTCGCTGTTGCTGCCACGGACCATGCTGCCGGCCAAACCCATCGTTTCTATGCGCTTGCCCCGCGCGCTCGCTAGCAGTTCTGGGGACGCGCCATAAAAGGCAAAGCGAGGCCGCGGCTCGAACAAGAAGCGGTAACAGTCGTCGTAATTCTCCGCCAGATGATTGAAGATCGGCATCAGACTCACTCGCTCTGCAAAGCGCAATTCAGCCGCCCGCGCCAGCACAACTTTGTTCAATTCGCCAGCGCCTATGCGCTCGGTTGCGTGGCGGATCATCGCCCCCCACATGTCAAAGCTCATCGGATAGTGGACGTTCTGCAAAGGCGATTGCTCTTTGATTGACAGCGTTCCGCCCGCAGCCTGCAATTGACTGATCTTCTCCCGCAAGGCTGCTATTAAGTCGCTGACAAGCGCTTCGGGATCGTCCTCGGGGGGGATCTGCGTATTGATGGTCAGCCAGGTTTCGCCGTCGATGCCGACTAATTGGTAATGGGGCAGGACAAAATGCGCCGGCGCATAAATCGACCAGGTCTTGTCCGGCGTGAAATCGCCCCGAAAGGAAAAGCCGCCAAAGAGGCGCGGACCTGTCCAGGGCGGGAGGCCGCCGACGATGCGCGCCTTGTTGAAAAGCGCGCGCGCGTCTCGTGCGATCTTGCGTGAACGTTCGCTGCCCCAAGCCATCATCTCTACAACCGCGCCGGCGCCGGCAAAGACGAGGCGCTTGTGCCGGTTCGCCCAGTAGCTGCGTGGCTGACCTTCCGCAAGGCTTAGAAAAGTTTGAAAGCTGAAGCCGTCGCAAGGCAAGCTGCAACTGAGCAGGCGTCCATGAGGTCCTTTGCGCGGGGCAGAACGAGAGGCGGCGGCTGCCATGCGCTACTCCTGGTAGCCGACGCTCTTCAGCAGCAGCGGCAACATGGCGTCCATGATTTCGTCTTTGCTGGGCTCGCCCGTATAAACCCACTGAATCACAACGCTGTAAATGGCGCCCATCCAGGCATGGGCTACAATGGCGGTATCGACAGGCGCGATGGAACCATCGGCAACCGCTTCGTCGAGATAAATTTGGATGAGCAGGGCGAAGCGGTCATTCACTTCCATACGCTTGCGTTCGAAAACTGTGCCCAGCCCCACCGCTTGAACGAGCAGCAATTTGGCTGGACGTCGGTATTTGCCGAAGGTTTCCAACACGGCTTCGAGGGCAACCTGGACGCGGCGGATACCCTGGGTTTCCCGCGCGATCGCCTCTTTGGCGCGGCGCTCGATCAAGTCGGCGAATTGATCCACCAGCGCGATGAATAGTTTTTCTTTGTTCGGGAAGTGAAAATAGATTGAGCCTTTGCTGATGCCGCCTGCGGCGACGATCTCATCCAGCTTGGTATCGTGGAAACCCTTGGCGCTGAAGATGTTCAGCGCGGCGTCAAGGATGCGCTCGCGGGTGGGGCGGGAATCCTTGGCTCTCTCGCTCATGACGCCTCACAGTACTGACCAGTCAGTACTGTGATTGTAGCATAAATTAAGCAATGCGGAAGTTTTCCCGCCAGGCAAATCCAAGTTCGTTCTGCAAAGCGCGATGAAAAGTCGCGATGTAGGGGGCGCCAGGCGCTAGTTGGCGGCTGCCCCGCGCGTGAGACCTCCGGCTACAACACCCGTGCCAACAGCCAGGGCAGCGGTGCCGTCGAAGAAGGACTTGACGATGCTGGTGATGATGTTGTCGCCTTCTGCCGGACTGACATCTATCGCGCCTTGGATGATAGAGAGGATCACAAAGGTGATGACCGCGACGATTATCGCTGAAATGACGGAGCCAAACAGTTTGGCAGGCATCAGGTGCTCGGCTGGCGCGTTGGCGGCGATCTGTTTGGCAATATGCCCGCCCAGGTTCAATCCCGAGCTATAAACCGTGCCCATGACCAAGCCAAAGATGAGGTCGCCGCGCAATAGTAATCCCAAAACAGCCCATATAATGATTCCGGTAATTACGACCAAACCATGTTGATTTTTCTTCAATCCGTGATGCGCGTTCGCGCTATCCGTAGTCATTCTTTCCGCTCCTTAATTTAATGTGAGTTAAGTGACTGCTAAGACTATAGCACAACTTTCCTTGCTGTCAGTAGGACGACGTTTCGCAAGGACAATTGCATCAAAATCGGGACCAGTTCAAACCGCGGCGCCCATGCGCCGGCAAGGCATGTTATATTATGTGAGCCTAGCATTCCTGGGTCATTAACCTTGCCGCCGAGCGGCAGTAGTTAAGAAAATTGACGCGATTGCCCGAGGCGATGCCCGATTCTAGCTTAGCGTTTCCGAAATGCCGATAATTCTTTTTGTGATAGTTGGGAAGACCACCCGAAGTATCAGCGCGGCTAGAGGCGCCACAATCCAAGTCAGCAGCTGCGCGTTTATGCCGGCGGTAATGCCAGCCAGCAAGCCGCCTTGGCTCCCCGTTGCCCAAGCGGAGACACTGCCGATGACGATGCCCAAGCCAATGATTGCGTCTATTATCGCTTTCAGGTCCATCGAGCTGAGCCGCTTGCCGAAAAGTATTAGGAAGCCAACACCGACATAGAAAACCAGGTTCACGAAGTAACGCAAGAGCATGCCCAGCGCGGCGACCACGATCACAGCGATAACGGTGGTGAACTTGTTAAGCAGGGCGTTCAGCGTGCCGAAGAACGCGTCTAGCTCCCCCGTCGCATTGTCCATTCTGGTCTCTATGTTGTCGGTTATGTCCTCTACTCTCTCGCTGGCGTCTTCAACCCTGGAACTGACGTCTTCAACGGTTTCGCTGACTTCCGCTACTATTGCATTGGCGTCTTCAACAATTGAGTTGAAGCCGGCTGCGTTTGCGCGGACGTCTTCTGCTCTTTCGCTGACGGTCTCTTCTACCTGCGCGCCAAGCTCGGCAACTCTTTCGCTGACGCCCTCTTTTACGCTGTCACTGACATTTTCTATTCTTGAGCTAAAACCCGCTTCTACCTGTGAGATAATTTCATCTACGATTGTGTTGACGCCCGCTTCTACCTGCGCGCTAAGCTCGGCTACTCTTTTGTTGATGCTCGATTCTATGTTCAAGCCGGCTTCCGCTGCTGTTTCAACGGCGTTTGTGCCCGCGTCTTCGGGCAAAGTTTCTTGCGCGCTTGTGTTAGCGGCATTTGTGCCGAAAAGCAGCAAGACCGCTGCCACGCCGATGCTGATGCGAGCCAAGACAGGATTCTGGTTCATTTGCTTCTCCAATAATCTCTAGCGCGATTTGCCAGAGAATCGATTCAATCGCCGCCTGCTGACGCGGCAGCGCGCAGTGGGCGCATGCGGCTGCCGATGCAAGCCCCCGCCAGATAAATCCAGTACATGACAAAAAGTATCAGATATTCAATCAGCGGGATGCGCAGCACCTCGTTCACTTCATAGGGCTCGCGCAAGACAAAATAGACATAAAGCGTCAAGAGCAGGAACGAGCTGTAAAATACCTGCCTGACCCAGCGCTTAAGCCCCAAGCCATGCATCTGCGTCACCAAAAATATCGCCGCGAACCCGAAGAAGAACATGGGCCACATATTGCTGGTCTGGTTCAGCGCCACTTGCACGGCATGGGGCAGAACCAGGATCTCCAGCAAGAGCGTCCAACGTTTGTTCAAGTGAACGCGCATGAACATCATTGATCCCTGCGCCATCACCAGCACGACATGAATAAAGCCGATCAAATGTCCCCAGGTCGCTACCATGGGGTGAAACCAAAATGTATAGATGACGGCGAAGCTGAAGAAATAACCGTGATATTTGCGCAGGCCGTCGGTGAAGGCTTTGCGGAACTTGACCTTCTTGCCGAAGAACAAACCGCGCCGTTGGTTTTCCATTCCCAGAACCACGATCAGCATGAGCGCGACCGCGAATTGCGCTGTCCAGCCGGGCAGGTCTTGGGCGATGCCGTCGTAGAAGAACAGCGACTGTAGATAGTGCAGCCCGATAAAAACAAGATTGATGCCCAGCGCCCATAGATTGACCGGGCGCAGTGTATTGCTGTAGTCGCGCTTGTTATAACGCTTCTGCGCATAGGCGATCGTCGCCCAGATTAGCAATTGGTGGACGGCGAAACCCAACCAAGCTGTAAGCTGCCCCCAAGATGTCTGCTCCGCCAATTGCCATTCATAAACCAACGGGTCTTCAGGGAAAGGGATAATTTCGAACTGGCTTAGCAGGCCGCCCATCGCCACGATGCCGACGCAGAGCAGCAGCGAAAAGATGATGCTCCAGTTGACTGCTTGCTTGGCGTCGATGCGGTAGAGTGCCATGGATTGCATCCTTGTGCAGGCTAGACTTTGACAGTTGCATTATAGCGGAAACCGCCACAAGAATGAAATGCAGACAAGGCGCGCGCAAGCGCAATCGCACTAATATCCAAGTGCTTCAATTTGCCCTAGAGTCAAAAAATATGCGCTTGCAAGAATTGCTGCGCAAACTGCGCTAGAATTGCTTTGTGAGGGATTCAGCGAATGCGACGCGGAGAGCGCGGCGATGCGCCCGCGGATTATGGGAGCTGGCAATGGACCGATATATGCAAATGGCAATTGAAGAAGCGAACGCCACCAAAGCGGAGGGCGGCAGCCCCTTCGGTGCGGTACTGGTACGCGGCGGCGAAGTCTTGGGGCGGGGGCGCAACCGTATGATCCAGAACAAGGACCCGCTCAGCCATGGCGAAATGGAAGCGATCAAGGCAGCCGGCTTGTTGGAGAGCTATGCCGATACCGTTCTTTATACCACCGCCTTTCCCTGCTTGATGTGCGCCGGCGCCATCGCGCGTTATCAGATTCCCACAGTCATCATCGGCGCAAGCTGGGAGCATAACGCGCCCTCGCGCGCTTTCATGCAGTTGCATGGCATCAAATTGCTCGAGTGGCGTCTTGATGTCTGTTATCAGTTGGTGGAGTAGGTCAACTGATATTTTATTTTTGTCAGCCCATGCGCCGAGAAGCATAATCCCAAAGGCCGCTTAGCGCGATGCCGATAGCCATGCCGATGCCCATATTCCCCAGCGCCGCGCCAATGCCAGCGCCGATGGCGATGCCCAGCCCAATCTTTTTGGCTTGGTCACGTGGGCTGCGCTTAGGTTTTTCTTTGCCTTGCTCTTCCATGTTTGACCCTTTAATTACAACTATTCTGGTACATAAATCTTAGCGCAGGATGAAAGGGGCTTACCTGCCCAAAGATTCAGGGCAATCGCTTCAAATTTTATTCACCACATAGACACCGAGAGTCGCTTAGGGCGCGTAGACACAGCTCTGCGACAATGACCGCCAACACCGAGATTTATCCGTAAATATGCTAAAAAAGGACGTAATGTAGGGGCGATTCTGTGCCGCGCGTAGACACTGCGGGTCAATCGCCCACGATTTTGCTCCCAATTTCATGGGCGAGCCAAGGCTCGCCCCTACAATTCATCAGTTTGATGTTAAATTCGACAGTTATGGATATTGAAGCGATTGCCCTGCCCAAAAATTAGGGGGATTGCAAGCCGGTCACCGGCTTTGCTCTTCGCGGCTTTGTCTGGGTTCAAGCGCGCGGCTCGCCAGCCCAGCGCGCCGGTATCGCTACGAACTCGCGTTCTTGCACTCGATGCGCGTCCATATCGGCATGCTGATAAATGTAGCTTGAGCCAGCGCTCGAGCTCATGCCGACATGATTGCCCGCCTTGTCAAGCGCGATCAGATTCATGCCACCGATGTAATCGCCGCCGAGGTCGCGCAGGTCCGTCATCGCCTTCTTGCCCGCTGCTTGAATCGTCATGCCCGCGCGCAAGAAAGAAACCAGCCCATAGGCGGTGCAAGCGCGCATCGCCATTTCCCCCATGCCCGTGCAAGCGCAAGCGCCGTAACGATTGTCGGCATAGTTGCCCGCGCCGATGATGGGCGAATCGCCGATGCGCCCGGGGTATTTCCATGCCCAACCGCTGGTGCTGACGCCGGAACATATATCGCCCTGGCTGTCAATCGCGATGAAGTTGACCGTGCCTTCTACGCGCTCCGGGTCGATGGCTAAATTAACCAAGTCGAGCAGCGGCGCGTCTTCAGAAATGTCCAGCAAGTCGGCTGGCAGGCGGTGATGCGCCAAGCCTTGGCGCCAAAGCGCTCTGACTTCATCGCTGAGCATCTCATCCCAGCGCTCGGCGCCGATTTCGTGGGCGAAGCGTTCCGCGCCTGCGCCCGCCAGCAGCACATGCGGCAGCTTGCGCTCCATCACTTGCCGCGCTACCGAAATCGCGTAGGGGAAGCCGCGCATGATGGCGACCGCGCCGGCATTGAGCGTCCTGCCGTCCATGATGCTGGCGTCCAGCTCCAGTTGACCGAGGATATTGGGGTAGCCGTTGTAGCCGACCGAATGCTCGGCGGGGTCCGCTTCGACCAAGCGAATGCCGGCTTCGACCGCGTCAAGCGCGCTGCCGCCATTTTTGAGCGCGCGCATAGCGGCAGCCATGCCGACAGCGCCGTTGGCGCTGGCGATGATTAACAAGATTCCCCGCCCCTTGAGACTGATTTTAGATTGAAGACCCGCTGATAACGCAATTGAGCGCGTCGCCTTTTTGCAGGACCTGCGCTTCATCAAAGCGCTGCGCGCCCAAGCCCGTGAGCTGTAATTCTACGAAGCGAATCTCGCCATGCAAGACCGTGAAAGTCACGTCGCATGCGCCAGCGCCATTTGGCGCCAGCTCACAGGTCCCCCAAGCGTAACCGTTGGACCAGAAATGCCGGCGGGTTTCCGTCGGTGCCGCGAAAGCCAAGGTCCCGTCAACCGCGGAATACTGAAAGCCGGTTAGAGCCAGGGTCGCCGCCCAACTGATCATCGCGCGCGCGTAGTGATGACCGCATTCCGCCTCGTCAAAGGGATTGCGCTTGAGCCCGTCGTAGCGATCGCGGATGGCTCCGATGCACTTCAAGCCGGCATCGATATCGCCTTCATAGAGCATGCCGATGGCGGCGGTATATTCAAAGCCGGTCATGACCTCGTTGTAATAGGGGAAGGGACGGGCTGGTCGATTCCCGCGCGGGTAGGTCGCCATCAGCAGCGCCGATTCGTCGTTGAGCACGTAGGAGCGCATGTGATTGAAATGCCCATACATATCTTCTTTGAAATTGTAGCGCATGATGCTGCGCAGCGTGGCTTTGACGTTGCCTTCGGCAACCAGATAACCCAATCCGCTGACATGTGCCAGGAACTGCCCGACGAGTTGGTCGACCAGGCAGCCGGCGCCCAGCTGCAATACCGGCTCGCTGGGTTCATCCGCGCCCATGCTGCCATGGATGAGCATGCCCAGAATGGCGTCGCGCCCCGCGGCTGGGCGGATCTCGTGTTCGTAATAGTCGCCGTTGAACAGGTTGGCGTCAATCCAGGCGCGCCCGTTTTCAAAGAGGCGGCGGCAGTCAGCGGCGAAGGCGTCTTCGCCAAGCGCAATTGCCATCTCTTCTGTCGCCCGCAGCGCGCCCAGATACCAGATTCCCATCTGCGGGTTGGGTCCATAATATTCGACATCCATGGTATTGTGCTGGCAGCCTTCCATGACGCCGTCTTTATCGGCATCCCAGCCGCCCGGCAGCCAGCAGAATTCCATTGCTTTGCGCGCATTGGCCCACATTCCACGCAGCCGCTCGCTGTCGCCGCTGAGCTGCCAGTCGCGGTAGAGCTTCATGATGCAGCCCATCTGACCGTCAGCCGCCGCCAGCGACCAAGCCGCGGCGTGCTGCAGCGGCAGGTCGACGCGGAAGCTCATGCCGCCGTCGCTGCGCGTGGCGTAGTTAAACTCGACCTCGCGCATGCCCATGGCGAGTTCGCCAAAGAGAAAGGCGGTCGCCTGTTCGTAATTCCAGACATGCGTGCAAGAGCCAAAACAGCAGCCGGCTGTATCATCACAGCCTTCCCAGCCGAACATGAAGCCATCGGGCGTGCGGAAGACCGTCTGCGAGCGCAGCGTGCTCAAGTTTGACAGCGCGGACTCTTTCACGACCGCGGGCAAATCGCTGTCACAGAACGCGTGAACGAAGGCGCGGGTCTCGGTTTCCAGCCGGTCGAGATTGGCAGCCGTGTAAGCGGCTGCCTCCCAGGCGTCGGCATACTGGCTGGTGTAATAGTTGCCGATGTGGGTTCCGGCTTGAAGCGGGCTCTGCGGGTGATTACGCCCGGCTTCTTGCCAGGTGATGCGATTAGGGAAATGCCAGCTCAAAAAGAAAGTTACCGCTGCCGAACCCTTGGCGGGCGCCGTCAGCGAAACCGAGAGTGAGCCGGTCGGATTGTCGACGCCATCGCGCGCTCGCGCTTCGAGTAAACCGTCGGCGCTGAAGTCATCCCAGAAATCGAGCAGGGAATCGCCCCAAGTATAGTTCGCCCAGGCAGTGCGATGCGTGATGCCAGCGCGCAGCGGCGTGGTCAGCGCCAGCGTGCCCCATTGCTGGGCTTCGCGGTCGACGCCATTGGAACCCATGAACAAGCCTGCCAAGCCCTCCGCCTCGCGATAGCTGTTGAAGTTGTCGCGCGGCTCGCCGTTTGTGCCATCGCTGCCGATGAAATTCTGCAAGCTGCCACAGACGGCCGCCTCAATGTCCGCATCCGTATCATTCAATAAGACAAAGCGCAGGATCGCCACTGGGATGCCGCTGGCGTCGCTGTCGCCGGGTATCAGCGGATTGAAGGCTTCTAATCGAACAGCCAATGGCACATCGGGGTCGCTGAGCTGGACCTGCCCAAAGGGATATGCCGCCGAAAAACTGCATTCCCGAAAGCGCGGCAGACCATGATTCGGCACAGTGGCGCCGCGCGCGCCTTCGTAGTCGGCTGGCGGGATGACGCCTTCCAGCGCCCTTGCGCTTGTCGCGCCATCAGCGGTTTTGGTGAACAGACTGAAGAATGTCTGCTGCAAGTCGAAGCCCTTGGCTGGGCGATTGACGATCTCCCAATCGTGCAGGTTGCCGCGCCCGCCCAGGGAGACGACGCCGGTGCCGATGCCGCCCAGCGGCAGCCCGATCTGGCGCAGATGCTCTTGATCATAGCGGCTAAGCGTGGGGATGTGCTTATTGTTTGAATGGGTCATTTTCCGTTCCTGTTCGTGTTAATCAAAGTCATTAGCCTTTTATGCCGGAGCGGGTCAGCGCTTCAATGATCCAGCGCTGCGCCGCGATGAAGACGAGCAGCACCGGCAGAATCGCCCAAACCACTGCCGCCATCACCACCGACGGGTCGCCTCCGCTCATGCGTCCCGTCAACATAGCGATGCCTTGTGGCAGCGTCATTAAGTTGTCGTCGGTCAAGAAAATAAGCGCGGCGAAGAAGCCATTCCAACTGCTGTTGAATGTGATAATGCCCAATGTAGCCAAGCCAGGACCGACCAAGGGCAGCGCAATCTGCAAGAAACAGCGGAAGTGCCCGGCGCCATCCACCCGCGCGGCGTCAAATAGCTCCTGCGGCATCTGCTTAAAGAACTGTCGCATCAGGAACAAGCCGAAGACGTTGACCAAGCCTGGTAAGATCAGCGATTCGTGTGTGTTCACCAGCCCCAGGTCGGCCATCATCAGGTAGATGGGGATGATTGTGACTTGACCCGGCACCATCAGCGCTGCGAGCAGCACCATAAACAGAATGTTCCGCCCCGGGAAGCGCAGACGGGCAAAGGCATAGCCGGCCATGGAGCAGGTGATGAGCTGCCCGATGGTCGTCAGCGTGGCGATTTTGAAGCTGTTGCCGAAGAATAGCGCGAACGGCACACTGTATTGGCCCTCGCGCGCTTGGAAGGGCTTCAAGAAGTTGTCCCAGTTCCATTGAGTGGGCAACCAACTCGGCGGCAACTTGAAGCCTTCGCCAAGTGGCTGCAGCGCCTGGGAAAACATCCATAGCAGAGGCATCAATACCAGAATAGCGGCGATGGTCAGCACGATGAAGGATAAGGCATCCTGCCACTTCAGTGGCTTGCCCTGCCGCCAGGGTAGGGCTTTGATGCGAGCGCGGTACAAATTGGACTGTGTTTGCATGCTCTGTTCTATCGCTTATTCGTAATGAACCCAGCGGCGGCCGCTCCAAAACTGCACCAGTGTCACCGCCATGATCACCAGGAAGAGCGTCCAAGATATGGTGGCGGCATAGCCGAAATCTAGCCGCTGGAAAGCCTGCTGATAGATGTACATCACCACCGAGCGCGTGGCATCGCCGGGACCACCGCCTGTGAGCACGAAGATTGAATCAAAAACTTGGAACGCGCCGATGAAAAATATGACCAGGATGAAGAAGATCGTCGGGCTAAGCAGCGGAATGGTGATGCGGGTAAAGAGCTGCCGCTCGCTGGCGCCATCTAGTTGCGCCGCTTCGTAGTATTCGTTTGGTATGCTCTGCAAGCCAGCCAGGAACACCAGCATGGCGAAGCCGGCGTTCTTCCATACATCCATTATTATAATAGCCGCCATCGCCCAGCCGGGCTCCCGCAGCCAGGGAATGGCGTCGATATTGAGAAAGCTAAGATAAAAATTGAAAACACCCGTGTCTTCAGCGTATAGGTACTTCCAGATGACGGAAATATAAGTGTGGGCGACCAGGATCGGGAAGAAGAAGACCGAGCGATAGAAATTGCTCACCAGCACAGGCATACGGCGATTGAGGAAGACCGCCAACAGCAAGCCCACGCCTGCATTCAGAAAAACCGCGAACATGGTGAAGACGACGGTGTTGCGGTATGTCCGGTGCAGCCGCGTATCCGTCGCCAGGCGTTCGAAATTCTCTGTGCCGATGTAGGTGGTGTCGCCCCAAATGCCGTACTCGTAGAAGCTAATGCGCAGGGACTCGACCAAGGGGTAGGCAATGAAGATGGCGAAGCCTATCAGCGTCGGCAAGATGAAAAGATAGGCAGCAATCGCTTCACGTGACTTTGGCGTGAGGCCTGACATCAATATCCCTTCGACTAAATGAAAACATAAGCTTGCATGATGATTTATGCAAGCTTATGCGCCAATCAACAAAGGCAGCGTTGCCTTTCCAGCCAGCGCGCTAGCCGTCGAGGCTGGCCATCTCCGCGCTGAGCTCAGTGTGCGCTGCTTCGAGCCCGGCTTCAATCTCAACATTGTTCGCCATGATGTCGCTGAGGTGACGATGCACGATCTCCTGCATGGCGGCGAAGTTGGGCGGTGAAGGCACTGGCTTGATATCGTCCAGGCTCTCCCAGAAGTAGTTGGCGTGAGCGGGGAAGCTGAGAAATTCTTCGGTTTGGATGGTTTGCGGTCGCGCTGGCATGGATGTGCGATAGGCAACCATGTCGGCATCTGTCTCAAGGGAAGACAGGTCTTTGATAAGCTCGAGAGCCAGCGGAACATTTTCAGCGGTGCGGGTGATAGCCCAGCCGCCGGAACCGAAGACGGTGGTGGCGGCGCGATTGCGGGGCCAATGTACGATATCGACATCATCGTGTTCGGCCGTATGGTAGCTGTTGAAGGGCCAGCGACCTGCCGATACGATAGCGGCGCGCCCAGAAGTAAAGAGCCCGCCTTGATCGGCGCCTTCGACATTTGGCGCTACACCATGCTTGTAGACCAGATCATGCAAGAACTGCACTGTCTCCATCACCTTGGGGTCATCCAGGTTAGACTGCGACCAGTCTTCGGTCAACACCGATGTGCCATTGGTGTAGAACCAAGGCGTATAGCCGAAGAAGAACCAAGGCAGCACATAGCCGAATACCTTGTCTTCGCCCTCGCCTGTAGTCAGCGCGATGGTGGCTTCGAGGAAGTCGTCCCAGGTCCAGTCAGGCGCCGGCGTGCCCAGCCCGGCCGCTTCGAACTTAGACGGGCTGTAGTGCATGATCATGTTGTTCCACTCGCGCGTGATGTAATAGTTGTGGCCATCCGCGCCGAGCAGGGCATCACGCAGTGCCGGGTGCGAATCGTCAAGCACGGTCTGCAGCTCTGGCTCGGTGGCGATGAGGTCGTCCAAGGGCAGCAAGATGTCCTGGGCGATGGCTTCATGCGCCACTTCAATCGCTGTGGCCATAATGTCGGTCTGCTGCCCGCTGCGCATACGCAGAGCGAGGTTGGTCTGGTAACCGCCCCAGCCTTCCGTCGACGGGATGTAGAGCGCCTCGACGGTAACGTTTGGATAGCGCTCGTTGAAGCGATCAATAGCAAGTTGGTAAAGTTCTGGGATGCCGAAGTTGTATATTACTAGATGGCCCGAGGTATCACTGGGGGGGGGGGCTTGGGCAAGCGCCGTGCCAAGCGGCATGCCATAGGCGGCGGCAAAGGCGGCGGCGCTGCCCATGCCCGTGTACTTCAAAAAATCACGGCGACTAAGTCTTCTAGACATGTCAAATACTCCCTAAACGATAAATATTGACCAGTGCCTAAAACATAGACTATCTACTAAAACTTGTCAAGGCATTGGCAACTATTTTACTATAATTTACTGAACCAAGTACGTTTGTTTACTAAATAAGGCATCGCATCCTGTAATTTGCGACTTGGCAGGCGCGATTATTTTAGTAAAATTGTTCTGAATTTAGTAAAATCATGTAGGGGTGTCATCGGCAATGGCGCGCACCACGCTAAGCGATGTGGCAAAGCTGGCAAGGGTATCTCCATCGGCTGTATCCATGTACCTCAACAGCCGCTCCGGCATCAGCGCGGCGACCAAAGCCAGGATTGCGGCCGCCATTGACGAGTTGGGCTATGTGCCGCGTTCCAAAGACCGGCAGCGGCGGACCCAGGGCTTCATCGGCATCTTGGTAGAAAAGCTGCCCAAACTGCTTACTGGCGATTTATTCTATGCCGATGTCACTAACGGCATACAGCAAGAAGCCGAACGACTCGGCTACAGTGTCGCCGTCAGCGTCATCAACTCGCCTGCCGACGCGCTGCCGCGCCTGGTTGCCGAAGATTCTATCGCTGGCTTGCTGGCGCTCGGCGGCGGCGATATCACCGACAGCCTCCTACAGCTTATCCAAGCCAGCAACATGCCGCTGGTCACGGTGGACAACCAAAGTGATACGCAGCCCATGAATAGCATCGTGGTTGACAATTATCGCGGCGCCTATTTGGCAACGCAGCACCTCATAGAGCTGGGACATCGTCGGATAGCCGTCATCCGGGGTCCGCGAAAGTATAAGAGTCTCACAGAGCGCTTTCACGGCTATCTCAACGCGCTAGTCGACGCGGACCTGGAGCTGGACACGCGCTTGATTCAAGCGCCGCTTTCTAGTGGACTGCCCAATAAAGGCTATCGGGAGATGAAGGCGCTGTTGGCTCTGGACGATCCGCCCAGCGCGGTCTTCGCTGTCAGCGATCGCACGGCACTAGGCGCGATACCGGCCGCGCGGGCAGCGGGACTGCGCGTGCCGCAGGATATCAGTGTTGTCGGCTTCGACGATATGCCGCCAGAAGTTTACCCAGCCCCGGCTTTGACCACGGTGACAAGCGAAAGGCTCGCGATGGGGCAAATCGCTATGCAGCGTTTGCACGAAATCATCTGTAATCCTCAGCGAACGCCCATCCAAATCGTGATGCCCTGCCAACTTATCGCGCGCGAAAGCAGCGCCGCGCCGCGCCTACCTGCGCGTCCGCAGTAAATCGCGCTCCCCCAGCGGCAGCGGCGGGCGGGCATTGCCGTCATAAATGGCGCGGAAAGCAGCCACCTGCTCGGATGAAAGCGCCACCGGTCTATCTAGCAGCAGCCAGCGCGCGATCTCGCTGCATGGTGGCGTCGTCAGCGAGCCTTGGTAGGTGTAATAACCAAGCGTCTCGGGCAGCAGCGCCGCCAGCGCAATCGCTTCGCCAACTGGCTCGGGTTCACCGACTTCGTCCGGCAGGTTGTCGAAGACCGCGGCATACGCTTCATTGTCAGCTTCGCCTTCTGTCAGCAAGCCGCCGACCACGGCCAGATTGCCCGAATTTGGGTCTTGATGCACAAAGTGGATTTCCAGCGCCGCCGCTTCGCCATTGATGGTATGTTCGCTGGGGCTGTGGAAGTGGAATTGCAGCAAATCGTAGCGGATGCCGTTGTAGACGATGTGGCTGCCGGGGTCGATATTGACCTGGATGCTATGACCGTTGTTAAAGATATTGTTCGCTGTCTCGCCATAGTGGAAGTTGATGTCGACCAAGTCGGCGGCGACCGCGGCGCGGATGTCGATGGGCGACTGCGCCAAACCCTCTTCGCACAAGACGAAGTCCGGCGCCAGCGCGCCCCATTGTTCTGGTCCCGCATCGCCTTCATAGCCCCAGCGGAGCTCATCGGCGACGACAAGCATCAGCAATCCCCCTAGCGCTGCGAGCAATGGCAAAGTCGCAAAAATGACGAATAGCTTTAGTCGTTTCATAGTTTACGCGTCCAACTATCTTTTCATTTTTATTGTAATGCAAGGGTATTGTAATGCAAGCAAACAGAAGCGCCACATTTGATTGCGATGGGTTTGATTGCTATGTGCGGGGCAATCGCTCAACCTTAAAATAAGCGCCGTGGACATCCACGAAAGCCATACAAATATACTTCGTGTTTATTGTGTTCTTCGTGGCTTTGTGCTTAGTTGTCTATTGAAAGGCAATATCATGTGAACCGCCCAATAATCTGAAATGCACGTGTTTAGGCGCGGGTTTCGGCTTGCGCCGCGAATCGACTATAATGGGCGCTGGAATGGAATCGGCGCGGGCGCGCGCCGGCAATATAAGGAGCATACGATGGCTGAGCAAGGTTTCACCCCACCGACCAGCGAGTGGTATTACCCGTCGGCGGATATGATGGCAAGCGCCAATGTGCCGGATTATGAGGCTGTATATAATCTGGCGCTGCAAGACCCGGAAGCCTTCTGGGCACAGCGCGCCGAAACGCTGGACTGGTACAAAAAATGGGACAAAGTGCTCGACGACAGCCGCAAACCCTTCTACAAGTGGTTTGTCGGCGGCAAGACCAATATGGCGCTCAACGCCCTTGACCGTCATGTGAAAACATGGCGGCGCAACAAGCTGGCCATCATCTGGGAAGGCGAAGACGGCGACAAAATCACGCTGTCCTATTGGCGGCTCTGGCAAGAGGTCAACAAATTCGCCAACGTTTTGCGCGGCATGGGCGTGAAGAAGGGCGACCGCGTCACGATTTATATGGGGCGCGTGCCGGAAATCGCCATCGCCATGCTCGCCTGCGCCAAGATTGGCGCGCCGCATAGCGTGGTCTACGGCGGCTTTTCCGAGCAAGCGCTGGCCAGCCGCATAGAAGACGCCCAGAGCAAGGTCTTAATCACCTGCGACGGCGCCTGGCTGCGCGGCAAAATTGTCCCGCTCAAGGACATGGTCGACGAAGCGGCGCAGCGTTCGCCGGTGGTGGAAACGGTCATCGTGGTCAAACGCACCGGTCATGACATCAACATGGCGCCAGGGCGAGATTACTGGTATCACGATCTGATGGTGCTGCCCATCGCCAAAACCGCAGCCGAAACCGAAGTCATGGACGCCGAAGACCCGCTCTTCATCCTCTATACCAGCGGCACCACAGGCAAACCCAAGGGCGTTTTGCACACCCACGGTGGTTATCAAGTCTATACCTCGACCACGCTCGAATGGGCCTTCGACCTCAAAGAAGAAGACCGCTGGTGGTGCGCGGCTGATCCCGGCTGGATCACCGGGCATAGCTATATCGTTTACGCGCCGCTGATCCTGGGCGCGACCAGCATCATCTACGAAGGCGCGCCAACCTATCCCAATCCCGATCGCTGGTGGCGCATCGTGGCCGAGTACGGCGTGACCATTCTCTATACCGCGCCCACCGCCATCCGCGGCTTGATGCGCTTCGGCGAAGCCTGGGCCCAGCGCCACGACCTCAGCAGCCTGCGCTTGCTGGGTTCTGTGGGCGAGCCAATCAATCCCGAAGCCTGGCGCTGGTATCACCGCGTCATCGGGGCGGAGCGCTGCCCCATCATCGATACCTGGTGGCAGACGGAAACCGGCGGCTTTATGATCACGCCGCTGCCCTCGGTCGGCTTGAAACCCGGCAGCGCGACCCGCCCCTTCCCCGGCATCCAAGTGGATATCGTCGATGATGAGGGCGAGCCGGTAGGCACAAACGAAGACGGCAATCTCGTCATCAAGACGCCCTGGCCCAGCATGATTCGCACCGTCTATGGCGACGACGAGCGCTTCCTGAGCCAATACTGGGAGAAGTATCAAGCTCAAGGCTGGTACCTGGCTGGGGACACCGCCCGCCGCGATGAAGACGGCTACCTCTGGGTCATCGGCCGCAACGACGACGTGCTGAAGGTCAGCGGTTATCGCTTAGGCACAGCCGAGGTCGAATCGGGTTTGGTCAGCCACAGCGCCGTGGCGGAATCGGCTGTCATCGGCATCCCCGATGAGCTTCGTGGCAACAAGATCTTCGCTTATTGCATCTTGGTCGCCGGCGCGGAGGGTTCCGAGGCGCTGGAGGCGGAGCTGAAAGCCCATGTGCGGCACGAGGTGGGTCCCATCGCGGTGCCGGCGCAGATCGAATTTGTGGACAGCCTGCCCAAGACACGCAGCGGCAAGATCATGCGCCGCGTGCTCAAGGCGCAGGCCCTGGGTCAGCCGCTGGGGGATTTGAGTACGCTGGAGGATTAGGGGGAAATCGCCGCAGAGGCACAGAGGGCAAGGAGATTTTGGTGGGGCGGCTGTCGGTCAGTGTCTACGCGCAATACCATGTCGCCCGAAATGTAATACGTTAATGGTAGGGGCGACTCGCTGAGTCGCCCAATTGTTCACAGGATGGGGGAATAAATGAGCGATAGTCAGGCTAATATTCAGGCTTCAACCAAATCCGTAAGTGATCTGCTGGGAAAGAAATACAGCATTGACTTCTATCAACGTGAATACTCGTGGCAACGGCGGCACATTGAAGATCTGCGGAATGACCTCATCGAGAAATTCCTAATTCGCTATGATAAGCAAAACGAACGACCAACGGTCATTAACACTTATCCGCATTATTTTCTCGGTACAATCATCACGACCGTCGAAAACGGGCAACGTTACATTGTGGACGGTCAACAACGTTTAACAACAATTACACTGTTGCTAATATTTCTACGTCACCGTCTAAAAAATGAAGATGATGTGCTGAATTGCCGCTCGCTAATCTACTCCTCAAAAGGGGGCGTGACATCTTTCAATATCAATGTTGAAGAACGTGTGAAATGTCTCCAAGCGTTATTTCAGCAGGGTGCATATTCAGTCGGCGAACTTGACAACTTGTCCGTAAAGAACTTAGTGGCGCGTTATGAGGATATTGAAGAACTCTTCACAGAGTCCCTGCAAAATATCGACCTTTCCTATTTTTATGACTGGTTGACTGAAAATATCGACTTGGTTGAAATTGAAGCCTTTAGCGATGACGATGCTTTCACGATATTTGAAACGATGAACGATCGCGGTCTTAGCTTGGGTCAATCAGATATGCTCAAAGGCTATTTGCTTGCGAATATCAACAGTTCCGATTTGCAATGGACACATCAAAAAAAGACACAAGCTAACGATATATGGAAGGAGCGAATTAGAGAATTCGACGATCTTGAAGACGGCGATACGGAAGACTTCTTTAGGACATGGTTGCGCTCCAATTTCGCGCAGTCCATTCGCGAAGGTAAGAAGGATGCCGTAAATAAAGATTTTGAGAATATCAATAAATTCCATCGCTGGGTACGTGATAACAAAGAACTATTAGGATTGAACGAATCGCAGGAGTTTTATGACTTCATCACTGACCGCATGCAGCGATACGCAAGGCATTACATCACACTACGGCGAGCGGCGCATCAATTAACCCCAGGTTTAGAAGCTGTGAATTACAATGCGCACAATAACTTCACCCTACAGTACATACTGGCGCTGGCTCCGCTGCGGTTGGATGATGACTGCGTAACTGTAAAAGAGAAGATGCGGTTAGTGACGATCTTCGCCGACATCTATTTTGTAAGGCGTGTGGTCAATTTTAAGAATACCGGCTATAGCAGTCTTCGATATTCCATGTTCAATCTGACGAAAGAAATCCGCGATAAAAGTCTCGTCGAATTGCGGGCAATACTATTGAAGCACTTGAACGGAATGTGGGAGAAATTTAGTGGCTTAGATAATTTCTTCCTGCACGGACGAAACAAAAAACACCTTCGTTACTTGCTCGCGCGTATGACCGCTTGGGTCGAGCAGAAATCCGGGAATCCAGTGAACTATCGTCAGTTTCTTTGGGATGCCAAGGGCAAGCCCTTCGAAATTGAGCACATCTGGGCGAATAAATACAAGGAGCATGGGCATGGAGAAGACTATGATCACGAATACGACTTCCAACGGGAACGGGACTATTTTGGCGGTCTAATCCTGCTACCGAAGGGCTTGCACAAAGTGTTACTAGATAAACCGTATGAACAGAAACTCAAGAGTTACCTTAATCCACAATCAAACCTGCTGGCCGCGTCACTTCATTCTCAAACGCACGAGAATAAGACCAGCTTTAAGGATTTTATGGCTGCAACCAAGCTCCCCTTCAAACCCCACGCCCAATTCAAACGCGCTGACCTCATGCAGCGACAGGAACTCTACCGCCAAATCTGCGAGCAAATCTGGCATCCCGACCGCTTGAACGCGATTTAGCGCGCAATTTTCCTACATTCTCATATTCCGCGATACAATCTTTACACTGCAGTCCGAACGCAAAGGTCCCGTCCATGACCCAAGCCCCGCCCGTGCTCGAAGTCCGCGGCATCAGCAAACGCTTCCCCGGCGTGCTTGCCAACGACAATATCCATCTCACCCTGCACAAGGGACAGGTCCTGGGCTTGCTGGGCGAAAACGGCGCCGGCAAATCCACCCTGATGAACATGATCTATGGGCTGTACAAGCCCGACGAAGGCGAAATCCTGGTCAACGGACAAGCCGCCGATATCGCCGGTCCCAAAGACGCCATCGAGCTGGGCATCGGCATGGTGCATCAGCATTTTCAATTGGTCGATGTGCTTAGCGTCACCGAGAACGTCATGCTGGGCAACGAGAGCGTCACCGGTCCCTTCCTGCGGCGCGACCGCGCCCGGCGCGAAATCCTGGCGCTGTCGGGGGAATACGGCTTGGATGTCAATCCCGACGCGCTCATCGCCGATTTGCCGGTCGGCATCCAGCAGCGCGTCGAGATCATCAAAGCCCTCTATCGTCACGCCGACATCTTGATACTGGACGAGCCGACGGCGGTGCTGACGCCGCAAGAGACGCGCGGCTTGTTCAAGATTATGCACACGCTGCTGGAAAAAGGCGTCAGCATCATTTTCATTAGCCACAAGCTCAAAGAAGTGCTGGAAATCTGCGATGACGTGGTGGTGCTGCGGCGAGGTAAAGTCGCCGGCAGCGCCGACCCCAAGGCCTCCACCGAGGCTTCGCTGGCTTCGCTGATGGTCGGGCGCGATGTCATCCTGGAAGTGGAAAAAGCCGCGGCCAAGCCCGGCGATGAAATCCTCAATATCGTCAATCTGCACGTGCATGACGATCGCGGCTTGCCGGCTGTGGAAAGCCTCAGCCTGGGCTTGCAGCGCGGCGAGATCCTCGGCATCGCTGGCGTGCAAGGCAATGGGCAGACCGAACTTGTTGAAGCGCTGACCGGCATGCGCTCGGTCGACGATGGCCGTTTCTACATCAAAGGACAAGACATGACCGGCGCATCGCCGCGCCGTGTTACCGAGCAGGGCGTCGGCCATGTGCCAGAAGATCGCCAGCGCGACGGCATGGTCGCGGGTTTTACCGTCATGCACAACTTGGTCCTGTGCACCTACTACCGAGATGATTTTTCCAAGACCATCGTGGTGGACGACCGCGCCATCGCCGACAACGCGAGTCAACTGGTCGAAGAATACGATGTGCGCCCGCCCATCATCAACAATGCCGTTGGCGGGCTTTCCGGCGGCAACCAGCAGAAAGTGATTGTCGCCCGCGAGTTTTCGCGCGGGGTCGACCTGCTGATCGCCTCCCAGCCCACCCGCGGCTTGGATGTCGGCTCGATTGAGTTCATCCACAAACAGATCATCCGCATGCGCGACGAAGGCGCTGGCATTTTGCTGGTCTCGTCGGAGTTGGACGAAGTCTTGAGCCTGTCCGACCGCGTTGCGATCATGTTCGAAGGGCAAATCATCGACATCCTGTCCATCGAAGAAGCGGACAAGGATACGGTTGGCTTGCGCATGGCTGGCGTACGCGACGATGTACAGAATGTACAGGATGTACAGATGGAAGGCGCAAGATGAGCGCAAGAGCGGAAACACCTCAGCGCCGCGGTTTCATTGGACTTTGGGCGGGCCTCTCGCCGCGGCTGGTACCGGTCCTGGCGGTGATTACGGCATTCTTGGCTGGCATCCCCTTGATCACGATCACCGTAAGCGACAACGCTTTGCAGCCGGATATCGCCGAGGGCTTGCGCGTTTCTTCAACGGCTTATGTAGCGCTGGTGGAATCCATCACCGGCTTGACCATCAACGAGGTCGCCGGCGTCGACGATTTTGCGGAATTGCGCCGCTATGCGGCTAGCAACGAAATCACCACGGGGCGCAGCCTGTCGCGGCAAGCGCGGCCCTTCGAGCGCGTCATTGAAGTCGGCATGGAAGAGACGCGCGCCAATACGCTCTTCTTCGAACGTTACGAGCTGGATGAAGAATCCGCCGCCGCCATCGCCGAGCGCCTGCCGACCATCCGCGAAGTCGGCGCGGGCAGCCTGCGCGAACTCAAACCCCTGCTCGACGAACTGGAAGAACTCACGCGCTCCGAAGTCCGTGATTTGGCGGCTCTGGCGGCGGCAGACCCCACGAGGAGGGAAGGGGAGAATCGGTCCTCAGCCGAGGCACAGGATCGAGATATTGTCTCCTTCGTAATCGGAGATGAAAGTCCCTCCCTTGTACTGGGGGAGGGATTTAGGGTGGGGGAACGCGCTCTCAGAGGTCTTCAGCTCATCGACGAATATGGCCAAGTTGCCTTGCAGCGCAGCCACGACGCGCTGACGCTGCTGGAGGACCTGGGCATCGAAAGCGAAGGCGCCGCAGCCGACGCCATCGCCGCGATAGTAGAATCCGATTATGACGACGCGCGCGAAGCCATCGAGACGCTTGCCAGGCTCGATGAACTCGGCATCGACGATCCAGCCGGGCTGGGCGCGCAATTCCGCATCGTGGGCAAGATGCTCGACGCCGAATACCTGAGCGGCGAGTCGGTGAACCTCATGCTAGCCGAGCAACTGGATGCCGCCCTGCGGCGCAACCTGGTCATCCGGCGTCCGGGCAACCGCGTCTTGAGCGCGGACGAGCAAGGCGGGCAGAGCTTTGGCATCCTCAAGAACGACCAGGACCTGGAAGTGCTATTCTTGCGCCTGGGCGATCAGGTACTGCTATTCTTCCCCTCCAACCTGGAAAAGACCATCGTGCGCGCCATCCCCTTCATCATCGCTGGCTTGGCGGTAGGACTGGGCTTCAAAGCCGGGCTCTTCAACATCGGCGCGGAAGGTCAGCTATACGCCGGCGCGATTGCGGTTGCGGCGCTGGGCGCATTTGCCTCGCCCGATATCCCCGGCTTGCTTTTGCTGCCGATCGTCATCCTATTTGGCATTCTCGGCGGCTTCCTGTGGGGGGCGGTGCCGGGCGCGCTCAAAGCCTATACCGGCGCGCATGAAGTCATCACGACCATCATGCTCAATTTCATCGCCATCTTGATAGTCGACTGGCTTATCAAGTCGATTGATCCCGTTATCTTGGGCGATGTCAACTCCAGCGTGCCCAAGACGCCGGTGATCTTGCCGGGCGCCATGTTGCCGACCATGGACAGCATCACAAGTCCCTTGACGCTGCTCTTGATGATGGCGGCGGTGGCGCTGGTCGCCTTCTTGCTGAACTACTTGCCGGGACGGCGCGAGAACCCAAGCGCGGCCAGGCGCAGCGGCTTCATCTGGGCGGCCGTCATGTGCCTCTTGCAATTGTTCCTGGTCTTGATCGCGGTCGGCGACCAATCGAAGCTGCACTTCGGATTCTGGTTGATGATCGCGGCGGTCTGGCTGACCGACTGGTTCTTGACCCGCACGACCCTCGGCTTCGAGCTGCGGACCGTCGGCGCGAACCAAAACGCGGCTAAGTACGCCGGCATGAGCGTGCCGCGCAATGTCGTGCTGGCTATGGCGCTCAGCGGTATGCTGGCGGGTTTGGCCGGCGCTATCGAAATCAGCGGCGTCGAACACGAAATGCTGCCGCGCTTTTTCGCCGGTGTCGGCTTCGACGCCATCGCGGTCGCGCTGCTGGCGCGCAACAATCCCAAAGGCATGGTCTGGGCGGGTTTGCTCTGGGGCGGTTTGCTCAGCGGCGCCGCTTTGATGCAAATCCGCGCCGATA
The DNA here is from genome assembly GCA_965116975.1 of Phototrophicaceae bacterium. Taxonomy (GTDB): domain Bacteria; phylum Chloroflexota; class Anaerolineae; order Aggregatilineales; family Phototrophicaceae; genus UBA6055. Next base: position 460,761 of record OZ220735.1, read on the forward strand.
TCTCGATTGACCTGGTTAAGATCGTGCAAGCGCTGATTATCATGTTCGTGGCGGCCGATCAAATCATTCGCTTCCTGTGGCGCGTGCCAAAGCGCAGCGCGGAGGAAGAAGGCGAGCTGGTATTCTCGACTGGCTGGGGAGGCTGACGATGACGATTTCGGGCAAAGCCAAAACCTCCCGCCGTCTCAGCTTCAAGCTGACGCGCATCCGCATTATCGCTATCGCGCTGCTCCTGCTCGGGGCATTCATTTTCGCCCAAGCCGGCGGCATCGACGGCGATCTTGTCACCACGCTGACCTTCGAAACGACTTCCGCCGGCGAGGCGCCGTCCGTGGGCAATCTTGATGTGCGGACCTCGTCCTACCTGCGCGTCGTCAGCCTGCTCTTTGTCATCACGGGTTTGCTGAACCTCGCGGAATTGCGCGAGCGGCGCTGGCGGCGAGCCAGCTTGGTCTTGATGGTATTTTGCGGCGTGCTTTTCATACCCTCCGTGATCATCGCCGCCGCGGCTGGCAACGAAACCAATATGACCACCATCGTCGCCGAAAGCTTGCGCCTGGCGACGCCGCTGGCGATTGGCGCGATGGCGGGCATCTGGTGCGAGCGCGCGGGCGTTGTCAACATCGCCATCGAAGGCATGATGCTCTTCGCCGCCTGCTTCGGTTTCACCACGCTCTTTTACTTGCGCAATACCGGCCTAGCGCTGGAAACGGCGCAGTTTCTGGCGGTGATTGTCGCGCTGCTCAGCGGCGGTTTAATCGCGCTCTTGCATGGCTGGCTTTCCATCACCTTCCGCACCGATCAGATCGTCAGCGGCACGGTGATCAATATCCTGGCGGTGGGCGTTACCAGTTTTGTTCGCCGCGAATACCTGCTTTCAACCGAAGCGGGGGCAGCCAAACTCGGCAACATTTCCATCCCCATCCTCAGTGACCTGCCGGTCGTGGGCGAGGCGATTTTCACCAATCAGCCAATTTTCTTCATGATGTTCGTCGTGCTGGCTTTCACGCATATCGTGATGTTTTACACGCGCTGGGGCTTGCGCACGCGCGCCGTGGGCGAACATCCGCACGCGGCCGATACGCTGGGCATCAATGTCAATCGCACGCGCTGGACCAATGTCTGGATCAGCGGCATGGTGGCTGGCTTGGCCGGCGCCTGGTTCTCGCTGGAAGCGACCGGCAGCTTCAACGACGGCATGACGCGCGGCGCGGGCTTCATCGCGCTGGCGGCGATGATCTTCGGCAAATGGACGCCCATCGGGGCTTTTGGCGCGGCGCTGCTCTTCGGCTTTTCCGATTCCCTGGGCATCCGCTTGCAGATGGTCGGCGTCGGCTTCCCGGTGCAATTCCTGCAAATGGTGCCATATCTCGTGACGATCGTGGTCCTGGCTGGTTTCATCGGGCGGGCTTCGCCGCCAAAAGCGGTCGGCCAGCCCTATGTGAAGGAGTAAGCGGCCTGTCTCGCGCTGGCAGGGACTGGCAGGGAAACGAGGCGGCAGCGATGAGTGACGATTCGCTTCCTCGTGTAGTTGGCAAGGCTGGCATCAGCATGCTGCGCGGCGGCGTAGCCCTGTCGAGCAGCAATGTCGCGGCGACGGCGCTGTCGATGAAAATTGCCGTGATACCGCCCGGCGGGGTCATTCCCGCGCATCTCCACGTCGATTTCGAGACGATGATCTACATCCTCGAAGGGGCTGTGCGGCATGAATACGGTGCCGGCTGCAAGCTGGTCATGGAAAATCAAGCGGGCGATTTTCTCTTCATCGCGCCAGGCGTGCCGCATGAAGTCTTCAATTTGAGTAACAGCGAACCGGTTGTGGCGGTGATAGCGCGGTCCGCGGCTGACGAGCGCGAACAAACCATTCCCTACGATCGGGCTGCGGCGCAATGACGGTGGAAAATCATTAGCGTCGTCCATACGCGGCAGCGCGACCCCAAAAATTGCATGTAAGTCATGCGAATCGCAAATCTGTCTGGATTTCTAGGGTCGATACCCTGGACTCTGTTGAAAGACACCCTCATCCCCCGGCCCCTTACCCCCAAAATGAGGGAAGGGGAGCTTTCTGAACCGTAATGAGCTGTTAAAGCCCCTCCCTCTTTATGGGGGAGGGGTTTGGGGTGGGGGAAATCGAGTATTTCAACAGCGACCACTGTGTCGTGCATGAATAACAGCGAGAATATGGTGGGCGATTCTCAGTGGCTACGCGCCCCGCGGTCCTTAATATGCTGGCGCGATTACCCGCCCGCATAGAATCCCGGCGCGGAAAAAAACTTCATCTTGCGCTATTATCGGGCGATGTATTTCCAGCTTGGAAGGCGAAACCATGACCGATACCGTGCAAAGCGCGATTGATTATCTGCAAGAAACTCGTGACAAAATGATGGAAGACTATAAGGAGTTGCTGCGCTTTCCTTCGGTCAGCGCCGACCCAGCCCACGCGGATGACGTCAAAGCCTGCGCCGACTGGATTGTCGAACAACTAGAGGCGCTCGGCTTCGACAATTGCGAGGCGATTGCCACGGCCGGTTTGCCGGTTGTCTATGGCGAATGGCTCCATGCGGGCGCCGATAAACCCACGGTGCTGGTCTATTCTCACTACGACGTCCAGCCGGTCGATCCGCTGCCATTATGGGATTCCGAACCCTTCGAGGCAGTTATCCGCGACGGGGTGATGGTCGCGCGCGGCGCCAGCGACAATAAAGCCGGGGTCTGGGGCAATCTCAAGACTTTCGAAGCGCTGCTGCGCGCCAACGAGGCGCTGCCGGTGAATATCAAGATCATGTTCGAAGGCGAAGAAGAATCCGGCTCGCCCAGCATCCGCGACTTCGTCTTGGCAAATAAAGACCGTCTAAAAGCGGATGTACTGCTGAACTGCGACGGCGACTTGGCGCCAGACGATCCCAAACTCTATTATGGCGGGCGCGGCATGGTCACGGCGCAGACGCGCGTCAGCGGTCCCAGCGCCGATATCCATTCCGGGCTTTACGGCGGCATCGTGCAGAACCCACTGCATGTTGCCGGGCAGATCATCGGCTCTTTCCATGACAGCGACGGGCGAATCAATCTGCCGGGCTATTACGATGACGTGACGGAAGCCAGCCGAGCCGAGACGGAACGCATTGAATCGGGCTTCCAGGCAGAGGCGCTGTTAGAAAGCGCCGGCGTCGCGGGTTTCTGGGGCGAGGGAATCGCGCCAGCCGCGGAGCGCGCCACTGTCTACCCGACGCTTGATATCGTTGGCATGTGGGGCGGCTATCAAGGACCGGGCGTCAAGACTATCATCCCGGCCGAAGCCGGCTTCAAAATCACCATGCGCCTCGCGCCGGATCAAGACCCGTCCAAGGTCTCTCAAGCGCTGAAACAATACGTGGAAAGCTTCGCCACCGAGACCGTCAAGGTCGAGTGCGACATCGGGGAAGAAGCCTGGTACTTCCAGCTCGAGACCGATGGTCCCTGGCTGGAGGCGGTGCAATCCGCCATCGAGTCGACCATCGGCATGCGCGCGCAACTGGTGCGGACCGGCGGCTCGATTCCCATTTTGGGCGTCTTCAATCGCTTGATTGGCTTGCCCATCACGGCTTTTGCCTATGGCAAAGGCGAGGGCATCCACTCGCCCAACGAGGAATTGGATATCGAGAGCTTTTACACCGGGCTGGAAGCGGCGGTGCGCTTGTATCACAACCTGGGCGCGGTCGGGGTCTAATATCAAGAATGTAAGGATTTTCTAGGCATAGCGGAGTTATCCTAAGCCGTGTCAACGCTACGATTGACATGCTTAGAACGTATATTCTATCTTCATGTTTAGGGATTATATCCAATGCGATAAAATTGAAACATATAGCTTTGCTATGCGAGGAGCAATAACATGAACAAAAATGAGGGTAGCAGAAGCCAAATACTGCTAGCCATTATAGCAGCTGCTGATGGGAAAAGTCTCAGCCGAGTTCAACTGCAAAAGGTCGCTTTCTTGGTGTCCGAGGAGTTTTCGGGCAGGTTGCCAGATGACTTTTACACCTTTGACAAATATAACTTCGGTCCCTTCTGCATCGACATCTATAACGATATGGAAATGCTGCATTACTGGGGATGGATTAGGATAAATCCAGGCGCAGAGCCGAGACTCGATACCTATGCTATCGCAAAGCCGTTTAATCTCGACGATTCGCAGATTGACGAGGACGTCCAGGCATATATCAAAGATACCGTTGCTTGGGTGATGGATATGTCATTTGGAGAAATTGTGCGAGCGATCTACTGGCTATTTCCAGAATATCGAGAGAACAGCGTCTTCAATTATTCACAGGAAGAAGCTGAATTAGAGAGTTTTGCTAGGAGCATCAAACAATTGCGTGAGGGAAAGATTTACTCTGCGAAAGAGCGTCTTGAAGAATTGAAGCAAGTTATATTTTAACCTCCGAGGGGCGCGTAGATTCTGCCATACGACGCCAAGATATTTCTCTTTTTCTACCAAAAATGAGGGAAGGGGAGCTTTCTGAACCGTAATGAGCTGTTAAAGCCCCTCCCTCTTTATGGGGGAGGGGTTTGGGGTGGGGGAAATCGAGTATTTCAACAGAGTCCACAGTGTCGCCCCTACAACTTCTTGGATTTATGTGGCATACGAGACTTTTTTTCTGGTGCGATTGCTCTGCTTTCCTCGGTGATTTCGGTGGTTAATTTCAGAAAAAAATGCCGCATTTTGAGGGATCGATACTAGCGATTGCACGACATTGAGTAGCTAGTAACTACTGCGCCGCGTTATTTCCCGCCCTCATATCCACAAACCCAGCGCCACAAAGGCGATGCCAGCCAAGACGAAGACCAGCGCCGAGCGGCGCGTCTTCGCGTCCCAAGCCTCGGTCCTTTCGGGATTGTCTTTGCGCCAGCGCGGCTCCAGCGCATACAAGCGCCAGACCAGGTCGGGCCGGAAAAAGCAAAAGCCGGCCAAGACCCAAAAAGCCATCCCGCCCAGAATCAGAATGCCATCGCCCATATTCGCGTCGCCCGGCTGCTCAAGCTAATTCGGCTGTAAGATGATCTTGGCGTCCTCGCGGCTTTCCAGCCGTTTGAAAGCCGGCAGCGCCTCATCCAGCGGCAGGCGCGCGCTGACCATATTTCGCATGTCGATGCGTCCGGCCGCCATCAGGCGAATCACCTGCTGGAAGGGTCCGCCGGCATGACCGAGCGAACCGGCGTACTGCACGCCCATGCGCTTGTAGGCGACGATTGGCAGCGTCGGCTCGTCGCCGCCCATGCCGATATCGATGATGGATGCGTTGACCGCCAGGCAGCGGTCCAGCGGCTCGATGGTCCTGTCGGCGAAGCCGGCGCATTCCACCACATAATCGACGCCGGACCCAAAGGTATGCTGCATGATGGCGTCATCGAGATCGATGCCGGTCGGGTCCAGCGAAACCGAGGCGCCCATCTTGTCGGCGAAGGCGCGTCGCGTCGCGGAGGGGTCAAATACAATCACTTGATTGGCGCCAGCCGCGATGACCAGCGCTTGCGCCGCCAAGCCGATGGGACCAGCGCCAAAGATCACGACGTTGTTGCCGGGCAGCCAATTATGCAAGCGGTTGAAGAGCCCTTGATAAGATACGCCCGTCGGCTCGACCATGGCGCCCATGACCAGCGCTTCTTCCGCGCCGTAACGCTCGGCGACTTGGTCGAGCTTCCAGCAATACTTCGCCCGCACTGGCAAGTACTGCGCCATGGCGCCGGGAATCGTAAAGCCCAGTTCTTCGATATCCAGGCAGTGGTTGACAAAGCCGCGGCGACAAGCGAGGCATTCGCCGCACCATTGAATCTCTTCCACCGCGACCAAATCGCCGACTTGCAGGTCCTTGACCTGCGCGCCGACTTCTATGATGGTTCCCGAGAATTCATGACCGATGATATTGGGCGTTTGTACCAAGCCCGGATACACCATGTAGCCGTCCGCTCCCGCTTCGTACATGTGCATGTCGGAGCCGCAAATGCCCACCGCCGCGATCGCCAGCATGACTTGATCGGGCTTCAAGCTCGGGTCGGGCGCGTCCCCCAGCTCGATGCGCGGTCCTTTCCAAGTCATATTGGCATTGCGCGGACGGCGCAGCTCGCGTTCGCTTGCGGTCAAATTGTAACCGGGCTTGGGCGCCCATTCCGCCGACAAGGTGAGTGCTTTCATGTTTTCATTTTCTCCACAGAAAGATATTCAGAATGATAATCAGAATGAAATCCAGCCGTCTAAGTCGAAAGGCTGTAGAAGGCGTCCCACTGCGCCTTAAAGTCGCTCAACCCTTCCAGGACATTATAGGTTGTCCTGCCCAGCGCCTGGCAAGTGATTTCGTTGCTGGTCATAATGCGGAAGGGAACGCGGAGATGTCGATAGCGGTCCAGCACTTGGGGGTCGGTCGGCACGGGTACGATCAGCGTGCGGTCGACCTTGAAGGTATCGGCGAAGTGATAGGCGAATTGCAGACGGCTGACCGCCTCGCCGCCCCAACAATGGAAGATGCCGTCGCCATCATGTTGTGCCAGGCGCAGCAGCATCTCCGCGCCATCGGAAGCCAGCGTCGGATGCGCCACTTCGTTGACTTTGGGTCCGGTCCAGATCTCGGCGATTAAACCCCGCGATAGTTGATCGATAACATAATTGCCTAGGTCGAAGCCGACGTCATTGCTCTTGCGCAGCAACGACGGGCTGCTGTAATTGATGCCATAGACGCCCGCCAAGCGCCCGATGCCGTAACTTAAACCCGCAACTCCCATGATATCGCGCTCGCAGATGGCTTTCATGAAGCCATAGTAGAGCACGGGGCAGGGCGGCGAGCTCTCATCGACCAGCGGCTGCTGACCGTCGAATACCCAGTCCGAGGAGACAAAGACATAGCGCGCGCCGACTTCCGCGCTGGCTTGGGCGAAAGCCAAATTGCCCTCGACGGTGGCTCGCCAGGCTTGGGCGCGGTGTTGATCCATCCAGGGATGATCGAGGATGGCGGCACAGTGAATCACGGCGTCGGGTCGGTAGCGTTGTATCGAGGCGCGTACCGCCGCGCTATCCGCCATGTCCAGCGGGTCCAGCGTATAATCGACTTCCCACTCCGGCACGGGACCATATTGCGCGGCGATGATTTCGATGTCGCCGCGCTGCCGCGCCAGCCGAATGATATTGCTGCCGACCAGCCCCGTCCCGCCGGTTAGGTAGAGTCGCATGCACATCCTCCTATAGTGAACGCAGTGAACGCGCCAAGCATAAAGCATGCGCCGCGACCTGTCAAATGATGTCCGCAGCAGCCATAACAGGGCAATCGCTTCAAATTTTATTCACCACATAAACACCGAGAGTTGCGTAGGTCGCGTAGACACTGACCGCCGACAATGACCGCCAACACCGAGATTTATCCCTAAATATGCCAAAAAAGGACGTAATGTAGGGGCGATTCTGTGAATCGCCCACGATTTTGCACCCAATTTCATGGGCGAGCCAAGGCTCGCCCCTACAATTCATCAGTTTGATGTTAAATTCGACAGTTATGGATTTCGAAGCGATTGTCCTGCCCTTCACAACTGGGCAGTGGTGAACAGGACGGGCATGCGTTAAGCTACGGGCTTGCACGACAGTTCTGCTTGCGGAGGAGCGCATGATAGCAGGCATCGCACCGATCTTATTCACGCCATTTGCCGACAACGGCGCTATCGACGTCCGGGGCCTGCGCCGCATTGTCCGCTTTGAATTGGACGGCGGCGTACATGCGCTTGGCATCAATGGTTTCGCCAGCGAAGCCTATAAGCTCACCGACGCCGAACGCCACGAGACTGTGAAAATCGTCGCCAGCGAAATGGCAGGGCAGGCGCCCTTAATCATCGGCTTGGCGGCGGGCAGTACCGAAGCGGTCATCGGGCAGGCGCGCGAGCTGGCGCGCTATCAGCCGGCCGCCTACATGGTGCTGCCGCCGGCGACCATGGACAATGGCATACAGTCTTTCGTCGAGCACTATGTCGCGCTCGGCGCGGCCACAGATGTGCCGATCATCGTGCAGCAAGCGCCGCATATCCCGGCTTATCGCCACACCGAGCTGCCGGTCGAGGCGCTGGCGGAAATCGCCGAGCGCTCGCCCAATGTCCGCTACTATAAGATCGAAGGACCCGGCTCGGCTGAGAAAATGAAGGACTTGGCGCCTATGCTCAAGCCGGGAACCCGCATGTTTGGCGGGGGAGGTGGCGTCAGCGCGCTTAGCGAGTTGCGCAATGGCGCGGCTGGTTTGATCCCGGGCGTGGGCTTCAACGAAATCTTCATCGACGCCTGGGACAAGTGGACAAGCGGCGATGTGGACGCAGCCGCCGATATCATCCAAAAGGGGAATAAATTGGTGCAAGCCGTCTCCGGCAGCGGGCATGAAACTTCGCTGCATTTGCGCAAGCATCTGATGAAACGCGCCGGCTTTATCGGCAGCGCTGCCGTACGCCGCCCGACAGTGGCTTTTGACGAGGGCGCGCTGCCCGACTTCTTCCGGATTGTAGATGCGCTCAATTTACGAGTTTCGCATGGATCACATAGATAAGGAAATTAGCATGCAACTGACAGGAAAAAACTACATCGCCGGCGCAACCTCGGCACAGGGTTCAGAATGCTTTTACAGTGTGGATCCGCGCAGCAAGGCGAAGGGCGATCAAGCCTTTTACAATGCGACGAAAACCGAGGTCGACAGCGCGGTCGCGGCCGCGGTTTCCGCTTTCGAAGTCGTGCGCAACTACTCGTCGAGCCGCATAGCGGACTTCCTGGACGAGATTGCGACAGGCATTGACGGACTGGGCGACGAATTGCTGCATACCGCCGACCGCGAGACGGGCTTGGGTCTGCCGCGCCTGACCGGCGAACGCGCCCGCGCCACCGGGCAGATCCGCGCCTTTGCCGACCTGCTGCGCGAGGGCAGCTACCTAAGGGCTATCATCAATCGCGAAGAACCGGGCCAGCCTTCGCTGCGACAGATGCAGTTCCCGGTCGGTCCCGTGGCGATATTCGCTGCCAGCAACTTCCCCTTCGCTTTTGCGGTTCCGGGTGGGGATACCGCCTCGGCCATCGCGGCCGGTTGCCCGGTCGTGGTCAAGGCGCACCCGGGCCATCCCGCCACATCGGAGCTCTTTGCCTCGGCGATCACGGCTGCGGTCGCGGCGCAGGGTTTCCCGGCTGGCATGTTCTCGATGCTGCAAGGCGACGGCATCGACGTGGGGGGATGGCTGGTCGCCAACGATGGCATCGAAGCGGTGGGATTCACCGGCTCCCTGCGCGGGGGGCGCGCTATTTATGACGCCGCTGCCGCTCGTCCGCGTCCCATTCCGGTTTACGCCGAAATGGGCAGCGTCAACCCTGTGGTCATCACGCAAGCCGCGCTGGACCAGCGCGCCGATGACATCGCCGAGGGTTTGGTCGGGTCGGTGACGCTGGGCACGGGGCAGTTCTGCACCAATCCGGGTCTTATCCTGCTGGAAGACAGCGCGGCGTCACAAGACTTCATCGCCTCCGTGACTGCGAAGATGAGCGCGGCGCCAGAGGGCGTTCTGCTCAACGGGTCCATCGAAAGCGGGCTGCAAAACGCCATCAGCCAAACCCGCGACAATCCCAATATCAGCATTTTGACCGGCGGCGATGCGGTCGCCGACAGCGATTTCTTCTGTTTCCGCAATACCGTCATGCAGACGACCGCCGCCGCCATCCGCGCCGACGACCGCTTGCAGGTCGAGCATTTCGGTCCGGTGACGCTCTTTGTACTCTGCGAGGATGGGGCCGACCTGCGCGAGACCGTCAATGCGCTGGAGGGCAATCTGACCAGCACAATTCAGGCTGAAGAAGCTGAACTGGAGGACATCGGCGATTTGCTGAGCCAACTGCGCGAGAAGGCGGGACGGGTAATCTGGAACGGTTTCCCGACCGGCGTGGCGGTTGTGCCAGCCATGCAGCACGGCGGACCTTATCCCGCGACCACCGCGCCGGGCACGACCTCCGTGGGGACAAACGCCATCTACCGCTTCATGCGTCCCATCGCCTTCCAGAATGTGCCGGAAGCGCTGCTGCCGCAACCCTTGCGGGATGCCAATCCGTTGGGGATTTTGCGCATGGTGGATGGGGAGTATAGCGCTGGGGCGGTTTGAGATTTGATACTGCGTAATCAATCAAGCCACCAAGAGATGGGATTATTATAGTCTATGCCTTCTATTAGACAGACTAGCCCAACACTATTCCTCTGGCGCCGCCGTTTCGGAATAGCCCATTCTTCCACGCATCCAGGCAAGCGTTTCGCGAACCGATGTCACTTCAGTTCGTAGCGATGTTACATCATCTCGCAACGATGATATCTCGCCGTCGAGCCGATTGATATCATTGCGCAACCATAAGAAAACGCCGATCACAGTACCAACGGTGATTACGAACTGTACGTTTTGATCCACGGTTGCAGTCCATGTCTGGTTCAATGATTATAACATCATTATTTTACATACTGCCAACTAACCAACAATTCTGGCAACGCGCTTTTGTTTCTGCAATCTCTCTGCAGTACCGCCAATCACTTCAGCACCGCCACCAAAACAGCAACCACGCTGATGAGAAAGGGCAAAGTGTATTTCAGCGTGTCGACAGCGCCTATGAAGCGACTGTCCTTCTCGCGCAGCTCGCGGATTTCATCACTCTGTCTACGAATATCATGGCTCTGCGTATTCAAAGCCTCGCTGAAATTGTCGAAGGACGCGCGAAACTCTTCCGTCTGCGCGCGGATCGCGCTTTGGATCGCAGCCTGGACATATTCCATGATATCGGCTTTGAATTCGGCCAGGTCGGCTTTGGTGGCTAAGGATTTCATCTCGCCTTCAATGGTTGAAATCCGTCTTTCATGATCGGTATTGTGTTCCGCCATGTGCTTCCTCTGTCATTTCAAGGCAATGGATGCAATGGATGATAAGAGCGATAATAGCATAAATCTAACGAATTAGAAATGAAATCATCAAATTTTTGCAGGCAATCACTTGAGCACCGCCACCAAAACAGCAACCACGCTGATGAGAAAGGGCAAAGTGTATTTCAGCGTGTCGACAGCGCCTTTGAAGCGACTGTCCTTCTCGCGCAGCTCGCGGATTTCATCGCTTTGTTTATTCAAAGCCTCGCTGAATTTGTCGAAGGACACGCGAAACTCTTCTGTCTGCGCGCGGATCGCAGCCTGGACATATTCCATGATATCGGCTTTGAATTCGGCCAGGTCGGCTTTGGTGGCTAAGGATTTCATCTCGCCTTCAATGGTTGAAATCCGTCTTTCATGATCGTTTATTTGTTCCGACATGTTGTGATTCCTGGTTGTATGCATTGCTTGAGTAGAATTCCTGCAAAATGATCTTAAACTGGCGCCCGCTCGTCACCATGTATCCGGGCGACAGTGCTCAAATTATACCCGGCAATTAGAACAATGTCAACCATTACCAAACCTTACACCAGGGCAATCGCTTCAAATTATTTTCAACATAGAGGACGCAGAGGACACAGAGTTTTAGGAGTTTAGACGACTATTCTTCTAAATCTGCGGCCCGGAATCGGCAACAGTCCCCAGCGAAACGTGATTTGTCACCAAAAATCACAGCTGAGAAGAGATTTTTTGTTTTTCTCTGCGTACTCTGTAGTTAATTTTCAGTTTAGAATCCCGCCATTTCGTCCGCCATCATTTTGAAGCGATTGCACTGAACCTTACACTAAGCTGAATTTCAACTTATAACCGCCCCATCAAGAGCTGAGGCTGCTTTCTTCTGAACCAACATACACGACAGATTATCCGCTCGCTTCCTCGGCTTCTTCCTCGTCCATCATGTCCTCGTCTTCCAGTAAATCGCCCGTGATCAAGTTGACGCCTGTTTCGATTTCGCCGGCGATGAGCAGGGCGCTGACTTCCGCGGTCTTCTGCCAGACGAACATGTCCAGATCGGATTCATGCGGCGGCGCCAAGCCCACGCCGTTCATGGCCGCGTCTAGCAAGAAGACGCCGCCACCGGGGAATGCTTCCAAATTGCCTTCCGCCAGCAGCGCGGCCATCTGGTAGACGCCTTCATCGACCCGCTTGAGCGCGCTGGAAATGATGAATTCCGAGCCCGGCGTTTCGCCCGCGCCAAAGCTGGTGACCCATTCGTCTTTGTCCACGCCGATGACGTATACGCCTTCCTGCGCGCCAGCCAAAATAGCGCCGCTGCCAGTGGGTCCGCCGCCACCGAAGAGCACGGAGGCGCCTTCGCCGATGAATTGCAGCGCCGCCGACGCGCCGCGGTCGGGCGCGATGAAACTGTCAATGTAGACGCCGAGGATCTTCAGATCGGGATTGACATAGCGCGCGCCTTGTTCGAAACCGTTGCGGAAACGCTTGACTGGTGGAATGTCGATGCCGTAAACGCCGGCGATGATATCCGATCCCAGCCACTCGGCGGTGTAAGCGGCCAAGACGCCGGTCATGAAGCCGGATTGGTCTTCGCGGAATTGGATGCCAACGTAGTTTTCAGGACCGTCCGCCACGAATTGGTCGACGCCCAAGAAGGAAACGTCAGGGTTGGCTTCAGCTGCCTGCCAGGTGGCGTCGGCGATCAAGAAGCCCACGGTGATGATCACTTCAAAACCTTCGTCAACGCAGGTCTGGATATTGGCTTCGTAGTCGGTTTCGGCTTGGGTCTCGATGAATTTGTATTCCAGGTCGTATTCATCAGCAGCCAACTGCGCGCCTTCGTGCGCCGACTGATTGAAGGTGCCGTCGTTGACGCGCCCGAGATCGGTTACCAGGCACAGGGTCTCCGCCCCTTCATGCGCCAGGGCAGCCGGCGCTAGCAAGAGCAATACGCAAACTAGAAAAATCACCCGTTTCATACTGTTTTTCCTTTAATCATCCCTACAGCATAGTCAAACACATCCGCCGAAAAAAAAGGAACAGCTTGGCGCAGGCCGCCAAGCTGTTCCCAATATAGATTAGCGGATTGAATTCTTCGTCAGTGATGACAAAGCCTAATCTTCGGCTTCTTCCTCGTCCATCATGTCGTCCATCAGATCGCCGGAGACCACATCAACGCCGGTGCTGACCTCGCCGTCAATCATCATCTGCGTGACTTCGGCAACTATCTCGAAGAAGGCTTCGTCGATTTCGGCATCATGCGCATCAGCCAAGCCAACACCGTTCAACGCGACATCCATCAGATAGACGCCGCCACCGGGGAAGCTGTCCATATCGGCTTCCGCCAATGCCGCGACCATATCATATACGCCTTGGTCGACGCGCTTCATGGCGCTGGTGATGATATATTCGGAGCCGGGCGTTTCGCCGCTGCCGAAGCTGGTGACCCATTCATCCTGATCGACGCCAATGACGTAAACGCCTTGCTGGGCTGCCGCCAAAATGCCGCCCGTTCCCGTAGGACCGCCAGCGCCAAAGATGACCGACGCGCCCTCGCCGATGAATTGCTCGGCTGCCGAAGCGCCGCGGTCGGGCGCGACGAAGTTGTCGATATAGACGCCAAGCAGGTTGATATCCGGGTTGATGTAACGCGCGCCTTGTTCAAAGCCGTTGCGGAACTTCTTGACCGGCGGGATGTCGATTCCGTAGACGCCAGCCATGGTATCCGACTCGACCGAAGCCGCTACCTGCGCCGCCAATACACCAGCCAGGAAGCCGGATTGATCTTCGCGGAATTGAATGCCAACATAATTCGCAGGACCATCCAGCACAAATTGGTCGACGCCGAGGAAGTAAACATCCTCGTTGGCTTCGGCGGCAGCCCAGGTGCTATCGGCAATCAAGAAGCCAACGGTTATGATCACTTCAAAACCTTCATCAATGCAGGTCTGGATATTGGCTTCGTAATCTGTCTCGGCTTGGGTCTCGATAAATTTGTATTCCAGGTCATATTCGTCGGCGGCTTCGTTGGCGCCTTCGTGAGCGAACTGGTTGAAGGTGCCGTCGTTGACGCGGCCCAAATCGGTGACCAGGCACAAGGTTTCGACGCCATCTTGCGCCAGCGCAAATGGCGCGGCCGCTAGCAAAACCAGACTAAGAACTGCTATGAGCTTTTTCATTCGTTATTCTCCTGAACAAACTGGAAGGGATTTTCATTGCCTGCCTTTACTTTACTATTTTGAAGCGCCCTTTACAATATTGCCCTTAATGCAGGGCAATCGCTTCAAATTATTTTCAACATAGAGGACGCAGAGGACACAGAGGACACTAGAGTTCGTAGGAGTTTAGACGACAATTCTTCTAAATCTGCGGCCCGGAATCGGCAACAGTCCCCAGCGAAACGTGATTTGTCACCAAAAATCACAGCTGAGAAGAGATTTTTTGTTTTTCTCTGCGTTCTCTGCGTACTCTGTAGTTAATTTTCAGTTTAGAATCCTGCCATTTCGTCCGTCATCATTTTGAAGCGTTTGCCCTGTGATACCAGCAAGCATGATGGGAAAAAGCCATAATTCGGCATATAATGATTGACAGAAACGAGTGCGTCAGAAGGTGAATTTGCAGCTTATGACGACGGAAGAAAAAGGCAAGAAACGCATCAAGTGGTATCGCTCGCCGCTGGACCCAGCGGATCTGCGGCGGCTCAATCAACGCAGCGATTCCCGCGGACTAACGCAGACCATTGGTTTTCTGGCAGTGCTGATCTGCAGCGGCGGCTTGGCTTGGTACGCGCTCGATCGCGCGCATTGGCTGGCGGCGGTCGCGCTGATTTACCTGCACGGCGCATTGTACGCCTTTATGGTCAACGGCTTCCACGAGCTCTGCCATAAAACCGTTTTCAAGACCAATGCGCTGAACCGCATCTTTCGTAATATCTACGGTTTTCTGGGCTGGTATAGCCCGGTCTCGTTTTGGGCCAGCCATCAAGCGCATCATCGCTATACCCTGCATCCGCCCGATGACCTTGAAGTGGTTTTGCCCGTTGAATTGACCCTGCGCTCCTATCTCGGTTTCGCTTTTGTCAATCCGCGCGGCTTTGCCTTGCGCATGAAGAACGTGATTCTGCTCTGCTTCGGCCTAATCGAAAACGACTGGGAGGCGGCGCTCTTCCCGCCGGAAAACACTGCGGGTAGACGGGCGCTCTTCAACTGGGCGCGGCTGCTCATCATCGGGCATGGGCTGATAGTCCTGTTCTCTCTGCTGACCGGTTGGTGGATGCTGACGGTGCTGATTACCTTGGCGCCATTTTATGGCGGCGGTTTCCAATACCTGCTCAACGAGGCGCAGCATATTGGCATGACGGACGAGGTCTCCGATTATCGCGTCAACACCCGCACCATCATCTTGAATCGCCTGCTGGCTTTTCTCTATTGGCAGATGAATTACCATATCGAGCATCACATGTACGCGGCAGTGCCCTTCTATAATTTGCCCGAGCTGCACCGGCTGATCAAAGATGATTTGCCGGACTGCCCGCGCGGACTCACGGGCGCCTGGGCGCAGATCATCCCCATTCTGCGTCGTCAGCAGCGCGAGCCGGGCTACCAATACGCGCCGGAATTGCCTTAATTCGCAATTTCACGAATTTCACATTTTGCCTTGTTCTTACCAGTGAAAACCACCAGAAGCCATGATATTGAGTGGGGAAGACATGAAAAAAGTTATCATGACGCTATTTTTGCTGCTGGTCGCTGTAACCTGCGCCGCGGCGCAAAGCGATGTTCATCCCGAGCCTCAATGCAAGCCAAACAACCAGCAAAGCAAGCTGTCCCTTCACGTTGAGGTGCCGGAGTTTGTCGTAGCGGGATTGTCCGATGGTTCCATGCAGCGCGTCGGTGGCATCATCAGAAATACGGATAATCAGCAAACCATCGCCTTGCTGCGGCAAGGCGGGCAGGTCGGCCAAGTAACGGAATCTGCATCCGGCCTGTTGGAGCATATAATCAAGCTTTCTGGTCAAGAAGGGGCGCTGGGTTCATTGCTCGCTAGCGCGACGCCGATTCTCGGCATCTCAATGGCCGGCTTTTCACTCATTGAGCACATCGCAGGCATCCGCGCGCACGAGGAGGAACTGGAGCGCATTTACGACCG
The DNA here is from genome assembly GCA_965116975.1 of Phototrophicaceae bacterium. GTDB lineage: Bacteria > Chloroflexota > Anaerolineae > Aggregatilineales > Phototrophicaceae > UBA6055. The sequence goes on from OZ220735.1 coordinate 476,801, forward strand.
TGTGGCGGAGGAATTCCAACGCGATCGCGAGATTCAGCTCTTTTCCGCCCTGGCATTCGCCGAGACGATTGTGAACACGACCAACGAAGACTACAAAGCTGGGGCGGTGGTGCCGGTATTATTCGCGTTGACGGAAGCGCGCGAACAACTGCTTTGGGATTTAGACGAGCTTTTGGACGCCGAAAATACTAAAGCAAATGCTGATCTGGCTTTTCAATACCAAGTCCTCGCTATGAAAGTTTGCGCCATGTTCGCTCGCCTACACTTGGATTTTGTCGACACTAGCAATGCGACTATTGGGCTTGCAAAGTGTGTGCAAGAGCATGCTCAATATGTCAAAGCCTTCGTTCGCAGCTGGATCGACAGCCCAGTAATCTATTTCCACGAGTCCGTCAGTGATGAATACTTTGACAGATTCCTGGCTATTGAGCGCTGGCTGCGCGGGAAGCGCGCTGTGCTGGCGGAACTCGCGCGTGAAAATCGCGTTGCGTTCTGGGATGAAGACGCAATTTCTCGGCTTTTCGCTCAAATTTGGGGTCAACCGCGCTTAGCCGAGCCGCCATTTTATGCTTCAGAAATCCCGCGAGCGGAAAAACTCATCGAGAACTTCCAGCGCTTGCAAGGCTACGAGCTTGAGCTGGCGTCGATGTGCCAGCCGAGCTTCTCGGAATGGGAGGCGACTGACAGCCAGCACGATGGCTATGTCATGCTGGTTGACGGGGCTCTATTGGCTGGCGGCTGAGAGGGCGGGCTGACTTTTCGCTAGTACAGCGCCGCCGCTCGGTCCACGAAGCAGACTACGGAAGCGCGATATTCCCCAGCGGCAAATCTGGTATCCTGCCGGCAAAGAAATCTTCGACGGTATAAATCTGAATAACGGGCCATCTGTCCAGGTATTTGCCCGCGTTAACGGCGGCGTTGCGCATCCCGCTGGTTACCTTGTCCTCAAAACAAGTGAATACGCCTAGCTCGGCTCCGGCTTGACGCCGCGCTTCGTTGAAGGCTTGCACATGACTTGGGGACGTATTGCCCGCTTTTACTTGCGACACAACATCGACGAAGTTGCCTTTGCTAATTGGCAGTCGCCCCCGTCCGTCAATGCCTCTGTCGCCGCGCTGCTTCTTGTTGGCTTCCATCCCCGGCACGAGCGACGCCGCCCAGCGCTCAAACTTGAAAGGATCATAGGCTGCAAGGGATTTGGCGTCTTCAAGCGTTTTGGGCATGCCGACGAATTCAATCTCATCCCACAAGCTGTCAAAATGCCCCTCGATTCGCTTTTGAATGACCTTGCAGGCTTGCACACAAACATCAATTCCGATCCACCGTCGTCCGAGATTCTGGGCAGCATGAATGGTCGTGCCGCAGCCGCAGAATGGATCCAACACTGTGCTATCTGGATTACTTGATGCCTTGATGACGCGCTCTAATAGCGCCAATGGCTTTTCAGTCGGATAAAGTTGTTTAATTGGCGGAACTCGCTTGATGTCCCAAACGTCATCCATCCGCACTCCCGCTGAATCTTCCTCAGCCACTTGGGATGGCAATCGCCGACCTGCTTCATCGTACCCTGAAACGATTCGCTTTGTGCCAAATCTTTTTTGGGTGGATGCGGTTCTGGGCATGAACAATTGATTAAATGCCCGTTCACGGGAATCCGAGCGCGAATAAAATAACAATACATCATGATTCCGCTGGAATGCGTATTTTCCAGTTGACCATTTCCGATAATGCCAAATGATCTCGTTTCTAAAAAATTTCTTTCCGTAAATTCCATCCATGATAACTTTCAGATAATGGCTCATCGTCGGGTCGCAGTGCAGATAAATGCTTCCAGTCGGCTTCAATACGCGGCGGCACTCGCGCAAGCGGTTCGCCATATAGGACAGGTAAGCGAGTTCCCCGCCTTCGCCCAAGATGCGCCGGAGCCCTTCCATTGTCGGCGCAAGCGATACTTCGCTGGCGACGATATGGAAGTCCTCTACCGCTTCGTGCCAGCGCCAGGTATCGTCAAAAGCGACCCATTGCGCGCCGCCTATGAAGGCATTGTAAATCCGCTTGGAATTGAAAGGAGGGTCTAGGTATATCAGGTCGACGGTTTCGTCGGGGATATACTCCGTCATGATTTCCAGGCAATCGCCAAAGTACAGCCGATTGGGAGTTGCTTGACTTGCCATATTTTCTCCATATCTTGGGTACGTGGGAACAATGATAATAGTATAGTGGATTTAGCTTACTGGGTGTCATTCAAGCATCATAACTCCCAGCCGTCACATCCCCGCCCGTACCCGTCCAGTTGGTGTGAAAAAACTCCCCGCGTGGGCGATCCACCCGCTCGTAGGTATGCGCGCCGAAGTAATCGCGCTGCGCTTGCAGCAAATTCGCCGGCAACTGCGCCGAACGATAGCCATCGTAGAAAGCCAGCGCGCCGCTCATGATCGGCAAGGGAATGCCGTGTTGGATGCCAGTGCTCACCGTTTGCCGCCAAGCCCCCTGCGCGCCGATGACCGCGTCGCGGAAGTAATCGTCTAATAGCAGGTTCTCTAGCCCGGGCATAGCCGCATAAGCTGCTTGAATCTTGCCCAAGAAGGCCGAGCGGATGATGCAGCCCTCCCGCCACATCAATGCCACGCCGCCGTAGTTAAGATTCCAGTTATAGCTGCGCGCGGCGTCCCGCATCAGCATATAGCCCTGGGCGTAACTGATGATCTTAGCCGCGTAAACAGCTTGTTCGAGCGCGCGGATGAAAGCCGCCTTGTCCCCGTCGAAGACGGCGCTGGGACCGCTTAAGACCAGAGAGGCCGCCAGGCGCTGGTCTTTGATGGCGGAAAGGAAGCGCGCGAAGACCGCCTCGCCGATCAAGGTCAAGGGCGTGCCTTCTTCCAGCGCCGTTACCGCCGTCCATTTTCCAGTGCCCTTTTGGCTGGCGGCATCAAGTATCTTAGTCAGCAGTGGCGCGCCATCTTCATCGGGAAAAGCTAGGATGTCGCCGGTGATTTCAATCAAGAATGATTCCAAGATGCCCTTGTTCCATTCCTTGAAGACGGCGCTGATTTCGGCTTCGCTCATGCCCAGCACGGCGGACAGCAAGTGAAAGGCTTCGCAGATCAACTGCATGTCGCCGTACTCGATGCCGTTATGCACCATTTTGACGAAGTGTCCGGCGCCATCTTCGCCGACCCAATCACAGCAAGGGCTGCCATCCGCCACCTTGGCCGCCACCGCCTGCAAGATCGGCTTGACCGATTCCCAAGCCGCGACAGAGCCGCCGGGCATAATCGAAGGACCATAACGCGCGCCTTCTTCGCCGCCGCTGATGCCCGCGCCGATGTAAAACAAACCCAGCGCTTCGACTTCCGCTGTGCGGCGGATGGTGTCCTTGAAGTTGGAATTGCCGCCGTCGATGATGATGTCGCCCTCATCGAGTAAGGGCGCGAGCTGCGCGATTGATTTGTCCACGGCCGCGCCAGCCTGGATCATCAGGATGATCACCCGCGGCCGCTTGATGCTGCGGACGAATTCTTCCGGCGTATAGGCGCCGATGATGTCCGTGCCGCGCGCCTCGTTCTCGATGAAGCGCGTCACCTTGGAAGTCGTGCGATTGAAAACGGCGACGCGGTAGCCGTGATCCTTGATGTTCAAAGCCAGATTCTGCCCCATCACCGCCAAGCCGATTAAGCCGATATCCGCCAGATTCTCCATGCCCGTTCCCTTTTCACATAGCCGCCATCGTAGGCCCGCATTGTAGCAGATGACAACTGGGCTTGAGAGCCGCTAAAATGCCCGCGGCGTCTAGCGGAGGCCAGGGCAATCGCTTCAAATTATTTTCAACACAGAGGACGCAGAGGACACAGAGTTCGTAGGAGTTTAGACGACTATTCTTCTAAATCTGCGGCCCGGAATCGGCAACAGTCCCCAGCGAAACGTGATTTGTCACCAAAAATCACAGCTGAGATGAGATTTATTGTTTTTCTCTGCGTTCTCTGCGTACTCTGTAGTTAATTTTCAGTTTAGAATCCCGCCATTTCGTCCGCCATCATTTTGAAGCGATTGCCCTGTAGCGGAGGCTGCTTCCGCTTGTGGAACTATGCTAGACTGAGGGCGATGGCGGATAACCGATTAACCTGGCGCTAGCATGTCGAAGCGAAGAACCCGCAATCAAAAGGTCACCTTGCAGGATGTCGCCGACGCGGCCGGCGTATCCAAGGCGACCGCCTCGCTCGCGCTGCGCAACCACGCGCGCATCTCCGAACCGACGCGCCTGCGCATTCGGGCAGCGGTGGAGGCGCTGGGATACGTCTACAATCAGAGCGCGGCCAGCCTGCGCACGCAACGTTCCTATTCCGTGGGATTGATCATCAAGGATGTGTCGAACCCCTTTAATGCGGAGCTGACAGCCGGCGCCGAAGCGCAACTGGCTGAACAGGGCTATAGCCTGCTCTTGTGCACGACCGACGATGAACTGGACAAACAATCGCGTATGATCAAGACCATGTTGGAGCGCGATGTCGATGGCTTGATTCTGTCGCCGGCGACAGGCGCTGCAGCGGGAGCGCTGCGCAAGTGGATGCGGTATTGTCCTTTTGTTCTCCTAACCCCGTATTATGCCGACCTGGCGGCCGACTGCGTCGGTATGGATGATGAAAAGGGCAGCGTGCGGGCGATAGAGCATTTGATTGGCTTGGGACATCGGCGCATCGCATTTGTCGGCGGCTACGAAGCGACATCAACGCGGCGAACGCGCTTGCGCAGTTATCGCGACACTTTGATTAAGCGCGGTATCGACTATGACCCCGCGCTATCCATCTCCAGCCCGGTCTCTCGGCGTGGGGGCTATGATGCGGTTCAACAGCTTTTGACGATGCCAGAGCCGCCGACAGCAGCTTATTGCTATAGTGATGTGATTGCTTTTGGCGTGATGTTGGGTTTGCGCGCCGCCGGTATCGAAGCGGGCCAGTCCTTCGCTGTCATTGGTTTCGACGACGTCGAGGAAGCGTCGCTGTGGCATCCTAGCTTGACGACTGTTTCCACCAATGCCAAAGGCATAGGCGAACAAGCCGCTCAACTGATGCTCAGGCGCATCGCGGAACCAGAGATGCCGGTACAACGCGTGATCATGCCGTCCAAGCTTGTCGAACGAGACTCCTCCGCCGCGCTGGTTCACGCGCTGGATCATGAAGATATCAGCGGAGACCTCAGCTAATTTTCTTCCATGGCTCCGCCTGGTAGAAAGTCTGCCTTTTCATGGCGTATTCCTGCGCCGGGAAGCCGGTCATGACCGCGCCTTCTTTCATCAGCCACTTATAACCGACATCGCCGCTGCGGCCATTTTCCACAATTTCGGGGCTGCTGAAGACGCCGGCGATGGCGATGCGCCCCTTCTCGCTGGCGTTGGGCGGGCTGTAATGCCAGGCGCTGCTGTGCCAAACGATGATGCTGCCCGGCTCGAGTTCTATATGTTCAACGCCATAAGTGTCGATCATCTCGTCGACGCGCTCCCGCGGCAGCTCGCCGTGGATGCTGTCCTGGTACAAGACGTGAGGGACGATCTCTGTTTTGTAGCTGCCGGGTATCATCTGCAGGCAGCCGTTTTCAATAGTCGCGGGGTCCAGCGCCATCCAAAAGTTAAAAGGCTCGATGTCGCCATCGCGCCAAAGCCCGTTGTCCTGGTGCCAGGGCGTGGCGCTGCCGGAACGCGCCGGCTTGAGGAAGCAGCTATCGTATTTCAGCAGGATGTCGTCGCCCAGGAAATAGCGGGCGATATCCAATACCGCTTCGCCGCAATGCGCGTTATGCCAAATTAGCGGGTTCTTCTGATTAAACTTGCTGAGTTTGCGGAAGCGCACCGCCCGCGCCTCGGGGCTGTCATCGAACATGGGATCCATCGGGTCGGCATCGGCGCGCATATCGCCCGTCTCCGGCGTCAGGATCGCATTCTTGATCACGCCCAGCATCTCAGCCGCTGTCTGCCTGGGAACGACGTTCTCGACCGTGAAATAGCCACGTTCCTCGTAATTCCGCTTCTGTTCCGCATTAGGTTGCCAACTCATTTCTATAACCTCTCCTCAAGGGCTTTGCAAAGCGCTATCTCAGTTCGATATTGCCGATATCCGCCGACGGTGACAAACCGCCGGGTTCAATCGCCAGCGGCGGATTCACGCGGTGGACAATCGTATCCACCGTTAAAGCCAGCGCCGCCCCGCCAATGCCATGACGCACCGCTGCCATGACCGCCGCCGCCGAATCAATCAGATCTTCCGCGCCTTTCTCGGCGCGCAGGTCGTAAGTGACGCCGTTCCCGCCGGCCAAGATCTTGTCGATTACGATGCCCGGCGCTTCGTGCCCGGCATTAATAAGCAACTGTCGGCAAGGGGCTGCCGCCGCCTCAATCAGGATCTGCCCAGCCGCTCGCTCCTGCGGGTCGCCCTGCGCGCGGAAAGTTTCGCGCAAGCGCTCGATACAGCGCAGCAATGCCGTTCCGCCGCCGGGCAGCGCCCCACCCAGCAGGGCGGCGCGAATCGCCGCCACCGTTCGCTCGATCTGGTCCGTCTGATAGCGCATCTCGCTCTCGCTACTGCCGGGCGCATAGACGACGGCCGATCCGCCGCGCAGCCGCCCGATGCGCTGCCGCAGCACTGCTTGCTGACGCGCGTCGTCGCTTCGCTCGTAGCGCCTTTCCAGCGCCTCAATCTCGTTTCGCAGCGCGCTCTCGTCGGCGCATCCAGCGATGATGCCAAAGCGATTGCGATCGAGCCAAGCCAATTCCGATCTGCCGAGCATGTCCCGGCTGATGGCGCCCGGACTGTGCCCGGCAAGCGTCCTCAAAACGTTGCCCCGGGTAATCAATGCCAGGTCTTCGAGAGCGGCTGCTTGCTCGTCGACCAAGCCATCAGGCTCGATAAAGACGAGTTGAAAATCTTGCATACGGCTGTTGGCGCCTTGGGCTGCGATGACTTGCGCGGAGAATGACTTGGCGACGATCGCCAGCGAGCCATAGCCCGCCTCGTACGCGCCAGTAACCAGCGCCACCAGCGCGTGCAAATCTTCCAATTCGAAATCGCTGATTAGCCAGGCTGTATTCTTGAGCTCGACGCGCTTGCCGGCGACGCCTTCGAAAACGATATCCGAGGGAACTTTACTTTCCCAATACGAGCCTAGGAAGAATTCATGCCGCAGTTCGCGTCCGCCATCGCGCAGTTCGATTGGGCTATGCGGGCTCAGCACGTCGAATATATCCGCCAGGGCGCGGGCGATCGCTCGGTCGCCACTGATGGACAATGCCAGGCGCTCGATTTCCTCCGGCGAACTGATGTCATAAGCCTGCGCTTTTAAGGCTTCGAGCATAATCTTGCTGCCGGCTTCCAATTGCCGGCGCAAAAGCATGGCATCGCCACCGGCGCTGATGAAACGGCTGCCCGCGCTGAAAACCCTTTGATAGAGCGCCGCGGCCGTCGCCGCGCCGTCGCCGCAACGCTCGCGCTGTTCCCATAGTGTCTCGCGCAGCAGCATGGCGCCGATATCGGCGTCTCGGTCCGCCAATTGCAAGATGCGCCGGGCGATAACCCCGCCGTCATCAAGCAATTCGGGCGAACCCTTGCGGGTGGCGTCGTCCAGGGCAACCGCTCCCGTGAGCGGACCCAGGGTGGGGATGACCGCGCCCGCCAGCGTATCTATGCCCGCTTTGATTGCGTCTCGCGTCTGCGGCTGATGCAGCACTCGAGCCATGCGGCTAGCCTTTGAGCCCGGTGAGGGTGATGCCTTCGATGAAGGATCGCTGGGCGAGGAAGAAGAAGATCACCATTGGGATGGTGAACATGGCCGCCGCCGCCATCAGCAAGCCCCATTCAGCGCCATATTGCGTGAAGTAGAGCCGCAAGCCGATGGACAGCGTATATTTGGTCGGGTGCCGCAAATAAACCAGCGGACCGATGAAGTCGTGCCAGGTGTGGATAATCTCGAAGATGGCGACAGTCAGGATGGCCGGCTTGGACAGCGGCACCGCGATGCGCCAGAAGATGCCCCATTCGCTGGCGCCGTCGATGCGCGCCGCGTCATCCAACTCTTTCGGCAGCGTCATCATAAATTGACGCATGAGGAAAATATAGAAGGCGTTGCCGAAGAAATTGGGTACGATCAGCGGCAGGAAGCTATTCAGCCAGCCAATCCTGGCGAACAAGATATAGAGCGGGATCATGCGTACTTGGAAGGGCAGCATCATGGTGGCGATGACGATAATGAAGAGCACATTGCGCCCCCGCCAGCGCACGCGCGCGAAGCCATACGCGATGAAAGTATTGGATAGCACCGCGCCGATAGTGGCGAAGATGGTGTAATAGGTCGAGTTCCACAAATATTGCCAGAAGGGGATGGCGTTGGTAGCGTCGATATAATTCTCGAGGCGCAGCGACTTGGGAATCAAACGAACTGGAATCTCAAAGATGTCGATATTCGGCTTGACCGAGGAGCTGATCATCCAGACGAAGGGCAGCATGAAGGCGATGCCGAAGATAATCAAAACGGCATGGGTGATGACAGATTTCAGCCGCTGCCGCAGAAAATAGCCGCGCTCTTCCCGCGTCAGCGCCCGACGACTGTGCGCTGCAGGTTGTAAGACGGCCATTCTAGCACCCGTTCCTAGCGCTCATAGATGACTTTTCCGCTCAAAAACTTGAAGATGACCAAGGTCAATCCCAGAATCAATAAGAACATAATCCAAGCCAGCGCCGAGGCGTAGCCCATGGCGTAATCGCGGAAGGCGCGGTTGTACAGGTTGACGGCGTAGAGCAGGGTCGAGTTGGCGGGTCCGCCGCCCGTCATGATGAAGACCTCGGAGAATGATTGCAGGGAAAAGATGATGAGCGTGACCACGTTGAAAAAGATCTGCGGCGACAAGAGCGGCAACGTGATGCGCCAAAACTTCTGCAAGCCGGACGCGCCGTCAATGTCGGCCGCTTCATACAGTTGCCGCGGTATATCATTGAAACCGGAGAGATAAACGATCACCTGGCGGCCGCTGCCCCAAACGGCAATGAATATCAGCGAATACATCGCCGTGTTCGGCGACGCCAGCCAATTGGGTCCCTTGATGCCAATCAAATCCAGCAAGCCGTTCATCAAGCCGAAGCGCGGATTCAGAATCCAGATCCAGGTCAAACTGGCGGCGACCACCGGCACCAAAACCGGGAAGAAGAAAATGGTGCGGTAAATTGATAAGAATCTGACGTTCAGGCTGAGCAAATAAGCGATGAAGATATCAAAGATGGTGGCGGCGACTAACAGCAAGGCGGCGTATTTAATCGAATTGCCGATGGAAATCCAGAAGAGCGGGTCGGCGGTGAAGAGCTCGACATAATTGTCCAAGCCCACCCAGCGCGGGCTTAAGTTGATGATATTGAAGTTGGTGAAGCTGTAGTAGAGCGAGGCGAAAAAGGGATAGACGGTGAAGGCGACGAAGCCAATGATCCAAGGGAAGATAAAGAACAAACCCCAAGCCGGCAGATTGTCCGTGCGCCAACTATGGGATTGCTTGGCAGGGTCAAGTTTTTGCTTGAACATATTGCCCCGAAACTACTCTGTTGAAAAAAGCCCCCATCCCGTAGGTCTATGTCTACGTGACCCCGGCCCCTCCTCGCCATCTCTATGGCGAGCATCCCCAAAATGAGGGAAGGGGAGTTTTATGACCCGTACTGAGCTGTTAAAGCCCCTCCCTCTTTATGGGAAGCATCCCCCGAAAACGGGGGACCGAGGGGGCATAGGGGTTTGGGATGGGGGTGAAAACTAGCCCCTCAAGCGTTCTACCTCGCGCCGTGAACGCGAGATCGCATCGGCCAAGACGGTGGCTGGGTCGGCGTCGTTGAACATGACATTTTCGACCGCCTCATTCAAGGCGCTGCCCAGGAAGCCGTTGCCGGGGAAGCTCGGACGCTCCAGCGTATTGGGCAGGATCTCGTCACGCGCCAGGACAGTCCAAGCGCCTTCTTCGGCGACTTCCGGCAAACTTGCCAGCGACGGGCGCGATGGCATGACGCTGTCGGGCAGCGCCTTGTTGATCGCCACGTAAGGAGACGAACTCATATAGTTGGCGAAGGCGAAGCCGCCGTCGGGATTGGCGCAATTGGCTGGCACGAAGTACATATTGGCGATTGATGTTCCCGGCGTGGCATCTTCGGCGCTCTCCAGGGTCGGGATCGGAATGACGCCAAAGTCGACATCCGGTCCATATTCACCCATGTCGTTGAACAGCCAACTGCCGATAACCCAGAAGCTGATCAAACCGGTATAGTAGATGCCTTGCGGCGAGTTGCGCCCGAAGCCGTTCCCGCCGTAAGTGGAGGCGTAGCCGGCCAGGTTTTCGACGCCAAATTTGTCGCCATAACTCTTGTACCAGTTCAGCAGCTCGATCCACGCATCTTCATCAAGGGCGATATTGCCCTCAGCCTCGTCCCAGTATTGACTGCCGAAAGCCGCGCCCCATTCCCAGACTTGATTGCCCGGCAATGTCGGCGAAAAGCCCAGCCGCAGGATTTCGCCATCGTCGCCGATTTCATTGAGGGCGTCGCCCATCGCATCCAGCTCGGCGATTGTTGTCGGCGGGCTTTCGGGATCTAAGCCGCCCTCTCTCATGCGGTCCTTGTTGTAAAACATGAACTGCACGATGGTCGAGATGCTCATGGCATGCACATCGCCCTGGTATTTCATTTGGTTGAGCGTGGCGGGCCAGAAGTCCATCAAGTCGACATTCGCGGCGTCGACATAAGGTTGCAGGTTGGTCAAGGCGCCGATGGCGGCGTCGCCAACGATCCACGCCCAACCACGATAGGCATCCGGCGGCGAGCCGGCTGAGGTAGCGGCGATGACGCGATCATGGATCTCGCCCCAGGGCACGATGATATGCTCCGGCGCGAATTCCGAGTTCTCCATGGCGAAATTGTCGATAGCGCCTTGCATGGCGTCGGCCATACGTCCCTGACCAAAACCGGTCCAGATTTCCACTTTGCTCTGCGCGCCGGCTGGCATGCCACCCAGCAATGCCGCGGCCGATCCGCCTAGACCGGCGATTCTCGCCATGCTCAGGCCGGCGGCGCTGCCGCCCAACATTTTCAGCATGTCGCGCCGGCTTAGTTGCTTGTCTTGTAATTTCTCTTGCTCGGACATTACTTTCTCCTTAAATTAACTTAGACCTCAACGTTCTTATGTCGCGTCGTGTACACCTCCTCGCCCCGGCAACGCTGCCTATCATAATCAGCATGCCTCGCCGACTAATCTGCCAGCCCTTGCTTCTCTGTGGTATTGATTGGCAATTTCCTTGCACAATATGCTGTTAAACCGATTAACCTAGAATGAGTATACACAGCTTTTGCGCGTCTGTCAAATATGTGCTGTGGTAAATGCAGAGCAATCGCGTCAAATTCGATCTATGCCGAATGTAACCTAAATGTGGAAAATGTCGGGGCGGCTCAAGAGCCGCCCCGATAATTGATCTCTATTGCGCGACCTGTGGCGAATCTTTCGCCCCGCCACTCAAGCGAAAGCGAAGCGCGCGCCGCTCTTTTCCACGCCATGCCAAGCCAGGGCGGTCGCCATCACCGTGTCGTCGTGCAGGCCCGGCGGCGCGCCATAACGATAGCCCCCGCCGGGCAAACGCTGCTGCGAATAGCTGGAAAGCTCCGCCAGCAGCGTCGGATGATCAAGCAAGCGGATGAAGCGGCGCTCAATCGCCAGCGCCAGGGATTCAATCAAGGGCGATTTGCTCTTGGAAGTGGTGGTGAAGCTGCGCATCGGCAGCCCTTCTTCCAGCAGCGCCTCGATATTGGGCGAGCCGAAGCTGTTGGCTTCCGCCCAGATTTGCTGCGGCTGCCAGCGCTCGCAGATCGCGCGCAGCCGCCCCCGCTGCAAGCGCCAGCCAATCTGGTTGAAGCGGTCCAGCGCGACCATGCGCCGTTCATCGGCGTCAATGATGACGATGACGGTATAGTCGTGATCGCGCCCCCAATCCACGCCGGCGACGTATAAACGCCCGGGCACGGCGCGCGGATAGGGCTCCTGGACCAGGGCGGCGCGGATGCCCCGAAAGACCTGACCGCTGTCGTCATCGAAGCGCGCCCGATATTCCGCGCCCCAGATATGCTCGGTCGTCATGCGGCGGATGCTTTCCAACTCCGCGGCGGCGATATTGGGATTGCTAGCCGTCGGGAACCAGAAGGACTGCCACTCCGGTTGATAGCCTGGATTGATGCCCATCTGAAACAGATCGTAGAACCAGTTGCGCCCAAAAGGCGTGCTCAGAAACAAGGCGCTGCCCCGGGTCGTCGTCAGCATGGGCCGCACGATTTGCGCCCAGACGCGCGCTTCCATGAAAGCGGCTTCGTCCAGCACCGCCAGATCCAGCCCCTCGCCGCGCAGATTATCCGGGTGATGGGCGCTGCGCACCGCGATCATGCCGCCCTCGGGCGCGTCGATGCGGCGCTCGCTCTCGCTGATCGCCAAGTCAGGCAAGCGCCTCACGCTCGCTTTCAAGTCGCGCCAGACCTGGCTCGCCATCAGCTGGGTCGGCGCCAACCACCAGGCGCGCTGCTTCTCCTCCAGCGCCTGCTGCAGCAATATCGTCTTGCCCAGCTCCGTCTTGCCCCAGCGCCTCCCACAAGCCACTACTTTGAAGCGAGCGGTCAAATCCCTCACTTGCGCCTGCCCAGGGTGGAGCTGCCTGAACGGCACCGTCATAAAAGTATTCGAATCGGATAACTTTTTCTTCTGGCTCATCAAGCTCTTCTATCGCCTCCTCCAATTTCAATGCGTGACTGACCAGCGCGCCCAGCGCCGACGCCAACTGATTCAATGGCGCCTTTGCCAAGGTTTCTTCGTCCATCCGGCGCAGGATCGCCTGGCTCCGTTCCAGCATCTCCAGTTGCAATGCGACAGCCAGCCTGTCTCGCTGGCGCCTTTGCCGCTTGCGATGTCTGTTGCGCAACTCGCCTTCGTGCCCCTGCCAGCCGCGCAAGGTGCGTTCGGGAATCTCCAGCAAGTCGCCGACCAGCGCCACATCGCCGTCATGCCGATCGATCTGGTTCAAAGCCTCAATCTTGGTATCGAGCGAATACTTTCGTGTCATCTGTAGTTGAACCTCTTTCTCCAGTCAGAAAAAAGAAAAGAAAAGATTCCCACAGCTCGCCCTCCGGCTGGTAACGGGAACGGAAAAGCAGGCCGTCCGCGCATGAGAATCTTTTCAAATCTGGCGCAAGATTAGCACGTATGTTCTAGGGACTGGTGACGAGATCTTCGCGGGTTCAGGTTTTCTAACTCTTCCGCAAAGTATGCTAAGCGGCTGTGGCGAATCTACCTTGCTGAGTTGACCGGCAATATCGCGGTGGGCAAGCGCGCAGTAATGCGCAAGTCGGAAGCCGAGTCTGGTCAATTCTCTTTCAAATTTATGTTATCATTCTATAGGCGAAGCGACGGAAAATACCCGTAACAGGAGTGAACGCAATGAATCACGAAGCCTACAATTTCAATGTTGCGATTGACGACGAGTTCATTGTTGTAACATGGACGAGGGTGGCTGCCGCGCTGGACATGTTGGCATTATCCCGATACCCGGAGCTTCAAATGCGCATCAAATATCGTGATATCTCTACAGATACTGTTAGCGCAATGCTTCGAGATATGGAAGTTCCTGGTCCGCTCTCCAAAGCCGTAATGACCCGCATTTCCGCGAACGCAACCTAATATGCCAAGTGAGTATATCATCCAGAGCAACTTTGAAACTCAATGGAAACGAGGACGGGCAGTCTCAAACGAGCTTTTAGGTATTACACGAGCGACTCACGGTATATCGTATTATCCCGTGCACGGCGACTCGGTATCGCGGCTGCTTGACGATCATGATCTGCTCTGTTACTTCATCTATACGCTTAGCAGTTGGTGGGAAATTCCTGTCATTGACAGAATCAATACGAACAGGCAAAACAACAATTTTGCCATTCTTATGGACGTAAACCCGGCGCCTGAAACGATGTACCGGCTTGGCAATTCTGAACCCAGATCACCCGAAAGCCGATACAAATCCGGGTTGCGGGAAATGTTTCCTAACTTGGAATCCGAGATGGCGGACGCTATGTATAATTTGCTCCGGAATGGCTTCGGGCATAATCTGTTTGGCCGAGAACCTGGCAGGATTCAATTTGACAACAGTTATGATTGCCCGCCTAAATTGGATAAAGACAATGTGTTGCTTGTGCCACCCATTCAACTGGCATTGTCCATGGTGAATGCTTTTCTCTCGAAAATCGCAATGCTCCTGCTATTCCCTTCGAATAATCGCATGCGAGTTTTCAAAACTTATATGACAGGCAAAGCGTGATTGACGAAATCATTCGCAGTTCCGATTTCGCATGCAATTTATATTGAGAGCCTGAATGCGGGGGGGCAGCAGCATGGGCGCGCGTTATCCGCACAAGTTCCTTATCGGCTTGACAGGCAATATTGCGGTCGGGAAGAGCCTGGTCCGCCAATGCCTGGTCGATCTGGGCGCGGCGGCTATTGATGCCGACCAAGTCGCGCATCAAGCGCTACTGCGCGGCGGTCCCTCATTCAAGAGCGTAGTTGACTTATTTGGCGCTAGCGTCGTCGGCGCGGACGGCGAGATCAATCGCGCCGCCTTGGGCGAAATCGTATTTGCCGATCAAGCAAAACTTCGGCTGCTGGAGAGCATCACGCATCCCGCTATCCGAGAGCGAATCCACCAAGGCATTCGCAACGCCCAGCAGCCGGTGCTTGTCATCGAAGCGATCAAGCTGCTCGAGGGAGATCTGCGCCAGGTCGTCGACGCCGTTTGGGTGGTCAATGCCACGCGGGAGACGCAGTTGCAGCGCTTGATGAGCGGGCGCGGCTTGAGCGAGGACATCGCCCGGCAGCGCATCGCGTCGCAGAACAAGCAAGCAGACAAACTGCGTCAGGCTGATGTGATTATCGAGAACGATGGCGACCTTGAAGCCACGCGGGAGCAAGTGCGGCGCCATTGGGCGGAAATTGAAAGTCGCGGGGCTTCAGGGCAGAAGTGAATCCTACAAAATAATTAGACGTTGTAGGGTTATTTTGATTTCTCTGTGTGTTCTGCGCCCTCTCTAGTTCAATTTTAGTTTTAATTATCCGCAGTTTGAGGCAGCGATTTTGAATCGCTAGACCTGGCGATCAGTCCAGGGCAATCGCTTCAAAATACTTTTCAACATAGAGGACGCAGAGGACACAGAGTTTTAGTAGTTTAGACGACTTTTCAACTAAATTCGCGGCTAGGAATAGGCAAGGAGCACTAGAGAGACGTTTTTTCACCAAAATACACCGCTGAAATATGACATTTTCTGCTTTTCTCTGCGCTCTCTGCGTACTCTGTAGTTAATTTTCAGTTTAGATTCCCGCCATTTCGTCTGCCATCATTTTAAGCGCTAGACTTGGCAATCAGTCCAACCGCCGCTACCGCCCCTGTGCCGCTGTGCTATACTCCTTCCCCGTGTATAAGAACCCAAATCACGGGTGAATCGCATGATAGATTTGACTCGCTTGACCATCACGGAAGCGCTGGAAAGGCTGCGCCAGCGCGAGATTAGCTCGCTGGAATTGACCGAGGCGCATTTGCGGCGCATTGAAGCGCTGGATGCCGGGCTGCGCGCCTACCTGTGCGTGACGAGCGACCTGGCGCTAGCGGAGGCGGAAGCAGCCGATCAAGCGCGAGCGGCTGGCGAGGACCGACCATTGCTCGGCATTCCTATCGCGCTGAAAGACGTGCTTTCCACTAAAGGCATAGAAACGACCTGCGGCTCCAAGATCCTCAAAGGCTACCGGCCGATATTTGACGCCACCTCGGTAGCGCGCCTGCAGGCGGCGGGCGCGGTCTTGCTGGGCAAGCTCAACATGGACGAATTCGCCATGGGCTCGACTACGGAAAACAGCGGCTACTTCCCCACGCGCAATCCCTGGAATCCCGATCATGTGCCCGGCGGCAGCAGCGGCGGCAGCGCGGCGGCTGTATCAGCCGGGCTGGCGATGGCAACCCTGGGCAGCGATACCGGCGGCAGCATCCGCCAGCCGGCCTCTTTCTGCGGCGTCAGCGCCATCAAACCGAGTTACGGACGTGTCTCGCGCTATGGGCTGATCGCCTATGGATCCTCCTTCGATCAAGCCGGTCCGTTCGCGCGAACGGTGGAAGATGTCGCGCGAGTATTGGCTGTTATCGCCGGACACGATCCGCTTGATTCGACCAGTATGCCCCAGGACGCGCCAGACTATGTTGACGGCTTGGCTGGCGCTGTCCGCGGTTTGAAGATTGGCTTGCCGCGGGAATACTTCGCGGAAGGCTTGCAGCCCGATGTCGAAAAAGCTGTGCTCGCGGCGGTGGCGCTGCTCGAGGACATGGGCGCGCATGTGCAAGAAGTCAGTCTCGCGCATGCCGAATACTGCCTGCCCGCCTATTACATCATCGCCATGGCGGAAGCCAGCGCCAACCTGGCGCGATACGACGGCGTCCGTTTTGGGGCGCGCGCCGAAGGGGCAGACCTGATTGACAGCTACAAGCTGACACGCGGCCAAGGCTTCGGCGAAGAGGTGAAGCGGCGCATCATGCTTGGCACCTATACGCTCTCGGCCGGCTACTACGACGCCTATTACGGCAAGGCGCAAGCCGTGCGCACGCTCATACGGGCTGATTTTGACGCCATCTTCGAAAACGTCGACGCTCTGGTGGCGCCGGTCGCGCCCACGACCGCTTTCAAATTCGGCGAAATGACCCAAGATCCGCTGCAGATGATCCTGGCGGATGTGCTGACGATATCAGCGAACTTGGCGGGATTATGCGGCTTGAGCGTGCCATGCGGCTTCGACAAGGCGGGTTTGCCGATCGGCATGCAAATCCTGGGCGCGCCCTATAACGAGCCGACAGTGCTGAACTTGGGTCACGCTTATCAAAGCGCGACAGATTGGCATTTGCGCGCGCCAGCGCTGCCGATGCCCAGCTGAAAGTGGGGCAAGTTCAGCGTCCGCCTCTCATTCTGCAGATAGGATGGATTCCCAGACAGCGACAAGTTCCGCTTCGGTAGGCTCGCCATTGCTAAGGGCGACAATCATCAGATTGGCGAGCGCGTCGAACTTGTTGTCCAAGCGCGTTACTTCAACTTTGATCCGATTATCAAGTCGCGCTATTTCATTTGTTAGCTTGGTGTCCAGCGCCGCTATTTGGCTGGAAAGCTTGGTATCTAACGCCGCGATGTTATCGCGATTCTCAATTATGAGCGCTCGTTGCTCGGCAAATTGAGGGTTTATCAGCGCGACAAGCGCTAACAGCGCTAGGATAACCGGGATGCTTATCGAAGCGATTACTTGGAGCAACAGTGGCAGATCAATCTTGTTTGTCATAGCTTTAGTCGCGTTGTCTTGCTTCCCTTCGGACAGTGAAAATGAGGCTCGAGTTCCTGGGGATGGCGCTGGCGGCTTGCCCGTTGCGCGGTGTTCCGCGCTGGCTTGCAGGCTTGGCATTGCGCCGGCGGCAATTTGTTGCGCCCCTTGATGAACGTTAGGCTCAGCTTGTTTCCTCGTCTCTTTCATCGGCGAATGTACCATGTTTCGCGCAAATCATCAATTGGGCTGGCGGTAACTAATGCGATTGCTTAGATTCCCAACATGCTTGATAATTTAATTTTCCCGCGCCATGCTTTTGGACAAGAACAGTTCGGTGAACGTAACGTTGCTAATTCACTAGGCCGCAATTTCCGTTAGAATAACGCAAGCCTGCGGTTTAGTCAAGCCGCGAATAATACAAGCTGCTCGCGATAGAGCAATTTATTGTAGTTCCATTCAGCCTAATAGGCTTGTCCGCTATTGATGTATTTGCGCAAAATGCGAGTTTTTTGCCTGTGGGCGACTCACAGAGTCGCCCCTACAACCGACTTATAGGACTGAATTCAGTTCTATTTTCGTAATTTTTGCATTGGCAATCCTTCTTGATGGGGCAAAGGACAGAAGGATTGCGGAAAAATTGGTGAATGCATCGCAATAGCGGACAAGCCTTAATAGGGCAAGTGAATGGTCTGCTGCTATCACCTCAGTAAGCATAAACACTTTTACCACAGCACTGTTATCGAATTTGGCGCGGGATGGTACAAACCAGCGCGCTTGATCCGAGCTGCCAAGCGCCGCAATTAAGCGCCAGCCGCGCAGCGCCTGTAAATGATGATAGAATGACGGCATTCATCAAGAGGGCATCCAGCCATGTGCGGCATCTGCGGCGCCATCCATTTCGATGGCAAGCCAGCCACTTACGAAATGTTGCGCGCTATGAACGAGCGCTTGCGGCATCGCGGTCCAGATGGCGATGGTTATTTCATTGACGGGGCTGTCGGCTTAGCCATGCGCCGTTTGCGCATCATCGATATCGCCGGCAGCGATCAGCCGCTTTTCAACGAAGATAAGTCGATCGCCCTCGTCTTCAACGGCGAAATCTATAATTTCCGGGAGCTGCGCCGCGACCTGAGCGCGAGGGGGCGCCGCTTCCGCAGCGCTGGCGATGGCGAGCCGATCGCCCATCTCTATGAAGCCTATGGAGATGACTGTTGGCAGCGTCTGCGCGGGATGTACGCCATCGCCCTCTGGGATAGGCGGCGGAAGCGCCTGCTGCTGGCCCGCGACCGTATGGGTCAGAAGCCGCTCTATTATTATCAGGACCGCGACGTGTTTGTCTTCGCCAGCGAGATCAAGGCTCTGCTGGCGCACCCGGCTGTGCCGCGGGAATCGCGCTTCGCCACCGACCCCCATGCCCTGTCTGACTACTTGAGCTTCGGTTATATCCCCGCGCCCGATACCGCCTTCCAGGGCATCAAGATGCTGCCGCCAGCCGCCTGCCTGCGCGTCAATGCCGCGGGCGAGCGCCGGGAACAGCGCTACTGGGCGCTGCCGCCGCTCGCTCCGCCAGACGCCCAAGCCAGGTCCGCCGACCATGTCGAGCCGCTGCGCGAAAAACTGGAAGAAGCGGTCAAACTGCGTTTGATGAGCGATGTGCCGCTCGGCGCTTTCCTCAGCGGAGGCCTGGACAGCAGCTTGATTGTCGCGCTGATGCGTCGCCATAGCAGCGCCGCCGTCAAAACTTTCAGCATCGGCTTTGCCGGCGACGACAGTTTTGACGAGAGCCCTTTCGCCGCGCAGGTCGCGAAGCTGCTAGGCGCCGATCACCAAACCTTTCGCGTCCAGCCCGAGGCCTTGAACCTGCTCGCCGAATTAGTTTGGTACCACGACCAGCCCTTCGCCGATAGCAGCGCCATCCCAAGCTATCTGGTTAGCAAATTGACGCGGGAGCAGGTAACGGTCGCGCTGACCGGTGACGGCGGCGACGAACTCTTCGCGGGTTACGAACGCTTTTACGCCGCCGCGCTCTTTCAGCGGCTGTCAATACTCCCAAAGCCCTTGTGGCGGGGGCTGTCCGCGCTGCTTGCCAGGTCCCCGGAGGGGACGGCTTATGGCGACAGGGTCAAGCGGGCGCGGCGCTTCGCGCAAGCCGCCAGCCTGTCCGTCACGGACGGTTTCTTCGACCTGGTTCGTGTCTTTAGCCCCGATTTGATCAGCGAGCTGCGCGCGCTGGCTGGATCTGATTCAGCCGATTTCTCGCGCTATCTGGAGGCGTCGGATCATTCGGTTAGCGCTTTGCTCAACGCCAATATGCGCAGCTATCTGCCCGATGATCTGCTCATCAAAGCCGATCGCTGCAGTATGGCCGCCTCGCTCGAGGCGCGCGCGCCTTTTCTCGATCACGAATTGGTCGAATATGCCGCGGCGATTCCCTTCAATCTTAAACTCAAACTCAAACTCAAGGGTGGCATCACCAAGTTCATGCTCAAAGAAGCGGCGCGAGGCATCTTGCCGGACGCGATCATCGATCGCCCGAAGCACGGCTTTGGCGTCCCGCTGGGGGCTTGGCTGCGGCGGGATATGTCGCCGGTGCGGGACATCCTGCTCTGCCGGCGCGCGCGCGAACGCGGTCTGTGGCGCAACGAAGCGCTCGAGCGCTTGATTAAGGAGCATCAATCGGGAAGGCGCGATCACAACCG
This sequence comes from Phototrophicaceae bacterium, assembly GCA_965116975.1. Classification (GTDB taxonomy): domain Bacteria; phylum Chloroflexota; class Anaerolineae; order Aggregatilineales; family Phototrophicaceae; genus UBA6055. The sequence continues at coordinate 496,879 of OZ220735.1, forward strand.
GCAGCTCTGGGCTTTGCTGACCTTGGAAGAATGGCACCGGCAGTTTGTGGATGGCGAGCTGGGCTAGAAGTCCCGTCCCGCACAGGTCATCAGGCGGATTCCCCAGGGCAATCGCTTCAAATTATTTTCAACATAGAGGACGCAGAGGACACAGAGTTCGTAGGAGTTTAGACGACAATTCTTCTAAATCTGCGGCCCGGAATCGGCAACAGTCCCCAGCGAAACGTGATATGTCACCAAAAATCACAGCTGAGAAGAGATTTTTTGTTTTTCTCTGCGTTCTCTGCGTACTCTGTAGTTAATTTTCAGTTTAGAATCCCGCCATTGCGTCCGCCATCATTTTGAAGCGATTGCCCTGGCGGATTCCCCAGCCGGCGCCAAGGACAGATAATCCAGGAAATCGTCATCCAAGGCGCAGATGAAATGCGCCAGCAAACGGCCGCAGCGTTCGATATCTTTGATGTCCAGGGTTTCCACCGGCGAGTGCATATTGCGCAGCGGAATACTTAATAACGCTGTGGGCACGCCGCCGCGCGAGACTTGAATCGCCCAAGCGTCGGTGCCGGTGCGCGCGGGCATGATGTCGCGTTGCCATTTGATTTCGTGATAGGCGGCGACTTCCTGCAACCGCGAAACCATTTTGGGGTGGAAATTGGCGCCGATGCCGAGTTGCGGTCCCCCGCCCAGTTTCCCGGCTCCGTTTGAAAGACCCGGCTGCTCGGCAAAACCGACATCAAGCGCGATGGCGCAATCCGGCTCGATGTGGTTGGCCGCGGTCGTCGCGCCACGCAAACCGACCTCTTCTTGCACGGTCGCCGCGGCATGCACCTCCCAGCTATGGCGCATATCGCGCAGCAAGCGCAGGCAAGTCGTGATCACGGCGATACATGCGCGGTCGTCCATGGCTTTGGCTGCCAGCAAGCGCCCCTTGAGCTCGATCATCGGCGCGTCGACCGTCACCAAGTCGCCGACCGTCACCAGTTCCTCTATCTCGGCGGCGGGCAGCCCAACATCGACCACCAGCGCGTCGATGGGCGGGTATTGCTTGCGGTCGGCGGCCGCCAGCATGTGCGGCGGCATCGTCGCCACCAAGCCCGGCAGGGCGCGTTTGCCATGCACCAGCACCGGCTGCGCCAACATCACGCGCGGGTCGATGCCGCTGATGCGATGCACATAGATGAAGCCGTCTTTGATCTCGCGCGCCATCAAGCCGATCTCGTCCATGTGCGCCGCCAGCATGATCTTGCGCGTTTGCTCAGCCGGGCGGGTGGCGCGCTTGACGCCAATCAGGCTGCCCAAGCCGTCGCTCTCGAAATCGTCGACCAGCTCCGCCCAGTCCTCGCGCAGGATGTCGGCGATTGGCGCTTCATAGCCGCTGGGGGCATGGGCTTCCACGAGTCGCTTGAGATGTTGCTTAGGGTTGTACACGGGCGGCGCTCCTGCTTGGGATAGACAAATGCGATTGTATCATCGGGAGCGCCCGAGGCACAGTGGCTGCCTATTCCGCCCCAGAGCAATCGCGCCAGATTATTTTACCACCGAGGGTCGCCTAGACACTAACCGCCGACACCGAGATCAGGGCAATCGCTTCAAAATGATGGCGGACGAAATGGCGGGATTCTAAACTGAAAATTAACTACAGAGTACGCAGAGAACGCAGAGAAAACAAAAAATCTCATCTCAGCTGTGATTTTTGGTGACAAATCACGTTTCGCTGGGGACTGTTGCCGATTCCGGGACGCAGATTTAGAAGAATAGTCGTCTAAACTCCTACGAACTCTGTGTCCTCTACGTCCTCTATGTTGAAAATAATTTGAAGCGATTGCCCTGGACAGCGAGATTTATCTCCGTTTCCGGCAAAATGCGGTAGATTTATGTGACTTTCGGCACATAATTGCTTCTGGCACGCTTGCTTTGTATATCGCCTTGCGTCAAAAAATGTTATTTTTGCGCAAAAGCGCAAATTGTGATAACATTCCTTGCGCCTACCCGAAAGGAGGGTATTGTGTCGAATGGTATAAAGTTCGTATTGTTACTGTCCGCAATTCTTGTCGTTATGTTCTCGCTGGCTTTTGCGCAGGCGGAGCCCTTCCAGGCTGAGGTCCTTGTGCAGACGGCGCGCATGCGCTGGGGACCGGGCTCGGCTTTTGCCGTGCAGCACTATGCCAACCTGGGGCATGTCCTCACCGTGCTGGAAGCCGATGCCGAATCGGACCCGCCTTGGACCTGGTATTACGCCAGGACAGCTTCGGGCGTGCAATCCTGGATCCGCGGAGATTTGATCCGGCGCACCGACGCCGCCGTGCCAATCGCGGCGCGCCCGGATAACCCAACCGGCTCTTACCCGGTCATTGACAATAACCTCTGCAACACATCCTTGTTCCGCGCCTGCCAGGACGGCACCGATCACGCGCTATGGGAAGCCGGCTATTGGGCGAACGACCGCTACGACCACTGGGAACGCGGCGGCTGGAACCTGGACATCGTCTATCATCAGAATCCCTGTAAAGCGGATCGCGTCTGCACGACGCGCGAGCAATGGGACGAGGGCCATCAGGAAGCGCAGACGCTCGCCGCAACCGCCACGCCCGACGTGACAGTGACGCCTGTGATCATCCAGCAAACCGTCGAGGTCGGCGTGCGGGAAGTTTGGGAGACGCTAACGACGCTGCCGGAAAATAGCGGCGTAACGATAGCCGGGAATCCAGTACCCCTATACAGCCCGCCAAGAGAGATGAGGAGCGGGGAAACTGCCGGAACGATTATCGGCGGCTTCCGACTCAACAGCGAATCTGTCCGCGTTACTTGCCAATACTGGCATAATGCCGATCAAGCCGAAAATGCGGAGCACGTGGAGTCGAGAGTTTTCACTGTTTCAAGATTCGCAACTACTGATACGAACAAGGTAAATTGCATCAGCGACAACATTCATGAAAGCAACGTGACGGCGCGGCAATGGGAAATTACGCTAAACCGGTCATATAGTGGTACAGGCAGGATTACAAATGTTTCCTGGAGCATAACAGCGACGATCCGAGAGGCAGATGAATCAAAGACGATGGATACTGATTTGCAAGCCTACCTCGAAGAAGTGCGTACCGACGACAACCCATACGGTGAGGAAGTATTGGACGATGCCCTGGAGAATGCTTCTGGCTGCAACGGAAGACGGACGCCGCCACAGGATGAGTCCGATCAACAAGTCATACGCTATGAATACACTTGCGACAGGAGAAACGAAGATGGCGTGGGATCGACGCTCACATTCCGCTTCACCCATGACAGGACGAGAGGATTCTTGCAGGCGACGGCCAAGCCTAGGCCCACGGCAACGTCGGCATGATAAGGACGCGTGACTCAACAAACTGGCGATAAAGCTCGAACTGACATAGCGCATTCGAGCTTGTCCGCGCGACACCGCAAGCGGGCGGCTCAACGAGCCGCCCCATCCACATTCCCCCCGAAAAAACGTGCGACATGATATGTCGCCCCTATTGTTTCGACATCAACGCTGTAGGCGCGCGCGGCGGTCTGTGTCTACGCGACCAACCTGCGCGCCCGCCGACATCGCGACGGGCCACATGGTAAAATGGGTTTCGACATCAACGCCGCCTGTAGGGGCGCGCGGCGGTCTGTGTCTACGCGATCAACCTGGGCGCCCGCCAACATCGCGACGGGCCACATTATGACAAAACCAGATCAATCACTCCCTAACCGCCAATCTATAAGATTGCCCGGTTACGACTACCGCCAGAAGGGTGTGTATTTCGTAACAATCTGCACGCGCCAGAAAACTTGCCTGTTTGGCGAAATACGCGCGGGAAAGATGATCCTCAATGAACTTGGAACGACTGCCAAACACTGCTGGCATCTGATATCCCAAACGCGTTCAAACGTCGAATTGGATATGTCCGTCGTTATGCCGAATCATCTACATGGAATCATCGCCATCCTCGATAGCGGGGAAACCGCGACCAACGGTGTAGAGAGGAACCTTGGATCTTCGAATGTTTTGCCGCCCGGATCTCTTGGCGCGATTATTGGGCAATTCAAACGCGCCGTCACGCTACGAAGCAAATCTCTGGCGCAGCCGCCTGAACAACCGCTCTGGCAGCGAAATTATTACGAGCACATTATCCGCAATGAAAGTTCCCTGAATGACATCCGTAATTACATAATTGAGAATCCAGCAAAGTGGTTCGACGATTCTTTGTACCTAGAATAATATGAGATGTTTTTGCTAAATTGCGGGCGACATGATATGTCGCCCCTACGGGATTCGACATCAGTTGCGCGTGTAGGGGCGCGCAACTTGCGCGCCCGAAGCCCTGCCTCCGCAACGCTACAGCCCATACTCCTGCTTGCCCTGCAAGATCTGTCTCAAACGGAACATGTCGGTGCGCGAGGTCATATCGAGGCTGATGGGCGTGACTGATATCAAGCCGTCGGTCAGCAAGGCATAGACATCGCTGTCCGGCTCGGCCGCCCTGGGATCGTCATTGTAACGATAGCCCAGCTTGCCGCGGTCATGCAGCGCCAGCCGCTCGGGCCGCGTGGGAAAATAGACGCGACGCCGCGAAAGCCGCGTCAAGCGCCATTCGGTTTCGCTGGTCGCGCTGGCTGGCACATCAATTTTCAGCACATCGACATCGTCCGGCAAAGCCGGGTGATCCATCAGCCAAGCGCCGAATTGCCGCGTAAAACGGGCTGCGACGCCGAAATCGACCGCGTCCGAATAGCTGCGGTGTAAGTCGGTTGGCGTCTGCTGGCTGACGGCGATGGCGCGGATGCCCAGGCTGGCGGCTTCCAATGCCGCGCCCACGGTGCCGGAGATGGTCACGCCGTTGCCCGTGTTTTCGCCATAGTTGATGCCCGATACCAGCAGGGCGGGTTTGTCTTCCGCCAGTTCCAGGATGGCGTGCTGCACCGCTTGGGCTGGACTGCCGTCCACCGCGTAGGCGCGGCAATCGCCACAGTCAATCGGCGCCTGGTAGGGGAAGATGCGCCCCTCGCTGGAATGCGGCATGCTGCGCCCCATGCCCGACTGCTGCTCGCGCGGGGCGGCAACCAGCAAAGAGCCGACATCACGAAAAGCCGCCACCGCCGCCCAGAGCCCAGGCGATTCGATGCCGTCGTCATTGGTGAAAAGAATGATCGGTTTTTCCGATTCCCCCATGTCTGTCCCACGTTGCCTCATCTATTTTGCGACATTATCAGCTGAGGCTACGCGAAATGACAGGATTCCGCAACGCTGGAAATAATACCAACAAAATAATAGAAGCGATCTTCCGATTCCTCTTCGACAGCTTCCGCCTTTCCTCCCTTTCTAAGTGCGGCAAGTTTGGCATCGGTGGCAGCCTCAAATTTCAGGAAGTCCGCGGCGCTTCTGTAGCAGCGGAATCTATCAATCTCGCTGTTGAAAGCGCCGCGCTTGAATACGTCATCGGTGATGACCTGCCCACAGTGCAGCGTGGGATCCCCGTCTGGGCTGTTCTGGATGGCGGCTTCTTTCAGCGCCTCCCAAGTATGGTAAAGCTCCCCTTCAAATTCAACGTTCACCTGCGCTTGCGCTTGTCCCAGCAGCAAGGCGAATATCCCGACAGCCAGCAGCGAGGCGACAAACCGTTTCATCTGCTTTTTCTCCTTTTGACTTTGCGAATCTCTATGGCATGCCGACGACAGAATAACAGAACAGTCGCGGGCAGAGCGTTTTTCTAATCCAACGCTCTAGGACCCCTCATGCGCATGCGCAGGAAGCGCCGTCCCGGAAAACGACCTGGATTCCTAGCAGGGCAATCGCTTCAAAATGATGGCGGACGAAATGGCGGGATTCTAAACTGAAAATTAACTACAGAGTACGCAGAGAACGCAGAGAAAAACAAAAAATCTTTTCTCAGCTGTGATTTTTGGTGACAAATCACGTTTCGCTGGGGACTGTTGCCGATTCCAGGCCGCAGATTTAGAAGAATAGTCGTCTAAACTCCTACGAACTCTGTGTCCTCTGCGTCCTCTATGTTGAAAAAAATTGAAGCGCCGTCCCGGAAAACGACCTGGATTCCTAGTCCCAAGCCATTCGCTTATGCTATAATCCTTAGAGATTTGGGGATGGACCACATCAAGCGCATTCCTCGCTTTGCAGCGCCTTTTACGATGTCAATCCGCGGAACGCGCCGCGAAAATCAAATTTGATGCGCAAGACGCCGTCGCGTCGCCATGCCCAAACATGACGGCTTAGCGGGGCAGACGAGAGCTATATGGCAGAAATCAGCTTAAACGCCTATCAAGACCGGCTGGCGGATTTCCTGGCCGAGGGCAGGCATGACGAGGTGATCGCCCACGCGCGTCACATCCTCAAAACCTTTCCCAAGAACTTGCGCGCCTACCAGCAGCTCGGCGATGCGCTCTTCGCCGCGGGCCGCGGGGCAGAAGCCGCCGAAGTCATGCGGCGAATGCTAGGCGCGCGTCCCCTGGACTTCAAAGCCAATTCACAATTGGCGCAGGTCTATCAACAAATGGGACAGGGGCAGCGCGCCCTGTGGCATGCCGAACGCGCCTTCGATCAGCAGCCCAACCACCAGGCAACCATGGACTTGATCCGCCGCCTCAGCTTGCAAGAGCGCGGCGAACAGATCGAGCGCCTGCAATTGACCGCCGGCGCCCTGGCGCAGCAGCATGTGCGCAACAACTTGCTGACGGACGCGCTTGACGTTTTGAACGGGGCGCTGGGGCGCAACCGCGACCGCATCGACTTGCAGCTGCTGCGGGCGCGCGCGCTCTGGCTGGATGGCCAACGGATGGCCGCCGCCGAAGCCGCGGACGAAATCTTGCAAATGCTGCCTTACTCGATCATCGCCAACCGCATCATGGCTGAGCTCTGGCTCTCCGAGCAGCGTCCCTCCGACGCGCAAGTCTATCTGGCGCGCATCGAAGACCTGGATCCCTACCTGGCGCATCAACTTGCGACCAACGAAGCCGCGCCGGAAGACCTGGTCAAGCTGGAAGAGCTCGATTACGACAGCATGCCCCGTCACGAGCAAGCGATCGTCAATCCCGACTGGATGGATTCCCTGCGGGACAGCGAGGCGGAAGCGGACAGTAGCCCGCTCGTCGGCAGCGAAGAAGATAGCGATGAAGAAAGCGATGAAGAATCTGCAGAGGCGTCCGAAGTGAATGCGCCGGCGACAGCGACCGCCGACCTCGAGGACCTGCTTGCCGATGATGAAATCGAAAACCTGTTCCAAGAACTCATCGCGGGGGATAGCGCTGGCGGCGCGCCGGCGGCGGAGCGTGACGATGCCCGCGATGCCATCGCGGCGCTGGAAGAGCAGGGGTTTATGGTCCAGTCAGCCAATGTGGGCGAGTCCTCGGCGCTGCCCGACGCGCCTGGCGCGCAAGACCGCGGCGAGGACGCGCTGGATGATGACCTGGCGCTCATGCTGGAGCAATTGGAAGCCGACGACGATGACGACATCTCCTGGGTGATGGACATTCAGAAAAGCGGCATAGAGTCGGGCGGCGGTGAAACGGAGCGATACATCGAGGACTTCGACCGAGACTGGCTGATAGAGCCGGAGCCGGATGAAGAGGCGGCTGGCGCGCCCTGGCTGTCTGCCGCCATGCGCGAAATGATGACCGAGAACGAAGAAAGCGACGAATTCGACCTTTTTGCCGATGACGAACGTTTGCAGCATTTGCTGAACCGCACGTCGGATACCGAACCGATCCAAGTCGACGATATCCAGTCCTGGCTCGACCAAGATGAGCTGAATCTGGATCTGCCGGCGGAAGAAACCGTCGCGAGCCTCGACGAACGCGATGATGAGTTGCTGGCTGCGCCGCACATCGCCGACTGGCTCGATGAAGAGCTTGTTGATGAAACGGCAGTCGCGCTGCCCTCGCCGCCCTCGCCGCCCTCGCCGCCCTCGCCAACGGAAAGTAGCATCAGCGACGCGGAGCAGAATCGGCTGAATGCCGACCTGATTGACAGTTGGCAATCTGAGTTGGAAGACGATGACGACGAAGATCCCTATGTCGACTGGCTGAGCGAAGATACCGCCGCCGGCATCGACGAAGAATTAGGCATTCTCTCGCTGGATGAGGCAGAGGCTGCCGCCGCGCCCCCCGCCATATCAGAAGTAGCGACGGATCCGACTCTGGATGTGGAGGAGTCCAGCGCTGTCGAAACGGCGCGCGCCTGGGGCTTGCAGGATCAAGAGCAATTGGCGGATTTTGTGGAAGACGAAGTGCGCTTGGGCGATGCCGAAGCGCCGCCAAGCTGGTTGAATGCCATGACGCCCGGGCTCGATCGCGAGGGAGATGCCGAGCCCGAAAAGCAATCGGAATTCGCCAGGCCGGTTGCCCGGCCGGACCAGGAATTCGCCTGGGTGAGCGATATCGTGGACGAAGAAACCGGTGAGATGGAAGCGATTCAAGAACCGCTCCCGCAAGCGAACGTCATGTACTTCCGCTTTAGCAAACCGCCGACCTGGCTAAGAGCCATGCAAGCGGAAGCGTCGTCGGAAAGCGCAGATGATTTGGCGCCCTACGAAGCGGTGGCGGCGCTCGGCGTTGCCGAAGACATCGACGAACTGGAACTGGACGATCTCACATTTGAAGATTATTTCAAATTCGATACACCCACCGACAAAATGGACGCCATCAACCTCGATGACGGCGGCGAAGGCATCGACTTTTCGGAATTGGGCTGGGACGACTATTACAATTTCGATTCCCCTACCGAAAAGACCATCGCTATCACCCTGGACGAAGAAGCGGATGACATTAACTTTCAGGAACTGGGTCTGGAAGACGAAGACTTCGATTTCGATACCCCAACCGACAAAATGCCGGCCATCACCTTGAAAGAGGAGTTGGACGCCCTCGAATTTGAGGACATCGGCCTCGACGATGAGGACCCCGCCATAGACCCGGCCGCCGATGAGCGCGACAAAAATGACGGCGGAACACTACTCTAATGTTCCGTAACTCCCGCGACTTCCGGTATCCTTCGGCATCCTGCGCGCTCCAAATGAGAAGAGGCAGTAGCGCCTAGCGCCATGTTTGACGATCCCGATATGCCCGATTTAGATTCCATGTCGCAGGACGAATTGGTTGTCTGGCTGGAGCAGCAGGCGCAGCAGCAGCGGGACAAAGCAGCGGAAAGCTCCCCCGACAAGGCAATGGATAACAAGGCGCAAGCTGCCCAGCGGTTGCCGGACGCGGCGGGGGAGGCATGGGGCGCAGGGCTGGCGGGCGATGAATCGCTCCTGCCAGCGCGATCCCCCAGAGCCAAGTATGTCTTTCATTCCGAACAGCAACTGGATGATGAAGACGACGACGAAACGCCCACCGCCTTGCCCGTCATCGCCGAAAGCGGCAGCGACGATACCACCGATCCCTTGACCTGGCTCGAGGACAGGACCACAGAAGCGGAATCCAGAAAAATCGCCGCCGGCGCGGAAGGCGTGGACCGCGGCGAATCCACCGGTCAATTGGAAGATTTGGGAAGCGCCGCCGAGTTGGAAGACCCGCTCAAATGGTTGGACAGCCTGGCCAACGAAGTTAGCGCGGCGGCGCAGGCATTCGCCCCTGGCGGTGATATGGAAGCGCCCGAGGATAATAGCGACGATGCCTACGAAGACGACGCAATCGATGAAGACGAAAGCCTTTATTCACAGCGCGTCGGGGAGCCGGCGCCTTTCCCGGAAGCGCTGATAGGCTTGGACGAGCCTCTCGTTGACGAATTTAGCACCCAATCTATGGCGCCCCTGCCCGATTTTCTTGTTCCAGCCGCCGACGCGCCCGCAAGCGATCGCGAGCCCCTTGTCGAAAGCGCGCGCGCCGAAAGCGTCCCGCCCTCCGCGCCCGAAACTTACGACAGCTTGACGCATGCTTTCCTCATGCAAGACCAGCAAGCGGAACTGGAAGCCTGGTACGCCGAGCGCTTGCGCGCCGTGGCCGCCGCCGGCGATACCGCCAATCAACCGGCGGGCGCGTCCGCCCCCGGCGCCGAGTCGCTAAAACCGCCGCCGCCTGGCTTGGCTGCCGGCTTCAATACGGCGCGCGCTAAGATCGCGGCCGGCAAGCTGGAAGAGGCTCTGGGCGATTATGAGACTTTGCTGCGCGCCAACATCGGTCTTGATCTGGTTGTCAGCGATATGCAGTGGCTGATCAAGCAAGCCCAGCATCAAGACAACCCCGCCGTTCACTGCGTGCTGGGCGACGCCTTGATGCGGCAAGGTCAATTGCAGCAGGCGCTTGATGTCTATCGCCACGCGCTGAAGCTGCTTTGACGCGGCGCCGTACATCAAGCGCCTTGATTACATTAACGTGGCAATCGTTCCCCCCACAGATTTCTATCAGCCGGCAAGATAATGCTGAACACCGATGAGCGCTCCATTCGCGGATGAACTATTGCGATGGTTCCGGCAGAACCGAGCCGACTTGCCCTGGCGTCGGCAACCGACGCCCTACATGGTCTGGCTCTCGGAAATCATGCTGCAGCAGACAAAAGTGGATACGGTCATTCCCTATTTTCAGCGATTTCTCAAAGCCTTCCCGACGCTTGAGGTCTTGGCCTCCGCGCAGCTTGACGAGGTACTGAAACTTTGGGAAGGTCTTGGATATTACAGCCGCGCCCGCAACTTGCACCGCGCCGCGCTTATCATCGTCGAGCGCTATGACGGGCAGCTTCCCAGCGCTATCGACGAACTGCTCGAATTGCCCGGCGTCGGCAGATACACCGCCGGCGCTATCGGCAGCATCGCCTTCGATCTCGCCGTTCCGCTGCTGGACGGCAACGTGATGCGGGTTTTCACGCGCTTGCTTAACCTGGACAGCGATATCAGCTTGCCGTCCACGCGCGAGCGGCTCTGGTCGCTGGCGGCCGAGTGGATGCCAGAACAAGATGCGGGCGCCTACAATCAAGCGCTGATGGAACTGGGCCAGAAGATCTGCCGACCAAAGAATCCAGATTGCCCGGCTTGTCCGCTGCGAATGCGTTGCCAAGCCTACGCGGCCGGGAGGCAGGAAACGCTTCCCGTCAAGCGGGCCCGCGCCGCCATCCCGCATTATGACGTCTGCGCCGGTCTGATCCGCGATGAAGCCGGTCGCCTTTTGATTGCGCAGCGTCCGCTTGACGGCTTGCTCGGCGGCTTGTGGGAGTTCCCCGGTGGCAAGCGCGAAGCGGATGAATCGCTGCCGGACTGCTTGGCGCGCGAGCTGCGCGAAGAGCTGGCGATTGAGGTCGAGATAGGCGAGCTGTTCACGAAGGTTAATCACGCCTTCACGCATTTCAGGATCACGCTGCATGCCTTCGCCTGTCGCTATCGCGGCGCGATTGCGCCCTATGATGAGCCGCAGGCGCTAGAGGCGAGAGATTGGGCGTGGGTCAGCGAGGCGGACTTGGACGAATACAGCTTTGGCAAAGCCGACCGCGTGGTGATCGCCGCCTTGCGCGAACGGCGCGGGATGATGTTCTAGGATTAACTGGAAGCGCCGCGCTTATCAGCCTTCAGGACGACCGCCAGCACTGTTTATCACGCCCGAAATATGTCTCATTCGATGCGCGCAGCAGCCATCTGGTATAATCTTCGTCGTGCGCCGTAGCCGAAAGGACAGAAACATGCTCTCGAAAGAATTACTCGAAGAAGTCAATGCGCTCAGCGATGATGACAAGCTGATTTTGCTTAATACGCTCATGGATAATCTCGCTTTAGGAAGTCAAGGCTATGAACTTTTTGCCTACCATGGAAACTATCAGGTTGCGGAAGCCTTAATGAAAGAGTTGGAAAAACTTGAAGCCACAACACCGGCTGAGATTGATTGATGGCGCAGTTTCCATTTACGAGCCTCGGATCTGATCCAAGCACGTTAATGCCGCGACTGCCGCTTGAAATCAGTATTGGCTCTCGCTCAATACAAGTAGCCGGGATTGTCGATTCCGCCGCTAGTGTCAATGTGTTGCCATATCACGTCGGCTTGGCGCTCGGAGCGGTTTGGGATGAACAAGCGTATGCTGGTCCATTGGTAGGCAACCTTGAAAGCACAGAATCTCGCGCGCTTTCCTTATGGGCAAAGATACCAGAACTAACTGGAACAACTGAAGTTTCTCTAGTCTTTGCCTGGGCAAACTCAGACAAGGTACCCGTCTTGCTCGGGCAAACCAACTTTCTCATGCAGTTCAATGTCTGTTTCTATCGGTCGCAAAACTATTTTGAGGTGTGGCGCGGCTAAACTTGCGGTAGCTGAAATTTTGTGTGCTGTACAATTCAGGGTCCTGTTCTTCTGCCGATACCTAATGCGCGACTAGCTTGAAAGTCCCAATCTATGCTCGAATTACTGAACAATATCCGCAAGCTGATCATCAGCCTATTCGGCGAGAGCGTGCCGGAAGGCGAGGCTTGGGATCGTATCCCGCTTGCGTTAATGACCCCGCGCGAGCGGCTCTTGCGCCGCAGTTCGCTGGTTTTGTTCTGGGGCGCGCTTGTCAACTTGCTGGCTGCGCTGGTACTGATCGCGCTGGCGGTCTCCGCCGCGACTAACGACAATGCGCAGTTCACTGCGATCCGCGCTGCATTGCTGAGCAATTACAACATCGCCGATGACACGGCTCTGCTGTTGATTATCGCCGGCGTCTTGGGCAATATGGCGCTGCTGTCGGTGTTGGCAGTGGTGATCCTGGCGCAGGAATTGTGGACGGTCTTCACCGCCTGGCTGTTGACGGCGGCCAACGGGCTTGCGCTCATCGCTTTTGGGTTCTTGCCGGCGCTGCTGGCGATTGCGCCTCTGAGCGCGGTCGGCTTGATGACATTCGGCGATCTGCGCGCTTTTCGCCTCAATCCCGTGATGGTCAAGGAATTGCGCGGCCGCATGCGTGGCATACGCGGCTTCGCCATCATCACCGTATTCTTGACGTTAATGAGCTTTTTCACCATGTTGCTCTATTTGCTGCGTGTGCCGCAAGGCGGTGGCGTTGTGACCGGCGAGCTGGGGCGGCTGCTCTTCATCGGTGTGCTATTTATCGAGCTGATGCTAATTATATTCATCGTGCCAGCGCTGACCGCCGGCGCCATCACGTCGGAACGCGAGCGCAAGACCTACGATCTGCTGCAAACCACGTTGATCACCAAAGCGACCTTTGTGGTCGGCAAGATGCAATCCGCGCTGGGTTATATCGTCTTGCTGCTGCTTTCCGCCATTCCCCTGCAAAGCATCGCCTTTCTCTTCGGCGGGGTCAGCGAATCCGAACTGATCTTGGCGCTGCTGGTGCTGGCGGTTTCGGCAGTGACGCTGGGCGCCTTTGGCATGTTCTTTTCGTCCATCACCGCGCGCACCTTGTCCGCCACCGTCCGCTCCTACACAGTCGCGATCGCCATCACCATGGGCTTGCCTGTGCTGGCGCTCATTCTGTTCCAGGGCGCTTATGGCAATGTCGTAAACAACATCGCCGCCAATATCAGTGACAACCCGACGGTCGAAGCGGCGATGATCTATGGCGATATGATCGCCACCAGCTTAAATCCCATCACCGCGACCGTATATTCGCAGCAAATGCTGATCGATCATCAGCAACTTGTGACCATGCGCGTCACGCTCTCCAGCAATGGCGCGACCATCCCCATTCTATCGCCCTGGGTGCTGTTGACCTTCACCTATCTTTCGGTTACGGCATTGCTGGTTTGGATCGCCCTGCGGCGCATGGAGCGCCAAAGCGGCTGAGCCGGTCGGGCATGCTCGGATTTCCGCGTTTCGTGATTGTCCGCGCGCTAGCTTTGGGCTCGGGGCTAGCCCCCACCCAGCGCAGCGCGAGCTTCCGGCGTATCAATGCGCTCAAGCGCTTCGCGGGCGAACTTGCGCACACCGGCGTTGCTATCGTTCAGGCAGTATTTCAGGGCGGGGACTGCTCGTTCGCTGCCGATCTTGCCCAGGGCTTTGCACGCGGCGCGCTTGACGGCGCTGTTGGGGTCGAATAGCGCTTGAGTCAAGCCGGGGACAGCGGGTGGACCGATCTGAATCAATGCGCCGGTGATGCCCGCGCGCAAGAACATGTCATTAAAGCGCAGGGCGTCCAGGAGCGTCGGCACGGCGGCTTCCGCTTCGTCGCCGATCTGCCCCAAAGCCTTGGCAGCCAGATAGCGCGTGCCGGGGTCTGCTTGGCGGACAAGATCGGCCAGGCGCGGCACAGAAGGCGCGTAACGGTTTTCGCCCAGGAAGACGATGGCTTCGGCGCGAACTTGATCGTCATCGCCCTTACACAAAACCTGCCATGCTTCCTCCACTGTCGCGAAGGCGGTCATAAAATGTCCTTCCTTGAAGGTGAATTGGCTTTTGCGGGGGCTGGCGCCCGCCTCCCGCACAGGCGCCGATTCTAGCAGATGGCGCGCCGAAAAGGAAACAACTGCAGATTTCATTTCCGCGCCAGACTGCCTTGCTTTGATGGAGACTTTCGCTTTAGCGCCTACCACCCAATCCCAATGGTCGCCGAAGGATCCTGCGGCTCGTTGCGATAGCGAATCTCGAAATGCAAGTGCGGTCCCGAGGAGTTGCCCGTGCTGCCGACATAGCCGATGACCTGACCAGCCGCGACAAAATTCCCACAGCGCACAGCCAGACTGTTCATGTGCCCGTAAAGCGTCGAGAAGGGTCCATGACCGATGACGACGGTATTGCCGTAACCCCAGCTGTTCCAGCCAGCATAGAGTACCGGTCCGCCATTCGCCGCCAGGATCGGCGTGCCATTCGCCGCAGAGATGTCGATGCCGCTGTGACCGGCGTAAAATCCGCGCACGAAACTCCCATTGGGCAGCGGATTCGTCCAGAAACTGCCCCCGCCGGCTACCGCGCCGCAGCTATTGGGATGTCCGCGCGCGAAGGCGATCACATTACCGGAGGCATCTTCTTCGACCGCCGCGTTCCAGGTGATGATGGGACCGACGCCGCCCGGGATGAATAGCCGGGTGCTGCTCGGCAGTTGCGTGTCTGGGGAGATTTCCGGCAAGTCGTTGGCGGGCGAGTCGATGATTAGAAATGGATCAGCGATGTCGTACTGCTCGGCAATCGCGCTGATGTCCTTGCCCTGGCTGGCGATGACGGTGTGGCAGGCGCCGTCCGCTGGCGGGATGGTGAGGATGTCGCCCGTGAACAGGATCTGCGCCTTGCGATAGCTATTGCACCAGGCGATGGTCTCGCGGCGCAGCCCGAAGCGCGTGGAGATCGAATCGATGGTATCCCCGCGCGCGACTGTGTAGCTCGTCATGCGGCTGCGGCTGCGCTCGCTAACGATGGTGAAGGGGTCGTAACTCAGCCCGGTGATTGCCATAACATCTTCTTCGGCGAGGATTTGCGGCGGCGTCGCCAGCAGATCGATGATTTGCGCGCTGCTGAGCGTCGGCATCCGCTGTGGCATGCGCTCTAGCAAAGAACCGCCGCTGGACCCCGAGGGCTGGTCGGTATTCGTCGCTTGCGGCGCTTCGCTGGCTGTCGCCGCTGTTTCGCTAGTCTCGGTTGTCTCGGCAGCAGCGGGTCCGCCGTCCGCACCGGCCGGGGCGGGGGCGGGCGCCGTCAGCACCAGCCCGGCGCTCGCCCCCAGCAAGACGAGCGCGAGTACCAAGAACAAGCAGCCGGTCGCCCGCCTCCACGCTGGCAGCCGCTCGGCCGGCCGATGGGGCGATACCAGGGTGGGCCGGCTTTCATTGAAATTGAATGAACTGCTCATAATGACGCGCCTATGGGACTCCGGTTGCGGCGACGCCGGGCTTGCGCCGCTGGCGATATTTGCTTCCAGCCTAACCGAGCCGAAGGCGCGGGTCAAGCAGTTTAGCCGCCTACTAGCGCGAGATCAATCACATCGAGGGCGAAGGGCAACTGCGGGCTTGTGCCGAATCCTAGACTGAACTGATTCCAGTTGCTGACAAAAAGTCGGACTGAATCGGCAGCGTAAGCGACGTCGCTAGCGCCGCGAAAGTCGCGCGCCAGCATCACCAGCTTCCCGTCCTCGAGCTTCGCCACACGATTCCATGCCAGCAGCGCGATGTAGATTTCGCCAGCCGGCGTTGCCGTGATGCCGTCCATGCCATATCCGCTATCCGCTTCGTCGATAAAGAGTCGCTCGGCGCGTGCCGCGGCGCCAAACGAGCCATCGCTGATGGCGACGCGGTAGACGCTGTCGCTTTCGCTGTCTGTTATCAGGAGCGCGTCATGCGCGGCATCGTAAGCCAAGCCCGTCGCCGCGCAAGTTTCGGCGCAGGGCAATTGCCAAAAGACAGTCAGAGCCTCGCTCGCTGTTGCATAAGCCCAGACTGCGCCGGTTTTGCGATCGCTGAGATAAATCGTGCCGGCGCTATCGACAGCGATGTCTTCCGGCAGCGCCAAATCCGAGATTTCCAGGAGCGCGTCGAGCATGCCATGCGCATAGCGCCAAAGCACTGCGCCCTTGGCGTCGAGCGGCGTGATGCGGTCAAGTATGTACAGCGTTCCATCAGGCGTTCCATCAAGTGTGCCGGCGGGAGCGCTAGCCAAGCCTGTGACCGAGCCGATGCGCGCGCGACTGCCCGGAATTTCGCTGATGTCGCCCCCGCGGCTGATGGCCCACAGGGCGCCGCTTTGGTAGCTGCCGGTATAGAGCGTGCCGTCCGAGCCGATCGCCAGCGCCGCTGGATAGGCATCGTCATCGGGCAGGGCGACGTATTCGGAAACAGTGATTCCCGCGGCGACGGCGACGGCTTGCGCGCGCGGCGCCGAGCCAATCACGAACCAGGTCATGGCGACGATGAGCAGCGCGCCGATTGCCAGCGAGGCGACCAAGAAAAGCAAAGCCCGCGTTCGCGCAAAACGGGCCGGTTTTGCCTGCGTGTCGGTCATCGAAGCTCTCGTCTGGATAGGTCACACATGTGCATCATTGTAATGGAGGGGCGGGACCCTGCCTATGAGCGAGCGCGCTAATTCGGTATCTGGTCGATCGCTTCGCCGCGCTGATGCGCCAGCGCTGTTTCCACCATTTTGTCAAAGCTGAATTGCGGGCTGTAGCCCAAGATGGAGCGCGCCTTGTCGTTGGAGACATGCGGTCCCCAATAGAAAGGCATCTTGACAGCGCGGTAGGGGCGGTCGCTATTGTCGGCGATCAAGCGCGCCGCGCTGGTATATTCGACCGGTGCTGGACCCACCATGTTGAAGGCTTCGCCGATGGCGCTATCGCTTTCCAGCGCCAGCAGCGTTCCCGCTACCACGTCGCGCACATCGGTGAAAGACAGGGACCAGGACTTGCCAGCCGCGTCAGTCACCGCGCAGACCGCGTCCGGCGTCTCCAGCAAGTCGGCGAGGATCGCTTGCGCTTCGTCCACGTGTTCGACGCCGAACCAAGGCACGCGGTTCTTGGCGACAGCCAGTTCAATGAAGTAATTCAGCCAGACCGGGTTGAGCACGCCCAGCACCTCATTGGCAGCCAGAATCGAGCTATAGCGCAGAATTGTCACCGGCAGCCCATATTCACGCATATAAGCGGCGCAGGTCTGCTCCGAAAGCAGCTTGGTCAACGCGTAGATATCGGCAGGTTGCTGTGGGCTGTCCTCGTGAAAAGTAATCTCTTTGGTGACGAAAGGGTTGTAGGTCTGGTCGGTGCTGGCGAGCAGAAAACGCTTGACTGGCGTCCTGGAAGCCAGCGCGCCTTCCAGCAAGGCGACGGTCGAGCGGGTATTGATGTCGAGCATGCGTTCGGATGGATAAACGCCTTCCAGGATCTGCGCCGCCTGGTGAATAACGATATCGACGCCATCGGCGGCGGCTCCCACGCGCTCGGCATCGGCGATATCGGCTTCGACGATATCGACGCCGAGGGCAGTGGCTTTGTAGAGCTTCGGATCGCCGGGCATGACCAGCCCGCGCAGCTCGTGACCGCGCTCTTGCAGTTGCTGGGCGAGATTATTGCCAACCCGCCCGGTGATGCCGGAAATCAAGATTTTCATGTGGCTTGCTCCTCTATGTTGTCATTCGGATTGGGAATATAACTCTACATCGGCTCGGGGCATTAGCTCCGGCTCCCGCGTGGGCGCGTGGTCGGGTCTATGAAGTCGCGCAAGCCATCGCCCAGCACATTCAACGAGAATACCGCCAGAAATATCGCCAGTCCCGGGAAGACGGTGAACCACCAGAAACCGGTGAAAACATAATCTCGCCCGGCGCTCAAAATGCCGCCCCAGGTCGGCGTTGGCGGCCGGACGCCGATGCCGAGAAAGCTCAGCGAGGCTTCGATCAAGATCGCGTCAGCCAGCAGCACCGTAACCTGTATCGCCAGCGGGGGAAAAGCGTTGACCAGCAGGTGCCTGCGAATGACCGACGCCGTGGACGCTCCCATGGCGCGCGCCGCCAGCACATAGTCCTGGTTGCGCTCGCTGATGGCGACGCTGCGGGCGATGCGCGTGAATTGCGGGATGGTAACCAGCGCAACCACAATCACGACATTGAGCAGGCTGGGTCCAAAGGTCGCCATGAGGAAGATGGCCAGCACGATTGGCGGGAAGGCGAAGAATATATCAATAATGCGCATGATAAATTCGTCGACGCGGCCGCCGACATAGCCGGCGCTCAAGCCAATGCTGGTGCCGACGGCCACCGCCAGGATCACCGCCGCCGAACCTAAACCCAGGGAGATCTGCGTGCCGTGGATGACGCGGCTGAGAATATCGCGCCCGAACTGATCGGTGCCAAAGCGGTAGAGCTCGCTGGGCGGCTTGAGCGTATCCGAAAGATGCTGGGCAGTGGGGTCGAAGGGCGCGACCTGCGCCGCGAAGATCGCGGCTAGCGCGAAGATGATCAAGATGATTAGACCGATCATCGCCAGCGGATCATTGCGCAACCACCAGAGTTTCTTCAAGCGATCTGCCTCACTGACTGTCCCGGATGCGCGGGTCGATAATCACATAAAGAAAGTCGATTAGCACATTGACCAGAATGAAGGCTGCGGATGTAACCAGCGCGACGCCTTGCACAACGGAATAGTCCTGGTCGATGCCGGCTTCCAGCAGCAGGCGCCCCATGCCGGGGAAAAAGAAGATAACTTCGACGATGATAGCCCCGCCTAGCAAATAGCCAACCTGCATGCCGATGATGGTCATCGGCGCCATAAGCCCATTGCGCAGCGCATGTCGGATGATGACCCAGCCTTCGCGCTGGCCCTTGGCGCGCGCCGTGCGGATGTAATCCTTGCTCAGAACATCGAGCATGCTGGCGCGCACCATGCGCGATAGCGACGAAGCCGGCGCCGCCGCGATGGATAGCGCCGGCAAAAACAGCGAACGCAGCCAGGGTCCGACGCCCTGCTCCGGCGAAACATAACCGCCAGGCGGGAACCAGCCCAAGCCAACAGCGATGAACGTGATGAAGAGCAGCGCCAGCCAAAAATTGGGCATGGAGATGCCCAGCAGGGAAATGATGCGACTCAAGGTGTCGCTGACGCTATTGCGCTTGACGGCTGAGATGATGCCGGTCGGGAAGGCGATCAGCAGCACGATCGCCATCGCTACTGCGGTCAGTTGCAGCGTGATAGACAGACTGTGTCCGATTAAGGTGCTGACGTTTTCCTTGGTGATCAAGGAAATGCCTAAATCGCCGCGGACGATCTGCCCCAGCCAGCGCAGGTAAAGCACATAAATCGGCTTGTCTAGGTCAAGCTGTTCCCGCAGCGTTTGCACTTGCTCCGGCGTGGCATAGATGCCCAGGCTCGACAGCGCCGGATCGCCCGGGGCAAACCAGAGCAGCACGTAAATCAGTACGGTAACGCCGAAGAGCACGGGCAGCGAGAATATCAGCCGGCGCGCGAAAAACCTTGCCATGGTCCAGGCTATCTGAATCAGCGGATATTGGCGGCGGGCGCGGACGGCGGGATCGTGCCGCCGCCCGCGTCATTCCCGATTTCAGGTCTTTACGATTTTGCGATTTGCGACGCGTCAATAACATCGTCTACCGGCGGTACATAACCGGTGATGTTATCCTTCCATGCGCCCAGATTGTCGGGCCAATACAGGATGAACTCGACGGCGTCGTTCGACGCGATGTCCTGAACCTGGTCATACTTGGCATGGCGCTCCTCGGCATCGGCGGTGGCGGCCGCTTCGTTCATCAGGCTATGCGCCTGCTCGAAGTTGTCGCTATTTTCCGGTCCCCAGCCAAACAAGGATTCTCCGCTGCCCAGGAAGGGTCCATAGATCCAGCGGGTATGGATGTCGATGTCGGAACCGAGGGCGCTGGTATTGCCCCAGGTGGTATAGGTGTCGAAGCTGCGATCAAAGACGAACTGATAACCCGCTTCAACTTCGATCAAGCGGATCTCGGTTTCGATGCCAACCGCTTCGACCATCGGTTTGATCAGGGTCACGGTATCCGCCAGGAATTTGAGCGAACCCGCCATCAATTCGAGCTTGATGCCCTCGGCCCCCGCCTCGCTAAGCAGAGCCCGCGCCATGTCCGGGTCGTGATTGTAGCGATTGGCGTCTGCATTGTGGTTATCCATTGTAGGCGGAATGCTGGTGCCGTTGCCGGGCAGACCGTTGCCGCTCAAGACCGTGTCTATGATCGCCTGCCGATCAATGGCATAGGACAGGGCCTGCCGCACCCGCGCGTCGTTTAAGGGCGCTTTGGTGCAATTGAACATGATGCCGGCGCGGCGCGTGCTGGGACCGGAACCGGCCACGATGCCCGGCGCCTGGCTGAAAATATCATAGCTTTCCGGCGGCACCTGTTCCATGATGTCGGACTGGCTGGCAACCAGGTTGGCCAAGCGCACGCTGGCTTCTGGCACTTCGCGGTAGATCAGGTTATCCAGCAAGGGCAAGCCCTCGACGAAATAATCGGGATTGCGCGCCAGCTCGACGCGGTCTTGCGCGATCATATTCTGGAAGGCAAAAGGACCCGTGCCCACCGGCGCTAGCCCGAAGCGATCGATGCCCATCTCGCTGAAGGTGGCTTCCGGCAAGACCGAAACCACGAACAGGCGCTCGGGGAAGAGGCCAAAAGGCTGATTAAGATGGACTCTGGCGGAATAGTCGTCAATGACATCCACGCCATCAATCGGGGTCAAGAAGTTGGCGAAAAGAGAAGCGGTATCCGGATTCTGGATCAAATCCATGGTGAATTTGAAATCGGAGGCTTTCATCTCCGTTCCGTCGTGGAATATGACACCCTGGCGGAAGCTCAGCGTCCAGGTCAGGTCATCTTCTTGTGTCGGCGCATCAGCCAACAGAGCCGGCACTTTGTTAAAAACGGCGTTATTGATTGTCAACTCGCCGATAGCGGTGGACAGAACGGGGTTCAAACGGCCGAAGCTGTTGGCGATATCGATGGTAGCCAACGAGCCACCTTGCGCAAACACCGATGCCAGCGGCTGCGCGCCATATACCAACGCGCCCGCGCCGGTGGCGAACATCGTCTGCAAAAAGCGCCGCCGCGAAAGCGTATTGCTAGCCAGCAGTTTCGATGTATTGCGAATTTCTTCTTCTTGCTTGCGATTCATAGAAAAGTCTCCTTAACAATCCGATATACGTTTTCAAAAATGCTTCTTTCTCGTTGTTTCAAGCGCGCCTCCTGGATTCCACTCCTTTTGCGATAGGGACGACCGACAGCGAAGGATCTGCAACTGCCGATAGCGCAATGCTATCGCAAGCGAAGGTCAGGCGCAAATTTGCGCGCATCACTTCCAGGGCAATCGCTTCAAAATGATGGCGGACGAAATGGCGGGATTCTAAACTGAAAATTAACTACAGAGTACGCAGAGAACGCAGAGAAAAACATAAAATCTCATCTCAGCTGTGATTATTGGTGACAAATCACGTTTCGCTGGGGACTGTTGCCGATTCTGGGCCGCAGATTTAGAAGAATAGTCGTCTAAACTCTTAAAACTCTGTGTCCTCTATGTTGAAAATAATTTGAAGCGATTGTCCTGGCATTACTTCCAGGGCAATCAGCCGCGGCGCGTGATGCGCAAATCAATCCAGGGGGAAAACTGGGCGCTTGAGATGCCGGTAAGGAAAGCGCGCCAGATTGGCGCTGCACAGTCCCGCCGTATCCATCTCGATCACGGCGGCGGCGATGGGCAGGTAAGCGGCGCGATAAGCCACAGCCGATTTGACCACGATCATGCGCTGCGCCTCGGGCATGATGCCGATATGCCGCAACTGCGCCAGATCCATGGGCGGCGTCTTGCGCTCGCTCAAGAGGATATTGACGCCGCCGACGCGCAGCCAGGCGCAACTGCCCATCTGCACTTCGTCCCCATAGAAGGCGGCGAAATGGTTGTCCGGCAATTCGGGTTTGAAGACGCCGTCGGAGAGCGCCTGAACATAACCCGTCACGCGCACTGGTTCGCCATGCCAGTTGTCCGCCTTGCCGCCAAGATCCAGCGTGACCGTCGCGCCTTTTCCCGCTTTGCAACAGACGGCCGCGGCTTCGGCATCCGCCAGCGTGATGACGGCGTCCTGTGTGTTTTGCGCCAGCATGGCTGCCAAGGCATCCGTGCCATCGCCCGGTGTGCCGCCACCAATATTGTCCGCTGAATCGACCAGGATGACCGGTCCATTTTCGATTTGCGCCGCCTGCGCGACAGCTTCGGATGGCGGCAGGGAACGCGGCAAGGCAGCCGCGCGCTGGTCGCGCAGCAGGTCGCTCAATTCGCGCGCGTATTGCCGCGCCAGCCGCGGCTGATTGTCGGTTGTAACGATGACGCTAGCGCCGCAGTAGGGCGTATCGGCATAGGCGAAACCCGCCATCACCGCAATGCAGAGGACCGCGGCTTCGGCTTCCATTTCGGTCCGCCGAGCATGCGCCAGCGAGAGCGGTTCGTCGTCCGTGCCGGTGCTTTGCGGCGGCAGCAGCAGCGCCGGGCGGGCATAGGCTGCTGTCGGGACGACCTCCCGCCGCAGCAAACGGTCCATGACATCGACCGCTTCGACGCCGCGCGCATGAGTGTCAATGTGCGGGTTGCTATCGTAAGCCAGCAGCGTGTCCGCCGCTGCGACTAAGCTCGGACTGATGTTGCCGTGCATATCCAAGAGGACGACGATTGGCGTTTCCGCGCCCAGGATTTCGCGCATTTGCGCCACGATATCCGCTTCTACGTCAAGCTCGTTCTCCGCGACCATAGCGCCGTGCAGAGCCAGCAGAAGGCCGTCCAAGGGCAGCGCCGCTTGGGTTCGGTCCAGCAGCTCCCCCAGCAGCGCTTGATAGGCGTCGCCAGTTACCGTTCCAGCCGGCATGGCTGTGGCATAGAGCGTCGGCAGCAATTGCCAGCCCCTGGCGGAAGCCCCCTCGAGCATGCCGCCGATGCCGGAGCGCGTCCCGCCCATCTCCCGCGATAACGCTTCGCCGCGGCAAAGCGAGCCCATCTCGAAGTCAGCCAGCGTTGTGGGCTGTTGCATGAAGGTATGCGTCTCGTGCAGGATGCCGCCGATGGCGACGCGTGGGGCGGGTGAAGCTGACCTTGGATCCATGAAATTCATTCCTATTTGTAGTTCAAAGAAAATAATGCAAATTTTACAGGGGCGGTGTAGGGGCGACCAATCTGACTCTGTTGAAATACTCGATTTCCCCCACCCCAAACCCGTTCGCCATCTCTATGGCGAACTTTCCCATAAAGAGGGAGGGGCTTTAACAGTTCAATACGGATCAGAAAGCTCCCCTTCCCTCATTTTGGGGATGCTCGCCATAGAGATGGCGAGGAGGGGCCGGGGGATGGGGTGTTTTTCAACGGAGTCAATCTGGTCGCCCGACTTTGCTGCGTCGTTGATTTCGGGCGACATGGTACTGCGCGTAGACACTGCAGGTCTGTCGCCCCTACTTTTAGACCTTTTGTCGAGTTTTGCATGACAAACTTTGAATTACTTTGTAGAAAGAACTGCGTTATTTTGGGAATTAATGCTTGACTTCGCAATCAGTTAGTGTATAGTAATGAAAAGCTATAAAATGAAACCTGTTCGCTTTTTCTGTATCTAATCAAAAGTTTATCAGTTTCTAATAACAACAGGTACTGCTAAGTTAATCCAATAATAAAATAGAAGCGGTAGGGGTGGCTCGCGAAAATACCTCTTATTGGCGACCCTCGGTGGTTAGGAAAAAATGCTGATGCGTGTGCTCTGATATGTTATAAAGCAATAGGCAGAAACAAGCCAAAGTCGGATACACGAGAGCCAAAGAAGAAATATCTATGGATAACCTGACTGCAGCACAGACCTCAGTGGCCGCAATCACTGATGCTGAACGAATTGCCACACTTGAAGAGCGGTCGCAACACGCTGCAACGAAGTCAGAGCTTCACAGATCTTTGTTCTTGTTATTCACGGCTTTGCTGGCAGCTCTTGGCGGGCTTATGGTCCATCTGCACAACGCTACCTTAAATGAGATCGCGGAAATTCGTACAGTGTTGTTCGAGGTGATGCAAGATCTGCCCGGCGGGTAATCTCGGCAATCAGACCGGCTGCGCGAGGTGCGCGATGCCATCACCGGCTTGCACCCGCGGCAAGCCGCGCAGCATGATCACAATGCCCGCTTGTTCAGCGGTGATTTCCGCCAGAACGCTACCGCTTTCGTCCTGGATTGTGCCGAGCCGCTGCCCCGCTTCCACCACGTCGAGCAGGCCGACCTCGCGCAGAAACAGACCGGCCGCCGGCGTTTCAATGACGCTATCGAGATCGCCATGACCAAGCAGATGATGTGTCAGCGGCTGCCGACTTTGTTCGCCAGTCAACATGCCCAAATGCTTCATCACATTAAATAAACCCAAGAGAAAACAGTCGGCGACATGAGGGTCGCTGCCGCTGCCGCCGGGCGCTTCGGTATAAATGCAGGGGACGCCATGGTCGTAGGCTGTGCTGAGGCTGCGCCCGGGCGGTATTGGCAGCGGATGCCCCCACAGCACCGGCGCCCCAAAAGCGCGCGCAGCCCCCAGCGACGCCTGTCCATAAGCGCCCGCATCGTGGACATAGCCGACCAGCAGGGGCAATTCATAAGCGATGCCGCCGGTATGCAAATCGATCATGAAGTCGGCCTGTCGCAGCAGTTTCTCGCCGATCCAATAAGCGATTTGTTGCGTGATAGTGCCGTCTCGCTGGCCCGGGAAGACCCGCGCCAGGTTGAGCCCGTCTACGGGGCTGCTGCGCTGGGCGCTTTTGTATGCGGGAACGTTGCATACAGGGATCATCAGAAGCGCGCCACACAGGTCCGCGGGCTGGATGCCGGCGAAAAGCCGCGGGATGGCGACCATGCCCTCGTATTCATCGCCATGAACGCCGGCCAGCACCAGCAAGGTCGGACCGTCGGCTGCGCCGGTGACGCTCAAAAAGGGCAGGCGCCACTGCCCGCCATCTGCGCGACCCGCGACATCCAGCCACAGTCGCGCTTTTTCGCTGCGGGGCAGGCTGTGAAAATTGAAATCGCGAAAATGCATCGCTCGCCTCAATAACTCAAGAATCCGCCGTCGACCAGCCAGGTGGCGCCGGTCACAAAGCTGGCTTGGTCGCTGGCCAGGAAAGCCACGACAGCGCCGATCTCCTGCGGCTGACCCCGGCGCCCCAAGGGCGTGAAGCGGAAGAATTTGCCGCTGCCGCCGGTTTCCGTCACTTGATCGAGGATGTCGGCGCTCGATTCGGTGTAGATGTCGCCCGGCGCCACCATATTGACGCGGATGCCCTGCGGCGCAAGCTCGATGGCCGCGCCTTTGGTCAAGCCGTCGAGAGCGGCTTTTGCCGCGGCATAGGGCGTCGCGCTCTCCTGCGCGGCGTACTGCGCCACCGACGAGATGCTGACGATGCTGCCGCCAGCGCCCTGTTTGATCATCTGAAAAGCCGCTTCCTGCGTGCATATAAAAACGCCGTTGAGATTGACGTCAATCATCCTGCGCCAGTGCTCGTCCGTTTCTTCCAGGAAAGGCCGCAGCTCAGCCGATTTTCCCGTCAAGGCGGCATTGTTGATCAGGACATCCAGACGCCCGAACTCGGCGACCGCAGTCGCGATCATCGCTTGGACTTCTTCGCGCAGCGTGATGTCGCAGCCGACGCTGATCGCGCGGCGACCATCCGCGCGCAGGGCTGCCGCTTTTTCCTCGGCCAGGGCGATATCCGCCGGGCGCTGCGCCAGGACGACGGCGGCGCCTTCCCGCGCGCAGCTGGCGGCGATGCCCCAGCCGATGCCAGTGGCGCCGCCGGTGATGATGATGACTTTGTCTTGCAGCCGTCCGCTCATGATTCTGTTTATATGTCTGGATCAAAGCAAAGTGGATTGATCGACAGTTAAGATCTCCTCCGCTTCAATCAGCGGCAGCTCGACATGCTCGGTCATGCGCTGTATCGCCGCGCTGTCCTTGAAACCGACCCCGGTCAGCACCGCTACCACCACATCCTCAGACTTCAGTCTTGCGCGTTGCCGGTCGGCTTTGATGGCAGCCCAGGTGACGGCGGCGGCCGGCTCGACGAACAAGCCTTCCCGCTTCGCCAGTTCTGCCTGCGCCTGATAGGTGGCGGCGTCGGCGACAGAAACAGCCCAGCCCTGCGAATCCCGCAGCGCCTCCAAGACCAGATTCCCATCCGGCGGATTGGTCAAAATGATGCCGGAAACCATGCTGGCGCAATCGTCCAGCGCTTGCAGGGACCTGCCCTCCTCCCAGGCTTGGGTCACGGCATCACAGCCCTTCGCCTGCACCGAGACCATGCGCGGCAGGCGATCAATGTAGCCGGCGGCGCGCCATTCCTGGAAGCCCTTATAGATCATGGTGAGCAATCCGCCGCCGCCGACCGGCACATAAACCACATCCGGTACGACCGACCCCAGCGATTCGCAGATTTCGTAAGCGATGGTTTTGGCGCCTTCCATTCCCAGCGGGCTGAAGCTGCAAGCGGTTATCATCATCATCCAGCCGCGGCTTTCGCAGAGCTGCGCGCAGTTCGTCCAGGTCGCGTCCTCGACAGCCGGATCGTATCCCAAGCCGCGCACGGAGCGCAGCGTCGGTCCGTAGGCGATGATTTGACCGATTTTGGCGCGCGGCGCGCGTTCCAAGGTGAAGAGGTAGCCATTCACGCCCGCCCGCACGCCATAAGCCGCGGTCGACGCGCCGGCATTGCCCGATGAGGTGCTGACCCAGGTGTCCTTGCCTTGTTCGACCAACTGCGAAATGCCTACGGACGAAATGCGATCTTTGTAGGAGCCAGTCGGGTTTAAGCTCTCATTCTTGAAATACAAGTTGTCCAGCCCCTGCGCCGCCCCCAAATGCGCCGAGCGCAGCAGCGGCGTGCCGCCTTCGCCCAGGCTGACAATATGCGCGCTGTCATCCAGTGGCAGGTGGGCGGCATAGCGCCAGATGCCGGGCAGCGCCGGGTCGACGGGAATCTCGGGCGATGTGTAGAGGACATTGAGCATGCCACCGTCCACCGGGCAAGCAGTGGCGGCGCGATCGTCTATGGTTTTATGGCAGGTTCTGCAGACCAACTGGTACATTGGCGCATCCATCCGTTTGGCTTGATGTTCCCTGGCGATTGTAAACGATGCTGGGTCGATTCGCCAAAATCGGGTTCGTGTATCCAGGGCAATCGCTTCAAATGATGGCGGACGAAATGGCGGGATTCTAAACTGAAAATTAACTACAGAGTACGCAGAGAACGCAGAGAAAAACAAAAAATCTCATCTCAGCTGTGATTTTTGGTGACAAATCACGTTTCGCTGGGGACTGTTGCCGATTCCGGGCCGCAGAATTAGAAGAATAGTCGTCTAAACTCCTACGAACTCTGTGTCCTCTGCGTCCTCTATGTTGAAAATAATTGGAAGCGATTGCCCTGTTAGTGTATCAGGGAATTCACTTCAAATCATATTTTAGGCATATAAGCAATGCCAACAAAGAAATGAAAATCCTATATGTATAGCGTTGGGGCTGGTGATGCTGGTCTTGTCGCTACGAGATGACTAAGCCTCAAGCTCTGTCCCGGGCACGCTGACGGGCGTCTTCCCGCGCGGCTCGATCTCGCCCAGCAGCAGCTCGGCCGTCGCCATTGCCGCGCAAGGACGAAAGCTGAAGCTGCAAACGTAGGTGTCGATATCGGCATATCTCGCCAGTTGATAGGGGTCGCGCAGGGCGACGACAATCAGACGCTCCGGCGCGCGCTGCTGCAAATCGCCTATGATTGCCGCTTGCCGGGACTGGTCGAAGTCCATGCCCGGCAGCGTGTAGTTCTCGCTGACGGCGATGATGAGGCCCACAGCCGGCAAATCAACGCCGGCATAGTCTTCCGCTGCAATAACAGCGACGTCGACACAGCGCGCGCGCATGGCATCCGCGAAGACGTCAAATGCGGGAGTCGCTTGATTCGGTCCGATGCCGCGCGTTTGCCGCAGTACCGTGTAGGCGTTGCGCTTCGTTGTATTGACCAGTGTGACCGGCCCCCCGGCTTTTAGCGGCAGCAGATCCTTGCGGTCCCGCAAGACGGCGACGGCCGCGCGCGCCGCTTCAAGCTCGACGGCGCGATGGCTCGTCTGACCGACGATGATTGGCGCTTGCGGTCTGGGTTCGACGCTGAAACGGGCCTCGCGCTTCAACCGCAGGACGCGCGCGACAGCATCGTCGACGCGCTCGCTGCCGATCGTCCCGTCCTCGACCGCCGCGATAACCGCGCCAATCAGGCTGCGCTGATTTTCGAGATAGGTTTCGGCATCGTGGTCGTAATGTTCTTCCGCCAGCATCATCAAGTCGACGCCAGCCTGGAAGGCTTGAATCGCGGCGTCGGCTGGTTGGTAATTGCGCTTCATCGAAGCCATATTCATGCTGTCGGAGACGACGACGCCCTCGAAGCCCAATTCGCCACGCAGCACATCGCCCAGGATGACGGGCGAAAGTGTGGCTGGCCTTTTGGCATCGAGCGCCGTGAAGATGATATGCGCCGTCATGACGATTTTGGCGCCGGCTTGGATGCCCGCGGCGAAGGGGCGCAGATCAATGCGGAAAAGCTCGTCGCGCGGGCGCTCCACCGTTGGCAAGCCGCGATGGCTGTCCATGCGAGTGTCGCCATGCCCGGGGAAGTGCTTGAGCGTCGCCACCGCGCCATTGTCTTGTAAACCGCGGACCGCCGCGGCGGTCATTGCCGCGACCAACTCCGGATCTTCGCCGAAGGAGCGCATCTCGATGATCGAATTGTCGGGATTGGAATTGCAGTCGCAAGCCGGTCCCAGCACCGTGTTCAAGCCGACCGATGACATCTCTTTGGCGATGACGCGATACATGTCATAGGCGTATTGCGGATCGCCGGTCGCGCCGAGCGCCATATTGCCGGGTCCCATGGCGCTTTCCGCTGTCATGACCGACCAAGTGCCTTCTTGGTCAGCGCCCAACAGCAGCGGTATGCCCAAGCGCGTGCCGCGCGCGAATGACTGCAAGGTGTTTGTCAGCTCGATGGACCCGCGGGCGGTCGGCACGTTTTCGTCGCCGATGTAAGCCCCGCCGACCAGATGGTCGACCATCAAGGTGCGGGCGGCTTCAAGCTGGTCGGCGGCGAAAGCCAGCATGAACATCTGCCCAACTTTTTCTTCGATTGTCATCTTGGCGATTGTTGACTGGATGTTCATGTTTTCTCTTATCCCCGCCCGCTCAACCGCCGTGATAGTAGACGCGCTTGGCGGAACTGCGGAAGATTAGGAAGGTCAGTAGCAGAATGACCAAGAAGAGCAGCCAAGCCATGGCCGAAGCGTAACCCATCTTGAAGTAGGCGAAGGCGTTGTTGAAGAGATAAAGCGAATAAAACAGGGTGGCATCGCCCGGTCCGCCGCCGGTGATGACATAAGCCTCGGTGAAATACTGGAATGCGCCAATCAAGCCGACGATGGTATTGAAGAGAATTATCGGACTAATCATGGGTACGGTAACATAGCGGAACTTGCGCCATAAACTGGCGCCGTCCAGCGACGCCACGTCATAAAGCTCTTGCGGCACGTCTTGCAGCGCCGCGAGATAAATCAACATCATCCAGCCCGTGCCCCACATGCTCATCATAATCAGCGCCGGCTTCGCCCATTGCGGGTCGGCAAACCAACTGATGACCGGCAAACCAAGCCCGGACATGATGACGCTGACGATGCCGTACTGCGGATGCAGCAGCCAGGTCCAGACGATGCTGGTGGCGACCAGGGGCAAGATGCTCGGCAGATAGAATATCGTCCGGAATACGGACAAACCCTTCACCTTTTGATTCAGCAGAATCGCCAGCGCCAGCGCCAGCATGTTGCCCAGTGGCACGGCGAAGACCACAAAGTACAAGGTATTGGCTAGCGCCTTGATGAAAAGCGGATCGAAAAACAGCAGTTTTTCATAATTAAACAAGCCGATGAAACGGGGTGATGAAATCGGCGAGTAGCGGGTCAAGCTGTAATAAAAAGAAGAGATGATCGGATACAGGTTGAAAGCGAGGAAGCCGACGATCCAGGGCGAGATGAAAATCAAGCCCACGCCGATTTTGCGCAGTTCGCGCCGATTCATGCCAGCAAGCATAGCGCGCCTCGTTTTATGCGAGCCGCCGCCCCCGCCGGTTTTAATAGGTCCGGTCGCGCTCACGGTTTATCCCTTCAAGCCCGTCAGCGAGATGCCTTGGATAAAGACGCGCTGCATGAAGAAAAAGATGAGAATGATTGGCGCCACAGCCATCGTCGACGCCGCCATCAAAATGCTGAAATCGGTGATGCCCTGCGAGTTATGGTAGAGCGCCAAACCCAATGACATCGGATAGAGCGAGCGGTCGTTGAGGTAAATCAGCGGTCCAATGAAGTCATTCCAGGACCAGATAAACTGGAACAGCGCCACTGTCGCCAGCGCCGGCTTGCACAGCGGCAAGATGATGCGCGTGAGCAATACCCATTCGGAGCCGCCGTCTATGCGCGTCGCTTCGGACAGTTCCTTGGGGATGCCCATCATGAATTGCCGCAGCATAAAGATGAAGAAGGGGTGGCCGAAATAGGCTGGGATGATGAGCGGCAGCCAAGTGTTCACCCAGCCCACTTTGCTAAAAGTAACAAATAAGGGAATCATCACGACGTGGTAGGGCAGCATCAAGGTGGAAAGCACAAGCACAAAGACGACATCGCGCCCTTTCCATTCCACGCGGGAAAAGCCATAGGCTATCAAGCTGTTGGATATGAGCGCGCCGATGACAGCGGCTGCGGCAATCTGCAGCGAGTTGCTCAGATATTGCAGGAAGGGCTGCTCTTCCAAAGCCTTGGGATAGTTGTCGAATTCGAGCGGGCTGGGAATCCAAATCGGCGGATCCAGCAGCAATTGGTCGATTGGCTTCAGCGATGTCGAAATCATCCAGAAGAGCGGCAGGATAAATGTCGCCGACAACAGGACCAGCAATACGAAAGACACGATTGCGTTTATGTTGTTGCGCTTGATGCCGAGGTTCGTAATCATTGATTAAGAGGCTGGGCAGTAGCTTGGCTATGAGAAATATCTGATTATTGCAATATGCCCCCTCCCAAGAAACTTCGGAGAGGGCTTGGGCTTTGCCTTAAAACTGGCGATATTCGTTTTCGACAGCGGTTTGCACGGCGTCGAGCGCTTCTTGAGCCGATTTTTCCAGCCGCAGCGCCTGGTCAATTTCCGCCTGGAGCCGGTCCATATAGAAGTTGGCGACCGGTATCATCGGCGTGGTCAAACCGCGCGGGCTGCCCATGCTCTCGAAGAAGGTGCGATAGTCGGGATATTCGTCGAAGAGCGCGGCGATGCGCGGCACTTCCAGGGCGGCAGTGGAGCCAGTGGTCGTGCTCGGCGTATCTTTCCAAGCAGCCACCGTCGCCATGACATTGTGATCGGTGATGCCAGACCAGAACTTGGCGAACTCATAAGCAGCGGCAGGGTTTGCCGCGCCGGTCGGGATGATTTGGTAGTTGCCCCAAATCCAGGTGCCCCAGCCGGTGCTGTCTTCTTCGCCGGCGACGGGCGGAAGATGCGTAACGCCCCAGCGGAAGCCGTCAGCGGCGAATCGCTGGAAATCGCCCAGTTTCCAGGGACCGATGAGCTGCATGGACAGCCGCTCGGAGACGAAGGGGTCCTGCGTGCCGCCGCGTTCGCCAGAAAGGCCGGATTGGAAGCGTTGGAGGCCTTCGACGCCGTAGCGCTCGCTATAAGTCATCATCCACTCTAGCGCGCGCACGTTGTTGGGGTCGTTCGCGGTGATGGTGTCCGATTCGGAATCGTAGAGTTTGCCGCCGAAGTTGCCCATCCAAGACCGCGGGATGCCATGACCCTGGCCCAGGTGCAGCAAGCCCATGCGCTCGTAGTTGCCGTCGGCGTCTTTTACCGTCAGCATGGCAGCCATTTCATCAAGCTCTTCAATCGTCCTGGGTCCGACTTCGGGGTCCAAGCCGACTTCTTCAAAATGCGACTTGTTCCAAGCCAGGTCATAAACGCCGAAGCCGCTGGGCGTGCCGTATAGCGTGCCATCGACGACGCCGCCGTCATAGGCTGCTGGCGTTAGGAAGTCTTTGAATGCGTCCAAATCTTCCTGCGGTCCCAAATCGGAATAAGGCGTGATGCCCCCAAGCGCAGCCAGCCCCGGCAGCTCGTTGGAGCCAAAAAAGGTCGCGACATCGGGCGGTTCCCCGGAAGCGATAGCGGCTGTCAAGCGCACCAAGAAGTCGCTATAGGGCACGACCAGTGGCTCGACGCGAACGGCGTCCTGATATTCATGGAATAAGTTGACGATGTCCTGAACATAGATTTCCCATTGTTCGGTCCAGCCATGCCAATAAGTGATGGTGACGGGGTCGTCTTGCGCCAGCACGCTGTGGATGGGTAACCCACCCAGCGCCATGGCGCCGCCGCTGCTCGCCAGCGCCTTCAGCATATCGCGGCGCGAAAGTCCTGTTTTCTTAGCCAAAGTCATGATTTTGCTCCTCCTTAGAGTATTATGTTCGCATTCCAAGCAAGCTTTCTTCATTGCAAGCTTTCTTCATTTGCAACTGTCTCTTATGCTCACCTCCTTGCCGTATCGAATTCGGCGCAGGCGCGCCGCTAGCGGGAAAAGTTGAAATTATTGGAAATCATCGAATGACCAGTGCTGGCTCCAGCGGACGTCAATCTCTTCGCGTACGCGTTGGTAGCGTATGTCGGTTGAAAGCCGAATGCGGTTTTCTGGCGAGTCGTTCGTTGTCGCGGCGTGGGTCGTGAATGCGCCGTGCACGACCATATCGCCGGCTTCATAATCAGCCATCAGCCAGCGCGTATCCAGGCGCTCCGCCAGCGATGGCAGGTCCTTGCTTAGCCAGCCATGCTTGCCCATGTTTTTGTTGTAGGCCTTGATGCGTTCTTTCGGCGGCAGCTCGGCATTGAGTCCTGTGAATTCGGCTTCTTTGCGCCGTCCGAAGTGATGCGAGTTCTCCAAGTAGACCAGCCCGCCCATTGCGTGCGGGATGTCGCCTATGGGTATCCAACTGGTGCAAACGCTGTCTGTTCCCCCGCGCAGATAGACGAGATCGTAATGCGCGCCGGTCGAAAGAGCTTCGCCGGGTCGGATGTGGCGGATGAGCTTGCGCTTATGCAAGTAGACAGGTCCTGCTAGGAAGGCTTCGTAGAATTGCCAGATTGGCTTTGCCAGGCAGAAGGCTTCATAAGCCGCCCAGCGATGGGTCTCCATCTGTGTCTTGCGGATGAGGTTCTTGTTCTCGTCCGCCCCATCATAGATGCCTTCGATTGCATCGACATCGCGCCGGATCAAGCCCGTATCTTGGAAGGCTGCGAAGTAACGCCGGCGGAAGCTCAAAACTTCATCCCGATTGAGGATGCCCTTGAGCCAAAGATAGCCTTGTTCGCGGAATTGCTCTCGTAGCGTGTGGATTGGCGTATTGGCGCTGGTGGAACACAGCCAGCCCAGTCGATTTGGCGCGGATGACAGGGTGTACCCATTGCTGGTTAGTGGCTGCTGCAATAAAGCTGGCGCTTCCACGGGCTTCACCTTCCAATCCTATCATTGCAGGGGATTGTAGCATGGCGGGCTAATGCAGTCAAAATTCGCGGCTTTAGCAACAGGGCAACCGCAGCAAATACTATTTGTCAAGCCCGCCGTCCGGCGACTGTGGTTGATTTTCAGTTTAGATGGCCCCCCCATCAAAATCCATAACTGTCGAATTTATAATCATGCTGACGAAATGTAGGCGCGAGCCCGTGGCTCGCCCATGAAATTGGGTGCAAAATCGCGGACGATTCATTGTGTCGCAAGGCTGTGTCGAAGTTCAGTGTCTAGGCGACCCTCGGCGCCTAGGTAAATAATATATGGTGCAACTGCACTGGGCTGCCATCACTGGTCAGCTAGCAGGGTAAATCGGGAACGTTGAATTCATGTGTTACGCCTTATGTGAAATAGATTTGCCAAAAATGGGCTGATCTCCATAATGGAAGGTGTCTACAAGCCATTAGGAGAATCAACCCAATGACCAGTATAAACATTGAATCCTTGTTTACCATCCTCTTTGTTCTGATTGACGATTGGTGTCACACGAAAGGACAGCGGTACTTGGCAAGGAAAGTCGGACGCAAGCCTAAGTTCAGCGATAGCGAAGTCTTGACTTTGATGCTGTGTGCTGAATACCTACCCTTTTCATCCGAGCAGCAATATTTGGGGTATATGCGCGCCAATCATAGCGACTTGTTCCCTGATCTCTTAAGCCAAAGCCAATTCAATCGCCGCGCGCGCAGCTTGCATTACCCAATGGAGTGGATGCGCCGAGATTTACTGATGGACATGGGAATAGCCCATCAGGAAAAATTTCTGATAGATACCAAGCCGGTGCCGGTGCTGGGATATAAGCGCAGTAAGCGGCGCAGTGATTTTTACGGCAGTGCTGACTTCGGATTTTGCGCCAGCCGCAAGCTAAACTATTTCGGATATAAGCTGGTGATGATATCAACACTGGATGGTCAAGCGGTGGTATATGATTTGGTGGCGGCCAATACCGATGAACGCCTAGCGGCTGAAGCGATGATTGATTATATCAAAAACGGCGTGTTGATTGGCGACAAGGGCTTTATTGGAGCTGAGTGGCAAGCCCAAATGCTGGAGCAGACTGGCAATAGGATCCTGACGCCAAAACGGAAAAACCAGAAACACCAGAATCCGCCGGGCTATGATGCTTTGCTCAATAGTATGCGCCTACGCATTGAAGGGCTCTTTCATGAACTTCAGAACACAGGGCGAAATTTGGAACGCATGTTAGCAAAGACGGTTGATGGGTTGGGAGCGCGACTGTGTGCAAAAGTCACCGCACATCTGTTTAAGCGGATTCTACGCAAAACGTACAATATCGACGTTCAAACCTTTTAACGCTCAATTCATTTCACATAAGGCGTGTGTTATATTCTTACCAAGTGAGACTGAAAGCGAGGGGGCGATGGCTACCCGAGAGCGCGAAATTACCGTAGACGAGCTTTGGCGGCTGGCTTGCTCGCCGGAGAACGACGACAAGAAAATTTGCCTGATAGACGGAGAACTTGTGATAACTATGTCGCCAAGCCGAGTTCATGGCCGGCTCGCTTTGCGTATCGGTCGAATGATTGCCGATTATGCCGACCTGCATGATCTGGGAGAAGCCGCTGTCGAAGTAGGTTATCACTCTCCAGACGATAGCCAGACCTTGCTGATCCCCGATGTCGCCTTTGAAAGCAAAGCGCGCGCCCAGCGATCCGTTGGCATCGGTTACGTGCCCTTCATGCCGGATTTGGCGGTGGAAGTGATCTCGCCGACTCAATCGCTGGCGCAAGCCCGCCGCAAGGCAAAAGCCTACCTGCGCCTCGGCGCCGTGATGGTCTGGCTGGTTGACCCGATACGGCAAAACGCCGAAGTATGGACGCTGGCAAACGACGGCGCGCCGCATAGCAAATCCCTCGCTTTGGACGACGCATTAAGCGGCGGAGCGGTGCTGCCAGGTTTCAGGCTGCCGCTGCGTCAATTGTTCCGCGCCTGAAGGTCCACCCTGAACTCGCATCGAACAGCTTCACTTCACCGCGCCCATGGTCAAGCCGCGCACCAGATAGCGCTGGAAAAACAGCGCCATCAAAAATGGCGGCAGCATAGTCACCACTGCCGCGGCCGACATGTCCTCCCAAGCCACCTCATATTGACCGATGAAAAGCGTCAGTACGATGGTCAAGGGCTGCGAATCGTCGCTGCGCGTGAAGATGAGCGGGATCAGGAAATTGTTCCAGGTCGTCAGCATCCCCACCAGGAAGACAGCGACCATGCCCGGGCGCGCCAATGGCAAAATTATGCTATATACCAGCCGCCAGCGATCGGCGCCGTCGACGCGGGCGGCGTCCTGGATTTCCGAGGGGATATCACGAATGAAGGTGGTCATCATCCAGACCGAAAGCGGCAGCAGCAAGGTCACGAATATCAAGATGAGCCCCAGCAAAGTATCGATCAATTCCAATTGCGACATGATGAAAAACAGCGCTATTAAGGAAACCCAGATAGGCAGGGGCAGCATCAGCATGATCAAGAGAAAGATAAGATTCTTGCCGCGGAATCGCATGCGGGCGAAGGCGTATCCGGCTCCGGTCGCCAGCAAGGTCACGATGCCAGCTGAAGCGACGCTGATGATGGCGCTGTTGCGCAAGCCCGCGCTCATCAGGTCGGCAGTTGGCGAAAAGCCGCCATCGCGGAACTTCGCCCCTTCGGTGAAGATGGTGCGATAAGATTCCAGGGTGGGTTCGCTGGGGAACCAGATTTTGTAAGGCTGGGCGTAAAGTTCGCGGCGGGTGGAGATGCTGCTGACCGCGACCCAATAAATAGGCGCCAGCGCCCAGATCAGCACGATGGCGCATAGGACATAGATAATACCCAGGCGGATGCGCTCTTGAGTACGCAGTCCCAGGCTCATTGCTCCTGTACCCCTTGATTGTAGACGCGCCAGACAAAGATCATGCCGACAGCGAGCGACATGGCCAAGATGATGTAGGAGAGAGCCGCGCCCAAGCCGACGCGCAGGTCGCGGAAGACCAACTCGTAGTTATACAGCATCAGCGTTTTGGTGAAGGGGTTCATCGCGCCGCCAGCCGAGCCGCCGGCCGTCAGGGTCCAGACGACATCAAAGATCTGAAAGGCGGCGATGAACTCGACAACCAGGGCGATGCCGAAGGAGGGCAGCAGCAGCGGAATAGTGATGTAGCGGACACGGTGGAGGGCGTTGGCGCCGTCGACTTTGGCGGCGTCGAAGAGGTCATCAGGGATGCTCTGCAAGCCGGCCAGCAAGATGATGGTCGGGAAGGCGTAGCGCGTCCAGGTCTGGACCACTGTGACCCAAAAGAGCTGATGGTCCGGCTCGCGCAGCCAATACTGATATTCGCTGATTATGCCGAGTTGATAGAGCAAACCGTTGAGCGCGCCGTACTCGCCATTTAGCAGCCAGCCCCATAAGAAGCCGTTGACCACGCCGGGCAGCATCCAAGGCAAAATCGCCAGGGTGCGCACGACGCCGCGCCCGGGGAAGCGCTGGTTGAGCAGCATGGCGATGCCGAAGGCGACGGCCATCTCCAGCGGCAGGGTGATGATGACGACTTTGAAGCTGCGGCTCGTGACCTCCCAGAATTCTTCGTCTTCCAGCAATTTGACGTAATTGTTGACGCCGACGGCTTTTGGCTGCTGGTTGCGGATGCGCAGGTTTCTGTTGGTGAGGCTGGTTTGAAAAGTATCGACCGCGGGGTAATAGATGAAAAGCGCGAGCAGAAGCACAATCGGCGCGAGCACGACAAGCAGATAGCGGGAGTCGGATGAGAGAAGGCGGCGGGTCGCGTTCATAAATCTACACCTACAGTCGAATGAGGGATGCAGTGATAGTGTCAAGCAGCCTTATCATCCCAAACTCCCCAAGCTTTTTGGGCTTGTTCGATACAGATATTTTTGTGCAGTAATCGAGTCTATCTATCAGTGGGCGACTCTGTGAGTAGCCCCTATAACCGACTATATTTTGGAAATCAGTATTATTTTCACAAGTTTCGCATTGCCGATCCATCTTGATGAGGCAAGCGGCAGTAGGATTGGGGCAAAATTTGGAAAATGAGCCACAGTATCGGACAAGCCTTGTAGGGGCGACTCTGTGAGTCGCCCATTTTGACATCTTTGTCTTTGCGACATGCTAAGCGACATACAAACTGTCATCCTGCCACCGCGCGGGATTCTCAATGATGTATCGGCGGATGTCGTTTAGCGTCTTATCGTTGCGGACTATGTGTTCGTGATAGTTTCTCTGCCAGATATTTTGCCCATAATTTATCCGGCTTGACTTGGCTCTTCGGGTTACCGCTATCTTATATTGTCCAATGATTGCGCCAAGTGAACCCGCCTGCAAAGTGCGAGAAGACGCGAAGTCATAATCATCTTCAATGATTACCAGTCCATGCAAATGGTTCGGCATTACAACAAATTGATCAAGCTGAACATTTGGACGGAATTTCGAGATGTGACGCCATTCTTCGCGGACAATCATACCCAAGTCGCTGAGCATTGTTTCACCATTCAGGATAAAGCCAAATATCGTGGATTTACGGTATGTGCAGAGCGTGACGAAATAAGTCCCTGCTTGACTATAGTTATAGCCTGGCAGACGCATTGAACGGCGAAATGTGCTCGGAGAATCTGTTTTACGCATAGCCGTCGAGATTATGAGATTTAGGGCGACTCACAGAGTCGCCCCTACATGTTTGGACCTAGACTGGAATACGCGCGGGAATTAGCACCGCCCCTACATATTTGGCAGGCTTTCGCATTACACGCGCATCACGGAGTCGACGCCTACTCGTACTCTTCCTTGAGCTCGTTCCATTCTTCCGCCAGGGCGTCGATGACATCGTCCGAGCTCATATCGGAGTTCAAGCCTTCGCGGATGGTCTCGGTCACCGAAGCCGACCAGGGACCCCACCAGAGCGTGAAGCGCGGCAGCTCGTTGGTGTGCATGCTCTGCTCGACAATGGCGCCATAACCCTGGATTTCGCCGGCGTCGTTCAGCGCGCTGCTGATGGAAATGCGCGAGGGATAGAGGCCGTAGGCGTTCCAGATGTCGGTCATGTTTTGATCGCCGACGTACCACTTGATGAACTCCCAGGCGGCTTCTACATTTTCCGAATCGACCGAGATGCCGATGCCAGCCGGGAAGCTCCAGGTATTGCCCACTTCCGGCAGCACCATGTATTCGACATTGGGCGCTTGCAGCGATGATTCGGCGTTGCCGCGCACGACCGAGCCTTGCCAGCCTTGATGGAAGACGCCGGTGCCTGCCCAGAACAAGGTGTGCTGGCTGCCGCCTGCCAGGATTTCGGGACTGATCAGTTCATCGGCAAACCAGGTGAAAAGCAGCGCCATTGCCTCGCGGGCTTTGGAGCCTTCGTCAGCGAAAACCGGGTTCAAGTCCGCATCGAACATGGGATCGCCCATGCTCAGCGCAATCAGCCACCAGGACCAGTTGATCGAGCCCATCGCAATGGGGTGATCGTCGACGCCGGCCTCGCGGATGGCGCGGGACATCTCGTCCAGCTCCGCCCAGCTTGTCGGCGGCGCGTCGAAGCCAGCTTCTGCCAGGCGAGCGCTGTTGTAGTCCATCATCACCAACTGCAGGTAGGTGGGTATGGCGAAGACATCGCCGTCAATGGTCCAGAAGTCGAGCTTTTCGAAGTCTTCGGCATCGAGGTCGCCCATCTCCAGCAACTCGTTCAGCGGCAGCATATTACCGGTGGCGACAACATTGGAGGGACCTTCTTCGGTGATGAAGATCACGTCAGCCGGCGCTTCCCCGGCCGCCGCCGACACTTGCACGCGGCTGAACAGGTCGGCCATCTGCACCGATTGTGTCTCGACTGTAATGCCGCTCTCTTCCATGAAGGCATTGAGCGCGTCTTCGCTGGGCGGGACGCCCCAGGGCGGCACCAGGAACGAGATCGTCGTATCCTGCGCTTGCGCTGCGAAGCCCAGGCTAAGCAAGAAGAGCAGGACAAGTAACATGCCAATACGTTTTGAAACTTTCATGTGATTTCTCCCTTTCAAGATAAGCTGGATAGCGTAATCAAGTACGGTCGTCGCGCTTGAGCAAGGCAAAACCCAGCCCCGATTCGCGTCCGTCCAAGCTATCTTGCATTATATCGCTTAAGGCATTGCGGCGCAAAATTGGCTTTGCCAAGATGCGCATCCATTTTCTGTTGAAATGATTAGACGGCTCTGCGCAACAGACCGTCAGTCGCCCGATAGGCTGTCAGGACTTGTTGGTCTTAATTTCGGAATCATTCTTGACTTCGCAAATTGTTGTGCTAAGGTATACAGAGATAAAATAACGCAACCCTATACGATTGCAGACAATGTGAACAAGATAAGCAATATGGCAGTTCGCGTTAGGTTTATTGGGGATTTGTTGATTTTCTATAGGATAGCAAGCTAAAGTTGCGTCAACCATTGTATGACTTGCAGAACGCTTGTTTCGTGATATGCAAGATACAAGACGCGAGAGGCGATTGGTTTCAGGATTATTAGCCTGTTGGGACATGAAAGGAGCGCACTATGCAACAGCCGCATGATCTGTATGAGAAAATCGAGAAATTGGAATTTCGTGTCAGCGAGCTTGAAGATACTGGTTCGGCGATTCGGACTATGCTTCGTGAAGAACTCAAGCCGATCAAAGACGTGCAAGAGCAGCACTCGAAGATACTCAAGGAGCTCACAGAGATTGTCAGCGAGCACTCAAAGATTCTCAGCGAACACTCGCAGACGCTCAGCGAGCACTCAAAGATTCTCAGCGAACACTCGCAGACGCTCAGCGAGCATTCAAAGATTCTCGGCGCAGTTCAGTTGGATATTCGCGAAATCATTAAGATTCTCAGCGAACACTCGCAGACGCTCAGCGAACACTCGCAGACGCTCAGCGAGCATTCAAAGATTCTCAGCGCAGTTCAGTTGGATATTCGCGGAATCATTAAGATTCTCGCGGACAACAGGCTCATTCTAGACGACCCAGACAATTAGCCCGTCAAGTTGCTGTCGGTCAAGCGCTGCCAAGTTAATCCGCGCCTTCGCGTTGCGCCGGGGATGAAGAGCTACTCCGCGAACGCGAAAGCCTGTATCAGTTCAATCTCCGCTTGGTCATAGGGCGAGCCGTCAGCGTGGAAAATGTCATGCTGCCAGGTTTTGCTGTCGGGTCCATTCAATTCACGACGCCAATCGAGATAGGTCTGCGTCCGACCGGCCACCAAGCCCCAATTGTACCAGCCGACCCGCTCCCGCGCGAAGATCGGCAGAATCAACTCGACCGTTTGCCCGACCACCCGCCGCAGCCATTCGGTGCAGAGCACGGGTCGTCCGTATGCCTGACAGCGCTGGATGACCTCTTCAATGCCTGTTGCGTCATAATGATGAAATGAAGTGACATCCGATAGTTCCAGTATCCGCTCCGACATATCGTAGTCGTCGTGCAAGCGCCAGATTGATGTTGTCAGCGGCTGCCGCGCCCCCGCCTCGCGCGCCCAGGCGAAAGCCGCTTCCACCAAGGGCAGGCTCTTCTTGCCCAGGTCGGAATTGCCCGGTTCGTTGTACAAATCCCAGATTTGCACCCGCTCGTCATCGGCGAAGCTGCCGACGATATCGATGACATAGTCTTTGAGAAGGGACCAGACGGAGCGATCCGTCACGCGTGTCAAGCCGGGGCTGGGCGTCCAGCCACTATTGTGCACGTAGGGGACGGGATCGTCTTGGGGACCCAAATAGGGTTCTTTGCCGGCGAAAGCGCAATCGTCGAATACGATGAACATCGCTTTGACGCCATTACTGCTGGCGATATCGAGGAACTGATCGATGCGGCGCTTCAAGCCGGCTGGATCTGCCTGCCAGACCAGGAACTGCAAGAATACCCGCGCGGCGTTGAAACCAGCCGACCCCGCCCAAGCCAATTCCTCGGCGATGGTATCGGCGTCA
The DNA here is from genome assembly GCA_965116975.1 of Phototrophicaceae bacterium. Lineage (GTDB taxonomy): Bacteria > Chloroflexota > Anaerolineae > Aggregatilineales > Phototrophicaceae > UBA6055. Next base: position 538,827 of record OZ220735.1, read on the forward strand.
AAGGACTCGGCTTGCCACATCTCGGTCGAATTGACCGCGCTGCGCGGCAAGTAGTTGCAGCCGCGTATGGCGTCAATCTCGGCATACCAGCGATTGGCTTCTTCGGAACTCCATTGCTGGGTCATTTTCAACTCGCTCTCTATTAGATTTTTCAGATTAAGCTAACCTGACGCTGGCCAGCGTCCCAGCAAGCGCGCCATCCGCATCCAGAACGTTCAGACGAACCAGCCCGGCGGCTTCATGGACTCGCGTGAACACATTGACATTGAGTACGCTCAAGGGAGAAACCGGTCCCAGGTCGCTAGCGCTGAGCCGATCCCCGACCTCGCTTAGGCATTCGAGTTCCGCGCGTCCGACGCGGAAGCAGCCAAAAACACCCTGAACACGCGCCCAGCCGGCGTTGACGTCAATTAAAAGCGGCTGGTGAACACAGCCAAGATCATTGACATCGACGATCGGCGCCGGGCAGATGGCTGCCGCCCAGGTGACGCGCTGACCTGCGACTTCACCTGGACCAAGCGTATACAGCGGGCTAAGCACTTCCGCTTCGAGAATGTAGCCCGGCGAGCTGATGGGTATCGGTGATGGCGCGCCCGGCGATTCTGTCCAGCATTCCACAGTCGCGCCCTTGTCGGGATATTCCGCGTCGGCATGATAGGGAAAGCTCATGCAAAGCGCGAAACCGGCCGCGCGGTCGGCGAAGGCGATCCAACCGGCCGGGCTGTGTACGCCGATCTTGCCGACAATGCCGCGATATTGCACTGCCAGCAGCCCGCTCGCCGCTTCCAGTCGATACTGCGGATTGTCATCGCCAAACAAGATCTCGTAGGGTTTTTCGCGGTCGTGGTCGAGGTCGGTCGGGATATACAGCCAGCAGTCGTCGTTCATGCCGCCATCAACCGCCGCGCAAGCCAACTGCGCCACATCCCAGATTGACCAGCGTATCGTCCGCCGCGAGATGTTCTCGAAAGACAGATCAAGCCGCAAGCGCGACGAGCCTTGGCCGAGGCTGATTTCGCGGCGGATGCGCAGTCCGGAGCGCTCATCGGGCGGGCTGGTCATGGCTAGGAAAGAGCGGCTAGCGCCTGCGCCCGTTTCAAAGCTGTAGCGCCCCGAATCGAGCACAGGGTCTGGCGGACCGGGCCATTGCCCCGCGCCGTCCCAGCCTTGTGGCGCGGGCCAGGTCTTGCCGCCGCCATAATTCTTCCAGTTTTTGATTGTGCCGTCGCCGGCCTGTTCTTCGTAGCTGAAGCGTTTGCCCAGCAGATCCGGATTGACAAAGAGGTAGTCGCGTGGTCCCAGGCTGAACTGCATCAAGCGGCCGCCGATTTCCGGTACGCAGACGGCGTAAATCAAACTGTTGCTCAAGTGGACGGCGTCCCAGCCTTGGTAGGGCAACTCCTCGACGGTGGGTAGATAGCGCATCCGCAGGACCAGCGCAGTCCTAACCTTGCAGACCGGTGGTGGAGATGCCGCGCACGAAATAGCGTTGCAGCAGCAAGAAGAATATTACGGCTGGAATGGTGGCTGCGGCCGCCGACGCCATGATAACGCCGAAGCGCATCGAAAGCCCGCGCCCGACAAAGACCGCCAAGCCGACCGGCACGGTGCGGGTGGCGTCGGTGTTGCTGATGATGAGGGGCCAGAAGAAGTCGTTCCAACTGCGGACGAAGGTGAAGATGGCGACAGTGGCAATAACCGGTTTGCTCAGCGGGATGAAGATGCGCCAGAGCAAGCCCAGGCGGCTGCAGCCGTCTAAGCGCCCGGCTTCTTCCAGCTCGACCGGGATGGTCAGGAAGAATTGTGTCATCAGGAAGACACCGAAGGCATTGGCCGAGGCTGGCACGGCGATGCTGAAGAAGGTGTTGGCCAGCTTGAATTTGATCATGCCCAGGAAGAGCGGCACCAGCAGAATCTCGCCTGGCAGCAGAAAGGTTGACAAGATGATGAGCAGCAAGATCCGGCGCCCGCGGAAACGCATCCGAGCCAGCGGATAGGCTGCCAAGATATTGGTGGCCAGCGTCAAGACGGTGGTGATGGTCGCCACGATTAAACTGTTGCGAAACCAAATCAGCATGGGGAAGGAATCGAAGAGCCCCGTGTAGAACATGAGCGTCGGCTCTTGGGGCCACCAAGTGGGCGGATAGCTGAAAATCTCGTTATCCGGTTTGATTGAGCTGACGAACATCCAGATGAAGGGCGCGCCCCAGACGATGGCGACGAAGATCATGATGGCATAAAGCGCCAGACGCCCCCAGTTGAGCGAGCCATCGCGGTAAACGCTGTCGCTGCGCCAGGATTCGCTCATGCTATATCACTTTCATGGCGCGCAGCTGCACGACGGTGAAGCTGAGGGTGATGAGCATCAAGATGACGCCGGCGGCCGAGGCTAATCCCATATTGAAGTTCACAAAGGCGGTCTCATAAATGAATTGAGCGACGGTGAAAGTCGCGCCTTGCGGTCCGCCGCGGGTCATGACAAAAACTTGGCCGAAGACGCGCCAGCAAGCGATGACCGTCAGCGGGATGACGAAGGCGTTGACCGGCATCAGCATGGGGATAGTGATAAAGCGCAGCTCTTGCCAGGTTCCCGCGCCATCAATCTTTGCCGCTTCGTATAAGTCCGCTGGAATATCTTGCAAGCCGGCCAGGTAGATGATCATATTGCCATTGACCGTCCACCAAATGGTGGTGATGGCGATGGCGGGCATAGCCGCCTCGGGTTCGCCCAGCCAATTAATCGGCGGATTGACGCCCAATAAACCCAGATAATAATTTAACAAGCCCGAGCTGCGCTCGAGTATCCATTGAAAAATGATGCCCACCGCCGCCACACTGACGACATGCGGCAGGAAGACGATAGCGCGGGCGATATTGCGGCCGCGCAGCTTTTGATGTACCAGCAGCGCCAAAAGAAAGCCTAGAACGATAAGGGGAATGGCCGCCAGGATGACGAAATAGAGCGTGTTTTGCAGCGACTCGATGAAGAGATCGCTGTTTACCAGCTTGTTGTAATTCTTAAGCCCGACCCATTTCGGCTCGCCGATGATGCCCCATTTTGTGAAGCTGGCGTAGACGCCTACCGCCGCCGGCAACAGCAGGAAGACGATGAAAAGGAACAAATATGGCGCCATGAAGGCGTAGGCGATCAAGTCGTTCTTGACGCTGTTCCAGGGTGATGACTTCTTTTTTGACATGCCCCCATTCCCAGCCCCTTCCCCCCACAAGGAGGGAAGGGGAGTTGAATGTAGTGTGAGTCGCGATCTTGAACCCCACGCGATCACCTTGCGGCGAAGTCCCTTCCTCTTCAATACGACCCAGTGACTAAGGCTGCATTGAAGCCCCTCCCCCATAAAAGAGGGAGGGGGCTTGCTTGGAGGTGGGGGTCTAAATCGCCCTATTCGTCCAGCAGCAGCTCGTCGATGCCCGCTTTCATGTCAGCCAAAGCTTCTTCGACGCTCTTGTCGCCAGCCTGTGCCGCCTCGAGATTGCGCAGCAGCGGCGACTGACCGCCGAAGGAGAAGACCGATGTGTACTTCTCGATGGCTGGCTCCATCACGGCTATGGACAGCGATTCGACGAAGGGCGCATAGTATTGGGCGTATTCATGATCGGTCCAGTAGGGGTCAGCCAGCGCCACCGGCAACACCGGCACGATGCCGACTTTGATGCCCGGCTCGGCGTAGTTCTCCAGGAACCACCTGATCACTTTCATGCCGTTGATGTAGTTTTCGTCGCTGTCTTGCACCGTCAAAGCCAGGCAGTGGGTATTGGTCCAGGTGGCCGGCGCATCGCCGAAGGTTGGCATCACGGCTGTGCCAATGTTCATGCCGCGCGTCACATACGCGTTTACCTGCCAGGGTCCAACCATAATCATGCCGGCGCGCCCGGCATCAAAAGCGCTGATGTCGCCGAAACCTGTGCCGATGCTCGAAACGCCGCTCTCTTGCAAATCCACCAAATATCGCAGCGCTTGATGAGCCGCTTCGCTATCGACCGCCGCCAAGCCGTCTTCTCCCAGCCAACTGCCGCCAAATTGATAGAGCAAGGTGTGGAAGAACCAGCGACCGAGCGCGCCGCCCATGGGCTGGTCCACGCCATACTGCGTTACCATGCCGTCGTCATCGGTGAGGGTCATCGCTTCCGCCCAAGCCAGGAATTCTTCGCCAGTGCTTGGCGGGCTGTCCGGATCCAAGCCAGCGGCTTCAACCAGGTCGACATTGTAATACAGGTTCATCGGATGCAGGTCGCCCGGCAGGCAGTAGAACTCGCCATCAATCTTACTCAGTTCGATGATGTTCTGCGGCACGCCGGTCAGGTCGACGCCGGCTGCAGCCATCAGGTCATCAACCGGCAGCAGCACGCCTTTTCTGACGAACTCGGTCACTTCGGTGTTATGGAACATCACCACATCAGGCGGGTTGCCGGCGGCGGCCGTGAGCGTCAGCTGCGTGAACAGATCGTCCCACTGCAGCGCGGTCGGCTCGATGACAAGCCCGTCTTCGTTTTCCATGTTGAAGCGTTCGAAGACAGTGTTGAGCATCTCGGTATTGTCGGCGCCGGTCCAGCCGTGCATGAGCGTGACCGGGGTCTGCGCCAAAGCCGCGCCCGGCAGCGCCAACAGCGCGACCAGAGCCAGAAATACAATCTTAAAAAACGAAGGTTTAGTCATTTCAGTCTCCTTATGACTATTACTTGCTAATCGCATTCGAACAAAAGCTGAAGCTCGGCGGAGCGACTTCGTCGCCTGTCGCTGAGGCTTCGAATTTATACTATCTTATAATAGTACCCCTTTCAGGTTCATTTGCCAAATATTGCCGCAATTTGCGCCGGGCAACGAAACCTAAGTTGGATTAACTTCTGCGGCCTCTGTGGCAAATTATCATTTGATGCGCTCGCCGGATGCCGATTGGACGGAGAATGCGCGGGTGGCGCTCGGGGTTGATGTCAAGGGCTTCGAAGATTTCTTGATTGAGCGCCTGGCGCGCTGACCGGTTCATAGCTGACAGGCGCTTGCGGACGCTCAGCCAAGCGCTTTCAGGTCGGAACTGCTGCCTGGCTCCCGCGGCGTCGCATAAACGCCGCCTTGCACACGCGCTGGCTGCGAGAAGTGCTGGCGCAGGTGCGGAATGTATTCCAGGAAGTTGACCTCGTGGCCCAGCGCGATATGATTGAAAAGCACTAGATGCTGGTGGATCTGCCCCATGTCGCCCACATGCGGCACGACCGGTATGCCGTGCTTGCGCGCCATCAGGCTTACGGCGATGAATTCGCTGACTCCGCCGAGCCGCGCGCAATCCGGCTGCAAGAACCCCGCCGCCCCCGCCTGCAGATAGTTCTTGAAGACGACTTGATTGGGCAGGTGCTCGCCGATTGCCAGCTTCATAGGCGCGATGGCGCGCGCCAGCCTTTGATGCGCCAGCACATCGTCGGGGTGGGTGGGTTCTTCAATCCAATAGGGATTCATGCCGGCTAATTTCTGGCACATGTCGATCGCCTGCGGCAGGGTCCATTGTTGGTTGACATCGAGCATGACGCGGGACTCTTCGCCAACTGTTTCGCGCACCAGGAAGGCGCGGCGGATATCGCGGGCTGGGTCATCCGAGCCTACTTTGAGCTTGACCGAGCCGAAACCCTGGTCCATCGATTTGACGAGATTCTCTTTGATGGCGTCATCGGAGTATTGAATCCAGCCAATCGACGTGTCGTAGCCGGGATAGCCCTGTTCAAGAATATCCATCCGCTGTCCCCGCAGCGGCAGCTCCTTGCGCAGTATCGCCAATGCTTCTTGCTCGCTCAGCACATCGTCGATGTAGCGCAGGTGCAGCGTCGCCAGCAGTTGCTCCGGCGTCAAATCCAGCAGCAGCCGCCACAAGGGCAGATTCCGCGCCTTCGCCCATAGGTCGAAGCAGGCATTGACGATGGAAGACAGCGCCAGGTGCACCACGCCCTTATGCGGACCCAGCCAACGATACTGCGGATGCTCCAGCATAGCCGCGTAGACGTCGCCAAACTCCGCCATCAGCCCTTCAATCTCGCGCCCAGCCAGGGCAGGCGCCAGCGCGTCGATGGCGCGGCAGACCAGGTCGTTGCCGCCGCCCAGGGTGAAAGCCAAGCCCGTGCCGCACAGGTCGCTATCTGTTTCCAGCCGCGTCACGGCGTAGGAATACTGCGGGTTGCTATGCACGCTGTCCGCGCCGGCGCCTGCTTCCAGCGCATAGCGCAGATCCTGGCTGCTTATCTTGCTGATGCTGATGTCGCGCATGTGGCTGCTCCTGTAAGGCGTTTTGCTGCAGGGCAATCGCTACAATATCCATAACTGTCGAATTTAACATCAAATTGATGAATTGTAGGGGCGAGCCAAGGCTCGCTCATGAAATTGGGTGCAAAATCGTGGGCGATTGAACCGCAGTGTCTACGCGCGGCACAGGGTCGCGTGGGGCGCGTGGACACAGCCCTGCGACACTGACCGTCAATCGCCCCGGGTGCATTTCAAATTATTGGGCGTTCACATGGCATTGCCTTTCAATAGCAAAACTAAGCACAAAACCGCGAAGAACACAAAGTCAAATAGACAATTTCCATCAAGAATCTGCTATAGGGCAATGCAACATCGCTATGCCTTGGGATTCCCCCCAAAGTATTGAAATGCACCCTCCTTTCGGGGCTGAATGCCCTGCTTATGGATATTCTACTCAGCGGATCAGCCAGGAGGTAGGCATGGAGGCGTATTATTTCGAGCACCGATCTGCTTCCAATCGCTGGTTATTCGATTCTCCTGTTTAGTGATCTGGCCACCTTTTCTACATGTCCATTGCCGCAACTTGCGCTCGTAAATATACACTGTGCAATAATGACCTTGCGGCCTAGTTTGAGTAACTGACCACTCGCCAGACGACCAACTGCAGGTCTCCTTCGGCGGCTCAGTCGGCTTCACAGGACAGCCGCTTGGACTCCAGTCGCTCCACGGGCTCCAGGGACTCTCATTGGTATCGCATACACCGGACGTCCGAACCGACCGCGTGGAGCTGCGCGTTTGGGTGCAGCCTTCCGAATCGCGTGATTCCGTACGGGTTTCCTGGCGCTTCTTGCATTCCCGGTCGTCATCATCATCTTCATCATCATCATCTTCATCATCTTCATCATCGTCGTCTTTAGGCTTGGGCTTTGGCGGAACATTTGTCGCGGTCGGCACAGGCGTATCCGTTCGCACGGGCGTAGCCGTTGGCACGGGCGTATCCGTCGGCGTTGGCGTGTTCGTAGGCGTATTCGTCGGCGTGAAGGTGGGCGTTATTCTCGGGAAACTGAACGACAGCGGCGGGCCAATCGGTCCGATCTCCTCATATTTGACGTCATCCCCTAAAGCCTGTGCATACGCGCTGTAATTCCCGCCTAGCTTGTCATTAGGAACGCTGAATTGAGTTGTCCCCGCCGGCAGCGACAATTCCTCTTCTACCTCATTCTCGCTTGAGAAATACCAGAAGTTATAACCCACCGCGCCCATCACTAGGTCCCACACGATCTTGCCCCCGCCCAAATGACGCAGATCAACCACAGCCAAGACCATAGGCTCAGGACTTGGCGTGACAGTCGGCGTGTAAGTCGCAGTCGGCGTAGCGGTGAATGTCGCCGTTGGCGTGGCTGTGAATGTCGCTGTCGGCGTGGCAGTGTATGTTGCCTTTGGAGTAGCCGTGTATGTCGCTGTGGGTGTGTCTGTGGCTGTGTATGTCGCTGTGGGCGTGTCTATTGGCGTGTCAGTCGCCGTTGGCGTATTCGTTGGCGTGTAAGTCGCTGTCGGCGTCTCAGTCGGCGTCTCGGTGGGCGTGGGAGTATCAGTAGGACCATCGGTCGATGTAGGTATGTCTGTGGCTGTCGCGGTAGGCTGAGTATCCGCAAAACAGGCATCAATCAAGGATATGCCGTCGCCAAAATCGCTGGTTGTAAATTCGGATCCAATGGCGAGCTGATGGCGATAACATAGACGGTATCACCTACTTCAAACCTATCGCCTAAAGGCAGACACTCCTCTACATCGACCTCATCCTCATCCGCACCATCATCGTCAGAGCTTCCCTGCACCTGGTCATCAACACCATCGGGCTTTTCAACAATCGCGTAGGCTAAGGCATTCGCCACCCGCTTGAAACAGATTTGCCGCTCATGGCAGCGCAGATCGGTAGGCGCGGACAAAGCCTGCGCTTGGATGGGCGTAGCGGTGGGCGGAGGATTGTACTTAAACTCCGCAGGAGGTTCACTCCACATCCCGCGCCGCTTGTAATGAATACCATCTCCGGCCGCGCGAACGCTGATTTTATAGGTAACACCGGGCAGCGCCTTGGCAAAACTGAACGTGAGGATGTTGCCATCCTGTCGATAAGTGCTGGCTCTTTTGCCATTGTGCAAACGGATAAAGTACTCTTTCGCGCCGTTTACTCTTGACCAGCTCACCGAAACGCCATCGCCCTTTACCAGCACAGGCTTGGCGAGTTCCTTCGGCGGCGGGAAGGTTATAGGTACAGGATCGCTCCAAAGGCTGTTGCCGAAGATGCCACCCTTCGCTCGCACCCGCACAAGATATTCTATGCCGTATTCAAACCTGCGGCTGCGATAAGAAGTCGCGCCATTTTCGATCGGTTGAGGTTGCCACTGTGCGAGACCAGGACCGCGCCACTCCAAAGAGTAAAAAGTCGCTCCAGGGACCGCATCCCAAACAATTGTCTTATTCACAATGGCGCGAATGTTCGTTGGAGCGGGTAATGCCGCCAGCGCCGGCGCTGAGCTGAAGAAAAGGACAAGCGATAAAATCGGGACAATTGTTCGAGACATATTATATCCATTCCTTACTCGATTCGCGCCAAGCGAACGTTAACACACTGACAGCGATCAAACCACCCGCCCGCTACTGCCCAATGCCGAGCAATGCGCCGGCCATGGCGGCGCTGGGATCATCCGTTTCCAAGCCTTCTGGCGTCAGCGCCCAATCGAGCGGTATGGATTTGCCCTCGCGCTCATGCCAGCGCCGGCGGTCATCTTCGTGATTCTGGTGCAGCGCAACCTGGTCAGCGGCTTAACCTTCGGCGCGGTAAAAGGCTGAGATGCCCATCACTGGAGTGATACATGAAAATCACTGATATCGAAATCCGAGTCTGCAAACATCAAGAAGAGGTCATGGCGGAAGGTGAAATGCGCGATGTCCAGCGCTCGGATTTGCACTTCATCATGGTCAAGCTTTCGACCGACGCGGGCCTGGATGGCCTCAGCATGGGCTTCGCCGGCATGGGCGCGGAGATGGCGGGCAGCTTCGCGGCTGATTCGCTCAAACCATTTTTCATCGGCAAGGACGCCCTAGCCCGCGAAAAGCACTGGCAAGACTTCCGGCGCTATGAACGCTTCTGGCATTTCCCGCCGATATATTCATACGGTCCCTTTGATATCGCGCTCTGGGATATCGCAGGCAAAATCGCCGATCTGCCGCTTTACAAGCTGTTAGGACACTATCGTGAAAAAGTGCCGACTTATGTCAGTTCGCTCTTCCTGGATTCGCCGCAGGACTATGCCGACCAGGTTGCCGAGTTCAAGGCGCAGGGCTTCCACGGCTATAAACTGCATCCGCCGGGCGATTACAACGAGGCGCTGGAAGCCTATCGCCTGTGCCGCGAGCAGATCGGCGATGATCCACATTTCAAGCTGATGGCGGATCCGGTCACCGCCCACCTCTATTATGACGAGGCGCTGCGCATGGGCCGGGAGCTGGAAAAGCTGAATTATCATTGGTTCGAAGAGCCGCTCTACGATGTCGACTTTCATGGCTTGCGGCGCTTGGCGCGCGACCTGGATATTCCCATCGCTGGCACCGAGGTGCTGGCTGGTTCGCACTATTCAACGGCGGAGTGCATCGCCAGCGGCGTGGTCGATATCGTGCGCAGCGATGTCTCGTGGAAGGGCGGCGTGACCGCCTTGATGAAAACAGCGCACCTGGCTGAGTCTTTCGGTGTCCGTTGCGAAGTGCATACGGCGGTTTATCCGGCTCTAGACATCGTAAACTTGCATTGCTGCTGCGCCATCGCTAATTGCGAATTCTTCGAAGCGCTGATTCCCAGCAGCTTGCTAGGGCTGGGAATCAAGAATCCGATTCAGATTGACGCCGAAGGGTATGCCCATCCACCGCAGGGCGCGGGCACCGGCATCGAGTGGGATTGGGATTTCATCGACAACGCGACAGTGGCGGTGTTGTAGAGTTTGGTGAGCGTCAGCCCCGGTTTCCCCTCCTAGACACAAGGGCGCAAGGTGGCGTATAGGCTACCACAGGTTCTTAGGCGGCTACACCCTTGGCGCGATTAGCCCGGTCTGCGCTGCTCCACTCCCTCTACAATTGATGAAAATCGCTATCATTGAATATGGTTTGGGAAGATGTTATCATATCGTTGTGCAATAAATGATGGCTCATCCGTGTATAGTCGATGCTCTGCGGAGGTACAGGAATGGGCGAAGCAAACGGTAAGCAAACGAAGAGAGATGCCAAAAGCGCTTCTGCGGTGAGAGTGAATAGTATGTCGGCGCAAGTGACAAGTTTGCAACAGCCTGCGTCCGAGGAACAGAATGACCTAAGCGCAGCCCAAAGCGAGTACTTAAAGAGCATGCGGATTAGCGTGCGGCAAATGAAAGACTGCGATGGCCGTCCGCTAAGCGAGTTGCTAGATGAATTGCGCGCGGAAACGATGGGAAATGACAAAACCCATCAGGACGACTAGGCAATTTGACCGTCTAGTAAAGAATCTCCGTAAAGATCACCGAAGCGTCGGCGAAGACATCGCGAAGTTTGCCGCGCAACTGCAACGTGGGGAACGCAGAGCAGATACCTTACTCAAGGGTATGGCCAGCGCCGACGTTTATCGGGCGAGAATTACAAACAGCTCAGCCAAGAGCGGCGCGCGCGGCGGCTTTCGGATTACTTAATTCATTGACGATCGCGTGATCTGGCTGTTGCATATTGGACTGCGTCGAGATAACGACGGCGTGAATCCAAAATGGATTCGCCAAGTTTTGCGAGATCTGTCTTTCGAGTGAGTCTTGATGTCGAAGCGCGCCAAGAAATTACGGTGTAGATCGACAGGTCAAAGACCAGGGCGACTACTAATCCATATGAAAGACCTCGTCGAGCGTCTTCCACCATTCGCCTTCGGCGCGGTCGGGCACGGGATTCTGCATGGGCATGCAGATATCCCACCACTTCTGCGTCGTCTCATCAGCCGCCATCTTCGCCATATCCGCTTCAAAGTCGTCGCCATGATATTCCATATAGGCGAAGAGCAGATCGCCATAATGGTAGATTGAATAATTGCGGATGTTGCATTCTTCGATCTTCCGCAGCACGCCGGTCCATACATCCGCGTGCAGGCGCGAATATTCTTCCAGATGCTCTTTTTTGATGCCGATCACTTGTCCAAAACGCTGCATTTTTCCGCTCCAGGGTATCTTCTACTTGTCATTGGCGAAATTCTCCGGATAACGATACTTCACCGTCTGAAGATGCTCGCAGTATAGCGCCAGCACGCCTTCGTTCTTATAGACTTCGTAACTGACTTTGACCAGACCCATCTCCGCGTATTTCGGTTCTTTGCTCAGTTGTGTGCGCACGGTATAGATGGTATCGCCGATGAAAACCGGCTTGATGAAGCGCAGCTTGTCATAGCCGTAGCTGAAGGTGTGAATGTTATTATGCGCCATTAAGCCCAAGCCGATGCTGAAAACCATCGAACCGGCCACCAAGCGCTTGTCGAAGATGCCTTCGTCGCGGGCGAAAATCTCATCGGCGACATACGGGTGCATATCGAGCACGATGGCGTTGAAGATCATGCACTCGCCTTCGGAAAGCGTGCGCCGGATCGATTTGATTTTGGCGCCAATCTCGAATTCCTCGTACATCCAGGTTTCGGTATTAAATAGGGGCAGGTCTTTGTGCATTTCTAGGGGCGTATTTTCTGGCATGATTGTCTCCTTAGCCGCTAATCGCAAATTCCGCCATGATGCGGTCTGTATCTTCGCCAATACGCGGCGCGCCTTTGGGATTCTTCAAGATCTGCCCGTCAATGCGGATGGGGCAGCGCAGCGTGTCCAGTTTGACGGTTTCGCTGCGCGCGACCTCTTGGACCATATCGATCACCTCAAATCCCTCGTGCTGCAGCAGCCGATCCCAGGTCAGCACATCGGCGCACCAGATGTCTTTTGGCTCCAAGATGCCTAACCAATGCGCTGTCGATTGTCCGCGCAGGTGCGCCACCAGATGCGCCTTGATTTCGTCTCGCTTTGTGAACCAGGTAGACGGGTCGGGGTAAGCCAGCAGTGGCGGGCAATCCAGCAATTCGCCCAATACCGGGATCGAGCCCATCGCCAGCGCCAGATAACCGTCCGCCGTCTCGTAGATGCCATAGGGCGCGGCCAAGTAGGCATGGGCGTTGTTAATCGTGCTGCGCTGCGGCAGTTTGCCGCCGTCGTTGAGGTGTGTGGTTAATACTTCGAATTGAAAATCGAGAATGGATTCCAGCAGGCTGACTTGCGCCAACCCGCCTTCGCCGGTCAGGCCGCGCCGCACCAGGCAAGCCAGGATGCCCTGAACCAAATGCGCGCCCGTGAAAAGGTCCACCACCGCCAAGCCAAAGGGCGTCGGCGGCCGATCGGCATCGCCATTCAGCCAGACCAAGCCCGATATCGCTTGCAGCAGCAAGTCTTGCCCGGGTTTGTAGACCCAGACGCCTTCGTTGCCATAACCCGTGATCTCGCCGTAAACCAGGCGCGGATTGATGGCGCGAACAGCCTCGTAATCCAGCCCCAGGCGCGCCATCACGCCCGGGCGAAAATTCTGCACCAGCACATCAGCTCGGGCGATTAGCTCGCGCACCCGCGCCAGATCGGCTGGGTTTTTCAAATTGGCGGCGAAGCTTTCTTTGTTGCGGTTGATCGAATGAAAGAGGGTGCTTTCGCCGTCCAGCTCTAGCTCGGAAATATAAAGCTGCCGGCACAGGTCGCCACCGTCGGGCCGCTCCACTTTGATCACCCGCGCGCCCAAATCGGCCAGGCGCAGCGCCGCCGAAGGGCCGGACAGAAATATGCTAAAATCGAGTACCAATAAACCTTCCAAAGGTCGCATAATGGCTATGTTCTCCCCCGTCACGCGCTGCGATACTGTTTTGCTTGCAAAAACACTTTTTGTATGTAAAATATAGTCAGCAATATCCGATCTGTCAAATCGAAATTCGCGGCCCGCCGCGGCGGGCGCAAGCCAGCGAGGAGGCACGCATGCTCAGAGTTGATTCCCACCAGCATTTCTGGAACCTTGACGAAGTGGCTTACCCCTGGCTTGTGCCCGCTTATGGACCGATTTACCGCAATTTTGACGCCGCGGAATTGGCGCCGCAGTTGGCGGCATGCGGCGTCGACAAGACAGTCATCGTGCAAGCGATGGATTCCTACGCCGATACCGACTCGATGTTGACGATAGCCGCGGCAGAAGACTGGGTGGCTGGCGTGGTCGGTTGGGCGCCGCTGCATGATCCCGCAGAGGCTGACAGAAAGCTGGATGAATATGCGCGCAACCCCTATTTCAAAGGCATACGCCATTTGATTCACGAAGAGGGCAATCCCGATTGGGTCATCCAGAAACAGGTGATTGAAGGCTTGCAGTTGCTGGCGGACCGCGGCTTGACCTTTGATGTGGTGGCGGTCTTCCCCAATCACCTCAAGCATGTGCCGGCGCTAGCCGAGCAAGTGCCAGAGCTTAAGCTGGTCATCGATCACCTGGCGAAGCCGCCGCTGGACGAAGCCGACCGCGCCGTCTGGCGCGAACAGATGGCGGCCGCGGCCGAAAGCCCGAATGTCTATGCGAAATTATCTGGCTTGAATACCGTTACGCCCGACTTCGAAAACTGGACCTACGAGGATATCAAACCGCATATCGATTTCGCCATCGAGCAATTCGGCCTTGATCGGCTCATGTTCGGCAGCGATTGGCCCGTGGCGGTACTGGCCGGCGATTACGCCAAGGTCTGGGACGAAACCAACAAAGCCATCGCCGACTTGTCCGAAGCGGAAAAGGACGCTCTGCTAGGCGGTACGGCGAACAGTTTTTATGGACTTAACTTGTAGTCAAGAACTTAGGCGGTCGCTGGAGGGGGCGCGGCTTCTGCCCGCTCCGCGCGTATTTCCAGCCTTCCTTCAATACGCGCTAATCGCTGTCTAGCGTCATCAACCTTGGATTCGATCCTGCGAGTGTCCGCGCGCATTTCAGCATTTTCCGCTTTCAGTTCTCGGCGCGTTTCAGCGTTCTCTAAACGGACTTCGGTAATATCGTTTTTAAGGTCAGTTCGGAATTCAGCAATATCTTCCTTCAGTTCAGTTCGGAATTCAGCAATATCGTCCTTCAATTCAGTTCGGAATTCAGCAATATCGTCCTTCAATTCAGTACGGACTACGGCAATATCGTCCTTTAGATTTTGGCTAGTTTTGGCATTTTCCGAGCGGACTACGGCAATATCGTCCTTTAGATTTTGGCTAGTTTTGGCATTTTCCGAGCGGACTGCGGCAATATCGTCCTTTAGCTCCTTGTGAGAATCGGAGATTTCTTTCTTGAGTTCGGAGCGCACGGCGTCGATTTTGCTGTCCAAGCGCCAAACTGCGGCAAGAACGGCAAGGATCGTTACCACAATATCCAAAGACAGATTGGTGTCAAATTGCATTGCCTGCTCCTGAGCGCGATAGCAACATTATAACCTTTCCCAGCATGATTTCAAAATACGCTTTTTCCTAGTTTATGGCAGCGCCGTCCCGCCTTGCGCGCTGGACGTATAAGCCGCTTCCACAGTCGCCATGGTTTCGATGGCGTCTTCAACCGATGTCGGCAGCACATCCGCCTCGCCATTGACATAGCGCATCAAGCTGGCCATAGTGCCAATGAACGCTTCCGGAAACCAGGAACCTTCGATTTCCAGCGACTGCCACACGGGCTGCCTTTCCCCTTCCAGCAAAACGTATTCGAAGCGGTCCGGCACGCCGTCCGGGTAATTCATATTCAAGCCGGCGCGGATCTGGATGGCGCCCTTGCTGCCTTCGAACTTGACATAGGATTGCTGCTTTTCCGGTCCATAGGCGTGGCTGTGGTTTGTCATCACGTTGACGCGCGGGTTTTCGCCATAATCCATGATAATCATCGAGCGGACGCCGCCTTTCAACGCCGGCGCCGATGGATGGCTCATTGTCTTGGCGTATACCGAGGCTGGACTGCCACAGAAAGACCGGACCAGATCGACATAATGGATGCTGTGATAGAGGATTTCGACGCGGGGCAGGGGAAAGAGAAAGCCCCATAAGTGCCAGGGCGTATTGCACTGCACGCGGAATTCCATATCGCAGAGCTCGCCAATCAAGCCCTGACTTATCATGTCGCGCGCGGCGATGATAAAGGGCGCGAAGCGCAATTGAAAATTGATGGCTGCCAGCAAGTTTCTCGCCCGGCAAAGGTCGAGGATCTCCCGCGCCTGCGCCATGTCTTCGCCCATGGGCTTTTGAATGAGAACGGCGCGCCCCGCCGGGATTTGGCGCAAGATGTCGCTGATGGCGCTGCCCGGCACAGCGACATCAAAAACAGCATTTTCCGGTGCCTTCTCGATCGCCTCGCCGAGAGATGCGTAAATCAGCGGGATGGCGAATTTGTCCTTCATCATAGCGGCGCGCTCGGCGTCGATGTCGAAGCCGCCGACTACCTCGAATCCCGCGCTGCGATAAGCCGGGTAATGGGCGTCGTGCGCGATGCCGCCCAAGCCGATGCTCACGATCGGCGGCGGATTTTTTGGCAAGAGCGCTTTTTGTCGAACACTGAATGGAGGCATGGCATTTCCCTTCTTATTTCAAATCCCTTGCTCGGGCAAGTAACCAGCTTGTTTCCGTGACAGCACGGCAAGCTGATGCGCCGCGCGGCTGTTGGACTGGATTCAGACAGGTTTAGACTGGGTTCGCCATCAGGCTGGGCTGCTCCGGTACATATCTCAAGCCGGCGCGTTCGTTGATCTGGCGCGCGCAATGGCGCAGCGCCGCGACTACTTTGTGCGGCTCGCTGCTTTGACGCGTCGCTGTCAATTGCGTGACGGCAAGCGCCGCTGTTACCCCAACATCGGGGTTGCCGACCAAGACGGCGGTATCCTTCAAGCCGATGAAGGATTCGTCCACGGCGCTAGAGAGGCCGCTGCGGCGAATATCCCCGATGCGCCCCCAAAAGAGCGCGCGTTCTTCAGCGCTCATAGCGCGATAGTCGGGATCCTGTTCAAGTGTCATTTCGATGCTGCTATCGCGCAGAGCCGCGAGCAATATGCGCCCCGAAACCGTCCGCGTTAGCGGGAAGGTCGCGCCGACCGAGACCATGATCTGCACCTGCTCCGGGCTTTCTACCTGACCGACCACCAGCAATTGCCGCTGCTGCATAATGCTGATATGGCAAGATTCGCGAATCGTCCATGCCAGTTCTTGCATCGGCAAATTTGCCACTTGCAGCAGATGTTCCAGCGGCGAATGTCGGTTTGCCAGCTCAAAGAGCTTGAGCGTCAGCATGTATTTGCCCGAGACATCATCCTTGATGACAAATCCGCTTTCCGCCAGGCAGGTCATGGTGCGGAAGAGTTGGCTTGTGCTGTTTTCGGTCCTCTCCGAAATCTGGGATAGCGAAAGCGGCTCGGAAGCCTCGGCCAGCAATTCCAGAACTGCCAAGCCTTTTTCCAAAGCCGGGACGCTGTAATTTGGCGCCGATTTACCCTCATTCATTGTTGATGACCGCCGCTGCGCGGATTGCCTTTGCTGCCGAATCAAGCGCTGTCCGCGCCTTCCTTGCGCTGGACCAGATACAAATGCTGGCAAGCCAGCACGATCTTGTCGTGCTGGTTGTAGACTTCGACCTGCTCAACCACATAGCCGTGATCGGGGCGCTTGGGATAATCGCGCTTTTCGCTGATGGTCGCCTTGACCGTGATTGTATCGCCGATGAATACGGGACGAATGAAACGGACGCGGTCGTAACCATAGGAGAAGGCGACGGGATTGATCTCGTTGGCTGTCATGCCGATGGCCACGCATAGGATCAAGGTGCCATGGGCGACGCGCTCTTTGAATACCTGGGTCTTCACCCACTCGGCGTCCATGTGGTGCGGGAAGAAATCCCCGGTTTGCCCGGCATGCAGCACGATATCGGCTTCGGTGATGGTTCTGCCAAAGGTCTGGCGGCTTTCCCCGATTTTGTAGTCTTCAAAATAAGTGGTCTTTATCATCAGCGCATCCTGTCTTTTGCCAAAGGGACGAAACCACGCGCCGGTTGACAAGGCGCAGCACGCTGACTATATTTTGCATATAAAACTGACTTTTGCAAGCAAAAACGCTCGCTACTCCTGGGGGCGGCTCGTACAAGACGATTGGACTGACAAGGGGCGACAAATGACGACCAGCTTACGCGGTATCACCTGGAATCACTCGCGCGGCTTTGTATCGGTGGTGGCGACTGCGCAGCGCTTCTGCGAAATGCGCCCGGGCTTGGAAATCGTCTGGGAGAAGCGCTCCTTGCAGGAATTCGCCAATGCGCCGATTCAAGGCTTGGCGGAGGACTATGACTTGCTGGTGATCGACCATCCTTGGGCGGGTTACGCGGCTCACAGCCAGGTCTTGGTCCCGCTGCAGGAGATTATCCCGGGCGCTTACCTGGCGGATCAGGCGCGCCACTCGGTCGGGCATTCGCATGCTAGTTACGTCTTCAACGGCAATCAATGCGCCTTGGCGATTGACGCCGCCACGCCTGTGGCTGCCTATCGAGCCGATTTGCTCGCCCGTTACGACTTGGCTAAGCCGGAAACCTGGAGCGACCTGCTGGCGCTGGCGCGGCAGGGGCGGGTGATTATGCCTGGCATCGAAATCGATACGCTGATGAATTTCTACATGCTCTGCGCCACCCAGGGACAAGCGCCCTTTGTCGACGACGAATGGGCGGTATCCGATGAGCTGAGCTTAAGCGCCTTGGAGCAATTGCGCGAACTCGCCAGCCTGTGCCCGCGGGAAATCTTCAGCTGGAACCCGATTGCCGTTTACGAAGCGCTTTCGCGGCGCGAAGACTACGTTTACTGCCCCTTCGCCTACGGTTACTCCAATTATTCTCGCGCCGGCTACTCGGACAATGTGCTGATTTTTGACGATATGGTTGATATCGACGGAAAGGGGCGCTGCCAAACGACGCTGGGCGGCACTGGGCTGGCGATTTCCACGGGCTGCAAATCATTGGAAATCGCGCGCGATTATGCCATGTACAGCGCCAGCCCGGTCATCCAAGGGACGCTATTCTTCGAGAATGGAGGGCAGCCCGGTCACCGCAGCGCCTGGATCGACGACGAGGTCAATCGCCGCAGCCGCGACTATTTCCGCAATACCTTGCCCGCGCTAGACCGCGCCTATCTGCGGCCGAGATTCCCCGGCTACTTGCATTTTCAGGATCATGCCGGCGCGCCCATCCGCCAGTATTTGATGGAGGGAGGCGAGGGCGCGCAAGTCCTCGCCGAATTGAAGCGACTGTTTCAAGAAGCGAAGGAACTCTACGCTTGAGCGCCCGATGCGGCTATAGGCCGATGTCCTCGTTCCATAGCCCGGGCTTGTCGCGAATGAAATCTTGCATCAGCCGGTAGCAGGCTTCGTCATCAAGCTGAATCAAATGCACGCCGCGCGCGCTGAGATAAGCCTCGGGACCTTGAAAACTGCGGTTTTCGCCGATGACGACTGTCGGGATCTGGTATAACAAGATCGCGCCGCTGCACATATCGCAGGGCGACAAGGTGCTATACAAGGTCGCCCGTTGATAATCACGCGCGCCGAGGCGCCCGGCATTTTCCAGGCAATCCATTTCGGCATGCAGCACCGGGCTGCCGCGTTGCACCCGCCGGTTGCGTCCGCGGCCGACAATCTCGCCGTCGAGAACCAGGACCGAACCGATTGGGATGCCGCCTTCTGCCAGTCCTTGCTGCGCTTCGGCAAGCGCCGCCGCCAGAAATGGATCCATTTCTTCGCCCTCCGTTTTTTCCACGGACTATCCACGGTCTATGCAGCAATCGAATGGCGCGGGCATGTCTGCTTCACAATGTGATCTCTCTGACCCCCGACAGCGCTTCATCAAAGCGCCGCCGCCATTCGCTCGCGCGCTGCGAGGGTATTTCGGCGCAGCCGACGTACTCCAGCGCGAAAGACGCGGCCGACGCGCCATAACAGCCGGCCCTCGCCAGGTCTCGCTCCCGGTTCCAGCCGACGACGAAGCCGCCGCAGTAGGTATTGCCGGCGCCGGTCTGGTCCAGCAAGCGCTCTACGTCGATAGCCGGGATGGCATAGGCTTTGCCGTCCCCTTGCCGCGCCACCAGCGAGCCAAGATCGCCCATGCGCAAGGCGGCGATTTTGCAGCCGTCGGCCAGCATGCGCCGCATCAGTTCGGCTGCGTCATCGACGCCGTACATGGTTTGCGCTTCGTGCAGATTGGGCGAAACGATGTCGGCTTGGGGCATGCCGCGCAGGAATGCCTCGTGGTCGCCACTGAGCATGAAGACGCGCACCGGTTCCCAAAGCAGCGTCGCGCGCGGGAAGCGCCGCCGCCAAGCCGCCACATGCGCCGCCCCCCGCAGCAGTGTCAAGCCCCCCGCGTCGGCGAAGGGGATTTGCGGGCTATCCGCGTCCGGTCCGTACATGAATGGCTCGACGACATCGACGCGGAAGATCTCGTTGCGAACGCCGTTCCATTCAAAGATCTGCCAGCCGCGCAGCTGCGGATGACGAGTCCAAGCTAGACCCGATGTATCGAAATCCTTTTCCAGCCGCGCGCGGATATCCAGCGGCAGGTCCTCGCCGACCATGCCGACTAAGGCGGGCCTCGCGCCCGCCAGCGCCATGCCATAAGCGGCATGGGCGCCGCCACCGCCCAGAACGCCCATGCTGGTGCGTCCATCGGGATATACGATGTCGTCGATGATGACGCTGCCGACGGCGATGAACTCGGGCACGGACATGATGGTTTAGCGCTTCACTTCGGTGATTCTGTGGCTGGAATAGATCTGGCTGGCGCCATTCGCCCAGGGGACCTTCCGCCCGCCCTCGAAATCCCGGAAATAGGGCGAGCCCAGCGCCGCGGCGCGGGCTGCTGAAAATAGCTCGCCCGGGATGCTGTAGACGATGGAAGCGTAGCGCTCCGGTATCGGCCGCGGTATCCGCAGGGTGGTATCGACATATTGCCGGATCTCGCTTGCGTCCGCGGTCGATACCAAGGCGATCGGGCGCGAGATGCTGCGCGCCGCGCGCGCCACTTCCGCCATGCGGTCGGCGTCGAATTGATTGGCGGAAAGCAAAATCAGCGCTGTATCGGCGTCAGCCGCGAAGTACTGTAAGTGCGACCATTCTTCGGTCTCTTGCGCCAAAGCAGGGTCCCCGCTGGCTTCCAGGACTTTCGCCGCGCTGAACATGGCCACGCCATAGAGCGGTCCCGCGCCGACAAATTCGAAGAGCTTAGCCCCCCGCCAGCGCTCAACCAACTCGTCTACAATCGGTTCGCAGACCTGGATGGTCTCTTCAACCGCGTCCGCCAAATCTGCGATGGCGCGGCGTTCGGCATCGGCGACGGCGGTGCTTAGCGCGCCGCGCACCTCGGCGATGCGCAGCGCCGCTAGCAGCAGGGCGATTTGCGAAGCCAGGTAGGAGCGGATGCCGGGGACAATCATGCCAGCCAATTCATCGGGCAGAGGCGGCACGGCGGTTTCAAACACGGTTTCCGCCACGGCTGCTAGCGGCGCGCCCGGATTGCCGGTCAGCGCCACGGTCCTTGCGCCGGCTTTACGCGCCAGATCCATCGCTTCAATCGTGCGGCTGACTTCGCCAGAGACCGAAACACAGATGACCAGATTAGTCTTGGGACCTGTATCGGGCAGGTAGCCGGCGGTATAGCGGCTGAAAGGCAGGGAGCTGAGCGCTTGCGTCGGCAGGCCCGTCAACTGATGAAAAGCCAGCTCGGCCCCCACTGGCGCGTGATGGCTGTCGCCGCAGCCGACCAGATAGATGCGCTTGGCCGATGTGCAGGTCTCGAAGTCGAAGGCGCGGCGGGCAGAGGCGTCGAAGGGATCTACGATGTCGCGGATGAGATCGGGCAGCGTGTCGATTTGCTGGTGCATGGGGCTGCGGTCGGGCATGTGGGTTGTCCTTTATTCGTTAACTTGAGTATTCCGCCACTTTAGCGCATTTGCCGAGGCGCTTCAAATTCACCCCGCGTCAGAATCTTTGTATAATCTCTTATAATGAGCATAAAGACAGACTAATTGAGACTTGGGTAAAGTATCACGGTATGCCAGGAAGCGAGGGATATTAGAATGGGAGGATATGCCATGGATATGGTGCCGCTGGTGAATCCAGTCCGCTGCGCTGCGAAAAAAGTATCATTCTCCAAAAAGCGTGTGCGAATTTCACTCGCTGATGGTCGAGTGATTAGTCTTCCCTTGAAATTCTATCCACGCTTGCAGAAGGCCACCGACTCGCAACGGAAGAACTACGAATTGTTTGGACTCAACATTTTTTGGGAAGACCTGGATGAAGGAATCGACTTGACGGCCATGCTTACAGGCATGTATCGTCGCCGAGAGAATGTGGAGCCGGCGAGTTAATTATTACAACCCAATGGGCATTCGTCCGATGAGGCGCTTGCTAGATGGCACTATCGCGGCTTATGCGTCCAATCCTTCCAATGCCGATTCAAATTGTTTTGGATACCAAAGGCTGTGACGAAACTGAGATGGCGCTGACTTGGCGCTAGTCGCCCGATTGCGCTTGATCTTAGACTTCTTCGCCGGTTTAGCTGCAAACTCACTCACTGGCTTGCGCGCCGCAGTGCCTTGCGCGCCGAGGTTTAGCTTAAGTTGTCTTTGCTGGCAATGGTGCTTGGGCCAAAATGGACCCGTATCGTCAAAGAATACCCGCGATCCATGTTCATTTTCATAATAAAACACATTGCAGCGGCAGCTAGGGCATTTCGTCCAGTATCGGCGTGGCTTGTTGTATCGCATCAGGCTATCCTTTTTCGCAAAACCTTTATCTTTAATCTCAAGGCTAAACGATATTGGGATGGCGGGCAGCCCTAATTATGGGGGCTTATCATCGCCGGCTTAATCGTTCGTGGCCAGCGCCATTTTGAGATTCCAGGCGGTTGCCCACCTCGCAGCCGCCGCCAGATCCGCCAGCGCAATCGTCTCTTCGCATGTATGCGCGTTTTCCAGCACGACTCCGATCAAGCCCAAGCAGCGCGCATGCAAACTGAGCAGCATGTCGTCGCTGCGCGAGACATAGCCGTAATTGAGTTTGACCGTGCCTGGGTGTTCACAATTGATGCTTGCCGCCGTTTCGCTCGCCAGCGCCTGCGCATCTAGCGGGACGACCGAGCCGCGGCCATATCCGGAGACAAAGGCGTGCGACGCGCCGATTCCCGGTACATGACCGGTCGACGCGCCGACATTGTGCGCGTCGATATTGATGAAACCCAGGCGCGGCGGCGGCAGAGCATGCGCAAGGCGCGACGCGCCTTGCCCAAACAAGCCAATCGGCGGTCCTTCTTCCTGGTCGGTGAAAGCGAAAATGACCTTAGTCCTCCGCAAGGCGAAATCATCGGACATCGCGTTCAGCGAGCGCGCCGCAAGCAAAGCAATCAAGACGCCGGCGGCGTTATCCAGTCCCGTGCCGACGATTCGCCCGTCTGCAAGGCGCGCTTCCGCAGCCATCAATACCGTGTCGCCCCAGGCTAGCGAACCCTTCTCGACAGCGAAGCGGATTTGCCGCTCGTCATTAACCATGCTGAATTGCAATTCGCCCTGCGCCACGGTCTCGATTCGACCATCCAGGAAACGAACTGCTCTGGCGCGGCAGCGATACTGCGGATGCGGGACACGTATCGCGCAGAGCGGATACAGCGTGGCTTCCGCCAGATTTAAGACCCGGAACGACGGCCGATCCATGTGCGCCGTGATGAGCAAATCGGCGCCTGCGGATTCCGCGCCGATCTCGAGCGCCAGATTGCCCGTCGCGCGGATGCGCGGCTCCGCCGAAAGCGACAAACTCAGTTCAGCGGCGATATCCGCGATGACCTCGCCCACCGCGCCAGGCAGGGCGGCGCCGCTGTTGGGCGCGGGCGCGGCCAAGAGACGCTGCAAATAGCTGTATATCGCTGCGTCGGAATAGACTGGATCGTTTTCTATCTGCGTCAGCAAGTTTGCGGCGGTCATGGCAGCGCCATTCAGGCTCGAGATAGCGCGTCGACGAACAGGGCGTGCACGCCTTCGGTATCCAGGGCTTGCACGACATGAACATTGGGCGCGTTGCCACTCATGTGATT
Source organism: Phototrophicaceae bacterium (assembly GCA_965116975.1). Taxonomy (GTDB): domain Bacteria; phylum Chloroflexota; class Anaerolineae; order Aggregatilineales; family Phototrophicaceae; genus UBA6055. Next base: position 562,246 of record OZ220735.1, read on the forward strand.
GTAGTCTATGACCGTTTGCCCGCGTGTATGCTGACCGTTCAGCTCGACGGTGACGAAGAACTTGCCGCTCTGTCGTATCAAGCCCGGCTGCAGCGTGACCGCCATCGCCAGCGGGTCCGGCAGCAAGTAAGCCGGACGATTGTAAATAGCCTGCAGGCGCTGCGCCGTTTGACGGGAGATTTTGTCGAAGAAGCGCCCGTTGACTGTGTCGATGGCGCAAAGCGTGTTGAACTTGTCCCAGGTGAAGCCATGCGCCAGCGTCGTCTCCCAGCTGAGCATGGTCGCGTCGTCAAAAGCCGCCAGCGTGATGAAGGCTGCTTCGGGATCGGTATAGATATTGTATTCGGCGGTCAAGTTGGGCGTATTGCCATGCGCCGCGATGGTGCCGCCCATGAAGACAAATTGCTTGACGCGCGCCGGAAACTCGGGATCGAGGCGGATGGCGGCGGCGATATTGGTCAAGGGACCCAGCGCGATCAAGGTCAGCTCGCCCGCGTATTCGCGCGAAAGCCGCAATAGCGCCAGTACCGCGTGCTCTGCTTCGAGCGAGCGCGTCAAGGGCGGTCGGTCGCGGAAGTCGCCCAAGCCATCGCCGCCATGGAACTCAGCCGCGTCTTCCCAGGGTTGGACCAGCGGACGGTCGATGCCGGCGTATACCGGCACGTCCGCTTGCATGATTTCGAGAATGGTCAGCACATTGGGGTTGACTTGCCGAATATGCACGTTGCCGGTCAAGGTGGTGATGGCCAGCACATCGACCCCGGGGTGGGTCAGCGCCAGCATGATCGCCTGCGCGTCGTCGACGCCGGCGTCGGTATCGATGATCATTTTCATGATGATTCAGCTTTCCTTATGTTATGCCTTTCCAGCTAAATATAGCACAGCCGAACATTCCGCCATATATTTGCCGAGATTATCACCGGTTGGGATCTGAATCAGAATTGTTTGTGAATGAATTGCGAGCGTTTCCATAGAAAACAGAAAATGTCTTGAATTACGGCGGTAATTTATCTTTCAATAAAGTTGATAAAGCATTTCTAGGAGGCGGCGACATGTTCAAGCGGTTGTCTAGGATTGCGTTCATGGGTGGTCTGTTCATTGTATTGTTAACGGCGCGCGCGCAGGACGATCCGCCTATGCATACGGGTATGACGCAGAAATCCAGCAGCGACGCGATTGCGGCGAGCGAATACGGTGAAGGTCTTGTCAGTTGTGTGGCGACGGTAAAGAAGCTTGGCGCCGGCGGCAGCATACCAAAGCCAAAGATTCGCATATCGGGTCGCCAGACAGGGGGTGCTGTCTCGGATATCGCCTGGAGCGTCGAAGAAGCCCAGGGCGCTTGGAGTTTTAGCGGAAGCGCGTCGCAAGACCCGCAGAAAACCAGCAGGTTTAATTGGTCTGGATCCTTCTGGTTCAAATGGTTGGGTGTATTGCCGACCCAAGCCAGCGGCCTCAAAGGCAACTGCAACTATTGATCGCGCGGAATCACGAAGATTGTCACGGGCAGCGCCCTTGTCTATGAACAGCGCATGAACAGACCTAGAGCGTTCACTGAGAAAACCGCTGTCCCGCCATGGACCTGTGTTAGCCTGCAAATGGCGAATCGACGCCAAAAACTTTGCAAATGGAGGACACGAACATGTTGAAGAAAGGTTTCTGTACGCTGTTAGTCGCATTTGCTATCGCATTCACGGCTCAAGCCCAGGATGGCGCGCCGGCCGCGAGTGGGCGGACAGCCGCGGGACCCACCCTGCCAAGTACTAAATCGACTTCATGCACGGCATCTGGCGACGGCGCAAGCGTCACGGGAAAAGCCACAGCGACCATTTCCAACGGGAAAGTTACATCGGTCAGCAGCAAGATCACCGCTTCATCGACGAGCTTTCCCCATGGACTTGGCAGCGAAAGGGCGCGCAGCGGGATATCAGGCGACAACAAAGCCTGGCTCATGGTTGAATATCGGGAATACTGGTTCGGCTTGTCCATCGGCAACCGAAGTTGTACCGCCTGGATAAATCCTTAATTCAGCGATCGGAAACCCGAATGAAAGCGCAAGGCGGCTTGGAGCCTGTCCGAATGGACGGGCTTTTCAGTTTAATATTACCGGCTTCGCAGCGCGACGGTTTCCGACACATCAAGGTTTTGCCGATTCCGACCAAACGTGGGTATAATATGCTTATCAGAATCGCATCTGATAAAACCCATATCCTAAAGTGGAGGAATCAAATGAGAAAGCTAAGTTTTCTGCTTGTAGCAGCGCTAGTGTTTTTGACGGCATTCGCCGCCTTCGCCCAGGACGAGCCGCTGCGCATCGTTTCCGTCATAAACGGGACGCTAGGCGACAAGTCCTTTTTTGATAGCGCGCAGCGCGGCATGGACGCCATAGCCGACGAATACGATATCGAAACCGATACCGTCGAACTCGGCATCGACCCCGCCAATTGGGAACCGGGCTTGTTGGATGTCATGTCCGATACCGATTCCTACGACATTTTGATCGCCGGCACCTTCCAGATGATCGACTTCATGGCTGCCAATGCCCACAACTATCCCGACAAGCTCTTCATGTTCTATGACGCGCCTATGCCCTACGACAACGCCGACGTCTGCGTTGAAGGCTGCTCCAATGTCTATTCGATGACTTACGCCCAAAATCAAGGCTCCTTCTTGGCTGGCGTTTACGCCGCCGCCGTCACCATGAGCGGGATTGATGGCACGAACGACGCTCCGACCATTGGCGCCGTCGGCGGCCAGCAAATTCCGGTCATCGACGACTTCATCGTCGGTTACGAGCAAGGCGCTTGCCTGGTTAACCCGGACACCGTCAGCATCGTGCAGTACGCCGGCAGCTGGAACGACCCCGCCCGCGGCAAGGAAATCACCCTGGCAATGTACGAGCAAGGCGCTGATATCGTCTTCCAAATCGCTGGCGGCACCGGCGTCGGCGTCTTTGAAGCGGCGCACGAACAAGAGCGCTACGCCATCGGCGTCGATTCCGACCAGGCTGTTATCGTGGCCGAGACCGATCCCGACCAAGCCGAGCGCATTTTGACCAGCATGATGAAGAATGTCGACAACTCGATCTTCCGCGCCGTCACCCTGCACCTCGAGGGCGAATTGCCTTACGGCTCGTCCGAGAGCCTGGGCATCCCCGAAGGCGGCGTGGGCTTGGCAAAGAATGAGTTCTACGACATGGCCACGTCCGAGGACATCAAAGCCATGGTCGAGGCTGCCGAAGCCGCCGTCGTCAATGGCGACATTGACGTGCAGACCGTCTTCACCAGCGAGGACATGATGGCTGCGGTTGGCACGGCTTGCGCCGATATGTCGACGGCTGGCATGAGCATGGACGACCTGATGATGGACGATATGTAGGCAATTGTCCGAATCTGCGAATATTGCAGGGGCGACACTAAGTTTCGCCTCTGCGATACGCAAACTGTTATGTAGGGGAGAAACCGCTGTCTATATGATCGACTGTGCATAGCCTGACAGACGGACTCATAAAGACGCGAAGAAATACGTGCTAGAATTCAAAGTGCACAGGTAGCGCAGAGGTAAATCGATGAAGAAGCCATTGGAGAAGGAATATGACTATTATCTCGGAATCCGGGCTGAACTGTCCAAGGATAATGACGGGAAGCTTGTGGCGATAAAGGGCCGGCAAGTGCTGGGATTCTTCGACGATTACCGGCAGGCTGCCAACGCAGTTTATGTTGAGAATGAATATGGCACGGTTCTAATCCAGGAAATCGGCCGCGACATTGAGTACTTCACCGGAATTTTTCCTGCTCCTGAACTAGAAACAAATTGATGGCTGAGAAAAGGCACAGCTTCAGAGTAACATCTAGCGGGTTACTAAAGCAACTTTTGACCCCGTGTTTCGTTTCGGCAGCGTCTAAGCATTATGGCGCGGCAGCCAAAGCCTCAAGCAGGCAGTTCAGATCAACATGGGACACTGGGGCTACAATCAGCATGGTGTCACCGCGCGTTGTTAAAGAGCTCGGTTTGCAGACGGAGGGCTACATAAATATACGTCATGCCGGGGGCGAGGCTGGCGGCGTCCCGATTTTTCAGGTTAATCTATTGCTCTACAATAACGTGCAGATCCAGGATGTTCGTGTTGGTCTGGTTGAGGTGAGAGACATTGACGTCTCGATCGGCATGGATATTATTAATCAGGGTGACTTCGCGGTATCGAACAGAAACGATGCGACAGCATTTTCCTTCCGTATCCCTTCCGTTGAAGACTTCGACTTCGTCAAGGCCGATGAGGAATACAACCGCTAGATGCGCAAGTTCAAATTGGTCGCCAGCTAGCGCCTGATGGAGTAGAGTGGACGAGCCCAGGACTCTGTTGAAGAACTTCCCCATTCCCCAACATGAACCAGGCCGGGAGAGCTTAAAGAACCGTTATGAATCATTATGGTCTTAAATCTGTATCCGACAGTGACATGGCTTGGACGAAACTGTGATTTTCAACAGCGTACCTAGGCTCGCCCCTACAAATGCATGGCAAGTTCTTGGAAGATGGTTTTCTCTGTGCCCTATATGGCTCTGCGGTGGAAAAACATGCCCATAATCGAAACCCAAAACGTGCACAAAATTTATCCCAACGGCGTACACGCCAACGACGACATCAGCTTCGCTGTCGAGCAAGGCGAGATCCACGCCCTGGTAGGCGAGAACGGCGCCGGCAAATCCACCCTGATGAAGCTGCTCTACGGCTTGGAGCATCCCTCGTCGGGGCGCATCTTCATCCGCGAAAAAGAAGTCGAAATCGGCAATCCTCAAGTCGCCATCGAGCACGGCATCGGCATGGTGCACCAGAACTTCATGCTGGTGGATTCCTTCACAGTGGCGCAGAACATCATCCTCAACCGCGAAACCAAACAGGGCATGTCCATCGATTTCCAAGCCGCTGTTACCGATACCAGCGCGCTGTCGCAAGAATACGGCTTGGCTGTTAATCCCAATGCCAAAATCGAGGATATTCCGGTGGGCATGCGCCAGCGGGTGGAGATCCTCAAGGCGCTTTATCGCGGCGCGGAAATCTTGATTCTCGATGAGCCAACCGCCGTTTTGACGCCCAGCGAAACGCAAGACCTGTTTGCGGCTATCCGCAACCTGGTAGAGGGTGGCAAAACGGTCATCTTCATCACGCATAAGCTCAAGGAAGTCATCGAGATTTCCGACCGCGTCACGGTCATGCGCGACGCGCGGGTCATCGGCACGGTCAATACCGCCGAGACGGACGAGCGCGAATTGGCGCGTATGATGGTCGGGCGCGAGGTCTTCATGCAGGTCGATCGGCCGGCCGTCAGGCGCGGCTTGCCCGTTTTGAATGTGCAAGACTTGACCTACGCCGACGACAGTGGTCATCAGTTGCTCAAACAGGTCAGTTTCAGCGTCTATGAAAACGAGATCCTGGGCATCGCCGGCGTGGAAGGCAATGGACAGACCGAACTGGCTGAAGTGTTGACTGGCTTGCGCCCGCCCACCACTGGCGAAGCCTATATCAACAAAGAACAAATTCTGGGGCGGGGTCCCCGTTCCGTGCGCGAGCATCAAGTGGCGCATATCCCGGAAGACCGCTTGACCAACGGCGTCGCCCTAACGTCCTCCATTGACGACAACTTGATTATTGATCGCTATTATCGTGAACCATTTACCCGGCGGGGCCTGCTGGATATCAAGTCTATCGTCGACAACGGGGCGAACTTGATCCGCGAGTTCAATATCATCGCGCCGGACGGCGCTATCCCGGTCAATGCGCTTTCCGGCGGGAATATGCAGAAAGTCGTTGTCGCCCGCGAATTGTCCTCGACGCCCAAGCTGCTCATCGCCGCCCAGCCCACCCGCGGCGTCGATATCGGCGCAATCGAGTTCATCCACCAGGAATTGGTTGATCAACGCACTGGCGGGCTTGCCATTTTGCTGATATCAGCCGACCTGCAAGAAGTGATGAAGCTGTCCGACCGCATCATGGTGATGTACGAAGGCGAGATTGTCGGCATCTTCCCCAATGACGAAAGCCTGACCGAAGAGCGCATCGGCTACTATATGCTCGGCGCGGAACGCCAGGATGCGGCTGAAATGGAGCGATACGCATGACATCCTTGCGCAGCAATCTATTGATGATTGTCGGCGGATTGGCCGGCATCCTGGTAACGCTTTTCATCACCAACACCTTATTCGACGGCTCGATGGAAAAGATGACAGGCACCCCAACCTGGCAGAATATCCTGCTGGTCAATGTGCTGGTTGGCGCGTGCATCTTGCTCTTTGTCGTGGAACTGCGCCGGCAAGCCATTCGCGTCATGCTCACGGTCATCGTAGCGCTCATATTGGGCTTCATTGTTACATTTGTCTTCAATCTCGACGCGGCTGACCGCTTCGCCAGCGGCGAGTTCCGCGCGCAGGTGGTTTCCGATGCCGAGCCGGTGGAAAACGACGATGTCGACTTGGAATACAACAAGCGCCTTGGCGGGCATTTTAATAAGCCGAACGTGGTCGCGCCCGTCAGCGAGATTGCCTGGACCTTTGCGGGCAGCGAAGGCGACGTCGTCTCGCTGCTTGCCTACGCCAAAAACCGCCGTTCCGAGGTCGATGTGCTGGTCGAATTGCGCGATGATGCCGGCGCTGTGCTGGCAGCCGCCACCTCCGCCACCATGACACAGGTCGAAGAAACATTTGACGATCTTGTCAGCGTGAAAGACGCCGTCATCGAGGGCTATGAATTGCCCGCCAGCGGCGTCTATACGCTTTATTCGCGCCCCGAAGACATTGAAACCGCTACTGTCCTTGCCGAAGCGATGAACCAGTCGCAACTGGCATTTGAGGCGCTGCTGCTGGGTCCCATCGAGCGCGTCAATCGTTGGGGCGTCTGGATACAGGACGCCATCACGCTAATCTTGCTGGGTCTGTCTTTCGCCATCGTCTTCCGCGCCCAGCAGTTCAGCTTGGGCGCGGAAGGGCAACTTTATTTTGGCGCTTTGGTTTCCGGCATCATCGCGCTTAACTCCCCACATATACCGGGCATCATCTTGATTCCCTTTATCATCTTGGCATCGGGCACGGCCGGCTTCATATATGGGCTGATACCCGGCGCGCTGAAAGCCTATCTCGGCGCGAATGAACTGGTCTCGACGCTGATGCTCAACGTCATCGCCACGCGCTTCTTCGAGATGGTGCTCAACTTCCAGCTTAAGCCGCCGGACGCGGGTTATGTCGCGTCTAGCAAATTCACCGACAACGCGATATTGCCGGTCATCGTGGAAAAGACGCAGGTAACAGTCGGCGTCTTTGTGGTGGTCGTCGTCATTTTCATCTCCTGGCTCTTGATACGGCGCACGCCGCTCGGATACGAAATTCGCATCATCGGCTCCAACCTCAAGTTCGCCGATTACGGCGGCGTCAACTCGCGGCGGACGATCATGTTGGTGATGGCGATCAGCGGCATTGTGGCTGGCTTGGCGGGCATGCACCTGGCGACCGGCATCCATCGACAATTGATTCTGAATATCTCTTTCGCGCTGGCTTTTGAAGGGGTGGTGGTCGCCTTGCTGGCGCGCTTAAATGTGCTGGTGGTGCCCTTCACGGGTTTGCTCTACGCCTACTTGAGAGCCGGCGCGCAGTTCATGGAGCGCGATGCCAATGTCAGCTTCGAAGTGGTGCGCATGATCCAAGCCATCATCATCTTGCTAATCACAGCCGAAGCGCTTGTATCTTTCTTCCAACAACGACAAAAACGCGCCGATATCGACGAAAGCGGACACGCCGTGGCAGCCGTGGAGGGTAGCGATGTTTGACAACGTCATTGACGGCATTTTCAGCGCGGTATTTCTCGCCGCTATCCTGCGCGTGACCACGCCCATCCTCTTGCCATCGCTGGGCGCGCTCATCTCTGAAAAAGCTGGTGTGCTCAATATCGGCTTGGAAGGCATGATGCTGTCCTCAGCTTTCACCGGCGTGGTGGTCAGCGCCTATGCGCAAGACTGGTTCGGCGCGGAAACAGGCACGGCAATCGGTCCTTGGCTGGGGCTGCTGCTGGGCGTCTGCGTATCGCTGCTCCTGTCCTTCACGCTGGCGCTCTTCCATTTGGATCTCAAAGGCGATTTATTCCTATCCGGCATCGCGCTGAATATCTTTGGCTCCTCCGCCACGGTCGCCATCATGTTCGAGTTGACCGGCGACCGCGGCAATACCAGCACCCTTGCCAGCTTGCAGATGCCCTTCATTCAATTGCCGGAATTCATCAAACAAATACCCATCATCGGCGGCTTCATCTTTGGCGTCTTCGACAATCAGAGCGTCATGACCTGGGTGGCTTTCATCGCGGTCTTCTTCGTGACGTTTTTTCTTTATCGCACGCCCTTTGGCATGCACTTGCGCGCAGTGGGCGAAAACCCCGAAGCGGCGGCATCGGTCGGCATCAACGTCAAACGCATCCGCTACCTGGCGCTGTTGATCAGCGGTTTCTTCGCCGGCTTGGGCGGCATCCACATGAGCATGGGTTATTTGCAGCTCTTCCAGCGCGATATGACGGCCGGCCGCGGTTTTATCGCGCTGGTCACGCCCTCGCTGGGCGGCGGCACACCGGCTGGCGCCATGATCGCCTCTTCGATATTTGGCTTTTTCGACGCGCTGGGCATCCGTATCGGCTCGCTGGAAATCCCGTCGCAGTTGCCGCAGTCGATTCCCTATTTCGCGACTGTGCTGGCGCTGGTGATTTATGCGCTGCAGCGGCGCATCTCACAACGCGTGAGCGAGATGCGCACCGCTTCCGGCGCTGCCTTCGACGCCGCTTTCTGGCGCTCCATCCAACGCATCAGCATCTTGCACATGCTGCTGATGATGGTGGCGGTCATCGGCGTTGTAACCGGCGCCAGCATATTGGCGGCGCCCAACGGCTTCGGCGGCGCGGATGGCGCGGCGCCGGCGGGATTGCTGATTGGCGCCTTGTCCATCGCGCTCTTCCTCATCAGCCTGCCCTTTGTGAGAGATATCTTCAAGATCCAGCAACGTTGGCAAGCCAGCGCGGCTGTAACGGTGGTCTCGCTGGGCATTTATTTGACCTTGTTCATGGCGCTCTTCTTCGAGCCAGCTCTGGCTTTGCTTATCGGCTTGGTCGCGGCAGGCGCGATTTGGCTGATTATCGGCGGCCGCGTGCTGATGCGCTCGGAGTAGGCAGATGCGAAGTGAACTAAACACTGGTTCAATTGGGTCCGCTCTGAATAGCGACGAATAGCGACCTTTACCCGGACGGCGTGGATTGACCTGGACAAGCCGCTGGTAGGCGCGCGGCGGCGCAGAAATGATTATAGCCAATCGCGAAAATCTATGTTATTATTTGTATAGCAATCAGTATGGAAGGTGAAAATGGATTCACTGCTAAACTCTGGCGCGCTGCTGGAAATTCTTGGCTTTCTCATCATCATTGTCCTGTTCGTGTGGCGAGTGCCGTCCAAAAGCGACATGCAAAAGCTCGACGGCAAAATCGATGCGCTGCGAGAAGAAATGAAGGAAGACTTCAAAAGAGTTGATAATCGATTTGAGAGTCAGCGTGTCGAATTCAAAGCGGATATCCAGCGCGTGGACGACAAACTGGAGGACTTTCGCAAAGAAGTTATATTGGAGTTTAAGCGCGTCGACGAGCGCTTCGCCGAGCAAGACGCCAAATTTGACGAGCGCTTCGCCGAGCAAGACGCTAAATTTGAAAAGCGCTTCGCCTCGCTAGACGCTAAATTTGAAAAGCGCTTCGCCGAGCAAGATGCGAAAATAGACAAGGGCTTCGCCGAGCAAGACGCCAAGTCAGACCGCCTTCGCCTGGAAATCAAATCCGATATTCAGCGCGTTGAAGACCGCACCGCCGAAGCGAACGAATTTCACGCCAAGAGCGTCGCCCTGCTAGACGGCATCCTGCGGCAGCTGCAAGAACGGCGCGAGCCGCTTTAGGCATTGCCCGGCATACATGCAAAACAAGATCCTCGGTTGTCTATATGGCCAAGCCCTCGGCGACGCCTTCGCCATGCCGGCGCAGGTCCACCCCGACGATACCGCGCGCAGCTTCGGCTGGCTCGATAGCTGGCAAGACGCGCCCGCTGACCACATCGTGCACGCCGGCTTGCCCGCGGGCCGCATCACGGACGATTCCGAGCAAGCCTTCTCCATCGCGGCTGCGGTGATTGCGGCCGGCGGCTTGACGCTGGACGCGGTCGTCCGCGGATTGCTCAGTTGGTATGATCGCGTTGGCGGCGACGACTCGCCTTATGTTGGTCCCAGTACCCGGCGCGGCATCAAGGCGCTGCAAGCGGGCGAAGATCCGCGGATGGCTGGCTTGTGGGGGGATACCAACGGCGCGCCCATGCGCATTGCGCCCATCGGCTTGCTGCATCCGGGCGATATCGACGGCGCTGTGGCGGACACGGTAACGGTCTGTATGCCGACGCACTTCACCGCTCCCGCCGTGTCCGGCGCTTGCGCTGTGTCGGCCGCGGTGGCACAAGCAATGGTCGATGGCAGCAACTTGGATGCGGTGATCCGCGCGGGCTTGACTGGCGCGGAAAAGGGGTCGATACATGGCCGACGCTGGTTCGGCTGCTCGGTGAGTTTCAAAATCAAACAGGCGCTGGACATCGCCCGCGGCGCTGAAAATGAACGGACGCGCTTGCGGCGGATTTTCGATGAGGTCGGCGCGACCTTAAACGCGCCGGAAACAGTTGGCGCGGCTTTTGGCATCTTGGCGATGGCGGCGGGCGATCCCAAACGCGCGGCGATTCTGGCAGCCAATCTGAGCGGCGATGCCGATACCATCGGCGCGATCGCCTGCGCCATGGCCGGCGCCTACGCCGGCTTCGACGCGATTCCGTCCGAAGACGTCGCCCTGCTGGAAAATGATGAGGTCTTCCGCGCCTATGCTGTGCGCGACATCGCGCTCGGGCTAGAAGCGCTTATCCATAGCTCAGCCAGCTGATGCCTAAACGTCTCCTCACAGTCGGCGATCTGGTGGTCGACATACTGCTGGATGTGCGGCTGCCTGTCATTGTCGACGACCATCAAATGTCGCCGACGCTGCTGCTTGAACCCGGCGGCGCCTGCAGCACCATCCTGGCGGCGCGCAATTTGGGCATGGATGTCGCCGCGCTGGGCGCGGTCGGCGCTGATTTCCAAGGCAGGCTGCTGCGTGAAATCATGGCGGGCGCCGGCGTCGACACATCGGCGCTGCAGGCGCCCGCCGGCAGCGCCACGACGACTGTGATCGCGCTCGCGGACCAGGCTGGCGGCGGTCATGTCTTCCTTGGCGCCTACGGCGCAGGACCCGACATCACGCTGACAGAGGCTTCCCGCGAACAACTGGCGCGCGCTGATGTCGTATTTGTTCCGGGTTACTCCTTGGTCGAAAAGCGGCTGCGTCCGCTGATTGACGGCTTATTGACATACCTCAATGCCTGTCCGACGCCGCTAATAGTCGATGTGGGACCGTTCCTGGGACAGTTGACGGGCGAGCAGGTGGCGCAGGTATTGCGTCTGACCGATGTCCTGTTGCTGACCGAAGACGAAATCCCTTTTGTCACCGGCGGGAGTGGCGACCTTGCAGCTTGTCGCGGTCTGTTAGACCGCTATCCGTCCTTGCTGATTGTACTGAAGCTGGGCGAAAAGGGCTGTCGGATCATGGCAGGCAAAGTTGATATACGCTGCCCTGGATTTCGGACACCGGTTGTCGATACCATAGGCGCGGGCGATGCCTATGCCGCGGCTTTCATCTGGGCGCGCGCGCAGGGTTATGCGCTGGCGGATTGTGGTACTATAGCCAATGCCATGGGCGCGGCAAGCGTCAGTAAAGCCGGCGCGGGGCGTTGCGCGCCAAGCCGCAGCGAGATACAGGCTTTGTTGGACAAGCACATGACGGGGATACAACTCTCATGCTAAAGACCATAGTTTTTGATACGCCGTGCGGCGACGCCCTGGTAGATATCACAGCGCAGGCGCAGCAAGCGGTCGCTGAAAGCGGCGTACTGGCCGGGCTCTGCGCTATCATTGTTCCCCATACCACAGCGGGCCTCACCATCAATTCGGGACTTGATCCCGCCACGCTGGATGATATCGCGGCTGATCTCAAGCGGTTGGTGCCGACCCGCGTCGACTTCGCCCATCAGTACGATACGCCGGCCGATGCGGCTGGGCATATCAAAGCGACCTTGGTCGGGCATAGTTTGACGCTGGTGATTGAAGGCGGCAGATTGCTGCTGGGCCATTCGCAAAGCATCCTGTTCTGCGAATTTGACGGACCCCGCAAACGGCGCGCGCAAGTCAAGATTATCGCCGGCTAGCCAAACACTAATTTCATATACCTCGTCGCTCGTGCGACGAGAAGGATTATAATTTTCTGAAAGCGCGATATTCCTAGGTCCTAATCGCTGCCGCCGAGCGGCTATTGGAGGAAAAATTGACAAAACAGAAGGTCGATCATCAGGATTTCCGCGGCGCTAATTTGGCAAGGACTATCGGTCAAATGCGCTCGGAGCTGACAACCATAAAAGTCATCGGTCATATTGTGATTTGGCTGCTCATCACCCTCTGCACTTTCGGGATTGGCGCATTGTTCTGGCCCTACGCCGCCATCAAGCTGATATGCGAGTCCATCGTGATTGTTGATGAAGCCGGTCATGCCAGCGCCAGGCTGCGCTGCAATTTTTCCTTTGGCGAGCAACTCGGCCATGCTGTCTTGTGGGCAATCATCATTGTTTTGACTGGGGGCTTGGCCGCGCCATTTTATCTCTTTGGCGTCGCTCACACAGCGATTAACCGCACCAAGTTGATTTCTGCCTAGCGCGTCAGCTAAATCGAGGAGGCAAGCATCATGGCTCGTAAAATCATCATCGACACCGACCCGGGCGTGGACGATGCCATGGCCATCTTCTTCGCCTTGTGCTCGCACGAGCTGGATCTCATCGGCTTGACCACGATCTTCGGCAATGTGCATACCGAGCTGGCGACCAAGAATGCCCTGCGCCTTTTGGAAATCGCCGCGCGCAGCGATATTCCCGTTGCGCATGGCGCGAATGCGCCGCTGACCGGTCCCTTTGAAGGTCCCGTGCCATTTGTGCATGGCAGCGATGGGCAAGGCGACACCTTCTTGCCGGAGCCTTCAGGGCAGCCGATCGGCATCAGCGCGGCGCAATTCATCGTCGAGCAACTGCGCGCCAACCCCGGCGACATAACGCTTGTCCCGGTCGGTCCCTTGACCAATATCGCGCTGGCGCTGCGCCTGGAGCCGCGTATCGTCGAGTGGGTCGACGAGGTCGTCTTGATGGGCGGCAACGCGCTGGTACCGGGCAATGCCAGCCCCGCTGGCGAAGCCAATATCCGCAACGATCCGGAAGCGGCTGACCTGGTATTTGGCGCTGATTGGAAGGTGACCATGGTCGGTTTGGACGTGACGCTCAAAGTGCACATGACAGCCGATGACATCGCCGAATACGCGACGCATGGCAATCCCATGTCCGATCATATCACGCGGGTGCTGCCGCATTACCGCAACTATTTCGAAGCGAATTATGCGGCAAAGGGCATATACGTGCATGACTCCAGCGCTATCGCCTACATGCTTGATCCGTCGCTCTTCGAGACCAAGCGCTGGGCGATCCGCGTTGGCACGCAGGGCTTGGGGCGGGGCAAGACCTGGCCCGCCTTCGGCCAGCGCATCTTGCCAGCTTGGCAAAACCGACCGCTGGTCAATGTCTGCGTCGGCGTGGATGGCCCGCGCCTGGTGGTGCTGGAGGCGGAGAGGCTACGGCTAGCTTAGCAATTCAGTAAACCCAACTAAAATTTGCAAATCCAGTATTATTATGGATTTGTAGGGGCGACTCTGTGAGTCGCCCAAAACTTGGGATATTTTTTGTATTCAATCTAAAAGATTCCTACTTGGTTTTACTAGAGTATCTACTCTTGATGAACTTCCCAATTTACATCAATGATTAAGACCTGTGGGCTTGGCGGTAAACATCTACGGTATTAGGATGTGATTGCCTGTAATAATCATCAATTTCTTGCGTAAATCTAAGTAATGTGTTATGAATGACTCATAAGTCCAAAAGGACTTTGAAAGAAGGTTTCCTGTGGCAATTTGGGTTGAGCGCCACTTGCCACAGGAAACGTCAAATAGCGTGAGAACTACCAATTCTCACTAACGTTAGCTTACCACAGAACGCAATCAGGGCGCATTTCGCAATATTGTTGTATTGCTTAATCGGCTTGATAAAGTGGCTTGAAAGGAATGCATCATGCGGTTGTATGTTGTAGTTATAAGTGGATTGATATTGTTGTTAAGCGCATTCCCTCTGTTGTCGCAAGACAGCGCTAGTTGCGGGGGCGGCGCGTTCCTTGAGCGTGTCGATAGCCTCTATGCTGAACACCAGGCATCATGGGATGCCGAGGATGACCTCGCTTCGTTTATTGGCGTAGAAGGCTACCATGCGGAGCTTGGTGAGATTATTGAGTCTTGCCGCAGTGTTGTTGAATTGCAGGCGGCAGGTGTAACCGAAACAGGCTCAGGAGCTATTGACGATCCGTATGCTTTTAACTTCTTTGCCGACGTTGATGGTGATACTGACTGGCGATTAAGAGTGAGCCAGGTTGCTTATCCAGAAACTATTGGCGGTGATTCCCCCGCTGATAACGGGAAATTTGTTGTATTCGTTGTGGATGTTCAATGTGTCAATCCTGAGCATATTTTCTGTGAGATCAATAGCGCTAATTTTAATTTGATTGGGAGTAGAGGAATTGTCTACGACTACTCAAATCAGGAGTATGTGAGAGGCGAGTTAAATGCCGAGCTTGCTGAGGGAGGCAAATCATCTGGGTTGCTTGCATATCATATACATGAAGATGAGAACAATCTCCGGCTTGCCTACTACTTGGATTATCGCACTCGTATATTCTTCTCAGGCGAACCAGCACCAGGTCAGGTGGTTGTGTCTGAGGCTGCCGAAATTACTATAACATCAACAACAGCATTAAGAGTTCGGAGTGGACCTGGAACAACTTACGCCGTTGTAGGTTCATTTCCTAACGGGAGTGAAGCTCCTGCCACTGGTCGCAATAATGCAGGCACCTGGGTACAGTTCGAGAGAGGCTGGGTCTTTGCAAAATATGTAAACGCAGATGGTGACATCATGTCGTTGCCGGTTAGTAGTTAATCCACCAGATTAATGTATATTTGGGCGAGCGAATGCTCGCCCCTATAAATCCATACATATATTAGGCTTGCATTACTTTATCGGATTTAATGCTGCGCCCTCTAATTTAATAAGCCGCGTCGCCCTTGCGACGAGAAGGCTTGTTATTTTGTTTGAACGCGGCTGTAGTTGAAAAAGATATTGATGCGATTGTCCTGCTATTGAAGCGCAAGCGCTTAATCGCGGAAAATCTGCCGTATCAGGGCGAACTCATTGAATAGGGTCCATTCGGCTTGGATAAGACCGGCGACGATATGTTGCTGGGAGATGCCCCAGAGCATGACCGGACGACCAGTCGGCTGCCCATAGATGCCATTGCCGCGATGACTGCCTTGCATGCTCCAGCGTACCGCCGCCAGGTAACTGTCGCCATCGTTGCCCATCCAGTAGAGGTCGTCGATGCGCAGCGCCAGATTAAGCGGGGAATCGCGTCAAAGGTTAATGAAAAATTTGCTACGACTCCCCTTGTCGAGGTCATGGCCGCGGGTAACTGATGCCCAGCATGCCCTCAATATCCAGCGGATCGACGCCGTAACGCTTTTTCTGTTCGGCGCGCAGGGCGGCCTCGGATTCCAGATCGCCCTCGAGCGGCAGCGATAAGCGCTTCCCCGCTTGCAGCGCCGATTCGCGTGTCGCGACATCCATCGTCATCGCCATCAGCGCGTCTTCAGCGCTGTATTCGGACTGGCGCAGTCCCCGCGCGGTCTCGGCGAAATCGACGATATGGTTGATCACAGCGGCGCTATAATAATTGCGGCGATGATAGGCGCTTGCGCCCAGGCGATGAGGATTGACGTATTCGATGCGTCCCGTCGGCAGGTCGACATGAGAAGACAGCCAGTCGCGCCCGTCGCCAAGATGAACGATGGGGTAGGCCAGGTCGTGTTGCCCGCCGTTAGCCAGCGCCTCGTCAGTACAATAGCGCAGCTCGCCGATGCCGTGCCAGCCTTCGCCGGCTTGCTGCACAATCGCGCCGCGCGACCCCGCCAGTTCCGTATAGCCGGGCCGCGGATAGCGCCCCAACATGCTTTTGATATTGCCGGCATGGTCAATGACCAGCGCCTCATCGGGGAACCAGAAAAAGTGCGCGCGGTACTGCTCCGATTCGTGATAGCGATGCGCCAACTGGTAATGCCCGGCTGTAGGCATGGTATGGGCAATGGCTTGCGCCGCTGTGGGATGCGACTCGAAAAAGCGTATCCAGCGCGAGTTGTTGTGGTAGCCGGTGTGATCGTGCCAACAAGTCAAGCGTTTGACCGGTCCAATGAAACCGTCGTCGGCGATCAACTTCATCATGCGGTCGAAGGGGAAGCGGAAGAAGTTTTCGGCGATGCGCAAAACCGTATCGTTTTCCCGCGCTGTCTCTACCATCTCCTGGGCTTGGACCAGCAGGCTGCACATGCTCGTCTCGACATTGACGTGGATGCCATGCGCGAGCAGGTAACAGCAGATTGAATGGTGAGACGGTATCGGACTGACCACGAAGGCGGCTTCCATCGGACGCGCCTTGACCAGCTCTTTGAGATCATAAAAAGCCGCCACGCCAAGCGCCTGGGCGAATTCATCGGCCGAGTCTTTGACCGGGTCGCAGACCGCCACCAGCTCAATCCATGGTTTCAGATAGTCGAATAGTGGTCGGTAAGTCGTTTTGGAGCGATTGCCCGTGCCGATAAGCGCCACGCGCAGTCTTTCATTCAGTGCCATTATTCAGCCTTTCTTTGATTGCCTCGGGTATCTCTGCCTCATAAATTTGCGCGTGCCCGGTGATGTCGCTGGTATAAACCACAAAGCGATTATCCGGCGAAAACGAAGGATGCGGGTGGGTATGCTGTGGCGCATAGACCTTGATGGGACCGTCTTCATAGGGGAAGGGACCATTCCAGTGCGCGCCCTCGCTGCTGGCGCCGGGATAGCAGAGCGTGATCGGCTCGCCCGTCCCGTCCAGCGGGTTAAACAGTTGCAAGCCGATATCGGGGAAATTGGTATCGGCGACCATCATCGCGCCAGCGCGATTGCAAATGGCGTGCCAGGCGTTAAAAGAAGCGACGCGCCGCTCGGCGCCGCTAGCGACTTGGATAGCGCGGATGCCCTTGTTCCAATCCACAAATGCTAGTTCGCGCCGGCCCGGGATCCAGCATTCATGCGTGATCCACTCGCCCGGCGCGCGCTGATAGAGGCGGCGGTTGCCGCTGCCGTCGCGCTTGATGACCCAGACGCGATCCTTGAGCGGACCGGCGTAGTAGAGCAGGTCGGCGTCATCGGGGCAGAACATGAGATGAGCGATGGTATCGCGCTTGAGGATGATTTCGCACTCGCCGCTGTTGGTGTCGATTACCGCGAGGCAGGCTTCCCCATTGACGCTGTAGCGGATTGCCCAGTAGCGGTCATCGAAACTGAGCGCCGTGGTGCCCAAGGCGTCGGCGACCATGCCCGCTTCGCGCATATTAATCTCGCCGAAGTCGACCAGTTGCTCTTCCCGCAAAGTCTCGGTATGGACGCGGTATGCGCCGGAACCCGCCGTGAAATAGACATAGCGGCCATCGTGGGAGGGATACACCGAGTATTCGCCGATGTCCGCGCGCTCTGTCAGTTGAATCAGTTTGCCGGTCGAGCGCTCTTCGGCGTAGATCTGCGGTCGGCCCCTGCGATGCGAGACGAATATCAAGCGTCGCATGGCATCGTCGTAAGCCGGGATGATGAAAAAGGGCTGGTGATGAATCGAGGCCTGATCGGTGATCTGCCTGATTCTGACGCCGGTCTTTTTGTCCTGAAAGTGGATCGATTCTGACGGGTAAACTTGTCCGCGCGCCATCTACGAGAGGTCCCGTTCCAGAACAGCGAAGCCGGCTTCGGTCAATTCGGCGGCGATGCGGTCGATCTCACTCTGTGGCAGCGGGCGAATCGGACGCCGCATGCGCATGGAGGGGAATTTGCCGATCAAGGTCATGGCGCATTTCATGCGTTGATGGGCGTCGCTCGATGGTTCGCCGAAGCGATAGACAATCTGCGAAAGCGGGCGCACCTTGTCTTGCAGCATGTTGGCTTGTTCCAGATCGCCGCTCAAAGCCGCCTTCACTAAGGCTGTGATCAACTCTGGCACGAAGCCGGCAAAACCGACCAACGCGCCGTCAGCGCCGTCAAGCAAGGTAACGAGCAAGTATTCGTCCTGGCAGCTGATGATGCTGACATCGGGCGCGGACAGCTTCAAATTGCGATAGTCATAAGCCCAGCGCGACATCTCGCGCGTGCCCATTTTGATGCTGACGACGCGCTCGAGCTGCGCCATCGCCTGCATTTCCGCCAATGAATAGCCGGCTTTGGTCCAGGCTGGATATTGGTGCACGATGATGTCGATTTCGGCGCCGTCGGCGACATCTTGGAAGAAGCCCACGGCGGTTTCGCTGGTCCTGCCAAAGCGCAGCCAGTGATGCGGCGGCATCAGCAGGATGGCGTCGGCGCCGACGTCCTTCGCGGACCGCGCCTGCGCGATGGCTTCGTCGCTGCCCTCGGCGCAGACGCCGGAGACCACTTTGACTTTGTGCCCGACTTCATCGGCGATGATCCCGGTGACGCGAGCCCGTTCGTGATTGCGCAGGGACATGACCTCGCCGGTATGCCCGTTGCAGACCAAGCCGGTGATGCCATCCACCGAAGCCAGATACTGAACGTACTGCCGCAAGCCACCCTCGTCAATCGAGTCGTCGTCATTAAAGGGACACAGCGTCGCCGGCAGCACCCCGGTCCATGGTTTGTGAAACATTTACATACCCTTTCCAAATGTTGATTCGTTCAAGAAACGCGGCGCCGCTCCAGAAAATCGTAATTCGGCGTGACACCCAAGCCCGGTCTATCGGCTATGGTCAAATAGCCGTCTTCGTCCAATGTCATCGATTCTTCAAAGATATGGCCGCGGTTGACATCCACGGTCTCGCGATAGAACTCCACGATCAAGCCGTTGCTGATGGCGCCAACCAGGTGCAGATGGATTTCTTGATCGCCGTGCGGCGCGATGTGCAGGTCATGCGCGGCGACCAGCGCGGCCACGTTCATGAACTCGGTTACGCCTCCCAGGATCTGCGCATCGGCATTGTAGATGGCGGCGGCTTCATGGGCGATCAAATCGCGGAAGCCATAGCGCGTATATTCGTTCTCGCCCGTGGCGATGGGAATCGCTGTCGAGCGCGCCAATTTGCCATGCCCGCGGTAATCATCCGGCGCGACCGGCTCTTCAAACCAGAAGACGTCGTATGCTTCCAGCTTGCGGGCGATGTCGATTGCTTCGCGCGCGCTGTAGGCGCAATTGGCGTCGACCATGAGCTTGACATCGTCGCCGATTGTCGCGCGCACGACGCGGACTCGCTCGACGTCTTCTGCGATGGAGGCGCCGCCGATCTTCATCTTGATGGCTTTGGCGCCGAGCTCGAGGTTAGCTTCCATCTCCGCCGCCAAGCCCTCGAGCCCCTTGTCTTCTTGATAGTAACCGCCGGCGATGTAAGCCGGCACGCGATCGTGGAAGCCGCCCAAGAGCTTATGCAGCGGCTTGCCGGTCGCCACACCCATCAGGTCCCAAAGCGCGATGTCAAGACCGCTGATGAAGCGCGTGGCGATGCCGCGCCTGCCCACCAGCTTGGGTTCCCAGAGCGTGTCCCAGTGTAGTGGTCCTATAAAACTGGACAGGAAATCGCAGAAATTTTGGGGGGACATTTGTGCCATTCCGCCTCGTATTCTGCCGGTGTCCGGTAGTCTATGCCGCTGTGAATGCGCTGTGTATTGTAGACCACCTCGATGAAGTGCCCAAGTTGCTCGCGCGCTTCTTCCATGCTCTGGTATTCGCTCAGGTACACTTCCTCCTCCTTGATCGTGCGGATCAACCGCTCGGCATAGCCGTTTTCGCTCGGCTCGCCCGCGGCAGACATACTGATTAGCGTTCCGGCGTCGTGCAGCAGCTTGACATAGTCATTGGCGGCGTATTGCGACCCTTGGTCGGAGTGATGAAGCTCCGGCGCCGCATGATCTTCTAGCGCTTGGCGCAAGGCTGCCAAGGTCAAGCTCTTATCCGAAGACCAACTCAGATGCCAGCCCCGTACCGCGCGCGTGTACACATCCATCACGACAGCCAGATAGATGAAGTCCGAGCGCAGACGCAAGTAGCTGATGTCGGCAACCCAAATCTGGTTCGGACGCAGCGCCCGCAGCCCTTTGACCAGGTTCGGATAGCGCCCATAACCATGTCGGCTATCCGTGCCGCTGCCCCGGCGCTGCTTCGGCTTGCGGGTCAAATCCAGCTCCCGCATCAGCCAGCCAACAAGATGCCGACCCACGTCCATCATATAAGGCTCACGCTTCAACTGCGCCGCTATCCGTCGGCTGCCATAGGTGGGATAGCGCCCGGCAACCTCCACTATCGCAGTACGCAGGCTTTGACAGTCGCGCGGCTTGGCTTGATGATAATAGCTGCTGCGGGGCAGCTCGAGTACGGCGCAGCTTGCCGACACCGGAAAGTCCTGGCTGAGCATCTGCGCTAGCTCTCGCTTTCGGGTGGTAGAGATTGCACATAGTGAGAGGCTTTTTTTGCAATTTCCAGTTGCATGGTCAGCTTTCCCACTAGCCGCTCTAATTCAGCCATCTTGTCCGCGCGACGCTTCTGCTCGGCTGGTTGACCGTAGGCGAAAGCCTGCTTCGCGCCTTCGAGAAACTGGTCTTTCCAGCGGTAAAGCAGGCTGTCCTTAATCTGGTACTCACGACTGGCTTGCGCCAGAGATTTCTCGCCGCGAAGGATTTCCAGCACAATTCTGACCTTCGTTTCCGGCGAGTGCTTCCGGTATTTCCCCATGAGCGTGTCCCTTTCACTGTTACTCTAGAATTCTCTCTTTTCTAGGTGCCCAGTTTTTCAAGACCACTACACAGATGCGGCGATAATTGAAAGGATCCTCGCCGATCAGCAGCGGTTTGAAATGCTCCAGCAAACCCTGCGCCACCTTTGCCATGCCGGGAGTTGCGGGGATGCCCGCCCAGCCAATGCCGTTATGCCCAGCGTCGCTGTGAATGCGCAGCAAAGTCAGCCCGCTGTCGGTGTAGATGTGCTTGCCGTTGCGGATCGGCTTGTCGCGTTTCCAGCGATAAACGCGCAGTTCGACATCGGTAATTTTCATGTTCGCCTGCTTAGCTGTTGCGGCGCGGGTCCAGCGCGTCGTTCAAGCCATCGCCCAGAAAGACAAACGCCACCTGGACCACACCGATCGTCACGGCAGGGATGAGCATCAAATGCGGGAAAATCTGCCAATAGCGGCGCCCCTCCTCGAGCATGGAACCCCAACTGGCGTTGGGCGGCTGGATGCCGATGCCGAGGAAGCTCAAACTGGCTTCCAACAATACCGCGCCGCCCATGCCGGCCGTTACGGCGACAATCAATGGACCCAGCGCGTTGGGAATGACATGGCGCAGCATGATATGCGCCTCGCTCGCGCCTAGCGCGCGCGCCGCCAGCACATAATCTTCTTCGTTGATGCTCAAGACTTGCCCGCGGATGAGACGCGCCAGCCCGGGCCAGCTAATCAGCGCCAGCGCGCTGAAAACCAGGACATAATCCAACCAGAGCGTATTCAAATAAAAGGGATTTTTTGTCTGCTCGTATAAGGAGTCGAACCAGTTGACAATTGGACGGCGCATGGTCGTATTAATCAAAATCACCAGCAATAAGCTAGGCATGGCTTGAATCAAATCGCTGATCCACATCAGGAATTCGTCGGTGCGCCCGCCGCGAATGCCCGCCCAAGTCCCCACCAGCACGCCAATGATTAGGCTGATGATGGTGGTGAAGAATGCCACTAGAGCCGCGGTGCGCGTACCATACAGCATGCGGCTGAAGACATCGCGCCCCAGGTCGTCCGTGCCCAAGAAATGCTCGGCTGAAGCCCCTTGGAAGGCTTTCATGATATTCTGCTCGAGGAAGTCGTAGGGCGCGATATGCGGACCAATCGCTGCTAAGACGAGGAATATGCCAATGACAACCAGCCCCGCCACCGCCAGCCAATTCTTGCTGAAGCGCCGCGCCGCGTCTTGCCACAGGTTGCGCTGCTCGCCGATATAAACGCTGCCGTCGTCTACGACGCGCGAGACTTTCGCAACAGAGCTGCCCGATGCCGCGCCTGTCATTGCGCCCTAACCCGCGGATCTAATAAGGGATAAATCAGGTCGACCAAGAAGTTGCTTACAAAAATAATCAAGGTGCCAACCACAGCCACCGCCATGATAATGGGATAATCAACCGTGCGGATGCCTTCAATCGTCAGCAGCCCAAAGCCGGGGATATTGTAAATCAATTCGACGAAGAGCGAGCCGTTGATGAGCGCAATCATTATCAAGCCCAGGGTAGTTGTTACCGGCGTCATGACCGGGCGCAGCATGTGGCGCAGCACGATGCGCGTTTCGGACAAGCCCTTGGCGCGCGCCGTGCGAATATATTGCTGGCTCTTGACTTCCAGCATAGCGGAGCGAGTCTGCCGCACGATGCCCGGCAGCGGCCCGATGGCGATGACAGCCACCGGCAAAGCGGCGTCAATGTGAAAGAGTCCATTCCAGCCATAAGGCACATCAATCAAATCCAATATGAGCACTAACAATAATAAGAGCATGGGCGCGATGACAAAGACAGGAATCGACGTGACAAAAAGCACCGTGCTAATAATGAGGCGGTCCAGCCAGCGATTGTGGTAGAGCGCGGCCAGCACCCCCAGCGAAATGCCCACCACTGACGCTATCAAGGTCGCCGCGAAACCCAATTGCATGGAAATCGGTAATCGGAATTGCACGATTTCCAGCACCGGGCGGTCGACTTGCAAGCGAATGGAGCGCCCCCAGTCGCCTTGCAGCAGATTATTGAGATAATTGACAAATTGCACAATAAAGGGTTCATCCAAGCCATATTTCGCCCGCAGCGCGCTCATCACCGCTTCGTCTTCAGAGTCGAAATCTTCGCCCTGGATGAACATCATACGGATGGGATCGCCGGCGCCGTAATACATCATGGCGTAGGTGACAAAGAGGATGAGCAAAAGCCCCGCCGTCCAGCGCAAAAGACGTATCAGTAAGAATGATGCCATTTTCTGGCTACCTCACCCCCCATCCCCCGGCCCCTTCCCCCACAAGGAGGGAAGGGGAGAAAGAAGCGTGACACCCTACCAACCCCCCTCCCGCATTTTGGGATGCTCGCCATAGAGATGGCGAGAGGGGGTTAGGGGGTGGGGGTAATCAAATTACATCCGTTCGATGTAGATATTCCAGGGTTCGATGACGCTGACATCGGGACCGCTGTAGTATTCTTTGACGTGCTCGCGGGCGTTGGCGGTGCGCAAGGGTTTGCCGAAGTGCATGATGACGTAGTCGCCCTCGTATTGCGCCTGCGCCTCGAGCGCCAGTTCGCAGCGCCGCGGATCATCCGGCGCTAGGGTCAGCGCTTCGTTGACAGCCGCTTCCAGCGCTTCGTTCATATAGCCGCTCAGCATCGAGCTGCTGGCTACTGGACCAGACGAATGGCCCGCCGCCCACATGTAAGTAGCGGCGTCGGGGAAGCGAATGACAACATCGTCGCGGCTCAAGTTGATCTTGTCGTAGTCATCGCCGAAGCTGTTGGGGTCTTGCTGGAACTCGACATTCTCGATGCCCAGGTTCTGACGCCAGAATTCGATGACCGCTTGCAGAGCGCGGTTGTTGAACTCGTTGCTGCCGCGCGGGGTTACGCGCAGTTTGGGCATGTTCTCGGCGCTGCCATAGCTGGATTCTGCCAGCGCCGCTTGCGCGCCTTCGACATCAAAGGGATAGCCGGTCGCGTCGGCATTCTGGCAGGTAACGATGTCGTCCAGGGTCTGCGTTGTCATCACACCGCTGCCTTCGACGGGGAAGGCGGCTTGGAATACCGCGTTCCAGTCGACCGACTTGATCAGGGCTTCGCGGACTTTCGGGTCGCTGGTCGGTTCGACAGTCGGCTGCATCCAGAAGGTGTTGAAGCCGATGGCGTCGAATTGGCGGAAGTAATCCGGCATTTGCGCGCGCAGGACCGAGGGCGCCGCCGCCAGGCTGGCGTCGATCTGATCATTCAGCGCCATGGCGCCGACGGTCGTCTGATCGGTAACGAATTGGAAGCTGACCTTCTCCAAAATCGGTCCGTCTTTCCACCATTCTGGGTTCGGCGTCAGCTCGGCTGTTTTCAGATCGGCGTCAAAGCTGGTGAGGATGAAAGGACCGTTGACGATGGGGTTGTTTTCGGGCTTCCAGAATTCGTTGAAGCCATGTTCCAGCACGTCCTCGGCGCGGGCGATAGCCATGTGCGCGGTGGCGATGCGCCAGAAGAAGACCGGGTCTGGCAGCACCAGCTCGACCTGGACGGTCGAATCATCAAGCGCCGACAAACCGCTGACCTCGACGGTCATGGCGTCTTCCGCAGCCATCTCGCGCGCATCGGCGAAGCCCGCTACGTTGCCCAGATAGGTGCGGATGCGCCCGACGCTGTTAAGCGGCGCGGCTTGCACCTGCCAGGAATCGATGACCTGCTGCGCCGTAATCGAAGTGCCATCGGACCAGCGCCCCGCCGGATCGACCGAGAAGGTCCAGACGGTGCCGTCTTCGTTGGAGCTCCAGTCGTTGAAATAGCCGGTTTTCAAGTTGAAGTCGACATCAAAATAAAGTGGCGGAACCGACTGGAAGGTGATCCAGTTCTGCTGGTCGCCGCCGGCCGACAAGATCTGGAAGCTGAAGTTGGCCACGCCGGACGAACCGGTGGCGATCCTCAGCTCTTGATCCTGCGCCATTGCGCTGGTCGCGCCAAGCAGCAAGACCAAGGCAATCAGCGTTAGGGTGAATAACTTCTTCGACATAATCTCCTCCTCATATTGAAACTTATGTCACTTTGCTATAGGACGGACGGGCTATTGCCTGTCCACAGCTTGAATTGAGCTGTCATAACGAATTGTGTTTCTCGCGCTAGCCTGCTCCTTTCGATAACCGTCTTAAAACAGTTGACCGCAAATTGCCCCGTCATCTCAGCCATCGCAAAGATAATCTGATGACTCGCGGATTACGAGTTGGGTCGGCAATTTGATGACGCGGTCGCTCCTGTTGCCATTATTTTGAATGCCCTGCAACAACAAGCGGGCGGCTGTTTTCCCCAATAAGTTCAAGTCGCGGCGGACTGCCGTGACCGCTGGACGATACAACTGCGTCAGGTGGATGTCGTCACAGGCGACCAAGGCAATGTCGCGCCCGACCTCCAGCTGACGGTCTTTTAATGCCTGCAGCGCGCCGATCAATATGATATTGCCCGCCACGATCAAGGCTGTGGGCAGGGGCCGATTCCGCATCAGCAGCAGCGCCTCGGCAAAGGCGTCGATTTCTGTGAAGGCGGCGAAGCGGATCAATTCTTCGCGCAAGGGAATGCGGGCTTCAGCCAGCGCCTCTTGATAGGCGCGGTAGCGCTGCTGTGTGGGGTAGAAGCCTCGTGGTCCGCCGATGAAACCGATATGACGATGGCCCCTTTTGACCAGATGAAAGACCGCTTTCCGTATGCTGCTGGCGTGATCGGATTGCACGGCGAAAACGCGCTCGCCGGCGACCGGCTCGCGGTCCAGCATGACCGTCGGGATATTCGTCTCCTGGATGAAGCGCCGCGATGGCTGGGGCGATTCCGAGGCGGAAGAGACGATTAATCCACTTACTTGTCGGCTGGCCAGCAGGCGCAAACAAGCGGTATCCAGATCGGCTTGATTGCGCGAGGACACCAGCGTTACGGCGTAACCATTGGTCGCGAGCGCCTCGGCCGCCGCCTCGAATATGGTCGAGATGACGGGGTTGGCGATGCTGCCAACCAGAAAGCCAATCGAGTTGGTCTCGCCCCGGCGCAGGCTATGCGCCAGGAAAGCCGGCTGATAGTCCAACTCCTCGGCGGCTTCCACCACACGTGTCTTCAATGCCTCGGAGACATGCGGGTAATTGTTCAGCGCCCGCGAAACGGAACTGACCGATACCCGCGCATGATGCGCCACATCGTGAATGGTTGCCTTCTGCGACAAGGACAATCCCCAGAGATCTGAAAACGATTTCCGAGACTTTAGCGCATCATAAGACTTTTGTCAAACAATATGTAACGCTGGTCAGGGCAATCGCGCCAAATTTCATGGGCGAGCCAAGGATTGTGGTGAACAGCAAACATGCGCTCAATCAAGAACGCGATGGCTTGCAAGCGATATGGCGGTAAGACGGCCGGCTCGGGCTTGATGATGCGCGTCGCGGGCAGCGCGCGGGCTTAGATGACGCCGGGCTAATTTCAGCCGCAGTCGCCATGCGCTTGAACATAGTCGGCGCTGACCCAGCCGCGCTGGCCGTAATAATCGACCTTGTACCAGCCCTCATGATAGCTGAAAGCGGTCAGCAGGATATTGGCCGGCAAGACTTGTATGATATGCTGCCCGGCGGGAGCGGCGCGGAAGTTCAACTCGTAGTTCAACTGCACCATGCAGTTGCCCAGCGGCTGCGATACCGCGTCATGGTTGGTCATTTGGATTGGTTCTTCTGGCAACGGCTCGGCGCTTCGCAGCAGGACGACAGTGCCGGCGCGGTCAATGTTGGCGCAGGTCATGCCAGCGCGCTGATAGGCAGCCAGCGGCATTGCCTGGCGCGGCGAAAAAGCGGCGTCCAGCAGCATCATCCGCCCCTGCTGCGCGAAGCAGACCTCGATGCCGGGCGTGATGTAGCCCCACAGGTCAATCGCATCCAGCAAGCCTTGGTCGATGATGGCTTGGTTGCCGACGCCCTGAGCCTCAACGCGTTGGCCCTGCGCGCCCTCGACCCAGTTCTTGACCTCGATGCCCGGCGGCAAGTTGTGCAAGGTTTGGGGGAAGACCTGCGCCGCTTGACTTGCTGGCGTCGCTGTCGCCGGCCGGCGGCTGGAGCCGCTGGATTGGCTTGTTTTTTGTGAATCTTGCGAATCTTGCGTATTTTGCGGCGGGTCGAAATCCGGCGGCGCGGATGTTGCCGGGATATTGTTGGTGCTGGCGGTGGTCTGCGCGGTCGCCGAGGTGCCGCCGGTGTTGCCAGCGCGCACTTGCAGCGTATAGCTTCTGCCCGCGCTCAAGCCGGCAAAGGTATGAGCGGACACATCGCCCAGGCGCGTGAAACCGCCGGTCGTTCCGCGGCGGACTTCGTAGAATGTCGCGCCGCTGGATTTAGTCCAATTCAGGGTGATGCTGGTCTGCGTGATGCCGCTGGCGCTCAGGCTCGTGGGCGCGGACGGCGCGGGCGGCGGCGGCAAATTGTTGGTGCTGGCGGTCGTCTGCGCGGTCGCCGAGGTACCCCCGGAGTTGCCAGCGCGCACTTGCAAGGTATAGCTGCTGCCCGCGTTCAAGCCGGTGAAAATGTGCGACGCCACATTGCCCAGGCGCGTGAAGCCGCCAGTCGCGCCGCGGCGGACTTCGTAGAAAGTCGCGCCGCTGGATTTAGTCCAGTTGAGTGTGATGCTGGTCTGCGTGATGCCGCTGGTGTTTAAGCCCGCCGGCGCGGACGGCTCCGGAATAGGCGTAGGCGTAGATGTCGGCACAGGTGTAGAAGTCGGCATAGGCGTTGGTGTGGGCGTCGCCGGCGCAGCCAAAGTGCGCTTGCTGATCGAAGCGGCGGGACCAGGGTCGGTGGCGGAGTTGCTGGCGCGGACGCGCATCTCGTAATTGGTATCGGCCGTCAAGCCGCTGAAGCTGTGGCTGGTGGCGCTGTCGGCGGCAGTCCAGGCTTGGGGAAAGCTGCCGCTTGCTGGACGGATCTGCACTTCGGCGCTGACCGCGCTGTCGCTGCTAGGGTTGGTCCAACTGAGCGTGAGGCTGGTTTGCGCGGCGCTGGCGCTCAAGCTCGTGGGCGCAGCCGGCGGAATATGCAGGGACAATGTCGCATATTGACCCGGTCGATTATTCACTGCGAACCGCAATCGAAAATTTGTCGTACGACCCGCAACATACACTTGGTCCCGTTCCCCCTGGCTTAACGTGAGTTTTACCGTTCCGGAGCTTGTCGAAAAAGTAGCACTAACCGGGCGCCAGCTTGATCCACTTTGAATGTCGAAGTTAGCGCCATTACGGCCGGCCACATCATCAGCGGCGAGGACGATGTTGTCGGCGCTCAATTCGAACACGCGAAAATTGCTGGGGGCGGCGGGCGTTTGGGCTTGGGCGGGTCTGGGCGCGCCGAAAACTGCGGCGAGCGCGATTAGGCAAAGGACAAGAAGGCAAAAATTAGAACATATATTCGGGGGGGGGGGGGCGAGGTTATTAGTGAGCTTATTAGAAGGGAAGAGCCTAATACACTTGCACATTATTTTCCTCCTGCGCGGGAGCATCTGAACTCGCTCAAACAAGCAGACTATGCGAACATTTCGCATTATAGCGCAAAAATGAGCGCGGCAGGATTCGAACCTGCAAGCAATTGATAAATAAGTCAACTGCGCTGCCATTGCGCCACGCGCCCATTCACCCATTCAGGGCAATCGCTTCAAAATACTTTTCAACATAGAGGACGCAGAGGACACAGAGTTTTAGTAGTTTAGACGACTTTTCAACTAAATTCGCGGCTAGGAATAGGCAAGGGGCACTAGAGATACGTTTTTTTCACCAAAATACACCGCTGAAATAAGACATTTTATGCTTTTCTCTGCGCTCTCTGCGTACTCTGTAGTTAATTTTCAGTTTAGATTCCCGCCATTTCGTCTGCCATCATTTTGAAGCGATTGCCCTGCCATACGGACGTTGCCGACTTTGACATTTCTCCGCCCTTCGCTATACTCACCCGCTGAAAACGTTTTCAAAGCGACTGCGCGCGGAGATTTGCCATGCCCGATTTTCAAGCGCCCGACGGCGCCTATCCGATTCTGCTGACTGCCTTTGACGAGAACGACGCGCTCGATTTGCCAGCCATCAGCAGCTTGCTCGACTTCTATAAGCGTGTTGGCGTGCCCGGCCTACTGGCATTGGGGCAGGCGAGCGAAGTGCTTTATCTCAATGACGACGAACGTTTGCGGGTGGCGCGGCATGTGGCGGAACACCCCACCGGCGACATGACCATCGCCACTGTCGGCAACTTCGGCGCGACGCTGCCCGAGCAGGCGGCATGTCTGCAAAACATCTATGACATGGGCAGCGATATTGCGGTCGTGGCGCTGTCCCTGCTGCCCAGCGCGCAGAACCTGGACGAGCAGTTGCTGGAAATTGGCGACTTGGCCGGCGATCATGTGCGGCTGGGCATCTATGAACTGCCGCAGCCGGAGCACCGCTTGTTGAGCGCGGAAGAGGTCGGGCGAGTGGCGGCCAGTGGACGTTATTATTTCATGAAAGACACCTGTCGCGAAATCGCGCCATTCAGCGCCAAGGCGCAAGCCGCCGCCGGCAGCCGGCTCAAGCTCTTCCAAGCCAATCTCAAAGCGCTGCCGCCGTCAATGCAGGCTGGCAGCCACGGCTTCTGCGGCTGGCTGCCGATGGTTTCGCCCGAACTGAGCGCGCAAGTCTGCGATCTGTCGCTGCCTGCCGAGATCCGCAAGGAAGCGCATGAGCGCTTGATGGCGTTCAACGAGGCCATGGTGGCGCAGGGTTTTCCCGCTTCGGCGAAACATATCCTGGCGCGGCGCGGCGTCGCCATGCAAGCCTATAGCCGGGCGGAATCGGCGCGGCAATTCTTCGCGCTAGGAACAGAAGGAACGGCCGCGCTGGACCAATACATCGCGGAAAACGCGCCCTTTGAGTCCGTCGCGCTGGCGGGGATTCGATGAAGCCCAACATCATCGTCTTCTTCAGCGACGACCATGCGGCTTGGGCGCTGCCAAGTTATGGAAATCGCGAAATCAGCGCCCCGCGTATCAGCGGCTTGGCGGAATCCGGCGTCGTCATGGAAAATGCCTTCACGCCCTGTCCGGTCTGTTCGCCAGCGCGCGCCTCGTTCTGGACGGGCTTATACCCCTCGCAACACGGCGTCCACGACCATCTGGCAGAGGATGATCCGGTGGTGGCGGCGACAGCCTGGCTGCAAGGCATGCCGACGCTGGCAGATCGCCTGCGCGCGGCCGGCTACAGCGCCGCCATGTGCGGCAAATGGCACTGCGGCGCTGGCGAAAGCCCGAAATCCGGCTTCGACTACTGGTACAGTTCCTGGCGCAAGACACCCAAGTACAGCGTGATGACTCACAAATACAGCGACCAGGGCAAAGTGGTGGAGCGAAACGGTTACGATACGCGCGTCATCACCGACGCCGCCATCGACTTCCTGCGCCAGCGCGCTGGACAAGGCGAAAGGGAAGAGCCATTCTTTCTCTTCATCGGATACGCGACTACACATAACCCCTGGATCAATCGCGATGAAGCGCTGGTTTCGCGCTATCGCGGCGCGACATTCAACGATATTCCCGCCGATGCTCCTTATGCCTTCGGCGAACCAGGCACGCATCCCGTCGCGCCGGCCGAGCCCCAAGAAGCGCTCGCGCAGTACTACGCATCGGTAAGCATGATTGACGCTGCGGTCGGGCGGGTGCTGGACGCGCTGGACGACCGCGATGAAACGCTGATCGTTTACACGTCCGATCACGGGCTAAACATGGGGCATCACGGTATCTGGGGCAAGGGCAATGGCAGCGAACCCCTGAACATGCTCGAGGAGTCCATTCGCGTGCCGCTGATTTTCAGTTATCCGGGCGAGGTTGCGGGCGGGCAAAGGCGCGCCGAGCTGGTCAATCACTGCGACTTGTTCATGACCCTGCTCGACTTTGCCGACGCGCGCCCCAAAGCGCTTGATGGCTTTCCGGGCAAGAGCTTCCGCCATCTGCTGTCGGGCGCGGCGGACCCAGGCTGGGACAACAGCGCCATTGTCGAATACGGTCCTGTCCGCGCGATCCGCGACGCGCGTTACAAGCTGGCGCGGCGCTATGACGGCTACGAGAACTTGCTGCACGACTTGCAGCGCGACCCGCGCGAGACGGTGAATCTTTACCACGAGCGGCGCTGCCAAGATCTTGTTCGGAATATGAGCGCCGAGCTGGAGGGCTTTTTCGCGCGATACGAAACCGCCGAGCATAGCGGCTTGCGCGGCGACGATCTGCCTGTGCATAACCGCCGCGAAGCATGGCGCAGCAAAAGCGTCTTCCCTGAGAGGGCTTCCTGAGAGGGCTTTATGAGAATAACGGCTATTCAGGACCGCGTCGTACCCATCCGCTCGGACATCCGCAACGCCTTCATCGACTTCTCACAGATGACCGCTTCAATCGTCGGCATTAAAAGCGATGTCATGCGCGCTGGCAAACCGCTGATCGGCTATGGCTTCAACTCCAACGGCCGCTACTCGCAGAGCGGCATCCTGCGCGATCGCATCATTCCCCGCTTGCTCGCGGCAGAGCCCGATGCGCTGCTCAACGCTGCCGGCGACAACTTCGATCCCGCTAAAGCCTGGGATGTGATGATGAGCAATGAAAAGCCGGGCGGCCATGGCGAGCGCTCGGTGGCGGTCGGCGTCATTGATATGGCGCTCTGGGATCTGGTCGCCAAGATCGAAAGCCTCCCGCTCTATCGCCTGCTGAGCCAGCGCTATCGCTGCGGCGAGCTCGACGACGATGTCTTTGTCTATGCCGCCGGCGGCTATTATTACCCAGGCAAAGATAGGGAAGCCCTGCAAGACGAAATCAAGACCTATCTCGATTTAGGCTACAGCACGGTCAAGATCAAAATCGGAGGCGCGCCACTGGCACAGGACCTCAAACGTATCGAGGCGGTCATCAAAATCGTCGGCAGCGGCAAACGCCTGGCTGTCGATGTCAACGGGCGCTTCGGGCTGAAGCAAGCGCTGGCATACGCCCGGGCTCTGGAACCTTATGATCTGTTCTGGTACGAAGAGCCGGGCGATCCGCTGGACTACCTGCTTAATGCCGCCCTGGCCAGCGCGACCAGCTTGCCGCTGGCGACGGGCGAGAATCTCTTCTCGACCATTGACGCGACCAACTTGATTCGCTACGGCGGCATGAGACCCGGAAAAGATTTCCTGCAAATGGATCCCGCGCTCAGCTATGGGCTGGTGGAATACCTGCGCACGCTGAACATGTTAAGTCATTATGGCTGGTCCTGGCGGCGCTGCATCCCGCACGGTGGTCATCAATTCGCTTTGCATATCGCTGCTGGTCTGGGGCTCTTTGGCAACGAATCTTACCCCCATGTTTTCCAGCCCTTTGGCGGCTTCGGCGACGATCTCGCCCTGCGGGACGGGCGCATCCAGCCGCCGCAGGTACCCGGAATCGGCTTTGAATTAAAAGCCGACTTGATGAAAGAATTCGAGGGGCTTTTCTAATGGCGCGGGCGCATAGAGCCAGGGGCGGCATGATCAGTTTTGTCACATTTTACATTGATGTCACGGCGCGGACCATGGACAGCATACATCGCCGGACCTCGACCATCACCGTGTCCGAGCCGCAGACATATATCAAGACCATGTTCGCTTCAGCCAGGCGCTTCCACCCGGACTGTCGGCAAGTCATACTCAGCGACCGCCACACATTCTTCCCGCCGCATCCGCATACCGACATCATCCGCTACGACCTTGATGCCGAAAGCCCGATGATGTCGCGCTCTATCGCCTGGCTTAACTTCGTTAGCGAGCTGGACAGTCACACGATATTTCTGGATTCCGATATCCTAATTAATGGCGATCTGTCCCCGGTCTTCGACCAGGACTTCGATGTCGCGCTGACCTACCGCGATGAAAAGAAATGGCCCATCAACGCCGGCATCAACTTCGCGCATGGGCAGGCTCCCGCCGGCGCCGCCCGTTTCCACAGGACTTGGCTGCGGCGCTTCCGCGACTATCATCATGGCGACGGCGTCTGGGGCGGGGATCAAGACGCGCTGCGCGAGATCTTCAGCGCGGTGAACTTCGCCCGCGACGATGTCTTCCGCCAAGATATCGATGGGCTCCGGGTCTTGTTCCTGCCTTGCGCGACTTATAATTTCTCGACACCAATGAAATGCGAAATGGACGGGCATTACCCGGGCAAGAAGGTCCTGCATTTCAAAGGCAAGCGCAAGCCGCATCTCTTTCCCTATTGGCGGACTTATATCCAGAGGACGGAAAGCGAAAAAGGATAGGCAAAGGATTGGCAATGGAACTAATTCCCCATATTGACATCATCGAGCCACAGCGCATCGCGGCGCTCTTCGCGGACCCGCGCAACTACGCCTGGCGCGCGGTGGATTGCGAAACACTGGATACCTGGTCGCCCGACCTGGGCTTGACCGCCTACCCCAAACCGAGCATTTATCGCGCCGGCGCTGTCGCGGGATCCGGGCGCTCCTCGACATTGCGCCATCGCTTCTGGCAGACGATCGAGAGCCAAGCCGATCACACCGGTCGGCGCTACATCGGCATCCTCATCTATTGCCAGGCGGGCGAAACCTGCCCGATGGAGCTGCGCTTGGCCAGTCAAGAAATCGGGCGCGTCGAGCCCAGCCGCTATGACAACCGCCCGCATTTGATTGTGGCGGATAAGCCGGTCCAATTCATGGGCGCGATGGAGGTTTTTCGCTTGACCGCGCCGGGACGCGGCCGCTACCGCATTGAAGGATTTGTTTTGCTGCAGGAGCGGCCCCAGCCCAGCCGCTTTGCGCCAAAAATCGCCAATCTGACGGTGCGCGCGGAGCCCGCCGCGGATGCAGTCGCGGATGAGAGCTGGACAGCGCGCCTGCAATGCGCCACGTCGCGGCTGGCGCGGCTTGAGGCAACTGTCAGCGACAAGGACTCCGCTTTCCGCGTACAGCGGGCGGCGGCGCCAGCGCGTCTGCATCATCTGGTTTTTTCCGATTTACCCGCCCAGCGCCGTTACCACATTGAAGTCATAGCAACCGGGACCTGCGGCGAATCGCTTAGGGAAATGCGCAACTTCTCCACTGTGCGGACTGATGCGCCACCAGCGCAGAAGCTCGTCGTTCCGCTGGAGTTGATGAACCTCAACAGTGCCGATCTCGCTGGGCTGCCTTTGCAATTTGGAATGCCTTTTGGCAAAGGCGCCCTGCCACAGATTGAGACTTGCCATCTGCGTGTGACTGAACAAGTCCTGCCGGCGCGGGCGCAAGCGCAAAGCCGTTGGGACGATGGCACGGTACGGTGGGCGCTGGTGGAAAGCCGCGTTCCCCAAGGCTTGGCAAATGAAGGCTCGCTGTCTGCGCAGCTCCATGTCAACGCGCCAGACGAGAAGGTCGTTCCTTTAGGAGAAGCTGCTCCAGGAGAAGCTGCTCCCGACCGCAAGCTCCCCGCGCTGCGCTTGACCGCCGCCGATGCTGATATTGCGGATGACGTCACGATTGAGAGAGGTCTGAATGAAGACTGGCAAAAAGTTCTGTCGCTGTCGGACCTGCGCTTCCAGGTGACTTTGGGCAATGGGCTTGCGCTTCGCTCGGGAACGCTTCGCCAACTGAGTGGCGATGCTCGCGATCTCCACTTTGAGCTTGACCACCTAGACGAGCAGGGCATAGCGCACTTAAGAAGCGCGCTGCGCTTGCGCCTTTACGCGGGGCAAAACTTCGTCAAGTTCCAGCACCGCCTGGAAGTAATCAGTCCAGCTCTGGCGCCGGCGGCTCGTGGCGGTGAATTGCCCGGCAGCGCAGCCGCGGCCCTGCGTACAGCCATCGTTGGCGGCGCCGGCGAAGGAAGCAGCTTGCTAAGGCTGCGCTCCTTTTCCATGCACATCCCGTTCGCGGGCGCGACGCTCGTTCGACAGTCCGAAGAAAGTTGGCGCCTCGACAATGGCGATTGGCAATTGCGCCATGATCACGACCTGGCGCACAGCATCGGCGGCGAAACCCGGGCAGGTCGAGCGCCCGGTCACATTCGCGTCGACGGCGACGCCGGCGCCATGGGTATCGGCTTGCGGCGCTTCTGGCAGCTGTATCCCAAGGCGCTAGCGGTGGACGAAGCTGGCATATCGCTCCAGCTATTCCCGGAACGGAGCGGTGTCGACCTGCCTGGTGATGAAGACGCGCCCCATCGCCTTTACTCCTGGCTGGATGACGACGGCTATATCCTGAAAGCCGGCATGGCGCTTGGCAATGAATTCTTGCTCGATTTCGGCGGCGATCAGCCGGCTGTTTTTGATTGGCTGGAACAAGGCGTCTTGGCCAGACCCGATATCAACTATCTCAATAATACCGGCGCGCTTTATCCGCTGGGCGCGCGGCGGGATTCGATCCTGCCCGACTACGAGGATCTCGCTGACAGCTCCCTGGACTCTTTCCACGACGATCGCGAGCACTTCCGCGCTTATGGTCAGGTCAACT
The DNA here is from genome assembly GCA_965116975.1 of Phototrophicaceae bacterium. Taxonomy (GTDB): domain Bacteria; phylum Chloroflexota; class Anaerolineae; order Aggregatilineales; family Phototrophicaceae; genus UBA6055. The sequence goes on from OZ220735.1 coordinate 597,812, forward strand.
TCGGCGACTGGTACGGCGAGAGCGGCTGGTCCTGGGGCAATAACGAATACGACCCAGCCTATTGCGCTTATGCGGAGTTCCTGCGCGGCGGCAATCCAGGCTGGGCGGCTTGGGCGGCTGAAGCGGCGCGGCACCTGGCTGATGTCGATACCATCAATTACTCAAGCGATCCTTCGGAAATTGGCGGGCAATCCATGCACATGCCCGGGCACCTGGGCGGATATTTGCCGCCGCTTTTCCGCAGCAAGATGGCTGGTACAAAATCGATCCCCTCGCATACCTGGGTCGAGGGACCGCTGCTGCACTATTTGCTGACGGGCGATGTCTTTGTTTATGAATCGCTGCGCAAGACCCGGAACTGGCTTTTGCAGGAACGCTTCTTCGACCATTACGATTTCTCGAACGCGCGCGAAGCCGGCTGGCATCTGATCCACCTCTGCATGTTGGCTGGCGCGCAGGAGGACCCCGACAGCCTGAACGCCGCCTCAATCATCGTCGAGCGCGTATTGGAGCGCGCCGAGCCCGAGGGCGGCTGGGTACGCAACTTAACCGAGAGCCATTGCGGCTGCGGCTATCCGCGCTGCCGCGGCGAGGCTGGTTTTATGGTCGGCGTTTTGCTCTCTGGCTTGAAGCGCTATTACACGCTCACCCAGGACGCGCGGGTCGCCGAAGCCATCATCGGCGGCGCGCGCTGGCTGATCCGGGAGACATTCGATCACGAAAGCGGGCACTTCCGCTATACCTCCTGCCGCAACCGCACGCTCGGCGGCAACTTCCGCTGCACGCAGTGGGTGCTGGAAGGTCTGGCGGCGGCTTGGGAACTTTCGGGCGATGCCGATATCGCCCATTATGTGAAAAAAGGACTGCCCACCATCGGCATGTTCCCCGAATGGATTTCTCATTTGGGCATGGGCAAAGCCATGTCACAGCAGATGCGCTATGTGCCGACGATCTTGGCGACGCTGCAAACCCGACCCCTGGGAGGAGAAAATGATGACTGATTGGAAAAAGCGCCTGGCGATCATCAGCGACGAAGCCGATGATTCTTTCCGCGACGCGGTTGAATTCTGTTTGCCGCTGGGCATACGCAATTATGAGATACGCAAGCTGGGCGGCGGTCGCTTCCCCAATGTCAGCGACGCGGCGATTCAAGAAGTGATTGAAACCGCCGCCGAATACGACCTGAACCTGATTGGCGTCAGCCCCGGTTTCTTCAAGCACGACCTGGCAGAGGCGACCACAGAGCAAACCTTTCATGATGGCTTGCCGCGCGCCATCCAACTGATGCAAAAGCTGGGCATAACGCGCATGACGCTATTCACATTCAAGCGTGGCAGCGACCCCAAAGCCGCCATCCCCGGGCAGATTTACGACTATCTAGGACGCGCCTGCGAGATTTGCCGCGGCGAAGGCATCGAAGTGTTGCTGGAAAACGCCGCCAGCATCTGGAGCAATACCGGCGCCAATCTGGCGACGATCGCCCGCGAGCTGGGCCTGCGCGTGGTCTGGGACCCAGCGAACGCCGCCGCTTCCGGGGAGCTCGCCTTTCCCGATGGCTACGCCGAGGTGCGCGCTCTGCTCGCGCATGTCCACTTCAAAAATTGGCGGAAAGCGGATGGTTTCGTGGCTATCAATGAGGGCTTGGCTGACCTGCCCGGGCAGGTCGCGGCGCTGAAAGCCGACGGCTACGACGGCTATTATTGCCTGGAGCCGCATCAATGGAACGATCGGCATAATGCCGTGCGGAATAACAGCGCGCAACTACTGCAACTCTTGGATACGCAAATCTGAAACAGGAACGAGGCAGATTCATGTCTTTCGATAAGATACGCACGATGATCCTTGGCATGGGCGGCATCAGCCGATCCATGCTGCGCACGCTGGCAAGCAAAGACTGGCATGAGTTGGTCGCCGTCGTCGATGTCAATGAAGACGCGCTGCAAAAGGCGCGCAGCGATTATGCGCTGCCGGCATCCGCGCTCTTCACCGACTTGGCTGCGGCGCTCGCCAGCTCAACAGCCAATGTCGTTCTGATCAACACGCCCTCCGAGCTGCACTACACGCAAACCAAAGCCGCCCTGGCCGCGGGCTTGACGCCTCTCGTCGCCAAGCCCTTCACGAATGATTTCCCGCAATCCGCTGAATTGGCGGGGATGGCGGGGAAAGAAGGCATCAATCTTTGCATCGGTCAGCAATTGCGCTATCGCCGGCACTATCTGAGCGTGGCGGAATTCCTGTCCAGCGGCGCCCTCGGCGCGGTCGAGCAGATCTACTTCCTCAGCGCCAAGCCGCGGCATCAAGCGCGCAACTTAAAAGGCTTCGAGCAGCCGGTCCTCTACGAAATGACCTGTCATCACCTGGACGCGCTCTTCGCCATCTTGCCGGACTTGAGGTCCCAATCCGTCATTTGCGATGGCTTTATGCCTTCCTGGTCCCCCTACGATAGCGACTGTATGATAAACGGCTTGTTCCGCTTTCATGGCGGCGCGCACATGCTCTACCACGCCGGTTATTCAACGCAAGCGAGCTGTTACGAGCTGCGCTTGGAAGGCGCGAAGGGCGCCCTGCGCTGCCGCGGCATCCACATGTCAAACGATACGATGGAATATGAATTCGCCGAGCGCGGCGGCGCCTTCCGCCCGATTGATCTCGACCGCGGCCGGCCAGGGACCGATCCCTGGAGCCTTTTCTTTGATGCTTGGTACGATTATCTCAATGGCGGGCAAGAGCCGCCCTTCAGCGCGGGCAACAATCTGAAGATCTTGTCCGTCATCGACGCCGCGATAAAATCCCTGGAACGAGGCGCTTTTGTCGAGATACCTAGCAGCCCAAGCGATTATCCATTTGCCGAGACCCCGTCATGATCATTGATTGCCAAAGCCATGTTTTCCCCCGCGCCTATGCCGATTTGCTCACGCGCAACAGCAACAGCCTGCGCACAACCCGCGTCGCCGATGGCGTCTACTTGATCAATTACGGCGCTGCGCAGCGCTTCCGGCTCGACCTGGACAGCTACAGCGCCGAAGGCAAACTGCGCGCGATGGATGCCGCCGGCGTCGATATGAGCGTGATTAGCGTCAATATCCCGACGCCCGATATGCTGGAGCCCGATCTGGCGGCGCAAGGCGCGCGCCTCTGCAATGAGGCTTTGGCTGAGCTTTGCGCCAGGCATCCCGACCGCTTTGTGGCTATCGCCAGCCTGCCGCTTAATGACCTGGGCGCCACAATCGCGGAAATGGATCGCGCCATCGACGAACTGGACCTGCGCGGCGTCTTCCTGCCCTCGCATATCAATGGCGCGCCGCTGGACGCGCCGCAATTCGAAGCCTTCTACGCGCATGCCGCGGCCCGGGTCCTGCCGCTGGTATTGCACCCGACCGTGCCGGTCTGGGGCGGGGCGATCAAAGAACACAGCATGATTCCCATGATGGGTTTCATGGTGGATACATCCTTTGCCATGCTGCGGCTGATCCTGGGCGGCGTCATGGAGCGACACCCGACGCTGCAAGTTGTGCATCCGCATGTCGGCGGGGTATTGCCCTATCTGATGGGACGCGTGCTCGAGCAGACCGAGGTCAAGCGGCGCGGGCGCGATCATATCAAGGTTTCGCCGCGCGAAACCTACAAGCGCGTCTACCTCGATCTCGTTTCGCCTGACGCGCTAGCTATGCAATACGCTTACGACTTCGCTGGCGCCGATCGACTGCTATTTGGCAGTGATCATCCCTGGGTCAGCATCGACGCGATTCTTGATATTGTTTTGGCGCTGGACATTCCCGCAGCTGACAAGGACAAGCTGCTCGCAGGCAATGCGCGGCGACTGTTCCGCATCAATTGACCGTCGTCAAAAAATATAACTGAAATGAAAACTTAGAGGAGTGCGCCATGAAACTGTTTGATTATCCCGACTTGCTGGAAAACTGGGACCAGACCATCAACCGGTTCGCCAGGCAAAAGATTGAATTCGGCGCGCCGGGCGTGGCGGAAAAGGTCGCCGAAATCGAAGCGCTGCTCAAGCAAAAAGTGGCGGAGCTGGACGCGCTGCCCAACGACCCGGAGCTGGAAAAGGCGGAACCCGACGATCTGCCGTCCATCCGCGCTTTACGCCCGGCGGGCCGCCGCCGCATCTTGTCGTCGCCCCCCGCGGACTTCCGCGACCGTCTGGAAGGCGCTTGGCTGGCGCGCTGCGCCGGCTGCACGCTCGGCTCCATCGTCGAAGGCTGGAAGGTGGACCGCATGGAGCGCTGGGCGGCTTACCTCGGCGACCCCTTCCCGCTGGTGGATTATTGGAGCCAGGCGGAACAGCCCCACGAGCCCAGGCTAAAAGTTAGCGTGCGCCACGATTACACGCCCGCGAAGATGGACGGCGCGCCCAGCGATGACGACCTCAATTACACCATGCTTGGCTTGTTAATCCTGGAAGAATATGGACCCGAGTTCACTGTCGAAGACGTGGGCGCGGCTTGGGTCAAGTATTTGCCCTTCGCTTTCACAGCCGAGGGCGTTGCGCTGGACAATCTGCGCAAAGGCGTGCCAGCCATGCAAGCGGGCGCGCTCGATAATCCCTGCCTCAACTGGATCGGCGCTGATATCCGCTCCGACCCCTGGGCTTATGCCGCGCCCGGCTGGACCCAAAAAGCGGCCGAATTCGCCTGGCGCGACGCCACCATCAGCCATCGACGCAACGGCGTCTACGCCGCCATGTATTTCTCGGCGGCGATTTCCGCCGCATTTGCCGTGGACGACCCCATGGACGCGCTGGAAATCGGCTTGGAAGAAATCCCCGCCGATTCCATCACTGCGCGTGAAATCCGCTGGGCGCTGGAGCAGGCGCCCGCCATCACCGGTTACAAAGACGCCGCCGCGCTGGTTGAAGAGCGCTACCCCGGCTTGTGGAAGTCGCATTCCTTCCAGAATAACGCCTTGACGATTTGGGGCTTGGCAGTCGGCGGCGAAGACTTCAGCAAAGTCATCGGCGAGACGGTGGCTATGGGACAAGACAATGACTGCACCGCCGCCACCGCCGGCAGCATCTTCGGCGCGGTCTACGGCGCGAGCGCGATCCCCGAGCACTGGACGGTGAACTTCAACAACAAGGTGCATTGTTACTTGAATGACCAGAGTCCCTTCGCCATTGACGACACCGTCGACCGCTTTATCCGCCAGGCGGAAGTCGTCATGGCGGGCTGAGCGGGTATAATTGCGCGACCAATCTGGTCGCCCATCGCTGACACGTGATGTGTTTCTACGAATTCTAAGTTGCATTTTGACAAGGAGAGAATCATGCGACTATTTGAATATCCGGACAAAGTTGCGGCATGGGAACGCAAGATCAACGCCTACGCGCAGCAAAAGGTCGAATTTGGCGCGCCGGGCGTGGCGGAAAAAGTAGCCGAAATCGAGGCTATGCTCAAGCAAAAGGTGGCGGAGTTAGACGCCTTGGCTGACGATGCTGAACTGGCGCGGGCTGAACCCGATGATCTGGGGGCGATCCGCAGACTGCGCCCGGCCGGTCGCCGCCGAATCTGGTCTGCGCTGCCGGAGGATTTCCGCGAGCGCCTGGAAGGCTCCTGGCTGGGGCGCTGCGCCGGTTGCACGCTGGGTTCGATCGTCGAAGGCTGGTCCGTGGAGCGCATGGAACGCTGGGCGGAATACCTCGGCGACGAATACCCGCTGGTCGATTATTGGAGCGCCGCCGAACAACCCCATAACCGCAAATACGAATCGAGCCTGCGCGAGGACTTCACGTCCGCGAAGATGGACGGCGTCCCCACCGATGACGATCTCAATTACACCTTGCTCGGGCTGATGATCCTGGAAGAGTACGGTCTCGATTTCAGCACCGATGAACTGGGCGAAGCCTGGATCAAGTATCTGCCTTTCGCCTTCACCGCCGAGGGCATCGCGCTGGATAACCTGCTGGCGGGCGTCCCGCCCATGCAAGCCGCAGAAGTCGGCAATCCCTTCTTGAACTGGATCGGCGCTGATATCCGCTCCGATCCCTGGGCTTATGCCGCGCCCGGCTGGCCAGAGAAAGCGGCTGAGCTCGCGCATCGCGACGCCTTTGTCAGCCATCGGCGCAACGGCATCTTCGCAGCTATGTACTTCTCGGCGGCGATTTCGGCGGCTTTCGCCGTAAATGATCCGGTCGAGGCGCTGCAGATCGGCTTGCAAGAGATACCAGCCGACTGTCTGCTGGCTCGCGAAGTGCGCTGGGCGCTGGACAAAGCCCCGTCAATCGCGAACTATCGCGATGCCGCCGCCGCCATCGAAGAGCGCTATCCCAACATGGGCGGGGCGCATGCCATCAATAACACCGTATTAACCATTTGGGGTCTGACCGTTGGCGGCGACGACTACAGCAAAGTCATCGGCGAAACTGTCGCCATGGGCAAGGACAACGATTGCACAGCCGCCACCGCCGGCAGCATCTGGGGCGCGGTTTATGGCAAAAGCGCCATACCCAAGCACTGGTACAAAAACTTTAATAACAAGGTGCATACCTTCTTGTATCACCAATCGGATTTTGCCATCGACGACGTCATCGATCGCTTTGTTGATCAGGCGGAAAAGGTGATGGCGGTTGATTAGGCTCGGAGGCTTGGCGCCCGGGCTAGATAATGGAACATGGGCGCATACATGAATTTCCGAGACAAAGCTGAAATTGTTCTAGGAGGAGACCATGACGAACTATAACTACCCCGAGCCTGTGGAAAACCTGGAGCGGGCGATCAACCTCTGGGCGCAGCTGAAGACGGAGGCTGGCGCCGCGGGCTTGGGGGATAAAATGGCTGAGATCAAATCCCTCATCGCCGAAAAGCTGGCGGAATTGCGCGCCTTGCCAGAGGACCCCGCCTTGCGCGCGGCGGAACCGGATGACCTGGACGGCATTCGCGCGCTGCGCCCGGCTGGCGCACGCCGCTACTGGACCGAGCTGCCGGCGGCTGATTACCGCGATCGGCTGGAAGGGGCGATCCTGGGGCGATTCGCCGGCTGCGTTTTGGGCTCGATCGTCGAATGCTGGGAAATCGAAAAAATGGAGCGCTGGGCGGCTTATCTGGGCGATGCCTTCCCGCCCGTTGATTATTGGAGCGCGGCCGAGCGCCCGCAAGATCTCAAGTACCAGACCAGCCTGCGCGACAGATTCACGCGCTCAAAAATGGACGGCGTGCCTACCGATGACGACATCATCTACACGCAGTTGGGTTTGCTCATCCTGGAAGATTACGGACCCGATTTTAGCGTGGAGGACGTGGGCGCGGCTTGGCTGAAATATCTGCCGCACGCGGCAACTGCCGAAGGCGTTGCGCTGCGGAATCTGCACGCGGGCTTGTCGCCCGCGCAAGCGGCAGTCCAGGACAACCCCTTCATGTTTTGGATCGGCGCGGACATCCGCTCCGACCCTTGGGGCTATGCCGCGCCGGGCTATCCAGAGAAAGCCGCCGAGTTCGCATGGCGCGACGCCACCATCAGTCATCGGCGCAATGGCATCTATGGCGCCATGTATTTCTCCGCCGTCATCTCAGCCGCCTTTGCCCTGGGCGATCCGCTGCAAGCGCTGGAAGCCGGCTTAGCCGAGATACCGGCCGATTGTCTCCTGGCGCGCGAGCTGCGCTGGGCGCTGGACGCAGCTGGCGACATCAAGGATTACCACCAGGCGCGGGCTGCCGTCGACAGCCGTTACGCCGGCATGCACAGAATACACACCATCAACAACGCCGTGCTGACGGTTTGGGGGCTGAGCGTCGGCGGCGCTGATTACAGCAAAGTCATCGGCGAAACGGTGGCGATGGGCTTGGACAATGACTGCACGGCCGCCACGGCCGGCAGCATCTTCGGGGCTGCCTACGGCAAGAGCGCCATCCCAGAGCATTGGACCAGGAATTTCAACAACAAGGTCTATTCCTACATCATTGATAAAGAGTCTTTCGCCTTGGATGATTTATACGATCGCTTCACGGCGCAAGCGCGAATAGCCCTCGGCTGATATGTCAGTTCGGGCTGAGAATGCGCAATTTTCATTCATTGGAGTAGTGTATCGAATTCGGTTGAATTAAATTACAACATCCCGACAACCGGTAGGGGTGATTCGCTGAATCGCCCGGCGAATAGAAACTGAATGAGCATTGGGCGACTCGCCGAGTCGCCCCTACCAAGCCCTTTGTTTTTGGCTTCAATATCTCATGCCGAGAACTTTAAAATGCATTAAGGATACACTACATTCCTTGGGCAGGATTGACAAAACGAAATCCCTATATGACAATGGCTATAATAATTGCTATAGTCAAAAGGGCAGTTTCGGAACAAAGATCGATAATTACGCTCTGATTACCTTCTGATGAAATACCAAGCAAAGCAGAACAAGCGTTTAATTCCTGTGATACATGAATAGGAACGAAAAACGGCTAGGCTAAAGAAAAAGAGCTAGCTCATCTAAAGTGAAAGATGAAGTGAATGGATACTGAAACTGCTGTTGTAGCGATTGGCGTAGTGATTGCGTTGTTTGCGTATTTGGAAACGATTCGTCGAGACTTGCGGGGCGAAATCAAAGACGTTCGTCAAGCCTCTGAAAACGCGCACAAAAGCATTCTGACCGACCTCGGCAACGCCAAAGCCGAACGCGCTTCAATAGCAGCGCGATTGAAATGCGTCGAAGATAAAGTTGACGACATTAAGCAAGGCCGCTCCTCTGATTGATTCCCCATAGGTCAAGCTGCTTACCAACTGTTACTTACACGATTTGGTTAATCCGCATCATTGAATGGCAGTTATCGAATTCAGGGTGAATGGTGCAATCTTAACTCCAACCAAATCGCGGAGTTTTATAGCTTGTAACACCAAACGCCGCGCTCGCACCCGTTAATCAGAGCGGTGCTATAGCTACCTGTTCCGATCCGCTAGAGGAAAGGCGCTGCGAGGAAAACCGCGTGAAAGAATTGCCGCCACTGCTGGCGCTCGACTCCCGCAATTTCGCGTCAAGCGAAAATGCTATCCTGCAATTGGGGACTGTCAAAAAAAGCGCGGGCAATCCGCTCTTCGGCGAGGAATTCTTTAGCGCGCCGCCCAAGCGCTGGGAAGCGCGCTTCGACAATGTCTATCCCAGCGTCATATATGACGAGGATGAAGGATTATTCAAGTGCTGGTACAAGTCCTTCATCGTCGATGAAGCATCGGTCAGGACGCCTTTGGCGCAGCGTCCGCAGACGCCTTATACCGGCCACGGGCGCGAAGAGGGAGTTCTCTACGCGAGCTCGCGCGATGGCCTGCATTGGGAAAAACCGCAACTGGGCTTGATCGAATTCGCAGGCTCCCGCGCCAATAATATCGTCATGCGCCGCGCCAGCCATGGCATCCACGCTGGCGGCGTGCTCAAGGACCCGCGCGACCCTGATCCCGCCCGCCGCTACAAATTCTTTCACCGCAATCCGCGCGCCCGGCGCATGGCGACCTGCTTTTCCGCCGATGGCTTGCGCTGGTCGCAGCCTGTGCTCTGGCGGCAGCATGACGCTGTCGGCGATACCCATAACAATGCCATCTGGTCGCCGGCTTTAGGGCGCTACGTCGGCATCACACGCGGCTGGTCGGGGGGAGCCTATCGGGGCATTCGCACCGTCTTGCGCAGCGATAGCGAAGATTTCTTGCATTGGAGCGAGCCGGTTGAGATCCTGCGCGGCCGCGACGCCCACGATCAGATCTATTCCATGACCATCGTTCAATACGCTGGTCTGTTCATCGGCTTGCCGGCGATATTCCACAAGGGCGACGAAAAAAAGAAAGATTGGGATACGGTGGATACCGAGCTGGCTTGGAGCGCCGATTCGGTCAACTGGCAGCGGATCTGTCCGGGCAAACCGCTCATCCCGCGCGGGGCGGGCAGTTACCCCGACGGTCAATACGACTGCGGCTGCATTTACGCCGCCGCTCCCATTGCAGGAAGCAAAGCGCGCGGCAAGGAGGTCTATATCTATTACGGCGGCAGCAACGGCTTGCACAATAACTGGCGCGAAAGTTCGCTCAATCTGGCCACGCTGGCAATCGACCGATTCGCTGGATTCGCGCCACGAGACAAAAAGGCAATAGCCATGCTGACGACGGTGCCGCTGCGGCGGGGCGCGGACCGCATCACGGTCAACGCGCATATCGCGCCCGGCGGCAGCATCCGCGCCGCGCTGCTCGACAGCGCCGGCTCGCCCGTGAGCGGCTGCGCGCTAGAAGATTGCCAGCCAATCAAGACCGGCGGCATCGCCTGCGCGCTTCGTTGGAAAGGGAGTCCTTGGCAAGGTGGTCGGCCTTCCGCGGCGCCTGGGGAAACCCTACAGTTGGCAATCGCGCTGGACAATGCCGCGCTCTATGCTATCAATGGCGCGAGCCGCCTTGCCAGTTGATAGTATTTTTCAATATTATCTCTTTCCACCTCGCATTACTTTTGAAACGGCAAGTACTCGATCTGCCAGTCACCGTTTGCGTTTTGGACGTCTAGTATCACTTTACAAGGTCTTTTGATATTGACCAGCGTCTGATGGATTTCGTTGTCAGCGATAATTGTTCCAACACCCCAGTCAAACGAGTCGTAGCCGCACTCACTGTCTATGACAGTTGGCGCAACAATTAGGATGTCGCCTCTCGTATGTATCACTTCCTGATACAGCCCAGGCTCAAAATCGACGGGACCAAGAATCGGATTCAGTCCATAAACATTGCTGGTAAATGTGTATTCCTCATTGCCGATAGCAACACAAATTCCTTCTTCTGCAAGGAAATCAACGAGCTTCCCCCATACGCCGTCAACTGCAAATGCCCATCGAATGTCTGCTTGATAAATCGTAACCTTGCAGTCGTCTTGAGCTGCCGCGTCGCCAACTGCGACTAAGGCAATGAATACTAGCGCAATTGCCAGCAGGCGGCCGCCGAACTTCAACCCGCTGAGGAACCCGCTGTCGTTCTTTACCTGCACTTGAACATTTGTCTGTGTTGAAGTTTGTGCCGAAGGCGGGCCACCTGTGTCCATGACCGATTCTTGATTCTTGGCCTTCTTTGCTTGCATGCTGAACCTCCTAAATGGCCTCAAGCGGAATGATCATAAGTAACGTCAGTTCGTAACCAGATTTGATTTCGAAACTCAGAAAGCGCAAAGAGCAGGAGATGGTGAAGGCGTTGTTCCAGTCTTCTCCATAAGATTCCACACAACGAGTCGGTGAAAAGTCGAGTTCTAATTCTGTGGACGAGTACAAAGTCGAGTCCTCGCCGCCAAAGCCTACAGCAAGAATTGACCATGCGCCTTCTTCGAGTTCGATAAATCCTTCCGTAAGGTAGTAATCCGAACGGAATGAACGCTTTATCCTATCTCCTATTAAGAAATAGGCGTTGTCAATTGAAAGGGCTGTTCCCTCGCCACGTTCAAATACAAGGTCTTGGCTGCTAGCTGGGATGCAAAGAATTGCGAAAAGTACAGCAACACATAGACGGGAAAACATAGCATCTCCTATCGACTGCTTTTCAGAACCATGTACTGCGATATAATGACTGCGGGTGACCGTCTGGTCCCCACAATTTAGGCGGTTCCCCGTAGCATGGTTGGTAGCCAAGGAATTGCTACGGGGAACACCCACAATCACTGCCCAAAATGGGCTTCACACAATGCTATCAGCAGGTGAAGCAATCTACAATACTAATCGTAAGATCTCGATTCGCCCACTGACGAAAAGATAGCCTTCTATCGGCAGTTCTTTTCATAATCTGTAATTTAACTTACGCGACTAAAATTGACTGCGCCTCAGCGAAAAGTAAATAAGGTATCTCGACATCGTTTCCGAGCAAGCTCTGCGCTCGCGGGTCACAAATACTCATTTTTCGTATCGTCAATGTTGTTCTGTACAAGTTACGCGATTCATCGCTTCACAAATCACTTTGATTAACTCAGCCAGCAGCGCCGTGCGCGGGACAATGCTGCTTTTCAGAATATATTCGTCCGGTCCGTGATCCAAGCCGCCGATGGGTCCTAGCCCGTCCAGCGCTGCTAAGCCCGCTTGCGCGGCGAAGGCGCTATCGGCGCCACCGCCCGTGCTGGCAGCGCGCAGCGCGAAGCCCAGGTCGGCGGCGACGCCTATCGCCATGGCTTCCAAGCGCGCGACTGCTTCGCTGCGCGGCATCGGGGGCGAAGCGAGGCGATGCCAAAAGGCGAATCTGATGCCATCATTGACTTGGCGCGCGAATATCGCTTCGATTTCGGCGACCGCGCTATCCAGCTCGCGCTGCTCGAAGGCGCGGATGTCAATGCTCGCGCTGGCATAATCCGGCACGACATTGGGCATGCTACCGCCGCTGATGCTGCCGATGTTGAGGGTCAGGTCGCTCGCCGGCTGCGCCAGCGCTTCCACTTGCAGCAGCCGCCGCAGCAAGCCGCTGATAGCGTTGCGCCCTTTTTCCGGCTCTACGCTGGCATGGGCGCCCCGCCCATGCGCCTCGACGCGCAGCACCACATTGCCCTTGCGCGCGGTGACGATATCGCCATTCTCGCGCGCCGCTTCCAGCGTGAGCGCGGCGTCTGCGCCGGTAATCGTTTCGCGCATCAAGGGGATAGAGCTGCGCTCGTCCACCTCTTCATCCGCGACGCAAAGCAGCGTCAAGCTCGCGAAGTCCTCAAAGCCAGCCGCCTTCAAGGCTTCTAGGGCATAAAGCCCGGCCAGCAAACCGGCTTTCATATCGCAGACGCCGGCGCCCAAGAGCCGGTCGCCCGCTTGTTTCAGCGGTCGCCGCGCCGCTGTGCCCGTTGGATAGACCGTATCGCTGTGGCATAGCAGCATAATCTTGGCGCTGCCCTGGCTCCGCAAGCGCGCCCGCAGGTGATCGCCCGTGTCCGCTTGCGGGAAGCGCTCAATGCCAAAGCCCAGGCTGCCGAGGCGCTGTTCCAGCCAGTCGTTGACGCGATTGCAGCCGTCTTTGTCGTATGTGCCGGAGTCAATCGCCACCAGACACTCGAGATCCGCCAGGTAGCGAGCTAGTTGCGCGCGCAGATAATCGGGAATATTCATCTATTCCGAAATGCCGCACCAGCGCAAGATCAAGCCCGCGAAGACCTTGGCGGTTTGCAGCAAGGAATCCAGCTCTACGAATTCGTTATCGCCGTGCAAGCCGGCGCCAGCCGGACCCAGGATGATGGGCGTCATGCCAGCGCCGGCGTAAAAGGCGGCGTCGGTCACGGCGCGCTTGCCGGTCAAGACCGTTTCGATGCCCAGTTGCTGATGGGTATCGCGTACTGCCTCAATCAAGGGGTGATCGGGCGCAGTGGAAAAAGGCGGGAAATCGATATTCGATAAATGCCACTGCAAGCTCGGCGGATGCTCGCGCAGCCAGGGGTCGGCGCGCGCGAATGCCGCCACAAAGTCTTCAAATTCGTCGCGCGCGCCCTGGAACGTTTCTGTCGGCAGGTATTTGAAATCGAAGTCAATCACGCAGACATCGGGGATCATGGCTGGGTTGGAGGTGATCTGCGGCAAGCCGTCCGCGCCCAAACCAACCCCGCCGACCATCACGCCGGGATTGATGGTGGTGATGCCCGGCGGCATCAGCGGATGATGACGACCCAGCGCCCATTCACGCTCGAATTCGCGCAGGGCAGCCACGAACTTCACGCCTTTTTCGATCGCGTTGACGCCTTCGGCGTTTTCCGCATCCGGCTGCGCTTGCGGGTAGATCTGCGCGAAGCGCCAGCCAGCGTGCGCCGCCCGCCCGCGGATCGTGACGCGCAGCCAACTGAGCCCGCCCTCGGCGGCGTCGATATAACCCGATGTCGGTTCGGCGACGACAATGCCGTCGGCGCGATAGCCGCGCTTGATGACATCGCGCGTGCCGGCGAAACCGCCCGCTTCTTCGTCCACCACGATATGCAGTTGCAAGTCGCCCTTTAGCGCGATGTCGGACTTGATGATCGCCTCGGTCGCCGCGATGAAAGCGGCCAAGCCCGCTTTCATGTCCACCGTGCCGCGGCCGTAGAGCTTGCCATCGGCAATGTCACTGCCCCAGGGGTCATATTTCCAACCGTCCAGATCGCCGATGGGCACGACGTCTATATGCCCGTTAAATGCCAGGCTCCGCCCGCCGCCGCTGCCGCGCCGCCGCGCGACCAGGTTCGGCCGCCGCGCCTCGGCTTCCCAACGGGTGATTTCCAGCCCCAATGCCCTCAGCTTGGATTCGATATAGTCTTGTACTGCGCTTTCCTGGCTGTTTTCCGGGTCCGCCATGAAGCGCGGATTGACGCTTTTGAATGCCACCATGTCCTGCGTCAGCTTGATGATGTCGCCGCGCATCGCGTCCAGGCGGCGGTAAAGACCCGCTTCGATCGTATCCATTGGCGTATCCATTGGCGCGTTCATGCTGCTCCGATCTATCCGCTTAGCGGCAGGTTCTGCCCGGCCGCGCTGCCGCCGTCGACGATCATGACTGAGCCCGTGATGAAATCAGCTTCGTCGGAGGCCAGGTAGCGGACCATGGCCGATATATCAGACGGATAGCCGATGCGTCCGCGCGGGGTCATGCCGACCAGTGCCTCAATATAAGCTTGATCCAAGTCCCAGTCCGGCACCTCGACCAGGCCGGGCGCCACCGCGTTGACTTGGATATTGTGCTGCGCCGCTTCCAGCGCCAGCGCCTGCGTGAACATTGAAATCGCGGCTTTGGACGCGCAATAGTGCGCCGCGCCAACCCGCGCGCGGATAGAGGCGGTCGAGCTCATGTTGATGATTTTCCCGCCGGGTTTGAGTCCGATCATCTGTCGCAGAGCCGCGCGGCTGAGCAGGAACATGCCTTTCATGTTGACATCCCAGACGCGGTCCCATTCCGCCTCGCTCATGTCGACGATGAGGCTGTTGGGATAGACTCCGGCGTTATTGACCAATATATCGGGCGCGCCGAATGCGGCGACCAGCTCGCTCATGATCCGCTCGATACCCGCCGCGCTTCGCACATCAGCGACCAGCTCAAGTGATTGTCCGCCGCCGGCTGCGATCTCCGCGGCGACCACCGCCGCCCGCTCGCCATCGACATCGTTCACGCCGACCAAGGCGCCTTCGGCTGCGAAATCCAGCGCGATCTGTCGGCCGATGCCGTGCCCGGACCCGCTGATCAGGACCGTCCGCTTTTGAAATCGCGCTGGCATCGTCATTCGATCCACTTCGCGGCGGGCAAATCGGTATTGGCGCGGGGTAAGGTGGGCGCGACGTCATTTTGCTGGCAGTAATCGGCGATCTCGCTGAGCTTTGCCCACCACACGCGCGGAAAGCCGCGAATGTAACGGATCAAGCGTTCCAGCACGATCAATCCCGAGGGGCGCCCGGCCAGGAAGGGGTGCATCGTCATATTAAATAGCCCGCCGCGCGCGAAGAGCCCATCAAACTCGGCGGTGAAAACTTCCAGCCCGATCGAGGGCGGGCTGATGCCGTTGCCGATGGCTGGAACCGATACAAAGCCGAATTGCACCCAATCGTCATTGCGCCAGCTAACCGGCAGTTCCAGCAGATCGCCCTCGGATGTTTCCACCCAGTAGGGGATGTCGTATCCCATCAAGCTGCTGTCGAACTGGAAGCCATAGCGCTTGAGCAAGGCGGGCGACGACGGTTTCAGTTCCCAGGCCGGCGAGCGATAGCCGACTGGCTTGCGGCCCGTGATCGCCTCGATGACGTCGATGCCGGCGCGCAGCACCTTTTCTTCCCGCTCGTCGCTCAAGCCGTCTGGCCGCTCGTGCATGTAGCCGTGATGTCCCAGGTCATGTCCACGCGCCACGATCTCGCGGGCTAGATCCGGGTGCAGTTCCAGCGTGCGAGCGGGCGAAAAGAAACTGGCTTTGATCTCGTAGAGATCGAGCAAGTCGAGGATATTTGGCATGCCGACATTAGGACCATAACTGAACTCGGACATCAGCGCCATGCGTTTGGTGGCGTTGGGCGGGTCGAGCATATAGGGAATGGTCTCGCCGTCCAGGTCGAATGTCAGGGCAACGGCGCAGATCCGGTCGTTTTTCCATTTGAAGTCGCCCATCAGCTTCTCCTCGCGCCGGACGTTTTTAAGTTCGGCAGCACTTCTTCGGCAAACAGGTTGATCTTGGCTTCAAGTTCGTCCCAACTCTCGTGGAAGAGCCATATCACAGCGTATTCCAAGCCAGCCTCTTGATAGGCTTTGAGCTCGGCGACAACCTCGCTGGCGCCTCCGCGCGGGACGTGACCGGGGGCGCTGTATCCGCGCGCCGATTCGCCCGGCGCCAGCAACTCGATATTGCTTCGCAGGCTGGCTGTGACGGCGCGTCCATTTGACAGCCGGCGCAATTCAGCCAAGCCCGCGCCCAGTTCGGCCGCTGACAAACCCACAGGATGCCAGCCCTGCGCTAGGGTCGCGGCGCGGCGGATGGCATGGGCGCTGTTGCCGCCAATCCAGACCGGCGTACCCGCTCCTCGCGGCGGACGCGGCGCGAAGAGGGCGTCGTCAATTGTTACGCTCTCGCCGCGGAAGGCGCCGTCGCCGTTCCAGAGCGCGCGCATCAGCGCCAGCCATTCATCGAAGCGGGGACCGCGCTGCGCGTATTCGGCGCTCAAATAATTGAATTCCCGCTCTAGCCAGCCGACCCCCGCGCCCAGTATCAAGCGCCCGCCCGAGACGACATCGATGCCCGCCAGTTGCTTAGCCAGCAGGACTGGTTCGCGCTGTGGCATGACGATGATTGAGGTGCCCAGCTGCACGCTTTCGGTGGCGGTCGCGGCGATAGTCAAGGCCACCAGCGATTCGATCAAATTGCCGTAAGGCTCGGGCATGTCGGCTGGCATCAAGACGTGATCGGTGGTCCAGACCGAATCAAAACCGAGCGCTTCCGCCAGCCGCGCGCTGGCGGCGATGCTTTCGCCACTGGCGACAGCGCCGAAGTTGGGAAGCAATAAGCCAAACTTCATCGTTACGTTCTCCTTTTTATCAGCAGCTCCGAGTTAGTCCTGAAAAACTCGATGAATGGTCTCTTTGTAGTGGGGGCAGACCTCCTAGTGGGTGTCTACGCGCAGTACCCTGCCGCCCGAAATCAGTAATGCCAAGAAAGTAATGAAAATCCAACATAATGATGGCTCTTGCAGGGGCGAGCTTTGGGTCGCCCAAAGTTAAATGAATTCTACAGATCGGGCGACTGACGGTCAGTGTCTACGCGACCCAGCGGTCGCTGTTGTAATTCTCATTTTCCCCCACCCCAAACCCGTTCGCCATAGAGATGGCGAGGAGGGGCCGCGCCGCGTAGACACTGGCGGTCGGGGATGGGGGCTGTTTCTCAACAGCGTCCAGCGAGTTGCCCCTACCGCTTGCAATTATTTTCTTGGATTGACTTCTGTACTGAATTATCCTTCCTTACTTGGATAAAATCCCCTAGCTCGCGGCCTCAAAATCATACGGCGCTTGCCGCGTATGCCAGTCATGCGCCTGCTCGTAAGCGTAAGCGATGCGGAATAGCGTCGCTTCGTCGAAGGGACGTCCCATCAGTTGATAGCCGATGGGCAAGCCGACGCGCGTGAAACCGCAGGGCGCGCTCAGCGCCGGCTGCCCGCCCAAATTGGCGGAGAAGGTATGATGAATGATCGAGACCATAGGCGTCTCTCCGATGTCCATATCCTGCCGCGGTTGATGCAAATCGCTCAGCAGCGGCGCCGGCAGCGGCATGGTGGGCGAGATCAAGGCGTCGAGCGCTTGGTCGCGGAAGAGCGCCTTCATCGCGCTGCGATAGCGCTCGCGGGCGCGCAAACCGGTGATGTAATGCGTGGCGGGGATCAGCTCGCCCATTTTCAGCGTGGCGCGGGTGGCAGGGTCATAGAGATCGCCCTTCTCGCGCAGTTGCTGGCGATGATAGGCGCTGGCTTCCGCCATCATCACGGTGAAAAGCGTCTCCGGCGTCAATTCAAATTCGGGCAAGCGAAACTCGATGATCTCCGCGCCCATGTCCGCCAGCTCGCTGATGACCGCTTCGGTTGCAGCGCGCACGTCGTCGATCACGCCGGGATACATGACATAGTCGCGGTCGATGCCGATGCGCAGTCCCCGCGCGCCCTCGTTGATGGTGGCGCTAAAATCCGGTACGTCACAGCGCGCCGACGTCAAATCTTGCGGGTCGTGGCCAGCCAGCGCGTTCAGCATCAAGGCGTTGTCCAAGACCGTTCGCGTCATGGGACCGACGTGGTCCAGGGTCCAGGACAGCGGAATCACGCCATAGGCACTGACACGTCCATAGGTCGGCTTCAAGCCGACGATATTGTTGATCGAAGCCGGGATGCGGATTGAGCCGCCGGTATCGGTGCCCAAGGCGCCAAATGCCGAGCGGACGGTGACGGCGACGCCCGAGCCGGTGCTGGAGCCGCCGGGATAGCTGTTCAATTCCCAAGGCGAGCGGGTCGGCGGTTCATTGACGCCATAGGCGAATTCGTGCGGCATCGTCTTGCCGATCATGATGGCGCCGGCTTCGTCCAGCTTCCGCACCACCGTCGCGTCGAAATCGGGCAGGAAGCCCGCCATCACTTTGGAGCCGCACTCGGTGGCGACGCCCTTGGTGTAGATGATGTCCTTGACGCCAATGGGGATGCCATGCAAGGGACCGCGATAATTGCCGGCCGCGATCTCTTGATCAGCCGCCCGCGCCTGCGCCAGCGCCGCCGCTTCCGGCAGAGCCGCATAGGCGCGCACGGTAGGCTCCGTGCGCTTGATGCGCTCCAGCGTGGCTTCGGACAAAGCGACGGCTGACACGGCGCCAGTTCGCAGCGCCTCTGCCGCCTCGCTGATGGACAGATTGATGAGATCCTTTGAATCAGTCATACCAGCCCGGGTCCATTCTCAAAATCGGCGGAAAATCGCTCAGGTCAAAGGCTTCCAGCACGGCGATAGAGGGCAGTTGATTGGACAGTGCCGCCGCCAGCGCCTCGAGATCTTCACCCGTCAGGTCCACGGCAAACAGCGCTGCCAGCGTCGCGACTTGATCGGCCTCGATGTTCAGTTCGGATTTGCTCCTGCCATAACTCATGTCTTTCTCCTCTTTACATTCTCCTCTTCACTTTTGCCGCTCCGGATTGCCACCAGGTGTCATCCCAGGTGTATCCGACGGGTAATCATCCGGCATAAATGCCATATTCCCAGATTTTCTCCGCCATGCGCGCGATGCAGTCTTCCAAGTTTTCCCAGTTGCCGCGGTGCCCCGCCACCAGCACGCTGATGATGATGGGCGCCGCTTTGTGCGATTCGATGACGCCGACATCATTGGCGATGAAGGGATTGAAATCGCCCGTCTTGTGCGCCACGCGGGCTTCTGGCAAGTATTTGGGCAGGCGCGAGCGCGAAATTTGCAGGCCCAGGATCTTGCGCATCGCGGCGCATGATTCCGCGCTGGCGCATTGGTCTGTCCAGATCATTTCCAGCAAGCGGCCGATCGCGCGCGCCGTGGCGCGGCTAAAGGGACGCGCCGTTTTCACCTGCTCGAAGTGGAAGCGCTCGCGCGCCGTCTCCCACTCGGCCGGGGACATCTGCGGGTATCCAGCCTGGAAGAGCGCGGCTGGGTCCAACTCGCCCAACTCCGGATCGATCGAAGCCGCCAAAGCCGAAAACCAGGCAAAAGCATCTCCCATCACATCAATATCGGCGAGACCCAATTCGCGCATCGTCTTATTGACAGCGGCGGGACCGCCGACCGCAGCGTAGCAATAATCGGTGGCGCTGTTGTCGCTTTCGATGATCATCAGGGTGGCGGCATCGCGCAAGCTGAAGACCATGCCATCGTCCATCGCGTGCAACACGCCCGTGCCAAAGCGCTTGTAGCGCGTCTCCAGCGTCAGTTTTTGAGCCAGGTCGAGCGCGCCTGTATCACAAGCGCGGAATAACGTCGCCAGCAGCGGAATCTTGATCACGCTCATGGTGTCCATCATGGCGTCGGCGTTAAAGGCGATTTCTGCGCCCGTGCCGGTGAATTTCACATAGAGCGCCCAGTCGGCGCGGACGCCGAGCATGAGGCGCTGCAGCGCCCGTTCCAGTTCACTATGCGCGGGGACCATGGCTTAGCGCCGCACCACGCCACCGGCCAAGCCCAGGGTGACGCCGGTGATATAAGCCGCTTCCTCCGAGGCCAGGAAGGCGACCAAGGCGCCCATCTCTTCGGGGCTGCCATGACGCCCCAGCGGCACCAGATCCCATACGCGCTGGCGCTCCGCTTCGAAGCTGATGCCGGCATGCGCCGCGCGCTGCCGCAAGCCTTCCCATTGCATTTCGGTAGCCATATAACCGGGCGCGATGGTATTGACGCGGACATTGTGCGGCGCCATTTCCAGCGCGAATGCCAGGGTCATGGCGATGACGCCGGCTTTCGTCCCGGAATAGGAAGCCACGCGCGGATAAGGTTCTTGCCCGAAGATCGAACTGACGGTGATGATGTTGCCGCTCCCTTGTTCGCGCATGACGCGACCGGCGTATTTGCAGGTCAAGAAGACGCCGCGATAGTTGACATTGACGATCTGCTCGAAATCGGCCAGGTCCAGATCGACCAGGTCGGTTTCGACGCCGCCAATGCCGGCGTTGGCGACCGCCAAATCAAGCCCGCCAAAGCGCGCGAGCCCCAGGCTAATGACCGCTTCTGTGACTTCGGCGCTGGCGACATCGTGTTCGGCGGCGATGACGCGCTCGGGCGCGATGCCCAGTTCGTCGATGATCGCCGCCGCCGTTTGGTGAATGGCAGGATTCGCGTCCGTCATCAGCAGCGACCAGCCGTCCTGCGCCAAACGCCGGGCGATGCCCTCGCCCAAGCCGCGGGCGGCGCCGGTGATGAAGGCTCTTTTTGGCTGCGCTTCTTCTGCGGACATCTGCCGAATTCCGGGCTCGTTTAGCTAATCTGGGGCTGGTCGGTGGCAGCCTCGGACGAGGCGCGCAGGCGGGCGCTGAATTGTTTAATCAAGCCCCAAACGCCTTGCGGGAAAAAACGCATCGTCAGCACGATGAGCACAGCCACAAACATGAAGCGCACCGGTCCCCGCGATATGCCAAAGACATCGGACATCCAGGCGCTGGAAGCCATCAACTCGCTGACGAAAGTCATAAGCACGCCCACGATGACCGGACCGTATATGGTCGCCACGCCGCCCACCAGCAACATGCTCAAGAGCAGAGTAACCAGCGAAAAACCAAAAATATCGGGCGAGGCGACTATCAAGAAATGAGCGTAAACAGCGCCGGCCAAGCCGGGGAAGATCGAGCTGAGCAAGAATGCCAGCAAGCGCTGCCGCGCCAGCGGAATGCCGCGGGCGACCGCGTATTCTTCAAAGTCGCGCAGGGCGATCAAGCTCAAGCCGAAATCCGATGTGACCAACCGCCGCAAGAATATCGTCGAGCAGAGCAGCAAAAAACCGACCAGATAGAAGTGGGCGTAATTGCTCTCGCGGAAGCGGAAGTCGCCGATCTGCAATTGTGGCACGCCGGTCAAGCCTTGCTGCCCGCCGGTTATCAGCGGCTGGCTGAGCAGCAGCAGCAGTACCAACTGGCTGCAGGCAAAGGTCAGCAGCGCCACATAAATGCCGCGCAAACGGATGGCGGGGATCGAGACGATGATGCTGGCGAGCGCCGCGCTTAGCCCGCCGCAGGGTATGCCCAGCCAGGGCGAGACGCCCAGCTTGACAGCCAGTATGCCGCTGGTATACGCGCCGATGCCGAAGAAAGCCAGATGGGCGAAGTTAAAGACGCCGGCGTAGCCCAGGGTCAAATCCCAATTGGAGGCGACGATGGCGTATAACATGCCCAGGATTCCCAGATGAATCAAGAGCTTGTTCGTTACAACGAAGGGGATGGCGAGGAACACGACGATCCCGATGATCGCCAAGACGATGCGATGCTCCTGCAGTTTCTCCAAAAGCCTCATGATTCTTCACCGCCCATCAAGCCTCGCGGTCGGAAAATAAGTACCAGGATCAGGGTAGCGAATAGCACCACCGGCGCCCAATATAAGGAAAAGACATAGGCGCTCGCTTCTCGTATGAAGCCGATGACATAAGCGCCGATGATGGTGCCGGGCAAGCTGCCTAATCCGCCAAAAACGACGACCACAAAAGCGAAGAGCAGCTCTTGCGCGCCCATGGTGGGCAAGATGAAGAACAAGCCGCCCAGCATCACGCCGCACAGCCCCGCCAGGATCGAACTCACGACGAAGGTAAGCGGATAGATCTGGCTGACATTGATGCCGACCAGGTGGGCGAAGTCATCGTTTTGGGCGACGGCGCGTATCGCCAAGCCATGTTTGGAATATTTGAGGAAAAAATGTAGCAAAAGTAGCGCGACCGGCGTCATGATGATGATCAAGACTTCCTGCAAGCCGATTGCCGTCTCCAGGACTTGCAGCGGCGGTCCTTTGAGGATGCGATCCAGTTGTTTGTAGCGGGGACCAAAGATAACCTGAACGCCATTCTGCATGAAGCTGGCGCCAGCCAGGGTGGTGATGATGACCACGAGATCAGCGCCGGGTTTGCCCACGAAGGGCTTGACCAGCAGCACATACATGATATACCCAACCAGCCCGCTGCAGAGAATGGCAAAGGGTACGCCTACCACCAATCCAAAGCCGCCGCGTATGGACAAAATCCACTCGCCCAGTGGCAGCAACAAAGCGCCCAAGGCGCCAGATCCCTCGGCATTTTCCACGATCGATTTGCCGATGGGCTGCAGAGCTTTGGCAAAGCCCCCGCGATTCGACATATACCAGGCGGAGTAGGCGCCCACCATGACCAGCGCGCCATGAGCCAGGTTTAACATACGCACCGTGCCCCAGACCAGGGAAAGACCGCTTGCCATCAATGCATAGAGGGACCCGGAAACCAGCCCGCCGGCGATGATCGCGGCAATCGCTTCCAATGACATCAGCTTACCTTTCCGAAGTACATCTCCAGGATCTCGGCTTGATCAATTTGCGAGACATCGGCCGTCTCGAGCGAGACAGCGCCTTTTTCGATTAGGTACAAGCGCTCGCAAATGCCCAGCAGCAGCTCAACATCCTGATCGACCACGATCATGGTGACGCCAGTCGCTGCGATTTCGGCGATTGCGCGCGCCAATTCCTCTTTGATTATGGGCGCCAAGCCTACGCTCGGCTCGTCGAGGATCAGCAACTCTGGCATGCCCATCAAGCCGACGCCGATGGAGAGCATTTGCCGCTCGCCGCCGCTCAATGTCCGCGCTTGTTGCGAACGCCTTTCTTCAAGCCGCGGGAAGAGCGTGAACACTTTTTCAAAATTGCTGGCTTTGCGGCTGTCCGTGCGTCGGACATAAGCGCCCAGCGTTAAGTTTTCCTGCACGGTCATCTGTGGGAACAACTGATTGCCCTGCGGCACATGGATGAGACCGCGCTCGACGATCGCGCGCGCGTCAAAATTGCTTATGTCCTCGCCGCGGAAGCTGATCTTGCCCGCCTTGGCGCGGATCAAGCCGGAAACAGTGCGCAGCAGCGTCGTCTTGCCATGTCCGTTGGGACCAAATAGCCCCACATGTTCACCCTCGTCGACATGCATAGACAAAGAGCGCACGACATCGATTTTGCCATAGCCAGAAACCAGACCCTCAACCTGAAATAGCATGGAAGGCGTCCTTTCCGCGCTCGCCCAAGTACGCTTCAATGACGACATCGTCCCGCGCCAATTGCTCGGGCGAGCCTTCCGCCAGGCGCTTGCCAAAATCCATCACCATGACGCGATTGGATACGCCGAAGAGCAGCGGCAAGACGTGCTCGATGATAATGATGGTCGTCTCGCCCCGGCTGAGCTGTCGAATCAGTTCTTCGAGTTCGCTCAATTCCGCCATGTTCAAGCCGCCGGCCGGCTCATCAAGCATCAGCAGGCTGGGCTGGCTGACGATAGCCGAGGCGAACATCAGGCGCTTCTTGGCATATAGCGAGAGCTCGCCGGCCAGCCGGTCGCGGTCGGCGCTGAGGTCGAGATCCGCCAGGGCTTTTTCCACCGCAGCCTCATATTCTTCGGGTCGCAGTTCCGTGCCAAAGACCGCGCCGATGCGCACGTTCTCAGCCACGGTCAGCGTATCGAAGGCGGTTTCTTTCTGGAAGGTGCGCGCGATGCCCAATTCATAGATTTTGTGGGGCGACAAGCTGGTGATTTCCTCGCCGCGCAAGTGGACGCTGCCGCCATCGGCTTGGTAGGGAATACCCGTGATGAGGTTGAAGAGCGTCGTTTTGCCGGCGCCATTGGGTCCGGCGATGCCATAAATCTCGCCTTGGTTGACCTCGAAACTGACATTGTCCACGGCAACTAATTCGCCGAATTTCTTGGTCGCATTGCTAACAGACAGCAACGTGGTCATGTGTCGATCCCGGTGTATATGGGGCAGCCCCCGCCAGCCGCATCTCCCGCTTCGTTCCGACAAGACGTATGTAGGGGGCGCATCTCAAATTATTGGCGCGTCACGCCCTATTTCTAATAAAGCGAATCCCGCTAGGGGCGAGCCGCTGGACTCTGTTGAAAAACACCCCCATCCCGTAGGTCTATGTCTACGTGACCCCGGCCCCTCCTCGCCATCTCTATGGCGAGCATCCCCAAAATTAGGGAAGGGGAGCTTTCTGACCCGTATTAAACTGCTAAAGCCCCTCCCTCTTTATGGGAAAGTTCGCCATAGAGATGGCGAACGGGTTTGGGGTGGGGGAAATCGAGTATTTCAACAGAGTCCTGTGGCAAGCCCGCAAGTGAAATCAGTTGCGGGCTTGCTCGAAAATAGCCGCGACATTGACTACATGTCCATCCAGGGCGGCACTTGGAACTCGCCAGTGGCGAAGCGATCGGGCTCGAGCTGGATGCGCTCGCCTTCCCAGATCTGGTAGAACTGTATCGGATAGTATTCCGGACCTTGGATGGCCAGATGCGTTTCTTGATCGAAGGTCAAGAAGCCCGCCAGCGTCTCCATCTCCAGGCTGCCGATACATTCGCCGATGGCGACGCGGTCGCTTGGGTCGCCGACTTCTTCCAGGCAGGTGGCGTAAATAATCACCTGGTCATAAGCGATGACGGTGAAGTAACCGCCGCGATGCCCATAAATCTCTTCGTAGCGATCGCGAATCTCGATCACTTCCGGCTTGGAATCGATAGCGGCGCCCAGGTTGTTGTAGATCAAACCGGTGGAGTTGTCGCCGGTCAATTCCAGGAACTCTTGCACCGAAGGACCATATTGCAAGAAGAGCAGCGAATTGGGCGGATTTTCCATGAACTGGTTCATGAAGGCGGCGTTGTTGGGCGGCGCGGAATCGGTAACGACGACGATATCCGGTTCGTCCTCGCGGATCTTCGCCAGCAAGCCCCGCCAGTCCGTGACCGAGGCGAAAGGCACCGTCTCGTAGCCGGTGACTGTCCAGCCCAGGCTCTCGAAATGAGCGCTCATGCCGGTGGCGATGGTCGTGCCATAGGGATCGTCCGAACTGATGATGAAGGCTTCGCGGTCGCGCAAGCTGAGCATGCCCGCTTCGTCGTATGCTTCGAGCAATTCCGGCAGCGCGGTCTCGTAGGCGTCGTAGGACGGCACGCGCGACCATACGGTGTGGTATGTCTCCGGTTCAGCCGAGACGATTTCGCGCGTCTGGGCTGCGTTGGCCGAGATCAAATAGGGCATATCGATTTCCGCCATCAAGTCGATCTCGAAGTTCGAGGTGCTGGCGTAAGCGGTCATGATGAAGTTGAGATCTTCGGTATTGCTGAGCTGGTTGAAGGCGGTGGTCACGGCGTCAGCGCGCTGATCAACCGTATCGGCGATGACCAGTTCCAAGGTGTAGCCGGCTACGCCGCCCATCTCGTTGAGGTCGTCAACGGCGATCTGCGCTGCCTGGACAACATCTTGAGCGTCCGCGCCGAAGGCGCCGGTCAGCGGCACCATGATGCCGATCTTCGCCACCCCCATATCTTGCGCGCCGACGATCCCCCCAACCAGGGAGAACATCAACAAACAAACTACAAATACGCGAATACGTATAGACATGCCTTTCCTCACTTTCTGAATGTTGAACGATTCTAAGTTTTCAATTTACGCATCGGACGAGACCTGGGGACCAATGCCGGGGCGCTCGCTAAGGCCGATCTTCCGAGGGATCGAGAAAGCAGACTATGGCATGTATCACGGAAAATCACAGCAAAAGACAAAACGATCTCAAACAAGGGAACAAGTCTTTTCGAAACGTGGGCGGAGTATAACCAGTCGAAATCCGCTTGTCAAATTTTGCTTGGTTACGGTCAGGGCAATCGCTTCAAATTTTATCACCACATAAACGCCGAGAGTCGCGTAGGTCGCGTAGACACTGACCGCCGACAATGACCGCCAACACCGAGATTTATCCGTAAATATGCCAAAAAAGGACGTAATGTAGGGGCGATTCTGTGAATCGCCCACGATTTTGCACCCATTTTCATGGGCGAGCCAAGGCTCGCCCCTACAATTCATCAGTTTGATGTTAAATTCGACAGTTATGGATTTCGAAGCGATTACCCTGAATTATATCGCTAACTAGCCAAGGGTAATGAACTTCTAGTATGATTTTGTGAGTGGGCTACCCAATAGAGTACAGCCTACTTACTATAAGAAAGGTCAAAGTCTCTAAGTAGTAGCGATGGCAACACCGAGCACTGCTGGTAACGGTACCAGTGTCGCTATTGCTAAATCTAAGTAGGTGATAATTTCAGTTAGGCAGTCTGGCATAAATCTCCCTACATTGAAGAGAGTCTTTTACCGGCGTTATTGCCGGGGGACAACCGCAAAGGCAGCCCACTCACAAAATCGTACTAGAGATTCCCATTG
Source organism: Phototrophicaceae bacterium (assembly GCA_965116975.1). Taxonomy (GTDB): domain Bacteria; phylum Chloroflexota; class Anaerolineae; order Aggregatilineales; family Phototrophicaceae; genus UBA6055. The sequence goes on from OZ220735.1 coordinate 624,626, forward strand.
GCGGTGGTCGGACAATGACTAACGCCCTGTAGCGCTGTCGCCAATTCGCATTTCGTATCCCTACTTTGTTAATCTAAAGCTAGAGAAAATGCCAAAGATATTTGCTCTTGGAGGGTTCTGATGAGCAGCCTGTTATTAAGCAATGCGCGAGTATTGGATGTGCGCGGCGGCGAATTGCTGCCCGGTCGGCATGTCTTGATCGAAGACGGCAAAATCAGCGTGGTGAGCGAGACCAAACCACAGACCGACGCCGATGTCATTGACGTCGGCGGACGAGTCGTCATGCCCGGACTGTGCGATTCCCATGTGCATGTGACGGCCGCCACAGCCCATCTTTCCGCCATTCGGCATTGGTCGCCCGCCTATGTGACCGCCCAGGCCGCGAAAATCCTCGAAGGCATGCTCATGCGCGGCTTCACGACCGTGCGCGACGGCGGCGGCGCAGATTGGGGTTTGGCGAAAGCAGTCGACGAGGGCTTGATAGCGGGACCGCGGATTTTCTTTTGCGGCCACGCCTTGTCGCAGACCGGGGGCCATGGCGACATGCGAAGTTCCGGGGATGACGGCGTCGGCTATGGCTGGCTGACGCCGGGCTTGGGCTGGGTCTGCGATGGCATCAGCGAATTGCGCCGCGCCTGCCGCGAAGAAGTGCGTCGCGGCGCCCACCACATCAAACTGATGGTTTCCGGCGGCGTCGCCTCGCCGACCGACCGTATCGACAGCACCCAGTTTTCCGAAGAAGAGATCCGCGCTGCAGTGGAAGAGGCCGAAGCCGCCAACCTCTATGTCATGGTCCATGCCTATACCGCCCGCGCCATCAACCGCGCCTTGCGCTGTGGCGCGCGCACGGTCGAGCATGGCAACCTGATGGACGAAGAGAGCGTCGACCTGCTGTTGGAGAATGACGCGTTTCTGGTGCCGACCCTGTCCATCTATCAGGCACTGGCGGACGAAGGCATCGAGGCGGGCTTGCCGGAAGAACTCTATCGGAAAGTTTTTGATGTGCTGGACGCTGGCAAGCGCGCCCTCGATATGGCGCATAGCGGCGGCGTGAAAATGGCTTATGGCACCGATTTGCTAGGGCAGATGCACCGCCGCCAACTGGACGAGTTCGCCATCCGCGGCGACATCATCCCAGCCATCGCCGTGCTGCGCGCCGCGACCTGCAACGGCGCGGACCTGCTCTGCCGCACAGGTGAATTGGGCGAGGTCATCGCCGGCGCGGCCGCCGATCTGCTGGTGATGGACGGCGATCCGCTGGCGGACCTGGGCGTGATGACCGCGCCGGAAACAAACCTGCGCATCATCATGAAAGATGGCGTGATTTACAAGAATACCTTGACAGATGAGAGCGCCTAGATCGCTGGACCGATTTCAAAACCGCGTTGTGCAAATGAAAAGCCTAAGCGCTAATGAAGTGAAAGGCCTTCCCTGTAACAAAAGGTCCGGCAGTGGGGAGGCTTGTCTATGGTGTCAAGTCAATTGGACAAGCCCCCTTTTCGTCGTTAGGAGCAGGTTCGGCTTGCGATGAGTTTTGCTTTTTGGAAACTGGGTCCCTTATAGATGGCCAGTTTCAGCTTTTTCCCATCATCAATCTTCCACATCTTATAAAGATGGGCGGGATTATGACGGATAATGTACATCTTCTCGTTTCGTACATCGCCAAAAAGGTTCACCCAATCCGCTTCTATGTGAGAGCCATCGGCTTTCAATAAACAGCTGCCGGCGATAAACCTTGTTTTCCCGCCTGCTGCTTGGGATTCCGCGCTGGCGTACATGGCGGGCGCAGGCGTCGCCATCAACGCGAGTGTAAGAAGCAGCAGAAGTAAGTTTACGCGCTGCATTTTTCCTCCTTGAAGATGAAAAGATGGACGAAATCGAAGGCGCTGCAGCTGTCCTGCATTGACCTTGCGGCGATCTTTGTCATCGCCAAATACAGTATAATCGCGATTTCGGCCCGGTCTAGCGATCTTCATGGAACGCTAATTGGCTGCTAATTCATGCTTCCGTGGAGCATGCGAACCAGTGCGGAAGATATAGCTGGAGAATGCATATTCGCGCTCGTCTCTTTTTTCTCTTGCGCTTCATGTTGTATCCTTCAAAGAAATTAGGAGCGAAATATGGATGCACAAGATCTGTTATACCGACTTCGGGACGACAGAATCGAAAACCTCTGGGTGACCTACCACGACTTCAATGGGCGCGCTTGCGCCAAGACGATCCCTAAAAGCAGGTTCGCTGAGGTTGTCGAGGGCGGCGTCGTATTTGCCCGCGCCAACCTGGCTTTCGGCGTGCACGACCACATGGCGGCGGATGGCATCTGGCAGGCGCAGACCGGCGACTTCCTGGCGCTGCCCGATGCCGACGCCTATTGGAAGCTGCCTTATCTCGACAAAACCGCCATCGTGCTCTGCAATATGATGACCGAGGACTATCAGCCCTTTGAGGCTTGCCCGCGGCAACTCCTTCGGCGCACACTGTCCCTCTACGCCGAGCGCGGCATCGACATCACAGCCGCGCTGGAAGCGGAATTCAGCCTCTTCATTAGAACGGACAATGGCGATGTCGCGCCTGGCCGCGCCGGCGGCATGTTCAGCGTGGCCGGTTTGAACCAGTTCGCCGATTTCTTGCACGAGATTGTCGCCACGCTGGAAGCCATGGGCATCCAGGTCGAGCAGATGGGCAAGGAATACGGCGCTTCTCAGTTTGAATTTACGGTGACTTACGCCGCGCCGCTGGCGGCCGCCGATCGTTATCTCATCAGCAAAGAAGTCACGCGAGCGCTGGCGCTGCGGCGTGGACTGATCGCCTCGTACATGCCAAAACCTTTCACAGAGCTGGCTGGCAATGGGTTACACGCCAACCTGGCGCTATGGGATACGAACTCGGGCAGTAATCTGCTGGCTGGCGCGGGAGCGGCCGAACCCATAAGCGCGCTCGGTCGGCATTTCATCGCCGGCTTGCTGGCGCACGCGCCCGGCATCTGCGGTTTGGGAGCGCCCACAGTCAATTCCTACAAGCGCTTGCAGCCGGCTTCTTGGGCGCCCGCGCATATCGCCTGGGGCGTCGGCAATCGCGGACTTTTGCTGCGTGTGCCCGATGTCAAGAAGCGCTGCCGCGTCGAATACCGCGCCGGCGACAATACTTGCAATCCTTATTTCTTCTTGACGGCGCTGCTGGCTTCTGGCAGGGACGGCATGCGCAGGCAAAGCGACCCTGGCGCGCCTTTCAACGATGAAGATGTCGGGCATTACAGCGCGGCGCAAAGCGCGGCGCAAGGCATCCAATTCCTGCCGCGCAGCTTGCCAGCCGCCCTGGACGCGCTGGAAAAGGACGCGGTACTGATGTCAGCTTTGGCGCCGGTCGCCGGGCAAGAGTTCCTCAAGGTCAAGCGCATGGAACTGGAGACTTACAATTTGACCGTGCATCCCTGGGAACGTCAGATGTACCTGGAGGCGCCATAATGCTCGATTTCAGCGCGTTGCCGGTGGTCGACGCGCATTGCCATCCCTATACGCGCAAAGACCGGCTCAGCCCGGCGGCATGGGTGGATGCCCTGGCTTTTGGCGGTGGCTCGCCAGCTTATCTGCGCGAAGGCGGCATCGCAGTTGACGCCGCCGCGCGGTCGCTGTTGGCGCGGCTCAAGCGCGACACGCTCTACTTCCGCTACCTGCTCAAGCGCCTGGCGGCATATTTCGGTGTGGAGGCGACGGTTGAGGAAGTGGTCGCCGCGCGCAACCGCGCAATCGAGCAAGAAGGATACGCGAATTACGCGCATAAGCTGCACCGCGCTGGCGGCATCGAAACCTTGATTGTTGATGACGGTTATCCGCTGCCGCAGATCAACCTGGAGCAGTTCCGCGCCGAGGTAGGCGTGGAGATCCTGCCGGTCTTTCGCATCGAGGTCTTGATCCAAGAGCTGCTGGACGACGGCTGCGGCTGGTCGGAATTTCAGCGGCGCTACGATGGGTCGATCGCCGAGGCATTGGGCAACGGGGGCTACCGCGGTCTCAAATCGATCATCGCCTACCGAACGGGACTTGATATTGATCCCGGCAGCCGCTCGCCCGATCAGGGTCGGGTTGCGCTGGAAAAACTGCGCCGCGCGCGCGGCCGCGGCGGCGATCCTGTCAAGCAGCTGCGCGATCATCTCTTCTGCCGCGCCATCGAACGCTGCATCGACTTCGATATGCCCTTGCAGGTGCATACGGGCATGGGCGACTGGGAGGTCCATTTAGCTGCTTGCCGTCCGGCGCTCTTGATGGAACTTTTGCGCTATCCGGCTTATCGCGCCTGTAAATTCTTGCTGGTGCACACCGGCTATCCCTATCACGCGGAAGCCGGCTACCTGGCAAATGTGCTGCCTAATGTCTGGTGCGACATTTCGGAAGGCTTGCCCTTCGCCGGGAACGCGGGCAAACGCATCATCGCCGAAGTGCTAGAGATGGCGCCGCTCTCGCGTGTTTGTTACGGTTCGGACGTCTATGGATCGCCAGAGCCCTTTTATACCAGCGCTCTGCTGGGCAAGCAGGCATTGGCGCAAGCGCTGGGGGAATTGATTGACGCGGGCTTCATGTCGGTGGGCGAGGCTCACCAAGCGGCGCGCATGATCCTGGCTGAGAATGCCCGCGAACTGTACGGGATATGACGACGCTTCTGGCGCGCCCCGCTCTCAGCGTAATATTAACCGTTCGCTCGATACAATGCTTCAGACGGCAGGTGTCGCGCATGGAATGCAGAATGAGAAAGTGAAAAACGAAGACTTGACGGGCGAGTCTACGCTAATCCTCTTTGACTTGTTTCCAAATCTCAATAAGTTTTTCTTCAGTAACATCGCCCACAGTATGCGCGGCAATCATTACGTTGGCAAGATTGTCGAACTTGTTGTCGAATTTTGATTCTATGGATTCGATCTTGTTGTCCAAATTTGTGATGGCAATTGTTTGTTCGTTCACTGTTTTCTCTAAAGAACCTAGTCTGTTTTCCACAGAATCAAAACGATTGTCTACAGAATCAAAACGATTGTCTACAGAATCAAAACGATTGTCCATAGAACCAAATCTGTTTTCTATAGAATCGAATCTGTTTTCTATAGAATCAAAACGGGGTCCAATGAAAAGCGCCATTGACCCTATAACCGCAGATAAAATTGTAAGCAGAATGAGAATCGTCTCCCATTTCTCTTTAATTGTATTCATTAGAGGCACCAATCGAAGTTTGCTAAGTTGCTGATTTGATCCAAGCAACGGTCTGTCTTGCTCTTTAGGACTTATCATGGTTTTAACTGACAATGTGCTGACATTGCCCTAGTTCCGCTCAGCCCGGAGCGTCTGCGACGCTCTTCTATCGATAGACATTCTAGCACATTTTGGATCAGTTGCAATCCGAGTTAGAATACAAACAATTTGAAAAAAGTATAGATGAAATGAAATGATTGTTACACCACCAAACCATAGAAGTAATGCTAAGAATGAAATGCAAATCTTGTTGGAGTTACTTTCGTGCCGTTGTGGTGGATATAACAATGTGACGCGCTTGCCCTGGTCTCAATACAAGGTGTCCATGACATATTGCTCGAAATGCTCCAGCGCCTGGGGCAGGGTGCGCCGCCCCATACCGATGCGGAAGTAGTTGCCGGCGAATTGCATGATCTCCGCCGGCAGCACCGTCACCCCGGCTTCCCTCACGGCGCCATCGGCGAATTCGCCCACATCCATATCGGCGGTCAATTCGACCAAAGCGACTGTCCCAGCCTGCGGATAATGGACGCGAAAGAGATGGTCGTGGCGCCCGAAAAATGAACGCGCGACCGCGGTGTTTTCCCTGACGATGGACCGGCAACGCTCGGTCAAAGCCTCGGCGTTCTCCAGCCCGATCAAAGCCAGGATCTCGCTGGGCGCGCTGCCGCAAATCGTCGTATAGGACTTCATTTCCCGCATTGCGTGCATGAGCCCGGCGTCGCGCGTGATGAGCCAGCCGACGCGCAAGCCGGGCAACCCGAAGCATTTTGACAGCCCGCCCAGCACGACGGCTTTGTCGTATAGCTCGCAAGCCGAAGGCAAGCGGGCCGCGGGGTTCTGTTCAGCGAAGCGATAGATCTCATCGGAATAGAGGATCAGGTTATGCCGCCGCGCCAGATCGACAAGCCGCTCGAAGGCGGCGCGCTCGAGCAGGGCGCCAGTAGGGTTGTGCGGGAAGTTGATGATGAGCATCTTGGTATCCGCCCGGACGAGGCGCTCAAGCGCGTCGATGTCGAAGGTCCATCCCCTTTCATCACATTGCGCGCGCCAGAACGAGAGCTCGCAGCCGTTGCCGCGCCCGATTTCATAGAGCGACTGAAAGCTGGGGAAGATCGAAATCGCATGATCGCCCGCGTTCAGCAGGGCGTTCATCGGCACGTAAATGCCTTCTTCGGGCACAACTTCGAGCACATGCTCCGCGCTGATCGATTCTTCATGCAGGTCGGCGATGGCGCTGCGCAATTCTGGATGACCCTGTGATTCGGTATAACCCAGCCATAGATTCTCGAATTGGGCGCGCCGAGACGGGCTGGCATAGTCCAGTATCTCCGGCAGGGTCAGCGGCTCGCAGTCGGAGGAGCTGATGCCATGCGGCGCGCTGAATTCGTGCTGGCGGAAGAAGCGCTCGATTTCGAATGGTGGCAGTTTCATGCTGTAAGCCCTCGCTGTCTGCTTGACTTGGAGCAGTTATGTGTTGGGAACAATATCGATACAAACGCCGTTGTGGTCGCTCAGCCGCGTTTCGTCGGGAGCGAATTCGCTGATGTACTGTAGAGTGTTTACCCGCAAATCTGTGGACATAGCGATGTGGTCAATGAAGTGGCGGCTGATGCCGGCGGTGGGTATGAGCCAACTGTCAAACGTCGCTTTCCGCTTTTGGTTGACTTCACTGCGCCTGTACGGATAGTTATAGGCTGGAATCTGCAAATTGAAATCGCCTAGCAGGATGGTCCGCCTGGCTGTTTTGCTATATGGCAGGAAGACTTCGCGGATTAAGCGGGGCAGGTAATCTGTGCGCAGGGCATCGAGATATTCGCAAGCGCCTTGCCAAAATGTTTTTCGCTGATCACCCCATCTTTCGTGATTGCGGTAATGCGCGTATGGGATGCAAATGCCGATTATCGTCCATCGCTCATAGCCGACGACGGTCGTCGCTTTGATGAATCGTCCAGGTGGCATCTTTGACGAGCCGAGTGTGTCGACATCCTCCCAGCCGAAGCGACTCCAAAGGACTACTTTGCGCGCGCCTTTATCTTCGGGCCGCCCCCAACCCGATTCTTCGCTGGTAATCGTCTGACCGCCGCCCGGCATGGCTTGTGGATATGCCTCGGTCAGACAGATGACGTCGGCGCCGTATCCGGCGATTAATTCGCGTACTTTCTCGAACTTGGGCGTACCCGCGCGCAGCCGGTCCGCCTGTGTATTCCAATTCAGTATTTTCATTTTTCTGCTACAAGCCCGCTTTGCTAAGTTCATCCTGAAAGGCAGGAAGCTGTTTGAACTCAATCCGTAAATCGGCGATGAGCTTTTGCCAGCTTGCACTATCATTCAATTGGGCATACATGCTTTGGACTTCCGCCAATAATGCGGCTGCGGCGGCATAGTGCTTGCGCGTTTTTCGCGCAATCTCGGCGCGGACGTATTTGATATAAATCGGGATAGCCAGCGCCGGTCTCGCCCGACGCGACGCTTTCGCCACAGTGAAGTCCAGCCGATGGTGGACAGCGGCGGGATAGCGACCTTGTGGCCTAGTCGCTTTAGCCAATGTTTCCCAAGCCATGTCCCAGTCTTCATCGTGCAAATAAGCTAGCGTAAGCGTCAAGTAATCCTCTTCTTGCTTGAGTTCGCTGTGGACCTGGGGGCGCAGCGTCTGCCAGAGGCCGAGTGATTTGGATACGGCGCTCAAACTGTCATAAAAGTTGACATGCTGTTCTTGCCGCATCCGCATCGACTGCAAACGCAATTCCGATGATTCATCATCTTGCTGCTGATACATATCGATCAGCCAAGCCGCGATGCGCGTTTCATACTCGTTTTCCAGCGCCGCTTCCGCAATTTGAATCGCCGTATGAATCTGCTGATGTTCGACCAGCAAATCCAATCCGCGCTGCAATGCGTACGCAGATTGAAGTTTTGTCCTAATGACTTCAGCAGCCTCTTCATAGCGCTTTAAGTCAAGCAGCAAACTGGCGCATAGATAAGGCAATTCTTTTGCTTGCAGGCGCTTGAGCGTTTCTTCAGGATCGGTCGCATCAATCCGGTCCAATTTCATCAAAAAGCTTTCATAAGCCTCATGCTTCCACTTACTGAAACGCTCTTTAGTCCTTTCACGATTGGCGACCAAGCTGACGTGTTCGCGTATGCCGGGGATATCAGCCGCTTGCGCAATATTCAGAATAAGTTCTTCCGCATCATATCCATATTCGATGCCGCCAAACTCGATATCCCATATCACCGTGTCCACCAGCGTATCAAGCGCGCGCTTGCGCAAATCCTCATTATTGGCAAAATCGAAGCGCGACAGCGCCTCTTTCAAGTGCTCAACCGTGTTATTGATCGCGTCAACATATTGCCCTTCATCATCCGTGGGATAGTCGCTGGCATTGCATTCATCGAGGATGGCGCAATAGATGGCAATCGCATAATCAAATTCGCCGCGCCGCGCGTGACCTGCCCCCAGTCTAGTGAGTTCGTTAACCTTATCTTCCGCATCGCTGTTTTCCCAATCGAAGCTGAAGTCCAAAGCTTGAATTAGTTCTTCGCGCAGGGCTTGCAAGGCGAAGTCCAATGTGGAAGCGTCAATGACTGGCGGGATATCGACAACTTTTTCTAGTTCGGGATAGCGTATAATCATCTCTTCAATGATGTCTACCAAGGCATCTTGCTCGAGCGCCAGCAGCGTATCGCGCAATGGCTCGCGCTCGGCAAAACGCTCTGGATGATGCAGATAGGTCAGCAGCATGGCGACGATATGCTTGCAATCCCCGCCCCAATCATATTCGCAGCTGCAGCTTGTGGACGCGAGCTGCCCAGCGAGGAAAAATGCCGAGACGCGGTAAGGCTGCGTATCGGAGCCTTGGCAGCGCGCGCTAAGTTCGTCGCCGCGGCGGGCAGTCTGCGAGATAGCGCCATTATCAAATAATGTCTCGGCGCGGCGACGAACTTTGTCGGTGGCGCGCGCTTCAATCTGCTGCTCACTTAAGGAGATATTGTCGACCATTGCTGGGAGATTCCTTTTGCATCCTTTTGCAACATTTTTCATCCTTAATCTCTTTATTGCTCGGCGCGCCAGGGGCTGGCGCTGTATCCATTTCGCTTGTCATATAGTGCAGAGCCATAACTTATAATAGCGAGATTATGATAGCGTTCTCCTGAACTGATATTACAGATCTTCCCGCAGCATCGCCGCCATGATCGCCGCGCGCTCTGGCATCGAGTCGATTTCGCCGAATTCGGTGACGGCATGACCGCCATCGCCGACGATGCCCATGCCGTCGAGCGTTGGCAAGCCCAGGGCGGCGGTCTTATTGCCATCGGAGCCGCCGCCGGTGCTGCCCTCGTCGATGGCGATTCCCATATCCGATGCCAGCCCTTGCGCGCGTTTGAAGAGCGCGGCGATTTCTGGCGTGCGTTCCATGGGCGGCACGCCGATGCCGCCTTCAATGACCAATTCCGCCTCGGGATGAATCGCGCGCAGGTTCATGATTTCTTCGTGTATGGCATTGGCGTTGGCGCGGCTGCGGGCGCGCGCATTAATCTCTATGCTCGCTTCCGCCGGCACCACGTTGGGGCGCGTCCCGCCCTTGACGACGCCGACATTGGCGGTTGTGCCGATTTTGTAGTCCGTCAGCGCTTGCACAGCCAGAATCTGATGCGCCATCTCCTCAATCGCGTTGATGCCACGAGCGTGATCGGCGCCGGCATGCGAGGCGCGGCCCTTGGCGGTGATGGTGTAGTGGCTGACGCCCTTGCGCTCGGTTTTGTATTTGCCGTCCTGTGGCGGTTCGGTGACAAAAACGACATTGTGCGACAGCGCCTCCGCTTCAATTTCGACAGCCGAATGCAGGCTGCCGGTTTCTTCGTCCGAGTTGAGCAAATAGCTAATCGGCTGGGCGGGGAACAGCTTCAGTTCGCGCAGCGCGCGCAAAGCCCACAAGGCGATGACGATGCCGCCTTTCATATCCATGGCGCCGACGCCATAGACGCGGTTGCCCGCAACGCGCGTCGGTCGGTCCGCCACTGTACCGACAGCCCAAACCGTGTCCATGTGGCTGAGGATGACCACGCCGCCGGGACCGGCGTTCCAGCGGGCGCGCAGGACATCGCCCACTTCTGCCTTGGGGATAACCCCGACCGCCGCGCCCAACCCGCGCAGCTCGTCAGCCAAGACCGCGCCCAGCGCGTCCACCGACGCTTTATGCAGGGTGGGGGATTCCAGGTCGATCAGCTTGATCAGGTCGGCGAGCATGTCGTGCACATGTTCGCGCAAATATGCGAGGATTCGTCGGTTGGCCTCAGCCGTCATGGGATAGGTCCTTTTCTGTAATATGAATAGTCAAAGTATAACACTTTGAGAGGCGATTTCTATGCGGCCTGCGCTTTCCCACAGGGCAATCGCTTCAAATTATTTTCAACATAGAGGACGCAGAGGACACAGAGTTCGTAGGAGTTTAGACGACTATTCTTCTAAATCTGCGGCTCGGAATCGGCAACAGTCCCCAGCGAAACGTGATTTATCACCAAAAATCACAGCTGAGAAGAGATTTTTTGTTTTTCTCTGCGTACTCGGTAGTTAATTTTCAGTTTAGAATCCCGCCATTTCGCCCGCCATCATTTTGAAGCGATTGCCCTGCGCTTTCCCACACGCGCGATAGACCGTCGACCGCGCCTTCGCAAGTCGAACCTACCAGGAAAATGAGAATGCCTATAAAATGGCGCGCGTTCCATTTGTTCTCCGTATCGTCAGCCACGTTTAATATGCCTATGTCGCCCATGCGGACCCCCAGCCTGATACTAGCCTGCCTCGCGCTGCTGCTGGGCTTGATGCCCGCGGAGGCTCAAGACGGCGTCGATGTTGTTTTCCAGCCGGCCCCGCGTCCGATGCCCACGGCAGTGTTGATTGAGTCGGGCGCGCGCTTGGAAATTTACTTTACGTCGCTCAAGCAAGGCGGCATCGGTTTGTTGCGCTTGACGGGCGCTGGCATCCAGGGCGCGCGCCTGGACTTTCTCGGTGAGCAGCGGCAGTTCTTCTTGGTCGAAGACGATGCCCGCTACGCGCTGCTGAATATCGATATGAATGCTTCGCCGGGTTTGCGAGAACTGACGGTAACGGTCGAGCAAGGCAGCCAAGAAGTCAGGTTCAGGCGTGTCATACGTGTTGAATCCGCGCCATTTATCAAGCAGGAATTTGATCTCCCCGGCGACCGCGCCTATCTGGTCGACCCGGCGGTAGATGAGGCTGAATCCGCTCGCTTGGGCGAAATCACCAAGTGGGTCGGCGCCGAGCCATTGTGGGACGCAGCCGGTTTTGGCTTGCCACTGGACAGCGAAATCACCTCGCCCTTCGGGGCTTTCCGCGTTTTGAACGCTGGCATCGAAACCCGCCACACTGGTTGGGATCAGCGGGCGCCAAGCGGCACGCCGATACACGCGATGGCCTCTGGCATTGTCGCCTTTGCGGGTCGCTTGGAAATCCGCGGGGATGTCGTTATTCTCGATCACGGGCTGGGCGTTTATACGCTCTACGCGCATTTGTCGGCAGCGCTCGTCACCGCAGGCGAACAGGTCGACGCGGGGCAGGTCATCGGCCTCAGCGGCAATAGCGGACGCAGCAGCGGACCGCACCTGCATTGGGATGTGCTCGTCGAGGGGCAATGGGTGGATGGCTTGGAATTCGTCGCGCTATGGTTGCCGTCTTAGCGCGATTCCATTTGTCCTGGGTCTCAATTTAGCGGTCGAAACGCATCCATATCAAGAAAACCATGTATAATGCAGGGACAAGTGTGCCAGTGCAGGACGTCGTCTTCCCGTTCTCTTGAAGCGCTTCCGGAAGAGTTGCGCTTGGCGGTCTCGCGACGATCCGATGAAGCGCGCAGGAGGAAATGATGCAGCAGCCAAACAGCTTCCGTTTGGTGATTCGGCGGGGTCCGCAACCCAATCAAACTTACGAAATCTCTAAGGATGTGACCTCTTTGGGGCGGGATATCACCAACGACATCGTCATCAACGACCGCGAAACCAGCCGTCATCACCTGCGCTTGCAGCGCTCTGCCGACACCGTCACTGTGGAAGATCTGGGCTCGACCAATGGCACCTTCGTCAATGGCAAGCGCGTTACCGGCGTGACGACCCTGCAAAACGGCGATATGCTCGGCTTGGGCGAAACGGTCACGCTGGCGTTTGAGAAACAGATGTCGGGCGCGGCAGATGCCCCGGGCAGCGGCATTCCGGCGCCGCTGAGCCCGCCGCCAGTGGAAGCGCCGCCGGCGGAAGCCGCCTACAGTCCCCCTGCCGCCGCATTCCCCGGGCAGCAAGCGCTGGCCGACCCCTACTCGCCGCCAGCCGCTGAATCCACGCCGGCGCCGCCGCAAGCCTATCCCGAGCAGCAGCCGCAGATGCAGCAGCCGGCCTATTATGGGCAGCCCCCGGCCGGTTATCAGATTCCCCCGCCGCCGCAACAGTACCCGGGCTATGACTACGACCCGTATCAGGCGCGGGAAGAGGAAGGCGGGTCCTCGCAATGGCTGGTATTGGGTTGTTTTGTTTTCTTCGTGCTGGCTTTTGTCTGCTTTGGTTTCATCGGCTTGCTGCTGATTGACACGCTCAACCTATGGTGCGATACGCCCGTGATCACGCAGATTGTGGCTGCATTCGGCTATTGCTAGACCCGGTCGCGCGCGACCCGCTCTGGCTCCCTCTTCCGCCAAATCGAATATCGCCGAAAATCGCCGAATATTTATCATACGGCGACAAATAGTCGCCCTTTGCGGCGCGCCTTGTGTTAGCTTGCGTCAAAAGGCAGCAAAGGAGCGAAACGTGTTCAATTGGCTTAGTGATCTCTTCAAGGCGCGCCGCAATGGGCTGCGTCCGCAAGCGCCGCATATCGAAAGCGTCGCGACGCATAACAGCTTCCATTCCAGTCCGCCGATCGAGGCGCATTCGGCGCGTGTCTATGAACAGTCGCCCTGGGTCTACATCGCCATCAATCGCATCGCGGAAGCCGGCGCGCTGGCGCCGCTCAAAGTCTATCGGCTGGCAGGCGAAAAGCGCGTCGGCATCGAGAATCATGCGCTGGAGCAGTTGCTCGGCAATCCCAATCCAATGACGAGCCGCTTTGAATTGTTCGAGCAGACGCTCGGCTCGCTGGAATTGCACGGCAACGCTTACTGGTACCTGACAGGCGACGCGCAAGGCAGCCCGCGCGAGATCTGGGTGCTGCGGCCCGATCGCATGACCGTCGTGCCGGACAGTCACAAGGTGGCGCGCGGCTATCTCTATGCCATCGACAGCCAGATTATTCCCTTGGACGCCCTGGAAGTGATCCATTTCCGCCGCTGGCACCCGGGCAACGACTACTACGGCTTGTCTCCCATCTCATCGGCGCGCGCCGCCGTGCTCAGCGACAAGCACATGGCGGATTGGAATCGCAATACTTTCGGCAAGGACAATGGCGTGCCGGCTGGCATCGTCAACATTCAAGAATTCATTTCCGATACCGATTTCGAGCGCATCAAACGCGAGTGGCGCAACAACTATGGCGGCACGGGACGCAAGACCGCTTTCCTGCGCGGCGGGTCCATCGAGTGGCAGAACATCGGCATGAGCCACAGCGATCTCGACTTCTTGCAAGGGCGCCGCGCCCAACGTGACGAGATCCTCAATATCTTCGGCCTGCCGGTCGGTCTGATCAGCGAAAACGCCACAGAAGCCAATGCCAAGGTGGCGGAACGACTCTTCATCGAGCGGACGCTCTGGCCCAAGCTGGTGCGCGTCGCGCAGAAGATCAGCCAAGAGCTGCTGCCGTTTTACGGCGCTGGTCTGGTCGCCGAATACGATGACATCCGCCCCACCGATACACAAGCGCGTCTGGCGGAGATCCGCGCCGCCTATCCGCTGCTGAGCATCAATGAACTGCGCGCGACTTATTTTCAGTTGCCGCCAGTGCCTTGGGGTGATGTGGCGGTGGGCGCCGAAAACAACCCCCCGCCAAGCCTCTCCGCGAAGCGCCAGGGGGAGGCTGCGGCTGCGAAGTCTGAGATTGAAACGGAGTTGGCGCAGTGGGAGCGCTTCGCGCTGAATCGGCTGGACAAGCCGGAGCAGGCGCGCCCATTTGCGGTCAGCGCTGTGCCGGACGAGCTGGCATTTGAGCTGAGCGCGGGTTTGTTGTTTGCTCGGGACAAGGAGGCGGTGAAGTCGGTGTTTGCTGGGGCGCGGGAGGGGTTTGGTTGATTACGACAAGTCTATTTCATTCATCAACTGACGTATTCGCGCCGATTGAACATCGGCGCATCTGGGCTTTTGGCATATCACGAGCAGGGTGATCGTCATCTCGTCAACATGATACACAACTCTAAAGCCATCGCGTTTGCTTAGACGAACGGAGGTGTTTTGTAGTCGCGCCTTGTAGACTTCCGGTCCACCTACATTCTGGATTCTGTCGCCTGGTTTGTGGCCTTTTTCCAGTTCGGCAACAAGTCGTTCCACGTCATCCGCAATCAAGCGATACTTGCGCGCCAGCTTCTTGACCAGGGATTTGAACTTATCCGTCAGGACTATTTCCATCATCTTCCGCTTCAAGTTCGAGACGGATTTCACATATTGCTTTCCGAGCCGGTTGTACCTTGCCTTGCTTCATCTGCGTAAGACTTATGCGCAGATCATCCAAAAACTCGATTTGCGCTTCTGTAAGGCTTTGCGTTTCCAGCTTGTCTTTGACTGGAGTATCGGACGTTGATGGAGATGAAACGTTCGCGCTCATGTGGCACGCTCCTTCCGATCTTCAAGGGCATTTTAGATGACTGCGATGAGAATAACAGGAAGCTAACAGAAACGCAAACGTTTTGTTTCCCGATCGCGGGGTGTGAAATCGGTGTTTGCTGGGGCGCGGGAGGGGTTTGGTTGGACGTCGAGGCATGAGTGACGGCATTCTTGCGCTCACTATCCATACGTGGTTGACGGTCTTAACATCGTATACTGATGCGGAATGCGATATATTTCGTGGCGGTTGATTATAGGAGCGTTTAGTCGGAAAGTTTTCCGCTCACACCGGCGGAGACGCAGTCGCGATGAACAGGAATATGAAAGCCGCAAAAGCCCCTAACATGCCGAGAGAAAACTTCATGGGCATTGCCTGGCGCTCGGGGACCTCTGCGGCGGCAACCTGAATCGGTCCCAAGATCGCGTCCGCCAGTCGGTGGCTCAGCCAGCTCATGCCGATGCCGATGACGATCACCGCGAGGCTGTAGGCCAGGTTGTCGCTGTCTGCCAGGGGATAGAGACTGCGAATCACCGGCGCGTTGAGCGCCATGGCGACGATGACGACGACGGCGGTCCCGCGCCATTCCGGCGGGCGCTTGCGGATCGCGCTGCAATAGTATGTCCAGATGTCGATGGCGAGCAAGGGCAGCAGCGCGGCGATCCAGGCGACATGCTGCAGCATGTCGGCCGCGAAGAGTTGGATCAATCCATAGCGGATCGCCAGGGCGAGCAGCCCGGCCGCCGTGGCCGCGCCGGCGCAGCGCAGCAAGCGCGTGCCAATCACAGCCGTAAACGTAACGCAAGCCAGCAGATTTGCGGCCAGCAGCCATTCCGGGCGGTACAATCCCAGCCATTCAAAGCGGATGCCTGCCAAGGTCGCGTCCCAGTCGATCAGCATGAGCTGCAGCCAGAGCAAAAGAATTGATGCCAGCATCAGCAGCGACAGGCTGTCCCTCAGCCGCAGGTTGAATATCGCGCGCCACTCCTGTCGGGGCAATGTAGAAACGTGAAAAACCAGCGCGAGCAACTGCGTCAAGACAAAACTCGCCAGCAAGATCAGATGCGGCACGCTCCAGGCGGTGATATCTTCACCGAAGATCCAGTGCCAGAGGGGATCGGCCGGCAAGGCGTAGAGCAGAAAAGCGGCATTTAAGATGAGTAGGCCGAGCAAGGGATTCGAGCGAAATCGCTGTTGAAAGCTACCGCGCAAGTTGCGAGTCAAGTACAGCAACGCCCATGTGCCCGTGACGATGGCTGTGGCGAAGCCAAAGTACATGAGCAGATGCGGCCGCCACAGCAGGTCTTCGCCAAATGGAATGCCATAGTTGCGATGCCACAATTCATCCCAGACGCCGCCTACGAAGATCGAGACGCCGCCGCTCGCCAGGATCAGCGCGATAACTCCCCGCGCGCGGGAGGTGAGCGGCACTGCTGCTGGCTGCCACAGGTTCGGCGCCAAGGGGCGTATGAACAAATGCCAGAGCATGAAGATGAAGCCACAGATGACCAGGCAAAACAGGCTGGCCTGCAGCCAGAATAGGCTCGCGCGGGACTCGGCCGGGCTGCCGCCCCATACGCTGAAGGCGGCGAAGATGATGATGCCCGCGATTGCCGTCAGCCACCAACCGAGGCGATTGGTACTTGCGGTCATGTTTTCACTCCTTGACGTAGGTCTCTTGATAACAGGCAATCATAGCTTGCGAGAGTAGGTTTACTAGGCGAGGAGTTGGGCGAGGAAGGCTTTGGCGTCGTCGAAAGTGGGGTGGTCCCAGAATTCGTCCCGCCACCAGCTCATGTGGAATACGTCCGATAGGTATTGCCTATCAGAGTCATCGCCTTCCGATTCTGAACTAACGTTCTTTCCAGAAATAAATGTCCTCAATCGTGCCTTGGGGAGCTTCTCTTGAGCTATAGCCTCTGATTCGCCCAGACAGTCAAAGAATCTATCCACGCATTTGGAAACTGGATCGTCGCTCAAGACATCAATTATGAGGTCTTCGAGCATACCCTCTCGCTTTGATGATGGCAGAATGATGACGATAAGGCTTGGATTGCCTTGAGCGATGGTTATTACATCCTGCGGTATGGGTAGTTTGTGCTGGGCGACCGCATTGATTCTTCCAGGGCGGACTGAACGCTTTGAAAAGCATTTGTATTAAAGTCAGCGTCGCGGACGATCCCAACTGAAGCAAGCTGAGAAAAATGCGGGAGTCTTGTCGAAGCGATTAGGAAATCAGCGAGTTTGGATTTGCCCTCGTATTGCGCGATGTGTAGGGGCCAATCGTCAGTAGAAGTAAGTTGCGCCCCTAGCTTGATGAAAAACTGCTTGTCTTCTTTACCTTCTACGAGTAACAAGCGCGTTTTGCCATTCGGAAGCCTCAGTTTCATCCTCGCACCTCAAAGTCAAAGGCAAAAGCAGCAACAGCTTCTAATGCGCGTTTGTTGTAAGTCACTGCTTTAATCTCGCCCGTGTCTCGCATCCGATCCAAGCGGTGGAAACGAAATATATCAAGATTTCCTTCCTCGTTGAACGCTTCGAACGCCGCTCGGATCATTTCCAAGCTGTGCGTCGTGGCGAAGACTTGAATGTTCTGTTCGCGCGCTAGTTTTCCGATGGCTTCCCAGATGTCGACCTGCACTGAGTGGTGGATACCGTTTTCGATTTCGTCGATGAAGATGACGCCATTTGGCACTTTGCTCATCGCAAGAATCATACTGGCAATTCTGTTTATACCGTCCCCCATACTTGTCAATGGGATTGATTTACTGATGCCAACGTCGGCATGAATCCGCTCATAAAGAATTTCCAGCCCCTTCAGCCTAGGTTCAAGCATGCGAAGTGCATTGATTAGCACCGCATCAGTCTTATCCTGTTTCATATCGGCCAGACGGTCGTTGTCGTCCTTCGGATTGATTAGTTCTCTAGTGTGAAGGAAGTCCGCTTCCAAAAGAGTGTGGCGCTTGGATCTGGAAGAGCGGATTCTCTCCTCCGATAGCAGTAGATGAAAAGGACTGCTATCGAATCCAACAATGAATTCCAGAATTTGTACATCATCATCATCTTCAGCTTTGTATTCCTGAAGAATCTCGAGAAAATCATCTCGATCTGAAGTTACATTGTGAATTTGCAGTGAGAAATCTGAAAGGCCTGCATCAAGTTGTCTAGGTTTGGTGTCAAATTCAGCAACCATCTCAATGCTCACGTCGGTGTTGAATTCGTTAAATAGACTGTTCCAACTGGCAATGTCAAACGTGTTAATGTATCCTCGCCTGCTCCGAAAGATAATTTCTTCATTACGTGACGTGACCACTGGTCTCAAAAGTGTCTTGGATTCGCGATTCCCAGAGTGAATATACATCGCCTCCATCAGAGCCGTCTTGCCGGTATTATTCCGCCCAGCAATCAAATTCACCCTCCCCAAATCGTTGATCTGTAAGTCCTTGAAGCAGCGGAAATTCTTCACCCGAAACGACTTGTACATCGCGCGCCTCCCACGTCAAGCGTCTCACTCGCCACCATTATACATCCGCCCCGCGCAAATTCAGTGCTACAATGCGCAGCCATGACAACCATTCTCGGCATCGAAACATCCTGCGACGATACAGCAGCCGCCGTCGTTTGCGACGGCCGCGTCGTTCTGTCCAATATCGTCTCCTCGCAGCTGGACTTGCACGCGCAGTTCGGCGGCGTCTTCCCCGAAGTAGCGTCGCGCGCCCATGTCGAGGCCATCAGCGCGGTTGTCAGCCGAGCGCTGGACGAAGCCGGCGCGGGCTATGAACAGCTTGACGCCATCGCTGTCACGCAAGGACCAGGCTTGATAGGTTCGCTCTTGGTCGGCATAAACTTCGCCAAGGGGTTGGCGCTGGCGACGGGCAAGCCGCTGCTGGGTATCAACCACCTGGAAGGGCATGTCTACTCGCTTGCGCTAGAACCCAAGTCCGCCGAATTCGACTTTCCGGTCATCGTCCTCATTGTCTCCGGCGGACATTCCGAACTCGTGCTGATGACAGGGCAGGGCGAATATCGCCGCTTGGGTGGAACCATTGACGATGCGGCTGGCGAAGCTTTTGACAAAGTGGGCCGCTCGCTCGGCTTGCCCTTTCCCGGCGGACCCGCTATTGAACGCGCCGCACAAAACGGCGATGCTGATGCCTACCGTTTCCCCATCGCTCAAACCGAAAGTCCCTACGATTTCAGTTTCAGCGGACTGAAGACAGCTGTGCTGCGCGCGGTTACGGTTCAGCCAGCGGGTCACAGTCGGCGCAAGCGGCGCCGCGGTGCCGAGAGGCGGGCGCGACTGCGCGACGACATCGACATCGCCAACGTGGCGGCCGCCTTCCAGGACGCGCTAACCGAGGCTTTAACGCGCGCCACGATCAGGGCGGCGCGCCAGTATCGCTGCAGCGAGATTATGCTGTCCGGCGGCGTCAGCGCCAACCAGACGCTACGGCATAAGCTGCGGGGAGCGAGCGAGCTGCCGGTGCGCTATCCACCCTTGTCGCTCTGCACCGATAACGCGGCGATGATCGCCGCTGCCGGGCATTATCGGTTTCTCGCGGGTCATCGCAGCGGGCTTGACTTTGAAGCGCGGTCGAGTTGGCGTCTGTCGGCTGAGACTTACAGATAGATAATTTCTACGGATTCTAGAAGTTGATACCAAGTAGACTACCGGCAGGTTCGTTATCAGTAAGTCGTAGACGCACATATTCATCAATATCAAATCCATCGCTGAACCTATTGTAGGGAATTGCGTCTGAGTTCATGCAAACTATGTACTGAAAGCCGCATTCTTGTGCCTTACGTTCTGCAAGTTCTAATGCGAGCGCTATTTGTCGTTCATCGACGCCATCAAAGATGTTACTGTCGTGTATTAAGAATCCAGGACTTGCGTCATGTTGAGACCACAGTTCCGCGCGCATCAAGTCGTAACAAAACACTTTCATCTTACTAATCCCAACGCTGTTGGCGCGAGGAATGTCCACATCAAATTTGAACCCGGTTTTGCGGTCAACGTTGACAACAAGCCGACCTGGTGCCTCATAGAGCGCCTCAGAATTTCCACTGAAGACTTCACGAGCTTGCTTTAATGATTTTCGCTCATCTAGGTCAATCCGTGCGTCAAGATGGAGTTGCTCCCGTTCAATAGTTATCTGCGATGTCTCAGTTTCTATCCTATTGAGTTGTTCAATTTGATTCTCGATAACATCCAAGGAAGTGCGATTGCCCAAATTCAGCTTTTGTAGTTCGCTATATTCTTCAAGAGCGCCATGAGATTGAAGCACACTCATCAGCTCTGCTTTCCTATTTGAAAGTGTTTCAATTTCGATTCTTGTGTTTTCTAGCTCAAGATTAAGGCGTTTTACTTCGCTTCGTAAGTAATCTTGTCTGTTGCGTGTTACTTGTACATGAAACACTTGCACATCCTCAAGACGCTTTGCAAGAGAAGCGCCAAGTACTACACCTGCTTCATTGTAAAGCTCGATTACTCGACTGTCATTCGCTGGCTGCTCCTCCCCTAGACTGTCTTCGTGGAAGTCTATGAGTCGTTTTAGCTGCAACACATGATTAGATAAATCGTGTATGCGTCGTGTAAGAACATTCGCTTCATTCTCTATTTGTACATACTGCGGATGAACTCTGAAGCTGCGTAATTCCGCTTCCGATTTCGAAGTCTCTCGAATCAGACGGTCTCGTTCTGTTTCCAAGTCTCCTATAGTTCCAAGCATTTCAGCGAGCAAATTGTCCCCTTCACTGACGGCTCTCTTTATGGAATCAACGTTCTTTTTTCTGTCTTTCAGTACCTGCCACTTAACTGCATGTTGCCAATTTAAGCCCAGCATAAATGCGTTACTAATTTGAATATCTTTTGTGGATTGGCGTGGGTAATTCTCGAACGGGTTCTCAAACTGGTTGCGTCTAATGTCGTAACTGATCAGATTCCTAAATGTAGCTGCGGACTGCGAGTCCAAATCATATAGGCCCCAGCCAAGATAAGATTTCCACTCCTCAGTTTTCCTCTTTCGCAAGTTTGTCTCGTAAGCAAACATGTTCTGTTGCTTTAGCCCCTGGGTATTGTCCTGCTCGATATTCAAGCCAAACCATTCATCATCGGCATCTGTGAAGATATTGCTGGGCTTGTCAGTCGCGCGAGTTACTGTTATTCGCTCACCTCTAATCAAGAGGTCGACCGAGAAATTCCACCCTTCCAACCCCGGAGACTGCAAGCCTTCTATGATTTTTTCTTTTCCACCCAGACAAAAGTGAATGATGTTTAATAGAGTGGTTTTGCCTAGTCCGTTTCGAGAATCTTTCTGTGTAGATTGCTTGGTTATGTCAGCGACAACTACATTGAAGCCCTTGGAGAAATGAACTTCATTAAATTCTTCTCGATTAGCGCGAACACCTAAAATCATGTCGACACACGTCGAATATATCCATCACGATACTCAATGACGTTCATTAGATAGAGCAAGTCCATGGTTAATGTAAAACGCTCAAACGTTGCTATTTGTGGTAATTCTCTTACATCTTGCCAAATTGACGATACTGTAGTTGGCTTGTCAATATGTGCAAGAAGCACCGCACCTAGGCCGATGAGCGAGTTTTGAACTGCAATGTGTTTCGTGGGGAGGATCATTTTTCAAAAAGATCGCAAAGTTCGAAAAAATATACAATCAATACCAGTCCTGCGGTCTGCAATTCAAATTCTGAACTGTTGCCACATGCGAATTGTCTCATACTATTGAATACTTGGTCACTGTTATCAGTCGATTGCCTGAAGTTATTGTACCTCGACAAAAGTGGATTGAGAAGTTTCTCTGGGTATCTAGAGTCAATTTGGGCTTGGTGATCGATATATTTTTTCACTTGGCTTCTTCTTGCTACACCAATGCGAACAAGGTTGGCGATACGCTCAGAAAATCCGTTTCTGCTAATCTTTAGGCGAATAGGAGTCAGGTCTATATCAATTGACGGTTGGTATTCTGCCTCCTCTGCCAACCAGGTGACAATCGATTCTAATTCATTGTAGCCGAATTCTGTTATACGTAGTTGTTCATCCACCCACTGTTCAAGATCAAGCTTCCATTGTCTAAGTACAGCCACAGTGTATGTATTTGACTGGGCATCGACCAGTCTATGGTGATTTTTGCAGAGCAGTATGAGATTTTCATATTCATTGATATCCTTTGTAAAGCCATCTGGATTCGGCCTTGAGCCACCATCACTATAAGAATGTATGTGAGCGATATCGCCAATTGTTGCTGGTCCGTCAGGGACGCTCCCCGCCAATGAAACCTTGATGCGACATTCGGGAAATGCGCACCTTCCTGCAGAATTCTGCCAAAGATGATTTTTAACTGGCTGAGTAATGTGTCTACTGCGTTCGGCTGGCACGGTTCTTATATGTTCTTTCTTGCATTCTCGACAAATATGTTTTCGAGAGTTTCATTTCCGACATTGTATACCGGCAATTTAGGGTTCGTACAGTACGCGGGACCGAATTATGGTGCTGATCTCGTTCCTAGTCAGCCGCGTAAAATCCTGCTCGCACCTGTAAAATCAGCAGTTACGATTAAAGTCAGCAATGTGAGAAGCGCCATGACCCAACTCCAAATCGGCATCATCGGCGCTGGCGCGGCAGGACTGGCGGCCGCCTGGGACCTCGTCCGCGCCGGACACCGCGTAACCATCTTCGAAGCTGCCGATCAAGTCGGAGGTTTGGCGGCCGGCTTCAAAGACGACAACTGGGATTGGACGCTGGAGAAGTTCTATCATCATTGGTTCGCCAATGACCACGCTATCCTAGACTTGGCAAGCGAGATGGGCTTGCGCGACAAGATCATTTTCCCGCGTCCCAAGACCAGCTACTGGGTAGACGGCAACCTGGTTCGCAGCGAGATCTCTCCTTCGGCGCTGCTCTTGCCCTTGTCGCCGATTGCTACCCTGCGTATGGCTCTGGCCGGCATGTTCGTCAAGCTGTCGCCCCGCTGGCAGCCATTTGAAAAGGTGACGGCTGACGCCTGGATGCGGCGCTGGATGGGGGACGAAGCCTATGAAAAATTCTTCAAGCCACTCTTGATTGGCAAATTCGCCGAGCAATACGACAAGGTGCCGATGTCCTTTATGTGGGCGCGCATCGTTAAGCGCACGCTCAAGCTGGGCACATATATTGGCGGATTCCAGGCTTTTCTTGATGAGTTGGCGCGGCAGCTGGAATCCAATGGCGTGGAGATTCGGCTTGCCGCGCGCGCCGAGCGCATTGTCCTGCGCGATGGCTGCCCGGCGCTGATAACCGAGGGCGGAGAAGCCGCTTTCGACCGTATCCTCAGTACCACATCGCCCCGCTTGATGCTGCGTTTGACAGATGGCTTGGCGGACACAGCCTATGGCAAGTCGCTTGCCGCGCTCCAAAGCATCGGCGGCTTATGCGTGGTCTTCGCGCTGAAACGTCCGCTCATGCCAGATGATACCTACTGGCTGAATCTGCCGGCGACCACTGCCGACAAGTCACAGTCGGCTTTTCCCTTTTTAGCGCTGGTGGAGCATACCAATTTCATCTCGCGCGAGCATTATGGCGGCGATCATATCGTGTACTGCGGCGACTATGTGCCGCCCGACCACGAGTATTTCGGTCTGAGCGAGGGCGATTTAGTTGAGCGCTTCCTGCCCGCGCTGCGCAAGGTCAACCCGGGATTCACGGAAGCATGGATACGCAAAAGCTGGGTATGGCGCGCGCCCTACGCTCAGCCTGTTCCAGAGCTTTATCACAGCCGGAATATTCCCGACTTGCAGACGCCGATGCCGGGTCTTTATTGGGCGAGCATGTCGCAAGTTTATCCTTGGGACCGCGGCACCAACTATGCCGTCGAGATCGGTCGCCGCGCCGCGTCGCTTATCATGCGAGGCTGAGCGGGCTCCGCGCCGCTTGCCGCTGTTGCCGTACCTAAGTTGTCCTTGCGCGATAAGCGTCGCGGCCAGGGCAAGCGCTTCAAATTTTATTCACCACGTAGTCACCGAGAGTCGCGTAGGTCGCGTAGACACTGACCGCCAACACTGACCGCTAACACCGAGATTTATCCGTAAATTTGCCAAAAAAGGACGTAATGTAGGGGCGATTCTGTGAATCGCCCACGATTTTGCACCCAATTTCATGGGCGAGCCAAGGCTCGCCCCTACAGTTCATCAGTTTGATGTTAAATTCGACAGTTATGGATTTTGAAGCGATTGCCCTGCGCCAAGCGGCGCGGCAATTGCATGAGGCTAACTTAGCAAGTATACTCGCTTGTAAATTGAGTTTTGCGCGGTATGAGTTTTCGTCGTCATTTACTCGGCCGCCTAAGAGAATGCTAGACCATGCGGCGGAGATCTGGAGCAAGCTAATCCAATGTCGGAAGTTGAATCAACCACCGTCAACCCCATAGCGGAACTGCGGCAACTGGAAGAATTGATTGATCAGATCAACAAGGCGTTGGTCGCCCAGCGAGAATTGCTCCGTCGCCATCGCTTGGCGATGCCCCCGGTGATTCTGGATACCTTGGCGTCTATCAAGCAAGATTTTAAGCAGTTGGAAAACAATGTCCTGTCCGAACAGACCGAGTTGCAGCAGTTGCGGGCGCTGTCGGAAATGTCCACGCGCATCACCACCTCGCTTGATGTGGATGTTGTCCTGCAAGAGACCATGGAGTTGGTCATCATGTTGACCAATGCCGAACGCGGATATGTCATCTTGAAACACCCGGAAAGCGGCGAGATGGAATTCCGCGTGAGCAACGAGAGCGGTGTCCTGGGCACGGGCGTCACCGGCGGCGGTCGGCCCCAAATCAGCATGACCGTCGTCAACGAGGTCATGAACACGGGCGAAGCGCTGCTGGCGGATAACGCTTTTAAGGACGAACGTCTGGCGAACCAGCAAAGCATCATCAACTTCACATTGCGCTCTGTGCTTTGTGTGCCCCTGCAATACAAAGACGAGACTATCGGTGTGGTTTATGTCGACAACCGCCTGGTATCGGGCGTCTTCACGCAAAGAGAAAAGAACTTGATGACGGCTTTCGCCAATACCGTCGCGGTGGCGATTGCCAATGCGCGCATGTATACACATGCCGAAGCGATCCTGGCGGAAATCACACAGGTAAAGGAGTTTATGGACAATATCTTCTCTTCGGTGGGCAGCGGCATCATCGCCATCGATTCGCAGGACCAGGTGCATACGTTTAACCGCGCGGCTTCCGAAATACTGGACGTGACGCCAGCGGCCGCGGTCGGCTTGAACTTGCAAAAAGTGCTCGAGAAGGCTGCGCTGCAGCTGACCGAACAGTTGGAATTGGTCAAAAGGCAAGACGCCGACCATACCTGGGAGCTAAGCGCCGAGCTGCCGGGCCGCGGGCAGGTGGCGCTGGCGCTTTCGCTTTCGCCGCTTAAAGACAACAAGGACAGGAACCAAGGCGTGACCATGGTCATGGACGATGTCACGCACTTGCACGAGCATGAAGCCACCATCAACGCCATGAAACGCATCTTGCCCGAGGGCATGGTCGATCAAATCAACGAAATCGCCAACATCGAAATGGGTGGCTTGCGCCGCGAGGTAACCTGTATCTTCGCCGATCTGCGTCCTTGGCATACCATGCCGGATGTGTCCCCCAGCGATAAACTGAAGATGATCAATCAATACCAAGCCATAGCCACCGACTGCATCCACGAAACTGGCGGCATCATCGACAAATACATCGGCAACGAAGTCATGGCGCTCTTCAACACGCAGCTGAATCCCGAAGTCAACCACGCCCAGCAGGCTCTCGACTGCGCCTTGCTGATGCGCGAACGCTTTGAGATCTTGTACCAGGAATTGGGCATTCAGCCGCAGCCGCATTATTACATCATCGGCATGTATACTGGCGATGCCACGCTTGGCAATGTCGGCAGCTTCAACCGCCGCGAGTTCACCGCGCTGGGCCATTCCATCAACACATCCAAGCGCGTGCAAGAAAATGCCGCCCGTGGCAGCGTCACCATTGTGCAGCAAACCTTGGACCACATCGAGCGTTTCAATAACGGTCGCCTTGCCTATCAGTTTCGCCCCCGCGATCCAATCTTTGGCAAGGGACTTTCCCAGGGAATACAGGCTTACGAGGTGTACCGAAACGCATGAGCCAAGCTGCGGCATCGGCTGGATTCTCCGCCATCCAGACGCAACTGAAGGAACTGAAACAGCGGACGGAACAGGCAAAGAGCTTGCTGGAAAGGCAGCAAGCCCTCTTGCAGCAGCGCGGCATCAAATTGCCCGTCAACGCTATCGACAGGCTATGGACGCTGCGTTCGAGCATCGACGCGCTGTCGGTGGGCTTGGTCGACTCCCACATGAAACTGCAGCAACTGCGCCGCTTGGCCGATACAACCGCCTTAATCAACTCGGCGCAAGAGACCGACGCCGTGCTCAACCAAGTCATGGAAACCGTGATCCAGCTCACACAGGCGGAGCGCGGTTATATCGTGTTGAAGAACGGGCATAGCGGCCAATTGGAGTTCACAGTCGCCCGGGGCCTCAGCGCGGAAGAGACCGCCATTGGCGGGCGCATCGTTAGTTGGACCATCATCAATCAAGTGGTCGAAAGCGGGGAGCCGCTGCTCACGGTGAATGCCGGCGCCGACGACAGCTTGGCGCATAGCGAGAGCATCGCCGGCTTCGCTTTGCTCAGCATCTTGGCGGTGCCGCTGAAAGTGCGCGACGAGGTCATCGGCGTCGCCTATTGCGACAACCGCGTCATGGCGGGTTTGTTCAAAGAAAACGAACTCGACCTCTTAACCAGCTTCGGACATCAAGCCGCCGTCGCCATCGAAAATGCGCGCCTTTTTGAGGATATTCGCGCGCAAATGGCGCTGGTGGAAGAGATGCAGATTCGCTTGACCAACATATTCGCCTCGATCGGCTCCGGCGTGATAACCATCAATGGCGAAAACAGCATTATAGTCTGTAACGAAGCCGTGGAAGGCATTACGGGAATGAACAACGAGGCTTGCAAAGGCTTGCCCTTGCGCGAGCTCTTGCGCGGCGTGACAGAGCAGTTTTACGAAAATGTTGAAATGGTTCGCAGCGCGCAGACGCAGCATATCTGGGCAGAGCGCTTTGAATTGCGCGGACAGCAGAAATACTGGCAAGTTGTGGCCAGCCCCTTGCGCGGCGACGACCAGTTCAATCACGGCGTCGCTCTGGTGATTGACGATTTGACCGAGCGCAAAGCGCAGGAAGAACAGCGGCGTCTGTTAGGCACCTTCGTCTCCGAGGAGTTATTGGCGAACATCGGCTCTATCAGCGAATTCGATACCAGCCCGACCGAACGGACCATATCGGCGATGTTCGCCGATATGCGCGGATTCAGCGCCTACAGCGAATACCTGCAGCCGGAAGACCTCATGCGCATCGTCAATCGCTACCTGGGAGCGGCCAGCGACGCCATTACCTCTCACGACGGCATTGTCGACAAGTATTTGGGCGACGCCATCACCGCCTTGTGGAACACACAGTTGAATCATCAGACAGATCATGCGCTGCGCGCCTTGCGGGCGGCGCGCGAGATCATGGAAGAAGTATATGCGCTGCACCAAGTCCTCGATCCCGATCATCAATTGCATTTTGGCATCGGCATCCACACCGGGCTTTCGGTTCTGGGCATGGTTGGCGGCGCCAACCGCATTGAATTCGCCGCCTTGGGCGAGGCCACCGAAGACAGCAAATTCTTGCAAGAAAACGCGGAACCGGGCGAGATTATCATCAGCGCCGAAACCTATGAATTGGTCAAGCATCACGTTGAAGCCGAAGCCATCGCGCCCACCAAGATGAAAGCGGGCTTCGAGCGCCACGCGGTCATATACCGTGTCGCTTCCGGCCGGCGGAATGGCAGTTCCTAGCAGCCGATCTTGATAGGGGTGAGAATAGGTATGCAACGTGAGGACAAGCGCGCTGCGCGGCGCTGGGATGCCAGCTTGCCCGGCAAATGAGATATTGGATATGAGTCCTGGACATGCGGGTTGATCAGCCTAAATCAGATTCCCTAGCGCCGCTCAAGCGCGTCATATTTGTTCTGATCGCCGCTTCAGCGCTAGGAGCCGCGCTCTATCCGGCGCTGGGCGCGGGGAACGATCTATATTTGACAGTCGGCGTCTTCGCCACGCGCTTCCTCGGCATATTTATTGAGGCGGTTCCGTTTTTGCTTTTGGGTTCGCTCACCTCCGGCTTGATCGAGACCTTTGTCCAAACCGACGACATATTGCGTTTTTTGCCCAAAAATCGCTTGGGCGCGGCGCTGGGCGGGACCATGCTCGGTCTGGTATTCCCGGTCTGCGAATGTGGCGTGGTGCCGGTGACGCGGCGGTTGTTCCGTAAGGGCTTGCCACTGTCGATGGGTGTGGCTTTTTTGCTGGCGGCGCCTTTCATGAATCCCATTGTTTTCGCCAGCACCTATATCGCTTTTGGTTTTGGCGGTGTTTTGATTGGGCGCGCCCTGCTGACTGTACTGGTGGCGGTGATTGTGGCGATGGTCATCGGCAGTTTCGCCGACCCGCGCGAGGCGCTCAAGCCGACTTCGGCAACAGCCGGCGAGGAATGTGAGCATCATCATGCGCATGGCGGACCGGGCTTGCGCGCCAAATTGCTTGCCGCAATGCAAATTGGCGCGGATGATTTTTTCGAGATGGGCCGCTTTCTCATCTTGGGCTCGGGGCTGGCGGCGCTGCTGCAAACTTTTGTTCCGCAAAACAGCCTGCTCGCGCTTGGATCCGGTCCCATCATGTCAGTTGTATTTATGCAGATCTTGGCTTTTTTGCTCAGCGTTTGCTCGACCGTTGATAGTTTCCTCGCGCTGGCTTTTGTCAACACTTTCAGCACCGGCGCCATCATTAGCTTTCTCAGTTTTGGACCCATGGTCGATATCAAAAGCACACTGATGTTTACCGGCGTCTTCCGCCGCAAAATCGTTTTATATTTGGTTATATTGCCCTTTGTCTTGAACCTGCTGGCGGGCGTATTGATTAACGTCGCCTTAGGTTATTGACGGTTATTGGCATATTTTGACGTATGGAGAAGCGCGCATGAGCGCGGATCATCAACATCATTCGCAGATTGATTTAGCAGCCTGGGCGAAATCGCTGATCCTTTTTGGCTTGGGCATTTACCTGGTTGTATTGATCTTCAACGGCAACTTGACAAACTATATTAACCTGCGTTTCGCCTGGCTGGTTTATGTTGGGGCGGCGATCTTTTTCCTGTTGGCTCTGGTCAATCTCTACGCTTGTCTCAAGCCTGGCCGCGCCCACAGCCATCATCATATCAGTTGGGATAATCTTCTGGTCGTCGCTTTTCCGCTGCTGCTGGCGCTTCTCATCCCCTCGCGTTCACTGGGCGTGGAAGCGGTGTCCGGCGGCATCGGTCTCAGTCCGGTCGGCGTCGAGAGCGCCTCCGCCCTCACGCGCAGTCCGCTTGATCGCAATATCCTCGATTGGCTGCGCGCCTTCAATCGCGCGCCCAGCCCAGCCGCCTTTAACGGCGGATCAGTGGACGTGAGCGGCTTTGTTTATCGTGAACCCGGCATGGCAGAAGACGAGTTCATGGTGGCGCGCTTCACAATGAGCTGCTGTGTCGCCGACGCCTATCCTATTGGCATGCCGGTGCGGTCTAGCCTGGCGGGCGATTTCGCGACCGGCGCCTGGGTGAGGGTAGGCGGTGAATTGCGCGCCGAGCGATTCCAAGGAGAATTCGCGCCCATGATCCAGGCCGAGACGATCGCCGCCATCGAAGAACCCGCCCAACCCTATCTGTATCCCTAGTCTTGATTCACCTTAGAAATAAGTCATCAATGAAGTCATCAAAGAAATCTTCAATCAGACTATCAAGTTTGGACACGGTCGTTTTCGGGATTGTGGCGCTCTGCCTGCTGGGCGTCGCGCTTGCCGCCTTCGTTAGCGATCCCGCGCGTCATCCGCCCCGCGTCGCTTATCTCTATCCCGCCATCAGCAGCCCGCAAAATGTGTGGATGGCGGAGACCGACAACCCGGCCGCGCAGGCGCAACTGACCTTCAGCGAATATGGGGTTTACGACTTTGACTTCAGCCCGAATGGGGATTTGCTGGCATTCAGCGAACGCGGCGAGGCGGGTATCGTCAACCTGCGACTCCTGAATATGCGCAGCGGAGCCGTCACTGATCTGGTTGATTGCGCCGCGCAGGAGGCTTATTGCACAACGCCCGTATTTAGTCCCGACGGGGACCGGCTGGCTTATCAGCGTTCGGAATCGCTCAACGGGACTTATGGTTTGCCGCGCATCTGGCTAGTGGATATGACGAGCGCCAACTATGAAACAGCCCGGCTAATCGCCGATTCGCGCATCGTGGGGCACAGCCCCGTTTGGGCGGCGACTGGCAATACCATCGCCTTTTATAGCTCGGATGTGCGCGAGCCGGGCATCTTGATCTTCGACTTCGTTCCGCGGGCGGGCAGCGACGCGCAATTGCGCTTCATCCCTTCATCTCATGGCGCCATGGGCACGATCTCGCCCAACGGTCAGCGAATCATCTTCCCGGAAGTCGCCATCCGCGGCGAGCAGATATTAACGCATCTCCGCATCGCCGATTTGCGGGAGAAGTCTTTCGCCGCTTTCACCGATCCAGATGGTCCTGCCGATGACGCCAGCGCGCGCTGGAACCCCGACGGGCAGACGGTCGCCCTGGCGCGGCGTTATACGGACAAGCGCTGGACGCCCGGACATCAGCTTTATCTGCGCTCCGCAGATGATGAAGACGCGCCGCTCAGCCCGATCCTCTATGACGAGCGCTATAACACGTCGTATTTCCGCTGGAACCAGACCGGGGAGCGCCTGGTCATGCAGCGCTTTCCGATGAACCGGGTCCAGGGCGCTGACAAGCGCCAGGCAGTTCCCGAAGTCTGGATATACGAGCTCGAGAGCGGCGATGCCAGCAAGATCGTCGAGAACGCCTTCTTGCCGCAATGGCTGGGCAGTTAGCGCAGCGGACTACCCAATCCCTTGCGGCGCTGTCAAATCCAGGGCAGGCGGCAGGACAATCGCATCAAAATGAATATGCGCTGCGATAAACATATTAAAAAAAACTTAAGCACAGAGGACACAGATAAAAGTCTTTCATATAAGAAATTGTGAAATGGCACTGCTATCTGGATTCTGTTTCAGGCATTTTTACCCCATTAGCACTAAGATCCTAGAGGAGTTCTGCCCTGAATAATACTAAACTCGGTGTTTTTGGTGACCTCGGCGGAAAAACAATTTGAAGCGATTGCACTGGGGCAGGCGGGTATGCCACGCCACATCGGGGCGATAGCATAAGGCGCCGGCGGAAAACGATACAGTTCATGCAGATCAACCATCTCTCTCTGACCAATTTCCGCAATTACGCTCGCTTGGAACTCGAGCTGCCCGCTGGCAAGCCGCTCCTGCTTTATGGCGACAACGCTCAAGGCAAAACCAGCGCTCTGGAAGCAATTTATTATCTGGCGACATCTAGCTCGCCCTATACGGCTAGCGACCGTCAATTGATCCACTGGCGCGCGGAAAAAGATCCTATTCCCTTTGCGCGTCTATCCGCCGAGCTGGGCAATAGAGACAGCAGCTACCAGAAACTGGATGTCACGCTCATGCTCGATACGAGCAGTGGCGCGCCGCGCTTCAAGAAATCGATCCAACTCAATCATGTCGACAAGCGCGTGACCGATGTGATTGGCTTGCTGAGCGTGGTGCTTTTTCTGCCGCAGGACCTGTCGCTGGTGGAAGGGTCGCCTTCCGACCGTCGGCGCTTTATGAACACCACCCTCACACAGGTCAATCTGGACTATCTGCTGGCATTAAACGAATACGACAAACTGCTGCCGCAGCGCAATGCTTTACTCAAGCGCGTCGGGCAGAAGCGCGCCCATGCAGTCGAACTCGAATTCTGGGACGAGCAACTGGCGAAACATGGTTCTGTGATTATCTCGGGTCGACAGCGTTTCTTGCGCGAACTCGAGCTGAAGGCTCGCGATACCCATGACGCGCTGAGCGGCGGACGCGAGTCGCTGCGACTCAAGTACCTGCCGAGCGTCACGCCGGCTGCGGATAGCGATGGTAAACAACTCTCTTTCGATGTCTATGGCTTGGACTTAAACCGGCAAATGAGCCCGGGGGAGATAGAGCCGCAATTTCTCGCACAATTGTTGGCGCAGCGCCAGGAATCCATCGCGCGCGGCATAACCCTGTCCGGACCTCATCGCGACGAACTGCGCTTAATGATCAACGAGCGCGACTGCGGTCTCTATGGCAGCCGGGGCCAAGCGCGTACAGCCGTGATGGCGCTGCGCTTTGCCGAGCTGGAATGGATGCGCGACCAAATCGGCGAGTATCCGCTCTTTCTGCTGGATGAGGTGGTCGCGGAGCTGGATGGCAAGCGGCGCGCCTTTCTGCTGGATCGGCTGGACGGGCAAGCGCAGACGCTTCTGACAAGTACCGAACTGGAAATCTTCGCCCCGATGTTCCTGCAGCGCTCGCTTGTCTATCAGGTGGCCAACGGCCAGATATCGGCGATTTAGGCACAGAAGTAACCCACAAAATAATGCAATTTCAAAATATGTATGGAATTGTAGGCGCGAGCCCGCCTCTAGCTACGCCGGACCCATTTGCTGACGGATTCCGCGTATTGCGACCATAAAGTCGCCCTTTTACAGAACAAATGAGCTAGTCTACGGCGACTGTATGCTTAGCCGAGAGGGGCATAGCCGTGGCATGGACAAGTCCCAAGACCTGGACAAGTGAACCGCTCACGTCAATCGACTTGAATACCTACGTCCGGGACAACCAGAATCATCTCAAGGACCGCATCGACAGCAGCGCCAGCCATATCGTGAGTGGCAGCACAAACTACAGCACGACAGCGACCGCATGGGTTGATGTCGATATGAAGGAATTGTCGCTGACGTTGCAAGCGCATGGCGGCGCTGTGCTGATTGGCTTCACGGGCGCGATACGCCATCATGCGGACAGCAAAGTGACATTCTTCAACATTGCCGTCGATGACAACGACTACTTTTCGGACGACGGCCTCACGCAGTTTCATAATGCCGGACGGGATGACGGATTACGCTTCAAACCAATCAGCTTCGTGGTCATGATTCCCGCTTTGACGACGGGCAGTCATGTCTTCAAACTGCGCTGGAAGACTGTGCGCGGCAACACGACGGTTATGGATATCGAGAAGACTCACCCGCAGTTTTGGGCAAAGGAGATCTGAGCCATGGATGTCATCAGCGCAGGAACTTTTGAAGCGATCTTGCTCGACCATATCGCGCGACAAGTTATCGGCAGAGGGACCAGCGGCATATCGGTTGGCGGCGGCTTGTCGCGCGTACATCTGCTCAATGACAGCGCACCCAACCAGCGCCGCGCCAGCGACATCCTGAACCATTTCAACACGCTGCGCATGGATAAAACCAGGATCGGTATGCGGGAAGGGGAGGCGGATCCGGTCATCCGCTGCCGCGATCAAGCCATCGCCAACGACAAAGACGTCGGCTATGTGGTCTTGTTTGACGGCGAGGTTTATGCGCAGGGAAACGAAAGCGTCAATTCCGGGCAGTTGTCCTTGACTTTGAGTCGCCCGGCGGCTGGCGCTTACAGCGTCTTTGTATATCGGCTCCGCGGCAACTATGCCAGCGCTTCCGTTCAGATTGACGTTCAAGCGGCTAAATAAGGGCAACCATCGCTTGCCAATGCGCGCGCGGAGATTCTGAAAAACCGCGCGCGCTCAAGCGAAGACAGTTGCATTCAGTCATCTTGGTCGCTTGTGTATGGATCCGTTCCCAGCGCGGTGTTCTTGCGTATCGCCTGCCGCCAAGGCTTCCTCGCTTCGCCCTGGTAGCCCAGTTCCCGCATCCGTTCCGCTTCCAGGCGCTCCAGCTCATCCGACAGCTTGCCGAGCTCGGTCGCTGGGATTGGGCTGTCCCCGCCGGAGGCGTCGCGATAGACATAACCCAAGCCCCCGCACCAGTCGCAGTCTTCGACTTGCCCGTCGATGCCATCCTCGAACCAGCCGTAACCCTCACAAGAGGCGCAGCGCGCGATAGTCATTTTGTGTGTTTCTCCCACCGAATCTGCTAGGCGCTTGACCGCGCCTAGCCGTCTTGCCGCCGTCCCATGTCATCCCTCCAGGGCAATCGCTTCAAATTATTTTCAACATAGAGGACGCAGAGGACACAGAGTTCGTAGGAGTTTAGACGACAATTCTTCTAAATCTGCGGCCCGGAATCGGCAACAGTCCCCAGCGAAACGTGATTTGTCACCAAAAATCACAGCTGAGAAGAGATTTTTTGTTTTTCTCTGCGTTCTCTGCGTACTCTGTAGTTAATTTTCAGTTTAGAATCCCGCCATTTCGTCCGCCATCATTTTGAAGCTATTGCCCTGGTCATCTCTCGCCACAGCGCGAATATACGCCAAAAGGGTGCTATAATGCAAACTTGAAATGACCGCCACAACCCGTAATTCCAGCGCGCGATTCTTGAGCCTGTTGCTGCCGGCAGCGACCATACTATTTGTCATCCATATTCAAGCGCATCACTTTCGCGACCGTCCCTATCGCCAAGACGAAGCCTGGATTGTGCATTATGCGCTGGAAAACATCGACCGCGTCGGGTTCTTGAATCATGTCCTGCAGATCTTCACTGAGATTTCGCCGGAATACGTCTTCCAAGATATCTGGGTACATCTTTTTGGGCATATCGAAATTATCGTTCGCTTTTTATCCAGTCTGCTCACGGTCATCGCGCTGGCTTTTTTTTATCGACTAGCGGCGGATCTCTTTGACCGCCGCTCGGCTTGGCTGGCTTTGGGTGTGCTGGGAACGTACAGCGTCTTCACCTATTACAGTCACGAAGCGCGTCCCTACGCGGCGCTGGCGCTGGGCGCGATAGGTTTCCAATGGGCGCTGCTGCGCTTCATCCGCAGGCCCGAGCGCAGATACGCCGCGCTCACGCTGTTACTGGGCGTTTTGCCTTTTTATGCGCATCCGTTTCTCATATATGTCTTCGCCACGCAGGTGATTTGCACGCTGGTCTTCGTCCGCTGGAACCGCGACTTGTATCGACGTGGCGCGGCGCTCTTCGTCTTGCTGGCGCTCTTCATCGCCGCGCGAACCTGGATCAATTTTCAGGACCGCTCAGGTGTCATTGAGTACAACATCAGCACATCCTGGCAGGGCATGGCGCAGGTGCTTGACCATTTCCGCTTCAACCCGGAGATGCTCGGTTATTTCCTGCTGGCAGTAGGCATCTTTGGCGCCCTGAGCAAATTGGCGCGTCCGCGAACAGGCGCGGACGATTCCCCGATGCGCTTTGCCTGGGCTTGGCGAGAGGGCTGGCTGCTGCTTTCTTTGGTCTTGATAGTCGCCT
The DNA here is from genome assembly GCA_965116975.1 of Phototrophicaceae bacterium. Lineage (GTDB taxonomy): Bacteria > Chloroflexota > Anaerolineae > Aggregatilineales > Phototrophicaceae > UBA6055. Next base: position 660,060 of record OZ220735.1, read on the forward strand.
TGACATTTGCCGTCAACAGTTTTGTGCCAAGTTTGACGCCGCGAAACCTGTTGATCGCCGCGCCTTACCTGGCGCTGATCGTGACGATTGGCTTGCGCAGGATGCCGCTGGGGGCACAGCTCATCGCATTGATCTTCTTCTGCCTGCCTTTTGTCATGCAATTCCGCTCGCACAATGGCAATGCCGGCTATTGGGAGCTGGCGGCATACATCGAGCAACGCTACGACCGCGCTGCCGATCGACTGCTGATCATCACCGAGCAAGCCTGGGAATGGATCGCTATCAATTATTTTCTGAAGGAACGCACTGACATCGCTTTTGCTGATGGCGACATCTTTTATGTGAGTTGGGAACGCGCGGACAAAGACGATTTTGGTCCCAGCGCCATTGACGAAGCGTACTTTGTGACCGGCTTGGCAAAAGGCGACTGGCGTCGTTTGCAGCCATGGCTGGGCGAAGCCGAGAAGCTATGGATCATCCGTACCAGGGACTTTATCGGCGGGCGCAACATGATTGAAGCCATCGAAGCAGAATACACCCTCTATGGGGTCCGCGACTTCCCAGGCGAGACATATTACACTGCCATCGAAGCGCTAGAGTACCGGCGGCATCCCGCGCAGGGGCGGACGCTTTGGCGCTATGGCGGGAATTTCAATTTGCTCGATTGGCGGCTCAAGGATGATAATCAAGTGACAGTCTGCCAGCCCATAACGGTCGATAGCTGGTGGTCCATCAACAACGAGACCGACCAGCTTTATAGCTCCACCCTTGTGATTGCTGACGAAAACGGGCAAGGCGCGGCCAACAGCGACAACGTACCGGGCGGGCTTTATTTGACCTCAATTTGGCAGCCGGACCGCCCCTATTTCGATGAGCGTCAGTTGACGATTCCCTGTGACCTGCCGGCTGGGGATTATGCGCTCTCGCTGGGCATGTACGAAATCCCGTCGGCGGAAAACACCGCCCTGCAAAACCTTGAAATCCATACCGCCGCCGGCGACCCCACCGGGCGCTACCTGGAGTATCTGACGACGATCACAGTCAGTCGTTAGGCGCCGGGCGTGGCATCAGTTTGCCAACGGCATACCAGGCGACCAGACCGGTAGCGATTGTTATGCACATGATTGTCCACCAGACGAGCTCCAAACCCGCTCCCAGCCAGCCAATCACGACGCTTAGCGCAACAGCGGGCAAGAAAATCATGCGCGTCATGCTGATCGCCATCGGCAGCAGGGGCCGCTTGATGCCGCGCAGGGCTGCGAAACCGATAAAACCAAATGGTTTCGACCAGGCGGCAAGCACGTTAATGCGCAGGTAGGAAACGCCAATCGCTATGATGGCTCCATCGTCAGTGAATACGTCGATGAGACCACGCGCGAATAGGAAGATGATGAATCCGCTAGCGATCATCAATGCCATGCCATAACGCAGAGCGGTGTGGATGACTTGCCACATGCGGTCGTAGCGGCGCGCGCCGTTGTTCTGGGCGATGAGCGTGAGGGTCGCCACATCCAAGCCCACCAGCGGCAGCCAGAACAGATTATCCAGCCGACTGGCAATGCCAAATGCGGCTACCGCTTCTGTGCCAAAACGGCTGACAAAATAAGTCACGACAAAGCTGCCAACCGATACCGTGCTCAGGTCGAGCGCCGGCGGCAATCCCTGCTTGATGATCGACAGTAATTGCGGTGGATTGGGCAGGAGCATGCGAGCGCGGAAATGCCGAAACAGCGCCGAGCGCCAAGCAGTCATGCCCAGGTAAATGGCGCCGATGCCTTGAATCAGCGCGGTTGCCGCGCCTACGCCAGCGATGCCCAGAGCCGGCAGGCCGAAACCGCCATAGATAAACCAGGGGTCCAGCGCGATATTCAGCAGGAATCCCAAGACCAGGAAGTTGCGAAAAGGACCTGTATCGCCTTGGGCGGCCAGCGCCGCGTGAAACATGAAAACAAGATTGAAAAACGTGGCGCCCATGAAGATCGGTCTTATGTAGCTCATATTGTAGGCGACGGCGTCGCCCGATGCGCCCAGAATCTCGAATAGCCGCGGCGAAATCGCTAGCCCCGCGCCGGCTGTTATCAGGCTCAGCACTACGGTCAAAGACAGACCTTGGGCGGCGACCAGGGCAGCGTCATCCCGTTTACCGGCGCCCAGCGCGTTGCCAATCAGAGCCGAGGTCCCGGTACCCAATCCGCTTGCCAAGCCAATGATGATGAAATAGATGGGATAGGACAGCGCCAGCGCCGCCAGCGCCTCTTGCGAAATCGCCCCGGCGTAAAAGGTATCTACGATCTGGAAAAGGCTGTTGAAGAGAACGCCTATTCCCACCGGGACGCCAATCTTGCGGATGAGCTTGGGGATGTCTTCGCTGACGAGCGGATTCTTGTCAGTCACGGGGACGCGCGCTCGGCTTGGGCGTCGCTATCGTCGCTATCGTCGCAATCTACGCTCAGTTCAAATAGCCGCCGATAGCCATCCAGGTATTTTTCCGGCGAAAAGAATTGCCGGGCATATTCGCGCGCCTGCCGCCCCAGGGGCTCGACGTCCGCGGCGTAAATCTTCTGCAGCGCCGCCGTTAATTCATCGACATTGCCGCTTTCCACCAGGAAGCCGTTTTCGCCATCTCGGATCAGATCGGGTATTCCGCCGACGCGGCTGCCGATGACCGGCGTGCCTGTGAGCATCGCCTCCAAGACCACGCGTCCCAAACCTTCCGAAAGGGAGGGCAAGACCAGGGCGCGCGCGCTAGCGAAATACTCAGCCAGGTCCGCTTGGGAGACTGCGCCATGGAAATGGACGCGATTGGCGATGCCGCGGTCTTGCGCTTGCTTTTTCAGTTCGCCGGCATAATCAGCATTTTCTGGATGTCCAAGCAGATGGAGCTGGGCCCGCGGCTGATCAAGCCGAGCAAAGGCTTCCAGGAGTAGATGCAAGCCCTTGCGCGGAATCAGCACGCCGGCGTAAACCAGGTCAGTCGCTTCCCCCAGCGGGATCCTGCGCGCGGCGGCGCGGAAAATCTCGCTGTCGCTCCAGGTCATGAAGCGAACTTGAGGCAAGTCGGGCGCGTAGTGGCGGGCGCGCTCGCTGGTCGATGTCGATATCACACGCAGGGCGTCCCCGCGGCTAAAGGCATAACGAGCGAGGCTTAACATAAGCGCGCGATAAACGCGCCTGAAGGGAATCTCCCGCTGCAAAAACAGGTCTTCTTCAAAGTTATTGTGATTTTCAATGATGAGCTTCGGGCGCTTGCCAAACAGATGACAGATGCCTTTAACCAGGGCGGCGATCGCGCCTTCAAAGGGGCTTTGCGCCACCAAGATGCGACAGTCCTGCCGCATGACGAGCGCTAGCAGAAGGGCGGGCGCCAAAGCAAAAAAGATCAAATAGCGCAATAGCGATGTCGGGGGCTGCGGGACAAGATAGAAGCCTGCGCCTTCGCGAAAAGCCCGGGGCCGCAGCGAGTCCGAGAAACCGATGACGCGAATATCATAGTCGCGCAGTTGCGTCATCAGATCCCATTTTCGGGCATTCATCGGGTCGAGCGGACAACTATATCTTGCGCTGCTGATCCAGCAGACAGCGGTTCGCTTCGGCACAAAAGCCTTTCCCTACGCGCTTGGACTGAACATACCACTTACAGCAGGCGCTACAGATCCACGGCTCGGGCGCGCGACCGCTTCTTGACAGGACCGCGGGCGGATTCGATCATTTGTCATTGTCCGCATCCGTGAATATGACGATATCGTCGTCCGTCTTCGCATCGTCATCATTCAAACGCAGGACAGATTCGAGAAACATCGACACGATGCCCATGACCATCCCGCCCAGGATGGCAGTCCAGATGCCGCCCTCGATGACCAGGCGATCGCCGGCCAGGGCGTCGGTGATCAAAAGCAGCAGCCCATTGATGACCAGGATAAACAAACCCAGCGACAATAACACGGCCGGACAGGTCAGCAGGATCAGTATCGGCTTGAGCAGGGAATTCACGACGCCGAAGATCAAGCCCAGGAGCAAGAGGGTGCTGATGTCATTGTTTAGGACCTGAATATTAGGAATCAATATGGCTGTCACGGCGATAGCCACTGCGTTGATCAGCACTCGGATTGCAAATTCTCTCATGCTTGGTCTCTCAGTCACTCAGCGCGCAATTGACGAATTGCCCACAAGGATGTCGCGCTCGCATAAGGTTATGAACCGTCTCGCCGCATGGGCGGCGCGGTTCTTTGATTTAGAGCGGGAAAGAGATAGCCCTGCCTCTATCCCACATACGCTACCGGACCAGTCGCTGTTTCAAATTAGCCTCGGTTGCGCCGCGAAAGCAAGAATAAGAGCAGCAGCAAGAGCAGCCCCGCAGCTACCGCCAGGATCGCGAAAACTTCGTCGCGCCTATCCGGTTCGTCGGCGCTGGGCGCTTCGATTTCGGTGATCGTCACGGGCGTCAATGTCGGTTGGGCGGTCGGTTCGACAACCACTTCCTGGGTTGGCGCATCGGTAACTGTCGGCTGAACCGCTGCCGCTGCTGCGGTGGGCGCTTCGGTTTCTTCGGCTGCTTCGGTCGCCCGCTCCTCTTCTGCCTCGGTCGCGCGCTGATCCAGCGTTCCCTGTACGACGGCGGTCAGGCTCGCTTCAGCCTCAGCCGTTTCCGTGACATCGACTGTCGGACTTGGCGTAGCCGTGGGCGTCGGCGTATCGGTATCTGTTGGCACAGGCGTATCGGTGTCGGTCGGAACTGGCGTGTCGGTGTCAGTTGGTATCGGCGTATCGGTGTCGGTCGGAACGGGCGTATCGGTGTCCGTTGGCACAGGCGTATCGGTGTCAGTTGGCTCTGGCGTGTCGGTATCGGTTGGCACAGGCGTATTGGTGTCGGTTGGAATCGGCGTATCGGTGTCGGTTGGCACAGGCGTATTGGTGTCGGTTGGCTCTGGCGTATCGGTGTCTGTCGGTATCGGCGTGTCGGTGTCGGTTGGCACAGGCGTATCGGTGTCGGTTGGCACAGGCGTATTGGTGTCGGTTGGAATCGGCGTATCGGTGTCAGTCGGCACAGGTGTATCGGTGTCAGTCGGCACAGGTGTATCGGTGTCAGTTGGAATCGGCGTGTCGGTGTCGGTTGGCACGGGCGTATCGGTGTCGGTAGGCACAGGTGTATCGGTGTCGGTTGGCACAGGCGTATCGGTGTCGGTCGGAACTGGCGTATCGGTGTCGGTAGGTATCGGCGTGTCGGTGTCGGTTGGCACAGGCGTATCGGTGTCAGTTGGTATCGGCGTATCGGTATCGGTTGGCACAGGCGTATCGGTATCGGTTGGCACGGGCGTGTCGGTGTCGGTTGGCTCTGGCGTATCGGTGTCCGTTGGTATCGGCGTATCGGTGTCCGTTGGTATCGGCGTATCGGTGTCCGTTGGCGCAGGCGTATCGGTGTCCGTTGGCGCAGGCGTATTGGTGTCGGTTGGTATCGGCGTGTCGGTGTCGGTTGGAATCGGCGTATTGGTGTCGGTTGGCACAGGCGTATCGGTGTCGGTTGGCACAGGCGTATCGGTGTCAGTTGGCACAGGCGTATCGGTGTCGGTTGGCACAGGCGTATCGGTGTCGGTTGGCACTGGCGTATCGGTGTCGGTTGGCACAGGCGTATCGGTGTCAGTTGGCACGGGCGTATTGGTGTCGGTTGGCACGGGCGTATTGGTGTCGGTTGGTATCGGCGTATCGGTGTCGGTAGGCACGGGCGTGATGGTATCCGTCGGCAAGGGCGTGAAGGTATCGGTCGGTATCGGCGTGTGCGTGTCGGTTGGCAAGGGCGTGTGCGTGTCAGTCGGAACGGGCGTATCGCTAGGCGGCTCGGTAGGGCTGGGTCGCGCCGGTTCCGCCGCTATGTCTGTGCTAACTGGTGGTTCCGGCGTCGGCTGGTCTGTCATTGTTGGGGGCAAAGTCGCGCTTGGCACGGCGGTGTCCGTTGGCAATGGCGTATGCGACTGCGTCGGCGTCGCCGTTGGCGTATCTGTGGGCAAGGGAGTATGCGTCGATGTCGGCGTGAAAGTCGGCGTCGGCGGCAGCGCTATCGTGAAGGGCAGCGTAACTGTTGTACTCTCTCCGCCAGCATTGCGCACGGTTACCTCAACTTCGTGCTCGCCATCTCCCAATTCTTCGGCGGGAATCGTGAAGCTCTCGTCGCTGATGACCTCCCGCGGTCCATCGTCGAAAGCGACCTCGATTTGCGTGATGTCCGTTTGTCCGCCGGCCCGCACTTCGACATCCTGGGCGCCCTGCAAGATCCCATCAATCGCTAGCCCGCTGAGCTCCACCGTCGGCGGCAGCGCGGCCACCTCAAACTCCAGGGTCTGGACGATTTCCGCGCCGGCGGCATCCACCGCGCGCACAGCAATCGTGTTCTTGCCCGGCGGCAGGTCGGCGGCATTCAAGGTGAATTGCATCCGATTGTCTTCTACGACAACTGCCAAGCCAGGCTCGGTACTGATGGACGTGATTGGCGACTGCCCGCTTGCCAAGACGCTGCCAACGACGCTGTCGCGAATGACGGTGTCTTCCGCCACCCCTTCGATTTCCAGGCGCGGCGCGATGACATCGACATCGAATTGCCTGTCCACTGTCGTCGTCTGGCCGCCGGCGTTGCTTGCGCGGACGCTCAGCGTATGCTCGCCCGGGCTCAGTTCAAAGGGATCCAAGTTCAGCTCGTAGGGGGCTTCGTCATCAACCTGGTAAAGTTCCTCATCGATGAAAAACTCCACCTGGGTGATCTCTGTTTGCCCGCCCGCGTCAACCGTTATCACTTCGGCAGCGCGGGAAGCAGCCAGGGCGGCCGGATCAAAATCGTCAGCGACGGTGGGCGGCAAAGCCGCAATCTCGAATTCGGCGCTCAAGGTGCCGACATCGCCTTCGACATCGCTGACGGTGATATCGAGCCGATGTTCGCCGGGTTCGGCTTGTTCGGGTTCAATGGTGAAAGTCTCATCAGTAGAAACGACTTCACCATCAAGGGCGATTTCGATGCTTTCGATTTCCTGGTCGGCCAAGATTTCGACCTGGATCTGGGTACTTTCGCGCAGCGCCTCCGTGAAAAGTTCATCGGGCAAATAGACTAGCGGTATCGGTATCGGGGCTCGCAGCGTTGCCGCGCCCGTGGCGCCGCGCCCGTCCGCGGCCAGGACCTCCAGCGTGAAGTCGTATCGCGTCCCGTCGGCTGGCACAGTCGCTTCCAGGGTGATGATATATTGCGTGCGGAAGAGATAAACCAGGTTCTGGTATATGGCGGTCAATTGCTCCAGGCTGGGCGCATAATAGAATTCGGCGTTTGTCTCGGACGAGATCAACTCCAGGAAGCGGCGGTCAATTGACTTCGACCAGCCCAAGCCAACCGTATACACGGGTATGCCGTTGACCGTCGCGGCTTTGACGCTTTCGTCTCGGCTGCGCTCGCTGATATTGCCAAATTCTCCGCCGTCGCTCAATATCACGACCGCGCGGCGCGGGCTGGGCGCGCGGCTGGCGATCTCGATGCCCAAGTGCGTGGCGTCGTAGAGCGCGGTTTGCCCGCCATAAGCCAGGCTGTCAATCGCGCGCAGGAGCAGATCGCGGTTCGTTGTGTAATCTACAATCAGCGACGCTTCTGTGCTGAAGGTGACGATAGCCACCGCATCATTTGCTCCCAGAGCGTTGACGTAGCGCGCGGCCGCCTGTTTGGCTTCTCGTATCGGGCGATCTGCCATGCTGCTGCTGGTGTCAATCACCAAGACGCTGGCAAATGCCAGGTCGTCGTCGGTGATATTCTCCACATCAGTAACCCGAGCCAAACCTGCTAAATCCCCGCCGACCGAGAAATTAGCGACATCCAAGCCCGAGACGAGCTGACCGCTGGCATCGAGAATGCTGGCGTTGATGGCAACCTGTGACAAGTTGGTCGAGTCAATGCCGATGACATCCAGCGAGATGCCGGCGCTGTCCTGCGTGTTGCCCCAGCTAAAAGGCAGCAGCGTGATCATCAGGGCGAGCGCAACCCAGCTAATTCGCTTCACTTCATGTTCTCCCAGGCATTGGCGCCACCAGAGCGAGAGCCTAAATCAAGCCCTTCGCAAGGCTTTGTCATCAGCCAGCGCAAAATAAGCGGATTATAGATAGATTCTTCTGTGATTAACAGTTGTAACTGTGTCACATCCCGGGCAAAAATATCCCGCCTACGCAAGCGCGGCGGGCTGTGGCACAATGCCTGCGCGCAATCTGACCTTCATCCTGAAACCACCTGAAGCCAATTGAAACCAAGGACAACGCTATGAAGAGAATTTTTCTACTGCTTACGCTTGTGATTAGTTCCGCGCTGATGTCAACCGCGACAGCCCAAGATGCGCAAAGCCCGCGCGCCCTGTGCGAAGCGGCGCAACCCACCGAAGGGACCATGATGCAATTCGCCGCGGCCGAGCAGGTCATCGACCAGAGCAGCGACTACCGCGCCATTCTTTGCAGCAGCGCCGGCGCCATTTATGTGGACCTGTACGAAAAGCTGACGCCAATCACGGTCAACAATTTTGTCTTTCTGGCGCAACAGGGTTATTATGACAATACCAGCTTCCATCGCGTCATTCCCAATTTTATGGCGCAGGGCGGCGACCCCACCGCAACCGGGCGCGGCGGTCCCGGCTACCAGTTCGGGGACGAACCAGTCGGCTTCCTGACATTTGATAAGCCCGGCTTGCTGGCGATGGCAAATGCCGGTCCCGGCACCAATGGCAGCCAATTCTTCATCACCACGGCGCCGACGCCGCATTTGAACTACAAACACACGATATTTGGCGATGTGCTGCAGGGGCAAGCGCATGTCGAGGCAATCCGCGAGCGCGACCCGCAGTCCGCCAGCGAAGCAGGCGAAGCGCTGCATACCGTGCTGATTATCAGCGATCCGGCTTTGGTCGATAGCCCAGAGGCGAAAATCGCGCCAGCCACGCAAGAAGAAGTCGCCGCTGCTTTCGCGGCATTTACGGACAATCTGCCGCCGTCCTTGTCACTTGACGCTGAACGCGCGGGCTATTTCTCGACCGAGGCGCTGGCGGCGGCCGTGGCGGAAGATTTACAGGCTGGTTTCGCGACATACACCGAAGAGCATGGCCACCTGTATCGCCATAGAATGCAGCTAGCCAACGGCGACTGCGATTCGTCGGTTTTCTTTTCCGCGCTCGGTTACTGGGTTGATGTCTATGCCGATGCCGCGTCCGCGGACGCCGCGGCGCATGACGACTTTATGGGGCTGTGGCTGGACAGCTATGGCTACGCGCGCGATGCTTCCGCCGCCGCTCTTTATCGACGCGGCGCCGCAACTTGTGATGGCGCAGCGGGCCTGCATCTCTTGTCGCTATACACGCGGGGGCGCTACCTCGTGACCATTGATGTCTTGGTCGACCAGTCAATCCTGGAGCAAGTGTCGGCGGCGGCGCTATTGAACAATTTGTCAATGCAGCTGGAAGGATCCTTGGCGAGCATATTTCAAGGGGAAATCCGCTGATTCCCAGAGCAATCGCACCAGATTTTTTAACCATCGAGGGTCGCGTAGACACTGACCGCCGACACCGAGATTTAACTCCTGTTCTGGCAAAAAGGAGGCAATGTAGGGGCGATTCTGTGAATCGCCCACTATATTCTCACTCTTTTCATGGGCGACACACAGTGTCGCCCCTACAGTTCGTTAGAATTTTGTGACATTCGGCACATAATTGCTTTTGGTGCGATTGCTCTGCGCTGATTCCCGCGCTGCGGCGGTCGCAGAAGCTAAGGGCTTTCCTCCCGACGCCGCAGCAGGGCTAGCGTGGCGTCGCGCTCTTGGTGCTGGCAGATCTCCAGCGCTTCGATGAAGAGTTGAATATCATCACGAGGCGCCAGCCGCGCCATGCGCAAGAGGCGGTCGCTCAGTTCGTCATCTCGCGCCGCCGCTATCATCACCAGCCCATAGCGCCGCAGGTCGACATGCTTTGTACCCTTGATGAGATCCTCCAGCCGGTTGTATAGAGCTGCCGCTCGTTGCGCTACCACCCAATTGATGATGCCCATGCTCGCTGTCGGCTGGTCAAGCGCTTGATAGATCTCGATCAGCTGTGCGTACAAGCGCGGCGGAAAATCCTCGCCCAGCGATTCCAGCGCTTTGCCGGTCAGCTCGCCGCGGCCCGTGCGCGCCATGTCCTCGCCGCCGCGCAAGAGGAATTGGTATATCGGCAGGCGCTGGTTGGCGGCGCCGAGCGCGTCAATGGCGGTCATGGCCGGCTCGCAATTAAATACCGACGTGAAGGGCTCGCCCAGAAAGCGCGCGGCGTACAGGCAGGCGAGGGCGGGATCAATCGGCGCCAAGCCGGCCAGCGCGACAGCCCGCAGGTTCTGCGCCACGTCATCCACCGGCTGCAGGTAATAGGTCTCGACGCCGAGCAGGTAGAGGTCGATGTCGTCGGGATGCGCGATATGCACCAGCAGCCGCGTCAGGCTCTCGCGCAAGATGCCGGCTTTGTCGCGCTTGCCGTCCTTGTACAAGCTGGCGCACTTGTCGCGCAATACTGGACGATGACTTTCGTCGAGCGTCGCGATGACCGCCGGGGATCGCAACACGCGCAGGCATTCGTCCAGGTACTGGCGGCGGTTGCTACGCGCCAGCAGATACAGCGCGCTGTCGCGCCGTTCTGCGGCGCTAGACGCCGCCCTCAAATTCTGGAAAAGCTCGGTTTGACTTGGCATAGATTTCCGCCTTGGGGGTGGAGGATAATCTATTATAGCAGCCATTTAGTCGCTACTTAGATGCTTTCTCTCGGTTGCATTTCTTGCATAACATCTGGCAGTTTTCTTCGTTTGTCTTGCCGCCTTCGGACCAGGGCTTGATGTGATCGGCTTCCATATTGGCAAGGTTAAATTGCTCGCCGCAAATCGCGCATTTGCCTGATTGCTTCTCATAGACCCGCTGTTTCATCCCATCCGAAAAGGCGCGGATATTCAGATACTTCTCATCGCGAGTGAGGATGTAGGGATAGATTCCTGCTTGGTCGCTTACATCATCATCGAGGACAAGTTCAGCAGTTTCTTGCTCAATCTCTGCGGGGTCAAGCGCCCTGTCTTTGTAGGTGTTATAGAGCCAACCCCAATCCACGCCTTTCATTTTTTTCCTATACTCTGTGAACGTTGACTCGACCCAGTGGATGACTGACAGAAAATAGTCCCACAGGGGCGCGGCGCTAGTCTCGTGCTGGTTGCGCCCCATGTAATCGCGGATCTTGTCATCGCTTATCCACTTTATGACCGTTTCCAGGTAGTCCTGACGGATGGCGGAGCCGTTTAAGTAATCTTTGCCGACTTGAAAAGCGGGACCGCCTTGGCGGCTGAAGTGGCGTTTGGCATCCGAAACCCATGGACCAGCATAGACGGCGTTGCGTATTTCTTGCGCGCGCAGGGTCTCGCCAGCGATATTGATGGTCTGATACCAGTCCAGCCTTTCGCTTTCGCTGCCGCTGCACAGGTAAATCATCAGGTCATAATCTAATATCTGTTCGCGCCGGTCGTCCGGCAGATTGTGAAAATAAAGATCATTAAACGCGAATACGCTGGTTACATACTGCGAGATGGAAATCGTGCGCTGTTGGCCGTCGATTATCTCATAAGTGCCATCATCGCGGACTGACCAGTACATGACATTGAGCGGGAAGTCCTTCATTACTGTGTCAATCACGGCGTCGCGCTGCTTGTCCTTGTAGATGAACTCGCGCTGGTAGGGCGGGCGGATGTCCAGTTTTCCGCCGTAACCGACTACACCGCCCTCGCCGTCGTCTTGGTAGCCCGCGACCAGCTCGCGCACTGTGATTTCGTTTAATTCGATTTTCATTTAAGCCCCCACCCCCTAGCCTCTATGCCCCCTCGGTCCCCCGTTTTCGGGGGATGCTTCCCATAAAGATGGAGGGGGAATTCACTTGCCAAGCATACTCAAGCCCACGAATTTAGACACTCTCCAATCGCCTGTTACGGATGACAATACGAGCATATTTCTCTTTGCCGTCTAGCCAGAAACGACTTACTTTCCCTGTCAGTTCGGTCATTATCGGGCGATCCAGACCAACGATATCAAACTGCTCTGGGTTGTGTTTGTCCAGAAAACTAATCGGAACGCCCACTTCGCCTTCCCAATCCATCGGAATTTCGGCGGTCTTATCGACATTGATTGCGTCGTAATTGTCATACTTGGGATATTCTTCTGGCGCGTAGCGCTTGTACAAGATTAAGTCCTCGTATCGCTGACGATAGTCGAGATTGGTGAACCATCTAACACCTTTCACCTTAATGAATTTGTTGCCATTGCTATCGACCTTTGAGGATGCTGCTGTCAGAGGATAATGTTCTGGTACGCCAAACCAACGATCGCCGCTCTTTATGCTCGCCCCGTACCAAATTTTGTTTTCACGAAAATATGGAAATATCTCTTTGTAGGTGGTTGCATTCATATTTCCAATAATCAAGAACAGCTTATCGTAAGCCATCAACTGGGCAACATAGTCTCGAAACAATGAGAATGGCGGGTTGGTAACGACAATATCAGCCTGCTCAAGCAGCTCGATACATTCTGGACTTCTAAAGTCGCCATCGCCTTGGAGCTGAAATGCTTTAGGGGATTCCCCATCATATTCAATGCCAATTGCAGATTCATTATCGTGCTGACTGAACAAGTCCATTTGCCGACTTTTGTAGCAAGTCGTAATCAGTTTTTTGAGTCCGAAGAAGTCGAAGTTTAGCTGGAAATAGCGATAGAAGTTGCTGATTGTGGGATCGTCACAGTTGCAATATATGACCTTGCCGCGAAACTGCTCGCGATAATACTTAAGTTCTTTTTCGATATCGGATAGCTGCGTATAGAACTCGTCCTTCTTAGCCTTATTCGCGGCGATTAGGTCTTGATTCGCTGGCATACCCGCCCCGCAGACGCGACTCAACAGAAAAAATCGGTCGAGCCGCGCCGGGAGCAATCCACGCCGAAGCGCGCGGACGTTCCACGAGGTACGTTACATGGGGTATACTGACAAGCGGAAACCCTTCGGGGTTTTCGATTGTTTGTAGTTTGCTGTGGCAGCTATGTGGCGTGAGAACCACTGCCACAGCAAACGCCCATCTAAGCCTGTACGGCTCAAAACGAGCTTACATCGTTTTTAATATTTTCGCAACAGGTTCATTCTTCACCGGTTGCATTTCAGATTGTTGGCGCTTCAAGGCTTGTCCGCAACTGTAGGATTCGCGTTCGCCCTTTGGTTTACCCCCCTCGGTCCCCCCATTGAAATGGGGGGATGACCACTGATATGTTGTGATTATCGCTACTGCGAGCTTGGATTCATGCTGATTTCGCATATTTTAATACATTTCGCATTATCTTAGCTCCCCTTCTCCGCTGATGCGGGATGCTCGCCATAGAGATGGCGAGGAAGGGGCCGCGCCGCGTAGACACTGGCGGTCGGGGATGGGGTAGAAAAACGCATTGACTTACCAGTAGCGGACAAGCCTTACAATAACTCTGATTGCAGGCAAGCGCTTAAATATCTGTGTCCTCTGTGTTCAAAAAAATCAAAACTACCCCCTAGACTTAACCCGAAGTCGCCAGCCCAAAGCGCTCGGCGCAAGCCATAATCGCGCCCCAGGTCGCGTCCGGCAGGTCGATGCCATGCGCCAGCCGTTCCGCCCGCCGCCGCGATTCAATCTCGCCCGGGTAGAGCACCTCGCCATCCAGCGGATCTTCTTTTACGTAGTCTATCGCGGCGTCGACATCGCGCTGGAATTGCTGAACAGAGCCAAAGCGCGAAATGTCGATCATCAAGATGACCGTGCCCCAGCGATCTTCTTTTGGCATGCGCGCGCCCGATGGCAAGGAAGCCATCATGGTCATGAAGCCGACCATCATCGCCAGCGCGTACCCTTTGTGTCCCACCGACGGCATGCCCATGGGTCGCAAAGCGCCGCCTTTGTCGAGCTCTCTGGGGTCGTCCGTGGGCTGCCCGTCTTTGTCCACGATCCACTTGTCGGGCAGCGCCTCGCCCTTGTCCCGGGCGACCATCACCTTGCCAGCCGCCGACATGGACGTGGCGAAATCGAGGATGGTCGCGCCGTATTTCTCGCTGGGGAAACCCATGGCGATGGGGTTGGCGCCGACCTTGCGCCCTTGTCCGTTAAGCGGAATGACCACCGACCGGTTGCCGCCGATGCAGCCGTCCCATACCATCGCGGCCATGCCGGCTGCCGCGGCCATTTCCGCATACGTTCCCAGCCGTCCGGTATGCCCGATGTTGTACATCGTCACCAGCGCGACGCCTTCCGCAGCGGCTTTTTGTATCGCGAGTTCGGCGCCGATTTTGGCGGTAACTTGGCCGAAGGTGCTGGCGCCGTCAATCTGGGCGATGGACGCCGTCTCTTCCACCACCTTTGGCGCGCCGGCTGGCGCCAGGCGGCCGCTATCGATGGCTTGAACATAAGACGGCACGCGGATAACGCCGTGCGAATCGTGACCGGACAGGTTGGCATTGACCAAATGCTCGGCGACGATGGCGGCGTATTCGGCGCTGGCGCCGGCCGCTGCCAAGATATCCGCGATGAAGGCTTGCAGTTCAGCGGCTTGAAACTTTGGCATAATACCCTTCCTCAGCAATTTATCGTCGCTAAAGTATGATACAAGACGCCGTCTTGTACAAATGGTCGCATAATCTTTTCCAGGGCAATCGCTTCAAATTATTATCAACATAGAGGACGCAGAGGACACAGAGTTCGTAGGAGTTTAGACGACTATTCTTCTAAATCTGCGGCCCGGAATCGGCAACAGTCCCCAGCGAAACGTGATTTTTCACCAAGAATCACAGCTGAGATGAGATTTTTTGTTTTCTCTGCGTTCTCTGCGTACTCTGTAGTTAATTTTCAGTTTAGAATCCCGCCATTTCGTCCGCCATCATTTTGAAGCGATTGCCCTGTAATCTTTTCAGCGCAGGTCGCGTCGTGGAGGGCTTTCAGCGGGCGGTCGACGCAAAATCCGCATTAGTTGCGGCGTTTTCCGGGCGACCGGATAGGTCGCGCCTACATGGTGACCAATCGTCGAGTTTACATGACTTACTTGGTTTCCGTCTGTAGTTCTGTGGTAAATAATTGTGGTGAATTTTCTTTACTTCCCGAAATGCGATTGTCAAGAAATGAAAAGCGCCGCGCGGGTTTACAGCCCGGTTACATCAAGGAACCAGCGCTCCAAAGCGGCTTCCATCGCCGCGGCTTTGGCGGGATATTGCGCCGCCAAATCGACCTGTTCGCCCGGATCATCCGCGAGATTGAAGAGCAGCGCCGGCGGGGGCGGCGGCAAGGTCCGCTCTGGCGCGGGCTCTGCGACAATCCCGTCGAAATGCTCGGGGAAATACTTGATGGCATGGTCCAGCGCTGTATCCAGGGGGCTGACCTGCATGGCTGCGCGGATTTGCGGGCGCAGCAGCTTCCAGTCGCCATCACGCACGGCGGCATTGCATGCGCTCACGGGCGCGTAACGATTCCACTGCCAAAAGCGCATGGGGTTGATCTTGCCCCGTTCGCCGCGCAAAACGGGCAGCGCGTCGACCCCGTCCAGTTGCAAGTCTGTCGGCGCCTCCAGCCCGACCATAGACAGCAAGGTCGGCAACCAATCCGTGTAATGCACCAGTTCGTCGCTGCGCAGCCCCGCATCGAGGCCCCCCGGCCAGCGTATGATCAGCGGAACGCGGATGCCGCCCTCGTAAGTATTGCCTTTCTGCCCGTTCCAGCCGAAGTTGAACCTGTGCTGAGAAAAGCCGTTCCAGCTCCCAAAAGCCGGTCCGTTGTCGCTAGTGAAAATCACGATGGTATCTTCGGCTATGCCGCATTTTGCCAGGCGCTCAATTATCCTGCCGATGCCCTCATCCATCACTTCAATCATGGCGTAAATGAGACTTGCGCCCAGGCTGAAACCCATGTCGCAGTATTTCTTCGCGAGCGCGTCGGGCGCTTCCAGCGGGAAGTGCGGCGCATTATACGCGAGCTGCAAGAAGAAAGATTCGCTTTGATGCCGGTCGATGAAAGCGAGCGCTTCTTCGGTGAAAACATCGGTTAGGTAGGAATCTCTGTCGCCATACTCGAGCCGGCCGTTGCGGTCAAGGCGATAGCGATAATAAGGATTCCAGCCCCCCTGGAAGCCGACGAATTCCTTATATCCCCTGGCGGTCGGATGATAGCGCGGGTCCAGCGCGCCGTTATGCCATTTGCCGATCAAGCCCGTCGCGTAGCCAGCGTTCGACAGCAGATCCGCCAGCGTCGTCTCGTCCAGCCGCAGCCGGTCCAAGCCGCGCGCCTCCAGCGTGTCGATGCTGCCGGTTCGATGCGGGTAGCGCCCAGTCATCATGGCGGCGCGGGCTGGCGCGCAAACGGGCGACGCGGAATAGTGCTGCGTCAGGCAAATGCCTTGGTCAACCAGGGCGTCCAAGTGCGGCGTGCAAGAGATTTGCTCGTTGAAGATGCCAAAATCGCCATAGCCCATATCGTCGGCGATGATCAGAATGATATTGGGTCCAGTCATGCCTTTCCCTTTTCGCTGGCGTCTTTACGCCGTTGCGCCGGCGGGTATCCCAGGCGGAACACCATCATGGTCGTGCCGAACATGACACGGTCGCGGTCGCGCAGCTCGCGCGCCTTGCCGCCGATGACGGGCCGCCGGTTGACAGCGGTCCCGTTGGCGCTGCCCAAATCAAAGAGCTTCCAGCGTTGCTTGTCTTTGACCAGGAAGGCGTGTGGGCGCGAGACCGTCGGGTCCTGCAGGGTGATTTCCCAATTGGCGTTTGGCGTGGAGCGCCCGATGTAGATTTCTTCTTTCAAGAGCGCGAAGACTTGGCCCCGCTGCGGTCCTTTGACGATGCGCAATGACGCTCGGTCATTGGCCACCATCGATACCAGTTCCAGCGCGTCTTTGGCCGGCGTCGCCTGCGGATTAATCAGCTTGAGCATCGAGACGAAGAGGTGAATTTCATCGCCGATTTCCAGGTTTCTTGAGCCTTCGACGCGCTGGCCATTTACATAAGACCCGTTGGCGCTATCCAGGTCGTCAATGATGAATTCGCTGTCGCGACAGGTTACCACCGCGTGCATGCGCGAAATATGGCTCTCGCCGATGTGAATGTCATTGGAGGCGGAACGTCCGATGGTCGCGCTTGAGCCTTCGTGCAGGAGGAACTCGCGCGTGGCGCCAGTGTAGGGCTCCAGCCACACCAGTTTGGCTTTTGCTTCGCCTTGGGGCTCAATCATCAGGGGAGTCCTGAACTGTGAACAAGCGCTGGGGATTGTAACACAATGCGTCGACTGGGGGTAACTGAGCGGCGGTCAATCGGCAGCGTATCGAAATCGATTGAATGGAATTACAAGATCCAGACTAACGGTAGGGGCGATTCGCTGGACTCCGTTGAAATTCTCAATTTCCCCCCACCCCAAACCCCTATGCCCCCTCGGTCCCCCGTTCTCGGGGGATGCTTCCCATAAAGAGGGAGAGGCTTAACGGCTCAAGACAGGTCAGCAAGCTCCCCTTCCCTCATTTTGGGGATGCTTCCACATAGAGATGTGGAAGGGGCCGGGGTCACGTAGACATAGACCTACGGGATGGGGGCTGTTTTTCAACAGCGTCCGCTGAATCGCCCGACGAGTAGGAACTGAATGAGTATGGGGCGACTGACGATCTGCGTCTATGTGATGAAGGTCGTGATTTTCACAGAATACGCCACTTCCGGCATCAAGGATCTGCCCTTCGGCTAGCCCTCGATTATCGCGGGAGCGTCCGCGCCCAGCGCCACCATCACGCCCTCGGCGATCAGACCATCACCGGCGCGCACGATCCGCTCGTCCGGCAAGCCCAGCAACTGCGCGATGTGGCGCGCCGTCCAGAGATAGCGCCCGCCATAGTTGCGTATCTCGGTCTCTTCGAGATCGTTGCTCCTGTCGTTGCCGACGCCGGTCACCGCTAAGCCCTGGGCAATTAGCCATTCGCGCGTCTCCCCGGCCAAGCCAAAGATCTGCGTGCCATTGTAAACATAGATCGGCGCCGCTTCGGCCTCTGCCCGCGCTTTGATTTCTGCCCGCGACAACTGAATGTGGGGGAAAAAGGTACGCTGAATCAGCTCGCTGATCGCGGCGTAATCGGGGAACAAGACCGCTTCGCCATTTGGGCTGAGGCCGTCGTTGACATACAGATTGTTCACGACCTCGAAGCGAATGTCTTCGCGCTTGATTTGACCCATCAGTTGCGCCAGCGCCAGGATATCTTTCAGCTCCAGGTTAGTGCGATAGCTGTTTGAAAGTTCGCTCCACAAGCCCGGCGCGTTCGCGACCAAGTTGACGATGCCGCCAGCGCCAAGGACCTCCGCGCGCACGGCATCGAGGACTTCCTGTTGGCGCCTGGCTCGGTCAAAGTCGCCGCCCTCGGTGGCGCGGGTGCGGGCATACTGCAGCAGCGTCTCCGCATTCATGCGCTGTTCCCCGGGCTCGAAAACAACGTGGATCGTGCCATAGCCGGCGTCGGGATAAAACGGGTCGTTGATGGCTTCCCGCACCGTGAGCGGCACGCCCTCCGGCGCCAGGGCGTCGACGATGGTGGTGAATACGTCAAAATTGATGAGAATGTATTTGTCGACGCTCACCCCAAAATTCGTCGCCACCGTTTCCATCGCCAGGGCGGGACCGCCGCCACCGGGGTAGGCGTCGCGGTCGCCGATGAAATTGGCGGTATTCAAGCGGTTGGCTTCGTAGCCGGGGATCGTCACCCACAGGTCGCGCAGCAAGGACAGCACGCCCACCGTTTTGCGCACGGGGTCAATGCTCATCAAGATCATGGTGTCGGTGCGGAAGGGACCGCTCTCGCCGGTGGCGCTGCGCTGGTCAATGCCCAGCAGCAGGATGCGAATCTGGCGCGGGTCGGTGATGATGGGCAAGTCGACTTGGGACGGGACCAAGGGCTCCGCAGCAGGCGGCAACGCTGTCGCCGGCTCGGCGCGCTCGACAGCGGATGCGACGTCGGGCGGCGCGTCATCTTGTTGGGGATCGGCGGCGGGAACAGCTGTGACCAGCGGCGTCAATACCAGCAGCGGCGCGCTGCCCTCCGCCACTGTATTGTCGTCGCTGCAGGGCCACTCGCCCCGAATCAAGCAGCGCAGCGTCAGCGCCGGGTCGCCAACTTCTTTTAAGTCGATAGCCGTTTGTTTTGTCAGGCTAAATGCGGTGAGGGAACACAAGCCGGTCGCGACAACCAGGACAAGTGAAGCCAGGATTCCCATCAGCCAACCAGGTATGCGCATGCAAAATGATCCCTGCCGGCGGCTACTCGGCTTGAACGCGCCGCTTTTCCGCAGATGAACAAAGGCGCATTATATCATAGCGCGTCGCGGGTCAAGCGCGGGACTTGGCTTAGGCAGGGCAATCGCTTCAAATTTTATTCACCACATAGACACCGAGAGTCGCGTAGACACTGACCGCCAACACCGAGATTTATCCGTAAATATGCCAAAAAAGGACGTAATGTAGGGGCGATTCTGTGAATCGCCCACGATTCTGCGCCAATTTTTATGGGCGAGCCAAGGCTCGCCCCTACAATTCATCAGTTTGATGTTAAATTCGACAGTTATGGATTTTGAAGCGATTGCACTAGCTTAGGGCTTGGCTGCGCGGCTTTGGCGCAGACTGCCGATGTATGCTTTTGTATCGGGGATGTGGACTGGCAAGTGCCGATACATGGGACGCGGCGGACTTACCATGATGCTTTCGATCAGTCCGCCCAGGTCCGCGCCCCCGTGCGTCGGCTCGTGCGTCGAATAGAAAGCTCGCTCGCGCCATTGGCCATCTTGCAGCCCAGCCAGCGCCGCTTCCAATTCCGCGCTCTTCCGCCGATATTCGTCAATCTGCTCATCCAGGCTGAGGCGCGCGCGGTCGGCGATGCCGCCATAGTGCAGGTCGCGGCTGGCGCGGGTATCGGCGATGGCGTCGATCACCCAGTGCTTTTCACCAGCGCGCCAGGCGGCCAGCGCCTCCAACGTTAGCGCTTCATAGCATATTAGATGCGCGAGCAGGTCCTTGAAGGAGCATTCCTGATCGCTGTACAAGCCGTACCGGATCGTGTCGCGGCGCGTCATCTCCGCCTCAGTTAAATCGTCAATTAAGCTGTAAACCGCCTCATGTTCGACCCTTAACAGTCGCAGCGCTTCGTCTCGATTAACAGAGGCCAACATCTTTCGACTCCTTGGAATGATAATCGCGGATTCGAGTGTACACGAAACAGCGAGCGCTTTCGAGATTATTAATATTCTGACGCTACAATCTGGCGGACTCCAAGGTTAGAATGCCACGTGATGCGGCTGATCCGCTTGGGGGAAATGAAATGCCAGAGTCGATACTTTCGGCGGAAGACGTGCGCGCCATTGCCGATTTGGCTCGCCTCGATCTAAGCGACGAAGACGTCCAGCGCTATCAGCAGCATTTGTCCGCGATTCTGGGTTACTTCCAGAAACTCGAAGAACTGGACACGTCGCATATCGACCCGACCTCGTCGGTGCTGCCCTTGAGCAACGTCTTGCGCGCGGATGTGGCTGGCGCCGCGCTGCCGCTTGCGGATGTGGTCGCCAACGCGCCCGATAGCGACGGCGAGCAATTTCGCGTGCGCGCGGTTCTCGGCAGCGACTAGCTGAACCAGTAAAGACGCCGGGAAAGCACGATCGTGCCGAATGCCATCAGAGCCGCCATCATCCAGGCGCGCGCCCCCTACTATGATCTGCCCAGATGCCTAGAAAAAGCCTGCGCGCTCATCAGCGAGGCGGCGCGCAACGGCGCGCAGCTCATCACGCTAGGCGAGACCTGGTTCCCTGTTACCCGGCCTGGCTGGATTACGCGCCGGCCGCCGCGCTATGGGATCACGCGCCGACCAAGCGCGTCTATGCGCGGCTCTGCGAAAACAGCATGACGGTCGATGGTCCGGAACTGCTGCGGCTGCGCCGGCTGGCCAAGCAGCTTGAGGTCGTGCTGGCGCTGGGCATCAATGAGCGTGTGCAAAAAGGGCGCGGCAACCGCAGCCTCTACAACAGCCTGCTCATCATTGACGCGGACGGCGAATTGCTCAATCACCATCGCAAGCTGCGGCCCACATTCAGCGAGCAGATGCTGTGGGCGCAAGGCGACGGCGCCGGCTTAAAAGCCGCGGACACGGCGGTTGGTCGCGTTGGCGGCTTGATATGTTGGGAACACTGGATGCCGCATGCGCGGCAGGCGCTGCATCTGAGCAATGAGACCGTTCATCTGGCGCTTTGGCCCGCGCTGAAAGAGAGCCATCTGCTCGCCAGCCGCCATTACGCATTTGAAGGACGTAGCTTTGTCTTGGCGGCCGGCAGCATCCTCAGCGTTGCCGATTTGCCAGAGGAATTCGAGTTTGACGCTGGTCTGCGCGCTCAGCCGGAAACGCTCCTGTTGCATGGCGGCAGCGCCATCATTGGTCCCGACGGCGCCTTCTTGGTCGAGCCGGTCCAGAACCTGGAAACGATCCTCTACGCCGATCTCGACCCGCGGCGCATATTGGAAGAACAGATGACCCTCGACGTCACCGGGCACTATGCGCGCGACGATATTTTCAGCTTTGACGTAAATCGAAGTCGCCCGGCATGACTTTGAGCGGAGGCGGGCGCCTTCGGCGATGGGAAAATCCTAAACTTCGCGCCCTTAGTCATGCCAAAAAAGGACGTAATGTAGGGGCGATTCTGTGCCGCGCGTAGACACTGCGGGTCAATCGCCCACGATTTTGCACCCAATTTCAGGGGCGAGCCTTGGCTCGCCCCTACAATTCATCAGTTTGATGTTAAATTCGACAGTTATGAATTTTGAAGCGATTGCCCTGACCCCCGTTGCAACCTAGATTGCCCTAGCTGCGTAAACTAGGATATAATGCATGCTATCAATGCGCCTTGTCGTTCAGCGGACGAAAGGAAAGCTCATGAAATCCATCCCGAGATATATCGTAATATGGCTCAGCTTGATCGTTCTCCTTGTCAGTCTGTTTCCAGCCGCCGCCAGCGAACTCCCGCGCGGCTTGCTGCTGGAAGGCATCCATGCGGAAACGCAGCAGCCGGATAGCACAAGGGTGATGCCGGTTTATAAAGCCAAGCCAACGGGCAATTGGGTCCTTCACTATGACCCCAATACGCCCGAAAGCGAGAAATGGGAATACGTCCAGCGCATCGGCGCCACGCTGGTCGAGCGAATCGATGAACTGGAAATTTGGGTTGTGGATACGCCCGACGGCTTCGGCATGAATTTCAGCTTCGACAGCGATGTCGAGTTGATCGAGCAAGATTTCTTTGTCAGCGTCAACTTTGATATCCCGCCCGACGATCCCGATTACGACCGTCAGTGGGCTTTGCCGCATATTCAGGCGGAAAGCGCCTGGCGGGATATGGACGCGCTGCGACCGGTCACGGTGGCGGTTATCGACACCGGGGTCTGCATGAGCCATGAGGACTTGCAAGAGCGCGTGCTGGACAATGGCTACGATTTTGTGGATGACGATGACGATCCAGAGGACGTCTTCGGGCATGGCTGTTCGGTCGCCGGCATTATCGCCGCCAATATTGACAACGGCATAGGCATCGCCGGCTTCGCGCCCAACGCTTCAATCTTGCCGGTGCGAGTTTTGGGACCCGGCGGCAGCGGCTCCATGGCCGATGTCGCGGCCGGCATCGTTTACGCCGCGGACGCGGGCGCCGACATCGTGAACCTGTCGCTGGGCAGCATGGTCGGCTCTCAGGTGACCAAAGACGCCGTGGATTACGCGGTTGGCAAAGGGGTCACCGTCATCGCTTCGGCCGGCAACAGCGGCGGCAGCAAGCCTGGCTACCCGGCGCGTTACGAAAATGTAGTCGCAGTCGGCGCGATTGATCCCGATGGTACGCGCAGCAGCTTTAGCAACTTAGACGGCGATATCTGGGCGCCTGGGCGCGATGTTCATACCACCTTCCTTGATGACGGCTACAAGGCGCTCAATGGCACCAGCTTCTCCGCGCCTTATGTTTCGGCGATGGCGGCTGTCCTCGAGGGCATGGGCTCGCAGTTGCACCTGGATGGCGGCGACATGACTTGGACCTGCATGCAGCAGGGAGCCTGCCAGGCTGTGCCGGGCAGCTAATTTCAATAGCAATATACGGACAATCTACGGAAAAGAAGGGGTGGAACCACCGGTTCCGCCTCTTTTCTTTTTTTTCGGGTTAGGACCGGTTAAGTCTGGTCGCCGTCGCGCCGGCGGCGCTGCCGAATATAAACGTAGGCTGGCTGGTACTGTTCCCTGGCTGTGGAGTCGCCAGAGATGGCGCGATCCAATGTCTCGTTAAATCCGCTGATCAAGCCGCGCAGGTGCTGGCGCGCGTATTGCAAGCGCTTTTTGACCGTCGCCAGCGGGATGTTCAGTCTCTCGGAAATCTCGCGCTGGGTTTCGCCCGCGAAGTAAAAATCGCGCGTGACAGCGCGCTCGGTTTCGGGCAAAGCCTCAACCGCTGCCCGCACATTTTCACGCAATTCATTCGCTTCCAGCTGCGCTTCCGGCGATGGGTCGCCACAAGCCAATTCTTGTGATAATTCGCTACTTTCGCTAGCAGCGCGCTTGCGGCGTTGTACACGGTCTGTTTGCGTCAAGACGATGCGCCGCAGCCAGGCGGGGAAGGCGGCGACATCCTGCAGCTGATTGATCTGCTTGTAGGCGGCCAAGAGCGCTTCCTGCGCGACGTCTTCAGCCAACTGCGCATCGCTCAGCCTGCCATAAGCGAGGCTATAAACCATCCCTTGAAAATCGCGCGCCAAATGATCAAATGCGTCATCGCGCTCGGCTTTGTCGCCGTATTTTGCCCGCGCGACCCAATCTCGGTAATCTGTCATTGACCGTTCAATTGCCCTCGTTCCAGCCCATCGTCAGCAGAATTATGGATTGAACTGCCGAAGTCGTCAATTCGCAGTTGCACGTATCTTGCCTGGCGAACTCACTGTCTATGATACACGAGAACTGGCGCGCTGGCTCATTTTCAGCGCCTTGATAACAGGGCAAGGTGTATAGTCCCGTATTAAGAAGAAATGTCCTTGACCAATATGCCAGAATAGAATGAAGAGCCTATATCTTTGTTTTTCACTGTGCCCTCTGCGCTCTCTCTAGTTGATTTTCAATTCTTCTTTGCGCCATGTCTGGCGCCATCATTTTGAAGCGATAGCGCCGTCGACTATCGCGATCGCCTTGCCAGCTCCAGCAAAGCCGCGCTAAGGATGCCCAACTGAACAACTATCGCCGCCGCCAGCATCAGCGGGAGCGACAGGTCGCGCTCGGCTAGAGAATTGGCAGTCCCTTGCGCCGGCGCGCTCATCCCGCCGGGCGACCTGCCGATGCGGAACACCGGGGATGCCAGTGGAGTCGCGCTTGCGGTTTGGCTTGGCGCGGCTGTGCTTGTTTCGGTTGACGCTGGCGGCGCAGGCGTCTCGGTTGATCCGACGCTTTGTGTACTGGTCGGCGCTGCGGGCGCGGGTGTAAAGGTGCCATCCTTTGGCGGCACCAAGAACAGATCTCCCGGTTGTATCAGTCGTATGTCACCGAGCGTCATGTCGTTGATTTCGAGCATATAGGGGATATCAGCCCAGGTATAGCCATAGATGAGCGCGATGCTGCCGATCGTGTCGCCAGCCTGAATTTCGTGTTTGATATTGCCCACTTCATCAATGCCCAGCACATACGAAGGCGCGGAAGGCGCGCCCGCCGCGGCGGCGGAGGACCCGTTCGCGCGGGAAGCCGCGCGACCCAGCGAATTGCCAAAAACCAGCACATAAGCCACGCCATATTCTCCGCTTGCGCTGCCAATGCCAACATTGTCATAATTTGGGCTGGTTATACCGGCATAATGAATTGGAGAGGCCAGCCACCAATTCCAGGCATCCAGCGCGCTGGCTCGTAAGCCCCGATAAATGTTCTCGCTTACCCAGTTGGATGTATAGCCGGCATTGCGCGCGCGCTCCCGCGGTCCCGTGCCGTCGTCTTGCAAATGGCTGACCGTGCCGCTGCGCGCCATCCAACGCGCGTGATTGCCGGCGGCGGCGTTTAATGCCGCGCTGATGGAATAGGCGGGCAAACCCTGTGAAGCGCGCAAACCGTTTATTCGCGCCAGCAGGAGGCTCTGGGTATCTTGCGCCGCGACAGCTGACAGCGCGAGCGTCACAAGCGCAAACAAAAGCGGCAGTCGTCGGTTCATGGCTGCCATTCTAGCACTGCTGCCTGGGCTTGCCATCTGACGTTTGTCCAACGCTCACGCTACCAGGCGAGCGCGCTTGGGCATTCCGCTAGAACAGAGCAATCACAGCCATTTGTCCCCTCGCTGTTCTCGGTGCCTAGATTGTAGTTTTATTTCTTTTCTGCGCGATTTGATGGCATTGCTCCGCGTGTTACTATTAGCGCATTCGTAAAGTTGCGGAAACGACGATCCTATGCAGACACATTATATTGAGCGGCTGCGGCAGGCTGGCTGCCGACTGACAGAAGCCCGGTTAACGGTTCTGCGAGTCTTGCTTGAAGAGCGCGGGCATATCACATCGGGGGAAGTCTTGCGGGAAGTCAACCGAATCAATCCCGCCATCGGGCGCGCCAGCGTCTTTCGCACGCTGGATCTCTTCACCCGCCTGGGCATCGCGCGCCCAATCTTCCTCAAGTCCAGCCTGACACCCGCCTACGTGATGCTTTACAACGACCATCACCATCATGTTATCTGCACGAATTGCAATCGCTACTTCGATTTTCAGGACTGCGGCTTGGATAATATGACGGCGGAATTGCAAGAAACGCTCGACTTCAAAATCTATGGGCATTTGTTGGAATTCTACGGCATTTGCTCTGCCTGCAACTCGTAAGCCGAAGCGGTATAGGGCATACTTGACGCGAGAAATGAAGTGACCCGATGGAGAGGCTCCGCATGAGAGATGTCGTCATTGCGAGCGCCGCGCGCACCCCGATTGGCAGCATCCGCGGCGCATTGTCCGCGGTGCGCCCGGATGACCTGGCGGCAATCGTCATCCAAGCGGCTGTGGAACGCGCGGGCATTGACGCGGAATCAATCGAAGAAGTCTACATGGGCTGCGCCAACCAAGCCGGCGAGGACAACCGCAACATCGCGCGCATGGCGCTGCTGCTGGCGGGCTTGCCGGAAGAGGTCGGGGGCCTCACGATCAATCGCTTGTGCGCCAGCGGGCTTAACGCGGTCAATCAAGCCGCGCGCGCTATCAAAGCGGGCGAGGGCGACGTATTTGTGGCAGGCGGCGTCGAGAGCATGACCCGCGCGCCCTACTCCCTGCCCAAGAACCCGACTGCCTTTGGTCCCGCCGGCAACATGACCGCTTGGGACACCACGCTGGGCTGGCGCTACCCCAACCCCAAACTGGCAGCGCGCTTCCCGCTGGAAGCCATGGGCGAAACAGCCGAAAATATCTATAGCTTAAGCCGCCAAGGCAAAATCGCCGGCGGGGAAATCAGCCGCGAAGACCAAGACCGCTACGCCTTGCAGAGCCAGCAGCGCGCGGTGGATGCCATCAACCGCGGCTACTTCAAGCGCGAAATCGTCCCGGTGACCATCCCAGGCCGACGCGGCGATCCGGTCCTGGTGGATACCGATGAGCACCCTTTCTATCGCGCGACCGACAATGCAACCGACAATGCAACCGACAATGAATACGAAGTCGCGACCAGTATGGAAAAGCTGGCGAACCTGCGCCCG
Organism: Phototrophicaceae bacterium; assembly: GCA_965116975.1. GTDB lineage: Bacteria > Chloroflexota > Anaerolineae > Aggregatilineales > Phototrophicaceae > UBA6055. The sequence continues at coordinate 686,849 of OZ220735.1, forward strand.
GCCTTCCGCAATAATGGCAGCGTTACAGCTGGAAATTCCAGCGGCTTGAACGACGGCGCATGCGCCCTGGTCCTGATGTCAGGCGATATGGCGCGCCAGATGAACCTCAAGCCGCTGGCGCGCTGGCTTGGCAGCGCCGCGGCCGGCGTCGACCCCAGACTGATGGGCTTGGGTCCCGTCCAAGCCACGCGCAAACTGCTGCGCCGGCAGGGACTTTCTATCGAGGACATTGACCTGGTCGAACTAAACGAGGCATTTGCCGTCCAGGCGCTTGCGGTCTTGCGCGAACTGAAGCTAAGCGAAGCGATAACAAACGTCAACGGCGGCGCTATCGCGCTGGGCCATCCCCTGGGCTGTTCCGGCGCGCGCATCTTGACGACCTTGATATACGAGATGCAGCGCCGCGCCCAACTGGGCGAAAAGATGACTTACGGCTTGGCGACGCTCTGCGTTGGCGTGGGCCAAGGCGAAGCCACGCTGATCGAAAACCTGGGACCAGACGCATGAAACGCGCCCCGCGCATGAGCGCGACAGAGGCGGCGGCGCTGGTCCAATCCGGCGCGGTGATGATGGTCGGCGGCTTCGGCATGACCGGCACGCCTGTGCGTCTCTTGCATGCCCTTGCCCAGACAGAGGTCCGAGACCTGACTTACATCGCCAACAATATCGGCGAGCCGGGTCTGGGCGGGGGAAGGCTGCTGCGCAGGGGGCAAATCAAAAAAGCGATAGGCTCCTACTTCACCAGCAACCACGAGGTCGTGGCAGCGGCGCAGAGCGGCGCGATCGCCTTTGAATTGCTGCCGCAAGGCTCGCTGGCGGAGGCGATACGCGCCGGCGGCGCGGGACTTGGCGGCTTCTATACGCCGACGGCGGCCGGCACCGTCATCGCAGCCGGGGCGGAAAGCAAGCGGATCGCCGGGCGCAATCAGGTTTTTGTGCGCGCCTTGCGCGCTGATGTGGCATTGATCCGTGCCTGGCAAGCGGATAGCGCCGGCAACCTCGTCTATCGCAGGACCGAGCGAAACTTCAACAAAGCCATGGCCACCGCCGCTGATTTGGTCATTGCCGAAGCGGAAGAAATCTTGCCCCTGGGCGGCTTGGATCCCGATCATATCCATACACCCGGCAACTTTGTTGATGCGCTCGTGCAAGCCGCCACGACAATGGCGGACCTGGGTTCTTCGGCGGATATCCGCGCCGCCGGCAAGCAGGTCGACGACGCGCGCCTGTGTATCGCGCGCCGCGCCTTCGCCGAATTGCGGGCCGGCGATGTGGTCAACCTCGGCATCGGCATACCCACCTTAATCGCCGATTTCATCGGCCCCGAGCACGGCATAATCTTGCACACGGAAAACGGCATGATGGGGGTCGGTCCCGCGCCGGCAAGCGGCGGCGCCATGGACTATCCGGTAAATGCGGGCAAGATACCGGTGACCGCGCTGCCCGGCAGCAGTTACTTCGACAGCGCCGATTCTTTTGCCATGATCCGTGGCGGGCACATTGACGTGGCTGTCATGGGCGGCTTGCAGGTGGACGAAAGCGGAAACCTGGCGAATTGGGCTGTCCCGGGCAAGCCATTGCTCGGCGTAGGCGGCGCTATGGACCTAGCCAGCGGCGCTCGCCGTCTGATCATCACCATGCGCCATTGCAATCGCGATGGCAGCCCAAAAATCGTCCCGCAGTGCAGCTTGCCTCTGACGGCTGTTGACGCGGTGGACACGCTCATCACGGAACTCGCGGTATTCGACTTTGCATCCGGCAAGATGCGCCTGCGGGAGCTGCTGCCCGGCGTCACGCTGGACGAGGTGAAACGCAATACTGCCGCCGACTTTGCGAGCTAATAGCAGATTCCTGCTCCTAAGCAGCTCCTGCAATCAGCCCGGTCAGGAATGAGCCGAGAAGAAGTCCTGCTATAAGAAGCAGAAACATCGCCATAAAGAGACTAAAACAGCTTCGCAACATAAACATGGTACTTCCCCCTTTTTTCTTTAATTTAAGGCATAAGAATAATGAGTCATTTTTTTGCCTATGATGAGGGAAGTTTTCAAGTCCCCCGTGTATGTTATCCTTTCTTATCAGCTTCCGCAATCAGGCGAAACCTGGCTTAGCGGTAGCCGTCCATCGCGGCGTAGTCGGCGGTCATCTGGCGCCAGGCGCGCATGAGTTTACGGGTGTTTTTACCCGGTCTACCGTCGCCGATGGCGACATTGTCAACATTGACCACCGGCATGACTTCTTTGCTGCTAGACGTGAGGATTACTTCGTCGGCGCTTTGATATTCTTCTCTGCTGATCTCGCGCAGTTCAAGCCTCCCGTCGGCTTGCAGGAGCTTGATGACCTCGGCGCGGGTAACGCCCAGCAGCAGGTCGCTGTCTGGCGTGATCCAGGTCCCGTCTTTGAAAATGAAGGTATTGCTGCGCGTGCCTTCCACCACCTTGCCGGCAACGGTATAAATCGCGTCGACAGCGTCTGGATTGATTGTCAGCGCTTTTTTGTGCGCGCTGATGCCGGGGATATAATTAATCGTCTTGGCTTCGGGCAGGTAGCGGCGCATCTCGACGGTAACCACAGCGGCGCCCTGCTCGTAATAATGCGCCGCCATGCGCTTGGCAGGCGTCGCCATCACCAGCAAGCGCGATGCCGCGGCCGGCATGAAACCGTCCGGGCTGTCGCCGCCGGTCACAACCAAGCGGATGCCTTTCTCGTCAAAGCTGTTCCGCCCCAGCGTCTCCATGACGATCGCTTCCAGTTCTTCGATATCCCAGGGGCAATGCAGGTCGATGAGCGCGGCCGAAGTAATCAGGCGGCGCAGGTGCGCGCCAAGCTGAAAGGGCTTGCCTCCATAAGTGCGCAGAAAATCAAAGATGCCATACCCGCGCAGCAGCGCCAGGTCGCTGGCTGGGATGACGGCATCGGCGGCTGCTACAAAGTCGCCGTTGACGTAGAAGACGCTCATGTATTCCCCTTTGTCGAGACCGCAAAAATTATCGCAAAGATTATAGCGAGCATGGCGGTCAGTGTCGAATTTCGGTGTCGACGGTCCAGGGCAATCGCTTCAAAATCCATAACTGTCGAATTTAACATCAAACTGATGAATTGTAGGGGCGAGCCTTGGCTCGCCCATGAAATTGGGTGCAAAATCGTGGGCGATTCTCGGTGTCTACGTGGTGAATAAAATTTGAAGCGATTGCCCTGGTCGACGGTCAGTGTCGAAGGTCAGTGTCAACGCGACCAACGCGACCTGCGCGACCTGCCGCGCTTAATTTTATCTGCGCAGCGCGGCTGTTTTGCGCTATGATTCGCCCATATTCGCTCCGTCCTAAAGGTGTCCTATGCGCGATGTTGTCGTGATTGGCGGCGGTCTTAGCGGTCTCGCCGCCTGCTATGAACTGGAAAAGCATGCGCTCCGCTATAGCCTCATCGAAGTCAACAAACGCTTGGGCGGCAGCATCGTCTCCAGCGCGGCGAATGGTTTCATCGCGGACGCCTCCGCCTTTGCCATCGCGGGCAAGGGCGATGCGCCTTTGTACGCTGAGCTGGGTTTGCACGAAGATCGCTTCGAATTCGCGCCGGGTCAATTCGGCTTTCGCTGCGGTACGGGCTCTCTCATAGACGCCCTGGCGCAGCGGCTGACCGGCGCTCGGCTGATGCGCATGGCGGTCAGCTCGATCGGGAAAGTCGACGGGAGATTCGCGCTCTGCTTGGAAAACGGGCTGCTGCTCGATGCTGGCGCGGTGATCGTCGCGGTCCCCGCCCGCTATGCCGAGCGGATGCTCTACAATCTGGCGCCGGACCTGCCGGACTTGCCGAATTGGCTGCGCGGCTACCAATACGATTCGCTGTGTCGGGTGTCAATTGGCTACCACAAGCGCGATCTGCCGCGCCGGCGCATCCGCCCCCATAGCGTGATCTACCCCTTCGTCTTCGCGACCGATTCGCCGCGCCGCGTGCCGGACGCAGATCATCTTCTGCTGCAAGTGGGCGCCCGCGCCTTGCGCGATCCGCCTCCCGAAGAAATAATCCAGCAGGTCATCGCGCATTATGGCTGCGGCGGAAATCCACTTTTCGCGCAAGTCGACCGCTGGAACGAGTCCGACCCCTTGAGTTGTTACGACGACGATCATGCCGCGCAGGTTTCGGCGTTGCGCGCCCGGCTGCCCGAAGGTCTCAGCTTGATCGGCAGCGACTATTGCCTGCAGCCGCCGCAGCAGGGCGGTGTGGCGCGCCTTGACGAGCGCCTGCGCCAGGGCCAGGCTGCGGCGCGCGCCGCGCTTGACTTCTTGAACGGTGTCAAGCGCTCATGAGCCGCGCTATCCGCGCTTTCTTTCTGGCGCTGAAAATGGCGCTGCGTGGCGAGAGCTTCGCGCCGGCGCATTTTCAGCCCCTGACAGACTGGATGGACGCGGTGGAAGCGCAATTGGCTTTGGTCCTGGCTACCGCGGACAAGCAGGGGCTGGACCAAGTTCAGCGACAAGCCTTGCAGCTCAAGCTGGATGGCCGCTTGACAAGCCTCGAACAGTCTTTGCAGATGCTGCGCCACAACCTGAAGAACGAATACCCGCGCTTGATTCGCCTGAACGACAGCTATTCCATGATGGTGGTGCAGTCCCTCAATATGAACGATCAGTATCGCATCAGTCGCTTCCTCGTGGATGGCGGCATCAAGTCGGGCGCGCTGCGGCGGAGCCTGTCCGACCTAAACGAGCGCTTGCTGAACTTGCCGCAGATCGATTATCCGCCCGGCGGCGACAGCCGCTGATGGCGCGGCAAATCGCGCTGGATAAAATATATTTTGATGCAATTGCCCTGGATTGGATTTATCCCAGGGCAATCGCTTCAAAATGATGGCGGACGAAATGGCGGGATTCTAAACTGAAAATAAACTACAGAGTACGCAGAGAACGCAGAGAAAAACAAAAAATCTCTTCTCAGCTGTGATTTTTGGTGACAAATCACGTTCCACTGGGGACTGTTGTCGATTCCGGGCCGCAGATTTAGAAGAATAGTCGCCTAAACTCCTACGAACTCTGCGTTCTCTATGTTGAAAATAATTTGAAGCGATTGCCCTGTGGGGGTGTTTTTCAACTTGACACTTGACAGAAATGCAATATAATGATATAGATGCGGCGCTTACCCAAGCGCAGCCAGCAAAGGCGAGTGTGGAATCGTAAAATAAAGAGTAGAAAGCGACGCCTCATGTCAGCGTACATAACGAAACATTACCCCCCCCCCCCCCCAGAATATTTGTTCTAATTTTGACGGGAGGGACTCGGCAATGAAGACCTCCCCAATTTCTTTTCAGTATCGTCCGCCGATTCTACGGTTTAGTTCAAAACCTTGGCGCGCCATCGCCGGGCTGCTTGTCTGCCTGTTCTTGCTTGGCGCCAACCTAAACGTGCAAGCGCAAAATCTGTCGATTGCCCTCGGCACAGTCAGCGACATCTGGTTTAACCTCACTATCTTGTCCATGCCCAGCGACACGGAAAATCTTGATGTTCGGGTTTGGCGGGGCAACAATCTTGTCTACGATGTGGCGCATCAAACCCTCAATGCCAGCCCTGCTTTCAAGCTCACCATCGGCGGCTATCAGCCCGAGAACTCCCCTTTCAAGCCTCAAACAAGCTACCGGGTAGAGGTATTTGCCCAGAGGAAGTCTAATCAGAATGTATCCCCTTGGCGCATGAACGTGACCACCAAAGCCGAGCGCAAGTGCTATTGGGCATCGCAGGATGAGCCTTTCGCCAACTGCCCAGCTGTGAAAATATCTGACATTCATAGAGGCTCGCGGTCGGGCAAGAAGTGGTTGGAATTCCGCATTGTGCCCGTTCCTGGGGCGGACTTTTACAAGATCCCCTGGGGCGACGCGATCCATGCCTGCAATGGATCTCACGACAATTTAGGCGGCATGGCTTACTGGACGCCGAGAAACCGGTTTGCACAAAGCTATAATAGTCGCGACGGCGTAGTGTGGAAGAATCCATATACCGTGTACTACTGCGGTTTGCGCGACATAACATACAGTTTCGCGCTGGAGGCTTACCGGTGGCTGCCCAGGCAAGGCGATGCGAGGCAGGCTGAGATTATCGCGCGCCAGGTGCACGACTTTCATTTTGGCGGGCAAGGCGTGTCAGCCAGCGCGCCGACACCAGAACCGATTGCTCTCGCGGTTGGCATCCACAGTGCTAGCGACGTCACCGTGCAATGGTCGGCGGTCAGCGGCGCGACCGGCTATACGCTGGACTACGCCGGCAGCGATATGACCAGCGGCTCATATCCGCTGGGGGCCGGCGCGACCAGCCAGCGCATCAATGGCTTGAGCCCCGGCGCGACCTATCGCGTGACGCTCACAGCCAACTTGCCCGGCGGCGGGGAACACAGCGGCGAGACCAGCTTCGTCATGCCGATGCCGCCGCCGACGAATACACCTGCTCCGACCAATACAGCCCTTCCGACCAATACGCCCGTTCCACATCAGCAAAGTCCGCAAGATCAGCCAGCGCCGCTACAGGCAGAGGAGCCGAGCCAACAACAGCCGCCGCCAGCCACGCTCGTTCCGCTGACGAATACGCTGGCGCCGCCGCCAAGCAAGACCCCGGCGCCGGGCGGAGCCTACGCTAGTCTGATCCAAAACATCCTGGGCTGGCGGGACGAGCAGGCGCCAGGCAGCGACCATCACGAGCGCTGGACGCGGGCCCTGGCGGCGCTGGGGCATGGCAGCCATGCCAATCCCATGACCGCAAGCGAGGCGCAGGGCTACGTCGATCGCGGCTGGGGCGGACGCTGGCAGCCAGTTGTCAATGCGCTGACTCAACTGAATCCGCCACCACCGCCACCAACGAACACACCTGTCCCGCCACCGCCACCGACGAACACGCCAGTCCCGCCACCGCCGCCTACCAATACACCAGTCCCGCCACCGCCACCTACCAATACACCCGTCCCGCCACCGCCACCGACGAACACACCAGTCCCGCCACCGCCGCCTACCAATACACCCGTCCCACCACCGCCAAAGCAGAGCTATTCCGTGCCGAACAGCCTCATGCAAACTGTGCGCGGCTATTACGATGAGAATGTCGCTGCTGGTCGCGCTGGCACGAACTGGCTGCGCGTATTGATCGCATTTGGCGTCGAGACGGATGATGAGCTGAGTCCAATGTCTGCTTCAGAGGCGCGTGAACGGGTGAGCAAGTGGGGCGGCTGGAAGCCGATCGCGGAGGCGCTGGAGCAACTCGAAGGCTAAGCCGCGCCAAGGTGATAGACGGTACAGGGCAATCGCTTCAAAATCCATAACTGTCGAATTTAACATCAAACTGATGAATTGTAGGGGCGAGCCTTGGCTCGCCCATGAAATTGGGTGCAAAATCGTGGGCGATTCACAGAATCGCCCCTACATTACGTCCTTTTTTGGCATATTTACGGATAAATCTCGGTGTTGGCGGTCATTGTCGCAGGGCTGTGTCTACGCGCCCTACGCGACTCTCGGTGTCTACGTTGTGAATAAAATTTGAAGCGATTTCCCTGGGGCAGAATCCCGCGCATATTCCGCTTCAAGTTGGCGCGTGATATACTAAGCTACCCGCACACGCTAATGTCGAGGACGCCATGTCTTTCCTTGCGCCCATCGCCTTTGCCGGCCTCGCCCTTGGCATACCGATTCTGCTGCTTTACATGCTGCGCCTGCGCCGGCGCGAGCTCTTGATTTCGAGCACCTATCTTTGGCGGCAGGTGGTAAAGGATACCGAAGCCAATACCCCATGGCAGCGCTTGCGGCGGAATCTGCTGCTCTTCTTGCAGCTTCTGATCTTGCTGGCGCTGGTTCTAGCTTTGGCGCGCCCTTTCATCACCGTGCCCACCATCAGCGCGGGGAAAATCGCCTTGCTGCTGGATGCCTCGGCCAGCATGGCCGCAAGCGATTTCGAGGGGCAGTCGCGCTTTGACGTGGCGATTCAACGCGCGCTGGAGCTCGTCAACAACATGAATCCCCAGGACATCATTTCCGTGATCCGCGTTGCGAATATCGCCGAACCACTAACCGCGTACACCGACGACAAAGTAAGTTTGCGCCGCGCCCTCGACAGCATGACCCTAAGCCAGGGCGGCGCGGATTGGGACAGTGCTTTGACGCTGGCGGCGGCGGGCGCGGCCGGCGCGGAAAACTTCAGCATTGTGATGATCTCCGATGGCGGCATCGGAGAGATTGGCAGCTTGCCCGCCAATATCCCACAGCCAATCTACCTGCCAGTCGCGCGGTCTGCCTCGAATGTCGCCATCACCGCCTTGGCGACCCGCGCTTTGGCGGGGCAGCCGCCGCAGCTCTTCGCTCAGGTGACGAATTATGGCGATGAACCAGCCGATATTTCGCTGGTCATCCGCCTCGACGATGTCTTGCGCCTGTCGCGCAGCGGCAGCATCCCAGCCCGCAGTCAATTGCCGATTCCTTTTGAGGAACCGATTGCGGAGGACTTCGAGACGCTTTCCGCCACCTTGACCTTCGATAACGAGATCGAGGACTATTTGGACTTGGACAACCGAGCTTGGACTGTGCCTGGCGCAGTTAATACCCGGCGCGTCTATTATGTTTCGGGCAACGGCAACCTGTTCCTGGAGCAGGCGCTGCGCAGCCTGCCCGGTGTCCATACTTTTCGCGGCAATCCCGATAACCGCGGCTTGCCCGGCGAGCGCTTTGATCTCTATGTTTTTGACAACTGGCTGCCCAACGAATTGCCCGACGCCGATCTGCTTATCGTCAATCCGCCCAATGCCACCGCGCTCTTTTCGGTCGGCTCAAGCCTGGAAACGGACGCGAATATCGAGATCTCCGCAGTCGAATCCCCAATCACCGCCTATGTCGATCTGGACGAGATGAGCTTGCTGTCATTTCGAGACCTGCGCGCGGATTGGGCGGAACCGCTCATGCAAGCAGAGGCTGGCGATTTGCTCTTGGTTGGCGAGGTCAACGCGCGCCAGGTCGCCATCTTCGCATTCGACCTGCGCGACTCCAACCTGCCTCTGTTGATCGCCTGGCCCGTTTTGATGGCGAACTTGCTTGATTGGTTCTCGCCGGCCGAGATTGTCTCCTTGCCCGATGGTTTGAGCGTGGGAGACGCGCTGGTGATCCAACCGCCGCTCTTCGCCGAAAGCGCGCGTGTAACCGCCCCAGACGGCAGCGTTCAGATATTGCCGGTACGGGGTGACGCGCTGGTATACAGCGCAACGGACCAACTTGGGATTTACCTGCTGGAGATCGTGGTGGCCGGCGAGGTCAAGCGGCGGCAGCACTTTGCTGTCAATCTCTTCGCCACCGGGGAAAGTGATATCGCGCCGGTGGCGGAGGCCGAGCTTGTGTTGGGCGGGGGCGCGCTTCAGCTTGATGCGGAAGATCAACAGGGCTTACGGGAGCTTTGGATAGCCGCCGCTCTGTTGGCGCTGCTGTTGCTGCTCATCGAATGGGTGGTCTATCATCGCCGCTTGACGACGCCGACTCTGCTGCAACCGCGGGCGCGGCCGCGCTTTCAATTGCCCTTCATGCGAAGTTCTTGAGCTTGATGACGGATTCGAGGGACTTCCGCCCAGCGCGGTGACGAATGTTCTGTAGATAAACGCTGCGCAACTGGGTCAAAGCCCCAAAATGCGCTTCATGCCCGGTCTGCGCGAAACTGCCGACAACGATGGCCGGCTTGACGACGGTCTGGTTGATGCCGGGGAAGGTGGCCAGCCGCCGGGCGATGCCATAAGCAGGATCCAAATATAAAGCGTCTTGCAGGTCTTCCGCCGCTTCGGGCGCGCTGTTGCTCTGTGGATAGGCGATATCATCGAGCCATTCGTCTGGCATGGTAACAGGGGCTTTGGCGGCAGGCGCCGTAAGATAGGGGATCTTGCCCGGTGACAGAAATTGCGCCGCGGGCGCCGTGCGCAGCGTCAAGGTGCCATAGACATGGCAAAGGCGATTCAAGTATTTTGCTGGGTCCCGCCGGATATCGGCTACCGAGACTATGTTCGTTTTCTCGCTCAGGGCTTGCTCCAGGCGCACCCCGCTCTCCCCGATGAAGAGCGTGAAATCCTCGCGATACACCGCGGCTGTGATGATCTCCAGGCGCGGCGCCCCCTGGGCCGCTAAGATTCTCACCCAGGCGCGCGCCGGGTCTTGGACCCGATAATTCTGATTGCCCCTTCGGTATGGCGCGCTCAAACGCGACAATCCATGCCAGAGCGTCGACTCGCCGTGGATGGGCTGCCCTTGAATCGCAAGCGGCTTCGTCGTTTTGGCTTGCGCGAACCAAACTTGCTCGAACTGGGTGCTGGCGCGGTTAAAGGCGGCAAGCACAAGCACCCCGTCGATATGCACAACTTGGCCGACGTAGCGCTCGGGTCGTCTCAGGATAGCTTCAATGCTGGCTTGCATGGCGGTTCTCGGCTTGCGAGCGCTCGGGCGCGGCTTGTCGCGGTCGCTTCGGCGCCAGCGCGCAAGGGACAGATTGGCTGGGATTATACCAGGTCGGGGGTTCTCAGGCGAAATAGCGGCGCAGCCGACCCGCGAGCCGCTTGTGCTGGCAATTGACTAGCTCGAAGCTGTCGCAACCGTGGAAAGCCATGAATTCTTCGATGGCTTGTATCAAGCCCAGGCTGAGCGCCGCCGTCTGTTTGGCGCTTTTTTCCAGGTAAAGCGCATGGAAGATCAGTCGCTTGCGCTTGCGTTCGACCTTGGGATCAATGCGCCCGACCAATTCGCAGCCGTGCAAAATCGGCATGACATAATAGCCATAGACGCGCTTGGGCTTGGGCGTATAGACCTCGATGCGATAGTGGAAATCCCAGAGCGACTGGTCGCGCTCGCGGTCCCAGAACAGGTTGTCAAAGGGCGAAAGGAAGAGCGTCAGTTGTGGCTCGTGCAAGCCCTTTTGAATCTCATCCAGCGACTCCAGGTCGGCGCGGTGGATATAGGCGCCGTCCCGCCAGCCCTCGACCGTGACGGGAAGCGTCTCTCCCGCGCTCGTCATATCTTTCAGCTCCGCCGCTGCCACGCGCTTGTGCAGGCGATGATAATCCGCGACCTGGTTTGCGGTAGCGATGCCCTGGTGACGCAGACCTCGTCCAACCGCCCAGCGCTGATAATCGGCAATAGTTTTGTCGAGCTTCATGCCGCGCCCCGCCAAAACGCGCTCGGTCAGATCGTAATAGCGCTGGAAATTGACACGGTGGCTGACCATCAGCTCGCCCAGGTCAAACAAGTATTCCAGCGCCACTTTGGTCGGTTTCCAGTTCCACCAGCCGCCGGGTCCGCGGCGCTCGCTGTCCAGGTCTTTTGAGGATGTGGGACCTCGTTCACGCACGATCGCGCGCACATGCTCAACAATGTCTTCAAAGTCATCGCCTAGCTTGTCCAGGTGCCAGCGCGTTTCTTTGAGCTTCCGCTGCTGAATAAAAGCCTGGAACCAGGGATAGTCCTTCATAGGGATCTGGCAAATGGCATGCGCCCAGCTTTCAAAGAGGAAGCCGTCATCAAGCAGGGCGTCGAGATCGGCGGGGTTGTAAATGCCAGCCCGCGCCAGCATCACGAGGTAATGACTGCGCGCGACCACGCTGATGGAATCGAGCTGCAACAAGCCGATGCGCTTTATGATGCGCTCGAGCTGGACTTGGTCGCTGGCGGGCAGGCGCTGGTGCAAGCCTTGTTTGTAGACGGCAAGGCGGCGGACGGTTTCTCGGGAGGCGCGGATGGGGCTGGGCATGGCGGGAGTTTAGCATGTCTGGGGACTGTTGGGCATGCTAGAAGCTGTCCTGTCCAGGGCAATCGCTTCAAAATGATGGCAGACGAAATGGCGGGAATCTAAACTGAAAATTAACTACAGAGTACGCAGAGAGCGCAGAGAAAAGCATAAAATGTCATATTTCAGCGGTGTATTTTGGTGAAAAAAACGTCTCTCTAGTGCCCCTTGCCTATTCCTAGCCGCGAATTTAGTTGAAATAGTCGTCTAAACTACTAAAACTCTGTGTCCTCTGCGTCCTCTATGTTGAAAAGTATTTTAAGCGATTGCCCTGCTGTCCTGTCCATGATTCTTTTGTTATGATTCTGTTGCCAGAAAACGCGGAATAATCCTATGTTCAAGCAAATCAGCATGACTAATTTCAAGTCCTGGCGCGAAACAGGGCCCATCCGTATGGCGCCGCTGACGGGTTTCTTCGGCGCGAATAGTTCGGGCAAAAGCAGCTTGCTGCAGATGTTGTTGTTGCTCAAGCAAACTGCGGAGTCGAATGACCGGAACCTGGTGCTCAAGACCGGCAGCATTCAAGAGGGTTATGTGAATCTGGGCACTGCCCCCGAAATAACATTTCGCGATTCGACTGTCATGACTCTACAAGTGGTATGGGATTTGGCTGGCAAGTCGGCTTTCAGCGTTCCTGTTCCAGTAGTCGGCGGAAACATAAAAGTCGAACAGTTGGCATTCAAAACTGTCATTCATGCTGCTCAGCAAAGGACCTATGTGGACAATCTCCAATATACGAGTGGCAACAATTTTTCAGTGGACTTATCGCGACAGCCAAACAATCACTATACTATTCGTATTGAAGTAGATGGGAAGCCGCCCGTTAGGGCACAAGGGAGGCCTCGTGTCTATATGAAGCCTGAAAAGTGTTATAGCTTTTCGGACGAAGCCATGCGCTACTATCAGGACACAAGTTACTTGAGCGACCTGGCGCTACAGTTTGAGCGCCGTTTTCAGCAATTGTATTATCTTGGCCCATTGCGAGAGTATCCCCAAAGGACGTATACCTGGGCGGGCGAAAACCCGGTAGACGTCGGTCTGAAAGGCGAGTTGGCCGTGCCGGCGTTGCTGGGAGGCAGGAATAGGAAAGTCTATCCAGATGGAAGAAAGCGATATAGCAAACTAGAGACTCGCGTCGCACAATGGCTAGTCGACTTGGATCTGGCACATTCCTTTGAGACGCGACCTCTATACAGGGGAAGCAGCGAGTACGCTGTTTGGCTCAAGAGGCACAGACGGAGTGCTGAAGTTCGAATAACAGACATGGGAATTGGTGTTTCTCAAGTCTTGCCTGTACTTGTACTGTGTTACTGCGTCCCTGAAGGATCCACTGTCATTCTTGAACAGCCAGAATTACATTTGCATCCGTCGGTACAAGCGGGCTTGGCTGATGTTTTTGTAGACTGCATAAAGAATCGTGGGTTGCAGATAATCCTTGAGAGCCATAGCGAGTACATGCTACGGCGGTTGCAACTACGTCTGGCGAGGTCGGAGATCACTCCGGAAGATACGGCGCTCTATTTCTGTGAAATCAGGGACGGAATATCTGACCTGATATCTCTAGATGTTGACATGTTTGGAACAATCCACAATTGGCCCGACGAATTCTTTGGCAATCTCGCTGGCGATATGGTAGCTTCGTTCGAGGCGGGTTTACAACGTCAAATCAGCTGATTCCATGACATCGAAGATCATTGACACCAATGTGCCGCTGACAGCAGCAGGCCTCAATTCAAACGCTTCGAAAAAATGCCAACTGCGTTGTGTCGCAGTCTTGAAGGCGATCTTTTCAGGTGATCTAAAGGTCGTCATTGACTCTGAAAGAGAGACACTACGCGAATACAATCGACGTATTCATCCGAATTACAGAGGGTCGCTGGCTGAACAATTCATGCTCCATATGCTCCAATATCAGACCGTTACTAGCAGTGTACACTGCGTGGAGTTGGCACGAGACAGCGCAGGCAATTACATTGACTACCCGGACAACGGAGACATCTGGACCTCCGACGTCCGCCGCTGCGAGAGATTTGATCCCGACGACAAGAAATGGGTTGCGCTGGCCGTGAGATTCAAGCGGGATACGGGCCTAGACGCGCCGATTGTCAACGCCGCAGACAGATGCTGGCTGGCGTTCGAGTCACATCTCGAATCAGCAGGTGTGAAACTGGAGTCTCTTTGCCGCGACGAGAGATAGTCTACCCCTACGACTCCAACGCCAACTGATGCGCAGGACTGAAATACTGCCGATATGTCAGCCACGCCGCGACAAGCCCGGTAAAGGTCGCCGCGCCCACCAGCATATACATCACGATGATCTGCAGCTGCACCGCTTCCAGCGGCGACGCGCCGGCCAGAATCATGCCGGTCATGGCGCCCGGCAGCTTGATTAGCCCGACCGTTTTGGTGGTGTCGATGATGGGCGTCAGCGCGCTCTTGATCGCCCGCTGGAATTGACTCAGCGAGGCTTGGCGGCCCGTCGCGCCCAGCGCCAGTTTGCTCTCGATCAAGCCGCGCTGGTCATGGAAATCGCTGCTGAGCCGCGTGATGACCAGGGTGGCGGTTGTCATGGAGGTGCCGAGTATCATGCCGCCGATGGGGATGATGTCCTTGGGCACGAAGTCGAAGACACCCAGCGCCACCAGCAGCGCCAGCGTCATGGCGGTGCCGAATCCGATCGACAGCAGCGAGATCAACTGCGCCTGCGGCGTCTTTTGGGCGCGTTTGGCGGTGGTGCGCCCGGCGATGACGGTCATCACCAGCAGGATTGAAACCGTGAAGAGCGGATCATGCAACTCGAAGACCAGCTCCAGCACATAGCCGATGGCGATCAACTGGACGAAGCTGCGGAAGGTGGCGATGAAGAGGTCTTTTTCCAGGTCGGAGTCTTGCCAGCGCGAGACGGCGGCGGCGATGAAAATAAAGGCGATTGACATCAAGACGCGCTCGATGCCTTGCATGCCGGCGAATATGTCGGGCATGGGAGCCTCCTTCGGCTTTACCAACTTAACTCAGGATTATCGAGATGCTTAAATGGTACCAGCGCCATGATCAGCGCGTGCTCGTAATAGGCTTGGCGGTCGACCACATCGCCGGTCAGCAAGCCGATGGCGCCGTTGGCTTGCTTGGAATTGTCGCGTTTGAATACCGCGTCATCGGCATGACCCAGTTCCAGTCCGCCACGCACCAGCTCGGCGACTTCGTTCGGCAAAAAGAACACGGCTGTCTGTCCGCGCCCGATGCGCCCCCCGCGGCTCAGCACGAGCACCCAGGCGAAACAAGCCATGCCCAGCGGGCTGTCTTCAACCCCGCCTTCGATACCCACCCAGAAGTCACTATCCGGGCGGACGGCGCGGGCATTCTCGGCGCGCACCTGGGCGCCGGCCAAGGTCTCTGCCCGCGACAGGGGTTGCTCGGCGACGCCCGAAGGCACGGCGACGCCAGCGACAGCGAAGTCAGCGCGCGCGAACATAGTACAGAAGGCGGCGCGCGTCGCCTTTAACTTGACGGGATTCCGCGAGGCGACAGTGATGCTTGGCATGGGCGCTCACAACTAATCGGGCTAGGGGCTGGTTACGTACAACTCTAACAAGAATCGGCGCCTATCCAAAGACCTTTGCGGAGCGCGGCGATGCTGATACACTAGATAGACTATCGCGCAAGCGGGATTTTTCATGTTAGACGACGCCAAAACCGACATTCGCATCCGCAAAGCTATGACGGATGATCTGCTTGAATTGTCCGATTTTATCTTGCCCTTTGTGCAAAGCGGCGAGCTATTGCCCCGCACATTTGACGAACTGGAAGATCTGCTGGAGACCTTGTTCATCGCGCGGCTCGATGGCAGCATCGTGGGCTGCGCCGCGCTGGAGATTTATAACAAGAAACTCTGCGAGATCCGCAGCTTGGCGGTTGACCCGGCGGCGCAAGGGCTGGGCATCGGCAAGAAGCTGGTCGAGGCTTGTGTGAGCTTAGCCGAGCGGGAGGGCATATACGAAATCATGGCGATCAGCATCGCCGAGGATTTCTTCCGCTCCTGCGGTTTCGATTTCACCTTACCCAACCTCAAGAAGGCGTTTTTTCTGCAAACGCGCGCTTCCATGTGAGCCCCGCGCTGTTCCAGCATGAAAATCGACGTCCTGACCTTATTCCCGCGCATGTTCGCGCCTGTCATGTCCGAAAGCATGATGTGGAAGGCGCGCGATCGCGGCTTGCTGGATTTTCTGGCGCACGATATTCGCGATCACGCCCACGACAAACATCATAAAGTAGACGACAGCCCTTATGGCGGCGGCGGCGGCATGATACTCAAGCCCGACGTCTTGGTACGGGCGATTGAAGCGGTCAAAGCGGATGAGCAATGTCCCGTCATCTTGATGTCGCCGCAGGGTCGTTTGTTGACGCACCGTGTCGCCGTGGAGCTGTCGCGCGCGCGGCGCCTGATACTGGTTTGCGGCCATTACGAGGGCGTTGATGAACGCGTGCGCGAACTCGCCATCAGCGACGAAATCAGTATCGGCGATTATGTGCTGACCGGCGGCGAGCTGGCGGCGCTGGTCTTGATTGACGCGGTCGCGCGGCAGATCCCCGGCCTATTGGGAGCCGCGGGCGCGCAAGACCGCGACAGCCACGCGGCCGGCTTAGGCGGCATGCTGGAGGGTCCTCACTATACGCGCCCGGCTGAATTCCGCGGCTTGGGCGTACCACCCGTCTTGACGAGTGGGCATCACGCCGAAGTGGAGCGCTGGCGCAGGCGGCAGGCGCTCAAGCGCACCTGGCAAATGCGCCCGGATCTGCTGGCGGGGGCGGATCTCGGCGCTGAAGACCGCGCGTATCTGGCGCAGTTGCTTGAAGAAGCTGGAGGCTGACTAGACATCTAGCCATCTATTCAGTCTCTTGCAAGCCCGCTGCGTCGCCCTCCGCGAAGGCGAGGGCGCGCTTGTCTCCCCTGGCTGGATCCAGCATCGCCTCTACCGAATCTTCGCGCAGGACGCGCCCCTCGTCCACGAGCAGCACGCGGCTGCCGATCCGCCGCGCCTGCTCGATGGAGTGCGAGACCCAGATCATCGTGAGTCCCGTCTCGCGGCGCAAACGCAGCAGGGATGCTTCCACGCGGCTCGTGGCGATCGGGTCGAGCGACGAAGTCGGTTCGTCCAGCAAGAGCAAGGATGGCTTGAGCGCCAGCGCCCGCGCCAGCGCCAGGCGCTGCTCCTGTCCGCCGGAAAGCGCGCCTGCTGTCTCATCGACGAGCTCGACATTCAGCGATGCTTGGCGCATGAGCTCCAAGATATTTTCGCGGGGGAGCGTTTTGCCCTTTAATGCCGCGCCATAAGCGATGTTGTCGGCGAGGCTGCCCTCGAAGGCGGCGGTCTTCTGGAAAATCATGCCGACTTTGCAGCGAAGTTCGGTGACTGGCAGGTCGTAGATCGAGACGCCGTCAAGCAGGATGCTGCCCGCGGCGATATCGTTTAGCCGGTTGACGCAGCGCAGCAGGGAGCTCTTGCCGCTGCCGCTGGGTCCGATGACGACCAGCAGTTCGCCCGCGGCGACCTCGAGATCGATGTCGCGCAGGACGGTCTTGCCGCCGCGCTTGAGCTGAAGATTCTGGATGGACAGCTTGGACACGCGCATCTCTCTTAATCAATATGCCGCTTCCATTGTAACGCGGCTTGGCAAGCTCGCTATGTCTGTTTTTCAGGCAGGCGATTGCTTCAGCTTGGTTTTCTACCCCTAAGGCAAAGAAAAATCACCACAGAGGCACAGAGAGCACAGAGAAAAAGGCAGCGCGATAATCTGTGGATAAATTGTAATCTGATGCGATTGCCCTATGCTTGATTTAGGTATCCTTTGTGTCATCTCGCCAGGAATGGTAAACTTTAGCCTAATCAGACATCAGCAAGCGGAGGACGCGCTATGCAAGCGACAATGACCTGCTCGGAGGAATCCCGCGCGGCAGAGGAGAGCTTGGCTGGCAGCTTCAAACCGGCTGACACCTTCTTCTTGATCCAGACCAGTATGGCGGAATATGGCGGCTGGCAGGGCGAGATCGTCAAGAAAGCCAGCGCATCCGGCGGCTTCGCGCCCTATTTGCAGCACCTGATGAAAGTGCCGCGCGCGAAGATTCTATTCATTCGGCGACCGGCCGCCGATGGCAAGAATTTCTACATCGCGGTTGCCAATCAGGGGCAGCCCCGCATCTATCATACGCTTCTGTCCGACTATGATGACATTCTCAAGCTGGATCTGGACAGCATCGGCGCGGGACGCAGCCCGCGTATCAATGACTATGAGTTACAGGAACAGGACGAGCTTTATACCGTTTGCACCAATGGGCGGCACGATCCCTGCTGCGCCGCGCATGGCACGGCCTTTTATCAGGCGCTGACCCAATATGCGGGACCAGAAAACGTTTGGCAAACGTCGCATATCGGCGGTCATCGCATGGCGGCGACCATGATTGCTTTTCCGCAGGGCATCGTTTACGGGCATCTGGATCCCCCCGATGCCGATGCCATCGTGAGCAATCACCGCGCCGGCTACCTGCTGACGCACAAGTATCGCGGGCGCGGCGCTTACGCTGGTCACCACTTGGACGGCGATACGCATCAGGCGGTTGGCGCGGCTGAAGGGCAGATCCGCGAGCAGGCTCGGCTCTATGCCGATGCCGATCTGCGGCTGTCGCAAGTCATCGCGACCGGCGATCAGCGCTGGCGCATAAGTTTTCTTGACAGCGGCGGCGCGCGGCACGATGCCGATGTCAACATGAGCCTGTCGGCGCCGCGGCAGACCTCCTGCGGCGACGTGCCCAAGCCAATGCCTCAGCACGAGATCAAGATATTGGTTTAGATGTTGCGCTGGAAATTGCTGGCAGCCATGGCGGCTGTACCCGGACGAATTTATCCGAGTGAGTGCTGACAGCGCAGAACGCGTCATCGCCTTGCCGAGCAGGCGCCGGCGGATTGGGACCTAAAGTTGCCTGACAGTCGTCCGCGCGAGTGAAAAATCCATGTCTTCCGTAGAGCCTTCATATCAGCCGCGCTCCAGGACTCCGCTGTTCATTTGCTTATCCATTTGGCTGTTCAGGTTCGTCGCGCTCTGCGCGATCGGCGCGGCTTGCTTGCTTATGCTGCTTGCGATCCTGCTCATCGCCTGGCAGCTTGCCTTGCGGGACAGGGTCGTCCCGGGCTTGACTGTCGGCAGCGTCGACTTGAGCGGCTTGACCGCCGCGGAAGCGGCAACCGCGCTTAACGCAGAATACGCTTCGCTGGCGGAGACTGTTTTTGTCCTGCGCGCGGACGAGCGCGCCTGGCCCGCGCGCGCGAGCGAACTGGGACAGCGCATCGCGACCGAGGACATGCTGGATCGCGCGTTCGCGGTGGGGCATACGGGCGAGCTCCTCGACGACATCAGCGCGCAAAGCGCGGCTTGGTTCGGCGGCTTGCGTCTGCCCTTGCAGTTGGTCCTGGACGAAAACATCGCCTTGGATTTTCTGCGCGATTTGGCGAGCCAGATCAAGCGCGATCGTCAAGACGCCAGCCTGCGCATCGTAAATGGCGAGGCGCAGGTTCAGGCGGGCGTGGCGGGGCAGGAGCTCAACATTCCAGCCACGCTCGCGCGCTTGACCGCGACCTTGCGCGACGCCGACACGGGCGTCGACATTGAACTTGTGGTGGATGAGAGCGCGCCGCGGCGCTGGAATGTTGAGGAGGCGGCGCTGCGCCTGGGGGCGGCGCTCTCCGGACCAGTACAGCTCTTCGCCACCGATCGCGATGGCGGACCCTTGGGTCCCTGGACGATCAGTACCGACCAAATCCGCGCATTGCTGAGCGTTAGCTTGCGGGATGACGGTCTCGGCAAGCGCTACGATGTGTCGCTAAACGCCGCTGCGTTTGGCGAATTTCTGCGCTCGCTCGCGCCCGGGCTGATCATCATGCCAGTCGACGGCCGTTTTGACTTCAATCCACAGACGGGCGAGCTAAGCGCGCTAAGTCCCTCGCGGGGCGGGCGCGAGTTGAACATTGAAAAGACGCTTGAGCAGTTGGAAAAGGCGGTTTTCAACCGAGAATCAAGATTGAGGCCGATGGTCTTCGATTACAGCCTGCCGCGCTATCACGAGGACGTTTCGGCAGCGGCGCTTGGCATCCAAGAATTGGTGGCGGAAGCCACGACTTATTATTGGGGCTCTACGCCAAACCGGCGCAGCAATATCGCCGTTGGCGCCGGCAAGTTGAACGGCGTCATCATCGCGCCCGGGGAAGAATTCGCCTTCAATCACCAATTGGGAGATATCAATCCGGAGGCGGGCTTCGTCGACGGCGCGGTGATATTTGGCGGGCGCACTGTCACGGGCATCGGCGGCGGCATCTGTCAAGTGAGCACAACGGTCTTCCGCGCCGCTTTCAGCGGCGGCTTCGCTATTACCGAGCGCAACAGCCACGGCTATCGCGTGGGTTATTACGAATACGCCAACGCGGGACCCGGTCTGGACGCGGCCATCTGGCAGCCGACGAGCGATTTACGCTTCTTGAACAATACGCCTTATCATCTGTTGATCGAGAGCGAATTCCTGGGCGCGAAGGACGCGCTGCAGTTCCGCTTTTACAGCACAAGACATTGGCGAACGGTGTTGGAAGCGCCCATCATTCGGGATGTCGTAGCAGCGCCGCCACCGCGATACGAAGAGAATCGCGAACTGCTGGCCGGTCAAGCGCGCCAGGTCGATTATGCGGCGGCGGGCGCCGATGTCTGGGTTTACCGGGATATTTACGATCAGGCGGGCAATCTGGTCAAGCGCGACCAAGCCTACACGCATTACGCGCCCTGGCAAGCCGTCTTCGAGGTCGCGCCGGGCGATCCTAGGTTGCAGCCGAAAGCAGACAATGCGTAACTGGGGGAAGCGTAGCCCCTTTCTGATTCGGATTCGCTAAACAAGCGATCGGGCGCGCACCGGTTCCACGAAGCCTTTCAGGATTTTTTCCAGCGCCATGGTATGGCTGCAGACGCCGCGTTGCGCGAAGAACGAGGCGGTGCTGGTCCATTTGCCGTCATCGTAGGTGATGTGATGGCGCTTGTTGTAGCCCTCGAAGCTGCAGTCGAAGGAGACGATGCGGACGCGGTCGCCCTGGTCTGTATAGCGCTTGGCTTTCTTGACATCGCTGACGATATTCTGGCCCGGTGAATAGGGGACAGGGGGTCGTTTGAGCAAGTCTTTGAACAAGTTCTCGAGCGCCATGATATGCGGGCAAATGGCGTATTTCTGGAAACCCGGGCAGGTGCAAGACCAGCTGTCGTCTGCGAGGCACACGCTGTAGGCGTTATTTTCGCCCTGGAAAGCCACCGTCAAACGATTGAAAGTGGCGCGTTCCGGCTGGCTCGCGTATTCAACGGCTTTCTGAATCTTGTTGATCATGCTGGCGTCCATCGTGTTCCCTTCCACTTATGAGATGACCTGACGGAACAATAAGAAAACGCGGCGCAATTCACTCGCTTTGCGCCGCGTTCACTTTGTTATTACGCGATGATAGAGTATCAATCAGAACAACAACCATTACCCTAATCCATTATGCACAGCCTCGCTTGCCATTCATTTCTATACAATCAAGTTTAAGTCAAGGTTATCCGGATGTCAAATCACCTGTCCAGGGCAATCGCTTCAAATTTTATTTACCACGTAGACACCGAGAGTCGCGTAGGTCGCGTAGACACTGACCGCCGACACTGACCGCCAACACCGAGATTCATCCGTAAATATGCCAAAAAAGGACGTAATGTAGGGGCGATTCTGTGAATCGCCCACGATTTCGCACCCAATTTCATGGGCGAGCCAAGGCTCGCCCCTACAATTCATCAGTTTGATGTTAAATTCGACAGTTATGGATATTGAAGCGATTGCCCTGCATGTCAAATCACCTGTCCGAGTCGCCTGCGATTTCAATGACGCGGCACTGTGGCGCGCCATCCGGCAGCAAACCCAGCGTCAAGGATTCCACATAAATGCACTGCTGCCAGGGGATGGAAATATCAGCCACGCTATAACGCTCGTCGCTCAGTTCGATATCGGCGCCGCGCAACAAAGCGAAGGGGGTGGCTTGATCGCGCTCGCCCATGACAACCTGAGCGCAAGCCGCCAGCGAATCGGCGACGCCGACCTGCGTGACGGCCATGGGATTGCCAAAGAGATCGTCCTTGCCACGTTCGTCTTTGATTGGCTTGAAACCGGCTGCGCCAAGCGCGATGCCGCCCGTGCCGTAGCGCCCCGGCAGCAGCCAGCTATCCGTCAATACGACGCCGACGCGCCGCCCCAGACGCTGCCGCAGCGCCTCGTAGATGGCTTCGGCGCTCTTAAACGGGTCTTCGGGCAGCAGGACAACTTGCCCGCTAGGGATATTCGAACGATCCAGGCCCGCATTGGGCGATATGATGCCGCCCCTGGCGGTTAGCAGGAATCCCTGCCCGATGCCGCCAAAGACATGGTCGGCTTCGTCCAGCGCCAATTGAGCGATGGCTGGCGACATGTTGTAGCGCCGCGCCAATTGGCGGGCGCGCGGGCTTGCCTTGATGTCCTCCAGCTTGTAGATGCGCCCGGCCGCGATCGCTGCGTATTTGCTGGAAACGGCTAGGGCGTCGCCGTCTTGCAACTGCAATTCGGCTTGCGCGAGGCTCTCCAGTAGCGTCTCGATCAGATCAAAGGGACGATGGCGTACCGGCGCTTGGACCGGGTGTACGGTAAGCGTTCCTGGCATTGTGGAAGGTTCCCGCTCGCTGGTCGAAATCGACCGTCATCTTACCACAAGTCAAGAATCCTGTCAGCAAAGCCGGCCGGGTCACCAGGGCAATCGCATCTGAACCAAAGTGAGTCGAATGTCACATAAATCTGCCAAGATGTAAGGCTTGTCCGCTCCTGTAGGATTCGCGTTCGCCCTTTGGTTTACCCCCCTCGGTCCCCCCATTGCAATGGGGGGATGACTGCTGAGTTGATGCGATTGGCGAATTTTCGGGGTCAAACCTGGGTCTGACTCATTTAGTTTGCGCAAATGAGAATCGTCTTCGAGTTATGTTAGCTCCCCTTCCCGTAGGTCAGTGTCTACGCGACCCGTTGCCACGGGGTAAGGGGTCGCGTAGACACTGGCGGTCGGGGATGGGGTAGAAAAAGCGCATTGACTTACCAGTAGCGGACAAGCCTTGTAGGGGCGACAGACCTGCAGTGTCTACGCGCAGTACCATGTCGCCCGAAATCAACGACGCAGCAACGTCGGGCGACCAGATTGGTCGCCCCTACACCGCCCCTGTAAAATTTGCATTATTTTCTTTGAACTACTTCTATGCCTCTGTGGTGAATAATAATTTGAAGCGATTGTTTTGTCCGCGCCGCAGTGCTATCCGGGCGCGACCGATAGTATCAAAACGCGATCGCTGGATCGTTGCGCCAGAGCGAGCGCGCGGCCATCGGGGCTGAATGCCAGGTCATCTAGCGCGATCGGCAGTTGAGCGGTCGGCGAATCCCTGTTCATGGCGTTCACAAAATGCAGTTGGGCTTGGCTATTGGCGTCTTGGCTGGCGATTGCCAGCAGGATTTCGGCGCCTGCGATGACGGGACTGCGGATGCCGAGCCGCGGCATGATCGCGCCGGCGCGGTGATAAAAGCGCCTATCATTGCCGCTGTCGATATCGACCAGATAGAGGCTGTCGCCATTGCTATAGAAGAAATCAGCCAGCTCCGCGCTGGGCAAGGCTCGCGCAAAGCCCTCGCCCCCCATGCCAACAAGCGCTTTGGAAAAAACCAAGCGACCGTCCGCGGCGTCATAAATCCAAAGCGCGGCGCGGCGGCTTGCGACATGTTCGCCAGCGACAGCCAGCCAGCGACCGTCCGCGCTGAAAGCGATGTCGTTCAAGGGGTAGGGGAAGGCGAAGTGGAGCCTTGCCACGACCTTGAGGGCATCTTGAGAATCATCGATTTCCCAGACGACGAGCGCGCCGCCGCGCCCCGCCAGTCGGCTGGGCTGGTCCCCGCTAGCCGCTGCCAGCAGGCTCCCGTCGGCGGACCAGTCCAGGTCCCGCACCGCTGCCGGCAGCAAGGGTGATAATTGCATAGTCGCCGCGGCTGATCCGTATTCGTCGAGCGTGACAAGGGAAACCACGCCCGCCTGACTCCCGATTGCCAGCTTGTCATCGCTGCTGAGGTCAAATGCTTTTGCCTGGAAGCCAGCGGGCGAGCGCAGGTCTATCGAGATGGGATCAAATCCCGGATACCGGTAGAACTGCAGTTCGCCGCTGGCGAGAAGCACCGCGAGCGATTGCATGCCAGGCGACCACGCGACTTGAAGCGGCTTGTCCACGGGGATGACATGGGTCCTGTCCAGCCGGTTCAGGGTGGCGCTGCTGATCATCATCGCCATATCAGGAGAGCGGTCTCCCAAGGATTGGTCCCGCGCCGGGTTCAGCCCGCCGCTCGCTGCTTCGCTTATTTCACCGATCGGAGCGGCGACCGGTTCCAGGTAATAGACGTTGGCGTTGCGGTCGCTTTCGGCTGTCCAGCCGATCAAGCCCTCGACTTCTACCTGCCACCAGACAAAGGCGCCGTCGCAGGCTGGCCCATCGAGTACCGCGTCTAGGACTTGGCGCGGCGGGATTTCACCAATCTGCTGGGCGCTGAGCGCGGGTTGCGCGCGCAGTCGATTGGCCAGCGTGCCCGAGGCGACGCGCGCGCTGGCGAGACCGACATCAATGCGCGGTGGCAGGAAGCCCTGATATAGCGGCGGGCAGAAGTGAACCGAGCCGCTGCTGACTTTCGCGGGATTGAGGACGGGCAGGTTATCGCAGTCGCCAGCTAGCTCCAACACGGAACGGCTGACCCAACCTTGCCGAAAGAAGAGCCAGTCGCCGGCGAAGTTTGCGCCTAGAACGACATGGCTGTTTTCCGGCGAGATTTGCGCTACCTGTTTATCCCGCGGGGCGCGTCGGACATTGATGGTGCTTTCTCGCGGTCGCAGATAGCAGCCGCTGCCCGCGCCCGGCACCATATTTACCGTCGGCAGATTATAACAGGCTCCGCGCAATTCGATTGCCGAGCCCGGGATCCAGCCGCTTTGAATTTGATACCAGAAACCCGTCGCTTCGCGCCCGATAATGCGCGCGCTTGCGTCGTCGCTGGCATCAATTGCGCCAATGACCGCCGCTGCCAAGCTAGGTCCTTCGTAGAGGGGCGCGCCGTCGCCTTGAAAGGCGCAGGTTTGCCCGGCTTCGGACTTTTTGCTCGAATAGCCGCTGCCGTCGGCTGGGCAGCCCAGGGCGAAATCGCTGCGGATGACGCCGAAATCCCGCGGACAGATGTCTTCGCTATCGGGTACGCCGTCGCCATCTTCATCCACGAACAACGAACAGCCATCAGCCGCCGCCGCGCCGGCTTGCCGCGGGCAAGCGTCGACGCTGTTGTCCCTGCCATCGCCATCGCTGTCGCCCCTGCTGGCTCGTGGGCAGCCCGGGCGGTCGCCGTCGGCGACACCGGCGATGCTGGGACAGGCGTCCACGCTGTCAGCCAGGGAATCGCCGTCGCGGTCTATTTCGCTTGAGAAGGAGGCCTGGATGAGGCCAGCGCTTGCGCCGCTTCTTGCGTTGGCGCATTGCTGCGTCATCGAGCCATCCGCGGAGACATGCAACATCTTGTCGATCAGTTGCAATCGGTAGACTTCAATGGGCTGCGGCAGCTGCAAGCCTCTCATCGGACGGCAGCCGAGGGCAGTCGTTCCCACACCCGTCACAAGCGAATGCGACCAGTCTTGCGCGTCGGCGAGCTGTGGCAGGGCGCGCCGCGCCGCCGCAAGGATATGCGCTGGTGTTTCGCTCTCGCTCTGCGCCACAACATGCGCCGCAAAAAAAGAACAGAGTATCAATATCAGCAGCGCGAACAGTGTGGCGCGGGTCCTTCGCAGGCGGCGAAAAAGTCGCTCCCGCCCCCGCGGGATCATAGCCTCCCGTGACGCTTGAGCGTACTTGTTCACATAAACAGGGTTCACCGGGGCTTCCTCAGAAAGTGATTGCTCGTATCATTGTAACAAAGTTGCCGCCTCTTGTTAGCCCCGCGTCGGTTTTATGTTCGATTCATGCGGCTGTCCGGTGGCGCCTTTGTCTATCGGCCTTTGCCCGCGAGCGCGTGATTATATCGTGGACAAGCGGTCTTGAAACTACCCTGTATCAATGCTGCAAAGGCTGGTACATTGGCAGCTTATGCCAGGATCTTCAATGAGCCGGAACTCAAGATGCCGCAACTCCAGGACATCTATCGAATAGACAATTATATCGACACATTCGCGCTTGGGCATTATGCGCGTGTGCTGGACGCCCTGGACCGCCGCAGCGGTCAAACCATCGCATTCAAAGTGCTGCGCCCCGAACATCTCGATGAGGATGGCGATACGCGTTGGGAATATCGCGCTTTTGGCAACGAAGCGCAGCTTCTGTCGCGCTTGTGGCATAGCCCGCATGTGGTCAAGCTATATGACTGCGGGTATATCTCCGACCGCGAAGAAGCCCCGCGCCGCGGCGATATCATATCCTACCAGAACAACATTCGCGGGTTCACGCAAGATATGGCGCAGTACGCGGTGGCGGGCTGGCGCCCGTATCTGTCGCTGGAGAATCTGCCGCGCAACCACAGTTTGTTCTACTTGATGAAACCGAACCGTCCCAACAGTCGCTGGCGCCTGCCGACCGAAGAAGGTTTGTCCCTGGCGGTGCAATTCAGCGAGCTGCTGTCCCTGGCGCATTCCCAGCAGATCGTCTATCTCGATCATAAGCTGGAACATGTCTATTGGGATGGTGTTCATCTCAAAGTGATCGACTTCAACAGCTCGCGTCAACTGAGCGGCGACAAGCCGGACGAGCGCGGGCAATACCGCAAGGACTTGCACAATATGTGCGTGGGCGTTTTGTATACGCTCTTCACCGGCATGTCGCCGCAGTTGACCTCCCTGCGCCCACAGCCGAGCAGCCGTGATGCCGTAGAAGCGCGCTATCGCGATATCAACAGCCTCGATTTCAGCATGGAGCCGAGCTTAAGCGATGGCATCGCCGATCTCTTGCAGCGTGGCGCCGCCCAAGAGCTGGAATCCATTCGGGAATTCATCAACGGCTTGCAGCGCGTGGCGGCGCAGCACGGCTGGGACTTCCCCGATTATTACGCCAGCGACCCCAGCCGTCAGGCGCGGGAACAGATGCGCACCGGTTTGCAACGGCTGCGCGAGGGGCAAGATAGCGCGCGCGCCGCCCGCGATATCTTCCGCGAAGCCTTGATTCAGGACGGCATCAGCCCGGATCTGGAAGAAGAGCTGCGGCGATTGGTGCTGGTTATCAACGATATGCTGAACAAGCGCGCGGTGCCTTAGGACTTCGCCTCAGAGGCACTGAAGTAAATCCAAGAATATAATCGGAATCGGTAGGAGCGACTGACTGCTGTGTCTACGCGCAGCGCTGAGTCGCTCTTTCTTCTCGGCGATTGTCGCTTAGGGCGAAGATCGACTTCGCTTCCTATGGTAGAGGCGCGCTTCGCTTTCGATGAACTCAATGGCGCCGGCGATGCTGGGATTGGGCGGCGTATCCGGCGGCAGGTCCTGTATCGCGCTGTGACTAATTCGCGGGCTGCCCCGCAGGTCGACGCTCACCGTCCCGACCTGGCCGGCGCAGACATTTTGCAGGTAGAGGACGTTGCCGTCTAAGACTGTGCGCTCCGCTGGCGCGAGGCAGATTTGCAAGCGCGCGGGCATGGCGCTTGGCATTACAGTCAGCCGAATGCCGTCATCTTCGCTGGCATCTGCAAAGGGCGGTTGACGATTGCGCCTGTCCGTGGCGCGATCAACCAGCGCCATTGTCATTTGCTGGGCGACTTGCTTGCGATTAGCCGCATCAAGCGCCTCTTCAACGTTAGCCGCGTGGTAACCCATGCCATCAAGCGCGATCAGCATCGATCGACCGGCAGTCTGGCGACAGTGCCAGACAGCGCCATCACAGGACTTGCCCAGGTCCAGGATCAAACTGTCCGGTCCCGCGGCCTGTTTTAAGCGCTGCAAGAAGGTGAAGAGCTGCGGCAGCAGGGCGATGTCGCCACGTAAATTCGCGCTGTAGAGCAGGGACAAGCTCAGCGGTTTTGCCATTTCGCCGGCCGCTTTTCGATGAAGGCGCGAATGCCTTCCGCCTTGTCTTCCGAAGCGAAGGCGACGAGGAAGCTGCGCCTTTCGAAATCAATTCCCTCTTTTAGCGTCGTCTCATAGGCTTTGTTGATGGCTTCTTTGGTCAGGCGTATCGCGACTTGCGAGCGTTCGGCGACTTTCCCCGCGATGGCGATGGCGAGCGCCATGTATTGATCGAGCGGCGCCACGCGGTTGACCAAACCGCTTTGCAAGGCTTCTTGCGCGCCGAGCTTGCGGTCGGTCAGCATGATCTCCATCGCCAGCGCCTTGCCGACCGCGCGCGTCAAGCGTTGCGTGCCGCCAGCGCCGGGCATGATGCCCAGGTTGATTTCCGGCTGACCGAATACAGCCGTTTCCGAGGCGACGATCATGTCGCAGTTCATGGCGATTTCGCAGCCGCCGCCCAGGGCGAAACCGGATACCGCGGCGATAATCGGCTTTTTGACAGCGCTCAGGTCGAAGCGGTCAGCCAGGGATTTTTCCATCAACATGTCGATGGACGTTTTGCGAGCCATCTCTTTGATATCGGCGCCGGCGGCAAATGCTTTGTCGTCCCCGGCGATGATCATCGCGCCGATGTCCGCATCGCTATCAAAGTTGAGCAAAGCCTGCATCAGTTCGTCCAAAAGTTGCGAATTGAGCGCGTTAAGCGCCTTGGGACGGTTCAATCGCACCCGCCCCACGCCCGTGGCGGGGCGGTCTACCAGAATGGTCTCATAGCTCATGCATCGGCATCCTTTTCTGCCCGCCTCTGTTTCAATGCGGCATATACTACCATAAGCAAAGACCAGCCGTCATGCTAAGTTGGCGGCTGGGGCAGGGCTATCGTATCAAAATGATAGCATGCGGACTTACTTGCGCTGCGCTGGAGATTCGGTTGCGCCCAGAAAGTCCAGGACTTGCTCGGCGCCGGCCTCGGCGCTGAAGCCGTCCCGCGCCCAGTCCCAAGCCAATACCGGAGTCGCCGCGACGCCCCCGGCTGTCAGCGCCGTCGATTGCCAGAGGACTAGATGGTTCTTGGTATAGGGCGCATAGCGCTGCGGATCGGAAGGACCCATCATCATGACCGTGGCCGCATCGGCCGCCGCCGCCAGGTGCGTCAAGCCCGTGTCATTGCCGATATAACAAAGCGATCCCGCGGCCAGCGCCGCGATTTGGGCGAAGTTCAATTGATTCACCCAAACGGTGGCTCGCCTGTTCAGGCGCTGGCGGACGGCGTCGACCAGGTCCTCGTCGCCGGGTCCGCCAATCAAAATGAGCGCCGCATTCGTCTGCCGCGCGACGCGATCCAGCAGGACGGCGAATTGCGCCGGCGGGTAGCGTTTGCTGTCCATGGTCGAGCCGGGGTTGCCGCCGCCGCCCGGGTGCGCGACGATGTAAGGCGCGGCGAGGGACTCCGCCTGCAAGCGGCGCTGGATATCCGCTTCCGCCGCGGGCTCGACCGGCAGGTTTGCGTAAGCCTGGCATGTTCTTCCCGCGACCGCGCTGACAACCCGCAAATAAATCGCGCTCTCGTGTTCGCGCGCCGCGGGCGCCACCGGCACGCGCAAGTTGTATCCAAAGCCGCGCCCGGCGCTGTCCAAGCCCGCGCGCAGCGCTATGCCCGACAGGTACACCGCCAGGCTCAGCAAGGGCGACCGCGCCAGTGAAACAGCCAGGTCGAAGTTCCCAGTCCGCAATTCCCCGACAAATCTCAGAAACTCCCTAGGCGAGCGAGTGGGCAGGGCGGCTGCCCCAGTGTCGATGATCGCGTCAAGCGCGGGATGCTTGACGATGGCCGCGGCCGACCAAGTCCCAACGGCGAAGCTGATATGCGCTTGGGGAAATGCCTCGCGCAGCGCGCTAAGGGCGGCTGTGGCCATCACGACATCGCCGATGCAGCAGGGTCGGATGACGACGATGCGCCGCGGCGTCGAGGTCATGTCGCGCTGCGGCAGCAGGCGTGCCAGGATTGAATAGATCATCAGTCACGCAATCGCCCAAAATCAATATAGGTCGTATGTTAACTTGATCTTACGAGATATTGTGAAGTCTCGTGAGACGCCCCTGTGTAATGACATTCGATTCGCGACCCTTGTTGTTCTCGATGATTAAACAATAATCTGAAGCGATTGCCTGGCTGAACCGCCTCGGTGATGCAGCCAAGCGCTCGCGCTGTATACAGGAAGCCATTATCGCGGTCCTTCGCATGTCCATGCGCGATGTAACATGAATACAAACCAAAAGACAATTTATATTGGATTAAATCATGTTAAGCTAATATTAACTCCATGTGAAGTTCTTTATTGGGAGGGGCTGTCATGGATATACTACGCGCGCTTGGAACCATTCGCCGCGATCGGCATAGGCTCAAGAAGATGGGCGAACTCGCTTTGCTGGTTCTGCTCTGCTTCACCCCCGTTATCGGTTTGATCCCGCTCTGCGCTTTGCTCGGTTATCTGGCGGAGATCATTCACAACGTTTCGAATGATTATCCTAGACCCTTGCCGGAGTGGAATCACATCGGCGACGACTTCAGCAAGGGCATTCACGTGCTGCTCGCCTTGTTCCTGTATCATCTGCCGCTGATCCTAGTTTCGGCTTTGCTCTATTCATATCGCTCTTCCATTGGCGTCAGTCTTTTTGGCGGCATCACCTATGTCGGGGTGGTCAGCGCGCTGCTGCCCTTGCTATTCGCTTATTTGCTTTTCGCCTGGTCTCTTTTCACAATCGGATTCATCCGCTACGCCGATAGTTGGGATTCCGGCGAATTCTATCGGCTGGGCTTGATCCTGTCCACCATGCAGAGCAATGCCGCTCTGACCCTGCAATGGCTGGTCACGACGCTAGCGGCGAGCGTCTTGCTTGCGCTTTTGCTGCCGGTCTTCTTTTTGGGCGCTGTGCTCTTTGTGCCGGTATATGGTTATCTGGCGGGCGCCTTCGGGCGCAGGTTGCGCGCGGTCCGGATGAGCTACCAACAGCTTGCCTATTGAGCCGCGCCTTTTTCTAATCCTCAAACTGCCTGCTAAATCCACGCGCAATCTGTTGTAGCGGATTTTTCATGCCCGTATAATTAAAGTAGATTTCCCTGCTACATCTTGTATTGCTTGCCATGTCGCCCATAGACGCCACCACAGAAACCGCAAGTAGGTTAATCAAAATATAGTCCGTCTTATTGTTGCCGCTTTTCCTCATCCGCGCCATTGGGCTTGAACTAGAAACTGGGCTGTAGAGGTGGATTGGCGCAGGAGATATCTTCACAATGAAAGCGTTTCTTATTGTACGTTTTTTGGGTCTGGTTCTCTTTGGGTTCATCGGATTTCGTATCGGCGCCGAGCTCGCCGAATTCATAAACTTGTCCAGGAACGAAGCATCATTGATCTTTATGACGCTTGGCGCGCTGGCCGGTTTGATAGGCGCTCCCTGGATGACAGTTTATCCCTGGCGGCGCCTGCGTCAGGCGATTGCCGTCATGTCGGTTCCCAAGCTTGCGCTGGCGATCGCGGGCGCTATGACGGGGCTGGCGCTGGCGCTGACGCTGGCTTTCCCGCTTTCGCTCTTGGGCGGCCCATTGGGCTCGACGCTGCCCGCGCTTGTTTCCATCCTTTTTGGCTTGTTGGGCATGAGCGTATTCAGCCTGCGCTCGGGCGAGCTGCTTGATATTATCAGCGAGCGCATTATCGGCCGGCAGCGCCGCTTTCATCCCATTTCTTCTCGCCAACTGCTATTGGATACCAGCGTCTTGATTGACGGCCGCATCGTCGATATTGCGGAAACGGGTTTCATCGGCGGCACCTTGATCATCCCGCGTTTTGTGCTGAGCGAATTGCACCGCGTGGCTGATTCCGCGGATTCCTTGCGGCGCAACCGCGGGCGGCGCGGCTTGGAGAAGTTGAACGAATTGCAGCGCAACAACAAACTGCCAGCCAAAATCATTGATGACGATCCGGAAGAATTCAACGAAGTCGACGCCAAACTGGTGGCGCTGTCAATCCAGCTAAACGCCTCTCTGATGACAAACGACTTTAATCTGAACCAGGTCGCCGATGCTCAAGGGGTTGACGTGCTCAATATCAATGCGCTGGCCAACGCAGTGCGCTCGGTCTATATCCCCGGCGAGACCTTCGCTATCCGCATCATTCAAGAAGGGCGGGATCCCAATCAGGGCATTGGCTATCTGGATGATGGCACCATGGTGGTGGTGGAATCGGGACAGAAGTATATGGACCGCAATGTCGGCGTCGAGGTTACTAAGCTGATCAACCGTCCCACCGGTCGCATGATCTTCGCCGTGCCAGCGCGACAAGGGCAGCGCTAGCCTTGCTTATTCGCTCGCCGCTGCTGTTTTGATATAGATGCGCTGCCATTTTTCTCAGTAAACTCAACAAAATAGTGAGAATTGGTAGGGACGACTCGCCGAGTCGCCCAATCAGTCGTCCGCTTCGTCGAGCATAGATTTCGGGCGACAAGGTACTGCGCGTAGGCACTGCAGATCTGTCGCCCCTACGCCGCCACCCGATTTGGCAGTCAAGAAGTTTATCTCGGCGCTTTCGGCGCTTACGGAAATAATCTGGTGCGGTTGTTTTGCCCGGCGCGCGAATCGGTGTGTCATCGCGTGGCGGCATCTGTTAAGATAGTTGCGTTTTTATCCTGTTTCATCAAGGACGAAAGAGAACAAGATGACCGATGCAGCAGCCGGACGCCGCACAGGCGCCGAAGATGTCATTTGGGATTTGTCCCGCTTCTATCAAAGTATGGACGACCCCCAGATTGAAGCCGATATCGCCCGTGTCCAGGCGCTGGCGGCAGCATTCCAGCAACGTTACCGCGGCCAACTAGGGCAGATGCGCGCTGAGGATTTTGTAGCAGCTTATGAGGCAATGGAAAACATTTATGACCTGAGCGGTCGGCTGGAATCCTATGCCTTTTTGAACTTCTCGACCGATACCGGCGACGCCGCCTTTCAAGCCTTCGTGGCCAAGATGCAAGATATGCACGCCGCCCTCAGCCAGGTCTTGGTCTTCTTTGAGTTGGAATGGAACGCGCTGGACGACGACCGCGCTCAAGCGATTCTGGATGACCCGAAAGCGGCGAAATATCGCTATTTTCTGGAAGCGGAGCGGCGCTACAAGCCTTACCGGCTGACCGAGCCGGAAGAGCAGATCATCATCGAAAAGCAGGTGACGGGCAGCAGCGCCTGGGCGCGCTTTTTCACCCAATTGACCAGCGGATTCAGCTTCGACTGGATGGGCGACGAGGTCAATATGTCCTTCATCCTGAACAAACTGTATGACCCGGACCGCGACGCGCGCGAGATGGCTTGGCGCAAAGTGACCGACAAGCTCGCCGAGCGCTCGATGGAATTGACCTTCATCTTCAATACGCTGGCGCTGGACAAGGCGAACAGCGACAAGCGCCGCGGCTATGCGAGTTGGGTTTCCTCACGCAACTTGAGCAACAAAGCGGAGGACGCGGTGGTCGAGGCGCTGATCCAAAGCGTGACCGGCAACTATGCGCTGGTGGCAAGGCACTACGAGCTCAAGCGGGCTTTGCTCGGTTATGATGAACTCTTTGATTACGACCGCTATGCGCCGCTCAATCTGAAAGAAAGTGAGGCTTTCTATCAATGGGCGGAGGCGAAAGCGATCGTATTGGAGGCTTTTGAGAAATTCAGCCTGCCCATGAAAACGATAGCGCAGGAGTTCTTCGCCGAGGAGCGCATCCACGCGCCGGTCAGCGCGGGCAAACGCGGCGGGGCTTTCGCCGCCCCGACAGTCGCCAGCGCCGCTCCTTATGTCTTTCTCAACTATCTGGGCAGCGCGCGCGATGTCACGACCCTGGCGCATGAATTAGGTCACGGCATCCACATGGCGCTGTCGGGAAGAGAACAGGGTCTCTTCGCCTTGTATACGCCACTGACCACGGCCGAGATGGCTTCCACCTTCGCCGAGATGCTGGTCTTCC
Organism: Phototrophicaceae bacterium; assembly: GCA_965116975.1. Classification (GTDB taxonomy): domain Bacteria; phylum Chloroflexota; class Anaerolineae; order Aggregatilineales; family Phototrophicaceae; genus UBA6055. Next base: position 720,741 of record OZ220735.1, read on the forward strand.
AGGACCTCATGGCGGCGGAAAAGGATAAAGAGGTGCGGCTATCGATGCTGGTGGGCAAGATTGAAGATACCTTCGCCACGGTATTCCGCCAGATATCGATGAATCGCTTCGAAGACAAAATGCACAATGCCCGCCGTTCCGAAGGCGAGTTGACCAGCGAGCGGCTGAGCGAATTGTGGCTGGAAACACAGCGCGATATGTTCGGCGACAGCGTGACCATCACCGAGGAATATGGGCTGTGGTGGAGCTATGTGCCGCATTTCTTGCATACGCCGGGTTATGTTTACGCCTATTCCTTTGGCGAGCTGCTGGTATTGGCGCTGTACCGCCTGTACCAGGACGAGGGCGAAGCCTTCGTGCCGAAGTACCTAGAGCTTTTGACTGCGGGCGATTCCGATTATCCGGACCGGCTCTTGGCGAAAATCGGCGTTGACATCAATGACGCGGGCTTTTGGCAGAAGGGCATTGATGTGATAGACGGCTGGATCGGCCAGGCGGAAGCGCTGGCGCGCGAATTGCTGCCCGACAGATTCGCTTGAGGGCGCGAGCCCGGCATTCCCTGAACTGGTGGAAGCTCGATAGATGACAGCAGGTTATTCTGGAACGCCACTGCAAAAGAAGTTGGGCGTCAAAGCCGGCTATCGGATGGCGCTGCTGGGCGCGCCCGCGCATTACCGCGATTTGCTGGGCGATTTGCCAAACGGCGTCGCCATCGACGAGGCGCTATGCGGCGCGGGCTATGATTTCTTGCAGGCATTTTATGTCAATCGCGCCGACTATGCAGCGGCTTTTCCCGCGCTGAAAGCGGCGATACACAAGAACGGCATGATCTGGATCTCCTGGTACAAGAAAGCCGCCAAGATGCCAACCGATATCACGGAAGACGTCGTGCGCGAGATTGCCTTGGCTGGGGGGTTGGTCGATGTCAAGGTCGCCGCGATTGACGCGCAGTGGTCGGGGCTGAAACTGGTTTTTCGCAAGCGTGATCGCTGAGCGCGCATGGGCGAATTGCTCGACATAGCAGAAGCGCGTGAATTGCGCGAAGACTTGCGCAACGCGGGCAAAACGCTCGTCTTCACAAACGGGCACTTTGACTTGCTGCACCTGGGCCACCTGGATTACCTGGAAAAAGCGCGCGCCCTGGGCGACGCGCTCGTTGTCGGGCTCAATGGCGACGCGTCTTCGGCGCGCTTGAAGGGGCGGGGACGCCCGATTGTACCGGCGCGGGAGCGCGCCCGTATGCTGGCGGCGCTGGAACCAGTCGACGCCGTGATCATCTTTGATTCGGATACGGCGGATGACTTGCTGCGGACATTAAAGCCGGAGGTCTATGTCAAAGGCGGCGACTATGCGCATAAGGACTTGCCGGAGCGCTCCACAGTGGCAGCCTATGGCGGACGCGTCGCGCTAATTGAATACCTGCCCGGTCACAGCACCAGCGAGTTGATTCAGCGAATCCGCACTTTGCCTTGAAGTTGCAAAAGTTGTATTATGGCAAGTACGTTACAACGCCAGGCGAGGATTCCAATGGTTAGCGACGCGCCAGCGCGACCGACAACAACTACGACGGAAAACAGAGTTACGGCGCTGGAAGCGGAACGTCCTCACATGGCGACTAAAACGGACATCGCTCGTATTGAAACGACAATCGAAGGCATGCAGCGCACCTTGATTATGTGGCTAGTCGGGGTTGGCGCGGTGTTGGGAAGCGCGGGTTTGGCGGCATATCTCCATATTCTCAGCCGCCTGCCCTAAATCAAAAGCGGGCCGCCTAGTCGCGTCCCGCCGAAGTCTGTTCTTGCTGAAAGCTTGAACCAGCCTAAGTCAGGCGGTTGTAGAACTCCACGACTTGCTGAATGTCGACGGGGGTCTGCACTTCGCCTTCTTGCGGCAGCCGATCCAGCGTCACGCGATAGTTGTCCTTGTCCACGACCAAATAGGGCGGGAAGTAGGCGGCTTGCTGCACCCATTCCTGAATATGCACATTCTTTTTCATCTTGTCGTTGACTTCGACGATGTCCCCGGGCTTGACTTGATATGAAGGCAGGTTCACACGCTGGCCATTCACCATGATATGACCGTGGCCGACAATTTGCCGCGCTGCCCAGATGGTCGCGCCCAAACCCGACTTGTAAACCACGTTGTCCAGGCGGCGTTCCAGCAAGCTCAAGAGGTTGATGCCGGTCGGTCCCGACATTAAGGCGGCTTTTTTGTAATAATTGCGCATCTGGCGTTCGCGCACATTGTAGATGAATGCCAGCTTCTGCTTTTCATCCAACTGGAGGGCATAATTGCTGCGCCGTCCGGAACGGAAGGATTTTTCGCGCCCGTGCTCGCCCGGCGGATAGGCGCGCTCTTCCAGGATTTTCGAGTATTTCGGGCGAGGCACCAGCAATTCGCCAAAGCGGCGCTGCGGTTTCGCTTTTGGTCCGTGGTATGAAGCCATACTTAGCAGTTTCCTCGTTTCACAGCGGGCGTATTTCGCCCAACTCAATGCGACCCAAAGGGCGCGATCTTGCGGAAATCGGCTGCCTATCGTAGCGCATTCTGCCCAGGACGCTAGGGTGAGTTTGTGGCGGTCCGTCCCGGTCTTGGCTGGGCGCGGTCAGGCCGGCATGTTCTCCAGGCGTGTCAGCCAGTAATGCACATCAAAGCTGTCGTCCCCGGTCAAGAAGCGCCAGAGCTTGATGCGATTGACAATCTCCAGCCGTCCCGAGGCTTCCTCGAACCAGGGTTCGCGCTGGCTGAGGATATCCTGGACGTTGCCGCGCCCGCGGGCGCCTGTGAAAATCTCCTGGTGATTGCGGTAGCCCCCGGCGAGGTCATCGGTATTCCACAAGCGCAGTTGGCGTACGGCTGGGTTCAGGCGCAGCTTGAACATATAGCGGCGGCGATCGGTCTGGTTCTGGCGTCCGCAGTGCCAGATTCCGTGATGCAGCGCCAGAACGGAGCCGGCTTTGCAGACCATGGGAATCTGCCCGCGCATATTCTGATAAGCGGCGATGTCCGCCTCGTTGACTTTGCGGAAATGGCTGCCGGGCAACAGCAGCGTACCGCCCATTTCCAGGGGCACGTCATGCGGGAAGTACATGAGCTGAATGTCAAAATGCCTGCGCAGGTCGATGATTGAATCGGCATGTAAGCCCTGCGCCTTGCCTTCGTTTGGCTCGCGCACGTGGATGGCGTCGTGGTCGAAGAGCGGATCATCGCCCACCAAGCTCTGAATCAGCCCCTGGATCTGCGGCAGGTCGAGCATCTCGCGGATGGCCGTGCCTTGATAACATTGCGAAAGTGGCGTTCCCGCGGGCGAGCCTTTGATGGCGTCATTGTCGATATCGCGCATGATTTCTTCGTTGATTTCGTCCGGAACCAGTTCGTCGAAGCGCAAGAAGCCGCGAGCCACAAACTCCGCCATCTGTTTCGAATTGAGCAAATACGCTTTGTCAATCATGCTTCCATCGCCTCCAGTTTTTCAAATACAAATCCGTATTTCATGAAAGAAGTGCTGTACTCTTCGCCGGGATAAGGCGGGATGAGAATGGGGTGCTGGATTAGCCGCCAGCCATCCAGCAGCGCGTCCAAGCCCGTTTCATAGGGCGCTTCGTTGTTGTCGCCGGTGGTGAAGCGGTTTTTGCCCGTGCCATCATAGATCGCCCAGCCGACAACGCGGCTGTCTAGGGCAGAGGTGGACAGATACAAAGTTAGCACCTGCTGTCGCAGCGAATTGTTCATGTTTGCCTCGTCAATTGCGCAGATGAATCGTTGCGAATCATACCCCATGTCCGCTGGTCTGGCAAACGGTTGCGGCAGAAATCGCGTGGCGATGAATTGCCGGTGCCTTCCAGATTGTTGGCGCTTCAAGCCCTATCTATCAAAAAGCGGAACTGGGTAGTGGCGAGCTGATGGACTCCGTTGAAATACTGCCCCCATCCCCCGGCCCCTTCCCCCAAAATGAGGGAAGGGGAGCCTTCTGACCTGTATTGAGCCGTTAAGTGTAGTGGTCCTATAAAACTGGACAGGAAATCGCAGAAATTTTGGGGGGACATTTGTGCCATTCCGCCTCGTATTCTGCCGGTGTCCGGTAGTCTATGCCGCTGTGAATGCGCTGTGTATTGTAGACCACCTCGATGAAGTGCCCAAGTTGCTCGCGCGCTTCTTCCATGCTCTGGTATTCGCTCAGGTACACTTCCTCCTCCTTGATCGTGCGGATCAACCGCTCGGCATAGCCGTTTTCGCTCGGCTCGCCCGCGGCAGACATACTGATTAGCGTTCCGGCGTCGTGCAGCAGCTTGACATAGTCATTGGCGGCGTATTGCGACCCTTGGTCGGAGTGATGAAGCTCCGGCGCCGCATGATCTTCTAGCGCTTGGCGCAAGGCTGCCAAGGTCAAGCTCTTATCCGAAGACCAACTCAGATGCCAGCCCCGTACCGCGCGCGTGTACACATCCATCACGACAGCCAGATAGATGAAGTCCGAGCGCAGACGCAAGTAGCTGATGTCGGCAACCCAAATCTGGTTCGGACGCAGCGCCCGCAGCCCTTTGACCAGGTTCGGATAGCGCCCATAACCATGTCGGCTATCCGTGCCGCTGCCCCGGCGCTGCTTCGGCTTGCGGGTCAAATCCAGCTCCCGCATCAGCCAGCCAACAAGATGCCGACCCACGTCCATCATATAAGGCTCACGCTTCAACTGCGCCGCTATCCGTCGGCTGCCATAGGTGGGATAGCGCCCGGCAACCTCCACTATCGCAGTACGCAGGCTTTGACAGTCGCGCGGCTTGGCTTGATGATAATAGCTGCTGCGGGGCAGCTCGAGTACGGCGCAGCTTGCCGACACCGGAAAGTCCTGGCTGAGCATCTGCGCTAGCTCTCGCTTTCGGGTGGTAGAGATTGCACATAGTGAGAGGCTTTTTTTGCAATTTCCAGTTGCATGGTCAGCTTTCCCACTAGCCGCTCTAATTCAGCCATCTTGTCCGCGCGACGCTTCTGCTCGGCTGGTTGACCGTAGGCGAAAGCCTGCTTCGCGCCTTCGAGAAACTGGTCTTTCCAGCGGTAAAGCAGGCTGTCCTTAATCTGGTACTCACGACTGGCTTGCGCCAGAGATTTCTCGCCGCGAAGGATTTCCAGCACAATTCTGACCTTCGTTTCCGGCGAGTGCTTCCGGTATTTCCCCATGAGCGTGTCCCTTTCACTGTTACTCTAGAATTCTCTCTTTTCTAGGTGCCCAGTTTTTCAAGACCACTACATACCTCCTACTAGCGCAAGTTGAGTCGAGGCGAGTATGCCAGGGATGTTCGATTCCTTATCCAGATCCCATAGCCATGTCTCAAATTCCGATCTTGGTCCGATTTCCAGCGACATTGCGATTGTCAAAAGCAGCGCCGCTAGCATGCCGCCGGCTATCCACTTGGATACAGGCGAGAGGCGCGGCATCAGCCGCTTATAGACGAGCAAGCATATCGGCACAAACAGTGCGAAGACAAAAACGAGAAACAACAGTGTATTTGAGCTCACAAAATCATCGCTTTCCCTAGTCGCGCGTTTCTTTTGTAGAGCAGCAATCCGCAGGCGACTGAACGATAAGAATCTGTCATTTCGGCAGATGTTTTATTCTGTGCTCAATGCGCCCAGTGGCACGCGCGCGTCGACAAAGCGGCTGCCATCCGCGTCACTTGCCGCTACCCTTTCCCCATCGCGACTGCGATATAAGCCGGTAAAGACGCTGTAGCGTCCGGGCGCAAGATCGGCCGGCAGCGGCACACGCCAAGTTTCTGTGTCGGCAAGTCCCGGATACCATAGGCGGGTGGGCAAGCGCGCGCCTAGCGGTTGCTGGTCGTAGACAAACCAGGCGCCACTCTCTATGTTCCGCAAATGCAGATATTGCGCGTGGTCTTCATGGCCATCTTCGCTGCTTTGCCAGGTAAATGGAATGACCAGGTTCGCGCCGGGGCGGGCGCTTTCTGGCAAGTCCGCTGCGACGAGCGTGAATCCATTTTCAAACTGAGCGAGCGGAGTGGTCGTCGGCGTCAGCGAATCGGCTGGTATGATCAGCTCGCCCAGCAGCACCTGTGTTTCGCTCAAGAGTTTGAGATCGCTGGCGAGCGCGCGGTCATAAACGATTTGATCATCTTGTTTGCGCCAAAGCGTCAGCACAACCCGCAGCGCATGATTGGTCGGCGTCTGTGGCGGGAACTGAATGCGCTTCCACTGTCGGTAAACTGGCACATGTCCCGGCGCCAGATAAAATTCAAGTCGACGATGGGCATGTGTCTGAATGCTCGCGATCGATTCCCCGCTGATTTGATCGACAAGATGAATGGAGTATCCCAGCCCATCAAAGTCCCAGCCCTCCGGCGAAATAAAGAGGTGGACCGTGAATGAACGCTCTTTCTTTTCGATACGGTAGGCATGTAGACCTGCGCCCGATTCGAAGTTTACGGCGGCGGGTTGACTGATAGCCTGCTTGGCGACAGGCCAAATGGGCGCGATCGGAATGAGCACGACGATCCAAAGCGCCGGCATGATATAAAGAGTCCTTCTGATGCGCTTCGAGGGGCGCGTCAGACTTGAAAAATGCCCCAATATTGCGACCAGCGTTAACCAGATGCCCAAGAATTCGAGAATTTCTTCCAATGCCCAGGCTGTGTTAGGCGGGCACTGGGCAATGTACAGGAAGCCATAATTGCCGCAGACACTCCCAAATCGTTCGACTTGGATTGCGCCGCCGGCGCTTATTGCCAGCCCTACCAGCAAGCAAGCGTGCCATTTCCAGGACTGCCGCGGCGAGAGCGCAGCCACAAGCAGCGTCGCGGCCACAACGCCCATGCCTAGCGCCAGGTAATAATTCCAGCTGGTCAAATGTTCATGCACGGTGAAGTATTCATCGTAAGCCAGGAATAGGAAAACTAAAGCGATTCCCAAAAAATAAAGGCAATGCAGCCGCATGCGCTCCCTGCATTGCCAGGCGGATGCCAGCGCAACAATCCCGACCAGAGCCAATTGCGTCGAAGCGAGCGTCGCTGTCACGTTCCACTCGCTGTTAAGCTGCCACAGCCAATGATCAAAACTCGAGACCGGTTGAATGAAAATGGACTTGCCGATTGCTAGCGCCTGCGCACACAACATGACGCTCGCCAGGCGTTTTGCCAAAGTCGACAGCTGGGGCATATACCACCGGTAGACGATAATACCTGCGAGGATGTAGAGGGTTGGGAAGATGATACGAGTAAGCGTCTCGACCGTAACGTGAAGCGGCGCGCTCTCCATCAGAGCCAGGCTCCTTTCATCACTCGATTATCAGCGTAGCCAGCGGCACACGGGCGTCGATATATGGTGAACCATTAGCGTCGCTGGCATTCACCCGTTCTTGGTCACGAACGCGGTATAACCCGGTGAAAACACTGTAGCGCCCGGGCGCAAGGTCGGCTGGCAGCGGCACAGACCAGGTTTCGCTGTCGGCAAGTCCACTGTACCACAAGCGGCTGGGCAAGCGCGCGCCTAGCGGTTGCTGGTCGTGGTTCCACAAGTCGCCATTCTCTACGCGAACGAAATGCAGAAACTGAATGTAGTCCTCTTGGTTGTCGACGTCGCTGTGCCAAAGGAATGCGACATTGAGCGTCTGACCGGGTGTCATACGCCCGGGCATATTAACGGCGTCAAGACTGAATCCGCTGTCGAAAACGGCCAGCGGGGCTGTCGATGCTGCGCTTGCAGCTCTGGGAAATACAATTTCGTCCAAGATCACTTGAGTATTACTCAGCTGTTGACGATCGCTGGAGATTATCTGCTGAAAAACATGTGAGTTGACCTTCTCGCGCCAAATCGTCAGTACCATCCAATACGCGCGGTTGGTCGGTGTGCCTGGCGGGAATGGCAGCTCCAAGTCATTGCGGAATAGTGGCGCGTATGAAGGACCAAAGAGCCAAGAATCTTGTGGAATATGAGCGAACTCATTAAGGCTTGCGATGGACTCTCCGCTTTCCTGGTCGACCAGATGAACAGAGTAGCCCATCCTGACACCACGGCCGATATAGTCGCGGGGTCGAGCATTCACATATAGCTGAATACGGGAAGAGTCGTCTTCGTGGTCGCTACGGTATCCGCGCAAAGTCACGCCCGATTTGAACTGTACATCGGTCGGCTGCGCCATAAACCGAAACTCAAGCTGAAGGACAAGGGGATTACACAGTAGCAAGAGAACCCATAGCGCCGGCAACAAATAGAGGAGGCTTCGTAGTAACGGCTTTGGCTTTGGGACGACGTCGGACAATTGCCAAGCACGGCGACCATTGCAACCCAGATGCCAAGCAGCTCAAGGGACTCTTCCCAAAACGAGAGTTGCAGACATCCATCCAGGGGCAGGAACATGAAACTGCCGCAAAGGGGTGGCATTTTGTCGACGATAATTCCGCCCATCACGCCTATCGCGATGCCTGCCAGCAGACCAGAGTGCCATAATAATTTCTCACGTGGCGCGCGCAAAGCCACAACGAATGTTGCGATTACAATTATTGCGCCGAGCGCGCTGTATGGAATCGCCAGTTGGCCATGTTCGTGCAGTTTGAAATATTCATCCAAAGCGAGATACGGGAATATCAGACCGATGCTTGTTAGGTAGAGGCTCTCCCAAGCGAGACGCTTCTTGGAAAGCCAGGCTGTCAGTAGCGCGATGCCGCCGACAAAAGCCAATTGCGTCGATGTAAGCGTGGCCGGGATATTCCACTCTTGTTCCAGATTCCAGAGCCATACCTCAAATCCCGAATTTGGTCGGTATAGCAGCGCCGCGACGATCGCCAGTATCTGTGCCGACAGAAAGCCGCTAGCCAGCCGCTTGTACGCTAGCGAAAGGCGAGGGATCAGTCGCCAGTAAACGAGCGCGCAGACCGGCGCATATACCAGAAATAGTACGCTGCGTATGATTGTGTCTTCAGAGACAAGCAATTCACCACCATTAGTCATTGGCAGATTTCTCGTCTGTAGTTCTTTATTCTAGCGAAGATCGCCTTGTTATTCGCATTCGTATAGTGGGTCAAAGTCCAGCGCTTTGGTGTCTACATTCGCTCGATTATCAGCGTACCCAGCGGCAGACGGGCGTCGATATACGGTGAACCATTAGCGTCGCTGGCATTCACCCGTTCTTGGTCACGCGCGCGATATAACCCGGTGAAAACACTGTAGCGCCCGGGCGCGAGGTCGGCTGGCAGCGGCACAGACCAAGTTTCGCTGTCGGCAAGCCCACTGTACCACAAGCGGCTGGGCAAGCGCCGCCCCAACGGTTGCTGGTCATAGACAAACCACTCGCCGCTCCCAGCGACCCCTATATGCAGGAACTGCACATGATCTTCTTGGCTGTCGACATCGCTGCGCCAAGTGAAGGGAATGCTCAAAGCGTCGCCAGGTTGGGCTCGCTCCGGCAATTCGGCTGCAGCGAGGGCGAATCCGTTGTCGAATACCGCCAGCGGGACGGTCGGCGCGGCGGCCGATTCCGCTGGTATGACCAGTTCGCCCAAGATAACTTGCGTTTCGCTCAACAGTTCAAGGTCGCTGGCAAGAACACGCTCGTACTCGGTGGCGCCATCTCGACTGCGCCAGAGTGTCAGTACTGCCAAAAGCGCGCGGTTAGCAGTGTTTTGCGAAGGGGATTCGAGATCTATCGCCTGCCTGTATAAGGGTACGAAGCCATACCTTTTCGGCCAAACTATCGTCCGTCGGTTTGCCAATTTATTGGTGCTGACAAGTGAGACGCCACTTTCTTGTTCAACCAAGTGGATAGAATAACCAAGACCCATTTTTTTCGAGTCGTCCGGGAGACGCAATATGATGGAGGAGGGAAGACCTCGTCTGTCTATGCGGTAGCCATATAAATGTGTTCCCGACTCGAATGTCAAATCCGCAGGTGAATCAGGCGGGCTAACTTCAATATTGTGGGACGGTGAAAACAGGGTTAGAAAGGCCACCCAAATTGCCGGAACGAAGTATAGGGACTGGCTCACGCGCGGACTTGATCGTGGTGCGGAGCTGGAGAAATGACCCAGCATAGCGACGAGCGTCAGCCAGCTACCCAAAAATTCAAGCGCCTCTTCCAAAATATAAGCTCTCATACAGCCATCAAAGCGCAAAATACCAAAACCGCCACAGGGACGCGGATTCTGGTCGATCAACAGAGCGCCCACAGCGATTAGCCCGAAACCAATTAACAGACAAATGTTCCAGATGCGCTCGCGCCTCGGTAAGATCGTAATTATTATCAACGTAGCCAGTGATATCGCAGCCCCGAGATTTACATAGCCTGTATGAAGACCTTGAGTATAGGATTTCCAAGAGAAAAATTCGTCTAGGCTAAGCAACCAGAAGTATGGGCCGAGCGCAAAAAAGTAAAGACGCAACCAAGCCTGTTTTTTTCGGCCTATGCAAGCGATCAGAAAGCCCAGGTAGCCGACCAGTCCCAGTTGTGTGGAAGAAATGATGCTGGGGATATTCCATTCCATATCGGGGTGCCATAGCCACCGTTCAAATTCAGATGTCGTTCGTTGCTGCAAGGAGTTGACAATTACGAAAATAATTGCCGCAAAAAAGCCGCTGGCAAGATACTTGGATGTTGTCGAAAGGCGGGGGTATATCCGCCAGTAAACAATTCCGCAGACCGGGAAATATATCAGGAAGAAAATGATACTGATAAAAGTGTCTGGAACTATAAACACTTGACTACTGTTCATCGGGAACTCACTCGTAAGCGGAATTCCGCTGCACAATACTTCGCGAGTTGATAGACACCCTCAAAGAGAATTTTACGCATCGTTTTGCAATTCAGGCGTCGCTGATGGTCACATATCCCAGCGGCACCCGGGCATCCAACCAGGGTTCGCCGTCCACGTTGGCCGCAGGCACGCGTTCTTGGTCGCGCGCGCGATATAACCCGGTGAAAACAGCGTAGCGCCCGGGCGCAAGGTCGGCTGGCAGCGGCACAGACCAGGTTTCGCTGTCGGCAAGCCCACTGTACCACAAGCGGCTGGGCAAGCGCGCGCCCAACGGTTGCTGGTCATAGACAAACCACTCGCCGCTGTCTTCGCGCCCGAAGTGCAGGAACTGCACATGGTCTTCTTGGCTGTCGACATCGCTGCGCCAAGTGAAGGGAATGCTCAAAGCGTCGCCTGGGCTGGCGCTTTTCGGCAAATCGACGGCGGCGAGGGCGAATCCGTTGTCGAATAGAGCCAAAGGCGCGGCTTGGGAAGCGGAGCTCTCGGCAGTCAAGACACGTTCGCCCAGCGCTACTTGCGCCTCATTCAGCAGAGGTTGGTCGCTGGCGCGTACATTATAGGGCTTGAATTGTCCGCCCTTTTTACGCCAGAGCGTCAGCACGACCGACAGCGCGCGATTGGTTGGCGCTCCCGGCGGGAGGCGAACTTCCATCCATTGGCCATGGACAGGAGCATAGTGAGGACCGAGAAGCCATAAACCATGTTGGCGATCCCCCCATTCATCGAATCCCGCGACCGATTCACCGCTGACTTGATCAACCAGGTGAATGGAATATCCCAGTCCGAGATATTTCCGTTGTGGAGCGGACACAAAGAGCCGGACACGCGAAGATTCTCCCAGATTCTCCAAGGTGTAGCCGTTCAGATAAATGTCGGATTCGTAAGCCACTGAAGCCGGCTTGGCTATTAGCCGTAATTCCAGACGAGGGATAAGAGAATTGAGCAATAGCAAAAGAATCCACAAGATGGGCAGGGCATACAAGAGGACGCGGGCAAGGCGCCGCGGCGTCGGTACAGAATCGGAAAAATGCCCCAGCATGGCAACGAGCGTCAGCCAGATGCCCAAAAGCTCCAGGCACTCTTCTTGGAAATAAAATTCCAGGCAGCCATGCAAAAAAATGGGTCCCAAACTGTCACATGTTCTTGGCAAGGCGTTGAAGACCATCGCGCCCAGTACGCTCAAAGCCAAACCAAAAAGGAGGCAAAAATGCCAAATCCAGGTCCGCTTTGTCGAGCGCCACGCCACATATAAAGTCGCGGCGACAACCGCCAAGCCCAGCGCAATGTAATAGCGCTCCCAAGCCTCGAAAAACTCGTGCAGGGCGAGGTATTCGTCCAAGCCCAGAAAGACAAAGACGCAGCCAGTTGCCGCCAGATAGAAACGGAATAGCGCGTGGCGCGCCCGAGCCAGCCAAGCAGTTATCAGCGCGACGCCACCGACCACTGCCAGTTGAGTCGACGCCAGGGTAGCGGGAATATTCCATTCTTCGTGGAAGTCCCAAAGCCACTTGTCAAACTGCGAAGTCGCGTCTAGCTCCAGCGACACCACAATAACCAGCAACTGCGCTACTAGCATGAGGCTTGCCAAACGCGCCGCGTTCCGCGAAAGCCGCGGGATCAGTTGCCAGAAACTTATGACACAAGCCGGCACATAGAGCAGGAAGATGAAGATGCGGATGAGTTCGTCGCTGGAAAACACGAGTTCAATGCTGTTCATAGGTTCATGAAACCAGCGCGCAACTGTTTCGATTCTTCAGGTCGGGGCGCGCCATGTTCGCGCAGCGCAATCAAGCGATTCCGCGCTTCAGCTTGGGCGAATCTTGATGCTCGCCGTAGAGATGACACTGGGCTGTGTGATCGCTCTCGTCGGTGATTTGCGGCGGACGGACCGTGAGACAGGCTTCCATCGCGTCGGGGCAGCGCTGGGCGAAGGGACAGCCGATGAACTGCTCGGTCGGGCGAGGAACGCCTTCCTGGATGCGCAGCGGCGGATTTTCAATGGTGGGATCGGGCACCGGCACGGCCGCGATCAGCGCCTTGGTATAGGGATGCTGAGGATTGTTGATGACCTCTTTGCTGGGACCGATCTCGACAATCTCGCCCAGGTACATGATGGCGATGCGGTCGCAGGTGTATTGCAGCAGCGACAGATCGTGCGAGATATAAACTGTCGCCAAACCCAACTCCCGCGCCAGGCGGCGGGTGGTGTTCAAGATGCCGGCCCGCACCGACACATCAAGCATCGACACCGGTTCATCCGCAACAAGAAAATCGGGATGCAATACGAGCGACCTCGCCAAGACAACGCGCTGCAATTGACCGCCGGACAGTTGATGCGGGTACTTGTCGAGGAAGACTTCGGCCGGGCGCAAATTGACGCGATCCAAGGTTTCGATCACGCGATCGAGGCGCTGGCTCTCGTCTTTCCAGCCATGGATGACGAGCGGCTCGGTCAGCGAGCGATAGAGCGTGAAACGCGGATTGAGCGCCTCGAAGGGATTCTGGAACATCAACTGGACGCGGCTGCGGAAATTCAGCAAAGAATCGTCATCCATCTCAGCCAGATCAGCGCCGTCAAAGATGATTTCCCCGTCGCTGGCGTCAATCAGCTTAACCAAAAGTTTGCCCGTGGTCGATTTGCCGCAGCCAGATTCACCAGCCAGCCCCAGGCTCTCGCCACGTTTTAGCGAGAAGGAGATGTTGTTGACGGCGTAAACCGTCTGTTCTTTGTCGCCGCGCAGCAATCCCGCCAATCCGCCGCCGATTTTGAAGCGTTTGGAAACGTTGCGCATTTCGAGCAGGACATCCCCGACGCCATCCTCCGCTTGCTCTGGCTCGGCCACAATTGCAGGGGGAGAGGCGAGAGAGAGCTCGCCCATATCAATCTTCCCGGCCTCATTTTGGGGCGGGGGCATCGCCACCTCGACGCGCTGCCACAGTGACGGGTCTTCCGATTGGACGCGCAAGGCATCCATTTCGCTGGAGCGCAGGCATGCCGCGGCGCGGTCCCCGCCGATCGCTTCTAACATCGGGTCGCTGGTGTGGCAGGCTGCCTGCACGAAGGGGCAGCGCTCGGCGAAGCGACAGCCGCTTGGCGGCTCGCGCAGGTCCGGCGGATAACCTTCAATGGAAACGAGCACATCGCGCGGACGCGCCAGATTCGGGAAGGCTTGCTGCAAGCCAAGGCTGTAAGGATGGGCAGGCGAGGCAAAGAAAGGTCCAGCGGCAGCCTGCTCGACAATCCGCCCGGCGTACATCACCGAAACCGAATCGCAAACTTGTGCCACCACCGAAATATCGTGGGTGATGAGCATGACCGTCAGGTTGAGCTCCTGCTCCAATTCGCGCAGCACTTCCAGGATTTGATGCTGCACGATGACGTCAAGCGCGGTAACTGGTTCGTCCGCGATCAAGAGGCTCGGCTCCAGCGCCAGCGCCATCGCGATGACGGCGCGCTGTTTCATGCCGCCGGAGAACTCGTGCGGATAATGCGAGAGCCGCTCGGTATCCAAGCCCACCAGATCAAAGAGATCCGCCGCCCGCGACAGCGCGGCTCTTTTGCTGTATCCGCCGCGCACGCGCAGCAATTTTGTCAGTTGGCTGCCAACCCGCTGCACCGGGTTGAGCGAATCCATGGAGGCTTGCGGGATGGTTGCAATCTCGCGCCAGCGCAGTTGACGCATCTGGTCCGCTGGCAATTGCAGCAGGTCCATGCCTTTGAACAAGATCTTGCCGCCGGCGATCCGACCGTTGCGCGGCAGCACCTGCACGATCGCCTTGAGCAGCGTGGTTTTGCCGCAGCCCGATTCGCCGATTAAGCCGAGCCGCTGTCCCTCTTCGAGATCAAGCGAAACACCATCCACTGCCTGAACCGTGCCGTCCTGGGTAGCATAGTTGACGCTCAGATCGCGGATTGAAAGTATGGACATCGTTGGTTCCTTAGCGCTTGATTACATCCGCCGCAAACGCGGGATGTTTTCCCCCCTATTAAGGGGGGAAGCGTGGAAAGGGGGGCTTTATTGAAAAGCAGTTGCATGATCCTCGCCTTAATCACGTCACATCCGCCGCAAACGCGGGAACAAGACTTCTTCATAACCGCGCCCGATAAAGAATCCCGCCATCACGGTTAACATGATGCAGAGCCCGGGCGGCACAATCCAATAAAATGCCTCGCGCGAAAGCGCCAGGGAGTTGAAAGCGTCCTGCAGCATAAAACCCCAGCTGATCGTTTCCGGGTCGCTGAAACCAAGGAAACTCACGCTCGCTTCGGTCAAGATGGCCCAGGCGATCGCGAAGGAGCCATAAAGAAATGAAAGCGGCAGAATGCTGGGCGCGATATAGACAAATATAATGCGCAGGTTGCTGGCGCCGGATACCCGCGCCGCGCTGACAAAAGCCTGCTCTTTGATAACCAGCACTTGCGAACGTATAACGCGGCCCGTATCGCGCCACAAGAGCAGCGCCATCGCGATGACGACATTCCAAATGCTGGGATCGAAAAATGCCGAGATGACAATAATGAAAGGGATGAAAGGGATGCCAAAAGCGACGTCAGCCGCCCGCATCAGGATCGTGTCGATCCAGCCGCCGTAATAGCCAGCCAGCAAGCCGATAACCGTGCCGATGATCGCCACCGCCGCCGCCGCCGAAAAACCGACCAAGAGCGCCGAGCGCGAGCCGTGGATCAATTGCGAGAAGATATCGCGCCCGATATTGGTTGTGCCTAGGGTGAAACTGTTGATATAACCCTCCGCCACGTCTTCTCCCGGTTCGGCCAACCAATAGGGCATCGCGTCTTTGATCCAGTCGCCTTCGTTGTTCTTGAGCGGTGTCAGCGGATCGTTGGGGGCGAGCTGCGGCGCAAAAATCGCCACGAGGGCGAATATCGCGAAGATGACGAGGCCCAGCAGCGCCATTTTGTCGCGCTGAAACACCTCGAGGTTCGTCTCCCACAGTTGACGAATAGTGGAGCCCTGCTGGTATCGCGCCTTCGGCAGGCTGGGCTGGCTCGGCGGTCCTTTGCGCACCATCGCTTCTTGCTGCATAGACTTTACCTCCGCGTCAAGAAACCTGCGCCTGCGCCGACGCCCCGACGCGCGGGTCGAGCAAGCTGTATAAGATATCGGCGATGAAATTCATAAAAACGATGATGAGCGCGATCAAGAAAAACGCTCCCTGCGCCAGCGGATAATCGGCTTGCTGGACCGCCCGCACCAGCGTCCGCCCCAGCCCGGGCCAAGAAAAGACGTTTTCGATCACAACATTGCCGCCGATGCTGTAACCGATGCCCAGCGTCAGCGCGGTCAAGACCGGCAGCATGGCATTGCGCGCCGCTGTTTGGATCATCACGCGCCACTCGCTGTAGCCAGCCAGCCGACTCATGGTGACATAGTCCTGGTCCAGCACTTCCAGCATGTTGGAGCGCATCAGCAGCAGCGGCAGCCCGTGCAAATAAAGCGCCAGCGTGAAGGTGGGCAAGATCATGTGACGCCAGAAGACCGGCGACAGCAACTTGTCCCACTCCGTTTCCCAGCGATAGCGCACGACGGCTGGTCCGATGCCGGAAGACGGCAAGATATTCCACTGGAAAGCGAAAAACGTCAGCAATATCATGCCCACCCAGAATTGCGGCGCCGCCCGCGTCATCAGCGTGAAGGTGGTGCCGACACGCTCAATGCGGCTGCCGCGCAGCGCCGCCATCGCGATGCCGCCCAGCACCCCCACAAAATAAGCGAGCAGCAAAGAACTCAAAGTTAAATAGATTGTATTCGGCAGGTCGGCGCGCAGGATATCCAGGACGCTCTTTCCGGAATAGCTGAAAGTATCGCCCAGATCGAGTTTGAGCAGGTTAAGCAAATATATGATGTATTGTTCACCCAGCGGCTTGTCCAAGCCAAAACGCGCCAGCAGCGCCGCTTCCTGCTGTTTGGTGAAGGTGGTGTCGATGTAGCTGGCGAGGGGATTGCTGGGCGCCAGCCGGAAGAGCAAAAAGAGAATGGTGACGATGATCCAGAGCACCATGACGCTCTGCAAAAAACGCCCCAGGATGTAATAGACGACGCCACGGTTCATGCGCTATTGCTCCTGTATTGCCCCCATCCCCGGGCCCCCTCGCCATCTCTAAGGCGAGCATCCCCCAAAATGAGGGAAGGGGTGAATCGGCGGACGGGCTTCGGTGAATAAAGCCCCTCCCTCTTTATGAGGGAGGGGTTTGGGGTGGGGGCGCCCAAGCGTTATTCCGCCGGGTATTGCAGACGTCCGTCGTCATCCCAGGTGTAGCCGGCGCTTTCCAGCAAAGCGCGCGCGCCATCAATGCCCTGGTCATAAGTCGGGAGATCTTCGCATTGACGCCAGTATTCCAAGGCGGCCGAAACGAAGCTGTCGGCAGGCGCCGCGAAGCCATTGTAGATGTTGTCGATGATGAACTGCTGCGGAATGGTATGCGCGACAGCTTGACGGAAGGTTACGTCATCGAAAGGCTCGTAGCGCACGTTGAAGGCGAAGTATTGGAAGCCGATGCTGATGGCCGAGAACAGATCCAGATGTTCGTTCTCGTCCACGATTTCCTGCAAGACGGCCGGATCGCCGGGCCATTCCCAAAGGAAGTTCATCTCGCCGGACTGAATCTGCCCCAAAGTCGCTTCTTGGTTTGGCAGCACATTCATAATCCAGGTATCGATCTTCGGGCGCGCCCAGTGATCGTCGAATGCCTCGAGCAAGACAAATTCGTTCACATCGAAAGCCACATACTTGAAGGGACCAGAGCCGATGGGAATTTCTTCCTGGATGGAATCGACATCGGCGTCATCCCGCTCCAGCAGGTCCTTGATGATCGGTTCCCAAACATGCTTGGGAATCAAGTTCAGCTTGGCTAGCGAACTGGTTTCGAAGGCGGCTGAGGGACTATGCAGCGTGAAACGCAGCGACAGGTCGTCGATGATCTCGATATTGGCGACATTGCGGGCGAAGGGGTAATAATCCGGCGCTTCGGCGCGGAATGATTCTTTGCCGTCTTCGTCCGTCTGCGTCGTGCCTGCCAGCGCCGCTTCAAAGCTGTAGGCGGCGTCGTCGGAAAGCACGTCCTCGCCGTCATGCCACTTCATGCCTTCGCGCAGGGTAACAACCACATTCAGCGAGTCTTCCCAGTCGACGCTTTCCGCCGCCCAAGGCTCCGCCACGCCAATCGGGTTGATGCGCATCAGGCGGTCCCAAGTCATCTCGGTAACGCGGCTGGGCGCGTCGCCGGCGATTTCCAGCGGGTTAAAAGAATTCAGGAAGGACGTGGTCGAGGTGATCAGGGTCTTGTCATCGCCGGTCGGCTCGATGCCAATCCAGGTCCAGAAGTTGTGAACGCCGATGCCAGCCTGCGTCACCACACTGTCCGCGCTGAAGACGTCCGTATTGACAACTTGCGGCGTCAAGGGATGCACAAAGTAGGCGTTGACCATATCGTTGCGAATGATCTGCTGCGCTTCGCAGATGATATCCAGGCGCGCTTCTTTGTCCGCTACTTCCACGCGCTGCGCTTCCGCCAGGGCGTCGTAATCGGGGTTGTTGTAGCCGATGAAATTGTAGCCGCCGTCGCGTACGCTGGAATGGAAGAGGTTGTAGGTGAACTCATCCGGATCCGAGCGCTCGGGTCGGCCGACCATACGCCAGTAGGTCATCTCCCAAGCCTCGTCGCCAGTGCGCGTGTACCAGATTTCGTCAATCAATTGCGCCCAGGGGATGGCGCGGTGTTCGACTTCCAAGCCCAGTTCACGCATGCTCTCGACAACCAAACGGGTGGTCTCATATTCGATTGGGCGCTCCGCCTGTGTGACCGAGCGAACGATAATCGGCGGCACCGCTTCGCCCGCGCTTTGCGATGATACCGGCGCAACCGCTAGCATCACCAAAGCGAGCAAGGCGACAATCACCGAGATTCTTGCCAGTTTTACACTCATGACTCGTTTTCTCCATTTCTACGTTTGCTTGACAAATAGCGGTCGATTCATTTTGGCGGTATTGGCGGCACCTCCTTCAATTGCGGTTCCATTCCACTGCAATTCCACAAAACTTACGAACGGACAAGTGATGCCACTGTTAAGCTAAGTACAAATGTCCGATTCCGTCAACATGCGATATTGTCGCGTTTGGCGACATGGCGTCCAGGCGCTCGGTCAGCGCCGCCGCCGGCGCGCCATCCAGCAGCGCCGGATTGCCAAGCTCATCCAGCAAGATGGGCACTAAACGATACGCGACTTCACCCGCGGCGTCCAGTTCCGCGATGACGATGAGCGATTCCGACCAGCCGCGATTGCGCCGCAGGTCTGTCGACATGCCATAAGGCGCGTTGCGGCTGACGGGCGTCTCGGCGACCGGTCCCTTGTTATGGTGGAAGACGAAGTTCCCCAAACTATAAAAGATGACTTTGCCTTTGTAGACCTCGACTTCAGCCAGCGAATGTGGATGATGCCCGACGATGACATCCGCGCCAGCGTCTATCAGCGCGTGACCGACCTCAATCTGATAGTCAGCCAAACCGTCTTGAAAGCGCGAACGCCAGAAAGGCGGCACGCCCCAGTGCATGGCAAGAACGACAAAGTCCGCCTTTTCCCGCGCCGCTTGAATCGCGGCAATTGCCCGCTCGACATCCTCTGTCCAGGCACGGGTGAAAACATAAGGCGCGCTGCCCGGCTGCTCCAAACTGGCGGCCGCATCGATGGCATAGGCTTCCGACGCGTGAATGGGCGCTACCCCCGGTCGGTCTGCGGTAGCGGCGGACTGCGCGCCAAGCGTCGACGCCGCGCCCAAGAAGGCGATTCGCCTTCCGCCGACTGTGATGACTTCCGAGCGCCAGGCGGCCGCGAGGTTCATTCCCGCGCCGACATGGCGCAGATCCTTGGCGCATAAATGATCCAGCGTATCGCGGAAAGCCAGCGCGCCGAAATCCATCATGTGGTTATTCGCCAGCGTTAAGATGTCAAAGCCCAAACCGCTAACATCGGAAAGCAATTCCGGCGGCATGCGCATGTTGATCCACTTCTCGACCGGCGCGCCGCGGGTGGTGACGGGCGTCTCCAAATTGCCGAAGGCGATATCCGCGCCGCGCAGGCGCTTGGCCACCGCCGCGAGTTCCTCCGTAGGCGGCAGGGGCTGCTGCAAGAAGATGTCGCCAACCAGCGCAATTGTGGGCATCGCCTAAGCCTGAACCTTCTTGCCGCCCTTGATGACCGCGGCGATAGCGCGCAGGTTGCGAATATCCACTAGGGGATCGGCGTCAAGCAACAGCAGGTCGGCGTATTTGCCCGCTTCTACTGTGCCTATTTCGTCGTCCCAGCGCAGAATTTTGGCGTTGTTGCGCGTGCCAATCGTGATCGCTTCCAGCGCAGTCAAATCGTTCTCGACCAGCAGCTCGAGCTCGCGCGCCATCGCGAATTGATGCGGCGCCAGCGGATTGCCGCCGGCGTCGGTGCCGCAGCCCAGGAAGACGCCTTTGGAACGCGCCAGGGCGATGGTCTCGCGGATCTGTTTCACGCCTTGCTCGATCATCGGTTTGCGCCGCTCGGCATCGGCTTTTTGCACGGGCGAAAGCGGATAGCTCTGCAAATCGGGATTGCCGACGCCGACTGTCAACACCAGCGAGGCGCCCCGCTCCACCATCATGTCGGCGGTCTCTTCGTTGAGGTAGGTGCCGTGTTCGATCGTGTCGACGCCGCCCAATACGCAATTGCGGATGCCGCCGGTGCCATGGCAATGCGCCGCCACCGTCCGCCCCATCATGTGCGCCACTTCGGTCACCGCGCTAATCTCTTCGACGGTCAGCTGGCTGGCGTGAATATCTTGCCCTGGGGTAGCGCTGCCGCCGGTCGCCATCAGCTTGACCAAGTCGGCACCGGCTTTGATCTGCTCGCGGGCGGCTTTGCGCATCTCGTCCGGTCCATCGGCTTCGCGGGCGATGAAATGAGCGTGGCCCCCCGTCATGGATATCACGCGGCCCGAGAGTTTCATGCGCGGTCCCTCGATGAAGCCGCGGTCGATCGCGCGGCGCAAGCCCATCTCGATATGTTTCTCGCCGCCGACATCGCGAATCGTCGTCACCCCCTGGGCGAGGGTGCGCTTGCAGATATCCACCGCTTCCAGCACCAAGTCATCGCGGGGTTTTTCCAGCAGCGCGAAGACGCTCTCGGCGCCGTTGTAGCAGATGTGTATGTGCGCGTCAATCAAGCCGGGCAGCAGCCACTTGCCGCTGACGTCAATCTGCTTGCAGTCCTGCGCCGCCGCGGGCAGATCGGCCGCGGGTCCCACCCAGGCGATGCGCTCGCCTTCGACATGCGCGGCGGCATTCGTCAGCGGCTCGCCGCCGTTGCCGTCTATCAAAGTTGCGCCTGTGAGTACATATTCCATTGTCTTCTCCTTATTTTTGAATGCTTACTTTGGTATAGCGACGGTATAGCGACTTCACAATGCAACCGGTTGTAAAGATGCTTGCCATACGTTAATGGGATTGCACAATCAAACTGCCAAGCGAAACACGATTATCAAGGACTGGTTCGCCACTTGCGTCCTTTACCTCCACTCGTGACATGTTGCTGGCATCATATAATCCCGTAAAAAGCGAGTAGCGGCCCTCCGCTAAGTTCGATGGTAAAGATACCTGCCAGACTTCGCTGTCCAGCAAGCCAGCATACCACAGACGAGTCGGCAAACGTGATCCCAGAGGTTGCCGATCTTGTATCAACCACTCTTCACTCTCGTCGCGTCCCAGATGCAGAAATTGAATATAATCTTCTTGACCTTCGGCTATCGTGCGCCAAGTAAAGTTGAGTTCTAATGAAGAACCGGCTTTTACTTGTTCTGGGATGTTGACGTCCTGTAGGATCATCCCGTATTCAAAGACAGCAATTGAGTTTGTTGTAGGCGTCCTCGCTGGCGGAGGCAAAACAAGTTCATCCAGAATCACTTGTGTCTCGCTTAAAAGTTGGCGATCACTGGATTGTACTTTCTTGTAAACATAATCTTTACTATCCTTCCGCCAGAGTGTGAGAACTACCCAAAGCGCGCGGTTACTCGGAGGGTAATCGGAGGTATCGACTTCTATCCACTGGCGATGCACCGGCGCATATCTTGGACCAATCCAGAATTCAAGATTCGTTTTGGTATATTTGTTACTGCTAGCGACGGAGACAAGACTGTCTTGGTCGACCAAGTGAATAGAATAGCCTAGCTCTGTGAAATCCCAAGCGCTTGGTGAAATATACAGATGGAAATGCAAGGTTTCTTCGGAGCGGTTCATGAGGTAGCCATGCAAATACTCGCCGGATTCAAACTCGACGGCTGTACCGATGGCTGTGCTCTGCTCCTCAATGGTGTGGATAGCGTCACTTTGGATTAGAATTGGCAACCAAAGCAACGGCAATACAAAAAGCGCACTTTGCATACGCCTTGAAGGTGGCGGAGCTATATCTGAATAAAAACCCAGGATGGCAACCAGCGCCAGCCAGACGCCTAGAAATTCCAAGGATTCTTCCAATACATATAATTGATTGTAAATTGGATTGATACGCTCAATACATATTCCAAAATTGGAATAGATGCCGATCCCACACTCCCAAAAGTCTTCTTCAAATAATACAGCGCCAATCGCAGCGATGACGAAGCCAATAATTAAGAACAGGAACCATATCCTAATTCGTGGGATAGAATGCTTAGCAAGAGCTAAGGAAACCATTGCAATTACAGAACCAATGATGGCGTAATACATTGGCCAATTCCAGATGGTTTCATGCAACATGACATATTCGTCGTAGGCAAGAAACAGGAAAACCAATCCTACACCTGCCAGATACAGACGTAGCCAACTGGAACGCTTATCCAGAAGGTAGGCTGCCAGTAGCGCTGTCCCGCCGACCAATGCTAATTGTATTGACGCCAGCGTGGCCGGGACATTCCACTCCGTGTTCAAGCGCCACAACCAATAGACGAAGCCCGAGGTATTCTGAGTAATTATCGATAGAGTTATGACAAAGATTTGCGTAACCAGGAGTATAGTTGCCAGTTGCTTGGCAACCAACGACAAGCGAGGAATCAATTTCCAGTAAGCAAACAAACCGCCTATTAGGTAAGCTAGGAAAACCAAGATTTGGATAAAGTTCTCCATTAAAGCTTGTTCCTTGCTTATTTTGAAATAGGCAAAACTTAATTCTTGCTGTGATACAAATCCGCCGGCGACGATGCCAAGCCCGACGCGATCTTGGGCGGCGTCATATAAGCGCGCTTGGAATGGCTCAAGCCGCTGCCCAGCATCGCTTCTAAGAATTTCAGCTGCACGCGCGCCGGGTTCAAGAAGGGCACGCCAAGTTCAGCTTGGCAGGCTTCGGGAATCTCTAGGAACCCCATGCTCATACAGCCGACAATCAGCGTATCGGCGCGGTCTTCTTCGATGGCTTTCCGCCCTTCTTCGATTGTAACCTCGATGGCTTGTTCGCGGTCGCGGTGCAGTTCCAGCACGGGGATATTGACCGCGCGCACGCTGGCCAGCTTCTCGCCGCCGCCGGTAGCGCGCATCTGTTCTTCCATGGGACCAATGACGCTGTCGGTCACCGTGATGACGGAATAGCGCCGTCCCAGCGCCGATGCCATCAAAGCCGTCGCCTGTCCCGCGCCCACCACGGGAATATCGACCATTTCCCGCAGCGCGCCCAAGCCAGGATCGCCATAACAGCCGAGCAAAATGCCATCCCAGCCCTCGGCTTGCAGCTCATGCGCCTTTTTGACCGTCTCGGGGATGGACAGGTATTCTTCGTACATGCTCTCAATCGAGCCAGGACCGGCCGGGATGTCGGTGATATCGACTTCGGTTTCGGCGCTGGCGAAGCGCTGCAAGTATTCGCGCCGCCGCTCCAGCTCGGCTTGCCCTTCGGCTGTGCGCCCCATGGGACCGGATACCAGGTAGATGAGCTTCATTTTGGTCTCTCCATATTGACAGTTTTTCTTGGGCGACTGATCCGCAGTGTCTACGCGCGGAAGCGAGCCGCCCCTATATTGTTTGCTTTGCACAATCTCTGCGGTGAATTCTTTTACCCGTTGATCTTGCCCAGCGCAGTACGCGCGATATTGGCTGATGTCTCGAAAGCCCAAGCCACACGATTGACCCCGCGCAGCAGATGCGTGCGCGTGACGCGGCGCATGTGATGATCGGCATCCGCCAGGTCCAGCGCCGGCGCCAGATCGGGTAGTTCTGGCACGCGCACGGCCGGCTCGTTGCGAAAGCGCCCTTTGCGCGTGTAATTGATCAGGACCAGTTCGCGCGCCATGCCCAGCAGGGCGTCGTTATAAGCGCGGACGCGCGCATCACCGACCTCCGCGTCCGCCAACCCGGCTGAAGCGGCGTATAAGCCGTCCAGGGCGTCGTTCAAGTTCGCCAGCGCATCATAGGCGGGCGCGAAGTTCGCGTCTGCGCCGGCTGCTGCCGCATACTTGTCCAGGGTGGCTTTGAATTCGGCGGTCAGCGCGCGGAAGTCGTAGGGATGCAGCGGATTGTTGACCAGGCGCTGCAGCGCGGTCGCATAGACCCGCAGGTCGCGCATCAGATTGTCCTTGTCGGCGATCTCCAGTTGATCGTTTTCCGTGTGCCAGGCGATGTTGGCGCCACAGCCGCCGACCGGGTAGTAGCCCATTTCTTCCGCCTTGGACAACGGCATGGAGGAGAGCAGCATGAACAGGCTCGAGATGCCGATGTTATTGAAGGAATAATCGCCGGCTTGATGGGGCCGCTCGCCGCTGAAGCCCTTGCCCGTGGCATCCTTGACCGATGTCGCCGCGAATGCTTCGGCTTCGCTCATGACGGTTACGCCGCGATACTCGGTCGCCCAACGGCAGCCGGGCGAATCGATATTCATCTGCGCCACGCAATCGCGCGCCAGGTCGAGCCCAAAAGCGTCGGCATACCAGGTCGAGGCGCCGTAGCGGCCTGTGGAGTGCCCGGACCACCAAGCCACGCGCAGGCTGCGCGCCATGCCAGCGCGATTGTCGTGGAAAATGCGCGCCAGCTCCAGCAGGGTGGCGTCGCCGACGGCGTTGTCGCCGATGCCGACATCCCAGGAATCGAGATGGCCATGCACCAGCGCAAAGCGCTCCGGCTCGATAACCCCTTTGATTTCGGCGACCAGGCAGGGGCATTCGAACCAGCCCTCTTTCAGTTCCGTGTGCAGTGTAACCTCAAGAGCGCCCTGTTCCATCTGTTTTAAGAGGTCTTCGCCGTCGGGACGGTTGATCGAAAGGACGGGGATGGTGGGTTGGCGATGATAATTATCCAGGTCGGGCGCGCCCCAGATGGTCGTGCAAATGCCCCAATGAATATCGGCACCGGGATTGATGAATATCGCGCCCTTCGCGCCTTTATTCTGGAAATACCAGACCGGCGGCGGACCGCCAAAACCATCGACCACCACGATCTTGCCCTCGACATCCACATCGGTGGTCGGGGAGAAATCGAAGAAGTCGACGCTGCGCCCCGCGGCGAAACCTTCGATGCGGACGACTTCACCGCTGATGCCGCCGTCGGGCGTGCTGATGGAAAAGCCGGGCGTTTTGGAGCGATAGGTTTTGCCGCCCGCGACCAGCGACGCGCTGACCGGTACGCTCAAGAAGAGCTCCGGCATGTGCATGGTATGGGGTATGCCCAGCGCCGACAACCGCTCCGCGATGTAGTTGAAAGCGCTGCGCTCGTCCTCGGACGATGATTCGCGCACCAAGGTGGTGAAACGTTCGATCAATGACCAGGGCTCGTGGGAGTCGAGCGCGTCAAGCAAGGTATTTTCCAGGTCAGCCTGCTTGGATTCGTAAAGTGCTTGCATATATGCTGATTCCTCCGTTTGAATGTCTTGATATTGAAAGTCTTGACAAAGTTGATTCGTTTCGGTCGCTGGACACGGGCAATGTCGTACTACGGCTTCGACGTTGTTCCCGTCAGTGGAACCGAGTTATATTCGGCGCAGGCTTATTGTAACAAGCGGATGCGCTCTGTCAAAACTGACTTAAGACAAATCGGATATTGAGCGGATCATCAAGGGATTTCTGCCATGGCAGCAAATCACAGTATCGTCTCAGCCGCAGTTGAATACGCCCGCCGCGCCAGGGATGACTATCTGGCGGGATTCAAGGCGCTGCTGCGCTTCCCGTCTATCAGCCAAGATCCTGCCTTTCAGCCGCAATTGCTGGCTTGTGTGGACTGGCTCGCCGCCGAGATGCGGCGCGTCGGCATAGAAAATTGCCGCGCGATCGCGACGGCGGGAAATCCCGTCCTTTATGGCGACTGGCTGCGCGCGGGCGCTGACAAGCCGACTATCCTCATCTACGCGCACTATGATGTTCAGCCGGTTGGCGATGCCGCGCTTTGGCAGACGCAGCCATTCGAGCCGACCATTGTGGCAGATCGCCTGGTCGCGCGTGGCGCGGTGGATGACAAATGCGGCATTTGGGTCAATCTCAAAGCTGTCGAGTCTACGCTTGCGGTATCGCGTGAGCTGCCAGTCAACGTCAAGTTCCTTTTCGAAGGCGAAGAGGAACTCGGTTCGCGCAATACGGGCGATTTCGTTCGGGCGCAAAAGGCGCTGCTGGCGGCGGATGCGCTGATCATTTGCGATGGTCCTTTTTCGCCCCGGCAACCGCTAATCGGCACCGCGGTTCGCGGCGCGATTATGGGCGAAGTGAAGCTAAAGGGACCGCCGCATGACCTGCATTCCGGGCGCTATGGCGGGGCGGTGAAGAACCCGCTGCATGTCGCAGCGCGCCTCATCGCTTCTTTCCACGACGCCAGCGGCCGTGTGCGGATCAAAGGCTTCTACGACGACCGCATTCCGCTGTCGGACCGTCAGGAGCGCCATTTGAATCAACTTTGGCAGACGATCGGACCGGGCTTGCAGCGCGCGGCGGGGGTCGAGGCTTTCTTTGGCGATGCCCTCGGCGTCTTCGCCGAACGGACGACGGCGCAGCCTACGCTGGATGTCAATGGCGTTTACGGCGGACATCAGGGCGAGGGAAATCGCGCGATCATTCCGGCGCAAGCGGGCTTCAAAGTAACGATGCGCACGGTGGCCGGGCAAGATTCCGAGGCGATGTGGCGGCGCTTTGTCGAGCATGTCATGTCATTCGCCGAGCCCGGTATCGCCATCGAAACCGAGCTCATCAGCAGCGCCCATCCATTTTTGATGCCGGACGACGGGCGGGAGATTCGAGCGATTCAGCAAGCGCTCAAAGCCGTCCTGGGCAAAGAGGCGCTGCTCATGCGGCATGGCGGCTCGCTGCCGATTGGCGGCATCCTGGGGCGCGAGCTGGGCGCGCCGGTCACGATGTTCGGTTACGGCTCGGGCGACAATTCTCACGCGCCGAACGAGTTTATTGTCATCGAGGATCTGCACAGCGCGATTGAGGTGGCGATTCACTTGCTGTTTGCGCTGGGCGGCGACAGTTAATGAAGCGCTTCGTGAATTGCTGGCGGTAATCCGAGACGGTCGAGACGGGATGGAACAAAAGCTCTGACCAGAGCAAGCGCGTCAAGGACCAATATATGTCGAATGTTACATATAGCTAGAACATTTAGATGCCTCTGAGGGTCTGCGTCGGCGGTCAGTGTCGACGCGAACCTCGGTGGTAAAGAAAAAATCTGCTGCGATTACTGCTTACGCCTTGCGCGAACAAATCCAAGTAAGAGACAATACGCTGAAGTTCCCATCTCCCTTCCTTCCCAAAGGAGGCTCGGCAATGAAAACCATGTCATTCGATTTCAACTCCCGCCGCTCCATGATCAGCGCGCGGCGCGGCATGGTCGGCGCAAGCAACCCGCTGGCGGCGCAAGCCGGGCTCAACATCTTGCGCATGGGCGGCAATGCCGCCGACGCCGCCGTCGCCACATCCGCCATGATGAATGTCATGGATCCGGGGTCCTGCGGGGTCGGCGGCGATTGCTTCGCCCTCTACTACGACGCCCGCAGCAAGCAGGTCAGCGCCCTCAACGGCAGCGGCCGCGCGCCAAAAGCCTTGACTTTGCATGCAGTACGCGCGCTGGGCTGGCAGAAGATGAACCACCGCCACGCCCATGCAGTCACCGTGCCAGGCGCCGTGCGCGGCTGGCATGACCTGCTCGAAAGACATGGCAGGATGACGCTGGCTGATGTGCTGCAAGACGCCATCCACTACGCCGAGGCGGGTTATCCGCTGGCGCCGGTGGTTGGCTATCGCTGGGGGCGCTCGGGCGCGTTTTTGCGCAGCGCCGCCAATGCCGAGGAGTACTTGCCAGGTGGCTTCACGCCAAAAGCCGGGCAAATCATGCGCTTGCCGGGCTTGGCAAAGACGCTGCGCGGCATCGCCGAAGGCGGACCCGACGCCTTCTACAGCGGTCCCGTCGCCGACGCCATCGTGGCCTCGCTGGCAGAGCGGGGCGGCTTCATGACGCGCGAGGACTTGCGGGATCATCATTCCACCTGGGACGAGCCGATTGCGACCGATTATCGCGGTGTGACGATTGTCGAGTGCCCGCCAAACGGCCAGGGTTTGACGGCGCTGATCGCGCTTAATATCGCCGCGAATTTCGATTTGGGCGCGCTCGCCTGGGATTCGCCGCAGCGCATTCATCTGATGGTCGAGAGCATGCGCCTGGCTTGGGCGGATGCCCACGAATACATCGCCGATATGAGCCAAGTTGAACTGCCGCTGGACAGGCTGCTGAGCCCGGAATACGCGGCGGAGCGGGCGGCGCTGATTCAAGACTATTACGCTATCGATCCGCCACCTGTTCCCGGCGATCTGCCCGGCGGCTCGGACACCATCTACCTCAGCGTTGTCGATGGCGAGGGCAACGCTTGCTCCTTCATCAAGAGCTTGTATATGGGTTTTGGCGTTGGCATCGTCGCAGAGGGAACGGGCGTCTGGCTGCAGAATCGCGGCGCTGGCTTCTCGCTTGTTCCGGGTCATCGCAATTGCCTGGCGCCAGGCAAGCGCCCTTATCACACCATTATCCCGGGTCTGGCGCTGAAAGACGGCGCGCTCTGGGCGAGCTTTGGCGTGATGGGCGGCTTCATGCAGCCGCAGGGGCACTTCCAGGTCATCAGCGCCTTGGTTGACGACGATCTTAATCCGCAAGAGGCGCTCAATCGACCGCGCTGGATGATTCAAAACGGCGATCCCGGCGGCAGCCTATTAATCGAAGAAGGCAGTCCTTTCAAGACGATGGCGGATCTAGCCGAGCGCGGTCATCGCATTCAACCGGAAGCGGGACTGGGACGGGGCAACTTCGGGCGCGGGCAGATCATCCGCTACGATGCGGATACTGGCGTGATGCACGGCGGCAGCGAGCCGCGCGCCGACGGGCAGATCGCGGCATATTAGTGACGTTCGAGCGCGGCGAATAGCATAGACGCAAAGTACATAGAGCATATAAGGAGCATATAAGAAAAAAACTTCGTGATACTTTGTGTCTTTACGGTTAATCCCCGTCATGAACACGCAATGGGCTAATTATCAGGTTATTACTTTTGCCTTTCATAATATACTTGCGTAATCGGTTTCCTATGCGCTATTATTTTCATAGTCATATTTTGCACGGTAAAGCGAACATCTGGTAAATCAGAAATCAATATAGCAGGAACAATAAAAGGAGGCATTATTGAACGAGTGTATTCCGCGAAGCAAATCATGCTTGTCTGTACTATTCCGCTCTATAAGGAGGAAAAAATGAAAGGCATCAAGCTTCTTTTCCTAATCGCAGTATTGGCGCTGGCGCTTGCGCCAGTTGGCGCGCAGGATGCCACCACCGTCAGCATGTGGTTCGCCGAAGGCGCCACGCTGGACTGTTGGGGTCCCATCATGATGGAATTCAACGACATTGACCCGTCGGTCCAGTTGGAGATCGTGCCGCAGGCCGATACCTGGAACGCTACCCGCACCGCGGTTGTTGGCGGCGGCGGACCCGATATTGTACGCACGCCCGGTCCCTCTTTTGTCTACGAAATGGCGCAGGCTGGTTTGATCCTGCCCATGGACTCCTTCTCTGAATCGATGGGCTGGGGCGATTTCTTCTTCGATTGGGCGCTGGACTTGGGCTTGGTCGATGGTCAGCTCTATAGCCTTTCCGATGAGCTGGAAACGCTGCTGCTCTATTACAACACCGACGTCTTCGAGGCGAACGGCTGGACGCCGCCGGAAACGATGGACGAACTGAACGCCCTGGGCGAAGAAGTCGCCGCGGCCGGCTACACCGTCTTCTCCCATGGCAATGCTAGCTGGCGCCCCTCGAACGAATGGTTCGTGGGCGAATACATGACCCAAATCGCTGGTCCCCACAACGTCTACAAGGCGCTGACCGGGCAAATCCCCTGGACGGACGAGAGCATGGTAGAAGCCATGGAAGTCCTGGACGCGCAAATGCAGGCTGGTTGGTACGGTGGCGGCATCGACCTCTACTTCACCAACGAAGGTCCGACACGCCGGGCGATGTTGGCGGACGGGACTGCGGCGATGAATATCGAAGGCAGTTGGGCAATCCGCGAATTGAGCGATTACCACACCGAGTCGGGTCAAGGCTGGGATTGGGTATCTGTACCCAGCAAGACCGGCGACGATCACTTCACCATCGGCATGGGCAACACCAGTTCCATCAACGCCAACAGCCCGAATCCCGAAGCAGCCGCCAAATTCTTGACCTGGTACTTCTCGCCGGAAACGCAAGGCAAGATGCTGACGTCCTGCCTCAAGGGACCAGCCCCCGTCGAGATTTCGGCAGAAGTCATGGGCGAGCTGGACCCACGCATCGCGAAGGTCTATGCCGACCTGTCGGACGCCTCGGCAAATGACCGCTATGGCTATACCACCTGGACCTTTTGGCCCCCCAAGAGCGATGTCTACATCTATGAAGAAGTAGAGCGCGTCTGGACCGGCGAAATCACCGTCATGGATTATCTCGAAGGCTTGAACGAGCTCTTTGCCGAAGAGCTGGAAGCCGGGGATATCCCGCCCATTCCAACCCGCTAAGGCTTAGTTTTCCGGCGCTGGCTGTTGTTATGGCGGTCAGCGCCACCTTTCATCCTATCCAGATCCAGGAAAGGCTATAACTATGGCGGTTCTGGCTCAAAAGCAACCGACGACGGTTATTGAAAAGCTCAATGACGATGCCTGGCGCCGTAAATTCTTGCGCAATGTCATCATCCCATGGATTTTCATCGCGCCGCTGCTGATTATCCACATTTTCGTCGTCGCTATCCCGGCCGTGCAAGGCGTCTATATGTCCATGACCGATTGGGGCGGCATTAACCCCAATGTCAACTTCATCGGCTTGGAGAACTATCAAGAGCTATTATTCGAAGACCGATCTTTTGGCAAGTCGCTAAGCAACAACGTTGTCTGGATGGTTTTTTTCCTGACTGTTCCATTTATTATGGCGCTGTTCTGCGCGACCCAGTTGGCGCAGATCAAACGCGGCGGCATGTTGTATCGCAGCATTCTCTTCATCCCCTATGTCTTGGCCAGCGTCGTCACAACAACCATTTGGAAAAACCTCTTGAACCCGAAGCAAGGCATCGTCGCCGCCTCGGCTAAGGCGCTGGGAATCGAGGGCTTTGAGGTCGCCTTTCTTGGTCGCACCGATACCGCCCTGATGTCTATCGCCTTCATCGACAACTGGCATTTCTGGGGCTTCTTGATGATCCTGTTCCTGGCTGCCATGCAAGCCATCCCGCCCGTGCTCTACGACGCCGCCAAGATTGACGGCGCCAATCGCTGGCAAGAATTCCGCCATGTAACCTTGCCCGGCATCCGGCCCATCGTACTCTTCATGTTTATGATGGTGGCAATTTGGTCCTTCCTGGCATTTGATTACATCTGGTTGATTACACAAGGCGGACCGGGCGGCGCTTCCGAAGTGATCGCCACGCAACTTTACAAGAACGCCTTCCAGCGCTTTGAAGCTGGTTACGCCGCGGCGCAAGGCGTCGTCATCAGCATATTTGCCGGTTTCATCATCATGATATTTGTCATGCTGCGACGGAGAGGATGGGATATATGACCGCGATCGGGAGGGTATCACTCCGCGACACTGTCTTTCAAAAGGGGCGCAGCCGCGAACGCAGCAAGCTTTTGGTCTTCAACCACACCGTGCTGCTGCTGTTGACGGCCTTCGCCGTCATACCGCTGGCTGTCTTGTTATTTAACTCGCTCAAAACAGAGCTGGAAATCGGGCAGAATCCGCTGGGACCGCCTACCCGGATTGTCATCGAAAACTTCCCCGAGGCTTGGGACAAGGGCAATTTCGCTGTCACCATGCGCAACAGCGTCATTTATGTGGTATTTACCATTGCGGCTGAGTTGGTGCTGGGCGGTTTGGCTGCCTATGCCTTGGCGCGCAAGCGACCACCCGGCTCCGACCTGCTCATGCTCTATTTTCTCATCGCCTCGACTATCCCGGTTTGGATGTATATCGTCCCGCTCTTTGTGCAAATGCGCATGATGAAAATGCTCGGCACGTTTCATGGGTTGATCATTATCTATATCGCCGGCAACGCCCCCTTGACCATCTTCCTGCTGCGCTCGTACATGATCGACTTGCCCAGCGAGTTGGAAGACGCCGCCCGCGTCGACGGCGCCAACGAATTCCAGGTGCTGACGCGCATCGTGCTGCCCTTGACTAAACCCGGCTTCCTGACTGTTGGCTTGGTTGTGGGCTTGGGTGTCTGGAACGAATACACCCTGGCGCTGACATTTGTCCACGACCCGAACCGATTCCCGGTCACGACCAGTTTCGCCAAGTTCGTCGACCGCTTCGACACTAATTGGGCGCTGACCAGCGCCGGCGCCATCATCATCCTCTTCCCGGTCATGGTGCTGTTTTTAGCGCTGCAACGCCAGTTCATCGAGGGCTTGGCGGAAGGCGGCATCAAGACCTAAGCTGGGCGCAGATTTAGGCGCAGATTTAGATGGACGGCAGCTATTCCAGATTTGTTGGGAAGTCAGCCCTGGGATGGCTTCTTTCAATCTTTTTCAGGCTTTACAGGACATTGGTTTTGCAGGACATAGGAGAACAAAATGACACTTCCCTCGGATTATCTGGAACGGGTTTACGCCGGCGTGCTGGGCAAGTTGATCGGCGTATATCTGGGTCGCCCCTTTGAAGGCTGGTCCTACGAGGCGATCACGCAGCACCTGGGCGAAATCAACTATTACGTGCACGATAAACTAAACGTGCCTTTGATCGTCACCGATGATGATATTTCCGGCACCTTCACCTTTGTCCGCGCGCTGGAAGATTACGCCTACAATCGCGATCTTACCGCCGCGCAGATCGGCCAGACCTGGCTCAATTACCTGGTCGAAGAACAGACGGTGCTGTGGTGGGGCGGCATGGGCAATTCCACCGAGCACACCGCCTATTTGCGCCTGAAACAGGGCTACGAACCGCCGCTCAGCGGCTCGGTGGAGCTAAACGGCAAGGTCGTCGCCGAGCAGATTGGCTCGCAGATTTTCATCGATGGCTGGGCGATGGTCGCGCCGGGCGATCCCGAATTCGCGGCTGACCTGGCTGGGCGCGCCGCATCCGTCAGCCATGGCGGCGAAGCCATCTATGGCGCGCAATGCCTGGCGGCGATGGAAGCGGCCGCTTTTGTCGAGTCCGATATCAACAAGCTCATTGACACCGGCCTTTCCGTGATTCCAGACGACTCCATCATTTATCACATGATCAACGATATCCGCGAATGGCATGCCAAAGAACCCGACTGGCGCAAGGGGCGCGAGCTGCTGGCGGAGCGTTATGGCTATCACATTTATGGCGGCAACTGCCACATGATTCCCAACCACGGCTTGATCGTTTTGTCGATGCTCTATGGCGATGACGATTTCCAGCGCACGCTGATGATCGTCAATACCTGTGGCTGGGATACCGACTGCAATTCCGGCAATGTCGGCTGCCTGATGGGCATCAAAGACGGCTTGGCGGGCTTGGAAACGGGACCGGATTACCGCGGTCCTGTGGCCGACCGCTTGTATATCCCCACTGCCGATGGCGGCAATGCGGTTACCGATGCCGTCACGCAAACCGTTCGCCTGGTGAACACAGGACGCGCGCTGCAAAACCTGGCGCCGATCGCGCCCAAGGGCGGCGCGCGCTACCACTTCGACTTGCCCGGTTCGGTGCAAGGCTTCATGAATGCGGACTCGATCGCGACGCGCGATGTCTGCGCCATCAGCAACGTGCAAGCCCCCGACCTCAGCTTATATGGCGAGCGCCTGCTGGCGCTGGATTATGCTGCTTTGGCCCCCGGGCGCGTGGGCCGCGTCGAGACAGCTACCTTTGTGCCCTCGCTTGAAGTCAACAAACATTTCGAGGGTCCCGGCTATAGCCTGATGGCCAGCCCCAGGCTCTCGCCGGGTCAGACGATCCGCGCGCGCGTCCTGGCCGCGGAAGAGAACGACGCAGCGGTTGAGATCTCGCTGTATGTGCAGCATTACGACCGCGACGACAACCTCGTCGTGCTGACCGGATCGGGCGATCGTTTTTCGGCGGGGCAATCGGCGGAACTCGTCTGGCAAGTGCCGGATCTGGAAGGTTATCCCATCGCCAAGGTCGGCGTTCAGATTAGTGGCGAAGGCGGCGCCAGCGGCCGCGTCTATCTCGATTGGCTGACCTGGGAAGGCGCGCCAAACATAAGCTTGAAACGCCCGCACCAGCGGAATTTCGCCCGCTGGGACCGTCAGCTGGGCGGCATCATGTGGAAGCGCGCCTGGGTGAACGGCCTCGACGCCGCCAAGGGCAAAATGATATTCCTCGACTTTTATCCAGAAACCTACCGTCTGATCCAGAACGAGGGACGCGGGCTGATGATGACCGGCTGCCGCGATTGGACCGACTATCAAGTCAGCGCCAAGATGACGCCGCACATGTGCAAGGCAGGCGGGCTGGGCGCGCGCGTCCAAGGCATGAAGCGCCACTACGCGCTGCTCTGCGACGAAGAGAATACACGCCTGGTCGCTAGCTGCGAAGGCAAAGACACGATCCTGGCGCAAGCTGACGGCGGCTGGAGCTTTGGCAAGGAACACCAGCTCACGCTCAAAGTTGAAGGCAGCGCCTTGAGCGGTTACGTCAATGGAGCGCTGCGCGTCAAAGCCGTAGATCCGCAGGCGCGCTTTAGCGGCGGCGGCATCGCGCTCATCGCGGAAGAAGGCAGGATCGGCTGCGAGGATGTCGAGGTGCGGCCCCTGTAAGCCATGCTGATGCGCTAGGCAGGAAGTAAATGGACTTGGCGGCAAAACTGCGCTCGCTGAGAATTCCCTTGTCGAGAGCCAGGTTCTGGGCAATCTCGCTTGTGATTTTCGTTTTTTCCAACCTGGCAAGCGCGCAACATTATTCCATCCGAGTCGCCTTCAACACCAATTTGCGCTTGAGCAATAGCCTCCAGGGCGAAGTTGTCGCTACTGCGCCGGCCGGCAGCGTATTGCAGGTCATCGGCGCGTCCGACCGCTGGTTAAAGATCAAGCGCAACGGGAACGAAGTTTGGATGGCGGGCTGGGTCAGTTTTAGCCGAGTTGAGGGCAATGGCGGAGAGCAATCATCGGCGCAGCCCGGCGGCGCTATCGACAATTGTTGTTTTGTCGATAGGCAATGCCATAGCGACCAGGAATGGACGGACGGCTATTGGGCATATCAAAATGGTCGCTGCGCCGCGCCGACGCAATCCCGGACGCAGCCGGCGCATGCGGGCTCAGCTCAAGTCGACAATTGTTGCGACGCTGGTTGGCAATGCCATAGCGCCTCTGATTGGGCAAGCGGGTTCCAGGCGTTTCAACGGAATCAATGTGAAGATCTAGGTGTGGACATTGAAGGCTCGGGGGGCTTTGTCGCGCAATTCAACCGAGCCTTCGAAATGCTGAAGAAGCGAGCGCCGCATTGGTATAATTACGCGATTACTGGACTTGATACAGTCAGGCAAGATAAAGGTCGTGGCTCGACGGGCGTCTATTTACAAGCGAAGTTAATGGTTGTAGACCGTGACGACGAGCCGCCGCCTGGCGCTGGCGAAGACTTTTATGTCCGCCTGATATTAGCGCTGCTGCACGAAGCCTGCCATGTACATCACTGGCAAGCTGGAATATGGTACGCGGAAGAATGGAGAAACGAATTGCCCTGCCACGAATTGACCTTGGAAGCGATCTCCACAATCGATCCTGACAGTCCCTGGATCGCTTGGGATCGAAACACCATCGCCAATTACAGGCAGTATCATACTTGGTGGGGGGCGGGTCCGCGTCCCTAATGATTGTCAGATTATCCGCGCCCAGGCGGCGCGAATTCTTGCCAAGCGGAATAGCCAGCGAGGCGAGCCAAAATAGTGTTCACTGGCTCGTTGTCGCCATACCAAGCCTATGACCCAGCCACGTATCCTCTGCTATGGGGAAATCGACCTCGATATCTACCTCAAGCTCGACCGCCTGCCCACATTGAACCGCGCCGGCAACACCCAGGACGAATTTGAAAATGTCGGGGGAGCCGCGGCGAATAGCGCGATGTGGCTGGCGAATTGGGGCATCGCCACGCGGCTGCTGGGGCACGATCTCGGCGATGACCGCGCCGGAGATAGGGTGCGCAGCTTGCTCGGCGCGCTGGAACATCTCGACGCGCGCTATGTCGCCTGCCACTCTGGCTATCGCAGCCCGCGCTGTCAATGCCTGGTAACGCCGGATGGCGAACGCAGCTTCATCATGCACTGGCTGGACGAGTTGCGCATCACCGAGCTGGAAGCGCCGATGCTGGTGGGCATTGAGTGGCTCAACCTCGATATGTCGGGTCCGCTGGAGCCGCGCTTGAGAGCCGCTCGGCTGGCTGCCGCGGCGGGCGTTCCCGTGCTTGTCAATGACATTTACCAGCAAGATCACGCGCTGCTGCCCTATGTCGATGCGCTGGTGATTTCCGCCTCGGTCGCGCGCAGCCGGGCGCCGGGCAGCGAGCCGCTGGCATTGGCGCAGAGCCTACGGGCGGCGGGCGATTGCCATGTCATCATCACCGACGCGGCGGTGCCGGTCACCTTGTTGCCAAAAGCGGGCGATCAGCAGCAGATCCAGCCGCCGGCTGTCAGTGTTGTTGATACTACCGGCGCCGGCGACACCTTCAAGGCGGGCTTGCTCTATGGCTTGCTGGAGGGACTACCGCTGCCCGAAGCGGCGCGCTGGGGCTGCGCCGCCGCTAGCCTGATGTGCCAATTACCCGGCACCACCCGTTATCTGGCTGAGCTGGATGCCGTCGCGGCTTGCCTGCCCTAGAACTTGTCAACAGATTGTCATGTCCGCCTCGCGCCCAGAAAGAAATTCCAAAGCAATCGCTTCAAATTGCCTCATTACAACGATGCAAATTCTAACGTGAAATAAACGAGAGTGGACGCAGAGAGCGCAGACTTAAACCCAGCAAAGAAACGAAATCCGACATAGCAAAGGATATTGCAGGGGCGGAACTTAGCTCGCCCAAGATGAAATGAAGCCTGCTGAATGGGTACTGATGGGCTGTGTTGAAGGGCTGTGTCTACGCGCCCTACGCCACCTACGCGCCCTACGCGACCCAGCGAGTCGCCCCTGCCGTTTCTCAATTTTTTGTCGGTGTCCTCGGCGCTTAAGATAATTGTGGCGCGCATGTTGGGGGAAAGGCGAAGGAAATGTTCCTCGATACATTGGCGCGGCATTACCGTGACCGCCCCGACAAGACCGCCATTGAGTTTCTCGGCGACTGCGGGACTCGGCAGCTAAGCTATGCGCAATTGGAAGGGCATGTCAAGCGCGCGGCAACCTATTTGCTTTCGCTGGGCGTCAAGCGCGGGGACCGGGTCGCCGTGCAATTGCCCAAGTCCTTGCCTTTCATCTATTTTCACTTGGCGACAATGCAGCTCGGCGCGATCTTCTTGCCACTCAATCCGGCTTATCCCGAAGCCGAATTGCGCTATTTTCTGGCGGATGCCGGCGCCAGCGTCTTTATCGCCGATGCCAAAGACGCGCCCCTGATCAAAGCCTTCCGCGACGAATTGCCCGATCGCCCAACGACGTCTTTCATTCAGCAACCGCAGCGCGGCGGTTTGGACTGGCTGGAGGACTATGCGCCCAGCCCTGGGCATTCCCTGACCAGCGACCCACCAAGCGATCCGAAGCAGACCGCCATGATGCTTTATACCAGTGGCACGACCAGCCGTCCCAAAGGCGCGCGCATCACGCATGGCAACCTGAGCGCCAATATCGCCGCCTTGCACGAAGCCTGGGGCTGGCGCGAAGATGATGTGCTGCTGCACGTCTTGCCGATATTTCACGTGCATGGCTTGGTCGTGGCGCTGCACGGCGCGCTGCACGCGGGTGCGACAGCCGTGCTCACAAGCGCTTTCGACGCGTCGGCGACCTTGGATCTGCTCCTGTCCGGGCGTTTCAGCGTGTTCATGGGCGTGCCGACTATGCACCGGCGCCTGTATCAACAGGCGGGCGAAGAACACTATGACCTCAGCGGCATGCGGCTCTTGACATCGGGCTCCGACCGTTTGCCTGATGACCTGTTTTATGGTTATCAACGGGTCTTCAATGTTACCTTGCTGGAGCGCTATGGCATGACCGAGACGGGTATGAACCTGTCCAATCCGCTGCGCGGGGAACGGCGCGTTGGCGCGGTGGGCAAGCCCCTGCCCGGCGTCTCGGCGCGTATCGTCGACCCCGATAGCGGCGCTGTCCTGCCGGACGATCAAGTTGGTGAGTTGCAAATCAAAGGCGATCACGTCTTCGCTGGTTACTGGAAGCAGCCGCAAAAAACGGCGGAGGCATTCACGGATGACGGCTGGCTGCGCACGGGCGACCTGGCGCTGCGCGAGGCGGATGGCTATTACACGCTTAAGGGCCGAGCCAAGGATCTGATTATCAGCGGGGGCTTGAATATCTATCCGCCCGAAGTTGAGCTGGCTCTGCTGACGCATGAGGCGATAGCAGCCTGCGCCGTGATCGGCTGCCCGGACGCCGAATGGGGCGAACAAGCGCTCGCGGTTGTCGTGCCGCGCGTGGACGCAACGATAGACAGCGCCGAAATCATCGACTATTGCCGCCGACGCCTGGCAGCCTATAAAACGCCGCGCCGCGTCATCGTAGCGGACGAGCTGCCAAGCAACGCGCTGGGAAAAGTACAGAAAGCGAAATTACGCGAGTGTTTCTGTTCCTAGCGTGGATTGCGGACGCCGACTTATCCCGCCCACTTGAATGCCTTGCGGATCCGCCTGATGCGGGCGCGCACGGACGGAGCATCTTCGTGTTCCGCCACCACGATCAAGCTGAGCGCGCGGACGCGATAGATCGGATGTTGCTCGGCCAGCACAGCCAGGCCGTAATAGGACCAGGCGCGGATGAATTTGTTGACGTCTTTTGTCCCCTCGACAAGCGCATGCCACAATTCCTCGGCTAGCGTTGACGGCAGGGTCAGATTTCCCATCATTTGCAGCACGTGCAAGCGCGCTTGCCATTGGAGACCATGCTGGCAGCCGCTCTTCAAGACAGCAAGCGTCTGCTCCGTTTGTTGCGGGGACAAAGCCGCCCCCGCGTCCACATAGCGCCGCAGCAGCCAGGACGAGGCGCTCTGGACGCGCGCGTCTTTGGCTTGGACGAGTTCGCATAGCGTTTTTAAGACAGCCCGCGACGGGTCAACCTGCGCGGCGACAAGTTCCAAGCCGTCGCTACGTTTGCCGTCATATTCGGCGATGGCTGTGATCAGGCGCGCCAGGTCCGCTCTGCTCATTTGAGCTTGGGCAAGTGCTGACTGGCTTGCTCAACCAGGGCGCGGACGGCTGGCTGTTGCAGTTCTTCCGCGCTGCGGATCTTGATATGCCGCAGTTCCTTGCCCGCGCCTTCCAGCAAATTCTGTGGATCGGGCAGGTCGGCGCCATAGAAGAAGCCCAGGTTCAAGTGCTTTTTGTAGGGCGCGAGGTAGCAGAAGTGCTGGGACATCTTCTTGGGACCGACGCCATATCCGGCGATCTTCTGCCGCGCCCAGGGCACCTCGGTGATGCCGGGCATGACATCGGCCAGCAGGTCGCGCGCGGCGCGGGCAATCGCTTGAATATCGGGATTCGCGCTCGCGATGACTTCTTCAAAGTCGCCGTTGCCGGCCACGGTCTTGATGTTGAGTTCGGGCATATCCGTCCTCGCGCAAGTGATCATATCGCGACATTTTACCTGCGCGTCGCGGCTAGCGTCAAATTGTAGCATGCGCCGCCAGGGCAATCGCTTCAAAATGATGGCGGACGAAATGGCGGGATTCTAAACTGAAAATTAACTACAGAGTACGCAGAGAACGCAGAGAAAAGCAAAATTCTCATTTCAGCTGTGATTTTTGGTGACAAATCACGTTTCGCTGGGGACTGTTGCCGATTCCGGGCCGCAGATTTAGAAGAATAGTCGTCTAAACTCCTACGAACTCTGTGTCCTCTGCGTCCTCTATGTTGAAAATAATTTGAAGCGATTGCCCTGATGCGCCGCTCGGCGCAAAAGAAAGCCAAACGTCAAAGCGGGAAGAGCGACCTGTTTTCCTCTGTGTCACCCGCGCGCTCTGTGGTTAAATACGAAACCTATCGACCACTGGGAAAGCCACGAACATGACCACGGACAGCCTGCTGCAATGGCGCGACGAATTTCCGATTCTCAGTCGCTGCAATTATCTCATCAGCAATTCCCTGGGCGCTATGCCGCGCGGCGTCTATGATAGCCTGCGCTTTTACGCGGATACTTGGGCGGAGCAGGGCGTATCGGCTTGGGGCAGCGGCTGGTTCGAGCTGCCGCAGACGGCGGGCAACAAAATCGCGCCACTGATGGGCGCCGCGCCGGATACCGTTCTCGCGCATCAGAACGCCAGCATCGCCAACAGCATTCTCTTTGGCAGCCTGGATTTCGGCAGCCGCAAGCGCGACAAAGTTGTCATCACCGAGCTTGATTTCCCCAGCGATGTTTATGTGCTGCGGCGCTGGTTGCCGGAACACATGCGCGTCCAGATGGTCAAATCCCCCGACGGCATCACGATTGATAGTGAAGAATTGCTAGAAGCAATCGACGAGCGCACGCGGCTGGTAAGCGTCTCGCACGTGCTCTTCCGCAGCGCCTATATCATGCCGGCGCGCGAGATTGTCGCCAAGGCGCATAGCGTCGGCGCGCAAGTTGTCTTCAATGGCTATCACAGCGTCGGCGTGATTCCGGTCGAGGTAGGCGAATGGGATGTCGATTTCTATATCGGCGGCACGCTCAAGTGGCTTTGCGGCGGACCCGGCGGCGTCTTCATGTACGCGCGCCCCGATTTGCTGCCCAGCCTGCACCCAAAAGTTACGGGCTGGTTCGCGCATCGTAGTCCCTTCTCCTTTGACGTCGAGAAGCTGGACCTGCGCGAGGACGCCTATCGTTTGATGAATGGCACACCGGGCATCGCTTCCCTGCACGCCATCCAGCCCGGCGTCGATATCATCGCGCAAATCGGCATACCCGCCATCCGCGCGAAGTCCATGCGGCAAACCGCGCTGCTAATCGAATTGGCGGATGAGCAGGGTTATGAAGTTGTCTCGCCGCGCGACGCCGCTTGCCGGGCGGGCACGGTTACGGTCAACCCGCCGCATGCCTATGAGGTATCCTGCGAGCTGCTGGCGCGGGGTATCAAGGTCGATTTTCGTCCCAAGGCGGGCATCCGCATCGCGCCGCATTTTTACAATTCGGATGAGGAGATACGGGCGGCGATGTCCGCCATCGCCGAAATCCTCGCTGACGGCAGTTGGCGGCAGCATAGAGTCTGACCTGGCTTAATCCGAGAGCGCTGCATAGACGCTGCGCTGTTTCTCCACATTTTACTAATAGTTGATTAGCAGCCGTTTAGAGTTTTCTTAGCGTTTGCGCCACACAGCCATTTTGTCGTGTATGTTGGAGATGACATACGGATAATCTGGGAGGATGTGAAATGCTGAAGTTTAACATGCCTTGGCTGCTGATATTTATCAGCGCAGTGGCTGTATCACTCTGTTTTCAGTTTGTTGTCTACGGCAGCGAAACCGAGGACAGCTTACAGGCTTTCGTTCAGCGCATTCTAACTGGGGAAGCCACAACACAAGAAGTCGCTAGCGTTTTTGCGGCTTTGTCGAAGCTAGAGCGGGAAAGAGTCGGACTGCTGCTGGCTGCTGAGCTTG
This sequence comes from Phototrophicaceae bacterium, assembly GCA_965116975.1. GTDB lineage: Bacteria > Chloroflexota > Anaerolineae > Aggregatilineales > Phototrophicaceae > UBA6055. Next base: position 762,688 of record OZ220735.1, read on the forward strand.
GTATGATCGCGGAAGAGTGGAATCAACTCTTGACAAGCGACGCCGATATGTTTCGCCAGAGCGATGACATATTCTATACCAGCCAGTCCCAGTTGCTGGGACATACCGGCGACAATGACGGATTGATCGCCCCCTCGCATTATTATCTCAATCCCTACATCTGCGACGGACAAAAACCCGGCGACAAGGACCTTGACGATGAGACCATTTTCGTCTTCAAGATTAATCCCCGTGGCTCGCGCAAGTTTCGCTGGACGTCCAATGACGCTGGTATCACCTCCATTTTGGTATTAGCCTATCACACTCGGTTTGGCGGCATTAAGGCGCTTGTGGGGGAAGATAGGCTGCGTCTATGTATCGGGGATGGCGCGCTCGGGAAGATAAAAGGTGGAGCTAATACCCTGAAGTCGGCGCTTTTCATCAATCAGTATTGATTTACCAGTTTGCTGCGGCAAGTTTAGCTGGTAAACAGATAGTGTGGCGACTTTTACCTACTTTCAGCAAAAAAGTCGCCACAGCACCCGTGTCAGTTGCCAGATATGCGGCTTTGATTCAAGTCGCTGCAATAAAGAAGCTAGCCGCCCCTAGTTCGGAATCTGATTGATCGGCTCGCCGCCTTCGTAAGCCAGAGCCGTCTCCACCATTTTGTCAAAGCTGTATCGCGGATTGTAGCCCAGCATGGCGCGCGCTTTTTCGGTTGAAGCCTGCGCTCCACGGAAGAAGGGCATCTTGACGTCACGATAGAGCCGCCCGGTCGCATCCGCCAGGGCGCGCGCGGCTTCGGTATAGGGTATTGGCGGGGGACCGGTCATATTGAAGGCTTCGCCGATGGCTTTGTCGCTTTCCAGCGCGAGTAGGCTACCCGCCACCGTATCGCGCACGTCTTGCACAACCAAGAGCCAAGGCTCGCCAGTCGGGTCGCTTACCCCGCAGACGGCATCCGGCGTTTCCAGCAATTCGCTCATGATCGCCTTGGTTTCCGCAATATGTTCCGCGCCGAACCAGGGGATGCGGTTCTTGGCAAGCGTCATTTCGATGAAGTAGTTCAACCAAGCCGGCTTGAGCATGCCCAGCACCTCGTTGGCGGCTTTGATGGAGCTATAGCGCAGAATCGTCACCGGCATGCCGTATTCGCGCATGTAGGACCAGCAGAGTTCCTCGGACAGCAGCTTGGTCAGCGCGTAGATATCGACCGGCTTTTGCGGCGTTTCTTCGTCAAATGTAACTTGACGAGTGACGAAGGGATTGTAGGTCTGGTAGGTGCTGGCGAACAGAAAGCGCTTGACCGACGCCGCCAGCGCGCCTTCCAGCAAACTCAGCGTGGCGCGCGTATTGACATCAAGCATGCGCTCCGCCGAGGAATCCCCTTGTGGGATCTGCGCCGCTTGATGCACGACGATGTCTACGCCATCAACAGCCGCCCGAACGCGTCCCGCGTCCGCGATATCCGCTTCCAGTATCTCGACGCCGAGTCGCGCCGCTTTGTCCGCTTGCGGGTCCCCTGGCATGACCAAGCCGCGGATTTCATAGCCCCGCCGCTTCATCTGATAGGCGAGGTTGGCGCCAAGGCGACCGCTAATACCGGTAATCAGCGCTTTCATGTTGTCGCTCCGTTTCACTTTCTCTTTCACTTGCCCTTGGGCCGAAAAGCCACGATCTTGCTCTCGTCCGTCCGCAGATATGCGCCTTCGATCAAATCGACACAGTAGGGGATGGCGGGCATCACCGCGTCCAGGCAGTCGCGGATGGCGCTGGGTTTGCCGGGCAAGTTGACAATCAGCGCCCGGCCGCGGATACCGGCTGTCTGCCGCGAGAGAATCGCCGTCGGCACGAACTGCAAGGATACCTGCCGCATGAGCTCGCCGAAGCCGGGCATCATTTTTTCGCAGACGGCTGCGGTGGCGTCGGGACTGATGTCGCGGACGGCGGGTCCGGTGCCGCCGGTGGTAACGACCAGGCTGCAACCTTCGTCATCAACCATGCGCATCAGCGCGGCTGTGATGCGGTCGTACTCGTCCGGCACGACCATTGCCACCGGCTGCCAGTCATTGATCAGCGTTTCGCTTAAGTATGCCCGAATGGCTGGTCCGCCGAGGTCTTCGTATTCGCCGCGGTAGGCGCGGTCGGATACGGTCAGGATGCCGATTTTTGCTGTCATGCCCGCTCCTTTTCTATGGATAGAATGCCCTAGTTTAGCTATACTCGCGGCGTTTAGACAATAGGAGTGCGACTGCAATGAGCGAACATGGCGACTTGAAGGCGCTGATTGAAGGCGACGATGGCATCAGCGTGTTGCGCGGCGGCGGACAAAAGCGCGATTGGAACGGCATTCATTACAAGACCGGGCTTTCCGCCAAGAACGTGAATGCCCAGGAGCTGTCGATCAATATCGCCACCATCCCGCCGGGCGGGGTGGCTTACGCGCATATCCATGTCGACTTCGAGGTGATGCTGTACATCCTCGAGGGCGAGGTGCGGCACGAGTATGGCGATGGCTGCAAACAGGTTGTGGACAATTCGGCAGGGGATTTCATCTTCATCGAGCCCGGCATCCCGCACGAGGTCTTTAACAGGAGCGATAGCGAGCCGGTGGTGGCTTTTGTAGCGCGCTCGACAGCGGACGAGTGGGATCAGATTATTCCTTACGATCGCGATGCGGCGGGCTAGGTCAGTCGGACTCGTCGGGGCAGAAGTGAGCGCGCAGGCTGTCGAGGAAGTCGGTTAGAGTGGCGAAGATCTCGTCTGCGACTTGAGTTGTTGATTTGGAGTCCAACGAGAAAAAGATTACGGCCTTTTGGTACTCATCCTCATTTCGCGGGTGGACGGCACCGCTATTAGAGCGTAGCAGTTGTAACATTCGCAAGTATTTAACATATTGGTCCGTGTCTGCGAAACATTCGGATTCAAGAAATTCTGCGAGCACGGGAATATTTTTCTTTGCCTTGTTGTCGGCATCCTTCTTTTGGAATCCGGGAATGAGCTTTCCAAGCTCTTTCTTATCAATTCGATCTTGCAGGAGAATCGAAAGCGACAGAACGATTTCATGAAGCTCGGTTAATTCGTTAGTCAGCGGACGCCGTAGTTTGCTGAAATGGTGTGTATCAGCTGCGGTCAGTGGCTTAAATAGATGCCACCCAAATTGCTGACGCCAAATTGTAGAAAATGTCGCGTATGCCTGCTGAAAACGAAGAGCGTTATCTTCTGCTTCTGTCCATTCAGCTAGAAACGACCGTCTAAAATACGTTTCGCTCATCTTGCCATCGGGAACGACGTTATAACGCTTCCAATACAATTGTTCCCTGTGAGGGAGATCGCGGCCCAAATCGCCCAAGAAAACAATTACATAATTGGGATGGTTATTGTCTATTTGCAATACCCATTTGCTACCACACCGTAATAATCCATCTTCTACCTTATACTTTGTTAGCTCATTGTAGTATTTCACAAGTACCCCACGTTTAAAGAAAACAGGCGTGAGAAAATTGGGCGCATGGGTGTTTTTCCCAAAGTTGTTAGATAGCTTGTCGGGATTCGACGTGTAGTAAATCGGATCGTCATTGTCGTCTATCCCAATTACGAATTGCTCAAACTTCCTTTCAAACTCTTCGTCAAATGGCCAGACTCCACATTTCTCTAGAGGAAATCCCCTGATGATTTTTTTCCCTATTATCCACGAACGTGAAACGTAATTTATACCTAGATTACGACAGTCATTCATTCCGAATTCGTATATTCCGCTTTCTAATCGTTTTTCATTCCGTGTCTCTGAGATTCCTAAGTCCACCAGCGGATGATTTGAATAATATGAAAGGTCAAAATAAATAACCAGCGACATTTTTTTCGCAGCGAGAAACTGGCGAAGATGTTTTCGGCTAATCTTTACAAAGTCGTCGAACATTTTGATGACAGGAATTTCGTCGCCACTATCGTCAAATTTAATAAACACTGAGCGGCTTGACTCGAAATATAGATTGTGAAAAAGTCGGAATTCCTCGATTACCTCAACGCTTTTAGGTCGGAGTCCTTGAAAGTTTCTGACGATAACCAAGGGCTCAATACCGTGATCGTGATGACCAAAACGATCATATATCAGAGTTGGGGCTTCGGAATTCTCGCCGCGAACTCGCATAAATGATGGTGCCGAATCGCCAACAAAAATATCCCACTTGTAAGAGCCGAGGACATGCTGCAAGTTATTGTTAGGTGTATGGTTTCGGATTATAATGGGATAATCTCAAATAGTCAAAAGGATGCCTTATGGGTCAGATTCTACACCCACGCGCCACAACGACGGAGGCAACCCGCCGAGAAATCCAAAATAGTCAAGAGAGCATAAATAAGCTGGCTAAGCGGTACGGAATCAACCCCAAAACTGTCGTGAAATGGAAGAAGCGCGACTCCGTCAAAGACTTGCCAATGGGTCCTAAGAATCCTCGCTCCACCGTCTTGAGCCAGCAAGAGGAAGATATGATCGTAGCCTTCCGTATCAAGACGCTGCTGCCCCTGGATGACTGCCTGTACGCTCTGCAAGATATCATACCGCATCTGACCCGCTCCAGCTTGCATCGCTGCTTCAAGCGCCATGGCATCAACCGACTGCCCCAATCGGAAAGCAAACCCGCCAAGAAGAAGCGCTTCAAGAACTATCCCATCGGCTACTTTCATCTGGACTTCTGCCACGTCAGAACTGACCAGGGCAAGCTCTTTCTCTTCGTCGCCATTGACCGGACATCCAAGTTTGTCTTCGCTGAAGCGCGTCAAAGCGCTAAGCGCGAGGACGCTTGCGCCTTCCTGCGCCGGCTGATCGAAGTCGTACCCTACAAGATTCATACCATCTTGACCGATAATGGCACTCAGTTTACCCATCAAGCGCGGTCAGGGCACAAAAGCAAGCTGGCCTTTGATAATATCTGCCAAGCGCAGGGGATTGAACATCGCTTGACCAAACCTTATCATCCTTGGACCAATGGACAAGTCGAGCGCATGAACCGGAGTATCAAAGAAAAGACGGTCTATCGCTACTTTTACCAAAGCCATGAGGAACTGCGTCAGCACCTGGTGATGTTCTTGCAAGCCTACAATTTTGGCAAAAGGCTGAAGGCGCTGCAGGGGCGAAGTCCCTATGAATACATCTGTGATTGCTGGCAAAAGAAACCGGAACGATTTCACCAAAACCCATACCACCTTAATGCGGGACTATACAGTTAGGCACTAACCCGCAGAAGAAACCGACTTGCTCCTGCGTGCCGAATGGTGAGGACTTATAGACAGTAATCCATGGTTGTGATCCCATATTTGGAATAACATGGTCCCGCCACTCCGTCTGAAGCAGCCGATCAAGTTCCTGATGATCTGACATATTTGTCATGGTCTGGTTTCCCGATTTCGCTAGCAAAATGATTCACGCGATCAACGTAATATAAATGAAAAACCGGGCAAGGGATACAAGGCAATCGAAGAATAATATAGAACTAATATTAATTTATATTTATCAAACATACCCTAATCTGGGATTGTTCTCTGCACACATGAGCAGGTTTATTGCGAATCTGTAGAGTGCCACACAATGGAATCGACGGCGCCGCACTGCGCTCCACCTACCCCCGCCAAAAAGCCTCGCTGAGGTACTTATAGGCATTGTCCGGGAAGAGCGTTACGACCGTGCCTGCGCGCTCGCGCTCGGCGAGCGCCTCTGCCACGCGCAGCGCGCCGACCATGGCCGCCGCCGAGCTGATGCCCACCAGATAACCCTCTTCGCGCGCCAGGCGCAGCGCCATGGCATGCGCGTCTTCCGTGCGTACGGACAGCTTACGATCGGCGAAGCGCGGATCGAAGATGCCGGGCTGAATGGCGGTGGCCATGTGCTTCAAGCCTTCCAAGCCATGGAAGGGCGAATCCGGCTCGACCGAGATGATCTGAACGGCGGGGTCGCAGTCTTTCAAGCGGCGGCCCGTGCCCATCAGGGTGCCGCTGGTGCCCAAGCCCGCTACAAAATGCGTGAGTCCGCCGCCCGTCTGACGCCAGATCTCGGCGCCGGTGCCATGGTAATGCGCTTGCCAGTTGGCAGGGTTATTGTATTGATCGGCATAGAAGTAACGATGCGGCTGGCGCGCTGCCAATGCCCGCACGACGCGGATTGCGCCGTCGGACCCTGCCAGGGGGTCGGTGAAAACCAGCTCGACATCGTAGGCGCGCAAGATGGAGATGCGCTCGCGGCTGACATTTTCCGGCAAGACCAGCTTGACGCGGTAGCCCTTGGCGGCGGCGATCATGGCGTAGGCGATGCCGGTGTTGCCGCTGGTGCTGTCCAGAATCGTCTTGCCCGGGACCAGGCGCCCGTCAGCTTCCGCGCTGCGGATGATCTCGTAAGCGGCGCGGTCCTTGACACTGCCGCCGGGATTCTGCCACTCGGCTTTCGCGAAGATATTGATGTTGGCCGGCAGATGACGAGTGACGCGGCGGAAGCTCAAGAGCGGCGTATTGCCGATTTGCCGCTCGATATCAAGCGCGGATTCTTCCGCCTCGGCGATGAAATCTAGGGGATAATTCGCTAGCAAAGTCATGCGGTCTCCGGTTTTCCCTTGCGGGGATCGCCTAAACAAAAAGTCAACTTGCCAAAAAAGCGCGGGACAGGCTTCCGACGAGCAGTGCCTTTAGCGCGCATTCTGGCAAGTTGACTGGTGTTTTAGTCGTTTTTGCTGTTCGCTGTTGCTAAAGTCACCTCATCTGACAACAACAGCAACAACAGGTCGGGTATTTCATCTGCGTCTCCACTTGACGCGATCACCGAGCAGAGCATAGCGACTAATGTCGGGTCTGTCAACTGCTCCCTAAGTTGACGACGCGGCTTACCCGGTTCTTACGGCTCGCGCTTTAGCCCTTCAGTTGTAGAACATTGAATGGGCCGATTGTGGCGCTGCAAATAAATGTCTCGCCATTGTCAGGGCAATCGTTTCATTTTTTTTCAACATAGAGGACGCAGAGGACACAGAATTCGTAGGAGTTTAGACGACTATTCTTCTAAATCTGCGGCCCGGAATCGGCAACAGTCCCCAGCGAAACGTGATTTGTCACCAAAAATCACAGCTGAGAAGAGATTTTTTGTATTTCTCTGCGTTCTCTGCGTACTCTGTAGTTAATTTTCAGTTTAGAATCCCACCATTTTGTCCGCCATCATTTTGAAGCGATTGCCCTGTCGCCATTGTCCTTTGGGTTTGCGTCTCGAGCCCTAGAGTGCTATGTTCTCATGCTAAAGACCGGCGCAAGGGCCGCGCCGACGAGCGAAGAAACAGGGCAGGAGCTAAATTGTATGAACGATCTGGAATTGCAACAGTATCTTTTTGACGTAAACGGATACTTGGTCATCCAAGACGCTTTGAGTTCAGCAGAGGTGGCGGCGCTGAACCGCTTGATTGATGCGCAAAACCTGCCGCCGCCAGACGTATCGCCGCGTTTTGGCAGCGCGCCGACGCTGGGCGCGTCGCTGCTGAAAGCCGATGAATTCCCGGAAAGCAAGATGAAGGGCGATCGGGGCGCGCCCGTCGGCTCCGGCTTTCTCGAATGGGGGCAGCCCTTCTGTGATTTGTTGGATCACCCTGCCATCATGCCCGCGCTGCGCTTTCGCCTGGGCGACGCCTTTCGGCTGGATCGACTCTATGGCATGACTATGCGCCAGGGCATGAGCTATGGCGTGCTGCATGCCGATTATGGCGCGACCTCTAAACAGTCGGAGGTGGCGCCAGGCGAATATTACGCCTTCCGCAGCAACCAGATTTATGATGGATTCATTGTGGTGGCTTGGGCGCTGTCCGACGCCGGCGGGGAACTGGGCGGCTTCTGCTGCATCCCCGGCAGCCACAAGAGCAATTACCGCTTGCCGCGGCAAATTGACGAGAACTTCGAGCAATCGCCACATGTTCATGTTCCCGAAATGCCGGCCGGCTCGGTGATCTTATTTACGGAAGCGTTAACCCACGGTACAGCCACCTGGCGCGGGCAGCAGGAACGCCGGACGGTCTTGTACAAGTATTGCGTATCACACATGGCTTGGACTTCAAAACGAGTGGAGATGCCGCGCTCTGTCGAACTGACGCCGCGGCAGCAAATCCTCTTCCACGAACCCGGTGATCCACTGCGTCATTTCCCGTCGCTCTTTGCAGAGGATCCTGCAGAGGATCCTGTAGAAGAGCCTGTTTGAGATTCGTTTCATCATTGGCGAGGGAGGGATGACTTATGCGATTGGCGGTTTTTGCGGATATCCACGGCAATCTGCCGGCATTTGACGCGGCGCTGGCTGAAATCAAGCGCTGCGGCGTGTTTGATCAAGTCTGGTGCCTGGGCGATCTGGCGCTGATGGGCGGGCAGCCGCATGAGTGCATCCGCCGGCTCTGCGAACTGCGCGAGGACCTCGGCGAAGACAAACTGCGTATCATCGGCGGCAATACCGATCGCTATCTGGTGACCGGCGAGCGCATCAAGCTGGCGCCGCCGGCTGACGAGGCGCATTTCCCCGCCTGGCGCGAAAACCTGCTGAGCATGAACAACATTTATGCTTGGAATGCGGCGCGCTTGACCTGGCAGGACTATGAGACCCTGCGGGCATTGCTGGGAAAAGAATTGCGGCTGAAAGTCGCTGGCTATGGCCAGGTCATCGGCTTCCACGCAATCCCCGGTCATGACGAGCCCGCCAGCTTGCGTCCCGACAGCCCCGAGGAAGAAGCGGCTGACGCTTTGCTCGACCGCGCCGGGCGCCTGGCGCTGTGCGGGCATACGCACCGGGCTATGGATCGTCAGATCGGTGCCTGGCGGGTGATCAATCCGGGCAGCGTCGGCTTGTCCTTCGGCAATCCCGGCTTGGCAGAATGGGCGCTGCTGGAGTGGAAGAAGGGCGAACTGACGGTTGATCACCGTCGCCCGCCCTACAATGTGGCGGAAACGCTGCGCGCCTGGGGGGCTTTGGGCTATCCGGAGCTCGACTGGATGCGCGCGCGACTAAGCGCTTGAGCCTGAGTCGCCCGACATCTCCTTAAGATTCATGTGACAGTCGTCGCATATTGTTTGCTGTAGAAATCGCGCTGCCAGCTAACCCGACTCGACTTGAATCTTGGGTCGCCGCGCCCAGAAGCCCAGCGCGAAGATAACGATGCCAATCGCAACAGCCAGCAAGCAGATGAGCCAGACTTGCGTCAGTGGCGCGGTCATTTGCAGCGCGGTGGCGTGGTCCAGGGCAAAACTGTCGCGCAGGTAAATCTCCACCACGCCGCGGCAGCCTTGAACGATCGTCGACAATCCTGCGCCAAAGGCGATTAGCCATAGGGGCGCGTAACCGGTAACGCGCCGGTTGCCGCCGCGCAATTCTGTGGCGACGCTGTTGAGATAGGCGCAAAGGTGCGCCAGCAGCGCCCAGCTCATGATCCAGTCCTGCGCCGCCTGTAATGCCGTGTCTTGCTGCGCCTGGTTGAGACCGGCTTGCAGACTTAGCGCGCCCAAGAATCCGCCGGCCGCCAGCCAAAACAGCGTCGCCACGGCTGTCCAGTGAGGCGCCAGCGACATATCATTGTCGCGCAGGCTGAGCGCGCGATAGGCGTGCCCGCTGAAGATTGTGTAACAAAGGACAACCAGGGGACCGGCGCTGACGCTAATCACAGGCGGCAAGCCCAAAGGCGCGATGCTGATGAGGCTGCCCGCTAGAAAAATCAGAACCGCGACGATCTTGAGGCCAGCCTGCGCCCAGTCCCGCTCAACGGCGCTGAAACGGGTCATCAGCCAAAATGCCACGCTCAGCGTGGCGATGCTGTAAGCGACATACAAATGAAAAAGATCGAGGACCCTGTCCCAGGGCGCGCTCGCGAATAACTTTGCCAGCGCACTCGCGCAGACCAGCAGCACACCCGCTTGCCAGACGCGCATGAATGCCGAAACCGCTTTGCCGTTATAGGTCAATGCCAGCAGCGCCAGCAAGCCCAGGGCGCTTAGCGCGTCCAGGAGACTGACGCCGACAAAGGGGCTGGCAATTAGCGTGACGATGATCAGAGCGATCCAGGCGCGCTGAAAAACCTGCAGCCTGCGCGCGGAAAGGGAATCGGAAGCCATTGAAACGCTAGCCGCGGCCAGCCCCGTCGCCAGCGTCAGCGACAAGCAGCGCGCGCCGAAGCGATTGACCGCCTCGGCGTCGAAATGATGCGCCAATGGATTCCCTGGCAGCTGGAACAGCGCCTCCAGCAAGAAACCGACACTGGTCAGCAGCAGCAAAAGCACGATCAGGCTCAAGAACTGATATTGGATCTTGCCGCGGAGAGACAGTCTGATCATGCGAGTTATGCTGGCAGTCGATAGACCTGCGCCGATCCGTGATCGAAAATATCGTCAACGGTGAATTGCAGTTGATAGTTCCTGTGGACAAGCGCCAGCAATTGGCTAATGCCCGGCTCGCCAGCGGGCATCAGATCGGGGAAGACCACAACCCAGGCGGGCGATTGCCTTGCCCAGTCTTCGATTAATGCCGGCAAGACAAAATCGGGGCGGAAGTACCAGCGCCAGCCCTTGATCCAGCGCCCGGGCGGCAAGAGTCCGGTACGCGCATGCAGTTGGGGACTGCTGTCGGTTTCGGGCAAGACGAAGAGCGTATCCTCAGCTTCGGTTTCCTGAATCAGTTGCGCGACCAGCTCGTCGAACTCGTCATAGCCCAAAACCGCGCCTGGTCCCAGGGCGGTCGGGATATACGTCACCGCGCCGGTCCACAGCCAGCCGACGCCGATGCCCAGCGCCAGCCCAGCCAATATGAGTTGCGCGGGTTGCCATTGGCGCGGATCGCGCGCTTGGGGCATAGCCCAAGCCATGACCAAGCCCGACATCACCGCGGCGAAGGGCAGTTGCCCCATGCCGTGGATCTCGCCGAAACGCGGATAGAGCACGCTCAGAGCCGCCAGCCATACCAGCGCCAAGAGCAGCAGTCGCCGCTTGTCTCGTCCCAAGGCGAGCAGCGCAAAGGGAAAGACCAGCAAATTGCCCAGCAGCAGCTTGCGAAATAGATCGCCATCGAGCGGCACGCCGTCCATATAGCCATGCAAGTTGAAGGTCCAGTTCCAGAAGATATAACTGTCCAGCAAGCCGCCCGCCGCCAGCGCCAGCCATTGCAGCGTCGGCAAAGCCAGCGCCGTCAAGGCATAAACGAAAAAGGACTTGCGGTCCTCGGCGAAAACTAACCAGAGACCGACCAGCGCCACAGCCAGCCAAGCCTGCTGTTTGAAGAGCGTCGCCGCGCCCATCAGCGCGCCCATCAACGCGATATGCTTATATGTTGGACCTTCCTTCGCCTGATAATAAAAGATCAAGGCGAGCAGGACGCAGAGCGCCAGCAAGCTGTCGAAATAGAGCATGATGTTGCCGTAGACAGGCTCCCACCAAACCCAGTACAGGGCAGCCAGCGCGCCGGCCAAGGGCTTGCCGCTCAGCCGCGCCGCCAGGTTATAGATCAACAGGGTCAAGGCGACAACCAGAATGGTATTGAGTATTTTGAGCAGCAGCGCCGGGTCGAGCGCGGGCAGCAGGGCTTGTGCGGCGGCGCCAAGCAGGGAACTGCCGGGGGCGTGCTGCTCCCAGATATCGACGAAGAGCGCTTTGCCCCGGTTCATCATCCAGGGGATGGCCAACTGGCCCGAATGCGCCGCCGGCGACAGCCAAAACAGATGGCTGCAGACCTGAAACAGAATTAGGGGGAAGAGCAGGCGGCGCGCCAAATCCAACTCCGGCATAGTGGCGGGAACTGCCCACATCCTAACAGACGGGCGGGAAATCTGTCTATGCGCGCTGTTAACCAGTGGCGCGCCCAGCGCTGTCTCGACGCCGCGTGACTTTTGCGGTCGCGCGAATTGCGCTAAAGTTAATGTGGGGGATTGGGAAGCGATTTCGTGAGCGCATTCGAGGACAGCTATTTCGCGCAAGGTTTGCGCTTAATGGACATAGGGGACTACGAGGGCGCGGTCGCCATGTTCGACAGGGCGCTCAAGCTGGGCTTGGGCGATCTCGCCGAGATCCATGTCTGCCGCGGCGAGGCTCTGGCTTACCTGGGCGATTGGCGCGCGGCGGAAGACAGCATAAACGCCGCTCTGCAAATGCAGCCCTACCTGGCGCTGGCATATATTACCCGCGGCAATATCTATCGCTCGCGGGGCAAGTTCGAGCAGGCCCTCCGCGATTACAGCACGGCGATTCACATTGAGCCGGATTATGACGAAGCCTTTTACAATCGCGCGCTGGCTTATGAAGCGCGGCGCCGCTATGCCGATGCCGAAGCCGACCTCAGCATGGCATTGCGCATCAACCCCAAGTTTGGGCAAGCCTACGAAGCGCGCGGACGGGCGCGGGCGAAGCAATTCAAGTTCGACCTGGCGGTTGAGGACATCAGCCTGTATCTGAAAAGCGGCGCGGCGCGGGAATTTGACAACCACAGCGAGATGCAGGGCTATCTGATTGTCTTGCGGGCGCAGCGGCTGCTCTGGGGGCTGCTTTCGTTTTGGCGGCGGGGTTAGAAAAGATAGTTGCGGATGTCATCTTGATATGGTATTGTTCTGTCAGCAAGTTGCCAGCGAGCGTCTGTCTCAAGTTTGAGGATCAAGGCTATGAAAGTCGCGCCGCGCATCAAGAAGATGACGAAAGAAACCTTTGAGGAAGAAAGCGCCCAAGCGGAGTTTCTCGATGACATCCGCGTCAGTTTAACAGAAATGCGAGAAGGCAAAGTCTTGCCGGCCGCGGCCGCGTTGCAGCTGATAGAAATGGGCTTGGATGACGATGAGCTTAAGAGTCGTCTTTCCGAATAGTTTCACCCGGAAAGCGAATCGCCTTGCTCGCAAACATCCTTCGCTAACTTCGGAACTGCGCGCATTGCATGTGGCGCTTTCTCGAGGATTAAAGCCAGGTGATCGCTTACAAGGCACCGGTGCCGAAGTATACAAGGTGCGTCTTGTGAATCCTTCTGGCCGAAGTGGGAAGCGCGGCGGTTTTCGTGTAGCCTACCATGTTGGAAATGAACAAATCACCTTGCTCGCTGTTTGTCGAAAGCCCAAATGCGACGCAGTAAGACCCCAGCAAATTCTGCGCATTTTGAGAGATCTCGCTTTGAATTAGACTTTGTGACACTAGGTCTGCGGGTCGGACGGGATGTGCTCGCGCCAGACGCGCAGGAATTCGGATTTGAGCAATTCAAAGCGCTTGCGCAGGAACGTTTCGAAAGCCTCTTGCGTTAGTTCTGATGGCAGCATATCGGCTTCGCAGAGCAGTAGGTTTTCCCAGTATTGTAGATTATCAATATTCTCTAAACCTATGGTCCCTCGATTACTTCGATAATTCCAGAATTCTAGAAACGTCTTGTCACCAATATCGGTATATTTGTCAGTAGCGACTATAGCTAAATTGCCGATTGTATTTATAGGTCCGCTCTTATTTGTATATTCGCTTGGCTCGCTCAAGAGCTTACCAGTGGGAATGATATGAACGACACGGTAAGTTTGATCGCTTTTAACTTTTTGCCCGAATATGTATCGGAGCAACAAGAACTCATCAAACCTGTCAGTGATTGATTCCTTTTTGTGTAGACGCCCCGCGAGGTGATTTAGATGCCACAAGCTAAGCGTTGATTCCCAATATGCTTCTTCCATAGGAATCGAGTAAGTCTGTTCAGAAAGATATGTGGAGAGCTTACTGTCTCCAGAACCGCGCCAATGGTTGCGAAGGATATCGAATAGATAATACATTGGCAAATTCTTTGCGAGCATTTTTCGCGATTCCTGCCAATCTGGCTTCTGCTCGATATAAGACTCGCCCAACAATTCGTAACGAACCTGAAAAGCTGCAGCAATCATCGAAACAATCTGCAATTCGCTGTGATAATACGCAGTTTTCTTTTGCTCAACTCTACTCAAATCAAGAATGGACTTAAGTGTTGAATCGACAAACTCTGTCGATTCAAGAATGTATTCCTCAACAGTTGCAATATCCAAGCCATGTATCTTCTCGGGCAACCTTCCTACTCTCGCCTTATTGACGCCAATCCCAAGACACGCTGCTACTAAACTAAAACCTGCAGGTGGCGGTTTATCCTCGTCAATTGAAGGAAATAGCCTCGGAAAAAGATCAATCAAATGTTGACCAAATCCAAAAATATACTCGAACAAAGTATATTTGCGGTCAATGATGGACTGACTTGATACCTCATTGATTACATCCAAGTCAAAGCCCGCATTTTGCAAAGCGTAATATTTTTTCCATATCGCGTCGATAATTTCGCGATTTGCAATTTGTCGCCGGAAGTCTTCCCATTTCGCGGCGAATATGTCATATTTCTCAAGTTTTGTCCCTTGTGAATTGAGCAACTCAAATACCTTTGGCGTTTCCGACGAAGGTCCAGAATAAATTACTATTGGGACTTCAGCTTCGCTTATATCTGCTTCATTCTGTATCGAATAAAGGAAGTATTCCACTTCTTGTCGAAACGTCCCATCTTTCAAGAGCTCTTTCCTTGTGGCGTACAAGCTGTACTCTTCATATTCAAGAAAATCACGAAGAATTTTTTCGATAAATCCACCAGCGCTCCAGCTATCGTCTGGGCGAAAGCTGCTACTATCCCATATCCATGTTAGAACTATCTCCTTGAGCTTCTTCTTATATTCTCTCTTTAGACAATCGAATTCTGCATAATGGTTCAGCACAGACGCGATATATTCCAGAAAATCATCAGACAATTCATCCTTCTTAAACTGGCGATTTGGAGTATTCACGTATTCTTTTAATGCTTGCGTTCGCTGCAGGCCGTCAATTAACTTGTATAGTTCTTTGTCATCAGTGGCATCTGGTTCCTTGTACATTAAGAGTGTGCCTATCGGATAGCCAATTTTTATTGAATCAATCAAGGCTTCACGTTTACCTTTATTCCAAACCAAGCGTCGTTGAAAATATGGGATTGTGACTTTTCTTTTTCCGCGAGGCTTTGCGGAAGTTGCGTCAACAAGCTCGCCCACTTTCCACGTTTCTATTTTGGCGAAATTCTGGAAGCCGGCCATATCATCTTCCTCAACCCATAATCCGATCCAAAAACGCGCGAGCAAGCCGCGCGTTTCACAATTCGATCATAAATATTTCGCAATGTCAAGAAATCGGGAGCGCATGGGAGTCGAACCCACCAGCGCCTGCTGTGCGCAGCCGCTCAACGGTTTTGAAGACCGGGGCATCCACCAGGACACATCCGCCCCCACTTGCGCATTATAGCAGTCCAAAGGTATCATGCCAGCGCAGACCAGCAGCCCAGCGCGAAAGGAAAAGCCCATGCCCGCGTATATGCTCGTGCGCGTCACCGTGACCGATCCCGACCAATACGCCCAATACACCAAGCTGACGCCCGCCATCCTGGAGAAATACGGCGGCAGCTTCGTCATCCGCGGCGGCGAAAAGCATGTGCTAGAAGGACCGCCAGTGCCCGAGCGCATCGTGCTGCTGCGTTTCCCCGATGTCGCGGCAGCCAAGCGCATGTACAACTCCGATGAATATCAAGCGGCGATAAAGCTGCGCGAGGGCGCGGCACAGGCTTCCTTCATCGTGATGAACGGCCTCGAGTAAACGCGCTGGCAAGTTCCACCCTCATTTTGGGGGAAGGAGCCTAGGGTGGGGGATACCCATGAAACTGGTCCTCTTTGATATAGACGGCACACTGCTAATCAGCCGCGGCATCGGGCGGGAAGCCAAGCGCCGCGCCATGCTGGAAACCTTCGGCGAGGTCGGCGACCTCGACCAGCATGTCTTCGGCGGCAAGACCGATTGGCAGATCCTGGCTGACCTGCTGGCGCCCTTTGGCAAAACTTCGGCTGATATCGGGCGCGAGATCGCCGCCTACCAGCAGGTGATGGCGCGCCACATGCGGGGGATCAAAGACGATTACCGCGCCGACGCGCTTCCCCATACCCTGGAATTGGTGAGGGAGCTGCGCGATCGCGACGATGCGATTGTGGGTTTGGTCACCGGCAATACCGCTATGACCGCCGAAATCAAGCTGGAAATGGCGGGCTTCCAGCGCGGCTGGTTCGCAGTGGGCGCCTTTGGCAACGAAGCCGCCGAACGCGCGAAGCTGACGCGCCTGGCGCTGGCGCGCGCGGAGAAAATGACGGCGGCTTCATTTGACGGCGGCGATGTCTTCGTGATAGGCGATACCGCCGCCGATATCGACGCCGCCCGCGCCATTGACGCGGTGGCGGTTGCCGTCTGCACCGGCTATACAGAGCGTGCGCAATTGCGCGCGAGCGAGCCTGATTTCCTTCTGGATGACCTGCGTTCATTTCTTTCTGCGGTCATGGGGTAGAATGCGGATAGACCAGGGACGGGATTACCTGACCTGGCGGCAGGCAATTTGACCGAAGCCGGATTCCGATGCAGATCCGTACCCCCAAGAAATACCAAGGCATACAGCGGCGCAAGCTAGTCAGTTGTCGGCGGCTGCTCTTTTATCTGCTGATGCTGGCTTTGATCGGCGTCGGCATTGTTGTCGTCTTGAATCGGGGGACGCTGGCGCCGATTGTGCAAGACGCGCTGCTGGATACCATCCGCGAAATGGAAGATCGCGCCGCGACCATGGCTGTGCCGGCGCCCAGCCCAACTGTCGACCCGCGCAACAAGCTGGTCGAAGCCAATAATTACTGGACACGCGGCGCGCTTAACCAAGCGCTAGACATTTATACCGAAATCGCCGGCTCCTTGCCCAATTCGATGGAAGTGTTCCGGCGCATCGCTGTCGCGCTGATCAACTCGGCGCAGCCTGACGAGGCTCTGGCTTTCGCCGAGCGCGCCGTAAATGCCGACCCTTTTTCGGCTGAGGCTTGGGCAATCCGCGCCTGGGCGCTCGATTGGGCGGGCAGGGATGGCGAGGCGGTATCCAGCGCCTTGCACGCGCTGGAGTTGGATGCGCAGAACAGTCGCGCCAGGGCTTATCTGGCGGAAGCCTATTTAGAACTGGGTCAGCTGAGCCGCGCCGAAGAGCTGATAGACGAGGTCTTGGCGGATGACGCGGACAGCGCGGAAGCCTGGCGCGCGCGCGGATTGATCAGGTCGGAAGGCCGCTTCGACTATGCCGGCGCGGCCGAAGACTTCGCAGCGGCATACGACATCGCCGATAATATGAACCTGGTCGCGATTGACCTTGCGCGCACCGAAACTCTGCTCGGCAATCTGGAGGCGGCGCTGGAAGTCTTGGGCGACGTCACAGAAGCCAATCCCCGCAACACCCAGGCGCTATATCTGTCGGGTGTGATTTACCGCAATAACCTGGGCAACCCGTCGCAAGCGCTGCGTCGCCTGCAAGATTGCGTCGATTACGCTGCCGCTCACATCAACTGCCACTATGAGCTGGGGCGCGCGCAATTGGAATTGGAATTCACGCAAGAAGCGGCGGAAACCCTCGCGCGCGCCATCGATCTGGGCAGCGAGAATCCGCGACATTTCTATTGGGCGGGCGAAGCGCAGCGCAATCTCAACAACTGCACACGCGCCATGTTCTATTTTGATCAGGGTTTGCAATTGGCGCGCGACCAAGATTTCAGCGAGTTGATTGACGCCCTCGAGACCGTCATTCCTTTGTGCAGACAGTCTTTCCAGGTTGTCGCGACAGAAGCGGCGGACGACGGCTAGCGGGTCGCGCCGGCGCAAATAAGCTGCTTGCGCCTAGTCGAAAGCGGATTCCTTGAGCTCGAAGTAGCGCAGGCTTTCTTTCATGTCCGCAACGCGGTCCATCTCCAGCACCATGAGCGGTTTGTTGGGCAGTTGACGCAGCGCGGGCATCAGAGCTTCATAATCGAGCGTGCCCCCCTCCCAGTCGAAACTATGATGCCCGTCCATGATGCCGTCATTGTTGTTCAAATGCAATTCGATGACCCAGCGCCCCAGCGTATCCAGCCAGTTATCAATGCTGACGTCAGAATCGGAGAAGAGAAAGGCGTGGCCCACGTCTATGCAAGATTTGAGATGAGAATGATTCACTTCGCTCAGCAAGTTTCCGATGATGGCGGGTTCGAATTCCCACATGTTTTCGATTGCGATAATCACGTCGTATGACTTGGCGTAGTCGCCCAGGGGACCCCAAAAGTCGACGTTGCGCTGGTGCCAACCTTCACGATAGGAGTCGTTATGCAGCAAGCCAATGTAATTGACATGGAAGACGACCTGCCGCGCGCCTAGCTCGGAGGCGATGCGTATGACGTGCTCGTAGCGCCCGTAAGAGAGGTCGTTGATGCGTTGGTCCGGGCTGCCGGAAGCCAGGTCCATGAAGGGTCCGTGCATGGTCAAGGGACCGGGCAGGCGCGCCAGGTCTTTTTGATACCGTTTCATCAGATCGCGCCAATCGCCATCGAGGACCGCGGGAACTGAAAAAGCCATGAGCTCCAGCCCCAACTCGTATTCATGCGCCAGCGCAAGGCATTCTTGGAAATTGTCTAAGCCCGCGCTGAGCGAAACGCTGTCTCTCATGCTTCGACCTGGCTACCGCTTTTTCGCAAATTCCCAACCTAGTATTCCTAAATAAATGTTACAGCGATAATCACGCCTTCGCAAGCAATCCAAGATTTCGATCTCTTATTTAATAAACCGCGCAGCGCTTGCGACGAGACGGCTTGTTATTTTGTGCGAGCGCGCCATTCCTGGCTCAATAACGCTGCCGCCGAGCGGCTGTTATCGTGTCATTCCGCGTCATTCGATTGAGAATGCTGAGGAATTGCAGAGCGATTGATTGTAGAGCGAATGTAGAGCGATTGCAGAGGGAATGCTGAGGAAATACTGATGTGATTGCCCTGCCTATTTGCCTTCGCAGCCTGTGAAAGGCGCGCATTCTCAATTACTATCGCTGCCTGGGAGTTTTTGTCAGATGAGTTCCGAGCGCATCCTCGTAATACTGCCCGCCTTAAACGAGAGCCGCAATATCGCTCGCGTTGTCAATGGCGTCCGCGGTCAGCTGCCGGGCGCGGAGGTATTGGTGATTGACGACGGTTCATTTGACGGCACGGGAAGCGCGGCGGCGGGCGCGGGCGCGCTGGTCGTGAACATGCCCTACAATGTCGGCATCGGGGCGGCGGTCCAGGCCGGCTTTCAGTTCGCGGCGGCGCGCGACTATGACATCGTGATACGCAATGACGGCGACGGTCAGCACGCGCCGGAAGCCAACCTGGACTTGATCGAAAAGCTGCGAGCCGCAAAAGCCGATGTGGTCATTGGTTCGCGTTTCCTGGGCGCCGCCGGCGACTATGGCACGCCGCTTATGCGCCGGTTGGGCAGCGGCATCCTGGCGCGCCTGCTCTCGCTCATCACGCGCCAGCGCGTCACCGACCCGACATCGGGCTGCGCCGCTTTCAACCGCCGCGCGATTCTGCTCTTCGCCCAAGCCTACCCGCACGATTACCCGGAGCCGGAAGCGATCGTCATCGCGCATCGCGGTGGGCTGCGCCAGTTGGAAATACCGGTCAAGATGATCCCGCGGCAGCACGGTAACTCGTCAATCACGCCGCTGCGTTCAGTCTATTATATGATTAAGGTGATGCTGGCTATTCTGATCAATTTGCTGAGGAAGAAGCCGCAACGCTAACCGTCTGCCATCAGTGTCGCGCTGCTGGTCTTGATTTCGATTCGGCTTGACGCTCGCAAAAATATCGCCGACATGGGTCCAAAGCCCTGCGCCACGCGGGGCTTATGACCTCGGGCTCGCGGCGCGTCAGCACTCTTCGGAACAATTGCTCCAAAGATGTTTCCGCTTGGTGCAGACCCAGCCGCCCTCTCCGCTAAAGTACCACTGCCCCTGATAATACTCGATGAGTTGCCCGCCGTTACTGCAAGTGCCGCAGCCACGAGTTCAAGTATAGATACAGGGTGTCACCTGAAGCGCGGCGGATTTTATGCCGGCATGTTCAGGTTCGGGGGATTGGATTTGGTACGAAGAGGAGATTGAATCACATTGCGGCCCGAGTGCTTCAGTTTCGGAAACATATTGCGCTTGGGCGACTGCCGTGATCATCATCAAAACGAACAGTATGGACAGAATGCGAACGAGTTTCATTATCAGCCTCCGTTACATGGATACAATCTCATCTTATGAAACGCCTGGCTGCGAAATCAAGCAATTTGGGGTTTTATCACCAAGCTATTAGCAGCTTCTCAGCTTGCGAACTCAATCAAGCGCGCAAATGGGGGGTTTTATAATGACGCTGGACACAGATAATCGAACAGGAATTAGATTTGTGTTTTGGATCAATTGTCGTGTATAATCCCATCGGCAAGACTAAACTTTCGGAAAGCTCTAATGATAGAAAGGAAGCAAAATGCGTTTCAAACTAATGATCGTCTTGGCTATGTTCATCCTCAGCACCCTGTTTGGTGGGGTTGGCGTGGCGCAAGACATGAATGAAGTCACAATTCTTTACTGGCAGGCGGTTTCGATATTGAATCCGTATTTGTCGGGCGGGACAAAGGACTTCGACGCCGCGGCGCTCATCCTCGAGCCGCTCGCTAGTATCGCGCCCGACGGCATATTGGTGCCCGACCTGGCGGAATCTATACCGACGCTGGAAAACGGCGGCGTATCCGAGGATTTGACGACTATCACTTGGAAGCTCAAGGATGGCTTAATCTGGTCGGATGGAACGCCGGTAACAATAGATGATTTGATCTTCACCTGGCAATACTGCACGCATCCTGATGGCGGTTGTTCGACCAAGCATTTCTACAATGATGTGGTCAGCATGGAAGACATTGGCGACAACCAGATCAAGATCACATTCGGCGTGCCGAAGCCCAATCCCTATGATCCCTTTGTGTCGCAAAACGCGCCGGTATTGCAACAGGCGCAATTCGCCGATTGCATGGGCGCGCAGATGTCCGCCTGCACCGACCAAAACTTCGCGCCAATCGGCACGGGACCCTTCATGGTGGATGAGTTCCGCCCCAACGACGTGGTTACATACGTCGCCAACCCCAACTACCGCGAAGAGGGCAAGCCGCATTTTGATCGCGTTGTCTTCAAAGGCGGCGGCGATGCCGAATCGGCCGCCCGCGCCGTATTGGAAACCGGGGAAGCGGATTACGCCTGGAACCTGCAAATTTCGCCCGCCGTGCTCAGCAGCATGGAAGCGGCCGGCAATGGCACTGTGGTCGTCGCCTTCGCGTCTTCGGTCGAGCGCCTCATGCTGAATCAAGCGGATGTCAGCCCGGACAATCCCAATCGTTCGATTGTCATGGGTGGCGACAATCCGCATCCTTTCTTGACCATTCCCGAGGTCGCCGACGCCATGTCAATGGCGATTGACCGCGATATCATCGCGAGTCAGCTCTACGGCGCAGGCGGACAGAAAGCCTGCAACATCGTCAATGGTCCCCCCGTCAACGTGTCGGAAACCAATCTGGGCTGCTTGCAGGACATCGCTGGCGCAAACGCGATCCTTGATGAAGCCGGCATCGTCGACAACGACGGCGATGGTGTCCGCGAAGCCAACGGCATGCCTTTGCGCGTCCAGTACCAGACCTCGACCAACGCCGTGCGCCAGAACACGCAGGCGTTGATCAAGCAGTGGTGGAGCGAAATCGGCATCGACACCGAGCTGCGCAACATTGACGCGGCTGTCTTCTTCGGTGGCGACCCCGCCAGCCCCGATACCTATCAAAAGTTCTACAGCGACGTGCAGATGTTCACCAGCGGCACCAGCGGTCCCGATGCCGAGACCTTCATGGTGCGTTGGATTTGCGACGCGGATCCCAACCCCGACAACGGCTGGCTGGGGCGCAATGTGCCGCGGCACTGCAACCCCGAATACGACGCGCTCTATGAGACCCTGACGCAGACGGGCGGCGTGGAAGCCCGCGCCGAGATCGTCAAGCAGATGAACGATCTGCTGATTGAAAGCGGCGCGCTTATTCCGTTGGTTTTCCGTGGCAGTGTTTCCGCCCACAGCAATTCGCTGGCTGGCGTAGACATGAACGGCTGGGACTCGGAAATGTGGAACGTCCAGGATTGGCATCGCGCCGATATGTAATCGGCCGGGACAGCCAAGATCGCTTTAGGGGCGCGCGTCAGCGCGCCCCATTTGTTTAGCTCGGTTCTTTTGCTACACGGCTATAAGCAATTCGGATTTGCTTAAACGCTGGTTTTATCGGTATAATCACTCTGCTGTGCTTTATGTAATGTGTTCGATCTATATTGTGAGGAGACTATGAAAACCAAGCTCACCATCTTGTTAATCGTTGTTATGGCGCTGTCGTCCTTCGGCGGCTTGTCCATAGCTCAAAGCGAAGACACCGTGAATATCCTGTTCTGGCAGGCGGCGTCTCACCTTAATCCTTATCTCGGCAACGGGACCAAAGAATTCGAAGCGGCGGCGCTGGTGCTGGAACCGCTGGCGCGCTATGACCCGGATGGCGTCATGGTGCCCTGGCTGGTGGACGAGATCCCCACAGTCGCCAACGGCGGGGTAGCGGAAGACCTGACTTCCATCACCTGGGTGCTAAGCGAAGGCATCACCTGGTCGGATGGCAGCCCCTTGACCGCGCATGACGTCGTTTTCAGCGGCGAATTCTGCATGAACCCGGATACGGGCTGTACCGTGCTTTCGCAATTCGCCAATGTGGCATCCATCGAAGCGCTTGACGATCTGACGGTCAGGATCAATTTCGATTCGCCCAAGCCCTTCCCTTATGGCGCATTCGTCGGCTACTTCACCCCCATCATCCAGAAGGCGCAGTTTGGGGATTGCATGGGCGCGGCCGCGCTCGGCTGCAACGAGCAGAACTTCGCCCCCATCGGCACGGGTCCCTTCGTTGTGGAAGACTTCCGCACCAACGATGTCGTCACCTACACCGCCAACCCCAACTACCGTGTAGCGGGTCAGCCGGCCTTCTCCCGCGCGGTCTTCAAGGGCGGCGGCGATGCAGAATCCGCGGCGCGCGCTGTGCTGGAAACCGGTGAAGCGGATTATGCCTGGAACTTGCAGATTTCGCCCCAGGTTTTGAACGCGATGGAAGCGGCTGGTCAAGGCACGGTCGTCGTCGCTTTCGCCACCAATGTCGAGCGGTTGATGCTCAACCAGACCAATCCCGATCCGATGTTGGACTCTGATACACGCTCGGTCTGGATGGCGGACGGCTCCAATGGCCACCCCTTCTTGCAAGTCGACGCGATCTGGATGGCAATGTCTAAGGCGATTGATCGCGGCTTGATCGCCAGCCAGCTCTATGGCGCTGGCGGCGTCGCCACGTGCAACGTCTTGCCGGGCCCGCCAATCTACGCTTCCAGCAATAACGATGATTGCCTCGTGCAAGATATTGACGCTGCCAACGCCATGCTCGATGAAGCTGGCATCATGGATAGCGACGGTGACGGCGTCCGCGAATACGACGGCATTCCGCTCCAGGTTTCCTACCAGACCTCGACCAACGCCGTTCGCCAAAACACCCAGGCTTTGATCAAGCAATGGTGGGGGGAAATCGGCGTCGATACTGAGTTGCGCAACATCGACGCGGCTGTCTTCTTCGGTGGCGATATCGCCAGCCCGGATACCTACTCGAAGTTTTACACCGACATCGAGATGTACACCAACGGTTCCAATGGCACCGACCCAGAAGCCTACATGGGCAACTGGCGCACCTCAGAAATCGTGCATCCCGACAACAGTTGGAACGGCTCGAACATCCCGCGCTGGTACAGTGAAGACTATGACGCGCTACTCGACCAGATGGCGAGCACGGCTGTGCTGGAAGAGCGCGCGGCGCTGACGATCCAGATGAATGACATGCTGGTGCAGAACGGCGTCATGATCCCGCTGGTCTATCGCGGCAGCGTTTCGGCGCACCACAACAGTGTCAGTGGCGTCGCCATGAACGCTTGGGATTCCGAACTTTGGAATATCGCCGACTGGACGCGCATGTAAGCGCGGCTCTGCAAGCTACGTCGCCTTTCTCCATAACCCATGGAGAAGGGCGACACTTTTCTTTTGAACTACAAGAGGACGCAGAGAGCGCAGAGATTTGAAAGAAGGGCAGGCGGAGCAGCAGGATCCGCTCACTTACAAGATTATCGGCGCTGCCATCGAAGTGCATAATCGGATTGGCGCCGGTCTTTTGGAGAGTTTATATGAAGAGGCATTTTGTATTGAACTCGAACATCGGCATCTACATTACGAAAGGCAGAAGCCGCTCGAAGTTCGCTATCGCGGCAAAAATATTGGTACATTTAGAGCAGATGTTGTCGTAGCGAATGAGGTCATCGTAGAATTGAAATCAGTAAAGGAACTCGCTCCCATTCATTCTACGCAGGTTATTTCATACATGAAGATTTCAGGTCTCACGCGGGGGCTGCTCATCAATTTCAATGTTAGACAGCTGACAAAGGACGGTATAAAGCGCTTTGTAAATTTTGAATAGTCTCTGTGTTCTCTGCGTACTCTGTTGTTCGTTATTTTTCGAAGAGTTGGATGAGGCAATCCCATGGGAAAATATGTTATTCGACGCCTCTTGACCGCCATACCGACGATACTCGTCATCAGTTTTATTATTTTTGCCATTCTTGAATTATCCCCCAGCGACCCGACCGGCAATCTGCCCTTGACCATCCCGCCAGAGGTGCGGGCGAAGATCCGCGAAGCATTAGGCGCGGACGACCCCTTCGCCGTCAAGTATGTCAAATGGCTGCAGCAATTCTTCATCGCCGAGCCTCTGAATCTCATCGAGTCCACCTTGGGCGTCACGTTCCCCGGCTCGGAAGATCGCGTCCGCGTCATCTCTTGGGCGACGCGTGGACCGGTCATCGACATCGTCGCCGAACGGTTGCCGCAGACACTCTGGGTGGTCGGCTCGTCCTACATCCTCGGCGTGCTCATCGCCGTGCCAGTTGGCGTATTTTCCGCTTACAAGCAGTATTCCATCTTTGACCAGGTGGGCACTTTCCTGATGATGATTGGCTTTTCTGTGCCGACATTCTTCACCGGCTTAATGTTCATCATCATTTTCAGCGTCAATTTGAAGTGGTTTCCTTCGGTGTATGACACCACCCTTGTGGTGAACGACATGGCGTCGCTGCAAAAGCAGCTGAACCAGATGTTCATGCCTGTAACCGTGCTGACCCTCTATTTCACCGCCCAGCTCAGCCGCTATACACGGGCGTCAACGCTGGATAATTTGCAGCAAGATTATATCCGCACCGCCCGTTCCAAAGGCTTGACCGAGCGCGTGGTGGTGATGCGACATGCTGTCCGCAACAGTTTGATCCCCGTTGTCACGCTCATCGCGCTGGGCATCCCCGGCATCTTCGCCGGCGCGATCATCACCGAGCAGATCTTCCGCGTCAACGGCATCGGCCAGTATTTGATTATCGCCATTCAAGGCGGCGATTTACCCACTGTGCAAACCGTGACCTTCATCTTCGCGGTGCTGGTGGTGCTTTTCAACATTGTCGCGGATGTCTTGTACGGGGTTCTCGATCCCCGTGTGACCTATACCTAGATTCATATTGATTGGCTGAAACCATGACTGCAATGGCAAAGGCGAAACCCAAGCACATAGAAGAACCTGAGTTGCAAGCGCGCACATTCGCCGGCGACGCCTGGCGGCAATTCCGCAAACACAAACTGGCGATGATCGCCGTTGTGGTCCTCTTTGTGATCATCGCCGGCGTTTTTGTGGGTCCATTCTTTTGGACGCTGGACCCCACTTATATTGATATTGTCGCCGCCTATCAAATATCCTCGCCGGAGCATCCCTGGGGCACGGACAGCCTTGGTCGCGATACTTTGGCGCGCTGCCTGCAAGGCGGGCGCGTCTCCCTGGCGATCGGCGTTTCCGCCATGGCTGTCGCTATCAGTATCGGCACCTTGGTGGGACTGGCTTCCGGTTACTTCCAGCGCCTCGATAACCCGTTGATGCGCCTGACTGACATCTTCATTGCCCTGCCGCAGTTGCCGCTGCTGCTGGTGCTGATGATGCTCTTCCGCGAACCGCTGAAAGCGTCCTTCGGCCCCGAAGGCGGCGTCTTTATCTTGATGGTGGTGGTCATCGGCGGCTTGCAGTGGATGCCCACGGCGCGGCTGGTGCGCGGCGAGGTGCTGACCGTGAAGTCGCGCGAGTTCATCACCGCCGCCAACGCTTTAGGCTCGCAAGACGGGCGTATTCTGCGCTGGCATATCTTGCCCAACGTGATGAGCCCGGTCATCGTGGCGGCGACCTTCAGCATCGCCAGCGCCATCATCACCGAATCAGCGCTGTCCTTCCTCGGCTTGGGCTTCCCGCCCGATTTCCCCACCTGGGGACGCCTGCTCTTTGATGGCAAGGATTACCTGACTATCACCTGGACCTTGGTATTCTGGCCCGGCATGTTGATCTCGATGACCGTGCTCTGCGTGAACTTCATCGGCGACGGCTTGCGCGACGCGCTGGATCCGCGGCTGCGCAAATAAGCCAGTCCACCTTACACAGCCTCAAGGGCGGGTGAGCCAACTCGCTCTTTTTTGTTTTATGGCGCTTCGCTAAGATACAATTTGTTCTATTTTAGGGGGAGCGAATGTCTATAGAACAATCGCTGCGCGATTTCATCGAATGGTGGCGAGAAAACATCAAAGGCGATGAAAAAGGCGAGGCGCAAATCTTCCTTGACCGGTTGATGCGCGCCTTTGGCCATGCCGGCGCGGTTGAAGCCGGTCAATATGAGACGCGGATTCGACGCCGCCGCAACGGAAAAACGACCGTGTCTTTTGCAGATTACCTCGTGCCTAAGCGGGCTCTGATTGAAATGAAAAAGCGCGGTGAAGATCTCAAGAAACACTATACGCAACTGGAGGAATACTGGAAGAGTTTAGACAGCCAAGTCCGACCGCGTTACGCTCTCCTGTGCAATTTCGATGAAATCTGGATTTATGATTTCCACATCCAATTTTATGACCCCGTCGATACGGTGCGAATTGATACGATCTTCGCGCGTCGCTCCGCTTTAGAGTTTCTGATTCCCAATTCGCACTTCACCCCTATATTTCAAAACAACCGCGTCGATGTCACAGCAGAAGCGGCCTTCCAACTAGCAGAGTTGTTTCATTCGCTTGAACCGTCTATTGGGCGTGACATCGCCCAGCGTTTCACCCTGCAATGCATGGTTGCCATGTTCGCCGAAGATGTGGGCTTGCTGCCACAGGCGACTTTGCCGCGCCTTATAGAAGACTGCAAGCATAACGCGGGCTCCAGCGACAACCCGCATGACTTGATGGCGCTGCTCTTCACAATGATGAACTATCCGGTACACGAGCGCCGCGGCGGCCGTTTCTACGATGTCGCCTATTTCAACGGCGGCCTCTTCACGCGCATCCATCCGCTCTCCCTATCCAAAACCGAGCTTCGACTATTGGAGAAGACCGCCGACCAAGACTGGTCGAAGATTCGTCCCGCCATATTCGGCAACATTTTTGAATACAGCATGGACAAACGGGAACGTCACCGCGAAGGCGCGCACTATACTACCGAACTAGATATCAAGCGCATCGTCGACCCCGTCATCGTCGAGCCTTGGCGCGCGGACATCCATTCAGTAAATGTCTTGTCTGATGCGCTCAAACTCTACGATGACTTGTGCAGTTACGTAGTTCTCGACCCAGCTTGCGGCTCAGGCAACTTTCTATTTATGGCATACCGGGAAATGAAAGCGCTGGAATCGGACTTGCGTGATCGGATTGCCGAATTGGGCGGCGACCTCGGGCAATTGACGCAGCGCGTAACGGCAAAGCAGTTTCATGGTTACGACATCAATGAATTCGCGGTCGAGCTGGCAAAGGTCTCGCTCATGATCGCCAAGAAGCTGGCGGCAGACGAATTTAATACTCATGAAGATCCGTTGCCGCTGGACAATCTCGACGACAATATCAGAGCCGAAGACGCGCTCTTCAATGAATGGGTGGACTTTGACGCTTGTATTGGCAATCCACCATATTTGGGTGGCTCCACGATAGGTAAAGAGCGAGGTATCGCCTATATGAGCGAATTAAGAGAAGCATTCAGCGATGTGCCAGGACGCGCCGATTACTGCGTCTACTGGTTTCGCAAGACGCACAACAATATGAAAGCTGGTGCCCGCGCCGGCTTGGTCGGCACGAACACCGTTCGCCAAAACTATTCTCGCATCGGCGGACTCGACTACATTCTAGCCAATAGTGGTGAAATCTATGATGCGGTCTCATCAATGCCGTGGTCGGGCGAAGCCAAGGTCCATGTTTCTATCGCTAACTGGTGCAAAGGCAAGTCGCCCTTCGCCCCTCGTTTGCATTTTTACACTGGACAGAATGAAGCCGGCGAGTATGCCTTTCGCACGGTAGAAAAAGAAAAGATTAACGCGGCATTATCGGACAAAGTCTTCGTAAGCGGCGCTCGAAAACTAGATGTTAATGCAAAACCAAAGCGAGTATTTCAAGGAATTGACGTCGGTAACGAAGGGTTTGTGCTTGATAAAGGGCATGCCAAGAAACTGGTAGATGGTGACTCAAGCAATAGGAAGGTTGTTAAACCATACTTGATTGGCGACGATCTGCTTGGGCAATCAGACGGACAGCCAAGTCGCTATGTTATCGATTTTTTTGGTCTTGATATTCTGGAAGCGCGGGCGTATTCCGAGCCGTTTGAGATCGTTCTGCAACAAGTGTTGCCCATTCGCAAAACAAAAGCCGAAAATGAAATTGCGCGGAATCGCGAGGCGCTGGCAAAAAATCCAAATTCAAAAACAAATAACTTTTTTCAAAGATTACTGGAAAACTGGTGGCATCATATGACTGGCAGAGTGGCAATGACAAATTATCTCAAGACAATACGCCGCTACATCATATGCTCCCGCGTGACTAAACGCCCTGTCTTTGATTTCGTTTCTAACTCAATTCGTCCAGATTCTTCCTTGAAAGTCTTCGCATTCGAGGACGACTACACCTTCGGCGTATTGCAGTCCAACACTCATTGGCAATGGTTCGTCGAGAAAGCCTCGACGCTCAAATCCGACTATCGCTATACGTCCCATAGCGTCTTCGACACCTTCCCTTTCCCGCAGCACCCAGCGCCCGCAGCGGTCAAAGGAGTCGCCGACGCTGGATGTGCGCTGCATGAGTTCCGCCGCCAGCGCATGGCAAACAGCGAGAATCTCACTCTGCGCGATATGTACCGCACTTTAGAAGAACCTGGATCAAACCCCCTGCGCGACCTCCATGACGCACTCGACGCCGAAGTGCTCGCCGCTTATGGGTTCGACTCCGACCGCGACATCCTCGAACAACTGCTCGCGCTTAACTTTGAAGTCGCCGCCAAAATCGAAGCCGGCGAAGACGTCACCGCGCCCGGCATCCCGCCCGATTATCCCGAGCCAGCCGAACTCATCAGCGACGGCTGCATCCAAGCGCCCGATCTCTTCTAGCGAGACAATGCCCATGCCCTATATCAATCAAATTCCCATCGACCGCGCCACTGGCTTGGTCAAACGAGAACTGGATAAAGCCGTCAAGCGCGCGGGCCGCGTCTGGAATATCGTGGCTATCATGTCGCTGAACGGGCGCGTTATGAAAGCCTCGATGGAGATGTACGGCGCGACCATGTTCGCCGAATCGCCCCTGTCGCGGCAACAGCGCGAGATGCTGGCGGTGGTCGTCAGCGTGGCCAACGGCTGCGACTACTGAATTCAGTCGCACGCGCATGACCTCCGTGCCGAGGTCGAGGGATTTGGTAGCGCAGCCGAAGCGGATGCCTTCGTACATGCCATCGCGCGCGATTGGCGGGTGGCGCGGCTGAACCCGGTTGATAGCGCGC
The DNA here is from genome assembly GCA_965116975.1 of Phototrophicaceae bacterium. Taxonomy (GTDB): domain Bacteria; phylum Chloroflexota; class Anaerolineae; order Aggregatilineales; family Phototrophicaceae; genus UBA6055. The sequence continues at coordinate 792,511 of OZ220735.1, forward strand.
TCTGCGCCTATGCGGAAAAATTGACGTCCCAGCCAAGCGAGATGACCGCGGCGGACGTGACGGCGCTGCGTCAAGCCGGTTTGCACGATGTCGCCATTCACGACGCCACGCAAGTGGTCGCTTATTTCAACTACATCAACCGCGTTGCCGACGCCCTCGGCGTCGAACCGGAAGACTTCATCCAACCCTGGGGCTCCGCTAAACCTGATATGACATAAGCGCAATTTCGCTAGACCGCCGCGCTATCCATAACGGAGCGCGCGGATTGCCGGCTGGCGGCGCTTCGCGCAAGAATCAGAGTGTTTTGCCACTTCATCTCGACTATGATGTCTTCATTAGCGCCGAGCAGGGGAGGGCGGAAGATGAAAGGCGAGCGAGACAGGGCAAATGAGGCGGATTTGGTGGCGCGGGTCTGCGCCTATTTGCAAGAGACGCACCCGCAAACCGCGCGACTGCAAGATTTGGGGGAGGAGTTCCACATCAGCCCTTACCATCTGCAGCGGCTCTTCAAAGCGGCGACTGGCGTATCGCCCCGCGAGTTCGCCGCCAGCCTGCGGTTGGAAGATTTCAAAACGCGGGTGCAAGGGGGCGAAAGCATAACCGATGCCATTTATTCTGTTGGCTACAGTTCTTCCAGCCGGCTTTATGAAAACAGCGACGAAAAACTTGGCATGGCGCCTTCCGCCTACCGCAAGCGCGGGCAGGGCATGACCATCTTCTTCAGCGTGACGCCCTGCCCCTTGGGTCAGTTGCTGGTCGCCGTGACCGAGCGCGGCATCTGCAAGCTCAGTTTGGGCGATCAATCGGAGGAGCTTATCGCCGACTTGGCGCATGAGTTCGAGCGCGCCGAGCGCCTTCGCGATGACGAAGGCGTCGGTTACTGGGTGGGGAAGATCATCGCCTATCTCGAAGGCTGGCAGCCGCATCTCGACCTGCCGCTCGACCTGCGCGCGACCGCCTTTCAATTGAAAGTCTGGCGGCAGCTGCAAGCGATCCCCGTCGGCGAAACCCGCGCATATAGCGATATCGCCGTCGCCATCGGTCAGCCGACGGCAAGCCGAGCGGTTGCCAATGCCTGCGCCGGCAATCCGGTGGCGCTGGTCATCCCTTGCCATCGCATCATCCGCAAGGACAAAGGCTTGGGCGGCTATCGCTGGGGCATTAAACGCAAGCGAGCGCTGCTGGAAAACGAGCGGCGCTACGCGGAGTCCCGTTCCACAGAGCGGGCAGCGCCATCGACAAACCGCTAATAGCGCTGAGCCGCAAATTGGGCGCATTTTAGATTGTTGGCGCTTCAAGCCCTATCTATCAAAAAGCGGAACACGGTATGGGCGAGCCGGTGGCTCGACCAAATGTGAGATCTTGGTTTCGGGCGGCTCAGCGCTGCGCGTAGACACAGCAGGTCAGTCGCCCCTACCGATCGTCTTTTTTTGTGATTCTGCTGTCAGAGCGGATAGTCTATGACGAAATTTGTTCATTCTGCCAAAATATTGCATGCACCCCTGCAAATCAGGGCAATCGCTTCAAAATCCATAACTGTCGAATTTAACATCAAACTGATGAATTGTAGGGGCGAGCCTTGGCTCGCCCATGAAATTGGGTGCAAAATCGTGGGCGATTCACAGAATCGCCCCTACATTACGTCCTTTTTTGGCATATTTAGGGATAAATCTCGGTGTTGGTGGTCAGTGTCTACGCGACTCTCGGTGTCTATGTGGTGAAAAAATTTGAAGCGATTGCCCTGCCCTGCAAATTGCATTACTTGCATCCTACAGCGAATATGCTGTAACATTGCTAATATAAACTGAGTTATAGGTTGTCCGCATGTCTATCCGAAATCTCCATGTGCTTATTCTCGTCAGCGTCGCCTATGTCGCCGCGCAGATGGTCGCCGATATTTCCGGCTTGCGCAACTTGATGCTATTTGGCTATGCGACCACCGCCTTTTCCATCGTCTATCCCTTGACATTTACCTTGCGCGATATGGTGCATAAACTGGCGGGACCCCACGTAGCGCGGACATTGATCCTCGCCGCCGCCGTTATCTACCTGGTCGCGCAAGCCTTTTTCGCCATCATCTCCGGCCTGTCGCCGGCCATGACCGAAGAGGAGAGCGTCATCCTGGGCGCGCTGATTTCTCCCGAATGGCGTATCCTGATGGCGGCTGTCGTCGCCTCTGTCGTCTCGCAGCTGGTCGACACCGAAATCTATACGCGCTGGGTGAATCGCTTCGGCGGCGCAAATCAATGGGGTCGCGTCCTCTTCAGCAATATCGTTAGCATCCCGCTTGATCGCATGCTCTTCTTGCTACTGGCTTTCATCGGCACGATGTCGACCGACGGTCTAGTCGAAGCCTTCATCGGCACGACTATCGTGCGGCTGGTCTTCGGCATTATCTCAATTCCGGGCATCTACCTGGTCGAGGAACATTCCCAAGACTGGGTCCATATTGCGGAGATTCGGCATAGCGATCCGCCTTCATTCGCGCGGACGAAATGAGAGCATGTGATTTAGAATTCGCTCGTTATTTGCTTGATGATATCGCTTCGGACTGAAGGAATCCGCAGCAGTTCATCAATGAAGTCAGGTTCAATGCCATCGACTTTCAAAGACGCTTTTCTTGACCGCCTGCCTAGGTGCTACTCTAGCGCCTATTCCATGAATTGCGCGCAGAGAAACTCATCGACGTCTTGAATCAGTTTGTCCAACACTAGATTTGCCCGCAACTTCACTTAGCCGTGCCATCGTAAACCGCTATATCACAACCCCAAAAATTACGATTTGTCAGATGACATGCCGCCATCACCGAGAATGTAATTTGAGGACATTCCAGAGCGCGCACGTTCGAGAATACGCCGTTAGTCTTTTGTTCAAAGCCAAATCCCAGTTGCGCCGCCATGATATTCAGCTTTGCCGACCCCCACGTATTTCTGAAATATACCGCAAAATCACTAAATTGAAAACGAAGGGGCGGACGCGCGAATTGAGCATTTCTTCTTCGGCAGCGTTTGAAGCCCGAGTTAGCATTCTAGCGCCTCAGGAAATCATCCCCGCCACCAGCTGAGCGAATCGGCATCCGGCTCGCTCAAGCGCAGCCGCGTCAATTCACCCGTCTCCGCATCGACCCGCATAATGCGCGAGACCCCGTCCACCGAGCGCGCGAAAGTCACGCCGCGGCCGTCGGGCGTCCACTTAGGCAAGCTGTCGTAGCGATATTCCACCACCAGCGGGCTTACCTGCCTCGTCTCCAGTGAATAGAGATATATCGCAGATGCGCCATCGCGCCGCGAGGCGAAGGCGATTGTTTTCCCATCGGGCGACCAATCGGGCGAGTTGTCGGGGTTGGGATGCGTCGTCAGCTGTGTCACAGCTGCGCTGGGCAAATGCAAAGTATAGATATTCCAGCCACCGCCGCGGTTGGAGCTGAAGGCGATCCATTGTCCATCTGGCGACCAGGCGGGTTGTCTTTCGCTGGCTTCCGAGGCGGTGATGCGGCGCAAGTCGCTCCCGTCCGGGCGGATGACATAGATGTTGTTGTCGCCTTCCTGGTTGCTGTGGAAGGCGATCCACTCGCCGTCGGGCGACCAGGCGGGTGATTCGGCGATGGCCACCGACCCTGTCAGCCGGCGCGAACCCGCGCTGGCGATATCGTAGACCATGATATCGCTGCCATAGGGCAGCAATTGTGTCAGCGCCAGGCGCTTCCCATCGGGCGAAATCGCCGGCTCGACATAATCGTAATGGTCCAGGCGCAATTTAAGATTGTGGCTTAGATCGTGAACGATGATCTCTGGCAAGCCATCTGGCAGTGACATATAGACGACCATCGCCGAAGGGAAGAGCGCGGCCAGCAAAAAGCGCAGCGCGATCAAAGCGCCGAGCATCAGGCTCAATATGATTGTCAGGAAGAAAAAACTGCGGCGCATGGAATTCTATACGGCGACTGCTGGGTAGAGCCGCTGCGAAAGCTGCGCTTGGATCTGTTCGGCGGCGATGGCGGCTTCCAAGCCCATATTATAAAAGGCGCCGCGCCCTTTGTAAAATACGCCAACCAGATAGAGGCCCGGATGGTCCGCGATCTGCCGGCCGTTGGGATGCTCGCTGACATCGCGCAGGGGCCAGCCGCGGACGCCGTTTGGTCCGATATCCCAGTCGCAGTCCGTTTCCGGGTAATAGGTCTCGCGGCTGAATTGCATGTCGATATCGAGATATTGATGCAGCACCGGGAAGAAGCCCGTGGCCATAATCACGGTGTCGAGCTCGAGATAGCGGCCATCCGCCAATTCCGCGCCTTTGGCGTCGAAGCGAATCGGATGGCGCACAGGTCGGACCTGCCCTTCGCGCAGGGCGTTGAGCAGCTCCGGTCCGCGATAGCCGACGGCGCTGCCGGTATTCGGCGGCGCCGCCCAGACGCCGAAATCTTCGAGATTGTATTTGATGGCGCCGGTATGGCTTTGCAGCCAGACGCAGAGCGACTCTGGCAGATTTTCGCCGAGCAGCATCCAGGCATGACGGGGTACGCCGTAGGGGTAGCGCGGGCGCAGGTCGACACCGCTGCGGATCGCCAGATAGACAAAGCCCTCGGCTGCTTCCGAGCCCGCGGCCACGGCGATATCAGTGCCGCTGGGTCCATTGCCCACCACCAGCGTTCGCTGGTCCCGCACTTGTTCGGGATGACGAAAATCGCGCGAGTGCAGGATCTCGCCCTGGAAGCGCGCCAGGCCGGCGATATCCGGCAAGATCGGATTGTTGAAGACGCCCGTCGCTGGAATCACCGCGCGGTAGCAATCGCTGCCTTCGCTGCTTTCCACTTGCCACAAGCCATCGTCGCGCGGCCTCACGCGCTCAACCTTGATACCGTATTCGATGTTGAAATCCTGTTCCCCCACCCAACTGACCAGATGCTGATGATACTGCTCGGCAGTAGGGAAGATGCCCCAACTCAAGGGAAACTTGCGCCCGGGCAAATGGCTGAAAAAGCGCGAGGTATTCAAGCGCAGCGAAGGATAGAGGCTGCTCCAGGTGGGCGCCAATTGGTAGCTGCCTTCGATGATGCGGTATTCGATGCCGGCGCGTTCCAGGGCATAGGCGGCGTTGATGCCGGCGGGACCCGCCCCGATGATCAGCACGTCTGCCCGCGGCATTATGCCCCCAGCGTTCGCGGCAGCGCGGTCGCGGTCCCGCGCGCATAGTTGTACAGTCGCGTGGGCACCGCCTCCAGCGTCGCCGCGAAGTTGAGCGCGTCCTCCGTGCTGCGCGGCTGCGCGTATTCCAGCGTCTCGCGAATCAAGCCATCGATCCACAGCGACTGAAATGTCGCTTCTTCGTTATATTCCGCTACGGGAAAAGCCACCAGCCCGGACAACATGCCGATGATGGCCAAGCTGAACATCAGCAGCGCGATTGCGCCGATGACCAGCAAGGCGCGCCGATTCGCTTGCCGGGCTTCCTTGTTTGTCATAGTCAATTGCGCGAGGCGCCGCAGCAAACTGTCGCGCTGGTAAGCGGCGCTGAAGTTGAGCGGTTTTTCGTATGCCAGCGCTTCCGGCAGCGCTACATTTTCCGTCAATATGGGAAGCAATTGCGCGCCATTTTGACGGGCGCGCGCGATTTCCGCAGTGACAACCGGGTCCCGATTGGATGCCGCCGAGACCAATACGATCAGCAGCGGCGGCGGGCTTTCAAACGCGCCGGACAAATCGTCGCGGATCCGCTCTGCGAGCGCCTTTTGCTCTGCTGCATAGGTGATGTGAATCATAGCTGCGGGCAATCCCCCGGCATTGTGAAAAATGGTACAAGCAATTGTGGCATAAGTAGGCGAACCTTCCTAGACTGGCATGACGATCAGCCGCTTCGAACCACAGAATCCTGACGCGCCTGAGGATTAGCCGACGGGTGGCGCTAGCCAGCGCTTGATATCGAGCTCTTGCGCGGCTGCCAGCGCGGCGGGGTCGCCAATTGGCAGCCAGAAGGGAGAATCGATCACATTGACCCTGTGATCTTGCGCCGCCAGACCAACATAATCGCTGATTTCGTATTCGCCGCGTTCCGAAATTGGCAAGTCATAATCAAAGATGCGCCTTGTGAATTTGTATGCGCCGATGCTGCAAGGGGCAGGCGCCCGATAGCGGCTGCGCGGCGGTTTCTCATCAATGCGCAAGCAGCGCCCAGCTTCGTCTTGGACGAGCACGCCGTATTTGTCAAAATCATCCCGCAACATGGACAGGATGCCGTATTCCTGGCTCGCCAGCCGTCCCAGCGCCGCGCGGCTGTACAGGTCGTCGCCGTTGATGACAAGTAAGCTGTCGCTGCGCAGGCTTTTTTGGCAAGCTTGCAGGGCATGCCCTGTGCCCATAGGCGCGGGCAGTTGTTCAACGAGGGTGTAGTCCGGTATCAGGTCCTGCCCCGACATGAAGCGCTCGATCTGCTCCTTCAGGTAGCTGACGACAACCAGCGCATGATCGGCGATACCTTTTAAGCTCAGCAGGGACCAAGCCAGGATTGGCTGTCCTTGCAGCTCCAGCAGTGGTTTCGGTCTGTCTAGGGTGAGGGGGCGCATGCGCGTGCCTTTGCCCCCGGCCAGGATGACGCCGTCCATCAGCGCCGCCCGCGCTCAGCGCAGGTCATCGTAATAGGCGATGTCGCTTTCGTCTTCGTCATCCGTTTCTCCCTCACGAAAAGAGGGGATGATATCGCCGTCATCGCCATAGAGATCCTGATAATGATCGATATCATCGTCGTCCAGGTCGTAGCCCTCGTCTTCGATATCGTCGTCGTCCGTGTCTTGATCAGCGTAGTTATCCAGCAGATCCTCCAGCAGTTCGTCCTCTTCCACCAGGTCTTCTTCGATCGTCTCGATGTCGTCGGCATCGTCGAGACCTTCAAACGAGACCAGCTCAGGTTCTTCCAGGGAATTCAACATCGACAACGGGGGCTGTATCGCCTCTGGCAGTTCGAGGGGCTCGTCTTCCACTGCCATTGCGTCCATAGCAGCCAATTCGGCCGCGGAAGGTTCTTCAATATCCTCCAGATCCGCCAGCGCGTCCCCCATCACCAAGCCCAATAGCGAAGGCATGATGGAATCTTCTTCGGCGCGCCGGTCTGGGGGGGCTGTGCCCGGTTCTTCCAGCTTATTCAAGATTGACAACGGGGGCTGAATCGCCTCTGTCAGTTCGAGGGGCTCGCCTTCCGCTGCCATTGCTTCCAGTGCGGCCAATTCGGCCGCGGAAGGCTCTTCAATATCCTCCAGATCCGCCAGCGAATCCTTCATCATCAAGCCAAATAACGAAGACATGATGGTCTCCTCTTCGGCGCGCTTTTCTGGCAGGTCTTTATTTTGGCGAACGTCGCGACCGGCTGACATGGCAACGCCTCCACTAGGTTCAATCACTCTGGCTTTGTCGTCGTCAAGGGCAAGCCAACTATGATAGTTGCTCGGTGTGCCAGCGTCAAGTTTAACCCTCTTTCACTATAGCGCAGAAGTATGAATGAAGCCGCAAATCGTCGGTTAGTTCCGGGTGAAATGAGGTCGCCAGCAAGTGCTTTTGCCGCACCGCGACAATGCGTCCGTCATCCAGGCGGGAAAGCACATGCACCTGCGCTGCCACGGCGGTGACGATGGGCGCGCGGATGAAGACAGCATGGAAGCGCTCGTCGCCTAAACCTTGAATGATCAAGTCGGTTTCGAAGCTGTCGACTTGGCGGCCGAAGGCGTTGCGATTGACCTGAATATCCATGGCAGCCAGGATGGGTTGTTCTTCGATGCCAATATCCTTCGCCAGGAAGATCATACCAGCGCAGGTGCCCCAGGTGGCTTTGCTGGCGGCAAAATCTCGCAGGGGTTTAACCAAGCCATAACTCGCGGCCAGCTTGCCGATGGTCGTGCTTTCGCCGCCCGGTATGATCAAGCCGCGCAAGTCCTCAAGATGTTGGGGCAGCCGCACTTCGACCGCGTCAACCCCCAGTTGTCGCAGCATCTTGACATGCTCGATGAAAGCGCCTTGCAGCGCCAGTACGCCGATTTTCACGGTTCTTCCCGCAGAGTTGCATTTCTTTGGACAGTGTCCGCTATTGTGAAAGGCTTCCGCGCATGACGCAAGGGACTATTCAGTCCAATCGCTCCACGCGGATGAGGCGCGCCAGACTGTCGCCGATGATGCGAAACTCGCGATCGAGCCGCAGTTGCATGGGGCCGTCGAAAGGCGCGACATGGATGACCTCGCAGACTTGGCCCGGCGCCAAGCCCAGGGCCTCGATATATTGCAGGCGGTCGAATTCGCGCGTGATCACACGGCTGATGCGGACGCGGCTGCCGGCGCCGACGCCAAAGAGAAATTCGTCTGTGGCGGGCGGGATGCGGCCCTCGGTATCGGGTATCGGCTCGCCATGCGGGCAGACGGCGGGCTTGCCCGCCATCTCGTACATGCGCTGGGTGACCGCCTCGCTGAGCCCCCGGCTAAGGCGCTGCGCTTCGTCATAGACGCGCAGCCAGCTCATATCCATGATTTTGACCAGAAATGCTTCGGCGATGCGCTGGTAGCGGATATGCTTCAGCGCCACGGTTTTGCCCTTTTCCGTGGTGGCGATGCCCTGATAAGGTTCGTGATGCAGCATCCCCAATGCAGCGAGTTTGTTGACCATGCGGTTGACCGCAGGCGGACTAACATCAAGCAGATCGGTGAGTTGAGATGTGCTGGTGAAAGTGACGCTCTCCGGCTGTCGGTCGGCCAGGCGATAGATTTCGGCCATGTAAGACCGCATCTTGTAGCTCAAGTCGTCGGATTTAGCTTGGCGCGCGGAATGGCGGGCGGGCATCGCTATGCTACAAGCCGTGCTCAAGGCGCGTTATCAAGCGCTCGGGCAAGTTGTGGTCATACATGCGGCGTTGCACCGCGCGTATGTCGTAGGCGACGCGCCGATGCTCGAAGATGCCGTCAGTCATATCGAGAATGCCATAGGCGGCGGCTGGGTTTTGGTCGCGCGGCTGCCCGATGCTGCCGGGATTGATGATCTGTCTCCGACCGTTGAGGGCAAGGGGTTCGTTATAATGCGGCGCGGCGGATTCGGCATTGCCGTCTTCCGCTGCCATGGTATAGATCACCGGCTGATGCGTATGCCCGACAAAGCAATAGGGCGTTTCGAAATGCGGGAAGTTCAAGGCGGCGATCATCGGCTCCAGAATATACTCCCAAATCGGCTCGCGCGGGCTGGCATGTACCAACGTATATTCGCCGATGACAAATGTCACGGGCAGCGCTTCCAACCAGCGCGTGTTTTCATCGGTCAGCGTTTCCCGGGTCCATTGAACCGCGTGGCGGGCGTCGGGGTTGAAAGTGCGCACGTCCAGGCGTTCCAGCGCAGCCCAATCGTGATTGCCAGCCAGGCAAAGCTGCGGCAAGGTCTTCAGCCGGTCGACGCATTCGTTGGGGTCGGGACCATAACCGACGACATCCCCCAAACACCAGACGAAATCCCACTCGCCTTCACAATCGGTCAATACTGTTTCGAAAGCGGTATAGTTCGCGTGAATATCAGAGATGATTAGAATGCGCATGGCTTCCCTTCTTGACAAGAAATCTAATCGCCATATTACCACGCTTTACTTGGCTGCGCACCTGACGGCTATGCGTCGATTTGCGTCCGACTTGCCCTCTGCTTCCGCGGATTATGCGCCGTCCGGCGCTAGCGGTTTTCGCCTTGTTCGCGCTAGGCTCGTTTTCAAGGAACGATGTTTCACCCGCCGTCGGTTGCACGCTTGACCAGTGGTATCATGTTCTGATTATGGAAGACGGCAGGGTTGCGGCTCTAGCTTGCTTCCCGCAGTTGAGTATCTGAAAGGACACGAGACGACTTATGGCAGAGCATTATCTTGATGACAGCGTGACGCAGCCCTTTTGGGACAACTCCGTGAGGCCGCGCCTGGAGATCGATAGCGGCGATGTGGTGGTTTTCGATTGCGCGGAACCCTGCGGGCAGGTGAGGCCGGAGTGGACCGTCGCCGATTATGAGGCGCTTGATCGCGGCAAAGTACACGCGCTAAATGGATCGGTCTGGATCAAAGGCGCCCAACCTGGCGACGCTTTGGAAATCGACATCCTCGATATGCGGCATAAGGGCTGGGGATGGTCCGCCCATCGCGCCGGCGCCGGTTTGCTGCCGGAAGATTTTGATTACAGCTATCTGCATCACTGGAGGATCGAGGGCGAGACCTGCTTCTCTACCGAGCTCAATCATATCAGCCTGCCCTTCGAGCCGCATCCCGGCGTCGTGGGCGTGGCTCCGCGGGAAGCGGGACGCTTCATCACCGCGCCGCCGCGCGCCAATGGCGGCAACCTCGATGTGCGCGACATGGTGATCGGCTCAACAATCTGGATGCCGGTCCTGGTTGCGGGCGCGCTCTTCGCCACGGGCGACTGTCATGCCGCGCAGGGGCAGGGCGAGGTCTGCGTGACTGGCATTGAAGCGCCGATGACGATGACCATGCGTATCAAACTCCGCAAGGATCTACGCCTGGAAGAGACGCAGTTGCGCCGCCCCAGCCCCATGAGCAAGCTCGATAGCCGCGGCTATCACATCACAACCGCGCATGGACCCGATTTGATGACGAACGCCAAAAAAGCCGTCCGCTACATGATCGACTGGCTCTGCCGCAACCATCAGATGAATCGCAGCCAGGCTTATATCCTCTGCAGCGTCGCCGGCGACTTGAAAATCAGCGAGATTGTCGACGCGCCCAATTGGGTAGTGTCCTTTCACATGCCCCTGGCTGTGTTTAGCAAATAGGCTCGACTTTTCATCGTCAATGACGGAGGCAGCAGTCTAAGAGCCGACCTTTGAATTTCTAATGATTCTTTAACCACATCAGCGCGTAAATGGGTCTGCTCAAGAGCCAAAGCAGCAGCATTTTAGGGGTTCCATGCTGCTTGCGACAGTAGATCATGAGATCGCGGAAGAAGATGCCGGTCGCGAACCAACTGCGCGTGGACGATTTTTCGTGATGCTTGATGCTGGCGTCTGACAAGAAAAATGCGCGCTTCTGATGTTGGCAGGCGAGCATGTCTTCCGGGAAGTACAGCAGCAGGTCATCGTCCAGCCACAGGTCGTCGCGCCGCATCATGGTGCAGGAGCCCGGCATGACTTTGACTTCCCGGTCGCTCTGACGATCCCAATCTCCGTAGTAGATCGCGTCGTGCAGGCGGCGTCTGGCGGCAGGCAACAATTTGCCCAAGACGCTGTAGTCGAGCAGCAGGCTGAGATATGTCGGTATCTCGGAGCCGGTGCGCTGGAGCTCGCCATCCGGCGAGCGCAGTTGCGCGGTTACACCTACGTAGCCCGGGTTTTCCAGCAAGAAGCGCTGCAAGAGCGCCAGCGCGTCCGGCGCGACTTCGGTATCGGGATTGAGCAGCAGGACGATATCGGCTGTCGCGCGTTTGATGCCGATATTGTTGCCCCCGCAATACCAGGTATTGACTGTCTGCTCCAGCAAGACAGCTTCCGGGAAAGCCTGACGGACCATGTCCGCGCTGCCGTCAGCGGAAGCATTGTCGACGACGATGACCTCAAGCCGCAAGCCGACGCTCGCGCGCAACGATTGCAAGCAGTCCCGCAGCAGCTCGCGCGTATTGTAGCTGACAATCACCACTGACAGATCAAACATGTACAGATGATACCCCTGATAGCGCCTCTTCAGATTATAACCGGCTTGTACGGGCAGGACTCGCCGCCGTTGCTCTCGCATTTCGCAATCAGCGCGAAAACCTGCTGCGTACAGGCAGCCTCTAGCGCAAACCGACCCTCTCCGCTAGCATGGTTGCAGCATTCGCAATTGGAACCCGGGGAGGGCTATCGTGAAATTTGGGGTCGTTTATCCACAGACGCAATTGGGGGCGGACCCGCTTGTGATGCGCGACTTCCTGCAAGCAGCCGAAGAATTGGGCTACCATCACCTGCTGGTTTATGACCACGTGCTGGGCGCCAACCCCGCGCGCGCCGGCTGGCAATCGGGAAGACCCTATACGTACACGGACAGCTTCAATGAACCCTTCACGCTTTTCGCCTGGATGGCCGCGCAGACAGAGCGCATCGGCTTCATGACCGGCGTCTTGATCTTGCCGCAACGACAGACGGCTTTGGTCGCGAAACAGGCGGCGCAAGTCGATCTGCTATCGGGCGGACGCTTTCGCATGGGCGTCGGCATTGGCTGGAACGAAGTAGAATATAGCTCGCTCGGTATGGACTTTCGGACGCGCGGCGCTCGCTGCGAGGAGCAGATTGAGCTCCTGCGACTGCTGTGGACGCGCGATTTGGTGAACTACCGGGGCCGCTTCGATACCATTGATGACGCTGGCCTCAATCCCTTGCCGCGGCGTCCTGTTCCCATTTGGATCGGCGGCACGGCCGATGCTGTGCTAGAGCGAGCGGCGCGCATGAGCGACGGTTGGGTAGCGCAATCGGGCGATCCGCAGCTTCATCGCGACCACACAGCCAAATTTTGGGCTTATGCCGAGGCTGCGGGCAGCGCCGACCGTGTGGGATTGCATACGCGCCTGAGCACGCAGCAAGTGCCGGAGAGCGAGTGGGAGAGCTATGTCGCCGGTTGGGAGGCGCTAGGCGCGACCGAACTGGCGGTCTATCCAGATGGTGAAAAACTTGAGGACTATCTGGGAATCATGCGCCGCTTCCAAGCGCTGTTTGGCTTTTGAGCGTTCACCATTACTATCTCTACCATCTCTATCATCATTACCTTATTCGCTTATTCATTCGATGCGCGCGACTAGCGGCAAGCAGCAGCAAAGCCACAGTTAGTGAATCATGAACGCGCTTGCACTGGGGTCCGCACGAGGGCAGCTTCTTGCTAGCTTTGCTCCGCCTCGCCACACGGCATATCGGCCGGCGTCTCTTCCAGAGCGCGCTTTTCGTCTTGGGCGTCGCGCTGGGCGTCGGCGTGATCGTCGCCATCGACATCGCCAACGGTTCCGCCAGCCGCGCCTTCGCCTTGAGCAGCGAAAGCGTGGCCGGCAAAGCCACCCATCAAATCATTGGCGGTCCCAATGGCTTTTCCTCAGATATTTACACAGGCTTGCGTCTGGAATTGGGTATCAAAGTCAGCGCGCCGGTGCTGAGCGAGTTCGTGCGGGCGAGCGGCAGCGATCAAGCCTTGCGCCTGCTGGGGCTTGACCCCTTCGCGGAAGCGCCTTTCCGTTCCTATCTACATGGCGAGAGCGACGACATAGACTTCGACGCGCTAAATCAGCTTATCGCTATCCCGGGCGCCGTGGTGATCAACGACGCGCTAGCCGGCCGGCTCGGGCTGGCAGCCGGCGATGCCTTAGAAATCAGCGCGGCCGGGCGCTTCAGCAGCGCGAAGATCGTCGGCATCCTGCAATCGGAAAACAATAGCGCTCGGCAAGCGCTGGATGACCTGATCATTAGCGATATCGCCACCGCGCAAGAATGGACGGGCATGGTCGGGCGGCTCAGCCGCATCGACCTGATCCTGACCGGGGACGATGTCGAGCGCATACGCGAAGCCTTGCCGGCGGGTTTGTCGCTGGTGGCCTCCGGTGATGGCGATGCGCTGGACCAGATGATCGCCGCCTTCGAGATCAATCTGCAAGCGATGAGTTTGCTGGCGCTGGTGGTCGGCTTGTTCCTGATATACAACACCGTGGCTTTCAGCGTGGTCCAGCGCCGCGCCGTCATCGGCATCTTGCGCTCCCTGGGCGCTACCCGGGCGCAGATCTTCGCTTTCATCTTGGGAGAAGCCTTGATTCTGGGCGCTGTGGGCGCGGCGCTGGGGCTTGGGCTGGGCCTCATCTTGGGGCGGGGCGCGGTCGCGCTGGTCTCCCAAACCATCAGCGATCTCTACTTCGCCGTGAATGTGCGCGGCATCAGCGTCGAGGCTTCGACATTGTTGAAGGGCGCTGGCATCGGCATGCTGGCGAGCGTCGTGGCGGCGCTGCCGCCTTCCCTGGATGCCACGCGCACAGCGCCGGCCGGCGTGATGAAACGCTCGACTGAAGAAGAACAGACTCGGCGCCTGCTGCCTCATATCACGGTGCTCGCGGCTATGCTCAATCTTGGCGGGCTGCTGCTCTTGCAGCTGCCTGGCGCCGACCTCCGCCTTAGTTTTGGCGCTTTGCTCATGATCATCGTCGGCGGCGCATTTTTCACACCGGCGGCCTTGTTGATTTTGATGCGCCTGCTGCTGCCCATTGCCGGGGGCGCGGTTTTTGGCGTGCTGGGCAAGATGGCTTGCCGCGCCATCACCCGTTCGCTGAGCCGCACCTCGGTCGCGGTCGCGGCGCTGACCATTGCCGTCAGCGTGATTGTCGGCGTCAATACCATGATTGGCAGCTTCCGCGCGACCGTGTCCGATTGGCTGATCAATTCCCTGGGAGCGCAGATATTTGTCTCTCCGCCGCTTTTTTCCAACAACAACGCGAGCGTCGATGTGGATGGCGCGGTGCTGGGCTTGGCTCGCGCGGTTCCGGGCGTCGAGGCGGTCTCTTCGGCGCGCGCTGTGACGGTCTATTCGCCCGACTATCCCGATTTTCCACCAGTCAACTTGCTGGCTTCCGACTTTGATATCGCCGGGGAAAATCGCCGCTTTACTTGGACACATGTTGCAGCGGCGGACCATCAAGCGGCGCTCAATGCCGGGCGCTTGATGGTCAGCGAGGCTTTTGCCAACCGGCGCGGCATCGACGAATCCAATAACAGCATCACCTTGTCCACGGATCTGGGCGAGCGCAGCTTCGAGATTTTTGGCGTCTATTACGATTACAGCACGGATCAAGGCACGGTTTACATGGCGCGCTCCGTCTATGACCAATTCTTTGACGATGCCTTCGTGACGTCGCTGGGCATCTTCCTCGAAGCGGGAGCGGACGCCGATGCGGTCATCGCCGCCCTGCGCGCGCAATTGGCGGATTACGACCTGCTGGCGCAAGACAATGCCAGCTTGCGGCGGGGCGCTTTGGAGGTATTTGACCGCACCTTCGCTATCACGATTGCCTTGCGCTTGCTGACGACGCTGGTGGCTTTCATCGGCATCCTGTCGGCGCTTATGGCGCTGCAGCTCGAGCAGACGCGGGAATACGGCGCCATGCGCGCCACCGGTATGACCCCCCGCCAACTGACGCGCTTCACTTTGATTCAGACCGGGCTCATGGGACTGGCGGCCGGCGTCTTGGCTCTGCCCATCGGCACGCTGCTGTCGCTGGTGCTGATCTATGTGATCAATCTGCGCTCATTTGGCTGGTCGATGCAATTCATATTGTTGCCCGGCGAATTCCTCGAAGCCTTTCTGGTGGCGGTCGTCGCGGCGCTGCTGGCAGGGGTCTATCCCGCCTGGCGGCTGGGTCGGCTAAAACCGGCGGAGGCGCTGCGCAGCGAGTGAGGGGCAGGGCAATCGCTTCAAAATGATGGCGGACGAAATGGCGGGATTCTAAACTGAAAATTAACTACAGAGTACGCAGAGAACGCAGAGAAAAACAATAAATCTCATCTCAGCTGTGATTTTTGGTGACAAATCACGTTTCGCTGGGGACTGTTGCCGATTCCGGGCCGCAGATTTAGAAGAATAGTCGTCTAAACTCCTACGAACTCTGAGTCCTCTGCGTCCTCTATGTTAAAAATAATTTGAAGCGATTGCCCTGGAGTGAGGGGCTTTACCTCTCGTCATCGCGCCCTTGACGCTTTACAATCCCCCTATGCCCACGCCCTTCACCCATCTCAAAATCGCGCAGGATTTGCTCGTCGACGCCGCCTTGCCCGCGCTCTATCGCGACTTGTTGCTGCGGCAGCGCCCCGCTTTTCAACTGGGCAGTATTGCCGCCGATGCCCGCGTCGCCAGCGGCGATGGGCGCGAGGTCACGCATTTTTATGCCTATGGCCAGCCCACGGTCGAGCGTCCCTGGCGCTTGATGCTGCGGCAGCACCCGCAACTGCAGTCGGCAGCGGACGAAGCGCGCTTGGCTTTTCTGGCTGGCTATGTGGCGCATTTGGCTGCGGACGAAGCCTGGGCGCTGAAAATGGTGCGGCCCCATTTTTGGGGCAAAGAATGGACCGGTGTGGAGCGGCGCGACAAATTCTTCGCCCTGCACATAATCCTGACGGTCATGGACGAGCGCGACGAAGCCGCGCTGGCCGGCTGGCAGGCGGCTTCGCTGCGCCGCGCCCAGCCACAGAGCTGGCTGCCCTTTATGCCCGACGCGATTCTGTCCCAATGGCGCGACCTGGTGGCTCGGCAACTCGAACCAGCTGGCGAGAGCCTGACGCTGGAGATATTCGCGCAACGCCTGAAGCTGGACCCGGCGCTTGTACGCGAGGTTCTTGATGACAGGAACGCGATGCAAGACCGCCTGTGGCGCTTTATCCCGCAGTCGCTGTTCGACGAGGTGGCGCGGCTCTTTTATGTCTTCGCGCGCGATCAGCTTGCGGTCTATTTGACCGAGGCCATGTCGGCGCTGGCTTCCGCCTGAATTGGACCGCGCCTGCCACAATATTCTGTGTCTACGCGCCCCGCTGCCCCCTCTATGTTGAAAGGAAAGTTGTTGCGATTGCCTTGGTACCCGTTCAGGGCAATCGCTTCAAAATCCATAACTGTCGAATTTAACATCAAACTGATAAATTGTAGGGGCGAGCCTTGGCTCGCCCATGAAATTGGGTGCATAATCGTGGGCGATTCACAGAATCGCCCCTACATTACGTCCTTTTTTGGCATATTTACGGATAAATCTCGGTGTTGGCGGTCATTGTCTACGCGACTCTCGGTGTCTACGTGGTGAATAAAATTGAAGCGATTGCCCTGGTTCCCGCTGCCGATTCATTGAGCCTGGATGAATTTCTTGTTAGAATTGGCTGACCACTCGCTTAGCCATGGGCAAGCCCGATGAAAGCGGCAGAAAAGCAGACGATCGCCGCCAGCGAAAACGACCTCCGGAACAACCGTCTGGGTTTGATGAGCGCCGCTCAGCTTGATATGCTACAGACACAGATCGATATGTTTCAGGCGCAATCCACACAGGTCTTCAAGCGCTGTGTCGGCTTGGCGATATTGATAACCGCCGGCGTCGTGCTATTGTCATTCGCGCGTGTGTTGCTGCTGCCGATCGCGCTGTGCGTCGAATTGCTGCTGGTCGGCATCATGGTCTACGTTGCCAGCAGCGTCAGCCGCTTCGCTCAACTGTTGGCTACTGATCGCGAATCGGAAGCCGTGCGTATCATCAAAGGGCGCGTCAGCCAATATATCTTGCGTACCCATCCCTTCTATCATTCCTTGCGCGTGGAATTGGAAACCTACAAAGTGCTGGACGCGGCGCTCCTGCGGGAGTTCGCCACCGGCGAGCTGTACCAGCTTTATATCCTGCCGCACTCGGGCGTGATCATCGCCGCGGAATTGATTGGCGAAAAAGGTTTCCGTTACTTGCATTAGGGCGCCCCGGCTCGGGTTGACGCAAAATGCGGATGCTGCGCGCATTGCCATGGTAGCGCTCAATCCAGCCCCATTTCTCCAATTTGTCCAAGTGGCGGATGACACCGGAATTGGACTTGAAACCCTGTGACGCCGCGATTTCGCCCAAGGTCGGCGGAAAGCCATGCTCGCTGATGTAACGACAGATGAATTCAAAAATGCCTTTGCTGCGATTGTCACGGTATTTCATTTATGTTTCCTTTCTTAGGCGTGACTTAATTCGGATTGCTACATTCTAACATAAACAGAACAAATGTTCTAGTCTAATCTTGATCAATTTGACAGCAACGCCGATTGCGTGGCGGGTGAGACGATGCGATGAGACGATGCGATTGTCCTGATATGTTGGATGTTTGCCCTTTTCGCATTTCGAGGCGATGCGGTAAACTTGCGGCATTAGGAAAGCCTAAACAAGCGGAGCTGCGCTGCGATGGCAAATACCTCCCGACAGTGGTTTTATTCCAGGCCCGAGGCGCGGCCTTATTACATTGAGGAGCGCGTCAACCACAGCTTGTGGAACAACCGGTTGCAGAACGTGTTCATGAGCTGCACGCAGGCGGAGGCGCCCATCAAGCTGGAAGGCAGCCTCGATGGCATGCCGATGTTCTTCGAATTTGAGGCTGGGCAATACTTCACCCTGCGCATGGGCGAAGAACGTAAAGAGGTTATCGGCACCATCCGGCAAGTCCTTCTCGGCTTGAAGCCCATTTTCACTTACCAGGACAGCGAGGGCATGTTCGTAGTCGAGTGGCATACCGACGGCGGCGCTGCCCGTTGGAAAGAAATTCAGGGCGATCCCGCGTTTCAAGGCTTGCGTAGGATGAAACTCAACTAGCGCTTGCTTTGCGCCTTGCCTGGCCGCAGGGCAAGCGCATCACAGATTTTGGGCGACTCAGCGAGTCGCCCCTAGCAAATCGCCCTGCTGCCAGCTCACGCTCGCTTGTCATGTCGCGATTCCTTTGCCATAATGCGAAGAAACACAGCTAAGCGATGGAGTGTGCCGCATGGCAAAGCGCCGGCGCAAGAAGCCCAATATCTCTAAATCCGTGCTGGAACAAGCGCGTCAGACCGCCACGGACGAAGGATCCCCCGCGAACGATACAAGCGCGACAGCGCCAGAAAGCGCGCCGTCTAGCCTGGCTGCTGCCAGCGCAGAAAGCCCGCGCAGACAGCGCCGCCGCCGTCGCGACCTGCAAAGCGTGCAGCTGGAACGCCGCAAAGACGAGGGCGCGCTGGATGCCGAATACGTGGCGGATCTGCTTGCCAACCCCAGCAAAGAAGTCTCTGAAGAAGAATTGCGCGCCGACTACGGCTTCGTGATCAAAGACCTGCGCAACATGGGCATATTGGCGGCAGGGCTCTTTGTGGCGCTGGTTGTCATAGCGCTGGTCGCGCTTTAGCGCCATCATCCCACGGCAGCAGACCGGAGTTCATTTCGCATGTCCTGGCCAGCCCTGCAACGGTTCGTCCGGCGGCTGTCGCGCCCGGTAAGCCATCTGACGGCGCTTTATACCACGCTGGTCGCGCTCTTCACGCTTGCGCGCCTCCTGCGCCTCAGCGGCTTCTGGTTGATTGACCTGGCCAATACTTTTGCGCCCTATTGGTACATGCCTCTGGCGCTGACCTTTCCCCTGTCTATCATCGCCGCTCGGCAAGGGACTGCGCTTTCGCGCTTGCGGAAGAATCCCTCCGGTGGTGTAGAAAAGGCGAAACGCCAGCGTCTGGCGTGGCTGTCGCGACTGCGCGCCCGCTGGAGCGTGCTGCTGCAAATCGTCTTGATGCTAGTCGGTTTGATCTGCTTTGCCTGGCAGGGCCGCTATAAAGCGCTTGATCCCCCGCAGGGCGAGACATTCTCGGTTGTGACTTTCAACGTGCAGGGCAGTAATGCGGAACTGGACGAAGCGACCGATTGGCTGCTGTCGACCGGCGCCGATGTCATCGTATTGCAGGAAACAGCCGAGGGCTACGACCGGCGCCTGGAACGGCTCTACGATGTCTATGCCCATGAAGATCATATCGCCGGCAGCGTGCGCATCTTTTCTCGCTATGCCATCCTGGAGCGGCAGATCCTATCTATCGAAGACGAGCCCGGGCGCTTGGCGCTGCGGCTCGTGCTGGATCTGGCTGGACGGGAGCTGGCGGTGTACGCCGCGCACCTAACGCTGCCACAGGCGGATTGGCAACCCTCCGCGCATTTCGCTTTGGATATGCTGCTGCGTTACAACGAAGCCCGCCGCAACGCCCAGGCACGTCGGCTGCTGGAAATCACCCGCGACGAGAGCAAAGCCTACCTGGTGGCGGGCGACTTCAACATGAGCGACAGCTCGCTCATCTATGACGAGATCGCCGCCCAGATGAATGACGCCTGGCGGGGGGCGGGCACAGGCGCCGGACGTACCTGGCCCGTGGCGCAGGCGATTGGCTTGCCGCGAATTGTTCACCCCTTCTTGCGCATCGACTATATTTGGCACAGTGACGACTTGCGCGCCGTTTCAGCCAGCATTGGCGGCTCGATCGGTTCCGACCACCTGCCGGTCAAAGCGGTCTTCGAGTGGCAAGGCGACTAGCAGCCGACCTCAGGGCAATCGCTTCAAATGTTATTCACCACATAGATTCCAAGGGTCGCGTAGACAATGACCGCCAACACCGAGATTTATCCGTAAATATGCCAAAAAAGGACGTAATGTAGGGGCGATTCTGTGAATCGCCCACGATTTTATACCCAATTTCATGGGCGAGCCAAGGCTCGCCCCTACAATTTATCAGTTTGATGTTAAATTCGACAGTTATGGATTTTGAAGCGATTGCCCTGCAGCTGACCTAGATCTATTCTCTGTGTCCTCTGTAATTCCAACAAATCCATGCAAATCCAATATATGCATGGATTTGTTGGGTGAGCCCGCGGCTCGCCCGACGTTTATTGAAATCTTCATATCGGGCGACTGACGGTCAGTGTCTACGCGACCCAGCGAGTCGCCCCTGCTGTTTCTTATTATTTTCTTGGTTTTACTTCCGCGCCCCTGTGGCGAATCATTATTTGACGCGATTGCTCCGGCTTGCCTGGCCACAGGCTTTCATGTTTCTGTCATCGGTCTTATACTGAGATTCATGGACGCCAACCAGCAGTTTATCCCCATCATGATTGTGGGTTTCGCCGCTGCCCTGTGCCTGACGCCGCTGACAAGACAAATCGCCATGCGCCTGGGCATGACCGCGGCCCCCAGCGGACGCAATATCCATGGTCGGCACATGCCGCTGATGGGCGGAGCCGCCATCTATGTCGCCTTCGTGCTATCCATCCTCTTGTTCAGTCCGCCGGCGCATTTGCAAGAATTGGGCGCGATCGTGGCCGGCGCCACCATGCTGGCTTGGATCGGCTACCTGGACGACCGCAAACATCTCAGCCCGCGCCTGCGCCTGCTGGTGATGACGGCGGCGGCTTTGGCGGTCACTTTGGTGGGGGTGCAGATACGGCTCTTTGGCAAGCAGTGGATCGATATCCCACTCACCTTGTTCTGGATTGTCGCGCTGATCAACGCCGTAAACTGGATTGACAATATGGATGGCTTGGCGGCCGGCAGCGCCGCCATCGCCGCCGGGTTCTTCTTGTTCATGGCGGTGACGGAAGGACAGATACTGGTTAGCATGTTGGCGGCGGCGATCTTCGGCAGCGCCATTGGTTTCTTGACCTACAACTTCAATCCCTCGAGCAGTTTCATGGGCGATATGGGCGCCTACACGCTGGGCTTCGTCTTGGCGATTTTGGCAATCAAGCTGAAATTCGCGCAGCAATCGCTCAATGTAACCTGGATGGTGCCCGTGCTCGTGCTGGCATTGCCTATCATCGATATCAACCTGGCGATATTCACGCGCCTGATAGAAAGGCGTCCTTTGATGCTGGGCGGCAAGGATCATGTCTCGCATCGGCTGCTGGGCATGGGTTTTACGCAACGACAGGCTTTGCTCTTGCTTTACGCTTTTTCTCTCATCTTTGGCGCTGTCGCTGTGGCTGTCAGCCAAATCCCGCAGCGACAAGCTTTGCAGCTGGGGACGCTGGCTTTGGCGCTGCTGGCGCTGATCTTCGTCGCGCTGGTCATCCTGCGCAGGCGCTATCAGCCAGTGGCAAAGCGAAGCGCTTAAGTCCCTTGACTAGAAGATATCCAACCGGCTCATTTGACGCGGCTGGGATACAGAAGTAAAACCAACAAATTAATTATACGCGCTAGGGGCGACTTGCTGGACTCTGTTGAGAAACTCAATTTACCCCCACCCCAAACCCCTATGCCCCCTCGGTCCCCCGTTTTCGGGGGATGCTTCCCATAAAGAGGGAGGGGCTTAACGGCTCAACACAGGTCAGAAGGCTCCCCTTCCCTCATTTTGGGGATGCTTCCACATAGAGATGTGGAAGGGGGGCCGGGGGATGGAGGCAGTATTTCAACAGCGACTTGCTGAGTTGCTCATTGGCAATAGACCCGGATTCTGCGCAAATACTTCAGTATCTGGCAAGCCTTGTAGGGCTTGTCCGCAATTATTTCTAATGGTACTTGTCACCGCGCAGGTGCTCGTACATATAATAGGCGGGATTATAATTCAAATCACTGGCGGGGAGGATTGATTTCTCGCCATATTTATCCCACAGCTTATCCAAGACAGCCTGCAAGTCAGCCGCTCTTTTATGGGCTTTTGGGTCTTCCCAAACGTCCCATTGCCAATAACGTTCGCCAAATTTGCCTAAACCAACTCCGATTAGGCGCACCAACTCCCCCCGCAGCCAATACCGATCAAACAGGTTTACGGCAGCGGCATAGATTTGGTCGTCTCGGTCAATGGGATTGTGAAGCGTCATCTGCCGGGTGAAGGTGGAGTAATCCTCCCAGCGCAAGGTGAGCGTTACCGTGCGCCCGCACAATCCCGCCCGCCGCACTTGCCGCCCGACTTCCGCAGACAAACGCCGCAGAGTGAGTTTAAGCTCGGCTTCGTCTTTGGTATCGCTTTGAAAAGTCATCTGCCGGCCCGCGGATTTCTGAATAGGCAGCGGCAGCACGGGGCTGGGGTCGATGGCGTTGGCATGATACCACATATCGCGTCCCGGCTTGCCGAAGCGTTTGCTGAGCCTGTCGATTGAACTGGCGGCAAGCTCCCCGATAGTTGTCACGCCCAGTTCTTCCAGCGCTTGCTCGGTGCGAGAGCCAACGCCCCAGAGCTTGCCCACTGGCAAATTTTCCAGGAACAGCTTCTCTTCGCCAGGCGGGACAATCATAATCGAGTTTGGCGGCTTGTCTTTTGGCTGATGGGTCTTGCCAAAAGCATTTACCATTTTTGCCAGGAGCCTGCTGGTCCCGCCGCCGAGCGAGCAGGGCAAATCGACTTCAGCATTGACACGACGTTGGATATCGCGGGCAATTTTGTCAATGGGATCAGGCAGCATCGTCACATCGGCAAAGGCTTCATCAATCGATGCCGGCTCAACACAAGGCGCTTCCTGCAGCAAAATATCCATCACCGCCTTGGAGCGTTCGACGCAAACACGAATATTTGGTCGCACAATTATCAAGTCTGGGCAGAGCCGAAGCGCCTGGCCCATCGGCATGGCAGATTTTATGCCATAGCGCCGAGCCGGGTAAGACGCCGAAGCCACCGCGCCGCGCTCGCTTGGTTTTGCGCCGACCACAACAGCCTTGCCTTTTATTGGGGAATTATATCGCAAACTAGCCAAGCGCTTAATCGCGCTTGTATCGCCATTCATCGGCTTGCTTCGGCGGAGCGGTCATTAGGATACGCCCCAGTTGATCTGGTTCCTCATCTATGTGCAACGTAAAAGGATTCTCGGTGATATGGATGCGCGATTTGTGTTCATCTTGTTTCGGTCTATCGGACTTGGGATTCTTGACTTCGTTCATTTTGCGGCCTTCTCTCGGTTGCATTTCTTGCATAGCATCTGGCAGTTTTCTTCGTTTGTCTTGCCGCCTTCCGACCAGGGCGCTTATTCTTAGAATCTGATTTCTCATTGCCCTCAATCATATTGTTCCTTTGATTTATTGAGTCGTTCAATTCCTTTATGATTACATTATACCATACAGGGTCCACAACTCAACGAAAATTGCGGACCCTCAATCTTGAGGATGCCTAGTTGTATAAGTCCTTCGCTTTGAATGTTGCTTTCACGGTGCCGGTGAGTGCCTTCCCGACACGCCCTTGGACTGTTCGGCGACTATAGTGAATAGTGATCACACCGCTTCGTTCATCGACAGAAAGACCATAATGCAATGTCTCACTCGACGATATGCTCATCGTATCCGTATAGAGCCCTGATCCTGGCGCTCCGCCATCAAGCATAACAATAGGGTTTGTACCATCTACACGTGAAATGATTAGCTGTGAAGTGCTATTTGATTCGGTGACGATAAAATCTGCTACGGAATGGCTCCCGTCGTTTGAGAATGTTCCACTCACTTGCGAGGCATAATATCCAGCAATCCACTCTTGCTCAATATCGCACTGGTTCTCATACATCCCACCATCTGCATGAAAAGCAGCCCAGCTTGGGTTGTGGCACATATTCGCTGATACCGTGAATGTACTCATTGTGAACAGAAGCGCTACAACTACTGAACCCCATTTGACGATCTTACGTTTCATGGTTCGTACTCCTTGTTTTGTGAAATTATTCGGAATATGAGAATTTTCAGAAAACCGCCTCCTTAGATGTTGTATGGTAAACTCGGAGTGTGAGAATAAAGTATTCTCACCTATGCGTTGTTTCCTGTGGCAATTAAGGTTGGACGCCATTTGCCACAGGAAACCTTCTTCGCAAGCCCTTTTGGACTCATCAAGTATTCATAACACACTACATTGATTTGTGCAAGATATTGGCAGGAATTTCAGGAAATCAAGTCCTGATACCGCAGGCGCTTACCGTCCATATTGCGGACGATGCTAGCCATCTGATGCTGTGTATCCAACGGTCGGTTGTTATGCCGTCCAGCGAACTCATTATGTACTTGCTTCAAACTGCTCGCAAGGGTATCAGCAGTATGCAGTTGTCAAAGGAACTCGGTATCACGCAAAAGTCTGCTTGGTTTTTGCTGCACCGAATACGCGAGGCTTGTGATATTAAAGCCGAGCGTATGACCGGACCCTTTGAAGTAGATGAAACCTACATAGGTGGCAAAGAAGGCAACAAACACGTAAAGAAGAAGCTACACGCCGGACGCGGTATCGTTGGCAAGCAACCTGTCCTCGGTATCCGTGAGCGCAAAGGACGACTGGTTGCAATGCCGGTCGACGGCACTGACAAAAAAACAATCAGTAAGGAACTTACCGAGAACATCAAGAAAGGCGCCACAGTGTATACCGATGAACATGGTGCCTATCACGATCTGTCCAATTCTTATGACCATCAAAGGATCAATCACAGCGCCAAAGAGTACGTCAATGGGATGGCGCATACGAACGGCATCAAGAGCGTCTGGGCTGTCTTAAAGCGTGGCTACAATGGCGTGTATCACAACTGGTCAACTAAGCACATGCGCCGGTATGTGAACGAGTTCGTCTTCCGCTTCAACGAGGGCAATGTGCGCAACCATACAAGGTACGCCTTGACCATATCATCAAGAATGCGGTCGGCAAGCGGCTCACTAATGAGAAGTTAATACGCTAGTATTCATCTGGGTGGTCTGGAATTAGATCATTGTCAGCGAGTACCTTGTTAACCCCTTTGATGTCCAAGCGAATGTCAGTAAGCAACTTGGTATGCTGCTCTTGTGTGTCTTTGATAGATTGCAGGTCTTTGAGAATAGGCTGTAGTTCAGATTGGAGCATTTTCTCCATCTCAGGTCGTAGAGCTGCAATTATTGCATTAGCAATGCTCGACTCATTTGTTGCAACTGTCACGGGTGAGCGCCTGGGTTCGTTATCATGGTATGGTGCTGATTCAGCCATAGTATACTCCTTTATATGCATCGTTGGATAAATTGTTGTCGCCAATACAAACGATCTGTGATTTTCTCTAAGTGCATGCCCCAGTCTATGTAACTGTAGCAATTTGCATCGTCTGAAACGACAAAATCAACCAGGGTAACATCACCATCCCAGGCATTCCAAACCGGGCTTCTGACTGTTAGCGATTCTGTCGTAATCGCGCATTCATCCCCGCCCCGCTTCGAGCGCAACGATTCCGACAAGGCGAGAAGCTCGCCCTCAAGCTCAATGCCTTGTTGCTCCATAAGCGAGAAAATCATCTGCCACAATGCCAAGGTCAGATCCCGCCCTTCATTTTCGCCGGCACCGCGCAACGGGGTTGTCAACACCTCGCAACTGACTCTGACGATTTATCGTGCTTATTCATCACAACTTTAATCACGATCCAAAGCCCACCAGTAATGATGGTTAAGAAAATGTCAACTAGACAGTCCTTCATGTTTCGCTCCTTCCGTCTCTTTCTTCGACGAAGGCAACGGTGATGCTTTTGGAGCTTGCTTCTTAGGTTGCTTCTTAGGGTTATAGCTGAGTACCTTATCAGTTACGGTATTCAGCGCAGTCAAGTCTATTTTGTTGATCATACTACTCTCCCATAGACAAAATTATTATAATACCACTATGTGATGATAGCAAATAGTGACACGATTGCAATTTGCTATTTTATTCTCTATCCGTCCCGAATCATGTGCGAAGTCAAGTATGTAATTCCCTTTTATTGTCGGGTCAAGCTGCTCGGCCACCGAGCAGAAAAAAGCGTCCAGGTCGAGGTGTAAGATCTTTCTTGTTTTAGCCATACACTTGTCCGGTGAGAATTCGGACAAGCAATTAGAACATATATTCTAAATTAGAACAAGTGTTTGCTTACACCTGGCGCAAG
Source organism: Phototrophicaceae bacterium (assembly GCA_965116975.1). Classification (GTDB taxonomy): domain Bacteria; phylum Chloroflexota; class Anaerolineae; order Aggregatilineales; family Phototrophicaceae; genus UBA6055. The sequence continues at coordinate 818,844 of OZ220735.1, forward strand.
CAGCGGAACATAAGCCCAAGTCCCAACTCTTATTTGTTAATAGCGGGCAAGCCTTGTCTACGCGACAACGCGCCCCTCGGCGCTTACGGAAAAAACTGGCGCCAATGCCCTGGGCGGGGATAAATCGCGTCTGCATTTTTCAGTGAAATCTGCGATAATGCGCCACAAGCTCATCCGCGCTCTCTCGAAAAAAGTGTGACCCATGACGCGAATTGCAGTCTCGGAAAATCTGCTCGTCGACTATAGCGAAGACCGCTGGCGCCTGATCCAGCTCGACGCCGCCGCTGCGCCGACCCTGCTGGTCGAGGTCAAGGCGGGCAGGAGCTTCCGCTACGACGATGATTATGGCAACCGCCGCGCCTTGCCGCCGCTGGGTGAGGTCGCCCCGCGGGACATCGGCGAGGTGGTCCTGGGCTGGTCGGAAGAAGAAGCGGCCTGGCAACTGGGCATGACGCTAGCGCCTGACCTGTCATTCTCGCACGCCAGCCGCTGGTTCGAAGTGCTGCGCATCGACGACCCCGATCAGTCGCGCAGCGAGCGGACGATTCAGCAAATCGGCTTGGCTTTGGCGGATGTCTTGGACAAACCCTTTGCCGCAAGCGCGCCCGGGGATGCCCTGGACCAGCCGCAGCCGATTCCCTTGATTGATCTCCCCCTGGACTTGGGCAATTGGACCCTGCAGGAGCGGGCACAGGCGGGAGATGGCGAACTGCAATTTGGGCGCGACCGCTGTTGGGTGCGGGGCAGGTATCGTCAAATCGCCTGGTACGGCTTGTTGGCGGCTTTCTATGCCTGGGTCTCGATCGCCTCGTTAAACCATCAACTGGCTTTGCCCAATGCCGGGACGCTGATTCCCGATCCCAGCCTCTTGCCCTATTTGGGACTTGTCGTGTCTCTACTGCTGCTCGCGCTGATCGCGCTGCAAATCAAACTGATCATGCAAGAACCGGATACCTTGAAGATCAGCCTCGAAGGAAAGCAAATCAGCGCCCTGCACGGCGCTGATTTGCGCTGGCAAGTTGACGCCGGCGACGTGCAATCGGTATATGCCAGTGAGTTGGTCAAGAAACGCGGCCGCCCGTCAGTTGTTTTTCATGGCGAGATAAATTTGCACTTGGTCGATGGCAGTTTTCGGCGCTTGCTGGTCGAAGACGAGAAACGCGCGGACGCGCTGCTGCCCGGCTATGACGCCGCCACTGAAAAGAACCGCCCTGCGGGTGTCAACGTCTTGGAACCTGGCTCCGTCGCGACTGCGCTGCAAGCCGCCGCCGTGCATGTTGCCGTCTGCCTGGGCGATTTGCCCGTCTGGTACGACCGCCGCTTCAAGTAGCGCGCGGGATCGCCTTCACTCGACTTGGTCGCAGATGTGATTCCAACAAAATAATGCAAATTTTCAGGGGCGGTGTAGGGGCGACTCGTTGGGTCGCGTAGACACTGACCGTCAGTCGCCCGATCCGAAGAATTCAATTAACCTTAGGCGACTCAGCGAGCCGCCCTTAGGATCCATAATAATTTCGGATTTGCAAATCTTTCTTGGATTTACTGGAGAGAAACATTATGAAAAGCAAAGTCATCGTTGATCCCAGTTTCCGGCAGATAGACGAGATATTCTCGCCGGAAGATCGGCAGCGGTTATATGACCTGGTCGATGTAATCTGGGGGCGCGACGAGCCCATGCCGCAGGCGGACTTCCGCGCGGCATTGCCCGCGGCTGATTTTGTCATCTGCGCCGATTGGCGCTATGGAGCGGTGCTGGAGCGAGCGCGGCGGCTCCAGGCGATCATCACTGTTTCCGGCGCTTTTCCGCTGCGGCTGGATTACGCGTTTTGCTATCGCAATCGTATTCGGGTGCTCAGCGCCGCGCCAGCTTTCGCGCGGCAGGTGGCTGAGTTCGCTTTGGGCATGGCAATCGCCTTGGCGCGCGACATCGCTATTGGCGACCGCGCGATGCGGGACGGAAGCGAGAAATATTTGCGCGCCGGCAACGTTGGCACTTTTATGTTATACGACAAGCCGGTGGGTATGATTGGCTATGGTAGCCTCGCGCGTGAATTGCATAAACTGTTGCAGCCCTTTAACGTGAAGATTTCCGCTTACGATCCCTGGCTGGGCGACGGCTATCTGCGCCGTCAAGGCCTGGAGCCAATGGCGCTGGAAGAATTGCTGGCGCGTTCGCGCCTGATCTTTGTGCTGGCGTCGCCAACAGCCGAAAACCGCGCCATGATCACGCGCGATCTGCTGGAATTGGTTCAGCCCGACGCCGTATTCGCATTGATAAGCCGCGCCCATGTCGTCGATTTCGACGCGCTGACGGAGCTGGCGCTGGCGGGGCGCTTCAAGCTGGCGACGGATGTCTTCCCCACCGAACCCCTAGAGCGCGATCATCCTATTCGCTCGGCACAGGGCGCCTTGCTCTCCGCGCATCGCGCCGGCTCGGTTGCCGAGGGCATGTTCGAGTTGGGTCAGATGGTGGTCGATGATCTGGAGGCGCTGGTCCAGGGGCTGCCGCCGCGCCGCTTGCAAGCCGCCGAGCCCGAACTTAGCGCACGTTACGCCAGCAACCGCGCCAAACCGGGCAAGATGACTTGAGAGCGTAGCTGTACTAAAGCAACTTTAATTGATCGTGGTTACGTTCGTGTTTCGGATAAACTTCTTCGACCGAATCTTCAAATTCTTCAACCGTGCCCTCGTGCTTATTCAAGAACCAACGTTTGTGATTATCCAAGTACTCGTGTCTCAATGATTCATTTCGCAAATCTAGGGGAACGCGTTTCATTCTTGGATCCATGCTGTCAAATCCGGAAAAGTCGCTTTGCAATCTTTCATATGTAATCTGTATATAGTCGGGATTTATTTCAATACCTGTGCCGTATCGATTAAGTTGCTGGCAAACCCGAAGAGTCGTCCCACTGCCGATGAAGGGGTCGAGAACAAGATCGCCCTCATTACTTGAAGCAAGAACCATTCGCTCTATCAATCCTTCTGGTTTCTGTGTGGGATGGTTCTGCCTGTTTTCGTTGCAATAGTGAACATGAGAGAACTCCCAAACATCACCTGGATTCGCTCCCCGCATATTATTCCGCTCGCGATAATACTTCTGCGGTACACGAACGTCATCCAAATTGAAGACGAAATCTCTTGATTTAGTGAACATAAGAATATCGTCATGTCTCGGAGAGAATCCCCTTTTCTTGCCAATGCCCTGTGTGTAATGCCAAACGATCCAACTATTAAAGAACAAACCTAATTCACGTTCCAAAATGTCATAAAGATAAGCGATGAAGCGGAAACCCATGAACACATAGATCGTGCCTTGCGGCTTCAACACTCGATACGCCTCATGCAGCCAGCTACGGGTGAAGTCTAAATATTCGTCGAAACCCTTGATGTCATGATTGTTACCGTAGTCCTTACCAAGATTGTAAGGAGGGTCTGCAATAATCAGGTCGAATGTTTCCGACCCAAATTTGGGAATCTCGGAGAGCGCATTCCCTAAGACTACTCTTTGCTCAATCATCTGTCTTTATCCATCCGTGCCTGCTTGCGAGCTCCAGCCATTCGGAAAATGATCGACGGGACGACTGTAAATACTTGCGGTCTAGCAGTTGACAGAACTCCCAAGTGGTACGCTCCTCAAGCTCGACATAATGAATATCACGAATTTGAATTTGCCCGGTGCCTAAAGCAGGATTATAGTTAATGTCCTTCCAACTAATAAACTTTAGATCATACGCGCTGTAAGCAACAACTTCCATCGTTCCATCTATAAGTCCAGTAACTGGGTTTCGCGACGAATAAACTCGATGTTTAAGTGATAAGATTACGAAAATATAATCAGCGTCTTCGACATAGGCAGTTCGGATTCGGGCAAACGAAGTAATGTTAGGGGACTTTCCACTAGACACAATATCTTCGGCAGTCGCCTTAACATCTACTTCTGCTGTTACGCCACTCTCATTTTTTCGCGCTTTTTTGAATTGAAGTATCACGTCAGCCATGTGCAGACGCTCTACCGCCTCGACGTTGATTAACGCGTATTTATTGTTTGAGTCCTCAAGGACGGCATGGAATGTCTCAACAGCCCAAGCCTCAATGAATGGCCCCGCAATCTTGTTAATGTTTTCCATTGGGAGGCCACGCCTAAGATTTGTATTAATGATGATTCTATTGTTCCCTCGTTGAATTGCCTTTCTGATAATTTTTTCAATAGAAGTGGTTACGAAGTATGAGCAGGCATTGTAGTCTGTAGACTGCACTGGAATCTTGAAGTCCTGAAATTCATACGTCATAAGACTTTAATTCATCACCCCGCGCATTGTCTCTTCGCGCAGGTGCGCCACCACGGCTCGCAGCGCCTCGTCGTCATCGGCGCCGTCGGACTTGCATTGGGAATAGACCGCCAGTTGCCGGTCGGAACTGGTGCCCTTGTCCAGAATCGTCTTGATAAATTCGATATCCTGGCGTGACCCGAGTTCGTCCACGACATCGTCTATCATGTCCAGCAACTCGTGCGCCAGGAAACGCATGGGCACTGCCTCGCGCTTGCCGTAATCCACCAGCTTGCCGTCGAGACCCCAACGCACCGCGCGCCATTTGTTCTCGGCGATCAGTTCATTGCGGTAAATGCGCCAACTGAGATTATCATTGCGCAGTTGGATCAACTTGGCGCAGAGCGCCTGGATGAGCGCGGCGACCGCGATGGCTTCGTCAATGGTGCTGCACATATCACAGACGCGCACTTCCAACGTGCCGAACTGTTCTTGCGGACGCGCGTCCCACCAGATCTTGGTGTAATCGGCTTTGCCGTCGGCGCGGTCTTTGCCCAGCGCCCCAACGCGACCGAAAGTCTCGATGATCGAATTGAATTCGCTGAATGACGAGAAAGTCGGCGGGATGCCCGTGCGCGGCAAATTCTCGAAGATGATGCTGCGGTAGCTTTTCAGCCCAGTCGGATGGCCATGCCAGAAGGGAGAACTGGTGGACAGCGTTAGAATGTGCGGCAGGAAATAACGCAACTGGTTTTGAATGTCGATTAGCAGATCGAGTTGTTCGGGTTCGGTGCCAAAGCCGATATGCACGTGCATGCCAAAGATCAACATCTGGCGCGCTACTTCTTGCATGTAGTTCTTGAGGTCTTCGTAGCGCTCGCCCTCATTGGCTTCTTGTTCTTCCCAGCGCGCGAAAGGGTGGGTGCTGGCTGCTATGATGGCATTGCCATGCCGCTGCGCGACAGTGTCCACCTCGCGCCGCAGCCGCAGCAACTCCATGCGGGCTTCTTTCACATTGCGGCAGATGTCGCTGCCCACTTCGATTTGCGATTGCAGGAACTCGGGTTTGACCTGATCGCCAATCTGCATAATGCGGTCATCGTGCAATAACTTTTGCGCAACTGCCGCCAATTCGCCGGTGGCCGGGTCAATCAGTTGATACTCTTCTTCAATGCCGATGGTCAGCGGTGCGGAATGCATCTCATCACCCCCTTTTGGCATACTCGCGGGACTTTAGAATAGTAACATAATGTGAAGGACTGGCAAAAGATTAATGCCGGCAATTCAATGAAACTTCGGTGACGTTTTACGGAGTAAAACCAAGTCTAGGCAAGGGGCCAGCCCCGCACTTCACAGCGCTGCGCCCAGACGTCATAGTTTGCGCTCATATCCCGGACGCGCTGCGCTTCGCCGGCGGCCAGGTCATTCAACTCGCTACGGTCTTCCGTCATATTGTAAAGTTCCCAGGGACCCGGGTGCTTGCTGACCAGTTTCCATTCGCCGATGCGCACGGCGCGGTTGCCCTCGTGCTCCCAGTAGAGCGGGTTCTCGCGCTGCCATTCGCGCTGCTCCAGCGCCGGCAAGAAGCTTTCGCCTTCGACGGGTTGTATCGATTGTGCGCCATATTCGGCCGGGTATTCCGCCCCCGCTAGTTCGGCGAAGGTCGGCAGCACATCAATGAACTGGACCGGGCTATGAAAAAGCGAGCGAGCTTCTAGCCCCGCGGGAAAATGAACGATGCAAGGCGAGGAGATGCCGCCTTCGTGAACCCAGTGCTTGTAGAGGCGGAAGGGTGAATTGGAGGCGTTCGCCCAAGGCAGGTCATAACTCATGTAGGTGTCGGCGGGTCCGGGCAACAGATCGCGCCGGTTGCCCAGCCGCACGCTGGCGCCATCGGGCAATTCCGGCACATGCGACGAAACGAAGCCGTCCTCCGCCAGGTACTCGGCGCAGCCGCCATTGTCGGACAGGAAGACGATCATGGTATTATCCGTGATTTCCAGCGCGTCCAACTTCGCCAGGATGGCGCCGATGCCCTGATCCATGCGATCAATCATGGCGGCGTAAGTCGCCATGCGCAGATCTTCCCAGTCGCTATGTTTTTCGTCAGCCCAGGCATGCGAATCCGCATCGCGCGGCGAGATGCGCCAAATCGGGTCGAGTATGCCCAAGCTGTTGAGCTCTTCGTGGCGCTCTTGCCGCAGGGAATCCCAGCCGGCGCGGTATCGCCCTTCATATTTAGCGATGTCCTCTGGCAGCGCATGCAGGGGCCAATGCGGCGCGGTATAAGCCACATGCAAGAAAAACGGCGCGTCAGCGCCCTGGGCGTCTTCGATCATCTGCGCCGCTTTGTCGCTGATGGCGTCGGTGTAATAAAAGTCGTCGGGATAATCGCGCAGGAATTCGCCGTCTTCGCTCAGCGCGTGCGGATAGAAGAAACTGCCGGCGCCGACCAATGTGCCAAAAAAGCGGTCGAAACCGCGCGTCAGCGGACTGGGGAAACCTTCCTTGCCCGGCTGCCAGGTTTCGGGTTCCAGCGCCGGCAGGTAGCCGCCGACATGCCATTTGCCGCTCATCATGGTCTGGTAGCCAGCCCCCTTCAGCACTTCGGCGATGGTGACGGCATCGTCGCGCAGGTATCCTTGATAGGCGCGCGAGCCGCGGTTCTGCACCATGTGTCCGACGCCGGCTTGCTGCGGGTACAAGCCGGTCAGCAGCGCCGCGCGCGATGGACAGCAGCGGGCGAAGCTGTACATCTGCGAAAAGCGCGCCCCGCCAGCCGCCAGGCGATCGAGGTTGGGCGTGGCGATTTCCGAGCCGAAGCAGCCGATGTCGGAGAACCCCATATCGTCCGCCAAGATTAAGATGATATTCGGTTGGGACATAAGAACGCTTTCTCTTGATGAATTTGCTGGAGAATCGCCTTGAGAATAGCAAATCAAAGCAATCGTTTCAAATATAGGAGGACAAGTAGCAGGGCAATCGCTTCAAATTATTTTCAACATAGAGGACGCAGAGGACACAGAGTTCGTAGGAGTTTAGACGACTATTCTTCTAAATCTGCGGCTCGGAATCGGCAACAGTCCCCAGCGAAACGTGATTTGTCACCAAAAATCACAGCTGAGATGAGATTTTTTGTTTTTCTCTGCGTTCTCTGCGTACTCTGTAGTTAATTTTCAGTTTAGAATCCCGCCATTTCGTCCGCCATCATTTTGAAGCGATTGTTTTGATTACGCTGCCGTAAAACTTGTACGCAAGATAAAGATAAGTTAAGCTCCACATTAGCGATGAGTTTCTCATGGCTATTGTATAGGGTCTCCTGCGGCAGTTGCTTGGTTGGCTGCCAGGCTGCCGCAGGAAACTGTGATTCAGTGAAAACCGACACGGTTCTCGCCCCCAGTATACCCTATGCAAATTATCAGCGCATATTGCCTCGCGTCTATGCAAGCATAAAGACCATTGTGGGCTGAGCGCGTTTTTCCGCGCTCTCTCGAGTAGTCGCGTCGCTATTTTATCAACGATCGCGGTCAGCCAAGCCCTGGGCAGCAGCCACATCACCTTTCCTTTTGGAGGATGCTGTGTTGAGGATTATGCTTGTGGCGGCAGTGGCTTTGGCAATGACAATTTCGGTATCGGCGCAAATCACGCTCGCGCCAGAGAACCGTTGCTCACCTTACGACCGCAGCGATTACTCTTATCCCCAGAGCATTGAGTTGCGCATCATTGCGGAAAATCTGGACGGCCAGATCATCAGCCCATACACGGGTGAAGTTTTCACCAGCCGATCGCAAACGGACATCGAGCATATCGTCGCGACTTCCGAAGCGCACGATAGCGGATTATGCGCGGCGACTGCTGCGACAAGACGGGGATTCGCGCAGGATCTAGACAATCTCACCCTCGCCAGCCCCAGCCTAAACCGCCACCAGAAAAGCGGCAAAGACTTGGCGGAATGGAGGCCGGCTGAAAACGTGTGCTGGTTCGCGCAGACCGTCGTACATGTTAAAGCGAAGTACAGCTTGTCGATGGATGATAGCGAGGCGAGCGCCGCCGTCCCTCTGCTGAAGCGATGCAACCCGCGCGCCGACTGTCAATCGCTAAATGCAGTCGATACGCTGAATTGTTACGCTGGCATCGTCCCGGCGAACGCGGCGTCTGCGCCGGCAAGCAACACGAGTTGCTTCGCGTCCGATACCGCCTATTTGACCGGCGCGATGAACATTCGTTCGCAAGCGTCTGTCAATGGCTCGAAAATCGGCTTGGCGCAGCCGGGTTCGTACGCTGTCGCGGGTTCAGCGCAGGGCTTAAGCTATTGCTGGGTCAATATCGGCACAGGATGGATAGCAAAGGCAGCAAGGGTTAGCGCGGCCAAGCCGGTTAGCAGTCGTTCTAGCCAGCCCGTTTCTCAACCCGCCGCGCGACAGACATCGCAGCAATCGACACAAACGCAGCAGCCAGCTCAGCCGCCGGCGCAACAATCGCCTGCGCCGATGAACGCTTTGGCACTGTATGATGATAACGGCAATGGCAGGATTACATGCGCCGAGGCGCGCAGTCACGGTATCGCGCCGGTTAGCCGCGGGCATCCCGCCTACCAATACATGTATGACCGCGACAACGATGGCATTGTCTGTGAGTAAAGCTGCGCTTGCTCGCGGAAAGGGAAACATTGTTTGGGTGTTTGACAGTCAGCGTTTACACGACCCGTTGAAACGCCCGCTATTTTGCGTCCCGATTCGTAGGCGCCATGGCGTGTCGCGCCACCATTTTTCAGATTTATGTCAGATGCGGCATAGATTGCTACTTGCTGTGATTGCCCTGGATTAACCGCGGGGAAAAACTTGCAAAGAAGCTGAGAATAAGATAAGCTCCATTTTAGCGATGAGTTTTTTCATGGCTATTGAGTAGGGTTTCCTGCGGCAGTCGCTTGGTTGGTTGCCAGGCTGCCGCAGGAAACTGGAAAACTTACGAAAACCCGCAAGGGTTTCCGCTGCTATTGTACCCTACCCAATTGCCTCATGAAATGCTTGGCCTGTCGGGCGATGCGGTCTCTCTTTGCCGTCGTTGAACGTGATTCAAGTATTTGCGTCGCATATTATTGATTCCTTAGTTCGGTATACCAAGCGCTTGGGAAGCGGGCAGCCGCCGTTCTATGACTCCGGAGCATCTTGGAGCCATGGCGGAAAGCAGCAGCGCGGAATGCAGAATCGAATGCGCGGATTTCCGAGATTTCTTGCATGGCTTGGATGCCAATTCTGTCGATTTAATACTCACAGATCCGCCTTATGCCATCAGCCGCGCGACAGGCTTTCAATCTATCGGCGAGCGTAGCATCAAGCGCTTTGCCGTTTCGATGGATTTCGGCAAGTGGGATCATCACGAGATCAATTTGTCAGCTTTTGCGCAGCATAGCTATCGCGTTTTGCGCAAAGGCGGCACAGTCATTGTTTTCTATGATATCTGGAAAATCGAGCGATTGAAACTTGCTCTGGAATCAGCTGGTTTCGTTATGCTGCGCTTGATTTTGTGGCAAAAAACCAATCCCGTACCGCTCAATTCCAAGCGAACATATTTGTCCAACAGCCGAGAGGTCGCTGTCGTCGGCGTTAAGGTTGGAAAACCCACGTTCAACGCAAAATATCATAATGGCGTTTACAGTTATCCAATACCGCGGCACAACGGCAAGAGAATTCACCCCACACAGAAACCCGACAAACTCTTTGCAGAATTGCTGCGGGTTCACAGCCATCCTGGCGATCTCGTTGTCGACCCGTTCTTGGGTGGGGGAACGACAGCCATCGCCACAATTTCTGAGGGTCGGAGATTCGCCGGTTGTGACATTGACAGCACCTATATCGAGCGTACGCTGGAGCGAATGCGATGAGCTCTGCGGGGAACTGGAAACCGCAACGAGGCTCAATGGCGGCGCTGTTCTTGGAACTTGCGCGACCAAATCAGCTTGGTTTCAGCCGCAAGGTGAGCACAGTGGAGTTCGAAGGAAAGTACCAGCGCTTGCAAATGGGCAATGGCGGGTCTTGGTGTCGTGATGACGGTCCGCTCGCCCGAAGATACAATATCCGCAGACACAAGGTGGGAGGCAAAATCGTAGCGGTAGAATTACAGGGCTACAAGAAATTGGCTATCGAGAAGCCAATACCAGCTTGGATAAGAGAAAAACTCCAGCATCGGCGCTGTGTGGTTCTGGATACGAGCAAAGTGGAAATCGACCATAAAGACGGTCGCAGAGATGACCCGCGTCTGACTGATCCCAGCAGCGTAACCCTCGACGATTTCCAACCGCTATCCAAAGCCGCCAACAATGCCAAGCGCCAACACTGTAAACAGTGTCGGGAAAGCGATCGCCGTTATGACGCCAAACGGCTAGGGTTTCCCATATCACAATATGCTGGGAATGGTATCTATAATGGCACTTGCATCGGCTGCTACTGGCATGACCCGAAAGCGTTTATCCAGGCAATTAGCAGCAAGGGAAAATAGCATATTCCAAGAGTTTATTCTCGCGCGTCCTTTTTACCACGCCCCGCCATAAAAGCCCGCGCCTCGTCCATTGTCGGCAAAGACGGAATCGCCCCTTCCTTCAAACAGGTCAGCGCGCCCACGGCATTGGCGAAGTCGAGAATCCCCGGCAAATGCGCGGCGTAATCGGCGCGCCGCGCGAGGAGGCCGGTCAACATGGCTGCCACAAACGCGTCGCCTGCGCCGGTGGTATCGCGCGCCTTCACCGGGTATCCAGCATGTTTGATGGCGCTTCCATCGCGCAGGTGGATGACCGCGCCGCCGGCTCCATAAGTAACGCAGATCAGCTCCATACGCTCGCGCCATAAGGAAGCGACGCCTGCGCCGTCGGTCAGGAATGACAGTTCCTCGGCGCTTAATTTCAGCAGATTGGCGTAATCCAGTCCGGCTGTCATGCCGGCTTTGGCCGCCGCCGCGCTCTCCCACAGCGGCAGGCGCAGGTTAGGATCGTAGGAGATGAACTTGCCGCCCGCGACAGCATGATCCAGCGCCATCAACAAGGCGGATTTCGCCGGTTCGTGAATCAGGGTGATGCTACCGTAATGAAAAGCGGCATGCGCGTCTATTACGGCTGTGTTGACGTCTTCGGGGCGCATCAGCATGTCGGCGGAAGGATGGCGATAGAACATGAAACTGCGGTCGCCATCGGACTTGTTGGAGACAAAAGCCAAGGCGGTGCGCGCCGCTTCCGAAAAAGTCAAGCCACCGGTGTCGACGCCGGCAGCCGCCAGCACTGCCGCCAGATGCCTGCCAAAGGGGTCGGCGCCGACCTGTCCCATGAAGGCGCTCTGGTAGCCCAGGCGGGCGACGGCGGCCGCGACATTGGCTGGCGCCCCGCCCGGCGCCTTGATGAAACCGGAGGCGTCGCCGACGCTCAAGCCCATCTCCAGCGCGACGAAGTCGATCAGCAGTTCACCGAATGATAAGACAGACATGGGGCATTCCTTGTCTTTCGCCGTAGATATGGAATTCGATCAGTTAAGCGGAGGGCTCAACCAGCCGCTTGTTCGCGCTTGATGAATTCGTTAATGAAGCCGCCGCTGTCGCTGGCGAGCAATGCGCCGGTCACGCTATTGAGCTCCAGCTTGCCCATTAGCTGGATCAATTGTGTGATCTGTTGGCGCATGATCAGCATGATGTCATCCCAATCGACATCTTCCGGCAGGCTGTGCTGGCGCAGGTCGCGCATGCTGTCGAGGAAATCCATGGCGGGGTCGGCGTCGTCGAAAACAAGTTGACCGGGCAAGTCGTGCCGGACGACCGCGTAGAAGTGCCGCGCCAGGATACGCGTGCCGTTTTCCAACGCGAAGGAATCGCTGGGCAGCGTGGGCGGGTGCACGTGGGCGCCGTTGGCGCTGAGCAAGACGATCGCGCGGCGGAAGAGCACTTGCAATTCGGGCAAGTTGTGGATGCTGTTGGTGGTGGCGAGTATTTTCCCGCCCGGCTTCAAAACGCGCTTGATCTCGTCCAGGCCGCGGTCCACATCCTGCAGATGATAGAGCACATGATTGGCCATCACCACGTCAAAAGCATCATCGGCATAGGGAAGTTGCAGCGCATCGCCCAAAGCGAGCGGTCCGCTTTGGGCAGGATGGTTGTGCAGCATATAGGGGGACAGGTCCAGCGCGAAGTAGGTGATGTCAGGGGCTCGGTCGATCAACTGAGCGTAATGTTTGCCACGTCCGCAGCCGATATCAAGCACCGTGTCATCAGCCCCCCAAACCAGGGTATCCAAAGCCCAGTTCACGAGGTCGCAATGGGGAACGGCGTATTTGGACTGCGTTTCGTCCTCCACACGCAGATTCGCATCCGTCGCGTAATAACGGCGAATGCCCTCCGCTTGAGTCGATCCTGACATGGTCAATCCCAACAAGCACCTGAGCCATAGGCTTACGCTAACTTTACTATACTACCGAAAAAGCCTAGCGCAAACATATTATTGCATCCGCGCTCGTCATCTTAGCCGCCTGTCGCGCCCCAGCTTTCCCAATAGGTCAATTCACTGGCGGGGACTCGCTCGGCTTTCTTGAAGGTATCGCCCGTGAAATAAGCGACCGGCAGCAAAGCTGCGGTGGTGATGCCAGCGGGTATACCCAGGATGTCATTGCATTCTTGTTCGTAGCCGAGGTGCAGGGTGGTCCAGGCGGCGCCGATTCCGCGCGCCCGCAGCGCCAGCATCAGCGACCAAGCCGCAGGTATGATCGAACCGTACAAACCCGCGTTGACGGCCGGGCTGGCGTCGCTGGCGCGGCCCTCGACGCAGGGGAAGATCATCATTGGTACTTCACCCATGTGATCAGCCAGGTAGCGCGCCGAACTAATCACCCGTTTCATCTGCGCGGAGGGCTGCTCTGCGGCGCCGGCGGAACGGACCGCAACCCGACTGTAGGCGTACCAGGATTCTTTGTAGTATTCGCCGATTTTGGCTTTCTTGTCGGCATCGGTGAGGACCAGCCATTTCCAGCCCTGGCGGTTGCTGCCGCTTGGCGCTTGAGTGGCGATCTCGATGCAGCGCATGACCAGGTCGCGCTCGACGGGACGCGTCAGATCCAGGCGCTTGCGCACGCTGCGCGTGGTTTCCAAAATATAGTCCACGGATTTCAAATCATAGTCCATCGCTGATTCTCCTTTTTCCTTGTTCAGTTTTCAAGATTCCTCAGTCCTCGGATTGAAAGAGTTGCTCCAGCCAAAGCAATATCAGGCTGCTGAGGCTTTCATATTCAGAATCAAAAAGCCGCGTGCCGTGCGCGCGCCCGTTATACATGCGGGCGCTAACTGCGCCCTTGGCATTGAGGAACATTTGCCGAATGGCTGTCGAGCTGCTGCTGTCGCCCACTGCGGCGACGAGCAGGGCGCCGCGATCGGCCAAGCCGTCGACAAGCGCGGCTTCCGGCGTGACGCCGCGGTAATCCAGCCCGGGCGACAGCGCAATCGCGCCTAGGCAAGTCTCGCTATCGGCGCAACTGATGATGGCGACATTTGCGCGGATGCTCGCGCCCATGATTACCAAGCCATTGTCAGTGAGTTGCCCGTTCTGATCTAGCCAGTCGATCCAGTCGGCGACATCGGCGATGGCGGCGTCCCAATCGCGCGTCCCGCCCGATTCGCCATGCCCGCGCATATCGACGTTCAGGACGGCGTAGGCAGCCTCGCGCAGGTCGAGGATGATCGGCTCGTAAGCATCGCGCGCGCTGTTAAGCATGTGCAGGGCGATGATGACGGGCGCAGCTGTTGAGTCTTGGGGCGCGGGGTAGAAGTCGGCGACGAGGGTGATGTCGTCTGGCGCCTGGCGGGTGATGGTTTGGCTGGGTGGGAGTTCTTGGGCGGTGGCGGTGGTGAACAGGGTAAGAATTACAAAGGCGACTATTAACACATTGCGCATATTATGTTCCATGTGAATGTGGATTTAGAATCATGCCAAGCGGTATTGACATTATTAGCCATTGTCAAACGTACTCACGACATCTTCGTTCTTACTCTTCGACACAAATTCAGTCAATCTATCCCAAGCGATACTGCCATCTGTATGGCAATAAGAATTCAGAAAGTCTCGTACGAGTCGATTGAGAAAGCTATCGTACTCTTCCTGGAATTTGGTGTTTCTTTCTTTAGCTCGATGGCCGAGAGGCTCAATGATGTCTACATACAGGCGCGAATCGTCGGATATGAAATGCCAAAAGTCCTGGCCACAGAGTTTCCAGTACTCAACTACGTCGACAATTTTGCCAGATTGTTTGATTTTGCCTTCCTTCTGTGGTTTGTTGTCCCTACCATACGTACAACCGTTGACTGGAACGATTGTTCTACCAGGATAGTCAGGTTGAAGACGCGTAATGCATTCTCTAAAGTTAAGATACATTTTCGTAACTTGACTGGAGTTTCCCCAATTGGGCCCGGATTTCACATCCACAATGTATACTGTTCCTCGTTTGAGAAAGACAAGGTCTATACCGACAAGTTCTTCGGTTGACGGTTTATAACCGTCGAATACTTGTTGTGCTACAAATATGGCAACCCCTTCCATAAAATTGCCAAAGAGTCCTTCCTCTTGCGATGATAGAAACGCGTCCATAATGCCAGTTACTAAGGGAATCACGGTCTGAGATTTTGCTCTGAACAAATATGGATTCTTGCGACTGAGTACGTCTTTGAGCTGCAATTTCTTGATCTTTTCAAGGCGGTTTTGGTGGAATTCGCCAATGTTTTCTTCAACATAATCTTGAACTGCTTGCAGTAATTCTTGTTGCATCTCTACCTCACAAAAGCCGATGCTGATAATTTTCGAATTTTGCATTCATCGCTTCCACATATTCGGGCGCGATTTCGATACCGATAGCATGCCTTCGCATACTATTGGCTACAAATAATGTAGTCCCAGAACCTGCAAATGGGTCAAGCACGGTATCCCCAGGCACTGTGAATAGTTTGATAAACCATTCAGGTAGTTGGCGCGGGAAGACGGCGCTATGTCCTTGATTATTGCACTCGGTAGCCAAATGAAGGACATTTGTCGGGTAGACTTTTCCACGTCCAACCCAATGCGAGACATTTTTTCCAAATCCGCTTTCGGATCGGGACTCGTCGCGAATTTTGTCCGTTTTGCTCAAGTTTCTCAGCCGCCCTTTTGCCCAATCTCCAACCGGAACCATCACTTCTTCCTGATACATATCGAATTTCTTGCTTTTATTGAATTGCAGCAGCCTTTCCCACGAATCCCTAAATCGATTTGGCCATTTTCCGGGATACGAGTTCTTCTTGTGCCATATGAATTCTTCGGTCCATAACCAGCCCTGTGCGCGCAGAGCCTTGATTAAGTCAAGAACGTACGTATGCCGTTCGCCATTGACCGCCTTTTCTTTGATATTGAGAATAAACGTTCCGCGTGGATTCAGTACACGCAGGAGCTCGCGAGAAATTGGTAGAAACCAGTCGACGTATTTGTCAGGGTGAATGCCGCCGTATGTCTTTTTACGTTGGTCGGCGTAGGGAGGCGATGTAAAGATCAACTGAACCGAATCGTTATGCAAATTTGCCAACTCAATGGCAGCATCTCCAAGGATAGTGTAGAAATCGTTTTTCATTCTGTGGTCTGCTGAGTGCTTGCTCTACTTTACAATTCTAGTCTATCACTTTTGGTCCTGCTTGTTTGACTTCTTCCAACCACGCCCCAGCAGAAACAGCGCCATCAACACCAGCAATCCGATAATCGCCAGCTTGTCGTATGGCGAAAGCTCGGGCGGCGCCGGGCTGTTGGAGACGATGCGGATCATGTGCGGCATGTCCTTGTCGCTGTGCCGATAGATCACGCGCTGCTCGTCCGCCAGCATCTCGTACTCCCCGTCGCTGACCTCAACGCGGTAGCCGTCGGGATACTGCGAGTTGGGCACGTAGATTTCAGTTGGCTCGGCAAGAGCGCTGTCATGACGGAAGCTGAAAGTGAACAAGCCGCGCGTCGGATCGAAGCGCATATTGAGCGGCTCGCCCGCGACTATCTTGGCATAAGGGCGGACAACAGCGGACAAGGCTCTTCCTCCGGAATTGATATCAGATGGATCGTTCTGCTGGTCGCGGCTGAAAATGGACAGGTCTTCGCCATTCCAGTTGTCGCCGTGTTCGTTGCTGTTGTCTGGTGTATAGTTCCATTGCGTGTAATTCAGCAGCTGCGCGTCCAGGGCTTGCAATTGATACTCCAGCGCACAGGCTTGCTGGCTGAAATCGCCGCTCTCATAAGCGCTCGCCCCGTTGAGATCGAAGGGGATGCCAAACTCGC
This sequence comes from Phototrophicaceae bacterium, assembly GCA_965116975.1. Classification (GTDB taxonomy): domain Bacteria; phylum Chloroflexota; class Anaerolineae; order Aggregatilineales; family Phototrophicaceae; genus UBA6055. The sequence continues at coordinate 835,419 of OZ220735.1, forward strand.
CCATCACAACCGGCACATCGCCCATGCAATGATCGGCGTATTTTCGATAGCGACCAATCTGCCGCCGCATGTGCGCTTTGATTTTTTCGCTGCCTAGCAAAGGGCGCATATTAATAAAGTCTACATTCACCTGCGGATGAAAGCGCCTGGTGAAGAGTGTCGCGCCATCGTAATAATGCGGCGCATAGACCATCTTCTTGGCAGCTTTGTAAATGGGCGGCGGCGCAAGCGGCTCGGCTTCGATGAAGATTTGCGCCTCCGGCATCACCGCGTGCATGGCGGAGGCAAAGCGCTCCGTGAAAGGTTTGAGGAAGTCCTGCGCGAAATCGACGCGGGCGAAATGACCGGGTCGCAGCAGGCGCGGCTCGCCGGCCTTGTCCAGATCCCAGATGCCCGCTTCGCGCCAGATATCCTCGCAGCCGTCTTTCCAGGCGCGTATGCCGCGCGGATTGATCGTGGCTTTATTGGCTTTGCCGGGCAGTTGATCAATCAGGGGCCTGCCGAAGTCTAGGCACTCTTGTTCGAATCCGTTGGCCAAGAAGATCGCTTCGGCCGGCGAGGGCGTGATTTCCAGCTTGACCAAAAGATGATCGGTGGCGCGCAGGTCTTCGACGCCGATCAGCCCGGCGCTCGGTTCGTTCATGACGCCAAAGCCGACGACATTGGGCAGATGGGCGATGCGCTGCGCCAGCTGTTGATAGGCTTTGATGTAATGGCTTTGCAGGAAGTCCTGCAGGGTCTCGCCTTCATGCTCGCGCCCCGGGGCGAAGCAATTGCCGCCGAAGAAGAGCGTGAACATAGTCTGCGGCGCGAAGCGATTATAATTGCTCGCCCACATCAATTGCGGGAAGCGGTCCAGGCGCTGCTGATGCAGCAGGGCGGCGCCGGTGGCTTCGAAGTTGTCGATCTCCAAGCCCACAACGTCAAAGGTCCAGGCCGGCGCGCCATCGCCGCCGCTGAAGCGGCTCCAGACATCTTGGTGCGGATCGATGAATAGGTTGATGTCGTGCTCATACGCCTTTTCGATCAATGCCTCAATATAGTCGAGAAAGGCTTCGTCATAAATGCCCGGCGCCTCATGTTCCAGCGCCTCCCAGGTCACCACCAGCCGCAGGAAATCCAGACCCCAGTGCTTGAGCCGCAGGAAGTGATCATCGGCTTCTGCCAGCGGGAAAGGGCGTCCCACAAAAGAGACGTCGCGCCGCTCGTCCAGGCTCTCCGGCAGGTGGGTATAACCCAGGGGCTCGGCCGGGACTTTGCTGCCGCCGCTCAAGTTGACGCCGCGCAGGATGCGCGTGCGCCCCGTCTCGTCTTTGAACCAGCGACCTTCGGCTGTGATGGGCATGGGCGTTCCTTGTTGGTGGGGCAATGGGGGGGATTATAGCAGAAAATCACTCAACGCTCAGCGGACTAAGTTTGTCTTGCAGAGCAATCGCATCCAGTTTTTTCTGTAACCGCCGAGGAAATCGAGATTAATCTCTTGACACTCAAATTGGGAGGCAATGTAAGGCTTGTCCGCTATTTTGACGCATTCACCAATTTTTACCGCAATCCTTCTGTCCTTTGCCCAATCAAGAAGAATCGACAATGCAAAACTTACGTAAATAGAACTTAATTCAATCCAATAAGTTGGTTGTAGGGGCGACTCTGTGAGTCGCCCAATGGCAAAAACTCGCATTTTGCGCAGATACATCAATAGCGGGCAAGCTTTGTAGAGGCGTTTGACGGTCAGTGTCTACGCGACCCGCTGAAACGCCCACAAATAAGAGATTTTTTCGTGGGCAGCTCGCGAGCCGCCCACTGGTTCTGGTGCGATTGCTCTGCCGAACTTGTATCTAAGATTAAGATAGGATAAGATTATGTTCAGCCTTACGGGGCTTTTGGGAAAGTGTTTCCTGTGGCAGAAATGGCTTCGGAACCTAGCTGCCACAGGAAACCATCAAGCTTTGAAAACCCTTACGGGTTTTCCTTTCTATTGTACAACACCTTTCAATATCCCTAGGAGGATCGCGTGAAAACCAGATTGATAACAGTAATCACAGCTGCTCTAATTATGTGCGCTTATGTATCGGCGCAGCCAGACAATTGCTGTGGAATTGACCGCCAATGTACGACTGACAAGGAATGGAGTGATGGCTATTGGGCGTATCAAAACAATGAGTGCGCCGCGCCAGTACAATCACAGTCGCCTGCACAATCTCCAGCGCCGACTACAACAACCGCCACTTCCAATATCGACAATTGCTGCTTCGTTGATCGTCAGTGCAGTACGGATCAAGAGTGGAACGCTGGGTATATGGCATTTCAGAATAACCAGTGTGCCGCGCCAACACAATCACAATCGCCAGTACAATCGCCAGCGCCAGCACAATCGCCAGCGCCGACTACAACTACCACCACTTCCAATATCGACAATTGTTGTTTTGTGGACCGACAATGTACGACGGAGGCGGAATGGTCTAATGGCTACCTGGCTTTTCAGAATAACCAATGCAAAGCGCCTGCTGGTTCTTCTGGTACAGTCACGCCATCAGAATCTGTTGCTGGGGTTGTCCAATCATTTCACGAAATCTTGGGCGCGGAGACTTTGACTACTCATCCGGTCACGCTTGCGCAAGGAATTTGGAACGCGACGTTCATCACAGCAGCGAATGCGATTGTCCGCGTTAATTCCGATTCAGGAGACAGGTGCATTAGCCCAGGTTACACCACAAGACGAATTGCTACGAAAATTCACAACATATTTGGGGGCGGTAACGAAGCGAACGGTCAATTTAACCTTCTGCGCGATTGCAGGGTGTCGTTCCACGTTTGGGCTCCCCGCCACTCCTGGTCGCTCAAGTTGAATAAGAGCTAACCTGCCCCATCTCAAAGTTCAGAAGCCCGGCTATTCTAGCTGGGTTTTTTTATTCCCTACAGCCACCCTACACCGCGGGCCAAGGCTCATTCCGCCCCTCGCCAGGCAACGGAAAAACCCCCAGCTCCAGCAACCGCGCGACCCGCCAGCCCAGCATGAGCATCTCCGAACGGGAGAGCAGAGCCGCCATAGCCCGCGTATAGGCGTCGGCGCTATCGTCCAGCCGCAGGCGCAGGCAGCGCAAATCCGCCAACATATCGGACGGGATGGGCATGCCGGAGTAATCCCAAATCACCGTGCGCAGCTTCTCGCTGGCATTGAAGGTCAAGCCATGGTCGATGCCCCAAAGGCGCTCGTCGGCATCAAGCAGGCAATGGCCCCCCTTGCGGTCGGCATTGTTGATGATGGCGTCAAAGATGGCGATGCGCTCCAGTTGCCGCGCGAAGCGATCGCGGTCGAGCGTGAAATAATGATCTTCGGGATTGTGGTCGATGAAGAGCTGCACCGAGCCGATGCCGCGCGTGCCATCGCGCAGGAAGGTCGGCGGCGCCAATCCCCATCCCAGCGCTTTTGACGTCAAGTATGCGGCGGTTTCCCGCTTGCAAAGCGTGCCGTCGGGGAAGTCCCAGAGCGGGCGTTCGCCCATGCGCGGTTTGTAAATCGCCATCAGGCGCAGTCCCTCAAGTTCGATGTTGACCAGGAAAGTATAGTTGGACGACCAGCGCATCAAGCCGACTTCAGCGCCCATCACGCCCTTTTCCATGACTTGCAGCGCTTCGTCGAGGGCGACGCGCGCCGGTTCATCAAGCGCGCGGGCAGTATGCACATGCGTAACCTTCATCATGCCAGACCTGGAGTATGACGAACCATCGGCTATTGTAACGTGTTAACAAGTCCCTGGACAAAATGACTGGCTAGAGCTCATTTTTCAATAACGATGCCGCGATAAATTTGCGCCAGCGCCAGGCTGCAGCCCAGCGGTTCGAGAGAAATCACGTCATCGGGGCTAGAAAACTCCTGTCTGCGCCAGCCAGCTTCCGCGCGGCTATACCACTCGGCGAAGACGCGCGACTGATCCAGTACGAGATAGCCCTGTATGCTGGGCACGGCGTCATAATAAGCCGCTTTATCAATGTGGTCATAGGCTATGGAAGATGGCGAAGTCACTTCTACCACCACGGTCGGGTTAAGCAGAATCGTCTCGTTTTTGTCCTCGAAAAGCGATTCGCCGCAAACGACGCTGGCATCGGGATAGACATACGTCGTTTCATCGATTCGGACACGCATATCGCTTGAACGTACTAGGCAATCACTGTCTTCTAGTTGATAGATGAGCCTCGCGATAATGGAAGCAATGATTGCGCTGTGATTGCCTGTTCCACCTGTCATCGGGATGATCGCTCCGTCGATGTATTCGTTCCTGATTTCGCTGGCTTCATCAAATGCCAGATATTCTTCAACTGTCATTTGGCGGATCTTGGTGACCATTGTCCGACCTCGCTCGCTCAGATTTTATGGCGCGACTGAATCTTGACGGTATCGTCTTGTCTGCTGCGCTCATTATTCAGTAACGATGCCGCGATATATTTGAGCCAGCGCCAGACTGCAGCCCAGCGGTTCGAGAGAAATCACGTCATCGGGGCTGGTAAACTCCTGTCTGCGCCAGCCAGCTTCCGCGCGACTATACCACTCGGCGAAGACGCGCGACTGATCCAGTACGAGATAGCCCTGTATGCTGGGCACGGCGTCATAATAAGCCGCTTTATCAATGTGGTCATAGGCTATGGATGATGGCGAAGTCACTTCTACCACCACGGTCGGGTTAAGCAGAATCGTCTCGTTTTTGTCCTCGAAAAGCGATTCGCCGCAAACGACGCTGGCATCGGGATAGACATACGTCGTTTCATCGATGCGGACGCGCATATCGCTTGAGCGTACAATACAGTCGCTATCGTCTAAAGCATTAGCAAGCGCAACTATCGCATAGGCGATAAGCGCGCTGTGATTGCCTGTTCCGCCTGTCATTGGGATGATCGCTCCGTCGATGTATTCGTTCCTGATTTCGCTGGCTTCATCAAATGCCAGATATTCTTCAACTGTCATTTGGCGGATCATGGTGACCATTGTCCGTCCTCGCTCACTCTGATTTAATGGCGCGACTGAATCTTGACGGTATCGTCTTGCCTGCTGCGCTCTTGGCTGAACGAGTTCGCATCAGGTCCAGTAAAAGATGATGCGGCCGTTTTGTTTGGCATCGGGGCGGCCCGATTTCACCGTGTCCATGGCGTGCAAGCTGAGCGCGCGCATTTGCTCGCGGCTGCACCACATACGCACCACTTGCGGGCCGTCGGGTCCACCTTCAAATATGCTGAAATCGAGATCTTCGTCGTCTTCGTCATCATCGTCATCTTCATTAAGGCCGTCGTCAAATTCGTCTTCGCTTGCGGCACATGTTCCTGCGCGATTAATATGACTTGATTATTGTGCGCCTCGTATGCCAGCCCCATCTGCGCGATGCGAAATAGCGGCTCAATTGGTTCGCGCAAGTCCATATCCAGTTCGCTGAAATTGGCTTCAGTCTGGCTGTTGTCGCGTTCGTCGATGTCGGCGAGCAATTCGCTGATGGCTGAGGAAAGCGCATGCGCCTGTTCTTTTTCGATAGTGAAGGAGACGATGCGGTGGTCTTGCCCGGCTTGCAGGTGGAAGGTGCGCTGGCCTTTGGGACCGATGGTGCCGATGGTCACAAAATCGACCGGGTTGAGTTCAATCACGTTTGACATGACAGGCTCCCACAACCTATGTTTGCGCTTCTTTGTCGGCGTTTTTCTTCAGTTCCAGGACGTGCGCGATATCGTTCATGCCCAGGACAAAGGGCCGACTATGCCCTAAGCGCAAGGTGCTGATCGAAGCCGGCGAAATGACGATGCGCTGGAAAACATCAAGGTGCATGCCCAGGTAATGCGCCAGCGCCATCTTGATCAGATCGGCATGACAAACCAGGGCGATCATTTGATCTGGGTGTTTCGGCGCCAGGGCTTCGATGGATCTTACAATGCGCGCTTGTACGCCGCGCATGGTCTCGCCACCGGGGAAGCGCGCGCGCGACGGGTATTCCTGCACCACGTCCCACATCTTGCGCCGCTGCAATTCGCTGATCGCCTTGCCTTGCCAATCGCCGTAGTGGACCTCTGTGATACCCTCATGCGCTTCCACCGTCAATGTCGGGTGATGCGCGGCCAGGGCGAGGGCGGTTTCCATGGTGCGCTCCATCGGGCTGGCGTAGATATGCTCAAGCTGCGCCGCCGCCAAGCGCCTGCCAAGCGCTTGAGCCTGCGCCTTGCCCTCTTCGTTGAGGTGAATGCCGGCTACGCGGCCCGCCAGCTTGCCGGTATTCACATAGTCGTTCACCGCATGTCGTATCAAAAGGAAGGTCGTCATCAAGTCCTGCCGAAAGCGTCAATATACCTGTAACATCATAACATAGTCGCTCGCGTGTCGGCTAGACAAGCGCGACATCGCGAGGCTTGATGTGTATGATTTGCTGTCGAACCATCGCCGATATCGCTCAGGAGGGGGCTATAAGATGAACTTCGCAATTAACTATTCGCCGCAAGCGCTGAAACTATGGCGGGACGGTCGGATTCAGGTCGATTTGTTCAAGTTCCCACCCTGGGACGACCTACGCCCGCAAATGCAGCTGGGACCAGCTGCCTATATCCATTTTGGAAATATCGCCGGCGGACCTTACGCAAAAGAACATGATCCCGCGGTCATTCAAGACTGGCTGGATAGCACCGATACACTCGTCGTCAACACGCATCTCGCCATCTCCGCATGCGACTTTGCCGACGGCGCGCCCGTGACGCCGGGAGCCGTGATCGACAAAGCGATTGACTGCGTTGATCGGCTGGGGCGACGCTTTGGCAATGACAACATCGTCGTCGAGAACCCGCCCTATCCGATGATGAATTGGGACGCCGGTCTGCTGGCGGAAGTGGTAGACCCGGCAGTGCTCAGCGAAATAGTTCGCCGCAGCGGCTGCGGCTTGCTGCTGGATGTCGCCCACGCCATCCGCGCCTGCGAGGGCACGGGACGGCTCGATGCGCGCGCCTATCTGAATGCCATGCCCGTTGCCGCCCTGCGCGAATTGCACCTGGTCGGCATCTTGCCGGACAAAGACGAGTTCGGCGCGCGCGAAGATCACTTCGCCATGACCGATGACGATTGGTCTATGGCTGAATGGGCAATAGGGCGGATTCGCGCTGGGCATTGGCGCGAACCGGAGACAATGGCTTTTGAATACGGCGGGGTCGGCGAGCTATTCGCCTGGCGCAGCGACGCCGATGTCATCGCCGCGCAAGCCCCCAGGCTCTATGCCTTGGCGCGTTCGGTGTAAGGTGGCGATGACTGGGTCGAAATCGGCTTTGCATAATTTGCTATCCGCTGGCTCTGCCGCTGTAGTCAGGGCAATCGCTTCAAAATACTTTTCAACATAGAGGACGCAGAGGACACAGAGTTTTAGTAGTTTAGACGACTTTTCAACTAAATTCGCGGCTAGGAATAGGCAAGGGGCACTAGAGAGACGTTTTTTTCACCAAAATACACCGTTGAAATATGACATTTTATGCTTTTCTCTGCTCTCTCTGCGTACTCTGTAGTTAATTTTCAGTTTAGATTCCCGCCATTTCGTCTGCCATCATTTTGAAGCGATTGCCCTGCCGCTGTAGTCCAGCAGGCTTGCGGCGATATCGTCTTTACGTTAGGCTGAAAATGCAAATGCCTGTCGCTTGAGACAACATGAACAAAATCACAGATCCTACTTTTCATTGTCATAACCCGCTTAAGCCAATCAACCGGCGTCATCTGTGGCTGCTATTGCTGGCGACCGTTCTGATTCAAGCTGTCATGTACGTCAGTTATCCGCTGGGCGCCGGCAGCAACAACGACAACGAATCGGCGCAGAAGTATCTGATAAGCGAATACGCCCAGGGCAACTTCCTGGTGGGCAACCTGCGTTACAACACCGGCTATGCGCTGGTCATGGCGCCTTTCAAAACGCTGACGGACCACATCGGTCCTTTGTCGGAGCGCGCCTTGCTGCTCATACAAGTACTGGCGAGCAGCGCCGTTCCTTTTCTGGTTTATGACATCATGCGCCGCCGCTTTGACAGTCGCTGCGCGCTGATCTGCGCGCTTCTGGTTCTGATGGATCCTTTCAACTTGCAATGGGCGCATTTTCAATTGCCTGGCTGGCTGCTGGCTCTGACGACCGTATTCGCCCTATGGCTGGCGCAGCTCGCTTGCTCGGCGCCGTCGCGGCGGCGCTTTGGTTTGATAGCGCTAGCCGCTGGCGCGCTGGGCATCATGAGTTTCGCGCGCTTCAATTACGCGCCCTTGGTCGCCATTTATGGTTTGAGCTTCTTCTTGTGGACCCATATCCCGCTGCGACAGCGTTTCGCGCTGTTTGTCATGGTCGGTTTGATTAGCGGAGGCATCTTGGGATCCTACATCACCCTGATTCACATCCCGTCAACGGGCACAAGCACCTTGAGCTGCACGGCCGGCGCGACCCTGGTAGCCAGCTTGCCGGAAAGAAACTTCGAGATGCGCGCTTCCAACGGGCCGCACTCGACAAACTACGCGCGCTTGCTGACACTGCGTCCGCAGCGCAGTGTTGATTTCTTCAGTGATACTTATCCGCTATGGACTAATCCAGGTCCTTGGGTGAGCGCCGAGGAAAAAGCAGCTTTTCTGGCGCAGCCATTTGGCGAAATACAAGAGGAAATCGATATCTTCTTCCCGGCCGCGCTTTACTGGCACCTCGGTCCCTGTCCCGCCGATGCCTTGCTCTATGATGTCTATGTAGAAACCATTTCACGCGACTTTCTCAAGATAGCCTTGGAGCACAAGAAAGCGGTCTTCAATATGCTGATTCAACATCCCGACGCCCCTACCTTTCCCCTGCAATATGTCGAGCGGCCTGCTAAGGTGATATGGCTGGACGAAGGCTGGCTGGGTTTTCAGCGGGCGGAAAGCGCAACCTACAACGGGCATCGCATATGGCGGCCCGGCGTCGAGATTTACAGCGCGCTGTTCCCGGCGCTCAACCTGATTAAGCTTGTGACGCCGCTGGCGCTAGTCGCGGCTTTTTGGCGGCGCGATTGGCTGCTGCTTACTGTCGGGACCATGCTGCTCTCTGGTCTGATAATAATCGCGATAGCCGCCTCCATCGAGCCGCGCTATTACGCCTCGATGGCGCCGCTCTTCATGATCTTGATAGGCTGGTTCCTGGCGGATCTGCTTAATCGGCTGCGACCGAGCGCTTGACATGCCTACTGGCGTCGCCGTCGGGCGGGCAATCGCTTCAAATTTTGCACTATGTTGATTTTCAGTCCTCATCATTTTGAATCGATTACGCAAGTCGCTATAGACAGCCTGCGCAAAGGGTGATACATTAGTCCTGCAACGTGGCAAATAAGGTAGCTATGTCGGCTTTATCCACATTGGTGCAGTGGGTATGCACCCATAAGTCCCCTCGAGAGTATGCGATTGGCACAACGACAACTCGGCGCGTTTGCGTCGGCGCTTTGCGCTGGTCTGTCATCTCCTCGCATCGGTCCGGTCGCCCTTTTGGACTTCACGCCGATGGCAAGATGGCTTTGGCAATACCCAGATAATCGTATTTTTAGGAGCAAGCAGCAATGTCAGAACAACGTATGCAAGGCACTGTGAAATGGTTCAACGCCGAAAAGGGATATGGCTTCATTTCCCAGGAAGGTGGCGATGACCTTTTCGTTCACTATTCGGAGATTCAAGGGAGCGGCTACCGCACGCTTGATGAAGGCTCGCGCGTCGAATTCCTTATAACGGAAGGTCGGAAGGGCAAGCAAGCTAGCAACGTCTCCCTTCTGGAGTAAGTTCGGTCCGAATTTGCAGGCAAAGCCCGTCTTGAAAAAGGCGGGCTTTTTTGTTTTTTCGCTTCGCGGCGCGCTAGCCCCGGCGGGATTCTACAAAGTCGATAGCGGTCAGCAGCTTCCGCAAGCCCGCGCCGCGATCGCCGGTCAGATGTAGGCGGATAGCCCGCCGTTCATGTTTGCGCAGCGCCTGCAAATCACCGGCCGCCTGCGCGGCGAAGAGCGTGCCGAAGCTGAAATCGAAGCCAGGAATCTCCAAATCGGGCGCTGGCTCGGCCGTCAACTGCCAAAAGACGCCGTTATTGCCGCCGCCTTTGTGATATTGGCCCGTGCTATGCAAGTAGCGCGGACCGTAGCCGATGGTGACGGCGCGCTTGGTGACATGGCGCAGCCGGCGCTGTATGTGATGGATCAACTGTTCTTCGTCGGCGTCGGGGCTGAAATAAATCAAAAAGGCGAAATAATCCCCAGCCTGTGTTCCCGCCATCTGCGCCGCGATCACCTGCGCGAGGTCGCCGCCATCATAACCATGCTGTTGGCACAGCTCGCGCAGCGGCTCGAGCGTGGTTTCGTCGGCGAACATCTGCAAACCGTCGCGCGTCATGATCGCCTTATCCGAGGGCAGGCTGCCGGTTTCATCGTAACTATGCAGCAGCGCCTTGGTCGCATCTTTGGCTTCTGTGACATTGGGTTCGTCGAAGGGGTTCACGTTCAGCAAGCTGCCGGCGATAGCCGTGGCATACTCCCAGCGGAAGAATTCCCCGGCGATGCTGTTTTTGTCCGGTATGCGGATGGTCACGCGGGGATGCCCCGCTTCGCGCAGCGCCCGTATCGCCGCGTCCTTTTCGGCGACATCGGGGTCATTATCGACGCGCAGATAGATAAAGAGCCGGTCGGTGACATAATCGTGCGGCTTGCCGATTGTCGCGCCGACAACCGGCAGCGCGCCTTGCCCCTCTTTGCCCAGGCTTTCCGCCAGCAGTTGCTCCGCCCAGTTGCCAAAGCTCGTCAACGATTGCGAAGTATAGATGCTGACCTTGTCGCGGCTCTCTTTTGCCAGCGCGCCGATGACCGCGCCGAGCAGGATGCCGGGATGATAATGCGCGGGGATCGTCTCGCGATTGGAAGCCATCATGGTGTCTGCGCTCTCCCAGAGACCATCCAGATCCAGCCCGAGCAGCGCCGCCGGTACCAGACCGAAGTAACTCAGCGCGCTGTAACGCCCGCCGATATCAGACGGGTTGAGAAAAATATCGCGCAGGCCCGCTTCCTCGGCGACATGCTGCAAGCGCGAACCGGCATCGGTGATGACAATGAATTGCTCGCCCGCGCCGCCGGTCCGTTCCCAGAAGTAGTGGTCGAGCGCCAAGGTCTCGATGGTGCCGCCCGATTTGCTGGCGACGATGAAGAGGGTGTCCGCGAGCGAGATTTCAGACTCGACCTGTCGGATGCGAGCGGGGTCGGTGCTGTCGAGTGTGATCAGGCTCGGGAAGCCGTCTTGTGGTCCAAAGGTCGCGGCCAGCACCTCCGGCGCCAGCGAACTGCCGCCCATGCCCAGCAGCACAAGGTGCTTGAAGCCCCTGCCGCGCACGCTTTCCCGCAGGGCGCGCAGCCGATCGCGGTCGATGCTTTTGTCGGTATCGAGCCAACCCAGCCGCTGCGCGATCTTCTCCATCGTGGGACCGTGATTCTTCCACAGACTGCCGTCTTTGTTCCAGAGCCGCTGATTGGCGAAGTCGCCGTCCAGTTGCGCGACCGCCCTGTCTACCGCGCCGTGGTAAATGCCCAGCGCTAGTTTGCTGCGCTCCATGATGCCGCTGCGCAGCAGGGTGCGCTTGGCAGCCACTTGCGTGATAAGGGTTTCGAAAGCTTCAATGAAGGCGTCCACGCCATCGTCTTGCAAGCGCGATGTCACCTGTCCCAAATCGACCCCGACCTCCAGCAAGCGGTCCATGACCTCGTCCGGTGGCAGAAACTTGCCCAGGTCCCGCGTCAGCGTTTCGGCGACTGTGCCATGGTCCTTAAATGCCGCCAAAGTCGCGGGTGGCAGCGTGTTCACCGTCGCTGGTCCGATCAGGTTATCGACATAGATGGTATCGGGATAAGCTGGGTTCTTGGCGCCGGTCGAAGCCCAGAGCGGACGCTGCGCTTGCGCGCCGGCCGCCCGCAAATCGGCGAAGCGTTCGCCTGCGAAGATTCGCTGGAAGGAGCGATAGGCATTTTTGGCGCTGGCGATAGCGGCTTGCCCCAGCAGTTTGCTGTTCGAGGCGATGCGGGCGGTATCCCCCCTCAGTTGCGCGGCGCGGATATTGTTTTCCAGGATGTGATCGACCATGACATCGATGCGACTGAGGAAGAAGCTGGCCACCGACGCCACGCGCGCGACGTCTTCGCCAGCTGCCATGCGCCGCTCCAGCCCGCGGATGAAAGCCTCTGCCACCGCTTCGTAATTCGCGATGGCGAAAATCAACGTGACATTGACGTTGATGCCGGCGGCGATGGCTGCTTCTATGGCTGGCAAGCCCTCGGGCGTGGCCGGAATCTTGATCATCAGGTTGGGGCGATCAACCGTCTGGAAGAGGCGCTTTGCTTCGTCGATCGTGCCTTTTGTATCATGCGCCAGCAGCGGCGACACTTCCAGGCTGACATAACCATCGCCGCCCTTGCTGCCTTCGTAGATCGGGCGGAAGAGGTCGGTCGCGTTTTGGATATCTTCGATCGCCAGCGTTTCATAGATGTCCTGCGCTTCCAGATCAAGCATAGCCAAGATGGCTTGGTCGTAGATGTCGGAATCGCCGATGGCTTTCTGGAATATCGCGGGGTTCGAGGTAACGCCCAGTACACCTTCTTCATCAATCCGACGCTGCAGGTCGCCGTTTTCCAAGTCTTGGCGATGGATATAATCCAGCCAGGCGCTTTGCCCATGTTTTTGTATGTCCAGCAGGGGGTTGCTCATGTTTCTCATGCTCCAGTCCCAGCAAAAGTGCCGCCATTGTAACAGGCATGGGGGGCGCTCGCTAGATTGCGCGGACCAAAGACAAGACTAAGCACAAATGTAGTTCAAAGAAAATAATGCAAATTTACAGGGGCGGTGTAGGGGCGACCAATCTGACTCTGTTGAAAAACACCCCCATCCCCCAGCCCCTCCTCGCCATCTCTATGGCGAGCATCCCCAAAATGAGGGAAGGGGAGCTTTCTGACCCGTAATGGGCTGTTAAAGCCCCTCCCTCTTTATGGGAAAGTTCGCCATAGAGATGGCGAACGGGTTTGGGGTGGGGGAAATCGAGTATTTCAACGGAGTCAATCTGGTCGCCCGACGCTGCTGCGTTCTGATTTCGGGCGACATGGTACTGCGCGTAGACACTGCAGGTCTGTCGCCCCTACATTTCGCCCTATCGTCGAGTTTTTCATGACAAACTTGGAACTACTAAGACACAATGGGCACGGAGTTTATGAAATGAATCAATAGCTCTTCTTTGAGCGCTTCGTGACTTTGTGGTGAGCTTTATTCGCGCCGCGGAAAACGCGATTGCCAATCCACGCATCCTGCGCTAGACTGATACACGGGCTTTCATGACCCACGATTGAGGGTTCTCGCAGCAGGTTTCGGCCATCAACCACTTCCTGCTGCGAGAAACTGAAACATACGAAAACCCGAAGGTTTTCGCTGTCAGTGTAGCCCTATCAAGCGCGTCGTGGAATGCCGGCTGTATTTCTCTCATTTTCGCCGGAGCGCCGCCGATATGAATCGCGTCCTCTACGCCGCGGACTGCCTGGACATTCTCAATGATCCGGAGGCGCTGCCGTCGGCGTCGGTGGACTTGATTTACCTCGACCCGCCCTTTAACTCCAACAGCAATTACAACCTGCCTTTCAAGAGCCGCGACCGCAGCCTGAAACCGGTCGAGGCATTTGAAGACACCTGGACCTGGCAGCCCGGCGATGACGAGCGCCTGAACGACCTGGAGAAACATCCGCGCACGCGCCCGCTGGCAGCCATCGTCCAGTTCGCGGCAGCGATGGAAAGCGGACGCGGCAAGACCAGCCTGGCCGCTTACCTGCTGAATATGGCGCAGCGGCTCTTTGCCATGAAGCGCGTCTTGAAGGAGACGGGCAGCATCTATCTGCACTGCGACCCGACTGCCAGCCATTATCTGAAGCTGCTTATGGATGGGATATACGGGCGAAAATACTTTCGCAATGAAATTGTGTGGTCATATCGCACTGGAGGAATCAGTAAGCGATGGTTTGCTCGTAAACATGACATCATTCATTTTTACAGCCATAGTAATAATTATTTATTTTCCTTACCACGTGAGGAGTCTAGAGATTTATCTAGATTTAATAGGAAAGACGCAGATGGTCGTCACTATTATATTAAGGCGGGTAACACCTATTACGCCGACGAGGGAGTTGCCGTAACTGATGTTTGGGACATTCCACCGGTTAGAAATGTATCAAAAGAACGCCTCGGATACCCAACGCAAAAACCCCTGGCTCTCATGGAGCGCATCATCAAAGCCTCGTCCAATCCCGGCGACATCGTGCTCGACCCCTTCTGCGGCTGCGGCACGACCCTGCACGCCGCCGAAACGCTGGGGCGCAAGTGGATTGGCATCGACATCTCGAAGTTCTCGACCGGGCTCATCCGCCGCCGTCTGGTCGACAACTTCGGCTATCTCACCCGCGACGACATCTTCATCCACGGCACGCCGGAATCGGTGGCGGAAGCGCGCGCTTTGGCGCGGCTGGACAAGTTCGAGTTCGAGAAATGGGTCTGCGGCGCGCTGGACGCCAATGGGCTCTACAAGAATCCCGGCGAAAAAGGCGCGGACGGCGGCGTTGACGGCGTGGTTGAACTGCCGGTGATTCGCCAGGTCGGCAATAAGTTCGAATCGCAGACCGAGTATGTCATCATCCAAGTCAAAGGCGGCAACGTGGCGCCGGATTCGGTCAAAGCGCTGGGTGAGACGGTGCGGCGGCTGGGCGCGGTGGCGGGCATCATGGTCTGCTTCCGCGATCAAATGACGACAGTGGAAAATCAGCGCGGCAAGGCGCTGTGGTCGGATGCCTATAAGCAGTATCCCGTCATCCAAGGCTTCAGCATCGAAGAGCTGCTGGCGGACGAGAGACCCAATCTGCCACCGACCTGGGGCTACCGGCATGGCGGCAAGACTAGCGCCCCGCAGCTGCTATAAGGTCTGTTCCGCAGGGCAATCGCTTCAAATTATTTTCAACATAGAGGACTCAGAGGACACAGAGTTCGTAGGAGTTTAGACGACTAATCTTCTAAATCTGGGGCCCGGAATCGGCAACAGTCCCCAGCGAAACGTGATTTGTCACCAAAAATCACAGCTGAGAAGAGATTTTTTGTTTTTTCTCTGCGTTCTCTGCGTACTCTGTAGTTAATTTTCAGTTTAGAATCCCGCCATTTCGTCCGCCATCATTTTGAAGCGATTGTCCTGGTCTGTTCCGCCCATTTCAGTATTGGCGCTGCCGCCGATTTGGCGTTATCCTCCACGCAAATGCCGACTAATCCGGAGTGACAAATATGCCGAAAATGACAGGCGCTAAATTGCTGGCTCAAACCGTGCGCGGATATGGTATAGACACCGTGTTTTTTGTGCCTTATATCGCGCCGCGCGCGCTGATGGAAATGGAATCGCTCGGCATCAAGCGCGTGCAAGCGCGCGGCGAAAAAGCGGCGGCTTATATGGCTGATGCCTACGCCCGCGTGCGGCGCGCGCCCAGCTTGTGCATGGCGCAATCGGTGGGCGCGGTCAATCTGGCGGCCGGCTTGCAAGACGCTTTTCTGGCTTGCTCGCCCGTTGTCGCCATCACCGGGCGCGAGTGGCAAGGGCATCAGTTGCGCCACGCCTACCAGGAAGTGGATCATACGCTGCCTTATTCGGCTGTTACAAAGTATAACGCTTATGTCTCCGATCCAACGGAGTTGGGGCATCATCTGCGGCAAGCCTTTCGCGCGGCGACAACGGGTACCCCACAGCCGACGCACTTGGACCTGCAAGGTATTGACGGCGGCGCGGTGGTGGACGCCGAGGCCGACCTTGAAGTCATCGTTGAAGAGCAATTCGCGCGCCTGCCGCCGTTTCGTCCAATTGCCGATCAGGAGTCGATTGACCAAGCCCTCGCGCGCCTATCCCAGGCGCAGCGGCCCGTGATGGTCGCCGGCGGCGGAGTCACGGCATCGGGCGCCCGCGCCGAGTTAATCGCGCTGGCGGAAAAACTTTCGATTCCCGTTGCGACAGCGCTCAACGCCAAAGCGATGTTCCCCGCCGATCATCCGCTGGCGGTCGGCGTGCCAGGTTCCTATTCACGCGCCTGCGCCAACCAGATGCTATGCGAGGCTGATCTCGTCTTTTATATTGGCAGCCATACGGGTGGGCAGCTCACCAACAATTACACGATTCCGCCGCCGGGACTCAGCGTCCTTCAGCTCGATATCAATCCCGCCGAGATCGGCCGCAACTACCCGGTTGAAGTGGGCTTGCAGGGTGACGCCCGCGCTACGCTGCGTCAGATGCTGGCTTCCACGGATGGCTTTCCAGCGCGTAGAGCCTGGCTCGAGCGCCTGCGGGAGCGGGTCGCAGCCTGGTGGGACGAGATGGGCGCGCGCTACCACTCGGACGCTGAACCGATGCGCCCCGAACGGCTCTGCAAAGAATTGAGCGAGCACCTGCCATCCGATGCGATTCTCGTTTCCGATACCGGGCACTCCGGCGTATGGACCGGCGCCATGCTGGATCTGCGCCATCCCGCGCAGTCGTATATCCGCTGTTCCGGTTCGCTGGGGTGGGGCATGCCGGCTTCAATCGGCGCCAAATGCGCCGCGCCCGATCGGCCCGTGCTCTGCTTCACCGGCGATGCCGGCATCTGGTATCACTTGGCGGAACTGGAGACAGCCGCGCGCTGCGGCGTCAATACTGTGATCCTGGTGAACAACAACCACTCGCTCAATCAAGAACGCGATGGCGTCGAAGCCATCTATGGCGGGACGACGGCGGGCTCGGACGAGCTTTGGCTCTTCGATGACGCCGATTTCGCGGGCATCGCCGAAGCGATGGGCTGCCTCGGCATCACCGTTACCGAAGCGAGCGCGGTCGGAGCCGCGCTGGAACGCGCCTTCGCGGCCGAGCGTCCGGTTGTCATTGATGTCAAGACCGATGTCGCGGGCATCGCCCCGCGGGCTTGGATGCCGGGAGACGGGGATTGAGCGCGGCAGGATTCGAACCTGCAACCAATTGATTAAAAGTCAACTGCGCTGCCATTGCGCCACGCGCCCATTGGGGAAGCCAGTATAATGTTCGTCCGCGCTGGAATCAAGCCACATCTCGCTGCTTCTATTTACCCAGGCTGCGATTGCCCTGATTATCCACCCTCTCAAATTGCCCGAACTTCTTTGTCAATGCTATACTTGACTTTGATTTACTCTTGGTACCTGGATTACATTACCTTGGGGGGAAAATGGCTGAACTGAGACCCCTGGAAGCTGCCGTCGCCACGATGGGCGATCTGCCGCTGAGGCGCTTCGGGAGACCCATCGGGCGCGACGACTTGCTGCGGGCGCTCCTCCTGCGATTGCGACAGAACCAACCCGTGGTCTTGCACGGCGCCTCCGGCATCGGCAAAACCACCATCGCGGCCACCATCGCCAACGTTTATGTGCAGCAGCCGGAGCAGTCTGTTTTATGGCTGCCGGTCAAGGAACCGCCCCTGGTGGAGTTGCTTGCGCGTATTGGCCGCGCCTATGGCGCTCTAGATGTCTGCAATGCAGCGAACCCCTTGCGGGAGCGCGCGGCGGTCGCCGAATTGTTGCGGCAACATCAGCCGCTGATCGTGCTTGACGGCAATATAGACGAGATGGTGTTGAACCAGTTTTATGTCGATTGCGCCCAGGATCTGCCGCTGGTTGTCACCAGTGAGAAGGCTCTGGCTGGCGGCGCTTGGCGCAACCAAGCCATCGGCAACTTGAGCGCAGACGACGCGTTGCTGCTCTTCAAACAGAAAGCCGGCATCCAAGGCAGCGAAGCCGATAGCATGGCTGCCGCCATAGTAACGCAGCTCAATAATGAAGCCTTTCCCGTCGTGCTGGCGGCGCGCAGCATGATCATTTCTCGTCAGTCGCCCGAGGGCTATCATGCCGCCTTGCTGGCGCTGCTGGACGAACACGAGCGCCAAGCAGCCAGCGCCGCCATGGCAGCCAGCTTCGACGCGCTTAATCCGCGCCTGTGGGAATTGCTGCAGCAATTGGGCGCGACGCCGCGCGGCGAAGCCACGATCTCTTTCCTGCGCCTACTAAGCGATATGCCAGTGTCAGCCATCGATCAATCTATGACGATCTTGTCGCGCCTTTTCCTTGTCGAACGCTTTCAGCGCCTTGATGAGACATGCTACCGCATGCACCCTCTGGTGCAGGGTTTTGTACAGTCCCGGTCTGCTGAAGGAGATTGCATTGCTGACTTGCGAGAGCGGCTTAGGATTGCGGTAAGCGATTTTCTGCTTGCCCACAGCGCTGGTCCCGACGCGCTGATCCGAGTGGTGAGCGAACTGGATAACCTAATCGCCACGGTAACTTGGGCGGCCGAGAACGACGACCAAGAGTTGGCGGACAACATTGTAGACGTTTTGTCCAACGTGCATGGGCTGGTAGACGAAGCGGGTTACGCCTATGAGCTGGCGCTGCTGGAATCGCTCCGCGACGGCAGCGAACTTGTATTTGACGCTGACGAGGACCTACGCGCTGACGCAGAATCCGACGAAGACCAGGCGGTCGTAGCTGTGGCGGACCAGCCAGCAGGCGAAGATGACGAAACGGAAAGCCTGGCGGGGGAAGAGGAGCTTGAAGAAACTATTGAAATGAAAGATGACGTCGATGAAGCGACACAGCCAGCCCTGGCGCCCCTTGCCAACGACACGACCTTTATTTCAATCGACGACGAAGAATTGCGCTCCGTGAATATCGACCAGCTGCGGACTGCCCTGCATGTTGCCAGCCAGAACAACGAGACCGAAAGGCAATTGCAGATTCTAAAGGCGATCGCCAAGGTGCAGATCAATCAAGAGCGGGACATTGACGCTGCCGCAACTTTTGGAGAACTGCTGGAGATTTTCGAGGCGAGCGCCGATACGGACGGCGTCCTCGAAACGCTTGATGCGCTGGCTGGCCTGCTCGTGAGCAGCGAAAGCGCGCCGTCGATTCTGGAACAGGCGAAGCTGCGCGCGGCGCTCACGCTCGCAAGCCAACACGAGGACAGCCCGCGCGTATTGCAGATACTGGAAGCGATTGGCAAGGCGCAGATCGAACATAAACACGAAAACGATGCAGTGGCTACATTTAATGAGGTATTGGCGATTCACGAAGCGGGGGAGGACAAAGCGGGCGTACTGGAGGCGCTGGACATGCTGGCCGGCTTGCTTGTGCGCACGGATGCCGCCGTCACGGCGCTGAGCCATATCCAGCGGGGTATGCACCTCGCGGAAGAATTGAGCGATCGTGAAACCGAGATGTTCTTGCGCGTCACGCTCGGCGATGCTCACCGAGCCTTGCACGAAGCGATAACGGCAATCGAAAGCTACGAAATGGCGCTGACCATCGCCCGCGACCGCGACGACCAGCAAAACGAGGCGCATGTTCTCTACAAGCTGGGCATGGGGCAGCTTGACGCGGGCGACAGCAAGCAAGCCATCGAGATGCTAGAAGGCGCCAACGAACTCTTCAAACAGCAGTCCAAGCGCGACATGGAAGGGCTGGTGCTGCGCGGCTTGGGAGAGACCAACGTTGTATTGGAACGCTGGAGCGAGGCAGTCAACTTCCATACATCGGCATTGTATATCGCCCGCGAGATCCAGGATAAAGAACAAGAAGCCCAGCAACTGCGTCTGCTAGGCAAGGTCTTGATACAAGCGCAGCGGCTGCCGGAAGCATTGACGCGCTATCGGCAGGCGCTGCATGTGGCTTACGAATGCGGTAATGCGGGCAACATCGTGGGCGTGATCGGGGAGCTGGTGAACTTGATGATGAGGAACCAGTTCTTGGCTTCCATTTGCGAGTTGCTGGTGAATGACGGGCTGGCTTTTGACCCGGACGACCGCGAACTGCTGCGGCTCCAGCACGAGATCGCCAAGGCGAAAGCGATGGCCGCGGAAAGGGGCATCGCCCTGGCGGTAGTGGCCGGGACAGCGCGGGAGTACGCGGCAAACGCCTACAACTACGCCTGATCCTGCCGCGGCTTATCGACCCGCGACGAATACGAAAAAGACGAAAAAATGAAAAGGGCGCCGAACTGACGGCGCCCTGCTGTTTCTTTGGGTTATGGCGCGGGCTAGTTCTGCGAAGCCTTCCTGCCGATTTGATCAGGAATATGCTGGAATTCATGCGACAGGGCTATGTGATGATCCAGATGTTGGGCGATCAACTCGAAGGGTGAAGCCTTTACGGTCTCGCCAAATGCGATCATCCAGTGATTGTCGTTATTCCGCACCCAGCGCCCACCGAAATTGCGCAGGATGGATTCACCGAGAAAGGCGCCAAATTTTTCCTGGAGCAGCAGTTTGTCCCCATCGTTTAGATCGGCGCGATGCTCGTCAATGTAATTGTCCAACCAGGATATGGATTCGGCTGAATAGTCCAGATGAACTTGCTCTTTTTCGCTGAGCACGTCAATGACCAACTGCGCGTCTTCCTGGAATTCAGAGGTTCTTGTGGCTGTAGTCAAGGGGTTCTCTCCTTCGCGATTTCTTACCTGCCGGCGCTATTGCCGTCAAATGCACACTAAGGCGGACACGCTTGCCAGGGCGCATCTTACCTGAACCGGCAAGGAAAGTGGAAAATCTTCACAAAATAAAAACCAATGCCGACCATTGGTTTCGCGAAGCGGGTAACGGGATTCGAACCCGTGACCTTTTCCTTGGCAAGGAAATGTTCTACCGCTGAACTATACCCGCACAGTGTATGTCAGTATAACCAAGGGAATGATGATTGGCAAGCCCTTCGTTTGGCATGTCGCTTGCCCATATCGACTTGCCGTGCTTAACTTAGCGGAATACCGTTCATGGTTCCCCGCGCGCGATAACATGGCCCATCAGCCGCAATACAAATTCCTGTTCAATCCATATCAAAAAGATCTCATCTTGTCGATCGACGGCGGCGGCATGCGCGGCATCGTCGCTTTGGCGATGTTGTGCTGGCTGGAGGAACAAACCGGCAAACCCGCTTACGAGCTGTTCAAGCTGGTCGGGGGGACCAGCACCGGCGCCCTGATCTGCGCCGGGCTGGGCTTGGGCATGAGCGCGCGCGAGATGATGGACGAGATCTATAAGGACCTCCTGCCGCGCGCCTTCCGCAAGGTCAAACGCTTTCGCCGGCTGCGCTTTCTATTCAGCGGCCTGCGCAATATGTACACCTACAAGCCTTTCATCGACGCGCTGGGACCTTATGCCGCAGGCAAGCGCATGGCGGATATAGACAGTCCCGCGATCTTGCTGACGACAAAGGATATGCGCAGCAGCAATACCTATTACATCATCAACCAGGGACCGGGCGCCGCCATGTTCGCGCATTGGCCCCTGGCTGGCGCCGTCGCTTCCAGCGTGGCCGCGCCGATTTTCTTCCCGCCCGTGCAGGGCAACCTGGTCGACGGCGGCGTCGGCAGCTATGGCAATCCCTGTCTCGCGGTATCTGTGGAGGCGGTCGAATACCTGGGCATGCAAGCGGACAAGCTCATCCACCTGTCGCTGGGCAATGGCTATATCTCGAATGAAGCGGCTGAAGGCGCTGGCGCGGGATTCTGGTTGAAGTCCTGGATCGAATATCTGATCTACGAGGGCATAGACGAGGCTGCGCTGCAGCAAGCTTTCATGGCTCGCGCCATTTACAGGCAGATGGACTTCCGCCGCTACAATCCTCTGCTCAGCCGGGAAAATGTCGAACATAACCTGGAAATCGACTGCGGCGATGTCGACCCGGCGGCGCTGGCGCTGGACAGCAGCGCGCGGGTGGAAATCGAATTGCTGGAAAAAATCGGACGCGCCTATGCCGCGAAGATCGACTGGATGAAAGAGCGGGCTTTGCCATGGAATAGCATCGGCGGCCGCGCCGCGCCGCGCTTCGCCGATTCCGACTGGGAGAATTCGCCATTCAGCGCGGAAATGTTTTAGGCTTGCTCGTATTATTCACGAGCAAGCCGTCTCAAACTACAGATAGAGAATCTCACATTTGATCAATGATTCTAGTCAACATCCCCTATTCTTGATGAGCCTTTGGCATTCCTGGCACCTGGGCTTGCCACCAGTTCCCGACCGACGGTTTTCTCTTTCGATGTTGTTACCTGTATTGCAGTTTGTACAAACGTGGTGGACGTTACTCTGCACAGAGTGCTAACCGGCAACTTTAGCCATGTTGCTCTCCTTCATCTGGCTACCTGATATAACTCATCTGGAGAGCAGTCTAGCAGTTAATCAGTGAGTTGTCGAGACTCTACAACACACTGGTTGCAGCTGGCAAGATTCTGCGGTATAAGAATACGTGTAAGTAAGGTGATATGTAATGAATGGAAAAAGTGGAGGCGGATACATGAATTTCGCCAAACTGTCTCTAGAAATAAACTCCATGCTTCCACGTTCTAACCGCTCCAATTCGCCCTTTCGATATCCTGGCGGTAAATTCTATGCAAGGAAACTTATACTAGATGAATTGCCGCCGCACACGCATTACTGCGAACCGTTTGCGGGTGGCGCTAGCGTATTCTTTGCCAAGGAATCCGCGGATTTCTCAAGCTTGAACGATCTTGACATAGATGTAATCAACACGTTACGTCAAATACGAGATCGTGTGGAAGACCTAATATCCCTTTTGACCGGTGTCGAAGCGACGAAGGCTAATCACGCGTATTATAAGAACGAATACGAGCCAGCTAATGGATTAGAACGTGCATTCAGATGGTTTTACCTAAATCGGACTTCCTATAGTGGAATCATGCGCCACGAGAATTGCTATTGGGGTTATGGAAGAAAATACTCGATGCGTCCGGAAAACTGGCCGCCACACTTACGAACAGTGTCTGACAAGTTACAAGGTGTAGAATTAACGTCCTTTGACTTTGAGGAGGTCATAGATTCTTTGCCAAATCGTGCATTTGCGTTTATAGATCCTCCATATTATAGTGCAGACCAACAAAAATTTTACAATTGCGCCTTTGGCATGGCTGATCATGAACGGCTTGTAAAGTGTCTTAGACGTAATGCTGGCCGCATTTTATTCCTGTTGACTTATGACGATCACCCCGAAGTGTTGTCAATGTACAAATGGGTTGAGTCAGTTGACAATAAGCAGTGGAACTATACGATAAATCGCACAGATGATCAGCGCAACGGTCACAAGCTAAAAGACGGTTTTCGCGGTGTGCGCTCCAAAGGTAGAGAACTCTTCATAAGGAACTTCTATGTCTAATCACGACGATGCCCACCGTGTTTATGCCAGCATCCGTGAATACTGCGAAACGTATAACATACCTAAAGAAAATCTGCTTGATATCTTGGAAGATCAAAAAGTGTTGCCGATGATTCGTGGCAAGGCTACTGAATTCTTAGGCGCGGTGGTTCTGAAACAGGCGCTTGATCCGCGTGATTGGGATGTTCAAAAATTAAATCTTAACCCTCAACCAGGCAAATACGATGAGGATCTAAGCATTACTTACCGTCGCACTGGAGACAGATTAAAGGCTGAAACAAAGAACGCGGTACGAGGAAAATTCAGTTTAGGCACTAGAAATACGAAAGTACCACATTTTTCGGTGAAGTGCCATAAATCCCGCAGCAATCTAACTAAAGCGCACAACGACCGATATGAGGTTGGCGACTTTGATGTGCTGTTGTGCAATGTCTCAAATGCTATTTTCCGTGGCAAATCGCTTGATCGCGGTCTGCCCCTGATAGAGAATGAAGAAGCGATCAGGTGGCTGAAGCAATATTATAGTGTTGAATCAGAAGATGCCCTGCGACGATGTGCTTATGACGACTGGCGGGTCTGTTTACCTGTAACTATCGCGCTCGAGGATGGAACAATACCCCGTAATCCGCGAGTTCTTATGGAGAACGATCCAAACTGGTTTGGGCTAGAGCAAATAGCCGCGAACCTGCGATCGCTCATTACTGGATAATTTGGCGTATTCTCGGAGAATTATGATGACTGTCTCCCGTTAATGCAATAGTAAACGATAAAGCTCCAGTCAAGGAAGCCACCTGATTGAGGTGGCTTTGTCTTCCAAACTCGAATCGACTAAATGCTGAAATACAGCTCGAACTCGTAAGGATGCGGGCGCATGGCAACCGCGTCCTGGTCCTCGACCTGCTTGTAGGCGATGTAGTTCTCGATATAGGCTTCGTTGAAGACGCCGCCTTCCAGCAAGAAATCGTGGTTCGCCTCGAGCTCGCGCAGCGCTTCGCCCAAGGTGCCGGGCATGACCGGCGTTTCATGGTCGCCTTCGTACAAGTCCGCTTCGGAAGCCGCGCCTGGATCAATCTGGTTCTTGATGCCGTCAATGCCCGCCATCAAGAGCGCTGGCATCGCCAAGTAGGGATTGGCGGCTGGGTCGGGCCAACGCGCTTCGACGCGCTTGGCTTTGGGATTATTGCTGTACATGGGGATGCGGATGCCGGCCGAGCGGTTGCGCGCCGAATAAACCAAGTTGACCGGCGCTTCATAGCCCGGTACCAAACGCCGATAGCTGTTGGTGATCGGGTTGGTAAATGCCGAGATCGCCGGCGCGTGTTTGATTAATCCCCCGATATACCACAGCGCCATCTGGCTCAAGCCCGCGTACATGTCGCCCCCAAACAGCGGAACCCCGTCCTGCCACAGCGATTGGTGCACGTGCATGCCAGAGCCGTTCTCTTCAAAAAGCGGCTTGGGCATGAATGTGGCGTGTAAGCCATTTGCCATGGCGACATTCTTGACGATGTACTTGAACGTTACCATCGTGTCCGCCATCTTCAGCAGCGGCGCGTACTTCAGGTCGATCTCGGCTTGCCCGGCGCCACCCACCTCGTGGTGATGCACCTCGACCTCCATGCCGACATCCAGCATGGTCTGCACCATCTCGGCGCGCACGTCCTGCGTTTTGTCGAGCGGGGACAGCGGGAAATAGCCCATCTTGATTCGGTTCATGTGACCTTGGGCGGGATCTTCGTTGCCGCTGTTCCAGTCGCCCTCGAAGGAATCGACGCGATAGTAACTGCTGTTTTCCGATGTGCTGTATTGCACGTTGTCGAACATGAAAAACTCGGCTTCCGGTCCGAAGTAGGCGATGTCTGCCAAGTCCGAGGCTTGCAGATAGGCTTCGGCGCGTTTCGCTACGCCGCGCGCGTCCAAGGCGTATGGCTCGCGGCTGATCGGGTCGTGCGCGTCGCAATAGAGCGCCAGCGTCTTGTAACTGAAAAATGGATCGACATAAGCCGTGGACAAATCCGCCAGCAGGATCATGTCCGATTCATTTATCGCCTGGAAACCTTGGATGCTCGAACCATCAAATCCAAAGCCGTCTTCAAACGCGCCCTCGTCGACTGATTGTATCGGCATGCTGAAATGCTGCGGGACGCCGCGAATATCGACGAAGCGCATATCGACTTCAACGATGTCATTCTCATGCGCCCAAGCCAGCAGGGCGGCCGGTGATTCCATCGCGGAAGCGGGGGGAACATACCTTGCCATGTCCATTTGTCCTTCTGCTAGTGTCCTATAAAGTTAACAGCGCCATTTTATTGGACGTTTCTTACAACATCCACAGCGAATCTAATCGAATTTGCCCCTGATTTTCTGTAAAAACTAACCAAAGTTTCCTAATCCATAATCGCATTAGGCTTCATACCGATGCCAATAGCCAATTCGTTTTGTTTTGACGCTTTCAAATCGAGTCTGGCGGACAATCGGCGACGGCTGCTAGCATAAGCCAGCCTGATGAACCAGCAATTGTCCTTGGGAGGATGATCCCGTGCGACGACAGTTGATCCTAGCTATCCTTTTCGCCGCCCTTGCGATTTCAGCGGCCGCGCAAGCGCCGCAGGCGCCCATATTGCTGCCCGAGGTGATCAAGGTCTACCCCCATGACGATGAGGCTTTTACACAAGGGCTGCTCTGGGACAGCGGTAATCTCTACGAATCGACTGGCTTGCGCGGTCAATCCACGCTGCGCCGAGTAGAGATTGAGACGGGCTTGCCGCTAGAAACGGTCGCGCTTGATGAGGACTTTTTCGCTGAAGGTCTGGAGCGCGTCGGCGACCGGCTCATTCAGTTGACCTGGCAAGCCGGGCTCGCCTTTGTATACGATTTCAACAGCTTTGAACAGCTTGATACGTTTTTCTATGAGGGCGAGGGCTGGGGACTTTGCTATGACGGGCGCCTTTTGTTCATGAGCGACGGCAGCTCCTATCTCAGCCTGCGCGATCCAGACAGTTTCGAGCTGATTTTCCGTGGCGCGGTCACTTACGAAGGCCAAATCCTGCCGGCTCAGCTGCTCAACGAGCTCGAGTGCGTCGGCGACTATGTCTATGCCAATGCCTGGAATACCGATTACATCTTCCGCATTGACAAGTTCTCTGGACAAATTGTGGCGGTCATCGACGCCAGTGGTTTGTTGAGCGAGGCTGAAAAAGCCGGGCTTGAGCGTGGCAGCGTGCTCAATGGCATCGCCTGGAACCCCGAAAGCGAGACCTTCTTCATCACCGGCAAGAAATGGTCCAAGATATTTGAAGTCGTCTTCGTCGAAAGCTAAACCCGCCAATTCTTCATCAGGAACTGTTTCTAACAATACTCTTATAGACATCTCAATAAGAATCTGTATAGTTCATATATGGATAATTCAGATATGAACTATTGCGAGCCGCCTGAGCTGAGCGAAGCGCTGACATTCGAAGAAGAATTCTTCCGTCTGATGGCGGGCATCAATCGCCAGTTGCGGCAGCTTTCCGACCAGCAACTGGTGAAGGATTGCATTAGTCCGACGCAGCTCTTTTTCCTCAAGCGCCTGGATGACGCCGGCGCGCCTCAGCCCGTCAGCTTCTTCGCCGAAGGTCTTTTCTCCAGCCGCTCCAACGCCAGCCAAATGATTGATCGCTTGCAAGCCGAGGGCTTGGTGCATCGCCAAGAAAATCCTTCAGACCGTCGCAGCGTCTTGGTGAGCCTGACAGAGCAGGGCGCTGCACGATTGCGGGAAGGGCATGCCCAGCACCTCAACCTGGCGAAAGCGCTGTTCGCGCCGTTGAACGAGCAGGAACGCGAAAGCATGATTCGCGCGTTGCGGCAGGTCCTGAGCTTGCTGGAAGCCTTCCAGAGCGAGGGGTCCGAGGGGCTGCAAGATGCCCCAGCCAAGCAAGATTAAAAGCCATATTTCATCGTGCATCATCGTACATAATCCACAGGAGGTCAACATGGTGTCCAACAATCACGCGATAATCGCCGAAGATGTCTATAAGCACTTCGGGGAAATCAAAGCGCTCGACGGCGTGTCTATCGGCGCGGAAACCGGCAAAGTGCTGGGTTTGCTCGGTCCAAACGGCGCGGGTAAAACCACCCTCGTGCGCATTTTGACGACCTTGCTGAAACCCGATAGCGGCAATGTCAATGTCGGCGGTCTCGACGTCCTGCGGCAGAAGCAGCACGTGCGGGAGATCATCGGCTTGGCGGGCCAGTACGCCGCCGTTGACGAAATCTTGACCGGGCGGGAAAACCTGATCATGGTCGGGCGCCTCTATCACATGTCGCGCCCCGCCGCCAGCAAGCGCGCCCAAGAACTGCTCGAACAGTTCTCTTTGGTCGACGCCGCCGACCGCTTGGTGAAGACTTACTCGGGCGGGATGCGCCGCCGCCTGGATCTGGCCGCCAGCATAGTCGCCAGACCGGACATCCTCTTCCTCGATGAACCGACGACCGGCTTGGACCCTCGCACGCGCATCGTCATGTGGGATACGATTCGCAGTCTGGTCTCCGACGGCACGACGCTGCTGCTTACCACGCAGTACCTGGAAGAAGCCGACGAATTGGCCGACAAGATCGTCGTCATTGATCACGGCAAGGTCATCGCCGAAGGCACCTCCGATGAGCTCAAAGCCAATATGGCCGCGGACTTCATCGATATCACTGTCGCCAACCCGGTCGAAACCGCCAAAGCGTCGCAGTTGCTGGGTCCCTTGAGCAACGAAAGTCCGCAGACAGACGAAGGCCGCGGCAATGTCAGCATCGCGGTGGAGAGCGGGGCGCAAAGCATCGCCGAAGTTGTGCGCTTGCTGGATGCCGAAGCGATTCATATCGCCGAGCTCAACCTGCGCCGCCCGTCGCTGAACGATGTCTTCTTGAGCATTACAGGCGAAGAAATCGTCGAAGAACAAGCCAAACCCAAGCGCCGCGGTTTCGGTCGCCGCCGCAGCGCCTAGCCAAGCCAGTTTCGCATAAATTACGAGGACAAGCACCATGACCCAAAATACCGCAAGCGTCGCCTTCAGACAGGACCTGGGCGAATCCAGCGGCCTCCAGCGTTTCCTGTGGAATTTCAGCGACACCTTCGTCGTCATGCGCCGCAATCTTTTCGCCTACCAAAGACAGCCGGAGCTGCTGGTATTCGCTACCATCCAGCCCGTCATATTCCTGCTGCTTTTCACCTATGTCTTTGGCGGCGCCATCAGCTTCTCTACCGGTGGCGATTACATCAACTTTCTGCTGCCGGGCATCATCATCCAAACGATCCTATTCGCCTCCGCCAATACCACGGTTGGCTTGGCGGTGGATCTCTCGCGCGGCATCATCGACCGCTTTCGCTCGCTGCCGATGTCGCGGGCGGCTGTGCTGGCTGGGCGCACCAGCGCCGATACCCTGCGCGGATTATTCACCGTAATCATCATGATCGTCGCCGGCTACATCATCGGCTTTCGCTTTGAAGATTGGGGCAGCGGCATCATGGGCTTGGCGCTGGCCGTGGCTTTTGGCTACGCCGTCACCTGGATTTCCGCCACCATCGGGCTCTTTGTCAAAGACCCGGAAGCGGCGCAGGTAGCCGGCTTTATCTGGCTCTTCCCCTTGACTTTCGCCAGCTCGATCTTCGTCCCGACCCGCACCATGACATCTGAATGGCTGCGTACCTTTGCGGAGAATCAACCGGTCAGCGTCGTCGCCAATACCGTGCGCGATTTGATGACGGGCACGGTCAATCCGGACGAAATTGTCCTCTCGCTGCTGTGGATCGCCGGCATCGTGGCGGTATTCCTGCCGATGGCGGTTTGGCGCTATGCCCGCGTGGCTTCACGTTAGCTCGCTTGACAAGCGGCTAATGCTACGATAGATTTTAGTTAGCATTGGAACTGCTGTCGACCGCATCGCGACGCTATCGGAGGCAGGGTGGTGAATGGCTGCGCAATCTAACATGAACGAAATCAGCTTGAGCGACCGCGTTCGGGAGAACGAGATGCAGATTGCCAAGTTGCAAGGTGGTCACGAACACGTCGCCACGAGAGCGGATATAGCGGGGCTCGACGCAAAAATCGAGAAACTGCGCGCGGACTTGACTTGGCGGATTTTGCTGGCAATGGGAGTGCTGATGGGGCTCGTGATGGCTTTCATCGAATGGCGCGTGGTCGGCAGATAGATGCCCAAAATCGCTGACATTTCGGATTGATGGCATAGCGACATGTTAATGTAGGGGCGGCTGACCTGCTGTGTCTATGCGCAGCGCCGAGCCGTCCATTCCCTTCCTACAGCAGTCTTCGCTAGACCCGACCCGCATCATGACGTCTGAATGGCTGCGTACCTTTGCGGAGAATCAACCGGTCAGCGTCGTCGCCAATACCGTGCGCGATTTGATGACGGGTACGGTCAATCCGGACTAAATTGTCCTCTCGCTGCTGTGGATCGCCGGCATCGTGGCGGTATTCCTGCCGATGGCGGTTTGGCGCTACGCCCGCGTGGCTTCACGTTAGCTTGCTTGACAAGCGGCTAATGCTGCGATAGATTTTGGTTAGCGTTGAATCTGCTTTCGACCGCATCGCGACGCTATCGGAGGCAGGGTGGTGAATGGCTGCGCAATCTAACATGAACGAAATCAGCTTGAGCGACCGCGTTCGGGAGAACGAGATGCAGATTGCCAGATTGCAAGGCGGCCGCGAACACCTTGCCACGAGAGCGGATATCGAGAAACTGCGCGCGGACTTGACTTGGCGGATTCTGCTGGCAATGGGAGTGCTGATGGGGCTCGTGATGGCTTTCATCGAATGGCGCGTGGTCGGCAGATAGATGCCCAAAATCGCTGACATTTCGGATTGATGGCATAGCAACATTTTAATGTAGGGGCGGCTGACCTGCTGTGTCTACGCGCAGCGTTGAGCCGCCCTTTCCCTTCCTGCAGCAGTCTGCGCTAGACCCAACCCGTGATGATGGCTTTGCAATCCATGCCGGTCGTCTTTTTTTGGAAGTCGCCGTCTATCCAAACGTTGTAGCGGACGACCGCGCTGAGATAAAATCCATGCATGCCGTCTGAATGCTTTTCGGTCTCGATACTGATGACGTCTCTGATGTCCCCGCTGACATGACGCAATGCGCTATACGTGCGCAGTCCGTCACTTTTTATGGTAACCGCGATGGAGCCATAGCTGAATCTGCGGCTGGCTGTGCAATAGCCCGAACTGGCGAAATGCATGTAGTCGATCCAACCGCCGCCGTCCAACATATAGTCAAATGTGAACTTGGCGGGACCATGCGCCGATGCGGGAATCTGAACAGCAACTGCCAAAAGCAATAGCAGAATCGCGAACACCTTTTTCATGGCATGACCTCCTATAGTTTGATGGCGAGCGAAGTCAACTGTAGTCTTTACTCCAATTTCTCACCTTTCTGTCGCGCGAATACAGAATTTACTAGACAGGCATTATTGACGTATACTGCCTAGGTAATTTCAATTTATTCGATGCGAGAGATAAATCAAGGTCTTGGGGGCGAACTATCACGCAACTATAATCCCAGGCTCAATCGGCGTTCATCTCTTGCACGAATTCATATTTGCAGCATGCTTTTGCACACGAGAAATCCTCTCAGTGAAGGACAGATAACTTATGCGAAATCTAGTCTACATCGCCAATGGCGGCGGCGGTCCCTGCGGCATCACCGTCGCCGAACTTGATTATGTCGACGGCGCGTTGCAGCCCCTGCAGCAGGTAACAGAAATCGGCGAATGCCATTATCTCAATCTGCATCCCAACGGCAGGTTCCTGGTCGCCAGCTCCATGGATGACGATGTGCGGGTTTGGTCTTTCGCCATTGAGCCCGACACGGGCTTGCTGCGGGCGATCAACAGCCAGCCCGCGGCCGGCACGTCGCCGGCTTACGTGGTCGTCGACGACAGCGGCAAAAACCTGCTGATGGTCAATTACATTGTCGGCAAGGCGCGCGGCAATGTGCGCGTTTATCCCATCGACAGCGACGGCCTCATCGGCGCGGCGACCGAGATGATCGAGCATGACGGCAAGAGCGTGAATCCCGAGCGGCAAGAGGTCTCGCACCCGCACATGATCGTCACCACGCCCGATAATCGCTTTGCGGTCGTGCCGGACTTGGGTACGGACAAGGTTTACCTCTACGCGCTGGATGTGGAGCGCGGCAAGCTGAACTTGTCGGGTACCCTGGATCTGCCAGCAGGCGCCGGACCGCGCCATGTTGCCTTCCATCCGACCTTGTCGCTGATGTACGTCATCAACGAGCTCGATTCCACTTTGGCGATATTTAATTTTGACGAAGCTGACAATTGGGGGGCGGGACCCATCTTGAGTACCTTGCCCGCCGGCTATCAAGAGCCATCCGAGCGCCCCAACAACACCGCGGATGTCCATGTCCATCCTAATGGCAAGTTCCTTTATGGGACGAATCGCGGGCACGACTCCATTGTGATCTACAGCTTGGACGCCGACGGCATGCCGCGCTACCTCGCCAACGAATCGACTCGTGGCGCTTGGCCCCGCGCCTTCATGATTGACCCCCGCGGCGAGTATCTGGTGGTCGGCAATCGGCATACCGACAACGCCGCTGTCTTTTCGATTGAGGCCGCCACGGGCTTGCTGACCTTCCGCTCGTCGCTGGCTTTGGCCGCGCCCATCGCCTTCAAGATGCGGGCTTCGGGCTAGACAATGCGCGTACTCGTCACCGGCGGCGCGGGACTTGTTGGCAGTCCCATATCAAAGCGCTTTGTGGAGCTGGGCTGGGATTTGCGGGTTATTGGCATCGA
Source organism: Phototrophicaceae bacterium (assembly GCA_965116975.1). Taxonomy (GTDB): domain Bacteria; phylum Chloroflexota; class Anaerolineae; order Aggregatilineales; family Phototrophicaceae; genus UBA6055. Next base: position 867,464 of record OZ220735.1, read on the forward strand.
CGCCGATTGCGACCTGCAGGGCGTCGCCTATTCGCAATGTGACATTCGCGACTACGAGGCGCTGCGGACCCATGTCGAAGGCTGCGACGCCATCGCGCATCTGGCGGCAATTCCCAGCACGCGCACTCATCCTAGTCACGAGCTCTTCGAAATTAATGTCGCCGGCACCTACAATGTCTTTGAAGCGGCCGCGCGCGCCGGGGTCAAACGCATCGCGCAAGCCAGCTCGATTAACGCGCTTGGCGGATACTGGGGCTGCGACGACCGTCAGTTCGACTATTTTCCATTGGATGAAGCGCATCCGCTTCACACCACCGACGCTTATTCTTTTTCGAAGCAATTGGTCGAGCAGATCGCCGACTACTATTGGCGGCGCGCCGGCATCAGCAGCGTCTCCTTCCGCTTCCCGGCCGTCTGGTCGCAGGACCTGATCCAGCAGCGTCAGTTGCGCCAAGATCTGCGAGCGAAGCGAGAAGCGGTTGATTCGTTCAGGAAGCTGCCCGTGGGCGAGCAGCGCCGTCAGTTGGCGGCTGCCCGGGCGGAAACGCTGCAACTGCGCGCGCGGCGCATCTTGGAATACGAGGCAGTTCGATCCGGCGACTTTGATTATGCGTCGCACATCGCGAATACTGCTAAAGATGAAAGCTGGCTGTTTTCAGCTTATTTTTTCGATCGCCTTAACTTCTGGACCTTTATCCATACCGACGACTCCACCCAGGCATTTGAGCGAGCGCTCACAGCTGACTTCACGGGGGCGCATCCGCTCTTCGTCAATAGCGACCGGAACTATCTCGATTACGATTCGGAAGCGCTGCTCGCGATTTTCTTCCCGGAGGCGCGGGGGCGCAGCAAAGCGATTGCCGGCGCCCAAACTTTGGTCAGCTACGACCGCGCCCGCGACTTGCTGGGATATGAACCGACCGTGCATACGGTTTAGGCGGGCGGCTGCTCCCCGGCATACTGCCCCGAACTGAAGACGTAGACCTGGTTCAGGCTGTCGCCAGATTCATCCGCTGCCGTTTCCGCTGTCCATTCATAGAGCCAGCGCGCGTCGCTGATGCTCAGGTTGACGCAGCCGTGGCTGCGCCGATAGCCGAAGTCATCGTGCCAGTAGGTCCCGTGCAGGCTGATGTCGCCGTCGAAATACATCGTCCAAGGCACATTCTGCAAGGCATAAGCATCGGGCGCGCCGGTGGCGCCGCTCATAGAATCGCGATCGAGCCGCGCCCAAATCTCGAAAATTCCCTCGTTCGTTGACCATTCGGGCAAGCCGCTGGAAACGAGCGTGGCGAAGACTGGCTTATCATGCTCGTAGGCGATGAGCGTCTGCTCGAAGAGATCAACCGCCAGCCAGCGCCGGGCAAGACCCGCGGGTTTTTCGGCTGGCGCGAACATGGCGACGAACTCTTGCCGCAGCCATTGACGGGGACCAATTAAGTACCAAACCTCGCCCTCGCGGTCTTCCTGGCGGGCGAATATATTGACCAGGTCATAGCGTCGGGTGACATAGCCGCTTTCCGCGCTGCCGCTTTCGCCCGGGCGCAAGGAAGTGTAAATGCCGGTTTTGTCCAGGATGATGGCGAAGGGATGCCGCCAATCCGCCGGCAACAAATAGCCCGTGAAGGTCGAGGCACGCGCGTATTCGGCGTCAGCGCGCGCGATCCATTCGCCGCCCAAGCGCTGTATCCAGCCATCGACATCGGTATTGGTGGCGTGGACAAAGTTGAAACCAGCCGGTATCTGCCCAATCACTTTCCCGCCGGGCGCGTCGAAGAGATTGACCGCTTGCGGACCCACGCGCCAAAAGCTGAATTGACCGAGGGTATAGCGGTCTTGCAGGATCGCGTCCAGTTGCGGGCGTGGATGCGCCGCCATCATTGCCAGGCAAGCCGCGCTGTCGTCCGCGCCAGACCAACAGACCGCAGGGTCATACGCGATATCGGCAGCCGATTCTTGCGCCGTCAATGCTATCGGCGCGAAGAAAATTCGTGTGATTAGTGTGATAAAGGAAAGCATGCTAAGCAGGCGCATTGGCGACTCCGTCTTGAAATCTACCTTGAAATCTACAGCGTTGCTCCGCCTCAATGACGAATGAGTTGGCAGTTTTTAGCATACAACGTCGCCTGACAAATTCAACGATTAGCCTGTATTCGTTGTATAATTTTCACAAGGAACGGCTCATTTTGCAGCCCGGTGATGAAGTGTTTTTAACAGTCCGTATTGGCGCGCGCGGCTCCCAGCTGTCTCTTTGGCAGGCGAATCATGCCGCCGACCTGATCCGCGATTGTCACGGCGGCCTGCCTGTCGAAATCAAGACCTATCAGACGCGCGGCGACCTGAATCAGCGCGCGGCGCTGCCGGCGATAGGCGGCAAGGGCGTCTTTACCGAAGCGCTGGAGCAGGCGCTTCGGCGGCGCGAAATCGACTTCGCCGTGCATAGCCTCAAAGATCTGCCGGTGGAAAATGCCGCCGGGCTGGCCATCGGCGCCATACTCAAGCGTGGCGACCATCGCGATGTATTGCTGAGCCGGGGCGGGCGCGCGCTTGCCGAACTCCCGCCCGGCGCTTGCGTCGGCACGGGCAGCCTGCGCCGGCGCGCGCAGTTGCTGGCGCTGCGCCCCGATCTGCAAGTGCTGGATATTCGCGGCAATGTGCCCACGAGAATCGAAAAATTATTGACAGACGACAGTCCTTATGATGCCATCATATTAGCGGCCGCCGGCTTGAATCGCTTGGGCTTGCAGGCGCAGATCAGCGAAACGCTGGAGCTGCGGCAGATGCTTCCCGCCGCCGGGCAGGGCGCGCTCGCCATACAATGCCGCTGTGAAGCCGATTCACTGGCTTTCCTGGAGCGGCTGGCGGACGCGCATGCCACGCAAGCCACGGCAGCGGAACGGGCTTTTCTCCAGGCTCTCGAGGCTGGCTGCGCCCTGCCGGTCGGCGCTTACGCTTTTGTAGCGGATAGCAAGCTGCTAATGCGCGGACGCGTCACAGCGCTTGATGGTCGTCATCAAATTGATGTGACCGGCGAAACCCACGCCCCCGCTGGTCCTAGCGCGGTGCTTGTGGCGCGAAAGCTGGGAGCGCGTTTGGCGCAAGAAGCGCTGGAAAAAGGCGCGCGTCAAATCCTCACTGGCATAGCAAAAGCCGCTTTATCAGCGGGAAAGGCGGAAAAGGAATGAAATCAGCCATGCCCGGTCAATCTGCCCTAGCAGGCAAAGGCATTGTCGTGACCCGCGCACTCAATCAAGCGGCTTCTTTGGAACGGGCGCTGCGCGAGCGAGGCGCCATCCCCATCAGTTATCCCTGCATCGCCATCAAGCCGCCGGCGGACAGCCGCGAATTGGATGAGCAACTGTCGGATTTGGCTCGCTTTGACGTGCTGCTCTTCACCAGCGTCAATGTCGTGACGACCATCGCCCAGCGCCTTCAAGCGCTGGAACTAGCGCCCGACTGGGCGAGCGTCCGCATTGCGGTGGTGGGTAAAGCCACAGCAGCGGCATTGCGCGATCTATTGGGACCGATCCCCGATATCAGCCCAGCCGCAGCGACGAGCGATGCGCTGGCCCGCGCCTTGCCGATCAACCCCGGCAGTCGCATCCTGTTGCCGCAGTCGACTGTGGCGGGCGACTATTTGGCAAATATCCTGCGCGAGCGCGGCGCGCAGGTGCGCAAGGTAATCGCCTATGAGACGGTTTTGGGGCTTGGCGGCGCCGATCTGCCAGCATTGATCGCGGATGGCGCCGTTGACGCCTTGACCTTTGTCAGCCCATCAGCCGCGCTCAACTTTACGCGGCGCTGTCCCCTGCCCGCCGCGAAAGCCTTGCCCGCCGCTTGCCTGGGACCGGTGACAGCCGAACGCTCCCACGAACTTGGCTTTACTGTCCTAATCACGCCGCCGCTAACAGGCGCCGCGGCGATGCTGGACGCATTGGAAGCGTATTTTGCGGACAAGGACGGCAGCGGCGCTTCATAGCGGCGCGCGCATTGCTCGGTCGCTGTTGAAATACTCGATTTCCCCCACCCCAAACCCGTTCGCCATCTCTATGGCGAACTTTCCCATAAAGAGGGAGGGGCTTTAACAGCTCATTACGGTTCATAAAGCTCCCCTTCCCTCATTTTGGGGATGCTTCCACATAGAGATGTGGAAGGGGCCGCGCCGCGTAAACACTGGCGGTCGGGGATGGGGGTGTTTTTCAACAGAGTCTGCTTGCCCCGCCTATAGTTGAGAAATATGACATCGGCGATCTTGATTTTATTCAATTTTTACTGTTGGGCAGGCATTTTCGCATATAATAAAGTAATAGGCATTAACATTCATGCTATGAGGCTAATTAACACAATTATTTCGACTGGGGCAACATAGCGATTCTGGCATTTCAGCACCGCTCTGCAGCTTATCAAATACGGAGGACCCATCATGGAGCTGGGTCAGACCATTTATACACATGAGAAATTCACCGAAAGCGGCCAATACTGGAGCCCCGAATCCGAAGAATACGCTGCTGCCAGTCAATTGATCACCGCCATGCGTTCCGGATGGAACTTGGCGCTGCCCCGCGTGAGCGCCCGTCAAATTTGGAACAGCGGCAGCCGGCCGCGCACGATTTATGATTTCACCTTGATGCGCGAGGGGCAGCTCATGATCATGCCGGTGCTAAGCAATCCATACATCGAGCGTTTCATCGTGCAAAAGCGCCTCTGCGTCTGCTTCGATAACAACCCCGATCACGCGGTCATTCCCGAATAGACCTTGTTCTAACAATGTGCTGTTAATATCCCTTAATCTTGGATAGCGCTGTTGCCGCTTGTGATTGCGGGGCTTATAATTGCGCCTAGCGCGATCAAGTATTTTGGGAGTGGTGACATCGTGAAGCAGAACGAACAAGATCTCCGCGTACAGTATCAAGACCTTACATCACAGCATTGGAGCTACTCATCGGAGCAATATGCCGGCGGGGACAACCTGCTCACTGCCGTCGCCCGCGGTTGGGCGATCGACCAAAAGGTGACGCTGCGGCGGCATTGGTTTGCCGGCATGCGCCGTATCGAGATCTTCCATTTCACGATTCGGCGCGACGAGGTGGTCGCTGATATGGCTGTGGTCGGCAATCCCTATGTCTATCGCTACCTGGCGTCGCATCCGCACGAACTGGTGGAGGAGGACGCGGCGGCGGTCTAGGGCGTCGCTGAAACTCCCGCCTAATACACAGGCGATTCGTCTGGCGCGTCCCAAGGTCTCATCTCCTTGTCAGGCGCGCGAAGCGTCGCGGTCTCCTCCACCAGTTCGTGCGGATAGGCTTTACTTTTTTCCTCATCATCCCGCAATTTCCCCCAATCCCGAGATTCCACTATAATGAACCCGTAGACATCAGCCGAGCACGGTAATCAAGCTATGCCCGACGAGCCCGTTAAACCGCCTGCGGACGACAAATCAACCGAAGACGCGCCCCTGTCTCCCGAAGAGATGATGCAGCGCATGCTCAATCCACAGCCGAGCGCGCGGGAAGCGCTGCCCCCGGAAGACTATTTGCAGCCCCCGCCGGCTGCGGATGAGCCCGAGCAAGCTCCGCCGGAAGACTTGGACGCGCCGTCGCCCGCCGTCGAGGTCCCGAAACGCGCCCCCGAGCCCGATGCGCAGCGCCCGAAAATCGCCCCTCGCCAGCGCGAAGCCGCCGAGCGCTTTGTCAAGATGCGCAATCAAGCTGCCACGCTGACTGACATGCTCAACAGCGAAGAGATCAGCTTCGAAGAATATCAGCGCCTGCTCTATGACAGCATGACCCAGGACGATAACGGCGCTTGGTGGATGATCGACGCCCAAAACGAGCAGTGGTACCGGCACGATAGCGCCCAGAATGAATGGGTCAGCGATTATCCGGCCGCGCTGCGCGAGTGGGAGGCATTCCAACAGGCGGGGCAAGACAAGCGGTCCCGCGGCGCTGAAGGTAGCGCGCAAACGGAGACGGTTTATGATCTGCCGCCCGCGTACCAGGGATCGACCGAGCCGCAAAGAGGCGCGCCTATCCTTGACGACAGGGGCGTCGAAATCGGCAGAATGCCGCCGACCAAAGACAAGCTCTATACCGTCCCCAGCACGGCCGCCTTCAAAAACGAATTGCCGGGACAGGAGCGGACTGTCGCCGCGGACCCGCAGTTCGCAAGGACACAGCCAGCGCAGACCCAGTTTGACCATGCTGGCGATCGCGGCGAAGTGATCCCCCGCGCCATCGACAGCGGCTATGAACTGGAGCGCTCTCCCATCGTCGCGGAATTGCTGGCAACGCGGCGGCGGGACTCGCTGCGCGCCCTAGCCAGCGTGCTGGTGGTGCTGCTGGTGATCGCGCTGGTTGGCGCGATTGTGGCGGCCGGCGGCATCATGTTCTGGTATAGCGACAGCGTGAAGCCATTCCAGGAGCGGATCGGGGCTCTGGCAAATTACAATCCGGAGTATCAAACGGCGCGCATCTTTGACGTCAATGGCGGCGTGATCGCCTCGCTTAATAGCCAGGAAACGGGCGCCCGCACCACCATCCCGCTGGAGCGTGTCAGCCCCTACATGATCCACGCCATCGTCTCGCAAGAAAACGAACGCTATTTTGAGGATCCTGGTTTTGACCCCATCGCCATCACGCGCGCCTTCATGCAAAATATCAGCGGCGGCGGCATCGAATCCGGCGCGAGCACCATCACCCAGCAAATCGCGCGTAATCTGGTCCTGCGCGACAGCGAAGTCACGGTCCAGCGGAAAGTGAACGAGATCCTGGTCGCGCTGGAAATCGCCAATCAATACGACAAGAACTTCATCCTCGAGCTGTACTTGAACGAAGTTTTCTTTGCCAACCAGAATTACGGGGTAGAAGCCGCCGCGCAGTTCTATTTCGGCCACAGCGCAGCCGAGCTCAATTTCGCGCAAGCAGCCATGCTGGCGAGCATCGTGCCATCGCCGGCCAAAAACGATCCGGTCAGCAATCGCCCAGTTGCCGTGGCTGGCATGCGCGCCACCATGCGCAAGATGATCGACATCGCTTGTCTGCAATTCCAGCACGGCGACTGGTCCCAGCGTGGTCCATTCTGTATCATCGACGGGCGCGAGGTCGACATCGACGGCAGCCCGCAAATGCTGGTGCGCGTCGACGAGGGGGGAGAAATCGTCGGCGGCGCGGCTATCGTGCAAATCGCGCAAATCGAAACCACTGCCTTTGAACCCTTGACGGTGCGCTTGCGCTATCCGCATTTTGTCAATTTTGTGCAGGCGCAGTTGGAAGCCGAGATCGGCGCTAATGGGTTATTCCAGCGCGGTCTCAATATCTACACCACTTTGGACCCCGCCTTGCAGGACGCGGCGCAGCAGGCCTTGAGCAATCAAGTCAATCATTTGGTTGGGGCGGCGACTGGAGTCAATACCGGCGCGGTTATGGTCACCGATCCCCGCACCGGCGCGATCCTCGCTATGGTAGGCAGCCACAACTTCGAGGATGACTATGCCGGGCAGGTCAACAACGCCCTCACTTGGCAGCAGCCCGGTTCCGCCATCAAGCCCTTTGTTTATGCCGCCGCCCTCCAAGATGTGGAGGGCATGCATTTGACCCCCGCAAGCATCGTTTGGGATGTGCCGACCACCTACGATATGGGGGCTTCTGGACTATACTCGCCCGTGAATATCGATGGGCGCTTCCGCGGACCGGTTTCCCTGCGCGCCGCTTTGCAGAACAGCCTGAATGTCGCCACCATCAAGGTCTATGAGCAGGCCGGCAAGAGCCGCTTTGCCCAAATGGCCGCGGCTCTTGGCTTGGCTTTTCCCGAAGACGCTCTGATTACGCTGTCCAGCGCGCTGGGCGCGAACGAGGTCACGCTCTACGATATGATGGCCGCCTATGGCGTATTTGCCAATCGGGGGGTATGGACGCCCTTGTACGCCATTGAGCGCGTCACAGAAACGGTCGACGGCGAAGAAGTCGAGATCCCGCGTGAGCGGGCGGGGGCGCGACAGGCGATCTCGCCGGCGCTCGCTTTTCTCATGCAAAACATCTTGAGCGATGACGCTGCTCGCGGACCGAGCTTTAATCCCGGCTCGGCTTTGACCCTGGCGCATATCGGCCTGCCGTCGCAGAACCTTGTCGCAGCCAAAACCGGCACATCCAACGGCGCGCGCGATCTGTGGACGATGGGCTTCACGCGCGACGCCGTGGTTGGGCTGTGGCTGGGAACATCAGATAATTCGCCGACTTATAATACCTCTGGCATCAGCAGCGCCGCGCCGGTTTGGAACGCGGTGATGACCGCCGCTTCGGTTCGTAACGCGCCCGCGCCATTCGAAAATCCCGGCGGCGTGGTCGCGCGCGAGATCTGCCGTACGACCGGCACGCTTAATTATCCGGCTTGTCCCGATCCCAGCACAGGTCTTTTCCTGCACGAACAATATCCCCCGCGGGCCGAACAAGCCTATATCAAGCGGTTGACCGTCGACAGTTGGACCGGCTTGCTGGCCAATGAATTCTGCAGCGGCAATATCATCGAAAAGACTTTCGTCGCGGTTGATGACCCGGCGGCGCTGGACTGGCTGGCAGGCTCCGCCGAGGGCAATGCCTTTGCCAAGAGCATTGGCATGGAGTTGCCTGTGCTGCCTATTCCGCAAGCCGAATGCGCGCAGGGCCAGCCCTTGCCCTTGATCAACATCAGCGCGCCCAATGATGGCGCGGTTGTACGCGACGCCGTGGAAATCCGCGGTCAAGCGCGCGGTCCGGATTTCGACCGCTTCGAGCTGGTTTACGCTTCTCGCGACGATCCGGACAATTTCCTGCCGATTAGCGCGGCTTTGGTCGAAATGCCGAACTACGGCACGGTCTTGGGTGTTTGGGATACGCGCTTATTGGGCGTCCCGAATGGCGACTATATCTTGCGGTTGGCGGCTTATTCAAGCGGCGGCGGCAACATCAACGCCGAGATCAACTTGCGCCTGGAGAACCCGACGCCGACTGCGACGCCAGAACAAGCCATCTTTCAGCCGACAATCGTCTCCATTCCCTTGGGGACGCCCACGCCCTAAGCGGATGAATGCGGTCAATGTAAATCCGCTCGCTGCCCCTGGTTAGATGTATAAATCTATAGCTCATTTATTCTGCTACAATGGTGCATGACTTTGGCATGGGAGATCCGCGCTATGAAAGAGCATTTCCTCATCGACGGCATGAACGAGCGACAGGCGGCCGCCATCACCACCGGCTCTGGTCCTGTATTGGTCTTGGCGGGACCCGGCAGCGGCAAAACCAGCGTGCTGACAAGACGAATCGCCTGGCTAATCCGCGAGGAGCGCATCCCGCATCACCGTATCATGGCGGTCACATTCACCAACAAGGCGGCGGGCGAGATGCGCTCGCGCGTCGAAGCCCTGCTTGGCGATCGCCTGCGCGGTTTGCAAATTGGCACATTTCACGCGATTTGCGCGCGTTTCTTGCGCCGAGAGGCGGAAAGCCTGGGCTATCGCCGCGACTATGTGATCTATGACAGCGACGATCAGGTGGCGCTGGTGAAGCAGGTTGTCAAGGCTCTCGGCATCGACCCCAAGAAGTTCAACCCCCGCGCCATCCTGGCTAGGATTTCCAAAGCCAAAAACGAAATGATTCAGGCGGATGAATTCCAGTCCCTCGATTATTTCGGCGAGGTTGTCAAACACGTTTACAGCGCCTATCAGGCGGCATTGCGCGCTGCCAATGCCATGGACTTCGACGATTTGCTGCTGAATATGGTCTTGCTATTACGCCACAGCGATATGCTGCGGGACGCTTATCAGCAGCGCTTCGAAATCGTGCTGGTGGACGAATTTCAGGATACCAACCGCGTCCAGTACGAGTTGGTGAAAACCCTTGCCGCGCCACAGAACAATGTCTTTGTCGTCGGCGACGAAGACCAGGCGATATATGCTTTCCGTGGCGCCGACTATCGCAATGTGCTGCGCTTCCGCGAGGATTATCCCGAGCCCACTGTTATCTTGCTGGAGCAAAACTACCGCAGCACACAGAATATTCTTGATGCCGCCCGCGCGGTCATCGACAACAATCGCAATCGCACGCCCAAGCATTTGCATACCGATCAAGGCCGCGGCGGGCGCATCCAGGTCTTCGAGGCTTACGACGAGCGCTATGAAGCCGACTATGTCCTAGAACAGATCCAGCATTTGCGCATGCAGGAGGGCTTGGACTATCAGGACTTCGCTGTGATGTACCGCACCAACGCGCAGTCGCGAGCGCTGGAACAGGCATTTGTCAACCAGTCGACGCCCTATGTATTGGTGGGCGGGGTGGGCTTCTACAAGCGGCGCGAGGTCAAGGACATGCTGGCCTACTTGCGCTTGATTCACAACCCGGACGATCGCGTCAGCTTCGAACGCATCGTCAATGTGCCCGCGCGCGGCATCGGCAAGAAATCGCTGCAAGCATTTTTGGATTGGGTCGCTGGCGCGGGGCTGACCATCAGCGAAGCGTTGAATCATCTCTACTACGACGACCCCAGCCCCCTGTCGACGGCGGCAAAGAAAAAGTTCCGCGCCTTCGCCGAGCTCTTATCCAGTTGGCAAGAGCTGGCGAAAATTGGCGATTTGGTGAATATGTTCGACAATGTAACGGCGCAGACCCGCTATACCATGCACCTCGAAAACACCAGCAATCTGCCCGAAGAAGCCGCCGAACGCGCCGACAACGTGCGCGAGCTGCGCGGCTTGCTGGAATATGCCCTGGAATACGAACAGCCCCTGCACGAATTCCTGGCTGAGCAGTCGCTTGTCGCCGATGTCGATAGCCTGAAGGATGGCGCGGATGCCGTGACCTTGATGACGCTGCACAGCGCCAAGGGGCTGGAATTCCCCGTTGTCTTTATCACCGGGCTAGAGACGGGCGTGCTGCCGCACTTCCGCGCTTTTGAAGAGCTGGAAGGCATCTCGGAAGAGCGTCGGCTCTTTTATGTGGGCCTCACCCGCGCCAAGCAGAAGCTCTATCTTTGTTATGCTTTTCGGCGCGCGCTGTATAGCGGCGGCGGCAATATGTCCCGCCCCTCGGAATTCCTGGCTGATCTGCCTAGGCATCTGCTGGATGGCTCGCCCCTGACTTTGGCGAATTTGAACAAGGCGCGCAGCCTCGAATCTCAGACGCGCTGGGACGGCTCCCCTTCATCGGTCAGTCGGCTGGAGCGAGACATGAAATCGGACAGGGTCAGGCCGTCCGACAGCAAGATCCGCAGCAAGATCATTCCCTTTCCGGGCTCGCCAAAGTCGGCTAACACCAAGTCCAAATTCAAAGTCAACATGTCCGTGTCACACCCGCAATTCGGAGTGGGCAAGGTTATCGGCGTGGAGGGGAACGGCGGCATCGTCAGCGTCTTGTTCGAGGGGCATGGGCTCAAGAAGATCCTGGCTGACGCCGATGGGTTCACGGCGCTTGACGAATGACGCCGTCTTTCATCAGGGTCCGGTTTTCCTCGTCCGACTTGATGATTTCCGCGCCTAGGTTGCACAGCAGCATGGTGCAGACTGCGCCCGGGAGGCGGCGAGTCAGGTCGAGGATGCAGGTGGCGTGCAGGGGCTCATGCCTCCTCTTGGTGAATTATAACTTTAAGTGTATCTTCCTGCTTATCCGGATGGTTTTCGGCGATAACCTGATACTCGAGATATACTACGGCTGGATACCTTTTGGGTTCGTCTATCACTACAATGTGGTCACCCGGTTTGATTGAAGTATGATGAAGAATGCTCTCAAATTTGAAATTGAGTTGGTGTGTGTCGTTGGTTTCCAATTCTAATGGCGATTCATTGTATAGCGTTTTATTCAAGTATCCGCCTCCACCACCGGCAAAATAAACATATCTTCTGGCATTCGGATTAATTCCGACATAATCAGCCGGATCTGGTGCGGCGGGCATGGCAGGTTCCTCTGGCGTCTTGTCGTAGATCGCTCTACAGCCACGAACTATGATTTCGACTCTTGTTCCTTCTGCAGGAGCCGAACCAGAGTTTTTCAGCAACAGCGAAAGCACAATGTTTTGACTTTTGCAGGCGCGAAACCTAGAGTTCCTAATAAGGTAATTTCGATAATCATTATTGATCCATCTGCTCAGATCATTTTGGTACTCACGAGCGAGGTCGGTCGTTGGCATCAATAATCCAATTAGACGTAACCCGAATTCGTCATTTTGTCGAGTCCACGGATCTTTATGGGAGTGTCTAATTTTGTGGATATAGGAAATGGATGAGATGTACAGCATAAGCCTGGTACTTCTGCTTGTATAGCTGGCGTTGATTCCAGGCGTAGACAAACAGTTTTACATTGCGCCGCAGCGCTTTCAGGCAACGCGAGAAGCAGCGCGAACGCCGGCCTAAGCGTGCCAAATAGTGGCGCAAGTCTGCATTGACTCTTTCAACCGTATAGGTCTCGCTTTTGTTTCTCATGCTGAGGTGTTTCCCTGGTGCGTAAAACAGCGCGCCATAAGTTGCCATACCATCGCTATAGTAAACATCGGCTTGCGGCGCCTCGTCCAACATGTCCTGCATGACTGCTTCCGTCCGGTGAAAGCCAACCCGATAGCCTACGATACAAGCGCTTTGCCGATCCACCATTGTCATGACGTAAGCTGCGTTTTTTTCTGGGCGATAAAACTGTGTAACTCATCTAACTCAATGATGGCGCTGTGTTCCGGCAAGGGCGGGGCATCGGGCAAACTGTCCGCATAAGCATTGACCCAGTTGGCAACTGTTTGGTGATTCACCTGCAACTGACGTGCAATACGCCGCAAATTCATGCCATCGACATACAAACGGATGGCTTGTGCCCGCATCGCTTCCGGATAGCCCTGCAGTTTGGGTTCCGGCGTATACCGCCTTTGACAGAACTTGCAAAGATAACGCTGACTGCCTGCCTTCGTTCGACCCGATTTGATCTGATTTTCTGTCGCATGACAGTAAGGACATTGGTTCATGACCATATTTTACTACGATATCAGAAACGCCACTCACATAGACACTCCCGATCTTTATGATGTTCGTACTCTTCACGGATCGCTTCTTGGATATCCTTTTCGTTTGTCAATGTGTCGAATGTTCCGCGCCTAATCTTCAACACCTTAGCAATACTGCCGTCCTCATTTCGAAAGCCGAATTCCAGTTTAGGGCGAGCGTTTCGGAGGTTCTGCAATTCATTGCGAAGTTCTTGATTCTCCTTCACGAGTGGATCCGTTTCAGGATCAAGGCGAAACTCGTCAAGGATCGGTACACAAAGATTGACACCTCTAGCCTTTAGACGAACTCCAAAATCTCCTGACACTACTGCTACAGTGTGTGATTGATTGAGTGCGGCGCACTCAATTGCTTTCGCAATCAGAATGTCATCAGGTACAGATGTGGACAGATTATTGGCATCAAGCGTGTCCTGATTTGGCTCCGGACGTTCGAAATGGAGGCTCACGTTCTGACATAACTCGTGGTTGCCACTAACATCGGCGTTCTCAAGGAAAGTTAACGCAGCCTTTGCCCTCTTTTGCTTTCGCTTGCTCGGATTAGTTTTGTGCTTGTCCAATTCCCGTACTACAACCGATGTGACCACCAAGGAAACCTTAGCGGAGTCGAGTGCTTTGCACCACGGAATCTCCGTTATGGGCTTGAACTCCAAGAATATGTTTGTATCAAGAAAACAATAGAGCATGTTTCAATCCCTTCGTCAGCAACAACTCATTCTCTCAAAGAAAGGACTGAAACACAAGTTCTAAGTGTGCGGATGAACTACTCGCGCCCATCCGCCTCTACGCATGTGTCTTTGCCTCCTAAGCCCCCGTCACCGCGCCATCGTGCGCCTGCGACACCTGCCGCGCGTACTTGGCCATCACACCCTTGGCATAATTCGGCGCCGGCGGCTGCCAACGCTCGCGCCGCGCCGCTAGTTCGGCAGCGCTCAAGTCGACATGAATCAGTCGCCGCGACACGTCGATGGTGATCATGTCGCCCTCTTGCAGCAAGGCGATGGGACCGCCCACCGCCGCTTCCGGCGAGGTATGCCCAATCATCAAGCCGCGCGTGCCGCCACTGAAGCGCCCATCCGTGATCAGCCCGACAGCCCCGCCCAGGCCTTGACCGTAGAGCGCGGCGGTGATCTGCAGCATCTCGCGCATGCCGGGTCCGCCGACCGGTCCTTCATAGCGGATGATGAGCACATCGCCCGCGACGATCTGCCGATTGGATACCGCCTCGAAAGCCGCTTCTTCGGTGTCGAAAACGCGCGCCGGTCCCGTGAGCGGGGAGGGGGTATCTTTGAGCTTCACGACCGCGCCATCGGGCGCCAGGTTGCCCTTGAGCACAACCAAGCCCCCGCTGTCCTTGATGGCTTTGTCGAGGTCGCGCACGACGTCTTGCCCCTCGGTCTCGTCGACGTCGGCGCAGGCTTCGGCCAGGGTTTTGCCCGTGACTGTCGGCGTGTCGCCGGTCATAAAGCCGCCGTCAATCAGGCGATTGACCAGGATAGGCACGCCGCCGGCTTGGTATAGATCAAGCGCGACGTATTGACCGGTCGGGCGCATATCGCCGATGATGGGTGTGCGGCGGCTGATTGCCTCGATGTCGTCCAGCGAGAACTCAATGCCGGCTTCGCGCGCGAATGCCAGGCAATGCAGGATGCTGTTGGTGCTGCCGGCGGTCGCGGCGGAAGCAGCCATGGCGTTTTCCAGCGAGCGCCGCGTGAGCAAATCGGACGGGCGAATGTCCCGTTCCAAGATCTCCAGCATCATCTGCCCAGCTTGGAAGGAGACGGTTCCCTTGTCCGGATCTTCGGCCGGCACATCGCCCATGCCCATGGGACAGATGCCGATGATCTCGCTGATCATGGCCATGGTATTGGCGGTGAATTGTCCGCCGCAAGCGCCCGGACCGGGACATGCGACATTCTCCACCGCCATCAGTTCTTCATAGCTGATATGCCCGGCTTGGAACTGTCCCAGCGCTTCGAAGACGTTCACCAAGTCGATGTCGCGCCCGTCCAGCTTGCCGGGGTAGATGGTGCCTCCATAGAGCATCAGCGAGGGCAAGTTGAGCCGTATCAGCGACATGATGGTGCCGGGGATGGTCTTGTCGCAAGCCGACAGCGCCACCACACCATCCAGCATATTCGACATGGCGACCAGTTCGATGCTGTCGGCGATGACCTCGCGGCTGATGAGCGAGCCTTTCATGCCCTCGGTGCCCATGGTGATGCCGTCCGAGATGCTGATGGTGTTGAACTCGAAGGGCGTGCCGCCGGCCGCGCGGATGCCGCGTTTGACATCAACCGCCAGCTTGCGCAGGTGGAAGTTGCAGGGACCGATCTCGGTCCAGGTGTTGGCGACGCCGATCAGCGGCTTCGCCAGGTCCTCGTCGCTGTAGCCGACGGCTTTGAGCATGGCGCGGGCGCCGGCTCGTTCCGCGCCGTGGACGAGGGTCCGGCTGCGCTGGTTGGCGGCAGCGCGGACTCCGTTTGTGGTGGGCATGGTGGTTCTCCTTTTGTGTGGGTGGATGGTGATGTGACTATTGTAGCGTAAGATAGGAGATTTGTTGCTATTTTCCCGCCGACCGGCAGGGAAGAAAGTGTTTTCGGTCCTTTGGCAATCTGGCATTCTGCAAGCGTTGGGTTGCAGGGGAGGCGGGGATGTGGTGAGGCGAACTTGAACAAGTTTGTTGCGGAATAACTAGAGACGGTATATACTCTATGTGAGCCGTTTACGGCTTTGTTAGGAGTTTCTTGTGGCAGATTATTGGACTGGTACGCCACTGCCACAGGAAACGACAAAACGTTGAAAACCCGTGGGTCTTCACTTTTATTATACCCCGTGAAAAGCTTGTTGGAACGCTCTTACGATATTGGGATGATATGTGCGTCGTGATGGGGGTGAATTCATGACACAAAAACAGAAGGTGGAGCAGCGAAGCGCAGCAACCAGATCACTTCGCGTGTTGATTCTTGTAGCGCTTATCGCTCTAGCCCTGTTTATTGGTGCCGGGTTCGAACCGCTTACTGAAATAGTTAGCGAAATGATTGCCTCGTCAACACCTACTTCTACTAGCACTCCAACTAGCACGTCGACCGCTACCCATACAAATACACCGACTATCACTCCGACGAGGATACCAACCAATACTCCAACTCATACTCCGACGAGATTGCCCAATAACAGTCCGCAGCTCTCATACGCCATTTCGGTGCCGGGCGACTTGTTGGTGACTTACAATGTGCTCACAAATAGTGGGAGTCTAAGTTGGGGTAAGTCTAACTGGATACCGTCCAAGCCGGCTCGTTCGAGCAATATCACTTACGAAGTAAGCATAGTTTACCCCAATCGCAGTTTTGGTCCTTACGGTCAAGCAGCGACCATCCGCAGATTCAGTAATCTTGATGTGCAGGAAAGCCAACAGCTAAAGTTTCAAGTTACGGCTGTTGGAACTCTACTAGTCGGAGATTATGATTACGAGTTTAGGTCGAAAACCGCTGAGTACAGTTGGTTGCGGCCAACATCGACGCCAACCAGTACACCCACTGATACAGCAACTTTCACACCAACATATACGCCCACGAAAACACCAACACCCACGAATACTCCGAGCGACACTCCAACTAAAACACCCACAGTTACACCGACAAATACCCCAACAAGGTTGCCATTCGATAGCCCGCTACTTTCGGGCTTGATTTCGAAACCACCAAAGCTGTCATTTAGCTACAATGCACAATCGGATAGCGGGACATTAAGTTGGGGCGAATCTAGCTGGGTATCCTCGGAACCTGCGGGTACTGCGGATATTTTTTACTCCGTAGATATGTTCTCTTTGAATCGAGCAAATTACCCATACAATGAGACAAGTAATAGTCATTCCTTCATAGATCTCGGTATCCAGGAAAGTGAAAATTTAGTCTTTACTGTAGTGGCGATAGGTTATATTCGAATTGGACATCACTACTTATGAGGTAAAGTCAGAGATTGCTGAGTACCGTTGGATCAGACCAACATCAACACCGACTAACACGCCAACTGATACTCCGACCAATACAGCGACCCCAACGGTTACATTTACACCAACCAACACGCCACTGCCAACCGACACGTCGACCCCGACAAATTCGCCGACATCTACATTTACACCTAGTCCAACTCCTACTCGTCTTCCCGTGTCGCACGTCAGACTTTCGTACACGGTTTCAACTCCTAGCAATCTAAGTTCAGCTTTTACAAGTTTGGGTGGACTTCGTGTTGAGTGGACCGGTTCCAAATGGTTGCCAGGAAAACCGACCGATCAGAACACGCTTACTTACGAAGTTACTGTATTGAATCCGAATGGCACAAAAGGCGAGACGCGAACCACGCGGGGTACGTCTATCGATTTTCGAAGTGCAGCACGATACAAATCAAGGCAAGTCAGCTTTCGGGTAGAGGCCATAGGCACGATACAAATCGACGGTCATGAGTATGAGATTCGTGGCGGGGTGATCGAAGGTGCCCCGCTCTACGTACCATCGTATGACTATGTGCTTGAAACAGGCACATCTTGGGATGAAAATCTGCCAGGTTATTGTGACATCAGACTGGTCTTGAGGCGAGGCCGTGGTTACGAAATTGAGGTCGTGTATAAACGCGAAACATATGAGTGGTATCGAGTGGATCTCTACGATTCTGAGGGCAAGAAGTTGGACATATCTAGCACAAGGCGTGTGGGAACCGACAGTTCGCGAGAATATCAACAACGCTACGAGGGTACTGTGACGTTTAAGCCCGGCGTTTACACGGCCTTAGCAAGGGAATTGAACCCATCCAGGCGGAAGACTTTTGCATTCGTTTTAGACGCGGAAGGGGACTACTCGGTCCAAGTTGGCGGCTTCTGGTGCTAGCCTCGCTATCGAAATAAAGCATCACCACGCCTGATTATTCAACATCTCCATCCCAATACCATCCTAATTTCCCGTGATAAGTCTGCTGCCGAACCTCCATATCTTGGCTTCGTCACATTATCAGTCAGTTGTAGCAATCCACCGCGACAAGATGGTATAATCAGCACATGAATCGCCGCTTCGCGACCGGAAGAGACTGATGGATATACTTGCTTTGCTCAGAGAATTGTCTGGATCAGGTTTCCTCGAGGTGATATTGCTGCTCGTTATCCCGCTTATGATGCGTTACATGATTAGCGAAGCGAAGCAGGAATTACGGCGCGATTTCAACCAGGCGATAGATTCAAAGATCAAAGATTTCGGCGAAGTGATAGACGCAAAGAACAGTGATTTGCGCGAGTACATTCGCGCTAGATTTGACGCGCAAGACGCTAGATTTGACGCGCAAGACGCTAGATTTGACGCGCAAGACGCTAGATTTGACGCGCAAGACGCAAAGTTCAAAGATTTCCGCGAGCACATGGACGCCAGATTTGACGCGCAAGACGCCAGGTTCGACAAGCAGGACGCGCGTATCGACCAGCTTGACCGCAAGAATGACTCCCGCGCTTATGATATGACTTTGCACCTCATAGACCTGCGCGAGCGCCTCGCCAATATCGAGGGTCGACTGGGCATGTATCCGCCACGACGCGGCGTAGACCCGCCTATCCCAGAACCTGCTGCCGAGCCGGAAAGCAACGAACCCGCTCAAAGTTAGCGGTGCGGTCTAGAGCAAAAACCTGCCAACCTACCAAACGCGGCACCGTCTGCCGACGGCGACAACACCAGCCTACTTAATCCCCGAACTCAAAAAACTATTCGTAAACTGCTTCTGCGCCAGCGCGATCAGCACTAATATCGGCAAGGCGACGATCAAGGTGCCAGCCCCCAAGAGATCCCACTGAGCGCCGATCTCCGACGATTGCACCAGCAAGGCAAGCCCGACGGTCAGCGGCCGGGTTTCAACGCTGCTGGTGATCAGCAGGGGCCAGAGGAACTCGTTCCAGTGGTAGGTGATCGAGACGATGCTGAAAGCCATCAAGGGCGCGCGTGTGACGGGCAGGAAGACATGCCACAGCACTTGCAGCCAGTTGGCGCCGTCGCTGCGCGCCGCTTCTTCCAGTTCTTTGGGCACTTGCTTGAATGCCTGGCGCATCAAGAATGTGCCGAAAGCCGAGGCGATATAGGGTGCCATCAAACCCTGATAGGAATCGAGCCAGCCCAGTCTGACGAGAGTCTGATAATTGGGCAGGATGAGCACCGTGCCCGGCACCATCAGTTGGGTCAGGAATAAGAAAAATATCTGATCCTTGCCGCGGAAATCCATGCGAGCCAGGGCGAAGCCCGCCAAGGAAACGGTGACCAATTGAATGGCGAGCAGGCCAAATACCCAGATGATGGTGTTGAGATAAAAGCGCGGGAAAGGCGCGACCTCCCAGGCTTCGGCAAAAGCCCCAAGGTGAAGGCTTTGCAGCCATACCAACGGCGACCCGTTCAGGAGCTCGGTAGTTGGCACGAAGGCTGTCAGCAACGTCCAGATCAACGGCACCATCCAGACCAGCCCAAAGACGGCCAGTGCCACGATTGGCAGCGCCTCGCGCAACTTGTGGCTTCGCACGGTCATCGGATGTTTTTGCTCCTGTTATTCATAATGAACGCGGCGCTCCAGGTAAACGAATTGCAACATCGCCATCGTCAGCAACACTGCCAACAGAAATACTGTCATGGCGGAAGCAATGCCCGTTTTGAACCATTTGAAACCCTGCTGGTAAACATAATATAAAGACATATTACTGGCGTTATTGGGTCCGCCCTCGGTCAACACAAAGATATGATCAATCTGTTGCAAGGAGTTTAGCACGGCGATTGTGGCGACAAAATAAGTTGTGGGAGAGACCAGCGGCCAAATGATATGGCGCAGCTTCTGCCAAAAGGTGACGCCGTCCAGGATCGCTGCTTCCAGCACGTCATTGGGCAGCGCTTGCAGCGCAGCCAGATAGAATAGCGCGAAATAACCGAGCTGCTTCCACATATAGACTGCGAACAAGCCAGGCAGCGCCAGTTCCCGGTCGCTTAGCCAGTTGGAACGCGGCAAGCCCAAGCCGCCGAGAATCTCGTTGAACAAGCCGACCCTGGGGCTATATAAGAATAACCAGATCGAGGCGACGCTGACCATGGGCAGGGCGATTGTCGCCAGAAAGGGTAAGCGAAAGAAGCCAATATTTCTTAAACCCTGGTTCATCAATATCGCTAGCAGCAGTCCGCCGACGACGGACAAAAACAAGCCAACCGCGACATAGCCGATTGTGTTCTTGATCACCCCCTGGCTGATCGGATCGGACAAGACGCGCTGGTAATTCTGCAAGCCGACAAAGACCTCGGCGCGCCCCCGCCGGGTGTGAAAGCTGGTCCAGATGACCGAGACAATCGGCCACAGCGTGAAGAGCGCCAGAAACACCAGCGAAGGCAACATAAAAAGATATGCTATCGCGCCGCGTCCGCTATGGTTCAAACTGACAAAGGGGAAACGCGCCGCTCGGACGCGTTCCCCACTATTCGCCTGTCTGGAATCTCGCTGTGTCATTCAGCAATTTTACTCACTAGCCGTCTAGCTCACAACCAGCCTGCATCAGCAGCTCGTCAGAGCGTTCTTGCGCGACTTTCAAGGCTTCTTCGGCTGTTGATTGCCCGGTGTAGACGGCTTCTGCAGCTTGCGTTGTGATGACCGCCATTTCTGGTCCGGCGAGCGTGGCTGGGAACTCTTTAACCGCGTATTCGAGTTGCATGCGCGCGGTCGAAGCTTGCGGCACTTCGGCAGCGTAGCTCATCAAGGGGTCGGTCTCCCAGGCGGCGTTGCGCGGCGCGACATAACCACTGTCGATGCCCCACTGGCCGATCTGCTCGGGGCGCACCATCCAATTGATGAACTTCCAGGCGGCATCCTGCCGCTCTTGACCGATGTCCGCCATGATGTAGAAGTTGCCGCCGCCAACATTGGCGCCGTAGCCAGCTGGTCCGCCGGGCATGAAGCCGGTGCCAAGCTCGAAGGGCACGTCGTTGAGCAGCGAACTGAGACTGCCGGTGGAGTGATAGATCATCGCGGTTGCCCCGGCGATGAAGTCAGCCGGCGCGACGCCCCATTGGTTGACGCCATCGGGCATGATGCCATGCTCTACTTGCAGGCTGCGCAAAAATGACAAGGCTTCAATGGCTTCCGGCGTATCGAGATAGACCCCACAGGGATCGTCTTCCACCGAGCCGATATGGCGGCCCGCCTGAATAGCGAAGTTGGCGTAAATCCAGAACGATGTCGGGATCTCGACGCCCCAACGGGTCACATTGTCCCCGTCGCGCACGACGAGCTGCTTGCCGAATTCCACCAGTTCATCCCAGTTGGCTGGCGGCGCTTCTGGATCCAGACCAACTTCGGCGAAAGCGTCCTTGTTGTAATAGAGAATAGGCGTTGAACGCTGCCAAGGAATGCCCCATACCTGTCCCGCGGAGGTCGAATTGGACATAAAGGCGTCGAAGAAGTCGTCGATGTCCAAGCCGTCTTCCGAGGCGATGTAATCATCCAGCGGGATAACGCCATCCATATCGACCAAGGTGTACAGATCGGTGGATAGCAGGATCGCGACATCGGGCGGCTGACCGGACAAGATGCCCGCTTGCGCGCGAGCCATGTTCTCCACGTAGTTGCCGGTGAAGATTGGCTCGACTTGGATGTCGTCATTGAGAGCGTTGAATTCGGCGACATAGCCGTCAATCGCCTGCGCCAAGGGCCCCGCGACGCCGACTGGATAGTAGAATTGCAATGTGATGACGTCTTGTGCCGCAGCCCCGCCAATCAATAGCAGGAAACTACACAACAATACAATCATGCGAAATAGTGCGGATTTATACGACATTTTCTTCTCCTTATGTGTCAAAACGGATGGTATTCCGCGCCTGGTTTTGCAACTATACAACTGCTATAGGCAATCCTTCCTCTGGCGTCGCGCGGGGGACAAATTATCCGATGCTGACTGGCGCGACCAACAACGGGATTGTTGACGTTGATTCAGATTCACATTGGGCAAGCGCCGCGTAGAGACAAGAAGAACCAATCAACGAAACTATATTATAGTCAAATGGAGGGAAAATGCAAAAATGATGATACTTGAGGCAGGGCATTCGCTTCAAATTATTTTCAACATAGAGGACGCAGAGGACACAGAGTTCGTAGGAGTTTAGACGACTATTCTTCTAAATCTGCGGCCCGGAAACGGCAACAGTCCCCAGCGAAACGTGATTTGTCACCAAAAATCACAGCTGAGATGAGACTTTTTGTTTTCTCTGCGTTCTCTGCGTACTCTGTAGTTAATTTTCAGTTTAGAATCCCGCCATTTCGTCCGCCATCATTTTGAAGCGATTGCCCTGTACTTGGGGGTGCATTTCAGGTTATTGGGAGTTCACATGATTTTGCCTTTCAATAGCAAAACTAAGCACAAAGCCACGAAGAACTCAAAGTCAAATCGACAATTTCCGTCAAGAATCTGCTATAGGGCAATGCAAATTCGCTATGCCTTGGGATTCCCCCCAAATATTGAAATGCACCCCTTGATGACTTGATGACAGTGTATCCATTTCAAGTATATCCTTTTCAATTGAAAGAAAACCATTCATCTCACAACTGGCAGGGCAATTGCATCATAATATATTCATCACAGCCGCTCGGCGACAGATGGGCTGCGTCGACGGTCAGTGTCGCAGGTCAGTGTCTACGCGACCTACGCGACCTACGCGACCCAAGTATCGCCCCTGCAATATGTCAGTTTGATGTTAAATACGACAGTTATGGATATTGATGCGATTGCCCTAGATTAAATGCCTAATTTCAATCAATCCTGGCAATGCGCTCTTGCAAGCTGGTATAATTTCTGCATGAATCAAAGCGTTGACTTAGGATTAGGCTGATGGATTTCCTTGCATTGCTTAGAGAATTGTCTGCGACCGGTATATTTGAGTTGGCTTTGCTGTTCGGCTTTCCGCTAATGATGCGTTATATGATTATCGAAGCTAAGCAAGAACTACGACGCGATTTTTCCGATATGATAGACTCAAAGAATAAAGATTTGAGCGCGTCGGTGGACTCAAAGTTCAAAGATTCTCGCGACTACATTGACGCGAAGTTCAAAGATTCTCGCGACTACATTGACGCTAGGTTTGATGTGGTAGATGCTAAATTTGATGCGGTGGACGCTAAATTCAAAGCGGTAGAAGACAGGTTCAATCGCGTAGACGCTAAATTCGAAGCGGTAGAAGACAGGTTCAATCGTATTGACGCTAGATTCGATCGCATTGACACAAGATTTGACGCGCACGACTCCAAATTTGATGAGCTAGACCACAAGAGTGATTCACGCGCTTACGATTTGACTCAGCATCTGATTGACGTGCGCGAGCGGCTCGCTAATCTTGAAGGCAGGATGGGCGTCTATCCGCCGCGCCGCGGTATAGAGCCGCCGCCAGCATTGCCGGTCTCGTCGCCAGAAACCAGCGAGCCAGCGCAGAGTTAAGCAGCCCCCTTCATGCTAGAAGGGCTTGCGATGAAGAAAAACCAAAAGAATCCGAGAGACAAATATAGGCAAAGGCAAATCTTGGCGGGTCTCGCGGCGCTTGCCGTATTGTCGGCTGCGCTGGCGCTCGCTGTCTTTATCCAACCATCGGAAAACGAAAGGTCGGCTGTCGTCGCCGTTCTTAGGACCACGCTGTCGCAAGAAGCGGCCATCGGCGAAACAGTGTTCGCGGCGAATTGCGCGACATGCCATGGGGAAAACGCCGCCGGTTCCAATCTGGGTCCGCCGCTCATTCATGACATTTACAACCCCGGACATCATTCCGACCAATCCTTTTACTTGGCAGCCGCGAATGGGACGCGCCAGCATCATTGGACCTTTGGCGACATGCCGCCCCAGCCACAGGTTACGCGCGAAGATGTCGCCAAGATCATCCGCTACATCCGCGAATTGCAAGAAGCCAACGGCATCATAAACAAACGCTACTAATGGCGGCGGTCAAAATCCGTTATAATCCCTGGCATGCAAATTGACGAACTTCTGAATGATCTGCGCGCCTGTATCGCGCAACTGCAAGCGCTCAAGGTGGATTTGTCAAGTTTGTGAATCTGATGGGGCGCATTTCAATATATTGGCGGAATGAACAATCACTGAATCGAATTTCGCCATTGATTACCCGGTCTTTCAGCAAAATCACGAATTAATTGACGACCATGTAGGACTGGCTGACCTATGGTGTCTGCGCGGCCAGGCGAGTCCGCTCAGGAAAAAGCGCGGGCTTCTCAGGACTGCTGACGACGTTCTTCTTCCTCTTCGCCTTGATAAGCTAGCAGGTCGTCGAGGGACATCTTGGGCAGGCGGTTTTCGGTCATCACGGCGCGCATCTCGGTATTGATCTCGCCGTCTTCGCCGATGTGACGACGGATGTTGGCGCCGGTCGCCTCGGAGTATTCGAAGCGATGTTCGGCGATGGTCACGCCGTCGGCGATGATGCGCAGTCTCCACTTGCCATCCAATTCCATCTGATCATGCAGGGGCATACGCGTATTGGGCGTCAAAAAATTGCGTCCGCGCGTCAAATGAAAAGTGTCTTCGTGGATGTAAACCGGGTCCCCGACCGCGTCAATGATCTCGAAGCGGATATCGCCGTTGGCTTCCATCGGGACGCGCACTTGCACGAATGGTTGAATATAGTCGATGTCGTCCGGCAGGGACCAAGTACGGTAGATTTGCGGTTCAGTGTCTTCTTTGGTCGTCAGCAAGCCGATATCCACCGCGAGGACCTGTACTTCGTCGGGGTCCAGCCCAGCCCGCGTCACAGATTCCAGCGCGTGGCGGTAGACACGCTGTTCGGCGCTGGCGGGCTGCTGATGGAAGATTTCGTAGTCGTCGAAGTCCTCTTCTTCCTCTTCTTGCTGTTCATAGTCGTAACTGTAGTCATAAGATTGTTCCCTGACATTGGAACTGGCGCTGTCGGTGTCGAACTGGCGCACCAGGAAAAGCAAACCCAACAATACCAAGATCACCGGGAAGCTGTTGCCCAGCAAGGCGACAGCGCCCAGCGCCAGCAGGATAAACGCCAGAAACCAGGTATTGCGATTGTTGTCCATAGACGGTCCTTCGCTTGATTACATGACTGCCAGCAACAGGTTTTTTCCCGTGAGCGCGGCAGACTTTTTTTCGCCGGTTGCGCGCCGCGCGGCTTAGCGGCGGTTGCGCGACAGGTTCCTGCGGCTAGATGAGCTGGGCTTTTGCAGCAGATCTATTAACTGCGTCGCCTCCGGTTCTTGCGCTTCTTCGACGATAACGGCGTCTTGCAGGTTGCGTCCCCGGCTCGTCAGTGGCTCTTGATATTCCGCTTCTCCGCTGAGGCGGCGGCGGCGTTCGTTGACCGAAGGCGCCAGCATCAAGTCGTGCATGCCGATGAGATTGTTGTCGACATAGACCCGCAAGTCCCAATCGCCGCTGCCGTCGATGCTGGTATTGCCCGCTAGCGGCAGTTGATGTTCGGCGAGCAATTCCAATTCGCCTTCGCGCAGGTAGGTCTTCATCTCGTGCACGAACTGCTCTTCGCCCAGGTGATTGTAAATCTCGTAGCGGACCAAGGCCTGCCGATCGGCTTCTTCATTATCGACGAACAAGGTGATGAAGGGGCGGACGCCATCGTCGTCCTTGGATATATTGCGCGTGCGCCGCATCGCCAAGCCATCGACCCCCGTCTGCATGGCGATCAAACCGATATCGAGCAAGACGATGCCGCTGCGGTTGAAGTAGCCGGCGCGGGAAGCCGCGCGTTCGGCTGCTTCGCGTGCCTGCGGCGTGATGCGCCGGCGCACCGGCGCGCGGTGCAATACATCCAGCAGGGTCTCGCGGTCGGGTCCCAGTTCGATTAACGAAGCGATTACAGCGACAGCGAATGCGCCCAGCAGCGAGATTTGGACTGCGGCGGAGACCGGCGCGGCCAAGAGGGCGAAACCGATAAGCAGCCCCATGGCGATCAACCAGGCTGTGTTGCGTCGTTTTAAGCGAATCATGTGTCCGTCGTGTCCAATCAAGCGCGGGTCTAATGCTTATACGACCGCCGCGCCACCTCTGTTGCGTTGCCCTTGCCTTGGCACAAGTCTGCCACAGTTCCCACAGATGTACAGCCACCCTTGTGAAAACGGCGGCGCAAAGTCGCGCGGCAATTCTCGCACAGCGTACTAACCTATTTTAGCACTAATTGCAGCCCAGTTTGCAAGTTGCGGTCGGGGCAGCGGAGTAATCGCTTGAAATTATTTTTCAACACAGAGGACGCAGAGGACACAGAGATTTAGGATTTTAGACGACTATTCAACTAAATTCGCGGCGTAAGGAATCGGCAACAGTCCCCAGCGAAACGTGATTTGTCACCAAAATACACAGATGAGATGAGATTTTTTGTTTTTCTCTGCGTTCTCTGCGTACTCTGTAGTTAATTTTCAGTTTAGATTCCCGCCATTTCGTCCGCCATCATTTTGAAGCGATTGCCCTGCGGTCGCTGTTGAAAAACTCAATTTCCCCCACCCCAAACCCCTCCCCCATAAAGAGGGAGGGGCTTTAACAGCTCATTACGGGTTAGAAAGCTCCCCTTCCCTCATTTTGGGGATGCTCGCCATAGAGATGGCGAGGAGGGGCCGGGGGATGGGGCGTTTTTCAACGGAGTCCTGCGAGACGTCCCTATATTTCTAGAATTATGCGACATTCGACATATCATGGTCTTTGATGCGCTGCCCGCCCTATGCCTTTTAGTTTCTGGCTTGTCGGCTTTCTCGCTCCGCCGCTGCAAAGCGCTGGGCTGCAATATATTCATCCTCGTCCGCAGGGCTCGTTGAAAGGGCAAGGCTGGCGGAGACAGAATCGCGGCGACGTGGAGCCGCCGTTATATCAGCCAGTTCCCGCGCCACCTCGGCGTCGATTCTGGCCTGCTGTTTTTCGGGCGAAGCGCCATAAGCGAAATAGTAGCGCAGGCTGTGCGCCAGCATGCCGATGCCCCAGACGCCCATCACATTAAGCCCGGCGCTTATAGCGGACCAGTCGCTAAAGCCCTCTCTAGCAACCATGGACCACTGGAAGACAGACAGGATACAGCCGAAGCTAAGAAATACTGCCAGGTGCTGCCAGAGCAAACGGCGGTTTTTCAACTTGTCCCGCTGCTGGATGCGGATCAATTCTTCTTGATCTTCCCATTCGTCGGGGGTTGCCCGCCCCAAGCGCCGATTGATAATGGCGGCGGTTTCCGCCTGATGTTTTTTGTAGCCGGCGCCATGCCGGAAATGATAACGGAAGAAATTCAGCGCAAAGGACAGAGCCAATACGCCATATAACATTGCCGAGTCCGCGAGTGCATTGTCCCAGCGAAACTCAAGCAGATTGCTCCAGGCAGTCGGCAGATAAGCCAGGAACAGCAGGGTTCCGATGAACAAGAGGCAAGCGTGGAAAATGAGAGCCCCGCGCGCCTGGAACTTCTTTTCCACAGCTTCACGGATTTCGATTTTATGTATCGGCTTGCTTTTATATTTCATGGTTGGTCTGCCTCGCGCGGCTATCTGGCATAGCGAGGAGTAGACAATGCTTCCTCGTCCATGACATCGTCGACCAGCTCGCCTTCCGCGGTGATGCGCGCCGACCGCAGCGTGATAAGGTCGCCATCAAAGCCGATATCATCGTTCTCTTCAATCAAATCTGGCTCCTCAAGCGAAGACCTGCGACCGCGCGCCTGTGCGAGCGAACGATGCCATTGCCGCTCCACTTCCCTTTCTATCTTGAGCGCGCGCCCGGCCGCGGTCTTGCCATGTACGAAATAAAATCGCAGCAGGTGCAAAATACCGGCCGCGCCCCAAATCGTGGTGATTCGGGTCAGATTGAGCTGGTCAAAATAAGCGAGTCCTCTCGACTGCGCCTCTAGCCAGAGCAAGGGCAGCGTCAGCGCGATGGTCAAGAGATGGGCGACGAGCAAGCGGCGGGCTGTAATCCGCTTGGCAATGCGCTCTTCGACCAGCGCCTCTTCCTCTTCGTCCAGCGCTGTCAAGTCCAGCTCGCGCTCGAGCTCGCGCTCGATTTCAACAGCGCGATTTTTCGCGCCCCGCCCATTCTGGTAGTAATAGCGCAGAAACTGCAGAAGCAGCGGGATCGCCCAAAAGGCGGCGAAGAAGAGCCACGTGGAGGTATCCCACCAAGGCAGATTGACGAAGGCGCCCGCCAAGACCAGCGCATAGACCAACGCATGCAGCAGGAGATCGCGGCGGCCCGCCAGGCGCTTTTCGATACGATAGCGGATTAGTTGCTCTTGTGTGGATGTCATGACAGGTCTCCGCGTAAATGCTAGCGTCGCTGGTCCCGTCTCGCGGCGCCTGCCTCCACTTCGTCGATGAAGCTGTCGCTAAACTCGCCATCGTCATTGAGGCGGGCTGACAGCACCCCCATGTTGTCCATTTCGCGGGAGTCAACTTCATCATTATACACTTCGTCGGCACCCTCGTTATTAAGCCATGGTGAGACTTTCATCTGGCGCGTGATTTCGCTTTCGATTTCTTCCTCGCCCTGGTCGGCGCCACGTCCATGCTTGTAATAATAATCCACATATTGATTGACCAAGCCAATGCCCCAAAATGCGGTGACGAAGATGGGCCAGGGAAAACCGGAGCGGCTGAATACCCAAAGCGCCCAGCAGATGCCGTTCACCGCCAAATAAACCGTCAAATGCTGCAAGAAATCACTGCGGGCTTTGAGCTTCTTTTCCACGCGCCGGCGGATCAACTCTTGCGGCGAGGGCGGCGCTTTCTTCTTTTTCTTGTCGAAGCGGTCGGCAATCTCCGATGCGAACTCCACCCCCTTGCGGATGGATTGATCGATCTTCTCGCTCAAATCGCCCAGCCCATAGTCTTTTGCCTCAAAGTTGATAGCCGAAAGCGGATCCTGCCGATCGCCGCCGAAGCTGGCAACATGCAGCGGGGGCAGGCGTGTCACGCCCGATTCAGCCAGCGCCAGCTTGAGATCGCGCATCAATGCCGTCGCAGTTTGATAGCGCCGCGAGGGCTGCTTCGCCAGCGCCTTTAAGAGGACATCGTCAAGAGCCGGTGTCAATTCCGCATTGATTTGGCTGGGCGGCGTCGGAGCGCTGTAGATCTGCTCGTGCACAATCGCGAAAGCCGAGTCTCCGCCGAATGGCGTCTGACCGGTCAAGAGTTCGTACAATATCACTGCAAAGGAATAGACATCGGTGGCTGGATTCAGGTCGCGCTCGCCGCGGGCTTGTTCGGGCGAGACGTAAAAGGGCGTGCCCAGCATCATATCGTGGCTGATGGTCGAGTCGCCCGCCTGCGCGATGCGCGCCAGACCGAAGTCGCTGATATAAGGCAGGTCCCGTTCGTCGATGAGAATGTTCGAGGGTTTGATATCGCGATGCAAAACGCCTTTCTCGTGCGCGTAGGTCAAGGCGTCGGCCAGCGCGCTCATCATGCTTAGCATGTCCTCGATGGCGATGCCTTCTTTGATGGCGCGCCGTTTCAGCGTGCCGCCTTCAATGTATTTCATGACAATATAGGGTTGCCCGTCAATTTCGGCGTAGTCGTAGATCGGCACGATATGCGGATGCTCCAGGCGGGCGATGATCCGCGCCTCGCGTTCAAAGCGCTCCAGAAAGGTATCATCGCGCGCGAAGGAATCGTGCAATACTTTGATGGCGACGTGACGATCGAGTCGCTCGTGATAGGCTTGATAGACCGTGGCCATGCCACCGGAACCGATGCGCGTCTTAATCTCGTAACCTGCGAAATCGTCGCCTGTCTTTAGGGTCATATCAGCCTCAAACCAACATTTCGCGCTGTCGTGGACTTACTGCGCAGCCGCCAACATGCCAACAGCCTCGCCTATTATCATTATAGGTGAAGAAGTCCCGGCTGTAAGAACCAGCATAGGTTGCTGGATTCCTACTTGATTGTGATTACGGGAGTGTCTAATTTTGTGGATATAGGAAATGGATGAGATGTACAGCATAAGCCTGGTACTTCTGCTTGTATAGCTGGCGTTGATTCCAGGCGTAGACAAACAGTTTTACGTTGCGCCGCAGCGCTTTCAGGCAACGCGAGAAGCAGCGCGAACGCCGGCCTAAGCGTGCCAAATAGTGACGCAAGTCTGCATTGACTCTTTCAACCGTATAGGTCTCGCTTTTGTTTCTCATGCTGAGGTGCTTCCCTGGTGCGTAAAACAGCGCGCCATAAGTTGCCAAACCATCGCTATAGTAAACATCGGCTTGCGGCGCCTCGTCCAACATGTCCTGCATGACTGCTTCCGTCCGGTGAAAGCCAACCCGATAGCCTACGATACAAGCGCTTTGCCGATCCACCATTGTCATGACGTAAGCTGCGTTTTTTTCTGGGCGATAAAACTGTGTAACTCATCTAACTCAATGATGGCGCTGTGTTCCGGCAAGGGCGGGGCATCGGGCAAACTGTCCGCATAAGCATTGACCCAGTTGGCAACTGTTTGGTGATTCACCTGCAACTGACGTGCAATACGCCGCAAATTCATGCCATCGACATACAAACGGATGGCTTGTGCCCGCATCGCTTCCGGATAGCCCTGCAGTTTGGGTTCCGGCGTATACCGCCTTTGACAGAACTTGCAAAGATAACGCTGACTGCCTGCCTTCGTTCGACCCGATTTGATCTGATTTTCTGTCGCATGACAGTAAGGACATTGGTTCATGACCATATTTTACTACGATATCAGAAACGCCACTCACATAGACACTCCCGTGATTACGCGGCAGTCCAAATCGAGTTGCAGGTAGCGCAGGCGTCTAGCTTGTGCCGAAGCTCAAACCCAGTTCATTGAGCCAACGGCGATAGGCGATGGCTGTTTTGTCGCTGCGCAGGTGCAGTTCCGATTGCAAATCCAGCGGCAGCAGCTCGGGGCGCTGTGATTGCACGATGGGCAAATCTTGATAAGCGATCTCGTCCTGGAAGGCGCGCAGCCTGTCGTCGCTGCTGTCGTCTTGCGTCATGACCATCCACATCCACATCAGCGACTTGAGCTCCTCGACTGGCGTGACCATCAGCAAGATGGCGAATTTTTCTGCGGCTTCTTTGCGGAAGTAAGCCACCAGCGGTCGATAGACCTTGTAGGTATAGCTCACCCAATTGGGAATGTGGGAGCCATCGGGATTGGGCTGGAAAACGCGAATATCGGAGGCGGTGATG
The DNA here is from genome assembly GCA_965116975.1 of Phototrophicaceae bacterium. Taxonomy (GTDB): domain Bacteria; phylum Chloroflexota; class Anaerolineae; order Aggregatilineales; family Phototrophicaceae; genus UBA6055. Next base: position 898,673 of record OZ220735.1, read on the forward strand.
CCGTTCTCGTCGCAGATGACATCGTAGTCCGGTATCTCCGGGCGTTCCTGCGTGCCCAGGATATTCTCGTGTACGAAGGGGAAATGCGCGACATCGAGAAAGTTCTCTACCATGCGCGGTCCTGCCGCCTGGAATTCGTAAGCGCCACAAAGGATTTTGCGGTATTTGTCGTCGTGCCATTCCTCGAAAACCGGTATCGGATGCGCCGGTTCCCCCAGGCAGACCCAGACCATATCGTAGGCGATGACGGTCCGGTATGTGAAGGTTCTGGCTTTCCTAGGCGGTTTTTGTTCCGGGTGAGCGGGAATACGCACGCAATTGCCATCGGCGTCGTAGGTCCAGCCATGATAGGGGCATTGCAGGGTGTCGTCCGCCAGCACCTCGCCTAGCGAGAGCCGCGTGCCGCGATGCACGCACAAGTCCTTCCAAGCCCGGATTTGCTCGCCAGCGCGCCAGATGACGATATCCTCGCCCAAGAGGCGCGCGCCCGCGACCTTATTCCGCGCCTCCAATTCGGCAACGGGAAGCACAGCATGCCAATCGTTGAGCAGAATCGGATCGTCAATCATTTTTGGATCTCCCAGTCGAACAACTCGCGGCGATTATAACATATCCGCGCCTGCGCATCGTTCCAGCATTCTAGCGGGCTCAGCGAGCGCATCAACCAATATGATCCCAGGGCAATCGCTTCAAAATACTTTTCAACATAGAGGACGCAGAGGACACAGAGTTTTAGTAGTTTAGACGACTATTCAACTAAATTCGCGGCTAGGAATAGGCAAGGGGCACTAGAGAGACGTTTTTTTCACCAAAATACACCGCTGAAATATGACATTTTATGCTTTTCTCTGCGCTCTCTGCGTACTCTGTAGTTAATTTTCAGTTTAGATTCCCGCCATTTCGTCTGCCATCATTTTGAAGCGATTGCCCTGAATATGATCCCCGCATGCTTACGCGAGTGGCGAAGATTGTGTACCATTGCTGGGGGAAACACAAAAGAAAACAGGCCGGAAAACATAAGGAAAATATCATGGCGCAAATGGCGAACAAGGTCGCGCTGGTGACAGGCGCGGCAGCGGGCATCGGTCGCGCAAGCGCCCTGGCATTAGCGCGGGAAGGCGCGGCTGTCTGCGTCTCGGACATCAATCATCAAGGCGGTCAAGAGACCGTCCAAGCGATCATTGCTGGCGGCGGCGAGGCTTTTTTCGTCGCTTGTGATGTGAGGCGGGCTAAGGATGTGCGGGCAATGGTAGCGGCGACGGTCGAGCGATTCGGTCGCCTGGACGCCGCCGTGAACAACGCGGGCATCGCCGGTTCCTTCGAGCAGCGCTTGCACGAAGCGGACGACGAGCTCTTCGACCAGATGCTTGCCATCAATCTAAAGGGTGTCTGGCATTGCATGAAAGCCGAACTGGAACAGATGCTGCCGGCTGGCCGGGGAACGATTGTCAATATCGCGTCGGTAGCCGGCTTGATTGGCGCGCCCAAAGCCGCTGCCTATACCGCCAGCAAGCACGCCGTCGTCGGCTTGACGCGCTCGGCCGCGCTGGATTACGCCAAGCGCGGCATTCGCGTCAACGCCATCTGCCCGGCTTATACCGACACAGCGATGGTGCGCGGCGGCATCGCGCTGAACCCGGCGCTGGGGAGCATCATGGAGCGGGCGATACCCATGGGCCGGCTAGGCAGTCCAGAGGAAATCGCGGCGGCGGCGGTCTGGCTTTGTTCGGACGCTTCGTCCTTTGTCACCGGGCATCCGCTGGTGCTGGACGGCGGCTTGGCGGCGACGTAACCTTACTCTAGTTAGGCTTGACATAAACACATATGAGCTTTACGACTTTGACAGCGCAGTATGTCAACGTGTATATTTTATATGCGAGGAGCAATAGTCACAGTACTTCACAGAAGACGAGATGGTTACGATGTACGAATCTACACAGATGATCATTTACCAGCGCACGTGCACGTTTTCAAGGGTGGAAAACGTGTTCAGGTATATTTGGATCCTATCGAATTCGAAGATAATCATGGCTTCAATACCCGAGAACTTGCACGTATTCGGGAATTAATCGAGGACAACATGGACCTCTTGAAGGTAGCGTGGATAAAATATCACAGACGATTTGACTGAAGCCCGAATTGATGTAAAAGGATATGAGATGACTAGGAAGCCATTCGTGCATACAGAGCGAAGTGCCGCGCAATGTGTGCGGTTCACCGAAGAGTGTGTCATCATTGATATGGTAGATGGACGCGCAATTAGCATGCCGCTTTACTACTTTCCCTGGCTGCAAGCAGCAAATCAAGCAGAACGCCAAAGCTATGAACTGTGCGGACTAAGTGTCTATTGGGAAATCCTTGACGAAGGGATAGACCTTATTGCCATGCTCACCGGGCTATACTCCAAGCCTAAACCTAAGCCCGAAACCATGCGGCTAGTCGCTATGTGAGTGCCAGCAGATTATTTATTGCCGCTGGCTCGTGGCGCGAGAAACGAAGGCGAGCTATACCAAAATGATTGAGCCTGTGATTCATGTCGAACGCAACGCGCCAACCGGGCTGAAGTTCACCAAAGAGCATGTCATCATTACTTTGGCTGATGAGCGCACGATAGGCATGCCGTTTTAATTCTTCCCATGGTTGCATTCCGCATCGGACGCGCAGCGCCGCGGTTATCAACTTGACGCATGAAGTGTGTATTGGGAAGGACTTGACGAAGGCATCGACATGGTCGCCATGCTCAGGGGCTTATATATCATTGAGATGCCTCGCCCCAAAGACGCTACAGAGCCAGTCAGAGTCGCCGCTACTTGACCAATCCCGCCCGCCGCATATCCTAGAGGATTACCCGCTCCCAGGGCGCGTCGGTCGCCAGCGGACAAGTAGCACCCGCCTTGTCACACTTTGTTGACAGCCTGACTTGAGATTCTATATACTTTTATCTGCGAGGATCTATGGTCACGATTTTGAACCGGCGGCAGCACGGATACGACGTAAAAGTCCATATAAGAGAACACCGCCCGGCGCATGTCCATGTTCTAAAAGGCGGCAAAGAGGTTCAGATCAATATAAATACTTGGGCTGTTATCGCCAACTACGGCTTCAACGAAAGAGAAATCGGTCGGATTCTAAAGCTGTTGCTTGAGCATGAAGAGATATTGAAGGAAACCTGGCGGCGATATCACGGTCCGGTTTAAGGTAAGAGGAAACCACAGATGAAATTAGAGCAAGTTATAAACGAACCACGAAATGTACCGCAGCGTGTTTCATTCACTGCGGGACATGCGATGATCCACCTTGTGGATGGGCGCATCATCGGCGTTCCCCTGGACTTCTTTCCGCTGCTGAAGGCCGCAACCGACGAAGAGCGACAAAACTATCAGCTCAACCGTTTTAGCGTCGATTGGGAAGATATTGACGACGGCATCGATATCACCGCCATGCTGACTGGACTCTACATTGAACCACAAAAGGAATATCTGGACAGCTTAGAAGCGATGATCGCGGAACGCTACGCGCAAGTTACTTGACCAATCCCGCCCGCCGCATATCCGAGAGGATCACCCGCTCCCAAGGCGCGTCGGTCGCCAGCGGAAAATAGTAGACGCCACGCTTTTGGTCCTCGGTTATCCTCTGGCGCTGGACGGCGGCATAAAGTTTCTGTTTCTATTGACAGCGGCCATACAGCATTTATACTGAACTATCATGGTCACAGTACTTTACAGGCAACGGCATGGCTACGATGTTCGGATTTATACAAAGGATCACCCTCCTGCGCATGCGCATGTGTGGAAGGGTGACAAAAATGTACAAATAAACTTGAATACTTTAGAAATCAAGCATAATCGCGGATACAGTATGACAGAAATTCGACAGATCCGCGAATTGGTAACTGAAAACAGAGCAATGCTGCTCGACGTATGGAAAGACATCCATGAAAAAAGCTAGAATCGAGAATAAGGATGACGAGTAGAGACAGCAACATATGCATTAAGCCAGTGATTCACGATACGCGCAACGAGCCGCAACGCGTGGCTTTCACCGATACGCACGCCATGATTGATTTGGCGGATGGCAGGATAATCGGTGTTCCGCTGCATTTTTTCCCATTGCTGGAGGCGGCGAGCGAAGAGGAGCGCCAAAACTACCAATTGGGCAGTCGTGATATCTATTGGGAAGATATCGACGATGGCATAGACTTGACGGCTATGTTATCAGGTCTCTATCTCGAGACAAGAAAAGAGTATCAAGACTATCTGAGCAAGCTAATCGCCGAACGCAAGGCGAATGAACCTGCTACTTGACCAAACCCGCCCGCCGCATATCCGAGAGGATCACCCGCTCCCAGGGCGCGTCGGTCGCCAGAGGAAAATAATAAGCGCCGCGCCGCAGGCATTCGTCGCGGATCTCGTCGCGCCAGGCGCTTAAGCGCTGCTGATAGATGCCGCGCATGGTCGCATCCACTGTGACTTCCTGGGCTCTTCCCGTTTCCACATCAATCAAGCGCAGATCGCCGACCAGTGGCGGACTAATCTCTTCCCGCGCCAGCACGTGCAAGAAAGCCACCTCGTGCCCGCGGCTGAGCAGGGCATTCAAGCCTTCGACATAACCCGTGGGCGAAAACATATCGCTGATGATCAGCGCCAAGCCCGGTCGCCGCGCGCGCCGCGCATAATCGCCCAGCATGATATTCAGATCGGTGATGCCAGCTACGTCGAGGTCTTGTATGAAACACAGCATGGCGATGCCGCGGCTCCGTCCGCGCGCGGGACCAAAGGTGGCGCTGCCGCCATCGTTGACGGCGGTTAGAATCAGACGATCATTGCTGGTCAGCGACAGATAAGCCAGCCCGGCGAAGATGCGCTTGGCATAGAGCAGCTTCTTTTGATCGGCTTCGCCTGCGGGCGGGAAATCCATACTGGCGGAAGCATCCAGGATCACATGCACCGTCAGGTCTTCTTCGTCTTCCAGCAGTTTGATGTAAGGGCGCTCCAGCCGGGCATAGATATTCCAGTCGAGCTGACGCAGGTCATCGCCCGGCGCGTAGTTGCGGTAATCGGCGAATTCGATGCTGTTGCCGCGTTTGATGGAGCGGCGGTCGCCTTTCATCGCGCCTACGCGCACCTTGCGGGCGACCAGCATCAAGGGTTCGAAGCGGCGGCGAATCGTTTCGGGCAGAAGCGTCGGGGCGGCTGCTGGCTCTTCGGACATGCTAGGCTCGCTAGATCAGGGTAGGTATATTGTTGTCATCGTCGTCGGCATTGGCTTCCATATCCTCCGGCTCCGCGTCTTCATTTTCATCCACATATTCATCCGCATCTTCATCTTCATCAGAAGGCGCGTCGTCATCATCGTCTTCGAACTCGAATTCCAGAATCGCGATATGACGCCCGCGGAACATATTCTCTTGCTGTTGGAAGTTCAAGCGTTCGAAGAGCCGGCGGGCGGGTTCGTTTTCGGGCTTGTAACGGGCGATGACCATCTCGCTGTTTTCAAAATCGTGCACCATGTCAATCAAATAGTCAACAACCGCGTAAGCATAACCCTTGCGCTGATGATCGCGGTCGATAGTCAATCGCTCGATGATCCACTGCGTCGGCTTCTCGGCATGGATCAACATGACATAACCAATCGCTTGCCCTTCCGCATCAATGCGGTAGGAGGTTACGGCGGGATGGCGCGTCTGCAAGAACGTTATGAGCAGATTCTTGCCGAAGCGGCGCTGCTCCCGCTCAAGACGAATATGGCGCAGATTCAGGAACTCGCCCAGCGCCTTGATTTCGGTCAGATTGAAATTCGTCATCAGATGTCTTGCTCCAGCTCGGATGAACCCAGGGCGGCCAGCGCCACTTCTATCGGGTGTCGCGCCGCGTAACCAGCGTCGTGAATCTGCGCGCGGCATGACGTGCCGGCCGCAGCCAGGATTGCATCGGGATTTGCGCGGATGGTCGGCAAAAGGCGGTCCTCGGCGATTTTCATGCTCAGGTCATAATGCTCATAGCCGAAGCTGCCCGCCAAGCCACAGCAGCCGGTATTCATCTCTTCGACCTCGGCGCCCGGAATACCGCGCAGCAATTGGAGCGTATCCGCCGTTCCCCACAGCGCCTTTTGGTGACAATGTCCATGCAATAATATCCGCGGCGCTTCCGCAGCCCAAGCGAGGGAATCCGCGTGGCTTGTTAGGCGATGGGCGAAGAAGCTCTCGACGCTCTGGCAGCGCGAAGCCAACGACTGCGCCGCCGCCTGAATGCCCGGATCCACCAGCGTCAAGTAATCATCGGTGAAGGCGCTGAGGCAGCTTGGCTCGATAAAAATGGTAGGTACATCCGGGTGCTGTCGGTACAAGCCTAGCACATTAGCATGCGCCAGTTCTTTGGCATTGTCGAGCAAACCCTGGCTGATAGCAGGGCGACCGCAGCAGCCGCGCTCCGGCAAAGAGCGCGCGTTGACGCGCAGCCCAAGCCGCCGCGCCAGTTCCAGGACCGCCCGGCCAATTTCGGGATGATTCCATTCAGTGAAGGTATCGACTATCAAGATGGCATCCGGCTCATCATGCCGGGGATACTGCTCAGCCGAAAAAGGCGCGGCGGCGAATTGCGGCAAGGGACGTTGCGTGGGCAACCCGAGCGCGTCGGTGCCGATCTTGCCCAGCGGATGATTGAGCATGAAGTTGCTCAGCCTGGGCAACTGGCCCGCAAGCCGATTGACGCGATGGATATTGCCATAAATCTTTGTCGCAAGCGGAACGCCATGCTTGTCGTGCCAGGCAGCCAGAAATTCCGATTTCAGTTTGGCGACATCAACAGACGACGGGCATTCGCTGGCGCAGGCTTTGCAGGACAGGCAGAGCTCAAAGACCTCCTTCAGCGCGGCATTGCCCAGGTCGTCGGGCAGCACCCCGCTGATGGCTGCGCGCAGGGCGTTGGCGCGCCCGCGCGTGGAATGCGCCTCGTCGAGAGTCGCTTGATAAGACGGACACATGGTCCCGGCGCCTTCCTTGCGGCAAACCCCGGCTCCGTTGCACATCTCGACTGCGCCGGCAAACCCTTCATCCGCGGACCAATCAAATCGCGTCGGCAGGTCGATCACTTGATAATCGGGCGAATAGCGCAGCAGCTCGGCGCTGTCCATGGGCGGCGAGTCGATAATTTTGCCTGGATTCATCATGTTCTCGGGATCAAAGGCGCGTTTGACCTGACGGAAAGCCTCCATCAATTCCGCGCCGAAGAGATATTCGCTGAATTCGCCACGGGCTATCCCTTGCCCATGCTCGCCGGTGATAGCGCCTTGGTATTTCTTGACCGTCGCCGCCACCGCGTTGGCGATGGTTCGATACTGATCGCGCCCCTTGACCGTTCGCAGGTCAATCAGCGGGCGGATATGCAGGCAGCCGGCGCTGGCATGGGCATAGATGGCATAGCTCGTATCGTTGTCGTAGATGATGCGCTCTACATCGGAGATGTAATCAGCCAGGCTCTCCACCGGCACCGCCGCGTCCTCGATGAAGGAAATCGGTTTGGCGGCGCTGCGCTCGCTCATCATCAAGCCGAGACCGGCTTTGCGCACGGTCCATACATCATTCTGGCGCGCGGGCGTCTCCGCTACCGTGACTGCCCCGCGATAGCCCAGCCGGGTCAAATGCGCTTTGAGATCGGCGATCTTCGCGCCCAGCTTGCGCGCTGTCCCGACGAACTCGACGACCAGTATCGCCGCGGGATCGCCATCGACAAAGGTCAGGCGATCGCGATAGCCGGTGGCGGCTCGCGTCTTGTCCAGCAGAAATTTGTCCATCAACTCGATGGCGCTCGGGTCCAACTCCAGGATGCGCGGCGTCGCTTCCAACGAGGCGCGCAAGCTGTCAAAGTGAACTAGCGCCAGTCGCTTGTTTTCGATCTTTGGGGAATCGACCAGAGACAATTCAGCGCGAATGACCGTCGCCAGCGTCCCTTCCGAGCCGCAAAGCAGCCAGTTGAGATCCACGTCGGCGGGGTCGATTTTGTCCAGGGCGTAACCCGCGACAGTCCGCCAGGTCCGGGGATAGCGCGCTTTGATCTGCGCGCTGTGTTCTATCGCCAGGTCGCGCACAGTGGCGCGAATCTGCTTGAGCGCGGCTGTCGATGCGTCCAGCCAGACCAGATCGCCGTTCGCCAGCGCGACCTGCAAGCGAGAGACATGATCGGCGGTCATGCCATAGCGGATGCTATGCGCGCCGGTGGCGTTGTTGCCGATGACGCCTCCGATAGCGGCGCGCTCGGCGCTGGCTGGGTCGGGAGCGAACATCAAGCCCAGCGGCGCCAATTGGGCGTTGAGATTGCCGAGGATTAACCCCGGTTCGACTTCGACCGTGCGCGCCTCGGCATTAACCGAACGGACGCGCCGCATGTGGCGGGTGAAATCCATGATGATCGCTTCGCCGACGGCTTGCCCGGCCAAGGCGCTGCCGCCGCCGCGCGGCAGCACCGGCACATTATACTGGCGCGCGGTCTCGTGCACGGCGACCACGTCATCGGCGTCGCGCGGGAAGGTAACTGCCAGCGGCATAATCTGATAATTGCTGGCGTCGGTGCTGTAAAGGACGCGCGTCATCTGATCGGCGCAGGCTTGCTCGACGCCGAGTCGGGATTGCAGGTCGTGGAGGAGATCCGTGATTAGCATGGCTGGATTGTAGCGGATTTGGGGTGGGAATGGCACAGGGTAAATTGCTTGGGAGGGTCGGGCGGACGCATTTTTTTCACCACGCTGCCGGTCAGTGTCTACGCGACCTAGCAAGTCGCCCCTACAAGGCTTGTCCGATACTCTAGGATTTGCGCTCGCCCTATGATTACCCCCTCTTCATTTTTGACGGAATTACTTGCAGGCCTCTATGTCGAATAAAACAGACAGGCTCTCGCTCAACCAAAGCGCTCGGCCAGGACCAGCACGTAAGAGCCCGCTGTGTTGGGATTGCCGTTGCCGCTGAAGAAGCGCCGGGCGCGTATGAAATACAAGCCAGAGAAGGGAATGGTGTAACTGTCGATGAGGGCATTTTGTCCGTTGCCGCCGTCATCGTTGCTCAGCACCACTTCTTGCGCGGCGTCTAACAATTCCAGGTAGGCGTCAAGATCGCCGTCCACGCGCGTCATGGATACGGTGATGATCTCGCCTTGGCGGGCGTAAAATGCGTAGAGATCATGCTCGTTTGCCGCGTCAATCTGCCCCGTAACGCTGGTGCCATAATTGATGCTGGCGGCATCGGGCGGCACATCCTGGAAGGCGCTGCCGACGGCGTCCAGCGTCAGTAGAAAAGCGCCCAGGCTAGTGCCCTTGCTGCCCTCGAAGCGGGTGGCGATGATATGATATTTGCCGTCGGCCGGGATGCGATAATCCGCGATCTTGGCGTTCTGCCCGCCGCCGCTGTCGTCGTCTTCAAAGATAGAAGAAAAGCGCTCGTCAGCCAGGATGAGATAACTGTCAAGTTCGCCCGCGCTGCCACGCGACATGCTGATGGTAATGAGATCGTCTTTTTCCGCGGTGAAGCTGTAGAAGCGCTCATACTGCCGGTGGCTGAGCACAGCGGTTTTGGCTTCGCCATAGCGCATTGGCAAGGGCGCTAACTGCGAGCTGCCGGTGCCGCTGTTTTCAGCTTCTTCAAGCGTCAAGACAAAGCTGCCCGCGCTGTCGCCGTCCAGCTCTCGATAGCGCGACGCCACGATGATATAGGTGCCGGTTCGATTGATGATGAGGGTGTCGATGCGCGCATTGCGTGTATCGGCGCCGGTTTGATCATCGTTGTCGGCGATGACAAAGCGCTCTTCGTCAACGACTTTCAGATAGGGATCCAAGGTGCCGGAAGACCGCACCATCGCTACAGTCAATATATCACCTTGCTGCGCTTGAAAGCTGTAATAGACTTGCGGCTCGCTATCGCTGATGGCGCCGATGACGGAATCGCCATAGCGCAGGGCGCTGCCCTGTTCGGACAAGACGCCTGCCCGCGTCATGCTCAGCTCATAAGCGCCGGAGGTGCTGCCCAGGCTCTGCCCAAAGCGCGCGACAATCACAAAATATCTACCCGTGGCTTTTAAGGTTAAGTCTTCTGTGATGCTTCCTTCGCCGCCGGCGAGGCTGCGGTAGAACTCGAGCTCGCCGGTGTTGTCGAATACGCCCAGTACAGGTTCAAGGTCGCCGTCCGTCGCGCGCAGCTCGAACTGAATGACTTCGCCGCGCAAGCCCTCAATGGTGAAGACTTCGCGCGGCTGAAGATCATCAAGCTGGCCGCGGATCAAACCCTCCGGCTCGCTGCGCGCTTCGTCCACAGGCAAGTCGCGCTCCTGCGCGGATGCGCAAAGCGTCAGTACCAGCGTCAAAAAGACGGCGCATATTTTCCGGGCAACCATGCCAGTATTTTAGCCTATCTTGGCTTATCCGGTCAGCCGCATGTGGCTTGCGGGGCAATCGCGCTAACGACCAATATATGTCGAAAATTACATTAATCTAGCAAATTTAGGGGCGTCCCGCGAGACGCCCTAACAAGCCTTATACAAACAGACTGCGGTCCCGCGCGACTTCAGACCGCAGCGGCAGCTCGACCAGGAAAGTCGCGCCGATGCTGGATTGTGGCGGCAAACTGATGAAGCCGCCATGCATCTCTATGGCTTTCTTGGCGATCGCCAAGCCCAGCCCAGTCCCCGGCAGGCAGCCGACATTAGAGGCTCGCTGAAAGGCGTCGAACAAACAAGCCGCTTCGCCCGGCGGGATGCCGATGCCTTCGTCGCTGACCGAGATTCGCGCCTTGCGGTCTTCTTGCCAGATGCAAAATATCACGCTTCCGCCCCGCGGCGAATACTTGATGGCGTTGTCAATCAGATTGGTCAGGGCGCGGCGCAGCAGCCTGCGGTCGAAATCGACATAGAGCTCCGCGGGCGCGCACTCGAACTTGAATTTGTGCGAATAGCAGTGATTGATCTGAAATGACTCGACTATGTTATGACAAAAAGTCGTCAGATCGCCGCGCTGTGGTTTGCATTCAAGTTCGCCGCGGTCCGCCTTGCTCAGGCACATGACGTCGCCAACCACTTCGTTCAGATGCTCGACTTGCAGGCGGATGTTGTCCAAGTACTGCGCGCGCTCGTCTTCGGTCGCCCGCTTGCCATACTGAGTCAGCATGTCGTATGACAGACGGATGGATGCCAATGGGGTACGCAATTCATGAGCCATCATCGTGATGAACTGACTGTTCAAGGCTTGCCTTTCCCGCTCGACATCTCGCGCAGGACCGATTGCGCGCGCGTCTCGCTTCTCGAATGGCTGATTATTTTTTATCAAAGCGCCTTGCTCCTGCCGCAGAAAGTTTGCTATTTATGCGAGCGCGCCTTTCCTGGCGCCTTTTCGCCAGCTGCGCGCCGCGCAGCGGTCTTTCGGCTTTCGGTGGGCAAGAAGTCGTCTCCGCATGTCAGACTTTTAATGTTAGTTAATTAAATATTATCATACTAAGCGCGGTTCTCACTAAACGCTAATTTAATTAATAGAAATTGGCATTGCGAAGATGGAAATCGCAGCGATGTCCGGCAGGTCCTATCCGAAGGACCAGGCGGCGTCGCGACCAATGATATGATTGGAGAGCCGCCCTCGACCGCCGCCCTGCAGTTCTCATTAATTTTGCGCCCGCTCATACGATTTTAGGTTTTGACTGATGTAGGCGCAGTTTCAAGACGCTGTGTTCGCGCCGCAGTGTCTTGCCCTGTTGCGTTTCAATGCCGATGCTATAATGCCTTGCCATCTGCAGACGGTCTATTGATGGGAGCGCAGCTTGCGACAGTGCTGGCCGATTCTTTTGGTCTGCCTGGTATACGGGCTGTCCAGTCTGGCGCAGTCGAACGACAGCGTGGCTCAGATTGTCCATGTCGTTGACGCCGGCGAAACTTTGTCAGCCATCGCTGTCAATTATGGGGTGACTGTCGACGAGATCGCTGCGACCAATGACCTAAACCCCAACGCCATCTTGCAGATTGGGCAGCGCATTATCATCGCCTTCAACACCGGCGTAGGGGATCAAAGCGCGACGCCCACTGCCCAACCTGAGGATGCCGACCCGCGCGCGCCAGCAAGTAACCTGGTCACTGAAGAACCGCGGGCGATCGGCGGAGCGGCATTGGACAACGACCTGCCGCCCGCGCCGGTCGCGGCCGCCGACGCGCCGATGGTGGATCCCGCGGCTCTTAATGCCCTTGTCTGCGTTTCGGTTTATGCGGATGAGAACCAGAATGGACTCATGGATCCCGGCGAAACGACCGTTGCCGATGGTCGCATTAGATTGTTGGACGAGCATGGGAATCTGCTTGACGAGCGACAGGTCGACTCTGAATCTCAACCGCTTTGCCTCGGCGATGGCCAGCCGCAGGTCTATATCGTTGCGGCTGCCGCGCCACAGGGCTATGGCTTGACCGTTTCGCAGGCGCAGCGGGCAGATTTGCGCGATGGTCGGCTCCTCCGTCTGGCTTTTGGCGTGAAAGCCGGCTTTGCCATGCAAGAGACGCCTGGGCTGGGTTTGTCGCCCACGGCCGTCCCGCTCCCGGATGACAACGAGGACAAAAACCTGTTAAGCGAGTTGAGCGGCTTCTTCGTCCTGGCTTTGGCGGGCATTGTTCTGGTCTGCGGTTTGCTTGTTTCCTTGTTTTTGCGTTTTCGTTGATGTCCGGCGGAATGGAAAGACTTTCGAGAGTTCGTGATGAAGATGCTAAAACGAATTCCGATTCTTCTGTTCTTGTCGCTTACGCTTGTTGCGACTGCAACGTCGCAGGACGGGGGCCAGATCTGCGTCATGTCTTTTGAAGATCGCAACGGCAACGGCAGCTTCGATCAGAACGAGCCGCCGGTCACGCAGGGCGTCGCCGTCAATTTGCAGAACGCGGACGGCATTACGCTAGCGACAAAGTTGCTGGAAGCCTCGAGCTATGCTGTGCCGGGCTTGCTTTGTCTCGAAGATTTACCACGGGGAGAATACCGTTTGCTCTTGACGAGCGCGCAGTACCAAGCGACAACCGGCTCCGTCTTCGGCGCGCTGGTCGCGCCTGGCTCGGCGCCCCTTCGGCTCGATTTCGGCTTGACCTCCTTAGCCCCTGTTGCGGCGGAAGAGCCGCAAAGCTCAACTTTCCAGTTGACTGCCGAACAGCTTCAGAGCTTGCGCAGCATGGGCATCGGCTTGATTGCCAGCATGTTAATCGGCTTTGTGATGTTTATGCTCGGCTGGCTAAGCTACAGCCTGCTTTTCCGCCGCCGCCTGAAGAAGCTTCGCGCGGCGCAGCTTCACAAGCTACCCAATTCGCCGCCTGATCAGCTGGCCGGGGCGACCACGCAACAGCTGGGCATGGCGCTCGCCATACAGACGCCGATCTCCCCAGTCCGATTTGAACCGGGGGCTGGCTCGCCTGCGCTCTTCGCCGATGACGACACCAACCCGAATCCTGTGGCTTAGACATGACTGGCTTGTTTCATAGCGCCGAACACCTGGCATTAGCGCGCGACAACCGCGAGCGCGAGCCAGTGGCCAGCGCGCTGCGCCTGCTGGAAAAGCGCGCCGATGAGCCCCTGAAAGCCGCGTATCTGGCGGCTCTGCGCTATCAATTCCTCGCGGACAGACCGGCTGCCGAAATCGCGCTTGAACTGCTGGGCAAAGCCGATGCGCCGGCCGGCGCGATTGTCGGTCAAGCGCGCTGCAAAGCCCTGCTGGCTTGGTTGTCGGTGGCGGCTCTGCTGCGCCAACATGCGGCTTGGCGAGCGCTGCAAACTGAGCTTATGCCAGCCTATGTCGCCGCCGTTGCGAGCCTGACAGAGCCGCACGATCCGCTGGAGGAACTGTGGCAAGGCGCCCTGCGTTTAGGGACGGGCATCGTATTTGAGCATGAGAGTTCTGCGCGTATGGGGGCGGAAGCCTATCGCAAAGCCGTCGATCATGTCATCCATCCCGAGGGCTTTCTCAAAGGCATCGTCGATGTCGACGGCAGCCAACAGACCAGCGAACAGACCTATGCAAAGCAGGTTTCCGGCGCCTGCGCCTTGACGCTCATGGCGGAAATGGCGCCGCAAGCGGGCTTGGACCTTTGGTCCTACGACAACCGCGGCGTCACGCCAGTCACCGCCACGACCTATTTGCTCTACTATTATTATTACCCAGAAAATTGGCGCTGGAGCGAAAACCTGTCAGCGCAGGATACGGCTGCCGCGATGGCAAACGAAGGCGCATTCATCGAAATGGTCAACCGCCGGCATCCACTGCGCGGCGTCGAGCAATTATTGGCGGAGCTGCGTCCGATGTTCTGCGCCAGCGGCGGCGGGCTGAGCACCTTGACGCACGGGCTCGCGCCGCCCAAAAAACGGCGCTGGCGTCTGCTGTAAGCCGGGCGCAACCGGGCAATCACGTCAATTCACTCACCACCAAGACACAAAGGACACGAAGTTACGGGAATCATTTTCACCGCCGAGGGCGCAGAAGTGATGCCAATAAAGAAATGCAATTTCATAATATGTATGGATTTGTATGGGCTATCCTCAGCTCGCCCAAGGTGAACTGCATCTTATTATCTTTACTTTCTTGGAATTACTTAAGTGATTTTCGGCAAATCGGTCGTAAATGCGATTGCCCCGCAAGGTACCCCTTGACAAGTCTTTTAAGCTAGGCTAAAAATACTATTAGTTCCGCTAAAATATGTGTTGCTGGAGGTATATTCCGATGAAATACCTAGCAATTTCCCTGCTGGCGATGCTGGGTTGCTTTTCTCTGGGCTACCCGTCTCTGGCTGCGGATGAGACATTGCGCGTTGTGGCGACCACCACGCAAGCCTCTGACCTGTTGCGCATCTTGAGCGCTGGCTTGGACGGCATCACGATTACATCGCTGATGGGACCCGGCGTCGATCCACATCTCTATCAACCGACCGAGTCGGATATCGCAGCCATGAATCGCGCGGAAATGGTTGTGTACAGCGGTCTGCGCCTGGAGGGTCAGTTTGATACGGTTTTCGCCGCGCTGGGCGAGCAGGGCATCACGACCTATGCCTTGGGCAGGCCCGTCAAGGAAGCGGGATTCATCGTCGGCGGCTTCAACCTTTCCGATGAGTACAGCAATGTGGACGATCCGCATTTTTGGTTCGATCCCCGCAATTGGGAAATCACTGTGCTTGATCTCGCCGAAACGCTGGCCCAACTCGACCCGCAAAACGCCCAAGCCTACCGAGACAATGCGGCCGCTTATAGCGCGCAGCTTCAGGCTCTCTTTACATGGGCGAACGGCGGCCTGCGCTCTATCGACGAATCGCGGCGCATTCTCGTGACCTCGCACGACGCCTTTCAGTATTTCGGCGCGGCATTTGGCTGGAAGATGCAAGCCATCCAGGGCTTGAGCACCGAAGATGAAGCAGGCGTAGGCGATATCCAAGCGACGGTCGATTTTGTCATTGAAAACGAGATTCCGGTGCTCTTCGTGGAGAGCAGCATCCCGCCCGATACCGTTGACGCCGTGATCGAGGCGGTGCGGGCTCAGGGCGCTTACGCGCGCGTGGGCATCCGCGAGCTCTTCGGGGACGCCATGGGCGAGCCGGGCGACTTCGGAGGCAGCTACATCGGCATGCTGGCGCAGAACGCCTTGACCATCATGCAGTCTTATCAATGTATGCACATAGATGTGAAGATCCCCGAATGGGACGAGACGCTGCTGCCAAAACCTCCCGATGAGCTGTGGAATGCCGATTGTGATGAATGACCAAGCCCCATTGGCATTGTCGGTTGAAGACCTGACCGTCGCCTATCACAGCAAACCGGCCATCTGGGACATCGACCTGGGCGTCCCGGAAGGCGTCTTGATGGGCATCGTCGGACCCAATGGCGCCGGCAAGAGCACCCTCATCAAAGCCGTTCTGAATCTTATCCCGCGGGCTGCTGGCAGGGTATCGTTTTATGGCAGTTCCTACGAGCAAGCCCGGTCGCTGGTCGGTTATGTGCCGCAGCGCGGCAGCGTCGATTGGGACTTCCCCACCTCGGTCTTGGATGTGGTCACCATGGGACTCTATGGCAAGCTGGGCTGGCTGCGCCGGCCCGGGCGCAAGGAGCGCGACCTGGCGCTTTTCGCGCTGGAACAGGTCGGCTTGCTCGACCTGGCTGGCCGACAAATCAGCCAGCTTTCCGGGGGGCAGCAGCAGCGCGCCTTTCTCGCTCGCGCGCTTGTTCAAGACGCCCAGATCTACTTCATGGACGAGCCTTTTGCGGCTGTCGACGCCATCACGGAACGCGCTATCGTGAACATCTTGCAGCAACTGAAAGAGCGCGGCAAAACCGTCCTGGTCGTCCATCACGATTTGCAGACCGTCGAAGATTACTTTGACTGGCTGGCGCTGCTCAATGTCGAAGTGATCGCCAGCGGTCCCACCGCCGCGGTCTTCACGCCAGAGAACCTGCAAAAGACCTATGGCGGTCCCGTCTCTTACTTGCAGGCAGTGCAAGCCCTGGCGGCCGGGGACTGAAGGTGAATATGCAGTCGATGTCCACCGCAGACAAGCGCGTTTGGCTGGCCATCGCCGGCATCGTCCTGCTGGGAATCTGTTTCTTGCCGCTCAGCCAATGGCTCTTCGGCATTCGCTACACCTATACCGTGCGCGTGGTGGCCTTGGGCGGCGCCCTCCTGGGGCTGATTAGCGGCGCCCTGGGCTGCTTCGCGGTCTTGCGCCGCGAGAGCTTGATGGGCGATGCGCTCTCGCACGCGGCGCTGCCCGGCGTCGCTGTCGCTTTCCTGTTGGCGGGCCGCGATTTGGGCCTCTTGTTGATTGGCGCGGGCATCGCAAGCTGGATCGCCCTGCGCTTTATCTCGGCGCTGCTGGCTACCACTCGGCTAAAGCAGGACGCGGCCATGGGCATCGTCTTGGCAAGCTGGTTTGCCGGCGGGATCGCCTTGCTGGCTTATATCCAGTCCATTCCCGACGCCAGTCAAGCCGGCTTGGATCAATTCATCTTCGGCCAGGCGGCCGCCATCATCGAAAGCGACCTGCACTTGATCACTGGCGTCGGCGTCCTGGTCCTGCTGGCGCTGGCGCTATTCTGGAAAGAGTTCAAGCTGGTGGCATTTGACGCCGAGTTCGCCGGCGCCAACGGATTCCAGGTCGGTTTAATCAACATGCTGCTATCGACTTTGATTGTGATCGCGATTGTACTGGGGCTGCAATTGGCTGGCGTCATTCTCATGGTCGGCATGTTGATCGCGCCCGGCATCGCCGCGCGCCAATGGACGGGTAAACTGCATCACATGGTGATACTCGCGGCGCTGTTCGGCGCATTTGCGGGTGGTGTCGGGGCTGTCATAAGCGCCATCGACGCCAATATACCGACAGGTCCCATGATTATCGTGGTGGCTTTTTCGCTGGTGCTGGCCTCTATCACGCTGGCGCCCGGGCGTGGATTGCTGTGGAGCAGTTGGCGCCGCCGCCTGGACAGCCGCCGCTTCGCGCGTCACAATGCCCTGCGCGGCTTGTACCGCTATGCCATGTCGCATGGCGCGCCCGCGACGCCGGCGCCGGACACATTCATTCGCGGCATCGGCGATCGCAGCGCCGCGCTGGGCTTGCAGCAATTGCTGTCGTCCGGCTTGGTCGAGAAGCTGGGCGATAGCTGGCGCTTGACGGATAGCGGCGTCAATGCGGCGCGCCGCGATGCCCACAGCCAGCGACTTTGGGAGCTTTATCGGCTATATGCCGCCGATCTGGGTCTGCCGCTCCTGCCAGAAGATCGGCAGCTGGATATCCGCGATGTTTTGCCCGCCGCCGCCATTCAAGAACTGGAAGCGCTGGAAACCCTGGCGGGAGAGCGCGCCGACTGATGATGACCTTGGAACGCTGGCTGATTGATCTGATGCTGCATTTCGCCACTCGCGAAGAGATTAACGCCTTCCTGCGCTCGCCACAAAATACGGCGACCATCATCGGCTGCCTAATCGCGGTGAGCGGCGCCTTGCTCGGCGCGTTTTTGCTGCTGCGCGGCATGGCGCTAACCAGCGACGCCATCAGCCACACTGTGCTTCTGGGCATCGTTGTCGCCTTCCTGCTCATGACCGATGTTTTCGGCTTGGCTGGGGATACCTCCTCTCCCTGGCTCATCCTGGGCGCGTCCCTGGCTGGGGTCGGCACCGTCGTGCTGACGGAGATCTTACATCGTTCGGGCTTGCTGCGGCAGGATGCCGCGCTGGGCTTGGCTTTCCCCTTGCTATTCGCCATTGCCGTCATTCTAATTTCGCGCTTTGCCGAAGATGCGCACCTCGATGAGGACGCTGTTCTGGTCGGCGAAATCGGCTTGGCTTGGGCAAATACCAATAGTCATTGCTTCGACAATTGCGCGACAGTCAGCATCAGCCCCGATCATGCTCAAGCCAAAACAGCGCGCCAATGCCGCAATTGCCGCGAATTGGGTATTAGCCCGCGCGACGACGGCGCGGAGTTTGTCGAAATCTGCACAAACTGCGGTAGCTATTCGCCCGCCCAAGCTTGGCAAGCGGGCTACTTGCCAGAGGAACCCGCGCTCGTTTTCTTCCCCAAGTCAATCACGGTGACGCTGGTCATGACGGTCTTGTCATTGCTGTTCGTCGTCATTTTTTATAAGGAACTCAAGCTGACAACTTTTGACGCCGCGCTGGCGCAGGCGCTGGGCTACCGGCCGGGCGTCATCAACTACGCGCTGATGATTCTGGTGAGCCTGGTGGCGGTTGGCGCTTTTGACGCGGTGGGTTCGATCCTCGTGATCGCCTTTTTCATCATTTCGCCCGCGGCCGCCTACCTGTTGACCGATCGTCTGGCGGTCATGCTCTTGCTCAGCCCGCTCATCGGCGCGGCTGGTGCATTTTTTGGCTATGACCTGGCTCGGGGAAAGTTCTTCGGCATCATTGAACTTAGCGACATCATCGCCGGGCTCAACAGCTTATTCGGGCTGGGCTTGCGCGAAAAATGGGACTCTTCCATCAGCGCCTCGATGGTGCTGATGATCTTCATCTTGTTCTTGCTGGCTTGGGTGCTGTCCCCGCGTTATGGTTTGATAACGACCTTGCTCCGCCGCGCCAATCAAAGCCGCCGCTTCGACGATCAGGTTGTGCTGGGGCATATCCATAACCATCAATTCACAGAGCGCCATGCGACAGAATTGCGCGTGAAGACGCTGCACATTCATTTTCGCTGGACGGCGCGCAAAATGGGGCGGGTGCTGGCTCGGCTGCGAGCCTTTGGTTATGTAACGCTTGTCGACGGATTCGCCCAGTTGACCGAGCGTGGCCAGACCCAAGTTCAGGCTTTTCGCAGCGCTATGTTTGAAGCGAGCAACATGCCCGACATTAACTGATTCGGCAGATGTCGCTGCGGAATCTGCCCTTTAGCGCCGCTGGCTTTGCCGCTAGCATAAGCCTCGCAAGTACAGACGGCGGCAGTCACATGATCAGCCTGATCGCGACCGTCCTCAACGAGGGCGACAGCATCCATCTGCTCTTCAATTCCATACAAGCGCAAACCCGCTGCCCGGACGAGATCGTCATCGTGGACGGCGGCAGCAGCGACAATACTCGCGCGATCATCGAGGGCTATCGCGAACGCTTGCCCGTGCAGCTGCTGCTTGAGCCCGGCTGCAATATCAGTCAAGGTCGCAATCGCGCCATCGAGGCGGCGGCCGGGGATATTATCGCGGTCACCGATGCCGGGGTGCGCTTGGGCGAGACCTGGCTAGAGGCACTCACAGATCCGCTGCTGCTCAACCCCCGCTTGAACGGCGTGGCGGGTTTTTTCCTCGCTGACCCCCAGACCGCGTTCGAAGTCGCCTTGGGCGCCGCCACCTTGCCCTTGCAAGACGAGATAAGGGCAGAGACTTTCCTGCCCAGCAGCCGCAGCATCGCCTTCCGCAAATCGGCGGCAAAGGCAATCGCCGGCTACCCGGAATGGCTGGACTATTGCGAAGATCTCGTTTTTGATTTGCGATTTAAGTCCATGGTCGGTCCCTTTGCCCTCGAGCCAGCGGCTGTCGTTTATTTTCGCCCACGGTCATCCATCGGCAGTTTTTGCCGACAATATTTCTTATACGCCCGAGGCGATGGCAAAGCTGGACTCTGGTTCAAGCGCCATGTCATCCGCTACGCCGCTTATTGTTTGCTGGCTCCCGCGATATGCTTCCTCGGCGCATGGAGCGAACCATTCTGGTGGGGGTTGATAATACCCGGCGCGGCGCTTTATCTGTATCAGCCCTTCCGCCGCTTGCCCCATGTCATGGACCGCTGGCGGGGTGGCTCGCTGGGCGCATGGCTATACTGCATAGTCATGATTCCCCTTTTGCGGCTGCTGGGCGATGTCGCCAAAATGCGCGGATACCCGCAGGGCTGTCTCTGGCGCTGGCGGGAAAAGCCACCGGATTGGCGAATATAGCGCCATCGCGCGGGAGCAGGCGATGGCTTCAAATCGATCTATATCGAATTTGATCAATCTAGCAGAACGCTGGGGTGGCACGCTGTGCCGCCCATGCAAAAGGGTCGCGTGGACACTGACCGTCAATCGCCCCTACATTACGTCCTTTTTTGGCATATTCACGGATAAATCTCGGTGTTGGCGGTCATTGTCGCAGGGCTGTGTCGAAGGGCTGTGTCCACGCGCCCTACGCGCCCTACGCGACTCTCGGTGTTTATGTGGTGAATAAAATTTGAAGCGATTGCCCCGGGCGCAGAGGCGGATATGTTTGACTATAAATATGCCTGATGTATACTTAGCGAATTAGGCAACCAGCCTGTAGTGCGCGAAAATGAACAGAAACGATGCTAGCGAATGGGTCAGCCTGCGGCGCGCTGCCGAGATACTCGGCGTGCACCCGGCCACAGTCCGCAACTGGGCGGAAAGCGGCAAGCTGCCCTTTCGGCGCACGGCTGGCAAACACCGGCGCTTCAACGTGAACGACTTGCATCACCATGCCCAAGCGCAGGGCGATATTCAGCCCGTGGAACTGCAGCTGATCATTCAAAACGCCTTGGGTCAAACGCGCATGCAAGTGGGCAGCGCCCAGTTGGAGCAAGCGCCCTGGTATATCGCCATGAGCGATGATAGCAAACAGCACTTGCGAGAGCAGGGCAGGCGCGTCTTGGAATCCATCCGCGACTATGTGGCGGCGGGCGCGCCGGACAGGGGCTTGTCGGTGGCTATCAAGCTGGGCAAAGATTACGCCACGCAACTGATCGAAGACGGCTTGAGCTTGCCGCAAGCCCTGCGCGGATTCTTTTATTTTGGCGATTTTGTTCTGGACTCGATATTGACCTGGTCGGAAGTTTCGCAACCGCGCAATTCCTCGGAATGGTCCTTGCATTTGCGCCAGGTCAATACCTTCATGCACGCCATGCTGCTCTCCATCGTCGAATACTATGAAGCCGATTGACGCCGAACCAAAGTTGCAGTGGCTAGCGCTAAGCCTCTTGCCAAACATTGGCGCCAAGACCCTGCACAATCTGCTGGCGCATTTCGAGCACGACCTGAGCGCCATCTTCAGCGCGGAGCAGA
This sequence comes from Phototrophicaceae bacterium, assembly GCA_965116975.1. Lineage (GTDB taxonomy): Bacteria > Chloroflexota > Anaerolineae > Aggregatilineales > Phototrophicaceae > UBA6055. The sequence continues at coordinate 920,200 of OZ220735.1, forward strand.
CTGAACTGCGCAAGGCGCCGGGCATCGGCGCCAAGACCGCTCGCGAAATAAAAAACATAGACCTGGCCAAGCTCGCGCTTGAGCAGTCGCAATGGCAGCGGCAGGGCGTCCAGACCCTGACCGCCGCCGAGGCGCTGTATCCCGCGCGCCTCAAGGATGCGCCCGATCACCCGCCGACGCTTTTCTACCGTGGCTGCCAGCCGCCGTCCGCCTGGCGGAAATGCTTGTCAATCGTCGGCACGCGCTACCCGTCGCAAGTGGCGAAGTTTCTGACGCTGCAACTGTCGATGAAACTGGCGCGGGCTGGACTCACGATTGTTAGCGGCTTGGCGCTGGGCATTGACGCCGCGGCGCAAGCCAGCGCCCTGGAAGCCGGCGGCGCGAGCATCGCCGTTCTGGGCAGCGGCGTCCTCAACGTCTATCCGCCGCGGAACAAGTTGCTCGCCAGCCGGATTCTCAAGTCGGGCGCATTAATCAGCGAGGCGCATCCGCGTCTGCCGCCCAACGCGCAGCGCTTGGTAGCGCGCAATCGCATCATCAGCGCGCTTGGCGAAGCGCTGATCGTCGTGGAGTCCGACGCTGACGGCGGCGCCATGCACAGCGCGCGTTTTGCCCGCGAGCAGAGCCGCAAGGTCTTCACCTTTCGTTTGCCCGCCAGCGGCAACCAGCAACTGATGCGCGACGGCGCCGCCGTTCTGCCCAGCGACCCAGAAAAAGCGCTTGACTACTTGCTCTGTTATTCCGCCAGCTTCGAACCATGAACCTTGTTCTGTGTCCTCAGTAAATCCAAGAAAATAATGCGAAAACATCAGGACGCTGTAAGGCTTGTCCGCTACTGGTAAGTCAATGCGCTTTTTCTACCCCATCCCCGACCGCCAGTGTCTACGCGGCGCGGCCCCTTGCCCCGCATCAGCGGGTCGCGTAGACACTGACCTACGGGAAGGGGAGCTAAGATAATGCGAAATGTATTAAAATATGCGAAATCAGCATGAATCCAAGCTCGCATTAGCGATAATCACAACAAATCAGTGGTCATCCCCCCATTGAAATGGGGGGACCGAGGGGGGTAAACCAAAGGGCGAACGCGAATCCTACAGTAGCGGACAAGCCTTACATATCCATACATTTCTTGGAATTGCATTTCTTTGTTGGATTTACTTTCGTGTTTTTGCGGAAAAAATGATTTGCCGCGATTGACCCGGATTCCCTGACCAGGGCAATCGCTTCAAATTATTTTCAACATAGAGGACGCAGAGGACACAGAGTTCGTAGGAGAATAGACGACTATTCTTCTAAATCTGCGGCCCGGAATCGGCAACAGTCCCTAGCGAAACGTGATTTGTCACCAAAAATCACAGCTGAGACGAGATTTTTTGTTTTTCTCTGCGTTCTCTGCGTACTCTGTAGTTAATTTTCAGTTTAGAATCCTGCCAATTCGTCCGCCATCATTTTGAAGCGATTGCCACGGATTCCCTGACTAGAACATTTGACATACAAACAAATGTTCGTTATACTGTGGAACAGTAGGATAAACGAATGCGGTCCGCGCAACCGAGGTTAGCGATTCAGTTGGGCGGACGAGACGCGGGGGACGACCCATGAAGGATTTCAAAAGGCTGTCGCTGCGACAGCAAAACATGCTGCGATTTATGTCCGAATACACAGAGGAACGCGGCTTCCCGCCGACGATCCGAGAAATCGGAGAGCGCTGCGATATCGCCTCGACTTCGGTGGTCAACTATAACCTCAATAAACTGGTTGAGGCGGGTTATCTGCAGCGCTCGGGCAAGGTGTCGCGCGGGCTGCGCATCATAGCCGATATTCCCGGCGTCGCGCCCCTGGCCAGACTCGCGGCGAACAGCAGGGCGCCGCGAGTCCCGCTGGTCGGGCGCATTGCCGCGGGCGAGCCGATTTCCCTGCCGGAAGACATCGGGCATCATGTTGACGAAGATGACTACATCGCTGTCCCGCAGGAATACCTAATGGGTTTCGACGAGAACGAAGTATTCGCCTTGACCGTTCGCGGCGACTCGATGATAGACTCGATGATACAAGATGGCGATATCGTCATCCTGCGCCAGCAGAGCACCGCAGATAACGGCGAAATGGTCGCGGCCTGGCTGCCCGAGGACAACGAAACGACGCTCAAGCATTTTCATCGCGAAGCGGATTCCATACGGCTGCAACCGGCGAACGAAGCTTATGAGCCGCTTTTTGTTCACCCGGCGAATTGCCAAATCAAAGGCAAAGTATTGTCTGTCATGCGCAGCTACAGCTAGCCGGCTAGCTCCCTTCGCGCGCTCTCGCACAGTCGCTGTCCTCCCGCTTCCAGCCAGGCCTCCAAGGTCTCGCTCTTGGCCTTTCCGGCGCTGGCGTCGCTATAAATGCCCAGCCCCCAGCGATAATAGTTTTGCGTCTCTCTGGGCCAAGTAGTCCGCGCTTGCTTGATGAGGCTGGGACCGCCGTTATAACAGCCGAGCGCCAAACCTATCACGCTGTCCGCGGCTTCAACGCAATAGTTCAGGTAGGTCGCGCCGCGCCGAGCGTTGGTAACGGGCGCCAGCATGTCTTCGTCGGCGGAAAAATGAAAGGGCATGACCTGGAACAAGCCGCGCGCGCCGGCGGCGCTGACAACAGTGGGATGCCCGCAGGATTCGATTTGCATGACCGTCGCCAGCAAATCGCGATCCACGTCGTATTGATATGCCCATTCCTTGAGCTCCTCCGACCAATGCCGTACCGAAGGCGCGAAGAATGGCGCCAATTGGCTTTGCTTGCCCTGGCGCAACATGGTCAGGCTCCCTTGGGCAAGCCGAGCGGCATCGTCCCAGATCGGCAGCGTCGCCAGCACAAGCGCTAGCATGACCGGCAGCCAAAGGGGGATGTAGAAAACTTGATTGCGCTTGATCAGCAAGGGACCCCGGCGAAGCTGTCGCCGGCACAGCCTCAGCAAACGCAGCGACCGCTCGCCTGTGACGCGAATCTGTCTTTTCAGCGATTGCATTGAACGCCGAATCATAAGCGATTTGCCCTAACTCCCCCCAACGGCAATGGTAGAACAGCGATTTGAAACCTGTCAATCCCGCCGGATGCGATTGACCTGCATATCATCCCAGGCAATCGCTTCAAATTATTTTCAACATAGAGGACGCAGAGGACACAGAGTTTTAACTCCTTTTCTGGCAAAAAGGAGGCAATGTAGGGGCGATTCTGTGAATCGCCCACGATTATGCACCCAATTTCATGGGCGAGCCAAGGCTCGCCCCTACAATTCATCAGATTGATGTTAAATTCGACAGTTATGGATTTTGAAGCGATTGCCCTGCACATCATCCGCTGTCAATAGAATGGCTCGCTCTTTTGCGCTACACTATCCGCTATGACTATCATCCAAAGAAACATAACATGAGCAAACTGCCGTTTCGCGAGCGCCTGCAAATGCCCCAGCCGCTGCTGGCCGATGGCGCGATGGGCACGATGCTGCATCAAGAATCCGAAGCCCGCGCCGACGCTTGCTTCGATGCCATGAATGTCGATGCTCCCGAAATGGTGCTTGCTGTCCACAAGGCTTATATCGACGCCGGCGCCGATCTGATCGAAACCAATACATTTGGCGCGAACGTATTCAAACTGGGTAATTCCGGTCGCGCGTCCTTTGTCGAACGCTACAACCAGCGCGGGGTCGAGTTGGCGCGTTTGGCGATTGCGGAAAGCGGCTCGCGCGATCTCTATATCGGCGGCTCGGTCGGTCCATTGGGTGTCGGCATCGCGCCCTATGGCCGCCTGTCGCGGCAAGAAGCCATCGCGGCTTATACCGAACAGCTGAGCGCATTGGTCAAAGCGGGCGTCGATGTCATCGTCTTTGAGACCTTCAACGAACATCGCGAACTGATACTGGCGGTCAAGGTATTACAAGGCATCGCCCCAAAGCTGCCGATCATCGCGCAGAGCACCTTCTATCACGAAAACCTGAGCTATGCCGGCTTCCCCCCGGCGCGGGTGGCGAATGACCTGTACAAGGCGGGCGTGGACGTCATTGGCGTCAATTGCGGCAGCGGTCCCGCTGGCATCGCCGAGGTGCTGCAACAGATGTCTTACGCCATACCCGAAGCGCGCTTTTCCGCCATGCCAAACGCCGGCTTCCCCGAGGTGACAGGCGGCAGAATTCTCTATCCAGCCAGCGCGGAATACTTCGGAGATTGCGCCGCGACGCTGGTTGAATTTGGCGCTTCGATCATCGGCGGTTGCTGTGGCACGCGGCCCGAACACATCGCGGCCATGCGCGCCGCGCTCGACGACCCTTCCGGTCATGTCGTCGACCTGCATGTGAGCGACGTCTATGTCCATCACGAGGTGATGGATCCCGATCATCCGACCGAGTTATCCGATCGCTTGGCCGACGGTCTGTTCACTGTAACCGTCGAAATGGCTCCGCCCCGCAGCTATCACACCGAGGCGCTGCTGCGCGCGGCGCGGCGCTTGCGCGCGGCCGGCGCTGACTTAATTAACGTGGCGGATACGCCGGCGGCTCGCATGAAAATGAGCGCATGGGCGGTGGCGCATCTGCTGCAAACGCAGATTGGTATCGAAACCGTCCTGCACTTCCCCACGCGCGGACGCAATATGCTGCGCGTGCAAGGCGATTTGCTGGCTTCGCACGCCCTGGGCTTGCGCAATTTGTTCGTTGTCATGGGCGACCCCACCCGCATTGGCGATTTTCCCGATGCCAGCGATGTCTACGATGTTGCGCCGTCGCGCCTGATTGATGTCATCAAAGGCGGCATGAATCAAGGTGTGGATATGGCGGGGCATAGCATCGGCAAACCCAGCAATTTCACCGTCGGCTGCGCGCTGAATATGGGCGCGGACGATATCGACCGCGAAATAAGAATCCTCAAGAAAAAGCTGGCGGCCCGCGCCGATTTCGCGCTGGGACAAGCTATCTTCGAGCCGCGGCGGATTCTGCGCTTCCAGCAACGCTTTTTGGAAATGGAGGGCAGACCCTTCGACCTGCCGGTGCTGATGGCGGTCATGCCGCTGAACAGCCCGCGCCAAGCGCGTTTTTTGAATAACGAAGTGCCCGGCATCAACATCCCGGACAATATCATGCGGCGCATCTCGCTGGCTGGGGCGGACGCGCCACGAGTGGGTATAGAGATCGCGCAGGAATTGGTCGACGAGATGGCTGATATGATCCAAGGCGCGTACATCATCCCTTCCCACGGCGACTACGACCGCGCGGCGGAGCTCGTCGCTTATATCAAAGAAAACGAGAGGACATAGCTGACATGAGACGCAGAGCGGCGAAGACCCTGGTGCGAAACTGCGGCATCGGCGAAGTCGATCTGCGCGTCGCGATCATCGACAGCGACCGCTATGCCCTGAACGCCATAAACGCTTACCTCGCCTGGGACCGCCGAACGCGCGTCGTCTTGAAGACGGATTCGCTGTCGGAACTGTCTGCCAAGCTAAACGAATGGCATGAGCATGAATATCCTCATGTGGTGATTCTTGACGCCAATTACATTGATGGCGCTGGCGGATTGTTCCCCGCCATATGCGAGTTGCGCCGGTCGATTCCTAGCCTGATGGTGATCTGTCTGGCGCAGATAGTCGACTTGAACGCCATCTATGAAGCGATTCATGGCGGCGCGCGCGCTTTTTTCCTAAAGGACGACGTCCGGCTGCATATCGGCTGGGCGCTCTATTTTTCGGCGATTGTCGAGGAGCGCTGTTTCTTCATCAGCCGCGGCTTGGCCGCTGCCTGCGACAAGCTTAGCCACGAGCGCCTGCGCGCTGTAAAACTGCTGCCCGGTCCGCGCGACTACCCGGGCATGATGCCGCGCCTGCGCGAGGCGATCATACTCTATGCGATTGAAGGCATGCGCCCGCGGTTGATCGCGCACGAGATGGGCATCAGCGAAGCCACAGTCCGCGATTACATCAAGAAGGCTTATCGCATTCTCGAATCCTCGGACGACGATTGCGACTATCCCGCGGACATGAGCCAGCAGGAAGTCGCCTTCATGCGCTTAACAGCCTTGGATGCGATTGCGATCGAGTGTGACTGAGCTTGTCTCTGGAATCAGGTAATCTGCGAGCAGGCTTCCGAGGGATCGGTTTCTTCGGGCTCCGCTTGTTTATCGGCTCGTATGCTTAGGGGGCTTCTCACCTGCTGCCGCGTCAGCAGGACCGATTGATCGTTTTCGCTTTCCAGCGCCTCTGGCACGCTCACATGCTCCTCTTCGAGAAAGGTCTTGAGCGCGCCGCTGAATGACTGCACAGGCGCCCGATCGCCGTACTGATGGCGCAGGTCGAGCAGATTGTTCATCAGCCACAGGAACAGATCGCCTTCGGTGCGCTCTGTATGCTTGCCCCGCGCCAGCTCGAGCACGCGATATTTGCGAATCATTTGAATCGCCGGCTCATAAACATGATGATACCAATCAGCCGTCACTTCCTCTGTTGTTAAAGGATGCCCCTCGACTTTTTCCTGTACGCGCTCGTGCAGGAAGATATAACCCATCAACTCGTGATAACGCGCCGCCACGGTAAGTTCAATCGACTCGTGATTTGGCACCGCGCGCGACAAGCCTGTTTCTTCCAGGAAGTTGGCATAGGCTTCCGCAGCTTCGATTTCCCGGTCGCTCATTTTCGGGCGCAGCGGCACCGTCGTGGGCAATTCGATCACATGCGCCTGTATCGTCTTGCTGCCCAATTGGTGCGCCACCGACACGCGGTGGTTGCCATCGCGGACGAAATAGACTTGGCCCACCTTGTAAAGCTCGATTGGCGGCGGACCTTCCATGCTGTTCGCCAAGGCATAGACGCGGCTCCAGCGCTCTTGCATCTCGGCTTTCTTCGGCAGAAACGACGCCGTGAAGTCCTTGTAGCGGCCGACGCTGCCCGCGATTTGATTCAGCGGCACATCGTGTACGCCATGATAATGTTCTTCGTGCAGGTGCAAGCGGCTGCGAATCTCGTCAAAGTTCAACAATTCGTTATGCTTGCCGATAAAGTGGTGCAGCATCTCTTGCCAGAACGCCTTGTTGCGCACCGAGCGGAATTTGCTTACACCTTCGTTGTAGCTGGTGCGGAAGGTCTGCTCGTTTGCCATCCTGTCCTCTTTTCCTTCGGGTGACATCGCAGGAGACATCACCGTCTGCCTTCTCAAGACTGTTGGCGATTCCGTACCCAAGATCCGTACAGAGCGTCGCCAGCAGTGAAATAAATCACATCAAGAACTGACAGGGCAAGCACTCTGCCGAATATAGACACTATAACATATCTTCTGTTGAAGTCCGTAATATCCCTAACAGACACAATTGTGAATTTCTTGCCCGCTATATCGGGTGAAGATCAAGCGAAGGAAAGGCAAATAGAGGAAAAGTTATATGAGATGTTATGATACCGATGGGCTGTCAGCGCCCGATCTTACTTCGATTAGCAGGGCAATCCGACGTGGACCAGGTTACGCGTACCCGCTTGAACCAGATCAACCAAGCCTTCTATGCCACGGCGGCGGAAGGATTCGACCAGACGCGCAGGCGAGCTTGGCTCGGCTGGACCCAGGCGCTTTCCATAACCGACTCGCCCATCCAATCTGTTATAGACATCGGCTGCGGCAACGGCCGCTTCGCTTTATTTCTCGCGGGGCGTCAGCCCTCCGCTTTTGATTACACGGGCATCGACAGCAGTCAAGTTCTGCTCAGCCTGGCGCGCGAGCGGCTATCCAAGTTCGGGCAGGTGAGATCCCGATTGATCGAGCATGACCTGGTTGCCGATGAACTGCCGGCTATGCGGGCGCAGTTAGTTGTGCTCTTCGGCTTGCTGCATCATGTACCGGGCTTAGCCCAGCGCCGCGCGCTGCTTGCCCGCTGCGCGGGATTGCTTGCGCCCGGCGGCTATTTGATTTTCGCGGCTTGGCGCTTTTATGAAGAGCAACGCTTCCGCGCTCGCATCCTGCCTTGGGGCAGCGACTATTCTGTGGAAAAGAACGACTATCTCTTGGATTGGCGCCGCGGCGAGCGCGTACTGCGCTATTGCCATTTCGTTGATGACGCCGAACATGAGGACCTGGTCGCGGCGACAGGTCTGTCAGTCAAAGCCGATTTCCGCGCCGACGGCTCCAGCGGGAGGCTCAACCGATATTCTGTGTTAAAGCGGGAAATTGAGGGGTGAACAGGGGCGCCCCCTCAATTTTGGATGACATTTATGAATGACATTGACAAAAACTAGCAGTTGCCGCGCCTTAGGATATACGCTGCGGTCGCGCCGTGATTGTCGCTCTCATTGGTTTCCGCCACCTGATTGTCGTGATCGACGTACAGGTTCACGTGGTGGACTTCTTCGACGTATTGGTTCTGCGTGATGCGCCCGAAAGCGGACCTGGATTGGCCCATGGGGATCGGCGGGTAGCCAATCCGCGTCGTCGCTTGTCCTTCGCCGGTGCCCATGCGCGAGTCCCTCACTTCGACCGTGAAGCCTGCAGAATCGGCATTGCCATTGTTCTGGACGGTGACATTTATGGTGTAAGTTTCATTGCAAGTCGCCGGGTGGGGCTCCATCCGTATCTCGCCCAAGACCAGGTTAGGTCCTTTGGCAGGCGGAGGCGCTTGCTCGACCTGGATAGCCGTCGGCAATGGTATCGGCGTCGGCGGCAGGGGCGGCGGCGCGATTTGTTGCAGATTGCTCAAATCGCCTTCGGTGCGGACGATATTAGGATGGATGAAACCCCGGGCTCCGTTGCCTAGTTCAATGAAGTACCAACTGGTGCCGCGGCTGCTGACGCCAAGGATGTTGGCGCTGCTGCCCTCGATCAAGAATCCGACTATCTGATACAAGGTATTGTCTCCGGCGCGGACGTTGCTATTCACCAAGGCGACCACGCGCGGCGAATCGTCGCCGGCTTCCGCAGCCGGTTCTTCGGCTGGTTCATCCGCGGACTCTGGCTCGGGTGGCGCTTCAACTTCTGGCGGCGCCTCAACTTCCGGTGGCATCATTTCTTCGACAAAAGGCGGCGGATTATTCTCGACGCGGATTGGGCTCAGACGCGCGTACACAGGACCGTCCCCGGTGTTTATATTCAAGCGCAACTCATAAAGCCCGTCGCGCGCCGTCAGCGTGTTCCAAGTGCCGAGGATGTCGTCGACCACCCCCGTCCGCTGTGGCAAGGTGGCTGGGAACCAGCGGCTCTCCGCTAGGTCCTCCGAATCCGTCATGTTGAGTATGAGTGGACGAAATTCGACGAAATAACTCAAGACATTCGGCATGTTCACCGTGCCGCGAATATCAATGCTGCCGCGCGCCACATAGACCGGGGGCGGGAAGCTGAAATTGGCGTCGGGGTTCACTTGCGATGCGTCGGCCGGTTCGATCAGGCTGATGCCATCTTGGACCTGCGCCGAGGGGACTAACAGAAACAATACGATAATCAGGAATCCTGTCAACCTTGCTCTCATCACTTCACCTCCCGATAAATAGCCATAGGCTGGAGCATGTCCAGTCCTTATGCAAGGCACCATGCGCCTTGACTGTATTTTCAATTGCCGCTTCCGCCGAGCAATGGATCATCCAAGTCATCTACCATTGCCAAGCTTTTAGCTTATGCACAACTTATGATAAACCGAAACGAGATTAGCTGCCCGCCGCTTTGCCTGCAAATTGGCATCGGAATTTCTAAATTAGTTTATGCTCTTTTTGTTTCGGGGGCGCCTGGCAAAGCCAGCGACAGTTTCTGCGGACTCGCCATAACCCACAATGATGATACAATAAGCGCCGCTGACCGCCGCGCAGGGCGACTATGAATCCCTCAGTCATTGTTCGTGTTCAGGATCTGCTCAAGACATACACCGAAGGCGAGCGCCGCCGTCTCGTTTTCAACCGAGTCAATCTCGATATCGTCCAAGGCGAATTTTTTGTCATGCTCGGCAAGAGCGGCAGCGGCAAGAGCACCTTGCTCAATATGCTCAGCGGCATCGACGCGCCCGATGCAGGCAAAGTGCTGATTGACGGCGTCGACATCACAGGCATGAATGAAAGGCGACAGACGCTGTTCCGTCGTGACACTATCGGCATCATATTTCAGTTTTACAATTTGATACCGACGCTGACTGTCTTGGAAAATATCACGCTGCCGCTGGAACTACGGCGCGCCCGCAGCAGGTCCTATGAGACGCGCGCCGGAGAATTGCTCGAGCGCGTTGGCTTGGCGGACCGCGCGCATTCCTTCCCGGACAAACTCAGCGGGGGCGAGCAGCAACGGGTTGCCATCGCGCGCGCGCTGGCGCCTGAACCGAAGGTTTTGCTGGCGGACGAGCCGACCGGCAATCTCGACGAAGATACCGGGCAACAGATCTTGCGGCTTTTGCTCGAACTGACGCGCGAAGCGGGCAAGACCTTGATTATGGCCACCCATAACCCGGAAATTGCCTCCAGCGCCGATCGCGTCTGCCGCATTCACGAAAGCCGGCTCTACGTCAGCGACAGCCACGCTTTGGATCCTATGGCGGGAGCTACCGAGAGGGTTGCGCAGAGCTAAGACAGTTTCTGGGCGATGCCGGACAAGGCCGCATTGCTAGCTGAATTTCATAGACAAATATGATATGCGATTTATCCGAGTAGCAGGTACAATATCCCTTATCGTGAACGATATATGTTGCCGTTGATGGTGGCGGGTAGAGCCGCGAAGCATAAGTGCGGAAACGGACGGCTCACGAGCCGCCCCGCCATCTCGGTGGATTTTTGAGACATTCGAGACATAATGGTTCTGGGATGATTGCTCAAAAGATGCTAATTACAAATAGTCCTACTGCTCTTTTCTCTGTGTCCTCTGTGTCCTTTGTGTCCTTTAGTGCCTATGTGGTGAATTATCTATACTTACTTGCTTCTACTTTACTGTCTTTGTGGTGAATAATATATTTTGCGAATGGCTGTCGTTTCAACCGAGCAGGCGAAAGGCAGACAACAATGATCGACCCAGATAGCCCGAAAGCTGTACACCTGATCCTGACAGAGTTGCGTGATATCAACAAAGACCGGCGGCGCGCGGCAGTTGTCAAGCTAGGTTTGCATGGCGGCGACCAGGCTGTGCGAACGCTCATGGATATCGTGGAGAACCGGCAAGAAGATTTGATCGTGCGTGGACGCGCCGCGCTCATGCTCGGCAAATTACGGGACGATCGCGCGGTAGCCGCGCTAATCCGCGCCCTGGACGCGCCCGGGTTCCAGACCCCCTACAACGCCGCCATCGCGCTGGGCAAGATCGGCGATCCACGCGCGATTGAAGCCCTCCTCAACTTTGCCGACAGCAGCCGCGACAAGACAAGAGAGGCCGCCCTGCAAGCGCTGCGCCAATTGGGATACGAATTCGAGCGCCCGCTATACGCCGACGCGCAACCCGAGATCTGATTAAGGGCGCAAGACGCGACAGGATAAGTAAACCAGCAGCCAAAAACTCCCAGATGAACCGCCGATGGGGAGGACTTTGTCCATTCAGAACAAGCTTGCCCGCCCAAGTTCGCTCCTGGCTCTGTTAATGCTGATAGCCTATGGGCTTCGACTCCTCCTCATCATCAACGGCGGACAGCTGTTTCATCCGGACGAGCTCCGCTACTACCGCTCCATCGAAACGACGAAACACATCTTCAATGCCGATTTCAAGAATGCCGTCAAAACAGTTCTGAAATACGAATTTCATCAAGGCATTGCGCTTGCCAAGCTTGCGCCGGCAGTGTTTCATCGCCTCTTGCACAGCCTTAACCACGACGACAACTTGCTGTGGAAAGATCTTTGGCATACCCCGCCACAGAACTTTCGCTTGCCCGCGCTGATCTTCGCGCTGCCCTCTGTGCTTTGCATCGGCATGATTTATCTGATCCAGCGACAAGCCGGCGCCAATGATGGAGAAGCGCTATTAAGCGCCTATCTACTAGCGGCCTCTCATTCATTTTTCAACTTCGCCAAGCATCTTCTCCCTTATGACCTGGCGATTCTCATCGGCTTGATCGCCATCTATTTTGCGCTTCGCCCCCGCGCTGGGCGCATCATTAACGCCTTATTTATTGGTTGCCTGGCTTTTCTCGTTTTCTGGATATACAACGGTTACGTTACCTTTAGCATCACCATCGGCATCCTGTACTGCGGCCTGCTGGCTGCGGACCCGCGCGACGCCTTGCGCAGGGCGCTTGGCATGGCATGCGGCGCACTGCTGTTCTTCCTCCCGGTAATCTTATTCAACAGCATAATCCTGGATGAAAACGTCTTGCTACAGATGATGACCTTCTCCGAAACGGTCGATCACGGCGCGTTTTCCGAAGGCGCAATCTTCCCGTTTCTGTATTTCCGTGATGTCGAAGGCGCCATGAGCGTCGTCTGGATATGCGGGTTGGTCTTGACTGCCTGGCAATTGCGTAGCCGCTGCCTTGCAAATGATCGCCGACGGGTCTTGATTTGGTTTGCCTGCCTATTTGCTCTCTATCTGATGCTCTCGCTATTATCCGCCGGTTTGCAGCTATTTGTTGTTTATGGCCGGGTGGTCCGCTCGCTAATACCATTTATCGCGCTGGCAGCCGCCTATGGCTTTTCAGCGCGTCTGTTGCGCTATGGACGCGGCGCGCTCAACATATTTGTCCTGGGCATTGGCGCGCTATCGTTGGCCAACTTTGTTCCGGCCATCGCGCAGCAATATCCATTGGAAATCGCTTGGGAAGTGTATCAGACCTACGATGATGTCTCCTTCGAGACAACTGTTGAAACGGGCGAAAATCCGGTATTTAACTGGTGGGATCTTCAGCCCGCGCTGCCTGAGGCTCGCTACCGTCTGTTCAATGCCGCCAATTACTACCCGATAGTGGACATCCGCAGCGATCTGCCGGACGGCGAGGTACTGCTGGAGATCTCCCATCCCTTCAACTACCGACCCTGGCAATATGAAGGCATGACGCCGGAAATGCGCGAAATCGTTAATCGTGATGGGCTCTACATCTGGCTCATCGACACGCAGCCGGACCTGGAGTGAAGCGGTAATATGGCAATGGAGGGGCAGTTTCATACGCTGGTAAAGCCATGAGCCTGAATTTGCGCGCGACACAGACTTTGTCACTATTGATGCTCCTGGCTTACCTGCTGCGCCTGTTGCTTATTTTCAACGGCGGCCAGTTTTCGTTCCCTGACGAAAGTCGCTATCAACGACGGTCTGTCAGCGTTGTGCACTCGTTGTTTGAGGCTGACTTACGCAGCGCCATAGACATGGTATTGGCTTACGACAAGCATCACGGTTTCACCGCAGTTGGGCTTCTTCCTGCCATCTTCCATCGCGTGATCTTTCACTTGAGCCCGCCACCGGGGCTTTCTTGGACGACATATTGGCTTAGTCGCGACAATGATTACCGTGTCTCGGCTTTGATATTCGCGTTTCCTTCAGTGCTTTCGATTGCCATGATTTACTTGCTGGCGCGTCGTGCCGGGGCTGGCGAAGCTGAAGCGCTGGTCGCGGCATTCCTGCTGGCGGCATCCAGCACCTTCTTTATATATTCCAAGCATTTCTTGCCCTATGACTCTTCGCTGCTGTTTGGCTTGGCGGCTCTCTGGCTCGCGATTGGCAATCGCGCAACTAGCTTAAAACACGCGCTTGCAACCGGGTGCGCGACATTCCTCTGCATCTGGGTATATTTTGGTCATATCACTTTTGTGCTCATGATCGCCTTGATCTACTGCGGATTCCTGGCCTCTAATTGGCGTGACGCAGCAATCCGAGCGGCGGGCATGGCATTTGGCGCGCTGTTGCTCGCGGCGCCGCTTTTCCTCTATAGCAATAATGTTCTGGGCATCGATATCCTTTCCGAATTGTCTGCGTTTTCGTCATCGGCCAATCAGGGAGAATACGCCGAAGGTATCGTGTTTCCATTCTTATACCTTGGGCATGCGGAAGCGGGAGTCGCTTTGATCTGGGTGCTGTGCCTGTTGGCTGCCGGGTGGACCTTACGGAGTCAGTGGAAGTCAGAAAGCAGGCAGCGCGCCGTTTTGTGGTTGGCTTGTCTGGCTTCTTTGTATCTACTGCTCTGCCTTTTTTCTTCTGTTTTGCAGCTATCCGTGGTATATGGCCGCCTTGCTCGGACTTTGGTCCCGCTCATTATTCTCTTGAGTGCCTATGGAATCACTCCATTGCTGCTGAATCGCGGCTGGCCCGCTGTCTTGATATTTCTTGGGATCGTCTGCTTGTTTGCGCTCGCAAACTTTGCTCCGGCGATCAGTCAAGAGTATTTTATCGAAGTCGCCAGGCGCGCAAGACAGGATTACGGTGAAGTGTCATACGAGACAATGTTGAGTCCTCCGGCCATGCCCTTTGGAGTATACGGAGAAGAGAATCCGCTCGCGCGATACGAGCTCGTGAATGCCGGTTATTATTATCCAATTACGGAAATGTCAGACCTCCCGGACGGCGAAGTTCTAATGCAGGTCTCCCATCCCTTCAACTACCGACCCTGGCAATATGAAGGCATGACGCCGGAAATGCGCGAAATCATTAATCGTGATGGGCTGTACATCTGGCTCATCGCCAAAGGACCCTCCGCTGAAGAGTAGCTAAGCCACTGGTCGCTTTGGTAAATTGCGGTCAACTGAATCGCAGGTTGAAGCATAGAAAATGGAAAATGAGTGCGAAGCGCATAACTGAACGGACAAGTTTTACACAAGCGCGCGCTGGTTTGCAGTCCACAGCCAGGAGTCTTGCATCCAAGCCTTTTCGCTCGGTTCATGCGCTGCTGTTCATCATGTTCGTCGCCTTGGTATTAAGATTGCTGCTAGTTGCCGATGGCGGTCAACGATATTTCCCCGACGAACACCGCTATTATCGTTACACAATTGAATTCGTTGACACTGTTTTTGAGGGAGATATTTTAGGTGGATTCGGCAGCATGTTGGAGTATCGGACACATCCCGGCGCTTATGCTGCGACATTTCTTCCGGCATTCATCCATCGAGTTGCCTTTGAATTAACCATGAGCAGTAGTATGTCGTGGCGAGACTACTGGACAGACCAAACTGGCGACTTTCGTTTTTCGGCGATATTCTTCGCGATTCCCTCTGTGCTTTCAATCGGTCTCATTTATTACATTGCCCGAAGAGCGGGTGCGGATGACCTGGAAGCCCTGTTGTCCGCATTTCTGCTGGCCGCTTCTAATTCCTGGTTCATTTGGTCGCGACATTTCCTCACATACGATATTTCTATGCTTTGCGCGCTCGCTGCTCTCTATGTCGCTTTGCGCCTGCGCGAGTTTGACATTCTCGGCGGGCTTCTGACGGGGCTATTACTTTTCTGCGCATTCTGGATATATACGAATCACGTATTCCTGGTGTGCACAATTGGATTTCTGTACTGTCTGATTCTCTCTTGCACACCTCGAATGATGATTGCAAGGCTATTCTATGTCTCCATCGGCGCCTCGATATTGCTGGTTCCGATTCTGATTTACAACAATGATGTCGCGAAAATCGATGTGATTGAGGGGTTGTTGTCACAGGCGGGTAGGATTACTCAAGGCAGATACGAAGAAGGGGCAGTGCTTCCATTTGTCTACATCTTCGAGACGGAAGGCCTGATTTCTCTGGTCTGGGTTCTTGGACTGATTTTGGCATCCAGAGAGGTTATGAACCGTCGACCGGACATGCGACACCGCATCATGCTTTGGCTAACGGCATTGGCTTTGATCTACGGAATGATGGCGTATCTCTCGACCGGTCTGCACGTGATCGTTCTCTTTGGGCGAACTGTTCGTGCTTTGGTGCCCTTTATAGTACTGATCTGCGCCTTTGCCTTTGCGCCATACGTCAAGCGCCATGGTTACCGGCTAACAGCCTTGAGTATGGTGGGGATAATCGCAGCAGCCTTGATGAATATGATGACGGTGATAAACCAGCAGAACTACATCGAGCTAACGCGGCAGGTCCGTGACCAATATGGAGAGGTGACGTTGACCTCGACTTTTAGCCCTCCATCAAGGAGCCATGGATTTGCAAATCCTGTTTACGAAGACGCGCGATACGAGCTGGTGAATGCCGGTTACTATTATCCAATTACGGAAATGTCAGACCTCCCGGCCGGCGAAGTTCTCATGCAGGTCTCCCATCCCTTCAACTACCGACCCTGGCAATATGAAGGCATGACGCCGGAAATGCGCGAAATCATTAATCGTGACGGACTCTACATCTGGCTCATCGACAAAGGACCCTCCACTGAAGAGTAGCTAACCCGTCTGACCGACAGGCGCGGGGCTGGGACGCTGGCCGACCCCGACACTTGCCTGCTGTGACGCTTCCGTCTGGTTGAGTGCCGGACACAGTTCATTCGCCTGGTCGCGTTTGTCCATGACAGCGCCGCGGCTGATGGTCGTCACAGTTGGCTGCAAAGCCAAAGCCGCCTCGTACTGGTCGCGCGCCCGGCAGTGCTCGCCTCGGAAAGCTAAGGCATCCCCATAGTTGTGATGCGCGCCCTGCAATTCAGTGATGACCTGGCCGTTCAGATAGGTCCCGAGACGATATTCATAGACGATTATGCCAAGAAGGCGGACGGATTCGCCTGGATTGGCGATTTTCAATTGCAAACCCCTCAAGTAAAGTTCGGCCACAGAGCGCTCGAAGCTTAAGTCTGCGACATCACCGTAGTTTTCAGCGCGTCCTGTCGTCAAGATCGCCTCGGATAATCTCCCGCTGCGGAAGAGCGCGGTCGCTTGCGATGTCAGCGCGGCAAACAAGAGCTCGCGCACGCGGTCGCGCTTAAAGCTCTCGTCTAGCGCGATGATGGCATCTAGCGTGTCTATCGCTCGCCGGTATTCCTGTGTCACGATATCCGCCTGCGCCTCCAACAGCAAGGCTTCCAAATCGTATACTGGCTGATTGCCGGTTGTCGCCACTGCAATCGCCGCTTGAGTGGCAGCGGTCGGCATGGTGGCGGTGGGCTGGACCAACTCCGTTGGCTGTGGAATGGCGGTTGGCTGAGATTGTTGATAGAGCGCGGTCGCCGTTGGCATAATTGCGGCGAGGCAAGGCGGAGCAGGCGTCAGCCGCAGCAAATAGGCGAGCCTGGTCTGCGCCAATTGCTGATTGCCGGCCTCCAAATCAGCCCGAATGCGCTGGCACTGTTCTCTCGAATCCGCATCGACCGTGGCGGTCGCGTTTTCGCGCGCGACAGCGATGCCAGAATTCCAACCAGCATAGGCGGATGCCAAGGCGATCAGGACCGCAGTGACGATGCAAATGATTATAAGCATAACCCAGAACAAACAGCCCCGGCTTTGTTCCGGAGCGTGTCTCTCTTCGCGATTCGTAATCAGCCCGGGTGGCTGAGAATTGCCGGGTTGATGGTCTCCTAATGGTTGCGTCAAGCGAGTGGATCCCGTTCCTATGCGGAGAAGCGGCGAGTATTGTAGCCGACAGTCACATTCCATGCCAGACGTCGCCTGCAGGGCAATCGCTTCAAAATGATGGCGGACGATATGGCGGGATTCTAAACTGAAAATTAACAACAGAGTACGCAGAGAACGCAGAGAAAAACAAAAAATCTCATCTCAGCTGTGATTTTTGGTGACAAATCACGTTTCGCTGGGGACTGTTGCCGATTCCGTGCCGCAGATTTAGAAGAATAGTCGTCTAAACTCCTAATACTCTGTGTCCTCTGCGTCCTCTATGTTGAAATTAATTTGAAGCGATTGCCCTGACGTCGCCTGCCGAGGCGCTTGACGAGATAAGAACAGCCATGTTACACTCGCCGCATGGTTGTACTAGCGAGCGTTGCGATGCCTATGCGGATGCCCGCAGTCCCCCGGGACAGACGGAAGCTGTTGCTCGCCTAGGCGATACTTAGCTGAATCTTGATACCGTCTGTCCTCGACAGGCGGTTTTTTGTTGCTGTACTATTGCATGGCCGAGCCGATGTTGAATGGCTCGCTGCGAAAAAGGGGAAACCAGATGTCAGCACAATATATTCACGTGTCTGTGGCTTGGCCCTACGCCAATGGCGACTTGCATATCGGGCACCTGGCGGGCGCCTATCTGCCGGCCGATATCTTCGCCCGCTATCATCGGCTGCGCGGCAATCACGTGCTGATGGTCAGCGGATCGGACAGCCACGGCACGCCCATCACGGTCGAAGCCGACAAACGCGGTACGACGCCGCATGCTGTCTTTGAACATTATCATGAACGCTTCTTGCGCACGCAGCGCAAAGTCGGCATTAGCTATGATCTCTTCACCCACACCGACACAGAGAATCATCACCAAGTGGCGCAGGACATTTTTACCACGCTGCTAGAACGCGGCTACCTGTACAAAGAGAAGCAGACCCTCCTGTATAGCGAAAGCGAAAAGCGTTTCCTGCCCGATCGCTATGTGGAAGGCGCCTGCTATCTCTGCGGTTATGACGGCGCGCGCGGCGATCAATGCGAAAAATGCGGTAATCTGATGGATGCCATCAAGTTGATTGAGCCGCACAGCCGCAACAACCCCGATGACAAGTTGGTCCCTCGCGAATCCGAGCATTATTTTCTCGATCTTGGCAGGTTCAGCGACCAGATTCTGGCATACCTTGCGGCGCACGCGCATCATTGGCGACCCAATGTCAGCACATTCAGCCGGAACTACGTCGAAGATGGTCTGCATGGGCGTCCCATTACCCGCGATATCGAATGGGGCATTCGCGTACCCCTGGCCGGTTGGGAAGACAAACGGCTTTACGTCTGGTTCGACGCGGTCATGGGTTATTTCACCGCCAGCATCGAATGGGCGAAGAATATCGGTAAGCCCGACGAATGGAAAAAATGGTGGTATAACCCGGATGCCAGGATTTATAACTTCATCGGCAAGGACAATATCCCCTTCCATACCATCATCTGGCAGGCGGAACTCTTCGGCATCGACGGCATCTACAACGAAGATGACCCCGTTTACGGCGATACCCCGCTGCAGTTGCCCTACGATGTGCCCGCCAACGAATTCATGAATATCGAGAGCCAGAAATTCTCAACCTCGCGCAATTGGGCGGTCTGGCTGCCCGACCTGCTGGAACGCTACCAAGCAGACGCCCTGCGCTTCTATGTCGCGCGCAGCTTCCCCGAACGGCAAGACAGCGACTTTTCTTGGAGTGGATTCCTGGTGAGGGTCAACAACGAATTGCTGGCGGCTTGGGGCAATCTGGTCAATCGCATGTTGGGGTTCGCCTACAAGCGCTTTGACGGCGCTGTGCCTGCTTTCGATCTATTCATCGACGCCGATATTGCTATTATCGCCAAAACCGAAGACGGCTTTGAGACTGTTGGCGCGCTACTGGAGCAAGTCCGCTTGAAAGAAGCGCTGGAAGAGACCTTGAGCCTGGCGCGCGAAGTCAACTTCTGGCTTAACGAACGCGAACCCTGGAAGGCAATCAAAGCCGACCGGGCGGATGCCGCGCGCTCGGTTTACGCGGCGCTGCGCTGCATCGACAACTTGAAAATCCTCTTTGCGCCATTCATCCCCTTCAGCTCCCAGCAAGTTCACGCGATGCTGGGTTATGACGGGCAACTCTTCGGCGAGCTGAAAATCGAGAATTACAGTGAAGAATCGCGCGATCATCTGGCGCTGATCTATGACGGGACGAAGGCGATTGGCGAGTGGCAAGCGAGCAAGCTAAAGCAGGGTCAGACGCTGCGCCAGCCGTCGCCGCTGTTTGTCAAGCTCGATCCCGAGATTGTCGAGCAGGAACGTCAGTACCTGGGGCGGGAGCGGGTTGAGGGGGCGATTGTGCCTTGACACCATGTGCGCAAAAACTTCCCAAAACGTCAACCTAATCTAGTCGGATCTGCGCTATAGTCTGAAAATGAACGTCTAGCCGAACCACTTTATAATGATTTCATCAAGTACGCTGAAAGATCAAAGCGAAGTTATTCTCATTGTTTATTATGTACGAATTCTGCTTATATTCTTGCTTAGACAACATATATTTCTTATACTCACAGCTGAAGATATAGAATAGAGGTCAGTTTTGCAGACAGGCCCTGGTCAGAGTCGGAGGGTACGATCAATGAAGGTGAAAGACCCGCTTATTCTCGCTGCAATGTTGGTATTGTCCGGCCTTGGAATATACGTCGGTTTGAGCGATGGCGGGTCAGCTAGAGAAACGCTGGTATTCATAATTTTCGCTATGACCATGTTGTACATGGGCGTCCGATGGTAAATGCAACTTATCATTCGGCTCCTTGTCGGAGTATTTCTGGTTGGATTCGCTGTGTATGCCTTATTCCACCAATATCCGTTCGAATATATCGTGATCTCATTGATATTTGCTGGTCTGTTCATAATGGATCCGCGATGGCTGCGAGCAAAGTATCGAGATTTTGAATTTGAAGCGCGTTTCGGGCAGAATGAGGATAACAAGACTTTGCCACAAAACCGTGAAGGCGCCATCAAGCGCTTGAGCGATACTGTTCAGAACAAAGACGATCCTGTAATAAGCGGCCAAGACAAAGATGCAAAGCAAACGCCCTATCAAAACTAGGGCGCTCTTCTTCATTACGTTTTCTGTAGGTCAATTGCCGTTCGTTCCTCGACGCCCAAAGTGAGAAAATCCCGGCGTCGGGAAATATCATCAACCAACTTCGCCCCCAGCCCCATGCTATACTCCACTTAACACCATCCGGAACCATCCAATGCCCGCAACCGACCCCCGCTGGAAAGCCGTCGCCGAGGTCCTCGTCCACTACTCGACCGCCGTGCAACCAGGCGAGCGCGTCATGATCGCCATGGGCGAAATCGAGAGCTTCCCGCTGGCGCAGGCCGTCTACGAAACCTGCATCCAAGCCGGCGCTTACCCGCAGGTGCAATTGCTCTCGGAAAAACTGCGCCACAGCCTGCTCCTGCACGGCTCGGCTGAACAGCACAACTGGCGGCCCGAAATCGAAGCCCAGGGCATGGCTTGGGCGGATGTCTATTTCGGCTTGCGCGGCGCTTATGACTTGCGCCTGCACGACGAAATCCCGGCCGCGGTCCTGGCGGCAAACCAAGCTGCTTTGGGAGAAATCTCGAGCCTGCGCTGGCAGCAAACACGCTGGTGCCTGGTCCGCGTGCCCAACGCCGAGCTGGCGCGGCAAGCGGATACCGATCTGGAAACGATTGCAGACATGTTCTTCGCCGCCTGCCTGATGGACTATCCCGCCGCCGCGCGCGAATGGCGGCGGCAAGCCGAGCGCCTGGCTGGCAGCGAGACACTGCGCATCATCGCCGGTGAAGAAACCGACCTCGAATTCTCTCTGCGCGGGCGGCAATGGCAGGTTTTGGACGGCAAGATCAACCTTCCCGACGGCGAGATCTATACCGCGCCGGTCAATGATACGCTTAACGGGCATATCCACTTTGAGTTGCCCGGCGTGCTTGGCGGACAAGAGGCGCATGACATGCGCTTGGCATGGGCGGACGGCGCGCTCGTCCATGCCAGCGCCTCGACAAATGAAGATTTCCTGCGGCGCATTCTGGATACGGATGCCGGTTCCAGCCGATTAGGAGAATTTGCCTTTGGTATGAATCCCTACGTTAATCGCTTCTGCAAGGATATACTCCTTGATGAGAAAATCGGCGGCACCATCCACTTGGCGCTGGGCAGAGCCTATCCCGAGTGCGGCGGGGTCAATCAGTCCAGCATCCATTGGGATCTGGTCAAGGACCTGCGGCAGACCGGCGCCGTCTTTATCGACGGAGCGCCGGTATTGGCGGATGGCAAAATCTTGATCTGACGCTTAGGCGAGGAGGCGCTTATCGAATGAATTCCACCGCAGCATTTCACTTACTTACAGAAACAAAAAGAAGGAGTAAACAATGTCCAAGAAAAACTTGAGTCGCCGCGATTTTCTGCGCATGAGCGGCGCGGCCGGCGCCGTTGTCGCGGGAGGGCTGTCGCCTTTGGCGAATCTTCCGCGCGTTGCCGCCCAGAGCGACAATACCATCAATGTTTTGACAGTCGGCGACCCCTGGGATCTGGCGCTGCAAAGCGTAGTCGAACAATTCACCGAGTTAACTGGTATCGGCGTCAATATCGAGTCCCTGGGTTATACGGCTTTGCAAGCGCGCTTGGTCAACGCATTCCTCACCCAAAGCGCGGATGCCGACGTCATCGCCGTCGACCAGATGTGGATCAGCCAATATGCCGACAACGGCTGGATTCGCTCGCTTGATGACTTCATTTCGGCCGATTCCGATTCCGCCATCGACGACTTCGTGCCCGAATGCCTCTATTCCTTGAGCACCTGGCGCAATCACGTCTGGACGCTGCCCATCGCCTCTTATGGACAAGGCATCATGTACCGCACCGATCTCTTCGAAGCCGCGGGAATCGATCCGCTGCCCTCGTCCGTGGCTGACGCTGGCAACTGGACCTGGGAAGACTATTTCGGCATCCTCGAGCAGATTAACGGTATGGACCTCGATGGCACAAGCATGTACGGCACCACGGTCATCGGCGCGCAGCCTGTGCCCGTCGTGCATATGTACACGCAGCTTGCCGCCAGCTACGGCACGCGCTGGTTCACGCAATTCCCCGAGGCGCCCTGGGACTTCAGCCCCACCATCAACAGCGCGTCTAACGTCGCCGCCCTGCACGACTGGAACCGACTCTATGGCTGGTCGCCGCCAGAATCGATCAACTATCTCTGGTTCGATGCCGGCACACGCTTCTCGCAAGGCGATATCGGCATGTTCTATCACTGGACGCCCTACTTCTATCTGGTCAACAACGATGGTTATCTGACTGGCACGCCCTCGCCCGTGGTCGACAAGTTCGAGACGGCAGTGCTGCCGACGCAGACGGCCGGCGGCGATCAAGTCGTCAGCTTGGGCGGCTGGTCGCTGGGCATGCCATCGACCTCCGCCAATCAAGACGCGGCTTGGCAGTTTATCAAATGGGCGACCGGGTCCGATGGACAAAAGGCGATGGGACAGGTGAATGTCGCGGGTAATCAATTCGCCGATTTCAGCCGCAAATCCAATTACGAGGATGCCGATTTGAATGCCATCTATCCCTTCCTGGGCACGCAGCTCGAGATGATGAAGCTGGGCGATGGCAAGGTGGTGCGTCCGCCGGCACCGATCTACACCTCGCTGGAAGGCGTTTATGGCTTGCAGATCAACCAGGCGATGACCGGCGCGGTCACGCCCGAACAAGCGCTGGAGACCACTCAGACGCTCTTCCAGAACATCTTGAGCGGCAACCAGATGATCCCGTACAACGTCGATAGCTTCGACGACACGCTGGACAACACCAAAGCCTTGATCGCCAGCCTGGCAGGAATGTAGAGCCCTGTTATACCCCTTGCCTAAATCTTCCCCTGTAGGTCAGTGTCTACGCGACTTACACGACCCATATAGTGGGAGAGTTTCATAAGTGATAGCTCCCCTTCCCTCAGTTTGGGGGAAGGGGCTGGGGGATGGGGGCAACTCAATTGCGTATGAAACTCAAGAGGCGACTGCCATACCTCTTGCTCGCGCCATCAATCATCATCTTGCTGGCGCTGATTTTATATCCCCTAGGTTTCGCCTTGCGCAACAGCTTCTGGTTCTGGAACTTGCAGACCAGCCCCGTCCCGCTTTATCACTCGGGCTTGGACAACTACCGCATGGTTTTCCAGGTTACGCCCTTCACAGAAGCGCTGAAGAACACGTTATTGCTGGCGGGCTTGGGCACACTGGCGCAATTCTGGCTGGGCATGGGCGTCGCGCTGCTGCTGCATACCCACTTGCGCGGCATGGGCTTTTGCCGCGCCCTGCTCATCATGCCCACCACCCTGGCGCCGGTGGTGGCGGGCTTTCTCTTCCGTTATTTGCTCGAGCCAAACGGCGGCTTGCTACCTTGGCTGCTGGATGGCATCGGTTTTCCCGTGCCGCCACAAGGCATCCTGGGTTACGCCGGCAGCGCGCTCTTCGCCATCGGCATGGTGGATACCTGGCAATGGACACCCTTCTTCGCCATCGTGCTTTATGCCGGTTTACTGTCCATTTCGGAAGAAGTTAAAGAAGCCGCGCAGGTGGATGGGGCGTCTCCCTGGCGCATGTTCTGGTCGATTACGCTGCCGCTGCTGCGCCCCATTGCCGCTTTCCTGGTCATGATCCGCTTTATGCAGCTATTCAACAGTTTCGATCTGGTTTTTGTCTTGACCGGCGGCGGGCCCGGCACCTCGTCGCGCACGCTCAGCTTCAACCTCTATCGCGAAGGCTTGGTCAATTACAACATCGGCTTGACCGCGGCCATGACCTGGCTGGTGGTCATCATCGTCACCGTTATCATCAATCTGTATATCATCCTCATCTTCCGCAAGCGGGAATGGTAGGCGCCCTGTAGTGGTCTTGAAAAACTGGGCACCTAGAAAAGAGAGTATTCTAGAGTAACAGTGAAAGGGACACGCTCATGGGGAAATACCGGAAGCACTCGCCGGAAACGAAGGTCAGAATTGTGCTGGAAATCCTTCGCGGTGAGAAATCTCTGGCGCAAGCCAGTCGTGAGTACCAGATTAAGGACAGCCTGCTTTACCGCTGGAAAGACCAGTTTCTCGAAGGCGCGAAGCAGGCTTTCGCCTACGGTCAACCAGCCGAGCAGAAGCGTCGCGCGGACAAGATGGCTGAATTAGAGCGGCTAGTGGGAAAGCTGACCATGCAACTGGAAATTGCAAAAAAAGCCTCTCACTATGTGCAATCTCTACCACCCGAAAGCGAGAGCTAGCGCAGATGCTCAGCCAGGACTTTCCGGTGTCGGCAAGCTGCGCCGTACTCGAGCTGCCCCGCAGCAGCTATTATCATCAAGCCAAGCCGCGCGACTGTCAAAGCCTGCGTACTGCGATAGTGGAGGTTGCCGGGCGCTATCCCACCTATGGCAGCCGACGGATAGCGGCGCAGTTGAAGCGTGAGCCTTATATGATGGACGTGGGTCGGCATCTTGTTGGCTGGCTGATGCGGGATCTGGATTTGACCCGCAAGCCGAAGCAGCGCCGGGGCAGCGGCACGGATAGCCGACATGGTTATGGGCGCTATCCGAACCTGGTCAAAGGGCTGCTGGCGCTGCGTCCGAACCAGATTTGGGTTGCCGACATCAGCTACTTGCGTCTGCGCTCGGACTTCATCTATCTGGCCGTCGTGATGGATGTGTACACGCGCGCGGTACGGGGCTGGCATCTGAGTTGGTCTTCGGATAAGAGCTTGACGTTGGCAGCCTTGCGCCAAGCGCTAGAAGATCATGCGGCGCCGGAGCTTCATCACTCCGACCAAGGGTCGCAATACGCCGCCAATGACTATGTCAAGCTGCTGCACGACACCGGAACGCTAATCAGTATGTCTGCCGCGGGCGAGCCGAGCGAAAACGGCTATGCCGAGCGGTTGATCCGCACGATCAAGGAGGAGGAAGTGTACCTGAGCGAATACCAGAGCATGGAAGAAGCGCGCGAGCAACTTGGGCACTTCATCGAGGTGGTCTACAATACACAGCGCATTCACAGCGGCATAGACTACCGGACACCGGCAGAATACGAGGCGGAATGGCACAAATGTCCCCCCAAAATTTCTGCGATTTCCTGTCCAGTTTTATAGGACCACTACACCCATGAAGACCCTGCGCGCCCGGCATCGCCTTGTCATCTACGCGCTGATGACGCTGGTCATGATCTTCTTCATCGGTCCCATTTTCTGGTTCATCCTATTGGCTTTCCGCCATCCCAGCGACGCCTATACCATCCCGCCGCAGCTATTCTTCGAGCCGACGCTGCAATCCTTCGAGCGCACCTTCGTCGACCCGGGCAACAATCGGCCCCAGGTCTTCAACAGCGTCATCGTCAGCACGGGCGCCACCTTGCTCAGCTTGCCCTTCGCCATGTCAGCCGCTTACGCTTTGTCGCGTTTCGCCCTGCGCGGCAAGGACTTCATCATGAACTGGTATATCAGCTTGCTGATCGCGCCGCCGATCGTTTTTGTCATCCCCTATTTCATTCTCATGTCGCGCATCGGCTGGTCCGGCACGTACCAGGCGATGATCCTCACCTTGCAGACGCTGGCGATTCCTTTTTCAGTCTGGCTGCTCAAGAGCTTCATGGACGAAGTGCCGCTCGACCTGGAAGAAGCGGCTTGGGTCGATGGCGCGACGCGCTTGTCCGCCTTCTTCCGCATCATCATTCCGCTGGCTCTGCCCGGCATCATCGTTACCTCCATGTTCACCTTCGTCTTCAGTTGGAACAATGTGCTCTTCCCGCTCATTTTGAGCAAGCAAAGCACAACGACGCTGCCGGTCGGCACCATCAGCTTTTTCGCATCGACCGGCGTCTACTGGAATCAAATCGCGGCGACGGCTGTGGTCGCCATGCTGCCGCCGATGTTAATATTCTTGGTTCTCGGGCGCTATGTGGTGCGCGGCTTGACCTTTGGCGCGGTCAAGGGTTAGCCGTCCTGTCCGCTTACATACATTCGGCCAGGTCAGGGCAAGGATAGTTTTGTAGCGCCAAGCGCGACAATTGTATAGATTAGGCGGATATGATGCCAAGCGTTGCGAGGGTAGAAATCAGGCTGGATATACCGACCAATACCAGCGCGAGGATGCTGGCGGCGCCGGTAACTCTCATGCGCCAACTGCGCTCCTGCTCGATTTTATTGCTGAGCTGCTCTATCAGGTCGTGTATGTCTTTGGTCTGGGCGTCGATTTTGGTGTCAATCACTCTGACAGCTTCATTGACTTCCTTGCGGACAAATTCTTTTGTGGCGAGGGATTCGAGTTTTCCCTCAATTCTGCCAATGCTGCGTTCGTGCTGGTTTAACTTGTCTTCAATGTCCATGCGCTTTCACGCGCAAGTATAAACGGGATACAAATAAATGTCAAGCAAATACGATGAAAACCCGAAACCAGCAATTATTACCGATAATGACATAAATTGAGTTTCCTGTTCTAGTTTTTCGATCCAATGGTTTAGGTGGATAGGATGCCAAGCGTTGCGAGGGTAGAAATCAGGCTGGATATACCGACCAATACCAGCGCGAGGATGCTGGCGGCGCCGGTAACTCTCATGCGCCAACTGCGCTCCTGCTCGATTTTATTGCTGAGCTGCTCTAACTGGTCGCTTAAGTCCTTTGACTGCGCATCAATTTTGGCATCGATTTTCTCATCGATCACTCTGACAGCGTCATTAACTTCCTTGCGGACGAAGTCTTTGGTAGCGAGGGACTCTAGTTTCCCCTCAATTCTGCCAATGCTGCGTTCGTGTTGGTTTAACTTGTCTTCAATGTCCATGCGCTTTCCCGTAACAATAGAGATTTCTTTCACGCGCAAGTATAAACGGTATACAAATAAATGTCAAGCAAATGCAATGAAAACCCGAAACCAGCAATTATTACCGGTAATGACAAAAATTGGAGATTCGCATTCCAATGAGAAGGAGATGATATGAGTCAAACAGGATTCGGCGTGATTGGCACCGGCATTGTCGGCGGCGCCTGGCATGCCCATGTCTACCACAATATGCCACAGGCAGATCTGGTCGCCGTCTGCGATCTGGATGAGAGCCGAGCGCGCGAAATCGCCGGGCGCTACAGCGTGCCCCACGTTTACAGTGACTATCGCGATCTGCTGGCTCGCGACGATATCGCCGCCGTATCCATCGCCACGCCCGATTTCGCCCATCGCGACCTTGCCGTAGCCGCCGCAAAAGCCGGCAAACATATCCTGGTGGAAAAACCGCTGGCGACCACCGTCGAAGATGCCGAAGCCATCCTGGAAGCTGTTGAAGCAGCCGGCGTCAAGCTCATGGTCGACTTTCACAACCGCGTCAGTCCGCCCTTTGTCCAGGCGCGTCAAAGCGTCAGGGACGGCGAATTGGGGGATCTGAAATATATTTACGCCCGCCTGAGCAATACGACCTTTGTGCCCACGCGGATGCTGCCCTGGGCTGGCAAAAGCTCGGCGCTCTGGTTCCTGGCCAGCCATACCTTGGATATGTCCCACTGGCTGCTGAACGATAAACCCGTTCGCGTCTATGCCGTCAGTCGTTCAGGAGTCCTGCGCGACATGGGCATTGATACGCCAGACTTCCACATCGCCATTGTCGAGTTCGCAAAGGGCGCGGTCGTCACGCTGGAAAACAGTTGGATCCTCCCCGAGACCGAGCCTAACGTTTTCAACTTCAAGATGGAAGTCCTGGGCAGTCAAGGCGCGCTCTATATCAATACCTCAGACAATCGCGCCGTCGAGAAATACACGCGCGATGCGATAAGCCTGCCCGATGTGCTCGGCTTCACGCTCGATGCCAATTCAGCGCGCATGAGCGGCTTCGTGCTGGAAGCGATCGCGCGCTTTGTCGATTCCGTTGTGGACGATAAACCCGTCCTGGCGACAGGCGCCGAGGCGGCATTGGTCACGCGCGTGCTTTGCGCGGTCGAAGAATCGGCGCGCGCCGGTCAGCCCGTCGATTTGGACTGAGAAGTTCGGGACTTATGAAAGACGATCGGCTGCTGCTGGGCATCGATATCGGCACTTCAAGTTCCAAAGGCGCGCTGGTCAGCTTGGAAGGCCAAGTGCTGGCTACGCGCGCTACGCCGCACGGCTTCGATATCCCGCAGCCCGGCTGGGCGGAACAAGATGCTGACGCGGTCTGGTGGCGCGACTTCTGTACGATTTCGCGCGCTCTGATCGAAGACACGGGCATTGATCCAGCGCGAATCGCCGGCGTCGCCGCCAGCGCCATCGCGCCCACCATGCTCCCGCTCGACGAAAACTGCCAGCCGCTGCGTCCCGCCATCCTCTACGGCATCGATACCCGCGCCGGTCAAGAAATTGAGGACCTGAGGGCGGAATTGGGCGCGGATGAGATTTTCTCGTGTACCGGTCAAGCGCTCTCGGCACAGTCAGTCGGTCCCAAAGTCCTCTGGTACCGCCGGCGCCAGCCCGAGCTTTTCGCGCGCACCCGCAAGATCGTCACAGCCTCAACCTATCTCGTCTACCGCCTGACCGGTCGCTTCGTCGTCGACAATTACGTCGCGCCCTATTTCGCGCCCTTTTTTGACGCGCGCGAATTGTCTTGGCGCAAGGACTGGGTCGAGCGTATCTGCCCCCTAGAGTGGCTGCCGGAGACGCTCTGGTCCGGGGAGCAAGCCGGCACGGTTACAGCCAAAGCCGCCGCAGAGACAGGCATCCCCGCCGGCACGCCGGTCGCCACCGGCAGCGCTGACGCGCTCGCCGAAGCGATTGCCGCCGGCGCGACCCAGGTCGGCGACTTGATGGTGATGTATGGCAGCACGCTCTTCTTAATCCAGACCACTGCCGCCTACCGCCCGCACCGCGACCTGTGGGCATCCGTGGGCATCGCGCCAGGCAGCGCAATTCTCGCGGCCGGCTTGTCGACATCCGGCGCGCTCTTGAATTGGTTCCGCGATGAACTGGCGCTTGCCGAAAGACAGCGAGCGGAGGCTAAGGGTTTGGCTGCTTTCGCCCTGCTTTCACAGAGCGCCTCGCGCATAGAAACCGGCAGCGCAGGCTTGGTCAGCTTGCCCTATTTCAGCGGCGAACGCAGCCCCATTAACGATGTGCATGCCAAGGGCATGATCTTCGGTTTGAGCCTCAGCCACAGCCGCGCCCATCTCTATCGCAGCCTGCTCGAGGGCATCGGCTATGGCTTGCGCCATAATATCGAAGCCATGGCCGAAGTTGAGGCCCATCCGCGGCGACTGGTTGCCATCGGCGGCGGCGTTCAGGACCCGCTTTGGCTGCAAATATGCAGCGATATCACGGGCTTGCCGCAAGACCTGCCGCGCCAGACGATCGGCGCAGCCTATGGCGACGCCTACCTGGCCGGTATGGCGGCTCGCATCTTTGAGGATTTCGCGCCACTGCGCGACGCCTGGGTGCGCATCGACCGCCGTGTCACGCCCAACCCGGCCACGAAGGCGATATACGACGATCTCTATGCCATTTATCGCGATCTCTACCGCGATAACCGCCACAACATGCGCCGGCTATCTGAATTGGCTTAAGCGGGAACGGGTCAACGTGCCCGCGCGCCGCGCCTTCAAGCGAGAGGCAAGCCGTGAGTGGCAAGAACTTGCTTAATGCAGTATCGTCTCGAATGCGCTTGCATGCGAACCTGGCTCTCAATCCTGTTCTTTTTTGAAGAAAGGCAACTTAAATGTCAAGCAGGAAAGCTAAGAAGGATGCCGATAACCTAGCCGCCGTACTCGAGAAAATCCCGCAAATGTTTAAGACCCGCGCCGCGCTGGGAATGCGCCTGCATGAAATCATCATAGAAGCCAACCCCAATCTCAAGCCGAAACTGTGGTATGGCATGCCCGGCTACGCCTTGAATGGTCCTGTGCTCGTCTTCATTCGCATGGATGATTATGTGACCTTCGGTCTCACCGAGAAAGCGAACTTGCCCATGGACGAAGACGCGCCCGACAAGCTCATCGCCAATGCCTGGTTTTTGACCGAGCTGGACGAAGCCACCGAGGCCAGGATCGCGGACATCGCGCGCGTGGCCACCAGCTGAGAATGCGCCGTATAGGGGCGCAGCAAGCAGGGTAGCCGCTTCTATTTTTTAGAACAGAGCACGCAGAAGCAATTCCAAAAACGTAATGAAAAATGAAAGCTCAACGCTTTGTCCAGGTTTTGGGCGACTCAGCGAGTCGCCCTAACCGTTTCTCATTATTTACTTGGTTTTGCTTCTGGGCATATTAAAGACATCATAGACATCGCCCCGCTTCTGCGCCACAATGGGCGTCTTGCGTCCGCATCCAGCGCCCCGGAGCCGCCATGCCATACGAAGCGAATATGTACGACTCTCACATGCACACCACACTGTGCAAGCACGCCCGCGGCGTCCCATCCGACTACGCGCGGGAAGCCGAGAAAAAGGGCTTGCGCGGCATCACCTTCACTTGCCACAGCCCCATGCCTTTTGGCTGGAATCCCGGTGTGCGCATGAGCGTCAATCAACTGCCGCAATATGTCGGGATGATCGCGCAAACGCAAGAGGAATTTGCAGGGCGCGTCGATGTGCGCCTGGGCATGGAAAGCGATTATATGCCCGGTATGGAGCCTTGGCTGGAGGACCTGCACAAACAAGCCGATTTCAGCTATATCCTGGGCTCGGTCCATCCGCAGACCAAAGAATATCAGGCGATCTATCTCGAAGGCTCATCGCGCTTGGCATACGAAAAGAGCTACTTCGAGAACTTGGCGAACGCGGCTGAATCCGGGCTATTTGACTGCCTCAGCCATCCCGACATCGTGAAAATCGCGCATCCCAAGCAATACGATGTCTCGGATCATCAGGATACGATTCGCCGCGTCCTGGATCGCATCGCGCGTACCGGCATCGCGATGGAACTCAATACCAGCGGTCTCAACAAACCCTATCCGGAAATGAATCCCGGGCTGGCAATCTTGGCTGAAATGGCGGGCCGGGGCATTCCCGTTGTGCTCGGCTCCGACTCGCATGACGCTTACCGCGTTGGCGCCGACTTCGACAAAGCGCTCGACAAGCTCAAAAGCGTCGGCTACGAATCAGTCAGCTATTTCCTTGATCGCCGGCGTAACGATTTGCGCATCGACGAGGTCCTGTTGCCACAACTGCAGCAGCGGCTGATCTGAGCAACGAAGGCGCGCAACTGCTTGCGATATTTTTGCCGCGCTTGAGGAATGTCGCCCCTGCACTGGTAAAGTTGTTTCCCTTCAGTTGAAGTTCATTTTACAGTGCGCGACATGGGATCCTTAACTCAGAATACGAAGGTCTTGGTAGGGGCGACTCGGCAGACTCCGTTGAAAAACAGCCCCCATCCCCGACCGCCAGTGTCTACGCGGCGCGGCCCCTCCTCGCCATAGAGATGGCAAACGGGTTTGGGGTGGGGGAAATTGAGAATTTCAACAACGTCCACCGAGTCGCCCAATCTGTAGAATTCATTTCATGCGTATTAAGGACGCGCAATCAGGCTCCGCGCTCATACCAGTCATCGCGTGTCAGCGGCAGATGACCATGCGCGGTCTTGCCGTCCTGCGATTTGTACAGCAAAGCCTGATGAATGGAGTTGTAACCGGATTCGAAGACCCAGCGCGCGCCCGCCAGGTAGATGCGCCATTGGCGATAGCCGGTGGGTCCAAGCATATCGAGGATGGTCTGCTCACGCGCCTCGTAACGTTCCAGCCAGTTCTTGAGCGTCAAGGCATAATGCTCGCGCAGGCTTTCCACGTCGCGGCACTCGAAGTTGGCTTTGGCGGCCACATCCAAAACATAGGCGATGGGCTGGCTGTCGCCATCGGGAAAGACGTATTGCTGGACGAATGAATCCTTTGCTTCGTACAGCGCCTCGAAGGGCGCGCCCAATAGCGTAATCCCATGGTTGAGAAAGACGCCGCCCGGTTTCAACAGGCGATAGGCTTTCTCAAAATAGATGCCCAGGTTTTCCCGCCCGACATGCTCCACCATGCCGATACTGACGATCTTGTCAAAGGGCTGCGACTCGTCCACGTTGCGGTAATCCAACATCTGGGCGCGGCAGCGATCAGCTAGCCCAGCCGCGGCGATGCGCTCCTGCGCCAGCGCCAATTGCTTTTCGCTGAGTGTGATGCCCAGAGCCTCAACGCCGTAATGTTGGGCGGCGTGCATTATCAGCGCGCCCCAACCACAGCCGATGTCCAGCAAGCGCTCGCCCGGCTGCAAGCGCAGCTTGCGGCAGATATAGTCGAGCTTGCGGCTCTGCGCGGTATCGATGCTCTCGTCGGGGTCGGCAAAGTAGGCGCAGGAATACACCATTTTTTCGTCCAGCCACAGCTGATAAAACTCGTTGGATACATCGTAATGGTATTGGATCGCTTGTTTGTCGCGGTTGACCGAATGCTTCTGCCCGGAGATATGGGCGATCTGTTGGTTCGAGCTGAACGAGTGAGCAGGCAGGCGCAGCAGCTTCGGCGCAAAGCGCAGCGTATCGCGCCAGGTCCAGTTTTCCCACAGGTAGCGCGCCAGGTAGAACGCCTCGTACATATTGCCTTCGATTTCGAAATCGCCAAACATATACGCTTCGCCCAGGCGCCGTTCGGTCGGCGGAAAGAACATGCGGCGCAGCGCCGACGGATGATTGAGCGCGATCGTAAAGCGATGCTCGGACGTGCCTTCCTGCTCCCAGATTGTTCCGTCCCACAAACGCACGGCAAAATTACGTTCTGGATAGCCGGCAAAGACCCCTTGCAACAGGTCCAGGGTCTGCGGAATAAAGCGATCTTGAACTGAGATTCTCGCATCAGCCATAGGGCGCCTCCTACTACATCTGCCGCCGCTCCACGCCAATGGCGCGGCAACAGAACTGCTACCGTTCAACTGACATTATAACAATTTTGCCCGCCTCTTGCGAAAAACGAGTTTGGCAGGGCAGGGCAATTGCATCAAGGACTAGAATAATTTACATTCAACACGTAATGTTCTGGTATGATTGCTCTAATGAAACGAATTACATTTAATCGCACTGGCAATTTTCTCTGTGCTCTCTGCGCCTCTGTGGTGAATCCTCTTTACATACTCGGTTTTTCTTCAATGCCAACTTGAATGTTATGCTCATGACGGATACCGACCTGCGACTGATTGTGGTCGCGGAAAACTTGCTGGCTCGGGCCGGTTTAGCAGCCTTGCTAGAGGCGCGTGGCTTCATCGTGCTGGCACAGAGCGACGGCGGCGATCTGGACCTGCTCGTCGAGGAGGGGGGAGCGGATGCGCTGGTTGTTGATCTGGGCTGGCGCAGCGAGACACTGCGCCAATCCCTTGCCGAATGGGTCGGTGGCATACCCATCCTGGCTTTGGTGGCGGATGACGAAACCGAAGAGTCCCTGCTGGCGCTGATGGGCGCCTTGGCATCTTGTCCCGGCTATGCTGTCTTGCCGCGTGAAAGCGATCCGGAGGCTTTCGCAAGCGCCTTGCAGGCCATCGACTTCGGCTTAATCGCGCTCGATCCCAGCTTGCGCCTCTTGCCAGCCGCCTCATTGCAATTGCCGCTGCTGGCGGAGGCGACTCCCTTAACGCCGCGCGAAAACGAGGTCTTGCAGTTGCTGGCGCGGGGCTTGACCAACAAAGCCATTGCCCTGGACCTGGGCATCACCGAACACACGGTCAAATTCCACGTGAACGCGATCATGGGCAAGCTGGGCGCGCAGAGCCGCACCGAAGCGGTCGTCCGCGCCACGCAACTGGGCATCATCACGCTCTAGGCGGGCGGGGACTTTGCATTTCGCGGAAACGCGACTAGGATACCCTATGCCAATGACACCTAAACCCTGACCAGCCGAGGTGGCATGAGAGTTTTCATAACCGGCGCGACCGGCTTCGTCGGCTCGCATATCGCCCGACAGCTGGCTTCGGCAGGTTATGAGCTGCGCGTCCTTTACCGCTCAGAGCGGAAGCTGGCCATCCTGGAAGGTCTAGACTATGAGGGCGTCGCCGGCGACCTCGACGACTTGGCAGCGCTTGAGCGCGCCTGCGCCGGCTGCGAGATTGTCTTCCATGCCGCCGCCAAAGCCGACTACTGGAAAGACGATGACAAAGCCGCCCTGTGGCGCATCAATGTCGAAGGCACGCGCAATGTCTTAAGCGCGGCGCAGGCGGCTCGCGTGAGGCGCGTCGTCTTCACCAGCAGCGCCGCGACCGTCGGCATACGCCCAGGTCCCGCGCCCGCGGACGAGAACGATCGCTTCAACCTGTCGCCAGAGCGCTACAGGTATGCCTACTCAAAAGTCAAAGCCGAAGAAGTTGTGGCGGAATTTGTCGCTTCGGGGCTGGATGTCGTTACCCTGAATCCGACCGTGGTCATCGGTCCGGGCGATCTCAACGCCATCTCTGGCACCTTTGTCATCGAAACGGCGCGCTACCAATGGGCAGTGCCGATTGCCTCCGGCGGCTTGGCGGTCATTGACGCGCGCGATGTGGCGGCGGCTCATGTTAATGCCATCGAGCGTGGGCGCAGCGGCCAGCGCTATATTCTCAACAGCGCCAATTACCCCTATAGCGAGTGGTTCTCCCTCATCGCGGCGGCTTGTGGCGCGCGAGCGCCGCTATTCAATACACCCGATTTCATGCTGGAGCCCATCGCGCGCTTGGTTGACGCCCTGCGCCGCTGCGGCATCAAGACGCCCATGGACGCCGATCAAACGCGGCTGGGCGCCGCCTTCATTTATTTTGACGGCAGCAAAGCCTACCGCGAGCTGTTCCAGCCCCAAATCGACATCGCTACCAGCTTGCAAGACACCTGGCGCTGGTACGCCGAAAGGGGTTACATCAAGCACAACCTGCTCACGCGCCTGATTGGCTTGTTTTAGCCCGCGAAATCAAATCCGCGAAGAGCGCGCGCGCCGCGCCAGCCATGCGCTCGGGATGGAACTGCACGCCGACAATCCGTCCATGCTCCGATTCCAGCGCTTCGATAACGCCGTCCGCCGTCCGCGCCGTCACAACTAAACCCTCGCCCACAGCGGCCACAGCTTGAATATGATGAGAATTCGTCGTTAATTGGTCGGTTTTAAGCACGGCTTGCAAGTGCGAGTTCGCTGAAATGCGGATCTCGTGTTCGCCCCCGCCGCGATCGACGCTGTGACCCGCGGCGCGAGCCTGCGCCTGAGCGTCGCCGTAGATGGCGCCGCCCGCCATGGCATTGGCGAACTGCATGCCATAGCAGATGCCGAGAAAAGGACGATCCGCCATAGCGCGGAAGATGAGCGCGTCGCTGCGGTCGCGGCGCGGGTCGACCGGCGGCAGATCATCCGGCAGCGCGCCAATCAAGCCGCGCTTGATGCCCGGTCCGCCAGTGATTATCAAACCATCCAGCAGCGCCGCGAAATCCGCGGCCGACTGGACCGTCTGCAAGAGCGGTACGATGACTGGAATGCCGCCGGCTGCTTCAACCGCCTCAACATAGCGCAGGTCGAGCGTCTGCCGACCATGCTCCAAGCTGCTTGTGATGCCGATGCGCGGCTTTTGTTCCATGGCTCAATCGGCTCAGCCCGGGCGGTAGGGATAGTCATTCAGCGCGCCCACGAATTGCGGCAGGCTGCCATGACCGAGCGCCTGCCGGATGGCATGCGCCTCGCCCAGGTGATACCAGTAGTGATAAATGACGCGCTGCGTCATCGTGCCGATCGATTCGCCCAGCGCCTCGCCCTTCCATTGGAAATGCTCTTGGAGCTTTTCTGTAGTCAGCGTATCCAGGAAAACATCCGCGCTCGCCGTCACCTCGCGCCAGGCATGCCACATTTCGTCCAGCTTGGGCGCGGACGGCGGGCAGCCAAAGCTGCAGATCTTGCGTAGCTCCGGCTGAATCACTTTGCCCTGACCTAGAAAGACGAAATTCCGGTTCTCGTGATCCGCCAGATGCCCGATCGTCCAACTGATGCAGTTCATCTGCCCATGACGGACGCAAGCGTCTTGGGGGCTTAAGCCATCCAGGCAGCGCAGGAATTCGCCGCGGGTGAAACGAAGCTGCTCGACCAAGGGATGCGCCATGCGAAAGCTCCTTCGCTCATTTCATAATCTGCGCCAGAGCATAGCGCGTGGCTGGCGAAGGGACAAGCGACAAAGAAAAAACCAGCAGCCGAGCATCGACTGCTGGTTTTCTTTGAACTTCCCGCCGAATTGTCACTGGCGCTGGCGAATCAAATTGCGAGACGGCCTGCCTTATTGCCTGCAGTCGCCTATATTTTCAATGCCTTCCCATTCTTTCGGCGGCGTAAACGGATCAGCCGTATGTGCCTCAGTCCATTTCACCTCAGTTGCCCAATATCGCTGCCAAGCCCAGCAGGGCGCCAGAGCGGATTTGAACAGCTTCGACGGCTTACTCGCCTGACCGTCGGCGTCGATAGCGCGAACACGGTAGTTATACCAGGCGCCGGGCTTAAGAGCTTTAATCTGGTGCCAACTGTCGCCATCGGCTGGATACCACCCGCCTTTGCCGCCTCTTTTGCTAGGCTTCCACTCGTTATTAAAACTGCGTACATAAACTTCATAGCGGCTCGCGCCCAGCACTGGATCCCACATGACCACTGCCTCGCCGGCAATGTCTGTTTTGACGCGTAATATTACCGGTGGTTCCAAAGTCTGCGCTTGGATGACCGCGCCGCTAAGCAAGGCGACCAAGGCAAGGACCAAACCCAGCTGCACTAGCAAATTCTTGCTTTGAAGCATCTGACGATCTCCTCTATTTTTGTGCCAGGCGGCATTGTAGAGGCAGTCTCAGCGCAGTCAAGGGTAATTTAATTACGATTTGATTACAGAATCGAGGCTGGGGCTTCCTGCGGCCAGCGCGCAGGAAAAGAGCTGGGGGGCGGTTAGAAAAACAGCTCCCTTCCTCATGCTTGAGAGGGTATAGCGTCAGGGCAATCGCTTCAAATTATATTCACCACATAGACACCGAGAGTCGCGTAGACACTGACCGCCAACACCGAGATTTATCCGTATATATGCCAAAAAAGGACGTAATGTAGGGGCGATTCTGTGAATCGCCCACGATTTTGCCCCCAATTTCATGGGCGAGCCAAGGCTCGCCCCTACAATTCATCAGTTTGATGTTAAATTCGGCAGTTATGGATTTTGAAGCGATTGCCCTGGGTATAGCGTAGGGTGAGCGGTGGTTTAGCGTAGAGTAGGCTATGGTAAGCGCAACTTCCTGGCAGCTGTTACTTCTTCAGCCTCATCAGCCGACTGTGGCGATGCCAGCGATGTCGAGCACAGGCTCGGCAGGCGCGCAGCAGTCCGCGATGACGGCATCGCAGCAGGCTTCGTCAGCGCTGTAATCTGTGACGCAGACGCCTGTCTCCGGCAGAGTCAACCGCAAGTCCCGCGCCGCTTCCCAATCGCCGCAAAGCGCCGCCGCCACCGAACGCGCCTGTTCATAACCGGTCGCCAGCAAAAAGGTCGGCGCGCGACCGTAGCTCTTCATGCCCACGATGTAGAAGTCCTTTTCCGGCTGGCGCAGTTCCGCCTCGCCATGCGGGCGCACCGTGCCACAGCTATGCAGCTTGGGGTCGATCAAGGGCGCCAGGGCGCGGCTGCTCTCCACGCTCGGGTCGAGATCAAGCCGCAGCTCGCTCAGCATGGCAAAGTCGGGCCGCGCCCCCGTACAAACGATGAGTTCGTCGGCATACACGCTGCTTTCAGCGTCATTGATGTCGCCCCCGACCCGCAATCCAGCGCCCTCCGCCGCGACCCCCGCAACATGCAAGGGCGCCACAATCTCGAGCGCGCCTGCCTCAACCGCCGCCTTGACGCGCAAACCCAATTGACCGCGCGCGGCCAGGGCATCCTGCTCGCCGCCGCCATATACCTTGCGCAAATTGTCCTCGCGCATCAGCCAGACAACCTCGGTCTCCCCGCCCAAGCTGATGAGATCAAGCAAACAGTTGATCGCCGAATGCCCGCTGCCCAAGACCATGACGCGCCGGCCTTGGTAGCGCGGTCGGTCGCGCCCAATGACATCTGGCATGCCGTAGGCGATGCGCCCCCGCAGCGCCGCCTCGCCGAGCGCGGGCAGGCCCTGCGCGCCGGCGGGATTGGGATTGCGCCAGGTTCCCGATGCGTCAATCAGCGCGCGCGCCTCGAATTGGCTTTCGCCGCCGTCGGCCAGGGCGACGCGCAGTACAAATGGCGCGTCGTCCCGGCCGCGGTCCCTCATCTTGTCATGCTGACGCCGGGAAACCGCTGTCACGCGGGCGCCGGTCTTGACGATATCCCGCAGTACCGGCAGTTCCGCCAAGGGACGCAGATAGCGCCCGTATAATTCCGCGCCGGTCGGCAGTTCATCAGCGGGCGGGGCGCGCCAGCCAGCCGCTTCCAGCAGGCGCGCGCAGGCGGCGTCCATGTTATAGCGCCAAGGCGAGAACATGCGAACGTGTCCCCATTCGAGTACGCTCGCGCCGACAGTCGCGCCGGCTTCAAAGAGCAGCGCGCTTTCGCCGCCTTCGATGAGATGCGCGGCCGCGGCCAGCCCAACGGGTCCTCCGCCAATAATCGCTACTGGCAACTTCTTCATATCGACTTCCTCAGGTAATCCAGAATGAATACGTCAATCACTATTATATTGATAATTATCAATATGTCAATAGTATTGACATGCAAAGGCAGAGCAATCCCACCAGAACCAATGTGTGTCGAATGTCACATAAATCTACCAAGATGTAGGGGCGACATACCATGTCGCCCGAAACCTAAATGTAGCAACGTCGGGCGACCAGATTGGTCGCCCCTACAAATCCAGGTTCTTGTGACAGTCGACACATAATAGTCGTTGGTGCTATTGTCCTGCGCGCAAAGGCGCCGCAAGGCTCAATAACCCAGCTTCAGCGCCACTTCATCCAGGCTGCCCGTGGGACCAATCAGCGTCAGTTCATCGCCGACGTGCAAATTTGTATAGCCATGCGGCACGATGGAATGGCCACCGCGCACGATGGACAGCACCAGCACATCATCGGGCAAGATCAGCTCGCGCAAGTGTAATCCATCCACGGTGGGGTCGGTAATAGTTACCTGGATGACATCATGATCGGGGTCATCTTCAAAGACCATGGTCGCCAACTGTGGCGCGCGCACGAAATTGTCCAGCAGATGGACCAT
The DNA here is from genome assembly GCA_965116975.1 of Phototrophicaceae bacterium. Lineage (GTDB taxonomy): Bacteria > Chloroflexota > Anaerolineae > Aggregatilineales > Phototrophicaceae > UBA6055. The sequence continues at coordinate 959,811 of OZ220735.1, forward strand.
GGCATTGCTCGGATCCAAGACGTGTACGCCCAATTCGCGGAATTGATCGACCAGGTTGAATTCGTTGAGGCGGGCGATCTGCCGCGTGATGCCAAAGTCCTCGTAGAAGATCTGGCACAGTTTCAAGCTGTCGGCGTCGTTGGGCAGCAGGGTGACGGCAACCTCAGTCTTGGGTTCGATGAGCTTGCGCAGCTCTTCGGCCGTAACTTCCGGCAGCCAATGCTCATGCCGCAGCCCGTCCGACGCGGCCAACACAGAGACATGCGATTGGTCGATATCCAGCAGCTTGACCCGCCAGCCATGCGCCAGCAAGCGCTCCGCCAGCGCCCGCGATTGATTCTCGATGCCGACGATCACGACATCCAGGATTTCGTCGTCTTTGATGTCCTTGGGCAAGTGCGATTCGCCCACCAGCCGAATGGCGAATTTGAAGAAAGGCGGTCCCGCCAATTGGCTCAAGACGATAACCGCCACCATCAAGGTCGTGAAATCGTTGCCGAGCTGCGGGAATTCCAGCGCCACCTCTTTTGCCAAGCCCAAGCCAACACCCGCCTGCGTGATGTAAGCCATCCAGGTCAAGCGGTTGAACTGCGGCGGATCCCCCGCTATCGTGCCGCCGACATATCCGCCTATGAAGAGCGCCGCCAGCCGCGCCACGAAAATCAGCATGGTGATGGGGAGTATGGTCATCACGATGCCAATGTCCAGCGATCCGCCAATCAATGTGAAAAAGATGACAAATATCGGCATTTCGATTCGATGCAGCAGGTGCCGCAATTCGCTGCGATAGGGCGACCGATTTGTCAGCCAGAAACTCGCTACCATACATATCAGCAGCGGTTCAAAAAGCAATTCGACCGGCAGGTTGTCGTGGCTCCAGTGCCGTAACTCCCCGGCGAAAAAGAAGACCAGATAACCGATGAATAGCAGAATTAGGATTTTCGGCCAATCTTCCCAATGATTGCGCAAGATAAGCTGCATCAACTGCGCGACAGCGATGCCCAGCCCGATTGAACCCAGCACCTCGAAACTCACCAGCAAAATGAAACCGAGGTTGAAGCTGCGCCCCGTCAGCAGCGTCGCGGCGATGGACGTGCTCAGCGCGAAGAGCACGACAATCAGCACATCCTTGACCAGCGTCACGCCCAGTACCGTCTTGGTGAAGGGTCCGCGCGCCCGCACTTCATTGATGATGGCGATGGCGGAAGAAGGCGAGCGCGCCGCCAAAATGGTGCCGCCGAGGATAGCCGCCGCCAGCCGCCCCGCAGGACTCAAGTCGCGCATAAAGGGTATGGAATCAGCCAGCAGAAAAATCGCCGCCCCACAGATGACATAGACCGCGACAATCTGTGTCAGCGTATTCCAGCCAATGCTGCGATAACGCCCGCGCAATTCATCCAGCGCCATCTCGCTGCCCGCTGCAAATGCGATGAATGCCAGCGCCGTTTCATCCAGAAATAACAGCGCCTCGATATTCAAGGTTTCGATGAATTGGAAAATGAAGGGACCCGCCAGGATGCCCGCCAGCAAATAGCCGCTGATCAAAGGCAGATGAAAACGCGTCGCGAAGCGACCAACCTGAATGGACGCCAAAGCGATGAAAAGGAAGCTGGCGAGGGAAAAAGCCAGAAATTCGATATCCAATGTCCAGTCCTCAATGATTGCGTGAATGCCAAAGCTGGTATGCAAAACGCGCGTATTTTAGCAACTTATGGCTAGCTGTACAGCCCGTACAAATTGTGGAGCGGATTGTCCGCTATTGATGAAGTTGCGCAAAATGGGGTCTATTGACGCTGGGCGACTCGCTGAGCCGCCCAAAATCTGGACAAATCGCTGTCGCGATTGCTCTATTATGTCGCGGGGAAATTGAATTATTCCGCTGCGGCGGGATTTTGTTTGAGCCGTGTCTCTAGCTCCGCCGCCAGCCGGCCCAATAGCAAAACAGTTTGCCGCAAATCGGCTGGCGTGGTACGTGGATTATTCGTACACAGGCGCATAACTGTTTTCCCGCCCAGCTTGGTGGTCGATGCAAAGGCGAATCCATTCTTAGCCAAGGCGCCCGACAATTCATCTGTCACGCGGTTTGCCAGCGCTTCATCGCCAGCAGTTGGCAGGTAACGAAAGGTCACGATCGCCATTTGCGCCGGCGTTACGATTTCCCACTTGCCTGCATCAAGCAAGAGCGATTCCGCCAATTCCGCCAGCTGAAATCCCCGTTCAATCGCTTCTCGCATTGCGCCTAAGCCAAATACTTTCAAGCTCATCCAAAATTTCAAAGCGCGAAAATTGCGTGTCAATTGTATGCCCTGATACATGAAGTTTAACTCTTCGCCAACCTTATCCTTACTATGATCTTCGGCATCGGTTAGGAAGTGCGCCGTATCCTTGAAGGTCTGGCCGAGCCAATGGCGATCCCGCACCAGCAGAATGCCGCATTCAATAGGTTGGAACATCCATTTATGCGCGTCCCAAGTCAGCGAATGCGCGCGTTCGATGCCAGCAAGCGCCTGCTTCCTATGCGCGGTCAAGCAGGCAGACGCGCCATAAGCGCCATCGACATGCAGCCACAGACCCTCCCGCTCACACAGATCCGCCAAGTCATTCAGGGGATCTATCGCGCCGGTATTGGTCGTGCCGGCCGTGGCGGCAACGCAGAAAGGCCGTTTGCCCGCCGCTCGGTCTTCTGCGATTGCCCGTTCGAGATCCGCCACCGGCAGCCGGAAATCTGCGTCGGCGGGTATTTCGCGCAGTTGTTCCGGCGCAAAACCAAGTATGCGCAAGCCACGGGAGATGACAAAATGCGTCTGATCCGAGCAGTAAACAAGGGCATCGCGCATGTCTCCATCCAGTTGGACCTGACGCGCGACCGCCAAACCCGACAAATTCGCAACAGAGCCGCCGCTGACAAACAAGCCTCCCGCCTCTTCTGGCATTCCGCAGAGCTTGCGCAGCCAATTGATACACAGTTTTTCGACTACCGCCGCGCCTGTCCCAAGTGGATACAAGGAGTTGAAAATGTTATAGCCGGAAGCCAGCGTGTCCGCCATGACGCCAACGAAGTTGCTGGAGGACGGAATATAGGCGAAGAAGCGCGGATGATCCAGGTGGTCGATGGTTGTCAGAACTTGTCGCTCGAATTGTTCCAATACGTCTTGCCAATCCGTTCCCGTCTCGGGAAGTGGCTCGTTCAGGATTTCCTCGAAAGTCGCGTGATCCAGCGCCCGCGTCACCGGAAACTGAGCTTGCGCCCCGGTGTAATCCACCAGCATGTCGATGATTCGATAGCCCATTTCCCGCATTTCGTCCGAGCCAAGCTTAATTTGGTCACGTGGGTTAGATGTTCTCATATCGGATCCTTCTCATATCGCGTTTCCAGCTGCGCCGCTAAGCGCCCCATGCGCGCGACGCTCCGGCGCAGGTCTTCTGGGGTCGCGCGCGGATTATTCACGCACATGCGCATGACCGTATTCTCGCGCAGTTGCGTACCAGAAGCAAAGGCGTAACCATCCTCCAGCAATAGTCCGACCAGCTCGTGAGTTACGCGGTCTGCCAGAGCTTCATCACCATTCGCCGGAATATAGCGAAATGTAACAATAGCCATCTGCGCTGGCGTTACAATCTCCCAGCAACCGGCTTGGCGCAGCAGCCGCTCCGCCAGTTCCGCATGCTCAAACCCAAGCGCTATCGCCTCGCTGATGGCGTCCAGCCCGAAGACTTTGAAGCTCATCCACAATTTCAATGCGCGGAACTGCCGCGTCAGTTGTATGCCCTGGTACATGAAGTTGATTTCTTCGCCCTCACCCTCGACGTCTTTTAAGTATTCAGGCGCTTCCTTGAAGGTCTCTGCCAGCCAGCGCCGCTCCCGCACCAGCACGACGCCGCATTCGATCGGCTGAAACAGCCACTTATGCGCGTCCAAAGCCAGGGAATCTGCCCGCTCCAGCCCCGTCAGCGCGGCTTTGCCTTTGTCGCTCAGTATGGCTGGCGCGCCATAAGCGCCATCGACGTGCAGCCAAAGCTGCTCTTGCTGGCACAGATCCGCCAGCGCGTTTAACGGATCTACCGCGCCCGTATTTGTTGTGCCAGCGCTGGCGACGACACAGAAGGGCTTCCTGCCCGCCGCCCGATCCGACGCAATCGCAGCCCTCAACAGCGGCAGCGAAATGCGAAAATCTTCGTCGCTTGGGATCTTGCGCAGTTGCTCCGGCGCGAAGCCCAGCACGCGCAATCCACGAGAAATGGCGAAATGGACTTGGTCGGAACAATAAGCGACCGCATCCTGCATATCTCCGTCCAGGCGAATACACCGCGCCACCGCCAAAGCCGACAGATTCGCGACCGAACCGCCGCTGACGAAAGTCCCGCCCGCCTCTAGCGGGAAGCCAAAAATCCGCCGCAGCCAATCCACCGTCAGCCGCTCGATCTGCGCCGCGCCCGGTCCCTGCAGCCAGACCGCATTGAAGATGTTGTAACCGGCCGCCAGCGTATCCGCCATCACGCTGACAAAATTGTTCGCCAGCGGGATATAGCCGAAGAAACGGGGATGATCCACGCGATTTGACGTGTCCACAACTTGTCGCTGGAACTGTGCCAGAACATCGCCCCAGGCCGAACCTGCCCGCGGCAGTGGCTCGCGCAGAATCGCTTCCAGCGCGTCATAGTCCAGCTTTTCCGCCACCGGTCTCTCGGCGCGGCTGGCATAATAGTCCACCAGGGTGTCAATGACCTGATAGCCAAATTCCCGCATCTCGTCCTGGCTAAATTCTAATGGCGCGCTCGGCGATGGTTCGCTCATGTTCAATCCAGCTCCCGTCAGAAAATCGCGTTGCATGCGATAAGGACCAATACCGCCAGCGCCAAGCGGTTGAGCAACTGCTTGTCAAAGCGATTGCCGAGCCGAACGCCGATGGTCGTGCCCAAATAAATCAGCGGCGACAATAGCAGCGCGATCAAGATCACATCGACGCCCATGGACCGCGACAGCAGCAATAGCAGCAGCACTTGAATCGGCGCGTTTAGCAGAAACAGCGTCATGGTGAAGGCTCGCGCCTGCCGCGCGCGGAAGTCGCGCGTCGTCATCCATAATACCATCGGCGGTCCTCCCATCGCTATCAAACCTTGCAAGACGCCGCTAAGCGCGAATGCGGCGACGGAAACAGGCAGGGGCAGGTCGCGCTTCAGTTGCTGTGGCGCGGCCAAGCGGATGGCGACGCCGATCAATACGCCGATGCCAACAAGTTGCTTGACATCCGAGCCATTTATGTCCTCTACCAGCAGCAGCAGCATAATGCCGATGGGCACAGTCGCGTAGCGCGTGAGAGCCGCCAACTTGACATCCGACCAAGGGATATGATCCCGCAATTGCCAAACGCCCGCCATCACCTGTATGCCGATCGACAAGGTGGTCAGCGCCACAGCTTGCGATAAGCTAAAGCCAGCGTCGACCAGCAGAGGCACGGCGATCATACCCAGCGCGAATCCGATCGCGCCTTGCGCAAAGCTGCCAAAGAGCAATATGAGTCCCGCAAAAATCAGCGGCATTGGCGCCCCGTTTTTGGATGCCCAGAACGCGGAATTGTCACACAGTCCTTGACAATGCACAAGTCCTTACGCCGGCTTGCCCTCGACGCCGCTATGGAGCGCTGACTTGGCGCTAAGGTGACATCTTGAGCAGCGCCACTTGTGCATTGCGTACAAATCCTGTGACATCGCTGCTCGTCCCGCGTATAAACATTATGAGGAAACGGGGCTGCTATATCTCGTCAAGCGCCCTGCGATTCCGCTGCAGGATGGCTCGAAGGAAGTTACAATTACGTCAAAGAGTACACGCCGAGTTGCGCTGCGCAGGCGCGCGGAACAAAGCCCATAAGTTGGGCAGCTAGTTGCCGCGCAGTGCTCATTTAATCGGAAAGGAGCCTGGCAATCCAGCCAAACTAATGGCTGATTTGCCCAACCAAGATGGACGATCGCAAAATCATGGAACTGACTGTTGACGAACTGGAAGAGGTCATCAAGCGCAGCGTGAAGAAGTCGGTTGCCGAAGTCATGATCGAGTTCGCGCTGGAAGCCGATATCGAGGCGCAGATTGCCTACGAGGCGGAATTGAACGATATGCTGCGCAACGAAATGAAATCTTACGGCAAGGTCCATGTTTCCGATATGGACACAATGCCCAAAGCGGACGATTAACCCGACCCGACCGCGCGCAGCCCCATCCAATAAAAAATAATCTGGAGAGATATCGCATGCAAGTTTGGGAGGCGATTCAAAACAAACGAGCCATCCGCGACTATAAGCAGGAAACGCTGAAACCCGCGCAGGTGGAGCGGATCTTAAAAGCGGGCAGGCGTTCCCAAAGCTCGAAGAACAGCCAGCCCTGGCATTTCATCGCTGTTCAAGACAGAGACTGTCTGGGCAAGCTGGCGCAGCTTGGCGCGGGCTTGGGACACGTTTCTGGCGCCGCACTCTGTATCGTGATCGTGGTGCCGACGCAGAACGAACGGACCTTGTGGCACTTCTTTGATTCTGGGCAAAGCGCTGCCTATATGCAGTTGGCGGCAACCGAGATCGGCATCGGCTCTTGCCTCGGCACCATCTACCAACCGGAGGACGCCAGCGCGCTGTTGGGGATACCCGATGGCTACCAAACGCGGCTGCTGATTTCCTTCGGCTATCCGGCCAATAAAGCCGAAGCCGAACAAGCGCTGCGGGCTGGCGGCCGCAGGGTCTTCGATGAAGTTGTTCATTGGGAAACCTGGTAATTCACTCCGCTCGCGACTGACTGTTGACCTGGCAATGCTTGGATCTCTGCCCACATAGTTTCGTTTATTTGCGCCACCATTGTCCAAACAAAGCGAGACTGATGTTAGGGGCCTTTGGCGCTAACAGCTTCAGTATTGCGGATTGCGCGCCTAACGCTAAAATCCTTGATGAATCCTCTGGCTGACGGGTACATTCGATCATGTCGCGATTGCTCTGGGTTTTGAGGGAGCACCTGCATTTCCTTATCATTACGCCTGCTCTAATCGTCGTGATGACATATCCGACGATCCGCTATGTATTTGACACAGAAGTCTTCTGGCTGCCCACCATCGTCTACGATGTGTGGACGAACATCTGGAACGCCTGGTACGCCGAATTGATCCTGGCCGGCAAAGCCGATCTGCTATACACGGATTTGATGTTTTATCCCGACGGCGTATCGCTCGTTTTTCACAGCTTTTCGCTGCCGCATGTCGCGATGCTCAGCGCGCTCAACTCTATCTTGCCACTCTCGAACGCCTACAATCTCGTCTATCTGCTAATCATTTTCGTGACGACTCTGTCCGCCTACATCTACCTGCTTTATCTCTTCCGGCTAAAGTGGGTCAGCTTATTCGGCGCGATTATCTTCGGTTGCAGCATCTATGTCACGGCTCGCCCTTCGCAGCCATTGGTAACGACAATCGCCACAATACCGCTGGCGCTGTATTTTTTTCATAGAGCCGTATTGGAAAGGCGCTGGTTCTTGGCGGCGCTGTCCGGCTTCCTGGCTGGCGTGACAGCTTTTGTTGGCATCTACACCTATGTTTGTCTTATGATGGCGCTCGGCTTATTCATTTTGTATTTCGCCCTGCAACGCTGGCGACATTCGGGATTTTGGCTGCGGGTGATAACGCTACTCGTCATCGCTGGGTCAATCGGCCTGCTTCGGGTCTATCCCATGCTGAGCGACTCCAATTCCCTCGGATATGCGCTTGAAAAATACCGCGGGGAGTCTTTCAACTCCGACCTGCTTCATTATTTCGTTAATGTTGATCACCCAATTACCACACCGATCTTCCGCGAAGTTTTTGGCTTGGACATCGACCCGCGCTTTAACACTTCGTATCTTGGTTACATTCCGCTCGCGCTCATCATCTTAGGATTCACACGCTCGGCTTACCGACGCAAAATGCTCTTCTGGCTATACCTGATGCTTCCCTTTCTCATTTTGCGGCTCGGCACAGCGCTTACCATCAACGGGCAGCGTTACGATGCTATCGTATTGCCCAAACAACTTCTGGATAACTTGATACCTTCCATTTTTTCCGCAATTTATTCGTCTGACTACTTTTATTGCGGCGCGCTCCTGCCGCTGGCGGTCTTGTCCTGCTATGGCGCCATTACTCTTTTACGCTCGTTTTCGCGCAGATTCCGCGGAACGATAATCACCTTGCTCATCCTGGGGGTCGCTTTTGAGTATTACAGTTCGCTGGACAATACAGTCATTCCCGATGAGCAACTTGCTTTTCTCGGTTGGTTGGCGGAAGAGGATAATCAGCAAGACATCCGACTGATTAACGTGCCGATGGGGCGAGTAAACTCCAAGCTCTATGACTTTTATCAGACCTTGTCTGCTTATCCGCATGTGGAAGGGGTCGCCGGTCGCACGCCGCCGGCCGCCTACGATTACATCAATAAGAACTCGCTGCTGAGCGCATGGAGCAACAACTGGAGCATACGCTGCCAACTTTCAAATCAAGCCCAATACCTGGCTGCTGTAGACGCGCTTTCACTGGATGGTTTCACGCACGTGGTCTTGCATCACGAAGCGTTTTTTGCTTCAAAGGTCGAAGATAGCTTTGCCTTTGCCGAAGCGGCTTTCCAAAATGAATACAGCGCTGTCTACCGTCTAACCGACCTGCGCGGGAGTTGCCCGGAGGAAATGCCCAGCCATGAAGCAGCTGCGCATCTGAAAGAATTCTTCATGTTATCTTCGCCAGCTCCCAAGCGAAATGAGAGCATCGTCAGCCTGCATGCCAGCCAGCCGCTCTCAGCGCAGTTGTTCCGCTTCTACGCCGACCAAGCCGAAAAATGGAAGAGCCTAATACATATTTCGACTGATGAGCGGGAACAGAACCATATACAATCTACTGACGAGCGCGTTTCGGATATAAACGCTATCGTGAACAGAAACAGCCTGCTCTGGCTTGTATATGACTCGCAGCAAACAGAACCTGAAAGCATGCCAATCTTCAATTCCTGGTTTCTTCAAGAGTATCACCGTTGCGGGCGGGCGCATAACAGCTTCCATATCAAGGTCGAACGCTTTATTCGCCGCGCTTACCCCTGCGAATTGGTCGATGCGGAAGCCGCGCTTTCGGTCCGCTACGACAACGGCATTCAATTGGCAAATCGGCTATACGGTGTAACGCAGAACGAACTTCAGGTCTTTTTGTGGTGGTCGGACCCTCGTGGAGGCGACCACGCTTCTTCCATTCAGGTCTTTGATAGCGGCGGCGTGAAGGTTGCCCAGGATGCCGACCGCGTCATTCGCTACGATCCGCTAGAATTTCGCCGCATTGATATTTCGCATCTGCCACCGGGTCATTATTCCGCGCGGCTGATCGTTTACCAGGCCGATAGCAAACAGAGCCAGCCGGGGACCGTCGTACAAAACCAGGGCAGCTTCAACCGAGAACTGGAGATCGCGCGTTTTCGCGTAGAGACCTGAGCGATCGGTCGGCTGCAGAACGCTTTGTTCGCTAGCGTTCGTCAGTTTGCCTGTACATTGATTGTCCACTATCCAAGCAGTGCTAGAATGTAGCTGTCCTGTAAATAACGTCTCGAGCATACATGTCAAGCATACGTAGCATGTTGCGCAATCACTCGCATTTCCTCGTTATCGTTAGCATTCTGCTGGTCCTGATGACTTGGCCCACCATCGTTTATGTCTTTGACACCGAAACCTTCTGGCTGCCCACTGACGGAAGAGACGTGTGGATGAACATTTGGGACGCCTGGCACCTTGATGCGGTCGTTGCCGGTATGGCCTCTCCATACTTCACCGACATGTTTTTTCATCCGATAGGGCTGTCGCTAGAATTCCATCCCGGCAATGCGATGCAACGAACATTGCTTTGGCTTTTCCAATCAGTGATGGGAACGTCAAACGCATTTTCTCTTATCTATCTTTTGATTGTCATTACTACCGTCTGGTCTGCTTATTTCTATCTAAACTTCTTGTTTAATGATCGTTGGCTGGCGCTATTTGGCTCGGTAGTTTTTGGGTTCAGCCAGCATGTGGTTGGACATGCAAACCATCCTATGGTGAATCAATTGGCAACGATTCCATTGTCTATCTATGCTTTGCAGCGCGGCGTAAATGAACAAGATCTGAAATGGATGTTACTAAGTGGTTTTCTGGTTGGCATTACAGCCTTTATTGGATTATATATATTAGCCTGCCTCTTGTTATCAATTTTCTTGTATTTTGTCTGCTTTACCACCTCAAAATGGCGGCAACCACGCTTTTGGTTTGGAACAGCACTAATGCTGGGAGTAGCAGGTTTGCTAAGCCTCCTACATGTTTATCCGATGATTAGGGATTCATCAAGATTGGATGAAGCTTTACAAAAAAATTCTGGACTAGAAGATAATAACGATTTACTTTCATACTTTGTCAGCGGCGGGCACCCCCTATTGACGCCGGTTTTTGACTCGATATTTGATCTTAATACGCACGGAGATTTAGACATACGGGATCTTCACAAGACAAGTTATTTGGGATATTTTCCGCTATTTTTGATAGGGCTTGGGCTGAGCTACAAAAAGTATCGGCGCAGGATGTTTCCTTGGCTGTTGATGCTCATACCGTTCTTGATATTACGTTTGGGAGCGGTTCTGCAAATTAACGGCGAGACTTTTCCAAATGTGTTGCTTCCAAAGCATTTCCTAAACGCCGTCTTCCCAGCATTATTTCTGCCTATCTACGAGACCGATCATTATCAGATTGCTATTTTATTGCCCTTCGCGGTCTTGTCCTGTTTTGGATTAATGGCGCTCCTAAAGTCTGCAGGTGGCATTCGCCGGGTTATTTTTGTACTTGTCGCGGTCACCTTGGTCACCTTTGAATACTATCAAACTCCACAAAGTCAAGTCGTATCGGAGCAGCAACTCGCCTTTATGAATTGGCTAAATAATGAACCGGATCAAGAAGAGATTCGGCTTATCAACCTCCCAATGGGGCGGCGAGGAGCTAAGCTCTATGGTTTTTATCAATCGCTTAATTCGTATCCGCATGTCGAGGGAGTCGCAAACCGTTTGCCCGCGGGTACATACGATTATATCCACCGCAATATGCTTTTAGCGAGCTGGAATAAATACACTAATCCAAGATGCGAGCTCAACAGCTTCGACCGCTACCTGTCCGCCACAGAGCAATTGTTGGACGACGGCTTCTCTCATGTACTTCACCATCACCGAGAGCGTAACTCCGAGGCAATTGACGACAGCTTCAGGAACATTCCCTCTGCTTATCAAGATGAATACGTATCAATTTACAGACTAAAAGCCCTGCGTGAACACTGTCTGACCCGTGTCGAGGGTTACCAGAACCAGCTTCCAATTTTGAAGGAATTCCTGCAAGCTCCCATCAACCGTCCGCGCAGCGATGTTTCTTTAATGGTCCTGTATGCTGCTACAAACTATAGCAACGAGGCGCATCACTACTATGATTTCGCGCTGGCGAAGTGGAGAGAGCTCACCCACGTTGTCCATGACTCACAGGGCGCTGCCACGGTCAAACTTTCCGATGAGGAGAACATGGACCTGGACAGTATCGTGGCGGAGAACAACCTGTTTTGGCTCATATACAGCCCCCAGGAAAGTGATCCGAACAGCCAAAGTCATTTCGCAACTTGGCTGAATCAGAATTTGAGATTCTGCCAGCAGATTCACCGGGGCGAAGGTCTGATTGTCGATTATTACATCGACCGCTCCTACTCCTGCGAGCTAGTCTTGACAGATGACGCTCTCGAGCTGCGTTATGACAATGGCATTACCTTGGCGAATTTGCTGGCAGGCTTTGACGGCGATCAGTTATCGGTCGACTCGTGGTGGCAGCGTGGCGCTATCAATGGCCACGCCTATACGATCCAAGTGTTCAACGAACATGGAGAAAAGAAGTTGCAATTCGACCACGTGATCGACTCTCGGCCCCTGTCGCGCGCGCAGTTCGATACCAGCAATTTAGAGCCAGGCGACTATGTCGCGAAACTCATCGTCTACGAAACGGAGCCCGGCGCTAGCCAACGGGGTATCGTCATGCAGAACCAGCATTTCTTCCTCAGAGAACTAGAGATCGCGCGTTTTCGCGTAGAGACCTGAGCGATCGGTCGGCTGAAGAACGCTTTTTTCGCTAGCGTTCGACAGTTTGCCTGTACATTGATTGTCCATTATCCAAGCAGTGCTAGAATGTAGCTGTCCTGTAATTAACGTCTCGAGCATACATGTCAAGCATACGTAGCATGTTGCGCAAGCACTTGCATTTCCTCGTTATCGTTAGCGTTCTGCTGGTCCTGATGACTTGGCCCACCATCGTTTATGTCATTGATACGGAAACCTTCTGGCTGCCTTCTCCGGAACAAGATGTGTTGATGAAGATCTGGGACGCCTGGCACACGCGGTCAATCTTGACGGGAGAAGCTGATTTCTACTTTACGAACAAGTTGTTCTATCCGATCGGTTTGTCACTAGACTATCACCCTCTAAGCGTGGCTCATGTAACTCTGCTAGCGATATTTCAGTCAATTATGGGGACGTCCAATGCCTATAATCTCGTATATCTATTGATCATTCTCGCAGTAACTTTGTCAGCGTATATTTTCCTCATCTACCTTTTTGAACATCGTTGGTTGGCGCTATTCGGAGCTGTCATTTTTGGATTTAGCCAGCATGTTATTGTGCATTCCCATCAACCAGATCTGAACATAATGATAACGTTCCCTCTCTCTCTTTATGCTTTGCAGCGTGGCATCAAGGAAGACAAGTGGAAGTGGACCATATTTTGCGGCGTAATGCTTGGCATCACTGCATTCCTAGGAATGTATCTATTTGTCTGCCTGCTTCTAACTTTGGGAATTTTCACTGTCTGTTTTACCTATCGAGCGTGGCGCAAGCCAAGATTCTGGATGGGAATGACACTTCTTTTATGCGTTGCCTCTTCCATCAGTATTGCTCGCGTCTATCCGATGATTCGCAATAGTTCAAATATGGGCGAAGCTCTCCAAAAAAAATCGGGAAGGGAAACCGACAACGATTTGCTTTCCTACTTCGTCAGTGGCGGTCATCCCTTGCTCACGCCGGTTTTTGTCGAAGCATTTCAATTGAACGCCAGTGAGGACTTGGACTTCCACGAGCAGCATAGATCCAGCTATCTGGGGTACCTGCCGTTGCTATTGATCGCGCTCGGGCTAAGCTCAGCCAAGCATCGACGCAAAATGTATCCCTGGCTATTGCTGCTTCTGCCATTCTTGATTCTGCGTCTAGGTTCGATGCTTCGCGTTAACGGGATCTTATATCCCGAAATTTTGCTACCCAAGCATTTTCTTGACGCAGTCTTCCCCTTTATATTCGAGGCTATTCACGAGACTGATCATTTCCAAAGTGGCGTAATTCTTCCTTTATCCGTCTTGTCTTGTTTTGGATTGCAAGCTTTCTTGCAGTCCGTCCCCAAAAAGTATTGCTCGATTGTCGTAATCGCGGCAATAACCCTGGTATCCATTGAATATTTTCAGCCACCTCTAAGCCAGGTTATTCCAGAATCGCAACTCGCGTTTAACGATTGGTTGAAATCTGAGCCAAATCAAGAGGACATCAGACTCATCAATTTGCCAATGGGACGCAACAACTCCAAAATTTATGGGTTCTATCAGACTCTCAATGGCTATCCTCACGCCGAAGGACTTGCAGGTCGCACACCAGATCGATCGTACAACTATATTCGGCGAAATCATCTTCTGGCAGCTTGGCACGCAGGTAGCAATCCCGATTGCTCATCCGACGCCTTCGACCGTTATCTTAGCGCCGTAGATCAACTGCTCAATGACGGTTTCTCGCACGTGGTTTTGCACCACGGCGAGCGCAGTGTCGAAGAGATAACAAATAGCTTCTCGGAAATTGCGCCAGCCTATGAGGACGAGTATGTATCCATATTCAGATTACCCACTCTGCGGGAAGATTGCCTGGAACGTGTCGAAGGTTACCAGAACCAGCTTCCGATTTTGAAGGAATTCCTGCAGGCTCTCATCAACCGTCCGCGCAGCGAAGTTTCTCTGATGGTTCTCTATCCTTCTGAAGTTTACAGCCGTGACGCGCGCCACCCCTACGATATCGCGCTGGCGGATTGGCGCGACCTAAGTCACGTTGTTCATGCATCGGGCGGCGCTGCCTTGGTCATCAATGCGGATGAGCCCTACATTGACCTGGGAGACATCGTGACAGAGAACAATCAGTTTTGGCTAATCTACAGTCCGCAGGAAAGCGATCCGAGGCACCAGAGTCCATTCGCAGCTTGGCTGAACCAAAATCTCAGATTCTGCCAGCGGATGGTCCAGGGCGAGAATATGAATGTCGAATTATACATCGATCGCGCATATCAATGTGCCCTTGTCCAGACAGCGGACCCCTTTGAGTTGCAATATGACAATGGAATCAAGTTGGCGAATATCATGACAGAATTCAGCGGCGATGTTTTTTCTGTCAACTTGTGGTGGCAGCGTGGCGAAATCAATGGCCACGCCTATACGATCCAAGTGTTCAACGAACATGGAGAAAAGAAGTTGCAAGTCGACCGCGTGATCGACTCGCGGCCCCTGTCGCGCGCGCGGTTCGATACCAGCAATTTAGAGCCAGGCGACTATGTCGCGAAACTCATCGTCTACGAAACGGAGTCCGGCGCGAGCCAAAGCGGCGTGATTCTGAGCGCTCAGCAGGCCTTCGAGCGCGAATTTGAGATCGCGCGCTTTCGCGTCGAGACCTGAGCGATCGGTCGGCTGCAGAACGCTTTGTTCGCTAGCGTTCGACAGTTTGCCTGTACATTGATTGTCCACTATCCAAGCAGTGCTAGAATTTAGCTGTCGCGCAATTAGCGTCTCGAGGAATCATGCCAAGCATACGTAGCATGTTGCGCAAGCACTTGCATTTCCTCGTCATCGTTAGCGTTCTGCTGGTCCTGATGACTTGGCCCACCATCGTTTATGTCTTTGACACCGAAACATTCTGGCTTCCTACTAACGGAAGAGACGTGTATTCAAATATCTGGGACGCCTGGCACGGCAGATCAGTTTTCGCAGGAGAAGCTTTGCCATACTTTACTGATATGCTTTTTTATCCGAATGGCCTTTCTCTTGTCTATAATCCTAACAACTTGATTCAGAGAACATTGCTTTGGACGTTCCAATTTATTATGGGAACCTCAAATGCATTTAACCTTATATATCTCTTGACCGTCCTTACAACGGCTGTATCAGCATATATCTATATCAACTACTTGATTAAGGATCGCTGGCTGGCGCTATTCGGTGCTGTCGTATTTGGATTCAGTCAACATGTAGTCGGACATCCCGACCATCCTATGCTTAACATGTTGACAACGATTCCCCTCTCTCTTTATTTCTTACAGCGCGGCATTGATGAACATAATTTGAAATGGATGTTGCTGAGCGGATTATTGGTTGGTTTAACCGCTTTCATAGGTTTGTATATTTTTGTCTGTCTGCTGCTAACATTGCTATTATTTTTCGTCTGCTTCACTTTCTTTAAATCGCGACAGCAGCTGTTCTGGGTCGGGACAGTTCTTTTGTTTGCCGTGGCAAGTTTGGTAAGTCTGCTTAATATCTTCCCGATGATCCGGGACACTTCAAATCTAGAAGAGGCTTTGATAAAGAACCAGGGTGAAGAATCTGGCAACGATTTGCTTTCCTTCTTCGTCACCGGCGGACATCCCTTGCTCACGCCGGTTTTTGTCGAGGTCTATGATTTGAATGACAGCAAGCAGCATAAAACCAGTTATCTGGGGTACCTGCCGTTGCTATTGATCGCGCTCGGGCTAAGCGCTGCCAAGCATCGACGCAAAATGTATCCCTGGCTATTGCTGCTTCTGCCATTCTTGATTCTGCGTCTCGGTTCGATGCTTCGCGTTAACGGGATCTTATATCCCGAAATTTTGCTACCCAAGCATTTTCTTGACGCAG
Source organism: Phototrophicaceae bacterium (assembly GCA_965116975.1). Taxonomy (GTDB): domain Bacteria; phylum Chloroflexota; class Anaerolineae; order Aggregatilineales; family Phototrophicaceae; genus UBA6055. Next base: position 975,806 of record OZ220735.1, read on the forward strand.
TCTTCCCCTTTATATTCGAGGCTATTCACGAGACTGATCATTTCCAAAGTGGCGTAATTCTTCCTTTATCCGTCTTGTCTTGTTTTGGATTGCAAGCTTTCTTGCAGTCGGTCCCCAAAAAGTATTGCTCGATTGTCGTAATCGCGGCGATAGCCCTGGTATCCATTGAATATTTCCAGCCACCTTTAAGCCAGGTAATTCCAGACCGTCAACTCGAATTTAACAATTGGTTTAGAAGCGAGCCAAATCAAGAGGATATCAAACTAATAAACTTGCCGATGGGACGCCGCAGCTCCAAAATCTATGGTTTCTACCAAACGATAAACGGCTACCCACACGCCGAAGGCCTTGCAGGTCGCACACCAGATCGATCGTACAACTATATTCGGCGAAATCATCTTCTGGCAGCTTGGCACGCAGGAAGCAATCCCGATTGCTCATCCGACGCCTTCGATCATTATCTTAGCGCCGTAAATCAATTGCTCAGCGACGGTTTCTCGCACGTGGTTTTGCACCACGGCGAGCGCGGGGTCGAAGAGATAACAAATAGCTTCTCGGAAATTGCGCCAGCCTATGAGGACGAGTATGTATCCATATACAGATCACCTGCTCTGCGGGAAGATTGCCTGGAACGTGTCGAAGGTTACCAGAACCAGCTTCCAGTTTTGAAGGCATTTCTGCAAGCTCCCATAAACCGTCCGCGCAGCGAAATTTCTCTGATTGCTCTGTATCCTTCTGAAGTTTACAGCCGTGACGCGCTCCACCCCTACGATATCGCGCTGGCGGATTGGCGCGACCTAAGTCACGTTGTCCATGACTCACAGGGCGCTGCCACGGTCAAACTTTCCGATGAGGAGAACAATGACCTGGGAGACATCGTGACAGAGAACAATCAGTTTTGGCTAATCTACAGTCCGCAGGAAAGCGATCCGAGGCACCAGAGTCCATTCGCAGCTTGGCTGAACCAAAATCTCAGATTCTGCCAGCGGATGGTCCAGGGCGAGAATATGAATGTCGAATTATACATCGATCGCGCATATCAATGTGCCCTTGTCCAGACAGCGGACCCCTTTGAGTTGCAATATGACAATGGAATCAAGTTGGCGAATATCATGACAGAATTCAGCGGCGATGTTTTTTCTGTCAACTTGTGGTGGCAGCGTGGCGCTATCGATGGCCAGGCCTATACGATCCAAGTGTTCAACGAACATGGAGAAAAGAAGTTGCAAGTCGACCGCGTGATCGACTCGCGGCCCCTGTCGCGCGCGCAGTTCGATACCAGCAATTTAGAACCAGGCGACTATTTCGCGAAACTCATCGTCTACGCCTTATGTGAAATAGATTTGCCAAAAATGGGCTGATCTCCATAATGGAAGGTGTCTACAAGCCATTAGGAGAATCAACCCAATGACCAGTATAAACATTGAATCCTTGTTTACCATCCTCTTTGTTCTGATTGACGATTGGTGTCACACGAAAGGACAGCGGTACTTGGCAAGGAAAGTCGGACGCAAGCCTAAGTTCAGCGATAGCGAAGTCTTGACTTTGATGCTGTGTGCTGAATACCTACCCTTTTCATCCGAGCAGCAATATTTGGGGTATATGCGCGCCAATCATAGCGACTTGTTCCCTGATCTCTTAAGCCAAAGCCAATTCAATCGCCGCGCGCGCAGCTTGCATTACCCAATGGAGTGGATGCGCCGAGATTTACTGATGGACATGGGAATAGCCCATCAGGAAAAATTTCTGATAGATACCAAGCCGGTGCCGGTGCTGGGATATAAGCGCAGTAAGCGGCGCAGTGATTTTTACGGCAGTGCTGACTTCGGATTTTGCGCCAGCCGCAAGCTAAACTATTTCGGATATAAGCTGGTGATGATATCAACACTGGATGGTCAAGCGGTGGTATATGATTTGGTGGCGGCCAATACCGATGAACGCCTAGCGGCTGAAGCGATGATTGATTATATCAAAAACGGCGTGTTGATTGGCGACAAGGGCTTTATTGGAGCTGAGTGGCAAGCCCAAATGCTGGAGCAGACTGGCAATAGGATCCTGACGCCAAAACGGAAAAACCAGAAACACCAGAATCCGCCGGGCTATGATGCTTTGCTCAATAGTATGCGCCTACGCATTGAAGGGCTCTTTCATGAACTTCAGAACACAGGGCGAAATTTGGAACGCATGTTAGCAAAGACGGTTGATGGGTTGGGAGCGCGACTGTGTGCAAAAGTCACCGCACATCTGTTTAAGCGGATTCTACGCAAAACGTACAATATCGACGTTCAAACCTTTTAACGCTCAATTCATTTCACATAAGGCGTCGTCTACGAAACGGAGTCCGGCGCGAGCCAAAGCGGCGTGATTCAGAGCGCTCAGCAGGTCTTCGAGCGCGAATTTGAGATCGCGCGTTTTCGCGTAGAGACCTGAGCGATCGGATAATCGCTAAGCGTAAATCCGCTGGCTGCGCCATTCGCGGGCTTTCTCCACCAGCGCGTCGAATATCGCCTGCTGGCTGGGGTCGAGCTCGGCGCTCACTTCCGGGTGCCATTGGACTGCCAGCAGCCAGGGATGATCCGGCATTTCCAGCGCCTCGATTATCCCGTCGGCTGCCCTGCCAGCGACCCGCAATCCCCGGCCGAGCCCCTTCACCGCCTGATGATGACCCGAAGACGGTTGCAAACTCGTCCTACCCATGACTTCCGCGAGCAAGCTGTCCGCTTCTACCTCGACCTCTTGCAGCTCCCACAAGCCTTCTTCGTTACGGTGAATGTCTTGGTCGCTGATGTCGGGAATATGCTCGTACAAGCTGCCGCCTGCCGCAACGTTTAGTATCTGCAAGCCGCGACAGATGCACAGTAGCGGCTTATCCTTTTCCCGCAGCAAATGCCGCACGAGCGACAATTCGCTTTGGTCTCGCTCGCGGTCGGCTCGCAGCAAATGCGGGTTGTCGCTGTCGCCATTGTATTCGACGGGATCAATGTCCGTGCCGCCGGTGATAACAAGCCCGTCCAGCAGCGGCAGCAGTTCGCGCCAGGCGTCGTTGCCCGGCGGCAGCAAAACCGGGTTGCCGCCCGCGCGACGAACGGCATCCACATAAGGCGCCGGCGTACTGTAGAATGCGTCATAATGCCGCGATTGAATGTAGCCCTCGCTGCGCCCGCCCGTGCTAATGCCGATCACCGGTCTGGTCATGTTGATGTCCTTTTCAGTTTTGCCTAGCACACTATAATCGAGAATCGGGCGCGCGGGCAACGGGCATTGTCGCGACGATAGCGCCGAAGTGACGTATGGCAATACAGCAAGTCCTGCCATCTATCCGCGATCTCCTAGACGCGGTCTTTCAGTACCAGGCAATTCAACTACAATGAGAAAGTTCACATTTAAGGCGCAATGATGATTCATCGACTCAAATTCTATCTGGTATACGCGCTGCGGAATATCCAGCGCGGCGGCCGTTGGACCGCGCTGGCGATCCTCTGCATTACGGCCGGCGTGGCCACTGTCGTCGCTTTGCGTTCACTCGGCTTGGTGATTGGCGACACGCTGATTAACAACATGCGCGTCGAAACCAAGGGTGATATGCTCATCCGCAACGACGGTTTGTTTAGTAGCTTCGGCAGCAACGATCCTGACGCTTTTGCGCCCCAGGATCTAAACGAGCTGCTCGATTGGGCTGGGGACGAGGGCGCGCGAACCACCGCATTCATGAGCGGGCGCAATATGCAGCTTAGCAAAGCCGACCAGCAGCAGTTCGGTCGTCCCAGTTTCATCGGCAGCTTTTTTGTTGATCCGGCGACCTATCCACCCACGCATACGATTCTAGCGCTCGACCCGCCCGATGCGCCTCTTGGCAGCTTGTTCAGCGGCAGCAACGACGTCGTTATCAGCGAAAACCTGGCGCAGCGCAGCGAAATAAGCGTCGGCGATACCGTTCGCGTCAGCGGCACGCAAGAACTTTATACCGTACGCGGCATCGTCTCGACAGCGGAAGAGAGCAGCGTCAGCAACTTTTTGAACGCCTTTTTCGGCTTTGCCTATTTCGATTTAGATAATGCTAGCCAAGCGATTAACGAAGATATTTCGCCCAACCGCATCGGCCTGCTCTTTCCCCAAAACGTCGATCGCGATCGTATGGACAGATATATTCAGGAAGTCGAAGAAATTGCGCCGGATGCCCGCATAAACACCACCTTCGACTTGCAAGAACGCTACCAGGACATCTCACAGTACTTGGGCGATTTCGTGGTTGTGATGGGGCTGGGCGCATTGCTCATCGGCGGCGTTGGCATCATGAATACCATGCTGGTTCTAGTTCGCCGCCGCACCGGCGAGATCGCCGCGGTGAAGACCTTTGGGCTGCAAGCTAGACAGATTGCCATATTGTTCTTGACCGAAGGTTTATTGCTCGGGCTAATCGGCAGTACCTTCGGTCTCCTTGTAGGTCTTGGGCTGAGTCTGATCGTCAACGAGTATGGCTCGGTCGCCTTGCGACAGCCCTTGATTTGGCGCGTATACCCCGAGGCGCTGCTTTTCGGCTTCGCCCTGGGCATGGTCGTAACAGCTATATTCTCTGTAGCGCCGGTTTTGACCGCCGTGCGCGTGCGCCCCAGCATCATCCTGCGCCCCAACGAAAATCATCTGGTCCCGCTCGGTATCCTTCAGTCATTCGCCTTGTTGATTTTCGTGACTGTCAGCCTCGGTTTGATAGTCGGGCATATCTTGCGCCCGTCGCTGGAGCTGCTTGCCGCGCGCAGCGCTGAAGTCGCTGCCGGCGATCCGGCGGACAGCGGCCGCGGAGCTCCCTTGCGAGGTCCAAGAGCCTCCGATAGCGAATCGGCAAATACAGATAGTGAGGAAAACGATCGTCGCAGGCGTCCCGATGCGCTCGCAGGCTCTAACTTGCCTTCCCCTTATATGCTAGGCGTATTGGGCGTGGCTGCCGCCTTTGCGGTCTTTGGCTTGTTAATTGCCGTCCTTTGGTTCATCGTCTTGCTGATTGGCAAATTTCCCTCCTTCAACATTGTGACACTGCGGCTGGCTTTGAGAAATATGAGCGCCAGCCGTCTGCGAACCGCCACCACCTTGCTGGCATTGAGCGCCGGCATGCTGGCGCTGAGCAGCATCGCCTTTGTCGGCGAGGGCACGCGCGAGTTGCTCAATATTCAGTTGAGCCGCACCTTCGGCGGCAACGTGCTGGTTTTCCCTTTTCCGGGTCTGCCCGCGTCAATGGTCGAAGGCTCGCTCGAAAATGCGCTTGGCGAGATCAATTTGCAGTACCAAACGACCATCGCAAATTATGAAGGTAGCGTGACCGCCATCGGCGGCCAGACAATCGACCAAGGCAATGACCTGCAATTCAGCGTCTGGGACTCGGACAAACCCGATATTTACGAAGGGCAAGGCGCCGTGCAATCGGGGCGCATGCTCACGCTGGCGGACCGCGAACAGCCCATAATTGTCCTGCCCCTTGCGCTGGCAGATTCACTGGCTGTCGCAGTTGGCGATCGCATCGCCGTCGACCTGGACCGCACTGCCCTGGAATTGGAAGTGGTGGGTCTCATTACAAGCTCGGGTTTCTTCAACGATGAGGATTCAGGCGCTCTAGTGCCCCCGCAAGTCGTCCCCAACTCCGTCAATCCGGATTTCAAATTGTATAGCTATCAAGTGTCCAATGACGAACTGAATCGGGCTTTGACAGAATTGTCCTCCGTCATTTTCGCCTTCGCCATCGACGTGCAGTTCATCGACGGCCTCATCGGTCGCTTGATCGAGCAGTTCGCCGCTATTCCAACTGTCGTGGCTTTGCTTTCGCTCTTCGCGGCCGCCGTTATCATGGCGAATACAGTCGCCTTGGCGACGCTGGAGCGCCGCCGCCAGATCGGCATCCTCAAAGCAATTGGGCTAAAATCGCGCCGCGTGCTGCAAATCATGTTGATCGAAACCAGTGTCGTAGGTTTGTTGAGCGCCGTCATCGGCATTGGTTCGAGCGGGCTGCTGATTACATTGCTGTCACGGGAATGGGGAGTCGCTATTCCCCTGCCCGCGGACGCGCGCGCCGCCGCCGCCGCGCTGGTGGCCGCCGCCGTCTTGATCGGCTGGCTCGCTACCTTCCTCAGCGCGCGGGTCGCCGTCAAAGAACGGGTCATGAATGTCCTGCGCTATGATTAGCGGACACGGTTGAAATACCAGGGCAATCGCATCAAATTATTTCAACACTGAGGCACCAAGGGTCGCGTAGGGCGCGTAGACACAGCCCTGCGACACTGACCTCCAACTCCGAGAATTATCCGAAAATATGCCAATAAAGGACGCAATGTAGTGGGCGATTCTGTGCCGCGCGTAGACACTGCGGGTCAATCGCCCACGATTTTGCGCCAAATTTCATGAGCGAGCATTGGCTCGCCCCTACAATTCATCAGTTTGATGTTAAATTCGACAGTTATGGATTTTGAAGCGATTGCCCTGGTTGAAATACCTAAGGCTATTGCTATAATTCTTCGCTTCATCAGTTGCGCAACCATCAATCGTATCCGCTCTGTATAGGAGTTCACATCATGAAACATCGACCCAGACACGACCAAGGTCAAGGGCTAGTTGAATATGCCTTGATTCTGGTTCTGGTCGCCGTGGTTGTTATCATCATCCTGGCGCTGCTCGGTCCCTCCATCAACAACATCTTCGCCAACGTATTGGACACAGTCAATCCCAGTCCCCCATAAATCTGAGCTCAGCTTGTAGTAGCAGCGGGCGGCAATACCCAGCCCGCTTTGCTAGATTGATGCGAATTACCTATAGTTGCACTGCCATTTTCTCTCTGCCTCTGTGGCGAGTTATCGCTACTTACTTGGTTTTACTTCCGCGCCTCTGTGCTGAATCTTCTAATTCGCCAGGGCAATCGCTTCAAAATACTTTTCAACATAGAGGACACAGAGGACACAGAGTTTTAGTAGTTTAGACGACTATTCTTCTAAATCTGCGGCCCGGAATCGGCAACAGTCCCCAGCGAAACGTGATTTGTCACCAAAAATCACAGCTAAGATGCGATTTTTTGTTTTCTCTGCGCTCTCTGCGTACTCTGTAGTTAATTTTCAGTTTAGATTCCCGCCATTTCGTCTGCCATCATTTTGAAGCGATTGCCCTGTCTATTTCGCCCAACTGATTGCCAACGTTCTTGTCCTGTGCTATATTTATTGAAAGTAGAATGACACGAGAATGTCGTGCAGCGGGAGAACTGTCATGCAACGGTTGCCTCATAATGACGAAGGACAAGGACTTGTTGAGTACGCGCTGATTCTGGTCTTGGTGGCGGTAGTCGTAATCGTGATTCTGGCGCTTTTAGGTCCTGCAATCGGTAATATCTTCTCGAATATTATCGACAGCTTGAATACACCCTCCTAGTTCTGTTCGCCAAACGCTTCCCAGGCTGTCGACTAGCGACCCTCCCGAGTTTAATCATCCGCGTTTGCGCTTTGCCAGGCGGCTTTGCCGGTCCCGCAAAACGCCAGGTCGAGCGCGCAACTCATTAAGGACAGACCATGATCCTGCGAGAACTGTCGGAAGCGATCGGCGTCAGTGGCGAAGAAGACGACGTCCGCGAAGTCATCATACCTGCTATTCGAGACCGGGTCGCTTCGCTCGAGGTGGACGCCTTGGGCAACCTCACGGCTCTGCAAAGGGGTACGCAATATCCAGAGTTCACCGTGATGATCGCAGCGCACATGGACGAAATCGGATTGATGGTGACAGCTGTCGAAAGCAATGGCTTAATCCAATTTACCAATGTCGGCGGCATAGACGCGCGCATACTGCCGGGCTTGCGCGTCAAAGTGGGGCGCGGTCGCACTCCCGGCGTCGTGCTGTGGAAGCCGATTCACAAGTGGCGCGACATGAAAACGGCAGCGATAGATAGCTTGCGCATAGACGTCGGCGCCACCGATAGACAGGCGGCGCAGCCGGGCGACCGAATTGCCTTTGACAGCGCCTACACGCAATTGGGGCATGACAGCGTCCGGGGCAAAGCGTTTGATGACCGCGTCGGCTGTTCAATCCTTGTCGATATCTTGCAAGGCGGACCCTATCCGGTCACAGTAGCGGCGGCTTTCACCGTGCAGGAAGAGATCGGATTGCGGGGCGCGCAGGTCGCCGCGCGCCGCCTGCAGCCTGATGCGGCGATTGTGTTGGAAGGCACAACAGCCTACGATGTGCCCGATCCCAATCTCGAGCTCGATGCCGATGATTTGCCAACCAATCCCGGAACCAAGCTCGGCGCCGGCGTGGTGCTTACCCTCGTGGACGGGCGCATGATTTCCGATCCGCGTGTCCTAGATTTCTTGCGGAGGACTGCCGAAGCCCAAGAAATCCCCTACCAATTCAAGACCATCGGCGGCGGCGGCACCGACGGCGGCGCAATTCATACAGCGCAAACGGGCCTGCCGACCATGACGCTATCCACGCCCTGTCGCTATATTCATAGCCCAACGGCGCTAATGAACCTCAAGGACTATGACAACACGCTGCAACTATCGACTGCGGTCTTGAAGGCCATCACACCCGCGACATTCGCGCGGGAGCCAGCTCGCGTCTAAGGCTCAGTCGGGGTTGATTCCGCGTCCTGTACTTCCTGAGTATTTGGACCTTCTGGGGTCGTCTCTTCTGCAACCGTTTCTGCGGGACTGTCGTCTTCAAGCTCGTTAACGGGGGCGGAGTCCTCTTCACTCTCGGGGATCACGAGTTCCTGCCCGACAAAGAGTTGGTCATCACTGGACAATTCATTGGCAGCCAAGATCTGGTCGACGCCGAGCTCATAGTACAAGGCGATGCTTGACCAAGTTTCGCCGGCGGAAACTACATGAATCCGGGGTCCTGCCGGCAATTGCAGTGTTGTTCCCTCGCTGGGATCCGAAATGAGAACTGGGGCCTCTTCTGGCGCGGCTTCAATATCAACGGGTCCCGCTGTCGCGTCAGCGACAGGCTCCGCCGCCGGCGCTTCCGGCTCCGTAGGCTCGCAGCCGGGGATGAGCAGCAACTGTCCGATCTGCAAAGCATCGCTCTCCAGATTGTTTTCTTCAAAGAACGCTTCCACAGTCGTGTCAAATACCAGCGACAACCGGAATAAATTGTCGCCGGGCAATACGCTGTAGACGCATTCATCCTCCGGATCTAGCGTTTCTTCAAAGGTCTCGGTCGGGGTCGGCAATGTGAAAATGTCGCGCGTCGGCGCTTCCCCTGGGGTCGCTGCGCTGACCACGATGCTCGTTGACACAATGCTCGTAAGCTGCACGACTTGGCCGGGCGGCGGCTCCGGCGTGATGAATCCGCTGGCTGGTGTTGGCGCTTCGCCCTCTGGGGCAACAACGCCTGATTCGCTCATTTGGATGGCGGTGACGGCGGGAACCGCGCTGTCGATTTGCTCAACTTCGCTGCTATTGACTTGCTGAAATTCTTCTTCAGCCTGCCGATAGCAGCCGGCAAGCGCCAAGACACAGACCATCAATGGCAAGAGCAATCTATGCTTCATTATGCCGCTACCCCCCGAAATGGACAACTGCTTCTGACTATTATATCCGAGTCGGAATATGCGGGCTAGCTGGGCAGCCGCATATTCTGGTGCTTGCGCCGGCGGTGAAGCTGTTCTGAATGTATTTTGATTTCAGGCATCCCGTCAGCTGATGACAAAGCGCCTATCCGATCTGCGGCAGGGCTTCCATCGCGCGGTCAATCTCGGCTTGCGGGTAGTCATAGTTGCTCAATTCCCCGCCCAAGTAGGCGTCGTAGGCGCTCATATCAAAATGCCCGTGTCCACATAAGTTGAAGAGGATCACGCGCTCTTGACCGGCCTCTTTGGCGGCCAGCGCCTCGCGAATGGCGCCCGCTATGCCGTGCGCCGCTTCCGGCGCCGCCACGATGCCTTCAGCTTTGGCGAATGTGATGGCTGCGCTGAAGGTCTCCATCTGTGGTATGGCGCTCATCTCCATTAGCTTCTGGTCCCACAGCTCGCAGATGATCGAAGCCATGCCATGGTAGCGCAAACCGCCGGCGTGCAGCGGCGGCGGCACGAATCCATGACCCAACGTGTACATCTTGATCAGCGGCGTCATGCCGACCGAATCGCCAAAGTCATAAGCGTAGACCCCGCGTGTCAAACTCGGGCAAGCGGCCGGTTCTACGCCCAGCAAGCGCGTCTCTTTTCCGTGAAGTAAATTCTGGCGCAAGAAGGGCAGGGCGATACCGGCGAAGTTGCTGCCGCCGCCCGTCGGTCCGACGACCACGTCCGGATATTCGCCAGCCAATTCCATCTGTTGCAGCGCTTCTTGCCCAATCACGGTCTGGTGCATCAACACGTGGTTCAAAACGCTGCCCAGCGCGTATTTGTATTTGCCGCCGCTCTTGGCCGCTACTTCGACCGCTTCGCTAATAGCGATGCCCAACGAACCGGTGCTATCCGGATCTTGCGACAGAATCGCCTTGCCCGCGTCGGTCGTATCGCTAGGGCTGGCGGTGACGCTGGCGTCAAAGCTCTGCATGATGGCGCGGCGATAGGGCTTTTGCTCGTAACTGATGCGCACCATATAAACGATGCACTGCATGTCGAAGAAACTACAAGCCTGGGCGAGCGCCGTGCCCCATTGCCCCGCGCCCGTTTCGGTCGTCAATCCGCTGACGCCTTCCTGTTTGTTGTAATAGACCTGCGCCGTGGCTGTATTCAACTTGTGACTGCCAGAGGGCGATACGCCCTCGTATTTATAATAGATGTGGGCCGGCGTATCGAGCGCTTTTTCCAGCCGCCGCGCCCGCAGCAATGGCGTGGGCCGCCAGAGCTTGTAAATCTCGCGTATTTCGCCGGGTATCTCGACCCAGCGATCCTGGCTCACCTCTTGGGCGATCAAGCCCATCGGGAACAGCGGGGCAAGGTCATCCGGTCCCACCGGCTGGCGCGTGCCCGGGTGCAGCACCGGCGGCAGGGGACGCGGCAGATCCGCCTGGATGTTGTACCAATGCTCCGGTATCGCGCTTTGGGGTAGATCAAATCGAATCGCGTCGGACATCGCGGTTTCTCCATCGCTGAACTATGCGGAAATTATGCCCAAGGATCCGCTTTGGCGCAAACGCGCCACGTTAATATTCCGAAGGGGGGTAAATTGAGTATTTCAACTGAGTCCTGGGAGTCGTCCAAAAAACGCCACCAAACTATACTTTGCCTTCTTTATAGTTGATATGCGGTTAATTCTATGAGCACTTCGTGTCCTTTGCGGTGACAGTAATCTGCTGTGCCTTGCCCAGCTACCTCAACAGGGCAATCGCTTCAAATTATTTTCAACATAGAGGACGCAGAGGACACAGAGTTCGTAGGAGTTTAGACGACAAATCTTCTAAATCTGCGGCCCGGAATCGGCAACAGTCCCCAGCGAAACGTGATTTGTCACCAAAATCACAGATGAGATGAGATTTTTTTGTTTTTCTCTGCGTTCTCTGCGTACTCTGTAGTTAATTTTCAGTTTAGAATCCCGCCATTTCGTCCGCCATCATTTTGAAGCGATTGCCCTGCCACCCAACCAAGCATCTTGACTACCGCCATCTCTGCCACTATACTTCCGCATTGCCATGCTTGCTCGCGATGATGAGTCGGGCCCCTTGCGGCAGAAAATTCCGAACCGTGTCAGGGCTTAACGGCAGCAGCACTAAGGAATACCTCTGGGTGTCTTGTGGATTCCTGACTCATCTTCATGGGCAAGCATGGTTTTTTGTGAGTTGTCCCTCGCCTCAGCGCAAGCGAGCGCTGGTGATCACGAGCTCGAACTGCCTGCAATAAACCACAGCCGATTGATAGACGCTTAAGTCCTGATTTTCCGGCAATATATAGTTCTGATTGCCAATAGTGCCCTTCAGCCGGCCCAGGTTTATGAAATCTGTCCCCAGCTCCAGCGCGCTCCGCGGCTGTGGATCGCGCGATAGATAGACCCGAACATCGCCGCCGCGCGCCGACGAAAAACCTTCAAAACGTAAAATGCGCCGATCATCAAACTCATAAATGGTCGCTGTGCCTCTCCCCCAATGCAAGGCGTCAATCGTGCCGAAGCTCCCGCTAGCCAGAACGCGCGCTGTTTCCGTGCTCAGCTCTCTTTCATCTTCGGGCGCCAAGTCCGATTCGCTTATGGCGACGAGGACCATGCCCAGAGCCGTCTCCGGACTCGTCTCGTGCATCTCGATCAAGGCTGCGCGCTGATCGGCAGGCAAGGCGAAGAAGTCGTCCTGCAAGTCCAGTTCGAGCCCCGGGAAGGCTTCGTTCGCCTGCCGCTCGAGCAGGAAACCGCGCCAAGCGGGGAAGGTCCAAACAGCCAAGGCGATCAGCCCGATTAGCGCGATGAGTATGATTCGAAATCTCAGTTCCATAGACTGGCATTCTTGCGCGAATCCGCTAGCAATTCATTGTGGCACAGCCGGAATAAGCGAGCAAGACCATCCGCCCGCATGTGCAGGGCAATCGCTTCAAATTATTTTCAACAAAGAGGACGCAGAGGACACAGAGTTCGTAGGAGTTTAGACGACTATTCTTCTAAATCTGCGGCCCGGAATCGGCAACAGTCCCCAGCGAAACGTGATTTGTCACCAAAAATCACAGCTGAGAAGAGATTTATTGTTTTTCTCTGCGTTCTCTGCGTACTCTGTTGTTAATTTTCAGTTTAGAATCCCGCCATTTCGTCCGCCATCATTTTGAAGCGATTGCCCTGCCAGCATGTGGCGACCATCTTCCGCAACTATACTATACATACAAGCTATCGTCCGCTTCGCAGGCGACAGGGAGTCCGCAATGCCATTTCGCTATGAATGGAAAGACAGCTCCAAGCGCGTCATGCGCTACAGCGCGGAAGGCGACTGGAATTGGAAGGACTATCACCATGCCGCGCGCGCGTCGACCTTCACGCTTTCCGCGGTCGATCACCCGGTTGATTGCCTCATCGACCTGCGCGGAAGCGGACGCCAGTCCCTGCCGGCCGGGCTTGCGGCGCATGTCCGCAGCTTTGGCAAAAAGCTGGCTGCTTGCTTGACCGGGCGCGCTCTTGTCATTGGCATGCCAAAAGAAGGCATCGCCGCCCTGCGGCTAAACGACGAAAACACGCTTTCTACCACTGACGGCACGGTGAAATTTGTCGCCGATGAGCCCGAGCTCGAGCAAGCGCTGGCAGCCTGGGCAGCCAATCCGCCCGCTCAATAGTCCTCATGCCGAACGGCGGGTTTGCCTGGCAGGGTAAAGATAAAGGGTAGGGAAAGCAAGGAAACAATTGCGGCGATGATAAAGGCATTCTGCAGTCCAAAGGCGTCGCCCAAGAGTCCGACGATCAGCACATTGATCGCCCGGATGCCAAAGGCATAGAGCATGAAGATGCCGTTGGCGGTGGAGCGATTGTCCGGCAGTTGATCCTGCACCAGCGCCAGGAAGACCGGTGATACCGACAGCGTAGTCAGCCCCAAGCCGATGAGAATCGGGATGAGCAATAACCCCTCCACATGCACAAATACCAGCATAAGCAGTCCAGCCATCGCCGTCGCGACAGCGACCATGCGCCGCCGCCCGAAACGGTCGCTCAGCGTGCCGCCAGCCAAAGCCCCGCCCACGCCGGAAAATTCGTATAATGCCAAGGCGCTTGTCGCCAAACCGAGGTCATAGCCGCGCGTGTCAACCAAATACACCACCATAAAGATGCCCAAGCTGCTCAGCGCCATGTTGCGCAGCAGCATCACCCCCAGCAGCGGCGCGAAGACCCGGGCAAATCGCTTCAACATGGGCTTGGCGCGGCTTTTGCGCCCAGCCCGTTTGGCCGAGACGTCCCGCAGCCGCCAATACAGAACAGCGCTGGCCAGCCAGCCGAAGAACATCAAGCGCCACAAGCCGTCAATGCCCCATTGCGCTACGCCGAAAGCCACCAGCAAGGGACCGACCGAACGCGCCAATTCGCCGGAAGCCATGAAAAAGCTCATGCCGCGCCCGACCTTTTCCCCCGAAATATGAGCGATCATGGCCGGCGCCGGCGCGTGAAACGCCATGATGTTCACCCCGACGCAAAACAGCAGCAGCGCCGCAGCGCCATAAGTCGGCATGAAACCGATCATCGTCGCCAGCGTCGCCGTGATCGCTGGCGCGAAGATCACCAGATAACGCACCGTGAAGCGGTCAGCTAAATAACCGATGAAAGGACCAAACAGGGAAGGCATCTGCATGAATACGGGCAATGAACCCGCCATCACCAGCGTCAAGCCGAGCTTGTCGATCAGCAAAGGCAGCAGCGGCGCGATGAAGGCGGAATAAATATCATGCACAAAATGCCCGCCACAGATCAATAAGATGCGGTTGAACTGAAAACTTTCATCCTGTTCCGCCTTGCTTTCGACCGTCGCGCCTGTCGCTGTCATGCCACATCCATCGGGGACTGTTGACCAATGCCGCATTATAACGCGACTCTCATCAAGCCGCACGAACCAAGCGCTTGCCAGCAGGGCAATCGACTCAACACAGCGTTGCGCTGGCATCGGCTATTTTCCCCGCATTTTCGCAATCTGTAGGGGCGGCTGAACTGTGGCGCCTACGCGACCCCGGTGGTAAATTGTCAACAATCTGAATTGCGCCCCCACTTAGCCGCAGGTTTGCGTCCGCGGCAGCCAAAGGGTATAATTTCAGCATCTCGGTGCAACAGGAATACGATGAGCGAACAATACAAAGTTGACAAGTTGAACGCCGCGGACGTTGGCGCAGACCGTGCGATGATTCAGCGATCCTTCGCGTTTAACGGCGAAGAAATCAGCCCTGATTTACCACAAAATATACAAGCGTCATTGACTTGTGTTGAACCACGAGCCAACGTCGTAGTTTTGGAGTGCCAAGACAACATAGAATTTTTGCGCAGCCAAGCAGACGAGAAGTTCAAACTTATCGTGACCTCGCCGCCATACAATATCGGCAAGAGCTACGAAGCGCAGTCCACCCTTGATCAATACCTTGCCAAGCAAAAAGAAGTGATACGTGAATGTATACGCGTGCTGCACCCGCAAGGGTCAATCTGTTGGCAAGTCGGCAACTATACAGACAACGGGGAAATCATCCCATTGGACTGTTTGCTCTTCCCGATCTTTCGCGAATTTGGCTTGCAACTCCGCAATCGCATTATATGGCACTTTGGCCATGGGTTGCATTGTCGCAATCGCCTTTCGGGTCGTTATGAAACCATAAATTGGTGGACCAAAGGAAATGACTATACCTGGCATCTAGATCCAATCCGCGTGCCATCCAAATATCCCGGCAAGCGCCATTTCAAAGGACCCCGCAAGGGTCAGTTGTCCGGCAACCCCAAAGGCAAGAATCCCAGCGATGTTTGGGTATTTCCCAACGTCAAAAGCAACCACCCGGAAAAAACGATCCACCCATGTCAATTCCCAGTCGAATTGGTCGAACGCTTGGTACTTTCCATGACGGACGCGGACGACAATGTACTCGATCCTTATGCAGGCGTCGGTTCCTCCATAATCGCCGCCTTGAAGCACGGACGAAATGGCTACGGCTGCGACGTCGTTGGGGAATATGTTGATATTGCCAGGGAACGGGTAGACGCTTTCTGCGCCGGCACTCTAAAAACCAGACCAATGGGCAAACCAGTTTATGATCCAATGCTGCCAAACGGCGGCCATTGATGCAAATCGCTGCGACGTACTCTCATCTCAACGGTATGGAATATCTGCTCGTGCATCGTCCCACATTGTGGAGCGAGATTCTTGATGTGATTGCGAGCGTCGATGCGGCGGCATGCAAGACAAAAGTGTCAAAAGAAAAAACCATGCGCGGCAAATTGTTGTATTCCCCCGTTGATATGAACGACGCATTCAAAATAAGTTTCAGAAACCAAGGTTGGACAGAGCGCAGAAATACCTTCTGGGTTACAGATGACGAAGAACTCATGCGTGGCGTATACAATCAGCCGGCCGAAGTACAGAAGAAGGCAATACGAGAGGCCGGCCGCGAACCCATTATGTCGTACAACCAGACGGATTTTGTGAAGAATCGTATAGCGGTAGAAGTTCAGTTCGGCAAATACGCCTTTGTCGCGCATGATCTTTTCGTAAAGCATTTGAGTTTTTTTGTTTCCGGAATCATTGATGTTGGCATCGAAATTCTGCCGATGAAAGCTTTGGAACGAGAAATGTCTTCCGGCGTGCCCTACTATGAGCGCGACCTTGTCAATGTGCTAAGGCAAGGTCGGGGCGTTCCTGCCGTTCCACTCGTGCTGCTTGGCATTGTCCCTTGATGCGGTTGCTCTCGCCCATCTCTCCAATACGCTGGAAACCCTTAGCCAATCTGCTATCATACTCGCCATGAAAAACATGACCCGACACTTCAGCAACCGGCGCTACCTCGATGCAATCGAGGACCATATCCTCATCTTCGACGGCGCCATGGGCACCAGCATCCAATCTTACGACTTGACGGCGGCCGATTACGGCGGTGAACAATACCAGGATTGCCTCGATTACCTCGTCATCACACGCCCCGATATCATCCGCGAAATACACGAGTCCTTTCTGCGCGTCGGCTGCGAAGCCGTCGAAACCAATACCTTCCGCGGCAATCGCTTGACCCTGTCCGAGCATGGGCTGGGCGAGCGCGTCATCGAGATTAACAGCGCCGCCGCCCGCATCGCGCGCGCCGCCTGCGACACGCTCGAGACCGAAACCGGCATCCCGCGTTTCGTAGCCGGCAGCATGGGTCCCAGCGGCAAATTGCCCTCCGGCGACGATCCCGATCTCAGCGATATCAGCTTCGACGAGCTGGCTGATTTGTTCTATGAACAAGCACGGGGGCTCGTCGAAGGCGGCGCCGATTTGCTGCTGCTGGAAACCAGCCAAGATATCCTCGAGCTCAAAGCGGCGATACACGGCATCAATAACTACTTTGCCCACAGCGAGACGCGCATTCCGCTGCAAGCGCAAATCACGCTTGATGTCAGCGGTCGGATGCTTTTTGGCACGGATATCGCCGGCGCGCTGACCACCTTAGAAGCGCTGCCCATCGATGTGCTGGGCATGAATTGCTCCACCGGTCCCGAATACATGCGTCAGCCCATTCAATACCTCTGCGAACGCTCGCCCTTTCCCATAAGCGTCCTGCCCAACGCCGGCTTGCCCATCAATGTCGATGGCGAAGCGGTCTATCCTATGCAACCGGGTCCCTTCAGCGATATGGTCAGCGAGTTCACGCGCTGGGGCGTCAACGTGGTTGGCGGCTGCTGCGGCACGACTCCCGAACATCTTTCCAGGCTCTACGAAAAAGCCCATGGCAGGTCCTATCAAGCCATGCTCAGCGAGCCTGCCAAACGGCGCGCCCCCAAAAAACGCCAGATTCTCCGCGCGGCGCAGGCTTCCAGCGGCATGACCGCCACGCGCATGATCCAGAACCCGGGTCCCACGCTCATCGGCGAAAGAGTGAACAGCCAGGGCAGCCGCAAGGTGAAGCGACTGCTGCTCACGGAGGACTACGACAGCATCGTGGAAATCGCCGTCGGACAAGTCAAGCGTGGCGCTCACATGCTCGATGTGGCTGTGGCGCTGACCGAGCGCGACGACGAAAAAGAGCAGATGCGGCAACTTGTGAAGAAGCTGTCGCTGGCTGTCGAAGCGCCCTTGATAATCGATACCACCGAGGCAGATGTTGCCGAAGCCGCGCTGGCGCTCTATCCCGGTCGCGGCATCATCAACGGCAACAACCTGGAAAACGGCCGCGAGCGCATCGACGAGATTATGCCCATCGCGGTGAAACACGGCGCCGCACTGCTGTCTATGACCATTGACGAAGAGGGCATGGCGCATAGCCGAGACAAAAAGCTGGCAATCGCCCAACGCATCACCGACATTGCGCTTAACGAATATGGCTTATCTCCCGAAGACCTGATCTTCGATGACCTGACCTTCCCGCTCACGACGGGGCAGGAAGAATTGCGCAATGACGCCGTCGAAACGCTCGAAGGCATTCGTCTGATCAAAGAACAGATCCCGGGCGTGATGACCGCCCTCGGCATCAGCAATGTCAGCTTCGGCGTCGGCGCGGCGGCCCGCGGCGTGCTCAACAGCGTCTTTCTTTATCACGCCGTGAAAGCCGGCTTGGATATGGCCATCGTCAACCCGGCTCATATCACGCCCTATTTTGAAATCCCGTCGCAACAGCGCAAGATCGCCGAAGACCTCATCTTCAACAGCGACGCCGATGCCTTGCCGCGCTTTATCCAGTATTTCGAAGAAAACGAAGTGCAGCTCGCCGGCGGCGAAGTTGTCGACCCCACCGCGGACATGAGCAGCGAAGAAGCCTTGCATTGGCAGATCGTGCATCGCAAAAAAGAAGGCGTCGAAGCATTAATCGACGACGTGCTCAAGCGCAGGGACGCGGTCGACGCGTTGAACAATGTGCTGCTGCCAGCCATGAAAGAAGTTGGCGACAAATTCGGCGCTGGCGAGCTCATCCTGCCCTTTGTCTTGGGTTCGGCCGAAGTCATGAAAAAATCCGTGGCTTATCTCGAAAGGTTCATGGACAAAATCGAGGGACTGAGCAAAGGCGTCGTGGTGCTGGCTACGGTTTACGGCGACGTTCACGATATCGGCAAGAACCTGGTCAAGACCATCCTGAGCAACAATGGCTACACCGTCCACGACCTGGGCAAGCAAGTGCCCGCCAATACCATCATCGACAAGGCGCTGGAACATAAAGCCGACGCCATCGGTCTGTCGGCGCTGTTGGTCAGCACATCCAAGCAGATGCCGCTAATCGTCAACGAGTTGGCGCGCCGCGGCTTGCGCATTCCCGTGCTGGTGGGCGGCGCCGCCATCAACCGCCGCTTCGGCCGCCGCATCCTCTTCCTTGACGAATCTAAAGAACCCTATGATGCCGGCGTCTTCTATTGCAAGGACGCCTTCGAAGGCTTGGCGGTGGTCGATCAACTGCTCGATCGCGATCGCCACGATCAGTTTTTGGACGAGGTCTTCAACGAAGCCTATGCCGAGGTCAACCGGGCGCCCCGCCGCCGGCGCGCCAGCCGTCGACAGGCCGGCAAGACCGTCAAGGACGCGCCCGCCATCCCGGCGCCGCCCTTTTGGGGCAGCCGCGTCATCCGCGATATGCCGCTGCAAATCGTCTTACAGCACCTGCACAAGCCGGAACTCTTCCGCCTGTCCTGGGGCGCCAAAAATACCCAAGGCGCGGAATGGCGGCAGCTGGAAGCGGCATTCGAAGAACGCCTGCTGCGCATGGCGAAAGCGGCGCAAAAACGCGGCACGCTCAAGCCGCAAGCGGTCTACGCATATCTGCCCGCTAACAGCGACGGCGACGACTTAATCGTCTGGGACGCCGCTGCCTATGCTGACAGCGGCGACAAGATCGAAGCGGCTCGCTTCCGCTTCCCGCGCCAGCCAGACGGAGACTTCCTCTGCATCAGCGACTACTTCGCGTCTTATGACAGCGGCGCAACGGATGTCATGGTCTTGCAGACCGTTACTGTCGGCGCTGTCGCCAGCGCGGAATTCGAGCGCTTGCAAGCCGCCAACGAATACAGCGAAGCCTATTTCTTTCACGGTCTGGCAGTGCAAGCGGCCGAGGCGACCGCCAATTATCTGACCAAGATCGCGCGCGGGCAGCTAGGCATCGGGGCAGGGCAGGGCAAGCGCTACAGCTGGGGTTACCCCGCCTGCCCCGAATTGCAAGATCATCAAATTGTCTTGCAACTCCTGCCGCAGTTGACAAGCAAACTGAGCCTGACCCTGACCGAGTCCTGGCAATGGGTGCCCGAACAAAGCACAGCCGCCCTCTTCACACACCATCCCGACGCCAAATACTACAGCGTCGGCAATCTCGATCGGGCAGAGCGGATTCTTGAAACTTAGACCTCTACGTGTTCTTGTACATCCTCTACGCTTTTCAAAGCACATCTGTCCTACGAATAAATACTGATTTTGCTTTTGACCCACATGATTAGTTGTGATACTCTGTAGAGACAGTATGAGTATTGATAGGAAATTGAGAAAATGGCTGATTTCCCTTACGCCGCAGTTCCTAGTAAGTTACCGACCTTGCTCGAGAAAATTCAGACTGTGGGTGTTCCTGCAAAAGCTGATACGAGTTGGCTAAAGACCCATGGTTTCAAGTCATCCAATGACCCGTCGTCACTGCGAGTACTAGAATTTATCGGTTTCATTGATTCGTCGAAGCAGCCGACCGATAACTGGTCGAAGTACAGGCACGTGGGAAAGTCCAAAAGTGTGCTTGGTGCTGCTATCAAGCAGGGTTATTCTGTATTATTCGAAGATCTTCCTGAAGCGCATCAGTGTAGCGACGACGACCTAAACAACTTTTTCCGTGAACATTCTAGAGCCGGGGATCAAGCAATCTCACGTACAGTAAAAACGTTTCAAGTATTATGTTCAAAGGCGGATTTCAACGACTCATCATCTAATGGCTCGGCAACCATTGAAAATGGAAATACTTTATCAGTAAATGAAACTGTGCCGCTAGTTGCTCCGCCACCAAGCCTGGATTCTCCAACACCTACTCTACACATCGATTTTCAAGTGCATATTGCGGCGGATGCGCCACCAGAACAAATCGACAAGATATTCGAAAGTATGGCAAAACACCTCTATAACAAAACCGCTGACTAAGCCTAATGAGACAATTTGCCAAGAATGCTCTCAATGCTGTCAGGCAGATTCAGCAAAATGCACAGGAATCGTCTCAACCACCACTCGAAGGCACGAAGCCGAAGACAGCGCGAGTTATTGACCCTTCGCTAGTCGCCGGGACAAGAGGATATTTAGAGAAGGTCGTAGACCAGATCAACGGGACATACGAAAATGGCTGGTATGACGCCTGCGCTGTTATGTTAAGACGCTTTGTCGAGACACTGATCATTGAAACATATATCGCGAAGAATAAGGAAAGCGTTATCAAGAAAACCGATGGAGACTTCTATTCTTTGAAGCGCCTCATTGATGAAGCTTGCAAAAGCGACAACCTCAATCTAAGCCGGGATACGAAGAACATACTCCGAAAGTTGAAAAAACTTGGAGATCGTTCCGCTCACAATCGCAGATTTATCGCTAGACGCAGCTACTTCGACGAGTTGTTCGAGAATCTTCATCTTGATATGCAGACGCTGATAGAGGATTTCATACACGAAGCAGGCCTCAATTGATAGAATCGAATTCAAATCGAGGAATCCCAGACCTACACTCTCAAACGCATCGACATCCTGCCGCAGTTGACAAGCGAACTGAGCCTGACCCTGACCGAGTCCTGGCAATGGGTGCCCGAACAAAGCACAGCCGCCCTCTTCACCCACCATCCCGACGCCAAATACTACAGCGTCGGCAATCTCGATCGGGCGAGTCAGATTCTGAGTTGAAGCCCTGGCGCGCCGCGCCAGGGGCAGTGGCGCTTGATAGTCGGCGCTGCATGCCGTACTATGAATGTGTCGCAATCTTCCAGGAAACAGCAGGACCATGACAGACTACCCATACATTAAGACAACCGCCAAACTTAAGGAATTCTTCGAAAAGATACCGTCCATGGGCTCGCCTACGTCGGTATCAACGCGCTGGTTGCCAAAGATTGGTTATAAGTCAGCCAATCACCGCCCGATAATACGGATCTTGGAATTCATTGGCTTTATCAAATCCAATAAGCCGACGGACCGTTGGCGCTCTTACCAGGTCAAGCGAGATTCGAAACGCGTGCTTGCCGAAGCGCTTGCTGAAGCGTACAGCGAACTCTTCATTGTCTTTCCCGATGCCCATCTACGCGCCGACGCCGAGCTAAAAGATCATTTACAGGAGCATCTTTCCGCCAGTGACCAGGCGATAAACGCGACGATCGGCACCTTCAAGACATTGTGTTCTCTTGCCGAATTCAAGCAACAAAAAACTAAACGCGAAAACGCGCAAGCAACGCCGGCAAGCCCTGCGCAACTGCAGCAGCATGACGCCGGCGCGAGCGCGACTTTGGCAGCGCCTCCGCCAACACCGGCGCCGGAAATGCCATCCCTGCACACCGATATTCAGATTCATATTCATCCCGATGCCGATGCGGACCAGATCAGAGAGATATTCAAGAATATGGCAAAATATCTCTATGACAAAGAGGTCGACTGAGCGCCATGATCGACAATGCCACCCAGCGACTACAAGCCGCCAGGCGCTTCCAGAGGAAAGTCTACGAACTCACCAAGCCACCGGCCGAAGGCTCAAAACCCGCTACCGCTAGAATAATTGACACGACGCTGCTTTGGGGCGCGCCGGGCAACTTTATCAGGGTTGTCGATCAAATCAATGGCGCCTACGAGCACGGCTGGTACGATGCCTGCGCCATCATGCTACGGCGGCTGCTCGAGATGCTGATTATCGAAGCCTTTGTCGCCAATGGCATGAAAGAAAAGATAAAAGGCCAGAATGGACGGTTCCTAAACCTAAACGGGCTGATTCGCCAAGCCTGTAACGAGCCGAGTTGGGCGCTGGACGACAACGGCGCCATCCTGCGCAGGTTGAATGCCATCGGCAACTGGTCAGCGCACAAGCGGCGCTTCGTCGCCAATCGCGACGACATCGACAAGCACGTCTCGGCTTTGCGCATCGTCATCCAGGAGTTGGCGTTTCTAGCGAAGCTGAAGTAGTCACGCGCTAGACTACTGCTGACGCCTCGATATGAAGTTGGAGCTGTTCTGAACGAGTCGAGGCAGTGGGCGCCCGATGCCGAACTATCATTAGATTATAATCTTGGGCTAAGGCTTCAATAAAGAAGGGCAGCAAAATGACCTACACACTCAAACGCATCGGCTTCGTCTCCGCCGTCAAAATCTCCGCCATCGTCTCCGCCGCCGCCACGCTGCCCATCGCCCTTCTGCTGCTGCTTAACGCAATCTTCAAATTCCTGGACCTCATCATCCCGCCCGAGCTAATCGGACAGGTCCTGGCGTCAACAGCGCTTTGGGGCGCAGCCGCCGGCGCGGTCTCCACCGCCATCGTGGTTGTCATCTACAACATCTGCGCCCATTATTTCGGCGGCATCACGCTTGAACTCGTGGCGGAACGTCCCCCGCGCAAATCCAAAGCAGAAGTCGATATCGACTGATCTCCCGGAAAATGTCGCTGGTTGTAGTGGTCCTATAAAACTGGACAGGAAATCGCAGAAATTTTGGGGGGACATTTGTGCCATTCCGCCTCGTATTCTGCCGGTGTCCGGTAGTCTATGCCGCTGTGAATGCGCTGTGTATTGTAGACCACCTCGATGAAGTGCCCAAGTTGCTCGCGCGCTTCTTCCATGCTCTGGTATTCGCTCAGGTACACTTCCTCCTCCTTGATCGTGCGGATCAACCGCTCGGCATAGCCGTTTTCGCTCGGCTCGCCCGCGGCAGACATACTGATTAGCGTTCCGGTGTCGTGCAGCAGCTTGACATAGTCATTGGCGGCGTATTGCGACCCTTGGTCGGAGTGATGAAGCTCCGGCGCCGCATGATCTTCTAGCGCTTGGCGCAAGGCTGCCAACGTCAAGCTCTTATCCGAAGACCAACTCAGATGCCAGCCCCGTACCGCGCGCGTGTACACATCCATCACGACGGCCAGATAGATGAAGTCCGAGCGCAGACGCAAGTAGCTGATGTCGGCAACCCAAATCTGGTTCGGACGCAGCGCCAGCAGCCCTTTGACCAGGTTCGGATAGCGCCCATAACCATGTCGGCTATCCGTGCCGCTGCCCCGGCGCTGCTTCGGCTTGCGGGTCAAATCCAGATCCCGCATCAGCCAGCCAACAAGATGCCGACCCACGTCCATCATATAAGGCTCACGCTTCAACTGCGCCGCTATCCGTCGGCTGCCATAGGTGGGATAGCGCCCGGCAACCTCCACTATCGCAGTACGCAGGCTTTGACAGTCGCGCGGCTTGGCTTGATGATAATAGCTGCTGCGGGGCAGCTCGAGTACGGCGCAGCTTGCCGACACCGGAAAGTCCTGGCTGAGCATCTGCGCTAGCTCTCGCTTTCGGGTGGTAGAGATTGCACATAGTGAGAGGCTTTTTTTGCAATTTCCAGTTGCATGGTCAGCTTTCCCACTAGCCGCTCTAATTCAGCCATCTTGTCCGCGCGACGCTTCTGCTCGGCTGGTTGACCGTAGGCGAAAGCCTGCTTCGCGCCTTCGAGAAACTGGTCTTTCCAGCGGTAAAGCAGGCTGTCCTTAATCTGGTACTCACGACTGGCTTGCGCCAGAGATTTCTCACCGCGAAGGATTTCCAGCACAATTCTGACCTTCGTTTCCGGCGAGTGCTTCCGGTATTTCCCCATGAGCGTGTCCCTTTCACTGTTACTCTAGAATACTCTCTTTTCTAGGTGCCCAGTTTTTCAAGACCACTACAGGTCTCGCCCCTTTTTCCCTGGGCTATTGCGTGAATTCGAGAAAAATCTTAAACCTAGAAGACGTCCTGTCCTCAACTTTCATTAAGTTTCATGAATACGCGCAACGGTCTATACGAGATGATTTATGCGACCTGAAGGTTGCATCGGCCACCATACAGACTGATGTAGAGTGGATGAAGAAAGAGCTTACGCGCGATTAGCTTCGCTTTCCGCCAGCTTTCAAAGCCCCGCAGGTCGGGGCTTTTGTATTTGAGCCTCGTTCCATTGTTGTGACTTTTAGTGCTGGTGGCGGAAGCAGGGCAATCGCTTCAAAATGATGGCGGACGAAATGGCGGGATTCTAAACTGAAAATTAACTACAGAGTACGCAGAGAACGCAGAGAAAAACAAAAAATCTCATCTCAGCTGTGATTTTTGGTGACAAATCACGTTTCGCTGGGGACTGTTGCCGATTCCGGGCCGCAGATTTAGAAGAATAGTCGTCTAAACTCCTAAACCTCTGCGTCCTCTGCGTCCTCTATGTTGAAAATAATTTGAAGCGATTGCCCTGGTGGCGGAAGCTAAAGCGCTTGACAATCCAATCAAGAATCGTCATCATACCCTGCGCAATCGAATTTGATTCATGTCGTTTCCGCATTCCACGTATACCCATAACTGAGGGAGAAAATGGCCACCCCCTTGCAACAGGAATATGACGAAAAAGGCTATGTCATCGTCCACAACGCCATTGATGCCGAGCTCGCCCGCGAAACCGCCGCCCATCTGCATTGGCTGGTGGAACGCAATCCCGACCGCCGCCCCGAGAAATTCGGCAACGACATGCTGGTGTCAGACCCTTTTATGCACCGGCTGGTCAGCGACCAGCGCTTGCTGGACATCGTCGAGCAGTTCATCGGCTCGCACATCGCTATGTGGGCGGCGCATTATATCGCCAAACCGCCCAAGCACGGCCAAAAAGTCCTCTGGCACCAAGACGGCAGCTATTGGCCCCTGGAGCCGATGGAAGTGACGACCATCTGGCTGGCTGCCACCGCGTCCACCCGCGAAAACGGCTGCCTGCGCGTCCTGCCCGGTACACAAAACAATCGCCTGCTTTCCCGCAGGGAAATGATTGATGTCAAAGATGGCAAGAATGTGTTGGAATCGGGCATCCACCCGTCGCAGATTGATGATTCTCACGTGGTCGATCTGGAGCTGCAGCCCGGCGATGTCTCGGTGCATAATCCCAAAATCATCCACGGCTCGGATTCCAATACCTCCGACACTTGGCGCATCGGCCTTACCCTGCGTTACATCCCAACTTCAACGCGCGTCAAACGCGCGGGCGACTGTCCCATCCTCGTGCGTGGACAGCCGGACGCCCGCAACAACAACACCTACGCGAAGCGCCCCGCTTTCGATCCCGCGGCGCACATGCCTTTCCGCGGTCAAGAAGGTTGGATGCGGGCATGTGCGGCGCCATGAGCAAACCGAATATCCTCTATATCCACTCACATGATACGGGCCGCTACTTGCAGCCTTATGGCTACGGCATTCCGACGCCCAATCTGCAGCGCCTGGCTCAGCAAGGTATCTTGTTCCGCCGCGCCTATTGCGCAGCGCCCACTTGCTCGCCTAGCCGCGCGGCGCTGCTGACGGGCCAAGCCCCCCACAGCGCCGGCATGTTGGGTCTGGCCAACCGTGGCTTCGTCCTGGACGATTTCCGCCAGCATATCATCCATACCTTGAAGAGCGCTGGCTATACTTCGGCGCTGGCAGGCATCCAGCATCTCACCAGCGCGCAATACCATCGCGGCGCCGAAGCCATCGGCTACGATCGCATCCTGAGTACCGACCATGCCGAAGCGCATCTGCGCGCCATCGACTACATCAAAGACGCGCCCCCGCAACCATTCTTCTTGACGGTTGGATTCTTCGAAAATCATCGTGAATTCCCGCTCCAGCACGATGTCGATCCCGCTTATGTCGCGCCGCCCGCGCCCCTGCCAGACAGCCCGCGCATCCGACAAGATTTTGCCAACTACATCGCCATGGCAAAAATCCTCGATGACAAGCTGGGGCAGGTCCTGCAAGCGCTGGATGACGCGGGCTTGCGCGAAGAAACGCTCGTCATCTACACCACCGATCACGGTATCGCCTTCCCGGGCATGAAATGCAGTTTGACCGATGCCGGCATTGGCGTGGCGCTGATCCTGCGCGGACCGGGCGCCTTCAGCGGCGGACGAACCGTTGACGCCATGGTTAGCCACATCGATGTCTTCCCGACGCTCTGCGACCTGCTCGATATCGAAGCGCCGCCCTGGCTGCAAGGGCATTCGATGCTGCCGCTCCTGCGCGGCGAACAAGACGCGATCCGCGCCGAAGTCTTCGCCGAAGTCTCCTATCACGCCACCTACGAACCGAAACGCGCCGTCCGCAGCGATCGCTACAAATACATCCGTCGTTATGACAACCGCCAGTCGCCCGTCTTGCCGAATATCGACGACGGGTTGACCAAGACCGATTTCCTCGTCCAGGGATTTGCCGCGCGCGCCCCGGCCGCCGAACAGCTCTACGATACCTATTTCGATCCGACAGAACGGGATAATCTGGTTGATGATGCGGGCCACGCCGACGTTCTGGATGATATGCGCGCCCGGCTGAATCGCTGGATGCGCGACACGCAAGACCCGCTGCTGCGCGGACCCGCCCCCGCGCCGCCCGGCGCTGTCGCCAACCATCCCGACGGCGCCTCCCCCAGGGGTCCATTATTGCCAGCCAACCAGCTTTGAACCGCGACGAAGGGAACAGACATGAGCGATCTGCTGCAACACCAAATCGAATATTATTCCGCCCGAGCGCCGGAATACGACCAATGGTTCTATCGGCAGGGACGCTACGACCGCGGCGCGGATTTCAGGGGGCAATGGACCAGCGAAGCGCAAATCGTCCGCGAACAATTGCTGAACGCGCCGCGGCGAAAGCGAATTTTGGAAATGGCGCCCGGCACCGGCATCTGGACCGAACAGTTGATCAAGTTGTCCGATCAGGTCACCGCCCTCGACGCCTCGCCGGATATGATCGCCATCAACAAAGCCAAGCTGGCTTCGGACAAGGTCGCCTATATGCAAAGCGACATATTCACCTGGCGGGCGCGGCGGCAATACGACATGGTCTTCTTCGGTTTTTGGCTGTCCCATGTGCCCGCGGAAAAACTTGACGCTTTCTTGCGCGCGGTTTATGATGCGCTGGCGCCCGGCGGTCGTCTCTTCTTCGTCGATTCGAAACGACCGGATTCTTCAAGTGCTAGCACCGAAACAGAAGATCTTGGCGGAGACTTGCAGCAGCGTGTGCTAAGCGATGGACGGCGCTATGAAATCGTCAAAATCTACTACGATCCAGCCCAACTCACAGCCACCCTGCGCCAATGCGGTTTCGAGATAGAAGTGCGCTCAACACCGAACTTTTTCATCTATGCCGATGGCTTGAAGCCGGCCTGAGTGTCAGCTTTATCTGTGGCGTGGCGGTTGCCGTATGTATGATTTTTCACCACAAAGACACAAAAGTAGAACCAAGTTAGTCATGCAAAACTTGACGAAGGGTCTATATGTAGGGGCGACATACCATGTCGCCCGAAATCAGAACGCAGCAGCGTCGGGCGACCAGATTGGTCGCCCCAACACCGCCCCTGAAAATTTGCATTATTTTGTTGGAATCACAAAGATCACAAAGTTTTTTCAATAAAATCTGCGCCTTTAGCAAATCTTAGTAAATAACAAATATTTTATTGCGCAATATTGCGCATTGTAGTGGTCCTATAAAACTGGACAGGAAATCGCAGAAATTTTGGGGGGACATTTGTGCCATTCCGCCTCGTATTCTGCCGGTGTCCGGTAGTCTATGCCGCTGTGAATGCGCTGTGTATTGTAGACCACCTCGATGAAGTGCCCAAGTTGCTCGCGCGCTTCTTCCATGCTCTGGTATTCGCTCAGGTACACTTCCTCCTCCTTGATCGTGCGGATCAACCGCTCGGCATAGCCGTTTTCGCTCGGCTCGCCCGCGGCAGACATACTGATTAGCGTTCCGGCGTCGTGCAGCAGCTTGACATAGTCATTGGCGGCGTATTGCGACCCTTGGTCGGAGTGATGAAGCTCCGGCGCCGCATGATCTTCTAGCGCTTGGCGCAAGGCTGCCAAGGTCAAGCTCTTATCCGAAGACCAACTCAGATGCCAGCCCCGTACCGCGCGCGTGTACACATCCATCACGACAGCCAGATAGATGAAGTCCGAGCGCAGACGCAAGTAGCTGATGTCGGCAACCCAAATCTGGTTCGGACGCAGCGCCCGCAGCCCTTTGACCAGGTTCGGATAGCGCCCATAACCATGTCGGCTATCCGTGCCGCTGCCCCGGCGCTGCTTCGGCTTGCGGGTCAAATCCAGCTCCCGCATCAGCCAGCCAACAAGATGCCGACCCACGTCCATCATATAAGGCTCACGCTTCAACTGCGCCGCTATCCGTCGGCTGCCATAGGTGGGATAGCGCCCGGCAACCTCCACTATCGCAGTACGCAGGCTTTGACAGTCGCGCGGCTTGGCTTGATGATAATAGCTGCTGCGGGGCAGCTCGAGTACGGCGCAGCTTGCCGACACCGGAAAGTCCTGGCTGAGCATCTGCGCTAGCTCTCGCTTTCGGGTGGTAGAGATTGCACATAGTGAGAGGCTTTTTTTGCAATTTCCAGTTGCATGGTCAGCTTTCCCACTAGCCGCTCTAATTCAGCCATCTTGTCCGCGCGACGCTTCTGCTCGGCTGGTTGACCGTAGGCGAAAGCCTGCTTCGCGCCTTCGAGAAACTGGTCTTTCCAGCGGTAAAGCAGGCTGTCCTTAATCTGGTACTCACGACTGGCTTGCGCCAGAGATTTCTCGCCGCGAAGGATTTCCAGCACAATTCTGACCTTCGTTTCCGGCGAGTGCTTCCGGTATTTCCCCATGAGCGTGTCCCTTTCACTGTTACTCTAGAATTCTCTCTTTTCTAGGTGCCCAGTTTTTCAAGACCACTACAAACCAAAGGGCGAACGCGAATCCTACAGTAGCGGACAAGCCTTGTAGGGGCGAGCCTTGGCTCGCCCATGAAATTTGGCGCAAAATCGTGGGCGATTCACAGAATCGCCCCTACATTACGTCCTTTTTTGGCATATTTACGGATAAATCTCGGTGTTGGAGGTCATTGTCGCAGGGCTGTGTCTACGCGCCCTACGCGACCCTTGGTGCCTCAGTGTTGAAATTATTTGCGTCAATCGCTGATAATTGGTTAACATTGGACAACTGCCAAATAGACAAGGATGGCTTACGATGAGCAAGCGCATTCAAGTATTATCAGTGGTAGTTTTCTTATTCCTCGCACTTTGCCCGCTTGTGGGCGCAAGCTCCGACTGCGATTTTAGCTATTCCAACTATGCCCGCGCCGTTCAACTGCATGATATGGGCGATTACGACGCGGCTTGGCGGCACTATCGCTGCGCGCTGGAAGCAGATCCCGAAGACGCGGTGATTCCGCTCCTCATCGCCAACCTTCACGAGGATATCGCTACAGCCGGCAGCGCCTGGTCATCGGACGCTGCTCCGACCACAGCGGAAATACTGGAACTGCCGCCGGTCTCTACCTGGGGCGAGCGCCAACGCCCGAGCCGCGAACAAGACTTCCAAGATCTGATCGTCGAGCAGTCCCGCCGCAGCCAGCCCTGGCCGGGCTTGGCGGAGTTCGCCGAGGCCCGAGCCTCAATCGCGTTTGGGCGGAGCGGGAATTGGCTCTGGCTATTCTACGTTGCGGTCAATAGCGAAGCCAGCCTGCAGGCGACGCAAGCTGACGCGACGAGCGAAATTGCAGCTGTCGCTGGAAGCGAAGACCTCCGCCTCGCCGAAAATTTAATCAAGCAGGCGCGCAACTTCACAGGCAATCTGGATTGGGCGCGAGCGCGCATCTGGTTCGAGCAGGCGCTGGACTTGGATCCCAGCCGGATAGATATTCGCCACGAATTAAGCCAGGTGTATCATGAGCTGCGTGATGAGCGCGCCCCCTTGATGCAAGTCAGGCGCGACGCTTAGCCACCTGCCAGCGATCTCGTTAGCGAATCGCAAGAAATCTGTCATCCTTCGGCTATAACTTGGCTGTAAGCTGGCGGTGACGGCTGTGAAGAGGAGCGCTGTGAGTTGCTCCTCTCGCTTATTTTGTAGGGGAGTACAGACTATGAAGAAGCTAATTCTATTATTCGCGCTGCTCCTGTTGGCAGGCGGCGTAATGGCGCAGGATCAACGAGATCCAAAAGACATCTTTGAAGGCGAGATGGTCGCGCCGGAGTTCCCCGTGGGCTTGGATTGGATCAACGTCGACCAGCCCCTGACGATGCGGGGCTTGCTGGGCAAGATTGTCATCTTTGACTTTTGGACCTATGGCTGCATCAACTGTCTGCACGTGATCCCGGTTTTGGAGCAAGTGGAGCGGAAATTCGCGCAGGAAGTTGTGGTCATTGGCGTTCATTCGGCGAAGTTCGAGAACGAGGGCCAAACGGAAAATCTGCGGCAGATCGTGCAGCGCTATGGCATCCACCATCCGGTCATCAACGACAATGAATTTGCGGTCTGGGGCGATTACGGCGCGCGCGCCTGGCCCACGATCGCGATTGTCAACCCGCGCGGGAACTGGCTGATCCGGCAGTCCGGCGAGATACCTTTCGAAACCTTTGATGCTTATCTCTCTGGCATGATCAGCTACTTCGACAGTTTGGAAGAAGACATAATCGATCGAACCCCGCTGGAATTGGCGCTGGAAGGCGCGGGCGATCCCGGCACGCCGCTGCTCTATCCGGGCAAGGTCTTGGCGGACGAAGCCAGCGACCGTCTGTTCATCGCCGACAGCAGCCACAATCGCATCGTCATCGCCGGGCTCAGAAGCCGGGAAGTGCTGGACATCATCGGCACATCAGGACGCGGCTTGAACGATGGCGACTTCGACAGCGCGACTTTCGACAAGCCGCAGGGCTTGGCGCTGGCGGGCGATCTGCTTTACATCGCCGATGTCAACAACCACGTCATCCGCGTGGCGGATTTGGCGGCGAGGACCGTTTCGACGATTGCTGGCAATGGCGTCATGGGTCGGCAGCGCATCGCCTTTGGCTCGCCCGTGCCCGATCCGCTGGCTGTATCGCTGCGCAGCCCCTGGGATCTCGAATTTGATGACGCGGGCAGGCTTCATATCGCTATGGCTGGGACGCATCAGCTTTACCTCTACGAACCCGATAGCGCTCAACTTTATCCCTCGGTGGGCAATGGACGGGAAGCCAATCTGAACGACGTCAGCCTGGCCGCTTCCGAATTGGCGCAGCCCAGCGGCTTGTATTACGCCGGCGAGGGCAAGCTCTATTTTGCGGATAGCGAATCGAGCACCATCCGGCTGGCGGATTTCGCTGATGATTTGGTCACCGTCGTCTCGGGCACGACCAACAA
Organism: Phototrophicaceae bacterium; assembly: GCA_965116975.1. Taxonomy (GTDB): domain Bacteria; phylum Chloroflexota; class Anaerolineae; order Aggregatilineales; family Phototrophicaceae; genus UBA6055. Next base: position 1,007,711 of record OZ220735.1, read on the forward strand.
CCATTTGTTCCAGTACGGCGACATCGATGGCGAATTGGGCGTCAACCGCTTGCAGCATGCGCTTGACGTGCAAGGCGCGCCCGGCGGCGACCTCTATATCGCCGATACCTACAACAGCCGCATCAAAGTGATCCGCGCCGGTGAAACAGCCACGCAGACGGTCTTCGGTCTCGGTGGATTGGGCGGCTATGCCGATGGCGACGCCTCGGTCGCGGCTTTCGACGAACCCGGTGGCTTGAGCTATGCGGACGGCATTTTATACGTGGCGGATACCAACAATCATGCCATCCGTACAATTGACCTAGAGGCTGGCATGGTCGATACGCTGGAGTTCAGCAACCCCGAGGCGCTTGTTATTGATCCGGAAGCGCTGACAATCTTGGGCGGGAACAGCGCCGATAGCAATATCGTGCAGCTTGATGCCCAGCTGGTCGCGACAGGAGCGGGCGCAATCAGCCTAAGCTTGAGCCTGCCGCAAGACTTCAAGATCAATCCGCTCATCGACAGCGTATTGAGCATTGCGGCTAATCCGCAAGTGGTCTCGGTCGCGGAAAGCGTGACCATCCTGGAACAGCAAGTACAGATACCGGCGACCTTCGCGGCTGGCGAGGATGAGTTCAGCGCCGAGTTGACCTTGTATTATTGCCGTGAAGGCGCGGAAGGTCTCTGCTACATTGAAACAGTGGTCTATCTGGTGCCGGTGGTCGCGGCGGATGAGCACAATATCACGCAGATCGCGCTGGAGCGCGCGGTCGTCGCGCCCGATGTTTAGCGCTTAGCCTTCATCTGATACAAGAGACACAAGAGCGGGCGACCGAAAAGACACTGTTGAAAAACACCCCCATCCCGTAGGTCTATGTCTACGTGACCCCGGCCCCTCCTCGCCATCTCTATGGCGAGCATCCCCAAAATGAGGGAAGGGGAGCTTTCTGACCCGTAATGGGCTGTTAAAGCCCCTCCCTCTTTATGGGAAAGTTCGCCATAGAGATGGCGAACGGGTTTGGGGTGGGGGAAATCGAGTATTTCAACGGAGTCCGAAAAGGTCGCCCGTTTAGTTTTTTCCGCGACAATTATTACGAACGAGACGCTACTTCTCGCCGATAACGACGCTGCCGTCTCGGCGCTTGCCCCCCCGCGCATAGCCGACTGACACTTCACTGCCAACCGCAAGTTTCGTCAGCAGGAGCTGCAGTTCGTCGACATGTTCGATTGCCCTTTGGTCCAGGGCGGTCAGAATGTCGCCGACCATCAATTCGGCTTTGGCGGCGGGGCTGTCGGCATCGACTGACACGATCAGCAAACCGGTGTCCTGCCCCAGGTCCTCGGCGACATTATCCGGCAGGCGCGCTTCTTGCACGCCGATGCCCAAATACCCGCTTTGAATTTTGCCATCCGCCAACAAGGCGTCGACGGAGCGGCGGATCGTCGCGACCGGAATCGCGATGCTGACGCCTTGGGAGAATCCCGATGTATTCAGGCCGTGCATGGCGCCTTCAGCGCCGAGCAAAGGACCGCCCGAGAACCCGGGATACATGGTGACATCGGTCTGGATGAAGCCATCGGCGAGCCCGCGCAGCCAGCCGCCGCGCTCAAATAAATCGCCCAGACCGTCGAAGCGGGCGCGCCCCCGGCGCTTTTGTCCCCGCGCGAAGTTCCCTTTCGTTGATCTGAACTTTTCGCGCCGCCGCTCAATATCGGACCGACTGACCAAGCCGCTGACAATGCCTTGCGTCGCTTTGACTTGGTGGCCCGGGCGCCCCAGCGCCAGCGCCAGATTGCCGACGCGCAGCGCGTCGTCCGCCGCCCAGTTGGCCGGTGCCAGACCCCCGTCAACGCGCAGCAGGGCGAGGTCGTTATGCGGGTCGCGGCCGAGCAGACTGGCGGCGACGCGGCTGCCGTCCGGCAAGCCAATGATGATTTCTTCATCGCTCTCAATGACATGATGGGCTGTCACCAGCAATTCTTCCGACCAGGCGATGCCGCTGGCTGGCAGACGGCGTCGGGCGTCGACGCGCAGCAAGCTCGGCGCGGCGTCCGCGATCAAGTCAGCCATATTTTCTGAATATTGTTTTAAACTGTTCTTCACATGCGTCTCCTTTTTGTCTGCGATATGAACATTATGCGCCGGCTTTGCCTCGTCCGGCATTCAACCTATGGCGAGGCTGCGCCTATGCTTTTGGATAGGGCGGCATTCGGGAGCTGTCGCAGGGGCGCATGTTTCGGATATGCCGATTGGCGCATTCTGCTAGAATGACCGCAGTTTATTGCGCCAGTCGCAGAGTCGAAGGAAGCGGCATTGTCAATCGCACAGTTGGGCGCTCTATTCTTCTTGGGCGCGATTTGGGGCGCGTCCTACATTTTCATTCGCGTTGCAGTCGAGCCCTTTGGTCCCGTCTTTTTGATGTTCGCGCGCGTGGCGCTGACAGTGCCGATACTGCTTGGATACGCCCGTTTGCGCGCCATCGATTTGCAGATACGGGTCCATTGGCGCCAGTTTCTGGTCCTGGGTTTTTTGGGTTCGGCGCTGCCCTTCACGCTGATCGCCTGGTCGGAATTGACTGTATCCGGATCCATGGCTGCGATCCTAACCTCAGCCACGCCGCTTTTCACGACGCTGGTGGCGGTTCCTGGCTTGGGGGAAAGGCTTACCGCCTACAAGTTGATTGGCGCGCTCCTGGGCATCATGGGCGTGTCGATCGTGGTCGGCGGCAGTCCCATGACGCTGGATGCCCGTTTCTTGCTGGCGACCTTGGCATTGTTGGGCGCGGCGCTCAGTTATGCTTTGGGCGGCGTTTACGCCAAGCGGACCTTCCACGGCGTGAACAACCTGTCCATGTCGAGCGGGCAGCTGATCGCCGCCGCTTTGATACTGGCGCCGCTTTCGCTGTTCAATCTGCCGCGCGAACTTCCGCCAAGCGGCGCCATTCTGACTCTGTTGGCATTGGTTGTGCTTTGTACGGCATTCGCTTATCAACTCTATTATTATCTCATCATCAGCGCGGGACCGATCCAGGCGCTGACCGTGACTTTGCTGGTGCCGATTTTCGGGGTGATTTGGGGCGCTCTCTGGCTGGGCGAGCGCGTCAGCCCGGGCATGATATTAGGCTTGCTGATCGTTCTGTTTAGCGTTGGATTAGTGACGGGCATGGTCTCGCCAAAGCGGCCCCGCCTGGAAAGCTCCTGATTCCCTGCCAGTAGACATGTCACGCGGTCCCTGGCGCCGCGCCCGGGCTCAAGGCTCGCGCTCAACCTCGATGAACAAGGGCGAAGGCTCCTCGAAGCGCGGGAGCGCGCAAGAAAGGTCTCGAACACAGGTAGCTATCCGGTCGGCGACGACTTGGCCGACCAGGGCTGTTAGCTGCGGTCCATAATGAAACTGCGCCCCCCAATATTCATTTTCCACATGGCGCGGATCGAAGTATTCTTCCATAGCGATGTAGTGATAATTCTCTCGCGCATAATCCAGCAGGAACTTGTAGGGCGGGTCTCCGCCTTCAAAACGCCGAATGAGGTGGCTGCGCAATGGCAGGTGCAGCGCGATAAACAGGCTATCCCGCGCCATGACATCCTGCCCAAAGGCAGTGAGGATCGCTTTGCCGAGCATGCCCCCTTCGCTGTCTGGCAGATAGACGTCTTGCGCGTCTCCCTCCGGTTTCAGCGCTTCGTAGAGAAATCCCGCCAGCCGCGACCGCGACCACCATTGCGCCGCTACTTGGCGGCTGCCGTAATGGAATTCCCATGCTGCCAGTGGATGATCCGCGAAGTCCTCAAAGACCGCTATCAGTTGCTCTGGCGGCAGAGCCGGCGCGTTAAGCAAGGTCAATTCTTGACCGACAAGGGCGAAGCGCGGCTTGGAAAATGGCATGCCAGCCGCATGCAGCATTTGTCTGAAGACATTGACATTTCGCTTGAGGTTTTCCGGCTGCAAGCCAAAGATCACGATATCCGGTTGAAATCCTTCCCCCAGGCGCTGCCAGCGCAGGTATGCCTGTCCCATGCCATAGGCTCCAACGCCGAAGTTCAGGACCTCGGCGCGTATCCCGGCTTGATTCAGTCCCAGTTCCAAATGATGGGACCAGGTTTCTTCGTCCTTGACTTCTTCGCCGGCTGTGAAGGAATCGCCAAAGACCGCGATGCGTAGGGTATCGGGTGGGGGTTGCGCGCTATATTCGCGCCGCGCCCGCAAACCAGCGCTGTTGATCGTGAACTCGCCGTCATTCCAAGCCCAGTTGGGGTGATAGGTCCAGCCGAGCCATTCGTCAGCGATGATGGTGGCATATTCCTGATTGGCTATATAGTCATCAATTCTCAGGCGCAACTGATTGACAGGCAGGACATAAGGCTGCAAGGTGTAGCCTAGAAAGGTGAATTGCCCGTCGGCATCTGTTTCCCCAGCCAGTCGCACCAGCGCTTCCAGCAATATCAGCGCGAGAGCGAAAGAACATAAGACGATCAGGGCATTGGCTGCGTATTTCTTGCTCATTTTCCGGTTCCGCGAGTCGGACAGCGCCAGGTGGCGTTGCGCTGTTACTATAGCATAAACGCGCCCTGCCCATGGAAGCAGAGCGCCAAATTTGTGGTCCTAGCGCTGGCAAACACGCCGCTTGCGCAGAGGCGGCAAGGCGCGGCGTCGGGGTCTAGCGGCGCTTACATGTTCAGGGCGTCGTAGCCCGGACCGTTGACGAAGAAATCGTAATTGGGTTGAATGTCTGGGGTGAGATCGACAATGTCGCCCTCTTCATGTTCGATGATGACTTTGCTATCGAAAGGCACACGTTCTTGACCTTCCATCATTTCGTATTCGGAAGACACCTCTTCTTCGACGAAGATGGCTTCGAAGGGGCATTCGGGAATGCAGGCGCCGCAGTCAATGCAGGTATCGGGGTCGATAAAGTACCAGGGCCATTCGTTTTCCGGTTTGCCGGCGATGATGCACTCGACCGGGCAGACCTCTACGCAAGCGCCATCCCGCAGGCACAGGCTGGTGATGATATGGGTCATTTGGTCTCTCCTTGAACGTGTCTCGAGCCAAAATATGTCGGCTTGCCAGCCGATAATTGGCGGGACGATTACGAACTTCGGTTATGGTATCGTATTTTGCGCCCCGCTGCTAGCGTAACTGTAAAGTTTATACCACGATTTTCAAGCCTTTTGACCCATCAAAAATTGGGCTATGGCGCTTGAGCCGCAAGGCAAATTTGCTATAATGCCTGCATTGCTCCAGTAGCTCAGTGGATAGAGCATTGGTTTCCTAAACCAAGTGTCGCAGGTTCGAGTCCTGCCTGGAGCGCAAGCTTAGCGGATTAGGCAAGGCGCACGATCCCTGCGATCACGACTAGAGTTCGCGTGCTAGATTTGGAGTTCCTGCGAATAGCTTTCGATCCGCTCCAGCGCCGCTTCGACTAATTCCTCCAGCGGCATCGCCCCCAAGTCTTCATCGCTGCGCAAACGCACGCTGACCGTGCGCTGCTCGATATCGCGGTCGCCGACGATCAGCAGCCAAGGTATGTTCATGCGCCGGTGCTGCTTGATCTTTGAGCGCATATTGCGATCTTGCAAATCGGCTTTGACGCGCATGCCCCGTGCCTTGAGCAAGTTTAAAATCTCGACCGCGTAAGCGTTGTGACTCCCGCGGATGGGGATGATGACGGCTTGCATCGGCGCCAGCCAGGGCGGGAAAGCGCCGGCGAAATGCTCGATTAAGATGCCGATGAAGCGTTCCAAGCTGCCAAAAGGCGCGCGATGGATCATGACCGGTCGCTTGCGTTCGTTGTCGCTGTCGACATATTCCAGGTCGAAGCGATTCGGCAGATTGTAATCGACCTGAACCGTGCCCAACTGCCACTCGCGCTTCAAGACATCGCGCACGATGAAATCGAGCTTGGGTCCATAGAAGGCAGCTTCGCCCTCTTCTAGGTGATAAGCGAGCCCCAAGCTCTCGCAAGCAGAGACGATCGCCGCGGTGGCTTGTTCCCACAATCCCTTGTCCCCGACATATTTGTCGCTGTCGGCCTCGCGCGTGCCAATGCGCGCGCGGAAATCGGTCATGCCCAAGGCGCCGAAGACCTGCTGGATCAGCTTGACCACAGCCATGAATTCGTCCAGCAATTGATCGGGGCGGACGAAGAGATGCGCGTCGTCCACAGTGAAACCGCGCACGCGCGTCAAGCCGCGCAGCTCGCCCGATTGCTCGTAGCGATACACCGTGCCGAACTCGGCATAGCGCAGGGGCAAATCTCGGTAGGAGCGTGGCTGGCTGCTGTATATGCGGCAATGATGCGGGCAATTCATGGGCTTTAACATGTATTCGTCGCCGTCGACATCAATGGGCGTATATTGGCTGTCGGCGTAATAGGGATAGTGCCCGGAGGTTTTGTAAAGCTCGATATTGCCCAGGTGCGGCGTGACCACGGGCAGATAGCCGCGCTCGATCTGAATATCGCGCAGCCAGCGTTCGAGCGTGTCGCGCAGGATTGCGCCATTGGGCAGCCATAGCGGCAATCCCTTGCCGACCATGGGATCAATCACGAAGAGATTGAGCTTTTCGCCCAGGACTCGGTGATCGCGCTTGATGGCTTCTTCCAGCCGCGCGCGGTACTCGCGCAGTTGCTGCGGCGTTTCCCAGGCAGTACCATAGATGCGCGTCAGTTGCTGGCGCTTTTCATCGCCGCGCCAATAGGCGCCGGCCGGCGGCCGCAGCGAAATGCTGACGGCTTTGGGATTGATCTCTTTGGTGCTTTCGACGTGGGGTCCACGGCAGAGGTCGGTGAATTTGCTCTGCGTGTAGATGGTCAGGCTCTCGGCCGGGGCCGCGACCGGATTGCCGTTGTCGTCTAGCCTGCCGTTTACCAGATCGTCTATCAATTCCAGCTTATAAGGCTGATCGTGGAATAATTCGCGCGCTTCCGCCGGCGTGACCTCGCGGTTAGTAAAGCTGTGACTTTGCGCCAGGAGCTTTTTCATGCGCTTTTCGACCCATTTGATATCCGCGTCGTTGATGGCGTCGGGCAGATCGAAATCGTAATAGAAGCCGTCTTCTATGGGCGGACCGATGGCGATCTTGGCTGCGGGGAAGCGTTCCAGCATCGCCTCTGCCATGACATGGGCGGCCGAATGGCGAATCTTGTAGAGTTGACTGTCTTCATATCGTTGGTCAGACATTGATTTCCTCGGGTCTTTCTGTTCTATCGCGCTGTGGCATCAACTGCGCTCACCCGCCAAACGAGGGGGCAGCATGGCGCCTGTCGCAGATTCGGACGGCGAGCCGTGGAAAATTATAGCGGAGAAAGTGGAAAACCTGAACGGGTATGCCTACCCGGAGGCGGTGATGGCGGGCTGGGATTGGAAACCCGCTTAGTCGCCGATGACCACCAGCACTTCTTCGATGACAGCGGCCGCTATCTCTTGCGTGGCGCGCTCGCCATCGCCGCTAGTTCGCTGGCTATCGGCGGCGTCGTCCTGGGTGACGCGCGTGAAAAGACTTTCGAAGACATCTTGCGCCAGCAAGTTGTCGATCGTGTCCTCGATAATGGCGCGCTCCAATTCGTCAACGATGATATGCGGGGTATCGACAGCGGCGTAACGGACGGGTGGCGTCTCTGGAATGGATTCCGTCACCATCAAGGTCAAATCCATCTGGCGGTGGACATAGGATATCGTGGCGAACAGCGCCGTATACATGGCGCCATCTTCCATCTGCACAATCACGTCGCAGGCGTCCCCCTCTTGGTTCATCTCGCAATACGTCCGGTCCGGGACGATCATCATGTCCGCAATTTGATTCCCCAACATCTGCCAGCATATCCTGTCTAATCATTAGGCCTAAACCATTATATGGTCAAAGACGTGAATATAGAATAGGTTTATGATTAATTTATTCTGTTTTTCATGTTTGTCTCAATGTTTTGCCGGGAGTTTAACGCATGCTGTCATCAATTGTGAAATTCCAATATACATATAACGCTTTTGGCATATCATAGAGCCGTCCACAGAAAAGCGAGATCGTCTTATGTCCACACCTTCCGACAATGAACATCCATTGTACGAAAAGCCCAAGGGGCCGGCGCATCCGGCGGGCGCCGCGGCGCAGACGGGCAGAAAGCGCCTCCGCCGCCCGCCGGAAGACAGACCCCTGCTGACGCTGATATTGATTGCGGTCAATGCGCTTATCTTCGCGGCAATGATGATATCGCCCGAAGTCAATAGCGCGCTCTTCGTACAGGGTTCGCTTTTTCCGCCGCTGGTCGTTCTTGAAGGGCAGGTCTATCGCCTGTTCACCGCCATGTTTTTGCACGGCAGCCTAGCCCACGTGCTATTCAACATGTACGCTTTGTATATCATCGGCAGCACCGTCGAGCCGATCTTCGGCCGGCTGCGCTTTCTTTTGATTTATCTTTTAGGCGGATTGACGGGTTCGGTGGCGAGCCTGGCTTTGGGCAATGCGCTGTCGCCGTCGGTGGGGGCATCGGGCGCGGTATTCGCGATCTTCGCGGCCGAGGCGGTCCATCTCTATCAGCACCGCGGCATTTACCCTAACGTGAGGAGCCGCCTGCGCCACATGCTCTTTTTGATCGGCATGAACCTGGTCATCGGCTTTTTCCCTGGCTCGCGCATTGACAATTGGGGACATATCGGCGGACTTATTGGCGGCTTCACACTGGCTTGGCGGATTGCGCCGTGCCTGAGCCGACCGACAATGCCGCCGCGCAGCATGAGGGAGTTCGCGCGTTTGGATAGCAATCCCTTGCGCTTGCATCTGCCGGAGCTGGTCATTTACATCTTCGTCTTAATCGGGGTCGTCCTTGTCGTCTTCAACGCGCTGCCCGCGCAGATGCCCAACTTCGTACCGTAGCAGGGCGAGTTGCTGTGCGATCTCTTTGTTCTCCTGCGTCAGCTTGGTGATGACGGTTGAGAAGTAAAGTTGTATGAATAGCAGGAACAGCGCTGCCAGCAGGAAAAGCAGATTCGGCGGGTATTCGATATTGACCAGATCGGCCAGGCTGTGCAAGAGATCGCGCCAGACGCCGACGACGAGCATCACGATGGCTGTCGCCAGCCACAAGAGCGAGTATTCCTCGCGCAAGCGCCGCCGCCGCACCAATTCCAGCACCACCAAGAGCGCGATCAGCGAGGCGCCGACTGCAAACAATATGGAGCGGTCAAACATGTTCAGTCTCCCCATCAGCCCACACGAGCGGTTCACAATATAACTTACATTTTTCCGCAGACAAAGGTGTAAAACGTGCCACAGACACTGGTCGAATTGGGTGGACCGGCGGAGGCCGATCTTATACACATCGCCCCCGCCAATAGCTTCCCCCCGCAAACTTACCAGCCCATGCTACGTGCTTTGACCGATCGCTATCGCGCCATCTGCTTCCCGCCGCGCGCGCTCTGGGGCGATCAAGAGCCGCCGCGGCAATGGAACGAATGGAACGAATGGCATGATCTGGCGGATGACTTGCTGCGCGCCTTTGATAAAAGCGGGATGCAAGATGTTATCTTGATGGGACATTCCATTGGCGCAGTCGTTTCTATGCTGGCGGTACTCAAGGAGCCCGAGCGTTTCGCGGCGCTGGTCATGCTCGATCCGGCGATGCTGTCGCAGGATCGGCTGGATTGGCTGAAGATGGCGCGCGAGCGCAAGGCGCTGGATCAGACGCCGCTGATTAAAGCCGCATTGCGCCGCCGGCGCGCCTTCGAGAGCCGCGATCAGGCTTTCGCGCGCTTCCGCAACCGGTCTCATTTCGCCGCTTTTCCCGATGAAACGCTGCGCTTGTACGTGGACCATGGCTTGAAGGAGCGCGTGGACGGCTCTGGCTACGAACTGACCTGGTCCGTCGAATGGGAAGTCTATTATTACGCCACGATTTATCAGCGCGCTTGGACAGATCTGCCCAAGCTGGAAAGCCTGCTGCCCGTTCTGATCATCCGCGGCGGCAGGAGCGATACCTTTGATCAGGCTGGTCAGGAAGCGGCGCGGCGGCTTGTGCCTTCGGCGACGATAGCCGCGCTCGAAGGCGGCGACCATCTCTTCCCGCAGTCGGCGCCGCACGAGGCGGGGCAGTTGATCCGCTCTTGGCTGGGCGCGGGGACCTTTCCCGACAAGAGGTGATGAATTCTCGCCCCGGGTCCTGCGCCCCAGGGCAATCGCTTCAAAATGATGGCGGACGAAATGGCGGGATTCTAAACTGAAAATTAACTACAGAGTACGCAGAGAACGCAGAGAAAAACAAAAAATCTCATCTCAGCTGTGATTTTTGGTGACAATTCACGTTTCGCTGGGGACTGTTGCCGATTCCGGGCCGCAGATTTAGAAGAATAGTCGTCTAAACTCCTACGAACTCTGTGTCCTCTGCGTCCTCTATGTTGAAAATAATTTGAAGCGATTGCCCTGGGTTCTGCGCACTTTCTACTTGACATCCCGCATCCAGACTACTACACTTCAGCTTCTCATTTCACGATGAGATGCCGAGATAGCTCAGTTGGTAGAGCATCGCACTGAAAATGCGGGTGTCCCCAGTTCAAGTCTGGGTCTCGGCATTTTAGACTCATCCTCGCGGTGGGTCTTTTTCGTTTCCCCAAACATGGCGCGGGCTTACAGCGATTGCTAGTATAGAGTAGCCATGGACAGTCCGACGCCCGCCTTATGAAGACGATTCTGCTGATTTCGCGCTGCCCGCCCTATCCGCTGCATCTCGGCGATCGCCTGATCATTTGGCATTTGGCGCGGGAGCTGTCGCAGCGGGGTTTTACCATCGATCTGCTCGCGCTGTACGACCGCGAGGACGATCCTCAGTGGCTGACGGAATATCGCGCATTCTTCCGACATATCGAGCTGATCCCAGAAACCCGCCGCAGCGGCGCAGTCTACCTGCGGCGCGTGCTCGATCCGGCGGCGCGCTTCGCCAAGCGCGCCGACATGAGCTTTTCGCCTGATTTATGGCGGGCGATTGAGCGCTATTTGCGGCTTTATGATTACGATGTCGTGCATTGTTTCGGCTCGGTCAGCGTATACGAATATCATCCGCTTTTCGCGGACAAACCCAATCTGATTACACCCTACGAATCGCACGCGCTCTATTTGCGCCGCGCCGCGCGGCAGGGCATATTCAGCGCCCGGCTGCGCCTGCCGATCGTTCGCCGCTTCGAAGGCTTCATGTATTCACCCTATGATCGCGTGGTGGTGATCGCCGAAAAAGATCGGGCGATGCTGCGCTCCCTGCAACCTCAACTGTGCATAGACCTGATTCCCAATGGCATCGAGCTGGAGCGCTTTGACTGGCGCGGGGCGGATCGCGACGAAGAAACCTTGCTCTTCCTGGGCAACTACGATTATCAGCCCAATCAAGACGCGGCGCGGCTGCTGATTGAGCGAATTATGCCCGAGATCTGGCGGGGATTGCCGCAAACGCGGCTGCAACTGGTCGGCAACAACCCACCTGGTTCGCTGCTAAACCTGTCTGATAGACGAATCGAAGTTACCGGGCGCGTTCCCGATGTCCAGCCTTACCTGGCGCGGGCGACGGCTTTCATCTGCCCCTTGCGCCTGGGCGCGGGCCAGAAAAACAAAGCGCTGGAAGCGCTGGCTATGGGCATTCCGCTGGTGGCAACGCCGCTCAGTCTGGACGGCATTCAGGTTGAGGCTGGCCAGTCGGCAGTCATTGCCGAAATAAAGGACATGGCGGCGGCGACGCTGCGGCTCCTGCGCGATGAGCAGCTGCGCAGGCGCTTGTCCCGGCGCGGACGGGAACTGGTGGAAGCCAAATACACCTGGGAAAAGACAGCGGCAAGTTATGAGCGGCTTTACGACGAACTAACGCGGGAGCGCTGTAAATTAGAAAAGAATTAGATCACCATCAGCTGGTCGCGCTCGGGTAAGGGCGGGAATGGCGCCTGCGGCAAGGTCTGATACCAATAGGCGACCGAAGCGATGTCGTCCTGCAAGGGCAGATAGCGGCGCTTGTATGCCCATCCCAGCGCTTGCATGGTGACGCGCAAGTCTTCGTCAAAGCGGATCGGATCCATGATATGCCAGCGGTACATGCCCATTCTGAGTTGTGATCGATAATCGTTATCGGACCGGATGACCTGATGAAAACCGGCGTAGGGCGTGGTGAAGGTCTGGTATCCCTGGTCGTGGCGCGGGCTGGGATCAAAATTATACGAGCCGCAGAAATAGTCTTCTGTGCCGGTGCCGCAGATCGTGGGATAGTCGTCGCCGTCGAGGTAAAACTTCACTTCGCCCTCGCCCCACCAGCCGTTATTGTTGCTGCCCCAGGCGACATAGGCGCCAACATAATGCCCGCGGCCGCGGATGCCGTCGACGATAGTGTAGACATCTTTATAGGGCAGGGGATTCACGCGGCGGAACTGCGCGTGAAAATAGGCGGCGTCCGCTGGCACATCGGTCAAGGCATAATTGACTTGATAATAGAGCGTCATGTCCTCTTCGGCGATATTGCTCAAGGTGATGCGGCAATGCCGCCGGAAGGGCATCTCCCAATAAGAGTTGAAGGCGCTGCCCGGATTGACGCAGATTGGCAGCGACGTTAGCTGCGCGTATTCGCCCCAGCCAACAGCGAAAAAGTCGCCCAGTGGGCATTCGACCGAGGGCAATTCGCTGCCGTCCCAATAGATGCGCAGAATCGCAAAGCGCCAGTTGCCGGTGGGCGTCATCCAGATTTGCTGGATCGCGCCCGGACCGGCGATGTCGGCGATAGTGAAGGTTTCGCCGGCTTCGATGCGCACCGATGGCGAGACTTTCCAGCCAGGTCCTAGGTCGCGCGCGGCTTGGCGGCCGGTGCCTTCTTTCGCCATGCCGCCCTGGCCCTTGGCGCCATCGAAGTTCTCGGCGCTGATCGAGCGCGATTTCGCCGCCGACAGACGCGATAGATTGCCCAAATGTAAACCTAAGCCGTTGAACTCGCCCATGATTGCCTCCCGTTAGATACGCGAATCCTTCCAGATCATTGTCATGATTATAAGGTCAGTTCAAGGGCGCCTCACGAGACGCCCCTACATCTAGGTATATTTATGTGACTATAGACACATAAGGGATTTAGTACGATTGCTCTAATGACGCGAAATTCATATAGTCGCACTGTCATTTTTCTCTGTGCCGGCGGGCTGTGTCTACGCGCCCCTTAATGCCTCTGTGGTGAATTTTCTTTATTTACTTGGTTTTACTTCTGTTGCCGCGCTACTTTGATTCGCCAGGTTGTCGAAATGCAATTGATAAAGCGCGCAAACATCGGGGTGCGAACCAGCGTAGACAAAGCTGATGGTATCGCCTTCGTAGCTTATGGTGCCCGCGCTGGCGCAGGGCTCGATATTCAGGTTTTGCGCGGAGATGGCTTCTTCTTGCCCGCCCAGGGCGCAGTTAATCATCTCTTGATTGATGCGCGACTGGTTAATGACTAGAACGGCGCCTACCTGTGGAATGGTATTTTCCGGATCGGTTTGCGAATAGAACTTGGCGGCGATGGCGCCGCGATCCTGGAAGCATTGCAAGATCTGTTCCGCTTTGGCGACAAATGCCGTAATGCCGATTTGCCCGCCCACCAGAGCGGCGCCGCCCACGGCGGCGAAAGCCCCGTCAAGAGTGGTATCGACATCGGTCGCGGCGTAGCGGACCAGGTTTGGCATCAGGCGCTGGGCGGACAGGGCGTCCGTGGCGGTATTGCCGGTATCGCTGCATGCCGTGCCTAGAAGCAAGATTGTCATCAGCAAGCAGGCCAGTTTCATTCTTGTCAGTCCTCCACTTGGCTATTGGCAAGGTTCATCGTGTATTCTAGCAGATTTTGCTTCTCCTAGACTTCGCGTCATAGCGAAAATCTTCAGCGCCCTCAGATATTAAGGCGGACTTAGAGAATATGATATAGCACGTTAATTGCTAAGCAATGCGCTTCAGTCATTCTGTATCCTCCAGTGACGACAGCTTGCATTTTAGGAGGTCTGCAATGAAATGCTTTATCTTGGTGTACGTAATAGCAGTCCTGTTCGCCGCGCTTGCCCTGCCTGCTCTCGGCGCGGAGCGAGGCAACGAGGCTCCGCTTTTCTATCAGTCCAATGTTGTCAACTGCAGAGCCAAAGCAGGTGGAATTGGCAGCGTAACCGCCACTTTTGAATACTACTGGGATTCCAAGGCGAAAGAGAACGTGGTTGCAGCAATCATGTATGTCAACAGCGACCTGATATCCGGCTATGAAGGCGATGCGAGCCATACAAGGTCAACGGTGATTGTCATGATAAAGACCCACTATGGCGCGCGCGTGGAAACAGCCTACTGCAAAGTCTAAGTCTATCGCGGCTGCATCAGCCTTGTCTTGCGGCGAGGCTGTCTTGTTTCACTGCCTGCGACAGCGCGAGAAAAAAGACTGATTCGCCGCTGGGCTGTAGAAAAAGTTCAGCTCCTCAAATACAATAGCGTGAATTGAATCGAATCAGGAACGAATGCGACATGAAACTGCTGCGATACACGCTGGGCGAAAGCGAGCATATTGGCATATTGAATGGCGACGAGATTTTGCGCCTGGGCATGAAAGATATGACTGAGCTGATGTCGGAGGACGCGGCTTTTGTGGAGACGGGTTTGCTGGATGATTTGGCGGCGGCGCGCGTCTTGCCGCCGCTGCGTCCCGGCAAGATCCTGGCGATCGGGCGCAACTATTTGGAGCACGCGCGGGAATTAAATAACGAGGCGCCATCCGAGCCGCTGGTCTTCGCGGTGATGCCAAGCGCGGTCATTGGACCTGGCGATGTCATCGAATGGGAAGGCGGCTTGACTTCGCAGGTGGATTGGGAAGGCGAGCTGGCGCTGATCATGGGCAAGACCGCGCGCCGGGTTTCGCGGGAAGACGCGCTTGATTATGTCTTTGGCTATACCGTCGCCAACGACGTCTCGGCGCGCGATCTGCAAACCCGCGACAAGCAATGGACGCGCGCCAAGGGTCTGGACACCTTTTGCCCGATCGGTCCCTGTATCGTCACAGCGGACGAGATAGCGAATCCGCAAGACCTGAGCATTGTGACCACCGTGAACGGCGTCGAGAAACAAAACGGCTCAACGGCGGATATGATCTTCAAGGCGCGCGAATTGATCGAATTCTTATCGCGGGCATTCACGCTGTATCCAGGCGACATGATCCTGACCGGCACGCCTTCCGGCGTCGGCAAGGCGGCGAATCCGCCGCAGTTCCTGGGCGATGGCGATGTGGTCAGCGTCGAAATCCCCGGCATCGGCAAATTGACGAATCGCTGCCGGGTGTTATAATGTATCTGGTTGACCACTGTGCAAATAGGACTGAGCATTGGCAACCCAAGACAAGGTCATCAGAGAAATTGCAGCTGTATCGGAACGGCTAAGCAAAGTGGAAACCGCGATGGAAACCGAAGGTCCGCACTTGGCCACCAAAGCAGATCTAGAACGGCATACGCGCTTGATTGTGATGTGGATGATAGCGACTCAACTTGCTTTAGCTGGTTTTTTGTATACCGTACTTGGAAAATGAGCAGGCGCAAGTTAACAGCTCCGTGAACCGCACACTCTTCGCCGCAGACTGCCTCGATGTGCTGGACGACAGCGCCGCCTTGCCCGACGCCTCATTTGACCTCATCTACCTCGACCCGCCCTTTAACTCCAACTCCAAGTACAACCTGCCTTTCAAAGGAAAAGACAAAACTCACAAACCCGTCGAAGCCTTCGTCGACATCTGGAAGTGGAGCGATCAAGAAGCTGAGACCCTCGACGACTTGGGGCGCGACCCGCGCAGTCGCCCGCTGGCGACCATCATCCAGTTCGCCCAGAAAATAGAACAAATGAGCGATAGCCAACCATGCCCAAACCTGTAACGATTGCGGATGTCAAAGTCATCCTGACCCAGCCAGGCAAATCGCGCCTGTGCATCGTCAAGGTCATCACCTCCGAGCCGGGCCTCTACGGTCTTGGCTGCGCCACCTTCACGCAGCGTATTTTCGCCGTAGCTACCGCCATCGAGCGCCATTTGAAACCCTTCTTGCTCGGCCGCGATGTCGACCGTGTCGAAGAGATCTGGAATATGTCGATGGTTCATGGCTATTGGCGCAATGGTCCGGTGCTGAACAACGCGATTTCCGGCGTCGATCAAGCTTTGTGGGATATCAAGGGCAAGCGCGCCGGCATGCCGCTTTACGATCTGCTGGGCGGTAAATCGCGCGAGGCGGCGCATGTTTATGTGCATGCCGATGGCGGCTGCAAAGAAGAAGTTGTCGATAGAGCGCGCGCTTACATGGAGCAGGGCATGCGTTACATTCGCGTGCAGTTGGGCGGTTATGGCGGCAAAGGCAGCCCCATGGTCAAGCCGAAGGGCGCGCCGCCGGGCGCCTATTTCGACCGGCGCGATTATGCGCGCCGCACGCTGGACATGCTCGCCTACGCGCGCGAGCAGCTTGGCGAGCAGATAGAATTGCTGCACGATATCCATGAGCGCCTGAGTCCGATAGAGGCTCTGCAGTTCGCCAAAGATGTCGAGCCCTGCAAGCTTTTCTTCCTGGAAGACGCCCTGGCGCCGGAAGATATTCACTGGTTCCGAATGTTACGCGCGCAATGCGCCACGCCGCTAGCGATGGGAGAGTTGTTCAACAATCCCCACGAATGGCAACTGCTGATTCAAGAGCGCCTGATCGATTTCATTCGTATGCACATCAGTCAGATGGGCGGCATCACACCGGCGCGTAATGTAGCCATCTTCGCGGATATGTACGGCCTGCGCAGCGCCTGGCATGGACCGAGCGATACCTCGCCGGTGGGCCACGCGGCGAACTTGCAGCTCGATTTGTGGCATCCCAATTTCGGCGTTCAGGAATGGTATCGGCCGTCGGAACTGGATTATGCCATTTTCCCCGGCTTGCCTGTGGTGGAAAATGGCTATCTCTACCCCAATACGCAACCCGGGCTCGGCATCGATATCGACGAAGGGCTGGCTTCCAAGTATCCGCCCCAGGACATCGTCGAGGACTGGACGCAGACGCGCTTGCCCGACGGCAGCCCCGCGCGACCCTAAACCAATGAAATTAACCACCGAAATAATTCTGGACTTGTAGGCGCGCGGCTTGGCTTGTCCGATACTGCCGATTTGGCGGCTGGCGGTCGATGTCTACCTACCCTACTGTGACGTGGCTACCGGTTCTAGTTGTTTCGCAGCTTTATCCCTTAACTTACTACCTCGGGATTGCAGACATTCGCCGTCACCCCGTCGAGCAGAAAATCCCGGACCAGTTGCGCCGCTTCTATGGCGACAGTCACTTGAGCGTCGGCGGTGCTGGCCGCCAGATGCGGGGTGTGGATGACCTTGGGATGCCCGACGAGCGGGTGATTAGCCGGTGGCGGCTCTTCTTCAAAGACGTCCAGCGCGGCCCCCGCCACCTTGCCGCTAGAGAGCGCCGCGGCTAAATCCGCCGAATTGATCAGCGCGCCACGAGCCGCGTTTATGACACGTACGCCGTCTTTCATGGCCGCGAGCGCTTCGGCATTGATCATGCCGCGCGTATCGTCTGTCACGACGGTGTGCAGCGTCAGGTAATCAGCCGCTGCATAAACCTCCGCCAGCGCGAGCAGCGGCACGCTGAGCTCGGCGGCGACCGGCGGCGGCAAATAGGGATCATGCGCGATGACCATCATCTCGAAAGCCTGCGCGCGCCGGGCGATCGCCTGCCCGATGCGCCCCAGCCCGATGAGGCCCAGGGTCTTGCCCTTGAGCTCGACCCCGCTGTAAGCCTTGCGGTCCCAGCGCCCTGCCAGCAGCGATTGATGCCCCTGCGGGATATGCCGGGACAGGGCGAGCATCAAGCCGAAGCTGTGCTCGGCGGTTGAGATGGTATTGCCGCCCGGTGTGTTCATGACCACGATGCCGCGCGCGCTCGCGGCCCCCAGATCGACATTGTCGACGCCGACGCCGGCGCGCGCGATGGCTTTGAGTTGCGCCGCGCTGGCGATCAACTTGGCATCGGCAGTAACGCCACTGCGGATGATGATGGCATGGGCGTCGGCTATCGCGGCGAGCAGGGCGGGCCGATCCAGCTTGCCCGGCGCGGATACGCGAATCCCGGCGCAGTCGCGCAGGAGTTCTATCGCTTTCTGATGGACGTTATCGGGAACCAGAACCAGATAAGTCATGCTGATGACGCTCCGTTGCTTGTTACAATCAATGGTTCATTCGATCTGTCATGCCAGCGCCAGAAAGGCGTCGATGCCGGCCAGGACTTCTCGCAGCATGTCCATGGTCACATCGCCCATGTGCGGCAGGCGAAAGGTCGACCCTTTTATTTTCCCATAGCCCTTGTCCATGGCGAAGCCGATCTCCTCCCGCATGAAACGGTCCATGGCGTCAACGTCGATGCCGAGTCGATTATCCACAGTGGTAACGGTATTGCTGCGATAGCCTTCCTGGGCGAAGAGCCCGAAACCACGATCCAGCGCCCAGCGATGCGTGGCGTCGCGCAGGTCTTGATGACGCTGCCAGCGCGACTCGATGCCCTCTGCCAGGATCTGCTCCATTTGGCGGTCGGCCGCGAACATGAGCGCGACCGGCGGCGTTGAGGGCGTATTGTTCTTCAGCAAAGATTTTTCCAGCGTCAAAAAATCGAAGTAATAACCGCGGTTGGCGATGCTCTTGGCGCGTTCCAACACGCGGTCGCTGACGGCCGCGAAGGCGATGCCGGGCGGCAGGGCGAAGGCTTTCTGGCTCGAGGTCAAGGCGATGTCGATGCCCCAATCGTCTACGCGCAGTTCCGTACCCAGGAAGCCGCTGACGGTATCGACGAAATACAGGGTATCGGGATATTGTTTGAGGACTTCCCCAATCGCCCGGATAGGATTGGTCACGCCGGTGCTGGTTTCGTTATGCACGACGCAGACGGCGTCGTAGCTTGCTTTTTCCAGCGCTAGGGCGACCATCTCCGCTGTATGCGCCTGCCCCCAAGCCACGTCGATGCAATCGACGGTCTTGCCGTTGGCTCGGCTAATCTGCGCCCAGCGTTCGCTGAAGGCGCCGCCGGTCAGGTGCAGGGCTTTGCGGTCGTCGCGGATGCCATTGCGGCAAGCGCCTTCCCACAAGCCGCTGCCCGAAGACCCGCTGATATAGACGCGGTTTTCGGTGAAGAAAGCCTGCCGCAATTGGCTTTGCAGTCGCGCGAACAGCTCGGCGAATTCGGCGCTGCGATGCCCGATCATCCAAGCCGTTTGCGCTTGCAGGATCTCCTGCCGCACCTCGACGGGACCGGGCAAAAACAAGCGCATGTGATTAACTTGGCGCATCTTTGGCTCGCCTTCCTAGGGCTACATGCTTATTGTGAAAAACTGCACAGGCGAGGGCATTGTAGCCCAAAAGCTGTTATACTCAAGCGCGGATTGCGGTCTCGGCATCGCCCTAGGGGCGGCGCTGGAGCGCGAGGTATTTTCGATGACAATTAGCTGAGCAATTGTAAACAGTTACGGGCAAGTACTTGGAGGCGATGATGTTACGGGTAGCGAACGCGCCCTGTTCCTGGGGTGTGATTGAGAACATAGAAGGCGAACGCTACGATTACGCGCGCGTCCTTGATGAGATCGAAGCCAGCGGTTATGCCGGGACCGAACTGGGCGATTGGGGATTTATGCCCACCGACCCGGCGCGCTTGAGCGACGAGCTGGCGCGGCGCGGCTTGGCGCTGCTGGGGTCTTGGGTGAGCGTTTATATGCATGATGCCGCGCGACATCAAGAGAGCCTTGATGATTGCCTGCGCGCCGCGAAACTGCTGGCTGCGGTCGGCGGCGAAAACTGCAAAATCGTGCTCGGGAACGACCCATACACCGACCCGGTGCGGACTCTGAACGCCGGTCGCATCACTGCCGACATGAGCTTGGACGAGGCGGGCTGGCAGGTCTTCGCGAGTGGCGCGGATACCGTCGCGCGGCGCGTGATGGATGAGACCGGCTTGCGCACCGTCTTTCATCATCACATTGGCACCTGGGTGGAAAGCCCGTCCGAAACCGCGCGCCTGATGGAAATGACGGATAGCGAGACCCTGGGTTTGGTCTTCGATACCGGGCATTGGGCATTTGGCGGCGGCGATCCTCTGGCTGATATCGAAGACTTCGCCGAGCGTATTTGGTTGGTGCATTTCAAAGATCATGACCCGGACGTGGCTGCGCGATCGCGCCAATCCGGCTGGGACGGTCCTGCGTCGGTGGGGCAGGGTATCTTCCCCGAATTGGGCAAGGGCGATGTCGATTTTCCTGGCGTGTTGGACAAGCTGGGGGCGATCGCTTATGACGGCTGGATCGTGGTTGAGCAGGACGTCTTGCCGGGCTTGGGCGCGCCGCTGGCATCGGCGACGCGCAATCGCGAGTACCTGCGGCAAATCGGTCTATGAGCCATGCCTGAACCCGTCACCCTGGGCGATATCGTGCGCGCCGGGCAGCGCCTGCGGGCGCATCTGCAGCCGACGCCGCTGGAAGCTGCGCCGAAGCTGGGCGCAAAGTCCTGGCTCAAGCTGGAAAATGTCAATAAAACGCATTCCTTCAAGATCCGCGGCGCGCTAAACGCCATCCTATCTCTCGATGAGGCTGCGCGCGCAAAAGGCATCATCGCGGCTTCATCGGGCAATCACGCCGGCGCGGTCGCCTATGCCGCGCATGTCACCGGCGCCTCGGCACAAGTCTTGATGCCGACGAACACGCCCCAGAAAAAGATCGACAATGTGCGCCGCTATGGCGCCGAGGCGATTGTCTTCGGCGACAACTACGACCAAACGGAAGCCGAAGCGCTGCGCCGGGCAGCCGCTGGCGCTACCTGGATCTCGCCCTATAACGACGCGAATGTGATTGCAGGCGCCGGGACCATCGGGCTCGAGATTGTCGAGCAATTGCCGGCTGTCGAGCGCGTGCTTGTCCCCGTGAGCGGAGGCGGACTGATCGCGGGCGTCGCTATAGCGCTCAAGAGCCTAAAGCCGGATATCCAGGTCATCGGCGTCAATGCCGAGTCGGCGCCGGCCATGTATAACCTCTTCTATGACAGTGACAAACCACAGGTCTGGGAGACGCTGGCTGAGGCGCTTTCCGGCGAAATCGAGGCTGGTTCAATCACGGCGCCCATCACGCAGCGCGCCGTTGATGACGTGGTTTTGGTATCGGAGCGGCAGATTGCGGCTGCCATGCGCTTCATGCTGGAGCAGGGCTGGGTGCTTGAAGGCGGGGGCGCCGTCGGCGCGGCGGCTTTGCTGCATGATGTTTTGCCGCGCGATGGCACTGTGACCGCGGTTGTGCTCAGCGGCGGCAATGTCGATCCGCATGTGCTGCGGCGGGTGTTGTGTTCGGATAAAGCATAAACTAGAATTGAAACATGAGGAGGACAGGCCTGTGAATAACGCTATGGACCTCAGTCTAGCGCTTGAAGATATCCGCGATTATTGTTCGCAACAACCGATATTGCGGCTCTCACTGTTTGGCTCGGCGATGCGCGGTGAAGACACTGCGGAGAGCGATATTGATCTGTTGGTTGAATATGTCCCTGGGGCTCGTATCGGCTTGCTGGGGAGTGTCTATGTGAGTGGCGTTTCTGATATCGTAGTAAAATATGGTCATGAACCAATGTCCTTACTGTCATGCGACAGAAAATCAGATCAAATCGGGTCGAACGAAGGCAGGCAGTCAGCGTTATCTTTGCAAGTTCTGTCAAAGGCGGTATACGCCGGAACCCAAACTGCAGGGCTATCCGGAAGCGATGCGGGCACAAGCCATCCGTTTGTATGTCGATGGCATGAATTTGCGGCGTATTGCACGTCAGTTGCAGGTGAATCACCAAACAGTTGCCAACTGGGTCAATGCTTATGCGGACAGTTTGCCCGATGCCCCGCCCTTGCCGGAACACAGCGCCATCATTGAGTTAGATGAGTTACACAGTTTTATCGCCCAGAAAAAAACGCAGCTTACGTCATGACAATGGTGGATCGGCAAAGCGCTTGTATCGTAGGCTATCGGGTTGGCTTTCACCGGACGGAAGCAGTCATGCAGGACATGTTGGACGAGGCGCCGCAAGCCGATGTTTACTATAGCGATGGTATGGCAACTTATGGCGCGCTGTTTTACGCACCAGGGAAACACCTCAGCATGAGAAACAAAAGCGAGACCTATACGGTTGAAAGAGTCAATGCAGACTTGCGCCACTATTTGGCACGCTTAGGCCGGCGTTCGCGCTGCTTCTCGCGTTGCCTGAAAGCGCTGCGGCGCAACGTAAAACTGTTTGTCTACGCCTGGAATCAACGCCAGCTATACAAGCAGAAGTACCAGGCTTATGCTGTACATCTCATCCATTTCCTATATCCACAAAATTAGACACTCCCGGCTTGCTGGACATGTCGAGCCAGCAGATCGCGTTGAGCCAGATTGTTGGGCGGTCAGTTGATTTGCGTACTCCTCAAGATCTCAGTCGCTTTTTTCGTCAGGAAGTAGTCGACAGCGCTCATCTGATTTATGAAAAAGCGTAGCGCCGATGACCGTATTCGATTGATGCCATGCCAAAGTCATTAGCGGGAAACCTTGATACTGCGCAAGAAGCGACTGCGCTTTTGCAGTCCTTCCAAGCCGGGGAGGCCGAAGCGATCAAGCGAGTCCGGCATCACTTGCCGCAGGTCCGTCACCTCGCAGACCATAAAGTTCCCGAATATTCCCTCTCGCTCATGGACGCGCAGACCGTCATCGCCCGCGAACAGGGCTTGAAGAGCTGGGGCGAGCTGCGCCTGGCCATCAAGCTCAAGCAGGTCGATTATGGCGCTGCCTTGGAGCAGTTCAAGAAGCTGGTATACGCGCGCGACGCGGTCCGTCTCGACGCCTTGCTGGCCGCGCATCCCGAACTGCGCGATACCCTGGACGACCCCCATTTCGATTTCGGTTCGACGGCGTTGATAATCGCGAAGAGCGACCTTGATGTGGTCGACACGCTGCTCAAACACGGCGCGGACATCAAGTCCAAATCGCAATGGTGGGCGGGCGATTTCCACGTGCTGGAATTGGCGTCGGAGCAGCTGGCGCGGGCTTTGATCGAACGCGGCGCGGAAGTGACCGTTCACGCGGCGGCTGAGCAAGGTTGGCTTGATTGGCTGGAAGCAGCCTACAAACAGGACCCGTCCATCGTGAACAGGCGCGGCGGCGACGGCAAGACGCCGCTGCATTATGCCGCTGATCCCGCGGTCATGGATTGGCTGTTAGCGCGCGGGGCGGACCTGGAGGCGCGCGATCACGACCATGAAAGCACAGCCTTGCAATGGAAAATCGGCGAGCGCAATTTCGCCGCCGCGCGGGAATTGATCCAACGCGGCGCGACGGTTGATATTTTCGCCGCTGTCGCGCTGGGCGAACTGGATTTAGTCAAGGACGCGCTGGCGCGGCATCCCCATGCCATCCGCGCGCGCGTTAATCAGGCAGGTTATGAATTGACGCCGACGGCTGACGGGTCGCATCAATATGTTTACGCCTTTTCCGGCGCGGGCATGTCCCCGCATCAGGTCGCGCTGGCATTCGGATATACAGAGATTTTCGACTATTTGCTCGAACAAAGCCCATCGGATGTTCGTCTGCTGGCATTTTGCGCGGCGGGCAATGCCGAGGCGGCGCGGCGCATCGTTCGGGAGAATCCCGCGATTGTGCCAAAGTTGCCGGAAGCCGATCAACGGCAGCTATTGCACGCGGCCTGGACCGGCGATGCTGAAGCGGTCAAATTGATGGCGTCGCTGGGTTTCGACCTGCATATCCGCGATGACGACGCCATGACCCCCTTGCACTGGGCGGCATTCCATGGCTACCACGAGACGGTGGCGCTTTTGCTGGAAGCCGACAGCGAGCCGCCTTTGCACTGGCTCAACGGATATGGTGGCACGCCGCTTACCACTTGCTTCTTTGGCTGCCAGCACACTTGGCTCAGCGGCGGCGATCATGTCGCCTGCGTGCAGTTGCTGGTCGACGCTGGCTGCGAGGTCAAAGCAGAGTGGCTGCCCACCTGGGATCAGGCTGTCGATGCGATCCTGCAAGCGGCTATCGCTCGGGCAAATTAGCAAGTTAGCGCGTTAACAGGCCGGGAGCGGTGATTGATTTCCGCCGTTTTGGCGGGATATTCTGTTGCCAATTCAGGAACTGCCAGTGATGTCCGTTGCTGGCTCGCGCAAACGGAGAACTTGCTGAAAGAGTATGTCCATTTCCACTTCCTCTTCCAATCCTTCATCCGATGCCTCATCCGACAATTCACTCAAGCGCTGTTTGAGCTCCGTCAATTCCTGCGCGGACGGTGGCGCGTCATCTTGAATCGTCGCGCTGATACGCAGCCCATCGGCGCGGACCACCATCACATCAAAGATGCGCGCTGTCGGCAAAGCCTCGGCCATGATCGCGGCGACCGCGGCGCTTAATGGCGTGGTTGGCAGGACAACCTGGCGCGCGATTACTTTGACCTCAACGTCTCTGCCATATAGCTCGTTGATGAGCAGATGCGCTGATTCCACCTCATCGGGACTAATCGACTTCTCCGATTGCACGATCATCTGGACGCCCATCGGCGCCGTTGAAACGACCTGGTACTCGACGACGGTCGCGCCGGGAAAGACCTCGGCTTCCAGGCGGTCGCGGATATGCGATTCGTCAATGGCGCGCGAACCTAAGCGCGCGAATAAGACCGTTACGATGACGGTGATGATGCAGAGCACCACCCACCAGGAACGGGTTTGGTTGAAGCTGCCGGCGCGGTTCCCGCGCGGGTGCATGCCCAACCATAGAAAGGTGATATAACCCGCGGCGATGATGAAGGTGATATTGGCGAGGAAGAGCAGGGACGCGCCCAGCGCCAGATTCTCGTCGCCCAGGGCGATGCCGATGCCGATTGTACAGAGCGGCGGCATCAGCGCGGCGGCGATGGCGACGCCAGCCAGCGCGGCCGGAATGCCCTTGCGCGCCGTGGCATAAGCCGCCACCCAGCCCGAAACCAGGGCAATGGCGGCGTCCAGCAAGTTGGGGCTGCCGCGCGCCAGAATTTCTTCAGTGGGCGTGTCTATGGGCAGGGTGATGCCCATCACGATGGAAATAAGCAGCGCCAGGCTCACGCCTTGGACCAATGTCAGGCTGGCGCGCCGCGTCAGCTCCAGGATGCCGGTCGCCATGCCGACGGAAAAGCTCGACAGTGGCGACATCAAAGGCGCGACCAGCATGGCGCCGATGATAACCGCGGCGCTGTTTGTCAACAGCCCCAGGGTCGCCAGCGCCGCCGACAGCACAATCATGATCGTGTAATCGAGATTGCTGTGCGCGGTTTTCTGCGCGCTCCAGATCAATTCGTTCTGCTCGACCATGGTCAAATGCGGATTGATGCGCGCAAGCCCATGCTCGATGGCGCCGCGGAAACCGCGATGCCATTCAATCTGCGAAATCAAAATCACGGGTCCCAGCGCTTGATTGAGCAGTTGATTGCTGAGGTCATTCGTAATTTGACGTTCGAAGTCCGACTTTTGCGAGAAACCAATCACCAGCAAGTCGTCTTCGGTCAGCCGGTGCACGATTTCCCGGACAGGATTGCGCCCGACAATGATCATTTTTGAAAAGCCGATATCGCTCGGGAATCGCGTTTCATAATTGTGCATGAGCGCTTCATTGTCCGGATTGTAATGATAGCCTTGCTGCACGCTCATCTGTCGCACCGGGATTGCGTGCTGCAGGGCGATGCTATGCCCCAGCTTGGTGGCGGCTGTGGCGGCCAGGCTGCCGTCTATTGGTATGACCACTCGGCTGAAGGCTGGGGACAAGGAACTGCGATAGATCAAGACGCCGCAGGGCGCGGTCGCGATGACGTTTTCCACCACCGTTCCTAATTTGACTTGCTGTTGGATTGAGCGCTGCACACCAAGGATAATGACATCGGCGCTGCGTTCCCGCGCCACATCCAGGATGCCGCGCGAGACGCTGACCGCCATTTCGGTTACTAACTCCACCTGATGCCCGCGGTCGGCATTGCGGAAATCTTCGATGACCTGGCTCAGTTCAGTGCTGACCTTATTCGCTTCTTCGATGTCCCCCAGCGAAATGACCAAGGCGATCACCAGCCCTTCGCTGGGATGCACCATCTCCCCCGCCAAATTCAGCATTTCGACAGCGGTGTCGGGCCGCCCCACAGGCACAACAACCGTGCGCGAGTAATAATCCGCTTCGAGAAGTGGACCGTGAACGCTGTCCGCCGCGGCGGATCGCTCTGTCACAGTATTTTCTCCTAGATTTGAAATATATTACAAGTCCGCGCGGTGGGCATGGCAGCTGCCGCTAGCCTGCCGCAGACACTGGCATATTAGTCTAATACAACCGCTTCGCCAGTGAACTGAGCGCTGCGCTGGGTATATTGCATGAGTTCGATGTTTAGGCCGCTGGGGTCGCTTATCCAGGCTTGCCAGGCATGATCCGGCCCATATTTCTTGCCGGAGACCGCAATGCCTTTTTCTTCCAAGCGCGCGCAGACAGCGTCAATATCCGCTACTTCCAGGCAGATATGCTTGAGCAGCGGCCGCTCAAGCTGCGCCGCGTCGCTCTGGGCGAAAACTTCGAGGAAGGTCGCCCCGCCGACTTTGACATAAAAGCCGATTTTGCGCCCCGCGCGGATGAAGTCAAAGGCTTTTTCCATGCCCAGCAGATTCACGTAGAAATCTTCGCTGCGAGCCAAATCGGTCGCGGCGATGCAGACATGCGCTAGTTGTTTGAACATAATTGCCATCCACAAACATGAGAAAGTATTAATGATTGCATATAATTTAACTTGTCTTGACGCTAGCCGCAACAATTTAACTCAAGCGTTCACTGCAATCGCATCCATTTTATGCGCCGCGCGACCCGCGGCGCATAAAATATCGCTTTATGCGATTGCCCTGCGCAAGCGCAGAAGCGCTTGCTTTGTTGCTTCAAATGCTTCTGTGCCCACCGCGACAATCTCGAAATGTCCCGCCCCGGGCAGGACCACAAGCTCAACCGCGTCGCCGCGCGCGCTTGCCACATCGACATAACTGCGCGCATTCACCAGCATCGCCGCATCCTCGCTACCGACGATGATCGTCTGCGGCAGATGAAACGGCAGAAGCGCTGTTGGCGTGCCGTTGCGGAAATTGGCTGGGGCGGATGCCGGGTCGCCGCCCATCACGTCTGCCAAGGCATCGCTAGACAAGCCATGTTCAGCTGCCCGCGCCACATCCGCCAGCGGCGCCAATGCCAGCACAGCACTTATCATTATCGGCTCTTCGGCGTATAAGGGGCTTTCTCGCTCGATGCGCCTTCGTCCCGCCAGCCACAGTGCCAGGTGACCGCCCGCCGAGTGCCCCATGCTGATGACATTGCTCAGGTCAAGCGCATGCGCCGCCGCCAACTGACTCAGGTAATCCGCCCCGGCCGCGACATCAAGGAACATCTGCGGAAAGTCGCCACCGTTGCCCTGCCGACGGTATTCAATGTTCCAGACAGCGAAGCCCTTTTCCGCCAACGCCTTCACCACCTGCCCCAGGGGGCGCAGGTCATAGACTTCCCGGTAGCCGCCGCCATGTATCAAGACGATGACGGGATGTGGCGGCGCCGAACGCGGCAGCGTTAATTCGCCGAATTGCTCTGGATGCGAGCCGTAAGCATAACGAAAATCAGGATCGACTGTCGGAAAGAGTTGGTAATCCGCCGCTGTTAGCAATGGCATGGTGGTTCTCCCGCAAATTTAATTAGGTTCATTCCGTTAGTTTCATCCAGAAAGTTTTCTTTCGGAAGTTTTATCTCGATTGAAGCCTTCCACAGCGCAACAGGCGCGGCGCGAAAGCCAACTATAATCCGAGTATGCCCATGGGGTCGTCGGGATTGACGCCGTCGTCAAAGGGAATGTGGCGCTTGACATTGGTGACCTGGTATACGGCGCCCAACCAGTTATTGAAAATCGCGCGGGCGGTATCGCCCCAGGTATTGTCGAGATAGGGCAGGATTGCGTCTTCGGGGAATTGCGGCAGTTCGGCGCCCCGTTCCAGCGCCAAGTGCGCTTGCCGCAGGTAGCGCTCGGCGATATCGCGCGCTTCCAGCGGGAAGTAATTTTCCGGGTAGGGGGGCTGTTCCTGCTGGCCCGCGAAATAAAGCGAGAGATCGCGTTTATACTCTTTCAGCAGGCTGTTGATGTCATATTCGGGATGCCCCTGAAAATAGACGATGCGCAATTGGTCCGGGCTGACAGCCATGTGGAACTCGCCATCAAAACTCTGGATAAGCAGGCTCAAGCCGGCTTGCTCGATTTGCTCCCGCGTGATGGCATTCCAGCGCGAATGCGGCACGTCGAAGCGCGTATTGATCTCGCGCAGCAAGGGATGCGCGGGCTGTGTGACGCGATGTTCGAAGACGCCCCATTTCTTGCTCTCTCGTTTGACGCGCTCGATGTGATAAAAGTACTTCATCAGGGCATGGGTCGCCAGGCAAGAACACATGGTAGAGGTGACATTGACACGCGCCCATTCGATAACCTCTGTGAGGGCTTGCCAAAAGTTCTCTTGGTCGAGGCTGGGATTGGCGATGTTGGCGCCGGTGATTATCAGGGCGTCCAGACCGTCCTTTTTGACTTGCTCGAAAGTTGTATAGTATTCTTCGATATAGGCATTGGTTTCTGGGCTGCGATCCAAACCGGGCACAGAAAAGACATGCACATAAAATTGGGCGATCTGGTTGCTGTTGCCAACCAGGCGCATGAACTGCCGCTCGGTAATCTCCAAGGCGGCGTCCGGCATCATGTTGAGCAAGCCGATATGCAGTTCGCGGATATCTTGCGTCAGAGCGCGGTCTAGCGCCAGCACTTCTTGTCCGCGCGCCTTCAAACGGTCAAAACTGGGCAAGGATGAATGCGCAACTAATGGCATAGCCTATCAACTCCAAGACTTGCGAAACTCTGGCATGGATTCAAGCTATGAGTATAACATAGCTCAAGCCGACGCTCCTATCGGATTCGCCAGGGCAATCGCTTCAAATTATTTTCAACATAGAGGACGCAGAAGTGATTCCAACAAAATAATGCAAATATTACAGGGGCGGTGTAGGGGCGACCAATCTGTCTCTGTTGAGAAACAGCCCCCATCCCCCGGCCCCTTCCCCCCAAAATGAGGGAAGGGGAGCTTCCTGACCTGTCTTGAGCCGTTAAGCCCCTCCCTCTTTATGGGGGAGGGGTTTGGGGTGGGGGAAATCGAGTATTTCAACGGAGTCAATCTGGTCGCCCGACGTTGCTGCGTCGTTGATTTCGGGCGACATGGTATGTCGCCCCTACATTTAGACCCTTCGTCGAGTTTTGCATGACTAACTTGGTTCTACTTCTGTTGTTAATTTTCAGTTTAGAATCCCGCCATTTCGTCCGCCATCATTTTGAAGCGATTGCCCTGTCGTATTCGCCTGCAAGCGACCGACGCAACGCGGCGCGGGAGTATAATGGTAGCAAGCTAATATCTCGCTTTGTTGGTTCGCGCGTTCCAGTTAGGAGAGCCGCCCATGTTGGCAACGCTTCGCGTTCTAGTCTTTCGCTATGTTTTGATCTTCATCGGTGTCGTGGCCGCCGCGCTATCGCTGATCGTTTTCCTGCAGCCGCTAGATATCGCGCCAGCGGGTGTCGCGGGCGCATCCACATTGCTCAACGAGTTATTCGATACACCGATTGGGCTGATGATCTTCGTCTTGAACATCCCGATACTGGCGCTTGCATACAAGCTGTTGCCGGGCGGATCACGCGCTATCCTGAGAACGCTCCTGTTAACCGTGATACTCTCGCTGATGATTGATATTATCAGCCCGCTTGTACCGCAAGGCATCAGCGATGACCGCATGTTAAACGCCTTGTTCGGCGGCTTGCTGAGCGGCGTCGGTCTCGGTTTGGTCTATCGCGGCGGGGCGACGCTCGGCGGCACGTCGACCATTGCGCTGATTCTGCAGAGGCGCTTCGGCTTCCCCATGAGCACCACATTCTTATGCTCCGATGCCGTCATCATGATTGGAGCGGGCTTGGTCTACGGCTGGGAGGGCGCGCTATACGCGGCGGTCGCGCTATTCATCGCCGGCATGGTCACCGATTATGTCTTGGAAGGACCCAGCGTCATCCGCACCGCCATGATCATCACCGACAAGCCGGACGAAATCGCGGAGCGGGTCTTCGTCAACTTGCAGCGCGGCGCCACCAGTTGGACCATAAAGGGCAGGTACACGGGGGCGGACCACACCATGCTTTATGTCACGATTAGCCGGTCGCAGGCGCGCGAGCTGAAAGAGGTGGTTAGCAGTGTGGACCCCAATGCATTCATAGTAATTGGCATGGGGCATGCCGCTTATGGCGCTGGTTTCCGCCGTGTGCGGGGAGACGCGCTCTAGGTCAGGTGCTCGCCGCCAGTCAGATGCTCGCCGCCAGTCAGATGGAGCAGGGCGCCGCTGGCATAATCTTCTTGACACAAGTAGACAACAGCCCGCGCCACATCGCCAGCCGAGCCTGTGCGTTGCAGCGGGATACGCTCCGCGACCTTCGCCCAAGCGGCGTCCGTGAGGTCCTGCCGGTCCGTCTTCAGCACGGGTCCCGGGACAACCGCGTTGACACGAATAGTTGGCGCGAGCGATAGCGCGCTGACCCGCGTCAGCATCCACAAAGCCGATTTGCTGATGCCATGATGCGGGTATTTGACCCAAGGTCCGTCGACGCCGGTATCGCAGATATTGATGATCGTCCCGCCCGGCGCGGACTGTCCGCGCATGATGACAGCCGCGCGCTGCGTAATCAAGAAAGGCGCCCGCAAGTTGAGCGACATCGTCAGGTCCCAATCTTCCAGGGACAGGTCGAGAAAGTCACGCTGCTGAAAGACCGCGGCGTTGTTCACTACGATGTCAAGGCGATCATATCGTCTTCGAAACTCTTGAAAGAGCTGCTCGACGCCTGCGCTTTGGCTGAGGTCCGCGCTAGCGGCGAATGCCATTACGCCGAACGATTTAATTTCCTGCAAGGTTTCCCGCACTTGGGCTGGATCGCTGCGATGGTAATGCACCATGATATGTACGCCATGTTTCGCCAGTTCGAGCGCGATGGCGCGGCCGATCCGGCGCGCCGAACCGGTAATAAGGGCGACCTTGTCCTTTAGTTCAATACGCATCTGTCGCTCCCAGCAAGGCTTTCCAGGTTTAGTCTGTCTTGAGGCATAGGGTCGCCCTCGGTTGCGCGTCTGTCCGTCAGGACTCATCTTCCAATTGTTGCAAGTATAGCCCCATTTCTTCGTATTTCATCTCGCCCAGCTTCGTATGGCGGACCATGCCGGTGCCGTCGATCACATAGGTCGTGGGCAAGTTTTGTACGCCGTAGTCGCGCTTGACCACCTGGTTGATGTCCATGGCGACCGGCAAGTTGCGCAAGCCAATTTCCTGCAAGAAGCCGCTGATTTCCGCGGCCGTCTCGCCCAGGTTGATCGTTAGCAGCGCCGGTCCCTGCTCTTGATTAGCGTGCGCGAGGACGAATTCCTCCAGCGCCGGCAGCTCCCGCACGCAAGGCGCGCACCAGGTCGCCCAAAAGTTGAGGAATAGTGGTCGCCCGGCGTAATCTGACGGGGAGACCAGCGTCAAGCCGTCCAGCAGCGGCAGCTCGAAGTCGGGGGCGCGAAAGTTGGTGAGGGCGCGCTGTGGCGCGGGATTGAAGGTGGGCTGGGCGACGGGCGCGTCGCGACCTTCGAGGAAGATGGTCAGCAGAGCGAAGAATATGCCGAAGAGGGCTAGGATGAGGAAGAGCAGCAGGGCGGGGGAAAGACTGTCCCTGTCTTTAGGCGCATCTGTCGCGACTTTGGCTAGTTCGTCAGTGATTTTTCCCATAGAGTTGTCGTTGCAAGTTGTCCGATTCAAAACGACCAATTTTCCAATGCCATCAAGTCGTCGAGCGTTCCGTATCGAATATCAAAATATTTGCAAATACTTGGGATACGCACTCTGTTGCCTCGTTCCCGTTCTTGTGTGACGACCATACCCTCTATTGCTTTGGCTTTGGCAATAAGAAAGGGATCTGCTTGCGCATTTTCATCTCGAATGTCATTTGGGACCGTATGTTGAAAACGAGGCACTGCAAATATGTCTCGAAGGAACTTTGTCTCGTCCGCTGTCAAGTTCGGGAACAGTTCTTTGTATCTGCTCACCCAGTCCAGTTCACCATTATGCTTGTCTCTATTCTCAATCTCTCGTTTGACGTGACGAATAGATGTAATCGCGCCATTGTTAACCAGTTCGTCGAACCTACTCCATAGACTAGGGAAGCGCTTGCGACTATAGCAGCCAAACATTTGCTGAATGCTGCTTGTATCAACTACGTAAATCACCTTGTTACCTCAAACAACGTGTCTTCCAGTTGGTCAATTTGCTTTGGCTTGATCGCGAGATAATCTGCCAATTCCTCTTCGTCGATGCGCTCCTGATAAAAGCGCTTGAAAGCCAGATTAATATATTCCTCGCCAAGGTATGCAATTCTCGTTCGATAGAAATTCCCTCCACTACCGCGTTTAATGCTGGCTCGTTGACTATCCCACTCATGTTTTGCCGCTTCATATTCTGACGATGACACCAGCTTGCGATCGAGAAGTTTGCGAAAGATTACTTCTCGACTTACGTTGAACTTCTTGGCAAGGGATGCTGTTTCGGATTTTGGATCCATACAATCTTGGATGTCTCGATTGAAAGCGTCTTCAGGCACTACAATTGCAGCCGCGAGTTGATTGCATATCGTCTCGGTCCGTTGTTTATCAGTGGGCAGTGGTAGACGGAATGCTTTATCAATGTCTAGCCCACTGGTGTAGAAGAGCAAATGCGCCAACTCGTGGAATAAAGTAAAGATTTGTCGGGATTTGGTGTTGGAGTTGTTTACATAAATTATCGGAAATTCTTCATCGTATAGACAAAATCCACAGTAACCTTCCTCACGAAAGGCATCTTTGAATACCGTGACGCCGACGTTATAAAATGCCTGCGCCATGCTTTTAACGCTGTGTCATCGTCGGACCAGGAAAATTGATCAGCGAGACTGACTCCGAGCAATTCTCGTACTTGGGCGGCTATTGATGTGACCGAGGCGTCGGAAGTGAAACGCAATTCCCTGGTTATCAATGGACGCGCAGGATTTCGGCCGTCATTGAGTTCAGCCAGCCCAGCTTGAAACGCGCGCGCCTTGAAAAGCAGTTTGCGAATACGAGGCGGAATTTCTGCAAATTGCTCTGCCCCTAAAGTCCGAAAAGTTCCTTCAATGTCGGGCAAAAGAGGGGGCTCGGGGAAGAAAAAAATAGCCACCGGGACCCATAATTCTTTTGCCAGTAATTCTAGTTGCCGATAAGTTGGCTTTGAGTCGCCTTTTTCCCATTCGCCAATATTCTTGAAGTCCGGACGCTTCTGAGCGAGCGCTTCAATAGAATATCCTAATCTTTCGCGCGCCCAGGTTAAGACTTCTGGAGTAATCGGCATACGCTCAATCGCCATGTCTCTTCCTCGTCAACTACTCAAACACCCAGCCATCCACATCCCGCGTCCAGCCGCTGCAGAGCTCAGGCGCGCTGAAAAAATTCGCGACTTCAATCATTCCGTTATCGGCGCTATCCGAGCCATGCGCCAGGTTGCGACCGATCTCCAGCGCGTAGTCGCCGCGGATGGTGCCCGCCGCCGCTTCCGTCGGCTTGGTCGCGCCGATGGTCGCGCGCGCGGCTAGAACGGCGTCGCTGCCTTCCAGCGCCATGACTATCACCGGCGCCGAAATGATGTAGTCCACCAGGCTGCTGAAAAAAGGGCGTTCGCGGTGAACGTCATAGTGCTTTTCCGCCAATTCTCTGTTGAGCTGCAGCAACTTCATACCGATGATCTTCAAGCCGCGCCGCTCGAAGCGATTGATGATTTCGCCGGCCAGGCCGCGCTGCATCGCATCCGGTTTTACGATTATCAGTGTGCGTTCCAAGAGATTGCCTTTCTCGTGTATTCCGCAGATGGCTAATGCGGTCATCTTACAATTGCTTGGCTCAAATGTGTATGCAGAACGGGAAGATACAGGAAGGTAAAGAATCTGCGCGCGCCGACTCGCTTGAGAATGTAGCCATGTAAAGGTGTATTCAGGTGATATACTGGTCTAGTCTCTGGGGCTGTTGGTCCAATTCTTTAGAGAGGTCGAAGCATGACAAAGACGTTTTGGCGCGAACAAGTTGTGATTGTGACGGGCGGGGCCGGCTTCCTCGGCCGCCATGTGGCCGAAACACTGCGGGGCAAGGTGGCTGCCGATGTCATCGTACCACGCAGCGCCCAATACGACTTGCGCTTGGCAGAGCATGTGGAACGCTTATATGCCGATCATCCAGCGGCGACCATGGTGATCCATTTGGCGGCGACGGCCGGCGGCATCGGCATCAATCGCGCCCACCCCGGCTTGTTCTACTATGACAACATCATGATGGGCACGCTCTTGCTGGAGGGAGCGCGGCGCGCTGGGGTAGACAAATTCGTCGGCGTCGGTACCGTTTGCAGTTATCCAAAATATGCGCCAATCCCTTTTAAAGAAGACGATCTTTGGGCGGGCTACCCGGAAGAGACCAACGCGCCCTATGGCTTAGCGAAGAAGATGCTGCTGGTGCAAAGCCAAGCCTATCGAGAGGAATATGGCTACAACGCCATTCACCTGCTGCCCGTCAACCTATACGGTCCGCACGATAAGTTCGATCCCAAATCGGCCCATGTCATCCCCGATGTGATCCGAAAAATGGTCGACGCTTTGGAGCGGGGCGAGGACACCGTAACGCTATTCGGCGACGGCTCCCCGACTCGTGAATTCTTGTTCGTGCGCGACGCGGCGCGCGGCATCGTTTTGGCCGCCGAACATTACAATAGTTCAGAGCCTGTCAACCTCGGCAGCGCCTACGAGATTAGCATCCGCGATCTGGTGGGGATTATCGCTGAGGAAGTTGGTTACGGCGGAGAATTGCGCTGGGATACCAGCAAACCCAATGGCCAACCGCGCCGCAAGCTGGATGTTTCCCGCGCCGAGCGCGAGTTCGGATTTGTCGCGACGACCGACTTCCGCGCCGGCTTGCGCGAAACCATCAATTGGTACCGAACCCAGCGCTAAGCTTCTACCGAACGCGACCATCTGCGTACTCTATAGATATTTTCAGTGTAGATTCCCGCCAATTCATCCGCCAACATATTTCTGCGATTGCCCAGCCTATTTTGAGTTGTTGGTAAAACCGATACATCTTTGGTATGATTGTACCAGTCGTTACAAGGTATCCTTGCGACGAGAAGACTTTTGTTCGACAAACTCTCTTGACCTGAAATTATTCATAGAGATTTTGTTGCGGGAGGAGGGTGCGACATTGGGCGTCATACTAGAAGTTAAGGATCTCGTTGTCCGCTTTTATACACAAGAAGGAACGGTCTACGCGGTCAATGGCGTTTCCTACGACCTGGAAGAGGGCGAAACGCTAGGCATCGTCGGCGAAAGCGGCAGCGGCAAAAGCGTCAGTTCTCTGGCTGTCATGGGTTTGATCCCCAGCCCGCCAGGCAAAGTTGAATCGGGCACGGTCAACTTTGAGGGACGAGATTTGCTGCAGCTAAAACCCGATCAGATGCGGCTCATACGCGGCAAGGAAATTGCCATGATCTTCCAGGATCCGATGACCTCGCTGAACCCAGTGCTGACCATCGGCACACAGATCACAGAATCATTGAAATTGCACGAGGGCATGAATACCTCACAGTCGCGCAAGCGCGCCGCCGACTTGCTCGATATGGTCGGTATTCCCGACGCCTATCGTCGGCTTGATGACTATCCGCATCAATTCTCCGGCGGGATGCGTCAGCGTGTGATGATCGCCATGGGGCTGTCCTGCAATCCCAAGCTGCTGATCGCCGACGAGCCAACAACCGCGCTGGATGTAACGATTCAGGCGCAGATAATCGAGTTGGTCAAACAACTGAAAGACGAATTTAATATGGCGATGATCTGGATCACGCACGATCTGGGTGTGGTCGCCGGTATCGCCGATCGCATCCAGGTGATGTACGGTGGGCGCATAATGGAATCCGGCTCCTCGCACGAAGTTTTTGGCGATTCGCGTCATCCTTATACGGTTGGCCTCTTGGGTTCGCTGCCGCGTTTGGATTCCAGCGGCGAAGAAAAGCTTATTCAAATCGAGGGCTCGCCCCCGGACATGCGCAACGAACCGGCCGGCTGTCCCTTCGCCGCGCGCTGTGATATTCGCGAGCAATTCGAGCTGGAAAGGTGTTGGGACGAGCGGCCGCCGCTCGAGACAGTGCTCGATTCCAATGGCGATGGCACACATGTTATGTCTTGTTGGGCAGACATCCGCGAGGGGGTAGCGCAAAATGTCTAGTGAAGCGATGACCATGACAATGGACAAAGAAAAACGGGACGATGACTATATCCTCGAGGTCCACAACCTGAAGAAATACTTTCCGATTTCCGCTGGCATCGTATTTCAGCGACAGGTTGGCGCTGTGCGCGCGGTGGATGGCATCAGTTTTAATGTTGTTCGTGGGGAAACGCTGGGGCTAGTGGGCGAATCGGGCTGCGGCAAGAGCACCACCGGGCGCACCATTCTGCAGTTGTATCGTCCCACAGAAGGCAACGTGAAATTCGAGGGACAAGAACTGTCCACGATGACCGGCAACGAGTTGCGGCAGATGCGCCGCAAGATGCAGATCATCTTTCAAGATCCCTTCGCTTCCTTGAATCCGCGCATGACCGTCGGCAGCATCGTCAGCGAACCTTTGCAGATCCACAAGATTTACAGCAACAAAAAAGAACGCCAGCAATTTGTCGAAGCGCTGATGGAAAAAGTGGGTCTGAACCCTTATTTCATCAATCGCTATCCCCACGAATTTTCTGGCGGGCAGCGGCAGCGCATTGGCATTGCCCGCGCGCTGGCGCTGGAGCCGAGCTTTATTGTCGCCGACGAGCCAATCTCGGCCTTGGATGTATCGATTCAAGCGCAGGTAGTCAACTTGATGGAAGAGCTGCAAGACGAACTCAACTTGACCTATCTCTTCATCGCGCATGACCTGAGCATGGTGCGGCATATCTGCGACCGTGTGGCGGTTATGTACTTGGGCAAGATCGTTGAACTGGGTCCCGTCGATGAAGTCTATGACAATCCGCAACACCCCTATACCCAGGCGCTGCTTTCAGCTGTGCCGGTGCCGGACCCGGCGCTAGAGGAAACCCGCCAGCGCATTATCATCTCCGGCGACCTGCCAAACCCAGCCAATCCGCCGACCGGCTGCAACTTCAATACCCGCTGCCCGGTGGTCTTTGATCTCTGTCATCAGGAGCCGGATCCGCCGCTGATTGAGGTGCGCCCGAATCACTATGTGAGTTGCCATCGGGTGACTTAGTAGAGAAACAAACGCAATCGCCATTTTGTGGCTGACTACAGGTCCTTAGCAGACTTGGCGAGGCTCTAAATCTCTACCGGTACACCCTGAACAAGTTCTATAATCTCGTCTGCTATTTCGTCAATCGTCTGTGTGGTTGTGTTCCTGGCAATCTTGTCAGCAAGTGACGGACTATAGGAGACTACTTCATCCTTGGTTATATCGTGCCAAATTGGAAGTATAACTTGGTCGCCGTCCACTGCCTTTGTTACTAGCCCGTCTAGTTCGTAATTAGGCCAGCCTTTGTTGAAGAAGGTTTTGGATAACACGACTATTGCGAAGCGGCTGGAAGCAATTCCCTTGTCGATTCTCTGACGCAGGCTGTCGCCGATTCCAAGTTCAAAGTCGTCAAACCATATCGAAAGCCCACCAGAGCGAAGCGTATCGGCGAGCGGAGCAACTACGTCATCTTTATCTTCCGAAGCATACGATATAAAGACATCGTATTCAACGTCGCTTTTATTCCTAACCAGAGTGGGGATTGTAGAAAGTGGCTTGTCGACGAATGGACGCAATTTGCCCGGCAGCATGCGTACGCTGGAGCGGACCTTGCCCTTGTATCCGCCTAAGTCTACTGTTACATACCAATGTCCTGATCTTGGTATCTGCAACCGTATAGGAGAACGCTTGGCGTGCCCACCGATATATTGATGGCGACGTCCACTACGAAAATATTGGAAATTGGAGCTATCCATAAGGCGCACGTTCGCATCATTGCCTTTCAGGAGGACTTCGACAATTTCGCCACCTGACCTGTGGCCTAAATCATGCTTTACAAACTTCACCGATATCGCCTCAATGTTGTCTATTTTATACCTAGTATAGCATACTTGATTCGAGAATAATTTCATGAATTTCGATAGCAATCTCTTCGATCGTATGGGTTGCTGTGCTTCGAGCAAAGATGTTAGCTAACGATGCGCGGTAAGCTCTAAGCTCCTCTACTGAGATGTTGTGCCAAATTGGAAATAGTATGTAATCTTCAGTTACTGTCAAGGACTCTAACGTGTTCAATTCATATTCGGTCCAATCCTTTCCAAAAAAGTCTTTTGACAATACCAGAATGCCAAATCGACTTGAATTAATGCCCGCGTTCAGCTTAGCGATCAAATTGTCGCCAATGCGTAGTTCAAACTCATCGTACCATACTCGCAACCCGCGTCGCCGAAGCGCTAGCGCAAGCGGTCGCGCAATATCATCTTTGTCTTCCGAAGCATGAGACAGAAATACATCATATTTGTATTCTCCAACATGCAGAATTCTCTCGGACAATTTTGCTTCTCCCCGATCGACGCAGCTTGATACACAGACAGTGCGGCCTATAAAGCCGCCCTGTAGTATCGGCAACACGCGCGCTTGCATCTCTATGCGGGAGCCACACCATCCACAATCTGGACGAACTCATCCGCGTTGAGCGTCTCGCGCTCGATGAGGATCTCGACCAGTTCTTCCATCTTGCCGCGTCTGTCTTGCAAGATGTCTTTCGCCCGCTGATAAGCCGCCTGGAGGATGCGTTTAACCTCGTCGTCAATCTGCTGGGCGTAGTGCTCGCTGTAGTCGCGCTGCTCGCTGATTTCTCGCCCCAGGAAGACCGCGCCGCTGCCATTGCCATAGGAGCGCGGACCCAGCAGGTCGCTCATGCCGAATTGCGTCACCATGGCGCGCGCCATGCGGGTGGCTTGCTGCAAGTCGTTGCTGGCGCCGGTGGTGAACTGGTTGAAGATGATTTCTTCCGCGGCGCGCCCACCCATGGCGGCGACAATGTCGTCCTCGAATTTATCCCGCGTGACCAGCATATCGTCCCCAGAGGGCAGGGGCATGACATAGCCGCCAGCGCGCCCGCGCGACACGATCGTGATCTTGTGTACCGGGCTGGTGTTTTCCAATAGATGAAAGAGCAGGGCATGTCCCGCTTCGTGATAGGCGACTTTCTCTTTCTCTTCCGGCGTGATGACACGGCTGCGGCGCTCGGGACCCATGACCACGCGCTCCATGGATTCTTGCATCTCGCTCATGCCGATCGACTTTTTGTTGCGCCGGGCGGCCAGTATCGCCGACTCATTCACCAGATTCTCCAGGTCCGCGCCCGAGAAACCGGCCGTGATCTTGGCTAAGGCTTCCACGTCGACATCCGCCCCCAGCGGCTTGCCGCGCGAATGCACTTTCAAAATGTCCTGGCGCCCTTTGACATCGGGATTGTCCATGACCACCTTGCGGTCGAAGCGCCCCGGGCGCAGCAGCGCCGGATCCAGAATATCGGGCCGATTGGTGGCGGCGATGATGATGATGTTGGTGTCGTTGTCGAA
Organism: Phototrophicaceae bacterium; assembly: GCA_965116975.1. Classification (GTDB taxonomy): domain Bacteria; phylum Chloroflexota; class Anaerolineae; order Aggregatilineales; family Phototrophicaceae; genus UBA6055. The sequence goes on from OZ220735.1 coordinate 1,047,485, forward strand.
GCCATCCATCTCGACCAGGATCTGGTTTAAGGTTTGTTCGCGCTCGTCGTGCCCGCCGCCCAAGCCGGCGCCACGGTGCCGGCCGACGGCGTCAATCTCGTCAACGAAGACGATTGCGGGCGCTTCCGCCTTAGCGCGCTCGAAGAGGTCGCGGACGCGGCTGGCGCCTACGCCGACGAACATCTCGACAAATTCCGAGCCGGAAATGCTGAAAAAAGGCACGCCGGCCTCACCCGCCACAGCTCGCGCCATCAGGGTTTTGCCGGTGCCGGGCGGACCAACCATCAGTACGCCCTTGGGAACGCGTGCGCCCAGGCGAATGAACTTCTCTGGCTCCTTCAAAAACTCGACAATTTCTTTCAGGTCTTCTTTGGCTTCTTCCGCGCCCGCTACATCAGTGAATGTTACTTGAGGGCGTTCCATATCGCGCGAGACCCGGGGCTTGCTGCGTCCAAAACTCATCGCCTGGTCTTGCCCGGCGCGCATTGAACGCATCATGCGCCATAGGAACCAGACGATAATCAAAATCGGTACCACGCCGAGCAGAATCTGGAAGATAATCTGCTGCGAATTGTCGCCTGGCTGCGCGACAAAGGTCAAGTTTTCCAGGGCGGCGCCCGACACATCCAAGGCGCCCATCAATTCGTAGAAGCTGGCTGATGAATCCTTATAGGCAGTTTGCGTCGTGCCATCGGTGTAGGTGACAAAGAGGTCGTGGCCGCCTCGTTCAACGATGCGTTCGACGCGCCCCTGGCGAATATGCGATGCCAACTCGTTTATGGGCAAGCTGTTGGTGAAGCTGGGTCCGCCGCGTCCGTTGAAGAAGAGCAGAAACATCACCAGCACGATAATGCCGAGGATGATCCACATGCGCTGCGCATTGGGGTTGCCAAAGGGCGATTTCTTGCCATCCGGGTTTTTCTTGTTATCCCTGCCGCCTTCTGTCACATGACGGGGCGGATCGGGTCGATTGCTCATGGTTGAGACTCCGTTCTCGATTTTGTTCGGTGGCTGTGCCTCTTCACTACTAATATAGACCCACTTACTCGGCAAAAGGTGATATATTGCTTCGATTTGCCAGCGGAGTAATTGCAGCCAATGGCTGTTCATGATTTTGATTCGCGCGATTTTCGCCCTTCCCCCAGTGAAAAACAAAGATAATCCGCTATCATGAGCGCCACAAAAGAGCTCAGCCAGTGAACGGTATTGTATGACGGGTCGCACAAACGAGCAATGGATCGCGGCGCTGCGCGGGCAGGGCGACGCCGCGCAGACCGACGCGCTGGAAGAGCTGCGCAAGCGCCTGCAGCGCAGCATCTACTTCTATCTCAGCCAGGACCGCAGCGACCTGCGAGGATTGGCGGCGCAGGAATTGGCGCAAATGGCGGAGGACCTGGCGCAAGACGCCACCCTGCGCGTGATGGACAACTTGGACAATTTTCGCGGTGAAAGCCGTTTCACGACCTGGGCAAACAAAATCGCGGTGCGCTTGGCCATCAGCGATTTGCGCCGCGCGCGCTACAAGGATTTCAGCCTGGACGAATTGACGGCGGATGGCGAATTGCTGCCGTCGGCGACTCGCTTGTCCGCGCCGCCGCCCAGCCCGGAAAAAGAGACCGAGCGCGATGATGTGCTCGAGAAAATCGAGTTGGCGCTGAAAGAGTCTCTCACCGAAAGGCAATATCAGGCGCTGGTCGCTGTTGCGCTAAAGGGCATTCCCATGGATGTGCTGGCCGAGCGCATGGGCACAAACCGCAACGCGCTGTACAAGCTGATCCATGACGCGCGGCGCAAGCTCAAGACGCACCTGGAAAACCAGGGCATCTCCACCGATTATATGATGAACCTGTTCGGGAATTAGCGCTGCGCAAGTTACGGTTGCAAATTTGGAAATACCTTGAAATAGATATTTTGTTCTAGGAAAAATACGTTACAATGTAAAATCGAATATTATCTTGTGGCATGCGATGAATGAGAAGAGATTTCTGAACCGGGTATTCTACAAGAATTCGCAATATATGGCGGAAGTACCGGACAACGTCGTTGATTTGGTTGTAACTTCGCCGCCTTATTTCAATATCAAGGATTACTCTTTAGACGGATACCAGTTGACAAACCATAGTAAGAAGAACGGGGCTCAGATAGGGGATTTGCAAGATTATTCGCAATTCCTTGAGGAACTCCTCAAAGTATGGAAGGAATGCGAAAGGGTACTAAAACCGAACGGCAAGCTGGTGATAAACTCACCGCTGATGCCAATGAAAAAAGCCGTATACAGTACGCATTACAACCGTCATGTCTTTGATTTGAATGCGGACATACAGCATTCAATTCTATACCAAGAAAATACCGACATGTATTTGTACGATGTTTTCATTTGGGATCGTACCAATCCCAGTAAAAAACTCATGTTTGGCAGTTACCCGTATCCTCGCAACTTTTATGCTCAAAATACTAGCGAATTCATTACTGTATATGTAAAGGACGGCAGACCGCTCAATAACGTGTCAAGGCAGAACAAAGAGGCGAGCCGGCTTACGCAAGACGAATGGGTTAACTTCACGAAACAAGTTTGGAGAATACCCATTCCTGGCAAGGATGATATTGCCTTTGGAGACCATAGCGCAATAATGCCCGAGGAGATTGTTTATCGTTGCGTGAGATTGTTCACATTCGTCGGTGATACTGTTTTAGACCCATTTGCGGGAAGCGGAACTACACTAAAGGTTGCAAAAGAAAATGGCCGGAACTATATCGGATATGAAATTATGCAAAACTATAAGAACGTGATTGACAGAAAGCTGGCAATGGCGCGTCATAGAGAATTGGGATTGAAGTATGGGGACTAATCTGAAAATCAATGAAATCCTTCATCTGGATTGTTTCGAAGTATTAGCCAAACTCGAAAATGAAATAGTGGATTTGGCCATCTTAGACCCCCCGTATAATTTGAAAAAAGCTGATTGGGACACATTTAAGTCAGATTCGGATTTCTTTGAATTTACATTTTCTTGGATAGATGAGCTAATTCCTAAACTGAAACAAAACGGAAGTTTGTACATTTTCAATACACCGTACAACTGCGCTTTTATACTGCAACATCTTGTTAATCATGGCCTGGATTATCAGAATTGGATTACATGGGACAAGCGAGATGGTATGGGTGGCGCGAGGCGGCGCTTCAGCAACGGGCAAGAGACAATCCTGTTCTTTACAAAAGGGAAGAAGCACACCTTCAATTTCGATGATGTTCGGGTACCTTATGAGTCTGTTGCAAGAATTAAACACGCTGAAAAAAAAGGAATTCTCAAAAACGGCAAGCGCTGGTATCCCAATCCCAATGGCCGACTATGCGGTGAAGTCTGGCATATTACTAGCGCCCGACATAAAAACAAAGTCAATGGCAAAGTTCGCAAATTGGGGCATGCTACGCCAAAGCCGCTTGAGCTTATTGAACGAATTATGAAAGCGAGTTCTAACAAAGGCGATCTAGTATTGGATTTTTTTGTGGGAACGGGTACAACAGCGTTGGCAGCCAATAAACTTGGGCGTAATTTTCTTTGTTCAGACGGAAGCGAAGAATATGTGGCTCTTGCTCGTAGCAAGTTGGAAAGCATGGCCGAGGCATAACTATGAGTAAGGTGTATGTGAGCGGTATTAATCCTGGAAACGCCGCTTTGCGATTTATAGACGAGCGATTGCTAGATGATTATTACCGCGGGGATATTTCTTCGCAGCACAATCGCTATACCATGCAAAAGGTTGCCGCTATCCTCGCTATTTTTGACAAATATGCTCCTAACAAAGGTCTTATGGTTGTTCGGACGACTGATATATCAAAGCGCCCGGAAAATACTCCCGAAGAAGCAATTTATGCGCAGTTTTGTGATGAATGCAAACTTGCAGTTGGAATTGGCACTCAAGATGCAATGCGCAAAAATCTCTTTGTTGATTTCCATCGAATGGGTTTGATAGTCCGATATGGACCCAGCGAGATTCCCACTGATCCACTGTCCAGTCAAAGAGTCAAATATGCCTCGCTGAGTGCCCAAGGATTAAGACTCATTCAGGCAGAGGCTATTGATGAGCAATTCTATATATTCTCAAGAGGAATCGATCGACTATTAGGCGGGTTCATCAATATACTATTGAGATTGCTTAGTGATCCTGACTTCAAGCTCAAGCATATAGAAATCCATGAATTCATGTTTTTCGCGTCCGCTATTGGTGCACATACGTCATTCAATATCGACAGTGAGCGTTGTGTTGAACTAATAGAGTCTTATCGGAATCTTTCCCGAATGCAGCGGCGTGCCGTTATCGATACCCTGAAAGCCAAGTTAATGCCAGAGAATTATCAGGGCGACAAGACATCTAAAAAGGATTTCCACAATTGGCGCAATAAAGCTGAACAGATTTTCTATATCTTGGATCAAACAGTTTATTTTGAAGTTCGCGCCAAGACGTTGTATCTCCAGCGAGATAAAGTAAGGTCCTTTAGTCAGAAGCTACGGTATTTTGAACAGCATCGCGTTGATCGGTCGCTTGGATTTGAGCTACATCACGTCGTGCCGCTTGCCTGGTCCGAGAGTAAAGAGCAGTTTAAGCTATTCGACAACTGGGAAAATATGGTCTATATCAGCGCATTTGAGCACGCGCAAATTACCCAGAACCGCAATAGAAACGTTGTGATGACAGCGGATGATGAGAACATCGTACTTAGCGATTATAGTGATAACCAAGTATATCTCACCAATCGAGAGACGATCCTTTATGATTCAAGAAATCAGCCACTCATGCTTGAATACAACAGACAGTTATTAGAGACAGTAGATTAATTCAGTTACTCCGCGAGCTCCACTAGGGCTTCTTGACCATCACCGTGCCGAAGCACATCTCGTCGGCTGTGCCCTCGCCCCAAACCACGTAGCGCGGATCGTCGGAAAGCGTATTGTCCCAGGCGCAGCTAATGCGCAAGGAACTGCCAAATTCGATTTGAAGCGGCTCGACGAACTGATAGCGATCCTGCCAGTGGAAATCCCAGCGCGGGATGTCCAGCAGCATGATGGGGTTGTCGCTTTCGGGATTGAGTTCCATGCGGAAGCTGCGCCCCAACTCGTGCATGTGTCCCAGCACGCCATATACCGTCAGCGGTTCGAAGAAGGGCGAGGGATAATCACAATAACCATGGGCAATCTCACCCGTGTTGTCGCTGTAATCGGCCAAGGTTTGTCGGCAGCGCTTCAAGCGCCGGTCTGGCACGGCGCGCGCCCTCTCGCCGTATAGTTCAGCGATGGCATTGATGGCGTATTCGCGCTTGCACTGCGGTCCATCGACAGCGGCTGGGCAAGGGATCTCGACCGGCGCGTTCAAGGGGATCGTCCAAAGCTCAGCCAAACCCGAATCGCCCGCTTCAAGCTCCAGGCGGACGCGGGTCTGGTCCGGCTGCCGCGTCGTCCACAGGTTATAGTGCATCTGCAGCGCCACGATCTGCCCGGGCTCAATTTTGTATCCCGTGCCTTCGGGGTAGCGCAGGCCAAATGTACCCGGCGTCCAGGTGGCGATGATATCGCCGCTTTTGGATAAACCGGTCGCGCCATAGCAGGACCAGCCGGGGCGTCCATCGGCATAATCGCGCGCGGCGATTTCCGGCGCCAAGTCGGCGTCGAGCAGGTATACGATGCCATGGTGCGCCATCTCCGCCACGTCGGGGATGAATTCGTAGGCGGTGATGAACTTCGGCGAATCAATCTCCAGCGGGAAAGCGAAACAGCGATAGTCGTCTTGCGCATTCTCCTCCGGCGCGTATAGCTCGTCGAGTTGCAGCGTCAGATCGGCGCGAACTTCGGGGAAAGCATAGGTCGCCGCTGGCGGCTGATAATCCGCCTCGCGACCGCTTTGGGCGCCGCCTTCCGCCCAGGCGACGATAGTTGCGATCTCCTCGTCGGAAAGGCTGCGGTCATGCTTCAGCGGCAGATTATCCCGCGAGGGCATCCAGGGCGGCATCAGGCGCGCCGATACATGAAAGGCGATATCTTCGGCGAAAAAGATCACGTCTTCCTGGCTTGTTAAGGGCGCGTATGCGGCGACCTGCCCGTCGGCATGGCAGGCGACGCAATTCGCTTCCAGGATGGGGCGAACATGCTGCTGATAGCTAGGGTTTTCTGGCACAGCGACGGCGCTGAAATCGGTCCTCTCGGCTTCGTCTTCGTTATGTGTCTCGTCGCCATGCGCCAAGGTCGAGAGGGCGCTGAGCAGGACTATCAGAACAAGGACAATGAATTTCATGGCTTCGCCTCCGGAATCCCTGGGCTGGCGTGAATGCGGCATCGGTTGCTCATAGGATTATAGGTCAGATGACATATCAAGCAACGTCCCGCGGGAATTTTGCTGGGCAGGCGTTTCATTGCTATTGCCACAGCTATTGCCACAGGTCGCGTAGTTAGGTGTTAATACAAGTCAAGCGACTCGGCTAGATTCAACCCAGGGGGCGTCCGCCATCGACTGGGATGATGTCACCGGTGCTGAAGCGCAGGTGGGCGACCGCGGCATACACCGCGTCCGCGACATCTTCCGCCTCGGCGATGCGCGCCAAAGGCGTCTTGGCTTCCTGCTCAGCCAGCAGGGAGCGCGGCATGCGGCGCGCATAGTCGCCATTAACAAAACCCGGCGCGACCGACAGTACGCGAATTTGCGGCGCCAGGGCGCGGGCGAGCGAGCGCGTCATGCTGTCCATGGCGGCTTTGCTGGCGCAATAAGCCACATTGCTGCCGACGCCGGTGCGCCCGGCAATTGAGGAGATGTTGATCACAACACCCCCATCTCCCGCCATCAGAAGCGCTTTGAGCGCCCGTATCGAAGCGAACGCGCCGCGCCAATTGACCCGGAAGATGCGGTCGATCAGTTCATCGTCGAGCCCATCGAGATCGTCATGCGGGACAGGCGCTGTAATGCCAGCGTTGTTCACCAGGATATCGAGCTGTCCATAGCGCGCTTGCACAGCGCCCACCAAGCGCCGCAAAGCCGCGCCATCGTCCACGGGGGCATGCAGAGTCATGTGATTGTCGCCCGCCAGGCTAGCGGCCGCCGCGAGCGCCTTGGCTTGGTCGCTGCGGTAGGTGATGATGACTTGGGCGCCTTCCGCTGCCAAGCGCCGGCAGATCGCGCTGCCGATGCCGCCACCGCCACCGGTGACCAGCGCGACCTGCCCTGCGAGCGTCGTCGGTTTCATTTTCAAAGTCTCCTTCTCAAAGTTGCCGGCTCATAGTTCCCTTGCTCAATCTGTCAAAAACTGCGCATATCCGGCGGCAGGTGGTCCACGCGGTTCATATAATGCAAAGTTGGGCGCGAACCCTGATAATTGATGCGCGTGATGGCTGTGTTGTCATGGTAGTAGCGCATGCTGTGAGGTCGGGACGGCAACTGGTCGAATATCGCCTTGAGCAAGATATCGAGAAAGCCGGCATGCGAAATCAGGGCGAGGCCTTCGTCGCGATGCCCGCGCCCCCGCAGCGACTGGGCTACTTTTATAGCGCGGAAGAGGCTGTGCGGCTCCGCTTCCATGCCCAATTCGGCATCATACCAGCCGCTCTCGCTAATCGTTTTCGGCAGCGCGTAATCGGGAAACTCCGCTAGAATCGCCGACCGCTTCATGCCATCGAAGCCGCTGGTTTTGCCATTCCGCCGCAGGAACATCCCGCCTTTTTCGTGAAGATCCACCCAGACCTGTGGCTTCAGATCAAGCGCGGAGGCGAGCGGCTGCGCGGTCAAGAGCGAACGGTACATGGCGCTGGCGTATAACTGCGTTATTTCAAAGCGCTCGTTCTTCACGTCCGCGCCATTTGCCAGGAAATCCGCGAGCATATCTCGCTGACGATAGCCCAATTCCGTAAGCGCGGGGTCTACCTTGCGCTGGTGATAGGTATCTTCGTTAAGGATATTGTTTTCTGATTGCGCGTGACGGATGAGATAAACGTGCATCGAGAGGACCTTTTGTCTCGCATGGGCCAGCAGATGGTGGAATTATATGTCAATATCGCCTGAATGAAACCCATGCCGCGCCTATTCGACGATCCGTGCAAGCTTCGCTATCGCATTAGCCGCGCCATTGGTTTCGCGCCGCAACTATGAGCGCCGATTCAAGTCTGGTTTATGACCTGGTCAGTCGCTAAACTTGCTCGCACATTAAACGGGATGCCCCAGGTAATTGTGGACAAGATCGTAACGCTCACCATGAATCCGGCGCTGGACATCGGCGCGCGCGTCGCCTCTGTCGCGCCGGAAATCAAATTGCGCTGCGGCGCGCCGAAGTTTCATCCCGGTGGCGGCGGCATTAATGTTTCACGCGCCTTGCACTTTCTTGGCGGCGACTCCACAGCGGTTTATGCGGCCGGCGGACATACCGGCGCGATGCTTAGCCAATTGCTGGAGGCTGAGGGCATCATGCGCCGCGCTGTGCCCATCGCCGGCATCACGCGCGAAAGCTTTGTGGTCTATGAAGAGAGCTCGACCCTGCAATATCGTTTCACCATGCCGGGTCCCGAGCTGAGCGCGGCGGAATGGATCGCTTGCCTGGAAGTGGTTTTCAATCTTGAACCGGATATCATCGTCGCCAGCGGCAGCTTGCCGGCTGGCGTCCCCGCCGAGTTTTACGGCGAGATCACGCGCTACGCTGCGGAGTATGGCATCCGCGTGCTTGTTGATACGGGTGGCGAGCCACTGCAGCGCGCCTTTGGCAAAGGCGTCTATCTGTTAAAACCGAATCTGCGCGAACTGGAACTGTTCGCCGGCGAAAAACTACAAGACGAAGCGCAGATTAAAACAGTCGCCCAGCGCTTGATTGCCGAGGGTCTGTCCGAGGTCATCGTCGTGTCGATGGGCGCGGCTGGCGCGGCGCTGATCACCGCCGAAGAATATCTGCACCGGCGCGCGCCGATCGTCAAGGCGCAAAGCAAAGTCGGGGCTGGCGACAGCATGGTGGCGGGGCTGGTCCTGGGTTTGGCGCAGGGGCGGAATCTGCAAGAGACATTGTGCCTGGGCATTGCCGCGGGCAGCGCCGCCGTGATGACCGCGGGCACGCAATTGTGCCGCAGAGAAGACACCTTCAAGCTATACCAGCGGATTATGGATTCGGCATTAGATTCGCGGATAGCCTAACTATAACGACAATTTTCCCTGAATAGAGGCTGGAGAGTTCAAGATGACAAGCATCAGCGCGCGCAACGTCAATCACCCGGAGCACCGAGAAAACCTCAAGGCGGACAAGTATCACATCATCCGCGAGGCGATGCTAAGCGCGCTGTCAGATGAAGAGTGGATGCCTTTTGCTACGCTCGAGGATCGCGTGCGCGCCTATCTGCAAGACAAGGATGTGCCAAAGTCGCTCTTTCCCCAGCCAGGTTCCGTGCGCTGGTATTGCAAGGCGGTGCAGTTGGACCTGGAAGCGCGCGGCGAAATCGAACGCCAAGCTAGGAAATCGCCCCTGCATTTGCGGCGCTGCCGCGAGCATGGCGCCTAGTCGCAATTGACTTCGCCCGGCGGCGCTTCCCGCGCGCTATCCCAGACGCGGCGCCATTCCTCGAGATAAAGACTCGCGATAACTTGGTCGCGGACGATAACGATGTTTTCATCATTGTTTTGCGCGGCGCTGTTGGAAAAGTTGAAGGAACCCGTGATGACGGTATCATCGTCAATGATGATGACTTTGTGGTGCAAGATATATCGGTTGCCATCCAGGCGCGTCTGAGCGCCGGCGCAGACAAAAGCCGGCAACTGGCTCCAGCTTGCGCTGCTGTTGCGCTCTTCAAAGACGCCACGCAAGACAAAGTTCGGGTTTTCCAGCTTGTTGAGCATCGCTACCGCCAATTCGTCGAGCGAAAAAACGAAGCTCATGAAACGAATGGAGGACTGCGCCGCTTGTATCGACTCCTTCAGCGCGGCGATTTCATCGGCTTCTGGGGCGAAGATGATGCTGATCTCGCGGGCGTCTTCTTCGTTGTCCTCACCGCTGCTGATGACGCCGTCATCGGATGAGCGCGCTCCAAATTCTCCTCGCTCGAACATTTCGTCGAATTCGGTTTGATAAGCCGCAACCGTCTGGGCGCTTTCCAATACCAGGACATTGTTGTTATTGCGAAAGGCGCCGTTACGCGTGTAATTCATAGAGCCGGTCCAGACGGCGCGCTCGTCGACGATGGTGAATTTGTTGTGCATCAAGCCGCTGCGATTGTCCGCGACGATGGGCAGTCCCGCCGCTTGTAGATCTCGCAGTTCCGTATTCGAATCGTCATCCAAGCCATGTCGGTCGTCTGTCACGATGCGCACCGCCAAGCCCCGTTGATGCGCCGCGAGAATGGCTTCATAGATGGGCTTGCTGTTCAGCTCGAAGGCCGCGATGTCCAGCGAGTTCTGGGCAGCGTCTATCGCGCTGGCAAGCGGCGCGTCTATGCCATCGGCATAGTCGGAGCTGTCTACGCTGGCGTCCGGCTCGTTAAAATACACTTGCCAATTGTCGCCGATATAACCGCGACCGAAGCGGTATTTCACGGTTGTATAAGGCGCCGCTGTCGCTGATAGTCCCGCGCCTTTTGCAGGGGGAGCGAACGCGGGAGGCGACGTAAATTGCGCCGCGAGCGCGAGCGCCAGGGCGATAACGCAGACAAAAAGGAACAGGAATAGGAATTTGCTATGCCGCTTCATGATGTTGGCTGCGAATCATCCCTGATGCTTCGTTGTTGACGCGCTATGACGAAGCCAGACTATAGCCTATTCTGTCTTTTCATTCGAGCGAATTGCGCTCCAGGCAACCGGCAAGCCGCCCTACATCTCCTTACATTATGTGACATGCGGCACAAAATGATACTGGTACGTTTATTCTGATAATGCCAAATAAATATAGTCGCACTGCCATTTTCTTTGTGCCGGCGGGCTGTGTCTACGCGCCCCTCTGCGCCTCTGTGGTGAATTTGCTTTACTTACTTGGTTTTACAAAGGCGGCAAGCGACCGTTAAATCGACTCGGCGCGCATGATATAATTTTGGCGATTTGCCATCAGATGTTTCGAGAAATATCATGTCCCTGCTCGTCGCGACAAACTTGAGCAGATTCTACGGCGCGGATGAAATCTTCAGCGCTATCAGCCTGGAAATAGCCGCTGGCGCGCGCATTGGCTTGGTGGGTCCCAATGGCGCGGGGAAAACTTCGCTGATTGACATTCTAGCGGGCTTGGATCTGCCGACGGCGGGCAGTGTGACCCTGTCCAGAAAAACTCGGCTGGGCTACCTGCCGCAGCGTCCGGAACTGGCGGGAGCGCATAGCCTGTGGGAAGAGCAGTTGAATGCCTTTGCCGACCTGCGCGACATGGAAAGCCACTTGAAGGCCCTGGAAGATCAACTGGCAGACCCGGCTGGCTACGCTGGCTACGATGAAACGCTGGAGCGCTACGGCAATTTGCAAGCCGAATTCGAGCGGCGCGGCGGATATGAGTACGAGACGCGCGTCAAGATGGTCCTAAGCGGCTTGGGTTTCACAAGCGACGAATACGGCATGCCCTTGCCACAGTTATCCGGCGGGCAAAAAACCAGAGCCTTGCTTTGCCGCTTGCTGCTCGAAGAACCGGACCTGCTGGTGCTGGACGAGCCGACCAACCATTTGGATATCCAGGCGGTGGAATGGCTGGAGAATTATCTCAAATCTTTCCCGGGCGCGGTGCTGGCGGTCAGCCACGATCGCTATTTTCTGGATAGCTTCGCCAAGACGATCTGGGAGCTGGAATACAAGCGCCTGTTGGTTTACCGCGGCAATTACAGCGCTTACCTCCAGCAGCGGGATACACAGCGAGAAAGCCTTCGGCACGACTATTATTGGCAGCAGCAGTTCATCGAAAAAGAGCTGGAGTTTGTTCGTCGGCACATGGGCAGCCGCCGCACTGCCCAAGCGAAAGGGCGTCTGAAAAAGCTCGAAACCATGCGCAAGCGGGGGAAAATCTTGGAAAGCGCACCGCGGCAGCGCCGCAAGATGTTTTTGGAAATGGACGACCATAGGCGCAGCGGCGATCAGGTGCTGATGACGGAAGAGCTGCGTATCGGCTATGACGCTGACAGTCCCTTGCTCACTGCGCCCGACGCCTTGGTTCTGCGCGGGGAAACTGTCGCGCTCATTGGTCCCAACGGCGTCGGCAAGTCAACCTTGCTGAAAACGCTGGCCGGCGACCTGGCGCCACTGGGCGGGCGAGTCCGGCTGGGCGCGAAGGTGAAAGTGGGCTACTTCGCGCAAGCGCATGAAAAGCTCAACCGCGACAACTCACTCCTGGACGAGATCCGCGCGACCAAGAAAATGCCGATATCGGCGGCGCGCAACTATTTGGGACGTTTCATGTTCAGCAACGAAGACGTCTTCCGACCAATAGCGAGCCTGTCCGGCGGCGAACGCGGTCGCGTGGCGCTGGCAAAGCTGACCTTGATCGGCGCGAATCTCTTGCTGCTGGACGAGCCAACCAATCACCTGGATATCGACAGCCAAGAGGTGTTGCAGGCGGTGCTAGAAGGTTTCACCGGCACTATCCTGCTGGCCAGCCACGATCGCTATCTCGTGGACGCGCTGGCGACTCAGGTCTGGGAAATGACGGCTGGCGCCTTGACTATGGTCGATGGCGATTACCGGCAGTTTGTCCGCAACCGCAACCAGAGCTTAGGCGAGGCGCAAGCGAGATCCAAGGCGAATGGTGGCGCCTCGGGCGGAAGCGAGCAGGCTAATAGGGCAAAGGTCAGCGCCAAAATACGTGGCTTGAATCCAATTGAAGCGGCCAGGCGCGCGGGCGAACTCGAAGCCAGAATTGAGCAAATGGAAAAGGATCTGAGCGAGCTAGACCAGCAGTTGCACCGCGCCAGTTTGGCTGGAGATGCCGAGAGCGTAGGGGCGCTGGGAGCGGCTTATACAAAGACCCAAGCGGAATTGGAAGCCGCGCTGGACGAGTGGGGTGAATTTGCGGATTGAAGCGCTGGAACCCTGCCGCTGCAGACTTTCCTAAAGATCAGTCAGGCGCTACAATTAGAACATGTTTGCTAAGCTGGCGATGAAGGAGAGTCATCTTGGATATTACTTGGTTTGGCAGAAACTGCTTTCGCATTACCGAGCGCGGTCATACCTCTGTGGTGACCGATCCCCACAAGCCGGCGCGGGGCGCGCCAGAGCTGAAGCTGCGCGCTGATCTTGTCACTGTCAGCCACGAATTGTCTCGGCACAGTGTCGATCAAGTGAAAGACCATGGCTATGTGATTTCCGGACCGGGCGAATATGAAGTGGGCGACTTGTTCGTCACCGGTATACAGCTTCATGTTCACGATGCCGAAAAACACCGCGTATTGGACAACATTGCTTATTTCTTCGAGTTTGCCAACGATCTAAGCGTCTTGCATCTGGGCAAGCTGCGGGAGGCGCCCGACCAATCCATAATCGAGCAACTTGGTGAAGTCAATGTTTTATTGATTCCCGTGAATGGCGGCGGGGATCTGCCCAATGAGCAACTGGCGGAATTGATCAGCTTGATCGAACCTAATTTCGTTATTCCTATGCACCAGAGCAAGAACGGCAGTCCCGGCGGCGCAGCGATCGTTGACGGCTTCCTCAAGGCATTGGGCATGGCGCAGATGGAAGCGGTGGGTTCATTGCGCGTGACGAAGAATCAGCTGCCAGAACAAACGCAGGTGGCGCTATTGCAGGCGTCTTTGTCCTAATGAAAAGTTCTAATGCAACGTTCTAACAAAACGTTTTTGGACGCTTGCAGCGATTATGCGTTATAGTGTTGCCTAGGATCCAGCAAAAGCGAGCGCAAAGCCATGTCAAATGGAAATGTCAAGCTGTTGATGAACTGGGACATCAAACCCGGGCTTGATCAAGAGTACTTTGAATTCGTGATGCGCGAATGGGTGCCCAATACAACTAAGTTAGGCTTAACGCCGATTGAAGCTTGGTTCAGCGTCTATTCCAATTCCGATATTCCTAGAATCATGGCGGGCGCTATCGCCGAAGACGACGAATCCATGCGCCGGATCATCACCAGCGCCGACTGGGCGGATTTGCAGGCCAAGCTGATGGAGTACGTGGAGAACTACAGCCACAAGATCGTGCGTGTCACGGGGGATTATCAACTCTAGGACGAGCTGTCGGCAGGCGTCTTTCACTGGATTGGCGCTTTAGATCGGAAATAAAAGGCGGAGGAAATAGACCTCCGCCTTTTGTTTGATCCTCGCGCTGTTTTACCCGCCCATGGCGACGCGCAGTGAATCGCAAGCCGGGCAAGAGCCATTGGGACGAACGATCGCGTAACCAGATTGCGGATCGGAGCTCCAATGCGTCGAGTCCACGTTCCAGACGATGAACATGCGAACATAGCCGGAACCGCGCAGGCGATGAACCGCGCCGGCTAGCCAGGAAGCCTGATCGCCTAGGGTATTGCCCGAAGCCCAGGCGAAGCCGCTAGGCAGCGCCCCGATGCCTTCGCCGGTCAAATAACCCAATTCGGTGAAGCAGAGCGGCTTGTTGGGGAAGAAGCTGCGATAGAGATTCATCATGCGCGGCAAGTACCAGGAGTAGTGGCCCGTACTGCCAACGGCCGCGCCGCTTGAGGCGTCCGGCGGCACGATGCCCGCGTTGTAGTGAATGCCGACGCAATCGAGTACGTTGGCGGCTCCGGCCGCAGCCATTTGGCGCATGTAACAGTCGTCATCGGCGCCACTGGTGGAACAGCCTTGGAAGAAGCCGGTCGGGGCTGGCGCGCCGCTAATGACCATTGTGCCCGGGTTGGCGGATTTGATGGCGTTGTAGGCGGCGCTGAGCATCTGCGTATAGTTGGCGCCGCTAATCAAGCCCGGGGGCCATTCGCGGTCGATATTCATCTCGTTCCAAACTTCAATCGCGTCCGCGCCCCCGCGCGCCAAACCGCTCAGGAAGTTGGCGAAATTCTGGTAATAGGCCCCGGGATTGGCGGCAAGGCCGCCTGGTTCGCCGATGACGCTCAGCAATACTTTGAAGCCGTTGCCATGGGCGCTGTCGATTACGTGCTGGAAGTTGCTGGCGGGCTCGCCATGCCATTTGATTTGACGCTTGACCCAGGTCATGCGCGCGTTGCGCATGAGACCAGGATGCGAGAAGCTCAATGCCTGCCCGCCCAATTCAAAGCCGCTAGTATTCGCTGTGCTGACCGGCGCCGGCGCGGGCGGATCCGTCGTGATCGGCTGACCGCTGCTCTCTGGCGGCGTCTGATCTGGAACGACCGGCGGCGGCGCGCCTGGCACCCGCAATACCATGCCTACCGACAAGACATCCGGATTGACGATGCCGTTCATGCTCGCCAGCTCGAAGTAATTGATGTTGAAACGCGCCGCGATTGTGCTTAGCGAATCGCCGCTTTGCACCGTATAGGTCGCGGTGGCTGGCGCTGGCTGGGGAGCTGGCGCGTTGACGGGCTGGGTGCTGGACACCGGCGGGACCGGCACGCGCAATACTTGACCCACAAAGAGCGCGTTCGGATTGGATATCCCATTCATGCTTGCCAATTGCTCATAAGTCAAGCCGTACCTCGCGGCGATAACCGCCAAGGATTCGCCCCCCTGTACGGTATGCGTCGTGAGCGTTGTGGGGCTTTGCGCTGGCGCCTGTGGTGGAGGGGCTGGCGCGTCTGGTCCAGGGATGTTTATCTGGTTGCCCGAGTGAATGATGTATGGCGCGCTCAAGCCGTTGGCGTCTGCCAGCTCCGCGAGCGAAACGTCATATTTCAATGCGATCCGAAACAAGGTCTCCCCGGGTTGTACGATATGAATCTGTTGTGCCAGTACCGCTGATGTTGCGACCGTCGTCAAGACGATCATTGTACCTAAAAGTTGAATTAGTCGGCGCATATCCGCTCCTTGCAATTAGATTCGCAACATAGTTAGACAAATGCTAGATAATTCTAGCATGGGTCAAAAAAAGCTGCTGAGGGCAAGCAAGCAGAATTGACAGGCAAAACAGAGCTATTGCGGGCTAATGTCGTAATAATGGGGAAATGCGCTAGCGTCCGATTTCCATGCCCATATCCACGATCGGCAGGCGAGGATCGCCCCCGGCAAGGGTATCGGACACCCAAGCGTAGTGCGGGTCGGTCGTGGCGGCGAAGGACCTGCTGGAGCCAGCCAGAAAATTGAGCGTATAAGTCGTCGTGGCTGGGGCGCTGACCAAAGTATAGTAACCAGAGGGCATGGTGACGATATCATGCTGCCGCGCCATGACCAGGACATCCGAGCTTTTGTCGGCGCTGTAGACGCGCTGGTAGGCGTATCCCGTGGGACGATCGAACTTGAAGAAGCTTAAGCGGTTCAGCTGCGCTTCCAGCACCTTGCCTTTTTCGTCCGTCTTGTGCGTATCGTGTTTGCGTGGCGGATAACTCGACCAGTTGCCGCCCGGCGTATACAGCTCGTAAACGAGAATGCGGTCGGCGGGGAAACCCGATCCGATCACGCGGCACATTTGCCGCGAGGCGTTGCCGCCGCCTAATGGCGCCGTTTCCACATCGCCCGGCCTTATCAAGCGCGGCTGGCTGTCCCTTTCCGTGGGAACCCAGCACGAGGCGAACTCGAAATCGTCGCTGATGGCTTCGATTTCAAATTCGGTGTGGGGCGGCAGGTAGAGGGCATAGGGCAAGCCCCCAAAAACATTCTCGCGCCGACCCACTTGGGAAAAATCGCCTTTGTTGGTGCGGATATGGCATTGTCCACGGAGGATCACGGCTACGTATTCGAAGGCGTCGATGGCAATCTCGAAGGTTCTGCCGGCGCTCAAGCGCACCGCCGCGAAGTTCAGCGTATCCCAGCCGGCTCGCTTGGCGTCAAGCGCGGCGAAGGCGCCGGCTCTGCCGCTGTCGTTCGCTGGAATATGCAGCTTATCCGCTGTGAAAGCCGACATGGCGACGCTCCATCATTAGACCCGCCATCATTAGAATCGCCATTAAGTTACCAAGCCGCGCGTGACGCGCATGAACATGTGCTCGAGGTCTTTTTCTTCTTCGTTGAATCCCAGCATGTCGATCTCGCCTTCGAACAGGTCTCGGTTGAGCTGCGACAAGCTTTCGTCATTGCCGGAGAAATCGACGCGCACGCGGGAGCGCCCGTTCTTGGGCAGGATCTCTTCCGCGGCTACGATATTACGCATGCCGCCGACCAATCTCAAAACAGCTTGGGCATTCTCGTGGTCCATCACGGTGATGACGATCTCTCGGTGCGCCATCAAGTGTAACTTGAGTTCATCGATACTGCCTTGCATGATCAGTTCGCCCGCTTCCACGATGCCAATATGCGAGCAGATGTCTTCGACATCCGCCAGGATATGCGACGAGAAGAAGATCGTTTTGCCCATATTCGCCAGCTCGCCCAGCAATTCGCGGATTTCGACGCGGGCGCGCGGATCCAGCCCCGAGGCCGGCTCGTCCAGGATCAAGACTTGCGGATCATGCGCCAGTGTCCGCGCGAGGGAAAGCCGCTGCTTCATGCCTCGGCTGAGCTTGTCCACCATATCTTCGCGGCGATGCTGCAAATCAACCAATTCCAGCAAGTCCGCCACCAGCACCTTGCGCTCGTTCTCGGATATGTCGTAGCAGGCGGCGAAAAAGTCCAGGTATTCCCAGACGCGCAAGTCTTCATAGACGCCGAATTCGTCGGGCATGTAGCCGATAGCGCGCCGCACGGCGCGCCGGTCTTCCAGCACCGAATGACCGGCCACCCAGGCTTGCCCGGCGTTGGGGCGGGTGAGCGTGGTCAAAATGCGCATGGTGGTGGTCTTGCCAGCGCCATTGGGACCGACGAATCCATAGATTGAACCGGCCGGGACTTCCAAAGAGATGCCGCGCAGAGCCTCAAATTCGCCGAAGGATTTCTTTAGCGATTGCGTTCTGATGATCGTTTGTTCGGTCGCTCGTTCAATCGTTTGTTGCAACGTATCTTCCGTCACTGCTGCCGTCGCTGCTTTCAATGAAGGGCTCGCTTTCTCAATTGTTCGCGCCGCTGTATGCGCCGGTCTGCTCGATGCGGATTTTCCGCACGCGCGCTGTGCCAATTCCCTCGTCGAATTTCAGGCGAACCTGAACTTCGTTATTCACGCCGAGGTAGGGCTGCGGGTTCTCCAGGTTCAATTCGTCGCCCTCGCGATATCCAAAGGCATCGTATTCCTTGGTCAGGGTATTGAGCAGCTCGATATCCAAAGATTGCGCATAACCGCCGCCGCGATCGATCTCCAGATACATTCGCTCTACTTTGTCCATAGCCAGTCCAGGTTGCGGGCTGAGCAGGAATTCCACCGACTGGCCCTCATACAGGTTGAAATTCTCTGTGCCATTGCCGATTATGCCCTCGCGGCTCAGGGTGATCCAAGTGAAGTATTCGGATGGCAGCGTGGCTCGTCCCCGTGGCAAGTTGATTTCGACATCGAGTTCGATCAAATAGAGTGTGGAATCGATGGAGCTCCAAGCCGCTCCCTCGATTTCCAGATCGCGGGTCCAGCTATCGCGCCAGCCGGCCAGGTACAGCTTCGTCCCGCGCGCAGTTGAGTTGAATTGATCGAGCGCGAAACTCGCCAAGAAAGATTGTTCCCGCGCCGCCTGTTTTTCTGCGATTGATTGTACGTTGAGGAAAGCCCGCGTGCGCAGGAATCGCTCGCCTTGGATCTGTTTCAGCGACATATTGATATTGCTGCCAGAAAAGGGCGATGAGCTGTAGTCCAGCGCCGTGAGCGCGAATTCCAATTGGTTGGGCTGTATGGGGTAATCGGCGATATCGGCGCGCAGGGTCTGTCCGTCCAGCGCCAGGATATCACCGGGCGCGAAGTCGCCGACCAAGCGATAGTCCAGCCCTTGCCCCAGGATGACCGCGTCGCGCAAGGTGATGTCGCTGTCATTGCGGATGAGCCCCTGATAGGCGCCCGCCATTCGTCCGCTTTCGAGGATATCAAAGTTGAGGACGAAGCTGCCGCCGATGGGGGGCTTCGCGATGTGGCCCCCGATGGCGAAATTGGCGAAGATGCCGCCGTCTATCGTGAAATCGCGCGCGCCAAAGCGCGCTCCCTGTCGGATTTCGGTCGCGGTCTGGATGGTATTGCTGGCGAAGAGCGTACTGGGCTTGGTCGCGCCGGCTACCGCCAGGAAGTGACCCTCCGGCACATCCAGCGAATAGGTGGCGCGCCGCGGCGACAGCAAGCCGATGACCTGGTCCAGCCGCGCCTCGTCGCTATCCGGGAAGGATTGCAGGACGCTTAGGCGGCTGACAATAACCTCGGCGCCGCGCAGGCTGAAGCCGACTGTCCAGGCGATGCCTGTGAAGACGGCGATGACCAGGGGAATGGTGATCCAGCCCCAGCCGCTGCGCTTGATCCGCGACAGTATGAAATAATTGACGGGTCCAACTAATGCGATATATAAAACCAGGAACAAGCAGAGCGTTTGCAAGGGCGGCAACAGGTCCACGCCCGGCAGGTTCGCGACCGCGTCGGCTGCCGATTCTGGGCGAGTGGCGCCCGCGACCCAGGTCGGATGCGGCGCGCGCGAAGCCATTATCGTCAGCCAGAGCCGGTTGATTTGCTCCCAACTTGCCAGCGGCTCCAGCGTCGGATCAATCGCCAGAAAATCCACCAGCCCGACGCCAATTTCGCGCCGCGCCAACAGGGGCAGTCCCTCTTGCTCGACGAGAATCTCTGCCTCTTCATGTAAAGCGCCGACCGCGACTATCGTCCGCTCCCGCAGTTGGCTGCTGTGGTCGCCGCTGAAACGAGCGAGCGCGCTGATGTCATCAAGCGAGCGGCTGTCGGCCGGCAACAGCGGGAGTATATCGCCCAGCGCCAGCGCGCTTGCTTGGGCCGCGGGACCGCCAATCACGATAAGATGCCCGCCGTCCTGCACCCAGCGTTGTATGGCGCGTCTTTGCGCGCTGGACATGCTGTCGCTGTTGACGTTGATTAGGAGCAGCGCGTCCAGCGCGCTCAGAGCCAGCGCTCTTTCCGGAATATCGTGAATCTGCCAAAGCGCCTGTTCGGCCGCGGCGCCGCCGATGTGAACGCCCGCAAGATTCGGCACGGCGACATTGGGACCGCTAACCACGGCGTAGAGCTGATCGCCGCTGCGCAAGTCATAGAGCCTGGCTTCGCGTGTGGCGTGGATGAGCCCGTCTTCAGCGATGAGTTCGACGCGAATTGAATCGGGGAAGGAGCGCGCTTGAATATAAAGCGTGGCGGATTTCCGCGCGCCGTTGGGCAAGTCGATGGCGCTGCTGAAGGCATTGCCTACGACTGTGCCGGAGGTCTCTGGGCGTATCACCAGGCGTCCCTTGACGGATTCGCCATTGTTGCCGAGTTCAACACGCACCGGCGTCCATTGCCGCGGGCGGAAGAAGGAATCGAAACCGACCTCGACCTCCATCTCAATAACATCCTGGAAGTTCTGCTGGGCGCTGACCGGCAGCAGCAGAAACATGAGGAGGAGCAGAAACAAAGGCTGCAAATAATATAAACGAAGAGCGCGTACTGGCATTAAATTCCCATGCTGTTTGTGCAAGGCGCTGCTTATTGTATCACGCCGCTGCGCCATGTCATGGCTGCAATCTTGCTTGGCAAAAGGCGAATCCGCGCCTGGATAGCGCGCGGGAAAGGAACAAGGATTAAATGACGCGGCTATGTTATATTTGTGCCAGCTTCGCTAATCTAACTCATATTTCATCTGATAAAGGAGACAAATAATGGTTTATCAGGCATCTGCCGCGCGCTACGACAGGATGACATATCGTCGAACGGGCCGCAGCGGCTTGCTGCTGCCGGCAATTTCGATCGGCATTTGGTGGAACTTCGGCGGCGTCGATACCATCGAAAACTCGCGCGATATGCTGCGGACGGCATTCGATTTGGGCATCACCCATATCGACATCGCCAATAACTATGGTCCGCCGCCCGGCTCCGCCGAAGAGACCTTCGCGCAGATCTTCCGGCAAGACCTGGCGCCTTATCGCGACGAGCTAATCGTTTCCAACAAAGCCGGCTATCGCATGTGGGAGGGACCCTACGGCGAATGGGGCTCGCGCAAGTATCTCATCGCCAGCTGCGACCAAAGTCTCAAGCGCACCGGGCTCGACTACTTCGACATCTTTTACAGCCACCGCCCCGATCCCGACACGCCGCTGGAAGAGACCATGGGCGCGCTGGATTACATCGTGCGCAGCGGCCGCGCGCTCTACGCGGGCATCTCGAGCTATCGCCCGGCTATGGCGCGGGACGCGGCGAAGATTCTGCAGGAAATGGGCACGCCCTGTTTGATCCATCAGCCGCGCTATAATATGTTTGACCGCTGGATCGAAGACGGCTTGACTGATGTTTTGGAGGACGAAGGCGTCGGCTGTATCTGCTTTTCGCCGCTCGATCAAGGCATCTTGACCAACAAGTATATCGGCGCCAAGCCCGACGATTCCCGCGCCATCAAGCTGGGATGGGGCGACCGCCTGTCGCAGGAGAAGATCGCCAAGGTCAGCAAACTAAACGCCATCGCGCGCGAGCGCGACCAAAACATGGCGCAACTGGCGCTGGCTTGGACGCTGCGGCTGCCGGTGATGACCTCCGCTCTGATCGGCGCCAGCAAGCCATCTCAGATTGAAGACGCGGTCCAAGCGCTGGATAACCTCGAGTTCAGCGCCGATGAACTGGCGCGGATTGAGGCGATCTTAGGCGAATAGGGCGCTGATGACCTTCCTCGTCATAGACTTGGGCAGCTCCTCTGTCCGCACTTTGTTATTCGATGACGGCGCTCGCTTGATCGAGGGAGCGATTTGCAGCCGCAAGCATGACTTCGCAACGGACCATGACGGCAAGGCGGTAGCCAGCGCCGAGGGCTTGCGCGCCTTGACCGAAGCCTGTCTGGACGACATATTGCGGCATCCGGCGGCTGTGTCCATCCGCGCGGTGGGCATGGCCAGCTTTGCCGGCAACTGGCTGGGCGTCGATGCGCATGGACGAGCCCGCACACCGGTCTTGACTTATGCCGATACACGCGGCCGCAGCGCGATAAGAGGCTTGCGGCGCAGGCTGGGCGGCGCGCTGGAAACCTATCATCAAGCCAGCGGCTGTTTCATTCATCCCGCCTATTTCCCCGCGCAATACGCCTTCATGCAGGCGAGCGATGCCCAATCACTGCAAGAGATTCGGCGCATCAGCGACATAGGCGGTTATCTCTATAGCCACTGGTTTGGGCGCGCGGCGCCGATCAGCTATTCCCTGGCCAGCTGGTCCGGCTTGCTGGGGACAGAGCGCTTGCGCTGGCAGCAGGACTTCATCCGACAATTGCTCGGCGAGAAGCTCCTGGAAAAGTTGCCCGACTTGGCCGACTTCGATGCCTGCCAGGTCGGACTGACAGACGCTTACGTGGGACGCTGGCCGCAGTTGCGCGCAGCGCCATTTTTCCTGGCTCTGGGCGATGGCGCCGCCGCCAACATAGGCTCAGGCGCTGTCGATGCCAGCAGTATCGCCCTAACCATCGGCACCACGTCGGCGCTGCGGGTTGTGACGCGCCGGGCAACATTGCCCGAGGGGCTGTGGCGCTACCTCGTCTGCCAGGGCATGCCGCTGGTTGGCGGCGCCACCAGCGAAGGCGGCAACGTCTATCAGTGGGCGGTGGAAGAACTGGGCATTGACGAGGCTGCGCTTAACGCGCATCTAAGCGCGGCTTGCCCCGATCAACACCGCTTGACGGTTCTGCCTTTGATCGCGGGCGAACGCAGCCCGGGCTGGCAGTCGGACGCGTCCGGCACCATACATGGCATCCGCCGCAGCACCAGCAAGCTCGATATCGCGCAGGCGCAACTGGAAGCGGTAGCGATTCGTCTGTCCATGATCTTCGACCAGCTCAAAACGGAAGACAGCGCGGTCATAGCCGGCGGAGGCGCCTTGCAGTCCTCCCCCGCCTGGGCGCAGATGATTGCCGATGCCTTCAATGCGCCTATACAACTGCTTGACGAGGCGGAGATCACCGCGCGTGGCGTGGCGCTGCTGCTGCGGGAGCGGCTGGACGGCGCGCCTCTGGATGCGGACCCGCCGCGCATCAGCCGCGTTATGCGCCCCAATGCCAAACATGCGCGGATTTATGCCGCGGCGCGGGCGCGACAGATAGACTTGTATCAGCGTCTTTATGGCTGAGGCTTCGCGCCTAGTTCATCTGGGCGTATGCGGCGACTTCGGCGACCGAGTCATTGCCGCCGCAGATCAATAGCGCCAGATGATCCCTGTCCCGCAGTCGATGCTGGATTTTTTCCGCGGCCGCCAGCGTGCTTGCTGCCGCGAGTTCGGCGAAGACCTTCTCGCTTTCCAGCATGACTTGCTGCGCGGCAATCATGTCGGCATCGCTGACGATGATCACGTCTTCCAGATGCGCTTGGCAAAGATCCAAACTGGTCTGCCCGACGAAGGGACCGCCCAGCGTTTTGGACAGGGAAGTCGGCGCGATGTTGACGATCTTGCCAGCCTCCAGCGCGCGAGCCATGGTCGGCGCTTTTTCCGGTTCCACGCCCCAGACGCGGACCGCGGGTTTGAGGGCTTTGATGGCGCAAATGACGCCGGCGATCAAACCGCCGCCGCCGATGCTGACAATGATATCACTTAGCTGCGGACAATCTTCCAGGATTTCCAAGCCCACGATGCCGTTGCCCGCCATCTGCGCGGGATTGTCAAATGGATGCAGGGAAGCGCGTCCCTGCGCGACCCATTCGTCGGCGCGGGCGAAGGCGACCACGGCATCCGACAGCAGCTCGACCTGGGCGCCGTAAGCGCGCGTGGCTTCAATCGAGCCAAGCGGCGCGTTTTCCGGCATGCAGACGATGGCTTGCACGCCGAGCACGCCGCTGCAATAGCCGACGGCGCGGGCGAAGTTGCCGCCGCTGACAGCCACCACGCCTTGGTCCAGAGCCGCTTGACCCAAAGACTGCATCTGGTGAAAGGCTCCGCGCGTCTTAAAAGAGCCGCTGTGCTGGAACAATTCCAGCTTCAAATGAACATTGCTGCCCAGCCGCTGGCTGAGCGTGGTCGATGTCCATTGCGGGGTACGGCGGTAGAGATGGCGAACACTGTCCGCCGCGGCGTGAATGTCCGAAACTGTAATCATGGCGATTCCCTGTCGCTGCCTAATCGCTACCCGTCGATTTGCAGAGGACTATAGCACGAATTTGCGGGCATTTTCACTTTTATGGTGGATTTAAGGTGGATTGAATGGCGGAATCAAGTGTAATCAAAAGAGACGGCGCAGCGCGCCGCCCCGTACCTTTCTGTGTCAAGCAGCCAGCGAAGACGCGCTGGCTCTTGCTTCTGCGCTAAAGGCAATCGCCCTCATGCTCCACGTAGCCGGCGCTGATCCAACCGGGTCTTCCTTTGTATATCACGTTGAACCAGGATGTGGTGCGCGCGAATGCGGTCAACTGCGCGCCGTTGGGGATGGTTTCATCCAGGCTGGCGCCATTGGGCGCGACGCGGAATTTCAGCCAGTAGGTTGTTGTGAGCCGGCAGTCCGTGAGCGGCGTGACGCTATCATCGCTGTCGGCTGCTTCAAGTATTGCTGCGGGGGCGGGGACGGGAGCGGGGTTGGCGCCCGACGCCAATATGACGATGCCGGGGTAATCCAGCCAGCCGCAGGTTAGGTCTCCCATGCCATAGCTCGTCATCAAGGATATCGCTTCTTGGCCGTTATTTTTTTCCAGGAAGATCAGCATCCCGCTCTTCTTGAAGCAGACCTGTACGCCTTGGTCGAGGTCGCCCGTTAGCTCTACTGCGTCAATGAATTTCCCGGCGACGGGCAAGCTCTTATCGCCCAGGGAATGACATTTGAAAGCGCTGCTGGGCGAACTCACGAGGATGGTATCGGACAGTCTTTCACAGCTCTCGGGCGTCGGCGAGTTGGCTGTTGGCGGCAGAGATTTGGCGGCGGTCTCGGCCGCTATGACTGGCGCCAGTGGATCTGGCTCGAGCGGCTGGGCCGGCGCGCGTTGCGGCGCGCTGCCGTCCATCAGGCTGCTGTAATAATCGTAAGCCATGTCGCCGAAGACGCTGCATGTGGCTGCGCTGGCGTCGACAGCCGCCTGGAAATGCACGCCGCCCAGGATGCGCGCTTCGCCACAGCTATTGGCGAAATCGGTCCAGGTCGCGTAGCTCAGGTTGATGTCGCTGGCTGGGGTGAGGCTCGGCTCAATGCGCGAGGAGCCGGGCGGATAGGTCTGGGACCAGTTCAGCTCGTCGCTGCCAAAGAAGCGGCGCATGGATTGGGCATAGGCATAGCAGCCGCAGGTGGAACCCGAGGGGTATTCGGGATGGTCGGCTTCTGGCAAGTAGCTCTGCCAGGCTGTAGCGGGGATTTCCGCTGTGCCGCGGCCCGGACCTGCCCAAGCGCTGACCGGTTTATCGCCGTAGATATAATGGATGGCGCTGTAGGGGCGGACGCCATCATAGCGCGTCTTTTCCTGCCAGATCACGATCGAGCTATCCATTGCCGCCGCCAACGAAACCAGGTAGCCCCGGGCGAAGTCTTGCGGGGACAGTTGATTCGCGGTGCCGAGGTCGAGAAATGAATATGTCAGCGAGACAACCTTGTTATCGAAAAGCTCGGATTGCATCTTTTCTTCGTCGCTGAGGCTCGCGGAGACGGCGAGGACGTGGTCGGCTTGGCTCTTGTAGGCGTCCCAGTTTTCCGGGTCGCTGGCGACTGGCGGGGAGACGCGCAGTTGACGCGGATCGAAAATGGCGAAGGGCTCGGTATTCGCAAGCTGCGGCGTAACATAATGCTGGACGGTGTAGACGCCGTTGCCTTGCCGACGCATGCCCGGCTGCCAGCGTGACGGGTAGTAGAGATGGTAGGCGGTATTCATCGGCGCGTAGCCAGTCGTATCGGCGTAATTCCCTCTTTGGTTCATGCCATCGTCGATTCGACCTGCCACCGCCCCTTTGCCCGCGGCGCTGCCGATTGCTTCGGGGCTGTTGGCTTGGGCGCCTTCGTTGAGGGGATTAAGCCCGTTTTCGCTTAACATCTCGCGCCAAGCCGCCTGACGTTCGGGCAGCATGCCAGACAGCGCGTGGTAAGCGGCGTGAAGCATCGCCACATTGATGTTGCGCTGGGTTCGGGCTGCTTCCGGCTGCCGCTCGAAGCGGGTGTAAACGCCAACTGCGGTTGGATGATAGGGCGCGGCGGCGTCTACCATCGCCAAAGCCGTGACAAAGAATATGCGGTTTATCAATGTCGCGTCACCGTAAGTGGTGGAAACATCCGCGGCGATTACCGGGATGACGCGCGGCAAGACGATATCCCGCAGCGGATTGACGCTCTCCAAGCCCGGTATGGGTCTCTCCGCGCCGGCTCGGCTCTGCCCTTGCACGACCGCGCTGGAAAATATCATTGTGCCAAGCATTACAAATATAGCGCCTATAACCAAGACTCGCGGAATGTACCGATAGGACTGCGCGAGCGGAAACGACGGGACTATTAGCTCAAACATTAGCAGCTTCCTTTCAATAATTCTTCCGCTTTTACATTAGGGCTAAGCTAACGCGCAGTCAATAAAATCCGCGGGATAGAAGCATTGCCGTTGCTTAAGCGTAGGCGAGCCGTCATTTTGAGCCTCGCGGATGAGCCCGCTTGATTGCGTTTCTAGGGGGGGGGACTTAATTGGAAAGGCGCAGGACCAAGCGCCAGAATTCAGTGAAAGCTAAGCGTGGGCGTCTCGGCGATGCAACTGCTGTTTGGCTCGGCAAATGGCTCATTGATGAAGGCTAGGGCGATATCTATGGCGCATTTGTCCGAGCGCAAGACGCCATGCCCGACCTGCGGCAAGACATAGTTGTAAGAGTTGCTCAAGGTCTTTTGCGCCATATCGGCATAAGACGGTGGCGTGATGGGATCGAAATTGCCCGAAAGCAGCAGAGCGGGGATGGCGCTGTCGACTGGGCTGTTGGCGCTGGGGGGTCGCGCTTTTGTCCCCCACATATCACAGAGGCGCTGCAAGGTGGCGCTTCCTTCTACTGGATAGGCGAGATAGCCGCTCAAGTGGGGATGGGCGGCGATCAGACTGGCGTAATCCCGGAAGTCCGATGATATATGCTCTTCCTGGCATTGCACGGTATAGTGCATGCCAAGCGAGGTATTGCGCATAAGCGCTTCGTGGGCTACCCCAGTAGCGACGACATCTTGGAGCCTGCCCTGCTGCAGCTCGAATATCAAATTGGGGATGCGCTGGATGAAGCGCACGTCATAAAGCCAACTGAAAACCCAGTCATAGAGTCGATACCCGCTGATTTCTATTTCCAGCGTTTTGTATTGTGGGGGCGTATAAGTCGCGATCTGCGGCTCCCGGTTCAGGCGGTGGTAGAGCTCGAAAAACACCGACTCCAGGTCCGGGTAGCGCTCGCTGCACGCCGGTAACGCGGCGCAAGCCTCAAAGACTTCTCGCAGCGCCCGTTCGCCGCTGTAATAGGAATCAAGATATATGTCAGCCTGGGGCGGATAGACGGAATCGAGTATCACACTGCGCAGATATTGCGGGTGGTCGCGCATCATAGCCAGCGCCAGGCGCGATCCATAACTCACGCCGACCAGGTTCCAGCGCTCGTAACCCAGGGCGAGCAGTACATTGACAATATCGCGCGCGATGTTTTCGCTATGGAATGTCTCGAAATGGATGTTCTGGCTCGAAAGGCGGCGATGACAGTCGCGCAAGATTTCCAGCATCACTTCAGCGTGTTCGGCATGATTGCTTTGCAAAATTTCGTCAATGCGATAGAGGACTTCGCGGCAATAAAGCGGTGGATTGGAAAGCCCGGTGCCCCGCTGGTCGATGACGATGATGTCGCGCTCGCTGGCAAAGGCGCGCAGGTAAAGACGGAAGGAAGTCTGCAATAGCTGCGAGCCGCTGCTGCCGGGTCCGCCGACCAAATAAACCAGCGGATCTGCTTTTGCTTGCGGGTCCTTGCTCTTGATTAATGTGTAGAAAATCTCTACCTTGCCCGCGGCTGGATTGGCATAATCTTGCGGCAGCGTGACATAGCCACAGCGCGAGACAAAATCGTAAGGCTCCTCCACACAGTTGGCGGATTCGTGTATGCCCTGTGCGCTTGCGCTCGTGGCGAAGATAAGAATCAGAAAGAAGCAGGCAAAAGCATATTTAATCATAACCGGCAATCGTCGCATGCTTGTATCAAGTTAAGCACATATCGCGGGTTAAATCAAAAAACTGACGGTGGCGCGCTTGCTCTGTGTTGGCGACTTGCGCGCTATCCCATCCGTCTAGCCTGCCATTATAATGCGCCCTATGACTGGAACGCGGAACTCGAATACGAGCCGGCGACGCCGAAATCTGATTGCGGCGCTCTCGTTTATGCTGCTGCTGATCAGTTTGCTCGGCTTGGATCTGCGCAACCGCGGCTTGGCTTGGCGATTGCTATGGTCGCAGACCGGCGAAGAAGCGCCCTTGGCGCAGCTCCGCGGCTTGGTCGAGGTGACGGGCAACCTGCTGCGGCAGCCGCTGGCGACAGAGCCGCTTGCGCCTATCAAGCACAAGAGCGATATCCCATACGGCGTCAACACTTTTTTGCAGCATGAGGTCGAGCGCCCCAAGATTGAAGCCATGCTGGCGATGATCCGCGCGGCCGGTTTCGTCTGGCTGCGGCAGGAATTTCCCTGGGAAGATCTGGAAGTGGACGGCCGCGGGCAATTCAAGGATTCGCGGCAAGACCGCGATGGCGACGGCGTCGTCGATACGGTTGATGGCTGGGCGAAGTACGACCAGATCGTTGACTTGACAGAAGCCTATGGACTGCGCTTGCTGGCGCGCTTGAGCAATCCGCCGGATTGGTCGCGCGCGGATACCGAAGCCGGCGCCTTCGCTCCGCCAGATGACCTGCAGGACTTCGTGAACTACGCTGTCGCGATCGCGCAGCGCTATCGCGGACGCATCAGCCACTATCAAGTTTGGAACGAACCCAACATCTACCCGGAGTGGGGCAATGCCTTTGTCGATCCGCCGCGCTATGTGGAAATGCTTTGCCGTACGTACGCTGCGCTCAAGCAGGTGGATCCGGAGATCGTGGTTGTCAGCGCCGCGATCGCGCCGACCGTCTCCCTGGACGGTTATTTCGGCTTCAGCGATTTGATCTTCCTGCAAGAGATTTACGATCTCGGCGGGGGGGATTGCTTCGATGTGCTTTCGGCGCAGGGTTACGGTCTATTCAGCGGACCGACAGATCGCCGTTTGCGCGCGACATCGGTCAACGTGGCGCGGCATACATATTATCGCGATATCATGGTGCGCAATGGCGATGCCCACAAACCAATCTGGTTGAGCGAAGCGGCTTGGAACGCCACTCTGGACGCCGAACTGCCGAGCGCAGAGATTGAGGCATTTAGCAACTTTGGCAATGTGACGCAAGAACAGGCGGCGCGTTACATGCCGCTGCTCTACGACCGGGCGCAGCAGGAATGGCCCTGGATCGGCAATGTGATGTACTGGTTCTTCACCCGTAAAGATCCTTTTGAAGCCAATCAGTCCAAATACTACTTCCGCATGGTCGAACCGGATTATCAGCCGGAAAAACCGACCTTTAGTCCGCTGCCGGTTTATGAAAGCGTGCGCGACTACATTGTCAATCAAGAGCCGATTCTGTACCGCGGCCGACACCAAGCCGAAACCTGGCAGGCGCCTAGCGCAGGCACGCTCCTGGCTGATGACAGCGCGCGCTTCGGGCAAGCGAAACGCTTCGCAAGCGGCATAGAATTCCGCGCGCGCGGCACAACTGTCGAGGTTCGCTGGCGTCCAGCCGAAAGCGGCGACAGCGCCTGGCGCATCAGCCGCTTTGTTCTTTCGGCGACAGGCGCGCGTACCGCGGCGCTGAATTTGGGTTCGGCCGCGGTGATCGTTGATGAAATCGCTGTATACGACCTCAGCCTGAATCAACTTTTTCCGCTGGTTTCAGCGGGCTTGGCGCTCTTGGTCGTCTTGGCGGGAACCATCGCAGTCGCCTGGCGCGAGCGCCTAAAATGAACCCCGGCGCCTGGAACCGCGGACGGCGCGCGCTGCCGCTGCTCTTGATGCTGGGTTTGCTCGTCTTGGCAAGCGCCGTCCGCTTTCATCGCTTGGGCGAGCAGTCCCTTTGGTATGACGAAGGCGTCGCCTATAACCATGCGCTGCGGGCGCTGCCGGAATTGATTCCGCTCTTGCAGCGCAATGTGCATGTGCCAGCCTATTTCACGCTGCTCGGGCTCTGGGAAGATCTCGCCGGCGCCTCCGAATTCGCCTTGCGCTCGCTTTCCGTCTATTTCAGCCTCATAAGCGTCGCTTTGGCTTATCTGCTGGGCAGGCATCTTTTCCATCCTGTCGCGGGTTTGGCGACCGCCGCTTTTGTGTCGTTTAATACTTTTAGCATCTATTACGCGGCCGAGGCGCGCATGTACGCCATGTTGACGGCAGTCGCAGCCGGCAGCATGTTGCTCTTCGTCGTTTTTCTGAGTTCTCTCTGTCGCGCCGCTCCATCATGCTCTCCGCCACGTTCCCGCAGACGCTGCATAATCGCGCTGGGGCTTGTCAACGCGCTGGGCTTATATACCCACGTCGTTTTCGCGCTGGTCATTTTGACTCAGCTTGTCCTGGCGTTGCTGTGGCTTGCCGCGTCCTGGGGGAGCGAACGTCAAGCGACCGCTTCCGCCCCGACAAGCCTAGGAACGCTGCTCGACTACCTACTCGCCAACGCGCTGACCCTGCTGCTCTTTTCCCCATGGATACCAACCGCTGTCAGTCAAGTCTTCGCCCAGCCAAACGTGGCGGCGCCTGTCGCGCTTGATCGCTTGCTGCGCGAGATTCAAGGCGCATTCGCCTTTGGCATCACCTTCGAGTGGAGCATGGGCAACATGGCATTTGTAGTCTATTTCTTCCTGCTCTTCGCTTTGATTACGCCCGGAACGCGGGCTCGCGCGCTTTGGAATACGCTGCTGCCAGCGGTCTGGGTCTTGCTCTCGCTTGGCATTTACCTGGCTCTGGGTTTGGGCTCCCGCTACCTGCGCTTCTTGCTGCCGGCGCAACTGGCTTTTGCGCTGTGGATGGGGCGCGGCGTCTGGATCCTCTGGACGCGCCGCGCCCGCGCTAGACATGTCGCATTGCGCAATCTGCCTAAGCTGGCGGCGATGGTCGCGGTGGCCGGCTTGCTCCTGGCGCAACTCAAGGGCTTGCCGATTCTCTATCATCATGTCGATTTCCAACGCGATGACATACGCGGCTTGGCGCGGCAGATCGAAGACGAACTGAAAGAAGGCGACGCGCTCATCGTCAGCGCGGCGGGGCTAGCGGAGGTCCTGGGCTATTACTATCGCGCCGACGCGCCCGTTTACGGCTTGCCGCTCACGGCGGACGGCGATGTTACGCGCGCGCAAGTGAGCGAAATAATCGCGGCGCAGCAGCGACTGCACGTCATCTTTTATGGCGCGGCGGAACAAGACCCCGAAGGAGTTGTCGAAGCCACGCTCAATCAAAACGCCTTCGAGATCAGCGACGTCTGGGTCGGCGATATGCGCTACGCGCAATACGTCAGCCCAGCCGATTTTGCTCCTGCTCAGCGGCTGGACGCGCGCTTCGGTGAAGACATCAGCCTGACTTCGGTCGCACTCAGCTCGCAGGCGGCGCTGGGGCAAAATCGTCCAGGCGATGTCCTGCAGGTTCAGCTCTCCTGGATTGCCGCCGCGACGCTGGAAAGGCGCTACAAGGTCTTCTTGCAACTGTTAGATTCTGACGGCTACCTGGTGGCGCAGCGCGACAGCGAACCGGGCGGAGGCTTGGCGAAGACCGTCAACTGGCAGCCTGGCGCGCTTGTGATTGACAAGCACGCGCTCTTGCTGCCAAAAGATTTGTCATCGGGTGACTATCAGCTGATCGCCGGTCTCTATGATATCAATGATGCCAGCGCGCGCCTGCCCGTCGGGCAGGGCGACTACCTGGAGCTGGCGCGGATCCGCATTGGCTAGGCGGAATCGCGCCGGTATAGCGCTTCACCGGCGACATAAGTGGCTTCGATAGCGCGGTCGTCGGCGCAGATCATCAGCGCGAACAAAAGCTCCTCAAAGGTCTCCGCCACCGCGCTGCGCAGCTCCAGCAAAGGCGTCGCGCGCGGATCCAGGACAATGATATCGGCGTCGTAGCCGACCCTTAATGCGCCGACGCGGTCGGCAATGCCAAGCGCCTGGGCGCTGCCCAATGTGGCTAGATAAAAGCTCTGTATCGCCGTGACCGAGATATCCCGTAGCTGCGCCATTTTGTAAGCTTCGCTCATGGTTTGCAGCAGGGAGAAACTGGTGCCGCCGCCGACATCGCTGCCCAAGCCCACCGTGACCGGACGGGCTGCGGCTTTGCAATTGGCGATATCAAAGAGGCCGCTGCCGATGAAAAAATTCGAGCTTGGGCAATGGGCGATATTGGCGCCGGTCGCGTGGAAGCGGCGCAATTCCGCTTCCGCCAGATGTACGCCATGGCCGTATATGGCTCGTTCGTCCAGCAAACCGTAATGTTCGTAAATATCGGTATAGTGCTTGCGCTGTGGATACAATTCCTGCGCTCGCGCGATTTCCGCCAGATTCTCCGATATATGCGATTGCAGTCGTACATCAGCAAATTCTCGCATCAGCGCGCCAGCCATGTCTAATTGCTGGGGGCTGCTGGTGAGGGCGAAGCGCGGCGTCACCGTATAGAGGCAGCGGCCGCGGTCATGCCAGCGATTGATTAGGGTTTTGGAATCCTCATAGCTCGATTGCGCCGTATCCAGGATGGCGGGCGGGGCATGGCTGTCCATCATCATCTTGCCCGCCAGAATCAGCATATTGCGCCGCTGCGCTGCCTCGAATATAGCGTCGACGGAACCCGGCGCCGATGTACAGAATACCGATGCGGAAGTCGTGCCATTGCGCAGGAGCTCGTCAAGAAAAAACTCGGCGATGCGCTGCGCGTGCTCCTCGTCATTGAATTTGGCTTCGGTCGGGAAGGTGTATTTCTGCAACCATTCGAGCAGTTGCGCGCCGTAGGAGCCGATGATCTCGACTTGCGGATAATGGATATGCGCGTCGACGAAACCGGGCATCAGGATCGAGCGCGCATAGCGCCGCACTTCAACATCGTCTGGCAGCGCGGGCAGAAGCTCGGATGCGCCGCCGACAGCAGCGATCTTGCCGCCTTCGATGAGGATGATCCCGTCCGACTCGTATACCGCGCAGTCTTCCGGCGGATTGAGGAAGGGATCGTCCCTCACATAGAACAGCGAGCCGCGCAAGGCAAACTTGTTCATCGCGTCGAGATCGACCGCATATTCTGTCGGAAAAAGTCCGCTGGCATGGTCGCGGGGCTGTCAGGCATCAGGCAAGGCTCCCACGTCTTCCCAGGCGCCACTCTTCCAGGAACGGATCATGGCGCTGTGCGTCCGCGCGACAGCCAGGGCAGCGCCGAAGCCGGGCGCGGCTTGCCGCCCCTCGGCGACTGATTTCATGAACTGATAGGCTTCAATGACTTTCATGTCTTCGTAGCCGATGCCGCTGCCCTCGCCCGGATTAAAATTGCCGTGGTAGGGATATTGTTCTCCGCCGACCAGGCGCAGGTAACCGTCGCGCCAGCCATCGTCGCCGGGCAAGTAAAGCTGTAATTCGTTCATCCGCTCGAAGTCCCAATTCAGCGCGCCCTGGGTGCCGTTGACTTCAAAGCCGAATTGGTTCTTGGGACCAAAGATCGTGCGCGAAGCTTCGAAGGTCCCCCGCGCGCCATTGGCGAATTCGACCAGGGCGCCTACATAATCTTCGTTGGAGACCGGTCCCCTAGGGTCGCCCGGCGCGCCCATCGAATAGTGCGTTCCCTTGCCGGGTATCGGCTTTGGGCGCTCCGCAATGAAGGTATGCGCGTTGCTGGCCAGCCGCTTGATGGGTCCTGCCAGGTAGAGCGCCATATCGGTCACATGCGCCATGATATCGCCCAGCGCGCCGTAACCCGAGATGTCTTTGTCGAAGCGCCAAGTCAACAGTCCATAGGGATTGCTGCCGTACATGCTGAAGAAACGACCGCGGTATTGGGTCAAATCTCCCAGCTTGCCCTGGCTGATCAGCTTTTTGGCATGCATCACCATTGGCGCCCAGCGGTAATTGAAACCGACGAAGGATTGCACGCCGGCTTGCCGCGCGCAGGATTCAATCCGCGCGGTTTCCTCTGGATTGCGCCCGACCGGCTTTTCACAAAAGATGTGCTTGCGGGCCGCGGCCGCCGCTTCAACGATTTCGACATGTAGATTATTTGGCGTCGCGATATTGACAATCTGCACTTGCGGATGGTCTATCACCGCGCGCCAGTCTGTCGTCGACTCTGCGAAGCCGAGCAGCTCCCGCGCTTGCTGCGCGCGTTCCGCCACATTGTCCGAGCAAATAACCAGCTTCGCTTTCAGGCCGCTGTCGGGGAAGCGCTGCGAGACCATGCTGTAGGAACGGCTGTGCGCCTGTCCCATCCAGCCCATGCCGATCACGCCGATGCCGAGGGTCCTCATATTCAACCATCCTGTCTTGTGTCATGCCGCTCATTCTGGCAGCGCCGGCTTTTTATGAAGGGCGGAAGAAAACAGCCATTAACCGTCGATCGCTTCAACATGGCTGCGGAATTCCGACTTGGGATTCTCGATGTAGACCCAGGCGCGCGTCTTGCTGACCAGCCTTGCGCTGACCCGCACATAAGCGTTCCCTTCATAGTCGTCCAGTTTTTTGAGTTCTTCGCTGCTAACTTCAAAGAGCAAGCCTTCTACCCGTGAGCCGCCCTGGGGCTGCAAAATGCTATAAACGTAGTGGATGCCGGTGAGCTTTGCCAGGCGGTAGCCTAGCAGGGTATCTGGCTGTCCGGCGCCCAGCGCGCGACCGAGCAACTGTTTTTGTGTGTCCGGATTCTGCAAGGTGCCGTAGGTGAAGAGTTTTTCCATACTTCGTCGTCTTCCTGTTAGCGCTCTAGCGCGGGTATCGCCGCTGACCCGGGGCTCATGTCATTCATCGCCTAGTTTGTGCGCGCCATCGAGATATCCAGCCACCCATTTCATCATATCGATAGACCCGTGCGGTTTCGCCTCGCCGAGGTTTAGTTGCCGATCGATGCTGCCGTCGCTGCGGATAAGCGAGGGTTTGCTGCGGTTTTCCGCCATTTCGGTCATCAGATGGGCTAGTTTGCGCAGGTTATTCGCCAAGATATGACGCTCGTCCGCCGTCAGATCGTCGCGGACAAAAGCCAATTCGCGGCGCACGGTGTGTGGATCAATATCGGTCAAATGCGCGTGGTCGAAGGCGTCGCTGATATGTTCGACCAACGCGCAAGCCACATTGATCGCATGGGCGAAGTTTGCGGGATCGCGGTCTGGCATCCAGCGGTGCATGGCGAGCGCCGTGCTCAAGATCTGCTTTAGCGGCTCGAGATGACGGTGCGCTTCCAGCTCGCGCTCGAGCCTTTGCAATTGCGTCAGCGCGCAACTGTGCGTGTGTTCCCGCCACCAGTCGTAAAGGGTATTGAGCAGCCCTCGGCTCCAATTGCCGTGTTTCCAAATCCGTTCGATTCCCTCGACGACCAGCGGAATATCTTCTTCGGCTTCAAATTGCTGAAACAGGTGCATGACGGTGGCGCGGGTCGCGGTTTCCAATTGCAGGCCGCTGCAGCTATCGAAGCACTTCCAAAGATGTCGATAAGAGACATGCAGGGACTGGTTCTTCGACATCAAACGCGCGAGCGCTTCCATCAGCGGCTGCGTCTCGGGTTCCCAATCGTAGAAATCGAGCATGCCGAAATAGGCGTCAATCGTCTCTCGGGGAGCCACTTTGTCGACGCCGGATACCGCGTTCAAGATCGATAAGACCTGCTCCAGCGTGAAATCATCGTCCTCGAGCAAGGCGCTCAACCTTGGGAATAACGCGCCGCGCTTGGCCAGGTGGCTTGCCGCTTCGACGAGCAATTCTCGGTCATCGCTGATGAGAACATGACGCAGGTGCAGATCAAGCGCGGTGTCGGTGAGATTAGAGCTAGCCCGCGTTGCCAGCAATCGGATCATCGCCGGCGGTCGATATATCACCGGCAGTTCAACTCGCTGCTCGGAGGCGAAAAGCGTCCATAGATAAGCCACCGACGCGATCGTGACCAACTGCTCGTCGGAGGTCTCGATGCCATGGAAAAGCGCCAGCAGAAAGTATTCGGCAGATTCTTCAATTAAGGGTTCCAAGGCAGCTGCCGTGTTGTCGCGCAGCGCGTGGCTCATTTTGGCGGGCAGGGCGGCAATCAGCGCTTCATCCTCATAAAGCGTATCGGCGATATCGGGCAAGCGGCGCGCGGCGATCAAGATGAGATGGCTGCCCAATTCGCCGTTGTCATGCGCGCGCGCTATGGACGACAAGACCCCGTCGCGCAGTATGTCTTGCAACTGATACGATAGCGGCTCATGCGCGATCAATTCCAGCCAACTAATCAGGGTCGCCGCGTCGCCTTCTTCGATGGCGACTTCGAGCGAATCGCGCGCGGCGGCTTGCAAGCGCGGGATCCATTTGTCGTCGAGGCCTAAATGATTCAGGCGATTGCGGGCGAAGACATAGACGGTATCCGGCTGCGAAGCCAGCATTTCGTCGAAGAGCCCCGCGAGTTCCGCTTCGAGCCGCTTGTCTTGCTCCAGCTCTTCGGCGACGCGCTTGCCCGCTAAGCCGTCACGGTTGCGCAAGGCGTTTTCGAGCAGCTTTCTTATGTAACGGACGCGCAAATCGCCCATTGGCGGCGCGGCGCCGGACAAAACGCCGATCATGGCGCTGGTTTCCAGCGCGTCCGCTGTCAAGATCTTTTGGTCCAGCGAATAGCGTTCGGCGACGGCGGCCAGTTCGGCAGACAGATCCCCGTCGCCTATGGCTTCGGCTGCCAGCCCCGCCAAGCTGTCGATGCGGCTGGCGAATGTAGCGCTATCGGCCCGCCACCATTCGCTGAGCAATTGGATGTAGGGATGATTCCGGACTACGGCTGCCGCTTCGGGATCGTTCCAGTCCAGGGTCCAGTATCCTGTATCGTCGTCCTTATCAGAAAAGACGATATGGGGAGCTTCGAGCTGCGTCTGAAGGTCCATTGTTGCAAAGGTCAGCTTGGCGCTTGCGGCGCCTGGCAACAGCCCGCGCAGTCCGGTGACCAAGTCAAGACGCTGCTGGAAATCGGCCGGGAAATTACGAATCATCAGTTTTCGCTTGTGCAAGAGCGCTCCCGCAAGGGTCAGCGCCAGCTCGGAATCCTGGCCCAAAAGTTGGTTCAGCGTTGCGCCAAAGCGATTCTCGGACCCTTTGGCGACAGCATCGGAAGAGTCTGGCAGCGCAAAAGCAGCCCCGCTGTCGCCAAGCCGCGCCAGATCTAGCGGCAGAATCTTGAGCAGCCGCTCGAGCCAGGCTTTCTGCGTCCGCAACAGGTCATAAGGAAGCAAAACATATTGGAAACGGGGACTTGCATCTGTTCCATCTGGTGTTCCATCCGGCGACCAGGCATACACCAGCATGGCGCGTTCGCTGTCCGACTTCGCGATAGCCAGAGCAGGCTCGCGGCTCTTGTCGCCCAAGGTCATCGGTTCTAACGCGAGCTGCCGACGACATTGGGCGGCATCGTCGACGGGGAAATCCACGCTGCGCGCAAGCGCGACAAGCGCGTCGTCTTCCCCGTAACCCGCTATCAAGTAGTCAAGCGCCTCGGGCACGCTGGCGACCTTCAATCCCTGCCCCATCAGAAATGCCCACCCATTGTGTCAAATTCATCTCTTTCGCGCAAGCTATAGCCTGCGCGCGAATTCAGTATGCTAGGCGACTGCAGGGGAGACTGTCGCCGACTGTGGCAAGTCATCAAGATATTTCCCAAATTGGGATATTTGGGATAAGCGGACCAGCCACGCTGTTACGCCGATAGATCGCGGGTTCTTGCAGGGCAATCGCTTCAAATTATTTTCAACATAGAGGACGCAGAGGACACAGAGTTCGTAGGATTTTAGACGACTATTCTTCTAAATCTGCGGTCCGGAATCGGCAACAGTCACCAGCGAAACGTGATTTGTCACCAATAAACACAGCTGAGAAGAGATTTTTTGTTTTTCTCTGCGTTCTCTGCGTACTCTGTAGTTAATTTTCAGTTTAGAATCCCG
The DNA here is from genome assembly GCA_965116975.1 of Phototrophicaceae bacterium. GTDB lineage: Bacteria > Chloroflexota > Anaerolineae > Aggregatilineales > Phototrophicaceae > UBA6055. The sequence continues at coordinate 1,085,696 of OZ220735.1, forward strand.
CCATTTCGTCCGCCATCATTTTGAAGCGATTGCCCTGCGGGTTCTTGCGATGCTTGATGTCAAAGACTGGCTTGTATGCTATACTATGCCACAATGATGAGCGTAAGATTATGATGTTCTCGGTAAGGTAGACTTATGGAAATCTTGGAATTAACCGGCAAAGCCGTAAGATCCTACGAAATTGAAGACCTCCTGGGTCAAGGCGGCTACGGTGTTGTCTATCGCGCCAAGCAGAGCGCTGTCCTGCGCGAAGTTGCCATCAAGGTTATTCTGCCTAAATACGCGAACTCGCCGGAGTTTATCCGGCGCTTTGAAAGCGAGGCGCAGGTAGTCGCCCGCCTGGAACATCCTCACATTGTCCCCCTGTATGATTATTGGAGAGAGCCGGACAGCGCTTATCTGGTGATGCGCTATCTGCGCGGCGGCAGCTTGCGTGACAAGATAGACGCGCAGGGTCAGATGGATGTTGATTCCACCGGCAAGATCCTCGAGCAGGTTGGCTCTGCCTTGACCTTTGCCCATCGCAATGGCGTGGTCCATCGCGATGTCAAAGCCGACAACATCTTGATGGATGAAGACGGCAACGCCTACCTGGGCGACTTCGGCATCGCCAAGGAAGTTGGCAGCGATGGCGGCGGAGGGCAGGGCGATATCGTCGGCACCCCGGCTTACCTGGCGCCGGAGCAAATCCGCGGCGGCGATGTGGGCCCGCATAGCGATGTCTATGCCTTTGGCATCATGCTCTACGAAATGCTGTCCGGGCGGCGGCCCTTCGCCGAGTTGACATTGGCGACGCTGGTATACAAGCACCTCAATGAGCCGCTGCCGATGATCGACCATGACGCGCTCAATCTGCCGCCTGCTTTCAATTCGATCATACAGAGAGCCACCGCCAAAGACCCGGGCGAGCGCTATCCCGACGCCCAGGCGCTAGTGATGGAATTCCATCAAACCTTGCGCCACGGCGCGGCGACAGTCGAGTTGTCGCTGGAGGAACTAGACCTTTCGGACTTTGAGCTGCTGGAGACGAAGAATCCCTACAAGGGTCTGCGCGCCTTCCAACAGGCGGATGCGGCCGACTTCTTCGGTCGCGCGTCTATGATCCAGCAAGTGCTTGACCGCTTGCAGGAACCGGTGGTAGAGAGTAATTTCCTGGCTGTTATCGGACCCAGCGGCAGTGGGAAATCCAGTTTGGTGAAAGCGGGCGTGCTACCGGCGCTGCGACAGGGGCGGATTCCAGGTTCGGAACATTGGTTTTATGCCGAGATGGTGCCGGGCGAGGTGCCGCTAGAGGAACTGGCGGCGGCATTGTTGAGCGTTTCCACGTCGCCATTGCCCGGCATCGTGAACCTGCTGCGCGATAGCGAACAGGGACTCGCCGAAGGCGCCGCCTGGGCGCTGCCTACGGAAGATAGCCGCCTGGTGCTAATGATTGATCAATTCGAAGAGGTCTTCACGCAGGTCGAGCAAGAGAGCGACCGCCAGCAATTCCTTGAACTCATCCTCAATGCGGTGGCTGCGGAAAACAGCCCGGTCATCATCATCGCGACTTTGCGCGCCGATTTCTATGACAGACCGTTGCTCTATCAGGGCTTCGGCGAGCTGATCCGCAAACGGACCGAGCTGGTGCTGCCACTGAACGACGAAGAACTGGAAGAGACCATCACAGGTCCCGCTTATCGCGTTGGCGCCGTTTTGGAAGAAGGCCTCGTCGAAACGATCATCGAGGACCTGCGCGAGCAGCCCGGCGCCTTGCCGCTTTTGCAATATGCCTTGACCGAACTCTTCGAACGGCGCGACGGCGCCCTGTTGACCAAGTTCGCGTATTCGGACATCGGCGGCACGCTCGGCGCTTTGGCAAAGCGCGCGGAAGAAGTTTATTTGCGCTTCCGCGATGATGGCAAAGAAATGGCGCGTCAAATGTTTTTGCGTTTGGTCACGCTGGGCGAGGGCCAGGAAGATACCCGCCGCCGCATCCTGCAAACAGAATTGTTGACGCTGGGCGATCGCGAAGTCGTCGAGGATGTGCTTGATCACTTCGGGCGCTATCGCCTGCTGACATTTGACCGCGACGAAGCCACGCGCGGTTCTACTGTGGAGGTGGCGCACGAAGCGCTCATCCGACAGTGGGAACGCCTGCGCGAGTGGTTGATCGAAAGCCGAGAAGATGTCCGGCTCGAGCGGCAGCTCTTGCATTCGGCGGAGGTCTGGGACGAGGCGCAAAGGGACAAGAGTTATGTGATGGGCGGCACGCGCCTGCAGCAGTTTGAGGAATGGGCGCAAAGCGCTTCCCTGCAGCTCAATCAATTGGAGCGAGATTACCTGGAAGCCAGCCTGGCCGACCGGCGCGAGCGAGAGGCGATCGAAAGAGCGCGGCAAGAACGTGAACGCGAACTTGAGCGTCAAAAAGCGCGCAATTTGCGCATCGCCGCGGTTGTCTTCGGCATTGCCGCTGTGGTCGCCATCATCCTGAGCTTGTTCGCGATCGACCAATCCAACAAAGCCAACGAACAGCGAGAAATAGCCGAGAGCGAACGCGAACGGGCGGACGAGCAGCGCGTGATAGCGGAAGACGCCCGACAAGTTGCCGAAATCAACGAACGCAAGAACCTGAGCCTGGCGCTGGCTGCCAATGCCCGCGGCTCATTGAGCGAGAATGAGCCGGCGCTGGCGCTGCCTTTGGCGCTTGAAGCCCGCTACGCTTTTGATCCGCCAGAGGCGGAAGTCCTGCGAATCCTGGGCAAGGCGGCTTTCGCCCCGGGTCCCAGATTCCGCTTTGCCGATTCGCCTCAATCCACGCTGGCTGTCGTGACCAATTCCGATAGCAGCATTGGCGCTTACGCCGGGTCGGAGGGCTTCATCCGCCTCGTCAGCACCGACAGCGGCGAGTTGCTAAGCATGATAGAAACCGGCAGCCCGGTCATCGGCTTGTCCATCAGCCCGGACGATCGCTTGATCGCCGCGGGCTTGGCTGACAACACTGTTGGCCTCTGGCAATTGGAAAGCGGCGCAGAGCTTTATCGCTTGACGGGACACGAAATGATGGTCACCGATGTCGAGTTCAGTCCCGATGGCGCGACCCTGGCATCGTCCAGCGCCGACACGTCGGTGCGGCTTTGGGATGTCGAATCCGGCGCCGCGCGCCATATCTTGCAGAAACACATTGACTATGTCATCAAGCTAAGCTTCAGCAGCGACGGCGCCAGGCTCGCCAGTTCTTCCGCCGCCATCGGCGTCAGCGAAAATGAGCGGACGCCCCAACATAACACCATTCAGGTCTGGGATGCCGTCAGTGGCGAGAACCTCTTAACTATCCCGCCCGATGGCATCGGTTACATTCGCGATGTTGAATTCAGTCCGGATGGTTTAACTATCGCCGCTACCACCTGGAGTTCGGCGCTGGGCGGCACGGCGCGCATCTACGACTCCGCGAGCGGCGCCGAGCTGCAACGCCTCTATGCCCATAAAACTACGATATCCAATGTTGAATTCTCGCCTGATGGCGAGATGCTGGCTACCGGATCGCGAGATGGCTCGGTCAAGATCTGGAATATCGAGCAAGGCGTCGAAATTACCAGTTACGTCAATTTTCCCGAGCGCGTCCACGACATTGAGTACTCCCCGGATGGCGAATACATGATGATCGGCTTGGGCAATGCCGGCGATTTCCCGGACGGCAGCGACAACCCGGTTGACGGCTCCGCCTATTTGTGGGATATGCGTAATCGTACGCAAGCTCAAGTTTACGGGGGCCACAGCGATTGGATCTGGGCGGCTGATATTAGCCCGGACGGCAACCTGGTCGCATCCGGTTCCGGACCGCTTTCGCTGCCGGCTTCACCCGACGATTTGGACGCCACCGCCCGCGTCTGGGACGCAGCGAGCGGGCAGCAGATGCTCGCTTTGTCGGGACATAGCAATACGGTTGATTCGGTCCGCTTTACGCTGGACGGGAATTATTTGCTCTCCGCCAGTTGGGATGGCAGCATCCGCCGCTGGGATTTGACCGACGGCGGCGAAGTCGCGCGCTATGACGTGCCGGACGCGCGGGTTTATATGATTGACCTGCATCCGGACGGCGAGCATTTTGCCTCGGCATCGGGCGATGGCATTATCCGCATGTGGCATATCGAAAGCGGTCAGGTAGTGAAAGAATTCCTCGGGCATAGTGCCGATGTTAATGGCTTGCATATCAGCGACGATGGCGCCCTGATTGCCAGCGCCGCGGGCAACTGGGCTGGCGAAGACCATACCCTGCGCCTGTGGGATGTCGAAAGCGGCGAGTTGCTGGCTACTTATGAAGGGCATACGGCGATAGTCAATTACGCTCGCATCGCGCCCAATAATCAATTCATCATCAGCACTTCCTGGGATGACTCTGTACGCATGTGGGATATCGCAAGCGGCGAGGAAGTTCGGCGATTTGTCGGTCACAGCGGCAATACCTTCGGTATCGACATCAGCAGCGATAGCATGACGCTCTTGACCACCTCATCCGATAGCACAGTGCGCATGTGGGACATCGCGACCGGCGAAGAGCTCAACCGCTTCGATCAGCATAGCGATTGGGTCCAGGAAATTGTCTTCGGTCCCGACGAATCCTTTGCTGTTTCAGCCAGTCAAGACACTACTTTGCGCCGTTGGCGCATCAGACGCACAGCCGATGATCTGATCGCCTGGGCGCAAGACAATCGCTATATCCGCGAGTTGAGTTGCGCCGATCGCGAGACTTTCCGGCTCGCATGTGAGTAGAAGGGGCAAATGCCTGCTTAGGCAGCCAGGAGGCTGCGAGCAAGCACAGTCTGTTCCGTCTTTACATATTGCATTTGCAGCCTGGCATGCGCGCTCAGGGGGGTGGCATCCATGTCGGACGAGATCAAGGACAATCCAGCGCCGGAAGCGGACAAATCCGCTGATGCCGCCTCTGCGATTTTCGCCGCGATCCTGCGCGAAGTGGCTGAAAAGGCGAAACCAAAGAGCGCGGCCGCGACGCCGGACATAGCACAGCCGCCCGGCGGCGACGAAGGAAGCCGCGCAGACACAGAATATCAAACCTTCTCCTCGCATGAGCAAGCGGCTTCCTTAAAACAGGCGGCGACAGAGCCACCGGCGGGTGATAAGCCCGATACCACAGCATCTTTCGACGATAACGAAGGGGCGGACCCGCCGCCGCGATTCCGCCGCATTCTGCATGGGACAACTCATCAGAGTCGCAGCGATTCTGGCTTTGCCCGCGGCTTCCTGCATACGCTCTTTGTTGTTGGCATCTGCGCCGGCTTGATCGCCACGGTTTTGACCTGGTTCACCGATCCGCAATTCTTGAATCCGGCTGTTGTCAGGGGCTTGCAACTGAACGATCCGCTGCTGCTGGCGAACATCGCAGGTCCAGACGCGACGCCGACGCCGGTCGCCACGCCGAATTGGCATTACCAAATTGGCATTATCGCCGGACATCGCGGGCGGGACTCGGGCGCAATTTGTGAAGACGAATACGGCTACCCGGATTTGCTGGAAGTTGATATCAACTTCGAAGTTGCCCAGCGCGTGGTCGCGAAGTTAAAAGCGGAAAACTTCGCCGTCGATTTATTGGATGAGAATGACCCGCGCCTGGACAACTACCAAGGTGTCGCGCTGGTATCGATTCATGCCAATACCTGCTACGATTTCGGCGAGTTGGTCAGCGGTTATATTGTCGCCAAAGCCGAAGCCCGGCCAGATTCCGGCAACGATACCTTGCTGCGCGAGTGCGTGGCGCTTAACTTCGGCGCGCTTGTGCCGCTGGAGCGCAGCTTTGTGCTGACGCTTGATATGACCAATTATCATGTCTTCCGGACAATACATCCTTTGACGCCGGCCGTGATTCTCGAAATGGGTTATATGCTGGCGGACCGCGAGGTATTGGAAAACGAACCGGAATTGCTCGCGCAAGCCATCACCAATGGCATTTACTGTTATTTGGGGGTATCGGGCAATGTCTCGAATTTATCGCCGGCGCGGGCAGACAGTCGCTATCTTGTGCCGCTGCTGGAAACCCCGACGCCCGAAGGCAGACGCTGATGCGGCGACTTGTGAGCATGTCTGGCTTTGGCGGGGATCCGGGCAAAATGTGAACAACGCGCCATTGATGCTTGGAGAATGAGCCCGCCCTCGATATAATTAATTTGGCGTCCGCGCCGAATTGAATGGAGAAGTCGCATAGAGGCCTAGTGCGTCCGCTTGGAAAGCGGATACGGGAAACCGTACGTGGGTTCGAATCCCACCTTCTCCGCTATTGATAAAAGAACACGCTGTGTTCTTTTTCTTTTTCAGGACCCGCCTCGTCCGGCTCAAAGGAGATTGCGATGGCTGCGATAGAACGCGTCGAATTCATCGTCAACGGCAAGGCGCGCGCGCTGGACTTGGATCCACAGACGCCGCTGCTTTATGTCTTGCGGGAGGACCTGGGCTTGAAGGGCGCGAAATATGGCTGCGGCTTGGAACAGTGCGGCGCTTGCAAAGTCCTGGTGGATGGCGCCGACCTGCCTTCTTGCCAACTGCCCGTCAGCCGCGTCGCCGGCTTGAACATAAGCACTGTTGAAGGCTTGGGCGATGCTGAAGAACTGCATCCGCTGCAAGAGGCATTCATTGAAGAGCAGGCCGCGCAGTGCGGCTTCTGCAGCGCTGGCATGATCGTCGCCGCGCAGGGCTTGTTAAATCGCGTCCCTTACCCTAGCGACGAGCAGATTCGCGCCGCGCTGGCGAATAACCTCTGTCGCTGCGGCGTCAATGATCGCGTTCGGCGAGCGATCAAACTGCGTATCGGGCGTCCCGAGGCAGATAAAATCTACGAAATCGTCCCGGCGCCGCCGTTGCGGGAACCCGCTCAAGCCGCCGAGATCTCGCCGTCATTGCTGTCGCAGCCCGAGCTTGATGCCTGGCTGCGCGTCAACGAGGACGAGACCGTCACCATATTCAGCGGCAAAGTGGAGTTGGGGCAGGGCATCAAGACGGCGCTGGCGCAAATCGCGGCTGATGAACTGGACCTCGCGCTGGAGCGGATTCGCGTCGTCAACGCCGATACCGCGCGTACGCCGGACGAAGGCGGCACGACCGGCAGCCGCTCCCTGGAAACCAGCGGGCTTGCTATCCGGCTGGCTGCGGCCGAAGCGCGCTCGCATATCCTGTCGCTCGCCTTTGAAGAACTCGATTCGCTGACGCCGCCCGCTGACTTGGCTGTGCAAGACGGCATCATCACCGATAAGCGCAGCGGCCGCCAGACGAGCTATTGGGCGCTGATGGCGGGGAAGCGCTTCGCCAGGCGCATTAGCAAAGGAACTTCGAGCAAAGTCCATAGTCGGCATCAGCATGTCGGCGCCTCGGCGCGGCGTGTTGATCTGCTCGCCAAAGTGACTGGCGGCGCGTCTTATGTTCACGATCTGGAATTGCCGGGCATGCTGCACGCGCGTGTCCTGCGCCCGCCAAGTTACCACCGACAGCTAGAGAGCATCGATACGGCGGGGATCCGGGACATGCCCGGTGTTGTCGCGGTCCTGCGCGATGGGCGCTTTCTGGCGGTGATTGCCGAGCGCGAGTGGCAAGCGGCGCGGGCGCAGGACAAAGCGCGGGCAAACGCGGCTTGGCGCGCTGCCGAGCCACTGCCGCCAGCGCAGCGCATCTATGAAGATTTGCTAGCGGGACCGGCGCAAACCGTTGAAGTCCTGGAAGGCGTCGCACAGGAACAGGCTTTTGACGCGAGCTCTAGTCCGGCGGAGCCAGCGCCTGCGCATCAGGCGAGCTATTTTCGTCCTTTTCAAATGCACGCCTCCTTGGGACCCTCGGCCGCCTTAGCGCTTTGGCAGGACGATGGTCTTACAGTCTGGTCGCATTCGCAGGCGCCTTTTGTCTTGCGCGCCGCGCTGGCGCAAGTTCTGGGCATAAACAGCCAGGAGATTCGCGTTATCCACGTCGAAGGCGCTGGTTGTTATGGACACAATGGCGCGGACGACGCCGCTCTGGACGCGGCTTTGGCCGCGCGGGCTGTCCCGGGCAGACCGGTGCTGTTGAAATGGACGCGCGCTGATGAACATGCTTGGGAACCCTATGGCTCGGCGATGGTGATGAAGCTGGGGGCGGACTTGAGCCCGGAGGGAGAAATCGCCAGGTGGCGGCAAAGTATCTGGAGTTACGCGCATTCGACGCGCCCAGCCGTCGGATTGCAGAGCTCCGGTTTATTAGCTTCCTGGCATTTGGCGCAGTCCTTCGCCCCACAGCAGCCGCGGCCGATGGGCGGCTATCACGCCGGGGCGCATCGCAATGCCGACCCGCTCTACAGCCTCCCCAACAAACGCATCCTGCGTCATGCCGTGGACGATAGTCCATTGCGGGTGTCTGCCCTGCGCAGCTTGGGCGCCTACGCCAATGTCTTCGCCATCGAGTCATTCGTGGACGAGTTGGCTGCCGCGGCCGGCAGAGATCCGCTGGACTTTCGCTTGCGCCACTTGACCGACGAGCGCGCTCGCGCGGTCTTGTTGGCAGCGGCCGATAAAGCGCGCTGGCATGCAAGAAACGACGGGCGTGGCGAAAGACAGGCTGATGGACAGGGCTGGGGTATGGCGCTGGCGCAATACAAGAATCTGCAAACTTACTGCGCGATCATCGTGAATCTACAGCTTGAGCGCGGCAGCGGCGCACTGCGTTTCCGACGCGTCATCATCGCGGCGGACGCCGGGCAAGTGGTGAATCCCGATGGTTTGAGCAATCAACTGGAAGGCGGTTTTGTACAAGCGGCTAGCTGGACCTTGTTCGAAGCCGTGCAATTTGACGCGGAGGGCGTCACCAGCCTCGATTGGCAGAGCTACCCCATCATGACTTTTGAGTCCGCGCCCGTCATTGAAACAGTCATCTTGAATCGGCCGGAAATGCCCATGCTCGGCGCGGGCGAGGCGGCGCAGAATCCCGCGCCCGCCGCTATCGCCAATGCGATTTACGATGCGGCGGGCATCCGGCTGCGCGAGATTCCCTTTACAGCAGAGAAGCTTAGGTCGCATATCGCGCACTAAGCACGGAGCGCGATATCGCGCTTGATGAAGCGCTTATGGGTGCGCTTATTTTGTCAGTTTGATGACCGAGACATGCGCGTTTGGCGCTTGCCGAGGACCTTGCAAGATCAATTGACCGCCCTTGCGCGTCAAGCTCAGTGGCGCGTCCAGGGATTGATCCACCCAGCTGGCATTGCCCGCGCCAAAATCGGGCAGGACGAAGCGCCCGGAGCGGCTCCAATCGAAAACATGCAAGTAGACAGCGCCAGGCTCTTGCGTGCTGCGGCACCAAGGCAAGCCTTGCAAGGGTCCCGGATTCGCGCCGTAGATCGATTCACCGTTGGCGTCCATCCATGCCCCCATCTCCTGCAAGCGCTCGACACTCGCTTCGGGAATAGCGCCCAGGGAATCGGGCCCGATGTTGAGCAGGTAGTTGCCGCCTTTGCTAACGATGTCGACCAGATTCTGTATCAGTTCCGTGGTCGATTTCCAATTGTGGTCATGTGTCTTGAAGCCCCAGGTGTCGTTGATGGTGGCGGGCGTCTCCCAATCGACTTCCGCGCGCAATTCGGGAGGAATGGCGTTATCCTGCGCCGTGGCGTAATCGCCCAACTGGTTGCCCAATCTGCCACAGACCAGGCATTCCGGTTGCAATTCGCGTACCAGATCAAGCAATCCTTGGCTTTGCCGCGGCGAAATGATCTTGGGCGTATCAAACCAGATAATAGCGATTGGTCCATAGTTGGACAAGATTTCCGCCACCTGCGGCTTGACGAAGGTCTCGATGTAGTCGTTGAAGTCTTGTTCCGCTTCGTCATAGTCCCAGGTATTGCCGTAGCCATTGGGATGGTGCCAGTCCTGCGTTTGCGAGTAATAGAGACCGAGCTTGATGCCTTCCCGCTCGCATGCTTCCGCCAGCTCCTTTAAGGTATCTTTGCCGTAAGCGGTGGCGTTGACGATATTGTAGGGCGTCTGCGCGCTGCCATACATGCAGAAGCCATCGTGATGCTTGGAGGTGAAGACGATATATTTTTGCCCGGCCGCCTTCGCCAACTGCACAATCTGCTCCGCGTCATATTGGACCGGATTGAACTCCAGCGCCAGTTGCTCGTATTCCTTGATAGGAATCTCGGCGCGCAGCATGATCCACTCGCCGATGCCGTCGATATGCTCGCCGTTCCATACGCCGGCGGGAATGCTATAGATACCCCAATGGATGAACATGCCAAACTTGGCTTGTCGCCACCAGTCCAACCGCGGGTCTTGATTGGCGCCGGGACGCTGACCGCGTTCCGGTTTGAAATAAGGTTCTGCCGGCATATTCTCTCGCTTTCTCTGGCTCATTATACGTCTTGCGCGTCGGACGGTAAGCATACCACATTCTGCGAGCGCGGTCGATTTTTTCCCTGCCCCAGGTCGCTGTCAATGGGCTGTGAAGGCCACCATTGTCTATGCGACCAATGTAAATCCAAGAAAGTAATGCAAGTCCAATATATGTATGGATTTGCAGGGGCGATCTATCAGACTCCGTTGAAATTCTCAATTTCCCCCCACCCCAAACCCCTCCCCCATAAAGAGGGTGGGGCTTAACGGCTCAAGACAGGTCAGGAAGCTCCCCTTCCCTCATTTTGGGGGAAGGGGCCGGGGGATGGGGGCTGTTTTTCAACAGAGTCTATCAGGTCGCCCAATTTGCTGTGTCTAGATTTCGGGCGAGATGATACTGCGCGTAGACACGGCAGGTCTGTCGCCCCTACATATAGACTCTTCGTCGAGTTTTGCATGACGAACTTGGCATTACTTCTGCACCTCTGTGGTGAATTTGCTACTTCACTTGGATATTACTGACGTGGCTTAGCGTTGCAAATCGATGGCGTAGGCGACCACATGATCACAGGGTTTCGCGGCGGGCACAGACAGGCGCAGCCCGGATTCGTCTTGCGACCAAGTGATGCTCTCGTCCGAGCCCAGCATGCGCGCGCCGCTTATTCGTACTGCGCCGCTGCCCAGCGACGTGATCACAGCCTCGTCTGTCGGGTATGCCATCACGAAGGCGTAGAGCGTATCGCCCTTTTGTGTGAAGCGAATATCAGCCGGGGTGAAGGGATTGCGCTTGGTATCGGTGAAAGCGCCTTCCGGTATTTCGGTTGGTCCTTCGCCGTAGACATCCCATACGCGACTGCCATAGACGCCCTCGCCATTGACCGCCAGCCAGCGGCCGATCTCGCGCAGCATGTCCTGCTCGATTTCGGGTATCGCGCCGTCGGCGCGCGGACCCACATTGAGCAGCAGAGCGCCGTTCTTGCTCACGACATCGACCAGGTCGGCGATGATGTCGCCGGCGCTTTTATAGTCGTGGTCGGCGATGTAGCCCCAGGAATTCTTGGAAACCGAGGTGTCGTTCTGCCAGAAAAAGTCGCGGATCTGGTTGAGTTGACCCCGTTCAATGTCGAAGACGGCGACGCCTTCGGGATAGGAATCGTATTTGTGGTTGATGGCGACGCCCAATCCCCATTCTTCGCCGCGGTTGTAATAATGGGCGGCGAAGCGCTGCAAGTAGGGCGCGAAGACGATTTGCTCGATCCACCAGTCGAACCAGACAACCTGCGGCTGATACTTGTCCACCAGCTCGCAGCAGCGCGCCAGCCAATCTTCCAGGAACTTGGCATCCGGGCGCGGCGTCCAGTCTTTCTGCTTCCATTCGGCGCGGTTGGTTTTGTCCTTGGAAGCTGCGACAGCCGGACCGTACAAGCCGTCATTGGCGGGGTCCTGCACGTCGGAGGGGAAGCCGCGCCCGCCGTCGAAGAACCACCAATGCTCGGCGCGGTGGCTGGATACCGCGAAGACCATATCGCGGGCGCGGGTGGCTTGCGCCAGTTCGCCCACGATATCGCGCTTGGGTCCCATCTTGGCCGCGCACCAGTCGGTCAAGGCGCTGTCGTACATGGGGAAGCCGTCGTGATGTTCGGCGACGGGCATGACGAACTTGGCGCCGGCGTCTTTGAATAACTGCGCCCACTCGTCGGCGTCGAATTTCTCGGCAGTGAGCATAGGGATGAAGTCTTTATAACCGAATTCAGTATGCTCGCCCCAGGTCGCCCGATGATGTTCGAAGGCTGGGTCGTCACGCAGGTACATGCGCCGCGGGTACCATTCGTTGCCAAAAGCTGGCACACAGTAAGGTCCCCAGTGGATGAAGATGCCGAACTTGGCGTCGATGTACCATTGGGGAATCTGGTACTGCTTGAGGGATTCCCAAGTGGGTTCGTATTTTCGTGCCATTCTCCGCTCCTGTACTTTTTCCCCAGTATAGCTTGCGGCTGGCTTTCAAGCTAGGGAGCGGACATTGAAGTGCAGGGTAATCGCTTCAACTGTTTTCTCGTCACAGAGGCGCAGAAGTAAGTGCAAGTAAGTCATGCGAGAAAGCTAGCCTTGTAAGGGCGACCAATCTGGTCGCCCGCTGCCGCTACCGCTGCAACTTGTGGTTTCGGGCGACATGGTATGTCGCCCCTACATTTTGTGATTTTAGGTGGCGAACGATGCACAATGATTTTGCCGCGATTGCCTTGGCTTTGCGCGCCGGCCCTGCTTATTCACCACCAGGGCAAGCATCAGTCCCAGGCGCATTCGTGGGTATAGCAGTGCGGCTGTCTTCTCCAGCTCGCGCCATAGGGGTGAGAACGCCGTTGGCCGACGTAGGCGCTGTCGTCATCGTCGACAATTGTCATCGAAATAGAGGCGATAACCGCGCCGCCGTTCCCCAAAATGTTGATAGTCTCGGTTGTGTTGCCATCGCGGACGAAGTTCGGCTTGCCCCGCAGCTTAAACGTCACCGATTTATTAGCGCCCGCTGCGTTTGGATGGGAAATTGTGGTCTCCCGATTCCCGGTATTTTGAAATTCCATGCGCGAACTAGGGATCAACTGCGCCTTGTATTCAACCGACGCTTCGTAATTAAGGAACCGGACATGAAGTTCCGAATATCTGTGAGTTCTGTTAGACCGACTACTTTCGGCTCCATCGTCCCGGAACTCGCAGTAGTGCGGATCGTGTTTGTTCGCATCGAGATAGGCAATCACTCTTTGATACCATGCCGCCACTGTCTCTCCGTTATTTTTTGTAGGTATCTGCCTTGCCTTTGCGGGGCAGTCGCCGACTTGCTGCGCCACCAGCCCGCCTTCCGGCAGACTTGTATGGCCCACGATCGACGCCGTGGTTGTGCTTTGCGCCTGCGCGGGCAAAGCCAAAACAAGGACCAGCGCCAAGGCGAGCGCCGTAACTATCGCTATGAAACCGTCTCTGGAATTATGGGAAAACTTAGTGATGATACCTGCGGTTATTTTATGGGCTGGAATCCCCCCCCCCCCTCCGCAAATGCGCCAGCGCCTGCCTGCGGAGAGGATTGCGAAATGTCTCTTGTGATCATCATCTACCTCCTAATTTTTCGTTACGCTACATGATACCACCACATACCACATGGATATAGCGCAATCACGTCAAATTGGAATTCACCACCCCCCAACATCAGGGCAATCGCATCAAATTATTTTCAACATAGAGGACGCAGAGGACACAGAGTTCGTAGGAGTTTAGGCGACGATTCTTTTAAATCTGCGGCCCGGAATCGGCAACAGTCCCCAGCGGAGCGTGATTTGTCACCAAAAATCACAGCTAAGATGAGATTTTGTGTTTTTCTCTGCGTTCTCTGCGTTCTCTGTAGTTAATTTTCAGTTTAGAATCCCGCCATTTCGTCCGCCATCATTTTGAAGCGATTGCCCTGTCCCCAACATGGCTAGTCTGGCAACGGCGGCGTCTTGCGCCTATACTCATTGCAATTCTCGCCAACCATATTGGGAGGTTCAACATGCAGCCAATCCCCTTCGGCAGAACCGGACTAATGACGCCGCCGATCGTCTTCGGCTCGACAGCCCTGGGCAACCTCTTCCGCGAATTCTCTTACGAATCCAAACTCGCGACCATGCGCGCTATCTTCGAGCATCTGCCCAAGCCAGTTGTCATCGATTCGGCGGGCAAGTACGGCGCGGGCTTGGCGCTGGAAGTGATGGGGCAGTGCCTGCGCGAGCTAGGCATTGCCGATGACGATGTCATCATCAGCAACAAACTGGCTTGGCTGCGCGCGCCCTTGACCACGCCCGAGCCGACCTTCGAGCCCGGCGCCTGGTTCGGCCTGCAGCATGACGCCGTGCAAGACATCAGCTACGACGGCATCTTCAAGTGCTTCGAACAAGGTCTCGAGCTGCTGGGCGGCGAATATCAGACGCAACTGGTTTCGGTTCATGACCCGGACGAATACCTCGACGCCGCGGCTTCGTCGGCTGACCGCGCGCGCCGCTTTGATGACATCCTGGGCGCTTATACCGCGCTGGACGAAATCAAGGCGCAGGGGCTGTCGGCGGGCATCGGCGTCGGCGCTAAGAACTGGCGATCCATCGCCGAGATTGACGCCCAGGTCGAGCTCGATTGGGTCATGTTCGCCAACAGCTATACGCTCTATTCGCATCCGGCTGATTTGCTGGACTTCATGGATTCGCTGCATGAAAAGGGCGTGGCCATCATCAACTCGGCGGTCTTCAACGCCGGCTTCTTGACCGGCGGCGAATTCTTCAACTACGTCAAGCTGGACCCGGCGAATCCTGAGCATGCGCGGAAATTCGCCTGGCGCGAGCAGTTCTTCGCGCTTTGCCAGCAGCACGGTCAGACACCGTCCGAAGTTTGCATCCAGTTCGGCAAGTCGCACCCGGGCATCGTGGCGCTGGCGCTGAGCACCAGCAAGCCGGGGCGCGTCAAGCAGAACATCGACGCCATGTCGGTTGAAGTGCCGAGCGCGTTCTGGCATACGCTGCAGGACGAAGGTTTGCTAGCAGCCGATCATCCGTATATTTCGCATTTATGAAGGGTTTGACAAATTGTGTATGCTTGCTATAATAGGCGTGATTTCATCGACAATCATGCTTAGCGCTAGAGAAAGTTGAGCATCGTGGATCTGCAAGAGCAAGTCACCAAACAGGCCGCCGAGATTGGCGAGCTGCGGGGCAAATTGGACGCCCTCGCTACCAAGGATTTTGTACGCGAGCAGAATGCCGCGCTCCTGAAGGAAATTACCGAAAAATTCGACCATCAGACCAGCTATATTCAGAAACAGACCAACGATATTCAGGGTGAAATCCAAAAGAATCGCCAATTTCGTACCCGCGTAACGGCGATTTTCACTGTTGTTGCCGTAACGCTGTCCGTATTCGTCGCCGCTATCAACGCCTTTGTCGGCGCGGTGAGCGTGGGGCTCATTCAACTTTAGTTAGCCGAATCAATCCGAGATTACGATTCTTTGTTTGAGCAAGAAAGGAATGCCTATCATGAGCGAATTGTCGGAAGTAGACCAATCTCTACTGTCCAAGAATGTAGGCGAAGACCAAGCATCGACGCCCCAGGTGGATTTACCGGTTGCTTATTCGGCAGACCGTCAAAAAACGCTTAGCATTCCGCAAGAATGCGAACAGCTTATAGACATGGGCGGGAGACAATCGAGGCAAGACTACATCGCAAGCCTAGGTAGAAGTTTTCAACAGATGAAAGATGGTGATGTACAGCCGGTACGCGAAGGGCTGGAAGAATTACGCCGCGAGCTAGTTGCAGATGCCGAAGACAATTTTGTGGACAAATGAGTTCAAAGCGCAAGTCAAGCGCCTCTCGCGGAGATACCGTAAAATTAATGACGACATAGAGAAACTAGCAGATGATTTGGAATTGGGTCCTCTGCATAATGCGAACCGACTACAAGGCTTGGGCGGCGCGCCAGTTTATCGAGTCCGCCGCGCAAATTCATCCGACAATTCAGGCAAAAGTAGCGGATTCCGGATTATATATTACGATGCGCCAAAATCGGTTTATCTTTTGGATATCTGCGTAAGGAAGGACTGCCACCATATCCCAATCCCAGAGATCTTGAGATTTCTGCGCGGCATTTCTCTAGGCTAGCATGCCACAATATCGTATATGCGCCCTGCGAACTTGCGCGAGCGAGGCTGTCCATTGCGTTGCCGCCAAGTGCTTGTGTTGAAGAAATCGGGTGCAATTGCCCTGTGTGTAGCAATGGACCGCTAGGAGCAGTCCATTTTTCTTTGTATAATCTCCTCAGCTAATGCTAATCACTCATTAGGAAGCCCCAGCCATGCCCGACCAAGGTCCCAATATCCTGTTCATCATGTCGGACGACCATGCCTCGCATGCCATGACCTGCTATGGCAGCCGCATCAACCAGACGCCCAACCTCGACCGCATCGCGCACGAAGGCATGCGCTTCGATAACTGTTTCTGCACCAATTCCATCTGCACGCCCAGCCGCGCCGCCATCTTGACCGGCACCTACAATCACGTTAATGAGGTGACGACGCTCGACACCCACATGGACAACAGGCTGCCGACCTTCGTCAAGGATCTGCAAGCCAGCGGCTATCAGACCGGCATGTTTGGCAAATGGCACTTGGGGCAGGGTCCCGCGCACGAGCCGACCGGCTTCGACGACTGGGCGGTGCTGCCCGGGCAAGGGTTATATCACAATCCGACTTTCATCTTCAAAACAGCAGACGGCTCGCAGCGACGGCCCGTACCCGGATATGTAACTGATCTCATCACAGATATGACGCTGGATTTCTTGCAAGATCGCGATCGCGAGCGTCCTTTCTTCGTCATGTGCCATCACAAGGCGCCGCACCGCCACTGGGAACCGGATGATAAACACGCCCACATGTTCCTCAACGAAGATGTGCCAGAACCGGATACGCTCTATGACGATTACAGCAATCGCGCTTCGGCCGCCGCAGCCGCCGAAATGCGCATGGGCTTGCACATGGTCCCGCTCGATACCAAAACCGAGATCCCGCATGACCTGCCGGAAATGGAATTGCGCAAGTGGGCTTATCAGCGCTATATCAAGGACTATCTGCGCGTCGTCGCCAGCATTGACGACAATGTGGGCCGCTTGCTCGATTACCTGGACGCGGAGGGGCTGACGGAGAACACCATCGTCGTCTATACCTCGGATCAAGGCTTTTTCCTGGGCGACCACGGCTGGTACGACAAGCGCTTCATGTACGAGGAATCGCTAAAGATGCCATACATCATGCGCTATCCGCGCCTGATCGAAGCCGGCAGCGTGAACGAGGACATGATCCTCAATGTCGATTTCGCGCCTACCTATCTCGAGCTGGCGGGGCTGCCCGCGCAGGCGGGCATGCAAGGGCGCAGCTTCGCGCCCATGTTGAGCGACGAGACTCCCGGCGACTGGCGCGACGCCATGTACTATCGCTATTGGATGCACAAGACGCATCACAATGTCTATGCCCATTACGGCATCCGCAGTCATCGCTATAAACTGATTTACTATTATGCCGACGCGCTGGGGCAAACGGGCGCCATCGACGAGACTTACGAGCCGGAATGGGAACTCTTTGACCTCGAAAAAGACCCATACGAATTGAACAACGTGGTTGAGGACCCGGCTTACGCTGAATTAGTGGTCGAGCTCAAAGATGAGATGCACCGTTTGCAAGCGGAGGTCGGGGACGAGCGCTACTACCTCGATGTGGATTAGCCGCTCTGCAGCAGCGCGCGCTTGGCAGCGGCGATGAAGCGCCGATAGCGCGCTTCCATATAGGGCCGCGTGAACCAACTGGCTGGGTCAGTCATGGGTCGAACGCTGGCCGCCAGCTCGCTGATGGGCAAATTGGGCAATTCCCAGCCGGTCTCCGCTTGGTATACCTGCAAAAACGTATCCGCCGCTTCTGGAAGACCTTCCAGGAAATACTCCATACGCGCGTAGGCGACATCGCAAGCGGGGTCGCCATAGCCGGCTTCTTCCCAATCCAGCACAACCGAAATCTCGTCGCCCAGCCACAAGATATTGCCCGACCAATAATCCGTGTGCTGGAAACGCGGCGCGGCGAGCCGGCGCCGATGCCAATGCTCATTGACCAGACGCCAAACCATTTCGCCGTCCGGGTCGGCCCGCATATAAGCCGGAATCTCGCCATTTTTGATGAACCAGGCGACTTCCACATCGTCGTTCATCATGAAGCGCCTGTCGGCGTCGCTGAAAGGCGTCTGATGAATCCGCGCCAGCATGCGCGCGTTCTGCGCCGCCATTGCGCCCCAGCGCGGCGCATCGGTCGGCGGTTCAATCTGGCGGCCCGGCAGGAACTCGGTAACAATGCCGGGCAAGCCCAAGAGGCTGCCATCGGTATCGAGCAGCAGGGGTGGCGGCACGGGGATGCCATGCTCGCGCAGCAAACGCAGCGTGTAGAATTCGCAGGCTGGCTTGTCGTGGCCGGCTTCATCGTTTGCGGGGTTGTAGCGGCGTATGATTATCTTGCGCGGCTCAGCCTCATCCCGCTCGACACACAGCATTTGCGTGAAATTTGAATAGCTGCCAGGCAGCGCCTCGACGCGGCGCGAAGCGCCAGCGTGACCAAGCGCCGCCAAAACCGCGCTGATCGATTTCGATGACAAGCGCGCATTCGCAGTGTTCAGCTTAGTCTCACTTTCCAGGCTGCCGCCAGATCTGTCTTGAATTCGCAACTCGCCGTGTCAATTGTCAGTCCGGCGGTCGATTGCGTCCAAGCGACCGGTTGGTCGGATTCCAGCAAAGTCACGGAATCAATCGCTACGTCGTCGTTCAGCGCCTCGAAGGTCACGGATCGCGGCGGGATGCCCAGTGTCAGCGCGTATACAGTCTTGCCGTCTTTGGATTGTGTGTAGCGGCGGTCGTCGGCGTCGCATTTGTCGTAGACCCAGAACCTGTGATTGTTGCGATATTCAAATAGCTTTTCCATGTCGCCTTCGGCATGGCTTGTCCAAGGCACGGTGTTATAAATGGCTTCGCCATTAAGTTTCAGCCAAGCGCCCATTTCCAGCAGCGGCTGCCGTTGCCCGTTGGGAATCGTACCGTCCGCTTTCGGCGAGAGCGATAGCATCATCGTGCCGCCGCGCGCCGCGCAGTCGATTAGCTTGCTCAGCAGCGTGTGTCCGTCGGCGTAGACTTGATTTTCCACCCAGCCCCAGGACTGATCGCCGATACGCATATCGTCGTTCCAAGGCTTGTCATAGACCGCCGGACGATCCCGCCCTTTTTCGAAATTGATGACGCCGAAATCGGGATGGAAATTGTATTGCATGCTGACCGGCAGCTTATTGAGAACCAAGACCTCTTTGTTCCAGCGCCGGCTTTGGTTGAGATAATGCGCCAGGATTTCTAGCGCGGTCGCTTCGATGCCGTCTTCGCGGAATTTGCCGCCGTCGAACCACATCAAATCCGGCTGGTATTTGTCGATGACTTCACGCACTTTGCGCTGCCATTGGTCGAAGAAATCGGCGAATTGACTGGTTTGCCCTACCCAGTAGAAATCGGCGTATTCCGGGTCGAAGAGGTCCCAGCCCTCCGCCAGTCCGCGCTCGACCGCCGCCTTGTTATAGGTCTGGTCCCATTGATTCCAGCCAGCCAGAAACCAGTTGAAGCCGCGCACGATATGGAAAGGCGCTACCAGGCGCAGACCGCGCTGCCGCAGCGCCGTCGCCAGCTCGCCGTAGAGATCGCGCTTGGGTCCCATCGCCCCGACATGCCAGCGATAGACAGCGCTGTCCCATAAGCCAAAGCCGTCATGGTGCGCCAGGGAAAAACCAGCATAGCCCGCGCCGCTGGCTGCAAAGAGCTCTGCCCATTCGTCGGGGTCATAATGTTCGGCAGTGAATCCCGAGATGAAATCTTTGTAGCCGAAGGCCGCGGGCGAGCCAAAGCGCTTCACGTGTTCGTGATGAATCTCGTGCGCGGGGTCGTACATCCATTTGCCATACCATTCGTTGCCGAAGCCCGGCACGGCATAAATTCCCCAATGCGCGTACAAGCCGAACTTGCCATCGCTGAACCAATCCGGCACACGATGCCGCGTTAAGGAATCCCAATTCGCTTGATAAGTCTCGTTCATGCCGCTTCCTGTCCCTAGAATATTGACTATTGCGCCGTTCTTGGTTCCTGTACCCACCATCGGAGCAATGCCGCGCCGACGATACCGCAAATTAGCGACATGACAAAGAGCGCCTCGATATTGAAGGTCGCGGCGATCCATCCGCCCATGATCGGACCCACAAACGTAACAGGCGCGATCAATGTGTTGGTCAGCCCGATAAAAGTCGGCTGCTCGGCTGGCGATGCGAATTCCAGCACGATATTTAGGTGCGACACGCCGTCGGCTGCGATGGCGCAAGCAAGGCAGACGAAGGCGGGCAGCAGCCCGATGACATTTTCCGAGATTAAAGCGAATAATGCCGCCAGCGCCATGCAAGCGGCTGAAAGCGCCAGATTGCGCTTATGCCCCCAGCGATCGCCCAGCCAGCCAAAAGCCAGGCGCATCACGGCTTGGGTACCGATGAATACCGCATTCAGCAATCCGACATCCGCGCCGCCCAGATTGAAGGCTGTATCGGCGAATACGATGTAAAAGCTGACCGCCATCATGCTCAGGTGGACCAGCGCGTAGGCGATGAGAAAATGGCGATAATTGTCATGCCGCCGTAGTACTGACGGCAGTCGCTTGAAATAATGCCGCCAAGCGACGGGCGACCTCACCTCGTCGCTGGCTGGTTCGCGGGTCAGCGCCAGCCAAACCCAAGATATCGCCAGCACCACTCCCGCAATCAGAAATAGTAGCGAGAAATTGCCCGGGTAGGCGACTTGATCTAATATCAAGCCGACGAAATAGGCGCCGATGATGCCCATAAACATGCCGCCGCCGTCCGCCAAGCCGAAGAAAATACCGCGCCGCCGAATGGGCACGACCTTGCCAATCATGGAGAACCAGGCTGGTGTGACCACGCCGCCGCCAAAAGCCGCTGTCGCAATGCCAATGAAGAAAAGCGCCAATGCCAGCCCGGGCGCTTCGACAGCGAAGAGGAGCAAAGCCAAGCCAATCAAGGGATAGGGCAAGCGCTGTAGCGTGCCGCTTAATAAGATGACGAAGGGCAGTTTTCTCTTTAGCCCCTCGGCATGGTTGGCGACGAAAAGCTGCGGCAGCAGAAAAGACAAGCTGAAAATAGCGGGTATCAGACCGACAGCCAGCGGCGAATCGGTGAGGCGGCTGACCAAAAGCGGCATAATGGTTTCTTTGGAAACCAGGCTGATGGCCAGGGCATAAAACATATTGTCCAGCACATTGACCGAGAAATTCCAGTTGAGGTTTTTCTCAACTGGCTCCTTTGTGGCGGTCGCCGGGGACATATCCGATGCTTTCGCCACAGCCTAAACCGCCTCCGGGTCCGGCATGGGCTGCGGGGGGATATGCCGCGGTTCCTTTACCCAAAGCCCCAGCAGCGCGCCACCGACGACGCCGCAAAGCAGCGTCAAGTTGAACAAGCTGTCGTAACCAAAGCTGGTCGCCACCCAGCCGCCCAGGATGGGCGCGAAAAATGTGACGGGCGCCAAAAGCGTATTGGTCAAGCCGATGAAAGTTGGCTGATCTTCTGGCACGGCGAACTCCAGCACGATATTCAAGTGAGAGATGCGGTCGCTGGCCAGCGCCGCGCCCAGCAGGACAAAAGCGGGTATCAGGCTGATGAGGTCGCTGGCGGCGATCGCCACCAAAGCCGCCAGCGCGATAGCGAAACCAGAGATCATCAAATTGAGTTTGTGCCCGCGGCGATCGCCCAGCCAACCCAGTGCCAACTGCATGACCGCTTCGCTTCCGATCAACACTGCTGTCAGCAGCGCGACATCGGCGCCGCTCAGGCTAAAGTTCTCATTGCCATAAACGATGAAGAAGCTGGTTCCCATCAAACTTAGACGGCTGATGCAATAACTGAGTAGAAAACGCCGATAGTTGTGGTTGCCGCGCAGGATGCCGGGCAACTGTTTGAAATAGCGCCGCTGTGAAATTTGCTTTTTGACCACGGGGCTTTCCGGCTCGCGGTTGAGCGCCAAGCCGACCCAGGAAATGCCCATGAAGACGGCGGCGATCAAAAACAGCGTGGCGAAGTTTTGCGGATAGCCGAATTCATCCAATATGACGCCGACGAAATAAGCGCCGATGATGCCCATCAGCGTGCCCAAGCCCGAGCTCAAGCCGAAGAAGATGCCGCGCCGTTTGACCGGCAAGACCTTGCCAATCATGCTGAACCAGGCGGGCGTCGCCACGCCGGCGCCAAATGCGCCCAATCCAATCACCAGATACAAACAAAGCAAGGCTAGAATCGGCGCGCTTTCGGCAAAGAGCAGAATGGCAATGCCCACAAAGAGATAGGGAACCCGCTCGAGGACGCCGCCAATCAACATCACAAAGGGCAGCTTGCGTTTTAGGCGTTCGGCGTGATTGGCCGCGAATAGCTGTGGCAGATAAAACGAGATGCTGAAAATCGCCGGGACTAAGCCGATGGCGATTTTGGAATCGGTCAAATTGCTGACCAACAGGGGCGTGATCGTCTCGCGCGAGATGACGCTGAAAGCCAGTGTAATAAAAGTGATGTCGATTAAATTGACAGAGAAGTTCCAACGGAAATTCTTGGCGACAAAGGCGTCGATCTTCTCAGCCACGTTACGCGCCTCCGCCCGAGATCTTCAGTGAATGGGCGGGCGCCAGCGGCAGGTTTTCCGGCAGTTGGACCCTCAGATCGGCTCCGCTCTGCCGCCAGGTCAATTCGACCTCATCGCCCAAGAGTTGCAGGCGCGCGCCGTCCGGCGCTTTCAGCCCCTCAATGGCGATTTCGCTTTCGCTGGGGTTGCCAAGCAGCGTGACATAGCATGCTTCATCGGTCGCCGTGAAGCGCAGATCCAAGCCCTGGCTTGTCTTGCCGACAGCTCGTTTCCAGGGACCTGTATCGAAGATCGCTTCGCCGTTGCGCGCCAGCCAACTTCCCAGGGCGCGCAGGCGCCCCGCCTGATTTTCCGGGATGCTGCCATCGGCGCGTGGTCCCACATTCAGCAGCAGATTGCCATTTTTGCTGACGACATCGACGAACATGTGGATCAGTTCGTCTTCCGCCAGCAGCCGCTCGTCGCCTTCGTCGCGGTTATAGCCGAAGGAGTGGCCGATGCCGCGGCAGCACTCCCACTTGAGCGCTTGAATGTCATCGAAGGTTGCGTATTCCGGCGTGATGAAGTCGTAGTGCGGTCCGCGCGGCGGCGACATTGGTTCGCCGGCTGTAGGAACTTGATCGCGCGATTGCGTGAATCTATCGTTGATGACCCCGTCGGGCACGCTGTTGTAATAGTAGGCGAATAGCTCGCCGAGATCGGCGGCTTTTGGGTAACCGATGTCATTCCACATGACTGATGGCTGGTAGCGGTCGATCAATTCCTTCCAATGCGCGACCGAGTATTCGACGAATGCCGGGTCTTGCACAATCGTCCCCCAGACATCGCGGATATCGCTGACGCGCGTCTCGTTCCAGGACCAGTCTAGCCCGCCGGAATAATAGAGCGCCATCTTCATGCCTTGATCGCGCACCGCTGTCGTCAGGTCGCCCACCAGGTCGCGCTGGCAGAGGTAATTAGGTTTTTGCGGGCAGGGGATGTCGCTGTTCCATAGCAAGAAGCCGTCATGATGTTTGCTCGTCAGCACCACATAGCGCGCCTGCGCCTGCTTGAAGAGCGCCGCCATTTCGCGGGCCTCCCAATTGGCGACGGCTGTGTTAAATTCGTCCGCGAAATCATCATAGGCGAAGTCGGCGCCATAATGTCGATTGTGGTAGGCGCGCGTAGGGCTGTCGGCGAATTTGAGCGTGTTCAGGTACCATTCGGCATAGGAGTTGTTGCGGAACCAGTCGCTCATATCGCCGCTTTCGAAGACCTCGCCGATGTCGCCGCCATGCGGCGCCCAAGCCGGTACCGAGTACAAACCCCAGTGAACAAAGATGCCCAGCTTGGCATTCATATACCAGTCCGGGACCTCGTGCCTGCGAACTGATTCGATTGTGGGTTCAAATATCATTCTGTTCTTCCTCAGTTATGAATCAAGAATCAGCGCTGTCTAGGCGCTGCCAACCGCCTCAGTTTATAAGAGCGCGCGCCGCACGCTGCCATCGTCCATGCCCAGCAGCAAGGCTCTGCCGTCCGCGCTTTTTGCGACCGCATGAACATGCCCCGCCGCCACCTGCCGCCAATTACTGTTGCCGGGTTCTTGCGCCCAAACCGCGTCCTCCACTTGAATCGCCAGACCGCCCTCGGATGACAGGGGGACGATGGCATTAACGGCGCCGGCGCAGCGGTAGAAGGTTTCCCAGGTCGCGCCGCCATCAGCCGAGCGCAGCAGCCCGCGCGACTCGCTTCCAGCAAGGATGGCAGGATCGTCGGCGCAAGCCGGCGAAAGCGCCAGGCTAAGCACCGCTTCGTCCCCGGGCATGATCAGATCTTGCCAGCGCCGACCGCCGTTGTCGCTGCGGTAAATGCCGCTGCTCGTCCCGACCAGGACCAAGCCATCGTCGGGATACTGCGGCGAAAGCGCCAGGCAAAAGATATTGCGATCAAACAAACCAAAATTGCATGTCTGCCAGCTCCCCCCGCCATCGTCGGAGAGAAACATGCCGTCATCATAGCTGCCCGCCAATGCGCGGCGGTCGCTGGCAAAAGCGGGCGAAAGCGCCAGACAAGTGACAAGCGGCGGGGGTTGGCGTAGCGTCTGCGCCGCCCAGCTTGCGCCGCCATCTTGGCTGCGGGCGACGCCGCCCTTGACGCCTGTCAATATCAAGCCATCATCCGAGAATTGGGGCGACAGCGCGATGTCAAGCGTCGGGATCTCTTGCCCCGGCTGCCAGCCCTGATAAAGATTGCGCGCCCTGTCAATGCTACTGTCATCGCCAGATCCATTGAATGAAGCGAGGCGATACAAGCCGCTCTGTCGCGCTACAAAATAAGCGCCCGCAACTTCGGCTAGAGCGTAAGTGCGGTCTATGGGGTCTATCATTGTGGGCTGGCGCTCTTCGCTCACGCTAGGGCTCCGTCATCGTTTCGGGCTCGCGGTGCAAGACCAGCACATCAATTGTCAATGCCAGCGCCGCGCTGGTGACGGCGCGCCGCAGGGCTTCAACTTGCACTTGCGCCACATCAAAAATGCCCGCCGCCGCCATATCGACGAATTCGCCTCGCATCACATCAAAACCGCTGCCATTTTTGTATGAATCCAATTGCGCGAGGATCTCGCCGGCAGCGTAACCGCCGTTAGCGAGCAAGCAACGAATGGGCGCTTCCAGCGCCGTCGCCAGTATCTGTCGCGCGGCGCGCGCTTCCAGGCTGGTTTGGTCGCCGGCGGCATCCAGCAGGCTGCGTCCGCAGTTCAATAGCGAGATTCCTCCGCCGGGAATCACGCCACCCGCGAGCGCGAGACGCAGGGCGCGGATGGCGCGGTCCGCCAGTTCCTTGCGCTGTTTGATTTCATCATCGGCGCTGCCGCCGACGCGCACTGTGGCCAGCCCGCCGTTCAGCTTTCCCAGGCGCTTGAGCAGACGCTCGCGGACATCGTCGTCGGCGGCAGCGGACTGAGCTTGCCGCAGCATGCGCGCCTGGCGCCGAATCTGGATGGCATCGCCCGCGCCGCCCGCGAAGCCGAAGTTCTTGTCATCCGCCCAAACCCAGCGGGCCTGACCGAAGTCCGCGCCGCTGACTTCGGCAAGGGATTGGCCCGCCGCCGCCAATACGGGCTTGCCACCGGTCAAGAGGGCAATATCCTGGCAAGCATGTAGCATTTCCTCTGGCAGGAAGCTGTCAATCTTGACCACGACCGTCTGAATCTTGCTGCGCAAACGATCATCCAGCACCACCGATATGCCCGTTTCCGAGATGGATTGGACAATCAAAAGCAGCTTGCTGATTTTGCTGCGCAGCGCCAATTGCATCAATGGGATTAGTTCGCGCGGTTCTTCGATTTCCAAGTCTGTGACCAAAACCGCGGCGTCCGCCATTTCGGCAACCAGCCGTGCCGACCCGCGCAGCATCTCTTTGGATTGCACGCCGCCTTGCCAATAGGCGCCATCGACGTAGTTGTGTTCCATGCCGCGTCCGTGACCGGCGCGGATATCGACTTGTCCGTATTGACCGACCGTGTCGATGACCTCGCCCAGCACCGCCGCCATTTCTTCGTCGTAACAGACAGAAAAAGCGATGCCCTCGAGTGCCTTGGCATTGGTCAGGACCCGCGCCTGCGCCAGCAGGGAATCGGTCAATTGCGGCAGGAGTTCCACCAAACAGGTTCGCAGGCGCATGGCGTCCGCGCCGGCCGCGATGAAACGCAGCCCCTCATTGTAGATGCTCTCGTAGAGAACGGCGGTGGTGGCTGCGCCGTCGCCGGCTTGTTGACGCGCCCGCCACAAGACCTGCCGCAAGAGCATGGCGCCGACGTCCGCTTCTCTGTCTGCCAGCGCGATAATGCGCCGGGCGATGATGCCGCCGTCATCCAGCAGCTCGAACTTCGCCTGGTTTTGCGCGACCAGGCGTCGCGGCAAAGGACCTAGCGTCGGGCGAATGGCATTGCCCAAGGCGGCGACGCCGCGGCGAATCGCGTCATTTGTCCCTGGCTGGTGGATAACTTTTGGAACGGGCATGGCTTCCGCGTGAATTCCGGTGGCTAAATCAGGTCGCTTCTTCATCAAGCGCGCGAGCAAAGCGAAGCGGCTCCCGCGTGAGGCGCGTCGACATGCGGACGCTGGTTAGCATACCACAATTGACTTTGCCTGCCAAAGCGCCGCCTGGTCAGGGCAATCGCTTCAAATTATTTTCAACATAGAGGACGCAGAGGACACAGAGTTCGTAGGAGTTTAGACGACTATTCTTCTAAATCTGCGGCCCGGAATCGGCAACAGTCCCCAGCGAAACGTGATTTGTCACCAAAAATCACAGCTGAGAAGAGATTTTTGTTTTTCTCTGCGTTCTCTGCGTACTCTGTAGTTAATTTTCAGTTTAGAATCCCGCCATTTCGTCCGCCATCATTTTGAAGCGATTGCCCTGCTGGTTCCTCCTCGCAAGCTAGATATGACGCCAGGCTTGCCCTGCGCGCGCTCCGCCGATATGGAGAGCGCCTCCGTTGATCTGGCATTTTCTAAGCATATCCTCTTCCATGCCCGATTCATTATAGAAAAGGGAGTTTGCCAGTGTAGATATGCCGGGATCTGCGCAATAGGAGCCTCCCCTCAATCCATACAGGCGGATCCATCATGCGCCAAACTCGCCCCAAAACAGAATTTGACAAAGTCGCAATAGACATATAAGCTATGTTGCAAATGTCAATTCATTGTCGTCCGCGATTTTCTGCTATCATCAATCGCCTGTATGGATTGAGGGGAGGCGCCACCGGAAAAACATCACCTTACCCGTTCTGAGTAGAGTCTTTTTCAGAGAAAGGATGTGTCATGAGTAGCAAAAAGTTGTCACGGCGCAATTTCCTCAAGTTGGCGGCGGCATCGAGTACCGGGGCTGTGGTCGGTTATCTGGGTCCTTTGAGCAACATCGCCAGCGCGCAAGACACAGTTGAACTGACTTTCGGGCGTCACTGGGAAGCCGCCTTCCGCCCCCGCCAGGCGGAGTACGATGAAGGCTTCATGGAGCGGCATCCGGACATCAAGATCGACATCACCTACAATACCTGGGCAGACCACAATAACGTGGTGCCGGCCTGGGCGGCCGCCGGCACTTTGCCGGACATCATCTATGTCCATGGCAGCCGCGCCACCCCTTGGGCGCACGAGGGCATCATCATCGACATTCATGACATTGTCGTGGCTGATGAAGAGTTCAATGTCGATGGCATGTGGGAAGAATCGGTGCGTCTCTACCGCGTCAACGGTCGCATCCACGCGCTGCCCTACGATCATGGTCCGGTCATCCTCGGTTACAACGTCGACATGTTCGACGAAGCTGGCATGGATTACCCCGGCGAGGACTGGACGATGGAAGACTTCGCCGCCGCCGCCGCCGCGCTGACTGACGCCAATATGGGCATATATGGCTGGGACGGCCGCTTCAACCTAGGCAACAGCGGCAACGGCTTCTACCTGGGCGCCTGGGGCGGCGCGATCATGAACGACGAAGAAACCGAGATGACTCTCGATACCCCTGAAGCCCGGGAAGCGATGAATTTCTGGAACAGCCTGATTCATGAAGATGGGGCTGCCCCCAGCGGCACCGAAGCCGAAGCCTTCCCCAATCAACATCCCTTCCGCGCTGGCGCCGCCGCCATGTCGCACATCGCCACCTGGGATACGCCCAGCATGCGCGCGCAAGCGCCCTTCAATTGGGATGTCGCGCCTGTGCCCACGGGCGCTGACGGCACCCGCGCCACCGGATCTTTCGGCAGCGGCTATGGCATCACGCCAACCAGCGACAAGCCCGACGTCGCCTGGCGCTACCTGCGCGAATACCTGTCACTGGATGGCATGATCTTCATGTGGAGCCTGTCGGGCCGCGGTTCACCGGCACGCCCGGAAGGCTTGGAAGCCTGGCTGGACTCTGACCCGGCGCCGCCCAGCGGGCGCTATTTCCTGGAAGCCATGTTTGACTATGCCACGACGGGCCGTCCGTACGCGTCGCTGGCTTCGGCCGAGGTCAGCAACATTCTGGGCCGCGAGGCGAATCTGCTGCGCTTGGGCGAAGCCAGCGTCGACGAGGTCATCGCCACCATCATGGAAGAAGGACAGGCAGCCCTGGACGCTGTCGCCGAAGACATGTAGCCCATTTCGATTCTGTATTTAGTTGCGGGAGACCGTGCATCGGTCTCCCGCAATTCTGTCAGCCCAATTACAGGTGACAAGCGATGTTGCGACGGCTGGTTAAGCCAATTTCTCCCAGCGCCCGGCGCGAAGAGCGAATCTTCTATTTGTTCATCTTGCCTTGGTTGATTGGCTTGGTGCTTTTTAATGCCGGGCCGATCCTCGGCATGCTAGGGCTAAGCTTCACCGATTGGCGCATCTCGCTGGACGATCTGCAATTCATCGGCTTGGATAATTACCGCAGTCTCTTCGCCGACCCCATCTTCTGGACATCTGTGGGCAACACGCTTTATATCGTCGTGGGCAGGGTGATATTCGGCACGGCATTCGCGCTTTTGCTGGCGATACTGCTCAATCAAAAAGTGCCTGGCATCCCTTTCTTTCGCGCCGTCTATTATCTGCCAACGGTTACGGCTGGCGTCGCCGTAGCGCTGGTCTGGATCTGGATTTTCAATCCGCGCCTGGGCATCTTGAATTACACCTTGAAGCAAATTGGCATTCAAGGACCGCCCTGGATCTACAGCTCGACCTGGGTCAAGCCGTCGCTCATCCTGATGAGCTTGTTTCAAGTAGGACCCAATATGATCATCTTGCTGGCGGGCTTGCAGGGCGTCCCCAAAGAACTTTATGAATCGGCTGAAATCGACGGCGCCGGCAATTGGGCGAAATTCCGCAACGTCACCCTGCCCATGCTTTCCCCGGTACTCTTCTTCGTTATCATTATTTCTGTCGTGAGCTCCTTCCAAACCTTCACCGAAATCCGCGTGATGACCGAAGGCGGACCGGGCGAATCGAGCAATGTTTTGATCTGGTACTTATGGGAAAACGCCTTTGTTTTCCTTAAATTGGGCATATCAGCCGCTGTCGCCTGGATCATGTTTGTCATTCTCATGGCGCTGACCGGCATCCAATTCCGCGTGGGCAGGCGCTGGGTCTATTACGAGGCGGAATAGCGATGACGTCCAGCAACCGCAAGAAAACGATCTCCTGGCGCAAGTCAATCAAGGGCCGCCGCGCCATCGGCATTATCGTCACATTCGCCTTGTTAATCCCTCTCGGCATCTTTTTTGTCATGCCCTTCATTGTCATGGTGTCAACCGCGCTGAAACCGCTGAATCAAGTATTCGCTTTTCCGCCGCGTTTGATACCCGAAACTTTTCAATGGCAAAACTTCCCTGATGGCTGGTACGGTTACGGCTACGTCGATTTCACCACCTGCACTTGGAATTCGCTGAAAATCACCGTGAACAACATCATTGGCAATCTGGTCTCCTGCACCTTGGCCGCCTATGCCTTCGCCCGTTTGAAAGCCCGTGGCAAAAACTTTTGCTTCGCCCTTGTCTTGGCGACCATGCTCCTGCCCACCGAGGCGCTCGTGGTGCCGCAGTATGTGCTATTCAATAGATTTGGCTGGCTGGATACCCACCTGCCCTTGATGGTGCCGCCCTGGTTCGGTTGGCCCTTCTTCATTTTCTTGCTGCGGCAATTCTTCCTCACGATACCGGAAGAATTGATCGATGCCGCCAAGATTGACGGGGCGGGCCATGCGCGTATCTTGATGCAGATTTTCATCCCGCTGTCCAAACCGGCGCTGGCCACCTTGGCCATCTTCGCCTTTATCGGCAACTGGAACAACTTCTTTGGTCCGCTGCTCTACCTGCGCACGCCCGACGTGCAGACGCTGCCCGTTTGCCTGGTGCAGTATCAGGGCGCTTACGGCAATACGGACTGGCACTTGATGATGGCGGTGGCGACGATCGCGGTCATCCCGGTCTTGCTGATCTTCGTCTTCGGCCAGCGCTACTTCGTGGAAGGCATCGCGACTTCCGGCCTTAAGGGCTAAATCACCGCAGAGGCGCGGATGCGCAGAAGTTTAAGCAAGAGAGTAATCTAACAATTTGCGAATAACATTTCCGCGGTTTTGGGCGACTCACCAGGGCAATCGCATCAAATTATTTCAACACTGAGGCACCAAGAACTCCGAAATTTGCAAATAAAAGACGTAATGTAGGGGCGATTCTGTGAATCGCCCACGATCTTGCGCCAAATTTCATGGGCAAGCCAAGGATCGCCCCTACAATTGGTTAGTTTGATGATAAATTCGTCATTTTTGGATTTTGGTGCAATTGCCCTGGGCGACTCACAGAGTCGCCCCTACAATTCGCCTTGATTGAGTACATCATTACTTAATTGGAATTACTGCGGTACAGAGAGGACAAAACATCCTTAGCTGCTATCGTTTAATGAAATCTTCCGCGCGTCTTATCCCGCCCCTTCTCTGCATGGTATGGCTCACCGGCATCGGCAGGCTGGATCCCTTCGTCGATGTCAGCGAAAGCGCCGGCATCAGCGCGAGTCACCGCGGCGAATGGCAACTATTTGACGACGATTTCGCCACGGGTTATCTGGGCATCGGGCAGGCTTGGGGCGACTACGACAATGACGGCTGGCTCGATTTATATGTCACCGGCAACAGAGACCCCAGTGTGCTCTACCAGAATAATGGCGATGGCACATTTTCGGTCTCTGCCTTGACGCCGCACATCGCGCTGGCGGATGCGGAGACGGGCGGCGCTGTCTGGGTCGACTATGACAACGACGGCTGGCAGGACCTTTATGTCGTGAATCACGGACCCAACGTCCTCTTTCACAACGAGGGCGGCACGGGTTTCCGCGATGTCACCGTGGCGGCTGGCGTGGGGGACGCCGGCAAAGGCACCACAGCCACCTGGGGCGATTTTGACGGCGACAGCTACCTCGATCTCTATGTCGTCAACTGGTCCTGTTTCCCCGAATGCGGCGACCCGAATATCAGCCGCGAGCATGATGCCGCGCGCGACACGCTCTATCACAACCAAGGCGACGGCAGCTTCGTCGATGTCAGCTACCTGCTGGAATATGATCTGCTGCTCGGGTCGGGATTCAGCGCCAGTTTCAGCGACTACGACAATGATGGCGATGCCGATATCTATGTGGTCAACGACCAATTCAAAAACATGTTGGGCAATATACTCTGGCGCAACGACGGTCCCGGCTGCCTTCCGCCCGATAGCGCAGGGCAGAGCGCGGTAGAGGGGCAAGGCTTGAATTGGTGCTGGACCGAGGCTTCGGTCGAAGCCGGCGCGCGCACCTTCATCCACGGCATGGGCTTGGCAGTGGGTGACTACGACAACGACCTCGATCTCGATTTTTACTTTTCCGATATGGTCAACGGCATGGTGCTGCTGCAAAACCAGGGCGACGGCAGCTTCGACGATGTCGCGGATGAGGCCGGCGTCGCTGTGGGTCCGAGCAGCGCGGTGGGCTGGGCGACGATATTTTTCGACTATGACAACGACAGTTGGCTCGACCTGTATTTGACCGCCACCGAGTTCGTCCAGTTCGATATCACATCCGGTCCAGAAGGCATGATGTTCGAGTACCGTGAATTCTTGTTCCGCAATCGGGGGGACGGCAGCTTCGCCGACGCTACGCCGCAGAAGTGGATTGATGATGCCGTACCCAGCATGGGTTTGGCTTATGCCGATTATGACAAGGACGGCTGGCTGGATTTTGTGCTAGGCAATTGGAATCAGGGTTATGTCTTGTACAAAAACACCGGCGACCTCAGTCATGATCGTAATTGGATCAATGTGCGCTTGCGGGGCGGCGGCGCTATTAATCGCGATGCTATTGGCGCCCGCGTGTACCTGACCACAGACGGGGACAGAACGCTGATGCAGGAGGTCAAATCCGGCTCCAGCCTGGGCGCCGGCAACGATACCGCCCTGCATTTTGGCTTGGGCGAAGACAGTATCCGGGAACTGCGCGTGCGCTGGCCCAACGGTGAAGAAACCTTGCTCCGCGATGTCGAGGTCAAGCAGTTCCTGGAAGTGAACTATGTCGGCTGACAGCGCGCCACCGCGCGAATGGTTGTAGACTGTACCCGCGCTCCCGTCATGACTTCAGATAGAGCTTGATCACCGGAACCTCGGCTTTTGGCTGCGCTACCGGCAATTG
This sequence comes from Phototrophicaceae bacterium, assembly GCA_965116975.1. GTDB lineage: Bacteria > Chloroflexota > Anaerolineae > Aggregatilineales > Phototrophicaceae > UBA6055. Next base: position 1,118,464 of record OZ220735.1, read on the forward strand.
CAGTTGCGCGGCATTGTCATCGCCAATTGTGAACGCGATTTCGCTGCCATCATGCAAAAATTCGACATAGGCAAGACGATCGCCGATGTCGTCTAGGTAGAGATGTCGGAAGGGATAGGCGAAGACATGGACATAGAGCAGGTCGCCGTTCTGTGTCAGTCGGCAATCCTGGGGCGCGGCAAAGTCGCTGGCGGTACAGCCGTAAATGGCTTCGCTGTGTTGCGCCATCCAGTCGCGGTAGACGCGCAAAGCCGCTTCCGCGCGTTGATCCAACTCGCCGGAGGCGGTTGGTCCCACATTCATCAGCAAGTTGCCGCCTGTCGCGACGGTATTGACCAACATGCGGATCAACTGACCGGGGCTTTTCCAGGTGGCTTCGTCACGGTGATAGCCCCAGGATCCGCTGAACGTTTGGCAGGTTTCCCAGAGGACTGGTTCACCATCCACGGTGACCCATTCACGCGGTTGGAATTGCTCTGGGGTGTGGAAATCGGCTGACGACGGCAGGTCGAGCCGGTTGTTGATGATGATCCCCGGCTGCAGGGAACGCGACAAGGCTTCAAGACCTGGGCTGTCCCAGTCGTCGCGCCCCTTGCCATCTTCGCCCGGGTAGGAAAAGTCGTACCAGATGACATCGATTTTGCCGTAGTTGCTCAGCAGCTCGCGAACTTGATTCTTCATGTAGTTGCGGTATTTGCTCATATCGCGCCCGTGGTTTAAGCCGGCGCGATCGGGATGATTGCGTTGCGCATGAATGCGGTCCACCGTGAAATCGGGATGGCGCCAGTCGATCAAGGAATAGTAGAAGCCGATTTTCAAGCCGCGGCTGCGGAAAGCCTCGACGACTTCCGCCAGCAGATCCTTGCCCCAGGGCGTATTGGTCGCTTTGTAATCGGTATGTTGAGAATCCCAAAGGCAGAAACCATCATGGTGCTTTGAGGTGATCACCATGTATTTCATGCCGGCCTCCCGCGCCAGGTCCGCCCATTTGCCGGGATCAAAACGGACCGGATTGAAGTATTTGAAATAGGGCGCGTACTGTTCGTCACTTAGTTCCTCGCGTTGTTTGACCCATTCATGGCGGGCCGGCAGGGCGTACAAGCCCCAGTGGATGAACATGCCAAATCGGTCATTCACGAACCATTCGCTGTTGCCTTTGGTCGATTTTGCTTGATGCATCTGATTATCCTTTCCATAAGCGACGGATTAAGAGAGCTTCGCAGCGAACAGTGCTGACTAATAGAAGCCTGCGCAGTCCAGGTCTAGATCTCGCGCCAACCCGCGCAGATCCGCCCAGACTGCATCCGGCAGGGGGACGCCATGCCCGACTCGCTGACGATAGGATCGCGCTTCCGGCTCACCGGGCAATAGCACCTCGTCGAAGCCTTCGGCGGGCCTCACCGCTTTCACCCGCTGCGTCAAGGCGCCGACGTGACTTTGGAAATCTGTGTCTGCGTCGAAGGCCCGCGGATCCAGCGCCATCATCAGGGTCGGATTGCCAAAGTGAAACGCTTCAGACGTGATCGGACGGTGACCCGCCAGCAGCGTCGGGATAATCTCCATCATCAGCGCCAAGCCCGAGCCTTTGTGCAAACCCATTGGCAGCAAGACCGCGCCATCGTCCAGAATAGCGGCGTCGGTCGTGGGCTGCCCCTGCTTGTCCAGCAACATGCCGCTTGGCAGGGGCGCGCCTTTGGCGCGGGCCAGCACGATCTTGCCATGCGCCACGCCAGCCGTGGCGAAATCGAGCAATAGGCTACCCGAATCCTGGCAAGGCACAGCGAAGGACATCGGATTGGTGCCAAAGACGCGCTCGCGCCCGCCATAAGGCGTCACCCAGCCGCGGAACATGGTGCCGCTGGTGAAACAGATGCCGATCAAGCCCTCGGCGGCCATCATCTGTGTATATTCTCCCAAGCGCCCGATGTGCGTATTTTGCCCCAGCGTGACGGCGCTGATGCCATGCTGTCGCGCTAACTTGATGGCGAGCGTCGACGTGAAGCGCGCGCCGATCTGCCCGAAGCCATATCCGCCGGTCACCATGGCTGTCGCGCCGAAGCTGCGCTTGACGCTGGGGCGCGCGCAGGGCTTGATCATACCCTTGCCGATCATGCTGGCATATTGTTTGACACGCAATACGCCGTGCGAATCGTGGCCGAAGAGGTTGGTTAATACCAGCGACTCGGCGACCTGGGAGGCGATGTCCTCTGGCGTGCCGGAAGCCGCGAAAATATCACGGCACAGGCGCTGCAGCGGCTCGGCTTGAATGGTATGGGTCAAGAGTTTGCCTTTGCCTGGAGACCGATAATCAAGGGAAGTGTAGCGCCTGCGTTTGAGCGGCGCAAGGCAAGGGGACCGAGTGGACAGGGCAATCGCTTCAAATTATTTTCAACATAGAGGACGCAGAGGACACAGAGTTCGTAGGAGTTTAGACGACTATTCTTCTAAATCTGCGGCCCGGAATCGGCAACAGTCCCCAGCGAAACGTGATTTGTCACCAAAAATCACAGCTGAGAAGAGATTTTTTGTTTTTCTCTGCGTACTCTGTAGTTAATTTTCAGTTTAGAATCCTGCCATTTCGTCCGCCATCATTTTGAAGCGATTGCCCTGCCGAGTGGAGAGGGGCGATTGAATCAAATATAGTTTACTTCTGTCCTTCCGTCTTTGCCCACCAGCCGAGACCTAGGTTACAATCGCGCTGACAGACTTTAGCGAATAGAGCCCCAGGTGTCGTTATGAAACCTGCCAATCTGCTTTTTATCTTGTCCGATCAGCATCAAGGTTCTGCGATGGGCTGCGCCGGGCATCCCTTGGTACAAAGCCCAAACCTCGATCGTCTCGCGGAATCCGGCACGCGTTTCCGCAATGCTTATACACCCTGCGCCATCTGTGTGCCGGCGCGCGCGGCTTTGGCGACGGGTCAATATGTGCACAGAATTGGCAATTGGGACAATGGCTTTCCCTATGCTGGGGGCGTCAAAAGTTGGATGCATCGACTGAAAGAATGCGGTTATCGAGTTGATTCCATCGGCAAGCTGCACTTCCGCAGCGCGGAAGACGACAATGGATTCTGCGAAGAAATCGAGCCGCTGCACGTGGTCGAGGGCATCGGCGATCCCGCCAGCGGCATCCGCGACGGCTCCTTGATACGCAATTCGCGCAGCGGCATCGCCGAAGCGGGAGCTGGACCCAGCACATATCAAGCCTACGACATACGCAATCGAGACAATGCCATCCGCTGGCTGCGCGAACACGCGGATGACGACCAGCCCTGGGTGCTGTTCCTGAGCTTTGTCACGCCGCATCCGCCTTTCTTGTCACCGCCGGATACCTTTGCGCGCTATCCGCAGGAGCGAATCGAGCTGCCGCCGCAGTGGCGCGAGGCGGACTGGGTCAGGCATCCAGAGTTTGAGTATATGCGCCGTTTCTTCGGCTACGAGGAAGCCTTTGACGAAGCGAGCATCCGCCGGCTCCACGCCGCCTATTACGGCATCTGCACATTTCTTGACGCGCAGATCGGGCAGGTGCTGGAAGCAGTTGACGCATTGAAGTTAAGCGAAAAAACGCGGCTTATCTATACCTCGGATCATGGAGAACAGCTTGGCGCGCGCGGCCTCTTCGGCAAGTTCACCATGTACGAGGAATCGTCCGCCGTGCCTTTCATCATGTCCGGTCCCGATGTGCCGCGCGGCAAAGTAGTGGATACACCGGTCTCGTTAATTGATTGCTACCCAACCGTCCTGAGCGCTGTCGGCTGCCCGCCAAGTGATGAGGATTCTACGCGCCCGGGCGAGTCGCTGTGGTCCATCGCGCAGGAAGCCGACCGCGAGCGCAAGGTTTTTGCGGAATATCACGCCATCGGTTCGCGAAACGCTTATTATATGCTGCGCGATCGGCGTTACAAATATGTCTATCACGTGGCTGCGCCGCCGCAACTGTTTGATTTGCACGCCGATCCTTTAGAACTTCAGGATCTGGCGCTTGACGCGGATGAGCGCGCCCGCGACATGCTGAGGAGATACGAGCGTCAATTGCGCGAGATCCTGGATCCGGAAGCGGTTGATGCGCAGGCGAAAGCGGATCAGAAGCGACGCATTGAAGAATTGGGCGGCCGCGACGCGGTGCTCGCGCGGGGGTCCTTCATCAATTCGCCGACGCCAGGCGAGAAACCACGCTTCCGTCGGCTGGAATCCACCTCCGCTTAAGTCGACCGCGTGACAATCCCGACCAGCGCTGTGGGCGGGGGTGCTCATACTGCCGCGAAAAAACAGAAAACCAGCGAATGCGCTGGTTCTTCGCAAAAATTGCCTCTGTGCGTGCCTGGAGAGATTCGAACTCCCGACCCCTGGTTCCGTAGACCAGTGCTCTATCCGCTGAGCTACAGGCACAGTAGCAATCTGCAGAATAGGCGTCTTGTGGCTGAAAGTCAAGTATCAATCAATGCTGGGTCAGGGCAATCGCTTCAAATTATTTTCAACATAGAGGACGCAGAGGACACAGAGTTCGTAGGAGTTCAGACGACTATTCTTCTAAATCTGCGGCCAGGAATCGGCAACAGTCCCCAGCGAAACGTGATTTGTCACCAAAAATCACAGCTGAGAAGAGATTTTTTGTTTTTCTCTGCGTTCTCTGCGTACTCTGTAGTTAATTTTCAGTTTAGAATCCCGCCATTTCGTCCGCCATCATTTTGAAGCGATTGCCCTGATGATGGGTCAATCCTGCCTTGATGCTGGAGAAACCAGCGCGTCAATCCTGCTGGCGCGTTCGCTCTAGTTGGATATAGAAGCAATGAGAGAAATGAGATCTGTTGTCAGCCCTGCCAGATCAGCTTGCCATTGTACGTGCCTGGAGAGATTCGAACTCCCGACACCTGGTTCCGAAGACCAGTGCTCTATCCGCTGAGCTACAGGCACAGTAGCGAAGAGCAGGATAGGCGTCTTGTAGCTCAAATTCAAGTGCAAATCGCTGCTAGGCTGGCAATCTCATCAGAATCAACCTATGCCGATTGTCACAAGCATCTAGCACAATGCAGGGTCGGCACGCTATGCCGACCAAGACTGTCAAGACACATATCTGCATTTTCATAAACCACTTGATGTTACTCGTGTTACAATAGGCTGCGACGATCAAGCTTGCTAGGACAGCATTTGATGCCTCAAATCCATGTCATAGGCGCCTTGGTATACGACCTGGTGTTTAATGTCCCCGATTGGATTGAACCCAATCGCGCGGTTCACGCGACCCAGGTGACCTTGTCCCCTGGCGGCAAGGCTTTGAACCAGGCTGCGGCGGCTCGTCTGCTCGGCGGCGATGTCGCGCTGATTGGTTGTGTAGGCGACGATCTGTTTGGCGCGCAGATGCTGCAAGAACTGCGGGCTATCGGCTTGAACACCAATCATGTCAAGGTGCATGAGTCGGCCAGGACCAGTTTGGCCGGCATCGTGGTCAAAGACAAGGTCCCGGGCTTCATTGGCGCGCCGGAGGCCAGCCGCAAGATCGGCGAAGGCGATATCGACAAGGCTCTGCGGAATTTGCGCAAGGACGATTTGTTGTTGATTGACTTTGAAGTGCCGCAGGCATTGGTCCATTACGCGCTGACATCGGCAAAGAGCGCGGGCCTTAGGACTGTCGTGAACCCGGCGCCCTTCTTTACCCGTGACGCCTTCGTATTTGAATATCTGCATTTGGTGGATGTCATCATACCCAACAAGCTGGAGGCGCAGTTGATCGCCGGGGAGGACAGCGAGGATCCGGATGAATTGGCGCGGCGCTTGCTGCGCAAGGGTATCGGGCAAGTCGTGATGACTTTGGGGGAAGACGGCTGCGCGCTTTATGAGGGCGAGCGCAAGCTGGCGCAAGCCGCATTCCCGGTCGAGGTTGTGGATACAACCGGCGCGAGCGACGCCTTCGTCGGCGCTTACGCGCTTGCTTTGATTGAAGGCTGGGCAGAGCAAAAGGCTTTGGAATTCGCGTCAGCAGCGGCTGGACTCGCTTGCAGCAAACACGGTACTATGTCGTCCTTGCCGCGCTTGAGCGCTGTAAATGCGCTTTTGCAAGCGCGGCAAGTAACAGCTTAAGATCCCTAGAGTTGCGTAACCGACCATATCGTTGCGGGTTTTAGATTATGCAAAAGTTATTCGCGCGGCGCAGCAAATACAAAACGCTTGCTGACAGGGCGCTGGTAGAATTGGCTGCCGACGATAAAGAGGCTTTTGGCGAGCTATACGAACGATATTTGACGAAGATCTACAACTATGTTTACTATCGTACCGGCAACAGGCAAGATGCCGAGGATTTGACCGCCAAGGTTTTTGAGCGCGCGATGTCTCATATCAGCACGTATGTCGATCGGGGTCTGCCTTTTCAAGCCTGGCTCTATCGCATCGCTCACAATTTGGTGGCCAACTGGCATCGGGATCAGGGGAGACGCAAGATCATCGCGCTTGATGACTTTGTCGCGCATTCGCTGCAGTCCGAAGCGCCGGATCGCAGGACAGAAGAGCAGGAAGAGCATAAGCAGCTAATGGAAGCGGTGCGCCGATTGCCGGAAGAGCGTCAGCAGTTGCTCTTGCTGAAATTCATCGAACAGTTGTCCAATGTGGAAATCGGCGTGATTATGGATCGAACAGAGGGCGCGGTAAAATCGCTGTATCACCGGACGCTATTGGCTTTGCGGGAAGACTTGCAGCGCGGGGAAGATATCAGCGCAGCTCGTCGTCTGAGTGGAAGCGCCGCCCGGCGACAGCGAAAATGACTCCCTCGCTCGGGAGAATCAAGCATTCCGTTCCGCTCGCGCGCCAGGCGGTTGTTAGATTAAAAGGATAGGACGATCATGGATTCACCTGCCGACGAGAAGGCGCAAGACTTCGTCGACAACATCACCGGCGCGCTGCAACAGGGGCATTCGCTAGACCCGCTTGTTGATTTGTCCGACGGCGTCCACGAAGAGTATGCGGATTTAGTTTCTGTCATTCAAGGTTTGCGCGATACCTTGGTCCCGGTTGAGCCAAGCGCGGCTTTCGCCACTCACTTAAAAACGCAACTGCTGGAAAACGAAGCGGGCTTGGCGGCGCGTTTTCGGAAGAAGCCCGCGCGCCTTCATGTCGCCGCGATTCTTGCTGTCTTCGCCGGATTCAGCCTCCTGCTTTCACGGCGGCTATTTGGCGCATCCAGCGCGCGGGACATCACCGAAGAACCTGTGGCGACAGCGCTTTAGTTCCCGTCTTTTTTACCGACTTGTACGCTAAATGCGAAGCGGCTTTTCGCTTCGTCTTTATTGGCGAATCTTCTGGCAGACGGACTATTTCGTCGACTATTGGCTGACATTAGGACCCACCGGTAAATGGCGCAGACTCGGCTTTCGTTACGACAACTGAATCGGACACTATTGGCGCGGCAAATGCTCTTGAAACGTCAGGACATGCGCCCGCTTGCCGCAACCGAGCGCCTGCTCGGCTTGCAGTCACAGATTCCCAATCCCCCTTATATTGGCTTATGGACACGACTGCGCTACTTTAAGCGCGACCAACTGAGCGAATTATTGGAGTCGCGCCAGATAGTGCGAGCGCCCTGGATACGCTCGACATTGCACTTGGTTTCGGCGGCGGATCATCAACGCTTTCAGTCGCTTATTCAACCAGCCTTGCTCCGCGGTCTGCGGTCGTTTTTCGGCGCGCGCGGCGCGGATCTGGATATCGAGCGACTGGTCAAGATTGCCAAACCCTTCCTGGAGTCGAATCAGCCATCGATTGGCGCGCTGCGGGAGCATTTGCAGGAACAGGAGCCGCAATTGAACAAAGAGGCGATGGCATACGCTGTGCGCAGCTGCCTGCCGCTGGTGCAAACCCCGCCTAGCGGAAGCTGGGGCGTGGGTACGCGCGCGACCTATACGACCGCGGAAAGCTGGCTGGGACCGACGACTTCCTCCGTGCCTTCCGATCTGCCGAGTCTTTTTCGCCGATATCTGGGCGGTTATGGTCCCGCGAGCGTCATGGACTTCCAGACCTGGACCGGCATGACCCGGTTGAAGTCTCAACTGGAGCCGGCGCTTGGCGATCTCATGGTTTATCAAAGCGAAAGCGGCAGTGACATCTATGACTTGCCCGGGGCGACAATTGCCGCGCCGGACGCGCTAGCTCCCGTCCGATTCCTTCCGGAATACGATAACCTGCTTATCGCGCACCGGGATCGCTCGCGCATCCTCCCCGACGCGCATCGCAAAAAAGTTTTTTTGAGCGCGGGCCGCGTCATCGGCACGGTCTTGATTGATGGTTTCGTCGGCGCGACCTGGAAGGTCAAAACGGACAAGCATGGGCTAACTCTCACTGTCAAGCTCTTCGCAGCGCAGCCCAAAGAATGTTTGCGGGCAATAGAAGCGGAGGGAGACCGGCTGCTGCGATTCTTTGACGACCAGGCAAGCGGTCATACCATCCTGATCGATAGCTACGATTGAGCGCTGCGGCGCGCTCTACTCGTTCGCGCTTTTGCGTGGTAATCTTTGGCTTTAGGTTCATAAGGTAGATACGGTTCGCTGATGCCAACGGCAGAAAAAATCACGGCTTTGCGTGGCATGCGCGATGTGTTCAGCGCTGAATACGCCCAGCGCAGGGACATTCAGGCGCAGCTCGAGGGTCATCTGCTGCGGCATGCTTATGTGCCGGTCGAATTGCCAATCCTGGAAAACACCGAACTCTATCTGCGCAAATCGGGCGAAGACATCGCCTCGCGTTTGTTCGAGTTCGATTTCAAGAGCCGGCGCATCGCCCTGCGCCCGGAGCTCACCGCGTCCATCTTGCGCGCCTATGTCGAGCATTTGCAGGATGAGCCGCTGCCCTTGCGGCTTCAGTATGCGGGTCCGGTATTTCGCTACGAAAAGCCGCAACAGAATCGCTTCCGGCAATTTACCGTGGCCGGCGCCGAGCTTTTGGGCGCGGCGGGACCATTGGCGGATGCCGAGATTCTTCACCTGGCTTGCAGCGGCTTGACGGCGCTGGGCATTCGCAATCAGCGTCTCGTTCTCGGTCATAGCGAGATGCTGGAAGGTTTTTTGCGCTCGCTGGGCTTGCGCAGGCAACTGCTCAATTTTCTGCTGCGAAATATGGAAAACGTCCGCAAGCGCGGCTTGGACGCCGTCATCGCTTCTCTATGCGATCTTTATCCGGAGCTTGACGGTCTTGCGGCTGACACAGCGAGTCCTCAAGCCGCCGACAGCGCCAAGAGCCAGCACTTGGTTGCTGTATTGCGCGAGATGAGTGATGGCGAAGCGCATCAAGCAATCACGGACTTTCTGCGCAGCCTCAATATCCGCATAGACAGCAATCGCGGCGAAGACGAAGTTATTGACCGGCTCTTGCATAAGATCCGAGAAGACGAGCAAGCGCCAAAAGTTCGAATCGCGCTCGAATACATGCGCAAGCTGAGCGATCTGACTGGTCCAACAGGCGAAATCCTTGGTCGGGCGCGCGACTTGTTCGCGGAATATCATGTCAATCCCAGCGCGCTGGACACCTTGGCGGAGACTATCGAGCAAATCGGTCTCTTTGGCGAGCTGGACGCGGAGATACAGTTGGACTTGGGCTTGAATAGAGGATTGCATTATTACACCGGCTTGATGTTCGAGATCCATTGCGCGACCGAAAGCGGGGAAGATATTCAGCTTTGCGGCGGCGGGCGTTACGATAATCTGGTCAGCATTCTTGGCGGTAATGAGCCAAAGCCCGCGGCTGGTTTCGCCTACGGCATCGAACGGGTCGCCAGCGTTTTGAAAAGCACAGGTCGCCCGGCGCTGAACCGGCCTGACGTATATGTGATTCCAGTAGCCGATGGCGAAGTCGCCTACTGTTTGCAATTGGCTAAGAGCCTGCGCGCCAGCAGCTTGGCGGTGGAGGTGGGGCTGGACGAGCGCAATCTGCGCAGGAGCCTCAAACACGCCGACCGCAAGGGAGCCGCCGCAGTTGTCATCGCCGGCGAAAGCGAACGCCAGCGTGGTCAAGTCCGGGTAAGGGATATGCGCAGTCGCAAAGAACTGACTGTCGCTTTGCACGATGCGCCCGATGTAGTGACGAGGATGATCACGGGCGATGATTAACAAGATTGCGGCGGATAAACTGATACTGGCATTGCCGAGCAAGGGCAGGCTGGGGGACGATTCCGAGAGTTTTTTTGGTCGAGCGGGTTTGCGCATATACAAACCCAATCGCCGTCAATACACCGCGACGATACCCAACTTGCCACAGGCTGAAGTTGTCTATCAGCGTCCGCGTGATATCCTCGGCAAAGTAGGCGAGGGACGCGTCGACATCGGTATCACGGGTTACGACATCGTTGCCGAATACGGCGGCGAAATTGAAGACGTGATTATTATCGACCAGCTCGGCTTTGGCAGATGCGAATTGCTTTTGGCGGTACCCGATTCCTGGATTGACGTTACGTCGATCGCCGACTTGGCCGACTTGAGTTTGCGCAATCACGCGCGCGGCAAACAGTTGCGCATCGCCACGAAGTATGGAAACTTGACCAAGGGTTTTATGTACCGTCAGGGCATCTCCCAGTTTTTGCTGGTTCATGCCGACGGCGCCATGGAAGCCGCGCCCCGTATGGGCTACGCGGATATGATCGCAGACTTGTCCGAAACTGGCACGACCTTGCGCGAGAATCATCTGCGCCCAATCGACGGCGGCGCGCTGCTCGCTTCGCAAGCGGTGCTGATTGGCAATCGACGCAGCTTGCGCGAGTCCCCTGTCAAGCTGGAAACCTTGCGGGAGATGATCGAATTGATCGAGGCGCATCGCCGCGCCAGCCGCTTTGTATCCCTGCGCGCGAACATCCGCGGCGAATCACTTGCCGATGTGCAAGGGCGAATCCTCGCCAACCCCGCCTTAAGCGGCAGCAAAGGACCCGGCGTGGTTGCGGTGGCCAGCCCGCCGGGCGTGACTGAACGCTGGTTCGAAACAAATTTGCTGACGCCGGCGAATCTGATCCACAAAACCATGCAGCACTTGCGGGATCTGGGCGGGACCGACATCATCGTGATGCGACCGAATTATGTCTTTGACGAAAAGTCGGAAACTTATGAACGATTTGAATCCTTGCTGTCTAGCGACGAACCTGTCGGCTTGCGAGAATAGATCATGAGTAAAGTGGGCATCCTTAATCCGGGCGCAATGGGCATATCAATCGCGGCTTCGGCGCGGGCGGCCGGGCACGACGTATTCTGGGCATCGGCCGGGCGCAGCGCAGCCAGCCGACAACGGGCTGCGCAACAGGGTTTGCTCGCTGTCGATTCGCTTTTGGCGCTCTGCGCGGCTTGCGAAGTGATTCTCTGCGTTTGCCCGCCACATGCGGCGGAATCCGTTGCGGACGCCGTCATCACGGCTGGTTTTCATGGGCTCTACTGCGATGGCAACGCCATCGCGCCGCAGAAGGCTGTCGCAATAGGCGAGCGAATGAGCGCGGCTGGCAGCGACTTCGTCGACGGCAGCATCATCGGGCCACCGGCCTGGCAGGCGGGAACCACGCGCTTTTACCTCTCGGGCGCTGCCGCGGCGCAGGTGGCGGGCTTGTTCACGGGAACAGTCACGGAAGCGCAGGTAATCGGCGAAGAGATTGGACGAGCCTCGGCGCTGAAGATGGTATTTGCGTCGCAGACAAAAGGCTTTACAGCCTTGCAAGCGGCGATACAGGCAGTCGCCGAGAGCCTGGGCGTACGGGAAGATTTGTATCGCGAGTGGGAAAGGCGCGATGCGGATTCGGCAAGCCAGGCGCAAGACAATATGCGCGGCGTAACGGCTAAAGCATGGCGCTTCACGGGAGAGATGAAAGAAATCGCGGATACCTTTGCGGGGGTAGGGCTGCCAGACGGTTTCTTCCTCGCCGCCCACGACATCTACCAGCGCATGTCGCATTTCAAAGACGCGGATGAATTGCCGCCGCTCGACGAAGTCCTGGCTGCTTTGTCGGATTCCCGCCCTTAGTCGGCGCTTTTCAAGGCTGTAACCAATTCCGGCAAGCCCGCGAATACGCAATCTGGTTTCGTTTCACTCGCCGACAGGCTCGCTTCATCTTCGACCCCGGTCATGACCAGCGCCGTCTTGATGCCGAGCGCCTTTGCCCCGGCGATATCGGTTCCGATGCGGTCGCCGATCATCAAGGTCTCTGCGGGCTGCGCCTGCAGTTGACGGAGTGAAGCCTCGAACATGCCGGGCGACGGCTTGCCGATGACAATTGGCTGCTGTCCGGTGGCCGCCTCAAGTAGCGCCAGAATGCTGCCGGCGCCCGGGACCAAGCCATCCGGAGAAGGAAATGACGAATCCGGATTCGTGCCGATGAAGACAGCACCGCCGCGGATCAACAGCGCCGCCTTGCGCAGTTTTTCGTAGGTCAGATCAAAATCTATGCCGCAGACGACCAAGTCGGCAGCGTCTTCGACCAGCGAGAAACCGGCGCTGCTCAAGATATGCTTCAGCCCCGCGCCGCCAACCACATAAACGCGCGCGCCCTGCGGGTACTGCGTCTGCAAGTAGCTGGCGGTCGCAGTGCCGCTGGTGACAATATGCGCGGGCTGCAATCCAGGCACGCCAAGCTGCGCGAGCTTATTGACATAGTCCATCCGGGTTTTGCTGCTGTTGTTTGTGGCGAGCGCAAAACCGATGTTCTGGTCCAACAGGAAAGCGAAAAAATCATGCAAGCCGGGCAGGGGCTGCATCCCGCGCCACAAGACGCCGTCCATGTCGGAGATAATTGCTCGTATTTCTTGGGGCAATTGAGCTTCCCTCTCTCTTGGGTAATCTGGTCATTCTAGCATGCGCGCGGCAAGTTTAGATGCGGCGGTTCTTGGATACGCTCATTTGCCACGCAAGAGGTCCAGGGTCTGCTGCTCGAGCGCCAGAATTTTGTCGCTTTCCTGCGCGCGCAGCAAGGCGCTGAGATGTGGATAACCGGCTTCGTATTCCCGCGCCCATTCTTTGGAAAAGTCACCGCTGCGGATATCTTGCAAGGAGGCTTCCATGAGGCTTTCCAGCTTCAGTTCTTTGAAGCGCGGCAGGCGGCTGAAGATCCCGTATTGCCCGGTAAGCGAAGAAAGGCGCATCGCGTGCAAGAGACCCCCCTGCGCCACACGGGATAAATAGTCGGTGAATTCTCCGGACAAAATTAAGTCGGTCATGACAGCTTCGGCTGGGTAGCCGTCTTCCAGCAATACGTGAGCGGCGGTGGTCATCACATTGTGGAAGGCTGGCAATATCGCTTGCTGCACAAATAGATCGAGCTGCGCCTCCAGCACCATGGAGATTTCGATGGCGCCCGCTTTCAGGCTGCCCATCGCCTTTGCCAATGCCAGCAGCGATTCCCAGGTCGTGCCGGTCGCGTCTTGGCCCACGCCGATGAAACTAAAGAAACCGCTGCCATCGAGATAGCGCGTGCGGACGGCGGCGCCAATAGTGCGCGGCGCGATCATGCCGACATCAATGAATGGCGGTGGCTCCACGAAGCCAAAAGCGATATTGTAGCCGTTGGCGAATACCAGCAGATGCCCCCTTTGCAGCGCCGGCGATATCGCTTCCAGATACACCTCGGGCAACACTTCGTCGGGCAGCATCAGCAGCAGAATATGGCTGCGGGGAATAACTTGCTCGATATCTTGTGGTACGAATCCATCTTCGCGGGCGTGATCGCGTGTCTCGTCTTCACGCAGCCCGATCAACAATCGTATGCCCGAATCGCGCAGGTTTCTGGCGACAGGTCTGCCCAGGTTGCCGTAACCGATGATGCCGACGGTCTTACTGCTCAAGACGCCCAGGTTGGCGTCGTTTTCATGATAGATGATGCTCATCAGGACCTTTCGTTTGTCTTGTCTGCTACTGGTCTGGGCAGGCTTTTCTTCCAGACTTCAAGGTCTAAGCCAGTTCGGAAGAAGCCATACCGTTGATAAAGTCGCTGCGATGGCAGATTGCTCCGCTGTGTATTGACGCTGATGGTTGTGACGCCCGTCTGTTCGAAGTCACCCAACTGCCGCTGTAGCAGCGCCGAACCGATATGCCGCCGTTGCATACCTGGGAGGACAGCCAGCCGAGCTAAGTGGCCCACTTCGCGATGTCGCGTACTGACTTGGTAGCCAACGATTTCTCCTTCATATTCGGCGAAAGTAGCGGCCGCCGCTGTGCGCAGTGCCTGGCGCAGATCGATTCGCGACAGGCGATAGTTGCGGCGGAATGCCATGCGATCGACCCGGGCGATAGCCGGCAGATGCTCCAATTCAGCCGGGCGTATTTTGACCGATGTCTTGGACTGATGTGGCTCATATTTGCCTAGAAAGTTGAAGGTGATAATATCGTCCCAATAGATAAAGCCGTAATCGCGCAGGTAAGCGGGCAGCCAATTGCTAACCATCAAGACCATGACATGTTTTATGCCGAGTTCAATGCACTTAGCCTCGGCGTATTGCCACAATTCTCTTATGATGGTTTCTGGCATGAAGCCATCGCGCAGCCCCATGAGGCGGATCCAGGAAGAGCCGGCGTTTTCCGGCGACAAGCCTATGTATCCAAGCAGCTCCTCACCCGCCCAAGCCAGGAAAATCAGCGCGTCGTCGCGATCAAGCCAGCGGCTGAGCGTATACCAATCCAGATGTTTGTGCGTCCACTGGCTGTACCAAGCCAGGTCCAGCAGCTCACTGCGATAGCGTCGACTGTAGGGACCAATGTGGAGCCGCGTGCCAAGCATCAGCGCCGGTTTTTCATCCGCTTGACGTAACTGCGGGCTTCCAGGGCGAAGATCGTGCATACCCTGCCGTCAGCCAAGCGAGTGGCGAGGCGTTCATCGGTCTCTTCAACCGTTTCCGAAGACGTGAAGACCGTCGGCATGCGCGCCAGATATCGGTAATCAATGATCTGGAAAAGCTTCTCTTTCGCCCAGGGCGTCGCGCTGGCCATTCGCAGATCATCGAGCAGCAGGAAAGGCGCATTGACGATCTCGTGGAAGCGCTTGTCGAAACGCGCCCCCGAGCGCGGATCAAAACTAAGGCGCAGGAAATCCAGCAGATCGGGCACTGTCGTAAACATGACGTCATAACCGCGTTCGTACAAATCATAGGCGATGGCGGCCGCCAGATGCGTCTTGCCCGATCCATACTCGCCCATGATATACAACCAGCCCTCGGGATTGGCCGACCACTCCTCCGCTACATTCAGCGCGCGTTTTAAGTTGCGGACATCTTCGGTGAAGGCGCTGTCTGTGGAGAATGTGTCGAAGCGCATATCCCGGTATAGGCGCATGTCGAAAATGTCATTATCGCGCGCCGCGCTGCGCGACACTTTACGGTAATCCGGCGCTTGAATCTTGATGCGCGTGACGCGCGACTGTTCCATCAAGCGGCTGCCAAGCCGCGGATCCAAATCGGCGACGGGTCTGTTGGTTGTAATGACTGTGGGCAGGGCTTCGACATGCCGGTGATTCAACAGTTGAAATAATTTCTCCTTTGCCCAGTCGCTGGGTTTTTCCACACCCAGGTCGTCCAATACCAGGAAAGGCGCGCCGCGAATTTGCTCGAAATAGTTGTCGAAGGAACTCTGCACGCTTGGATCAAAGGTCGAGCGAAGCAGGTCTAGCAAGTCGGGACTGGTAATGAACAAGACGCGCTCGCCGTATTTTTCCAAACGCCAATTGGCAATCGCCACTGCCAAATGCGTCTTGCCACAGCCAAATCGCCCCTCGTACACCAGCCATCCGCTAGGATTGTCCGCGAAGCGTTGCGCCGCGCTCTTGGCGCTAACGAGCGAGCTGAGGTCGTTTTGCGTGTAGCCGCCGCCGATATCGGTCTGGAAATTCTCGAAACTTTTCTCTTTGTAGGCTTCCAGATTGCCAAAGCGCCGCAGCCGCGCGTGCATCGCTTGGTCGTCCTGGACTGGATTGTTGGGGCAGCGCTGGAACTTGCCGAAGCGCGGGTCTTCTGGCTCGACGTCGAAGGCGTACACGCCTTTCCCGCCACATAGCGGGCAGGGTTCGTCCTTGTTTTGCGGATCACGACAGATGACCCGCAGGGGAAGTTCGAGCCCGCTTTCCGGCTCAACTTTTGATGAAGTCTTTCCATTCCCCAGCGGTGTACTGTTTGCGCCGCTCAAGATCTCGTCCAGCTTTTTCACCTTTGCGTCCTTCGCGTCGCCAGCTATCAAGCACTTTGCGAATATATCTCCAGTTGCGGATGTTGCGCTCTACCGCATAACGCAGCGCCTCTTCAATCCAGTCATGGGGGAAGTCCGCTTCCGCTTCGCGCAGAGCCTCGACGATCATGGGCGTCAGCGGACCGATGTTTGCCTCGTAAAGCCCGTAAAGCGTCGGCCGCGGCGGCAGGATTTCTATCTCGTCTTCGCCGGACGGCAGCCATTCGCCGGCGGCAAGCTGTCGCTGGCTTGTCCGCCCTTCCACATCGTTGAGTAAATACACGCGCTTTTGCTTAGCCCGGCGGTCGATTACCGCCTCCAAGAGCGTGCCGCGGCGAACTGCGCTTGCCAGCGCTTCATCCAGTTCTGCATCCAGCGTTTCGGGGTCCCGGCGCGCATCGCCCCCGGGTTGAAGGCTGCGCATCAGTCGCTCGTTCTTGAGCAACTCGTCATAGCGCAGGTAGCGGTAACTGCCTTCCTTCTGCTGTAGCGCGGACAGACAAAAGAGCGTCAGCTTTAATTCCGCCAGATCGTCAATCTCCAGCAAAAGGGACTCGAATAGCTGGGCTGGCAAGGCGACTGGCTCGTCTCTGTCGATGAATCCAGCAAAAGGTTCGGTCATCACTTATTCCAGATTGCTTAGATCAACCCGCTTCATGTTGACATCCATGAACTTGGTGATTGATTTCTCGAAATAAAGTTGAATAGCGCCGGTGGGACCATGGCGATGCTTGGAGAGCATCACGTCAGCCTGATTGGGAAATTCGGTTGTATCCGGGTTGTAGACCTCGTCTCGGTACAAGAACAACACGGCATCGGCGTCTTGCTCGATGCTGCCGCTTTCGCGCAGATCGGATAGCTGCGGTCGCTTGTCTTGGCGCTGCTCGACCGCGCGCGAAAGCTGCGCCGTCGAAATGATCGTGACGTTGAGCTCGCGCGCCAGTTCTTTGAGCGAGCGGCTGATATAACTAATCTCTTGCACGCGGTTGTTTTCATAGGCTTTGCCAGCCGACATGAGCTGCATATAGTCCACCATCACGATATCAAGCCCGTATTCGTGCTGCAGCCGCCGGCATTTGGTGCGCATTTCAATCGGCGTGATCGAAGGCGTGTCGTCGATGAAAAAGGGCAGGTTGGAGATGCGGCTTATGGCTTCGGTAAAGCGTGTATGCTCGCGCGCCGAGATATTGGCGGAGCGCAACTGCTGAATGCGAATGCCCGTCTCCATTGAGATCAGGCGCTGTATCATCTGCTCGACGCCCATCTCCATGGTGAACATCGCTACGCGGGCGCCGCGCCGCGCCGCATTTAAAGCCACGGTCAAGATCCAGCTTGTCTTACCCATGCCAGGTCGCCCGGCGAAGACGATCAGGTCCGACTTTTGAAAACCGCCCAACAAGCCATCCAGCGCTTTGAAGCCGGTCGGCAGCCCAACCGCGCCCTCGCCGGCCGCCAGCAACCGCTCCATCTCGTCGTAATATTCGCTGAGCGCGTCTGAAAGCGGCACGAATTCGCGCTTGATCTGCGTGTTGCTGACGGCGAAGAGCGCCAATTCGGCGTCGCTAATCACTTTGTCGATGGGCAGTTCTTCGTCAACAGCCAGGCGGCGAATCTCGTCGGAAGCCAGCAGCATTTTTCGCCGGATCGAGGTGCGCTCCACCAGCTTGCCGTAGACTTCGGCATGTATCGACGAGGGCGTATTATTCACTAAGTTGGTCAAATAGGCTTGACCGCCGATTTCATCCAGGACGCTCATATCCTGCAGTTCACGAGCCAGGGTCAAATAGTCGATGGCGTCGCCGCGTTCTTGCAAGCGGTTGAACGCTGTCCAGATATATTCGTGCCGCTTGAGGAAAAAATCGCCACCTTCCAGGAACGAGGCGATGTTAAGGAAGGTTTTGGGTTGTAATAGAATTGCGCCGAGCAAAGCCTGCTCGGCTTCCAGGCTGGCTGGAATCTGCAAATGCGTTTGCGTCAATTGATTTGTCATCTGTTCGGTTCCGCGGGAACATCGCGCTGATGGCAGCGCAAGCGCTTCATGCCCGCAACTGGCGCCAGCAGCAAATATTTAGGCGCCAGCCGCCCAATCCCGGTTTATTCATCCCCGTCGAAATCATCGAGATTGAGCGTGTCTACAAAATCGGCAAAGGCGCTCAGCTTGGTCTCGTCGACCTGTTCCGATGGGTCCGCGAATTCATCGTCCAGCCCGAGTATCTCTGGCTCGACATTGCGGTCGGGGCGAATGCCGGCCTTGTCCATTACCTGTTTGTCCACGTAGATAGGCGCTTTGAGGCGGACCGCCAAGGCGATGGCGTCGCTTGGGCGCGAATCAATGTCTATCGAATCGCCATTCACTTCGATATTGATCTGGGCAAAAAAGACGTCATTGCTCAAGTTGTTGATAAAAATGTGACGAACGGAGCCGCCCATTTCTGTGATTGTCGCTTTGAGCAAATCGTGCGTTAAAGGGCGCTCGCGCAGCATCCCCTGCAGTTCCAAGGTGATGGCTTCGGATTCAAAGGCGCCTATCCAGATCGGCAGGTATCGCTCTTCCTGCGTGTCCCGCAATACAACCAGGCGATGCTGTGACATCAGGCTCACTTGGACACGATCTACGATCATTTCAATCATGAAATTCGATCACTTTACCTTAGATTAGACCTGCGATGATTATACACCTTTATCGCGCCACTTCAAAACAGTTTGCTTAAATCGCAAGAAATTCACTCCAGCAAATCAAATTGATCGCCGCTGCCAAATCTACACTTTGCAGCGGTAATTGACTACACTGCTAGCAGTCGACGGCATGGGGTTCTCTTGCGAATTTATCTATTCTTCCTCTTTATCTTGCTGACAGCGTCTTGCCAGCCCATCGTTGCAGGACTGCGTTCGGACGCTGGTCCCAGCGTCGGTTTTACTTACCTCGACCTGGTTTACAGCGATCAGTTTGACGAGAGCGGCAACTGGCGGACCTATGACGGCGGCGGCAAGCTAAAGATGGCGGTGGCGGGAGGCAGCTACAGGATTTGGCTCGCGGCCCGCCAATACGTCTGGACGCAGCTTCCCGATACCTATGATGATGTTGTTATAGAAGCGGAAGTCCGGCAATTGTCCGACTTTGAGTATAACGCCTATGGAATCGCCTGTCGGCTCGATCCAGCAAACAGCGGTCGCGGCTATTATTTCTTGATAGGGGGCGACGGCTATTACAGCATTCGCTGGAGCAATGGCCGCTCCCTGGATGCCATCGTCAGCGCCAAGCCCTCGGTCAAGATCAAGCGCGGCTCGTCCGCTAACCGCATCAAGGCGATTTGCCTGGGCGACTATCTAGCGCTGTGGATCAACGGTCAATTCGTCGCCGAAGCGCGCGACAGCCGCGCCAAGTCCGGCGCGGCCGGCTTGGCGGCGGTTATGAACTACAGGGACCAGACCCTGGAAGTGGCTTTTGACGAGCTTAAGATCTGGCTGTCCGCGCTGGATGGCTCCGGCGCGTGATGCGATTGCGCTCCCATGCGGGAGCGCGCAACGGACGGGCTCGTCTCGCGTATAACTGTACAGTATAAACCCTCGGTTGCAGGTCAAGTGATATGGGACTGGAAGACACCATTGCGGAAGCCATTGTGATGGCGATGGATGAGCTGGCGGGGGACCCGCATAAGGCAGTCGCTTCGGCCATGGAATGCGACTCGGCGGCGCAGTGGATCAAGCAAGAGACCACCAAACTCGCGCTGGTTGGCGGGGCGGAGATGGTCATACCGGGCTTGCATGCCTTCACGATTCCGACTGGCATCAGCTTCTTGCTGCACAAGATGGGTTATATCAGTTGGGGCGT
Organism: Phototrophicaceae bacterium; assembly: GCA_965116975.1. Lineage (GTDB taxonomy): Bacteria > Chloroflexota > Anaerolineae > Aggregatilineales > Phototrophicaceae > UBA6055. Next base: position 1,138,450 of record OZ220735.1, read on the forward strand.
CGGCGCATTGAAGGGCGCCGTTGTGGTCGAAACAGAAGCCTATTCGGACTTGCGCAATATCCTGGCGCTCTGGGCGAACAACACGCATTTTGACGCCAGCATTATCGAACATCTGGCGATATCCCTAGCTTGTTTCCGCTGGGCGGCGTCTGCGGAGGGACAAGACGCTATGCCCAAGCTGCTGGTGTCCTCCACAGATCAGACGACCTTGCGCACCTACCATATCTTGCAGCGGCTGGTGGAAAAATATGTGGCTGGCGACGAACGAAGCCTGTTGATGATGGAGGCAATCGGCGGCAGGACCTTCGCGCAAGAATTGCTTCAAAGCAGCGAAGCCAACCTGCGGCGCCTTGACAGCGAAGTGATGTTAACCCGCCCGCTGGGGCGCAAAGTCAGTTGGCGTTTGGCGAGCAAGCTGGCGTCGCGCTTGGGCGCCCGCGTGCCGGCCAGGATGATCGTCGGCTTCGTTCCGCTGGCGGGCGCGGTCGTGAATGCCTTCCTCAACGTGCAAACCATGCGCAGCATGGCAGATGCCGCGGAAAAGTATTACGACCGGCAACTGCGCCTCGAACATTTGCAAGAGGCGCTGCGTTAACAGGGCTGTTCAAGAGGCTTCATTTGCCCGCAGGTCTGACAGGATCTCCGCCAGAAATCCCTTGAACGATTCCAAAATCTCCGCGCTGCTCAAAACAGATAGCGGGATGGACGGTCTGCGGTCGGATTTGCTCGCGGGCAGCCTATACTCGGGCGGCAGGTTTTGATTGAGCTGCTTCAACAGGGCGCGGCGAGCGGCTTTCCGCTGGTAGGGCGCGCAGGCTGCCAAGTGGTCAAAATACACTTGCGCGGCCGGCGTCTTGGGGTAAGCCCAAATTGACAGGATCGTCAGCGGCCTGTCTTTGAGATTGAGTCGTACATGACAGCCTGGATTCACGCGTCCGCCAAATGCTACCTCATCCGCCATTCGAGCTGACCAATGAAACAAATCTCGCGCCACCAATGCGGCGATTTCGCCCTGCGGCAACTGACCAATGTATGGGAAAAAATTGACGCGATTGGCTTCGTTGGCATTGGCTTCATTTGGGTAGACGGCTGCGGATTCAGTCGACGACAAGGCGCTCTTCAGGGATTTTGCCAGCTCCTTTGAACCGTCCGCGAAATCTTCTCGGAAGTCGCAATACTGGATGTTGATCAGATGCAAGGGCAGTCGCAGGTCGTCCAGCAGGGCGGTGAATAGCGGCTTTTGCAATTGAAAGGCGTATAGGCATTCTCGCTCGACCCAAACCGATCCCAGCGAGGCTTTGGAAAGCACCGTGACCACAGCGTCGCAGCGCTCGATGCCGGCTTGTATCTCGCAGAGCCAATCCGACCCGCCGCGTATATTCTCGAAGTCGACCCAAACGTCGAACCCGGCGCGCTTCAAGCCGTCGACGATGAGCAGGGTCTCGTCGTTGTTTTGATTGCTGTGGCTGATGAAAACTTTGGGCATTGGCAATTCTTGCAATTGACTTAATTGGGCTTGTCCCTGGCGCCGTAACGCTTGATGACATCGCGGGCGACGACCATGCGATGCACCTCGGAGGCGCCATCATAGATGCGGAAAGCCCGCGCTTTTTCGTACCAGGTGGAAAGCGGCAAATCCCGCGAGACGCCGCGTCCGCCACAGATCTGTATACAACGATCCAATACGCGGTTGACGACTTCCGCCACTTGCACCTTGGCGATTGAGGTTTCGACCCGCGCTTGCTCGCCCTGCGCCAAAAGCCATGCCGCTTCATGGATGAGCAAGCGTCCCATCTTGAGTTCCATCTCGGAATCAGCCAGCATCCATTGCACAGATTGATGCGAGCTCAGCGCGCCGCCAAAAGCCTCCCGGCTTGTGGCGTATTCAGTAGCGATTTCCAGGGCGCGCTGGGCGATGCCTGTCCAGCGCATGCAGTGGGTCAGGCGCGCCGGCGCCAAGCGCGATTGCGCCAGCATGAATCCATTGCCCTCTCCGCCTAGAATCGCCGCCTGTGGCAGGCGCAGGTTTTCGTAGCGGATCTCGACGTGACCGCCGAAGTCTTTGGCGCCCATCACCGGCACATCACGCAGGATATGGATGCCCTTGCTTTCGCGCGGCGCCAGAAACAGCGTACAGCCTTGATAAGGATGCAGGTCGGGGTTCGTCACTGCCATGATGATGAAAAAATCGGCGATTTCGCCGTTGGTGCTCAGCCACTTATGTCCGTTTATGACCCAATCATCGCCGTCCCTTTTGGCGCTGCTCAAGATCATGCGCGGGTCGCTGCCCGCGCCGGGCGCGGGCTCGGTCATGGAGAAGCTGGAAAAGGTCTCGCCCCTTGCCAGCGGCGCCAGGTAGCGTTCTGTTTGCGCTTCGTTCGCCCATTCGCGCAGCAGGTGCATATTGCCTTCGTCGGGAGAGGCGCAATGAATCGCGAGCGGTCCCAACAGGCTGCGGCCCGCCGCTTCGAATACCGGCGCGATCTCTTGAATGTTGAGGTTCATGCCGCCCCAGGCTTTGGGCATGGTTGGCGCCCACAGCCGCGCCGCCTTTGCCTTGGCGCGCAGATCTTTTAAGATGTCGCAGTTCAGGTCCTTGCCCGTCCGCAGCAACTCCCTTTCAACCGGGATGACCTCGTCATCAAGGAATTGCCGCACCCGATGCGCAATGCTTCGCGCATGTTGGGGGATGGTGAAATCCATGCCCTTACCCTCGCCGATCCTGCCGGATATGTTGACTGGCGAGTATACCATAAGAGCAGAAGCCTTTTGGCGTAAATTCATTCACGCGCCAGGGCAATCGCTTCAAATTTTATTCACCACATAGACACCGAGAGTCGCGTAGGTCGCGTAGACACTGACCGCCGACAATGACCGCCAACACCGAGATTTATCCGTAAATATGCTAAAAAAGGACGTAATGTAGGGGCGATTCTGTGAATCGCCCACGATTTTGCTCCCAATTTCATGGGCGAGCCAAGGCTCGCCCCTACAAGGCTTGTCCGCTACTGTGGCTAGTTCACCATTTTTTGCCCTAATCCATCTGCCCTTTGCCATAAATAGATGGATCAACAATGAAATAACAGCGAAATTAAAACTTATCTCAGACCTAGAAGTAGGTTGTAGGGGCGACTCTGTGAGTCGTCCACTGTCAATAAGCCCGCATTTTGCGCAAATTCATCAGTAGCGGACAAGCCCTACAATTCATCAGTTTGATGTTAAATTCGACAGTTATGGATTTTGAAGCGATTGCCCTGATTCACGCGCCGGGCGATCGCTTGCAATAATCACCTGAAGTAAATCCAAGAAAGTAATGATAATCTGAAAGCAAAGCGTTTTGTCCTGGTTTTGGGCGACTGACCCGCAGTGTCGGCGGTCAGTGTCTACGCGACCTACGCGCGGCACAGCGTAGCCCCTTCTATTCGTTAATTATGTGATATTCGAAACAGAATGATTCTGTTACCTTTGCTCTAATGATACGAATTACATATAGTCGAATTGCCCTTTTTCTCTTTGCCGACGCGCAGGATCGGCTTCGATCGACCGCATGGTTCTTTTATTCGGTATACTCGCGAAAAGCGCTGGGAAGGAGACTGTCATGCGCAAATTCATCATTGATACGGACACCGCCTCCGACGACGCGGTCGCGCTGGTGATGGCGCTGCAAGCTCCCGATATTGATGTGCGCGCCATCACTGTTGTGGCGGGCAACGTGCCCTTAAATCAGGCTGTGCAGAACGCGCTGTATACGGTGGCATTGTGCGCGCCCTATACGCCCATGCCACCCGTGCATGTCGGCTGCGCCAAGCCCATCCTACGCGAACTGGAGACGGCGCAAGACGTGCATGGCGCCGATGGCATGGGCGACATCGGCTTGCCGCTCGCGGGCAGGACGCCGGCCCCGGGTCATGCGGTTGATGTTTTGCGACAAGTCATCCGAGAAAACGCCGGCGACATCACCTTGGTCACGCTGGGACCATTGACCAATGTCGCGCTGGCTCTGCTGCGCGAGCCGGAATTAGCCGAGCTGGTAGCGCATTGCTACATCATGGGAGGCATTGGCGCGGGACATGGCAACGTAACGCCAACTGCCGAGTTCAATATATGGGTGGATCCCGAAGCGGCAAAAATCGTCTTTGAATCGGGCATGAAGATGACCATGGTCGGCTGGGACATTTCCTGGAAATACGCCACCTTCGATCCAGCGCAGGCGGCTGAAATTCGCGCGATCGGCAGTCCATTAGCCGAATTTGTTGTCGATATCCAGGCGACATTGACACAGTATGCCATTGATTCCACGCAGCTGGCGGGTTTTGATCTGCCCGACCCCGTTACGATGGCGGTCGCCATCAATCCCGGCATCGCAACCTGCCAAGACTTTCGTGTCGATGTGACGACGGGAGACGGTTTGCAGCGCGGCATCACGGTTGTTGATGTATTGGGCGTGACAGGACGAGACCCGCAAATGACGGTGGCGACAAGCGTCGATCGCGCCGCGTTTGTCGCGATGCTCAAAGATTTGCTGTCGCGTCCGGTCTAGTTCACTCGGCAGCTCGTCCCGGCAATGCCGAGTCTATAAGTGAGGCAGGGGGACGCTCTTGCCGGTGCTGCAAAGCGGCTGGCTGCCTGCCAGCGCGATGACCTCCCATTGCAAAGCGCCGCCAACGCCCAGTTGTCCGGCGCTGAAGCGAATCGACGTTTGCCCCGCGCCGGTCTGGAAGCTGCCAAGCAGCGCGCCGCTGCCATGGTCGTAGACCTTGATTTGATAGCCGCTGGCGGCGGCGATGCCGTCCCAATAATAGTGACTCATACCGCCCGGCGCGGCCTCCAAAGGCGATGTCAAGCGCAGGTCCTGGCAATCCACCACCGCGGATTCTGTCGCGGTCGCAAGCGGCGTCGCGGGCGTTTCGGAACTAGCTGCGTCCGATCCGCCGAATCCGCTGCCCGGGTTGGGGATGAGCAGTTTTGTGCCGACATATAGGGGCGATGAAGCTAGATCGTCGTTGACTGCGAGGATGTCCGCCACGCGCACATCGTAGCGACGCGCCAAGGCAAAAAGCGACTCGCCGCGCGTCACGACATGAATACGATCGCCCGCGGGCACCTTGCCATCCTGTTCCGTCCAGCCATTGGCGCGCGCCAGTCCATTTAAGGCTTCCAGCAGCCTGTGGCCGCGCGCCAATTCAGCCTCGGAAACGGCTGTGGGTCCGCTCCAATCCAGCACGACGGTTTTACCATTGCCGATATCAGCCAGGATGCCAACGACAGAGTTGCCCGCCAAGACCGTATTGCCAAAGGCGGTGGTAACGGCGCCCAGGTGCACGGTCATGCTCAGGGCGTTGCGGTGAACCTGTTGGAAACTGACCAATGATTGAACATGGATGTCGACGCCGTTCACGGTTAAATTCGCGGGGACATCGGCGGCTGTTTGAATCGCGAGCAGCGGCTCCGCGGCTTCACAATCCGGGAGTCCGCTGGCGGATGAAAATGTAAAGGCTTGCATGGCGAAGGGCTTGGCGACATCGACAATCGGCAGCGATTCCATCGCTTGCAGGGGCGACAGATGGTCGCGCTCCACCCAGGAAACCGTCCCGTCATTGACGACGCGCAGCCAATCGCCCCCGCGCGTCTTGGCGTCTACCAGCGCGATTTCGTCCCGCTGCAACTGTCCCAGTTCTGCGGCTATCTTGGCGGCTTGAGAAAAGCGCGTCGTAGACCGCAGCGCGGCTGCGCTAAGCGGTTCGCGAATCTCGTCTATTTGAGCGAGCTCAAGCTCATGGTCGAGTCCGGCGTCGCCGGCCAGCAGCATAATCACGCCGGCGCCCGGGCGCGTCTGGGGCAGGTTCGCTTGCAGGTTCATGATAGCCAAGCCCCAATGCCTCTGTTCCGTATCAATAGCGGAGGCGCGAACCTGTTGCAAATGGGAGAGGGGGGCGCGATTAGCGGGCGTAGTGAAATGTCCCGCCTTTGCGTCATCCGCGAAGCTGGCTTCGACCTGGGCATGAGCGTAGCATAAACTGTTGCGCTCGAGCTCGGCGCAATTCTCGCTTAAGTCCAGCAGCGCCTGAGCCGCGATTGCCTCGCAAACGGCTTCTTGCGCCCTTGCGACGAAAATGGCGGATGTCAAGAACAGTGTTAATGCCAGCGCGAATCGTTTGTGGAACAAGGCTAATCCACTTTCGGTCCCCATAGACCAGAGGGCTAAGTCAAGGTCGCGGGCTTTTCTTCTTCCGCGCTTGCCCGCCGCCTTTCTTCCGCGCCTTGGACCATTGATCGCGCAGAGCAACCGTGCGATTGAAGACGAGCTTGTCAGCAGTAGAATCGGGGTCGACCACGAAATATGCCAGGCGTTCGAACTGGAAGCGATCGCCGGCTGTAGCCTGGCGGACGCTGGGTTCAACAAAGATAGGGTCGACAAGGCGCAAGGAATCCGGATTGATGAACTCGGTGAAATCCTTCTGGCTGTCGCCTTCCGGGTTCTCGACAGTGAAAAGACTGTCATAGAGCCGCGCTTCCGCCCGTAGCGCGTGCTGCGCCGATACCCAATGCAAGGTCGCTTTCACGCGCCTGCCGTCGGGCGCCGCGCCGCCGCGCGTGGCTGGATCGTAAGTGCAGCGCAGTTCCACCACCTCCCCGTCGGCGTCTTTGATAACATCGGTACAGGTGATGAAATAGGCATAGCGCAGCCGTACCTCCCGCCCCGGCGCCAAACGGTAAAACTTGCGCGGCGGGTCTTGCATAAAATCGTCGCGCTCGATGTAGAGCGTTTTGGAAAAGGGAACGCGCCGCGTGCCAGCCGCTTCATCTTCCGGATTGTTGATCGCTTCCAGTTCTTCGACCAAGTCGTCGGGGTAATTCTCGATCACCACTTTGAGCGGGTTAAGCACAGCCATGATGCGATCCGCGCTCTTGTTCAGGGCTTGGCGGATGTGATACTCCAGTTTGTGGAAGGCGACCACGCCCTTGACTTTGCCGACGCCGATGTCTTCACTGAATTGCCGGATCGCTTCGGGCGAATATCCGCGGCGGCGCAGCCCGGCGATGGTCGGCATTCGCGGATCGTCCCACCCGCTGACATGCTTCTCTCGCACCAGCCGAATCAGCTTGCGCTTGCTAAGCACCGTATGGCTGAGCTCCAGCCGGGCGAATTCGATCTGCTGCGGATGATAGATCTCGATATTGTCCAGATACCAGTCATAGAGCGGACGGTGGTCTTCATATTCCAGCGTGCAAATGGAATGCGTGATGCCCTCGATTGAGTCCGATTGTCCATGGGCGAAATCGTACATCGGATAGATTTTCCATTTGTCGCCCGTGCGCGGGTGGGCGGCATCAAGGATGCGATACATGACCGGATCGCGCAGGTTGATATTGCCCGATGTCATGTCGATCTTGGCGCGCAAGACGGCTTCGCCTTCTTTGAAAGCGCCGGCGCGCATTTTCTCAAAGAGCGCCAGGTTTTCTTCAACTGGCCGATTGCGGTAGGGGCTTTCCACCCCCGGTTTTGTCAGCGTGCCGCGATACTGGCGGATCTCTTCCTGGCTTAGCTCGTCGACATAGGCTTTGCCAATCTGAATCAGCTCAAGCGCCATCTCGTATAGCTGGTCGAAGTAATCGGAGGCGAAATAGAGGCGATCGCCCCAGTCGTAGCCGAGCCAGCGGGCATCTTCGACGATGGCGTCGATGTATTCCTGCTCTTCCTTGGCTGGATTGGTATCGTCAAAGCGCAGGTTGCACAATCCGTCGAATTGCTCCGCGATGCCGAAGTTCAAACAGATGGACTTGGCATGGCCGATGTGCAAGTAGCCGTTGGGTTCGGGCGGGAAGCGGGTATGAACTCTGCCTTCGAAGCGCCCGCTTTCGGCGTCTTCGGCGATGATATCGGTGATGAAATTCTTCTTGGTCTCGTTTGCCGACATGGTCTCTGCTTCTACTTTCTAGGGATTGAAACGCAAGCTGGCATTCTATCATATTCATCCGCGGCAATTCGTTCAAGTGGGTTGTTAGGAGGGGTGCAATTCAATATGTTGGCGCAATTCGATACCGTGTATGTTCATTCCGCCAACATATTGAAATGCGCCCGGGAATGTTCAGCGTTTTCATGCTATGCGGCTGCCCCATATAATAAGTCCATTATGAGAATGCTGCGTCTACCGCTCGCTTTGTTTGTCCTGCTCGTCTCGCTGATGCTGGCGGGGGCGCATGGCTATGTGCTGCGGGCGATACCCGCAGACCGCAGCACGCTGGAGCGTCCGCCAACCCGGTTGCAATATTGGTTCAGCGAAGCGCTTGAACCGCGTTTCAGCGCGATCAACCTGCGTGATCAGACGGGCAAGATCATCGCCAGCGGCGGCGTCGCTCAAGACAGTCTTTCTTTGCTATCGCTGCGCGTGCCGAGCGGCTTGCCTGACGGCGCCTATATCGTGGAATTACGCCCGGCATTCGCCAGCGACGGCCATGTTATCGCCGAAAGCCGTGTATTCTTTGTGGGGGAGGAGGTTGGCGGCGTCAGCGGCAGCGCGGTCGACGACCGAGCCATTCCCCTAGAAGCGCTCTGGAGATTTTTGCTCAGCATCGCGAATATGACGCTCTTTGGCGCATCCTTTGCCTATGCCGCTGTGCTATTGCCCGCCTGGGGCAGCCCGCGCCTGCCCACGGGCGGTTTGCCGCCGCGCGTGATGCGGCGCTTGCGCAATGGCTTCGCATTGGCTGTGGCAATCGCCATCAGCGCGAATGCGCTGGCGCTGCTTCAGCAGTCGATGGTCTTTTTCAACACGGAGGCCTCTCAAGTTGTCCTAGGAGGTCTTTGGGAAGTGGTGCGGATTGGCTCGCGCTTCGGCGACATCTGGACTTTGCGCATGGTCTTGCTCATCTTCACCGCCATGCTTATCTTCGCGGCCGAATACATGCGCGAAACGGTTCCTCAGATTTCTGTAGGCATCTGGAAAAGCCTGCCTTGGCTCGGCGCGCTATTCATCGGTTTGAGCATGATAACCAGTCACGCGGCTGGAGCATTGGTTCTGCCCTGGGTCGCCATCTTGGTCAATTGGCTTCACGCGCTGGCGGTTGCTGGCTGGGTTGGCGGTCTCTTCGCTTTGGCGCTGGTTATGCCAGTCGCGCTCGCGCCATACGCGGAAGACGAAAGACGGCGGGCGCGGACCGCGGTCTTGATGACATTCTCGCGGCTTGCCAAGTTCATGGTCATCATTGCGTTCGTCAGCGGCGCCTACAACGCCCTGAACTATTTCGCCAGCCCAGCGGAGATCGCCACCAGCTACGGCGGCGCGCTAGGCAGGAAGCTCGCGCTTGTTTGTATGCTGCTGCTGGCGGGGGCGTGGCAGCACCTCGCGCTGCGTCCAGTCCTTTTGGCGCGCATCCGCGGCAAGCTGGAGCGAGCGGGCATTCGACTTGGTGGATTTAGAATAGAGAGCCGTGAAGGCATGCTGCGGCTGGAAGTGCTGCTGGCTTTGGCGACTCTGCTAACAGCCGCCTGGCTCAGCGCGACGCCCATTCCCGAACCGCAATCGGCGGCGCCCGATGTGGCTGTGCCGCAATCGACGCAGACCGCCGGTGACTTCACGATAACGGCGGCTGCGCTGCCGGGCGGGCCCGGCGTCAATACTTACGATCTGCTGCTCAGCCGCGCCGGCGCGCCAGCTGCCGACCTGGAGCTCTACTTGCAGTTGGTCCATCCCGTACAGGGGCGGCGCAGCCCCTGGCAGCGGGCGGAAGAATCGGAAGCGGGTCTATATGTGGCTGCGGGGGACGATATCAACAGAAGTGGCGACTGGCAGGCGCTGGTTGATATTGTCGAGGACGATAGCATGACGCGCGCCGCCTTTGCCTGGGAGATAAGCGCCGCCGCCGCCGTGCGGCAGTCCCGAGAAGCCAATCCGCTGCAGGTTATCTCACTGGCGACCGTCTTGATTGCGCTGGGCGCGCTGGCTTATCCCGCCGGAAAGCGCCTGCTCGTCAAGCTGAAGCTCGGGATTGCAAGCTGTCTGTTGGCGGGCGGCGCGCTTGTCGTGGCGTTGGGCGCGATGGGCATTGGCGCCGAGCTGATCGCCGAACAGCAGCGAGAATATGAACGCACGCTCAACCCGCCGCCCGAGCGCGTCAACCTTGTTCTGCCGGATGCGGATTCGCTGGCGCGCGGCGCGGCGCTGTACGAAGAACACTGCTTGCTGTGGCAGGGGCAGTCTGCCGATTTCCGCGCGCTGCGCCGGCAGTTGAGCTCGGTCGGCGATGATTTTCTCTTTGCGGCGGTGAGGGAGGGATGGCGAAATCTGCCGCGCTGTTTTGGGGAACTCGACGAGCGGCAGATCTGGGATGTTGTGAACTATTTTCGGACTTTTGAAGCGCGTTGATTGCTGGGCTTGACTATGATGAGTTGGAAACTGTCGTCAGCCACAACCTTACTCACCATCCACTTAGGCGCAGCAACTCCCTCATCTTCGAGCGCTTCCATTAGTTCGTTTACAGTAAGGCGTCCCATCATTTCTAGGATGAACTGGGCGCGGTCTCTTACTACGCCCCATGGAGGAAGTATCGGCTTAGTTTCGTCAGCCGGCCGAAGCCGCCATGAGTATGAATTGTTATCGCGAAAAACGTAGCGCTTGGCTTCGCTGTAGAGAATGCTGTTGACCAGATGTTTGTTAGCCTTGAAACCCTCTCCGGAGGGCAGGCTGTGGAGTATCTGCCAAGCGGTGCGCGGTTTCCCGTCACTGAGAACATCAAGGATCGCTTCCATCACGACTTTGCGATAGTGCCACTCCTGCTCGTACTTAAACATCAGTCGCGCCTTTCATACTCTTTTTTGCTGCTATAAGTATGAAGGGAAGATCCCGCGCCCGAAACTCCAATAATTGGGGGTTTAGCGCAAAAAAGCCTCGTTCAAGCCCCCGTCAACGCTGATGATATTCCCGGTAGTCTTGCTGAAAGCGTCGCTAATCAGCAGATAAGCCACCTCGGCTTCGTCTTCCGGCGTGATGGCGCACTTGGTCAAGGTACGCTGGGCATAGAAACTGGCCAGCCGATCGCGCAGTTGCGGCGTTGATTCGTCCTCGCAATAGTCGATCTCGTACTTATTCAGCGAACTGATGACGCGCTCGCGCGGGAACATGCTGCTGCCCTTGACGACCGTCGCCGGCGCCAAGCCGTTGACCCGAACCAAGGGCGCCAATTCAATCGCCATCTCGCGCACAAGATGATTGGCGGCCGCTTTGCTGGTATCGTATGCCACAGAGCCTTTTTTGGAGACGACGGCATTGACGCTGGTGGTCAACACCAGAGAAGAAGCCAGCCCCTGCGACTGCCAGATCGGCTGGGCGCTGTCCGCCACGATGTAGCCGCCCAGCACATTGACGTCAAATGTGAAGCGCCATTGGTCGTCCGAGATGTGACCGGTCTTGTCCGGGGCGAAGAATACACCAGCCGTGACAATGATGTCGTCGATGCCGCCATAAGCCAGCAAAACTTGATTCAAAAACTCGCGCACGCTTTTGTGCGTCGTGATATTAACCGGCAAGGCGATTGCAGCCCCACAGTTGGAAGGGCCCGAGCCTGCCACGCCGATGCCAGCGCCATATTGTTCCGTCAATGCCTCCGCAGTGGCTTGCGCCGCTTCGAAGTTCAGGTCCGCGCAGACCACATGCGCGCCTTCCGCGGCCACGCGCTTGGCTACGGCGACGCCGATGCCGCTGCCAGCGCCCACCACAAGCACGACTTTGCGCTCCAAGGCGCGTTCGGGCGGCATGCGCCGCAGCTTGGCTTCTTCCAATGCCCAGTACTCGATGTCAAAGGCTTCCTGCCAGGGCAGGGCGACGTATTCGCCAAGCGCTTCGGCGCCACGCATGACGGCAATCGCGCAATTGTAGAACTCGGCGGTCACGCGCGATTCGCTTTTGTTCTTGCCATAAGCAATCATGCCAAGCCCAGGAATCAGTATCACGCGCGGATTGGCATCGCGCATGGCTGGGCTGTCCGGATGTTTGCATGCCTCATAATAGGCGGCGTAGTCCTCGCGATATTGCGCCACCCCGTCACGCAACTTTTGCGACAGCGCCTGCGGATCTTCCCGCTGTGGATCCCAATCCACATAAAGTGGCTTTATCTTGGTGCGCAAGAAATGGTCCGGGCAAGAGGTGCCCAATTCAGCCAGGCGCGGCGCGTCTTTGCTGTTCACGAAACTGAGGATTTCGGCATCGTGCTGAATCGTCGCGACGAAGCGGTTGTCCGTCGAAATCATTCCCCGCAACTGAGGTAGAATCTCGACCAGCACAGCATCGCGCTCGCCGGGGGGCAGAGCCCCATACTTGACGCCGCCAAATGTGGTAACGCCCTTATCGTTTTGACTCAGATAGCGCGCGGCTTTTTCGATCAGCGTCAGCGACAGCTCGTAACATGCTTTATCGTCGTCCGCCCAGTTGATAAGCCCGTGCCCGCCGAGGACGATGCCGACAATGCCGGGATTGGCGGCTATCGTCTCTTGCAAGCGCAAACCCAGGTCAAAACCGGGGCGCTGCCAATCGACCCAGAGCACCTCGTCGCCATAGATCTCGCGCGTCAGTTGCTGACCCTTGCTGCAGGCGGCAATGGCGATAAGGGCGTTGGGATGGCTGTGGTCAACATGACGGTAGGGTATGAAGGCGTGCAAGGGCGTGTCGATGGAACTGGCGCGCGGGTTGAGGTTGAAGACGCAATGCGGATACATGGCGACCATCTCGTCTTCGATCGCCGTCTTGACGCCTTTCTGCTCCGCCGCCTGATATACCTCCTGCAGCCGCATTAGCTTGTCCATATAGAGCGAGGCGAAATTGGCGCGTTTTGCCGTCCGCAGGTCGCCGCCCGAACCCTTGACAAACATCACGTCGACTTCGGCGCCGTTTAATGGGTCGATTTGCCTAATCTTGCTGGAGGTATTGCCGCCGCCAGTGTTGGTGACGCGCTGGTCCGCGCCCAAGAGATTCGAGCGATACACCAGTCGGTCGACCGCATCCAACGAATCAGCTTGTTCATCGTCCCAAAGGTAATTGACGAAGCGGTATGCCTCGGGCTTGAAGAGCTGCATTTGATGTCCTCTACCAGTATCGTCCCGCCATGTTCGACATGGACACTGCGGAAAAAGAGTATTGGCTGTCGATTGCCGGCTAGTCTAGCGACAATCAGCTTAGGAGCGCTGTGGCAAGATCAGCCGCTCGTAGGCGCTGATCTCGTCCATGAAAGCCATGCCGACCGGCACGTTCTGTGACAAGCAGTAATGATCCCAGACAGCGCCAAAGGGCAGCCCTTTGAGTTCTTCCAGCAGCGCGAGCCGGGCAGTGAAGTTCCCTTCGTTTTCGTATTGACGCAGCAGCTCGCGCGGCTCCAGCAGCGCTATCAACAAGGCTCTGAGGGCGTTGCGCGTGCCGATCGCCCAGGCGCCGACACGGTTGATGCTGGCATCGAAAAAGTCGAGCCCGATGTGGATGCGGTCCAGGGCGTCGCTGCGCGCAATCTCTTGCATGATCGCCAGCAAATCGTCATTGAGCGCGACCACATGATCACTGTCCCAGCGCACGCCGCGGCTGACGTGCAGCAGAATATCCTGAACATAGAGCAGGACCGACGACAGCTTGTCCGCGATTGTCTCTGTCGGGTGGAAGTGACCGGCGTCGAGGCAGAGCACCTTGTCGTTGGCGATGGCGTAACCCAGGTAGAACTCGTGCGAGCCTACCACGTAACTTTCCGAACCCAAACCGAAGAGCTTGCATTCAACCGCGTCCAGATTAAGCGCGGGATCAATTGGCTTTTCAAAGACACTGTCCAGCGCGTCTTTTAGGCGCTGGCGCGGGGCGAGCCGGTCGGCGGGGAAGTCTTTGTAGCCGTCGGGGATCCAGATATTCGTGATGCATGGTTCGCCCAGAGCCGCGCCGATATAAGCGCCGACTTCGCGGCAGGCGATGCAATGCTCGATCCAGAAAGCGCGGATGCCTGCGTCGGCGTGCGACAAGGTGAAGCCATCGTCAGCCAGCGGATGCGAAAACAGGGTGGGGTTGAAATCGACGCCGTGATCCATTTCCTTCGCCCAATCGACCCAGTTCTGAAAATGTTCGCCGCGGATTTCGTTGCGCGGTATTTTGCCATCCGCTTCCAGATAGGAGGCGTGTAAATTCAGCCGATGCTTGCCGGGTATCAAGCTGTAGGCTTTGTCCAGGTCGGCGCGCAATTGCTCGGGACTGCGCGCCTTGCCGGGATAATTGCCCGTCGCCATGATGCCGCCGCTCAGTCCGCGGTCAGGGTCTTCGAAGCCGCCCACGTCATCGCCTTGCCAGCAATGCAAGCTAATGGGCACGGTTTTCAGCGTGGCGGCCGCCGCCGCCACATCAACGCCAAAGGCGGCGTAGCGCTCGCGCGCGATGTCATAAGCCGCGTTGATCTGTTTCTCGCTCGGTTGAAAGCTCATATTTCTTTATTTATCCCTTCTGGCGGTTTTTCAGCGCGCGCCAGCCGCTTGCAGGCAAGCCTGCATGTGTCCGCGCGCTTCGGCGCCGATGATGCAGCACTGCTCCAGCGAATGCCCAAGCCTCTTGGTGCCAATGACCTCCAGGTCCAGCGGACCGGTATAACCGTTTTCGTGTAGAACGCGAATGTAACCGACCAGGTCGATATCGCCGCGCCCGTTGGCTTGGTCCTCTGGCGCGCCGGGACCTTGCTGCCGCCCCTTGCAATCGCGGATATGCACATGCTTGATGTGGTCGATGACCGCCGCGATCGCCTCGACCGGGTTCTCGCCGGCGCGGTGAATATGTGATGGATCCATATCCAAGCCGAACCAGGGCGACCTGATGTCGTTCAGAACTTTCAGGCTGGTGGGTGTGTTGTAGACGTAGTTGTTGACGTGGGCTTTCACACAAAGCATCACGCCGTATTTTTCGGCTTTTTGCACCAAGACGCCCAATTCGTCCAGCATTTGTTGATAGGTCGATTCGTCATCGGATTTTCCGCCGGGACCGCAGCAGATGATGGGGATGCCGATTTCCACAGCCGCTTGAAAAGCTTTCTCCATCAGGGGCTCATCGCGCGAGGATTGTTCCATCGCCAGCAGCTCCAGGTCGTAGGTTTTTGCCAGCCGCTTGACCTCCGGCGCGATCTCTTGCCAGCGATCCAGCACCAGGTGTTGGCTCATGCTGTCGATGGCTGACATTTCAATGCCGTCGTAACCCGCCATCGCCAGGTACTTGAAGGCGGTTTCCATGTCCCAAGAACCGAATAAAAGTGAATTTGCTCCGAGTTTCATTTCTTTTTCCTTTTCCCGAATTGCTAAAATATCAATCGTTCAGATAAACCACCGACTCCGTCTCAAGCGATTCAATCGCCGCAGCCAGCACCTTCTGCGCCGCCAAGCCTTCCGCGCCACTGCCATCAATGTCGGCCGGCGCGACGCCCTCACTCACTTGCCGCAGAAAACAATGGATGCGTTCGCGGAAGGTGTTTTCAAAATTGTGGAAGCCGCCGAAGAGCGGATCGCTATACACGGTTTTCTGCAAGTTGCCGGCTGGATAGAGTGTCAGCTCGCGCCACATATCGTCGAGCACGAAGCGGCCGCCCGTGCCGGCGACTTCGCAGCGCTCCATGGGATGACCGCGCTCGATATCGTAGCTGCCGGTCAATGCGCCGACGGCGCCGTTCACAAAACGGAAGCTGAATTGCGCTGTCGACCAGATTTGCCGTCCGGGCGCTTTGGTGGCGAAGCAATGCACCGCCGAAATATCGCCGCAGAAATAGCGCATGACATCGACGGTATGCGGATGCAGCGACTTGATATGGTAAAAGGGCGAGGTCTCGGCACGGTTCATGATCCACATCGCCATATTGACGAAGAGCAAATCGCCCAGGCGCCGCTCGTCAATCCAGCTTCGCGCCAAGCGCGCCGCGGGCGTGAAGCGGTGGTTGAGGTTGATGCCATAGCAGAGGTTCATTTCCGCCGCTTTGGCGACCATCTCTTCGGCGGGCGCGATCTCGTTCGAGATGGGCTTTTCGCCCAGGACGTGACAGCCAGCCGACAAAGCTTGCATGGTCGGCTCGTAGTGATCGCTGCTGTTCTCGTAGCCGCCGGTCGTGACGCTGACAACATCCGGCGCCAGCTCCCGCAGCATCGTTTCCACGTCATAGAAGGCCGGCGCTTGATAATCGCGGGCAGCTTGGTCGGCGCGTTCTTTGATGACGTCGCAGAGCCCCACCAACTCCGCCAGCGGGTCTTGCCGATAGAGCTTGGCGTGGCGGTTGCCGATAGGTCCTAAACCAATGACTGCGACTCTTAACACCATCTAGTCTTTTTACCTTTCCTTGCTAACTCAGCTAACTCGCATTGTAAAGCCTCTCCCTCTTCATGGGGGAGGGGTTTGGGGTGGGGGCATCTCATAGTTATATTCGCGCATGGCAGGCGCCAAAAAATCGAAATAATTGAGTCCCTCATCGCGCTGCCAGCGCTTTATCGTGTCCTGGCGCATGACGACGCGAGCCAAGGGCATACCCAGGAAGTATTCCAGCCGCGCGAGGGTTTCTTCTTGCTTTAATACGAAGTCCTCGAATCGCACTTCGATCCAGCGTGCCGGCTTGGGCGTCGACTGGACCAAATCGTATTGATACTTCCAGGAAATGGCGCGGCGCAGGCGCTCGTCGTCAGTTGCTGGGTATTGAATGCCGAAATCGCGCAGATCATCGGTCTTGTGCGAGCCGATGATGCAATCGCGCGGATTGCGAATCCAAAAGATGTAGTGAATATTCGGGTACATCCGCGCCAGCCAGGGGTAAACCAAGGTCGTTTCCGGGATCTTCCAGCCCTTGCGCGCCCCGCCATGTTTCAGCACAGAGGCGAGATAGTCGCTAATTAGCTTGGTAAAGCGCGCAGGTATTTCCGCTGCATGCGCCCGGCTGAAATCCCAGCTCAGGTCGCCATTCCAGCGCACATAGCGCGCGAACACGCGGCAGGCGTCGTACATGTTATGCCCCGGCACCAGGTCAGCCGACGGGTTCAGCGTCTGCCCCATGTAGACGCCGGAAGCATAGAGCGTTTGCGAAATGGCGCGCGTGCCAGAGTGTCCGCGCCCAATCACTGTGATCACAGCGAAACCACCTGCTTGGTATCCCAGGACTCGATTGCGGCTTCGATGATGCGTTGCACATGCAGGGCGTCGGCGCCCGAGGCGTCAATCTTGTCCGGCGCGACGCCAGCGAGATTTTGATCGACCCAATGGTTGATGCGGCTCTGGAAAGTTTGGCCGAAGTGACTCATGCCGCCGTAATTCTCATGCCGCTCGATCGAGCCTTTGAAGCGGGGATAATAGATGAGTTCTTCGCAGGCGTCTCTGAGGAAGAAGCGCCCGTCCGAGCCGAAGACGTCAAGCGTCTCCAGCCCATAGCTGCCGCCACCGAGGCTCGTATGGCCAAAGTTGCCGTCGTAGCTGCCGCGCAAGTGGCCGATGATGCCGTTTTCGTAAAGCAGATTGACCTGTACGTTGGACCAGATCACCCGTCCTTTGCCCTTCTTGAAAATCGCGTGAACCTGGCTCACGTCCGCCTGCGCGAAATAACGCATGACATCAAGCGAATGCGGGTGCAGCGCGCGCATGTGGAAATGGGGCGACGATTCCTTGGGGTTGTTGATCCACATGGTCATATCGATCATATTAACTTCGCCCAGGCGCCCGCGCAGCATCCATTCTTTTGCCAGGACGGCGGCGGGCGTGAAGCGATGGTTGAGGTTGATGCCATAGCGCAGCTCCTTCTCGCGAGCCAGCGCCACCATCTCCTCCGCTGCTGGGATGCGATTGGAAATCGGTTTTTCGCCCAATACCGGGTAACCAGCCTCTAACAATTGCATGGTTGGTTGGTAGTGGTCGCCGCCGTTCTCGACGCCCGCTGTCGTCACGCTGGCGGCGTCGAATTCGATTCCGCTGTCGAGCAATGCTTGGACCGAATAGAAACCTTGGCAACCGAAGGTCTCGGCCGCTTTGTCGGAGCGCTCTTGGATGATGTCGCAGACGGCGACGACTTCCGCTTCTGGGTGGTTGCTATAGCAGCGGCCGTGATTGTTGCCGACGCCGCCCATGCCAACGATTGCGACTCGTAAAGCCATAAGTAATCTCCTTATACTTGGTTTGTGGGCGACTTACAGAGTCGCCCAGCCCATACTCGTTCCTCGTTCACAAACACCGGAAAACCTAGATTATTCTTCTTCTCGCGATTGCGCTTGCAGTCTGATAGCTTCGTCCAGGTCGCCGATGTAAAGCGTATCATAAGCCTGCTGCGAAGTTTTGAATGCGCCGATGCCTTCCTTTCCATGCCAATCGCCTTGCGTGAGCATGGGGTTGGGTAAGCCGGTTTCGGCTTCCCGCTTGGCGATCCACGCTTCCATGCGCCCCCGCAGCGATTCTACGACATCGGGACGATCTTCAGCCAGATTATGGTTCTCCTCCGGGTCCTCGACCATGTTGTATAGCTCGACCGGCGGCTTGAAATGGAAATCCGGCTCGAGGGCGATCATCAGCTTCCAGGTAGGACTACGCCAGCCGTGCTTGCGCATCCAGGTGCATTCGCTGATATAGAACTCGCTGTCAAATGAGGCCGCTTCGCCATTCACCAGGGACATCAGGCTTTCGCCGTCGAAGCCGAGTCCGTCCTCAGCGGCTTTATCAGCCAGCCCAGCCAAGTCGAGCAGGGTAGGCAGCAGGTCTTTGTGCTGGTTGTAACCCGAGATTCGCCGACCCGCGGGGACCAGTGACGGGTAGCGGATGATCAAAGGCACGTGCAGCACATTGTCGTAAATGCCATGGTGATCGAACCAACATTCATGGTCGTAAAGCGTTTCGCCGTGGTCGCCATTGAGCGCGATGATGGTATTGTCCAGCTCGCCCAGGTTTTCCAGCGCCGTGAATATAGATTGAATGCAGGCGTCCATATAGGCGATGGCGCCATCATACTGCGCGATGATGTAGTCTTTGTCGGAGATGCCCGGCGGCATCCAGGATTTGAAAAAAGTAGCGAAGGGTTTGAAATCAAGCACCGGGTCCATCGAGCGGTTGTTCGGATCTGCTTCATCCCCATGGTAAAACATGCGCTCGTAAGGTTCGGGCGGCAGGTAGGGCGCATGCGGGTCCATGTGGCGCAGCGTCACAAACCAGGGCTTGTCATCCGCGCAAAGACGCTCCAACTCCGGGATAGTGACTTCGTTCAGGCGCTGGGCTTTGGGGCTGCGACCGGTTTTGAAACTTCCCCAACCGGCGAATTCTAAATAAGTATCGAAGCCGCGCGAGCTGGGATTGCCTTTGAAACCGACAGAAGTTGTGTTGTATCCGTAACCGCGGAAGATTTCAGCCGCCGTTGGCGTTTCCGCGCGCAGGGGACCCTTGTGGCGCAGAGCGACAACCTGTGTGCCGAAGCAGTCCCGGCCCGTCAGCATCGACGCGTAGGCAGGTGTTGTGGGGATATGCGGGCTGAAGGTGTTTTCAAATAGGGTTCCGGATTGGGCGAAGCGATCAATATGCGGCGTCGTCAGCCGATCATAGCCATAGCAACTCATGTGATCGGCGCGTATGGAATCGATGGCTATCAGTAAGACATTGGGTTTTTTTGGCACCTTGTCGTCCTTATTTAAGAGAATCGTAAATGTGCGTTTGTCCGGGGGCTCTTCAAAAACCAGTCATTCATTTGTGAACGACGACTTGTGAAGGACCGCGCGAACTATAGCAAAACATTATAATCAGTTTCTCGTCTTAATGCAAACGGTTGCGCGATTTAAGTTTTCTGGTTATAGTCATGTCTATTGATCGCGTCGCTTGTTTTGAGGAAGACTGTTTTGGCGACTATTCGTGATGTAGCCAGCCGCGCCAACGTATCGGTATCAACGGCGTCGCGCATCCTATCCAATTCCTCCAAGGAGAAATACGCCGCCGACACCCAGGAACGGGTGCGCGAGGCGAGTACGGCATTGGGCTACCGGCCGAACTTCGCGGCGCGGGCTCTGGTATCGGGCAAAACGCGCATCATCGCGGCGGTTTTTCCACGTTTCCATGATAGTCCATTTACAGCATTGGCTTCGCTGCAGATATTGTCTGGCATCGAAGCCTATTGCAGCGACGAGGGTTATCACTTGCTCATTTCCTCGCCCAAGATTCAAGCTGGTCGGCTCGACCGCAACTTCGTCAATTTGCTTTCCGGCGGCTACTTGGACGGCGTTATAATGGACGGGCATTCCGACATTTCGCCTATTATGGACTTTATGTCCCGGTTGGAGTTGCCGATAGTAGTCCTGGGCACCTATCCATATCAACATTTTCTGCGCAGCGACAACCGGATGGGCGGTCGCTTGATGATGGAGCATTTGCTCGCATTGGGTCATCGCCAGATTGGGCTAATCGCTTTGCGGGATATTGAAGATCGTATGCTGGGCGTGCGAATGGCGGCGGCGGATCATGGTCTGGATGCTTGCTCTTTGCCTTGCGAATATGGTAACTTCTCCGAACAGAGTGGCGAATTGGCTGCCGAGAAGCTGATACGCGCCAATCCCGATCTGACAGCGTTGCTGGCTTTTAATGATCGGATGGCGATGGGCGCGATACGGCGCCTGCAGGAAATCGGCTATCAAGTGCCGGAGCGGATTAGCGTGGTGGGGCATGACGACCTGCCGCGTTCGCGCGATTTCAAAACGCCGCTGACGACTGTTAATCACCGCTTGTCGGAATGGGGTGGCATGGCGATGAACATGCTGTTGGCGCTGATGCGGGGCGAATGCCCAGAGTCGATTACGATCGAGCCGCGGCTGGCGCTGCGGCAATCGACCGCCGTCGCGCTTGGTTAATTTGGTATTGGGAGTGTTGTAATGACGCTCTTAAGAACGTTTATCCAATTTTAAGGAGCTTCCCTATGTTAAGGAAACTTGTTTTATTCTTAGTGCTGGCGCTGCTCGTAGTGCCATCGCTAGTCGGCTTCGCGCAGGAACCTGACGGCCTTCCCGTCGATATCCCGCGCGAAGATCTTTGGGTCTTTGACCAAATTTTCCGCTGGCAGACCGTGAATAACTTCAACGTCTGGCGTATCGGCGGCTCGACGCCATTCCACCACGCTTTGATGCTGGAGACTTTCTGGAATCGCGATCAGGAAACGGGCACCTTCATCCATGCTTTGGCGGCCGCGGACCCGGTCTACAACGATGACTTCACCGAAATGTCGGTTGAATTGCGCCCAGGCGTCATGTGGTCCGATGGCGAAGAATTCAACGCCGATGATGTCGTCTACACCATCGAGACCATCAAAGCCAACCCGGAACTGGGTCAGGGTGGCTGGCATCCGCAGTTGGTCGACTTTGACGTCGCGGTCGAGGCGATGGGCGACTACAGCGTACATTTCACGCTGAACCGCTCCAATCCGCGTTTCCACACGCTCTTCGAGTCGCGCTGGAACGGCATCTATATGATGCCAAGCCACATCGTTGCCGAGGCGGAAGCGAACCTGGCTGATGGCGAAAACCTGGGTTCCTGGGTCTGGGAAGCGCAGGATGTCGTCGTCTTGGGCAACTACCTGCCAGTCGAAGCCGATCCAAACGGTTATTGGGAACTGTTCAAGCGGCGTGACGACCCGGAGAATTCGCTGGCTGGCATCATCACCGGCGGTTCCGGTCCTCCCTATGCCTTGAGCATCTTCTATGGCAACGAGAACATCAAGAAAGCCATCGCCATGTCTCGCAATGAGCTTGATGTCTATTTCGATGTCGATATCGAATCTTTCGATTTCACCTTGGAAAACGCGCCGAACGCGCGTAGCTGGTATCAGGACTTCCCATGGGCTTATCCCAACGAAGTTAGCAGCCGCCAATTGGCGCTCAACTACGAGGGCGATCCCATGATCACCAATAAGGATGTCCGTTGGGCGCTGGCATTGGCGATTGATATCGTAGAGTTGCAGACCGAATATATCGGCGGCGTCGCCAAAGTTACGCCCTTCCCCGTCCCGCCAACAGCCAAGCTCTATGAGCTGTATCACGGTCCGATGGAAGAATGGCTGAGCAACCTGCAAATCGACCTGGGCGATGGCGAAATGTACAATCCCTATGACCCGACCGTGCCCGATCAGATCGCGGCTTGGGCGGAAGAGCAGGGCTTCGCTGTACCCGGCGAACCGCACGAAGTTTTCGGTACTGGCTGGTGGAACTATGACACCGACGCCGCCGAGAAGCTGCTGATGAAGGCTGGTTTGAGCCGCGGCGGCGACGGTATGTGGATGACGCCAGATGGCGAGCCTTGGGTGCTGGATCTGCAATCCGATCCCAGCGAAAACGACGCCTACCGCATGGGACAGGCTGCCTTTGACATGTGGACCGACTTCGGCATCGAGGTCAACTTCAGCACGCTCGATCGCAATACCTGGAGCCAGAACCACCAGGTAGGCAGCTACGAGGTCAGCACGCCCTGGACCAGCTTCGCGCTGGCGTCAGGCGATATGTGGCCCCAGATTCGCGGCCGCCATTCCAAGTACTACGCCCCGGTTGGCGAAGACTATCGTCCATTGGGCGGCGACAGTGTACGGCGCCTCAAGGATGACAGAAGCGATGAACTGATTGACGCCATGGAATCGGTTAACCCGGTTTCGCAAGAAGCGGAAAATGTCGCGCTTGGCATCGAGTTCTTGCAGAATTGGGTCGAGAACATGTTCGATATCACCTGCATCGCTTTCAAGAAGTTCGTCACTTGGGACGAAACCTACTGGACGGGCTTCCCGACTGCGGAAAACCCGAACTATCAGCCCTTGTACTGGTTCCAGGGCGGCAAATACGCCATCCAGAACCTGCAACCGACGGGCTAGCCTTAAGCTAGCCGAGTTCCCAAGTTTTGTAACTCCCCTTCCCTCCTAGTGGGGGAAGGGGCAGGGGGATGGGGGGTCTATGCAGCTGCTTAGAACTTATATTCTTCCGCGCGTCATACAGTGGGCAGTCGTTATATTCGTGGGCGTAACAATTACGTTCCTTATACCCCGTTTTTCACCGATCAATCCGGTCGACGACATGATCGCGCGCATGACGGCTTTCCAAACCATTGATCCGCAAGCGGTCGTCGCCATGCGCGCCACTATGGAAGATCTCTATGGCTTGGGCGGCAATCTCTTCGAACAATACATCGCCTTCTGGTCGCGGCTCTTGCAGGGCGATCTGGGTCCGTCTTTCCAGAATTTCCCCACGCCTGTCAGCGAGATCATTGGCGCTGGCATCCCTTGGACGATCGGGCTGCTAACAACCGCCACGCTCATTTCTTGGCTGTCAGGAATTTTTGTTGGCTCATTAGTGGGATATTTTTATCACAAACCTTGGGCGCAAGTCTTAGAGAGAATTGTCATCGTCGTTTATCCCACGCCTTATCTCATTATCGCTTTGATACTGCTCATCGTTTTCGCTTTCTACTTCCCGCTTTTTCCCATGGTCGGCGGCGCCCAGGGTTCACCATCCCTGACTTGGGATTACATCAGCAGCATAATTCGTTTTGGATTTCTGCCGGCTTTGTCTATTGTAATTGGTGGCTTCGCCTTCCGATTTATCATTGCAAAGGCATTGACCACCAGTGAAATTGCCAGCGACTATGTACAGTATGCCGAGCTGGCGGCTTTGCCCAAACGCAGAATTGTCATGTCCTACATCATCCGCAATACCATGCTGCCGCATGTCAATGATCTGGCGCTCTCGCTGGGCGCAATGTTCGAAGGCGCGCTCATTACCGAGGTGATGTTCGGCTATCCGGGTGTTGGCTCCAAACTATTTACCGCGATCAGTACGGCGGATTACAACATCATTATGGGTATCACTTTGCTATCCATCGTCGGCATCGCCACCGGCTCGCTCATCGTAGATCTGCTGTACCCCGTCTTCGATCCCCGTGTTCGTCTGAGATGAGGCTGCCGCCATGCTAACGACCCTCCGTGACCTGTTTCGTTTTAGCCTGTCATTTCGCTTTGGCTCGCTTATCCTCTTCGTTGTGGCAGTGTTTGTCGTCTTGTCATTCTTCGCGCCCTACCCGCCAGAAAAGCGCCGGGTTGTGCCCCGCAAAATGCGCGGCACACCGCCTTCGGCGGAATATGTGCTAGGCACGACGACTCTGGGGCAAGATGTCTTCTGGATGCTGACCGTCGGCGTGAGGAATACTTTGATCATTGCCAGCATCGCCGTATTCATCGGACGCGGCATTGGCGTGATCCTTGGCATGATATCCGGTTATCTTGGCGGCATTGCCGACCGCATAATCCAGTCTATTGTCGAGAGTGTCATCGTTATCCCGCGATTACCCTTGCTTATATTGGTCGCCGTGATCATGAAGGGGCAATTAACCTTTGTGAGCCTTGGCATTCTCATTGGCATTCTGGATTGGGCTTATCCTTCCAAGCGCTACCGCGCCCAGGTTTTGAGCCTGCGCGAGCGCGATTTCACCCATACCGCCGTTTTCAGCGGTATGAACACATTCAAAATTGTCGTACAAGAACATCTGCCCTTTATCATTCCTTTTCTATTGGCTGATATCGTCAGCGGTTTCCTCTTTTCCATCGGCATGGAAGTCACGCTCTCCTACCTGGGCCTCAGCGATTTAAATAGTTTGAGCCTTGGTACGATGATCTATTGGGCGAATGAATGGAGTTCGATCTTTGCTGGCAAGCCCTGGGTTTTGATCGCGCCGGTTGTAGCCATCATTACTATGGTTGTCGGCTTCTATCTTGTCTCCATCGGCATCAGCGAATATCTCGACCCGCGCAAGCGTCTGGTCCGTTTGCAGGCGCAGCACACCGACCTTGATCTTGAGGGGGTCGAATAATGGGCACGATAATCGAAACGAAAAACTTGCGCGCCTTTTACATCACTTCCGCCTATGGCGTCGAACGCACGGTCAAAGCCGTCGATGACATCTCTCTGCAAATCAAGGAAGGCGAAGTCTACGGCATTGCCGGCGAATCCGGCTGCGGCAAATCGACCCTGCTGCGCGTTCTCTTAAACGCCTACCAACCGCCTTTGACAGTCGTCGGCGGCGACGTCGCCTATCATCTGGACGGCGAAACCATCCATGCCGCCGACATGACCGAAGAGCAACGGAACGACCTGCGCTGGCGCACGATTTCCTACATCCCCCAAGGCTCGATGCATGTCTTGAACCCGGTGCGCCGCATCCGCGATACCTTCCACGACTTCATCAGCGCCCACCGTGATGTCACCAAGTCGGAATCGTTCCGGCTCACGGCCGATTACCTGCGCGACCTAGGTTTGCCGGAGAAGGTCATGGCTTCCTACCCGCACCAGCTTTCTGGCGGGATGCGCCAACGCGTCACCATCGCCCTGGCGACCATTTTGTGGCCCAAGCTTATCTTCGCCGATGAACCCACGACTGCCCTGGATGTGGTTGTGCAGCGCGGCGTGATACAAATGCTCAAGGACGTGCAGAAAAAAGAAGGCAGCACCCTGGTCTTGATCACGCATGACATCGGCGTACACGCCAATTTAGCCGACCGCATCGCCATTTTGTACGCCGGCAAACTGGTGGAAGAAGCCGATACCCGCACGATCTTGACCCGTCCGCGCCATCCCTACACCAAATACTTGATCGAATCCTTGCCCAACCTGGATTCGCGCGCGGAACGTATGAGCATCCCCGGGCGCCCGCCAGCCCTGGATCGCCCGCCCAGCGGCTGCCGCTTCCACGAGCGCTGCCCGCTGGCGAAGGACATCTGCAAGACCATCGACCCGCAGATGATTCAAGTCGAGCCCGGGCACCGCACCGCCTGCCACGTCGTAGAAGAGGAATTGAGCCATGCGCCAGTCGCCTAGCAGTCCGCTGCTGCAAATCGAAGATCTGAGCAAGATCTTTCACATCCGCCAGGGTTTCAGCACGCAAGAATTCCATGCGGTGGACAGCGCCTCCATCATCCTGGAATCGGATAAGCCAGAGATATTTGCCGTAGTCGGGGAAAGCGGCAGCGGCAAGACCACCTTGGCCAAGATGGTGTTGGGCATGGAAGTGGCGTCGCAGGGGATTCTACGCTATAAGGATCGCGTCATCAACGATCTGAGCAACAAAGAGATGAAGACCTGGTTCTACAACGAGGTCCAGCCCGTCTTCCAAGACCCCTTCGCCGCCTTCAGCCCGCTCAAGCGCATCGACCGCTACTTGTATGAAACGGTCTACAACTACAAAATGGTGGCTGACAAAAAAGCCGCCCCGCGCTACATCAACGAAGTATTAAGCGAGGTGGGCCTCACGCTGGCCGAGATCGCCGGGCGCTATCCCAACGAGCTGTCCGGCGGGCAAGCCCAGCGCGTCGCCATCGCCCGCGCGCTGATTACCAAACCGTCCTTGATTGTCGCCGACGAACCCGTGTCCATGCTGGACGCCTCCCTGCGCATGTCGATTGTCAATATGTTCCGCAAATTGAAAGAGGACAACCGCGTCAGCGTCATCTACATCACCCACGATCTCGCTACCGCCTATTACGCCGGCGATCGCATCGCGGTGATGCTGCGCGGCTGGATCGTTGAGCTCGGCACTACCGAGCAAGTGCTGGGCAATCCGCTGCATCCCTACACAAAAAACCTCAAAGCCTCTATTCCCAGCATCAACGTCGACGACGCCTGGGGCGACCAGATCGACCTGGCTGTCATCGAAACCGACGAATACACGCGCACCGGCTGCAAATTCGCCGGTCGCTGCCCAGCCGTGATGGACATCTGCCACGACAATATCCCGCCCAGCGTGGTCCACGAAGGGCGCGAGGTTAAGTGCTTCCTCTATGACGAAACGATAGACCCAGCCAAAAAGACCCATTTGAGCCCGGCCGCCACAGCCTAGCCCTAAGGGCTTATTTCAATCTATCGGCTTGCCTGTTTTCGGACGCTTGCGGATGTTCCCGCCAATCATTGATATTATCGCCCCGCTCAAGTCGGGCCTCCGGTTAGACTCATACGGCTTGCCCAGCCAGCGGCTGTGGCGGCGCCTGAACCGCCCGGTCTTTCAGCCCATCGCCAAGCATTTCATCCGCCAGCTCAGACGCAGCCGCAGCGGTCCGCCGGTCATTGCCCTGGCGCTGCTGGCGGCGGCGCTCTTGTTCTTCGCGCTCGCCAGCCTCTATGGCAGCGTCGGCGTCGGCGTTATTTACCTGCTGCCCCTGGGCTTGAGCCTGCATAGCCTCATCTGCTCGCCCCAATGGCTCTATCGCATCGTCGCGCTCATTTCGCGGCAGGCGCGCCTGGACGAAGCGAGTGTCATCCCAGCGGGAAGAGTCTTTATCTATTTGGCGATCTGCCAGTTGGTCTTGCGCCAGGGCGATGCCCTGGTTGGCACGACGCTGCTGCGAAAGCTTGCAGCCGGCATCGTCTTTGCCGCCTTCGCCATGACCATCTTTTTCACGCTCATCGCTTTGCAGACCGTCGATACCAGCCGTCTGGCGCGGCTGCTCATCGAATTGTCGCTCTTGTCCTTGCTTATTGTTCAGGAACACAAGCAGTCGGTACTCTTCTTGTGTTTGCTGCCGATGGCGCTGGAACGCCGGCTGAATGGTCCGATCTATGGCGCCGGCTTGACGCTGGCCTGCTATACCACGTTGCAGGTCATGAGTTGCATGATAGCGCTAGCGGGTCCCGTGACACTGCAGGCAATCGCCCGGCAGGACCCGCGCGCTATGGACATCACAGCGCTGGGGCTGGGGCTGTCGCTGATCCTTTTTCTGCTGGTCCGCGAGCTTTTTATCTGGGCATTGTGGCGGGCGGCGCTGTATCAAAGCAATGCCGAAAGCAGCGTCCTGCGCCATAGGACCGCTTCGGGCGAGCCACTGGGCAGACCCAAGCAAGAAATAATATTCGGCGAGCGCGGCTCGCTGGCTCGCGTCGATAACGCCCGTCGACGCAAGCCAGCAGCCGCCCAATCGCTAGGCGTCTTTTGATGTTTCTTATTTCAGCGGCGCAATCGCAATTGCTATAGCGGAAAGTGTGACATAAGGAGCTGAGCTGTGCTTGAACCACGTCAAATCGTGACACTGCAAGCCGTAGTTGACGCCATTATTCCTGAAGATGACTACCCGGGCGGTTGGGAATCTGGTGTCGGGGACTACCTGCTGCGCCAACTTGAAAGCGACCTTTCAAGTTGTCTGGCTGCCTATCGCGACTGGCTGGACGCGCTTGAGCTTGAAGCTGAAATAGTGTTCCAAGTCCCGTTTGCCAACCTCGACCTGGTGGCGAAAACCGCCTTGCTCGAAGCCATAGAGCGAGGCGAAACAAAATCGAATTGGCACATCGAAGGGGCAGCGTTTTTTGCTCAGATTGTTGAACATTGCAGCGAAGGCTTCTATGCCGACCCGGGCAACGGTGCAATCGCGATGGTATCGCCTGGGCAATGGTGGGATTCAAGGTGACAGCATGAGCCAATACGATGTAATCGTGGTCGGTTCTGGCGCTGGGGGCGGTGTGGCGGCCGCAGTGCTCGCGGGAGCTGGCAAATCGGTTCTGCTGCTGGAACGCGGGCGGCAGCTTTCCACCGCAGACATCGGCCGCGATCACCTGCGCAACCAGCGTGTGTCGCTTTATGGCCACAACGCCGGACCGGATATCGACGGCAATCCACGCACGAGCGATGAGGGTCTGGTCATTCGTCCGCACGAGCCGGGCTACCAGAATAACGCCGCTTGCGTGGGCAGCGGCACGCGTGTCTATGCCGGGCAGGCTTGGCGCTTTATGCCACAGGACTTCCGCATGGCTAGCATTTATGGCGTTCCCGCGGGCAGCTCCCTGGCGGATTGGCCCATATCTTACGACGACCTTGCGCCCTATTATGAGAAAGTCGAGTGGGAGCTTGGCGTCTGTGGCGATGACCGAACGATGTATCATCTGCCCAAATACAACAAGCCTTATCCGATGCCGGCCCTGCCCATGCCGGACAAATCGCGCGTGCATTTGAAAGGGCTGGAAGACTTGGGCTGGCGGGGGCTGCGCATGCCCAGATTAATTAATTCAATCCCGTACAACGATCGCCCCGCCTGCGTTTACTGTCAGCATTGTTTTGGCTTCGGCTGCCCAAACGATTCTAAAAACGGCAGCCACAATACGACGATCCCGCGCGCCTTGAGTTCAGGAAATTGTGAGCTGCGGTCCCAGGTGATGGCGCGCAGGCTCTTGATCAGCGATTCTGGCGCGGTCAAAGGCGTGACTGTAGTAGCGGCTGACGGCAGCGAAGAGGACATCACAGCCGAGGTCGTTGTTTTGAGCTGCGGCGCGGTTGAAACGGCGCGGCTCTTGCTCAATTCGTCCAGCAGGCGCGAGCCGCAAGGCGTCGGCAATAACAGCGATCAGGTAGGGCGGCATCTGCAAGGACATTATTATCCGGGCGCCACTGGGCTTTTCCCCGACGACATCTATGATGGCCTGGGACCGGGCGCATCAATCGCAACCTGCGATTTCAACCACGATAACGGCGACATCATCGGCGGAGGCATGTTGACCGATTCCGATGTCTGTACGCCAATTGTCGTCTGGAAGAGCCAGTACCCGCCGGATGCGCCGCGCTGGGGCGTCAAAGCGAAACGTTTCATGCGAGAGAACTTCCGACGCATCAACGATATCAATGGACCCGTGCACGAGATTCCACATCCCGATGGGCGTGTGACAATCAACGCAAAAGTAAAAGATCGCTATGGCATTCCCGTGGCGCATCTTTCGGGAACAACTCATCCAGAGACAGTACGCAGCGCGGCCTTCATGCACGAGCGCGCGCGAGAATGGCTGCGCGCTTCGGGCGCAATCCAGGTTTGGGGCGCGCAACCCGTCCTGCGCCTTTCGGGCGGGCAGCACCAAGCCGGCGCCTGTCGCATGGGCGAGGACCCCGCGACCTCGGTTGTGGACAAATGGTGTCGCGTACACAGCCAGGAGAATCTCTACATTGCCGATTCATCACCGCATGTGACCAACGGCGGTTTCAACCCGGCCGAAACGATTATGGCTCTGGCTTGGCGAACGGCGGAAAATATCGTTCATTCTTGGTAGATGGCGCTTTCTGTCTCGAACGGCGCCGTCAGGCGCTACCAGCGGATGGGCATGGTGCCGGTGTCGTCCAGCGGATAACCCCATTTGTCGACGTAGGCGCGTCCCGGGCGGAATTCGTCCCCCAGCTCCTGCAATTTCCTCTGTAGCAGTCGCTCTAAAGCATGTTGGATTTCCGCCAGGTCCGGCAGATTGACCAGATTCCGCTGTTGATAGGGATCCGCTTCGTTATCGTAGAGCAACCAAGGTCCATCCAACTTTCGGCAGTAGGTATAGCGCGGGCTGCGGATGCCGCGGTATTCGACGCCGCCGCGGCCGCGATGCCACTCGCCGAAGGGCTGAAAGCAAGCCAGCAGCGCGCCGTCCTCCGCGCCAGCCGGCAGCGCCAGCTCGGATGACAAGTCGCGCCCGTCGACGCTGTCGGGGATGGGCAAGCCGCAGATGCCCAAGAGCGTGGGCATGATGTCATGCGCGTTGAGGAAGCGCTCGACCGGGCGCCCGGAGCGCCCATAACCCCGCGGATAACGCAAGAGAAAGGGAACGCGAATCGACTCGTCGAAGGGTTTCTGCTTGCGCTCCAAGCCCTGGGAGCCTAGCATGTCGCCGTGATCGGAGGCGAAAACAACTAGCGTATCCTCGCCGAGCCCGCAGTCGTCGAGCGTCTCCAGGATATCGCCAACACTTTTGTCGATGGCGCTGCAATGGGCGTAATAGCCAGCGATCCATTCCCGCGCTTGGTCCGCCATGGCGTCCGGCACATTGGGTCGCAAATGCATATCCCGCGCGTGGTACATGTCGCGGTATGCCTGGGGCGCGGTCTGGTAGGGATCGTGGGGCGGTCCCCAAGACAATACCAGCATAAAAGGCTGATCGGCTCGCTGCGACTGGATATAGGCTTGGGCGTCCCCTGCCTGCGCGAAGACGTCATAGCCGTGCCAGAAGCGCATTGTCGGGTCATCGTGGGCGTAATATGCCGATCGGTTGTAGTCGTGGTTGCATTCCAGAGCCTTGAAGTAATCGAAGCCCAGGCGGCGCTCGCGCGGGATGTAGCTGCTGCGTCCCCGTCCGTTCACGTGCCACTTGCCAATGTAGGCGGTATTGTAGCCCTCGTTCTTGAAGGCGGCGCCGAGCCCGACCGGGTCGCTGCCGATCGGCACGTCGTTGATGATGACGCCATGCGTCAGCGGGTACTGGCCCGTGAGGAAGCTGGCGCGCCAGGGGCAGCAGACCGAATAGCCGGATATGGCATGTCGGAAATCGAGACTTTCGCCAGCCAGGCGGTCGATATTCGGCGTCTGGACTTGCTTATTGCCGGCGTATCCCAAGGCTTTTAAGCGCCATTGGTCGGTCAGCAAGAATACGACATTGGGTTTGGACATGGCTTTCACCTTCTGTCGGATGATCGATTTGTCGCAACTAGAAAGAGCGAGCGCAAGGCATCAGCGCGTGACGGCGCGCCGCTAGCCGCTTATCGCGTCCCATTCTTTGCGGAAAGCGCGCAGTCCCTCCGCCACATTCAAAGCCCGTCTCCCCAAGGCTTTGGCTGTTTTTTCTGTGCTGGCGATGGTGCGATAAGGGATGCCGATGTGCCGATGCGCGTCCAGGACCGCGGCGTCCGTGACTGTTGTGTTAATCAGAGCGGGGTCGGCTTCGAATGTCGTCGCGATTTGATGGGCAAGCTCGACGCGGCTGATTGATTGGCTGCCGAAACAGTGAAAGATGCCATTGTCGTCGGCTTGCGCCAGCCGCAAGAGCAAATCCGCGCAGTCGGAAGCCAAAGTCGGATGCGCCATGTCATTGACTTTGGGTCCGGTCCAGACCGTCGCCGGCAAGCGGGCCGCCAAGCGGTGGATGACATAGACAGAAAAATCGAAGCCCAAGCCGTTGTCCATGCGCGTCAGCGAGGGCGCCGCATAGTTCGAGCCGTAGACGCCGGCCAGCCTGCCGATAGCGTAATCCAGGTCCGTCATCACGCTCAGTTCCCGCTCGGTGGCGACTTTCATCACGCCGTAGAAGTTCACCGGGCAGGGCGGCGAGTCTTCGTCTACGATAGCGGCGCGCCCGTCAAATACCCAGTCGGAAGAGACAAATACCAGGCGCGCGCCCAGGTCGCGGCAGGCTTGCGCCAGGGCGCGACTGCCTTCGACCATGATGTTCCAGGACAGCTCTCGCTGCGTATCCATGAAGATCTGGTCGAGGATGGCGGCGCTGTGGATGACCGCGTCGGGCTGGTACTTGTGAATGGAAGCGCGGACGGCGGCGTGATCGGCGAAATCCAGCGGATCGAGCTGGTAATCCACGCGCCACTCCGGCTCGGGACCGTATTGCGAGGCGATTATCTCCAGCCCGCGCTGGCGCGCCAAGCGGATGACATTGCTGCCAACGAGTCCGGTGCCGCCGGTGACATAGAGTCTCATGCGCCGCTCGCTTTCTAGTGTTCGTCCTGTTCGCCAGAGTTGGGATTTTAGCGTGGCAACCGCAGTCGCGCAGCCAACTGGTCCACCAGGCGCGCCTTTTCGCGATAAGCGTCTCGCAGATCCGCTTGGCTCGGCTCGTTACGCGACCCCAAGTCCAGGATGACTTTTTCGGCTGCGGCGAAATCCGCGCAAGCATCGGCGACGTCATGCGCGATGTCTTTGGGAATGTTCGTAAGGCCGTTGCCATCGCCGTGCAGCAAATCGTCCGGCGCGACAGTGATGCCGCCAACTTGAATGGGCGTGTGGAAATCGAGCAGGTGATTGTAGCCATGCGAGCAGACCAGCCCGTCGAAAAACACCGGGAACTTTAGCGGCGCTATTTGTTGCAGGTCGCGCCCCGGACCGTTGGTTACCAAGCCCACCGCGCCAAATGCCCGGAACGCGGTACACATGACATCGCCGAACATGGCTGCGGAGCCGCCGCCGTCCAGGTTTTGAATCACAACCACCGCAGGACCGGACAGTTCGGCGAAGCGTTCGATGACATCGGCTACGCTGGCGGTCTTGCCTGTGACAGGGGGAACGAAGGTGCGGCAGGTCGCGGTGGAGGCGAAACCCACCATAGGCGGCAGATCGGGAAAGGCGGCTTTGATCCCCCGCCGCATAAAACCCTGATTTCGCGGGCGGACTTCGAACAGTTCAATGACGTTGCAAATCGTCGCCGTGTCAAACCGCCTCAGCTTGTCTAAACCATTTGCCTGCATATCAGCATTCGCTCCTAGATTTGATTTGGTGGCCGGGGCCGGCTTAGCCTCGACTGTCTTGCGCTGCTCCCGCGCGCATCGTTTCGACATATAGCGCTTGGCTCGGCATGACGTTGGAAACATTGCAGTTTTCGCCGAACATGGCGAAATAGCTGGTCAAATTGTCGCGCCAGAGCATGGGACCTTCTTTGGGCGAGGTTGCTTCAAAGACCAGTTTTTCCAAGCCCAATTCGTCCACAACTTTGCCGATTACTTCTGCCGCACATTGTCCTTGGAGGTCGAATTCCTCGTGGTCGATCATGACGATGAAGGCGCCATCCTCCAGGGCTGGCGCTACGCCCTGCAGGATCTGATCAGCCGTGGCGGGACGCAGCGGCAAAGCCCTGTCCCAATGATTGATGGGGTGATGTTCTTGGATGATGCGCATGTCTTTGTCCAAGGCGAATTTGCGCCAGGCTTTCCATTGCGCCGGGTTGATTTCGGCGGTGGTATTCATAAACTCGATGACACGGAAGCCCAAGTCGCGCGCGGCGGCTATGGCTTCTTCAACTACGCCGTTTTGGTAGGCAGTCATGAAGAAGCCGTGATCGAGATATGGCTCGACGCCGTGGCGCTGATAGGCGGCGACCTTGCGCTTTAGCCAATCGCCCGGGCTATAGATGACTTGCGAGGTGACGATCTTGACATAATCCAAGCGTTGCCCGGCGACCTGCAGGAAGTCTTCCAGCTCGGTCATGCCCATGCGCTCGATGTAATGAGGCGCTTCATCGTAGCCGACATCTTTCAGCCAGGTCTGCCGCAATTGACGCGGCTTTTCGTAATATGGCGCATTGAATAATTCGTTCATCGCATGTCTTGGCATCTTGCCTCTCTTCAATCCGGTATTGGCTTAGAGCCAATCGATCATTATGCCTATCGCGTCAAGATTCCATTGCGCCAGCAGGTCGTAAGCCGCCGCTATTTCGCTGGGATGAAAGCGATGACTTATCAACGGGGCGACATTGACCCGTCCACTTTGCAGCAATTTCAAGGCGGTCTGCTGTTCAGCGCGCAGGGTCCACCAGCCTGGCGCCGAAGAGAGCCGAGCAGCAGTGTCAATATGCGCGCCGATTAGTGTAATGCCCTTCTTGTGCACGCGCTTGTAGAAATCAAATGATTCGCTTAGTCCCCGCGAACTGCCGAGCAAGGCAATCCTGCCGCCAAAGGCAGCGATGTCGCAGGCGCTCATTAGCGCCGCGGGATTGCCGGTGGCTTCTACCACAACCGGAAAGCCTTCCGCCAAGGCAGCCGCCACACTGGAATCTTTTTCCTTGTTCAGGTCCAAGACTATGTGGTCCGCGCCCAACTCACGCGCCAGCGCCAGCCGGGCTCGGTGATTGTCGATGGCGACCACAGGCATGGCGCCGGCCACGCGCGCAACCTGCAATGTCAACTGGCCCACCAATCCCGCGCCGAGCGCGGCCGCCGCTTCACCGACTTCGAGGCGCGTCTTGCGCACCGCTTGCAGCGAGGTCGCCAGGAGTTGAAAAAAGGTCGCGCGCTCATCGTCCAGGTCAGGCGCCAGTAGATGACAGAGCGCCTCTTTGACGAGAACGTGGCTGGCATGGCGGGATTTGCTCGCGACCCTGTCGCCGATTTTTAGGCTGCGGACTCCCGCGCCGACCTGTACAATCTCGCCGACATGGCTGTAACCGACAAGCTTGGGGTATTGCAGGGCGAGGCCGGGCAGATTCAACAAGATCGCGCGCTCGGTGCCGGGGCTGATCAAGGTTTTGCTTGTCCGGACCAATACTTCGTCGGGGGCTGGCGCGGGCAGCAGGCCGGGCGTCAGGCGAACGACGCCAGGCTGGGTGACGAGAACGTGCTGAGTTGCGCTTGACATGTCTGCTTTCGCCTTTGCTACCCTGCAATCATACCATGTCGTATCGCAAAGGCGCAGGCTTGGCGGCTCAACCGGTTCACCCCCAGGCTTGTGGGGAAAACGTTCCGCGATTTTCTCTAGGTTGCTGTTGATAAGGTTCACCCCCACGCCTGTGGGGAAAACTCATGCCAGATGATGTAGCAGCCCTTGTCTGCCGGTTCACCCCCACGCCTGTGGGGAAAACCATTAGGTCTGGCGCAGAATCGCTGGCACTCACGGTTCACCCCCACGCCTGTGGGGAAAACATCTTGCGTAGCTCGGCTTCATGCGATTACCCCGGTTCACCCCCACGCCTGTGGGGAAAACCCTTCGGTAACAATTGTAATGTTCTCCCAAGGGCTAACGCAGTTTAACCCAATTTCCGATGATGGCTAGGCTCCCTATTCGTCATCCGCGCCAGCTAGCGGACGCCGAACCAATTGCAAGCCATCCAGACCGCTATACGGCGCGCTGCCGCGCCTGTCCGAAAAACGGGATGCCTTGCTCATTCTTACTTTCCTATTCACTTGTTAAGCCGCAATCAGCATTTCTTATGCTTCTGGCGCTTCTGGGAAAACGATTTGCCTGCAAAGGCAGTTAGCGCCGGCTGACAGATAACAGGCCGAAGCCAAAAGCTTTGGCGCTGCCGATGCCGCCACGCCATGCTTTGATAAAGCTCTCCGGCTCAATGACTTTTAATACGCCTTCAAACTGGATGGCATGCCAGGTCTGCCTGCGACGCTTGTCATGCAGCTTGCCCAGCCTGACGGTGCGGACATCCCTCGGCTCTACCGCAAAGCCATGCGCGTCGCTCTTGCGCTGCAACCACCGCATGAGCGCGTCTTCGGCATAAATGGCGTGACGGTTGCCATCGCGCTTGACGGTGGGGTTGGCTTGCAGGCGGAAGCGCAAGCGCATGCCTTCCTGGGCTCGCGGCTCAAACTCGCGCAGGGCTGGCGGCACAAATAGATAGCCCGGCGCGCTCAGCCGCTGCGCTTGCTGCCAGTCCGGCGCTGTCTGTGATTGCAGCAGCACTGTCGCATAAACCTGCCGCGGCGCATGTTCGACGCGATACAAGACCCGCTCCCCAGCCGGCAGTTCCGCCGGGAAAGCGCAAAGCAAGCTGCGGTGCAATTCGTAGCGGTCGCCGAGATCGCGGCGCGCTGGGCGATGCCGCAGGTTAATCAGCAGTTGCGAGAGTGTAGTGGTCTTGAAAAACTGGGCACCTAGAAAAGAGAGTATTCTAGAGTAACAGTGAAAGGGACACGCTCATGGGGAAATACCGGAAGCACTCGCCGGAAACGAAGGTCAGAATTGTGCTGGAAATCCTTCGCGGCGAGAAATCTCTGGCGCAAGCCAGTCGTGAGTACCAGATTAAGGACAGCCTGCTTTACCGCTGGAAAGACCAGTTTCTCGAAGGCGCGAAGCAGGCTTTCGCCTACGGTCAACCAGCCGAGCAGAAGCGTCGCGCGGACAAGATGGCTGAATTAGAGCGGCTAGTGGGAAAGCTGACCATGCAACTGGAAATTGCAAAAAAAGCCTCTCACTATGTGCAATCTCTACCACCCGAAAGCGAGAGCTAGCGCAGATGCTCAGCCAGGACTTTCCGGTGTCGGCAAGCTGCGCCGTACTCGAGCTGCCCCGCAGCAGCTATTATCATCAAGCCAAGCCGCGCGACTGTCAAAGCCTGCGTACTGCGATAGTGGAGGTTGCCGGGCGCTATCCCACCTATGGCAGCCGACGGATAGCGGCGCAGTTGAAGCGTGAGCCTTATATGATGGACGTGGGTCGGCATCTTGTTGGCTGGCTGATGCGGGAGCTGGATTTGACCCGCAAGCCGAAGCAGCGCCGGGGCAGCGGCACGGATAGCCGACATGGTTATGGGCGCTATCCGAACCTGGTCAAAGGGCTGCGGGCGCTGCGTCCGAACCAGATTTGGGTTGCCGACATCAGCTACTTGCGTCTGCGCTCGGACTTCATCTATCTGGCTGTCGTGATGGATGTGTACACGCGCGCGGTACGGGGCTGGCATCTGAGTTGGTCTTCGGATAAGAGCTTGACCTTGGCAGCCTTGCGCCAAGCGCTAGAAGATCATGCGGCGCCGGAGCTTCATCACTCCGACCAAGGGTCGCAATACGCCGCCAATGACTATGTCAAGCTGCTGCACGACGCCGGAACGCTAATCAGTATGTCTGCCGCGGGCGAGCCGAGCGAAAACGGCTATGCCGAGCGGTTGATCCGCACGATCAAGGAGGAGGAAGTGTACCTGAGCGAATACCAGAGCATGGAAGAAGCGCGCGAGCAACTTGGGCACTTCATCGAGGTGGTCTACAATACACAGCGCATTCACAGCGGCATAGACTACCGGACACCGGCAGAATACGAGGCGGAATGGCACAAATGTCCCCCCAAAATTTCTGCGATTTCCGTCCAGTTTTATAGGACCACTACAGAGAAACATCATCACCCTCCTTTTGCATGGCGGGGTTGGGCAGGTACTCGCGCCGCAGCCGGCGGGGAACGAAGCGCCGCGGCTGAAAGCAAATGGGTTGGTCATGCCGCACGATTGAGCCGTTTTTGTCGTCTTCGATCAGCAATTGCAGCTGCTGCGCCGGCTCGCCCTGTCCCAGCCAGGGATGCCGTGACAGAGCGTCTTGCAAGCCCGCGTCCTGCAAGCCATCCGGCAGCCAAACCCGCTCGGCTGGCAGAAAGGCTTTGCGCCCGAAGAAGAGAAACCAGGCGGGCTGCTGCAATGCGGCTTGCAGAGTCTCAAGAACCGCGCGATTGCCTTCCAAGCCCACCAGAAATTTGGCGTCCGACAGGTAATAGCGCTCGGATGTGATGGCGTTTTTTCGGTTGATCTTGCCGCCCACTGTGTAATAGCCGCCGTAATTCGTGGCTTTGTCATAATGCGCGGCTGTGTGGTAATCGCGCAGGATGGCGCCGGGCTGGTCGGTGCGCACAGCCATTCGCAGGCTGCGCAGGTCGTCTATCGGTTCCTGGCGCGGGCGGCCTAGGGCGGCGCATATCAAGCCGATTATCCCGCTTTTGGAAGGCTCGCGGCCCGTATCACGATGGCTAAAGTGGCTCTGCGTGCCCCAGGCTTGCATTGGCGCGCTGATACGCATCAGCAATGTGGACATCGCTCAAGCTCCGTTCAGCGCAGCCGTCATTGCGCCAACCCAATCGCCCAGATTGCGCACAGTCGCGCTTGCCAGCTCTTCGGAGGACAAGCCATAGCCACGCGGATTCAGGACGGCGAGCGTCGGGGCGCCCAGCCGGAAGCAGCCTTCGACCTGATCCCAATAGCCACAGAGCGCGTTAATTGATGGCTGGACCAGTCCGCCTTCTTTATGGTCGCGACGGACCGGCTTCTCGAAGGCGTTGGCGAGAGATTGTCCGTCGTTGTCGGGCCGGGCGGCCGCCAGCAGGAAATCGGGCTTATGCTTGTTGATGAAGGAGTTCTGCATGGAGCTAGGCACGACGACTGCGAAGGCTTGCATGAAAGCGCCGATGGTCTGCCGCGCCAGGTCTTCATCGCCGCCGAGGTTCTTGACCAGCTGCTTCCAGTCAATCCGGGCGCAACGGTAGTATGTGGCGGAGTTGTACGCGACCAGACCGAGCATGCCTGCGCCGGTCTCTTCTTCTGGATTAAAGTCATCAACAGCGGTGAAGTAGTCAAATTCGGCTGTATTGACTTCGTGGGTAGAAATGGCGTGCGCGACCTGGCAAGCGGCGTCGATATTGAGTGCCGGCTTCTCCGCCAGCATGCGCCCGAAGAGCGCGATATCTGGCGCCGAGCTGCGGTTGGCGAAGTTTTTGATGAAGCCTTTGGTGAAAGCGGTGATGTCCGGGGATTCGTCATTTTCCCGCGCTGCTGTCAGGAACTGCAAAATTTCGTCAATCTCGCTGTCACTTAGGTAGAGCAAGACGCTGGTCTCGTTTGTCTGGGATTTGGAATCCAGTTTGGCATAGAGATTGGTCGCGATTTCAGCAGCCTGTTGTTCATACCACAGGACATCATCGTCATCCTGTCTTAGCTATTCGCTTACGTGTGTCACCAGCTTTTTCGTCCGCGTGCCGGTGGGAACGTCAATCTGGCTTGCGAAAACATCCGACACGCGCATGGCGCGCTTGGCCGACTGTGAGGAGACGCGCGCGCGCCGCGCCAAATTCAGCGCCGGCAGCAGGGTCGCTTGTCGTACCCACAGGGTCTCGTCCTTAGCTTCGGGGTGGAGCTGAACGCGATTATTTGACCATGTCAGATAATCTGATAACCACGCGGGACTTCGCGATATTCAAAAGGGTCTTCTAGCTCCCAAGTCGGCAGGTCTGTCGCAGCACGCTTCATAGGATGCTCGTCGCTATATCGAATGAGGTTAAGCATCAGCGTTTCAAATTGATTCTCCCCGCGCGCCCAGAAAATGACGCCACGCGCATAGTTGCTGTCTTTGAAGCTCGCGCGTTTCTTGTTTATCGCCGGTCCCAAGCCAGCAGTATGAAAGTATTGCGCCGCAAGCAACTGACGCGCTGCTTCGGCTGGAGAAAGCTGTATGCCCGACGAGTCATTCGCATGGGTGAAAAGCGTGGCGGTGTTGCCAATGGAATGCACCAAATGAATGATTGGCTTTGGCTCGACTCGGTCTTCTTTCGCTTGATAAAATGGCTTCTCGGGATGAAACAGGTCAAATCGCTCGTACCAGGTCGCGAAGTACGAATCCAATTTCTGCATATCAAAGGCGCCGGCTTTCCACAGTCTCCCCCATTCCGCCATCGTCGCAGGTCCAAAATTGCGATGAAGGATCGCCAGAGCCAGCGGCAAAATCGCCGCCGATCGGATCGCTGTTTCACAGGCGATTTCCCGCAACTCTGGCGTCCGCGCGAACAGGTCGCGCAGACTGACTTCATTGAAGTTGCCCTCGACGGTGATGCAGGGGATCCAGACTTCGTCAATCAAGTTAAATGAAGCTGTCATGCGTCCTCCTCGTTGCTGATTTCTAATCCATAATCTTTTGTCAGTCGGAGCGAAAAGGGACTATTCGGAACTTCAAAGCTATCGCCAGTAAATGGAATTGCCCGGGCGAATTTGAGTTGAGCTATCCGCTGCCAGTGTCGGTTTTCTTCAAGTTGTTCCAAGGCATGTCTTATCTTCCCTCGCACAGTTACCTTGTGCTTGAGTAACGTAGAGATTTCTTCTTGCCTGTTTTCCTTGCCAGGGGGGAGTTTGCGCTCCACTATTGATTTCAGGCTTTCATCAACAAGACAAATGATATCAATGCCAGGTTGTATATCGCGTGTATGGATCTTGAGAGCCTCATCATCAGGCAGCTTGTCGTCATCACCCCCCACTATGCTTTCGTCAGATGGCTTTCCAATCCTCTTCATCGCGCCTCGGAATTCGCGGTTTTTGTCATCCAACTTCAGTTCATCCCATGCATCCACCAGCGCCTTCCGATATGCTGAACTGATACCATCAACTGGAACTTCCTCACTATACACAAAATCCATCAGCGCGTCGATGTCATCGGGACTGCGCAGCGCGTCCATATCCCGCAGTTTCAGCCAACTCTTCAGCAAGAAGAATCGCGCGTAAATCACTTCGTCAACGCCGAAATCCGGCACATCGCCTTCGACTATGTCCGGCGCCCGCAGCAGCAGCGTCGGCTCTGATAAATGAGGCGGACGGCTCCTGCCTGCGTGCCGCTGCAAGCGACCGACGCGCTGAATCAGCAAGTCAATCGGGGCGACGCGGCTGACCATCAGGTCGAAGTCGAGGTCGAGGCTCTGCTCGATGATTTGCGTGGCGACCAGTATTTTGCGCCGCGGTCTGTCTGCAGCCTCTTTGCCAAATGCCGCCAGCGCTTCGTCTTCAATTTCAGCGCGCCAAACGGGCGGAAAACGCGCGTGGAAGAGCCACACATCATTCGCGTCAATGCCTTGGGCTTCGCGCAAGAATCGGGCGACATCAATTGATTCATTTACCGTGTTGCAGACGATGGCGATGCAGCCCCCTTGATGAAAGCGCGGCTGAACCTCCGCCAACAAGCTGTCGAGATCCGATGGAATGCGCTGTGGATCATCTGGCAAGCGGACTTTTTGCGCGCCAAGTGTGGCGCGCAACTGTGCGATCAGTTTGTCTTGCAATGCCTGCCATCGTTCCCTGCCAATGCCCGCACCCGCTGCTTGCCCGGTATAGGAAGATATCCAACTGCCGTGATGCCCGCCGATGACGCCAGCCAATTGACCCGCCTGCCATTTGCCGATGTTCTTGTCTATCAGCCAGCGCCGCAGAATGGCCGCCGACAGGATGCCGTGATCATCGATGTGGCTATGTTTCTCGCGCAGGTCTTCATCCGCTTGGCAGAGCGCATCGTAACGATCGCGCGCTTTTTTCTGAAAACCTGGGGTCGCTTTGCCGATATCGTGTAAGCCCGCCAGCAGCGCCAACTGCCGTCGCGCCGCAATCTCGTCCGAGCCCAGCAGGTCTTGCAGCCAGATCTTTTGCCCGGCGCTTAATACATCGTCCCACATGCAGCAGGCGGCCGCCGCCACATCCAGCAAATGATAAATCAGCAGGTGCTGTTTGCTGGTTTCGGCTTTAGGCTTGCCCATAGGGTCGCGCTTTGCCCAGAGCAGATGCAAAGCATCCGCATTCTTGTTGTCATTCATCGTCAAGCCATAGTGCTGGACTTGCCTTTTCAGGCTGCGGACGATGCGCCGGCGTAGTTCCTCTGGCTCTTCCACCACGACGCCCGATCCCCAACTGCGGATCCACGGTACCATCTCATCGGGTTCGGCAACATCGACGCTGTAACGCACATAATCGTCCGCATCAGCAGTGATTCGCTGCGTGGGATGCCACGCGCTTTCCAGCAGGCGGTCATAGTGCCGCCGCTCAAAGCGCAGGACCACAGTAGTCGGTTCGCCGCGCCCGCTGCTCCACACACCCCAAGCCCGCCCAAAATGCGACTGAAAACGAGCCAGATCAACGATCTCAAACTTCTCATCGCAAAGGCGGACATCTTGGATGCGGTCGAATTTCAAGCTGAGGCTGATGTAGTCTGCGCCGTCGCGGCTGCCATCACAAAGCACATAGAAGCCGTCCGACAGCGGGTTGCTGACGAAACGATAAGGGCGGATGCGCCAGCGAGACGAATCCGAGCGGTTAAGCGGATGATAGTCGACCCAGACTTCCCGCCGGCGTTTTTTGGCTTGCACGAGCGTCGTGAAGATGCGCGCCGCTTCCAGATTCCCTGTTAAGACCGCCAGCTTAAATCATAGTCAAGAGCTCACCTAGCTGCTCCTTCGCGCTCTTCATGCCAAAAAATCCCTCTGTGTCCCCCGCGTTCCCTGTGGCAAAATCACCCCATGACCACCCGACTCATCTCCCACGGCAATCTCGCCTGGCTCGACCTGACGCACCCCAACGAAGCCGATGTCGCCAGCCTCAGCCAGCGCTTTCCGCACTTCCACCCGCTCAACCTCGAGGACATCCGCAGCCCCATCGAACGGCCAAAGCTCGACCAGGACGACGACTACATCTTCGCCGTCATGCACTTCCCGCTCTGGGACGCCCGCCACCATATATCCCGCGCCGCCGAAGTCGACTTCTTTGTCGGTCCCGATTACATGGTCACCGTGCATAACGGCTCACTCAAGCCGCTGGTGAACCTGGTCGAAGCCTGCGCAGCCGACGCCGCCGA
Source organism: Phototrophicaceae bacterium (assembly GCA_965116975.1). Taxonomy (GTDB): domain Bacteria; phylum Chloroflexota; class Anaerolineae; order Aggregatilineales; family Phototrophicaceae; genus UBA6055. The sequence continues at coordinate 1,181,262 of OZ220735.1, forward strand.
GCGCGAGCGCCTGCTGGGGCGCGGCGTCAACCACGCTTTCTACGTTCTCATCGACGCGCTGGTGGATTATGTCTTTCCCATTCTGGGCAAGGTGGACAGGCGCATTCACGCTATTGAAGACGCGCTCTTCGAATCCAACGCCAAGCGCGTCATCCAAGAGATCGCTCTGCTGCGCCGCGATATCATCTCCCTGCGCCGCATCATCCGCCAGCAGATTCCCATCGTGCAGCAGCTCGAAACCGTCCAGCACCCCATCCTGCACGACGAGATGGAAGAATACTTCGGCGATATCGCCGATCATCTCTTCAAACTGCGCGATATCGCCGATGAAAACTACGAGATCATCAACAGTTTCGCCGAAACCGCCGATACCTTGGCGAGTTATCGCATCAACGAAGTCATGCGCATCCTCACCGTCATTTCCGTCATCATGCTGCCGCTCACGCTCATTTCCAGCATCTATGGCATGAATATCGAGCTTCCCTTTGCCGACGATCACAACGCCTTTATACTCACCTCCGGCGCTATGTTAGCGATCGCCATCCTGATGCTGATCTATTTCCGTAAACGCAACTGGCTATGACCACTCCTACACTAGCCGAAGCAAGCTACATCGACGCGCAACGCGATCTCAATCAATTGGTCGATTCCCTGCGCCAGGAGCCCCGCGTCGCCTGCGATACCGAATCCAACAGTCTCTACGCCTACCGCGGCAAGACCTGTCTCATCCAAATGTCAACGACTGATAGGGACTTCTTAATCGACCCGCTGCGAATCGCCGATATCAGCGCTTTGGGCGCGCTCTTCGCGGATCCGCAGGTCGAGAAGGTCTTCCACGCCGCAGAATACGATCTGATCTGTCTCAAGCGCGATTTTGACTTCGATGCGCATCCCGTCTTTGATACCATGGCTGCAGCGCGCGTCTGCGGTTATTCGCGCTTCGGCTTGGGCAACTTGCTAGCGGACCTGCTGGACGTCCGCCACAGCAAAAAGTACCAGACCGACGATTGGGCGCAGCGGCCGCTGCCGCCGAGCCACCGCCGTTACGCGCAAATGGATACGCACTACCTACTGCGCTTGCGCGATATCCTCTACAGCGAATTGCAGCGGGGGGACCGCCTGGAAGAAGCCTACGAGTATTTTGCGGACGTCACGACATTTGAAGTCAAATCTCAAGAATTCGACCCGCAGGGCTTCTGGGATTTGTGCCGCCCGAAAGATTTGAGCCCGCGCCAAGCCGCCGTCTTGCGCGAGCTCTACATCCTACGCGACGAGCTCGCGCAAAACTACGACCACCCCCCGCAGAAGTTGATCGCGAACAAGGCTCTGCTCAAGCTGGCGACTGGCTCCCCACCCCGGCGCAAACAGCTTTTTGGCTTTTCGGGATTGCCGGCTTGGCTGGCGCGCCAAAACGGCGATGAGATCCTGCAAGCGATTTCGCATGGGAACAGCAGCCTCGCGCCACCGGGACCGCCGCAGCCGGCGGCGATCCCACAGACAATCTCGGACCGCTATACCTCGCTGCACACTTGGCGCAAGCAGGTCGCGCAGGCGCGCGGCGTCGAATCCGATGTGATCTTGAGCAAGCGGAGCATGTGGGCGATCGCCCGTCGCAAACCCGCTTCCGTCGACGAACTGGATAGCATACCAGGCTTGGGTCCTTGGCGGAGGACGACCTATGGCGCGGACCTGGTCTCTGTCGTCAACGGACAGGGCAGTTAGTCGTTCTCACCATGCCACGTCACGCCAGCCTGCCGCTTTGGCACGATCGATCAGTCGAGCAGAAACTGGAAACCTTGCGCGGTCAAATGCTCGATCTCTACCGTTATCAGCTATCAGAAACCTATGCGGGCATTTTACGCGTCTTAAACGCGCACCGACCGGCTGATGACAAAGAAGCGGCCGATATCGACTTGATCAAGCGCTTGATCGCTGAACATCCCGACATCCTCAGCAAAAGCTGCGAAGTCGGACATATCACCGCCTCGGCCTTGATCGCCGACCGCGCTTCCCGCCGCTTGCTGCTGCACTTTCACAAGCGGATTGGCCGCTGGCTGCAGGTGGGCGGGCACGCCGAGTACGAAACGGATATCGCCGCCGCCGCCTTGCGCGAGGCGCGTGAGGAGACCGGCTTGACCGATCTCGAGTTTTTCCCGGCCGACCAGCCCGTCTCGCCGATCGACTTCGACGTGCATAGCATCCCGCGGCGCCTCAATACGCCCGAGCATCTGCATCTCGATTTTCGTTATCTGCTTTTGACGCGACGACCGCAGTCTATAGCGCCGGCCGCGGGGGAATCGACTATGTTCAGATGGCTGAACTTTGACGAGGCACAGGCGCTTGTTGCCGAAATAGACCCACAGCTGAAAAGACTGCTGCGCAAAGGACAGGCTCTTCTACGCCATCTTCCCGGCGATGACATTTGACGCCCCAGACCTTAGAAACCCGCCGTAATCTCTCCAGGGCGATTGCCCTGGCAATCTCGCTTTGCCTAAGTCGCATGGCGTCGTTATGCTCTAATGATGGTATTGCACAGGCCAGAAAGGCAGCGACGAAATGACAGCAACTCGCACTGATCTGTTGCGCGCAATCCGTGACGAAGTCCTAAATCTCACCGAATCTCCGCTATATCAGTATCGCGTCGACAACGGCTATTTCCCGGTCATCGGGCAGGGCAGCCACCATGCGGATATCATGTTCATTGGCGAGGCGCCGGGCAAGAACGAAGCCGAGACCGGCTTGCCCTTTTGTGGCGCTTCGGGGCGCGTGCTGGACGACTTGCTCGCTTCGATCCATGTTCCGCGGGCAGATGTCTACGTGACAAACATCGTCAAGGACCGTCCACCCAACAATCGCGATCCGCAACGCGCCGAGATTGATCTCTACGCGCCTTTCCTCGATCGGCAGATCGATATCATCCAACCCAAGGTTATCGCGACGCTGGGCAGATTCTCCATGGAGTTCATCTTGCGCCAATTCGGCTCGATGAAAGCGGGCTTGCGCATCAGCCAGGCGCATGGCACGGTCATCAGGGTTCGCGTCGGCTATGGCGAGGCGGCGGTGGCGCCGCTCTTTCATCCGGCCGCGGCGCTCTACAACGCGAATCAACGCCCCACCCTGGAGAAAGACTTCCAGGTTTTGAAGCAGTTTATTTCTGCATAAACGTCGGGTATAATGATGCCAATTATTTTCTTGTGAGACACTGCCCATGGTCATGGTAAAGCAGTTAATCAGCGCGGATATGTTTGTTGAGCTAGTCGACCAGATTGACGATCGCATTGTCGAGTTGGTGGAAGGTGTAATTGTCGATATGTCACGGCCCGGCTGGGAACACGGCGAGATCTTGATGTTGATAGCTTCACGAATATTTAGCTTTGTGAGTGTGCATAACCTGGGTCGAGTAGCCGTCGGGGATACCGGTTTCGTATTAGAGCGAAGAGAAGATGGCAAAGACACCGTGCGCGGCCTCGACCTCGCATTTATCAACAATGTGAAAGCCGAGGAGCGCGTATCATCCGGCTGGACGGAGATCGCTCCCGATCTAGCGGTCGAGGTAATTTCGCCGAGTAATGAGGCGGCTGATATTCAACTGAAGGTCTTGCAACTCCTCAATGTTGGTACGTCATTGGTATGGCTGGTTTATCCTGAAAGCAGAACTGTCGTTGTGCATTCCGTGTCCGGCGCCAAGACACTTCACGAAAACGATACCCTGTCCGGCGGCGCTGTCCTGCCTGGTTTCGAGCTCCGCGTCGGCGATATTTTCCCCGCCTGATGCCGTAACAGCTATGCCACATTTTTAATGCGCGCTGTTGCGCTATTTTCGAAAATCCTATCCTCTGAACCAAGCGCGGACCGCCCATGATGGGAAATGATCTCGATTCTTTTGTGCAAGTCATCTGGGACTATATGCGCATCGGGCAGCGCTTGCGCGCCGCTGACTGCATCTTCATGCTTGGCAGCTATGACATCCGCGTGGCGGACTACGCGATTGATCTCTTCCACCGAGGCTACGCGCCCTATCTGCTGTTTTCGGGCGGTGTTGTCCAGCGGAACGAGGCGCTTGGCGTCTTTTGGGATTTGCCAGAAGCCGACTATTTCGCGCGTCATGCCCTAGCGCGCGAGGTGCCGGCCGAGCGCATTTTGGTGGAAAACCGCGCCAGCAACACGGGCGAGAATTTCCGCTTTGCCAGGGACCTGCTCCGCCGCGAAGAGATGGACTTCGCGTCCTTCATTCTGGCGCAGAAGCCCTTCATGGAGCGGCGGGTGCTGGCGACCGCGCAAAAGCTTTGGCGCGACTTTGATTTTGTCGTGACCTCGCCGCCGCTATCCTGCGTCGACTACCTTAACGGAGATTTGCCGCGCGACGCCTTGATTCAGTACATCGTTGGCGATTTCCAGCGTATCAAGGTCTATGGCGACAATGGATTTCAAATGCCTCAGCATATCCCCGACAAGGTATGGGAGGCTTTTGAACAGCTATGCGCGCGCGGATATAAGCAGCGACTCGTGAAAACCTGAGCCCTATCGCAGCGGATGCTTGTGTCGCGGAGCCTGCACATCGTCCGGAATCGGACACTTGTAGGGCGTCTGCTCAATAACGGCATTGAACTCCGCTTGCGCGGCAGCCAGCTTCCCCGGCGAAAGGACCAGTTCTGCGGCGGACAGCGCCATCACTTTGGCGGCGTAGATCATGCCCTTGTGCCCGATTGATGTCCGTCCCGTCGCGACAACACCCCAGGAATGGGCTGCGGCGCGGCTGGCCCAGGTGGCGGTTTGCAACATGCTGCAAGGCGCGTGCCAGCTCATGTCGCCCATGTCCGTCGAGCCGGGGGAAACAAGCCCCTTGTCGCGGCTCGGCAGCACAGCGCCGATCAGCGGCTGATGGGCAGTCTGCGCATCGACGCCATAGCGGTCGACCAAGGTCTTGACATTGGCCTCGCCGAAATGGGCATTAACCCGCGAGGCGTATGCTCGCTCCTCTTCGCTAAATTCAATGCCGCCCAGCGCCTGCATCACATCAGTTTGCAGGTCGGCCAGCACTTCGTTGGATAGCACGCGGGTCGAGCCGGATTTGTAGAAGATCTCAACTTCGGTGTCGGTCATCAGCGCCGCGCCCTTGGCAATGCGGATCACGCGCTGGCAGATGTCTTCGAGGTTTTGCGGATCGTGGGCGCGCACGTAATAGTAGCTCTCGGCGAAGTCCGGCACGACGTTTGGCGCCAAACCCCCATTGAGTATGACATAATGCAGGCGCGCGTCATCCGTGACATGCTCGCGCAGATAGTTGACGCCGATGTTCATCAATTCCAGCGCGTCGAGGGCGGAACGCCCGGAATGCGGGTCGGCGGCGGCATGCGCGGACTGTCCCCTAAAACGAAAATAATAGCGATTGACGCTAAGCATGCTGCCTTTCATCGCGGTATTGATATACCAGGGATGCCAGTTGAAGGTCGCGTCCAAATCGTCGAAGGCGCCGGCCCTGCCCATGAAGACTTTGCCGCTGCCGCCCTCTTCCGCCGGGCAGCCATAATAACGGACGGTCCCCGCGCGATCTGTGCTGTCCAGCCATTCCTTAAAAGCGACGGCAGCGGCCAGGCAGCCCGTACCGAGCAGATTATGCCCGCAACCGTGGCCCGGGTCGCCCGCGCCGATCGGCTCTGGACTGGTCTGATCTTTCTGGGACAAGCCCGGCAAGGCGTCGTATTCGCCGGCAAAGGCGATGACGGGCTTGCCCTCGCCCCATTCTGCCGCGAAAGCAGTGCTTAAACCCCCGATATCCCAAGTGATGCGAAAGCCTTCCGCTTCCAAGAAGTCCGCTTGCAGCTTCGACGCTTGGAATTCCAGAAATTGCAACTCGGGTTTATCCCATATTTCGTCAGCCATGGCAGTGAAGCGGATTTGATGTTCGTCGAGCCAGTCGGCGATATCCTGTTTCGAACGCATGTCTTTTTCCCTGTCAATGACGATTCATGCTGCGATGATAACCCGAAGCCGCAGTCATGGCTACAGCGGGCTGCGGCGCGCATTTGCTTTCATAAATCGGAAATGGAGACAGCCTGGCAAGTTCTCGGGTCGAACAGCTTTGCTGGCTATACGTTTACGGTTGCGATCACCTGTTGATTGGGGTCTTTGCTCGTTTCTGTAGGCAAAAGATCAGTGACGGATTCCGGCAGCGCCAGGGTAAGCGCGCGGAAACCAAATCGATGACCCATGTCCCGGATTGCCACCAGCAGCTGTGTGCTCAAGTGCCGCGGCGACCAGCAGTAGACGTCGGCATGGCGCGGATTGTAAAGCTGCTGATGGAAACATACCAGCGCTTCGTGACCGGAGGCGTTCACGTACTGTCGATATTTTTTGCGTTCGACTATCTGCGGAATGCTTTTCCAAAGTTCGCGCCATACAGCTTCCCATTGCGCGCGCGGGCTGGTCAAGCGGCCAACCGCCATTGCCCAGCCCTCGATCATGCTGGCGCTGGTATTGTCGTAATCCTGGCTTTTGTAGAAGCTTTGACCGATCTGCGCCGATATCGTGTATCGGGTCTGGCGAAACGCTTCGGTGACGCCGAAATAGCTGCGATAATATGTCGCCAGTGATTTGTCGTACTCAGGATAAGCCACCGAAAGGCGTCCTGGCGGGCGGGCGTCAGCTAGGATCGCGTCCGCAAGCGTCTGATGCGCTTCGTCAGCACAAGTTTCGTCGACGATCATTCGCGCGACATGCAAGTGGCTGTTCATGGGCGTCAATTCTCGATTGAAAAAAGCCTCCGCATAGGCATAAACCCGCTGCTCGTCTGCCAAAACATAAGCGTAGCCCTTGCCACTGAGCAGATGGCTCAGCCAAATTGCGCCGGTTTCCAGCGACATCCACGCGCCGCCATGCAGCCAGCGTTCGTAGATGGTCAGCGCGTCGTAGGGCAAATCTTCCACTTGCCCCCGCGCATCCATCCGCTGCCAGAGGGAAATGCCGCCGACAAAGAGACTTACGATATGGCGGGCGTCATCGAGCGTGGCTTGACGTACTTGCATAAGGGATTGTCTTCAAACGATAGTGCCTACAGCTTTGCTGGATTCTCTTATAGTATAACGCAAAGGCGCCGCCGGGACGATAGGTTGCGCCGCGGGAGTTTGTCGATTCATGCTGCTGGCAATTGATATAGGCAATACCAATATCCACATGGGCTTGTGGGATGGCGAGCGTTGGCGCCTGTCCTGGCGCGCGCGTACGGTTACGGAGAAGATGCCGGACGAATACGCGGTATTGGCGCGCAATTTCCTGTCTACAGCCGATGTCGCCCTTCAGCGTATCAAGGGCGTTGTCATGAGCAGCGTTGTGCCAGCTTTGACGTCCGCCTTCCAGGAAATGATTTGGCGCTATCTGTCCATCGAAGCGCTGACGGTCAACAGTGGCGCGATCCTGGGCATTGATGTCGCAATAGATATGCCCGAACAAGCCGGCGCCGATCGCTTGTGCAACGCGGTGGCGCTTTCGCAGCTTTTCGGCGCGCCTGCGGTGAGTGTGGATTTTGGCACTTCGACTAACTTCGATGTGCTTTCAGCGGATAACAAATACATCGGCGGCGCTTTGTCGCCGGGCATCGGCCTCGCGCATGACGCGCTGGTAAGCCGCGCCGCTCAATTGCACAAGGTGGAGCTGGTCCCGCCGCCGAATCCGATCGGCCGCAATACCATTCACGCGATGCAATCCGGCATTTTCTGGGGTTATGTCGGCATGATCGACAGTTTGCTAGAGCGCATTCTCGATCAGCTTGCCTGCGATGGCGCGCAGGTCGTCGCGACCGGCGGTTTGGCGCCGCTATTCAAAGCGCATATCAGGCGGATTGATCATGTCGCGCCCGAGTTGACGCTCGACGGCTTGCGTCTGATATACGAGATGAATCGCGGGAAATGAAAATGCCCCGCATTCGGGGCATCTGTTTTGCTCCGTAGCTTGGACTTGAACCAAGAACCTATCGGTTAACAGCCGACCGCTCTGCCAATTGAGCTACTACGGAATATGGTACGCTATAATATCAGACGCGAATTTGGCTGTCAAGATATTTTTCCGCATGTCAAGCGGGTTTATGCAAAATCATGAAAGTGAAGCCTCCTTTTGATCGAGATTCGCCCTCTAGCAAATCAACAAGAATTCGCTAGCTTCTTCCGTTTCCCGTGGCGGCATTATGCGGAAGACCCCAATTGGGTCCCGCCCTTGCTTTCCATGCGGCGCCAACTGCTGGACAAAAGCAAACACCCAGCATGGCAATACATGGAGGGTGAATTTTTCGCGGCTTGGCGTGACGAGCGCATGCTAGGCACGGTTGTCGCTTTCATCAACCACGAACACAATCGTTACCAGGACGAAAATATCGCTTTCTTTGGCATGTTCGAGTCGGTCAACGAGCCGGCAGTCGCGCAGGCTCTGCTCGATGTCGCCTGCGAGTGGGTCAAAGCCAGGGGCGCCGAAGCCATACGGGGACCCGCGACATTCACGACCAACGAAGAATGTGGCTTGCTCATCGACAACTTCGCTCCTCCGGTGATCATGATGCCCTATAATCCGCCTTTCTATCAAAACCTTGTGGAGTCCGCGGGTTTTGAAAAGGCGATGGATCTGCACTGCTTGTACATGGACCGCAACTTGATCGAAGCCAACGATACCTTGACCCGCCTGGAACGGTTGGTCAGCCGCGCAGCCCAGCGCAGCAATATCAGCGTGCGCAAGTTTAACGGGCGAGACAAGAAAGCCGAATTCAGACGTTTTCAAGAAATATACAATGCCGCTTGGGAACAGAACTGGGGTTTCATCCCCATGAACGAGGCGGAATTGCGCTCATTGGTGCATGACTTGGGCATGCTGGTGGAACCGGACCTGGCTTGTTTCGCCGAAGTCGCTGGCGAGCCAGTGGGCTTTGCCCTCTCGATTCCCAATTTCAACGAGCCGCTGCAGCGCGCCTATCCGCGGCCAGGCGTTCCGGAAGTGCTGACGATGGCGCAGGTGGCTTGGCACTGGAAGATCCGCAAGTCGATACGCGGTGTGCGTATGCCCTTGATGGGCGTCAAGAAAGAATACCGCAATAAAGGCGTCGAGTTGGCGATGTTCCTGGCTCTGATGAAGGCTTTATTGCCTTCGCAGTATGACTATCTGGATTCCGGCTGGATTCTGGAGACGAATCCGCTGATTGGCATCAGCGTCAATTTGGGCAGCAAAATCTACAAGACACACCGATTCTATCAGAAGGCGCTTGCCCCTTAACGGTCGCCGAATTGGTCTATTACCTGACGCGTGGCGGCGGCCGCGCCGACTTCGCCATGCAAGACTTGTATCAGCGCTTCTTGCATGATGCGCGGGGCAGAGCCGCCCTCGCTTTCTGGCAAGGGCAGGATGCCCTTGTACAAGAGCTCTTCAAAGAAGCTGTGATCGACGTTTTCCGGCAAGCTATCCTGCAAAATTGCCGGCTGCGTGGGCAGTTGATACAGCGCCTTGGCGAATTCGGCATGAAAGGCGGGCTCGGTCATCCATTCCAGGAAACGCGCCGAGAGCGTCTGGCGCGTTTGATCGGGCGTGATGATGACCCACAGCCAGCCATCGCGCGTTGCCAGGCTTTCGCCACTAGCGGTTGGAATGTTGGATGGGAACAATTTGATGTCATGCTGCTCCAGCATTGACAAGTATTCACTGGAAGCGAATACGGCGATCTTCGCCGGCTCCGCGTCGCTGACAAATACGCTCCGATAATCGGCCGGCGTCTGATAAGTTAGCACGTCGACCGGGATAAGCCCCTGCCGGACAAGCTGCTCATAGAACTCCAAAACGGCGAAAAGCGCGCCTTCATCTATTTCAACGACATCGTTGCGTGATGTAGACCCGCCCGCGGTCAGATACTGTAGAAAAAACGTTTGGTTCAAGCCGGTGCTGCGGGCGGCTGGGAAAAGCAGCGTAGCGCCATGAGAAAGCACATCTTCAAAACGGAGGCCCAGCGGCGCGTCGGTCAGCGGCTGAGTAGAGACCGCGTGCAAGACCTCGAAGAAGTACGGCAAGCCATAGAGTTCCATGCTGTCTTCCTGCGGGATCTGACCAAATTCCAGCGCGATTCCCAGGTCGCTTATCAAAGCCGACGAGAACAGCGTCTCCATCGAGTACAGATATTGCCGCGCCTGCGTCGGGGTGAAGTCGCGCCGGCGGAGGAGAGCGAGATCCGGCAGCGCGCCGGGGGCTACCTCGCTCGCGGAGCGAATAGAGGACATGATGCCGCCGGTCGCGCCCACATCTTTGATGCGGAATTCGACGGCGATGTTGTTGTTTGAGGAGAAGGCGCTGGTGTGTTCTTGCAAGAGCGCGTAAGCGGCGCCGGATTCGTCGGATATCAGCGGCACCGGCAACCAGGCTTGCAGCGGACGTTCTGGCGCTTCAAGCTCGGCCGGCGAATCCTCTTGCGCGTTTACCTTCGTTTCAGTCAAATGTAATAATATGAATAAGAGCATGGAGATAGCCAGCAAAGTCCGCGCCGATTTTGGCACGATTCCCCCCTTGCCGCGCTTGATATGCCTGTTCTCTTCCCGCTGCCAGGCTAGCCCTGTGGCTGTCATTTTATTAAGCTCCTGCGTCGCCATCCGCGCTTTACCGTTGACCATTGAGATGCGCTAAGACTTCTTCCGTGCTGTGCGCGATAGTAATCATGCCATGGTACCCAGCGCCGAGGTAGGGGCTGGCTTGCAGCGCGCCAATGATGTCTTGCCAGAGCTCGCCGAAGCAGACGAAGCTCCGCACCGGGATGCCGCCGATGCGCATCAGTTCCCAGGTCTCGGCGATTTCGTGCAAGGTGCCGGTGCCGCCGGGCATTGCCAAATAGGCGTCAGCGTTCTGAACCATGTACGAGAGCCGGTCGCGCAGGTCCGCAAAGTGAACGATTTCGCAATTGTAGCTGTTCGGCTGCAAATCGTAACGCTTGCCGATTTGATCCGTAGTCACGCCGATCACGTGCCCGTCGGCTTGGCGCGCGCCTTTGCTGACCGCTTCCATCATGCCGTAGTAACCGCCGGTCATGACCTTATATCCCGCCCGAGCGAGGCCCGCGCCGATGTCAACCCCCGTATGATACAGGGGAGTTTTCGCTTGGACTTGGGAACTGCCAAAGACGGTGATTGTTTGCATATTTCCTCGGTTGCGCGCTGCAATTGGAACAAGCACAAAGTATAGCAGACATCGCTAAGGGCGCTAATATAGACTTGTAAAAGTATTTTCTCGCGCAACATCCTTTTCATAATCTCGTAGTTAGAGATACCCCTATATTTAGGGGGGAAACATGCAGTCTATGTGATGTATAGTATGGCTGTGAACCGACGGCTTGATAAAGGAGAGACAATGTTCACACGATGGATTTACGTAGTTCTGGCGATCGCGCTGCTGGTGCCTTTGGCTGCGGTTGGCGTCTATGCGGACAATGATCACAATGTCATTTGCGGCGATCTTGCAGAGTCCGACTGTCAGATTCTTATAGCCAATAAGACGGCGATGGAAAGCGTCTCGTCATTCATGTTTGGCATGTCGATGACATTGGATATGGCGCATGAGGGCGCGCAAGACGGGGACTTTGCCATGGACCTGTCATTGGAAGGACAGGGCCGCATATCCGTCAATCCCGCAGCGATGGCTGGCATCATGGAATTGGAAGATCAGATCGAAAACTCGCCCGGTCTGTCGCTGACGGAAGACGAGATTGCGCAGTTGGACGCCTTCCTGGCTGGGCTGACCGGTGAGATTACGGCTGATATCCACCTGGTTGCCGATGGCGAAAGTACCGACATCGCGCTCAATATGCTGATGCGGGACGGTGTCATCGCTTTTGGCGCCGGCGCGATGGGAGAGCTTATGGGCCAGCCCATGGAAGGCATGGATTGGATTGGCTTGGACGCCAACGGCCTGCTGACGCTGCTGGCTTCCGACCCGGAAATGGCTGACCTGCTGGGCATGGGCGCTGGCGCAGAAATGCGCGAAGACGCGGACTCCTGGTCAGATATGGAAGGCGCCGCGACAACAGTCACCCGTTTATCCGACAGCGAGATCAACGGCGTAGCGGTCGCTGTGTTCGAAAGCTCGCTGGAAATGAGCCTGCTAGCGGACATGATCATCGGAGCCTACGAAGGAACAAATTCGCTAGATCCGGCCGAGATCGACGCCATGAGAGAGCAATTGACTGATATGACGCTGAACATGCGGCAGTCTATTGGCTTGAGCGATCATTATACCTATCGCACAGAACTGTCTATGGGCATGGCCGGCGCCGCTGCCCAAGCTGGCGAAATGGGCGCGACTGACCTGTCAATGGCGATGACCCTAGATCAGAGCCATTTCAACGAGCCGGTCGAGGTGACAATTCCGCAAGATGTCTTCATCTTGCCGCTTGCGATGCTGATGCAAATGGGCAACTGACGAGAGTGGGAACTAGCATCCGACGGAGCGAGTTTTCGCGCTCGCCCCGTCGGGTTTATGTCCCCGCGCTTAACGGTATCGGAGAGGGTGGGATTCGAACCCACGGTACCCCGGAGGGTACAACTGTTTTCGAGACAGCCCCGATCGTCCACTCTGGCACCTCTCCCGAGCAACGCCCCAGTATACACTCCCCGCAGGAAATGAAAACACTATATTTGTTGATAGCCCCGGCGAGTTATGCCCGTCCCTCGGAACGCAGCTTGCGGAAAAACGCGCGTATTTGTTCAGCCGCCTCTTCCGCCAGAAGGCCATGCTCCACCTGCGCGTGGTGGTTGAGCCGATGATGCCTGGTGATATCCATGACGCTGCCGGCGGCCCCGGCTTTGGGGTCGGTTGCCGCATAAACCAGCCGCGGCAGTCGAGCCAGGACCATAGCGCCGGCGCACATCGCGCATGGTTCCAAGGTAGAATACAGTGTCACATCTTCCAGCCGCCACTGACCGAGGGCAGCTGCCGCCTCCCGCAAGGCGATCATCTCGGCGTGGGCGGTTGGGTCTTGGTCGGCTTCGCGGCGGTTATAGCCACGCCCGATGATGCGCCCTTCGCGCACCGCGATCGCGCCGATTGGCACGTCAGCGGACGCTAGCGCGTTTTCCGCCTCGCGCAGGGCGACGCGCATCCATTTGCGGTCCTCGGCCGTGACCGGCATGGCTAAAAGAGGCTCATTTGCAGCGGATTGTCAGCTTCTTCGTCGCCATCACGGGCTTCGACGGGGTCTAGATTGTCAATGGCGTCGGTGTCGCTGGCTTCGCTTTCTTGGGCGGCCAAGCTGTCTTCAAAGGTCAGGGGGGCGGGTTCATCATTCGCTTCGCTTGTATCGTTTGTTTCGGCGTTTTCAAGCGCCGCGGCTGGCAACACGCTTTTGGGTTCAAGCGCCTCTTGTTCCGGGTCAATCGGCAAAGTCTGCTCGTCAACCTCGGAAGGCGCCTCGTCAGTTGCGGCGCAGACCGGGCAAAGGCATTCCGCGGCGTGTGGCAGTGTATGCTCAAGAATCTCCATATCCGCCACATGATCCGCGCCAACTTTATCCACGTGCATGGTCGCTTCGACCCGCAATTGCGCCAGCTCATCCGCGCTGAATCCAACTTCAGACATGACCGCGGTCAAGCTCGACAAGTTCACGCGATCATTTTGAACGACGACGTGCTTGTACTGCTCACGCAGGCTGCGGAGCCATTCTTCAAAGAAGACGCTGCGTTCTTCCATTTATAATTGCCTTTTTTCTAACCCTCGACAGTCGCATTTTCGCCTTAATCGGCGCGCAGGTAGAGCGCCTGTCCATGATGCAGGTTTTCCAGTTGCAAGCAGCCGTCTTGGACGACAACCTGCTCGCCGCCGATCAGATCGCGAAGCGAGCTGCCGTCAGCGATGTTTGCCAAAACCATATCGAGCTTGACGGCTGACATGCCGTCGGCGCCGCGGTAGGCGACCACAATTATCTGTTCCACGAGGGATTGTCGCTGGAAGGCGATCAGATCCTTCGCCGCGTACAGCATTTGGAAACCGCCGTTTTTGAGGGCGTCGGAACGCTTGCGAATGCTGATTAGCTTTTGATGGTAAGCGCGCAAGTCTTGATCCCACTCGCGCTCGTCCCAGGGCATGCAGCGACGATTGTCCGGGTCATGCCCGCCGTCCAGACCGACTTCGTCGCCATAGTAGATACAGGGCGCCCCCGGGAAAGCCATCAGCAGCGCCGCGCCTGCTTTGACCAAGTCGCGGTCGCCATCGGCGACGCGCAAGGGACGGGTGATGTCGTGGCTGCCAATCTGGTTGAACTGCTGCAGCGCGATGACATAGGGAATTGCGGTTAAGTATTGCCGCCATTGCAGCGCCATATCCGCCGTCGACAGCGGATTGCGATCGCCGAAGGGCTCGTTTTGCGCAACGCCGTGATCGCCCTTGCCCAGCCAGCGGCGCAGGGGCGTGTTGAAGCCCTGGTAGTTCATCGACGCGTCCAGCTCATCGCCCTGCAGGTGGGCGCTGCTGTCCTGGAAGTATTCGCCCATCAGATAGGCTTGAGGATTCTCTTCTTTGATAGCCGCGCGCATTTCCCGCCAGACCTCGCTGTCGCGCTGCGTATGCCAGAAATTGCCGGTCATATTGGCGACATCAAGGCGGTAGCCATCGATGCTGTAGGGCGGGCGCAGCCATTTGCGCATCGAACTGTCTTGGTCGCGGTAAATTAGCCCGCGCAACCGCTGGCTGTTGTAATTGAGCTTCACCAAATACTTCACGCCAAGCCAGCTCTCGATCTCGCCGGTATCGGGATGTCTATAGAAGTACTGCGCCTCTGGGCTAGCGGGGTCTTCCCTGGCAGCGATAACCCAGGGATGGTGGAAGCCGATATGGTTGGGCGTGAAATCCAGCATCAGCTTCATATCGCGCGCGCTCATCGCCCGGCGCAGCTCGCTCAGGGCGTCGTCGCCGCCGAGGCTCTCCGCAATTCGATTGAAATCGCGAACGAGATAAAAGTGATTGCTTTCGGCATCAAAAATTGGGTTGAGATAGATCGCCGTCACGCCCAGGTCTGCCAGATAATCGAGATTATTAGTGATGCCTTTTAAGTCCCCGCCGAAGAAATCGACATTGCGCGATTCTTCGAAGGGGCGCGGCAGATCGCCCCATTCGCGCCGAATGACAGGTTTGCCCATCAAAGTTGGCTCGCCGCTTTGGCGGTCATTGTCGGGCTCGCCATTGGCAAAGCGCTCGGGAAAGATCTGATAGAAGACCTGCTCCCGCACCCATAAGGGCGCGTCATAGTCGCCCAGCACGGTAAAATTGAACCAGTCGGGGCTATCGACAGGGCTGACGCCGAACTGATTGAAATAGAAAGAACCGGTTTCGGTCAAGAAATGGAAACAGTAGTTATTATGGCGCATGCTGATCGGCAATTCGGCCGACCACCAATCGTAATAGTGATCTGAGTCGGTCTTAGTCATGCGCATGCGCCGCCACTCGCCGTCCGGTCGGCTGCGCAAGTACAGGGCGCGGATATCGGCGGCCGACGATACGCGGATGCGCGCTGTGATCGTTTCGCCGATAGCTGGCAGCGGATTGCTGAGGTAGCGCTGCGAACTGTCGTGGTGAATATAGCGTGTCCAATTTGCCAAGGCGCTCATTGCTCAGTTTCCCTCTGTTGCTTTGCATGTCGCTGATACAGCCAGGTGAAATGGCGCAAACTGACCTGGCTCGGATGCGTGTAAGCCGCCTCGGTAAAGCGCCAGGTCCAGTTCCCCGCCGCTGTGCCGGGCTTATTCATGCGCGCGTCGGCCGCCAGCCCCAGCACATCTTGCATCGGCATGACAAATGCTTGCGCTGGCGAGCGCATGCCAACCCGCGCCAAGGTCCAGACGATATCATGTACATCGTGCCCAAGATATTCTTTTACGAAGTCGCGGGCGCCGTCGTCAAGCTCGCTGTCCCACCAGCCGCGGGTGGTATTGTTGTCGTGAGTGCCGGTGTAAACGATGCAGTTTTGCCGATGGTTATGCGGCAAGAATGGATTGGCTGGGTCGCTAAAGGCGAAGTGCAGCACCTTCATGCCGGGCAAGCCGAAATCGTCGCGCAACTTCTCGACCCCCGGCGTGATTAGTCCCAGATCTTCGGCGATGATGGGCAAGTCCCCAAGCGCCTTTTCCAAGGCACGGAAGAAAGCGGACCCTGGTCCGGCTCGCCACTCGCCCTTGATCGCGGTCGCTTCGCTGGCAGGTATCTCCCAGTACGCTTCAAAGCCACGAAAATGATCGACGCGGATGAAGTCCACCAGCCGCAGCAGCGCGTCGATGCGCCGAATCCACCATTGATAGCCCTCGTCCGCCATGACGTCCCAGCGATAGAGCGGATTGCCCCAGCGCTGCCCGGTCGGGCTGAAGTAATCGGGCGGCACGCCAGCCACAACCGTCGGCTTGCCCAGTTCGTCCAGGAAATACTCCTGCTGATTCGCCCAGACATCGGCGCTGTCGTGGGCGGCAAAGATCGGCAGGTCTCCGATCAATTTTATGCCTTTGCTGTTTGCGTAAGCCTTGAGCGCAGACCACTGGCGGTAGAAGAGCCATTGCCGGAAGCGTTCCAAATTGATTTGATCTTCGCAGCGCTTAATTGCTCCCGCAAGCGCCGATTGCTCACGGCGCAGGAGCGACCTCTCCCACTCGACCCAAGGACGCAGCTTGTGCTGTCGCTTCAATGCTGCGAACAGGGCGAAATCATCAAGCCACGCGCTGTTGTCGTTAACGAAGGCTTCGTACTCAGCGTTCATCTGTGGGCTGGCTCCCGCCGCAAAATTGCGCTGCGCCAACGCGAGCTTCTGGTTGTGGTATGGGATAATCCAGCCGAAATCGACGCGCTCGCGCGGGAAGGGCGGCACATCCCTCAGATCGCCTTGCTCTAGCAGACCGTCCTCGACGAGCTTGTCCAGGCTTATCAGATTGGGATTGCCGGCAAATGCGGACAGCGTTTGATAGGGAGAGTCGCCATAACTGGTGGGTCCCAGGGGCAGCACCTGCCAGATTGATTGCCCTTGCGCTTCCAGCCAGTCTACAAAGCGATGCGCCTCGTCGCCCAGATCTCCGATGCCGTAATTGCCGGGCAGGGAGCTTGGGTGGAGCAAGATGCCGCTAGAACGCGGAAGAGCGATCATGAGAAATAGCCTGGGAGAAAGATGGCGCTTCAGTCAGTCAGTCTGGGCATAGTAATTTAGAATGGGGGCGGGCGCAATGATTATCGTCGCCTTTCCGCGCTTGCCAGTTCTTCGCAGGCTGTGGCTGCTGTGACTGCTGTGGCTATTGAAGGAAACTTGGCTGCCAGCGCATTCTGCGCGAATCCGTTCTCAATGCGCGCGTAACATGTCCGCAACCGCGCTTGCCAAGTCCGACATCGGGGACCTGCGCTCTTCACCGTCGCTCAGGCGGCGCAGCTTGACCAGCCCAGCCTCAATTTCATCGGGACCCGCGATGGCGACGATGGGAATGCCCTTCTTGTCGGCATAACTGAACTGTCGACCCAGTTTGCGCGGCTCGAAGTAGAGTTCGGTGTTGATGCCGGCGTCGCGCAGTTGATTGGCGACTTTCATGGAAGTTGTACTGGTCTCTCGGCTGAAGACTGTTACCAGCGCCTGAACCAGCGTGCCGCCCAGATGCGCGGGATACAGGTCAAGCTCGTCCATCAAATCAATGATGCGTTCGATGCCAAATGAGGTGCCGGTTGTGGGCAGGCTCTGTTTGCGGAACATGCCGACCAGCTCATCGTAACGTCCGCCGCCAGTGACGCTGCCCAGGTTTGGCTGAGAAATCACGGTCTCAAAAATGGGACCTGTATAATATCCGAGCCCGCGCGCCATGGTGAAATCGAAGTCGTAGCGTGTCGCCGGGAGGCCGGCATCGGACAAGACATTCGCCAGCCCGCGCAGATCATCCAGCCCGTTGTCGCCCTCGCCGAGCGCCTCCGCGATAAAATCCAAGTTGCCGCTGCCCGGCTCGTATGCTTGCAGCAGTTCCATCATTCGGCTGACAGCTTCGGGCTGGATCTGGCGTTCGATCAGCTCTTGGCGGACGCCATCAACGCCGATCTTGTCGAATTTGTCGACGCTGCGGTATAGATCCGGCAGCTGCGCGTCGGGCAAACCCGAAAATTCTCCGATGGCTGTCAGCAGTTTGCGATGGTTGATCTTGATGGTGAATTGCGGGAAATTCAAGCGCTCCAGGATACGCTGCGTCATCGTCACGATCTCGGCGTCAGCCGCGATGCCAGCGACGCCGACGATATCCGCGTCGCACTGATAGAACTCGCGGTAACGTCCTCTCTGCGGTCGTTCACCGCGGAAGACCGGCGCGATATGATAGCGCTTGAAAGGGAAGCTCAGTTCGCTTTCGTACTGGGCGACGACCCGCGCCAGGGGAACGGTCAAATCGTAGCGCATCGCCAGCGGGTCTTTGCTGCTGCGCCCGTGCTGCGCGCTGAAAATCAGTTTTTCCGCATCTTCGCCATATTTGCCCAGCAATGTCTCGCGCAATTCGAGGATGGGTGTGCCAAGCGGTTCGAAACCGAAGCGATGAAATACATCGGTGATGGTCTCCATGACATAGTTGCGGCGCATCATCGTTTCTGGCAAAAAGTCACGGAATCCCTTCGGGCTGCGGGGATTGATGGGTTTAGGCATTGACTGTCCTCGCGTCGCGTAATTTTCGTGTCGGCAAACTCGACAGACTTAGCTTCTGCTTGAGAAGGATAAAACTGTTGCGGGGATGCGAAAAGGGCGGCTCATCAGCGACCATTGGTCCGCCCCCTTCGCAACGGTCTCGTATATGCGGAATAGGGGTTTCTATGCCATAGATCTTGCGGCAAGCGCCTGTCGTTTGACCTCTTCGATCTGGCCGTAATGACCGACCTCGTGCGATAGCCCAAAAAGGAAGGCGGCTGGCGCGTTCATGTTGCCGAATCGGGCGGCGAATCGCTCGGACACATCGCGATGCACATCAAGGAAGGGCGCGTCTGGCCAGGTCTCAAGGTAAGCATTGCGCATGCGCCGGCTTTCCTCGAGCCGCTGGCGGACTCTGGCGACAGTTGTCATATCGCGCCAGGGCGTCTCGTAACGCGGCCGTTCGGAGGCGGCCACGCCACGAGCGAGCAGGGAACTGAAGGCGGCCGCTTCTTCGCTGCTGGCGGTGACATGCGCGACAAGATGCCCGAATGTCCAGCCGATATTCTCTTCGCCATCGACGGCGTAGGGATCATCGGCATCTGGATCTTCGGGACTGTTCACGATGTCTGCGTCGGTCAAGCCGTCCAGCAGCGAGAGCAAGTAGCCAATGCTTTCGTCGCTCAATTTTCGTAGCGCCGCCGCGCCGATACCTTCACGCTCAGCGTAGCGCAAATAGCTTATTTCGCCGTTCTGCATTGGTGCAAAATCTATCATTGCATGTACTCCCGTGATTGTATTGCCGAAGTCTATACGCTATTTTGGATGAACTGAAGAGACTGAAACTTACTTTGTCTTGGCTTGCCCCGCAACTTGCCCCAGGGCAATCGCTTCAAAATGATGGCGGACGAAATGGCGGGATTCTAAACTGAAAATGAACTACAGTGTACGCAGAGAACGCAGAGAACGCAGAGAAAAACAAAAATCTCTTCTCAGCTGTGATTTTTGGTGACAAATCACGTTCCTCTGGGGACTGTTGCCGATTCCGGGCCGCAGATTTAGAAGAATAGTCGCCTAAACTCCTACGAACTCTGTGTCCTCTGCGTCCTCTTTGTTGAAAATAACTTGAAGCGATTGCCCTGCTTGCCCCCACCGTCTAGTTGGTGAAAGATACCAGCAATGGTAAACTGAACTCGGCGTTTGCTGGCGCGCAAGCCTTTATCATTGCTGAAACGGAAACACAGGAATGTTGACAGACCTTGAGAAACTGCTTTTTGTCCTCCTGGCGGCATTCTCCCTGGGCGCGGCTTACGCCGGTTTCTCTGAAATGTTCCACATCATTCAGCGAGGTCGCGGTGGACTGCAATTGGACGGACTGTGGCGACGGGCTGCTCGGGCGCTGGCAATATACTTGTTTCAGCGCCCGACGCTACGGACTCGCCGCGTGACGAGCTTCATACATTGGGGCGTCGTTCTAGGCTTCACATACTACTTTCTCGTCAACGTTGTGGACTTGGCGCTTGGATTCGCGCCGGGCTTCGAGTTGTTCTTGTCGGGGTGGGGAGCATGGTTCGACCTGTTTCGTTTGCTAGGGGACGTCTTGAGTATTTTAGTGCTCTTGGGCATCTGCTATTTCATCGCTCGGCGCTTCGTTTTGCCGGGCAGACGCGCGCTGCAATTCAATGACAATATTCTGCTTCATCCCAGGGCGCGCGCTGGCGCTATTACCCGCGATTCACTGATTGTCGCGGCTTTCATCCTGCTGCACGTCGGCGCGCGTTTTCTGGGCGAATCCATAACAGTGGCGCAGCAGGGTCACGATGCTTTCATGCCCTTTGCTTCGGCGCTCGCGCCACTGTGGCAAACCCTGAATGTCGACTCGCTGGCAGTATTGCGGCATCTGTGCTGGTGGATCGCATTGGGGGGCATTCTGGTTTTTTTGCCCTATTTCCCGTCAACGAAGCATGCGCATCTCTTCATGGCGCCGCTTAATTTCTTGACTCGGCCAGAGCGCAGTTCGCTAGGAGAGTTAGAAGCGCTTGACTTCGAAAATGACGCGCTCGAACAGTTCGGCGCAAATCGGCTGGAAGACCTCCATCAGACGCATATCCTGGATGGTTTCGCTTGCATCATGTGCAATCGCTGTCAAGACGTTTGCCCGGCTTATGCCACCGGCAAGGAACTGTCGCCGGCCGCGCTGGAAGTCAATAAACGTTTCCTTATGAAGGACAATTGGGAATCGCTGGCAAACGGCGAAGAATCCCAAGGGGCTTTAGGCGGCTTGCTGCTGAGCGAGTCGGCGCTTTGGGCATGTACGGCTTGCGGCGCCTGTATCGACATTTGCCCGGTCGGCAACGAGCCGATGTTCGATATCATCGACATTCGGCGCGACGCCGTGCTCATGCGCAGCGAGTTTCCCAAGCAATTGCAGGGCGCCTTCAACGGGATGGAACGGCAAGGAAACCCCTGGCAAATCGCTGAATCTCGCGTCGGCTGGGCGCAGGGGCTTGAGTTTCCTGTGCCAACGGTCGCGGAGAATCCCGACTTTGAAATCTTGTACTGGACGGGCTGCGCGGTCAGCTACGACCCTAGTGCGCAGCAAACGGCGCGGGCGCTGGTGAAAATCTTGCGGGCGGCCGGTGTCAACTTCGCGATTCTAGGCGAAGAGGAACGTTGCACGGGGGATGTCGCGCGCCGCGCCGGCAATGAATATCTGTATTATGAATTGGCTAATGCCAATGTCGAAACATTAAATGCGGCGACTTCCGCTGTATCGCCTAAGCGAATTGTGGTCACCTGCCCGCATTGTTTGCACAATATCGGCCAGGAATATCA
Source organism: Phototrophicaceae bacterium (assembly GCA_965116975.1). Lineage (GTDB taxonomy): Bacteria > Chloroflexota > Anaerolineae > Aggregatilineales > Phototrophicaceae > UBA6055. Next base: position 1,202,719 of record OZ220735.1, read on the forward strand.
GCAGTTTGGCGGATCATTCGAGGTTGTTCATCACAGCGAGCTGATAGACGAGTTGATCGCTTCGGGCAAATTGCCGCTTGCGGCTACAGCCTCGCGCTGGAGCAATGTCACCTTTCATGATCCCTGTTATTTGGGTCGGCACAATAATGTATTCGACCAGCCGCGCGACGCTTTGGGAGCAGTGGGCATTGGCCTCACGGAGATGCCGCGCAACCGCAGGAACTCATTTTGTTGCGGGGCAGGCGGCGCGCAATTCTGGAAGGAAGAAGAACCCGGCGCTAAGAAAGTCAGTGTGGAGCGCATTCAAGAAGCGAAGGCGACAGGCGCCGACACGATTGCGGTCGCCTGTCCGTTTTGCATGCGCATGTTCGAGGATGCCGACAAGGAACTTGGTGGCGGAACCGGGGTGGTGGATATCGCCGAGATCGTCGCCGACAGATTATGACATTCGCTTGCCTAGGCGCGGCAAAGCGACTTGTGCGCCTATCGAATCAAGCCCTGTTGGCTGCCGGGAGGGCGTGAGCTTGGCTTTCGACTTTGGAGAGGTCCCGCTGCTGGAAACCGAACGGCTGCGCTTGCGGCGCATCCGCGCAAGCGACTTGGCGGCTTGGGCGGCCATCTGGCAGTGCGACAAAGTGCGGCGATACTTGCTTGAATTTCGAGCCGCCCCTGATGATTCGGCGATATGGTCTATTATGGAATGGGCGGAGCGCATTTTCAAACAGAAGACGGGCATTCGCTGGGCGATCACGCTGAAAGCGGAAGAGCGGATGATTGGCTCATGCGGCTTCCATTTGTATGAAGCGCATAACAGACAGCTGGAAATCGGCTACGAGTTGCATAGCGCGTACTGGCGAAGGGGAATCATGACCGAGGCGGTTTCTGAGGTATTGCGCTTCTGTTTTGATTGCCTGCAGGTTCATCGCGTCGAAGCCGATGTCACCGAAGGCAACGTCGCATCAGCCGCTTTGTTGCGGAAGCTGGGTTTTAGCTTGGAAGGTCTTTGGCGGGAACGCGTTTATGCGCGGGGCGGCTATCATAGCATGTGGCAGTTTGGAATATTGGAAGCGGAGTATCGGCAACATGCGGACGCCAAATGCGCCGATTTCTAGCGTCGTCATTTTTGAATCGTAGATTGTTTACGGCGGCTATCGAATCGTAGAGTTGCCCATGGTTTTCTTGCCACAGCAGCGGATGAGTTCAATGCGGATCAGCGATGTCAAGCCCCTCTTCGCCATGACGCTGATCTTGCTATTGGCATCCGCAATTGGCGGCATGGCTTTGAATGCCGACGTCATCTGGGCGGATGAGCTGTCTTCAGTGGCGCACATGGGTGCATTTAATCCGCCATATTCGCCTCAACAGGTCCTGCAATCCATTCGCGACCACGCGCCCGACCATGTGCCTCTGTATTATTTGCTAGGCGCGGTTTGGTCTCGATTTGTTGGCTGGACGCCTTTGGCATTGCGTTACTTGTCTTTGTTGCTCGGCGTCACAATGCTCTCGTGTTTTTATATTTACGTCCGTCAGGCCGTTGACAAGCGCGTGGCTCTCGTAGCCGCCTTTCTCTTGGCGAACAACGCCTTTGTGCTATTCTATTTTCACGAACTCCGTGGTTACACGCTGCTGTTGCTTCTGATAGTCCTGCATTCCTGTCTATATTGGCGCTTGATTCGACAAGCGCGTCATTCATGGCGGTTGTGGACGCTATTTGCAGCATCTGCCGCGGCCTTGTTGTATACGCATGCGCTCGGGCTAATTATGCTGGCTGGATTAGGGATTGCGCATCTACTTGTCGAAGGCATTTCACGTAAATCCACCAAGATTCTCTTTGGATGGGCTATTGGACTCAGTCTGTTTTTGCCATATTTGAGCACAATGTTGTCAGACGCATTGACTTGGGGCGAAACAAAGCGCGCAACATCGGCTGCTCTTTTGGGCGAGCCGCTGCTCGCTTTGCTGGCAAATGGGCTAGGTGTTCTCTTGCTGCCACTGGTCCTAAACCTTGCTTACCAATTATGCTCTCGCTACCAGCGCTTTATCTTGAGACAACTGCTGCTGTCTACTATTTTAGGCGCAATTCTGATGCTAATAAGTTGGGCTTTTAACCTGATAGCTGAGAACCGCATGCGCTACTTTCTGGTATTGTGGATCCCAGCCATCATTCTCATCGCCTACAGCCTTTCTACGCTTAGCCGCTCAGATAGCTTGATAGCTGTTATCGTCCTGATATGGGCTGTGGCGGGCATCCATTTCGGGCAGTCCGGGCTGATCCAAGAATATGCAACAGTAGGCAAACGGTCATGGCAGTATCCCCCGCTGCATAATTATGTTCAGTTTCTTCACGGAAAGACGCGCGCGAATGATTTCTTGGTTGGATTTACAGAGTCCCTAACCTTAAACGAAAACAGAAGCAACTATGATTGGGGGATCTCAGATTTCTACCTAGACGCCCAGCTTGGCATCGACGGTCTGTTTCTTCACGCAAACCAGAAGCGCTACCGTTTGGAGGAAGACGTCCGCTCCATTCTCAAAGCTCATCCTCAGGTCTTACTTGCTCACGACCCGCGCAATGTGCCGCTGAACTACGCTAGAACATTGGCGACTATCGAGGATTTATTGGCGCCATGTGACCTGCTGGTGGACGAGCCGACGCTATTGATTCGTAGATACGCGCACACCGTCATGGGATGCAAGCGCGATGCCGCGCCGATTGCGTACGACAACGGCATCCGCGTTGTCGACCGAGCTGTAGAATTCGATTCTGAAGCGGAACGAATAGAGACGCTTATCTGGTGGGATGTGCCAGATGAAGCCATGCTGGAGCAATACAACATTTCTTTGCAGATTATCTCATCAGAAGGGAAGAATGTTCGACAAACTGATCATCATCTCTATTCCGGTGTTGTGCCATGGTCTGTGCTCGAATTGTCGACGGAAGAGTTGCCTGCCGATAACTACGCGCTTGTGCTGATCTTGTACAGGCCTGATTCGGGCTCGAAAGTTGTTGGAGTGGATCAACTAAAAGACGAGTACGTAAGTGTATTTCCCATGCTGGAATTCACTAAGCGCCTGTAAGATTACAGTTGATTCGTGTTCTTTTGTTTTGGTATCTCATTCTTGGAGTATCCATTCCGGTTCCGAAGACAGATGACACCTACTGACACTTCTGAAGCCACACTCCAAAGAAAGCGTTTAGTAGCAATTGCCGCCATGACGATAATATTGCTGCTGGCTTTCGCCCAGGGCGCTCACGGTTTGAATCTGGATCCGATTTGGGCGGATGAGTTGGCATCCGTCACATTTATGGGCGCATTTGATCCGCCATATTCACCGACGCAGGTGATAGAGTCCGTACAGGAATATAGCCCGGATCAAGCCCCCCTCTATTTTATTTTGGGCGCTTACTGGGCTCAGGTCTTGGGCTGGTCGCAGTTTTCTCTTCGAAGCCTGTCTCTTCTTTGGGCTGTGGTATTCGTCGCCGGGCTGTATCGTTATGCTCACGATGTTTTCGGCAAGCGCGCCGGGCTATTCGCTGCGCTGCTCATGACTACCAACAGCTTCGTAGTTCTATATTTTCATGATATTCGCATGTACACCATGCTCATGGCAATTGGCATTTTGCACACCTGGCTGTACTGGAGACTGGCGCACAATCATCGTGCCACTCGATCACTTTGGTGTCTTTTTGTTGGATCGGCGGCGCTGCTATTCTACACGCACAACTTCTCGACAATTCTTTTTGCAGGATTGGGTTTGTATCATGTCCTTTTTGTTGGTAGATCGCGCCACTGGTTACAGATTATTTTGGGATGGTGTTTGGGCGCGGCGATCTTTGCGCCCTATGCGCCCCTTGTCATTGCCGGTTTACAGTTTAATCAGGGAGTTACTGTTGACCCGTTAGGGACGGCCGAAGTAATAAAATTATTCGTCTATCTGCTGGTCAATGGCGCTAATTTTCTTTGGCTGCTAATCCTCTCAATTGGAGCAATGGCGCTGTGGCAGAAGCGGGATTCATCGGTCCTGCGCCTTGTTTTCATTGCTATGGTAATGGTTGGTTTTATCCTGGCTATCAACTGGCGATATGGGATTATAACTTCGACTAGGCTGCGTTACTTCTTGGTTGTATGGTTTCTGATCGCTATTCTCATTGCCTTTGGTCTCACGTCTATTCGTCATTGGAAACCAGTGGCTGTCCTATTCACGATTCTATGGTCTGTGGCTGGCTATCAGTTTCTTCAGTCGGGTGAGGTGATCACCTTTGCAGGATTGATGGCGCGCGACAGGCAATACCCTCCTCTCCAGGACTACGTTTTTGGATTGAATGGGAAGACGAATAAAATGGATTATCTAGTCGGATTTTCCGAGAACGATCGTGTCAGCCGCGTTTCCTATAACAGTTCCAACAGCACTTCCGACTATTATTTAGGAACACAGTTGGGCATCGACGGCACTTTCCTCCACGCAAGCAAGAAACGCTACCGATTGACCGCGGACGTCCGCGACATTCTTGCGCATCATCCACATATCCTGCTTGCGCACGACCCCTCGGACGAGCCACTCAACTACGCCCGAACAATTTCAATAATTGAAGAAGCATACATGCCGTGTACATCATTGGTAGAGGAGCCGGCGCTACGTATTCGCAAATATACGCATCCTGTCATGGGATGCGATCACCGACCTGCTCCCATTGATTACGACAATGGCATGCGACTTATCGACCGCGCCGCGCGTTTCGATGCCGACGCGCAGATTGTTCAAGCGCTGACTTGGTGGGATGTGCCAGACGAAAAAACTCTGGACGAATTTAACATATCCGTACAGATTATCAATGCAGGCTGGCAAAACCTGAAACAGATTGATCGTCATTTCTATGACAATTTGGCACCCTGGAACGTAATGGAAGTCTCGACAACCGGGCTACCTAGCGGAGATTATGAAGTCGTATTAATTGTGTACAATCGACAAACAGGCGCAAAGCTCAGCGGGGTTGACAAAGTTAGTGGGGAAAGTGACGGATTCCATGTATTGCTAGAGTTCAAAATCTAGGTCGAGCGGCATGAGCATCTCCCAAGTAGATCTAAAGTTCCAAAACGGCGATCTATCCACGCTTGGTCATTTGCGCCTGTTATGTCAGCTATAAATGAGACTACACCAAGCGCATCCTCTGGCCCAAGTCTTGGGGTGGCGCTATCTTTGATGTCTCTTATCTTGCTGCTGGCTTTCGCTTTAGGATTAAGTGGCTTAAACGCGGACGTCATCTGGGCGGATGAGTTGTCCTCCTTGGCTCACATGGGCGCGTTTGACCCTCCTCATACGCCGAAGCAGATTTTGGAATCCATATCACTGCGCGCGAGAGATCATGTGCCGCTTTATTTCCTGTTGGGAGCAGGATGGTCCCATTTGGCAGGGTGGTCTCAATTCTCAATGCGGTATCCTTCGCTGTTGGCTGGCATTGCAATGATTGCGTCGCTATATGGATACGCTCGAGCTGCCGTTGACAAGCGAACAGCGCTTATAGCCGCCTTTCTCATGGCAAGCAACGCTTTCGCCCTTGTCTATTTTCATGAGATTCGGGGTTATACACTGCTTTTGCTCTTCGCAACCATCCACTCATGGTTATATTGGCGGATTAACCGCGGTGCTCGTAATTTGCGGCTCCTTTGGACGCTTTTCGTCGTATCGGGCTCGGCGATGTTATATACGCATGTCTTTGGCTTAATCATGCTTGTCTCGTTAGGCGCGTCTCAGGTTATTTTGGAAGGACGGTCGCGTTTTACAAAGATGCTAATGACAGGCTGGGTCGCTATTTTGGTTATTTTTTCTCCGTTATTGTGGACGATGCTTTCCGGAGCGATAACATGGGGAGAAACAGAGCGCGCTGTCTTAGCGGCAGAATTGGCCGAGACTTTGATTGCTCTACTGTCAAACGGTCTGGAAGTGGTGATTATTCCCTTGATGCTTCATCTTGTTTACCAGCACTGGCGAAAAAGGTATCCTGCGATTACAAGACTCTTGCTGCTAACGGCTTTGTTGGGAATCGCTTATGTGCTTATAAGTTGGATGTTTGATCTCTTAACTCTTAGCCGTATGCGCTATTTTCTATTGTTGTGGTTCCCTTGTATGATTCTCTTTGCATACAGTATATCCTTGCTGTCTCGTTCAATTCTGATAATTCTTGTGATTGTCGTAGTATGGGTTATAGCAGGAGTAAGTTTGGGACGAACCGGGCAGATTCTGCAATATGCGGGCATTTCCGCCCAGTCTGGCAAATATCCGCCATTACAGCTTTATAGGTCTTCCCTCCAAGGAAAGGTGAGCTACGGAGACTTCCTGGTTGGATTTACGGAATCATTGTCTGTCAACGGGAAGAGAGAAGGCTATGATTGGAGCGTCTCCGACTACTACCTGGACGCCCAACTCGGCATTGATGGCGAGTTCCTGCACACTCATCTCAAACGCTATCGGCTTTCGGAAGACACGCGCGACATACTCAAGGCGCATCCACAGATCTTGCTCGCGCATGACCCAAGCGATGTCCCGCTCAACTATGCCAGAACGCGGGCAATCGTAAGCGAAGTTCTGGCGCCATGTGATATGTTGGTCGATGAACCTGACTTGTCTATTCGCAAGTACGCCCATCCCGTTATGGGCTGCAACCACCAGAGCGCAGCCATTCAATTTGAAAATGGCATTCGCTTAATAGACAGAGCCGTGGCATTTGACCCGGAAGTTCAGCGGATTCGGGCTTTAACTTGGTGGGATGTCCCGGATGACGAAATGCTGAACCAATTCAATATCTCGCTGCAAATCATCAACTCGGATTGGCGGAATATTCAACAATCTGATCACCATCTTTATAGCGGATTGGTCCCTTGGAGTGTCACTGAACTTTCCACTGCAGATCTGCCCCCAGGCGACTACCAACTGGTGTTGATCTTGTACAATCGAGAGGGCGGGTCTAAAGTCCTAGGCGTCGATGAAAGCAGCGGCGAATCGGCCGGCATACTGCCGCTACAACTTTTGTCCATCGACAGCTAAAGCCAATTCTGCTAAGCGAGACCCCGGGGCAAAGCTCGTTCATCTGACAAGTATGGAGCCAACTACCAGCGCATCTCGTATTATGATGGTCTCTATTAAAGGCAGTCTCAGGCAGCAGGGCAGGCTAACAATCATGGTCGCCCTGCTTCTGCTGGTTTTTGCGCTTGGGCTCAGCGGCGCGAATGGCTATATCTTCCGTACCGACGAACTGTTTTCTGTCTCCAACATAGGCGGGTTTGATCCGCCTTACAGCCCCGCCGCGATAATTCACTCGATTTCACAATACAGCCCGGATCATGCCCCGCTATTTTTCTTGCTTGGCGCCGGTTGGGCCGGTGTCGCGGGCTGGTCACAGTTCGCCTTGCGCATGTTCGCTGTTTTGACGGCGCTGGTGATGATCGCCTTTCTGTATCGTTATGCGACAGATGCTTTTGATTATCGCACCGGTCTGCTTGCATCGTTCATGATGGGCGCCTCCGCATATTTGCTCCTGCACTTTCACGACTTTCGCATGTATCCATTGCTGCTTTTGCTGGCGATCGCGCACACTTGGCTCTACTGGCGGCTGGAGAGCGGAAGGGCGGTCAATCGGCGGCACTGGATTCTCTTTGTTTTGTCAGCGATATCGCTGGTTTATACACATACGTTTTCGGTCATACTGTTTGCCGGATTGGCGGCTTTTCACCTGACTCTTGCGCGCAACTCGAAGCAATTTATGAAGGTATGGGCGGGCTGGGCGATAGCCGCGATCGCTTATCTACCATACTCCTTAACAACATTGGCTGCGCTGCAGCAAGCGGCTGAAATCGAAAAAGTGACCACAGCCGCCGCGAGTGTCGGAGAACTGATTGCAACCTTCGCGCATCTGCTGATGAATGGCGCTGACTGGCTTCTGCTTCTCTTGGGCGCGCCTGTCCTATATGCCGTCCTGCGCCTGCGAGACCGCGCCACTTTCCGGCTGATGTTTCTTGCGCTGGCAATGCTTGTTGTCCCGCTCGCGCTGAATGAGCTTGTGGGTTTGATACCGCTCTCGCGCATGCGCTATTTCCTGATACTTTGGTTTCCCTTCCTGATGCTTTCTGCCCGCGGCTTCACGCTCTTGCCGCGCTGGACCTGGCTCGCGCCGCTTCTTGTGATCGCCTGGTCGGTTGCCGGATATCAGTATTATCATTCAGAGGATGTGCTGCGTTACATCGGCGGCATGTCCAAAACACGCAACTATCCACCACTAGACGACTATGTGAGGATCTTACGCGGCAAAGTCCGCTCGGAAGATTACTTGATCAGCTTCTCGCGCAATTTCTATCTCAATCACGATCACAAACATGGCAAGAGCGTGTCCGATTATTATACGCAGTTGCAGCTAGGCATTGACGGCGCTTTCGTGCGCAGCCGCGCGGTTGGCGCTTGGCTCAACGAGGAGTTGAATGAGAAGATTGACGGCCATCCTTATCTCTTGTTCGCCTATGAGCCGCAGAACCCGCCTGACGGGCTTGAAGGCGCCAAACACTTGATGCACAGCGAGTACCAAGCCTGCGGCGTCCTGGTCGATTCCAGCAGGCTCTTAGTACAAAGATTCGTCGATCCCAGGCTAAATTGTGATCGAGAATATCGACGTATCGAATACGAAAATGGCATCGCAATTGCCGACCTCGCTGTTGACTTCCAGCCGGATACCGCTCAATTGTCGCTACTGATCGGCTGGGATGTACCTGACGAGCGACTGCTAAACGATTATAGTTTCTCGCTCCAGGTATTTACGCCAGAAGGGGAAAAGGCGGCGCAAAGCCAGCGTGATTATTATCTGCACCAGTTCTCGCGAAAGTGGAACACGCTTGAACTGACGATCGCGGACATCGCTCCTGGTGAGTATCGCTTAGCTGTTATTCTGTATAATACCGAAAGCGGCAAGAAAGTCGGCGGGGTCGATCTTAAGACAGGCGAAACTGGCGCGATCCTTCCGTTTCACAGCTTTATTGTAGAATAGTGTAGTTGCTTCAATCTCTTTATTTGCAGATGTCGTAATCGACAACTTTTCCTAATAAGGGAGACTTAGACTTGCAAACTGGCGGCATCTTCGCTGACGACCGGAATACGATAAGCAAAGGCAGGTCATTTTTTCTGATGGTCTTCACCCTCCTCTGCGTATTCTCTTTTGGCGCAAATGGCTTGAATACCGACTCCATCTGGACCGATGAGCTTTATGCCATCACCAATATGGGCGGCTTTGACGGACCCTACTCACCCGCGGAGGTCATCAATTCAGTCGCCGAGAATTTCCCCGATCACGTGCCGCTATTCTTCTTGCTAGGCGCCGGCTGGGGGCATTTCGCGGGCTGGACGCAATTCGCGCTGCGTTTGTTGCCGGTATTCGCAGGGCTACTCATGATTGCTTGCATGTACCGCCTGGCGAGCGATATGTTTAATCGTTTTGCAGGACTAGCTGCCGCCAGCCTCTTGGGTACTTCAGCCTTCATGGTCCTGTATATCCATGACTTTCGCATGTATTCGCTGTTCCTGATGTTTGCCACGCTGCATCTCTGGCTGTATTGGAGATTGTTGGAACATAAACCCAAGGAAGAACGTCTGACGCTTGTCGCCTTCGCTATGTCGACGGTGGCGCTTTTATACACGCACTTTTTTGCCATCATTCTGTTCGCGGGCTTGGGTATTTTTCATCTGCTCTTTGGGCTGCGCTCCCCTCGCTGGCGGCAGATTCTTATGGGATGGGCTAGCGGCGCGCTGCTTTTCCTTCCTTATCTGCCAGTTCTGATTGATGGACTGCAGCGCGCCTCTGAAAAAACCAATGTCACCAGCCGAGCGGCTTCCGCCCCGGAACTGCTGTTGAGCTTAGCTTATCTCTTGAGCAATGGCAGTTGGCTGATGGGCGCGATGCTTGTGGGACTTTTTGTCTATATCATCTGGCGCCGCCGTCCGTCTCGCCTATTACAATGGATGAGCATTCCGGTCATGTTGACAACCTTCATCATCTTGGCGAACGAAATAATTGGCCTCATTCCCTTAACGCGGATGCGCTATTTCATCGTAATCTGGATCCCGGTTTATTTGCTTGCCGGCGCCTGCCTAGGGATGCTTCCGCGGCGACGCCTGGCGAGTGGCATCGTACTGCTCCTCTGGCTCGTGTCGGGCTATCAGCATTACCGCTCGGAAGAGATCATGAACCATGTCGGCAGCATGGTGTACACCAGGCTCTATCCGCCTCTGCCCGATTATGTCTGGCATCTAAAAGGCAAACTGCGCTCGGAAGATTATCTTCTAGGGTTTTCCAAGAGCAGCCATGTGAACAAAAACCTGACATTGGGCATGAGTGTAGCGGATTATTATACGCAGGAGCAACTGGGCATCGATGGCGCGTTTATCCGTCGTGGCGCCTATGGCGAATGGTTGGAAGGCGAGATCAGACAAAGGCTGGGCAATCAGCCTTTTCCGCTATTTGCCTTTGATCCTCAAGATTTGCCAAATAGTTACCCGCGAGTGCGCGAAGTCATCGAGAGTAACTATTCACAGTGCGATATCGTGGTGGACGAAGCGCGACTCTTTGTCCAGCGCTATGTCGACCCACGTTTGGGCTGCGAGCGCGAATACCGACCTATAACTTATGATAATGGCGTGGAGCTGGTCGATCGCTTCGCCCAATATGATCCAGTAGAACGGAAAGTTTATATCCTCACCGGCTGGGAAGTGGCAAGCGAAGAAGCGCTATATGACTACAATGTGTCCTTGCAATTCATCACCCCGGATTGGCAACGACTAGGAGAGCAAATTGACCGCCATCTCTATGATAATATCCTCAAGTGGTTTTCCGTCGAATTGTCTACCGAGGGTTTGCCGCCCGGCGAATATCATGTCATGCTCATCCTCTACGATCGCGAATCGCGAGAAAAGGTGAGGGGAGTCGACTTGGCGAGCGACTGGGAAGACAGTATCTTCCCAATTGTTTCCTTTACCATAGAAGCGTGAGCGCAAGTTGATCAAGCTCGCCGTCGCAGATTATCAGGTACGGAATCAAGCCATGGAGGCAGCGGAATCCAACAGCGATGCGGCACAGTGGGCGATCGGTCGCGGAAGCGCGCTAGCCTGGTTGACCATTGTTCTGCTGTTGGCTTTCGCTTTTGGCGCCAAGGGCTTGAACACAGAACCGATTTGGGCGGATGAACTGTATTCTCTGACCAACATGGGAGTATTCAGCCCGCCTTACAGCCCAGAGCAGATAATCAATTCGATCACCACCTATAGTTCGGATCATGTGCCGCTCTATTACTTGTTGGGGGCAGCCTGGGCGCAGCTTGTCGGCTGGACGCAAGTTTCCATGCGCATGTTTTCGGTACTGTCCGGGGTTCTGATGATTGCCTGGCTGTATCGCCTGGCAACGGAAGTATTCTGTCGGCGGACCGGTTTGATTGCGGTCCTGCTCATGAGCACTTCAGCCTACGTGATCGTCTTCTTCCACGATATTCGCATGTATACGATGCTGTTAATGCTCTTTGCCATGCAGGCTTGGTTCTATTGGCGCATCGCTCACGCGCGGCATGTATCCCGCCGCTACTGGGTCGCGCTCTTCTTAACAGCCTTGGCGCTACTCTATACACATGTATTTTCGCTGCTGGTTTTCGCGCTGCTTGGCATATATCACCTGCTATTCGCGCCTCGCTCGACGCGCTGGCTGCCTGTGTTAATCGTTTGGGCAGTTACCGGGTTGTTGTTCTTGCCCTATTTGCCAACGCTGTTTACAGCCATCGCTTTGGCTGCGGAAAATGTAAAAGTGACAGAGGCCGCGTCCTCTATCCCGGAATTGATCTATCATTTCGCATTTCTGCTCTTCAATGGTCAAAACTTGTTGATCCCGCTGTTTGCAGGCATGGTGATTTACTGCTTATGGCGCACGCGCTCGGGCGTCGCTTGGAAGTTCGCGCTGGTGTCGCTGACGGTATTGTTATTGATCACGCTGGTCAACGAGCTTGTAGGCATCATCCCCGTAAAGCGCATGCGCTATTTCCTCATCTTGTGGATTCCATTTATCATGCTCTGCGCCTTTAGCCTGGCATCAATGCCGCGTTGGCATCGCGCAACTTTTCTGTTCGCGTTTTTATGGATCGTCGCGGGTTTCCAATTCTATCGCTCGCAACAACTGTTAGACTATATTGGCGGTATGCAGAAGGCGCGCCTGCACCCGCCAATACACGAATACAGGGACGCGCTTCTCGGTAAGGTTCGGGCGGAAGATTTCCTGTTGGGTTTTTCCTTCGTTGATTATGTGAATAATGTCTATAAGTTTGGCGATAGCGTGATTGACTATTACACCGACGCGCAGTTGGGCATCGACGGCGCTTTTATTCCCTGGCGCTGGCAGGAAGAACGTTTGCAAATCGATCTCGTTCGCAAAATCGATCGACATCCCTATATCTTGCTCGCCTACCATCCCAATGACCTTAAAAAAAATCACGAAGACGTATACGAATATATAGCTGCCCGCTACGAAAACTGCGAGGCGGTCATTGACAGCGCAGACTTGATTGTTCAGCGTTTCGCGAATCCCCTAGCGGGCTGCCAGCGCGCATACCAGCCTATTCACTATGATAATGGAATCTCCATCGTCGACCGCTTTGGCGAATACGCCGCGTCAGAGGACGTCGTTCGCGCCGTCACCGGTTGGGAAGTCGCCACCGAGCAGCAGCTTGACCAATACAATATCTCGCTTCAACTGCTGGACTCCCAATGGGAGAAATACTGGCAGCAAGATTGGCATCTCTACAACCGCATCTTGAAATGGCACGAGCTGGAATTCCAACCTGAGCGGGAATTACTTCCGGGCGCCTATCGCCTCGTGGTAATCCTATACGATCGCTACACGGGCGAGAGGGTAACGGGCATAGACTTAAGCAGTGGCGAAAGGAGCCAATACTTGCCGCTCTTGACCTTTTATGTCGAAGCCTAGATGCTCATGTTAAATTCAAAAACAAGCAAAGGACTTCTATTCCAGGCTATTCCTCGCTGGTGCTGGATGCTGCCGCTATTGCTGCTGGTGACGCTGCTTGCGGCGGACGGCATCAACGCCGATGTCATCTGGTACGATGAACTGACCTCGATCGGCCATGCCGGCGGCTTGACCGGACCTTTCTCGCCGCTGGACGTAGCCCGCTCGATCAGCACGCACAGCCCCAAACACGGTCCCTTGTATTTTGAACTATTGGCGGGCTGGGGCGCGCTTGTTGGCTGGCACCATGCTGTCTTGCGCTGCTTAACGCTTTTCTTTGGGTTACTGACGGTCGCCTGGGTATACCGCATTGGGGTGGATTTTCTGGATTGGCGGGCGGGACTGTACGCCAGCGCATTCCTGGGGCTTAACGTCTTTTGGCTGGAGTATTTTCACGAAATCCGCATGTACACCCCGCAAGCGGCAATGCTTGTCGCGATGCTCTGGCATTATTTGCATATCGCGCGTGCAAAGTCGCCTATTCCCAGAGTCCGTTGGTTCGGGCTGATTCTGACGGCGACCCTGTCGCTTTACACCCAGCCATTTTCAATCTTTGTCTTTTTGGCTATTGGTTTTTATCACCTGTTTTTCCTGCCTAAAACGAAGCGCTGGCTGCACATTGCGCTGGCCTTTTTGTTTGTCGGCTTATTATACCTGCCCTGGCTTCCAGTAACGTACGTGGGCTTGACAACAAAGTTCGACGCTTGGGGAGAAATGCCCTTCGAGCAAGCGGTGGAAGTCTTTCTCCGGCTGCTGTCAAACGATAACTGGCTCTTTATTTTGATTGCATTCGCCGCGGCAGCGCTAAGCCTGCGCAAGCGTGAAAACCGGCAGCGGACGCTGCCATTCTGGGTGCTTGCCATAGCGATTCTGGTCATCTTGTTGACCGTGAACGAAGTGAGCAGGCTGATTCCGCTGCGCCGCTCGCGCTATTTCTTTGTTGTCTTTTACCCGGCCGCGCTGGTCGTGGGAAGCGGCTTGGCTAGTCTAAAGCCACGCGCGCTGCCGCTGATTCTCTTAGCGGCTTATCTAGGCTCTGGATTCGTCTTCCGAGCTCAGGACGACTACCTAGGCTATCAAGGCACGATACGCTCTATTCAGAGCTATCCTCCGATCCACGACTATGTTCTAGCGTTGCGGGAACACGTCGCTGAAGAAGACTTCATCGTCGGATTTTCTGACATCAATTTCATCATACGCCGCGGCAAAGTTGGCAAGAGCACGGCTGATTATTATTTCGAAACGCTAATGGGCATAGACGGCAGCTTCATCCGCACGAGCCTTGATGACGCTCAACTTGAGCAAGACATCCCGGACAAACTGGAAGATCACCCCTATCTGCTCTTCACATACAACCCTCAGAATAAACCAGCCATCTTCGACCGAACGCTGTCAATTATCGAGAGGGACTATGTGGCTTGCGGTATTGTATTGGACGAAGCGGATCTGCGCGTAGAACGCTATGTCTACCGTACGCTTGACTGCGACCGGGCATACCAGCCCATTCGCTACGAAAACGGCATCACCATCGTCGATAAGTACGCGGATTACAACCCCGTCCGCGACGTCCTGCGCCTTGTGACCGGCTGGGAAGTTGACCATCAAGCGCTGCTGTACCAATACAATATCTCGATACAGATCCATTCCATGGACGGGCACAAAGTCGCTCAGATCAACCCCGATCGCCACCTTTATCATCATGTCCTCAAATGGTTTGTCGTGGAACTGCCAACAGCCGAACTCGCGCCCGGCGATTATCGCGCGGTGGTCATGGTATATGACCGCGATCCCCCGCACGCCAAGGTCTACGGCAGCGACATCGCATCCGGCGAGTACGGGAATATTTTGACCATAGAGTCATTCAGCATTCCGGGATAGGTTTTCTGCGATGAGCCAAGCCAAGCGACTGCTGCGGCCCCTCTATGCGCCGCTGTTGCGCAAGTACCGCAATCACATGGAATTGAAAAAGCAGCAAGGGATTATCCGCGCGGGCGTCGAGCAATGCGCAAGATCCGGCAAGCCGCTCAAAGTCATCATCGGCGCGGGAGCCACACGTTATGAAGATTGGATCGCGACAGATATCCCCGCCTTCCACGTGCTTAAACACGCGCATTGGGCGCTGCTCTTCCAGCCCGGGTCAATCAATAGAATGTTGGCTGAACATGTCTTTGAGCACTTGACAGCCGCAGAGTTGAGCCAGTTCCTGCGTTTGGCGCGCCTCTACCTGGCGCCGGGCGGGCGCATTCGACTGGCTGTGCCGGATGGAAACCATCCTGATGCGCATTACATTGAACATGTGCGCCCCGGCGGCATAGGCGAGGGCGCCGACGATCACAAGACGCTCTACACCAGCGAAAAGATCGTCTCGGTTTTCCGAGAGTGCGGCTACGAATATCAACTATTGGAATACTTTGATGCTTCAGGTGAATTTCACCGGCAACCCTGGCATGCCAACGACGGATTTATCAGTCGGTCGGCTGCGCATGACAAACGTAATGTCGACGGCAAATTGCTTTATACCAGCTTGATAGTCGATTGTTGGTCCCGTCAAACTGCCGAGTAGCGGCGATCAGATGTTGAGGAAGCGCCCTTCCAAACCGTGCGCCACTTCTTTTATCGCTTCGCTCAAGGTGGGGTGGGCGTGTACGTTGCGCGCGATTTCAGCCGCGGTCAATTCGGCCGAGCGCGCCAAAGTTAGTTCGGGCAGCAGTTCCGTCACATCATGACCGATCATGTGCGCGCCAAGGATTTCGCCATAGCGCTTGTCGCTGATTACCTTGACGAAGCCCCTGGCGTCGCCCATGCCCCGCGCCTTGGCATTGGCTTGGAAGGGGAACTTTGCCACCGCCACGTCGTAACCGCGCGCTATAGCCTGATCTTCGGTGTAACCAAAGCTGGCGACCTGCGGCTGGCAGTAGGTGGCGCGCGGCATCATATCGAAATCGAGCGTAACGGTTGCCGCTCCCGCGATATTCTCCGCAGCGACCACGCCCATCGCCTCGGCGACATGGGCGAGCATCAACTTGGCGGTTACATCGCCGATGGCGTAAATGTGCGGGATATTGCTGCGCATCTCTTCGTTGATCGCGATGGCGCCCCCGGCGTCCAACGAAACGCCGGTGTTTTCCAGCCCGTATCCGGTCACGCGCGGCTGGAAACCAATCGCCTGCAGCACGCGTTCGGCGCGCAGTTCTTTTTGCCCGCCATCGTCAGTCGATACGTTTACGGTGACGCCGCTAGCGTCTTCCACAATCCCCTCGACCCGCGCGCTAGTCATGACTTTGATACCCATCTTAGCGTAGATCTTGCCGAGCTCCGCGCTCACCTCGGGATCTTCTAGCGGCAGAATGCGCTCCATGAATTCGACCATGGTGACATCGACGCCATAGTTGCGCATGATATAGGCGAATTCGACGCCGATGGCGCCGGCGCCAGCGATAATCACGCTGCTAGGTAAGTTGTCTTCCATAATCTGTTCTTCGTAGGTGACAACTCGCTCGCTCAGCGCTGTGCCCGGGATGAGGCGCGTTGTCGCGCCGGTGGCGATAATGAGATGCTTGAAATTGATCCTATCTTCGCTCCCGTCATTCAGTGATACAGTCATATTATTGGCGTCAGTAAGCGTCGCCCAGCCCTCAAAGGTCGAGATCTTGTTCTTGCGCATCAAAAACTGCACGCCCTTGGTCAAGCCATTGGCGACACGCCGGCTGCGCTTAAAGGCTTTGGCATAATCCAAGCTGAATTCGCCACTGATGCCAAAGGCATCAGCTTCGTTGTTAAGGAGATAGGCGAGCTCGGCGTTGCGCAGCAAGGCTTTGGAAGGGATGCAGCCGACATTCAGGCAAATGCCGCCCCAGTATTTCTTCTCGACGATCGCGGTGTTCAGCCCGAGTTGGCTGGCGCGGATTGCGGCGATATAACCGCCGGGTCCTGCGCCCAGCACGACCAGATCAAATTCCTTAGTCATGGACTTCTTGCTCCCCTTCGCTGATGTATGCTCAATTCGCCTAGTCTAGCGCAGGCGCGGCGCAAATTGAAGTGGGGCTGGGCGCGTCTTCGCGGGGCTTGTACCATGATGAGGCGGTGTCAAGGGCAAGGGACAGCGGGGAGCTTTTCAGGATTCAATCATGCTTTGGCGCTTTGCCTCGAAGAGCATGACAGCCGCGGCGGAAGCAACATTGAGCGATTCGGCTTGATGCGACATGGGGATAGATACACTGCACTGGGAAATGCGCCGCGCCTCAGTACTAATGCCGCGCGCTTCATTGCCGACAACCAGCGCCCAGGGCTGGCGCCAATCTACTTCGGTATAAAGCGCCTCTCCGCCAGCATCCGCGCTGTACACGGTTAAGCCATCGCAATAGGCGCGGATCTCTTGCCAATTCGCCTCGGCGACAGGCAAACGAAAATGAACGCCCATGCCGGCGCGCAAGACTTTCGCGCTGTACGGATCGACGCAATCCGGCGCCAAAATGGCAATGTCCAGCCCCGCGGCGGCAGCGCTGCGCAAGATTGTACCCATATTGCCCGGCTCGCGGACCGCGTCCAGGATTAACACGCGCTCCGGCGGATTCGGTATCGGCGGCTTGGGAATCTGGAAAAGGACCAAAATGCCTGGAGCCCGTTTTGTATCGCTGAGGTGAGACAGTACGTCCTTGTTGACCGGGAGCAGCTCGCAATTGCGATTCTGCAAAATAGCGATGAGCTCATAGTCGGCCGACTCTGGGGCATAAAGCGCGAGATGGGGCCGGCCGCCGCTATGCAAGGCGTCCTTGATTAAGCGGTCGCCTTCGAGGGCCAGTTTTTTTTCGCTGCGGCGCAAGCGTCCCTTGGTCTGCAAGGATTTGATGTATTTGACGCGCTTGTTTTGTAGGCTGGTGATGATGTCCATGTTCGTTTCATCATAGGTCTTAAGTGAAATAGATTTGCCAATAAAAAAAGGGTCGCTATCGTGACCCTTTTCCATGTTGCGGTCGCTTGCAGGCGCTGTTACAGGCTTTGCTTCGCCACAGACACAATCTTGCTGAAGGAATCGGCGTCGTGAATTGCCAAATGCGCCAGGCTCTTGCGATCGAGCTCAACGCCCGCTAGCTTCAAGCCGTGGATCAAATGGCTGTACTTCATGCCGTTCATACGGGCGGCTGCGTTAATGCGCTGAATCCAAAGGCGGCGCAACTGACGGCGGCGCTGCCGTCTATCGCGATAGGCGTACCACAAGCTTCGCATCATGGCTTCGTTGGCGCGCTTCCAAAGTTTGCTGCGCGTCCCCCATTGCCCTTTGGTGAGCTTGAGGATTTTTTTGTGTCGTCTGCGTCTGACGTATCCGGTTTTTGTTCTTGCCATCTTTCTTCTCCGTAGCTAAATCGCCCCGCGGAGCAAGGGGCGGGGACGATCGATTGGCTTATCTCTGCGGTCCTAAGCCGGCGGATTCGCCTTGTATCTGCCGAGGTAAGGCGCCAGGCGGCGGATGCGGCGCTTCATTGCGGCTTCCCCGACCTCCATGCGTTTATCCCACTGCCGCTTCACGCGCTTTGCCGAACGTCTCCGTAAATGGCTCTTGCCGCCCTTGGTACGGACGATCTTGCCTGTGCCGGTCATACGAAAGCGTTTGGCAGTTGCCTTGTGCGTTTTGAGTTTGTACTTTGTCGTCTTCTTTTTGCGTGGCACGACTGACTCTCCAGTTTCATTTGCTTTCTTTATTTGGCGCCAAGATCATCAGCATGTCGCGACCTTCCATATTCGGACGCTGCTCGACGACGCCAACTTCTTGCAAAGCCGCTTCGATTTTCGCCAGGCGATTCCGTCCGATATGCTGATGCGTGATTTCTCTACCGCGGAAGCGGACGCGAAACTTGACTTTTTTCCCTTCTTGCAGCCACCTTGCCGCGCGTTTGATGTCGAACTGCAGGTGATATTCGTCCGTCTTTGGCCGCAGTTGTATCTCCTTGATCGTGACCTTAACCTGATTCTTTTTGGACTTGCGTTCTTTACGGCGTTGCTCGTATTGAAACTTACCGTAATCCATTATGCGGCAAACTGGCGGTCTGGCATTAGGCGCTACCTCAACCAGGTCTAGTCCTACATCGTCCGCGCGATCATGCGCATAACGGATGTCAACTACACCGATATTGGTGTTGGTATCGTCAATAAGCCGAACTTCGCGTACGCCGCGAATATCTCGATTGATTCGATGGGGTGAATTCGCTATCTCGACCATTCCCTTCGGCTAATGCTGATAAACTAAAATATTGCTTAGCCTACTGTACTATGGGCGCGTAGTTTATCACAGGCGCGAAACGCTTGTCAATTATGAGTACCAGGCGAAGAATTGCACTCGGGCGCTATTCTTCATAGCCCAGCGGCAAAGCTTGGAATTGGGAAAGTGAGGTCTCGTACATTTCGATGAGTTCTTCATCGCTGCCTTTGAAGCGGCGCAAGGTTTGTTGCGCGCAGGCTGTACAGCCCCTCATTGCCCGATAACTGTCCGTTTCACAAGCCAGGCAGCCATTGAGCTCGATCATCATCGCCATCAAGGCGATAACCTCGACACTGGTCTCTTTTTTGCGGGACAAGCTGTCTATGAGATTCATCCATTTGCGACCGCGCGTGCGGCGAAGCGCCGGAATGGCGTAATGCGGGAATAAAATTTCGTTGTCCGCGTACATATTTTCCGATCTTCCGGCTGCGCAATAGACAGGTAACTCCCTACATCACACCATGTTATGCGTTTTTGCGGCTGATGGCAAACCCCACATTGCTGATTCCAGCGCGAAATTGACAGACCGCAATGATCTGCTCATTCCAGACGTCGATAATAGCGCATCAAATCTTGAAGTTGCTCATGTGGCAGGGCGTAGAGCGTGTTCCCGTCTCTGCCAACTGTGGTATGCGCCGCGACTAACGCATTATACACCGATTC
This sequence comes from Phototrophicaceae bacterium, assembly GCA_965116975.1. Classification (GTDB taxonomy): domain Bacteria; phylum Chloroflexota; class Anaerolineae; order Aggregatilineales; family Phototrophicaceae; genus UBA6055. The sequence continues at coordinate 1,222,677 of OZ220735.1, forward strand.
TTCGACGCACTCGACTACCGCGCGAAACAACTGATTGATGAGAGCGCCGCCTGCATAAGGCGCTTCTTCGTTAAGCGTCTCCGCCTCGTGTATCCGCTCCGTGGCTTCATGGGCGCGCCGCTTGCAAGTTGAGAAGGCGATTACGAAGTCGCCGCTGCCGCTGTGGCCGATGGTTCCGGTGCGCCCGATCCCGAATGCCGCGCGTTTTGCCAGGCGCCCCAGTTGCCGGGCGTCGAGAGGCGCGTCGGTAGCGATGATGATCATCACCGAGCCTGGCGGCGAATAAACATTTTCTTCGGCGAAGTGGCGGCCGATCGGCGCTCCCAGCACCCGTAATTCATGACGCTGGCCAAAATTGCTTTGCAGCAGCGCCGCGACAGTGTAAGCGCCGTCAATCACGCGGCGCGAGGCTGTGCCAATGCCGCCTTTGAAGCCGTAGCAGAGTGTCCCGGCGCCCGCGCCTACGCAGCCTTCGGCAACGGCGTCTGCGCTGGCGTCGTCGATCGCGCGCAGCGCCTCTGCCGCGCCGATATGCCGCCCTTGCCCATCGCTGAGGAAGTTATCGTTGCATTCCCCAACAACCGGACTGACATTGCTGGTTGTGATCGCAATGTCAGGATTCTCCCTGATAGAATAGCTGACGACCGCGTCCCAGACCTTGCCTACATTGAGCGTACTGGTCAAGCAGATGGGTGTTTCGATGACGCCGAGATCGCGGATCTGCTCAAAGCCAGTTGCCTTGCCGTAGCCATTGATGGTATAAACCGCGGCTGGTGCCTTTTCGCGAAATAGATTGCCGGGGTGGGGCAGAATGGCAGTGATGCCCGTGCGGATTGGTCCCTTGCCCGGTATCAGCTTGCCTTCGCCTTCAATTCGCGTGACTTGCCCGACCTGGAGGCCGGGCACGTCAGTAATCCCGTTGAGCGAGCCAGTCGGCAAATGGTTCGGTATAGGGATAAGGTCGCGGAATCTCGTCATAAGCCGCCATCACCGCAGGGCGCGAATAAGCGACAGCGTGGCTGCAAGCGCGCGATCGCCGCCCTTGAGTGTGCCGTTCCACAAGCTGAAGAGAATGCCCACGGTGTCGCTTTTTGCCAATACCTGTCGCAGCGAATTGATGCTTTCCCCCAAAGAAGGTCCATCCGGTTCGGGATAACTCATAGCGGGCATGTCTTGACAGTCGACGACGTCGGTATCGAAGTGGATGTAAAGGGGCTTATTTGGCAGATCGGCTCGATTAAGCGCGTCCAAGGTCTCGTAAAGCCTCACTTGGCTTGCGCGCAGCATGATCTCTTCTTCGGCATCGAGATTGCGCGCGTCGCTTATAATCACATCGGCTTCGGCGATTGGCTCCAGGTCAATGCCCCGCATCAAATGTTGATTGCCGCGCCCGACTAGGGCGGCCAAGGGCATGCCGCCGAGGAAGCCGCTGGGCGTCGTTTGCGGCGTATTGAAGTCGCCATGAGAATCATACCAGAGAACGGCGGGCGCCCGACTTTCCAGACCCTTGACCATGCCCAGGCAGCTCGTGCAGTCGTTGGCGAATACGACCGGAACCTTGCGAGGGAAAGACCTGATGGTATCCGCGAGCGCGCGATTGACAGCCACAACCGGGTCCTCGGACGCTTGGAAATCGGGCTGAATGTCCACCCAATCCGCATCCAGTTCTTCCGCGATGCCCGTCCCGCGAAGCGTTTGCACTTCAGTGCGATCGCCTCTCATTTCGCCCAGATAGTAGGGCGCGCCGATACAGATGTAATTCGGCATCACTATGCTCCTATTGAATAATCAAGACCTGCCCAACTTAGATGAAATCGGGATTTAGCCGGCTCTTTGGCGGCGGCAAGATCCCGGATGTCGCGCCCATACCGGCTGGAAATACTCGCCAGCGTCTCACAAGTGGCGAGCCAGCGACAGCAAGTTACTTGAAATTATAAACTCAAGTGGCGATCTAGGCAGCGACTTTAGCCGCCTTGGTCAGGGCAATCGCTTCAAAATATTTTTCAACACAGAGGACGCGGAGGACACAGAGTTTTAGTAGTTTAGACGACTATTCAACTAAATTCGCGGCTTGGAATAGGCAAGGGGCACTAGAGAGACGTTTATTCACCAAAATACACCGCTGAAATATGACATTTTATGCTTTTCTCTGCGCTCTCTGCGTTCTCTTTAGTTAATTTCAGTTAGATTCCCGTCATTTCGTCCGCCATCATTTTGAAGCGATTGCCCTGCCGCCTTGGCTGCGCTGTCAGTTGTTCTACAGCCCATTCAAATGCGTGATAGGCAGGTTGAGCGCTTCTTTGATGAACTGCCAGTGGAATGCCAGAAACTCTCGCAGCAGCGAACGAATATAGGCGAGCGAATGAGGAATTTGCGTCGCGGGCACGGGACTGGCGTATACCTCGACGTCTTGCAGGGCAAACAGCCAGCTGGCGCGCAGCATGTGATAGCTGTCGCTGACCAGCGCGGCGCTTGTCCAACCGCGCGCTGCCATGAGTTGGCTGCTGAAGAGGGCATTCTCCTCGGTGCTGCGGCTATTGTCTTCCAAGAAGATGGCGGATTGAGGCAAGCCCTGTCGCTGCAGGAGCTCGCGGCAGGCGTCGGCTTCGCTGCGCGGGGAAGACTCGGCTCTGCCCCCGGCGCAGATGACAGCTGGCGCGATGCCCGCGCGCCATAGCTCGGCGGCGTGCAGGCTGCGGCGGGTTAATGCCGGTCCCGGTCTGCCGTCGCGGCGCAAGCCCGCGCCCAGCGCGATGATGACGTCAGCGGGGGCAGTGGCGTCGCGCGCGCCAGTGATGTGAATAGCAGCCAGGAAAGCAGCGAAGTAGAGAAGCGCGGCAAGCAGACAAAGCAGGATGATGCGCTTGAAAGTCATTCGGCGTTTGCTCTTTTGATGCACCTAGCTAGTCTTTGGCGGGTTTCTCTTTCACCATCGGGAGCGCAATTGCTGTTGAAAGGCAGGTCCAGACAGATGCGCTCAACTCGCTCACCGGAGAAATATGCCGGGTTGTAAAGGTCGTCCTAGTAGCATGTTGTGCTGACGAACCAATTGAGCCAACAAGGAACAGTAGCAAAACCACTTATTGCTTCATTGTGCCAATTCCTCTTCTTGAGGAAGTAAAACCGCGAATAAGCTAGTGTGGAACGCTGGGCTCAAGCTCAACACTCGCTATACCCGCAGGTGAGGCACTTGCGGCAACTCTCGGCGCGGATTAGCGTCGTCGTCCCGCAGTCGGGGCAGATATCCGCGCCGGAGATGGCGCCATAGGCGACTAGATTATCGCTGTCGGAGCCCGATCTGTCTTCGTCGTCTATGGGCAGGTCCAATTGCAACGGCTGATCCTCCGGAAAAAATTCAATTTGCAGGACCCGCGCCACGGCATCGGGCAGCGAAAGCACGCGCTTGGGACCGATACCGATGGCACGGGCGCCGCCGATATCTTGCAGTTGCTCGATGATCAGCCGCAGCATCTCGCGCCGGTTCTGTGGGGCGGTGGTACGCAACTGAAGCGAGATCATCCTGCCCAGGCTCTCGGCATCGGCTTGGATGTCTGTACCCGCTTTGCCGATAGCGATAAATACTTCGAAGGGGTTGCCGCGGTCGTCGCGGTTTATGGTGATGTAGGCTTTGCCAAATGGCGTTTGAGTTTTGACTGTCAATCCTTGAAGGCTATCAGGGCGCGGATAGACGCGATGCGGCGTGGAGGCAGGCTCGGCTTCGTCTCCCGCTTCCGCCTTCGAGGAATGCTTCAAGTCTTCCATTTCGCTTTCGGCGCGTTCGTCGCCCTTGAGCATCAGCACCTGTTCGTCTCGGCTGCCATCGCGATAGATCGTGCCCCCCTTACAACCCAGGTCGTACATTTTGCGATACAAATCGCTAACCTGTTCGATGCTGTATTCATTGGGCACGTTACAGGTCTTGCTGATGGCGCTGTCAATCCAGCGTTGGAAAGCGCCCTGCACTTTCACGTGCTCTTCCGGCGACAGGTCCATGGCAGTGACGAAGTAGTCGGGCAGCTCCTCCGCGTCAGGATGCGCGTCGTGCCAATCTTTGACAATCGGCACTTGTTCTTCGTGCAAGCCCAGGCGGCTTTTGCGATAGTAAACCCAGGAGAAAAACGGCTCCACTCCTGTCGAGGTATTAACCATAGTGCCGGTCGTGCCGGTTGGCGCTTGCGTGAGCAGGGTGACATTGCGGATGCCGTCGCGACGGACTTTCTGCCGCAGGTTTTCTGGCATCGTCTGCATATAGCCGCTTTCGATGAACTTCTCGGCATCGAATTGAGCGAATGCGCCCTTCTCCAGCGCCAGATCGCTCGATGTTTCATAGGAGGTGATAGCTATCGTCTTATAGATTTGGTCGATCAATGCCACCGACTCGTCGCTGCCGTAACGCACGCCCAGCTTCAGCATCAATTCGGCGATGCCCATTGTGCCCAAGCCGACGCGCCGTTCAGACTTTTGCACGACTTCGTTTTCTTCGAAGAAATAGGGCGTCGTGTCGATGACATTGTCCAGGAAGCGCGTCGAGTAGGCGACTGTCTTGCGCAAATCATCCCAGGCGACATCACGATTTTTTTCGTCGTAAAAGCGCGACAAGTTGATCGCGCCCAGATTACAAACTGAAAAAGCGCCCAGCGGTTGTTCGCCACAGGGATTGGTCGAAATCAACGGATTGAAATACCAACTGTTCGCCATCTTGTTGCTGCGCTCGTTAAACCAAATCCCGGGTTCCGCGCTAGCCCAGGCGCTCTCGATGATCGCATGCCACAGTTCGCGCGCCTTCACGGTCTTGTATTGGATGACCTTGCGCCCGGACGCGACCCAAGTGTTGAGGTCGCCGTCCCAAAACTCGTCGTAATCCGGATCGCGCGTGTCTGGGAAGATCAATTGCCAGTCCTCATCCGCGGCGACAGCTTCCATCAAGCGGTCGGAGACGCCAACGCTGATATTGGCGTTTGTGATCTGGCCCGCTTGACGTTTGCTGTTGATGAAGTTGAAGACATCGGGATGCCAGTCGTTTAGGATGAGCATCAAAGCGCCGCGGCGGCTGCCGCCTTGCTCGATGAGCCCGGTGACAAAGCTGTACAAGGCGCCCCAGGACACAGCGCCGCTGGAACGGCCGTTAACCCCTTTGACATAAGAATGGCGCGGGCGCAAGGTCGACAAATTGATGCCGACGCCCCCGCCGCGCGACATGATCTCGGTCATTTGGGTCAGCGTCGTCATGATCCCTTCGCGGGAATCATCCGGCGACGGAATGACATAGCAATTGTAATAAGTGAGATCTTGATCAGTGCCGGCCGCCGTGAGGATGCGCCCGCCCGGCACGAACTTCCAGTCGTCGAGCAGCCAGCGGAACTTCCCTGTCCACTCAGCTTGTTTGGCTTGGCTCGCTTCGGTCGCGGCGACGCCGCGCGCCACCCGCTCCATCATCTGGCTTGGCTCGGTCTCGATCGGCTTGTCGACGTGCTCGAGGTCGCGCGCCACCACCGCGCCATCAAGCAGGGTGACAGTCACTTGCGGCAGGTTTATCTCGGTCACCGTGCCAATCTCGCGTTGGCCCGTTTTGTCATTGATGACCACGATCACCCTGTCGCCTAGCGCCAGGGTACTGCGCGTCATATCTTTCTGCGCGTAACGATCCAGGAATATCTTATATCCAAGTTCGTGCAAGGCGCTTTGCGTGGACTGAGTCTGGATCATGAGCTGGCTTTCTCAATTTGATTCGGTCAAAAAAAGGCTTGAGGATTTCCTGACTTTTGCGCCTGATATTGCATCAATCGCTGGCGCCAGGAAGACCTCGGAGTTACTTTTGGATTGCATAACTTGTGGTGAAAAGGACTTCTATTTTATAACACGGAAGGCGTCGATTGTCGAACAAATAATCCAGAAAAACGGGTCGGAATTTCTGCATTTCTACCTGTGTATCGAGGAAGCCTTGCGATAGCAAAGTCTACAGCCTTTGTTCGAAAAAAACAACAGTTCGGATTGATATATCGCGGGCGAGATTGAGCCGGCAAACGCATGACTTCTAATTTCATAGCCGCCATTGTGATTACATTATGTGATTACATTAGTGGAAGCGCGACATACAGCCGCAGGCTCTCATTTGGCTGCGTGAGCGCCCGCGTATTTTCCGACCGAGCCAATAGACTGGCGCGCTGGAAATGAAAAGTGGGCTGTTCAGCCCACTTCGTTTTGAATTAATTGTTGCGCTGGAACTATTGCCCGCGATTTCTCTTGCGCAAGAAAGCCGGCAAATCGGTATTCTTCGGGTCGATATTCTCATAGGTGCGCGGATCTTCCGGCGGCGCCGCGGGTCCCGGCTGCTGACGCTGGAAGGACGACCTGCCGCCACTGGACATCGATTCCCCAGGCGACTGCGATTCGACTTCAACATCCTCGTAAATGGGGCGCTGCACTGGGCTTGGATGCGGCACTGGCGCGGGTTGGCGGATTGGCAATGCGCCGGCTTCTTTCATACTGGTCTCGAGCCGGCTGCGCTCGAACCCGGTCGCGATCACGGTGATGTGGACTTCATCGCCCATACTTTCGTCAATGTGAGCGCCAAAGATCAGGTTGCATTCCGGATGAGCGCTGTCTTTGATAATTGCCGCCGCTTCGTTGACCTCGAATAATGTCAAGTCGCTGCCGCCAGTGATCGAGAACAAAATGCCGCGCGCGCCGTCAATCGTCACATCCAGCAAGCCGCTGGTGATCGCTTGCTCTGCCGATGCGCGAGCCCGGTCGTCGCCAGTCGCGCGTCCTACCGCCATCAGGGCTGCGCCACCTTCGGACATGATCGTGCGGACATCGGCAAAATCGAGATTGATCAAGCCAGGTACGGTGATCAATTCGGAAATGCCCTGGATGCCTTGACGCAAAACATCATCGGCGAGCATGAATGCCTGCTGCAAGGTGGAGCGCTTGTCGGCCATCTGGAGCAGACGATCATTCGGGATGACGATCAAGGTGTCCACTTGGCTCTTCAAGGCTTCTATGCCCGTCTTGGCAAGCTGGGCGCGGCGCGTGCCCTCGAATGAAAAGGGACGGGTCACGACGCCAATCGTCAAAGCGCCAAGCTCTTTGGCGATCTGCGCGATTATTGGCGACGCTCCGGTGCCCGTTCCACCGCCCATACCGCAGGCGACAAAAATCATATCGGAACCGCGTAAGACCTCGAGCAAGTCTTCAGAACTTTCTTCTGCCGCTTTTCTTCCAATCTCGGGGTTGCCGCCGGCGCCAAGTCCCCGCGTCAATTTGTCCCCAATTCGCACTCGCGTTTTGGCTTTGGAAAGCATCAGCGCCTGGTTGTCCGTGTTGACCGCAATGAAATCGACGCCTCCGAGACCCTCGTCGATCATGCGATTGACAGCGTTCCCGCCGCCACCGCCGACACCAACGACTTTTATCTGCGCGAAATTCTCACCTGTTATAAGATCGTTGACCATGTGACTTTCCTTTGGAATCAACACGTATTCGCTACTTTATCGTCAAATTGTCGTTCTTTATTGTACGTCCATTTTTTACCTGCGCAATTCAAATTCGCAGCAAAAATAAAATCGAAATAATTCGTTTTGCGCCTAGTCGTCTTGGGGCATAAAACGACGCAAAAAGTCGTTCATGACCCGCCCCCAGCGCGACACCGGCAAGCCCCCATTATCATTGGTTTCCGCTTCTGCCATGTTATCCATTTCCAAGCCCAGGCGCAGCAAACCGACGCTAGTGCTGTAGGAGGGATTCTTGAGCGTGTCGGCGAGGCCGGTGATCTTCTCCGGTTGCGCCAAGCGCACCGGCACGTTGAGTATGCGCGAGGCGAGTTCCCGATAGCCCGGCAGCTGCGAGCTGCCGCCGGTGATGACGGCGCCGGCGCGTAATAGACCGGCGTAACCGGAGCGTTTAATCTCTTTTTCGGCCAGGTCAAAGATCTCTTCAAAGCGCGCTTCGATCACCATTGCCAGGTCGCGGCGCTTCACCTGCAATATGTCGCCGCCGAAGGGCTCCACCGGGAAGACTTCGCTTTCTTCCACGGCATCCATATCCGCGTGGCCCCGCTGCATTTTTACTTGTTCCGCCAGCTCGAAGGGCACGCGCATCCAGTAGGTGATGTCTTGTGTCACATGATTGCCGCCGACGGGGATGATAGCGGTATGCCAAACTGTGCCGTCAATGAAGATGGCGAGATCGGTGGTCCCGCCGCCAATGTCGATCACCACCGCGCCCATATCGCGTTCGTGGCTTGTCAGCACAGCATCGCCCGCCGCCAGCGGGTTCAGGATGAAGCGATCGACCAGGACGCCCGCTGTTTCCACGGCGTCTTCCAAGTTGGCCAGGCTGGTGGTAGATGCGGTGATGATATGCGCGTCTACCTCGAGTCGGAAGCAGTGCATGCCAATGGGACTGCGAATACCTTCCTGGCCATCCAGCGTGTAACTGCGCGGCACCACGTGCAACACTTCGCGATTGTGCGGGATGGCGATACCCCGCGCGACCGCCATCGCTTTGTCAAGATCTTCCGCTTGTACGCTGCGCGGACCGACAATCGTGGTGATGCCGCGGCTAGTCAACGAGGAAATATGACTGCCCGCTACGCTGACAAAAGCGCGGTTGATGTCGTATCCGCTCGACATTTCCGCTTCGCGAATCGACTTGCTAATCGCGGCTGACAAGGCGTTCACATCGTTGACCACGCCTTTCTTCATGCCGGCGCTCGGTTCTATACCCAAACCGACGACGTAGAGATCTTCCTGGCGAACTTCGCCGACCAGCGTACAGATCTTGTGTGTGCCTACATCAATTCCTACTACCAGGTCAGCCATCAGGATTTAACGCCCCCATAAAATCTTGTAAAAAGGCGCATCGGGATTCGCGATGTTCAATTCGGTAATCTCTATGCCGCGGCTGTTCAGGTTGTTCACATACGCCTGATATTCATTGATTTTCCCGCCCATGCCCGCGCTTGAATCTATACCCATCCAGATTTGCCAACCTCGCTCGTTTGTCCAGCCCAGCCCCTTGATCGGATCGTAGTCAAGATCGACGCCGGGCGGCAGAAACTCCTGCAAACGCAATGCGCCGAGTACGACGTCCTGGTCCAGCCTCTTTAGATCCGTCAATGTAGCCGACGGTCCCTGGAAGGCGTCCACCGCCACGTTGACTCGTATTACCTCAGGCATTGCGGCGCGCGCGGGCATGATCCGTCCTTGAATATCGATCCAGGTTTCATTTCCCGCTTCCGACCAGATAATCGCAGGTTGGCGTTCTTGCACATAAATCGTGATCAGATTGGGGGGCCAACCTAGCTCCACAGTGACATCAGCAATCGACGAAGAGCGCAGCAAGTTTTGGCGTATCTCTTCGGGATCCAGCCAAAACATGTGAAAATCGGCGATGCTGGAAAAGGCGAATATCTCCTCTGGCGCCAAAAAATCGTTGCCGCGAACCTGCACCGACCGTACATAGAATAAGTCGCTGGAAAAGAACAGAACCAGGATGAGGCTGAACATCAAAAAAAGGACGCCGCTCGCGACGCGCCAGCGCAGATATGTCTGCGCTCGTTCGTTCCGTATGGCGGTCTGTCGCTCTGGCTTGACGCTCGGCGACGCGCGGTGAAGCACTCCTGGCGCGCGATCGGGCTGCCGACTGCGAATCTGTACGTGACTGCCCACCAAGGATCTTCCAAGTATGCTCGAATCTCATCGCGACTTGACTCTCATATAGTTTACACTTGCACGAAATAGGGCGCAATCTAAGAGGTGGGCAATATCAGTCCCATTCGCCCAGCGTCTGAATCTCCAGTTCCAATCGCGTTCCAAAGCGGGCTTCGACGCGCTCGCGCACCGCTTCGATCAGGCGGTAATAATCGCTGGCGCTGGCATTTTCGCCGATGTTGACGAAAAAATTGGCGTGGACCGAGGACACTTTTACATCGCCGATGCGCAGTCTTTTGAGATCCGCCGCTTCGATTAGCCGCCCGGCGTAATCGCCCGGCGGGTTCTTAAAGATGCTGCCGAGGCTGGCACCGGGCGGCTGTGTGCGTTTTCGATAGTCGCTATAGTCATTCATTTGTTGCAGTATGGCGGCCGGCTGCGCCCTGCTCAACTGGAAAACCGCCGCCATGACAAAGAATCGCTTGTCGGAGCGGGCTTTGAGCGCCGAGTATCGGTATGCGTATTTTAGATCTGCCAGGTCATACCAGGTTTCGCCTTGCCCGGCTTCATATATCAGCGCCTTGCGCAGGCTGCTCGCCATATCGCCCCCGTGAGCGCCGGCGTTGTTCACGACCGCGCCTCCCACAGTTCCCGGTACAGCAATCGCCCATTCCAGCCCGCCGAAGCCGCGCTCTTGACAATATCGGACCAGACGAATCAGATTGCTGCCGCTGCTTGCGCTAACCAGAAAGTCGCTGCCAAAGGCTTGGTGGCAGATCTGCGTGGCGCGATTGATAACCGTCAGCCCACGGATGCCCTTGTCGGCAACCAGCACATTGGCGCCCCCGCCGATGACGGTTACGGGCAAGCCGGATGACCAGGCTATGCGCAAGACGGAAAGCGCCTCGCCGAAATCAGGCTCTTTGGCGATGTAGAGATAATCCGCGGGTCCGCCAAGTCGGGCGGCGGTGTACTTTGCCAATGGCTGATGGCGCTGCACTTGCTTCGGGAAGGGCGGGGCGGGCGCGGTCATGGCTAGCGATCGTCGGTTTCAAGATAGAGATCGGCGATGCGGTTGGCGTCGCCGGCGCTAAATATCAGCGCCACGGCCGGGCTCGCAATGTCCCGGCGCAGGCAGGCGACGGCATCCTCGAAGCTGGGCGCGTATCGCGCGCTGGCATGTTCGGCCATGGCTTCGGCCAGCATTTGGCTGGTTATACCGGGAATCGGCTCCTCGCGCGCGGCGTAAATCGGCGTGATTAATACCTGATCGGCCTGGTCAAACGCGGCCAGGAAATCGCTCCAGAATTCGCGCGTCCGGCTGAAGGTATGCGGCTGCCAAATCGCCCAAATCCGCCGCCTTGGATAGCGCGAGCGAGCGGCTTGGATGTTCACCCGGATCTCGGTGGGGTGATGCGCGTAATCGTCGATGATGATGACATCGTCGCGTATCCCGCGCAGCTCAAAGCGACGCTCGGCATTCACAAAGTTGGCCAAGGCGGCGGCGCTCTGCTCAAAGCTGATGCCCTGCAGGCCAGCCACGATCGTTGCCGCCAGCGCATTGGCAACATTATGCGCGCCCGGTATACGCAGGACCAACTTGCCTTGAAAGAGCTCATGCCTAAAAACGCTTGCGCTGGTCTCGGCTTCGGAAAATTCTAGCTTTGTCGCGCGCCAATCGGCTGCGGCATCGTCTATGGCATAGCTGATGGCGGGCAACTTCCGCTCTTGTCGTTGCTTCAACAAGCGGAGGGCGCCGCTGTCATCGCTGCAAGCCACCAGCGTGCCGGAGGCGGGCAAAAGCGCGGCGAATTCGGCGAAAGCTTGCATCTGTTGCCGCGCTGTCGCGAAATGGTCGGGATGGTCATGCTCGACATTTGTGACTAGCGCGATTTGCGGCTGCAAGCCCAGAAACATATTGTCATATTCGTCGGCTTCGATCACGAAGGCGGGTCCCGCGCCGACGCCGGCGTTTTTGCCGGTATTGCCCATGGTTCCGCCGACAATATAACTTGGGTCCGCGCCTGCCTGTTGCAGGATATGCGCGATCATCGCGGTGCTTGTGGTTTTACCGTGCGTGCCCGCCACAGCAATCGTCCGCTGGTCCCCCAAGAGCGGCGCCATGAATTCCTTGCGCTTGACAATCGGGATGCCCCGCGACCGCGCCGCGCGCAGCTCGACATGCTCCGGCGCCACTGCCGAAGACATCAGCAGCAAATCTGCGCCGTCGACAAAGTCGGCATGGTGGCCCCGATAAACGCGGGCGCCTTCCTCCTGCAAGGCGGCCGTGATTGCGCTCGAGCGGAGGTCGGAGCCGCTGACGCTAAAGCCGCGCTGCAAGAGAATGCGCGCAATGGCCGACAAACCCGCGCCACCGATGCCAATCAGATGTATGTGCTGCCCGGGTCTCAATTTGAGCATTGGTCATCACAGCCTGAACAATTGAAATGATCTTTTTGCGCTCGCGCCTTGGCATACCCGAAATACAAAGGATTTAGCATGGTCAGCCAATTGCCAGGTCACAGGATCAGGATGACAATCGCAAGCAGAATCAAGATTGCCAGAGCCAGCAGATCGCCGCTGCTGGCCAAGCCCCCGCCCAATAAGACCGCTGGCATGGCGCCCGCAGCTTGGTAGCTCGCGCTGCCCTCCGCTGGCGCGGACAATAGTTGCGGGAAGGGATAACGGTTGATGTCAAGAAAATACCAGATGGACCCAGCCAGGAAATAGCCATTGACGCAGCCGGCCGCCGCCCCCAGCAGCCTGCTTCGCATGCCGTGAATGCCGCCATCGGGATTGATGACAGCTTCGTTGCGGAATGTGAAAAGGACAATCGCCACAAAGACACCAAGCTGCAACAGGAAGATCTGCCCATTCGTCAGCAGCAAATACAGGCTGCCGCGCAGCAGACTGTCGAATTGGAAAATGGCGAAAAATCCCAGCGCGATGCCTGTTGTGCCGATCAATTGCCGGCGCCATCCCTGCAACGCGCCGACCAGGGCGAAGAAGATCGCTGTCCCCCACATTAAGGATGTGAAGCTAATCACCTTGTTCTATCCTAATAATAGTCGTCCGACAAAGAAAATGTCTTGCCTGCCCCGCAAATTCAGCGTCATATCAGAACCAGCACCACCACAAACAAGACGATGACCAGCAGCGAAAGCATATCGCCCGAGGAGCCGGGTCCTTGCGCCAGAACATAGAGCGGCAAATTCGCGATTGAATGAAAGCTGAGCGACCCAGCGGCCGGCGCTTCCAGATATGGCGCCAAGGGATAGTCATTGATGTGCATGAAGTACCAGATGGAACCGCTCACGAGATAGCCGTTGACAGCGCCGACAATGCCGCCTAAGGCTTTGGATTGTGCCGGGGCGCGCCCGTCGCCTCGGTCCGCTGCGCGCGCCTCGCCGCCGATCAATGCGCGCGTTTGGTAGGCGAAGAACGCGATGAGCAATAAGACGCCGGTCTGGAAGAGGAACTTTGCGCCCGCTGCGAAGGGCGCCAGCAGTTGCACTCGCAAGGCGGCGTCGAATTGGTGAAGCGCGAATAAGCCCAAAGTGATGCCGGCCATGGCGATGATCTCTTTCGTCCAGCCTCTTTGCCAACCGACAAAAGCGAAACAGGCGACGAAGACCCACATCAACGTGACTAACTCCAACATCTCAAGCTCCGCCAACTTCGATGAGCAAGTCCGCGAGGCGGCGCGCGCCTTCCGCGTTTGCCAAGGCGCGCGCCTTGGCTCGCATCTCCGCCATGCGCGCGTCGTCACGGATTAGCATCATGATCCAATCATATAATGATGAAGCCATGTCCTCGTCGTTGAGGCGCAGGGCCGCGCCGCGCTCGCTCAGATAATCCGCGTTGACGCTTTGGTAGCGCCAGGCATAAGGATAGGGGACAAGGATGGCGGGCAAAGCGAATAGCGGCAATTCCGCCAGAGCGCTCGCGCCCGCTCGACAGACCGCCAGGTCCGCGGCCGCAAAAGCCAATGCCATATCCTCATGCAGATAAGGGAAGGGGCGATATTGCGGATGCCGCCGGTAGGTCGCCAGCTGGGACATGCTGCGTTCCCAATCAAAGTCGCCGGTGATGTGAATGATCTGCAGTCCTTCGTCGAGCAGCCGCGGCAGGCAATCGCCAAGCGCGATATTGATATTGCGAGCGCCGCGGCTGCCCCCAAATACCAATACCGTTTTGCAGCAGGGATTCAGCTCGAAGCGCCTGATCGCTTGCTCCCGCGTCGCTTGCAAGCGATTGCTCTGCAAGGGATAGCCGGTAACGACCGTTTTACCCGCCGGGAAATGCTTGGCGGATTCGCCGACCGTGGTGGCGACGCGCGCGGCGAAGCGCTGCAATGACCTGATTGTCAACCCAGGTTCGATATCAGGCAAATAGATGACAATCGGTATGCCCTGCATACGCGCCGCCAGCGCCAGTGGCAAGTTCGCCCAGCCACCTGTCAAGAGCGCGACGCCCGGCCGGATGCTGCGCAATTTCTTGAAGGCTTGCAGGCTGCCCAAGCTTAGTTTTGCGGCGCTGGCTAAGACGGTGAAGGCGGCAAGTCCATGTATGGGTCCAGCCTGAACTTCGTGGTAGGCGGCAAAGGGGATGCCCGACTTCCGCACCAGCATTCGTTCCATACCACCCGCCGCGCCAACAAAGAATAGCTGATGTTCACTATTGCCGTCGGCCAATAGCGCTTGGGCGGTTGCCAGCGCGGGATAGACGTGACCGCCGGTCCCCCCCGCCCCGATCAGTATTCGCAATCTCGTTTCTCCGTTCGGAAGCGCGCTTCCGCCGCAATGCCACGCGCTGTACACTCAACATTAAGCCGATGCCGATCATCACCACCAGCAAAGAAGACCCGCCGAAGCTGATGAAGGGCAAAGGCACGCCCGTAGACGGTACGGCATTGGTCATCACCGCGATGTTCAGCAAAGCCTGGACGATCACCCAGGATGTGAAGCCGACGCAAAGCAGCGAGCCAAAGCTGTCGCGCGCCCGCCGCGCCATCTGGAAACCTCGTATCGCCAAGGCAACGTAAAGCGCAACGACGACCGCGGCCCCCAATACACCAAACTCCTCGCCGATGACCGCGAAAATGCTATCGGTATGCGGCGCCGGCAAAGCGCCAAATTTCTGCGCCGATTGCCCCAATCCCACGCCGGTCCAGCCGCCCTTCATGAAGGCGGCGATCGCCTGTTGCGTATGGTAATTCGTCAAGGTCAGGTCGTTTAGCCCGGCCAGAAAGTCGGCGATGCGGTTCTGGGCATAGCCCAGCCCCGTGACCAAAAAATAAGCCACAGCGCCAAGCAGTCCGCCCATCGCCAAGATATGCAGCAGGTTCGCGCCGGCGACAAAAAACATGATGCCGGCCGTCAAGGCGACGATTGCCGCCGAACTGAGGTCCGGCTGCTGCGTAATCAAGAAGGCAATGACGCCAACGACCAGAATGAAAGGCAGAAATCCAAAGAGAAAACTGCCGACCCGAGCGTTCTTGGAGCCCAGCCAAGCCGCCAAATAAACCACGATGGTGAATTCCGCCAATTCACCCGGCTGAAAGCGCCCCCCAACCAGAGAACGCCGCGCGCCAAACTTGTCATCGCCCACCACCAGCACAGCGATCAGAGCGCCGATGGTGACGAGCAGCAGCCACAGCGAAAAACGCTTCCAGAACCGATAATCAACTGCCGCGAAAAACATAAGCGCCATGACGCCAAAGAGCACGTTGCGCAGGTGCTCTTCCACAAAGAAGCCAGTCGCAGTCCCGTAGGTGTCATTGCTCCAGTCAAACGTGGAACTGTAAACCATCAACGAGCCGATTATCAGCAGCAGGGTGACAATGGCGAGCAGCGACTTGTCCAGCGTAGCGAAAAAACCGCGCTTGACCGGCGCGAGCGGACGGGTGTTGTCGTCGCCGACAATTGTCAAGCCGGCGCTGCGCCGCCGCCGAAACCGACGACGCCCGTTATCATTGACGATGGCTTGTTCCGTCATAGGACTCGCTCTTTATCCGCCCACCTATGTTTATTCATTATAGTGCAGATACCAATTGGCGAAAGTGATCTCCGCGCTCGGCAAAGTCGGCATAGGCATCGTAGCTCGTGCCGCCGGGCGACAGAAGCACAACATCGCCCGCTTGCGCGGCTTCCGACGCGCGCTGTACTGCCTCTTCCAGCGTTTGCGTCCGCGTCACCTGATCGGCGCGGTGGGTCATCAGCGAGAGCAGCTTCATAACTTTGCTGGCGACCTGTTTCTCGCCTTCTTCGCCGAAGATGATGATATGGCGCGCTTTTGCCAGCGCCAACTGAATCGCGGCTTCCCAAGGCAAGTCTTTGTCCGCGCCGCCAATCAGCAGTATCAGTGGCTCATCGTAGCTTTGCAGGGCGGCGATCAGGCGTTCCGGCGCGGTAGCGATACTGTCATTCACGTATGTGACGCCGGCGATTCGGCGCACCGTTTCCAGGCGATGCGCAACCGCGCGAAAACCGCGAATCGCTTCGCGCATCGTCTCGGGTTTGACCCCGGGGCGATCGGCAGCCAATCCCAGCGACCCGCTTATCGCGCAGGCCGCCAGGACATTCGCCACATTGTGATCGCCGCGCAGGGGAATCTCCTCCCGTGGGCAGACAACATGCGGCGTCGCGTCGTAACTGGCGCAGCCCGCCACAAAAACGCGATTTCCCAATAGAAAGGCGCCATCAGCCACCAGATCATAGGCGCTGAAAGCCGCCAGTTCGCCGCGAACAAGCTGTTCCATAGCGCGGCTGCCAGGGTCGTCCCAGCCCAGCACCGCGACCTCTGTACGCTTTTGGTAGCGGATAATGTTGGCTTTGGCGGCGGCGTAACGCTCCAGCGTGCCGTGCCTATCAAGATGATTGGGCGTCAAGTTGAGCAGGGCAGCGACTTGCGGGCTATTGCTCATCAACTCTAGTTGAAAGCTGGAAAGCTCCATGACAACCACATCGTTCTTGCTGATTTTTGACAGGTCTTCAACGAGTGGGTTGCCGATATTGCCCCCCAGCCAGACCTTGTAGCCGGCTGCCCGCATAATCTTCGCCACCAGCGCGGCGGTTGTTGTTTTCCCGGCGCTGCCCGTGATGCCGATGACGGGTGCCGGGCATCGCTCGATGAACAACTGCGCGTCGTTGGTGAAGGGAATATTGCGCTTGCGCGCCAAGTCAAATATCGGCAGGTCCAGCGGCACGCCACCGGAAACACAGATGGCTTTCGCGCCACTCAATACCTCTTGCGGGTGCCCGCGCAGGAAGAAGCGCGCTCCAGGAAATTGCGAGCGGCGGATGCCCAATTCTTTCGCGCCGCGGCTGTCTGTGACGACGACTTCGGCGCCGACGGTCGGCAACCAGCGCGCCAAGGCTCTTCCCTGTCGTCCAAAGCCGAAAATGACAATCCGCTTGCCTGATAGACTGTCTCGCGCCGGCATCAGACGGGATAATCCTGGACCAGACCAGGCAAGTCGCGCATCATAAGGGTCCGAGCGCGCGCTGCCGCAGCAGCGCCAAAGCCACGCCGATGAAGGCGCAGAGAATGCTGATCAGCCAAAAACGCTGAACGATCTGCGTTTCGCTCCAGCCGCTCAGTTCAAAGTGATGATGTATGGGCGTTCGGCGAAAAGGGCGGATATCCACGCCGTAAAAGCGCCGGCTCAGCTTGGCGGAAGCCACCTGGAGTATCACGCTTAAGATCTCCATGACAGGCACGATCGCGACAATCGGCAGCAAGAGCCACTGACCGGTCATAACCGCGACTGTGCCCAGAGTCGCGCCCAGCGCCAGAGAGCCCGTATCCCCCATAAACAACTGCGCGGGATGCGCGTTGTACCAGAGAAAAGCGAAGCAAGCGCCCACGACTATGAAACACAGGTCAATCAAGAAAACCTGATTCTGCAAATAGGCGATGACGCCGTAAGCGCCGAAGGCGCTGGCAGTCACGATGCCGGCCAAGCCATCCAAGCCATCGGTGAAATTGGTGGCGTTGGAACTGCCGATGATGATAAAGGTGCTGATGGCGATAAAGATTAGCGGATGCAAGGCGATTTCAATCGGTATCAACGGCAGCGGCATGGAGTTGGCGTAGGAAAAGCCAAACTGCGACATGATGATGGATGCGACCAGCGCCAGGACAATCTGCCCCAAGAATTTCACTCGGCCCGATAAGCCTTCGCCCACGCTGCCGCGCGATGTCTGTATGCCTTCCCAGTCGTCAATCAAACCCAAAAGAGCGAATCCAATCAATACTGACAGCGGCAGCAAGACGCTGCGCCCTTCGCCTTCTTGAACAATGCGCGAGATATTAAGAGCGAGCGTGATGGCTATTGTTGGCAGGATGATCATGATCCCGCCCATAGTTGGCGTGCCGACTTTATTTACATGCGCGCTGTCCATCAATTCCGATCGGATCTGCTTGCCGAGCTTGAAACGAAGCAGAATTTCTACAAAAGGACCGCCCCAGATAACGCCCAGCAAAAATGTCGCCCCTCCTACGCTTAATGCCAGCGGTAAATTCGCTTCCATTTATAGTGGGCTCCTCAGCTGCCGACCGAACTGCTATTAAATGTGGCGCGCGCCAAGTCGCGCCGAATTTCGTCGACCGGTATCTCCAGCAAGATCACCAGTCGGTCGGCAAGACGCCGGAAGACCGGCGCGGCGACTTCATAGCCGTAATAATCATCGGGCCGATCCAACTTGACCATGATGACGATTTGCGGATCGTCGGCCGGCAAATATCCAATGAAGGTGACGATGGATGAATTGCGCCCCACTTCATAGTCCAAGGCGGTTGCGATACGCGCGGTGCCCGCTTTCCCGGCGATGGTATAACCGGGCAGCTGCGCCGCCGGCGCGCCTTCAATGACCGCTTGCACCAATAGATCGGTGACCAGAGTGGCGGTCTCTGCGGAAATGACGCGGCGGATGGTGATCGGCTGCGCCTCTTGTGGTCCATCTTCGGTGATCGCCTGGCGCGCGATGCGCGGCTGACGCATGATGCCCTTGTTGGCGATCGCCGCAAAAGCCGTAATCATTTGCAGGGGCGTCGCCGTCATGCGCTGTCCATAGCTGTTCAATCCCAGGAAGCTCTCCGACCAATTGCTGTCGCCAGGTATCTTGAGTTCGCCGCTTTCTTCGGCGAATAGATCGACGCCGGTGATCTGCCCCAAGCCAAAGGCGCGCATCATGCTATAGAAATTGTCCGTGCCCATCTCGAGCGCGATGGTAGCGGCGCCAACATTGACGGAACGCGCGAGAATATGAGCGGCGTCAATCGTGCCGTGGGTTTCAAATAGCCGATTCCAAATTTTGTAACCGCCTACTTCCAAGTTGCCGCCGTCATTGTAAGTCCAATACGGCGTGATGGCGCCTGTTTCCAAGCCAGCGGCGACCGTCAGCGCTTGCACGGTTGTGCCTGGCTCAAAGTCTTCGTTGATGCTCGGGTTGAGCAAGAGATTGGGATCTTCGACTTCCAAAAAGGTATTTGGATCCAGCGCGGGGTCGTTTGCCATAGCGAGAATATCGCCATTACGCGGATCCATGACAATAGCCGAGCCGCGGAACGCGCCCGATTCCAGAACCGCTCTTTCCAATTCCGATTCTACCCAGAATTGCACATCCCGATCCAAGGTGAGCAGGATGTCCTGGCCCCGCTGATCGGTCGGCAAATCTTCTGGCAAGTCAATCGGAACATTACTGATGGAAAGATCTAGAACACGGCCCGCCAAAGTGTCGTTATATGCGCCTTCGACGCCCATCGCGCCTTTCAGGTTCTCGTCAACGACAAAGCCGATGACGTGGCCCCCCAAAGGACCTTGCGGATAAAAGCGCCTCGGTATCCTTTCCAGATCAATCGAAATCTCGTCTAGGGCGGCAATCGCCTGTCCCCGGTCGGCCGAAATCGGACCGGCGACGAATTCCCAAATATTCTCGCTGGTGGCAAGACGATGCAACTCGAATTCGTCGATATCGAGGATGAGCGCGAGTTGCCGGCTGAGGTTTGACGGGTCGGCTACCAGGCTAGGGCTGATGCCCACGCGATACTGCAGCGAATTAAAAGCCAGGGGTTCGCCGTCTCGGTCATAAATCTGCCCCCGTTCCGCAGGTATGCGGCGCGTTGAACTGGTGACGGCGCTGCCGCGCCTTTCCATCTCCTGCCGCACCGAACGCGGGAAGAACTGGAAGTTGGCCAGATTAATCACCAGGTAGCCAGCCAGCACGATGAGAAAGATGATCACGAAAGGCAGTCGTGAATGGATTGTTACCTGCTGGTCGGGCTGTCCCTGCATAAAATGGGCTTCTCGCGCTAGCTGCTAAAGGCTGCGATTTGTTCTCGTAAAGTTCCTAGTTGCCGCTGTATCCAGCCACTGAAGGTCTCGTCATAACTGGGCGCTGGAGCCTGGTCGGCGCGCGCGCTCGCCGCTTCCGCAAAGCTATTTCCGCGGCTTGGGCTGTAGCCCTCGATCACCACATAGTCTATTTCATCGTTGGTCGCCGGGCGAAAACCAATATCTTGGGCGCGCAGCGTCAAGCGCGGGACGGTACGAAAGCGGGCGATTTCCGCGATTAGCTGCTCATTGGTGTATTTGAGTTCGTCGCGCTGGATAATCAAGTCTTCTATGGTTCGATTGGTGATGGCGAAGGAGGCGACCTGGGAAAGATAGATGCTGCCCAGCGCCAGCAAAATAGCGGTACCGAGGATCACCAGCATGGCTGCTTGATTGCGGGCGTAAAAGCGCTTGCGGCTAAGCGTATGTTGAAACCAATTCTGCGCCATTACACTCTTTCTTGTTTTCTGTTAGCGCGGCGCGCCCTATCGCCCATCACGCGCCGATCGACTCTTGAATGGGCTTCCCCGGACGGCTGCTTAGCTGGCTGGAAGCTCGGGCTCTTGCGCAATGCGGCGCGAGCATAGATACAAATCTATCAAAAACGCGATATTTCGCAACAGAGGTTCAATCCAAATCTAGTTTTTCCACAATCCTCAGCTTGGCGCTGCGGCTGCGCGGGTTGCGGCTGCGCTCTTCTACATCAGGCGCGATCGGCTTGCGGTTGACCAGCTTGACCAGCGCGCGCTTTTCCACAATTGAAGCCATGCCCGGTGGCGCGACAACTTCCCGCGCCAGACCCCGGAAACGTCGCTTGACGATACGATCTTCCAGACTGTGAAAGGCGATCACCGCCAGTCTCCCGCCAGGACGCAGCAAGTCGACGGCGATAGGAAGCGCCATTTCCAGGGCATCCAATTCCTGGTTAACCGCGATGCGCAGCGCTTGAAACACTTTGGTTGCCGGGTGAATCTTCGCCATTCGCCGCCGTTTGCCAAGCGCGCTTTCGACCAGGCTCGCCAGCTCTCCCGTGCTGCGTAGCGGCCTCTGCGCCACGATTGCGCCGGCGATCTGGCGGGCGGCCTTCTCTTCTCCATAGCGAAAGAACAGGTCAGCAAGTTCTGTCTCTGGCAGGGTATTAACCAGTTCTTCCGCAGTGGCGCTTTTCTTCTTCACGTCGAAGCGCATGTCGAGCGGACCCTGATGTCGAAAGGCGAAGCCGCGGGCGGGATCGTCCAATTGCATGGACGAGAGGCCCAGGTCCATTATGATGGCGTCGACCTCATGCCAGCCGCGCTGATTCGCCAGGGCGCGCATATTGACATAACTGCTATGCGCGAAGCTCACACGGTCAAGATATGGCGCCAGAACCCGCCGGGCGGTCGCAATCGCGCATTCGTCAAGATCCAAAGCCAGCACCGCTGCGGCGCCCGCTTCCAGCAGGGCGCCTGTGTGCCCGCCAGCCCCAAGCGTCCCGTCAATGACTCGCTCGAGCCTCCCGTCTGCGGGGGTTGTCAGTCGAAGCAATGGCTCCACAAGCACTGGTGTATGCGCGGTCACAAGTTGAAATCCGTTTGCCTCTGGTGAATCCCATTGTAACTTGTTTTGCCAAGCGAGCTCGCTCATGTTGCCCAGATATTGCCCTGGGAGTTGTCGCCAGGGCAATCGCTTCAAATTATTTTCAACATAGAGGACGCAGAGGACACAGAGTTCGTAGGAGTTTAGACGACTATTCTTCTAAATCTGCGGCCCGGAATCGGCAACAGTTCCCAGCGAAACGTGATTTGTCACCAGAAATCACAGCTGAGAAGAGATTTTTTGTTTTTCTCCGCGTTCTCTGCGTACTCTGTAGTTAATTTTCAGTTTAGAATCCCGCCATTTCGTCCGCCATCATTTTGAAGCGATTGCCCTGAGTTGTCGCCCAATTCGCTCTCCGCAACAACGTATCGTGCTAAAATGGTACTGTTTCAATCGCTCGCCAAGTATCACCCCTAGCGCCAATGAAATACCAAAAACCGCCGCATATCGAGACCATCCTCAAGAATCTGCCCGCGAAGCCCGGCGTTTACCTTCTCAAGAACAGCCGCGGCAAAATCATCTATGTGGGCAAAGCCAAACGCTTGCGCAATCGCGTCCGCAGTTACTTCACGAACGCCGCCGATGGCAACAGCAAGACACTGCGCATGCGCGCCGAAGTCAACGACATCGACTTCATCATCACGGAAAGCGAAGTCAAGGCGCTGATTCTGGAAGAAACCTTAATCAAAAAGCACAAGCCGCGTTTTAATATCGAGCTGAAAGATGACAAGCGCTATCCCTATATCCGCGTCAGTTGGGCAGAGGCTTTCCCCAAAGTCGAAACCACCCGGCGCGTTCTCAACGAAGGCTCGCGTTATTTTGGTCCCTACACAGCTATGTGGGTGGTTCAGAAAACTTTGAGCGATTTGCGCAAAGCCTTCCCATATTTGACCTGCGACCGCGAAATTGACGGGCAGGACGAACGCGCCTGCCTGTTCCACGACATCAAGTTGTGCAACGCGCCTTGCATCGGCGCTGTCAGCCGCGATGAATACCGCGAGATGATTCAAGAACTTATGGACGTGCTTGGCGGCAAGGCAGAGGGCGTGCAGAAACGCCTGATGAAAGACATGCTGAATGCCTCCAGCGATCTCAACTTCGAAAAAGCGGCCGCCATCCGCGACCAGTTGCGCGCCATCGACTATATCACCAACAAACACAAAACCGTCGGCAAGAGTATGACCGACCACGATGTCATCGCCATGGCGCGCGACGAGCGCGACGCCACGGTACAGATCATGTTCATCCGCAACGGCAAGCTGATTGGCAGCGATGCGCGCGCGATAAACAATACCGAAGGCGAATCGGACGCCGCCGTGCTGGAACAGTTCATCAGCCAGTTCTACGCCACCAGCAGCAATATCCCGCGCGAATTGATCCTACCAGAGGAAGTTGAAGAAGCGCGTATCCTGGAGCGTTGGCTCAGCGACAAACGCGCCAGCTCGAAGGTATCCATTCATGTGCCGCAGCGGGGCGACAAACGCAAATTGGTCGCGCTGGCGCAGGAAAACGCGCTGGAAAGCCTGCAAATGATGCGCGCGCAATACGAAGCCGATACCACCAAGCATGAACAAGCGCTGGCGCAACTGCACGAAGCTTTGCGCCTCCCGCGCATCCCCAACCGCATAGAGTGTTACGACATAAGCACGACGCAAGGCACCGCCATCGTCGCCAGCAGAGTGGTCTTCGCGCGCGGGGTGGCGCGCAAAAGCGAATACCGCCGTTTCAATATCCGTTCGGTCGCCCATGGCGGGTCGGACGATTATCAGTCCATGCGCGAGGCATTGACGCGGCGCTTTCTGCGCTGGAAAAACGCGCTTGAGTCCGAAGAATCTCGCAGCCCGGATGGGATGGACAAGGCTGAAACCTGGCGCTTATTGCCGGATTTGCTTTTGATTGACGGCGGGCTGGGGCAGCTCAATGTGGCGCGTGGCGTATTGGCGGAATTTGGCTTGACAGACCGGGTGCCGGTCGCGGCTTTGGCGAAACGCATTGAAGAAGTTTTCTTGCCCGGTCAGTCGCAATCCGTGTTGCTGCCGCGCCGCAGCGAAGCGCTTTATCTGGTTCAGCGCGCGCGCGACGAAGCGCATCGCTTCGCCATCACCAGCCATCGCAAGCGCCGGCGCAAGCTGAGCCTCGCCAGCCGCCTGGAGACGATCCCAGGGGTGGGACCTAAACGCCGCAAGTTCTTGCTCAAACACTTTGAAAACTCGATTGACGCGATCAGAAGCGCCAGCCTCAGCGAACTCGCGCAGGTGAATGGCATTAACAAAGAAGTCGCCCTGGCGATCAAGAGCCATCTGGACTGAATATTTCAGTTATTCTTGCGCGGCGCAATCAAAATTCTCGGCCGCTAGAACGGCTTCCAGATCGGCGATCAGCGGGCTTTTATGGTTCTGTACAACATTCCAGAGCGTGTCGAGGTTAATGTCGAAATAAGCGTGCGCCAGCCTTATGCGGTCATTCTCCTGCTTCGATTTCAAAGATCGGTCTTGCTTGCTCACATACCGCTTGTCGGAAATAGCGACTCAAATCCTCTGGAGTGCGCAGATCAACTTCTTTGCCAATAATTCGGCTTAAGTCAACAATGTGTTGGAAGAAGGCCATACCCACGCGGGCTCCAGCCACATACTCCACCAGCAAGTCTATGTCGCTGTCGGAGCGCAAATCCCCATGCAGCGCCGAACCGAAGACGGACAAGCGCCGAATCGGCTGACTTGCGCAGTATCTGCGAATGGCGTCCAGGGGCAAGCCATTCAGCGTTTCAGGACTCATAGCGCGCCTCTTGATAACGTTAAATACAGTATAACGCAAATCGCGACTAGATCTGCAGTTGATGCACGTGGCGTATGAAGTCCTGCCCGCGCAGCTTCTCCATCAACGCTTCTGGCAGCGCCTCGTCAAAATTGAGCACGGTCAGCGTATTGCCGCCCGGCTCGGCGCGCCCGGTGTGCCAACTGGCGATGTTGATGCCGTTTTCCGCCATCAGCGTGCCGACTTTGCCAATCACGCCCGGCTGGTCGAAACTGCCCATGATGAGCAGATGTCCGCGCGGCTCGAAGTGGATGCGGTAGCTGTTAATCTGCAGGATATAGGGCTTCTGCCGGTCCAGCAGCGTCCCCGCGATGCTGATCTCTTCGTTGTCATCCAGCGTAATCTGGCAGGTGATGACATTGCTGTATTCGCTGATCTTGATTCCTTTGGCTTGCGTGATCTGCCAGCCATGCTCGGTCGCCAATACAGGCGCGTTGACATAGCTCACTTTTTCACCATGTATCGGGCTTAGCAGTCCCTTCAATATGCCGACCGTCATCGGCTTGATTAACCCGTTCATGTCTTCGCCGATGATCTCGATGGCGATGCGTCGAATGGGAGCGCGCGCTAAGATGTGCTGCAAGCTGCCGATGCTTTCCGACAATTGCAGATAGGGGCGGGCGTCGCTGTAATTCAAACCCGGCAGCAGGGGCAGGTTGACAACATTGCGATAGTCGCGCTCCTGCAGCGCGTCAATCACTTGCTTGACGATCTGAAGGCACAGGTCTTGCCGCGCTTCCGCGGTATTGTCGCCGATATGCGGCGTATGAATCACCCGGTCCAAGCCGATCAGCGGGCTGTTGAAGGGCGGCTCTTCGTTCCAGACGTCCAAAGCCACTCCACCCAGGCGACCGTCCTTCAGCGCGTCCGCCAACAACGCTTCCTTTATGACGCCGCCGTGGGCTGTATTGATGAAGCAGGCACCGGGTTTCATCCACGCTAGCATATCGGCGGTGAAGAAGTCGCTGGTTTCGTCCGTCGCCGGCACATGAAGACTGACGTAATCCGCCGCTTCCAGCATTTCACGCAGGCTCGTCAACTGAATGCCTTTGTCGCTGACCTGCTCTTCTCGGATATAGGGATCGTTCGCTAACACGCGCATGCCAAAAGCCAAACAGAGGCGCGCCACGCGCTGCCCAACCCGACCCAATCCGACAATGCCGATCGTTTTGCCATGCAATTGCTTGCCGACCTGCGGCTGCCGGTCGAAGAGCCACCAGCCTTCGCGCAGGCTGTCATGGATGCCTGGCAGGTTGCGGTTGAGCGCCAGCATCAAGGTCAGCGTATGCTCGGCGGCGGCGATTGCGCTGACACCGGGGATATTCATCACCAGGATGCCGCGTTGCGTGGCATAGTCGACGTCAATCCCGGTCAAGCCGGCCGACATGCGCGCGATCAGTTGCAGCTTTGGCGCGTGTTCCAGCAGCGGCGCGTCCAACTTGAAATCGGAACGCGTGATGATGGCGCTGGCGTCGCCGAGCGCCGCCCGCACTTGGGAGGTCTTTGGCGGGATAACGTTTACGACGAGATCTTTCGCCGCTTCCAGCAGGGCGATGCTTTCTGGCGTGAGGTCAGTCGCGACCAAAACCCGTCGCTGGCTCAAGCGAAGGAGCCTTTCTTTTCAAAGTCCGCCAATATGTCGTGCAGGCTCGCGTAAACGTGTTCGTTGAGACCCGCGAAGTCTTCCAGCGTGGAATGCGACAGGTCGGGCACGGAATAACAAGTCATGCCCGCCGCTATTGCCGACTGCGTCCCGGCCGGACTGTCCTCCAGCGCCAGGCAGCGCGCGGGCGCGCAGCCCAGTTGCTTGGCGGCGTGCAGATAAATATCGGGGGCTGGTTTGCCCCGCGCCATGTGCTGCGCCGAATAGCGCTGCGGGATCCATTTGTTCCAGCCCAGCAGATTCACAAAATGGTCAATGACGCAATCCCAGGAACTGGAGGCGATCGCCCGCGGGATACCCCGCTCGACGGCAAAGCCGATGATTTCTTCCGCGCCAGGGCGCGGCTGAATCTTCTCCAGGGGCATGCGCAAGATGCGCGCCGTGATATCCTCAATTATCGCCGCGGGCGATTCGCCAACTTTGGGATAATGGCGGTGGATGATGCGCGCGAATTCATCTACCCGGACGCCTATCGTTTGCTCCCGCACTTCTTCGGCATAGCTATAGCCAGCGCCTTCAATCATCTCTAGCTCGGCCTCGTGCCAAAGCGGTTCCGAATCGACCAACAGCCCGTCCATGTCAAAGATTATCGCGTCGAAACTCATGTCGATTGCTTGCCTGCAAATGCCTGAATGAACTGGTCTTGTCGCATATTTGGCCGCTCTTTTGATTGAAAGCTGACTGCTGCCGGGTCGCGCGCCAGAGCGATGCCTTTGCGATAAAGCGCTTCGTATGCGCTGCCCGCCACAGTTTGCCAGCCAGCGCGCCCCGCTGCAATTGGCAGTATCGGCGCCAGGGAATTGGCGCTGACAAAGACATCGGATTCCGCTTTCACCTTGTCCCGCGTCAAGACGCCGCCATAACCAATGAAGAGGTCGACCTGGTCTTTGGTCGCGAGGTCGCTCGCGCCGTCGCCAATCATGACGCGCCGCCCAGGCAATTCACCCGCCAGCTCTTGAATAATCTGGGATTTGCCTTTTGAAACCGTCAAGGGTCCTTCATCGAAATCCAGATAGGTCTGCGCCTGTTGCGCCTGCGGCTCGTGATAGCGCCACCATTGCCCGGAAAGCTCGTTGTATTCCAGCTCGACAGCGCGAATGCGCGCGGCATCCACCCCCAGCCGCCTGCCAAAACCGCGCACGGCGTCAATCAAGCCGCCACTGATGATGAATACTCGCTTGCCCAGGAAATGCAGCGCCGCGATGACTTCCGCCGCGTCTTCAACCATGGTTTCCCAGTAACGTTCCTCAATCGCCTTGAGCTGGGCGCGCGTGGGACGGATGGCGCGCAAGCGTTTGCCGTAAACTTCAGCCAGATCAAGCTCGCCGTCCATTGCCTTATTGGTCAGCAAGCCCACGCGCTCTTCCTTGCCCTTGAAGCGAGCCAGCTCGTCGATGCCCTCGATGCTGGACAAGGTGCTGTCGCAGTCGAAGAAGATCAGGTCGTAGCTTTGCCAAGCGCTGTCGGACATCTTCCGCTCTCTGTTCCTGGTCCAAAACGCCATTATTATAGCTGTGAGATTCATTTTATGAACAGCGCATACCAGGTATCTTGCAGCGCAATCGCGCCAGATTATTTCCATAACCACCGAGGGTCGCCTAGACACTGACCGCCGCCACTACACATTGCTAGAATTGTGCGACATCCGACATAGTTTGATTATAAAACGTCTGCTCGGCTTGAAGCCCGCCGCTACATGCCCTATAATCTTGGCATAGTTATATATTTTCCCGCAAGAAATGGCTATTGAAGGAGCAGGCTTTTGGGTCGAAAACCTGCGGACCAATCTGTTAATCGTGAAGAAATTCTTTGGGCAGCTGCGGAAGTCATGCGGCATCAGGGTTATGATGCCGCGACTATGAAAGACATCGCCGGGCAAATCAATTTGACCGCCGCCAGCTTGTATCATCATTTCAAGAACAAAGACTTCTTGCTCCTGAGCGTGCTGGAGTATGGGCTGGAATTAGGAACGGAAATGCTGGAAAGCATTGCCAGCTCGGATCTGTCCTATGCCGAGAAACTCGACGCCATGATCCGCACCCATATTATGGGCATCACCCAAAACGTAGCCGTAGGCGCGGCTATGGTCTTCGAAATGCGGTCCCTGCGCAATGTGAATCTCAGTAGTCGGCGCATAGGCAGAGCCAAGACGCAGGTCGAGTATATCGAGCGGCGCGACCGTTTTTTCGAGCGGCGCGACTATTTCGAGCAATTGTTCCGCGACATGCTGACCGCAGGCATCGAAGCGGGGGAGTTCCGCCCGGTCGATGTCGCGGTAGTAACCAGGACGATTCTTGGCGCGCAAAACTGGCTCGGCGTCTGGTTTCGCGAAGGCGGACGGCTCACGGGCGATGAAGTGGCGGATGTGATGGTCGACTTTTTCATGTCGGGGCTGCGGAGCGAGGAAAACAGCGCAAGCTCCGAAAGCCCAACAAGCTCCCCAACAAGCTCCGATGAAGAATAGCTCGACTTGGCCGATTTCGCGAGCAGACTGGAAGACTATAGGTGCAGAGAATCCTCATCACCGGCGCGAACCGCGGCATCGGCTTTGAACTGACAAAGCAATACCTGCGAGGCGGCGGCGTCCATATCTTCGCCACCTGCCGCAATCCCGCTGGCGCGGCGGGCTTGAAGGAGCTCGCGCAGGAGCGCGGCGGCAGTATCACTGTCTTGCAAATGGACATCACAGACGAAGCGTCCATCAAGGGCGCCGCCGCTGCCGCCGCTGCGGAAGCCGACGCCCTCGACCTGCTCGTCAACAACGCCGGTATCAGCCCCGGTGGCGAACATCCATCGCGGCATCTGGGACAACTGTCGGCGCGCGGGGTCGCGGAAGTGATCAGTAGCAATGCTGTGGCTCCGCTAATCGCGACGCAGGCTTTTCGGCATCTGCTGCGGAAGAGCGCCCGAGCGCGCGTCGTCATGATTTCCTCCGGTCAGGGTTCGCTGAGCCGCGCCCGTGGCGATAACTACGGCTATCGGATGAGCAAGGCGGCGATGAACATGGCCGCGCGCGTCCTATCATTGGATGAGGCAATGGGAGCTGTCGTCACGGTTGCCGTCAATCCAGGCTGGGTACGCACAGATATGGGCGGACCGACGGCGCCGCTAAGCCCTGCGCAGTCGGCAGCGGGTTTGATCAAGCTCATGGATCGTTTAACAGGCGCCGACAGCGGCAAACTCTTCCAATGGGATGGCAGGGAATTAGATTGGTAATCATCGACCGCCTTCAATTTCCTGCGGCGGTCGAGCTTCACTGAAAGGTCTGCATGGGAATGCGATACGATATCAAGAAGGCGGCGGTCGTCGGCTCTGGCACGATGGGCGGGGGCATCGCGGCTTTGCTGGCGGGCGTCGGCATCGAAACGCTGCTGCTGGATATTCCGCCGCCGAAGAGCGCGCCGGGGGACAGCGCCAGGGTCCGCAACGCGATTGTCAACGGCAATCTGCAAGCCTTGCGCAAAATGCGCCCGGCGCAGCTCTACAGCCCGGAGGATCTGGCGAACATCAGCGTCGGCAACATCGAGGACGACCTGGACAAAATCGCCGATGCCGACTGGGTAATAGAAGCGGTCGTCGAAGACCGCGACATCAAGCGCGCGCTCATGGCGCGTCTCGTCAATCACGTCAGTCGGGATGCCATCATCAGCAGCAATACCTCCGGTATTCCCATCCATCAGATTGCCGGGAACCTGCCGGACAGCTTCACGCGGCGCTTCTTGGGAACGCATTTTTTCAATCCGCCGCGTTACCTGCGGCTACTGGAAATCATCCCTCATGCCGGCAGCGACCCCGCTATTGTCGACTTCATGATGCGCTTCGGCGCAGATGTATTAGGCAAAGGCACGGTGCTTTGCAAGGACAAACCCAATTTCATCGGCAATCGCTTCATGTCGCTTTCGGGCATGCAAGCCATCAATTACGCGCTGGATCACGGCTATACTGTTGAAGAGGTCGATGCCTTGACGGGTCCGCTGATTGGCCGCCCAAAAACCGCCACCTTCAATCTGAACGATCTAGTAGGCTTTGACATTGCCGTGGGCGTGGCTCGCAATCTTTACGAAGCCATTCCCGATGACCCGGCGCGCGAGATATTGAAGCACCGAAGAAATACCGAACTTTCGGACAAACTGCTGGAACGGGGATGGCTGGGACGCAAGACCGGTCGCGGCTTTTATCACATGCGGCGCGACGGCGACCAGAAAGAATTGTGGGCGCTCAACCTGGATACCCTGGAGCACGAGCCGCCCAGCAAGCCGCGCTTCGATAGCGTTGGCAAATACCGCAAAGTGGAGCCGCTGGGCGAACGCATAGGGCTGCTGATCAAGTCCGATGATCGCGCCGGAAAATACCTATATCATTTGCATGCCTTCCTGCTGGCTTACGCCTCGCAGCGCGTGCCGGAGATCACCGACACCATTGTCAACATCGACAACGCGCATAAATGGGGTTTCGCGCACCAAATGGGACCCTTCGAAATCTGGGACGCCATCGGCGTCGCCGCAACTGTCGATCGCTTCGAGGCTGAGGGCTATCCGGTGGCGGACTGGGTCAGGGACATGCTGGCCGCCGGCAAAGCCTCCTTTTATCAGCGCGACGCCGGCGGCAAGACAGTCGGCTATTACAGCCCGCAGGACGGCGCTTATTTGCCGCTGGTCAAAGACCCCAGAGAGATCACAATCGCCGACCTGCGCGCGTCCGACGCCGAGGTTTACAGCAATGGCGACGGAAACATCTACGACATGGGCGACGGCGCCTTGCTCTGGGAATTCAATACCAAGCAGAATAGCATCACCGCCGGACTCATAGAGTCAGGCTACAAGGCGCTGGAACTGCTGGAATCGGCCGAATACCGCGCCTTGGTCATTGGTAATGATGGCGAACGATTTTGCATCGGCGCCAATCTTGATCCATCGGCGCTAATGGCTGGCTTAGAAGGCATCGAGAAGGTGCTGGTTTCCCTGCAAGATTTGACGACCGCTCTCCGTTATGCGCCCAAGCCGGTTCTTATAGCGGCGCATAACATGGCGCTAGGCGGTGGCGCGGAACTGGTGATGTCCGGTACGGCGGTTGTGGCGCAGGCAGAGCTCTACATGGGCTTGGTCGAGGTCGGCGTGGGCTTGGTCCCGGCGGGCGGCGGCTGCAAGGAGCTGGTTCGGCGGCTGGTGAATCCGCTGGCGGCGGCCGGCTCGGACGACAAAATCGCGGGCTTGCAAAGGGCATTCGAGACCATCGCCACCGCGAAGGTCAGCGGCAGCGCCAAAGAAGCGCAAGCGCTGGGCTTCCTGACCGCATCGGATAAGATAGTCATGAACCGAGCGCATTTGCTGGGCGAAGCGAAAGCCCTGGCGCTGGCAATAAGCGAAACCTATCAGCAGCGCAAGCCGGAAGCGGTCTACGCGGCCGGGCGCGATGCCTACGCGGCGCTCTTACTCGCTGTAGCGGGATACCAGGAAGCCGGATATGCCAGCGAGCACGACGCCTTGATCGCGCGCAAGCTGGCTTGCATTCTCAGCGGCGGGGCTTTGGCGCAGCCGCAATGGGTCGACCAACAATACATGCTTAATCTCGAGCGCGAGGCTTTCTTGAGCCTCATCATGGAGCCAAAGACGCAGGAGCGCGTCATGCACATGCTGCGCACGAATAAGCCGCTGCGGAATTGACGCTTGATTGCAGCTGCTAGAGTTCTACATCCGCGACCTTTAGCGCGAATCGGCGGAAGGTCTCAACTCTCCTTAATCGATTAAAGTCTGGAATGGCTTTGGCAAGCATTTCCGCGTGCTTCAAATCACGATAGGGTCGCCCAGAATATTCACTGAAGAGCTTGGTCAAACGTGTCTTGGGGTTGCCACGTTCGGGATTCCGTTGACGTTTGATGTTCACTTTGTGAGTTGGTCTTGATAATACATCGCTGATCGCTCTATTGTCCGCAAGTAGCCATGCTTCCAGTTCTTCTTCAATACAAACAAGCTCAATCATTTCCAGATTTACATTTGCCGAATTAAGTGAAGCCGCGTTGTCCTCTCGGTCTTCCTTTCGACACGGTTTTTCCCCTCTTACGCGCCAAGCGGGATACAAATCCCAGATTATGACCACTCTTTCACAGCCATCCGCGAGGAGTTGCGCGGCGACAATCCCGCACTCGGCGATTAAATTCGGTTTGTTGTCCAGTGTCGCGCTTTTGATTTCGAGATCTGGTCGGATGCGTTTTGCCAAATGCTCGCATACCTTTCGATCGGCACCTTGGGGACCGCACTCGAAAATCATGCCGACTATCATACAGTCTCTTGGCGGTTCAGGTTGCCCATTGTGTACAGTTTGCCGGGAGCAAACTTTTCTGTCCACTTTTCTAGCGCAGGATCGTCGCCCGGACGAGTGAAAACCGGTCCTTTGTCTTCAGTACGTTCTACCATAACAATCGACCACAGCGGTAGCAAATCAAGAAGATAGGGTGAGTGGGTCGTTACAATAACCTGTGAGCGTCCGCTCTCGATTACATCACGAATTTCCTCGACTATCAGATGGATTGTACGTGGATCAAGACCGTTTTCTATTTCTTCGATGACGATGAGTGGCGGCGGCTCGGGATGACGAAACAGAGCAAGCAAAGCTAGCAGGCGCAGCGTGCCCGTTGACAGTAGCCAACCCTTTACTCTGTAATCTCCTTCAATCAATTCCAAATGTACAGCTTGCTCTAGTTCCGATGTAAGAACAGGCCGCAGCTCTTGAGCGTAAGGAAGCACATATTGAAGCGTTTCAATTATTCCCCCGAATACATCTGGGGCACTCCGCATAATATCGAGCAGATACTCCACGATATTCGATCCAACTTGATCTAAGCTAATGTTACCTTCGGTACGCTGTATAGGACGCGGTTCGCCCATCCAGCGAGGTTGCAAAGTCAGAAACTGCCAATTAACCATTTCAAATAAAATGCTCAAAGCAATTTTACGATGCGCTTTATTATCAGCAACGGATAAATAAGTTTGAAAGCTCGACTTTCCAGGCAGAATTTTCTCCGCTAATTGTTTTCCTGAATCGTCATATAGACCTCCATTTTTTTCTCGGCGAAATATGACTGTGTCTCGTAGATTCAGCTTTTCACTCTCTATGAAAATGGTTTTGTTTTCAGGGTTCATATTGATCTTTAATGCAAAGTAAAATGGTTTAGACTCCATTTCACCTTCAAGTTGAAACTCAATACCATTGATGAATGGAAGCGATTGATTTGCGCCATTCAACCGTTTAATTGGCGGATTAGTGATATTTTCGAAACCTCTCCAATCCTGCATTGCTTTGTCAAGATCATGCAAAAGAATATGTTGTAAACTCTGCAAGCCCTCAATAAGACTGCTCTTGCCCGAGCCATTGTCGCCAATCAAGACCGTCAAGGGACTGAATTTCACCAGCCCGCTATCTCTAATCGCCTTGAAATTCTTCAGCCTGAAGGACTTCAGCATCGCTTTGTTCGCCATCTCAATACTCCACCTAGCCGCCAAGCTCATATTACCACAGCCAGCGCGCCGCATTGACCTCTGGCTGGAATTTGCTACCATATAGCGACGCTTTGCTCGAAAGGAAAAACTCATGCGCGAAGCAGTCATAGTCGCAACATCCCGCACGGCAGTCGGCAAAGCCCTGCGCGGCAGCGCCAGGAACGCCCGCTCGGACGAGATGGCGGCGACAGTCATCGCCGACTTGCTAGACAAGACCGCTGGCTTGCTCGACCCAGCCGCTGTTGACGATGTGATCATGGGCTGCGCCATGCCGGAGGGATCGCAAGGCATGAACTTCGCGCGCGTGATCGCCTTGCGCGCCGGATTGCCAGTGGATACGCCAGGGCAGACGGTCAATCGCTTCTGCTCCAGCGGCTTGCAGACCATCGCGCTGGCAGCCAACAGCATCATCGCCGACCAAGCCGACCTTGTGATCGCGGGCGGGGCTGAATCGATGTCCTCAGTGCCCATGACCGGGCATCACTTGAGCCCGAACCCATACATGGCGGAAAACGATCCCAATGTCTATATGAGCATGGGGCTCACCGCCGAGCGTGTCGTCAGCGAATTCGGCATCGCTCGCGCGGACATGGATCGCTTTGCTTATGAAAGCCATTGCAAGGCGGCCGCCGCTACCGATGCTGGCATATTCGCGGAAGAGATTGTGCCATTCGAGTGGGAAGAGACTGTCATCGGCGACGATGGCCTGCCCGCCACGGTAAGGCAGGTCCTCGAGCATGACGAACACCTGCGCCGCGAAACCACAATAGCAGCGCTGGCTGGGCTCAAGCCGGTGTTCAAGAATAACGGATCGGTGACTGCCGGCAATTCCAGCCCTTTGAGCGACGGCGCGGCCGCGGTGATTGTCATGGAGAGGGAGCAAGCCACCAG
The DNA here is from genome assembly GCA_965116975.1 of Phototrophicaceae bacterium. Lineage (GTDB taxonomy): Bacteria > Chloroflexota > Anaerolineae > Aggregatilineales > Phototrophicaceae > UBA6055. Next base: position 1,257,108 of record OZ220735.1, read on the forward strand.
CCTCGGTCTGGAGCCTTTGGCTCGTTTTGTCGGATTCGCCGTCGCGGGGGTGCGGCCCGAGATAATGGGTGTTGGTCCCATCAAAGCCGTGCCAAAGGCGCTGCAGCGCTGTGGCATGACCCTGGCGGACATAGATGTCATTGAGCTAAATGAAGCATTTGCAGCGCAGGCGCTGGCGGTCATGCGCGAACTGGAACTGAATCCGGAAATCGTCAATGTCAATGGCGGCGCGATTGCTCTTGGTCATCCCCTGGGCTGCACCGGCGCCAAGTTGACGGTGCAGCTCATCAATGAGATGAAACGGCGCGGCAGCAACTACGGACTGGTCACGATGTGCATTGGCGGTGGCATGGGCGCGGCCGGCATCTTCCAGAACCTCAACTGAAGCCTCACATGAAGCGCTGAAGACTCAATAGCCATTCCCGCTGGACGCGACAATCGAGCGAGGCAAGCGAGACAAATGAGAGGAATACTGTGTCCGCATTTTATACCAGAGTGGCGCGCTTCTACGACGCGGAGAACGCCGACAAAACGGATGATTTGCAGCTCTATAGCGAACTCGCCGAGGAGTATCAAGGCGAGATCCTTGATGTCGGCTGCGGCACGGGCCGCGTCCTGATTCACTTGGCGCGGCAAGGACATCAAGTCCAAGGCATCGACCAGGACCGCGCCATGCTGGACCGGCTGGAGCGCAAGCTGGAACAGGCGCCCCAACTCCGCAAGCATACCAGCGTCACGGCAGCGGATGTCTTGGAACATGAGTATCAGGCGCGTTTTGCCCTGATTCTGTTGACCTATAACGGACTGATGCACTTTCACGAGCAAGAGCGGCAGATCGCGCTGCTGGCCAAGCTGCGGCGCTGGCTCGCGCAGGGCGGCTTGTTGGTTATTGATCTGCCCAACGCGGGTCCCGCCTTCGCAGCGGGCGATACCGAAGCGCCCACCTTGGAACGAACCTTCCTGGATCCGGAAACCGGGCACATGATCATGCTGCAATCCCTTAGCTTCATCGACCGCGCGCGACAGTTGCTGCATGTCGACTGGATCTACGACATCATCGCCGGCGATGGCGCTGTTACCAGGCTGCTGGCGCCACACAAACTTCGCTATTTTTTCCTGGCTGAACTCCGCTTGCTTTTAGAGCGCTGCGGGCTTGGGCTGGCGGCCGTCTACGGCGACGCCGAACGCGCGGATTACACAGCCGATAGCGAACGCATGATCGTTTTCGCTAGTGCGCTTTGAACGCAGGCGCGCTTCGCGATGACATCCTTCGCTCGCGCCGGATCATCCCTGTGCCTTTGCTTCTTCTTGTGCGTCATGGGGCTTTCCGCCGGCTGCACGCTGACAGCGGCAAATCCAATCATATCCGCGCCGCCGGCAACATCTTTGCCGCCACTGCCCGCTGCCGAACCGAGCCCCGAGATCTTGTCATCCGAAGAACTTTATGGGGATGACGCGAGCGTACTGGGCATCACCGACCCGAGTTTCGCCTCTTTGCCCGTCGACGCGGTGCTGCCGCCCGCGCCGTTAGGGGATTCCACGCGACGAGTCAAAGTCGTTTTGGAAGACGGCTCCGTCTTAGAAGGCGAACGCTACGGTTTCGGCGTATTGCGTCAGCCGGGCATATTGATATTGAGCCGGGAGGTTGCCGATTGGCGTCCGCTGACCAAGCGCTTGTCGGAGCGGGGATTTATCGTCTTGGCGCTCGAAACCGGCGCATGGCTGGAAAGCCACCACGTAAGAACAGTATTGCGCTCCCTGGCCGCCATCAGCAAAGTAGACGCGGGCTGGATCGCCATTATTGGCGCGGAACACGAAGCTGACCTGGCGCTGTTGGGCTGCGCTGTCAACGAATTGTGCGACGCCGCCGCGCTGCTCAGCCCCTTGTCGCGGGATACCCTGCTGAACATGCTGCCGAGCTATGGCGCGCGCCCGATCTGGCTGACTGCGGCACAGGACGATGCCGAAGCCCATGCCGCCGCTCTGGCTCTGGCGCGGTCCGCCGCCGGGGAGGCGCAGTTCCTGGAATTCAATCGCGGACGCGGTGTAGAATTGCTGGACAATCAACCCGAAATCGTGGAACAATTGGTGGAGTGGCTGGCTTTGAATCTTGGCGGCTGAAGCGGCTTAACAGGTCAGGTCGATTGCTTGTATTTGAAAGGGAAAAGATGTCGGAATTGCTCAGATATTTCAGCGAGCGCAGCGAAGCCATGCTGGACAGCTTGACGGCGATGGTCGAGCGCGAGTCCTTCACGCGGGACAAGGCGCGGGTCGACTTGCTCGTCGACTGGCTCTACGGTCGCTTTCAAGTTATGAAGGCTGATTCGATTGTCCGCTATCCGCAAGACGCCTGTGGCGACTTTTTGCTGGCAAAATGGAACGCGGACGCGCCGGGCAAGCCATTTCTTTTCTTAGTCCATGTCGATACCGTGCATCCAACCGGATCGCTGGAAAACATGCCAATCAAGATTGAAAACGGGCGCTATTATGGTCCTGGCGCCCTTGATATGAAGGGCGGCGCTGTCATCGCGCTGGAAGCCATTGACGGCTTGATCAAGCGGGGACAGTTGCCAGTGAGACCTATTCACTTTTTGGCGACCACGGAAGAAGAAATCGGCAGTCCTGTTTCCGAGCCGCTGATCAAGCAACTGGCGGCCGCTAGCGAACTTGTGCTGGTGATGGAGCCGGCGACCAAAGAAGGCGCGATCAAGACCTGGCGCAAAGGCGGCGGCAAATACGAATTAATCGTGGAAGGGCGGGCGGCGCACGCCGGCATCGCGCCACAGGAAGGCATCAACGCGATCATCGAATTCGCGCGGCAAGCGCTGGAAATCAACCAACTGAACGATCTCAAATATGGCACATCCGTCTCGATTACTGTGGTGGAGGGTGGTTCGGCCGGCAACGTGATTCCGGCTCGGGTCGCGGCGCATGTCGATACGCGCGTCATGACGCTCGACGCTATGAACGCTCTGCACGACTCGCTCAGCAGTCTTTATGCCAAGATGCCGGGCGCGAAGGTAACATGCGCGCGGCAGGGGCATCGCCCGCCCATGGAGCGCCGGCCGGGCTTGTTCGAGAATGCGGCCGACATTGCCGAAAAGCACGGGCTGACGATATATGAAGGCGGCACCGGCGGCGGCTCGGACGGCAATTTCACCGCGGCTATGGGCATCCCCACCTTGGATGGCTTGGGCGCGCATGGCGATGGCGCTCATGCGACCCACGAACATGTCATTATCAGCAGTCTGCCGCGTCAAGCGACATTGATCGCGGCGCTGCTGCTGGAGTGGCAGGCTGAAGACTGAGCAGCTTTGTGCGCATTCGCCGCCGCATAATTCTCCCGACTGCGCGACATCAATTGTAGCAATCTTACAAGAGACGGCGGTCATTCTTGGCGCATCTAGCCACTTTTTGTCGCGCGCGGCGACGCTAGAATTGCCATGATTATTCGGTCTCATTCTTTCGCGCTATGGAAGTCCTATTCTTTTCCGCATTTGCGCTTTCGCTCGTGTTTGCTGTCCAGCCCGGCGTCATCGGCTTTGAAGCCTTGCGGCGCGGCATCACGGGTGGTTGGAGCGCCGCTCTGCATGTCGAGTTAGGCTCGCTGGTCGGCGACGGCGTCTGGGCGGTGCTGGCGCTATTGGGCGCGTCAGTGTTGTTTCAGAACCGTTTCGTGACCCTGCTGCTCGGGCTATTTGGCTCGGGGCTGATCTTACGCTACGCCTGGGACGCTTGGCGAGCCTCGCGCCAAGACCTTGACATCACCCTGAGCGGGGAGGCGCGGGGCAATCACTTTGTCGCCGGCGCCATGCTATCGCTTTCCAACCCACAGAACATCACCGCCTGGCTGGGCATGAGCGGCGCCATCATCGGTTTGGGATTCCTCGATCCGCAGCCGATTCATCTCTTGGTATTCTTTGCGGGATTCATGATCGCGCAGGTCTGCTGGTGCTTCTTTTTCGCGACGGTGGTTGAATATGGCCGCCGGCTGCTAAACTCGCGCATCTTCCGCCGGATTAACCTCGCCTGCGCGCTTTTCCTCGCGTATCTAGGCTGCAAACTATTTTTGCAGACCCTAAATATTTTGTTATAGTCAATTCTGCCTTCTTCATGCGCCGTCATTGTAATGTCAAGGCATATCTCCATATGTGAATCTTAAGGCGCGCCCAATGTCCGAGAAAATCAAGAACTCCTTTCGTCCGCAACGAAGTAAGCTCGCTTGGCTGGGATGGGCTGTCGCCGCGCTGGTTTTGCTTTACTTCTTGTCACCCTGGATCGGCAAGTTTTTCTTGGCTTTGAGCCGCGAAGCCAATGAATCCGCTTATTATGAAGTACTCTCGGCAGCCCTTCAAAATGAAGAAGACTTCCAGTTGCCGACCTATACGCCTCTGCCTACCCATACGCCGCGCCCGACGTATACGCCGCGACCAACCTATACCCCTTTCCCAACAGCGACCAACACGCCAACACCGACGAATACGCCCACACCGACGCCAATCCCACCCGCCTTCATCATTCAGCAGATGGAATCGCAAGCTCAATTAGTTGTGGTGAAAAATGAAGTCGCGCGACAAAAATTTCACGTGGGCGTTGACGAAGGATTGTGCAGTCATGGCGCCGATTTTACTGCATTCGGCGTCATAGAAGCGGGTATCGATTTTGACGACATTGATGACGAAAGTGTTACCTATGACGCCCGCAGCCAGAGCTATACGCTAAATTTGCCAGCGCCGGAATTCACCAGTTGCCGGATTGAATCTATTCGCTTGATTAGGAACTCTTTCAGCATCTGCAACCCGGATTTCGACCGCGCGCGAGCCTTGGCAGAGCTGCAAGTGATGAAAGAATTTGTCGATGAATCCTTGGAAGATGGCTTGCTTGCCGATGCGCAAGAAAACACTGAACTTATCCTTGGAGAATTCGTGAAGAACATCACCGGCAAGCCCGTAAATGTCACTTTCGAAAAGCAGGGTGTATCGCCTAAACGCGACAGCTCATGCAGACCTTACGCTGCAGGCGGATGGCGCTATAACCGCTTCAAGAATGTCTGGGAGCAGTAAAGCCTAAATCTCGACGTAGCGCTTCCACACTTCGGGACCCGAGCCCAGCGCGATGACGAGATAGCTGGTGCGGGGGATTTTTGGTTCCCATAGTAAACGCATGCCGGCGACGTTATGCAGTCGATTGCTCTTGCGGTGATTGCATTTGGAGCAGGCGCAAGCGGTATTGGACCAGGTGTCCTTGCCCCCCTTGGAGCGCGGAATGATGTGATCAATAGTGAAATCGCGCTTGCTGAGCACCTTGCCCTTTACCACCGCGCCCAGCTTGACCCCGCAATAGATACAGGTGTGATTGTCGCGCACCAGCACGCCCTTGCGGCTCCAGTGAGACTTGCGCCGCGGGACGTTGACGTAGGAGCGCAGCGCGATCACGGAGGGCACCTCGAACTTGGTACGGACCGTGTTCAAATATTGCCCGGTCTGTTCAACGGCGATCGCTTTACCCGCAAGCAATAGGTTAATTGCGCGCTGCACCGTTATCACGGACAGGGGTTCCCACGTGCTGCCGTTGAGCAGCAGGACTCGGTTCTGCAATACGACGGACCTGGCCACCTTGCCTTGAGCCTCTCAACTTGCCTGTCGGATCTCAAGTATTGCTTGCCAGCTATTTATACCTGAAATCCGCGCTTTGACGAATATGTAATCCCCGCTGGAGAAATGGATTGAGAAATGAAATGAGAAATAGCAAGAGTAATGCCGGCGCGCCCCCGCCTCACTCGGCTCTTTCCTCTGGCACTGTTACAACGGGCTTTTCCAGGATTCGCAGCTCGGGACTTCTGCGCGCTCGCTGCGCTTCCAGCTCCTTGACGCTCTCCTGGGCGATGTAGCTCACTTCTTTCAGCCAACTGACCAGCTGCGCGGCGCTTTTGCAATCCGCGCGGCGTCGCCAGCGATCTGCGCAGATTGCTGAATGCAGTTCGTCGAGTACTTCGTAAGCCAGGTCCAGGGTCTTGGCGCTTTCTAGATCTTGGGGCTGTTGCGCTTTGTTTCCGCTCTTGCTTGTCATGATGGTTCGTCTGCTCTGTTTTCGATGAAAATTAAACAAAAAGGGCGTGTGACTTTTGCCGTCTCACGCCCTTTGCTTGGCTTTCCTCGCGGGTGACAGTTCCTTACCTTAGTGGTGGAAACTGTCGTCATGAGATCGACACTTCAATTGATTGGGACGGCTAGCCGGTTTCATATCAATGGCGCCGTGATTGCTGCGACCGCTCGTTCCGCGGGGCGCAAGCTCGGCTGGGCTGAGTGACGGTTTGGCGCTTCTCTTGGCTATTGCCGTCGGTCGACTGTTTGAAATGACGGACAGGCGCATTGCCGCAGGAGAGCCGCAGCAGGGGGCTGGCGGAACCAGACGCAATCTATGCTGGCTGAAACTGGTCATTTGTCCATTTAGGAGCGTTCATCCAAAACTGCGGACGATTACGCTCGTCCTCCTTGCCGCATGTCCTGGCAATCCGAAGGCACATCGGCGCTATCTGCGGTCGGGTCTGTCAGACCTTCAACAGTATGTCATTGTGGCGCCAACAAGTCAATTACGGCTATAATTACAGCTTTGGACTAAGCATGCTTCTCGATCACGGTCGAGTCCAGCATGGCTTGAATGCTCTTGCCGGTAATGAACAGGCGGCGCATCCCGTCCGGTCTGCTCACCTGCAAGTGCCCATTCTTGATTAAGCGCTTGAGCGTGCTCAGGCTGACGCCGAGCAGTTCGGCTGCTTCTTGCCGGTTATAAACCGCGTCGGGCTTGATATCGAGTTTCTGGATTTCCGTCATCATACATTCCTTCCTGGTCCAGTCAAGAGCGCTGGCGCATGGCTTTCAAAAGATTACCTATATTATAAAGAGTTTATAATGTTCCACAATGGCTCATATATTTACAATACCGCGCAGGACGGTTTTGCAGATGCCGCATCCGGCCCGCGCCGTATAATGCCGTATAATATGAAACCCGCGCCACTTGCGCGCTATCTAATGGAGACTGAGCATGCGCGACAGACCGACAGTCCCTGACCAGCGGATTATTGCTGGGCTTGAGCATGCCTATAGCATTTCGGTAAAAGCCCTGGAATTCTTGCCCATCGGCAATGACGCGGCCGCAGCTGCCTTTTGTGTTCGCGACGCTCAGCGCGACTATTTCTTGAAACTGCGCCGGGGTTTGCCCAATCGCGCCTCACTGGTAGTTCCTCATCATTTGCGCGAAAGCGGCGTCGACAGCGCGGTTGCGCCGCTGGTTACAGTTTCTGGCGCGTTTTTCGCTGAATTAGACGCATACAGCCTGGTCCTTTATCCCTGGATTGATGGTGAATCCAAGTGGGGCAAGCCGCTTAGCCTGCGGCAATGGCGCGCTTGGGGCGCGATCATGCGCGCCATCCACCGCGCAGATCTGGCAGACATTAATGAAGAGCTCACAGCGCAATTGCCCCAAGAACAGTATGGCAAGCGCTGGCTGAACAGACTGGAGCTAGTCGAGCGCGCGGCAGAGCGCATTCATCAACCCCATGCCTTTGCGATTGAATTGGCGCGGCTCTGGCGCCAATATGCCGTCAAGATCGAAGAAGCGCGCCGGCGCTATTTGTCCTTGGGAGCGCGCCTGAAGGCACGGGATCATGAACATGTCATTTGCCACGCCGATATTCATCAAGCCAATATTATGATCGACGCCGCCGGCGCCATTCACATCGTCGACTGGGACGAAGTTGTGCTGGCGCCCAAAGAAAGGGACCTGATGTTTTTCCTGGTCGATGCCCATGCAAATGATGCCATTTCCGCATTCATGGCTGGTTACGGCGCTTGCCAAGTGGACAAGCTGGGACTGGCGTATTACCGTTACGACTGGGTGCTGCAAGAATTCTGCGACTACGGAGAACGCCTGTTTCTGTCAACTGAATTGAGCGACCGCGAATTGCAGTTCTCGCTCGACGAATTCAAGCGGCTGTTCGCGCCAGGGGATGTGCTTGAGTTGGCCGATCGCGCCTTTGAAGACAAGGGCTGCATAGGGAGGATGGCCTAGATAGCGTTTGCGTCGACCATCTGTACCTGCGGCGCATCATCGACAAAGATGCCGCAGGGACCGCCTTGCTCGCTCGTTTGCAGCGTCACGACGCGCCCGTCGAAAGTCAGAAGCGGATGATAAAACGCCGCCACCTTTTCCGCTTCGCCGACGACATAATGCGCGATCAAGGCGCGGCGAAAGCGCGACTCGCTGACGTTGGGGTAACTGCCGTGGATAACTTGGCCGTTGAAGAAGAGCAGGTCGCCCGCGCGCATAACAACCGGGACGGGCTGTTTCCCCGGCGGTATCGGCACGGTCTTGGAGCTGAAACTCTGTGACAAATCGGCCTCAATCAGACAGAGCTGCGGCAGGTCTTGCGTGCCTGGGACGATCTGAATGCAGCCGTTGGCTTCATCGCAGTCGTCGACCGCCATCCAAGCCGCCAGACAGGTGCCAGGCTTTACGCGCAAGGACTTCTGGTCTTGGTGCAGCGCTTGACCGCGCGCGCCCGGCGGCTTGAAATAGAACATGGTCTGCGCGGCGTAGGGTTCGCGGCCCAGCAGGGCGGTGGTCCAATGGCGCAGCCGCGCGTCCAGCAGCCAATCCAGCGACAAGCGATCGAAGCGATGCGGATGCACCAGCCTCGGATAGGCTTTGAGCGGATCATCCTTTGCCAGCAGTGTCGCCTGGTCTGCTTCGTAACCATGCCCCTGCTTGTTCAAAGCCATGAAATGCGCCTTGATCGCTTCGACCTCGTCTCTGTCAAACAGTCCCGGTACCACCGCATAGCCGTTTTGCAGAAATTGTTCGATGATTTCGCTAGACTTCATGTCCGCTCTCCTAGTTGCGCAAGTAGCTCATCAGGCGTGGCGCCAGCTTGGCATAGGCTTCATAGAGCCAGGACCGCGGCGCGTAATCCCAAGCGCCGATATGCCGCGTCACCTGCCCGCGGAAACCGCGCTTGAATTGATAGACTCCCCACATACCGTCGCTTTCATCAAAGACATCGGGCGCGCCCCACATATCATAAATGGCGTAACCATGCGCTTTTGCCCATTTAATCGCTTCCCATTGTAACAAGTAATTTGGCATGCGCTGCCGCTCCATGTTGCCCGAAGCGCCATAGAAATACCAGCAGGTCGCGCCGAAGTGGAAGAGGATGACATGCGCGATCGGCTGGCTCGCATATTCGGCGATCAGCGCATGAGCCAAGCCGGCGCCCATAAATGCTTGCCAGGCGCGCTTGTAATAGTCATAGTCGCGGATTAAGAATCCGTCGCGCGTGGCCGTGAGTCGATACAGCTCGTACAAAATCGCCAGATCATCAGCGCCGGCGGCGCGCACTGTCACGCCCTTTTTTTCGGCTGCGCGGATCTTGCGCCGCGTATTGCCGCTCATCGCGCTCAGGAGCGCGTCGTCGCTCTGGCTGAGATCGATTTTGATGGTATTGCGGAATTGCACCTGCGCATCCGAATAGCGCCATCCGCGCTCTTTCAGCCGCGCGCGTATTCGCCCGCCCAACTCCGAGGTTTTTTCCTGTTCGTCCCCCGGAATGCCCGTTGCCAAAACGATATCCGGGTCGATCTTCAGCCAGACAGCGCCCATAGCCCGCGCGCGTGATTCCAGCGCCTCGAGCGTCTCATGCAAGAGCTGCTCATTGCCGTAATCCAGAACGGGTCCCTTGCTGACGTAGAGCGCCTTAAAAGGTCCGATGCCGCGCATGCCGATGCTCGCCAGCGCAACCGGGATCCCGTCGCGCTCGAATGCCAGGCGAGTTGGCTGCCAGCCGACGGTCTGGCGCTTGAATTCGCCCCAATCCCAAGTCTGCAAGATATGCGCCGCCGGCAACTCCCGCAAGCGGCTGTTCCATTGCTCGCGATCGGCGATTTCTGTAACGCTAAGGATAGTTTTCCCTCTCTAAAAAATAATGAAACGCTAGCCACTAAACTTGAGCGCCATGCGGTAAGCGCCGTAGACAAGCGGATTGAAAGCCATGTCCCATGATCCTGACGCGCGACAGATTCGACCTCCCCAGCCGCGCTTGAAGCCATAAACGCCCCATAAGCCGTCCGAACGCCGCTGAAACTGGGCTTCCAGGGTTTCTTGGTTCTGGTCGGGTATGCCCCACATATCGTAACAGACGCAGCCGCGCGCTTTCGCCCATTGGATCGCCTGCCATTGCAAGCCATAGCTGGCGTATAGATTGCTGTGCTCCCGCGATGACGCGCCGTAGAAGTACCAGGCGCTCGAGCCAAGGCTAGACTCGATGGAAAAGACCATGATCGCGCCCAGCGTTTTCTGCTTGTACCTCGCTAGCAACAGCGCGCCATGTTCCGGGATGAACAAGTCATAGACGCGCTGATAGTATTCCGGGTTATGTACACCGAAGTCCTTGCGTTCGCCCGTTGCTTGCATCAATCGATTGAAGTCTTTCAGGTCCTCCCGCGAACCTTGTATGTAGTTGATGTCGGCTTTCAGGCTCTTGCGCACCTTGCGCCGCGTGCCTTGGTTCATGCGCTTCAATATGATTTCGTCATCAGCTCGAATGTCAATCACAATAGTATTGTTGGGTTGGATTGACTGCGGGCTGGGCGCGAATCCCATCTTGGCGAAATCCGGCGCGGGCTGATCATGAAAATGTCCGGGCTCCACCTTGAGGAAAGCCGCTCCAGTCTCCGAACGGATCGCTTGCCAGAGCGCCGGGTAGCGCGCTTCGTCCGTCGCGTAGGGTCCGCGCGGCAGGTAGGCCATTCTGCCCGCGCCCAGCGGCAAGTTCTTTAGCAAGACCGACGCTCCCGCAACGATGCCGCTGCCGTCTGATAGCGCGACGATGCGCGCGTCCCAGCCGAACTGCGATTTAAGCGCGCCCCAAGCCGCCAATTGCAAAAGATGCGCCCGCGCTTGGCTGCGCAGAAAACGATCCCATTCTTCTGGATTGGGGCGCAGGACGCTAAGCGTGACAGGACCTTCACTCATGTCGTTATTCTGTGTTAGCCGCTGCGCGAATCATAGACCGAGTTTGCCGCTCGCAAGTGATTTGAAGGTTCAAACGAGCTCTTGAAAAAATCCGCCACTTTGGTCGCCAACAATCCGTTGCACTTGCAAACTGGTGATGATATACTAGCGAAGTTTGTGATAAATGGCGCAATCGGATGCCGAATTGGCGTCGCTCAGCGCCGCCGTTGGATTGACGCTGCGGCGTCTTGCCTAAGGAACTCGAGGGTATTGCACCGATGAATGTACTGAACGAATGGGCTTTTGTCGGTTTGTTCGCCTTGTTGGCGCCGATATTTCCGGCTTTGCCGATCGTGATCGCTTGGCTTGTCCGTCCGCGCAAACCCAACGTGCTAAAGAGTTCCACCTACGAATGCGGTGTAGAAACCATCGGCGATACCTGGGTGCAGTTCCGCGTTCAGTATTATATCTACGGTTTGATATTTTTGGTATTTGATGTGGAAATGGTTTTCTTGTTCCCTTGGGCTGTCGCCTATAACGGGATGAGCCTGTTTGGATTTGTGGCTGGTTTCTTATTCATCTTCCTGCTGACGGACGCGCTGTTCTATGCTTGGAAGAAGAACGCCCTGGATTGGAAGTAAGCCCGGGCGGACGCTTGCCGGAGACAACTATGGACGAACTCTGTACCGGTCTGTGTAAATTGATGGTGGAGTCGGGCGCCGACGCCGGCTTGGCGCAGTTCGTCTCTCTGCTGGTTGGCGTCTTGCTGGTCAGCGGCGTGCCGCTCTTGACTGTCATCATCTTGATCTGGGTGGAGCGCAAGGTCGCTGCCCGGATCCAGGACCGCATCGGTCCCAACCGCGTGGGTCCCCTGGGCTTGATGCAAACCTTTGCCGATTTGCTCAAGCTGCTGGGCAAAGAAGACATCACGCCCACCTCCGCCGATCGCGTTCTCTATAACGCCGCGCCCTTGGTTTCCTTCGCGTCTGTCGTGCTCATTTGGGTCGTGGTGCCTTTCACGCCCTTCCATTTCGGCGTCGATTTAGAGATCGGCGCTTTGTATTTCGTGGCGATAGCTTCCTTAGGCACATTGGCGATCATGACCGCGGGCTGGGCGAGCAACAACAAATACGCCTTGCTGGGCGCCTTTCGCGTTGTCGCGCTGCTGGTCAGCTATGAAGTGCCACTCGTTTTCGCGCTGCTGGTGCCGGTGATGCTGGCTGGCAGCATGAGCATGCTGGATATCGTCAATGCGCAGACGGGCATGTGGTTCGTTGTATTTTCGCCGCTGGCTTTTGTCATCTTCTACATCTCATCGCAAGCGGAAACAGGCCGCGCGCCCTTTGACCTCATAGAAGCGGAATCGGAATTGGTGGCGGGCTTCAATATCGAATACTCGGGCATGAAATTCGGCATGTTCTTCGCCGCCGAATTCCTGCATGTCTTCACCAATGGCATCTTGATGGCGCTGCTCTTCTTCGGCGGTTGGATGGGTCCGCTCTATTACGAATCACCGCTGATCGCCTTCGCTTGGCTGGGGCTCAAAGGCGCGCTCATCTATTTGACCACGCTTTGGCTGCGCAATACGGTCCCGCGCCTGCGCATCGACCAAATCATGGCATTCAACTGGAAGTTCCTGGTGCCGCTGTCAATCGTCAATTTGATTTTGCTTTCAGCGGCGCTGAAGATCCTGCAAGAGTTGGGCTTTGCGCCGCGCGACTTGCTATCCGCGAGCTTTGTGGATGTCTTGCCGGCCACGGTCATCATGTTCTTGATTAACTTGGCGCTGGTCGTTTATTTGCTGGGCATTTTGCGCAAGCGCGGGCAGGAAGCGCGCCGCGAATCGGGCGCTGCTCAGCAAGCGCTTGCGCAGGCCGCGAGCGGGGCCGGGGACTAGGGAGACGCAGGGCATGGAATTGAACGCGGTCACCATCGGTTTTTTCATTTTCACTATCTTGACCCTGGGCGGCGCCATCGGCGTGGTGACGACCCGCAACCTGTTTCAAGGCACGATCTGGCTGATGGTCAGTTTGTTTGGCGTGGCTGGCTATTTTGTTCTGCTCAGCGCGCCCTTCTTGGCGGCGGTGCAGGTGCTGGTTTACATCGGCGCTATCGCGATTCTGATCACCTTCGCCGTCATGTTGACGCGCAGTGTCACGCGCATCAAGGAACGCTACATCCGCACGATACCGAGCCTGGTCGTCTCGCTAGCGCTTTTCCTGGCGCTGCTCTTCGGCATCACCGTGCCGATTTTTGGCGACTATCCCTCAGAACTGGCGCCGACAGTTGTGATGACCACGCGCGATCTGGGCGTCGCGCTGGTGGAAGGCAATGGCTACGTCGTGCCATTCTTGCTGGCTTCTGTCTTGTTGACGGCGGCGATGATCGGCGCGATCTTCATCGCCCGCGATGAAGAAAGCTAGGGGGTAGGGACGCATGGTACCTCTTTGGATGTATCTGGCGGTTGCCGCGGCGCTCTTTTGCATCGGCATCTTTGGCGTCCTGTCGCGGCGCAACGCCGTGGCGATCCTGATGGGCGTCGAACTGATGCTGAACGCCGTCAATATCAATTTGGTCGCGTTCTGGCGCTACAGCGAGACGGGCACGCCCCTCCTGCTCAACGGTTACGCCTTCACCGCTTTTGTGCTCATTATCGCGGCGGCGGAAGCCGCTGTCGGCTTGGCGATCATTATCACCGTTTATCGCAATCGGCGGTCGGTCATACCAGAAGAAGCTGACACGCTGAAAGGATAAGCACCGCGATGGATTTCCTCAACGACGCGAATCTCACCCCTTGGCTGGTCCCGGCCGGTCCCTTGTTGGCTTTCCTGATTATCACGCTCCTGACCAACCGTTCCAAACTGGTCGCGGCCACGGACCAGCACGAATACGGAGGTCATCATCCCGACTATGAGGGCATGATGGTGCCGGTCGTCAACAGATACAGCCGCGTCATCAGCGTCGGCGTCGGACTGGCTGGCGTCATCTGCGCGCTCTTGATCAGCTGGACCGTTCTCGCCGACGCCTCACAGTTACATCATATTGGCGAGGAAGTCCTTGCTAGCAGCGTCGCCTGGATGGACACGGGCGAAACTTCCTTCTTCATGGGTGTGCTGGTCGATCCAGCTACCGTCATTATGCTTATTATGGTGCCAATCGCCGTGTTGATGATCTTCATCTATTCCATCGGCTATATGGCGCACGATCCGCGGCAAGCGCGCTTCTTCGCTTTGATTTCGCTTTTCGCCGGCGCGATGCTGACGCTGGTCGTGGCTGATAACGTGCTTTTGCTCTTTGTTGGCTGGGAGATCATGGGCGTCTGCTCATATCTGCTTATCGGCTTCTGGTTCGAAAAAGAGAGCGCCTATAAAGCCGCCATCAAAGCATTCACCACGACACGAATCGCTGATGTCGTTATGCTGCTGGGCATCGCCTATCTCTATAGCGTCACCGGCACCTTGAACTACCGCGACATCATGTACAGCCCCGAGACGCTTGATTTGCTGGCGACTACCACACCCATCATATTCGGCGGTTGGACCGTTAGCGCAGCCAGCATCATCGGCATCTTCCTCATCATCGGCACCGTCGGCAAATCGGCGCAATTCCCGCTGCATGTCTGGCTGCCCGACGCCATGGAAGGTCCAACGCCGGTCAGCGCCATGATTCACGCCGCGGCTATGGTTTCCGCCGGCATCTTTTCATTGATTCGCCTTTATCCGCTCTTCGCCGCCGGTGGCGACCCGCATCACGGCATCTTGACCGAGCCTCTGGCATTTATGGCTGTGGTTGGCGCGTTTACCGCGCTGCTGGCGGCGACGATGGCGGTCGCCCAGAGCGACGTCAAAGCCGTGCTGGCTTATTCAACGATTTCGCAACTGGGATTCATGATGGCCGCCCTGGGCATTGGCGCCTACGTCGCCGCGGCTTTTCATCTGATTACGCACGCCTTCTTCAAAGCGCTGCTCTTCATGGCGGCGGGTTCTGTCATCCATGGCATGGAGCATGGCGAACATCATGTTCACGAGCACGACGAGCATAATCACGGGCATGATCATCATTTCGACGCGCAAGATATGTTTAACATGGGTGGCTTGCGCAAGACCATGCCGGTGACTTTCTGGACCTTTTTGATCGGGGGTCTGTCGCTGTCCGGCTTGCCAATCATCACCGCTGGATTCTGGTCGAAAGACGAAATCCTGGCGGATGCTTGGCTCGGCATACAAAATTATGGCAGCGGCGCGCATGCCCTGGTCTTTGTTCTGCTTGCGATCGCCGCGTTCATGACCGCCTTTTACACCATGCGCCAAATCGCTTTGACCTTCGGCGGCGAAGCGCGCAGCGAAGCAGCCAAGCACGCCAACCTCGGGCAGGGGCTTGTCAGCTTTACGATGACATTGCCGCTGCTGATCCTGGCTGTTTTCGCTATTCTGGCGGGCTTCGTCGGCGTCCCGACCGATTTTCCGTTCTTGGGTCCAATCTTTTCGCCCGATTACAACGCCTTCCACCACTTGATAATCGAGGCGCTGCCGCTGTCGGAGGCGACAGCCTCCTACGCCAGCTTGCCGGACTATCATCCGCATGCCCCGCCTTTCAACATCGTTCCGGTCGCGACCTCGTTCTTGGTCGCCTTGCTGGGTTTGTGGTTCGGCTGGCTGATGTACTGGCGCAAGCCACTGAAAGCGGGGGACAAAGATCCGCTGGAATCGGCGCTCGGCGCGATGCACCCCATCTTGAAGAACCGCTATTATCTCGACGATTTGTATGAAAAGGCATTCGTCAAGCCCTCGCAGTGGCTGGGTGTACAGGTCATCGCTTTCCTGGACAAAGGCCTCATCGATACATTCTTGCACCTCATTGGGCGCATTTTCACCTGGCTGGGCGATCTGGTCAAAGTCTTGAATATGTGGCTGATTGATGGCGTCGGCGATGGCATCCCAATCGCGATTTTCAATTTTGGCGGCTGGTTGCGGCGCATGCAATCCGGTCGCGTGCAGCAGTATATGCTGCTTGCGCTGGTAGCGGCGGTTTTGATCGGAATCGTCTTGGTACTCACGTCGGGCGCGGTCATCGCGGCGCAATAGGGAGACGCAGCTATGATACAGTTATTCGGGATTGACGCGCTCTCTGTGCTGATCTTCGGTCCAGCATTGGCGGCATTTGTCGTGGCCGCGCTGGCGTCGCTGGTACCTAGCAAGTCATTAGGTCGCTGGACCGCGCTTGTTTTCTCTATTCTGTTGGCAATCCTGTCCATCGCAGTCTTCTTTGATTATCAAGCGGCGGCGCCCGCCATTGGCGAGGATCAAACTATCGTGGCGCAAGATGTCGAGTGGTTTAGCGCGCTGGGGGCGCGCTGGACGCTAGGCATTGATGGCATCAGCGTCGTGATGATTTTGCTGACGGGCATCTTGACGCCGCTGGCGATTCTGGCAAGCTGGAACATCGAAGACCGCAGCAACATGCACATGGCGCTGCTGCTCTTTTTCGAGACCGGCAGCATGGGCGTATTCGCGGCGATGGACCTGATGGTCTTCTTCCTCTTTTATGAACTGACCTTGGTCCCGATGTATTTCCTCATCAATCAGTGGGGGAGCCTGCCAAAAGCGGGTCTCAAGTACAGCGGGCGCTTCTATGCTTCGACCAAGTTCATGATTTACTCATTTGGCGGGACGCTGGGCATGCTGCTGGCCACACAGCTCATCGGCTGGTCGGCCGGCACCTACAACATGGCGGAATTGGTCGAAACCTGGCCCCTTTTCCGGCAGGGACAGGCGCTGCTGGGCCTCGATGTCAGTACGGTTAAGGCGCTGGCATTCGCCGGTTTCTTCGTCGCTTTCAGTATCAAAGTGCCCATCTGGCCCTTCCATACCTGGCTGCCGGACGCGCATGGCGAAGCGCCGACTGCGGGTTCAATGCTCTTGGCCGGCGTCATGCTGAAGCTGGGCGCTTATGGTTTCATCCGGCTGGTGATTCCGCTCTTCCCCGATGTCTGGCTGACAGAGGTCGTGCTGATCGGTGTTAATGTGGCGACGCTCTTTGCCATTTTGTCGGTGGTGGGTATTGTTTTGGGCGCATTTGCGGCTTTCGGTCAGAACGACATCAAGCGGCTCGTGGCTTACAGTTCCGTCAATCACATGGGTTTTGTCGGGATTGGCATCGCCGTCATGGCGCAAGTTTACGCGAGTATTTGGACCGGCGGCGCGCAATCGAGCGCCGATGTGCAAAGCGCCATCATCGCCACGAACGGAACCGTCCTGCAGATGTTCAATCACGGCTTGAGCTCGGCTGGCATGTTCTTGCTGGCGGGCGCGCTTTACCACAAAACGCATACACGAGACCTGGGCGACTACGGTGGTCTTTGGGTGAAGGCGCCGGTCATGGGCGCAATTTTTCTCTTCACCAGCTTCGCCAGCCTGGGCTTGCCCGGGCTGAATGGATTCGTCAGCGAATTCTTGATCGTGCGCGGCTCCTGGTCCATCTTCACCGGGCTGACAGCCATCGCCATGATCGGCTTGCTTTTCACCGGGGCTTATATCCTGAAGGGCATTCGCGCGGTTTTGCACGGTCCCTTCAACCTGCGCTGGCGCGATTACGACCTGGAATTGACCCCGGCCGAGCTGCTGGGCATGGCGCCGCTGATGTTCTTGATGCTGCTCACGGGCATTTATCCCAACTGGATTCTGCCGACCATCAACGCGACCGTCACCACTTTGTTCGCCGGATTAACTGGCTAGGAATGACGTAATGGATGCAACGGGTTTTTCGGTACTCACGGCGATCATCTTCATTCCCATCATCGCCGGCTTTGTCATTCTTTTTCTGGACAGGCAAAACCGCGATCTGGTGCGCGGAGTCGCGATAACCGCCGCTGCGGCTGTTCTCGCTTTGTCGCTGGCGGTCTTCCTCGGTTACGACAATTATGTCAAGGGCGCTGGCGGCTTGATCGACCAGCAAATGTCGCTTCTGGCGGGTGGCGGCGATCTAAGCGGCGCGCGCATGTTTGCCGACGCGCTGGCTTTCGAGCAGCGTATCGTCTGGGTGGAATCGCTAGGCATCGCTTATCATGTCGGCGTCGATGGCGTTTCGGTGCCGATGGTCTTGCTCACCGGCATGGTGGCTGTGGCCGGCGTCTTGATCTCCTGGAATATCGAAGATCGTCTGCGCGAATTCATGGCTTTCTTTATGTTCTTGGTGGCTGGCGTTTATGGCGTTTTCATCGCCGTTGATCTCTTCATGCTTTTCTTCTTTTATGAACTGGCCATCTTCCCGATGTACCTGCTGATTGCGGGCTGGGGCTGGGTCAAGCTGCGCGAATACGCCGCGATGAAGCTGACCCTGTATATCCTGGTGGGCTCGGTCTTCGCCTTGGTTGGCGCTGTCGCGATGTATTTCGCGGCTGGGGCGTTTTTCTCCGGCAGCGGCGCGGGGGTCTTGCAAGCGGCGCTGGAAAACGGACTTTTGCCCGCGGACAGCGGTCCATATAGCTGGAGCATCGTGCAACTGACGCTCGCGGCCGAAAACGGCGCCTTCTCAATTGAGATTTTAGGCATCGAAGGCCTGAGCTTCGCGCGCTTCTGGTTCCCATTCATGTTCATCGGCTTTGGCGTGCTGGCGGGAATCTTCCCCTTCCATAATTGGTCGCCCGATGGTCATGTCGCCGCGCCGACCGCCGTCTCGATGATACACGCGGGCGTCTTGATGAAAGTAGGCGCCTTCGCGGCTTTGCGCGCGGGCGTGCAGTTGTTGCCCGATGGCGCGCAGACGCACCTTCCCTGGATCGTTTTCTTGACTTTGATCAACGTCGTTTATGGCGCGCTGATCGCTTTTCGGCAACGCGACTTCAAGTATGTCATTGGTTTTTCATCCGTCAGTCACATGGGTTTGGTGAGCATGGGCTGGACGACGATGAACCTGACCGGCATGACCGGGGCGGGCATTCAAATGTTCAGCCACGGCGCGATGACCGCTCTCTTCTTCGGGGTGGTGGGCATGGTCTACGATCGCGCGCATACCCGCGATATTCCCAGCCTGGGCGGCTTTATGAAAGTGATGCCCTGGGTGGGCGTGGCTTTTGTCATTGGCGGTTTGACCAGTATGGGCATGCCGGGCCTCAGCGGCTTCATCGCCGAATTCCCCATTTTCCAAGGCATGTGGGCAGCCTCCGAGCAGATTACCTTGCAGCTGGGCAGTTTCCAGCTTAGCAATTATTACAGTGTGATTGTCATCCTGTCCGCCTTGGGCATTGTCATCACCGCAGCCTATGTATTGCGCGTGGCAGGGCAGGTTTTCTTCGGCGAATTCGATGCCGAGCAATTCCATGATGTCGGCGATATCGCGACGACCGACCGCATCATACTTATCATCTTGGGCGCGCCGCTTATCATTTTGGGTTTGTACCCGCCAATCATGGCTCCGATGATCGAATCCGGCATTCGACCGCTAATCGCCCTCTTGGGAGGTGGCTAGATGGAAGCATTTGATCTCTGGGCGCAATTGCCGTCGGTCTTGCCGGAAGTCGGTTTGACGGCGCTCGCGGTGATTGTGCTCTTCGCCGATATTTACGGTTCTGTCGCTACCCGACGCAACGTGGTTTTTATCTCGGCAGTCGGCATGGCTTTGTTGGCGCTGGTCCCATTGATCTGGGTTCCCGATCCCGCGCTATTCGAGAACGGCCTTTTGCTCTGGGGCGGCATGGTCAATTACGACCCGCTGTCGCAGATCTTCAAGGTGATGCTGCTCTTGTCGGGCGCGGTAACCTGTTTGATGGCGCTGGGCGACGAGGGCGTCGGCGACAAGGGCGAATTCTATTTGATCGTCATCATAGCCACCCTGGGCGGTTTGATGATGTCCAGCGCGAGCGACCTGATACTGGTCTTTGTGGCGCTGGAAACATTGTCGATTCCGCTTTATATGCTGGCGAGCTTCCGCCGCGGCGATTTGCGTTCGGCGGAAGGCGGCATGAAATACTTCCTCTATGGCTCCTTTGCCTCGGCTATCATGCTTTTCGGTTTCAGCCTGCTATATGGCTTCGCCGGCACGACCAATCTGGGCGGCATTGCCGATGCCATGAGCAGCGGATTCGACCAAGGCTTGCTCGCGGTTATGGCGGCATTGGTCATGGTTGTCGTTGGCTTCGGCTTTAAGCTCAGCGCGGTTCCTTTTCATTTTTGGACGCCCGATGTCTATGAAGGCGCGCCGACGCCGGTTACCGCTTTTGTCAGCGTCTCGAGCAAGGCTGCCAGCTTCGCTCTGCTGGTCCGTTTTTTGACGGCGGTTTTCCCGCCCGATTTAGCGATTGCCGGCGTCATCATCCAAGATTTCTGGGTCAACCTGCTGGTCGTGATCGCGATTGTGAGCATGACACTGGGCAACGTCGTCGCTTTGCGGCAGAGTAATATTAAGCGCCTGCTGGCCTATTCGTCTATCGCCCAAGCCGGCTATACCCTAATTGGCGTGGCGGCGCTCCAGGGACTGGATGACAGCTTGGCAGTCGCGTCCGTCTCCTTTTACATGTTCATGTATATCTTCACCAACCTACTGGTATTCGGCGGCGTGATTGTCTTCATCGCGGCTACCGGCAAGGAAGACATCAAAGATCTGGCTGGCTTGAACAGACGCAGCCCCTGGCTGGCGCTCTTCATCACAATCGGATTGCTGTCCTTGGGCGGCATTCCGCCTGCGGCAGGTTTCTTTGGTAAATTCTTTTTATTCCAGGCTGCGGTCAGCGCGAATTTGGTCGGCTTGGCATTGATCGCGGTGGCAAACGCTATCATCGCGCTTTATTATTACCTGGTGGTCATCAAAGTGATGTATGTTGATGTAGGACCGGATGACGAGATCCCGGTGGGCATCCCGCGCTCATACGCTTGGGCTTTGGGCATCACCGCGGGCATTGTCATCTTGTTGGGCACAATCGCGGTCACGCCGATTTATAACTGGGCGGCGCTGGGCGCGAGCGGCTTATAATCGTTATAGCAATGCAAAATCGTTTGTGATAAAATTCTCGAACTAGGCTGGGCATTGCTTCCCGCTATTGGTTCGCCTATGACATGTAACATGAACCGTGAAACCAAATAACAATCCTCTGACCACTTATGGCATGGTGGCGGGGGTGGTGGGGCAGGTCGGATGCCTAATCTTGCTTGTCATTCTGGGAACGATGTTGCTTGGCTGGGGCATGGACGAGTTTTTCGGAACGCGTCCCACTATGATGTTTGTCATGCTGCTGGTGAGCGTTCCCATAAGTATTGCGGCAATATTTTTCTATACGCGGTACAAAGCGAAACAGCTACATGGAAGCGCAGTACAGAAGGAGGAAGATATAAGTGAATAGTTTTTGGAACGGCAAACGCCGGTTCGTCGCCTTGTTCATGTTTCTGGCTGGCGTGTTCGTCGCGCTGAGGGTCCCGCCAGTAATCCCCTTCATTCAGCTGCCAGGCGAGAACTTCCCGGAAGGGTACAACGTTCCCTTCACCGACATCCGCATTACCAACACCTTGGTGGCGGGGGTCATTGTTTGGGTCATCTTGCTGCTGCTGATCGCTTACGTCGCGCGACGCCGGCCCAAAGACGGGAGCACAGTCCCGCCAGGCGGCTTTTACAACATGTTCGAGGCGCTCTTCGAGGGCTTGATGGGTTTCATCGGCGGCATCGCCGGCGGTCCCCACTTCCGGATCATCTTCAACACCTTCATGACGATCTTTCTGGTTGTGCTCATCGCCAATTGGATGGAGCTTGTCCCCGGCATCGACACCGTCGGTTTCATCCATCCGCACGTCAAGGAGAAATATGACGCCGATACCGATGAGTATAAGGTCGTCACCACCGACGGCTACGAAATCTATCAGGGATTCCTCGGCATTTCCTACGTCAATGGTCAATGCGACTGGATTAGCCCGGCTGACGAAGCGGCCGCCGATGAAGCGGCTCAGGCGCGGGCGGATGCCGCTGCGGTAAGCGCCCAGCAGGCTCAGATTGAGGTGGCGGCTTATGACCGCTACCAAGCCGCGCACGCTGAACATGGCGCGGAAGAGGCTGATGCGGACCATGGCGACGAGGCTGGCGATGACCACGGCAGCGACGACCATGCGGACATCGCAGTCGACTCGGACTCGATAGCCGCCGCCAAGAATGAAGTGCTGGACGCGCGCACAGCCGAGAAGCAAGCGCGCCGCGACCGCGGCTGCTACACCGGCGTCGCGCTTTCATCTTGGGAAGATGGCTATGTCGAGCCAGACAAGACCGAGAAGCAAGCCATCCCGCTGCATCCGGACCCCAGCAGCGAAGACGCCAAGCGTGTGCCTTGGGTGGTGCTGCCATTTGTGCGCGTCGCCTCAACCGACTTGAACATGACGCTGACGCTGGGCATCATCGCCTTTGTCATGATTCAATACGTCGGTTTCAAGGCGCTGGGCATAGGCTACTTGACCAAGTTCTTCAACTTCGGCACGCTCTTCAAATCACCGCTGGGCGGGATTGACCTTGCGGTCGGCTTGCTGGAGCTAATTGGAGACTTCGCGAAAATCCTATCGTTCAGCTTCCGTCTGCTTGGCAATATCTTCGCCGGCTCGATTCTGCTCTTTGTCATGAGCTTCCTGGTGCCGATACTGCCCTGGCCCTTCTTCATCTTGGAGTTTTTCGTCGGTGTCATTCAAGCGCTGGTATTTGGCTTGTTGACCGCGATATTCATGCAATTGGCTACCGTCAGCCATCATCATGACGATGATCACGACCACGCCGAAGCACATTAGCAGTCCTAGAACATATCTGGAGGAAACCTAAATGGATCCACAATCAACGATTATCATGGGTAAGGCGATCGGCGCCGGCTTGGCAATGATTGGCGCGGCCGGCGGCGGCATCGGCATCGGTCTTGCGGTTGGTGGCGCGGTACAGGCGATGGGACGCAATCCCGACCACACGGCGACCATTCAGACCAACATGATCTTGGGCGTCGCCTTCGCGGAAGCCGTCGCTATCTACGCCCTTGTCGTTTCGCTGATTATCCTCTTCGTACTCAATTAGTTGATGCGGGAGTCGAACAGGAGAAGATTATGGAAGCTCTAGGCATTAACCCAGGTTTGATGCTCATCTGGCTATTTGCGCTGATCGTGCTCTACGTCTTGTTGACGCGCTTCATCTATGACCCGCTGGTCAATGTGCTCAACGAACGGCGGAATCGCATCGCCAAAGGCTTGGAAGATGCGGCCGCCGCGGCGCGGGCGCGGGAAAACGCCGAAGCCGAAGCCGACCAAATCCTGGCGCAGGCTCGCGCCGAAGCGCAAAAGGTGATTGACGAAGCGCGCGGACGCGGTGAAGATGTTGCCACCGCCGTCGAGCAGGAAGCGCGCCAAATCGCCACCAAGATCCAGTCCGACGCGCAGACCGAAGCGGTGGCAACGCGCAATGCCGAGTTGGGCAACTTGCGCGAACAGGTGCTGAACATCTCCGTTGCTGTCGCCAGCCGCATATTGGGCGAGAACATCACCAAGTCCAAGCAGAACGCGCTCGTCAACAGCTTCATCGCCGAGCTGCCGGAGGGCGCGAAAGGCGTCGGCGGCAGCGTGGAAGTTGTCAGCGCCATGCCATTGACCGCGACCGAGCGGAAGAATATCCAAGGCGAAATCGGCGCGGACGAGGTGCAGTACGCGGTCGATCCAGAGATTCTGGGCGGCTTGATCGTGCGCTGGGCTGGCGGCATGGTCGATGGCAGCGTGCGCTCGCAACTGAGCGGTCTGTCGCGCAGCTTGAATTGATTTGACCGCAAGCCAAAACCCAAAGCAGTTACAGAATTTCAGACGCGTTGGATGCCCTCCAGCGCGTTTGTTTTTTTCAATGTGAACAGACTCCGACAATTCAGCATAATATAAGGCAGAAGCGAATGACACGCGAATAGCCATGTCCAAGACTTTGCGTAAGCTGTTTGAGCCGATTGCAGAGCGGTGCTTGATAAGCGCGCAGGGAGACCTGTCCGTCAAGATCACGGCACCGGTCGTCGAATCGAGCCTGGATATTCAGCCGGGCGGCATCTTCGTCGCTCGGGTCGGACAGTCCAGCGACGGCCACCGCTACATCCCCCAGGCTATCGCGGCTGGCGCGGCCGCGGTCGTCGGCGAAGCCCCGCAAGCTGACTTGCCCATTCCTTATGTTCGCGTCCGCGATGCGCAGGCTATCATCGGACCGCTGGCAGCCGCTTATCATGATTTCCCCTCGCGCAAGCTGGTTGTGATCGGCGTCACCGGCACCGACGGCAAGACGACGACTTGCCATCTGCTGCATAGCATTCTGAAGCGCGTCAGCAAAATCAAAGCCGGTTACATCAGCACCATTTCGGCCGACTTCGGCGACGAGGCGGTCTCGACTGGCTTGCATGTGACCACTCCCGGCGCGCCGCAAGTCCAAGCCTACCTGGCGCGCATGGTGGCAGCGGGCTTGACGCACTGCGTGCTGGAGATGACCAGCCACGGCTTGGCGCAGGGCCGCTTGAATGGCATCGACATTGATGTGGCGGTCCTGACTAATGTCATGCACGAGCATCTGGACTATCACGGCACTTGGGAAAACTACCGCGGGTCCAAAGCCATCATGTTCAAGATGCTGGGCGAATCCTGGCGCAAGTCCGCTATTCCAAAGCTCGCGGTCATCAACGCCGATGACGAATCGGCAGCCTATTTTGGTTCTTTCGCTGCCGACCGCTCACGAAGTTACGGGCTTCGCTCCCTGGCCGATTATCGGGCGACTGACCTGAGCTTCCGACCCGATGCCACTTTTTTCCGCGTCAAGGATCAGCCTCTTGAATTGCGCTTGTTGGGCGAGTTCAACGTGTCAAACGCCTTGGCTGCCATTGTTGCCGCGCGGGAGCTGGGCATATCGTGGTCAGAAATTCGCGCTGGGCTGGCGACGGTTGACTTGCTTGCGGGGCGTATGGAGCGGATTGACGAGGGTCAGGACTTCATCGCTATGGTCGATTTCGCGCATAGTCCCAATGCGCTGCGACGCGCTTTGGCTGCGGGCAGAGCCATGCTGTCCCCGGGCAAACGTTTGATCGCGGTCTTTGGCAGCGCGGGCTTGCGCGATGTGGAAAAACGCCGGCTCATGGCGGCGACGTCGGCGCGGTTGGCGGATGTGACAGTCTTAACCGCCGAAGATCCGCGTACGGAATCGCTCCAAGACATTTTGGAGATGATGGCGGCAGGCTGCCGGGCAAGCGGGGGTATTGAGGGCGAGAGTTTCATCCGTGTACCCGACCGCGGCGAGGCGATCTTCCGCGCTTGTCAGATGGCGCGGAGCGGCGATCTGGTGCTGGCTTGCGGCAAGGGGCACGAACAGAGCATGTGCTTTGGCTTGACCGAGCACCCTTGGGATGATCGCGCTGCCATGCGTTCGGCTTTGCGCGGGAAGCCGCTGGCGACCTTGCCAACCGCAAAGTCAGGACCATGACGCTTTCCAGGTTTCGGCGGACTCCGCCTTCCGCGCCCGGCGTGAGCTATGCGCGAATGACTGATCAGCCGATGAGGCGCTGCATGCGGCGAATGGATTGGCTGGCAGTGACAATCCTGTTGCTATTCGCGGCTGGTTTGCGCATCGTCGGTATCGGATACGGCTGGTTGGAACCCGAATATTTTCCATCTTACGCCCCCTATGGCATGGCGCACGAACAACTGCCGGTGAATCCGGATTCCTTCCACATCGTCGGGATTCCGCTGGAAATGTCATTGAAGCGGCGCTTGAATCCCGAGTTTTTCAATTATCCGTCGCTGCTCATCAACAGCAATTATCTGCTCTACCAATTGACCGGCGCGGCGCAGGGTCTCTCGCTGGCAGACCGAGACGGGCAAACCCTGCGCAACTACGCCGCTTTCCCACTCTATGTATTTTCCAGAATCTATAGCGTCCTGGGCGGCTTGCTGATGGTTGCCTGCGCCTACGCCACCGCTCGCATCATCGCGGGGCCTTACGCCGCGCTTTGCGCCGGTCTCTTGGTCGCCTGCTCGTATTCATTGGTTGTGCATGCGCATTACGTCAAGCCGAGCACAGCCGCGACGGCTTTGATGATGCTTGCTCTATGGGCTTGTACGTCAGCTCTTTACAGCCGCGGCCGCCGATGGCGAGAAAGACTGTACATTCTAGCCGGAATCGCCACAGGTTTGGCCGCATCGACCTTTTATAATGGCGCGGCTGTCGCTCTGATTGTCGTTCCGGCTGGGCTGGTTCTGCTGTATCGACACCGGACGCGGCGCATGCTGGCGGTTGCGCTGGCTTGCTGGCTGGCCATGCCCTTGTTTTTTCTTCTTGCCTCGCCCTATATCCTGCGCGACTTTGGTCATTTTTGGCATGATGTCTCGCGGATTGTCGCGCAGTACAAAACGCCGGGACAAGTTCACGATTTCTTTCTCGTTGACCAATGGACTGGGCTGCGCTACTTGTGGACCTATACCGCGCTTTATGCCTTGGGCATCCCTGCCATCGCGCTGATGGCGCTTTCAGTTTACGCCGCCTGGAAACAGATTCCGTCGCCGCGCGATTTGCAGCGGAACTCAGCCTTGCTGTTCGTTGCGCTCATCGTCCTCATGTTGCTGGCATATTCGCTAGTTGTGCTGCGAACGGTGCGGCCCGGGCACAGCGAACATCAATTGATTCAGATCTTGCCCTTCGCGGCGCTGCTGGCAGCCATTGGCGCTGCCTGGCTGGTCGAGCGGCTCCCGCTGTCGCCGCGCCTGCTCATGCCGGGCTTGCTCCTGCTCTTGATCTTGCAGCCGCTGACGCTGTCGCTGCAAGCGGCAAAGATCTTCTCCCAGCCCGATACCCGACAGATCATGCTGCGTTGGATCCATAACAATATCCCGCCGGGCGCCCGTTTCTTCGTCAACGGTTCTTACAATGCGCCCTTGGATCCCGCCATATACCCCAACGTTCAGCATTTTGTCGGCTATGCCGAAGACCTGCCGTCGGGCGACGACTTTGATTATATGATCATTTCCGATGCCCGCGCTTTTGATATCTTTCGCTCGGAATGGATCGTCCCGCCCGCCATAATCGCAGCGCAGCGCGCCTACTTGGAAGCGCTCGACGTTCGCTACCCGCGCTTGGCGCAGATCAAGCGCCCGACCTGGACCGGCTCCGCAGCGATGATGAATATGGCAGCCTATTACCATAACCCGGGGCTGATACTGTACTGCCTCAATCCACGCAGTTGTGAGGCAGGGCAATAGGGCAATCGCTTCAAATTTTATTCACCACTTAAACACCTAAGTAGAACCAAGTTAGTCATGCAAAACTCGACGAAGGGTCTAAATGTAGGGGCGACATACCATGTCGCCCGAAATCAAAACGCAGCAACGTCGGGCGACCAGATTGGTCGCCCCTACACCGCCCCTGTAATATTTGCATTATTTTGTTGGAATCACTTAGAGTCGCGTAGGTCGCGTAGACACTGACCGCCGACACTGACCGCCAACACCGAGATTTATCCTTAAATATGCCAAAAAAGGACGTAATGTAGGGGCGATTCTGTGCCGCGCGTAGACACTGCGGGTCAATCGCCCACGATTTTGCACCCAATTTCATGGGCGAGCCTTGGCTCGCCCCTACAATTCATCAGTTTGATGTTAAATTCGACAGTTATGGATTTTGAAGCGATTGCCCTGACCCTGTAGCGACGCTTAAGCCGTGATAGACTTTACTTGTGTATAATTGGAAACTCTTGCTACAGAGGTCCCTGTGTTGGACATCGGCATCGTCATTGTCAATTGGAATACCCGCGAGCTCTTGCGGACTTGCCTCCAGACCGTTTTTGCCAGCGAAGGCGATTTTTGTTTCAAAGCGCTCGTCGTCGACAACGCCTCATCTGATGACAGCGCGGCTATGGTCAAGCGCGACTTCCCAGCCGCGCAAGTTATCGCCAATGCCGAGAATATCGGCTATCCCCGCGCCAACAACGTTGGCTTGCGACATCTCGGTTTCAACAATCAGGGCGACGAGGAGCCGAGCGCGCCGCGTTATGCCTTGTTGTTGAACCCGGATACGGAATTGCCCGCCGACGCCCTTCACCGCATGATCCAGTTTATGGATTCGCGGCCCGATGTTGGCGCGGCGGGACCCAAGCTGACCCTGCTTGACGGCAGCCTGGACAAAGCCTGTCGCCGCGGCTTCCCGACGCCGATGGTGAGCTTTTATCATTATTCCGGTCTAGCGAAACTCTTTCCGCGCAACCGTCGGTTTGGTCGTTATAACATGACCTTCGCCGATGAAGACCAGGAGTTGGAAGTCGATTCCGTGGTTGGCGCCTATATGCAGGTTCGCAAAGAAGCCATCACCGCAGCAGGTCTGCTGGATGAGAGTTTCTTCATGTATGGCGAAGACTTGGATTGGGCGTATCGCATGAAGCAGGCGGGCTACAAAATCTGGTATTATCCGACTGTGACGGTGCGGCACGTCAAACGGGCGGCGAGCAGCCGATCAAAAAAAGCGCAGTTCGAGTTTTGGCGCGCCATGCTGATCTTCTATCGCAAACATTTTCGACAAACAACGATATTGCCTTTGCACCTGATGATTCTGGCGGTCCTGTTGCTGAAGGGAGGTCCCGACCTATGGAAGGAGATCCGCAATCCGACTCGGTCCGGCTAAAGCCTAGATCCTATCGCTGGAACAACGAACATCTGAAAGCGCTTTCCACCATCACGCTGGTTATTGCCGATGTCGCCATGCTTGTAACGGCATTCATACTGGGCTATGAAGCCCGCGAGACGCTGCCGTTTTTCGCGCGCCCACAGGACCAGCCGCCCATAGCCAACTTTGCCCCAACAATTGTCTTGCAGGTGCTGACAATCATTCTGATGTTTTATTTTTCGCAGTTGTACCATCTCAAGCGCGCCTCCAGCCGGATTGATCAATTTCGCAATGTCCTTGGCGTCGTGACCCTGGGGGCTTTGCTTGCGAGCGGCATTCAGGAATTTGTGCTGCAAAACACGTCCTTCGAGGCGATCTACCCGCGCAGTCTTTTGTTCTATGTATGGTTTTTCAGCATGTTGCTCACTGGCTTGGGGCGCGAGGTTCACAGACGTGTCTGGGCTTTCCTGCGGCGGCAGGGTGTCCTGCGCGACAAGTTGCTGATTGTGGGCGAGGGGCGCATCGCCCGCGAAATCACAGAAAAAATACGCAACAGCCCTTCGCTTGGCTATGATATTGTGGGCATGGCGAGCGAGAATGAAAGCCAGGACGAAATCCCGGGCATCGCCATTATCGGAAAATATGCGGATATCCCGCGCTTGATTGACGAGCACATGGTGGAGCAGGTGATTGTTGCCTTGTCCGATCCACGCAGGGGCGAATTGGTCGAGCTAATCAATCTATGTCAGCGCGGGCGCGTCGACATAAAAGTATATCCCGATCTCTTCTCCTATATGGCCGGCGATCTTAATGTCGACGACCTGGGCGGAACGCCGCTGCTGACCGTGCGCGACATCGCCTTGCGCGGGTGGAAGCTGAGCTTAAAACGCGCGCTGGATCTCTTCGGCGCGACGCTCGGTCTCATCTTGCTTTCGCCGCTCATGTTATTGACCGCGCTCCTGATTCGCCTGGAATCTCGCGGTTCGATCTTCTACTGGCAATGGCGCATGGGGCAAGATGAACGTCCTTTTCCCATGATCAAATTCCGCTCGATGCGCTCCGATGCGGAATCCCAGGGACAAACTTGGACGGTCGAGAACGACCCGCGCGTCACCCGTATCGGCCGCTTTATGCGCCGCAGCAACTGGGACGAGATCCCGCAGTTGATCAACGTGATTGTGGGTCACATGAGCCTGGTAGGTCCGCGGCCAGAGCGGCCGATGTACGTACAGCGCTTCCGCAGTCAAATCCCGAATTATATGACCCGCCTGCGCGAGAAATCTGGCATGACCGGGCTGGCGCAGGTCGAAGGCTTGCGTGGCGATACGTCAATCGCCGACCGCACGAGCTATGACCTGCTATATGTGGAAAGCTGGTCTCTCTGGCTGGATATCAAGATCATCATTCGCACTATCTGGCAGTCCTTCACTCGTTCGAACCCAAACGCATATTGAGCCGCGGAGCCAAGATCTCGACATGGACCTGGCAATTCTGACGGAGGCAATGCGCGACTTTGTCCAGAGCAAGGGCTGGCTTGACGACAGCTCCGCCAAACCGCAGAGTCAGCGCAACCTGGCTATCTCGCTGGTCTTGGAAGCGAGCGAAGTCTTGGAACACTTCCAATGGGGCGATGACTGCGCCGACCCGGAAGCGCTGGCGGAAGAATTGGCGGATGTGCTGCTGTATCTGCTGCAATTGGCCGATATCAATGGGGTTGATCTGGGCGCGGAAGTGATGAAAAAGCTGGAAAAAAACCGCCGACGGTGTTGGCGCGGTCCCGCTGCGACTGACGCCGCCCATCAGACTAAGCCGGATTAGCCCCTGCCCTTCCTCGACGGTGTATCCGCGACCATCTCGTTATAGGCTATTATTCTAGACGCGGCGCATTATAATATCTGGCACTGCGCAGGGAGCGAGCACTTGACCACGCGGCATTGCCGCGGTCTCTTGAACTCTATTCGCGTATTCATTAAAGAGGATCGTGTTCACATGTCGGAGCAGGCTGTTACAGCCCAAAGCGAAGATTTTTCGCGTTGGTATAACGAAATCGTATATCGTGCCGACCTGGCGGCGCCGTCGCCGGTCCGCGGTTGTATCATTATCAAACCTTATGGCTATGAAATCTGGGAAGGCATCAAGGCCGGATTGGACCGACGCTTCAAAGCGACGGGGCATCAGAACGCCTATTTCCCACTCTTTATCCCGGAAAGTTATATCAAGCGCGAGGCGCAGCATGTCGAGGGTTTCAGCCCGGAGTTAGCGGTGGTCACGCACGCGGGCGGTAAGGAACTTGAAGAACCCTTGGTGGTGCGTCCCACTTCCGAAACGGTGATCGGCGAAGCCTTTAGCGACTGGATACAGTCCTACCGCGATTTGCCGCTGCTGATCAACCAGTGGTCCAATGTCGTCCGCTGGGAGTTGCGCACGCGGCCCTTCCTGCGCACAGCCGAGTTTCTGTGGCAAGAGGGGCATACCGCGCACGCGACTTATGACGAAGCCGAAGAAGAAACCTTGCGCATGTTGGATATCTACGCCGATTTCGCGTCAAATGACGCCGCCATCCCGGTCATCAAGGGCGAAAAGAGCCGCATGGAACGCTTCGCGGGCGCCGTGCGCACCTACACCATCGAGGCGATGATGCGCGACCGCAGAGCCTTGCAGTCGGGCACCAGCCACAATCTGGGCCAGAACTTCGCCAAAGCTTTTGACATCCGCTATCTGGCGGAGAACAATGAGCAAGCCTATTGCTGGACAACGTCCTGGGGCTTGAGCACGCGCATGGTCGGCGCGGTAGTCATGGCGCACGGCGATGACAAGGGGCTGCGGCTGCCGCCGAAGCTTGCGCCCTATCAGGTCGTAATTGTTCCCATCTATCGCAAGGACGATCAAAAGCCGCTTGTTATGGAAACGGTCAACAGGTTGGCAAGCGAAATCAGCGCGGCGGGCATCCGCGTACATGTCGATCGGCGCGAGGGGCAATCGCCCGGCTTCAAGTTCAACGACTGGGAGATGCGCGGCGTCCCCGTCCGCCTCGAAATCGGTCCCAAAGACGTGGAGAAAGACAACGCGGTGCTAGCGCGTCGGGATATCCCCGGGCGCGCGGGCAAGCAGTTTGTGCCCCAGGCCGGTATCGTGGTGGCGCTGGAATCCCTGCTGGCGGCAATACAAGCCAATCTCTTGGCGGACGCGCGCGCCTTCCGCGACCGGCATATCAGCGATGTTGGCGACTATGATGAAATGAGGCAGGTTGTCGCTAACGGGAACTGGGCCCGCGCTTGGTGGAAGGGCTCGGACGAAGACGAATTGGCTGTCAAAGACGAGACGGGCGCCACAATCCGCTGCTTCCCATTTGATCAACCAGGGGGAACGGGCATTTGCGTCAAGACTGGGCAAATTGCCCAAAAAGTCGCCCTCTTCGCCAAAGCCTATTAGACGATTCCCGCGTATATAAAGGTGTGAATAGCGCGTCTAGGAGCCCATCGGGCGCGCTTTGCTTTTCCCTTGTTCGCGTTCGCGCCAGGGCAGGATGCTTCTAATGCAACTCTGGTATTGTGAAAATAGACACAATTGAAAAACTCCTGTACAATGGCTCTCTTTGCGTGTTTGGCGGGAAGGTAAACTGGGAAAAAGTACATTTGCGGATCGAATTGTTTGCTGCTGCGGACATTTGTAGAGTTTAGCTTACAGTGCTAGACTGAAACGTATCTGTACTTATTTTTCTTGGAATGATGCGATGATTGTTGCAGCCAGATTAAACGAAAATATCTTTGCCCGTGCTTCGGCACGGCAGCCGCTTGCATGCCACTTGCCTGCACTATGTCGGGTTGGTGGCTTGATTTATTAGGACAGAATAATGGCAGCTTACTTGATTGTTGACGCCGATGACATCCTGCAATTCGCTTCGCAAGAGGGAATAGACCTTCAAGAGCTGGCGGTAGCTTTGCGCGGCAACGCCGCTCTGGTAGCGGGTCTGTACGACTCGTCCATGTTAACGGCGATAGCCGTCGCTAATTGGGATTCCCAACAAGGTGATTGGTCCCTCGATCCGCAGACGATCTTCCGCAGCGCCGGTTACGAGATTCTTGCCGTTTCGGCACGTGAAGATCTGGTCAACAATCTCATAAAGCGATATTTTTCCGGCGAGTCCACACTGATTGATGAATTGATCGTGGCGAGCCGGTCGGGAGATTTGCTCCCGCTCATTGACAAGGTAGAGACGCCGGCTAACGCGCGCATCCGCCTGTGGAACGAAAAGGATTCGGTTCCGGACATTGAATTCCGCAAGAACGTCTTGATCCAACCCCTGGAAAATCTCTACGGTTTGCGGCCCAAGAATGTCTGGGTTTACATCGACTTCGAGAATATCTCAATTAGCTTGAACGAGCAGGGATTCGTCGTCAATCTCGATCACCTGATTGAACGCTTCGTTTCCCAGGCGCAGGCGCATGGCCGCTTGGTGAAAATGTCCGCATACGCCCCTTGGGGCCAGCGCGGCGCCTTGCCGCCATTGGTCGATTCCTCGGGCAGAGAGGTGGCGGACGACGCGCCCTCGCGCCTGATGATGGCGAATATCGATCCGGTCTTCAACCTGCCGGGCAAGAACAGCGCGGATATGCGCATGGCGCGTGATGTCCTGACCGACGCGGGCCACCCGGAAGCGGGCGATGTCATCATCCTGGCCAGCAGCGACCGCGACTTCAATGATGTGATAAATCCCATGCTGCAGCGGAACAAAACCGTCGTGCTATGGGGCGTGCGCGGCAGCACCGGGCGCCTCTTGCAGAGCCACCCCTCCTTGCATCTGGAATTCATCGACGATTTCACCGATCTGCAAACACATGAATCACTTAGTCAGGTGGAGGTCGCCGACGACGCCGAGAGCTTCATCCCCTCTCAGTGGTCGAGTGTCATCATCCAGTTCTACCGGCTGCAGAGCGCGAATCCCGCCAGCGAGATCACCTTGCATACCTTGATCGAGCAATTGATAGATGTCGGCGATGTGATTTCTGTCGAGCGGGGCCAAGACTTGGTGTCGCAGGCGATTTCATTAGGCATCTTGAAGCAGCTTTCAGCCTCCGGCGCTGTCGAGCTGAGTTACCAAAACCCGGTGGTGGACAAGACCTTGTTGATTGTTGAGCGCATGGTTCGTCGGGTGCTCAATACTTTGAACGCCCGCAATTGGGAATACGTCAATTATGGTTTCTTGCTAAAGGGATTGGCAATGGAGCGCGATCTCGACCGTCCCGGCATGAATGAAAGCGACCAATGGCGCTCGCATTGGATCGA
Organism: Phototrophicaceae bacterium; assembly: GCA_965116975.1. GTDB lineage: Bacteria > Chloroflexota > Anaerolineae > Aggregatilineales > Phototrophicaceae > UBA6055. Next base: position 1,291,008 of record OZ220735.1, read on the forward strand.
TTGCCTAGTGCGAGAACGTGTCTTGCAGCGGGAATTGGTGCCGCATCGACACAATCCAGATGATCTGGTGCCGGTGATTCGAATTCCTGTCGAAGCGCCGCGCCATGTGCCGAGCAAAATAACAGAGGATGTCGACGATGAGGAGTTGGCAAGCCGCAAATGGCTCGGCATCCCGCCGCATAAACTCTTTGAGTCGGACCCGGAAGTGGCGCGCATGGTTACCCGCGTCGTCGTGAGCGTGCAGCAATTCACCAGTTTCCGGAATTTCGCCTGGTGCCCGTTGGGCAGCTTGCACCGGCGGCTGCGAGAATTCGACAGCGGCGTGACGTTCCAATACGCTGTCGAGTACCTGCTCGTCAACGAGATGGTCACCGTGCAAGAATACCCAAACCCGCGCAGCGACTACAACACCAAGGGCATCGAACTCAATCCGAAATGCGCCTTTGTCGCGGTCTTGCTGGCCGAGCGCGATGAATTCGTTCGCGTCTTGCTGGAAATGTACAACGAGAATCAAACGATCAGCGTGGCCAGCGTGAGTTCTCGGCTAGAGGACTCTTGGAACGTGGATCTGTGGATCTCGATCATGAGAATCGAAAACGTGCTGAACGTGCTGCCTGGTCGTACAGACCAGTATAGCTTGTTCCGCACCCATCACACGGTGAAATTGGTCGCGAATGACGATGTGAACGAGCTGCAAAAAGCGGATAGATAGCTCGGCATTGTTGCGGCTTCCTGCAACTGATATAATCAGCGAGATTTTATGATCAAGACCGACAGGCGACCTGTCCTGCCTGTGCGGTGACGATAGAAGGGACGGAAAGCATGCCATTGGACAAAGCGACCAAGACACAGATTATCAGCGATTTCGCCCGCGAAGCAGGGGACACCGGCTCGCCGGAGGTGCAGATAGCATTGCTCACCGCGCGGATTCAACAATTGACCGAGCACCTCAAAGCGCACAACCACGACGAGCACTCCCGACGGGGTTTGCTGAAGTTAGTCGGGCAGCGCCGCCGCCATTTGAAGTACATCGCCCGGAAGAAACCAGATGTCTACCGTGAATTATTGCAACGCCTCGGGTTGCGGCGCTAAATGCCGCTTGCGGGAAACAAGTGGCATTGCCGGCGGAAGACCCCGCGCCCGATGAAGCCTCTTAGGCTGAACAGCACAGATTTGATGATTCTTGATGCGACAAAATGATGCGCAGCGCCAAAGCTTCCAGCCCTTGCCCGCTGGTAGCCGCTTAGGCTGCGCCTCGGATTGGCGCATTATAACTGTATGGAGAACTCTATGAGCTTAGAGATACGCGAATATCGAAGCATGGTGGCGGACAAGGAAGTCATCATCGAGACGGGCCGCTTTGCTCAACAAGCAGGCGGTTCGGTGACGGTGCGCATGGGCGATACCATGTTGTTCTGCTCCGTCACCATGGGCTCGCCGCGCCCGGGACTGGATTTCTTTCCCTTGAGCGTCGACTACGAAGAAAAGATGTATGCCGCCGGGCGCGTGCCGGGCGGGTTTTTCAGGCGAGAGGGCCGCCCCTCGGAAGGCGCCATTCTTACCTCCCGCGTTATTGACCGCACCTTGCGCCCGCTTTTCCCCAAGAACATGCGCAACGAAGTGCAAGTGATTTTGATATCTCTTGCGCATGATAAGGAACATCATGTCGATATGCTGGGCGTTATCGCCGCCAGCACCGCGCTGGTGATTTCCGACATTCCTTGGAATGGTCCGGTAGCCGGCGCGCGCGTGGGCATGGTCGACGGCGAGTTGTCCGTCAACCCCACTTATACCGAGATGCAAGCCAGCCCCTTGGATCTGCGCATTTCCGGCACGGGCGAAGCCATCAACATGGTCGAATGCAATGCCGACCAGGTGGACGAGGATACGATGCTGGAGGCGCTCTTCCTGGCGCATGATTCCGTGCAGGACATCATCGCGCTGCAGAACAAAATACGGCAAGACATCGGCAAGGAGAAACTGGAACCGTCGGTCGACGACATCGACAAAGACTTGCAGGCCGAGGTCGAGGCGAAAGTGGCCGCCCCGATCCACGAGATCATGGTGGCGCATAGTGATCGCAACGAGCGCCGCGAACCGCTGCGCGCGATACAATCTGAATTGCTCGAGGAATACACCCGCAAGAATGAAACGATGGCCGACGAAGACGAGCGCTACAACCTGAAACACGTGGAACGAGCCTACGATCAAACGATGAAAAACGTCATTCGCGCTCGCATCGTCAATGAAGGCCTGCGCCCCGACGGGCGCGATTACGCGACGATGCGCTCGCTTTCCGCGGATGTGCAGTTGGTGCCGCGGGTGCATGGTTCTGGCATGTTCATGCGCGGCGAAACGCAAGTGCTCACCATTGCCACGCTGGGCACCCCGCGCGATTCGCAATTCATGGACAGCATCAGCCCGGAAGACGACAAGCGCTACATCCACCATTATAATTTCCCGCCCTACAGCACAGGCGAGACATATCCCATGCGCGGTCCGCGCCGGCGCGAGATCGGGCACGGCGCATTGGCGGAAAAAGCGCTGCTTCCGATGATCCCGCCCGAAGAGGAATTTCCCTATGTCTTGCGCGTGGTGAGCGAAGTCATGAGTTCAAATGGCAGCACCTCCATGGCCAGCGTCTGCGCCAGCACATTGGCTTTGATGGACGCCGGCGTTCCGATCCGGAACCCCGTCGGCGGCATCGCCATGGGCCTCATCAAAGAAGGCGACAAAATCGCCGTGCTGACCGACATCCAGGGCATGGAAGATCACTTGGGTGACATGGACTTCAAAGTAGCCGGGACTGCCGACGGCATCAATGCCTTGCAGATGGATATCAAGATCGCGGGCGTCACCCGCGATATCATGCGGCAAGCGCTGGCGCAAGCCCGGGACGCGCGCCTGCAAATCCTGGTAGCCATGCAAGAAGCCATCGATTCCCCGCGCGACACCTTGAGCGAGCACGCCCCACGCATGGAATCCTTCAAGATTGCCGTGGACAAGATTGGCGCGGTCATCGGACCCGGCGGCAAGAACGTGCGCGCGCTGCAAGAAGGGCACAATGTCAAGATCGATATCCAAGAAGACGGGCTGATTTATGTCTCTGGCGATACCGGCGCGGAAGTCCTGGAGACTATCGAGAAGATCCGCGCCATGATAGAAGACCCGGAGGTTGGCCAGATCTACACAGGTCGCGTCACCCGCGTGGAAAACTACGGCGCTTTTGTGGAATTCTTGCCAGGTACCGATGGTATGGTGCATATCTCGCAATTGGCGGATTACCGCGTCAAAAGCGTGGAAGAAGAAGTCAGCATCGGCGACGAGATCATGGTCATGGTTATCAGTGTCGATCCCACAGGACGAGTGCGCCTCAGCAGGCAAGCCGTGCTGGAGGGCTGGGATGTAGAAGAAGCGATCCGCCGAGACGCAGCCAACAGCCGTGGCAATCGCCGCGGCGGCGGCGACCGGCGTGGTGGAGATCGTCGTGGCGGTGGCGGCGGCGGCGACCGTCGCAGCGGTGGTGACCGCCGAGGGAATGATCGCAGCCCTCGCAGCTGATTGGCTGGAGAAAATTGACTGCCGACGCGCTACCTCGCCATCAGCCGCGGTAGCGCGTTTTTGATTACTTCGCTGATTGGGCGCGGGGAGTGAAATTGTGACAAACCAGAGCGACGGTCCCGGCCGCGGGCTTGCCGAGACCGAGAATTACATGATATGGGAAGTGCAAGCGCCGGACGGGGAAACGACCTATCATCTGGAATTGGGTGTCGCCACCTTGCATTTCTATCACGAAGAATGGGCGGAATTCCTGCAACTGATGAAAGACGCGGCTAGCAACAGCTGATGATCCCGGCGCCAATGCGTCAGCGCTTTGTTGAAGCGCTGGCAAAACATCTGCCGCCCAGCGCCTCTCGGCTGCGCCTTCTGGATATTGACGGGCATTGCGGCGCTATCTTGGCGAGTCTGCGCGCGGACCTGGACATCCACTGCTTGGCGGCGAATGACCTGCATCGGTCGGGCATTGCCCCGCCAGCGGATGCTATCGTTGCCTATAACTGCGATCTCGACAGTCAGATGCTGACTGTGGTCTCCGCCAGCATGAGACCAGGCGGGCGTTTTATCGCGGTCATACCGCAGGGCGAAGTTGGCGAGCGCTGGGTGCGTCTGTTGGAAGCGGGGGGGCTTGTGCGGATCTTGGTCGAGCCGGCCGTCGCTGGCGCCGGCGTCCTGATACGCGGCGAAAAACCTCATAGCACTGTCAATACAATGCAGCGTATTCAAAGCGTCGCGCGCGCCGATGCCGATCACGCGGACTTGGCGGACTACCGAGGACGCTACTTGCATCTTTTGATCCGCCAGTCGCCCAACAAGCCGGCTTGGAAACGCGATCCCGGGGAAGCCGTCCTCTGGCGCGCCCTTGCCTTGGGGGATGATGCGCAACCTGTTTTGCTCGCGTTCAGCAGTTTGCCCAAGGCGGTCGGGTTCTTGCAGCCTGCCGTTTTGATCGACATGGTGAGAGACGTCAACAAAGTCGGCAAATTCGCTAGCGGAGCTGCCGCGGGTTGGGGAGCGTCGGTCATGCTCAACCCGACCTTGGATTCTATCAAAGATCAGCAAATGATCTGGCTGGAGATTGATGCCGAAACCGCTGCCGCGTCTGATGAATAAGCGCCAAAGCCATTTGATTTCGCAGACCCGCCAGAGCTGCTAAAAGCGATAGACTTGGGTCCCACAGTTGCCACAGCTGCATGAAGTCAATTACGCGGGAAGTCATGACGCTTTCGCTGGATGACATTGAATACTTGAGCAGCGACCCCGGTCGACGCGTCTTAGAGTCGCATGCGCATTGCGATGTCTCCGAGGCAAAGACCCTGGCTCTACTGACCCAATTAAGAAAAGCGCTGTCCCCCGCGCGAGCGGCCGCTGTGCTGACTACGCTGCGGTTGAGAAAGAAGGCGAGGCGGAAATACCCGCGTCAGGCACAGCGGCTGCTTTTTACCGAAACGGGCTTGCAACAGGCGAGCCACCCGCGCATTAGGCGCTATCGGGCTGGTCTGCTGCAGTCTGACACGCTGGTCGACCTCTGCTGCGGCATCGGCAGCGACTCGCTTGCCTTTGCCGCAGCTGGAGGCCAAGTCCTTGGCTTGGATATTGACCCCGCGCGCATCGCCATTGCCCGACACAACGCCGCCGCGCTGGACCTCGACGCGGAATTCGCGACGGCGGATGTTCGCGAGAGCCTGCCATCCGGATACGCTGCCGCTTTCTACGATCCGTCGCGGCGCGATGCCTGGGGCAGGCGCATCAGCGATGTCGAGCGTTATATCCCGCCGCTGTCTTTGATCCGGCGCTGGCAGGCGCAAGAGCTGATAGTCAAACTGTCGCCCGCGGTCGCCTTGGCGCAAGTCCAGCCTTATGGGGGCCAGGTGGAGTTCATCTCGGTCGACGGCGCCCTTTGCGAAGCGGTTCTCTGGTCGCGCCGGCAATCCGCGCCGCCGCTGGCGACGCGCATAGACGCTTCCGGAATTCATCATTTTTCGGCAGACCTTGCAGAGCTTGCTGACTATGTTACCGTCTCGGAACCGCGAGCCTGGCTGTTCGAGCCGGATCCGGCGATCCTGCGCGCCCAGTTGGTGCGACAACTGGCGACCCGGCTCGCTGCAAATATGCTTGATGGCGCGATCGCCTATTTGACCATGGATGAAATCGTCGACAGCCCCTGGGGAAGGTACTGGCAAATCCTGGATTGGATGCCCTTCAACCTCAAGAAACTGCGCCGTTATTTGCTGGAAAGAGGAGTCAGCCAGGTGACGGTGAAGAAGCGCGGCTTTCCCATGAGTCCCGAGGAGCTGATCGCAAAACTGCGTCTGAAGAAGCAGGGGGGAGAATCGCGTGTCTTAGTCTTGACGCGCTGCCGCGCCAAACCGGTCGTCATTGTCTGCGCTGATCCAGTGACGGAGCTTGGCGTAAAACCGTGACTTCCAAAGTGTCGGACCAGCCGTCCGGTTTCATCGACCCTCGGTGCTTAATTGCCAACAATCAGAAATGCGCCCGCCGATAACCGAAATTTGGGCAATTTGAACGAATCCATTATAATTGTCTTTCCTTATGTGATTGGCGAACTTGGATGATGCAGCCACAAGAACCGCGCAAACATCGTTTGGTCAGCTGGGAGGAGGTCGACCAGCTTATCGACGGCTTGGTTCCGCGCATACAAGATCGGGGACCCTTCGGCGCGATGGTCATGATCACACGCGGCGGCGTCATACCGGGCGGTTTGCTGGCGGAAGCATTGGGCATGCGGCGCTTGCTGACAGCTTCGGTAGATTTTCTCTCGACAGAGCAATCCGGCATCATGGCTTGGCCCACGTTCTTGCAGTTTCCCGATTCGGATCTGCTGCGCGGCAGGCGAACCTTGATTGTCGACGATGTTTGGGGCAGCGGGCGCACCAGCATCGCCGTGCGGGAACGCGTGAATGCGGCGGGGGCGCGGGCTGTCAATTGCGTCTTGCATTACAATCCCTATCGGTCGCTGTTTTCCAACATCATGCCAGACCTGTATGGCGATGTTACAGACGCTTATGTTGTGTATCCTTGGGAGATTGACCGCGGTCTGTTGGGGCGCGGCTTTGGCGAAGCGCAGCCGGAAATCTGAATTGAGTTGATTTGCCGCGCGCGCGACTTTGTGCGTTTCGGGGAAGTTTGCGATATAATACAGCTATGTTTGATGCAGCCATCCATTCAAGCGGGGAAAGTAGCGGCGTTTTGCCGCGCATGCGCCTGCGAATATTGACTGTAGCGAAATAATGTATACTACGATAGGTCTAGTATTTGTGATTCATGACACCTGACCTCATTGTTGACCCAAGTGCGCGGTTCCCCCGCAGGCTCCGGCACGTCTATTACCTGCTGATGCAGGAGGCAAATTAACCGTATGAGTGAACAGTATGATAGCAACACCGCGACAGAAGAGAATTTCGCAGAGATGCTCGCCTCATCATTCGATTTTTCGTATTCCCCGCCCCGCCGCGGCGAAATACGCGAAGCCACCATTCTTCAGATTGATGAACGCGAGATAATCGTCGATCTCGGCGCGAAACAAGATGGCATCGTGCCGTCGCAGGACCTTGATCGCATGGAAGACAGCTTCCGCGAGAGCTTGGAGGCGGGCGCCAGCATTCCGGTTTACGTGGTCAACCCGCGGGACCAAAACGATAACTTGATCGTATCCATCAACATGGGTTTGCAGCGCTACGATTGGGAAAAGGCGCGCGAGCTTTTGAGCTCGCAAGACGCGGTTGATGTCAAAGTGAGCGGCTATAACAAAGGCGGCGCGCTGGTGCGCTGGAACCGGCTGGAAGGCTTTATCCCGAGTTCTCATTTGGTTTCCGCGAAAATGGCGGCCGACCGCCGCGAGGCTATGAGCGAGTTGATCGGCTCTACGCTTGGCGTCAAGGTCATTGAAGTCGATCAAGACCGTCGCAGGCTCATCTTCAGCGAGCGGGAAGCGCAAAAAGAGTGGCGCGCCAATCGCAAGCAGAAGCTGCTTGCCGAACTGAATGTCGGCGATGTTGTTAATGGCGTCGTCACCGGATTGCGGGATTTCGGCGCATTTGTCAATATCGGTGGCGCTGACGGCTTGATACACGTCAGTGAGTTGGCATGGCATCGGGTCGATCACCCGCGTGACATCTTGAGCATCGGCGAAGCGATTGAAGTGTATGTCCTAAACCTCGACCGCGAAACCAACCGCATCGCCCTCAGCAGAAAACGTCTCTTGCAAGATCCCTGGGACGAGGCGCAATACCGCTATCACGAGGGCCAATTGGTGGCGGGTCAAGTAACCAACGTGGTTGACTTTGGCGCCTTTGTCGCGCTGGAAGATGGCTTGGAGGGTTTGCTCCACCTCAGCGAAATGGGCGACGGCGCCCTCAAAGAACCCTATTCCTACGTGCAAAAGGGCGATCAGCTCTCGCTGCGTATTAGCCACCTCGAACCAGAAAAGCGCCGCGTCGGCTTCACCCAGCGTTGGGGCACCGAAGTTGGGGAAGAAGACGAACAAGACGGAACTGACGATGTTTCGGCACCCGCCGCAGAAGACGACAGCGCAGATGCCTCCGGCGCGGAATCGCCAGAGAACCCTGGGGACTCCTCAGCTGACGAAGATAACTAGAAGATAACAGACGGTAACAAGCAGGTGACTCGAGGCTGCGATCCGGCCGCCGCGCGCCTGCTTGCCAAGAAGCGCCCATAAACTTGCCGATCACTTTGCCTCGCGCCGTTGACAGGGCAGTTCCCGTTCTGTATAATGCGCGGCGGTTCTTGGTGAGGGCAGGTCGTTCGTGTAATCCCGCAATCGCAGACACAAAAGCACATTTCGAGCCTGGTTTTTTTGGCAATCGCCGAAGCTTACCGGGTTTTATTTTGCCTCCAATCAAGCATCATTTTCGTATTGATTTAGGAGAGTATTAGGTTATGCAAGCAGAAACTGTGCTGGATCAAACTGTCGACGAGCTGGACTTTGCGGCGCTTTTGGAAGAATCCCTTGCCGGTAGCCAGATCGAGCGGGGAGATATCGTCAGCGGGACTGTTTTGTCCATCGACAACCAGGGATTGATTGTTGATATCGGCTGGAAACAAGATGGCATCGTCTCGCGCAACGATATCGAACGCATGGGTATGAGCACAAATGATTTCCAGGTAGATGGGGAGATCGACGTGGCGGTTGTGCGCTTGAACGACGGCGACGGCAATTTGCTCCTGTCCGCCTCGCAAGCGCGCCAGAACGAAGACTGGAAACTCGCGGAGGCGATGATGAATAGCAAGGAGCTCTATTCCGCCGCGCTTGTCGACGCCAACCGCGGCGGGGTGATCATGCCCTTTGGCCATTTGCGCGGCTTCATCCCAGCCAGCCATGTGCTCGATCTGCCGCGTGGATTGAAAGAGGACGAACGTCTGATCCAACTTCAAGAATTGATCGGCAAAGAAATCACCGTTCGCGTGATTGAAGTGAATCGCAAAAGGCGGCGCTTGGTCTTCAGCCAGTTAGAAGCGGAACAAGAAAACCGCGCGGCGCGTAAACTGGCTTTGTTACAAGAACTCGAAGAGGGCGGTACGCGCCAGGGTGTTGTAAGCGGCTTATGCGATTTTGGCGCATTTGTCGATCTGGGCGGGGCGGACGGTCTCATTCATATTTCGGAGTTGGCATGGTTCCGCGTGCGTCATCCCAGCCAGGTTGTGGCAGTTGGCGATAAGGTCGAGGTATTTGTCCTGCACCTGGACGACGAAGGCAAACGCATCGGCTTGAGCTTGAAGCGCCTGCAGCCCAACCCCTGGTCACTGGTCGATGATATGTATCACATTGGACAATTGGTCGAGGGCGTCATTAGCCGTGTCGAGTCATTTGGCGCTTTTGTCAGCCTGGACCCGGGCATAGAAGCCCTGCTGCACGTCAGCCAGATGTCGCGGAACCCGGAAGAGAATCCCCTGCGTCATCTCTACGAGGGTCAAAAGCTGCTGATGCGCATCATTAGCATCGAGTCGGAAAAGCAGCGCCTGGGGCTGAGCTTGACCGAGGTCACGGCGACAGAGCTGCAACAGTGGGAAGAGCGGCAGATGGAATTAGTCGCGCAAGCGCGCGCCGCGGCCGCGGCGCAGGCGGAAGCTGAAGGTGACGAAGGTGACGCGCCACCCACTGAATCTGGACCGGCGCCAGAAGCGCAGATTGAAGCGCAGGCGGAAGCGGAACAATAAGCTTGGGCATTGTCTTATGGGGACGGGGCGCGAAACGCGCTATAGCATTCGCCCCGTTTCTCATGTAAACTCCCAGTGCTAATTAGCTGAGCGCTAGGCATTATCGTAGGATACACATACAAAAGGCGGTGATTTCGAGCATGGCTTCGGTAAGGCTAAAGCCAGGCGAAAGTCAAGAACAACTCTTGCGGCGTTTTCGCAAACGGGTGACAAATGCTGGCATACTTAGCACGGTACGCCGGAAACGCTGGCATATTTCCAAGAGCGAATTGCGTCGTATCGAAAAGAAGAAGGCGATTCGTCGTTCGCGACGGCGGCAACGCAAAGTCTGATTCATCCGCTTGACGAGTAGTTGCCAAAGCGGGTCTGGCAATCGCGATCCTGACGCGGCGGGTTTGGCTGGCGCTTGCCGGTGGGCGCGGTCCCCGGATGTGTAAGCGAAAGCCCGTTGCGCAGGCATTATCCGCAGCGGGTTTCTAAGTTTTATTTTGCAGGCTGCTTAGTTCACTTATGGAGGAACATGGCCAAGAAAGAAGAAAAGATCGAAGTTGAAGGAACGGTAATTGAAGCCTTGCCCAATACGCAGTTCAAGGTTGAACTGGAAAACGGGCATCGGGTCCTGGCATACTTGTCGGGCAAAATGCGCAAGTATTACATACGCATACTTTTAGGAGACCGCGTCAAAGTCGAGATGAGCGCTTATGATATGAATCGAGGGCGCATCATCTATCGGCACAAGAACAACGTGCGCGCCTAAGACCCGCACGCCACCTTCGCCGGGAAACGGATGGCAGGGCTAGTCGCTTCCCGCATGATGCCCACGGTATGGGCAGAGTTGTCATTTTTCTATAATTTAAGTGACGAGTCAACTGCGGTTGGCTCGTTTGTTTATCTCGCTTTACAGCCCCAGTGAACCGCCATCACGCCAAACATAAAGGTTCGGAAGCGCACATCGGCGAAGCCCGCGCCTTCGACCAGTCGCGCCAGCTCCTCCGGCGTTTTGAAAGCGCGCGTCGATTCCGGCAAGTAGCGATAGGCGTCGCTGGCGGCTTCGCCGGCGATGATAAAGCCCAGTAGCGGTATGCCATATTTTAGATGCGCGAGAATCAAGGGTTGCAGCAGGTTGCGCGGTGGCGGGCTCGTATCTAGAATGACGATGCGCCCGCCCGGCTTGAGCACCCGCCGCTGTTCAGCCAGCGCGCGAGGGATATCCGCTACGTTACGCATCAGATAACCCGAAACCACCGCGTCGAAACTCTTGTCGGCATAGGGCAACTGCAGCGCATCGGCGCCTGTCCATCTCACCAAATTGCCATAGCGAGCCTGCCGCCCAACTTGCATCATACCGAGGGCGAAATCGGCCCCCACAACCGTGGCGTCCGGGCGCTGCTTCAGCGCTTCAAAGGCGATATCGCCGGTGCCGGTCGCGATATCCAGCAGCGCGCCTTGCGCCGGCAAGTCCGCCACCTCCACGACAAAGCGCCGCCACTTCCCGTCTTGCCCGCCGGAGATAATGCGGTTCATCAAGTTGTAACGCGCGGCGATGCGGTCGAACATCGCTTTTACGTATGCGGATCGCTCATTCCCGTCAAGCTGCGCCATGGTCGCGATTGACTATCCCCCGGCGCGTTGGTCTTGCGGCCGTTTTGCCGCTATGAGCACCCAGTCGCCCTCTTGATGACGCGCGCTGGGCGTTAATCCCGCGCGCCGCAAGCCCGCTTCCACCTCGTCCGCCTGTGTGTCAATGATGCCGCTGAATATGGCGCTGCCGCCGGGCTTTAGGATTTGCGCCAAACCGCGCTCGCTCATCTCGAGAATGATCCGCGCCAGGATATTCACCACTGCCAAGTCGAAGCGCCGCCCGCAAGACAGGGCAGTTTCCAAGCTGCCTTGTTCGACGCGTATCTGCCGCGCGACGCCATTTAGAGCGGCATTCTCCCGCGTGGCGCGCAGCGCGATCGCATCGATATCCAGCGCCAGCACATGCTTTGCGCCCAGCTTGGCCGCCGCGATAGCCAGAATGCCGCTGCCACAGCCCAGGTCCAACACATCCAGCGCCGGACGCATTATCGTTTCCAGCGCTTCCAGACAGAGCTGGGTTGTGGGATGGGTACCTGTGCCAAATGCCATGCCCGGGTCCAGCGCGATTTCTATGTCCTCTGGCGCTGGATCAACGGCGATCCATTGCGGGCGCAGGAGCAAGCGCTTGCCAATGCGCAAGGGCTGATAATGGGCTTTCCAAGCCTCTGCCCAATCTTCATCCCGCACAGCGCGATAGCTGGGCGTCGGCATCGGGTAGAGCAGCCGCATGTGGCGCAGCGCAGTCTCAAATTCTTTTTTTTTGCCGGGCAGGTCGCCGTCATCGGGGAAGTAGGCGCGCAGGATCAAGTTTTCCGCGGGCGGGACTTCATCTTCGTCCCAGGTATCTGGCGGGATGCCGTCTTGTTCCAGCGACAGGCCCTGGTGACCAAAGCGCTGCAAGACCTCGGCGACAGCTTCCGCGCTTTCGCCGTCGACCCGCATCGAAACTTCGATCCATTTGCTCATGCCATTTGGTCAAGAACCCAGGCTAATTTTCGCCACCCAGGAAGTCCATCACCTTGTCGAAGAAGCCGCGACCGGCCGCCTGCGGCGTGATCTCGCGCCCGAAGGTCCCCGCCAGTTGCTCGAAGAGTTCGCGCTGATGCTCGGTCAACTGGGTCGGCGTCTCGACTTGCACGTAAACCATCTGGTCGCCGCGCCCGGAGTTGCTCCCGTCGCTGCGCAGGCGGGGGATGCCCTTGCCGCGCAAACGGAAGACTTTGCCCGTCTGTGTGCCCGGCGGCACGTTTAATTCGACCGGTCCGTCCACCGTATCGACGGAAATCCGGTCGCCCAGGGTCGCCTGCGCCACATTGACGCTGATATCGAGGATGATGTCATTTTCCTTGCGCTTGAAGAACTCGTGGTCTTTGACGTGCACCACGACGAACAAATTGCCCGACGGCGCGCCATGTTCGCCGGCATCGCCGTCACCGCGCACTTGAATTTGGATGCCCTCGCTGACGCCGGCTGGGATCTTGACATTCAAGGCGGTTTTCTTGCGCCTGCGCCCCGAACCATCGCAATTGCGGCAGGGGTTGGAAATGACTTTGCCTTTCCCGCCGCAATTGGGGCAGGGGTTCACCCGCACCATGGAACCGAGAAAGGTCTGCTGAACCTGGCGCAGCTCGCCGCTGCCGTCACAGCTGCGGCAGGCGACGGGTCTCGAGCCTTCCGAAGCGCCGCTGCCCTCACAAACATCGCAGCGTTCCAGGCGCTGAAATTCAATCTCCTTTTCGACGCCAAAGACGGCTTCGACGAAGTCAATTGTCACATCAACTCGGCGGTCGCGACCGCTATTGGGGGCTCGACGGCGCCCGCCTGGACTATCGCCAAAGGCGCTGTTGAAGATATCGAAGATGTCTTCAAAGCCGAAGCCGCCCATGCCGGGACCGTATCCGCCGCCGCCGCCGCCATTGACGCCGGCATGGCCAAAGCGATCGTAACGGGCGCGCTTCTCGTCATCGGACAGGACCTCGTAAGCCTCGTTGATCTCCTTGAATCTATCCTCGGCGCCGGCTTCTTGGCTGACATCGGGATGATACTGACGCGCCAGACGCCGAAAGGCGGTCTTGATCTCATTTGTGTCCGCGCCCCGCGCGACGCCGAGCACTTCATAATAATCTCTAGGCACTGTGCGCTCTCTAATTTAGCCGACAACTCAAATTAACAGAACTTGCAACGGGGCATAATTCATTATACCCCGATCATTCGCCATTGCTATCTTGATTGTCTATTAGGTCTCGGTGTATTCGGCGTCGATGACATCCTCGTCATCCTTCGCAGTGGGCTGGGTTCCGGGCGGGGGAGCTTCTTCCTCGTACATCTGCGCGCCCAGCACTTGCAACTGCGCCATCAGCGCCTCGGTGGCTGCTTTGGTTTCGGAGACGTTCTGGCTTTCCTGCGCCGCCTTCACCGCTGCGATTTTTTCTTCGGTCTGTTGAACGGCTTCCGCCGGCAGCTTGTCCTCATTTTCACGAATCAGCTTCTCTGCCTGGTAGATCGCGCTTTCCGCCTGATTGATGACCTCCACCCCCTCTTTTCGTTCGGCGTCTTGGCTGGCGAATTTCTCCGCTGCCGCCACCATCTGGTCGACTTCTTCATCCGACAGTCCACTGCTGGCGGTGATGGTGATCGCTTGCTCGCGCCCAGTGGCTTTGTCCTTGGCGCTCACATTGAGGATGCCGTTGGCGTCGATGTCGAAAGTCACCTCAATTTGCGGCAGTCCGCGCGGCGCCGGCGGGATGCCATCGAGCATGAACTTGCCCAGCGATTTGTTATCGTTCGCCATGGGCCGCTCGCCTTGCACGATATGAATCTCGACCGAGGTTTGGCTGTCAGCCGCTGTGGAATAGGTTTGCGTCTTTTTGCTGGGTATGGTGGTATTGCGGTCGATCATGGCGGTGGCCACGCCGCCCAACGTTTCCACGCTCAAGGACAGCGGCGTCACATCCAGCAGCAGGATGTCTTTGACATCGCCGCCTAGCACGCCCGCTTGAATGGCCGCGCCGAGCGCGACCACCTCATCCGGATTGACGCCCTTCGTCGGCTCTTTGCCGAAGAAACCCTTGACGGCTTCTTGGATGGCTGGCATGCGCGTCATGCCGCCGACCAGCAGCACCGCGTCGACATCGCTGGCGGACAAGCCCGCGTCCTTCAATGCCAGCTGGCAGGGATCAATGGAGCTGCGCACCAGATCATCGACCAGGTTTTCCAGCTTGGCGCGCGACAGGCTCATGTTCAGGTGCTTTGGTCCGCCCGAGTCGGCGGTGATAAAGGGCAGGTTGATCTCGGCGCTCAAGGTGGTCGACAGCTCGATCTTCGCTTTTTCAGCCGCTTCTTTCAAGCGTTGCAGCGCCTGGCGATCCTGCCGCAGGTCTATGCCGTTTTCTTGTTTGAAGGCATCGGCGATCCAATTGATGATGCGGTCATCGAAGTTGTCCCCGCCCAGGTAGGTATCGCCGTTGGTCGACTTGACTTCAAAGACCCCGTCCGCGACCTCGAGAATTGAAATATCGAAGGTGCCGCCGCCCAGGTCGTAGACCGCGATAATGCCTTCGTTGCGTTCGCCCAGCCCATAGGACAGGCTCGACGCCGTCGGCTCGTTAATGATGCGCAGCACTTCCAAGCCGGCGATCTTGCCCGCGTCTTTGGTCGCGTTGCGTTGTGTATCGTTGAAATAGGCTGGCACGGTGATCACCGCTTGATCAACGGCTTGACCCAGATAGGCTTCGGCATCCGCTTTGAGCTTTTGCAGGATCATGGCTGATATCTCCGGCGCGCTGTAGTCGCGCTCGTTCAAGCGAATGCGCACGTCGCCGTTTGATGCCGCCGATATCTGATACGGCACCAGTTCCGCCCCGTCCTGCACTTCTTTGTCATTGAACTTGCGGCCCATGAAGCGCTTGACCGAATAGATGGTATTTTCCGGGTTCACGACTGCCTGGTTGCGCGCCACGCGCCCGACCAGGCGCTCGCCCGTTTTGGTGTTGATGGCGACCACGGATGGTATCAGATTGCCGCCTTCCGAAGAGGGAATGACGGTTGGCTCGCCGCCTTCCATCACCGCGACAACCGAGTTGGTGGTGCCCAGGTCGATTCCTATGATTCTGCCCATTCCGATTCCTCCTGTTTCTCTCTGCTGTCTCGAGCAGCTAGTCTCTTATTCCTTTTCTTGTCAGCTCGCTACTTTGACCAATGCCAAGCGCAAGATACTATCACCAGCGCGGTAGCCTTTTTGCAATGTCTCGGTGACGTGACCGCTCTCGACTTCAGCGCTGTCTTCCGTGCCGATGGCTTGATGCAGATTGGGATCAAAAGGGTCTCCCGTCGGGTCAATCGCCTCGACTTCGTACTGCTCCAGCAGACCGGCGAACTTGCGCTGGATCATGGAGACGCCGCCGATCCAGGGATTGTCGCTGATGTCTTCTGGCAGGCTCTCGAAGGCGCGGTCGAAATCGTCCACGATCGGCAGCAGCGATTTAAGCGTGTCCAGCGACGCCCGCTGAAATAGGTCGCTCCGTTCGCGCTCGGTGCGCTTCTTGTAATTGGCGAATTCGGCGCGGGCGCGCTGCCAGCCGTCTTTATTGCTTTGCGCTTCTCGCTGCGCTTCAATGAATGCCTGCATCAAGTTGATGCCTTCCGGCAATTCCGGGGCTTCTTCTTCGTTGGCGCTGTCGTCCGCGTCTTCCTCGCTCGGCAATTCTTCCGCCGCTTCGGGGCTCGCGTTCACTTCGTCATACTGCTCTTTTTCGAGTTCTTCAGTGGGGTCTTTTACATCGCTCATCTGATCATCCTGAAACGCGGGTTTCAACCGTCATTATCCCCTTCGCGGGATAGCCAAAATATCGTCCCTAGCATAGCGCAGGATTAAAAGATTTGTATAAGCGATTGCGTTTCTTATGAACTTTATATGTTGCCAGGCGCCTGAGCGTCCCTATTGTCTTGGTAGAGCGTCGACAACACATTGGTCATCAAGTTGGAGACGTAGCGCACGGTGCTGATCGCGCGCCCGTAATTGATATGCGTCGGACCCAAGACGCCGATGGCGCCGCTCATTTTTTCCGGATCGCCGTAGCGGCCGAGCACCATGCTCAAACGACTGAGGTCTTCATAGCGGTCGTCGCCGGCGATGACTACCTGGACATTCACGTTGTCGCTGTCATCCGGCGGCAGCCGATCCAGCAATTCATTAACCAGGGCATTAAGCACCGTATGCTCTTCCAAGATGCGGATCGCCTGCTGCGCGCCCTCGTCATCGCCAAAGTTTTCCATCATCCGGCTCAAGCCGTCGCGATATATGAAACGCACCTGATTGTTGTCGGCATGCTCTATCAGTTCGGCGGTTAGTTCCGCCACTTCGCGTTCCAGCATCGGCAGGTTGATGCTTTTGAGGCGCACCTGCCGCGCCCCGAAATCGGCGCAGACCTCGTTGACGCGCTTGGCCGCCCCCGCCAGTTGCAGCTGCGGCACCGGTTCCGCCAGCGTCAGCATTCGCTGATGCACGCTGCCGCTGTTTAGCACCAGCACCATCAGCGCGAGCCGGCCTTGAATCGAGATCAATTCGACGTGCTTGAAGGAATTGGCTTGCGAGATGGGCGGCGTCACGATAGAAGCGGATTGGACCGAACGCGCGAGCAACGTGGCTGTGCGGCGCATCCATTGTTCCATGCCCGCGTGCAATGTGCCGACCCGCTCCGAAATATGGCTCTGTTCGTTGCGCGTCAGACTGCGCGTTTGCAGCAAGCGCCGGACGAAATAGCGGAAGCCGGCCGCAGTCGGCACGCGCCCGGCCGAGGTATGCGGCGCGGCGATATATCCCATCTCTTCCAGCAGAGACATCTCGTTGCGCACGGTGGCCGAGCTGATATTGAGTTGATAATTCTCCGCCAGATGACGGGAACCGACCGGCTCCGGATTTTCCGAATAGGCTTGCACGATGCAAGTAAGGATGTCTTCCTGGCGGCTGCTTAAGTGGGGCAGATGTTGTTCATCGTTCATCAAGGAAACCGCCAGCGCGCTCAGGTGAATGGCTTGAATGCTATCACGCGCTCTAGGGCGCGTCAAAGGAAAATCTGATGTAAGATGTATTTCTCGCCAGTCGTCCATAAACTACGCGACGAATCTTTGGAAATGAGGCGACTACCCCTCGCCCCAGGTCCTAATTATCCCAAGGAGAACACAATGGGCATGAAAACTTTTGATGTGAACCAGGACGAATTTCAAAGCGAAGTTCTGGATAGCGCAACACCGGTATTGGTCGATTTTTGGGCGGAATGGTGCGGTCCCTGCAAGATGATCGCGCCCATCGTTGACGAGATCGCCGATGAGTACGACGGCAAGCTGCGCGTCGCCAAGGTCGATGCTGACGCCAACCAGGATATCCTGATCAATTATGGCATTATGGGCATCCCAACTTTGATTCTGTTCAAAGGCGGGGAAGCAGTGGAGCGTATCACCGGCTTCAAGCCCAAAGGCAAGATCGTCAGCCAGATTGCCGCGCATATCTAGCGCCCCGCGCTTGAATTGGCAAAAGCGCTCAGCTAAGCGCTCACCGATAAACGGTGGGCGCTTTTTCTTTTGATTGATCAAAGTAGGTTCAGGCGCGGATTGGCTGTAACCTTGCACAGCGCAACATCGCCTGTTTGATACTATCAAGACGCGGGAAATTGCTGGTATCATTAAGCCCATGGTTCAAGAGCCTATCTATCCTCAGCTCGCGGTGGACCCACCCCTGCATAAATGTGAGTTTCGTCGACAAAAAAGCACCTGAAAGGCGGATAAGAACAAGAGCGATGGCAAAAGTTCCCGGCGCGAAATTTCACCCCATTCACGTCAACAACATCCATCAAGAAGAACAGCAGATGTCGTCGACGATGCGCTTTGGCTCGATGAAGATTTTCTCCGGCAGCGCCTCGCTGGGGCTGGGCGCGGAGATCACCGATTATATTTGCGACGTCTCCGAATATAAGCTCAAATCGGGCGCCTATACGCGCAGAGTCTTTTCCAACGAGAACATCTTCATCAAGCTCGAAGAGAGCGTGCGGGGAAAAGATGTTTATTTGGTGCAGACCATGGCCTCCCCCGTGCACGAAAACTTCATGGAAATGCTCATCATGATAGACGCGCTCAAGCGCGATTCCGCCTGGCGCATCAATCTCGTCGTGCCCTATATGAGCTATACCCGCTCCGACAAAAAAGACCAGCCGCGGGTGCCCATTTCCGCTCGTCTGGTGGCGAATATGATGGAAACGGCCGGCGTCGATCGTTATATGACGATCGACCTGCATTCCGGGCAAATCCAGGGTTTCTTCAACATCCCGGGCGATGCGCTGACAGCTTTCCATTTGCTCGTCGATTACGTCAAAGCCAAGCTGGACCGCGGGGAATTGAAGGATTTAGTTGTTGTGACGACCGACCTCGGCTTCGCCAAGCCGGGGCGCAATTGGGCGGAGGCTCTGGGCGTGCCCCTGGCATTTGTCGAAAAACGGCGCGTCGACAATGCGGAAAGTCCGCGAGCGCTTTCGTTGATAGGCAGCGTGGAAGGGAAGAATGTGCTGCTGGTCGATGACGAAGTTAATACAGCCGGCAGCATCGTCAACGCGGTTAATGTCGTCCGGGATTACGGCGCCAGAGACCTGCTCTGCGCCTTTACGCATCCTTTCTTCTCCGACAAAGCATATCAACGCTTTGCCAGCTTGAACCTGCGCGAAATCATTTTTACCAATACCTTGCCGATTGCTGAAGATCGCAAGCTGCCGAATATGACCGTTCTTTCGATCGCACCGCTTCTGGGCGAGGTGATCCTGCGCGCGCACGAAGGCAGAAGTGTGGGCGCGCTCTTCAATGAATGAGCGGGTTCAGCCGGAGGCGGTTCCAGGCTCCATCGCGCAAGACCCACCGCAAGCAGAGTTTTCCACGCGCAGCCTGCTGCTTGGCGGTTTACTTTTCCTCGCGCTGCTGACGAGCCTCTATTTCATTGTTCAGTCCATTGGCATCGAGGAATTGCAGGCGACAATCGCGACAGGAGGTATCTGGGGACCATTGCTCTTTGTCGGTCTCAAGGCATTGACCTTCACCTTCGCGCCCTTGTCCGCGGGACCGATTCAGTTCGCCTCGGGCATCCTGTTCGGCATTATTCCCGGCACGCTTTATTCGCTGATGGGCGAGTTGCTGGGCGGCACAGTCAACGTGATCATCGCGCGTCAATTCGGACGGCGCATCGTGCGCCGTTTCGTCGGGGCGGCTGCGATGTCGCGGGTCGATGAATTCTATGAGCGTCATCTCACGGATTGGAAATCGCTGCTAGCTGCCCGTGTCTTGCTGTTTTCGGTCTACGATTTCATCAGCTACGCTGTCGGCTTCAGCCAGATTCGCCTCTCGGTGTATATTGTTGTATCTTTTGTCGGCGGCATCCTGCCCACCTTGCTCTTTGTCTTGATCGGCTCCGAAGCGTCACAGAACCAGACTGTCTTGCTCTTGTTCTACTTGCTCGGCGCTAGCGCATTCTTTGTCTTTGTTTTGTTCCGCAAGCCGCTTTCGCGCATGATTAAGCAATTCGGGCGGCAAGCCCAAGAATAATGATGCCGTCGGTATGATATAATCGTCTAGGAAAACATTTCAACGAGCATGAGAGGGTCCATGTTCCGCAACATAGTCAAATCCATCTTCGGCGATCCGATGCAGCGCGCGCTTTCCGCCTATCAAGAAACCGTCGACCAAATCAACGCGCTGGAAGCGAGCATCCAGCAGCTCGGCGACGATCAGTTAAGGGCGAAAACCGCCGAGTTCAAATCCGCTTTGGCCGCCGGCGCCAGCTATGAAGACATCATGGTAGAAGCATTCGCCGTCGTGCGCGAAGCCTCTGTGCGCACGATCGGCTTGCGCCATTACGACGTACAAATGATTGGCGGCATCGCCCTGCACGAGGGGCGCATCGCCGAAATGAAAACGGGCGAGGGCAAGACGCTGGTAGCGACTTTGCCGCTCTATCTCAACGCGCTGGAAGGCAAAGGCGCTCATCTGGTGACGCCCAATGACTATCTGAGCAAGCACGGCCTGCAAACCATGGGACCGATATATCATCTGCTGGGCATATCCGCGGCTGTCATTCAAAACACAGGCGGCCTTCCGGACAGCGGCTCTTTCCTCTTCGACCCCGACTTTATCTCCGATGACGCGCGCTATCAAAACCTGCGTCCGATTAGCCGCCGCGAGGCATACCTGGCGGATATCCTCTATGGCACCAATAACGAATTCGGCTTCGACTATCTGCGCGACAATATGGTCTTGTCCCACGATCGCTTGGTTCAACGCGATCTGCGCTACGCCATCGTCGACGAAGTTGACAATATCCTGATAGACGAAGCGCGCACCCCGTTGATCATCTCTGGACCGTCGGACGAACCATCCGACAATTACCGGCGCTTCGCCACCATCGTCAAGCGTCTGAAGAAAAGCAGCGAAGACAGCGTCGAGGCGGAAGAACCCGATGCGGATTTTGTGCTCGACATCAAAGACCGCATCGTCTATCTGACGGAGCAGGGCGTCGAAAAAGTGGAAAACGCGCTGGGGCTAAACCAGCTCTATCACCCGGACAATGCGGAAATGCTGCCCTACCTCGACAACTGTCTGCGCGCGCAGACGCTCTATGAAAACGATAAAGAATACATCGTTCAAAATGGCGAAGTGGTCATCGTCGACGACTTCACGGGTCGTCTGATGCCCGGCCGGCGCTTTAGCGAAGGCTTGCACCAGGCAATCGAAGCCAAAGAAGGGGTGCAGATCCGCCGTGAAAACATCACCATGGCCACCATCACCTTCCAGAACTTCTTCCGCATGTATGACAAGCTGGCTGGCATGACCGGCACCGCGCTGACCGAAGCCGAAGAATTCGAGAAGACATACGAGCTGGACGTCATTCCCATTCCCACGCACCGGCCAGTCATTCGCGCTGACGATGACGACCTGATCTATGTCAACGAAACCGCGAAATGGAATGCCATTGTCGACGCCATTCGCGAGCGCAACATCCGCAAGCAGCCGATTCTAGTTGGCACGGTTGCCGTGGAAACCTCCGAACGCCTGAGCAAGTATTTGCACAAGGCTGATATCAAACACGAAGTGCTTAACGCCAAGCAGCACGAAAAAGAAGCCGAGATTATCACCCAGGCCGGTCGTCCCGGCGCTGTCACTATCGCGACCAATATGGCGGGCCGCGGCGTCGACATCCTGCTCGGTGGCAATCCCGAAGGCTTGGCCCGACAGTCATTGCGCCGGCAAGGCATCGACTTGACCGCCGCCAGCGAAATGCAATGGAACAAGGCGCTTGCCGAAGCGACCAAGATTGTAGAGCGCGACCGGCAAGTGGTGCTGGATGCCGACGGGCTATTTGTGCTGGGTACAGAGCGTCACGAGGCGCGCCGCATCGACAATCAGTTGCGCGGACGCTCGGGCCGGCAAGGCGATCCAGGTCAGTCGCGTTTCTATCTCAGTCTCGATGACGACCTCATGCGGCGCTTCGCCAACGACAATGTGAAACGGCTGATGAAAACGGCCGGCTTCCCCGAAGACGAAGCGATCCAGCATGGCATGATCAGCAAATCCATCGAACAGGCGCAGGTCCGCGTGGAGGGGCACAACTTCGACATCCGCAAACGAGTGGTCGAGTACGACGATGTCGTCAACCGCCAACGCGAGATCATCTACAAACAGCGCCTCGACTGGCTTGGGAAAAACGCCGATCAACTGCACACTGATTACTTGGCGATGATCGACGAACAAGCGACCGCGTCGGTTGAGGAAATTTATGCGGCCGATCACAATGGCGACTATCTGGAAGCCGATGCCATGTATCAACAATTGGCGCTCAAAGGGTTGCCGCTGCCGTCGGATCTCAGCACGGAAATGCTGGTAGATATGCCACAAGAATCCCTGGTTAAGTTGATCTGCGCTTACTTGGGGGATCTGCTGGAAGAGAAAAAAAACCAGTTGGAATTGGCGCGCGAGGGCTTGACGGAGATCGCCGAACGGCAGACCGTCATCCGCGCCCTCGATCACTTCTGGCAGCGCCATCTGACCGACCTCGATATCCTGCGCGAGGGCATCGGCTTGCAAGCGGTAGCGCAAAAGGACCCGTTGGTCGAATATCAACGCCAAGGCTTCCAGATGTTTCGGGTTGTCGAAGACACCTATCGACAGATCGCGGTGCGCAATATCTTTTTGGTACAGCCCGCCATCGTGCAGAGCCCGCAGCAGCGCCGTCAAACGCGCGAGTTCCGCCCCGATATGTCCATGGGCAATGGCGAACGCCCGACCCAGCAGACCGTCCGCAAGAGCAAAAAACGTCCCAGCCGCAACCAGCCTTGTTGGTGCGGGAGCGGCAAAAAATACAAACAATGTCACCTGCGCGAAGATCAGACCTCGGGCAAGTGGCAAACCGCATAGGTTCGCAACCGTAGATCATGTTTTCTGTCGGCGACATTGACATCTATCTCTTCAACGACGCAACAGCCTGGGTAGATCCGGGCGGCATTTTCGGCTTGGTGCCGCGTGTGCTTTGGTCACGCTACCTGGAAGCCGACGATCGCCATCTGACACCGCTTGCTCATCACAACCTCTTGCTGCGCTCCGGGAACAAGAACATCATCGTCGATACCGGTTTTGGCAATTGCCTCAGCGAATCTCAAAAGAAGCGCTACGCTGTCACGGGGAGCGACGGGACGCAAGCTGGGCTCTCGGCTATCGGCGTCTCGCCAGCCGACATCGATATCGTATTTAATACGCACTTGCACGACGACCATTGCAGCGGCAATTTTCGCCTGAACCCGACGGGGGAAGCCGAGCCGGCTTTCCCCAATGCCGAATACCTTGTGAAGCGCCGCGAATACGAAGAGGCCTGCCAGCCTAACGAGCGCACGCGAGCCACATACAGCCTGGATAATTACCAACCACTCCACAAAACGGGGCAGTTGCGCCTATTAGACGGCGACGCCGCCATCGCGCCCGGCGTCGAGGCTGTGTCGACGCCGGGGCATACGCGGGGCCACATGAGCCTGCGTCTGGAAAGCGAGGGGCAACATGCCGCCTTTGTCTGTGACCTGGCCTCATTGGCGGTGCATATAGAGCGACTGGCTTGGATGACCGCCTTTGACGTCGAGCCGCTTGTCACCTTGGAAACAAAACGCCGCTGGCAAAGCTGGGCGCTGGAAACGAGCGCTTTGTTGATATTCCCGCACGACTTGACCCGACCAGCGGGCCGCTTGACACAGAATGACAAAGGTCATGTGATCGTCGATGTTGTGGAGATGCCCTACGATAACCCTTAGCGGATAAGCTCGGGTTGGCAATTGGGGCAGAAGTGCGTGCCGCGTTGGGCGACGCGAATCTTGTTGATGACGGCGCCGCATTTGCGACAAGCTAAGTTCATCCGCCCGTAGACAAAAAAATGCTTTTGGGATTCGCCTTTGCCGCCATCCGCTTTGCGATACCAATTGATGCTGGCGCCTTCGTGTTTGATGCCCGCCAGCAGCGCGTCGCGGATCGTCCGATGCAAGCGCTGTGCCTCCTCGTCCCGCAGTTCTTCCGCTCTGTTGTTGGGATGGATACCCGCGCGAAATAGCGCCTCATCAGCGTATATGTTGCCGATGCCGGCCACGATCTCTTGGTCCAGCAAATGCGCCTTGATGGAACGCTTTCGTCCACGTAATCCTTCGCGGAAGCCTGCCAGCGTGAAGGCGCAATCAAGCGGCTCCGGACCCAGGTGACCTAGCAGGCGGCTCAGGTCGTCGCTCAGGTAGACCCGTCCGAATTTACGAACGTCGGAAAAGCGCAACTGCATGCCCGCGTCCAGGTCGAAGCGCAGATGCACCCACCTGTCGGCATCGTGCTTGTCTTCCGCGCGCGCGACATACAAGCGACCGGACATCTTCAGATGGATCACCAGCACATCGTGTTCTAGTTCGATCAAAATGTACTTGCCGCGGCGTCCGATCCCGCGCACCGTCTGGTCCGCTACCCGCCCCGCGAACTCTTGCGGGGGCGGCGAATGAAGCGTCCTGTCCCAATCATGCCACATGCCAATGATGGTGCGTCCGACCAGCGGCTGGCGCAATCCGCGTACAACAGTTTCAACTTCGGGCAGCTCTGGCATCGTTTTGCGCTATTCCCGCTTCTCTCTTTTTTTTCAAACGCGGTAGTTTGACATCTTATCTCGGATGTTATAATACGCTTGATCACAGTTTTTTCAAAATCGATTCCAAATGGCGGATAGATGACAAGCGAATTCGTTCATCTTCACGTGCATAGCGAGTTTTCCTTGCTTGACGGTCAGAGCAGGATCAAAGACCTGGTCGCGCGGGCGCGGGAGTTGGAAATGCCCGCGCTAGGCATCACCGATCACGGCGTGATGTTCGGCGTGATGGACTTCTACAATGCCTGCGTCGAAGCTGGCGTGAAACCGGTCGTCGGCATGGAAGCCTATCTGGCGACGCGCTCCATGCGCGACCGCGATCCCCGGCTCGATCGCAGCCCCTATCACATGCTGCTGCTGGCGAAGGACATGACCGGCTATCAAAACCTGCTAAAGATGGCTTCCGCCGCCCAGCTCGAGGGGCACTATTACCGTCCGCGCATAGACAAAGACTTCATGTCGGCTCATGCCCAAGGCATCATCGCAACCAGCGGCTGCCTGGCAGCCGAGATTCCGCGCCTGGTCGCCAATGGGGACGACCAAGGCGCCCGCGACATGGTCGGCTGGTATCAAGACGTTTTTGGTCCAGAGAACTTCTACTTGGAATTGCAAGCGCACGACCTGCCGCAATTGCATAACTTGAATCGCTGGCTATTTGACTATCGGAAGAGCGGGCATAGCAAGGTGGGTTTGCTTGCCAGCAACGATGTCCACTACGTTCACGAGCGGGACGCCGACGCTCACGACACGCTGCTCTGCATCCAGACGACTGCGCTGAAAGCCGACAGCGACCGCATGCGCATGGAGCCATTTAATAGCTACTACCTCAAATCGGCGGCGGAGATGCGCGCTGCATTCGAGGGCGCGCCAGGGGACCTGCTCGACGAAGCCTTCGCCAACTCCATCAAAATCGCCGACATGACGGACATCGATCTGGCGCCAAAGGGTTATCATATTCCGGTTTTCCCCGTGCCCGAGGGCTTTGATGAACACAGCTACCTGCGCTACTTGATTGAAATGGGCATGGATTGGCGTTTTGGCGCCGATTGGCGCGCGGACAGCGTATTCACTGAACGCATCGAACGCGAACTCACTATCATCCACAGCATGGGTTTCGATTCCTACTTCTTGATAGTCTGGGACCTGTGCCAATTCGCGCGTTATGCCGATATCTGGTGGAATGTGCGCGGCTCTGGCGCGGCAAGTCTGGTCGCCTACAGCTTGGGCATCACCAACATCAACCCGATTCAGAACAGCCTCTTATTCGAGCGCTTCTTGAACCCGGGTCGGGTGAACATGCCCGATATCGACCTCGATTACCCAGACGATCGTCGCGGCGAGATTATCGCCTATACCGCCAAAAAATACGGCGAAGACAAAGTTGCCGCAATCATCACTTTTGGCACGATGGGCGCCAAAGCCGCGGTGCGCGATGTCGGCCGCGCCCTGGATGTCGATTTGGGCAAGATCAATCGCGCCGCCTCTATGATCCCGCAGGATGCGCGCCAAAAGAAGATCCTCGACTATGTCGAGGCTAATCCCGAATTGCGAGCGCTCTATCAAGAGGACGCGGAATTGAGCTGCGTCATCGACACCGCAAGCGAATTGCAAGGCATGACGCGGCACGCGTCCACGCACGCGGCCGGTGTCATCGTCGCCGATCGCCCCCTGGTTGATTATCTGCCCCTGCACCGCATCACTGGCAAGGACCCCTCCGGCGGCGCGCTGAAAGCCGTCACGCAATTCCCCATGGAAACCGCCGAGATGATCGGTTTGCTCAAGATCGATTTCCTGGGTTTGTCGACGCTCACGATCATGCGCAAAGCCTGCGAATTGATCGCGCGCCATCGCGGCATCCACTACAACATGGACAACATTCCCTATCGCCACGATGCGCAGATCAGCGACGAAGAAAGCCAGATGCTCGATGAGGCTTTTGCCATGATGGGACGGGGGGAGACGATCGGCGTTTTTCAGGTGGAATCCGGCGGCATGCAGCAGATGCTGCGCGGGATGCGCCCACGCGTCTTCGAGAATATCGTGGCCGCCATCTCGCTCTATCGCCCGGGTCCCATGGAATTTATTCCCGCTTATAATCGCCGCTTGCACGGGGAAGAAGAGATTGAATTGCTGCACCCGCGCCTCGAGCCGATTCTGGATGAAACTTACGGTATTTGCGTCTATCAAGAACAGATTATGCAGATCGCTGGCGAGCTATTTGGCTATGAATTAGGCGAGGCGGATCTGATGCGCCGCGCGGTATCCAAGAAGAAGCCGGCCGAGCTCAACAAACATAAAGCCATCTTCATCGAACGCGGTCCGCCAAACGGCATTCCGGCTGATATATCGGGCAAGATTTTTGACTTGATCGAGTCCTTCGCCGATTACGGCTTCCCCAAGCCGCACGCCGCGGATTACGCGGTGATAACCGTGCAGACCGCGTTTTTGAAATGCCATTATCCCGAAGAATATATGACCGCCTTGCTCAGCGTGCAACGCGATGACCTGTCTAAAATCTCGACCTTTCTGGAAGAATGCCGCCGATTGAATATCCAGATTCTGCCGCCAGACCTGAACGCCAGCCAACTGGATTTTGATATCGAGACCAGGCCCGACGGGGGTCCTGCCATCCGCTTTGGGTTAGCAGCCGTCAAAAATGCCGGCGTCCGCGCGCTGGAAGAATTGCTCGCCGTTCGCGGAGATGCGCCCTTCGGCGATCTGATGGAGTTTTGCCAGCGCGTTGACATGCGCCAACTCGGCAAGCGCTCGCTCGAGAGCCTGATAAAAGTCGGCGCTTTGGATGGCTTCGGCAAGCGCTCCAGCTTGATGGCTGCGCTCGACCGCATTGTCAGCGCCAGCAGCAGCTACCACAAAGACCTGGCGGTAGGTCAAATGGATATGTTCGGAGACAAAGCCGCCCTGGAAGTCGATTTGCTTTACGACCTGCGCGACATTGAAGAAATTCGAGCTCGCGAGATGTTGAAATGGGAAAAAGAATTGCTGGGGCTCTATGTCACGGGGCGTCCGGTCGACCGGCATCGGGACATCTTCAAGCGGCAGAACCTGCACAAGATCTCCGATCTCAAGCACTCTGGCATGCCAAAGCCGGAGACTGTGCGCATCGCCGGCGAGCTGACGGGGGTGCGCAAGATCACCACCAAAAACAGCGACTTGATGGCTATCCTCAGTTTGGAAGATTGGCATGACAGCGCTGGCATCATCGAGATTGTGCTTTTCCCGCGCGCTTATGACCAGGTGATGAGCTACTTTGCCGACCTGAATAGCGTTTTGGAAGCAGATGAGACCGAAAAGGGCTTGTTTGAAGGGGAGATCGTCGCGGTGAGGGGCCGCTTTGATGACAGCCGCGGTGATCCGCAAGTGATCGCCGAAAATGTCACGATCGACTTCAATTCCTTTTCCGCTGCCGGCGACGCGCCAATGGAAATGGATGAATCGCTGCCGGTTTGGGCTATGGCAGAGGACGCTACGCCGCAACAAGAGGGTCCCACTGAATCGGTGGCGGAAGCGCACGACGCCGCGACAGATGCGCAGCCAGAATCCGTTGCGAATGCGGCCGCGAATACGGCGGCGAAGGAGCAAGCGCAACCAGCCGACGAAGCCGTGCCGCTCCCGCAAAATGCCGAGCCCGAGCCAGAATGGACTAACGGCGGCGACCATCTGGAATTGCCCGGCGAAGCGCAATACGAAGAGCGCCCGCCGCTCACGATTACGGTGTGTTTGCGAGCCAGCGCCGATGAAGAAAAAGACCGCCGCAAGTTGTCCCGCATCCACAACGCCATGGTCAAGTATCCGGGAAAAGACCGTTTCGTGATCGTCATTCAACGAGACGATAAGTCATTCCCGCTACACTTTCCCGAGCTGACGACGCAGGTTTGTACCGAGCTGCAAAACGAACTGCAAGCGATCGTCGGCAGCCCGGATTTGATCACAGTCGCTGGCGGCGCTTGAAACAGATAGTGGCGGCGACAGTATTTAAACTTAACACTCCTTAACTTTTATCCATTTGTCAGCCGTCATAAAACTGTTTAGAATAGATGCGCTGTGCCGCGCCTATTTTCTGCAATCCGCCGAATTTCGAGGCGAAGCGCGACAGTTGAGATGGAGTCGCAAGTTATGAAACGGGTCGCTGTGATGACCAGCGGTGGCGACGCGCCCGGTATGAACGCCGCCGTTCGAGCCGTCGTGCGCGCGGGCTTGGACAAAAATGTGGAAGTCTATGGCATTCGCCAAGCCTATCAAGGCATGTTGGCCGGCGATATGGCTTTGCTCAGCAGCCGCGAAGTTAGCGGGATCTTGCAGCGTGGCGGGACGGTCTTGCAGACAGCGCGCAACGAAGAATTCAAGACAGCGCAGGGCCAGCGCAAAGCCCAGCGCCGACTGAACGAAAACGGCATCGAGGGCGTGATCGTGATCGGCGGGGACGGCAGCTTGCGCGGCGCGCAAAAGCTCCACGAGCTTGGCGTGCCGGTTGTTGGCATACCAGCCAGCATCGATAATGATATCTGGGGCACCGATACCAGCGTCGGCGTCGACACCGCCTTGAATACGATCCTCGATGCGCTTGACCGCCTGCGCGACACCGCCACCTCGCACAATCGCTCCTTTGTGGTCGAAGTGATGGGGCGCGACTGCGGATACCTGGCGGTGATGGCGGGCATACTGGGCGGCGCGGAAATCGTTGTCACGCCGGAAAACGGCGTCAGCATGAACGAGATCGCCACCTCGCTGGAAGACGCCTATATTCGCGGCAAAACACATGCTATCGCGGTCTTGGCGGAGGGCGCGCCCTATCAAGGTCCGGAACTAGCGAGATTCCTGGAGCAGAAGCATATCGGATTCGAGATCCGCCTAACCATCTTGGGGCATACGCAGCGCGGCGGCAGCCCGACCGCCTTTGATCGCTTGTTGGCGACGCGCATGGGCGTCTATGCCGTTGAATTGCTCTTGAGCGGCGAATCAGGCGTGATGGTCGCGCGCGTCGGCCGCGAGCAATTGCCGATGCCGCTCAAAGACTGTACCTCGCGCACGCGCCAAATCACGCCGGAGTACTTCGATCTCGCTCGCGTCCTTTCCCGCTAACCCGGCGGCAAGCATGTCCATCCGCGCCCGCTAGCTTGTTTCGCTCGCCTCAGCGACATCAATTATTTGGCATGACAGCAGGTCAATAAGGGCTTGGGTCTCCAGGCGCGCCTGCGTCCCGCGTTCGCCGGCGCTGATAACGATATGCGATTGTTCCAGCGCGCGCCTGTCGAGGTAGACTTGCCAGCGCTTCTGCATCAGCGCAAGCGCGCTGATGCCGCCGACCTGCAAGCCGGTCAGCTTCTCGGCATCGGCATGAGAGGCCAGAGCGACTTTCTTGGCGCCCAGGGCTTTTGCCAGCCGCTTCAAGTTCAAAGTCCTGTTGCAAGGCAGCATCACCAAGATTGCTTTCTTCTGGGACGGGACCTCCGCCACAAGGGTCTTGAAGACGCTTTCCGGCGGCAAGCCCACGGCTTCCGCCACCGCCTGCGCGTCGCGAATTCGCGCGTCATAACGATGAATCTGGTGGGGGATCACCCGCGATTCGAGCAAACGAATGGAATTGAGTTTACGTTTCTTTGCCATACACTTCAGCTCAATCGCCTCAATCTTGCGGCTGATACTGTCGCTTCGCCAGGCGCGCCATGATGCCCGGCGCCAATATCCCGCCCAGGAGGACTAGCCGGTCGAACCAGCGAAAGACGACGCGCTTTGGTTGCCTCCGCGCCGCCCTTACGATAGCTTCACCCACTTCATCAGCACTCATGCTTGGCAGGTCGCCGGGCGCGCGCTTGATTGGTCCTAGCCTGTTGACATTGAAGTCCGTGACTGTGCGCCCCACCAGCAGATCGGTCACATAGATACGATCGTGCTCCAGTTCCAGCCGCAAAGAACCCGCCAGGCTGGAGACGAAGGCTTTGCTGGCGGCATAGGTCGCGGTGTAGGGCGTATGCAGGTCCGCGACGATTGAGGAGACGATCAAAATATGCCCGCCAGTGTCATTCGCCCGCATGGCCGGCGCGCAAGCGCGAATGCCATGCAATACGCCATTGATATTGGTCTCCATGACGGTCCGCAAATCAGCCCAGTCAGCCTCGAGCACTGCGCCGCTGTGGCCGATTCCCGCGTTTGCCACCAGCAGGTCCAGCCGCCCAAAGGCATTGACCGTCCTAGTCACGGCTCCTGCAAGCGCGTC
Organism: Phototrophicaceae bacterium; assembly: GCA_965116975.1. Lineage (GTDB taxonomy): Bacteria > Chloroflexota > Anaerolineae > Aggregatilineales > Phototrophicaceae > UBA6055. The sequence goes on from OZ220735.1 coordinate 1,321,769, forward strand.
CGCGTCGCGAACATCGCCCGCAACTGCCAGAAAGCCGCCATGCGGCTGCGGCAAATTCGCGATTTCCGCGCCCAGCGATTCCAGTCTATCTTGCCGCCGCGCCATGCCGCAAACATGGTAGCCGGCGCGCGCAAAAGCCAAGGCAGTCTCCCTGCCAATCCCGCTCGACGCGCCTGTGATGAAGGCGACGGGCGCGCTCATATTGGAATCCTGACTTCGCGTACCCTCTGGTTCACAGTAGATCCAACAGAATAATTAGAATTGGTAATGGCGACCCATGGGTCGCCCCTGCAAATCCATAATAATATTGGAATGCAAATTATTGATGCATTTACTAACATAAACTTAAAATCCTTAAACTTCACTTAATAATCTTCGGGATTTGCGCTATAATATAGGCATAGAATTTGCTTGTCTGACGAATGCCGCAATTGTCGTCGAACCGACAGGTTTTTTCTAAGCGCCAAGCGAGACGATCAACGAGAAAGTCGATTCCTATATGGGCAAATCAAGCAATGCCAAAGCAAGTCGCGACATATCATTACGCGACCCCATGGCGGAAGCCGGGCGCAAACTTCTCGCCCTTCAGTTCGAGCGCATGATGCGCCACGAAGCGGGCAGCCGCAGCGGCAAGGACATCGAATCCGTCCACCAGATGCGCGTCGCCATCCGGCGTATGCGCAGCCTGTTCATGCTCATTGGCGCCGCCTACAAAGCCAAAACCGTCGACAAAGCCGGTCGCGATTTGCGGCGCGTCGCGCGCGCCCTGGGCCGAGTTCGCGATCTCGATGTCTTGATTCAGGATCTCGAGTCATTTCGCCAGTCCTTGCCGGAGAGCGACCAAGCCGCGCTCGACCAAGCCGCGCTCGACCAGGTCATCACCAGGTTGGACAAGCGTCGCGACGAACAGCGCGCCAAACTCAATGCGCTTTTTGATTCGAAGTTCTATGCGCGCTTTCTACGGCAGTTCGCGCGGCTCTGCAAAAAGCCGTGTAGGGGAGCCTCGCCGCTGCCCAGTCTCGAAGCGCCGCATCAAACGCGGCACGTCTTACCCGTGCTCTTGCACGAGTGCCTGGCGCGTGTCCGCGCCTATGACACGGTACTGCCCGCTGCCGACTACAGGATCTTACATGCCCTGCGCGTCGAATTCAAACAGTTGCGCTATGCCCTGGAGTTTTTTCAGCCGCTCTTGGGCACGAGCAATGTCAGCTTCTTGAGCGAAGCGAAAGAGATGCAGGATATCCTCGGGCGAGTCAACGACATCGCTGTTTTCAGCGACACGATGCGCGGGCTCAAAAAGCTGAGTCCGCAGCAGGCGGCGGTCCTCCAAGGCTACTTGGCAGAGCGGGACCAAGCCTTGGTCGCGCTGCGCCTGCGCTTCGACAAACAGTGGGTTTCATTTAATACCCGCGCCCGCCTGCGTCAGTTCTCGGACGCGCTGCTGGTTCTGCGCTAGCGTCAACTGCGGAACTTGTAGATGCCGTCCAATTGCCAGGCGTCGCCCGCGTTCGCGCCATCAATTGTCAAGGGCAGGAACTGCCCCGTTTCGGGATTCAAGACGCGCAGGCGCAGCACATAGTCGTCTTCTGGCGGCAGCGGCTCGTCACTGGGCAGGCGTAGCACTGTGGACATATTGACCAATTCGCCAGCATCCCATAGCAAGGTCGAATAGTAGCTATGCCGATGTTGGAGCGGCACGAAGCGCCATTGGTACTCGGTGATTCGGGTCTGCGGATGGGTTAATTCCAGCTGGAAATGATAGTCTTGTTCAAGCTCCTGTTCCGCGCGCCATATTGCAAGCAGCGTCAGGGGTGTGCCTTTGTAGGCTTTTCGCGGATAGGCATCTGTCGCAAACAGGCGCAATCCATCGCCAAAGAGCAGCTCCCGCTCGTAGACCTTGGAGACAAAACGACGTGAAGGCTCGGAGTGGCGCGCGGCAAAATCGTCGCTCTGGTAAAGTTCGTAGCTGAATGTGCCGTCATAGTGCCACTTCTTCAGCTCGAAGAGATCGTCCCGGCCCAAAGCCGCGATCAACTGCGCGCGTCTTGGATCTATGTCCCCGTCCAAGTAGGCTTGTCGCGCCTTGGCGCCATAGATGAAATGCGTCGCGCCCAGCGCCTCGTATTCGTCGAGGCCGCTTATCAGCTGATCCACAATGCGCATCTGCGGGAAGAAAAAATGCAGACGTTCCTCGCCCGGCGCGAGCACGATGGGCTCCTGTTCATTCTCTCGCAAATAGTCGTCAAGCCCGAATACCATTTCCATCAGCGAGGGATTGTAGACCTGGTACTTTTTGGTGTCGCTATCAAGCCCTTCATCGGCTAGCCAGATTCTCGACCAGGTGACATCAACCGCGGCCGAGACTATGCCCGGCGTTCCCAAAAGCAGCAGCGCCAGGTAGTACATCCGTCGAACGTGGGCGCGCCATGCGCTAATGCGATTCGTACTGAATACGCTCGCCAATGCGACCGCAGTGGGCATTACCAGCAGCGGCACTATCGCGAAACCCAGCCGGTAATGATAACTATATGAAAAGAAAAAGGTGAGGAAGTAGGGCAGCGCCAACAGCAGCGCCCAAGCCACCGAAACGTTAGCGGATCTTGCTGCTGCGTCAATCAGTTTACGCCGATGTGGCAAAAGGCTGAAGCCGATAAGGGATAGGCCGAGGAGCGCGGCGGCCGCCTCGCTCAATTGAATATAGCTGGCTGGAGGATCGAAGCGCTCCGGGAAGAGCATAGGATTCGACGCCAAAACCCCGGCTAGCAGCAGAATCGTCCCGGCCGCGCCCGTTAGGACCTGCCGAGCCGTCATGCCGCATTTGACGGCTGCGGCGACGAACCCCAGGATGATAGCCAGAACAGCCCAGCTGAAGTAGTCTCCGCTGCGCCGCGCTTGTGTCAGCCAGAATTCCGCGGGCCAGGTGATGGCGTCGTGCCCGAGCAGCACATTGCGCAAATACCAGACGGCGCCCAAAGGCAGGCTGGCAAAGATCGTCCAAAACGCGACCATGAAACGCGGCTTCAACCGCTGAATCTCGAACCTTGTCCGCGCCGCTTCAAGCGCCAGCAGCAGCAATATGCCCCAGATGAAAGCGCCGGCCGTGGGTTTGGTGAATAGACTGATGCTGAGCATTAACCCTGCCAGCAAAGCCTCCCGCCGGCTTGCGCGCTCGTCATCTGTCACGGACCAAGCGCGCAAAAAAAAGACCGCGGCCAGCGTAAAACTGAAAGCCAGCGTAACCTCCAGGTCGCCGATGATCGATTGCTGCCCGACAAATGGATGCAGGCTCCACAAGGCGGCGACGAACAATCCCACCCGTCGCTTCAGCAGTCTTTCGCCCAGCAGATATGCCGCGAAGATGCCGCCGATGTGCAGGATTGGCAGTACCATGCGCGCCGCATAATCGTTGATCGCGCCGATTAGAATCTGCACGTATGCGTACTGGAGCTGCAAAAACGGCGGATAATAATCGATCGACTGCGGAATCAGCCCTTCCAGAAAATACAGACGACCTTGATAGCCATAGACCCAAAGCGCGTCATAAGCGGTGAAGGGCAAAAAAGCGGTGTGGATCCAACGTATGAGGACGGCCGACGCGATCATCGCGATGAGCAGTTTTTCATCAAAGGCATAAGGCGCTCGCGGCGGCGGCGCTGTCAATCCGCGGCTTTTGCGCCAAGCGATGCCGCCGCCGAGCGCGGCAATCACGACACTGCCAATGATAAGCCACTCTCGGACGAGCAAACTCTGCCCGGTCTGCGCGCCCAGCAAGCCCAGGACCAGCATCCAGCCTGTCATCCAGGCTGGTCCTATAGCCATCGCCACCGCAGCAACAAGCGTCCGCGTATGCCATTGCGTCGTCGGCAGCAGCGCCAGGGACCAGGGCAAACCTAGACCGACGCACATGCAAAGCGTCGGCAAGATGCCCGCGAGCGCGTCGCTTAACCAGGTCACTGCCTTACCTGCGCGCCATAGCGAGGCGCTTCCTCAGCTCTTGCGCCATGCTTGTCAAGGCATAAGCGGCCATCATCAGCGCGAAGGGCAATACCGGCAGATAGTAGCGCGCCCAAGGCAAGGGCGTCAGCGCGAAGACAGCCGCCGCGCCGCCGCCGCCCCATATCAGCAAGAGCGCGCGATCCTGCAAGCTTATGTCGTCATCGCGCAGGAGCAGAAAAATACCGGCGACGACCAGCAAGGACATGGCGATTCCCGCGAGCGCATGGTCGCCGATGAGCGCGCCTGCCCAGCCGGAGTTTTCATAGATCTGGATTTGCGCGCTGATTTCCGGATAGTCCGCCCATTGCTGGTCTTCAAAGTATTGCGCTTCCGCCTGCAACACGAAGCGGAAAAAGCCTTTTGCCCCCTGCCCAAGAGATTGATAGCCGCCATAGACGCCCGCTTGCCGCTGTAATAGCTCGGAGCGCTCGGACAGGACCTCTCCGGCGCTTGCCAAGGGCGCGTCCCACCAGCCCGGGTTTAGCAGATAGAAGACCAGCAGCGTTATGATGCTAACCATCAAGCCAGCCGTCAAGATACCCGCGAGCCAGCGCATATTGCGCGCATCTCTGTTGCCTAGACTCTCGTAAACGGACAGAGCGACTAGCGCCAGGAACACAATCGCCACAGTGAATGCGCTGCTATGTTTTGCGGCGATAGCCAACCCGGCGCAGGCGCCCAGCAGCGCGTATTGCCACCAGCGCCGGTGACGAATAAGCCAAGCCACCATCACAAGCGTCAGCATGACGCCGAGCAGGAGGCTGCCTTCTTGCATGGCGCGACGGCCGTTAAGCAGCAGGCTGGGGTGGATGGCGAAAAGCAAACTGGCAAGCAATGCTGTTGGTCGGTTTATGGTCATGCGCGCGAAGACATAACATAATGCCGCGGCGGCAGCCAACTGCGCAGCCGATGCCAGGCGAGCGCTCCGAAGCAAGCGGGCGTCTGGTAGACGGTTGGATTCCAGGTTGGATTTGTAATTCAAGCCCCAATGCCAATCGTCATTCAAGTCCGTGATGGCGTATCCGCTGCTGGCAGCCAGCCAGCCGTAAATCATATTAGAGATGGATCCGCTAGCCAGATTGGCGCGATAGTCGCTTGTACTGGCGGACCTTTTCGCCTGGTGGCTGAGCTTCGCGCGGTCGCCTTGCAAGAACAGGTAATAGTAATCGCGCCCGATATAAATCTTGGAAGATTCGTCGCCGTGGAAGGGCACGATCGCCGCGCCGCCCATAATGTAAAGGGACAGCAAAGCCAGCCAAATGACATCGACGCCAGAATGCACGCTCTTGGACATCATCTGCCTGGAATGCGATATAGCGGACCGTTCGCCGCGCCCGAACGCGCCGACAGTCTCGCGCCAATCCAACTAGGGGAGATCATGCCTTCGAGGCTCCATGCGATTCCACAATAATCTTATCATGCGCAAAAAAGCGCAAGCCGCCGCCAGCTGCGTGAAGGGCAGAGCCGGCAGATAATAGCGTTGCCAGGGCAATGGCGTGAGCACAAGCGTTATCATAACGATGCCGCTTCCCCAGACCAGCAGCAGCCAGCGATACTTGCTGAGGATCTGTGGCGCGCGCGCTAGGTAAACGATACCCAAGATGGTCAGCGCCAACATGACCGACCCGCCCAGCTTGCCGTCAATCGCGAGCCCGGCGAATCCAGATAACTCGTAAGCGCTGATTTCGGCGCGGATTGCGTCGAAGCCCGCCCATTGCGCCACTTCATAATACTGTCTTCGGTCAAAAAATGCGCGCTCCAGAAAGCCTGCGATTCGTTCCGCCGGCGAATCATAGCCGCCATAGAGCGCCACTTGCTCTTGCAACAAGTCGAAGCGCAAGCGCAGAACCTCGGCGGCGCTATCCAAGGGACCTTGCCACCAGGCCGGATTCAAAAGATAGAAGTTGAACAGTGCCAGCCCGCCCGCCGCTAGCAAGCCGACCAGCGACTGCGCTTGCTTTCGCCTCGCCGGTCCACGCGCTTGGGCTGTCTGGTAAAGCCACAATACGGCGCAGGCAAAAAAAACAAGCGCCGCGACAAAGGCATTGGGATGTTTGGCCGCGACGGCAAAGCCGGAGGCGACGCCCAGCAAGACGAATTTCTTCCAGCTTTGCCCTTGCAAAAGCCAGGCGCCCGCCAGTAGAACCAACATCATGCCCAGCAAATGGCTGCCTTCCATCATGGCGCGCCGGCCGTTGAGCAGAATCGCCGGATGCAGGGCGAATAGGGCGCTGGCGACATAGGCTTCTGGTCGGCCTATCGTCATGCGCGCCAGCGCGAAGAACAAAGCCACAGCCAGCGCCAATTGCGCGGATGAAGCCAGGCGCGCGCGCCGCAACAATTCCGCCGCGGGTATATTCCCTAAGTCGCGGTTCGCGGCAAATTCAAGCTGCCAATCCCACTGGCCATTGATGTCGTCGCGGCTCATGCCAGCCCCCGCCGCCAGCCCGCCGTAGATTGTTTTAGACAGCGTGCCATTTATCAGGCGCAGATGCTGCTCGTCTTGCCGGCTGGACCAAGCGCCGTCATAGAGGATTTTTGACAGGTCGCCATCGCGGAAAAGGTAATAAAAGTCGCGCCCCATGAATAGCTGCGTCGATTCATCGCCGTGAAAGGGTACCAGCGCCGCCCCAGCCAGGATATAGGCAGCAAGCAGCAGCAGCCAGAACCCATCAATCTTTCGGGGTAGTTGTTTTGGTCTCGGCATGTGTCGTCCGGCGATATTCCTGCGCAAACTGATTCCGATTATATGTTCATTTCGCTCAATCGAAAATCGCTCACGTTAGGACACTTGCACATCGCCGTTGCGCGACAGCAGCGCTAGCTCCCAGCACGGTAAATTGAACAAGCTGGCGCGCAGGTGAAAAATTGGTCAGTGTTAGGTGCCCGAACCGAGCCTAGTCGGCTTCCGGCAAGATCTGCAGCGAAAGCAGAAACTCGACCACCGCTCGCTGATCGGCAAATGCCAGTTCAGTGAAGGCGTCGCGGCTAGCGCGCGCTTCTCCGCCGTGCATCAAGATCGCTTCCGAAACCGTTGTTAGATCGCCACGATGACCGTAAGGCGGCGAACTGCCGACATCCCAAAGTTTGCGCGTGATAAAGAATTCGCTGCCAGGTCTGCCCAGCGCATCTGGCCGACTATCCAAGAGCGTTTCGTTGCAGAAAAAACGGATGGCATCGGGTTCGTCGGCTGGGTCACAGAGGCTGTGGCGCTTGAGATCGGTAAAGGCGCGCACAATCGCGCCTTCGCCATGGCGTTCCAAACGTGGCTGCATGCCCTGCGCGGTCATATCAAAGCGAACCATTTGCGACATGTCCTTCATCGTATTGGCTGGGTTAAATGGATTCGGGTCCACAAAGAAACGAGAGTCCAGATACAGCTCGGGCACATGACAACTCGCGCAGCCGATCTCACCGAAAATCTGCTCGCCGCGAATGGCGTCCTCGCGCCGGACTGGCTCGGCAGGCAAGGCGCGGCCCGGCGTCCCCAAGGCAGCCTGAAATAATGTGATAGCGGTAATGTCGCCGATAGTCAATTCGCGCTCGACGCCATCCTGATCAAAATCTGGATCCATAATGTCTGGGTTCAGGTCAAAGCGCTCTTCGGCTTGTATGCCGTGATGTTGATTCATGGCATTGGCGGAAAACTGCCGCAGCGAAATCTTGGTTCCCGACTGGTGGAAAGGCTTGATGACCAAGTCGTGGTCAATGCCTGCGATGCCGCTCGAATCTTGTGTGCCGTCCGGCGCCATCGTCAAAACACCGAAATCTATGCCTTTGGCGCGAAGCTCGACTGTGATTTCGCTGGCTTGTTCTTGGGCTTGCGTCAGCGCCAACTGCCTTTGCTCATGCAATTCCTTGGTCATCTCCAGCGCCAGCATTTCGATGGGTCCGGCACCGAACATGCCCAGCGGGTTGCGGTGATTGCTCATCATCATCGATGTCGATTCCAATACCGGATCTGCGTGCTGAGCCAACAAAAAGACATTAGCCACGAATTCGCCGCCGCCACCGATGCGCGGCTGGTTGTGACAACTGAAACAGGAGTTCGAATCCGGCGCGGAAACGCGGCTGAATGCCGGTTCATCCGGCTCCCGCGCGACTGTGACCCCGGTCGTTGCGGGACGTCCTTGTCCATCGCAAACGTTAAAAAGAACCGTGAACAGTTCCTCACCGTGCTCAAGAACTTGCTCAAAGCTCATATCGCCATCGAGAATGGCGGATTGCTCAATGTGTCGAGACAGCGCAGGCCGCTCTGGCAGACCGGCCGGACAAATATCGTCCTGAGTATAGCCGCTTAGAGCCGCCAGGAATATCACAGAAATAACTGAGAAAAAGGAGAACGCGCGCATAGCCATAAACTCCAGATTGATATTCTGTATAGTATCAATTATAGACGGAAAGCAATGGAAATCTGGGTACTGGGCAGGGCAATCGCTTCAATATACTTTTCAACATAGAGGACGCAGAGGACACAGAGTTTTAGTAGTTTAGACTACTTTTCAACTAAATTCGCGGCTAGGAATAGGCAAGGGGCACTAGAGAGAGGTTTTTTCACCAAAATACACCGCTGAAATATGACATTTTATGCTTTTCTCTGCGCTCTCTGCGTACTCTGTAGTTAATTTTCAGTTTAGATTCCCGCCATTTCGTCTGCCATCATTTTGAAGCGATTGCCCTGGGGTACTGGGCAGGGCAATCTCTATCTCTCAAAATGCTAAACTCGCTAGGGACGAGCCCTTAGACTCCGTTGAAATACTCGATTTTCCCCCACCCCAAACCCGTTCGCCATAGAGATGGCGAGGAGGGGGCGGGGTCACGTAGACATAGACCTACGGGATGGGGGTGTTTTTCAACAGCGACCCTTGGCTCGCCCACATACGAGATGTTGGTATTGGGCGACTCACAGAGGCGCACTTACATGTTCGTCCATGTTCGTCATTTTATTTGTGATTTGGCTGTCACAATGCGAGGTCTATGACGAAATTCGATCGTGTGATTATTCATTCTACCAATATATTGAAATGAACCTTCGCGCCTTGGTCTACATTTATTCTGTGTCGGGCGCGCCAATCTCGACCAGCATGTCGCCCTTGTCAACCGCCTGGCCAGTCTCGACCTGTATCGCCTTAACCAAGCCAGCGACCGGCGACTTCAGTTCGTTCTGCATCTTCATCGATTCTAGTATCACGACCGTATCGCCTTGCTCCACGTTTTGGCCCAATTCCACCGTGACCATGACAATCAGTCCGGGCATGGGCGCGTTCACTTCGCCGGAAGTGATTTTTAATCCGCCGCGGCGCTGTACCAACAGCATGGCGCGCTCGTCTAGGACCTGGGTTTCGAAGAGCTGACCCCCCATCATCACCGCGATTTTGCCGTCGTCATCATCAATGACGGCTTCCAGGGACTTGTTCTCGGTGATGATGGAATAGAGCGAACCGCCTAAGTTGAGGAAATCCACATCGCGCAGCTCGCCATCGACCAGGATGGCGCCATCGTTGTCGATTTCAATCTCGTAGCTCTGGTCCTCGATGACGGTGACGTATTTCATCGGTGCATCCTCTCGAAGCGTCCCATCCATTTCCAGTTGCTGGCGTCGCGCTTGGCTGGCGCGACCACTTGCGAAGCCAGCCGCCGCTTGCGATGCGCGTACAAGGTGGCTGCTATGGCGACGGTCTCCAGCTGCGTCGCTGTGGGTCTCTTTTCATAGGTATTCATGTTGAAGCGCTGCTCGACAAAATTGGTGTCAATCTGTCCGGCGATGAAGCTGATGCTGTTGAGCAGGTTTATGTGAAAGGGGATGTTGTGCTTCAAGCCCATAATGCGATATTCAGAGAGCGCGCGCCGCATCCGCAGCATCGCTTCCGAACGCGTCTCGCCCCAGGTGATCAGCTTGGAGATCATGCTATCGTAATAGGGCGTAATTTCCGAGCCGCGATAGACGCCGCTGTCCACGCGAACGCCTGGTCCCGTCGGCAGGATCATCGTTGTGATCTGGCCCGTAGACGGCATGAAATCCGCATAGGGGTCTTCGGCATTGATGCGGCATTCGATTGCCCAGCCCTTGGGATCCAGCAAGTTTTCCGTGGGACCCATGCGCCGCCCGCGGGCGATGCGAATTTGTTCTTTTGCCAGGTCGACGCCGGTCACCAATTCGGTCACGGGATGCTCGACTTGCAAGCGCGTGTTCATCTCCAGGAAATAGTAATTCTTGTCGCGGTCGACCAGGCACTCAATCGTGCCGGCATTGACATAGCCGACAGATTCGGCCGCGGCGATCGCCATCTCGCCCATTTTCCGCCGCAGTTCCGCATCGACGAAGACGCTGGGCGCCTCTTCCACCAATTTCTGATGCCGCCTTTGAATGGAACATTCGCGCTCGCCCAGGTGCACCGTGTTGCCATGCGTGTCAGCCAAGATCTGAAACTCGATGTGACGCGCGCCTTGCAGCAGTTTTTCCAGATAGACGTCGCCATTGCCAAAGGCGCTTTCCGCCTCTCGCCGCGCGGTTAGGAGCGCCGTTGCGAAGTCCTCCGCGCGATGCACCGGGCGCATGCCCTTGCCGCCGCCGCCGGCCACGGCTTTGATCAAGACCGGGAAGCCGATCCGCTTGGCGGCCTCCGCCAAGTCGTCATTGGACAAGCCAGCCTCGATGCCGGGGATCAGCGGCACTTTGTTGCGGGTCACGGCGAGTCGGGCGGCGTGCTTGTCGCCCATGGTTGCGATAGCCGCGGGCGACGGTCCAATCCACACCAGTCCCTCGTCGATGACCTGCCCCGCGAAATCGGCGTTTTCCGCCAGGAAGCCATAACCCGGGTGTATGGCGTCGGCGCCGGTCCTGCGCGCCACCTCGATCAGCCGGTCTTTTTTGAGATAGCTATCGGCCGGGCGCGGTCCGCCAATGTGTACGGCTTCGTCGGCGTAGCGCACGTGTAAAGCCGCGCGATCGACATCGGAGTAGACCGCCACCGTCGGGATGCCCAGATCGCGCGCGGCGCGGATGATGCGCACGGCGATTTCGCCGCGATTGGCGATAAGAATCTTGTTGATGCCGGTGAGTTGTTCAGCCATCGACGCCTCCTAGAGCGGGATGTTGCCATGCTTCTTGGGCGGGTTCTCGTCGCGCTTGTTCAGGAAGACCTGTAAGGCGTTGATCAAACGCGCGCGTGTATTGTGCGGTTCTATGACGTCGTCGATAAATCCACGGCTGGCGGCGATGTAGGGATTGGCGAAGGTCTCGCGGTAATCTTCCGCCAATTCCTGCTTGCGCGCGGCCGGGTCCGCCGCTTCTTTCAGCTCGCGGCGGTAGATGATCTCGACCGCGCCCTCGGGACCCATCACGGCGATTTCGGCGGTGGGCCAGGCGATGTTGAGATCGGCGCGGATATGTTTGCTGTTCATCACGCAATAAGCGCCGCCGTAAGACTTGCGCGTGGTGACGGTCAGCTTGGGCACAGTCGCCTCGCAATAGGCGTATAGCAGCTTGGCGCCGCTCATGATGATGCCGTTATGTTCCTGGTCGGCACCGGGCAAATAGCCGGGTACATCAACGAAGGTAATAAGGGGTACATTGAAGGCGTCGCAAGTGCGCACGAAGCGCGCCGCTTTGACGCTGGCATTGATATCCAGCACACCCGCCAGCACCGTCGGCTGATTGGCGACGATGCCAACCGCCGAACCGCCCAGCCGCGCATAACCCACGACGATATTGCCGGCGTATTCTTCGTGCACTTCGAAGAAATGTCCATCGTCGACGATGAGCTCGATCACCTTTTTCATATCATAAGGCTGGTTCGGATTCTGCGGCACGATGGTGTCGAGCGCGCTTTCCGCGCGCAGCGGATCATCGGTCGTCGGAATAGCCGGCGGATCTTCCATATTGTTCTGCGGCAGATAGCTAAGCAGCTCCCGCACCAATATCAGCGATTGCGCCTCGTCATCAGCCACAAAATGACAAACGCCGCTCTTGCTGGCATGCACCGACGCCCCGCCCAATTCTTCAAAACTGACATCTTCGTTGAGCACCTGTTTGACCACGTCCGGTCCCGTGATGAACATATAACTGCTGTCCTTGACCATGATGATATAGTCGGTCAGGGCTGGGCTATAGACGGCGCCGCCAGCGCAGGGTCCCATGATCACGCTGATCTGGGGTATGACGCCGCTGGCCAGGGTGTTCTGCAAAAAGATATCGGCATAGCCGCCCAGGCTCTCTACCCCTTCTTGGATGCGCGCGCCGCCGCTGTCATTCAAGCCGATGACCGGCGCGCCCACTTTGATCGCCATATCCATGATTTTGAGGATTTTGTTGGCGTGCGCCTCGCTCAAACTGCCGCCCATGACGGTGAAGTCTTGCGAATAGACATAAACCAGCCGGCCGTCAATCGTGCCCCAGCCGGTCACGACGCTGTCGCTGAGCGGCTTATTTTTTTCCAGCCCGAATTTGTTGTTGTGGTGATGTACAAATGCGTCAAGCTCGCGAAAACTGCCGGGATCAAGCAGCATCTCCAGCCGTTCGCGGGCGGTCTTCTTGCCTTGATCGTGCTGCCGCTTGATGCGCGCCTCGCCGCCGCCCAGTTGGCTTTGGGCGCGTTTGGCGCGCAACTGCTCGATCTTGGGGCTGATGGTCATACTTGGTCTCCGTTTGCTGTGTATGTGTTAGCGACGTCGCTGTTTCTCCGCTAATTGTAACACCGTCTGCGAGCGGGGGTTTCTGGCAGCGCGGCAAAACAGCCATCCAGTATATGGTGTAGGCGGCTGATTGACAGGGAGAGTCTGTGGGCAGGCGGTAGGGACGCTCCATTAAACTTAACCAACGAGGGTCGCGTAGACACTGACCGCCAACACCGAGAGCACCGAGAAATAATCTCACCTGCCTCATAGAGAAGCAGGCATGCTCCAAAATCACGGCGTAATGCCAAATCGATTCAGCAACTCCACAATCGCCGTGTTGTATCCGCTCGCGCTTTCGTCAAGCACGCGAATGGCGTTTGTTCTGTTGATGACACTTGTCAACTCATCTCTGCGGTTGCGAAGCCATTCTTCTTTCCATTTTGTAGCAAACTGTTCCATTTCCGTACTCAGGTCAAAGTTCTGCGCAAGTCCAAATCCACTGTGCCAGATGGGAATGATTGTTCTCTTACCGTCGATTGCCCAACAGATTTCTTTCACTGTCATCTCGGACGCGAGCGTGTCATTTCCGAGCAAAATGATGAAATAGTCGCAGTCTGTGATGCGCTCTTTCAAGTCGGCGTGCCAGTTTCCGCCTGCTTCAAGCGCCATGTCGCAAAATGGCACGAGATCGTGTTCTTTAAGTCGTGCGAGAACGAGTAGTGCAAGTGCGCTGCTGTCAAGACGTCTGTATGAAATGAATACGTCATGTGGTTCGACTTCTTCGATAAGGTCAAAGGCATTTGTTGTCAGCTTAGGTGGGTGGTTACTCTCTAACTTGATGAAATATTCGTGTGCTAATAGAACCTCCAATAGATGGTCCAAATCGTTGCCTCTCCAGCGCTGCTCAAAATATTTTGTCGCGTTGTCACACATGGCTCTTGCGCCTCCAGCCATGAACATTAGGATTCCTCGCGGACTCCACAAATTTCTGTTGGCTCCAATTGCTAGTTCCTTCGCCAGCAACTTGACCCAAGTCGCATCGCCACTCGGAATCGGAATCTTCGACCGCTCTTCTAAAAACTTCTCCAACTCACTCATATCTTTTCCTCTCGGTGCACTCGGTGGTTAAATCTGACGGGCGAGCCAAGGCTCGCCCCTACAGATTATCAAGACAGTTGTGATTCGCGCCCATTGTGTCTTTGTGCTTAAATCAATTCACCCACATCCACATCCACATCAGCAAAAGCCTCAAAACTGCAATCCCGCATCGCCAGCCCCATCCGCCGCTTCAACTTGGCGAAGATCTCGGTATAACTCTCGGTCATCCGTCGGTAGCCGCCCAAGCCCATTTCACTGACAAGCCGCTCGATGGTTTCGGTATCAGCTTCAATCTCGGTGAAATTCCCGTACGGCAACTCATCCAGAACGATCTCGGCATCTGCCAGCGCATAAGTCGTCCGATACTTCTCGTAAATCAGCGCCACTTCATATCCCAACCGCCGCAGAATCACATCCATGGTCGCAAAATCGCTGACCGCGACTTCAGCCTCGAAGCGCTTGAAGATGCCGTCCTGGTTGCTTTCTCCTGATTTGTAGGTCAGCTTCGCTTGGTCATCCTGCCGCAGCCGCAAGACAATGCCCTGCGCCGTCAGCGTTCGAGCCGCATTCTCGTAGCGCAGGTTGCGCTCGAAGACCCGCGGCGATTTCAACAACGCGCCGGCTGCCTCCAGCGACCGCTGCACCAGCGTCAAGTTCGGCGTATACAGCTTGACTTCCACCTCTTGCAGGTCCGTTTGGGGCATCGCAGGTCCTTATCAAGAAATTCCAAGCAAGTAATGAAAATTCACCAAAGAGGCACAGCGGACACAGAGAAAAAAGAGGTGCGAATAAATGTAAATCGCTTCAATCGTGCAATCGTACCAGAACCGCATTGTGTCAAATTCACAATATTCTTAAGTAATTGTAAGGCTTGTCCGCTACTGTAGGATTCGCGTTCGCCCTTTGGTTTACCCCCCTCGGTCCCCCCATTTCAATGGGGGGATGACCACTGATTTGTTGTGATTATCGCTACTGCGAGCTTGGATTCATGCTGATTTCGCATATTTTAATACATTTCGCATTATTTTAGCTCCCCTTCCCCGCTGATGCGGGGCAAGGGGCCGGGGGATGGGGTAGAAAAAGCGCATTGACTTACCAGTAGCGGACAAGCCTTGTAGGGACGACTCTGTGAGTTGCCCAAGGTTAATTGAATTCTATAGATCGGACGACTCAGCGCTGAGCGTAGACACAGCAGGTCAGTCGACACTACCGTTTCTTTTTTTGTTGGGATTATTTCAGTTCTCATTCTCAGTGCTTCAATGGCACTTCGCGTATGGCGCTCGGCAGGTAGTCGTCGACGGCATTGACGATTGAGGACCAGGGCAGTTGCGGCTTGTCCGGCGCTACGATGAGGCCGTGGCTGTAGGCGCCGGCCGCGCGCTGAATCAGCCAGAGACAGCGGTCGCTGAATGATAATCCGTCTTGGTCGCGCAGCCTATCGAATTTCGCCTGGCGCAATGCCCGGATCAGCTTCTCCAGGCGCTCTTTCGGCACGGTCAGGTGCAGCGGCTTGTGCCGATTGAAGCCTTCGTAGACCAATTGCAATTCAACCTCTCCCAACTGATGTTCAATGACCCGCGCGACAGAATGGCGGATGCGCCGCCCGGAATAATAGGCTGTGACCTGCAAGACGCTCATAACGCCGGCGTCGCGCGCGACCTGGTTGAGATTATCAAAGCCCAGATCGTCCGCCACTTGATAGAGGATCAGCCCGTCAAATGCCATCGCGATTTAATTGCCAATCTATCCTAATTTGTGACCTTCGACATAGATTGATTTTGATGCGTTTGCGCGGTTCAATCCCTAAAGGAAGGTTAAGAGTCTCCAACTTCCAGAACGACCTTGCCAAAGACCGCATTCCGCTCCAATAACTCTTGCGCCTGACGCGCCTCGCTCAAGGGCAGAGTCGCGCCGATGACCGGCTGCAAATTGCCCGCGAAGACCTGTTCCATGACAGCCATATAATCGCGATGCGGACCCATAGTGCTGCCAATCAAGCTGATCTGACGGGCAAAGAGCTGCGCGATATTCAACTCCAGCTGATAACCGCTGGTGCCCCCGACTATCAAGATGCGCCCGCCAATGCGGCAAGCGCGCAGGCTCTGCCCCAGGGTGGCTTGCCCAACATTGTCTACCACCACATCGACGCCGCGGCGATTGCTTAGCTGGTAGATAGCCCGCGACCACTGCGGCTCTTCTTCGCGATTGATCGTGACATCCGCGCCCAGCGCTTCGGCTTGACGGCATTTTTCCGCATTGCTGCCTACGACATAAACCGTCGCGCCGGCCAGCTTGGCAATCTGAATGCTGATGCTGTTGACGCCGCCGCCAGCCCCCACGATAAGCACGGACTCGCCGACTTGCAGCCCTCCGCGTGTAATCAAGGAATGCCAGGCGGTCAAGCCGACTAAGCCCGCCGCCGCGGCCGCTCCGAAATCAAAATCATCCGGCATGCGCAGCAAATTGCGCTGGGGCAGGACGAGATATTCCGCCGCCGTTCCGCTGTGATGCTCGCCCAGTATGGCGATGCGCGACTGGTTTTCCAGCCCACTGTGCAGAGCCGGGTCTCCCGCTGGCACGATCGTGGGGTTGATGCAAACGCGGTCGCCCAGGGCGAACTGACCTGCGCCCTCCCCCACGGCATCGACCAGCCCCGCGCCATCGGCGCAAATGACATGAGGGAAATCCAGCGCCAGTCCCTTCCAGCCGGCGCGTACCCAGAGATCGAGCCGGTTGAGCGCCGCCGCCTTGATATTGACGCGGACTTCGCCGTAGGCCGGCTCGGGAATAGGCAGATCTTCACGATACTCGACGACCTCCGGTCCGCCGTGCGCTTTTAATGTCGCCGCTTTCATCGTTTCATTTTCCGTTTCATTTTCCATCTCACCCTTCGTCTCTCTTTTCGTCGCAGTCTTCATCTCAAGCCCAATTCATTACGCGCGATAACCATGCGTTGGATCTCGCTGGTGCCTTCGTAAATCCGCGTGATGCGCGCGTCGCGGTAATAGCGCTCGACTGGCATCTCCTTGCTGTAGCCCAGCCCGCCGTGGATTTGAATCGCCTCGTCGGTCACATAGGCGGCGGTTTCGCTGCAAAACAGCTTTGCCATGCTCGCTTCGCTGGTATAGCGCGCGCCGATTGCCATTGCTCGCTGCTTGGCGAGTATCGCCTGGTAAAGCAGGGCGCGGCTCGCTTCGATGCGCGTTTTCATATCGGCGATCTTCTGCTGGATCATTTGAAAGCTGCCGATGGGCGCGCCAAAGGCTTCGCGCTCCCTGGCGTATTCCAGCGCGGCTTCATAGGCGGCCTCGGCGATGCCCAGGGCTTGCGCCGCGATGCCGATGCGCCCCGCGTCCAGAACTGTCATGGCGATCTTAAAACCTTGTCCCACTTGCCCAAGCACATTCGCTACCGGACACAGGTAATTGTCGAAGATGATCTCGCTGGTGGCGCTGGCGCGGATGCCCAGCTTCGGTTCGACCTTGCCCCGGCTGAAGCCCGGCTGGCTGGTATCGATGAGAAAGGCGGTGATGCCGCGCTGTTTGGCTGCGGCGGCGGTCATGGTGAACAAGATCAGGCGGTCGGCAACCGGACCGCTAGTAACCCAGCTTTTGCGCCCATTGATGATAAAACGCGCGCCGGCCTCATCGAGCTTTGCTCGGCTCGCCATATTGCCGGCGTCGCTGCCCGACATCGGCTCGGTCAAGCTGTAGGCGCCGATCTGCTCGCCGCTGGCCACGGGCTTGATCCACTCTCGCTTCTGCCGCTCCGTCCCGAATACCTGGATGGGATAGCAATAGAGCGAATTATGCACGCTCATGATCGTGCTATGGCTGGCATCCGCTTTGGCGATTTCGATCATGGCAAGGGCATGCGCCAGGGCGTCCAAGCCCGCGCCGCCGTATTCCTCCGCAACTTCAATGCCCATCAAGCCCATTGCGCCCATCTTGCGCACCGTCTCCAGCGGGAACTCGCCCGTTTCATCGAACTCGGCCGCGATGGGCGCGATTTCGCGCCGGGCAAAATCTCTTACCGCTGCCAGCAGCAGCTCATGTTCTTCGCTCAGCGCTAGGCTCAGGGTGGCTGGAACCATGGCACCATCCTCCGAATTCGTCATGAATTTATTTTACAGTTCGCGCCTGTTATTATAACATTCAATGGACAAGCGTCATCCTGTCTCATGGAACGAGCGCATAATATGCCCGATATCAGCTTGAATCATCTCGCGGTGATTGTTGACAACCTCGATGAGGCGCTGAGGTTCTGGCGCGATACGCTTGGGCTGGCGCGGGCTGGGTCGAGGCAATCCATCAGCGACGAAGCTGTTGATGTCGTCTTTCTCGACCTGGGCGATTGCCAGCTTGAGTTGATTCAGCCGACCGCGGCAGATAGCGGCGTCGCGCGCTACCTTGCCAAGCGCGGACCGGGCTTGCACCATCTCTGCTTGGAAGTGCCGGATCTCGATAGCAAGCTGCAAGCCTTGCGCGATAATGGCGTTGAATTGATTAACGAGGTCGCCCGCGAACGCGACGGCAGGCGCTACGCCTTCATTCATCCGGCCAGCGCTTCAGGTGTGCTGCTGGAATTATATGAGAGGGTATGAATCGTGTCAGCGCAATTGCCCGGCAGGATAAGAATAAGCGGGGGACATGCTTCCGCGCCGCGCGAGCGCGCGGTAGGGCTGCTGACTCGAGCGCTATGGATTCTAACATGGGGCGAGGCGTCATGCAGATGAGGTTTTTTCTCCTTAGCTTGATCCTATCACTTCTGGCCGCGCTTGCCAGCGCGCAAGCCAATTCCTGCCCGGCTTTGCAAGACCGGGCTTTTGACAACCTTGCCAGTGCCTGCGCCGAACAAGAGATTAACTTCATTTGCTTGGGCCATCCCACCGTTTCGCTGGCGCGCTTGCCTGATGTTGCGGCTGTCGCATTCTCGCAACCCGGCGACCAAGCCGCAGCCAGCAGCGTCGAATGGTTTAGCGCCAGCAGCGAGGACAAGACCTGGGGCGCGGCGCGCATCTTGTTCGAGGCTTATCCGCCCGCCGACTTGGAAGCCCAGACCGCCGCCTTGCTCGCCTTTGGCGATGTCGCGCTTTTCCCCTCGTCGTCACTGTCGCCGCCCGCCACCTTGCTGGATTTCACAGTGGCGGCCGCACAGGGAGCCAACCTGCGCGCCGAACCCAATACCGACGCGCCTATCATGCGAACGCTGGCCAACCGCGCCAGCCTCAAAGCGGCAGGCGTCAATGACGATGGCGCTTGGATCCAAGTCTATGTCACGCCGGAAGAATCCGGTTGGATCAGCCGCGAGCTGCTGGAGGGTGATTTCAACCTGCTGCAAAGCGCGCCGCGCGACAACGCGAGCCGCCCGCTTTGGTCACGCTGGCAGGTCTTCGACTTTCGCAGCGGCATAGACGATGCGCCTTGCCCGGGCGCGGCCGGCAGCGGCGTTCTATTACAGTCCAATCAATTCCAGCCACCGCGGCAATTTTGGCTGAATGGACTTGATATTCGCCTCAATGGCGTCGCCTTCCTGCAAGCGCAGATTGACGCTGGCATGTCGATTTATGTCCTGGACGGCGAAGCGACTATCACGGTCCCTGATGCCAGGACGCTGGTGAAAAGCGGCTTCTATACACAAGTCCCGCTGGGCATCGCCGAAGACGGCAGTCCTAGGTCCGCGGACGCGCCCGCCGCGCCCAGCGCCTACGATTACCAGCGCATGCTCAGCTTGCCGATTGACGCGCTCCACTATCCCAGTCGCGTGGGCTTGGACCCCTACACGATCATAAGCAGGCGTCCCAGCGTCGGTCAAAGCCCGCTGGAAGGCATGTCCACCGAAGCGCCTTGCAAGATCACGGCTGGCACATTTGGCGCCAACATCCGCTCCTATCCCGATCCAGACGCGCCTATCATCGCTGTCATGGGTCATCGCGAAAGCGCCGAGCCCGTTTCCCGCGCCATCGGCCGCGATGACTTGCTGTGGTGGAAGCTGGCGGAGGGCGTCTGGATCCGCATTGACGCCACCGTCACCGGCGGCAAGTGCAGCGCCGTTCCTCTAATCGCCTACGAAAGCTGAACCCCGCCGACGCTAAACATGCAATTGCATCATAATAATTAGAAGCGCTAGGGGCGACTCGGCGAGTCGCCCGATACTCATATTGTTTCTACTCTTCGGGCGAGCAAAGCCCGCCCCTAGCGGTTGTCAAGAAGATGTAATTTGATTCAACCGAATTCGATATACCTCCAGGGCAATCGCTTCAAATTTTATTCACCACATAGACACCGAGAGTCGCGTAGACACTGACCGCCAACACCGAGATTTATTCGTAAATATGCCAAACAAGGACGTAATGTAGGGGCGATTCTGTGAATCGCCCACGATTTTGCGCCAAATTTCATGGGCGAGCCTTGGCTCGCCCCTACTATTCATCAGTTTGATGTTAAATTCGACAGTTATGGATTTTGAAGCGATTGCCCTGGATATACCTCCTTGCAATGCTAGTCGCTTCATGTTACCATATACCTATAGGGGTATAGGTATAGATAACATGCAAATTGAATCGACGCGCGCGGCGCATAATAGCAAGACCATCAACCGCATCAAACGTATTCGGGGCCAGCTAAACGCGCTGGAAGACTTGATAGCCGCCGACGCCGGCAGCTGCGAGCAGCGGGTCCTGCGCGCCCGCACAATCGAAAAGGGCATGTCCAGCCTGATCAATCATCTCTTCGACTGTTATATCGAAAACAGCCTGCGGCATGATTTGCGCTCCGATCCCGAGGCCGCCGCCGCAGACTTGCAGCGCATCCTGAAGCTCATCAATAGCTGAAAGCAAATATCTGGAGCAAGCGCATGACCCTCAAGGCAATCTCACTACCCGTCACCGGCATGACCTGCGCCATGTGCGCGAAAAATGTCGAACGGAGCCTGGGCAGGACCGATGGCGTCGACTCCGTGCAGGTCAACTTGGCGACGGAAAAAGCCGCCGTTCAATATGACAACAGCAAGCTCATGACCCGCGATCTGGTAGCGCAGGTCGAAAAATCCGGCTATGGCGTGGCCAGGACCAGCGTCGACCTGCCCATCAGCGGCATGACCTGCGCCATGTGCCAAAAGAATGTCGCGCGCGCGCTCAACAAAGTCGACGGCGTGACTGATGTCCTGGTCAACCTGTCGAATGAGCGCGCCACAATCGGCTATATGCCGGGCGCAGCGCTCCGCGCGGATCTCGTCAAAGCCGTGGAGAATGCGGGTTATGGCGTCATTGAGCTCGGCGGAGAGAGGACCGGTGAAGACGCCGAAGCGGCCGCGCGCCAAGCTGAAATCGATCGGCAGACGCGCCTGGTCTTGTTCGGCGCCCTCTTCACCCTGCCATTGACCGCGCTCAGCATGGCGCGGCACTTCATGCACCAGATTCCATTCATCATGGATAGCTTCCCCTGGCTGATGCATGACCTTTGGCTTTTTGTCTTCGGCGGGCTGGCGACGCCGGTCGCGCTGATCCTGGGGCGGCAGTACCTGCGCGGCGCAATCAAGTCGCTGCGCAATGGTAGCGCCAATATGGACGTGCTGGTGGCGATGGGCTCGTTTGCCGCTTACCTCTACGGATTGATCGTCTTGCTGGGTCTGCTCTTCGACTTTTCCGACAAGGTGGGCAAATCCGACTATTTCGAATCCGCCGCCGTGATATTGACTTTGATCACGCTGGGCAAGCTGCTGGAAGCGCGCGCCAAAGGACGCACCAGCGCCGCCATCAAGAAGCTGATCGGGCTGAGGCCCAAGACCGCTACCCTGCTCAAGAACGGCGTCGAGCAGTCAATCGCTATCGACGATGTCTTGCCCGGCGACCTCATCGTGATTAAGCCGGGCGAGCGCATCCCGGTTGATGCTATCGTCAACGAAGGGCGCTCGTCGGTCGACGAGTCCATGCTCAGCGGCGAAAGCATGCCAGTCAGCAAAAAAACCGGCGACGAGATCATCGCGGGCACAGTGAATCAGCAGGGGCGCGTGATCGCGGAAGCCCAGCGCGTCGGCAAGGACACCGTTCTGGGTCAGATCATCCGTATGGTGGAGGCGGCGCAAGCCAGCAAAGCGCCTATCCAAGCCCTGGCCGATCGGGTCGCCTCTGTTTTTGTTCCAGCAGTCATCGCCCTCGCTCTGCTGACATTTGTCGGCTGGATGGCCATCGGCGGCGCGGACCTGCCAGCGGCCATCCTCAACATGATTGCCGTCTTAGTCATCGCCTGTCCCTGCGCGCTGGGCTTGGCCACGCCAACCGCCATCATGGTTGGCACGGGACGGGGCGCGGAAGCCGGCATTCTCTTCCGCAACAGCGAGTCGCTGGAACGTAGCAAGAGCCTGAGCGCCATTTTGTTGGATAAAACCGGCACCATCACCCTTGGTCAGCCGACGGTGACTGATGTGATCGCCAGTCCTAACGCCGACAAAAATTCCATCTTGCGCTTCGCCGCGTCGGCGGAAGCGGGCAGCGAACATCCATTTGCCCTGGCATTGCTGACGGAAGCCCAATCCAGCGGTATCGACCTGCTGCCGCTGGAGTCCTTCGAGGCGATACCGGGCCGCGGCATCCGCGCCACTGTCGGCGGCGCGCAAGCGCTCGTGGGCAGCGCTCGTTTCATCGCCGAACGCGGCATCGACATCAGCCCGCTCTCGACCGAGATCGCCCGCGCCCAGACCCGCGGTCATTCGGCTATCTTGCTGGCAGTGGACGACAAACTCATGGGCGCGCTGGTCCTCGGCGATACGGTCAAAGCTTCATCCGAACAAGCCATTCGCGCGCTGCGCGAGCGCGGCTATGCAGTGGCGATGATCACCGGCGACAACCGGCAGACGGCGGAAGTCATCGCGCAGCAAGTCGGCATCGAGCGCGTTTATGCCGAGGTGCTGCCGGCGGAAAAGGCGGCGGTGGTCAAGGAAATGCAAGACCAAGGCGGGCGCGTCGGCATGGTCGGAGACGGCATCAACGACGCGCCGGCGCTGGCGGTGGCTGATGTCGGCTTCGCCATCGGCACGGGCACCGACATCGCCATCGAAGCCAGCGATGTCACCCTGGTCAGCGGCGACCTGCAGGCGGTGGTCGCGGCGCTGGACCTCAGCCGGCGCACGATGCGCGCGATTCACCAGAATCTGTTCTGGGCTTTCATTTACAATATCGTGCTAATCCCGGTGGCGATGCTGGGCGGTCTGCTGCCGATGTTCGCCGCAGCGGCGATGGCATTCTCGAGCGTGTTTGTGGTAAGCAATTCGCTGCGGTTGCGGGGGGCGCGTATCACATAACCAGTCAGATTTCTGAATTGATTTGCTGACGGCTACCTTATACAGTTACAGTAGATTACTGAATCTTCTGTAATTAGTGCTGAGAATGATTCTCTGTATGTCAAAGTCGAAATTCGCAAGGGGTTCGGAATGGCGCAAATGGGATTTGCATGTGCATAGTCCTGCGTCAATTCTTAACAACCAGTTTCCGAAGGGTTCAGACGGATCTCCAGATTGGGAAGCGTATGTTACTAAGCTGGAGAAAACAGACATTTCAGTTCTGGGCGTCACCGACTACTTCACTATTGAAGGATACAAGCAGGTTTTGGAATATACGAAGACGGGGCGACTTTCCGAGATTGATCTAATATTGCCCAACATCGAATTTAGGTTGGATGAAATCCTTTACAAGGGTAAATGCGGTATTGCTCCTCGACGGCTAAACTTGCATGTCATATTCTCCAATGAACTGGATCCAAGAGTTATTGAAGACCATTTTCTCCACAATCTCTACTTTAAATCGCGCGGTGCTGTGGATGGTAAACCCTTTAAGGAACGATTGAAACTTTCGAATCTGGAAAAGTTAGGACGCCAGCTGAAGAGGCTGTTACCAAATGAACATAAGGACAAGTCGGACATAATTGTTGGCGCAGAAAACGCAACCGTAAGATTAGAAGACATTAAGAAAGAACTGACTGACTCTGGCCAGTTTACTGACAAATATGTTATCGTTATGGATGAAAGGAATACCTCACTAATAGAGTGGGGTAGCCAAGACACCCAGACTCGGCTCACCTTGCTGCAGAATAGCCACTTCGTCTTTTCGTCGAATGTGAAGACTAGATCATGGTGTCTTGGAAGTTCGCCTTGGAAAAACGGACGAAAGCAATATATCGCAACGTTCAATTCATTGAAGCCGTGCATTCACGGTAGTGATGCACATGAGTTGTTTTTCGTTGGACATCCTTGTGGTTGTCGCGAAAAGCATGATTGCCAGTCCGATTCCGAAAATTGTGATCTTCGTTTCTGCTGGATAAAAGCTGATCCTACATTTGAGGGACTACGGCAAGTCCTCTACGAGCCTGAGGACAGGGTCGCTATTCAGGCGAAGTGTCCTACTCCTTCACGGTATAATCACTCACTGTCCCAAATCAACATTTCGGAATCTACGATTAATAGCGAGTTGACAGTGAAAGAAACTCAACTGCCTTTACATCATAGCCTTATTGCGATTACTGGTGGCAAAGGGGCTGGCAAAACGGCATTTGTCGATCTAATTGCTAATTGCTTCAAGGACAAAATAAAGGATAGCGACAGGAATTCTTTTGTCAATCGAATCTCGGACAAATCGCCGCCAAGCCTTGAAGTTTCTATTGATTTTACGGGCGCGGATTCTTTTTCGAAACGAGTGATCGACGCAACATATATGGATGTAGCGGATGTAGCGTACATAAGTCAAGGTGAGCTCGACAAATACATTATTGAGTCCACTGACCTGACGAACCGTGTAAATGAACTAATTTTTAGTCGGGTTACTAATGTGGGAAAATACGCATTCGACGCACTTACAAAGGGGATCATTGACGCAGAGACTAGTGTTAGACAATTGTCGTCTGAAATCCTAGAACTGGAATCCGAAACCAGTCCGCAAGTAGACCAAGAACTCGAAACTGAGACCCTGATAATCAATGCAAAGTTGGCTGACCTCCAGAGGCAACAGAATGCGCTGGACGTAGATGCCCAAGACATAAATGCGGCTCAGCAGGTTCAAGAGACAATTGTGACTTTACATGCTAGACGTGACAAGCTTACCGCGATAAAGGAAGCGATTGGCTCTGCCTTGTCTATCCTCGACAAAGACGTTTCAAGATTCAATGCACTTGTTAGGAAAATAAACGATGATTTCGATGATGTTGACGAAAGCCGACCACCGTTGCCGGAGATCACATATTCAGAAAGCCAGAAACTATCACAACTTACTAATAGGGTCGAGGATCTCCTAAATAACACGCTAGCAGAAATCGATGCTAAAGAGAGTGAACGCGATTCCTTATCAGACAAAGCAACCCGTCATGCGGAACTGCTTGATGAAATTCGGAGTGAAACGGAACTGCTTAAGGAAGTCCAAGTCAACCAAAGCGAATTACAGAATAAACGCGTCGAGTTGCTGCAAAAGAAACTGGCACTCGCTACGCTTCAAAGAGAAATGCTGGAGCGCATTTGCAAGAAACAAGAAACACTTGAATCCATTATTGAACACTTTCGTGGCCAACTTGCGGCGACTGAAACGAGACTATCAATGTCTAGTGATCTTGTATTGGGTGACTTGGATTTCCTTGCAGAAATCCGATTTGACCAGTCGACATTTCTGAAGGAGGCCGAAGACGTTTTCGACAATAGAAGTACAACCGGAATGGACTATGCTCAAAACATGATCAAGTATTATAGGGATTTTGCCGACGGAATAGATAATAGCATTACTGCCTTGGTAAATGAAATAGAAAAGACCGTAGGCAACGAAGAGCTACGTACAAAGATTAAACAAAACCGCAATATCACACTTGAAGATTTCTGTCGTGTTTTTCACCAAAATTACTTCATTATCGAACCTACCGTGCTGTATCGCAATACGAGAGTTGAGGGTCTTTCCTTGGGTCAAAAGGCAACCGTGCTCATCAAAGTCTATTTGGCTCAAGGCATATATCCTATCATTGTCGACTCACATGACGACCATTTGGATAATCACTTTATTATGGATGAACTGATTCCGGCGATTCGGGAGGCAAAGAAGTATCGCCAAGTGATACTCGTGTCAAACAACGCCAATGTTGTAGTCAATTCTGACGCTGAACAGATTATCATTGCCAAGCACGATAAAGGAAACATTTCTTATGTTTCTGGTTCACTGGAAAACCCGGATATACGTAAAGAAGCGCTTAAGGTACTCGAAGGCGGTGAACAAGCGTTTAGAAAACGGCAAGAGAAATATCGTATGAATTAGTCTTCCATGATTCATCTGAGTTGTCTAACCCGCGATCATTTTGTCGCCATCCACACACAACCCTCGTCACCCTGATACCTAACTTGCACTAGCAAACATCCGAGAAATGGTGTCGAAGGCAGTGTCTACGCCCCCTCGGTGGTTAAAGTCCTTCGTATCTTTGCTTAACTCCCCCTACGGCGAAAAAACCTGTGGTACACTCCCGCGAAAAACCAAGCCCAAGGACCCGCCATGACCGCGCCCGAAAACCCCATCACCCCATCCGACATCGCCGCCGCCGAAAAACTGCTGGACCTCAATTTCAGCGCCGAACAACGTCAGCAGATGCTCAAGATTCTTTCGGGCCGCCGCGAGCAATACACGGGCATCCGCGCCGCAGAGCTCGATAACAGCGTGCCGCTCTCGCTCCACTTCAACGTCAAGCCTGCCGACCCCGCGCCGGCCGCCGTCCCGCGGGCTTATGCCATGAGTCCGCAGCCCGCTGTCACGCGGCCAGAAAATCTCGAAGCGCTCGCCTTCTTGCCCGTGACGCAATTGGCGGAATTGCTGCGTACGCGCCAGGTGACATCGCTGGAACTGACCGAAATGTACTTGGCGCGGCTCAAGCGCTATGACCCTGTCTTGGAATGCGTCGCTTGCACCACCGAAGACCTGGCTTATGAACAAGCGCGCCGCGCCGATGACGAGATCGCGCGCGGGTTATATCGCGGTCCGCTGCACGGCATCCCCTGGGGCGCCAAGGACCTGCTGGCGACGCGCGGCTATCCCACCGGCTGGGGCGCCATGCCCTACAAGGATCAGGTCATTGACCTTGATGCCACGGTCGTTCAACGACTGGAAGCAGCGGGCGCCGTGCTTATCGCCAAGCTGACCCTGGGCTCGCTGGCAAATGGCGACGTCTGGCATAGCGGCACGACCAGGAACCCCTGGGACATCGGCGAGGGCAGCAGCGGCTCGTCGGCCGGCTCAGGCGCGGCTACCGCCGCTGGCTTGGTCGGCTTCGCCATCGGCACCGAGACCATGGGCAGTATCGTCTCGCCCTCGACGCGCTGCGGCGTCACCGGCTTGAGGCCAACCTACGGTCGCGTCAGCCGCGCCGGCGCCATGGCGCTCAGCTGGAGCATGGACAAGATTGGTCCCATGTGCCGCAGCGTCGAAGATTGCGCCCTCGTTTTCAGCGCCATCTATGGTCCCGATGGGCGCGACATGACGGTCAGCCCCGAGCCCTTCATCTGGGAGCCGGCGCTAGACCCGCATAACCTGCGCGTCGGCTATGTCGCCAGCGCCTTCGAGCCAGAGGCGGCTGATACGGACGATCCCGACAAGAAAGAGCTCTATCGCGTTCAGCTTGAAAACAGCATTGAAGTTCTGGAGCTAATGCGCGCGAATGGATTCGAGTTGATTCCCATCGCGCTGCCGGATAGGGATATCGGCGGCTTGTGGACAATCCTGGCTGCGGAAGCCGCCGCCGCCTTCGATCAGATCACCCGCGATGATCGCGTCTCGAGCATGCAGCGCCAGGATGACAGCGCCTGGCCCAATATCTTCCGCGCCGCCCGCTTTATTCCGGCGGTGGAATACATCAACGCCAACCGCATCCGCAGCCTGCTGATGCAGGATATGGCGCGGGTGATGAGCGCGGTTGATGTTTTCATCGCGCCCAGCTATGGCGGAAACACGCTGCTAATCAGCAATTACACCGGGCATCCCACAGTGGTCCTGCCCAATGGCTTCAGCGACAAAGGCAGTCCCACCAGCATCTCATTCATCGGCGGGCTCTATCAAGAAGCGGAAACGCTGGCTGTCGCCAAAGCCTATCAAGAAGCCACTGATTGGCATCGGCAGCATCCTGATCTGAAGTTCGATTGACGGCGCTACCGTTGGGGCGACCATTAAGTCGACCGAAAAAAGAGAATCCGGACCCGCTTCTTAAGCCAACAGCGCTTCAACTTCGCCGCGCACCCGCTCGTCTTCGTCGCGCTGGTACAGATCGGTTAGGAGCTTGCTGCTATCCAGGTTCATCGTGCGCCACAGCGCCCAAGCCGCATGACCGCGCACCAGCGCGCTCTCGTCGTAAAGCAGTTGAATCAGATGGGGGATGGCGACTTCGTCCCGCCAGTTGCCCGCGGCCACGCAGGCGTTGCGCACCAGCCGCTCGCGTTTGATGCGCTCAACCGGCGTCCGCCTGAACAGAGCTTGGAAAGACTCTTCGTTGCACATCAGGATATCGGTCAGCTTGGGCGCGACGCGGTCCATGTCGCAGGGCAGGAAGGCGACTTCGTCGGTTTCTTCGGCGAAGCGCTGGAAAGGGCAGACGTCCTGACAAATGTCGCAGCCGAAGATCCAATTGCCGAAATCGGCGCGCAGCTCGCGATTGATCCAGCCCTTGTTTTCGATGGTGTGATAGCTGATGCACAAGCGCGCATCCAAGACAAAGGGCGCGGGAAAGGCATCGGTGGGGCAGGCGCTCAAGCAGCGCGAACAAGTCCCGCACATGCTTTCGCGATGCGGCTCGTCGTAGTCGTCAAATTCAAGTGAGCTGAGGATCTCGCCGATGAAGAAATAGCTGCCGCGCCGCGGGTGGATCAGCATGGTATTTTTGCCGATGAAGCCCAAGCCCGCTTGCTGCGCGTGGCTGCGCTCTAGGATAGCGCCGGTATCGACGTAAACTTTATGTGTGGTCTTGCGCCCGGCTTCCGCAGCCAGCCATTCGGCGAATTGCGCCAGCCGCAGTTCCAGCACCTTGTGGTAGTCCAAGCCCCAGGCATAAGCGGCGATGCGCCCGCGCGACGGATCACTTAGAAGCTCGTCGTCCGCAAAGCGCGCGTAATAGTCCATGCCGACCAAGATTAGCGACTTCGCCTTCGGCATGATCTCGCGCGGGTCTTGCCGCCTTCGCACGCGGTCAGGACGCGCCATATAGCGCATCTCCCCGTGCATGCCCCGCTGGATCCAACGCAGGTATGCGAATAATGTCGGCGACGGCTGAGCCAGCGTAACGCCACAGAGATTGAAACCCAGCTCGCGCGCTTTTTTCTTAACGCTGGAAAGTCGCAGCGACACAGAGACAGTCTTTCCTACCAGGGCGATAGACCAGGACGATGGATGCAAATTGTAGCTTAATATGGCGCAATCAACCGCTCGGCGGCAGCCAAGGGAATAGAGCTTAGATTGGTCTAAGATAGATTGTCTAAGATAGAATGGAATTAGAAAGAGGCGGCACTGTGTCGCCTCTTTTGCGAATTCTACGGCGGGATAAGCCTCGTCCTAGCGGGATTCCGCCGGATAGCCGATGTCTGCCAGCGCCGCGGCGATGCTGCGCAAAGTCGCTGGCGCTTCAAACTCGATGCGCACGCTTTTGCTCGCCACATCGCCATTGACAGCATGCACGCCGCTTATATCGCTCAATTCGTTTGTAATCGCGGCCACGCAGCCGGCGCAGCCGATGTTTGGCACTTCAAATGTTTTGCTGGTCATGATCGTTTCTCTCCTATACAAAGCTAGCTTATCGGCAAAATGACCGTCTCACATAAGTAATTCCAAGTTAGACATACGAAAATCTGTGCCGCTACAGGGAAACGTGGCATTTCAAATTGTTGCACCACTTACTTCCACTCACATGAAAGCCTGTATGCCGGTTTGCGCGCGCCCCAGTATCAAAGCGTGAATGTCGCTTGTGCCTTCGTAGGTGTTCACCGCTTCCAGGTTCATCACATGGCGGATGACGTGGAACTCGTCCGAGATGCCGTTGCCGCCGTGCATATCGCGCGACACGCGGGCAATCTCGAGCGCCTTGGCGCAGGAATTGCGCTTGACCAAGGAGATCATCTCCGGCCTTGCTTTGCCCTCATCCCAAAGCCGGCCCACGCGCAGCGCGCCTTGCAAGCCCAGCGTGATGTCTGTCATCATATTGGCCAGCTTGAACTGAATCAGTTGATTCGCCGCCAGCGGACGAGCGAACTGCGTCCGTTCCAGCGTATATCTGCGCGCCGCATGCCAGCAGAATTCCGCCGCGCCGAGCGCGCCCCAGGCGATGCCATAGCGCGCGCGGTTCAAACAACCGAAGGGTCCTTTCAAGCCGCTTGCCTTGGGCAACAGATTCTCGTCCGGAATCCTGACCTCGTCCAGCACGATTTCGCCCGTGCTGCTGGCGCGCAAACTGAATTTGCCCTCGATGGCTGGCGTGGACAGCCCAGCCAAACCGCGCTCCAGGATGAAGCCGCGGATAGCGCCGTCGCTGCCGCTATCGTCTCCGTAGGTTTTCGCCCAGACGATGAAAACGTCCGCGATGGGAGAATTGGTGATCCATGTTTTATTGCCGTGCAGGATCCATCCCCCGTCAACTTTTGTCGCGCGCGTTTCCATGCCGCCGGGATCGCTGCCATGATTCGGTTCGGTCAATCCAAAGCAGCCGATCCACTCGCCATTGACCAGCTTGGGCAGGAATTTCTCTCTCTGCGCAGCAGTCCCGTAGGCGTAGATGGGATACATCACCAGCGAGCTCTGGACGCTCATGGCGCTGCGATAGCCGCTGTCGACGCGTTCAATTTCACGCGCGATGAGACCGTAAGCGACATAGCTTAAGCCGGCGCCGCCATGTTCTTCGGGCAGCGTTGCGCCCAACATGCCAAGCTCCGCCATCTCGGAATAAATTTCGCGGTCGAAGGTCTCGCTGCGGTTGGCTTGCAAAATACGCGGCATGAGCTTGCTCTGGCAGTAGTCCCGAGCCAGATCGCGCGCCATGCGCTCTTCTTCGCTCAACTGATCTTCTAGCAGAAAGGGATCGTCCCATTTGAACTGGCTTGGCATGTGCACCTCGGCATTCCTATGGACAACCATCTTACCGAGATCCGCAGGCAAAGTGAACGTTGAATAAACGTGAATGAAGGGACCGCGAACAGCCAGACTTAATTGCTCTGGCTTCATGGATTTGTCTGTTCACTGCTTAATCAATCAGGGTAAAATAGACGGTCGCTGATAGCAGTCTCCGCTTTTGCTATTGAGCCGTCCAAGTTTCCGCAATTGTGATGTGATTCAGTCAGCTTTCATAACGGGAAAGAACAGTGTTGCAAGACAAAATCATTGTGCGCGGCGCGCGCGAACACAACTTGAAAAACATCGACGTAAATATCCCGCGCAATCGCCTGGTGGTCATCACCGGGCTATCTGGGTCTGGCAAGTCTTCTTTGGCTTTTGATACCATCTTTGCCGAGGGGCAGCGCCGCTATGTTGAAAGTTTGAGCAGCTATGCCCGGCAGTTTCTGGGGCTAATGGAAAAACCGGACGTTGACCAAATCGAAGGGCTTAGCCCGGCCGTATCCATTGACCAGAAGAGCGTCAGCCACAACCCGCGTTCGACGGTCGGCACAGTTACCGAGATTTACGACTACATGCGCTTGCTCTTCGCGCGCGTCGGGATTCCGCATTGCCCCACCTGCGGCATCGAGGTTTCCGCCCAGAGCGCGCAACAGATTGTCGACCAAGTGCAGAACATGCCGCCCGACACCCGCATTCAGGTGCTCGCCCCGGTGATACATCGCAAGAAGGGCAATCACGTCAAGGCTTTGCTAGACATTGCCAAACAGGGCTTCGCGCGCGTGCGCGTTGATGGCGAGGTGCGCGACCTGGACGAGCAGATTGAACTTGACCGTTATGTCATTCACGATATTGAAATTGTGGTTGATCGCTTGATCATACGACACTTTGACGCGGCGCAGACTGACGAAGCGACAGCCTTTGAAACGCGCCTGACGGACGCCATCGAAACCGCCTTGGAACTCGGCGATGGCCGAATCATTATACATGACGTGACCGATCGCGAGAATTCGATTGATCATCTCTTCAGCGAAGACCTGGCTTGCCCCAATGGCCACGGCAGCGTGCCGGAGCCGGAACCGCGCCTCTTCAGCTTCAATACGCCCAGCGGCGCCTGCCCAAGCTGCCAGGGATTGGGTTTCAGCCTCGAAATTGACCCGGACATGGTGATACCAGACAAAGACCTGAGCATCGCAGACGGCGCGATTAACGCCAATGGCTGGAGACTTGAAGGCAAAAATAGCTGGACCTGGAATATATTTGAAAGCATATCGGAAATATATGAATTCCGACTGGACCTGCCCTGGCGTCGACTCAGCAAGCGCCATCAAGATCTGGTTCTCTATGGCAACGACAGCGAAATAATCGAGATCAAATACCTACATACCAGCGGCTATGAACGGACCTATCCGACGAGATTCGAAGGCGTGATACCAAATCTGCAACGCCGTTATGAGCAGACCGCTTCCGACTACATCCGCAACAAAATCAGCGAATACATGCGCGAGATTCCCTGCCGGGACTGCAATGGACAGCGGCTGCGCCCGGAAGCGCTTGCCGTAACCATCAATGACGAAACGATCCACGATATCACCCATAAGGCGATAGATGAGCTCAAGGACTGGGTCGATTCTCTGCGTGGAGAAAGGGCAATCCTGAGCAAGCGCGAGCAACAGATCGCTCACCAGGTGCTGCGGGAATTGGAGGCGCGTGTTGGTTTCCTGAGCAATGTCGGGCTGAACTATCTGTCATTGTCGCGCAGCGCAGCCTCGTTGAGCGGCGGCGAATCGCAGCGCATTCGCTTGGCGACCCAAGTGGGCAGCCAATTGACAGGCGTGCTCTATGTGCTGGACGAGCCCTCGATTGGTTTGCACCAGCGGGACAACAAACGGCTGATACGCACATTGACGGGCTTGCGCGATTTGGGCAACACCGTGCTGGTGGTGGAACATGACGAAGACACCATGCGCTCCTCGGATTGGTTGATCGATTTAGGACCGGGCGCGGGCGAGCATGGCGGCGAGGTGGTCGCCGCTGGGACGCCCGAGCAGGTTGAATACGCGCATGGCAGTTTAACCGGGGACTACCTGGCAGGTCGATTTGAGATTCCCTTGCCGGGCAGCAGACGTCCCGGTTCCGGCGCCTTCTTAACCATCGAAGGCGCGCGAGCCAACAACCTCAAGCGCATAGACGCGCAATTTCCATTGTGCAAGCTGATCTGCGTGACCGGCGTTAGCGGCAGCGGGAAGTCCTCATTGGTGGTGGAGACGCTTTATCGGCGCCTGGCGCAGTTGATCAATAGAAGTCGTGAACGCGCCGGTCCCCACGATGCCATCACCGGGGTCGAGGAAATCGACAAGATCATCAACATCGATCAAAGCCCCATCGGGCGCACGCCACGCAGCAATCCCGGCACCTATACCAAGATGTTCGATGACATTCGCAGCCTATTCGCTGAATTGCCGGAGAGCAAGATCCGCGGTTACAAGGCCGGTCGCTTCAGCTTTAATGTCAAAGGCGGCCGCTGCGAAAACTGTGAGGGACAAGGGCTGATCAAGATTGAAATGCAGTTCTTGCCCAACGTATACGTTCAGTGCGAAGTTTGCCGCGGATCGCGCTACAACCGCGAGACCTTGCAGGTTCATTTCAAAGGCAAGTCCATTGCCGAAGTGCTAAACCTCACGGTTAGCGAGGGATTGGAATTTTTTGATAACCTGCCGCGCATTCGCCGAAAGCTCGCTACGCTAGACGCCGTGGGCTTGGGATATATACGCATCGGGCAGCCGGCCACAACCTTGAGCGGCGGCGAAGCGCAGCGAATCAAGCTCAGTCGGGAGCTTTCCAAACGGGCGACAGGCAGAACGCTTTACATCCTTGACGAACCGTCAACGGGTTTGCACGCGGTTGATGTGGCAAAGCTGATCAACGTGCTGCAAGAGCTTGCTAACACTGGCAACACGATTGTTGTTATCGAGCACAACTTGGACATCATCAAGGTGGCCGACCATATCATTGACCTGGGACCCGAAGGCGGCGGCGGCGGCGGCGAGATAATCGCGCAAGGCACGCCGGAAGAGGTGGCGGGTGTCGAAGCGAGTTTCACCGGTCAATATCTCAAGCCCTACTTGCGTATGCCGCAGCCGGTATAGAGATTCGGCTATCATTTGCCATGGCGTCGTTCTGGTTCATCTCCGCGCCCTTGTACAGCCACACCGACTGGGGCGGCTTCCTCAAGACGGCGCAGGCTCTGCAGTCACAGGGACATGAGATTCTTTGGCTGAGCGAAGCGCCGCTGGGCAGCGCGCTGGCGGCTGCTGGCATTGCCTTTCGCCCAATCGACAAAACAGGCTGGCTTTGGCCCCCGCCCCCGCCGCCAGATTTGACGACGATCCCCCCACTGGAAGCGGTGAACATCCGCTACAGACGCGCGCTCGATACCTGGCTCAGCGAAGACTTGGTCGCCCAAGCAGTGGAAGGACTCTTGAGCCTGGCAGCCGAATTCGGCGCGCCGGACGCCATCGTTTCCGACCCCTTCTTGAGCGCTTCCGCCATCGCGGCTGACGCGCTGGATACCCCGCTGGTCATCTGTGGCTGGCCCGCCCAGATGACGCTGGACGAGGATAGTTTGTTTCCCGTTCAGCGCAACTTGAGCAGCGACAGTCAACAGCGCATTCAGCGGCTTTGCGAGCGATTCGGCGTCGCTGGCCGCAACTTCTCCCAAGGCGCCGCTCCCGCCATTCGCAGCGAGCTCTTGCACCTGGCTTACTTCACGCCAACATGGTATCAATCTGAAATTGAGACTATCCTCCCACAGACACAGTTCGTCGGCGGCCGCGTCGCTGGCTCTGGCGCCGCGCCGCCTGCGTGGCTAAACGATATTCCCGAAGACAAGCCGCTCGGTTTAGTAACCTTGGGCACGATCTTCACCGGGGATCTAGGTTTTTTCAGTTGGGCGGCGCAGGCTCTCGCACGTGAAGACATCCTTCCGATTGTCACAATCGGCTGGAATCCGCTCGCGCCGGAAAAGAAAGCCGAGCTGAAGCGCGCGCTCCCGCCGGGCACGCGGCTCTTGACCTGGGCGCCCTATGACCAGGTGCTGCCACGTTGCAAAATTGTCATCCATCACGGCGGCATGGGCACGACGCATCGCGCTTTGCTACATGGCCTGCCACAGATCGTGGTGCCGCATGCCGCCGACCAGCGCATTCAGGCGCGGCGGGTGGCGGAGGCGAAGGTCGGCTTGCATCTGACGGCGCATGATGTGCGGCAGGGTCAACTGCGCGAAGGCGCGAAGGCGCTGTTGGAAGCGGAATGGGTGCAGGAGAATGCGCGGGGTTTCGCGCGGGAGATGGCTGCGCTGGGCGGGGTGGCGCGCGCGGCGGAGTTGGTTTCAGGCGTTGTTGGGTGAGGAGTCGATGATGGACTGGACCAGTTTGTAGACGCGGGAGCCGATTTGGTTGAGCCAGCGGCCATCGTCATTTTTCTCAGCAGCTCTAGAATTGGCGACTGCAATGTCGACGAATGGTAGATAGTCTGAAGTCTTGAGATTCGACTTGCTGTAAGACCCGCAGATTGAAATCAATTCCTTCTCCAATCGCGTTCTTCTGCCAATTCTACGATTTGCTTGAAGTTCGGCTCGTTCTTCCTCAGTGTAAGATTCAAGAGCCCGGTGATGCAGCAAAAGCCACAATTCAATAGCCGGATTGCTATCCGCTAAGTGATACCCTTTTTGATTAGCCAACCGAGCGACTTCGCTTAGCATGGATTCGTTCCAATTATCTTTATCGATCACTAGCCAAAGCTCGTCTCCTTTATGTATCCCGAATTCTAGTCTAACTTTGTCCAGTCTATCTATGACATGCTTGGGAGACGAAAGACCACTAATTGCAGGAAGGACTCGAATATTGATTCGTGGGTGCCGAAACCTTTCGTCAAGTGCCAAGTTTTCAAAGTATATTGGCTCTGTAAGTTCACCTTCTGTAGCAATGACAATTGCCTTCGCATCTCTATATATGCTTTTACGCGAGAATAGACGGGTTTTATGTTTGGGCATTTTACCGCCGCAATTCTAGGCTGCGGCGGCTTGGTAATAATGGGATTGCGCCAAATCTGCCTTGCAAATAACTTTTGCGGATGTCTTTGTCATAACGCGGATGAAACTCTTCAAGTGAATACATCGTCGATTGTCCCGCGATGTTCTTTTCGATAAACCAAATTTCATCTCGACGCAGTAATTCCAAATCCAAGATTCCCGCTTCGTGGGTAGTGACAACCAATTGGCTTTTCTTTGGCGGATTTCTTGTGAGAAAAAATTCCAATATTTTGTAGCTCAGTAGAGAGTGAAGCCGCCTATCCAGTTCATCAATCACAAAGACACGTTCATGATCTTCATTCATAAATTCCAGCAGAGCAGGGACAATTTCAAATAGGCGTTGAGTTCCCTCAGATTCTTCGGTTAGCTCCAGTAGCGCATGGTCGTCTTTACCTTCAATTTTATGCATAGTCATAAATCGTTTCGATATTGGCTCTTGTTTTTCCCCAACAAAAATGAAGATGTTGAGTGCTGGGATTTGAACTATCGCATGTCCCCCATCTGGTAGACTCATTTCTTGAATATCTTCCTTGATCCGTTCCCTAACTTCTGCCGGAATTCGTGTCTCCGAATCGAAGTCAAAATCTTCCAGTCGTATGTTTTCAATCCCCAAATCAAACAACTTCAAAATCTTAACGAATTCATTTTGAAACTCCTCATCATTCAGAAATGCAATTTCAACGCCTGCAGGCTTAGTGTCAGGGAAAATGAGCACTAGCTTCTCATCAAACCAACGATTCACTTCTTCGAAAATCAAAGCGTTGCGTTCAACGCATTCTTTAAGAAAAAGCTGATTTGCTCGTGTGCCTGTGGCAATGAAGTGAAAAAACTGCTCTCCTTGCTCCTCAGTAAATGTTATATTTCCGAAAGTTACGCTAGTCTCTCCTTCAGAACTCGTCTTTCGCTCAAAGTACATTTTCTCGCTTGCAGTACGAGTTTCATACAACCACTCTGAATGAATTCGTTGCTTGTCGACTTCAAATCCGTAGTTGTAAATCTTGCCATTGCATCTGATATCGAACTGGAATCTTGAGGGAACAGTCTCCTTCTGAACATCAAATCGAAAGGGAATTACTCCGATCCTTTGCTTGCCAGATGTACCTCTGACGATTAGATCTCTAGCAAAATTCATTGCCTTAATTAAATTCGACTTCCCCGAGGCATTTGCGCCATAAATCACGGCGGTTTTCAGAATTCGGACATCTCTATCACTTTTTCTTGGAAGAATATGATCAGGATGTTTACGCGGACGCCCCGCCACCATCGAAAACTCAACTTCGTCCTTGAAAGACAGAAAATTCTCAACTGTGAACCGAATTAACATAATTTGACACCTATCTTCTGCGTGAGACGTGAAAAAATCTCTTTAAGCGCATTCTACATTGAGTTTGCTAATCCGCAACGGCTAAATCACAATTACGAGGATTTCTCGTTCCACGCTACAATACTCCCTATCTCATCCATCCACAAGGAAAGCGAAATCACCATGACCCTCCTCCTCGACAACATCGGACGCTGGCGCTGCATCGGACCCTTCCGCGGCGGACGCGTCGTCACCGTAGCCGGCGACCCCAGCGAGCTCGGTACCTTCTATTTCGGCGCATGCGCCGGCGGAGTATGGAAAACCGATGACGCCGGGCAATACTGGCGCTGCATTTCCGACGGCTATTTCAACAGGTCTTCGGTGGGGGCGCTGGCAGTCTCGCAAGTTGATCCCAACGTCATCTACGCCGGTACTGGCGAAGCGACCATCCGCATTGATGTCTCGCACGGGGACGGGGTATACAAATCCACCGATGCCGGCCGCAGTTGGCGGCATATCGGCTTAGAAGATACCCGCCACATCGGCAAGGTCCGCATCGACCCGCGCGACCCGGATACCGTCTTCGTCGCGGCATTGGGGCACGCATTCGGGCGCAATAAACAGCGCGGGGTCTTCAAATCGACAGACGGCGGCGCGTCCTGGCAGCATGTGCTTTTTGTCAGTGACAAGGCTGGCGCTGTCGACCTCAGCATCGACGAGAACAATCCGCGCATCCTGTACGCCACGATATGGGAAGCCTATCGCAACTTCCATATGATCAGCAGTGGCGGCGCAGACAGCGGCATCTGGCGCTCGACCGATGGCGGCGACACCTGGCATAACATCTCGTCAAACAAGGGCTTGCCGCAGGGCCTACTGGGCAAGATTGGCATTGCCGCCTCGCCGGCCAAGCCAGGGCGCGTCTATGCTTTGATCGAGCATCAAGACGGCGGCATGTACCGTTCCGAGGACTATGGCGATAGTTGGCAATATGTCGCGCGCAACAACGACATCATCTCCCGCGCCTGGTATTACATGCACCTCACGCCCGATCCACAAGACGCGGACACGGTTTATGTCAACAATCTGCGCTTCTGGAAGTCCGTTGACGGCGGCCGCAGCTATGCGATGATAGGCACCCCGCACGGCGACAACCATGACCTGTGGATTGACCCCAACAACCCTCAGCGCATGGTGCAGGGGAATGATGGTGGCGCCTGTGTCTCTTTGAACGGCGGCGATTCTTGGTCTACAATCTTTAATCAGCCGACAGCGCAGT
Organism: Phototrophicaceae bacterium; assembly: GCA_965116975.1. Lineage (GTDB taxonomy): Bacteria > Chloroflexota > Anaerolineae > Aggregatilineales > Phototrophicaceae > UBA6055. The sequence goes on from OZ220735.1 coordinate 1,360,248, forward strand.
TCTATCACGTCGCGGCCGACAATCGCGATCCCTATTTTGTTTATGGCACGCAGCAGGACAATAGCAGCGTCGCCGTGCCGAGCCGCAACAACAAGTCCTCGCTCATGTGGATGGATGGCTTTATCGCCGGTTCGGGCGAGAGCGGATATATCGCGGTCAAGCCGGATGACGACGACATCGTTTTTGTCGGCGCTATCGGCAGTTCGCCCGGCGGCGGCAACTGCTTGCAGCGTTATGACCATCGCACGATGCAGTTGCGCCTGGTCACCACCTGGCCCGAGATGATGGCGGGCGAAGCGGCGGCTGACCACGAATATCGTTTTGCCTGGACCTACCCCATCTTATTCTCCCCGCATGATCCAAATACGCTGTACGTCGCGGGCAACATCGTTTTTAAGTCCAAGGACGAGGGGCACAGTTGGCAGCCGATCAGCCCGGATTTGACGCGCGCCGACCCCGAGACGCTCAAGGTCACCGGTGGACCCATCAATCGCGACGCCGTGGGCGCGGAAGTCTACGCTACGGTTTTTTCCTTTGCCGAATCGCCGCTGGAAGCGGGTGTTTTGTGGGCGGGCTCAGACGACGGGCTGGTGCACATTTCCAGGGACAATGGCGAAAACTGGCAGAACATCAGTCCGGCGGATCTGCCCGAATGGTCGCTGATCAGCATGCTGGAACCCTCGGCGCATGACCCCGCCACTTGCTACATGGCCGCGACTCGCTACAAACTGGATGATTATGCCCCGTATCTTTATAAGACAACTGACTATGGGCAGTCTTGGACGCGCATAAACGCGGGCATACCTGCTAACGATTTCACCCGCGTAATTCGTTGCGATCCAGTCCGCGAGCGCCTACTTTACGCCGGAACAGAGACGGGGGTCTACTGCTCCTTTGACGACGGCGCCAGTTGGCAGCGCCTGCAGCTTAATCTGCCAATCACGCCGATACATGACCTGCTGGTCAAGCGGGGCGATCTTATCGCCGCGACGCATGGTCGCTCGTTCTGGATTCTCGATGATTTGACACGCCTGCGTCAATTGGCAGACGCGGCAGCGCCGTCGCGGTCTTTGTTGCTTCAACCGCGTGATACCCAGCGCGTTCTGGAAAGCATTGACGGGCGGCGCTTGGTCGATCAGCCGGGCAAGACCTATATGAGTTCCACCGGCGTGATGGCTGCTTATACGCATGCGCGCAGCGAGCAGAATGTTGTAGAGCGCAGCTTCCTCGATTCGGGCGAGAATCTGCCGCGAGGGGTCATGGTCACTTATTACCTCCACGCAGCTCCAGAAGGCAAGATCAAATTGAGTTTCTCGGATGAGACGGGGAATCTCCTGCGCGAGTTCTGCAGTATGGACGCTGACGATCGACAGGCTCAAAAGGAGAAGAAGGATAAATCCGCTCTATTCCTCACTGCCGATGTCGGCTGGAATCGCTTCGTCTGGGATATGCGCTTGCCGGATTCGCCCAAGTTAAGCGGCGATGACAAACAGTTCGAGCGCATGCCAGGACCGACTGTTGCGCCCGGGCAATATCAGCTTGCCTTACATGTCGCAGAGGATGTTCAGACGCAGACATTCAACTTGGTAAAGGACGCCACTTCCGACGCTTCCCAAGACGATCTCGAGCGTCAATTCAGCTTGCTGAAGACGATCTACGATTTTTACTCAGACGCGACCGAGTCCGTCAATTCGATGCGCAGCTGCCGAACTCAGTTGCAGAGCCTATACGAGCGGCTGTCTCAAACTGAGGAAAGCAAAGACCTGGCTGAACGCGCCAGCGCGCTGCGAGAAATGATCCTCGAAATAGAGAAGGGGATTCTGATGCCCGATTTGCGGGAAGGTTGGCCCGGCCGGGTCAACAGCGGCACAGATCCCTTACGCCGCTTGAGCGCCTTGCCAGCCGTGGTTGCTTTGGGGGAGTATCCGCCGACAGAGCAGTCCTATCGCGTTTTTGAAAAACTCTCAGGACTCATGGTCCATCAGCTCAAGCGCTTCGACGCGGCGCAAGCAGGCGACATCGCGGACTTTAATCGGGAACTGGCATCGAGGGGCGTTTCGCTAATCGGCTAGTCTTGGCAAGCTCTTGCCAGTGGCTTGCGCTGTTTTGTCCAGATGCTGGGCGACTGTCCCGCATGTCTACGCGCGGGGTAGAGTCGCCCCTGCATTGCGTATATTGTATGAGAAATTCGACAAATCATGATTCTGGCATGATTGCTCTTTTGACGCGCATTACTGTGACAAGATCGCTTCAGCCAAATATCGTCCTGCCGTGACAATCGCTTCGATATCGTCTGTGTTTTCCAGCACAAGGACAAATGCAACTACTGGTCTCGCCTCTGGCATCACAAATCCATTCAGCCATAACTGCGTCTCTTCACCGGACCGGGACATTGCGAGCTTGGCTCCGACCCCGTGACCGAGCGGGACGGAATCGCCTCGCAAATATTGCCAAGCCTCCTGGAACAGTGCGCGAAGTTTTGCGGCGGTGTCTGGCTTCATCATACCGCGAGCGCTTTGTCCTGGTTGCGCCTCTTGCCATATTTCCGCGCCCGGCTGACGATTCCCTGACAGAATCGTCGCTGTCGGCGCAGCGCCGTCAGCGGCAATGGCGGACATGATGGCGGTCATTTTTAAGGGACTGATAGTGAGATCGCCCTGTCCCAAGACATCGCGCGAGCGCGCTGCGCCCGATTCCGCAACGCTGTCGAGACCGCTTGCCGCGCTAGCGCCGCCCCCCGCAACCGGGAAACCCGCCATGGTAGTCGGCTCTTCCAGCGCAAAGCGCTCTACGATACCGGCATAGCTGTCCCGGGCTAACCCTGCCTGATACTTAACAAAGGGAGCGGGACAGCCGACGACGAATGCTTCGCTTAGGGTGATGGCTGCGCTTGCTGGCTGGAACAAGCACTTGAAACGCATGTCTGGCTCGAATTCAACTGTCGCGGCTGGCTCTGTGAATAGCCTAGACAGGTCATAGTCGGATTGGATCGCCTGCGCCAGCCACAGAATTGTCATTGCGGTCCCAGGCTGATAGCGGCCCTGTACGGCGCGATTGAAGAAGGGTCTGCCCTCGTCGACAACCAGGGATTCCCAGTCCTCATCAAGCGTATTGGGATCGTAACTGGGTCTGCTGGCCATTGCTAGAATCGCTCCGCTGCTCGCGTCCATCACGACCCCCGCGCCTCGTTGGTCCTGCATGGCGAGCGTGAGCGCGTCTTGGACATCGGCGACGAGCGTGAGCCGCAGGTCCGCGCCTTCTTTTGGCATGTTGAGAAGCTCGCGCAGGAAATAGTTCTCTAAAGTTTCGGCCGCTTGGCTTCCGTTCAATATCTGGTTAAACGCGGCTTCGACGCCGGCGGAGCCGTAACGCAAACTGTAATAGCCGACCAAGCTGTATGTCGACGGCCGTAGGTAAGATCTGCTCATGCCGCCGCTGTTGTTTTCCACGCTCTCGACCAGCAACTGCTCCTGACGGTCGTAAATGCCGCCACGGCGGATGCGCGCGATGTCCTCGATCAAACGGGGATTGTCTTCGCGCAGCAATATGCCAGTTCGCCCGGCAACTGCCCAATAAGTCGCCGCCAGGGCAATCGCCGCGAAGAACAAGAGCGTCGCCAACATCAGGCTTTTGATTGCCGCTTGCGCAATCATCAGGGCGCCTCGGAGGACAGGCGAAGCAAGAAGCCAATCATAACGAAGCTGACCAGTAAGGAGCTGCCGCCATAACTGAAGAAGGGCAGGGTAACACCGGTTAATGGGATGAGCTTGAGCGTGCCTGCCATGATCATGATCGCTTGCGCGGTTAGCATGGCCGACAAACCAATCGCGAATAACTGGCGAAAGGCGCTGGTGCAATGCCGCAGCCCGATGCTCAAGCCGCGCAGCGTCAATACCGCGAAGCAGCTTAATACGCCGATGACGCCGAGCAAGCCCCACTCTTCGGCTAGCGCCGCAAATATGAAATCGGAGTGTACCACCGGTACATAGAGCGGAGAGCCTGCGCCTATTCCCGTTCCGAATAAGCCCCCAGAACTAAAAGCCATCAAGCTTTGCACAATCTGGTAGGCGCGGTTGTCTGCCTCGAGCCATGGATTCAGCCAAATATCCACCCGCAGGCGGACGACATCAAAGAAGTGATAAGCGAAGACCCCGGCCACAATCACCAGGACCGCGCCGCCCGCAATCACGTGCCAGTCGCCGCTTGCCACATACAGCATGAGCGCAAATACGACGAAAAACAGTGTGGCGGCGCCAAGATCGCGCTGCCAAATGAGCATGACCACCGAAAGCGCCGAGATCAGCGCCGTTGGAGCAAGCAGCCGCGGCGCGCGCGCTTTCGCGCTGCGGATCTTGTCGGCGATATTGAATACCGCGGCGCTCTCGCCAAGATAGCTGGCTAAGAAGGCGACCAAGACCAGTTTCATCACCTCCGATGGTTGAAAATAGAACCCGCCAAAGCGCAGCCAGAGCCGCGGCGCGGTGGCGAAACCCGAGGGACTGCTGCCAAATGCGATGGTGGCGAGCATAAGCGCCAAGGCGACAGCCAGAATGACATACCGATAGGCGCGCATCCAGCGCAGCGCCTGCGGGAATACTGCGACCAACAGCATCGCCCCAGTTGAGAGTAGCAGCCAAATCTCTTGTCGATTTGCATAAGGCGGCGCCAAGCGCGTGATCGCTAGCCAGCCCCAGCCACTTAAAAACATGACGATAGGAAAGAGAATGGGATCTCGCTGTGGAAGAAAGCGCGCCAAAACCGTCCCGCCCAGCAGCGCGCAGCTTATCCAAAGGGCGAGACCGCTCCAATCGTTTTGCTCGGCGCGGCCGCTAAGCGCGAGCGCCAGGGCATTTGTCGCAAGGAAAGCGCCCGCAAGCGCAAGCAGCAGCCATTGCTGTCGATTTTGAGTGAATGCGCCGCTCTCTTGTCTAGCGGTCTGCGGTTTCATCGAGATTCAAGACACGAGCCAAAAGCGGGCGCAGCTCCTCGATCATCTCCCCATCCATTGCGGCGCGCGCTGTTGCCAGCGCAGTGTCGAGCGCGCTGTGCGCCGGGACAGTTTTGTCCACGTCGATATTGGCGATAAGCTCTGCCAGCGCTTGCTTTACCGTCTCGATATTTTTTGACAGCGTCTGAATGACCATGTCCGAGGTGACCGCTGCTTCCTCCTCACGCCAACAATCGTAGTCCGTGACATGGGCGAGCGACGCATAGTCAATCTCCGCTTCGCGCGCCAGAAAGGCTTCCGGCGCGCTGGTCATGCCAATGAGATCGCAGCCCCAGGCGCGGAATAAATGACTCTCGGCGCGGGTGGCAAAACGGGGACCATCCTCTACCAAAAACACGCCTTGCCGATGCGCTATACCACCGACCGCTTCTACGGCGGCGGCGATGATTTCCCGCAGATAGGCGCTCATCGGCTCGGCAACCGAGATATGCGCTACCAAGCCCGTTTCAAAGAAAGAACGGTAGCGGTTGTGGATCGTATAATCAATGATCTGGTCGGGCGTGATGATATGCCCAGGCGCATAGTCTTCACGCAAGGAGCCGACGGCGTTGACCGCGATGATGAAGCGGACGCCAAGTTTTTTGAGAGCAAAAATGTTCGCGCGATAGGGCAGAGTCGCGGGTGAAAGCACATGACCCTCGCCGTGACGAGGCAAAAAAGCGACGCGCTTGCCGCTCAAGCTGCCGATTCTGATGGCGCCGCTCGGTTTGCCAAAGGGCGTATCGACTTCTACGCTATACACATCGGTAATGTCTGGCATGTTGTAAAGCCCCGACCCGCCAATGACCGCGATCTTCACCTGTTCCATTGCAACACTCCTCTCCGCTTGATTCTTCCCGTCTAGCTCGCCAATTGTGGCTAGCATGGCGCGATGCGCCGGTATGGCTTCCTGAGCGTCTGTCGCCTGGACGAGACTGCGCCAGATGATGTAAAACAGCGCCAGCAGAAATCCCGCAAGTATCAATCCGCTGAGCAGGCGCAGGAGGAATACGGTCACTTCAATACTCACGATTGAGCCTTATTCCGCGAATATGGTTTATGTCAATTCATCTTTGTCGGCGCGAGTGTGGAAAAAATGCGCGCGAACGCACCTTCGATTCAAGGCTGCCGGTTGCGCTTGCAGCATGTCCAGCGGCTTGCTTCCCCATGCTCGCATTATAGCCGAGTCAGCGGTTTAGCAATAGTTCGCTCGCATTATTGGGTAATGCAAAAGCAGAGGGCAAAGCCCTCTGCTGTATACGGTTGGACAGGATGCCGCGTCTTGAACGGGACTAATCTTAGTTGCGCGGGATGTAATTCAACCAGCTGTCATAGACCTCAAACTGGTCGGCATTTTGCTCGCGCAAGTTCTCGATGAATAGCTCAAGTTCTCGTTGTTTCGCTTGTTCCAGTTGGCTAGCATATTCGTCGCCAGCGCGCTCGTCTTTGCTGCGAACTTGCAAGATATGATAGCCGAACTCGCTTTGAACAGGTCCAACAAGTTCTCCGATTTCGGCCTCTTCGATGGCTTTGCGGAATTCCGGCACATAATTGCCGACGAAGGTCTCGCCCAGTTCGCCGCCGCGCGCGCCGCTGCCCGGATCGGTAGAAATGGCGCGCGCTAAATCGGCGAAGGATTCGCCAGCGCGCAAGGCGCCCAGAGCCGATTCAGCCTCTGCTTCTGTTTCAACCAAGATATGCCGCGCGTCAGCATAAAGCAGCGTGCCTTCCGCGCCAGCCAGGTCCTCCGCCAGAAGCGCTTCCAACGCCATTCGCTCGAAGAAGGCAGCGACAGTTTCATCGGCGATGCCGTTAATCGACAAGAATGAACGATAACTATCCTGGTTTTCTTGGAAGTTCTCGCGCACTTCTTCGGGGCTTAAGGTGGGTTCAACAACGGTAGGTTGCGGTGTCACAGTTGGCTCTGTTTCAGTGTCACCTTCGGCTTGCTCAGCTTCACCCGGGGTCGGCGTGGGGGTAATGCTTGGGATAGCGGTTGGTGTCGGCGACACGAACGGACTTGGCGTGATGGTCGGTTGCGGCGTTTCTGTTGGCTCGGCGCCAATCAATGCCACTGCGGTGGGGTCGAAGCCGAAGAAATCTTGGATTTCCTTTTCCAGGACCTCGTCATTGACAGAGATGTTGCGGGCGGATGCCTCCTGCGCGACTAGGCGATCGTCCACCATATCGTTGATCACGCGCAGTCCTAGCTGATCAGGGACGTTAAATTCGCTGAGCCAGGTTCTGTAGGGCTCCTGTTGCGAAAGCTGCTGCAAATCGAATCCGGAATTCTGAATCTGGTTGAGTTGCAGGCGCAGGCGGGCCTGTTCCAAATTGTATTCTTCGCGGAACTCCCGCACGGTGATGTTTTCGCCATTCACCACCGCGAGCACCTGATTGGGGATGAAGAGTTGTTCCACTGCGAAGGCAATGGCGACAAGGACAGCCAGGATGGCTACGATCCCGGCCACGGCGCGGATAGCGAGACGCTGCAGCCGCTGTTCCCTTTCAGCTCGACTCTTATAGTCGGAATCGGCTTGGCTTTGCGCGGCATCGCTGTCGATGGCGGCTGTAGCAGCCGCCCGGCGGCGCCGTCGCTTCGGCAAGCCCGTCGTTTGTGTCTTCTTCGACATGAAAGTGCTAACTCCTGAACCAGGTGTTCATTTGGCTATTGAGCTCGCAGCGCTCTTCCCTGCGACTCTCGCTGCCTGTGATGCCTCTTAAGAGTAGCCAGCTAGTCGGCCACGACATAGGGCAAAAGAGCCAGGTGGCGCGCGCGTTTTATTTCTCGCGCGAGTTCACGTTGGCAGCGCGAGCAATTGCCGGTCTGTCGACGCGGTTTTATTTTTCCGCTTTCGCTGATATAGCGCGAAATCATGTCCAGGTCCTTATAGTCAAAGCACTTGCCCTTGGGGCAATAGCGGGTCTTGCCGCGGCGACCGCGCCCCCCGTGGCGCCCGCGCGAAAAACCGCCGCGCCGCGGACCTCCCCCGCCCCCGCCGCCGCGCCGCTGTTGGCTGCGTCCCGAATTACCGGTATTTCTGCTAGGCGCTGGTCTGTTAGTTGCTGGCTGTTCGCTCACGGTAATATGTCTCTTTCGCTAGATTTCGTTCAGTTGGCAATTCAAGCGCTTGTCGCTGCGGATCTTCAGCTTTCGTTTTTCTGTTTTTTCGCTTGGGCTTTTTTGCTCTCGTCACGAACCAGCAAATAGCGCAGCACCGGGTCAAAGAGCTTCAGTTCGGTTTCCAATTCGATGATATGTTCGGCTTTGATAGCGGCTTTGACGACGACGTAATGTCCTTCTCGCTGACCGTCAATTTCATAAGCCAGGCGCCGGCGTCCAAAGAGCTTGCGATCGACGCTGTTCACAGTGCCGTTATTGCCCTGTTCGATATAACTTATGACTTGATCAATGGCTTGGTTGACTTCTTCGCCGGTGGCGAGGGTACGCACAATGAAGGTGAGCTCATAGTCTCTCATGAAGGGTCCTTTCCTCGGATGCAGCCTCGCGACAAGGGTTTGCGCGAAGCGGAAAGCTATCATTCAGTTGTAGATGGGCATTTTATTGCATCAGACCGCTTGCTGCAATGGTAGATTGCTCATTTTGTCTCATCGCTGCTACATTGTTCCTTTCCAGCGCCAGACGTGAACTCGCCAGGCACAGGGCGACGATAAGCCAGAACCAGGTGATGGAAGCCTGGAAGTCGAGCCGAAAAAAGTACAGGTCGGCCACGGCATTCACAAGCGCCGTGAACAGGGCGGCGTGGTAGCCAAGGTGAATCGCGGTGATGTCTGGCTGGTTCTTGGCAGGACGCCAAGCCAGGTTGCCATAAATGAATACTGCGGCCATGGCAGACAGGAAGATCGCGACGCCGGTTAACCCGATTTGGTTGGCCATGATCAAGTACATATTGGCGACATCGGTATAGATATCAATTTCGGGCGTGCCGGTAAAACCCACGCCGACCCAAGGATAGCGCCCGATTAACGTCAGCGAATCGGTCCATTCTCCAATCCGCATTTGTGTAGCCAGATCGGCGCCCTGGAAGGCTTGCAGCAATCGATCCAGATAACCTTGTGTTTGCGGCAGCAATGCAAAAGCGACCGTGGCGATGAGCAGGACGGGCAGCATGCGGCGGTAGCGAATTAAAGCGGTGAATAACAAACCCGAAGCCAATGCCAGCAGCGATGCCCGCGACGAGGTCAAATATAGCGCCAGCGTCACAGCCGCGAAGATGCCTACGGTCAACCAGCGCTTGGGAATGACGGGCGCTTTGGACACGATCTGTGGCGCGATAATGAGCGCGGCGGCCGCCAGGATGCCCCCCAGCGCGTTGGGATCGACCCAGGTGCCGATGGCTCTTTCGCCGAAGGCTGGATTGTCCTCGATGTATCGGATGACGCCGCCATCCGGATAGCCAATGCGCGAGAGCCGAACCAACAGGCTTTCGGCGAAGGTATCGGGCGATGCCAAAAGCGCGATGGCGATCAGAGCCTGCAAGCCGATTGTCAGCACAATCACCAAGACCAGGCGGCGCAAAGTCCTGGGGTCGCGCAATAGATCCGAGAGGATAAAGACCATGCCGATGCTGAGCAGCGTCTCCGCAAACTGTCGGATATTGGCCGGCGTGGGCATGGCATGCCGCATGCCCAGAGCAAAAGTGAATATCAGCCACATGGTGTATAGGGCGACGAAGGCATGCGCCGGTGTCAAGCGCAGACCGCCCCGGCGGCCAGTCATCCACTGGAACAGATAAACCAGCAAGAATCCGCCCATGGCTAAATCCAGCAGGGTAGGCGTTATCGCGATCTTGACCGGGAAAACGCCAAATGGCAGCAGCAGCAATGTGACAATGATGGCGTAGAGGGCGATGCGGATATCGGTGATAACATAGAGCCCCGTCAATATGCCAAGTATCGCCGCCAGCGCCAGGAAGGGACCCAGGCTGGCGATCGTGAAGCCAATCAAAGTCGCCAGCGCGCCTACAGCGAACCCGACCGTGATCCAGTAGTGGCGGCTTTTGACTCGACCGATCCAGATTTGCAGAGCGTTGACCCGCGCCAATCCTTACCTCCGGAATAATTTGAAGAGGACCAATAGAGCGAGGCTCAGCCAGGCGATTGCGCTTATTGCAAAGCCAATCGCATAACTCAGCGGATTGTAGCGCAAATGCAGCAAAACTTGACCGGCCGGGATTTCCACAGCGCTCAAACCGCCATAGGCGCGCAGGATCTCCACGGGCTTGCCGTCCAGTTGCGCGGACCAGCCGACATAATGGGGCTGGGCGATTGAAAGTATGGCATTGCTGGCGCTGTCCACTTCGATGACGATTTCTTCCTCTGCATAAGATTTGACCGTGGCGCTGCCGCTTGTCTGATGCTCGGGCAGATCCAGCTTAGGCGCGCTGTGCAAAACGATTTTGCCGCGCAGGTTATAGCGCGGGTCGTCCATCAGCGCCCGAGCGAAACCGTCGCTGTCGACCACGTCGGCATGATTGACCAGAAGCACGAAGGGGCGCGGGTTGTCAAGCTGGTGCAGGTAGACCTTGCCTTCGGCATCGCTTCCAGTGGTCAGCACAGTCGATTGGACGGACAGAGTCTCCGAGCCGCTATAGACGAATTTGACCGCGAATAACTCCCAAGCTAAAGGATTGTTCACATAATCCCGGTGGATGATTTGGTAGGGACCCTCCAGAAAGAGCGGGCTGATGCCACGCATATCCATTAGGCTGTAAAGACTGCCGAAATTCCCCCCCAAGCCGCGGAAGCCATCAACCCGGAAAGGTTGGCTCGCCTCTGCCTCATCCAATACTTTTTGCACAAGCGGGGGCGGCGCCATAGCTAATTGTTCGGTATAAGGCAGCGGGTCGTAGGTGCCCGGATGGTCTTGGCTTAGCGAAAACAGGTCCAAGGCGATCAGCGCGATCAATGCGATGCCCATGATGGGCCGGCGTGGCTGTCTAAGAAAGGCAAATAACAGCAGCGTGCCGAGCGCCATGATAGCAGCGCTGCGCGACGCGCTGCTGAAGAAGAGGCTCCAGCGCGCGCTGTCGCCCATCCACAAGACAAATGCGCCGATGGCAGCCGCAAAAACCAGAGCAGCGAATCGCCGCCACCAGAACTGGGCGCGCTGGCGATGAAATTGGTTCTGCCAGTTGCCGGCGGCGACAAGTCCGAAGCCGACCACGATTGCCAGGCTGTTCGCGACCACGAAGGCGGCACGTTCTTGTCCACGGAAAAAACGTAAACCTGGCAGGAGGTTATATGCGAGGTGATAGAAGGGGCTGTTTGCCCCAAAACTCAAAAACAGACCGACCGCAGCTACAGCCAGCCAGAAGCGACTCTCCCCTGCCTTGCGGACCAGGGCTGCGGCGATGAAAAATAGAGCAGGCAAACCGATGTAAAGGGGAGACCATAGGCTAACCGAGCCGGGAAACACAATCTGCGCCAGGTCTTGGATGGGAAAACCGTTCCCCTTTTGCTCGAAACCCAAGCCCGCGCGCGACGTGTGCAGAAGATATTCGATACCGGGCAGCAGTGTGACAGCAGCCGCGCAAAATGCGATCACGCCAAAACCTAGCCCGCCAAAGATCAAGGCTCGCCAGCCGATTTTCTGTTGGTAGACGCGATAGGCAAAGTAGGCGCAAAGCATATAGGTCATGAACCAACTCGTTTGCGGGTGACCCGCAAGCCAGGACAGCCCTAGGGCAAAACCGGCCAGCGCGACATAAGCATAGGAAAGTTTTCTGGTTCGCGTCGCTTCCAGGATCCCGAGGCCGGCCAGGGGAAACCAGATTGCCGCCTCCAGAATCGCGAGCTGCAAAGGCGGATAGCTGCTGGTATAACCGCCATAGGCGCAAACGATAGCCGCTGCCAAAGCCGCCAGCGGACTAAGCTCCTGCCGGAGGGTCAACCGCCGCAGAAAAACGTACATCAACAGGCTGTAAACCAGCACATGAGCGGTCATCTCCAGTTGCAGCGCGTTATAACTCCAGCCGCCAGCGAGGGAGCTCAGGGCGATCGTTATCCAGCGCGGCGGATAAAAGACCGCGGCTTGCGTATCCCCGATAAAAGGCAGGCCCCCGTTGTTATAGGGGTTCCAAAGCGGTATTTCTCCTTGCGAGAGGCGCTGATACTGGTAGTCGGCAAAAGCCACAAATTGAGCGGAGAAGTCGCCTTGGGCGAGGGAGGCTTGGTCGGCGGCTACAGGCGTGAACAAGCGCCAAAAGAAGAACAGCCATAACAGCGTCAGGCAAGCCAGCGCCAGCGCGTCCGGATGGCGCGCGTATCGCCGCAGCAGGCGCATGATTCAATCTTCCTCGCGCGCCGCGCGCTGTCCAGCAGCGCGCAGGACCTCTTCAAAGAAGGCGAGTGTATCGCGGGCAATGACATCCCAATCGAAGCGCAGCCGAAGTTTTCGCGCCCCGCTGCGCAATTGATTTCGCGTCTGCGGATTCTCAATCAGGTGCAGCATCGCAGCGCTAATAGCCGCCGCGGATTGGCGCTCAATCAACCATAAGTTTTCGCCGTGAATGAAAGCTTCATGCGCGACTGCCGGCTGGGTTGTCAATATAGCGCAGCCATAATTGATCGCCGCCATCAGGCTGCCGCGGCGGTAGGAAGCGCCATCAAGATAAGGCAATGTCACAAAATCGACTGCCTGGAGGCAAGCCGCCACCTCTGCTTCCGGCAAGAAGCCGGTCCAGCGCAGGGCGTCCTCCAGCCCATATTCCTTGATCCGATCTTCAAGACTCTTTCGGTAGCTTTCACCATGGTCGGCGTTGACCGCATTGTCTTGTCCGCCGATGAAGAGCAGCCGTAAATCATGACCGTCCGCGCGCAATTCCGCCAGCGCCTCGAGCATTAAGTCGATTCCCTTGATGGCTTGCGCGAATCCGAAATGTCCGATCAAAATACTGGATTCGGACAATCCTTCGCGCCAGCGCGCTGATGAAGCCTCACTTGAAGCCTCAGTTGAAGCGTCAGTTGAAGCGTCAGATGAATCATCAGACGAAGTTTCGTGCAGGATATTACTGCCGATGGGAATGAGCGCGCGCATGGGCAGCTGCGCCAATATACCGTCATCTTCGGGATTTGTGCTTATCAGACCGTCGGCGCTGCGCGCTAGATGCGTCACGCTCCAGCCACGTAGGCGACCGGCTTTGGGAAAGAGATAGGGATGACGCAAATCGTGAAAGGTTGTTACGAAAGGCTGATCAAGCAGCGATGGCAGAAAGTGGATCCAGGGCGACATATCGTAGGCGGCGGTTTGGAACTGCAGATTGATGATGTCAAGCGCATGGTCCTCGGCCCAGGTCCGGATTTTCAAGACATTCTTCAAGCCCCAGCCGGGTAGACCTGTGATTTCCAATGACTCATATTCGGAGCCAGTTCTGCCGAGCACCCGCAGAGAATGTCCCTGCGCCTGCATGCGCTCCGCGAGAATCCGCGAAAAATGTCCGACGCCGCCGGGCATCGGCGGGAATTCGCCACTGATTAGCCCGATATTCATAGCTCCGCTTTCAAGCCATGGCGCAGAACCTGCCAGTAAGTCTTGATGCGCTCTTGGCGCAGCGCGCGCTTATGCCCGATACAGGCTTTTACGAATTCCAAGATTAGTTGCCAACAGAACTGCGCGAGTATCATCACGCGCAGCAGCGCATAATGCCGGTCGCCATGATGCTTGCGGAAGTAACGCAGTTTGCTGGTGTGAAACTGGATCTGCTTAAAGGCTGCAACTTGCTCACTGCTCCTGCCGCCGTGATGCTTTATCTTGGCGCCGCCGTGATACATCACTTTCCAGCCGGCTTCTTTGGCGCGTTTGCAATAGTCCAGTTCTTCGGAGTACATAACATATCCTTCGTCGAGCTCGCCGATTTCCTGCCAGACCGCTCGCCGTAACATCAATGCCGATCCTTGCGCCCAGTCCACCTCCAATATGGCGTCGTCATCCGTATCACGCATGAAGTAGCTGTCGAATACGCTTGCAGGCGCCAGTACGGATAGCCAGGCGCTCTCGAACAAGCCCGTCAGCAGCGTTGGAAAGCGTCGTCGCGTCGACTGGTGGCTGCCGTCTGTGTTGAGCGTATGCGGTCCCAGAATGCCTACAGCGGGCTGCTGCCGTATGTAAGCCAGCATCGTCATCAAGGCGCCGGCGAAGACTTCCGTATCGGGATTGAGCAGCATAAGCGTATCCGCTGTCGCCGCTCGCATTCCCAGATTGTTGCCGCGCGTGAAGCCGATGTTTTCGCATTGCTGCAGCAGCTTAACAGTTGGGTAACGCTCGCGTATCATAGCGGCGCTGTCGTCTTGGCTGTTGCAATCGACCACGATGATTTCCAGCGCCGGTCTTCCCCCGTCGCTTGGGTCGCCGCCTTCCTGCGCTTCTAACAAGCTGGCCAGGCATTTGTCCAAGAGATCGCGCACATTCCAATTCACGATGATAATCGAGATGTCCGCCAAGTCAGACTCCGTCAATCAGCCACATGAACACAGTGTACCAATATTTTGCGAAATCCGAGCTCAAATGAAGGTTGTCATGCAGGGCAATCGCTTCAAATTATTTTCAACATAGAGGACGCAGAGGACACAGAGTTCGTAGGAGTATAGACGACTATTCTTCTAAATCTGCGGCCCGGAATCGGCAACAGTCCCCAGCGAAACGTGATTTGTCACCAAAAATCACAGCTGAGATGAGATTTTTTGTTTTCTCTGCGTTCTCTGCGTACTCTGTAGTTAATTTTCAGTTTAGAATCCCGCCATTTCGTCCGCCATCATTTTGAAGCGATTGCCCTGGTTGTCATGTCTGGCAGCGGCGGCAGCGAAAACAGCTTTACGGCGTTTGCCGATACTTGGCGCGCCATTTCCTGCGGGGGGATGCCCTGCAATTCAGCTAATTTGTCGTTGATGTAAGACAGGTAGGCGGGTTCGTTGCGTTTCCCGCGGTGGGGCTGCGGACTCAGGAAGGGGGCGTCTGTCTCGATAAGCAGTCGATCAGGCGGCGCGCAGCGTGCGATGTGTCGCAAATCGGGCGCGTTTTTGAAAGTGAGGGGACCGGTGAAGCCCAGATAAAAGCCGAGCGCCAAAGCCCGTTCGGCTTGCGCTTGATCGCCGGAGAAGGAATGCAGGACGCCCGGGCGATTTCGTAAATCAGCGGACAAGCTGGGCGCCCAGGATTCAAGTATGTCCAGCAGGTCATCACCGGCTTCGCGATTATGGATGATGACAGGCAAATCAAGTTCCGCCGCAAGTTCAAGTTGCGTTTCGAACCATTTGATTTGAACAGGTTTCTGGCTCTTGTCCCAATAGTAGTCCAGGCCGATTTCGCCAATCGCGATCACTTTGTCTCGGTGGGACCAGCTGCGAATTTGTTTGATGCAAGCAGGATTAGCGTCGCCGCTACTATTCGGATGAATCCCCAGCGCGCAGAATACGCTCGAATAGGCTTGGCTCAGCGCGAGCGCCTCGCCGCAACTGTCGAGGTCAATTGCTGGCGCGATCAGCTGTCGAACGCCGGCGTCGGCAGCGCGTCGTATGACCTCGTCCAAGTCATCCGCGTATGCCTGAAAATAGAGATGGCAATGCGTATCAATGAGGCTAGGCAAGGGCATCAGAGTACAAGCGCTGGATTGTCGCGCAGCTTCCTGAGATCGGAATCAACCATCATGCCGATCAACTCTTCAAATGCGACTTCTGGCGTCCACCCGAGATTTCGCCCGGCTTTGCTGGCGTCTCCCACCAGCAGGTCGACCTCGGCTGGACGCATGAATTGTGGATCTTGCACGGTATAGTCCCGCCAATTTAACCCGACATGCCCAAAGGCAACTTCCAGCAGGCGTTCCACCGAATGCGTTTTCCCGGTGGCGACTACAAAATCGTCCGGCTTGTCCTGCTGCAGCATCAACCACATGGCTCGCACATAATCGCCCGCGAAGCCCCAGTCGCGCTGCGATTCCAGATTGCCAATGCGAATCTCCTTCGCCATTTCTAGCTTGATCATGGCGGCATGGTGGGTCACCTTGCGCGTGACAAACTCCAAGCCCCGCCGCGGCGATTCGTGATTGAAAAGTATGCCGCTGCAAGTGAAGAGATCGTAGCTTTCGCGGTAATTCACTGTGATCCAGTGGCCATAGACTTTCGCTACGCCGTAGGGGCTGCGCGGATAAAAGGGCGTGGATTCCTTTTGCGGCACCTCGCGCACTTTGCCAAACATTTCGCTGGAGGAGGCTTGATAATACTTAATGCCCGGGTTGACCGAGCGAATGGCGTCGAGCATGCGCGTCACGCCCAGTCCAGTGATGTCACCGGTGAAGACCGGCTGATTCCAGGAAGTTGGCACGAAGCTCTGCGCCGCCAAGTTATAAATCTCGTCCGGCTCTATCGTGCTGATGGCGGTAATCAAACTGGCGTGATCGCCCATATCGCCCTGCACAATGTGGATTTGACTCTGAATGTGTTGAATCCGCTCGTAGCGAACCGTGCTGGTGCGGCGCACCATCCCGTAGACTTCATAGCCCTTGCCCAACAAAAATTCCGCCAGGTAAGAGCCGTCTTGGCCAGTGATGCCGGTGATAAGCGCTCTCTTCGCCATATCGGGGGAACTCCTTATTACGCGCTGTTGACGCCCCGGCGGCAATCCGCCAGCACGTCTTCCAAGGTTTCTTGTAATGTGAATCGCGGCTCCCAGCCGGTGTCGCGGCGCAGCTTGCCGGCGTCGCCGCGGATTTCGGGAATATCGACGGGGCGTAAGCGCGCCTTGTCGACGCGCACTTCAATGTCAATCTCCGTCAGCCCGAGCAAGCTGTTCAAGATGTGCCGCACGCTGTTTGCCATGCCCGAAGCGACATTATAGGCTTCGCCGGGTTCGCCTTTTTCGGCAATCAGTTTGTATGCTCGGACGATGTCGCGCACGTCGGTAAAGTCTCGTTTTGCCGCCAGGTTGCCAACATATATAAACGGCTCTTGCTGCTTCGCCTCAATCTTGGCGATCTGAATCGCGAATGCCGGCGCCACGAAGCGCGTGTTCTGGCCCGGCCCGATGTGATTAAACGGCCGCGCGCGCATGATTGGCAGCCCGTGACTGAGGTGAAATTGCAGCGCCAGCATATCCTGCGCCACTTTGCTAACGCTATAGGGATTGGTGGGACGCAGCTCCGTCCGCTCGTCCAAGGGCAATTGGGCGGGCGAGACGGCGCCATATATTTCGGCTGAACTGATGATCACCATGCGCGGGCGCAGATCAAGCGCGAGGCAGGCTTGTATGATGTTGAGCTGGGAAGCTATGTTGTTTTCCAAGGTCTCCCAGGGCTCGTCGAATGATCGCGGCACAAAAGCCTGCGCGGCCAAATGAAATATCACGTCCGGCGCGAATTCACGCAGCAGTTCGCGGACTTGTCGCGCTGCTTTGAGATCGATTTGCCGGGCGATATCGATGGACGGGCTGACGGTTTCTTCCGGAAAAAGCGTCGTGCCGCAAAGCGTCGCGGTCGGCTGCGAATCGCCCAGGTGTTGCGCCAGATGGCGGCCGACGAATCCGCCGGCGCCGGTGATTAGGATGCGCAAGGGCTCTTCCTGAATGCGCTGAGTTATTGAATCCAGCGACATTATAGCCCATCGCGGTTTATCTTGTAAGCTAAGGGGTTATAGCAGAGCCTTTGTCCACGCTTCGACTGGCGAGGCGGCGGCGGCATAGCAACAATCCCGTTCATTCAAGCGGGACTGCGGATTGACTTTCGACTTGCCAGCGGCTGCTGCCAGAGCGAGTTATCGACATATCGTCAGTCGCCCCGTCCGACGCTTATGGCAGTTCGTCCCCTCGGTCATCAAAGAGCATGAGTCTTCCGAGCAATTCTTCCAGAGGCAATTTGCGATTGTTGAAGGACAGGACAGCGTAATCGGCGGCAATCCAACCGATCTCCTCTTCATAGCTGACCTTGTACCATTCTCCGCTTTCGGTGACGCCGGCGACTATCAGTCTCGTGCCGGCGGGAATGAGTTCCAGAGATTCGGTGGAGGCCTGCGGCCGCATGCGCAGGTGAAGATTCGCGTCGGGATTCAGGTCGACTGTCGCGACAACAGCACCAAGGAAGGGGTCTTTGGTCGGTACGGGCGGGACTTCGGCATCGCCCGCCAAACTGATGCCGCCGCGAGCTGAATCGCTGGCCAGCGAAATCAGTGAAGCGTCGATTTCGCGCAGCTCCTCCAGGCTAACCGTTTTGCCGTCGAGCAAGATTTGAACGTATTCAGCGCTTACCCAACCGCTGATAATCACGTCATCGGCCGCGTTATACTCGATGAATGCCCATTCGTCAGACCCATCCAGTCCGATCAGCCGTAATGTGTCGCCATTTGCGATTTGTCCCAGATTCTCGGAACTGACATCGTTCGTCCGGCGGATGTTCAGCTTGACGCCCACGTTCAGGTTAAAGGCATGAGCGCTGACGCGCTCGAGCGGCTGCGGCGGTCCAATCGAGGTGCTCCTGGACGCGCCCGCCTGGTTCTGCCGTATCATCTCCAGTTCAGCCAGCCGCTGCGGTTCTCCGTCTTCGTCTACAACATCGAGATACAGAGCGTTCACCCAGGCGTCTATCGTGCCGCCATCGGGCGTCAAATAGGTGACGAAGAGCCAAGTATCGGATGGTTCCAGATCTTCCCAGCGTTCCAAGCCTTCAGCGGGATCGGAATCGAAGTCGCTCAGATCGACTGGTTCATCGGCCGGCTCCTCGCCATAATATTCTGTCAAGCCGCGTCTGCCCAATACGATCAAGGTTGTATCGGCCGGCGCCAAGCCAAGCGATAGGGCTTCGCTATGAGGATATAGCCGCAAATGCAAGTTCGCGCCGCGGTTGATACTCACGCGAGCGGTGGGTCCGTCAATCTCTGCGGGGGAGATGAAGACCGGTTGCAATACTTCTTCTTCTGGTAACTGTTCCTCTGTCGGCGCCAGCGCCGGCGTTTCTGGCTCCATCAGCGACACATCAACGTCGAGGCCGCGCAGAACGCTCGTTTCGGCAATGAGCAGATGAGGACCGGAAAAGGCGCTGCCGGGCAGGGCGATCAGATTGTAATATGAGCCGCCGTAAAAGCGCTTGACCGGCAGATTGACTGCGCCGCTATCGTCGCCAATCGTTAAATCTAGCGTCAGCCCTTGGTTGCCAGTGACGATTTTCGCCGCGGCGCTCGCGCTTCCATAAACGACGTCCGTCGCGGCTGTCGCGCCGCTCGACAGGATCAGGCGATCGACTGTGCTGCCTGGAATGGCGTTGATCAAACTCACCAAAGACGTTGCCCGGTCAATTGCGCTCAGGTCGTCGCTATAAGATAACATGCTCAAATTCGCCGGCGAGCCCATAACAACAGCGGTTTGAGCTTGGCCAGCGGCTACGTTCAAGGTCATGGAAGTAATTTCCGCGCCGCCGATGCTAAGCGCGACTTGATGTGACCCGCTCGGCAAAGCAATGTGCTGCGATGGCAGCGCATAGGCGAGCGACGGAACGATCAGCGAATCGTTCACGCTTAAAGCGAAGGGCGTCGCGCCTTGCACCGCGTGAAGAAATCGCACCAGACCGCTGTCAGTTGGCGCAGCTGTGGGCGCGGAAGTGGTCAAGACCTGCGGGTCGTTCGCGCTGCCATAGACGATCGCGAGATGACTGGTGCCGGCCGCTACCGGCGCGCGTAAATCGAGAATTGACGATCCGCTGGCGTCCCCAGCCACAATCAGATCCAAGTTATATACGCCGGCTCTCAATTCATAGGGACCGACCACGTCGCCAGGTCGAATGCCTTCGCCCAAGATCTCGCCGTTTTCCCGGAAGACCATATCGACCGGCGGACCGTCGGCAATAGCATAGACGATAGATAGCCGGGTCGCGCCGAATTCCAGGGAGCCGAGGTTTTCTGGAATGGCTTGGAACTGCGGCGAAAGCGCCGACGACATTAGAAAGGATACCGCGGAGCCGGCAGCTAGGTCTGCGCTATGCTCGAGTTGCGCGGTGGATGTTCCAGCGACAAGACCGAGCAAGTTGATGTTCCCGGACGGCAGATTCAGGTAAGCGGTCGATTCGCCATAAGCCAGCCCGGATTCGACCAACTCGCCATTCACCAAGATGTCGATTGACGGCGCGCCGGGCGCCACATTGACGAAGCGCGCTCTCGCGCCCCCTTGCGACAGGACCGGCACAGCAGCTATCAGGAGGGCAAGACACAGCATAAATAGGACGATGCGAACTAATTTATTATCCATGATCTTCCGTTCCTCTTCTTGGCGCTGCAAATTAATCCTGAATATCTAAACTATACAACGAATTGGCGCATTGGTCGAATATAGTATCGATATGCCCCCATTATTGTGCAAAGGAATCTGTATCAGGTGCCTTCTTCCCATTGATTGAGATAAGCTGCCTGCTGCTCGGTCAGGTTGTCGATTTTAATGCCCATGGCGCTCAACTTGAGTCGCGCGATTTCCATGTCCACGTCGGCCGGAATCGTATGGACCTGATTGTCCAGAATCCTGACGTTATTGACCATGTACTCGGCAGCCAGAGCCTGGTTGGCAAAGCTCATGTCCATCACGGAAGCGGGATGCCCCTCGGCGGCGGCCAGGTTAATCAAGCGTCCCTCGCCCAAAACATAGATCGAGCGATCATCCAAGCGGTACTCTTCAACGAAGGGGCGGACCAAGTTTGGGGGAGCGCAAGCCATCTCCGCGAGTCCTGTAAGATTGATTTCGACATTGAAGTGACCGGAGTTGCAGATGATTGCGCCATCTTTCATGTCTTGGAAATGATGGGTGTCGATGACATTGATGTCGCCGGTTGCGGTAACGAAGATGTCTCCGATTTTTGCCGCCTCCGCCATAGGCATGACGCGGTAGCCGTCCATGACAGCTTCGAGCCCGCGCAGAGGATTAACCTCTGTGACGATGACATTGGCGCCCAGCCCAGCCGCTCGCATGGCGATGCCGCGGCT
This sequence comes from Phototrophicaceae bacterium, assembly GCA_965116975.1. Classification (GTDB taxonomy): domain Bacteria; phylum Chloroflexota; class Anaerolineae; order Aggregatilineales; family Phototrophicaceae; genus UBA6055. The sequence goes on from OZ220735.1 coordinate 1,381,201, forward strand.
GCACCATCCATAACCCGCCACGACCACGACTCTGCCAGCCATCAATATATTTGTCGCGCGGATGATGCCATCCAGCGTGCTTTGCCCTGTGCCATAGCGATTGTCAAAGAGATGTTTGGTCGCGCTGTCGTTGACGGCGATGACAGGAAACTCGAGCGCGCCGTCCTTCGCCATTGCGCGCAGCCTTATGACGCCGGTCGTCGTTTCTTCGGTACCGCCGATGATTTCATCAAGCGCCTCGCGCCGGGTCTTGTGAATTGTGCCAACCAGGTCGGCGCCGTCGTCCATCGTGATGTGCGGCTTGTGATCCAACGCGGCGTGAATATGCCGGTAATAGGTCTCGTTGTCCTCGCCCTTGATGGCGTAGACAGGGATTTCGTTGTTGGCGACCAAAGAAGCGGCCACATCGTCTTGCGTAGACAAGGGATTGGAGGCGGTGAGCACGACGTCGGCGCCACCCGCTTGCAAAGTCTGCATCAAGTTGGCTGTTTCGGTCGTAACGTGCAAGCAAGCAGATACGCGCAACCCGGCCAGCGGCTTCTCTTTGGCAAAGCGTTCACGTAACTGTTTGAGAACGGGCATCTCTTGGCTCGCCCACTCGATGCGATAACGCCCGCCAGTAGCCAGCTCCACGTCTTTGATGTCGTTCGCAATGCTCATGTTTTCTCCCGAATTGTCACTCTAGGCATTCTCTAGCCGAAGCGCATTGATTGTATCATATCCGCGCGGGTCTGTCGCAGATGTTCAGGCGCTTGTGTCGAGCAAGCGCTCCAGACGTCCGCCGTCATCAGCCAGGCTGCGGTAACGCGCGACAAATCCCGCGGCGCTGAAATCATGATTCTGCGGACCAATTTTTTCCAGCGCATAAGTTGCGGCAAGCGCGCCAACTGTCGCGGAAGTCTCCAGCGGAAGACCACGAGCGATACCCGCCAGCAGACCAGCTCGATAAGCGTCGCCGGCGCCAGTAGGGTCTATGATTTGACTCGGCGCAAAAGCCGGAATCTCTATTATTTCGCCCGCAGAATAAATGGTGGAGCCCTTTTCGCTCTCGGTAACTATCAGAATCTCGATCTGGTCGCGCAGGTCGTCGAGCCTTAGGCCCGTTTTGCTGCAAATGACGCTCGCTTCATAAGCATTGACCACCATCAGATAGGCGCCAAGCATGCCGCGCTTGAGTTCGTCGCCGCTGAGGCGGGGCACTTGCTGGCTGGGGTCGTAGACAAAAGGAATGCCTCGGCTACGGCATTCATCGGTCAGCTTGCCCATGGCCACAGGATCATTAGGCGAGACGACAACCATGTCGGGGCATTCGCTAACGACATCGGCTAGCGAATAGTTTCTGGCAAGGTTCATGGCGCCGCCGTAGAAGAAAGCCAACTGATTGTTGTCCTCATCGGTATTGCCAAAGAATGAGGCAGTTAGCACTTCATCAACCTGCACCACAGTGCTGCAATCGACGCCATTGTCTTCCAGCCAACACCGGTATTCGCCGAAGTCACTGCCAACCGTGCCCATCAGCATCGGACGGATGCCGAACTTGGCCATGGTGAAGGCGATATTTGCGGCAATGCCACCCCAATGTTTGCTCATATCGTCGACCAAGAAACTGAGACTGATGTGATCGAGGGCGTCGGGGATAAAGTGCTCTTTGAACTTGCCGGGAAAGCGCATCAGATAGTCGTAAGCTATGGATCCGGTAATGACAATTCGCATGGGTTTTTCCCCGTTCGCGCGCTTCAATAATCGCGGCAGGAATTATACGCAATCCTGGCGCGCCTGTACAGCAGCAGCGGAGGCAGGCAGAGCAATCGCACCAAAAGCAATTATGTGCCGAATGTCACAAAATTCTAACGAACTGTAGGGGCGACACTGTGTGTCGCCCATGAAAAGAGTGAGAATATAGTGGGCGATTCACAGAATCGCCCCTACATTGCCTCCTTTTTGCCAGAACAGGAGTTAAATCTCGGTGTCGGCGGTCAGTGTCTACGCGACCCTCGATGGTTAAAAAATCTAGTGCGATTGCTCTGCGGAGGCAAGGGCGCATTCATTATTTTTGGGTGGTGGAACAGGACAATCTGGCTGTAATCGCTTAGAGTTCTTCACCGGCGACGGCTCGCGCCAAGCTTTCGCTATAGGGCGGTCTAGCGATGCCGTTTTCCGTCACGATGCCGGTCAAATAGCGCTGCGGCGTGACATCAAAGGCTGGATTGCGCGCCTTGAAGGTCTCGGGCACGATGGGATTGCCATAGGGCGTCGTGACCTCGGCCGGCGAGCGCTCTTCGATGGGAATATCGGCGCCGCTGTCCAAACTTAAATCAATGGTGGAGCTTGGGGCAACCGTATAAAATGGGATGCCATGTTCCTTCGCCAAGATCGCCAACTGATAGGTGCCAATCTTGTTTGCGAAGTCGCCATTGGCTGCCACGCGATCGGCGCCAACCAAGACGATATCGACCTCGCCTTTGCCCATATAGTAGCCGGCGGCGCTGTCGGGAATGATGTCGTAGCTGATGCCAAGCTGTTCCAGCTCCCAGGCGCTCAGTCGCGATCCTTGTAAACGGGGACGGGTCTCGTCAAGCAGAACGTGAATGCGCTTTCCCCGTTCAAATGCCGCGCGCGCCACGCCCAGGGCAGTGCCATAGTCGACAGTCGCCAAGGCGCCGGTATTGCAGTGATGCAGGATCGTCGCCCCGTCCTTGAGCAGCGTCGCGCCATGGGCGCCCATGCGGCTGTTTACAGCGACGTCATCGTCGGCGATCCGCTGCGCGGACCGCAGTAAACTTGCGCGTAACTCGTCCGCGCTGTTGAACTCGCCGTTGCTGGCAATTTCCAACAGCTTGTCGACCGCCCAAGCGAGATTTACCGCGGTCGGGCGCGCCGCTTTTAGCAGCTCGGCCTGCGCTTGCAGGTCCTCAATTAGCGCCTCAACTGTCGTCGCCGCGCTCTTCCGCGCTGCCAAAGCCATAGCGAATCCTGCCGCCGCGCCGATGGCGGGCGCGCCGCGCACCGTCATATCCCGGATGCTGTTGGCGACCGCCTCTGCCGTTTCCAGCCGAACAAAAGCCAGTTCCCAGGGCAGCGCCCGTTGATCTATCATCTTGACGGCGTCGCCGTCCCATTCCACCGTGCGCATAGGCTTCGCCAACCGCTCCGGCGCTAACGCGCCTCTTCTATTACTGCTGCCAATTGCTCGAAGTTGGGCTGCTTGCCGAAGGGGAAGGGCTGCGGGAAACCATCGCCATAACGAACAAATATCGTCGGCGTGCCGGTGACGCTCAACTGGTTGGCCAACTGCAGGTCTTTATTCACCTGATTCGCGTCGCGCGTGCATTCCAATAAATCAGCATAGGGCATATCCATTCTCTCGGCGAAAATGCGCGAAGAGTTGTCGCTGAATTGGCGCGCGCTAGCGATCTCGTACAGGGCGTCATGCGCGTTCCAGAATGATCCGGGGCGCAGGGTTTCCGAGCATTCCGCTAGTTTAGCCGTCTGCCAGGAATAACTGGGGTCGACAACGGGCGTGAAACGATATTCGAAGCGCGCCAATCCCTTCGCCACGTATTCCGAGATGAGCTGCTCAACGTTTACCTTGTAGCGCTGGCAATGCCCGCACAAAAAGTCCTCAAATGCTACAATGGTCACTGGGGCGGCTGGGTCGCCGAGCACAAACCCGCCATCCGACTGCCGTTCTTGCGGGATCTGGGAGTAGTCATAGGCGTCCGCGCTGACGGCGCTCTGGTTGGATATTAAGACAAATGCCGCCGCGACAGCCGCCGCGATAACGACGACAGCCCCGAGGACAAGCCTGGTCCGTTTGACAGAATTCTTGCTTTTCGATTGAACTGTCACGATTACTCCCTCGCCAATTCTACCTGTACGTTCACTTTGTCTTTTCAGCCGTTTTGCTCGCTCAAGACAGCAAAACGGGCTTACGATGATGATTCTGGCAAATCGTACAATCGAATGCGGCTGACGTCAATCATCCGCATCCTCTTCACGGCAATGGAGATTTCCTTATCGCGCGGCGCGGCAGTATAATCGCAATACATCGTTTCTGTAACGGCGAAGGGGCGACTTTGCTATGCGCATGATTGATATTATCGGCAAGAAACGCGATGGCGAGTCCTTGAGCGAAGGTGAAATCCGCTATTTTGTGCAAGCCTATACAGCGGGAACGATCCCGGACTATCAGGTATCGGCGCTGTTGATGGCGATCATCATTCGCGGCATGGATCGCGGCGAGATTGTCGACTTGACTATCGCCATGGCAGAATCCGGCGATATGCTGGACCTTTCCGATATTGTCGCTTACGCGGTTGACAAACATTCCTCCGGCGGCGTCGGCGACAAGACGAGCCTAGTGGTATTGCCCTTGGTAGCGGCTTTTGGCGTGCCAATCGCCAAGATGAGCGGCCGCGGACTCGGTTTCACCGGCGGCACTTTGGACAAGCTGGAGTCTATCGCTGGCTTCAACGTGAACCTGTCCGAGCGGCAGTTTCGCCAGATCGCGCGCGATACCGGTCTGGTGCTAGCCGGGCAAAGCAAATCCCTGGCGCCGGCTGACGGAAAACTATATGCGCTGCGCGATGTCACCGGCACCGTTGCCAGCGCCCCGCTGATGGCCAGCAGCATCATGAGCAAAAAACTGGCGGCGGGCGCGAATGGCGTCGTGCTCGATATCAAGGTAGGGCAGGGCGCCTTCATGAAGACCCTGGAAGAAGCGCGGCAACTGGCGACCATCATGGTCCAGATTGGCGTCGACGCGGGCCGCGACATGGTAGCGCTTTTGTCGGATATGAATCAACCACTGGGTGTCGCCGTAGGCAACGCCTTGGAGGTTGCCGAGGCGGTGAAGACGCTACGCGGACAAGGACCGGCTGATCTTGCCGGACATTGTATCGAGCTGGCTGCGCAGATGCTCCGTCTGGCGGGCCAGGGCAAACGCTGGGTGGACCTGGACGAGACGCGCGCTGAAGCGCGGCGGATGCTGCAGTCTGGCGCCGCGCTGGACAATTTTCGCGGAATGGTCGCGGTCCAGGGCGGCGATGTCGGGCAGGTCGACGATCTCCGTCTGCTGCCGCAAGCGAACATCAGACAGGAACTGCGCTCCCCGCAAGCTGGCTATATGCAAAGCATTTTCGCGGATAAAGTCGGTTTGGCGACGCTGGCGCTGGGGGCCGGCAGAGCTGCCAAAGCGGACGCGATTGATCACGCGGTTGGCATCGAGGTACACGCGAATGTAGGTGATCGCCTTGCCCGCGATGATCTGCTGATGACGCTGCACGCCAACCGGCAGGACGCGCTGCGGCAGGCGCTGGACCTGCTCGACGGGGCTGTTGTCTATAGCGATAAGTTCGTTGAGCCGCTGCCGCTATTTCATGGCATCGTCGCTGGCGAAGATGTCTAGGCGGCAAGCGGAGCAAGCTCGCCCCCCTGGAAAAGGTAGCGATGAACCGGCGCGTTTTGCCAATAGCCGCCGGCGAAACGGATCTCTCCGTTAATTCCTGTCAGTCCAGCAACATCAAGGCCGCGCAGTTCGCCCCCAGCGGCAATCGCGCTAAGCACAAGTTGGGTCAAATCATAGGTCAAGGTGGCCAGCCAATTGGGTCGTGGAGTGTGTTGTCCGCTCCCGACATAGCGCGCGGAGAACTGCGCGTCCGCCAGTGAGCCATTGCTCGTGAAGAATTCTTGCGGCGTCTCGTCGCCGCTGAGCATTCTGCTCGCGATGAGCAGGTCATCCCGCGCGCCCGCTTCCGCTCGCTCTTGACTCGTCGCATACAGGCTGTCGGCGTCCGCGCGGGCCTGGCCCCAGTTGCCGATGAGAATCATGGGTTTGTCGTTGGATTGCTGCGTCAGCGGATGCGTAGCCGCCTCGCCCAACGCGATGATGGCGACAACCGCGCTATCGAGATTCAGCGCCCGGATGCGCTCGCCAGCCCTGCTGACTTGCCCGCCATCATCGACCGGCAGCAACTGCAAGTTGTCCTGGGCAGTCTCGGACATTGCCAATCGCACGGCATAGAGCGCGTTGTAACCGAGTTCGCGGTACGGTCCTTCAAAGGGAGCCAGCAGGGCGATCTTGCGAATCTCCACGGGCTGCAGGGCGCCGCAGGCGGCTACCTGCATTGCCAACAGAATCCAGGCTGAAAAGCGCATGGCGCGGACGCGAGCGCCCTGGAACTCAGCAGCCATTTGCCAGGTGCTCGTCAAAGGTGACGGCAAAATTATGAAAATGGGAGTTGTCGCAAGCAGCGCGGAAAAAGTAATAATTGGATTCGGCTGGATATATGGCGGCTTGAATAGCGGAAAGCCCCGGGCTCGCGATGGGGCCCGGGGGCAAACCGCCAATGAGATAAGTATTGTACGGGGAAAGGACCTGCTGATAGTCGGCGCGCGTGATAGGGGGCCACCAGCCAGCGCGTCTGCCTTGCAGGCCATATTGCACGGTGGGGTCGGCTTCCAGTTTCATGTTGATCGCCAAGCGATTGCGATAGACAGCGGCGATGTCATCGTGTTCTTCCCGCCAGACCGCTTCCCGCTCCACAATGGAGGCCAGGGTTACGATCTGATGAAGGCTAAATCCCTGAGCCAAGGCATCCGTCCGCAATTGTTCGCCCACCCGGTCGCGAAAGGCATCCAGCAGCAAATCGCGCAAGGCAAGCGCACTGATATCGGGTGGCAACTGATATGTATCGGGAAAGAGAAAACCTTCCAGCGACGCGCCGTCCGGTATGCCGGCCCAGCCGGCGAAGTCGGGCGGCAAATCCGCGCCCGTCTGAACCATCCGCAGAAAATCGTCGCCGCTGAACCCGAAACGGCTCTTGCTGTCGATTAAGGCGGCGATCTCTTCAATCCGGGACCCTTCTAAGCTGCGGAAGAGGATGTGGCTTGATCTTGAATCGGTCAGCATGGGCGCTATTTCGGCGATTGACTGGGTCTCGTTCAAGAAATAGACGCCAGCCTCGAACTTGCGGTCCAAACCTTCGACGCGCGCGTAATGCAAGAAAAGCTGCTTGTCTCGGATTAAACCGGTGTCGTAAAGAGAAGTGGCGATTGCGGCAGCGGTGGTCCCGGGCGCTATCGTGAAGCGAATCGTTTCCTCGCTGTTACCATAGGGCGCGTGAAGCTCGTTTTGATGTTCTCTTAGTTGCAGGCGCAGCAGCGCCACTTGCGCAAGTTCGACGATTTGCCCGTCAGTCAGAGCATAGGCTCCGGCGAAGGCAGCGACAATGCCCAGCGCCAGGAAGATGGCGCCAAATACAAACCCTTGAATCGCGCGCTGTGATTGCAACTTCTGGCAATCCTTGGCAATGCCTCAATACTCGCCTGTCTTGACGACCCGCAACATTGACGCGCGATGCCGGCAAATTGAAGCGTTCGCCTATGCTTCCGGCGTTAGAGTCGGGATGGGCTGGCGCTCCGCATTAACGATGGCAGAGCCTAGCGAACGCGTGACGCTTAACCAGGTCCGGCCCGGGCGCAATGGAATCGCTTCGCTATTGCCGAGCATCAATTGCAGGGCTTCCCCGGGCCTGCTCCCCAGACGTTTCCAGAACCCAACAAAGATGACGCCGTCACGGAATACGTATGCGCGCCCACTGTCCCACAAGGCAACTTCGAGCGATTCGTCCGTAGAACCCGGCGGGAAGAGATCGTGCCTGCTCTGATGCGGCACCTCGAGAATAACCAGATTGTCCGCCCAGAGCTGCTGGCCGTCGGCGGCGTCGAAGTGTGGCTCGTGGTCGGTAAAGCGCAGGTAAGTCCGGCTCTCCTCGTCGTATTGCCAGCGGGCGTTGGTGCGGGAGGACCAGTGGATGTAGATGTCGCGCGCGGCGATGCCGCCGATGGCTGTGTCTTCGCTGAAGGCGAAGCCCACGGCGCGGAAACCCGTATTCACGTTGCGGCGCGTGGCGAGCTCCCACATGCGCCGGGTATCGCCAAAAAGCGTATGCTCGTAGCCGCGCCCTATCAATGCGTTGTCGCGGCAAAAGCCAGCGTTTTCGCAATTGTCGCCAAATGATGGCGACAACAATCGGTAGCGATAGTCGGAATTCAGATAGATCTTGCGAATCGGCTCGCTGGCGCCGGAATAAGCCAAGAGCGCCGAATACATGGTGAGCAGCTCAATATCGAGCAGGCGTCCGCTGCGTATCGAACCGACGTGCGCCGGCGCGTTGGTCCGATAGATCGCCGCAAAGCGCGTGACTTTGCCTTCCGCTTCGTATTCGAAGACGAGGTCGGCTGCATTCAAGCCGTGTTGGGGGCGCACGACAGGAGGATGATTGGAGATCTTGACGATCAGATTGCGGCGGGCGCGCACTTCGGCATTGGGATACGGCAATCCGGTCATGGGATTGGTCCCGTCCGGATAATTGTAGGGCCCGATGATGACTGCCGGGTCCTGTGCGGGTGTCAAAGTCGCGACTGCGGATTGCGCCTGAACAAGCGCATCAGACGTCGAAGTGGCGAAGACCTGACCCGTCTTAGTAGCGGCGTTGTTCTGCGCCTTGGCTCCGATCCCCGCCAGCGCGACAATCGCGGCGATTAGAGCCAACAAAACCAAGTGTCTTCTTTGACCGGTCAAGCCCATGTAGTCCTCTCGAATGGCTAGATTCAAAACAGCAGACAGTATAGAGAAGTGATACTCACTTCGGCAAGGGACAGTCAGTATAATGCTCCAATCATAGTTTCATGAGAAACACATCTGGAGACAACATGGAAAAGCGCCGCCTGCTGATTAGCTTCGCGCATCCCGATGACGAGAGTTTCGGCTTGGGCGGAGCCATCCCCAAATGGATTGATGACGGCGTCGATGTCTACCTGATTTGCGCCACAAACGGCGATGTAGGAACAGTGCCGCCAGAATTGCAAGGGCTGCACAAAACGGTCGCCGACCTGCGCTTGAGCGAATTGGCATGCGCCCGCCAGCATCTCGATTTCAAAGAGGTATTTCTGCTGGGATATCGCGACAGCGGCATGACCGGCAGCGCAACGTCGCGGCATCCCGATTCGCTATGTTTTCAGTGGGAAAACCATCCAGAGCGCGTGACAGCGGCTGTTGCGGAAGTGATGCGTCAGGTAGCGCCGCAAGTGCTGGTCACCTTCAACCGCTATGGCGGCTATGGGCATCCCGATCACATCGCGATTCAACAGGCGACCGAAGGCGCCTTTCATCGCTTGCGGCAGGGCGATCTGCCAGCCAATCGCAAGCCGCAAAAGCTCTATTACGCCGCCTTCCCGACTGTAGCGCTTTGGGCGCGCATCCTGACAGCCAGGCTAAAAGGGCAAGATCCGCGGCGGATGGGCTTCAACCAGGACGTTGATATTGTCAAAATCCTCGACCATGTCGAGCCAGCCCACGCGCGCATCCCGATCGCCGATTACCTGGATATTTGGGAGCGCGCGAGTCGCTGTCACGCCAGCCAAGGCGGCGGGCGCATCACGCGCATGGCGCGCTGGCTAAGGCGAATCTTGTATAGCAAACAGGGCTTCACGCGGGCTTTCCCGAAGCCGAATCACAATCGCGTGGACGAAGATGACCTCTTTCACGGCGTCAGTCTGTGATTAAAAGCGGCGAGCGATACAGATTCAGCCATCCCGCAGCGGTTGCGCGTAATCGGCAAGAAACTGCGCCGCGTAATCTTCGAGGCGACCGTCAATGATCGCCTGGCGCATGTTCGCCACGTGACTGACGAGAAAATCGATGTTGTGCAAACTAATCAAGTAATGCGCCAGCAGCTCTTTGGCGACAACAAGATGGCGCAGATAGGCGCGCGAGAATCCGCTGGCGTAATTGTCCAACTTTGGGTCAATGGGCGATTCATCTATCTTGTAACGGGCATTGCGCAAGTTGATGCGGCCGCTGTGCGTGAAGGCTGCCGCGTGCCTTGCCAGCCGCGTTGGGATGACGCAGTCGAATATGTCAATGCCGCGCCGGATGCCTGCGACCAGGTCGTCTGGTTCCCCAACCCCCATCAAATAGCGGGGTCGGTCATCTGGCAGGCAGGGAATGGTAAAGTCCAGGGTCTGGCGCATCTCCGCTTTGCTTTCGCCAACAGCCAATCCCCCGATGGCATAACCCTTGAGATCGAGCGCCGTCACGAACTCGGCTGACTTCGCGCGCAACTCGGGAAAGATGCCGCCTTGAACGATGCCAAAGAGAGCCTGTCTGTCATCGTCGGGATGCGCTTGGCGGCATTCGACCAGCCAGCGATGGGTGCGCTCGAGCGCCCGCTCGACTTCCGCCCGGTCCTTGGGCGGCGGGCATTGATCGAACGCCATGATGATATCGGCGCCTAGGTTCTGCTGGATCTGCATGGAGCGGCGCGGGTCCAGGCGCTTTTGGCTGCCGTCGATGTGGCTGCGGAAGGTGACGCCCGCGTCGTCAATCGCGTTGATCTCGGCTAGGCTGAAGATCTGGAATCCGCCGGAATCGGTCAAGATCGGTCCCTGCCAGCGCATGAACTCGTGCAAGCCTCCCAGATGGCGGATGAGCTCGTCGCCGGGCCGCAGAAAGAGGTGGTAGGTATTGGATAGGATCAGGCTCACGTCGAGCGCTTCAAGGTCCTTTGGCGGCACAGCCTTGACGGTGGCGGCTGTGCCGACGGGCGCGAACACCGGCGTGGGGATATCGCCATGCGGCGTATGCAGGATGCCGGCGCGCGCCTTGCCGTCCCTTGCGATGACTTCAAACTCAAATGACATATTTTGCTCCCCAATGCGCGGACATTATAACACAGAGCGGGCAAGGCGATTTTCCCTACCGCGCGCGCATAATCGGCGCGCGATTCTTAGCGGGCATCCAAAGCCGCTGTTATACTGCGGACCAAGTAAAAGTCCAATTTTTCTGTCCCATTGTCGACCTTGTCCGGTATTTATTACGCTCAAGCAATTGACATAACATATGGATCCGCGAAGGCTTTCAGTGGCTTTGACGCAAAGGACAAGTGAAGATCCACAGCCTTCAGACGATGCTAAGGCATTAGACGCAACAGTCCCTCAGTCGTTTATGCTGAGCCGCGTTGAAATAGATGCCGAGGCGCTGGCGTCCAATGTGCGGTTGATCCGATCCAAGCTCGGCGCGGATACGGGAATGATGGCGGTTGTCAAGGCAAATGCTTACGGGCATGGCGCCATTACTGTTGCCCGTACCGCCTTGCAAAACGGCGCTGATTGCCTGGCTGTGGCCAATATGGCAGAGGCGATGCAATTGCGCCGCGCCGGTATTGCGGCGCCGATTTTGGTTTTGAGCTACGCGCCTGTCGACTCCATCGCCCTTGCGCTTCAACATGACATCACGCTCTCTCTGTTTGACCAGCGGCAGGTCCCGCGCTATGAAAAGCTAGCGAGAGGCGCCGGCGGCATGCTAAAGGCGCATATCAAGGTCGATTCGGGCATGGGGCGGCTCGGCATAATGCCCGACGAGGCCGAGGCATTGGCGGCGAATTTGCGCTCATGTGAAGCCCTTCTGATTGAAGGCATATACACGCATTTTTCTGTCGCAGACGAAGACCCGCGCTATACCGCTCTACAGCGCGCGACCTTTGAAAATGTCCTGGCGGCGTTGCGCGCGTCTGGCTGCGCCTTCAAATATGTGCACGCCGCCAACTCCGCCGCGATCGTCAAGCCCCCTGGCGGCAGCTTTAACCTGGCTCGCCCCGGCTTGCTGATTTATGGTTTGAAACCCAGCGAGTCCGCGCCTGCTATCGAAGGACTCCAGCCGGTAATGTCTTGGAAGACGGTCATTGCTCAGGTCAAGACCTTGCCGCCAAACTCGCCTGTCGGTTATGGCAACAGTTACCGGACCCGCGGCGAAGAAAGGATCGCGGTCTTGCCGGTGGGTTACGCCGACGGTCTGCGCCGCTCGCCGCGGACTTGGCGCGAGGTGCTGACGCATGGCAAGCGAGCGCCGCTGGCGGGCCGCGTTAGCATGGAGAAAACGACCATCAACGTCAGCCATATTCCGGATGCGATCGTCGGAGACGAAGTTGTCTTACTGGGCAAACAAGGCGGCGATGAGATCAGCGCGGACGAAGTTGCGGCTTGGCTCGGCAGTATAAACTATGAGGTGCTATGCACGGTTTTGCCGCGTGTTCCGCGTATCTGAATTTGCTTTGATCAAGCAGCGAGCAGCGCCATTAAGTCGGCAATGATCTCGCTAGTCGGCAAGCCAAACTGATAGCGCCTGATCCAACGACCCTGCGGATCCAGCAGGAAAGAGCCGGCACTGTGGTTCACCAGGTAGCCGCCGCTCTTGTCCGGCTGCGTCATTTCAAAAGACAAGCCATAGTTAATGCCTAAAGCCCGGAGCTTATCTTCCTCGCCCGATAATCCGATGACGCCATCCAATCCTCGCAGCGCGAAATAGTTCCGCAAAACCTCGGGTGTATCGCGCTCGCCGTCCACGCTGATGAAGACGAAGGCAACATCTTCACGCGACGAACCCAGCGCGTTGCGAACGTTGCGGAATTCGCTGAGCGTCAATGGACAGATGTCGGGGCAGTTTGTATAGCCGAAAGTTATCAGGACGTATTTTCCGCGCAGGTCGCTGAGACTCACTAACTTGTTGTTTTGGTCTTGCAAGCTGAAGTCCGGCATCGCTACCGGCGGATCAATGACGATAGAACCGTCGAAAGCCAGCGCGCCGCTGCTATCGGAAGTGTAGGTTTCTAGGTTGGCGCCGGGCTGCATTTGTTGGAACACGATGGACATCGCCAGCGCGGCAATGCCAAGCAGCAGCGCGGAAATCGCGGCCAGCAAGCTGCGCCTCAGCAGGTAGCGTTTGATGCTCGCTTGCGCTTGCTTTTCTGCCGCCATGTCTTCGACCTGTTCCCGCCGCTGGGCTGCCCAGGAAGGGATGCCTCTCATGATGAATTAAGCGCATTATATCAATTGCCGCCTGGACAATGTAGATGGGACAATCGCTTCAAATAATCAGGGGCGCCTCGCAAGACTCCGTTGAAATACTCGATTTCCCCCACCCCAAACCCGTTCGCCATCTCTATGGCGAACTTTCCCATAAAGAGGGAGGGGCTTTAACAGCCCATTACGGGTCAGAAAGATCCCCTTCCCTCATTTTGGGGATGCTCGCCATAGAGATGGCGAGGAGGGGCCGGGGTCACGTAGACATAGACCTACGGGATGGGGGTGTTTTTCAACAAAGTCCGCAAAGACGCCCCTACAAGGCTTGTCCGCTACTGTGGCTAGTTCACCATTTTTTGCCCTAATCCATCTTCCCTTTGCCATAAATAGATGGATCAACAATGAAATAACAGCGGAATTAAAACTTATCTCAGACCTAGAAGTAGGTTGTAGGGGCGACTCTGTGAGTCGCCCACTGTCAATAACCCCGCATTTTGCGCAAATTCATCAGTAGCGGACAAGCCTTACAAATTCAAAATCATGCGCCACTCGACAAATTTTGGCTCTGCCGCGATTGCTTGCTTGCAAAATCTGCTCGGCGCATTGCGGCGTCGCTTGAATCGCGCTACAATGAAAATACCCAAAGAAGAGAGATTTCGTCGAGAGACGAAACGCCGAAGGGGCAAGCGACAGGGTTGCCAGCCTGCGTGAAACTCTCAGGCAAAAGGATTCTTGGGTTCCAGATCTCTGAAGGTAAATCGACCGACAGGGCGCAGTCTCGGCAAGAGGTGCGCCTTTTTTGTTTGCGCATAGTAGAAGGAGGCTCGCAATGGGCGAATGGAAAACTCCCGCGGAATTGAGGTATGCCAAGACGGATGAGTGGTTTGCCGTTGACGGAGATGTCGTGACCATCGGCATTACCGATTACGCGCAGGATCAGCTCAACGATATCGTCTACGTCGAATTTATGGACCCGGGCGATAGCGTTGCCGCGGGCGATTCTTTTGGCGAAGTGGAATCCGTCAAGGCGGCCTCCGAGCTGTACAGCGCCGTAACGGGTGATATCATCGAGGTCAATGCGGCTTTGGAAGATGCCCCAGAAATCATCAACGCCGATGCCTTTGGCGCGGGCTGGATGGTGAAGATCCGCGCGGGCGATCAGTCGGCTTTGCGCGACTTGATGGACGCGGCGGCATACGACGCCTATTGCGACAGTCGTTGACGCAGAAGCGACCTTGCGCGACAGGCAACACCAATGTGAATACGCGCGAACAAGCGCGAACAAGTGTGAAAAAAATGAGGCAATCTAAAACGTGAGCTACATACCCCATACCGCATCCGAGACGGAGCAGATGCTGGCGGAAATCGGCGCTGGCAGTATTGACGAGCTTTTTGACGAGGTGCCGGCCGCCTATCGTTTCCCGCGCCTGGAATTGCCGCCGCCTATGAGCGAAATGGAAGTCGCGGCCGAGATGCTGGCAATCAGCGAGGCGAACGACCACGCGGGCGACTATGCGATATTTCGCGGCGCGGGCGCATATCACCACTTTATTCCTTCTGTCGTCAATCACATTTTGCTGCGCGGCGAATTTTACACCGCGTACACGCCCTATCAGCCGGAAATCTCGCAAGGCACCTTGCAAGCGACCTACGAATACCAGAGCATGATGTGCGCCTTAACCGGCATGGACGCCGCCAACGCCAGCCACTATGACGGCGCGACTAGCCTGGCTGAGGCAGTAACCGTGGCGCTAGAAGTAACCCGGCACAAGCGCCGGAAGATCATCCTCAGCCACGCAATCCATCCCCAATACCGCGAGGTCGTGCGGACTTATCATCAGGGGCGTGATATCCGCATCATCGGCGATCGCGGCCGCGGCGATATCATCGATTTGGTCGAAATGCTGGATGACAACACAGCCATGCTGGCAATTCAATATCCCAACTTCTTCGGTCAAATTGATAATATCGCCGTGCTGGCCGATGCCGTGCACGAGGTAGGCGCTTTGCTGGTGATCGTGGCCAATCCCATGGCGCTGTCCTTATTCCGCAGCCCGGGCGAATTGGGCGCCGATATCGTGGTGGGGGAGGGGCAGCCAATGGGCGTGCCGCTTGGTTATGGCGGTCCCTACCTGGGCTACTTCGCCATCCGACAGAAATATGTGCGCAAAATCGCCGGGCGCATCATCGGAGAGACGCTCGACGCCGATGGCAAGCGCGCGTTCGTGATGACCTTGCGCCCGCGCGAACAAGACATCAAGCGCGAACGCGCCACGAGCAATATCTGCACCAATCAGGGTTTGATGGCGCTTTCAGCCTCGGTCTATATGGCATTGATGGGCAAGAATGGCTTGCGGCGGGTGGGCGAACTCAATTATCACAAAGCGCATTACGCCGCCGATCAGCTCAATCAATTGGCTGGCTATTCGGTTGATGCCGCCAAAACCTTCTTCAACGAATTTGTCCTGTCTTGCCCGCGCCCAGTCGCCGAAATCAACCAGGCGCTTTTGCAAGAGGGCATCATCGGCGGTTACGACTTGGGGCAGAACTATTTTCATTTGGAGAATCACATGCTGGTTTGCGTGACGGAAACCAATAGCAGAGCTGAAATCGACCGGCTGGTTGAAGTGTTGGGAGGGCTAAGCTAATGAATGGGTTGAATGAGTCAGCGTATGCGGCGCCCTTGCAGCCATTAATCTACGAAATCAGCGCGCCGGGCCGGCTCGGCGTCAACCTGCCAGATTGTGATGTGCCGGAAGCGGAGCTGCCCAGCGACTTATTGCGCGACGACTTGCCCTTGCCGGAAGTCGGAGAGCTGCAAGTGGTGCGGCACTTTGTCAAGTTGAGCCATCTCAACTATTCGATTGACATGGGTTTTTATCCGCTCGGCTCTTGTACGATGAAGTACAACCCGAAGCTCAACGAAGACGCGGCGCGTCTGCCCGGCTTCGCCCAATTGCACCCGCTGATCGAAGACGGGGGCGCCCAAGGCGCGCTTTATCTCATGTACAAGCTGCAGGGCTGGCTCGGGGAAATCAGCGGCTTCCAGGCGGTGAGCTTGACGCCAGCCGCCGGCGCCCAGGGCGAATTTGCCGGCATACTGATGATTCGCAACTATCACCTCGACCGTGGCGAGGACCAGCGGGACATCATTCTGGTCCCCAACAGCGCTCATGGTACGAATCCAGCGACGGTAACCATGGCGGGCTTGCGCGTGCACGAATTGCCCTCCAATGACCAGGGCAACGTCGATTTGGATTCCTTGCGCGCGGCCTGCCAGGGCGAACTTCGCGATCAAATTGCCGGCATGATGATTACCGTGCCAAGTACGCTGGGCCTCTTTGAATCCACGATTCACGATGTGATTGATATCGTGCGCGAAGCGGGCGGGCTGATGTACATGGACGGCGCGAATATGAACGCGCTGATGGCTGTGGTCAAGCCGGGCGAACTCGACTTTGACGTCATGCACTACAACTTGCACAAGACCTTTTCCACGCCTCACGGCGGCGGCGGTCCCGGCAGCGGGGCTGTCGGCGCCAACGCGAAACTCAAGGATTATCTGCCGGGTCCCATCGTTGACATCATCGAAGAGGAAGATGAATCCGGCGCGCCGCTCTACGGCTATGTCATGCCGGCCAAGAGCATCGGCCGCATCAAAGCCTTCCAGGGCAATTTCGGCATGCACCTGCGCGCCTATGCCTACATCCGCGTCTACGGCGACAGCGGCATTCGCGATGTCACGCGCTATGCCGTGCTCAACGCCAATTACCTGCGCGCGAAACTCATGCAGACTTACAAACTGCCGTATCCGCGCTACTGCGGGCACGAATTTGTCCTGGAAGGGCATTTCGACGATGTCGAAGAAGTTCACGCGCTGGATATATCCAAGCGCTTGATGGATTATGGATTTCACCCGCCGACCAATTATTTCCCCTTGATCGTGCCGGAGGCGCTCTTGATCGAGCCGACCGAGACCGAGGTCAAAGAAGACCTTGATGCCTTCGTGGCCGCGATGGAAAGCATCGCCGAAGAAGCCCGGACGCAGCCAGAGCTGCTGCTTAACGCGCCGCATAGCGCGCCGGTGCGGCGCTTGGACGAAGTGCGCGCGGTCAAGGAGTTGATCCTATGCTGCGCGCCTGCTCTGCCAGCGGCGGGGGATTAACGTCCCTAGCGCTTCAAGCGTGTCAGTGTGTTGCGAAAATGGGTGGCTCGGCGAGCCGCCCATTGTTTTTGGGATGCCACTAACGGCCACTAACGGAAGGCAACGGTCCGTCCGCTAAAGGCTTGAGTGAAGCATAGGGCGCGGATATGATGTCTAGCGAGACGAACAAGAATTACCTGAAAGCCCCAAGGTGCAAGAACTGATCCAGATCTTCATCGACAATATGATTCCCGTCTTGGCCATCGCGGCGGTGGGGTTCATCCTGCGCCGACGCTTCGCGGTAGACCCTCAGATGGTTTCCCGCATGATGTTCAATGTCTTCTCGCCGGCATTGATTTTCAACGCCCTATTCACGCGCGACATCAGCGGAGCCGATTTTCTGCGTGTCTATGGCGGTTCCTTGCTGCTCTTGTGGACCATCGCTGCGCTTTCCTTTTTTGCGCTGCGCTGGCGCAAGATCGAAGCGTCGGAACGGTCGGCGACTTTGGTATCCACCTTCGCCTTCAATGGCGGCAATTTCGGCCTTTCGATTGTCAGTTTCGCCTTTGGCGCCGAGGCATTAAGTTACGCCGCGCTTATTTTCGTCGCCGGCACGACCACCGCCTATACGCTCGGCGTTTACATTTCATCCAACGGCAAGGCGTCGGTCGCGGGGTCTTTACTGAATGTCTTGAAGACGCCGTCGGTTTACGCCCTGCTTTTGGTCTTTGCGTTGAAGGGCGTCGGCATCACGCAGTTGCCGCCGGCCGTCGCGCGCGCCTCGCAATTGCTGGCGGACGCGGCTATTCCGCTGATGTTGGTTCTGCTTGGCTTGCAGCTTGGCGGCTTCGGGAAGCTGAAACGTTTGCCCTTGGTCGCCTATAGCACGATGGTTCGCTTGCTGCTGGCGCCGGCTATCGCCATCGCGCTGGCGTCGCTGCTCGGCTTGAGTGGCGCGGCGCGCTTCGCCTTCATCACCCAAGCGGGCATGCCAACCGCTGTGATGACGATTGTGCTGGCGACCGAGTTTGACACCGACCGCGATCTTGCCCTGAGCGCGATCCTAACGAGCTCCTTCATTTGCCCCTTCACCCTGTCGCTGTTAATCTACTTGCTGCAAAACGGCTTGATCTAGTGGCATGGCGGAGCAATCGCAGCATATTTGCTGTACCACGAGAGTAGCGTCGGGCGCAGAAATATAACCTCTTGACGGTCAAATAGAAGGCACAGACAGGTGGACGCCCTCCATTTCGCAGTTTTATGCGACCTGCGCAAAAATTATTTCTTGATGTGATTGCCCCGGCATGTCAGATCGGCTACTTCCGCTTCGGGAAGCGAGAGAGGATCGTCAACGGCTCTGGCATGGCAACGCGCTTGCCTATGGACAAATTGCCCAGGCTGGCGACCTTGGCTCTGGCGGAACCCGCGAAGACGGAAAGCCGCAGACCCCGCTTGCGGAACTCTTTTTGCATCAACGCCTGCCCCAGTTGAAAACCCTCGGAATCGATATTGCAACTGGTCACAATGCCGACGACGCGTCCGCGCGCATTGACAATCGGATCACCGTTATGCGCCGGGCGCGCGCCCTTGTTGTCCATGCGAAAGCGGCTGAGCTGAACCGTACGTCGCGCTTCGTATTCGATGAAGGCGCGTTTGCCGACGAAGAAGGGTTTATACAGTTTGACATAGGCGCCGAAGCCGGCATCGGCGGGGTTCATCTTGAGCTCGCCGGACAATTCGAAACCATAAAGCGGCAAGCCCGTCTCCGTGCGCAGGCTGTCGCGGGCGGCCAAGCCGCAGGGCGTCACGCCCAGGTCGATCAACTTGCGGAAGAGCTGCGCGGCTTGCTCGGGATGCGCAAAAAGCTCATAGGCGACGCGCTCGCCCGTATAACCGGTCCGAGACAGGATCAGGTCTATGCCGCCGAGCGTCACCTGCGCCACGCCAGCCCACCCCAAGCCTTTGACCCGGGCTAGATCGCTTTTGCTGCCGCCAAGCTGCAGCAAATAGTCGCGGCTCTTGGGACCTTGCAGCGCGATGTCGACGCGGCGCTCGTCCCCCAGCTGAGGACTGCGCAAGTCGCGCAGCTCGAAGCGCTCCGCGCCTTCGATGCGGCGGACTGGGTCGCTGGGGTCAATCATCGCTTCGCCCGCGATCACCGCGTTCAGCCACTGCCAGACCTTGTCGTTGTTAGCGGCGTTCACCACCACCAGGAAATGCTGCGCTGACAGGCGATAGATCATCAAGTCGTCCAGCGGGACGCCATCGACATCGAGGAAATAGGTATAATGCGAATGCCCCGGTTTCAGACGCTTGACGTCATTTGTTGTCACTGTATCGAGGAATAGCTCCGCGCCCGGTCCTTTTACGTCGAAGACGCCCATGTGCGCCACATCGAAAATTCCCGCCGTATTGCGAACGGCCGCATGCTCGTCGCTGACGGACTTGTACCAAAGCGGCATTTCGTAGCCGGCGAAGGGCGCCATCTTCGCTCCCAACTCGGTATGCAAATCATGCAAAGGCGTTGCCAGGAGCATATCAACCGCGGCGAGGTTTGGCTCGAATTTTGGCAGCGCTTCGGACGCGGGTGAAAAGAAATTCGCGCCATTGCATCCGACAGAATAAGCCTTGGGCGCATAGCCGGCCGTCCCGGCTAACATGGTCGGCTCGCCCGCGCCGATAATGTCGACGGCCACCGGTCCCGGTAGCTTGGCGTGGTGGTCGCTGTCGTCAAAGAGCACGTAGCCGTCGCTCAAACTGCGCAGCCAGGCGACGGCTCGCAGGGCGCGCCCTGCGAGCGAGAGACGGTATTCAGAAACAGAAATGCGCGCCAGGCTGCCGCTGGCAATTGCCGAGCCGTCTTTATCCAAGATATGCGTAGCTTGACTTTCGCCCTCTGCCAGCGCTTCTACGTCGCTGGTCAAGGCAAGATGCAGGAAATCCTTTGCCGCCGCGCCTCTCACGCTTATTTCAAGACAACTGTCCTCAGCTTCGGCGGGGAGGTAATAGAAGTGCGGATAATCGTCAGCTTCCGCGTTATTGTCGCTGCCGATGCTCGCCGCCAGGTCGCGTACTTTGACCTTGGCGGTTTGCAGGGCGTCGAAATCGACTTTGGCGCGCGGCAGCGGACGCACGCGTCCGGTCAGGCTGAACGGGACGCAAGCGCCCAAAACATCGGCGATGATATCGCCAAGCGCGTCAATCTCCGCCTCTTTGAATCCGCGCTGGGTTAGCCAGGGCGTGCCGAGGCGGATGCCCCTGGGGCGCAAAGCGGAGCTGTCGCCGGGGATCGTCTGGCGGTTGGTGACAATGCCCGCCAGATCAAGGATTCGCGCAGCCATGTCGCCGCTCAAGCGCGTGCCGTCCTCCCCGACGACAGAAGAACAATCCAGCACCATCAAGTGCGTATCGGTGCCGCCATGCGGCAAATGAAAGCCGCGCGCCGCCAGCTTGTCCGCCAGACCTTTCGCATTGAGCACGGTCTGTCGCTGCAATTGCTGGAACTGCTCGGTACCCGCCAAGCGCAGCGCCAGCGCGAGCGCGGCCATGGTGTTGATGTGCGGACCGCCTTGCTCTCCAGGAAATACAGCGCGATCAATCAGCTGGGACAAGCGCTTTTGATGAGTGATGAGCACGGCGCCGCGCGGTCCGTTTAATGTCTTGTGCGAGGTAAAACTGACGACATCGGCGATGCCAACCGGGTTGGGGTAAATGCCCGCGGCGATCAAGCCAGCCACATGCGCCACATCCGCTAGCAGATAGGCCCCAACTTCGTCAGCGATCATCCGATAGGCTTGCCAATCCGGCGCGAAGGGATAACTGCTGAAGCCGCCGATTATCAGGCGCGGCTTGTGTTCCCGCGCCAAAGCCATCATCTGATCGTAATCGAGGCGCTCGGTGACTGGGTTAATGGCATAACTGATGATGTTGTAGTTCTTGCCGCTGCGGTTGACCGGGCTGCCGTGAGTCAGGTGCCCGCCCATGATCAAGTCCATGCCCATTACGGTATCGCCGACGTCAAGCAGCGCTGTGTATACGGCGTTATTGGCGGGAGCGCCGGAAAGCGGCTGCACATTGACGTAGAGGTCTTCCGGCTGCAATCCATTGGCGGCGAAAACTTCCGCCGCGCGCCGCCGCGCCAGCGACTCCAAGATATTAGCGTATTCGGTTCCCTTGTAATAGCGTTGGTCTGCGTTGCGGCGGAATTCCGGCAAGCGCTCGGCGTAGTCGAGGATCTCCTGTTGCGTCATCCCGCGCGTCTTGTCGAGGGGGTATCCCTCCGCATAAAGATTGTGGAAAGATGAACTTAGGGCGTTGCGAACGGCGTAGGGCGCCGAACTTTCTGACGGGATCAAGATCAATTTCTGCTGCTGGCGCGCTGTCTCGTGGCGGATCAGTTCGGACAGGTCTGGGTCTAATTCCTCGATACCGCCGCGGAACAAGAAATCGTGATTTGGCATGGCGGATGCGTAGCCTCGCTCGTCTTTTAGCAGCTGCGATTCTATCATGCGCGTCGGGGCGATACTATGCGGAATCGGTAGCGAGCGGCAGCCGCTCATAGGACCTTCATGCTTCAAGCGTCGCTGGCGAATTGCGCTGGGTCGGCAAAGCGCTGGGGGCTGCAGCTGCGCTCTTCAATACAGTCCGCTATCGCCTGGGCGACGGTTTGCCCCAGCAGGGCGTCGACTTCCGCGCCGTAATGCCCGGTCGGTCCCCAATACTTCGCGTCCATGTATTCTGGTCCCAGTGATTCGTCGAAGGGGATATAGCGATAGCTCTCGCGCAGGTAGTCCAGCAAGTAACGATAAGGCGACTGTCCACCATTGTGGACATGCGCCATGTGCTGCGGCAGGGGAAGATGAACGACGAAGAAATCCGCATTCCGCTCCGCCGCATCGGCCGCGAAGGCTTCCACTATTGACCGGCCCAGTTCGCCCCGTTCGGAAGCGGGTCCAAAATCGACCTCGCTGGCGCCTTCTTGCGCCTTCGTCACCGCGTAAAGGAATGCGGCTAATCTACTGCGCAGCCACCATTTCGAGACGATGTCGCGGCTGCGATAATAGTCTTCGTATGCCGCTAAAGGATGGCTGGCGAAAGCCTCGAATGTGGCGACCATCATCTCCGGCGGCAGAGCTGGCGCGTTCAATAGCGCCAATCCGCCGTCGCGCATATAAAAACGTGGCTTGGAAAAAGGGATGCTGGGTCCGTGAATGTAGAGAATCCGAAAGACATTGACGTTGCGGTCGAGGTTTTCCGGCTGAAAGCCAAAGATGACAATATCCGGCTGAAACTGCTGACCGACTGCTCGCCAGCGCAGGTAGGCTTGCCCCATATCATAGCCGCCGACGCCGAAATTCAGCACTTCCGCGCGGATTCCCCGCTGCCCCAGGGCGAGCCGCAGCTGATTGGTCCAAACTTCCTCATCGTCGACATCGTCCCCTGCCGTAAAGGAATCGCCAAAGGCGGCGATGCGCAACATGTCCGGTGGCGGGTCTTGGCTGTATTCGCGTTGCGCTCGCATGCCGAAGCTGTTGACCGTGAACTTGCCTTGATGGCGCAGTGAATTGGGGCGATATGCCCAGCCGGTCTCTTCGTCATATAGAATTGTCGCGCTATCGACGTTTTGCAGATAAGCATCGACTCCCTCTCGAAGGCGATTTATCGGCAGTACATAAGGCTCGAGCGTGTAACCCAGGAAGGAGAATTGACCGTCGGCGTCTGTGGCGCCGCCGAATCGGACTATGACCTCCAATATTAACAGGGCGAAAACGAGACCAAGGCAGCCAAGCAGACTATTCGCGAGTATTCGTTTCATCACAATCGACCTGCCCGAAACAGTCATTCTCCTTTCAATACGCCGGGACCTATGAAAGGCAAATTGACCAAGGCGTAATCGTATCATGTGTAGAGTGGCGACGCTACGAGAAAGTCATCGCGTCGCAAATACAGAACGGGGAATCGTTTCGCGCGCGCAAAGGTCCCCCAGAATAAATGACTTTGACAATCCCGCGACAGAGCATTAAAATCTCACCCAGTTGCGGCTCGTTATCGAGCCGCATTCTGTCCGCGAGCAAATCTCACAGGCATTCAAATTGGAGGCGACCCCGCCATGAAAGAATATCAGTCGGAGCAAATTAGAAATGTCGCTCTTGTCGGGCATCAAAGTTGTGGCAAGACCTCACTGGTCGAGGCGCTCCTGTTCAGTTGCGGCGCAACCACGCGCCTTGGCAACATTTCCGAAGGCAATATGGTTTCGGATTGGGACGACGAGGAAAAAGACCGTGGGCTGTCGCTTTCCACATCTTTGGCGCCCGTAGAGTTTAACGAAACCAAGATAAATGTTCTGGATACCCCCGGCTTCACCGATTTTCAAGGCGAACTGAAAAACGCGATTCGCGTCGCCGATGCGGTGATTGTGGTTGTCGATGCCGTCTCCGGCGTCGAAGTTGGCACGGAATTGGCTTGGGAATATGCCCGCGCTTATGAACAGCCTATCATCGCCGTGATAAACAAGATGGATCGCGACAACGCCAACTTTGAAGAAGTCTTGGATCAGTTGCGCAATCAGTTTGGCGACTACAAGTTCGTGCCGATTATGCTGCCCATCGGCCAACAGGCGGGATTCAAAGGTGTGGCAAATGCGCTGACGCAAAAGGCTTACTTCGATGCTGGCGGCGAACGCTCCGATTTGCCGGACGATTACGTCGACGCCCTTGAAGAAGCGCACATGGAATTGATGGAGGCTGCAGCCGAAGCCGACGACGCGCTATTGGAGAAGTACTTTGAGGAAGAGACACTTTCTTTTGACGAGATTCGCGAGGGCATGCGCAAAGCCTCCCGTTCGCCCGAGCTAAAGACGGTGCCGGTCTTCGCCACCTCTTCAACAGAAAACATCGGCACCATACCCCTGCTGGAAGCGCTTGTCGCCTATACCACGGCGCCGACGGAACGATCGGTCCGGATCACCCGCGGGGAGGAACTTGATGCGCTGCCTGGTCCGCATAGCGACGAGGGACCGCTGGTCGCCTATGTCTTTAAGACGCTAAACGATCGCTTTGTGGGGACGCTAAACTATTTTCGAATATTCTCGGGCGCGATGTCCAACGATGGGCGTTATCACAATGCCTACAGCGATGAAAACGAACGTTTCAATTCCCTGTTTGTGATGCGCGGGAAAGAACAGATGCCCGTCCAAACGCTTCATGCCGGCGATATTGGCGTGGTTGCCAAGTTGACGAATACCAAGACCGGGGACACCTTTGTCGACAACGGAAGCGACGTGAAGATCGCGCCGCCGGACTTCCCAGCGCCCTTATATATGGTGTCTGTCACTCCCCGCTCGCAAGCCGACAGCGCGAAAATGGGACCCACGCTTAGCAACCTCTGCGACGCGGACCCCACTTTGCGCTGGAGACAAGATCCAGACACGCGCCAGACCGTGCTCGAGGGCATGGGCCAAATTCACCTCGACGTCACATTGAAGCGCGCGGAATCGCTCGGCGTCAACATTGATACGGATATGCCCAAGGTGCCATATCGCGAGACGATCACGGGCAATGCCGAATCCAGTTATACGCACAAGAAGCAGACCGGTGGCGCGGGACAATATGGACGCGTTGATCTCAAAGTGGAACCTACAGGAGAAGTCTTCGAATTCCAGTCTTCCGTTTTCGGGGGGGCGATTTCGCAACAGTTTGTGTCATCGACGGAAAAAGGCATTCGCGCAGTGCTGTCCGACGGCGTTATCGCCGGCTATCCCGTAGAACACGTCAAAGTCAATGTCTTTGACGGCAAAGAACATCCAGTGGATTCGAAAGACATCGCCTTTCAGATAGCGGGCCGCGAAGCCTTTCGCGCGGCTTTCCGCAAAGCGAAACCGGTCTTGCTAGAACCGATCATGGACGTCCGAATCACCGTGCCAGAGACGATGATGGGCGACATCATGAGCGATCTCAATACGCGTCGGGGGCGTGTGCAAGGTATGGATACAGTGGGCTTCAAGAGCGTGGTTACAGCCGAGGCGCCGCTGGCGGAGATGCTGCGTTACGGCAATGACCTGCGCTCAATGACCGGCGGACGCGGCATCTACACGATGGAATTCAATCGATATGACCGTGTGCCTGCTTATGTCCAGGAAGAAATTGTCGCGGAGGCGGCGGCAGCCGAATAAGTTCGCATTCATAGCCGGGCGATAATCCATGTGGTCTCGCCCGGCTCCTCAATGTTTTTATTGTTCTACTTCTAAATCTTCCGCAGTGTCGGAACCGTTTTGCTCGGCGGTTTGCGGTTCGCGCAAGTGTTTAGCGACCGTATCCGGCAGGATGTCAGCCGCGTCGTCCTCTATGTCGAGGATGCGCAGAATCTCCTCGCGCTCGATCGTTTCCTTCTCGAGCAATGCCTGCGCCAGTTCGTCTAGCTGCTCGCGATGATCATCCAGGAGTCCGCGCGTCTCTTGATAAGCGACGTCGATAATGCGTTTGATCTCCGCGTCGAGTTTCGAGGCGGTATCGTCGCTGTAATCGCGGCCGCTGGCGATCGAATAACCCAGGAATGGCTGTTCGGAGTCGTCGCCGTAATTGACCATGCCCACCGAATCGCTCATGCCAAACATCTTCACCATATTGCGCGCGATCTGCGTCACTTGCTGGATATCGTTGGCGGCGCCTGTCGTGACGTCGTCAAAGACGATTTCTTCGGCAATGCGCCCCGCCAATCCGACGCGGATAAAGGCTTCCAACTGCTTGCGCGATTGATGAAGCGAGTCGTCTTTGGGCATATAGAAAGCCACGCCGAGCGCGCGCCCGCGCGGGATGATCGTGGTCTTTAGCAGCGCCATCGCGTCGGGTATCAGGAAAGAGACGAGAGCGTGGCCCGCCTCGTGATAGGCGGTGATCTTGCGGTCCTTCTTGTTGGACAGGGGCGGGCGCTTGGTGCCCAGGCGGATGCGCTCGTAAGCGGTTGTGAAATCCGACATGGTGATCAATCGCCGGTCGTAGCGCGCCGCGTTCATCGCCGCTTCATTGGCGAGGTTGGCGATGTCGGCGCCCGAGAACCCTATCGTTGCCCGCGCCATCGACTCCAGCTCGACATTATTCGCCAGCGGCTTGCTCTTGGTATGAATCTTGAGAATGTCGTGCCGGCCCTTGACGTCTGGCAGATCGACGGTGATTTGCCGGTCAAAGCGGCCCGGGCGCAGCAGCGCAGGGTCCAGCACATCGGGGCGGTTCGTGGCGGCAATCATGACGATATTGGTGTCATTGTCGAAGCCGTCCATTTCCGAAAGCAACTGATTCAGCGTTTGCTCGCGTTCGTCGTGCCCGCCGCCCAAGCCTGTGCCGCGCCGCCGACCGACGGCGTCAATCTCGTCCACAAAGATGATGGCTGGCGCGTTTTCCTTGGCGCGTTTGAAAAGATCGCGCACGCGGGAAGCCCCGACGCCGACGAACATTTCTACAAATTCAGAAGCCGCGATGCTGAAGAAAGCGACATTGGCTTCCCCAGCTACGGCGCGCGCCATCAATGTTTTGCCCGTGCCAGGCGGTCCAATCAACAGGACGCCGCGCGGCACTTTTGCGCCGACTTTGACATATTTCTCCGGCTGTTTGAGGAAATCTACAACTTCTTCCAGTTCCATCTTGGCGGCGTCTTGCCCAGCCACATCTTCAAACCGGATGGCTGGCATCTCCGGCGTTTTTTCCCGCGCTTGAGATTGGCCAAAGGAAAAGATGCCATTCATCTGGCCCTGCGCTCGCCGGCCCATCCAGACGAAAAACCCGATGATCAAGACGAGCGGCAAGAAGTTGAAGATCAGCGTTAGCAAGATTGACGGCTCATTTGGCGTGGCGTGGATGTTGATACGCTGCTCATTTGCCAACTGACGCAATTCGTCGCCGCCGCCAGGCGGCAAGTTCGCCTTGAAATTGCTGATGTTCTGTGATCTGCCCGCCGAATTGTTTACGATTACGCTGCGCGCGAAGCGGCCATTGACGCTCGTTTCGCCTTGGAAGTCCAGCAGGGCGACGTTCCGTTGCCGCAGCTGTTCGTAAACGATCGAATAGGAAACTTCTGGGGTGGAAGATAAACCCCCGAACAAACCTGGCGAGCTGAGCAGCGCCAGCAGCATGACCAGGACCAGCAAACCGGGCGAAATCCACCTGCGCCAGTTGGGCGGACGCCGCGGGGGACCGTTTTGCTCGTCGTTATCGCGGCTCTCGTCATTATCGTTGTTATCCCAAAATTGCATCTAGCGATTTGACTTTCGACAATTTGTCATCTGTCTGATTATAACCTACAGCAGCGGAGAATTGTGCAAAATATATCTTAGAAAGCTTCGCGCCCAGCCCGATTAACCGCTTGCCGAGCCATGATAACACGTAATTTGTCGAATTGCGCGTGGCGTTTTCTTTTTCTGGCTCGATTCTGGCGGGCTGGCGACCCTTAACGCGGGTCGAAAAGCGACTTCTCATTGGGCGAAACTCCGCTATGCTTTATCCCGCCGGAAATAATCAAGGAAAATGATGAATCGTCTACAGCACGAAGACAGCCCCTATCTGTTGCAGCACGCCGACAATCCGGTCGACTGGTACCCCTGGGGGGACGAAGCCTTCCAAGCGGCTAATGAGCGCGATGTGCCGGTATTGCTAAGCGTGGGCTATAGCGCTTGTCACTGGTGTCATGTGATGGCGCATGAAAGTTTTGAAGACGACGCGACTGCCGGGATTATGAACGCGAATTTTGTTAATGTAAAAGTTGATCGGGAAGAGCGCCCGGATGTCGACGACATTTATATGCAAGCTGTGCAAGCCATCGCCGGGCAGGGCGGCTGGCCCCTGACCGCTTTCTTGCTGCCGGACGGGCGACCCTTCTACGGCGGCACCTATTATCCGACAGCGCCGCGCGGCGGGCTGCCTTCCTTTACCCAGTTGATGGGGGCAATCAGCGACGCCTATCGCAATAAACGGGATTTGCTGGAAAAGCAAGCGGACAATCTGCATCAGTCATTGCGGCGAGACGTCATCGGCATCGGACGCGCTGACGACAGCGGTTTGACGAGCGAATTGCTGGACGGAGCCGCGCGAAAAATGATGAGCGGCATGGACAGAGAGCAGGGCGGTTTTGGCACAGCCCCCAAGTTCCCGAACCCCATAAGCCTGGAATTTCTGCTGCGGCATTACGCGCGCAGTCAAGACGACGAAGCGCTGGAACTGGTCTGCCTCAGCTTGCGCAAGATGGCGCGCGGCGGTATCTACGACCAAGTCGGCGGCGGATTCGCCCGCTACAGCGTCGACGCGCGCTGGCTGGTCCCGCATTTCGAGAAGATGCTCTATGACAACGCGCAGCTCAGCCGCCTTTTTCTTTACGCCTGGCAAATCACGGGCGACAGCTTCTTCCGGTCAGTCGCCGAAGAAATCTACGATTACATCTTGCGGGAAATGACCGCGCCGGCCGGTGGCTTTTACAGTGCGACCGACGCCGACAGCGAGGGCGAAGAAGGTAAATTCTTCGTCTGGACCATAGAAGAAGTTCGTGAAGCGCTGCTGCCCTTGGCAGAGCGCATGCCGCGCGCGCTTGAAATAGCCATCGCGTATTTCGACCTTTCGGAAGCGGGCAACTTCGAAGGCGCGAATATCTTCACTGCGCCAGAAAATCCGCGAGAAGTCGCCGCCGTTTTGGGTTTGTCATCCGAGCAGCTGCATGATGCGATTGCTCAAATCAAGACCCGGCTCTACGCTGTTCGCAGCGAACGGGTTCCGCCCGCGCTCGACGACAAGATTCTCACTTCGTGGAATGGTTTAATGCTCGCCAGCTTGGCCGAAGCCGCGCGCGTGCTCGATCGGCCTGATTATCGGCAAGCCGCGAAAATCGCCGGGACCTTTCTGCTGGAGAATATGGTCGATGAGCGGGAGCGCTTGTTCCGCAGTCATAAGGCCGGGCGCAGCAAGCTGAACGCATATCTTGAAGACTATGCCAATGTGATAGATGGCTTGTTGCAATTGTATCAGTTGACGTTCGACGAAGATTGGTTCATCGCGGCGCGGCGACTGGCGGATGCCGCTCTTGATCATTTTGCCGCAGCCGACGGCGGCTTCTACGACACCAGCGACGACCACGAATCATTGATTGTGCGTCCGCGCAATTTACAGGATAACGTCTGCCCCTCTGGCAACGCCATGCTGGCAAAGCAGCTCTTGCGGCTGGCCGCCTATACCGGCGACCAGCGCTATGACAAGTCCGCGCGCGCGGTGCTGCAGATTTTGACCGACGCCATGCGACAATATCCGCAGGCATTCGCCGAATCGCTCAACGCGACGGACGCGCTGGCAGGCGGCATCATCGAAGTCGCTGTGGCAGGCGACCGGGAAACGGAGGAAGCGCGCGCTATTTTCGCGCTGCTCAATCGATCCTTTCGCCCGAATATGGTCCTCGCTTGGGCGAGCGGGGATGTGGCTGAACACGCAAGTATTCCTTTGCTCAGCCAGCGCAAGCTGCTCGAGGGGCGGACAACGGTCTATGTTTGTCGGCATTTCGCTTGTCGGCTGCCGGTGAGTACAGTCGCTGAACTTGAGGCTTTGCTGCGCGAACAAGCGATGGGATGACAAGGCTCAATGGCGATTCCTAGCGACCGCGTTTTGATTGTCGACCTTGAAGCGACTTGTTGGGATGAGAAGCCGCCCCCGGCCGGGCAGCAAAACGAGATTATCGAAATCGGCTTGTGCTTTTATGACTTCGGCGCGGATCGTGTTCACGGCAAGCGCAGCATTTTGGTCAAACCGGTGGATTCGGAAA
The DNA here is from genome assembly GCA_965116975.1 of Phototrophicaceae bacterium. GTDB lineage: Bacteria > Chloroflexota > Anaerolineae > Aggregatilineales > Phototrophicaceae > UBA6055. The sequence goes on from OZ220735.1 coordinate 1,410,992, forward strand.
TCAGCGACTTTTGCACCAGCTTAACCAGCATAACAGCGCGGCAAGTGCAGCGTGATGGCGTCGAATTTGAGGAAGCCTGCGCCATTTTGCTTGAAGAATGCTGGGCGCGCCAAACGCTCTGGGCGAGTTGGGGCAGCTTCGACCGCAAGCTTTTCCGAAAGCAGTGTCGACGAATGGGACTTGTCTATCCCTTCGGCGAGAAACATATCAATCTTCGGGAAGTCTTTTGCCACTATGAGGGACATCGGCGCGTGGGGATGGCTGAAGCGCTGGGCATAGCGGGACTTGAATTCCACGGTACGCATCATCGCGGCCATGACGACGCCTGGAATAGCGCGCTGCTTTTGCAGCATTTGCTGCGTCAGCATGGCTTGGATCTAATCAAAAAGTATATGTAACCGTGCAAGAAAGACAGGCGTCGCAAGACTATTTTCGTACCTTGCTGCAGACCGTGATGGGGCAGGCATTGGAGGCGGCCGGCTACACTTTGAAGCAGGCTCCCCTGCAATGGGCGGGCGGCAGATATCGCTTTGCCAAGGCGCTCGAAGACGGCTGTCTGGGTCTGATTGAATTTCAAGTTTTGGTTTACAGCGACAACGCATGGTCAATGGACCAACCATCCCGTTTCAAGGTTCAACTTGGACGCTCTAGCATTCGTGGAGCAGGCAGGACCGACTCCGATCGCTACGCAATGCGCAGCTTAAGCCAACTGCTTATCCGCGACTTCGGCGTCAAAATCTTGCCGGACGCAGATCATTGGTGGCGCTACCACGATACGGATTCCTTGGGGTGGGCATTAGCCGAGGCCGGGCATTTGATCGTGGGTTACGGCTTGCCCTGGCTGTCCGGCGAGCTATCGCCTCCCAGCGCATGAGGAGCATAAGAAGGAGCGAAACCGGCTTGTCAGTAAAAAGGAACGCCGCTATACCATGAGCGCAGTCAGATGCTTCCGTAGAATCATGAACATACAGAGTTTCCGCGCGCTGCCGATTGTTCTCGCTTGCTTGATAAGCGCCTGCAGTTTTGGCAAAAGCGCTACGCCAGAAGCCACGCCGAACAAGGACAATATCATTTTTGTGACCGCGACGCCACATAACCTAAAGGCGCAGTCAGCGCCGACATCGCTACCGACCGACGTGCCGCCGTCGCCACAGCCTCAACCTACGATTGAACCAGCCCTGCTACTACAGTTGGGCGATCAATTCATGCGGGATGGCTACCTGGAAGACGCGGCCGGCATTTACAATACCTTGCTCGAATATGGCGAGGCGGTCGGCGCGGACTTTCGCGCCCCGGCTGCTTTTCGTCTGGGCAAGGTTGCCTTGCGCGCCGGTTTTTTCCAGCAGGCTTTTGACGCCTTTGATCTCTTAATCACAGAATTCCCTAACAGCGTTTACAGATCCCAAGCCTTCTTGCTGCGTGGAGACGCCCAGCTGGGCGCTTCCAATTGGACGACGGCAATCGCGGACTATGAAGCGTATTTGGCGGCGCGCCCCGGCTTGATAGACAGCTATGTCTACGAGCGCATAGCGGACGCGCGCATTGCCTTGGGGCAGACCGACCTGGCGCTGCAAAACTATGAAAAAGCGGTGGCCGCCAAGCGCTCGAAAGTGCCGCTCTTGATCCTGCGCGAGAAGCTGGCGGGCATCTATATCAGCTTGTCGCGGGTAACGGAGGCTGTCGCGCAATACGACGCGATTCTATCAGTCGCGCGTAACGTGCCATATCGCGCGAATATCTCGTTTAGCGCCGCGCAAGCCCTGCTTGACGCGGATCTCGCCGAAGAGGGTTTGAATCGAATGCGGGGAGTTTTCGAGAACTATGCCGGGACCGTCACCGCATACGAGGCTTTACAGATCCTCGAAGCAGCCGGCGTCCAATATAACGGGCTGGCGCGCGGCAGGAGCGCCTTTTATGCCGGCGACTATCAGACGGCAATTGACGCCTTTAACGCCTTCACCACGTCGCAGCAGTTGGAGGCAATCCCGGCGCAACTTCACATCTTGCTCGGACGCGCTTACCGGCAGATCGGCAATGCCGACGCCGCCATGATCGCCTTCCAGACCATCGTTGATCAGTATCCGCAAGATCCCTTATTCGGCGATGCCTTGCTGGAACGCGGCCGAACTCGTTTTCTGGCTGGGGATGTTCCAGCCGCGATTGAGGTCTATCTGTCTGTTGCCGACAATTACGCTTATCTGGCGGATGCGGCCGGCGAGGCTCTTTGGCGGGCGGGCTATCTCTACGGTACGAATGGCGACGCCAGCCTGTCGCGCCAGGTTTTTACGCGGCTTGCCGATGCCTACCCAGGCCATGAACTGACGACCAATGGCTTGTTTATCGCGGCATCGGCAGCGGTGCGCGACGAAACCTGGTCGATTGCCGAGAATCTGTATGGGCGCATCGCCGCCCTCACCGGGGGCGACGATCAAGCGGCAGCGTACTTGTGGGTCGGGCGGCTGGCCGCCAGGCAAGGCAACCAGCAAGCGGCTAAAGATGCCTTCGATCTGGCAGTCGCGGCTGCGCCGGACAGCTATTTTGCCGCGCGCGCCGGTGATTTTCGTATTGGCCGGCAGCCCTTCGACCCACCCCCAGCCTATAATTTCTCCTTCGACATCAATGCTGAAGTTCAACATGCGGAAGCCTGGCTGCGGCAAGTTTTCGCGCTGGAAGAAGCGGGCGATTTATGGCGGATGACCGAAGAACTGAACAGCGATCCTCATCTCCTGCGTGGACGCGAGCTTTTCGCTGTCGGCGCTTTTGACGAAGCCGCAATTGAATTTGAGGATCTGGCGGAGGCGCTGCGGGATAGCGGCGATGCGCTCGGCAGCTATCGTCTGGCAATCCATTTGCGCGGCTTGGGCGCCTTCCGTGAATCCATCATCGCTGCCGCCGACGTCATCATCGCGTCAAAGACTGGCACATTGGGGGCGCCGCCTTTCCTCGCTCGCCTGCGCTTTCCAGATTACTACATTGATCTGCTTAGACGCGAAGGAGAAGCGCGGGATGTCGATCCGCTGCTAATGCTGTCCTTGATTCGTCAAGAAAGCCTCTTTGATACCAACGCCACGGCCGCGGCCGGCGAGAAAGGCTTGATGCAAGTCATCCCGAGCACCGCCAAGTACATCGCCGAACGTCTGGATTGGCAAGACTATCAGCACAGCGACTTATTCCGTCCTTACGCCGGTATCGCGTTTGGCGCGTATTACATTGACGAGCAACTGGATTTTTTCGATCAGAACGCCATTGTGGCGCTGGCGGCATATAATGCGGGACCAGGGCGCGCCTATGAATGGAATGAGCTCTCCGGCGGCGATCCCGATCTATTTATGACCACGATCACCATCGAATCGACTAGGAAATACGTACAGTACATATACCGTAACTACAACATTTATCGCGAGTTATATGGCGCCAACTAGACCAGGCGACAGAACGATTTGTATCGCTAGCCGTATAACAAGTAGAAACAGGCAAGGGTCGCCGGAGTCGAGTCAAATCCTTCTAGTCTCGCGCCTGTAATTTATGCCGTATTGCGCGTCGATTACGTTTATAAGAAAATGACAATTAACTGGTCCGTCCGCAGGACATTTCGCAGGACATAATGAGAGGTCCGCCATGCAAGCGCGGCGCTTACTCGATAATCTGCATGCCCAGCAGAACAAGTCGCTTGACGAGTTCTTCGGCAATCCCGTGCTGCTCGACGATCGTTATTCAAGGACGCCGAGCAAGCGTGTAAAACGGGTCGCCGTGCTGACGGAGTCCTTTCTGCCCAAAGTCGACGGCGTCGTGAAAACGACCTATTTGACTATCCGCTATCTGCAAGAGACTGGGCGCGAGGTTTTGATTTTGCGCCGGATATTGCGGTTGACCAAGTTGGCTCGTCCGAGGTTGTGCCGCTGCGCTCAATCAGCTTGCCAAAGGCGCCGGAAACGCGCATGGCCTTCCCGAATCCCGTTGTCGCGCGCGAGCTGGAAGATTTCAAGCCGGACCTGATTCACCTCTTTAGCCCAGCGGCGATGGCGGTCAGCGGGATGGCTGTGGGCCGCCATCTCAATTTGCCGGTTATCGCAAATTATCAGACGGACTTGCCGGGCTACACGGAACACTATGGCTTACCCATGTTGTCGGGTCCGGTCAATCGTTGGTTGCGCTATATTCACAATGGTTGCCACTTCACATTGGCGCCGACGCCAACCATCATTCGCCGCTTGCGCGCCGAAGGTTATCGCCGCGTGCGGCATTGGGGGCGCGGCGTCAACACCGAGCGCTTTCACCCCGACCACGCTCGGCAAGAGATGCGCCAGCGTTTGCTCAATGGCCGCGACAACGATTCGCTGCTTTGCATCTTTGTTGGTCGCCTGGCGCATGAAAAGCGCGTGGATCTGCTAGTCGATGTCGCCAAAATGGAACGCGTCGCCTTGACGATAATCGGCGACGGCGCCTTGCGCGAGGAATTGGAAGCCAAATTTGCAGGAACCAATGTTCATTTCACCGGGTATCTCATCGGCGACGAACTGGCGCAAGCCTTCGCCAGCGCCGATGTCTTCGCCTTCACCGGCGAGAACGAGACATTCGGTCAAGTGATTCAAGAAGCGATGGCTTCTGGCTTGCCATCCGTTGTTGTGAACTCTGGGGGCGCCCCAGAGGTCATCGAAGAGGGCTTCACCGGATTGTCCGTAAATCCATCTGGGGCGGATTTCGCGCGAATCATTCGATACTTGCGCGATCACCCTGATATCCGCAAGGAGATGAGCCGACAGGCGCGGCTGGCGGCGGAACGCCGACCCTGGTCGGCTTTGATGGCGCAGCTCGAAGGATACTATGACGAGGCGCATCGCATGAACCAGCGCTTCATCAGTTTGTTCGGCTCCACCCACTATCATTTGCCGCTGTCAATACCAGCCCAGTTGGCGCGCCGTCCGCGCAACGTATCCTAGCGGCGCGGCCTTCGACGAGACAGTTGATGACCGAAGATCACGCCAAGCCGACGCTCGCATTGATTGCCCATGACGGCAAGAAAGCCGATATGATTGCCTTTGTCATGGAGCACAAACAGCGGCTGGCTGAATATAATCTGCTTGCCACCGCCACAACCGGGGCGCTAATCGAAGAAAAAACCGGGCTGACAGTGAAGCAGATGCTATCAGGTCCGCTTGGGGGCGATGCGCAGATCGCGGCGAAAGTTGCGACAGGGCAGGTCCAGTTGATTTGCTTCTTTCTCGATCCGCTTGGAAAACATCCACATGATCCGGATATCCAAAGTCTCCTGCGCATTTGCAATGTACATAACGTGCCTTTGGCGACTAACATTGCGACAGCCGTTCTGCTGATCAAGGCATCGGGGCAATAATTGCCCGCTCGTTTTATTCGAGATCCACGGCTGGGCGGCTGCCGGACGAGCGCCAGTAGCCCAGGCAGCTTGCCGACGCAAACGCGGCAGCAGCGCTGTCTTTTTGGTAAAGGAGTACCGGCATCCGAAAGCGCTTGAGGGTAGACGGTGGCGAAACCTGATCCAAAGATTCTTGAGTGGGTAGAAGCTGCGCTGGCGCAGGACCAGGATGCCTTCGCGGAATTGGTCTACTTGTTTCAAGATCCCGTATACAATCTTTGTTACCGCATGTTGGGCGACGCGGCCGAAGCCGAGGACGCGACCCAAGAAGCCTTCCTGCGCGCCTTCCTCAATCTGCGCCGTTACGATACCAACCGGTCCTTCAAAACCTGGCTGATGTCAATCGCCTCCAATCACTGTATCGACCGCTGGCGGAAGCGGCGCATGCAATTGGTTTCGCTTGATGACGAGCCTACCGCCGCGGCGCTGGCTTTGAGCAGCAGCGACCCGCTGCCGGAACAGGCTGCCTTGAATGCGGAGCAAAGCGAGCTGCTGCAAGGGCTTCTGATGAAGCTCGAGGAGAGTTACCGTTTGCCCTTGGTCTTGCGCTATTGGTACGACTATTCCTACGCGGAAATCGCTCAATTGATGAACACAACGGAAAGCGCGATCAAGAGTCGCCTTTTCCGCGCCCGGCGAACCTTGGCAAATCTGATTTCAGATCGTGACGCGCTTGCCAATGACGGCGCGGAAGACGAAGACGACAGATTTGACCGGCTGGCCAGCCCAAAACCGAAAGGAAATTAGGATGTCCGAAGAGTTCAACCCGCAACCATTGGACATGATGCAAGAGGCGCTGGACGGTCAGCTGCCGGATGAAATGGCGCGGCAACTGCTGGACATCTTAGGAAAAGATCAATCCGCCGCCAAGGAATATGGCCGTTTGCAACGTGTGGATACTCTGTTGAAGCGCGCCCCTCAACAACGCGCGCCCGCGCGCCTGGCGGCGACGATCATGGCGCGTCTTGCGCAGCGCATGCAGGCGGAAACTGCCTTTTCCGATCTGCCGCCGGAAACGCAGAAGTTGATGATGTGGAGTTTGACCGCTTCTATGATGGCGACGATGCCCATGATGGAAGCCGCTACCTGGCTGGTGCTGCATGCGCAGCACGATCCGGAAGTGTTGAGCGAGGTCATGCTGCAGACAATTAGCTTGATGTCCTTGGTCACGGAAGCTTTGATTCTGCTTTTGGAGGGCGCCGAAGATCTGGCGCGGACGCAACCCGAGCTGGCGACAGCGACGCTGGCGCTCGCGCCTTATATGCTGGGCAGCATCCTGGATCACCTGGGAGAGGCTTACCAACCAAGTTTCCAAGAACTGTCGAATATCGAGTTGCAAAAGCGGGGCATTGGGCGCGCAGGCGCAAGTCAATAAGAAAAAGAGCGTCCCAATTGACGGCACATTGGCGACGCTCTTTTTCTTCACTATCAAAACGGCGGTCAGGCGTCCTCGTCCGGGATCATCTCGATCATGCGAATCTTGTAGGTGACCAGCCCGTCCGGCACCTCGACTTTGACGCGATCCCCAACTTGTTTGCCCAATAGCGCCTGTCCCACGGGCGAATCCAGCGATACGCCCCGACGGCCGTGTGTGATTTCTTCGGTATCAAGCAAGTCCATCGTGAACTCTTCTTTCTCCGAAGAATCGTAAACTGTGACTCGATTTCCGGCCGTGATCGTGTCCGGGTCTTCGTCGGCATCAATGATTTCGGCGCGCGCCAGTACGTTTTGCAAGTGCGATACACGTTCGTCAAGACGTTCTTTGGAAACCATCGCGTCAAAGAAAACAGCCTCTTCGCCTTGGTCGTCTTCGCGCGCTTCGGCAAGCATTTCCGCCACCTTGGAATTTTCTTCGCTGGTGAGCACATTGAGTTCGCGTTGCAGCTTTTGGTAGCCCAGTCGCGTCAATTTGATTCGTCGTTCTGCCATGACTTGTTCCTTTCTGGGTGCAGTCACCACACACTATACGGCGACATTCGCAAAAAGTATCATCTACGCCGGGCAATGAAAACATGCCGCGAAAAGTAGACGAAGCGCCCTGCCCAATGGACAGGACGCAAAATTACGATCTTATGGTTGTCTGTGTAAGAATTACCTAAGAGTCTGGATTCCGCTCCGCTTAGCTTGCGAACTTGCCATTGTCGTTGCTCTTAATGGAGTGACGCCTCTAGCAAATATTTGCTATAGAATTACCAACGTAGCGGTCATTTTCGTACAGAATAGGCGTCTTGTCAATTGGTTTCGCCTGGAACCTGGAAAAGCGCTCTTGATGCCTGCCTTCACTTTGCTGGCAGTTCCTTGCACGCGCCCGACAAACGATAACATGCGTCGTTGGCTTTTGGCAGACTACCGGCTAGGACTCTTGCTTGTATACCGCCGGATTAACGCAATTTGGAAGGTGATCGCCGCTGAGGCCTGCGATAAGGTTGTCCGCGGCCATGTCTGCCATCTTGGCGCGGGTGGCGACGCTGGCGCTGGCGATATGCGGCACAACGAGGCAATTGTCCAGGGAAAGCAGCGGATCATCAAGCGGAATCGGCTCCGGATCGGTAACATCGAGGCCCGCCGCCAGAATATCACCCCGATGCAAAGCCTGGTAAAGCGCCTTGCCATCGACGACGCTGCCGCGCGCCGTATTGATCAGTATCGCTGTTGCCTTCATTTGCGCCAGTTCCCGTTCTCCAATCATGTGCTGGGTTGTTTCTGTCAGCGGAACATGCAGACTGACAAAATCACTTTCGCTCAGCACTCTTTCAAATGATGCTTCTTCCGCGCCAATCTCGTGGATTTTGTCTTTATTCTCTTCGGTGTCGACCAAAATCGTCATGTTGAAGCCCTTGGCGCGCCTGGCGACCGACTGGCCGATTCGCCCGAAGCCGATGATGCCCAGTGTCGCGCCGTAGATGTCTTGACCAGAAAGAACCGTGGGATGCCAGGTTCGCCAATTGCCTGCCCGGATGTAGCTTTGGGCTTCGGGAATGCGGCGAGCTGCCGCCATCAGCAGGGCGAAGGCGAAGTCGGCGGTGGTTTCCGTCAGCACGCCGGGCGTGTTGCCAACCGGAATCCGGTGCTCTGTCGCCGCATCGACATCGATATTGTCATATCCGACAGCCAGGTTGCTGATGACGCGCAGATTTGGGGCGGCATCCATCAGCCGCGCGTCGACACGGTCTGTCAGCAAACTTATCAATCCATCGCGGTCGCGTATTTTCTCCATAATCGTGGCGTAATCCGGCGGCATAAAATCGTCCCATACTTCAAGTTCGCAATGCGCTGCCAGGCGCTCGAGCGTCGTCCCCGGCAAGCCACGCGTGACAAATACTTTTGCTATAGTCATGTCTATGCTCCATCGCTTTGAATACGCGTGCGATTATAGCGCAGTTCCGGGGACAACGTAAACTAGCGAGGCTATCCCACAGGGCAATCGCTTCAAATTATTTTCAACATAGAGGACGCAGAGGACACAGAGTTCGTAGGAGTTTAGACGACTATTCTTCTAAATCTGCGTCCCGGAATCGGCAACAGTCCCCAGCGAAACGTGATTTGTCACCAAAAATCACAGCTGAGAAGAGATTTTTTGTTTTTCTCTGCGTTCTCTGCGTACTCTGTAGTTAATTTTCAGTTTAGAATCCCGCCATTTCGTCCGCCATAATTTGAAGCGATTGCCCTGGCTATCCCAAAGCAATCGCGACCCATTGCCAGCGCTCAACCCGCCAAGGGGAGTGAGACATTGACAGTTGTGCCGAAGCCCCTTTCGCTGGAAATGGCGACCGTCCCGCCGCTGCCTTCGATGAAGGTTCTGGCTAGGTACAAGCCCAGACCAAGCCCTTGATTATGCGCGCTCGCCTGCCAATACGGGAGAAATGGGTCAGCCATATCAGCGCAGGCGAATCCTCCGCCCGCGTCAAATATGCTGATTTTCAGGCGCATGCCCCGGCCCTCTTCATTGGAGCTGGCGCTGAATCTGACATTTTCGGGATCGCCATGATAACAGATATTGCTCGCGATCTCGCCAATAGCATAACTTAGCCTGGTCTCGTCACCGGCTATCATTACCGAAGGTCCAGAGACCGTCAGCGCGGACTGGCCCAGAACTGAAACAAACTTCCGCATCAACAGCGCGCTGTCAAACGCGGAGACGCAGAAATTCAGGCGGTCGTGCTTGATAAGCGAAAAATGCCAGACATTGTTCATCATTCGCTCAATAGAAACAATCGTCGCCATGACAAAGGCGATGATCTGGGATTGCTCGCCGGTCAAATCGCCATCAAAGCCAGCGTCCAGGTTGTTGAGGTTGGTTTTGATCGGATGTACCAGACTGTTAAAGCGTTCCAGCACGGGGGACCTCGTAGCCGCGTTTTCGATGCCGATGGCGGTAATCACGTCCATGACCAGGGTGTGCAAACCCCAGGCGTAGGCGTGGATGCGCTTGTAACATTCCCGTTGATCGCCCGAAGTGGGTCCGCTGGCGCCCGAAAGCATGGATTCCATGCAAGAGATCACATCGTTTATTGGTTCCAGGAGCTTGCTGTAGGAGATGCTCGCCACTGCTGGAGGCTCGAAAACTATTTGGTCGTCACATTGATAACCCGTTTGCGCGCCAACCACGCTAAAGAGGCTTGGCAAACGGCGCTAGACAACTATACCTTGGACTGTGAAGAAAACAGAAACAGCCGGCACGGCGCCGGCTGCCACAATTTATTCGCGCCCGCGTCGCTATCCAATAACGAGGAAGCGGCTTTTGCCGAGGACAACGCTAACCTTGGACTGGAATTCGCTACTTGAGTTCGACAACAGCGCCGGCTTCTTCCAGCTTGGATTTGCCCTCTTCAGCGGTATCTTTGCTGACTTCTTCGAGGACGGTCGCGGGGGCGGATTCCACCAATTCCTTCGCCTCTTTGAGTCCCAGAGGCGTGATGCCGCGAATCGCCTTGATGACGTTGATTTTCTTGGGTCCGATTTCCTTGAGGACCACATCGAATTCGGTCTTTTCTTCTTCTGGTTCGGCATCCGCGGCCGCCCCAGCCCCCGGCGCCATCATCATCATGCCGCCGCCGACCGCCGCTTCCACGCCCCAGGCTTCTTCCAAGCGCTTCTTGAGATCCGCGGCTTCCAGGATTGTCAGCCCACTAAGCTCTTCCACGATTTTGTCGAGATCTGCCATTGTTCATCCCTTTCGTTTGCATGCCCGCACGGGCATTTCAATTGACGCTAGATACGTGGTGCTAGATTCAGAATAATCGTCACTCGGGACGATCATCCCGGATGATTCACGAGCCGCCGTCTTCTTGCTTGTCTAAGTAAGCCTGAAGAACGTTGACGACCCCGCCTGACACTTGATGCAATACGTTGACAATTCCCTGGGACGGGGACATCATCAAACCCGCGATTTGCGCGCGCAGCTCGTCAAGCGTCGGCAGCTTGGAAACCGCCTCAATCTGCAGGGCGTCGAGAACGTCGCCGCTCATGATCCCGCCGGTCACTCGCATTTTTTCGTCGAATTCCTCGTCAGCAATGTGCTTGAAGACAGCCTTGGCAACCCCGGGCATATTGTCGCGTCCAAAGATGATCGCGACCGGACCCTCCAGGAGATCCGCCGGAACCACCCAGTTGGCTTGCTCTAGCGCGTTGCGGATTAGCGTATTCTTGGCGACGATGTACTGTCCGTTTTGCTCGCGCACAGTGGCTCTCATTCCCTCGATTTGAGGAACGCTCAGCCCCTGCGTTTGCACGATGACCAGACCATCGCATTCATTGAGGATTTCAACATATTGCGCGACAAGCTCTTCCTTGCGTGCTCTTGAAACTGGCAAGTGTCGCTCCTTTCTGCATCAATTGGGGCCGCGCGACTCGCAGCGACCCAACTGACCCGACCGAACAAAAAAAGCGACCCGCAGCTGGAGGTCGCAAAAAGTCAGTCGCAAGGACTGTTTACTGTCTTTTGCGTTCCCCTCGGCTGGAAATTAAGGGCTACTGCCCGCCAACTGTCTACGGCAAACGTCGCTATGTGATTGTGAACCGAGGTAACATTATACGGAGTACAAATAGCTAGTCAAGACTGAAAGCGAGCGATTGACGGATACTTGTCGCTGCGCTACAAATTGAACAGATGACTGAAACTAAGAGGTTGCAACTATGGAACTGGATCGCGACGCCTTACAGAAGCAGGTGCATGAACTGTATGCCAGAGAACATGCGGCATTAGGGCAGGCTGGCACGATCGCGCATTTGGAGCGCGGCAGACAGTGGCAGTTGTCTGGCACGCTCGACGCTGGCGGGGTATTGGAATTCCCTCACGCCGGCGTGCAGGACTGCGGGTATCAGATAGCGGCTTGTGTACAGGCCGCCTTGGACTGTGGCGCGGATAAAGTGGTCGTCCTCAGCGTGCTGCATGCTTTCAATCAAGCGATGGAAGACGCGCGAGTCGCGGTGGCAAATGGCGCGGATCCGGCGCAGTCAGAATACTGGGGCATACAGGGACCGGGAATAGAAGGGCGGCGCGAATGGACCGGCGATCACGCCCTGATCAGCTGGCGGCACTTTTGGGGCGCCGAGCTTGAACGCCGAGGCATATCAGAGGAAAAGGCGCCACAGGTCTATGAACGCTATCCTTACCTTGCGGGCGGGCGTCCACAAGATTTGCCCGGCCTCGACGAATTGGCGCGCCTCATGGAAGATGCGGCGGTCCTTTCCACTGCGGATCCCTTTCACCATGGCATCGGCTACGGCGATGACCCGGGCAGCGCATACGATCACGACGCCGCGGGCTTGGCTTATGCCAAGTCTGTGATCGAATCGGGCGCCCGCATCCTGGAATCCGGCGATTACCACGCATATAACAGGCACTGTATAGAAGCGAAAAGCGACGCCCGCGATACCGGACAGGTCTACCGCTATTTGCGCGGACCGATGCGAGGTGAGGTCTTGGATATCAGCTTCACCGACTCCACGCAGCTCTATGGCGCGCCCAAACCAACCTGGGTCGCCGGCGCGTTAATCGAGTGGACGCTCGCTCTTTGACAATAGCAGGATCCCACAGCTCTATGATTCAGAAATGACGTCGCCGTTGCCTGCGTCCTTCACCTTATTTTCCAGCTCTTTCAAGGCGTTTTGCAGCTCCTGCTGGCGCAAACTCTGCGTGAGGTCGCCGCGCGTGCGCTCCAGAACACCGCGGACAACGTCGGTTTGGCGGCGCAAGCCGTGGGTGAGAGCGTCGGGAAAATCGAAGGTCACCAGTTGGTCATAAATGTCGTCCATCGCGCTCAACAGAGTTTCGGCTTGGGCGCTGTGCGCCTCTTCCCGACGCATGATGTCCAGGATGAAACGGCGCAGCTCGGTGGCGGCTTCGCCCAGCCCCTTGAGATAGGTCGAGCATTCGATCTCCAATTCCGCAACCGTGGGCAAATCGCGACCGCGGATGATGGCGCTGGTGATGAATGCTTCGGCGACTTCTTTCAGCGCGTCTTGCGTGTATCCTGTGTGGTAGAGATCGGGGAACTCGGCGACGACGGCTTTTAATTCAACAGCGCCAGCCCGTACCTCGTCCAGTTTCTTGTCGACAAGGGACCAGTCCTGTCGATGAATGGCGCGAATCGACTCGGAACAGAGGCGGATCAATTGGCGCGAGAGGACAATCGCTCGGTCGCGGGCGGCATTGCGCCTTTCCATGTCTTCGCGAATGAATTCACAGACCTGGCTCAAGTTATTCATCATCGGCGTCCTGTTCCGGTTTGACCGCTCCAAATAGCTGGTCGGCAAGCGATGCCCGCTGCGGCGCTTCAATCTCGCCATGTTTTGTCTCATATTTCTGCAAGTTGTCCTGTAGCGCTTGCATCAGCAGTTTGGCATGGGTTGGGGTCATTACGATGCGCTTTTGCACACGCGCGCGATTGTCGTTGGGCATGACCTGGATGAAATCGAAGATGACTTCGTTGGCTGTATGGGTAATCATGACCGTGTTGGCATAGATGGCGCTGGCGTCTTTGGGCAATTCCAAGCGCAACTGTTTTTTCTTGTTGGCGCTTTCTGTCATGGCATCCTCGTGGCTGCATTTCAAATTGTTGGCGCTTCAAACCTATCTATCAAAAAGCGGAACTCGCCCAAATGTGAGCTCTTGGTTTCGGGAGACTCCGCGCTGCGCCTAGACACAGCAGGTCAGTCGCCCCTACCGATTCGTCATTTTGTTTGTGATTCTGCTGTTTGAGCGAATAGTCTATGACGAAATTCGTTTTTATGTTTGTTCATTCTCCCAATATATTGAAATGCACCCCATCCTCGTCAACTGCTTGACAGCAGTATTATAGCTGATTTCATAAGTCCGCTCGGCCTTTGCCTGGCGGCGCGGTGAATCAGCCTCCCATCGCTTGGGGAAATCGGCTATGCTCCCTCCCCCCAGCAGATGACGAAAGCGAAAGAAGCCATGCCGACTTATCTCTACAAGATACAACCGGTGCGACCGGCCATGCTTTCCGAAGGTCCCAGCGAAGAAGAAACGCGGATTACGAACGAGCATTTCGCGTACCTGAAGCGCCAGATGGAGGCGGGCAGGCTGATTTTGGCGGGGCGCACGCTCAACAGCGATTATTCCGCCTTTGGCATCGCGATTTTTATTGCCCGCGATGACGCGCACATGCAAGAGTTGACGGCAGCGGATCCCGGCGTCGCCAAAGGCCTCTTCCGCGCCGAATGGTATCCATATCGCATCGCCCTGCACGCGCCGGAAAACACGAAGGACCCATGAACACGCCTGCCCAAGCGCCTGTCGCGTCCATCCTTAGCGTCTGGTTTTAAGCCGCGCCCCTCACTGGATCGGATCGCGTGTTGGCGTGCCCGGCTGCCGCGGATACTGCCGAGGACTTTTCTTGATTTTGTCAACGACAATCAAATAGCGCGGATTGTCCAGCGTGGGCAGCAGAACTTCCTCAATGGCGAACAGCTCCCCGCCCAGCGCCGCGATCGCTTTGGCGGCGCTGTTGGCGTCATCGTAAGCTCTCATGCCTTGCATCGCAATTGCCTGCCCCCCGGGCTTCGCCAGCGGCAGCAGATACTCCATGAGCGCCGGAAGCCGCGCGACAGCGCGCGCTACGACGATGTCGTAAGCCTCGCGATGATTTTTGTCACGGCCCGCGTCTTCGGCGCGGGCATGCAGCGTCCGGATGTTCTTGAGCGGCAATTCCTCGCGGACGGCTTCAATGAAACGCAGTTTCTTCGCGGTGGAATCCAGCAGGGTGACATCCAGTGCCGGGCAGGCGATCGCCAGCGCCAAGCCGGGGAAACCGGCGCCCGTTCCGACGTCGATAAGCCGCAGCCCGTCGAACTGCAATATGACAGCCGACAAAGACAGCGAATCGAGAAAGTGCTTGACGACAATATCGCGCGGCGCAGTGATGGACGTCAGATTCATGCGCTGGTTCCAGTCCAGCAACATGTCGCCCAGCTGCTGAAACTGCGCGAGCTGACATGCTGACAGATTAAGATTGAAGCTGGCGCTTGCGTATTCGGCTAGTGACGACACGATAAGACTGCCTTCGGGCAGTGTGCGTTGAAAGCGAAACTATCCATAATGATGTCGTCGCCCTGCGTCGGCTAGTCGTTGTAAGCGCTCAAAGGCAAGGTGGGATTCTCGTGGATCACCTGGATATCCCATGGGTTTCGCTCAATCACAAAGAGACAGCCGCTATCCAGTAATTCATTGTCGGTGCCCGGTCCAAATTCTTCATAGCCATCGCTAATGGGGTTCGCCCATCTAAGGGCAAAATCAACGCCATAGCGCCCAGGTTCCCATTTATCGCCCAGGTTGACGGTATAAAAGACCCACCAATCGGGACTGCCGGGGATCTGCTTAATCTCGCTCCTGCGGATGTCCGGAATGGCTTGACCGATCAATTTTACATTGTAGAGCGCATTATTGATGTGGTCTTGGACTTGTTCCTCTGTCGTGGCGAACCAAGACCAAAACAGTCTAATCTCGTCCGTGTCGTACAAGACGCCAGGGTCCGCGCCGGACACATCGGCGCATTCCGCGAAAATCAATCCGGGGTCGGCGGCGCGTCCGGGTATCTCCTCAAGACTAGCGCGCGCGCCAATCTTCACGAGCGGTTCGGGTTCTTGATAGTAGATCGGGTTCAGCATGCTGCCGTCCGGCGTGAAGACGCCCGAGGATGCAATCATATCGCCCGTGCCCAGCGTCAGGTCTACTTCGAGGGTGCTGCCCGGTTCTTCGCATTCGCCCAGGACGTCGTCCGAGGCTTCCTGGAAAATGGTGTCATCGGGGTCATTTTCGCGCCCAATGCGGAAGACTACGCTGATCGGGGTGGCAAGGGCACGTGTCTCTCTGCCCAACCAATTCACAACCTGGCTGGTGGCGTATCCGCCGTTGACGGCGACGCGCCGCAAAGCCGTTATTGCGTTTCCGCCCCCGCCCAAAGCGTCAAACGCCTGATAATACACATCATATCCGGCTTCCATATTGCCGTGCAAGTCAAGCACCATGCGGTCTTCACAAGCGCTGTAAAACCAGTTTATCGTTGACGAATAGTTGTTTTCATCCTGCGCTTGCGCTGTCAAAACCAAGGCGAACATCAGCAGAACGCTTGTGAAGATGCCGTATCTACGCATGAGATATATTCCCTGTCTGAATCCTACAATACAGTCAGTGCCACCTATTCTACCGCAAAATCAGGATTTCCTCAGCCCTATTTGCGCGATTGCCCCGCCAGCGACCGCCAGCAATCCGCGATATTCAGCTTGCCGTTCCTGGCATACAATAGTCATGCAGGGCTGAATTGCTGAATGCGAGGATGAACCGAGTGGAAAAACGTCGTATTTGCGTCCTCCAGGGTGACGAAACGGGCCAGGAGTTGCTGGAGGAAGCGCTGCGGGTGCTGGCGCCGGATGTCATCGGCCTGTCAAATCTGGCTTTCGAGACCTTTGACCTTTCTTTGGAAAACCGAAGACGAACTAAGAATGACGTCGTGCGCGAGGCGGCTGCATGCGTATTGGAGTGCGGACTGGGCATTAAAGCCGCGACAATTACGCCGGGCGACCCCGACGATGTCGGCAGCCCGAACGCGCTATTTCGAGACTTAATTCATGGCAGTGTCATCTTGCGCACGGGCAGGCGCATCCCGTCGGTACCGCCCTTGGCGGGCGTACACGCGCCGATCGCCGTGGCGCGCATGGCTGTGGAAGGCGCTTATGCAGCCGAGGAATGGCGCGAGGGCAAAGGGCTTGACGAAATCGCCTTCAACAAACGTTATATTTCGCGCCGCACCTGCCGCGCGGTGGCGGAGTTCACCTTTCAATATGCGCGGCGCACTGGCGCTACCGTATTCGGCGGTCCAAAATATACCGTCAGCCCGATATACGAAGGTCTCTTCAAAGAAGAGTTGGATCGTGCCGCGCGCATCTACGGCGACGTGCGCTATCGCCCGCAACTGATTGACGCTACTTATGCGCTCTTGCTGGAAACGAGCGGCGAGGCATTGGTGATTCCCGCCTTGAATCGCGACGGAGACTCCCTGAGCGACTTGGTCATGAAGATGTTCGGCACGATTGCCGGCGCCGAATCGATCGTATTCGCCTTCGACGCAGATTTCAACGTCAAAGTGGCTGTCACCGAAGCCCCGCATGGCACCGCGCCCAGCCTGCAAGGCATGAACATCGCCAACCCAATGGCGATGATACTGGCTTGTGGCGCGCTGCTGCGCTACGTCGACGGCAAGAAAGCCGCCGATGCCAGCCGCGCCATTTATGAAAGTACGCTGGAAGCGGTCTACAACGGCATCAAGACGCCGGACTTGGGCGGACGCTCCAGCACGTCGGAATTCGTGGACGAAGTCATCCGAGAGATTCGCGGCAAGCTGGATGTCTGGGACGCCTTGGGCAGTGAACGCGCGATCTAGGAAGGACGGGTGGCGTGGATGAAAAGCTCGATCGCGATGTAGCGGAGCTATGGTCGCTGCTTTTTGATATCGTCAGCGCTGGCGAGAAGCGCCTTGCCAGCCATTTTGAGGCGCACCAGCTCACGCCGCCGCAGTTTTATGTGCTGAAGACGCTTGCGGAAAACCAAGGCGAGCGCCGCATCGGCGAAATCGCCCGCGATCATCATTTGACCAATGCCACCATGACCGGCCTGGTAAAGCGGCTGGAAACCATGGATCCGCCTTTGGTGCGCCGCCGCCGCAGCGCCACCGACGGGCGCTCGGTCGATGTGTTTCTCACCGACGAGGGAGCGCGCCGTTTTGTCTTGGTGCAGCGCGGCTTAATGGAACAATTGCGGACCGTTCTTGCGCTGCTGCCGGTAAAGGAGCGGCGGGACATCATCGCCAAAGTGAGCCTTTACTTCTCGATATTCTCGCAACAATTTCCCGCATGAGCGACTGCTTTAGGCGCGGGCATCAGCCTTTGGCGTACTTATCGAACCAGTCGATCATCTCGGTCAGACGGCTGACCCGGTGCCCTGGCTCGCCACTACGAGAAAGCTCGTGCCCTTCGCGCGGATAGCGCAGCATCTTGACCGGCGTGTTCGTCGCCCGTCTGACCCAGGCGAAGAGCTGCTCGCCTTGTTCTATCGGCACGCGAAAGTCGTTTTCCGAGTGAATGAGCAAAAGCGGGGTCTTTATGTCAGCGGCGTATTTCAACGGAGAATTGTCCCAGAAAGCCTCATGATTCTCCCAGGGTTCGGCGTCAAACTCATTTGACATCAGCAAAGGCACATCCGTTGTGCCATAGAAGCTGGACAGATTGTAGACGCCGCGCTGGGCGACCGCGGCCTGGAAGCGGTCGCTGTGCGCGATGATCCAGGCGGTCATATAACCGCCGTAAGACCCGCCGGTGATTGCCATTTTCTTGGGATCGGCGATGCCCAGCTCGAGGAAAGCATCTACGCCAGCCATGATGTCTTCCATGGCGACGGGTCCCCAAGAGGCATGCAGCTTGCGCATGAAGTCTTGTCCGTATCCGCCGCTGCCATGTGGATTGCAGTAGAAAACAGCATATCCGCGCGCGGCGTGCAATTGCCATTCGTGCCACATCGTTTTCGTAGCGTAGCCCCAGGTGGCGTGTGGACCGCCGTGAATGTTCAGCGCCAGCGGGTAGCGCTGCCCGGGCTGATAATCGACTGGGAGCATGTACCAACCTTGTACTTCGCCATGCGGCGATTGAAAGCGAAGTTCGCGCGTTTCTTGAACGATGACCTCGCTCAGCCAGTCCTGGTTGAATCGCGTCGCTTCGACAAAATCTCCATCTTGCAGAATGTAAAGTTCCTGGGGGTTCTGTGGACTAGAAACGGTCATGGACATTAAACCAGCAGGACCGATGTCAAATTGCTCGATATCGTAAAACCCCTCGTGCAAGGGGCGCGCGCTATCGCTGGCTGGATCGTAGATCCAGGGCAAGGTCCTGCCTTCGCTTTCCACAGTGAAAGCCAACTGGCTGTCTTGCGACCAAGCCCATTCGACCGCCTCGCGGTCGATTTCTTCGTTGACGACGCGCAGGTCGCTGCCGTCGGCAGCCATGACGACCAGGCGCATGGGGATATCGGTGACGCCAATCGGCAGGCGGCCGTAGGCTAGCCACTTGCCGTCCGGCGAGGGCAGGGGCGCGTAGCAACTGTGAGAGCCGTTGGTCATGGCGGTCGCTTGCCCGCTGGCTGCGTCAATGCGATACAGATTCTCCGACCGCCAGGGTTCGTCGCCTGTTGGGTCGGTCGCGCGGGCAGTAAAAATCGCCGCGCCATCGGCGGACCAGCGCGGTCGAGCGTGATCGGCGTCGATATTCGTGAGGCGGCGAGGCGCGCATTGATTGGATTCCGCGACATCTATCACGCATATCTGATCATAACGCTCGTCCACAAAGGCGGTCCCGCGTCGATAGGGGATGCGCCACATCGCGCGCGGATCCCAGCGCATTTGCTCGTCTTCGTCCTGTCGTTCTTTTCGCTGCCTCTTTTCTAGCTTGTCAAGCGGCGGCGACTGTTCGCCGTCTTGCGCAGGCGCGCTGTTTCGCTCGTCTTGGTTTTCCGCAGCCAGGTACGCGATCCGCGCCCCATCCGGCGACCAAGCCGGGCTATGCGCGCCGTTTTTCATATTGCTTAAGGCGCGGGCTTCGCCGCCAGGTCCGTCGGTTGGCAACAAATAGACCTGTGCTTTGTCGCCGCGCGTCGATACAAATGCCAGCTGTTTGCCATCCGGCGACCAAGCTGGTCCGCTGTCTTTATCGCCGCGCGTCAATTGAAAGGCTTCGCCGCCATCAATCGGAAAGAGCCAGATATTCCGCTTGTAGCCGCTTTCCAGCGCATCGGGACTCACTTTGACAAAGGCGACGAAGCGCCCGTCAGGACTGATTTGCGGCTCTTGTACAGTGTGAATCCGATTGAGATCGTCCGCAGTGATAGGACGTTTGCGTTCTGCCATTTGATCCCTCCTCGTTATAGTAAGCGCAAAGCTAGATGCTTATGCAGTGCAGGCCCATATTCAGGAGCCTGTCGAAACCCATCTGCTGCGATAGTTCGCTAATAGGACGCGGCGGTGATGTCCGCTGCAATGCTGGGCTCAATTCAAGTTGCCACCAGCCGGTATCTCGCCAGGCGCCGGCTTTGAAACCGACATTTTTTAAGACGCCGATTTCCTGGAAACCAAGTGTCTCATGCGCCCGAATGCTGGCTTTATTTGGCAAGGCAATGACGCCGATAGCGCTGCGGTAGCCCTGTTCGCGCAGGATCGCCAATAACGATGTGTACAATGCGCGCGCGACCCCGCGGCGCTGGCAGCCCTCGCGCACATAAACCGTAGTCTCCGTCGTCCACTGGTAAGCCTCTCGGCTGCGAAAAGCGCTGGCGTAAGCGTAGCCGGCGATACGCGCGTCAAGCTCGCAGACCAACCAGGGGTACTGACGCAATGTCGTCGCGATACGCGCTGCGATTTCGCTGGACCCTGGAACAACATGCTCGAATGAAATATGTGTTTGGAGAACGATGGGACTGTAAATCTCAAGTATCTGCGGCGCGTCTTTTGTGGAGGCGAGGCGAATCTTGACGCTCATGGGCGCTCAGGCTTCTTGTTTTACGATGCCGTTTTCTTCTTCTTCCGGGCGCCAAACTCGGGTGGCGATATCGATAAAGAGCTTGCCATCCAAGTGATCAATCTCGTGCTGGAAGACGCGCGCCAACCAGTCGCTGGCTTGCAGACAGATGGGCTGGCCGTTTCGATCCTGCCCGGTCACCTCGATGCTTTGATGGCGCTCTACATCGCCGAGCAGACCCGGCAAGGACAGGCAGCCCTCTACCCCGGAAAGCGTGTCCTGGCTGCGCTTGCTGATTCTTGGATTCGCCACGACAAATAATTTGCCCGCATCGTCGCCGTATGTTTCTTCGTTGTCCTCGTCATCAGGCAGCCGGACCAGTATCAAGCGCAAGCTTTGCGAGACTTGTGGACCAGCCAAACCGACGCCTTCCGCGTCGAGCATGGTTTCGTACATATCGTTGATCAGGTCTTGAAGCGCGACGCCAAAATCGATTACGCGCGCCGCTTGCCTGCGCAAAATGGGATTACTGGGTTGGATGATTTCCAACAGGCTCATGGACCCGATCTCGTGTAAGGTTCAGACAAGGCGCACATTGTAGCGCAAAATCTCGAAGCATCCTATAGGCTGGTCGGATTCTGCGGGGCGATCGCGCCAGAACCAATGTGTGTCGAATGTAACATATATCTACCGAGATCTAGGGACTGCTCGCTTAATCGCCCCCAGGGCAATCGCTTCAAAATCCATAACTGTCGAATTTAACATCAAACTGATAAATTGTAGGGGCGAGCCTTGGCTCGCCCATGAAATTGGGTGCAAAATCGTGGGCGATTCACAGAATCGCCCCTACATTACGTCCTTTTTCGGCATATTTACGGATAAATCTCGGTGTTGGCGGTCATTGTCTACGCGACCCTTGGAATCTATGTTGTGAATAACATTTGAAGCGAATGCCCTGCTGAATCGCCCCTAAATTGCCCCCCGATTTGGCAGTCAAGAAGTTAATCTCGCTGGTCTCGGTGTTGGAGGTCAGTGTCTACGCGACCCTCGATGGTAACGGAAAATGTGCTGCGATTGCGCTGGGATTCTGCTGGCGACATTGCTCATCGCCGCTCTCTCCACCGGCGCGTGGACTCGCATTCGGACTGCGAGTTTACAGGATGTTTACAATAAAGTTACGGTCTTGCCAGCTTTTTTTGGCATAATGGTCTTAGGCTTTGCGTTGCCTCGCGAATGTCGCAAGCCGCGCTAGGCGCGCTAAACATGGAAAAAGAGGATTCCGTCTCCTATTAAGAGTTGGCTATGAGCGAAACGATCTTGGTGGTTGATGACGAGCAGAAGATAATCGATCTGGCGCGCATGTATCTGGAACAGGATGGCTATCAGGTTAGTTCCGCCACAGACGGGCTTAGCGCCCGCCGCCAGATCCTGGAAGACGCGCCCAACCTGGTTGTTTTGGATCTCATGTTGCCCGGCATGGATGGCTTGGAAGTCTGCCGAAAGGTGCGCGCCGAGTCGGATGTTCCGATTATCATGCTGACGGCGCGCAGCGACGATATTGACAAAATTGTCGGCTTGGAATTGGGCGCGGACGACTACCTTGCCAAGCCCTTCAATCCGCGGGAGTTGGTCGCGCGCATCAAAGCGATCCTCCGCCGCAGCGACCGCGCGAGCAATCAGACAGAAGCGCCGACGCCGATCGTGATTGGCAATTTGCGGATAGATCCGCAACGCCGCGTTGTTGAGCTGGACGACCTGGCGGTAGCGCTGCGCATGAAAGAATTCGACTTGCTGCAAACCCTTGCCGAAAATCAGGGCGTCGTTTATAGCCGCGAGCGGCTGCTGGATGTTGTTTGGGGATATGACTTCGCCGGACAGACCCGCACGGTCGATGTTCATATCGCGCACTTGCGGCACAAATTGAAGGGCATGCAAGCTAGCATCGAGACCGTATGGGGTGTGGGTTACAAGCTCGATGATCGCTAGACGGTTGCGCTTTCTCTTTGGCTTACGCGCTAGACTGCTAACGTCTTATCTCGTTCTTTTGCTGGTCGCGCTGGGCGTATTTGCCCTAGCGCTCTTGCTCTTGATCGGAAACCGTCAAGCTCCCCCAGAACCGACTTATGAGCGCTTGGCGGCATTGACGCAGGGTCTAAACCTGCTGGACTTCATCGCCGATTTGCCGCGGGACGTCAATCTCGCTTTCATTCAAGAACAGATTCCCGAATTGCTGGAGACTTTTGCGGGGTCGCGCAATGTGCGTACGATGCAAATCAGGCTGACCCAAGATGGACCGATAGTGCTCTACGACAGCGCCAATCGTTTCGATGCCGGGCAAGCGATCCGCTTGCGCGTCGACAGCTACAAGAGCGACGCCCTGGCAAAGGTCTTGAGAAGGGACGGGGAGCAGTTCTTCGGCGCATTCCCCGACCCCGGCGGCAGCGAATGGCTGTTTGGCGGAGTACTGTTTCGGCAGCAGCTCCGCTTGCTTGGCCGCCTAGCTGGGGACAATCTTTGGATTCTGGCCGAGCCAAGACCCACTGTGCGTCTGCACGAGACCCTGGCGGTCTTCAGCAACGCTCTCGCGCCGCCTCTCATACAGGCGGGGCTCGTCGGCATTGTCTTTTCGATTATCCTGGCGGCGCTGATAAGCCGCACCATCGCCAAGCCGCTGCAGCGCCTTGCCCGAGCAGCGACCGATGTCGCCCGCGGCGATTATGCGGTACATGTCCCGGCGAGCGGTCCGCCGGAGTTGCGAACATTGGCGGGTTCCTTCAATCGGATGACGGCGGAAGTCATGGCGGCGAACAAAGCCCAGCGCGACTTTCTCGGCAATGTATCCCACGATTTGAAGACCCCTTTGACATCAATTCAGGGCTATTCCCAAGCGATTATCGATGGCGCCGTGGCAGATCCGCAAGCAGCGGCGCAAATCATATACGAAGAAGCGAGCCGCCTAAACCGCATGGTGGTGGCTTTGACCGACCTGGAACAATTGCAAACGGGCCGCTTGTCGGTGAATCTCGAGACCATTGATATGTCTCTGTTAGCCGACGGCGTGGTGCAGAGCTTGCAGGTGCTGGCGGCAAACCAGGGCATTCAGCTGGAGTCGTCCGGCGGGGCAGTGCCATCCATCCGCGGCGACGGCGACCGCCTGGCGCAGGTGCTGACCAACCTCGTCGGCAACGCCCTAAAGTTCACCGAGGCTGGCGGGTCCGTTCGCGTGACGACGACAGCGCAAGGACAGGGCGTTTCCGTAGCGATTCAGGATACCGGCATTGGCATCGCCGCAGAAGAGCTGCCGCGCGTGTTCGAGCGCTTCTATCAAGTCGATAAATCGCGCGGTCCGCGCCGGGGGACCGGGCTGGGCTTGGCGATTGCTAAAGAAATCGTGGAGGCGCATGGCGGCAAGATTACCGCGAGCAGTCGCGGGCGGCAGCTGGGTTCGGTGTTCAGTGTGTGGTTGCCGGGGGGGAAGTCGCCGGTGGTCAAGCGCTAGCAAGGATATGTTTTTAAAACGGAATGTCGTCCCCTTTGCCTTTGTACTTGCCTACATAGGCAAGCTTTTCGTCGATCGAAACTCGAACAGTATAGTTATCCGAATTTATGCCGGACAAATCCAACGACAGTTGAAGGTTGGGTATTTCTGCAAATACGTCGGTGTAATTACTCTCAAAATAGTAGGATTTACCCTTCATGATGTCAGCAAAATCAACTCGGATCTTGAACGGCCCGTAATATTGCGAATCGTTGGGAGAATTGATCTTGAATAATGCGGTTTTGGAATTAAGTGTGCATTCTTTGATGTGAAGCCACTCATTTTTGAACAATTGTCTCTGTTTGCTAACAACAATTTTGGGTTTCCACTGTTGCCATACTGAAGTTGACAATAGATTGTAAAGCGTCTCGTATTCCGCTTGTGAACGACATACGATGTACTCCAGGAAATTCAATGGAATGCTCTTGGGTATGATTACCTCGGCGTGCCTGCGATAAATTATCTCTCGCTTTCGTGAATGGCTCTTGTATCCCAAAGAAGAGTTGTGATATATGTCTCGAAATGGGAGTTGAATGAATTCGTCAGCCGAATCAAATTCTTCATAATGATTGCTTGCGAGGTTACCACTACTGAACTTAGAATCAACCCGAGCAAGGACTCTTCTGAGGTTGAACAGCAGATATATTGGGACCGGGCAGTGGGCGTCCTGGTAAAGTTTGTCGAGTGGTTTGAATCCCTCTGCATGGTATGCGGTCGGAGTGAGCGGTCTGAAATAGAACCGCACGTGATCGATAAACATCGTATCCGTTCGCTCTATTATCTGCGAACTTGCGCTGTCTACTTTGAGCAAGCCCCTGTTAATCGCCTCCTGTCTGGAATACAGGAAGCCATGATTAAGCACATTTACAGCATTATTGATATCGGTGAAGTGAAACAGGTAATCTGCCCACCAGCTCCTATTACCAAGCCAAGACTGTAGTTTCAGTTTATCGAGATGATGTCCAATTGTTGAAGAATCCGGCATTAGTCTGTCATCGGTCATGCCGAGCTAAGCATTTGAGGTTTGGACTCTATTTGGCCTGACTGCGCTGAAAGCAAGAGACCTATATCCTGATCTGTAACATCGGGCAAGTCTGAAAGCAGAATCGGTCGAATATACGGCAGGTTCTGCAGGAAACTTGCCACAAGTGCAACGTACATTGTCAATTCTTCAGGGAAGTCGTGAACAAAGAAATATCCCTTTGGCCTCATAAACGCCCAAACATGTTCTAGGCTCTCTTTATGAAGATTGAACACTTCTGAGTTGTACTCAAAGCAAAGACTCTGTTCGAAGAGATCTAAGGAGACGGTAAACTTCTCCTCATTCACTATTGTTTCAAAGGATTTACCAGCGCTCGCTAATCGTTTCACATCTTCCCAAAACTCTATAAAAGGAAGATAGCGAGGTTCACTTCGGTGCCATTTCATAATTTCGCGCATGTTGCGGTGTTCTGGCACGAACCGAGCGTCTGGCCGATGTAAGTGGATATAGACGTCAACCGGCAAATGCTGAAGGTACGCCTCCATCATGGGCTGCACTTGTGTTTTCCAGTTAAGCCCACCATTTCCACATCCCAACATTGGGAACGACACGGAAACGATTCCTTTGGAATCATAAGAGTCCACGAACTTATGCAATCCAGCTTCAATGTATTCAACTCTTGACTCATTGCGCCAATGCTTCTTTGTCGGGAAGTTGAGAATCCACTTGTGTGGAGTCTTGTATAGCCAAAGCTTGCCGATATCCAACATGCCGTTTTCACAATATTCTTGATATTGCTCAAACATCTCGGGATAAATTCGTTTGAAGTCCCGAGCGATTCCCTTGCCCATGACTCCGACAGTGTTCACAGTGTTTACGAGTACTTTTGCCGGACTTGTGAACAAATCGCCAACGACATAAGTGATCATGGCGACTATCCCCCTTGCACACTTCACTCTCACCTAAGTATAGCAATTGCTGTTAGAACATCAAAAACATCGAAAAGGCAAAGCATGATTGTTGAATAAGGTTACACAAAAATAGAACGTATGTGCAATTTTGTCAAGTGGAATCGGTTCGTTTATTCTGGGAATCTTCTCGGCAACGCATATAAGTTCAGTCAAAAGCCAGCGCCGGCAAGCCCAGCGAGACCCAGGTCCTGTCGCCCCGCCGGAAAAAGCGATCCACGCCTGTCCGCGCGACCAGTTCCGTGCCGTCTTCCAGCGCCAGCCCCAGCCTTTGATAATGCCCATAGAACTCCCGCCATAGCACGGATGCCGCCAATCCTTCTTCGGCGAAATTGACATGCAGCGCTTCGGGACGGATCATCAATTGCACCGCTCCCCGCTTGGGATGGAAGAGCTTTACCGTGCCAAGCGGGCTGGCAGCGGTCAGCCCCTGCGCCTCGCCCGGCAAGAAGTTTGCCTCGCCGATGAAGTGGGCGACTTGACTGTTGATCGGGCGGTTGTAGATGATATGCGGCGTCGCGACCTGCAAGAGCTTGCCTGCGAAGATCACCGCGATTTCGTCAGACAGGCTCAAGGCTTCGTTTTGGTCGTGCGTGACAAAGACCGCGCTGGTTTCTGTTTCCAGCAGTATGTTGCGCACATCGCTGCGGACCTGCGCGCGCAAGCCGGTATCGAGGTTGGAGAATGGCTCGTCCAGCAACAAGATATCGGGATTGGGCGCCAAAGCGCGCGCTAGGGCGACGCGCTGTTGCTGGCCCCCCGACAGCTCATGCGGCATCCGATCCGCGAAGAGCGTCAAGCCAACCAGGGACAGCATGCGTTGAACTTGCCGTCGGGATTCTTTACTGTGGCTGGGCAATCCAAATGCGATGTTCTGCGCGACATTCAGATGCGGGAAGAGCGCATAGTCCTGGAATACCATACCGACCCGCCGTTTCTCCGGCGGCGTAAAATGATTGTCGTTCGCGACAATGGCATCGCCGATTTGAATCAGACCGCTGCTAGGACGTTCAAAGCCCGCCAGGAGGCGCAGCGTGGTGGTTTTCCCGCCTCCGCTTGGTCCCAAAATCGTGAGGAACTCGCCGGACCGTAATTTAAGAGAAACATCTGCAACGGCTGGCGCATCGCCATCAAATAGCTTGCTGAGATTCTCTGTTTGCAGCGATAGTTCCATGGCACTTGGGCGCAATGTTGACTTGTCGCAGCCTAGCATAGTGTATATTTCGCCAGCATAAAGAGCGAAACCAAACAGGGGATTGCGGAACCGAATCGCATATAGTTTTGCGGGCCCGCTAGTGGGCCGTTTCTTCCCGGCGCAGAATGATCGCTAGGGCGACGGCTGAAACGATGATCAGCGCGAATCCGGGCAGCGCGATGGTTGACAGAAAGGCTTCATCGTATGCGCTCCATATTCGCGTGGCAAAGGTGCGAAATCCGATCGGCCGCAAGATTAACGTGCTGGGCAGCTCTTTCATCACGTTCAAAAACACCAGTGCCGAACCCGCCAGGATACCGCCCCGCGCCAACGGCACGGTGATGCGCATCAAAGCCTCGCCCGCGGAAAGGCCCAGGCTGCGGGCAGCTTCTTCATAGCGCGGATTGATCTGCTCAAATGCGCTTTGCGTGGCGCTAATGCTAAGCGGCAGATAGCGGATGGCGTAACCGACTATCAGAAGCGGCAGGGTTTGATACAGGCTCAGCATATTCTGCGAGGCGAAGAATACCAGCGCCAGCGCGATGACGATGCCAGGCAGGACATAGCCGGTATAAGCCAAGTTCACCAGCCAGCGATTTATCCGCGAGCTTTTTCGCATAGCGAGCAGCGCCAGCGGCAGCGCCGCCATCGTCACGACCAGCGCGGCGACAGCGCTTACGGCGACCGTGTTCTGCAGCAATTCCGTGATCGACACATTCACGGGATTGCTGATCGTGCGTCCGATCAGCCAGCTCAAAAGCACCAAGAGCGGAACAGCTACACTGATAAAGACAACAGAAAAACAGAAAAACAGCGCCGGATAACGCCATAGCCCTAAACTTACGGTCTGGAGTTCGCGCGAAGCTCCTGTGCCGATGCGATAATGACGACCTCGATACTGTATTTGCGAATGGATCAGCAGCAGAATCAAGGTCAATCCGATAAGCACCAGCGCCAGCATCGAGGCTTTGTCCATTCGGAAAGATTCCGTTTGGATGAAGATGGCGCGTGTGAAAGCGTTAAAGCGCATGACCGCGACCGCGCCGAAGTCGCTAAGACAATAGAGCGCAGCCATCAACATGCCGGCCGAGAGCGCGGGACGAAGCTGCGGCAGCGTCACTCGGCGAAACACCTGCCAGCGGTCGAGACCCAGGCTCTGCCCGGCTTCTTCCAGGCTGCGATCGCTATGCAAGAGCGCCGCGCGTACTGGCAGCAAAATGTAAGGATAAGTGACCACGGTCAATGTCAAAGTCGCGCCGAAGAAGCCTTTGATATTCGGCAAACGCTCGACGCCCAGTGGTTCTAATATGTCTTGCAGCAAGCCCTTTGGTCCAAAGGCTTCCGTGAAGGTCACGGCAGTCAAATAAGACGGGATGACCATCGCCAACAAACCGAGCACCAGCCAGGCGCGCCGCCAAGGCAAATCGCTGCGACTTGTCAACCAGGCATAGGGTATGCCGATGGCGGACGCGAAGATCGTCGTGGTCAGCATCAAAGCCAGGCTGTTCGCTACAATGCGCAGATTTCGCGCCCTGAGCAGGTAGTCGATTCCCTCTTGGCCCGCGCCAAGCGCGCGAATGATGACAAAGGCGATGGGGGTCATGACGATTGCGACAACGATGAGACTGACAATCTGCGCCAATTGTCGATTGCCGAGGCGCATGCGCGCAATCGCGCCCTGCTGCGGGCGCTGCGGACGAAGTTGTGGTGGGATTATGTGTGAAAGTTGCATAGTTCTTTTCTATTGCGCGATTGCGGGGCAGTTTCCCGCCCCGCAACAGCCCTCAATGGCGCCTAATCCAAGGCGCCGCTGTCTTCGATCATTTCCAAGGTGCCTTGCAAGTCATCCAAATCCGACAAATCGATCTCAGGCGATTCGATGTCCGCCAGCGCTGGCAGATCGACCGACGGTTCGACCGTGTCGACCAGCGGATACTCGTAAGTCTTGGCGGCGAAGTACGCTTGAGCGCTGTCGCTCAGCAGGTATTCGACGAGCTGCAGCGCCCGCTGCGGCTGCTCGCTTGAATGGAGAATCGCGGCGCCGGCGACGTTTATCAGCGCACCAGGGTCGCCATCGGGGAAGAAATGCAGGCTGGCGGTGATGTCTGTATCTTCCGCCAGGAACCGGAACAGATAATAGTGATTGACCAGACCGGCGACAATTTCGCCATCAATGACAGCCTTCACGATTGGCGTATTCTTGGGATAAGACTGTACGTCATTGGCGATCATCGCCGCCAGCCAATCCTCGGTATCACAGTCGCCCAGCAAAACGCGCATGGCAGTTACATTGGAGACGAAAGAGGCGTTGGTCGGCGCCCAGCCGACGCGCCCCCGCCACTCTTCGCTATTGAGATCAAGAATGGAATCGGGCAGTTCCAGCCCAGCCTCTTCGAGGCTCTCTGGGCTGTAAACCAGAACGCGAGCGCGACCGCTCAAACCTACCCAGACGCCATCGGGCGAAACAAAGGCGGGCTCTGCTACCAGATTAAGTACATCCTCTGGCAGCGCGCTCAGCATACCTGCTGCTGCCAGAGCGCCTAATGCGCCGCCATCCTGGGCAATGAAGACGTCCGCAGGGCTATTTGTACCCTCGGTGAGAATCTGATTCGCCACCGCGCTTGTGCCGCCGTACAGAACTGCTACTTCAATGCCGGTATCCTCAACAAACTGATCCAGCAGGGGACCGATCAAGCTCTCGTTTCGTCCCGAGTAAACGGTGAGAACATGCTCGTCTGCCTCCGCTAGCGGCAAGGACCAGCCGCTGGCAAAGAGGCAAATCAAGGCAACGAGAAGCGAAAAGCGTTTGACTAACATCGGGTGTACTCCTTGCATATACGCTAAATCCTCGCTAAGATTTAGCTAGATAGACGGTGGTCAAATTGGCTATTGGACAAGCTCGCTAACTTTTCCTGCCAGTTTGACCCCTTCTTTTTACCAGAGAGTTCAGGGTTGTTTCCACGCTTTTGGGTAATTCCACTTTTTCAAATTCTTCAATCAGAAGTTGCTTGCCGAAGGTTGCCGATTTAATCATCGCGGGCTAGGAAGTTGCAGTCGGTTAAACTTGCGCTGATGGTCAGCACTTACGCGATCCTCTGTGTCCTCTGCGTCCTCAGTAGAACAAAGTTAGTCATGCAAAACTCGACGAAGGGTCTAAATGTAGGGGCGACATACCATGTCGCCCGAAATCAACGACGCAGCAACGTCGGGCGACCAGATTGGTCGCCCCTACACCGCCCCTGTAATATTTGCATTATTTTGTTGGAATCACTTCTATGTTGAAAATAGATTGACGCGATTGTCCTGGCTCCCCTTGACGCATACTGGACAATAGCGGACTTTGCCAATAGAGTGGAGGCGTTTCGACCTTGATGCGCGCGTTAGGGAGCTGACAACATGTCCAACTGGTGGGGCTCTCGTAAGAATGTCTCGTCACGCCTGATATGGGAAGTAGAGGCGATGAAGGCGACATTTGGCGATACCTTCGAGCTGGTGGTCCCGCCATTTGGCGGCTTGCTCTATTGGCAAGGCTCGGTTGAGATTAACATGAACATCCTGGATACGCCTTTTCACAGCCTCAAAATCGTCTATCCTAAAGAATATCCCAACCGCCCGGCCGAAGCCTACTGCATCAAACCGCGCATCTATAGCGAAAAACATCAGTACGAAGACGGGCAGCTCTGCCTCTTTAACCCGAAAGATGGCGAACAATATGGTTGGAATCCTTCGAAGTCAACCGCTGTGACCGTGGGCGGATGGGCGATCCAATGGCTGTACGCCTATTACACCTGGCGTTCCACCGGCAAATGGCCCGGCATTGAAGAACGCATTAAAGCGAGCACGCCTTTGCCCCGCCGGCGGAGAAGATAGAGATGCCAAGCAAGGATGAGCTGGATATTCTCAAGCTCATGCAACTGGAAATCGAGTTCTTGCGTAAGCGCTTGCGAGGGATGGCGATGATATCTCGCGGGATCGTACCTAACCTGGTCTTGTCAGATCGAGCGGTGAAAAAGATGCTCTCCGCCGCCAGCCAGTACCTGGCTGACGAAACTGGAGAAGCCATGTTGGGTTTTATCGTGGAGAACGATACGCCCGAAGGCTTGCCCACCATTTATGTGCTGGATACCATTTCGCCCGATGAAACAGCCATACGGCGTTCGCATACTTTTCAGCAAGGGGATGCCTTGCAAGACGAGATTATCTGGTGGCTGCAAGAAAACTGGCATTTTCACCGCGAACGCTATCGTGGTTCAGCAGTGCTGCCCGATCGCTTTGATGTGCCCCTGCGTTACCTCGGCGATTGGCACAAACAGCCCGGTTCCATGATACAGCCGAGCCATGGCGATCTGATGACGGCTTTGTCTTGGCTCGACGACGATGATCTGGGCATGGACTATCTCTTGGTGCCCATTGTCACTGTGGGTTACGCGCAGATCATTGGCGAGTCCGATCTGGCTGTCAATTACATTACCGTGCCGATGAACAATGGCACCGACATGCGCGTCGATTGGTGGTATATCCATCGCGATGTGCGGGTATTCCAGCCTGTGCATCCGCAGATCGTAGCAGAAGGCGCTTTGCCGCAGATGATGAAATATGCTTGGCATGTCGTGCTGCCCGATCGCTTGACGAGCGAGACCCTGGCGATGGCCGACGACGGCTTGCTGGTGCGCACTTTGTTTTACGAGTGCGACGGCGAGGTTCCGCTTGAATTCTGTTTTTTCGCTATCCGGCAAGGCGCAAGATCGTTCCTGCTCTTCGTGACGCAGCACGACTATCCTCATTCGCAGCCCAGAGCTTATAGCGCGCCTTTTACCAGTGATCTCGACTTGATGGATCCGGTCGCGACCTTTCAAAAGCTGTGGTCAGTCGCCGAGCCTATCGCAGATCCACCAGATTGGGAATGGAGCAGCGACAAATACTTGATCGATTACGTGGTGGCAATCGAGGTCGCGCTGGGACTACGGCAACCGGCTAAACTGGATATCCCGGTCTTGCTGGACGAGCTAGACGCGGCGGCGCAGCCTCCCGAACGCGTGCTGAACGCGCGGCGGCTCGAAGCAGCGCCAAAGAACGCGACGGATGACGATGACCCGGGGCAGGTGTAGCGGACAAAGTCCGCGCTGCTTGAAGGACTTTGGCTTCGCGAGTGGCAGTTTGAGTAAAGAAAGCATCACGACGATATGAGCAACTTATGGACACGTGTGGAGCGGCTGCTCGGCGGCGAAAACCTGCGCCGACTCGCAGAAAAGAAAGTCGGCGTCGTTGGTGTGGGTTCCGGCGGCGGCTTTGTGGCTTTGAGCCTGGCGATGAGTGGCGTGGGCAATTTCGTTTTGGTGGACAATGACGTGATTGAGCCCGGCAATGTAACGCGGCATGTGGCGGATTTGCGCCACGTGGGGCAAAACAAAGCAGCGGCGCTCGCCGATCTGATAGGCAACCGCAATCGCGACGCGATTGTCGACGTGCGCGCGGGCGCAATCCAAGATCATTGGGAGATCCTCGACGACATCGACATGCTCGTGGTCGGCGTCGACAACGAACAGGTCAAATACGCCATTAACGAGAAGTGTCTGGAAAAGCGGCTAAGCGCGTCTTATGCCGGCGTCTATGAGCGGGGCGAAGGCGGCGATCATGTCATCATCAAGCCATTTGACGGTCCCTGTTATGCCTGCTGGGCAGAAGCAACGCGCGAGGGCGTGAAAATCACTATGGATTCGGTTGGCGATTTGGATTACGGCATGATCGGCGAGGCGGGTACGATGGAGGCAGAACCGGGACTTTGGGTGAATGTCACCAAAGTCGCGGGCATTCAGACGGATTTGATTCTCAACGAGCTGCTGCGCGGCAGCGCGGTTTATGAAGAAATGCCCGCCAACACGATCATCCTTACGAACACGGCGCTCGATGTCATCGAAGGCCAGGAGACAGAAGCGCATTCCAGCATTTGGGTGGACATTCAGCGCGACCCGGACTGTCTGGTTTGTGGCGAGAGGCTGAAACAGGGCGTCAGCATGTTAGTCCAGGAAGACGCGGGCGGCGTCTCGCTCGACGATCTCGCCGCATCCGACCTGATGACCGACATCGTATTCGAAGAGGATGAAATGGAGAACTAGGCTGTTCTCGCTTTTCGTCGCCATTCCTTAACAATGTCAGACAGCGTCCGCCGCTGTGCGAGGCGCTCTTTTATCTCAAATGGCGCTTGATACAAGACTTGGTCTGCCGCGCCGGGCGGGCGACCGTCATCTTCGTAATAGAGCTGGAAGCCGTTTTCGATGGCGACGCGGTAGACGCCGGCGTCAAAGATGGGCGCCCGATAGCTTAGCTCCCGTATACCAATACTCAGTAGCAGTTCCTTTTCGGCATGATGCGCCCAGAGGCCAAACAGAGCAAGTTTTTGATAGCCATGGTATCCCTTGGGGCGATACCAGACGACAACTGCCGACCACGCTTTGCCGCGCAGCGCCTTGGGACCATGACATAAGATATTCGGGTAGGTATCCTGGGTCAGTCTGGCGAAGCTGTCGTAGGCATTGAGCATATCGAGGGCGCGCTCTTGCGGACTAAGCAGGCGCGGCTCTCGCGCCAAGCCGCCGATAGCGCCGCGACTGGCGATCTTCCGCATGATCTCGTCGTAGCGCCGCTGGTTTTCATCGCCCGACATCGGCTCTGGCATCCTCATGGACAGGTATTCAGCCGCTCGAAAGAAAGTCCTCGACGAGCGCGCGAAACCGCTCGGGATGCTCCATATTAGGCAGATGAGCGGCCTGCGTCATCAGCGCCATGGTTGCGGCGGGCATGCGCTCGCTCAAGTACTCGGCAGCCAGCTTCAAGTAAGGCAAGTCCTTTTCCCCAATGATCACCAGGCTCGGCATCTTGAGTTCCGCCAGGCGCTCGGCGGCCCGCGCTTCAAAGGTCTTGCGCCTGTGCGTTCCGATTGCCTTGAGCTCGTGTTCGGTGACTTGGCGCGCCATCTCCCATGCGCGCATCCTGGCTTGCTGGTTTATGTTTTCGCTGGACCGTCCGCAGCCGTCGAACCAGATTTTCATATCAATTTCCGCAACGCGCTCGGCGTCCCCATCCCGAAATGCCTGCTCCGATTGAGCGAAGAGTTCCTCCGGTCCTGCGACATCGGCTTCAAAGCCAGCCGGCGCGCCGCCGACAAGAATCAGCGCTCCCACCTCTTCCTGATGTGTCAAGGCGTAGTCGATGGCAAGCCCGGCCCCCATCGAGCAGCCCATCAGGATCACAGGACTTTTGACGTCCAGGTAATGGAGCAGGGCGCGCAGATCGTCTTGTATATTAAAGTCGCCGTGCACGGGCAGGCTCTTGCCGTAGCCGCGCATGTCAAAGCGCAAGACTTGATGGCTCTTGGCGAAGTGCGCGAATTCCGCATCCCACATGCGGCAGTCGGCGATGCCTGCGTGGATCATAACGAAGGGCGCGCCAGTCCCCGCCAGCTCGTAATAGAGTCGCGCGCCGTTGATTTCGGCGAAGCCAGTTTGTATCTGGGTCATTTCCGCTCATTTTCCTTGATACCGATTTGGGACGCCAGCGTTACTCAACCGCGACAGTCGACAGCTCCACACCTTCGCGCAGCGTCTTCTCATAAGATATGAAGCTTTGGTAGACATGCATGCCGACTTTTTCGTACAGCGTGACCGCGTTGGTCAAGCTCGCGCCGTCGACTTCCAGGCTGACGGTTGTCATGCCGCGATCCCAATACGCGGCGAAGCTGTGACATAACATCGCCTGCGCCAGTCCGCGCCGCCTGTACCCGCGCCGCACACCGACGATATCGACTAATCCAATGCCCGGATAACGGCTGTTCTCTTTCAGCGCCAACAGACATCCGACCGCAAGCCGCGCGCGCTCGTCGACCGTCAGAACAACAAGCCCCGGATCGAAATTTTTGTCAGTGTTAAACCAGCGCCGAAATTCCGCGACGTCCTTGTCAAAGGGCTCTTCGATATAGCCGTAATGATCAGAAAAAGAATTGCGAAAGACATCTACAAACAGCGGCAAATCCTCTTCGTGGCGATATGGTTGGAGCGCGATGCCGGCCGGAAAAACCGGCGTCTGCGGCCGCCGCGCCATCGTGATGCGCATTTCGTAGTAGGTGCGGTTTGGCAGGTAACCGGCTTGCGCCAGCGCCGCTTCCGCGAAGCTGTAACCTTTCGGCGTCCCGGTTTGCAGACGGACGCGCGCTTCGGGCGGGCAGCGCTTGATGATCTCGTCGGCTTGCTTATCCGCCCAGTCCAAGAGCGCGCCGCTGAGGTTTTGGTTGTGGAAATCCGGATGCACGCCCCAATCGATCCAGGGCCGCACCGGCGTTTCTGAAATGGACCAAATAATCACATATGCGGCTAATATCCCGCAATCGCTGAACATGCCGAGGGAGAATTTGCCCAGGTCGAAGCGTGGATCTCGCCACATCAGCAGCGTGTCGTCTATGTCAAAGCGCTCATCGGTGCCGGCTTGCTTGGCAATGGCTGTCGCCGAGCGGGCGTATTCCGCCGCGTCGTCAAAACTTAGGGGACGGGCAGTCAAATTATTTCGGGTCATTCTCTTCGCATCCTCGCTGGTTCACTAGATTATGACAAATTGGGGTCATAACAGTTTAAGAAGGGCTATTATAGTGATAAGAGGCGCTCTGTCAAGCCGGCGCGGCCGCGCCATTATATGAGCCAAAAGTCTTGCTTAACAGTGTCCACGTTCTGCGGTATGATAAGCGCGTTTTGACTGGATGCCCTGGAGCGCAGCGCGGATGAACAAAACGACCAAACGATTCACCGTTGTTATCGGTGTCATAATGTCGGTAGCCATGGTTGGCAGCTTAATACTGCCGCTATTGTCGGGGCAGGTTGCCCAGAGCGATTTTGGCGCCGAAGCGCCGCAGCCGACCCCATTACCCGAGCCGACTTTCCCGCCGCCCCCGGATATCTCGGCGATTGATTTTGACGCGACGGTTCTGCATCCCTCCGGGCTGTTCACGCTTGCCGCGCCAACGGGATGGATTCCCGCCTCGAACAGCAACACGGCTGACGAACTTCGAGCCGGTTTGAGCAACAGCGCCGCGCAAAGCGTCGTGGAAGCGCGCATCATAAAGAATCACGGCGGCATTAGCGCGGGGGAAGAACTCAGCGCCTATTTTGACCGTAACTGGCTGCAGAATAGCTGGCGAGAATACTGGAGCTGGGACGAAACCAGCCGCAAGATTATCGACGACGATCGTGTTGTGATCGACTTCAATCTAACTCGGTCGCGCAGCCATTTCATCGCCCGGCAAGAATCCTGGCTACAAGATGGCGACATTTATAGCGCGCGTGTGGTAACCGCGGAAAACGCGCCCCGTGAACTCAAGTATTTGTTGGAAGGACTTGTCAAGAGCGTTCGCAGGATCCCAGACTTCGCTGACGCGCCCTTCGATTGGCAAGCCTATTTCGACAATCTGGATAAGCACATCATTCGATATCCGGCCGACTGGCAGTTGACCGATGCCGCCGCAGGCTTGCCCGCCACTATCGCGAGCGATACCGCTACGCTGGTGGTGGAAACGCGCGATGTCGCGCTCGCGAGCGAGGCTGAAGCCAGCGACTGGATCGAGAAATGGCGTGACGGGCTAGAAGCGCTTTCGGTCGAATCAATTGACGTGGGTGGTGCCCCCGGTTATCGGGTCTCCTATCAAATTCAGACGCTGGACGGCGCGACGGACAGCGGCTTGTCGGTCATGTTGAATGGTTTTGATGACCGACTGCATGTTGCCAATGCGCGCCTCGTCGACGTGGACCTGGACTTGCTGCAAGTTGACGGCGCCGAGTACCCCCTGATTGCGGTACTAGATAGCTTCCGGCTGATGCCAGAATTGGAAATCTCGGCCGAATAGGCAGGCGCCTTGGCGCTTCTTCAGTTTCTGCGGTTCACTAAGCTGGAATAGCTTCAATGCGTCAGATTCTTGAACTACAGCCGAACCTGTTTGCCCTGGAAGTTTCATTGCCAGACATAACGGTGCGGTCGCTAGCTGTTCTGGGCGAGCGCCATGCAGTTATTTGGGATACGCTCACCAGCGCGGATGACATGGCGGCTTTCGAGCCCGTGATCGGCGCAAAACCCTTTCATGTTGTTTATAGCCATGCCGATTGGGATCATGTTTGGGGCACAAAGGGCTTTTCGCGACCCCCGCTGAATATCATCGGGCACAAAGCCTGTTTGCGCCGGTTCGACAAGGACGTGCCGCAGACGCTTTGCGACATGCAGCTGGCTGAACCGGGCAAATGGGATGGCGTCGAGTTAATCCCGCCAAACCTGACCTTCAGTTCGCGCATGAGCCTGGATCTCGGCGGAATCACCTTGGAGTTGCAGCACCTGCCCGGTCATAGCCCGGATTGCATTCTGGGATGGATACCGCAATGGGGTGTCCTGCTCGGCGGCGACGTCATCGAGACGCCACTGCCAGTTGTAAATGATCCCGCCTTGCTGGCGGATTGGCTGGATTCTCTGGAAGCCTGGGCGAATAACAGCGCCGTTAAGCGAGCAATCCCGGCGCATGGCAGCGTCAAGGGACGCGAGAGCCTGGACAGCACTTTGGATTATTTGCGCCGACTGATGAACCGCTCTGACATCGCCTTCGAGTCGGAACTTGACGATTTCTATCGGCAGACGCATCAAAAGAATATCGCGCTGGCAATAGGCGGCAATAAGGGCAATGACTGAGATCCTGCCCGACCTACTGGACTACGGGCTGGTTTTGGTCTTCTGTGGCACAGCCGCCAGCAGGGTTTCGGCAGAAAAACGCGCCTATTACGCCAACCCCGGCAACAGTTTTTGGCGAGCCCTTTATCAAGCCCGTTTTACTGCGCGCCTTTATGAGCCTGCGGAATATCACAAACTGCGCGATCTGCGCATTGGCTTGACCGATGTGGCAAAAGGCAAGGCCGGCTCCGACGCCGAGCTTAAGAAGGCGGACTTCGATCCCGCGGAATTAAGCGCCAAGATATTTCGCTATAAGCCGCAGATCCTGGCTTTCACCAGCAAAGCCGCTTGGCGCGCCTGGAAAAACCTCGCGCCGCAGCAATCGGTATCCTGGGGCTGGCAGGACGAAATCCAAAGCGCGACGCGGCTATATGTGCTGCCATCGCCCTCTGGCGCGGCGCGGCGCTATTGGAACCTGGATCCCTGGCTGGAACTAGCCGCGGACTATCGTTCGAGAATGCAAGGAACGTAGAGCTCGACCATGCGCGTTTTTATGAATGACAAACGCCGCGCCCTGGCGCGCGATTTTTCGCCCCCGCGCGCCGGTGACGCGGGCTACGACCTTCATGCCCTAGAAGCGAGCGAAGTCGCGCCAATGCAGCGCATAACCGTCGACACCGGGTTGCATATTGAGCTGCCCGCCGGGGCTGTTGGATTGGTCAAAGACCGTTCAAGCGTCGCTGCGGCCGGCTTGCACTGTTTGGCGGGCGTCATTGACAGCGCCTATCGCGGCGAAATCAAAGTATTGATGGTGAATCTCGGCAGCGTAGCTGTTCGCATAAAGGCGGGCCAGAAAATCGCGCAACTCATCGTAGTGCCTGTCTTGACAGAAGAGCTTGAGTTGGCGCCTTGCTTGGAGCAGCTTGCCTCCAGTGAACGCGGCGCAGACGGCTTCGGCTCGACAGGCGAGTAAGCGACCGATCTTGGCGCTCACGCGCTTGCTGGCTGCAAACTGGATTCTAGGCTGTTCCACCGCCATCCACGACCAGGACCTGCCCGGTCATGAAAGCGGCGGCATCCGAGCAGAGGAATAAGGCGGCTCCGGCGATGTCGCTGGGCCTGCCGCCCCGGTTCAATAGCACGCGCTCAGCCGAGACCGGCGGCATATCGTCCTCGGCGATGTTGCCGGCCGCAACTGCGTTGACCAAAATGTTATAAGGCGCAAGTTCGCGCGCCGCTTGCCGCGTCATGCCAAGGACGCTGGATTTGCTAGCGACATAAGCGATGCCCGAGGGCAAGCTGCCGCCGATGCCCACGGCAGCCGCCAAATTGACGATGCGCCCGCCGCCTTCATCAGCCATCACACGCCCAACCAGTTGCGTACAAAAGAAGTTGCCGGTGATATTGACTTCGATTTGACGCCGCCAGTCCCATTCGTCAATCGCCAGCAGGGGTTCCGCTTTGAATGCGCCGGCGGCATTAACCAGAATGTGAATCTTGCCGAAGGCGTCGCGGGTCTGCTCGATCATGTTGGCAGTCTGGAAGCGATTGGATACATCGCCATGCAGCGGCAAGCTGCGGGCGCCACGCGCCTGGGCTTCCGCTGCGACGGCCTCCGCGCGCTCGATATTGAGATCGTTGAGCGCGACCGCGGCGCCGCTCTCCGCCAAGGCGATGGCAATCGCCCGGCCGCTGCCGGCCCCGGACCCCGTCACAAGCGCGTTTTTGCCCGTCAAATCAACCGAAAACTTTGGCACAAACTGGCGTCCGGCTAAAAGGGAATGTCGTCTACCGAGCTGGGTCGGTCGGCATAGTTCGATGCGCGATCGTCACGGCGCTGTCCCTCGCGCTGGCCCCCGCTTTGGCTGCCTCCCCCTTGCCAACCGCCGCCCTGGGAGTCGTCCCCGCGCCCTCCGCCGAGGAACTGAACGCTGCGCGCGGTCAAATCAAGCGAGGCCGCTGCTTCGCCATTGTTGTTGATGTAACCCCGCGCCGCTACGTTGCCGATCACCAGGACTTGCCGGCCCTTCGCCAGGTAAGTATTGCAATTTTCCGCTTGCTGCCCCCACACAGCGACGCGATACCAGGTGGTTCGCTCTTGCTGTTCATTCGTTTGGCGGTCCCGCCAACGTTCCGAGACAGCCACGCTGAAATTGCAGACTGCGCGACCATTTTGCATGTAGCGGAGTTCCGGGTCGCCGCCGAGATTTCCTACAATTATTGTCTGATGCCAACTCATTTTTCCGCTCCTAAATCACTTCTTTCAAAAGCCGCCCGGCTCCTAACCGGCGAATCGTGCAAAAGAATGCCGCGCATCGGCAACATTGTGACATGGCGCTGTCGCTATTTCATGCTGTCAATTTTTGTTTGCAGAATCTCGCGAGCCACGCCGGGATCGGCTTTCCCTCGCAGCTCGCCCATCACTCTGCCAAACAAGGCATTGATGACTTTGTCGTTGCCATCAAGCACCCGTCGCACCATATCCTGGTTTGTCGCTATCACCTTTTCGACGGCGGCGCCGATGATATCTGGGTCCGAGATTTGCGCTAAACCCTTTTCTTCGACGATTGCTCGGGCGCTCTTGCCCGTATCCCACATCTCGGCAAGCACCTTTTTTCTGGCGGTACTTTGGTTGATCGCGCCAGCTTGCACCAGCCTCAGCAATTCGGCGAAGTTTTTCGCCGAAATGGGCGCGCTGTCGATGGCTTCTCGCTCAATGTCATGGGCGTTCATCATACGAAAGAGATCTGTCGTGATCCAGTTGCAGGCAAGCTTCGCATCAACGCCATTGTCGATGAGCGTCTGGAAATAGGCGGCCACCGAACGTTCGGCGGTCAAAACCCCCGCGTCATAGGCGCTCAATTTCAATTCTTTAGTGAAACGCCGCTGCAATGCATCGGGCAAAGCCGGCAAGCGCTGCCTCAAATCCGCCACCCACTCTCGGCTGACCTCGACTATCGGCAGGTCGGGTTCGGGGAAGTAGCGGTATTCGTCCGCTCGTTCTTTGTAGCGCTGCACCGTGATTTTCTGCGACGCTTCGTCCCAGCCCAACGTAGCGGGCTTCACTGTCGCGCCGCAGTCATAGAGCTGGATCTGTCTTTGCGCTTCATATTCAATGGCTTTGACCATGTTGCGTATGCTATTGAGGTTTTTGATCTCGGTCCGCTCGCGCAGCTCGCTATCGCCAGCGGGCTTGACGCTGACGTTGGCTTCGAAGCGCAGGATGCCCTTGGACATATCGCCGTTATTCACACCCAGATAACGCAAGATGGAACGGAGCTTGCGCGCATAGGCTTCCGCTTCTTCCGCGCTGGCGATATCAGGCTCGGATACAATCTCCAACAGCGGCACGCCGGCGCGATTATAGTCGACCAGGCTGCCGCCCATGGTGTGGGTGAGTTTGCCGGTATCTTCTTCCATGTGCGCTCGGCGGACCCGTATTTGTTTCACCCTACCATCGTCAAGTTCGATATTGATGAATCCATTGACAGCCAAAGGTAGGTCGTACTGGCTGATTTGATAGCCCTTTGGCAGGTCGGGATAAAAGTAGTTTTTGCGGGCGAATTGATTAACGGGAGGGATATCGCAATTGAGCGCCAAGCCGACCATGATGCCGTAATCCATCGCCTGCCTATTGATAACGGGCAAGGTTCCAGGCATACCTAATGAAAGCGGATCAACCGCGCTATTGGGTTCCGCTTCGACGCTATCCACAACCGGACAGCGGCTGAACATCTTGCTCTCGGTTTGCATCTCGGCATGGACTTCCAAGCCGATAACCGTTTTCCATTCGCTCATTAGCCGCATCCAATCAGAGAATCACCTACGCGAGACAATTTAGCACAAAAGTTCGTAAGATGCAAAGGGTTTTTATACAGGGCAATTGCATCAAATTATATCAACACTGAGGCGCCAAGGGTCGCGTAGACACTGACCTCCAACTCCGAGAATTATCCGAAAATATGCCAATAAAGGACGCAATGTAGGGGCGATTCTGTGCCGCGCGTAGACACAGCGGGTCAATCGCCCACGATTTTGCGCCAAATTTCATGGGCGAGCCAAGGCTCGCCCCTACAATTTGTTAGTTTGATGATAAATTCGACAGTTATGGATTTTGATGCAATTGCCCTGGGTTTTATAGGGTGAACGCCAATCCCAGCGCAGCGGACAAGCCCTACATTGCCGCGTGATGCGCGGCTGACAAGGAAGCCCAGTTGTTTTA
The DNA here is from genome assembly GCA_965116975.1 of Phototrophicaceae bacterium. GTDB lineage: Bacteria > Chloroflexota > Anaerolineae > Aggregatilineales > Phototrophicaceae > UBA6055. The sequence goes on from OZ220735.1 coordinate 1,453,002, forward strand.
GGCTATCCCTGATTATGCGAATAGCAGTCGCTCAAGCCAGCGACAGAGATTCCGCAGCTTGCTGCACTAGCCCGCGCTTGAGCAAAAAGCGCTCAAGCCGGTTCAAGGCTTCGTGGATGGTATCTTCGCTGGTGGCATAACTGGCGCGCAGGAAACCCTTGCCACTGGGACCAAAGGCGCTGCCCGGGATGAGCGCCAAGCGCTCTTCCGCCAGCAGTTGCTCGCAAAACGCTTCGTCGCCCATACCGGTGCTTTTGATGCTTGGGAATGCGTAAAAGGCGCCGCGCGGCTCAAAGCAGGACAGCCCCAGGCGGTTAAAGCCGTCGACAATCAGCCGCCGCCGCCGGTCATAGTGCTGACGCATATATTTGACATCGCCCTCGCCATATTGCACGGCTTCCAGAGCCGCGCACTGGCCCATCGTGGGCGCGGACATGATCAAATACTGGTGCAGCTTGTACATGGCTGCGCTGAAATCTTTCGGAGCGGTAACATAGCCAATGCGCCAGCCGGTCATCGCGTAAGACTTGCTCATGCCGCTTAGCACAATGCTACGCTCGAACATGCCGGGCAGCGTGGCGAAATTGATGTGCTCGACGCCATAAACAAGCCGCTCATAAATCTCGTCGGATACCACAATCAGATCATGTTTCTCCGCGACTGCCGCCACCTGCAGCATGTGCTCGCGCGTCAGAACCGCGCCGGTCGGGTTATTGGGATAGCTGAGCAAAATCACTTTGCTGCGCGGCGTGACGGCCGCTTCCAAATCCTCGCCCGTCACTTGAAAGTCCTTGTCAACCGAGCTCGGTACTAAAACGGGCTTGCCGCCCGCCATCTCCACAATTGCGGCATTCGCGACAAAACAAGGTTCCACGACCAGTACTTCATCGCCGGGGTCTAGCAGCGCTTTTAAGGCGAGATAAAGCGCTTCGCTGACGCCAACGGTGATCAAAACTTCATCTTCTGGCGAATAGCGCAATTGATAGCGCTTTTCGATATGCGCCGATATAGCCTCGCGTAATTCGTGAATCCCGGCATTGGATGTATAGCCCGTGTAGCCGTCGTGGATGCTTTGCACGCCGGCCTCGACAATGTGCGCCGGCGTCACAAAATCGGGCTCGCCGATGCCCAAAGTGACAACATCGTCCATCGTGGCCGCGATGTCGAAATAGCGGCGGATGCCGGAGGGACGTAGTTTTCTCACGCTGCGGGAAAGATATCGGCTCATCTCTAGGATTCCTCGTCGAACGATTCTGCACGTTTATATCATGCGAGGCGGGAGATGCTATCCCGCATCTATTTCCAATTATACGCTGTGTTTTCCTACAGTGTGTATGAGGACTTAAATAGAATGCGGGGAAATGAGCTGATGTTTAGATCAAATTGTCGGAATAATTCAGTCATCCAGCTCCGAGATACATTTCGAAACCTTAAGGCTGCTATGCGCAGGATAGCCAAACAGGGTATGATTCACTCAATATGCCCATGTCAATTATGCGCCGACATATTCCGTCGCTGATAAGCAGAGCATCAGAGTTTTAATCCATAAGGAGAGGGGCATGTCTGATCTGCCAACATTAGAAAACTGGGATGCGACGCGAGACGCCCTGCACCAGATTGCGTTGGTGCAGAGCGCCATAAAGGTTGCTTGCGTCGAGCCGCAGCCGAACAGCCTGCAATATAGCCTGAGCGTGACGCCGGCTGGCTTGAGCGCGGCGCGCCTCAATGTTGGCGGCGAATTGCGTTTTGATATCGCGGATTTGCGCATGGTCTATTCGCGGGAAGACCGCGTGGAATTCGCGCTTGATCTTGCTGGTTATGATCAGAAAACCCTGCTCGACGATCTTGTGGGCGCTTTCGCGTCATTGGGAATTGAAATCAACCCGTCGCAGACGTATGTCAAGAGCAAGCAGCGCTTCGCAATCGAACGGGAGCTGGCAGCCGACTATTTGACTGTGCTGGCTGCAGCTTATGCCTCGCTGGCGCGTTTCCGCGCGCGGCTAAGCGGCAGCTTGAGTCCCCTGGTGCTTTGGGCGCATCATTTTGACCTGGGTTTTCTTTGGTTCCCAGGCGCGAACAGGGACGAACACAAGGATCCACAGCTGGCTTTTGGCTTCGCAGCCTACAGCCCGGGCTTGGACCGACCTTACTTCTACGCCTATGGCTGGACTTCCGCAGCAGGTTATTTGCAGATTCCAGTAACGGCGCCGGCGCGGGCGGGAACCGAAGGCTATACGGGCCTCTACGCGGATTACGACGCGCTCGACAAAGGCGACCGCTTTGGCAGCCAGGTCGAGAATATCATGTACGATTATTTCTCGCTTGCCAAAAGGGAACTCTGATGGCGCCACCGAACTTTGAGAGACTTTCTGACTCGGGATGCGTAAATGACGCTAGGGAAATGTCGTCAAAACCTTAATCTCGGCGCACTCGGTGGTGGAAAAAATTCCCTAAACTCCGGGTCCTTTGTGTCTTTGTGATGAAGATCGTTTGGCGATTGCCCTGGGAATGCGCCGAGACGATTTGCGGGGGCGGTAGGTAATGCGATATTGTTCAGCAAGACGGTTCTTAACATCTTATGACACTTATCGTATAATCAGTGCTTAAGTCATGCTGACGATGTGAAAGGAGTGCGCGGCGGCCAGCATTTTGACCGCTGCGGAAGCGAAGTATGAACAACGAGAATAAAATACCGAACAACAATCAAAATGATGACGCTGGTCAAGATGGAGCTGCGTCGTCAGCGGATGACATGGGCGACCGCCTGGAGCGATTGGGCGGCGAGCCTGCCCCAGCCATCACACCAGAAGAATTCGAGCGCTTGCAAAAGGCGGGACAGGTTCACATAGATTCGCGTGGGCGCGTCCGCACCGCGCGACGAAGCGGCGCCGAGGCCGGCGTTTCGCTCCGCAAACGCCGCGCATGGTATGGCTGAACCCGAATTCCGGCAACTTCAAAGCAAGCTCTTGGCGCAACTGCGCAGCAGACAATTGCTTGCCGACCCCGATATCGACGCCGCGTTTAGCGCAATCCCGCGCCACCTTTTCTTACCACAGCATGATCTCTCAACGGTTTATCAGGACATAGCCATCGCTCTGAAGCTAAGCCCCTCGGGCGAGACCTTGAGTTCCTCAAGCCAGCCCACGATGATGGCAATCATGCTGCAGCAGTTGCGGCTTTCCCCCGACATGAACGTATTGGAAATCGGCGCCGCGTCGGGATACAACGCCGCCATCTTGAACCATATCGTCGGCGCTGGCGGTTATACAACCAGCTTGGAAATCGACCGCGAACTGGCGGAAGACGCTCGTAATAATTTGTTGAGAGCGGGCTATGGCAAGGTATTGGTGGTGGATTGCGACGCGGTTGGCGGTTACGAGCCGCGCGCGCAATATGACCGCATATTGGCGACGGCTGGCGTCTGGGACGTGCCGCGCAAGTGGCTGCGGCAGCTGCGAGCGGATGGTCGATTAGTTGTCCCGATCTGGCTTGATGGCGTGCAAGTCAGCGCGGCTTTTCTTCCGCAACCGGACGGGACTTATCTAAGCATCGATAATCGCCCCTGCGCCTTTGTGTACCTGCAGGGCTTGGCAGCGGGACCGGAAGTGCGCAAGAAAATTGGGGGCGCCTATTTGGAAGTTATCGCGGATGACGTCGAAAAGATTGATACCGCTGCCTTGCATCTATTGCTTTCGGAAGCTGGCGAAATACAACGATTGGGAAAACACCTGGAGCCAGAAGAGTTCTGGTATGGATTGCAGCTTTATCTGCTGCTGCGCGAGCCGCCGCGCTACGTATTCGCGGTTTATGCGATTCCCGAAGGCGAAATGGCTTATGGCATGACAGGCAACGGCATATTGTTGTTTCGCCCCAATAGCGCTGTCTTCGCGGCTTATAACGATGGCGGGGTCGCGCGCTGCTTCGGCGGGGCGGCCGCCTTTTTGAAGCTGCAAGCGCTCTTTGAAGATTGGCTATCGCTCGAGGGCACGCTGGTGGATCGGCTCTCTCTACGATTGATCCCTGTAGACCAGGGCGAGCCCGTCATCCAAACAGGCAAACTCTTCAGAAGAAAAGACCACTACTTGCACGTATGGCTGGACTGATCAACCTGGCTCATGCGCGGGGCGCGCTCGCGCTGCAAGACTTCGATCCCGCCCGCGCCAGAAAACGCATGGCGCCGGCGCCGCGCGGCTGGCGCAAGCGTGAAAGCGCGCCGACGCAAGCCGCGGTCATGCTCTTGCTATTCCAGGACGACCAAGAGCGCCTCCATACCGTGCTTACCTTGAGGCAGACCGGGCTGCGTGGGCACAGCGGCCAAGTCAGTTTCCCGGGCGGGCGCCATGACCCGCAGGACAACAGTTTGACTGACACGGCAATTCGGGAGACCGGCGAAGAAATCGGGATTTACCAGGACGAGATACGTATCTTGGGGGGAATGCCGCCGCTTTACATTCCCACATCGCATCACGATGTCTATCCGACAGTCGGCTATTGCGAGGCGCTGCCGCGCTTTCGCCCAAATCCGCAGGAAGTAGCCGAGGTCTTCAGCTTCGCGCTGGACGATCTGCTGCATCCCCACTTCAAGCGCGAGGAGCGCCGGATGATACGAGGCTACGATGTATGGACGCCATATTACGCTGTCGGGGGGCACAAGGTCTGGGGCGCGACCGCCATTATGCTGAGCGAATTGGAGGAGCGGCTGCGCCAGGTCTTGCCACGGCAAGTATTGCAGGAATTGCGCTAGATAGCCCAGGGTAGCAGGGTAGGCTTGTCGGGAGTGCCATAGCTTGTTATGCTAGCCTCAGCGCGGCATAGCGGCATGCGCCCGCCAACAATTCAAGAAAGAACCAAGACAGCGAAATGGACAGCGTAATTCCTCTATTGGCAGCCGGGACCGGCGGAGCTGTTGGCGCCGGTGACTGGAGCGCCTTGATCTTCTATGTTGTGATCGCGCTGGGTGTTTCTTTCCTGTGTTCGATCTGGGAAGCAGCCATGCTGTCGACGCCGGTTTCGTATATCGAATTGCTCGTGCAGGATGGTCACCGCGCCGGCAAGATCATGCAGAAGCTGCGCCAAAATGTCGAACATCCCATCTCCGCCATTTTGACCTTGAACACAATCGCGCATACGGTGGGCGCGGCCGGCGCCGGCGCAGAGGCGACCGCGATCTTCGGCAGCGAATACTTCGGCGTCATTTCGGCTGTTTTGACACTGCTCATATTGGTCTTTTCCGAGATCATTCCCAAGACCTTGGGCGCGGTTTACGCCAAGCCGCTCACCCCGTTTACAGCATATTCGCTGCGGGCGATGCTCATCGTTTTCGCGCCGGCCGTGCGCTCCTTTGAATTCGTCACGCGCGCGTTGCGTCCCAGCGAAGACGCGCCAACCGTTACCCGGTCCGAGCTGCAAGTCATGGCGCGGATCAGCGCTCAAGAAGGGGGTATCAAGGAACGTGAGAACCGCATTGTCAACAACCTGCTGCAATTGGCGGATGTGCAGGTCGAGTCGATCATGACGCCGCGCACGGTCGTCTTGATGTTCCAAGAGCAAGCGACCATTGGCGACGTCGTGAATACGCATAAGTTCTTGCCCTATTCACGTATTCCTGTATATGGCGTATCGGCGGATGACATCAAGGGTTATGTCTTGCGGCACGAGATCTATAAGCGCGCCGCCGCGGACGAACATACCGTGCTCATGCGCGAAATCGCGCTCGAACTGGAGGTCGTGCCAGAAACAAATTCGGTGGCGCAGGTATTGGACGAATTCATCGCCAAACATGAGCATATCTTCCTGGTGATCGACGAATATGGCGGTACGGCGGGGCTGATCACTCTGGAGGACACCGTCGAAACCTTGCTCGGTATCGAGATAATGGACGAATCCGACCATGTGGTGGATTTGCGGCAATTGGCGCGGCGGCGCTATCAAAGCCAGCGCGCCGGTCCGCAACAGAACAGCGGCGCTTTCGTGAGAAATACCTACACAAAGGACCATACTGATCCCGCGGCTCCCGATAGCTGAATCAAGCGCAATGGACCAGCAATATCTGGAACTGCCCAGCTTCCCGTATCGCTTCGATCTGCTCTTGCGCATCCATAGACGAAACGCTTATCCGGCGCGTATGATCGTCGACGGGGACCGATTATGGACTTTCATCGGCGGGCAGATGCTGTGCTTCCATCAGGCTAGGCATGTCATTGTCTTGACGGGACAAGAGCTTCACAAAAGCGATCCGTTGCGGCGGCATGATTTATCACGGCTTTCGCGGCGAATGCTCGGTTTGGACTGCGATCTCGGCGACTTTTACGCGGCTGCGCGGCATGACAAGCGCCTCTGGCGGCTAATAGCGCCTTTGGTCGGCTTGCCTTTGTTTTGCGCGGAAACTGTCTTTGAAGCGTTAATCACGCTGATAATCGAACAGCATATCACTTGGACCAACGCCCTGCGCTCGCAGCGAACGCTGATGCGGATTCTGCATGCCGGGGTCGTGACGGGACCGCATAGCATTCATGACTTTCCCTCGCCCCAACAAATCGCGGGGCTGCAAGCGGAACAATTGCAGCCCTTGAAAATCACCAAGAGCCGCATCAACTTGATACTAAGCATCGCGCGCGACCTGCGAGACGGACAATTGGACTTGGAGCGTTTGCGCAACTTGGATGCAGCCGATGCCTATAGCAGCCTCATGTCGATCAAGGGCGTCGGCCATTGGACAGCGGCGAATGCGCTCGGCCGCGCTTTTGGCAAATACCCCTACGTCAGCCACAACGACGTGGCTTTGCAAGCCGCGGTCAATCACTATTTCTTCCAAGGTGATGGCGAAAAGAGCGCCGAACAAGTTGTGGAAACGCTAAGTGAATACGGCGAGTACGCCGGTTTAGTGGGACATTTTATTTTGCTGCGCTGGGTGCTCGACAAGTATCCTGTGGCGCATTGACTGAAACCTTCGATACATGCAATTGCTGGAGCAAAGTTTACCAGGGCAATCGCTTCAAATTTTATTCACCACATAGACACCGAGAGTCGCGTAGGGCGCGTAGACACAGCCCTGCGACAATGACCACCAACACCGAGATTTATCCCTAAATATGCCAAAAAAGGACGTAATGTAGGGGCGATTCTGTGCCGCGCGTAGACACTGCGGGTCAATCGCCCACGATTTTGCACCCAATTTCATGGGCGAGCCAAGGCTCGCCCCTACAATTCATCAGTTTGATGTTAAATTCGACAGTTATGGATTTTGAAGCGATTGCCCTGAAAAGTTTACGCCTAAGTAAATCCAACATAATTATGGATTTTATAGGGACGAAACTTGGGTCGCCCAACTTGTTTTGAATCCTGCTGATTGGGCGGCTCAGCGCTGCGCGTAGACACAGCAGGTCAGTCGCCCCTACCGTTTCTAATTTGTTGAATTTATTGAGACCTCATTGTCAACTGCAAGTTTCAGAGGCGCTCACCCAGCCGAGTTTGACGCTGTGCTGTCGGCGGATTGATTTGCTTCGGGCGGCGGTGGTTGGGTTGGTTGGGCGTTGGCGACCTCTGTTTGCTGTGGCGGCGCAGCCGGTACGTCTACGCCCAAGGTCGCGGGATTCAAGTTCGAGGAGCCAACAGCAGCTTCATCGAGTATATCGGCTGCGCAGCGGAAGCCGATCCAGCGTTGTCCTTCGCTGGGATCCCAAGATTGGCGATGGACCGCTCGGCTGAAAAAAGGCACGCTGTTCCAGGATCCTCCGCGCAAGACCTTCTGCAATCCAGTTACTGGACCCATAGGATTGGCTGCCGTGCCTTGCCCAGCCAAAGCCGCATAATATCGCTCGCTATACCAGTCGCTGACCCATTCCGCCATGTTTCCGGCCAAATCATATACGCCGTATACGCTGGCTCCCAGCGGAAAGCTGGCGATAGGCAGAGGTCCGGGCGCGGTATCGAGCGGCCGGTTGGTCTTGGCTAGCGCGTTGTCCCAGGCGTTGCCCCAGGGATAAACGCGGCCGTCGTCGCCGCGCGCCGCTCGCTCCCATTCCGCCTCGGTCGGCAGCCGGCGGCCGATAGTCTCGCAATACTCGCGCGCGCCGTACCAAGTCATGCCATAGGCGGGATACTGGGGCAGGATGCCAGGAATGCTGTAATTGGCGCTATCGAAAACGATGGGCGCGTCCGCGCTTTCGTTGCGCGTTTGAATACAGGGGAAGCCGGCGCAGCCGTTGAGATGACTGCCGGGTCCGCTCACATTGAGGAAGGCGACGTACTGTTCCAGAGTAACTTCCGTGGTTTCCATCAAAAAGGCGTCAACCGTGACGGCGTGGGCGGGATAGGAATCTTCGGCGTAAGTTGCCAGGCAGGCGCCGCTGTCGCGCACAGTACATTCCTCGACCGCCACAATGACTTCGGCTGGCAGCGTCCCCATGGTGAATGTGCCGCCCGGCACGGTGACCGCCAGGGATCGCAATACCAGCAAAATCTCCGGTACCTGTTGGGATTGCCGCGCGACGGGCGCGGGCGCATCGGTCGGCAGCGCTGTCGGGGCTGGACTTGCTTGCAGCGCCGCTGTCGCCGCGTCGGCGGCGGCCGGAACCGGCGATGATACAGATACGGCGCTCAATCCCCCAGCCGACAAGGCGGGGTCAGGCGTTGCGGTAACCACGACGAATTCGGTCACAGGCGTTGCGGTGGACCTGTTTGGATCCTCTGTCGCGGTCATCACGACATGCACGACTGTCGTTTCTACGCGCGGCGCCGGCGTCGGCAGCACAACGTCGAGCAAGGTGCCTTCGAATATGACTCCGATCATAATGCTGAGGCCGCAAAACAGCCCGGGGATGAACCCAATGACCACCCATTGCCACGCGGCGTTTCGCTGACGCCGTCCACCGATGGGTCTGTAACTCATCCATTTTCTCCTTGTCAGATTGAAGGCGCTGTTTGCAGCCAGGACAGCTTGCGCCATTGACAGCTCAAAGGCGATTGCGCTAGTCCGCTTGCGCGAGTGATATTGTTCTATATGAAAACGCCGCAAAGGGCAAGATGTGGTTGATGCGACTGTCCGGAATTCCAGGGCAATCGCTTCAAAATACTTTTCAACATAGAGGACGCAGAGGACACAGAGTTTTAGTAGTTTAGACGACTTTTCAACTAAATTCGCGGCTAGGAATAGGCAAGGGGCACTAGAGAGCCGTTTTTTTCACCAAAATACACCGCTGAAATATGACATTTTATGCTTTTCTCTGCGCTCTCTGCGTACTCTGTAGTTAATTTTCAGTTTAGATTCCCGCCATTTCGTCTGCCATCATTTTGAAGCGATTGCCCTGTCCGGAATTCCAGCAAAACTTGACAAGCTATTGTGCAAAGTTTAGGCTTAGCTTAGGCTGGTAGCGGCGGGAAGGCTCCATTGACCGAAATTAGCGTGACGCCAAAGTCGCCGGCGGTAATCGCGCCCGATGGATTGCGCCCGGTGAATATGCGTACCGATCTGCGCCCTTTGGCGGATTTGATCGAACTGGTCTTCGCCGATTCCTTGGATAGCAGCGGCCGTTCAGCTATCCGCGAAATGCGTACCCTCAGCCACATGGGCTACGGGCTCAGCCTCATCGCCCGGCTGAACGATCTGGCGCTGGGCATTAGCCTGGGTTTCGTCTACATCATGGATGGTCAATTGATCGGGAATGTATCCGTCTACCCGGCCGGCTACCCCAAGGACATGCCGGAAACCTGGATCCTGGCAAATGTTGCGGTACATCCCGCATTTCAAGGGCGCGGCATCGCCGGTCAACTCGTGGAAGCCAGCCTGCAAATGATCCGACAAAGAAGCGGCAGACGGGTCATCTTGCAAGTGAACCATGACAATACAGCCGCGCTGAAACTCTATGAGCGTCAGGGCTTTCTTTATGAACGCGCCTGGCGCCATTGGCGGCGCAGTGGCTTCCTTAGCGCTCCCTTTTGCGACCGGCATGACTTCCATATCACGCGCCTTAGACACGGCGAATGGCAGTCCGAATACAGCTTGGCGCAGGCGGCGCGCCCCAACGCTTTAGGCGGGCTCGGCTGGCTGACACCCTTGCGCGAATCGAGCTTCCGCGTTGCGCCGTGGCAGCGTCTTATGAAGTTATTTTCTCTGAACAGCCTCGAGAAATTGATCATCCGCGACGAAGCGACGGCGGCGATTCAAGCCTGCTGCTGGCTGGAAAGCCCAATCAGCTTCAGCGATATGCGCTTGCGCTTTTTCGCTTCCCCCCGGCTTGATTATCAGCCACATGCGGAGGCGCTTTTTTGCAATGTCCTAGCGCGTTATCCCCGCTCGACTATCAACATCGAGCATCCACGCGACGACGACATCGTCAATGACCTGCTCAAGCGCTTTCAGTTCAAGATCAAACGAGAACTGTGGCACATGCGTCTGGATCTCTAGTTTGCGCGCGGCGCGGCAGGGCTCTTAATGATTGTCGCGGCCGGGGCGGAAGCGCGGGGACCTTCCGCGCGTCCTGTCGTCTTTCAGGGGCTTGTCCGGCTCCATCGCCTGCGGCGCATAATTGACGCGCTTCTTTGGCAAGCGGGGCGGTCGATTGCGGTCGAGATTGTTAGCGGCTCTTATCGTTGGAACTTGTGGCGCTTGTCCCGCGCGCTCTGGCGTCAAGTGCGGCAATGTCTGCTGCGCCGCGTCTTGCTCTAAGCTCTGCGCGTGAGCCGCGCCGAGGTACTCGCCTAGGATTTGCCGCTGCTGCAGCGCGTCATAGCGCGCGCGTCGTTCTTCCTTGAGGTACTGACGCCGGGAAATCTCCTGTTGGATCTGTTGCGGATGCGGGACCTTGTGAAAGAGTTTGTGCTCGTCGGCGCCGATCAATGACATGCGCACGTCTCCATATTTCATGATAGCGGCGAAGAAACCCGTTCTCACCGATTCCACGTTGTCTATGCGCTCGACAAGCACCTGATCGCGCAGGTTTTGCAAGAAAAAAGGCCGCTTATGCACCAAGGTGATGGTATCGTCGGAGATGATGTAGAGATCGTTGCGCCAATCCCAATCCAGCCAATAATACATGACGCCGCCAATCAAGAAGGCTGCCATGGAAATGGGGAAAGTAACGATGCGCAAATCGGGACCTACCACAGTGAAGGTCAATAGCAGACCGGTCACAGCCAGCAGCGTTACAACGATAGGTATCAGCGTGTGCTGCGCCCAAACGCTGATGTGCTTGCGATAGACGATATCGCCATTGCTCATTTCGATGCAGGTGCTGAAGTAGCCGTTGCTGCCCGCGACGGGCTTCGGCGGCGCGCTTGGATCGGCGGGCGAGCCACTGCTCGCTTCCTCCAGGTCGGGATTTTCACCCGCCAGCCAGCGTTGCAACTCATCCCGCACCATGGCGTGGTGACGCTGCGCCTTGCGGCTTTCGAAATACTGCCGGTCTTCGATGATCAATTTTTGAAACTGTTCCGGGCGCGGGATGAGGTCCAGTTCCAAATTGCCCTGCGCCCCGGCGGTCTTGATTATGACGCTGCCATAGCGAAACAACCGCGCAAAAGGATCATAGGGGGGGATTTCGAAGTTGATTTCTTGCACGCTTTCCAAGCCAACTTGCGTTATTTGCCGGTGCATTGCCAGAATGGTCCGCTCGACACGAATAATGCGCTGGTCCGTGACAATCACGGAATCGTTGCGCCATTCCGCAAAGATGTAGATCAGCGCCATACCGGGCAAAACCAAGGATAGCAGGACTATCAGCAATGAAAGCGCCCCTGCCTGTACAATGAACGCGGTCCCCAACATGGCCGGCATTATCAATAATGGGATCCAGGCTGCGCGCAAAAAAGCCCACCAATGCCGCCGGGTTTCGATCAATACCTCTTCGTCGTCCCTTTGGTCAGCGAAGCGCGGGTTGATCGCCGACCTGGCGGCATCCTGATTTTGTCCAATTGCCGCGCCCAATTCCGAGTGTCGCTCTATGAGCGCGGCGAAGGTCGCTTTGTCTAGTTTTGCCACGGTAACATTCTGCGACGCGCGTAAGGTTGCGGTCTGCGTGTAATCGCGCAATAGCGCTTCTTGATTGAAAACTTCATCCGGTTTGACGGTTGCCAATGGCGCTAGACTGCCGTCGGCATTTGTTTGAAAAAGGATTGCGACGCCAGAGAGAAGGATCAGAATCCCGTCGGCCGGCTGATCTTGAAGAAATATGTCTTCGCCCGCGCGATAGCTGTGAACGGTCAAAGCCTCGCCGATCAAGCGCAGATGTTGGCTGCTGAGCCGCGCGAAAATGGGGATATTCTGGAGAAAGGATTCGCTGGCGACACCTGACATGGAAGGGCATCTCGGTACGCGCAATTCTGCACAATTATAACATGGATACCTTTGAAGCGCGGCGCACAGGCAGTGGGGATGCAGAGCAATCGCTTCAAAATACTTTTCAACATAGAGGACGCAGAGGACACAGAGATTTAGTAGTTTAGACGACTTTTCAACTAAATTCGCGGCTAGGAATAGGCAAGGGGCACTAGAGAGACGTTTTTTTCACCAAAATACACCGCTGAAATATGACATTTTATGCTTTTCTCTGCGCTCTCTGCGTACTCTGTAGTTAATTTTCAGTTTAGATTCTCGCCATTTCGTCCGCCATCATTTTGAAGCGATTGCCCTGCCACGCAGATTCCTGTATCGCAATCTAGGCGAAGCGTGTTATACTTGCCTGGAGATTGAAATCGTGGAATAGGAAAAAACCATGCCTAATTTAGGTCCAACCGAACTGTTTATCGTCTTGATTATTGTAGTGTTGCTTTTCGGCGTCGGCCGCGTATCACGCATCGGCGGCGAGCTTGGATCGGCAGTGGCGAACTTCCGCAAGGGATTGCAGGAAGGCGCCAAAGCGCAACCGGACGATAACAATCCGATTGAAGAAAACGCTTAAGTCTTTGCCTTCGATTTGCCGAAGGCGCGCTTTAGCAGCTCCTCGCTATTGAGCAGGGGCTTGCGGGGGATGCCATTTGGCAGCCCCAAGTTGTGGTCCAGAACATCCCGATTGTAGCGCTCTGCCTGGTCTATAAACTTCTTCTTAAATCGTTTCCAGTCCTCTTCAATTATTGATAACAATTCGCTCTGCGCAGGCTTTTGGGCGGCTTGTCGCGCCGCCAGGTATTTCTCCGCCCTGCGCAGCGCCTGGTCCTGTAATTTGCTTTCAAGCTGATCTAGCCGCTGGCGATTGGCGATCCATTCGGGCAGCACATCATGGTCGCCCATGATCTTGTGCGCCACGCGTAACTCGGCCGGTGTATACATGTCATTATCCAGGCGCAGCGGCGCCCCCGCGCCCGGCAAATGCGAGATATCGCCATTGCCGATGGCTTCTTTCACCATGTTGTCGACAGTCATTTCCCATTTCTTCATCAGGATTCCTACGTAGTCTTTGCGTCAAATCGCGGGCGATTCGGTCAGTTGGCTGGCTCGCTTGGGATATGCAGCGTCTGGCGAACATGGCCATCACGGTCACTAAGGGTAATTTGCTCCTCCGCTTGCCATACGGCTTGGTCTCTGCCCCAAAATAGCGCGCCTTCGGTACTGGCGCCGTTGCGTGTATAGATCGCTATCTCCGCGTCCGAGAATAGAAGCAAGCCCGGGAAAGTATAGCTGTTGCCATCGGCGTCGCTGAGGACCCAACCGCTGATATTAATATCGTCGCCGTTGTTGCGCAGGATTATGCCTTCTCCCGTGATATTGCCGATTTCCTCCACCGACGCGATTTCGATCGGAACTTGGGCGGGCGTAGTTGTTGCGTTTGCGGCGGCTTCGCTGTTGGCGGTGGATGTTGTGCCGCCAGTTTCGATAATTTGCCCTTCGACGCTGCAGCCAGGCAGCGGCACAATCAGCCTGTCCCCAATCTGCAAATTGGTGGCGGTCTCGAGCGTCAGATTATTGACTTCGAGCAGAAGATATGGGTTGGCGCCCCAGCGCTCGGCTATGCCGAAGGGCGTGTCCCCGCCCTGAACGGTGTGAAACTTACAATTGTCCGACAAGAAGTCGCCGCCGGCTGCAACCGTCGGCGTGCTTAAGGCGGCGTCTACCGCGCCCAGCCGCGCGGCGTCCACCGTAGCAACTGATTCGGACCCGTCCCCGGCGATATCCGCCGGCAGGTCCACTTGGTCAGAACGGCTCGCGGCGGGCTGCAATGTCGCTGCCAGGTCGGGGGCGGCGGGGGTCGCGGTGATGATGATCTCAACCGTGATGATTTCGGGCACGGGTTCGCATCCCGCATTGTCCCCAAAGAGCCTCAAAGCGATGTAGGTGCCGCTGACCGCGGTCACGAATGTTAAGACGAGGAAAATGATCGGCGGAAGATAATTGTAGCGCTTTTTACGACCTTGTTTTTGAGTCATGAGCGATTCCAACTCGCTAGATTCAGTAAAGCCGATTGTAAGGCGCAGGATATGTTGGGGCGGAAAAAATCGTCCACACTGGTACGATGGTCATAGCTGCGTCGTGCCAACATGATACTAGCATAGGTCACTGCGGCTGGCAACGAGGCGGCGCAAGTTATTGTACTCTTGACGCGGATATTCAGTTACAATCGCCTTGGCGAGGAACGGTAGCGAAAGTCGGTTTCATAAATGAAGGTCTTGCTCACAGGAGCGGAGGCGGTTCCCTTTGCCAAGGTCGGCGGTCTGGCTGATGTACTTGGCTCCTTGCCGGTCGCGCTGCGCAGGCTCGGGCTAGACGCGCGTGTCATGATCCCGGGCTATGGTTTCATCAATCATCTGGAATACGCGATTGAGCCGCTCTTCTCCTTCGACTTCCCGCATCGCCTTGGGACAAACGAGGTCAGGGTATATACTTGCATACACGACGGCACTCCCTATTATCTTTTGCAGTCGCTACCGTTTTTTGGGCTGGAAGGCGAGGTATATTCCCAGTGGCAATGGGACATGGAACGCTTCATCTATCTCAACCAAGCCTTGATGGCCACGCTTTGGCGGCTGGGGGAAGAGACCGGCTGGTTCCCGGAAACCCTGCATGTCAATGACTGGCATACCAGCTTGCTGCCATTTCTTGTTCACTCGAACAGCGACGTATCGCAATGGGAATCTTTGGCGACAGCGCTCTCGATTCACAACATCGCTTACCAAGGCAATCACGCGGGCGGCTTCTTGTTCCAGGCTGGCGTCGACGGTCGCGACCAGGTCGACTTGGCCTCCGCTGGTTTAAGCGACAATTTGTTGGGCATAGGCATCGCGTACAGCGACATGATATCGACGGTTAGCCCGCGCTATGCCGAGGAAATCAAATACCCTTATGCGGCTACGAATTGGCGCCATTGATCAGCAAACGCAGTGCCGATTTGCGCGGTATCTTGAATGGGTTGGATATGGATCTTTGGAATCCAGCCACGGATCCCTGCTTGTTCCAGAATTTCGATGCCCGCGATTTTGAAGAGAAGCGCCCGTCCAATAAGGGGCATTTGCAGTCATTTGCCCGTTTGCCGGTCGCGCCCGACGTGCCGCTCATCGGCATTGTCAGCCGGCTGGCTGCGCAGAAGGGCTTTGACATGGCGCTGCCGGCGCTGCGTCAGTTGCTGGGGCAGCGCGATCTGCAATGTGTCGTGCTTGGCACGGGCGAAAGCGAACTGGAATACGCCTTTTGGCAGTTGGATCAAGACTTCCCGGACCAAGCCAGAGCCTTTCTGCAATTTGACAGCGCCTTGGCGCAGCAGATCTATGCCGGTTGCGATTTGTTCTTGATGCCCAGCCATTTTGAACCCTGCGGCATGGGGCAAATGATGGCGATGCGCTACGGCGCGCTGCCCCTGGCGCGCGAAACAGGCGGTTTGGCGGATACCGTTATGAACTACGATAATGGCGCTGCGGATACTGGCACAGGCTTCGTCTTCCATTGGCAAGAGGTTTCGGCGCTGCGGGGAACGCTGGAATGGGCGCTTGATGTCTATCAGCAGAACCCGTCAGCTTGGCGACGCATGCAGAAACGCGGCATGTCTATGGATTTCAGTTGGGAAAAAAGCGCCGGCAAATATATCGAGCTGTATAATCTGGCGCGTAGCAAGGTTCAAGCGCGGAGGAGCGAATTGTGAAGATAAAGGCAATCATACTGGCAGGCGGCAAAGGAACTAGATTGGGTGTGTTGACCATCAAGCGAGCCAAGCCAGCTGTTCCCTTTGGCGGCAAGTATCGCATCATCGACTTCGCGCTGAGCAACTGCGTCAATTCCAATATCTTTGATGTGCTGGTCCTGACGCAGTATCGCCCGCACAGTCTCAACGATCATATCGGCAAAGGACGACCCTGGGATCTGGATCGGTCCTTCACTGGCGGGGTGCGTTTGCTGCAGCCATATCAAGGCAGCTATGACACCGATTGGTATGCCGGCACCGCGGACGCGGTCGCGCAGAACCTCAATTTTGTGCGACAAGGACGTCCCGAATATGTCTTGATCTTGTCCGGGGATCACATTTACGAAATGGATTATGACATGCTGGTGCAATATCATCGCGACAAGGGGGCTGACGCGACCGTTTGCACCATTCGCGTTCCCTTGGACGAAGCGAGCCGATTTGGCATTGTGGATACCGACAGTGACTATCGGGTCACGGAGTTTATCGAGAAACCAAGTCAGCCGCCCGGTAATCTGGCGAATATGGGCGTCTATGTTTTCGAATACGGCGTCCTGGAGCGCGCGCTGCAAGAGGACCAAGACGATCCCGACTCCTCCCATGATTTCGGACACGACATCTTGCCCAAGATGGTCGCGGCGGATAAGAACGTATGCGCGTATCCCTACGGCGGCTACTGGATTGATGTGGGTACGATTGACGCCTACTGGGAAGCGCACATGGACCTGCTGTCAAGCCCGCCGTCCCTGAATCTGAACGACCGCACCTGGGTGATTCATACCCGCAGCGAGGAGCGCCCGCCGGTGCGCATCGGCGCGGACGCGCGCATCGTGGACAGCATGATCACCGACGGCTCGGTGATTGGCGCGGGCGCGGTCATCGAGCGTTCGATACTGTCCCCGGGCGTCTTCATCGGTCCCGGGGCGGTTGTGCGGGAATCCGTTATCTTGAACGATGCTTATGTCGAAACCGGAGCGGTGATTGAACGCGCGCTGATTGACAAGATCGCGGTTATCGGCCGCGACGCGAGAGTGGGCTCCTGGCAGGATATTGGCGACTTGAAAATAACCAGTATCGGCAAGAACGCGCGCATCCCGCCGAAGTTCGCCATTGGCGCGGGATCAATCATCGGCGCCGATTGTACTCACGCTAGTTTTTCGCGTTTTGAAGACAGGACTGTGCCGCCTGGCGCCGAAGTCGATTTCCTGATTCGGCCGCGTCGAACCTAGCGCGGAGATGAACTTGCCCCGTAGCAACGGGCATGGGGGAGTGTCTCTCAAGCAGAGCTCGCGTCATTAGGTCGGCATTCCACCAACAAAGACGGTGGTAGGGGCGACTTGCTGAGTCGCCCAATATCTGGACAAAACGTTGTGCTTTCATATTCTCATTACTTTCTTAGGATTGCCAAATGAAAGGTAAAGCGCATGAGCAAGGT
This sequence comes from Phototrophicaceae bacterium, assembly GCA_965116975.1. Lineage (GTDB taxonomy): Bacteria > Chloroflexota > Anaerolineae > Aggregatilineales > Phototrophicaceae > UBA6055. The sequence goes on from OZ220735.1 coordinate 1,470,540, forward strand.
TAAGGCAGGCGTACAATTGCATCCCCAGCATGTCAGTTACGACGACTATGCGGAAGCGGTGGTAGAGGTTGAGGCGCTGGGGGTCGACTCAATCTGGAATTGGGATCATTTTTTCCCATTGTATGGCGAAGGCAATGACAACCATTTCGAAGCCTGGACGCTGCTGACGGCAATCGCCATGCTGACGGAGCGGGTGGAAATTGGCACGCTGGTGAATTGCAATAGCTATCGCAATCCGGCTTTGCTCACGCAGATGGCTAATACGCTGGATCATATCAGTAGGGGCCGGCTGATTCTGGGCATCGGCGCGGGCTGGTTCGAGAAGGACTATGAAGAATTCGGCTATGAATTTGGCAGCGCGGGCAGCCGACTGCGCGCTCTGGAAGCGGCGCTTCCCGTCATCCAGTCGCGTATGCGCAAAGAGGTCCCGGCCCCGCTGCGCAATCCCATTCCCATCATGATAGGCGGCGGCGGCGAGAAAGTGACGCTCAAGATCACCGCGCGCTTCGCCGACCTCTGGAATGGCTTCGGACCGCCGGAAACCTGGGCGCGCAAAAGCCGCGTCTTGGATGACTGGTGCGCGGAAGTCGGGCGCGACCCCGCGAAAATCGAACGCACGGTATCCATCAGCCGCGAGCAGGATGTGCCGCATAACCTGGATGCCTACCATTCCGCGGGCGCCACGCACTTCATTTTGCCTATGGGGCTTCCCGCCGACTATGCCAAGGTCGCCGCGCTGGTTTCCTGGCGCGATCGGGTGAATGCTTGAGCAAGCTCAACCGGTTGACAACGCGGCAACCGAACCGCTGGAATAGAATCGACGCGGATTAGCCCGGCAGTCCCTCGAGCTCCCGCCGGGAGTTCGAAGGATTGTTTGCTCTTTTATTGAGTGGAATGGGTCCAGCCAAGTTGAATCTAGGCGCGCAACCTTCGCCAAGCGCGGCCGGTTCAAGTGGCGACGATGCAGTTGTCGCTGCCGTGGATGTTGGGCGTGTAGGCGTCAGCCTCCCAATCGTTATGCCACTCGTCGCTATTGACGAGATAACGAAACTGGAATTCGCTGTCCGGGTCAAGCTCCAAGACGAGTTTGAAGCGGCCGTCCTTGAGCGCTTTCATCGGACTTGCGCTTTCGTCCCAGTCGTTGAAGTCGCCCACCAGACAGACTTCGCTTGCATTGAGCGCCGCCGCGGTATAAAACGTCACCTGGACCAGATTTTTACTCTTGAGGAAACGTTTTTTGAGCATAGGCTTATACCTCGACTACTGAATTATCTCCGCTAAATGGATTCGGGACATACTGGTCGGCTGCCCAGTCGTTGTCCCATTCGCATTCATTGATAAGATAACGGAACTGATAGCGCTTGTTGCGCGGCAAATCGACAGTCGCCTTGAAGCGCCCGTCTTTGAGCGCCTTCATCGGCGTCTCGGATGCGCTCCAACCGTTGAATTCGCCGACGAGGGCAACGGATTCGGCGCTGAGTTCCGGCGCTGTGTAGAAGGTAACTTTGCAGATGTCCTTGCTTTTCAGGTACTTCTTATTCAGCATCTAGCTTCTCCAAACGATTGCGATTGTCAGATTGTGAACTAGCGTCAAGTCAATCATATCATAATAGCTTCACTAATCAATTAAAACTATTCTCGCGACAAGAAATATAACGGTTTATTGTACAAAATAGCTAAGGCGACAGGCTGTCGATGAACGTGCGCCTGCCGCTGGGAATTACTCGCCTTGTTTCAGGTCAGGACTATCAGCTCCATTTTTGAGGTGCAAACGTCATCGATTAACTGTAGAATGTACGCTTCCAACTCATCATTCACTTGACTCATCCGTCGACATAATTGGAGATAGCAATGGTACAACCTGTAGCGAGAGTCAAAGTCGCGCCTAAATTGCCTCGGCAGTTAGGGCGCCTGCACGAATTAACATACAACCTGCGCTGGGCTTGGGATCACGAAGCGATTTCGCTGTTTCGGCGGCTCGACCCCGACCTGTGGGAAGAAACGCAGCATAATCCGGAATGGATGCTGGGCAGGATGAACCAGGAACGGCTCAACGCGCTGGTTGACGACACATCCTTCATGGCGCACTACGCGCGCGTTTGCCGCTCCTACGACGAATACATGCGCTCACAGAATACCTGGTTCGCAAACCAATACGGCGATTTGCCTCGCCAGCCGGTCATCGCGTATTTCTCTATGGAATTCGGCTTGACGGAGTGCTTGCAGAATTACTCCGGGGGTTTGGGCGTCTTGAGCGGCGATCATCTCAAGAGCGCGAGCGACATGGATATACCGCTGGTCGGCGTGGGCATTTTGTACCAGGAAGGTTATTTCCAGCAGTATCTAAACGCCGACGGCTGGCAGCAGGAATCCTATCCGATCAACGACTACGTCAACTTGCCGGTCACATTGCAGACAGAACCGGACGGCAAAGCCATCAATGTCTCTGTGCCCTTGCCGGGTCGTGAATTGTGGGCACAGATCTGGAAGGTGCAAGTGGGGCGCGTTTCGCTATACCTGCTTGATACCAATATCGAAAAGAATGACCTGGAAGAAGATCGCAACCTGACCGACCGCCTTTATGGTGGCGATCGCCGCACGCGCATCCGTCAGGAGATTCTGTTGGGCATCGGCGGCGCGCGGGCATTAAGCGCCCTCGCTATCGAAGCTGATATCTTTCACATGAACGAGGGTCATTCGGCTTTTTTGCTGCTCGAGCGCATCCGCGCCTATATGCAGGACCATCAACTGAGTTTCGAACAGGCGAAGGCGCTGACAACGGCGAGCAGCGTTTTCACCATTCACACGCCCGTTTCGGCCGGCTTGGAGCGCTTCGATTTCGATTTGATTGACGAGCATTTCACGGATTTAATGCGCCAGTTGGGGCTTTCGCGCGATCAGTTCTTTGATCTTGGGCGGGAAAACATGGGCGATTATGAGTTGTTTTCCATGTCGGTCATGGCGCTGAACCTGTCGTCAGGGGCGAACGGCGTCGCGAAGTTGCATGGCGAAGTCTCGCGTGATATGTGGAAGTGGGTTTATCCGGATGTGCCGGTGCACGAAGTGCCAATTCGCGCCATCACAAACGGCGTTCACGTACAGACCTGGGTCAGCCAAGAGATGGCGCAGCTTTTCGACCGATACTTGGATCCGGCTTGGCGGGCGGAAGAATCGCGGCGCGAAATCTGGGAAGGCGTGTCTAGCATTCCGGACGCGGAGCTGTGGCGGACGCATGTGCGCCGGCGGGAAAGACTGGTGGCTTTCGCGCGCGATCGCCTACGCGAGCAATTGCAGCGGCGCGGCGTGTCGCAGACAGCGATTGAAGAAGCGGATGAGGTGTTGAACCCGGATGCCTTGACGATCGGCTTCGCGCGCCGCTTCGCCATCTACAAGCGCGCCACATTGATCTTCCGCGATTTGGGCCGCCTGCGCAAATTGCTCACCGATCCGGACAAGCCCGTGCAATTTATCTTCGCCGGCAAAGCGCACCCGCATGATAACGAAGGCAAAGAATTCATCCGCACCATCGTTAATGTCGCCCGCGATCCAGATTTCCGCGATTCGATTGTCTTTCTGGAAAACTACGATCTGAACGTGGGGCGCTACTTGGTGCAGGGGGTTGACATCTGGCTGAACAATCCGCGCCGACCCAAAGAAGCCAGCGGCACCAGCGGCATGAAAGTAATCTACAACGCGGGCTTGAATTGCAGTGTACTGGATGGCTGGTGGGACGAGGCTTACCAACGCGATATTGGCTGGTCAATCGGCCATGGCGAGCAATACGCCGATCACGATTGGGCGGATCAAGACTATATCGAAAGCCAGGCGCTTTACAATCTCTTGGAGCAGGACATCGTACCGCTGTTTTACCGGCAATCTCGCGACGGACTGCCGCGCGACTGGATTCAGCGTGTCAAGCGCAGTATGCGGCGTCTGGCGCCGGTCTTTAACACGCATCGCATGGTGCGGCAATACACCGAAGAGTTCTATATGCCGCGCTATCAGGTCAGTCAAGACATGCGCGCTTATGACTTCGCGGGCGCGCATCGATTCGCGGACTGGCAGGCGAAGCTCGACCAAGTCTGGTCCAGTGTCGCGGTCCTGGAAGTGGATATTGACAGCGGCGACGTTGAAATTGGCAGCAATGCGGAAGTGCGCGCCATTGTAGGCTTAGGCGCTTTGAAACCCTGCGACGTGCGCGTGCAACTCTACTACGGCATGCTGGATACCATCGGCAATATCCGAGAAGGGCGGTCGGTTGATATGACGCTCGCGTCCGAAAACGGCGACAATTGTTACTCATTTGTTACCGAACACACCTATCACACGACGGGCAATGTCGGTTTTTCCGTGAGAATTTTGCCCTACCATGACCATTTGCATACATCCTTCATGCCGCGGAAAATCGTTTGGGCAAAATAGCGCGCGAACTCACAAGGGCGTGGATGCGATTGCCCTGTCACTATCCCAGAGCAATTGCACCAAAAGCAATTATGTGCCGAATGTCACAAAATTCTAACGATCTGTAGGGGCGACACTGTGTGTCGCCCATGAAAAGAGTGAGAATATCGTGGGCGATTCACAGAATCGCCCCTACATTGCCTCCTTTTTGCCAGAACAGGAATTAAATCTCGGTGTCGGCGGTCAGTGTCTACGCGACCCTCGATGGTTAAAAAATCTGGTGCGATTGCCCTGTCACTATCCCGCGCTACATTGACCCATCTCTACGGCTCGGCTAGAATAGCGGCATCCGAGAACGAAAAGTGATTTGAACATGCGCTATCACATCTGGACCCTTGGCTGCCAAATGAACGTTGCGGATACGCAACTGCTCGCTTCCGAGTTGGAAAAGCTGGGTCATCATTCGGCTGAGCAGGGCGAAGACGCCGATATCATGGTGGTCAATACCTGCGTCGTGCGCAAAAGCGCCGAGGACAAGGGGCTGGGTCGTCTGCAGTTGTTAAGCAAGCTGAAAGAGAGCCATCCGGACAAGGTGATTGGCGTCATGGGCTGCATGGTCGGCTTGCGCGATCCCCTGTGGATGCGGCAGCGCCTGCCCTATGTCGATGTCTTCATGCCGCCATCTGACCCGGCGCCGATGGTCCGATTCCTTGAAGGACGCATGGACGAAACAGAGATCTTGCAGCTTGAGGCGCGATCGCGCCAGACACGGGACGCCTTGCAGGATGGCGAGCTAATTTTGCCGCAGCATGAACGCGGACAATTGGTCACGGCGCATGTGCCAATCGTATATGGCTGTTCACATGCCTGTACATTCTGCATTATTCCCTTTCGCCGCGGTGTGGAGCGCAGTCGCAGCGTCGGCGAGATCGTCGCGCATGTGCGCAGTTTGGCGGCGCAGGGTGTCAAAGAGGTCACGCTCTTGGGCCAGATCGTGGACCGTTACGGCAAGGATATCCCGGATGGACCGGATCTGGCTGACCTGCTGCGCGTCACCCACGGTGTCGCTGAAGAGGCGGGCATAGAGCGGATTCGCTTCTTGACGAGCCATCCCAATTGGATGACCGACAAGCTGCTGCATACTGTGGCTGAGTTGCCGCGGGTCATGCCGCATATCGAAGTGCCGGTGCAAGCCGGTGATGACGACGTGCTGGCGCGTATGCGGCGCGGATATACTGCCGACCAATATCGCAAGCTGGTGTACAAGATTCGCAAGATCATTCCCCAGGTTGCCATCCACACCGACATCATCGTCGGTTTCCCGGGCGAAACGCGCGCGCAGTTCATGAAGACCTATCAAGTGTTGGAAGAGCTAAAACTCGACAAGGCGCATCTGGCGCGTTACAGCCCGAGGCCGCAAACGGTGAGCGCGCGACGCATGGATGACGATGTGCCGGAGGAAGAAAAGCGCGAGCGGCACAAGCTGCTGGAGGATTTGCAAGCGCAGGTTGTGGCGGAAATCAATTCGCAATACTTGGGTCAAACGGTCGAGGTCTTGGTAGAAAACAAATACAAAGGCAGATGGCGCGCCCGCAGTCCCCAGAACAAACTCGTATTCTTCGAAGCGCAAGGCGACTGGAAAGGCAAACTGGCGCAGCTGGAAGTAACCTGGACCGGTCCCTGGAGCATGCAAGCGCGTCTGCCCGGGGCAGCACCGCCGACGGCGCCAGCGAATCAGCCGCTAGTTGTTGTCGCCAGTTGATTTTGCTCGCGCGCCGCGGTGCATTAATGGCCAGCGTCCGTCTCGCTTTTTTCCTCTGTTCCATTCTAGCGCTTTCAGCTTGTAACCTGCGCAGCAGTTCCGTGCTGCCTAATGGTGGCGAGGCAACCAATACACCAGCAGGACCGCCTGAAGTCATCATCAACTCGCCGAGCGACGGCGACGAATTTGTGGTTGGCGAAGAAATCTTGGTATCAGTGGCTGCCTCCGACAGCATTGGCGTCAATCGCGTTCAGCTTTTTGTGGACAATCAGATCGTCCGCACCGTTTCGTCGGAATCGCTGCAGGGCGATCTGTCGCTGCAGGCTATCCTGAATTATGTCCCGCAGGACCCCGATTTGGGGGAAATTAAGCTGCGGGTCTTGGCTTATCGCGATACGGTGGTTGGCGCAGCTGACGAAATCAGCGTGGTCGTGCGTCAATCGCCGGCTGATATTGTTGCGACGCCCGCAAATCCTTCCAATCTTCCTTTCATTCCCGACGACGAAGTCTGCCGCGCGCTCGTGAACGTCGGCTTGAATTTCCGCACAGGACCCAGCACTGGTTACGCGATTATCACGGTCTTGGACAGCGGTACGCTGGCGCCGATAACCGGTCAGAATAGCGCCAATACATGGTGGCAGTTAAATGTGAACGGGCGGGCTGGTTGGGTCAGCGCCGACTTCACGACCGAATACGGCGATTGCGCCGCGCTCCCGATGATTGCTGATCCTTAGCTTGATTCGATGGTCAGCTAGGGCGGATATGATAAAATCAAGAAGATGATCGGAATTGCGCCGAAAGCCAATTTAATTTGCAGCTTCGCTCGGCGCAATTCCGGAATCTCTCGTCGTCTTATAGTTTCTTCGTATTTCGTAAGAGCCCGGGGTGAGCTATGACCATCGCGGTCAAGCGTATCTTATTAGTTACCCGCGATGTGCAGTTTGCCATCAACGTCAAACGCGCGCTGGAGTCCTTGGGCGAATATGCTGTGACGCCGGTCACGGAAGCGCGCAACGCTATCGAGCAATTGCGGCGCAAACCACATCACCTGGCGCTGCTGGATATAGAGAACCTCGCTATTGCGCCAGCGGTGATGATTGACCTGATTCGCGCGCGCCAGGCCGAAATCGCTATCGTTTTAGGACCCGACAACCCGGCCGCGCGCGAATTGGCGCAGGAATTCCGCGTGCAGGGTCTTGTCGATATTCCAGTGTCCTCAAGAATCTTGATTCCAATTCTGGAAGGCTCCCTGCGAGACGTATACGAGGCTTTGCCACAAACTGCAAGACTGCCGGCAATTGAATTGCAAGAGGACACAGTCAATATCGAATCCTTGGTCGACGGCTTGCTGCTCGACCAGGCGCTGCCTTCGTATTCCTTGCAGAAATTGCAGGCATCATATCGGCTGCTGCACCCATCTGACGACGACGAAACGGCTGATTCGGCTCCCGCTGGCTTGGAGCTGGCAATTGAGACGGACGACGAAAGCGGGACGATACGCTATTGGCATATTAATCAATTGAACGGTGACGATCAGGCTCGTGCAAAGGCTGGCATACAGGACGAGGACACCCCGATCTCCAGCCCAGACGGGCAGACCACAGTGAGCGAGCTAGGCTTGGCGCTGGCGGATCCAAACCTCGACTGGTCGAAGTTCGCCAGCACCGCGCCGGAGGCCCAGCGCGTCAAAGCCGATAACCTGGACCGGTTCTTGCGGGAAGCCTGGGACGAGAATACAAACATCGAAAGCCTGGCTGAATTCGCGCTGGGGGGCAAAATCGGCGGTCCCGCATCTGATAGCGCGTCGCCGCCGCGCAACCAGCGGCGCGGATTCGCGGCGGATACGCTGCCATCCCTGGGCGCGCCGCCACATATTGACCAGAGCGCATTGCCGGCGGAATCCACCATAGGCGCCGAGCTGGCGACAACCGCTGCCGCGCGCTCCTTCAGCGCAACTGTTACCAGCCGCGCTAAAGACAAGTTGCCTGCGCCCTTGTACGGCAGAGTCGACGATCCTTATGTCCGGCAAGTGGCGGCTGTCATGACGCAGACGATGACCGAGCTGACTGCGGAAGCGACCCTGCTAACACGCGACAATGCTTTGGTGGCTTATTCCGGCGGGCTGCAACCGGATGATCTGAGCGCCTTGCGCAAGGCAATTAACGACGATTGGACTGTGGAACAAGGACGGGCGCGCTTGCGCTTTGTCACGTTGCCCAATGGCGACCGGCGCTTCATGCTCTATTCCAAAGCGACGCTGGATGATATGACCCTGTCTTTGGTTTTTGCCGGCAGCCAATCCCTGCGCGCGATCAACAGACAAGGCGACCGCATGCTGCAAGCCATGGCGCAAGTCTCCCTTGTCGACGAGGAGACCGCGCAAGACGAATCGGTCACTTATCCGGCGCTCTCGGCGGCGGATGCCCCCGACACTGCGGCGCAATTGACGCAGACGCTAACCTTCGTTTGGCTTGCCGCCGATCCCGCGACCGCGCTCAGCCAGACCGTGGCTGAACAATTGGTCTTCTGGCTGGAGCTGCAACTCAATAATCTGGGCTGGACGGCGCGCCGCATCGACGTGCACCAAGACTTTGTATACCTGATAGCGGATATTCCCAAAGACGCCCCGCCGGACCAAACTGCGAAGGATTTGATGGCGCGTTCGCAGCGCATCGCCCGCGCGGAAGACCCGACCTTGCCGCCGGAGCTTTGGGCGGACGCCTATTTGGTCTTGCAGCCCGGGCGGGATCTGGACATGCGCGAGCTGCAGGGCTTCCTGAGATTCGTCCGCGCGGATGCCTGACTGTCGCAATCGAATCGGATTGGATATACTCTGCCCAATCTCTGTAAGACAGTTGATTGAAGGTACGCTATGGTAGCCCGCCCGGTTCTATATCTCATTGATGGCCACGCGCTGGCTTATCGCAGCTTCTTCGCGCTGCGCCATGGCGGCTTCACGACCACAAATGGCGAAAACACCAACGCCATATACGGGTTTACGCGCACGCTGCTCGATGTCTACGAACATCACCAGCCCAAGTACATCGCGGTAACATTTGACCGTGGGCTCAGCGGGCGCGAAGAGATTTACAGCGAATACAAAGCCACTCGCGAAAAAATGCCGGAAGACCTTTCCAGCCAGTTTGATCGCATTTACGAGATCGTAGGCGCATTTAATATCCCGCGGCTGACAATGGAGAACATGGAAGCGGATGACATCCTGGGCACGATTAGCAAACAGGCGGTCGAGCAGGGGCTTGACGTACACATTGCCACCGGTGATCGCGATATTCTTCAGCTCGTGGCTCCCCATGTGCGTGTGCAATTGCCACAGCGCGGCGGCGATGACGTGGTATTGGACGAGGCGGCCTTCCGCGAACGTTTTGGCTTGGAACCGAGCCAACTGGTCGATCTCAAGGCTTTGGAGGGCGACACGTCGGACAATATCCCCGGTGTGGCTGGGGTAGGGAAAAAGACCGCCACCGACCTGTTGCAGCAGTATGGCGACTTGGAAACGATCTACGACCATCTGGACGAGCTCAAAACTCGGGTGCGCAATCGTCTGGTCGAGGGGCGCGACATGGCTTTCTTGAGCCGGCGCTTGGCGACCATCATGAGCGATCTGCCCATTCAGCTGGATTTGCAAGCCTGCATCGGGCAAGACTTCGCGCTGAAACCGGTTGACGATATTTTCGCCGAGCTTGAGTTCAGGTCATTGCGGGATCGGCTGCTGCGGGTTTATACCGGTTTGCATGGCGACGAAGTCGAGACGGGTATCGTCAACGCGCATGAGATCGTCGAGACTGTGATCGTGCGCGATGAGCGCGGCTTGGCGGAATTGCTTGCGCAACTTAGGACCGCGGATGTCATCGCCTTCGACACCGAGACAACAAGTATAGATCAGATGTCGGCACAGCTTGTCGGGATATCGCTCGCGGTTGATGGCGACCGCGGATATTACATACCAGTGGGGCATTCCCGATCGAATGGTCAGGGGCAGGTCAAACTGTTTGCCGAGCCGGTGGGCGATCAACTGCCTTTGGATGTCGTGATTGACGCGATAAGAGTTCCGCTTGAGGACCCGACGATCGCCAAAAGCGCTCATAACGCGGTCTACGACGTCATGATCTTAGGGCGCTATGGCATAAATGTAGCGCCAATCAGTTTCGATACGATGCTGGCGGAATGGGTCTGCAACCCGATCAGCAAATTTCTCGGGCTCAAGGCGCTTGTCTCGCAAAAGCTGGACATCCAAATGACGGAAATCCTTGCATTGCTCGGCGCGGGCAAATCACAGATAACGATGGACGCGGTCGAAATCGAAGCGGCGGCGCCTTATGCCGCCGCGGACGCCGCCATGACCTGGCGCTTAGTCGAACCATTGCGAGGCGAATTGCAGGCGGCGGGCTTGGATCCGCTCTATTCCACGCTGGAGCTGCCATTGATCCCGATTATCGGCGGCATGCAAGCCAAGGGCGTCACGCTGGATGTGGACTTCCTGCGCGATATGAGCGGGCGCTTGCAAAGCCGCATTGGCGAGCTGGGAGCGGGTATATTTGAATTGGGCGGCATCGGCAAATTTAATATCAATAGTCCCAAGCAACTGAATACCGTCCTGTTCGACGTGCTCGAATTGCCGGTTGAAGGGCTGAAGAAGACAAAACTAGGTTATTCGACGGATGCCACAACGCTGGACGCCCTGCGTGATAAACATCCGATTGTCAATATGATTGTGGACTTCCGCGAGCTGTCGAAGCTCAAAAGCACTTATGTGGATGCTTTGCCGGAGTTAGTCAATGAGCGTACCGGGCGCTTGCACACCAGCTACAATCAGACCGGTTCAGCCACCGGGCGCTTCAGCAGCAGCAACCCAAATTTGCAAAATATACCGATACGCACCGAGGTCGGGCGCGAAGTCCGGCGGGCTTTCGTCGCGCCGCCTGGCTATGTTCTGTTGGCGGTCGATTACAGCCAGATTGAATTGCGAGTCATGGCGCATATCAGCCAAGATGAAACGCTGATTGACGCTTTCCATCGCGGTTTGGATATTCATCAAGCGACAGCCGCAGCGGTCAATGGCATCGCGCCCGCGGAGGTCACTTATGAACAGCGTAATTTCGCCAAGCGCGTCAATTTCGGCTTGATGTACGGCATGGGCGCCTTTCGTCTGGCGCGCGATAGCGACTTGACGCTGGCAGAGGCGGAAACATTTATCACGACCTACTTCGAGCGTATGCCGGGCGTGGAGAACTATATCAAAGAAACCAAGGCTTTTGTCTGGGAGCATGGTTTTACGCGAACGCTCTACGGGCGGCGGCGCATCTACCCGGCCATCAAATCCAATGGCAACCGCCGCAGCACCGCCGCGGAAGAGCGCGCCGCCATCAATATGCCCATTCAGGGCACGGCCGCGGATATCCTTAAACAATCGATGATCAACTTGCAAGGCCGGCTGGCGCAAGAGCAATGCGACGCGGCGATGATTTTGCAAGTCCACGACGAATTGGTACTGGAAGTCAAGGAAGCGGATTTGTCGGCGGTCACAGCCTTGGTTGTGCAGACGATGGAATCGGCTTTTCCCGATGGCAAGCCCCTTCGCGTCCCCTTGAGAGCCAATGCCAGCTACGGGCGCAATTGGCGCGATATGGCGGAGATAGACCAATCTGCCTGACGGCGAGGACCTTAGAACCAGCGCTGCGGAACATTCGCCATCTCGTTTGCCGCGCAGCGCGCTCTGTCGCCTGCCGCAGCTGGCGAAGAACTGGGACGTTGCTCGCAGCCGGTCCTATGTTATACTGCGCCTCCTGCGTCCGATGCCAAAAGTGAACCAGCGTAATGAAACACTTCCTCGATTTGGCCAATTGCTCGACTGAAGAACTGCAGCGCCTGCTTGAGATGGCTTTGCGGCTCAAGCAGGAATGGCGGGACGGCGGCAATCAGCCGCTCTTGCGCGGCAAGACGCTTGGCATGATCTTCCAGAAGCCGTCGCTGCGCACGCGCGTGTCATTTGAAATGGCTATGAAACACCTGGGGGGGGGCGCGATCATGCTCGGTCCCCAAGAAATAGGCTTGGGCAAGCGCGAAAGCGTAGCCGATGTCGCGCGCGTTCTGTCAAGCTATGTTGATGGCATCATGGCGCGCGTATTCGACCATTCGCAAGTGGTGGAATTGGCTGCCTTCTCCCGCGTGCCGGTCATCAACGGCTTGAGCGACAGCTACCATCCCTGTCAGGCTTTGGCGGATATCATGACCATCCGCGAACACTTTGGGCGGCTTAAGGACCTGCGGCTCGCCTTTGTGGGCGACGGCAACAATGTCGCGGCGTCGGTTGCGCTGGCTTGCGCGCATTTCGGCGTGAGCTTCAGTATCGCGACCCCGGAAGGCTACGAGATGAAGCCGTCGATACGCGACCAAGCCCATGATCTTGCCGCAAGAAATGGCAGCGCCCTCGAGATGGTCACGCGGCCGCGGCAAGCTGTCGCCGAAGCCGATGTGATTTATACCGATACTTGGGTCAGCATGGGGCAAGAAGCCGAAACCAAGGAACGCCTGGGCGAGTTTGCTGGCTTCCAAGTGAACCAGGACCTGTTGCGCCATGCCAAAGCCGACACCATCGTGTTGCACTGTTTGCCAGCCCACCGCGGCGAAGAAATCACCGACGAAGTGATGGACGGTCCACAATCAAAAGTCTTTGAACAAGCCGAGAACCGAATGCACGCGCAAAAGGCTATCCTGGCTAGCTTGCTGGCATAAGCCTGTGGGCTGGCAGCAGCGGCATCTTTGCTCGAGCGTCTTCCCCCTACAATTTATGATTGGATGCCACGCTCAAGAGCTAGTCTATGAGCGGCAGTGATTTACCTGCGGATTACTATGCGCAGCTGTGTAACCGGTGCTAGAATGCCATAACGATACAGTGTTAGGAATGCTCGCTAAACAGGCGCGTTGCGGCAGTCGCGCGCTTGTCATGCAGAAGTGGTAGCTGAACTTTGGAACAGATAGCGGTCGTATTACAAAACCTGACGCCATCGGACATCGTGGATATCGCCATCGTTACAGCGCTGTTCTACAGCGTCAGTTTTCTGTTTCGCGGGACGCAGGCGGTCACGCTATTTCGTGGCATCGCCATCATTGTCATTGGGCTTATCGCGCTGGCAGCCGTATTCAATTTGCAGGCGCTGAGCTGGCTGCTTGTCAACAGCCTGGCGGCGCTGGTGATCGCGATTCCGGTTATTTTCCAGCCGGAAATCCGCCGCGTCTTGGAGCGCCTGGGGCGGGGTTCGATATTTGGCAGGCGACAGGCGCCGGAACAAATCCGGGTCTTGGTCATCAACGAAATCTGCGCCGCGGCCGAGAAGCTCTCGGAGCGCCGGCACGGGGCGCTCATCGTCTTGCAGCGCAATAGCGGACTCGCTGAATATATTCGCACCGGCGTACAGATGGATAGCGTGGTCTCGTCCGATCTGCTGGTAACTGTCTTCTGGCCCCGCACCGAGTTGCACGATGGCGCGGTGATAATCGACAATGCGGGCAGGATTGCCTCAGCCTCCAGTGTCTTGCCAATCACCGCCAGCCGCAACTTGCCCAACCCAAACCTGGGGACGCGCCACCGCGCGGCGGTCGGCATCAGCGAAGTGGGCGATGCCTTGTGCGTGATTGTTTCAGAAGAGACGGGCAAGATCGGCATGACAAATAGCGGTCGGCTCATTCTCGATCTGGATAAAGAGCGTTTGTATCTGGTGCTGAGCGCCTACTACGGTCCAGCCGATGTGAGCTCGATTTCGCTGCTAAGGCGTCTGCGCGAAAGCTTGCACGATTTGTCGCTTCGCATGCAAGTTCGGCGCAGTCACCAGGCAACCCCATGATTCAAAGCCTGCGCGAATCTGATCTGGCCGGCAATGCGCTTTGGCTGGTTATTTCGGTGATTCTGGCGACCGGTGTTTGGTACATCGCCGTTACTTCGGCCGATCCCATTGATACGCGACGCTTCACCGGTATTCCTATCCAGTTTGTTTCCGGCGATTCCACAGTCATGACCAATAATCCCTTACGCTTTGCCACGGTGGAAATCCAGGGCTCGCAATCCGCAGTGACATCGCGACGCTCCGAGGACATTGTCGTTCGCGCCGATTTAAGCGATTTGGGCGCTGGAACGCATACCGTGCCATTGGATGTCAAGGTTGCTTGGCCCGAATCCATTGGCATCCGTAGACAAGAGGAGACGCAGCCGTCACAGGTTACAGTAGAATTAGAGCCGATAGAGACGGTCTCCAGACCGCTGAACATCGTCGTTGTCGAGCCGCCTCCGTTGGGCTTCCGCAATGACGAGCCAGAGACAGAGATTCTTGAGATGACTGTTAGCGGGGCGGCCAGCATTGTCTCGGAAATCGCCGAGATACGCGGAGATTTGGATTTGTCCCCTCACCGCAGCCCTGTTGAGTTCGATCTGCGGCTCTATGCTGTGAATGCGGAGGGCGATCGCGTCATTGATATTGAACTGGAAGCGCAAACCGTGACGATTGCCGTCAATATCACCAGACGCGATGATGTCAGGCAAATCGCCGTGCGGCCCAATGTTCGCGTCGATACCTTGCCGGCCGGCTATACCTTAGCCAGCGTGAGCCCGAACCCCAGGTCTCTTTTTGTGGGCGGTCCTTTGGCGCAATTGACGAACATTGCCGACACCTTGTTTACAGTGCCTATCAGCCTAGAAGATCGTCAGGCGGATTTTGTTCTGTCCGTACCGGTGCAGCTGCCCAGCGATGACCTCTTTGTCATGGATGGGGAGAACAGCATCGCTGTCACTATCGAAATTCTGCCGATTATGACCACCCGTCAGATTGACAATATCGCGGTGAATGTCATTGGACTTGCTGATAATTATGAAGTCGCCATCGTACCGCAAAACGTATCGGCTTATATCAATGGACCGGTATCCCAGGTTGATCTGTTGACCTCCGACGATATACAAGTGGTTGTCGACTTAAACAGCCTCGAACCCGGCGTTTATGATTTGCCGCCCGCCATTGGCATCAGCCTGAGCGAACTCACAGAAGCCAATGTTTCATTGCTGCCGGCGGTGCTTAATGTGGAAATCTTCACTGCGGAGGCGGCAGAATCGGCTCGGACGATGAATGGGACAGCCAACGCAGCCAATGGCGGTTGAACAAGGAGAAGGCTGTGCCTACCGATAATTGTTCGCAGCCACTACAATCTCCATCTTTCTTGACACGATAAGGTATCGCGTCGCTATGGCAAACAAACCAATCGTTGCGCTTGTTGGCCGCCCCAACGTCGGCAAGAGCACCCTGTTCAACCGCCTGGTAGGCGAGCGCCTGGCCGTCACGCACGAGATACCGGGCACCACGCGCGATCGCCTGCATGGCGAATCCTTTTGGAATGGCCTCACTTTTCAAGTGATCGATACGGGCGGGATCGAAGTATACCAGCCATCCGGCTCGCGCGATGAATCGCCGCTGGCGGAAGGCAGCGCCGCTTTCATCGAAGAGATCATCGAACAAGCGATGATCGCCATCGCTGGCGCGGACCTCATCATCTTGCTTGTCGACGCGCAATTTGGGACGACAGCCGCTGACGAAGCCATTGCGGAGATCCTGCGCCGGTCGGACAAGCCGATCCTAGTCGCCGCGAACAAGATTGATGACCAAAGGCGCGCGCAGGATGCCTTTGACTTTTATAGTTTGGGCTTGCCCGTGGTGGTGGGCATCAGCGCGATTCATGGCTTTGGCGTGGGCGACTTGCTCGATGAGCTCGCGCTTCAGTTGCGGGCGCGCATGCCCGTTGACGATGAAGAAGAAGCTGAAGACGAGCAGCTCAAGATCGCTGTTGTCGGGCGGCCAAACGCGGGCAAAAGCACGCTGGTGAACAAGTTGATCGGCGAAGATCGCGTGATAGTCAGCGAGGTTGCGGGCACGACGCGCGATGCGATTGACACCGATATCGCCTGGTATGGCGAAAAGATTACTCTGATTGATACAGCCGGCATTCGCCGCCGCGGACGCATAAAATTTGGCGTGGAGAAATTCAGCGTTATCCGAGCGATGAAGGCGATTGGACGTGCGGACCTGGCGCTGCTGGTCATTGACGCGAGCCTGGGCGTCACGGAACAGGATGAACACATCGCCGGCTATGTCATTGAGGAATATAAGAGCCTGGTCATTGTGGTGAACAAATGGGACGCTGTCGCTAAAGATTCTTTTACGATGAATGCCTTTGTCGATAATATCCGCGATCGGCTTCATTTTGTCAGGTATGCGCCGATAGTCTTCATCAGCGCTCTGGAAGGTCAACGGCTGCATCAGGTGCTGGAGGTAGCCAACCGAGTCTGGGAGGCGCGCTTCCTCAGAATACCAACCGCCGATGTCAATCGCTTATTGCGCGATGCGGTTCAAAAGCATCCGCCGCATGCCAAAGGGACCAAGCGGCTCAAGTTCTTCTACGCGTCGCAAGTGCGTACCGATCCGCCACTGTTCCTTTTTCATGTGAATGATCCTGCGCAGGTTCATTTTACGTATAAGCGTTTCTTGGAAAACCAATTCCGTCAGGCTTATGAATTCGAAGGCACGCCGCTTCGGATGAGTTTTCGCGCCCGAAGCGAACGTAGTTCTTATTCGGCTGCGGACGCGCGTAAGGACAATGCGCTGGATGTGATAGATTAAGGGGACTTAAGTCAAAGGAAGACGAGATAGCAGGGCAATCGCTTCAAATTTTTTTCAACATAGAGGACGCAGAGGACACAGAGTTCGTAGGAGTTTAGACGACTATTCTTCTAAATCTGCGGCCCGGAATCGGCAACAGTCCCCAGCGAAACGTGATTTGTCACCAAAAATCACAGCTGAGATGAGATTTTTTGCTTTCTCTGCTTTCTCTGCGTACTCTGTAGTTAATTTTCAGTTTAGAATCCCGCCATTTCGTCCGCCATCATTTTGAAGCGATTGCCCTGGACGAGATAGCACTCTGTATTGCGGTGGCTCAACGGGACGCATATAATCGGACCGAGAATGAAAACTTGTCCATATCACCATCTACATTGGCGCCGCTAGTCGCCTAAGCGAAATGACGATGCTTAGAAGTCATACAAGCCAGTTGCCACGCCCCCCGCTTCAATTGCCTAGCTTATGGCGCGAGATTGTTGGCACCGTGGTTTTCGTCGTGGCTGTTACCGTGCTCTTCGATTTGGCGATTCCCCGCTCCTTGGTGGACGGGCACAGTATGGAGCCGACGTTTCACGGGGATGACCGCTTGGTTGTCAGCCGCATCCATTATCTGCTGGGCGCGCCGGATCGCGGCGATATTCTAGTCTTCAATTCCTTGGTTCCCAGCGAATTTGAACGAGGAATTATGCTCATCAAGCGGGTGGTTGGCTTGCCGGGTGAAACGGTAGCGTTGCGCGATCAGCAGATCTATATCGACGGCGAGCCGCTTTCGGAAACCTACATCAAGGAAGCTTGCGGGATTATGCGCTGCTCCGACCAAACCTGGACGCTTGGAGAAGATGAATACTTCATGATGGGCGACAATCGCAACAACAGCCGCGATTCTCGTCGCTTTGGCGCAGTACCGCTTAGTAAAATCGTCGGTCAGGTTGTCTTTCGCTATTGGCCCCTGCCATCTATCGGCATGATACCGAATTAGAGCTGCCAAATGACAGAATCAAAAACTGAGGGTTATGCTTGTCCGCGCTGCACCGTAGGACGCTGCTCGCCGCGAGGGATGACTTTTTCCGAAGTGCATCTAGGGCAGTTGCTGGCGATACCGGATGTGCTGGCATACGTCTGCGATGTCTGTCATTTTGTGGAATTTGCGCAGGAGACGCTGGAAGCGCTCTGGCAAGAACTGTATGGGGATCAATCAGATGCGCCAACAGCCGAAGAATTGCCTGCGCTTGCCCAGCAGAAGCGCAGCTCTTCATACGGCGAATAGCTAGGCTTGGCAGGCTCGCCAAGCTCTCGGGAAGCCAATCAGCATAGGGTGGAACAAATGAATAGCAGCGAGCAAGACTTGCGGGATTTGCTTTGTCGCGTGGGAAAACTGATGGTCCAGAAAGGTTTCGTCGACGGCGCGGGCGGCAACATCAGCGCGCGGCTTGATCGCGATCGCGTCTTGCTAAGCCCCAGTGGTTTGTCGCTCGGTTATCTGGCGCCGGAACAGTTGCTCATGGTCAATCTGGCGGGCGAAAGAATAGACGAATCGACCGCCGCCAATGTGGGCTTGAAGCCTACTTCAGAGAGTCCCATGCACCTCGAATGCTATCGCCAGCGGGACGATATTCAAGGCGCTGTCCATGCGCATCCGCCAACCGCGGTCGCGCTGACCTTGGTCGGCTACGACTTCCAGCAGTGCATCATTCCCGAAGCGGTTGTCTTGCTCGGTTTGATGCCGACAGCGCCGTATTCAAGTCCGTCAAGCGTCGAGAATCGCGATGCAGTCAGCCAACTAATCCGCGAACATGACGCCATCATGCTTTCCAATCATGGGTCGCTAACGGTGGCAAAGTCGCTTTGGGAGGCTTATATGATGTTGGAATGCCTCGAACATTGCGCCAAGATCTTGCACAAGGCGCTTCAAATCAGCGATACGCTGCAACCGATTCCGCCAGCTCAGATCAGAAAACTTCTAGACTATCGCGAGCAATTCGGCTTGCTGCGGTCCGGGGACAATGATCGTTTTAGCAAGTTCCTCGATTCTTAGAACGTCCGGTGTAGGCGACAGCCCGCTACAAACTGACCTTGACTTTCGCTGAATTGGCATGTAACTTACGGCATTGGATTTGGCCCCTTCGTCTAGCGGCCTAGGATGCCACCCTTTCAAGGTGGAGACACGGGTTCGAGTCCCGTAGGGGCTAAATAAAATGAAGGACCTCGGCTATATTGCCGAGGTCTTTTTGTTTTGAAACTGCCATGCCATTTACAGATTTGTCTTCCATATTTGCGAAGCAGAATGCTTTACGCTATATTTCGCTCTGATAATTCATCTGACTGCATTTGCCTGTGGAAAGATCAATAACGAGATTTGTGCCGAGTAACAGCGAAAGGGCTTGCATGCGATTTCCCCTTCGTTGAATTGTCAGGAGACAATATATGCCATCTCAACTAGCCAAGCGAGCAGCAGCCGTCCCACTGCGGCAAGTGCAAATCAGCGGCGGTTTCTGGGGCGAAAGACAAGCGGTCAATCGCGAGGTGACGATTCCAGCCATCTACCGCAAGTTGCAAGAAACCGGGCGTATCGATTCCTGGTCGCTGGCTGAGCCAGCCCAGCCGCCATCATCCCATCAACGCATTGGCGTGCGCGTGTTTTGGGATTCGGATTCTGGCAAATGGCTGGAAGCAGCCGCCTATAGCCTGGCCACACACCCGGACGCGGAGTTGCAGGCGCTCGCTGACAATCTGATTGAGGCTATCGCCGGCGCCCAGCGCGAAGACGGCTACTTGAACACCTATTTCCCGGTGCACTTCCCAGAGGGCGAATGGGCGAACCTGCGCGATAATCACGAAATGTACAATGCCGGTCATCTCTTGGAAGCCGCGGTCGCATATACCCAGGCGACCGGCAAAGACAAGCTGCTTGATGTTTTGATTCGCTTCATGGATCACATCGCGGACAGTTTTGGCGCCGAGGCGGGCAAGCGGCGCGGCTACGGCGGACATCCCGAGATCGAGTTGGCGCTGGTCAAGCTCTATCGCGAGACCGGCGAAAAGCGCTTCCTAGATTTGGCCACCTATTTTGTCGACGAACGGGGCAAAGCGCCGCACTATTATGATCAGGAAGCCGAGCAACGCGGGGAAAGCCCGGCAGAATACTGGGCGCGTACCTATCGCTATTGTCAGGCGCATCTGCCGCTGCGCGAACATAGCGAGGCGAATGGCCATTCCGTGCGCGCCTGCTACCTCTACGCCGGAATCGCGGATGTCGCGCTGGAAACGGGGGACGATGAACTCCTGGGGCTCTCGCGCTTGCTCTGGGACGATTTGACCCAGCATCAAATGTACGTGCATGGCGGTGTTGGTCCCTCACATCATAACGAAGGTTTCACCTTCGCTTATGATATGCCCACCGAAACAGCCTACTGCGAGACCTGCGCAGCCATCGCCCTGGCTTTTTGGGCGCAGCGTATGTTCCACCTGGATCCGCACAGTCGCTACATTGATGTGATGGAACGCGCTATCTACAACTCGTCATTGAGCGGACTATCTCATTGTGGCGACGAATTCTTCTACGCCAATCCGCTGGCGGCTTACCCCGGCGTGAACCCGATGGGACGCTGGGATGAACAGGTGCAAGATGGCAATTACCGGCGCGTGAAATGGTATCACTGTCCCTGCTGCCCGCCCAATATCTCGCGCTTGATTGCTGGCATCGGCGAGTATTCCTATTCGCAGGCGGGCAAGCGCGTTTACGCGCAGTTGTATCACGACAATACGCTTTCACTGGATATTGACGGACAGCAACTGCAGTTGGTTCAGAGGACATCATACCCCTGGCATGGCGACATCAGTTTCACTGTAGAAGCGGCGGGAGTCGTCGACTTCGAGCTGGCGCTGCGCATCCCTGACTGGTGTTACGACTATCACTTGTCAGTAAACGGAGACCCGCAGCGCGCGTCGCTCGACAAGGGTTACGTCGTCTTGGCGCGCCAATGGTCGGATGGCGACCGGGTCGACTTAGCCTTGTCCATGCCGGTCGAGCGCGTCATGCCGCACCCGAACATCAGGCAGACAGCCGGTCAGATCGCGCTGCAACGCGGTCCGCTCGTCTATTGCCTGGAAGAAGCGGACAATGGACCGCGCTTGGCGAATGTGGCTATCCCCGACGAGTCCGAGCTTAGGGCGTCCTTTGACAGCGAGTTGTTCAGCGGCGTCTCGGTGATAGAGGGCGAGGCGATGCGCATCGAGCCTGTGGAAGCCAGCGCGGCGCTCTATCGCCATCACAGCCAAGTCGCCTACCAGGAATCGCGCTTCACCTTCAAGGCGATACCCTATCATTTGTGGGCGAATCGCGCGCCCGGTGAAATGCGCGTATGGATTCGCGCTAGCTAGTCTAGGTAGGTCCCGGGCGCAAGTGCCCGGAATAAGTGTTATTCCGCGAGAAGAATAGGAGAAAAAATGAGCATTTCACGCAGAGAGTTCTTGAAGTTGGCAGGTGGCTCGGCGACTGCCGCAGCCATGCTTTCGCGTCTGGGTCATCTGTATCCGGCGCTGGCGCAAGATTTGACCACCATCACCTTTGGCGGCTGGGGCGGCGTCGCCGAGGATGAAGGCGTGAAGGCGGCCATCGAGGTCTTCGGAGCAGAGAACGAAGACGTCGAGGTTGTTTGGCAGCATACGCCGAGCGCAAGCGAATACTCGCGTGTGACGCTCACGAATATTGCCGCTGGCACAGCGCCGGATACATCCTTTATTCGGTCGGATGACTATGAAACGCTGGCGACTGGCGGCGTACTGATGGACATCACCGACTTGGTGAAGAATGATCCGCTTCTGGGGCAGCCAAATTATTTCATCGAGCCGCAAGAATCCAATCGCTGCGAGGTCAACGGGCGCTGGTACGGCATTGGCTCGACCTGGGTCGCCCACCACATCTACTACAATGCCGAATTATTCGAAGAAGCCGGCGCTACGCCGCCTGGGTTCCAGGATGATGAGATCTGGGAGTGGGATGAATTTCTCGAGGTCTGCAAGGTCCTCACCAAGGACAGCGCCGGTCGTCACCCCGGCGATGCTGGATTCGATCGTGAAGACATTGTGCAATGGGCGGTTGACTGGTCGACGTCATGGTGGATGCCTTTGGCGGCGGCGGTGCACTCCAACGGCGGCCAGTTCATCACCGACGACGGCTTGTGCGCGCTGGATAGCCCGGAGGCGCTGGAAGCCATGCAGCGAATCGCCGACCTGGTGCATGTGCATCATGTCGCGCCGCGCGGCTCTTCTATCGAGAGCCTCGGGATGAACAACACGCAAATGATCAATGCGGGCCGCCTGGCTATGGGTGTGGATGGCTCTTGGGCGCTGTCTTGGATGAATCCTTCACTGCTGGATGTGGCGATGGGTACAGGCGCGCTGCCAAAGATGACGCAGCCAGCCAGCATCATGCAAGCGCACTTCCACTCAGTTCTTTCTTCGACCGAACATCCGGAAGAGGCTTGGCGTTGGCTGCGCTTCCTGGCGACGCCCTTCTATCAAGAACATTTCGCCAAAATCGGTCTGTGGATTCCCAATCAGTCTGCGATGCTGACTGAAGAAGGCTTGCAGGGCTGGGTGACAGAAGGCATTCATCCGCCGAATTATTCACAATTCGCCACAGACTATCTACCCAATCATGGTGTGGCGGCGCATCTCCCGACTGGCTGGATCGAAGCTAGGAACGACTACATCACGCCAGCCTTCGAGGCCTTAACCAATGGCGAGCCGGCGGAGGCAGTCTTCCCCGATGCCGTGCGCCAGGCGAATGAAGTCTTGATGATCTCCCGCGAAGGCATGTAAGCGGTCCCGGAGCTTTTGCTAAAATCGCTCCCTAGATTACGTGTTTAGCTTCAGGCGGGGAAGCCGCTCGGCTTTCCCGCTTGAATGAAATAAGACCAAGGCAGAATTCTGAGCATGTCGAGCTTTGCGCAGTCCTCATATAGTGAGGCGCAACTTTGGATAACCCGCCAGTACAATCGTCTCAGCTTGAAGCGGCGTCGGACGATCATCGGTTATATTTTCATCCTGCCCTTCATTCTCGGTTTCTTCATCTGGTTCCTCGTACCGGCCTTGGTAGCCGCGAACCTTACCGTACATCGCTGGAATCTCATCTCGCCGCCGCGCTTCGTCGGCCTGTTCCAGTTCAACAAAATGCTGAACGATCCGATCCTGGCGCAGAGCCTCAAGGTGACATTCATCTTTTCCGCCATTTCCGTGCCGCTGGGCTTGGTATTCGCATTCTTCCTGGCAACCTTGATTAATGCCAAAGTGCGTGGCATCGCCATTTTCCGCACTATCTATTTCTTGCCCAGCATTGTGCCCGCCGTGGCAAACGCCATTTTGTGGGCTTGGCTGTTTAATACCGAATTCGGCTTAATCAATTACATTATACGCGCCTTTGGCGGACCCAAGATCGGCTGGCTGCAAGACCCCAACTGGGTGATGCTGGCATTTGTAATTTTGACAGTCTGGGGTGTTGGCGGCTCGATGATAATTTTTCTGGCCGGCTTGCAGGGCATCCCGCAGATTTTCTACGAAGCGGCGGAAATCGACGGGGCAGGGCGCTGGCAGCGCCTTCTTTATGTTACCTTGCCCATGATGTCGCCCATCATCTTCTTTAATCTGGTCATCGGCTTTATCAATTCCTTTCAGATTTTTGTCAGCGCCTTGCTCATCACCAACGGCGGGCCGCAGCACGCGACGCTCTTCCTGGTGCTTTATGTCTATCGCACCGCCTTTCAAAGTCAGAAGATGGGCTACGCGGCTGTCTTGTCCTGGCTGCTCTTCGTGATATTGATGCTGCTTTCCTTCATCGTTTTTCGTTACATCGGTTCACGCGTCTATTACGAGAATCCGGGCGACTAAGGTTAAGCAATGGGCTTCAAAGAAAAACCGTCCCAGTACATAGAATCGAGACGCGTCGCCAATTCGCGCGTCGACCTGTTCTATCGCTGGCTGACATTATTCTTGCTGGTCTTCTTCGCGGTAGTCATGATCACGCCATTTATATGGCTGCTGTCCAGCTCGCTGAAAACGCAGATCAATATCTTTCAGTACCCGCCCCAGTTATTCCCCGACCCCGTCGTGCCGGAAAATTATCTCTATGCTTTGACCTATAAACCCTTCGGCATTTATTTTCGCAACACGGTTTTTGTGGCTGGCATGAACGTGATCGCAGTGGTCTTCACCTCATCATTCTGCGCCTATGGCTTCGCGCGCATGCGTTTTCCTGGCCGCGACTTTTGGTTCGGCATCGTCATGGCGACGCTCTTCTTGCCCTATGCCGTGCTGCTGGTGCCGAGCTTCATCATTTTTTCGCGCTTGGGCTGGGTGGACACCTTCTTGCCGCTGGTCGTGCCGCCATTCTTTGGCGGCGGGGCTTTTAACATCTTCCTGATGCGGCAGTTCTTCCGAACCATACCGGAGGAGATCGCGGACGCCGCGCGCATCGACGGCTGCAGCGAATTTGGCGTCTATTGGCGCATCATGCTGCCGCTGTCGAAGCCGACGCTCATCACCATCGGCATCTTCACATTCCTTTTCGCCTGGAACGATTTGATTGGTCCTATCACCTACCTGCGCTCGCCCGACAACTTCACCATCGCGGTGGGATTGGCTTCCTTCCGCAGCCAGACCGATATCCATTGGGATTTGCAGCTGGCGGCGTCGACGGCGGTCACCTTGCCGGTGATACTCTTATTCTTCTTGGCGCAGCGCTATTTCATTCAAGGGGTTGTCATGACGGGCTTGAAGGGTTAGCTCTTTGCTTAAGCCCAGAAAGCCTTTTCCAGGTCGTCGAAATCCGAGGCGGGTCCTTCAAATTTGTTGCGCCCCAACTCCAGCACGTAGACATAATCGGCAATCTTGAGCGCCTCGCGTATTTCTTGATCGACCAGCAATATGGTCAAACCCTCTTTATCGCGCAGGTCAACCAACATGCGATAGACCTCTTCGCTGAGCATCTTTGCCAAGCCGGCCGTCGGTTCGTCCACCAGAATGACCTCGGGATCGGTCATTAAGGTGCGCCCGATTTCGACCATGCGCTGCTGGCCGCCAGACAAGTTGCCGGCCTGCTCGCGCTGTTTTTCGCGCAGGATGGGGAAGCGCTGGTAATTCTCTTCGATTTTCTTTTCCATGCGCCCCTTGTCGTTTTGGAATGTCCAGGCGCCCATCATCAGATTTTCGCGCACGCTCATGTGCTTGAAGACGCCCGGCTGCTGCGGGATATAGCTGATGCCGAGGTCAATCAGCTTATGCGTCGGCGTGCCGGTAACATCCAGCCCATTGAGCAGCACCGCGCCGCTATGCGGTTTCAAGAAGCCGTAAATGGCTTTTAACAAGGTGGATTTGCCGACGCCGTTCGCGCCGAGGATGGCGGTCAGCTTGCCAGTCCGCGCTGTGAGCTCGAGCCCGCGCAAGATATGCAAGTCTTCATAATACCCGACATAAAGGTCTTGAATCTCAAGCATTAGCTAGTCATCCTCGTCATGGCCCAGGTAGGCTTCAATCACGGCCGGGTCATTCTTGACATGCTGCGGCTCGCCGTCGGCAATCAAGGCGCCAAAGTTCAGCACAATCAGGCGCTGGCTCAATTCAAAAACCGCGCCCATATTGTGGCTTATCAAGATGATGGCTTTGCCAGCTTCGTAGACGCGGTGGATGTAGTTGTAGATGGTTTCCTGTAGCCGCGGATGAACGCCGGCAAATGGCTCGTCCAAAATGATCACCGACGGGTCCAGCATCAATAGACGCCCTAGCTCGAGCAGTTTTCGCTGCCCCCCGCTGAGCGCGCGGCTGTATTCGTTGGTCAAATGGTCAATCGTCAGCAAAGACAAAATCTGGCGCGCGCGTTCTTCCAGATCGGTTTTGCGCGCGCCCGGGTCATGCGCCAAACCCGGCACCATCATGTTCTCCATGACAGTCATGCGGTTCAGCGCGCGCGTAATCTGGAATGTGCGCCCTAAACCGGCGCGGGTTACATAATAGGGTGGGCGGCCGTCAATGCGGTGGCCATTAAGATAGATGGTGCCGCTGCTGGGTTTCAGCATACCGCTCATCAGATTGGTCAAGGTCGTTTTGCCAGCGCCGTTAGGTCCAATCATGCCTATAAGCTGCGGCTTGGTGACGCTGAATGAGACATGATCAACCGCCTGATTGCCGCCGAAGCGCTTGGCGATTTTGTTCAGTTCCAAGTTGATTTCACTCATCCTGGTCCTCCGGCGGCTTGTCTTTGCGTTTGGAGACCGTCTCTTTCATGATTAAGTCGCGGCCACTGAACCAGCTGATAATCGGATGAAGCAAGCCATTGCGCATGTAGCGCAGGGTGAGAACCATGACCAGCCCAAAGAGCGCGAAGCGCCATGCGCCTGTCTCCCAAACGATGGCGTCGGAGCCGTCGGGCAGCGTCAAGCCGAAGGGCAGGGTGATGACCACCTCGCGCATGGCTTCCAGCATGTAGCGCGAAATGAAGGCGCCCGCCGCCGCCCCGAAGAGACTTTCCATGCCGCCGATGACCGCGTAGGCGATGATCAGCGACATCTGCAGCACTTCAAGCTGTTCGGGGATGATGCGCTCCGAGCCGACATCGCTATAAAAGATCGCGCCAGCCAAACCAACAATCATACTGGTAAATACGAATATCAAAACTTTGTAGCGGACAACATTAACACCCAGTGCCGAAGCCGCGTCTTCATCTTCCCGCATCGCCCGCAGAAAAATGCCAATTGGCGACCGCACAACGCGATACATGATTAACAAGCAGGCGACGAGCAAAGCAAACATCAGATAGTATTCGATTTGGCGCGCGGAATCGACATCCGCCACTTGCAGCAGCGGGCGCAGCGACAAACCGTTGGACCCGCCCGTGTAGTCGTATTCCGTCAACATGACGATGCGAAAAAGCTCGGAAAAGGCGATGGTGAAAAGCGCCAAATACGCCGAGCGCAGCCGCAGCAGCAGCCATCCGATGAGCAAGCCGACCAGCCCAGCCACGAACGTGCCAATCAAAATCGCGCCGACGGACGAAATGGAGTCGGGGCTGATTGCGATACCTAAAGCCGCGAACATCAAGCCGTCACGGGCGATTAGACCGGCGACATACGCGCCAATGCCCATAAATGCCATGTGGCCAAAAGAGAACTGCCCCGCGATGCCAGCCAGCAGCGCCCAGCTCGAAGCCATAATGGCGTAAAAGAAGCCGCTGATGAAGACCGTTTTGCTGTAGTTCGACTGTGAGCTGTCATTGGGGAACCACAGGAAAAAGATTATCAACAGCGCCAGCAGCGCATAGCCCAGCCGGCGGCGGCCGATGCCTTCGTCAATTGCCCGTTCTAAGCGCGTGAAGAGGCTCATCAACGCTGCTCCCTTCCGAAGAGACCCGTCGGCTTCAAGAGCAAGACCAGGGCAAAAATCACGAGCGCGAAGGCTTCTTTATACGCGGCGCCGCGGCTGGGGTCGGGGTGGCAGCCTGCGCCCAGCGCCTCGACGATGCCAACGATAATGCCGCCAAGCAAAGCGCCAGGCACCGAGCCTAAGCCACCCAGCACGACGATTACATAAGAGCGCCCGACCATCTCGGCGCCCACCCATGGCACCCAAGCGAAAATCGGAATCAGCGCCGCCCCCGACATTGCCGCCAGCATCGAGCCTAGCCCGAATGACAGCGTATTCATATTAGTCGGGTTGATGCCAGTGACGGCGGCGGCTTGGCGGTCCTGGCTGGTGGCGCGCAAGGCGCGGCCAGTCCAGGAACGCTGCAAGAAGTATAAAAGCGCAAAAATAAGCGCAATGCCAACTACCATGGCAAAGGCGCGGTCGCCGATGATGTTCAGCGGGCCAAATGCGAAGTCTTCGGTAATCTGCGTCCGGGGCAAAGTGAAACGGCGCGTCTCGATGTAGCGACTGGCGCGCTGCGGGAAGGGACCCACAATTGCCAAGGTTGTGTATTCGATGACAAAGCCGAAGCCGAAGGTGATCAATATGGCGTATTCCGACGCGCGCTCGATTAAGCCATCGTGCATGGGTTTCAAAAAACCGCGCTCGAAGGCCGCGCCCATCAAGAAGACGATGAATCCCGCGACCGGGATGCCCCAGATTGGATTAACCGTTACCTCGGTGCCAGTTAGCTCGCCGAGAATGTTGCCGGCATGCAGCAGAAAATAAAATGAAAAATAGCCGCCAACCATATACAGTTGACCATGGGCGAAGCTGACGATGCCCTGCACCGAATAAATCAGCGTCAAACCGACCGCCATCAGCGAATAGATGCAGCCAATCACGACGCCATTGGCAGTCTGCTGCGCCAGATAGGTAACTTGATATGGCGCTAGCACACAGAGATTGTCGGGGTTTTGCAGCGCGAACAAGGTGTATATCTGCCAAGCGCCCAGCGAGCCCAAAACGATTATCCAGTCGCGGCTGATTTTGGGACTATGCTTCCACATAAGCCCGAATATCAGCGGACCGATGGCGAAGCCGCCCAAAGCCGCCGCCGTCAGCGCATTGCTGTCGTCGGCGTCGACATCATGGTAATGGCGCGGGATGAAATAACTGGCAATAGCAGCCCACAGCGGACCAGCCAGAGCCAGCCACATGACCGAGGGCAGGTTCGGGTCGCTGGCGCGGACCAGCGCTTGCGATGAAATAAAGACGGCTATCAAGATGCCCAAAACAAGTGTGGCGCGCCGTATCAAATTGGGCTGCAGGTAAAACAGCCCGATGCCGATAGGTCCCAAGGCGAAGCCGCCAATTAAGCCGGCAATCTGCAGTCTGGTGGCGCTAATCCGCTCATCGACTTTGAGCTTGCCCTGGCTTTTTGGCAGCGCATACATACCGATGGCTGCCCACAAGGGACC
Source organism: Phototrophicaceae bacterium (assembly GCA_965116975.1). Classification (GTDB taxonomy): domain Bacteria; phylum Chloroflexota; class Anaerolineae; order Aggregatilineales; family Phototrophicaceae; genus UBA6055. The sequence goes on from OZ220735.1 coordinate 1,499,252, forward strand.
TGCCAAGAGCAGCCAAGTTGTGAAATCGAATGCCATATTCTTGTATCCTGCAAACGGACACTTGGTCTTCAGTGAAATTCAGCGAAATTCAGTGAAAGACGATGCGAACGAGGAGGCGGGCAAGCTGCCCGCCTCTCGGCGCAATGTGCGGTTCGGTTCGACGAAGCCGCGTTACCTTATCTCTTGCCGCGCGGCGCTATGACGAGTCGCCTGGTTTGAAAAGGGATGTGCCATGCGTCTGATAGACTTCCGGATAAATTACGGCTGCTTCAAGCGAGCTTTGATCCTGCTCGAAGTATTGCATCATGGTCACGATAGGATCGGGCCACTGATGCCACATGAAGGCTGGCGTGCCTTCCGGCAAGTCTGGGTTGTGGCTGCCATATTCGAAGTAATAGCGACCCTGCGACAAGTCAATGTCGACAGTTTCGATAGCTTCTACGATTGCGGCGGCATCGCTATAGCTGCCGGCGCGTTCCATCGCGTCCGCCAAAATGAAGACCGCGTCGTAGGAGGCCATGGCATAGCTGGGAACGATATCGCCGAATTCCGCTTCATACATGCTGTTCAGCTCGACAGCCGTGTCGCTGAACAAGCTGGGGATGATGCCAACCCGATTGAATGCGCAGAAGTTGCCATCTGGGACCGTCGCCCAATACTGTTCGGACTGGAAGGCGACCTGGTTGGTAACGCAAATGGTGTCTTCAGTTGGCGCGATGCCAAGTTCCGCCATCTGCTGGGTAACGTTGAAGGAGGTCTCGCCTGTCACCAGGATGCGAATGGCGTCAGGCGCCTCGGCGCGCGCTTGAATGCGGCTGAGAATCGGCACGAAGTCTTCTGTACCCAACTCGACATCAATCTTGGTAACGGTCGCGCCCGCGGCTTCCAAGCGCGCCTGCTCATCAGCTGCGGCTGGCTGACCGTAGTCGGTGTTTTCCACTATCAGGACGACATCCTCTACGCCAAGCGAGACCAGCCAATCGATAACGACGCCGCCAACCATGGAACTGGCGGGCGAAATACGGAAAATGTGGTCTATGCCGTCATCAAATCGTGGCGCGGCGCCGTCGAATTCCCGAATGCCGTTGGCGCTGACATTGTCGTTCCAGGGTTCGGAGAATACGGTGGGAATCGCGTTCTCTTCCATGATGCCCATGGTGGCCAAACCGACCGCGCTATGATAAACGCCGACCATCGCATCGACTTCGTTTTCCTGGATGAGCCGTTCCGCCACAGCCTGTCCGCGTTCCGCGCTGCCTTCGGAATCGCCTGTTACCACATCTACTTGATAGTTCATGCCATCAATCGTGATGCCGCAGTCGGCATTGATATCCGCAGCCGCTTGATTAAATGCCCAATCCATGGCGACGCCACCGGCGACAGCCCCGGGCGCGGACAATGGCGCCAAGCCACCAATGGTGATGGTGCGATCGGCGAATTCACAGTGGCCATCCGCGTGGATGACTGTCATTGGCATAAGCGCAAGAAAGACGGCGAAAATGACAATCGCTAACGAGCTTGCTTTTCGTAACATGATGTACTCCTGTATATACCTTACTCGGACATGAAGGCGTAGCTATCTGCGCTTGCAGTTTCCGAAGCTGTCCTTACTCAATATCGCTGGATCATATTGAAAGCTAGGCAACTTGCTGGGGCTGATGAGGCAACCAGAAATGGTGATTGCTACACCCTGACTTAAATTAGGTTAATCCATTTGGGCAATTTTGTCAACCGCCCGCTTGCCAGGGCAATCGCTTCAAAATCCATAACTGTCGAATTTAACATCAAACTGATGAATTGTAGGGGCGAGCCTTGGCTCGCCCATGAAATTGGGTGCAAAATCGTGGGCGATTCACAGAATCGCCCCTACAAGGCTTGTCCGCTACTGTGGCTAGTTCACCATTTTTTGCCCTAATCCATCTGCCCTTTGCTATAAATAGATGGATCAACAATGAAATAACAGCGAAATTAAAACTTATCTCAGACCTAGAAGTAGGTTGTAGGGGCGACTCTGTGAGTCGCCCACTGTCAATAAGCCCGCATTTTGCGCAAATTCATCAGTAGCGGACAAGCCCTACATTACGTCCTTTTTTGGCATATTTACGGATAAATCTCGGTGTTGGCGGTCATTGTCGGCGGTCAGTGTCTACGCGCCCTACGCGACTCTCGGTGTTTATGTGGTGAATAAAATTTGATGCAATTGCCCTGACCCGCCCTGCCTATTGCTTGCGTTTTATTGACATTCCTTTGGCAAAGCGATATATTCCCAGACATATTGCGGCTCCATTATGTGAATGGGGTCCTTAACCATCCAATTTTGCAGGAGCAGAAAGAGAGGAAAGTAATGAAGAAGTTTAAGCTGCTATTGCCGATTGTCTTGATCGCCGTCGCGGTGATTGCTATCGGCACGACGACCATGGCGCAAATGTCCGAGCAAGTGCTGCGCTCGGCGCATGACGCCGAATGGACCGGGCTGGACCCGCATGTCGCCAGCACCGTATCCAGCTTTTATGTGCTGGCGAATGTCGTGGAGTCACTGACGACCAATAACGACGACCTGGAGCTGGAGCCCCTGCTGGCGACAGACTGGTCGCAATCCGAAGACGGCCTCACCTGGACATTCAACCTGCGCGAAGACGTGCATTTCTCCAATGGCGAAGAAATGACGTCCGAGCATGTTGTCTTCTCGATGAATCGCATCATCAATCCCGAAACGGGCTCGGGTCGCGTGGCTTCTGTTGGCGGTCCGGACGCGGTTTGGGAAGCGATGGATGATTATACAGTTACTGTCACCACCCCAGATCCCAATGCGATTCTGCCCATTCTATTGGCGAGCCGCGCCACGGCGGTTGTGCATCAAGACAGCGTCGATGAAAACGGCGTCATTGTCGTCCCCATCGGCACAGGTCCCTTCACGGTGCAAGACCTCGATGGCACCATCAGCATGAGGCTGGCAAAGAACGAGAATTATTGGCAAGAGGGCTTGCCGCTGCTCGATGCCGTAGAGATCTCGGTAATCCAGGAAGACGCAGCCCGCGAAGCCGCGTTGCTGGGCGGCGAGGTTGATTTTGTCACCAGCGTCGCGCCGCAGGCGGTCGAGGCTTTGCAGAGCAACCCTGATATTGTCGTACACGTCGCGCCGGCTCTGGCTTACAAGTACATTGGATTGAATCTGACCCGCCAGCCCTTCGACGATGCCCGCGTTCGTCAAGCCATCGCTTACGCCATCAACCGCGATGATCTCTGTTCGGCGGGCGACTTTGGTCTTTGCACCCCGCTTTATGGCGGTCCCATCGACACCGGCAGCCCCTGGCACTTCGACTACGCGCCCTATACGCAAGATGTCGAAAAAGCGAAAGCATTGTTGGCGGAAGCCGGCTATGCGGATGGCTTCGAGATGGAACTGATGCCGACCTCAACCTACCAGGATACCGTGCGGCAGGCGCAGGTTCTCCAGGCTCAGTTGGGCGCTGTCGGCATCCGGGCAACCATCAACGCGCCAGAGTGGGCTGAATGGCTCGAGCTTGAGGGCAACTACCGCTACGATGGCTATATCTGCAGTTGGAACGGCCTCACCGACGTTGAGCATTACTACTATCTCCAACATCGCACCGATGAAGTTTTCAATTTCACCGGTTATAGCGACCCGGACTTTGACGCGCTGGTTGATCAGGGCCGTCAAGTTTCCGATTTCGACGAGCGTTACGCCATCTATGAACAAGCCAATCAGATTCTGGTTGACGCCGTGCCTTACGTCTACTTCTACAACCCAGCCTTTGTGCGGGTCATGAGCACGGACGTCAAGGGCTATGTCTTGCGTTCGGACAATGCCAACCTGTACATGAATACCTATCTGGAAGGCTAGTCGTCTTGCGGGCGCAGCTTGATTCAACCGGGTTGCGCCCGCGTTTTCCTCCATCCGCAAGCCGCAACTAATAAGCCGCAACAAAGTTTCGGGGTAACACCGGCTTGAACTATCAGTATGTTGTACAACGCTTGCTATCGGCGATTGTCGTTGTGCTCGGCGTGACAATTGTGGTCTTCATCATTGTGCAAGTCGTGCCGGGCGATCCGGCGCGTGTCATGTTAGGTCCTTATGCCAGCGACGAAGCCGTGCTGGGTTTGCGGGAACGCCTGGGGCTGGATCGGCCGATACTCGAGCAATATATCGTGTGGCTGGGGCGCGCCGCGCGCGGCGATCTGGGCCAGAGCCTGCTCAATGGACAAGAAGTCTCGACGCAGTTATGGGGACGCATCGGACCCTCATTTGAATTGGCGATGGTGTCCCTGGCAATAGGCTTGGCGATCGCCTTCCCCATTGGCATGATCTCGGCGCTGAAACCGGGCAGCGCGATTGATGTCGTGGCGACCTTGTTCAGCCAGATTGGCGTGTCTGTGCCAACATTTTGGATGGGCATTCTGCTGGTCATCGTCGTTTCCTTAAATCTTGGCTGGCTGCCGCCCAGCGGCTACACGCCCATCACAGAAGATCCCGGGGATTGGCTGGCGCATATCATCCTGCCAGCCATCACCGCTGGCTTTGTCAGCGCGTCGGTACAAACGCGCTTCATCCGCAGCGCTATGCTAGATGTGCTGAACGCCAATTACATCCAGACCGCCCGCGCCAAAGGTTTGGCGGAACGCGCAGTTGTCGTCAATCACGCGCTGCGCAACGCGCTTATCAATATCGTCACCATCATCGGTTTGCAGATCACCGCGCTCTTCAGCGGCATCGTCATTGTCGAAGTGGTATTTTCCTGGCCCGGGTTGGGGCGGCTGGCGCTGAACGCCGTGGAAGAACGGGATTACCCCTTGCTGCAAGGCGCAGTTTTGGTCGTGGCTGTGATGGTCACATTGGTAAATTTGTTTGTTGATTTGCTCTATTTCTTGCTTGATCCGCGCATTGAATATGTATAGGCGAAAGATCCGCTGGTGGGTGTTTCAAATAGTGTAAGCGCTCGCGGGGTACAACGCGGAGTTCAAATTGAAGAGGTGCTTGGTCCTGCCAACACGCTCTGGCGGGACGCGCTCCGCCGTTTGATCCGGCATCAGTTGGCGATGTTTGGCGCCTTTGTGCTACTCATTGTTGTGGTGATGGGCATATTTGGTCCTGCCATTACGCCTTATGATCCCAACGGCATGGATTTCTCCAACCGCTTCAGCGACCCTACTATTCAACATTGGATGGGTACGGATGACTTTGGGCGGGACATCTTCTCGCGCATTATCATTGGCGCGCGCGTTTCTTTGCAGGTGGGCTTCGTCGCCGTCAGCGTCGCCACCATAATCGGCACGGGTCTCGGCTTGATTGCCGGCTACAGCACTCGGCTCACAGACGAAGTCATCATGCGCGCCATGGACGTCTTATACGCCTTCCCCGCGATTCTGCTGGCGATAGCGATTATGGCGGCATTGGGCAAGGGCATTGGCAATGCCATGATCGCCATTGGCATCGTCTATATCCCGATCTTCGCCCGCATCGCCCGCGCCGCTGTCTTGGGCATTCGCAACGAAGAATTCATCATCGCGGCAAAGGCGATGGGGGCTGGCGACATCCGTATTCTGCTGACGCACGTGCTGCCCAACGTGCTTTCGCCGATAATTGTGGAAATCACGCTTAGCCTGGCTTTCGCGATTCTAGCGGAAGCGGCGCTAAGTTTCTTTGGACTTGGCACACAGCCGCCGGATCCGAGCTGGGGCAGGATGCTTTCCGAAGGGCGCGACTTCTTCCGTCAGTCGGGCTGGATGGGTGTTTTCCCGGGCTTTGCGATCTTCTTCACGGTCATGGGTTTCAACTTCCTCGGCGACGGGATGAGAGACGCGCTCGATCCCAAATTGCGGCGCTAGGCGGCGCCGATGTCGGCCGCGAATCCGCAACGCCTCATCGGGACGGCAATGCTCTCAGCCAGCGCCTTATTGCTGGAAATTGTCTTAACGCGCTTATTCTCCCTGCTCTTTTTCCCGCCATACGTCTTTCTGGTGATCTCAATCGCGATCTTCGGCATCGGCTTGGGCGCGGCTTTGCCCGCGCTGCGCCCGGTTATGGCGCAGGCGAATCGCATCCCGCTTTATGCCTGCGGCGCTGCGCTGACGACTTTGTCGCTGCTCATATTTGCGGTCCTGGGCGCTTCTCTGGACCTGCAAATCATGCTATTCCCGTTGCTTGCCTTGCCATATATTTTCTTCGGTTTGGCGATGTCGTCCTTGTTCAGCCAAAACCCCGCGGCGAGCCGTATGCTGTATATGAGCGATTTGTTAGGCGCCGGCGTCGCGGCAGTGGCCGCCATCCCCTTGCTGGATCGTTTTGGCGCCATCAACGCCGCGCTGCTGGCTGCATTGGGTTTTGCCATTGCCGGGTTCTACTTTCAAAGTCAGCGCAACCGCTGGATCGTGGCGCTCTGCATTGGCTTGTGCGCTGCGCTCTTTGGGGGCAATGTCGCGGCGTCGTTTCTCGACATTAACATGGCGTCCCTGGCGACCAGGAAACCTATCACCGCGCCCTTGAACTCGGGCGGTAAGATCCTGAAAAGCCATTGGGACGCCTTCGCGCGGACAGACCTGGTGGAACCGGGCGCTGACGGTCCCCTGCGAATTTATGTCGACGGCGGCGCCGCGTCTATCATGCCCTCGGCGGCAGCCCGGCAAGACCTGATTCGAGACATCGGTTTCTTTCCATTTGCGACCGAGCAACCCGAACGTGTTTATATCATTGGTCCCGGCGCGGGCTTGGACGTTTTTTTCGCCCTGCAGGCGAATGCAGAGGCGGTCACAGCCGTCGAAGTCAACCCGGCCAGCGTAGCGCTCGTTGACGAATGGTCTGGCGTCAACGGGGATCTTTACAATCGCCCGGGTGTCGAGCTCGTCATCGACGATGGACGCAGCGTATTGCGCCGCGCGACCGACGACTATGACCTGATCTATTTGTCGCAGGTCCTTACATTGGCGGCGGAGCGGGGCGGCTACGCCCTTTCCGAGAATACCATCTACACTGCCGACGCCTTCGCCGATTACTTGGCGCGCCTTGATGACGACGGCCAGATCGCGCTTAAGCTATACGACGAGATCACCTTGACGCGCGCTGTATCGACGGCGCTTGCCACTTTAGGCCTCGGCGGCTTGTCTGACGCGGAGGCTATGAAACACCTGGTGGCGCTAGTAGACGAGAAGAGCGATCCGCCGACTCCGCTGTTGATGATCGGCGCGCAGCCCTATACGGAAGACGATTCATTGGTATTGGGCGCGATCGCGCGCGAGGTTGGTTTCAGTCCCTTGTTTTTGCCCCATGTATTGGCGCGCCCGCCCCTGGATCGGGTGGACAGTGGCGAGGTCCCCTTTGCTTCGCTCATTGAAGCGAGCGCCGATGATATCTCTCCGCCCACAGACAACCGCCCCTATTTCTTTCAGTTCGAGCGCGGCATTCCATCATCCTTGCTGCCATTGACTGTTATGGTCGCGCTCCTGCTTCTGGCTTTGCTGGCGCTCTACATGCGTCAATGGCGTCGGCCCCTTGACCAAGCCGAGAGACTCATGCCCGCGTTTTTCGCCATGTTGGGCTTGGGTTTCATCGCGCTGGAAATCTATGCCATACAGCGGACACGGCTCTTCCTCGGACATCCGACTTACGCAGTGACGGTTGTCCTGGCGACTTTTCTGGTGGCCGGCGGGCTCGGCAGCGGTCTCACGCAGCGATATTTTCGCGCTACTCTGGAGGCGCGTCCCCAATTGGTCACCGCGCTCATCGCGATTCTTGCGATTCTCTGGAGCCTGCTGTGGCAGGTTGTTGCGCAGGAACTATTTGCTGCGGACTTGATCCTGCGAGGCTTGCTTGTCATATCGCTCACGCTGCCACTGGCGCTGTGCATGGGCATTCCATTTCCACAGGCGCTTGAGTTCATAGGGCGCGGCGACCGGCGACAGGTCGCTGTCGCATGGTCCGTTAATGGACTGATGACAGTTGCAGGCTCTGTCGCCGCTGTACTGCTGTCGCTTACAACTGGCTTCACTGCGGTTCTGTGGCTCGGTTGCGGCGCTTACGCATTGGCGACCTTGTTACTCATATTTGCGCATAGACAGGCGGGAACATGAACGCTGAAAACAAAGAAAACAATAGTACGGTCGACGAATCTATCAACTTGCTGGCGAAGGTGGGTCGGTGCTGGTCGCCGAGCTTCTCGCCGAGCAACGCTTCAGATGTACGAGAATGCGCCTTTGTCAGCGACTTGACAGGCAGCCCTCAAGTCTGGCGTATCGCCCTGTCCGGCAGCTTCCCCGAGGCTGTGACCGCCTTTGAAGAACAAATCAGCGCTGTTGCCTGGTCGCCGCGTGGGGATTGGCTGGCGGTTGAATCGGCGCCTGGCGGCGGCATGAATGCGCAGATTGACCTCGTGCGGCCCGACGGCAGCGAGCGCCGCCGGCTGACCATGGGTCATACGAGCAACAATTGGCTTAATGCCTGGACGAAAGACGGTCGCTATGTTCTCTTCTCGTCGAACATGGATCAAGCGGACTCGATGGATAGTTTTCGTATCTGCGTCGAGAGTGGCGCGATCGAAAAGCTGGCGCAGAATTCTGGCACGGGCATAATCGAAGACCTGACCACCGACGGCGCCCGCGCGCTTGTCAAGCGCATCGTCTATCGCGGTGACAATAATGTGCATTTGCTAGACCTGCTCGAGAACCAGACACGCTGTCTGACGCCGCATGAACCGCCCGCAAGTTTCGAAAATGCCCGCTTTTCCGCCGACGGGCGCGACGTATACCTGGCTTCGAACCGGGATCGGGACTTGGCTTGTCTCTGTCGCCTGACCCTCGGCGGAGACGCGGACTGGCGCATCCCGCAAGCGCGCGCCGACGCGGAACTTGTCGAATTCGCGCTCTGCCCGAGCGGCAAATTGGCCGCTGTTGTTTGGAATATCGCTGGGCGGCAGGAACTGGAACTGATGAACTTGCCGGCTGCCGAAAAAGAATGCGAAATCGATTTGCCGGGCGAGATCGTCGAAGGCTTGCGCTTTTCCCCCGACGGCGCCTATCTGGCGATCTGCGTCAGCGGTTCGCGGCTGCCGCAGGATATATGGCTGCTGGACATGGAGACGCTGTCCTTGCGGCAACTGACGCGCAGCCCTCGCATAGGCATAAATCTTGAGCGCCTGGGCGCGGCGCGGTTGCTGCGCTATGCGGCGCATGACGGGCTGCCATTAACAGGCTGGTTATACAGCCCGCCCGACGCTGATGCGCCCTTCCCCACTGTTTTCAGCTTTCATGGCGGACCGGAGGGCCAAGAACAGCCGCGCTTTCGCTATGACTATCAGGCTTTGCTGTCCCGGGGCATCGCCGTATTCGCGCCCAACGTGCGCGGGTCGTCGGGCTTCGGCAAGCGATTTGTCAATCTGGATAACGGCGCGCTGCGCTTCGACGCGATCCAAGATATCGCGTCGACTGTAGCTCATCTGCTCGAGACCGGCATCGCGGTAGCGGGTCAGTTGGGCATCATGGGCGGCTCTTACGGCGGATACATGACCATGGCTGGCTTGACAGAGTTCCCCGAGCTGTTTGCCGCTGGCGTGAATCTCTACGGCGTGGTCAATTTCAAGACTTTTTTCGAGCGCACAGAACCCTGGATGGCCAGCATCTCCAAGGTCGAATACGGCGATCCGGCTACAGAAGGCGATATGCTGGAGGCTTTGTCCCCCATCCACAAGCTGGAGCGTGTTGCCGCCCCCACGCTGGTATTGCATGGCGCCAACGATACCAATGTGCCGGTCTATGAAGCGGAACAAGTAGTGGCAGCATTAAGCAGGCGGGATGTTCCTGTTGAATACATCCTGTTCCCGGACGAGGGACACGGATTCCGCAAGGAGCGGAATCGATTAATGTCCGTCAGCGCTATAGTGGAATGGTTCACGAAGTATTTGTTGCGTTCATAGGGCGATTGCCCCCTGTTTGATAGCACGACAATGCCAGACTTAATGAGCTTTGCTATCATAGAACCTGTAATCCTCAACTTAAGACAAAGGTGAGCGGCATGAGCAGCTTTTCAATCGGATGCGCCCTGTGGACCCTGGGCGCGACTCCCGACGTGGCCGCGCTGGCGCGGCAAATGGAAATCGCCGCGCGGACCGGCTGTACATCGGTGCAGCCTTGGATCGTCAATGTGGAATACAGTCCCTGCATTTTGGATCCCGAAGTCGGCAGCGCCGCCGACCGCCGCGAGATCGTCAAGATTGCCGAATCGCTAGGGATCTCCTTTAGCGCCTTTTGCGCGCAGTTGCAAGGCGCGACAACTTATGGCGGCTTGGAAGAAGAAGCAGGTTTGCAGTGGCGCATCGACAAAACCAAAGAAGCCCTGGACACGACGGCGGAGCTAGGCGGTAATATCGTTAGCACGCACGCGGGGCTGCTGCCCGAAGACCGGTCCGATCTCGCCTATCAGACCCTGCTGCATTCAGTCGGCGAGATCGCGGAACACAGCGCCAAGGTCGGCGTAACCTTCGCGCTCGAGACTGGGCAAGAATCACCGCAAGCGCTCAATGACTTCATCGACGAGATCGGCAATCCCTGGCTGCGCGTGAATTATGACCCCTGCAACCTCATGCGTTTTGGCACAGAGGCGGGCACTGTGCAAGGCGTTCATATCCTGGGCGACAAGATCGTCCATACGCACGCCAAAGACTGGAATCCCGCGACGATGCAAGCGACCTGCGGCGAGGGTCTGGTGCCTTGGGATGCCTACATAGGGGCGCTTAGGGCGATCGGATATGACGGCGTCCTGGCGATTGAAGACGAGACCGGCAACGAAGATATGGTCGCTTCTATCGGCCGCAGCTACCAGTTCTTGAGGCGCTATCTCGATGATTAGGGTCGGTATCTTGGGCGCGGGTGGCATAGCCGCGCTTAGTCATCTGCCGGAAATCGCCGCGATTGATGGCATAAAAGTGACGCATATTTGCGGTCGCAGGGGACGACGCTTGCGGCTGCTCTGTGATCGCTTCTCGGTACCCCGCTATTCGACCCATTGGAGCGATCTGCTGAATGACGAGGACTTGGACGCGGTCATCGTGGCATTGCCGCACCCGCTGCATGCCGAGGCTGGCTTGGCTGTGCTGGAGCGCGGGTTGCACCTGTTCATGCAGAAGCCGCTCTGCACAACTATGACAGAGGCTGATCAACTCCTTGCCGCCAGCGAGGCGCGGCCGGGACAGATTGTCTATTGTCGTCCGTCCTTTGGGGGAGCTGTCTATGAGATGCGCCGGCAAATCAGCGCCGGGGCGATAGGCGTCGTATCCGGCGCGCTGGCTCGTCACAGCCATGGCGGACCCGAGGTCTATTACGCGGAAGTGACAGATGCCTTTGGGGAGCCGCGCGCCGAAGGAGACTTCTGGTTTTTCGACGCCGACGCGGCGGGCGGCGGCGCTCTCATCGACATGGGCGTTTACGCGATCGCAACTTTGGTCGCCCTGCTGGGCAAAGCCAGCGCAGTGACGGCGCGCCTGACGACGGTGAACAAACCTACGGCTATGGAGGACAGCGCCACGCTCATCTTGGATTTCGAGAATGGCGCCCTGGGCACTGCGGAAACCAGTTGGTGCGACCCAGCCAGGTCGTCGTACCTGCGTGTGCATGGCACAAGCGGAAAATTGCTGCAAAAGGGTGAATCAATCCAATATATCCGACCCGCTTCGGCTGACCGCGAGTGGGCTGCGCCGATAAGTGAGACCCTGCCGGCGCCTGGCGCGCCCAACCAACATTTGCAATGGCAGCAGTGCATCAAAGCGGGAACGCAGCCAGAATTATCGAATCTTTGGGCGGCGCGTCATGTGACGGAGATTATGCTGGCCGCGCTTGCCTCCAATGCCCAGGGACGCAGAATTGACCTGGGTTCGCAGCCCTTCCCGGTTTAACGGTCCAATTCATCTATCGACAGCCCCTGGCTGCGGAAGCGGACCAAGGCGCTAAGAAAACGCCTCGACATAGTCGCTGGATTAGCCTTCGCCCAGATCAAGCACCGACGCGCGCCAAATATCGCGGTTGTACTCGGCAATTGTGCGGTCGGAAGAGAAGAAACCAGAACGCGCCGCGTTCAAAATCGACATTGTCGTCCAGCGCTCACGGTCGGCAAAAGCCTCTTGCGCCGCCTGCTGGCAAGCCAGGTAACCGGCAAAATCGGCGCAAAGCATGTATTCATCGTGATGCAGCAGCGAATCTACGATGGGGCGGAAGAGCTGCGTATCGCCGCCGGAAAACTGCCCGTTGGCGATCCAGTCTATTGCCATGCGCAAGTCTTCGTTCAGATCGTAATACTGCCAGGGATGATAGCCGCCCGCTTTGGATCGATAGACCTCGTCTGTCGTCAGCCCGAACAGGAAAAAGTTTTCGGCGCCGACGCGGTCTCGTATCTCGATATTTGCCCCGTCCAGAGTGCCGATGGTTAATGCCCCGTTCAGCGCGAACTTCATATTGCCCGTGCCCGAGGCTTCTTTGCCGGCCAGCGAAATCTGCTCAGAGATGTCTGCCGCAGGGTAGACAAGCTGCCCCGTGGTGACGTTGAAGTTCGGCAGGAAGACGATGCGCAATACCTCTGCCGAGACCGGATCCCGGTTGACAACTTCCGCCACCGAGTTGATCAGTTTGATGATCAACTTCGCCATGTGGTAGCCCGGCGCGGCTTTGGCGCCAAAGACAAAGGTAATCGGCGCCAGCGTTGTCGAGCTATCGGTCTTCAGCCTTTGATAGAGATGCACGATGTGCAAGATCTTTAGCAGTTGTCGCTTGTATTCGTGCAAACGCTTCACCATGACGTCATACATAGACTCCGTGTTGACGCTCAAGCCGAGTACGCTTTCGATATGGTCCGCCAACTGAACTTTGTTCGCTCTTTTCATCGCGCGCCAGTCTTGCCGAAAAGCTGCGTCGTCAACGAAGTCTTCCAATCCGCGCAGTTCTTCCAGGTTGCTCAGCCAGCCGGGACCTATTTTTTCCGTGATGAGATCCGCTAATATAGGATTCGCCAACTGGATAAAGCGACGCGGCGTTACGCCGTTGGTCTTGTTGCCGAATTTATCCGGCATCATTTCCGCGAATTCGGGGAAGACTGTCTTGCGCAAGAGCTCGGACTGCAGCTCGGCAACGCCGTTGATTGAATAGCTGCCGACGCATGCCAGGTTCGCCATCCGCACCTGCTTCTCCGCGCCCTCTTCGATGATGGACAGGCGGCTTACCCGATCCGGATCGTTGGGGTAGGTCATGCGCACGTCGTCTAGGAAGCGATGGTTAATCTCGTAGATGATCTCCAGATGACGCGGCAAAACACGCTCCAAGAGCCATACGGGCCATTTCTCCAGCGCCTCGGGCAAGAGCGTGTGTTGCGTGGTCGCAAAGGCGCGGGTCGTGATATCCCAGGCGCGTTCCCAAGGCAATTTGTAGAGATCGACCAGCAGCCGCATCAATTCGGCAATGGCGATCACGGGATGCGAATCGTTGAGGTGAATGACCGCCACTTCCGGCAGTTCGTCCCATTCCGCGTTCTTTATACTAAAGCGTTTGATGATGTTGTCTAGCGAACAGGCGACGAAGAAATACTGTTGTTTCAGCCGAAGTTCTTTGCCTTGCGGTGTATTGTCGTTGGGGTAGAGCACTTTTGTCACATTTTCCGAACTGGTCTTCTGTTCCACCGCGCGTGTGTAATCGCCGACATCAAATAGCTGAAGATCGAACTCGCGCGTGGCGCGCGCGCCCCAGAGCCGCAGCATATTGACAGTCTTGGTGCGGTAACCGGGCACCAGAGTATGATAGGGTTGTCCCATAATGGTCTGCCCTGGGATCCAGCGCACACGATAGTTGCCTTCGCTGTCCTGGTAGCTTTCGGTATAGCCGCCAAATCCTACTTCGACCATATCGTCCGGCTGTGGGAACTCCCAAGGGTTGCCGTAGTGCAGCCATTCGTCCGGGCTTTCGACCTGCCAGCCATCGCGGAAGCTTTGCCGGAAAATGCCATATTCATAGCGAATGCCATAGCCGACGGCCGGTATATTCAACGTCGCCAGGGAATCCATGAAACAAGCCGACAGCCGCCCCAAGCCGCCATTGCCCAAGCCCGGCTCAATATCCAGTCGGTTCAAGTCCGCCAGGTCAATGTTATGCTGGCGCATGGTTTCGCGGGCAAAACCGTAGGTCCCCGTGTAGAGCAGATTCTTCTCCAACTGTTGGCCGATGAGATATTCCGCCGACAGGTAGTAGACGAACTTGGGATTCTGCCGGAAGTAGGCGTCAACGTTTTTCTGCCAGTTGAACATCATGTAGTCGCGCACGGTATGCGACAAAGCCATATACAGATCGTGATGCGTAGCTGTGTAGATTGCCTGACCGCGCGTGTAATAGAGGTTGTCGGCAAAAGCCTGCGCAAAAGCCTCTTGACTGAGCTCAACCGCTGTAATGTTATCGAAATTCGCGATCACCATGATTTGTCCTGTTTCTTTCTATCATAAGGATGTGCGGGAATACACAGCGCCAAAAATCGCATATTCCTTGATATATTATGCCAATACGCCACTTATATCAAATTTGTAATGACTGCTTAACGGTTTTTCGGCACGATCTTCGTTTTCCCAACAGACAGGCGCTAAAATAATGCCGCTTTAACCAGAGGAAATGTGAGCGTATGCGACGACCGAATATCCTCATTTTATACACGGACCAGCAGCGCTGGGATGCCTTGGGCGCCAACGGCAATGCCGAGATAATAACCCCGCATCTCGATGCGCTGGCCGCTTCCGGCGCGACCTTCACGCGTCATTTTGTGCAGAACCCGGTCTGCATGCCCAGCCGCGTAAGCATGTTGTCCGGTCGCTATCCGTCTAGCCTCGGCATCACGCGCATGGGCGTGCCGGCGCCGCAAGACCTGCTGACCCTGCCGAAAATAGTGAAACCTTATGGCTATCGCACAGCCAATATCGGCAAGCTGCATTTTCTGCCGCATGCCAACCGCGATCACCGTTCGCCGCATCCGGATTATGGCTTTGACCATTTGGAGCTCTCCGATGAGCCGGGTGTATACGAAGACGCCTATCGCGCCTGGGTGCGGCAGCGCGCCCCGCAGCAGATGGATGGCATCAGCGCCGGCATCCCACCGGCGACGCGCATCTGGCGCAAGACCATGGGAATTGATGACGGCGTCGTACACCGCGGCGATCCGGAAGGACGTTTTGACTTTGACGGCGGGATTCCATTTGCTGCTGACGATGGCTTGACGCATAGCGCTTTTGTCGCCGAGCAGACCAGCGAATTCATTCGGCGCTGGGCTAATCAACCATTTATGTGCATCGCTGGGTTCTATTCCCCGCACGCGCCCTGGATGACGCCGCAGAAATACCTCGATCTTTACGATCCCGCTCGCCTTACAGCGCCGGCCTACCCGCCAGAAATCGACCGACAGCGGCCTCATGAACCAGGTCAGCGATTTTCGGATGATCATCTGCGCCGCGCCAAACAGGGCTATTACGCCATGATCAGCGAAGTCGACGATTACGTTGGCAAAATCCTCGCGGCATTGGACGCGGCTGGTCAACGGGAAAACACGATTGTCCTTTTCACATCGGATCATGGCGAATGGTTGGGCGCGCATCTCAAGTTTGGCAAAGGCTACCCAGCCGCCGACGCAGTCAGCCGCGTGCCATTGATCGTATCCGCGCCAAATGGCCTGCCCGGTCAGCGGGTTGATGGCATCGTCGAAGCCGTGGACATCCTGCCGACCTTGTTGAGTTTGGCCGGCATTCAAGTTCCGCCGACCTTGCAGGGGCGTAGCCTGGCTGATGTTGTCATGACCGGCGCGGGAGCCACCAAAGAGGCGGCATTGACCGAGGGCGATGGCTGGAAGTGTCTGCGAAATCGCGATTATCGCTATCTGATTCACAGCGACGGCAGTGAATGCCTATGGCATATCGAAACGGATCCAGGCGAATATGTTGATCTTGCCAACGATCCGGCGCATCAGTCGGCGCTGGCGCGCTGCCGCCGTCAATTGCTGGCGCGCCTGCTGCAAATGGAACGTCCGCTTGCGCGTACCTGGGCTTACTGAGACCCCTGAATCAAACTTGGCCGTCGTAAAGCCGCGAGCTCATGCCACCGTCGATCGTCAGCACCGCGCCCGTAATGTAGGAGGCGTGGTCGCTGACGAGAAAAGCCACGCCCCTGCCCACATCTTCCGGCGCGCCCATCCGCTCCAGCGGGATGAACTTTAGCCGGTGCGCCAAGACTTGATCGAGATTGTCCCGATCGCTCCAGGCATCAGTCAATATAGCGCCGGGGGCGATGGCGTTCACGCGGATGCGCGGCGCAAGTTCGGCCGCGAGGCTCTTGGTGAAGCCAACGATGCCCGCTTTCGAAGCGGCGTAACCGCTCAAGCCGCCCAGCGTTACCGCGGCGTTGACCGACGACATGTTCACGATGGCGGCGCCTTCGCTTTGCCGCAGGTAGGGCAGGCAGGCTCTTGACATCAAGAACATGCTGCGCAGGTTCACGCTTTGCAGTTGATCCCATTCTGTCGCTGACATCATGTCAAGATCGAGGACCTGCGTTATGCCGGCATTGTTCACCAGGATATCGATCTTCTGATAATGACTGACCGCGGCCTCAACCATGGCTTTGATGCTATCTTCTTCGCGTACATCACAGGCGATGAAACGCGCGTCTCGCCCAGCCCTTTGGATCTTTTCAGCGACCCGCGCGCCGCTGGCATGATCAAGTTCCGCAATGACAATGCGCGCGCCCTGCGCCGCCAAGACCTGCGCCGTTCCCGCGCCGATGCCGCCCCCGGCCCCGCTGACGACGGCAACTTTATCACGCAAGCGACCGCTGCTGTCCATGGCTAGACGAAGGGGAATTCGCTCTGCGCGAATTCGGCAATGCGATGCCAGAGGCTTTCTATGGCTCGGATGTCATCGTTGTTGAGGCTGATCTTTTGTGGATCCCGGGCATAGGGGGAGCGCAGGACTCCCCGGCGCCACAAGACATATTTGTGGAAAGAGATGCCGTAGACAGCCGCGTAATTCAAGAGCGGCAGCAGTTGGAAATGTATCTCTTCCGCCTGTTCTTGCTGGTCCGCTTGATACAAATCATAGATTTTAACTTGCACATCCATGACGCCGCCGGCTGGCATATTGCCGCAAGCGCCGCGGTTGAGCTCGTCTATCAGATAAATGCCGTTAGCGCCGCCGAAGACGCCTTGACAGTGCCCGGCGTCCAATTCCAGAATCTGGTTGATATGCTGCAAGATCGGGATGGTTTCTTCTTTGATATAGGCGATGTTCGGTTCGGCTGCCATGAGCGCGACGAGTTCGGCGGGGGACAAGGGACTGCCGATTGGCGCCGGGGCGTTCTGGATCATGAGCGGCCGATCGAATTGAGCCAGCGCGCGATAGTAGTCTTTCACATAAGCCTTGGGGGCTTTGCGCAGATAGGGCGGCATCGCCATCAGCGCGCTGGCGCCATTGTCGCAGGCATGACGGGCGAAATCCAGCGCGGCGCCCAGCGTCAGACCTTGCACGCCGACTACCAGAGGAACGTTGCCGTCAATCGTATTGGCGGCGAATTCGACCACGCGGAAGCGCTCGGCGTCGCTCAAGATGAAGAATTCGCTTGCCAGCGCCGGCAGGACCAAGCCATGGGCGCGAGCCGCCATACAGTAGTCGATCTGCCTTTGAAAGCTGCGCCAATCGATCGCGCCATCGTCGGCGAAGGGTGTATGTAGTATTTGAAAAATGCCTGCCAGCACAGTTCACCTCTTTACAGTTTGCGGTAGTGTATCCATTTCGGTTGTTTTTTCAGTTCTCGGTACGAGGTCTTGAACCCCAAAATACGAAGGACTTGGTAGGGGCGGCCCGGTGAGTCGCCCAATAATCATTCAGTTTCTACTGTCGGGCGATTCAGCGAATCGCCCTTACCGGTTGTCAGGATGATGTAATTTTATTCAACCGAATACGTTACACAACTCACCTCTTCACGTTTGCCTATACGTTGCCAAGTGGCTTTCGTTCACATAAACTATACCCTTAATTTGGGAACACTCCCACTAGATTCGCATATTAGGATAAACATCATGCGCATATCCAAGGTTGAAGCGTTGCCCGTTCGCATCAAGCGCGATGAAGCCTACCTGGGCAGCCTGCCGACGTCCGCCAATCCGCAGGCTTATTTCTTGCGTCCGCCTTACCGCGCGCTGTATTCCGCTTATTTCGAGACAGCTTTTGTCAAAGTGACAACCGACGATGGTTTAATCGGCTGGGGCGAGGCGCTGGCGCCGGTCGCGCCGGAAACCGTGCAGGTGATAGTCGAGCAGTTGCTGGCGCCCGCCCTTGTCGGAGGCGATCCGCTAGCCGGCAACGTGCTGTGGAACGTCATGTACGACTTGATGCGCGAGCGCGGATATTACGGCGGTTTCATGCTTGATGCCATCAGCGCCTGCGATACCGCGCTATGGGACCTGCGCGGCAAGATGCTGTCCCAGCCGGTCTATCAACTGCTGGGCGGCGCCTATCGAGACTGCGTGCCCTGTTATGTTTCCGGCTTGCCAAAGCCAACTGCGGCGGAACGCGTCGAACTTGCCTTATCCTATGTAGACAAGGGTTTCAATGCTTTCAAGCTGGCGGCTGGGCATGGCCTTCGGGAGGATGCGCAGAGCGTTGAGGCTCTGCGAGTGGCGCTGGGTGATGACGCGACGCTGCTGCTGGACGCGCACTGGGTCTACCATCTCGATGACGCGGTTCGCCTGGGCAAAGTCCTCGAAGAACTGGGGGCGGGATTCTTTGAAGCGCCGATCAATCCCGAAGATATCGCGTCTCATGCGCAGTTGGCGGACGCCATCGCCATTCCTGTCGCCATCGGCGAGACCGAGCGTACACGTTATCAATTCCGTCCTTGGCTAACGCAAAAAGCCGCCGACATCCTTCAGCCCGATGTCGGCAGAGCCGGCATCTCTGAGGTTGTCAAGATCGCGAACATGGCGGAAGCCTTCAACGCGCGCATAGCGCCGCATTTGAGCGTGGGCTTGGGGATATGTATCGCGGCCACACTGCATGCGGCGGCGGCGATACCCAACCTGTACCTGTTGGAGTATCAGCCGCCGGTATTTGAAGTTGCCAATATGCTTCTGGAAGCGCCGCTGTTCTGCTCCGGCGGGAGCTATGAATTGCCCCGCGGAGCTGGGCTCGGCGTCGAGCTGGACGAAAAGCGCCTGCGAGGGCTGCAAGCCTGAGCTCGCTTAGTTGGGCAGCAAAGGCGCTTTGGGCTGCACGATTTGCCGTCGTTCTGGGCTCAGGCGATCGACCAGCGCTTGCGACACCTGGTAGCCATGGCGGAAGTTGCCCCAGGAAGGACCATAGCGAAAGACGATTATCCGACGTTCCCCCGGGTTGCGGCGCTCTGCCGAGCCGTGACAGAGCGCGTCCACAAATAAGATGACATCGCCGGCCGCCATCTGAATCTCGATAGCGCCTTCCACATCGTCAACCGACGCCACTTCGCCGCGCATGCGATGCGCGGCGCTATCGGGATGGGGAAAGTTGGATTTGTGGCTGCCCGGCACCACCATGGTCGCGCCGTCGCCGGGACCGATATCTGTCAGCGCCATCAGGATATTGATTTGCCCGCAATGGAACATGCCGTTGTAGTAGCGGAACTGAGTGCGCTTTGTGCCTTCGTGGCCGCCGCTGTGCAAACCGATGGCTTCGCCCGGACCTCGGATATTGAGGAAGCATTCGTCAATGAACAGAGGACCATGGTTGTAGTCGAAAGTACCGGCGCCGCCGATAAAGAACTTGACCTTTTCGATCCAAGACGGGTGGTCGATCAGCTTCTCGAATGGTTCGCCGCCTTCATAGATCTGCTGCAGGTTCAAGCCATCGTTGTCGCCGTAGTTGTGTCCATGCACATAGCCCTTCCATTCGCCGGGATTTATTGGCAGCAGGTCCTCAATCGCGGCGTTGATGTCGGCGACTTCTTGACCGGACAATGCTCCCCGCAGCACCAGGAAACCATTCAGATCGAAAAAGTAAATTTCTCTATCGCTTGGCATCGTGTATTCTCGCTTGTTCACGCTTGTATTTTCTGACCTATTCGTAACAGTGTACCGCAAAGATTGCGGCCGGCGCATCGCCATGGCTGGCGAGGACTTCCAGGCGCAAGCGCTCAGTTTCAACGGGCTCGTCAAACTTGATCCTGTTGATTGTTTGGTGGTTCGCCGACTCCTCCGCCAAGACGGAGCCATTGCCATCCGTCAGGCGATAATGCTTGACCGCAAAGGGCATCACGTCTTCGGGATGGCTCCACAGGCTCGTTTCCATGGGGTGATCCCAGTCGGTGTCGAACATCAAGACGACTTCGCCGAGGCTTTGCGGCAACTGCCACTCGATCTCTAGCGCCGGCTCTGGATCATCGGGGGCAGAGACCCAGGCATTGGCGCCCGCGGTCGGTCTGGCAAGACCGTTGCAGATATTCTGCGGGTCGAAGCCGTTTAGCGGCGGTCTAAAGGTCATGGCGATGTTTTGTCCCTGTGGTCGGCGCAGCGGCGTCCAAAACTCGAAGCTTTCGACCCCGATATCATGCGCGGGCTGCTGCGTCCGTCGGTGGCTCAGCGCGAGCAATCCCGTAATGCGTTGCTCGCTCAGATGCAGATGGACATGCGGGTTCTCTAATACATGTAGGAAGACGTAACGGTTCTGGTCGAGCGTCTGCTCGAAGTCCAAGTCGATTGCTTGATTTTCACGAGCCTCAAGCTCGAACGAGCGGGACTCCAGAATGATGTCCGGACTATGATTGTCCGGCTTGGAACTGACGCGCAGCTGCAGGTCAAGCCGGGTAGGCGCGTCGGCGTCGACTGTGATGGACATGCGCGGCAGGCGACCTCGCTGCATGGGTATCATCTGGGCGTATGGGCCTTCCAACTTGAAGCGCGGACCGTTGTCGGGCAGCGCTTCCAGGCAAAGTTTGCTGGATGCCGTGACTTTTGCCTGCCTAAGCAGATTCTCGTCATCGTCTAGCCTAAACTGGGGAATATATTGCCCTACGCGTTGCAGATCGCGCTGCAGCAGCTTGATATTATCCGCAGCCGCAATGTCGCGCGGCAAGAGCTGATGCTGGATACAGAGCGTCGCCGCCATGCCGACGGATTGCGCCGCCGATGCCAATGTCAGCATCACGCGCGTTGAACCAAACGCGACATGCGAGGCGCTCATGATGCGGCCCGTGATGAAGAGATTGCGAATGTTCTTGCTGTATTGACTGCGGTAAGGCACTTGATAGACGCCCTTGGCGTGCCATTGGTCGCAGCCAGGCCGCTCGCTGAAGACGCCATCAGCCGGATGAAGGTCGATGGACCAGCCGCCGAAAGAAATGGCGTCGTAGTGCTGCCGCTGTTCGATAATATCTTGCTGAATCATCATATAATCACCCTCGAAGCGGCGACTTTCGCGTTTGCCCGGGATCTGCCCGACCCACTCCAGGGTCAAGTTTTCGGCATCAGGGAACTTGCCGGAGTTCTTAATGTAATGCCAGACGCCGTAGACGACTTTCCATAACTGCCACTTGATCGTCTCGGTCTCGTGAACCGTGTCAAGGCGGCCGCCATATTCGATCCACCACAGGCGGCAGCCGTCGATGGCTGTATTGAAGCTGCGGAAGCGCGGTATCTGGGTGATGTCTTCCAGCGCGTAGCTCGGCGGCACAAATTTGACCGGCTTCCCGATATCCTTGCTGTAGAAATAAATCGAATGTCCCAGCAAATAGCCGTATTCATCGCTTGGCGCGAATTTCTCGCCGAATTCCGCGCGCGCTTCTGCCCCCATGCGAAAAGCAGCCCCGGCCTGGAAAGCGACAATGCCATCGCCGGAGGCATCGCAGAAGAGCGGCGCGTATAATTCGTAGCGCGTCGAATTTTGGCTGCAAAAGGCAGTGACCGATTCAATCGTCTCGCCGTCGGATTTGTTTACGCTGACCGCGGCTGTATTGAGCAGCAGCGTGATATTGTCCTCTTCGACGACCTTTTCCAGCAGCACGGTGTCGAAAATCAGCGTGTTGCCTTCCTTATTTCGGTAGGTGTTTTCGACCAGAATCTCGTCGATGACACCGCCTTCGCGCGCCCAGCGGTTGTTATTGCCCATGTGCGACGTGGCGCCCAATGCCCAAAGCCGCACCTCGCTGCTGGCGTTCCCGCCCAGCACGGGACGGTCTTGCACCAGCGCAACCTTGATGCCGGCGCGCGCCGCGGTGATAGCGGCGCAGGTCCCCGCCAAACCACCGCCGACGATGACCAGATCGCTGTCGACGCGCAGAGTCTTGGGCGGGCGAATGGCGGCGGAAAACGCTTCGCTGGTCATCCTGGGGATTTGATTGTCTTGTTTCATAAGGGCATCTGCCTCTATTTCCGGTCACTAATCATCATTCGTATTTTGTATTCAGGCTTTCAATCGCGCCTATGCGCCATGGCGATCGGGCAGCACGCCATGTTCTTCGCACCATGCGTTCAACGGGTTTCGTCCGCCCTGTGGCTGGAACTCAAGCGTGCCGTCGATCTCCTCGCCGACCAGGTATTTTTCGGTATCGCTGAGTTTCTCGACAAATTCGAGCTGTTGCTTGACATAATCCATGGGCTTCAGCCAGCGATAGGCATAGCCGATCATGATTGCCTTGCGCGTGACAGCAGTGAAATTGGGCGCGCCAGCATGCCAAGTGCGGTATTCAAAGATGACGCAATCGCCCGGATTCAAAAGCGGCTCAATGGCGTTGGCTGGATCGGCTTTGCCCGCTGGAATCTCGATGCGCTCCGTGAGTTTGTTGCTGCCCGGCGAGAGCATGGTAACGCCGGACTGCGGCTGGCTGAGGTCGGTCAGATAAAAGGCGCATTTCAAGCCGATGCGGGGATAGTTGTCTTGGCCCAGGTCTATCTGAGTGCGGCCGTTGTCGCGGTGCCAACCCGGCTTGCGTGAACTGTCAGGCGTCCCGGGCGGGTCCGGATGGCGGTAAATCAAGTGGCTGGTCGAAAGCTGCAGGTTGGAGCCCAGCAGTTGAATCACCAGCGGCAGGGCGACCTCGTTGGTCAGCAAGGGTATGAAAGCCTCATCCAGCGTGACGCAATTGCGATAACCGTCGTAAATCCCGCCATGTGTGGTATAGCGATTCAGCCTCTGCTCACTGGCGATGACGCGGTCACCGGCTTCTATCAGACGGCTGATCATGTCTTCATCGAGCGCGTTGCGCACAATGAGATAACCTTGCTCGCGGAATTGCTGTCTCTGTTCTTCGCTAAGTTCGCTAAATCCCTGCATTTTCTATCTCCAGATGCTGTTAAGCAGCATTCGATTCTCGTAGGCTAAGTATAGGTGAAATAAGCTGTGGCGATGCAAGATTTGTCGCTGCGCAGGCGAACCCAGTGCGCGCTGTAAGCGCTGGGAAACGCGTGATGCGCGTAACCGTTGCCCGAGACCTTGATGTGATCGTAGACCTTCCAGGAGCCGTTGCCGAGGAAGTCCACCTCCACCGAGAACGTGACTTCGCCAGCGTGATTATGGCTCAGGTGCAAGACCTTCTGGTCGAAGCCGGTCATCAGATATGGATCGGAGGCTTGACCAGCCTCAACACGGTCTTCCCGCCAGACGCCGCCCCAGCCGGCCGGTTTACCAAAATTCCAAAGGTCGTCGGTCTTCCCGAACCACAAGCCCGACTGCGGCTCGCCGGCTAGATGGTTTGCGCCACCGTGCGGGCTGGCGTTGTCGGCGCCGAGCGCGAGTAAGCCCCGATAGGTGCAGAAATCGCCGAGCACCCAAAGGTGGGTCGAGATGGGGCGGATACCCCAAATGTGATTCTCGTAAGCCCAGGGCGACAGTTCATAGAACATGCCATGGCAATCCATCAAGAAGCGCTCGTGCTCAACTTCGCGGATGCGGGGCCATTCGGTTTGCCACATGTGGTCAAAGCAATGGCTGGCTTTGGGCAAGCGATAGCGCTTCCATTGCTGGTTCGCCTCGGTAAATACCTGCAAGATGGCTGAGCGCTTGTCCCAGCCCATGGCGAAAATCGTGCCGGCGAAATTACCTCGGCCATTGACCTCGATGAAGGGGCTGCGCTCGATGATCCGCCAAGTCTCGCCATCCCATTCGGCGAGGCGCCCGGCTGCTTCCGCGCCTGTGAAGTCGCGTTCGTCGTAGCTGTTGTTGGCGACTACCACGCGCCCGAAGTTGCTGTAGGCGGCTTTGAAGTGCGCGTATTTATGGTCCGGCACGCCCAGTTCGACGGTCAAGTCGGCGAGGAAGGCGCACTCAAGCGTATGCACATCCATTTCATAGAATTCGCCTTCCATGCCCAGCATATAAACCTTGTTGGCAGGATCGTCCAGATGGCGCATGGTCGAGCAGATCCGAACTTCCAGCAGCGTTTCGATGGTTCGCGCGCCACCCTGGGCGTCGATGACATAAGGACCCAGAATGAGCTGGTTGGATTCCCAATGAACCATGCGGTTCGTGTAGGTGCCGACATAGCTGGCTGGATGCTTCTGTATTTCCAATTTGTCGTTGATGACGTATAGCCCGGTGCCGACGCCGCTGGCGGACTTATGCGATACATAAGTGACCAGCCAAAGCGAGCCCGCCCAAGCCATCATCGCGCCCACACCGCATTCCGTGCGTGGCGGACCCAACTCTGCCGAAAGCGCGAGATGGGGATAAACGCCGCTCGCGTTTAGATATTGCTTTGCGACCATCGCGTCTCGCTTTCATGCGCGGATCTGACGAGCTGGCGCCTGGTGACAATAGGAGTGCCATGAAGCGGCAGCCAGATGGCGCCGAGTTGCTCGCAAAGTACGCAGAGGATATTCGGGGGCGCTGCCATCGACGCGCGTCTCAGCCTTTCATGCCCGATAAGTTGGCGCCCTGAATGAATTGTTTCTGGAACATGAAGAAGACGATCAGCACTGGCACGACCATCAATGTCGAGGCAGCCATCTGTTGATTGTAAATGCCGCCTTGCCCCGGCAGCGAAGTGAATTTGTACAAGCCAATCGCCAATGTATGCAAATCCGGATCTTTTAGATAAATCAAAGGACCGAGGAAGTCGTTCCAACTATTCTGGAAGCTCAAGATGGCGATGACCACGATAGCCGGCTTGGCTAGCGGCACCATGACCTGCGTGAAAATGCGGATTTCGCTGGCGCCGTCAATCTTGGCTGCGTCCAGCAAATCCTGCGGGATGCCGAGGAAAAATTGCCGACAGATGAAAATGTAGAAAGCATTGCCAAAGAAAGCGGGCACGATAAGCGGGTAGAAGGTGTCGATCCAGCCGATGGCTTCATAAGCGGCGTAGACCGGTATCAATCGGACGGCGAAGGGCAGCATCAATGTCGCCAGCAAAATTAAAAAGAGCGCGTCGCGAAACGGAAAACGAAAGCGCGCGAAACCATAAGCGACCAGCGTGCAAGAGCCGATATCGCCGATGAGCGAGATGATGGTGATGAACATGGTGTTGCGGAAAGTTGTGCCGAAGTTCCAGAATCGCAGCGCCTCGCTGTAATTTTCCGGCTGCCAAACGCGGGGGATCCACTGCACCGGGAAGACGCCGACCTGATCCAAGGGCATAAATGAAGACATGAACATCCAGAACAATGGCGCCAAGAACCATAAGCTCATAAGGATAAGCAAGAGATAGAGCAGGGCGCGCCCGATAATTCTTGTCAAGCGGATGAACAGGGCGTTGGCCAGCAAGCTAGAAGCCGCGGTCTCGGTTGTCATCAGTCCGCCTCCGCTCCTTGATAGAAGACCCAGCGCTGGGATGTCGTTACGATGACCGCGGTGAAAGCGAAAATGATCATGAAGAGGATCCAAGCCAGCGCCGACGAATAACCCATCTGTGGCGGCAGGTATTGAAAGGCATGGTCAAAGAGATGCAAGACATAAGTGCGGGTTGCGTCGCGCGGCGCGCCGCCAGTCATGATGAAGATCTGCGCGAAGACTTGAAAGGCGCCGATGATATTGATGAGAACGTTCAGATAAATGGTCGGTGTCATCAGGGGTATGGTGACGCGCCGCAGGCGTTGGAACATATTGGCGCCGTCAATCTTGGCGGCGTCATAATACTCTTCGGGGATGCCTTGCAAACCGGCCAAGAATATAACCATGGTCACGCCAACCCAGGTCGTGCTCATAATCAAGAAGGCGAGCATGGCGTAGTCGGGATCGGCGAACCAGCGAACGCGCGGCAAGCCGATGGCATAGAGCAGCGAATTGAGCAAGCCCGCGCGCGCATTCAGCACATATAGCCAAATCACGGATAGGGCAACAATGGGTACGACGGAGGGCAAATAAAACAGTGTCCGCCACAGCCCCAGCAGGCGTACCTTGGTGTTGAGCAGCAGCGCCAGCGCAAAACCAAGCACGATGCGAATCGCGACCGAGCCGCCGACATAAACGCCTGTGTTGCGCAGCGACTTCAGGAAAAGCGGGTCGTCAATGAAGATGTGCACATAATGATCCGCGCCTATCCACTCTGGCGGTTGCACGATGTTGTATTTGGTGAAGCTGAGCAGTAAAGAAGCGATGAAGGGGAAGAGCGCGAACAAAAGCACGCCGACGATCCAAGGGCTGATGAAGAGCAAGCCCATCTTCGCCTCTCGTTTGCGCAAGGGCGAAAGATCGTGCCAGCGCTCGCGCCTTTTGCCGCGCAAGGCGCTGAATTGCGAACCAAATGCCGTGGCCATGTTGTCAAACCTTGAGCGAGTAGCGCATGTTTGCAAAATGGGGGCAGCTTAACGATGCCCCCATTTTTGCCAGACTTGGCTAGATTTAGCCGTATTCTTCCCAGAATGCGTCCAGCAATTCCTGAACTTCCGCTTCCGCATCGGCCAACGCGGCTTCAATGGTTTTGTCGCCAAAGAGCACATCGTCCACCATGCGGTTCAGAATCTGGTTGGCTTCTGGCTGGACTGGCGCGACCGGCACCAGATAGTCCAGCGCGGCGACGCCCAAAATGGATTGAGCGCGCGGATGCTCTACGCCGTCTTTCTCGTAGCCATTGCAATCGACCAACGGCGACGGCCGCTGCTGCTGCTGAATAAACCAGCATGCGCCATCGCCCTCGATTTCAGTGGTCAGCCATTTGACCAACTGCCAGGCTTCGTCGGGATGGGCGGCGTTCTTGGGGATCATATAACCCCAACCGCCATGCGCCCCGCCTCGGCGATCGGCGCTGCCGCTGGGTCCATAAGGAATCGGCGCGACATCATAATTCAGCGTCTCGGCATGGTCTTCCAGTTGGAAGAGCGTCCAGGAGCCGTTGGACTCTATCGAAACAAGACCCTGAATCAGCGGACCTTGATCAAATTCGCCCGCCATCTCCCAGAAAGCGTTCAACTCTTCAATGCCGTAGTTGATTTCCGCCATCGCCTGCATGAATTCCAGCGTCTGCACGCCTGCTTCGTTGTTGATGGTGATGGAACGCAAATCATCGCTGATCCAGGTCTGGCCATTGGCATTCAGCCAAGCGAGGAAGGGGAAACCCGTAACCGACTGGGCATTGAAGCCGACTCGCTCCAGGAAGCTGCCATCGCCGGTGCGCAAAGCCTCGGCAACTTCCAGCATCTCGTCCCAGGTTTCTGGGAAGTTCTCGATGCCGGCTTCGGCGAAGTGGTCGGTGTTGTACCAGGCAATGGCAAAAGCGCCGCCGCCCGGCAAGGGGAGCAGCCAGGTCTTGCCGTTAAATTGCGTGCCGGCGAATTCCGAAGGATGGAAGATCGCGGGATCAATGCCGTCAGCCGCCATGTAGTCGTCCAGCGGGATGATTGACTCGGTGGCGGCGAAGAAGGGCAGGTCATGACGCCCGAACATCGTCACATCGGGTGGGTTGCCGGCGGCGATAGCAGCCAGCAGATTCTGCAGGCGGTTATCCCAGGGCAAGAATATATTGTCCACGCATATACCCGGATTGGCGTCCTCAAAGGCGGCGACTTGATGCTCCTGTAAAGGAATGCGGTTGCCGCCCCAATGGTGCCAATAAGTTAAGGTTACATCACCCTCGCAATCGGGGTTCTGCGCCGAAACCGTCATCGATAGCGGTAGCACCGCCAACATAATGACTGATACAAGCAACAAAAACGTCGCTCTCTTAATCACAAGATTCTCCTTCCACTTCGGAAACTTATCGAAAAATGGTTGCCGCAAATTAACTCCGCGCGCGTCTATCGAACAGATCTGCGTCGCCGGCCGTCAAGTATCGCGCTTGCATACTATAATTTCTTATGCGGCATTTTGCAACAAAAAATCGCCGGCAAGCGGAATAATCGCAATAATTATTCATTCACCTAAAGCGCGCGAAAGACACAAAGTAAAGATTCTAGGTAGTTTCTTGTTTGTCAGCGAAAATCGACGATAGGTCGCAATGTCGGTTCGACAGCCGGGCTGTGTCTACGCGCCCTACCACGTCGCCCGAAATCAAAAAGCAGCAACGGCGGGCGACCAGATTGACTCTGTTGAAATTCTCAATTTCCCCCCACCCCAAACCCGTTCGCCATCTCTATGGCGAACTTTCCCATAAAGAGGGAGGGGCTTAACGGCTCAAGACAGGTCAGGAAGCTCCTCTTCCCTCATTTTGGGGATGCTCGCCATAGAGATGGCGAGGAGGGGCCGCGCCGCGTAGACACTGGCGGTCGGGGATGGGGGTGTTTTTCAACAGAGTCAGATTGGTCGCCAAGCAGCGTCCTGATATCTTCGCATAATTTTCTTGGCTGAACTTAAGTGCAGCTGTGGTGAATTATCTTTTCTTACTTTGTTCTACTTCCGCTCTCAAGTTTGCCGCCAATTGCTCGCCGCTTCGATGAGCGCCTTTCGGCTTCTCGTCAGCGCGTCCAGGGGATCCTTAAGCGCCGGGCTTAGTTCCAGGCTGATGGCGCCGCCATAGCCAATTTCATCGAGGGCTCGAAAACTGTCTTCCAGCGTCTGCTTGGTCATCAGACCATCCAGCAAAGCCCAATGGAGATCTGACTGGCCATCGTTGTCGTCAAAGTGCACGTAGCCCAAGCGCTGCCCAGCCTCATGGATCACCGCAGTTGGATCTTCTTCTGTCATCTGAATATGCCCGCTGTCGTAAAGCAAGA
This sequence comes from Phototrophicaceae bacterium, assembly GCA_965116975.1. Classification (GTDB taxonomy): domain Bacteria; phylum Chloroflexota; class Anaerolineae; order Aggregatilineales; family Phototrophicaceae; genus UBA6055. The sequence continues at coordinate 1,528,371 of OZ220735.1, forward strand.
ACAGGTTGGCATGACCCAGGTTCTTGATATAGTCCAGCGTGCATTTTGCAGTGGGCAAGGCTGTGCCGGGGAAATGCTCTAGCGCAAAGCGAATGCGAAGCGCGCTGGCGCGCTCCGCGAGTTCCAGCAAACTGTCGCCAAATCTGGACAGCCCGGCCGGGCTGTCGTCTTTGCCCGGTATCATATAAACCGTGTCAGCGCCCAAGGCAGCTCCATGTCGGAGCGCATCCGTGACATGCTCAAGCGCCTGTGATTGCAGGCGGCTGTCCGCGTGATCCAACGACGCGCCAGCAGGCATGGCGAATGACGCGCCCAGGCAAGATACCCTCAAACCCAATTCGGCTGCCAAGTCGCGATTCTTTGCTTCCCGCAAGTTGCCCGGCTGCAGATCAATCCATTGGAAGCCCATATCGCTAATCTGATGCAGCATTTCCGTTTCCGGCGCTGTTAATGCCCAGACGCAGCAAGCCAGTCTCATGCCCATTCCTCCCGCATCAACCCTAGATGCTGACAGATACTAACGCAAGCCTGCCAGCCAGCGCAATCGCTGCAATTTTTGCATCAGGACAATCGCATCAAATTATTTCATCATTTAGGCACCAAGGGTCGCGTAGACACTGACCTCCAACTCCGAGAATTATCCGAAGATATGCCAATAAAGGACGCAATGTAGGGGCGATTCTGTGAATCGCCCAAGATTTTGCGCCAAATTCCAGGGGCGAGCCAAGGCTCGCCCCTGGAATTTGTTAGTTTGATGATAAATTCATCATTTATGGATTTTGATGCAATTGCCCTGATTTTTGCATCACATTTTGCATCACAGAAGTATCTTGTCATAAATTGACATGCCCGCGCGCGAGGACTACACTTGGCGGAATTTAGGTCTGGAGGACAGTGGCATGACTAAGAAAGCGCGCATCGCCTTGATAACAGGCGCGGGATCGGGCATTGGCAGGGCAACAGCTCTGGCATTTTGGGAAGCGGATTATACCCTTATATTGGCGGGAAGGCGCGAAAGCAAATTGAGCGAAACCGCCAGCCTGGCCAGCCCCAACGGCGAAGGCGCGCTGATTGTACCGACAGACGTCCGCGACCGCGATGCCGTCAAGCGACTCTTTTCCACCATCAGGGAGCGATACGGCAGGCTGGATCTGCTGTTCAACAACGCGGGCATGAGCGCGCCGGGCATCCCCTTGGACGAAGTAGGGGTGCAGGATTGGCTGTCGGTCATTGATGTCAATCTCAATGGCGCCTTTTGGTGCTTGCAAGAAGCCTTTTGCTTGATGAAATCGCAGCGACCGCAAGGGGGCAGGATAATCAACAACGGCTCGATATCCGCGCAGACGCCGCGCCCGGGTTCAGCGCCTTACACGGCGAGCAAACATGCCCTGACCGGTTTGACAAAAGCGGCCGCGCTGGAAGGCAGAGCCTTTGATATCGCCTGCGGCCAGATCGATATCGGCAATGCCCGCACCGATATGTCCGAAGAGATGCAGCAGCGCCTTGAACAGAGCGCCGGTCGGCAGGCGGTCGAGCCGCAGATTGACGCGCGCCACGTGGCTGAGGCTGTTTTGTACATGGCGAACCTGCCGCTGAGCGCGAATGTGCTTTCGATGACGGTTATGGCGAATAAGATGCCCTTCGTGGGCCGCGGTTAGGACGAAGGGATTACTGATGAATGAACTGATATGGATGTCGGCAGTTGACTTGGCGAGGCGGATTAGGCGTGGCGAACTGTCGGCTGTCGAGGTCCTGCGGGCGCACCTGGAGCAAATTGAAGCGCTCAACCCGGACCTGAACGCCATCGTCACGTATTTGCCCGAAATGGCGCTGGACCTAGCCAGAGAAGCAGATGCGCGGCAGGCGAGGGGCGAGGAACTGGGTCCGCTGCACGGGTTGCCGATTGCGCACAAAGACCTGGCGCAGACAAAAGGCATCCGCACCACGTCAGGTTCGCCTGTCTACGCCGATCATGTGCCAGACAGCGACGACTTGCACATCGCGCGCTTGAAACAGGCGGGTTGTATCACGCTTGGCAAAAGCAATGTGCCGGAATTCGGAGCTGGTTCGCATACCTTCAATCCGGTATTTGGCGCGACATACAATCCCTACGATCTGACTAAGACCTGCGGCGGCAGCAGCGGCGGGGCCGCGGTGGCGCTGGCATCGGGCATGATACCCATCGCCGACGGCAGCGATATGGGCGGTTCCTTGCGCAATCCGGCTAGTTTCTGCAACGTCGTCGGCTTGCGCCCATCGCCCGGGCGGGTGCCGAGTTACCCGAGCGCCAATGCCTGGTCCACGCTAGGGGTCGTCGGTCCGATGGGGCGCACCGTGCAAGACGTGGCGCTGATGCTGAGCGCGATGGCTGGCTACGACCCGCGTTCGCCCATTGCCATTCAGCAGCCGGGTTCGCTTTTTGCCCAGCCGCTGGAGCGCGACTTCAAGGGAGTGCGCATCGCCTGGAGCCTCGATTTGGGCGAGCTGCCGGTCGAGCCAAGCGTGGCGCGCGCGCTAGCAGAACAACTGCCGGTATTCGCTGATATTGGCTGCGCTGTCGCTGGCGCCGCGCCCGATTTCAGCGCTGCCTACGACATCTTCCAAACATTGCGCGCCTGGAACTTCGAGCTGGCTTTCGCCGAGCCTTTCGCCATGTTCGGCGAGGGACGTTTTAAGGAAACGATTCGCTGGAATGTGGCGCGTGGCAAGGGCTTGAGCGCCATTGACATCAGCCGCGCCGAAGCGAAGAGAAGCGAACTCTATCAGCGTGTGCGCGAATTCATGGATACCTACGAGTTCTTGCTCTTGCCAACCGCGCAGACGCCGCCCTTTCCCGTTGAATGGGAGTATCCTGAACGAATAAACGGCGCCGAGATGAAAACTTATATCGACTGGATGATGAGTTGCGCCTACATCACAGTTACCGGCTTGCCGGCAATATCCGTGCCTTGTGGCTTCACGGCGGACGGGCTGCCTGTGGGCATGCAAATCGTCGGTCGCCCGCGCGCCGATTTTGAAGTGCTGCAATTGGCTTATGCCTTCCAAGAAGCGACAGGTTTCTACCGCCGCCGACCGCAGCTTGCGGTCGCTGCCGCCGACTGACGGCTGAAACTGGCGTATAAGGAATGCTCGCGTGGATCTGACGCTGCTCAACTGGCTGCTGGCATTGCTGCCTGTGCTGACTGTGCTTGTGCTGATGGTCGGATTGGGTTGGGGCGGCAGCCGCGCGGGATCGGCCGGCTTCATATCGGCTCTGGCGCTCTCACTGGTGGTGTTTGGCGGCGATTTTCAGTTGGTCCTTGTGGCGGTCGGCAAGTCCATTCTCTTGGCGGTCGATGTGCTCTATATCGTTTGGATGGCGCTGTTCTTCTATAACGTCACTTATGAAGCCGGCACGGTCGCCCTGATTGGAAAAAGCCTGCCGCGGCTCACTGCCGACCGCGCCGCGCAAAGCCTGCTTATCAGCTGGGTTTTCGTCTCGTTGCTGCAAGGCGTGGGCGGCTTCGGCGTGCCAATCGCTGTGGTTGCGCCCTTGCTGGTGGGCTTGGGTTATACGGCGACGCAATCGGTCATCATGGCCTCTCTGGGGCATGGCTGGGCGGTGACTTTTGGATCACTGGGCACGTCCTTCGTCGCCTTGACGGCTGTTACCGGGCTGCCCGGCGAGGTTTTAGCGCATGATGCCGCTCTGGTCCTAGGTTTGGCTTGCTTGTTCAGCGGGGCGCTAGTCGCCTATGTCAGCGCCGGCTGGGGCGGTTTTTTCCGCTCCATTCCGATGCTGCTGATTGTGGGCGCGGCGATGGGGCTCACGCAATGGTGGATCGCCACTCATGGCATGTGGACTCTGGGCGCGACGACTGGCGCGCTGGCTGGCGCGCTTGTTGGCGTCATGTATGTATTATCGCCGCTGCATCGCGGCAAAGCAGGCAAAGCGAAGCCGGCTGCCGACGACGGTTCGCGCAGCCTGGCATTGGCTTTGTCCGCTTATGGGATTCTGCTGGTTCTGGCTTTCTCCACCAACTTGATCGAACCGCTGCAAGCCCTAGTGGATTCCATGTTAATCAAGATCGAGTTCCCGGCCGTGTCCACCGCATTCGGCTGGCAAGTGCCGGCTGAATTGGGACGGGCGATCAGCGTTTTTGGTCACGCCGGCGCTATCCTATTTTATGCCGGCTGCATTTCGTTCTTGCTTTATCGACAAGCGGGTTATTTTGCCAGCGACGATGTATGGGGCAAGATTTGGTCAAGCGTCCGCAAGTCGGCTCTGAAGTCGACGATCTCGATTCTGGCTTTGGTGGCGATGGCGTCGCTCATGACGCACAGCGGCATGACGCAAATGATCGCTCGCGGCATCAGCGAGACAGTCAGCGCCTCGGTCTATCCCCTGTTCGCTCCCTTTATTGGCACGCTGGGCGCGTTCATGACCGGCAGCAATACCAACTCCAATGTCGTTTTTGGCGCGCTGCAACAAGAGACAGCTTCTCTGCTGGGGCTGAGCGTGCCGATTGCGCTGGCCGGGCAAACCGCCGGCGCGTCGCTGGGAAGTGTGCTGGCACCCGCCAAAATCATCGTCGGCTGCAGTACTGTTGGGCTGGCTGGGCAGGAAGGTCCGGTGATTAGGACTATGCTTTTATTGGGCTTGATTCCAGTGGCATTTGTCGCTCTTGTTACTTTTGTGAGGATGATGGGTCTGTGACGCAGTTTGCCGGCGCGCAGGTCCCTACGCAGATTGGCGATTCTGCGTTTACCGCGGCGTTGTCGGATAGCCGATGGGGTCGATCATGACGTCGACCAGTAGCGGTTTTCCGGTGGACAAGCCGTATTGTATCGCCTCAGCGCATTCGGCTTGCGTTTCGGCACGGCGATAATCTATGCCGAATCCCTGAGCGATCATGCCGAAATCGGGATTACGGAACTCGGTAGCAAAAGTCTGGACTTCTCTGCGCGCTTGTGCCGAACGAATGAGGTCAAGCGCTGAATCATTCATCAAGGCGACGATCACCGGCAGTTCCAGCTCCGCAAGCAGTCCCAATTCTCCCATCACCATTGCCAAGCCCGCGTCACCCGTGATGCAGACAACCTGCCGTCGGCTGATTCTCGCCGCTGCGATGGCGCTGCTCAAGCCATATCCCATCGCCGACAAGCCGTTAGACACCAGATAACTATTAGGCGAGCGCGCTTGCCAATTAAGCGCCGCAAAAATCTTGTGCGATCCAACATCGGTTGTGATAATGACGTCGTCGGGACTGTGTTCGCTTAATGCGGCCAGGAACTCTTGTGGCAAGACGCGCTTGCTTTGCGGCGCCGGCAAGGCAGACGGAATCTGTTCTTTACGAAAGCTCTTGACTCGCGCCGCGCCCCAGTCCTCGCGTTTTAGAAAATCGAAAGGGATCACCGCTTCCAGCGCTTCCAGCGCGTCCGCGATAGGTCCTACAATTTCGATGGCGCTGGCGATGCGCGGATTTTCGTTTTCCCAATTGGCAAGCCATATCAGAGGCTGTGCTTGCTCCCAGGGTTTGACCAATTCGACGACATCGAAGCCGACGGCGATGATGCAGTCCGCTTCGTTCAGTATCTGGTAAGCCGGGTCGCTGAGCGTCAGACCCAGGGTGCCTGCAAAGAGGGGATGCTCGGCTGTTAAGGCGCCCTTGCTCTTGGGAGTGTCAATCAGCGGCGCGCCTAGCGCCTCCGCCAGCTGGCGCAGTTGAGCATAAGGACCATCCGGTTGCAAACCCAATCCGACAAGGATGACGGGGCGGCTTTTGTCTGCGAAGAATGCCGCCAAACGCTCGGGATGGCAGTTGGCCGGGCTGGGCGCGATCTTCTCAACACGCGGCTCTGGGAGCTCGCCGACAGCTTGCAGAGCGACGTCGTTATGAATGCTCAGATGGGCGGGTCCAGGCCGCCCAGCCGCGATCGAATACAGCGCATGTTCTATGGTCTCCGCGGCTTTATGCGCTGTGATTTCCGCCGTGAACTTGCTGATAGGGCGGAATATCGCCTCCAGGTCAAGCGCTTGATGGCTGTGATAACCCGCGAAGCTGGGGTCGCTGACGGCTGTGATTAGCAAGATAGGCGCGCGGTCGAGATAAGCATGGGCGAAGCCGGCATAGGCATTGGCCGCGCCCGGTCCCAAGGTGCAGAGCGCTATGCCCGGGCTGCCAGTCAGGCGGGCGGAAGCAGCCGCCATGAAACAGGCTGAACTCTCGTTTTTGACCAGGACGAAGTCGATGCCCTGCGCCCGTAGCGCCTCCAGGATGACGACGTTTTCCCCGCCCGGCAAGCCATAAACCGTAGTAACGCCGGCTGTCGCAAGTTGATTCGCCAGGTATCCGGCAATGCTTGTCATCAGGCGCTTTCGTTATTCATGTCAGTAAAACCAACAAAGAATTGCATTTCAAAATATGTATGGATTTGTTGGGGCGAGCCCGTGGTCGCTGTTGAAATACTCGATTTCCCCCACCCCAAACCCCTCCCCCAAAAAGAAGGAGGGGCTTTAACAGCTCATTACGGTTCAGAAAGCTCCCTGTAGTGGTCCTATAAAACTGGACAGGAAATCGCAGAAATTTTGGGGGGACATTTGTGCCATTCCGCCTCGTATTCTGCCGGTGTCCGGTAGTCTATGCCGCTGTGAATGCGCTGTGTATTGTAGACCACCTCGATGAAGTGCCCAAGTTGCTCGCGCGCTTCTTCCATGCTCTGGTATTCGCTCAGGTACACTTCCTCCTCCTTGATCGTGCGGATCAACCGCTCGGCATAGCCGTTTTCGCTCGGCTCGCCCGCGGCAGACATACTGATTAGCGTTCCGGCGTCGTGCAGCAGCTTGACATAGTCATTGGCGGCGTATTGCGACCCTTGGTCGGAGTGATGAAGCTCCGGCGCCGCATGATCTTCTAGCGCTTGGCGCAAGGCTGCCAAGGTCAAGCTCTTATCCGAAGACCAACTCAGATGCCAGCCCCGTACCGCGCGCGTGTACACATCCATCACGACAGCCAGATAGATGAAGTCCGAGCGCAGACGCAAGTAGCTGATGTCGGCAACCCAAATCTGGTTCGGACGCAGCGCCCGCAGCCCTTTGACCAGGTTCGGATAGCGCCCATAACCATGTCGGCTATCCGTGCCGCTGCCCCGGCGCTGCTTCGGCTTGCGGGTCAAATCCAGCTCCCGCATCAGCCAGCCAACAAGATGCCGACCCACGTCCATCATATAAGGCTCACGCTTCAACTGCGCCGCTATCCGTCGGCTGCCATAGGTGGGATAGCGCCCGGCAACCTCCACTATCGCAGTACGCAGGCTTTGACAGTCGCGCGGCTTGGCTTGATGATAATAGCTGCTGCGGGGCAGCTCGAGTACGGCGCAGCTTGCCGACACCGGAAAGTCCTGGCTGAGCATCTGCGCTAGCTCTCGCTTTCGGGTGGTAGAGATTGCACATAGTGAGAGGCTTTTTTTGCAATTTCCAGTTGCATGGTCAGCTTTCCCACTAGCCGCTCTAATTCAGCCATCTTGTCCGCGCGACGCTTCTGCTCGGCTGGTTGACCGTAGGCGAAAGCCTGCTTCGCGCCTTCGAGAAACTGGTCTTTCCAGCGGTAAAGCAGGCTGTCCTTAATCTGGTACTCACGACTGGCTTGCGCCAGAGATTTCTCGCCGCGAAGGATTTCCAGCACAATTCTGACCTTCGTTTCCGGCGAGTGCTTCCGGTATTTCCCCATGAGCGTGTCCCTTTCACTGTTACTCTAGAATTCTCTCTTTTCTAGGTGCCCAGTTTTTCAAGACCACTACACCCCTTCCCTCATTTTGGGGGTAAGGGGCCGGGGGATGGGGGTGTTTTTCAACAGAGTTCCGTGGCTCTCCCAATGTGAATTGAATCCTACAGATTGTGCGGCTCAGCAAGTCGCCCCTTCTTTTTTTCATTGTCTTGATGGAATTACGTCTAAGTCCTTCGTGTCTTCGTGGAGCATAACAATTTGAAACGCTTGCCGCGCGACTGGCTACTCAACTGAAAGCAGCAGGTATATGCTGAGCGCCAGCAGGGGCGCAATCATGATCCATTCAAAAGTTCGCTGATTGATGCGATCGATCAGCGCGCGGGCGACGGCAATCGCGACGGGAATCAAGATGAACACCCAGGCAATCGCGAGCAATTTGCTCAGATCAAGAATGCCGATTGTGATGTAACTGGGCAATTTGGTCAGATTGATCACGGCGAAAAACAAGGTGGTCGTGCCAACAAAGACACGTGGACTCATGTTAGGTTGCAGCAAGAGATATGCGGTGAAAGGCGGCGCGCCTACATTGGCTAGGGTAGAGCCGAACCCAGAAGCCCAGCCAGCGAACCAACCATGCCAGGACCGCGGCTGATAAGCCAAGCGGCGCAAACGTTCGCTGCCTATCTTGAAGCTGAGCGCCGCCAAGGTTAATCCGCCGATGATCCGCTTGAGCGTCACCGCGTCGATGTCTTTGAGGATGAAGGCGCCAAGGGCGACGCCAATCAGCGCCGGTCCCAACATCAGCGCTAACAGCTTCTTGTCCCACTGCTTCCAGTAAAAGTACAGGGCAAAGACATCCGCGAAGATGAGCAAGGGCAGAATCAAACCGACAGCTTCTTGCGGATCAATAATTAGGGAGAGTATCGGCACGGTCAGCGCAACGGGAACGGGACCTCCCAAACCGCCTTTGGAGAATCCGATCAAGATGGCGACCAGCGCAAATAAAAGCGTCTCTTCCACGATGGCTCGCTTGGCTTAATTTTCTCTGAGTTGCGCCTAGCTTGAGGCGGAACCGACTTCAATTATATGTCAGGTCTAACCGTCAAGCGAGAATCGAAATCCCTCCGGCAGGGCAATTGCGCCAGCATCCATTATGTGCCGAATGTCACATAAATCTACCGCGATGTAGGGCCGACACTGTGTGCCGCCCATGAAAACAGAGAGACTATCGTGGGCGATTCACAGAATTGCCTTACAGCGCCTCCATATGATGGCGGACGAAATGGCGGGATTCTAAACTGAAAATTAACTACAGAGTACGCAGAGTACGCAGAGAAAAACAAAAAATCTCATCTTAGCTGTGATTTTTGGTGACAAATCACGTTTCGCTGGGGACTGTTGCCGGTTCCGGGCCGCAGATTTAGAAGAATAGTCGTCTAAACTCCTACGAACTCTGTGTCCTCTGCGTCCTCTATGTTGAAAATAATTTGAAGCGATTGCCCTGATGTACCAGTGGCAACGTGAGGGCAGAAAGGGTTCCCACGCGCTATGATCATTTTGATGCAATTTCCCTGACCCCTCCTGTCAACGACATATCAAGAAATGTCAGATTAGGTCTGCCTGTCGGGGCGATTTCATCAATTTGAATTTGCATTACTTTCTTGGATTTACTTTTGCGCCTTTGTGCTGAAACTAGGTTTTCCCTGAACATGGAATCTGTTAAGCTGCCAGTGGCTGGTCGGGAGGGAGCGAATTGGATACGAGGCAACTGAATGAAGAGGGCCGCGAACTCTGGAACCGCAAAGCGCGCTTCTGGGATGAGTTCCATGGCGACAGAGGCAATCTTTTCCATCGCCGCCTGATTGAACCGTCGGTCCTGCAACTTCTGGCTTTGCGGGATGGCGAAAGCATTCTCGATGTGGGCTGTGGCAACGGGGCTTTGGCTCGGCGCTTGGCGGTAGAGGGCGCGCAGGTAACCGCTGTAGATTTCAGCGAAGAGATGATTCGATTGGCTAAAAGACGGTCGCGGGGTATTGCTTCTGGCATAGACTACCGCGTCGCCGACGCTACCGACAAAGAGGCGCTGCTTGCGCTCTGTGCTGGGCATTTCGCCGCGATTGTTTGCTCGATGACCTTGATGGATATCCCGATAGTCGCGCCGCTATTCCAAGCCGCGTCCGAGATGCTGCGGCCCGACGGGAGATTCGTATTTGCGACGATGCACCCCGCTTTTAATTCCAACAATCCCGTATTCTTCCAGGAAAAAGAAGATCGAGACGGTGTCGTTACGACAGTGACCGGCGTCAAGATCAGCGCCTACGTCGATATGCCCCCGGTGAAGGGCTCGGGCGCGCCTGAGGAGCCGACGCCGCATTATTACTTCCATCGACCGCTTGGCGCGCTGCTGCAAGAGGCTTTTGACGCCGGCTTCGTATTGGATGGCTTGTTGGAACCGGCCTTCCCGCCCGAAGACGCCGAGCTGGGAAGGGAACTAAGTTGGACCAAGATGTGGCAGATTCCGCCGGTCTTGACGGCGCGGCTGCGCCTTGCCTAGATCATGCCTTGATCATGCCTATATTGATGGACCCGCGGCATTCAAGACCGCCGCGTTGAAATCGCCGCCAGCCTGGGCGCGCAGCAATTCCAGCAAGTCGCTCAGGGCATTCTCGATATCGGCTTCAGCGTTCTCGTGCTGCGCCTCGACCGTTATGACGGCATCGCTGGTTGTGGCATTGGCTGCGCTGGTCGCGCTTTGGCGCCAGCACCAGCGCCTGGCGACCACCATCTGTTTTTCGTCGGAAAAGACAACTTCCCCAACTTCGGGGCGCATGACCTCGCCGCTTGCCAGTTCCTGGTAGGTCTCGCTGCCGTCGGCGTAATGAACGGTGATTGCGCCTTGAATCCCGCGCCGGTCAAAAATGGCGACAGGCAAGCCGTACCGTATGCTGACTAGATTGCCGATATCGACAAGCGTGTTAATGCTTGGGATATCGCCCTTCTTGGTCAAACGGCGCAGCAGCGCCTCGGCCGCGCTGCGATACTTGGTGGGCGAAACGCCAAAGGCGCTGATGGCGCGGCGCCAGGCTCGGAGCGAAGTCAGCTCGCTCAGCGGGGTTGCGCCAATCCTGTTTTTGACCGTCTCTTGCTCGGCTAGATAGGCTTCTAAAAGCTCCGGCGACGTCGGCGCATTGCTCATGCCAGCCGCCACAATCACGCCGGCCGTCAAATTAGGGTAGTTTTGGATAATCTTCGGGTCGTAGCGAAAACTGGACATATTATCCTCCCGGCGCCAACTCAGGCTTTGTCATCATCTCATTCGCTTCCATAGCTTCGAGTCTCATAATGATCCAGATCCATGCCAACAGCGGAACCAAGGCGATAAGCGCGGAGATGTAAACAATTACGTGAATACTGCCGGCGCCCATCGCATCTATCAACACGCCGACCAAGACGATGCCAAGGCTTTGAAGCAATTCGTAGCCAGCGAAATCCAGCGAGAACATGCGTCCCAAATATTCATCCGGCACAATCTGCTGCAGGATGACTGAACTGTAGGTCCAATTTACCGAACCGCCCATCGAGCGCACAACTACCGCCAATGCCAGGATTTCCAGCGATGGCGACATGCCCCATAGCAGCCAGCCAACGGCGATCATCACAAAGCCGGCGGTAATCAAGCGGCGGAGGACTTTCACAGAATCGTCGCTGAAGCGATTGGTGATCAATGGTCCGACGATGGCGCCTACGCCAAAAGCCGCCCACAAGATCGCCATGGAGGTGATGCCTTGATCGCCGAGTACAAAGACTTGCGTGCCGTAGATGATCAGCAGGGCGTCGGAATTTGTCACGCTCTGCGCGCTCTTGACAAAGATCGCGGCGGCTGTGCCTGGATGCTTGCGCAAATGGCGGATGCCGTCAGCGAATGTGCGCTTGGCTTTGTCCAGTTTCCTGCGCTGCTCTTGGCCAATTTCGGATCTTGGCGTCAGAGGGATGACAACCTTCATGACCAAAAGGGCGGAAAGCAAAAATGTGAGCGCGTCGATGAATAGCGCCGCGCGTATCCCGAAGATTTCGGCGACGATGCCGCCGGCGATGGCGCCAATAGCCAACATGGCCGACCAAGTGATGCTGCTCAATGTATTGCCGATGACCAGTTGGTGGCGGTAGAGAACGCTAGGCATGATGGCGTTGCGAGCCGGTTCGAAAACGGAAGATACGAGGAATTGCATGATAGTGAAGACATAAATCAGCGGCAGATACTCCGGTCCTTGCGTCGTCACCAGCAGCCCCAACACCGCCAAGGCGCGCAAAACGTCGCTGATTATCAGCAGCCGTTTGCGGTCGAAGCGGTCCGCCAAGACGCCGGCCAGGGGCCGCATCAATAGGGGCGGTATCATGCGCGCGATCAAGAATGCGCTGACAGCGACGCCTTGGTAGCCGCTTCCGGCTGTATACTGCACAATCATTGCCGAGATGACTATGGTGTTGAACCAATCGCCCAGCAGGCTGACGACCTGCGCCATCCATAGTTTGGCGAAGTCGCGATTGCTGCGTATGAGCTTGATGTATTGCATGAGCAACCCTAATCAGACGGTAGGTCTTTTTCCCAGAACTGCGAGCAAAATTGGCGCGCCGAAACAGCGTCTAGTGTACAGTAGGACATGGCAGGTTGCACGATGAACTTGGCTGCGCATGCAACCGCTGCAATGTTCGGTAATAGATTCTCTTTTAGCGACATAGACAGCCCTCTGCCTCTGGCATTGGATGAACGTTTGTGAATAAGGACAGAGCGATGGATACATTGATCTATGTGGGCTTAGGGGGCTTCTTCGGCGCAAACGCCCGCTATTTGTTGACGAATTGGGCGGATGGTCTCATGCAGGCGCGCTGGGGCGATTTCCCTTTTGGCACCTTGCTTGTGAATCTGCTCGGCTCATTTGCTTTGGCGCTATTTGGGACCTGGTTGGCAGCGCGCAGCGGGCTGTCGCCACATTTGCGCCTTTTGGTTGGCGCGGGATTCTTCGGCGCTTTTACCACCTTTTCCACATTCGCGAACGAAAGTTTCAGCCTATGGGAGAGTCAAGGGACATTCGCATTTCTATTGAATGTTGCGCTTAATAATGGCTTATGTCTTGCAGGAGTAGTCTGCGGGATCCTGCTCGGACAGCGTTTCTTCGCTAGCGCCTAATCGCTTCGTTTATGCTCGGCGCGTTTACTTCTCGCTAGAGGGAATATGGCTGATATTGTCAAAGTCCTTGCCCTGGCTCTGATCGAGGGCATAACCGAGTTTCTGCCCATTTCGTCCACGGGCCACCTCGTTGTCGGCGCCGCGATCTTGCAGTTCGACAGCATGGGCGCGGTATTCGAGGTGTTTATCCAATTTGGCGCGGCTCTAGCGGTTGTAGTCTATTTTCGGCAGACCTTGCTGGCGCACATGGCGGGCTTGCGGTCGCAGCCAGACATCAGGCGCTTCTGGCTGATGATAATACTGGCGCTTTTTCCAGCCGCTGTGATCGGGTTCATTTTCAGCGAGCAAATTGTGACATCACTGTTCTCTCCTGTTGTTGTGGCTGGTTCTTTAATCTTGGGGGGCTTGGCTTTCCTGCTGGTCGAGCGTCTGCCTCGCTTTTCCCGCCCTACTTTTGCTGATGCCGCGCCATTAACGCAAGTCACGACAAGACAAGCGCTCATCGTTGGCATCGCACAAGTTTTGGCGCTGGTCCCGGGCATGTCTCGCTCTGGCGCGACGATCGTCGGCGGCATGTTGGCTGGCATGGATCGGCGCCTCGCCACGGAGTTTTCTTTTTTCCTCGCGATCCCGCTGCTTGGCGGAGCGACGCTCTACAAATTGGCTACCTCGCTGGCAAGCTTGCCGCAAGAAAGCCTCGCGCTATTGCTGCTTGGGGCGGCGCTTTCGGGCATTGTTGCCTGGTTCATGATTGATTGGCTGCTCAATTACGTATCCAGGAATAGCTTTGTCATCTTCGGATACTATCGTATCTTTGCCGGTCTTTTGATCTTGCTGGGCGCTGCGACTGGCGTGATAAGCTAGGCTGTTGCCGCCTGAGCACTTCGGATAATAAAACGCTTGCGGATTCCAAACCTGCTTGCAGATTTGATTGTCCAATTTCGGCACTTCACTATAATGAATACAAGCCATTAACATGTCTTGAATTGGACGATTTGTCTATGACTTTTCGGCAGAGCAATGACAAAGTACGCAGGTTTATAGCCTTATTGCTTAGTTGCGCGGCGCTATGCCTGCTGGCGACAGCGTGCTTTCGCGACGCTAGCGAAGGCATTGACAGCCAACCGGTAGCCCGCGAAGCCGCGTCGCCAACGGCTGTCGCCAGCGAGACGCCGGAACCAACGCTTACAGCCGAAATCGTCGAAGAACTCTTCACCGAAGAGCCTCCCGATACATTCGCCTTGACTGCAACCGCCCTCATTTCCCGCTTGACCGAGGCTGCGGGCGCGCAAGCAACCGCGCTCCCGGTTGACAACGCTGAAGTAGCGGATTCATCCGGCGCTGTAGACGCGGAAGTAGAACCAACCGGTGTTCAAGCCACGCCGGTCCCGCTGGTGCGTGTCACGGCGCTCCCGGGCGAAGACTGCATCCACGAGATCCGAGCTGGCGAGACCATGTTCATGTTGTCCTTGGCTTATGGCTCAACGGTGGACGAGATCGCCGCCGCGAGCGAAATAGACAATCCCGACCGCATCGCGGTTGGGCAGCGCATAACGATTCCCGGCTGCGGCACGACCGGTTTCGCTCCGCCTCCAACGTCGCCGCCGCCGCCGACTTCGGTTCCTGGCGCTAGCGAAGCGCCCGCAGTTTCGGAAGAAGTCGAGATTTCCGCGGCGGAAGACGAAGAAGGCTTCAGCGCGTTGGTGCAGCAGGCGCAGAACGCCATCCTGAGCAATGCTCAAGCCGGCGCTGCCGACGAATTTAGCGCGCAATCCGCGAACGCGTCGCCAAGCAGCTACACCGTGCAGCAAAATGATACCTTGCTCGGCATCGCATTGCAGTTCGACACAACTATTGAAGCGCTGGCTACGTTGAACAACATCGATGATGTGAACAATGTGCAGGCGGGGGACGAGTTGCTGCTGCCCTAAGGCTTGCTTGTGGATTGACCGCGACTCATCCAGCGCGATGACAGTTTGCGGAAGCCAAAATCGCTGGGCGCGGCTGACCCTTGAAACGCCAAGCTACGCTGTGCTATAATCACAGCCGTTCTATAAGTCTTATCTACGCCTGCGGGCGTATTTTTATGGAAGGAAGCCAGCCATGAGCCAGGAACTCATGAATACCCTGGTTGCCGAGAATCACAAGCATCCGGAGATCGAATCAGGTGATACGGTCAGGGTTCATGTGCGCATCGTAGAAGGCAGCCGCGAACGCGTTCAAGTTTTTCAAGGCGTTGTTATCCGCGCTCGCAAAGGCGGCAACGAGGCAAATTTCACTGTCCGACGGATTGCCAGCCACGGTGTGGGGGTCGAGAGGACCTTCCTGCTCCGCAGCCCGCGCGTAGAAAAAGTAGAAATCATGCGCCGCGCCAAAGTGCGTCGTGCGCAACTCTATTACCTGCGCGAAAGACGGGGCAAATCGGCGCGCCTCAAAGAACGCCGTTAAGCCATTCCCAGATCATTTTAGTCTCAGTACGAAAGCGGACTCGGCGACAATTGTCCGCGTTTTGCCCTGGGTTCAGCGCTTTTCTTTGAGCACATAATAGGTGCCTTTCTTGGCGCCTATCTTGCTTAGAATCCCCTTGTCCACCATGTCTACCAGGTCCAGGCGCAAGGTCTCTGCAGAGACGGTATTGATCAATCCGCGGAATTCTCGGTTGGTAATCGAGCCATTTTCGCGAAGATATTGCAGCGCGCGCGCTTGCCGGTGATTGGTATCGCGCGACCATTCGGGCGGCTTGGGTTTCTTGCGCTCATTATGCAGCGCCAGCGCAAAGCTGTAGGGGCGCGCGTCGAACTTGGGCGGCGAATGCCCTGCTTGCTCCATCACCTCGATCATTCGGTCGATGCCCAAGCCCAATTCTTCGATATATCCCCACTGGAATAACCCGCCCACCAGCCTGGGATTGCGCGAAAAATGCTCGTCTTTGATGTTCTCAACGGTGATGAAACCCGGCAAGCCGCCCGGGGAAATCACCTCAAGCCGGTCGGAAAACATGCGGACTTCGATGCGCCGGCCGCGCAAGCGATAGTCACGATGGCAGATGGCGTTGACTAAGGCTTCGCGCACCGCGAATTGCGGATACTCAAAGGTCTCTTCGCGCTCCAGCCCTTTCACGACAGCGCTGACCGCCATTTCGCTCCAGACCAGGTTCCAGATCGCCTCGATCAAGCGCGGGACCGGACCAATGAGCTCTTCCCGCCGCGTATAGCCGGCTAAGCCACTGTCGCCGCGTGGACTGGTCCCCACAAACTTGACGAAGACGACACCGCTTTGCGGCAACCATTTCTGCGGATATTCGCTAAACAGCAATAAACCGCAAACGGTTGGCTTGCCCTCCGCTGTTATCGCGCCGACCTCGGCTAAGAGATTGTTGATTTCGCCATCGTAAGGGCGTTTGGTGCGTTCGGCGCGCTTTTCCAAGTATTCGTCAATCATCTCGCGGCTGAACTCGTCAACTGTGGCGCCCGGCGCCGCTTCCGCCTCGAAGTCGCCGGTGTTCTTCGCGCTTGCCAAGCGCAGGATCTCTTGCCCGCCCAGCGGCCGGTTGACCTTGCCGCTTCTGATCAGTACGCGACCATCAGAAAGCGCGTGCAGCTCGGTGCTCCTGGGAACACGAATGGCGTAGGCTGGAACATCTCTGGCGGTCTTGCTCGGATGAACGCGCTCGCTTGCCGCAGGGTTTGTCGGCGGCTGAGACTTGCCGTCCTTAGCTTGGAAATATATCGGTTCTAATTTCTCTGTGACCACGGGTGGATTGTAGAGCTCGTCCGCCTGTTTGAGGGCGCTGTCAATTTGCGAGCCCTCCAGCGGCTGGGCGCCGGGATTGCCGCCGCCTGACGAGCCGACGACGATAACGCCGCCTTCGGTATTGGCGAAGGCGACCATATTCTCCGCGATCTGGACGGCGTTGGCGGGATCGACAAAGGCTAAGCGTGGACCCTCTCCGCCTATAATGAACTCTGAATCTGTCATTGATTTCGCTGGCTGACTTCCCATAACTAGCGTAGTTTAGCATAGCCATTCGGTGTCGGCGAACCAATTCGTGGTCGAGATCCTATGAAAGTCGGGACAGTAACAGTTGTCCCTCAGTTGTCAAGCTGAAGGCGATATAGTTATCGCCTTATTGCTTTTCTCTCATTATAATTCTCGGCTGATACGATATGCGCATCGTCATTTATCCAGAGTAAGGGACGCAAGAAATTGCTTGCACTGATCTATCCGATGGGGATGGTCCTGCTCAGTTGGCTGCTGCTGTTCTTGCTATTCAGCGGACTGGGGCTGATAGTCTTGCGGCTGCTCGGTCGCAGCCTCTCCGACGGGGTCCTCTGGTTCGACAGCTTCTGGCTGGGATGGGCGCTGACGCTGGCGGCGCTGCAACTGTGGCATCTGTTTTTCCCGGTCGATGACAGGGCGCTTATTCTGCTGGCAGTTGTTGCTGCCATTAGTCTGTACCAATATCGCCAGCGAGCAATCCCCCTGCTTTTAGAACTGAAGAACAAGCGCGCTTTTTTGCTGGTTCTTTTTGTGGCTGTGTTGTGGCTGTCGAACCGCGCCATAGAAATGCCCGATGAATCCGATACCGGCTTCCGCGATATTCAGGCTGTCATGTGGACGGATTCTTATCCGATTGTTCCCGGGCTGAATAATTTATTCTCGTCCTTGGCGTACAATCACTCTGTCTATTTGTACCATGCCTTGCTGGATACATCGATTTGGTCGGGCCGCTCCTATCATATCGCGACGGGATTGCTGCTGGCGGTCATGCTGGCCTATTCAATTCGGGCCGCGCTTCATCTTTACCGCTGCCGCGCCCAGGACCAAGCGCGCTGGTCGGGGATCTTCGCAACGCTAATCATGCCCTTCTTGTTGCTTTCGACGGTCGGGCGCGGCAGCATCACGCATTTTCTGACCGATACCCCAGTCGAATTGTTAGGCATCCTCGCCATAATCTGGCTGCTGGATTACTTGCAAGACGCGGCTGGAGACGCCAAGCCGGATGCCAGCCAGGTCCTTCGCCTGTCGATTGTCATCCTGGCTGGGTTCACCGTCAAACAGACATTTTGGGTCTTCGGCGCAAGCATAGCTGGGCTTGTCATCGTTATTCATTTCTCCAGGGCAGGCGGCTTGACGAACCTTGGCAGTTTGAAGCGCCTGATCCCGACAGTTCTGCTGATTGCGGTTTTCTTCGCAGGACCCTGGATGCTGCGCGGGGTTGTCACCAGCGGCTATATCGCCTATCCCCATGCGATCGGCAGGATAGAAGTCGATTGGGCGGAATCGCCTGAACTCATCGCGTATCGGCAGCGGCAACTGGCGACCAATACCCGGCGGCGTTATGGCGATCCTGAAGTGGTGCTGGCAACTTGGGATTGGGTCGGACCATGGTTCGTTAGAATCCGCAGCAACGTGAAGGATTTCGCGCTACCAGCCGTGTTGACTCTGTCGGGCTTGCTTCTCTATGCGCTTGGTCGAATGCGACAGCGTGCCAGAGTAATCGGAGCGGGATTGGGCTTATGGGTTTTGGCTCCACTGCTCATCATGCTGGCATTCTGGTTCTTCAGCCTGCCAAACCTAAAATACGTGCGCTATATCTTTTGGAGCGGGGCGGCGCTTTCATGGTTGCTTGCCCTGCTGACATGGATTAGGATCTCATGGCGCTTGCGTGTCTCTGTGATCTACGCGATTTTAGGCATTTGTCTAGCATATTTTGTATTCCTGATCCTGGCGCAGCGAGATTTCCCGGTCTCGGCCGGACCCGGCGATGGCTTTTACAAGCATCACTTGCCGCCGGTCAGAGTGTATGAAACCGCCAGCGGATTGCAATTGAACGTGCCCGACAGCCATATCCACCAATGTTGGCAGATTCCCTTGCCTTGTACGCCCTTCCCGCGGGCAGGCATTTACGCTCGCGTAGCGGGGCAGATTCAGCACGGTTTCGGTTTCAACGCTGCCGAAGCGCTTGAGCACTCTGATGACTGATGATGTTTTGCCGATCTAGACAAATGCAGGTCGCTTGAAACGAGCCATTGCATGTCAACGATTATTACGCTTCTAATTAGCCTTGTGTCCATCATGTTTCTGCGCGCGTGTTTGGTAACCTTGGGCTACTACAAAGAGCCGATATTAACGGCTTTTCAACAATATGGCGACGAAGTGGGCTTTAGCCCCCTTCTCGAAGCCATCATGTGGGCAAGTTCGCTGGCCTATCTTATTTTTGTTTTGCTGGTGCCTTCTTCTTTTCTGATCCTGCTGGGGATCATGGCCTTTGTCTCCTACATCATGCTCTATTGGAAAGTCAAAGACAACATCATGAGTTATCCGGAAGTCTTTTTGCGCTTTCCGAGCTGGTACCGCGATATCGTTGATCATACCTCGCGCGAAGAACGGCGGAAGCTATCGTATATGTGGCTCGGCTTGCCCTTGCGGACAAGATTGCTCTATAACGCTCAACACAACGAGTTTCGCAAATGGGTGGAATTAGTGGTGTTGTCGGTCGCATAAAGGAAGAGCGGTCCTGCGGACCGCTCAGTTTTGCTGGGAGACCTGGACTCGAACCAGGAACGGCGGAACCAGAATCCGCTGTTTTGCCAATTAAACTATCTCCCACTGCGTCGATAGGAGCTTAGCATAAGGGGCATTGCTTGACAAGCCCAGCGAGTCTGCCGGCAGAGCAATCGCACCAAGAAATGAAAGGCGAATAGAATGGGTTCATCAATACGGATGAGGAGAGCCCGAGATGAGCCCAAGTGGAATAGCGGAAGCCTTTGCCAGTTTAGAAGATCCGCGCCGCGAACATGGTCAATTACACCCGTTGCTGGATATCATCATCATCGCGATCTGCGCGGTGGTCAGCGGTGCCGAGACCTGGGTGGACATTGTTGATTTTGGCGAGGATAAAGAGGAATGGTTAAGGGGATTTTTAGAGTTGCCTAAGGGTATTCCTTCGCACGATACATTTGCCCGCGTCTTCCAACTATTAGACCCTCAGCAGGTACAGTTGTGCTACCAAGATTGGATTAGCAGCATCAAGCCAGTATTAGCTGAAGGCGATATTGTGGCAATAGACGGCAAGACGATGCGGCGCAGCCATGATCGTAGGCAAGGAAAGAGCGCCTTGCATCTGTTGCATGCCTGGTCAGTGGAAGCCGGCTTGGTCTTGGGCAAGCGCGCTGTGGACGCGAAAAGCAATGAGATACCTGAAATTCCCGAATTGCTGAAATTGCTGTATTTGAAAGGCTGTATCGTGACTTTGGACGCGATGGGCTGTCAGAAAGACATCGTGAAGTCGATTGTTAGCGAGCACGGAGCGGATTATGTCATAGCCTTAAAGGAAAATCAGGGCAGTTTGTACGACGCGGCCCAGTCCCTTTTCGCTTATGCGGATGACCGCCATCCGCGCTTGATAGGTCAATATAGTCACAATGAAGAAATCAGCAAGCCGCGTGGTCGGGTCGAGCGCCGGGACTGTGAAGTGATGACCGATGTTGCTGTCTTGAATGACTTAAGGCAGCAAGAAGGCTGGATGGGCTTGCAGTCGCTAGTCCGCGTCCAACATGCCCAATTACTGGATGGGCAGTGGCAAAACACGCAGACGCGCTATTTTATCTCCTCATTACAAGGGAAGGATGCCAAACAACTCCTGCGAATGATTCGTTCGCACTGGCACATTGAAAATAAACTCCATCGGGTCTTGGATGTGACCTTTCGGCAAGACGACAGCCGTATTCGTGTAGGACACAGCCCAGAAAATTTCGCTGTGCTACAGCATATCGCATTGGCTTTGCTCAAAAAACACCCCAAAAAAATCAGCCTGCGCCGCAAGCGATTTCAGTCAGCGCGGAACGATAAGCTTCGCTGGCAAATCCTCAAAGCATTTTCCGAATAGTGGTGCCATTGCTCTGGTCTGCCGGCAGGGCGAATGGGAACAGACTAAGCTAGGATTCGAGACTCGCCAACTGTTTCATCAAGCGGCTCTTGCGGCGCGCGGCATTGCGTTTGTGGACGACGCCACGGCTGGCCAATTTATCCAGATCACGGACCGCCATTCTAGTTGCATTGCGCGCTTCTTCCAGGTCGCCGCTATCAATGGCTGCGCGCGCCTGCTTGACCAATGTACGCGCTCGATTGCGGTAGGTGCGATTGTGCAAGCGGCGTTTTTCGTTTTGTCTGATACGCTTAATTGCGGATTTATGAGTTGCCATAAGTTATAGAGGAACCTCAGTTCCCCGCGCTCCTTTCAAAGCGTCTTGCTGGCTCAAGCTTTTGTTTGAACGGAACAGCATCTTAGCATGACGCAGCTTGCTTGTCTATAGCGCGATCTAATCTGCGCCTCCTGTTCCGCGTCAGTTGAGTCCAGGGCAATCGCTTCAAATTATTTTCAACATAGAGGACGCAGAGGACACAGAGTTCGTAGGAGTTTAGACGACTATTCTTCTAAACCTGCGGCCCGGAATCGGCAACAGTCCCCAGCGAAACGTGATTTGTCACCAAGAATCACAGCTGTGAAGAGATTTTTTGTTTTCTCTGCGTTCTCTGCGTACTCTGTAGTTAATTTTCAGTTTAGAATCCCGCCGTTTCGTCCGCCATCATTTTGAAGCGATTGCCCTGCAGTTGGGTCGCGACCAGTTGGGCTGAAATCTCAATCGACGATCTTCGGATCAAGCGCGTCGCGCAGGCCGTCGCCGATCAAATACAGGCAGAATACCGTCGTGGTGATCAGCAGCCCCGGCAAATAGACAAGATGCGGCGCCTTGCGCGCGTATTCCAGCCCGCCGCTTAGCATATTGCCCCAAGTCGGCGTTGGCGGCTGCACGCCGAAGCCCAGAAAACTTAGTGTGGACTCTGCCAAAATCAGGCCGCCGATCGCCTGCGACAAGGTGATGATCAGCAGCGAAAAGATATTGGGTACGATATGGAAAAACATGATGCGCCAGTTGGACGCGCCCATGGCGCGGGCTGCGATGATATATTCGCGTTCTTTGATGGAATAGGTCTCCGCGCGCACCAGGCGGGTCGTGCCGGTCCAGCCCAGAATGCCGAAGATGAGAACAAGCGTCGCGGGCGTCGGCGACAAGACCGCCGAGATAAGCATCAGAAGGTAGAGTCCCGGTATCGAATTGAGCGTGGTGATGAACCAGATGATCAGATCGTCCGCCAGCCCACCGTAGAAGCCGGCAATCACGCCGACCACGATGCCAATGCCCAGCGACAATATCGCGGCGGAAAAGCCGATGCCCAGCGATATCCGCCCGCCGTAGAGCAATCTGCTGAGGTGGTCGCGCCCCAGCTCGTCGGTACCCAGCGCGTGACCTTGGGAAAATAGCGGCAGATACTTGTCGCGTACCGCTTGTGTTACCTGGTCGACTTGAAAAACGGTCTCGCTAAGAAATGGCGCAAAGATGGCCAACAGGGCAAAGACAGCCAGCACCGCCATCGCCAGCAGCGTAGGGCGGTCGCGGCGAATGCGCCGAAAGGCTTTCTGGTAGAGGGTCTGGGAAGGCGTGAACCCGTCGTCTGGGCGGCGCTTGAGCTTCGCGATTTTGACTGCGGGCAGGTTTTTTGGCATGGTCGCGATCCTCAGAAACGCACGCGCGGGTCGGACAGGGCGTATAGAATATCCGCCGCGATATAACCCAGAATCGCCAAAATCGAGCCAATGACAACCGATGTCATCACGACGGGATAGTCGCGGCTGATGACAGAATCGAATAAGAGCAAGCCAATCCCGGGCCAAGAAAATATGCGCTCGATGATGACTGAGCCGCCAATCAAGCCGAAGATGAGCGGACCCAAAAATACCATCATCGGGATGATGGCGTTGCGCAGCCCATGCCGAATCCAAACGCCGCGGCTGGTCAAGCCTTTTGCCTGCGCGGTGCGGATATAGTCGCTATTGATTGTTTCCAGCATGGAGGCGCGCATGAAGCGCGACCAGCCGGCGACGGGACCCAGGGAGCTGACCAAGACCGGCAAGATCATATAGTGCAGGCGCGCGTGTATAGGCGGGCAGCCCCCGCGCACTGGCGGGCAGCGGCCGCCCATCGGCAAGAAGGGGCTGCCATCTCCGATGCCATAGGGTTCCAAGGCGCGCGGCAAAACCAAGCCCATCAGCATAATCGCCAAGAGGGCAAACCAGAAAACCGGCACAGAATCCCCGAGTACAGCGAATATCCTGGAAGATTTGTCAAAAGCGCGCCCGCGTTGCAGCGCTGCCAGCACGCCGACCAAAAGCCCGCCTAGCACGCCAATCAAAATGACGGCGACATTCAGTTCGATGGTAGCGCCCAGGCGTTGGCTGATGAGATGCAGCGGGTTGGAGCCGCGAAACTTAAAAGAACGACCGAAGTCGCCGCGCAAGATGCCATAGTTGTCGCCCCAGGCATCAACTTCGCCATCGGCATTGCTGTCAACCATCATCCAATCATCGCCGATCAGCCAGCGCAAGTATTGAATATGAAAGGGGTCATTGACCCCGAGCTTGATAGCGAGGCGTTCGCGCTCGTCTTGACGGATGGTGGGATCAAAAGTCAGCAAGGAAACCGGATCGCCGGGCGCCAAAAGCATAATCAAATATACGATGATGGTGATGCCAAAAAGCGTGGGAATAGCTTGCAAGAGGCGACGGACAATGTACCGTTGCATACCTTGTTGCCTCTAGGCTCGGCTGGCGCTGGCGACCGACGAAGTAGACGACGAATCGAAGAGCCACGGCTCTTCAATTCGTCAATGTTTCGCTTGATTAAGGCTGCGTTACTTCCGGCGCTATCCAAGCATCCAGCGAATAGGTGCGGGAGAAGGGCGTCGGATTCCAGTTGCCGAGTCCCGGCTGCGTCGCGGTCATGGATTCGGAAACATACATGTAGAAGTAGGGCATGTCCTCGAAGAGGATTTCCTGTACGCGCGCATAGATTTCGGCGCGGGCTTCTATATCGCAGCCAGGCGTGACCCGAGCTTGGTCATTCAGTTCAATCAGCTCGGCGTTGTAATAGGAGCCGAAATTGAAGCCGGCGCCGGGCACATCCACTTCTGGATAGTAGAAGGCGGAAACATCGGGATCCACGGGCAAGCCGAGGCTCCAACCCAGCATATTCATGTCGAAGGTCTGCCCCGTCAGCTCGGGCAAGAAGGCGCTGCCCCAGTCAATTGCCTCGAAGTGGGCGTCAAAGCCAACCTTGTTCATCTCCGCCTGGAAGAAAAGCCCCATCTGTTCGCTGATATCGCCGCCGGCTGGCACGTGCAAGTCGAGCGTAAGCGGGCTGCCATTAAAGGCTTCGTCAACCTCGCGCGCGAAGAGGCAATCCTGGCAAACGCGCGGGGTATCGGGGTTGTCGTCATCGTCAATCCAACCGGCCTGCGTCAGCTTTTTCATCGCCAAGTCGGGACTGTATTCATATTGCAGGTCCGGGTTATAGACCCAGGACGTCGGGATGGTGTGGGTGGCGACTTTGAAGCCATTGCCATCGCGGATGCCCTCAATCAGCGCGTCCATATCAACAGCATGCGAAATCGCCTGGCGCACCAGTCGGTCGCCCAAGACCGGATGCGGCTCTTGCGGGATCAGATTGCCGTCTTCGTCAAAACCGGGCTGGGGATTATCCGGGTTGGCATGATTCATGCCGAAGAAGGTGAAACCGTTCCCCGTAAATTCATAGCGCGGGAATTCCGTCAGTTCGGGGTCGCTGCGGAATTCTTCTTGGCGGATGGCTGGCACTCCGATAATGGAGAATTCGCCGGCGATGAAGCGTTCCGTCGCCACATTCTCGTCCGCGACTTGTAGGGTCACGGTTTCGGCCGGGCTGACATAACCAAGAATGGCATCGGGGTAGTCTTGGTCGGCAATCAAGCTGATGCGCTCGCCCGAAGCGAATTCGACATCTTTGAAAGGACCGAAGGATACGGTCGGGATCCGCCGCGGATCGTCCATCATTGCAGCGTAGTCGTCGCCGTATAACTCGGAAAATACATGGGCGGGCACAGGCGTGATGTCATTGACATCGCTGAAGGAGATGCAGTCCGCCTCGGCGAATGTCACAACCACCGTATAATCATCCGGCGCTTCGATGCTGACGATCTTGCCGCCGGCGGGCGTGCCATCAGCCATGGTCTGGAAGATACCGGCGCGCGGGCTGTCGATTTGGCCGCTGCGCGTCGCTTCGACCGCCCATAAGTAATCCGCGGCTGTAATGGATGTGCCGTCGTTCCAAGCGATGTCATCACGCAGGTGGACGGTCAGTACGGTGCCGGTCTCATCGTATTCCCAACTGGCAGCCATGGTGCCGTCGAGATTGGGCTCTTCCAAGCCGGTGTAGGGGCTCACGCCGATGATTGATGGATACAGCAAGCCATATACAGCGCTGGACGCGGTATCGCCGCCGATGAGCGGATTGAATGTGGCTGGGTCGCCGGCGGTGCTGGATTCAATGATGACGCCGCCCAAGCCTGGGCCTGGACTTTCTTCGAAGTCTTGCGCGCTCGCTGGCAGCGCAAGCGATAGCAGCAAAATCAACAAGACCTGCAAAATAGGCTTATTCATCAAGCACTTCCTTCCTCTTGTATTGTTTACTCTGGATGCAGTTCTTCCCTTCACAAGATAAGGCTAGTTTAGCACAAGAATATCGAATTAAGAATTTGTTACGATGAGTCTTAAGTTATAATGTCAGGGTGTCCACCGCCCGATGCGGCCATTTTCTCAATCCTTCCCCTACACTATCAGCCGACCATTTGCGATAATGTTGCTTGATAGCCATTTGTGACGTATTTCTCAAATCAGATTGGGACGGTATCAATGCGCGAATTGCTTGGGATTCCAGTCTTAGCCAGGCGATGGACTGGCGCCTTTTGTGGTATTCTTGTCTTCGTCACGGCTGCTTGCGGCACAGTGGCCACCCCCGTATGGCAAGCGCCAACGGAGACCGAAACACAGATGATGGACCAAGAAGAAGCGCAGCCGACGCTGGAGGCGACAAACCCGCCCACCGAGACGCCGCTGCCGCCAACCGCGACGTCGACGCCGGAACCCACCGCCACCAGCAGTCCAGAGCCGACGGCGACTCCCGAAGCGACGGCAACCGAGATCATGTCCCCGCTTGATCGCATGGTATCCATGCGCGATCCAGCCAATGGCGCCATTCTCTTCGAGACCTTCCAGGAAACGGCTGGCACCGGTTATTCCTGCGCCAATTGCCATAGCCCAAGCAGCGAAGAAAAGTTGGTGGGTCCGGGCTTGCTCAATATCAAAAGCCGCGCCTTGACCCGCGTTCAAGGACAAAGCGCCGCCGAATACATCTACAACTCAATTGTGGATCCCAAGGCTATTGCCGTCGAAGACTATGACCCGGAGCTGATGCCCGACAATTGGGCTGAGATCTATAGCAATCTGGAAATCTTCGACATCGTGGCTTATTTGTTGACCTTGGAAGCTTAGGCGTCGAAATCAAACCGACGACAGATTCGAACCAAAGATTATCCTGCGGAAGCCGACAGAATATCGTGGATTTCGTCGCTCAGACAGGACTGCGCGGCGGCGATTTTGTTCCTTGTGTCATGCAGCCAAGCCACATCTTGCTTGATGCGCAGTCCCTGTTGCTCAAGAACCTGCGACGTTGCCTGCGGCGCGGCGCCACCGGGCAAGCTGCGCGCCTCGACGAAGGCGCGTGGATCGAGCGCCTCTTTTAGCAGGTCCTCCGATAGTTCGACATCCAGATCGAAATCGCGCTTGGCTAGCTCTCTCAGTGTGCCGGCTGTCAATTCATCCGGCGCGAGATCGTTCGCCAGCGCATAGCTCACTAGCGCCGATACGATGCCATGCGCCTCGCGGAAGGGCAGCTTGCACTGCCGCACCAGGGTATCCGCCAATTCGGTGACTGTTGTGAATCCCGCGGTTGCGCGGTCGCGCAGATGGTCGACGTTCACTTGCAGCGTTTCGATGACCGCGCCATACAGCTGCAAGATCTCGGCGGCTGTTTCCAGCGAGCCAAAGAGCAGCGGCTGGATCTCGTCTTCAATGTCTTGGGTATCGCCAAAAGGGATGTTATGGCACTGTAATACGATGCCGCTGGCCAATGCCATCATGCGGCTGATGCGCGCGCGCAGGTGTTCGAGCACAACCGGATTCCGTTTCTGCGGCATGATCGAACTGATCTGAATGAAGCTGTTGTCAATGCGAATCGCGCCGCTTTCACCCGTTGCCCAGAAAAGCATATCATGCGTAAACCTCGACAGATTGACGCCTAGTGAAGACAGGGCATGCGCCACATCGGTCAAATTGTCGGAGGCGCCAATGCTGGCATAGGTGCTAAGCTGCACGCTGTCAAAACCCAGGAGCTTGGCGCTGAGTTCTCTGTTGATGGGGAAGCCCGTTCCGGTTAGCGCGGCGGCGCCTAGGGGACTTTGGTTATTGGTCGCGTGTGCGAAGAGCATGTTGCAGACCACGTGAAAGCATTGGAGCATTGAAAATAGCTTGCACTGGGTCATGGATGTGACTTACAAAGAAGACCGGATGCGAACACGCAAAGGCGACAGCGCCCAAAATCTTATTGCCTTGCGCAATATTTCCCTCAATATCCTGAAAAATGACCCTTCCAAGGGCAGCTTGAGACAGAAACGCTATCGCGCCGCTCTTGATGACGCGTTCTTGCTCAAACTGCTATCGCAAATTTGATGCAATTGCCCTGGCGGGCAGGTAGCAGAATCGCTGGAATGGTGTTAGAATACGCTTTGGCGCGAATCGAGTAAGGGAATGGATTTGATATGTCCCGAAAAATTGTACTCATTTTATCGCTTGTCCTTTTCTTCAGCTCATCTCCTGCGCTGGCGGCTTTACCCGTACCAAAGAACATTCGTACCACTTTGGATAAGACAATCATCTGGGATAAGGTCGACGGAGCCACTGAGTACAGAGTGCGTTGGCGCGATAAGAGTGGCGATATATGGACTGAGAAACGCGTACAAAGCGGCAAAACCAGCTATCGCTATAGCGGCTTCGATTTTAGCAAGACGTACATTTTTCAGGTTCGAGCGAAGGGATCTATTTTCGGCGTCAGTGATTGGTCCGATGGCAAAGAGTTTACATTCCCCGCGCCGAAGGATCTCGCTAAGCCTGTGCTGACAAAGGGTGATGGCGTCTCGGTTAGCTGTGCAAGAATAAATGGCGCGAAAGATTATGTTGTGCGGTTGCACAATGGCACTAGAGCCAGCTTTACGCGACTGAATGGCAGCATTCTGACTTACTCGTTTGACAAGGCGATTCCAGGTCGGACCTATAAAATCCGCGTCCGGGCAGGCGGCGATGGCGTGCATTACACGCGCCGCGGGCCTTGGAGCGACAATGTGGAAGCCAAGTACAATCCTCCGCCCACCGCTACGCCTATCCAAGCGCAGGCTTTGTCCGCTCCTTCCGATCTGCGCTGCCATGAGCGTCAAATCTGTTTCAAGCCGGTAGCCAATGCTATAACCTACGCGCTTTATTCCAAGCCTGACGATGACGATGACCTGGTGCAGGGAAGCGCTGACGATGAAGCTGCTGACGATGATGATGAAGAGATTTGCCTGCCTTTAGGCGATAGCTACGAGGAAGGCGATATCGTTTATGTCCTAGCCATCAGCTCGCCGTTTGACATGAATTATACAAACAGTCCTCCGAGCGAAGGCTTTACTTTGAGCGCAGCCTGTTTCGCGGAGCCGCAGCCTACCGCGACTGCGACTGACATGCCCACAGACAGACCAACGGCGACTGACACGCCCACAGACAGGCCAACGGCGACCGATACGTCCACGAACACGCCAACAGCGACCGACACGCCCACGAACACGCCAACGGCAACTGACACGCCAACGGCCACGCCGACGGCAACTTTCACTGTCACGCCGACTGCGACTGACACGCCGACAGTCACGCCGACGCCTGAACCTATGGCTTTGTCCGTGGTTGATCTGCGGCATTTGGGCGGAGGCAAGATCGTCTGGGATCCAGTGATGGGCGCGGTTGGTTATAACTTCTGGTATTTCTCAAGCGAGAATGAGGTGGAAGAGGAATTGTCGCTGCCGGAGGGGGCAACTCAATTCAGCGTTCCCAATGACAAGCTAGGCGGGAATTACAGCGTGTATGCACAGGCTTTAGGGGATGGCGTCAAATATGAGGAATTCGGACCGATTGGCCCGCCGCTGTCGTTCAGTTTCCCGAGAATAACGCCTACCTTCACGCCGACGAATACGCCGACGAACACGCCAACGCCGACGGATACGCTCGTGCCGACGGATACGCTCGTGCCAACGGCTACGCCCGTGCAAACGGATACGCCTGTGCCGACCGCGACAAATGTTCCGCCAAAGCCCAAACCTACAGACGACGATGATGACGACGATAACGATGATGAAGACCGGGAATGCAAGAAGCGCCGGGAAACTCGGAAGGAATCACGCAATTCGGAAGGCTGCCCTCAAACGCGCAGTTCCTGGCGTTCGGTCCGGACGTCCGGTATATGCGACACCAATGAGAGCCCGTGGACCGACTGGAGCGGCTGGAGTCCTAGTTGTTCGAAGCCAACGCCTGAGCCAACGCCTGAGCCAAAGCCTGTTTGCAAGTCATCCAGCGAAACCCAACGTCGTATTCGATATGAGATTATAGGCAGTGACTGTTGGGAGATTGAGGAGTCGCGAAAGGTCGTGAAAACCACTTGCTCCGATGGAAGTTCATCGACAAATCCCGGGTCTTGGACACAAGAAAGCGCAGATATCACGGGTGCATGTGCTTGAGAATTGGGAATAATTGACACGTTCTAGTGCAGCAGAGGATGCGTAGAGTCATTCACTCGCACTCCTTGCTCGTCGTCGGCGCCATCCATGAACAGATAGTGATGCGCGAAGCCGATGAAGGTATCGGGATGGCGGCTGACAATCTTCGCCAGGTTTCTGTTGCCGCCGCCGGTAACAAAGCCGACGGCTCTCAAACCGTATCGCGTAATCTCCTCCGCCCAACGGTCTGCCAGCTCTTCGTCGCTGAAATCGCCGCGCTCGGGCGGATCGAAGCCCCAAGTGGCGCGCCACTGCCGATTGTATTTCATGGCATGCTCGCGCGCGATGCGCGCGCGCTGTTCGCCGCGCCGCTCGACATAGCGCTGGCGAAAATCGGGCGCGCCTTCGATGAAAGTACGCTGCCGCGTCGGGAAATGCGTATGAAAGTCAATGATCTCTAAGCCGTTGTACATAATATGCAGCCTGTCTGCTATCTGTCTGACGAGGGCTTGCCGCGAAGGGCAAAGTGGAATCATACCAGATACTGCGCGCGGCTGGCAAACGCTGCGATTGCCCTGGCCCGCATTCGCAGGGCAATCGCTTCAAATTATTTTCAACATAGAGGACGCAGAGGACACAGAGATTTAGGAGTTTAGACGACTATTCTTCTAAATCTGCGGCCCGGAATCGGCAACAGTCCCCAGCGAAACGTGATTTGTCACCAAAAATCACAGCTGAGATGAGATTTTTTGTTTTTCTCTGCGTTCTCTGCGTACTCTGTAGTTAATTTTCAGTTTAGATTCCCGCCATTTCGTCCGCCATCATTTTGAAGCGATTGCCCTCCTGCATTCGGAGAAGCATTGGTAGATAGCCGAGAAAACGCTATACTTGTGTCCGTCTTTGTATCAGGGCTATTGCCTGTTCAAGAAAGGAACAATCTTATGGCGCGACCGGTAACATTATTCACGGGGCAATGGGCAGACCTGCCCTTTGCGACGATTGCCGAAAAAGCAGCCAGCTTCGGTTACGATGGCTTGGAGCTCGCCTGTTGGGGCGATCATTTTGAAGTCGACAAAGCCCTAGAAAGCGACAGCTATATTCAGTCGCGCAGGGATGGCTTGGCGCGGCATGGATTGCAGTACTTTTCGATTAGCAATCATCTGGTCGGGCAATGCGTTGCCGAAGCCTTCATTGACGAACGCCATCGCGCGATTCTGCCCGATAGGCTCTGGGGCGACGGCGACCCCGACGGCGTGCGCGAGCGCTGCGCCGAAGAAATGAAAAACACGGCGCTCGCCGCCAAAGCCTTTGGCGTCGATGTCGTCAATGGCTTCACCGGCAGCCCCGTCTGGCACTTGATTTACCGCTTCCCGCCGACATCCGATGAGATGATTGACGCTGGCTATCAAGAATTCGCGCAGCGCTGGAAGCCGATTTTGGATGTCTTCGTGCAAGAAGGCGTGAAGTTCGCTCTGGAAGCCCACCCGGGCGAAATCGCCTATGACATTTACACCGGCGAAATGACCTTGGCTGCGCTGGATAACCATCCCGCCTTCGGTTTCAATTTCGATCCCAGCCATTTCATCCATCAGCTTTTTGACCCCGCCAAGTTTATCGACCGATTCGCGGATCGCATCTTCCACGTCCATGTAAAAGATTCCAAAGTGACGCTGGACAATGTCAGCAGCATCCTCGGTTCTCACTTGAATTTCGGCGATTCGCGCCGCGGCTGGGACTTTGTGTCTTGCGGACGCGGCGACCTAGACATCGACTCGATGATACGCGCGCTGAACCGCGCCGGCTATCGCGGTCCCTTGTCCGTTGAATGGGAAGACAGCGGCATGGACCGCGAATTTGGCGCGACCGAATCCGCGGCTTGGGTCAAGCGCAATGATTTCACGGCGTCCGAAGTAGCATTCGACGCCGCCTTCGCCGACGAGTAAGCGGTCAATCTAAACATAAGTTGGAGACAAAAGATGTCAGACGAAAAACAAGTAGCGAGTTCCTTCACGAGCATGGCCAGCGCTGGATCCGATGTTGAGGCGCCGGAGATCGGCATCGGCATGTTGGGCTACGCCTTCATGGGCAAGGCGCATACCAACGCCTTCAAGAAGATCCCCTATATGATGTATCCGCCCGTGGCGATTCCGCGCTTGGTTGGCATCGCCGGGCGCGACCAAGAAGCGGTCAGCGCGGCGGCTTCGCGCTATGGCTACGAAAATGCCTATACAGACTGGCGCGACTTGGTCGCGAATGATGATGTTCATGTATTCGACAATGGGGGTCCGAATGACGCCCATGCCGAGCCTTGCATCGCCGCAGCCGCAGCCGGCAAGCATGTCTTCTGCGAAAAGCCGCTGGCGCGTACAGGCGAAGAAGCCAAGTCGATGCTCGATGCTGTCGAGAAAGCTGGCGTCAAGCACATGGTCGCCTTCAATTATCGTTTTGTCCCGGCAATTCAACAGGCGAAGAAGCTCATTGAAAGCGGCAAGCTGGGCAGGATATATCATTGGCGCGCGGTTTACCTCCAGGAATGGGGCATGGATCGCGCCATGGAAAGCACTTGGCGCTTCCAAAAAGACAGCGCCGGCAGCGGCGCATTGGGCGATCTGGGCGCGCATATCATTGACCTGGCGCGCTTTTTGGTGGGCGAACCCAAGGCGGTTGCTGGTTTGGAACGGACCTGGATCACCGAGCGCCCGGATGGCGCGGGCGGAATGGTCAAATCGGATGTCGACGATGGTTTTGTGGCGCTGCTGGACTTTGACAACGGCGCGCTAGGCACGGTCGAAGCGACGCGTTTTGCGCAAGGGCGCAAGAACTTCAATTCCTTCGAAATCAATGCCGAGAATGGTTCCATTCAGTTCAATCTGGAGCGGCTTAACGAGCTAAACGTTTTCTGGAAAGGCGAAAATCCCGATACGACCCAAGGCTTCCATAATGTGCTGGTTACAGAAGCCCATCATCCCTATTGGGAAAACTGGTGGCCCCACGGGCATATCATCGGCTGGGAACACAGCTTTGTTCACGAATTCCATCATTTCTTCAAGTCCATCGTCAATGGCGACAGCGTCTCGCCCTATGGCGCCGATTTCGTCGACGGTTATCGCAACGCTGTTATCTGCGACGCCATCCTCGAGTCCGCCGCCAGCGGCAGACATGTCGACATCAATTACGCCTGACAGCCGATAGCTCGTATATTGCTCGTATATTGCTCGTAATGAAGTGGCGACCAATCTGGTCGCCAAAAAATACCTTTGTAAATATGCCCAGGTCCCAGCTAGGCAAAGAGGGTGTATAGGTCGCAAACCCGCTCAGGCGCTTCCTGCAACTTGTACGCGGGAGCCATCGCTGACGATGTGAATCGCGCCCATCTGGTCTGTGCGGAAGAGGCGATTCGCTTCATCCAGATCGCGAAACAGCGCCAGAGTGTCGGGATCGGGATCGCCCCGCCTGTTTGCGATGTCACTCTGTAGCAGCGCGATTTGCGGCTGCGCCAAAGCAAGGAACTGGCTGTCGACAGCTCTAGCGCTACCGTGCTGGGGGATCTGCAAGACACTGGCTTGAGGAGATATTCCTTGCTGCAGCATCATGGCTTGCCCCGCGCTACTCAAGTCAGATGTCAGCAAAACGGATACATCGCCATGAATCACGCGCAGCGCCAAAACATGATCGCTTAATCTGTCAGTGATCCTCGGCGCTTCGGGCGGGTGCAAGACTTGGATGCTGACGCCGTCTCCGAAATCGATGGAATATCCAGTCTTGACGATCTCTTGCCGGACGCCGGCTTCCGCCAGGCGCTGCGAGACTGCTTGAAAACCTGGGCTGCGATTCGGCTGGCCATTGGTCAAAGCCACGCCAACGGAATAGCGTTCGAGGACGCTGTTGAGCGCCGCCATATCCCATTCGTCGGGATGGGTAATCGCCAGGACCTCGATTTCACGATCATAGAAGGGCATTCGGTCGCCAAGCGCTGTCAGCAGGCGGGAGGGGAAGCGGCCGCCATCAACCAGCACCTGCGCGCCACCGGGCGTCTCTATAAGGAAAGCATTGCTGTGCCCCAGATCCAGCGCCCACAGGTGCAGTCGGCCGTCTCGGCGGCTGGCGCGCATCGCGACCATGAGCGCAAGGAGAAGGAACGCGGCTGACAAGACCAGCAAAGTCATGCGTCTCTGCCGCGCGGCAGCGGCAATCCGTGTCCAAAATTGTGGTCTCGAGGCAGCGATCATGGCGCCTCCAATCAAGAGAACATAATATGCCTGTATCAAACGGGGGTCGAAGTTGAGGGCGATTTCCGCAAATTCAAATTGAGCGAAAGCGCGCACGATCCCAATCGACCACGAGAGCATCACCATCACGCACCAGAATATAACGGCGCCGATAACTGGCGCTATCAAGCTGATGCCCGAAGCCAACAGCCCAAGCAAAAGTATTGCCGCCTGAATTGGCACGATCAGGATGTTCACTGGCAGCGCGACCAGCGACAAACGCCCAAAATAAAGCACAATCAGCGGCAAGGTCGCGAGTTGCGCGGCGATTGACACGATCAGTGGCTCGTTGAGCGCGCTATGAATAAGTTGCGCGGCTGCGGGGCTAAAGCGTCGCTCCAGCAACGCACGGAAGCGGCGCGACAGCGGATCCGCAAATAGCCCCAGCCCAAGCACCGCGAAGAAGCTAAGTTGGAAGCCGATGTCCTGCAGCACATTGGGATCGAGCATGGAAAGACAGAGCGTCGCAAAAGCCAAAGAGGTCGGCACAAAGGTTTTGCGTCGCAGCTGCTGCCCGATGACCAGAAGGCTGCTCATCAGCGCAGCTCTCAAAATGCCGCCGCCGGCGCCTACCAGCAGCGTATACACGGCGATGAACAGAATCGCGCCGAGCGCGGCCGGCGTCTTGCTGATTCCCCAGAAGCTGCCAAAAACGCGCATGACAATCGAGCTGATCACCACCATGTTGAAGCCGCTGATGGCGATTATGTGAGCAGCGCCCACTCGCCGAAAGTCGTCCTCAAGCGCTGGCGATATGCCTTGTTCGTCGCCGAGCAAGATGCCGATTAGCAGCCCGGCTTGCGGCTCGGGCAGGGCATGATTGATATTGTCGCGCAGGGTCTGCTTGAATTGTATCAATAGCGATTGGAGGGCGGAACCATAGCCGGAACTCAGGACTTCAACGCCGGCGTTGCGCATAAGCGAATAGACGCCTTGACGAGCCAGATAGTCGGCGTAGGAGAAACTGTCCCATGTGGCGGGCATAGCCAAGAGACCGGTCGCCCGAATGTGATCCCCATAGGCAATTGAAACGCTGCGGTCGGTTTCGACAAGGACCAAGCCGGCCGTTTTGTACCAGTCGTTCCTGGCGAATATGCCGTCCGCTAGGACACGCAGTTGCGTGCGATCGTCACGAATGACCGGCTCGTCTATGACAAGTCCCGTGATCGTTCCCGAACTGCCGTTGTATCGCGCAATGTCGCTGGCGCCAGGAACAAATACCTGGCGGAGGCCGCCGACAGCGAAAGCGAACAGCGCGATCGCGAGCCAGCGGTGGCGATGTTGTCGCAGGAAAAACGCTAGAACCGTTGCTGCAAACGCCAACAACAGCCACGACCACGAACTGAGGCTGAGAAAATGTCTCGCTGTGCTGATGCCGAGGACCCAAAATACAGCGACGAGGATCAGGCGCATGTGTTGCTACGGCGCAATAATCGGCGAAGAAGCTCAGGAAAGCTTGTCAGCGCAGAAATGCGCAAGCGGGCATCGACTCTTCAATGCCCGTTCGCGCATTTCAAAATGGCAAGCGACGATTAAATGCGATTGCCGATCGGCGCCCGCGCGGGCCTGTCAAAGTTAATCGGTTCGCGCTTGACTTCCGGGCGCGGGGCATGGATTACTTGCTTTTCAGGTTCAATCTCGACTGCCGAGAATTCTTCGTATTGCATCAAGTTGATGCCATTACGGATTTCTTCCAGGCTACGGGTATATTGATGTTCGAGTTGATTGAGTTGAGCGAGAACGTAGGCATCAGCCTCATCCGTGATCTTCGCGGATTCTATCCTAGCTTGTTCAATCACGTACTCGGCGCGGACTTTCGCCTGTTTCACCATCTCATGTTCATCAATCAAATCTTCGCTATGCTGCCGCGCCTGTTGAACAATGCGCGCGGCTTCCTCGTTGGCTTCCGCCAAGACGCGATCGCGCTGCTGGGTTACTTGGGCTGCGTTTTGAATTTCTTCCGGAATCGAAATCCGCATTTGATCTATGAGATTGAGGGCGCGCTCTTCGTCAACCATCGTATACCTGGTGCCAAAAAGATGCCGCCCTTCATCAATAAGGTCTTCCAATCGATCCACAAGATGTTGAATGTCCATCAGCTTCCTCCCCACTGAAAGTTAATGACTGCGTTCTTTACGATTGCCTTAGCTGAACTTCTCTTTGAGCGCGCGTTCAATGTTTGGCGGTACCATGGAACTGACGTCACCCCCCAATTCCGCAATTTCTCGAATCGTGCTTGAGCTAATGTGTATGTATTGCTCATCCGACAAAATTGCGATTGTTTCCAAGTCCGGCGCCAATTTCCGGTTTGCCATGCCCGTGCGAAACTCAAATTCAAAATCCCCAAATACTCGTAATCCACGTATTAAGGCGATGGCGCCTATGGATTGCGCGTACTTTACGGTCAGCGTACTGTATTGCCTCACCGAGATATTGGGATTGTCCTGGAAGACATCCCGCGCAAGTTCAACGCGTTCCGAAATGTTAAACAGTACCGATTTGCCCTTGGGATTCGCATAAATCGCGACAATGATTTGGTCGAAAAACCGCGATGCTCGAATCGCGACATCAATGTGTCCGTAATGTATGGGATCCATTGACGCTGGATATACCGCGATTCCCTTTCCCGACATCTTGCTGCTCCTACGGCATGACAAGATTCTAATGGGATTCAAAAAAGCGCGCCAACAGAATCGACATAAATTCTGTCTCAATCGAGCGTTTCGCGGGATTATAACAGAAAAACAACCCAGTGAGAGTTGAGGCGGTTGTTTTTCGTGAAATGGAAACCTGCGCTGGATTGCTCGCTGTGGTCACGCTGAAACCCTTGGCGCGCTTCAGCTCAATTCGCTTTTCTTAGCAAAATGTTGGCGGATGCGATGCGCCAGCAATCGGTGCTCCGGCAAACTCAGCGCCGGATCTTCTTCATAAATCGCGCGCGCCTCGCGTTGCGCCAACCGCACCAACTCCGGCGAAAGCTTTTGCGAGGATTGCAGAACGTTCGCGCCGCTCTGACGCCAGCCAAGCAGGTCGCCCCCGCCGCGCAATTGCCAGTCCAGTTCCGCCAATGCAAAACCGTCGTTGCTTTGAGCCAGCGCGACCAGGCGCCTCTCCGCAAGGGAGAGCAGGTCTTGTGGCGCTTCGCCATCCAGAATGTCGTGAACCCGATCCATGTTGACGCTCGCCGATCGGTCCGGGATCAAAAAACAATATGACTGGTGTTCGCCGCGCCCGACCCGACCTCGGAATTGATGCAACTGCGCCAAGCCAAAACGATTGGCGCCATCAATGACAATGACCGAGGCATTGGGAACGTCGACGCCGACTTCCGCCACCGACGTTGTGACCATCACATCGTGCTCGCCCGCGCTGAATTCCGACATGACTTGATCCTTTTCGGCGGCGCCCATGCGCCCGTGCAAGAGGCAAACGCGATAGCGGAAAAACACCTTTTGCAGGCTTTCAAAGGCTTCTGTTGCCGAGGCGGTTTCGATCGACTCGGATTCTTCGACCAGGGGATGCACAAAAAATGCTTGCCGGCCCTGTTCCAACTGCGCTAGCACAAAACCGTTAAGACGCTCCCGCGCGACCGGATCGATAACCTTTGTCATGATTTGTCGCCGTCCGGGCGGTTTATCCTTTACCACCGTCAAATCCAGATCGGCGTAGATCGTCAATGCCAAGGTACGGGGGATCGGCGTTGCCGTCATCACCAGCAGGTGCGGATTGCCGCCCTTGTTGCGCAGCTCGGCGCGCTGACCGACGCCAAAGCGATGTTGCTCGTCAATCACCGCGATGCCCAAATCTTTGAATTCAAGCCCGCCCTGGATCAAGGCATGCGTGCCGACAACGATATCAATCGAGCCGTCGCCCACTCCCCGATAGACAGCTTCTCGTTCTGAATTGCTTAGGGCGCTGGTGAGCAGGGCAATCACTGGACGATTGCTCCCGGGGAAGGCGTCGGCAGCATTATTAATCTTGCTGTAATGCTGTTCTGCCAAGACGCCAGTTGGGACCATTAAAGCCGCTTGCTTGTCATTTGATAGCGCTATCGCCATCGCGGCCAGCGCGATGGCGGTCTTGCCGGAGCCGACATCACCTTGGATGAGCCTGTTCATCGGCACGGTCTTCGCCATGTCTATACGTATATCCGCGATAGCGGCTTGTTGATCGGCTGTCAGTTCAAACTCGAAAGCCTGCTTGATGAAACCCGCCAAGCCTTCGTCGGATATTGGCAGCGCGGGGACCTGGGCGGACTGCCATTCGCGGCGGTTGCCAAGCACGGCGAGCTGCAGCATCAGCAGCTCGTCGAATGCCAGGCGCCGATAGGCATGGCGCAAGTGATCCCAGCCCGCGGGAAAATGCCGCTGGCGCATCGCCCAACCCAAATCCGCCAGTTCCGCGCGATCCAGGACCGATTGCGGTAAAGGGTCGGGCAAGGAGCCAGCCCAGTCGGCGCTGAGAGCCTTCATGGTTTTGCGGTATAGCCGTGGGCGCATGCCTTTGCTGAGTCGGTATACCGGTACAATGCCGACGCTTTGCAGATTCTCCAGGTCGACCTGCTCCCATTCTGGGTTCGACATTTGCAGGTTGTCCCGGTACGCGGTTACTTTTCCGCTGAGTACGAGTTGCTTGCCGGGACGTATTCGCCCCGCGAGATAATGCTGGCCGAAGAAGCGTACTGATAGCGCGCCCGAGCCGTCAGTCACCCGCGCCAGGAAATCCTGCCGCTGGTTTGCGCCGATTACCGCGCCAGCTTGCGAGACAGTTGCGATGATCGTCGTCGTTTCATTTGCAACCAGCTCGCGGATACATTTGAGCCCGGTGTAATCCAGGTAGTCGCGCGGGAAATAAAAGAGCAAATGGCCGATGTTATGCAGATCCATCTGCATGAGCGACTCAGCCAGTTTTGCGCCTATGCCTTTTAAGTCTGTTGTCGGCGCGCCGAGCGCCTCATAGAGCCCGAGCGCTTCTTCAAAACTCCGGTCGGGGCGCGGTATCCGCGGCGGGCGCTGCAAACGCGGCAGCGGCTTGATGTCCGACTCGCCGTTCTGGGAGCCGCCCGTATAGTCTTCGTCCCAAGTCGCGTCGTCATCGTGGAAGTCCAGCTTATGCGATGAGGAGCCAGCCTTCCGCGACCGCGAGGACTTGGACTGCCGCCGCTCCGACTGATCGCGTCCGCGTTTTTCGCGCGCCGGGCGCGGCTTGCCCACTGCCATTTTTTCAGTCCAAGCGCCCAATCTGTCGCGGTACTCCGGTGGCGCCGGGGCGCGATTGGTGATGCGATCCAATATGTAACTTAACTTGTCCTTGCGATTGTCTCCTGGCTCGATCTTGCCATAGGCACTGAGGCAATCCATGATTTCGTCAATGAGAATCTGATGCGCTGGTTTACGCGCTTGTCGGCGCGCTTCGGGCTCCCAATTCTGGCAATAGTCGCTTAAGCCGCCGACTACAGCCGTATCATTGCCGCCTTGTTCGCGTTCCAACTTCAAAATCTTGACCAATGTTTCCAGTGCGGTAGGCATGTATTAGTTTCTCCAGTCTTGGTTCAAGGTCGCCACGCCGATCGAGCCCGGTCCAATATGCGCGCCTAATGTGGGGCAGACTTCAATGATATGGGTCTCTTTTGGCGCGATCTCGCGGATCGAATCCAAAAAACGCTCGGCGCCAGCGCGATTGTCGATGTGCAAGACCGCGAGACGGTCCAAGGGCGCCTGCTCCCGCGTGAGCGCCTGTAGCTTTGCTTCCGCGCGCGCCCAAGTGCGCGAACGCGCCAGCGAGCTGATATCGCCCTCAGCGACGCGCACTATCGGCTTGATCTTGAGCAATGTTCCGATACCGGCTACCAATGAACTCACGCGGCCGCTCCGCTGCAAGTACTGCATCGTATCGATAATCGCGTAAACCTCGCTATGCTGGCGCACTCGTTCAATCGCTTCCAGTATGTCCTGCAAGGACGCGCCCGCTTCCGCTAATTCGGCGGCTGCCCAAACCTGGAATCCTATCCCAAATGTCAGTTGCAAGCTGTCAACCAGCGTTATTCGTTCCGCGTCAACAACGCGCGCGCCCAGGCGCATGGTATTAAGCACGCCGCTCAGCTTGTCCGGCACATGGATCGAGACGATTTCGTTGGCGCCATCGTCGAGCATGTTCCGGTAGAAGACTTCCGCTTCGCCCGGGGCTGGCGCGGCGGTTGTAGGCTGCGACCTCATGGCGGGCAATTGGCGATAGAATGCTTGGCGGTCGAGCTGCGCGCCGTCATCGGGAATGCTCTGGTCGCCGATATTGACATAGGTCGGAATGATGCGGATATCCAAATTTCTTACGATCTCGACCGGCAAGTCGCAGACGCTGTCGGCTGCAACTTGAATCCGCTTAAAAGTCATAGTCAAAATCGTCCGTTTCTTTTTCCAATACCGCCACGCCTATCGCGGTCGGACCAAGCCAGGTTGCCAAAGTCGTACTGTACATCGTGAAAGGAAAATGCTGGCCCGGGAATTCCAGAGCCAATCGATCCTGCATGATGCGAGTCTCTTCACTGATTTGGTTCTGGTGCTGCAGCATCACTGCGTCGTCTAATTCATTGAATTCTACCAAAAACTCGACCAAGCGCTCGATGGCTTGGGAGCGGTTGCGCACCTTTTCAATGACGATGATTCTGCCGTCTTCCAAGCTGACAAATGGCTTGATGCCCAGATGCTCGCTCAGGATCGCATGAGAGGGTGTCATGATCTGGTTAGAGCGCAGGTAATCCAGGTTGTGTATGCAATAGACAGAGTAAACGCGATTGACGGCAGTGCGCACCGCCTGTATCGTCGCTTCGGCTTCAAGTTTGTCGTGGGCGGCTCTTGCCGCGACGCGCACCAACATGCCTTGGCCCGCGCAGAGGCTTTGCGAATCAATTACCGCGATCTCGCAGTCGTTGTCAACTTGCTGCGCAGCCAAGCGCCCGTTTTGCCAACTCTGGCTCAACTCGCGCGACGGGTGAATGGAAATGATCACATCGTGAAAGTGCGAAAGCCGAGCGTAGAGTTCGGCATAGTCGTTTTCCGACGGTGGGATGACGGTTGGCGTCGCGGCAAGATTCCCCAGAAGTTCAAAAGCCTGCTCATTTTCCAGGTCAATATCTTCTTGATAGCGAACGCCCTCGATTTCAATTTCGTTGGGCAAGATCGTAACTGGGTAATGTTTTAGCAGGCGTGGATTGGAAAATGTCGCGCCGCTATCGGTGACGATATGGATTCGGGGCATCACTCAAGGCCGATCAAATACGGATAAAGGTCTTGTCCACCATAGACCAGATCTAATTCTAATTCCGGATGCAATAATGATAAACGCTCAATCAATTTTCGCGCCTCTTGCTCTTGGACGCCGTCGCCATAATAAAAGGTCGCCAGTTCATGTTCGGCGCACAGGACTTTAGCCAAGACATCAGCTATGACCGCTGCGATCGTGGCGCCGGCAACCATAATCCGCCCGTCGGCGAGCGCTATGAAATCGCCACTGCGTATTGCCAAGCCATGCAAGCGAGAATCTCTCGTTGCCCGCGTGATCTCTAGCGAAAGAACTTGCTGGGCTGCGGCTCTCATTTCGCCGACCGCCGCGCTCAAATCGCCGCCGCTGTCTTCATCGCTGTCTTCATACGAACGCAAGGCGATCAAGGCGCTAATCCCCTCGACGACGGAGCTCGTGGGAATAACTTGGACCCGTCTCGCATGGGCTGTTTCCGCTGCTTGACTGGCGGTCATGATGATATTGCGATTATTCGGCAAGATGAAGACGCTTGATGCGCTTATGCCATCAATCGAAGCGAGGAAGTCTTCCACGCTGGGATTTCTGCTTTGGCCCCCGGGGATTACCGCAGCGCAGCCTAAATCCGCAAATATTGCCCGTATTCCGTCGCCAGGCGCCACGGCGATCACTGCGCAGGCTTCTGGCCTCTGGTCTTCCGGCTGCGATGATGGGACCTCTGGCAGCGGCCTACGGCGGGACTGCAATGTCATGTTTTCGACGACGATATCATCCAGCGTCGCGCCGGCTTGAACGGCATAATCGATGGGAAGGGCGGGATTGTCCACATGTATATGCACCTTGACGATGGATTTGTCGCCGACCACCAGCAGAGACCAGCCTACTTGCTCCAGATCTTGTCGGATTTGCGCGACATGCAAGTTCTCGCCCAGCATGAGAAACTGCACATCGTAGCCGTAGGCGCTGTCCTGCGGCGGGTCCATCGACCTGCCTGGAGCGGCTGCGACAGGTTCTTCCGCATTCGCCGGCGGATCGAATTCCTTATTAGCTGACGCCAAGCCTTCCAGGAAGGCAAGCAAGCCCATCGCCCCTGCATCAACGACGCCGGACTCCTTTAGTATCGGCAGCAGCTCGGGCGTTCTGCGCAGCGATGCCCGCGCCGCGCGAAGCAGAATTTGCAGCGCCTGGGGGAGAGCCAGGCTGTCGTCCGCATGACGCGCAAGGGCGTCGCTCGCCTCGCGCGCGACGGTGAGAATAGTGCCTTCTACCGGGCTGGATACCGCATCATAGGCGAATTGCGCCGCGCCCTGGCATGCGAGAGCGAATTCGGGCGTCGTTAAAACTTCAGTCCGTTGCAGTCTCTCGGCGAATCCTTTCAGCAGCTGCGAAAGGATGGTGCCGCTGTTCCCGCGGGCGCCCATTAGAGCGCCATAGGCGAAGCGCCGGGATACTTCCGCCAGGTTCGCATTATCGAGCGTCGCTATCTCGCTGTAGGCGCGCTGGAGCGTGTGGTACATGTTGATTCCCGTGTCGCCGTCTGGCACCGGAAAGACATTCATCTCGTTGATACCTTCGACGTGCTGGGAAAACTGGCTGACGGCGCTTGCCAAAGCTTGTTTCAGCGCGTTGCCATTGAGTCCGTTATTCCCGCTGCACGAAGACATCAGTTGTGCCTACCCGCGATGGCTTGACGCAAGTCCTGGATACCGGCCGCGATGCCATCGGCATGCCCGAATATGCAAGTGCCGGCGACCATGACATTGGCTCCGGCGCTCCCGGCAATGGCGATCGTCTCGCTATTGATGCCGCCGTCAACTTCAATATCAATATCTGACTGTTGCTCATCAACCATAGCGCGCAGCGCAGCGATCTTGGCGGTCATGCCCGTGATGAACGTTTGGCCGCCGAAGCCGGGGTTGACCGTCATCACGTTGATGATATCGACCAGGTCCAAGACCTCGCCCAGCGCCGACGCAGGACTATGCGGATTCAGCGCCACGCCGGCGCGGCAGCCGGCGGATTTGATCTGCCCCAGGACGCGATGCAGGTGCGGGCAAGCCTCGACGTGCACGGTGATGGAATCGGCTCCGCAGGCGGCGAAGCGTTCTATGAGCCGCTCTGGCTGGACGGTCATCAAGTGTAGGTCCAGCGGGATGACCGCGATTTTTTTCACAGCTTCTACAACCAGCGGTCCCATCGTGATATTCGGCACAAAACAGCCGTCCATCACATCGATATGTATCCAATCGGCTCCCGCGGTTTGCGCCTGTGTCACCTCTTCGCCGAGCCGCGTGAAATCCGCCGCGAGTAATGAAGGCGCTATCTTGATAGGCGGGTATGTCATATTGGGACCTCGAATCTTGAACTCGCCGCAGCAACATCTTAATTGTAACAGGGACTTATTGCTAAAGAACAAGGTCTGGTATCAGGGCAATCGCTTCATGTTTGTTCAGCGCATAGACAGAAAAGTAAAAGCAAATATTAAAGAAGATTCCCCACCGAGGCACAGAAGTAAGTGGGAGTACAGAGAAAGATTGCAGTGCGATATATGTAATTCGCAAAAACAGAACAATTATGTGTCATTAGACATATATGGGATTAATGCGCTTCAAGGATAAAATGAGCCGTTTTGTACCGAGCGCGGGAGAAGACTCCGCTGGCGGCGCAGAATATCATAAGCCTTAGCCGCCGATCCGCTCTAGCGCGATGAGATTCGTTTTCAATTGACCGCAGCCGGCGTCAATGTCGATGCCTCGGCGCAGGCGCACGGTACTGCCAAGTCCATAATGTTTGAGGATATTCCGGAACTTGTCAATATTCTCGTGTTCGGCGGGAGAGCCAATGAATCTGTCGGTGGGGTTTAGCGGAATGATGTTGACGTGACATAAGAGCCCGGCGAGCAGACGACCCAGTTTGTGCGCCTCGTCCGGGCTGTCGTTTTCGCCGGCGATAGCCGCCCACTCGATGGTGATCCGCCGGTTTGTCTTCATCGTGTAATAACGACAAGCGCTGATCAATTCGTCGATGGACCAGCGGCGATTTACGGGCATCAGCGCGGAACGCTCGCTGTCATCTGATTTGTGCAGGCTCACAGCCAAATTGACTTGAAGACCCTCGTCGGCAAAGCGTCGGATCTGCGGCGCCAAGCCCACGGTGCTGACGGTGATATGACGAGCGCCGATGCCCAAGCGCTGCATGAATTGACGAATGGCTTGCAGGGACTCGTCATAGTTGTGGAAGGGTTCGCCCATGCCCATGAGCACGATATTGCTCAAGCGCTGCCCACCCGCAGCCAGTTCCCGCGCGAAGCGCATCGCCTGTTCAAAAATCTCCGCCGCCCGCAGGTTGCGCGCGAAGCCCATCTGCCCCGTGGCGCAAAAGACACAGCCCATCGCGCAGCCGGCCTGCGTCGATAAACAGGCGGTCTTGCGCTGGTCATCATAGGGCATCAGGACGGATTCAATCAATTGGCCGTCCACCAGTTGATAGAGCCGCTTTTCTGTGCCATCGGCGC
Organism: Phototrophicaceae bacterium; assembly: GCA_965116975.1. Classification (GTDB taxonomy): domain Bacteria; phylum Chloroflexota; class Anaerolineae; order Aggregatilineales; family Phototrophicaceae; genus UBA6055. The sequence goes on from OZ220735.1 coordinate 1,573,038, forward strand.
TTTTTTGTCGCGTGACAAGCTCTAAGCCGCCCAGCGAAGCGCATTGACCGAGTTTGTCTATAAGGCTCTTGGGTAGATCGGTCATTGCGGAGAAGTCCTCCACGCGCTGGTCGTACATCCAGCGCCAGAGCTGGCGAGCGCGGAAGGACTTTTCGCCCATCTGAGCCACCAAGCTGCTGAGTTCAGATAGGGACAGCGCGTAGAGGTTTGTCATTGGAATATTGTTGTCCCTGTATTCGTCGAATTAGGCCAGGCTGGCTAAGAGAAAGGGAATCATATTGTAGACGAAATGCGCAATAATAGCTGCGGTGGCGCTAAGACAGGCGCGGGCAAATCCGAAGGCGAGCGCGACCGCAAACACGATTGCCGCCGCCGGCGTAAAGGCGTACTGCAAGTGAATCGCTGAGAATAATAGCGAAACGATCACGATGCCGAAAACGGGCTGCAGCGCGCCGCGAAACAAAATTTCTTCGCCTAGCGCGGCCAAAAGCGCCAAGAGCGCTCCTGAAAAGAGTGAACTGCTAAAGGAATCGAAAATCTGCCGCGCCGCCGCCGTCTGACTTGCGAAACTGCTTGCGGATGCCATACTTTGCCATAGCACAGTGAATAGCGAGACCGCCAGGTACAACATGCAGCCAAGCGCGATGCCAGCCAGCATATCCATACCAGTTGGGAAGCGCAAGCCGAGGCGTTGAACAGTCTGTTTCCAATCTCGGCGAACCAGCCAGCCGACCCCCAAAAGCGCCAGCAAAATATAGACTGCCGTATCTGTGAACAAGTTGAGCAGAGCGCCTTCGGCTGTGGCATAGATGGCGAACAGCGCTTGCGGACCGCCCTCGGCGCTCGCAGTCCAATAGAGTTGGGCAAGCGCGAATAATAACAGCAGCAGCGCCAGACGGTGAACAGGCTGCCGGCTGTCAAACCTGGACGAGCCGCCCGGGCTCGAAACTCTGATCACGCGCTCGACGAGACGCCAGGGCGACTTGAAACCGATCAAGAGCAGCATGAAAACGATTGACGCGGTCGCAAAACCCAAATACAGCCATTGATGAAGGTCCTGCGCGCCGACCCTTGCGACTCTGCCCAGCAACTGAATTGCGATGACAGCGGGCAAGGCTGTCTGAAGCAGTCGCAAATAACGGTGGGCAATGCCGAAAACAGTTGCCGCGTTCGCCAGCAATATCAAAACAGCTACGTATAAGAGTCCAACTAGCGTTAAGTCCATCGGTCGCTTCGTATGCCTGGGTCATCGCAGTATAAGTGAAATCAGCAAAGCGCTCAACTGTCAGCCCATCCGCCGCCGCAGGGCAATCGCTTCAAAATACTTTTCAACATAGAGGACGCAGAGGACACAGAGTTTTAGTAGTTTAGACGACTTTTCAAATAAATTCGCGGCTAGGAATAGGCAAGGGGCACTAGAGAGACGTTTTTTTCACCAAAATACACCGCATGAAATATGACATTTTATGCTTTTCTCTGCGCTCTCTGCGTACTCTGTAGTTAATTTTCAGTTTAGATTCCCGCCATTTCGTCTGCCATCATGTTGAAGCGATTGCCCTGCCATCCGCCGCCGCGCATATTGACAAGTTGCATGGCGCTGTGCTAACATCAGCTGCGCCATATGGAGACTCGGTTTTCTGTTGGAGAGGTGGCCGAGTGGTTTAAGGCGATGGTCTTGAAAACCATTGTACGGTCCTCCGTACCGCAGGTTCGAATCCTGTCCTCTCCGCCTTAACCACGTTAACAATATTATAGTTCAGCATGGAGAGGTGCCAGAGTGGTTGATTGGGGCCGCCTGCTAAGCGGTTGTACCTTCACGGGTACCGCAGGTTCGAATCCTGTCCTCTCCGTTTCATTCTTGCCAGGTAGCGCCGGAAAACTGTAAATGAGCGAAAGAATCGTGATCGAAGCGGTCGTAAATAGGTCTCGCAGCGATGTCTGGACCTTGTTCAACCTGCCGCAACATATCACCCAATGGAACTTCGCCTCGGACGACTGGCGCTGCCCGCGCGCTGAAAATGATCTCAGAGTTGGTGGCAGGCTTTGCTCTCGGATGGAAGCCAAAGACGGCAGCTTTGGCTTTGACTTTGAGGGAATCTACGATCTAGTCGCTCCAGAAAGCAAACTCGCCTATACGATGCCAGACGGCCGCAAAGTTGAAACCAGTTTTGGGGACCTGGAAGAAATGACCAAGGTCAGGACAGTCTTCGATCCCGAGACGGAAAACCCAGTAGAAATGCAGAAGATGGGCTGGCAAGCGATTCTCGATAATTTCAAGAAATATGCCGAGTCAAGCTAGCGCGAATTGAGATTTGAGCTCTGTTGCCGTCCGATCCCGGCGAGCAGTTGCTGTTAACAACGCAGATTCGGATGCCCCTGAAGGAAAAAAGCTGCAAGATTTCAAAGCGAATCCGCTTAGCCCCCGCGCTCTGTGTTAGAATTCAGCCACAATTGAGCCAAGCAGCAGGGCAGGTTGCATGTTCATCATTGGTCTGATGTCCGGCACGTCCGCGGACGGCGTCGACGCGGCGCTCTTTGAAATAGAGGGATCCCCGGTCAACCTAAAAACGCGCCTGGCGCATGGACGTACTTTCGCCTACGAGCCGGCCATGCGCGAAGCAATCCTGCAAACCTGCGATGCCGAAATCAGCCGCGTGGACATGATCGCCGAACTGAATGTGTCCTTGGCGGAAGCATTCGCGGATTGCGCGCTGGGCTTAATCGCCGAGACTAGCCTAAGCCGCGGCGACATCGATCTCGTCGGATCGCATGGCCAGACAATTTGGCACAACGTACTTCCCAGCGGGCAGGTCAGCGCGTCGCTGCAAATCGTGGAAGCGGCTGTCCTCGCCGAAAGAACAGGCATCACGACTATCAGCAATTTCCGCGCCCGCGATATCGCCCTGGGCGGGCAAGGCGCGCCGCTCACCAGCTACGTGGATTGGCTCTTGCTGCGGCATCCGCGCTATTGGCGCGCCATACAAAACATTGGCGGCATGGGCAACGTGACTTTCTTGCCGCCGCTCAACAAGCAGCGCGATCGCCCGATCGCCTTCGATACCGGTCCAGGAAACGCGCTGCTTGATGCCGCCGTCAGCCATTTTAGCAAGGGCGAACTTTCTTATGATCACGCTGGCGAGATCGCGCAACGCGGTCGGATGAACGAAGAATGGTTGGAGATCTTGCTGCGGCATCCCTATTATCAGCGCGGATACCCAAAGACAACCGGGCGCGAAACCTTCGGTACGGCGGCAGCGCTGGAGTTAATCGCCCAGGCGAAGGCGCGGGGCTTGAGCGAGACAGAAATCGTCGCCACCCTGACCGCTTTGACCGCCACCAATATCGCGGAAGCCTACCGGCGCTTCGCGCCTGCTCCGGTTCAAGAAGTGATTCTTGGCGGCGGCGGACGCCATAATCCGGTGATGGTAGCCATGCTGCGCGACCTTTTGGCGCCGGCGCGCATATTGACGCATGAAGACATTGGCATGAATAGCGACTTCAAAGAAGCGCTCGTATTCGCAATATTGGCTTATGAATCCTGGCATGGGCGGGCAGGTACGCTGCCGGACCTCACTGGCGCGCGCGAAGCTGCCGTCCTAGGGCAGATCACGCCGGGCGCGAACTTTGCCGAGCTGTTGCGAAAGACCTGGTCGATAGCGTCGGCGTGACTCGGCGAATTACCGCTACTGGGCAAGTCCATTGCCACATGTCGGTTTGGCGATGCTAGCCAACCCGCTTGAGTTTTCCGCTGCGTTTGGCATAGTCTTCCGCCATCTTGAAGGCGCGTATCCCGACAGGCAAGAGGACCAAGCCCAATACCAGCAGCGGCACGATGAACTCCGTCAGTTCTGATACTGGTTTGCCATCGAGCACCGCGGCGCGGACGCCATCGAGTACGTAGGTGATTGGCGAAAGCACGGCAATCGCTTGCATCCATTCCGGCAAGACCGTAATCGGATAATAGACGCCCGATACCAGCAAAAACGACGCTTGAACCACGCTTGTCATCTGGGCGCCGCGCTCGGGATAGAGCAAGGGTAATATGCTTGCGACTATGCCGAGCGAGATGAGAGACAAGCTGCCCGCCAGGATCACCAGCGCCGCCCCAGCCAGGTTCGCGCGCGACAAATCCAACTGAAAGAAGAGCGCCGTCGTGCCGCCAATAAGCAATGCCGTAATCAGGCTGTAAATCAGCGAATAAGCGGTTTGGCCGATAAGATGCACCCAGCGCCTGACCGGCGCCATCAAGGTGTATTCGATGGTGCCTTCCCAGCGCTCCCAGGCGATCACCTCGCTCGTCAGCATGAAGATATTCGACAAATAATGCCAAACCAGGGTGCCGATGATCAAGTACATCGTCAAGTACTGCACATCGAAACCGGGCGCGGCGCCGGTCAAGGCTTCCGCGCCCTGCGCGATGAAGATGACCGAAAGCGCAGTCGTTAGCGAATAGAAGAACCAGACGACTTCCCAACCCCAATAACGCTTGGTCAGGTGCCAATTGCGCGCCAAAAAGGCGTAGGATTGCAGAACCTCGAGCCGCAGGGTGGCGAAGCCATGCCGTAAACTCTGTTGCATCATGCCAGCCTTTCTATTTGGGTAGCGGTGTTTCTATGGCGTCGCGGTCTATCAGTTGCTCGCCGGTCAGCACCATGAAGACGTCTTCCAGCGTAGGTTGAACCCCATTGCGCGCGATACTGTGTTTGAGATTCTCGGGTTTATCAGTCGCGACCAGCCGACCGTTGTGTATGACAGAGACGCGATCGCATAACATGTCGGCTTCTTCCATGTCATGCGTCGTTATCAAGATGGTGGCGTCATGGGAATCGCGCAATTCTTCGATGAACGAGTGCACTTCGCGCTTCGAGCGCGGGTCTAGCCCGGTCGTCGGCTCGTCCAGCAAGAGCAGAATCGGCGATGTCAGGAAAGCGCGCGCTACCGCTACTTTCTGCTGCATGCCCCGGCTCATCTCTTCCATAGGCTCGTTATAGGATGATTTCTTCAAGCCCAGGCGGCTCATGATCTCGTAGGCTTTCACAGCCGCTTCGGGACCGCTTACGCCATACAGTCTGGCGCCGTAGAGCAGGTTTTCCATGGGGCTCAGTTTCTTGAAAAACGCGGCGTCTACCGAAACCCGGCTGATCAATCGTTTTACCGCCATTTCCTGTTCGTCTATATCGATGCCGAAGACGGCGGCGCTGCCTTTGTCAGCTTTGAGAAGCGTCGAGATTAGACGAATCAAAGTCGATTTGCCCGAGCCGTTGGGACCCAAGACGCCAAAAATCTCCCCTCGTATGATTTCAAAGGACACATGATCGACTGCCACAACCGGTTCTTTGTCGCCGGATTTGACCCTGGGCAGATCCTCTGTAATCGGCAGTTCCAATTTCGCCCCAAGCAGTCGTTTCCAAAATGGCGGATGCGGCAAGTGAAAATACTTGGTGATGTCCCTGACCACGAGCGCGTGTTCAGTATCTGGCAAGGGTCCTGCGAGCATCTTGATCTCCTAATGTATAGAGCGAAGTTGGAATCACGAATGAGATTTGCGAATGAGAATTGCGAATGAGAATTGCGAATGAGAATTTTGCTAAAGCTCCGCAGCATTGTAGACTTGCTCGCCTCAATATTGATATACCCTCTTGCATACAAGTAGGGCAGGTCGGCATTCGCGGCATTCTATGAGAGCGCGGCAAAGCTTCTCGCCGATTAGGCGCCGAGCGGCTGGGGAGCATACAATGGACTATAATGAACTGTCAAGCCCCTTATTGGCTCATTCTAAGCTTCATATAACGCGGCTCAAATTTACTCATGTCGATGCGATAAAGGGATTTGCCAGATCGGTCGATTCAAAATGGTCATAGCGCGCTGGGCTCGGATTCAGCCTTTCTATGCTACTGGTACACTGCAAAAAGGCGACAATCTGTAAGGCTTGTCCGGTACTCTAGGATTCGCGTTCGCCCTTTGGTTTACCCCCCTCGGTCCCCCGCCGGGTCAGTGTCGGCGGGCTGTGTCGAAGGGCTGTGTCTACGCGCCCTACGCGACCCGCTGATGCGGGATGCTCGCCATAGAGATGGCGAGGAAGGGGCCGCGCCGCGTAGACACTGGCGGTTGGGGATGGGGTAGAAAAAGCGTATTGACATACCAGTTGCGGACAAGCCTTATAGGACAATACAACATCGCTATGCCTTGGGATCCCCCCAAATATTGAAATGCACCCGCTGCCCTATTGACTGTTTACAGAAATGCAATATAATGACAATGATGCGACTTTACCCAAGCGCAGCCAGCAAAGGCGAGTATGGAACCGTAAAATATAGAGTAGAAAGCGACGCTTCATGTCCGCGTACATAACAAAACATTACCCCCCCCCCGAATATATGTTCTAATTTAACTTCCGCCGCCTCTCCCGCCCCATTCGCAAAACTGAATCTTGTCCGGCTCTTCTGCCTGGCGCTGCTCTTTCTGCTCGCGCTTGCCCCAGCCCAAGCCCAAGTCCAGAGGCTTACTTTCAGTAATATAAACCATGGAGTAATAAGAGGTGTACAAAGAAGCGTCTGGTTCACTGTAGGCAACATTCCCGCTTCCGCCCAAACACTCGAGGCGAGAGTCATCCCGCCGCCAACAAACATCGGAACAGCTAATTTGAGCAGTACTCGCTACAGTGGTACACGAAATGGTACGAAATGGGGTGGGTTCAATATGAGTCAATTTTCCCCGGGCACGCGGGTATGGGTCGAAGTAAAAGCCCTGGACGCCAATGGCAATCGCGTGGGTTATGTGGCTGATTCTATCCGAACGGGTGATACCCGCAGCCTGGCTTTCAGTCCCAAGGGCAATCGCTTCAGCGACCGCTTCAGCGTGCACATCACGGATGTGCCATCAGCGACCACGGGCTTCGATTTTAAGGTCTTGAACCCTAGCAATGGGCAGGTCATTGCCGCCCGCAACTTCAGCACCAATCCCAGCAGCTATAACAACGGCGGAATCAATGTCGTTTCGGTCTGCGCCCAAGGCTGCAATGTCAGCGCCAAGCTCAAACCCGGCACGAATTACAATGTCGTGATTATCGCCAAAGAAGTCATGACCGAAATCGATCGGCTGCGTAAATCCGTGCGCACGAAGGCGCTTACCCTGGGCAATTCCGCGCCAGCCAGCGAGCCGACGCTGGCACCGATTGCTCTTGCGGTTGGCATCCACAATCATCGCGACGTAACCCTGCAATGGTCGGCTGTCAGCGGCGCGACCGGCTATGTGCTGGACTACGCCGGCAGCGATATGATCAGCGGCTCATATCCGCTGGGGGCGGGCGCGACCAGCCAGCGCATCACTGGCTTAACACCCGGCGCGACCTATCGCGTGACGCTCACAGCCAACTTGCCCGGCGGCAAGCACAGCGGCGAAATCAGCTTCGTCATGCCGATACCGCCGCCGACCAATACGCTCGTGCCACCGCCAACGAATACGCCTGTGCCACCGCCAACGAATACGCCTGTGCCACCACCGACGAATACGCCGCTGCCGCCGCCGACGAATACGCCTGTGCCGCCGCCGACGAATACAGCTGTGCCGCCACCGACGAATACGCCTGTGCCGCCACCGACGAATACGCCCGTGCCGCCGCCGACAAATACGCCTGTGCCACCACCGACGAATACGCCCGTATCACAGCCAACGAATACACCCCCGCCGACCAATACACCAGTACCGCAACAGAGCTATTCCGTGCCGGGCAGCCTCATGCAAACTGTGCGCGACTATTACGATACGAATGTCGCCGCTGGCCGGACGGGCAATAACTGGCTGCGCGTATTGATCGCATTTGGCGCCGAGACGCATGATGAGCTGACGCCAATGTCTGCTTCAGAGGCGCGTGAACGAGTGAGCAGGTGGGGCGGCTGGAAGCCTATCGCGGAGGCGCTTGAGCAACTCGAAGGCTAAGCCGCGCCAAGCTATGCCTTAGCGACAATCTGTAAGGCTTGTCCGCTACTGTAGGATTCGCGTTCGCCCTATGGTTTACCCCCCTCGGTCCCCGCCGGGTCAGTGTCGGCGGGCTGTGTCTACGCGCCCTACGCCACCTGCCGAAACGCCCGCAAAGCGAATGCCGTTTCCTGGGCGGCTCGCGAGCCGCCCCTGCATCTTGGCAGATATATGTGGCATTCGACACATAATTGCTGCTGGTGCGATTGCCCTGGCGATAAAGGTTCTTGCGTAGATTATCCCAGCCTTCTGGGTTACACTAATCTCATGTGAAAGCGTGGATTATCGAGTTCGGTTTGGATAAAATAGCGGACATGCAAGCCTATCCCTTTGAGTTAGACGACTTTGATCCCGAAGAGGACACGATCACGTGCGAAGTCATTCATACTCCATTCAGCGCCACAGATCGCTCAATCGCCCGGCGCGCGAGCCTGCAGATACTTTATGAACTGGATTCGACCGACCATCCCCTGGCGCTGGCGCTGGAAGCTCATCTGCAAGAACGTCCAGAATCCTATGCCGTCCGTCAGATCATCCGACGCTTCGTTGCAGGCGTGACGGCCAATCGGGCAAGTATCGATCGGCTCATTCAGCACTACGCGCCGGAATGGCCCATCGACCAGGTCGCGACCATAGATCGCAATATCCTGCGCATCGCCGTCTTTGAATATTTGCTGCAAAATCGTGTGACCCCTATCCCCGTGATTATCAACGAGGCGGTGCATCTTGCGCAGTTGTTTGGCGCCGATAATTCGCACAGCTTTGTACACGGTGTCTTGGGCACGGTCACGTCGGATGAATCAGTAGATTTGCGTCTTCATGCTGTAGAGATGGAAACACCATGAACTTTTTTGGCGTTGGCGGCGCGGAGCTGATCGCAATCCTGGTCATCATGCTGGTTTTTGCCGGACCAAAGCGCATGATCCATTGGTCTTATGTCCTGGGTCAGTACGTCGCGAAATTCCGCGTGATTTGGTCGCAGACGGTTGACCTGGTTCAGAAAGAATTTGACGAAGCCGGCGTCGATATCAAACTGCCCAAGGAGCCGCCGACGCGTCAAAACCTGAACCGAACCTTGGGCGATGCTATTAAACCGATGACCAAGCCCATTCAAGACTCGCTAGATGAAGTGAAGAAAGACGTTGATGCCTTTCAAGAAGTTAGCGACTCCCTGAACAACAAAAAGTCCCAGAAGGCTGATCCAGCGACTGGCAAAGCGCCGGAGGCGGATAAGGGCGCGCCGGAGAAGAAAGCCCCAAAATCGAGCGATTTACCCAAGACCGCGCCTGCGAATGCCCCAAAAGAGCGCGGCGCCCCGGTTGAAACAACTCCTGCCAATATGGGCGCTTGGAGTGGCGATGGCGGGACCGCGGCAAGCGAGGGAAAAGCGAATGGCAAGGCGGCTGATATGGGCGCATGGTCGGCGACAGCGCTTGAGGAATAGGTCGGCAACATGGCGGAAGAACAGTCAATCGAGCAAGTTGAAGATGGTCATGAACTCCGGATGGGCTTCTTTGAACATCTTGACGAGTTGCGCCACCGCTTGACGCGCGCGGTCATCTCGCTTGTCATCGGCACCACTGTCGGCTTCTTCATCACGGACCGCGCCCTCAATATCCTGCGCGAGCCCTTCTGCCGCATACCGTCGGTTGACAATTGCGAACTGACGATCCTCGACCCGACCGGCACCATCATTGTGTATTTTCGCGTTGCCTTGATGATTGGCGGCATCTTGTCCATCCCTATGGTCACATATCAGATTTTGATGTTCATCCTGCCCGGTTTGACACGCAAAGAAAAGCGCTATGTCCTGGCATCGATCCCAGCCACGACCGCCCTGTTTTTGATTGGCACGGTCTTCTCTTGGTATGTCTTATTGCCGCCGGCTTTGGGCTTCCTTAACAATTTTCAGCCACAGATTTTCGAACCCGAGTGGACCGCCGATCTTTATTTGAGCTTTGTCACGTCCTTGATTTTCTGGATGGGCGTGGCTTTTCAAACGCCCTTGGTTTTCTTCTTGATATCGCTATTGGGCTTCGTCAATTCCGCGACATTGATCCGGCAGTGGCGGGTGGCGGTTATCGGCGCGTCAATCGCAGCCGCGTTGATTACGCCGACAATCGATCCGGTGAATATGTTTCTTGTCATGGCGCCGCTGCTCGCGCTCTATGCTTTGAGCATCGTGCTAGTCTATTTTGGCCACCGCATATCCGGCGTCGATCGCGAGGACTAGCAAGGCAATCGCTTCAAATGTTATTCACCACATAGATTCCAAGGGTCGCGTAGACACAGCCCTGCGATAATGACCGCCGACACCGAGCTTTATCCGTAAATATGCCAAAAAAGGACGTAATGTAGGGGCGATTCTGTGAATCGCCCACGATTTTGCACCCAATTTCATGGGCGAGCCAAGGCTCGCCCCTACAATTTATCAGTTTGATGTTTAATTCGACAGTTATGGATTTTGAAGCGATTGCCCTGTCCCGACTAAGCATACCGCTAACAAGATACCCCTGGATGTGCTAGAATACCGCAGTTTCGCGCGTGTCTCGCGCTTAGTCCATTTGAATGTCATGAATTGGAGCATTGAATGATAGCGGAGAAAGCAAAGTTGATTGCGCCCTATGGAGGCGACCTGGTTAATCTCTTGACGCCCTCCGATCAACTGGCAGACAGGATGGCTTACGCGGGGAAGCTGCCATCGTTGCAGGTAAGCCCGCGCGTGGCATGCGACTTGGAATTGCTGGCGCTGGGCGCGTTTTCACCCTTGCGCGGATTCATGAACCGAGCCGATTTTCAGTCCGTCCTCGATACGATGCGCCTGAGCGACGGCACGCTTTTCCCCATGCCGATTACCTTGCCGGTCAGTCCCAAAGACAACATCCAGGTCGGGAGCGAAATTACCTTGCGCGATAGCCGCAACAATATCCTGGCCATCCAGCATGTGGAGCAGCTTTATGCCTGGGACCTGCAAGAAACGGCGATTAAGGCATTTGGCAAGTTCGATACGCGGCATCCGATCATCGCTGAAATGCACCGCTGGGGCAAGCTGAATATCGCCGGCAGGCTAGAGGCGCTGCAGTTGCCGCGTCATCCGGATTTCGCTGAATTGCGCCGGACGCCGGTCGAGACTCGCGCCGTTTTGGCAAGCTATGGTCACGACAACGTCGTCGCCTTCCAGACGCGGAATCCGCTGCACCGCGTGCACGAAGCGTTGACCAAGCGCGCCGCGTCTAGCGTGGACGGGGTGCTGCTGCTGCACCCGGTCGTCGGCATGACACAGCCCGGCGATGTCGATCACTATACCCGTGTCCGCGTCTACAAGACACTCATCGACAATTATTATGAAGAAGACCGCAGCCTGCTTTCGCTGCTGCCGCTGGCGATGCGCATGGGCGGACCGCGCGAAGCGGTTTGGCATGCCATCATTCGGCGCAATTATGGCGCCAACCATCTGATTGTCGGGCGCGATCATGCCGGTCCCGGACTGGACTCGCTGGGCAAGCCCTTTTACGGTCCCTACGACGCGCAAGACCTGGTCATGCAACATGCGGATGAACTGGGCGTGAAGCCGCTGCCCTTCACCGAAATGGTCTATCTTGAAGATGAGGACAGATACGAAGAGCGCTCCAAATTGCCGGCCGGCGCCAAAGTGCGCAAGATATCCGGTACACAGGTGAGGCAAGATTATCTGGGCAAGGGCTTGCCGCTGCCGGGCTGGTTCTCTCGGCCCGAGGTCGCTCACATCCTAGCGGAAACTTATCCGCCGCGGCATCGGCGGGGATTGTGTTTGTGGTTCACCGGGCTTAGCGGCTCTGGTAAATCAGCCACAGCCGAGCAGATCGTCAATTTGCTGCTGGAAAAGGGCAGAAACGTCACCTTGCTTGACGGCGATGTGGTGCGGACGAATTTGTCCAAGGGTTTGGGCTTCAGCAAAGAAGACCGCGATACGAACATCCGACGCATCGGTTTTGTCGCCAGCGAGATTGTGCGCCACGGAGGACTGGTAATCTGCGCGGCCATCAGCCCCTACCGCGCGACCAGAGAAAACGCGCGCAACCGCGTGGGCGAGGGTTTCATGGAAATCTATATGGCGACGCCGCTCAGTTATGTCGAAGCGCATGATGTCAAAGGATTGTATGCCAAGGCGCGGCGCGGCGAGATCACCGGCTTCACCGGCATCGACGATCCCTATGAGCGGCCATTGAATCCCGATTTCACTTTGACTGCGGAGAACACCACCGCGCTGGCGAACGCTCGGCTGGTCGTCGACCACCTGGTCGAATTGGGTTATGTACTCAATGACTAGCTGGGGCGGCGCTTAGGTCATCGATCGCAGGATCTTGCTTTCTTCCGATTTGAGTTCGCGGCGGATCACCGTTTTTTCCAGTTCAACCGCAAATAGCACGACTGAGGCGGCCAGGAAGCAGACAGTGATCTGGCTCAATGTCAGCGCGCTGGTATCGAACAAGTCTTGTACGAAGGGCAGATAAACCACGATCAGTTGCAAGACGAATGTCGATACCACCGCCCAGAACAAGAGCCGATTGCCTTTGAAGCCAGTGCGGAAAAACGAACTGCGGTCGCCGGCATGAATCGCCATGACCTCGAACATCTGAGTGAATGCCAGCACGGTGAAGGCAATCGTTCGGGGGATCCTCTCGACGCGGTGTAGTAATTCTCTGCCCGGGTCGCCTTCTCCGAGCTCTTGCTCGCCTTCCAGGAATTGTGAACCAGCCGCGCCGCCGCGCCTGTCGAGGAAAGCGAATTGCGCCTCGTCTGTCCAGGCGTCCCATTGTTGCGGTACATATTGTTCACCGGCCAGCGCGACAACCTCCGCCCGTTCCAGTTTCTCGAGGCCCAATGAGGGACTGCGCGCATCCAAGCCGATAGCCGCGTATCCCCATACATAGCTGCCTAGCGTCAAAATCGCTATCAAGATGCCGACCCAGATGATGTGCCGCCCTGTGCCACCCGCGAAAATGCTCTCTTTGACTGGGCGTGGCCGCCGCTGCATGACGCCCGCTTCGGCCGGTTCAAAACCCAGTGCGATGGCTGGCAATCCGTCCGTGACCAGGTTGATCCAGAGTATCTGGATGGCCAGCAGGGGAATCGGCAAATTGATCAACAGCGCGACGAACATCACCAGTATCTCGCCGACGTTAGAACTCAGCAGATACTTGATGAATTTCTTGATGTTGTCATATATGGCGCGGCCTTCCTCGACCGCAGAGACGATCGAACGGAAGTTGTCGTCAGTTAATATCATTTCCGAGGCGCCTTTGCTGACATCGGCGCCGGTGATGCCCATGGCGACGCCGATGTCCGCTTGTTTTAGCGCGGGCGCGTCGTTAACGCCGTCGCCGGTCATAGCCACGATATTGCCGCTTTGCTGCAGCGATTGCACCAGCTTGAGTTTGTGCGCCGGCGAAACGCGCGCGAAGCAAGTGCTGCCCTCAAGCGCTAGCGCCAGTTCTTCCATGCTCATCTCATCCAGTTGCGCGCCAGTGATCGCCTTCCGATCCTCGCCCAAGATATTCAGATCTCTGGCGATGGTTTCGGCGGTCAGCGCATGGTCGCCGGTGATCATGATGGTGCGGATGCCGGCTGCTTTGGCTTGTTGCACCGCTTCGGACGCCTCTGGACGCGCGGGATCGTGGATGCCAACCAAACCAATTAGCGTGAGCTCGCGTTCGATATCCCAGCTTAGGACTTCGGGAAGCTCGTGCAATGAACGGTAAGCGACGCCCAAAACGCGCAGCCCGTCATTCGCCATTTGGTCGACCCGTTGCTGCCATTCGCGGCGGCGAGCTCCGTCCATGGGCTTGGGACCGCCTGGCTTATGTTCAGCCTGCGCCCACTCGATCAAGCTATCGGGGGCGCCCTTGGTGAGGACCACATAAGGCGTGTTCGGGAACAAGCGCGCGGCCGAGTCGCTGGCAACTTCGTGAACGGTCGTCATGGCTTTACGGGCGCTGCTGAAGGGCAGCTCCGCCAGGCGCGGCAGGCTCCGCTCTAGGCGCTCGCGCGTCAAACCTGCTTTGCCCGCCGCTACCAGCAAGGCTGCTTCGGTGTTGTCTCCCACTACTTTGACTCGTTTGCCGGACGATTCAGCTTCCAGATAAGCATTAGTCGCCAAAGCCATGGCTTGCAGCAGGCGCATGGCGGTCGCGTCTTTGTCAATGTCTACAAGCGCGCCCCGCCTTTCAGGATTCAGCGCGCCCAAATAGCTCAGCTTGCCTTCTGGCTGATAACCGGAGCCTTCAATTTTAATCTCGTCGTGGTCTGGCAAAACAAGGTATGTCGCGGTCATTTCATTTTTGGTCAGCGTGCCGGTTTTGTCCGAGCAGATCACGGAAACCGAGCCAAGGGTCTCTACTGCCGGCAGGCGGCGAATCAGCGCGTTGCGCTTGACCATCCGATTGGCGCCCAGCGACAAGCCGATGGTGACCAGCGCGGGCAATCCTTCGGGCACCGCGGCGACAGCCAGGCTGATCGCGATCAAAAACATCTGATCGGCTGGTATGCCTTGCACGGCGAATCCCACCGCGAATACGATCGCGACGACTATCAGGGCGCCAGTGGCCAGCACGCGCCCCAGTTGATTCAAGCGCCGCTGCAAAGGCGTGACGCCTTCCTCCACTTGCAGCAGCATGGCGGCGATGTTGCCGATTTCGGTACGCAAGCCCGTCGTCGTAACGACCATTTCCCCGCGACCGTAATTGACCGCCGTGCCCATGAATGCCATATTGCTGCGGTCGCCGACGGCTACTTTGTCCGAGGCGATGGCAGCTGTATCTTTGCCGACAGGCAGCGATTCGCCGGTGAGCACCGCTTCTTCAATTTCTAGATTGATCGATTCGATGAGTCTGCCATCGGCCGGGATGCGGTCGCCTTCGGCTATCAGCACGATATCGCCGGGCACGAGATCTTCGGCGCTGATCTCGCGCACTTGGCGCGCGCGCCGAACGCGAACACGCGGGACTTGCAAACGGCTGAGCGCCGCGAGCGCTTGTTCCGCCTGGTATTCTTGATATATGCCGAGCAGCGCGTTTAATGCCACGATAGTCAGGATGACAATGACATCGGTCGCCTCGCCCAGGAAGGCAGAAATCACCGCCGCGACGATGAGAATGATGACCATGATATCGGTGAACTGCGCCAGTATCAGTTTGAACCAGTTGACGCCTTCGTCGGCGGGCAGGGCGTTTTTGCCATATTTGCTTTGACGCGACTGAACTTTAGCAATATCAAGCCCAGCGGCTTTGTCAACGCCCAGCGCGTCCAAGGTCTGGTCCACAGCTTGTTGGTAGACTTCGGTCATCAACGGCTCCAACCGGTGTATCGTCTGACTTGAAGGGCTCGGGCTGCTAGATTCCGCGCAATGATATGCGAAGAGATTCGGAAGCTACACTCCAATTTTTTGGGGTGTTTTGACGCGCTACGCGCCAAGCAAAATGGCGCGCTTTGTCGCTTCGCCCAAGCTTGACCAGACATTATATGCCACTTTCTTCGATTAGATGAAGCGGCAACGCGCCTGGGACTTGCGGACTTGGAAAGCTAGCGGCGCAAGCTATTCATTGGCAGGGCAATCGCAGCAGAAGCAATTATGTGTCGATTGTCACATTAATCCACCAAGATGTAGGGGCTGCTCGCGAGCTGCCCCTACAAGGCTTGTCCGCTACTGTAGGATTCGCGTTCGCCCTTTGGTTTACCCCCCTCGGTCCCCCCATTGAAATGGGGGGATGACCACTGATTTGTTGTGATTATCGCTAATGCGAGCTTGGATTCATGCTGATTTCGCATATTTTAATACATTTCGCATAATCTTAGCTCCCCTTCCCCGCTGATGCGGGGCAAGGGGCCGGGGGATGGGGTGTAGTGGTCTTGAAAAACTGGGCACCTAGAAAAGAGAGTATTCTAGAGTAACAGTGAAAGGGACACGCTCATGGGGAAATACCGGAAGCACTCGCCGGAAACGAAGGTCAGAATTGTGCTGGAAATCCTTCGCGGTGAGAAATCTCTGGCGCAAGCCAGTCGTGAGTACCAGATTAAGGACAGCCTGCTTTACCGCTGGAAAGACCAGTTTCTCGAAGGCGCGAAGCAGGCTTTCGCCTACGGTCAACCAGCCGAGCAGAAGCGTCGCGCGGACAAGATGGCTGAATTAGAGCGGCTAGTGGGAAAGCTGACCATGCAACTGGAAATTGCAAAAAAAGCCTCTCACTATGTGCAATCTCTACCACCCGAAAGCGAGAGCTAGCGCAGATGCTCAGCCAGGACTTTCCGGTGTCGGCAAGCTGCGCCGTACTCGAGCTGCCCCGCAGCAGCTATTATCATCAAGCCAAGCCGCGCGACTGTCAAAGCCTGCGTACTGCGATAGTGGAGGTTGCCGGGCGCTATCCCACCTATGGCAGCCGACGGATAGCGGCGCAGTTGAAGCGTGAGCCTTATATGATGGACGTGGGTCGGCATCTTGTTGGCTGGCTGATGCGGGATCTGGATTTGACCCGCAAGCCGAAGCAGCGCCGGGGCAGCGGCACGGATAGCCGACATGGTTATGGGCGCTATCCGAACCTGGTCAAAGGGCTGCTGGCGCTGCGTCCGAACCAGATTTGGGTTGCCGACATCAGCTACTTGCGTCTGCGCTCGGACTTCATCTATCTGGCCGTCGTGATGGATGTGTACACGCGCGCGGTACGGGGCTGGCATCTGAGTTGGTCTTCGGATAAGAGCTTGACGTTGGCAGCCTTGCGCCAAGCGCTAGAAGATCATGCGGCGCCGGAGCTTCATCACTCCGACCAAGGGTCGCAATACGCCGCCAATGACTATGTCAAGCTGCTGCACGACACCGGAACGCTAATCAGTATGTCTGCCGCGGGCGAGCCGAGCGAAAACGGCTATGCCGAGCGGTTGATCCGCACGATCAAGGAGGAGGAAGTGTACCTGAGCGAATACCAGAGCATGGAAGAAGCGCGCGAGCAACTTGGGCACTTCATCGAGGTGGTCTACAATACACAGCGCATTCACAGCGGCATAGACTACCGGACACCGGCAGAATACGAGGCGGAATGGCACAAATGTCCCCCCAAAATTTCTGCGATTTCCTGTCCAGTTTTATAGGACCACTACAGGGTAGAAAAAGCGCATTGACTTACCAGTAGCGGACAAGCCTTACAGATTACGACAGTGGTGAGGAAAATAGTCGATGTTGCGCAATTCCATTCTGTCGCAATTGCTCTGTTTCATTGGCTATTGCCATAGCGACTGATTCTGCTAGTATCGATACTGATCATTTGGCAACTGGCGGTCTCCGATTCAGAATGAAAACCATAGATCTGAGAAGCGATACTGTTTCGCATCCCACCCCAGAAATGCGGGATGCGATGGCGAATGCGGCTGTCGGGGATGATGTTTATCACGACGATCCCACTGTCAATCAATTGGAAGCCGATGCCGCCGCGCTGCTGGGCAAAGAAGCGGCGGTCTTTGTCACCAGCGGCACCCAAGGCAACCTTTGCGCTTTACTGGCGCACTGTCAGCGCGGCGATTCAATCATCATCGGCGATACGTCGCATATATTCCGCTACGAGCAGGGCGGGCTGGCGCAGTTTGGCGGCATCCTGCCGCATACGATTCCCGTACAGGCGGACGCTACATTGCGCTTAAGCGACATCAATGACGCGATACAGCCCGACGACGAGCATAAACCTGTTACACGGCTCGTCGCCCTGGAAAACACGCATAACGCGGCGGGCGGCATACCTTTGTCCGCCGAATACACGGCTCAAGTAGCCGGGCTGGCGCGGGAACATGGCTTGCTGCTGCATATCGACGGCGCCAGGATATTTAACGCCGCCGCGGCTTTTAATGTTGATGTTAAAGAGCTGGCGGCAGGCGCCGATTCGATAACATTTTGCCTTTCCAAGGGGCTTTGCGCGCCCGCGGGTTCCTTGCTGTTGGGCTCGGCCGATTTCATTCGTCGGGCGCGCCGCGCGCGCAAGGCGCTCGGCGGCAGCTTGCGGCAGGCGGGTGTCTTGGCGGCAGCCGGTCTGATCGCCTTACACAAGATGACTGATCGCTTGCGCGAGGATCACCGCAACGCTGGCTTGTTGGCGGAAGGGCTCAGCGAGATACCGCAAGTAATCGTCGAAAAGCACAGCACAAACTTCGTCTACCTTGCGCTTTCGGACGCCGTTCACATGACATCGGCTCAGTTTATCCACATATTACGTCAAGAATATAATGTCTTCATGTCGCCCTATGGGGGAGAAAACGGCTCAATTCGGCTGCGCACCCATTATTGGATTGACCAGCAAGCGATTGACAAGGTGCTTGAAGCGGTAAGAACCATCCTGACATGATAGAAGAGTCCCCGCGCGAACCCGCAAACGGGCTTGCCGAAATAGAAGCAACAGGCGATGCGCCCCTTCATACGTCACAAGCGCAAAGCCCCGCCCCCACGCAATTTCGCGGTGCCACAAGCGATCCGATTTTCGGATTCTTGATTGCCGCCGCGCTCAGCATTGGCTTAGCCCCTATCGTGCCGGATAACGCCGATTTGCGCTACACGCTGGCATGGGGCGCGCTTTCCGGCGTAAGCGTTCTATCCTGGCTGTTTGGCAACATGGAGCGCATCGGGCAAGAACGTCCCGAGAACATCGGCTGGGGCTTGCTCTATAGTTTGCTGCTCGGCATACCCCTGATGGTATTTTTGCGTCAATCCATCCTGGAACCGGTCACGATGCAGATATTCCCGGGCATGACTGCCGGCAGCCTGCTCGCCTTTCTGGTCTTTGTGATGCCGATATCGGAGACGCTGTTCTTTCGCGGTTTGCTGCAAAATCAGTTGCCCTTCTGGATAGTGGGCTTGTTGGCAACGCTCTGGCATGCCATTCTTTTCTTCCCCGTAATGTGGACGACAGTGACACAGTTGCCCGCGGTAACGGCGGTTATCGTCACTATTTTGCTTATGATGAATATGGTCTTTGTCTACGTCCGCGAGAGGAATGGATTGGCGGCCGCTTGGATCTGCCAGATTGTCGCCAATCTGGTCATCCTATACGTGCCTTTTCTCTAGTTGCCCGCGTGCGCGGGCTTAGGGAATCACTCAGCCAGGTGTTCAAGCGGGTCGGGCTTGGGTACCGGCTTGAAAAAACCCACGCAGAACATCAAGGCGAAACCCGCGATGAATCCGCCAATATGCGCCCAGTGGGCAACATCGGTCTCAACGCCGATCCAGCCCACTTGCTGCAGAATGTCCGTCAAGAACCAATAACCCAGGAAAAGAAATGCGGGCAGGTTGACCGACCACACAAATGGTCGGAAGAAACCTAGCATGGTCTTCACTTTGGCGTCCGGGCGCAAATAGAGGAATCCGCCCATGACCCCGGCGATGGCGCCGCTAGCGCCGATGACGACGCCCGTATCGGCGACTGTGCAAATGGTATTGCCAAGCATGACGTGCGCGGCTGTCGCCATAAGGCCAAATGTCAGGTAAGCGGCGACAAACTTGATACTGCCCAAGTAGCGCTCCACCAGCCCGCCAAAAAGGAAAAGAAACCACATATTGCCGAGCACATGGGCGACGCTGGCGTGCAGGAACATGCTGCGGAAGGAATCGAGCGTCGTCGTGCCAAGAGGCTGTTCGCCGATTTTGCAGACTTCCAAGCCGTAGTTTTGCAGTGCGGCTTTCAAGAAGCCTTCGCCCTGGGCATCCACGGACAGTTCCCACAGAAACACCAGGATATTCACGACGATCAGCGCGATGGTCGCTTTGGGAAGTTTTTTGTCTCGTCCGACTACCGTTAAAGGAAACATCGCCGCTCCCTCTCGCTCAGCCTAACACATTTACGTTATCACAGGTTTTTGGTTTCGCGCAAGTCGCCTTCAATTCGATTGCACTGGCTCTGAGCTGCTTTCACTCGTTTGATGAATGGCGGCCCGAGCCATTCGGCGGCGCGATGAAAAAGGAGATGACAAAGATGAGCGCCAGCCCGGTGAAGAATCCGCCAACATGACCCCAATGCACATTGATCCGCGGCGCCACTGAACCCACTTCATAGAAGAACTGCATGAAGAGCCAATAGACCAGATAGACCCAGGCCGGCGCGTTCACGTCATAGCCGAAAATCTTGAGAAAAATGATCTTGGAGCGAATGCGCGCCGTGGGGAAAAGGAAGAGAAAGGCGCCGATCACTCCCGAGATCGCGCCGCTGGAGCCGATCATGTATTGCGGTTCGCTGCAGAGCGCGCCATCAAACA
This sequence comes from Phototrophicaceae bacterium, assembly GCA_965116975.1. Lineage (GTDB taxonomy): Bacteria > Chloroflexota > Anaerolineae > Aggregatilineales > Phototrophicaceae > UBA6055. The sequence goes on from OZ220735.1 coordinate 1,593,276, forward strand.
AGATGTGACCGAAATGCCCGCCGAACCCGACAATAAGGTAAAAGGCGAGGAACTTGCGGTGTCCCAGATGCTCTTCAATGCGAGAGCCGAATACGTAAAAGATGATGATGTTGGAGGTCAGGTGCACAAAGCTCATGTGCAGGAAGATGCTGCGCGCGCCATCGACGATTGTCTCGAGCGGGCTCTGCTGGCTTATGGCGCAGATATTCAAGACGTAACTGCTATATACCTGTTCCAGCGACAATCCGCCAAAAAAGGCATATAAGAGCACGTAGACGAAGGCTAAGACATTCGTGACAGTGACGAAGAACGCGACGTAGGGTCGAAAATCCGATTTGCCGACAATCTTGTAGGGGATCATGCCGCTGATTCCTAAGAAGCCATGGAATCAGCTTAGCATAAAGATTTGGCATTAGGCAAATCGGACTGTGTCGACGCGCCCTGCGCGACACGCAAAAAAGCCCACATGACAATAGTCATTTAACAGGGCGTCTCACGAGACGCCCCAAGGTCTAATCTTAGATGCTTAGCGCTGGTCCAGCGGCGGCCATTCGAGATCAGAGGGTCCAACATAGTTCGCCTTGGGCCGGATCAGGCGTCCGCCCATCTGCCCGATGATATGCGCCGACCAGCCGGCAACGCGCGCCATGACAAAAAGGGCTGTGAACATGTCGACATCCAGATCCAGGGTGTAAAGCACTATCGCGCTATAATAATCCACATTGGGGTAGAGATTGCGCGAGATGAAATACTCGTCCGCCCGAGCCGTCTCCTCCAGCTTGACGGCAATATCGTACCACTTCCGCTTGCCCGAGCTTTCCGCCAGCGCTTTCGCGTGCTGCTTGAGAATGCCGGCGCGCGGGTCATTGGATTTGTAGACGCGGTGTCCAATCCCCATGATGCGACGCTCGCCAGTCTTGACGTATTTTTCGAACCAAGGGACGACGTTCTCCACTTCGCCGATTTCCAGGAACATTTTCATGGCTTCGGAGTTGGCTCCGCCATGTGCAGGTCCCTTTAGCGCGGCAATGCCGCCGACAACTGCGCTGTGCATATCAGAACCAGTCGCGGTGATGACGCGGGCGGCAAAGGTGCTGGCGTTCATGCCGTGTTCAGCGAGCAATACCAGATAGACATCCACCGCGGCGCTGGCGGTTTCATCGGGTTCTTCACCCAACATCATGTACACGAAGTTCTGCGCCAAGGTCAGGTCCTGACGCGGACGAATCGGTTCCAGGTTTTTTGTGATGCGCATCCATGCGGCGCAAATCGTTGTGATTTGTCCGCTCAGACGTACTGCCTTGGACAGCGCCAGACCTTTGTCGGTCAGGTTCTCCGCATCCTCGTCAAAGGCGGACAGCATGGAAGCGGCGCTGCGCAGCGCCGCCATAGCCGGCGTTCTTTCCGGCAAGGACTTCATCATGTCTACGATTGGTTCCGGAATCGCGGCATTCTTGGCGATATCCGCTCGCAGCGCTTCGTATTCGGCTTGGTTTGGCAGGCGTATATTGTGAAGCAGGAACAAGACTTCTTCAAATGACGCCTTTTCAGCCAGTTCTTCAATGGCATAGCCGCCATAACTCAGTTTGCCGATTGTTCCGTCAATGAAGCTCGTCGCAATATCCGCTACGACGACTCCCTCTAGCCCACCTTTACTTGCCATCTAGCGCATCTCCTTGATGATTATGATTTCCAGAGTGCCTTTCAATCGCGGCGCGCTTGCCGCCGCGCCAAGCTCTTGATGTTCTCACCGTCTCGATTTGCTGTCGACTGTTTGCCCCATGTCATCGAGCCGGGCGTAGCCTGATCTTCGCCTATGGCGACAGATCATAAGCTGAGATTGTCATTCGACAGCGAAGTATAGCACTGTCAATTCATGCCTTCAATGACAATCAGCAGAATGGGCAGGGCAATCGCTTCAAAATGATGGCGGACGAAATGGCGGGATTCTAAACTGAAATTTAACTACAGAGTACGCAGAGAACGCAGAGAAAACAAAAAATCTCATCTCAGCTGTGATTTTTGTGACAAATCACGTTTCGCTGGGGACTGTTGCCGATTCCGGGCCGCAGATTTAGAAGAATTGTCGTCTAAACCCCTACGAACTCTGTGTCCTCAGCGAAACCAAGTTAGTCATGCAAAACTCGACGAAGGGTCTAAATGTAGGGGCGACATACCATGTCGCCCGAAATCAGAACGCAGCAGCGTCGGGCGACCAGATTGGTCGCCCCTACACCGCCCCTGAAAATTTGCATTATTTTGTTGGAATCACATCTGCGTCCTCTATGTTGAAAATAATTTGAAGCGATTGCCCTGGCAGAATGGGCGCAAAGGCCAATGATTTGTTCGCTACAGAGCGCCTAGACCCAGGCAAAAGAGATCGACCGTTGCGCATTGTCCGCGAAGCTGCTAGTCTATGCGCCATGGTGAACTGCAAAGCGACTCATCCCGCGGCAACTAGCTGCCTCTGTTGTTGTAGCATAGGACTATATTGCTTCGCGCGCGGGGATTTCTGCTGATTGTAGACACTAGGTCACCATCCAGCACTAAAGAAACGAGAGTCAACGCGCAAGGGTTGGCTCTTTTTTGTTTTGATGACGGGCAACAATACTATGATGACGATTCACATAGGAAAGCTCCTACAAAATCGGATATGCGAGCAGATGGAAGCTACCTATCCCAACGAAGGTGGCGGCTTTCTTTTGGGCGAGCTGGCGGCTAATCGCACAATCATCCGTGACATCATTCAGGTGGACAACGTTTTCGCGGAAGAGGAACAGTACCATCGTTACGCGATGACCCCACAAGACTGGATGCGGCTCGAAGATGAAGCCGACGACCGTGGGCTAGTCTTAGTGGGATATTATCACAGCCATCCGGATTCGCCGGCGATACCGTCCGAGTACGACCGCGAGCACGCGCTGCCAAATTTCCTCTACATCATTACCTCGGTCGAAATGGGCAGGGCAAGCGATATGCGTGTTTGGAAGTTGCGGGCGGATCGCAGCGTCTTTGATAGTGAAGAACTCAATGTGCTTGAAATCGATTAGTTGACGCGCATCCCGCAAATCGACGGCGAAAGCAGTGTCAACGTAACATTAAAGAGACAGAAGGAGAAGAAAACCATGGCGAGCATTCGCATCCCAACGCCGCTGCGCGCATATACAGGCGGCGCGTCCAACATCGACGTTCTTGGCGCAACGGTTGGCGAGGCGCTGATGAACCTGGTAGAAGCGCATCCAGACCTGCGTGTTCATTTGTTTAACGACGACGAACTGCGCAGCTTTGTCAATATTTTCATTGACGACGAGGATATTCGATTCATGCAGGGTCTTGATACGGAAATTGCGGCAAGCGACAGCTTGCGCATCATCCCCAGCATCGCCGGCGGAAGCACCTTCGCTTTGAGCTTGATGGAGTGGGAATGATGACGCATTTACACAATCGCATGGCGGAATTGAACAATGAGGAAGTCATTCGCTACAGCCGCCATGTCATCATGCCGGAAGTCGGCATCGAGGGCCAAAGGCGTTTGAAAGCCTCCAATGTTCTTTTGATCGGAACCGGTGGATTGGGCAGCCCATTGGCGCTTTATCTGGCTGCGGCCGGCATCGGGCGTATTGGCTTGGTAGACTATGACGTGGTCGACTTCACCAATCTACAGCGCCAAGTGATACATGGCCTAAGCACCGTTGGACTGTCCAAGCTGGATAGCGCCGCCCAACGCATGCTCGACCTCAACCCAGATATCGAGGTGGTCAAATATAATGAGCCGCTGACATCCGATAACGCCGAGGGGATTTTCAGCCAGGGCTGGGACATTGTCATCGACGGTACGGACAATTTCCCGACCCGCTACCTCGTCAACGATGCCTGCGTGAAACTCGGCATTCCAAATGTCTACGGCAGCATTTTCCGCTTCGAGGGACAGTTAAGCGTGTTTTACGCCGAAAGCGGTCCTTGCTATCGCTGCATGTTCCCGGAGCCGCCGCCGCCGGGTCTGGTGCCAAGTTGCGCGGAAGGCGGGGTCCTGGGCATATTGCCCGGCACGATCGGCACCATGCAAGCGACCGAAGCGATCAAGCTGTTGCTGGGAATCGGCGAGCCGATGATCGGGCGCATGCTGCTCTATGATGCCTTGGAAATGAGTTTCCAGACCATTAAAGTTCGCAAAGACCCGGACTGCCCGGTATGCAGCATTGATAAGGCGGATCTTGTGTTGATCGACTATGAGCAATTCTGTGGCATGCCAGCCCACGATCATAGCGAATTCAGCGCCGTCGACGACGCGCGAGAGCTGGAGATCAATTCGGTGACAGTCCACGATGTGCGAGCCGCGTTGGAAAATGGTCGCGATGTGCTTGTTGTTGATGTCCGCGACCCCCACGAATGGGATATCAGCGCCATCAATGGTACCTTGCGCATCCCCAAACCGGATATTCAATTGGCGAAAAACGGGATTCAAGCCGGGCGCAAGCTCTGGGAAGAAACAATTTTGAAGGGGATGCCCAAAGACAAAACGCTCTTCGTTCACTGCCGTTCCGGTATGCGCAGCGCCGACAGTATCGCGATGCTATCGGAAATCGGCTATAGCTTGGACAAAATGTTCAATGTCGAAGGCGGCATCCTGGCTTGGGCTGACGAGATAGATCCCGATATGCCTAAATATTAAACTTCCAAACCAAGCTCGTCTGCGTTTTGTCCATATTTCTGCGCGAGTCTCACCCTATCAAGAAGGTGATACAAATCTTCCCGCATGACATCGTTACGAGCCTGGTTCAATCCTTCCCGAATATGTTCTTTAGCGCATTCGTACTCACCACAGCGATATGCCAAAGTCGCCGCGCTTCGATGCAGAATGGCAAACATGTGGTGAGACGGATCTGCGCGCAGTAACTTGGCCGACTCGGATTCTTTGTGAAAGGCTTGCTGCGTGAGCTGCATGAATGCGATTTCATCGCCATCAAACTGAGCAATTCGCGCTTTGTTAGCAAGCTCGGACGCTTCGCGGTGTAGTCTAACGCTCTTCTTGAGATACGGTTTCGCCGACATGGTTTGGATCCCTCTGTGTAAAGTTTAGCACTGGCGTTTCAAACTCTACAACTATGATATAGGCCGGTGTACCATCACTGTCTGACTTCTTGGTTTGCTCAATCTTGTCCGAAACGCGCGCTTTGAGAGAGTTGCCAGCGGAAGGACGTAAGATTCCGGAGACTTCCAATCTTGCCGAATGCGCAGGGAAATCTTCTTCATCGTTACAGTCAAGGTTTTCCTTGGTTCCCAGGTAGTAATCGATGCCTGTACCGCGCCCTGGTCTAGTATCGACTTCCGACTGATCAACGACCGTAAACTGGGTAAACTCTTCAATCATTAAGAAGGCGATTCCTTCGGCTGCCCACTCGCCAAGGCGCTGACGTTGTCTCCATGAGCGAATTGCCGAGGTTGTTTCCAGATCGGTCCATTGCAGAACGACGCTGAAGAGCGGATTCTCCTGATCTTCAACTTGACATCTAACCGAGACTGAATGCCCGGCCTCTGTTAGGGCAAGTTGCGCTGCCTGACAGGATGCCGCGCAATGCTCAACGCTAAGGCAGCCAATGCCATTGCGCAACTGCTCCAATTCGATTATATCTGATTCTCTCATATTCAGATGGACCTACCGCGTGGGTAAGCTGAATCTGCGAGATCAAACTTAGTCCGCTACGGTTTCTCATAATGATAAATGGCTATAACGTGATGTTACTATAAGCCCCTCATTTACAGATACCTGCAAGGTACAGACTTGGTGTGAGGGGCTAGGGATGAGGTCAGCCCGCCATAAGCTGCTGCATCAAACCATCAAGCGCCGCCTTTGGGGGCCTCAGGCTTGCCACATCAAGACGAGCCAGCGGCGTCTCGACCAGTCCTTCCGTATCCGCCAGCGTGGGGCGCGGCTCCTCGAAGTAAATCAAGCCCGTGGAGAAGATCTGCTCGCGCAGGGACTGCTCCAGCACGTCAATCGCCATGCGGCGATTGCGCGGGTCGTGATCGTTGTCGAGTTTCTTAAGCCGAATGAAACTGCCGTCGTGCATTTCGACATCGATAATGTCGCCAGCTTCATAATCATCGACTTCGATTTCTTCTTTTGCATCCACATAGTCCGGGACGAGAATCTCGATCTCATGCAGCGGGATCTCGTTGTCCTTGCCGTAGGGATAACTCTTGGTTGAGGTTTCGGCATTGTTGAAAGTGATGCAGGGGCTGATGATATCCAGCACGGCCGTGCCTTGATGGCGGAAGGCCGCCTTGAGCAGCGCTTGTACTTGTTTGGCGTCGCCGCTAAAGCTGCGCGCCACGAATGACGCGCCCGAAATCACCGCTTCCAGCGCCAGATCAATGGGCGGCATATCATTCAACCCATAGTATTTCAGGAACTGCCCCTCGTCCGCTGTGGCGGAGAATTGCCCTTTGGTCAAGCCGTAAACGCCGTTGTTTTCGATGATGTACACAAATGGCACATTGCGGCGTATCACATGCTTGAACTGCCCCATGCCGATCGAGCCGCTGTCCCCGTCACCACTGACGGCTACGCAGGACAAATCCTTGTTCGCCAAAAGCGCGCCAGTCACCACTGACGGCATCCTGCCATGCAATGCGTTAAAACCGTGCGATCCCCCCAAGAAATACGCAGGCGTCTTGCTAGAGCAGCCGATACCGCTAACTTTGATGAATTTGTGCTGCTCGATGCCCATTTCATAGGCAATGCTGATAATCTGGTTCGAGATTGAATCGTGACCGCAGCCGGGACAAAGCGTGCTGGGACGGCCCTTGTATTCGTTTCGGCTCAAACCTATCTGATTGACGCGCGGTGGCATGATTAACCTTCCTGTTCTCTCAAATTCTGGTAGATCCAGTTCGGCGTCATGGGCAGACCATCGCCTAGCGCCAGGGAACGGACATGGGAAATGTCCTCGGGACTTTCGATGTGCAGCAGTTGGTTGAGCTGGCCATCGAAGTTGTTCTCGATCACGAAGATGCTCTCGTGAGAATGGATGAAATCGCCCACGGCGGAGGCAATCGGCAAAGCGCGGACGCGCAAATAATCGGTTTGGATGCCATCGTTCGCCAGCCAGTCGCGCGCCTCGCGCACGGCGTCTTCGTTGGTGCCGAAGGTGACGATACCGATGTCCGAGCCGCTGCTGTCGTCGATGATTGGCTGCGGCAGCATCTCGCGCGCTGTATCCATTTTGAGGCGCAATCGCTTCATGTTCTCGACCCAATCATCACTGCGCTCGCTGTATGTCGCAAACTCATCGTGCCCCGTGCCCCGCGTGAAAAATGCCGACAATGGGTGGTCGGTGCCGGGCACAGTGCGATAGGGGATGCCATCGCCATCGACATCCATATAGCGGCCCCACTTGCCGTGTTCGTCAATGAAAGACTGTAGTTGCGCCGCGTCGAGAACCTTGCCGCGGTCGATCGGCTGGTCGGGGTAATCGAAAGGCTCGGACAGCCAGTTGTTCATGCCCAGGTCGAGGTCGCTGATAACAAATACCGGCGACTGCAAGGCTTCGGCCAGGTCAAAGGATTTCCAGCCGAATTCGAATGCCTCTTTTAAGTTGCCCGGCAGCAGGCAAAGCTGACGGCTATCCCCATGACCCAAGAAATGCGTGAAGAGCAGGTCGCCTTGGCTGGTGCGGGTGGGCAAGCCTGTGCTGGGTCCCATGCGCGTGATATTCCAGAAGACCGCGGGAATCTCGGCAAAATACGCCAGACCTGCGAATTCCGCCATCAAGCTGATGCCAGGTCCGCTGGTTGAGGTCAGGGCGCGGCTGCCAGCCCAGCCGGCGCCGGTGATGATGCCGGCGGCAGCCAATTCGTCTTCAGCTTGCACGATTGCGATGGTGTTCTCTTTGTTCTCGTTCTGGCGCAGATGCCGGAAACTGATGATGCCGTCGACGAAGCTGGTGGACGGCGTGATCGGATACCAAGCCACAACATTGACGCCGCCGAAAACCGCGCCGAGCGCGCCGGCGTCATTTCCCGTCATCATGATTTTGCCGGTTGTGCCATCCATGCTTTCAAAGCGGTAGGGATCGGTCTTTTCAATGTTTTCGGCTGTCCAGTCGTAAGCCAGCCGCACGACATCGTGGTTCATCTTCGCTGGTTTGTCTCTGCCCTTGAAGTTGGACAGCAAGACATCATAGATCAGATCCAGCGGGATGTCGAAGAGCTTGGCGACCGCGCCAACATAAGTCATGTTCTCGACGAGCTTGCGAAATGCCGACGGCACTTTGGTCTGTTTCATGAGCGCGGCGACAGGAATCTCGTAGTAAGAGATGTCATCGCGCTGTTTGATGACGCGGGCGATCTTGTCCGTCGTGACGCAGACGCCGCCGGGCGGCAAATTAGCGACATCTTCGGGAGCGGTGCTATTGTTGTAGGCTACCACGATCTCTGTTACTTCCTTGCGCGCTGTGTAACCATCTTTGCTGGCGCGAATGGTATACCAGGTCGGCAGCCCCTTGATGTTGGAAGGGAACAAGTTCTTGCCATTCACCGGGATGCCCATGCGAAAGAGAGACATCACCAGCACGTTGTTGGAGGTCTGGCTGCCGGAGCCGTTCTTGGTAGCGACCGAGAAGGCGAAGTCGTTGATCACCGGCTCACTTGTAGTCACTTTGGATTGAGATTGTACGTTTATTGCCATAGCTTCCGCGCAGCAATTTGCGCAAGACTCCTTTCAGACAACATGGTCAAGATCTTCTTCCAGCGGTCCTTGCATTGGATTGTTCACTTTTAGCCTCTTTGCATCTCCCAAGAGGCGATGCCTGGCTCGTGCCGCAACAGCCGCGTATGCTCTATAAAAGCCAAGCGAGCGTCGTCGAAACGATTGTTTTTGATCTGCTGCAAAATGATGGCGTGATAATCCCAAACCCGCCGCAAGTAGCTGTAATCCATATAACGGTTGATAGCGACTTCTTCGTACAAATCCCAATAGGCTTCCAGGATTCCCAGAACGAAGGTATTTTCCAGATGCTTGAAGACGGTCAAGTGAAAGAGACGATGTTCGGGATTAGGGATGTGGATAGGCGGGGAATCCAGCTTTTCATTGGCGCCGTCTATACAGTTCTGCATGATGTCGAGGTCTTCAGCGCGCAATAAGGCGCAAGCCTCGTTCCAATAGGCGGATTCTACATGGTTGCGCAAAGACGCGAAGGACTCGAAGCTTTCACCGTTCGCCATGGCATATAACGCGCTGAGGCGCACGGCCGGTGTAAAAGCGTAATTCTTGACGCGAGTGCCGCGCTTGGACCGCACCTCGACCCAGCCCAAGGTCCGCGCCACTTCCAGCTGTTCGCGAACCTTGTTGGCGCTCATGTCTAGATGCGAATCGTTGGTTAGTTCCTGAATCGACGGCAAGCGGTCGCCGGGTTGGAAGCCCCGCCGCACGATGTAATTCAGGAAGTCAGAACCGAGGTTTATTCCGCTCATTCGTCATATAAATAGTATCAATCAACAGATACAATGAATTATATCATTGCATGATCCGCTTGTCTAGAGATTTGCTCGACGAAATTATGAGAATGTTGGGCAATCCGCGCGCTACAATCCGAACTAATAATCCGAATTAGCCAGAACGCAGTTTCCGCATTCGTTCCGCAGCGCGTTCCAGCGTCTCGTCGCTCTTGCAAAAGGCGAAACGGACGTGATTTTCCGCATGGCGCCGGTGCTTTGCGCTGAAGAACGCCGAAGGCGGGATGGTGGCTACGCCGATGCGCTCGATGCAATAGCGGCAGAAAGCCACATCATCGCCGTCAAAAACATCGGAAAAATCGCCCATGATGAAGTAAGTGCCTTCTGGCTGAATCGCGGACATGCCAGCCGCGTCTATTACTTGCATAACCAGTTCGCGCTTGCGCGTATACAAAGCCTGATACTCTTCGTAATAGCTATTGCCCAAGGTAAATGCGTAGGCAACTGCTTCCTGCGTCGGGTGGTTGGTCGCGAAGGTGATAAACTGGTGCGCGCGCCAGACGCCGGTGATCAACTCGGGATGTCCATAGACCCAACCGATCTTCCAGCCGGTCATGCCAAAGGTCTTGCCGGCGCTGCCGACCGTCACCGTGCGCTCGTACATGCCATCCAGCGACGCCATCGCGATGTGCTGATGCCCCTCAAAGATCAGATGTTCATAAACTTCGTCGGAAATCACGATGACATCGTGCTCGACGCATAGGTCGGCGATCAGCTGAAGTTCCGCCCGCGTATAGACGCGCCCGGACGGGTTGTTGGGCGTGTTGAGCAGTATCGCCCTGGTGTTGTGGCTAAATGCGGCGCGTAATTCCGCTTCGTCAAAGGTCCAGTTTGGCGGGTGCATGGGCACATAGACGGGTACACCGCCGGCCATTTGTATGCCCGGCACATAGCTGTCGTAATACGGCTCAATCACGATCACCTCGTCGCCGGGGTCGACCAAACCCATGATGGCGCTGAATACCCCTTGCGTCGCGCCGGCTGTTACGATGACGCCGCTTTCGGGGTCGACGTCCAGATCGTAAAAGACCCCCGCATGCCTCGCCACGCCTTCGCGCAAACTGGGTAAACCGGGGCTGGGCGCGTATTGATTGGCGCTGTCGCCATTTAATGCCTGGACTGCCGCGTCGATTATCTCTTGCGGTCCGTCAAAATCGGGTCGGCCCTGCCCAAGATTGACCGCCTGGTGCTGGGCGGCCAGTTGATTGATTTCGGTAAATATGGTTATTCCAAAGGGTTCGACGCGCTTCGCATAACTGGGCATGAATCGTTCCTGTATCGCCTGGGCAAACAGCGCCTACTATAACACAAGTTGAGTCAGTCCGCGCGTTCGAGCAACTGCTTCGTCATGTCGGTCCCGCGCCGAAAATGCGGATTGTCCTCGCGTGACCTGACAAAGACAAATGCGACCTGACGCGCCTGCGAGAGTTCAAGCAGAGCCCGCCAATGGCTCTGATACTTGACCGGCTTGCCCGCTAGTGTTTTCCAACCCTTGGCTGCCCACTTGCCCAGCCATTGGTTCATGCCTTTGGCAAGGTATTCCTGCGCTGTCAGCAGGGTAACGCTGCAATCGGCTGGCAGCGCGGCCAGGCAGGTCTTCGCCGCGATGAGCACCGCTTCCAATTCACTGATGTTTGCGAGCGCTTCACCAGCCTCTCGCACTTCTACTTTACATACTGTAACGGCGCACCAGGCTGCCATTTTCCGCTGCGAAGAATAGCGCGTCGAGAGAAAGACCTCAATCTCGCTTTCATTTGTAGGCACTGGCTGATCTACAGCATCCGCTTTGGGGCGGGACAAGCGATTCTTTTCCGCCACCGCAAGACGATCGCAGCGCTCGTTGTAGCGGTGGCCCGAATGTCCCTTGATGTAAAACAATCTGACCTGGTGGCGTTCCGCAAATTCAAAATATCGCCGCCACAAATCGGTGTTCTTACGGCTTTTTTTTGCGCCCTGGGCGATGTCAATGACATATTTTGAATCAGTGTGAATAGTAACAGTCGCGGGCTGCTTCAAGATCTTCAAGCCCTCGATGACCGCGGTAAGCTCCATTTGGTTATTGGTGGTCATTTCACAGCCGCCGCTGCGGACAGACTCTTTGATGACCTTACCGCTTTTGTCGGTCGCGCGCAGGATGGCCGCCCAACCGCCCGGCTGGTTAGGCGCGTGAATGTCGCATGCGCCATCGGTGTAAAGGGTAATTTGCATCTCGTCTGCCAATTGCATTATGATAGACCTGAAGTTTAGCATACTGGGATGAGAGCAGAAAGACAGCGTAATCCATGGCGGTTGACCCGGCTTTTCTACAGCAGAAGCGCTACGAAGCCTTGCTGAAGATCACACAAACGGTTGGCGGCGCGGCTTTGACCGGCGCGGTCCCGGGACCCACGCTGGAGCTGGCGAAGCAATTGGGCATATCGGTCGCCGATGCCTGGATGTGCTTGGACATATACCGCAAGTATTTTGACCAAGACCTATCGCGGCAAGACCTCGCGCCAATGCTGCAAAGGACCGGAGTTGTGGTATTAGGCGGCGGCATTGCCGGCTACGTCGGCATCCGCCTCGCGCAGGCGGCTTTAAGCGAATTCCTCGAGGACATTCCGGTCGCCAATGCGCTTATCACCGCGATCGCCTTCGGCAGTTCGACCTTCATTATCGGTTTGGCTTGGCTGGCGATTGTGGAGCAGAATTACCTGCTGCGGCAAGCGGATGAGGACTCGGATGGGGACTCGGATGAGGGCTGGGATGAGGGATCAAATGTGAACTAGCTGGCTTGCAAGACAACTTGTTTCATGGACAGTTGTCGCACCAGCGCCAGCAGCAGCAGCGCCAGCAAGCCGCCGCCGATGCTGACCAGCAAGAAGCCCCCCAATCCATACAGGAAGCCCGAACTTAATGTGCCCAGTCCGGCGCAAAACGCGACTAGCATGTCGTTGAAGCCGGCCACGCGCGTGCGGTCGGAACCGCTAAGCGCGTCGGAAAGCATGGACGATCCGGCGATATAGCCGAAGTTCCAGCCCAAGCCCAGCAAGAACAATCCCAATAGCAAATAGGGCAATTGCGTCGACAGCGGCGCGATGATCGTGGATGCGACCAAGGTCAATGCCGCCACAACCATCATGGGAATCCGCCCATAGCGATCAATCAGCCAGCCGGTCACGGCGGATAGCCCAAACATGCCCAAGACATGCACCGAAATCACCAAGGAGACAGTTGTGTTGCCATGGTCCGCGCGGTGCATGTGCCAGGGCGTAATCGTCATCAAGGTACTCATCACCGTTTGACAGATTAGCATGGACAGTATCGCGAGTTGCACATTGGGCAACCGCAGCAGATCCATGAGCTTGTGCTGGGTATCCGCTTGCTCCTGCTGCTTGCTTTGGGAGGTATATTGTTGCGCGACCAGCGCCGGTTCCGGGCGCAGAAATATAACGCTGATAAAGGCGGACAAGCCATAGATGAAAAAAGCCATCACCCAGGGTCCCGTCGTCAAGCCTTGGCGAAAATCGGCCGCCGGCATGATGACCTGCGTAAAGTCGGACCCAGCCAAAGCGGGTCCATCTGCCAGGTCAAGCGCCAGCGCGCCAGCCAGACTTGTGCCCGGCTCGATCAGCGCGGGACCAAAAATGGCGCCGATGGTGCCGGCAAAGACGATCCGGCCGATCATCTGCGCGCGCTTTTCGGCTGGGAACATCTCCCCGACCACGAATCGGCTCATCTGGGCGCCCGCCCGCGCCGAGCCCATGCAGGCGGAACTGAACAGCAACAGCAAGAAATTGCCGTTGAGCACCGCAATCGTGCCCAAGACGCCGCCAATCGCGCCAAAAGTGTAAGCGGTACTCAAGCCCATGCGCCGTCCAAAGCGCCCCATATAAATGCCGAAGGCATAAGCCATGATTGAATGCGAAAATGTTACCACTGTCGTCGGCATGCCAGCCGCGCTGTCGCCGCCGCCCAGGATGCCGGCGGCAATGGAATGCAGGGTAAGGATGGCAATTTGCGAGGCGGACATCAGGCTCTGCGTGATGAAGATGGTAACGGTCAGCCTGTGACTCGTTCGCAAAGGATACATATATGGCGCTCCGTCGGGTGGGGATAATCTAATCTGCAACCTTATCGCTAAACCGTGACGCTTGCAACGGCTAATGACGCGCGGGCTGCGGCGCTTGTGGCTGCAATGAAGCCCAGAAGGAAGCCGAGTAGGGAGTCAATAATGAAGCCTAAAATGAAAACAGCGCGCCGTATTCGGCGCGCTGTCCAGGAAACAATTCCGCGGCATGACCTAATCGGCAAGGAAGTTGCGCAGCACCGTGTGGAGGATGCCGCCGTTTCGATAGTAGTCGACTTCTACGGGGGAATCGAGACGCGCGATGACATCAAAGCGCGTCTGGCTGCCATTGTCGGCGGTCGCGCGGACGGTCAACCTGCGCATGGGTTGGATGTCGTCGGCGACGGGAATATCATAAGTCTCGTGGCCGGTCAGCCCAAGCGACTTGTAAGACGCGCCGTCGGCGAAGACAAGCGGCAGCACACCCATCATCACCAGGTTGCTGCGGTGAATGCGCTCGATGCTTTCCGCAATTACCGCTCGGATGCCCAATAGCAGCGTACCCTTCGCCGCCCAATCACGCGATGAACCCATACCGTAATCTTTGCCCGCGAGCACAATCAGGGGCGTGCCATCAGCCTGGTACTTTAGCGACGCGTCGTATATCGACATTTCTTCCATGGTCGGCAGGTAGTAGGTTACGCCGCCTTCGCTGTTTGGCACCAGCAAATTGCGCAAACGCACGTTGGCGAAGCTGCCTCTGGTCATCACGCGGTCGTTGCCTCGGCGCGAACCGAAGCTGTTGAAATACTGCGGACTGACGTCGTTGCCCAGCAGGTATTGCCCGGCCGGACCGTTGATGGCGATTGCGCCTGCGGGAGATATATGGTCGGTGGTGACGGAGTCGCCGCCCTTGACCATGACACGCGCTCCGTTGATGGGCTGGATGGGCGCGGGTTCATGCGGGAGATCGACAAAGAAAGGCGGTTCCTGGATATAGGTGCTGTCCGCTCGCCACTCATAGACCGGCTCATCGGTGCTTGGGATGGCGTTCCACTCCTCGTTGCCTTCATAAACGTTGCCGTATTGCTCGAGGTACATATTGGCGTCCAGGCTGTTCTGCAGTGTGGACACGATTTCGCTCTGCGAGGGCCAAATGTCACTGAGATAGACGTCGCGCCCAGCATGATCTTGGGCGATCGGCTCGCTGCTGAGGTCGATATCGACGGTGCCAGCCAGAGCATAGGCGACCACCAACGGCGGAGAAGCCAGGAAATTGGCGCGGACATCGGGTCCAATTCTGCCACCAAAGTTGCGATTGCCGCTCAAAACCGAAGCGGCGACAATATCCGCTTGCTGTATCGCCTCGCGCACTGGGTCGGGCAGCGGACCGCTGTTGCCGATGCAGGTGGTGCAGCCATAGCCGACGGTATGGAAGCCAAGCGCTTCCAAGTGCGGCGTGAGCCCAGCTTTGTCCAGATACTCCGTGACCACTTTGGAGCCGGGCGCCAGGCTGGTCTTGACGTATGGCTTGCGCATCAGTCCGCGTTCGTGGGCTTTTTTCGCCAGCAAACCAGCCGCCACCATCACCGAGGGATTGCTGGTATTGGTGCAGGAGGTTATCGCGGCGATAACCACGGAGCCGTGCTTGAGGTCGGCTTGGTCGCCATTGCTTTGGTAGCTGCCGGCGCTGTCCAGTTGATCCGCCGCTAGGGCGAAACCCTGTGGTCCTAAGGGCGCAGTCAGGACTTTATTGAACTTGGGCTTCAACTCTTTCACCAAAATGCGATCTTGCGGGCGCAAAGGACCAGCGACGCTTGGCTCAACGGTACCTAGATCTAATGACAGAATGTCATTGAAGGCTGGGTCGCAGGTGTCGTCGCTGCGAAACAGGCTTTGTTCCTTGCAATAGCGTTCGACTAATTGCAGGGTTGCTTCGTCTCTGCCAGTACGGCGCAAATAGCTGATGACTTCGTCATCCACCGGGAAGAAGCCCATGGTCGCGCCATATTCGGGCGCCATGTTGGCGATGGTCGCGCGGTCGGGCAGGGTCATGCTGCCAAGCCCGGGTCCATAAAATTCGACGAACTTGCCGACCACGCCTTTCTGGCGCAGCATTTGTGTCACAACGAGAACCAGGTCAGTGGCTGTCGAGCCTTCGGGCAATTGTCCCATCAACTTGAAGCCGACCACCTCTGGCATCAGCATATAGATGGGCTGGCCCAACATGGCGGCTTCCGCCTCGATGCCGCCTACACCCCATCCCAGCACGCCCAAGCCATTAACCATTGTGGTGTGACTATCAGTACCGACCAAGCTGTCCGGCAGCGCCACTTTGCCTGCGCCATTTGGGTCATCGTATAGTTGCACCACTTTTGCCAGGTATTCCAAATTGACTTGGTGCACAATGCCCGTCGCCGGCGGCACGACCTTGAGGTTCTCGAATGCTTTCTGCCCCCAGTGCAAGAATTCATAACGTTCTCGGTTGCGTACAAATTCCATTTCCGCATTGCGGGCGATCGCATCGGGCTGGCCGAAAAAGTCGACCTGTACCGAGTGATCAATGACCAAATCCACCGGCACAGTCGGATTGATCTTCTGCGGATCGCCACCCATGCGCGCCATCGCGCTGCGCAGCGCCGCCAGATCCACAAGCGAAGGCACGCCAGTGAAATCCTGCAAAATCACCCGCGCCGGACTAAAGGGGATTTCGACCGGATTGGGATTGTTGGCATCCCAAGAAGCCAGGTTCGCCACGTCGTCTTCCGTGAAGTGACGCCCGTCCAGATTGCGCAGCGCGTTTTCCAACAGGATCTTGATGCTGAATGGCAGCGAATCAACCTGCCCGACGCCACTATCCGCTAGCTTGCTCAATCGGTAAATGACCGCCTCGCCATTGCCCGTAGCAAATGTGCCGCGTGCTCCAAAAACGTCGCTCATTGGCTCTTCCTTTGTGTCTAATGAGACCGGATTATCAGCGCTCGCAACAGAACAAAGAGCGGCAATCGCTCCCCTCTGTTGAGCCTGCATTTTACCAGAATTCCCGGCGCGGTGTTACCGTAGCTCTTTTGCAAGCGTTTGCGTTTTCCGGCGGCGGTTGGCTGGCTTGTGCGGGAAGCGCCTGCCGAAATGCCTGATACTTGTCCTTTTACAAACCGTCGACTGTGCATTAGACTCTTGGCAGGTTGAGCTAGGCATGATTGTCGCAACATGAGGTTGAGAGGGATATGGCAAAAAAGGCAAGTCGCACGCGGGAAGCCAGGCAGCGCCGTCAAAGGCAGCGTCGTCAGAATCGCTGGATGATACTGCTCTTGGCTATTGTAATTGTGGCTGTTGTGGCTGTCGCGATGATTATTGTTTCCAATCAGCCGGTCGAGGCTTATATCCCGCCGGATCTAAGCGAGCGATACAATGACATAACAAGATCGTTCTCTGTCGAGGGTTATCCGCAGCTTGGGGATCTGGACGCGCCGGTCACCCTGGAAGAGTACGCCAGCTTCTCCTGCCCGGGTTGCGAGGCGCTGCATAGCGATTCCTTTGACGCCATTCTCGATCGCGTTCGCGGGGGACAGGCGCTCTATACCTATGTTCCCATGCAGACTGGCTCGATTCCCAATGCCCAGGGCGCGGCGCGGGCTGCGTTATGCGCTGGGCGGCAAGGCATGTTCTGGGAGATGCACGACGTTCTTTTTGATTGGCAAACGCGCTATGCCAACACCGCTTTTTCGCAAAACCGCCTCCTGGCCGGCGCCGAGGGGCTGGACCTAAATACGACGACGCTGACCAATTGCTTCAACTCGGCGGCGATTTCTGAAACGCTAAACAGCGCCCTGACCGAAGATGTTACCGGCACGCCAACCCTGCAAGTCAACGGTGTGACCATCACGTCGGAGCGCGCGGGCGGCGTGCCATCAACGAGCGAGATAGTCAAAGCGATTGACGACGCCACGCCCAACGATTGGGGCGTGCCCGCAGAGCCGCCGGCTGATGCGGCAGAGGAAACCGAAGATCCGCCAAATCAAGCAGCCGAAGAAGAAGCGCAGCCGCAAACACCTGCTGCCGAAGACGAGACGGACGCGCCAACAGATACGCCGACAGAAACCAGGGAGGGCGACGCCGAAGCTAGCCCCAGGGCCGCCGAAGACGACGCTGCTGAAGGAGCTGCCGTTGAAGACGCCGATGACATGACAGAAGCCAATGCCGATACGCCGGTTGAAGCAAGCGCCACAGAAGAAGAACCTGATCAAGAACTGGAATCTGAAGATCTGGAATCTGAAGCAGCGGCTGCGGAAACCAGCCAAGGCTAGCGGGGCGATCTCCAGTGCGACGGGCAAGGTCCCTCGCCGCTATCATTTTTGCCGCCTCGCCAACACCGGGCCCAGGCTGCGACCGCCCAGCAGGTGCATGTGCAGATGGTACACTTCCTGCCCGCCATGTTTGTTGCAATTGGTGATCAAGCGATAGCCATTTTCAGCAATCCCTTCATCACTTGCGATTTTTGCGGCAACCGTCATCATCCTGCCTAAAGCTAGCTCGTCAGCGGCTGTGACATCGTTCACAGTCGCGATTTCTTTCTTGGGTAAGATCAAGACATGCACTGGCGCGATTGGCGCGATATCGCGGAAGGCAATCACCAAATCGTCCTCGTATACGATGTCGGCCGGGATCTCCCGGGCGATGATTTTTGAAAATACCGTGCTCATGTTATGCCTCCGGTCTTTGTATAGCGGCGTCTTACATGACCATCCCGCCATCAACGATAATCGTTTGCCCTGTGATATAGGAGGCGTCGGGGGAGGCGAGGAAGGCGACCGTTTTGGCGATATCTTGCGGATTGCCCATCCTGCCCAGCGGAATCGCTTCGATGGCTCGCTCGCGCAGGTCGGCGCTCAAATCGGCGGTCATATCCGTTTCCACGAAGCCCGGCGCCACCGCGTTCACGCGGATGCCGCGGACCGCCAGTTCCTTCGCCAAGGACTTGGTGATGCCGACCATGCCGGCTTTGCTTGCCGCGTAGTTGCTTTGGCCCCCGTTGCCGGCAATGCCCACCACACTGGTGATATTGATGATGGTCCCGCTGCGTTTACGCATCATGCTGCGCGCGGCTTCCCGACAGCATAACCAGGCGCTGCGCAGATTGCTTGCGATGACGTCATCAAAGTCCTTTGGCTTTAATCTCATAATGACATTGTCTTCTGTGATAC
Source organism: Phototrophicaceae bacterium (assembly GCA_965116975.1). Lineage (GTDB taxonomy): Bacteria > Chloroflexota > Anaerolineae > Aggregatilineales > Phototrophicaceae > UBA6055. Next base: position 1,612,044 of record OZ220735.1, read on the forward strand.
CGGCATTGTTCACTAAAATATCGATGCGCGCTCGCTGCGCCAGCACGGACTTGAACAAGGCCTGAACCTGGTCGGCGCTGCTGACATCGGCTTGAAAGGCTTCCGCCGCGCCGCCCGCCGCGGTAATCTCCGCGACCAGGTCTTCCGCTGCGTCCGCGCTTCGCTTGTAATTCACCGCCACCAGCGCGCCGCGAGCAGCCAGTTCAAGGCATATCGCCCGCCCGATGCCGCGGCTCCCGCCAGTAACAAGCGCGACCTGGTCCTCAAAATCGGACATTGACGCTCTCCCGTCGTTTGCAATCGTAAACTGCCGAAACTATAACCTTTGGCGCGAATTGCGGCTAGGGTGACCCGCCGACCCAGCCCAAAAGTTCCATTTGTCCGCGTAGCGCGGCTGTCATATTAACGCTGCCGAAGCCATTAGAGTTGGCTACATAGACATCGTTCCTGCCGTCGACGCGGGGGTTCACACCGCTGAATGCGATAAATTGGCTGTCCGGCGAGAACACCGGATCGCACATGCTGGGCGGCGGGCTGCCGTTGGCGATATTGCGGTAATCACCCGCTTTGACACGTATGCCGTAAGGGCATTGACCCGCGGTCCCGCCGATGGCGACGCGTTGCCCGTCCGGGGACCAGGCTGCGGACAGGCCGAAACGGGGAAAGTCCAGCTCAGTTTCTTCCCGCAGGATCGCGCCGTCGGCAGCCATCAAAATGACTTGGTTTGTCACATCAGCCACTTGCAACAGCACCCTTTGCCCGTCCGGGGACCAGGCTTCGGAAAAGTAGCTTGCGCCAGGGCGGCCCGCGATAGGCTGTACCGCCTTCACGTCCCCCGTCAAGATGTCCGCCCGCCATATTCGTCGTCGCGGGTCCAGCAAGTCGAGTGGATCCCCGCTCGCGAAAGCCAGGAACCGCTCGTTTATCCAGGCTGGCGGCTCCGAAACTGTGACGTCGCTCACCTTCCTAATCGTATCGGTCTCAAGCTCCAGCACATAGATATTGCCCGCGCTTGGCGTCGGCATCGTCCTGGCTTCACAGGCGTTTTCTGCGCCCGGTATCCAACTGGGGCAATCAGCGCGATCGGACACAAATGCGATGTAGCGGCCGTCGGGGGACCAACGAGCCCACCAGTCATAAGAACCATGGTTAGTAATGTTGCGGCGTCCGGAGCCGTCTTTGGCATACAAGAAAATGTCAATGTCGTAACCGGTGGTCACCGAGACCGCCAGGTGGCTGCCATCTGGCGACCAGTCCGGCTCCATGTAAAAACCGCGCTGCACCAAAGGATTGTCGCCGGGCAGAACGCGGGCCGCGAACCCGGTCGAGAGATCAAGAATATAAAGCCCATTGCTGCCCCGCTGGTCATCTTGTTTGACAAAAGCCAGGGCATTGCCCGGCTCCGCCAGAAAAACCTCCAGGCGCGTATTAGACGCCAATTCTAATATGGGGATGCGCGCGCCCGGGTTGTTCGGCGGCGCCAGATAGAGCGTCTGGATGCCCGTATTGGGCTGCGCAGTCGCGATGTTTGCGATGGTCTGTTGATTGTTGGAGTTGAGAAAGACCAGCATAGGATTGTCTATGCCGTCCTTGACGTTGTCTGGGATATCGGCCATGACCCAGTTGTCGAAAACGAAGCCGACGGCGGGGTAGGGCGTGATGCTGGGGCTGGGGGATGGCGTAAATGTATTGGTCGCGGTGAAGCTGGCTGTTGCGCTGGGCGTCAAGCTGGGCAGAGCTGTGTTTGTCAAAGTCGGCGTCGGGGTTGCGCTATGGGTAGCTGTAGGCGGGACCGTTGGGCGGGCTGTCGCTGTCGCGCTCGGGCTTGGCGTCGGGCTTGGCTGGCTTAAAGCGCTGCAGGCACCGAGCAAAATGGCGCAGCAGGCGCTGACGAAGTAACTTCGCATAGCGTGCCTATACGTTAATTTCGCTTCTAGCTTACCATAGCCCCCGCTCAACTAGACAATTCTACTGGTTCGATTGACCGATGGTTGCAACACGATTGCCGTGGGCGAGATCGCTTGCGCGTGGACCTGGGCAAGCTGTCAGTCAATCTCCGTCGTTTTCAGGATTGTCGCGCCGCCGTTTCTCAGCCTCGATGTCACGCTGCCGGCGCGGCGGCGGGTCATGCAGAATCAGGTCAAGCGCCTCTTGCATATCTTCGATGAAAATGACCGAAACATCCTTCTTAACAGATCTGGAAAGATCGCGCAGGTCCTTGCGGTTGTCTTTGGGCAAAATGATCTGCGGGACATTGCGCCGGCGCGCGGCCAGCACTTTTTCCACCACGCCGCCGACGGGCAAGACATGCCCGCGCAGCGTGATTTCGCCAGTCATCGCATAATCGCTGCGCGCCCGACATTCGCTAAAGGCGGAAACCAAGGCAACCGCCAGCGTAACCCCGGCCGAGGGACCGTCCTTTTGCACGGCGCCTTCGGGCATGTGAATATGAATGTCATAATTGTCAAAATCTTCGGCGGGCAGATCAAAGTCCTGGGCGCGGGAGCGCAAGTAGCTGAGCGCGATATGCGCCGATTCTTGCAGGACATCGCCCAATTGTCCGGTCAACATCAGATTGCCCTTGCCCGGCGACAATGAAACCTCAATCGTTTGAATGTCGCCCCCGTTTGGCGTCCAGACCAAGCCGCTGACAATGCCAATCGCATCGGCGCGATTAACGCGCGAATCCAGCACCTGGGGCGGACCCAAATACTTCTCCACGATGGTCGGGCTCAGGCGCCGCGGGTGATTGCGCTCCGAAGCCAACTGGCGCGCGATCTTGCGACAGATTTTAGCGATTTCCCGTTCGAGGTTGCGCACGCCGCTCTCGTAAGTGAAGTGCCGGATTATGTGCTGCAAAGAAACCTTGGAGAAACTTGGTCCCGCGGAAGATATGCCGTTGGCTTCCAACTGTTTCGGAATTAAAAAGCGCCGCGCGATCTCGATTTTCTCTTCTTCGGGGTAGCCTTTGAACTCAATGACCTCGAGCCTGTCTTCCAGGGCTTCGGGGATGCTGTATAGATCGTTGGCTGTGGTGATAAAGGTGACTTTCGACAGATCGTAAGCGACTTCGAGATAGTGGTCGACGAAATGCTGATTCTGCTCCGGATCCAGGACTTCCAATAGGGCGGAAGCTGGATCGCCGCGGAAGTCGGCGCTCATCTTGTCAATCTCGTCCAGCATGAACACGGGGTTAACCGTTTCCGCGCGCTCCATTTGCTGCAGGATGCGGCCTGGCATCGAGCCGATATAAGTCCTGCGGTGCCCGCGGATTTCCGCTTCATCCCGCACCCCGCCCAGGCTGATGCGAAGGAACTTGCAGCCCAATGCATCGGCAATGCTCTTGCCCAGCGAGGTTTTGCCGACGCCCGGGGGACCCACAAAGCAGAGGATAGGACTTTTCATTTTGTCCCGCGCCAGTTTTCTGACGGCGATATGTTCGATGATGCGCGTTTTGACCTTCTTCAGCCCATAGTGGGCGCCATCGAGAATGTCTTCCGCATGTTGCAAATCCAGGTTTTCCTCGCTCGTGATATGCCAGGGCAAGGTCAATAGCCGATCAAGATAAGTGTGAATGACGCCGGATTCCGGTGACATCGGCGGAATGACGCCAAGTCGGGACAGTTCTTTCATGGCTTTTTCGTGGATGTCGGCCGGCAGATTGGCGTCTTGGATCCTTTCCGAAAGTTCGCGCAACTCCTGCTGGAAGATATCTCCATCGCCTAATTCCTGTTGGATGATGCGCATTTGCTCGCGCAAATACATCTCGCGTTGATTGGCGGCGATCTCGTCTTGCAGGCGGCTATGCACTTCATCGTGGAGCTGGCTGTCTTGAAGATCGGCGCTGACGGCGACAGACAGTTGTTCCAGGCGCTGCGCTACGTCGAATTCTTCCAAGAGCGTCTGCAATTGCTCCGGTTCCAGCGGCGTGATAGCCGCCAGCGTATCGCAGAGCTGGCTCGGATCTTTAAGGGCGAGGATATACTTGACCACACTGTCCGGCACAGATTCCAAGTATCTGCTGGAATGCTTGAACAGATCCAAGAGCGACGCGCATAGCGATTCGACGCGCTCGGTTTTATGAAGCTGTTCTTCGACCGCGAGAGCCTGCGCGACGGGGAAGGGCGCAGCCGCGTCAACATCCGTGATCCGCACGCGGCGCCTGCCCTGCACGAGCGCGTGGGCATTTTCGCCATAGGCTTCGGGCAGTTGGCTTGGCGCGATTTCTGTCCCGATTTCGTGGATATTTGGCGCGTTCCGCCCGCCATTTAGCGCGGACTGCTGTTTGACCACGATGAGCGTTTGCTGATGCTCTTGGGCATAACTCAATGCCTGGAAGTTTTCTTCTGTGGTGATGGGAACGAGGCTCATGACCTGCGGGAAAACGACCCGGTCATCCAGCACCAGCAGCGGCAATTCAAAGGAACCGTCGCTTCCGGGCTCTACGCTTTGTATCGCGGCGAAATCTCTGTTCTGCTTCGTGTTCAAGGAATTCTCTCTAACTACGTGTACAGTCTCTGGGGCAGGAAGGGAAGTTTAGCCTAATCCAGCCTTTGATGTAAAGTATCGGGTCTTGTCGCTATGAGGCGGGATCGCTAGACTTGCTATGCTTTGGCAACTTATGAGAACCTGGAGTTCATGCGCGTCCATTCTGGAGTGCTTTTGATAGCGGCTGGACTTGGCGCGGCGCTTGTGCTGGCTCTGGGAAGCCTGCTGCTTTCGCCGCCGCTGCCGCTGATCAGGCAGGCCGGCTTCGATCGCGACTCCATCAGTCCCGACGCGGACGGCGAAAACGACATTGCCGAATTTGAATACCGCTTGTCGCGGCCCGCAACGGTCGATATTGCGCTGACGGACGCCGGCGGCAAGACCTTTTATTTCCGCGAGAGCCAAGCCCGCGAAGCGGATGCCTACAGCGTGCTCTTCAGCGGCGTGGTGGATGGCTTCCTGCTGGATGGCGAAACTGTCCCCGGGCATGTTGAACGGCGTTTGTTGCCCGAAGGCAAATACACTTGGCAGCTCCAGGCGCGCGCCGAGACAGGCGACGAAATGAATGCCAGCGGCTCCCTGATTATCCAACCGGGCGATTTTGCCTTGCCGGTCATGTCCACGTTTACGGTGTCGCCGTCGGTTTTTTCACCCAATCAAGACGGCGTGGACGATCGTGTGCAGATCAACATCTATCTGGAAACGGATGTCAAGAGCTTGGATGTATACCTGGTGGATTCAGCCGGTGTGCGGATCCCAATTTCCGCTCGCGTCGAAGAGCGCAATTATGGCGAAGCGGGCCGGCATCGCTTCGACTATGAAGGGGGCATAGACCTGGGCGTTGATCCACCGCCTGACGGCACCTATCGGGTCATCGCGCTGGCGCAGGACGCCGTCGGTCAGCGCACGCGGCAGGAAGCCAGCTTAACAATCGAGACCGGTGGCAAACCCTATGCGGAGATCTCTCCGCAAGCGATCGGCGTGGAAGTCGCTTTTGATGTTTGGTCCTACGAAGATCGCTATTTCACATCGCGCGACAACACCGGTGATTTGCTGCCCTTGCCGGACGATAGCGAGTCGCTGGCTTATTCCCAGCAAATCACGATTCCCAAGGGACAAATGTTGGTATTCCGATTGACCGTGGAAAACTATGGCGATGTGCCTATTCGCACCTCTGGTCCTCCGCCTGGCACGGTTTACCAGCAAGAACAGCAGGCGGCAACTTTGGGCATGTTTGACGAATCGGGCGCATGGAGAATCGGCATACAATGCGCCACATCGCAAGCAAGTTATCCCTATCGCTGGGCAATCGCTTCGGCTGAAAATTTGGTCGAAGTCTTCGACGAAGCCAGCGGCAACAGCTATTCATACTTGCCAGCAAAGGAACGCGCATTGGTCTGGGGGGCGATCCGCATGACCTCCATTGAAGCGCGCAATCCTCAGAACTGCTGGGCGGGCTTGATTCACGAGGACGTCGCAATCAGCCTGCGCAACAACCACGTCGGCGCGCGTTCGATCATGCTGGTCGATCCGGGCGAATCCGCCGCTGACTTAGATGCTTAGAAGTTGCAGCCAGGCGATGTAGCAGTGGATCTGGCAGTCATCATCGTTACTTGGAACAACGAGGCGGTCATCGCCGCTGCGCTGGACAGCCTTCAGGCTGATCTGTCGGCGAGCGGCTTGAGCTACGAAATCCAGGTAGTCGACTGCGCGTCAACTGACGCGACGGTTGAGCTGATCCAACGGGATTTCCCGGCTGTCAATTTGAGGACCTGCGAAGAAAACATAGGCTTCGGACGCGCCAATAACCTTGCGCTGCGTTCGCTCGGCTTCGCAAAGCCCGCTAGAGAGACGGACTTGCCGGGCGCGGTCTACCTGTTAAACCCGGACACCGTGACACAGTCTGGCGCTACAAAAGCGCTATTCGACGCGCTATTCAGCGACCCTGGCAACGGCGTCGTTGGCGCGCGCCTCAATTTCGCTGACGGCAGCTTCCAGCACAGCGCATTTCGTTTCCCTGATCTGCGACAGATCTGGGCGGAGCTCTTCCCAACCCCGGGCCGCTGGATTGAAGGATCGTTTAATGGGCGCTACCCCAGATCATGCTATGAAGCGGCTAAGCCCTTTTTGGTGGATTTCGCGCTGGGCGCGACCATGATGCTGCGGCGCGAGGTCTTGTTGGAAGTTGGTCTCTTTGATGAACAGTTTTTCATTTACTGTGAAGAGGTCGACTGGCAATGGCGGATATACGAACAGGGCTGGCTTATCCACTGCGTGCCGCAAGCTCGCGTGACGCATCTCGGCGGGGGCAGTACCTCGCAAGCGCGCCCAAGGAGCCTGTTCAACCTTTGGAAGAGTCGCTTGCAGCTTTATGACAAGCACTATCCGCCCTGGAAACGCTGGCTGGCGCGTAAACTTGTCGCCCATGGCCTAGAACGGCGCATAGCGTCGCTCCCCGCCGGTGAACGCGACTTGATTGAAGCCTGCCGCAACGTGATCGATTTGGCGCGCGCATGACGCAACTGACTGCCATCGTCTTGACCTATAATGAGGCTTCGCAAATTGAGGCTTGCATCGAAACGCTGCGATTCGCCGACCGAATCCTGGTCTTTGATTCTTATAGCAGTGACGATACCGTTGCCATTGCGCGGCGCGCCGGCGCGGAAGTTTTGCAGCGAGCATTTGTCAATTACGCCGATCAACGCAATGCGGCGCTTGACGCCGTAAAAGGGGAGAGCGAATGGGTTCTCTTTGTCGATGCCGATGAACGCGTCAGCGATGATTTGGCTGCCGAAATACGAGGCAAGCTGTCACAGGCTGAATACGCCGCTTGGAAGCTGCCGCGCCACAATTACATCTTCGGCAAATTGACCAAAGGAGCGGGCTGGTATCCGGATTATCAAACGCGGCTGCTGCGGATAGGGAAAGCGCGCTACGACCCGCAAAGGCAGGTCCACGAAGTCGCGCTGCTCGCTGGACCAGTCGGCGCGCTAGACCATCCCATCATCCACTGCAACTATCAAAATGTCGCTCACTTCAAGGCTAAGCAGGAACGCTACCTGCGCTACGACGCGCGGATGCTGTTCGAAAAGGGAATACAGCCAAAACCACAGAACTTTATCTTGCAGCCGCTGCGACAGTTCTATTGGCGCTTCGTTACCCTAAGAGGCTACCGCGACCATTGGCATGGCTTGAGGCTATCCCTGTTTATGGCTTGGTATGAATATCAAAAATATCGCCATCTGGCGCAACTGCATGCTGCGGATGGGTCCTAGAGCGGTCCCGGAATAGCCTTGCTATTGTGACACGAGTAATCCATAGCCGCCGTTGTTGCGGCGATACAAGACGTTGACCAGTTCGGAATCCGCATTCATGAACATAAAGAAATTGTGGTCGAGCAATTCGAGTTGTTCGATTGCTTCCTCTTCGGTCATCGGGATCATTTCCAGCGCCTTCCGCCGCAGGATTTCCGTCGGCGCGACAGCGTCTTCGGCAGCAAGGGTCTCGTATTGAGGCACATCTTCAGCCACATCAAGTTCGGCGACGGTGGCGCGATACTTGTCCCGCACGCGCTGATTCTTGGCTTTGCGCTTGCTTTTGAAGCGGTCGATTTGTCGATGAAGCTTGTCGACGGCTTTGTTGATCGCGAAGCGGATGGTATCGCGGTTTTCGATGTTCAGCTCCTCTTCCGCCCGCAATATCGCGCCGCGCGCATGGTGCACCGTGATTTGCGCAATTGCCAGATCAGCGCCGCGGTGCGTGCGGATGATGGACAAGTCTACGCCGACATGAGCGATATTCGGCAGATAACGGTCTAGTTTATTGATCTTCGCCCGAGCATAGCTATTCAGCGACTCCGTGATTTTGATTCCGTCCCCGTGAATGCTGACATCCATTGCCAACCTCCTCGATTTTCAATATGTCTGCCAAGTATCCGGTATTTGCGGGCATGCTGTCAAATGCGCCAGAAACATTCATGCAATCTCTTGTCACATTACATTCAACGATATGCCAGGTCAAGCGCGCCCTACCGTGAGGCCGTATACCGCCCCCGCGCCCTTGCGCTTCAATACACGCGCGCACTCATTCAAGGTAGAGCCGGTGGTTACGACGTCGTCAATCAGTAATATGGCGAGCCCCTTGACCGCGTCCGACGCCTCAAATGCATCCTTTACATTCGCCATCCGCTGCTCGCCAGTTAAGCGCGCTTGCTGGTCTGTTTCCCGTATGCGGCGCATGAAGTCGCTGCGACAGGGGATAGCGCATAGAGCGCTCATGCAAGCGCCGAGCAGCGCGGACTGATTGTATCCGCGTTCATCAAGTCGTTTATTCGCGAGCGGCACGGGAATGATTAGGTCAAGGGACCAGGCAGTCTCGTCGTAGGTCCGCTGCAAGCGCTCCGCTAAGCGCTGGTCTAAGCCCGTGGCGCCTTCATATTTGAAGGCGCGAATAGCTTGCTCCAGAATCCCGGCGTAGAGGCCGGTCGACGCCAGCCCATTCAAGGGATCGCCCGAAACACTTCGCGCTGCTATGGGAAAACGCTGCAACTCTTTCAGGCAGTCTGCGCAAAACTGATTATCGACGCGTCCGCAAATGCAAACTGGCGGAAAGACCAGATCAATCAGCCAGTTGCCGACCTGCGACAGCCACGATTGATTGCCGCTGTCGGACCGCATCAAGGCATGTTCGAGCTGCGACACCGGAAGACCCCCTGCGCTGCTTGACGAATTCGCGCCATATGCTATCTCCAATTGTAACATGAATCCGAGGCTAAAATGCGGCAAGGCCTGCGCCTCTCAGGGCAATCGCTTGAAATTATTTTCAACATAGAGGACGCAGAGGACACAGAGATTTAGGAGTTTAGACGACTATTCTTCTAAATCTGCGGCCCGGAATCGGCAACAGTCCACGGCGAAACGTGATTTGTCACCAAAAATCACAGCTGAGAAGAGATTTTTTGTTTTTCTCTGCGTTCTCTGCGTACTCTGTAGTTAATTTTCAGTTTAGAATCCCGCCATTTCGTCCGCCATCATTTTGAATCGATTGCCCGTGTTATCGTCGACATCAGACCTGTCTGCGCTGTGATCGTGGTATAGTTAAGTGCCTAACAGCGACTCTGGCGAGGCAACCGCAAGTCGGGGGGCGAATTGACTTGGAACGCATCGAAGGTTCGGGGTTAGTCTACTATCGCAACGAGAACTGGCGCGCTTTGACGCACGGCATTTTCACTCGTCGGGGCGGCGCTAGCCTTGGGCAATGGCGCTCGCTGAATATGGGCGGCAATATCGGTGACGATGACGCCGCTGTCAGAGAGAATCACCGGCGGATGTATGCTGCGCTGGCGGCGCATGTCGACCGCGCGACAACGACCTGGCTGGTGCACGGGACCGATATCGTGGCAGTTGACGCGCCGCCCAAGGGCAAGAGCTGGCTGGCGAAAGCTGACGGCATGATCACGGATCAGCCCAACCTGCCTTTGGTGATGCGCTTCGCGGATTGCGCGCCGCTGCTGCTATACGATCCGGTCAAGCAGGCGATTGGATTGGGGCACGCGGGCTGGCGGGGTACCGTGAATGGCATCGCGGCAAAAATCGTACGCGCCATGACGGATGCTTACGGGAGCAGAGCGCGAGACATTCAAGTTGTCATCGGTCCGGCTATTTCTCATGCGAATTACCCGGTCGGCAGCGAAGTGGTTAGCGCGGCTTATCAGTACTTTGGCGAGGACTCGGGCGTGGTCCAGGTTGATGCAAATGATGGCGCCGCCTATCTTGATCTGTGGCTGGCGAACCAACTGGATTTGCAACGGGCGGGCGTAGAAGACGTGGAAGCGCTGCGCCTTTGCACTTATGAAAATACCGAGGATTTCTTTTCCCACCGCGCGGAGCAGGGCAAGACCGGTCGATTCGGAGTGATTATATCGCTATGAGCATCGTGGAAAACATAAAGCGCGTCGAAGACTCGCTTGCGGATGCCTGCGCCAAGGCTGGCAGGGACCCGGCGGAAATTACGCTAGTCGCCGTGAGCAAGCAGAAGACCGTCGCGGACATCGCCGCGGCCGCGGATGCCGGAATAAAACATTTTGGCGAAAACCGCGTAGAAGAAGGTATTGAGAAGATTGAAGCTGTCAACAACATGGTGGCGCAGCCCCTCACATGGCACATGGTTGGTCACCTGCAAAGCCGCAAAGCCAAACGCGCGCTGCCCCTGTTTGACCTGGTTCAATCGGTTGACAGCTTGCGCTTGGCGCGCAAACTGTCGAGCCTGGCGCAAGCGAAAAACCAGCCTCTCGACGTCTTGCTGGAGATTAATATATCGGGAGAAGCATCGAAATATGGATTAGAGGGTTATAATTGGTATGGGGACGAAGCGACGAAGGAAAAACTGTGGCAAGAAATCGGCGCTATGCTGGCGCTGAGTGGCCTCCGCGTGCAAGGATTGATGACAATGGCGCCTTTTGGCGCGGCGCCCCAAGCGGTCCGGGGCGTATTTGCCAGCCTCTTTTCCTTGCGAGAGGAGTTGAAGAGCGACTTCGACATGTCGCTGCCGGAGTTAAGCATGGGCATGACGGACGATTATCCAATCGCCATAGAAGAGGGCGCGACCATGATCCGCATTGGCCGCGCGATTTTTGGAGAACGCAAACTTTAATAGGACGAACATGAAAGGTTAGATGACCAATGGAATCCCTGTTTCTTGTTATCTTCTGGGCGCTGCAAGTCTATCAATTGATCCTTTTGGCAAGGGTGTTGATGACCTGGATACCGAATCTCGATTACAGCAACCCGATCGCCCGATTCTTGTATCAAGCGACGGAACCGTTGCTTGCGCCTATCCGCAACGCTTTGCCAAACATGGGCGGCATTGATCTCAGCCCCTTAGTTGTTTTTCTGGGCATCAGCGTTCTGATGCAACTGATTTTCTAGGCTGGCTCAACCCGCTTGCCGGGACGTCTAGGCAACTGTTACATCTTGAGCAGGATTCTGCCGCAGTTGCTGCAGTTCACCAGGTCCTCGCCTTGGCTGATGGCAGCCAGCACGGTGCTGTCTTGTTTGATGCCGCAGATTGTGCAGGCTTTTTCTCTCAGAACGGCGATCGGACGGTTGCCTTTGGCTCTTCTCATGTTCTGATAGGTTTGCAGCGCGGCGGCGGGCGCTTTTGCCAGCGCGCCCTTGCGTTTGCTCATCAGGCTTTCAAGCTCTCTGCCCAGCGCACTCTTTTCGTTCCGCAAGTCTGTCTGAAGTTCGTCATGTTCTGCTTGGACTACATCCAAGCGCTGCCTGCTTTCTGCCATATCTTGGCTGGCTTGATCGCGCTCCATCATCAGTTGCAAAAGCGCATCATCCAGTTGGGCGCGCCGCCGCGCGAGTGACTCGATTTCCATCTGCATGTCCTGCAATTCTTTTGGGTTTCCCACGTTGCCGCTGTAGAGGCGGGTTTCGGTTGCTTGGCGTTTTTCTTCGCTTGCTTCGATCTGATTCTCCAAGTCCCGAGTCAGTTTGCTGTTCATATCAAGCGCAGTTGCGGCGACCGCAAAACTGTCTTTGGCTTGCCGGAGCAATTCATCTTCCTTCAGTTGCGCGTTGACGGATTTCAAGCGTTTACTGCGCTCAATAATTTCGAGCTCGATTGTTTGTATGTCGTACAGCGTCCGCGCTACTTTCATGATTGCTTGCCTCAACTCTCGCTTAGAGTGTGTTCCGCACCCTGTCAGACTGCGCGCAATTGTAACCGATTCACGCTATGTTTCGTAACCGCTATGCGCGAACTCTGTGCCTGCCGCGCGGCTCGCGCGCGAATAAACTGACAAGTCCTGTCGCAATACCAGTTGCGTCGACAGTATAATTCAGCCTATATCAGCTCTGCTTTGGAACTGCGAGAATGCCAATTGCCAAGTCACAGCCGCTCGGCCGGCTCTTGGAAAGACTTGTCGTCACTCTGGTCTGTTTGTATCTTCTGTCGCCCTTTGGGTCCACATTCCATGCCGTGGTCATTCCCGATGCCCAGGCTGTAACTTTCGGGCTGATATTTACCGTGCTATGTATCTGGTTATTCTTGAGGCTCCGCAATGGCTGGCGCTGGCATCGGAGCGCCTTGGATCCGCTCTGGCCGCTCTGGCTGCTGGCGATCGCGGCATCGATGTTGGCAAACCCGGATGCCAGCCGCCGCAGTCTTATCGGCTTGTGGTTCGTCGCCATGTATATCGCCGCCTGGTATTTTCTGCAGGACTGGATCGCGAATCGGCCCGGCGCCAAAGAGTTGCTTGTTGATGGCTTGCTCAGCGCGGGCTTGATGGCGATTGCCTTTAGCGCCATACAAATCCTGCATACCGGACGGCTGCTGCAACCGGTCAGCGTCATTGGCAATTCCAACGCTCTGGGCTCGGTTTTGGTCCTGCTTGTCCCATTAGCGCTGAGGAAAGTCTGGCGCGCGCGCGCCGGCAAACAGCGGACGCTATGGCGCTTTTACAGCGCGATAGCCATCGCCAACCTGGCGCTGACGCTGTCGCGCGGCGCTTGGATCGGGTTATGCCTGGCTTGCGCCGCGCTTCTAGCGCTGTCAATGGCGCACTTTGGTCTATTGTCGCCTGTGCCTTTCCTGGCTTGGTGGGACAAACGAACGCGACCGACGCGACGCCTTGTGTTTGCGGCGTCGGTCGCGGTCATGTTTTGCCTCCTATGCGCTGCCGCGCTGATTATTCATTCTTTCTCGCTACCGGAACGGAGCGCCAACCTGCGCGCCGAGATCTGGCGCTCGGCGCTCGCGCAGTTCGCGGATGCGCCTTTAACGGGCAAGGGACTCTTCGCCTTTGGCCGGCATAGCGGCCCCTATCTTTCCATCCCACCTGCGCAAAGCTATGCCCATGCCCATAATCTGCCGCTGAATATCGCTGCGGAGTTAGGAATCCTGGGATTGTTGGCTCTAGGCGCGACGCTCTTGCTGACAGCCCGGCGTTTCCACCGCGTCTGGCAGTTGAAAACCGGCGACGATCGTCTGGATTGGCTTTTCTTTGTGGCGGCGCTTGTCGGTTTTGGCGCTCATCATCTCGTTGATGTCACCGCCATGATGCCTGCGGTCGCTTTGCTCGGCATAGCCTCGCTGCTTCTGGCATTTGACCCAAGCCATGACCACAGTTTCTCGTCAGCGCGGGTGGGAAAGTTCAGCGCTTTGGGCTTAACGCTGCTCTGGATTTGCCTGTTGCTCATTGGATTCAAACACAGTCAATCAGCCAGCCGCTATATGGAGGCATTGCGGCTGTCGGCGGCGGGCAAGGCGAATCCCAACCTTGGCGAAGGCGCGCCACAATATCGTCAGGCGCTGGCTTCGCTGGACGAATTAATCCAGCAGGACCCGACAATGCCCGTCTATCACTTGCAGAGCGCTATCGTATGGAGCCTGCTTGCCGCAGGCGGGGAGGATGGCGCCATCGCTCAGGGAATCGAGGCATTCGAGCGCTTCCTGGTTATGGAACCCTACCATGCCATCTCCTGGGCCAATCTCGCTGCGCTGCAATGGCAAGCGGAAGACAGAGCAGCCGCGATCCGCTCAATGGAACGCGCCCGCGGTTTGGCGCCGCGCTTGCCGCTGTTCTCGATAAAACTTTATCAATATCGGAATGACGACCGCTTCGCGCAGTTGAAACTGCCGCACAGCCGTTACAATCAAGATTTCACACGTTACCAATTCCTGCGCGAGTCCCTACCGGTAACTTTCTTGCCACAACTCTTATGGAGCTTCCAGCAGCCCTAAGCCCTTTCACTTTGGCGAATGCCGCGCTCTTTTCCTGGTGGCGGCGGGGACGAATATGGCGCGTCGACTAAATCGACTAACAAGCGAACGCAGCGCGATAATCATTCTCTTTTTGCTGCTTTTCGCTATGGCTGCGCGCATCAGCGTCGATACAGACCTGTGGTGGCATCTGCGCAGCGGGCAGCATATCGCCGCAAGCGGGCAACTCATTTACCCGGATCCCTTTTCGCATACCTTCAGCGGCGTCGTGCATTGGAACCACAGCGCCCTTAGCGATATGCTGCTTTACGCGATCTGGCGATATTCTGGTTTCGCTGGCATTACCATTGCGTCGGCGCTTGTGGCGCTAGCTGGCATGTGCTTTTTATTCGCCACTTGCCGCGGTTCAGCCTATCCACGCGCATTTCTTATGGTGCTGGGCGCGGCGACCGCGGCTGTCTTTTGGTCGCCGCGTCCACAGATGCTGTCCTTTTTGTTTGCCGCGGTATTGATGTGGATCCTGCGTGACTTGAAATATCGCGGGCGCGACCGCTTGCTGTGGATCCTGCCCTTGCAAATTATCTGGTGCAATGCGCATGGCGGATTCATCATCGCTTATCTTCTGCTTGGCGCATTTGTTCTGGGCGAGGCGCTCAACACAAAATTCGGGAAGAGCGCAAACCGCCTGTCACGCCAGACCATTCGCAAGCTGCTGCTGCTGTCCATCGCCACCATTCCATTGCTCGCTATCAATCCGCTGGGGCTCCGCGCCTATGTCGTGCCTTTCAGCACGATTTTTATGCCCGAGTTGGGGCGGTATATCCAGGAATGGCAAGCGCCTGATTTCAGTCAGCCGGGCGCCTGGAGCTTCGTCTTTTTGCTCGCGCTGGCTCTCGTGACAATGTGGCGGAGCAAGCGGGGACTTGACTTCACCGAGTGGATTCTAGTCTGTGGCGGCGCTGCTCTGGGGCTGCTTGCGGCCAGGAATCTGGCTCTATTCGCCATCGCAGCGCTGCCGGTTGCCTCCGATCATCTGGAAGATATTTTGCAAAGCCGACAGTGGGTGATTCCATTCCGAGACGTCGAGTCGCCGGCCCGTGTTGTCCTGAATCTCTGCCTGATTATCGTGGTATCGATTGGCTTGGGGGCGCGTTTATTTCATCTACTGTCTAAGGAAAGCATAAGCGCGGGGCTTAAGTCTGCCTTGCCGGTTGCTGCTGTCGCGCAGTTGGATTCCCTGGAACACCACGGGAATATGTTCAACAGCTACAATTGGGGAGGATACCTGATGTTTCACGCGCCGCAGTATCCGGTATTCATCGACGGTCGCAGCGATCTTTATCGGTCATTCCTCGCTGAATATTATCATATCGCCACAGCGAGGGGAGACTGGCAACAGGCGCTCGACCGTTGGCGTGTCGGCATTGCCGTGATTGAAAGCCAAAGTGGACTGGCTGCGGCTTTGGCATCGGATCAGAATTGGCAAAGGGTTTATCAGGATCCGCTCGCCAGCGTCTTTCTGCGCCGCAGATCCTTGAGCAATGGATAATGACTCATGAACAAAGGCTTGGCGGGAACCCGCTCTTCACTTGCCAACATGCCTGTGCTGCTGATGCTCTATTTGAGCTTTCGTTTTATGCTGCTCCTGGCTTATCAACCGCTTCTGGGCGAACAGGGCGAACTTGGCATTGGGGCCGGCGGCGATCGGCTTTTTCACTTTCGGCTGGCTGCCCTTGCCGATGAGGACAAGTTCCCTTACCGAGATTGGTGGAGTGAATTTCCGCCGCTCTGGCCCATAGTTGCCACGGGCGTCTATCTGCTTTTGGGCGAGGGTGTCAATTACAGCAACTGGTCTTTCGTAATTGGCATGCTGATGCTCGCTTTCGAGTTGGGAATCTTGTTCTTGGTGCGCGCTATCGGCTGTCTGCTTTATGACGAGCCTACCGGCAATAGCCTGGCTTGGATATACGCGATTTCGGCTGCCCCCGCCATATTCATGTGGTGGAACTTCGAGAGCATGATGAACTGTTTTTTTCTGCTCGGCATCTATTGTTTGATCAAAAAGAGAGAGTCGCGAGCCGCCTTAGCGATAGCGGCCGGCATTCTAGTGAAGTTCCTGCCCGCGCTGGTTATTGGCGCGGTCATTCGCTATCGCCGACCTAGAAATGTCATTCGTTTCGCGGCGCTCTGCGCGATTGTGGTGATTATTGCCTATCTGCCTCTGTTTGCCCTGAATCAGGAATGGGCAGCCCTGTCTTTGCGCGCGCAAGCTGAAAAGCCCAGCTCACAGACCGTTTGGGCTCTGCTGGATGGCAATTACAGGACTGGTAACTTTGCTTCGGTCAAAGACCGGCTTAAGCCGCCCAGCCAGATCGATAATACAGCCCTCATCCCCGACGGGCTGCGGCTAGCTATCGCGGCTGGCATAGGTTATTTGGTTTTTGTCACTACAAGGCGCTATGACGACCGCGGCTTGATCGCCTTTGTGGGCATTGCTATTCTGATATTCTACCTACAGGCGCAGGCTTGGAGCCCGCAGTGGGCGACCTTAATCATACCATTGACCTTGCTCGTGTTTCCTGACGTTCGCGGTGTACTGGCAACCATCACGCTGAGCGCATTGGCTTTCGCGGAATATCCCGTGCTGTGGAGCCGCACAGCTGATCTGGATCCGCCAGGGCAGATGGGCGGTGAATGGTTCTTGCCCTGGGTACTGATAGTGCTCTTGCGAACCGGATTGCTTGTCGGGCTGGCGCTGGCTTTCTATAAAGTTTTGCGAGAACATTCGGCGGCGCCAGAGATAGGAACGCGGCAGACAGAATGAAAAAACGCCGCCGTCTGCGAGCCATGGAGGACCTGCTTTCGCAATTGGATTCAAATGATTTCGATAAGCGGGAGCTTGCCTTGTTCCAACTCGGGCTCATGCTTGATCGCAGCAGCTCGGCTGCGGACGCCGAGTTGGCGGAGCGTAACTTGTCGCGTGAGCAGTTACGCCTGCGCTTCTCCAGCGACGAACAGGTAATGCTGGCCGCTAAGCTGTCACAGCTCGCGCTCAGGTCGAAAGAGAGCAGCGCCAGCGCTTTCTGGACCTTGAGCAAGGTTGAAGCTGGCGTATTGCTGCATCCGCTCTTGGCATTGATCGAGACGCTAGGCGAGCAGCTAGCCGATGAGGCGCCGCATCAAGCCTGTCGCGCGCTCTGCAAATGCCTGGAGGAAAGTGACCAGATCTCTGCGCCTATGCGCGCGCGCCTGCGCGATGCCAAGCTCAAGAGCATCTTGTTTCGCTGGCGCGACAGCCGTGACAAGCGCCTGCAAAGGACCGCTAGCCGAGCGCTGGCAATGATCGAGCGCTTGCCTGGTTAAAGTCCTTGGCGCGTAACAAAGATGGATGAAAGAAAAACGCAATAGCCCTCAGATGCGTTATAATAGCTGTAGCAAATGTATTCTTGCCGGGGAAAAGGGAACGCGATGCCAAGCCTATTCGACAAGATCAATACGCTTGTCAATGCGCAAGTCAATGACCTGCTAGACAAGAATCCTAGATCGCCCCTGGCGCGCATCAAGCTGAACGCCGACGATGCGGAAAAGAACCCGCTCCGCTCGGCGCAGTCATTGCGGCAAAGGCTGGAGGAAGCGCTGGACTATGAGGACGAACTGCAAGCGAAGATTCAAGCGCTCCTGCGCGAGACGGCTGACCTGGATCATCAAGTTGATCTTGTCCTGCGGACGGGAGACGATTTCGGCGCGCGGCGCCTGCAGAATCAATTGAATTTTAAGCAGCAGCAGTTGACAATCGCCGAGTCCGAATTGCGCGATCATCGTCTGCTGACCCAGCATCTGATGCAAGAGATGACGGCAGTCGAAACGGCTTTGGACGACCAGGCAGGGCGGGCGAAGCCGCGATCTTTATCCAAGGAACGAGGGTCGGCGCGCAGAGCAATCCCGGTCCAGGACGCGCGGGATGCCCCGGTTACAGATGCGGCCAGCAATTCGCTTATGGGCGCGGTCACAGGCAAACTGGACGAAGCGCGCTCTGGTTTGGAAAACTTGCTAAACAATTCGCCGGTCCCCAAACCGTCGCAGATCACCGGTCATTACGAGCGCTTCGACCTAGTTGTTGACGAAGAGCCAGATCCCCGCAAGCCAAAGCCGCGCAAAAGCGACAAGCAAAATATGGATGCCAGGCTTTCGCGCCTAACGAAGCCAGATGACGATAACGAACCGGCATAAGCTCCTGCGCGTCTATTCAACCGCCGTTCGCTCAGCCGCTTCGAGCCTGGTGGCGATGTCGTCCATCGACCGTTCAATATGCGGGAAAGCCAGCCACGCGCTCATCAATCCGAATAGCCCGCCAGTGACCAGCCGATAGAGCGGCGCCGATTCTCGGACTTGCCAAAACTCAAATGGCGGATAGCTCAGCAGCTGGCTTAATCCATCCAGGGCGATGGGTCCCAACCCGACGAAGAGATAAACCAGGATCGGCAAGGGGCGAATGCGCCAGCGAAAGCGGCAATAGACCAGCCCGCCCAGGAACATCATCATATAAATCGCCAGGTCGCGCGCGCAGAGGCTCGTTTTGTAGCCAACAATTTCGTCGCCGATGAAATGCCTCGCGGCGAATTGCTGCGCCACGCTGAAAACCTGCAAGTCCTCAAGCGTCGGCGTCGCTGTCGCAGCGCCGCCATAATATACAGCCTGCCAATAGCGATATTGCTCGAGGAATTGCGGCGACTCGATCGCGTATTCTTCAAAAGGTTTGTAGTGGCTGCCCGCCGCGCCGCGCGGGTAGAAGAGCTGCTCGCCGAACAAGAACGGCGAGCGAAAAGCGAACTGATGGCAAAAGGGACTATAAATCGTATAGATAAAATCGGCGGGACCGCTTAAGCCCGCCCTGGCAAAGGTCGGCGCCAGCCAGGGCAAGCTGATGTATATGCCCAGGGCGCTCATCACAAAGCATAGCCACTTGCGCGCGCCAAAATGTACTATCGCGCGCAAGCCTAACATGATGGATCTCAGGAGCGCAGTCATCTAATATACAATCATGTTTGATTGGCAAGACCGTCTATGCTCCGGCGCAGCGCAGCGGCGCTCACCGGTCCGTAATAAATCTCTTTTATCGTCAGCTGCGAATCTAGCAGATAGGTCGTCGGCAGTCCACGTACCCCATATAGCGACGCGACCGCGAGCTGTGGATCGAGCAGGACGCTGTAAGAAAGCCCCAAGTCCGCGACCCATTTCTCTACTGTGGTGAAAGTCTCGCCGAGGTTGATGGCGATTATACGCGGTGATTCGGGCTGGGACTGGACCAGCTCTTGCAGTTCCATCATTTCGGCGCGACAGGGTTGGCACCAGGTCGCCCAGAAGTTAAGCACGGTCGCGCCAGTGGACGGACGCAGCACGAAGTATTCTGAGCTGTGACTTTCCAATGTGAACATAGGCGCCAGCGACCCGATCGCTGGCGCGCGTCTCGGGCCCGCTTCCCGCGCTTTTGAAGCGCGGTCCGGCAAGCCATGTTCGCGCAGAATAAAGCCAGCCGCGCCAACGCACAGCAGCGCGACCGCGACTTGTATTAGCTTGCTAATCACGGACATGCAACTTGTTTCAGTCCGTCTCTAGCCGCCGGTTAATGTTCCGGAAACATATCATCGAATAACTCCCGCAGTTGCGGCTCGGTCATGATGCCGAAGTGCTTCGTCCAGATAAGACCATCGCGCCCGATGATGTAGCTGCTAGGCCTGGTCTGCACGGCGTAGCTGTCGTTGATCTCGCCGCTAGCGTCCAGCGCCAGGGGAAAGCTAAGTCCGAATTCATCGCGGAAGTCCCGGATAGCGGCTTCTGTATCATTGTAGGCGATTGCCAGAATCACAAATCCTGATTCAGCCCACTCCTCGTAGGCTTTCTGGAATTCCGGCATTTCCCTGCGGCAAGGACCGCACCACGTGCCCCAGAAATTGAGCAGGACGATCTGGTCCTGTAAGTTGGACAGCGTCATCTCTTTTCCGTCAACGTCAGTAATCGTGAAATCGGGCGCGCGGTTGCCTTCCGCCAAGCCAACCGCAGGACCCAATTCACTGGCGATGTCGCTAAGACTGCTCAAAGCGTCCTCTGCAAGCGAAGCAAGAGAACCCAGAAGGCCCGTGTCTTCGTCAGCAGCTTCAGCGTCGCTTGGCAAGGTGAGCGGCTGAGATTCACGCGCTTTCACGCGGAAGCGCGCATCCCTGTCCTCTGCGCCCATTTGCAAGACAAGACGATACAGCCCCTTCTCTGCGAGCGCGACCTGCGTCAAAGGGTAGAACATGTCATCAGCCATCAAGCTGCTAGCCTTGTCCGCTGACGCGATCGCCGCGTCAGCTGGCGAATACAGCGTCGCGGTGAAATCCGGTACCTCGTTCCCCACCCCGCGCAGCTCGATGTCGATGACTGTGGCTCCGTCGGCATGGAAGAGGTATTCCAGCCGAGAAACGTCCTGCGAGAATTGTCCGCTGGCGCTTTGATTGATGGCCACTGGCTTGAGCGTCCCGCTCAAGCAAGCGCCGACGTGGCTGAGCCCGACCCGCCCCTCGAAATATCCCACGCCGCATTCTTCTACGCGGAATGTGAAATCGGCGAAATCTCCCTGCGAGAACGTCTGGCTCAAGCTTTGCAGTTGACCGCTCGCAACCAGGAAACCGATAACAATCAGCAGCGTGCCGCTGAATAGCTCAATTTTGCGCATGTGCCGCTGCAGCCGCCGGAGAATGCCTTGGGCGCTGTTCATCAGCAATGCCGTTATAACAAAGGGAATGCCCAAGCCGATCGAATAAGCGCTTAGCAAGAGCATGCCCTGTATGATGTCACCGGTTGTAGCGCCAGTGGCAGCGGCCACCGTGAGTATGGTCCCGAGCAGCGGACCAATGCAGGGCGTCCAGCCGGCCGAGAAGACCATGCCCATAAAGACTGAACCGAGCAGTCCCTCGCGGCTCGAACCCGCGACATCGCCACGGGTGTCGGAATAAATCATCAAGTCCAGTCGGTCGAGAATGCGATTCCAAAAGACCGCGGGCTGGGTAAACGCGCCATTGAGGTACATGGCAAGCACAAGCGCTGCCGCCAAAGGCAAGGCGATGAGGATCTGCTCTACGAATCCCCAGTAAATGACGCCGCTGGCAACAAGGGCGAATGCGATGCTCAGCAGTATATTATCGAGCAAACCGGCATTGCTCTTGGCGCGCAGCCAGCGGAAGAAGCGCGGCAGCAAACCCATAAACTGCAAACCAAAAAAGATGATGACAAGTCCGCCGATGCGGCCGATGCTTTCGGTGAATGTGCTGACAAATTGCCCGGCGATGCTGGCCAGCGCCGTCGTCAGGAATCCGATCAGGACGAATATCAGGGTGAAGCCCAGCACAAAGGCGATGCCATGCAGCAGCATCTGAAGCGCACCGCGACTCCAACTGCAGGGGAGCTGCCAGCTGATGTCTGCCGCGCCACGTTATGCGTTAATCTGCCGCCCATATATCCGATATAAGCCGGCACCAGCGGCAGTACACAGGGCGAAATAAAAGAGAGAAATCCCGCCACCAACGCTAAACCAAATGTGACATTTTCCATTATTGCCTAACCCTCTTGGCTAACTGACGCATGCCTAGACTAGCGACAATTGCTTACGAGAAAATTGCCTAAAGCTAAATGCGCGCATACGAATCTGCTGAAAGCGCGAATGTCATTTGCGATAGCCGCGCGAATAAGCCCAGATATTTCCGGCAGAACGCCCCATGTAGCGAAGATTCGCAAGCGCACGCTATTCCACTTCTTTCATGATCTTCAAGAATAGTTCCCGCTCTTGTTCCGCCGTTTCGATTTCGCCATCGATCCAGGCGCTGCGCAGCTTATCCAGGATTTCGCGAAAGATTGGTCCAGGCTCCAATCCGGCGCGTATCAAGTCCACCCCGTCGATGGTGGCGCGACGATGGCGCCAATCCACCAGATAGGTCCCCAGGCGCTCTTTGAATGCGTATTCATCGCCGTTGCAAATCAAGGCGGCGCTTATAGCGCTTTCCGGTATGCCATCCAGGAAGCCTGTGATTGCGCTGGCTTTGGTCGCGGGGCAGCCCAGCCAATCGTCCTTTGATAGCAGGCGCTGGAATCCCGCGATCGAAGTGGATAAGGCTTGCGTCAAATTCAGGCGAGCGCAAATCAAAAGCGCGTCCTCTTCCGCTAGGCTGGCAAAGAGCAGATGCCAGCCTAAGCGAGCCATGTCGTCGGCCTTCCCGCTCATCTTCCGCAGGTGGGCGCGCAAGCGATTGAACTGGCGGAACGTGCGCGCGCTGATGCGAAAAGAGGCATGAATCCGCGCGAAAACGCCCAGCGCGGACAGCTCCGCGATGATGCGCTCGGGATATTCTTCGCGCAATATCAGATCCAATTCATGACGATGCGCTCTCCGCTGAGGCGCTCTATCAAAGGAAGCGCCTCTTGCAAAAGCTCGGCTGTGGCTGATTCAATCGTGAAGTCAAAGCGGCTGGCGAAGCGTAATGCCCGGAAAATGCGCGTCGGATCGTCGATGAAGCTGCGCTCATGCAGAATGCGAATCTTTTTCCCAATGATATCGCTGTAACCATTTCTTGGGTCGAGCAGCTGCCAGGGATCTGATCCAGCTTCAATTCTTAATGCCAGCGCGTTAATGGTGAAGTCGCGGCGGCGCAGGTCCTCAGAGATGGCGCCAGGCTTGACCCTGGGCAATTCCGCCGGCGCAAGGTAAGACTCTGTTCGCGCGCTGGCAAAATCGATTTGCGCGGGTATCGCATCGCTTTGCAGGCACAATTTGTCGATTGCCACGCGATTGAGCTGCCACTTGGCGGTGGCAAAGGCAATATGACGTTCAATGTCGCCGCCGTAAATCCGCGCCAGCTTAGCAGCGAAGGCTATCGCATCGCCCTCCAGCACAAAATCCAGGTCCAAATTGTCGCGCCCCAGCGCCAAATCCCGTACCACGCCGCCCGCCAGGTAGATTGAGCTGTCTTGGGCATGAGCCTGTTCTGCGATAGTGGCGATCAACCGGACTGCGGATTCACCCAGCGCCCCCGCTATCTGGTCCCGGGTCCAGGCTGGTCTTTGAGCCAGTTTGCTAGAACTGCACATACGCTCTTCCATTGCGTGCGCGCGCAACCCCCTCCCATAAAAGCGGCAGCATGACTCCGAAATCACCTGCGCCGCACTGCGCTGGAGGCAATGCCGCATCAGGTCAGTTCGATCCAGGGTCCCACCAGTTCGCGTTCGATCATGCTGATTGATGTGGAGAAGTTGAAAAAGGCCAGCAGGGCAAATGCGATGGCGGCGGAACGATCGTCGCGGCCCCGTAACATGGTGAACGTGCCCGGCATGATGATCGCCAGCCAAAACATATACAGAACATAGACGATCACCCGTCCCGAGCGCGGCTGATAGCCCGTCGCCAAGAGCGCAATGCCTATCAGCAAGGTCGCGCCGGCCAGCAGCGCATAGGTCAGCATGGCGCCCCAATAGTTCCCGCCGATCGGGTCTCTGCGCGCGGCGATAACGGCTGCCCACACTCCCAGAGCAAAAGAATACAAAACATGCGAATTGAACAGAATTTGATGAATCGTTTCCATGGTCAGACTCTATCCTGGCTGTGCTTACAGCAATTCTAACACAAGGCGCTTATCCGATTGCCAGCGCGCCCATTGCCGACGCCAGCCAAACCATCGCGATCAGGTTCGCCACGATAAGTCCCGGGCGCTGCACATTGCCGCCGTCACTTGCCAGGTTGCCCCGCATATCAAATTCCCAGGGGAACATCAGGACAATGAGCGCGCCAATGATCAGGAAGGTTCCCAGCCAGGGCGGGAACAAGCCATGTAGAATAGAAACTGCCATGCACAATAGCGCGCCAAGCAATGACGCGAAGCTAAGCAAACGTGTCAAGGGCTTGCCCAGTAAGACGACGGTGTTGCGCAGCCCAGCCGATTTGTCCACTTCGTAGTCGTCAATCTGATTGTAGAATTGGCCATAAGCGGAAAAAAGTATCGCCGCGAGAATCACCAGCCAGGCGACCTGCGGATTGGTATCGTAGGCGAAATAGCCCGTCATCATCAATAGACCGCTTAGCATCAAGGCATGTGACAATACATCTGTGACCGGTCGAGCCTTCAGCCGGAATGGATGCGCCGAGTACAAATAGCAGAGCGCAAGCGTTAAGCCGCCTATCCCTAGCGCCCAGACACCGCTCAGGGCATAGAGCAGCAGGGCGCAGGCTGCGGTTAGCGCTGCCAGGAACCAGCCCTCGCGCGCTGACATCGCGCCATTGCTAATGACATTGCGGCTCATTTTCTGGGGATTCAGCGCGTCGTCCGGCGCGTCAACGATATTATTGATCACAAATGCGAATGACATCGAGAAGATGTTCGCGGCGATTACCGCGAAGGCGCGCCAATCAACCGCCGTTCCTGTGGCTTCTAGCGCGAGCAGGCTGCCAAAGAGGCTAAGCGGAATCGTAAATGGCACATGTTCACGCCAGCGAGACAGGCGAATAGCCGCGCCGATTTTTTGAGCAAAGCTGAGCCCCGCAGTCGCATTCATTTGCTGGCTAGACCCGTGACCGGGTAATGGTAGGGCAAGTTGAACATGCCGGGAAGCATAACACAAGTTGATAAGCAGGCGATACTGTTTTTCAGTCTGCGCTGCGCTGCGGAACCGCGCATTGTCTAGCTCGTTCAGCGGCTGTAAGATGCGGGAGATGTTCAAATTACTTGGCTTGACAGCGTTAGCCTGCCTTTTGCTATCGGCATGCAACCTCGGCAGTGTCCCGCCCGGCGACGGGTCGGCGCCGTCGAATGCGCCGAATCTTCGGCTCGCAGTCAGTAGCGATTCCGCTGCGCCGTCCCCAAGCCCTGTCTTGGAAAAAACAGCCGTTCCAGCTATCCCAGCCGCGCAAGCCGAACCCACACCTGCCTATCCCTATATTTGCGGCCGCGATGATGTCGAGAGCTCCGCCCGTCAAGTAGACGCCCGGGTTGATATTAACTATGCGCTAAAATCCGCCAGCGTCGATCAGCGTCTTGCCTTCACCAATCGAGAAGACGCGCCTTTGGGGAACATTATCCTGGACGTGCAAGCCAACCAGTGGAATGGCAGCTTCGTGCTTCAGGAGCTTATAGTCGACGAGAACCCCGCCTACTATGAACTAGACGCCAATCGGCTGGAAATCCCGCTAGCAATCGCGCTGCCGCCGGGCTGTGCGCTAGAAATCCGAATGCGCTTTCGCTTGCTGCCCGACGTGATTCGGGATGGCATGCGCGCCTTTCGCGGTTTTTACGGTTACAGCCCGCGTCAGCTGAATCTGGCGCATTTTCTGCCAATTGTCGCAGCGCGCATAAACAAAGAATGGCGCATTCACAGCCCGGCCAGCATCGGTGAACAGATTGTCTATGATGTTGCGGATTGGCAGGTGGAAGTGCATGTGCAAGACGCGACGGCCGACCTGAAACTGGCCGCGCCCGGCGTAATCAGCCTCTTGGGACCGGGCTCTTGGCAAGTCGAATTGCGCCAATCGCGGGACTTCGCCCTCAGCCTAAGCGAGGCCTTTCAACTTCACGAAGGCGCTAGCAATAGTGGTATCGACGTCGCGGTATACACGCTGCGCGATTCACAAGCGAGCCTCAATATCAACGGCGGGCAAAGCGCATCCCATGTTTTATACGAGACGATTCGTGCCTTGGACCTGTTTGAAAGGCTCTTTGGCAAATACCCTCGTGAACGCTTGGTTCTTGTCCAGGGCGACTTCCCCGATGGCATGGAGTTTACCGGTCTGGTCTTTGTGGGTTCTGCCTGGTTCGCCCAGTTTGACGGGACGCCCTATAATTATCTGACGCTGGTATCCATTCACGAAATCGCTCATCAGTGGTGGTATGCGCTAATTGGCAGCGATGCCGCGCTGCACCCTTGGCTTGATGAAGCCTTGGCGACCTACAGCGAATACCTGTTTATCGAAGCGCATTATCCGGCCGACAAGAATTGGTGGTGGACTTTTCGCGTGGCGGGTTATTTCCCGCAGGGCGATGTCGACAGCGGGGTCTATGAGTTTAATACCTTCCGCGAATATATCAACGCGATTTACCTGCGCGGTGTGCAGATGCTGCACAACCTGCGCCAAGATATCGGCGACGAGCAATTCTTTCTACTGCTGCGCAATTATGCCGAGCTTGGCGCCGGGCAAGTTGCCGATCCAAAATTGTTCTGGGCTTTGCTGCCCGCGGAACAAGCGCCATTGACGATTGAGACGCGGCAAGAATTCCTGCGCGATCCCGCAGTGGATTCGCTATTCGCGCCTGCGGGAGTCGCCGACAGCTGAGAACAGTTTTGATGCGTCTACAGGACAAATCTTCAATTTGCGACAGAATAAGGCGAGGCAATACCCTGAATGCAAACCCTGCCAATCGATTCACAGATTACCTTTCTCTATGTCCGCGATCTCCAGCGCTCGACGCGTTTCTATCAAGACATACTCGGCTTCTCGCTGGTTCTGGACCAGGGCAGTTGTCGTATTTATCGTGTGATAGGCAACTGCGCTTTCCTGGGCATTTGCGAAGGCGACAGCGCGGACATCAGCCAGAACAGCCTCATTTTCACCTTGGTTACGGCGGATGTTGACGGCTGGTACCAGCGCGTCACATCACGGGGCTGGAGCTGCGAGCATGCGCCGCGCGTCAACGAGCGCTATCAGATTTATCATTTCTTTGTCCGGGACCCGGACGGGTATCTCTTGGAAATTCAGCGTTTCGTCACGCCGGACTGGCTTGACGGGCGCATGACTTAGCCGGTCGTTTTCATACCCGCGGCGATGCCATTGATCGTAGCCAATGTCGCGCCTAATACCGCTTCGCGCTCGCTGGCGTCCGGGTCAAGCTGGCGCAGTTCCCGCAGCAGCGCGACCTGCATGAAGTTGAGCGGATCGACATAAGGATTCCGCCGTTCAATCGAGGTCTTTATCGCCGCCATATTGGACAGCAAACCCTCTTGCTGCGTGACTTTCATTATCAGCGCGCTGCTGCGGGCGTGCTCGTCCTTGATGCGTTGAAAGAAACGCTC
The DNA here is from genome assembly GCA_965116975.1 of Phototrophicaceae bacterium. Classification (GTDB taxonomy): domain Bacteria; phylum Chloroflexota; class Anaerolineae; order Aggregatilineales; family Phototrophicaceae; genus UBA6055. The sequence continues at coordinate 1,639,347 of OZ220735.1, forward strand.
GCGCAGTTGCGGCGGCTCCACTAGAGAGGCATATAGCTCGGCAATGCCCATGTCCGCTTTGGCGACGTCCAGTTGCGCATTGTCGATGATGGCTTTGAAGAAAGCCCATTTCTGGTACATCTCGCGCAGGCGATCCATGCCCGCGCTGTTTGTTTCGCAATAGCTTTGGAAGGCGCTGCCGATGCCGTACCAGCTCGGTACGATGGCGCGGCTCTGCATCCAACTGAACATCCAAGGGATGGCGCGCATCGCGGCGAAACCGCCTTTTTTTGTGCGCTTGGCTGGCCGCGAACTGATCTGCATCATGCTCAATTCGTTGATTGGCGTCGCTTGCCGCCAGTAGTCGATAAAGCCGTCGCTCTCGTAAACAAAATGTCGGTATGCCTGGCTGCTCATCCGCGACAATTCCGCCATGGTCCGCAGATATTCCGGCGGCACGCGCCGTTCCTCTTGCAAGCCCATGCCAATCAAGACCGCGTTCATGACCTGGTTGAGATGACGATGGGCAATGCCTTTGTTGCTGTAACGGTAGGCGATGACCTCGCCCTGCTCGGTGATCTTGACGCCCCCGCGAAGGGACTCCGGCGGCTGCGACAAGATGGCGCGATTGGTTGGTCCGCCGCCTCGGCCGATGCTGCCGCCACGGCCATGGAACAATTCCAAAGACACGCCTCGCTCAAGGCAGGTACGGGTCAGAATTCGCTGGGCGTTATACAGATTCCAGTTCGACGCCAGATAACCGCCGTCTTTGCTGCTGTCGGAGTAACCGATCATGACTTGTTGGCGCAAGCTGCGCTTGCCGGAACGCGCTTCCAGGTACTTGCGATATTCGACGTTTTTGAGCAGTTGCGTCATGATATCCGGCGCGCGATACAAGTCGTCTATGGTCTCGAACAAAGGCACGATGTAGACATCGCTGTCGATGCCGACTTCGCGGGCGAATAGCAGCATCGTCAAAACATCGCTGGGCTGCTTCGACATACTGGCGATGACGGTGTCGATCACGATCGGGTCATTTTGCTTGTGCGCCCTGCCGATCATCTGCCAGGTTCGGATAATGCTTTGCGTCGTATCTGAAAATACACTGATGTCTATCGGGAATAGGGGGCGGCGATTGCGGATTTCAAAACTTAGCAGGTCCTGCTTTTCCGCTTCTGGCAGCGAGAGATAGCCGTCATTGATAGCGTAGAATCGGAAGATCTCGTCCAATGCCGCCGCGTGCAAGCCGGCGTCTTCGCGCACTTCAAGCGGAACCAGGTGCAAACCGAACAAGCGGACCTTGCGCACCAAGCGCTGCACGGCGCCCAGCGCAGCGCGCGTCCCGCGATGCTGCTCCAGGCTGCGCTGTACGACTAACAGATCATTCAGCAGCTCGCGGCTGGAACGATAGTTGTCATCGTTCAGCCGCTCATGAATCCTGGACATCTGCTGTCGATAAGCCTCGCCCGGATACAACTCGCGCGCCTCGTTGTCGGCGGTCAGCGCCGAGCGCAGGTCGGGGGAGATGCCAACACTTTCGGTATCTTGCGTCAAATGCTGAATCAGATTCTCGACTTCCTCGAGGTAAATCTGGCGGGCGGTCCGGCGCAATGTCGCCAAGGTTTGCAGGGTCACATCTGTTGTCACGTTTGGGTTGCCATCGCGGTCGCCGCCAATCCAGGAGGCATAGCGCAATACCGGCGGCAGCTCCGACCAATCGTCAGCCGGGTAATGTTCCTCCAGCGCGCCCTGCAGGTCTTCATAAATATCGATCACGACATCGACAATAACCGACCGGATGAAATAAATGCCAAAGTCAACTTCGTCCGCAACTTGTTTCTTGGTCGCGCGGATAGGCCGCGTCTGCCAGAGTTCTTCAACTTCTTCCGCCAATTCGTCTTCCAGTTTCCGCAATTCGCGCGGGAGGAGGTTTTGCCGGTCGCGCGCTTCCATCATGGCGGCGATGTGACGCAGCTTGATGAGGATTTCCTGGCGTTTGGCTTCGGATGGGTGCGCCGTGAGCACCAGCCGCAGGCGCGTCTGGTTCAGTAGCTCACGAACCTGCTCGGCGCTTTTCCCGTTTTCCTTTAGGGCGCGCACCGCGTTTCGGATTGATTCTTTGAGTGCGCCCTTCGCCTCGCGCTGGCGAATCACGCGAATGCGCTGCAAGTCCTCGGCGATATTTATCAATTGGAAATAGTTGGAGAAGGCTTTGATGAGCACGCTTTTGGATGCCAAGGGCAGCGACTCCAGTCGATGAGCGAGCTTGAAGGCCGCCTTGGCGTCGCCACTGCGCCGCGCCTTGGAGACAGCTCGTATCTCTTCGACCAAGTCAAATGCCTCGATGCCCTCCTGCTCTTGGATAATGACACCGAGCAGGTTTCCCAAGGTCCGGATGTCCTTGCTCAATGAAGAACTGGCGGCTTCTTGCCCGTCGCTCATACCTGTATCTCCGTTGTTCGGGTGGGTTTCGCTTGCCCGCTCGCCGCACTATAGTTCAACTTGAGTGCCTATTCCAGAGCAATTTGAAATGGCTGCTGTAGAGATTTCGGTAATTCCAACAAAGTCATGCAAATCCAATAGATGGATGGGTTTGTAGGGCTTGTCCTCTATTGATGTTTTGCGCAAAACGCGGGTCTATTGACTGTGTGCGACTCAGCGAGTCGCCCTTATTTTCTCATTATTTTCTTGGAATTACTGCGATACTGGTATGATGAAGTTCTTGATATTTTATGATACTGAATCTGGCTAGGCGCTGGTACAGAATATGCAAGGAATAGTTGAGTGCGTGGCGAATTTCACCGAGGGGAGGAGAAGTGAAGTAATTGGAGAAATTGTCTCTGCCATATCGTCGATCAAAGGCTTGGCGCTGCTCGGTTGGGAAAGCGATGTCGATCACAACCGATCCGTCGTCACTTTCGCCGGCGAACCAGCCTCCGTTGCTGATGCGGCTTTTGCCGGCATAGAGACGGCGTCAGCCCTTATCGATATGAACCGCCATGCTGGGCAGCATCCGCGCATTGGCGCCGCCGACGTCATCCCCTTCGTACCGCTGTATAACATGAGCATGGATGATTGCGCGAGGCTGGCTCGAGAGCTAGGCGCGCGGGTCGGCAAAGAATTGCGCATACCCGTATACCTGTACGGACAGGCAGCGCTTCAAGAAAGGTATCGCAGGCTGGCGACCATTCGGCGTGGCGGTTACGAGCGACTGCGCGAATGTATCAAATCGAGTGATGAACGGACGCCTGATTTTGGAGCGCGCGTTTTGGGCAGCGCAGGCGCCTGCGCCATCGGCGCGCGCGATATCTTGATCGCTTTTAATGTTTACCTTTCGACAGATGATATCAGGGTCGCCCGTCGCATCGCTCGGGCGCTACGCGAGTCTTCCGGCGGGCTGCCGCATCTATTGGCGCTGGGTCTCTTGGTCAAAGGCAGAGCGCAGGTATCGATGAATCTCACGAATTTCAGAATCACGTCCATCCAGCGCGCGCTGGCAGCCGCCCGGCAAGAGGCGCATCGCCTTGGCGTGAATGTGGAAAGCACGGAATTGATCGGCTTGGCGCCAAAGGCTGCGCTGGCCGCGCCGGACGGGTCTGCTGTTCAGATCGACAATTTCAGTCCGGAGCGTGTCTTGGAGGTTCAACTTGCGCGGCGCTTCGGGCTTTCCGCTGAGTGGCGCCTTCAATAAGGCTCGGCCGCTAGCGCCAGCGTGAAGCTGTCAGTCGCTATGCGGTCGATATTGCAGCGCTTCGGCAATGTGCTGCACCTGAATGTCATCTGAAGCATCCAGATCGGAGATTGTGCGGCTCAGCTTGAGCACCCGGTGATAGCTGCGCGCGCTCAACTGCAGCTTTCGCACGGACAGTGTCAATACCTGCCGCGCTTCCGCCGTCAGCACGCAAAACTGGTCGATTTCGCTGACGGACATATCAGCATTGGCAAATAGACTTGCATGCTCCACAAAGCGCGAAATCTGTTTTGCTCGCGCGGCTTCGACCCGCCGCCGGATAGCGGCCGAGCTTTCGCCCTCGCCTTTGCCCATCAACTTGTCATATTCCACCCGCGGCACGTCCACGTGCATATCAATGCGATCCAATAAGGGACCAGAGAGCCGGTTCTGGTAACGCTTGATTTGATTGGGCGTACAATGACAGGCTCGCGTCAGGTCGCCATAGAAGCCGCATGGACAAGGATTGCGCGCGCCAACCAGCAGAAAATTGGCGGGGAAGGTGATGCTGCCCTGGGCACGGCTGATGGTGACGACTTTGTCCTCGATCGGTTGTCGCAGCACTTCCAATACTTTGCCCGGCAATTCATTGATTTCGTCCAGGAAGAGCACGCCGCGGTGCGCCAGGCTGATCTCACCGGGCTTGGGAATGCTGCCCCCGCCGACCAACCCAACCTGAGAAATCGTGTGGTGCGGGGCGCGGAAGGGCCTCTGCCGTATCAATGGATTGTCCTGGGGCAGCATGTCCACGATGGAATAGACGCGCGTCGCTTCCAATGCTTCTTGCAAGGTCAGCGACGGCAGGATGCCGGGCATGGAACGGGCTTGCAGGCTTTTCCCGGCGCCTGGCGGACCCGACAGCATGATATTGTGATTGCCGGCCGCGGCCACCTCTAGGGCGCGCTTGACATGTTCCTGTCCGCGGATATCGGCGAAGTCGACCATCCCCTCCGTCATACTATTATGCGTGTTATTTTCTGTGGGAATGGTGCGGTAGGGCTGGATGGGGTTCAGTTGGTAGAGATGTTCCACCAGTTGCCCGATGGAGCGCACCGGAATGATTTTGACATCTTCAATCAAGCCGGCTTCGGCCGCATCGTCTTCCGGCACATAAACGGTCTCGATATCATGCTGCCGAGCGGTGTATACCATTGGCATCACCCCTTTGACGTGCCGAATGCCACCGTCAAGGGACAGCTCGCCAATGAACAAGGCATTTTCCAGCGTATGCAAGGGGATCTGATCGGTCGCCGCCAATACGCCGATTGCGATTGCTAAATCGTAGGCGGGACCGTGCTTGTGGATGTCCGCGGGGGACAGATTGACGACATAGGATTTGTTCGGGAAGCGCAGACCGCTGTTGCGAATCGCGGAGCGGGCGCGTTCTTTGCTTTCTTTGACGGCGATGCCCGGCAGACCTACTAAATGAAAACTGGGCAAGGAGGCGCGGGGATTAAAGTCGGTTTGCACCTCGACAATTTGACCGTCCAAGCCGATGACAGCGCAGGTGTTGACGATAGCTAGCATGAAGTCTCCAGTTACGGCGCATCTTTGTTTGCCTATTATAACACATGCTGGGACTATTGCCCTTGTCAATGTTGACAAGTTCTAACACGAATAGCCAAGACTTATAAGCGCTACTCGAGATGCTTCGCTTGTAAATAGGGGATGATCCCGCCCGCATCAAGAATGCCCTGCACCTGCGCCGGCAGTGCTGGAAAGTCAAACTCCTGCCCAGCCCATGTCAGTAGCGATTTCTCCATGTCGATTCCCACGATATCGCCTGCGCTCACAACAGCTACAAGCTCCGGACAGGCAATCGCCAGCAAGCCGTTGTTGATGGCGTTGCGATAGTATATGCGCGCGAAGCTGCTGGCGATCACCGCGCGGAGGCCCGCATGTTTCAGACAGGTGACCGCTTGCTCGCGACTGCTGCCATTGCCCCAATTGCGCCCGGCCACGATGATATCGCCTGGCTCGACATTCGCCGCGAACGCGGGATCCAGATCTTCCAAGGCGTGACGCGCCAGCTCAGCCGGATCGTGGCTGACCGTATAGGTATACTTGCCGGGGAAGATGACGTCGGTATTGACGTTGTCCCCATATTTCCAGACGCGATGCGCGCTTGTGGACATGGCTTGCCTTGATGTTTTCCTACACCAATTCTGCTGGATGAATGATATAACCGGCCACGCAGCTGGCGGCGACAACTGCTGGATTGGAGAGATAGATGCGCGCGTCGCGCTCGCCCATGCGGCCGCGGAAGTTGCGGTTGGCGCTGCTGATGCAGACCTCGCCGGGCGCCAGCACGCCCATGTGATTGCCCATGCAGGGTCCGCAGCCGGGCGTGCCTATGGTCGCGCCGGCGTCAATCAGGGTAGCGATGTAGCCGGCTGCGCTGGCATCGCGCAGGACCAGCGACGAGGCTGGGATGACGAGCAGCCGCGCGCGGATTTTCTTGCCTCGCAGCACCTCGGCCGCGGCGGCGATATCCTCGAGCCGGCCATTGGTACAGGTGCCAATAAACCCGAGATCGATCTGTGTTTCGCCAATTTCTGAAAGCGGCAGTACATTGTCCACAACGTGTGGGCAAGACAGCATCGGTTCTATTTGACCGAGATTGATGTGGCGCTGTTGCGCATAGACGGCGTCGGCATCGGCGTACAGAGCATTGTCGCGAAAATATGCCAGGCGTTCTTGATAGTCTTGCGGTCGAGTCCGGCGCAAAACGCGCTCCAGCCAAGCCCAGGTGATGTCGTCCGGCGCAATCCAGGCGTTCTTGGCGCCCATCTCCGCCATCATGTTCGTGAGTACGGCTCGCGAATCGGGACTCAAAGCCTTCAAGCCCGCACCCGCGAATTCGACCGCCTTGTAGCTGGCGCCTTCCGACGAAAACTTGCCTATCAAATGGATGGTCAGGTCCTTCGTCGTGACGCCCGAATTAAGCTCCCCCGCGAGGCTGATGCGGATGGTTTCCGGAACGCGCAGCCATAGCTGGCCTGTCGCCCAGAGCGCAGCGACCTCGCTGCGTCCGATGCCGGCGCTGAACGCGCCAAGCCAGCCGAAATGCGTGCTGTGGCTATCCGCGCCGAGGAGGGACATGCCCGGACCCACAAGTCCCTCTTCGCAGAGAACTTGATGGCATATTCCCCGTCCGACTTCAAAGAAGTTGCGTATGCCATGTTCGCGAACAAAGCGGCGCACTGCCTGGTGATTGCGGGCATGTTTGGGGCTGGGCGGGGGAACGGCATGATCGAGCGTGATCGCCAATCGTTCCGGATACTTGATACGCCGCTGCGGCAGCCGCTCGAATAATTGCGCGATGGCTGCGCTGTTGTCGTGGCTCAGAATCAGGTCCGGCTCGATAATGACGACATCCCCTGGCTCGACGCCGCTGTTGCCGCTGGCGCGCGCGAGCTGTTTTTCCGTTGCTGTCATCGCCATAGCTCTGGTTCCATTCGCCGCATTGCGTTTCTACATGACCGAGGTCGACTTTAGCGAATCTTCAGGAATCGCCAAAACATGGTTGCTCTGGGTTATCAATTGTCTGCTACAATGGCTTGGTTTAGCGACTTCTCCGCCACAAGCAGGTCAGATGCTGCCACAAGATCTTCAGGACAAACTCCGCCATAATGCCGTGGTCAATATCCTCGATGGCAGCTTCTTCGGCCTGAGCATCGTTGGGCTAGCTTCCTATGTTACCATAGTGCCTTTGTTTTTGTCCTATCTTACAGGATCAACCGCGCTCATCGGCTTTGTGGCGACACTCTTTCATATCGGCTGGCAAGTACCGCAGTTGCTGACCTCCAACTATGTCGCTGGCATGCGCCGCTATAAACCCATGGTGCTCGCCATGACCCTCCTGGAGCGGGCGCCTTATTTTGGGTTGGCGCTCGTCGCCTTTTTGATCCCAAGGATTGGCACAGATCTGGCTTTGCTGCTGACGGTCTTGCTGCTCGGCTGGCAGTCCCTGGGCGGCGGATTCACCGGTACTGCCTGGCAAAGCATGATCAGCAAAATCATGCCTGCGCATCGGCTGGGCACATTTTTTGGGCTGCAATCGGCTTGCGTGAACCTCTTTGGCGCCGGGGGCGCTTTGCTCGCCAGCGCTATTCTCGCGAATCTGGAGTTCCCGCAGAACTTCTCCTTGCTGTTTTTCATCGCCGCAATCAGTCTATTGGTTTCATTCGTCTTTTTGGCGCTAACCTATGAACCGGCCAGCGAGCCAAAGGACATCGTGGAGCGGATGCCCTGGCGGGAATTCGGCCGGCGTTTGGGCTCGATCCTGCGCGCCGATGACAATTTCCGCTGGTTCTTGGTCGCGCGCGGCTTGACCTCGCTTAGCCTGACCGTGATTTCATTTTTCACCATTTATGGCATCCGGCGCTATCAGATGACGCCGGAATTCGCCAGCGCCATGACCAGCGTTCTGCTGGTCTCGCATACCGTGAGCAGCACTATGGTCGGCTGGGCAGGCGACCGCTGGGGGCATCGGCGCGTGCTGATGATAGGCAACCTGGCGACAGTATTGTCGATTGCGGTCGCCTTGCTGGCGCCGGATGTCAGCTGGTTTTATCTGGTATTCGCCTTGATTGGCGTCGTCAACACGACGCAGTGGTCGACCATCATGACCATCACGGTGCAGTTTAGTTCGGTGGCGGAACGTCCATTCTATATCGGAATGGCGAATACACTAATCGCGCCGGTGACGATTTTTGCGCCGATATTTGGCGGCTGGCTGGTAGACGCAGCCAGCTTCGAGCTGGCATTTACGCTTTTCGCCTTGGCTGGCCTGCTATCGCTGCTGGTTTATCTCATCCCGATGCGAGATCCGAGCGACGCTGGCAGCCGCCCCGAGCCTTCCAGCTTGGTCTTAGGAGATTAAACGGAGATTAGTCTTCTAGGGGTTGCATGAGTCCATGGAGTAGATCGTCAACCTCTTGAATCGTGATAGGACCCAGGTCGGCAAGCGCTTTCACTTGCGTCGTGACCAGCCGCAGCAAATCTTCTGGCAAATCGAGCCCGAGCGTTGTGGCGCGGTCGCGGATGGCGTTGCGCCCGACCAGACGATGCGCGACATCGATGAATCGGCTCATGCCAAAGTCTTCGGGAGCTATCGCTTCATAGGTGGTTGGGTTCCGTAGCACAGCCTTGGTATGCACGCCGGCTTTATGATGAAAAGCCACTTCGCCAGTGATGGGCGTATTGAACGGAATCTCGACGCCTAATTTGCGCGCCACCAGCGCTTCAATTTCCGCTAATAGCGGCAAGTCATATTTCTTTACCAACGATTTGTCGCAGGTATATAAACGGGCGATTAGGCTGCCCATGGGCGTGATGCCATTCCTTTCGCCGATTCCCAGCACCGTCGTATCAATATGCGTCGCCCCGGCTTGCAGGGCGCAAAAGGCATTGGCTACCGCGCAGCCGCTGTCGTTGTGGCCATGAAACTCGATGTCGCAGTTGACCACATCGCGCAGGTTCGAAATGAGGTTATAGGCGCTCAAAGGATCGGCGATGCCCACCGTATCGGCGACGCCGACGCGATCGACGCCAGCCAGGTCCATAGCGCGATAAACCGTCATCACATCGGCGAAATTGCTGCGGAATGTATCTTCCGTGCTAAAGCGCGTCTCAATGTCTTGGTCGTTTAGGTACTCGATAACTCTATGACCGATCTCGATGACTTGCTCAAGGCTCTTGCCATGGCTGTATTCGCGCATGTAATTCGAAGTGCCGATATATACGTCCGCGCCGTCAACACCGCAGTCGACCGCCAGTTTGGCATCGTCCATATTGGCGCGAATATGCGTCAGCAGCTTGAAACCACGAGGCATATCCGCCAAAGCGCGAATCGCGTCCGCGCTTTGTGGGCTGGCGACAGGTGTCGACAGTTCCATATAGTCCACACCAAAACGATCCAGCAATTGGGCGATTTCTTTTTTGTCGGCAATGGTGAAGTGCGCGCCGCGGAATTGCTCGCCTTCGCGCAGGGTCGAATCGATGAAATGAAACTCTTGAACAGGCGCGTTTCTGTTGCGCATAAGACTCCTTAATTCGAGCTACAGGGACTCCAGGACCGCAGTGAGCACATCAATCGCAAGCAGGTACTCATCCAGGTTGATATGTTCATCGGGTCTGTGGTCGAGCGCGGAATCACCGGGTCCGTATGCGACAATGGGGCAGCCCCAGCCTGGTCCCGCGATATTCATGTCCGATGTGCCGGTTTTGTAGACAAAACGCGGCGAACCGCCGCTGGCGCGGATCGCCCGCCGGAAAACCCGACTCAGGGCGCTGTTTTTGTCCGCGGTGAAAGCGAGCTCCGCGCCGCGCGTACAGATTGTCGCGCCGTCGACAGGCTCCAGCATCCGGGTCGCGGCGCCGGGGTCGACGCCCGGCGGCAATCGGAAGCCGATCGTCATTTCGGCAATGCCGTTCACCCCGTCTTGATAGCTGCGAAGATCACGCAGCGATACATCCAGACGGGCGAAGATCGAGTCGATTCCCGGATTATGTTCTGCGGCGCGATTTTGCAAGCGCAACCAATAGTCGACGGCGCGTTCAGCGGGGCTTGGCGCTTCGCCCGCGCTGTGCGCTAGCCCGCCTTCCCAGCGCCATTCCACAAGAAGCCGTCCTTTGTATCCGAGCGTGATGCGATCCCAGTTGGATGGCTCGCCGATGACGCAATAGGCGGGCTGATATTTTGTCAGCACATGACGCGCGCCCTTGCTGGTCGCCGCTTCTTCTTCCACTGCGCCGACCACGATGACGCGGCTGTGCTCAGAGATCTTGGCGCGGCCGGCGGCAACGGCAAATGCGGACAGCGGTCCTTTGGCGTCAACCGATCCCCGGCCGAAGAGCGTCCGCTCCTTGACCTCAACCGGCGGGAAACCGGCGAAGGTGTCGATATGCCCGAGCAGAACGATGTCTGTTTTGCCCCTGCCGACAAGGCCCACCGCGTTGCCAGCTTCATCGACGAAAGCCTCGTCATAACCAGCGGCGCGCATCCACTGGACCAGGAATGCCGCCGCCTCCGACTCTTGGCGCGAGGGGCTGGCGATAGCGACCAGATCGCGCAGCAGTTCTTCCGCCGCGACAGCAGAGATTGCGCTCATGGCTTAGTCCAAGACCTCGGCGATGGCATCTACGATGACTTGCAACTGCTCTCGGCTAATGATGAGCGGCGGCAAGAGCCGCAGCGTGTTCAAGCCCGCGGGCAAGCCGAGAACGCCATTTTCCTGCAGCGCTTTCAGCGCCGGTGTGACGCGACCGCGCAACTCCATGCCCAGCATCAAGCCCTTGCCGCGAACCTCTCGTACAGCATCAAGCTCGAGCGCGCGCAAGCGCTCGGCGAACCAGCGTCCATTCGCAGCCGTTTGCTCTATCAGGTTCTCATCGCGCAACGTCCTTAAGGTTGCGATGGCGGCCGCGCAAGCCAGCGGATTCCCGCCGAAGGTGCTGCCATGCGTGGCGCGATCAATCGGACCATGCGCAGCGCGCCAACTGACAACTCCCATGGGCAGTCCCCCGCCAATCGCCTTGGCAATGGCAACGATGTCGGGCGTGATGCCGGCATGTTGAAAGCCGAACCAGCAGCCCGTTCGTCCCAGTCCAGTTTGAATCTCATCCACTATGAGCATGGCGCCTGCGCGGTCGCAGGCGTCGCGCAATGCCCGCAGATACTCGTCTTTGGCTGGATGTACGCCGCCTTCGCCCTGCACGGCTTCGGTCACAACAGCCGCGGTGTCTTCCGTGATCGCCTGCCGCGCGGCCTCGATGTCGTTATAGGCTATGTGCCTCACCGTCGGCAGCCAGGCTTGAAAAGGTTTGCGATATTTCGGCGTCCAGGTCATGGAAAGGGCGCCGGTGGTCCGCCCGTGAAAGGCGCGTTTTGCCGCGACGATGCCATCGCGCCCCGTCAGCAATTTCGCCACCTTGAGCGACCCTTCAATCGCCTCTGCGCCGCTATTGCAGAGAAAAAAGCGCTTCAAATCGGCCGGCATGATGTCCGACAGCAAAGCGTATAACTCGGCGCGGCGGTCGTTGTAAAAGGATTCGTGGCAAGTAATGAGACGCTGCGCTTGCTCTGCGATAGCGCTTGCCACTGCTGGATGGCTGTGACCCAGCGCCGCCACGCCTTGGCCGCTCGTGGCGTCCAGGTAAGCATTGCCGAGCTCGTCATAGACATAGACACCCTCGCCGCGCACCAGCGCAGTGGGCCTTTTGCCGTAAGCGCCCGAGCCATGCGCATCTTCCAAGTCGAAAAGCCTGCCCGCGTCAATCATGCTCTGATCCTTGTTCCAGCGCCGCCTAGCGCTTTTGATACCGGCTGGCAGACGCGGCCGTCGGCGATGACGACCTGGCGCAAGCCCCCGTCTAGCGCCTCGCGCGCCGCGACTATTTTGCGTTTCATGCGTCCTTGCGCCCAAGATTCCGCGCTGTCAATTTGCGCGCGCGCCACTTCCGCGACGAAGGATGATTCGTCGGGAAACTCGCGATACAATCCCTTGACATTGCTGAGGATAACAAGCGTTTCGGCAGCCAGCGCCTTGGCAACGGCTGCGGCGGCGCGGTCGCCGTCGACATTGAGGAGACCGTCCTCGCTGCTTGCCATGGGCGGCAATACGGGTACTCGGTCCCCAGCGAGCGCTGCTTGCAGGATATCGGCGCGCACGGCTTGAATCGCGCCACTGCAGTCATCGCGCACGATGCGCACGCGCCCATTCAGCACAGCGCGGATGGCTTTTTTACGCCGGCCGCTGATGGCGACATCGTCTCCTGTAATCCCTAGCGCATTGACGCCACGCTGCCTCAAGGCGCGTACTACATTTTGATTCGCCGATTCTGATGCGCGCACATAGATTTCGCGCACAGCGGGCGGCGTGTAGCGAGAACTGTGTCCCGACGGCGACGTCAACGATTGCACTTCGACGCCGAGATCCTGGCACATTTGGTCCATGATCGCGCTGACGCCATGGACCACAAGCAGGGGGCGCTGCCTGGCAATCAAAGCCAGATCGTCGCATGTCGCGGGCAGGTCCAAGCCCGCGCCGCCGCCGATTTTGACAACCAGCAAATTAACAAGAGTCATATTCGCGCTCATCACTAGGGATAGAGACCCGGGAATGTCAAACCCGCGGTCTCGTCGATTCCAAACATAAGGTTCATGCACTGGAGGGCTGTGCCGGCCGCGCCCTTGCCCAGGTTGTCCAATGCCGCGACCAGCGCCAGGTGTTTGCCATCGGCGTCCAGCTCGAAGCCGATATCGCAGAAATTGCTGCCGGCGACCACGCGCGGTTCCGGCAAGCGGTGCAAGCCAGTCTTGCCGCTGACCAAGCGCAGGAATGGCTCGTCGCGATATTGGGCGCGATAGAGCTTCCAGATGTCGCGCTCGACCTGCGGCTGGCTCAGATAACAGTGCGCCAAGAGGTGAACACCGCGCACCATCTCGATGGCGGTAACGGCGAAGTCAATCGCATGGTCCGCGCCCAGTATCAGTTCAACTTCGGCTTTGTGCCTGTGACCGGTCGCCTTATAGGTGCGCACGGCGCCGCTTCTGATGGGATGATGCGAGCCAGGATTGGCTTTGTTGCCGCCTTCAGATGACCCCACTTTGATTTCAATCGCCGCGCGTTCCAGCAAGCCGGCATTGACAAGCGGCAAGAGAGCCAGGTTAATCACGGTCGCGTTGCAGCCGACCCCGCTGACGTAATTCGCGCCGGCCAAACTTGCGCGATTAACTTCTGGCAATCCATAAACAAAACGATCCAGCCAGCTTGGCGCGGGATGCGCTTCTCCGTACCAACGCTGATAACTGGCTGAACAGTCCAGACGGAAATCCGCCGAGAGATCGATGAGCTTTGGCGCCAGCGCGGCGAAATGATCGATTTGACGCGCGACAGTGCCGTGCGGCATCGCCAAAAACAGAATATCGCAAGCTTCTAGGTTCTCGGGATGGCTAAACTTCAACCTGGATACATCTCTCAGGTTGGGATGCGCGCTGTGAATGTAGCGGCCCGCGTGCTGGCGGCTGGTAATCTGCCGCAGCTCGACTTGAGGATGAAAATGCAGCAGGCGCAGCAGCTCCCCGCCGGTATAGCCGCTGCCGCCGACGATTCCCGCTTGAATCACGCGACTACTCCCACTTGCTCGATAACAAAGTCGATGACTTCCTGGGCGATGTCCACGCCTGTTGGTTTGCTGCTATTGCGGAATTCCATCGTATGGTTGATTTCGTTGACAACGAAATTGCCAGCCGCGTCTTCAAGCAAGTCAATAGCCAGGATGCCGCCGCCGACCGCGTCCGCCGCGCGCAGGCAGATCTCGTTTATGCTCTCGGTAACGGGACAGTTGGTCGCCTGGCCGCCGCGGGCGGTGTTTGTGATCCAGTGGTTGGACTCGCGGTAGATGGCGGCGATGGTGCGGTTGCCCACCACAAAAGCGCGTATATCGCGGCCCGGTTTGTCGACGTATTCTTGTACGTAATAGATGTGATGATTGTAGTCGCCCAAGGTCTGTCGGTGTTCCAGAATCGCCTCGGCGCTGTCCCTGTTGTGGACGCGCGCCAACAGACGTCCCCAGGAACCGGTTACCGGCTTCAAAACGGCTGGGTACTCAACAATATCTATGGCTTGCATCGCGCTTTCTGGCGTGAAAGCCACGCGCGTATGCGGCTGGGGGACGCCGTGCAGCGTGAGCGCGATACTGGTGCGTAATTTGTCCCCGCAAATAGCGGCGGTCTCGTACGTATTGAAGGTTCGCAAGCCCCAACTATTGAGTATTGCCAGGGCGTACATCCCGCGCGACGTGCTGACGCAGCGTTCGAATACCAAATCGTAATCGCTCCAGGGGATGCCGCTTGGCGCTAGCTGTATTGGACCGGCTGAGACATCGAAGTTCAGCTCGCGGTCCAAGATGATATCCGGGCTGATGGCGCGATTATTAAAAGCAGCCAATATCAGCTTCTCTTCGGCGCGGATATGGGTCACAAGCAAGGCAACACGCATGATTGCTATTCTCCCCAGTCTTCTTCAACCTCTGGCGCGAGTTCCAGCTGGAGCGGGTCCAGGCGCATGATTTCCAGCTCGATGCCACAATCCGAGCAAGACAGTAATTCGTTTTCCATGGCATCGGCGGGGATATCAACCTCGGCGTCACATTCTGGACAGAGGGGCGTATCGTTCGTCATCTTGAGCATCTCCTGCAACTGTTCCTAACGGCTTACTATAGTAAGGCTGCGCGAATAAAAAAACCCGCCATCTGGGCGGGTATGCGTTCAATTTCCGAATCAACACAAACAAGCCCAAGCTAGTGGGTAGGGGTCTTCTTCACCTTCTTGCTTGCGACTACAGAACTGATTGGATTCATCTTAGATCGTTGCCTTGCCTTAACGAGGTTAGTGGAGACTGCACTTTAGCGGCAATGCGCCTGACACTCTATATGCAGTATATATGAAATTATCTGTGCATAATATCTAGGACTATAGTGAAAAACGCCTAAGTACGGCATCAAGGGGCTGCAGATACTTAGCGCCGAAAATCGTCAGGTGTACAAGTAGCGGGTACAGATTATACACGTGGCGGCGAGTGTCGAAGAACTCATGCTCGACTGGCTGCACTTGGCGATAGGCGGCGAAGAATTCCCTGCCGACGCCATCAAATAGCGTCATGTAGGCGAGTTCCATTTCGTTATGCGCGTAATAGAGCGCCGGATCGATGATGCCAACGATATTGCCATCGCGGGTGATGACATTCGTCCTCCACATGTCGCCGTGAATCAGGACAGGATTATCTGGTTCGATCAAGTAGCGCTCGATCTGACCGGCGAATCCCACGAGCCGCGCCTGCATTCGCAGCGGCAAATGCCCGGAATCCCGCGCCACGCCAATCATGTACAGGAGTCTATGCTCGCGAAAGAACTCGATCCAGGATTCCCTTTGTTTGTTTGGCTGCGGCAAGGGACCGATTAGGGTATCTCGCTCCAATCCATAGGCAGTTGCGACGATCTGATGGCAATGCGCCAGCAAAGTCCCCAATTGAACCAGGCTGGCAGCATCCCAGCCGGTCGCGCCGTCAATATACTCCATCAGCAGAATGTCAGCTTCCGCATGGTATACCAGCGGTACTGGCAGGTCGCTGTTCTCTTGGAGATACCTGAGCATGTCAGCTTCAATGCGCAGGTCGTGGGCGCCGTCGCCGATCTTTGCCACCAAAAGATCATCGCTCTGGCTTTCAACTTTGAACACCTCGCTGATCATACCGCCAGGCAATGCCCTCGTCCGCGCGATGGGCTGGTTGATGATGCTCTCGATTCTGGATTGCTGGCGTCGATTCATGGGCGCTTTCACCTTTGATGACGCTATTATAGCGTGGCCGCGCGCTCAAGGTGGAGTGGGGACTGCGGAGGACCAGGGCAATCGCTTCAATAAGATGGCGGACGAAATGGCGGGATTCTAAACTGAAAATTAACTACAGAGTACGCAGAGAACGCAGAGAAAAACAAAAAATCTCATCTCAGCTGTGATTTTTGGTGACAAATCACGTTTCGCTGGGGACTGTTGCCGATTCCTGGCCGCAGATTTAGAAGAATAGTCGTCTAAACTCCTACGAACTCTGTGTCCTCTGCGTCCTCTATGTTGAAAATAATTTGAAGCGATTGCCCTGCTCCCAAGACAGCTGTCACTTGACAATGGCGCTGCGGCGCTTATAAAATGCCCTGTTTGTCCTGAACAGATTGCAGGAGCGCTAGAATGGGTCCCTTACCCAAAAGAAAGGTGTCCAAATCGCGCCGCGATCGTCGGCGCGCCCACCATGCCTTGACCTTAAACCATCTGGTAGAGTGCGAAGGCTGCGGTGAATACCGTATTTCGCATCGCGTCTGCCCAAAGTGCGGCGCCTATGACGGCGAGCAGGTCGTGGAAGTCAAGAATGACTAGCCGCGCCTTGGCGGATACATCTGGACCAAGAGACCGTGCCCATTTCGCGCGGTTTTTTTACGCGCGCCGAGAGCGGACAGCTTGCGGCGCTTCGGTTTCGCGCGGATTTTTTCACAGATGCAGATGATAGAGGCGCTGCCCTGATGACCGATTGGCTTAGGACGGCGGCGATATTCCCCGGGCAAGGCTCACAGCTCATCGGCATGGGCAAGGACTTCGCCGCAAAGCACCAGATCGCGCGTCGAACATTTGCGCAAGCTGATGAATTATTGGGATTCTCCTTGTCCAGCCTATGCTGGGCAGGACCGGAAGAACAACTGCATCAGACCGTTCATACGCAGCCGGCGCTCTACGTCTGCAGCGTGGCGATTTGGCGCGTCTTAAAAGAACTCGTCCCCGAATGCGCGCCGAGCTGGATGGCTGGGCATAGCCTAGGCGAATTTTCGGCTTTGACGGCAGCGGGGGCGCTGTCGTTTGAAGACGGCTTGACTCTGGTGCGGACGCGCGGAGAGCTGATGCGGAAGGCGGGGCAAGACAACCCGGGCGCTATGGCCGCCTTGCTCGGCTTGGATGTCTCGACAGTCGAATCCTTGTGCGCGACGGTTTCGCGCGAGACCAAGCAAACCGTTGTCCTGGCAAACGATAATTGTCCGGGCCAGGCTGTTATCTCCGGCGCGGAGACCGCAGTTGATCGTGCTGTCGCGCTGGCAAGGGAAGCCGGCGCCAAGCGCGCGGTCAAACTGGCTGTGAGCGTCGCGGCTCACTCGCCCTTGATGGCTTCCGCTTCAACAGACTTTAATCGGGCGATTGAAGCAGCAGGCTTGGCTTTGCCAAAGGCGCGGCTTTTGGGCAATGTCAGCGCGGATGTTTTAGTCTCTGTAGACGAAATCAGAGCAGAGTTGAATCAACAGTTGACACAGGCAGTGCGTTGGACCGAATCGATGCAAGCGCTTATCGCGAGTGGCGCCACAACCTTTATCGAAGTCGGCGCGGGCACGGTGCTCAGCGGTTTGATGCGCCGAATCGACCGCAAAAAAAATCGCTTCAGCCTCAATACCGTTGCGGCAATGGACAAGTTTCTGGAATCCATTGCTTAGACAGGGAGCGGAAGGCGGGAGAGGGTCGTGGTGGATGACCTGATCAAAACCCAAAGAAAGGGCGCTATATTTGAAGTTGCGCTAAATCGCCCCGACAAGCGCAACGCGATCAACGACGCGATGATGTCTGCTATTTCCGAGGCTTTTGACCGCGCCGAGTTCGAATTCAACGCCGGTGCCCGCGTGGTCATCTTTCGTGCCGAAGGGCGGGTCTTTTCATCAGGTATAGATCTGGCGCAGTTTCAAACGCTCAACGAAGGCACGCGCGGGAATCTCTTCCCCTTCACGGCAAGATACCAAGCCATACTCAACAAGATTGCGCGCAGTTCTCTGCCGGTGATTTGTGTCTTGCATGGCTACTGCTTGGGTTTGGCGCTGGAACTGGCGCTGGCTTGCGACTTTCGCATCGCGGTGGCGCGCGCCAAACTGGGCTTGCCGGAAGCGCGCCTGGGCATCATACCGGATGTCGGCGGCAGCGTTCGTTTGCTGTCTCTCGTTGGTCCAGCGCGCGCGAAAGATCTAGTAATGACTGGCAGGACGATTGACGCTCGGCAGGCGCTTGATTGGGGTATGCTGGACGCGGTGTACAGCAAGGAAGAACTGGACGCGGGCTTGGGCGAATGGGTCGCGAACTTGTGCGCCTCCGCGCCTTTGGCTGTGAGTTACGCCAAGCGCGTGATCAACGACATCAGCGATCCGGCGCGCGGCTTGCAAATCGAGGCATGGGCGCAGGCGCAGTTATTCCGCAGCGATGACTTCCGCAAGGCTGTGCAAGCTATGATAGACAAGACCTATCCCATTGATTGGGAAGGCAAGTAATTCGGGATTATTCCATCCGCGAATACACGCTCCTGCCCTCAACGATGGTCATGCGTACATTCAATTCAGCGTCGACCAACACCAGATCGGCGTCCTTCCCCAGGGCGATGGCGCCCTTGTGGTCTGCGACGCCTATCGCGCGCGCGGCATTCAGACTGGCTGTTCGCCAAAGGGATTCTACCGGCAGCTTCGTGACCGACATTAGATTTCGTAAAGCGGCATTCATTGTCAGCGTTGTGCCAGCCAAACTGCCGTCGGCGCGGATGCGCACGTTGCCGTCTTTCTTTTCAACTTCTTGATGCGAGAACTGATAAACGCCATCTGGCAAGCCTGCAATCTTGACCGAGTCGGTAATCAGGATGAGCCGGTCGGGTCCTTTGCAGCGCCAGAGGATTTCAATGGCGGCAGGATGCGCGTGCTCGAGGTCGCAGATCAACTCACAGTTGATGTCATCCAGGCTGAGTACGCCGCCCACGACGCCGGGCTCGCGATGATGCAGCGGCGACATAGCGTTGAAGGCATGCGTCGCGTGACTTAGACCGAGATCCCGCGCCGACCTGAGCTGATCATAGCTTCCGTTGGAATGGGCGACCGAGACCGTCACGCCGCGTTTGACCGCCTCTTTGATTAGCCAGTGGTTTTCGGGGTATTCCGGCGCCAGGGACAAAAGCCGAATGACGTTTAGGTCCAGCCAGGGCAATGCCTCCTTGGGATCGGCTCGACGAATATAGGCGCTGTGCTGCGCGCCGCATTTCTCCGCGTTCAGGTAGGGACCTTCCAGGTGGGCGCCAAGCAGTCTGGCGCCGGCCGCGGGCATATCCTGCGCGGCCGACACCGCTTGCAGAGCTTCTCGAATTCGTTTGTCGCTGTCCGTCCAGGTCGTCGCCAGGAAAGAAGTAACGCCGCCGCGGGCAAAGTAAGTCGCCATGCCAGCCAGCGATTCCACCTCGCCGTCCATCACATCGAAGCCGCCGCCGCCATGGGTATGGACATCGATGAAGCCGGGCAAGAGCGTCGCGCCCTTGGCGTCAATTACGTGGGACCCGGGCAATTCGGGGGCATCGCCGGGCGCGATTGCGGCGATTACACCATTCTCGGCTCGTAGCCAGGCTCGCTCGTAGCAGCCCGTTTCGGCGACGATGCGCGCGTTTTTGATGATGAGTGCCGTCGCTATTGTCATCTATGGTTCCACATCGTCTATCACCCGGTAGAGATAGCCATCGGTCCGGCGCAGCCGCTCGCGCGCGGCCGCGGGACTGATTTCCAGCTTTGCCATCACCACAGCGGTTTTGACGTCGTTATCGGTCGCGGACAGCAAAGCCGCCGCTTGCTCCTCATCGGAATCGGTCAATTGCATCACTAAGCGCAGCGCTCTGCCCGCCAGCTTCTGGTTGGTAACGCGCAAGTCGACCATCAGATTGCGGTAGACTTTTCCCAAGCGGATCATGGTGGCGGTACTAATCATGTTGAGAATCAGCTTCTGGGCAGTGCCCGCTTTCATGCGCGTCGAACCGGCGATGACTTCTGGACCGACCTCCACTGCTATGCCGATATCCGCGAGATCCAGCATGGGCGCCGCCAGGTTGCAGCAGATAGCGATGGTACGCGCAGGTATGGAGCTCGCGTAAGTCAAAGCCCCGATGACGTAAGGCGTTGCGCCGCTGGCCGCGATCCCGCAGACGACATCGCCGCTGCAAAGCCCACGTTGCCGCAGGTCCTGCCCACCCATTTCCGCACTGTCTTCCGCGCCTTCAACTGCGCGGAAGACAGCCGCTTGACCGCCCGCGAGCAGACCTTGCACCTGCTCGGGATGTGCGCCAAAGGTCGGTACACATTCTACCGCATCAAGTATAGCGAGCCTTCCGCTGGTCCCTGCGCCGACATAGAAGAGCCGGCCGCCATCGCGCAAAGACTGCGCGACTGTATCCACCGCGCGCGCTATCTGCGGCAGCGCTTGCCTCACCGCTTGCGCCACGCGGGCGTCTTCGTCATTGATCGCCGCCAGCATGTCAAGCGTGGACATTTTGTCGATGCCCGCGGTAGCGGGGTTCTGATTCTCGGTAGAAAGTATCATGCCGCGTTTACCCGTTCCCATTCCATTTTCGCCAAGAGAGCCGCGCCGATGACCGGTGGATGCCTGGCGATAGGGCGCTGGTCCAGCCCAAGTCGTCGCGCCACGTCCATTGAAAGCAGGTTGTCCTTTTCGAGCAATCCGCCGGCAAAAGCGATTTCGGCGCCAGGATAGTCGAGACGCCGGACAAGCAATTTTGTCTGTCTAACAAGCTGAATCGCCGCCGCTTGCAAGATGTTAATCGCAGGCCAATTGCCATCCTCGGCAAGTGTCAGCACGATCCTTGCGATGTCGGCGATGCGCGTCGCGGGCGGGGATTGACTTCGATAGAGCCAGTCAACTAACAGCCGGTGATTTGATATGCCAAGCCTCTGCAATACGCAAACAAATAGCGGGTCATCGCGCTTGGCGTCGACGCTCCCGCCAACTCTATCGTAACAATCAATCATTTGCTTCAGCGCTTGCCGGCCGATCCAGTAACTGCTGCCCGGATCGTCCAGAAGGTATCCCCAACCGCCGATCTGCAGCCGCCGACCGGCCGGCGAGATGCCGAATGCCGCGCTACCCGTACCAGCCAGCAGCAAAAGTCCATGGCGCTTTGCCAGAGCGCCAACCAGCGCGATTTCGAGGTCGGATGCGGCGACGAGCAGGCTGTCTGGCAAGACCGGTTCTAGCGTGGCTATCAGCCAGTCGCGGCTGTGTTCGGCTGATGCGCCGGCGATGCCGATTGCAACTGATTGAATGGCTCGTGGAGAAACTTCTCCCCGTCGCAGGCAGCTTAATATCGCGGCTCGAATATGCTTTTGCGCCTGATCTTTGCCCACCAGGTTAGGATTGGAGGCGCTGGTCTTAAGGCTGCTGATGACTTGCATAGCGCCGTCTGTAATGGCGATGCGCAGGCTGGTTCCGCCGCCGTCAATGCCCATTAAGAACTGCTGCTTCATCTTTCCTCGACCCCGCGAACAATCAGATCGTGAATTGAGCGGCGGAATGAATGGATATTTTCCGCCTGACGACCATGATACACTCGGTTGCTCAAGACAGCTGTGACCAAATGCCGATCCGGATCGAGCCAGAGCGAAGTTCCGGTAAAGCCGGTGTGCCCATAAGAAGCATCGCTATACAGGTCGCCGGCCGACGAATCCGCCGCAGCTTTGAGCATCCAGCCCAATCCCATGCGGAACTGCCCAGAAGCCTGCTGGCTGGTCGCGGACTGCCGCAGTTGCGCCGACAGGCGCAAGCGACGGTCGCCCGAAACCCAAGCCTGACCAAAGGCGGCGACATCACGGGCTGTTGCGAACAAACCAGCATGTCCCGCAATTCCCCCCAGACCGCAGGCGTTTTCGTCGTGGACTTCTCCCCAAGCGCGGCGGCGGCGCCAAGTATCATCGTATTCAGTCGGCGCGATTTTTTCTTTGGGCAGGCCATTTTGGACTGGATTATAGGTGAAAGAACGCAGATTCAGCGGCTTTAGAACGCGCTCCGCTATTGCCTTGTCGAGCCGCTCGCCCTGCAATCGCGCCACCGCCTCGCCCAGCAGCATGATGCCGATGTCGCTGTAACGGACGGTTTCGCCAACGGGACCGGCAAAGGGAAAGCTCAGCATGCTCGCCAAGCCTCTTCGCCAGTGGGATTCGTCGTATGCGCTTCGAAATGCTGGGGGTGGGGGAGCCTGTTCCCTTGCCAGCAAATACACGGAACGCCAAGGCGGCAAACCGGAGCTATGCGTCAAGAGATGCTTGAACCGGACCTCTGTTGCGTCGACGCAGAGTACGTCATACTCGCCATCAATGGGCAGAAATCGTCTGCTGTGCGGGTCTTGGCTGCCAGCTATCCCGCGCGGATTCACATTGCCGAATTCTGGAATGACATCGACCAGTCTATCTTGCAGTCCTATTTTGCCGGCTTCAACCAACGTCAAGAAGCTGGTTTCGACAACGATCTTTGTAAGCGACGCCAAGTCGAACCAGGTATCATTGCCGACCGGCAGCCGGCGGTTCTGCGGATCAATCCAGCCCCAGGCGTCATCCAGAACAATGTCGCCACGATGAATAACGCACAGGCTAAGCGCGGGGAAGCTGCCAGGCAGATGTCGCTCGAGCAGCGCTTCTAGCGCGGTCTTGAAGCGTTTATTCGCGAGCAGCTCTCCACTTGTCGCGGTCATTCGCTCAGCTCCAGATTCACCGTGAGCCGCCCTGTCGGCGCATAATCGCCACAGATGGCGTCGACGGCGGCTTCGAGCGATGGCGCGCTATCGCCGTTGCTGCATAGAATGGCGCCGGCGCCGCTTATCGCATTGGCGTCATAGGGATCCCGCAGGCAAAGCAATACTGCCCCGGGCTGGCGGTCAATAACTGCTTGAGCCGCTTGAGCTTGCCAAGGCAGCCGGTGGGCGTTCCTGGTCGCTACTATTAAGATTTCCGGCAAGATCTGCGATGCCGCGTCTAGCGCTTCGGCTTGGGCGAGCGCCTGGTCAAGCTGGGATTCCGAGCGGACTATCAGGCTTTCCGCAAGCGGCAAGCGCTCCTGGAGATAGCGGGAGAGCGCCGTGCCAGAAGCTTGGTCCGCCGCGCTGGAAGGCAAGCCCGGGGCGAACTCGATACATAACAGGCGCGATTTGGGGCTGGCAATGGGGAAGCGATCGGGTGAGCGCAAAAGGACCGTGCCCGCTCTGGCTGCTTTTCTTGCTAGAGAACGGTGGGCTGCACAAGCGACGATCGCTAAAGGCGGGCGTTCATCCAATTGGAAGCGGCGTTTGAGCGCAGCGATGCGCGCCAGGGATTTGTCGATGCGCTCAGTCGAAATGCGCCGGGTTGCCGCCGCCTGCAAAAGGGCAGCGTAGGCGGTTTCTTGCGCGGCGCGGCTGTGCGAAAACAAGAGCATATCCACCCCCGCCAGGACAGCCAGCACGGCGGATTCACCCGTACCCCAGCCATCAGTGATGGCTTTCATCTCCATGCAATCTGTGCAGACTGCGCCATCATAACCCAGTTCGCGGCGCAGCAAACCATCGATTAGGCGCGGCGATAAAGTCGCCGGGTAGCGGTCGTCCAGTTCCTCGAACATGACATGCGTCGTCATAATGCAGGGGGCGTCCGCGCTGATAGCGCCGCGAAAGGGCATCAGGTCTTCTTCATACAAAAAATCCAGGGAGCCGGCTACTTTGGCAAGCGCATGGTGTGTATCAATCTCGGTATTGCCCAGCCCCGGAAAATGCTTGGCGGTGGCAGCGACGCCCGCCCGCCCGAAGCCTTTGATCTGCGCGACGACAAAGTCCCTGACCAGGTCTTTATGCGCGCCTGCCGAGCGCGTGCCGACAGACGGATTCACCTTGTTATGCGCGATATCGGCGACCGGCGCGAAGTTCCAGTTGATGCCGAGGGCAGCCATTTCGCGCCCCAGCATGATTGCGATCTCTTCCGCGAGCCGGGCATCGCGGGAAGCGCCGAGCGCCATCGCGCCGGGGCTTTCGCTGAAGCCGTCACGCAATCGCGCTACCGCCCCGCCTTCTTGATCGATACCCACAAGGATGGGATATTTTGCCGCATGGTGACAGGAATCCACAAGCTGCTTGACCTGTGTGGGCGATTCGACATTGCGCGCGAAGAGATAGACGCCGCCGACCCGCCCGGACGCCAACCAGTCCAAAAGGTAGGCTGGCGCGCTTGCGCCGTCGAAACCCACCATCAAGATCTGCCCGATTTTTTCTTCCAGGCTCAGCATATTTCGGTCCTAAGCCAAGCTCGCGGCGGCATTGCGTTTTTCCCACTTGATCATCAGCTGATATATGAGGAGCGAAAGCAGCGCGCTTAAGAAAATGAAGGCGCTTATCAACTCGATTGCAATGTTCTCCGCGAATACCCCCGCGACGCCGGAAAGCGTTGCGCCACCCAAGCCGGCGCAGCCGACCTGGAAGCCTATCGCGTTTGAGGCGTGTTCTGCGCCAACGCGGCCGGGCGTTTGCAGAATCAAAATCGGGAACTGTGCCGCCAGACCGAAACCCAAAGCCAGCAGTCCGACGAAGCTGGAACCATCGGCGACATTGGCAAATAACAAAAATGCGCCTAGGACCGTCAGCCCAAAGCTGATATTCAGCAATGCTCTGTCGCCCATGCGCAAAGCTAAAAGCCCCATGAGCATGCGACCAAAGGTAAAGCTACCCCAATAGGCGCTAACCCAAGCGCTCGAAGTCTCTTGCGGGATGCCCCTTGCTTCGACGAAAAGCGTGTTCACCAGTTGCCCGGCGCCAATCTCTATGCCTCCGTACAGGAAAAAGTATAACAGGCTGATCCATACGATTGGACGTCGTAGCGTTTTCTGAAGTGGCGCTTTTTCGTCGACCGCCTTGCTTTTGCCGCGCTTTGGTTTCTTAATCTTCCATAACGGCAGGGTCAACAGCACAGAGAGACCGAGCAGCAGGATCACGCCGCTCATGATCACGTAGCCAAATTGCCAGCCCGCTTCTAGGTCTAGCACGAGAAAAGTCACCAGCGCGGGCGCGAATGTCAGCCCGATGCCCCAGCAAGCGTGTAGCCAATTCATTTGGCTGGCGCTGTAATTCGACGCCACGAAGATATTTGTTCCCGCGTCTATCGTGCCTTTGCCAATGCTGGCGATAAAGGCGGCCAGCAGCAAGGCGATCCAGATTGGCGCGATGGCATAACCAAGCAAGCCCACTCCCGCGATCGCCAAGCCGCTAAGCAAGACGGAGGCGATGCTGAATCTGTTTATCAATGTGCCGCATAAAAACGCCGCTATCAGCCCGCCAAGCATGGCGGCGCTTAACAGCGTGCCTAATGAATCTAAGGAGACTCCGAAGGTGGGCTGTATGAAGGTCCAGGCGATATTCAGCAGCCCGGTGGCTAAGCCGATGGCGATGAAAATCAGATAGGCAATCAGAATGGGCAGTGTTTTTTCGATTTTCAATGTGGCTCGCTTCGGTTGATGTAGAAGAGCAAGTAGAGCAAGTAGAGAAAGATGAGAATATGATACCTTGCGGCGGCTTGCCCGCCATGGCGCCTTACCAGGAATCGGCGTCCGTAGCGCAATTGCTATTGCCGGATTGCCCCGCCTGGAATAATGAGCGCGCTAGGAAGTCTGCGCTCGATAAACCGTATCGCCTAATCGGACAATTGCTTCTTCCGCAGCGGATTCGACTTCCATGTAATAGCCGCGCATGCCGCCGCTTAATAGCTTTAGATCGGCTTGTGTCTCTCTCGGCGACAAGGCGCGGCGCTCCCGCGCGTAGCGGACGAAGGGTTCGCAAGGCGGAATCGGCTTGATGTCGCACAAGAAGATCAGGGAATCATGCTGTCGCGAGCGTATCGCCAGCCTCTGTCCCAGTTCTTGCGGCGATACTAGCCGATTGGAATTGATGATGATGTTCTCGCCAGCGCTGCCGTCGCGGAGATGCCCGCCGAATTCATTTCGCATCCGTTGATAGTGGCTCGTAAAGCCGATGCTGATTTTGTTGTCGCCGCGGAATCTGGACTGTGGGTGACGCAAGTGATGAACATCCAAATAAGCCATTTCTTTGTTGAGAAAATCCAGGATGCCGACGATGCCGAAGGTTGTCAGCCTTATCTCCTGCAAGATCATGATGCCCGTCGGGTCATATACTGTCTGCTTGTCATTGACGGTTGTTTTCAACGGGTTCTGCTGAATCTGTAATTGTTCAATGCTGCCGATTTTTTCCATATCGCTTATTCTAATGTCGTTCCGCAATTCCGAAATTGACCTTGATTGTACATCATCGGTACAGGAATCTCGAAGCCAGGACAACTGCTTCCAGGGCAATCGCTTCAAATTATTTTCAACATAGAGGACGCAGAGGACACAGAGTTCGTAGTAGTTTAGACGACTATTCTTCTAAATCTGCGGCCCGGAATCGGCAACAGTCCCCAGCGAAACGTGATTTGTCACCAAAAATCACAGCTGAGAAGAGATTTTTTGTTTTTCTCTGCGTTCTCTGCGTACTCTGTAGTTAATTTTCAGTTTAGAATCCTGCCATTTCGTCCGCCATCATTTTGAAGCGATTGCCCTGCAACTGCTTCAAAATCGCTACCTCGTAATGCAGCTAATTTAGACTAAGAATTACCACAGAAGTAAATCCAACATAATAATTGGAATCGCTAGGGGCGACTGACCTGCTGTGTCTACGCGCAGCGCTGAGCCGCTCTATCTGTAGGATTGAATATCTTTGGGCGAGCGCGGGCTCGCCCCTACAAATCCATTAATTGGATTTGCATTTCTTTGTTGGAATTACAGAGGACACACAGAGAGCGCAGAGAAAAGCGTAGAACATTGGATCGTCTTCTTCAGATTGAATAATATTCTAAATATGAGCGGATGATTTCGACATGTAATGGCAGGGGCTTATGTTTGATCAGCATTTTGAGAATTTTCGCAAAAAAAGAACCTTTACTCGGCGCCATCGCTGTTCTCGGTGGTGGAAAATTTTTTGATGCGACTGCCCTGGCGATATGCTAAACTCAAGTTCAGCATCAAATGCTGGCGCCTAGCCCCGTCAAGGGCTGCCGAATCTAGCCAGCAGGGAGCTTAATCCATGGGGACTCAACAGGTGATGGATTTGCAGGAGCCGCGGCCCGACGAAGGCTTTGACGAAGCCAGCCTTGCCCGCTATCTAGCCGGCGAGCTGGCAGGCGCGGAGCAGCCGCTGACTGTGCGGCAGTACACGGGCGGCATGGCCAACCTAACCTATCTGCTAAGTTTCGGCGACGCGCATGAGTACGTTCTGCGGCGGCCGCCGAAAGGTCATTACGCGCCGACAGCGCATGATATGTCGCGTGAATACCGAGCGCTTTCAGCCTTGAACCCCGTATTTCGCTTTGCGCCGCGCATCTTTCTGTATGTTGAAGACGTCAGTGTGATAGGCGCGCCATTTCTTATCATGGAGCGACGCAAGGGGGTTGTCGTCCGCCGCGCCATGCCAGCGAGCTTCGCCGCCATGCCAGATGCGGCGCGCCAGATTAGCGAGACGCTAGTGGATGGTCTGGTCGCGTTCCATGCTGTAGATTACGAATCGATCGGTCTGGCTGAACTTGGCAAGCCCGCGGGTTTTATCAGCCGGCAAGTGGCAGGCTGGTATCGTCGCTGGAACGCGGCAAAACTTGAAGACAGCGCCGTCGTCGAGCAGCTCTATGCCTGGCTGGTTGACAACATGCCGGAATCACCTGCCCCGACCTTGGTACACAACGACTACAAGCTGGACAACACGATCTTCGCCTCGGATGATCCATCCCAGATGACCGCGCTTTTGGATTGGGATATGTGCACCCTGGGCGATCCCTTGCTTGATTTGGCGACGCTATTGACCTATTGGACTGAACCCAGCGACCCGCAGCATCTATTGCAATTGACGCCGATGCCGACCGGGGACCAGGGCTTTTTCACCAGGAAGCAGATCATCGCCAGATATGCCGAAGGCAGCGGCCGCGACGTGGGTGATATTCGCTTTTATCAGGCTCTTGCGCTTTTCAGATGGATGGTCTACATGCAGCAGATGCACTTTCGCTATGTCCAGGGAATGACCAAGGACCATCGCTTCAAGCGCTTGGATGAGACAGCGGCGCTCTTGGCAGCAAGCGCGTTGCAGGCTTCGCGCGGCGCGTTCGCGTAGTTACGTATCGTCAGATGAAGTCGAGGTAATCTGTTGTGGCTTTTTCGATCTCGGCGTAATGCCCGCGCAAATGGGCGTATTCGTCGGGAATGGTCGCGGCGAGTTGATACATGGCTTCGCGAATCATCTGCGAAAGCGCCTGGCGCGGTATGCGTTTGGCCCCCTCCGTGCGAAAGCGAAATCCTTTTCCAAATACGACCTTTGCATAAGCGCGGCGCAGGCGCTTCATGCGCGATTTCCAGTTTTCTGCGCCGCATATCGCTGTGGGAACGATAACAGCGTCGGATTTTGTCGCGACGTAAGCCAAGCCGTCCTTGCCCGGCTGCAAGCCCCCGGCGTGACGAGTGCCTTCCGGCGCCATCAAGACCAGTTGCCCGCTTTGCAGCAGCGCGATCGTTTGCATGAGCGCCTTGCGGTCATATCCGCCGCGATGGATCGGGAAATGCCCCCATTGCCGGAGGAACCAGCCCACAACAGGAATGCGGAAATTTTCGATTTTTGAGAGCGAGATTGTATAGCGGAAAGGAATGCTGGCTGTTACGACGATAGGATCCAGGTAGGAAATGTGGTTAATCATGAGCGACGCGCTGCCCTGGCGGGGCACGTTTTCCAGCCCTTCGACCTCAATCTTGCAAAGGGCCGGCGCCGCCGCCCGCAGCATGGGCAGGAAAAATCGCCGCCGCCGGTCATATTCCGGCTGGCGGGCTATGTATTCCTCAATGCTCAGTTCATGGCTCAGTTTGGCGGGCATGCGCGGTTTAGTGAAAACTTATTTATGCTTGCGCTGCTTGCGCTCGCGCCGTTTTCGGCGGATTTCCGCCAGTTCTTTGGCTGGCGTCATCAGCGCGTCGACTTCGCTTTGGTCGAGCTGATACCAAGCGCCCTTGCGCAAGGTGCCTAATCCGAGTTGCCCAATGTGCGTGCGGACCAAGCGCATCACCGGATGACCCAGGACAGCGGCTACCCGGCGGATCTGACGCTTGCGTCCTTCGACCATGATAATACGCAAGGTGCTGGACCGTTTGTTGGACGCCAATACCTTGACGGAGCAGGCGGCGGTGCGGCTGTTGTCCAGCCAAATGCCCGCTTCCCATTTTTCCAGCGTTTCGCGCCGCAGCCTGCCCTTGACCGTGACCTTGTAAGTCTTGGTGTGTTCAAATCGCGGATGCGTCGCTTTGTTGGCTAATTGCCCGTCGTTGGTCAAGATCATCAGCCCCTCGCTGTCGGCGTCGAGGCGTCCGATGGTGAAGAGGTGTCCGGGCAAATCTATCAATTCGCGTATAGCGGGGCGGCTATCGCCCGGCGACGATTCGTTTGTCGACAGCACGCCCTTCGGCTTGTTCACGACGATGTATAGCGGGTCGGAAGCGCCTCCGATGCGCTCGCCGTCCACCAGGACGATGTCCTTCCCCGGGTCCGCTTTTGTCCCGAGTTCGATGACCTTGCCGTTAACCCGCACTCTGCCTGCGCGGATCAATTCTTCGCATTTGCGGCGCGATCCGATATCGGCTTGCGCCATGATTTTCTGCACGCGTTCTGATGTCATGCTGGCTTATCTTCGCTTGTGTTGGGATGTCGCGCTGATGGGGTCATCATAGGAAAGTCGCTGCCTGCCTGCTAGGGTGAATCGGCGCTATTAAGCGCATAAGCCAATTCAAGCGGAAAGACGTTGCCGAACATAGCAATGAAAAAACGCGCCGAGCTGTCATTCGATGGTCTTGTCTGTCACGATGAATTGCAGCGGAATCCCCAATAGCAGACGTGTTTGCGCCACCAGGGTAGGCAAGGCGACGACAAGCAGCGTCAACACCAGCATAAAGGGGATGCTCAACAACTCTTGCAGGCTCTCTACGAAGGTGTAGGGACGGTCTCGCGGCGGGCGGATACGATAGTCCTGGATCTGAAAAACGATGACAAGGACTATCATGGTGATGCCGGAAATCGCCAAAAGGACCCAGGCGGGATGGCTTCTGGACAAGCCGTCAATGGCATAAGACAGCTTGTCCGAGGCGGCAAAGAAGGTATCCAACTGCACTGGCGCGATTTCGGGATGAAACAGCACGGGCAATTGCGATCCTACCGTCAGGATGATCCAACCGGCGCCGGCCAGCAAGATATCATGCGCGATTCTGAACAATAACTTCAAGGAGTTGAAGGATACGACATGAGGATTCTCGATCAACTTGGCCAGCATGTAACCGACCTCTTTGCTGCCCCAGGCATGGCGCAGTGTCTGGGTATAGCGGTTCTTGACAGAACGAAAGATGTTGGAACCGGTGGTCGAATCCGCCAAGAAGGGCAGGAAAATGTGCTGTAGAGAAACTTTGCCGCCGGTGGCGAAATAGGCTTTGATCAACATGTGCCATTCATCGGCGATCACGTCGGTATCCCAGTTGCCGCTCTGCTCGAGCAATTTCAAGCTGAGCGAATAGGAGGACATCGGCATTGCCATCCACCAGGGCGCGGCCAGGTAAGCCATCTCAAATGCCGTTGCATAGGTGTTGATAATGCGCATCAAAGGGTTGACTTGCCAAATATTGCCGTGATAGCGAATTGGCGCCTGCCAGAAGGTGCGATGCCTGTCTTTGCTGGCGGCGAATAAATATGTGAGGGCGGCAAAGTGCTTCGGGTGCCAGCGCGTGTCGGCATCCATGGTTGTCACGACGATGTTGTCGATGTCCAGGTTTTCCGGCTCGACCACTTTGTCAAAGTACCATTTGACCGCCCAGGACAGATTGGCCGACTTGCATTGCATTTCGCCAATCAAGCCACGCGGATGCACCGTGTAATGAACATTGCGAAAATGCGCGGCGAAATGGCGCTGCAAGAAAAGCGCTTTGCGATAGCTATTCGGTTCTCCGCCTTCCATTGCCAGGACGATCGAGATTTGCGATTTGGCGTTGCGCTGTTGCCGGAGGTGGTTCAGCGTTCGGCTTAGAACTTCAAGCGATTCCTTGTAGTTGGGGATGATTACAAGGTGCTGCACGTCGTCCCAGGCGACGCCAACCTCGTCTTCAATTTCCAGGTACTTTTGATGCCAGTCGATCGCTTCCCAGGTATTGACCTTACGATTGCCCATGGTGTTTGCGATGCCGGCGGACAAGAACCTGAGCGCCGAATAGAGGGCTACAAATGCAGCTGTCAGCATCAGCGTGAGTGGGAAGGCGACCGCGCTGGCGATTGAGAGCAGCAGGACAAGCCAGGCGATAAAGCCCGGGATACCGTCGAGGACGCGTTCGGGAATCGGCGGGAGCGGGGCACCGCCCCAAATCGAACGGCCTACTTCGGATGGATAGGGCTGTCGTTGTTTGTCGGATGTGTTGGGCACAAATATCTTGTCGGCGGATTATCTGTCCCGAGCGCCTAAATCATAGCATACAGCAACTTGCCAACAAGCCAAAATCGATGTCGGGGCCAGGGCAATCGCTTCAAATTATTTTCTACATAGAGGACGCAGAGGACGCAGAGTTCGTAGGAGTTTAGACGACTATTCTTCTAAATCTGCGGCCCGGAATCGGCAACAGTCCCCAGCGAAACGTGATTTGTCACCAAAAATCACAGCTGAGAAGAGATTTTTTGTTTTTCTCTGCGTTCTCTGCGTACTCTGTAGTTAATTTTCAGTTTAGAATCCCGCCATTTCGTCCGCCATCATTTTGAAGCGATTGCCCTGATTTCGAGGCAGGTCGGGAGAGCAGTGGCGCTTGCGCATGCTAGCCAAGCGCGATTAAGACTTGCCTCCCTTGCCGCCTTTGAGGCCGCGCTGGCTGGCGACCGATACCAGATTTGTCTGATAGTCATACATGTTGCGGCGCTTTGCCGCCTGCGCTTCCCGCGCCAAGTCCACCAACTTCTGGACTACTTGGCTGGGCGACAAGCCATCTTCCCGCCAGAGATAAAGCGCGAGCGAACCGGGCATGGTGTTTATTTCGTTGAGATAAATCTCGTCTTGCTCTGGTCTTACCAAGAAATCAATGCGCGCGATGCCGCGACCGTCGACAGCCTGGAAGGCGCGCAGGCTCAGTTGTCGCAAGCGCTGCGCCAGCGCGTCACTTACCGGCGCCGGGATGATGCGCTCGGCGCTCTTCATGCCTTCATCCCCACGCAGATACTTGTCCTCGTAAGACAGGAACTCGTCCCAAGAAACAGGCTGTTCCAATGTCGAGGCTTGACATTCGCTGCCGAAGCCCATGACAGAACAATTGATCTCGATGCCGTCGGTGATGGCTGGCTCGACTATGATGCGCCGGTCGAAATTGGCGGCGATGTCGATGCCCGCGCGCAGCAGCGGGGTGGAATCCGCTCGGCTGATACCGATGCTGGATCCCAGCGTCGCCGGCTTTATGAAAAGCGGGAATGCCAGGTTTTGCTGGATCGCTTCAAGCACTTGATCGGGCTGGTTTAGCCAGCTTTCGCGGGTGAATACGAAATCTTCGAGCACCGGGACGCCCGCTTGACGCAGCACCATTTTGGTCATCGCTTTGTCATTGGTCAGCGCCGAGCCTAGCGTGGCGTATCCGACATAAGGTATGTCCGCCAGTTCGAGCAAACCCTGGAGGCTGCCATCCTCGCCGTGCGTGCCGTGCAGCGCGGGGAAAGCGACGTCTATACGCTGGACAAGGCTCTTGCTGAATCTGCGAGCCAGGGGCTTTACGATGAGACCGTGGTGGCGCGTATCCGGCGATAGCAGGCAAGGGCTAATCCCTTCCAGTCGCAGCAAGTCCTCACGAGCGAAGTTGTCCAATTTCAGCAGCGGCGCGCCGGTGTACCAGGCGCCGTCGCGGGAGATGTAGACTGGAATAAGCTCGTACAAGTCCGCTGGAAAAGCTGCCATTATCTGCTGGCCCGTCACGATGGACACATCGTGTTCGACGCTGCGGCCCCCAAAGATGACCGCCACGCGGGTTCGCCGCCGATTGCTCATGAGTCCTTCCCATGTCCTTGCTTATTCAGTGCAGTACTATGCAAATAATGACTGTTGATGTCAATAATATTTCATGGCGCTCCCTTGCGGCGCGCCTAATAGGTATCGGGCAAGTCATTCAAGAAAAGCACGGTGTCCTTCGCTCTCAGGTTCTGCTGGTACCAAGCCACCGATTCCGCCAAGGTTTCATAGACTTGCACCCGCGCCATGTCATAACCTGCCGAGCGAATGCCTGCAAAAACCGGCTTGGTCTGCTCTCTGCCGATTAGGATGATATCGGTGGCGTATTCGCTTGCCAGGGCGCCCAGTTTGCGGTTTTCCTGGTCCTGCAATGCGCCGAGTTCGATCATGCCCGGCGTGATCAGCAGCCTTTTGCCGGCTTGGTGCATGCCCAGCGCCTTCAGCGCGCTGACGACGCCTTTTGGGTTGGCGCTGTAGGCGTCATTGATGATGGTGATGCCCGCCGGCGTCACTTGCCGGACCAGTCTACTTTCCGCCGGTTTGAGCGAGCCGATTCTCATGGCGATGTCACGCAAAGGCAAGCCCTCGTGAAATGCGACCGCGACGCATAGCAGGAGATTCGTGACATTGTGTTCGCCAATGACCGGCGTGCTTAACTGGGCTTGTTCGCCTGTCGCCACCTTGCAGACAGTGAAGCGCAATCCCCCCAAACTTTCTGCGACGTCGGTCGCGATCCAGGTCACGTTTTCGCGCCGCGCTTCATCAAGGTTTAGTTCTCGGCTCACGGACAAGCGCGTCTTGGGATGCCCAAGGGCGATCATCTCGCGGATCCAGGCATTGTCCCAGTTGAAAACGCCGACACCGTCTTCCTTGAGATTCTTGATGATTTCGTATTTGGCGCGCATGACATTTTCCAGCGAGCCAAACCGTTCCAAATGTTGCGGACCTATTTCTGTGACAATCGCCAGGTCAGGCGGCGTCAACTGGCAGATGCGATGGATCTCGCCAGGCACATAGGCTCCCATTTCACTGATGAAGTATTCTGTTCGATAGTCGTCGACGAGGTCGCGATTGATGGCCAGCGAGATGCCCATTAGCGTGTTATAACTTTTTGGCGTGGCATAGACACGATAGCGCAGGCTCAGGATGTCGCGCAAGAAGTCTTTGGTGGTGGTTTTGCCGTAGCTGCCGGTGATGCCTATGATTTTGGGTTTGGTCGCGTACAGCGCCGCCCGCGCCTGCGACAGAAAGCGCCGCCGCTGGTAACTTTCGAAGGGCTGCATAATCAGGTTGCCCAATGTCAGCCAGATTGGAGCGAGCAAGAAAATGATAAAGCCCGTCGTACCGATCGCTAGCGGCGCAATCCGCGGCGAATGTAATTCTTCAATGGCAGTCATCGCCGCCACGACGGCTGCCCCTTGCGCGAGGGCGGCGCATAAGGCGGCGGCGCCCAGCATACGCTGGATGCGCCCCGTGCGCGCGAGCGGCTTTTTGATTTCTTGTTCGGGCGGGCGCCAGACGGCGACGAGAGCCGCGACAAACATGATCAAGAGTGAGAGCGCGTCATTCGGCGCTTCACGCAGGGAGACGGGGACGACGGGGACGATAGCGACGATGGCAAGGACCGTGCCGAGGACCCAGGCTGCCAGCGCGCGCTTGGGCAAAAGGCGGCGCGGCGAGCGGCGCAGCCACAGGAAAAAGCGCCGGCTCATGTATTCTTCAATTTGGTAGAAACGAGCCAGTTGATAAATGCGCAGCCAGCTTCCAACTAGCCAGAGGCCCGCCAATGCGATTTGCCAGAGACTTGGCACGGTTCCGTCCCCATTCGGTGCAAGCGCATTATAAGGGCTTTCCACGATAAGACAACAGGACGGCGGAGAGAGCCAGAGCCATCGCATCTCATTTTTTATTGACGACAGGGCGCTTAGGGCGCGCGGACACTGGAATAGAGCGCGTTCATGATAGCCGAGCTGCGGCGCGCATAGTCAAGATAGGCATAGTGTCCCGCGCCTTCGTGCACGATCAGGGCGGCGTCGGGAATGCTGCTTTCCAGTTTCTTGCCCATCCAGAGCGGCGTTTCCGTATCCTCATCGCCCCATATCAAGATTGTTGGAATCTTCACTCTGCTTGCCAGAGGCAGCAAGTCTTGCCTGACGACATTGACCAGGGTTTCGCGCATGACAGGCGATGCGGCTTGATAATCCGGCGAAGCGTATCTCTTGTTGTAGCGCTGGCGAAGCTCCTCGGCAATTGCCTCAGCGCCGATGCGCTTCAAGCTGTCGCGGAGCGACTGATAGACCCGCAGGCGCAATCGGTTGGACAGGACTTGCTTCTCTTTGATGCCGGCGCTGTTTGACAAGACCATGCTCATGAGACGGTCGCTGCGCTCGGACGCGAGTATCAAGCCAATGCGCCCGCCCAGCGAATGGCCGAAGTAATGTATTCGCTCCAGTTGGTGTGAATCGAGATAGGCGACGCAGAAAGCGGCGTAATCGAAGATTGTGAATGGGACCGGCGGTTCGGCGCTTTCGCCGAACCCGGGCAAGTCCAACATGAATAGCTGATAATCAAGTTGTTTAAGGTGATGCGCCAAGGGCATCATAAGTTCAAGATTAGCGCCCCAGCCGTGAATCAACAACAGGGGCGCTCCTTTGCCAATCACGCGTTCGCGGATCTCCACGCCATTGACGACGATGCGCCGGGTGCTGTCCAAGACGGGTCAACCGATGGAACTGAGTGGAATCGAGATTTGACGCGCTGCCTGGCGTTCGCTGACGGGCGTGACGGGCGGGCATTCCCAAGCCTGTTCCGCCGTGGTTGAACGCTCTTTGGCGAATTTCGGCAGGATGCCGCAGGCGAAGCATTTGTCACGGCAATCGACGCGCGTCTCGCGCCGGACGCTCATGAGGTAATCTTCTTTGAGGAACTTCTTGTGTATGCCCACATCGATGTGATCCCAAGGGAAGACCTCGTCCAGGCTCCGCTCGCGGAAGTTGTAGAAATCGGGGTCTAAGCCGCACTCCGCAAAAGCCGCTAGCCATTTGTGATGCTGGTGTTGATCTTGCCAGGCATCGAATTTGCAGCCCGATTCCCAGGCGCGGCGAATCACCCGCGACAAGCGGCGATCTCCCCGGCTGAGCCAGCCTTCGAATTCGCTGCCGTCATAGTCGTTCCAGCGCAGGTGCATGCCGCCGCGGCGCATTTGCCGCTTCAACAGCGCTTGTTTGCGTTCAACTTGGTCGCGTCTGTCCAGCGGCGCCCACTGGAAGGGCGTATGCGGTTTGGGAATAAAAGTGCTGACGCCGACGTTCAGTGTGGCTTTCTTGCCCAGAATCTTGGTACCTTCGTGGAGCGTCTGCAGGCAGAGATCGATAATTGCTTGAACGTCCTCCAGCGCCTCCGCTGGATGACCGATCATGAAATAGAACTTGATGGTGCGCCAGCCGCGCGAATACACGTCTTTGGCGGTTTGGATGACTTGGTCGTCTGGTACAAATTTGTTAATCATGTCGCGCATTTTCTCGGTGGCGGCTTCTGGCGCGAAAGTGAAGCCGCTGCGGCGCGTATCGCCGAGCTTTTCCAGCAGGTCGGCGCTGGCGCTCTCGATGCGCAGGCTGGGTAAGCTCAAGCTCAGTCCGGCGTCCTTATAGACGCGGTTGACTTCTTCCGCAAGTTCTTCCACCCAGATGTAGTCGGAAGAGGACAAGCTCAATAAGCTGATCTCCTCGAAGCCGGTGTTCTGCACGATCTCCGCGATTGCCGACATGATCTCGTCAACCGGGCGCTCCCGCACGGGGCGCGTCACCATGCCGGCGTGACAGAATCGACAGCCACGTGTACAGCCGCGCATAATCTCGATCGGGGCGCGGTTATGCACGGTGTCGACATTAGGCACGATGAACTTGGTAAAGGGCTTGGGCAGTGAAATCACGATGCGTTTCAGCACGCGCTCCGGTATGCCCGGCTGATTGGGTTTTATGGCGAATATGCTGCCATCCCGCTGATATTCGACATCGTAAAACCGCGGCACATACAAGCCTTGGACCTGGGCGAGCGCCTTGAGTTGCTCGTTCCGGGGTCTGTCCTTCAGTTGTCCCATCACCGAGGCGATCTCAACGATGATCTCTTCGCCTTCGCCAATGACAAAGGCGTCAATGAAGTCCGACATGGGTTCTGGATTGAAACAGGCATGACCGCCTGCGATCACCAATGGCTGCCGCTCATCGCGCTCCCGGCTCAAAATGGGCAAGCCAGCCAGGTCAATCAGATTTAAGGCGTTGGTATAAAGCTGCTCGTAGGGCAAGCTGATGCCGAGGATATCAAATTCACTAACCGGGCGCTTGCTTTCTAGCGAATACAACGGGATCTCTTGCTCGCGCATGATCGCTTCCATGTCCAGCCAAGGGGAAAAGACGCGCTCGGCCAGCATGTTGTCGCGCAGATTAACTTGGTGGTAGAGGTTCATAATGCCCAGGTTGGACATGCCCAAGTCGTAAATGTCCGGGAAAGCCAGGGCGACCTTGATTTCTGTGGCGTCCCATGCTTTGACGACGCTGTTGTATTCGCCGCCGACATAGCGCCCCGGTTTTTCCACTTGTAACAAGAAGCGTTCCAATTTAGGCTCGATCGCAGCGGAAACCGTCATCAGATTGTCCAGCCATTCTTATGTTTGGCATCATGATACTGTGATTATAGCCTATGCCAGCAGGCTTGTGTAGCGATGTAGAATCAAGGTCCAGGGCAATCGCTTCAAAATGATGGCGGACGAAATGGCGGGATTCTAAACTGAAAATTAACTACAGAGTACGCAGAGAACGCAGAGAAAAACAAAAAATCTCATCTCAGCTGTGATTTTTGGTGACAAATCACGTTTCGCTGGGGACTGTTGCCGATTCCGGGACGCAGATTTAGAAGAATAGTCGTCTAAACTCCTACGAACTCTGTGTCCTCTGCGTCCTCTATGTTGAAAATAATTTGAAGCGATTGCCCTGTGGCCACAGAGAATAGAGAGTAAAAGAATAATTTGATGCAATTGCCTTGCCATCTACGCGCGCTTGCTTGCCTTATGATTTTGCTGTTGCTGACGGCGGCAAACATCGCGCAGGAATACGGGCGGGAGATTGCCGCCGAAAACTTGCCGCGGTTGCGCTCTTCCGCGCGGATTGACTTTGCAGATATTGACGCCCAGCTTGAGATTGGCTGGTTCGCAGCAAATGAGGACGCGACTGAGTTCCTCTTGCTTGGCTCTGCGGGCGAAATCTATCGCATTGCATTATTGCCTGGTTCGCGGCGCTGGCATAGTCGACAAGTGCGGGGCGCAGGCTCCTTTGCCCTAATTGATGCCATACAGCTACAGGGTCAGCCTATTATCCTGCGGCAGTCGGATGGAAAATACCTAATCAATGAAAACAGACTTGCGCATGACATGGTTCCTGTCGCGCTTTTTCACGGCGTTGCAGAAAACGAAGTGTTTGTTGAAGCGATCGCTGGTGATGGCCAGACGCAATTCCTGCGCTACCGGCTGGAGCCTGAAACGGGTGAAATCAGCTTGCGGGATGTGATTCCTTTCCCGGCTGCTGTGCACAATTCGCCTGTCATACGCATAGGCAGAATAGACTTTCCGGTGGTGATACTGTCGGCATTGGCGGAAAACAAACTCTACTTGCGCATCTATCCCGATTTCTTCAACGCAAGCGCAGCCAAGAATTATCAGCTCCTCAACGGTCCAGCTGTGTTCGGCGCGGTGAACGCGCCTTCAGCCAGCCATTTCGCTTGGACGAACCCCTCAAGAGAGCAGCTCAATCTATTGGATCTGAAGACGGGGGATAACCGCATTGTGGCGTCGCTTGATGGCGCCTATCCGCAATACCTCTTGCTATCCAAGGATGCCAGCGCGCTTTTGGCGGTGAACCTGGATTTCCAGCCTGTGCTAGTCGCCTGGGATGCCAAAAGCGGCGAACGCTATGACTTGGGACCCTATCGTGAATGCGGCAGAATACCGGATAATGTTGAGATCAGCCGCGACGGTCGAGCGCTGATTATCGGCTGCGATACCGGTCTGGAAGTATGGCGGATATTTGAAGCGGATATTTGAAGCGGAAATTTGAAGAAGAGGAGAGAGAAAGATGATCTTAAAAGCGGTTAGTGCAATGATTGATTATCACTACAGGTCCTACGAGCAAGTCTGGTCCTCTGTTATGGAATTGAGTCGGGAACAATTCGTGCAAGAATTCGATTATTCCTTGGGCTCTGTGCGCAATCAGCTGGTCCACGTGATGAATGTCGATGACCGCTGGTTGTCTCGTCTGCAGAATCAGCAGCCGACGCAAATCCTCAATTTCACGGATTTCCCGGACGCGCTAACAGTGCGGCAGCAGTGGGAGCCGATTCGCCAGAACGTCCAGGATTATGCGCTGGGACTGAACCGCGAGCAGTTGGAAGAAACTGTAGCGCTTCATTTCCCCGGACGCGGGGGCAGCCACCTCAACAGTCGCTGGGAAATCTTGCTGCATGTGGTCAATCACGGCACAGACCACCGCGCCCAGATTCTGGCGCTGCTGCACGAGCTGGGCGCTCAAACCTTTGAGCAAGATCTCATCCTGCATTTGTGGTCCCAAGAATCGGGCTGAGCTACAAGCGGCTCAATTCCCGCGCGATCTGCCCCGCAACCCGCGAATTGTTGACAAGCAAAGCGATGTTCGCTTCCAGGGAAGCCCCGTCTGTCAGTTGGCTGACGCGATTCAGGACAAATGGCGTAATGGCATTGCCGCTTATGCGGGATTTTTCCGCCTCGCGCGTCGCCTGCTCGATGGCATGTTCCGCGGTGGGGACCTCTAAGGCTTTGTCGGACGGTACAGGTACAGCCACAAGTATGCCGTGCTGCGCGCCCAGTGCCTGAGCCGCCTGGATGATCTGCGCCGCTTGCAGGGCGGAATCCACGCGCTGGTCAATTGGCAATCCGCTGCTTGGCGCGTAAAAGGCCGGCAAGCTGTCGGTCTGGAAGCCCAGAATCGGCACGCCTTGCGTCTCTAAAACCTCGAGCGTGAGTGGCAAATCGAGGATGGACTTCGCGCCGGATGACACAACGGCGACATGCGTGCGCCCGAATTCGATCAAATCGGCTGAGACATCTTGCGGCTGGCCCCGATGGACGCCGCCGATGCCACCGGTGGCGAAGACCTTGATGCCGACCATGTCCGCGACGATCATCGTGCCCGCAACTGTGGTGGCGCCGGTTTGACGCAGGGCGAGGGCGATGGGCAAATCGCGCCGGCTGCACTTGCGGACGCTGCCTGCTGGCAAGTTCGCCAGGTGAACAATCTGCTCTTCGGAGATGCCGACGACGATGGCGCCGTCCAAGATTGCGATGGTGGCGGGCAGCGCGCCGCTGTCACGCACCGCCGCTTCCATCGCCAAGGCAGTTTCCACGTTGAGCGGATTGGGCAAACCATGCGTGATCAGCGTCGACTCCAACGCGACCACTGGCTCGCCATTGCTAAGCGCTTCTTTTACATTGGGACTGACCTGCAAAGACTCGGTCATCAATCTCGCTTTCTTTGTTAAGCAATTAGACGTGATTTTTCCGCGCTGCCTCGCCGGCTAATATCGCGCCGGGCAGCTTCAAAATAGCCCGTCAATCGGGCAGTATATGCAGTCGAAAACGATGCGCAGCATGGTGAAAGTCCGCGAGACCCATCTCTTCGAGAAGCTGATCGGGGCGTAAATTGCCGCGATCGCCGACCGACAGATGCGCGATTAGGTCACAGTTTCGCTCCACATGCAGATCAATAATCAAAGGACGCAGATCCATGACGCTGCGGCGGCGTTTTCGGACTCTTTCGACCACGATGCTTTCTCGTTCAAGTATTTCCTTTATACGTTGATTGAGCAGGGAGGGATCCACGGAATCAAGAAAACTGACACGATATTCGGCGCTGCGGATGCGCGATTGCATGGTTGATTCACGTAAATCGACATCCTGGATACGCTGGATGGACAAGCCGGCGGGCGCCACCCGCATAAGGCATTGCGCCAATTCTTCCGCGTGCAGGTCAATCGCCTCGCGCAAGGCGATATCGACAATTTCGCATTCGCTTGTGATGCCAAGCGGAAGGGGCATTGCCAACTGAAGGCGGGGTCTAGTATTGAATCCCTGTGTATATAAGATGGGCAGGCCGGCGCGTCGCAGTACACGTTCCCAGATTTTGGCGACGTCTAGGCTGCTGGTGTATTTGAGGGGACCGGATTTGCCAAAGGTGATGCGAAGTTTTTGCGCAACCGGCGAGATATGCGTCATTGCCGTAATAGCCTGATTGGAAGGGATGAGATGTCTGGGGTAGAATACTCGTCGCATCCCGATTGGACAATGGAAGGATGATGACGCAGAGCAGTGGTGTCGATAGCGCGGGGCGGGGCGAGCGCCATGCCGAGTTGGATAGACTGCGGCGAGCCCGTTACCGCAAAAGCGTGCTCCTGCCATTTGGATCTGTCTTGCTCCTGGTCTTGGCGTATATAGGCATCGCGCTGGCGCTGCCCGCGCCGACTCAGGTAGCGGTGCTTTCCGACGCGGCATTTTCTTTGCTGGTTCTCGGTCCGGTGGCTCTGTGCTTGTTTCCTTTCACAATTGCGATTATTGCCTTTGTTACGCTGATGCATCGCTGGTCCCGCGGGACGATGTCTCCGCTGCGTCGCCTGGAGCGCTGGACGGCGACCTTAGAAAGCAACGCGGACAGGTGGCTGGGCGGTATAGACCAGCGCATCTTGAATTGGGCGGTGGCTTTTGCCCCAATTCGACAATTGCTTAGAAGCTTTGATACACTGTCAGATGAAACGGTTGACGAGGAAGAGGCATGACAGACGAAAGACGCCCCATGAACGAAGAAAATCGCCTGGAGCGCAAGACGCGCGCGCTCATACTTGGCGTCGGTTTTGGCGCGATTGTTGGTTTGGTCTCCAGCTATTTGTACACGCGCGCGGCGGAAGAATCCGACGGATCGGACTCGGCGGGTCCGCGCGCTATATCGACTGGACAATTGCTGGCTGTCCTGCTCGCGATACTGGGCGTGGTGCGTCAAGTAGCCGAGCTGGGAAAACCAAAGAAACCTGGAAAGAAATAGCGCAATGTGCGGCAGATTCACTTTGACGGCTGATGCCGAGTCCATTCAGCTTGCCTTTGGCTTGAGTGATGTATCGGTTTGGGAGGGATCGCGATACAATATCGCGCCGTCTCAAATGGCGCCGGTTATTACGAACCATAATCCGCGGGCTTTGACGCTTCTGAAATGGGGGCTTGTTCCATATTGGGCAAAGGATCCCGCCATCGGCAACCGCATGATAAACGCCCGATCGGAAACAGTTGCGGAAAAAACATCGTTCAGGACGGCGTTTAAGAAGATGCGCTGTTTGATCCCAACCGATGGCTTTTTTGAATGGGCGAAGCGAGATGGCAAAAAAGCGCCGATGTATATCAAGCGGAGAGACAGAGCAATCTTCGCATTGGCCGGCTTATGGGAAAACTGGCAACAGCCGGATGGGTCTTGGCTGGGCTCCTGCACTATTCTGACAACAGAAGCCAATGAATTCCTTCGCCCGATACATCATCGCATGCCAGTCAT
This sequence comes from Phototrophicaceae bacterium, assembly GCA_965116975.1. GTDB lineage: Bacteria > Chloroflexota > Anaerolineae > Aggregatilineales > Phototrophicaceae > UBA6055. Next base: position 1,682,112 of record OZ220735.1, read on the forward strand.
GATTGAGCCAGAAGATTATGATACCTGGTTGTCCGCTGAAGTACTAAACCCGCAGCAATGGCTCCCGCTCATGACTGGCTGCGCTAGCGAGCAAATGACCGCCTTTGAAGTTTCTACTCTGGTGAATCGAGCAATAAACGACAGTCCTGCTGTCATTGCCCCGGTCGATACGGACGTTCAGCAGCAGCTTTTCTAGTCCTTCGGATAGGAAGATTTCAGTTGTCCTGTTCTTTCTTGAGATGGCGTTCGAGCACAAACCTGAAGGGGTCTGGCACTGGGGGAATCATTACCTTGCGGGAGCGCCCGCCGGCAATCTCTTCGCCGACAATGCCTAGCTCTTCCAGCAGGTCCATGATACGAGCCGCGCGTGGATAGCCCAAGCCCAGGCGTCGTTGGATGAGCGACGCCGAAGCCTCTTGCGCCTCTACCACCAGTTTGATGACTTCTTCCAGCATGGGGTCGGTATCAGTCAAGAATTGACGCCGCTTCAAGGTTCTCTCCCAGGGTCCCCGCTTCACTGTTGCGCCGCTGTCCGCGTCAAAGCGCGCGGCTTGCCACTGCTGCCAATGTTGCAGCACCGCGCGAACATCGTCTTCGGAAACATAGCAACCTTGGACGCGCTGCGGTCCGGCTGCGTCGGATGATAGAAATAGCATGTCCCCCTTGCCCAACAGATGCTCGGCGCCGGTTTTGTCCAGGATAACGCGGGAATCCGCGCCTGACGCGACAGAAAAGGCGATGCGCGCTGGGAAGTTGGCTTTGATAAGACCGGTAATCACGTCCACGCTCGGACGCTGCGTCGCCACAACCATGTGCATGCCAACCGCGCGCGCCATCTGCGCCAGCCTGGTGATGCAGGCTTCTGTTTCCACCGGGTCGCGCAGCATGAGATCGCCTATTTCGTCAATCATGATCGCCAAGTAGGGCAGTTTGCTGTCGGAATTGCCGTTTTCTTCTTGCCGCTTGTTGAAGATGTCGATGTTGCGCGCGGAGTGTTTTTCCAGCAATTTGTACCTGCGATCCATTTCCCGCGTGCACCAGCGCAAGACCCCAATGATCCGCTCGTTGTCCGTTTCTACCGGTCCTAACAAATGAGGGATGCCGTTGAAGCGCGTTAACTCGACCATCTTTGGATCGAGCATAACCATTTGCAGCCGGTCGGGGGCGTTTTGCATGAGCAACGAAGTGGCGATAGCCGCCATGCACACGGACTTGCCGGAACCGGTTGTCCCGGCGATCAGAAGATGCGGCATGGCTGAAAGGTCAATTGGCACGGGCTTGCCCATAACGTCCCGCCCCAAGGGAATCATCAGAGCGGAAGCCGGATGAGCGCACGCGTTTCGATAGCTTTCGCTTTCCATTACATTGCGCAGCGCGACGACGCTTGCTTGTTTGTTTGGTACTTCGATGCCCATGTAATTTGTGCCAGGCACCGGAGTTTCCATACGCAGTCGCTTGGCTGCCAGCGCCAGGGACAAATCACGCCAATAGGAGGCGATCTTGCTTAATCGAATGCGTTCGCTGCCGTCGGCTTTGTGGGGCTGCAGCGCGTAGCGGGTGACCGTTGGTCCCACTTGTACATCTATAACATGAATCTCTATGTCGAATTCCAGGAGCGTGTTTTCGATAAGCGAGACATTCTTGTCGATTTCTTCTGCTTCGGGCAATAGCATTTCGATTGGAGTAAGCAATTCAAGCGCGGGCAGCGCGCCTTCGTCGTAGTCGCTCTCCGCTAGGCTCGCATGCTTAACTTGCCTATCGCCGTTTGTGGCAGGCAGCGCAGATTCTGCGACGTCAATTGCTGCAGCGGATTCCGCGGCAACGGCAACCCCGTCTATTTTGTCCGCTTGGTCAGCCGATTCGCCTGATGAAGAATCAGTCTCTGTCGGCTCTGTCGTCTCCGAGCTCGACGCGGATTCATCCTGAACTTCAATCGGTTTGGTCTCATCCGTCGTAGCAAGATTGTCTCGCAGCTCTTCGGGGATGTTTTCCGGATCTGGTCGAATGCGCATGATGCGAGTTCGAAAACCCGGTGTTGTCGCCAAGCGCTGATACAAACTGCTGCCGTCGTGCTCATGCGCTGAAGTCCTTGCCTGCCCAGGCTCCTGACTATAATCGCTTAACTGTTGGCTTAAATCGCCCAGAAAAGCGACAATATGTCGTCGCCTCAAGCCGATGAAAACCACCAGGGATATGACGATCAGAAGCGCGAAAAAAGCGAGAGCAGGCTGTCTTCCCATAACCCAATAAAAAGGGTAACTGATGCCCCAGCCTATGAGCCCGCCACCTTGCCCAGCCCGAGCCAGCGCGCGCAATTCCACGTCGCTGTTGCCTAGATGCAGCAGCGCCAAAACTGACAGGAATATGATTTCCAGCGCCAGCATGCGCACTGAACTGAAACCGACGCGAATGCCCGCTTTTGGCAGCCATAAGAGGATCCCGAAGGCGAACAGAGCGCCAGCGACAAAAACGCTGCCGTTGCCAAATAGCCTGTGCAAAATGTCAGACCAGGTAAGCGCCACCAGGGCTTCGGACGGGAAATAGAGCGAAATGAAGGAAAGAATGCCAAAGACAAAGAGCGCGAAGCCGACGACTTCGTCGATCCAGGGCGGCAAGCTATCTTTGAGATCTTCCCAAAAATCGTACTCTAGTTGCTCGTCTTCCAGGGGCTTGATGACGGATTGCCTTTGAACCGCCATAACCGCCTCGGATACCTGCTTGGTGGCTTGCGGATCAACCGGTTGTTCTTGCGCCATATTTGCTGCGAATTCCTACTGTCTCTACCTTCACAAGCCTAGCATGATTGGGGAATCGCGCAGAAAAAATGAGGGCGAAAATGAAGAATCGGGGAAGGGCGATCGAGGTCGCCAATAGGTCATGTTTGCACCAAAGACCCCAGAACCCGGGCAAGGCAATCTTAGCCCTGGGATTGCTTTTCCCGCTGCAACAAAAGCTCGGACACAGCCAGAATAGCCACGCGCTGTTTGCGGTAGAGGTCCGCTTCGCTCATGCTAAGGCGGCGGGCGACATCGCGCACTTTTTTTCTTTCGAGGAATCTCAACTGCAAGATGTTGTATAAGGTCCATTCCGGGCTGGCCAGCTTGCGTTCGCCATCGGGTTTGAGCGCTGCGATACAGTCTTGGAGTATGTTGCGCAAGGCGTTGACAGCTGTGTCCTGGTCCGCGCTCATTCTTGCCTGCACGATGCGAAGGTTGATCAAGTTGCTCTGGGTGATGCCCGCGCCGCCCCAATAGTGTCGCAGCGCCGCGCGCACCTGCTCAAATAGCTCCTGTTGAACTGGCCAGGTCTCCACCGCCGCGAACTGAGCCTGCGATTGCCGATACTCGACTTGTACGGCGCGCGACCGCGTCATTTGAAACTGCGGCAGCAAGCCCTCCAGCAGCGTGTACATCTCGGATTGCAAACTCATGTCTTCGAGGCTCTTTTCCAGGCGATCCAGATAGGCGTAAAGAATACTCTGTGGATCGTCCAGCTCTGTGCGTAGAGTGTCCTTGTTTGGCAATGCCAATGCGCCAATGACATGCCTGAGCGATTTGTCGACAGGGATGCGGCTGCTGTACAGAGGAATGAGAGCATAATTCCGCCATTCGACCAATACCTTGCCGGCGCCTTGGGATTGCGGCTTAGTCAGGGTTTGGCGCAAGTCATGGTCGGCTCGCAAGTCCGCTTCCGCGAAGCCTGCTTGCCCGACCTGGTTCAGAAACTCTGGAGTTCCATTCACGATGTGAATCACACAGGCTTGGTCAATGCGCATGTAGTCGCATATCGACTCGGTGGTCGCGGCGATCAATTGTGACAGGTCGCTACGGGTCAGGACCCGCTCGCTAAGGGATTGCAGCAGCGTAATCTGCGCGCCGTCCTCGTCTCGATATATGAAAAGCAGCTCGAAATAGGGCAGGGCGAGTGATACGAACCACTGCCAGAGCAAGACCGCGGCCACGACGGCGGGCGGGGTAAAGGCCTCGCCTGGCAAACCCAGGATGCGCGTCGCCTGTGCAGTGAAGTTGATGACAGCCAGGGCGATCAAGCCAGTTGCGGGTCCCCGCAGCAAGAAGTCCAGCAGTTGCTTTTTGACCGATCTATCCGGAATATCCGACCCAAAAAAATAAAGGGGATAGGACAGGAAAAACAGCATCAAAATGATAATGATGTTCGCCGTGTTGATGACCAAGAGGCCAAAGACGCTTAATTCGTCGCCTGGGCTGAGCAGTACGGAATAAGGAAAGATGCCCAAAGCAGGCGTCAGGATGGCGATTTGCAGGAATGCCATGCGCCGCTGTGTGCCTTGGGTCAGGCAGCGCTTGCGCGCGCGCTGTACATTATAGAATGCGAAGCCATTGGCGGCGACGAAATAGACGCAATAGACGGGGAAGAGAGCACCAGCCTGGATGCTCAGGTATCCCTGCGCGTCAACGAAGACAAACAGAGAATCGGCAAATGCCGCGGACAGCAAAAAGCCGGCGCCAATCAAATACAAGATGCGTATCACACGCCGCCGCCGCCCGCGCGATGGCAGCCCAGTGGTTGCCAGCAGGGCGTCTGACAAGTGGTACATGGCCGCCGGTATAAAGGCGATGCCGATCCACTGCAAGCGAGAAGCGATCTCGTGGGCAGCGTAGTCTGGTTCCAGCGAGATGAAAGCATCCGCGACATAAGCGATTGTTACACAGGCGAGCACAACCGCCGACGATTTGGCGACGCGGTTTTTTAGATTCCGCGTGAGATTAAAGAGCAATAGAGAAACGGCAATGATCGCATTGCTTGCGGTCAATGTCTCGTTGACGATTAGCAGAATCGCAGTTGCCAGATCCAATGCAAGCCTCTGAAGATGGGGTCAGATGGAGTCCGCAGGATTGACTCTATAACAAGTTTAGCAAATTATGGCGTAAATACTGTTTCTAAACGGCAACGCTGAAGAAGACCGCGATCTCTCTGCTGGGCAAATGGCGGTCGTTGAAGCCGCAAAAAACAAAGCCCTGGTCTTGGGCAAATTGGATGCAGGGATAATTAGTGGTCGCGATCTCGAACATGATCTGCCGCAGCGCGTTTTCACGCGCCCAAACCCGCGCCGCGTTCACCAAGCGCGAACCCAAGCTCTGTCGCCGATTGGGTCGGTCGACAACGATGTCCTGCAAATAGGCGATTTCGCTGGTTTCGTCAACGCGCATGGATAGGAAAGCGAGAATACGGTGGGAATCCCTGTCTTGGGCGACAACAAAACAATGACGCCGCCTGATAGCCATCGCCAAATGCCTGGGGTTGGTCTCGTGCCTGGACTCGAGCGGGCGCGGCAGACGCTGACGGCGATAGCTAATCTGGATCTGCTCCGTCAGTTCCTGCACGGTCATTTGCCAGACATGCTCGGTGCGGTAGTCGCTTTGCAACTCCAGGCAAAACGGAATGTCGTTTTCGACACCGTCGCGTATGACGATTCGAGACTGGTCGATTGCCGGTTGCATCATGACCTCGCGTCTCCAAGTTTTGCCAAGGCTATCTTACAGAAAATGACCCCAAGCGCGCAAGGCAAATGGGGTCATTATACAAGACGAATTGGGGATTAGGGGCGGGCTAGCGCTTAGACTTCGTACAAATAGTCCTTCAGAATCACGTGCGCCGACGACTGACGCAGGCGGTTGAGGGCTTGCGCCTCCAACTGACGAACGCGTTCCCGCGTGACTCCTATCGTCTGGCCCACTTCCTCCAGCGTGTAGACGCGGCCGTCGGCAAGCCCATAGCGCAGGCGCAGAATCTGCGCTTCGCGCGGCGGCAGCTTGTCAAGCGCCTGCTGCAACTGGACATGCAGCAGGTGCGTCGCGACTTCGTCGGAAGGCGCCGGGCTATTAATGTCTTCAACGAAATCGCCAAAGGTCGAGTCGCCTTCGTCGTCGATGGGTGTTTCTAAACTGACCGGACGCCGAGAAATCTCCAGCAAGTTTTCCACTTTGTCCGGCGTGGTTTCCATGCCAAGCGCCAACTCGTCAATCTTGGGTTCGCGCCCCAGTTCTTGCAGCAACTGCAGCTGAACGCGGCGCATGCGATTTAACTGATCGCCCATGTGAACGGGCACACGAATGGTGCGCCCCTGGTCGGCGACGGCGCGGCTGACCGCTTGGCGGATCCACCAGGTAGCGTAGGTGCTGAACTTGTGGCCCCGCTGGTATTCGAATTTGTTGGTGGCGCGGATCAAACCAATGTTGCCTTCTTGGATGAGGTCAAGGAAAGGCACGCCGCGCCCGATATACTTCTTGGCGACGCTGATGACCAGGCGCGCGTTTGCGCGAATCAGATGCTCCTGCGCCTTTTCGCCGTCGAAAACGATGCCGCGCAGTTGTTGCTCTTCGCTCCAGGTCAATTCATCGGCGCGCAGCGCGGCGGCTTTTTCCAGTCGCTCGTTCGCGAACACCGCCGCTTCCATACGCTTGGCGAGCATCACTTCTTCATTGGCGGTCAAAAGCGGCACGCGACCAGCTTCTTTGAGATACAAGCCAACGACATCGTCGGTATCAAGCGCCGCTTGATAGCCGGCGTCGCTCGTCAGGTCCTTTTTCAGGACCCTGAGCAGGGCATCGCGCTCGGCTTGATCTTCGTCTTCCGTTTCTGCGATTAGCGGATCGCTATGCGACTTCTGCTCCTTAGCGTCGTCGCTGACTTCCTCCGCGCTTTTCGCGGTTGCCGGAACAACCTCTATTCCCGCTTCCAGCAAGCTGTCCATGAGGTCATCGAGAAGCGCGACATCAGCTTCGACATCCGGCAGCAACTCCAATATGTCGCTGTAGGTGACAAAACCTTGCTTGTTGGCTTTGCCTACAAGCTGTTTGTGGACCTCTTCTCGCTGACTGATATTTGTAACATTGTCCAGAACTGCAACCACGGACAAGCCTTTCTGCTAAACCGCTCTAATATAGAGCATTGCCAACAATAACCGCCATAAAAACAATAATAATCCATCCTGTATATTGCCAGACAACTAGAACCAGGCGCCTGGCGCGCAAATCTATTTTACTGGATCAATCGCCGGAACAAAGATTAATCGTTCAAAAAAATCTCAAGGATTCTCTGCAAGGTCCAACTGCCGACTCGCCTATTATACAATTGCCTTGACGCATTTGCTCATTCAGTCAACCAATGACCATTATACGCTATTCCTACCCGCTAATGTTGCTCGGCAGTCCAATAGTGCAATTTAACTCCAATTTGATTTCTTGTCAAGTTTTTCGTAACAATTTCTTCATTCGAGTTGTTTTAATGCTTGAGCATGCGCATAGCAGTCATTTTAGTTGCGGAAGCCTCTTTCCGTCAGCCGCTCCAACATTACCTTTCGATTTAGACGTCAAGCGTCTAATCTGGATGGTCTCAGCGTCCTCGGAGGAAACTGCGCTGCGATTGCTCCGAGTCAAAGCGCGCCGCGGATAACGCCGGCGCAAGAGTTGTGTTAAACTGGGACCAATGCCGAATTGGCTTTGACCTATAGTAGGCGACTTGTGTTTGGATTCCTTCCATCGCTCTATCCTCGTTCGCTCAGAGTGTTGATAGCTTTGGCGGCACTCTTGCCGATATCGCTTGCGGTCCTAATTGCTGCATCAGCCCTGCAAATGATCGGCGTCGCCTACAATATACCACAACTGGTTTATGGAACCGAACTGATAGCGCAATCATCTGGGATCTTGCTGGTTTCCGCTATCACAATTGTTGGTGGCATTTCAATTATAAGCCTCCTAAGCAAGGCGCTTGGCGCAAGCGAATGGGTCTTCCATCCAAAGGTCAAGAACAGGGCGGCCGACGCCGGCGCTTGCGAAACCGTTTCTGTTATGCCGTTGCTGGAATCTTTGTCAAGCAGGGAGCGGGATTTGTTGAAGCGGCGACTGGCGGAATCTCGTTTAGCAATCCGCCACGACGGTGTGCTCATCGCGCGCGAACAAGCCGACATGATGCGGAAGATAGAAGAATTCATTCTGCTATGACGCGCGACATTCGCATTGCCGCAAACCCCCACGCTTACGCGAAAATATATTGTGTCTCGTCATCTTGGTGCAACATGCACAAGGAAGCTGAAAAAGTGCATAATTCTATCGCCCTGTGTTGACGGGCGGCAAAAGCTTCTTTAGAATGCCTTTCGTTTGAACTTGGGTCGCACTTGGAATGGAGCAGGCAAAAGCGTGAAAGCCTATCCGCAAATGAATCCGCGTACTAGGCGCAGGCGCGCAATTGCGCCGATAGAGTTCAGTGTGGACCTTTCGCATTCCTGATGCCCTGCGTCGATTAATCGTTGAAAGCACACCCTGATCTCGAAATGACGGTCAGGGTTTTTTGTTTGCGAGGTATTTGCCATGTCTAGAATACGAGCTGGCGTTTTTGGCGGATCTGGTTACGCCGGTCTGGATCTTATTGAGCTGCTGAATCATCATCCGCAGGTAGAGCTTGCGTTCGCCACCTCCAATACGTATGTTGGGGACGCCGTCCCGAGAACCGATCTGACATTTGTGAGGCCGGGCTCGGCTGCGCTTGATGACGTCGATGTGATATTCTTGGCGCTGCCTCACAAAGCCTCTGCCGAAGTAGCCCGCCGTGGCTTGGACGCCGGGCTCAAGGTTGTCGATCTGTCGGCTGACCTGCGCCTCGATACGGCTGAGAGCTATGAAAAGGATTATGGCATTCCGCATCCGCATCCGGAATTGTTGCCAACACCCTACGGCTTGCCCGAGATCAATCGCGCCAATATCATCGATCAAAATTTGATCGCGACGCCGGGTTGCTATCCAACGACTACTTTGCTCGGGTTATTTCCCTTATTGACTTGCGGAGGCATTCGCCATGGCGCGCCCATCATCGTCGACGCAAAATCGGGTGTGACGGGCGCGGGGCGCAAGCCCTCGCTCAGCACGCATTTTGCCGAAGTTTACGGCAACCTGCTGCCATACAAGACGGGCCGCTCCCATCGCCACGTCGGCGAAATGGAACAAGAGGCGCTCAAGCTGGATGGGGAAATTGGTCCTATCATCTTCTGTCCGCATTTGCTGCCGGTGGATCGCGGGCTGATGTCTAGCATCTATGTCACGCTCGACGACTCGCTATCTAGCGAGGGGGCGCAGGATCTCTTCTGCGAAGTTTATGCGAACGAGGCTTTGGTGGATGTGCTTCCGCTCGGCGAACAAGCCAGCCTCAAGGACGCGGTAAAGACCAACAAATGCGTCATCAGCGTTACGCCGGTCTTGCGACAGTATCTGCATGTCACCAGCGTCACGGACAATCTGCGCAAAGGCGCTGCCAGCCAGGCAGTGCAAAACATGAATCTGATGTTCGGGATTGATGAAACGCTAGGATTAATCTAGTGAGCGGCGCTATTTCCTTAATCAAGATCTCCGGGCATTATCTGGATGATGAAGCCTTGCTGCGGCGCTTTGCGGAGGCAGCCGCCGAGCGCGAGGAGCCTTTGGTCATCGTGCATGGTGGCGGCATCGAGATCACGCGCTTGCAGGAAGGCCTGAATATTGAACCTACATACGTGGACGGGCTGCGGATTACGGACGCTCGGTCTATGTCGCTGGTGGAAATGGTGCTCTGCGGCAGCGTCAACAAGCGTCTGGTCAGGCATTTGCTCAAAGCCGGCGTTGACGCGCAGGGCTTGTCGGGCGTCGATCGTGGTCTGGTGCGCGCGCGACAAATGCGGCACGAGTCTGTGAACATGCAGTATACCGGCTCTGTCGAGTCCGTGCGGGGCGAAGTCCTGTTTCAATTGCTGGACCTAGGCGTGACGCCTGTGATTGCGCCGGTCAGCGCCGGCACGGACAGCAACTTCAATCTGAATGCGGACACGGTCTCTGGGGCGCTGGCAACGGCGCTCGGGGCGGGAAGCGTCGTTTTCATCTCCAATGTCTCCGGCGTTTTAGTGGATAAGGCGCTGGTCGAGAGGCTAAGCGTAGCCGAAGCGCGCGCCCTAATCGCTGATGGGACCATTTATGGGGGCATGATACCAAAAGTCAAATCGGCGCTGGATGTGCTATCATCGGGACTGCCCAAAGCCATAATCACGGATTTGGAAGGTTGGGCGCGCGGCGCAGGAACGACATTTGTACAATAACTATTGTCAAGTTCAATACAAGAGGGATGACATGACTCTTCAAAGCGAAGTAATTCAAAAAGATCAAACGTATAGCGTGCCGGTCGCGGCGCGTCCGGATTTTGTATTGGCGCGGGGCGAAGGCGTCACGGTCTACGATACAGAAGGCAAAGCCTATACGGACTGGGTGGCCGGCATCGCGGTGAACGCCCTGGGTTATGGCGACGAAGAGCTGACGGCGGTTGTCAACCAGCAAATGAAAACCGGTTTGATCCATGTCAGCGGCTTGTATCATACGCAGGCGCTTGCCGAGCTCGCGGAATTGCTTTGCCAGCATTCCTTCGCCGACAAAGTCTATTTTTGCAATAGCGGCGCCGAAGCGAACGAAGGCGCGCTGAAGTTCGCCCGCAAAGTAGCCTATGTCAACGAAAAGCCTAACAAGATCAAAGTGGTCAGCTTCAGCGAGGCTTTCCATGGACGAACGATGGGCGCTCTAGCCATCACGCCCAAAGAGAAGTATCAGACCCCGTTTAAGCCCATGGTGCCCGGCGCGGTCGTCGGCGAATTCAACAATATCGACAGCGCCAGAGAATTGATTGACGACGATACCGTAGCCGTTATCGTCGAGCCCTTGCAAGGCGAAGGCGGCATCAACATTGCCACAGCGGAGTTCCTGCAAGCGCTGCGGCAACTGTGCGACGAGAAGGGCGCGACGCTCATTTTCGACGAGATCCAGTGCGGGCTTGGGCGCACTGGCGACCTGTGGGGCTATAGCTTTAGCGGCATATCGCCTGACATTATGACATTGGCGAAACCTCTGGCGGGCGGCTTGCCGGTCGGCGCCATATTGACGACCGAGGCTGTCGGCGGCGCGATGCAGCCGGGCGACCACGGCTCGACATTTTCCGGCGGCGCGGTGGTGATGCGCGCGGCGGAAATGGTCGTCAAGCGTGTCTTGAGCGAAGGCTTCCTGGAACATGTGAAAGAAGTTGGCGACTACCTGTTGGATCGCCTCTCGGAAATCAACAGCCCGCATATTAAAGATGTCCGCGGTCGGGGCCTCATGGCGGGAATCGAGCTGGATGTATCGACAGCTGATATCGTGCAAAAGGGTTACGAACATGGCTTGCTGTTGGTCAATTCTGGCGCCAACGTGATTCGCTTCGTCCCGCCCTTGATTATCGAAAAGAAACATGTCGATGAATTGGCGGAAAAACTGACGCTAATCCTGGAGGAAGTCGATGATCAAGATTAGTCCCGAGATTCGCTCTGTAACTGGTTTCCGCGCCGCCGGCGTTCATGCGGGTTTGAAGAAAGACGGCGCGCTGGATTTCGCGCTCATCAGCAGCGAGGCGGATTGCGCGACAGCCGGGGTCTTCACCCGCAACAAGGTCAAAGCCGCGCCCGTGCTTTTGAACATGGAACGCTTGCGAGACAATGCCGCCGGCATCCGCGCTGTCGCCATCAACACTGTCAGCGCCAATGCCTGCACCGGCGCCCTGGGCTTGGAAAATGCCCGCGCCAGCGCGGATTTGGTTTCCGAGCATCTGGGGATCAACAGCGACCAGGTCTTGGTGATGTCAACAGGTGTCATTGGCACGCATTTGCCGATGGACAAGATTGCCCGCGGCGTTGCGCTTGCCAGCGAGAACCTGGGCGACGGCTGGTCGGACGCTGCCGCCGGCATCATGACAACGGACACCCGCCCTAAACTTGGCTCCGTCACTTTCGAGACGAGCAAGGGACAAGTTACTTTGGCGGGCATCGTTAAAGGCGCCGGTATGATCGCGCCCAATATGGCGACCATGCTCAGCGTCATCGCGACCGATGCCCGAATTGAGCTGCCATTGGCGCAGGCGGCGCTCTCCGCGGCGACCCAGTCTAGCTATAACCGCATCGTCATCGATGGCGATACCAGCACAAATGACATGGTCTTTCTGATGTGCAATGGCGCTAGCGGCGTCGATGTCTCGGACGAAGCTGATGTCGAGATTTTCCAAGCCGCCTTGAATGCGCTGGCGAAGCACTTGGCGCAAGCGGTGGTGCGCGATGGCGAGGGCGTCACAAAGTTTGTCACGCTGGACATTCGCAATGCGGAGTCTGTCGCGGCGGCAGAGCGCATCGGTCAGACGATTGGCGCCTCGGTCCTGACCAAGTCGGCGTTTTATGGCAGCGACGCCAATTGGGGACGAATCATTGCGGCGGCTGGACGCGCCGAGGCGCCATTTGATCCGGACAGCTCCTCGCTCTATGTCGCGGCCGGCGAGTCGCTGCCCGCGGCGGAAAAGGGCTTGCTGATTTTCAGCCAGGGCATGCCGACCGACTATCTTGAAGACGATGCCGCCGCCATCATGGCTAAACCCTCAATCACTTTCACATTGGATTGTGGCTTGGGCGGGGCAGAAGCCACCATTTGGACCTGTGACATCAGTCATGACTACATCACCATCAATGGCGACTACCGTTCTTGATAGGCTCGAGGGTTATCATGCCCGCTTTGCCCGCAGTATTGGCGCTTGAAGACGGCAGGATTTTCCCGGGCGAAGGCTTTGGCGCGGAAGGCGTGCAAACCGGCGAAATCGTATTCAACACGTCGATGACCGGCTATCAAGAGATTCTGACCGACCCGTCATATTATCGGCAGATTGTAGCGATGACCGTGCCTCATGTCGGCAATACCGGCGTCAATCTCGAGGATCCGGAATCGAAGAAAGTCTGGGTCTCTGGCTTTGTGGTGCGTTCGCTTAGCCCCATCGTCAGCAATTGGCGCAACCGAGGCGATCTGGCGACATATCTGCGTGACAATGGCATCATCGGCGTTTCGGGCTTGGCCACTCGCGCGCTTGTGCGGCATATCCGAGCCAAAGGTGTGATGCGGGCGGCAGTGGCGCACGGCGACGCCGCGCTGGATACGGATAGTTTAACGGCGCTCGCGCGCGCTTCACAGGACATGTCGGGCGCCAATCTGGTCGACGCGGTTACAGCTTCAACCGCATACGACTGGCGCGAGGGCAGCGATCCGCAATGGTACGGCGATGCCAGCCCGTCGCGCGCGCGTCCGTTGGTTGTGGCTTATGACTTTGGCGTCAAACACAATATCCTGCGCATGCTGACGGACCGCGGCTTGCGCGTCACAGTTGTTCCCGCGGGGACTTCCCCCTGCGAGCTGCGCGCCTTGGCGCCATCGGGCATCTTCCTCAGCAACGGTCCTGGGGATCCCGCAGCGGTGGATTACGCCATCGAGAATGTCAGATCCCTCCTGGGCGAGCTGCCGATTTTCGGCATCTGCCTGGGTCACCAGATTCTTGCGCTTGCCCTGGGCGGTAAAACCGAAAAAATGCCTTTCGGCCACCGCGGGGGCAATCAACCGGTGAAGAATCTGCGCACTGGCGAAGTAGAAATCGCGACGCACAATCATGGCTTCGCGGTTTCAGCGGACAGCGACCTGGGCGGCGGCGAAGTGACGCATATCAACTTGAACGACAATACAGTTGCCGGCTTGCGCCACCAAGCCTTACGGGCTTTCAGCGTACAATACCACCCAGAGGCTGCGCCTGGTCCGCACGATTCGATGTACCTGTTTGATGAATTCGTAGCAGCGGTTCAAGATCAGGTTTAGCTGCTTTATAGTCTCAAATTGGCGGTCCCCCCAGAATTTGGAATGAATCAATGCCCAAACGGTCGGATATCAAGACAATCATGATCATCGGTTCCGGACCGATCGTCATCGGACAAGCCTGCGAATTTGATTATAGCGGTGTCCAGGCTTGCAAAGCGCTGAAGCAAAAAGGCTATCGCGTTGTGCTAGTCAACTCCAACCCAGCCACAATCATGACCGATCCCGAATTTGCCGACGCGACCTATATCGAGCCGCTCACCACATCTATCTGCGAGCAGATCATCGCCAAAGAAAAGCCCGATGCCTTGCTGCCTACAGTTGGCGGGCAGACCGCGCTCAACCTGGCTGTGGCGCTGCAAGAGACGGGTTTGCTGGATCAGTATTGCGTGGAGCTAATAGGCGCCAGCCTGAACAGCATCCAGCTTGCCGAAGACCGGCAACTCTTTAATGACACAATGCGCGAGATCGGCTTGCGCGTGCCGGATAGTAAAGTGGTTGGCGATGTCGAGGCGGCATTGTCTTTTGCCACGCGGATAGGGTATCCGATTTTGATCCGCCCGTCCTTCACGATGGGCGGGGCTGGCGGCGGTGTGGCTTATGATGAAGACGAGCTGCGAGCGGTGGCGGCAAATGGCATTCGCCAGAGCCCGGTCGGGCAGGTGCTGGTGGACAAAAGCCTGCTGGGCTGGAAAGAATACGAGCTCGAGCTGATGCGCGACGAGAAGGGCAATTTCGTCGTCGTATGCTCAATCGAGAACCTCGACCCGATGGGCGTGCATACCGGCGACAGCATCACCATCGCCCCGGCGCAGACGCTGACAGACAAGGAATTGCAGCGCTTGCGCAATATGTCTCGCCTGATATTCGACCGCGTGGGCATCACGACCGGCGGCGCCAACGTGCAATTCGCCATAAACCCCGCCGACGGCGAAGTCTATGTCATCGAGATGAACCCGCGGGTCTCGCGTTCCTCGGCGCTGGCAAGCAAAGCGACCGGCTTCCCGATCGCCAAGATCGCCGCTCTGCTTGCGGTAGGTTATACCTTGGACGAGATCGCCAACGACATCACCCGGCAGACGCCAGCCAGCTTCGAGCCCTCGCTGGATTATGTCGTGGTCAAGATCCCGCGTTGGGATTTCAAAAAGTTCGCCGGAGCGGATCCCGTGTTGGGACCACAGATGAAAGCCGTAGGCGAGGTGATGGCTATTGGCAGGACCTTCCCAGAAGCGCTGCAAAAAGCGGTTCGCTCGCTGGACATCGGTATTGACGGCTTTGGCAGCCAGGCGCGGGAGCATCTTTCGCCGGAAGCGCTGGGCGTGCCGACGGCTCAGCGGCTGTTCCAGGTGGCAAAGGTGATTGGCGAAGGCGTCCCAATTGATGAAATCGTCCGCCAGACGCGCTTTGATCCCTGGTTTGTCCAGCAAATGAGCGAGCTAATGGCCATCCACAATAGGCTATTGGAGCGGGGTCTGCGCCTTGCAGATTTGGATTGCCGCGACATGGTTAAGCTAAAGTGCTATGGATTCAGCGACTCCTATATCGCCGGACTGTTGGGCGAAGAAGAGCTTGCCGTTCGGCATCAGCGCAAGTCCATGGGCGTCCACGCCAATTTCTATCGCGTCGATACCTGCGCCGCGGAATTCGCGGCGCATACGCCATATCTTTATTCGACTTACGAAATGGACGACGAAGCGCAGCCCGTCTCGACGCGGAAAGTGATGATTCTCGGCGGGGGTCCCAATCGTATCGGGCAAGGCATCGAGTTCGATTATTGTTGCGTGCACGCCTGCTTCGCATTGCGAGAAATGGGCTACGAGACGATTATGGTCAATTGCAATCCGGAGACGGTCAGCACCGACTATGACACCGCGGACCGCTTGTATTTCGAACCGTTGACCGCGGAAGACGTCATGAACATCGTCGACCGCGAAGAGCCGGATGGCTTACTCGTGCAGTTTGGCGGGCAAAGTCCGCTTAATATCGCCCGCGACTTGCAGCGAATGGGCGCGCCAATTTGGGGCACGTCGGTTGATACGATCGACCTGGCGGAAGACAGAGAACGCTTCAATGCTCTCATGGGCGAACTCAAGATCAGGCAGCCGGCGGGAGCGACGATTAGAACGAGAAATGAGGCAACACTCGCCGCGCGCCGCATCGGTTATCCGCTGCTGGTACGCCCCAGTTATGTCTTGGGCGGGCGTGGCATGGCGATTGTTTTTGACGAGGAGCAACTGCTGGCTTGGCTGGATAATAACGTGACTTGGGGCGACCATCCGGTCTTGCTCGACCAATTCTTGGACGACGCCTACGAAGTCGATGTCGACGCGCTGGCGGATGGCGAGCAAGTTACAATTGGCGGCATCATGCAGCATATCGAACAGGCGGGCGTGCACAGCGGCGATTCCGCCTGTGTCGTGCCGCCCTATAAAATCAGTTATTTTCATCTGGATGTCATCCGAGACTATACGCAGCGCATAGGTGCGGCGCTGAACATCAAGGGTCTGTTTAATATACAGTTCGCGGTCAAGGATGATGAAGTATTCGTCCTGGAAGTGAATCCGCGCGCCAGTCGGACGGTTCCATTTATCAGCAAGGCAATTGGGCAACCATTGGCGCGCTATGCGGCGCAAATCGCGGCGGGCAAAACCCTGCAAGAGATCGGCTTCGTTGCGGAACCTGCTATAGACGGTTTTTTTGTTAAGGAGGCCGTTTTTCCTTTTCAGAAGTTCCCGGGGGTCGACGCGCTCCTGGGACCAGAGATGCGCTCGACGGGAGAGGTGATGGGTCATGCATCGTCCTTCGGCCACGCCTATGTCAAGGCGCAGGCGGCGGCGGGAACGCCATTGCCAATAGGCGGTACTGTGTTCATCAGCGTGAATGACTTCGACAAAGGCGTTGTCGCCAAGATTGCCCGCGACCTGGTTCAATTTGGCTTTCGGCTGGTGGCGACGGCTGGCACCGCCGGGTGGTTAAACAGCCTGGGAATCGACGCTAGTCCCGTGAAGAAGCTGTCGCAAGGCGCGCCAAACGTCTTGGACCTGATGCAAGACGGCGGAGTTGATTTGGTCATTAACACCCCCAGGGGGGGGCAGGCGCACGAAGACGGCATGCGCATCCGCAGCCAGGCTTACGCTCTGGGCGTACCGATTATCACCACCATGAGCGCGGCGGCCGCTTCGGTACAGGGCATCCGGCGATTGCGCGAAAGCCCGCTCAGCGTGCGCAGTTTACAATCGCATTATGCGCAAACGGGCATAACAAGCGAGAATTGAGAGGACGAACAGCCAATGGCGCCTGCCTACAAAAAATATCTCGAAGAGATTCTCATTGATGAGGATCGCCTGCAAGCGCGTATCGCCGAACTGGGCAAGGTACTTAACCGCGATTATGCGGGTTGCGAAGATCTAATGCTCTTGTGCATTCTGAAAGGCGGCGTCATGTTCTTGTCGGATCTGTCGCGCCATATCCAGGTGCCGCACATGATTGATTTCATGGCAGCCAGCAGCTATGGGCATGGCGCGCGGCAGTCTGCTGGATCGGTGCGCATTGATATGGATCTGCGAACCGATGTGCGGGGCAAACATGTCCTGGTTGTTGAGGACATTATTGACAGCGGCTATACCCTCAGTTTTGTCATAAAGACGCTAAAAAGCCGCGATCCAGCCAGCTTAAAGCTCTGCGCCTTGCTCAACAAGCAGTCGCGTCGGGAAGTCGCGATTGACGTCGATTATGTCGGTTTCGATATCGAAAACAAGTTCGTTTTTGGCTATGGGCTCGATCTGGATGAACGATTCCGCAACCTGCCATTTGTCGGCGTGGCGCGGCAGGATGCGCTGCTAGATGAATGAAATTGCCCCCCGCCTGGAATGGAGTGAATTTGTATACGACTTGCAGCGCCTTCTGCACGACAAAGGCGTCATAACACCGCTGTACGTCGTAGGGGGCGCGGTGCGCGACGCCTATAAACGCGCGGCAATCACCGACATCGATATCGCGGTTGACGGCGATGCTTTGAGTATCGCCAAGAAAATTGCCGACTGGTTAGATGCCGATATTTACATCATGGATCGCGAACGCGGCGTCGCGCGCGTCTTTGTCAAGCGCGGGTCGGGAACGATTTTGCTTGATTTCGCGCGCTTTCGTGGCGCGACCCTCGCCGATGATCTCCGCAAGCGCGACTTCACCGTGAATGCCCTGGCAGCCGACCTGCTCGGCGACCTGTCGCAGATGATTGATTTGCTTGGTGGCGGGCGCGACCTACGCGAACGGGTCTTGCGCCGCTGTTCGCCAAATGCGATCGAGCAAGATCCCCTGCGCGCCCTGCGAGCAGTGCGACAAAGCACGCAGTTGGCTTTGAAGATTCACCCGGCGACATTGTCCGATATTCATCAGTTCGCGGCCGGGCTTAGTCAGATTTCGCCCGAAAGAATACGCGACGAGTTTTTCAAGTTGCTGGCGCTTGATAAAGCCGCTCGCGGACTGCGGGTCTTAAATCATCTGGGGCTGCTCCAGCGCATCATGCCGGATCGGTTTGGCGTGAATCAGACTGCAGAGAAGTCCCCGCTGCGCTTGGATGCCTGGCCGCGCAGCTTGCATGCGGCTGAGCGCATGTGCGCCATCTTGACTGCTGTTAGCGACAGGCGCACAGACAACAGCGCGGCCACATTTGATCTCGGCATGTTGGTCATGCAAATGGCTCGCTTTCGCCGACAATTGCAGCAGCGCTTGCGCCGCAGCTATGGCAACGGGAGACAGCATAAAGAATTATTAGTCCTGGCCGCGCTCTTGAGCGACCCGGATGAGCTGGAACCTGCAAGAGCGGAAGAGCAATGGTCGCGGACGGCAAAAGCTGTTTCCAGGTCGCTGCGGCTAACGCTGGAAGAGAGCCGTCAACTGTCGCTGGCTCTGTGCAACTATCAGGTCATACTCGCTGAATCAGAGTGGTCGCCATTGGCTCGACATCGCTTTTGGTTTGGCATAGGCGAAGCGGGCATCGACGCCATTTTCCTGGCGGCGGCAGTCTATTTGGGCATGCAAGGAGCGGAGATGAGGCAAGCGGAGTGGCTTGCTTTTGTCGACAGCGCGACTGGCTTGCTGGATACCTGGTTCAATCAATATGAGGACGTCGTCAATCCGCCGCCCCTGCTGGATGGCGATGACATCATGAAAGCGCTTGGCATCGCGGGCGGACCGCAAATAGGCTCGCTGTTGAGCGCCTTGCGCGAGGCGCAGGTCCTCGGCATTGTGCGCAGCGTTTCGGACGCGCGCGACTTCCTTTCCCGTCAACACGTCGAATCGAGCTGAGTCCGAATCCGCTTCATCAATTTGCGCGCTATCCATTTCAGAAGTTCCAAGTTAGTCATGTAAAACTCGACGAAGGGTCTAAATGTAGGGGCGACAGACCTGCAGTGTCTACGCGCAGTACCATGTCGCCCGAAATCAAAGCACAGCAACGTCGGGCGACCAGATTGACTCCGTTGAAAAACACCCCCATCCCCGACCGCCAGTGTCTACGCGGCGCGGCCCCTCCTCGCCATCTCTATGGCGAGCATCCCCAAAATGAGGGAAGGGGAGCTTTCTGACCCGTAATGGACTGTTAAAGCCCCTCCCTCTTTATGGGAAAGTTCGCCATAGAGATGGCGAACGGGTTTGGGGTGGGGGAAATCGAGTATTTCAACAGAGTCAGATTGGTCGCCCCTACACCGCCCTTGTAAAATTTGCATTATTTTCTTTGAACTACTTCTGTTTATGGGTCTTGCAACGTGTCTACGAACTCGAAGAACAGCAGCATAGTCCTGCCATAGACGCGCCGATCGGTTTCGCGCAAGCAGCGCAAGCAAATCTCAGTTTCCAATTCGCGTGGATCAATCTGTACGATGACGATCGATTGCGCATGATGCCAGGATGGATTTCCGTCGAGCGTTTTCAGCGTTGCCAGCCAAAGCTCTCGGTATTGCGGCGGCGCGATGTAAATATAATCGAATCGTCTTGCCGGCGAGCGTTTGATCAGGTCGAAGGCGTCGCGGCGCAGCAGGACCGCGCGCGCCTCGAGCCGCGTTCGCTTGAGGTTCTCGCGCACGGTGCGCAGCGCGGCGCGCTGGCGGTCAACAAAATGGACCTGTTCGCCGCCGCGACTGAGCGCTTCTATGCCGACGCTGCCGGTGCCGGCAAACAAGTCGAGCATGCTCGCGCCGATAATGTCATCGCCGATGATGCTGAAGAGTGCTTCTTTGACCCGATCCATGATCGGTCGCGTATTATCCCCGGGAACGGCTTTCAGCCGAGCTCCGCGAGCGCTGCCGGCGATGACGCGCAGGGACATCAGAGCGCCAGTTTTTCCAAGACGCTGCGGAGGGCGCGGGGCTCTGCCAGTGGCGCGGTCGCACTGCCGCTGCTGCGCGCTAGATGCCCCTTGGTGAGATGCAAGATGTGCCTAATCGCGGATTGAAGCATGGCGGGGCTTAGGCACTCCCGCCCCCAACGTCCTTGATACGCTGATTCAGCATACGCGTAAGCATCATAAAGCGATCGTCGTCGTTGGAATCCAGATCGTTGGCGCCGACGTGCCCCTCGACGTGGGAGGTCGTGCGCGCGGCTTGGAGCGCTTGCTGCGCCAAGTCGAGCGCGTTTTGGAAAGCGGCGCTTGCCGCGCTGTTAGTTCCTTGCGCTTTGTGCGCCAGCCCGAGGCCATAATGCGCGTCAACATTTTCGGGATTAGCGCCAAGGACTTCTTCAAACAATCTGATTGCTTCGTTGTTATTGCCATCGCGGTGCGCGCGCCAGGCTCTGCCAATTCGTTCTGTCGTGGGTAAGGTAGACATGTGAACTCCTATCTCATTTTATTTAGCCGCCTCGCTCAGGTTGCGGGAAGGCTTGTAATTGCCTATGAGCGCGCGGTTCGCCATGGCGCATCAGGCAAGGTTCGTGCCGATTACGCCTATTCTACTTCATAATCATGGCTTTGTACCAATCGACTCTGGGCAAGTCAGGCGCGCTCGCGCCTCATCTTGTATTGTCGCTTAACTTGGCGGGTGATATGCTATCGTCGCCATGGGATTAAATAAGAAACGCCATTTGGCGATACGATATGCAGTGGAATCAGACTTGATGCAGGCAGCTCGTATTTGGCAGGAGCGCGCCTCGTTATTACAGCAGTCGGATGATCTTCAGCAACTAAACCCGCAAGGGCTGCTGGCTTGGCAGCGACAAGCCAGATCGTGGCTGAAGCAGGACCAATGCGGCTTCTTCGTCGGAGAAGTGAACAGGGAATTATCCGGCTACATGGTGATCAGGATTTGCGCGGGACCAGCCGGGCTGGAGCCGGCCGCCCTTGGGAAAGTGCTTGATATGGCTATTGACCTGCACGAATCACATCCGGGCCTCGGCGGCGGCTTGTTGGATGCGGCGCGTCAATGGCTTGTGGCGCGCGATATAGGTTATTTGACTGTGGACGTACCGGCGCGTTATCCCGTTGAAGAGGCTTTCTGGCGGGCGCAAGGCGCGCGTTTGCGATTTAATCAAAATTGGTTGGCGCTATAATAATATTTCCTTGCTCGCCTGTGGAGAAGGTCAGATATTTTGTGCGCGCTCGCTAGACCCGATAGCCGCCGCCGAGCGGCTGTGATACGAACGGCGATTGAAACCGACGCCGACCGCATCGGCTGTCTGTGGTTGGAAATGGTGGAATTCCACCAGGCTTTTGATCCGCTCACATTTCGCGCGGCCGACGATGGCGCCGGCATGTACGCGCAGCGGATCTTGCAGCGCTTGTCCGATCCCTGGACACGCATTCTGGTGGCAGAGGTTGAAGGCGATATCGTCGCCTATGCGCTTGGCTTGGTGGCTGACATCACAACCGAGATGTTTCAGCCGCTTCGCTGTGGTTTGCTGGCGGACATTTACGTCAGCGCCGAACATCGCCGCTGTGGGCTGGGCAAAGCGCTGGTGACAAAAATGTCAGACTGGTTTCAAACGCAGCGAGTGAGCCATTTTGAATGGCATGTCAGCGCGCAGAACCCGGCGGCGATTCAGTTTTGGCAGGCAATCGGCGGCAAAGCGACGATGCTGCGCATGCGCGCCGAGATCTGAAGGAGTTGACAGTGACGGAACAACTCTATCTGCGCGACAGTTATCTGCGGGAGTTTGCAGCCAAAGTCGTAGCGCATGATATCGGGAACAATGCTGTGCAACTCGATAGGACGGCTTTTTATCCTGGCGGCGGCGGGCAGCCCTGCGACATCGGCAAGCTCCGCAAGGGGCAGGACGAATACGCTGTTGTTAAGGTCATGCGCGGGAACTTGCACGTCATCAAGGGACCGCTGCCTCCGCTTGGCAGCGACGTGCGGGGCTTGATAGACTGGGAACGGCGCTACAAGCTGATGCGCACCCACACCGCGATGCACGTTTTGTGCGGACTTGTCTGGCGCGACTATCAGGCAAGTGTCACCGGCGGCAATATGGCTATTCTATCGGGCAGGATGGACTTCGAATTCGCGCGGCTGGCGCCGGAAGTCGTGGCGGATATTGAAGAGAAGATCAATATAGAAGTCGCCGCAGCCCGCGACGTCAAAGTGCGGATTTTGCCGCGCAGCGCCGCCTTCGCGATTCCCGATCTGATTCGCACCAAGATCAATTTATTGCCGGAGGCGATTAAGGAAGTGCGGACAGTGGAAATCGTCGGGCTTGATCTGCAAGCGGATGGCGGAACGCATGTCGCCAATACGCGCGAAGTTGGCGCAATAAGAATCAGCAAGTACAAGAGCAAGGGCGGCATCAACAAACGGCTCTATGTGGAGATTGACGACTGATGCGCTATCTGCATCCGGTGCAGGCGCATGAAAAATTTGTCGCCAGTGGAGAATACGCCTTCGCCAAAGATGGCAAATCGCTTAACAAGACAGAATCATGGACGATTCATGAATTGGGAGATGGCAGCAAGTTCATTCGCCTAGACAGCGACGCGCGCGAAGAAGAAGGCAAATCGCTGCTGGCGGAGCTGTTGATCAGCCGCGCCGACGATGTCATGCGCTTTGACCTACGCTACGAAAATGATCAATTTCAAGGCGGCGTCAGGTCTTTGTCCGCCACATACAGCCTGGTTGACCAGGTCATGCAGGTTGGCTACCGAATGAATGGCGCGGCGCGCAGCTATCTTGAACGAGAGCTTGCGCCAGAGGTTTTGCTGGATATCCCCTTTCTGATTATGCGCGGGAGGACGCTCTTCGCGCTGTCAGAACGCGCGGGAAAACCGATCTCTGTTTTTGTGCCGATGTATGAACATGCGCAGTTATTTCCTGGAATAACGCGCGGCGTAGCATCGCCGGTCGAGCGCTTGGGTCGCGAGCGTCTGGCGCTGGGGCTGCGCGAAGTCGATACGCAGCGATTCCGCTATGTCGATAAAGCAGCGTCTTACTGGGTTGATGAGCTGGGCATTGTCATCAAACGAATTAACGCCTTCAAGCAGCATGAATTCTCGGTGACTGTCCGCAATTATGCGCGCCGTCCGATGTAGGTTCGGCGGCAACTGCCAATACAAGCGTTCCTGGAAAGCGATGACAAATGCTTAATCGCTTGCGTATATTTCTCGGTCCAGCCAGGTTCAAGGCATTGTTCCTGCTGCTTGGGATTACCGGCATTGCCAGTCTATTGCTGACAATCGTGGCCGATAGGCTCGACTGGGCGACAGCGGCGCAGAGCTTGCTGCTCGCCGTTTTCCTCGCTGGCGCAACCTATATCATTCTAAGCCGATTAACCCGTGAAGAACGTATTCGCTGGTTGGCGGTGATCCTGCCTGCCGTACTGGCAATCGTCATTGCCGCGGCCATTCTGCCTCACTTAACTGGGCTGTTTTTGGGCGCTGGCATCGGTTGGATTGTCGCCGGCATCTTCATCTTTAACGGGACGCGGGGACCACAGAATTATAAGCGCGCCGTACGATTCATGCGCAAGGGAGATTATGCCGCCGCCATCAAGTCGATCAGCGCGCAGATTAAGCTCGAACCTGCGCGGGGCGAGCATTATCGCTTCCGGGCGGAACTTTATCGCCTGGCGGGCAAGCTTGAGGCCGCGAAGCAGGACTATCGCAAGATGATCAAATTGGAGCAGCAAACTGCGGTTGCCTATAATGGTTTGGCGGAAGTGGAATTGCAGGCGGGCAACTATCAGAAAGCTTTTGAAGCCGCTGAAACCGCCTACCAATTGTCCCCGAAAGAGTGGGTAGCTGCCTACAACCTGGGCATGATAGAAGACCGTTTGGGGCGGAGCGAAGGCGCGATAGAGCGCCTCCGCTCCGCTTTGGCGCTAAAGATGCCCGATTCTCGACACCGGCTGCTCGCTCATCTATACTTGTTAAGAGCCTATCTGCGCCTGGGTGATTCAGTTAGCGCGAAACAGGCTTTGGCTGCGATGAAGAGAGAAAAGTCCGGTCTTGAAGAGTGGCAGGTCATCATGAGCGCTGACGAGGCGCATGCCTTGCGGGACGTGCTAAGCGAAGATATCGAATACGCCCGCCAGCTGCTCCAGGACGAAAATGCCCTGGAGACCGCGCGGGTTGGAGGACTATGATGTCGGTGCGCCGCTTGATTGGGTGGATAGCGGTCTTCGTTTCCGTTGCGCTGGCGCTGCTGGGCATAGTTGTTTTTGTCCTGGGCGTCGTGATCGAATTCGCCAGCGGCATGACGCAGCCCCTTGATCCCTACCTGTCGCCGGTAGCGCAATTGTCCTTGGCGGGCTTATGCTTGTCCGCGAGCATGATCGTGCTTGGTTTCTTGCTCGTCGGCATCTTATTGGCGCGGCAGTCGCGTCAATATGGCGCGGGATATGGCGAAGCGTATCGTCTCATCCAGAAATTGCAGTTCCCACAGGCGATTCAATTGTTGGAACGCGTTTTGGCCGGCGGCAAAATCACCCCGGACCTGCTCATGCTCTTGACAAGCGCATATGCCTACAACGGGCAGCTAGCCAAAGCCCAAGCCACAGCCGATCAAGCTGTGCAGATGTTCCCGCAAAACGCCGCCGCTTATATGACCCTGGCGAACGGCTATCGCATGCAGGCGAGCTACGGCGAAGCAGCCATGGCGCTACAGACAGCCGCGCAGCTTTCGCCCGATCAGCCGATTATCTGGGCGGAACTGGGCTTCATACAACAGTTGGCGGGCGAGCGCGATTCCGCTATCGAGTCCTTCCAGCATGCGGCGCTCTATGCGATGCCTGCCATGTACAGCGTGCGCGTCAACTATTATCTCGCGCAACACTACTTAAATATCGGGGATCCCACAAACGCGCTGCGCGCGACCGAGCGCATGAAGAGTACAAAACATGGCTTGAAGGCTTGGAAGTCCACGCTGACTGCTCTGGAAGGCACTGCCTACGGCAGTTTGCTCAATTACGAAATCGAAAAAATCGAGCGCGCGATTAGTGATAGCGAAGAGCTGCGGCAAGAGGCATGATCTTCGCTCATTTCGCGCGCGATCTCACCCAGCGACTGCCCGAGTGGGACCGGTCTGCTCGTCTGTCGCTCTATCTGGCGGCTATTCTGCTCGTCGTCTTGTTATTGCTTGGCTTTCTTGGTCCATCCGAGATTAAGCTGCCGGCTCGTCTTGGCGCTTTTGCATTGCTCTTGACGCTGCAACTGCTCTTCTTCTGGGGCAATCGCCGCGCAATTTCGCCTTATCACCAAGCCCAGCGGCACTATATGCGCGGCGAATACGAGCACGCGCGGGAATTGCTCGAGACGGTCCCGCAAAACCAGCGCGAGTCTGTTGACGCGCTGGCGCTTTTGGGCAACTGTTACCGGCAGTTGGGGCAGTTGGACGCAAGCCGGGCGGCGATTGAGCGGGCATTGGCATTAAAGTCGGACTATCATTACGCGCTTTACGCCGCCGGCAAGTTAAGTCTGGTTGTCGGGGACTACCATGACGCCAGAGCTTACTTTGAAAGCGCTTTGGCGGCTGGGACGCCAGCGCTGGTTCATTTTGATTTGGGGCAAGTTTGCTATTACCTCGGCAGCGCCGACGCCGCGGCGCATCTGCGCGAGTTCCAAGCCGCTTCCCTTGATGAGAGGGCAAAGGCGGTCATGGCGACATATTATCTGTTGGACATTAGCAAAACGGGAGCTTGGGCTCCGCTGCTGACCCAGGATGTGATCGCATATTGGCTGGACGAAGCCGAGCGCTATCAGCAGACGGACTATGGCAAACGCCTGCTAGCGGACATCGAGCAACTCCAAGTTAGGCTGCGGCTGCAAGAAGCATAATCAGGCGCGCTCCGCATCTAGACATTCGACTATATTTGCCGCGCCTGCCTTCACAAGCGAAGTATTTCACCCTACCGAAAACTCTCGCGCTAAGCCATAATCTCTGCGTTATTTGAGGCGCATGAGGAGGTGGAAACGTGGTGTCGCCGCGCGAATCGCTCGCACCGCGGGTCATTGCCATAGTGATACGAACAAAGGTCTAGTCCTCCGATTCTTTTTAAGTCGTCGACCCGTATCACTATCATGGAGAGATAATCCGTCATGTTTAGGGCAGTAAACTCGAAGATCAATAGCGAGAGCATCAACAAACTCGAACAGAAGCAATTGGATTTCTGGCGCTTCAACCGCGTATTTGAGCGCACCACCGAAGGGCGGGAAGACGCTCCTCGCTACGTGTTTTATGAAGGACCGCCAACAGCGAATGGCAAGCCGGCCAGCCATCATGTCTTGGCGCGGGCATTCAAAGATATGTTCCCGCGCTACAAAGTAATGAATGGCTTTTATTGTCTGCGGCGAGGCGGCTGGGACACGCACGGCCTCCCGGTCGAAATTGCGGTCGAAAAGGAACTCGGCTTCGACAATAAGAGCCAGATCGAAGAATATGGCGTCGCGGAATTCAACGAAAAATGCCGTTCCACCGTGTTCCGCCACATCATCGAATGGGAGAAATTCACCGAGCGCATCGCCTTTTGGGTAAACATCGACGACGCCTATGTGACATTTTCGAATGAGTACATCGAAAGCGTCTGGTGGATCCTCAAAGAGTTTTGGGACAAGGGCTTGCTCTATCGCGGCTACAAAGTTGTGCCCTACAGCCCCACATCTGGTACGCCTTTGAGCAGCCACGAGGTTTCGCTCGGTTACAAGACCATCGTTGATCCCAGCATATTTGTACGCTTTCCGCTCAAGGACCAGCCGGGTGTCTATCTGCTGGCTTGGACAACAACGCCTTGGACCTTGCCAGCCAATGCCGCGCTGGCGGTTGGCGCGGATGTGGACTATGTACAGGTCGAAGGACCTGCCTCCGATGGCGGGGTGGCTGAACAGCTTATCCTGGCGGAAGCGCTCCTGGAAAAGGTGCTGGACGGCGATATCGAATACAAGGTGTCGCGGCGCCTCAAGGGCTTGGATATGCTGGGCTGGCGCTATCATCCGCTCTATACCTTCTTGCCAGTGGAAAACGATTACGCCTATGTGGTAGCGGCGGACTATGTGAGCACGGAAGACGGCACAGGCATCGTGCATACGGCGCCGGCTTATGGCGTGGACGATTTGGAAACGGGAAGAAAACACGACTTGCCGGTTCTCATCACGGTAGACGAGACCGGTTGCTTTGTTGACGCTTGCTCCAATTTCCGCGGATTGTGGTTCAAAGACGCGGACAAGGAAATCATCGCGGACCTGCTGGAACGCGGCTTGATGTATCGCAACGAGAAATACGAGCATACCTACCCGCACAACTGGCGCGATGATACGCCGCTGATGTACTTCGCGCGCGAAACCTGGTTCATCGACACGCTGAAATACAAACAGACCATGATCGACCTCAATCAGACCATAAACTGGGTGCCCGATCACCTGAAGGACGGGCGCTTTGGCAACTGGCTCGAGGATCTCAAAGAGTGGTCCCTGGGGCGGGAACGCTATTGGGGTACGCCTTTGCCGGTCTGGGTTGACGATGAAACCGGGGAAATGCTCTGCGTCGGCAGCGTCGAGGAGTTAAGCGAACTGGCCGGCGAAAACTTGAGCGAACTGGATTTGCATAGACCCTACGTCGACGACGTCACCTTCGACAATCCCAACGGCGAAGGCGGTACCATGCGCCGAGTGCCGGAAGTGATTGACGTCTGGTTCGACAGTGGCGCCATGCAGGTGGCGCAGTGGGCTTATCCCCAAAAGAATAGGGATATGTTGGAAGAACAGCACCCGGCCGACTACATCTGCGAGGCTGTCGATCAGACGCGCGGCTGGTTCTATAGCCTGCATGCGATTGGCGCCATGCTCTTCGATTCTGTCGCCTTCAAAAACGTCATCTCGGTTGGGCATATCCTGGACGAAAATGGGCAAAAGATGTCGACCAGCAAAGGCAATGTCGTCGACCCTTGGGAGGTGCTGGAAGAAGCGGGCGCGGATGCCTTCCGATGGTATCTTTATACCTCCGGTCCGCCGGGCGAACCGCGACGTTTTTCCAAAAACCTGGTGAGCGATGTCATCAAGAAGTTTTGGTCCACGTTGTGGAATACCTATAGCTTCTTCGTCACTTACGCCAACATCGATTCCTGGTCGCCGGCGATGAACGCGCCTCCGCCAGCCGAACGGGAATTGCTGGATCGCTGGGTCTTGGCGGAATTGCACAGCCTGGTCAAGACCGTAACCGATGCCTATGAGAACTACGATGCGGTTGCCGCGACCAGACCAGTCGAAGAATTTGTGATGCGCTTGAGCAATTGGTACGTGCGGCTGAGCCGCGAACGATTCTGGAAGAGCGATGTGGACGCGAGCAAACGCTCGGCTTATGCGACATTGTACGAGGTGCTGACAACCTTGGCTCGATTGCTGGCGCCGACGATGCCATTCTTGAGCGAAGATCTGTATCGCAATCTGGTAGGCGAACAAGACGGCTCTGCCGCGGACAGCGTCCATTTGTCGGCTTGGCCCGATTGCGATGATTCCTTGATACTCGACGAGCTCATAACGGAAATGGCGCTGGCGCAGCGCTTGGTGAGCTTGGGCTTGGCAGCGCGCAACGCAGCGCAAATCGGCGTTCGGCAACCTCTAGCCAGCGCCCAATTCGCCACTCGGGATGTAGCGGAGTCGGAGATAATCGAACGTTACGCGGGCTTGATCAAGAGCGAGTTGAATGTGAAAGACATCAAGGTCATGGGCGCGGACGATGCGGACCGATTCGAAGCGACTACCGTCTACAGCCTCAACCCCTTGCCGCGTTTCCTGGGACCAAAATACGGCAAAGACTTCAAGGCGCTGCAGTCGGCGCTCAAGCATGGCGAGCAAGACTTTCTGCGCCCCTTTGCCGAGCGCCTGCTAGCGGGGCAAGACATCACCGTCGAGCTTGACGGCAAAACCTACGGCATCGCCAATGCCGAATGCGAGGTTAAAGCCACGGTCGAGACGCCAGAAGGCGCGATTGAAGACGGCGGCTACATTGTGGTCCTGGATACGCGCTTGTCGTCCGATCTCCTGGAAGAAGGCTTGGCGCGAGAGCTAGTCAGACGGATCCAGAATTTGCGCAAGCTTGCGGACTTTGAATTGGACGATCGCATTTGCATTGTCTATTCCGAGGCTTCGGACGCCATTGACGCGGTTCTGCAACTCTTCAGCGGTTACATCAGCCAAGAGACCTTGGCGGACGAAATAGGACCAGGCGCTCCCTCAGAAGATTTCGTCAGCGAAAGCGTCGAAATCAAAGGCGAAACACTCACAATTGGCGTCAGGCTATCCGACTAATTTAGCATATTTGGCTAAGCAATTTGTGAAGGCGGCACCCAAAGCAGCCTTCACCCTACCGTTTTGGCAAGCGATATGCTAAGTTATTGGCTATAAGATACAAAGCTGCGCCGTCGATTTGTGGTTTCTGCCAATGACATACTGGGCAAGCGCTATTCGGCGCTATTTAGTTGTGCGGGAAACTAGCCATGTCAGATAAGAACACCGCTTCAATTCAATCTTTGCTTAGGTATTCTTTACCTTTGGGCGCGAGCGTTGTAGCTGGCGATCCGGAAACGCAAGTGAATTGGTCGGTTACTATTCGCGCGCAACCGCCTGTCTTCCCTGATATTTACGGCGGGGAGCTGGCGCTGGTATCGATGGACGTTTTGCGCAGCTTCGATGATCGGCTGCGTTTGACGGCTGTGATTCGCCTCTTGTCCGATATCGGCGTCAATGCTGTTCTAGCGACCGGCGAAATCGGCCAGAGCGCTAAAGACGCCGCGGACGAGTGCGGCACGGTTTTGGTAGCGGTTCCCTTGGATACCAGCTTGACCACGGTTGAACGCGCGGTGAACTCGCTGCTATTGAACCAATCCGCGCGCCTGACCGAGCGAGCAATCGAGATTCAACGGCAATTGACGCGCTTGGCTGCCGAGAATCGTGATCTTGGCAGCCTGCTGCAAGTTATGTCGCGTTCGACGGGCAAGCCTATCGTCATACACGACGATTCTGGCCGGATGATTTCCCAAATCTATCCCAATGTTGGTCGCCGCAGCCTCAACGGTCGCTACCCGCCGGCGGAATTGCCTTTGGGGGATTTTCATACCTGGTTGGCGCATGAAGCGCCGCCCAGCCAAGGCATCATCAGCCCTAGCCCCTTGGGCTTCACAACGGTGCTCAAGGTGGAAAAGCGCGTGGCGGGTTATCTTTCGCTGGTGGATCAAACAAGCGAGCTGGATGAATTCGCGCGCTTGGTCTTGGCTTATGGCGCCGATGTTTGCGCGATAGAAATGGCGAAGAACCGCGCCATCGCTTCGGCTGTTGAGCAGACGCGAGGCGATTGGATCCAGATGTGGCTGAGCGGCACGCCGGCCGATGACGATTTACTCCGCACCCGCGCGCAGCAAGCGGGCTTCCAGCCCGGCGCCGCCTACCTTGTGTCTGTCTTTCGCGCGATTACAGAAGGGGGGCAGTCGCTTTCCCGGGAACCCTTGATTTCGCTGGTCCGTGACGACATGTCGCGCCGCCAGATCAATGGCGCCGTTGGACAATACGTCGATGTGATCGTGGTCTTGTATCCGCTAGACGAATCTGATGCCGCGGGATTGTCGCGGACGCGCGCGATTATCGAGGATGTACGCGGGCAAATCTCGAGCCGCCATGCAAATGGTTTGATTGCGGCCGGCATAAGCCGTCCCGCGACGGGCCTTTCCATGTTGCGGCAAGCCTACCGCGAGGCGAAAGACGCCGTTGGCATTTCCTACCAGTTGAGCGATCGCGACACGACGACATTTTACGGCGATCTCAAATTGTTTCAGTTGCTCCTGGCATTGAAGGAACGCAACCTGGACAATCTAAATCAGTTTTACGACGACGCCTTGGGTCCGCTGGTTGAACACGACAACCGCAAACAGAGCGACCTGATTCGCACCTTGAGCGGATTCTTTGAAGCAAACGGCAATCTAGCTAAGGCGGCGCAAGCCCTTGATGTCCACCGCAACACCTTGGTCTATCGGCTCGAACGCATTGCAGACCTTACGAAAATGGACCTGGACGACTCGGACAATCGGCTCATCTTGCACTTGGCGCTCAAAACCCAGCGCGTCCTGGCGACGATCCCCGGGCAACCTTCAACAGCATAAGCCAGGTAATGGACTGCTGTATGCTCGCTGGCTGCCGGCAGATCACCGGCAGCATTGGATTCGGCTAGCTTTCGTTGACGATATTGCGCGCGCCGGGCGGCGCGATCTTCACGAAGTGAGCTTCGGGGCGCTTCAGCAGGGCATAGAGCGGCTCTGCAGCCTGCGATTGATGATTCTCCTCGAGCGTCCGGATGTAGGCATTGAGGAGTTCGCGCACATCCTGATGTCCCTCGTCGTCTAGCTTCTGCGCTTCGGCCACGGATCCAGGCGCGATACGGCGTCTGATTGCGTCTATGGTCAGATTCATTTCCGGCTGCACGCGCTGGTAGACGACGCCGCCGGTCATGCCGGCGCACATCCATGGTCCGGGGTCGCCCAAGACAACCGCGCGCCCGGATGTCATATACTCGAAGGCATAGCCCTTTAGGTTCGCGCGCGCGCCCAAGCCCCCGAGTCCGTCATTTAATGGTGCGGTGATTTCACCGCCAAAAACCACGTCGGCGCCGCTCATGCGGATGCAGGCTCGTGTATCGGCGTTGCCTTGCACGATAAACAAGCCCCCCTGCGCGCCATAAGCGAAGCTCTTGCCTACCGAGCCGTCCAAGCGCCGCCCATTATGATTCAAGCCCTTCAAGATGGAGATCTTGCTGCCTATGGCGCATTTCCCCACCCCGTCTTGCGCGCCGCCTTCGACCAGAACGTTTACGGGAGCATCCAGGAAGGCGGCGAGGCCATTGCCTGGAAT
The DNA here is from genome assembly GCA_965116975.1 of Phototrophicaceae bacterium. GTDB lineage: Bacteria > Chloroflexota > Anaerolineae > Aggregatilineales > Phototrophicaceae > UBA6055. The sequence continues at coordinate 1,714,116 of OZ220735.1, forward strand.
CGCCGAATTGCTGAAACTCAGATTGATGGCGTGTATGCGGTCGCTGTGCGGGATGGATTTCCGCTGGATAGCGCCCGCGAGGTGCGTACCCAAGGCGCGATCCATCGCCATGACTTGCTCGTCATCATAGGTTAGTTCGTATTCTCCCCGGTTGACGTACTGGGCAACCACATCGGTAATTTGCTTGCTGACGGTGTTGCGCGGACGAGTGACGCGGCGTCCGCCGGGCTGCGCGCGAGGTTTCTGCACGCCCGGGACCAAACGAAGCAAGTTGCTCAGGTCTATCCTGTCATGGTGGGAGCGCTGTTGCAGCAAGTCGGCGCGGCCAACAATATCCTGCAAATTGCTTATGCCCATCTTCGCCAGCCACTTGCGAATGTCGTCGCCCAGGGCGTCAAACATCGTGACGATGCTTTCAGCCGATCCGCGCTCTTCAAAGGGGCGGAAGGCTTTGAAATTCCGTTTTTCAGCTTCTTCTTTGGTTTTGACATGCGTGGTGATGCCGACGTGGCAGGTGCCGTCATGGCAGCCGCGGCAAATGGTGCAGCCGACCGCCACCATGGCCAAAGTGGCGAAGCCCACGCGATTGGCGCCCAAGCAGACCATCTTTATCACATCGCGGCCGCTCTTCATGCCGCCGTCAACCCAGATCTCCACATCGTCGCGCAGTCCGCTGTGGATGAGATGACGATGCGCCATCCATACGCCGATTTCGGCCGGCAAGCCAACATGGCGCAAGGCGTGCGCGCGGGCGGCGCCAGTGCTGCCGGTGTAGCCCGTGATGGTGATGATGTCGGCGCCGGCTTTGGCGACGCCTACCGCGATAATGCCGATGCCGGGCACCACTGGCAGCTTGACCGACACTTTGGCGTGAGGATTCGCGGTCTTGAGTTCATCAATCAGTTGCGCCAAGTCCTCAATTGAGTACAAATCGTGATTGTTGCTAGGGGAGATCAAGCCGATGCCCGGTGATGTGCTGCGGACAGCGGCAATCTGCTCGGTCACTTTATAGCCGGGCAGGTGACCGCCTTCGCCTGGTTTGGCGCCTTGGCCGATTTTGATCTCGATATAGTCGGCGCTGTTCAAGAAGGCGATGTTGACGCCGAAGCGGCCCGACGCGACTTGTTGCCCGCGATTGCGCGGATACTTGCCCAGCAGGTCGTGAATCTCGCCGCCTTCGCCGTTCATGCAGATGATGTTGAGCTGGTGTGCAGCTTCAAAATAGGAGCGGTAGGCTAGCTCGCCCTGGGATCCAAAGGACATGGCGCTGATCAAAACAGGCATGTCATATCCCTTGATGCTGATGTCAACATCGTCAGGGTTTAAGGGCTTTGAACTCTCTTTCAAGGACATGATATGCCGCAGCGACACGGGCATTCGGTCTTCCAGTTTCATTAGCGTGTCGGTGTAGGACTCGAAATCCAGTTCACCGTGAGCGACCGCCTCCGCTTTTTTCCACATCTTTGGATAGAAGCGTTCGGGGTTTTTCAGGCGCGCGCGCACCTCGCCACGGAACTCTTTGGCGCGCTCTTCGGCGTCATTCAGCAGCGCGGTCCAGGTTAAGCCTCGGCCGGTCGAGCCAAAGTAGTTCGGCGTTCCCAGCAGGTTGACCAGGTTCTTGGATAGGCCAATCGAACTGAAACTATGCCCATAGCCGCGCAATTCGTGACAGCCTACAGTGGACGTGATCTTCTGAAGCGCGGCATGGATCGCCTTTAGCGAATTGCCGAGATACGTTTTAATATGGTCATCTGTCAGCGGATTCTTGCTGCCGCGCGGGGCAGTGCCCAAGCAGACTGCGTACATCGCGTAGGGCAATATGGCGTTCGCGCCCAGGCTGAGACAAATGGACAAATCGTGCATGTCGCGCAATGCGCCCGAACGCACCACCATTCCAACCCGTCTGCGCAGGTTGGGCGAATAGTCCGCCATTCGCAGCGCTTTGTCCACGGCAGCGGTCGCCAACAATGGATCGATGAATAATTGCTCGCCCGACGCCACCTTGTTGTCGTCGAGTATGATGCACTGAACGCCGGCCAGAACATCCTCAACCGCCTGTGACTGAAGCATTTCGATGGCTTGGTCGATCGAAGTGTCTGGGGGGCAGCCCATCGATAGATAACTGACGCGATCGGCGAAGACATCAGCCAGATCCTCGATCATCATGGCGCCATGTTGCGCCGCGATATCGCGGACCAGCGCCGTATCTTCGACGTCAGGTATCGCTTCCAGCAAAAGCGGGATTTCCAGACGAATCAAGGTTGCTTCGTCGTTTCGCCCAAGGGCGATTTCGGGTCGAGCGCCAATGAGGACCTGGGACGAAAACTGTGATTGTTCGCGTTCGCGGTCAATTGACGGGTTGGTCACGACGGCGATTGTCTCTTTGAAATAGTCGGCCAAATTGACACGCAGGTTGCTCAGCGCGGCCACGGGACCGTCCCAGCCGAGGCTGCCAATTTGCTCCTTGGCGTTTTCAGCCAGCGACGACATGACTTCTACGTGGTAACGTTCCCAACCGAAGCCGGCCATGACAGCGGCATTCACTTTGACCGGCGAATCCGACCAAGGCAGCTTCACTGCGCTCTTGCGAGCTTCGGGCGCTTTCTCCATCACGGCTACGGGCGCCGCCTCCTTTTGCAACTGTCGCTCCCCGTCCGATGTCGGCGGCATCGGGTAATTGCCGCTTGGCGCTGTAGAGCCAAAGTCGGAACTGGAAACCCAAATGTCGGCGCCAGGCGCTGCGCTGGGCTTGCGGTCGCGATACTTGTTGTAGACATGGCGCTGAATAGCAGGGTAGTCGAGAACCTGAATCGAGTGCCCAGTGTTGATCTCAAGCGCGATCTTTTCGCCGGGCGCCATCGGTTTGGGGCTGACTGACATAGAATCCAGCGGATAAACGCCGCGTTCCGACGAAACAAAGTATTCTTTCTCGGTTTCCCCGAACCAGAGCGGCCGCAATCCCAGCGCGTCGACGCTGAAAACCGCCATGTTGCCCAAGCGAGAGGCGACGGCGGCCGGACCCTGAGCGAAAGGACCAAATGACTGCCGGATTTCGTCGTACATATCGTGGATTTCTGGCGCGTCCTGAATCAGATCGTGGCTGAATGGCGGGAAAATGTGTTCCATCGCTTCGATCAGGTCGAGGCCTTGGCGCATGCACAGCGCGTAGATCGTCCGGTCGACATCCTGGGAATCCGAGCCGTTTTCCACCATGGGTATCTTGAGCATTTCCGATTCCAGCCGGAAGCGGGAAATGGTGTTGAATTCGCCATTGTGCCCAATCAAACAGAAGGGCTGGGCGCGTTCAAAGATCGGGTTGGTATTCGTGCTGTAGCGCGCGTGCCCCATGGTGAGCGACGAAGCGTAGTCGGGATCGCGCAATTCCGGGTAGTAGCGGCGCAGGATCTCGATGGTGCCTTGCACTTTGTAGACCACGCTGTGCGACGAGAAGGATGGCAAATGTACGCCAAGATCCGCTTCCAACTGGACGTGCAGCTCGAAAAGAGTCGCATCCAGCTTGGCGGATGGCACTTGACCGTTGATACCGGCGATCTGCCAAAAGACGGGTTCATTCTTTTCCGCATTGGGTCCCAGCACCTCGGAATTCACCCGCCTGTTGCGGTCGATTAATATGTGCAAACCGGCTTCGCTGATATGCCGGCAGATCTGATCAATGATGTTCTGCGATCGCGCCCGGTCAGCGGCGGGGATCATCACGTGGGCAACCCAGAAATTGCGGTCAGTCGCCAATGACGATCTTAGCCCGGCTTCGGCTAGCCACCTTGTCCAAAGCTGGCGCGGGATATCAGTCAATACACCGACGCCATCGCCTTCGCCATTGATATAACCGGTGCGATGCCCCATGCGCGTCAAGGCTTCTATTGTTCGTTTGACGTTGCCATGCGTGGCTTGCCCACCCTTGCGCACGGAACAAATAAGCGCGCAGGCGTCGCGATGATCACGATCTATGCGATGAAGATCGGCAAAGTCATCGATTTGGGAAAGAGTCATCTCATTTCCTCCAATGGACCAGTGTCGCGGCATAATACAACAAGCGTTCACAAGAACTCATCGTGAAGCCTGTTCGCTATTCACGCTGTTTGACTATTGTCACTTTTCGCATTCTGTACACTCTATTGTACCAGATTGCATCGACGGGGCTATTGCTGGAAGTTATGGACAATTCCAGTAAATCATTGGGCAAAATATACAAAGAGCGCCACTCAATTTTGTAATGGACAACCAGCGAACCTGCCCAGGGCAATCGCTTCAAATTTTATTCACCACGTAGACACCGAGAGTCGCGTAGACAATGACCGCCAACACCTAGATTTATCCGTAAATATGCCAAAAAAGGACGTAATGTAGGGGCGATTCTGTGAATCGCCCACGATTTTGCACCCAATTTCATGGGCGAGCCAAGGCTCGCCCCTACAATTCATCAGTTTAATGTTAAATTCGACAGTTATGGATTTTGAAGCGATTGCCCTGAGGCGATACATCGTCGGAAGCCCGTCGGTTTCCCAGCGAATTAACCGAGCGCGAGCAACCGTCTGATGGTCAGCGCAAGGTGCAATGCCAGGCGCGTTTCGGGTCTGTGCATGTCAATTGCGGCAATTTCGTTAATGCGATTCATGCGATAGAGCAGCGTGTTGCGGTGGACGATAAGGGATTCGGCTGTTTGCGACAGATTGCCGTGGCAATTGAAAAAGGCTTCCAGAGTCTTGATCAAGTCCGCGTTCTGGCGCATGTCATAATCCATTAAGGGACCCAGCGTATCCTCGCAAAAGTCGCCTAGCTTGTCTCTGTCGGAGAGGCTGAGGATGAGTTGGTATACACCCAGGTCGCCAATATAAAGCGGCGAATCTGTTTGCAGGCGCTCAGCCAGCTCCATGGCTTGCACGGCGTCGCGGTAACTGCTGCGCCAGCCGTTGATATCCCGCGCGATCTGGCCCAAGCCGATGGCGATGCGATGTTGCGGATACTGACGGTTCAGCTCTTTGCTGAAGGCATTGGACAGTTCTATGCTTTGATCGACGGGGTCGGCGTAATCGGTCGCATGGAAAACGACGACTTGCGCTTCTTTTTCTCTAGTCCAGACCAGCGCGGAACAATTGCGGCTGGCGATGATGGTATTCACCGTGGTTTCCAATCGCCGCAGCGAGGGACGGCTTTCGCCGCGCCAAGACAATACAAAGGCGATATGCGTTTGCGTCATATCGTGATTGAAACGTTCGCCCTGGCGAACGGCTTCCTGCTGGCTAACATCGCCCAGCAAGAGTCGATCCAGGAAGGTGCCGCGCAGGCGCTTCTCTGTTTCATTTACCGCTTTTTGCTTCGCCATTTCCAAAGCGCAGGCGGCCGCGCCGTGCTCGCAAACCAACTGGTCAATTTCATCAAGATGGCCTTCGCGCCAGATGATTGACAAGTAGCCGCGGCCAACGCCCTTGGTGATCACCGGCGCAACCAAGCGCGCAACGCCGGATATTGGCAGCGCCTGCATGAGCACCGGCGGGTCGATTTCGACGACGCGATGGCGATCATGCAATTCAACCGGCAGATTGTCCTGCTTTTTCAAAAAGAACTCGATGTCATCCCAAATATCAACGAATTCCGGCTGAATCTTGTGTGAAAGCGGATGCAAACGCTTGTCGTGAATGATGACGGCTTTTTTTGTCAAACGCGCCATGGCCGCGATTAACTCGTCCATGCCTTCGTTGCGCGAAGATATCTGTGTCAACTGACGATAAATCTGGGTCGCGCGGCGTTCGATTTGTCCCTTGCGGTTGACTAGCAGGCTAATAATCGTCTTTTCGATATCGCGAATGCGCACATTGTTGCTTAGGTTCAAAACCGGGAGGTTGCGGGCTTTCGCCTCGGCTAGGGCAGAGGCGCTCACCGCGCCGCAAAATGCAACTGCGGAGGCATGCGCGCCGGCGCACCACTGGATTAGCTCGGTGTCTCCATGCGCCTTCGGCGGATTGTTCACCGGCGCGATCAAGACAAGCTCGCGCTTTTGCACTTGCTTGGAGGCTATGTCGTCTTCAGGATGGATCACCGTTGTCCAGCTCACCGGGCGATCCAGCAGTCCCTCGCCCGACAGAATGTAGGTGCTCAGCGGCAGCGCCAGTTTGCGAACTTCCTCTAAGGTGATCTCTTGCGCGCTAGGTCTTTTCATGGCGGCTTCCAGTGTGGATGGCTATCCGATACGAATTACGTTTCATTAGCGAAAATGCCTATCCCGATGACAAAAACGGCCAGCAAGACAACTGGAAATGTCATGTCCAATTCGGGCCGTTCCAGCAGGCTGTACATTGCTATGCCAAAACTTATTGTTCCAGCGAGCCAGGTCGAGAAGCTGACTCGCCACTTCTGCCGATGCTGGTAAATGCCAGAGGCGAATAGCGCCAGTCCAGCAAAAAAGGGACTAAGCGCGTTATGCGGACTTAACCAGTCCGGCATGATGCCAGGGATAAGCAAAACCGCGACCAAGGCAAGCCAGGTTAGGCGCTCTATGCGCAATTCAGCGCTGGTCTTCGCCAGAACAGGGTCTTCTGCAGCCATCACAAGCCTCTAAGTACAGTGGCGCGACGGTTTGCCTATTTGCGGCAGGCGCCACTGCGCCCAAGCTGTATTATATAGTATCTATAATAACTTGTACATATTGCCCATATCAAGTAGCAGGGCAATCGCCCTGATCGTTCAGTTCCTGCATTTTCAAGCCGTGCAGGATTATCATGCCATTGTTGGGCTGACGGGGCGTCACAGTGCGGTGAAAAACTTAGCGTGTCTTCTCTCGCATGAGCTTGCTGTGCAAACCGATCCAGTTATTGGGGTCGCGCGTGAGTTTATTGACCTTGATATCGGAGAATTGAGGGAAGAGCTTGAATATGGCTTCCGGGACCTGTTCCCAATCGTCGTTTCTGACAAGTTTTTCCAAGGCAGCTGAAGAAAGCGAGCACCACCACCATTTTTGCTGAAAGTCGTCGGCTTTTTTCCAATAGCCCCGTTTCTCCCAAGCGACGATCGATTCCAGGACCGTAGCGTCAATCGCCCGCAAATTGAAAATGACCGCGGCTACCATATCCTTGGAACTGTCGTCTATCGCAGTCTTTTGCCCAAGATGCCGTAGAATCTCGGCGATGGTTCGCATGTGCGCCTTGCGCCGTTTGCCGGGACTGTTTGTGTTGATTACCCGCGCCATGGACTAATTCTCGGCTGTCGGATGATGAGGACGGATACCGCGATAGATGCGCAGGCCGCCTATGGTCTTGAGAATCGTGGCGGCGTCCCGACCCGTGATTTCCGCTAGCTCCAGCGGATCCAAGGGTTGATTGCCATTGACTAGCAGCGCGCGAAAAACGCTGTCAATGAGGCCAATGTGATCGCTGATGAAATCTTCCCTTTGCGCTGATTCCCTAATCGCGAAGCCCAATGTATCCAACTGGAAAACTTCGCCAGTCTGTGGGTCAACGTAGTCAAACAACTCGTTTAAGTCTTGCCGCTCGAGCTGTGTCTGTTGTTCGCGCGTCAGGTGCGTCAGCAGATAAACATGTAAATCGTCTCGGCTTGTCTCCCACCATTCATAGTCGATACGAAACTTGGTATTTATGCTGGGTTTGATCAGATAGTTGAGAGACATGGTTGGTCCTACGCTCACTCGCTGAGTTTCCAATAGTTGCCGCCGAGATACTCGAATTCGGGATTCGCAACGAGCGTGGCGCAGATGGGACCCGGCGGGCAGCGGCGTAGAATATTGATCGTGCTGTAAAGAACCTTGGCGTGTACCGATTTTTGCGGGTTCTGTTTGCTTAACTCGGCAATCAGGCTGCGCAACAGCTTCACAAGTGGCGTCTGCTTGTTCTGCACATTCTTGCCCAGGAGATCGACTGCGGGAAGCACGTTGACGCCAACAATTATCATCTCATCATAATCAGCGCCGATTGCGCGTTTTGCCGTGCCAAAACGAAGCAGATCCGCCTCGGTGCTTTCGACCACGGGGATCCATTCGGTGCGCGGACGATAACTGTCAAACTCAATTTCGAATCGACTGGGGTCGTCGGTCCGGGTGAGATAAACGTAGGCGCCGACGGGAAGATGATGCTTTTTGTAAAGCGCGGCCAGACCATAAACATATTTGAAGCGATGGACAACCCAACAAGGGTGTTCTTCTTTATCGATGGCATCAACGATCGTAATCGCGATGCGCGGCGTCTTGGCGCCCGGGAAGACATGTTTGGTTTCCGAATTGATAGGCAAGGTGCCCACGCGCCGATGCGGATAGGACAAAGTAATGCTGACCTCTTCGTCGGGTGGCTGGGATTTCACGGGCGAATGCTCGTCGTCCAAATCATATTCCAGTTGAAGCATTTCGTTCTCGAGCAGCCCTCGATCATATTCGACCGGCTTGTACTGCAGAATCTTGGGAACTTGCCGCACCATCCGCGGCAGCAGGCGAGTCAAATGCCAAAGTATGACGCCAGCGGGACCAACTTCATCAAATCGTTCATCCTGGTTCATGGCGCAGTTCAAGGAAAAGATTTGCAAGGCTTTCGCTGAATCACCGAGTCCGCCAATCTGCTCCAGGATTATATCTGGTCCCAGCGGTCCTCCTCCCTGCATGTCCAAGACCGCTTCCGCAAGGTGCAGGTGCCCGATATCAACCTCTTGCATAAGCTCGCGTACAAACCAGGTTCCCGCTATCCGCACCAGATCCGGGTTCTTTTCCAGAGCTTCGTTCACTTGTTGGATAATCGTCACTTGTGGGGCATTGACGATGTCCGCAACGCTGAATTCGCTATGTGAATAACCGGGATGATGATTGTTCTCGGGCTCGTTGAGGGGGTGCTCGCCGTTGTATTCCGTGGCGAATTCACGCGCAGGCGCGTCCGGCGAGGCAGACAGGTCGTCGAATGCGACTGTTGCGACTCTGAATGAGCCTACATTGTTGTTCTTGCCGTCTCGTAAGCCAATAACAGTGGCGGTACGGTAGTTCATTTGCGAGAAGGTTAGTCGATCGCCGACAGCGAAGATTCCGCAAGGCTGGTAGACCTTGGTGCCTTGATATTGCTGCTCAAGCTGTCGTTTGATATTTTCTTCGCGCTGTTTGATAATGGCAGTGGCAAGCTCTACGCTGGACAAGGGCATCTCTTTTTCCAGCAGGAGGTTGGTGATGCTATCTATGTCTTCAGCACCGATTGAGAAGCTGTAAGCCCAATGATGTGCCGGTAACAAGGTCATTGGGCTCCTTTACTTCTTAGGGCTAGCTCATTATCAAGCATAGAAATTGCCGAGGATTTGCTAATAATCTTGATACCGCTGCAATCCTACTGTAAGCGGTTGCTTGTCGTCAAGCGCAACTTGCGTCAATCTTGGCGCCTGACATGGATTCGCTGGAGGTTTGATCCATTTGGGCTCGTCCGGACGCGCCAGATTAGCTTCAAGCGTCATTTTGGCTGGACTCCGATGTGAACGAGGCGACTGTTGACCTGATATGCTTGCTGGACTATACTTAGCCTTTGTGGAGTGAAAAGGCGCAAATACAAAGGCGAGAGTGATGTCAACCAAAAGAACATGGCAGCCAAAAGTCCGACGCCGCAAACGCGTGCACGGATTCCGCAAGCGGATGAGTACCAGTAACGGACGTCGTGTCCTGAAGGCAAGGCGGCGGCGCGGACGTCATCAGCTTGCCGTTACGCCCAACCATGTCAAAAAAGTCAACTGGAATGCAAGTTAGCTGATGGATGCTGCCCTAAGGTTGCGGCAGTCGCGCGATTTCGCTCGTGTGAGGCGAGAAGGAAAAGTTTATCGCCATCCGGTAATGCTGCTCAGCTTACGCGACAACAGCTTGCCCTGCAATCGCTATGGTTTCGTCGTGGGCAAGCGCGTCGGGGCGGCTGTATCGCGCAACCGCTGCAAACGCCGTCTACGAGCTTTGATTGACGGCATTCACAAAAGTCTGGGGCAGGGCTACGATATCGTGATCGTTGCCAAACCCGCGATAACTCAGCAACCTTTTAGCGAATTGCGGCGTATAGTGAATGTCTTGTTCCAGCGCGCGCGCCTGTTGAGGGGCGGCTGAAGTGTTCAAGTGGATCTTGCTGCGAGCGATCCGCGGCTACAAGCGAATACTGTCGCCTGTGCTGCCATCCGCTTGTCGATTCTCGCCAACATGTTCCGCGTATGCTTACGAGGCAATCGAAGTCTATGGACCTGCGCGAGGCGCGTGGATGGGATTGCGGCGAATATTGAGATGCCATCCGCTTAACCCAGGCGGTTACGATCCCGTTCCCCCAAGGAGTGATGTTTGAACTTGACGAGACTCAGGCGAATTCGCTTTAGCATGATTATGCTCTTGGTTGCGCTGGCCGCGACGTCTTGTGTTGGAACGCGCATGGGCGTCAGCTGGCCCTCGGTCGGTCTAATTGAACTCAATGGAAAAGAACATATTTCGCTCTCCTACAACGACCAGGTGGCAATTTTGAGCCCGGCCAATGGCGTGCCAGCCAGATTAATCAATCCCGATAGCGGCAATCCCATACGCGATAACGAGAACAATCCAAGAAGTTGGGTGCTTTCGGGCGCGTCCGCTGAAAACGCGCAGTTTTACGCTTTGCCTATCCGCCTGGACGCGGAAACGCTTTTGGCCGCCGACCATAACAAAAGGCTGCTGAAGGTCGATACCGTCGTGGCGGAAGTGCAGCGCGCCATATCTGTTGCGGATCAGGTCGTCGCCAGCATGCTCGAGGTCGAGGACGTCGTCTACGTTCCATATCAGAATGGCGGTTTGCGGGCGACTTCGAAGATTGATTTCAGCGAATTGTGGACCTTCCCGACAGAAGGGGGCATTTGGGCGAAGCCGCTATTGGTGGACGACATGATCCTCGTATCCACGATGGATCATCAGTTATACGCGATTGATCGGACAAGCGGGGCGCAGATTTGGTCGGCCGACCTGGGCGGGAGCGTCGCCTCGACTCCATTGCTGGCAAATGGCCGACTTTATGTCGGCAGCTTCAACAAGTCCTTTTTTGAGATATCGCTTGATGGTCAGATCCTGAACAAATATGACACGCAGAATTGGGTCTGGGGGACGCCGGCGATTGACGAGTTCGGCATCATCTACGTGGCGGATCTCGGTGGATATGTGCACGCGCTTGATTCGCGCGACGCCCTGAGCGAACGTTGGTCCGTGCAGGTGGCGGAACGGGGCATTCAGGCAGGTCCTCTGTATTATGATCAGCGCGTGGTTGTTTCCTCGCGCGATGGCAAGGTCTATTGGCTAGACAGCCGCGATGGCGAGTTGATCAACGCGCGCGAAATCGAAGGAGCGCCCGAGTTGCTCGGCAATTTGCTGTTACTGGAGCCTAGCGAGACTATGGATATCGATGAACCCTTGATCATTGTTAGTTCAGTCGATACTGGCAAGCTCTTAATCGCCTTTGGGGTCGATGGACGCCAAACCTGGGTTTACCCTCGTTAGCCTTTCGACGGGAGCAATGTAGCATGTGGGACATCATCCTAAACCCCTTTGTAACAATCTTGACCTGGTTATATGCGCTGCTTAACCAGGATATCGTTCTTGCGATTGTCGTCTTGACGGTCATTATTCGTTTCTTGACATATCCCTTGCTGGCGAAGCAGCAAGAGTCTTCGCGCAAGATGCAGCAGATTCAGCCGCAGTTGAAGAAGCTGCAGGAGAAGTACAAAAACGACAAGGAAAAACTCTCCCAAGCCCAGATGCAGTTATATAAAGAAAATAAAGTTAATCCGGTGGGCGGCTGTTTTCCACTGGTAATCCAGTTCCCGATTCTGATAGGTTTGTATCAAGCGATATTTTTTGCCCTGGCGGCGACGCCCTTCCAGTTGATTGACCTGTCCGAGCGCTTGCTTATTCCTGGATTGGATTCCTTGATTCCCCTGCAAAGGATGTGGAGCCCGATACCGGGGCTAACGCAATTATTGCCCGAAATGGATCTTACGCTGCCGCCGACGGCGAACCCGTCTTACGCGCTGATCTTGCCGTTGTTGGTGCTCGTTACAACCTGGGGGCAGTCCAAGCTGACAATGGCCACGACCAAAGGCAAGAGCGAGCAGAAAGATGACGACGATGATGACGACAGTAGCAGCGGCGTGGGGGGCCAAGCGCAAGCCATGACAAAGAGCATGACAACGATCATGCCCATCATGTTTGGCGCCTTTTCGCTGTCCTTTTCGGTGGGCCTGTCTATCTATTTTGTCACTTCCAATTTGATTGGCATTGTTCAATACAGTCCGCAGGGGCGGCAACTGCTGGATAAAGTATTTCGGAAAAAGCGGACTGACGATGTGATTGTTGATATTGAGCTAGAGGATGATCAACCGGCCAAGAAAGCGCGCCGGTCAAGAAAAAAGAAGCCTCGCAGGAAATAAGCTGTTGCATTGGGCTCGTCGACGACAGAGGATGAAAACATGGAAATGATAGAAGTGACCGGCAACTCGGTCGAAGCAGCGATCAGCAAGGGCTTGGCAGAATTGAACGCGGCGCCCGCAGACGTGATGATCGAAGTCCTGGAAGAACCGAATACGGGGCTATTCGGCTTCGGCGCGCGGGAAGCGCGCGTTCGCATGGTGCTGATTGGAAGACGAAAGGCGGCGGCGGAGCCAGAACTCGCCAGCGCGGACGAAAGGCGCGGCGACGATTCTTCGCCCGAGCCTAATCTGAAAACTGTATCGGAAGAAGATCTCGGCGAAGACGCCATCGTCGGCAAACAGGTGCTCGAAGAATTGCTTGATAAAATGCGGGTTGAGGGGCGCGTCAACGTGCAGCTAACGGATGACGATGCGGACGGTGAAGAACCCCACTGGATGTTGAACGTGACCGGCGACGGCATCAATCGCTTGATTGGCCGGCGTGGAGAAACCTTGTCCTCCTTGCAATATATCGTCCGGCTGATCTGCAGCCGGCGCTTGGAGCGGCGCGCGAAAATTATCGTGGACGCCGCTGGTTATAAAGCGGGTCGTTCAAAACGTCTGCGCGGGCTGGCAAACCGCATGGCGAAACAAGCGGTGCAGCAGGGGCGCACCATTACGCTCGAGCCGATGCACCCGAATGAACGCCGCATCATTCATTTGTCGCTGCGCGGGCGCCCTGATGTTATGACGCAGAGCGTCGGCGAGGGACGCGCCCGCAAAGTTACTATCGTTCCCAAATGACAGAATGCGGCCAACAAGTCCGTAATCTTGCAGAGACGCGGAAATTGCGTCTTTGTTTTTTCGCAACAGCCTGAAATCGCATGTCCGCGACCTCTGAACTTGATGTCTTGCTAGTTGGCAACATGACGGCCGACTTGACGCCCGGCGGCAAGATGCTCGGCGGCACGGTGGCTTATGCCGCGCCGACATACGCCGCCTTTGGGCATCGGGTCGGCGTTTTGACCAGCGCCGCTTATGACGAGACCCTGCTCGGTCAGCTTTTGCGCTTTGGCAAAGTCCTGTCGCTGCCAGCGGCTTCTTCGCTGACCTACGAAAACGTATACAGCGACCATGGGCGGCAGCAGTACGTGCGCGCAAGAGCCTGTGATTTACGCTTTGGCGACCTGCCCAACGCTTGGCTGAATGCGTCTTATGTGCACCTGGGTCCCTTGGCGGCCGAGCTCGACCCGCTGGAAATGGCGCGCAACTTCCCGAATGCGACAGTGATGTTGACATTACAGGGCTTGATGAGGCAGTGGGGCGAAGATGGCTTGGTCCGCTTCCGACCCTGGTTTGACGCCGAAGCCCTAAAACTGATTGACATCATCGTCTATAGCCAGGAAGATATACAGCAGTATCCCCAGTTAACCGCGAAAATGCGCGACCTTTGCCAGCACTTGATCGTCACCAACGGCCGCAACGGCGGCACGTACTACTCCGGGGACCAAGAGATGCCCTACGCGAGTCTGGACGTCAGCCCGCTGGATCTCACTGGGGCGGGCGACGTTTTTGCGGCGGCGCTGCTCGGGGTATTCCCCCTGGTCGAGAATGACATGCGCAAGGCAGTCCGCATTGCCGGGCGCTTGGCCGCCTACTCTGTAACCCGCAGCGGACTAGACAGCGCGCCGACTGTGGACGAAATCGCTAGAGAAATAAAGCGTTTTCAAGGAGGCTGAGCTTTGATTGATATGATTCTCTTCAACGGCAACATTATCACACTCGACGCGCGACAGCCGAGAGTTTCTGCGCTAGCGACGGCTTATGGGCGCATAGCGGCGCTCGGGGATGACGGCGAGATTCGTCGCTTGGCGGGGTCTGCTACGGTCGAAATCAATCTGGATGGGAAAACGCTTCTGCCCGGCTTGACAGACGCTCATATTCACTGGGAGTGGCAAGCGCGCTCCCTGCGCTCTGTCGATGTATTTGAAGTGCCCAGCAAAGCCATCGCCTTGCAGCGTGTGCGCGAACGCGCGTCCGCGACCCCGCCCGGCGAATGGATTACCGGGCAGGGTTGGACGCAAGATCTGTGGGCGGATCGCGCCTTCCCGACCAGGTTCGATTTGGATGCCGCCGCCCCGGATAATCCAGTGGTTTTGTTCGCGAAGAGCGGGCACGCGGACTGGGTCAATTCCAGGGCGCTGGAAGCGGCTCGCATTACGTCCGCAACGGCGGATCCCGAAGGCGGCGCAATTATGCGTGATGACGGCGGCGAAGCTACCGGAATTCTGCTGGAAACGGCGGGCGATCTGGTAAAGGCTGCGATCCCCGACCCGACTAGCGAGCAATTGGCGGATATGATGGCGGAGGCGCAGCAAGCGGCATTGGCTTGTGGCATCACAATGATTCATGATTTTGACGACCCGTCCTGTCTGCTTGCGCTGCAATTGCTGCGCGAGCAAGATCGGCTGGACCTGCGCGCGCTCAAGCATATCAATCTGAACTGGCTGGACGCGGCGCTGGAATCGGGGATCCGCAGCGGCTTCGGCGACGACTGGATACGGATCGGCGCGCTGAAACTCTTTGCGGATGGCGCTTTGGGACCGAAGACCGCGCTTATGTTTGAGCCATACATTGGCGAGCCGGAAAACTACGGCATGGCATTGGTCGACAAAGAAGAGATGATCGAACATGTCAGCCGCGCCAGCCAACTGGGTCTGTCGTCGACGATTCACGCTATCGGCGACAAAGCCGTTCATGATGTGCTGGATGTTTATGCAAGCGTCCGCCGCGAAGAAAAAGCTCGGTACGAGCCGCGAACAAGCCGCCGACACAGAATCGAACATGTGCAGATCATTCACCCGCAGGACGCGGGGCGCTTGGCGGAGCTGGATATTATCGCTTCCATGCAGCCGATACATGCAACTTCGGATATGCTTGCGGCCGATCGATATTGGGGCGATCGCGCGGAGTACGCCTACAATCCGCGTTTGCAGTTGGAATATGGCGCGCGCATCGCATTCGGTTCGGACGCGCCGGTGGAGCCCCTTAATCCTTGGCTGGGCATCCACGCGGCTGTCACACGGCAGCGCAACGGGCTGCCCAAAGCGGGCTGGCGTCCGGGAGCGCGACTTAGCTTGCACGAGGCTTTACTAGGGTTCACGCAAGGTCCCGCCTACGCCGCCGGCATGGAAGACCGGCTCGGCAAGCTGGCGGCCGGCTATCTTGCCGACCTGCACCTTATCGATTGCGATCCCTTTCAAGTCCCGCCAGAAGAATTGGCTTCGGTCAAGACGCTAGGCGCAATGGTTGACGGGAAATGGCGCCACCGGGTCTTCGATTGATTTCGACCATCCGCGCCGACGATTAGGACAGCGCTGCCGTACTGAAGACTACCTTGAATGGCCGGCAATAGATCACCACGCTGCGATACAGGCTTAAATCGATTTCAGTGGGAATCTCGTAGTTTTGGTTGCCCACGTTGCCCTTAAGCGCGCCCAGGTGTACTTCGTTGCTGCCCAGACCAGCGAAGGTGCTTGTTGGTGTCTCGGTTGACAGATAGATATGCAGATCCGGTCCATTCTTGGATCGGAAGTCTTCGAAGCGCAAGACACGATCGCCGTCAGGCAATTCGTAGATCGTCGCTGTTCCCACAGCGCCATGGATGGGGTCGATGTCGATGAAAGAGCCAGCTGAATGGACTAGCGGCTCGGCTGGCATATCGGTCGGCATCGCTTGCTGTTCTTGCGGCACGACCACATCTTCTCCGGTCTGGGCGATGGCGACTTCTTTCGCCATATCTTTGTTTTCCTTCGCCATAGCCAGGAGCGCGTCTTTCTCCTCTTCGGGCATGTCGCGCACGGCATCGCGCTGTTCGGATGTCAACCCAGGGAAAGCCTCGTCTACTTCGTTGGTGACGAAGTAGAGCCAGGGTTGGGTAATAAGCAAGCCCGCGACAATTACGATGATCACGGCTATGCCGATGGTGGTTCGATTCAGTCTCATGTCGATTCCCCATAACTTATGCGAAAATAAACGCGACTACGGTATCACCTTGATACAGCTGACTATCGGTCTATAATCCTCATAATAACCGATAGAAAGTAAATATCCCATTAGCGGAACAAAGGAGCGAAAGAAATGGCACGCGAAGGTTTAATGGTTGGCGAAAATGAACATCATGTTCAGCACGAGATGTTGCAAACCGGGATGGACGCGCCGGACTTTCAATTGATTGCCAATGACCTAAGTTCAAAGTCCCTGGGCGATTATGGCGACCGAGTCAAGATCATCAGCGTTATTCCATCCATCGATACGGGCGTCTGTTCCGCCCAGACGCGGCGCTTTAACGAAGAAGCGGCGGCGCTGCAGAACACAGTCGTCCTGACAGTGAGCGCGGACATGCCCTTCGCGTTGGGGCGCTTTTGCGGCGCCGAAGGCATCGAACATACCGAGACGCTTTCAACGCAGCGCGACATGAAATTTGCCGATGACTACGGCGTCCACGATACGGAGTGGCGGATCTGTCAGCGCGCGGTCTTCGTGATTGATCAAGGCAATGTCTTGCAGCACGCGCAATACGTGAACGTCATTGGCAACGAGGTCGATTACGCTGCCGCCTTGACGAAGGCGCGCGAGTTGGCTTCTGGCTAGGCACGCGCAAGAATAAAGTACAAAGGAACGACGATGAGCGATACGAGACGACGAAAGCTGGCGCGCTTGCTGGTTGATTACTCGACCCAGGTGCAGCCGGGGGATTGGGTAGGCATCCTTGGCAACTTTGGCTCCTTGCCAATTTTGCGCGAAATCCATGCAGCGGTAATCGACGCCGGCGGCTTCCCCAGCCTCTATGTCGAGGACGAGCAAATGCAGCGCTATTTCCTGCGCAATGCCAATGACAATCAGATGCAGTGGGTCGATCCCGGCATGCGGCTTTACGTTGATGAAGCCGATGTATACATACGGGCGCTAGCGCCGGAAAATACCCGGGCGATGTCGAACATTGACGCGCAACGCTTGCAGATTCAGCGCGCCGCCCAAAGCGACATACTCCAGACGAGATTGCAGCGATCGGCCGCGGGGAAATTCCGCTGGGTTGGCACGCTTTTCCCGTCCCAGGCATCGGCTCAGGAAGCCAATATGAGCTTCGAGGAATATGAAGACTTCGTCTACCGCGCCTGCTTCTGCGATCAAGCGGACCCAGCGGGGGAGTGGCGCAAGCTGAGCGCAATGCAGCAGCACAAGGTCGATTATCTGCTTGGCAAAAAGCATGTTCAATTGCAGGGTCCCAATATTGAACTGGAATTGAGCATCGAGGGGCGCCGCTTTATCAACAGTGACGGCAAGCGCAATATGCCCAGCGGCGAGATTTTCACCGGTCCCGTAGAAGACAGCGTCAACGGTTGGGTGCGCTTCAGCTATCCGGCGATTGTCAGCGGGCGAGCGGTGAGCGGCATTGAGCTGCGCTTTGAGGACGGCAAAGTGGCGCGCGCCTCCGCCGAGATGAATGAAGATCTGCTGCAAGCCCAGTTAAGCACCGACGCCGGCGCGCGTTACCTGGGCGAATTCGCAATCGGAACAAATTTCGGAATCGACCGCTTTACCGGCAGCGTCCTCTTTGATGAAAAGATTGGCGGTACTGTTCACATGGCGATCGGCATGGGTTACCCAGAGACGGGCAGCCGCAATACCAGCGCGGTCCATTGGGACATGATTTGCGACATGCGCAGGGATAGCTCAATCCTCGTCGATGGCGAGCTCTTCTATGAGAATGGCGCCTTCACGATTTAGTCCCCGGAAAAAACAAAGAGATCGGCGCCGGCGATAAAAGATTCGCTGGCGCTAGTTCTCATTGACGTATTTCAGATTCCGTTTCCTCGTCATGGATGCACAGCCAAGCGACTGGATTTGCGCCAGTCTTAGCTTGCGAGTTTCGGCAGATGCCCCCATTATCGATAGCATTACGTTGGGCAGTTGATGACAGCATCATCAACTGTTGGGGGAGCGCCGCATGTCCAGTTTTGCGTTGAAGCCAAAACCTGCGCAGCCGGGTAAGCCGGTTGTCGCCATCGCCAATACCAAGTCGGCTTTCAGCAACGTGCGCAGCGGACCCGGCATTAACTATCAGGACGTTGGAGATCTGCTGGATAATGCGCTGATTGTCTATTATCCGGCTACGAAGACGCCGGGAAATTGGGTCTGGGTGGAAAAGACGGGTTTGCGCGGCTGGGTCTATGCCGGCTATATCGAATTCATTCCGGCGATTGGGGCGAAGCCTTCTCCACATCCGCCGACGCCATACGATGGCAAGGTCGCGCTGTGGCACTGGAAGGGCACAGCCATCCCCGAGGATTCAATCGCAGAACTGCTCGGGAATATCAAGTCTCGTACCCCCAACGTGAACCAAATCTGGGTCAAGATCACCGAGGGCAGCGACTGGATGGCTGAGTTCGATAGCAGCGACCTGGCGATATCAGGCGCGAGCGCCATCGACGCCTGGGTAAGCGCCTGTCAAAACGCTGGGCTCGAGTTTCATGCCTGGTGCGTGCCGCATGGCTTGGATGCGGAGGCGGAAAGCGCCATTCTTATCGAGGCTTGCCAGCGCCCCGGCGTCCATTCGCTGGTCTTGGATATAGAGCAGCCGCCGGGCTATTGGCAGGGCGGGGAGGCGGGTGTCCGCCCTTTCATGCTTGCCCTGCGCCGCGGGCTGGGCGCGAACTTTCATATTGGCATAAGCGTGGATCCGCGCAAGCACAATAAGCGGGCGATCTTCCCCGACGCCTGGAGCCCATTTATTGACAGTGTTCATCCGCAGACCTATTGGACGACCTTTCGCCAGCCGGTCGAAAAGGCGCTGAACGATATGTACGCCGCCTGGAGTGGCTACGGCAAACCGATAATCCCAACTATGCAAGGCGTTGCGCCCGTTCAAGAACAACAGGAAGCGCATACGCTGGCGACGCAGCAGCACGGCGCGAAGGGCTTGAGTTGGTGGCGCTACGGCGTGATCTCGCAGTGGACGGCGATCAATACAGCCATAGAACTGAGCCAATCCCCGGCGGACGAGAGCCTGGAAAACATTGAGAATTTTACGGATGAGGTCATAATTTTACCCTCTGGGCAGGGATTCCGCAGTGGCACCTATACTGGTCAGCCCGAATTCGATGTGCGGGAAAATACCTGGGGCTGGGACTACCTGCATACAACAACGGAAGTACGCACGAGCAAAGTCTGGGCGGAATGGCGTGACGACCTGCCGCAGTCGGGGCTCTACGAGATTTCCGCTTTCATCCCCAGCCGCTATTCAACGACAAGGCGCGCGCGCTACAAGGTGCACGGCATCGTCGGCACCGACACCGAAGTCGTGATTGACATCAACCAGCATATCAACCGCAATACATGGACGCCCCTGGGCATATTTGATCTGGACCGCAATATGCCGAATGCCGGGCGCGTCTTTTTGAATGACGTGACCGGCGAAGAGGGCAGATCGATCGCTTTTGATGCCCTGCGATTTCGCCGCATTGTTTCAACACCGCCGGGCTATACGCCAGCCCCAGAGCCCGGCGACCAGCCTACCGCGCCGCCAGCGCGCGGCAAAGACAGGCCCAGCGTGGTCAACGGCGTAAATGTCGCCGATGGATACGACTCGCCCATTGGCAGCAGCGAACAGCGCAAGGGCGAAGATCTATGGCCCCCCGGTTGGCGGGACGCCTCCCCCTTTGGCAAGCTCTATTTCATCGGCACGCCCAGTGAAGCCTATCACACCGGCGCGGACTTGAATTTCGGGCGTCCCTATCAAGACAAGGGCATGTCGATTTACGCTTGCGCGAGCGGCATTGTCACATTTGCGGCGCGCTTGAGCATCTGGGGCAATTTAATCGTAATCAAGCATGATCCATTGTTTAAGCCCGGCGGGGCGGTGATATACAGCCGTTATGCGCATGTGCAGAATATGCGCGTGGTAGTCGGTCAGAGAGTGTCGCGCGGGGAGCGGATCTGCGAGGTTGGCGACGCTTTTGGGCGCTTTGTGCCACATCTACATTTTGATCTGAGTCCAACGTCATTGTTTGAGAAACGACCGGGCAATTGGCCCAAGCTCGACTACGACTTGTTAATCAGAAACTATATCGATCCCTTGCAGTGGATCCGCAGGAATCGACCCTAAAGAGCAGGGCAATCGCGCCAAATTTCTTCACAACATAGACAGCGAGGGTAGCTTAGGGCGCGTCGACACAGCCCGCCGACATTGCGGTTCAATCGCCCACGATTTTGCAGCCAATTTCATGGTCCTGCCAAGGATTGAGCGAGGGCATGAATGCCGAGCTAACTTCAGCCGCAGTCGCCCTGCGCTTGTACATAGTCGGCGCTGACCCAACCCTCCTGACCGTAAAAATCGACCTGGTACCAGCCCTGGCGGTAGTCCAAAACGCTTAGCCGGATCTGTGCCGGCAAGACTTGCATAATCCGCCCGGCGGGAGCGGCGCGGAAGTTCAGCGGATACAGCAGCTGCACCATGCAGTTGGTCAGCTGCGGCGGCGCCGCATCATGGTTGGGCATTTGGATTGGTTCTTCTGGCAGGGGCGCGGCGCTTTGCAGCAGGACGACGGTGCCGGCGCGGTCGATGCTGGCGCAGGTCATGCCGTCGCGCTGATAGGCAGCCAGCGGTATTGCCTGGCGCGGCGAATAAGCGGCGTCCAGCAGCATCATCCGCCCATGCTGCGCGAAGCAGACCTCGATGCCTGGCGTGATATAGCCCCACATGTCAATCGCATCCAGCAAGCCTTGGTCGATGATAGCTTGGTTGCCGACGCCCTGGGCGTCAACGCGTTGGCCTTGCGCGCCCTCGACCCAGTTGTTGACCTCAATGCCTGGCGGCAGGGTGTTCAAGGTTTGGTAGAAGCCCTGCGTCGCTTGTGGTGTTGGCGCCGTCTGTCGGCTGGAGTTGCTGGCTTGGCGCTTCTCTCCCGAATCTCCCGAATCTTGCGAAGTTTGCTCTGGCGGGTCATCAACCGGCGGCGGATCGATTGGCGGTTGCTCAATTTCTGCCGGCAAGGCTTGGTTGCTGCTGGTGCTGGCGGATGCCTGCGCGGTGGCGGAGACGCCGCCCGTGTTGCCGGCGCGCACTTGCAGCGTATAAGTCGTGCCCGCGCTCAAGCCAGAGAAAGTGTGAGTCGCCACATCGCCCAGGCGCGTGAAGCCGCCAGTCGTGCCGCGGCGGACTTCATAGAAAGTTGCCCCGCTGGATTTCGTCCAACTGAGGGTGATGCTGGTCTCCGTGATGCCGCTAGTGTTCAGGCTCGTAGGCGCGGACGGCGCGGGCGGCGGCGGGACATTGTTGGTGCTGGCGGTCGTCTGAACCGTGGATGAGGCGCCGCCGGTGTTGCCAGCCCGCACTTGCAGTGTATAGCTCGTGCCCGCGCTCAAGCCGGTGAAAATGTGCGACGCCACATCGCCCAGGAGCGTGAAGGCGCCAGTTGTGCCGCGGCGGACTTCGTAGAAGGTCGCTCCGCTGGATTTCGTCCAATTGAGGGTGATGCTGGTTTGCGTGATGCCGCTGGCGCTCAAGCCCGTCGGCGCGGACGGCGCCGGCACAGGCGTAGACGTCGGCGGCACAGGCGTGGGCGTAGACGTCGGCGGCACGGGCGTGGGCGTAGACGTCGGCGGCACAGGCGTGGGCGTAGACGTCGGCGGCACAGGCGTGGGCGTGGGCGTAGACGTAGATGTCGGTGTATGTGAAGGCGCGCCCAGCGCAGCCAGCGTGCGCTGGGTGAGCGAATCGGCGGGACCAGGGTCGGTGGCGGAGTTCTTGGCGCGGACGCGCATCTCGTAATTAGTATCGGCCGTCAAACCGCTGAAGGCATGGCTGGTGGCGCTGTCGGCGGCTGTCCAGGATGAGGACCAGCTGCCGCTAGCCGGGCGGATCTGCACTTCGGCGCTGACCGCGCTGTCGCTGCTTGGGTTGGTCCAGCTGAGCGTGATGCTGGTTTGCGCGGCGACCGCGCTATAGATGCTGGGAGCAGCCGGCGGCACATGTACGGACAAGTACGCGTAGGGAGTGAATACAGTGAATTGACTATTCGTATATACCACTAATCGATACTCGGACGTACGACCAGCAACATACACAACTTGCCGTTCCGTGGCGTCTAGCGTTAATTTTGTCGTTCCGGCGCTACTCGTTGTTGTATACGTAGTACTAAACCAAGAGGAGATAGAATCTGGATCACGTCTGCCTAACCCGGAGAGTGTTTCGCCGTCCACAGTATCATAGGCCAGAACGATGCTGTCGGCGCTTAACTCCAGCAGGCGAAAATTACTGGGGGCACTTAGAGTTTGGGCTTGGGCTGGTCTTGGCGCGCCGAAAACTGTGGCGAGCGCGATTATGCAAAGGGCAAGATTGCTAATTTTAGAACATATATTCGAGGGAGAAGGAAGAGGAGGGGCGAGGTTATGAAGGTTGTTAATTGAGAAGAGCCTAATATACTTGCACATTGTTTTCCTCCTGCGCGGGGGCATCTGAACTCGCTCAAACAAGCAAACTATGATAACCTTTCGCATTATAGCGCAAAAGTGAGTGCGGCAGGATTCGAACCTGCAACAAATTGATTAGAAATCAACTGCGCTGCCATTGCGCCACGCGCCCACGCACCCTATGCGAAAGCCCGAATAATATATGTCCGCGCTGGAATCAAGCCATAATCCCGCTGCCACGCGACGCGACCGCGACGGAATCGCTTCCTCATTTCAGCATATTCTGATTGAATTAGGCAACGAAGGTTGGTGGGCTGTGTCGGCGCACCCTAAGCGAACATCTGTGCATATATTACATTTGTTGCGATTGCTTTGCCAAAATAGAACCTAAGAAGGGCAAATTGCGAGCGGCGTCCGCATTTATCGCGGCAAACTCAGAATAAACCCCAGTCGCTTGCCGCGCCTTCTTCCATCATGCTAGGGTCCCACATCTCCATACCCATTTCGATGGTAGTCGGCAAGCCCAGGAAATCTTGCGCTGTGCGGCGCGTTTGCTCCAGCAACTGCGGCGCATAGGGGCAAAATGGCGTGGTCATGATCATGTTGACGTGCGCGCGTTCCTCTTCAATGTCGACGCCGCGGACAAGACCCAATTCGATCACGTTCATGCCGATTTCCGGATCAATGACGGATCGCAAGGCTTCGTAGAGCCCGGCTTCCCTTTCAACCGTTTCCTGCATTGTTTGTTCCCCCCATAAGTAGGCTGCTCAATTCACCTTAAATCACATGCTTGGAACGCATGGAAAATATGCTGATGCACCCTTCGCTCAACGAACCTAGCATAGTACAGCGCCCACGTGTTGTCAATCAGGTCGGAATCGCCGGGCAGGGCAATCGCTTCAAAATGATGGCGGACGAAATGGCGGGATTCTAAACTGAAAATTAACTACAGAGTACGCAGAGAACGCAGAGAAAACAAAATCTCATCTCAGCTGTGATTTTTGGTGACAAATCACGTTTCGCTGGGGACTGTTGCCGATTCCGGGCCGCAGATTTAGAAAAATAGTCGTCTAAACTCCTACGAACTCTGTGTCCTCTGCGTCCTCTATGTTGAAAATAATTTGAAGCGATTGCCCTGGATCGCCGGGCGCAATTCAGAATGTCGGCAATTTACCACCTACGCGACCCGCTGAAGCGACCCTTCATTGCCTCAATATTCTGGCGCGATCGCATCCAGCGTGTTTTCTAACGCATTGACAGGCTGAAAGGGCGCTGTTATACTGCGAACAAGTTCGAGTCGGTTATAGAGTAAATTTAACCGACATTAAATCGCAGTGAGAGGAGATATGCCAAGGATGGTAGCGACGTTGGAAATACGCAACCTCCATGCGAGCGTGGATTCGGAAGACGACCTCATCTTGAATGGCGTCAACCTGACGATAAAACAGGGCGAAGTCCACGCGCTTATGGGACCAAACGGCTCCGGCAAAAGTACGCTGGCCAACGTTTTGATGGGCAATCCCGCCTATGTCGCGCGCGAAGGGCAAATTCTGCTCGATGGCGAAGATGTCTTGAAGATGGAAGCTGACGAACGCAGCCGCGCTGGCTTGTTCTTGGCTTTTCAATACCCGGTGGCGATACCCGGTGTGACGCTAGGCAACTTCTTGCGCCACGCCATCAACGCCCGTTTGAAGGCGGAAGATCCGGAAAGCAAGGGCATCCCGATCCCGCAATTCGCGCGTATGATGCGCCAAAAAATGAGCGCGCTGGAGATCGATCATTCCTTCGCGGGCCGCTACCTCAACGAAGGGTTCAGCGGCGGCGAAAAGAAACGCGCGGAGATCTTGCAGATGGCTGTGCTCGAACCCCGCATCGCCGTGCTTGATGAGACGGATTCCGGCCTGGATATTGACGCATTGCGAATCGTCGCAGACGGGGTCAGCTCGCTCACCGGTCCCGATATGGGCGTTCTGGTGATCACACATTATCAGCGCATTCTCAATCACATAAAGCCGGATTTCGTTCACGTCCTGTTTGGCGGCCGAATCGTGGAAAGCGGGGGAGCGTCGCTTGCCCTCGAGCTGGAAGAAAAAGGCTACGATTGGGTGCGCGAAAAACATAGTCTGCTGCAAGCTGCCGAAGCGTAAACCTAGCCCGCGAGGTAAACAATATGTCCGAAGTAATCAGAAGCGATAAACAGCTCACCTTCGAGGAAGAGGCGCTAAAGGACGTCGGCTTAACGTATTTGGAAAAGTACGGCTTCCATGACGACGATGTCGAGTATTCCTTCAAGAGCCAGAAGGGCGTCAACGAGCAGATTGTCCGTCAAATCAGCGCGATGAAAGATGAGCCGCAATGGATGACCGACCTGCGCGTTGAAGCCTATCACATCTTTATGGACAAGCCGACGCCGCAATGGGGTGGGGAACTGAACAACATCGACTACGATGACATCTACTATTATGTGCGCGCCACAGACCAGACCGAGCAGGATTGGGATGAAGTGCCGCAGGAGATCAAAGAGACCTTTGACCGGCTAGGCATCCCCGAAGCCGAGCAAAAGTTCTTGCACGGCGTCTCCGCCCAATACGACAGCGAATCGGTCTACCACAAGATCCAGGAAAACCTGGAAGAGCAGGGTGTCATTTTCCTCGATATGGACTCGGGATTGCGGGAATACCCGGAAATCGTAAAAGAGTATTTCACGACAATCATCCCGTCCAACGACAACAAGTTCGCCGCGCTGAATACGGCGGTCTGGTCGGGCGGCAGCTTTATCTATGTGCCGCCGGGCGTCCAGGTGGAAATGCCGCTGCAAGCCTACTTCCGCATCAATACCCAGAACATGGGGCAGTTCGAGCGCACGCTGATCATCGTTGACGAGGGCGCTTATGTGCACTATGTCGAAGGCTGTACCGCGCCAATCTATAGCTCGGACAGTTTGCACAGCGCCGTGGTCGAGATCATTGTCAAGGAAGGCGGTCGCTGCCGTTATACGACGATTCAGAATTGGTCCAACAATGTTTACAATCTGGTCACCAAACGCGCTGTCGCCGACAAGAACGCCACCATGGAATGGGTCGACGGCAACCTGGGCAGTCGCCTGACCATGAAGTACCCGGCAGTGATCTTGCGTGGAGATGGCGCGCATGGCGAGGTGCTGTCTATCGCCTTTGCCGGCGATGGACAGCATCAGGACGCCGGCGCCAAGATCACCCACCTCGCGCCGAACACAACCAGCCAGATAATCAGCAAATCAATCAGCAAGGATGGCGGGCGCGCCAGCTATCGCGGCTTGCTCAAGATCGCCGAAGCAGCCCGCAGCAGCAAGAGCAACGTAGTCTGCGACGCCTTGCTGCTCGACGATTTCAGCCGCTCGGATACTTATCCCACCATCGAAATTGACGCCCGAGACGTGACCATGGGGCACGAGGCATCGGTGAGCAAAGTCGGGGAAGATCAGCTCTTCTATCTGATGAGCCGCGGCATGAGCGAAGACGAAGCCAATGCGATGATCGTGAATGGCTTCCTCGAACCTTTGGTCAAAGAACTGCCCATGGAATATGCGCTGGAATTGAATCGCCTGATTCAAATCCAGTTGGAGGGTTCCATCGGCTAATCATTCCAAAGCGGTCCAGACATAAATCCAAATCATAATCGTATAAGAAGTCACAGAAGGAGATTGTTCGTGGCTGTTGTGAGACGACGGTCTGCGCTCCCGCAAGCGCCGGTATTTAGCAAAGCGGATGTCGAAGCGCTGAGCGAAGAACATAATGAACCCGGTTGGATGCGTGAACGGCGCGTCAAAGCTTGGGAGCTCTACGAAAGCACGCCAATGCCCCACCTGGAAGAAGAATGGCGGCGTACAGATTATCGTCATATTCGTTGGGATCAGGCTTCGGCAATGACCGCCTCCAACGGCGCCAGCTCGCATCAAGTGCCCGCGAAACATTTAGAGCCGCTCACCGGCGACGAGCAGGGTGGTTTGCTGGTCTTGGTCGACGGTGAAGTGGTTCATCGCGAGCTCGCCGGCGAGCTGCGCGAGCAGGGCATCGTATTTGCCGACCTGCGCACAGCGCTCCAGGAACACGAAGAGTTGCTGCGCGCGCACTTCATGACCGCGGCTGTCAAAGCGAGTGAAGGCAAGTTTGCCTCGCTGCACGCCGCGTTATGGGATCATGGCGCCTTAGTCTTTGTCCCGCGCAACTGCCACGCGGCGCTGCCCCTGCGCGTCATCTGCTACAATTCGCAGTCTGGCGCGGCAATGGGTCACATCCTGGTAGTGCTGGAAGAGAACGCGAGCGCGACTGTGCAGGTCGAATATGCCTCGAGCCCGGGCGAAGCGCATGCCTCATATATCGGCGCCACCGAATTGATTGTCGGCGCTGCTGGCAATCTGCGGTATGTTTCCCTGCAAGATTGGAATCGCGAGACCTTTGAGTTCAGTCATCAGCGCGGCTTGGTCGGGCGCGACGCGCAGTTGGATTGGGTCAACGGTGTGATGGGCAGCCGGCTTACCAAAGCCTTTATCGAGGTTGACGCTGTCGGCACTGGCGCTAACGCGCGTGTCAGCGGATTCTTTTTCGCCGATCATGACCAGTTCTTCGACCTTGATACGCAGCAGAATCACAATGCGCCGCTGACCAATACGGATCTCTTGTTCAAGGGGGCGGCGCGCGACAATGCCCGAACGCTCTGGCAGGGCATGATCAAATCTTTGCCGAAAATGCAGAAGATCGATGGCTATCAAGTCTGTCGCAACTTGATGCTAAGCGACGCAGCGCGCATGGATAGCATCCCTGGCTTGGAGATTGAGGCGGATGATGTGGCTTGTTCTCATGCCGCTACTTTCGGCACCCTGGAAGAAGAGC
Source organism: Phototrophicaceae bacterium (assembly GCA_965116975.1). Lineage (GTDB taxonomy): Bacteria > Chloroflexota > Anaerolineae > Aggregatilineales > Phototrophicaceae > UBA6055. The sequence goes on from OZ220735.1 coordinate 1,741,850, forward strand.
CGATCTATTATTTGATGAGCCGGGGCATCACGCGGCCCCAAGCCCAGCTCATGATCATCGAGGGTTTCTTTGATGAACTGCTGCAGCGCATTCCCTTCGAGCGGGTGCGGCGGCGTTTGATGGACGAAATTGAAACCAAAATCATCGGCTAAGCTGTCCGTCTTATAGCCAGATTGCGCGCTTGTCCTCCTTCTTCTAACATGTAAGACTGGCTCTTGGGAGCGCATCTAAATGATGCGCTTTTGTCTTAAACGGCTAAAATGGATGCCCTCGTTAATGGAAGACATGTACCGCGAGATCATTTTGGATCACGCCCGAAACCACCGTCATTGGGGCTTGCTCGAGCCAAATGATCTGGATCACGAAGAATCAAACCCGCTCTGTGGCGACCGGCTGCGCCTAACGCTGCGGCTCGACCCCGAGCAGGTCATTACCGCTGTCGGCTGGGACGGCGAGGGTTGCGCCATTAGCCAAGCATCGGCGTCGATGTTTGGCGAGGAGATTCTGGGCATGCGGCTTGCCGAGGCGCTGGCGATTGACAAGCAAGCCCTCCTGGACAACATCGGGCTGCCCTTGAGCATCAATCGCGTCAAATGCGCCTTGCTGCCTCTGAAGACGCTTGTCATCGGCGCCATGGGCCAGCAAGGCGGCCAACGCTGGATCTTGATCGAGACGGGGGACGATAGCTAGTGGCTAGGTGGGTGACGCTCTGCCCGAGCGACGAGCTCGAGGATGGTCAGCGCGAGGTCTTTGGCATTGATGGCTTGTGGGTCGCGGTCTTCAACGTTGGCGGGGTCCTCTATGCGATAGAAGATCTCTGCACCCACGACGGCAATGCGCTTGCATTTGACCGGGATGATCGCCCCAGCGCCCTAGTTGGACAGGAAATTGAATGTCCCCGACACGGCGGACGATTCGATATCCGCAGTGGCAAGGCAACCAGGAGCCCGGCGGAAATTGACCTTCGCTGGTTCAAAACCCGCGTTGTGGATAATCATATACAGGTACAGCTCGAGGCTTAGGCATGCGGGCTAAGTTCAGGTCGATTCAAGCGGGGATGGCGTCGGGCGAAACGCTGCTAATGGCGCACCGCGGCGCCATGGCGTCGGCGCCCATGAATACCATGGCGGCTTTTGAACTGGCGCTGGAGCAAGGCGCGGACGGCATAGAGCTTGACGTACAGCTTTCGCGCGACGGACATGTGGCGGTATTACACGACTTTTCGCTTGATGCCACCACCGACGGCAGCGGTCCCCTGGCGCAGAAATCCTTGTCGGAACTGCAAGAATTGGACGCGGGCGGCTGGTTTTCCAGCGATTTCGCCGGCGAAGGAATACCGACATTGGCTCAGGTATTTGAGGCGCTGCGGGACAGAACGCTCTTCAATGTCGAACTCAAATCTGGCGGCGCAAGCTCGAGCAAGCTCGCGGAGCAAGTCGCGGCTTGCATCCGACGTTTTTCTGTAGAAGACCGGGTGATCGTTTCTTCTTTCGACCCCACCATTTTGCTTAATTTCCGCCGCATAATGCCAGCGGTCATGATTGGATTCCTCTACGATACGGCGCTACAACCTGAATACTATGTTTCACTAAAGCAATTATCGCACGAGGCAAGGCACCCAAGGCATGAGCTGGTCGATGAAACGTATATGGGCTGGGCACGGGAAAACAACTATTATGTGAATACTTGGACCGTCAATGAACCGGGTCGCGCCGCGCAACTACGCAGTCTCGGCGTGAACGCGATTATCACGGACGATCCGAAGCTGCTGGTCGACGCCCTCTCGTCATGAAGCGCGGTATTCGCAACCGTCTGCTGCGCTCCGCATTTCAGCTCTTGTACAAGGAATTCGCCTTCGCTTATGACAGCGTCAGCCGGCTGGTCTCATTGAACCAGTGGCGGGATTGGCAGCGCGCTGTATTGCCGTACCTGGAAAAGGTCGGTCCTGGCGTCATTTTGGAGCTTGCGCACGGCACCGGCGCGCTGCAAGTCGATTTGTTGCGGGAGGATTATGCAACGGTGGCATTGGACTTGTCCCCAACCATGGGCAGTATCGCCAAAAAGCGATTATCACGAGAGAGCCTCTCTACAGATTTCATTCGCGGCGATGCGCTTTCGCTGCCTTTCGCAAACGGGTCCTTTGCCGCGATTGTCGCGACTTTCCCCACCTCGTTCATCCTAAATGAGGCTTGCCTTGCCGAAATCAATCGCGTCCTGGCACAGCGCGGCAGAGCCATAATCGTCATGTCTGCGCTCCTCGAGGGGCGGGGATTGCGCAGAGCCTTTATTCGTCTTTTGTACCGAATCACGGGCCAGTCGACGGGGCCGGCTCACAGCACAGTATACAAACGCGCATTCGCGGGACATGGCTTGTCGGTTGAGCAACATGAGGTCGCTTGCCAGAGCAGCGTAGTTCACTTGGTCCTGCTGCGGAAAGCGCTGACAAAAGTATCAGATCACGAATAAAAGAGTCTGGCAATTGACACCCAAGCATGATATATTGGGCGGTGTTGTCGTGGTGGATGTAGCTCAACGGCAGAGCGCCTGATTGTGGTTCAGGTGGTTGAGGGTTCAAGTCCCTTCATCCACCCACCTTCGCAATAAGCTCCGAATTGAAATCTAAACATGAAGCAGATGCTGCCCTGCTCCCGGATGGCTGTTTGCCTCGGCATGATTGCGTTCAATTAGTTGTGCGTGCGCAGCGGGCGGCTGCGTCTTCGGGTCAAGCGGCGCATACCCGTCACTTGAGGCGCCGGCGCTGGCGCCACTTCCAGAGCCGCGGGACTCACAGATATTTGATCCCGGTCCAGATAATCTGGCTGCTCCCGCCTTGTCGCGACTCTATCATCCAAGAAGATTGACAGATCACTGTCCCTCTCGCTCAAACCACCGCCGTCTCGCTCCCTGGTAGACAAATCCCTTAGGGATTCGCTTGGACTTGGCTGCGCATCCGCGATCTCGCTGGGCTTCTGCAAGCCAAAAATCTCAAACACGCTCAGCGTTGACTTGTCCACTGCGTCTCGTTGGGCGCGGACGGGCACTGGCTGGTCGCTTGGCATGTCTTCGGCGGTCACTTCAGGCACTTCAGGAATTGCAGGAGCCGCCGGAACTGACGGCGCTGGCGGTTCTTCTATGACTGCTTCGCGAATATCTGGTTCTATGTTGATGACTTCGGAGTCGATTGGTTCTGTAGCCGCCTCTATCTCGTTCAATTGCCATGCCATGTCCAGCAAGCCATCGCCGCCGAGCACAACGGGATTAGGCTTGGTATCGCCATCGCTTTGTCCGGCTGCCGGGCTCGGCTCTTCGTCGAGCGTATACGCGATTGGCTGCAAATCTTCGGGCAAGTCTGCTTCGTCGCCCGCTTCGGACGCTTGCTCAACAAAGTTCGAGGGATGGCGCGGTTGATAACTGGATCGTTCATCGGGGTTCGGCGCTTCGCGGACGGTCGCGCGGGCGGAGTAGGGGGACGCCCCGCCAGATTCTTTTTTGACCAGATCGTGCAAGTTGCGCAGGCTGTCTTGTATCTGCTTGCTGGTCTTGCGCTTCAGACGCATCGCATTGCGCAAGCCACCTAACACGCCGCCCGATTCATAGTTAAAGGTCCAGCGAACCAAGGTGCCTTCGCTGACTTCTTGCAGGCGAATGCGGCCCTGATTATCGCCATAACCGGGACCGTCGACGATGAAGTATTCGTATCCCAAGGTGTCATACCAGGCAGTCGCTTCAAATACGACGTCGCGCCCCTTGGCATAAGAATAGCGCCAGCGCGCGCCTTTGCCTTCGCGTTCTGTGGTAAGGAAGGATACTGCGGATACACCTGCTTGCCAGTCCGCAGCCGTGGCGATATCGCCCAGAAAACGCCATATGATATCCGGCGCTGCAGGAATCATGATCTCCAGATCGATAACGTGCATCTTTCGCGCCTTCAAGACGTGACTGTACCGTGGCTTTATGCTACACTAACTTGGGATTTTACCACTGGCTGATTGAATAGCAATTACATGCCCAACCCGGTGTTTGTTTTCGGTTTTGTACTCGCGACCTTGTACGGTCTTGGCTTCCACGTCGCAATGGGTGGATCGGCAAGGCGCATGGTCTTGTTTGTCACGACAAGTTGGGTGGGCTTCCTGCTCGGTCAATACATTGGCGAATTCCTTAGAATTGACCTTTTTCGCATTGGCATCGTCCATTTACTGCCCGCTACTGTCTGTTCTTTTGTGTTTCTAGTATTCGCGCACCTGATTACGACCGAAACACAGGGCAGGGTGACGCGGCGTTAAGCCATGGCGGAAAACGACAATGGCAGCATAGCGCATCCGCCAGAGGAAAAGAGCGACAGCTCTGGCCGCAGCATTACCCTGATAGTTAAGCTTTCCGCCGCCGTCCTCATACTTTTGATTCTGGCCTTGCTCGTGTTTGCTCTGGTTGTGGCTCTTTCCGCAGCAGAAACTTGGGCGCCGTTCTTCCAGATTTTCCGGGACGTTTTGATCATCATCGTAGTTGTCGAAGCAGTCTTGATAGTCACCGCTTTTGCAATTCTGATCTTGCAGGCGGCTGGCTTCATAATCATGCTGAAAACCGAAATCAAGCCAATCCTTGACAATGCGCGGGAAACGACCCGCCTGACCAAATCAACCGCCGAATTCGTCAGCCAAAACAGCGTCGATCCTCTGATACAGATAAAGAGTTTCATTTCGGGCTTGTTAGGCTTCTTGCGCGAGATAATTCGCATTCGCGCGCTCTTGCAGGCCGAACCCGCCGAGGAACAAGATGGCAAAGACGCCTAAGCGCTTGGGGCTAGATCAAAACGCGAGCTGCCTGGCAATTCTGCTGGGCATGATTCTTGGCGCGTTATACGCTATCACGCATATCGACAAGCCTGGGGCGGTGCGGCGCAAAGATATTGCCCAAATTGGCGGCGGCAGCCTGGAATTGGAGATGGAAGCCAGCCTGGACGATGCCAAAGCGCAAGCCAGACAGCGCCTGCGCGATAGCAGTCAAGCAGATTCAATCTGATTAAATGCCCAGCCCAGCGCTGCCAATACATCTCCTGCGATGACGCTGCGGCTGCTGCCGACTTTGTCGACGGCGATAGTCCCCGCCAGCGCGTGCGCGTAAACCCCCAAACATGCCGAATCGTATGCGGACATGCCTTGAGCGCGCAAGCCAGCGATCAATCCCGCCAAGACATCGCCAGTGCCTGCGGTGCCCAAGGCGTCCGTCTTGAAGGGGTTGACCGCGATCGCTCCCGTCGGCTCCGCAATCAAGGTGTGGGCTCCCTTTAGCGCGAGTACAAGATTCCACTCGGCAGCCGACTCTGTGGCGAGCCGCCAGCGATTCGCGTTCACCTCGGCAGATGTCGACTTAGTCAAGCGCGCCATCTCCCCAGCATGAGGCGTGATAATGGTATTTGCCGGCAGTTTATGCTGCCAATCGAGCATCTCGCTTAATATATTGAGCGCGTCGGCATCTACAACAAGCGGTGGCAGGTCCTTTGCCTCCAGCAATTTTCTTACAAATGCCTTTGTGGCGGGATGCCTGCCCAAGCCGCATCCCAGAAGCAGCGCGTCATAACCCCGTGAATGCTCGAGTATCAGCTCTGCAGCCGCTTCGTTGATAGCCCCATCGGTATCCGGCAGCGGCAGGTAGGTGGGTTCGCGCAAGCGGCTTGCAACTGTGCGAACCAGCTCCTGGGTCGTGGCCGCGGTTACCAGCCCGGCGCCGGAACGATAGGCGGCTTCGGCAGAAAGGGCAAGCGCGCCGATGTAGTTGGGCGAACCCGCGATCAGCATCAATTTGCCGAATGCGCCTTTGTGACCATCGAGAGGCCGCGGCGGCAATAATTCGCGCGCTGTTTCTTCGACCAAGACCGAGCTTTTTATGGCAGCCAGTTCCGGGAAGGAATCGGGAATTTCAATTGGCGCGACAATCAAATCTCCTACGTACTTTGCTGCGGGAAAGGTAAACAGCCCAGGCTTGGCGGCAATAAAGGTTATGGTTTCGTCAGCCAAGAGCGCATTATTATCCGCTTGCCCACTGTCGCAATCGATCCCGCTGGGGCAATCGAGGGCGAAGACAAAGGGACGGGCGCTTTTTCCATGTTCGTCTAGCGCTTGAGCGCCGGCTGCGCCAGAGGACGCGGAACGCTTGAGCATCAAATTGACGGCGCGCAAGACTTTGGCGGCGACGCCGCGCAGCGGCAAACGCAGTCCGATGCCGAAAACAGCGTCGACAATCACATCGGCGCTCGCGATCAAACGCTTGAGCAAGCGCAAGTCATGGTCATCGGAGGCTTTGGCGACAAAAAGTCCCGCTGCCAGCGCCCGGGCAAGAACGTCATCGTTTTCTGGCCGCGGCTGCAGCAGGTAAATGCGAATCTGCGCGGATGAATGCCGCGCCATGTCTGCCGCCATGACCAAACCATCACCGCCGTTGTTGCCCTTACCAATCAAAAAGGTGACACGTGTCTCATCGTTGATGTCAATTCGCTGACGCAAATGCTTGCCCGCAGCGGCGCCGGCCTGCCGCATCATCTGCTCATAACTGAAGAGCCTGGCGTCGACCGCGGCTTCGATCTGCCGAATTTGTTCGACTGTAGCTACTTTCATGTCTCGCTGAGAGATCCTTAACCCAAAATAAGGACGATTTGTCAGGAAAGCCTCGCTGAAACGCCCGCAAAGCGAAGGTCATTTTCCTGGGCGGCACAGCGCTGCGCACAGACATTGCAGGTCAGCCACCCCAACATTTTGTCAGGTTTATGCGAGTTTCGACAAATATTGATCGTTGAAGCGATTGCCCTGACTTGTCGAATTCTAGTAGTCGCGCTCGATGACAAGATTGGCTAGGCGAAGCAATTCTTCTTTGTAGTGCGAATTGGGAATGACAGCAAGCTGGGCAATCGCGCCATGCACAAGCAAATCAGCCTGTTCGCGGGCTTTTTCGATGGTGTTGCCTTCCAACAGCCGGCGCTTGATTCGGTGCATCGGATCGCCGCTGTTATGCCCGCCGTTGCTGGCGCCGGCCTCATTCAAAGCGACCGCGACGCCACGACCCTGTTCCAGATCGATACCTGTAGATTTGCCCAGCGTGGATTCGTCGGCGACCAAGTCCAATATGTCATCTACTATCTGAAATGCCAGACCCAGGTTGAAGCCATAATTTGAGAGCGCGGCCACGGCGTCGCCACTGCCGTCCGCCAGCTTGGCGCCAATAGTCGCCGCTGCTCGGAAGAGCGCGGCGGTTTTGAGCGCGATTATGCGCATGTAGATGTCGCGGGTGAAAATGTTGTCTTTCACGGCGCTTGCCTGCAGCGTTTCGCCTTCTACAAGCGCGGTCGCCGCCTTTGCCAGGTCTACGTTCAGATGCTGATACGGCGCCATCATTTCGTAGACGGCGGTGAACAGAAAATCACCGGTCAATAGCGCGAATGTGCGCCCCCAGATGGAATTCACCGACGGCCGCCCACGGCGGACGATGCCATGATCATTGATGTCATCGTGCACCACGCTGGCTGTGTGCATAAGCTCGACTGCGGCCGCGGGCTTTGCCACAAGTTCCAGGTCATCGCCGCCCAGCGCAAGATAGGAGAGCAGCAAAAGGCGCGGACGAATCCGTTTGCCGCCGGCGCTCAAGATGTGGCGGCTGGCGTCCCTCAGCACATCAACCTCGCTGCTCGTCGCCTGAAACATGGCTTGTTCGACAGATTCCAACCCCGCATCGACAAGCTCGCCAAGGCTCGCTTGATCCACCGCCCAAGCCGTCATGTCAGACTCCAAATCATCAATTGTGTAATTCAGTACTATCTAAAAGTATTGTACAAAAAGAACGAAATCAGTCAAGCAAATTACATACAACAGCGCCGCGTACCTGGAGTTTGCCTGCTTTTGACGGGATTTGCAACGGATTGATTGACTTCCGCTTTCCGACAACAGCGCGAACAGGCAGCTTAGATCGCTTCCAGGCACTTGCCAAGCGTCTGGCAAAGTTGTGAAATATGCAGTCGGTCGTGCTGCGCTGTGAAATAAGCCATTTCCAGCAAATTGGTTAAGCCAAAGATGCTATGCCGGGCTGGCCGCAGCCAGTCCTGCGGCGCCAGCTCGGCGATCAGCGCAAGGGTAGACAGTCGCTTTTCTCGGAATTCCTCGGCTACATCGCGAGGGCGGTCGCTGCAGGTTGGCACATCTGGTCCCGGCGGAGGCAGCGCGCGGATAAATGGATTTTCGATTCGCAGGATCTGTTGCAAGCGCTTCTGATGAACTGCGGTTTCCGTTTCCGCCAAATGGCAAAGTATTTGCACTATGGACCATTCATCTGGATCTGGTTTTTGATGCCATTGCTGCTCTTTCACTTCGCTAAGCAAGCCAAAAAGTGCGCCAAGATTGCCCAAAAACTGCGGCTTTAGCATCGTTTCTCGCAGCGGTCCTCCACTATAGCGCTGCCGCCAACCAGCAGATTGCACATGGTCAATCAGGTCGCCTAAGGCGGTATTGTTTTCAAGCTGCCAGATGTGCAGACCAACTGTCTCTGCTGGCAGAGTATCCTGCTGCCGCTTGCCGCTTACCAGAAGGGCTTCGTCGGGTTCGATGCCGATGCGGGCGATCAGTTCGGCGTATAAAGCCGGATCGGTTTTGGCGAAGTGCGTATTCTGGCTGGAGCTGACAAAAGCGAATGACTCAAGGAAATCCCCGAGCCCAGCCAAGTGCAGCCGGTGAATGACAACAGCTTCTCGATAGATTGGGTCGCTGACGATGGCGACTGACAGCCCTTTGTCAAGCAGGGCTTGCGCGAGAGGCCGCGCGCCTGCGGCAGCGCTGGTCCAAGCGCGCGCTTGTTCGAATGACGCTTGATGAAGCGGCTCGAGCAGCGGCAGAATATCGCTGACGGGGGCATTCAGGTCCGCGGCGATGCTCGCCGTCATAAGCTCATCGTTTGTGGACACACAGTCGCGCCGGTTATTCAGCTTCTGCCTTGCCCTGTGGAAGACGTGGTCGGCGCTTGCGATGCCGGTATCTGCCTCCAGATGCTGCGCGAAGGCGCGCCGGAAGGTCTTGGCGAATTGCTGGTCCGCTTGGTCAATAAAGGCGTTGTCGAGGTCGAGCAATACAGCTTTAATCATCGCCTTTTTCCAGCGCTTTGCGGAAAATGTCTAAACCTGGATGGTCGTCCGGGCAGCCTACATAGGGATCTACTTTTTCGCCGTTCTTTAGGCAGATCGCTTCGACCTCTACGCGGCGCATCAAGCCCAATAGCCCAGATCGAATGGTCAGCCTCAGTTCTGTGTCGCGGCTGGCATTTGCCAAAAGAATATCTGGCACAGGGCATTTGGCGCAATCTTTTGCATGCCAATCCAGCGAGTCGGGATTTTGCGTTGCCAGGCGGCATTCCTCTACATCGCGGGTATGTCGATTGTAATCGGCGTAAAAGTGCGCGCATTCGCGCCCTGCTGGGGTTATCATAGGCATTCCTCAGTCTTGCTGAAGCCATTGACTGGCGGTTTGCGGCAAGTTATCCAGGGGAGCATATCTGATGGCGCATTCTGGCAGGGATTCCAGAAAGCTGGCTCCGTAGTTCTTGCTGATGACCCGCTTGTCAAATATAGCCACGATGCCACGATCGCTGCTGCTGCGGATCAGACGACCAAACCCTTGCCGAAAGCGGAGTATCGCGTCCGGCACGGCATATTGTTGAAAGGCTTTCTCGTATGACTCCGAGCGTGCCGAGAAGATCGGATCGGACGGTACTGCGAAAGGCAGCCGGGCGATGACAACCGCGCTGAGATCTGCGCCTGGAATGTCAATACCTTCCCAGAAGCTTCTCGTCCCCATGAGCACGGCGCGTTTTGTCGACTTGAAGCTTTGCAAAAGCGCCTCGCGGCTGGTACCGAAACTTTGATCATAAACTACAATATCGCCCAATTTCAGCCGGGGACTGATCGCCCTAGATGTTTCGCGTAATTGCGCATAACTGGTAAAGAGCACCATAACGCGACCTTCTAATTCGGCCGCCAGCTCAATGATGCCGCGCTCTACCATCTTTTGATAGGCGCTGCGCTGGTTCGGTTCTGGCATGTCATCCGGGACATATACCAGTGTCGATCGCTTGTAATCGAAGGGCGAGCCTAAAGCCAAGGTCTCGTAATGATCCGCATAGAGACGTTCTTTTATGTGATCGAAATTGCCCTGTGTCCGTAAGGTAGCGCTGGTCAGGATGATGCTCTCTTTCCGTTGATTCAGGAACTCATCCATCAAAGGTCCAACATGCAGAGGAGCAATATGGATGCGCAGTTTTTCCGCTTTGTCGCCGGGCGTGACGGCATAGACCATATTGCTATCTGGCTCGACAGTGAATTGTTCCAGCTGATCGTGCAAGGCATTTAGAAAATGAATCTGCGCAAGAATCTCACTTCGGTACTCAGCGAGCTCAGGGATCTGGTATGGTTCGTAACGTGGCAGGGCGCTCTCCAGATGGCTCAGGGCGTCGGCAACCGCCAGAAAATACTCGGCGAGATGCTTCCAGGCAGTTTGCGCGTTTGCGAAACTGCCGGAATCGCGATGGGAGTTCAGCAAGCGCATTTGATAGCGGCTGCCACGGTCTTGGCTGGCGGCGAAATCATGCAATGCGCGGAAGTACTGGCGCACTTTTGTAATCATGATACGCAGCGTCTCTTCCGTATTGCCGACAAAGCGCTCGAGCTTGTTGAGCTCCGGCGCGGGAACGGCGCTTCTCGCGGCGGACAGCAATTCTCTCAACGTACTGTTTCTGCCGGCGCCGATTTCCCGCAGCCGCGCAATTATCAAGTGTTCGTCTATCCGGCGGCTGAGGCCCTCAGTGATGGCGTCTTCAAGGTGATGCGCCTCGTCAACGATGAGGTTCAAATATTCGGGCAGAACGCGGTTTTCGATATTCGCGTCCGCAATTAGCAAGGCATGATTCGTAATCAAAATATGCGCCGATTCCGCTCGGCGACGCGCCCTGTAGTAGGGGCAGACGCCATTCATTTCCGAAGCGCATCGGAAGCTCGTACAATCTTCGTCTTGCGCGCTCAGGCGCGACCAAGTATTCCACTCGCCGGCTCTCAGGCTCAAGTCTCCGCGATCCCCGTTGCAGCCATTCTGCATCCAGACCAGGACCTTTGCCAGCGTTCGCAACTCTTCCAGGTTCGCGGGCTTGCGCCGGCGCAGTGCATCAAGCCGGCGTGGACAGAGATAGTTGCCGCGTCCCTTCATTATGGAGGCATGCAAGTCGCGCTGGATAAGTTCGTGAACGATCGGCATATCTTTGTTTAACAACTGCTCCTGCAAATTGATGGTATGGGTCGAGACCACGACGCGTTGGTCGTTGTGACTTGCCCATTGCGCGGCTGGGAGCAAATATGCCAGCGATTTGCCGGTGCCGGTGCCCGCTTCGATCAACACCTGGTCGCCTTCGTTCAGCGCAGTCGCAACTTCACAAGCCATTTGCGCCTGCGTCACGCGCGCTTCGTAGCTAGGCAAGCGCGCTGCAAGATCGCCGTTTGCGCCGAACATCCGGCGGATTTGGTCCAGATCTGCTTTGCTGCGGGAAGCTTGGGAAGGTTTCAGTGGCTTGCCGGCTGGCTCTTCCGTGAAGAATGGACTGTAAATTCGCCCGTCATTGCCCGATCGCAGGGATTCCGCCAGCGCGGCTTGGAACAGCGGCAACAGGTCCCATTGTTTAGCGCCGGCTGCGCTGGCGATTTCAGCCAATATCGCGCTGGGCAACTGCAGCAGCCTCTGCCACAAGCTCCAGTAAAGCTGCCCAGTGGCGGTGGCGTCATCCAGGGCGCGATGGGCTTTTTCAAGTCGGATACCGGCGGTCGCTGCCAGGCTGCTAAGGCTATAACGCGGGGCGGAAGGCAAGACGATGGCAGCCAACTCGTAGGTATCGATGGCAGCGTTTTCCGCTAGCAAACCATGTTTGCGCATGAAAGAGACATCAAAGCTGGCGTTGTGGGCGATGACTGGCGCGCTGCCGAACTGGGCTTGGAGCTCCCCCAGGATTTGCTTGATTGGCGGCGCCTGCTGGACGTCCTCTGGGTGAATGCCGGTCAAATGCGTGATTTCTACGGGAATTGCTCCGGCGGGCTTGACAAATGTCTGGTACGTGTCGACGAGTTCGCCGTCATCGAATTTGGCGATGCCAATCTCGATTATTTCACATGTGGCGACATCTAAGCCCGTCGTCTCCAAGTCAAAGGCGATTAATTCGCCGCGCATGCAGGTCTCCCGTCCAAAGCCATTTCAAAGCCAGTATGAAGTCGCTAGAGTATAGCACAGGCGCGAAAGGGCGCGCTTCGCCCAGCGCCAGTCACGCGGCGATAGGAATCTCGTAGCGTCGGAGTTCTTGTTCAGCTTGGTCTTGACACTTACTCGGATGCGTCTGCTGTTTCGTCGTCGCTGTCCGCTTGTCCCGCGGCTTGCTCAGTTGCAGCCGCTTTGGATTCCGCCTGTCTGAATAAAGTCTCCAGTTGTCTGCGCCGGGCGGGCAGGTCAGTCCTTTCGATGCCAACGAATTCTTCGCGTTCAAGCAACTGCCAGTTGCCATCGGAGAACAAGCTCCAGAGCAGGGACTGAACATTGATGTCCGCCAGCGCCATTTCATTTGCCAGAAGGCTGGCGGGGCGCGACAGCGGATAGGCGCGATTCCCTATCGTATCAAGGCTTGGCGATACACAGCCAGAGCCGGCATCTACGCTGACAAGGCGCACATTGGCTTGTTCGTTATCCAGCACGTCTTGATAATCGCTCCAGGTCATATAGGTGAGCGAGCCTTCTACATTGCCCACGGCGGCCGCTCGGTATAAAGGATCAAAGTCCTTTTCTGTATCGCGCCTGATTGGCGGAGCTGTTTCGCGCAGACCCTGCAGCAAAATATCCGCATAGCGATCGACCGACGCCAAGCCGAACAGAGTCATCCGTTGTTCCGGCATAGAGGCGTCGATGTCGCGCCAAGCCATGACCTTGTCAGTTGAAGCGGCATTCCAAATCGCGTCAATTTGTTCCAAGGTCAGGCACATGCTATGCCGATCCGCCGCATTGCCGAGCAGCACCGTTGTGTGACTGCCGATATCGATATTAACCGTATTGATTTCGCTCTCATCACAGGCGCCTGTATCGACCGTATGCGGCGGCGAGTCGAGTACCGCCAAATCAGCTTCGCTCGCGCAGAGGCTCGCGACGCCGGCTGACTGCCCAACGGACTTGATACTGACTTGCAATTGGGCGCTATCGCCGAACAAGCTGGATGAAACGCGGTCTAGCAATTGATGGGCATTGGCTGAACCGCTGATGTTGACAAGTCCGGTTAACTCTTCGGGTATCTCGAATTCTGTCTCGCCTGCGCCGACGGCAAATGTCGCATCGGGATTCATTAGCATTTGCGCGTTCAGCCCATAGGTCTCCGCTGTAGGCGGGCTAAAGCCATGGTCCTCGATGGTCCTAGCGGATTCCGGGCTGATCAGCACTGGCAGGAAATTCTCGAGCGCTGGGTTGGCCGCCATGCGCCTTCGGTTCACATAGAGAAAATAAGATTGGCCAAAAGGATACAGGTTCGCCTCGAGAGTCTCTGCGGATGGGCTGACACAATCGGCATCTTCGGCATTCTTGATATCAAGTGTTTTGATTGTCTCATCGCTTGCCATGTCAGGCCTAAATGGCAAAATCGCCAGCGAGCCTGCGGTTTGTCCGGCTCTTGCGAGCGCGTCGGCGGCCAGCTCATACGTTTCGACATCATTGCGAAGTTGGTCGCCCGCGATATTGCTGTCGGCAATGGCGTACTCAAGCGTATTCCGACCCGGCGCGAGAATCACGACGGGCAGCGTATCCGATTCTGGGGCATAGTCCGCCCAATCAGAAGCTTGATTGCTGGAGGACAGTTTCAGGAGCGACTCCAGTTCGCTGCTGGACATACAAGCAAGCGGCACTGCATGGTGGGCCCCAAAGGCAATGATTTTGTGCGCGAACAGGAATTCGCTGTGAAGGACTTCATTGGCATTGCAAATCAGGTCTTCGGCAGCGCTGATCGCGCGCGCCGCCACAACGATATCGATCTCTCCGTTACAGAAGATATCGATGCCGCGGGGCGTGCCTTTGGCAGAAATATTGAGGGAGTCTATGTCTGCGGCTTCGCCCAAAACAAGCAAGACCTCACTCATGATCCTCGAGCCGACAATTGAGATGGCTGTGTCATCCTGAGCGATGGAGAAGTTTGCGGGCCACAATAGCGTTAGCAGGCAAAGCAAAACGAGGCGATTGCGAAAATGTTTCATCAAGCGAGAACTCCTGGCAGGTCCCGTAAGTTATCTGAAGGATTGTACAATTCGGACAGCGATTGTAAAGTCATAGTTTGCGCGGCTGTTGGGGTCGTCGGCGACAACCGTCGCCGACGACGGTCAAGAAATCATCAATCATTGCTGAACCGCAATGCAAAGGTCAAATAATCTTGAGCGCCAAAATTCAGAGTGTTTACGAAATGATCGGCGGAGAAGAACCGATCCGCAAGCTGGTCGACGCCTTTTACGCCAAAGTCTATCAAGATCCCGTGCTTCGTCCTATGTTCCCCGACGATATGGAAGAGAGCAAGCGCCGGCAATTCTTGTTTTTGATTCAGTTCTTCGGGGGTCCTCGCCTGTATTTGGAAGAGCGCGGTCACCCGCGACTGCGTATGCGCCATTTCCCCTTTGCGATTGATCGCCGCGCGCGCGATCATTGGCTGCGGCACATGTTGGAAGCGATTGATGAAGCCGGCATCGACGGCTTGGCGCGGGAGCAGATGACTGAATATTTCGACCGCGCCTCAGCTTTTTTGATCAACCGTCACGACGATATACATATCGCGGAATAAGCCTTGGCGAAGTCTATCCCGTCTGCAAAACAAATTTCTCGAAGGCTGCGGCTGTCCAAGGCAAAGCCGGCGTAAAAAAATGCTCGTGGATGGCGGCGGCGAAGACTCTGATTTCATATTGGGCGTCGCGCGCCATGCGCAGGCTTAAGAAGCGCATGAGGTTGTGGGCGTCGATCTTGGCGACCCAAGTGTAATAGACGCTGAAGCCCGGCAGAAATAGTCGCGCCATTTCCTTGGAAACGCCTTTGTCAAGCGCTTCGGCATAGAGCCGGTATCCCTGGTCATAATGTTCGAGCAGCTTGTCCGTCAGCGCGTCGTTTTCTAATTCCCCGAGCGCGCCTTCGCTAGCTTGCTTATTGTCTTTGCTTTGCTTGCGCCAGACATCGGGCACATAGAAGTCGCTCTCTTGGAAGGGCGTATAGCGGCCCGATTGCGCATTCATGCTCCAGGTGCGATGGCGCACCCACTGCCACCAAGTCACCAGCGGAGCCCGCACGCGGAACTTGAATTCCACCATTTCAAAGGGCGATGTATGGCGGTTACGCAGCAGGTAAAACAGCAGTTTCTTGTCTCGGCCGGGTCCCTTGCTTTCGCCCAGGAAGCTCACGCGCGCGGCGTTGACAATGGCTAGATCGCCAGAGACATCTGAATCGGGATGCGGCATCATGTCGACGAGTTCTATCCAGCCCTTGTCTAGGACGTCGACGCGCTTGCCTATCAAGGCTTGGGACATATGTCGCTCCAGATCTTTCTGCATTTTGTCATCACAGTAAACGAGCGCTTTTCATTGAATTTACTCAAGAGCGAAGTCAAGCGCCCAAGTATTGGAGCGCCAGAAAAACGCGAGACTCCTCGTCTTCCGGGGCGTCAAGCGGCAGCGCCTGGACCGCAGTTTGGGCTTCAATCACGCTGTAGCCGAGGGCTGTCAAGGCGTCGATAACATCGGCGTTGATCGTGCTAGCGCCGTCGACAGGCGCACTGTCCAAGATTGTTGCCAATTTGTCGCGCAATTCCAAGACAATTTTCTCGGCGGTTTTCTTGCCGATGCCAGGCACACGGCTCAGAACCTCGGGTCTGTCGTTTGTCACCGCGCCACGCACGTTGTCCACACTAAGCGAACTGAGAATGGTAATCGCCAGTTTGGGACCGATGCCGCTGATCTTGATGAAGCTATCGAAGAGCTCGCGCTCGGCCTCGCTTGCGAAACCATACAAGGTTAATGAATCTTCACGAACAACTAGCCGGGTGTGCAGAAAGACTTGCTCACCGGTTATTTTCTCTAGCGTGCTAAACGGCGCCAGCACTTCAATTCCGATGCCGCCTACCAAGACAAGGACTCGCCCCGAGTCCTTGAAGCCAAGTCGTCCTTCCAGGCTGGCGATCATTGTAAGAGGATACCTTATAGCGTGTAAGCAGGACTCAAACGGAAACTGTGAATGTCCGTGATGGCGACAGCTAAGGCATCGGCGGCATCGTCCGGCTTCGGCGCGGCGTCTAGCCTGAGCAGCAAGCGCACCATTTCCTGCATTTGCGTTTTGTCCGCGCCGCCATAGCCCGTTACCGCTTGCTTAACCATATTCGGCTTGTATTCCGCCATGGGAATACCGGCGCTTTGCAAGCTCAAGAGCACCACGCCACGCGCTTGCGCCACTGTCATGGCGTTTGTCACATTCCTAGCGAAGAATAATTCTTCCACCCCGGCGCGGTCCGGTTGAAACTCGGCAATAAGCTCTGCCAATTCCCGATATATCTTGAACAATCTTTCGGGCATGGCTGTGTCGGATCGCGTTCGGATCACCCCGTAACGCAGCGCCTCCAGCGAGCCGTCTACATGCTCGCGAACGAATCCGTATCCCAGGCTGGCTGTACCCGGATCTATGCCCAGCGATATCATCCTAGGACTCGTAAGCCGCCAAAACATCGTCGGTGATATTGAGGTTCGAGGCGACAGATTGTACGTCGTCGGATTCCTCCAATTGTTCCATGAGGCGCATGTTTTGCAGCGCTTTGCCGGTGGGGACATCCAGCTCGTTTTGCGGGAACCAGCGCAGCTCGCTGTCTTCGAAGTCAAAGCCGGCCGCGCTAAGCGCCTGTTCAACGGCGCCATACTCGTCGCGCGGGGTATAGACGGCGATGAGCCCGTCTTCTTCAACCACGTCATCGGCGCCAGCATCGGCTGCCTGCATAAATACATCGTCGAAATCCGCTTCCCCCCGGATTGTCAAGTATCCTTTCTGATCGAACTGCCACATGACGGCGCCGGTGGTAGCCAAGGTCCCTTCATGCTTGCTAAAGGCATGCTTGATCTCGGCTAGGGCGCGATTCTTATTATCAGTCATTATCTCGACGATATAAGCGACGCCTTGCGGTCCATAACCCTCGTATAGGATTTCGACAAGTTCGCCGCCGGCGATTTCGCCAGTGCCTTTCTTGATGGCGCGCTCAATGTTGTCCTTGGGCATATTCGCGGCGCGCGCCTTGCTCACCGCCAATTTGAGTCGCGGGTTCGCGCCTTCGTCGCCGCCGCCTTCGCGGGCCGCCACCATGATTTCCCGCCCCAGACGAGTGAAAATCTTGGCGCGTTTGGCGTCTTCGGCACCCTTTTTGCGTTTTATCGTGGACCACTTGCTATGACCGGACATGACCCGATTTCCCCGATGCGTCCTTCGCTTTGCCGCAATTATACAAGCGACAATACAGTGTGCAAATGCTATAATTATCTCTGTTGCCGCGCCGCGGTTTCGTTTTAACGGGGTAATAATTTGACTGATACAGAACAAACGACGGCGATTCAAACTCCTGATCTTGCGCCTGAAAATCCGACTGGCCAGGTATTCCGCTCGGCGATTTCCCCTGGACGAATGGCTTGGCTGGTGCTCTGGCTCGCTTTTGGCATGTTCTGCGCGCTTAGCATCACGACGGCATTGGCGATATACACCTATCTCTTTCAGTCCACAGAAGCGATACCGGCCGTTTTGCAAGTCTCGCAAGGCACGGTAGGCGTCACAGGATCGGACTTCGTCGAAACCGTACAGCGCGATCGTCAAAGCCTGACCAATTCGCAGACCAGCATCAGCACGGATTCCTTGTCACAGGCGACAATCCAGTTCCGCGATGCGTCTCCATTTGAAGGAGCGCCGCCGCCCTTGCTCGCGGCAGTGGCTTTGCAGAGCAACACCTTAATCACTTTCCAACGCGCTTCCCGACCGCGCTTTGACTGGAGCCTGAATCAACACAGAATCAGCTTCTCCAATTTGAAGGGCAAGTTAGATGTTTTTGTAACCGGCGCCGTCGACAAACCATTCTTGCTTAGCGTAGTTACCGCGGGGGGCTTGTCTGTTCAGTTCCTTGACGATGGTCGCTATCGCGTTTCGGCGACGGATGATGAAGTGCGCATTCTCAATGTGATGGGCAAAGCCTCCGTCTATTTCGCCGATGATATGTCCAGCCAGAGGAATGTCCCAGCCGGGCAGGAATTGGTTGTCAGACTCGGCAATCGAACGATTGAAACGCGCGCGACAGTCCGCAATGTCTTGTCCAATTCTTTGTTCAGCATACAAGACACGGAGCATAATGCATCCCCGGAGCAATTTGCGACGCCGGCGCAATGGGGCTGTCTCGTCGAGCAAGAAAGCGACCCGCGCGGGATGTACTCGTTCGAGCCCTTCGACGGCAGATCGGGTTTGCGCTTGCGCAGGCTCCACAACGCCACCTCTCATGGCAAGGTGCGCTGCACGCAATCCTTTGGCGAAGACGGCATTGACGTGAGCGATTATGATTCGATCAAGGTCCTCGTGACATTTTATGTGAATGCTCAGTCTTTGAGCCAATGCGGGATTCTTGGCAGCGAATGCCCGCTGATGCTGCGCCTGCGCTATGAAGATCCATTGTCCGTCGGCCGAACTTGGATTCGTGGATTCTACTTTGCAAAAGAAGTCATCACAGACTACCCAACGCTGTGCAGCACTTGCATTCAAGAACACGAAATCATCAACAAACAGGCTTGGTACACCTTTGAGTCAGAGAACTTGTTAAGCATGCTAGGCGCAAACGATCGTCCCGAAAGTTTATCATGGATCTTGCTTGAAGCCTCGGGACATCAGTTTGATACCATCATCAGCGAGATTCTGCTCCTGGTCGACAAAGCGAACGGCGACGCTGCCGAGACCGAGGGGGAAGGCTAATCGAAGCGGCGACTGCCGAGCCGCCTAATACTCAGTTCGTTTCTACTCGTCGGGCGGTTCAGCGGTCGCTGTTGAAATACTCGATTTCCCCCACCCCAAACCCCTATGCCCCCTCGGTCCCCCGTTTTCGGGGGATGCTTCCCATTAAGAGGGAGGGGCTTTAATAGCTCATTACGGTTCAGAAAGCTCCCTTTCCCTCATTTTGGGGATGCTCGCCATAGAGATGGCGAGGAGGGGCCGCGCCGCGTAGACACTGGCGGTCGGGGATGGGGGTGTTTTTCAACAGAGTCCAGCGAACCGCCCCTACCGAGTTCCGCTTTTTGATAGATAGGGCTTGAAGCGCCAACAATCTGAAATGCACCCCCGCGCAGCCAAATGAATTGCGCCTGGCTTGTGACGCTGATATACTAAAATCTAAGCATCGCAATGGGCGCGACTAAGGCGAGCAAGGATGCGCTCGCTGTATGGCGCGCTCATAAAGATTCTGCAAGCAACAGATTCCCGGAAAAAAGCAGATGCCAGAAGGCTTTGACGACATCCTGCTAATCGCGGTTGTATTCGCCGCCGTTTTTTTGGCGTCGATCTGGCTCTCCCTGGTAATGTGGGCTTACCGCGACATGCGCCAGCGCTCCCGCGATCCCTTGGCGCAGGCCTTGGTCGTCTTGCTGGTGCTTTTGCTAAACGTACCCGGTATCTTTGTTTACATTTTGCTGCGCCCACGAGAGACGCTTTCAGAAGTGTATGAGCGGTCTTTGGAAGAAGAAGCCTTGCTGCAAGAGATAGAAGAGAAGCCGGGCTGCCCAAATTGTTCGCAGCGCGTCGAGCGGGACTGGCAGGCTTGCCCCCACTGCCACGCTCGGCTGAAAAAAGCCTGTGTAGATTGTGGCTATCTTCTGGACTTGGCATGGAACATCTGCCCAAGATGTACCACGAGCCAGGTGAGCTACACCTCGGACGGCACGATTGCGACGAGCTCCCGGCATGTGAAGCCCTCGGAACCACCGCCCATCGACGCCAAATGGGTCGCGTCCTAGACATTGCCGAAATTGCGGCAGTCCCGTTTTAGATTTCGCCTTCTTGGCCGACGGTATGAATCTTGATGAGATTGGTCTGGCCATGAATGCCAAATGGCACGCCGGCGATAATCACCAGGCGATCGCCCCGCGCAACCAGTTCCCGTTCATGCGCCGCTCGAATGATGACGCTGATCATTTCGTCGATGGAAGCGAATTCGGGTACTAGCAGGGGAACGACACCCCAGACAAGCGCCATGCGCCTCTGCGTCGTCGGGCTCGGGGTCATGCAAAGGATGGGAGTGCGGGGGCGTTCTTTGGCGACGCGCCGCGTGGTATAGCCGGACAAACTGGTTGTGACAATCGCGGTCGGATTGATGAAGCGCGAAATGTCAAATGTCGCCCGGCAGATTGCATCGGAAATGAACTCGCGCGACTTGGCGCCATTCGCGCCGATCATGACTGGCGCGTTGGCTTTTTCCGCAATATTTTTCAGATGCTCCTCGGCAATGAGGGCGATCTTGCTCATCACTTCGACAGCCCGCACCGGGAAATTGCCACTGGCGCTTTCCGCGCTCAACATGATGGCGTCAGTGCCGTCGATGATAGCATTGTAGACGTCGCTGGCTTCGGCTCTGGTCGGTCGCGGGTTCTCCGTCATGGACTCCAACATTTGCGTGGCTGTTATCACCGGCTTGGCGACGTCGTTGCACAAATTGATTATGCGCTTTTGATGAAAGGGCACCTCTTCGGCCGGGGTTTCGACACCCAGATCACCGCGGGCGACCATGATGCCCTGGCATACGGCAATGATCTCCTCGATGTTTTCTAGCGCTTCTCCCATTTCGATCTTGGCGATAATGGCCGCGGCTTTGCCATAATCTTTCATTAAGTCCTGCATCTCGCGAATGTCATTTGCCGAGCGCACAAAGGACATCGCCAAATAATCACAATTCTTGGAAAGGGCGAACTTGACGTCTTCACGGTCCTTATCCGTGATTGCCGAAAGCGTCAGCCGCGCGTTTGGCGCCGACACGCCCTTTCTGGATTTCAGAGCGCCGCCGATTACCACTTCGCAGACCAGTTCGCGAGCGCCGCTGTCATTCACCTTGAATTGTAAATTCCCGTCGTCAAGCAGCAAGTTCGTGCCGGCGCTGATGTCTTTCAAAAACTCGGGATGGGGCAAGGACACGAGACAATTGTTTCCCACAACCTCGTCCAGGGTTAGGGTGATGGCGTCCCCGGGGTAGAGCATGGTCGGCTCTTGCGCCAGCTTGCCAATGCGAATCTTGGGACCTTGAATATCGCAGAGGATGGCGACAACAGTTTCTTCTTCCTCGGCGATGCGTCGGATCGTATCAATGACCAGCCCGTGAGTTTCATGATCGCCGTGCGAAAAATTGATACGCGCCACATTCATGCCCGCTCGGATCATGGCGCGCAGCGTCTTGGCATCGCGCGAGGCGGGTCCAATCGTCGCAACAATCTTGGTATGCTTGCCGTGAAGAGTCAGTCGCACCCTGCAAACCTTTCGCGGATAGACATTATTGTACATCCAGTTTGAGGTTGGCGAATGCGCTTGAACCGGCGTAGCGCGCCGCGCCGCCCAACTGCTCCTCGATGCGCAGCAGTTGATTGTATTTGGCGATGCGGTCGGTGCGCGCGGGCGCCCCGGTCTTGATCTGGCCGCTGTTCATCGCCACCGCGATATCGGCGATGGTGCTGTCTTCCGTTTCTCCGCTGCGGTGGCTGGTGACGACGGTCATGTTGTGCCGCTGCGCCAGTTGTCCGGCCGCGAACGCCTCGGTCAAGCTGCCAATCTGGTTCACCTTGAAGAGCAAAGAATTCGCGGCGCGCTCCTTGATGGCGCGCTTGACTTTTTCCACATTGGTGACCAGAAGGTCGTCGCCGACGATTTGCACGCGATTGCCGATTTGGGCGACCATGCGCGACCAGTTCTCCCAGTCGTTTTCGTCCAAGCCGTCTTCTATCGAGATGATAGGATAGCGGTCGCACCAGTCGGTCCAGAATTCAACCATCTCTTCGCCGGTCAGCTTTCGCCCTTCAATCTCGAGGTTGTAAAGTCCGTCGCTATAGATTTCCGACGCCGCAGGATCCAGCGCGATGAAGATGTCTTCGCCCGCGCGGTAGCCGGCTTTGGCAATCGCTTCCATGATGACGTCCAAAGCCGCTTGATTGCTGCCCAGGCTCGGCGCGAACCCGCCCTCATCGCCGACAGTAGTCGGATAACCCTTGTCGTGCAAGACCTCTCTTAGCTTGTGATATATCTCTGTTCCCCAGCGAAGCGCTTCGCGGAAACTTGGCGCCCCCACCGGCATGACCATGAATTCCTGGAAGTCGGTACTGCCCAAAGCGTGTTTGCCGCCATTCATGATATTCATCATCGGCGTTGGCAACAGGTGGGCGTGAATGCCGCCCAGATAGGCGTAAAGCGGGGCGCGCAGGCTGTTTGCAGCCGCGTGCGCCAACGCCAATGATACGCCCAGGATGGCGTTTGCGCCCAACTTGCTTTTTGTTGCGGTGCCGTCAATCTGGAGCATCAGTTCGTCGAGCGCTTTCTGATCGAATGGTTCCAAGCCCAGCAGCTCCGGCGCTATGATGTCGTTGACGGAAGCGAGGGCTTTTAGAACGCCTTTGCCGAGGTAGCGCGACTTGTCTCCATCGCGCATTTCCAGCGCCTCGTGTTCGCCAGTGGAAGCGCCACTGGGAACGATGGCTCTGCCAGTCGTCCCGTCCGACAAGTGTATTTCGACTTCGACAGTGGGGTTGCCGCGCGAATCCAATACTTCACGACCGCGCACCATTGTCATCTTTGGCATATTTCCGCGTCTCCTGCCTGTGTCTTATCTTTTTCGCAATACATACCAAGGCAATGATATTACATCATTTCGGTCAAACATAGCGCTAATCGCCGCAACAGGAAAGCGATAACGCTGAGGGCAATCGCTTCAAATTTTATTCACCACGTAGACACCGAGAGTCACGTAGACTATGACCTCCAACACCGAGATTTATCCGTAAATATGCCAAAAAAGGACGTAATGTAGGGGCGATTCTGTGAATCGCCCACGATTTTGCACCCAATTTCATGGGCGAGCCAAGGCTCGCCCCTACAATTCATCAGTTTGATGTTAAATTCGACAGTTATGGATTTTGAAGCGATTGCCCTGCTGAGTGACAGCCTGTCATTGAACTTGCGGAGGCTCTCGGTGTAAAATGGCTGTGATTCCGGCAATCTGTCCAGAGCGAGCCTAGCGAATGCGGACCGGCAAACAAGTGTATTTGGATCACTCCGCCTCGACGCCGGTTGATGCCCGTGTCATCGAAGCGATGCTGCCCTATTTCGACGACGTTTATGGCAACCCGTCATCGGCGCATCGTTTTGGCAGCAGCGCCGAGCGCGCTATTGAAGATGCCCGCATCACGGTCGCTGGCATATTGAATTGCCAACCCGCGGAAGTCATATTCACCAGTTGCGGCACGGAAAGCGACAACCTCGCTATTCGCGGCGCCGGCTGGTCGGCGCGCTATCGCGGCGAGCCGTCGCGCCTGGTCACGACGCCAATTGAACACAGCGCCGTGACCAATACCGTCAAGCAAATGAAGGCGCTGATGGCTTTCGAGGCGCAGATCGCGCCAGTTGACAAATATGGCTTGGTTGAACCCGAGGCTTTTGCCGAGGCTTGCCAAGCTGGCGGCGCCCTGGCCAGCGTCATTTATGCCAGCAACGAATTGGGTACCATCCAGGATTTGCCGTCGCTGTCCGGCATTGCGCATGCGCATGGCTTGCTTATGCACACGGATGCCGTACAGGCGGGCGGGCAACTAGATCTTGATGTAGAGCGGCTTGGGGTGGACATGCTCAGTTTGTCCGCGCACAAATTCTATGGTCCCAAAGGTGTGGGAATCCTTTACGTCAAAGACGGCGTAGAATTGGCGCCCTCGCAAAGCGGCGGCGGTCACGAACGCGGGCTGCGCGCCGGGACACACAATACGGCTTTCATCGTGGGTATGGCGAAGTCGCTGGAATTGGCTTATGACGAGCAGCACCAGCGGCTCGGGCATTTTACCAAGCTGCGCGATCAACTGATTCAAGGTATATTGGATCGCTTGCCTTGCGCGGCGCTTAGCGGGCATCCGCAGCGGCGTCTTCCCTCGCACGCCAGTTTCATCCTCCACGGTATTGACGCCAATGCCTTGATGATGCACCTTGATATGGTCGGCTTGGCGGCCAGCAGCGGTTCCGCCTGCAAAACCGGCAATCCCGAGCCATCGGAGATCTTGCTGGGCGCGGGCTATTCGCAGGAAGAGGCAAAATGCGGGCTGCGCTTGTCCCTTGGCTTGCAAAACACCGAAGAAGACATCAGCTACGTGCTGGACGTGCTGGCAACAGCAGTGGAAAAACTGAGCAATCTCAAAAGAGAAATGGCGCGATGAGCGGAATTGACAAGCGTGTAGTCGTCGCGATGAGCGGCGGCGTCGATAGCTCTGTGGCCGCGGCTCTGCTGGTCGAGCGTGGTTATGATGTCATTGGCATGATGATGCGCCTATGGTCGGACGAAGCGCTGGGAGGTCCCGCGCATAATCGCTGTTGCACGCCACAGCAGATGTCCGACGCGCGCCGAATTGCGGACCAGCTCGGCATTCCCTTTTATGCGCTGGACAGCAAGGATGTTTTTCGTAATACGGTTGTACAATACTTCATCGACCGCCATCGCGACGGATTCACGCCCAATCCCTGTTTGCAGTGCAATCGACAAATCCGTTTTGATTGGCTGCTCAAAAATGCCTTGGCGCTGGATGCCGACTACCTCGCGACCGGGCATTACGCGCGCATTGACCGCGACAGCTCTGGGCTATACCGCTTGCGCCGCGGCGCGGATGCTAGCAAGGACCAGAGCTATGTCTTGAGTGTGCTGACGCAAGCGCAACTGGCGCGGACTATGTTCCCTGTTGGCGAGCTGCCCAAGCGAGAAGTGCGCGCCCTGGCGAAGAAATTCGGCTTGAACGTAGAAGGTAAGAAAGACAGCCAGGATTTATGTTTCCTGGGGGGGAAGGACTATCGCGACTTCTTGCGCGCGCATGCGCCGGATTTGACCCAGCCCGGTCCAATTGTGCGCAAAAACGGCGAACAGCTGGGCACGCATCAGGGCTTGTCGAATTACACCATTGGTCAGCGCCGCGGGCTGGGCTTTTCTTATGCTGAACCCTTGTACGTTTTGGAAATGAATTCCGCGAACAATTCGCTTGTGGTCGGGACCAGCGCGGAGCTTGGCAGAGACGACTTGCTCGCGGATTCAGTGAACTGGGTCAGCGGAGCATGTCCAGCGCGGAGCTTCCGCGCCCAGGTAAAGATCCGCTACCAAGCGCGCGCGCAGCCAGCCATGATAGAGCCAATAGGCGCGCAGCAAATATACCTGCGTTTCGACCAACCGCAGCGCGATATTACGCCGGGTCAGGCGGCCGTCATTTATGACGGGGATGTCTGCTTGGGAGGCGGGGTGATTGGCAAATTTGAAGAGATGGAATCAGCTCGCGGGCAGTCCGCATCCGCGCTACTTTCCACTTAAGTTCATATCAACATCACACCAACATCACATCAACATCACAACGATTGCGCTGACAGCAATAAAAGGACCGTATGGCATTGTGTCAAATGGCTGATAGCCCCCCGTCTTGATATATTGAGCGACTATGAGGGCGGCGGCGCCGGCCGCAGCCGCGAAAATTGAAAGAATGACCGCCAAAATGATGTTCGGGAAACCGACTGTCAAGCCCACGGCGGCCATCAATGTCACATCTCCAAATCCAAAGGCGCTTCCTTCCAGCGGCTGGCCACGGTTTCGGCTCAAAACACGCGCGAACAAAACGCCACCGAGATAGATAGCATAAAAGATAGCGAAACCGATCAAAGCGCCAATCGCCGCCGCAAGCAACCCAGGCTCGCTGAGGGGAATCAAAGCGGCGTCAAGCAATGCCAGCGCGCCTAGTGCAAGCGCGGCGGCAAATGGAATGCGCCGGTGTTCCAGGTCTATTACTGTGATTAACACAAATAGCGCCGCATAGACAAACTTTATGAGCGTCGCGGATGACAGCAGCGCGGCCTCCTCGCGGATATCGGCGTAATACAGCAGCATCAGCAGCGCGCAGGCTATTTCTGTCAGCGGGTAGCGCCAACTGAGCAAGGCGCTGCCTCTCCTAGACTCGTCACCGCTCGACTGCGGCGGTGCCCTCAAGTTGAACAGAAAGGCGCCGATGCCGAGCCAGGCGAAGCAAAGCCGCCGCCTGCCATCCGCGTAGCGCGGCGTCCTCAAGCCTTGGCGCGAGGGCAGGGCGTCCGCGAGCATGTTAATCAAGCCGCCGGCCAACAGGCCCGTGATTGCGACCGCGCAAGCCTCCAGAAACATCAATGATTTCGCCTAATCACGGCAGCGGCGCGATTTCTGGGGCTGGCGGCAATAAACTGTAAGATATGGCTAACATCAAGATCACGCTGATGACAGCCGCCGCTAGGATGGCGGCGCGCTGCTTTTGCGACAGCACAGTCTCATCATATCCCCTGTCGGCCTCTGTATCAAAGACCAGTTCGAGCGGTCCGACGCCTGCTGCGCCTATGCGCCAAAGCTGAAACTCTGCTTGGCTATTCTGGAGCGACACGATTAGTTGCAGCAATCCCTGGTCGCCGATTCCTTCTAAATCCGCGCTCGACGGAATGGCGGCTGAATTGGGGTGTGAATGATAGACGCCCATCCAAACAAGGTTTTCAGCATCAAGGTTCTTCAAGGCGCGCAATTGCTCCTTGGGCGCGAAAGAGAAGCTCGACTGTTTATTCGACGCGGCATTGGACAGGGGAATCGCGCTTTGTATCGTTTTGCCGTCTCCGGCGATCAATCCGCAGGCTTCATTTGGGACCTGCGCCAGCGCATCGTGCAAAATAATCTTGGCAACCTTTCGCGGCATCGTTATCGCCATGTCATGGTGCTTTCGCCGGAACCTCGAACTGGATTTGAGACTTGTCCTGCGGGGGATCGCGCGTCTCGTAATAGAGTTCGGCGGTCATGGTGTAGACGCCAACAGGATCATGCAAGCCGCGAATGTGCATGGTGAATTCATTTTCGTAGTGCATTGTGGCGATGACATCCAGGTCGCTCACCTGCAAGCCATCCTCGCGCCGGGCGACAATCACCAAATTGGGTCTTTCTTGAAATGGCGTCAGTTTCAAATTGACCTTCACACGAAAACCATCGGCGTAGGGACTGGCGCGGAAGTCCTCGATGCGGATCTTGTCTTTGGGCTGCGGCGCCAAATTGGCGTCATTAAAAAGATGGATCTCCATGTTGGGACCTTCCTGTTATTAAACGGATTCTTTTAAGGCTCTCAAGGCGTCCAGCGCTTGCTCGTAATAGTCAACCGGCGCCAAGATATGGTCGCGCGAGTACGCGGCGAAGACCAAGACCGGAATGCCACATTGAGCCAGCGATTGGCTGACTCGCGCGATGAAACCTAGCAAATCCGGCTCCAGAAGCGCGTCTAGGGTGATCAGCCGGTATACAATGTCGCTTTGCGTCGCCATTTTCAAGCGGCGCTGGAATTCTTGACAGACTTCAGCCGGCAATAGCAGCGTCACTTCATCCTGGTCCGCGAGCATAGCCGAAAAGGGTAGGCTGGCTTCGGCGATGATAGCGGCTGCGGCGGTAATGCCATTCGCCGGCAGCTTCAATAGTCGATAGTTGGTCGCGTCGCTGCGAAATTCACAGGCGCGCAGGGCTTCTTCAACTGTTTGAGACATGGCATGTCACTCGTCGAATTGATAGGTCGCTTCGGCATAATAGCGCACGCCGCGTTCGGCTAGCTTCTGTTGCAGCCACTGCCGCAACTCGCGGTTTTTCTCTTCGAGCGGGCTTTCTTCGCGCAGCTTGCGCATGGGGTAATTGAGCTTTAGCGCCCGCCCGTGGATGATATGGCGGCTCACGCCGGGCGGCAAGAAGGCTTTTTTCGTCGCCGCGTCAATAATATCTTGCGGCTGATAAGTTGGGAACATCACAAGCGCGATCGCGCAGGGGTAGAGCGACCAGATCTGATTGGGATCGGTCAAGGGACTGCGATACAAGGTCGCCTGCTGATGATAAGAGTCAACGACCTGGCGCAATGTGGCGTTTCGCTGGGAGAGATTGTCCGCGCTAGCGTGGATGCCGAGGACCGGTCCGTCGCGCAAGAGGACTTGCGCAACCGCGCTGGCATCCCAGCCGTCGCGAATATCGATGTCGCGAATGGCTTCCAGCCGGCTGAGCAATTTGTCCGCCTCCCAATCCGATACGATATGCTGCCAAACACCCAGCTCGATAAACTGCGATTCATAATCCACGACTTGAATCAAGATGTGCTCATAATCCAGATATTCGAGCGAGCTGTGTCGATTGGCGCCATCCAGCAGAACATATCTGCCGTCAGCCAGGGCGGAGACAACAGGCGGATTCGTGAAATACTCCGCCTGCCGCAGGCGCGATACCAACGGTTGCGAGCGTTGCATGTCGTTCTTTTCGTGCGGCAAGACTTCATGGATGTTGACGATCCGCAAATCCGGCGGCGGCGAGCTTATTGGATTCGTCTTCATGCAGTTCCTTTGTACAATGGCGCATAATATCTCATTAGGTTATCACGAAGAAATCCTGAGGGCAATTGCGCCAAAATCGTGGCGAAGGAATATCGTGGATTTAGACCGAAAACAAAGAAAAACGCTGTGTTCTCTGTGCCCTCTGTGGTTTATTTAGCTTGTGCCTAGCTGAGCTTAGCGGCAAAGCCAACAGAATTGACATTGCCAAAATCGGTTAAATGGAGGTGACAGATGGGAGCCAGGCAGCAGGGCGCGGACGCGACGCGAGACCGTTGGCTGACGATGCCGCGAACCTTGTCCTTTGTCTTTAACGGCGATGATGTCTTGATGTTGAAGCGGGACGCCGGCAAACGGGTTTTCCCAAATCAATACAACGGCTTGGGCGGGCATGTCGAACGCGACGAAGACGTCCGCAGCAGCGCGCTCCGAGAGATAAAGGAAGAATCGGGCTTGACTGTACATTCGCTGCGCTTGCGCGGCATCCACAATATCGACGCTGGCGCAGCAAGTGGCATCCTGCTCTTTATTTTTACTGCGAAAAGCGACAGCCGAGACCTGCTGCCGGACAGTCCAGAGGGTAGACTGGAATGGATATCAATAGACAATGTGCTGGACTATGATCTGGTCGAGGACCTTCCGCATTTGCTCCCGCGTGTCTTCAACCTGCCAGATAGGCTTGAACCATTCTATGCGCATGTCGGTTATGATGAAGAAGACGAGATACGCATGCGATTTGTGGATTAGATATGAATTGCACTGTAAATGAATCGCCACGGAGTCGCGAGAATTTGGAATTATAAATGCCTGAACCGACGCCGACAAGGCCTTCGCAAACCGATAACGATACGCGGCAAGATGATGGACTGAAAAGGACCAGTCGCTTGTGGCGGGTCGGCTGTGGACTTCTGCTGCCGCTTTGGTTTATGCTCTTGATGACGCCATGCGCGCTATTATATTTGGCGGTCAACGGCGAAATACGCATCTGGCAGGAGGATGTGCCTGATCCTTATGCGCAGCCGCGCCTGCTGATTTCTCTAATCAGTGAATTGGATGATCGCGGACTGCGCATCGAGACGTCGTCCATCATTCATTCAGACGCGGATAACCTGTCGACCTGCGTGGAGACGAAGGTTCGTTTTCTCCTTTGGGAATCGCAAGGCGGCAACCAGGACGTTACATATTGCGAATGCTATGAACGGGTAGACCTAGAACCGACCAGGGCATGGGACCGAACCTACGGCAATAGCTGTACGACGACAGAATAGGCAAACGCTGGAAACGCAGGATGGAACTCCTTCAAAACATAGATCCAGGTCTATTGCCATATATCGGCATTGGCTGCGCCTTGCTATGCGTGGTAATGATTGTCATCGGCTTCGTCTTGCAAGCCATAAGCGGAATCTTTAATGTGATCGTTGGCTTTGCCGAGATCGCGTTGGAGATACTGCAGGGCGGTCCGGTCGCTTGGTGCGGCTGTCTGCTGCTTGTTGCGGGACTGCTGGCAGCTTCGGGGCTGGTCATTCTATATTTGAACGCCCCCGCCAGTTGCGTCGAGCAGGCAACGAACTTTTGCCGCTGGTTTGGCTTTATCCCCTAGCCGAATTTTTCTTGCGCCGAACCAAGAAATATACTTTGCGTCGCTAAGTAAATTGCAGTAAAATACCGGTAGGCTTATACCCTGGAGTATGACCTTGGCAACAAGCGCCATAACACTTGTAGAATCCGAAATCTATGCGGCGGAGATCGACAAAGGCGGTCTTTGGCTGCGCAACAAACGCTGGGATCTTTTCTTCATCACCTTGAGCGTTGTGGTGGTGCCTCTGCCCTATGTCCTGTACTTGCTAGGCGTGCAAATGGGCATGGACGACGACTTTAGCCGCAACCTGGTCAACGCCTTTGTCGCAATTGCCATCGGCGGACCGCACATGATGTCCACCTTCCTGCGCACGGGCTTGGACGAGGGCTTCAAAGATCGCTACCCAACCTTGATTCGATCTTCGATAATCATCCCCGTCATCGTTATATCTCTGGCTTTTTTGAACTTGAACTTGATGCTCACGTTTTTCTTCTTTTGGGCATCGCTTCATGTGCTTCATCAAGTGACCTATATCGTCGAACTTTACAACCACAAAGAAGTCAAGTTCGTGCGCAAGAGCGCCTTGAGCCCGCTAGCGAGGTTCATTGATTACGCCATTGTGCTGACCAGTCTGTTTCCAATTGCCATGTGGAAGATCAGCCAGGGCCAATTTGAAATCGGCCAAAACGACCTGGGCGAGGCGATACCGGATCTATTTCAACAGCCGCATAATCCCTGGTTATTCGTGCTCGCGACAATCGTATTCGCAACAGCGCTGGTGGCGTATTTGTACAAGTCCCTAACTGAATATCGCCAGGGCACTCTCAATTTTCCCAAGTTTGTCTTCATCAGCTTGACGGTAACTGTGGCTTTTTTCACGCCCATGCTGCCCAATCTCGATACCGCCTTCCAGGGTCTGAATACCTGGCACTCTTTCCAGTATCTGGCGATAACCTTTTACATCATCAAGATTCGGCAAATGATTGGCAACTTAGAAGGCGACGCGCCGCTGGTGGCAAAGTTCAGCCGTCGCACCAAAGACGCTCGCGCGCTTTACGCCTTCAGCGCGATGTTGCTGGTAGGCTCGGGGGTCATCTTCTTACTGGTCTATGGCTTGGCTGGCATCGTCAAACCGGGCATTGACGGCAACAGTCATTTTGATATCGCCTATTATACAGCTATTCTGTCGTTCCTTTGGATCCACTACTACCACGACCATTTCCTGTTCACGGACTTTGAAGCGCTCGACGGCGCTTTCAAATCGTAATGATGAAGAACCAGCCGTCCGCGCCTATGGGAAGACTTGCTGAACCCATTGAAGCGGGTCAACGTTCACGCCATGAAGCCAGACTTCCCAGTGCAGGTGAGGTCCGGTGCTGCGGCCCGTTGAACCAATTGTGCCGATGACTTGCCCAGAACTTACCTGCTCGCCCAGGCTCACTTGAATGCTGTTCTGGTGCGCGTAGGCGGTATACAGCCCCCAACCATGATCAATGATGGTCGCGCGCCCACGAATGTGCAGCGTATCCGCCAAGACTACTCTGCCGTCAGCCGCGGCCAAGACGGATGTGCCCGTGGCACCGGCGAAGTCAACTCCGCGATGATAGCGGTCGTATGCGCTGCCGTTATACGAGCGCAAGGTGCCAAAGCGCGCGTTCATCGTCGCGGCGGCGGGCAAGCTCAGCGATTCCTTCCAAAATCTTTCTTCGCTGTATGGCGAGGTAATACGAACCAGCAAAGCCAGCTCTTCGTTTTCTATGGCTGGCGACAGCAATTCAGTATTGTTAATTGTGATGTTCTGATAACCATATCCGCCGGCGATGATTTGCAGATTGGCCGCGATCGCGACCGCGGTCCCTTCTTCGTCAACCAGGTCGAGCCGCAGCGGATAAATGTCTTGTCCAGTGAACATCGGGATGCCGACCAAGACATTGTGACGCCTGTGGTCCTCGCTTGCGATGATGCGCAGTTCCTTCCCCAAGAAGTTGCCTCTGACTTGGACTGGAATCGTCGTTTGGACTTTGAAGCGGGCTGTTCTGCCTTCTTCAAGTATCAGCGGATCTATCGTGAAGGAAGTGACGATGTCTGGCAGGTCCTGCGCCAGCCGCGGCGGTTCGATACCGGGAATAAGCAATCGCTGACCGATGGAGATCTGGGTTGGGTCCTGCAAATTGTTTTCCCTGGCGATATCGCTGACCGTCATGTTGAAGCGCATCCCGATGTCGAACACGGTATCGCCAGCTTCAACGGTGTGAAAAAAGGCGAAATTAGGATCAGCGAGCAAAGAATTAGCCGCGCTGGGAGAAAGCGGCTGCGAGCTTGAAGGAATTGCTTCTTCGGCGCCGGCTTGGTCCACGGTCGGACTTGGCTCTGCCGCGAGCTCGCCTGGCACAATGACAAGGCGCTGCCCGACATATACTTCCGCATCTTCAGCCAGCCCGTTGAGAGACAGGAGCTCGTCCGCGGTCTTGCCATAAGCGGTCGCGATGCTATGAATGGTTTCGCCGGCTAGTGCGGTATGCGCAAGCGGTTCATCCGGCAGCCCTTGTATGAGGGGAATGATCAGGCGTTGACCGACGACGATGCTACCGTTGTCGGTGATGCCATTGGCTTTTGCCACTTCTGCCGCGAAGAGATCGTACTGCAAAGCGATGCGGAACAGATTTTCGCCGCGCTGCACCACGTGCATTGCCAGGACGGAATTGCTTTGCTCTTGCGCCGACAGCAAGTGCGAGAAACTTGAGAACAGGAAAAGCAAAATGAATGAACATAGCGCGGCGAGCGTCTTCAAAGCGGCTCCTTGTCAAAGATCAACTTATCCCCGATTCGCGCCCGATCGAGCGCGGAGGGTCCAGATTCAATATAATACTTGGCGGGCGCTTTCGGCAGATAGAACAAACGCCGTGGCTTGGCGAGCGCCTTGTCGACCACCAAGCCGCGCTTGTCCAGCCAGATTATGCCTATGCAAAAGCGCATTCCGATTGTATGTACGGCGGCGAAAACACGTGTTTGTTTCGATAGAACAAAGATGAGGCCTTCGCCATCGGCAAGACTTGACACGAACAACAGCCCTCGCAGGCGACAGAAGAAGCTCGCGCAGATCTTGGCGCGAGCTAATGTAATTTCCTCGGTTCGAGCGTTTTCGACGACAGTCCATTGGCTCATCCTGGAATGGTAAGCACCTGTCCTGCGTAGACCGCGAGATAGTCGATGATTTGATTCACTGCAGCCAATTCAACGACGCTGACGCCAAAGCGCTCGGCAATTTGGAAGAGTGTGTCGCCGGTCTGAACAATATATGTCGAAGGCGCGGGAGTTGGGATTGGCGTAGGTGACGGTATCCTTGTCGCGGTCGCCTCCAGAATTTGATCGCCTGTCGGCGTGCCTTCGCCAGCGGCGGCCGGAATACGCAAGACTTGGCCAGGCTGGATCAGTCTGGGATTCGTGATTCCGTTCAACTCTACAATCGCTGCAACTGTCGTATTGTACTGCGTCGCGATTTCGTCAAGCGTATCGCTGATTTGCACGGTGTAAGTTAGCGTAGACTGGCGCGCAACGACTGTGGACAAGATCTGCAAGGTCGCTGTTGGACCGGCTGTTGGCTCGGGAGTGGGAATCAGCAAAACCATTCCGATCGACAAGCGGTCCGGGTTAAGAATGCCGTTCAGTTGACTTAGCGCGCCCACAGTGCTGCTGTAAGCGATGGCGATGTCCAGCAGCGTATCGCCCGATTGTACGGTATGAGTTACAGGCGTCGCCGTTGCGGTCGGGGTTGGGGTAGCTGTCGGACTTGGAGTAGCTGTCGCCGTAGCGGTGGGCTTTTCAGTCGCCGTTGGCCTAGCAGTTGGCGTCGGCGAATCGCTTGGCACGGGCAGCTTCGTTGGATTGATAGGCACTTTCAATTTCTGACCGACAACAATCAGGGAACTGCTAAGCTCGTTGGCTGCTTTTATCGCTTCATTCGTACTGCCATATTGCAGCGCGATAACTGATATCGTATCGCCTTCAACGACGGTATGATTGACAATTTCAAGATTTTGATCGGAATCCATCGCGTAATCCGATTCGGACTTGGCTTTTGTAGCTTCGGCTGCCACCGCAGCTTGGGCAGCGCCAGTGGCGATGATCGTAGCGCTTAAAGTGGGCGTCAATGTGGGGCTGGCATCTGGCTCGGGCAAATCAGCCAGTTCGTCATTGGTCTCGGGCGTTGGCGTATTGTTATCCAAAACGATGACATTGCGGGTTGCCTCCTCCAGCACCGCATCATCCAGATAGATATAATTGTTGGCGACAGGGACGCCGATGGTGGATTCGACGAATACCGTGATGGTAGCGCTTTCCGCCTCGGCAATCACCGAATACTGGTAGAAGGCGTTATACAAAAAGACTGCGGTGGTCGACCAGATAATTTCTTCGCTGGTAGCGTCGGCGCCGCCGGCGGGATCGATGCCGACGCGAACGCTGACGTTGCCGGGCTGCTCGCTGATGTCCCAATCCTGGCCGATAGAAGACCAGACCCAGGCGTAAATGCTGAAGCGATAGTTTGCGCCGACGGTCAGACTGTCAACTTGCTGATAAATGCCGCCCTGGTGCGTCGCGTATTGGTTGAAATAGACCTGGGCTTTGCCAGGCGCATCGCCGCGCGTTCGCGCCGTCTCCATATCGTAATATGGCGCGTGATTGGCGTAAGCTGGGCTGGTCTCCTCGCGCGCTATGTGCCATGCGTTCCAGCCAGCGGCAATGTTTTGCGGCGCGACGTCGGCATGCGCGACGAACTCGTCTTCAAAACCGGGATTGGTCAGAAGGTTTTCGGCAATTTGCTCTTGTCCGTAACTGACCTTAAATGCGAGGCACCATACAGCAATGCAAAAAAGCGCCGATAGTTGTTTCAAGGGTTATCCCCCGCGTATGCGCTGTGTTCAGCGGACATAATAAAGTATAAAGCTCGGTCAATTTCGGAAGAGACAGCCAGACCGAAAACCTAGACCGATAAACTAGCGTGAAACAAGCATGATTGTAGCTTGAGAATAATCACAGTATAGCGTAACCTTGCGTGGCGCGCCAAATGGCAGGCTGTCTATTCCGTGTTGACAAGATGCGCCCGAAGCGATTCCCTGTTTACAGCGCAATCAGCCTAGCTTCGGTCAAGAAATCAGGCGTCGCAAAGACACCGACAGCGATTTGATTTGCCAGGCGGCACGCTGACTAAATGGAGGAAACATGCGTTGAAGTTGCACGAATATCAATCCAAGTTCTTGTTTCGCGATTTCGGGATACCGATCCCCGAAGGGGCGGTGGCGACGACTGCCGACGAGGTCGAGCGCATCGCTGCCGAGCTGGGCGGGCTTGTCGTCATCAAAGCGCAGGTGCATGTCGGTGGCCGCGGCAAGGCCGGCGGTGTCAAAGTAGCCAAGAATGCCGAGCAAGCCCGCGCTTATGCCGAAGAGATTCTTGGAATGGACATCAAAGGACTGCGCGTCGAAAAAGTATTGGTCGATCCCGGCGCGGATATTGATCGCGAGATCTACCTGGCGATCACCAACGACAGAGGGGCGGGGCAGCCCCTGATCATGGCGTCTATGGACGGCGGCATGGATATTGAAGAGCTAAATCGCGAGCGGCCCGAGGCGATTACCCGAGAGCATGTTGATCCAATCTTGGGCTTGCAAGGATTCCAAGTTACCTACATTGCCAGCGCGATGGGCATGCCGCGGACTCTGTGGCGTCAATTCGGCTCTATCTTGCGCGGTCTTTACCAGTGCTACGTTCAAAGCGATGCGGAACTGGCGGAAATCAACCCCTTGGTTATCACTGGCGCGGGCGATCTTCTGGCGGTCGACGGCAAAGTTATCATTGATGACAACGCGCTCTTCCGCCAGTCGAAGCTAACAGCCGAACGCGACGCCAGCGACGAACTCGCTTCGGAGCGTCAAGCGCGCGAAGCGGGAATCACTTACATCAAGCTGGATGGTCAAATCGGCTGCATGGTCAACGGGGCTGGCTTGGCAATGACAACAATGGACATGACCAAGCTCTATGGAGACGCGGACGGAATTGGACCGGCGAACTTCCTGGATATCGGCGGCGGCGCGTCTCCCGAGCAAGTTGCCACGGCATTGCGCATCATCCTGTCCGACGCCAACGTCAAGTGTGTTCTGTTTAATATCTTTGGCGGCATCACCCGTTGCGACGAAGTAGCCAAGGGCATCTTAACAGCCTATAACGAGGTGAAACCGGAGGCGCCCATGGTCATCCGGCTGCAAGGCACCAACGCCCTCGCCGGCAACCGCATCATCAACGAAGCGCGGATCCCCAACATCTTAAGCGCCGAGACCTTGACCGACGCCGCCAAGATGGCTGTGGCTGCTGTGAAGGAAGGGGCTTAAGATGTCGATTCTCATTGACCGAAGTTCCAAAGTTCTGGTACAAGGCATAACCGGGCGGCAGGGCGGCTTCCACGCCAAGCTCATGATGGAGTATGGAACTGATGTTGTTGGCGGCGTCACGCCTGGGAAAGGCGGCGAATGGTTCGAGGGCAAGCCGGTCTTCGACACCATGCGCAAAGCTGTCGAAACGACCAATGCCGATGTCAGCCTGGTGACAGTGCCGGCGCGCTTCGCCGCGGACGCCATTATGGAAGCGGCGGATGCTGGCGTCCGGCTTGTCATTTGCCTGACCGAGCATATCCCCGTCTCGGACATGATGAAGGCGCTCAGTTTTTGCGCTCAAAAAAGTACCCGCTTAATTGGTCCCAATTGCCCAGGCTTGATGACGCCGGGCCAAGCCAAAGTTGGCATCATTCCCGCGATGGTGGCGGAGCCAGGCAATGTCGGGGTGGTATCCAAGAGCGGCACATTGACTTATGAAGTCGGTTTCGCCATGAAAAACGCGGGTATCGGCAACTCAACTATTGTCGGGATTGGCGGCGACCCGGTCATCGGCACCACCTTTGTTGAAGTGCTCGAAATGTTCGAGAACGACCCGGAAACGGAAAAAGTCGCATTGCTGGGGGAAATCGGCGGCAGCGCGGAAATCATCGCGGCTGAATACATCAAAAACGCGATGACCAAACCTGTAGCAGCATTCATCGCCGGACGCAGCGCGCCTCCAGGCAAGCGCATGGGGCATGCCGGCGCGATCGTCGACGGCGGCGAGGGATCGGCCGAGGAAAAGATACAAGCGCTGGAAGCGGCTGGCGCGCGCGTCGCGGCGAATCCCGAAGAGATCCCCGACTTGCTAAGCTAAAGCGTTTGTGAATCAGGGCGACCCGGCGCCTCGTGATGTTGGCGGCAGCGCGCTTCATAAGATTCTTGCGCGCCTACCAATATGATGGGATCATGGTAGGAGGCCGGCGCGCCGTTCACCAGGCGCTGCGTGCGGCTGGCGTTTTCCCCGCAGACAACACAGATCGCATGCAGTTTGACAACCTCTTCGGCGATGCTCAGCAATTGCGGCATCGCGCCGAAGGGCTCGCCGCGGAAGTCTAGATCAAGCCCGGCTATGATCACGCGGATGTCGAATTTGTCGACGAGCTCTTGCACCACGCTGACGATGCCGCCGTCAAAGAACTGCGCTTCGTCAATCGCGACGACAGTTGTATCTCCATTTGCGCATTGCAGGATTTCGCTAGAATCCGCTACCGGGATCGCTGCGACAGTCTGACCGGTATGACTGGTAATGTTTTGGATACCGTAGCGGTCGTCGAGGCTGGGCTTAAATACCTTGATCTTCTGTTTGGCGATGATGGCGCGGCGGACGCGTCGAATCAGTTCTTCGGTCTTGCCACAGAACATGCTTCCGCAAATGACTTCAATACGACCCGAATGCGTCTGCATTTAGCGAGCGTCCTTCAATGCCTGATGAATGGATCTATCGAATTGCGAAGAGCGGACCAGTGTTATTCGTGATGGCTGGGGCAGTCAACAAACGTGAATGCCCCAGCTAGATTTTTTCAAATGCGCCGTCAATTGGCGATTTCGTAGCCCTTGGCGCGCAGCGTTTTCTTGAGATCGCTTAATACTTTGCGGCCGATGCCCTGGATTGCCAGGATACTTTCTTCATCGTCTTCGTCGCCCAGGCGGTTCAGCACGTCAGCAACCACGCTGACGCCATTGTCTTCCAGGATATTGGTGTAGCGCGAACCCAGCTCCAGTTCACTTATCGGCAGCTCCAGCGGCGCGCGATCCGCTTCCCGCTGTTCTTGCTCGGAACGGATCTCATCCCGCTGCTTCAGCCGCTTCATGAACTTGTCGACGCGTCCTTCGGTATCGACAATGCGCTGCTCGCCCGTGTAAAAGGGATGACAGTTGGAGCAGATTTCCACTGTCAGGGATTCGACCGTGGCGCCGGTTGTCCAGGTTGTGCCACAGGTGATGCAACGAACTTGCGCCTCGTGCCAGGCGGGGTGAATCGCTTCCTTCATGTCTTCCTCCGCGCATTCACGGCTCGGCAGAGTGGCGTGAATGACTTACTGTGCCAATTGGCTAGCTTAGGGTCTGGCCCGTCTTTTCGTGTGTTTCATAGACGCTGATGCGCTTTTGCCCATTGCGTCCGCGCATTTTTTCAAATGTCACAAAACCCGGGCGCGTTGCGAATATGGTGTAGTCTTTGCCCATGTCGACGCCTTCGCCCGGATGGAATTTGGTGCCGCGCTGACGCACGATGATGTTGCCGGGTATAACAAATTGTCCGCCGTAATTCTTTACGCCGAGCCTTTTCGAGTTGCTGTCGCGGCCGTTGCTGGACGAGCCGCCGCCTTTTTTATGCGCCATTGTGAAAGGTCTCCTGCTAAATAGACCGGTCAAATCGAAATATCGTCAATGCGCAGCCGCGTGTAGTATTGACGGTGGCCCTGTTTGCGGCGGTAGTTTGTGCGCTGGCGATATTTGTAAACGATGATCTTTTTGCCGCGGAACTGATCCACAACAGTTGCCGAAACCGAAGC
Source organism: Phototrophicaceae bacterium (assembly GCA_965116975.1). Classification (GTDB taxonomy): domain Bacteria; phylum Chloroflexota; class Anaerolineae; order Aggregatilineales; family Phototrophicaceae; genus UBA6055. Next base: position 1,781,064 of record OZ220735.1, read on the forward strand.
GCCCTCGACCCGGGGTTGGCCAATAATTGTGGCATCCCCGTTGGCGACCAGCAAAACGTCGCCGATCTCTATCGAATCGCCAATGGCGTCCGGCAGACGGTCTACATCAATTGTCGCGCCGACTTCCGCGCGATACTGCTTGCCGCCACTGCGGATGATTGCGTACATGTTGGCTAATCTCCAATCTTCGCTTCTGTTCTCCGCAGGGGAAGCTCTTTGCGGCTCCACAAACGGGGAAAATTGGTCTAACAGTAAAATACCCCACACCGGTTTGCAGGGCGACAAGCAGTATATACCTTGCTCGCTCAGTTGGTCAAGGCGCATTTTCGCGGCGGGTGCATTTCTGATTGTTGGCGCTTCAAGCCCTATCTATAAAAAAGCGGAACTCAGTAGGGGTGGGTCGGTGGAAGAGCCCAAATGAGAGATCTTGGTTTCGGGCGACTCGGCGCTGCGCGTAGACACAGCAGGTCAGTCGCCCAAAACACATTCAGATTTCACTCGTCGGGCGATTCAGCGAACCGCGCCTACAGGTTGTCTGGATGTTGTAATTTTTTTCAAGCGAATTCCTTGCGCTGTCTTATCCCGGGAAATGCTGTTGACGCGGAAGGCTAGCGAAGCTGGAAGTCATGTGATCAACATGGCATCGCCGAAGGAATAGAAGCGATATGCCTTTTCTTTTGCGATTTCATAGGCGCCAAAAATAGCTTCGCGCCCGGCAAAAGCGCTGAGCATCATCAGCAATGTCGAGCGCGGCAAATGGAAATTTGTGATCATGGCGTCAACCACGCGCCAGCGATAACCCGGATATATGAACAGGTCGGTATCGCCGCTAAATGGAGCGACAAGATTTTTCCCGGAAGCGAATGAATGATGGTCTTGGCTGCTGTTGCCGTCCTGTCTCCATGACTGCGCCGCGCTCTCCAGCGTGCGGGCGGAAGTTGTGCCGACCGCGACTACGCGCTGACCGGAGGCGATGGCGTCGTTGATAATATCGGCGGCTTCGCGCCCCAAGCTGGCGAATTCGCTGTGGATGACATGATCCGAGATCTCGTCGACAGCCACTGGCTGAAAAGTATCGAGCCCGATGTGCAAGGTGCAATAGGCTAGCCTGAGCCCGCTATTTTGCAGAGACGCCAATAGCTCGGATGTAAAATGCAAGCCGGCGGTAGGCGCGGCCGCCGAACCCGCGACCGCGCTGTAAACCGTCTGATATTTTTCTGGTTCGTCAAGCGCTCTGCGGATATAGGGCGGCAAGGGAATATCGCCCAAGCCGGGCAATAGCTCGTCAATCGCGCGGTCGAACTCGATGACATGCTGGCTCCGTTGCCGCTTTTCTATGCTGACGCAAGAAATGGCTCCTTTGTCCAGCTCGAGGCGGGCGCCTTCACGAATGTTGCGGCCCCGCAACAGCGCATTCCAGCGAGTTGCGTTCAAGCGGCGCAGCAGCAGAATCTCGACTTTGCCGCCGGTCGCGGCTTTGCGCGCCGACAGTCGCGCCGGTATCACGCGAGTGTTGTTCATCACCAGCACATCATTTGGCTTCAAAAGACTGGCTATCTCGCTGAAACGGAAGTGGGCGATGTCGCCCGTGGCTCTATCAAGGTGGAGCAGTCTTGACGAATCGCGAGGACTGGCCGGCTGCTGCGCGATAAGCTCCCGGGGCAGATGATAGTCGAAATCGCTGACTTTCATATAAGCTGTTGCTGGTCGGGCGCGGCGTCGCCGGGCAATTCGATACCTAAATGCTGGTAGGCGCGCGGCGTGCAAGCGCGCCCCCGGGGTGTTCGGTCTATAAATCCCAGCTGTATCAAATAAGGTTCATAGACATCCATGATAGTCGCGCTGTCTTCGCTAATGGCGGCGGCAATCGTTTCCAAGCCCACCGGTCCGCCACTGAATTTCTCGATGATCGTCCGTAAGATGCGCCGATCGATGTCGTCCAAACCCAAGTGGTCGATTTCCATCAAAGCCAAAGCCCGTTGGGTAACGTCTTCGTCAATTCTGCCATCCGCCCGCGCCTCGGCGAAGTCGCGCACGCGCCGCAACAAACGCAAGCCCACGCGAGGCGTGCCGCGGGCGCGTTTGGCTATCTCGACCGTACCTGCGGGATTGATAGCGACGTCAAGCAGCCCAGCCGCCCGTTCCACGATCTCTTCCATTGCCGGCTGCTCATAAAAGTCAAGCCGAAAGCTGGCGCCGAAGCGGTCGCGCAGCGGCGCGGCCAACAGCGCCAAGCGCGTGGTGGCGCCAATCACAGTGAACCTTGGCAGATTAAGGCGCAAGGTCTTGGCGGCCGGTCCTTTGCCGATGACGATGTCGAGCACAAAGTCTTCCATCGCAGGGTAGAGGATCTCTTCGATTGCTTTGCCCAGCCGATGCACTTCGTCGATGAAAAGGATGTCGCCCTTTTTCAAGTGCGTTAGAATGGCTGCCAGGTCGCCGGCTCTTTCTATCGCGGGACCCGCCGTAACCCGGATATTTGCGCCAACTTCGTTTGAAACGACGTAGGCGAGCGACGTCTTGCCTAAGCCCGGCGGACCGTAAAACAGCAAGTGGTCGATGGGCTCGCCACGGCCCGCCGCAGCCTCGATAATGATGCTTAAATTCTCTCGGACCCGGTCTTGACCCACCACATCCGCCAGCCGCCGGGGCCGCAGCGCGATGTTTTCTCGGTCGGATTTACCCTTGCTGCCGCTTACGAAGCGTTCGTCGCCTGGCATTGCCGTTGCTTGTCCTCGATCCACTTCTTGAACATATCCCTTGCTCGCGCCAGGAACGGGAATGTTTTATTGCGTGAGCGCGACATTCCTGGGGCTATAATTGCCGATTGCGCACTCTAGCAGAGTATAACCGAGGGCAAGGCGCTTGCAATGCTTGCTTTACAATGTCCAGCCGCCCCCGTAAAATATAGTTGATTAAAAGCGTTGGGAGGAGCGGGCTATCATGTCAGATCAATTGCAGGTTTCGTCTCATCCTTTGGTCAAGCACAAGCTGACTCGGCTGCGTGATATCGATACCGACCACCGGCGCTTTCGTGAATTGGTGCGGGAGTTGGCGCTGCTCATCTGCTACGAGGCGACGCAAGACTTGCATCTTCGACCCAAAGTTGTCAATACGCCGATGGGCGAAGCGACCGGTTCGGAGGCTGATGAAATCATCGGGCTGGTGCCCATCTTGCGCGCGGGGCTGGGGCTGGTCGACGGCATTCAGGAACTCTTGCCCTCGGTCCAAGTTTGGCATATTGGTCTCTACCGCGACGAAGCGACACTGCGACCGGTGCAGTATTACAACAAGCTGCCGGACGCGCCTACCGTGCAACTTTGTCTGGTGCTGGATCCCATGCTGGCCACAGGCGGCTCCGCGATAGCGACGATCGATATCCTTAAGCGATGGGGGACAAAGCGTGTCAAATATGTTGGCGTATTGGCCGCGCCGGAAGGCGTCGCCGCTTTGTCGGCCGCGCATCCCGACGTGCCGATTCACGTAGCCGAGCTTGACGAGCGGCTGAACGATATCGGGTTCATCGTGCCAGGCTTGGGCGATGCCGGCGACCGCATGTTTGGCACCTGATGTTGGATTCATACGCCTATATCATCGTATTCAATTGCGCGCTCGCTTTGTCTTTGCTGACGATACCCGTGGCCCGCTATTTGAGCATGCGCTTTGGCGTCACGTCCATTCCGGGCGGCCGCCGGCAAGAACGGGCGGCAATGCCAAAGCTGGGCGGCTTGGCGATCTTTGTCGGCTTCACGGTCACGGTCCTGCTGGCGCAACTGTTGCCTGTGCCGCGCAGCGACCCAAACGAGATAAATCGACTGGCGGGCTTGGTTTCCGGCGGTTTGCTGATCTTCATCCTGGGCGTGATTGATGACGTTTTTGACCTGAACTATTTTCAGATCTTTTGCTTTCAAATTGTGACGGCTGTGATCGCCATCGCCTTTCAAATCTTCATCGAGTTTTTTAACAACCCGCTCACTGGGATCAAGACCGACCCCTGGTCGCCCGTTGTGACAGTCGCGCTGACGATGTTCTGGCTCGTCTTGATGATGAATACGGTCAACCTGTTGGATGGCTCGGACGGCTTGGCGGGTGGCATCGCCTTCATCGCGGCAATGGTCTTGTTTCTTAATAGCGCGTTTCGGCTGGAGCCGCCACAGACTAGCGTGAGCTTGCTGCATCTGGCTTTCGCTGGCGCTGTCCTCGGCTTCCTCTTACACAACTTTTATCCGGCGCGCATCTACGTTGGCGGCAGCGCTTGGTTCCTTGGTTACGTCTTGGGTTGCCTCAGCATCATAGGCGGCGCAAAAATGGCGACCATTCTCCTTGTGATGGGCTTGCCGCTGATGGACCTGGGCTGGCAGGTGCTGAACCGCCTTCGGCACGGCAATAATCCCTTCCAGGGCGATCGCGGGCATTTGCATTTCAGATTGCTGGATACAGGCGCGCTCAGTCCGCGTCAGATCGCGCTGGGCTATTATGTCGTTTGCGCCTTCCTGGGGTTTCTGACCCTGGTCACGACAAGCCAGCTTTTTAAGTTCATCGCGATTGTCGCGATGCTGGTCTGCATCGCGATTGGCTTCGTCGCGGTGGGCCGTTTTGCCAATCCGCGCGCGCGCTACGACGATTCATCTTCTTCGAACGCTTCGCCATCGTCATAAATCTCAAGGTCATCCAGCGGCTCGTAATGGAGTTCGCCCGCGTCGCCGTCGATGTCCTCTTGGCTTGAACGCTGGGATGGCTTGGGAACGGCGCGCGTCTTTGGCTTGGGTCTATTAACAGCCACGTTTGGCGCGCTTTTTTGTAGGTCTTTGTTCAATTCTCCCGGCGCATTGCTGGAGCCCGCGTCTGCCGCTGCCAGGGTCGGCGGCGGGTCCTGCGCTGATGAAAAAGGACGGGAGAATCACAAGTCGGCCGACTGAATTTCTTGAATATCGTCCGAGCCTTCATAATCTTCTGGAGGCGCGCTAAAGGGACGGCTAAAAGGCGCGGGCGCGGATGGTTCTCGTTCGACGTCTGCTGGGGGATCTATAATTTTCGGCTGATGGGTGGACGCGGGTACCGGTTCCCGCGTCGGGTCGATTGGCGCTCTCGCGCTTGTCTCGGGCATCCTTTTGGGTCGAAAACTGATCTTGCGGCTCTTGTCCATCTGGTCGCTCAAGTCGCCGGCTACGACCGACGCCGGCTTTTGCTTAGGCGCGCGCTTTCGATTGGCATCTATTCCAGGCGAACCATTGAGCATACCATTGAGCACGGCAGCTACCGGTTTGCTGACCGGTTCTTTACCCGGCGGTCCGGGAATCGGCAATGGCAGCGCATATATCGAACGGATTATTTTTTCTGGCTTGGGAGCGTCGCCTGTTGTTCGCGGCGCTCTGCCTTCTCGATTGCCTGCGCCTTTTGCCGTCAGCGCGTCTTGCCGAGTCTGGGTGATCATTTTGCCCTCAGCGAATGTGGCGCTGTGGCCCGTCATCTTTTCTATGCTGGCTTCTATCACGCCCAGGACCAGCGCCATGAGAAAATTTATGATTGATGTAGCGAACAAGATTAAGCACAGGCTGCTCAAGAGCTGGCGCCCATTAGAGCCGAGGACTGCCATGCCTTCAATGTCGCTTGCCCAGCCGATGGCGAAGGACCCTGCCAAGATCGCGATGGCTATCAGGCGGTATCGCTTGCGCAACTCCTGCGAAATTGGCGGGAGCATGGTGTTGGCGATGGTGAACATCAGATAAAACCAGAGTCCGAAATCCGGCTGCCTGAGCAAGCGCCCGATCGCCTGGGACAGATCTGCGACGCCGCCGCCCGTCGCGATAAGCAGCGAATACTCAAATTCCAGGACATCGGTCGCGATCAGCCAAAGCGCGGCCAAGGCGATCATCAGGGGCGCGCCTTCGATTATCATGCGCTTGAAGGCCGCGGTCCTGGGCGGAAACCGCATCAGGCTCAGTTGAAGTTCGTCGATTTCACCTTGCTTTGGCAATTGAAATGAGCGCTTCGCCCGCACATTCAAAGCGCCGGCTATCAGCCAGCGGCAGATTTCGCGCAGCGCGATGCCGGGCAAAAAGGCGCTGTAATAGAAAACGACTGTGGTATTTGGATTATGGGTCAGCAGCCAGCCCACTTTTAAGATATGCTGGCGCATCCACTGTTTGCTGCGCCGAAAGATGGCAAACAGCAGGAAGAGCAGGGAGGTGAGCGCCAAAAGATCCAGCGCGCCCAGATTATGATCCTTTCACCCCAGAAGCGATTTCGACGAGCGAGGCGAAGTCATGCACATCAAGCGAAGCGCCGCCAACCAAGGCGCCGTCGATATCGGGTTGAGACATGAATTCAGCCATATTCGACGGCTTGACGCTGCCGCCGTATTGAATGCGCGTGGCTTCCGCGACGTGCCGCCCGTACATGTCGCTGATTGGTCCGCGCAGGGCGGACGCGATTATCGCATTGGCGAGCTCTCCACTGGCGCTGAGTCCCGTGCCTATCGCCCAAATCGGTTCATAGGCGATGACTACCTTTGCCATGTCCGCTGCGGAAAGGCCGTCTAAAGCCGCCCGAACTTGTCCGCTGACGAAGGACTCGGTCTGCCCGGCGTCGTTCTGTTCCAGGCTTTCGCCAACGGCGATGATTACCCCCAAGCCCACAGCTAAAGCCGCTTTCGCTTTCCGGTTGACGGTTTCATCCGTTTCATTCAGATTGGCGCGACATTCGGAGTGACCCACGATGATATAGCTCGCGTAATCGCGCAGCATGGCGGCCGATACCTCTGAAGTATAGGCGCCGTTCGCTTCCCAATGTCCGTTCTGCGCGGCGACTTTAATGGCGCTGTCTTGCAGCGCGCTGGCAACTGCCGTCAAGGCAAGATAAGTCGGGGACACTACTTTTTCTACCGACTCGAAACGCTCGATCTTCGGCAGCAAATCCCTCACAAACTGGACCGATTCGCCCGGACTTTTGTTCATCTTCCAGTTGCCGGCAACGATTGGGGTTCTTGTCATCGTCCATTCCTTTATCGTCGATTCTATCAGAAGAGAATGCTGTCGCTAGCCCTTCAAGCGGTAATTCTGTAGCAATTCTCAGCGATCCGTCAGCGCGGCCAGCCCGGGCAGAGTTTTGCCTTCCAGCAGCTCCAGGCTGGCGCCGCCGCCGGTCGATATGTGTGAAATCTGGTCGGCTAAGCCCGCTTGTTCGACGGCGGCTGCGGAATCGCCGCCGCCTACGATCGTGGTCGCGCCCTTTACGGTCTCCTTCGCCAGCGCCTCCGCAATGCCAAAGGTGCCGGCGGCGAAACTAGGCATTTCAAAGACGCCCATGGGTCCATTCCAGACGATCGTTTTTGCGCCGCTTAGTTCGCGCGCGAAAAGAGCGATGGTGGCGGGTCCGATATCCAGGGACTGCCAGCCCGGCAGCAGGTCTGCGTCGGCGTCTAGCACACGCTGCGCCGCGCCGTTGTCGAAGGCGTCGGCGATGCGCTGGTCAATCGGCAGGGTGAGCTTGTTGCCGGCTTGCGCCAGCAAATCCCGGGCGATGTCAAGCGCCTCGAGTTCGACCAGCGAATCAGCCATGTTTCGTCCTTGGGCGGCGAAAAAAGTATTTGCCATCCCGCCGCCTACCAAGAGCTTGTCCACTTTGCCCAAGAGCGCTTCAATGACGTCGATCTTCCCGGAAACTTTGGCGCCGCCCAGGATGGCGACGAAGGGACCTTGGGGATTGTCAATCGTTGTGGATAGATAATCAACCTCTTTTTCCAGCAGCAGACCAGCGACGGCTGTCATGGTTTCGCAGACGCCTACGTTCGAGGCATGCGCGCGATGCGCGCTTCCAAAGGCGTCGTTGACAAAAATATCGCCATGTTGCCCTAATTGGCGGGCGAAGTCTGGATCGTTCTTGGTTTCGCCAGCATGAAAGCGCGTATTTTCCAAGAGAATGACGCTGGAGTTTGGCAAGTTGCCAATCATGGAATCGACGTCTGTACCGATGCAATCATCGGCGAAGGCGACGTCCAAGTCCAGATACTTCGCCAAAACCGGCGCCACCGGCGCCAAAGAAAGCTCCGCTAGGCGCTTGCCCTTGGGGCGGCCCAAATGCGACAACAAGACCAGCGAGCGCGGCTTCTGCGCAAGAATGTATTCGATCGTAGGGATTGCCGCCCGAATACGGGTGTCATCCGCGACAGTCGCGCCGTCCAGCGGCACGTTGAAATCCACCCGCAGCAGGATCCGTCTGCCCGCGAATGATAGGTCTCGAACCGTCATCTTGTTCATGGGCATGCTCCCGCAGCTGCAAAAAGGCGAGGCGATTCGCCACGCCCTCAGTTCTAGCGCGCCTCTCTACAGACGGTCGCCGACGAATTTCGCCAGGTCCGCCGTTCGGCAGGAATATCCCCATTCGTTGTCATACCAGGTGATGACCTTCACCAGGTCCTGCGCGACATCGGTTGACAGCGCGTCTATGACGCTGGAATGCGGATTGCCGATGTAATCCGTCGAGACCAATGGTTCATGCGATACATCCAGATAACCGTGCATCGGTCCGGCCGCCGCCTCTTCAAAGGCGTCGATCAAGGCTTCTTTGCTCGGCGTTTTTTCAACCGTCGCCACGAAATCGACCAAAGAGCCGGTCGGCGTTGGCACGCGCACCGCCATGCCGTCGAATTTGCCTTTCAATTCGGGAATGACCAGAGACACAGCCTGCGCGGCGCCGGTGCTAGTCGGGATGATGTTGACAGCGGCGGCTCGCGCGCGGCGCAGGTCGCTATGCGGCAAATCGAGGATCTGCTGATCATTGGTATAGCTATGAATTGTGGTCATGAATCCCTGCTTGATGCCAAAGACATCGTTGACGACCTTGGCTGGGGGCGCCAGACAATTGGTTGTGCAGGAGGCGTTGGACAAAATGTTGTGCTGGGAGGGATCGTATTGATCCTGGTTGACGCCCAGGACAATGGTGAGGTCCTCGCCCTTGGCTGGCGCGGAAATGATGACCTTTGTGGCGCCAGCTTGCAGATGCTTCAAGGCGCTGGCTCTGTCGCGGAAAATGCCGGTGCTTTCAATGACGATGTCAACGCCCAGGTCGCCCCAGGGCAGTTGCGCCGGATCGCGTTCGGAAAGGGCGGCGATGCGCTTGCCATCGACGATCAGCGCGTCGTCTGCAACCTCGACAGTCCCTTCGTATACACCGTAATTCGAATCATAGCGGAATAAGTGCGCCATCGTGTTCAAATCGCCCAGATCGTTAAAGGCTGCAATGTCAATGTCATCGGGGTAACGTTCCAGCATGGCTTTGAGCACCTGCCGTCCAATGCGCCCGAATCCGTTGATTCCAACTCGTACTGCCATTGTCAATTCTCCCTCTATCCTTCGCGAGCAATCGCCAGCGTACATAACTGTAATAGCTTAGTATAGGCTGGTTGATTTTGACATGCTGAAACCATGCATAAATCTTCGCGCCGCGCTCACTGTCTTATCTCTTTCGAGACTTGGCAATTTCGCGACGCCAGGAAAACCTGAGAAACCCTACAGCCCTATCTGCTGAGAGCTCGGCTGTAGAGATAAAGCGCCAGCAGGCAAGGCAGTGTTACCAGAACAACGATGACAATGGCGGCATCGACGAACAGGCGTTCCGGGTACAGGCGTATCAAGGTATCGGCGAAGGGAAATCGCCAAGTGCCAGCGGCGAAGAACAATTCATGAAAGACATCAAATGCCCGCTCCCAGGTGGTCCCGGCAATGACGCCAAGCGTAGCCAGCGCTGCCAGCGTCAGCAGACTGCCCAGACGCATTCCTCGCAAGATGGCTCGGCGGTAGGCTATGGAGCGCCAGGCCAGGGTGACAGCCGCGCAGGCAATTATGCCTAGCCCTAAACCAAAGGCGAATAATATATTGATGATACCTTTGACGTCTTCCATGTGAGTAAGCGCGGCTTGGGAAAACATCGGGCAGGTGTCGTCATTATTGTAGGCGCCCAGGCATTGTTCCGCAGATAGGGTTAAATCGCCCAGGAATTCGATACTTTCCCCATTCAACAGATAATCGAGCGCGTGGTAGCCCAGGCTGAGGCGGTCTGCTGCGCTCAAGCCATAGGGATCGCTCGGGAAGCCCGGGCGTGTGTATTCGTAGCGCAAAAACGAATATGAAAGCACAAGACGCAGCGCGCCCAGCAGCAGCAATGCCGGGAAAGCCAGCGCGGCGCCGACGAGCAAAAGACGGCTGAGCCTGTCGCTAGGGTTCATCGGTTTGTCGGAATTCTTCCGCCCGACCGGACAACAGGAAGTCGAGGACGATCGAATCGATCAATGTTTCCACTGGCGCCCGGTCATCGGTGAAGATGATGTCGCTTGCGCCCAGCGGGACCAAAGAATCCGCAGCCGAATCCACCATTTCGTAGAGCGCTGGATCAACGGAATCAATCCGATATTGCAGGTTTTGACGCAGGTTAGACGCGCTGCTTGGCTCGACTGTTGCATAGAGAATGGTATTAAATGATGCCGGTACATCCAGGGCATGCACGCTCGGGAAAACCTGCGACATGGTATTGGAGAGCGCGTCCACCAAGCGCCGGTCGGTATCGGTTCGTCCCACATTGATGATGACAAGTCCATTTTGCGACAGGCGCGCTTGCGCTTCCTGGAAAAATTCAACCGTTGTCAGGTGCCAGGGGATATAGGGCGGGCGGTAGGCGTCAATGCCGATAACGCTGTAGCTGCGCTCCATTTGCCCCATTTGTTCCATTTGCCCCATTTGCCCCATATGCCCTATTTGATTGAGCAGATAGCGGCCGTCGCCTGTATAGGCGGTCAAGTTGGGCAGGGAAGCCGCGTTCATATCAAAATAGGTTTCGCCAGCCTTGACTATAGCTGGATCGATTTCAATGCCGTCAATATGTATGTCGCCGTAGATCGCCGTGAATTGCCGCGGGATCGTGCCCGCAGCCAAGCCAATCAGCAGCAGTGATGTCACTTGGTCGGCGCGGAAGGGCGGGTTATTAAAAAAGGGACCGACCAGGAAATAGTCCCAGGTCCCGCCATAGAGGATTTCGGTTTCGTGCCATTGGCTGTGGATGCCTTGACCTTCGTTCAGATACAGATAGCGATAGCCAGCGCTGTCTTCTTGCACCTGGATATAGTTGTAGGCGCTTTCTTTCTCGTATCGGAGAGTGGAATTGGCGGCGGGCGGACGCAGCGGTCCCTGCAGCAAGAAATGCGCCAGCAATAGGATAAGTATCGGCATGAACAGATAGGCAAATGCCGCCCTGCGCTTGACCGCGAAGAGGCCCACCCAGGCGACTGAGTATAAAATGCCGGCGAAGAGCAGAAAGGTACGCGTCGTGCCTAGCTCTGGGATGATCCACAGCACCGGGAAAAAGGTGCCTAACAGGCTGCCCAAAGTGCTGACGGCGTAAATCTGCCCGGCGATCTTGCCGGACTCTTCAATCCGCTGCACCGCCAGCCGAATCACAAAAGGCGATACCGTGCCCAGCATCGTAACCGGGATGGAAAAAAGCACCAGCACCGAAACGAATGAACCCAGCGCCAGCGCCGCGTCCGCGCCGAAAACCGCTTGCGCGGCTTGGGTTACAACCGGTCGCGCGATGAGGGGAATCAAGGCGCAGAGGAAAGCCGCCCAGATGACGATCTGCAGCAAGACGCCTATGCGCGGGAATCTGTCCGCCAGGCGCCCGCCCAAGAAGTAGCCGACAGTCAGATAGAGCAGCATCAAGCCGATGACATTCGCCCAGACCAGGTTGCTGTTGCCAAAGACATTGCCCAGCAAGCGCGAAGCCGATAACTCGATGGCTAGGGTGGTCATGCCGCTGAAGAAGGCGATAATGTACAAATATCTGTTCATGTGTATTGTGACTCTCAAGGAACAAGCAGGTTGTTATTTCGCTGTGGCCGAGCGGCTCTTGCGGGTGATGACATGATCAAATCTGTTTCCGGGAATCCAAGACAGGCGCACCTTCATTATCTGCTTGCGCCCAGGAAAAATCAATGAGCGTTCGCGTCCGGCGCGCCAGCCCTGCTGATGCCGCGGCCATTGTCGCCATCGCGGAAGAAAGTTTTGGCGAAGCCTTCGACCGGGATCGCATCCGCCGACTTTTGCAGTCGGGTCGCAACTACACGCTCCTTGCCCTGGACGCCCAGGGAATCCGGGCTTTTGCGGACAATTTCATCACCCTGTCCGTGACGGGGGAGCGACGCCTCGAGTTGGATCTCTTGGCTGTGCAAGCGAAGGCGCGCGGAATGGGCATCGGCCGCCGGCTGATTGCCGAAAGCATTTTGCTTGCCAGAACGCTCGACGCGACACTGCTGCGCTCCTTAGTCAAAAGCGAGAATCAGGTCATGCGCGGCCTCTGCGGCTCCTGCGAGTTCGCGCCGTCCCTAGAAAGCTATGGGCTCTATGTCGCGTCTCCCGCGCTGGGTTCAAGTGTACCGTTAGATGCCACAAGGTCCCATCTTGTGCCGGTTGAGACGCTTGCTTACAACGGAATCTGGATCGAAGGCGCATTGACAAGGGACGCGATAGGCTGGGCGCAGTCTGTCGCGTCCGCGCGGCAATTGGCTACTGTTGGCGCGCTGGCCCCGCAAAGTGATCGCGCCGCGGCTGAGCTCCTGACTGACAATGGATTTCGTCTTCTCGGCGTTTATGACTGGTGGACGCTTAGGCTGAAAAACGGCTGATTTTGAATAGGCGATCATTGTGCGGCGTCGCGCCATCAAGCGCCAGATCGCTGAGCATTTTGCCGATGATGGTGCTGAATTTAAAGCCATGCCCGCTGAAACCCGCGCCTATCACGACATGAGAATGGCTGGGATGCTTGTCCACGATGAAGTGCTCGTCCGGGCTTTGTGTGTAAAGGCAGATGCGGCTCTCTTTCACTGGCGCTTCCGCAAGCCCCGGGATATGACAGCGCAAAAAGTGACGAACGCTTTCAAGGTTTTCCGGATCGGGATTGTAATCGATTTCGCGCGGATGACGATGTGGGGGGCCGCCATGAAAGGCGACTTTGAAACCGGAACCGTCATGCGAGGGAATGCCGTATAGCGTTTCGGGGAACAATCCGCTCACATGCGCGATCCAGACCGGGCAGCTCTCGGCTTCATAAAGACTGGACTGGCGCGTCGACATAAAGTTCAACTGGCAGCGCAAGGGCTGGAGCGGCAGGTCAAGACCGGTTTCCAAGAGCAGCGAGCGCGCCCAGGAACCGGCTGTCACGACTAGCTTGCCAGCCGAGTAGTTGCCGGCCTCGGTGGCGACGTCGACGCTGTCCTGATGAATCGACAGATTGGCGACGGCGGTCTTGTCTTTGAGGATAGCGCCGTTTTGCCGCGCGAGCTTGATATGTCCCTTTACAGCCGCGGAGGCTTTGACGAAACCGCTATCCGGCTGGTAGAGGACGCGAAAATCCTCATCCAGACGAAATTGCGGAAAGCGCCGTTGCGCTTCCGCAACTGATAGCAGCTCATGCTTGATGCCGCCCGACTGCACGGCTTCAATCGTTGCTTGCAGCATCTCATCGTCTGCGGGACCGAAATCGATGCCGCCCGTCTTCACGTAAAGCCGCTCTCCCAAAGCCTCTTCGACAGCGAACCATAACGGAAAAGTGTCTTTTGCCAGCTCGACGTATTCCGGATAGTCATAGGAATAACGAATGATGCGCGAATAGCCATAAGAACTGCCGCGCCGGTGATCAAGCTCAAATTGTTCGAGCAAAAGTACCCGCTGTTTTCGCTGGCTGAAATAATAGGCGGCCGCGCTGCCCATCGCGCCAGCGCCAATGATTATCACATCAAATGTTTGCTTCATTTGCTTAACCTTCGTTTTCCTTCGTCCGCGACTACATTGATTTCAGTATAGTCTGTGAGCGCGGCGCATCTTCGCGCCGATTGTGCGCCGCGCCGCTTAGATTGGACGCTGTTCCAAGGCGACTGTCAAATCGTCGCCTTGGCCGATTATGAGCGTAGGAATCTTCGCCAATTGCAGCAGGCCGCGGATTTCGCTCGAATCTTGCCGAGCATCGAAAGTCTGCGGATCAATGAAGACGCAGATCGGGCGGACCCCGCGCCGTATCATGATTTGCGCCTCGGCAATCCAGCCCTCGTCCAATGATGATGTGATGATCATGAGCGTTGTGCCCCGCGTGAAATGCGGCGTCTCCAGCGATAACATTTGCCTCAGCGTATGGGTCGACGTGCTGCGCGCGACCGCCAGCGCTTGAAAGATCCTGGTCAATTGACGGTTGCCGCGGTCTGGCTGGAAAACCTGGCGGAAGGGACTGTAGGCGCCGTATCCCACAACGCGCTCGCTCTCGATGAAGTATTTCGCTAGCGAGGCCGCGATGACGACGCCGTATTCTTCGCTTGATGGCGGTATCCAGTTTCGCTCGGAAAGGACGTTCCTGCCTTGTGTCGCGCGCCGCAGTCCTGGCGCTTCGTACAAAGAATCAGCAGAGAAATCGCTAAACAGCCAGATGTCCACCAGCGGGTCCAGCTCAAATTCCTTGACCATGATATTGCCGGTGCGCGCGGTGGAGCGCCAGTGGATGCGGTTCATACTGTCGCCTGCGACGTAGTCGCGGATGCTGCTGGCGTTGGTGGTGATCTCGTGCGTGAGTTGCCGCTGGGCATCGCCGCCAGATAAAATGCCTATGGGCAAAACCACCTTATTGAGATCCACGGTCATCGGATACACGATCAGCTTCTCGGTCGCGCTTAGCCGGCGTGGCGAACGGAAGAAACCAAAGGGATCGCTGCTAATCACGGTCAGCGGACCCAGCTGAAACTCGCCGCGTACGACGCAGATTGTTTCGACGTCCCAACTATATTCTTTTGCGCCCAGCAGCGACGGCACAACGTGGCTGGCATGGTGGCCCGGCAAGCTGGAATGGTCGTGAATTTCCAACCAGAGTTTCGGCAAGATGCCGGTTTTTCTTACGCTGAAGGATTCGCGAAACATTCGCCCCACCTGGGATCGACGAGTGCGCGTCCGGCGCTGCAGGGCGATGCCGCGCAAGGTGACCCAGGTCCACAGGAACGATAGCAGGAGAGCTGCCGCGATCAGGTAAGTCAAATTGAACAGCTCTGGACTGCCGGTGAACAAACCAGCCAACAGGTTGATAATCATCAAAATATAGAGGATGTTGCGTCGGTTTGGCATAGGAGCTTAGCGCAGGGATGCGCCAGGCACCGGCGTCGTCTGCAAGATGTCTTGCACGATCGTTCGCGAGCTGATGTTTTTGATGCGCGCGGCCGGACCAACGATGATGCGATGCGCCAGCGTCACTTCGGCCAGAGCTTTCACATCGTCCGGGATAACATAGTCGCGGCCTGTCATGGTGGCGCGGGCTTGCGCGGTGCGGAAAAGCGCCAAAGAGCCGCGCGGACTGCTGCCGAGATAGACATCAGGGTGCCGGCGCGAAGCGGTGATCAAGTTTACGATATACTGCTTCACCTCTTGCGCGACATAGACATCTTTAATCAATTGCTGGGCAGACAGCAACTCTTGCAAGCTGACGACCTGCTGGAGATTGTTAATGGGATGCTGGTATTGTTGCGCGGATAAAATCTTCAACTCTTCTTGCGGCTGCGGATAACCCATCTGGATCCGAATCAGAAAGCGATCCAGTTGCGCTTCGGGCAAGGGGAAGGTGCCTTCGTATTCGATCGGGTTCTGTGTAGCCATAATCAGAAAAGGATTGCTCAGCCGGTATGTAACCCCGTCGACCGTCATCTGGCCCTCTTCCATGGCTTCCAACAGCGCCGACTGCGTTTTTGGCGTGGCGCGGTTTATCTCGTCGGCGAGTACAAGCTGCGCCATGATTGGTCCGGGCCGAAACTCAAACTCGCGCGATTTTGGGTTGAAGATGGAAACGCCGGTGATGTCCGAGGGCAGCATGTCCGGCGTGAACTGAATGCGATTGAAGGTACAGCCCACCGCGCGGGCCAGGGACTTCGCCATCATGGTTTTGCCCACGCCGGGTATGTCCTCGAGCAAGATATGGCCGCGACAAAGCAGACCGAGTGTGGTGAGCCGGATCTCGTTGCCCTTGCCCATGATGACCTGGCTCACAGCGTTTGCGATACGCTCGGCAATGTCTTGCACCGGCGTCATGGTTTGCTGAGCCTGTCGGGCGACCCGCGTCCCTTCGTACTGTTCGCTCATTGATACCGTTCCATTTGCGTGTCGATAGCCCTTGCAGTATGCTATATCTGTAGGAAACGCGTGCTAGCAGCGGAAAAGAATTGGGAAGCCTTGGCTGCTCAGCTTGCCCTTTGCGCCACGTCTAGTATAATTAAACATGGCAATATGCTATATGGCAAATCTGCCATCCCACGTTTGTTGCTTCAAAGTTTATCATGCGCCTTGCGCCAAAAGATGGCGATTATTCCGTATTTAGAATCGTTGTTCACGAATGGTTTTTTTGATTGAAAGGAGCGGGGCGATGCGGCAATTGCAGGCGGATGCGATGGGCGCGCGCCTGCGCCAAGTGCATGCGCTAAACCCCGAGCTGGAAGCGATCTCGCTTGTCAGCGTCGAGGGTGTCAACATGTCGTCGTTCCTGCCGAATGATGTAAACAATGATGCCAACGATGAACGCATGTCCGCGATGAGCGCGGCGATGGTGGGCTGGGGCGAGCGCATCGCGCTGGAGCTGGGGCGGGGCAGCCTGGATCATCTCATGATAAAAGGCGCTTGCGGCTTTGTGCTGATGCTGTCTGTCAACGACGAAGCCGTGCTGACTGCGGTCCTTAACGACGAAGCCAAATTGGGATTGCTGCTCTTGGATCTGCGGCGGGCGGCGGCGGACTTGGCGGAAATGATTTAGATTGCGTGCTTGGGCGCTGGATGGATGCCGTTTGCGGCTGGCGACAGATGATTTGCAACCTGGATGGCGGACTAAGGAGCGATAATTGAACAAGGGGCAAGGTGGAAGCGAGATGGCTAGTCCCAAATACATATTCTGTACCGGCGGTGTGCTAAGTTCTGTTGGCAAGGGGCTGACAGTCGCGGCGATAGGAAGAATATTAAAAGCCCGCGGCTTAAAAGTGGCGCTGCAAAAATTGGATCCCTATCTCAATGTTGATCCCGGGACGATGAGCCCTTACCAACATGGCGAGGTCTTTGTTACCGCAGACGGCGCCGAAACCGATCTTGATTTAGGCCACTACGAGCGCTTCGTAGACGAAAATGTCAGTCGACTGTCAAATGTCACAGCCGGGCAAGTTTACCTGACGGTGATCGAAAAAGAGCGCAAGGGCGACTACCTCGGGGGTACGATTCAAGTTGTTCCCCATATAACCAACGAGATCAAACGCTGCATGAAATTGGTGGGGCAGCGCAGCGGCGCCGATGTTGTCATTGTCGAAGTGGGCGGGACAGCCGGCGACATCGAAGGTTTGCCCTTCCTCGAAGCGCTGCGTCAACTGCGCACAGAGCTCACGCGTAGCGAGGCTCTTTATGTTCACGTCACCTTCTTGCCGCACATCGGCGCTACCGATGAGCTGAAGACCAAACCGACCCAACATAGCGTGCGTGAATTGCGCGGCATCGGTATCCAGCCGGACGTGATCATCGCTCGCACCGATCACCCTGCCAACCATGATATCATCAACAAGATCGCGCTCTTTTGCGATGTTGACGAGGACGCCGTCATTCCCTTGGAAACGACGGACAACATTTATGCCGTGCCTTTATTGATCGAAGAGACCGGCTTGGCTGATTTCATTCTCGAGCGCTTCAAGATCCACGCTTCGCCGCCGGACTTGCTCGAGTGGCGGCGGCTGGTAAAGCGTTTTCGAGCGGCGAAAGACAAGCTGCGTATTGGCATCGTGGGTAAATATGTGGAGCTTCATGACGCCTACATGTCGGTGAAAGAATCGATCGCGCACGCGGCGATTCAAAATGCTCAGGATGTCGAGGTCCTCTGGATCCATTCTGGCGAATTGGAAAAAGGCAAGCATCGGGATAAGCTGCGCGACCTCGACGGCTTTGTGGTGCCCGGCGGCTTTGGTTATCGAGGCATCGAAGGCAAAATCGTGGCAGCCAAGTTCGCAAGGGAAAACAAAGTGCCGTATTTGGGTCTGTGCCTGGGCATGCAAGTCATGTGCATCGAGTTCGCTCGCAACGTACTTGGCTTGGAAGACGCCAACAGCTTCGAATTCGACGTCAGCACACCAGATCCGATCATTGATCTCATGCTCGAGCAGCGCGCCATCACCGATATGGGCGGCACGATGAGGCTGGGAGAATACCCCTGCGCGCTGGTCCCCAATTCCCTCGCGGCGGAAGCCTATGGACGAGAGCTGGTCATGGAACGTCATCGGCATCGCTTCGAGTTCAATAATGCTTACAGAGATCAATTTTCCAATAATGGCGTCTGCTTCAGTGGATTAAGCCCGGACAAGGTCCTGGTGGAAATCTCTGAACTTCAGGACCATCCATTCATGTTGGGAACGCAATTCCATCCGGAATTTCTCAGTCGACCGAATCGTCCTCATCCGCTGTTTTCGGCTTTCATAGGCGCTTGCGCGGCCTTCCGCGATGCCAAAGCGAGCATGACGCGCACGATGCCTGCTGGCATGGAATCGGCCGAATGAGCCTGCATAGCGGGATGCGCCATTTCTTGCTCGGGCTATATTTCTAATGAAGAGGTAATGTGATGGGCTTACACGAATTCTTTGCCGCAATCCCAAAAGTAGATCTCAATTTGCAGTTGACCGGCGCTTTTGTTGACGAAGGGTTGCTGATGATCGCGCGCCAAAACGGAGTCCCCGCCGACAGCGAGGATTTTGCATTCTGGGCTGATATGCTGGTCAATCCTGATTATAAGCGCGTCGATGAACTAGCCGCAGTCGCTGGATCTTGGGTGCGCTATCCCGAGGATGTCGCGCGGGTCGTCTACGATATCGGCGTCGTGCTAGCCAAAGCCAAGGTCAGCTATGCCGAAATTGCAGTCACGCCATCCGAATTCATAGGTAAATCTTCGATGAGCATTGATGTCTTCATCAACGCGCTCAATGACGGACGAGACCGCGCGCTGCGGGCTTGGGGCGTCGATATGGCTTGGATCCTGTGCATTCCCCGGGACAATCCCCGCGTTGGCGATGACGTGGCGCGCTGGGCGACTAGCGCGGCGGCGAAGGGGGGCAATGTGGTCGCTCTCGGCTTGATCGGGGAAGACGACGCGCAGCCGGTGGGCCAGTTCAAACGCGCCTTCGCAACCGCGCGCAAGAAGGGCATATTCACCGTAGCGCAAACCGGCGGCATGGACGCCGACAGCTTGCTGTTGGCTCTGGAGGAGCTCGAACCGCATCGGCTAAGCGAAACCTGGGCTATCCATAATCAACCGTACATCGTCAACCGTCTGGCAGAAGCCGGCATTCCCGTGGTTCTTTCCATAAGTCGGGCGCTGCGGCGCGGCTTAATTGACGCTGCCCCCGCCTATCCTCTCCGAACGCTTGTCGACAATAAGGTGCAAGCGCTTTTGGCTTCGGGCATGCCAAGGTTTTATCAGAGCTCGCTTGTGGATGAATACGTCATGGCGGTCGAGCAATGCGGCTTGGAGCTAAACGATGTCGTCGACATGGCTCGCAGATCTATTCAACTGTCATTCTTGGATGACGAACGGAAGCAGTCCTTGCTTGATAACTTCGACAAGCAATTGGAATTCGCCAGGCTCAGCTATCTCGATGAATGAGCGCCTCGGTCTCCGTATAATATACCGCAAAAACCGCGCCGCCCATGCGCCGCGCAATCGAATTAATTCTGCGAGCGCGACATGCTTGCGCGCCTTTCGTCGGATGCGCTTCGCGCGATTGTGGAGTTAGGCAATGTAACGAAGCAGGCGCGCTTTATTCAACCGGGGTAACGGTGATGTTGCCATAAACGCTGTCATCCACCGGCATGCTAACGACAAGGCGATTGCCGTTTTCCACCTTTGCCCGCGCTTCGTTTCCTTTCACGGGTATGGGCAGTTCGACCGAGCGACTGACAGCGCCAAAGCGACGCTCCTGCATGAAATAGCGCGCCGTTGTCGGCGTGGATTCGGCTTCCGTTTGCAGGGCGATGGTCAGCACGTCGCTTTCGAGGCTGATTTCTATGCTTTCCTTGAGCAAGCCATCAATGGACCCCGTCCGGATGACAAGTTGATCTTCCGCCGCATACATATCAAGCGCGAGCTGTTCGGAGCCGCTAGTGACATTGCGGATGCCTTTTTCGATCTGTTTGCTGATGTGCTCGCCAATGTTCTGTATTTCTTTCATTGGGTCGAATCGTTGTTCTTTATTCATCTCGTCTCCTAGCAGCAAAGACTTCTCTATCATTATACGTGTATCGGGGAAAATTGTCGCGGGTTCTTGATGGTCTCGCAGGGCAATCGCTTCAAAATGATGGCGGACGAAATGGCGGGATTCTAAACTGAAAATTAACTACAGAGTACACAGAGAAAACAGAGAAAAACAAAAAATCTCTTCTCAGCTGTGATTTTTGGTGACAAATCACGTTTCGCTGGGGACTGTTGCCGATTCCGGCCCGCAGATTTAGAAGAATAGTCGTCTAAACTCCTAAACCTCTGTGTCCTCTGCGTCCTCTATGTTGAAAATAATTTGAAGCGATTGCCATGGATGGTCTCGCAACTTATACCTGCGGGCAGGTCAAGATTTCAAGTCTTTCATAAATCACAGTCATCGGATATGATTCGGCGCATTTGATTCTGGAAACGGAAGCCTCATGCCAAGGGTAGCGTATCAAGGGATTCCCGGCGCTAATTCAGAGATTGCGGTGCGGCAGCATTTCGGATCCGATGTGGACTGCCTGCCTTGCCAGGATTTTAATCGCCTCTTCGATGCCTTGCAGTCAGGTGAAGCCGACTACAGCTTGTTGCCGGTCGAGAACGCTTTGGCGGGCTCGGTCAGCGGGGCTTACGAGATGCTGCTCGACCACGATGTGCGTATCCAAGCGGAGGTGATCCTGCACGTTCATCACGCTTTGCTTGGGATTTCTGGCACGGTCTTGGATGAAATCAAACAAGTCCGCTCCCATCCGCAAGCCTTGATGCAATGCGAAAGATTTCTGAAACGCTACAACATTGAAGCTGTAGGTTGGTACGACACAGCCGGCTCGGCGCATGACCTCGCCCGCGAGCCACAGCCGGGGCTGGGCGCGATCGCGACAGAATTGGCGGCGGAGCTTTATGGTCTGGCGGTTATCGCTAAAGAAATCGAGGACGAGCCCTATAATTATACGCGCTTCCTTTTGATGGGCGACGGCGATCCCGAACCCTCGGATTACAACAAGACCTCAATCGTATTCGCCACGCGCAATCAGCCTGCCGCGCTGTATCAATGCTTGGGTGAGTTCGCCAAGCGAGATTTGAACTTGACCAAGCTGGAATCCCGCCCACGCCGCAACAGACCCTGGGAGCCGCTGTTTTATCTCGACTTTGAAGGGCACTGGCAAGATCCAAAATGCCAGGATGTTCTGACGCAATTGCTGCACTTGACATCATTTGTAAAAATGCTGGGTTCCTATCCCGCTGTGCGCTCCGGCACCGTGGGGATGTAAGGCAGGTTGAGTTGATGACGAAAATTGATGTAGCGGTACTGGGCGCGACCGGCGCTGTCGGCCAGCGCTTCATTCAACTGTTGGACGGGCATCCCTGGTTTCAAGTACGCGAAGTCATCGGGTCGAGCCGCAGCGCAGGCAAAACTTATGGCGAAGCCGCTCATTGGGTGTTGGAAGGCAATCCGCCGGGCAATGTCGCGAACCTAACCGTGAAATCCCTGAATGCCCCCTTGGATTCGCCACTGGTCTTTTCGGCATTGCCCAAGGAAGCGGCGATAGATCGTGAAGTGGAGCTGGCTGCAGGGGGGCATGTTCTTTGTACCAATGTGTCCCTGAACCGTATGGCGCCGGATGTCCCGCTCCTGCTGCCGGAAGTCAACGCCGAGCATGTTGACTTGATTGATGTACAGCGTGATCGGCGCGGCTGGTCTAGCGGAGCGCTGGTGGCGAACTCCAACTGTACGGTGATGCCGGTGGTCATGTCCTTGAAGCCGCTCTTGAAATACGGTGTTCGCCGCCTGCACCTGGTCAGCGAGCAGGCTATTAGCGGGGCAGGCTATCCTGGCGTGCCATCATTGGACATCCTGGGCAATATCATCCCCTATGTACCGGGCGACGAAGATAAGATGCAGACCGAATCGCGCAAGATGCTGGGCGAGTTGCGCGACGGCGCGATTGATGAACTGGAAATGATCGTCAGCGCGACTTGCACGCGCGTGCCGGTGATTGACGGTCACTTGGTGAACATCTCGGTCGAGCTGGAAGACGCGCCGAATGACGAGACGATCATCCAGGACTGGAATTCTTTTCGCGGACCGAATCCTGTGCCGGCGCTGCCGAGCGCTCCCAGCAGTCCGCTGCAGTATCTGGAGCAGATCGACCGTCCGCAACCCAGGCGCGACCGCGACGCCGGGCGGGGCATGGTGACGAGCATCGGCCGCCTGCGCCATTGCCCCATATTGGGTTACAAGTTTGCGGCGCTTTCGCATAACACGGTGCGGGGCGCGGCGGGATGCAGCATCTTGAATGCGGAATTACTGGCGGTGAAGGGTTACATCCACGGTTCGCCAGTGGCGGAACTCGCTATGGCGAAGTGATGCTTCTCGGCTTGAGGCTTACATGCAGCTCAAATAAATCTCAATTGTAGTCGCCGCTCGAAAAGACATAAACCGCTGGACCGGTATAGTCGCCGTTGGCAAAGTCATATTCATCTTCCGCCCATTGGAATAACCAGTGCGCGTCGGTGATGGTCATGTTGACACAGCCGTGGCTCTTGCGATAGCCGAACCCATCGTGCCAGTAAGCGCCGTGTAAGGCGATGTCGCCGTCGAAATACATCGTCCACGGCACTTCTTGTAGATAATAGAAATCAGGCTGATTATAAGCGCCGCTCATGAGCGTACGCGGGAAACGCACGTAGACATGGAATACGCCCTCATTGGTGGGCCATTCTTCCAAACCCGAAGATATCAAGGTGGCAAAGACCGGCTTGTCGCCTTCGTAGGCGATTGCCACTTGTTCGTAGAGGTCAACGCTGACCCACTTGTGCGTATCGACTTCTAGCGGTTTTTCCACTGGCAAGAGCTTGGCGACCTTGAATTGATGCACCCATTGATCAGCGCCGATTTGGTACCAGTTATAGCCATCAACTTCGACAGTTGAGTAGATGTTGACCCTGGAATAGCGATAGAGAAAGGGGTTGCTCGCGGCTTCGGGTCCACCTGGGCTGGTCGCGCCATTCAAGTGGCGCAAGGTCCAAGCCATCGTGTAGGGCAGTCCTTGGTTTGGCAAGAGCACGCCCGCAAACCTTGATGGCGTCCAGGGCTCGCCCAGGCTATCGGACAAGACCCACTTGCCGTCGCCAACATGCGCCCAGCCATCCAATTCTTCCTGCACGGTGACGAAGCTGTAACCTGCGCCGAGCGTATCTATGATCTCGCCA
Source organism: Phototrophicaceae bacterium (assembly GCA_965116975.1). Taxonomy (GTDB): domain Bacteria; phylum Chloroflexota; class Anaerolineae; order Aggregatilineales; family Phototrophicaceae; genus UBA6055. Next base: position 1,804,560 of record OZ220735.1, read on the forward strand.
GCCGGTTGATCATAGATCTTCAGTTCGGCACTGACCTGTCGGTACTCGCGGTCATGGAGCAGCGCTTCATCAACCGCTAGCGGAACCACCTGTGGGCTGGGGTACGAGGCGATGGCGCTCTGATCCAGACCACAGCTGCCAGCAGCGCAGCTGCTCTGCGCGCGGACCAAGACAAATACATTCAAGCTTAGAACACATACAAGTATGCAAAAAGCAGATCGGATCATTTGCTATCCCATGGACTTAGACAAGCACACTTCACTATCACTATAATGGTCAATCGTATGGGATTTCAAGCTCGCATGCCGTCACGCAGAACAATCGTAGGTTTCTATGTCTACCTGGCCCGTTCTAGAGCCATCGTCCGCACAACGAAACCAATCCTCTCCCCTCGGGCTCAGAGCAATCGCACCAGAATCAATGTGTGTCGAATGTCACAAAAATCTACCCAGACGGTGGGGCGGCTCGCGAGCCACCCGCGAAAATAACCTATAATTTGTGGGCGTTTCAGCGGGTCGCGTAGTGCGCGTAGGGCGCGTAGACACAGCCCTTCGACACAGCCCTTCGACACTGACCGTCAAAGGCCCCTACAATGTCTCTTTTTTTGCAGATCAATAGATGATTCTTGGTGTCCTTGGTGGTGAAGAATATGTGCTGCGATTGCTCTGCCTTAGGCTCCCAGGGCAATCGCTGCAAAATGATGGCGGACGAAATGGCGGGATTCTAAACTGAAAATTAACTACAGAGTACGCAGAGAAAAACAAAAAATCTCTTCTCAGCTGTGATTTTTGGTGACAAATCACGTTCCGCTGGGGACGGTAGCCGATTCCGGGCCGCAGATTTAGAAGAATAGTCGCCTAAACTCCTAAAACTCTGTGTCCTCTGCGTCCTCTATGTTGAAAATAATTTGAAGCGATTGCCCTGCCTCAGGCTCCACCTCTATTATGACATAATTTGCGAATTTGGTATGATTGTGCAGTTTCCATTCGAGAAGGGCGGGAGGACAGGCACATGGAAGTCTTGGGCATAGACATAGGCGGGTCGGGCATCAAAGGCGCAATTGTCGATACGTCTAAGGGCGAATTTCTTACCGAGCGCCTGCGCATAGCGACGCCGCAACCTGCCAAACCTGAACCCGTTGCGGCTGTCGTCGGCGAGATTGTCCGCCGCTTTAGCTGGGACGGCGCGATCGGCTGCACATTCCCCGCTGTTGTACAGCATGGCATAACCCGGACCGCGGCGAACGTTGACGATGAGTGGATTGGGACCGATGCCCAGGCGCTTTTTCGCGCGGCTACCGGCAATGCGGTGCTGGCGCTCAACGACGCTGACGCTGCTGGCATCGCGGAATTGCAGTTTGGCGCCGGCAAAGACCAAGGCGGCTTGGTCGTTATCCTGACCTTGGGCACCGGCGTCGGCAGCGCTTTTTTCATTAACGGGCTATTGATACCAAACACAGAATTTGGTCATCTCATTATTCGAGGCAAGAGCGCGGAAGACCGCACTTCCGACCGCGGCCGCCAGGAAAACGGGTACAGTTGGCGCAAGTGGGGCAAGCGCCTTTCCGAGCACCTGCGCTACATGGAGACGCTCTTCACGCCGGATCTTTTCATCATAGGGGGCGGCGTCAGCAAGAAATATGACAAATTCTTCCCGCACATTTCCTGCGCTACAAAAATTGTGCCGGCGCAATTGCGCAACCGGGCTGGCATCATTGGCGCGGCAATAGCCGCCCGCGATCTGCTTTGAATCAATCTTATGTTTCAGCGAAGAAAGGGCGGCTATTTTTCTTCGGTAGCCGCAAAAGTTCCCCACAGTCGGTTGTGATACAAGAGCGGCAATTTGTCGCTTGTCCAGCCGCCAGCCTGAACTAAGCCAACAAACATGGAATTCTCTCCGACATTGATCATGTGCTCGACTGTGCAGCCAAGCCAAGCCATGGCATCGGGGATGATCGGATCGCCCTGCGAGGTCCTTTCGCAGTTCAGCCCGTCGAAGCGATTATCGAGCTGATCATCGTAGTAGCCGGCAAAGCGCTTGCCGAGCTCTAATTGCTGGTTGGAAAGAATGCTCACCGAGAAATGCCCCTCGCGCGCCAAGTAGGCGCGTATATCGAGCCGATTGGCGATGTTCAGGCAGACTAGGGGCGGGGTCATGCTCACGCTGGCAAAGGAGTTGACTGTTATCGCCTGCCAATCTCCCGCAGACGCTACCGAAACTACGGTTATGCCAGCCGTCCAGCAGGCTAGCATGTTCTTGAATGCTTGACCGTCGACTTCGCTCATCAATCTTCCTCTTTTCGCCGGATACGCGCCGAGCGTATTCTAATTGGACTTGCGCGAATTATCACCCGCGAAAACCGAGCGTGTCCTTCAATCATTGTTGGCTTTGTTGGCATTATTAGCATTGTTGGCATTGTTGGCATTTTTGACATCGCCGGCGCTTGAGCTGCGCTGGGGACGCCACAATTGGTAATCGAAGCCATTCATCGCGATGATCTGATCGAGCTGATAGCTGGAATGAATCGCCCTCATCACTGGCGGGGGGAACAAGCCCGCGCGTATGATCGCCAAAGCAAATTTTTGCGACATGATCATTTGCATCAACTCTGTCGGGTCGTATAAACCGTTCTCCCACAAATTTTTCAATTGTATGGCATTGGCTATAACTTCACGGCCGCTGCGCAGATTGAAGCCAGCGTCTTCGGAGAGCAGCAGCCCGTCGGTCTGCTTGATGGCGTCGACGATCTGCCAGCCTCCCGCATAATCGGCTTGAGAGGGCAGGTGACCGGTCATCGCATAGCCGACCGTCCAACCGGCGGGATCGTACAAAGGATAGCGCCATGCTGGCAATGGTTGAATGTTCAGCGCCGAGGCGATTGGCGCGAAGAGCTGCCCCGATGTCGGCAATTTGAATACGCTGATGCCGTATGCCAGGAATAGAATCGTGGCGAAAAGCGCCAGCAATCCGCCATTTGCATGCCCCGCGATGGGCTTAAAGAAGCGCGCTAGATAATTGCCCGGCAAATGCCAAGATCTGTTTAGCGAGCGGGCGAGGAAAATCCCGCTCAAGATACAGATGGCGGCCAGCGCAGTAACAAAATAGCTGTCGCCAGCGCCCCATTTACCGGCCGCGCTGGTGTTGATGAAGGCGGCAAGGAACCAGATTGAATAGACCGACAGTCTGTCAAAATAGAGCTCATAAAGGACCATGGCAATTGCCAGCGCGATCAACCAGCCATGGAGTCTTAGGAATTGCTGCAGCAAACCCAGGAACTGGTCCAGTTGATAGGGATTCTGATTTGCCGCGATTATGTTGATCCACCAATGACCCTCGGTCGCGAGCGTCAAAAGCGCGAATATGGCGCCGGCCGCAAGCCCAAGACCCAAGCTGTATTGAATGGCGGAGCGCGGATTGCGCAAGAAAAGCCAAAAGGATACGGCGATACAACTGCTGTAGGCAAGCTGCTTGGTAAAGCCGGCGCAAAGCAGCAAGGCACAGGCGACAAAGAGTCGCCGTCTTGTTTTCGCGCCGGGGTCGAAGGCTCGCGCGATGATTGCGACAGCCAAGGTTTCGAACATCACCATGAGCAAATGCTGACGCAGCATCGGACCGATGTGGTAGACATAATTGGACGACAAGAAAGCCAGGCCGGCGATGGCGGCGATCATGCGATGTCCCGAATCGCGAAATACCCCCCTAGCGATAGCCAAGGCGGTGACGAGCGTCGCCCCGAAAATAATCAAACGTCCATACCAAAACTGCGCGCCGAACAGTTTCACAAAGGGGACCATCAACAGATGAAATAGCGGGGGATAGCCACTGCCGTAGAAGGGAAAGACCTCGTTGTCGCAGTAGGGGCAGCGCCCAGAGGCTAGCAAAACCGCGTTATTGAGTTCAAAGCCCTCCCCTTGATCGTAATCAAAAGGAAATGGGATGAGGGCGACGCCGAATGCCAAGTACACAAAGGCATGTACAAGCAGCAAACAGAGCAGCATAATCAATAGGAAATTAAGGATGCGTTGCATTGCGTTTATTGATTCAGGCACTCTATGAATTCCAAAGATGAAGCGACGATCTCCGATTGTTATTGCCAATCAGTCTAGCACAAGGCGGTCAGGAAATGCGCAACGAGCTGCCACAGTTTCAAAAAGTACGCCGTCGATACGCGGCCGACTTCATCAATGACGCTTTGTCTGGACCGCGGGGCGCCTGTCTGATAAAGCTGATTGAATACGACGACCATCACTTTCGCGCGGTTTTCCGCAAGAGCTATTTCGAACTGCGCGAAAGCGCGGAAAAGCCCAGTAAATCACAGTGGAACACGCTCAAGAAAAAACTCAAGCGGCGCAACCGCAGGATATTTGTATTTCGTGATTACGGGTCGGTAACATGTTCGCAATACGCGGCGCATGGGCAGGATCAAGCCTGTCTATACCTAGATTTCGGCTTTTTGCTCGCCTAAGTCTAGGGCTGTTGATCTTGCTTGAAGTTGATGAACCGATAGCCGACGCCACGCTCGGTTATGATATAACGCGGGTTTGAAGGATCTTCTTCTATCTTTTCTCGCAGATAGTTGACATACAGCCGCACGTAGTGCGCCTCGTCCCGGTATTCATATCCCCAGACTTTTTGCAAGATTTGATCGTGTGGCACCGTCCAGCCCGCGTTGCGAATCAGATGATACAAGAGGCGATACTCCGTCGGACGTAACTTCACAGCCGCGCCATCTACAATAACCTGACGCTGGTTGAAATCCACGCTAAGCCGATCGTCAACGCGCAAGATGGCTTCTGCGGTTGATGGTTTTTCCAGTCGCCGAAATAGCGCTTTGATGCGGCTTGACAGTTCCCGCGGTCCAAAGGGCTTGGTGATGTAATCATCGGCGCCCAGTTCCAAACCCAACACTTTGTCGTTTTCCTCGCCTTTAGCGGTCAGCATAATAACCGGTATATCGGAAAACTCGCGCAGCATGCGCAAAGTCTCGAAGCCGTCCAGGTCCGGCATCATGACGTCGAGGATAAGCAGATCCGGCAATTTCTTTCGCAGCGCGTCCAGCGCTTCCAAACCGCTGTGCGCCTCGATTACTTGATGGTCTTCCAATTCGAGGTTCATGCGAATGAAGCCAATCATGCGCGGTTCGTCGTCAACTACCAAAATAGTCTTGCGCTTGCGAATCCGATTGATGGATGCTGGGACAGAATTCATCTTTGTCGTCTATTCCTTCATTTTCTTGGGCAGAGCGTCTTGCCGCAACTGATTATGATACGTTGAAAGACTATGTCGCGACGCGTTTCGACTGGACCTAGATATTGACGTCGTCCCCCGGGACTTTCAATATGATGACGGAAATATTGTCTGCCCCCCCATGGTCATTTGCAAGGCTGACCAGCCGATCACAGGCTGCTTGCGGGCTTGTTGATTCGAGCGTCACGCGCTTCAACGTTTCGTCGTCCACTTGGTCCCACAAACCATCACTGCAGATTATCATGTGAGCGGCCGCGGGCAAGGTGCGGATCAACCTTTCCACTTTCAGGCTCTCATTCTGTCCGATCGCCCGGTATAGCACATTCTTCTGCGGGTAATATTCGGCTTCTTCGGGCGTGAGTTCTTTCATCTCGATCAGCCGCTGCACCAAAGTGTGGTCAGTCGTCAACTGCTCGATTTCATCATGGTGGACCAGATAGGCGCGGCTGTCGCCCACATGCGCAAGATAAGCCAGGTTGCCGACAATCGCCACAGTTGACAAGGTCGTGCCGCCGCCCGGCACCGCGTCAATGACAGCCAAATTCGCCTTTTCTGTCGCGGCGACCAAGGCTTCAAGGATCATCGTCTTGTCCGCGCGGAAGTTCCGCAGCAAGGGCATATAAACGCTTTGCAGCATTTCGGAGGCCAGCGTCTGCACGGCGATGCCCGCGGCTCTTTCGCCGTCGAGATGCCCGCCCATACCATCCGCGACAACAAAGAAACCAAAGTCCGGGCGGTTTTCCACGGTCATCGTATGCCATTGCATGGCGAAACAAGCATCTTCGTTATTGCCGCGCAGCTTGCCAACATCGCTCGCGATGCCATAGCTCAAAGCGCGTTTGGGCTTATATTCGCGCTCCGGCTCGCGGCGCGGCGCGGCGGGTTGCGCGCGCGACCGCCGCTGCGTAATGCCCGGCTTATCTTGCGGCTGTCCTTGCGCTTCTTTGTCGGCGTCGGATTCCGCGTCCGCTATAGCGTCGCTCTCGGAAGACGGCTGCTGCGGCGGCAATTGTTCTACTTCATCAACTTCGTCGGCGACATGCTGGGCTTCAGCCTCCGCCGCGCTCGGCACAGGCATGGGCGGCGCGCTGCTGCTACGTGTAACATGGGCTACACGGCGAGAGGACCTGTCCCTTCCCATATCGTCGTCGGGGGACCTGCCAAAAAGACGCCGCAACAAGTTCACCGTGTTGTCCTAATTTCCATGTATGCTGCTCTACAATATAAACAAGTATCGCATCCCAAAAATGGATTCGATCAAGCGCTCTGTTTGGATTCAATTGCTTCGAGGCTTGCGCAACATTCCGCCAGCTAGCTTGCGCGCCGCGCGCCTGTAGCGGAGATGTCCGCGAACCTTGACTTGCATAATTATATTTTAGCAATACCATTGGCGCAATCTCTGGCTTTCGATGAAACCAGCCGTGCTGATGAGCCCAGAAGCGCCGTTTGCCGCCTACATCCACATACCATTTTGCGAGACGCGTTGCAGCTACTGCGCCTTCAACATCTACACCGATCTGGAGTCGCTGGCGCCGGCGTATATCCGCGCGCTACTGCAAGAGATCGAATGCGCCTCGGCGAAGAAGCCACAGCGGCAGATTCATACCGTCTACTTCGGGGGCGGAACCCCGTCCCTGCTGGCAGCGCCTTACTATCGGGACATCCTGCGTTGCTTGGCGGAGCGATTCTCTCTGGCTGGCGATCTTGAAGTCTCCATGGAGACCAATCCCAATGACATATCAACTTCGTATTTGAGCGAATTGCGCGAGCTTGGCGTCAACCGCTTGAGCATTGGCATGCAGTCGGCATCGGATAGAGTGCTGCGTCTATTTGAGCGCCGCCATGATCTCGCTGCCGTCGCAGACGCCATGTATTGCGCGCGACAAGCCGGCTTCGATAATGTCAACCTGGATGTCATCTTTGGCTCGCCGGGCGAGAGCCTCGTTGAATGGAAACCGACGGTCGACGCGATTCTTGCTTATGCGCCGGAGCATGTCTCGATGTACGGACTGGAACTAAAAGGCGGGACGGCATTGCGCGCCCAAGTCGACGCCGGCGCGTTGCCGCAGCCCGAAGACGATATTTTCGCGGACATGTACGAATATGCCTCAAGCAGCCTGACACGTGTCGGTTACGCGCAATACGAGATTAGCAATTGGGCGCGGCCCCAGTACGAATGTCGCCATAACTTGCAGTATTGGCGCAACTTGCCCTATTTTGGCTTTGGCGCGGGCGCGCATGGATTCGCGGGCGGTATTCGATATTCCAACATCGCCAATCCCATTCGTTATGTCGAGGCGCTCAAGGCGGGCGCAGGCGCGGAATATGATTTCCCGCTCACGCCAGCCGTCGCCAAATCGACAGTCGTCGACGAAAACGCTGACCTTTATGAGACGGTCATGATGGGCATCAGGCTAACCCGCGAGGGCTTGCATCGTCCGACATTCCAAAGGCGTTTCGGCCTGGACATCGCCGACAAGTTCCCCGTCGGCATTGAGAAAATGGAGACATTGGGCTTGATTCATGTGGAAAGCGACCGCCTCCGCTTGAGCGAGCGGGGGCGGCTGCTTAGCAACGCGGTAATCCGGGAACTGGTATAAACGAATCAATCTATTAATTTGATCTCCGCCTCCTGAAGCTGGTCAATATCTTGGGAAGCGCTGCATAACATGGCGATGCGCAATTGCGTCTTCAATTCGGCCATCAGTTGATCAACCGCTGCGGCCGATTCCTGCGCCGCGCGTAAGAAGGGGCTGGCTAGCCCAGCCAGACTTGCGCCCAATGCGATAGATTTGGCGATGTCGACGCCGTCGCGCAAGCCGCCGCTGGCGAAAACCGGCAAGTTCGGCGCCGCCGCCCGCGCGTTAGAAAGCGCCTCGGCAGTGGGGATGCCCCAGTCGGCGAAGCTGCGAGCCACGCGCGCGTGCAAGGGCGTAGGCGCGCGGTGATATTCCACTTCGCTCCAGGAAGTGCCGCCAGAGCCAGCCACGTCAATTGCGGCAACGCCGGCGTTGGCCAAATCGACCACGTTACTGTAGGAAAAGCCCCAGCCAACTTCTTTGGCAATAACCGGCACAGAAAGATGCCTGCATATTGTTTCTACTTTGCGCAATAGGCCGGAAAAATCGACATCGCCTTCGGCTTGCACCGCTTCCTGCAATACATTGAAATGCAGAATCAAGGCATCGGCAGCCACCATGTCGATCGCCTTGCGGCATTCTTCGATGCCGTAGCCATAGTTGAGCTGCACGGCGCCTAGGTTGGCGAAAAGCAGTATGTCCGGCGCGATTTGACGAATCTGAAAGGTGCTTGCCAAGGATTCATCTTCTATCGCGGCTCGCTGTGAACCCAAGCCCATCGCTATGCCATGTTTTTGCGCCGCCGCCGCGAGGTGTCGATTGATGCGCCGCGCAGTTTCGGTCCCGCCGGTCATCGACGACATCAGTATCGGCGACCCCAGCCGCTTGCCAAATACTCGCAGCGAAGTATCGACATCATGCAAACTTAATTCGGGAACCGCCTGATGAGTCAAACGATACCGTTCAAGTCCGGTGCTAATGCGGGGAAACTGAACGTCCTCTTGCAGGTTGATCCGGATGTGATCCTGCTTGCGGCTTTCTGTTGAGGGTGTTTCCGTGACTTTTGGCATAAGGAAGTGTTCCCTATATTGAGGCGCTTGCAGAATCCAAGCCGCCGCCGAACATCGTACTGTCGAAATATTGGCCTGTCAATTATACGCGTCGCTTGCATAGAGACTGGCGGGGAAAATGATAAACGGTATAATTGGCGCTTATGTGAGTGCTAAAGATTCCGTTGGGGGAGGAGTGACCAAGATGGCGTCTATTGAAGATCGGGTCAAAGGAATCGTGGTTGAGTTGCTTGGTGTGGAAGATGAACGCGTCGTGAAGACCGCGAGTTTCCGCGAAGATCTGGAAGCCGACTCGCTCGACCTCGTAGAATTGATCATGGCATTTGAGGAAGAATTCGGCGGCGAAATCAGCGACGAAGACGCGCAGCGCATCGAAACTGTTGGTCAAGCCGTGGAATACATTCAATCCAATATGGAATAATCCGTAACATTAGGTCCATTTACTGTTAAGAAAAGAGGCAGCGACCGCTGTCTCTTTTTTCTATTGCGCGCAGATATAAGAAAATGGAGAATCTTTTTCAGCGTCTCGCGTCATCGCCGTCTTAGGAAGCTACGCAGCGCATTGAAAGCGAAAGCGCCATAAGCCACTAAGATTAGAAATAAGCCGCCGCCAGTCTCACCTTGTTCCAGCGTAACATGGTATAACTCAAGCGCTTGCGATTGCCCTAGAAGTGATGTTACGATTCCCGCTGCCGCAATGACGATAGTGACGAAGGACCTTAATTGCGCCGACGGTATGAGGCGCAGCCCTATTGACAAGATTATTGTAGCGATAGCGAGAGCTGACTGTTGCCGATAGTTTGGATCGGCGGTGTTCTGCAAGAATTCCAGGGGCGGGAGCTGTGCGACCGCGAGCAAGACGACAAAAAGCAAAGCGAGAAAACGCGCCTTGCCTTCGCTGAACCAAAGCGTGATAATCGCCGCTATAATCGGCAATTGCGCGCGCAGCAGCAGTGGCGTAATCAATGGCGGCATTGCCTGATGTTGCTGTATGGGATGCAAACTTGTCCACTCAGCCAAATCGAATGCGTTGAGGGTCATCGCCGCATTCGGGGCTATTATCCAGGGCAGGAGATAACCTGCCAATGCCAGCAGCAAGAGAAAAGGCGTCTCCTTCCCAGCAGCATGTTCTTCGCCATTTGTCCTGTGCATAGGTCTTACAAACCTCGATTCTTAACCGGACAATGATTCTTAGTCACAGCCCAAGCAATTCATCGTAAATGGACTTATGCCGGCGCGCGGTTTTCGCCCAAGAGAAACGCTTAACATGCTCAATGCCCGCGGCGGCCAGCTGCTGCCTCAAGGCTGCGTCGGTCAGCAGTCTCATCATGGCGGCGCTGATTGCGTCGCTGTCCAGCGGATTAACCAGAATGCCCGCAGTACCGGCGACTTCGGGCAGCGACGACAGATCGCTTGTGATGACAGCAGTGCCACAAGCCATCGCTTCCAGAATCGGTAGACCGAAGCCTTCGTACAATGAAACTGCGAGCAGCGCGCGCGCGCCGGTATAAAGCGCGGGCAGGTCTTCATCGGGCGCGAAACCAAGTATATGTACCCGGTCCTCCAGGCCGGTTTCCTTGATGCTGCGGTACATCTCGTCTTCGAGCCAGCCACTGCCGCCGGCAATGGCATAATGCATGTCTAGTCCTTGATCACGTAAAATTGCTAATGCCCGGATTGCGCGGCTATAGTTTTTGCGCGGCTGGACAGTGCCGACCGACAGGACATAAGTCTTGTCTTTTAAGCCATGCTTGGCCAATACTGCTTGTAATGCCAGCTCGTCTGTCACCCGACTGAACCGGTCATCCACCCCGGAATATAATACGCTGATCTTGTCGGGGGGCGTCCGGTAGAATGCAATGAGATCGTCTTTGGTCGCCTGGGAAACCGCCAGGACCCGATCTGCCCGCGCGACAGAACGCGGCACCACGGCTTCCAAATATCGTCTTAGCGATGCGCTGGCAGCGTCTGGCACGCGCAGGAAACTCAGGTCATGCACTGTCAGCAAACTGCGCGTTCGGGGCATGGTCGGCGGCAAGACGAAGTCGGTGGCGTGGAACAAATCCACAGCCCCTGTGAACGTTTCGACAGGCAGCGGCAGCTGAGCGCGATGCCAGATTCTCGCCAGCCAGCTCGGTGTCAAAATAGTCGGACGCCAGCTAAAATTGGGGCCCGGCAGGCGCGGGAGCTGCGCGCGTTTTGCGCCGGCGACAAAGAGACGATAGTCCGTCACAGTATCTTCGTCGGCGAGCGCTGCCGTCAATTCGCGCACGTAGCGCCCGATGCCGCCACCCTGTTCATAGGCGGCTGTGTAGTCGATGGCAATACGGGACACGTTATTCGACGTCGTTAAAAGTCCAGTAGCGGTTTGCGAGGAAGTTCCATATCATCACCACAATGACGCCGATGAACTGCGAGATCATCGTGCCTAGTTTCAGTTCGTCTAATAGAACGGGGTTGTAAGCCGAAATCATGTTTTGAATCGCAGCGGTCGACCATGCGCCAAAGAATGCAAATGAACTTGTAATCCATATTGTCCGGCCGATCCACCCTATCACGCTGACTATGGAAAATTGAGTCAACTGGCGGCGAACTGAATAGGATCTTGAGTCCGGGTAAGTCCAAAGGCGATTCCAAGTGAAATTGCTGCTAACCGCCAGTGTAAAGCTGATGGTCGTGGCGAGCGCCACGTTGAGCGGCAGCTCCATGTTTTGCGCATCGGCCGCCGGCAAAACAGTCGACTGCAAGATAAATAATATGCCGAAGTCGATGACAAAGCCGAGTAAACCGATAAATGCGAACTTGATGAATCGCTCGACTTCTTTGGCTCGGCTGCCGCCGATTCGGCTGGCTAGGGCAATAATGAAACGATCAATCGGCGTTGATAACCCTTGATAAGCCCCGCCTTTAGGAGTGACATCCGGCGTAATCGCTTGAGACATAACTAATCCAGAACCAGTTTGTGGTTAAGCTGCTGATGAAAAACCGCGAGCATACCTAATAATACACCAATATGTAAAAAGAGATTGTTCACAAAGAGGTTATCAAAAATGCTATGCACCGCCAGGTATGTCCAACTGCCTAGCAGACCGATGGCAGTCGCTCGAGCGAAAGAATTCGGATGGGCGCGCGCGCGCCAGGTGACCAGAAAAATCACCAGCCAGAAACATAGATAGGCAGCCAAACCGACTATGCCCGTTTCCGCCAGGGTATTGAGATAATAATTATGGGCGTGGCCCAATGGCGCCTGCCAGTTTATCAGTCGATACTCGTCATAGACGACCTCGTAGTTTCCCAGCCCGACCCCCAGAATTGGCTTGGATTGCGCCATATTGAGCGCCGCCTGCCAATGAGCGACTCTCTCCACCACCGCATAGTTTGTCGGGCTGATATCTACACCGCGAATATCTTCCATCCGCAGAAAATCGTCAGCGGAAGACGTCAAGCGAGTGACAAGGGATTGCGGCAACAACCCACCCAGCCATAGTCCGGCAGTCAGCAGCGCTAGACCAAGGGCGGCGGCCAATCCTGTTGCAGCGCGTTTCGGCAGCGCGAAGAGCATAACCGCCGCCGAAACTGCTGTGCCGAGCCAAGCTCCGCGGCTCCAGGAAGCGAGCAGGGCGGCCGCTAGCAAGCCTGCGCACAGCCCGAAGCAGAGCAGCAGTCGCAGGGAAGGAAAGTGAATCCGCTGCTGCTTTTGGTATTGAGAAAGCAGCGCCGCAACCTGAACATAAGCGCCCATCAATGCCAGCGGCAGCATAAGCCCCATGAAGCCGGCAAAGGGATTCGGCTGCCCAAAGCTGCCAAAGGCGCGGAAAAACCGTCCTAATATCGCAAGATGATCTGCGCCGCTGCCGCCAAAAAATATGTAGAGCCCGACCAGCGCATTAGCTGTAGCGGCGACCAGCAGCGCGAATACCAGCCAGGTCCAGTGAAACTGTTCCGAAATCGTTATTTGCCAGACGAAAAACGCCATCAAGACCCATTTGAGCCACTCGCGCAGCCAGGCGGACTGCGAGGCGCTCGTCCAAGAGCCCAGCGCGAATACGGCGCAAAGGCACAAGATCGCCGACAATACGATGTTGCGCTGGTGGGTGAGCACGGGTTTGCGCAGGGCGATTCGATGCGCCAGCCACAGTCCAAAGTACACAATGAACAATATTTGACCGATATCCAGCGGGAGCTGAATTGCGGATTCCGTCGCGATTAGCGTCCGCAAAGGCGCGAGAACCAACAGCACTAGCAGCATCGCCACTGGAGAAGCCAGCGCTGCGATCAAACCCAAGCCTGCGAGAGTCAGACCAAGGAATACAGGCGTCGCAATGAAGACATTCGCGAGCGCGGCGGAGAGCGCCATGACCAGCCAGAAGAGCCGTCCGCGCAATAGGTTCTGCAACCCAGGCATCTCAAGTGGCGGCGATAACTTGGCGAAAATAGGCGATTGTGCGCGCGAGGCCCTCTTCCAGCGCCACTTGCGGTCGCCAGTCGAGCAACTCATGCGCGCGGCTGGCGTCCGGTTTGCGCGTTTGCGGGTCGCCATCGATGCGCAGTCCGTTGTCGAATATGATGCCGGCGGGATTGGCTGACACGCGGTTGACTATATTCGCGAAATCAAGAATGCTCACTTCGCGCGTGGTCCCGATATTGACCGGCTCTACAAAACCGCTGTCAAGCAAACGCACGACGCCCTCCACCAGGTCGTCAATGTATTGGAAGCAGCGCGTTTGACTGCCGTCGCCATAGACGGTCAGCGTTTCGCCGCGGATGGCTTGTCCCACAAAATTAGGCACGACGCGGCCATCGTCCAGGCGCATCCGGGGTCCATAGGTGTTGAAGATGCGCACGATGCGGGTATCCATACCGTGTTGCCGATGATATGCCATCACTAGCGCTTCTGCATACCGTTTCGCTTCGTCGTATACGCCGCGTGGTCCAACGGGGTCCACATTGCCGGCATAGTCCTCGCTCTGCGGATGCACCTGCGGATCTCCGTAGACCTCGGATGTGGACGCCAGCAAAAAACGCGCGCGCTTCGCCCGCGCCAAACCCAGCGCGTTGTGCGTGCCGAGCGCGCCGACTTTCAAGGTCTGGATTGGATATTTGAGATAGTCAATTGGGCTGGCAGGGGAGGCAAAATGCAGAACGGCGTCGATTTGGCCCGAAAGGTGGATGAAGTTGCTGACATCGTGATATACGAATTCGAAATGACGATTGCCAGCCAGGTGCGAGATGTTGTCCTGGGTGCCCGTGATGAGGTTGTCTACCGCCACCACCCGATGACCATCGCCCAAGAAGCGATCGCATAAATGCGAGCCGATGAAGCCAGCCCCGCCTGTGATTAGTACACGCAAGTTTTCTTATCCTCGTTATGATTGGCTGGGCAAAGTGTACCACAGTTCGTCATATCACTGCTTGGCTCCGCGTGTGATTGGAATCGGAATCGGATGCTATCGGCGGCGCTAGTTCGCGCAGACGCGCGAGCGCAGCCAACTGGAACATGAAAATGAAAGCCAAGTCGATGACAAAGACGCTGTTGTCAATTAAGCCATGACCCAATAGCGCCGCCATGCTGCCTATAAGACCCAGCAAGAGCGCGAAACCAGCTCTGTCTGAATTTCTCCACTTGCTCAGAGCGCTAAGCGCGTATCGCCAGAATGCAAACTGCAATAGCAGAAAGAGCATCAGACCCAAAATACCCAGCCTTGCCCAAAAATCCAGCAAAAAATTATGCGGGTGCGACAGATTCAGGTCCCAGATGGCGTCGGGTCGGACATATTCCCCGCTGAAATAATAGAGGAACTGATCCAATCCGATTCCGGTTATAGGATGATCGCGAATGATTTCGATGGCGCTCTCCCACAGCCGCAGGCGAAGAAAACTGGTGCCGGTAGAGAAGTCAAGTATATTGGCAAAGCGCGCCGAAACCTGCGTCAGCACAGCCAATCCAATCGCTAGCGCAGCCGCGATGCCCAAGATTGGGACCACTGCCCTTCGTCGCGCGAAAGCGATCAGCAGGACCGCAATCCCGATGGGGATTCCGAGAATTATCGCGCCCACGCTCTGCGTCAAAAGCGCCGTTATGCTCATGACAAGCAGCGCTGCCGCCCAGAAAATACGCGCGCGCACGCTTTGCCGGACCAGCAGCAGCAGCGCCAGCGCAAAAGGCATCGTCCGCCCAAGCAACAGGCCGACATTATTGGGCGAGCCATAGACGGAAATGAGGCGGCGCGCGCCCTCTTCCGCGACTATGACATCGTTGCCCGCAAAGTATCGCAACAATCCGATGACGCAGACTGCGAAAGATGCAAATACAAGCCCGAAGACGCAGTGTGTAATTGTTGCTTTGGATGGGCGCGCTGCTCTGAATATCACATAGAAAAGCAGCGGCTCCAGAACCAGTGTCCGCAGTTCTCTCGCCGCCACATCAGTTTGTCGCGCCCAGCTCATAGACAGGATGGCGACGAGCGCGATGCCAGCTACTGCCATGTCAATACTGTTAATGCGCGGGAGCAGCGACTTTACTGGTAGCGCATAGCCGCTGTTCGCCATTTGCCGCCGCTCGCCCAACCAAACGAAGAATCTAAACAGAGCCGCGATGGACGTGATCAAAATCATGATTTCCACCATCGGGAAGGCGTAGCGGTACAACTCGACTGGGCTTAGAAAGAAGGGCGCCCAGAACAAGGTCAAGATCAAGCCCGTTTCCAGGCGCTGGAAGATCAATACGAACAGGACCAGGCTAGCAACAATAGTCAAGAGAAACCAAGGTGACAGGTACAGGATGCCGCCAGTTGCCAGCGCGATCAGGATATTGACCTCGTCACGGACGAAGAGGGCGGGCTTGTGACTTGTCCAGGTCCAGAACACGGCAAATAGCAGCGCCAAAGACGCCAGGCCGCTTATCGCCAGTTGCGCTGTCGCCGACAGTCCCGCAAAGACAAGCCCGATAGGCGGAAACCAGCGGCGCCATGGCGAGGTCGCGAATGCCAAGAATCCGAAAGCCAGAGACAAGAGCGTCGCGAAAATGCCGAGCGCGATCTGTCGATCGAAGGCGGCTGACAGATCCCCGGAGCTCACGGCGTAGCCAGCGATTGCCCAGCGGTCCCAGCCGCGATCGGCCACAACCCGCAACGTATGCGGAGCGAGGGACAAGTTGCGCGCGACGGGAAGCAAATTCTGTTCCGGACCATGCGAGTTGCTGCGCAGAAAGATATAGCTGTTGCCATCCGAGTCCTGGGCTGTCGCGTTTGCTGGGCGGCCGTCCACGGTCGGATACAGAAAGGCAATATAGTCATCTTCGCGCAAGAGCATGGCGAAATCAGTACCGTAGAAGTCGAACTCGAGCTGACTGTCGCTCGTCTCTAGCCAGCCGATATCCGCACCCAATTCGCTGAATTGCCAGACGCCGCTGTAACGCGCGTGCTCGCTGCGCGCATGGAAGAGGCCGTTCTGCGCCAGCGCGGGAAAATCATAGCTTTGCAGGGCGGTCAACAATTCGGAGGGCTGATTATCCGCTCCAATCAGCGCGAAACCCCATTGGGCGCTGACGCTTTCTACATTGGGCTGCCAATGGTGCAAGAACATCGCGCCTAGCCAAGGCAACTCGCGGTGCGCGCGGTCGAATGCTTGCAGCGTATACATAATGCGCTCGTTTGGGCTGACGCTGCCCCAAATGATGGATCGCCCGCCCAATCAGGCGGCAAACTATTCCAGCCCCAATGGCTCGCCCATAGCGGCGTTCGCCCGTCATTGTGCGCCAGCATCACTTCGCGCAAGGCGACAATGCGGGAAAAGTTCAGGATGCCATCATCAACGCGTCGATCCAGTGGCGAGCTAGAGAATCCATAAGGCTTGCCAGCCACGATGTCCATTAGCTCGGACCCGCCAAGTTGATACAGCGCGTCGAGATAAAGCAGGTCGCTGATATTCTTGGGACCGGTCTCGGTGGTGGGGGCTAAAGCTGCCGAGATAATCTTTGCATTTGCATCCTCAGCCAGAATGCCCTTTCGTCCAGCGGCAAGCAGAGCCAGGTAATCAGCCGGACGTGGGTGCAACGAGCCCCAAGCGTCGGCGAGGTTGGGCTCGTCCCAGATCTGATAATAATCCACGACATCGCCATAGCGCCGCGCGAACTTGCCCGCGAAACGCGCGAAGTCATCGAGCGACTGTGGCGGAGCCGTTTCCGTCGCCGCGCTTCCTGGCGGCGAAACGCGCGCCCATTCCGGCGAATGCATGAGCGCGACAACCGGCTGCAAACGTGGATATTCGCGCAGAACGGCAAAGATCTCGTCCCACTGCGCCCAATCGTATTGGTCCTTGCTAAGCTCGATTTCATCCCAATAGACAAATTGCCGCAGCCATACAAAACCCGTTTCGCTGATAAGGGCAAGATTCTCATGCAGGCTGTCAAGCTCATACTGACGCAGGTCAACATTCACACCGGGCCGAGGCGCCAAAAAAGGGAGATTCTGATCCACGGTGGCGTCAACATAGCCGCGCAGCTCGAAATCACGAAAGCGAACCGTACCCAGGGTGGCTGTCAAGCTGCCCGAAATCAGCAGCAAACTGATGAGGAACATTATCGGCTGTCGCATTATCCTGTCCAAACCGGATTGCTCGCGCCGCCGTCAAATGTGATCTGCTGGCTTGCGCCGGATTGTATGTCGATCACCCAAATATCACCCAAATATACAACAGCGATGTATTGCATATCTGGGCTCCAAGCCATGTCGGTGGCGCTTAGACCAAAGTCGCTCTTGCTGATGCCAGGTTGATCGGCGCCCGGAAAGATCGCTTGCTGATTGCTGCCGTCGCGATCCGCGAGGACGAGGTCGTACTCGCTGTAGATGCTATTGTAGGGTTCGCGCGCCTGCAACCATGCCAAATAGCCTTCATAGTTTTCGGATCCCGGTATGGCGCCGCTCGGTGAAAAAACCGAAGCCGCCCACATACCGACCGCGCGTCGCATTGTCGCCTGGAATCCGCCATTTGCCTCAAGAATCGCGAGATCAAATACTGGGCTGGTTGTGGGCGGTTCGCTAGCCAGGGGCGCGCCATGCGCGGTGGCGGATATAAAGTTGCCGTCGGCGGACCAAGACAGCTGTGAAAGCCAGACCCAAGAGCCTGAGGTGTTAAACTCCGGATACTCAAGCAAAGTCTTAACTTGCTTGCCTTCGAGCTCAACCACGCCCACACTGTTGGCATTCACCCATGCCAGCCTGTCCCCGCGCGGCGACCAAGCGTAGTTGGTCCCCCACCATCCAAGCGGTCCTCCCGCATCTTCCCCAATGATTTCCTGGATGGAAAGCGCGCGGCCCGAATGGCGGTCGATCTGCATCAGCCACAGGTTGTTAAGGGACTTCCACAGCGCCTGACCCTGGCCGCGCTCGCCGGTCGAATAAGCGATTGTATTGCTAGGTCCGGGTCGCCATTCCGCAAAGAGCACATCGCTTGGCGCCAATTTGACAGGCGCGGCGTCGGCAGCGAGGGATACCATCCAGAGTTCGTTAAAGAACTTTTCGTTTCCGCTGCTGCCCACGGTATAAAGCAGCAGCGAGCCGTCGGGATTGGCCGCGAATACCAAGGAGTCGAGATTCTGGCTATTGCGCAGGGCGCGCTTATTGACGGCGTTGTCACGGATGCTCCAGGCAGTCCCGTTGTTGATATAACTAAGCGTTCCCGGCAGCTCTAGCGCTTCGACCGAACGCGCGGGACCCACCAAGACGATTTCGTCCCTTGGCTCGGTGATGATAGTCGGCTGACCAATGAGGCTGCGCCCGGATTCCACATCGTCTTCAATAAGGACGCGGTAACAGGCTTCCTGCAAGCCTCTCTGCCCAGCCTGGCTCAATCTTTCTTGCCCGAGCGCGATACCCTCGTATGGAATCCGCTGGCGTTGGAAGGGCAGGCTTTCGCGCAAGCAGACTTGCTCTTCCCGCACTCGGCGCACCGTGACAAGCATGCCGTCAGCCAGATGCAGGTTCAGCGGGTGACTGATTCGATCCAGTTCACCCAGAACAATCTGGGCGTTCGCCAGCAATTCTTCGACAGATACCCGCGAAGCGTAAGTGAAGGACTGCGTTCTGCCATCGGCGAGCAAGGAGACATTAAAGGAAAGTTCTTCAACCGGCGCGCGACAGGCGACCAGGACAAGCAAAATGCAAAGCAAAGTGCAAGCCAAAGCGCGGGAACGGATCAATACTCTGGTCCTCTTGGAACCCCTTGATAAGTACTTATATCGTAGTCGATTTTCCCGCGAGGACAAATAAGCGCGGGTGCAAACCGCTCAGACTTATCTTGGTTTCCGAAATCCCGCGCCAGTTGGATTGCGCGATACATCTTCGCAGCAAATTGACTTCGTGCGTCAATAGAATCAGTACCGCGTCTGGCTTGGCAACCCGGTAGGCTTCGCGCAGCAAGGCTGGATATAGCTGGAGATTGTCGGCATGTGAACCGACGCGCCCGCCAAAAGGCAAATCCGCGTAGATTCGATCAATCACTTGCGCGGGCAGCGGGACGCGCCCCGCGTCAGCGTTCAATAGCACAACGCGATGCGACGTGCCGGAGGCGCGAAGATTCTGCTCAGCCGCAGCTAGCGTTTCGGCGCTGATGTCGACCGCGAGCATTTGATCCGAGCTGCTTCCTAGGGCATGTTCCACCAGGATGGTTCCGCTGCCACAGCACAGGTTAAGGACTTTTTCCCGCGCGTCTCTCGGGCGGATATTTGTCATGGCGTAAGCGACTGTGGCGTTCAGCGCGCCGGGCAGATTGACGACTCGCCAAGCGCGCTTCGACAATGGACGCGGTCCCAGGCGCACCAGAACTTCCCAGCTCGCCCGATCTGCTGGCCGCGCCAGGCGCAGATAAAGTTCGCCTTTCCTGTCCTCCGCCAATTCAAGATCGAGGGCGCTCGCCAATTCACGTTTCAATCGCAGTATGACCTGCGTATTCGCTCCCGCGGCCCCGATACCCAGTTTGGGATTTTGTGTTGTCCAGCCGCGCATGGCCCCCCGCAAGATTCCGATTAATCGCGTGAGATGCTGATGACCCAACAATGCTTTGGGGCGCGGCGCCTCGAAGCGATGTACGCCGTAGACCGCAATTGCCGAGCGAAGATTTAAGAGCAGCCCAGCATCGCCAGCAAAGCGAAAGCGGAAGAATCCCGGTCTAAGGAGCGCTAAACTATGCGGCATGACGCCGTGATAGGAATTGAGTTCCGCCATTGCAATAGCCTCTAAACCCGCAATACATTCCAACTCGTATTCCTTTGCGATACTAGCCCCCTTTTGCATCTACGCTGGCATCCCAGTAATTCAAACAAAGGAATGCAAATTGAATATTACAGATTGGGCTACTCGCCGAGTCGCTGTTGAAAAACACCCCCATCCCGTAGGTCTATGTCTACGTGACCCCAGCCCCTCCTCGCCATCTCTATGGCGAGCATCCCCAAAATGAGGGAAGGGGAGCTTTCTGACCCGTAATGAGCTGTTAAAGCCCCTCCCTCTTTATGGGAAGCATCCCCCGAAAACGGGGGACCGAGGGGGCATAGGGGTTTGGGGTGGGGGAAATCGAGTATTTCAACGGAGTCCGCCGAGTCGCCCCTACCGTTTCAAGTTTTCTTGTAGGATTTATTCCTGCTTCAAGGTTCTAAGAATATCTTGCATTAGCCTTAGTTATGCACGGCGTAATCGCCGAACCTGCCGAAGTAGACAGCGCCAGGTGGACCCCGCGTCAATATTATAGCGCAGCGCATGACTGGACCCGGAAGCGCGACGCTAGCATCATTTCAGGCAAGGGTAGGGCAAACTCGCCAGAAGCAATTATGCGTCGAAACTCTCATAAATCTACCGATATCTAGGGGCGGCTGACGGTCTATGTCTACGCGACCCTCGGCGCTTAAGCAAGATCTGGCGCGATTGCGCTATCGGGCGAAAGCTGCGCGCTAGTTGATGGACGGCCTGTGTAGTAGAATGGCAGGCCAGTCATCCGAGCAAGCTCAAACGCGCCATCGTTCTGACATCACGGTTTGTAGTTAATATCCACTGGAGAATCTATGAAGATCGCTTTACTCGCTATTCTGTTATCATTTGTCACAGTCGCAACTGCCCAAGATAGCGCGCCTGCGGATACAAACGGCGATGACAGCTCAGCCGCCGAAACGTCTGCGCCGGGCCTGGATGATGTCGATGATAGCAGTACTGCCGCGCTCGATACGCCGCTTTTGCAGGATGATCTGCAATTGCTGGTGGGCAACGTGCAGCGTCCCAATGCCATGGTCTGGTTCGAAGATCACCTCTACACCGTCTGCAACGGCGACTGGACGATTTACCAGATTGATGATCAGAGCGGCGACACGATCACTTATGTCTTTGGTATCAAGAATGGCCACAGCATGCTCATGGAGAGCACGGCTGCGGGCTTCGACCTCTGGGTTCCCGACCCCGATAGCCAGACACTTTGGAAAGTCAACCAGGACCGGCTGGCGCCTGAAAACGTGTTCAGTCAACTGGAAGCGCCCTGGGGCATAGCCCGTTTTGACGAGAACTCGCTGCTGCTGTCTGACACCAAAGCCAACGCCATCGTGCAAGTAACAGAAGCAGGCAAAGCCAATACTATCGCCTCGGAATTGCGCTCGCCAACCGGCATCGCCATCGACGAAAACCGGATCTATTTCGCCAACGGCGGCAGCGCGCGTCGTGGCATCGAATGGATGCAGCTGGAGGAAAACGGCGACATCTCCCAGCCAAGACCTTTGGTAAAGGGATTGCAAAACACCAGCAATATCATCGTCGGCGCTGACGGGCTGCTCTACTTTGCTTATGCCTTGGGCACGCGCGCGGTCATCGGCCGCGTCAATCCCACTGATTGCCTGGAGGAGGGGTGCAGCGGGGACGAGACGGAAATGCTTGTCTTCTCGGATTTACCGGCGCCCGCGGCTATGGCGCTTTCGTCTGACCTGCGGCTCTTCTTGCACAGCCGCTTCCGTCCGGAGGTCTACTGGGCGCAGTTGCCAACCTGACATACGCAAGACGCTTGCTTAAGTTGACTCCGCGCTGTCGACAGCGAACTTCAGATAGTAGTCGCTGACTTGCCTGGGCAGGGACAAGGTCAAGTGCCAACCATTCTCGTCCGAAGACTCGCGGCGAATATATCCGCGCTCGTACAGTTTTGAATACTCGCCGCCCGCCTGATAGGGAAGCAAAACCTCAAGCGTTGTTTCCCTTTCCGCCAAGACGTCGCGCATGGTGGACAGCAAGTCGGCAATGCCCCTGCCGTCCAACGCGGAGGCGGCGACAAGTCCGCGATAATTGTCGACCAGCGGCAACTGTGGCAACGGACCGTCTAACAGGTCAATCTTGTTCAGCACCAGCAGCCGGGGCATGCCGGCGGCGTCAATTTCCGCCAAAGTATCTTCCACCGCGTCGATATGTTGCCAGGCGTTGGGATGACTAATGTCGACAACATGCAAGAGCAGATCGGCTTCTACGACCTCTTCAAGTGTCGCGCGGAAGGCGGCAATCAAGGTGGTCGGCAGCTTCTGGATAAAGCCGACGGTATCGGTTAGCAGGACATCCGAGTGATTGGGCAAAGAAATGCGCCTGGTTGTGGGATCAAGCGTCGCAAAAAGCTGATCGGCGGCATAGATGTCTGAATCCGACAGCGCGTTCAACAAGCTCGATTTGCCGGCGTTGGTATATCCCACCAGCGCAACCAAAGGCATGCCAGAGCTCTGACGCCGACGTCGATGCAGGCTGCGGTGAGCGCGTACTTGTTCGAGCGAGGCTTTTAGCTTGGTGATCTTGCGGGTGATCTCGCGCCGGTCGACTTCGAGTTGGGTTTCGCCTGGACCGCGCAGGCCAACACCGCCAGAGCCGCCGCGCGCGCCCCCGCCACCGGCCTGCCTCGCGAGGTGCGTCCACTGCCGCGTCAAACGCGGCAATCGATACTCATATTGCGCTAATTCAACTTGCAGCGCTCCTTCGCTGGTGCGCGCGTGCTGCGCGAATATATCCAGAATCAGCGCCGAACGATCGAGCAGCCTGATCGTCTCGCCTAGCTGTTTTTCCAGCTCGCGCTGGTGACGAGGAGAGAGTTCTTCATCGAATACGATGACGTTGACATCAAGTAAACTAATCTCATCCAAGATTTGCTCCAGCTTGCCGGAGCCGATGAAGGTCTTGGAATTGATCCTGCGCAGGCGCTGAAAGCTTTGTCCGACGACCTCCAGACCCGCGGTTTCGGCCAAGAGCGCAAGCTCGCTCAAGGAATCCGCTACCGAAAAAGGCGCTGCCGCCTGCTGCAGCTCGATACCAACAAGATAGGCGCGTTCTGCCCCTTCGTTCTTGATTAGCTCAGATTTTGGCATATTGCCCCAGCTCGTTGTTTTCGAGGTTTGTTCGAATCACCGGATCGTCCAGTTCATTTAGCGCGGCTAACATCGCGTTGCGGGCGCGCTCGGCAAAAGCTTGCCGGCGTTCCCTCTTGTTTTTGATTCTTAGCGCCAATGGCGGCAATATGCCCAGGTTCGCTTTCATAGGTTGGAAGTCTTTTGGCGGGCAACTTGTCACATAGTGACACAGAGCGCCCAACATCGTCTCTTGCGGCGGCGTCCATTTGGGCGCGCCATTCAGTTGTCGCGACAGATTGAGCGCGGCGATGTAGCCGGTGGCTGTATTGCCGACATAACCTTCGACGCCGGTTATTTGACCGGCGAAATACAAATATGTATTCTGACGAAACTGCATCGTCGCTCGCAGGAGCGCCGGCGCGTTCAAAAAAGTATTACGGTGCATTTGTCCCATACGAATAAAATCGGCCTCTTCCAAGCCAGGGATGAGCCGCAGTATCTCTTTCTGCTGTTTCCAGCGAATGTTGGTTTGGAAGCCAACGAGATTATACAGGCTGCCAGCGAGGTTGTCTTGCCGCAACTGCACAACTGCATAGGGACGGCGGTCCCGGTGCGGATCAGTCAAACCGACCGGACGCATGGGACCAAAAGCCAGCGTATCGTCGCCGCGCTTCGCCAATTGCTCAATTGGAACACAGCCTTCGAAAAAGTTAGGGTCTTCCCGCTCGAAGTCGCGCAGCTCGATGGTCTCGGCATTTTGCAGGGCGCGAACGAAGCGCAGATATTGTTCGCGGTCCATTGGGCAGTTAATGTAATCTCCATCTTTATTGTCGTTATCGTCGCTATCGCCGCCTCTGCCGTAGCGATTGCCGGTGAAGGCGCGCGTCATGTTAATGCTGCGGGCTTCTACAATGGGGGAGATGGCGTCGTAAAAGTAAAGGTAATCTTCACCGGTATAGTGCGCGATCTCTTTTGCCATCGCCGGCGACGTCAAGGGACCCGTCGCCACAATTGTGGGCGCATCCCCGGGCAATTCGGTCACTTCCTCTCGTATCAGCTCGATGTTGGGGTGGCGATTTAAGGTATCGGTGACGCTCTCGGCGAAGCGCAGCCGGTCTACCGCCAAAGCGCCCCCAGCCGGCACAGAAGCGGCTTCGGCACAGCGCATAAGCAGCGAGCCCAGCATTCTCATTTCCGCCTGCAAGATTCCAGTGGCGCGATCTGGCAACTTGGATCCCAGGGAATTGCTGCAGACCAATTCCGCCAAGCGATCGCTCACGTGAGCGCCGGTCGAGCGCTGAGGGCGCATTTCGTATAACAGAACGCGATGCCCGCGCTCGGCCAATTGCCAAGCGGCTTCGCAACCCGCCAATCCGCCGCCGATCACTGTCACGCGCTGGTCCATTGCGGCTTCTGTCCTTTAGTCTATTAGAGCCGGCGGATGATAATTGAGGCGTTTTGCCCGCCCAAGCCGAAGCTGTTGGACATAAGGGTATGGATGCCCGGCGCTTCACGCGCCTGATTCGGCACATAGTCCAGGTCACAGTCGGGATCGGGCGTATCGTTGTTAATGGTCGGGTGCAAGAGTTCGCGCTCTAGGGTCATCAAGCAGGCGGCCAATTCCAGAGAACCGCAACCAGCCATGGCATGGCCGATCATGCTTTTGGTCGAGCTGACAGGGATGCCATAGGCGGCTTCGCCAAAGACACGCTTTATCGCCTTCGTTTCGATCAAATCGTTGGCGACTGTCGATGAGCCATGCGCATTGATGTATTCGATTTCCGTTGGCTCGACCCGAGCGTCGTCCAATGCCCATTGCATGGCGCGCTGGGCGCCAGCGCCTTCTGGATTGGGCGCGGCGACATGATAGGCGTCGGAAGAGGATGAATAGCCCAGGACCTCGGCATAAATCGGCGCGTCGCGCCCCCGCGCATGTTCCAGGCTTTCGACAAGAAAGACGGCGCCGCCTTCCCCCAGCACAAAGCCGGAGCGATCGGCGTCGAAAGGGCGGCTGGCGGCGCCTGGCTTATCGTTATACTCTCGGGTAAGGGCGCGCGTGGCGCTGAATCCAGCAAGAATGTAATCAAACATAACGGCGTCAATCGCGCCAGCAATTGCGACATCGCAGCGGCCAAATTGAATCAGATCCGTCGCGGTGCCTACGGCTTGAACGCCTGTGGCGCAGGCGACCGACGGCGTTACCAGAGGACCGACAGCGCCCATCATGCGGCTGACATAATGAGAGGGCATATTAGGCAGCGCGTTGATGATGCTCATCGGGTTGGCGCGCTTGTGGTCGGATTTTCGCCAGTCACGGATGCCCGATTCGCCGATTTCGTAGCTGCCGAGCGTTGTGCCGAGTATGGTTGCGACCCGATTGCCTATCTCGGCAATATCGTCTACCTGGAATCCAGCGTCTTCCACCGCTTGGGCAGCGGCCACGATGGCGAACTGCGATGCCCGACCCATCCGGCGCGCTTGCTTGGGCGGAATATACTGTGATGAATCGAAGTTGAGGACTTCGGCGCCGATCTTGACATTTAGGTGTTCTGTCTCTACGTTTTGCAGGCGGCGCACGCCAGATTGCCCCTGCGCTATCGCTTCCCAAAACGCGTACTTTGCGCCCAAGGGGGAAACCACGCCCAGCCCAGTGATGACGACCCGCTTGCGATCATGTCGCGTCAATTGCATTATGCGTGACTCCGCTAGAGGTCGATTGCTGCGCTATTCCGCTGTGGATCGCGCCAATGACGTTTTCTTGCACAGCAGTACGCGCTTGCCTGATCGCGTTTTTGATGCCGGTCGCGGAGTTCTGCCCGTGGCCAATGATGACAACGCCATTGACACCCAAAAGGGGCGCCCCGCCGATTTCGGAAGTATCGACCCGACGCCGGATGCGATTGAAAGCTGGCCGCGCCAATGCGCCCCCAAGCAAGGATAACACGTCGCCGCGAAGCTCCTGGCGAATTAATGTCGTGACATAGTGGGTCGTCGCTTCGAACATCTTCAGCACGATGTTGCCGACGAATCCGTCCATCACGATGACATCGGCGACGGCGCCCATGAGCTGAACCGGTTCGACGTTGCCAACGAAGTTCAGTTGGCCGCGCGTCAGGATCTCCGAGGCGTCGCGAATGAGCTGGTTGCCTTTGGTATCTTCCACTCCATTGGATAACAAGGCGATGCGCGGTTGCGGATATTCGAGCACGCGCTGCGCATAAATGCTGCCCATCATGGCGAACTGCGTAACCCACTCGGGCTTAACATCCGTGTTGGCTCCGACATCAAGAAAAATCATCCGATGATCGCTGATAGGGAACAGAGCCGACAGCACCGGTCTTTTAACACCGGGGATGCGGCGCAAGGTTTTCAAAGTCGCGATAGCGTGCACCGCGCCGGTATTGCCCATTGTGACAAAGGCATCGGCATCGCCTGTCTTGACAGCGTCAAGGGCAACGTGAATCGACGACCTGGCTTTGGACTTGAGCACATCCGCGGGCCTCTCGTCCATGGCGATGTCCGTCGGCGCGTGCAGGATCTCTATATTGCCGGCGCTGACATCGTGCTTTTTTAGCTCGGCTTCGACTGTGGCTTGGTCGCCCACGAGGACAATCGTATCGCCAAACTCGTTGGCGGCCAACACGCCCCCAGCCACGTCCGCAATTGGACGAGTGTCTGTACCCATCGCATCTACAGCAATGCGCATGTACCCAAGACCTTCTGTAAGGAATCAACCAAATACAATCAATGTTAATAATAAGGCAGGATGGGCGCTCGCTCAAGATGAATTAAGGACAGTGGCGGAACCACGCAGAGCATTGACATTTTAGGCGAAAACCATATACTATTCGCTAGAAATGCCCTGATGGCGGAACTGGCAGACGCGCACGGTTGAGGGCCGTGTCCTTAACGGGGTGGAGGTTCGAGTCCTCTTCAGGGCATCCCATGGAGCTTGCCTCTGTTGGCGAGCTTTTTTCTTGCGCTTGATATGAAGCAGATGTAAACTGCCATTGAAGAAGCTGGCACTTGACGAAGGACGCTTGCATGAGTGAAGCCACTGATGCGGTAATCCGCCGCTCGTACGAGTTGATCGAAGACGATCAACTTGAGCAAGCGCAAGCGGTCATGGCGCCGTTGCTGGAGGCAGAGAGCAATAATCCAGCGCTCTGGTGGGTCTATGCTCATGCCGTTACTGAAAGCGCCATCGGGGAGGCCGCGCTCGATCGCGTGCTGCAGCTTGATCCGACTTATCCCGGGGCGCGTGAACTGAAAGCGGAGCTTGTCTCCGCGCAAGGCGGGCTGGTCAGCGGTCTGGATTCTGGTCTGCATTTTGCCAGCGCGCAGTCAGAACAAGTTGATGACAGTCGTATTGACGACTGGGAAGCGATAGAACCCGGGCTAGAAGAGAGCTCCGCCAATGCTCGCGCGGGTCGTGGATTCGTGTTGATTATCGTGGCGCTGCTGGTATTGGCTTCTGGCGCTGTGCTTATTCTTTCTGGCACAATTGATATTGATGAGATCCTGCCGCAGTCTAGCCAGCCGACGAAGGAGCCCGTCATTATCGTAGTTGAGTCTAGCTTTGAAGAAAGCGCAACTGATTTGGCTATCACGCTTGAATCGAGCAATGTAGTGCCCAGTGAAGCCACGCTCGAGGCTTCCGCAATCCCACTAACCGCGACTGACGAACCCACGCCTGAACCCACATCTGAGCCGAATGTCGCTGCGGAAGAGGAGAGGACGCCCGCCGTGGCCGCTACCGCTACACTTTCTCCTTTCAATGTAGATAGTTTTATCGAACTTGTCGTCGAGCAGATCGGCGAATTCACCATAGACAGGTCTCGCAGCGCGGCGAGAGAAACTCAACTTGGCATGACGATTGATATTTTCATCTGTTCGGAGCCGGGTCCAGAATTCAATACTCGGCTTGACGCCGTCATGGTTGCGGCGGCGAACCTGCACGAAAGCGTGCCAGAGCAAGTAGAGGCTTTTGCCGTCAGCCTGCTCAATTGCGCCGATCCAGACGACAGCGCGCGGACGATTGGCGTGGATCGCAGCATTCTCGATGACTTCGCCACGGGCGAGATAGAAGCCGAAGTCTTCCAGCAAGCTAGGCGTCTCTTGGATTAAGCGCGTTTTCAGCACCTATCCGCATCAGAACATCATATATCGCGACTGTTTTCTTTGCCGCGAGTGATTACAATATCCTGGGATTTCAGCTTTGTCTCGTCACATTGACAACGTTGACTGTGCCTGTTTGACCTTTCTCATTAAAGAACTCCGAGCAGCTTCATGAGCGATGGACAGAAAGTCATCAGCAAGAATCGCAAGGCGCAGCGCGATTATTTGATCAAGGACCGCTACGAGGCTGGTTTGGTGCTGCTTGGGTCGGAGATCAAATCGATTCGCGCGCATCGCATCAGCATCGGCGATGGATTTGTACAAGAGCGGGAGCGCGAACTTTGGCTGATGAATACACATATTGCGCCCTATGAGCAAGCGCGGCATTTCGGCCATACCGATCCGCGGCGGCCCCGCAAACTCCTGCTGCACCGGCGCGAGATCAACCGCATCATTAGCCGCATTCGCGAGAACGGCATGACCGCGATTCCGCTACAAGTTTATCTGGAGCGGGGCCGGGCAAAGGTCGAAATAGGCATTGCAAAAGGCAAGAGGCAATATGACAAGCGCGCTGATTTGGCAAAGCGCGACGCCAATCGTCAAATCGCCAGGGCGCTAAAGGAGCGCTATTGATTTAGGGACTGACACGACGGTTGATTGGCGTCCTGGAGGATGTTAGAATCGCCGCACTTGAATGAGATTTCCAGAGACTAGACTAAGGCAATGGCAAACTCCAGCAACAAGAAACCCCGCGTATTGTCCGGGATACAGCCATCAGGCAACTTGACCATCGGCAACTACCTCGGCGCTTTGAAGCAATGGGTCGAAGTACAGTGGGACTATGACTGTTTTTACTGCGTGGTCGATCTGCACGCCGTGACCGTCCCGCAGGACCCCGCCGAACTGCGGCAGAAAACCCGCGAAAGCGCAGCCATGTATATCGCGGCCGGGATTGACCCAGAGGTTTCCACGATCTTCGTACAGTCGCACATAGCCGCGCACTCCGAATTGGCTTGGATGCTGACTTGCATGGCGCCTTTGGGCTGGCTGCAGCGGATGACGCAGTTCAAGGACAAGGCGGGCAAGCAAAACCAGGAGTCGATCGGCGCCGGGCTGCTCAATTATCCCGCGCTGATGGCCGCGGACATTCTGCTTTATCACGCGGACCTGGTGCCGGTCGGCGATGATCAAAATCAGCACCTGGAATTCACGCGCGACCTGGCGCAGCGCTTTAATCATCTCTATGGCGAGACTTTCACCTTGCCCTCGGTGATGAACCCGCAAGCCGGCGCTCGCATCATGGGGCTGGACAACCCGACCGCCAAAATGTCCAAGAGCGAAGCCTCGGAAAATCATGCCGTCTTCCTGCTCGATGACTTGCCGCGCGCCCGCAAGAAAGTCATGCGCGCGGTTACCGATTCGCATCGCGACATCCGCTTTAGCGGAGAGGCGGAACGCGCCGGCGTCAATAATCTGCTGACCATTTATCAGGCGATCAGCAAGGAATCGCAAGAAGCAATCGAAGCGGGTTTTGCCGGCAAGGGATATGGCGACTTGAAAAAGGCGGTCGCGGAGGCTGTCCTATCAACCCTGGAGCCCCTGCAAGCGCGTTACAACGAACTCATGAACGAAGCCGGCTACTTGGATTCTGTGCTTAAGCTGGGTCGAGAGAAGGCGGGCGCGGTTGCCGAGCGCACACTGAAGCTCGCGCAGGATCGCATGGGATTCCTGGCGCCGTCTTGACCATGACCACGGGCTGATATAAAATCGTTGCAAGCCCCATTCGTCTAGTGGCCTAGGACGTGGCCCTCTCAAGGCCAAAACAGGAGTTCGAGTCTCCTATGGGGCACATTTATTCAATTTCTCGTGACTATTGTGACCCCGCTCCCGTGATAAAAATTGAGAGAACACATAATGCCATTTGAGCTCGGACAAATTGTGGAGCTAAAAGCAGAGCCTAACCGCCAGGGTCCTATCATCAAAATATTGCCAACCGTCGGTGGAAAACGTCGATATCAAGTTTATCATTCTAGTGGTAATTCCCAAGATTACTATGAAGATCAATTAGCGATAACAAGCCCGCCATTGTCAAGCCCAGACCTTGTGCTGGCACTGCAAAACCGTGAATTCACATCTGCTCATGATTTTCGAGCGAGAATTACGGCGGAGCGCTTATCCAATCCTCAATCAGATAGTCTTTACTCTCTCTATGCAGCCCGAATACAGCCTATTCCTTTCCAGCTCAAACCATTACTGCGTTTCTTATATGCCGATAAACCAAGACTGCTAATAGCTGATGAAGTTGGAGTTGGCAAAACAATTGAAGCAGGTCTCATCTTGCGGGAAATGCAGGCGCGACAAGATATTGAGAACATTCTGATTGTATGTCCTAAAGCTCTTGTCTTGAAATGGAAAGCTGAGATGAAGAGATTTGACGAAGATTTTCATGTCATCACTCCTGAAAATTTGCGTTACTGTATTGACGAAACCCGTCTAGATGGTATGTGGCCTGCACAATTCGCCAGGGGGATTGTATCGCTTGAATTGCTGCGAAACTCAGACTACCTAAATGGAAAAGGCAAAGACGGCAAAGTCAAGGATTCTCAAAAGTCCGTTCTCCTTACATTGGATCCACCGCCGCGATTTAGCTTGGTTATATTTGATGAAGCGCATCATTTGCGCAATCACACGACCAACTCGTATGAAGCCGCGGAGTTCCTGTGTCGTTATGAAGTTAGTGAAGCCGTACTTTTTCTTTCAGCTACTCCTGTTCATCTAGGTTCAGAAAATTTGTATACATTGCTCAACCTCTTACGCCCCGATTTGTTGCGGGACTTCGCTACTTTTCAGCAAATGATCGAACCAAACGCGCACATTATTCGCTCCATGCGCCACATTCGCACCCGTATGCCCGCAGACAATTGGCAAGGAGAAAGTTTGTCGGCACTGGCGGAGGCAGAAAATACGGAATGGGGGCGACAAGCTATACGCAATGACCCACGAATTATCGAATGGCGAAAAAGATTATCACATCAAACCGAACTTGACAGTACTGAACGTGTGCGGTGTTTGCGCGATTTGGAAGAAGTTCAGTCATTCTCTCATTTGATGAACCGCACGCGCCGGCGCGACATCGGAAAATATTTTACAATCCGCGAACCACATACTGTGGAAGTGCCTTTTACAGAAAAACAGATGGCATTTTATAAGGAGATTGTTGACTTCCGCCAGCAAATGCTATCGATGGAACATAACCCATTAGTTGTGCGCTTAATCAAGGTAAATTTCGAGCGTCAGACAGCGAGTTGTTTGCCGGCCTTGCTTCCAATGCTGGATAAATTCATACTTACTGGGCGATTCGTGACATCAGAATATACGGATGATTTGGAGAATGAAAATACGGTAGATCTTCCACCAATTATGCTTGCAAAAGCAAATAAACTGCGTGAATTGGCTGATAATCTCCCACCAGAAGACCCTAAACTTGAACGCCTGAAAAAAATAATAAATACAGTACTATCAGAAAGCAGACCAAGAAAAGTCCTTGTCTTTTCATATTTTCTGCATACATTGGATTACCTCAAATCCAATCTCGTAAATTGCGGCATAAGAGTTGAACTGGTAACTGGTAAGATTGATGATGATGAGCGAGAGCGCTTAAGGGGACGTTTTCGGCTACCCAATGACAGTCCTGATGCGATAGATATCTTGCTTTCGTCCGAGGTGGGCTGCGAAGGTTTAGATTATGAGTTCTGCGATTGTCTTGTGAACTACGACATTCCTTGGAACCCGATGAAAATAGAACAGAGAATTGGTCGCATTGATCGGTTTGGGCAACAGAGTGACAAGGTATACATTTACAACTTTATCACGCCAGGAACAGTAGAAGAGCGCATTATTTACCGTTGCTTTGAGCGTCTGGACATTTTCCGGAATACTGTCGGAGATAACGAAGAAATCCTTGCAGAACTGACTAAAGAACTTGAGAAGATAACTTATGAATCAGAACTAAGCCTTGAACAAGCTGAAGAGCGCGCCTTACAGATTGCAGATAATGCGCTGAGACACGTAGAAGAACAGCGCCGTCTAGAAGAGAATAGTGAAGCATTATTAGGTTTGGAGCAATCATTTATTGAAGACGTTGATAATCTTATTAAGGATGGCCGTTTCGTCTCGCAAAATGATTTAGCGCACATGGTAAAACAATACGTGGAACAATATTCAGTCGGCGGTGGCCTCACTCAACTCAAACGACGACCTGTAACACATCGACTTCGCTTGAAAGAAAATGCAAGAAAGACTATATTGAGCCATGTTCAAGCCCTGAAACGTTTCGATCGCACAACCGTTGAATTCGATCGTTGGTTGCGCGGCAGTGAACCTCGTTTAGAACTTACATTCGACCAGAAAACAGCTTTGGAACAGCGTGATCTGCCTTTTATCACGCCAATACATCCTCTTGCTAAAGCAGCGATAGGACATTGGAACAAAGTCTCAGAGCCACTTGTAGCTAGGCTGTTGATTAAGGATCCAAAATTGAGAAATGGGTTGTATTTCTTTGTTCTTGAACTATGGGAAACTGTTGCTGCTCGCTCAGAAGTCCGACTGAAAACTTTCGTATGGGATGTAAATCGCCAGGAAATATCAAAAGAGTTATTGTCTTTGCTACCTCTGTTTGAACGAGAAAGCGACCTACAAGATTTGCATCGAATAAAAGACATAAACTTCAATCATTGCCTAGAATCGGTCGATGAATACGCTGACAGAATCCGCCTGTATGAGGTCGAACAACTCAAGCAGCGCAATGACAGATTGTTAGACCAGCAACTGGCCAGTTTACGTGGATACCATCAAAATCGTCTTGACCGTGTTGAAACAGAACTCAACCAAAGTATGAATGAACGGATTCGTATTATGAAACGGTCCGAAAAGAGAGGCATAGAAATTGAATATGAACGCAAACAACGCGAGATAGAAAAACGACGCAATTGCGACATCGTTGTTAACCGCATAGCATTGGGTGTGATTCGGAATCAGTCGGAATGACTATGCCTAATATACTTGCAGCAATTAAAGGATGGGTTTCAAAGCTGGCTCGAATCGGAAAGTCAGCGCTCGGGAGAGATAAAGATATGGTTCGTATTCGCTTGCGTCGTCAAGGCTCAAAGGGTCAGCCATCTTACCGAATAGTTGTGATCGACCAACGTAAGGCGCGCAATGGCAAATATCTGGAGAACATCGGTCATTACAACCCTCGTACCCGTCCGGCTACCGAAGTAATCAAAGAAGATCGCGCTCTGTATTGGCTCAGTGTGGGTGCGCAACCCAGTGATCCTGTACGTAGGATACTTGACCATACCGGAACTTGGGAGCGATTCCAACGCTTGCGAGCTGGTGAATGTATCGAAGAATTGATAAATGAAGCTAAGGAAAAACAACCAGATTTACCAAGTCCGAAAACAAAATTTCCTTCACCAGGAAAAGGCGAGGGCAAGACTAAAGCGCGTGAGGTCATCCAAGTCGAATCTGTTGAGGCGGATAGCAACAATTCAGACGATTCGGCTGTTGAAACCTTGGAAGAGCAAGAAATTCTTACAAGAGAACCAGATCGTAAAAATGAATCTATAAGAAATGATACAGGAGACAACAACGCGACAGCAGAGTCCGCTGATTCGAACGTAATCTCTTCAGAACATATTTCCGCATTTGAAGAAGCATTTAATCAACCCGGCAAAACAAAATTAAACAACCCTGATCTTCCATCTTTTCCTTTGAGAAATCCTGATTTACGTGCCAAAAGGAAAAAGGAAGAGCTCATATACAAAATCAGGCGAGAAGCTGACGATGGCGATAGCAAGTGGAAAATATCTTTTAGACTTGAACGCAAGAAAAGAGATAAAGAAACGAAGGAATTCTTGAAACAGCAATACAACGGCAAGTGTCAGATTTGTGATTTTACATTCCCGAAAAAGGATGGCGAACCGCACTTTGTAGCTGTTTACATTTTGGGATATGAAGAGATAGATGATCCAGCGAATTCAATTTGCCTGTGCCCGAACCATTTCGCTATGTTTAGATATGGTGCAATAGAAGCTCCGGACGGGATTGTGGGTCAGATAAACTCGTTCAAAAGAGGCAGTCCGAATCATGTTGTGAAGTTCCAATTGATCGGTCGGGAAGTAGAACTTCGTTTTATGGACAGACATATAATTGATGTCATTGCACTATTGAAAAACCTCGAAAGTTAATGGTAGCTGCAAATATATTTAACCCTATAGAAACAGATGTATAAAGAGTAAAATAAACGACGCCATGCCCTTCGCCTTTTGAATCGACAACGAGACAATCAAGGATGATCGCCAGCTACTTGATCCCGGCGGAACGGGTTCAAACCGAAATCATCATCAAGAAATCGCGCTTCATTACGACCGCGCAAGTGGCAACTTCAGTACCAGAGGCTCGCGGCGTCATCGCCGGCGCGCGCGCGGAAATGCCGGATGCGAATCATCATGTTTATGCCTTCCGCGTCGGCCTCGGCAATTCTGTGACGGAAGGCATGAGCGACGATGGCGAGCCGAAAGGCACATCTGGTCCCCCCACTTTGGCAGTGTTGCGCGGTTCGGGCATTGGAGACATCGCTCTGGTGACCACCCGCTACTTTGGCGGAACCAAGCTCGGGACTGGCGGATTGGTCCGCGCTTATACCGAGTCCGCGCAAGAAGCGCTTTCCATGTTGAAAACGGAACTAAAGGTCGAGAAAAGATTGCTTGGCTTGGAGCTGCCCTACTCGCTTTACAATATCGTCAAAAGGCTCATCGCGACCCACCGCGGCGAGATCCAAGAAGAAGAATTCACGGCTCAGGTTATGATTATCGTTCGATTCACCGTGGATGATTTGGACCCCTTCACCGAGGCGCTGCAAGAGCGCACATCGGCTCAGGTTTTGGTCCTAGACTTATAACGGCTTTAGCTTGACACGCTCGCAGCGATGAAGCGCCGCAATTGCAGCAGCGCGCGATGCGACGGCGCGATACTTTCCGCCCGCTCGACAAACTGCTTCGCATCGTCTAGCTGGCCATTTTCTATCAGGTAGCTGGCTGTCTGCGCCAGCAAGGAAACATCGTTTGGGAATTCGCCGATGCCGGCGTTCAGCGTCGAGATGGCTTCGCCGCGGGACATGCGATTCCACTGGATCTGGGCAATGCCCAGAACGATACGAGCATGGTTCCCGGCTCGATCCTTCGCTTCGCTTAACACCTCAATGGCGCTTTCATTATCTTGCCAGCTCATGTAGCAGCGCGACAAAGTGACATAAAGATCGATCAATTTCGGGGCGATTTCAATGGCTGCTTCCAGTAATTGAACATCGCTCTCGCGGATGGCCCGCTTGGCGTTTAACAATACTTTGATCTCGGCGAAATTCTGTTCAAAATCCGGCTGTTCGGCGGAAAGTTCCAGCCGCTGCAATTCCAGTTCCAGTTCGTCATCAACAGTTCCCATATCGCGCCGGCAGTCTTGCAGTGTTTGTTTTGCCAATTGCGGCTTGCCGTCGACGATAGCTAGCTGCGCCAAATTCGCATACAGGTATGGGTTTCTAATTGGCTCGACCATCGCGTTCTGCAGAATCTGATAGGCTGATGTCAAGGAGTCGCTATCAGCCAACCTTTCGATGATCTCGCCCAGGTATGCGGAGTCCTCATCGCCTTCGACCAATCGCTCAAAATAGTCCCACAGCTCATCGTCGTCGACATCAATCATGTACATCAAGGCTAGTTGTAATGCCTGTAGATTGTGTGGCTGCGTTTCCAATAATGCCTTTAACGCGCCAATAGTTTCATAAGGAATCTGTTCGCTTTCGTCGATGTCGTCGGGGTCAATCAGCAGCACATCTTCAATCTGCCAGTTATTCGCCTCGGACATCATCAAGAGCTCGGCATATTTCCAGTACAGCGCCGGATGCTCTATGCCCGTTTCCAGCGCCCGTTGACAGGTATCGATCGCTTCCAAAGCCCGCCCCGCGTCGAGACTGACCGCTATCATCGTGTACCAGACACTCGCTTCCGCGCCTTCTGCGACCAGGTTGTCGAGCATTGCCAGCGCGCGGTCAACGTAGCCCAACCTGCTCAAGCCCAGCGCCGCGAGCGCCCGACCTTGGGCGGACTCGTCCACATTTGCGAATGCCCGCTCGACCTGCGTTACCAGAACTTCACCGCGGCTCTCCAGTCCCAATCGCATCACTTGTTGGCAGATCATTCCCAGGCACCAGAATGCGAATTCGCTGCCAATCTGGCGACAGGCTTGAGCGAAAGACAAGAATTGGGCTTCGATTTCGTCCTCAGTCCACTCAACACCCCAATGGCTCAGATATAGGTCGAGATTCCAACCGAAGAGTTCTTCCAGCAGACTATGCAACGCTGGGGAATCTTGCTCGAGTTTGGGATAATCAATCACCAGATGCAGCGGCTCTTGTTCAAACAGATTCCGTATAAGTTCCGCAGCAATTGACGGCAAAGCTCCTATAAGTTCCGGCACGCTCGGATAAGCGAATGTCAGAGGCGAATTAAGGTCCGCGTTGACCATGCTAATGTCGATTTGAAGCTGTAATTCCGCTGCCGACTCGCGAAAGGCAGCGGACCCATACAGCGCCAAATTGTCGTCAAGCCCCTCCAGTTCCCAGTCTGCCGGTGAGAACTGGTAATCATCGCTCGTGATGTCGCTGTCGTCATCATCCGCTTCAATCTTGACAAAACAGCGGTATACCTTGACGCCGGACCATTGCTCCAGCAGATAACAGAGGCAAGACGCGATGCCCATGGCAAGATCGGGCTTGGTATCGCTGATAATCGGATAAACAGCGATTCGGAAAGGCTCTTCGCTATTGATGGTATCGGCCAGGATGGCTGTGCTGCCAAATATCGAGGAGGCCGCCTGACCGGAGTCAGCGCGCCGGTCGATTGACTTCATTTTCTCGGCTGCGTTTAACATATTGATGCCCAAAGGAATACACCCCACCTGATGATGGGGTGCATATAATGCTTAATCGTATGCTTCGGATAGAATCGGCGCTTATTCGACCACCGACACTCGGCTGAAGTCGCCGCGGAACACGACGAAATCGTTATTCAGCCAGCCTTGACCGAAATGCCCTTCGACCAAGTACCAGCCCCGACCCCTAGAAAGTCCCAGTACCGCCAGTTGTGATCCGCCGCGAACACTGGTGATGATATCATAGCCGGCGCCTGGACCAGTCCGAATGTTCAGACGATGCGTGTTCACCACAGCGCGGGGAGTTGGTCCCGAAAGCGCGACCGATGGCGGATCGGGCAATGGAACGTTACGCAATTGCGTGAAATTGCCACGGGTCACCGTGTAATAGGAATTGACCCAGCCGACGCCGGCGGGCGAATTCACTTCGTACCATAAATTGTCGCTGCCGATTGACAGTACTGGCAGCTCGGTTCCCCCGGGCACTGTCGTAATGATACTG
This sequence comes from Phototrophicaceae bacterium, assembly GCA_965116975.1. Lineage (GTDB taxonomy): Bacteria > Chloroflexota > Anaerolineae > Aggregatilineales > Phototrophicaceae > UBA6055. The sequence goes on from OZ220735.1 coordinate 1,842,408, forward strand.
TGGCTAGCGCTCGGACCGCTCCTGACATTTAGGTTGCCGGTGTTCACGACCAAGTGCGGCGTACCCGGAGCGAGTGTCGGCTTGTCGGTTTCTTGGCTGATCTTCGGTATGCCAGAAAATACGCCGCGCGGGATGGTGTAATAGGAGTTGACCCAGCCTGTTCCCAGCGCGCTTTCAACTTGATACCATAAGCCGCCGCTATCAATGGCGACAACCGGCAGCTTGGTACCACCAGGCACATTGCCCATAGAATGATAGCCAACGCCGGGACCATTTCGGACATTTAAGTAGCCGGTGTTCACGACCAGATGCGCTTGGCTCGGCGCTAGCACTGGTTCGTCGGCCGCGCTCATATCCAGGATTGGAATTTGGGAGAAATTCCCCCGGTCAATTGTGTAATACGAATTGACCCAGCCGCTTCCGTCCAAGCTGGATACCTGGAACCACAGTCGACCGCTGTCAATTGCCGTCACAGGCAACTCTGTGCCGCCTGGAACCGAAGTAATGACGTCATAGCCGACCCCCGGACCGCTGCGTATATTCAGGCGATGCGTATTGACCACCAAATGCGCCGAACTCGCTTGCGCGGCGCTCGCTATCGGAAAGGACGCTAGCAGGGCCAAAATGACCAAAAAGATAAAACTAAAGCGACAGCTTTTGCGCAATTTCATAACACCCCCCAAGTATTATGTTTCGCTGGGACAAGTACAGCGAACTATTACAGTCTCTTGAACGATTTTAGTATAATTTCGCGCTTGTTATCACGCAAACGAATTAACGCGAAATAAATAGGCAATTTGTCATGCGCCAAATAATTGGGCTTGGAAGCGCCGAATAAAGCATACCGATGGACTGACAGGTTGGCCTTGAAACCCCGATAGTATCAAAACTAAATGGACAGTTACGCCGTTCAGGGCAATCGCTTCAAAATGATGGCGGACGAAATGGCGGGATTCTAAACTGAAAATTAACTACAGAGTACGCAGAGAACGCAGAGAAAAACAAAAAATCTCATCTCAGCTGTGATTTTTGGTGACAAATCACGTTCCGCTGGGGACTGTTGCCGATTCCGGGCCGCAGAATTAGAAGAATAATCGTCTAAACTCCTACGAACTCTGTGTCCTCTGCGTACTCTATGTTGAAAATAATTTGAAGCGATTGCCCTGAAAATTGACACTTTCCATGACACATGATAAACTAACAAAGAATCTGAAAAAGGGAGAGGAATGACCATGGCGCTCGCACAGCAAATGCAGACTGGAATTCAAGTGGATACTTCCGTACTGACGGTAACGCCTTCAGCCGTCGCCATCATTAAGGATTTGCTGCAACAACGCGCCATCCCCGAACACGCCTTGCGCGTATTCGTGACTGGTGGCGGTTGTTCGGGCATGCAGTATGGCATGGCTTTTCAGGAAGCTGCGGAAGCTGGCGATACGGTGGTATCCGCCGACGGCGTGCGGCTGTTGGTAGACCCCAGCAGTATGATGTATCTGCGCGGGGCGACCATCGACTATGTTGATACGCTAATCGGCGGGGGCTTTCGCATCGACAACCCCAACGCCCTTTCCAGTTGCGGCTGTGGACACTCTTTTAAGTCCTCAGACGAGCAAAACGGCGAAGCCACCGATGGTTGCGGCACTTGCAGCAGCTATTAGATTAATCGCCATTGCGCCGTCAGATTAACAGTGCTCAGTTAAAGCCGCCCTACGCGGTCGACTGTTTTGCACTGTATTGAGTTGCCTGTAACCCAGGTTCACCGACGGATCATATTGATCAGCAGACCGACCGCCCCGAAGCCAGCCAGCATCAGAATCGGTAACATTGGCGGGATTCCCGAGCGCCCTTCGGGGTCGGCGCTGGCGTCGTCTTCTGTCGCCTGACCAAGTCCGCTCGTCGGGATGATTGCTGGCAAATCTGGCGGGCGCGTAAAGGTTGGCAAGGGGGAGGCTCTTCTATCAGCGTCTGCGCGCCTTGCCGCGTCGGCTTCCGTGGATATGATTAAAACGCGCGACTCGTTGTCCGCTGCAGCGGCGGATGCCTCCCCTCCCCCCGTTTCAAGGCTGTTATCCGCAACCGGAATGACGCTGATGTCCGCAAAATTATCCACAACTTGAATGTTGCTTAGATCACCTGTTACGTCTACCAGTTCCCCATAGACCCAAGCTCGGCCGTTGGGAGAAGGTTCGTAGCGCAATTCGTACCACTGGAAGTAACGGCGCAAAGCCGGATAGAGGGCGCCAAAGGATATCGTCCCCAGGACTTCGCTTTCCAGGTCAGGCGCGGCGCGAACGTTGATGTTGCCGGCTGTCGCGGGCGCCTGTAGAAAGGTCGGTCCCGGCAAAGTCGCTGTCGGCAAGCTAGTTACTGTGGGAGAGAATGCTTGGGACTCTGGCGCGGGCGCGGTCACAAGCCTGACGACGACGGGGGTGGCGGTTCGCTGCGCCTGCGCGCCCACTGCAACATTTGGCGCAGCTAGCAGCCAGATCGCCACAGTCGAGCCCAGGAACCACAGCAATTCATACATCTTGTATAGCATGTTACCACGAAATTTGATTAAGTTTCGTGCTTCTACCCTGCTCGGCAATCACACTGCGATTGTCCACAGAGTTGACCAGATAACCCTGATAGACTTGATTTTTCAATCCAACCACTCGCCACTTGCTCATGGTGAATGGCGGTACTTGCTGCGCCGGCGAACAATGTACGCAGTCGGCGGGTATCCATTCCCCATTGTAACGGCGGGCAATATGTAGATGAGTCGCTGTTGAATAGCCGCCTGCGCAGGACGGGTATCCCAAGATCTCCCCCGTTTCCACAATCTGTCCTTCTTCCAGGGAATCCGCATGAGTGGTATGCAGATACAAGATTGTCCAGCCGCTTCCCTCATTGCCATCCAGGTCGAGATCTAGAATGACGGCGCCTTCAGACAGCCGGGCAATTTTGCCGCGGGCGACCGCGGTAACCGGAAAAGTACTTGTATAACAATAATGTACCGGACCTGCTTCTTCTGGCGGAGCGAAATCGACCGACGCCCAAGCGCTGCCATTCCCCCAGCCGCCGTGAAATCCCCCCGTAAAGCGCCAAACCTCGCCCGGCCGAAACGGCAGGCTCAGCTCGGGCTGTTCCAACGGGGCGCTATCCTCTTGCACTTGGTCTGCAAAGGGATCGCCAAACAGGTCGCGATATAAATGATAGAAGCCGCCGTCGCCAACAGCGCGCTCCCAACTCGCTCCGGAAGTCATTCTGGCGAAAACATGCTGAATCGCGGCGCTGCCGGCGTTTAGATCCGTATGATAAAGCAGGCGGCTGCCATCGGCGAAATCAATAATAATGTCGCCGCGATACTTTCTTCCGTAATAGCCATAATTGAGTTGGTCGGCTAACCAGACTAACTGGGCATATAACCCGGGGCGGCCAATTCCGTCTGACGTATCAGGCGGAAATAAGGGATAAAGCTTCTGCTCGTGGTTCACATCAAGATTGGAAAGCAGCCCAACCCGGTACTCCAAGAAAGCCAGCAAGACACGCGGATCGACGCTGAACTCCAACGAGACCCGTCGCACGATTTCGTTAGCCGACAGCTCGATATTGACCGAACTGCCGTCGGCTCGGCGCGACGCGGCAGTAGCGACCATTGCGCGCAATACGCCTGGCTGATTTTCAATAAAATCTTGCACGTCAAAAGACTGCGCGCTATCCGAACGAGCTAGCCTCGCATCCGGCAGGATATGAAAAGCCGGTCCATTGGCGTCGGGCGGCGCTGGCAGCTTGATGATTTGTCCCACCGTCAGAAAGTCGGGGTTGCGCAAGTCATTTGTCGCCATCAGCGTTTCTATGGACATCCCGTGAATTGAGGCGATCCTTGATAAGGTATCGCCCCAAGCCACAATATACTCTGTAAGATTATTCGGCGATTGCGAGTTGACTGCCGCGGTGTCAGCGTTCTTGGTCGCTTCGGCGAAACTTGCCACGACTTGCGCGGGAAGCGTCGCGGTCGCAAGAACGATGTTTGGGACTTCCGTTTGGATTGCTTGCGCGCTGGGCGCCAACAGAGCCTTTGCTGTTTCTGCTGTTGCGGATGCTGCGGACACAAATGAAGCGCTCGTCGCTGTCACCCTTTCCTCAATAATGGCTGTCACGGCATGGGATTGGTTGATATTTTCCGCCGAACCAGGAAAAGTGCATCCCGCGGCAAAAAAGAGGAATAGCCAACTTGATATGATAGGCAGTCGCATTTATTTCTTCGTCTGCTACGCTTAACCTAAGCTGCTCTTGGGCGCTTGCGTCAACAAATGTATACTAATCCAGGATTGAAATACGCGAAACGAGTACAAGGAGTTTCTTATGGCTTCTGCCGACGAAGTCAAGAACATATTCCCAAACCTGGCGGAGCGCTTCCTGCCGGAAAAAGCTGACGGCATAGATGCAGGGATCCTCTTTGATCTTAGCGGAGACAATGGCGGCCTGTATTGGATCAAGATTTGCGGCGGATCAATCGAACATGGCGAAGGCGAAATCAGCGACCCGGCGATGACCTTGAAAGCTAGCGCTGACGACTGGCACGCGGTTTCCACTGGCAATATGAACGCCATGCAGGCATTTATGACCGGTAAGCTAAAGATTCTTGGCGAAATGAGCCTGGCGATGAAATTGCAAACGATGTTCGCCTTATGACCTGCCGTCGCTCCGCCACTTAGCGTCGAGTTGTCGCGAAGCGCCCTAGCGCGCCATCTCGCTTGATAAGCGCGGCCGCGAGTTTTTCGGCATCGTCCTAGGAATCGTCGAACTCCCTATCGAGCGCTGGCATGCTCAAGCTGAAACTCGCGGCGTCGATGGCTTCTTCAACGGCTTCCAGGATTTCCTGGTCTTCCTGGCAATCTTCCAGATCACAGAGGATATCGAATGCCCGTTTGCCACCGATTTCACCCAGAGCCCATATAGCCATTAGCTGAATCTCTTGGTCGTCGCCGGCGCATAAGTCTTCGATTACGCGAAGGCTTTCTTCTAGTTGCAGCGCGCCGCAGGCTTGAACCGCTTCGTATAGGATCTGGCTATCGCTGTTCTCCAATTCTTCGAGCACGGTATCGCGCCAGATCTTGTCGCAGGTTCTGCCCATGGCATAAATCGCGCTGACCTTCAGCAAGTGATTGCCATCATGATAGGCTGCCCGGATCATAGCCGGCACTTCCGCATGACTTGAATTGGCAATCGCTTCCAGCGCCCGGCGGCGGATCTCTAGCGGGGCGTGACGATCCTTGAACGCCGTATGCGCCAGCTCCTGCGCCTCGCGCGCGACATTCGCGGGGATGTCCCCGTATTCTCCCAAGAGAATAAAGCGAGCCAATGCCGAAAACGCTTTGGCGCGCACATCATGCGACATGTCGCCGCGAGCCAGCTCCAGCAATTCCCGCATCGTCGCCAGGGAACCGTCAGACCAAAGCAATTCAATAGCTGCCGTTCGAACCAGGCTGCTTTTATCTGTCAGGTTCATGCGAGCGAAGGCAGCGTAATCCAATTCGAATACTGTCTCGCTTGTCTCGAGCAATCGCTTGAGGATTTGATGTTTGAAGGTCGCGGGAAAACCAGCCCAATCTGGCGCCAAGCTATCCAATTCAAGCTCGGACAAATCGGATAAACCGTAAATCACACTAGACGAATGACTTGCCGAACTCGAGTGGGCTTCGTTTTTTAATGCCTTGATAACGTCAGTCAGTTCGGGCTTTCTTAAGCCCGCTGCTTCCAAGGCGATCTCCGGCTCTGTCATGGCTCTGCCCCGCGGCGCTAGGTGATGCTGGGCGGATCCAGCAGATCGATGACCATGATGATCAAGCCCAGCACCAGCAAAATCAGGATTCCGATCTGGTGAATACGCGCTTCAATCCTCGGGTTGATTGGCTTGCCACGCAGCATCTCGAGCAAGACAAATACGATTCGGCCGCCATCAAGCGCCGGTATCGGCAGCAGATTGCTGATTCCCAGAAATATACTGATGAGCGCGATGAAATTGAGCATTAATCCAGGACCTTCTTGCAAGCTGCGCTGGAGAAATTCGCCGCCGATCTTGCTAATGCCAATGATACTAATGGGACGCGCGTCCCTGCCACTCAATGATCCATCAAGCAGACGCCCCGGGATCGAAGCGATGAGCTCGAAGGTATTGCGGGTCGTTCGCAGGCTATGCGAAATAGCCGCCGAAATGCTTTGAGCAATCATCTCTGTTTTGTAACCGGCGTTCGCGAAACGGGTCTGGTCTTGCAAACCAAACTGAGATCGTATGGCGACGCCGAGCCGGCCTTCGCCTTCCGGCGGATTGACGCGGGGTACGACTCGTAGTTCCACTGGCAGTTGGCTTCCATCGTCCAGGTCGCGCAAGAACGTGAAACTCATCACGCGGCCTTCGTATTCCCGCGTTAGGTCGCGCAGCACTGCTACCGCGTCCCCAGTCGCCGGCAGGCGCGCCGAATTGACGTGAGTAAGCAGGTCGCCTGCTTGGATGCCCGCTAGGAAGGCTGGCGATTCCTCTTGTACTCCTACGACCTGTATAAAAGCCTGACGCTCTTCAAAACCCGGTTTCAGCGTAAGCGTATACGGTTCGCCTGTCTCCTGTCGCAGAAGGGAAAATGTTATCGATTCCTGACTGTAAGACGAGAGGATCTCGTAAAATGACGCGAAATCTTCAAAGCGCTCGCCATTGACCATTTCAATGGCGTCGCCGACGCTGGCAGGACTGTCAGAAAATAGCGAGCCATCCGGAATTGCCGCCAATTGCGCCAAGCCGCCAACTTGAGTCGGCAAACCAATCAATGCGACTATGAAGAATAGGATCATGGCAGTGGCGAAATTGGCCAGCGCGCCCGCTGCCATAAAGAATAAGCGGCCCAGTGGCGGCGCTTCGTTCACCGACATCATGCGCTGCTCTTGCACGCCGCGCAAACGCAATTGTTCGCGCTCGGTCAAGCCTCCGCCATGCGCGCCATAACGCTCTTCCAGAGTTTCGCGGTCCCGCTTCACTTTGTCGTCGCCGGCTGGACCGATCATGTCCTCGCCCAGCGGACGCACAAACCCGCCGATCGGTAGCGCGTTGAGCGTGAATTCGGTTTCGCCCCACATAAACAGCCTTGCCAAGCGCGGCGGGAATCCAATGCCGAATTCCAAGACATTGATGCCGACCAGCTTGGCGGCGAAGAAATGCCCCAATTCATGAATGATGATGGCGGGGATCAAAATGATTCCAAAAGCCATTACCGCCAATAGGATGTCATTGCCCGCTGCCTGGAAGGTCATGAATTATCACCTTGCTCTGGCTTCAATTACCTACATTATAGGGCTAAGGCGCAAAATCGCGCAAGCTATTCTAATCTGTCCGGTCCCTCGCATTCAACAACCGCGCGCCCCCGCCGACTGATGAACGAATGACTTCGATATGGGGATCAAGTTCTGTGAGGCGCTGCGCGACCGCGGCTGCGTCCTCGGCGCCGCAAATGCAATGCACATTGGGACCGGCGTCCAGTGTATAAGCAACTTGTAGGCCTTGAGCCCGCCACTCTCGAACAGCGAGCATGATGCCCAAGGATTTCGGCAGCCAATAGAATAGCGCGGGCCTGCTGGTCATCATGACTGCGTGCATCAAATTGCTGTCCTCTTCTACTACGGCGGCCAAACGCTCAAAGTCGCGCGCGAGAATGGCATTTTTCGCGCTTTCAAGTCGAGCGGCGGCGTTAGCAACCCGCGCCTTTTGCAAGACACTGCTATTAGCCGTCGCATGACCGGCTGTTGAACCGACCTGTTTATGAGCCCGGCTGATAACCGCGATCACGTCTTCGAGGCACCAATAATCAGGACCTGCGATGGACGCCGCATAAGAATCCTTGTCGGCGCCACCAGCGCGCCATTCGACGAATCCCGCGGGAATCGAGCGAGCGGCCGAACCGGAGCCGCGCCGCGCCAAAACGCTCAATTCGCGCTCGGAATACCGCCTGCCGAGCGCGGCTGTCGCCGCCAAGGTCAGCGCTGCGAAAGCCGACGCGGATGAGGCGATTCCAGCGCCCATGGGAAAATTGTTCTGCGAAGATACATCGGCGCGCAAGGTTGATCCCAGTTCTTCGCGCAATGTATCAAGATGCGCGCTGACTCTATCAAGCGCGGCCGGGACCGCGGGCTTCCCGTTAATCATCAAGCGGTCTGCTTCCAGCGCGTCAGACCAGGTTACTTTGGTTGTGGAATGCAATGCCGCAAGATTCATGCTGAGAGACGAATTGGACGGTAGCCGAATAGCATGATCCCGATCGCCCCAATACTTGATAAAGGCGATATTCGATTGCGCCCTGGCGCTTGCGATATATTCAGTGGCCATCGTTTCAATCCGCGGACCGCGCTCTTGCAAAGTTAAATGCATCTAGCAAAGCCGCACGATAGCACTAAACTAATAGACCTGTCTACAGTCTAAGCAGCGAGGCACAGCTTGAGTACCTTCCGCGCCTTAATCCGTTCCATGCGCCCTCAGCAATGGACAAAAAACATCCTCTTCGTTTTCCCCGCGATTCTCTTCGACGCTAAAATCCTGGAACTCGAATTGTTGATTCGGGTAATTGCCGCCGCAGGGTTGCTCGTTCTTGTTTCGGGCAGCGTTTACATCGTCAACGACCTGATGGACCAGGAACAAGATCGGGCGCATCCGCGCAAACGTCATCGTCCTATTGCCTCTGGCATGCTCTCTGTGACGGTCGCGAAGCTAGCCGCAGCCATACTCGCTGCTGTCAGCTTGGGGCTGGCTTATCGCTTGGACTTCGATCTATTTCTTCTGCTCGCCTTATATCTGCTAACGCAGCTCGTCTATTCGCTTCGTTTGAAGCACATCGCCTTGCTCGATGTGCTCATTGTTGCCGCGGGCTTTGTCATTCGCGTTATGGTCGGCGGCGTCGTCATCGACGTTGAAGTTTCGCCCTGGTTATATGCCTTTACCGGTTTGCTCGCTCTGTTCCTGGTGGTAGGCAAGCGCCGGCAAGAACTTGTACTGTTAGGCGATCAAGCCGCCAACACTCGCAAAACTTTCCGCCAGTATAATCTTCCCTTGCTGGACGACATGCTCCGCATCGTCACCACTTCCACGCTTATTACTTATATTTTGTATACGATAGAGGTGGAAACGATGACCAAGCGCGGCGCGCACTGGGGACTAATTACAGTCCCATTTGTACTTTATGGCTTGTTTCGCTACTTGTACTTGCTGCATGTGGAAGAAACTTCCAGCGCGCCGGAAGAAATACTGCTCGCTGACCGGCCGATACAGCTTGCGCTTTTGTTGGCTGGCATTGCCTATTTCATCATTCTCTATGTCTTGTAACAGTGCCCCATTCAAGTCCAGCGCGCCAGCCAAGATCATCCTCTTGGGCGAACATGCCGTTGTATATGGGATGCCGGCGATCGCCGCGCCGATACGATCCTTGCGCGCTTATGCCAGCGCCCAGCCCTCTGATACGGCGCTAAACATCTGGTCAATCGAGCTCGAAAAGCGCGTCTCAATCGATGCGCCTTTATCCGATGATTCCGCGCGACCCATGCGGCAGTTGCTGCGGATGGCTGCTAACTATTTTGGCATGAGCAAAGCAACCGGTGAGCTCGTCATTCAATCAGATATTCCTTTTGCGGGAGGTTTGGGAAGCGGCGCGGCTGTATCTGCCGCTGTCATACGCGTTTTGGCGGCGCTGTTCGGGCGGGAAATCCTCGCTGAAGACCTGAATCAGTTGGTATTCGAAATGGAAAAGATGCATCACGGCACACCCAGTGGCATTGACAATACCGTCGTGGTATACGAGCGGCCTGTGTACTTCGAACGAGGCAAAGACCATGAACTGCTGACTGTCGAAGCCCCCTGCCACATCGTGATTGCCGATACCGGACGCGCCGTGAAGACGCGCGAGGCGGTGGACCGCGTGCGCCAGCGCTACGCTGAACGGCAATCAGATACTGAGGATATATTTCAGAGAATCAGCCAAGTTGTGCGCAGCGCCCGGCGCGCGCTTGAGAGCGGCCAGCAGCCGCAATTGGGCGCTTTAATGAGCGAGAATCATGAAATGCTGCGGCAGCTTGGCATATCGTCGCCGGCATTGGATACCCTGGTTGAAGCCAGCATCGCCGCAGGCGCACTGGGCGCCAAACTCTCCGGCGGCGGCATGGGGGGCAATATGATCGCCTTGGCAGACGGGTCAACCCTGCCAGCGCTAAGGCAAGCCCTGAGCCTGGCGGGGGCTGTTAGCGTCAGCGACTTTATATTGGATTAAGACCGGTTTCTCATGACGACCTTCATCAAACTGGGCGGCTCGCTCATCACCGACAAGCGCAAAGCGCGGACATTTCGCCAGGAGGCCACTAGAACAATCGCGAGCCAAATAAAAGCAGTATGGCAAGCGGAACCCGGCTTGCGCTTGGTCATCGGGCATGGCAGCGGCTCATTTGGGCATTTTGCGGCGAAGAATTATCAATCAGCAGCCGGCGTCCACTCGGCTGAACAGTGGCTCGCATTCAGTAAAGTTGCCGAGGCCGCCGTGGCGCTAAGCCAGCTCGTTTTGCTTGAATTGTTGCAGCAAGGCTTGCCGGCGCTGCGCTTCCAGCCATCGTCATTCACAGAATCCGCCGACGGGCAAATCGTCGAAATGCCAAGTCGCCTGATCGCTCAAGCTTTGGAAGCCGGCGTCATCCCGCTTATTCATGGCGATGTCGCGCTTGACAGCCAAATGGGCGGCGCAATCATTTCCACAGAGCGGATTTTCGCGCATCTGGCAAAGTCTTTGCCGGTTAAGCGCATCATCTTGCTAGGCGAAGTTGATGGCGTTCTGGACGACACCGGGCGCGTCATCCCGTCAATCACAGCCTCGAGCTTCGATTCGATCAAATCTGCCCTGGGTCCCTCGTCTGGCATCGATGTGACTGGCGGCATGCTGCAAAAGGTTGAAGAGATGTTGACAATGCTTGATGCCGTTCCCAACTTGGAAGTTATTATTGTCAACGGACGACAGCCTGAGGTGTTGACTGATCTGATCTGTCATGGCCGGCGAAGCGGCACCAGAATCACCTTGGGACCATAACTCAGTTGCCATCCAGCCGCAGGTTGAATAACAAGGGATAAAAACCGTAGGCGTCGAAGCGCAGGTCGCGCGCGTTTGACCTCGCCAGGCGCAGCCGTACGTTCTCGCGGATTGGCAGGACGAGCGCGTTTGTCATCAGATAGGCTTGAATATCATAGTATTGGCTGCGTCGGGCGGACGGATCCTGTGTTTCCACTGCGTTCAGCAACAGACTGTTAAGCGCTTCGTCTGCCATTCTGGAAGTCGAGTAAAGCGACTGGTTCGAGAATACCCTGCCCAAAATCGCGGGATCCAGCCCGTAAGCCTCAATCGCCACCAAGTCGTTTTCACCCGCTTGGATTTTTTCGGCAAGCCTGTCGAAACCAGGCACGGAATCGATCTCAAGCTGCACACCGATTTGACGCCACTGTTCACGAAGGAATTCGGCAACTTCGGGCAGCTGGCCCCAGGGCGGAATAAGAACTGACAGCCGCAGCGGCGCGCCAGCGCGCTCCAGAACCCCATCCCTATCCAAGTCTTGATAACCAGTCTGCGCAAGTATCTCTTGAGCAAGTCCCAGATCAAAGCTCAACTCGTTGACATACCCGGTGTGAGCATAGCCGCTAGCGACTGATAATGGCGCCCAAGCCACAGGCGAGAAATTGGCGTAGATCGAGTTCGCGATCGCGACGCGATTGGTAGCGAGCAGCAATGCCCGCCGGACCTCGGCGTCATTGACATGCTCGCGTCGAGTATTAAACAGAAACTGAACCGTCTGCCCGGGGATCTCAATGGGCATTATCTGGATTTGACTGTTGCCAGCCAGGTTTGTGACAGCCTCCGGCGCGACTTCGTCGAGGATATCGAAGGGCTCGCTCAAAATCTGTTGAGAAGTCGCGCTCTGTCCGTCCGCTATGTAAAATTCAATTACTTGCGCCTCGCCGCCGCTTAAAGGCGAATAGATGCCGGCATTCGTTGTATAAAGCTCGAAGCGCCGCAATACAATGCGATCCCCAGGCAAGTATTTTTCCAGGGCGAATGGTCCGCTGCCGACCTGATGAAACTGATAGCGCAAGTTATCGTAGGCGGCAAGCGCCACTTCGCTGGCTATGCCGAGGAAAGGCTGAGCCAGGCTGTCAAGCAATGGCGCGAACGGCGAGTGCAAATAGAGTCGAATCGTTCGCGCGTCGAGGATTTCATAGTGACTATAGGGACCAAGCAGACTGCGCGCGCGGCGAGACACCGTAGTCGGATCCATAATCCGATCCAAATTGGCGGCCACGGAAGCAGCGGAAAAGGGCGACCCGTCATGGAAGTGAATATCGTCGCGCAAATGAAAGGTATAAACCAGCCCATCTGACGAGCTGTCCCAGGACCGCGCCAAGCCGGGCAGAAACTCTTTTGTTCGGCTATCGCGGTATACAAGCGTGTCATAAATCTGCCGGAAGATCATACCGGCTTCGGGCAGCTCGGCGATATGGGGATCCAGGATCGGGAAATCCGCGGTCAAGGCATATCGCACGCAGCGGCTATCCTGCTGGCAAGGAGCGCGATTACTGTCGCCGGCGCAGCCGCCGAGTAAAAGAACGATGCCGACTGCCAGGACGACAGTATAAAGTCGCTGCATTTTGCCTTGCCTTTGCTCGAAACCAGCATAGCACATGCGCTGGAAGGTCCTCCCCCCCTCTCCTCCGCCTACAGGTGCATCGCGTCAAATCATCATATGTCGGATGTCACATAATTCTAGCAAAATGTAAGGGCGTCTCGTGAGGCGCCCGTGATAAAAGACTTTTGCTTTGCGGACGTTTCAGCGGATCGCGACCCTTGAGCTTTGGAAAATCGCTGCGATTGCCCTGTGATGATTTGCCTTTCCACTTTACAAGAATAACAAAGTTGCGTAATTTTTATGTATGATTGAACATCCGCCTTGCGCGCCATCTGCGGCGAATCGATGAACGAGCCATTTCGAAGTCTGGTTGCATCCGGCGCTGGCGAGCGCCCTGCTTCTGTGCCGGTCTGGCGCAACATAGTGATTCAACTGACACTGATAATCGCGTTTTGTCTGCTGTTGCTTGTCTTGTCAGAAGCATTGGCGCTTAACCCGCAAGACGACGTCAGCCGCATTCTCACCGCTGTATTGTTGCTATTCCCGCCCGCTGTTTGGCTGGCAGTCGCGGTAGCGCCGGAAGCGCAAAGCCCTTCGCCTAGGCGCCGCCTGATTGGGGTCGCCGTTCTTTCCGCTTTGTCGGCCGCGGCGATCGGCCTGCCGCTGATACAGGACTTCTTCCGCTTGGAAGACTGGCTGCCTTTGGAGACGGTCTTCCGCCGGATTCTAGGTTTCGCTTTGACGGCTGGCTTCGTCGACGGGGGCCTCAAGCTCCTGGTTCTTAGATTCACCATCTATCCTGATGAACTGCGCATGCGCAGCGACGCCGTGGCATATTGCTTGGCGAGCGCGGTGGGTTACAGCTTCTATCTCAACATAGCAGTCGTCTGGCAGCTCCAGCCTTCTCTGGCAATTGCAGCCAACTATGTGCTGGCCAACCTCGCGATTCAGTTTGCATCGTCCATGTTCATCGCCCTGGGGCTGGCGGAATCCTATTTCGGCAACGCCTTTCCGCTTGTGCTGCCAGCGAACATCATCGCCGCGGCCGCGACCACTGGTCTCATCGCCCCTGTCTTTACGAGTATAATGAGCGGACCCTTGGGCGCTGCGGGAAATGATGATCGGCCCCTGTATGGGATTCTTTTCCTAATCGCTGCGATTTGCTTGACTGCCGCAGTGACCTTTTTCTTGTACAACGCATCCGAAAGACGAGAGCGCGAAGCGTTTGTGAGCAGCAGAGACAGTGATGGCATTTGATGCGGGACCCGCTCCGGCTGTCATCTTGACGCCTCGGCAGCGTTGGTCGATGGTCTTCAGCTTCGTATTGATTGGGCTTGGTCTGATCGCCGGCGCCAACCTGCGCGACAGCAGCCTCAACCAATCCTTGATATACAGCAATGTCGAAGCCGGCATCACAGCGCGCTATCCGCATCGCTGGCTATTAAGCGAGGCTGCGGACTATGTATTTCGCGTGGAGGACACAGCGCAACTGGGTTTCAATACGCAAATTGAACTACGTACATTGCCCGTCGGACCCGATACAAGCGAGCGCAATCTTCTGGATCGTTTGACGCTGCGACGGTCTCAAACGCTGATTGACTACACAGTGCTAGGTTATGATATCTATGTCCTGCCGGACGACAATGCAGCGGTGACGATGTCCTATTCCTACGTCTCCAGAGATACCAGCCCATTCCTGGAAGGCGTTTCGGCAATTGTCGCGGGATTGGACGTGCTCATGATCAGCCGCGGACAAGCGGTCATCGTTTCCTTCCGCGCCGACGCCAGCATCTTTCAGCGTGAACGAGCAATTCTGGATCGCTTCATCCAAAGCCTGGAATTTTGATGGGTTCTTGGTTGTGATGGTGAATAAGTATTCGACATCCTTTTTTGCAGAACCCCTTGCCCATGCAAGTAGTGGGCTTGTTTTCTTATGCGAGCGCGGCAGACTTTTTCGCTGCCGCCATTCGGCTCTAATTGTCGGATTTCTGCTCTGGCTTTTTTCGCCCTCGCATTCGATAGGAGTCGCCCAAACTGATCTGGATGCCATCAAGCGTGCGACAGTCTTCATATATCAAGTGCAAAGCCTGGCAAACGATCTGGTCGTGAAATGCGTCAGCACGGGCACAATCATCAGCGCGGACGGTTTGATCCTAACAAATGCGCACAGCGTGCTGCCAAGCCAAAATTGCGACGGCGAAACGCTAATCGTCTCCATGAATGTCGATCTCAATGAACCGCCGGCGCCAAAATATCGCGCCGAGATCGCCAATGCCGACCAAGGTCTGGACATCGCGGTTCTGCGCATCACGCGCGAGCTGGATGGTCGTCTGATTGCGGCAGGCGCGCTGCCCGTCTTGCCATTTGTTGGCATCGGCGCCTCGGCGGATGTTGACATTGATGACAACATTCTCGTGGCCGGCTATCGGGGTATCGGCAATCAAGCCGTGACGGTCGCGCGCGGGACAATCACAGCTTTCATCTCGGAACCGCGCGGCGGCGCTCGCGCTTGGTTCAAGACCCGGGCTGAACTGCCAGGAACGATGGCTGGCGGCGGCGCATTCGACAGTCAGGGGCAAATGATCGGCATCCCTACCAGCGCGAAATACGGCCGCCCCGCGACGGAAGCCAACTGTCGCTTCATTGAAGACACGACCGGCGATGGTCTTATCAACAGCAGCGATCACTGCGTTCCCACTGGCGACTTCATCAGTACGATAAGGCCGATTCGTCTGGCGCAGAGCCTGATCAGAGGCGCCGCTCTTGGTCTGGGCGTGCAAGTCCATACTGTGCCTACGGAGTTGCAGTTGTCAACCGAAGCGCCTTCTGTTTCTCGGCTGATCTTTTCCCCTTCCGTGGTGGACGGTTTGCCTTCGACAGTTGTTGGGGCGATGCCCGCCAACACCAACAGCCTCTATCTTTTTTTTGACTATCACAACATGGCGCCCGAAACGGTATACGAGCTGCGTGTTACGCGCGACGGCATACCGGACGCCACTTTCAGCTTGCCGCCCGTGCATTGGAGCGGCGGACAAAACGGCATGTGGTATATCGGCAGTCGAGATCAGCCCTGGCCCAACGGCGCTTATCAGTTTACCTTGCTGCTCAACGGCTTGGCTGCAGCCAGCCAGCAAATCGTCGTCGGCGGCGGAGCGGACAATTCGGCTCGCTTCAGCAATATCGTCTTTGGTTTGCTGGACAATCAGGGCAATCTCATCGGCAACGGCTATATCTTGCCAACCGGTATAACCGCCTACGCTCGCTTTCTTTATGCCAATTTGACAGCCGGAACCCCCTGGAGCACGATCTGGTATTACGGCGGCGCGGAGGTCGGGCGCACGAACGATATCTGGTCGCGCGGCGCGAATGGCTCGGACGTCGTTCAACTCCGCCCTCTTGGCGGGCTGATACCGGGAAAGTATCGCCTCGAGCTTTACCTCGACCGCGTGCTATCCGCCACCTCAGATTTTGTCGTCGCCGGCGGGACAAGCGGTCCCCTGCCCACTGTGTTTTTTAACGGTCGTTATGTTTCCGCCTCAAGCGCATTCGAAGCGAGGAATGCAACTACGTCATCGGGCATAACAGAAGCGGCGCCTGCGATTTTCGCGCTATTCGATTGGCAGAACATCGCTGCTGGCACAGAATGGACGATCCGCTGGCTGGTTGACGATTTGCCGTTTTTCGAATCGACTTATGCTTGGGTCACGCTAGAAAGCGGCGCCGACTTTATGCTATCCGTTAATTCGCCGCCAGACGGCAAGTATCAATTGCAATTGCTGGTGAACAACTTGCAAATCTTGGCAATCGAAGACAGCGTCGGCATCGGGCAGTTGCCGATTGATCGCCTGGCTGAATACGAAGGCGCTTTGCTGCGCGGACGTGTGCTGGATGCCGCGACTTTGACCGGCATCGCCAGCGTGACCATCGTGCTGATAGGTGAAGATTATTCAGCCAGTGAATTCGAATGGAAAGCAGAACAAGTTTTCGCCACCGCCACGACGGATCGCAACGGCGATTTTCAATTTGCCCGACCCTTGGCGGCGGATACGCCCTATAGCGTCATTGTCGCCGCGGACGGGTACTTGCCGCTCGCCGCGGACAGCTTTCAGTTCACCGCCGACCAGCAACAAGTTGATATCACGATGGAATTGGTCCGCGGTTACTTAAATGACTGACAAGCGAAGACTGGATGTGCTGCTGGTCAACCGGGAACTTGCCGATAGCCGCAATAAAGCAGCTGCCATGATCATGGCGGCCGAGGTCTGCGTAGATGGCAAACTCGTGGACAAACCGGGCACGATGGTCGCCAGCAACGCGCGCATTCGGCTCAAGCAGAAACGGCGCTATGTCAGTCGCGCTGGGCTCAAGCTGGAAGCGGCTCTGCGCGAATTCCGCATTGATGCCATTGGCAAAATATGCGCGGATGTCGGCGCGAGCACGGGCGGCTTCACGGATTGCTTGCTGCGGGCGGGCGCGGCGCGCGTTCATGCTATCGATGTTGGCAGCGGCATAATCGACTATAGCTTGCGACAGGATGAGCGCGTCCGCCTGTTGGAAAGGACGAACGCGCGCTATCTGGATTCGCTGGGCGAGCTCGTCGGCTTGGCTGTTGTCGATGTTTCATTCATCTCTCTGCGGCATATCTTGCCCCGGGTCAAGGGCTGGCTATTGCCCGATGCCGATCTGGTTGTCCTGGTCAAACCTCAGTTCGAAGCCGGCAAGTCGGATGTCGGCAAGGGCGGCATCGTCAGAGATCCAGCGGTGCATCGGCGCGTTTTGCAAGAAATCGCGAAGCATGCCATCGCGCAGGACTTCGCGGTCCTGGACCTGATGCGCTCGCCCATAACCGGGCAAAAGGGCAATGTCGAATTCTTGATGTGGCTGCGGGACGCCGAGTCAAGCGACGCGGAAAGCGGCAATCTCGCTGCCATTCAGCGACTGATTGATTCGACGTTTAGCTAACTATTCAGCTAGCCCTACTCCAGCAATCGATTATCGATGATAATCATGTCAAAGATCTGGAACAAAGACGAAGATGGAAATCGATCAAATCCGCAACTTCTGCATCATAGCCCATGTCGATCACGGCAAGAGCACCTTGGCCGATCGTTTGCTGGAATTGACCAAGACCGTCGCCGCGCGCGAGATGCAAGAGCAGTTGCTGGACAGCATGGCGCTGGAACGCGAACGCGGCGTGACGATCAAAGCCTCTGCGGTGAGAATGCTGTACGACGCCGACGACGGCAATCAATATACCATCAACTTGATAGACACCCCGGGGCACGTCGATTTCACATACGAAGTCAGCCGAGCCTTGCAAGCCTGCGAGGGGGCGATTCTGGTCGTCGACGCCAGTCAGGGTATCGAAGCGCAGACACTCTCCAATGTCTATTTGGCGCTTGAACAAGACTTGGAGATCATTCCAGTCATCAACAAGATCGATCTGCCTGCGGCGCAGCCGAGCGATGTAGCGCGCGATGTTGAAGAATTGTTGGGTACGCCAGCGAGGGAAATGTGCCGCATTTCCGCCAAAAACGGCATCGGCGTGCGCGACCTGCTGGAAAAAGTGCTCAGCGAGGTGCCAGCGCCCGCAACCGCGGCCGGGCAGCCCTTCCGCGCCCTGGTATTCGATTCACATTACGACGCCTACAAAGGCGTCATCGCCTATGTGCGCGTGGTTGATGGCGCGATCAATCGGCGTCAAATGCTCAAACTCGTCGCGACGGGCGCCCGCTTCGAGCCAGTGGAAATCGGCGTATTCGACCCCATCATGCGCGGCGTTGAGGGCTTGCGCGCCGGAGAAGTCGGTTATATCGCGACTGGTCTGAAAACCGTGCGCGAATGCCGCGTGGGCGATACCGTGACTTTGGCGAACAACGGCAGCCAGGCGCCCTTGCCCGGCTACGAGACGGTCAAGCCGATGGTCTTTGCCGGCATCTACCCGACGAACAACGAAGACTATGCCGATCTGCGTGACGCGCTCGACAAGCTGCAGCTCAACGACGCTTCCCTGGTCTTTCAGCCAGAAACATCGCAGGCGCTGAATTTCGGTTTCCGAGTGGGATTCCTGGGTTTGTTCCACATGGAGATCGTACAGGAGCGCCTGGAGCGCGAATACGACCTGGATATCTTGGCCACGGCGCCGAGCGTCGAATACCGCGTGCAGCAAAAGAATGGCAAGACCGCTCTAATAGACAGCCCGGCTCTGCTGCCTGAGGAAAACGCGATAGTCGAGATCCAAGAGCCTTGGCTGAAGATCCAGATTTACGCCCCGCAAAAATATATCGGGGCGGTCATGGATCTGGTCATCAACAAGCGCGGCTTATACGAAACGACCGAATACCTAGACGCGACGCGGGTCATCTTGCATTTTTCAATTCCACTGTCGGAGATAATCATCGACTTCTATGACAAGCTCAAAAGCGTCACACAGGGTTATGCCAGTCTCGACTATCAATTTGAAGAGTATCGCGCTGGCGACTTGGTCAAGATCGATGTCCTGGTGAATGCCGAGCCAGTTGACGCCTTGGCGATGATTTGCCATCGCGACCATGCCTATCACCGCGGGCAGCGTTTGATCACCCGGCTCAAAAAACTAATCCCGCGGCAGATGTTCACAGTGCCGGTGCAAGCCGCTGTTGGCAAACGGGTGATCTCGCGCGCGAATGTCAAAGCGCTGCGGAAAGATGTGCTTGCCAAGTGTTACGGCGGGGACGTCACGCGGAAAAAGAAATTGCTGGAAAAACAAAAAAAGGGCAAAAAGCGCATGAAGATGATCGGGTCGGTAGAGCTGCCGCAAGAAGCCTTCATGGCGCTTTTGAGCCTGGACGAATGAACTCGCTCGTATTGTCTCACCCTAGTCCTGCGCTCCACCCTCATCCTTGAGCATCCGCCACAAATTGGCCAGCCCCCAGCGAGACAGCCAGTCCTGCGCCAGATTGGAGCGAGCGCCGAAGCCGTAAGCTCGATACGCGACGCCATCGACGCTTGCGATGGCGATGGCGCTGCCCTGCTCAATATCCGCGTTCTCGTCCAAATCAGGGTAACTCAGCGCTACGACGCAGGCATCTGTCCCCTTTTCGCGTCGAATCTGCTGCACTGCATGCACTGCCAATTCTCTCAGGGTCGCATCCCGCGGATCCCGCCCGAGCTCGTCGAACAGCTCATCAGGATGCGCAAAAATCTCTGAAGTAACCAGCGGCGGACCCGCATCCAGTCGTTCGCTAATGACGCCGGGCAAGCCAGCTTCCAATATGTGAAGCGAGAGCTGGCGCGCCGCCAGCAACTGGGAAACAACGCTCTCCAATGTCGCTTCATCGCTGCCGAAGATATGCTCCCCTACCCGGTCAATAAGCCGCTGCTGCATCGCGTCTAGCAGCGACTCCGCTGCGTCTTTGCGCTTCGCCTTGGCGGTCATACGGATATCGACGCAGCCATGATGCGCCGCCAAACCGACGCTGGGATTGCGCTCATTGAGAATATCCGCGCCGATCATGTCATCAAGCGAACTTTCGCCGATGCCGGCCGTCCTCAATGTCCGGGCAACGATGACGCCAAGGTCAAACTTGCGCAGCAGATAAGGCAGGACGGATTCAGTCAGCAGGTATTTCATTTCTCGCGGCACCCCGGGCAGGCTGATGACGATGCCCCGCTCCGACTCGACAATGAAGGCAGGCGCTGTGCCGACAGGATTCTCGATCAATAGCGCCGCTTGCGGCAAGTAGGCTTGTTGCCGATTGTTTGCGGTCATGGGGACGCCAAAGCCGCGGAATCTCTCGGCGATTTCGTCATATAAGGGTTGATGAAACTCGAGCGGTCTTTCAGTGGCGTCGGCAATGGCTTGCCGCGTCATATCGTCCACAGTTGGTCCAAGCCCGCCACAGGTGATAACAATTTCCGCGCGGCTTAGCGCCGCCCGTATCGATTCGGCGATCCGGCCCAGGTTGTCGCCGACCGTCGTCATGAAGAAAATGTTGACCCCGACGTTGCGCAACTGCCGCGCCATGAAAACCGAATTTGTATCTGTGATCTCGCCCAGGAGCAATTCCGTTCCAATTGCAATGATCTCCGCGTTTGGGTTGTCTGCCATGGCTTCTTTGTTCTCCGCTGAGTTCTCTGTGAGTTTTCCGTAAGACTTCGATGGGAATTTACGGGAATTTTACATCAATTTGCCAAAATAGTTGCAGAAACAGAAAAAAGCGCTATAATAGCCACTATAAAAGCATTTCACTGTCAAGTAAGGTCTTTGTGCAGTTTTAACAATATTTTCGTCTATCTAAGCTATTGATCGGAGGCAGTCATGGCTGGTGTAACATTCAATCATGTTTCAAAGGATTTTGGCGATCTACGTGTCGTGTCGGACTTGAACATTGAGGTCGCCGACAAGGAATTTCTGGTTTTCGTCGGACCATCCGGTTGCGGCAAATCGACGAGCTTGCGTATGCTTGCTGGTCTGGAAGAAATCACCGAAGGCGAGATTTTGATTGGCGACCGCGTTGTCAACAATGTCGCGCCCAAGGACCGCGATGTGGCGATGGTCTTCCAGAGTTACGCGCTTTATCCGCATATGACTGTCTATGATAACATGGCTTTTGGTCTTAAGCTGCGCAAAACTCCCAAGAAAATCATTGACGAGCGCGTGCGCGAAGCCGCCAATGAATTGGGTATCGGACACTTGCTGGATCGGCGCCCGCGCCAGCTCTCCGGTGGTCAGCGTCAACGCGTCGCTGTCGGCCGCGCGATTGTGCGCGAGCCAGCCGTCTTCTTGATGGACGAGCCCCTGTCGAACCTCGATGCCAAGCTGCGCGTCGAAGCGCGCTCCTTCATCAGCCGGTTGCACCAGCGCCTGGAAACAACCTTCATCTATGTTACGCACGATCAGGTCGAAGCCATGACCATGGGAACGCGCATCTGCGTACTCAACGAAGGCAAACTGCAGCAGATCGATTCCCCCTACAATCTCTATCACAATCCACGCAACGTCTTCGTGGCGGGTTTCATTGGCAGCCCTTCGATGAACTTCTTTGACGCGACGCTCAAACCGGATGGCGATCACATTGTCGTGGACTTGGGCGCTTTCTCGCTGCCCTTGCCCCCGGACAAGACCGCAACCTACAGCGATCATATTGGCGCAGATGTCGTCTGCGGCATCCGCCCGGAAGACATCCATGATTCAAATTACCTGCCCCAGGGCATCATTCCCGCTGATCTCGTATCCAATGTAGAGGTCGTAGAGCAGATGGGCAACGAGGTGATTATCTACCTCGAAAGCGGCGGCAAGAACTTCATCGCGCGCACCGACCCGCGGACGAATGCGAGCGTAGGTCACGGTATGAACGTGACATTCAATCTGGACAATATCCACCTCTTCGATTCCAACAGCGAGATCTCGCTGGCTTATGATGAAAAGCGCAAGGTTGCTCAAAAAGCCTAGTCCGGGCTTTTCACCACATCTCTGCAAATAACAAAAGCCGCTCACAGGAGCGGCTTTTGTCTTGTCTTGTGATGATACGGCGTCTTCGCTATAGCGCCGGGCGGAACTTGTATCCGTAAACAATCATCCCTTGCGCGCCGTCAGTCGTGAGTTTGCGGGTCACCATCTCTACCCGGTCGCCAATTCGCACCGCTCCGTCAATGTCTGTCAATTGCGCTGTGACCAGCCCGCCGTCATCCAGCTCTACCAAGGCTATGTAATACGGCGCTTGGGATTCATAACCCAGAGGCGGCTCCCGCAATAGCGTATAACTGTAAACCGCGCCTGCCATGGCAGAACGCTGACGCGCATACCCTGTTGCGGGCTCCGCTGACTCTTGGTCTAGCATTAGACTTTCTCTGCTTCAAAAACGGCTGCGCGGCGCAGCGGCACTGGACGTTTTGCTATGGTCTGTGGCTTGAGCTCGGCCCGTTGCCCGGCGCATGCCGCGCTTTTGATTAAACGATAGCGAAGTTTGTTATTTCGCCAGTATTTGGCTACTCGCATGATGTCGCTCCCCCCAAGGTTTGACCTTCGCCATCACTTTAGGAACAGCGGCCTATCAAAAGCTATCGTGATAGCAATTGACACTGTCATAGTCTATCGGTCTGCGTCCGGCTGTCTCTGTAAGATGTGCGTAACCACGGTGCTGCCGGGACCGGCGATATTTTGGATGAGCGCGCGGCGCGCGCCCGTTACTTGGTTCAAGCCTGCGGACCGGCGCAATTGCAGCGTCGCCTCGACCGCTTGGTAGATGCCGGTGGCTCCGCCGGGATTGCCCCGGCTTTTTAAGCCTCCGAAAGTGCTTATAGGAAGATCGCTATCCAGGGCGATGCCCGCCCCCATGTCCGAAGCCAGCTCCCAGGCAGCGCCCGGCTGACAATAGCCCATCGCTTCAAGCGCCAGCGCCGTCAAAATTGTATAGGCGTCATGCAATTCCAGCAGGTCGATATCCTCGCGCTCAAGCTGGGCTTGTTCCAGCGCGGTAAAAAACGATTTTTCAACAGCCTCTAGTTGCAGTGGATCGTCGCGATCCTGCAGCATAAAACGATCTGTCGCGACCGCGCTCGCGCGGATCTGCACTGGCTGCGGCGCCATGTCTGCCGCAAGTTCTGACCCAACCAATACCAGAGCCGCGGCTCCGTCACCGTCGGGCGCGCAATCAAACAGGCTGACCGGGTCGGCGAGCATTGGCGCATTGGCAAATGCCCCGTCACGCAACTTGTTGCGATACATGGCGCGGGGATTGACAGCGCCATTTCTATGCGCGTTGACGCTAAAGCCGGCAAACTGCGCAAGCGATAGATCGTACTCAAACATATAGCGCCGCATCAATAGCGCGGCCAAGGCTGTCATAGTCACCCCATTGACCGCTTCCAGGTCGGCGTCCAGACTGACATTCCGCGCGCCCACCCGGGCGGCGCCAACGATGTCAGTCGCCTTCTCAACACCGACGACCAGCGCCGTTCTCACGGCTCCAGAGGCTACAGCCAGACAAGCGGTCCGCAGCGCGACGCCGCCCGAAGCGTCGCCCGCTTCGCAGGTGAATGCCTCTATTCCAGTCATGCCCAATTCAGCAGCCATCAAGCTGCCCAACTGGGTCTGTTGATTGAAACTCGCGCCATAGGCATTGCCGACATATAAGGCGTCGACCTGGGACCTCCCCGCATCTTCGAGGGCAAACCGGGCAGCTTCCGCGGCTAGCTCGCGAATGCCTTGTGACCAGTGTTCGCGCACCGGGATCATGCCCGCGCCGATGATGGATACGTTCATAGATCTCTATTCCTTCAGTTTTCCGCGAAAACGCGTGTATGCGCCATAGTCGATTACCGTGCGGCGCTTGATGTAGTCGCGCGCGCAAGGGTGGTTTTGCGGTTTTTCGTCGATCCTCTCGGTGACTAGCAGATCAAAGGCGTCCGAACCGGCGCCGCTGCCATAGCTCACCATCAATACTCGGTCGCCCGGGCGCGCCTGATCGAGGATTGCGGTCAATCCGATCATGCAGGAGCCGGAATAAACATTGCCGATGTCGTTCGCGAGCAAGCCGGCCGCGATTTGCTCTGTCGTGAAACCAAGCGATTTGGCGGCGCGCGCGGGGAACTTGACATTGGGCTGATGAAAAACGGCATGCTGATAATCAGCCGCGTGAGTGCCCATCATATCCATCAAAGCCGATGCCGCTGCCATGGTATGGGCGAAGTAGGCTGGTTCGCCGGTGAAGCGGTCGCCATGGCTGGGAAAGGTTTCCCCGGATCGGCGCCAGAAATCGGGCGTATCCGTGACGTAACTGTAACTCCCTTGATAAACGGCGTAACTTTCCTCAGCCGGTCCCAAAATAAATGCGGCGCCACCGGAACCAGCCGTGAATTCCAGAGCGTCGCCGGGCCTGCCTTGGGCTGTATCCATGCCGATGCTTAGCGTATAGCGCGCCATACCGCTGCCGACAATCCCAATCGACGCTTGCACGGCTTCGGTCCCGGCTTTACAGGCGAATTCCCAATCCGCGGCTTGGATATTTGGCGAAGCGCCAATGCTTTCGGCGACTATCGTACTGGAAGGTTTTACCGCGTATGGGTGGCTCTCGCTGCCGACCCAAACCGCGCGGATATCTTCGGCGTCAATCCCTGCGCAAGCGATAGCGTTGCGCGCCGCCTCGATTGACATCGTAATCACATCTTCGTCTATGCCCGCCACAGCCTTTTCCCGCACCGGCGACGCAGCATGTCCTTGCGTCCAAATACGCGCTATCTCGGTCCCTGGCAGACGGTAGCGCGGCAGGTAAGCGCCATAGCCGACGATGCCGACGCTGCGATCCGGCTGCATCAGCCAGCGTGATTCTTTCTTCATGCTCTTGACTTTCGTTGATTGACCAGGTCTTTTGCGCGTTCCAAGCGAATCTCGCCTTGCTCGTGCATTTGCTGCGCTATCAACACGACGTCTTCGGCCGCGGCGCCTGCGGCAATCGCCAGCTGGCGGGCGTGCATCCGCATGTGCCCGCGCTGAATGCCATCGGTGGCCAGCGCGCGCATTGCCGCCAGGTTTTGCGCCAGCCCTACCGCCGCGGCCACTTCCGCCAGTTGCCGCGCCGAGCGCACCCCGAGAATTTTGAGCGCGGTCCGCGCCAGTCGCTGGACGCGGGTTGCCCCCCCGACAATGCCGACCGCCAGGGGCAATTCAATGCGCCCGCGCAAGTCGCCGCGGTCATCTTTCCACCAGCTAGAAAGGCTTGAATAGCGTCCCCCGCGCGCCGCATAGGCATGCGCGCCCGCTTCGACCGCCCGCCAGTCATTCCCAGTAGCGATCAGCAGCGCGTCAATGCCGTTCATGATGCCCTTGTTATGCGTGGCCGCGCGGTAGGGATCCAATTCGGCGAATACGGCAGCCTCCAGTATGCCGTCGATGACTTCCGCCCCGCTCGCGTATTCATTGCCAAGAGCCGCAGCGGGAATTCTGCCTTCCGCCCAAGCCTTTCTCTCGTCGGACAAGTTGCTGAGGATGCGCAGATTCGCCCGACCGCCGGTGATCTTTTCGATACGTGGCGATATCTCTTCCAGCGCTGTATTCACTGCGTTCGCGCCCATGGCGTCGCGCGCGTCGTAGAGCAGATGGATGACGATCATTTGCCCTATGCTTGTGTTCTGGAAAACGCGCGTCCGCAGGTCGACTGCGCCGCCGCCGCGGCGCTTGATGCTGCCGGCTGTTTCGTTTGCTTTGTCTAGTATCTCCGCCTTATGCCGCGCAATAGCATGGACAGCGCGATCCGAATCTTCGACATCAAGCAGTTGAATTTGACCGATCATCACTGGGTTGTCGCTCGCCGCCCGGAAGCCGCCACCGGCGCGAAAGAGCTTGGCGGCAAAGCTGCAAGCGGCAAGCACCGATGGCTCTTCAATCACCATTGGAACCAGGTAATCGACGTCATTAATCAAGAAATTCGTGGCGACGCCAAAAGGCAAGCAATAGCGCCCGATGACGTTTTCAATCATCAGATTGGCCTCAGGCATAGCCAAGCCGCCTTCTTCAAGAGCTTTTAAGTCGGCAGTCCCAAGATCAGCCCAAGCGCGGATAATCGCTTGCCTTTCGGCAAGGGACCGCTTGTACAAGCCAGAAAGGGTCGATGCGCGTTTTGGATCCATGAGGTTCATCATAGCCCTCGGCTGCTCGCAGAATCTATCATCGCAGTCGCGATAGCTATCAAGTTGCGCAAGGTCCGCGCCGCAGCCGCCGTTGTGGAGAGGCTTGCGCCACGAAAACAAAAAGTCCACATGGAGTGGACTTTGTCGTTGAGAATTTTGGGTTTTAGTCTGGCAAAATGCGCGTGCCCATAAAGGCATCCAACCAGATGACGAAGACCAAGCCGATCGGAATCGACGTGAAGAGAAAATAGATCATGCCGTATTCTTCAATACTGACGCCCTGTGGCGTTTGCACTGCGCTAAAAAGCGGCAGCATATCGAAGCCGATTGTGATGGTCCCGTAACCGACAAGCAGACCCAAAGCCATCGAAATCACCCAAACAACGATTCGGCGGATCGTAAGACTCGACATAACTCGCTCCGTATAAGCCTTAGCTGAATGACCGCTATTGTACGACGGATTGCCCGTCAAGCGCAAGTGACGGGATGCTCAAGTCAGTACAATCGCGTCAGATTATTATTCAACACATAGGGCGCAAAAGTAATGCCAAGAAAGTAATGCAAATTATCAGGGGCGGTGTAGGGGCGACCAATCTGACTCTGTTGAAAAACACCCCCATCCCCGACCGCCAGTGTCTACGCGTCGCGGCCCCTCCTCGCCATCTCTATGGCGAGCACCCCCAAAATGAGGGACGGGGAGCTTTCTGACCCATAATGATCCGTTAAAGCCCCTCCCTCTTTATGGGAAAGTTCGCCATAGAGATGGCGAACGGGGTTGGGGTGGGGGAAATCGAGTATTTCAACGGAGTCCCGTGGCGGACCCAACGTGAATAGAATCCTGCTCATAGGGCGGCTCAGCGCTGCGCGTAGACACAGCAGGTCAGCCGCTTCTACCGCTGCTTATTTCATTGTTGGATTTGCTTCTGTATCCTCTCTTGTGATTAGCATTATGAAGCGTTTTTCCTGTTCGCATGTCGATTGAATGTTGTTAATCGCTGTCCGCCCTGCTACACTCTGGAAAGTTCGAACTTGCTCCCAAACGTTCGCGCCTTCGTTTCCACGCTTTTGTCACAAGATCGGGAGAATACTGTGGCTGATATCTACGACAAGTTAGCGGGATTTACGGTCGCCAAGGAAGCCATGGAAATGGGCATATACCCCTTCTTCCGCGCGCTCAGCGACTCCGAAGGAACGTCTGCGACTTTCGAGGACAAAGAGGTCGTCATGCTGGGGTCCAACAATTACCTGGGCTTGACAACCGACAGCCGCGTGCAAGAGGCGGCGATTGAAGCCACAAGGCGCTACGGCACCAGTGTCACGGGATCGCGCTTTCTCAATGGTACGCTTGAACTGCACCTCGAGGCGGACCGGCGTTTGGCTCAGTTCGTGGGCAAGGAAGCGGCGCTGGTTTTTTCCACCGGCTACCAGACGAACCTGGGGACTGTATCGGCATTAATCGGGAAGAACGATGTAGCAATCTTGGACAAGGACGTTCATGCCTCTGTTGTTGACGGGGTTTCCATGTCGCGTGGCACGATGAAACGCTTCAAGCACAATGATATTGTCGACCTCGAACGCATCTTGAGCGGGATACCGGCGGAACAAGGCAAAATTGTCATGGTCGACGGGGTCTATAGCATGGGCGGGGATTTCGCCCTGTTGCCACAAATCGTAGAAGTCTGCAAGAAATATGAGGCGCGCATTCTCGTTGACGACGCGCACGGCATTGGCGTAGCCGGGGGCGGGCGTGGCACGGCGGCGCACTTTGGTCTAAGCGATCAAGTAGACCTCATCATGGGCACATTTAGCAAGAGTTTCGCATCTATCGGAGGATTCATCGCCGGGTCGGCCGACGTAATCCACTACATCCAGCATCACGCCCGCTCGCTGATTTTTTCAGCAGCACTGCCCGCCCCGAATTTGGCGGCGGTGCTGGCGGCGCTAGACATCATCGAAAACGAACCGGAACATGTCCAGCAGGTCTGGAAAAACGCGGAATACATGCGCAAGGGTTTGATCGAACTCGGATATGACACCTTCAATAGTCAGACGCCCATCATCCCGGTCAAGATAGGCGAGCAATTCCGTACAGGTCTAACCTGGATGGCATTGATCGAAGAAGGCGTCTATACCAACCCGGTTGTGCCGCCAGCAACGCCGCCCAATCAAGCTCTCCTGCGCACGAGCTACATCGCGACGCATCGCCAGCATCACCTGGACCGCGCCTTGGTCGCCTTCGAACGAGTAGGCAAAAACCTCGATTTGATTCCGACTCGCGAACCCGTCTAAACAGAAAAACCGCGATTATCTCGAGGCTATTGGTCCCAGCTCAGGCGTCGGTCACCATTAGCCGGCCTGTCCCCTCTATGACGTCGCCGATGATGACAGCATCGTCGCCGTTCTGCCGCAAGTCATCAAGCAAGTCCGCCGCTTGATTCGCCACCACGGACATCAGCAAGCCGCCCGATGTCTGCGGATCGAATAGCAGCGCCTTGTGAATATCGCCGGCGCCGTCGCAAAACGACAGCCAGCGCGAAAAAAAGTCGCGATTGCGATCCATGCCACCTGGAAATACGCCGCGCTCCGCGTAGGTCATTGTCCCGGGCAGCCAGGCGAGGTCAGCGAAGTTCAGGCGAAAATCGACTTGGCTTAAGCGAGCCATCTCATGTCCATGCCCGGCCAAGCCGAATCCGGTAATGTCCGTCATCGCGCCTACTCCATGCGCTTGCGCGCATTGCGCCGCATTACGATTGAGCCGCGACATGACCTTGACGGCCTTCTCGATATGCGCCGCGGAAGCCAGCCCGCGCTTCAAGGCGGTCGTAATAACGCCCGTGCCCAGCGGCTTGCTCAAAACGAGTTTGTCGCCTAGGCGCGCGCCGGCTTTGCGAATGATATTCGCCACCGACACCTGCCCCGTCACCGATAGACCGTATTTCGGCTCTTCGTCGCTTATTGAGTGTCCGCCTGCAATGACCGCGCCAGCCTCGCGCACTTTTTCCGCCCCGCCCCGCAGGATCTCTTGCAGGATATCAAGCCCGAGCCCCTCCGGATAGGCAACCAGGTTAATCGCCAGCAGTGGCTCGCCGCCCATCGCATAAACATCGCTGAGCGCGTTTGCCGCGGCGATCGCGCCAAATTCATAGGGGGTATCGACGACAGGCGGGAAGAAATCCGTTGTGCTTATGATCGCGCGGCTCTCATCTATTTGATAAACCGCCGCGTCATCCGGCTCGGATAAGCCCACCAGCACCTGGGGAAATTCTTCAGATGTAAAATTGTCGCTGAGTGGCTGCAAAACTTGCGCCAAATCGCCCGGGTTGAGCTTGGACGCTCAACCGGCGCAGGCAGCCAAGCTCGTTAGCTTAATCTCAAAATTGCTCATAATCCTGCACCCTCTAAGAAAAAGGCTCACAGCTAAGTGAGCCTATCATACCGTTGGTCGGGGTACCCGGATTCGAACCGGGGACCTCTTACACCCCATGCAAGCGCGCTAGCCGGACTGCGCCATACCCCGAACATAGCCTTATGATAACACAGTTGCGCGAAACTGCCAGCCCGCGAATCGCTTGCTCTGTTGCTTGAAGACCCCGGCTGACCGCTAGCCATCGACTGGTAAAACGCCGTAGGTGCAGGAGTCATAATCTTGACCGACTATGACCGCATAATCATATTCGCGCGCTGCATCGGCTTGAGTTTCTACCTGCTTCTGATTCAAGTTTAGGGCTTTGCTGATTCCCAGCGTCAAACTTCCTTTGCTCGCGGCTAAATAGTCAATCAACTTGCTCGATTCTACAATCTCTCCGTTTGTCAAAGAGCCAAGCGCCACGGAGTTGTAGCCGTCCCAGCGCAAGCGTTCGCTGGCGACTATGTCCCAGTCTGCGTTGCCAGAGCCGTTGTAAACAGCGATTGAAGGACCCGACAAACCCACTTGATTGGCTGATGGCGGTGTATAGAAGTCTCGCATGAGCTCCGCAACAGTTTCATAAACCGGCAAAAGAACAGATTCATCGCTCGGGGTCTGCCAATTCTTGGTATGGTACAAACGCCGAAAGGTGAAGTTTTGCACGCGGTCGAGATCAAGCTCGAGCAAATACGGCAGCAGGCTAAGCATGGCGTCAAACGGCAGGTTCGTATCAACAATCTCTTCCAGCTCGCCCCATATCACTGGCACTGTGCTTAACAAGCCATTGCCGCGCGCTTTGCGCCACATGCCGCGCAGCAGCAACTGTTGGCGGCGTCCCCGATCCAAGTCATCCGTATAGCGGCGGGTACGCGCATACCACAAGGCGTCAAAACCATCGAATGTATAATAACCGACATCCAGTGTACGCCAGTCGTATTCGCTGCCTTCGGCAACGCCGGTTGCCGTGCGTGTGACCGGGTACAAGTCTCGGTAGGTGCAATCGACTGCGATATCGACGCCCCCGAGGCGGTCGATGATGGTCTTGAAGCCCGAAAAATTGACGCGCGCGTAGTAATGCGCGTTAATCCCGAAATTGTAAAAGATGGTCTGCCGCAAAAGACCAAATCCGCCGCCCGGTTCCCAGCCGATATTTCTGCCAATCCCGAAGGCTGTGTTGAGCCGCCCCATCTTGCCGCTGGGGATGTAAACAAAAAGATCGCGCGGCAGATTCATCATGGAAACCGTACCGGTTTCCGTGTTCAGCGATACGAGGATCATGGTATCAGTTCGTACCGACCGGTCTTCCGTCAATTCGTCGTCGCCGCCCAACAGAATGATATTGATCAAATCGTAGTCGCGGGGGATAAAAGGAACCCGAGTGGGCACGGCAGTGCCGGCAAGCTCAAGCCCCGCTTTAGGATCCGCAGGCAGGATGAGCCGCGGCAGATTCACAGGTTGCGGCGTACCGACAGACGCGGGCGCAGTTGCCTTGGGTGGCGTCGTCTGTGGGCTCGGGGTACTGGTCTCGAATACTTGTTGCATCAATACAATCTGCGCTTCGTCGCGCAAGCTTTGTCCGGGAGTTTGCCTTGCCAAAGCTGTGCCTGTGGCGCGATAGTCCTGTTGACGGGCATCGCTAGTCGCGCTGTCTTGCCGCTGGGCGTTCCAGAGACTCAGTACTTGCGCAAGCGTCCACAGGGTCGCCAGCAGCAGAAATGTCGCCGTCAAATAAACAAGGAGCTTGAGCGATAAGCGCAACATTGTTCGAAGAGTAGTCATGATGACTCCATTGCGTTGAAAAAAGTATGCGAGCGCGTTTCTAATTATCACTTACATTGACGAATTTATCGCTTCAGGGCGCCACAAAAAGGACCGGAATGTCGCAAATGGAGTCTTGCGACAACCTGCCCTGTTCATCCACGATGCTCAAACGCAACCTGTGTAATCCAATACCAAATACTTCGCTATTGATTAACGAGATGACATCATTTGTCACGGGATCATTCCCCTCAATATACGGCAAGTAGTTGTCCGACCAAGCTGGACGGACCTCTAGCCGGAACACAGAATCTTCTGGCAATTTTACCGAGCCGATGACCTCAAATATCCCGCGTATCTCTGCCATGGCAACCGGCGCAACGATGCGCGACGATTCCAAATCGCAACCGAGCGTCTTTGGCGGAAGCGAGGCATCCGGGAAAACCGGCGCCGATGTTGCTGGCGGCGTGCTAGGCTTGGCCGGCAGCAGCAGGGTTTCCCCTGCCAATACACCTCGGATCGGCTCGAAGCAATTTCCTGTCTGAATTTCGACAATACTAGCGCCTATGCTTTGCGCAATGGCAAGCAAGCTATCGCCTTCCGCAACCTGATAGGGCTCCCAATCATGCGCTACTTCGCAGATTTCCGCTGGCCTAGCTGGGACAAAACCAAGCGCGGTAGGCGTTGGCACCAATCTCGAATAGACCAAGGGCAGCATGGAAGCGGTGGCGCTGGCAGGTACCGTCGGCGTAACTATGACTTCATATTCGGACGTGGCAGCCAGGACAGTCTGCGAAGGTCTTGCCGCGGTTTCTTCTGCTACAGCCCTCGTCAATGTCACAATTTCAGCTGAGCGCTTATCTGCAGTCGGGCTTAGGGCCGGGCTCGTTGGCGCATCTTCCGTTACAGTAGCAGAATCTCTTGATTCGCTTTCAGGCATTCTGGTCGCTACAGATTTTTCCGGACTTGCAGGTGCTGTC
The DNA here is from genome assembly GCA_965116975.1 of Phototrophicaceae bacterium. Classification (GTDB taxonomy): domain Bacteria; phylum Chloroflexota; class Anaerolineae; order Aggregatilineales; family Phototrophicaceae; genus UBA6055. The sequence continues at coordinate 1,874,832 of OZ220735.1, forward strand.
CGCTTCACCAAAGCGGTGCGGCTGGCGCGGATATCACGCTGAACGCTAGCCTGCGTTACTACAATCGCGTCAGTCGCGGTCGGGCTTGAATCGCCCGCAGCGGTTGGCGTGTCGGATGAAATGACGGTTGATGTTGCCGTCCGATTCACCAAAGCCGTGCGGCTGGCGCGGATATCACGTTGAACGCTAGCCTGTGTCGCCACAATCGCGTCAGTCGCGGTCGGACTTGAATCATCCGCAACAGTTGGCATATCGGTTGATGTCGCCGTCCGCTTCAGCAAAGCGGTGCGGCTGGCGCGGATATCACGTTCTTCGCTTGTCACCATCGCCACAATCGCGTCAGTCGCGGTCGGGCTTGAAACGTAATCAGATGTTGCCGAGGCGCTGGTAGTTGCGGCTAATGTCGCCGACCGCTCCACCATAGCTGTTCGGCTGGCGCGGATATCACGTTCTTCTTTCGTTTCAATTTCGTCAGTCGCGGTCTGGCTTGAAACGTCCTCATCAGTTGGCGTGGCGGTTGATGTTACCGTCCGCTTTAGCAAAGCCGTGCGGCTGGCGCGGATATTACGTTCTTCTCTTGTCACCGTCGCTACAATCGCGTCAGTCGCGGTCTGGCTTGAAACATCCGCAACAGTTGGCATGTCGGTTGATGTTGCCGTCCGATTCACCAAAGCCGTTTGGCTGGCGCGGATATCACGTTCTACACTTGTCACCGTCGCCACAATCGCGTCAGTCGCGGTCGGGCTTGAATCGCCCACAGCGGTTGGTGTGTCGGTTGTATTGGCGGCTAATGTTGCAGTCCGCTTCAGCAAATCCGTGCGGCTGGCGCGGATTTCACGTTCTTCACTCGTCTCTATTTCGTCAGTCGCGGTCGGGCTTGAAACATCAGCTGCCGTTGGCGTGTCGGTTGCATTGGCGGCTGATGTTGCCGTTGCTGTCCGCTTCACCAAATCAGTGCGGCTGGCGCGTGTATCACGTTCTTCTCTCGTTTCAATTTCGTCAGTCGCGGTCTGGCTTGGAAGGTCCGCAACAGTTGGCGTGTCGGTTGATGTTGCTGTCCGCTTCATCAAAGCCGTGCGGCTGGCGCGGGTATCACGTTCTTCACTCGTCTCTATTCCGTCAGTCGCGGTCGAGCTTGAAACATCCGCATCAGTTGGCATGTCGGTTGATGTTGCCGTCCGATTCAGCAAAGCCGTGCGGCTGGCGCGGATATCACGTTCTACACTTGTCACCGTCACCACAATCGCGTCAGTCGCGGTCGGGCTGGAAACATCAGCTGCCGTTGGCGTGTCGGTTGCATTGGCGGCTGATGTTGCCGTTGCTGTCCGCTTCAGCAAAGCCGTGCGGCTGGCGCGTGTATCACGTTCTTCGCTTGTCACCGTCGCCACAATTGCGTCAGTCGCGGTCGGGCTTGAATCGTCCACAGCGGTTGGCGTGTCGGTTGATGTTGCCGTCCGCTTCATCAAAGCCCTGCGGCTGGCGCGGATATCACGTGGAACGCTAGCCTGTGTCGCGACAATCGCTACAATCTCCTCAGTCGCGGTCGGGCTTGAAACATCAGTTGCGGCTGATGTTGCCGTTGCCGTCCCCTTCACCAAAGCAGTGCGGCTGGCACGGATTTCATTCTGAACGCTAGCCTGTGTCGCTACAATCTCGTCATTCGTGGTCGGGCTTGAATAGCCCACAGCGGTTGGCGTGTCGGTTGCGGTTGATGTTTCCGTCCGCTTCACCAAAGCAGTGCGGCTGGCGCGGATATCACGCTCTTCGCTTGTCACCGTCGCCACAATTGCGTCAGTCGCGGTCGGGCTTGAATCGTCCACAGCGGTTGGCGTGTCGGTTGATGTTGCCGTCCGCTTCATCAAAGCCCTGCGGCTGGCGCGGATATCACGTTGAATGCTAGCCTGCGTTACTACAATTTCGTCAGTCGCGGTCGGACTTGAATCATCCGCAACAGATGGCATGTCGGTTGATGTTGCCGTCCGCTTAAGCAAAGCCGTGCGGCTGGCGCGGATTTCTCTCTGAACGCTAGCTTTCGTTTCTACAATCTCGTCAGTCGCGGTCGGGCTTGAAACATCAGCTGCCGTCCGCTTCACCAAAGCCGTTCTGCTGGCTCGGGTATCATTCTGAACGCTAGCCTGCGTTACTACAATTTCGTCAGTCGCGGTCGGGCTTGAATCGGCCACAGCGGTTGGCGTGTCGGTTGATGTTGCTGTCCGCTTCACCAAAGCCGTGCGGCTGGAGCGGGTATCACGCTGAACGCTAGCCTGTGTCGCGACAATCGCGTCAGTCGCGGTCGGGCTTGAAACGTAATCAGATGTTGCCGAGGCGCTGGTAGTTGCGGCTGATGTTGTCGTCGCCGTCCGCTTCACCAAAGCGGTGCGGCTGGCGCGGATATCACGTTCTTCTCTCGTTTCAATTTCGTCAGTCGCGGTCGGGCTTGAATCGGCCACAGCGGTTGGCGTGTCTGTTGCGGATGTAGTTGCAGTCCGCTTCACCAAAGCAGTGCGGCTGGCGCGGATATCACGCTGAACGCTGGTCTGCGTCGCTACAATCGCGTCTGTCGCGGTCGGGCTTGAATCATCCGCAACAGTTGGCGTGTCGGTTGATGTTACCGTCCGCTTTAGCAAAGCCGTTCTGCTGGCGTGGATATCACGCTGAACGTTAGCTTTCGTTACTACAATTTCGTCAGTCGCGGTCTGGCTTGAATCGCCCACAGCGGTTGGCGTGTCGGTTGCGATTGCCGTCCGCTTCACCAAAGCGGTGCGGCTAGCGCGGATATCACGTTCTTCGCTTGTCTCCATCGCCTCAATTGCGTCAGTCGCGGTCGGGCTTGAAACATCCGCAACAGTTGGCGTGTCGGTTGATGTTGCCGTCCGCTTCAGCAAAGCCGTTCTGCTGGCGCGGATATCACGTGGAACGCGCGATTCAGTCTTCACGATCGCGTCAGTCGCGGTCGGGCTTGAAACATCCGCAACAGTTGGCGTGTCGGTTGATGTTGCCGTCCGCTTCAGCAAAGCCGTTCTGCTGGCGCGGATATCACGTGGAACGCGCGATTCAGTCTTCACGATCGCGTCAGTCGCGGTCTGGCTTGAATCATCCGCATCAGTTGGCGAGTCGGTTGATGTTGCCGTCCGCTTCACCAAAGCAGTGCGGCTGGCACGGGTATCAATTTCTTCACTCGTTTCAATTTCGTCAGTCGCGGTCTGGCTTGAATCGCCCACAGCGGTTGGCGTGTCGGTTGCGGTTGATGTTGCCGTCCGCTTCACCAAAGCGGTGCGGCTGGCGCGGATATCACGTTCTTCACTCGTTTCAATCTCGTCAGTCGCGGTCTGGCTTGAATCGCCCACAGCGGTTGGCGTGTCGGTTGATGTTGCCGTCGCAGTCCGCTTCACCAAAGGAGTGCGGCTGGCGCGGATATCACGCTGAACGCTAGCCTTCGTCGCCACAATCTCGTCAGTCTCGGTCGGGCTTGAATCGCCAACAGCGGTTGGCGTGTCGGTTGATGTTGCCGTCCGATTCACCAAAGCCGTGCGGCTGGCGCGGATATCACTGGCTGCGCTTGTCGCGGTCTGTGCGATCTCGAAAGTCGTCGTCGGGCTTGCGAAGTCTGGCAAGCTTGCCGCGCCAGTAACAGTCGCCGTCATCGTTCTCTTTTCCAGCGCTGTTAAGCTGGCAAGCGGCGCTATTTGACTGGGCGCTTCTGGTATCGCCGCGCTGTCTGTCGCTTGAGTCCGCGCCGCGGCGGGCGCCACAACAGTCTCAATCTCTGTCGTCTGTTGTATTACAACTGGCGTCCGCCGGATAGGCGACGCAGTGCCAGTGATAACAGCGGGCGCTTCAAGTGTCGCTTCTTCGACGCCCAGCTCTTCTGCCGTCGGTTTAATGCTGGTGGCAGCAGGCAAGTCTGATGGTGTTCCTTCCCTTGCCGCTTCTGTCGCGACAGGCAGGGCACTCGCGCTTGGGGTGGTGGATTCGGTCGCGGTAGGATCCGCGCTTATGACTTCTGTGACGGGTGGAAAATCAGGCGCGCTTGGCGTCAGTGTGAAGGTGGCTGCGCTTGCGGGAACTGTCGCTTCGGGCGAGAAGGTGGCGCTGGCAAGGGCGAGGGCTGTCACGCTGGGGAGCGCGCTTGGGACATGCGTTGGAGATGGCGAGGGTAGGCCGCGGGTAGCGATCGAAAGTACGATGGCGAAAAACAATGCGAAAAAGAGAGCCGCCAATACAACAAGCGCGACAGCAAGCTCTTTGCCCAAGTTGCGCTGCATAGCTATTTCCCGACTGGTGGCATCGGCTGCGTCGGCAATTCGAGGTGAAAGACGCTGCCTTCGCCGGGTTTGCTGTCGATCCACAAATCGCCAGCATGGGCGCGGGCGAAAGCTCTGGCAACTGTCATACCAACACCGGTATCGCTCAGTCCGTCGATCTTGGGGTTTTCGCGCAGATACTTGCGGGCGAAGACACGCGGAAGATCCTTTGCCGGGATTCCGCCGCCTTTGTCTTCAACACTAATGCGAATCGCTTCAACAGGCTCTTCACCGGCTGGGCGGCTCGCCGACGCGACTGTCGCGGTAAGGAATAAAGGCGCGCCTTGTTCGGACACATCACAAGCGTTCTGCAGCAGCTGGCGCAAGACCTGTCTTATACAATCGACATCAACCGGGATCTTCGGCAGTCCATCGTCAACAGACATGTCTAGCGCTAATTGCTTCTGATGAATATCTGCGGAAAGCGAAGTGATAGTCTCGTCCAGCAGGTCTACAATGTCAGTTTCCGCATAGGACAAGACCTGTTCATCGGGACCAAGATTCATCAGGTCTTCCAGCAATGACGTGAGCCGCCCCAGATTAGCGGTTACGCGCTGCAATACCTCGAGCTGAGCCGCGCCCAGAATGCCTATCGACTCCTGCAAGAGAATATCCGCGCAGTCCGATATTGCGCTTACGGGCGCCCCCATCTCGCGGACAAGCTCAAGCGTCCGCTCCACTTCGACAAGTTGGCTAGACGCTGTAGCCGCTTCGCGTGATTCCGTCCGCCCCGCTTGCTCCAGGCTAACGGACCCCAGTGCGGTTTTCGCCTCGCCAAGCTCCAGCGCCAGCTTCTCCCGCTCTTCATTCAGGGTGGAAACGGTGTCTTGCAATTCTTGCAGCCGCGTCCGCAGCGTTGGCTCGCCCGACGCGTCGGCAGAGACGGGCAAACTGTCGGCCAGCCGCGCGGTCAATTGATCGCGGATGCGCAAGAGATTGTCCCTCTCGCTGGAAAGATCAGAAATTTGACGCTCTAAAACGGTTCGCCTCTGCCCGCCGGTCTCTAATTGACGCTGCAAATCCTCAATTCGCCCTTGCAGCTCGCGCTTGTCCTTTTCTCGCGCTTCATAGCGCTGCAAGAGCGCTTGGTAATCTCGCCGCATCTCCTCACGCAGGTTCAGCAGTACTTCATGATCGGCGCTCAATTGTTTGAGTTGATTCCGCAGTTCAGTTATTTTGCTGCCATCGCTATCGACATGTTTTGCCTGTTCCCGCGCAAGATGCCGCAGCGCAGCGGCTTCCGCGTCAAAACTCCATGCCAGGATAGTTCCCGCCATTTCGCCTATATCGCCCAAATGCGCTCGCTGTTCAGCAGAAAGTTTACCAGGCCGATCTGGCATAGCGACCAGAAGTACTGCCAGGACCTCGTCTTCCTTGGATTCTGAGAATATCGGCTGAATATAGGCTGTCCCAGTGACGCCGAACTTTAGAGCGCGGGACAAATCTTCGACTTCCTGTTTCTCTTGATCAGCCCTCAAGATGCGTTGTTCGCGACGCTGTACCGCATCAATTATTGTCGGCTGATTTTCCAAGCTCAATGACAGGCTCTCCAGGTTCTGACTTTTCACTTTGTCTTGGCTCGCGATGACATTAGCGTAGGTTTCGTCTTCCATGCGCAGCAACAGGCCGACTTCCGCATCGAGCAATTCGAGCATGGTTGACAGAACTTGCTCTGGCATGCCAGCTTCTTCGCGCCGGTCCAACATCATGCCCAATACCCGCAGCAGTTGGCGATTGTCTTGGGCTGATATTGATTCGTCTTGGCGCGTTCCCCTGACAGGCTCTTCTTCCGCGCTCGCCGCTATTTCGGGCTCGCGCGCGGCGAGGCTCTCAGCTTCTGCCCGTAGCGCGCTGCTTGACGCTGCGCTTGCAGCCAGGCGACGCTCCAGCGACGCGACAATCAGCCGATGGATGACAACAGGCGCCAAGGCAAGCCCAGCCAGATACGCCCAGCGTGCGCCGCCCAGATAGCTGCCTGTCAACTCGGCATTGGCAAACTGCCAGCTATCCCAACCGTTGCCTAGGACAATTAGAAGGAAAATGAGGCATTTCAAGGGCGCGTCGAAGATTCGATTGAAGTTAAAAGCAAGAGCGACGAAACCAAATAGGCCGATGGCGAGGGGCAAAATGGACCAGAATGGCGCCAATTCACTTGTATTGAACATGGCGCCTGTTTCATACTTGCCGAACCAGTCGCTGGCAGTATAGAAAAATAGGACCAGGCTCAGGACGATTGTCCCGCCCAACCACAGGCTCGCAATCCTCCCTCGCTGCCTGTTATCCGCGCTCAAGAAAGCCCAGGTGATGAACGCCAGCGAGAGCGACATGCCCAGCCTCTCCAGCACAGGCATGATCATCGAGGCTTCAATGGATGCTTCGATGGATGACAGCAGCGAGAATAGCGCAACCGTCATCAGGCTTAGCCAGATGCCAAGCAAAGCAATCGCTGTCACAGTAAAGCGATATGTCGCTTGTTCAGCCTCGAGGCGAGAACGCAAACTAAAAGCAAGGAATAGCGTGGCTTGACACAATCCCAATACCAGCAGGAAAAAAATCAGGTCGCCGGGTGATTCAATTAATAGGTCAAGGAAATCGAGTGGAATCTGCGGCAACTAGCACCATCCATACGCGCTTTAAGATTTTCGCGACAAAGCCATAAGTTTTTTGGCAGAGGAATACAGACAATCGCGCGCGCAATACCCCCATTTGCATGCGCATGGCGGCAATCCATTCGACTAACAAGTATAGCACAAGGCGTATAAGCGGCATGAACTTGGCGCCGTCAAAAACGCTTTCGGATGGCGCGCTTGAAAGCGCCTTGCACTGGGGTTGACTGTGCTTCACATACAGCGCATTCTCGCGTTATCTTTGACTTTGCTGTTGACGATATACTTGCGCGCCGCTAGACTCGCATAGAATCCAGCCCTACGAGATTTGCTTCCGTGTCCCGTCAATTCGCGACCTTGATCCGCCGCTTCCCCTCATTGCTGCGCTTTCCTTTTCTTATATTTCGCAGATTGCAATCTCGCTACACGGTCGGGGTGGCTGGCGTCGTCCTGGATGAGCGGGGCCGCGTGCTGATTGTGGAGCATGCCTACCACCCTCGCTATCCCTGGGGACTGCCGGGCGGCTGGATTGGCGAAGACGAAGCGCCCGCAGACGCGATCTTGCGCGAACTCCGCGAAGAACTCCAACTGGTCGCCGAAGTGAACACTGTTTTGCATACCGCGAAGCCATTCAAAAACCATATTGATCTGTCTTTCCTTTGCAATTCGCTCAGCCCCGTCGGCGAGCTAAACATGGAATTGCTCGACTTTCGCTGGGTCGATCCTGACAATTTGCCCGATCTGCACGAGTTTCACCGTCAGTCAATCAATATTGCCCTTGGTTGCTGCGCGCGAGGAGGCCAATGGGAGCGCAACTGAACTCCCGCCGGCGCCAAGGTGGATTCTCGCTGCTGTTTTCTTTTTCGCTGCTCCTGCTACTCGCCTCCAGCGCCATTCTAGTCTACGAACTTGTGGCATTCAGCCGCCGCGAAGAGCTATTGCCATCAGGTATCACGGTTGCCGGCGTCAACGTCAGCGGCTTGAGCGGCCGGGATGCGGTCTTCCGTTGGGAAAGTATTTACGCCGAGCCACTGGTATTGCTTTATCCCGATTCCCTTGGGGGGCAGCCGCATCCGATCCGTTTGCACCCTGACCAAATCGGCTGGAGAATAAGCAGCGATCCGATGCTCGCTGACGCTTTGGCATCGGGCGAAACCGGCGGCGGCTTCTGGCGGCGCTTTCTTGACTTTTTGCTGGGCAACGAGTTAATCGTTTCCAGAGAGATAAGCCTCCTTGCCGACTATCAGAGTTACGCCTTGGAGGCTTTCTTGCAAGACCTCGCGCTGCGCTATGGCAGCCCACCCGGCTTAGCGGGATACGACTTGCAAACCTTGAGCGTCTATCCTGGCGAAAGCGGCTACACCCTCGATATCGCCGCTGCGATGGATGTCATAGACAGCGCTTTGCGCTCCTCAGAGTCACGTATCGTCGCTTTGCCTGTCATCCCAATCGACAACGAGTTGCCGTCAATGAACACCTTGCGTGAATTGATCGTTGATTACCTGGATCAAGCTGGCTTCATTTACGATGGTCAAAGCACAGTCGCCTCGATCTTTATACTTGACTTGATCAGCGGCCAAGAGCTGAACATACTCGGCGATGTCGCCTATTCCGCAGCCAGCACCATCAAGCTGCCCATCATGCTGGATTACTTCCGCGCGCGGCCAGACAGCCCCTCACAGGATGAAGCCTGGCTGCTAGCGAATTCACTCTTGTGCAGCAACAACGCGTCGTCCAATCTGTTGATGGAAATCATCGGCGGCGGGGACATATTTGCAGGCATTCAAAGCGTCAATGACACGTTGCAAAACGCGGGCGCTTCCAATTCCTTCATTACCGCGCCCTTTTTCCTCGGCGTGCAAGGTCAAGTTTTGGGTTCAATTCAAGGTCCAGAGACCGCGCCAAACCAAACTTACGTTACCGGCGCGGATCCATTTAATCAGACGACTGCCGAAGACATGGGTACGCTCTTCAACCTGCTATACGACTGCGCGGAGTTCGGCTCGGGCTTGCTTGCAGCGTTTCCAGGGGGACAGATCAGCCAGAAAGAATGCCGCCAAATGCTGGAACTCACCAGCGCTAATGACCTCGAACGCTTGTTGCAAGGCGGCATACCGCAAAGCGCGCGCATCTCGCATAAAAACGGCTGGATCTTCGACACTGTTGGCGACGCCGGTGTCGTTTATTCGCCGAATGGCCATCACTATGTCATTTCAGTTTTTCTGTGGGAAGAAACAGAATTCCAGGATTATGAAAAACTTTGGCCCCTCGTTGAAGAGATTTCACGCGCGGCCTGGAATTTCTTCAATCCGGAAAATGTCTTGCTCGTGCCGCGCGCCAATCTGCCCGTCACCGCGCAAGAGTGTGAAGGAAACTATCTGCCGCCGGGGCCGGAATTCGTCAACCTCAATGACATCAATAGTTGGCGGCGCAGGTAAGCAGTATCGCCTGCTCGCCAGCATTGCGCGAAGCTCAACCGAACCCAAGCGCCCGCGCTAGAAACTGGCGATTGCCGCTTGCGACGACTCGTAAATTGTGAAGATCTCATCCAGTTTTGAAGCTTTTAATGACTCAAGCGCCGGGGTGGACGGCTCCGCCAGGCGAATTTCGCCGCCAGCGCGCCGGACTTGCTTCAGTCCCGCGTATAATCCGCGCAAGCCAGCAATATCCAGCAGCCTTATGTCGGACAAGTCGATCACCAAAGCGCGCAGCTCCGCCGCCAGGGCCTCTTCGACCACTTGAGCCAGCGCCGAAACACTTGTGCAATCCAGCTCTCCGGCGATTTCGATAAAGCCGACCTTGCCGTAACTGGTCAAATTGACGTTAATCAAGCTGTTTCCACCGTTCATCCGCTCGTGCTACAATGATATTTCATCGCTTTCCTTGCGTCAGGATATGACATTGTTAATCAATCAAACCAGAGTGATTATGACGGAGTTTACTGACTGACATGGATCTGAATTACGTGGCTTTGATAACAATTATTGTCACGCTGCTTCTGCTCATGATCCAGCGCGCGGAAGCGGCGCGGCGGCGGCTGGTGATTGGTTTTGTGTTTATCTGCCTGCTGATTATCCGCCACAACGCCTTCCTCAAGGGCGACCTGCACGACGAGACGCTGCTGGCTTTTGTCTTGAGCCTCCTGCTAAGCGCCTTGTTCTGGCTGCTTATCGGCAAGTATAACCCGCCGGGCAACAGCGACGAAATCCGCGTCATCGGCATGGACGACTAGGTCCCTTGAGCGAGTTCAATCGATGATGTTGATTGGCACAACATCGGCTCCCTGCAACATCGCCAGGCTGATGCGCGCGGCAATGCGCTCGGAAAGCTGGCGAAAGGCTCTGCCCGACTCCGTATCAATGTTGTGAATCGCTACCGGGCGTCCAAGATCCCCGCCCACGCGAACTTCAGCTGCCAGCGGAACACGCCCCAAAAACGGTATCTCGCGCTGATTGGCGAAGGCCTCTCCGCCACCGTTGCCAAAGAAGTCGCCTGACATATTCTCTACGACTCCCAAAACTGGCACATTAAGTTGCTCGAACATCGCGGCCGCTCGCACAGCATCCGCAACCGCGACCGCTTGCGGCTGAGTCACAATGATGCCGCCGGTCAGCGGGAATGACTGCGCCAGCGAGAGCGGCGCGTCGCCTGTGCCTGGCGGCAGGTCTACGATCATGTAGTCCACCCTGCCCCAGTCCACATCAGTGAAAAACTGGCGAATGGCGCTATGCAGCATCGGCCCGCGCATGATCATCGGCTTGTCCGGCGTGGTTAAAAAACCGGTGCTGATGAGCTTAACGCCATAGACCTCCAGCGGCTGCATCTTGTTGTTGCTGACCTTCGGTCTGCCGCTGCCCAAACCGAACATCTGCGGAATATTGGGGTTGAGAATATCGGCGTCGATTAAACCCACGCTGGCGCCGGCTTCCGCCAGGGACACAGCCAGGTTCGTGGCCACGGTGCTTTTCCCAACGCCTCCCTTGCCGCTGGCTATGGCGACGATCGAATTCATCGGCACATCCAGCAGTCCATGAATGCGGCGATCCGTCGGCACCTGCGCATCCCAGTTGATGCGCAGCTCGCTGATGCCCGCGACCGCGCCGAGCAGCGCGGCTTCGCAGCGCTCGACGAACACGTCTTTCAGCGGGCAAGCTGGTGTTGTCAGGACGATGGTGAACTCCGCGACGCCGTTCTCGACGTGGAGGTCCCGCACCATGTCGAGCGATACGATGTCCTGGTTTAATTCGGGCTCAATGACCGTACCCAAAGCGCCCATCACGCGATCTTCAATTGATGTCATGCTCGTACCTCGGGAATCCGATTGCGACTTCGACGTACTATACCACCCTTCTGTCCCTTGACGAAGGCAAGCCACGCAGGCATGCAGGGCAATCGCTTCAAATTATTTTCAACATAGAGGACGCAGAGGACACAGAGTTCGTAGGAGTTTAGACGACTCTTCTTCTAAATCTGCGGCCCGGAATCGGCAACAGTCCCCAGCGAAACGTGATTTGTCACCAAAAATCACAACTGAGATGAGATTTTTTGTTTTTCTCTGCGTTCTCTGCGTACTCTGTAGTTAATTTTCAGTTTAGAATCCCGCCATTTCGTCCGCCATCATTTTGAAGCGAATGCCCTGCGCAGGCATGTAAATACGGTCAAAGACCCGCAAACTCATATTATGCTGTGGTTGAAATGAGGAATTGCTTCAGCCGCCGCTCCTGGCGGCGCGTTTCGCTTTGCGTTCGAGGGCTTTCCGCCGGCGCTCTTCGCGCTTGGCGTCGCCCTCGCTCCAAGGCGTCGCGTCTTCTGCCGGCGCGGCTGCGGGAGGCCTGTCCGCTTCCACGGCGGCTGCTGCAGCTGGGACCGTAGCAGCCTCAGCTTGTGCTGTCTGCGCTCGAGAACTTGGGCGGGCGCTGGCGCTGCTTCGTCGCGCCTCTTTGGCAGCGTCTTTATGTTCCCAGGTGCCGCGAACCATCATCTCTTCATAGGCGCGCGTGGGAGCGATGCCGCGCCAGTATGAAGCGGGCTTGGACAGCTTTTCCTTGTCGTGAATATGGTTGCTGGTACGGTCGTAGCTAGCTAATTCGTAGTCGTGGTCCATCTTGATGGCGTCGAAGGGACAGTACTCGGCGCAATAGCCACAGTTCATGCAGATGTCGATATCAATGAAAAAAGCCTCGGGTTCCGGCACAGGACGCCCGGTGTTGGGGTCATTTCCGCGCACGATCCAGATGCACTGCGGCGGGCAAACTTTGGCGCAAATGCCGCAACTGGTGCACCAGTCCTTGCCGCTGCGGGTGGGATGATCTTCGTCTTCAACAATCAGAAATGGCACAAAACGAAAACGTTCCGGCACCGCCACTTTCTCATCGGGATACTGGACAGTGATGACGCCCTTGGCTTCGGTGCCTTGCCGCAGACCAAAATTATCAGTCGCGTGCGAATACTTGCGCAAGCCATAGCGAAGGTCATCGACAAATGAGTCGATGAAATGTCGCAAAGTCAGCAGCAGTCCTTTTGCCAAACCTGTTCCGTACATGTTGTCTCCTAGGCTTGCCTTGTAGGCCGCTATCAGCAGCCGCAGGCTCCATTTGGCTTGCGCGCCCTAGCGATCGGTTTCACCAAGTACAATGTCAATGCTGCCCAAAATACCGACGATATCAGCCACCTTGTACCCGGCGCTCATCAACCCCATCGGCGTCAAATTGATAAAACTGGGCGCGCGCACATGATAGCGCCAGGGATTGGACGAGCCGCCCCTGCCGCCGGCCGATACGATGTAATAGCCCAACTCGCCTTTGCCGTTTTCGACGCGGCCGTAAGCCTCGCCGAAGGGAACGCGCGGCGCATAAGCGCCTGGCTTGCCGTCAGCCCAGATTGATTCGCCTTTTGTTGACTCCAGGCGCGGCAATATCTGCTTGAGAATGCGAACGCTTTCCCGCAACTCTGTGACCCGAACGCAGTAGCGGGCGTACATGTCGCCCTCTTCTTCCACCGCCACATCGAAATCCAGTTCCGGGTAGATGCTATAGGCATCGGCGCGGCGAATATCGTAGGCGACGCCGCTGCCGCGCAGCAATGGACCCGCCGCGCTGTAGTTGATGGCGTCATCCGCCTTCAGGACACCTACGCCAATAGAGCGTTCCAGCAGAATCTCGTTCTGCGTCAAGAGTTGTTCCAATTCATCAATGGTGCGCGGGATGCGTTCATTGATCATTTCGGTCAAAAACTGCATGGTGTTGTAATCGCGAACGCGATCGTTCGTCAGGTTGCTGACGCTCTTTATGCGTTCGGGCAAATCAGCAAAAAGACCGCCGAAACGCATGTAATTGCACATCATGCGGCTGCCCGCTACCGCTTCAAAGAAATCAAGAATGCGTTCGCGTTCCTGGATAAAATACAAGACGGGCGTGAAGAAAGCACCAATATCATTCAACCAGAAGCCGATCGCCCATAAATGGTTCACGATGCGGCTGAGCTCCACCATCATCACGCGAATTGCTTCGCAGCGATAAGTCGGCGGATTGTATTTCCTGCCCAGGCTCATCAACTGTTCGACTGCGAGCACATAACCGTGGTTATTGCCCATGCTGGAGATGTAATCCAGTCGATCTGTAAAGGGAATATTGTGCAAATAGGTATTGCGCTCGCCAATCTTTTCGTGATTGCGATGCAAGTATCCCATGACCGGTTCCAAGGAGGTTACGGTTTCGCCATCGACCGTCAGCAACATGCGGAAGACCCCATGCGTACTGGGATGATGCGGACCCATGTTAACGATCAATTCGTTTGTCTCGAAGCCGTCTTTGTCCAGGATGCGCTCGACATCGACGCCCAAGCCGAGCGAAGCGTATACTTCGCTTTCGGAGGTATCCATCAAGCGGTTGAGATCAATATCCGGGGGATAGGCCACATTCTTGCCGAAGACGTTCTTTTCTTCGGAACGGTGAACATGTCCGCCGGGCCAGCGGTTGTCAAATGGCTTCTGTTCTTCTTCATAATAGGCTTCGCGCCAGTCTTTGCGCATGGGATGGCCGTGAAAACCGTCCCACATGAGGATCCTGCGCAGGTTCGGGTGCCCCGGGAATTTGATGCCGTATAGATCCCATGCCTCGCGCTCTTGAAAATCGGCGCCGCGCCACAGCGGCGTGAGCGATGGAATCTCAGGATTGTCGCGCTCGGTCTGCGCCTTGAAGACCAGCGCGCCCCCGCCGCTCGTGCGGTAGGCGTGGTAAACCATCTCCATGTGATCGTCCGCGCCGAGGTAATCGACCGCGGTCGCGCTGGAAAGATAATCGAAACCAAGTTCATCACGGATTGAGCGGGCAACCTCTAGCAGCTTGTTTGCCTGCACAATGACTCCCGAATAGCCTTCGCGCTCATCGTCAGAGACCGCGTCGGGATGCTTTGACTTCAAATAGGCAATTGTATCTTCAATCGAATCAGCAGCGACAACATCATCAAGGGCTAAAACGGGACTCGCCATCTTACGCTATTCCTCTTCTGCTTCCGTCGCCCTGCGCGAGGCGCGCGCCGCTTTTCTGGCGAGAGCGCGCAAGCGGCGTTTTTCACGGATCTCTTCGGCCTCTGTCCAGGGATTGCCGCCAGTCGGCAAGACAAAACTCAGGGCGTCATCGGAAATCGCGGCGCTAGCGACGCTTGCGGCCTCCGCAGTTTCCGTCTTCACTGCCACCATTTGACTTATGCTAGGCAATTCGCGTTGCCCTACGGTCATATCTTCGGCAGCGGCTTCGGCTTGACGCCGAATCATATCCATCTGACGCGGATCGATGATGTCAGGACCTAATACCGGGACAGGAGTTGGTTCGGCAGGTCCGATGCCATACCATGGCACATCATCGCCATTGGCGATGCTCTGACCGTCGATTTTCCGTTGCAGCGCGATCATGCCATAGAGCAGCGCTTGCGGCGTCGGCGGGCAGCCGGGCACATAGACATCGACTGGCAGGTATTTGTCAATGCCAGAAACAACGTTGTAACCTTCCTTGAAGGGACCGCCTCCGCTGGCGCAGGCGCCCATCGCCAACACGTATTTTGGTTCCGGCATCTGGTTATACAAGCGCACAATCGGCACAACCATCTTTTTGGTCACGGTGCCGGAAACAATCATCAGATCAGCTTGACGGGGAGTCGCGCGCATCACCTCGAAACCAAAGCGAGAGAAATCGAAGCGAGAAGAAGCCGTGGCGATCATTTCGATGGCGCAGCAAGCCAAGCCAAATAGCATGGGCCACATGGAATTGCGCCGTCCCCAATTATACAGTTGGCTCAGACTGGTGATCGCGATATTGTCTTCCAATTCAGCAGGAACAGGAAACTCGGTTTTCTGTAACTCTTGCAGGTTCAAGTCCATCTATTCACCGATCTCCTCGTACCATTCACGCAGAATCGCTCGCAAAATCGCGTCATTGACCAAGTCGGGGTCATCGGAAAAACCGGGCAGCGCAACAATGCGCGCGTTCAAGTCATCCAAAGACAGGTCTTCCAATACGATATTCGGATACTGTTCCCTCAATGCCAAAACGATTTCATAGGTCGCATCCCAATCCAAGCGTTGGCCGCTCATGACCAACCTATTCTAACACAGCAGAGCGCTTGCGCTTGCTGAAAAAAGCGCCAACTGATAAAACTGCCGCGCAATACCCCTGTCTATGGGAAACCCCTTGCCCAGCAACAATTTTCATGCTGAATTGCCGAATCGTGCTGCAAGTATATAGAGCGCAACCGAGATTGTCAAGAATTTCACAATCGCCATCCTGCCCTGTCAATCGGCGCGGACCACAATGGAACCACGGCGGTCGACCCTGGTGGCGAGCGCCCGGGCTTCAAGTCCTCGGTCGCTATAAACTTTCCGCATGGCGCCGGCAACCTTTGCGGCCACCGACTTCGCAGCGCAGAGCGCGCATAGCGTCGGTCCAGCGCCGCCAATAAAGACCGCCAAGGCGCCCATGGCATTGGCTGCTTTGCGAACTTCCGGCAAATGCGGCATCAAGCTGGCGCGCGCTGGTTCGGCAACGAGATCGTCTTCCATCGCTTTCGCCAAAGCCTGCAGGTCGCCGCGATGCAAAGCGTCAATCAAAAGGGCGACTTTGCCGGTCTGATGGATTAGCGTGGGCAAACTGACATGCGATGGCATCACCGCCCGGGCTGCGGCAGTGGGAACCGCGATCGCGGGCGTGACCAAAGCCAGATGCAAGTTTTCGGGAATCGGCAAGGGCTGGATAGCCTCGACTGTAATCCCGGCCACCAGCGTGATACCCCCCAGCAAACAGGGCGCCACGTTGTCCGCATGATAACCGCTAACCAGCGCTTCGCCTTCCAAACAGAATGGCAGCAGTTGTTCGCGGCTAAATGGTTCGCCATATAACTTGTTTAAGGCGACAACAGTAACCACGGCGCTGGCGGCGCTGCTGCCCAGCCCGCTGGCAAGCGGCAAACCCTTATAAAGCTCAATGCGCAAGCCCCGTTTTTCCCCAATATATTCCAGGAAAGCGCTGGCGGAAACAGATGCGACATTCTTTTCGGGCTCGCGCGGCAGCTTGCCGGCGTCGCCTTCGATCTTGCTAATGACAATCTCAGGCGAGTCTTGAAAAGCGACGCTGGCGCGGTCGCCCATGCCCGTTAAAGCCAGCCCCAGGATATCGAAACCGACGCCGAGGTTCGCAACGGTAGCCGGCGCAAAGGCTTCGACACTGGAAAATGGCATGATGGATCGCTATCCTTATCTTCTTTACAAACCTCCTTGCTCGTGCAAGGAGGAGAGATGTATTTCATGTGAGCGCGGCAGACCTTTTCGCTGCCGCCGAGCGGCTGCGATTTTGTGACGAGAGGTCGAGCAAATGCCAAGCATACTACAATGTATCGATTGCGGGCAACAATACCCAATCGACCGAGTCATTTACGGCTGCGAGGGTTGCGGCGGCTTGCTCGATGTTCGGCACGACTTCCGCGAATCCGCCGCCTCACTGACGCGAGATTTCTTTGACAAGCGGCTAGGAACGCTCGCGCCTCCATACAACAGCGGTGTATGGCGATTCAAGGAATTGATCTATCCCGGCCTCGACGACGAGCGCATCGTCAGCCGGGCGGAAGGCAACACCAATCTATATCACTTGCCGCGCGTCGCAGCGTATATCGGCGTCGATACGCTCTATCTCAAGCACGAAGGCGAGAATCCAACAGGGTCCTTTAAGGACCGCGGCATGACAACCGGTGTCACGCAAGCCAAGATTCTCGGCATGGAGCGCGTGGCTTGCGCGTCAACCGGCAACACCTCGGCATCCATGGCCTCTTATGCCGCGCGCGCGGGCATGCAAGGCATCGTATTTCTGCAGAATCAAGAGATTGCTCTGGGCAAGCTGGCGCAGGGCATCGCCTACGGCGCGACATGTTTACAAATCAATGCCGATTTCGACCGCAACATGGCACTGGTGCGCGAAGTCGCGCAGCGACTGCGAATCTATATTCTGAACTCCGTCAATCCCTTTCGGCTCGAGGGTCAAAAGACCATTATGTTCGAGGCATTGCAACAGTTGCGCTGGCAAGTTCCCGACTGGATTGTCTTGCCCGGCGGCAATTTGGGCAACAGTTCCGCCTTCGGCAAAGGACTGCTGGAAATGCTGAATCTCGGCTTGATCGACCGCATGCCGCGCCTGGCAATCATTCAAGCGGAAGGAGCGAATCCCCTGTATCGGCATTTCGCCAATGGATTCAAGGATTTCCAAGCGGTGAAGGCGCAGACGATCGCGACCGCGATAAAAATAGGCAATCCCGTCAACCTGCAAAAAGCGATCCGTACGCTGGAATGGACGGGCGGCGTCGTGGAGCAAGTAAGCGATCAGCAAATCATGGATGCCAAAGCCATCGTCGACGGCGTCGGCATCGGCTGCGAACCTGCCTCCGCCTGCTCGGTCGCCGGCGCCAAAAAGCTGATTGAGAGAGGCGTAATCTCGCGCGGAGACACCGTGGTGGGCATCTTGACCGGTCATGTGCTCAAAGACCCGGAAGCGACCATGGGCTACCACGCGAACAATCTGCCCGCGATTGATCCCGCTTACCAAAATGCGGTGAGGCAAACTGATGATGACCTGCGGCGAATTGTCGCGCTACTCGAAGACCAGACGATTAGCCCTTTGCCGTCATAGCGAAGCCGCTCATGCACGCGGATTATTAATGGTTAGGAAGCGGGAACTTTGCACAGGGACTGATCGAGGTCGGCGATGATATCTTCGGCGTCTTCGATACCCAGCGCCAGACGAACGAGATTGTCCTCAATGCCGATTGCCCGCCGTTCCTCGGCGCTCAGGTCGTAATAACTCACATAGGCGGGCTGCTCGATGAGGCTTTCCGTGCCGCCCAGGCTCGGCGCGATATAGGGTATGCGCAGGCGATCAATGAAGTCGCTAGTGTCGTCCAGGCTTCCCGCTACCTGGAAGCTCACCACGCCGCCAAATCCGTTCATTTGCTTCTTGGCAATCGCATGATCGGGATGGGACGCCAAGCCAGGATAAAAGACGCGCGCGATCCGCGCATGCCGCTCCAGAAAGCGCGCTACCTCCAAGGCAGTTTCATTTTGATGCCGCACGCGCACCGCCAGCGTCTTCAAGCCACGCTCTATCAGAAATGCTTGATGCGGGTCAATCACGTTGCCGAGCATGCCACGGGCGTCTTTCAGCGCCTTGATGCGCGCCCCACCCCCTGCGATAACGCCAGCCAGCACATCGTTATGACCGCCGAAATACTTGGTTGCGCTATGCAGGACAAAATCGACGCCGTATGCCAGGGGCTTCAAGTTGACTGGCGTGGCAAAAGTGGTATCCAAAAGCGTCATCGCCCGGTATTGCTTGCCAATCGCCACCAGCCGCTCCAGGTCCGCCACGCGCAAATATGGGTTGGTCGGTGTTTCAGTGAAGATGAAGCGCGTTTTGCGCGGCACGATGGCGGATTCCAGCGCTTCATAATCCCCCATAGGCACGACAGTGGTGGCGACGCCGAATTTCTTCAAGGTCGTATCGCAAAACTGCCGTGTCCTCCGATAACAATCATCGGTCATGATGATATGCGTATCCGGGCGCAGCACCGTCAGGAAGAGCGACGTAACAGCCGACATGCCCGAGGGGTAGATGACCGCGTCTTCAGCGCCTTCCAATTCGGCAATGCGATCCTCCACCGACCAGACGGAGGGATTGCCGTAACGCCCGTATTCTTCGCGGTCCAGATCGCCGCCATAGACCTTCGCCTCGAGAAATTCGATTAGCTTAGCTGTGTTCTCAAATGTATAGGTGGCGGATTGCACAATGGGCGTCGTAATGGAATGGAAACCCTTCTTGCGCGGCGCCCCGCCATGCACAGATTGTGTGCTGGCGCCCGCAAAACTCGCTGCATGCTGTTCTTTCGATGAATTCATCGTCTCGCCTCATCCAAACAAAAAAGCCCAAACGGCTGCGCTGTCGCCAGTTTGGGCTTCCGTTATTTGACAAAAAACAGTGACTGCGGCTCAGTCAACGGAATAACCTGCATGCTTCTCAGGCGTTTACCCTCATCTTCCAGAATACCTGCCGAATTTAGCACCTTCCCATTGCCATCTGGGGGTTGCTGTGGCTTCGTAGAGTCGGTCTCTCCACCACCTCTTGATAAGCGTAAAACTTCATCTTCAATTGTTAATGACCTGTATCATAACACAGATAAGCTGTGGCTGCAACAGCTTGAGCGCAGTCGCCAGAGCAATCGCAGCAGATTATTTTATCCACCGATTCTGGCAAAAAGGAGGCGATGTAGGGGCGATTCTGTGAATCGCCCACGATATTCTCACTCTTTCATGGGCGACACAAAGTGTCGCCCATGCATCGCGGTAAACTTATGTAACATTCGGCATATATTTGCTTCAGATGCGATTACCCTAAAACAACCGCCCCTCTCGTAATCTATTCACAACTATTGTGCTATGCTTATTCAAGAATGAGCGCCGAGATCGGAAGGTCCTCCAGATCATGAACACTTCAGCTTTCCGCGTCAGGGGTGGGAACGCCTTACATGGCGAGGTTCAAGTGCAAAGGGCGAAGAACGCCATCCTCGGGATGATCGCGGCTTCCATCGTCGTCGAAGCCGGCGAAACAGTATTACATGGCGTCCCCAACATAGAAGACGTGCAGCGCGCGTTCGAGCTTTTGCGCACGATCGGCGCGACGGTCGACCACGACGAACTGAACGGGACCGTCCGGATTGACGCTTCCGGCGTGAATACCGGCATCCTGCCGGACGATATTGCCTCCAAGTTTCGCGGCTCTGTGCTTTTTCTGGCGCCGCTGCAGATTCGCCTTGGCTATGTCGAATTGCCGGGCAGCGGCGGATGTGATATCGGCACGCGCAAGATAGACTTTCATCATCGCGGATTCGCGCGCCTCGGCGCAAGGGTGCAATACTACGAGGACGGGCGCACGGTGATTGACCTCGAGCGTCGCCGCTTCACCGGCACGTCGCTCTATCTTGACTTGCCGAGCCACACCGGTACCGAGAATCTGATGCTCGCAGCGGCGATGGCTGAGGGGCGGACTATTTTGGAAAACGCGTCGGTCGAACCTGAGGTGCTCGATTTTGGCAATTTTTTGATCGCAATGGGCGCCGACATACGCGGTCTAGGCACACATACGCTCCTGATCAATGGCGTTGAGGAACTGCGCGCCATCGAATATACACCTATGCCGGATCGCTTGGTGGCGGGTACAGTCATGGCGGCCACCGCAATAACCGGTGGTGATGTCACGATTCGCGATGTCGAACCGGATCACCTGCGTATTGTCATCGCGAAGCTGGAACAGATGGCTGTAGGCATCGAAGTTGACGGCAAGGCGATCCGCGTATTTCGCCCACGGCAGCGGCCACTGAATCCGATCAATATCCAGACGGACTTCTACCCCGGCTTCCCGACGGATCTGCAACCCTGTTTTGCGGCTTTATCCAGCGTGGCAAGTGGCGCTAGCTATATCCGCGAACGCATCTTCGATGACCGTTACGATTATGTCGACGCGCTGCTGCAAATGGGGGCGGATATTATTATCAGTCAGAACAATGTCTGCATTATCAAGGGTGTCAAAAGGCTGCGCCCAGCGCGCATAAGGGCGGAAAGCATCCGCGCCGGCGCCACAGTCCTGCTGGCTGCCCTGGCGACTGCTGGCGAAAGCGTCATCGAGAATGTCTACCAAATCGACCGCGGTTACGAAGATATTGAATATCTGCTTAACCAGCTTGGCGCCGACATCACGCGCATTGAAACAAAGGCGCAGCCGGCTCCGGCGCTCGCCTGGTGATTCCAGTCTAGCGCCGGTTACAACCCCGCGATTACCGCTCCCGCGAATACCTCTGTGGAGACCGCCCCGCCGTCTTTCCCGGCGATATCGGCAGTCCTCAAACCAGCGGCGAGCGCGGCGTCGATTGCCGCTTCAATAGACGCGGCTTCCGCTTCCAAGCCCAGGCTGTAACGCAGCAGCATGGCGGCGCTCAAGAACATGCCAATGGGATTGGCTTTGCCTTGACCGGCGATATCCGGCGCGGAACCGTGCACGGGTTCGTACAAGCCAAATTGATCCGAGCGCAATGAAGCCGAAGGCAACATGCCCAGGCTGCCAGCCAAGACAGAGGCTTCATCGCTGAGGATGTCGCCAAACATATTGCCCGCGACGATCACATCAAAGCTGCCCGGCCGCGTAAGCAAGTGCATGGTCGCGGCGTCTACCAGCAGATGCTCCAGCGCCACATCCGCGTAATCTTCGGAAACATCAACCACCGTCCGCCGCCAGAGACGCATGGAAGCCAATACATTGGCTTTGTCGACCGAACATAGTCTTTTACGGCGACCCTGCGCGGCGCGGAAGGCGACGTTCGCTACCTGTTCAACCTCAGCGCGCGTGTAGCGCATGGTATCGTGAGAGTCTTCGCCGCTGCCCTGTTCTTGCCGGTCGCCAAAATAAATGCCGCTGACCAGCTCGCGCACAAATAGAATGTCGACGTCTTGCAAGAGTTCGGCGCGCAGCGGCGCATGTTCCAGCAAAGCCGGATATGTCTTCACTGGCCGCAGGTTCGCAAACAAGCCAAAGTGCTGGCGCAGCCCGAGCAGTCCGCGTTCCGGCTGCACGCTCGCTGTCGGGTCCGACCATTTGGGTCCGCCAACCGCCCCAAGCAATATCGCGTCGGCAGCCTCGCAGATTTTGATAGTCTCTTCAGGCAGCGGGTCACCGGTTTCATCGATGGCGATGCCGCCTATCAGCCCTTCATCAAAGGTGAAAATATGCCCGTGTTTCTCGGCTATGACAGTCAATAGGCGGGTCGCATGTCTCACAACTTCTGGTCCGATGCCATCGCCCGGCAATACGGCAATTGTCGCCTTCATATCGCATTTTCTCCAGTAAGCATAAGGCGGCGCTATCAAAATGCCCGCGCCGCGGGTGAATAAAATCCGTCTTAGTCGCTCGCCATCAAGGTCGGCTGCGCATTTATTGCGTCGGGCTTCTCGTCGGACATTTCTTCGGCGACCGACAAGCCATATTCGACGCTGTCTACCAGCGCCAGCCAACTCGCGCAGATGATGTCGGTCCCCGCGCCCACTGTACTCCAGCGTTGCTTGCCGTTGTATGAATCGATCAAGACGCGCGTCATCGCGCCGGTGGCGTTCTGGCTATCCAGGATACGCACCTTGTAATCCACCAACTGAATGTCCCGCAACGCCGGATAATTCGGCAGCAAAGCCTTCCTCAGCGCCAGATCGAGCGCGTTTACGGGTCCATTGCCTTCGGCAGCCGTATGCACGACATCGCCATCTACATCGAGTTTGACCATTGCCTCCGCCAACTGCCCGCGGCCCTGACGGTCTTCAACAATCACAGTGAAATCAATCAAGTTAAAGAGCGGTTCGTAGCCCGTGCGAGCGCGCCGCAGCCGCACCGCGACCGACGCCTCCGCGCCTTCAAACACAAATCCGGCGTTCTCCAGGCGCTTGATGTCATTCAAGACCTGGACCGCCTCGTCCTTGGAAACATCCAAGCCGAGTTCTTCCGCCTTGCTTAGCAGATTGCCGCGGCCCGACAGATCGGACACCAAGACCCGAGTTTCGTTGCCAACCTGCGTCGGTTCGATGTGCTGGTAGCTGTCCACGTTGCGCCGCATTGCCGCCACGTGGATGCCGCCTTTGTGCGCGAAGGCGCTCTTGCCGACATAAGGCAAATGCCTGTCCGGCGCCAAATTGGCGATCTCGGCGACCGCGCGCGACAGGCGCGTCAGGGTAGCGAGATTGCCATCGCGCGCCAAACAGGGCAAGTTCATCTTGAGAATCAGATCCGGTATGATGCTGCAGAGATTGGCATTGCCACAGCGTTCGCCATAACCGTTGATCGTGCCTTGAACATGGATAGCGCCCGCGCGCACCGCCCCCAGTGAATTGGCGACCGCAAGTTCGCTGTCATTGTGCGTGTGGATGCCGAAATCCATCTCGGGAAACAGCTCGCGCGCCTTGTGCATGAATTCCGCCACTTCCCAAGGCGTCGAACCGCCGTTGGTATCGCAAAGCACGATGACGTCGGCGCCGCCTGCGCAGGCGGCGGCCAAGGTATCAAACCCGTATTCCATGTCCAGCTTGGCGCCATCAAAGAAGTGTTCGGCGTCATAAATCACTTCTTTGCCCAGGCTCTTGAGAAAGGCGAGGCTGTCGGCGATCATGTTCAGGTTTTCTTCGGCTGTGGTCTGCAAGACATCGGTGACGTGCAACATGGACGTTTTGCCGACGACCGTGACCACAGGCGTATTGGCATCGACCAAAGCGCGTATACTCACATCCTCTTCTGGCTTCACGCCTTTGCGCCGCGTGGAACCAAAGGCGGCGATCCGCGAATGCCGCAGGTCCATCTCCCGCGCCTGTTCAAAGTAGGCAGCGTCTTTAGGGTTGGAACCGGGCCAACCGCCTTCGATATATCTGACGCCCAATTCGTCTAGCAGTCTTGTGATGTGAAGCTTGTCCGCCACCGAAAAGGAGATGCCTTCTCGCTGGCTGCCGTCGCGCAAGGTTGTATCGTAGATTGCCACACTTCGCTTCAAGTCATTCCTCCCCCGCCAATCGTAAATCGATCAGGCGGTGGTCTCCACCCGCTGCGGATTGCGCGCTTCGAACTCGCGGACTTCGTCATCCAAGTCGAGCAGGTAACCCAACTGATCCACACCGTTCAACAGGCAATACTTGGAAAAGCCATCCAGCGGAAACTGGATTTGGCGGCCATCTGGCAGCGTCAAGCTTTGCGCTTCTACGTCCGCGCTTAGGCTGGTACTAGGGTCTTCCTCTGCCAAGCTGAACAATTGCCGCTGCGTTTCTTCATCCACGATGATGGGGAGCAAGCCATTCTTCAGCGCGTTGTTGCGGAAGATATCGGCGAACTCCGTGCTGATGACGGCTTTGAAACCAGCGCCGATCAGCGCCCAAGGCGCGTGCTCGCGGGAACTGCCGCAGCCGAAATTATTGCCGGCGATCAGGACTGAGGCGCCGGCATAGGCTGGATTGTTCAAAATGAAGTCCGGGTTTGGCGTTACGCCGTCTTCTTGATAGCGCCAGTCACAAAACGCTGCCTTGCCCAAGCCGTCCTTGTCCGTCACTTTGAGGAAGCGCGCGGGAATGATCTGGTCGGTATCAATGTCGTTCACCGGAATGGCGACGATAGTCCCTTGGATATGTTTCAGTTTTTCCATCGTATTCTCACTTGTATTCTCACTCGTATTCTGCAGGAAGCTCTTGGGCTAAAGCAGGGCGCGTGGATCGCTAACGACGCCGGCGACAGCGGAAGCGGCCGCGGTCAAGGGACTGGCCAGGAAGGTTCGCCCGCCTTTGCCCTGGCGGCCTTCGAAGTTGCGATTGCTGGTCGAAACCGCATATTGACCCGGCTGCAGTTGATCGCCGTTCATCGCGATGCACATGGAACAGCCCGCTTCCCGCCATTCCGCGCCAGCCGCGCGGAAGACCTCGTGCAGACCTTCGCTTTCGGCTTGCCTCTTGACCTGCTGAGAGCCCGGCACAACCATCATGCGCACGCTTTCCGCCACGTGACGGCCCGCAATGAACTTGGCTGCCTGCCGCAAATCGCTTATGCGAGAGTTCGTGCAACTGCCGATAAAGACCACATCAATCGGCTTTCCCAGCAACGGTTGACCAGGTTGCAGATCCATGTAAGCGAGCGCTTTGTCGAGAGCGATTTTCTTGTTGACGTCCCTTTCGTCATCAGGGGCGGGCACCGCGGCGGTGATGGGCATGCCCATGCCGGGATTCGTCCCGTATGTGATCATCGGGATCAGGTCCTCAGCCCGCAATGTAATTTCCTGGTTGTAGGCCGCGCCATCGTCAGTTGGCAGTTGCCGCCAATCCGCCAGCGCGTCCTCCCAGTCGGCGCCCGACGGCGCGTGTTTGCGCCCCGCGATGTACTCAAATGTGGTATCATCTGGGGCGACCATGCCGGCGCGCGCGCCACCTTCAATTGACATATTGCAGACGGTCATCCGCCCTTCCATGCCCAGATTGCGTATCGCCTCTCCGCGATATTCGAAGACATATCCCGTCCCCCCGCCGATGCCGATGCGGGCGATTATCGCCAGGATAATATCCTTTGCGGTGACGCCCTCGTCCAGCGCGCCTTCGACGTTGACAGCCATGGTTTTCGGTTTGTTCTGCAAAAGCGTCTGCGTCGCCAGGACATGACCGACCTCGCTGGTGCCGATGCCAAAAGCCAATGCCCCGAAGGCGCCATGGGTGCTGGTGTGGCTGTCGCCGCAGACAATGGTCATGCCAGGCTGCGTGAGCCCCTTTTCCGGCCCAATGACGTGTACGATACCTTGGTGTTCGTCCCCCAAGGCGTACATGGGGATAACGAAATCGCGGCAATTGCGCGTGAAGGTATCGAGCTGTTTGGCTGCCATCGCGTCCGCGACCGGGATGATGCCCAGCTCGTTGCGGGGTGTGGTTGGCGTGCTATGATCCATGGTGCCAATGGTCAGGTCGGGACGCCGTACACGGAGTCCGCGTTCACGCAACATCGAAAAGGCTTGCGGAGACGTCACTTCGTGTACCAGATGCAAGTCAATATAGAGTACCGCCGGCGTATCTTCGCTCTGATCTCTAACTGTATGTGAATCCCATACCTTCTCAAAAAGGGTGCGGGGTCTGCCATTATTTGTCATGTCATTTCCTCTCGCCAAACACACGGTCTGAATACTGTCTTTCGCGCTTAGGAAGCCGATGTGAGTCCCACCGTAGCCGCTTCGCCCTCCGGCGCGATGTCCCCGATACCCAATCGGGATATCATGCGATTCAAAGCCGCGACATAGGCTTTTACGCTGGAAACGATAATATCGCTGTCTGCGCCATATCCGCCAAAGGTATGACTGCTGTTTTCCGGCGAGATGCGCACGGTGACTTCCCCCAGCGCGTCGATGCCTTCGGTGACGCTGTGCACGTTGAATTCCAGCAAGACATTGGGCGCTTGGATAATCTCATCGATGGCGCGGAAAGAGGCGTCCACCGGACCGGTGCCAACCGACGCGACCACGAATTCGTCGCCTTCCTGATTGACCATCTTGACTGTTGCGGTTGGCAAACCCATCGTGCCGCAGGCGACTTGAATATCAATCAAGCGAAAATGGTCTTCTGGTTTTTGCGCGGCTTCATCCGCGACCAAGGCTTCCAGGTCGGCGTCGGTTACGATCTTTTTCAGGTCCGCCAGATCCTTGAAGCGCTTGAAAATTTCGACTAGCTCTTCGCCATCCAGCTCGTATCCCAGCTCGCGCAGGCGAACCCGCAGCGCATGCCGCCCGCTGAGCTTGCCCAATACCAGCTTGCTCTGGGTCAAGCCGACGTCTTCCGGCATCATGATCTCGAATGTTTCGGCGTTTTTGAG
The DNA here is from genome assembly GCA_965116975.1 of Phototrophicaceae bacterium. Lineage (GTDB taxonomy): Bacteria > Chloroflexota > Anaerolineae > Aggregatilineales > Phototrophicaceae > UBA6055. Next base: position 1,901,685 of record OZ220735.1, read on the forward strand.
TACGCCGTCTTGATGTATGCCAGATTCGTGCGCGAAGGCGTTGGCGCCGACGATCGCCTTGTTGGGCTGCACGGGCATGCCCATATAGTTGCGGACCATGCGGCTGGTTTTCATTATTTGCGTCGAATCGATATTGCTGCGCAGACCGTAATAGGCTTTGCGCGTCTGGATTGCCATCACGACTTCTTCCATGCTGGTATTGCCCGCGCGCTCGCCAATGCCGTTGATGGTGACTTCGACCTGGCGCACGCCTTTCTTCAAGCCCGCCAAGGTATTGGCGGTCGCCAATCCCAGATCGTTATGGCAATGCACAGACCAGATCACCCCGCTGCCAGGTCCGGCGCCGGGCGTCTCGTTGATCAACATCTCCAGCGTTTCCGCCCATTCAGTCGGCATCACATAGCCGACCGTATCCGGGATGTTCAAGGTTGTAGCGCCGGCTTCGACAGCTACCGCGCAGGCTCGGATTAAGTACTCCGTGTCGGTGCGTCCGGCGTCCATCGGGCTGAATTCGACATCTTCACAGAGGCTTTTCGCTAGGCGGACGGCCTCGCGAATGCGCTGCAAGCCTTGCTCTTTGTCAATGCGCAGCATCGCCAGATGGCTGGGCGAAGTTCCGAGGAAGGTATGGATGCGCGGTTTGGCTGCTTCGCGCACGCCTTCCCAGGCGCTCAAAATATCGCCTTCCAAGGCGCGCGACAAGCCCGCGATCGTCGGTCCGTCTGGCGTGCCGACTTCGCGGGCAATCCGCTGCACAGCTTTCAAGTCGTCTGGGGAGGCGGCTGGGAAGCCGGCTTCTATCACATCGACGCCAAGGCGCGACAATTGTCGGGCAATTTCCAGCTTTTCGGCGCTGGACAAGGTCGCGCCCGGGCTTTGCTCGCCGTCCCGCAGCGTCGTGTCAAAGACGATGACAGTGTTTTCGTCGTACGTTCGTTTTACCATGAAGAGGTGTTCCTTTCGTCATTCGATTCCGGTCAAGTTCATCAATCATTCGCCGTCTAAGGTCAACGAGACCATCTTCTGACATGTCAACACCTCCTTTCCGTCTGTGTTTTCGGGACAGCGGCTTGGCTGTCCAGCTAGTCGCTTTGCTTGATATTCTTGGAGTCGAGGAAGGGCATCATCTGGCGAAGATCTGCGCCGACTTTCTCGATTAACAGATCATGTTCGCGTTGGCGGCGGGCATTGAAATTGGGCCGCCCCTGGCGGTTTTCGTCGATCCAATCACGCGCGAATTCGCCATTTTGGATCCGCTGCAAGACACCAGCCATTTCTTCCTTGACCGTTTCTTCAAATTGGTCGCCGATGACATAGCCGCCTTGTTCGGCTGTGTTGCTGACGCTGTACCACATGTAGCTCAAGCCGCCTTCATAGAGCAAATCGACTATCAGCTTCAATTCGTGCAGGCACTCAAAATACGCGACCTCTGGTTGATAACCGGCTTTCACAAGCGTCTCGAAGCTGGCGCGAATCAGGGCGGTTACGCCACCGCACAAGACAACTTGCTCGCCAAAAAGATCGGTCTCTGTTTCTTCCTTAAAGGTGGTTTCGATAACGCCCGCGCGCGTACAGCCGATGGCTTTCGCATAAGCTAGCGCCAGCGCGGTCGCATTGCCGCTGGCGTCCTGTTCAACCGCGACCAGCGCGGGCGTTCCCGCGCCCTCCGTGAAGACTTCCCGCACGCGATGTCCCGGCGCCTTGGGCGCGACCATCGCCACGTCGGCGCTTTGCGGCGGCACGATCTCTTTGAAATGGATATTAAAGCCGTGCGCGAACATCAACATGGCGCCGTCTTTCAAATTAGGCGCGATATGTTCTTCATAGACCGCCGCCTGCCGGGTGTCGGGAATCAAGATCATGACCACATCGGCGCGTTTGGTCGCTTCCGCAACCGTGAAAACTTGCAGCCCGTCCGCCTCGGCTTTTGCTTTGCTCTGGCTGCCCGCGTGCAAGCCGATAATCACATCTTGGTCCTGGTCGCGCGCATTGAGAGCGTGGGCATGCCCTTGGCTGCCATAGCCAATCACCGCGATGGTCTTGCCTTCCAGCAGTTTTAGATCCGCGTCTTGGTCATAATAAAGTTTCGCCATTGATGGATTTTCTCCCTGTTCAAATGATCGGTAAGCAAACCGCCGCGGCGCAAAGCGTCAAAGCGTATTTCCGTTGCCGCGGGCGGATATGTCGCCCTGAATCTTGGATAGATCGCGGCGCGTGAAGTTGGTGTCGTGAATCCGGATGCCACGCCCCATCGATACCACGCCCGTGCGAATCATTTCAACGATGCCGGTTGGCCGGACTTCTTCAATGAACTCTTCGAGTATTTCTTCGGTGGCGACCATCTCGATGATGGCGACCTTGGGACCGACATCGACAATGCGCGCCGGGTAACGGTCGCAAATCTCGGTTATGGTATTGCGCGAATCGGCATCGTCATTCCGCACCTTGATGAGCGCCAGGTCGCGCTCGACATGCGGTTCGTTGTCCAGCACGCGCACGTCGATGACGTTCACGAGCTTCTGCAAGTTATTCGCGATCTTCCTGGCGTATTCGGGACCCGCGACGACGCGAATGGTCATGCGCGAGATATGCGGCTTGTGCGTACGGCCGACGGTTAAACTGTCGATATTGAAGGCGCGCCGGCGGAAGAGACTGGCAATCCTGTTCAAGACGCCGGGTTCATTTTCCACCAAAGCGACAACGGTCACCTTGTTGATGTCCACTTGGCTGGTCATTATGCCTCCCCGGGCTTGGGACGGCGCTTCATGTCATGCAGGTCCGCGCCGGCCGGCACCATCGGATAAACCATCTCTTCTTTTTCAACCACGAACTCAATCAACGTGGGACCGTCTATGCCGCGGGCGAATTGAACGGCATCCTCAATCTCATCTCGTTTTGTCACCCGGCGATTAGGGATGCGATAAGCATCGGCCAACTTGCAAAAGTCTGGATTAAACAGCGGCGTCGCTTCATAGCGCTTCTCATAGAACAATTCTTGCCACTGCCTTACCATGCCCAGGAAAAAATTGTTGATGATGGCGATATTGACATTGACGTTTTCCTGCGCGGCTGTTGCTAGCTCGCAGAGCGTCATCTGGAATCCGCCGTCGCCGACAATCGCCCAGACTTCTTCATCGGGCTTGCCGAATTTGGCGCCGATGGCCGCCGGGAAGCCGAAACCCATCGTTCCAAGTCCGCCACTGGTGAGCAATGTCGAAGGACGTTGATGCGGATAATACTGCGCCTCCAGCATCTGGTGCTGCCCGACATCGGTGACGGTGATGGCTTCGCCCTGGGTGTGCCGCCAGATATCGTTGATAACCTGCGCCGTCAAAAGCCGGTCGGGCGTTTCGTAATTGAGAATGTCGCGCTCGCTGGAGTCTTCCAGCCAGTTGCGGATTTGCCCGATCCACTGCGGATGCGATTTCGGCTCTAATGCGCCTAGCATCTGCGAGAGCACTGTCTTCAAGTCGCCGGCGATGCCGACGTCGGCGCGCACATTTTTGTTGATTTCCGAGCGATCGATATCGACATGAATCTTGCGCGCGTTTAAGGCATAGGTCTTCAGGTTGCCAGTAACGCGATCATCAAAGCGCATGCCCAAGGCGATGAGCAAATCGGCTTCTTGTATGGCAAAGTTCGCGGATGCTTCGCCGTGCATGCCCATCATGCCTATCACCAGCGGATGATCTTCCGGCATGCCGCCCTTGCCCAGCAAGGTCAGCGCCACCGGGATCTGCGCCCGCTCGGACAGTTCGCGCAGTTCCCCCATTGCGCCGGACATCATGACGCCGTGGCCCGCAAGAATCACCGGACGCTCCGCTTCATCAATCAATTGCAATGCGGCGCCAAGCTCGGATTCGGAGGCGGATGAGGGCGGATGATAACCTGGCAGCACAATCTCACCTTGCGGGTATTCAAATTCGGTAACAGCCAGTTGCACGTCTTTGGGAACGTCAACCAGTACCGGACCTGGACGCCCCGTGCGCGCAATATGAAAGGCTTCTTTCATCGTGTAAGCGAGGTCTCGTACATCGGTAACCAGATAATTGTGCTTGGTGATGGGCAGCGTCACGCCTGTGACATCGGTCTCTTGAAAGGCGTCGGAGCCGATGGCTGGGATGGGCACCTGGCCCGTTATCGCCAAGATGGGAGAAGAATCCATCATCGCTGTTGCCAAGCCGGTCACCAGGTTGGTCGCGCCTGGTCCGCTAGTGGCGATGCAAACGCCGACCTCGCCAGTAGCGCGCGCATAGCCGTCAGCCATGTGAGACGCGCCCTGCTCGTGCCGCACCAAGACGTGATGCAGGCGGTCTTCGTATTTGGTCATGGCGTCGTAGGTTGGCAATATCGCGCCGCCGGGATAGCCAAACATGACGTGAACACCCTCTTGCAGCAGGCACTCCATGATGATTTCCGAACCTGTGAGTTTCAACATCGCCTCCTTGGCGCGCTTGCCTCGCTCCAAAATAGTGACTGCATCATGCCTGGACGAATGTCAGCCAGTTATATTTGTCCGGCGCTTCCCCGGATGTAATCGCGAAAAACTCGTTCTGAACGGATTCAGTGATGGGACCTCGCGCGCCACAGCCAATCTGGATTCTGTCAACCGACTTCACTGGCGTGACTTCGGCAGCGGTGCCCGTGAAGAAGATCTCGTCTGCCATATAGAGCATCTCGCGGGCAACTGGCTGGAAGCGAATCTCAAAGCCCTGCGCCTGCAGGATCTGCAGGGCGCTGTCGCGCGTGATGCCCATCAATATCGACGACCAGGCGCCAGGCGTGTAGACAAGGCCATCCAAGATGACGAAGATATTCTCCCCCGCGCCTTCACTGACGTATCCGCTGATGTCCAGGGCGATGCCCTCTTGGAATCCGTTATCGTGCGCTTCCATGCTGACAAACTGGCTGTTGACGTAATTGCCGCCAGCTTTGACGAGCGCCATGTGCGTATCGGGCGCCATACGGCGGAAGGAACTGATCTGTACGTCAACGCCTTGTTCAATGGCTTCCGCGCCCAGGTAGCGTCCCCATTCCATAGTGAAGATGACAGTTTCGGTCTTGGTGCGTCCCCGCCCTTCCAAGCCGAGGGCGCCGCTGCCGCGGAAAATGATGGGACGGATATAGCAGGATTCATGGCCATTCCTGCGCACGGTTTCGATGATTGCGCTGTCGAGTGAATCGGGATCGTATTTGTGGTCGATGCGCATGACGCGCGCGCCTTGCATCAGGCGCTCCGTGTGCTCGCGCAGGCGAAAAATCGCTGGACCCTTGGGCGTGTCATAAGCGCGGATGCCTTCAAAGACGCTGGAACCATAATGCAAAGCATGGGCGCTGACATGTACCGTCGCATCATCCCATTTTACAAATTCGCCGTCGCGCCAAATCCATTCAGCTGTCATCTACTTTCCTCTCAAGTTTTCCTGTCTCATGCTAGCCACTTCCCAAGCGCCATTTTCTCAATAAACTAAAAAAGCCCCCCTTGGCTTGGGAGGCTGTTTTCTTCTGGTTGCTGCCGCGCTTCCTGCCCAAGCCTTTAGAGTCCAATGATAATCAAGAGGACAATGACAAGAATGACAAGGCTTAGCTCACGAATCGCGGAACTGGTCTGCATCTCTTACGCAGTCTCCTTTAGCAAGGAATAGGCGTAAAGTAGCGAACTTTCTCATATCTGTCAAGGAATTGGCGGATTGCCTCTGCCACAATGCCAGGTATTTCATAGACAATTACAGGGATACCTCGTACAGACTACCCAACTAGCTGGCCAATCGCGTCTTTGCCAGGGCGATCTGCTTGCGAACTTCATCTGGCGCGGTCCCGCCGTAGGTCTTGCGCTGCGCCACCGACCGGGCGAAATCAAATACGTCTGCGACATCGGCGCCGAATAGCGGGGAAATGGCTTGCAGGCTGGGCAATGGCAGTGCCGACAACTCCGTCTGACTTGCGCCAGCGAGACGCACGACTTCGCCGACGATATGATGCGCCTGGCGGAAAGGCAGCCCCTTGCGCACCAGGTAATCAGCCAAATCTGTCGCAAGCAGCTCCTCATTCAAAGAAGCGGCCATGGCTTCGGTATTGATCTGGAGGCTGGCGACAATCGCTGTCATCACCGGCAGCAACTGGCGCATGGTATCGCATGAATCGAATAGCGATTCTTTGTCCTCTTGCAAGTCTTTGTTGTAGCCGCTGGGCAAGCCCTTTAAGGTCGTCAAGAAGCCGGCCAAATTACCGACGAGCCGGCCCGCCTTGCCGCGCATCAACTCCATCGGATCGGCGTTGCGCTTCTGCGGCATCAAACTGGAACCGGTGCTATAGCGATCATCCAAGCTGATGAAGCCGAAGGCTGGATTGGAGTATATAAGCATGTCCTCCGCCAATCGACTCAGGTGACTCGCGCATAGCGCGATCGCGTATAAAAGATCGGCGACGAAATCCCTGTCGCTGACGGCATCCAGGCTGTTCTGGCTCGGCGCGTCAAAGCCCAAGTCGGCGGCGATTTGCTGACGATCCAGAGAAAAGGGGTTGCCGGCCAGCGCGCCCGACCCGAGCGGGCAAATCGACATGCGCTGGAGTGCCGATCCCAAGCGATCCTGGTCGCGCTCCAGCATCCAGAAAAAGCTCATCAACCAGTGCGCGACCGTGATTGGTTGCGCCGGTTGCAGATGCGTGTAGCCCGGCAGCAAAGTGTCGACGTGCTTTTCGCTGGTCGCGACGATCGCGGCTTGCAGAGCCCGCACTTCGCTTGACAGGCGCTCGGCAGCGCGCATGCTCCACAGACGGAAATCCGTCGCCACTTGATCATTGCGGCTGCGGCCCGTGTGCAGCTTGCCACCGACAGCGCCGATGATCTCGATCAGACGTCGTTCGACAGCGGTATGCACATCTTCATCGGCTTCCTGCAGTTCGAAGTCGCCAGTCTCGAATTCCTGCAGAACTTCGCGCAATCCCGCAACGATGGTCTGCGCTTCGTCAGCGCTAATGACTTCGGCATCCGCAAGCGCCAGAGCATAGACGATGCTGCCTTCGATGTCTTCGCGGTAAAAGCGAATGTCGAAGCCGATGCTGTCGTTTAGCGCCCGCAGATCTTGGTCGCTTGGTTCAGTGAACCGTCCGCCCCAAAGGCTCATGCTGTCATCCTTGCGTAATTCATGACCTAGTCCCGCTTGAACTTGCTGTAATCCGGCTGCCGATAACTGGTCTTGCCGCCGCCCTCGGTTTGCAACATGGCTTCCACTTTTATCGGCAAACCGAAGAGTTGAATGAAGCCCTGGGCATCCTGCTGGTTATAGACGTCTTCTTCGCCGAAAGAGGCATAATCTTCGCGGTACAAGCTATAGGGGCTTTTGCGCCCCGCCACCGCGACATTGCCTTTGTAGAGCTTCAAGCGCACGAGGCCCGACACAGTGCGCTGCGTGACATCCACGAAGGCGTCCAAGGCTTCGCGCAGCTTGCTGTACCACAAGCCATTGTAAACCAGCTCGGCGTATTTTGCCGCCAGGATGTCCTTGTACTGCATCGTGTGTTTGTCCAAGCAGATGCTTTCCAGCAATTGATGAGCGCGATTCACGATTGTGCCGGCCGGCGTCTCATATACGCCGCGGCTCTTCATGCCGACCAGACGGTTTTCCACAAGATCGATTCTGCCAATGCCATGCGCGCCGCCGATTTTGTTCAGCTTCAAGAACAGATCGACAGCGTTCATGTTTTCACCGTTCAAGCGGACGGGATTGCCAGCCTCAAATTCAATCTCGATGTATTCGGCTTGGTCAGGCGCTTGCTCGGGACTGTTGGAAAGCTGATACATACCGTCTTCGGGCTCGTTCCAGGGGTTTTCCAACAAGCCGCCTTCATGCGACAGGTGGAAGATATTGCGGTCGCGGCTGTAAATGTCTTTCTCGGTATGTGAAACCGGCACCCTGAATTCTTCCGCGTAAGCCAAGGCGTCTTCTCGGCTGCGGATGTCCCATTCGCGCCAGGGAGCAATGGTCTTCAGCTTGGGGTTGAGCGCCATGGTCGATACCTCAAAACGCACTTGATCGTTCCCCTTGCCGGTACAACCATGCGCGACAGCATCGGCTTTTTCCATTTCAGCAACCTCGACCATGTGCTTGGCGATCAAAGGACGGGCGAACGACGTGCCGAGCAGGTACTCGCGCTCGTATATCGCGCCGGCTCGCATTGTCGGGAAGACAAAATCTGTCAGAAACTCTTCGCGCAGATCCCGGATATAGAGCTTCGACGCGCCCGAGGCAAGCGCTTTCGCTTCCAAGCCATCAAGTTCTTCCTCTTGTCCCAAGTCGGCGCAGAAACAGACGACTTCGCAGCCGTAGTTGTTCTTCAGCCAAGGTACGATTACCGACGTGTCCAAGCCGCCACTGTAGGCAAGTACTACTTTTGAAATAGCGGACGCTGCCATTTGCCAACTCCATCTGAAGGTTCGTCAATATCGCCAAGTGTAATCAATCTTGCCGCATTTGGAAGTGGTTGCTAGGCGGCATTAGCGTAAGTCATTGGCGCCGCAAGCAGGGCAATCGCTTCAAATTATTTTCAACATAGAGGACGCAGAGGACACAGAGTTCGTAGGAGCTTAGACGACTATTCTTCTAAATCTGCGGCCCGGAATCAGCAACAGTCCCCAGCGAAACGTGATTTGTCACCAAAAATCACAGCTGAGAAGAGATTTTTTGTTTTTCTCTGCGTTCTCTGCGTACTCTGTAGTTAATTTTCAGTTTAGAATCCCGCCATTTCGTCCGCCATCATTTTGCAGCGATTGCTCTGGCGCCGCAAGGACAACGCTTGCCTTGAGCTGCGCGCCTCGCTAAAATATGTGAAGAGTTTTGCCGTCTTCTTGAAATGGAGCGCCAGATGACGACTGTGGACGATCTGCGGAAAATGCGCGATGAAAAAGCCTTGCCTCACCTGGAACAATATGCGCCGGTTTGGATCATCAGCGAAGAAAATATTGTATCTGACGAAGCGATCCAGTTTCATGTGCTTTTTCAACATCACTTGCATGGCTGGGTGAACCGCCGCTATCGTTATGATGGCTTCAACGATACGCTTTATCACAAGGGGCAAACCACGCTAAGCGAAGACGCTGCGCTGGAGCTCATGGACGACGCCCCCTATATCGAAGCCGGTGTCGCCGACATCCCCAACGCTTACGGTGGCTAGGTCTTTGGCAATTTTTTACAGGCGACCGTTTTGAAGAGTTCGATTAAGCGCTCGGCGATGGCTGACCAGGCATAGTCCTGCGCCGCGCGCGCCGCGCTGGCGCCCATAGAGGCGGATTTCGCAGGGTCGCTCACCAATGCGATGATGGCTTCTGTCAGCGAGATCGGCTCCCGCGCGGGCACATGGAATCCTGTCTCCCTGTCCCGCACCAAGAATTGCAGCCCCCCCACCTGTGACGCGATGACGGGCGTGCCGCATGCCATCGCTTCCAGCGCGACCATGCCAAAGGATTCATAATCCGATGGCACGATGACAGCCGTCGCGGCGGAATAGTAGACTGGCAAGTGCGCTTGTTCTTTCGCGCCCACAAAGCTCACAATCTGCTTGATGCCCAATCTGCTGCTGAGGTCCTGTAGGCGCTGCAGCTCCCGATCTCGGCGCGATTCCAGATCGCCGCCGACGATCATGAAATGCAGTCGCTTGAGCAGCGACGATCGGCGCTCTCGCAAGACATGCAGCGCCTCCAGTATGGTGTCAACCGCTTTCAGCGGCTCAATGCGCCCGACAAAAAGCAAAACGTGACTATCAGGATTAAGCCCGAGGCTAGTCCGCGCCGCGGCCGCCGGCAGATTGCTATTAAATTGTTCAAGATTAACGCCGGGGGGAATGACAACCAATTGCCTGCGCCTGGCGCGATAGAGCCAGCGCAACTGCGCCAATTCAGCCGGCGTAGCCGCGATGACCCGGTCCGCCCAGTTCAAAACTTGCGCTTCGGTTAATATGCGGCGGTCGGGTTGATAGAATTCATTGGCTTGGATGCGCTTCTTCATGTGGCCCAGCGTATGAAACATCTGTACAAAACAGATGCCCCAAGCCTCTTTCAGTTTGGCGGCGACCCAGCCGCTTAGCCAGTAATGACTGTAAACGATGTCGTAGCGCAGATTGCCCAGGGCGGCGAAAGCCATCAGGTTGGCGGTGAATTCGGAAAGATGAGAGTACTGTTCGTCGGGGGGCAACGGCGTCACCGGACCAGCCTGGAGATAGATCAGGCGTACATTGGCGCCAATGGCATGGTCTACATCCGGTTCAGCTGGTGAAGATTTTCGGGTGAATATGTCGATGAGGTAGCCAAGTTTGCCCAATTCTTGCGCCAGCTCGCGGATGTAGACGTTCATCCCGCCCGTCTTCATCCCGCCCATTGGCGCCAGCGGACTCGTATGGACACTCAGCAGGGCAATGCGTTTTATCGACATCAATTGACTCGCGGAGTCAAGTTGCCCGGATATTCAGAACGGTAGTATCGCGCCCGCCCATGCGGTACTTGTAGCTCTCGTCGCCTCGTAGAAAATCGTAAAATTTGTAGCCGTTTTTAATGGCATGTTGGATGTTATATGCCAGCAGAACGATGCCGGGACTCAGCTGACTGTAACCCTGATGGTCGTGTCCCGAATTATAGACCATCACGCGGTCCCCATAGACAAAATTCATGTAGGCGGCGACGCGCGCTGCGCCAATGGTCAAGAAGCTCAGTTGCAGCCAGCCCTTGTCTTGCGCCAATGGCACGATCCTTTTGAAAAAGCGCATATTGCCGTCATCCTGCAAGAAGCGCTCTTTTTCCGGGTCGCTGGCCGCCATCAAAAGCGCGAAATGGCCGATTTCTTGCTCCAGGTTATCCGTGCCGTTCACAATGTACCAGTCAATCGCGCTGTCCGACCCTTGAATGCGCCGCAGCTTGCGCCGCACTTCGTGACGCTGTTTCTTGTCCAGCAGCAGCATATATCCGCGCCAGTCACTGGGAAGATCAATCACCGGGCAAACCTCTTGCGGCTTTACCACAGTTGTGAACCCCCGTTCCCGCAACAAATCGGGAAGGAGCTCGCGCGTCGGGGACTCTTGCGGGATGTTGCAAAGGTCGAAGCAATCGATATGAGCGCGCTCTGCCGCGAAGTAATCGGCAAAGGCTGTCATGACGGGTGCCAAATAGTCCGCGTCTATAATGAAATCGAGATAATCCGTCACGTCCACGCAGCCGATTATCTGGGCTGTTGTCCCACGCTCGGATTCTGTGAGGAATAATGGCGCTATGCCGACAAGCCTTCCACGCTCGCGACAAGTCAAAATCAATAGCTCGCCGGGCTGATAGGCGGCCCACCAAGTCGAGTGCCATTCCCAGGTGTAAAAAATACAGTCGGATTGAGCGCGCCCCAGCAGATCCTTCCATTCCGCCTGCAGGGCATCAAATACCGTCGCTTCACGGTGAATGCTTAGTTTCACTTTTGCCTCTGTCCTTCGTCGAGTTAGCGGCTTGAATTAGTCAGTCGGCATATTTCTTGTGACAGCGCCGAACTGGTCATTCTTACGAAGCGCATGTTTACAGCGCATGCTGGATTTGAAGCCGCGCTGCATCGTTTAGGGGAATTATATCGCAAACTAAACAGCTTTCGCTCATTTCCGCGCGCTTGTCCATGTGGCCAAAGCGCTAGTTTATGTGATTTTTCAGAGTATCTATGGACTCTATTAAATCATGCGAGCTTAAGTCAGTCATCCGCTTAGGGGCTGAGGCGAAAATCGAGCGCTCTTATCCATTGTCCAAAGTGCGGCAGGGGATTTCCCCCTGGATGAGCAATTGGGCAAATGAGATTGAGCAATTGGAATTGAATGGAAGTGGTTTCTGCGCCGAATTCGCCAAACAGATAGTCCGGCTCAGCGGCTTGGGGGGCGCTTCAAAGAATCTATCCCGGTCGATAGCTTGCCCCGTAACTGTTGTTACGGGGCAAGCCGGGAATTTCACATTAATTAGAGTGTTGGTGTGTGAGTTGGCGTTGGATACGTCGGACTTACCGCGTATATGTGCTCTGGGATGATATTGCCAAACACTGTAAAATAGCGGCTGGCATTGCTGCAAGCGGTATCATCATTGGGGAAACTCGTATTCGGCTCTGGCGGCCGCAATCCATACGCATTCATATAGTCCTTGATACTGTGAGCCATACCCATTGAAATGAACAAGGACACAATTCTGCCAGCTACAGGGACGCTATTAACTTCATATCGAAACTCCACGACAGTCGGCCTCGTGCCGCTTATATCAACAACGTGCCTTCCTTCACCTAACGGCGGAAGCGCCCAGTTAATGTTATTGCCACGATTGTCGCGCCATTCCTGGAATGTATCAAAGGTCCTCACTTTCCATATATCTCTGTTTGTGTCAGCGGGAGGGTCCCACCAGAAACAATTCGTTCCGTCCACCCAAGTTGGATTTTCAGACTTCTGAGGATCCGGCAAAGTCGGCGGCGCTTGCTGCGGTTCTGCATTCAGTGGCAAAGGCTGTGGCTCTAATTGCGCAGAATGCGAAATCGTATCCGCCGTCGGCCATGGAGTAGGCGGACTCGTCGGTGTTGAGGTGGGCGGTATCGGTGTATTCGTCGGCATCGGCGTATTGCTTGGCGCAGGTGTATTCGTTGGCATCGGAGTACTGCTTGGCGCAGGTGTATTCGTCGGCATCGGAGTACTGCTTGGCGCAGGTGTATTCGTTGGCATCGGAGTACTGCTTGGAGCAGGTGTATTCGTTGGCATCGGAGTACTGCTTGGAGCAGGTGTGTTCGTCGGCATTGGCGTATTCGTCGGCAAAGGCATGTTAGTAGGTGGGGGAGCACTCTGCGCTTCAAGCTGTTCCAATGCGTCAGCAACAGGCTTCCAGCCTTGCCATCTACTAACTCGTTCACGCGCATCCGCCGCCGTCATTGGCGTCAGCGTATCGTGCGTTTCCGCGCCGAATGCAATCAATACCTGGAGCCAATTATGACCTGTGCGCCCGGCAGCCACATTATCATCGTAATAGCCACGAACAGTTTGGATGATGCCGTCGAAGTTGCCTTGGCTGCTAACGCCTGTCAGTAGCAGACAGGCGATCAATATAGTAATGATTGCTTTCATGTTTTCCTCCCTGTAATCGCTGTATTGTGTGATCTTAGGCAGCTGCTAAGGTAGCTTTATAGTCCGATATTAACTTCTCCGTAATTTTTACAAATGTATCTGGGGGGGAGTGTCTATGTGAGTGGCGTTTCTGATATCGTAGTAAAATATGGTCATGAACCAATGTCCTTACTGTCATGCGACAGAAAATCAGATCAAATCGGGTCGAACGAAGGCAGGCAGTCAGCGTTATCTTTGCAAGTTCTGTCAAAGGCGGTATACGCCGGAACCCAAACTGCAGGGCTATCCGGAAGCGATGCGGGCACAAGCCATCCGTTTGTATGTCGATGGCATGAATTTGCGGCGTATTGCACGTCAGTTGCAGGTGAATCACCAAACAGTTGCCAACTGGGTCAATGCTTATGCGGACAGTTTGCCCGATGCCCCGCCCTTGCCGGAACACAGCGCCATCATTGAGTTAGATGAGTTACACAGTTTTATCGCCCAGAAAAAAACGCAGCTTACGTCATGACAATGGTGGATCGGCAAAGCGCTTGTATCGTAGGCTATCGGGTTGGCTTTCACCGGACGGAAGCAGTCATGCAGGACATGTTGGACGAGGCGCCGCAAGCCGATGTTTACTATAGCGATGGTATGGCAACTTATGGCGCGCTGTTTTACGCACCAGGGAAACACCTCAGCATGAGAAACAAAAGCGAGACCTATACGGTTGAAAGAGTCAATGCAGACTTGCGCCACTATTTGGCACGCTTAGGCCGGCGTTCGCGCTGCTTCTCGCGTTGCCTGAAAGCGCTGCGGCGCAATGTAAAACTGTTTGTCTACGCCTGGAATCAACGCCAGCTATACAAGCAGAAGTACCAGGCTTATGCTGTACATCTCATCCATTTCCTATATCCACAAAATTAGACACTCCCTATCTGGGGAAAGATTTGCATCCTCAACCTACTCCGTGATATTATTTAAATAAATTATACTTTACAAATTCATATTGTCAAGAGCATCTTGCTATGCAATTACGTCAAATCATATTTTAACTTCCAGGGAGAACGCAAATCCTAGAGTATCGGACAAGCCTTGTAGGGGAGTTTTTGCGCCAAACTCATGGGCGAGCTAGAGGACAATCACATCAAATTATATTATTACCACCGAGGAAACCAAATCAAGGTCATTTATGGTAATGTTGTTAAGAAAGTGTTGTTATAAATAGATTTTTTTTCTCCTTTCTTTTGATAACATCCGCCGCCATTCAAAAAAGTTCACAGGATCTCGAATCACAGAAAATGAATGCTTTTCTTTGTGGTCTCGGTGCTCTCGGCGCTTAATTTCAGTCAGAATATGCTGAATTTGAGGCAGCGATTTTGGCGCGATTGCCCTGTCCTATACAATTGGCGGGGGCATTTCAGATTATTTGGAGTTCACATGACATTGCCATTTTAGGTTGCCATATAATTCCCTTCGTTTAGCTAGCCGGAACTTTGGGCGTCGCCGGATCGTTGCCCCACTCTTTCCAAGAGCCGTCGTAAACCCGCAAATTACTTGCTCCCGCCACTTCCAGCGCGAGCATGACCAAGCTGGCGGAAACGCCTGAGTTACAGTAAATCACCGTATCTTCGGCATCCAGTCGGATACCCAATTCGGTAAATTGCGCTCGCAGGTCGTCGCTAGGCTTCAGTGTCAAATCATCGGCAAGTACGGACTTCGCTGGCATGTTGATCGCCGTCGGGATATGCCCCGCGACTTGGGCTCGCGATGCCTTTCCCGCGTATTCGGCAGGCGAGCGCACATCCAGCAGTTGCATGCTTTCGGCGTCGATCCCGCGCAGAATATCGCCAGCCTCCGCTTTCAAACGGGAATTTCTTGCTGGTACGAAGGCGCCCGGTCGCGCTGTGGGCAGGGTGACTTCTGTGGTCCGCTGTTCGGCTGTCCACTTCCCCCAACCCCCATCGAGGATCTGAACATTTTCGTGTCCATAATACAGCAGGCACCAACGCATGCGCGCCGCGAACATGCTCGCGGCATCGTCATAGACGACTACGCGACTGCCATTGCCGATTCCAAGCCGGTTCATCAAAGCGGCAAAGCGCTCCGGCGAAGCAATATCGTTTGATGGCGAACCCGGCTCTACAATATCGGACTGCCAATCGACGAAAACCGCGCCGGAAATATGCGCGGCTTCATAAGCGGCGCGATCGCTAATATAATGAGGCGGCGGCGCTGTCGGCGGCAGCACCTTGCCGCGCATGTCGATAAGCCGCAGATCACCGTCATTCAGGTGCGCTTGCAGCCAAGCAGTACTTGCCAATTGCGCAGGCATAAGCTCCTCCAGGATCATCTTTCCGCAACATAAACTTGCTGTCTTGCAAAATCCGCCTACAGCTCAATGTATCATCGAGAGGCTTCTCTCCGATATAATATATCCAAAGTTGACCGAGTTTGCCGATGAAAAAGCGCATCCGTGGCTTAAAACGCGCCATTTTTCAATTAGATTTCGATCTGTATCGGGTCCAGGTGCCAATACCTGGGCATAATGCTTCGCATCTCAGCGTCATTGATCTTTGCCCGCAAGACATCAAGCGAGCAATCGTTTTCCAGCACGGTTTCGCCGGCGTCGCCGAATCCTGGGAATACCAGCTTACGCATTTCGCCCATCAGTTTCGCGTGATCGCGCCGGAGCTGCGCGGGCATGGGCAGAGCGACGCCCCGCACAGCGTATACGATATGCCGGAGCTGGTTGAAGATTTGCATCATGTCGTTACGTCGCTGAATCTTCCGCGACAGTTTGTCCTGGTGGGCCACTCCTTTGGCGGCGCGGTTTGTGTTGAATACGCCAATGCCTATCCGGAACGCGTCGCTAAACTCGTGCTGGTTGCCACTGCTGGGGAATATCCCCTGCCCCGGGCGGCTTCCCTGCTGTTTCATATTCCCAGTAAGGTCGCCCTGCCGTTCTGGCGCTATCGGCGCAAATGGGACGCGGAGTTTCACGCGCTCAAGCAGATCTTTCTCAACGCGCTTCATCAGTGGCAAGGCTGGTCGCTCTTGCGAAATACCACGGCGGAGTCGCTGGTAATCACGGGCGAAAGAGACACCTATTTCCCGCGCTACATTTATGATGATGTCGCCAAGATGATGCCCAATGCCGAGGTCTATGATATAGGCTCGGCGAAACACAAGGTTCAGTTAGAGCGTCACGAGGCGGTGAACCGCGCCATCGAACGCTTCATTTTGGCTGCCCAACACAGCAGTTGGCGTAGCGAATCCGCTCTCGACCGGCTCAACCGCGGCCGACCCTGGTTGAGCCACTATCACCTCGACACCCCTCACGAGATTCCAATTCCCAATCAGCCGCTCTTTCGCTTTTTACAGAGCGCGGCCGATTGGCGTCCCAAAGGCATCGCGACAGTGTTTTATGGCAAGACCATGACCTACCGTGAACTAGAGGGGAGAGTCAATCAGTTCGCGCGCGGCTTGAGCAAGATTGGAATTGGACCAGGCGAGCGTGTGATGATCGTCTTGCCCAACACGCCGCAATTCATCATCGCCTACTACGCGATTCTCAAACTTAAGGCAGTGGTCGTGCTGTCGAACCCCGACGCGAATGAGCAATTGATCATTTCGCAAGCGCAAGAAACCGAAGCGAAAGCGCTCATCACGCTAAGCGCCTTTAGCGAACTGGCGGAGCTGATCCAACACAGGACAAGAGCCCAAACTATCATCTTCACAGGGATTGGCAAGCAGGTCACGACAAGCCAGAGCGAGGCATTTGGTCGGCACAAACACCCAACTCATTCGGACGAATCCATCGCCGAACGCATCGGCCTGTTCATGTCGGATGTGATGGCTGACGAGCCGCCGATCCCGCCGCAAGTTGACGTGAATCCAAGCGATCTCGCCGTGATTTCCTTCACCAGCGGCACCACCGGCAAACCCCTCGGCGTCTGCCTGTCGCACAGAAACCTGGTCGCGAATGCCCTGCAAACGCGACATTGGATGCCCGAAATCGAATATGGCGAAGAAACTGTCATGGCGGTTGTGCCTTTCGAACATAGCTATGGCATGACCGCGGCGATGAATCTGCCGATTTTGATAGCGGCGAAGATCGTGATCGTTTCGGTCTTTGAACTGCGCCAGGTGCTTGAACAGATTAAGCGACACAAGCCGACCTTGTTCCCGGGCGTGCCCTCGATGTTCACGCTTATCAATCAAGCGCCCAAGGTCAGGAGCTATGGGCTTTCGTCCATTAAAGCCTGTATCAGCGGCGCAGCCCCCTTGCCAGTGGAAGTGCAGGAGGCTTTCGAAAAAATGACGCGGGGGCGCCTGGTTGAGGGCTATGGGCTCACCGAAGCCGCTCCCGTAACGCACTCCAATCCGCTATATGGGCTGCGCAAGGTTGGTTCGATTGGCGTGCCGCTGCCGAATACCGATGCCAAAATCGTCGATCTGCTGAATGGAAAGGAGCTGCCCCCAGGTGAAATCGGCGAGCTGCTCATCCGCGGTCCGCAAATAATGCAAGGGTATTGGCGCGCGCCCGAAGAAAACGAGACCGCTTTGCGTGAAGATTGGCTGTATACCGGCGATGTCGCGGTGATGGACGACGAAGGTTACTTCAAGATCATCAGCCGCAAGCGCGACACCATCTTCACGGGCGATTTCAGCGTCTACCCGCGCGATGTCGAAGAAGTGCTTTACGAGAACAATAAGGTTCTAGAAGCTGCTGTCGTCGGCGTCGGGCGAGAATCGGGAGAGCAAAAGGTCAAGGCTTATGTTGTGCCCAAGCCCAATACCAGCTTGTCCAAGGCGGAGCTGGTCGATTTGTGCAGGAGGCGATTGGAAGAATATGCCGTGCCATGGGAGATCGAGTTTCGGCAAGAGCTGCCGCGCTCGTTTATCGGCAAGGTGCTTCGGCGCATGCTTTTTGAAGAGGAGATGGGAAAATAGACCCCCGCTATGCCTGACCTGCCACTGTTTCCACTCAACACCGTTTTGTTCCCCGGTATGCAACTTAAACTGCATATCTTCGAGGATCGCTACAAGTTGATGATCCGCCGCTGTATACATGACGAGAGTCCATTTGGCGTGATCTTAATCAAGAGCGGACGGGAAGCGCAGGGACCAGTCGCAATAACCCATGAGGTCGGCTGCGCGGCGCAGATAATCGAGGTGCAGAAGCTGCCCTTTGATCGAATGAATATCCTCGCCCAGGGGCAAAGGCGCTTTCGCCTCCATGGGTTGGACCACAGCGAGCCTTATCTGCTTGGGGATGTTGAGTACTTTGTACCGCGAGAAGATGACAAAACCGCCATGCGCCATTTCGCCGGCAGGCTGCGGCCGCTTATCATTCGCTATCTGGAAATTCTCACCTCGGCGGAAGCAGTGGAATTCGATCCTGAGCAAATCCCCCGTTCGCCCAAGTCGCTTGCCCAAATCGCCGCTATCCTTTTGCAGGCGGAAAATGCTCAGAAGCAGGAGCTGCTGCGCCAGGACAATATGGCGCAGCTCTTGGACTTGTTGGTCGAGACCTATCGCTTGGAGACAATGCTGCTGGGCATGCGCCTGAACCCGCCCGGAGAAGACTTCAACATTGGACCCTTTTCCAGCAACTAATGATGAATACCAAGGCAATCGCTTGAAGCCCACCGCCGATCATCAATACAAAGTCTGAGGCAGGCGCTTGACAAGCATGCTCAAATTCTTGTTGCGGCTTTGCTTTGTACTGTCTGCCTCCCTCATCCTGCTGGAGATCGCGTTCCAGCTGGCTTTTCTTCACCTGCCGCGGGAACTGATACAACGCATGCCGCAATACCGCGAGCGCTCGGGATTTCGCTTAGATACGGAACACGGGGCGCGGGAATCGCCTGCCGGAGAAGTTGTCCACATAGATGTCGACCAGTATTCCGGCGACCTGTTCCGCTTGACTTGCCTTTCGACAGCTCACGCGCAATTCTTCGAGCCATACACGGTGAGATTCACGCGCGACCAGCACGGCTTCCGCAATCCAGAACCATGGCGCGGCTATCTTGATTTGCTCATAATCGGGGATTCATTCACGGCGGCGGAAACAATACAGCATCCTTTCTGGACCGGGCTTGCCGAATCGACGCTGTCATTGGCTTTTCCCGGCAGTGGCACAATCGAACAAAGTCTCTTGCTGGATGCCTACGGCTTGCCGCTGCAACCGGATACGGTCGTCCTGGCGTACTTCGCCGGCAACGACTTGTCCGACAATCAAACCTTCCAGGACCTGCGGAGCGCCGGCCAGACAATTGCCGACCAAGCGCGCCAGAACCGCTCTCCATTGGAGTATTTGGCGACTGTTCATCTGGCATTATATCTGCGTGATATGATCCATCGAGCCGGTATAAGCGACTGCCACTATCCGCAAATCGCGCATACAGACCCAGCGATGCCCGTTGCATTTTTTGACAAGCTGCTGCCGGTGCTCGCCTTGGACGCCGAGACCTTGCGCGCCAGCGACATATTCCAAGTTACGCAGTCCGCAATCGTTGATTTGTCGCAAGAGCTGGCGGGGCGCGGAATCCGCTTTGTGATAATGTATATCCCGCAGAAAGCGGAGTTATTCTGGCAGTATCTTGACGACGAAAGCAAAGGCGCAATCGCGGAATACGTTACGGAGCGCATCGCGCCGATCGCGCCCCAATTTATTCCAAAGAGCATCGACAAAAATATCTCCGCGCAGCGCGATCTGTGGTCAGCAGTCGCGCTGGAACAGCAGATCGAGTTCCTGGATATGACACCGGCTTTACAATTAGCGCTAGAAAACGGGCGCTCGCCCTATTTCTTTGCCGATACCCACTGGAATCAATTGGGGCACGATCTCGCCCGTCAGGAACTGCAGAAAATCCTGAATTAGTGTAGGCTTGTCTATGATTTCAACATGCGCAAAATGTTCGTAAGCCTGCACATGTTCGGCGAAGAGGAGAAGTAAACACTTGAAGGAATACTGGAAAATTGCCTGGGAGCGCTTCAGTCTCAATTCGAGCATCGTGGCTGACGGCAATGGACGCTTCATCGCGACGCTATTCTATTTCACGATTCTGGTGCCGTTTGGGTTATTGTCCTCGCTCTTCATGGATCCCCTGCGCATCCGCAAAGATGAAGTTGCATGGCAATCGCGCGAGGCGGTCCCGTCCGATCTTGCATCGGCCAGAGAGCAGAGCTGAGGATGTATATTCTGGGCATATCAGCCTTTTATCACGATTCCGCCGCCGCGCTCATCAAGAATGGCGAGGTGGTGGCGGCCGCCATGGAAGAACGCTTTACGCGGCTGAAACACGATAACAGCTTTCCCCAACTTGCCGCGGAATTCTGCCTCGAACAGGCTGGAATTGCCACACAAGAGCTTGACTACGTGGTCTTTTACGAAAAGCCGCTCGTGAAGTTTGAGCGCATATTGCAGACAGCCTTGAACAGCTTTCCTCGTTCATCGAGCCTGTGGCGGGAGTCCATGCTGACCTGGTTGACGGACAAACTCTGGGTGCGCAGCCACGTCGCTCGGGTAATCGGCGTTCCCCAAGAGAAAATACTCTTTTGCGATCACCACATGAGCCACGCCGCCAGCGCATTTTTCGCCTGTCCCTACAAAGAAGCCGCGATTCTGACCGTGGATGGCGTGGGCGAATGGACAACTACCACCTTAGGCGTCGGCAAAAGCTCGCTCGGCGAGAGCGACGCCACAGCCCCGACCATCGACCTATTTGAAGAGCAGCGCTTCCCGCATTCTTTAGGTTTGCTCTATTCGACATTTACGGCTTGGCTCGGCTTCCGCGTCAATAACGGCGAATACAAAGTCATGGGTATGAGCCCCTACGGTGAGGCGCGATATTTGGACAAAGTTTATCAGGTCATCGCGCAAGACCGCAGCACGGGCGCCTTTCGCCTTGATATGTCCTATTTTGACTTCCACCGATCCACAACGCGCAGCTACAGCAACAAGTTCCTCGATCTATTTGGGGAAAAACGCGACCCTGACAGCGACTTCTTTACCGCGCTTACGCAGCCGCAGCGCCAGGACGAAAAACGAGCGATGGCAGCCAACCAATATTATGCCGATGTCGCCGCCAGCGTGCAGCAAGTCACCGAAGATACGCTCATAAACATCGCCACCTATCTGCACAAGAAAACGGGCATGAAGAAGCTGGTGATGGCTGGCGGGGTCGCGCTTAATACCAAAGCCAATTGGCGGGTTCTAAACGAGACGCCCTTTGACGAGCTTTGGATACAGCCGGCGGCGGGCGACGATGGCGGCGCCTTGGGCGCCGCGCTCTGGGCATGGCATATTGTCCTGGGCAAACCGCGCCGCTGGGTGCAGACACACGCTTATTTCGGCAAGGGTTATGACGACGCTGATTGCCGGTCATTCCTCGAGGCGGCTGGCTTGCGTTATGAATCCTTCGACGACGAATGCAAATTGACAGAAACCATCGTTGACGCCATGACGCGGCAGCAGGTGATTGGATTCCACCAGGGCCGCTTCGAATGGGGTCCGCGCGCGCTGGGGAATCGCAGTATCCTGGCCGATCCCCGCGGGGAAGAAATGAAAGAAGTTGTGAATACCAAGATTAAGTTTCGCGAACCATTTCGGCCCTTCGCCCCGGTCATCCTGCGCGAGCGGTCGCCGGAGTATTTTGACTATCCGCAAGTTGCGGAGCACGATTGTCCGCGTTATATGTTGATGGTCGCTCCGATAAAGTCGGACAAACAGTCGGAAATCCATGCCGTCAACCACGAGGGCACGGGACGGCTGCAATCCATTGACCGCGCT
Organism: Phototrophicaceae bacterium; assembly: GCA_965116975.1. Classification (GTDB taxonomy): domain Bacteria; phylum Chloroflexota; class Anaerolineae; order Aggregatilineales; family Phototrophicaceae; genus UBA6055. Next base: position 1,923,574 of record OZ220735.1, read on the forward strand.
ACCAACCCGCGCTACTATGATGTCGTCAAGCAGTTTGGGGACGCGACTGGCGTACCCGTTGTCCTCAATACGTCCTTTAACCTGCGGGGCGAGCCAATCGTCAACACGCCGCAAGAAGCTTTCAACACTTTCCGCAATAGCGATATTGATATGTTGGTCCTAGGGTCGCACGTGGTGCGGAAGCCGCTTTGATTCGACTAGGAAACGACGAGGAGCCAAAATGAGTTCCAAAGTAAAATCAAACAAGAACAGTCCGAGCGCGCTCCAGGATTTTTTCATGCGTCTTGGCGTTCTCGGCGAGCTGCTGGCTTTTTTGTGGAAACGCAAATTGTACTGGATGCTGCCGCTGGTGATCACGCTCTTGGTCTTCGCGCTTGTGATCATGTTGGGCAGCGCGAGTCCCGCTGGCGTCTTCATTTACTCGCTCTTTTAGGATGGTCGCTTTGCCAGCCTGTGAGTTCATCAAGAGCGAGATGATGCTGTGGATGTAAAGACGGTGTTAATGGTTGCGCTAGCAGCGCTGATCGTCTGGCTCGCTTGGCAAGTCCACCGCCGCTCGCTCAGCCAGCGACAAATCTATGGCGGCGCCCCCGCCGCCCTCTGCAACTATCTTTCGGGGCTGTGCTTTGCGGCGATCTTGCCCACGGTCTGCGCATCGGTCCTGTTTTTGCACCCGGATATGCTGGAAGTCGCGGGCTTAACCCTCAGCCCGATCATCGTGATCCTCGTCGGTCTGGCGCTCTTGAGCCTGCTCTTCTCGATCCTGTTCGCCATCTTCGAGCGCGGACCATCGGAAAGAGAGCAACAGCAAATAGCCTCGCGCAGCGCGCAAGGCTGGACTGAGCAAGATGCGAAGTCTTCTGGCTTGTAGCCGTCTTAGTTGTACCAAGAAGATAATGAGAAATTCGCGCCAGCCTACCCCATCTCTCGTCCCAAAAAACATTGCCCCATCACTCCCTATTACCATGGGGCTTATATCTATTGTAACGATATATCAGGGGACTAAATCGAGTTTACGGTGTTATCTTGTCCCGGCCGACTTTTTTTGCCCTCAAAGATGAACTTGCCTACCGTAAACCATTGTTTATACTATATGCAAATGCTTTGAAATCTTCGGAGTTTCACGATGACAGCAATTTTCACCAGCGACAGTATGGGCGGGGTTTAATGATGCGTCACGACTGGACACTTCTATGCAGCCGTGTTGAGACCCGGCCTGGGCGTGGCATCGACTTAATCAATGTGGTGACGGCCGTAAAGGTGGCTGACCGCTATCGGACAGTGCCAATTGACACGACGATCCCTGTTGATCTGCCAATATGCTTGGTGTCACAATGGACGGCGGAGTTCGAGACCGACAAAAAAGTTCACTCTGGCGTATTGCAGCTTATGGCGCCGGGCGGTGAACGTGTTCTCCGGGAGTATAAGCTGGAGTTTGATTGCCGGGATACAATCGTATTGCGCTCCATATATAAAATTCCAGATTTGAGATTTGTTGGCGTGGGCACTTACGAATTTCATATTGTTCTTGAAGGCTTTGCCGATCTGGGCGAGTGGGGGCGAGCTTGCCTGCGGATGAGCTGAAGGATAGTAAGCAGAGGTGCGGGTATGGAAGAGCAAGGATATCAGTTGATTAATGACGCAAAGAACGTCGTCAAAGACTTGGTTGCCACAAAACTGCCGGAGCCGGGCGACTCGGATTCGTTTCAGTTAAAGAGGCGCGCCCCGAGGCGACCCAGTCAGCAGCCAGATAAACAGCCCGAGAAGCTAGGGCCTGAAGATTAGTCTTCAATGAAGGCAACGACTACTCCACCAATTGATATGTGAGAGTATAGGGGGTGTAAGACAAACTTGGAACTTCCTAGATATCCAGGTTGCGCACCTGCCGGGCATGCGTCTGGATGAAGCGCCTGCGCGGCGGCACGCTTGCGCCCATCAGCATATCAAATACCTTGTCCGCGTCGGCCGCGTCTTCAATCGTTACCTGCAGCAGCGTCCGCGTGTCAGGATCCATTGTGGTCTCCCACAGCTGATCCGGGTTCATTTCGCCCAGACCCTTATAGCGCTGAACGCTGACTTTGTCCTTATTCTTGAAATCCTTAATAGATCGCTCCAACAGTTGCCCGTCGTCCAAACCGGCTTGCGGGTAAACATATTGCATCTTGCGGCCATTTTTCAGTAGATAAATCGGCGGCTGGGCAATATACAGGTGCCCCTGCTGGATAATCTGCGGCATGTGCCGAAAGAAGAAAGTCAAGAGCAAGGTGCGGATATGGCTGCCATCGACGTCGGCGTCCGTCATAATGATCACACGGCCATAACGCAGCTTGTCAATCGTCATCTCGTCATGGATGCCGGTGCCCAAAGCGGAAATCAAAGACTTGATCTCGTTGTTGTCGAGTATCTTGTCTATGCGCGCCCGCTCGGTATTGAGTATCTTGCCCCGCAGCGGCAGAATGGCTTGAAAATGGCGGTCTCGGCCTTGCTTGGCGCTGCCACCGGCCGAGTCGCCCTCGACGATGTAGATTTCAGCGTTATCGCCACGTTGCGAGCAATCTGCCAATTTGCCCGGCAAGGTGCTGCTTTCCAGCAGGCTCGGTCCGCTGCGGACCAGATCCCGCGCTTTCTTCGCCGCTTCGCGCGCGCGCTTGCTGGTCATACACTTGTCGACGATTCGCCGCGCCTCGCGATTATTGGTATCCATGAATTCGTTTAAGGATTCGGTTACGACTTGCGAAACCGCGCCTTGCACCTCTGGATTCAGCAGCTTGACTTTTGTCTGGCTTTCGAATTGCGGATCCGGATGTTTGACGCTGACAACCGCGGTTAGCCCTTCCAGCGTATCGTTGCCGGAAAAGTTCCCCTCCTTTTCTTTCAGTAGCCCCGCCCGCCTGGCGTAGCGGTTGATCACCCCCGTTACCGCCGCCCGCAAGCCGGTGACATGCGTGCCGCCGTCCGGCGTATTGATGGTGTTGGTGAATGCGAGTTCTGTCGTGGTGGCGACGTCCGAGTATTGCATCGCTACTTCAACGCCGATCTTGTAAGGCGCATTGTTGCGATCCACGTATTCAATGTCCCGTTCGGCATGAATGATGCTGTGGACGGCGCGCCGGCTGCGATTCAAATAACGCACAAAAGAACGTAAGCCACCGTCAAAATAGAAGGTGACCTCGCGCGGAATCGGCTTGGCTCGCTCGTCGCGCAGCTCAATCGTCACTTGCCGCGTCACAAAAGCCATTTCCCGAAAACGTGTCATCAAGGTATTGAAGTTGAAGGCGTTCTCTTCCATGACGGTGAAATCCGGTACGAAGGAAATCACCGTACCCGTTTCCTCGCCATTGCGCAGCTCGCGAATCTTTTTCACAGGGCTTGTAACTAAGCCTTCTTCATAGGTCTGCCGCCAGACATGACCATCACGAAAGATGGTGGCGGTCAATTCCGCCGACAAAGCGTTCACGGCCGACACGCCGACGCCATGTAAACCGCCGCTAACCGTGTAGACTTCGTTATCGAACTTGCCGCCCGCGCCGATCACCGTCATGACAACCTCGAGCGCGGGTTTGCCGCTCTCGTGCATATCGACTGGAATGCCGACGCCATTATCCAGGATGGTCGCGCCGCCGTTCTCGTGCAATGTCACTTCGACGCGATCGCAGCGCCCAGCCAAAGCCTCGTCAATCGAGTTGTCGACGACCTCATAGATCAAGTGATGCAGCGCGCTGGCGTCGGTGCCCCCAACGTACATGCCCGGGCGCCTGCGAACATGCTCGCGCGGGCTCAGCTGCTGGATATTCTTCGCGGTATAGCCATTCTGCTGCTGTTCAACTATTTCCTTGTCTTTTGCCATGGTGTCCCCTGCCAGCCAAACAATAACCGACGAAGCTCTAAATTAAGCCTCGCTTCTCATCGCAAACTGCCTGCCGAAATAGCGACAGTTCTTCCGAATAATGAACGGCGATTTTCTTCATTAATTATACTAGACTGTAGACCTATAAACAACGGGCGAGGCTAGCAATTTGAGCCCTACAGCATTGACAGCTTGCGGCGCGAATCCTACAATTCGCCAGTTGCCTCTGTAGCTCAGCGGACAGAGCACCGGTCTTCTAAACCGATGGTCGCAGGTTCGAGTCCTGCCAGGGGCGTAAAAAAAGCGACAAAGTCCTTTTACACGATATTGACGCGGCTGCATGTCGATTTCCAGCGACTTGAGCGCGCGTCGTATGGAAGAGCTAACGGTCCGCTTCGGCGTCTAATTGCGCCAGTTCGCGCCGCAAAGTTTTTCCAACCGCGGTCTTGGGCAATTCGTCGATGAAGTCGATGCGTCGGGGAATCTCGTATGGCGCTAATTTGTCCTCAAGGAATCCGATGATATCTTCTGCTGTGGCAGTTTGATCCGGTTTCAAAACGATCCAGGCTTTCAGCGCTTCTTGTCCCGTTCGCTGCGGATGCGGGATGCCGGCAACGCCGACTTCTAATACTGCAGCGTGCGCGCTTATGGCGTTCTCCACCGTTGTTGGATAGACGTTGTAGCCGCCTATCAGCGCCATATCCTTTTTTCGATCGACGATATAAAAATAACCATCTTCGTCCATGCGGGCGATATCGCCCGTATACAGCCAGCGCTTGCCATGTTTCTCTCGCAGCGCGTTTTGCGTCTCTTCCAGCATGCCATGATAGCCAACCATCACATTTGGTCCCGCCATCAGCAACTCGCCCACCTCCCCAACCGGCACATCCGTCTCGCCATCCTCCAGGCTGACAATGCGCATGTCCATTTCCGGCAGCGGCAAGCCGATTGACCCGGGTCGGTTTTCTTTATAGATCGGGTTGACGTGAGTGGCGGTCGGCGCTTCACTCATTCCAAAGCCTTCCCGCACCGAACCGCCCGAAAGCCGCTCGAACTCCTCTTTCGTCGCCAGCGGCAAGGGCGCGGAACCGCTCAAACACAAGTGCAAGGAGCTCAGATCGACTTCCCCGTTCTTGACCCGGGCATGGTTGTTGATTGCATTGTACAAAGCCGGAACGCCAGGAAACAGCGTCGTGCGAAAAGTCTCGATATTGCCCAGCACATCGTCGATATCACGGGGATTCGGCACAAGCACGATCTTGCAGCCCCGGTAAACGCTTGTGCTGACTACCACGACCAATCCATAGACGTGGAAAAACGGAATGGCGCCAAGAAAAATCTCATCCTCGGTTGGGGTATCAAAAAGATCCAAGATACCTTCCGTTTGCAGCATATTCGCCACCAAGGCGCGATGCTTGGACATGGCGGCTTTGGCTACGCCGGTGGTCCCGCCGGTGTATTGGAAAATCGCCAGGTCTTCAGGTCCCACCTCGACCTCCGCCCGCTTGCCATCATATTCTGTTAAGAGCTCCTGGAACCAATGGTCGCCACTTTCCAGCTTGGCTAGAAAATGACCATCCTTTTTTTCTCTGGCAATGGTGAACAAGAACTTCGCCAAAGGCGGCAGATATTCCTTGACATTGGCGACGATAACTGTCTTGACTTTTGTCCGTGGCTGCACCTGTTTGACAAGTCCATAAAAGAGCGTCATCGTCAGTATGAACTCGGCGTCGCAGTCATTGATCTGGTGCGCCATTTTATCCGCGGGATAGGTTGGGTTGGTCGCGGCGACTACGCCGCCTGCCTTGAGAATGGCAAAAAAACTAATCACAAAAGCCACCGAGTTCGGCATCACGATAGCGACGCGATCGCTCTTTTTGAGCCCCCGATCGACCAAGGCGGCCGCCAAAGCATCCGAGGCGCGGTCAAGTTCGGCATAGCTAAAGTTCCTGCTCACGCGCCCGATCAGGGGCAAGGCGGCCGGCGTGATCAATGCCGTGTTCTGCGGGATTCTCGCGCTTGTATCCTTCAAGAATTGGTGTAATGGTACGTCGGGGAACTCAAGCGTTGTGGGCATGCCCACATCATAGTTCTCGGTCCAGGGACGATCCGCATAAGTGACCATCAGAACTCGCTCCGATTTTATTTCTCCGTATTTATCGTCATAGTATAACATAAGTAAAACCCAGTCAGAAAAGATAATTCACCACAGAGGCGCAGAAGAAAAACCAAGAAAATAATGCAAATGTAAGGCTTGTCCGCTACTGGTTCAAATTAACCAATTTTCGTTCCAATCCACCTGCACCTTACCCAATTTAGTAAGAAATTCAATTAAATACTTGCGTAAATTGAACGTATTTCCGCCCTAAAAGACGACTGTAGGGGCGACTCTGTGGACTCCGTTGAAAAACAGCGGGAGAAAAGCATTCCGAGCTTGACAGCGCCTTGCAGATTCTTATCAATACCAAGCCTGCGGAAAATCGAATCGCTCTATAATGCTCACTGATTCTTAAGCACAGATGAGCCTGAAGATGTCCTTAGTCCAGTTCTTTCCCAAAGAAATCCCCACGGCAACCCGTAAAGCAGCCGATCCTTTGATGGAGGCTGACAGCGTCTGTCGTCTCTTGGGCGACAAAGGGGACGACATTCTCAATGAAAGCAGCTTAGCGCGGATGTATTCCCACACGGGGCGCGGCGCGATCAATCCGGCGCTGCTCTGTTTTGTGCTGGCGCTGCAATACTTAGAGAAGCTGCCCGATCGCCAGGCGGCAAAAATGGTCAAGGTGCGCATAGATTGGAAGTATGCGCTGCGTCAGGAGCTGGATTGGACCGGCTTCGATTATTCGAGCCTGCGCAATTTTCGCAAGCGGCTCTATAAGCATGGTCAGGAATATGCGCTGTTCCAAGCGGTATTGCGGTATCTGGCAGCGTCAGGTTATGTGAAGTCGCAGCGTCAGCGCACGGATGCGACGCACATATTGGGCGCGGTTGAGCGTCTGAGCCGGCTGGAGTTGGTCTGGGAGACGATGCGCATGGCGCTGAAGGCATTGATAAACGCCGATGCCAAATGGACGATCAAACACTTGCCTGTTACTTTTGTGAGCGAATACAGTCAAAGGGGCTCGGATTTTCGTTTGAGCGAGGCGCAAGTCGAGGGCGGCATGGTTGATGCGGGTCGAGATGGTTTCTGGCTGCTGGCGCAAATAGCGCAATTTGGTCCCGAGCAATGGCAAGAATTACCCGAGATGGTCACGCTGCGCGAAGTGCTGGAGCAGCAGTTTGAGCAAGGGCATGAGGACGCTGCTTCGGCAGTGCAAGCGAAAGTCAAAATTGATGCGACAGGCGATGTGATTAGCTCGCCGCACGACCCGTCAGGGCGCTATAGCCGCAAGGGGAAGATAGAATGGCATGGCTACAAGGGGCAAGTGACGGAGACGGTGGATGGCGAGTTTTCCATCATAACCGACATCGCTGTGCATAGCGCGATTGAGCACGATGGCTTGGCGCTGCCAGAGATTCAGCAGCGCTTGGAGCAGCGCGGCTTGCTGCCGGAGAAACAGTATGTGGATGGGGCTTATTGCAATGGCAAGACGCTAAAAAGCAGCGCAGGGCGGGGCATTGATCTGCGCGGATTCATCGGCAATTATTCGCGCAAGCCGCCGGGCTTTCGTCTGGAAGATTTCTTTATAGACCTGGAAATGCGGCGCGCCAGGTGTCCGGCAGGCAAGTGGGCAACGGTGTTCAACCCCTCGTCACAGACGGATGTAGCCTTTCATGTCCGCTTTGGCAAGCAATGCCAAGGCTGTCGTCTCAGGCATTTGTGCACGACGGAGCAACGGGGCCGCAGCCTGGAGATATCGCCATATCATCGCCAGTTGAGCGCCCGGCGAAGAGAGCAGGCGGGCGGCGCTTTTATCCAGGAGATGCACGCCCGCGCACGAATAGAAAGCACGATATGCGAACTGGCGCGCCGACATGGAATGAGGCAATCGCGGTATCGCGGGCAACACAAGCTGCAATTACAAGCAGCATTCACGGCGGCAGCAGTTAACTTGAAGCGCCTGGCAAGGCATCTGGCGGAAGGGCTTGACTCTTTTGCTGTCCAATTCTTTAGGCATGTGTCCCATTTGAGTCAGTTTTTCAACGGAGTCCTGTGAGTCGCCCACTGGTAATAGCCCCACATTTCGCAATAACTGTCAGTAGCGGACAAGCCTTGTAGGGGCGACAGACCTGCAGTGTCTACGCGCAGTACTATGTCGCCCAAAATATACCCAAGCGCTAGCGCTATGTGATTTGTCGCTAGACAACATACCAGACTAACGCGAAGGGTCTAGCCAGGCTGACCAACTCGCCGGCAGCCGAGCGATCCGCCCAGCGCTGTCCAGGCAGACCAGCTTCAGTTTCGCCTTGAACAGGCGCTGCCCGCTCGGCGCGTCAAGGATCTCGCAGGCGAAGGTGACAGTGCGGCTGCGGCAGTCGGCAATCCAGGTGCGCACGCTTACTTCTTGATCATAGCGCGCCGCCAATAGATATTTCGCTTCTAGTTCGCCGGCCGCCAGAAAATGCCCAGCGCGCTCAATGTCGGCATAGCTTAAGCCGTGATCGCGAATATACGCGCTGCGGCCCTCTTCAAACCAGACTAAATAGGAGGCATGATGAACGACGCCCATCTTGTCTGTTTCGGCGTAACGGACGTGGAAGGTGATCTCGCTTACATAAGGATCGGCGGACGACATCAATATCCCTGTACAGTTTGTTCACAGCGCATAGTCTAATGCGCGATCCCCGCGACATACAAGGATTGAATGCTGTCGTATTTCTGCGACACTTGATGAATCCAGCGAAAATGCCGCGCTGCGCATAATAACAAGCCTGCTTCTGGCATGAGCAAGGCGCTTGGCTAAACAAGGGAGACTGTGATGAGACGACTGACGACGATTGTATTGGTGGCGCTGCTCTTTGTTGCCATCGCCTTCTCAACTACGGCGCAAAAGCTGGAGGACCCTTACGCAGGGGCGCCAAAATCGCGCGCGGAGGATGGCGCTTTTGTCCTGGGCAATGCCAGCGCGCGCATGCGATTTATAGAGTTTTCCGATTTTCTCTGTGGCTACTGCCAAAGTTACGAGCCGATTGCCGCCGAATTCATCCAGAAGTATGTTCGCAGCGGGCAGGCGCAATTCGAATACCGCATGTTCCCGGTTGTTGACCCGCAGTTATCTCCGCTTAGCGCGGCGCTGGCGGAATGCGCCGATACCTTGTCGCCAGGGCTGTTCTGGCTAGCGCATGACCTCTTGTTCGATATCGCTAGCAACGCTGGATTCAGCGCCGAGTCGGCGGTTCACGTCGCCGAAGCGCTTGAGCTCGACCATGCCGAGCTGGTCGATTGCGCGTCAGAGGCGCGCCAGTATCAAGCCGATCAACTTTACGGGCTGGAATTGGGCGTGCAGGGAACGCCGTCTCTGTTTGTACAATATGACAACGCGCCGCCAATAGCGATCGCGGCTCCCCTGCCAGAACATTTCGCCGCGCTGGTTGAGGCAAACCGTCCGGAGACTAGCGACGCTGTCAAAATCGAAGAGGGACCTTATGCGGGCATCAGCGCCTTTCGTAGCGCGGACGGCGGATTTGTCTTGGGCGAGCCTGACGCGCCACTGACCATCGTCGCCTTCGAAGATTTTCTTTGCGCGCATTGTCAAACATATCTTGAGACTGTACACAGTTTCATAGATTCTCATGTGCGCGCGGGCAAGGCGCAATTCGAGTTCCGTTTTTTCCCTTTGATCGATCCCCAAGTTTCTGTTCAGGGCGCTCGCATCGCGGAATGTGTGGGAAACCTGGACATGAGTAAGTTCTGGGACGCGCATGATTTGCTCTTCGAGCTGGCGCAAGAGCGGGCGCTCGGCGCGGACAGCGGGGACGAAGTCGCAGAAGCGCTCGATCTGGACGCCGCAGCCCTGGCAAGCTGTATGGAAGCTTCGATTCAGTTTCTTATTGATTCGCGCCTGGGGCAAGCGCTCGGCGTAACTGGCACACCGGCGATTCGCGCCCGGCGCGATGGCGGCCAAGCTGATGTCATCTACGCTGGGCAGCAGGCTCTGGATCGGGGTGGAACGCCCTTGGATGTGCTAGTCGCCCTGGCTGATAGAACCGCAGGAGTCACAGTCGGTCCGCCCGAGCCGAGCGTTTTGGACGCTGCCATGCTGCCAGATCTCAGCTTGCTTACGGGAGAGCCCTGTGGACCGCCCTGCTGGCAAAATATCAGTCCCGGTAAAACGGACATGCAGGACGCATTGCAGATCATAAGCCAACTGGATTCCATCACAATCGCGCAAGCGACAGATGCGGAGATCGTATTCGGCTACGCCTCCGGACCCCCTTGTTGTCAAATCGTCAGTGACGACCAGGGACTGGTAACCGCGATCGTGCTGCAACTGGCGCCGCAGGCGCTCGTCGGCGAGGTGATTCAGATTTTAGGCGAGCCGCAATACGTAACGGGCATGCCCTTTAGCGACAAAGAATATCTGCTCGTGCTGGTGTATCCGGAAAAGACCAGTATTCTCTACGCCATGGTGTCGGGCGCGGACGTCTCTTTGGACGAGCTTTCGCCGGTTGTTTCGGTCATATACGCTTCCGACGCACAAATGAACCAAATGATCAGCATGACGCCGCTAGACAATTGGAAAGGCTATCTGAGTTACGGCGCTTACATGGACGGGGAGTTCGACCAGCATCCCTAGCAGTAGCAGCTAATCTTTGGGCTGATGACGATTTTGCAGCGTCAGCTCCACATCCTGGAGGGAAATGTCCAGCTCCGCCATCAATACCAAAACATGATAAAACAGGTCGGCCAATTCGTTCACTTGTTCCTGCCTGCTCTGGACTAAAGCGGCGATGACAGTCTCAACCGCTTCTTCGCCCACTTTCTGGGCGATTTTGCCGCGCCCCTCGCCGAAAAGAAGATTGGTATAGCTGCCTTCAGTTGGGTTCAACTTGCGATCGTGGATGATCGCTTCTAGTGTCTTGAGCATATCGCTCATCGTCGGTTCCCTGTCTAATCTCGCTGCGGCTCTCGACTAAACTGATCAAAACTGCGATAGAAGCAACTTCTGGCCTTGGTGTGGCACGCGGGTCCGGCCGGTTGCACCAAGAGCAGCAGCGTATCGCCATCGCAATCGATGCGAATGTCAATCACCTTCTGTGTATTGCCAGAAGTCTCGCCTTTTTGCCACAGGACTTGCCGGCTGCGGCTCCAGAAAGTCGTCTTCCCGCTATCCAGCGTGGCATTTAAAGATTGCGCGTTCATATAAGCCAACATCAAAACCTCTAGCGTCGTCGCGTCTTGCACGATTGCCGGTATCAGGTCCCGATCGTTCCATTGAATCGCCTCCAGAACGCTCTTATCAAGAGGCATCGGTTCCCTCCCAGCCAGAAAGCCGCGTCGGAACGCCATTGTCCTGCAAATAGCGCTTGAGATCCGCGATACGCAATTCATTGAAGTGAAAGAGCGTTGCCGCCAAAGCCGCGTCCGCGCCGCCTTCTTCTAGCGCTTCGCGGAAATGCTCTTTGGTTCCCGCGCCGCCGGATGCGATCACCGGAATGGATACCGCGTCCGCTACCGCCTGTGTCATTTCAATATCATAGCCGGACTTGGTGCCGTCCTTATCCATACTCGTCAGCAATATCTCCCCGGCTCCGCGTTCCTCGACTTCTTTCGCCCAGGGCACAGCTTCTTTATCCGTCGGGATGCGCCCGCCGTTGATGTGAACAAGCCATTTGCCCTCGACTCTGCGCGGGTCAATCGCCACGACGATGCACTGGCTGCCAAAGCCCCAAGCGCCCGCCGAGATCAATTCCGGGTTTCGGACCGCGGCGCTATTGATCGAGACTTTGTCGGCGCCTGCCAACAGGGTCTCGCGTATATCGTCGATGCTGCGAATGCCCCCGCCAACACAATATGGAATGAAGATGCTATCCGCCACCTGTTTGACCATTTCCAACCTGGTCTTGCGCGCCTCGTGCGACGCGGTGATATCAAGGAAAACCAGCTCGTCAGCGCCTTCCCGGTCGTACACAACCGCCTGCTCGACGGGGTCGCCGGCGTCGCGCAGGTCAATGAAATTCACGCCTTTGACGACGCGCCCGTCTTTCACATCAAGACAAGGTATGATTCGTTTCGCCAACATCATTCACCGCCTTTCGCTGCTCGCAGGGCAGCGCCCAACGAGATCTTTTTCTGATACAGCGCCATGCCGATAATCGCGCCCTCCACGACGCCGCTGGCCGCGAGCTGCTCGATTTCTCCTATGCTGCCGATGCCCCCGGACGCGATCGCCCGCAACCCGGTTTCGCGCGCCAATGCGATCGTGCCGTCAATGTTCGCGCCGCTTAACATGCCGTCTCGTTTGACATCGGTATACAGGGCATGCCTGGCGCCAATGGCGAATAAGCGCCTGCCAAATTCAAGCGGCGACTGGCTTGACAATTCCGTCCAACCATGCGTGGCGACCTTGCCGTCTTTGGCGTCCAAGGCGACGCAGATTGCGTCGACGCCAAAGCGATCCAGCGCTTCGCCAACCTTGTCCGGATCCTTGACCGCCAGCGTCCCCAGGATCACCCGAGAAGCGCCCGCCGCCAGCGCGTCGCCCACAGCATGCAAATCTCGCAAGCCGCCGCCAAATTGCAGCTTAACATCCAGTTTGGCGACAGCCTCCAAGATGTTTATGTTCTCGTTGGCTGCGTCAAAGGCGCCATCCAAATTGACCATGTGAATCCATTCCGCACCTTGATCAACCCACATTTGCGCCGTCGCTACCGGGTCGCCGCTGAAGACTGTTTCCTGGCTCAAATCCCCTTCGCGCAGTCGCACGACCTTCCCGCCGCGCAGGTCAATCGCCGGGTAGATTATCATCGCTCAGCTCCTCGATTCTCAAAAAGTTCTTCAATATCCGCAAGCCATTGATTTGACTTTTTTCAGGATGAAACTGCACGCCGTATATGTGGCTCGATTGCACAGCGGCGGCGAATTCAAGCCCGTAATCGACCGCGGCGATTATCGCGCTGGTATCCTGCGGAGCGCAATAATAGCTGTGCACAAAATATACGTGGCTGCGTTCGTCAAGCCTATGAAACAGTGGCGAGCGTTTTTTCAAATCAAGTTGATTCCAGCCCATGTGCGGCACCTTGCGATCCAAAAAAGCCGGGAAGCGCAGCACCCGCCCAGGTATGATTCCCAAGCCTTTGTGCTCGCCCATCTCCTCGCCGACGTCAAAAAGCATTTGCATGCCGACGCAGATGCCAAGATAGGGAACGCCGCTGGCTAGCGCGTCCAGCAGGGGCGCGACCAAATCGCGCCGGCGCATCTGCTCCATGCTCGCCCCAAATGCGCCCACGCCCGGCAAAATGATCTTGGTCGCGCCGGCTAACTCCGAACCATGTCGCGCCAGCCGCAAATCATGTGCCTGAAGATGCTTAAGCGCGTGCATAACGCTCCTGAGATTTCCCGCTCCATAATCAATAACTGCCAGCATCCGACTCTCCTAATCCAAAGAAAAAGCCCCGCTAGGGAGCGGGACCTAAGTGACAAACCAAATGGCATGAAGCAAGCAGCCCTAGAACGCTCCTGTTCCGGTTGAGGAAAAATGATGGTGATGATGGCGCAGCGTTTTCTTCATGGCTGTTTCCGCTCCACTCTCGCTGCGAATTATATGGAACATGGTCCTAGCTGTCAATGTAGAACCTCTGCTCAGCAGGGCAATCGCTTCAAATTTTATTCACCACGTAGACACCTAGAGTCGCGTAGGGCGCGTAGACACAGCCCTGCGACAATGACCGCCAACACCGAGATTTATCCGTAAATATGCCAAAAAAGGACGTATTGTAGGGGCGATTCTGTGAATCGCCCACGATTTTGCACCCAATTTCATGGGCGAGCCAAGGCTCGCCCCTACAATTCATCAGTTTGATGTTAAATTCGACAGTTATGGATTTTGAAGCGATTGCCCTGCTCTGCTCAGGGAATTCTCCAATGATTGTCTATAGGCGCTGCAAATGCTATAATCAAGCATACCATCATTCCGCGCCAGTCAATTTGACGGCAGGAGCAGGCTCCATGCAAATCAATCAAATCGCCAGTATGATCGAGTGGCTGGATGAAGAGCGCCGCCGTGACAAAGCCATTATCGCGACTCTGGAAGAACGCGTCGAGCAGCAAGTCGAGTTCATCGCCCAGATGCAGCGGCGTGTCAAGAGCGTCGAATCCGACCATAGCGTCATCAAGCAAGAAACGCTGCCCGCCCAAAAAGAACATGACATCATCGATAAACTGCGGGCAGAAATGGCGCAAATGCTGGAAAATGCCGAGGCGCGCCGCCTGACCGCGGAACGCGAAGCCGAACGCCGCGTCGATTTGCAGCGGGACACGTCCCAGCGCAGTGTCCGTGAACTCGGTGAAAAAACCGACCGCATCGAAAGACAGTTGGCGAATATCAGCGGACTGCAAAGCGAAGGCGACCGCCTGACCAACGCGATGCGCGTGCTAAACCAGGAAATGGACGACCTGACCAAGCAGCTCGAAGGACCAGATCGGCGCCTCACCTTCCTCGAGGAACAGCGGCGGACCGACGCGCGGCGCCTGGCGGAGATCGAAACTGAAATGCCGGAGTACAAAAAATCGGTCGATGGCATATTACCGAAACTGGGACTCATTGAAGACTTGGCAGTGCGCAACGAACGCCGCATCCAAGATTACAGCAGCGTCGACCGCGAGCGCAGAGAACAACTGCAGCAATTCATCGACCAGCAGCAATTGATGACGCAGCAGCGCGACCAGCAAATGGCGGATCTGACCAAGCGCTTTGGCGTGCACGATGCCGAATTGCAGAAAAACATAGAGCGCTTCGAAATCTGGGCGCAAGCCTACCGAGAGATGAAACGCATCATCGACGATTTCAACCGCATTGGCGACCGCCTGGAACGGCGCATCAACGAAGTGGCGGAAATGCAGCGGCTTAGCGAAGAACGCTTCCGCCAGGAATGGAACGACTGGCGCGACGAAGATCAGAAACGCTGGAAACAGTTGACCCTGTCCAGCGATGAAGTCTGGCGCAACCATGACCGCGAATTTGATAGCTTCGTGCATCGGATTGGCGACGTCGAAGCGCAAATCCCCGACGTTCGCGCCAATATCGAAAGGCTCTGGCAATTGGAACGGGCCCGCGCCGAACTGTACCGAGAGCGCTATCAGGCTCTGCTCCACCAATACGACAGCAGCGCGTTCAGCGATGAGACCAGCGGCATCCCAAGCGCCGAAAGTCTCCTCGACGGCAACGCGGTTGGCAGCAGATAAGCAATGCGGGTCATCGGCACCTCTGGCCACGTCGATCACGGCAAGTCCACATTAGTCGAAAAACTGAGCGGTATGAACCCGGATCGGCTCGCTGAAGAACAGAGCCGTCAAATGACGATTGATCTGGGTTTCGCCTGGATGAGCCTGGACCATGGCGAGACTGTTGGCATCGTCGATGTGCCAGGCCATCGCGATTTCATCGAAAATATGCTGGCGGGTGTTGGCGGCATTGACGCGGCGCTGCTGGTCATCGCCGCTGACGAAGGCATCATGCCACAGACCCGCGAGCACCTGGCTATCCTGCGGCTATTAGACGTAAAAGACATCATCGTTGTCATCAGCAAAGTCGATTTGATTGAAGACCCTGATTGGATCGAATTGGTCCGCCTGGATATCGAAGAGCTCTTCGCGCAGCATCCGCTGCCGGCGCCGCCAATGGTCGATGTCTCCGCCCACACCGGGCAAGGCTTAAGCCAATTGATCGAGACCCTGCAGGGAGTTTTGCAAGGCGCGCCGCAGCGCGTCGATTACGGCCAGCCGCGTTTGCCGATTGACCGCGTATTTGTTGTCGGCGGCTTCGGCACCGTTGTCACTGGCACGCTCGCGGGCGGCAGCCTGTCGACGGGCTTCAGCGTCGAGTTGCAGCCGACGGGGCTGGCTGGGCGCATCCGCGGCTTGCAAAGCTACAATCGGGCTGTTGACACTGTGGCGCCGGGCAGCCGCGTGGCTGTGAACATCGCCGGGATCAGCAGCGATCAAGTCAAGCGCGGCGATATGTTAACGTCCCCGGGGCAGCTCCGCCCCAGCGCCATGGTCGACGCGCAGTTTTCTCAGCTTGCGGATCTGGACCGTCCACTCGAACACAATGCGGAAGTCAAGTTTTTCTGTGGCGCGTCCGAATCGATTGCCAAGGTGCGGCTGCTCAATGCCGAGCAACTTTATCCCGGCGAAGAAGGCTGGCTGCAAATCCGCCTGCGCGACGCGCTGCCGCTCGCTCGCGGCGATCGCTACATCTTGCGTTTCCCCTCGCCGGCGCAGACAATCGGCGGCGGCTTGATAGTGGATGCCCGCCCGCGTCGCCGCTTAAAGCGATTTCAGCAAGGCATTATCCAAGACTTGGAACTGCGTTTGCGCGGGACGCCGGCGGAGAGACTGGCGATGTCCGCCGCTGGGGGAAAGCCCGTTACGCTCAAAGAGTTGCAGTCCAGCCTGGGTTATAGCGATGAAGATACCCAAGAGGCATTGCGGGAGGCGCTTGACCTTGGCTTGGTCAAGCAGCTCGACAAAAAACGCTTCTGGTCAAGCGCTTCCTGGCATAAGCTGGTCAATCTGGCGCTGGCGCAGTTAGGCGCTTTCCACAGCGAGCATCCGCTGCGGCTGGGCATGCCGCGCGCGCAATTGCGCAGCCGGCTTGATGTCAAGCTCAGCCTGCTTGATCAAATCCTTGACCGGGAAGAACGCATCGCCACAGAAGGAAATCTGTTGCGGCTACACAATCACAAAGTGGAATTTGACGACGCGCAGAACAAAAAGATAGACCATCTCATGCGGCTTATTCAAAGCAGCCCTCATGCGCCGCCTTCGTTAAACGAGCTGAACGACATCGCCGGAGAAGATGTCCTGCGGGCGCTGCTCGATTTGCGCGCCTTGGTTAAGGTCAACGAGCGCATCGCCTTTGCCAGCGCCGATTATGATTTTATGGTCAGCGAGATTCGACAAAAGATTCGCGAACATGGCGAGATTGACGCCAAGACCTTGCGCGATCAATTTGGCACATCGCGCAAGTACGCGATCGCGCTGCTAGAACATCTCGATTCCCTCGGTATCACCCAGCGCGTGGGCGATGTCCGCAAAAGAGGCCGCAATATGTGAGCGCCTCGTGGCAAAGACCGGAGCGCTACAGCCGCCAATTCTCATCTAGTCAATCGCAGCATGACTTTGTCGCCTTGTTCTGCATCCAGCAGATCTGCCGCATTCCCCTGGTTGGCGCCGATCTCCAGGAAGCCGTTGCTGTCAATTAGCGCCAAGGCAGCCCCAAGCGGCGCTTCGTGATACGCGCGGGAGATGCCATGAATGCTATGACTGTGAATCGTAACGGTGGCGCTGGCGGCGGACAGCCGCAGCGTCGGACTGCCAGCATGCCAGAGCGCGTCCAGGCTCAGCTCATCATCGTCAATCTGGCGCAGGAGGCCAATACTGGTGATGATATTGCCGAAATGATCAATGCGCATCACCTCGCCAATCACACCATGTCGCGTATAACTTAGCTGCGGTTTGGGCAAGCTGAGGATCCGCTCCAGCTTTTGTCCCATATCCTCTAGACAGGCGGGATCTCGCGCCAAGCGCGCGGCGGCCGGCGCGAAAATATCACGTCCATGGAAGGTATGGCTGGCTTTGGGCAAGTGATATGCGGGATTGTCCAGCGAGACCGCCTGATATGCCGCAGCGAGCTTATCCATGCTGTAGCTGAGCAATCCGTTGTCCGGCGCGACGAAATGATAACCGGCGCATCTCACCGCGATTGGCTTGCGCGCGCTGCCGACGCCCGGATCCACCACCACGCAGAAGACTGTGCCTTCTGGGAAATAGCGGAAACTGTTCATCAGCGCGAATGCGCCTTCCCGAATATTCTGCGGCTGGATGGCATGCGTGATATCCACAATTTGCAGATCTGGCGCAATAGCAAGCATGACCGCTTTCATTGTTGCCACGTAGCTGTCTTCAGTTCCGAAATCGGTCAGAATCGCTGCGATTTTTGCCATAAAGCGCTCTTTCCCCGCCGGCGGCTCACAAAACGTAATTGTAGCTTATACCGCTGTCCCAGAAAGATGGAAGCGTCCAGGATGCAGGGCAATCGCTTCAAATTATTTTCAACATAGAGGACGCAGAGGACACAGAGTTCGTAGGAGTTTAGACGGCTATTCTTCTAAATCTGCGGCCCGGAATCGGCAACAGTCCCCAGCGAAACGTGATTTTTTGTTTTTCTCTGCGTTCTCTGCGTACTCTGTAGTTAATTTTCAGTTTAGAATCCCGCCATTTCGTCCGCCATCATTTTGAAGCGATTGCCCTGGTCCAGGATGCGCAATCCGCTGCTCGCCGCTACAATGAGTGCATCAAAAAGGGGAGCAAGATGCGCCGCAGCCGTTCGCAGCTAGAGCAGCAAGAATTGGACACGCTCGCGCCTTACGCGCTGTTCAGCCGGCATTCGCGCGGACGTTTGCACCACGAAGCCGAGCCGCGCTATCGCACCGCTTTTCAACGCGATAGAGATCGCATCGTGCATTGCGAAGCCTTTCGTCTGCTCGAATACAAAACGCAAGTATTTGTCAATGACGCGGGGGACTATTTCCGCACCCGGCTGACGCATACGCTAGAGGTCGCGCAAATCGGCCGCACGCTAGCCCGCGCCCTGGGCCTAAATGAAGACTTGGTCGAAGCCATCTGCCTGGCGCATGACCTCGGTCATCCGCCATTTGGGCATGCTGGCGAAGACATTTTGAACCAGCTCATGGCCGACTGGGGCGGCTTTAACCACAATCACCAAAGTTTTCGTGTCCTGACAAAACTGGAACGGCGCTATCCTAAATGGCATGGCTTGAACCTGTGCGCCGAGACCCTGGAAGGCGTCGCCAAGCACGAAACCGAATACGACATCAGCCACCTGGCTGGTATCGAGACTAAGACAGGCGCGAGCCTGGAGGCGCAGATCGCCAACATCGCCGACGAATTGGCTTACAACGCGCACGATCTCGACGACGGTCTGCAAGCCGGGCTCATCCGCGTCGAGCAATTGCAGCGCTTGGAAATTTGGCGAATTGTGACCGACCGACTGCAATGGAGCAGCGGTCGCTTGGGCGAGGTCGACCGTCATCATGTCATCAGAGAATTGCTGGGCATGCAAGTCGACGATGTCCTGGAAAACAGCGCCGGCAACATTGAAATGGCGCAGCCCAAATCGTCTATGGATGTGCAGCGTTTGTCTCAGCCGCTAATATGCCATAGCCAGGTCCAGCAAAGACAGAACCGTGACCTGAAGGACTTTCTCTATGAGTACATGTACCGCCATTATAAAATTGTGCGCATGCAGACCCGCGCCGAACATATCCTGCAGGCTTTGTTTGCCGGGTATATGAAAGAACCTCGACAACTGCCGGATGACTTCCGCGCCAGACTGACCGAGCAAGACACCGAACGCGTCGTGGCCGACTACATCGCGAGCCTGACCGATCGCAGCGCCTTTCTGGAATACCAACAGTTCTATGCTCCATTAACCTGACCGAGAGCGGAAATTATCCATGCCGGGAGAAACACTGCTAAACCAACGCTATGAGCTGCTTGCCCAACAGGGCTCCGGCGGGATGTCGGTCATCTACAAATCTCTCGACCGCATGCTTGGCCGCACGGTGGCTATCAAAATCCTCCGCCCCAGCTTGACCGAAGATCCGGCCTTTTTGGAGAAGTTCCAACTAGAAGCGCGCAGCGTCGCCATGATGTCGCACCCCAATATCGTAACCGTACACGATGTGGGCAGCGACGGACATACGCACTACATCGTGATGGAAATGATTGAGGGGCATGATCTGAAGAAAGTCATCCGGTCGCGCGGCGTTTTGCCCTTGGAGCGCGCGCTCGATTACGGCATCCAGATCTGCGCTGGGCTTGGTTTCGCGCATCGCTCGCATCTGGTTCACGCCGACGTGAAGCCGCAAAATATATTGATAAACCAGGACGGCGTTATCAAAGTAACGGATTTTGGCATCGCCCAGGCTTATACGGATACCATGCCGCAAACACGCAGCGAAATCGTCTGGGGCAGCCCGCATTACTTCGCGCCAGAACAGGCGCGCGGAGAGAAACCCTCGCCCGCGTCCGATGTTTATTCGATCGGCGTCGTCATGTTCGAGATGTTCACGGGCCGCCTGCCCTACATTGGCGCGTCACAAAGAGAGCTCGCGCTGGCGCATATCCAGTCCGATATTCCCCAAGCGCTAGACATCAATCCGAACCTGCCCGAAGAAGTCAGCCACATTATCGCCAAGGTGATGAGCAAGCGGCCGAATGACCGTTATAAACATGCGGATCAGTTGGGTCAGATTTTGCAGCGGGCGCGCGAACGCGCCAAGTTCGCCCAAATGCAATCCGAGCAGGAGCGTATAGCGCTGCCATACGCCATAGCTAATCCGCCCGCCACGGTAGCCGCGCCAAATCCCCCGCTACAAGCGCCAAGCTTCACACCAAATGCTGGCGCCCCAGCGTCTCCCTTGGCTGCCTCGTCCCCGGGTCCACAGGTTCCGGTTGCGCCGTCACAGCCGCCCCATCCCGTTCCAGGACTAACGGCGTCAGCGCTACCCGCTCCGCCATCCGCTCAATTCAACGCGGATGGCGCGCGCAAGCTTGGCGCCACCGGCAGCTTCACCGGACCCTTGCCGCCGCATAGACAAGAAAAAAGAATTGGCTTGGACGTCGTGACGCTCATACTGATAGCCTTGGCAATCTGCGCGCTGGCTGGTCTGGCGCCTCTGTATTTTTTCGGCGTACTTCCAATCCTGAACTGATACGCGGAATTAGGCGCGTCGAAATTCGACCGCCAATTGCTCGCGCGTCAAGTGAATCAGAGTGCTGTTGCCGCTGGGCGACTCGAAGGGCGACGGGCAACGTTCCAACTGCGCTACCAACGTTTGCATCTCTTCAGTCGCTAAAATCTGCCCGCTTTTGACCGCCGCCACCGCAGCCAGGACGGCCAGCGCTGCTTCGGTCCCCTTGCCCTGGCGCGACAAATTCTCCAGTATGCCAGGGAAGCTGTCGGCGAGGCGCGCTGACGCGATGACCCTGGGCAGCGCCCGAAAAATATACGTATGCGGACCGAAGGGCTCGATCTCGAAGCCCAATTCGGACAGAACCTGCGCGCATTCTCCCAGCAGGCTGTCATGCTCTGGCGACAGCAAGATCGTCTGGCTGTCGACAACTGGCTCGGCGCTCAGCTCCCCAGCGCGCCATTCTTCGCGCAGCTCTTCGAACAGAATGCGCTCGTGAGCGGCTTGCTGGTCTATCAAGTAGAGCCCGGCCGGTCCTTCTGCCACGATATACATGGCGCCAATTTGCCCAACGACGCGCAGAATCGGCAAGGTGCGTGGTTTGACAGGCGCCTCCGCCCTTTCTGGTATGCTTCCCAGGTCGGCATCATGAAAGAAGTCTTCTTCGGCAATTCCGACAAACGGAGCCCGGGGAGGACTGTAGTCTATGCGTTCATTTGTGTAGCCGGCCGCTGCCCATTGATCGGCATGGGATTCATCAACATCCGCCGCCAAAAGCGCTTGGCGCACCGCCCGCTGCACCGTCGAAAATACCTGACTCGGTTCGCGAAAACGCACCTGCGCTTTTGTCGGATGCACGTTGACATCGACAAATTCCGCGGGCAGGGAAATCATCAGAACAGCAAAAGGGAAGGTCCCGGCTTTGATTAAGCCTGCATAAGCTTGGGTGACGGCGTGGCTGAGCGTATTGTCTTGTATGGCGCGGCCATTAACAAAGTGTACGATGCGCGAGCGGTCGCTCCGCGTGAGATCGGGCAAGGATGCGTAGCCGCGCACGGCGATTGTCGCTTTGCCTATGCGCGCGGGACCCGCGCTTCTAATGACTATCATGCGCTTGAAATGATTAGGTCCCAAGACCGCAGCCACGACGTCCGCCAGATCACCGCGCCCGGAAGAACGAAACTGCTCGCGTTCGTCTTGTTTCAGCGTGAAGGCAATCTGCGGATAAGCCATGGCGTAGCGCGTGACAACCTGCTGGATATTGCGCTTCTCCGTTCGGTCCGCCTTCAAAAACTTCAGGCGGGCGGGCGTATTGAAGAACAGATTCTCCACCGCGACAACCGTGCCAGCCGGCGCGCCAATCGGAATTTGGTGGCGAATCAAGCCCCCATTCATGCGCAGGGACATGCCCATCGGATCGGCGCGATGTCGGGTGATGATCTTAGTTTGGCTGACGGCCGCGATGCTAGCGAGCGCCTCCCCGCGGAAGCCCAGGGTCGACAAGTCTTCCAGATCTTCCGTGGCGCGCAACTTGCTGGTGGCGTGCCGCGTGAATGCCAGCTCAATCTCCCTGCCGGGAATGCCCGCGCCATTGTCCGACACGCGGATTAGCTGTTTACCGCCGGCTATCGACTCCACATGCACCGAAGAAGCGCCCGCGTCTATTGAGTTTTCGATCAACTCTTTCACTGCCGAGGCTGGGCGTTCGACAGCCTCGCCAGCCGCGATGCGCGCGACGACCTCTTCGGGCAAGACAATTATTGCCATTTCGATTTTGTTCCTCAGCGCCAGCAAATCCCAGGGAGTATAACAGCAAATAAAGGTCCATCATTAGACTTGTCGCGCCCGGCAATCGTTCCAAAATCATAGATACTCAAAATGTCGCAGATTCAAAGCAAAATTCACAATAGAGGCAAAGAAGTAAATCCAAGTAAGCCATGAAAAAGTCGACGAAAGTTCGCAACATAGGGGCGACAGACCCAGGGCAATCGCATCAAATTATTTTCAACATAGAGGACGCAGAGGACACAGAGTTTTAGTAGTTTAGACGACTTTTCAACTAAATTCGCGGCTAGGAATAGGCAACAGTCCCCAGCGAAACGTGATTTGTCACCAAAAATCACAGCTGAGAAGAGATTTTTTGTTTTTCTCTGCGTTCTCTGCGTACTCTGTAGTTAATTTTCAGTTTAGATTACCGCCATTTCGTCTGCCATCATTTTGAAGCGATTGCCCTGCCCTGGCGACAGACCCGCCTTGATTGCCCGGCGGCACGCTGCTACAATACGATTTGTCAGCGCCACCCTAGCTCAATTGGCAGAGCGATCGCTTCGTAAGCGATAGGTTATGGGTTCAAGTCCCAT
Organism: Phototrophicaceae bacterium; assembly: GCA_965116975.1. Classification (GTDB taxonomy): domain Bacteria; phylum Chloroflexota; class Anaerolineae; order Aggregatilineales; family Phototrophicaceae; genus UBA6055. The sequence continues at coordinate 1,946,659 of OZ220735.1, forward strand.
GGGTGGCTATCAATGCCAGGCGTCGCCAGACTTAACATTTGAATAGCATAAAACGATGATCGGGAGGAGTAGGCAAGTTTATCGTAAGCAGAGACGCGGGTCCTTGTCTGGAAGCCCGCCTGCGAGACCTTGTCGAAAGTCGCCCGGGAGTTGCCCGAAAGAACGCAGCCGCTAGTAGAATCGGGACGGTTCACGCCCGTTATCGCGTCTCGAGCGCAGCGGACGCTTGTCCGCTGAAACAAGGTGGTACCGCGAAACTGAGCCTTTCGTCCTTGTCTGGGGCGGAAGGCTTTTTGATTGCAGTAGGAAAAGGAAAAGAACTATGAGAGCGAGCGCCGAAAGCAATATGCCGCGCAACTTCAATTATGCCGATGCGGAGCATCGTCTGTATGACTGGTGGGAGCGCAATGGCTGGTTCAAACCCGAGGTCGCCGGACCCGATGCTGAACCTTTTGTCGTCAGCATGCCGCCGCCTAATGTGACCGGCAAACTACATCTTGGGCACGCCCTTTTTGGCGCGCTTGAAGACTTGATGATTCGCTACGAGCGCATGCGCGGGAAAGCGGCGCTTTGGCTGCCGGGGACGGACCACGCCGGCATCGCCACGCAATTGCAAGTCGAGAACATGCTGCGCGAAGAAGGCACAAGCCGCGAGCAAGTGGGCTATGAAGAATTTTTGCAGCGGACCTGGCAATGGAAAGAAGAACAGGGCGGCGCAATCACCCAGCAGTTGCGCCGGCTCGGCGCCAGCTGCGACTGGGATCGGGAACGCTTCACGCTCGACGACGGCTTGTCAACATCGGTCAGGCAGGCTTTTATGACCCTGTGGGAACAAGGATTGATCTACCGTGGACCGCGCCTGGTCAACTGGAGCCCGGGTTTGCAGACAGCCGTTTCCGACTTGGAAGTCGAAACCCAGGAAGAACAGGTCACGCTCTATTACTTCAAATATCCGCTTATAGACGGCGGACATATTCCCGTGGCTACGACCCGCCCAGAAACGATCCTGGGCGATACAGCGCTTGCGGTGAATCCCGCAGACGCGCGTTACGCGGCTAACATTGGCAAGAGCGCCATTGTGCCTATCCTGGGGCGGGAGATCCCGGTGATCGGCGATGACGCGGTGGACATGGAATTTGGCACAGGCGCGCTCAAAGTGACGCCCGCCCATGACTTCAACGACTACGAAATCGCGCAGCGCCATCAGCTTGCGCTGATTAACGTCCTCAACAAGGACGCCAGCATGAACGCGAAGGCCGGCAAATACGCGGGCGCCGACCGTTACGATTGTCGCGAGCGCCTGTGGCGCGATATGGCAGCGGCGGGCTTGACCATCAAGACAGCGCCCTATACCACGCGCATACCGCGCAGCCAGCGCGGTGGAGAAGTCGTCGAGCCGCTGATGAGCGTGCAGTGGTACGTTCGCATCCAACCCTTGGCGGAAAAAGCGCTGGCGGCTGTTCGCAAGGGCGAGATCAAAATCGTGCCCGAACACTACGAAAAAGTATATTTTCATTGGCTGGAAAACATTCAAGATTGGTGCATCAGCCGTCAGCTGTGGTGGGGGCATCGCATCCCGGCTTGGTATCGCGAAAAAGACGGCGACCCGGAGGGCGAAATCTATGTCGGCAGCGTCGCCCCGCCGGGAGACGGCTGGGTGATGGAAGAAGATGTCCTGGATACCTGGTTCAGCAGCGGCTTATGGCCCTTCAGCACCCTGGGCTGGCCCGCCGCAAGCGCCGATATCCAGCGCTATTATCCGACGCAGGTTATGGAAACCGGCCACGACATCCTGTTTTTCTGGGTGGCGCGCATGATCATGATGGGTCTGTGGTTCACTGGCAAGCCGCCCTTCCATACTGTCTACCTGCACGGCTTGGTCCGCGACAAACATGGCAAAAAGTTCAGCAAGTCCCTGGGCAACGTCATTGACCCGCTGACCATTGTCGACAAGCTAGGGGCGGATCCCTTGCGCTTTACGCTTGTCACCAGCGGATCGCCGGGCAACGATGTCAATCTGGACGAAACGCGCGTCGATCACACCTTCCGTTTCATCAACAAAGTGTGGCAAATCACGTCCTTTATCAACATGAATCTGCAAGGCGATCTCGAGCTGGGTTTGCCAGCTAACAATGAACTCGATCTGCCCGCGCGTTGGATACTCAGCAGGTTGCAGCGCCTGATCGCAAACGTGCAACACCTCTTCGACATTTATCAATATGGCGAAGCCGGCAGCCAGATCCTGGCATTCATGTGGGACGAGTTCGCGCCCAACTACCTCGAAATCAGCAAACACGCCATGTATGCTGGGGACGAAAACCAGAAAACCGCGACGCAGCGCGTTCTGGTAGCGGTACAAGACACATGTTTACGCTTGCTGCATCCATTTATGCCTTTCATGACGGAAGAAGCCTGGCGCTATATTCCACACGATGGCGAAGCGATGATCATCGCCGCATGGCCCCAGGCGGATGAGGCGCTCATCGACCCCGCGAGCGAGTCTCGCATGAATCTCTTGCTCGAGTTGGTGCGAGAGCTGCGCAATGTCCGCGGCGAATACAAGGTCGATCCTGGCCAGCGCATCACGGCGCTGGCAAAAGCCCGCCCCGCCGCCGCAAAAGATCTTGAAAAGTATGGCTTCGTCTTCAGTCGGCTTTGCAACGTGGCGGAATTGCAACTGCTGTCCGCGGCGGATCCGGCGCCCGCGAATTCCGTTAGTATCGTCGTCAGCGACGTCACGCTCTATCTGCCCTTGGCAGGCATGCTCGATCTGGAAGCCGAAAGCCAGCGACTTGAGAACGAAGGCATCCGTTTGACGCGGCAGATCGACAAAACACATGTGATGCTGAGCAACGACAATTTCCTGAACAAGGCGCCGGCCGCGGTCGTCCAGCGGGAACGCGACCGACTGGCTGATTTGGAATCGGCCTACACCCAAGTGGCAGAGCGCCTGTCCAGCCTGTCGCGCTAGTTCGAACTTGCTGGCGCCATCGGCTGATGCCGCCGCGGGATGGTTCCCGCAAGCCTCGAATAGCGCCCTTGCAATCCGCTATAATGGGTTTGCCAGGGAGGATTTCGCTTGTCTCAATCTTTCAAACGCTGCCCGATCTGTGAAGCGCGCAACCCGCGCGACGCCAGCGCCTGTTCGAATTGCGGGACGGCAATAGATGATGTCGAGGCTCAAGCGCTCTCGGATGAAAGCCATCCGGCTTGGCGAGACTACGACTATCTTCATGGCGAGGCCGACCTGTATGAAGGGGCGCTGCAAGACGCCGCGCGCAGACTCTTTGCGGGCATTGCCGTCGTTGGCATAGCGCTGCTCGCCGTCATAGCCCTGGCAATTGCCAGTATGCTTACAACGCGACCAATTGCCCCGCTCGGCGAATTGCCGGCGACCGCGCCCCCCGCGCGTCCTAGCTTTGCGACAGTGACGCCGGGTATTCCAACCGCCGTTCCCACGCCCACGCCTCTGCCGACGCTAGTGCCAACCGAAACCTCGACGCCGTCGCCCTGCATCCATCGCGTTGCCGCGGGCGACTCCTTAATCAGCATTATCGCGCGTTGCGGATACAGCAGCCTGGATATCTTGCCAACCGTGCAAGCGATTAACGGCATCGTTGATGAATCACGCATTCAGATTGGTCAGGATATCGTCGTCCCTTTGCCGAGCGCCACGCTGGATCCGCTTTCAACAGAAGTTCCGCAATCGGACGTTTCCGCCAGCCTGGAAGATAATTCAGCCACAGATGGATTCGCGCTGCTCTCCTTCGATCCATTCGCGGCTACACTGACGCCTACGTTATTGCCGGGGCTGATGTGGCACAGGGTTGCCGCGGGAGAGAACATGATCGAAATCGCCCTGCGCTACGCTTCCAACGCCAAGCAACTTTCCGACTTGAATCCAGAAGTGGAATTCGCCTTGTGCGAGTTTGGCTTGCCCTTCGGCGGCGGCGAGTGCATAGTCGAATTGTTTGAAGGACAGACCTTGCGCGTGCCCGCGCCCACCGCCACGATAACACCCGTGCCGACTCTATCCGGCAGCGAAACGCCTGTCCCGCCCGCCACGGCTACGGTCAACGCGCCTTTCGCCGTTGGACCGTCCGATGAAGCCTTTTTCAGCGCGAGCGACCAAATCACGCTGCGCTGGGTCGCTCCGGGCACCTTGACAGCGAATGAAACTTTCCGTGTTGTCCTGTCCGAGCTCGACACAGCCAATCGCTTCTATGCCGAAACGCGCGATCTTTTTTTCATATTGCCGCGGCAATGGCAAGCGGACGATGACCAAACCCACAGCTATACTTGGCAAGTGTCCATTGTCAACCTAACTACCGACGCCACCTCCCAAGCAACGGGCGCGCGGACATTGCTTTGGGAAGGCGCGCGAGGCGGCGCCTCATGATCTATTGTCGCTCCCTGCCCGCGCTGTTGACAGTGTTTCTCTTCGCCATGTCCGCTTGCAACATCGGCAATCCCTCCGCAACCAGAACGCCGATAATTGAGCAGGAAGAAATCGCGACAGCCGCGCCGCCACCGTCAGCCACGGCTATTCCGCTGCCCTCCGCGACAGACAGGCGCGAGCCTGCTTTGGAAATCGCAACAGCGACCGCCACAGACACAGCAGCGTCAGCGACGCCGACCGCGATACCAACGGCGACATCTGCCTTCTTCGAGTACGTGGTCCAAGAAGATGACACGCTGTATTACATCATTCAACTGCCGCAACACGGCTTCGGCTACGACCCGGGAGTTGCCGCGACCGTGGTTGCCCTCAACGACAACATCATCCACATCGACCTGCTGCCGCCGGTCGGCAATACGATCTTCATACCCCGACCAACTTCAACCGCTACTGCTGTGGGCGCCAGCGCCACGGAAGAGGTCTTGGCGACAATCGGCTTTATTCAGGATTCCGGCGCGTCGCTGCAAGCTGATTCCAGCGTCGGCTGCTACGAAGTTGAATCGGGCGACTCAATCGTGGCGATCGCCGAACAATACAGCACCACGCTGGAAGTCCTGAGCCAATTGAACCAAGAAATCCAGTTTTTTGGCTGCGCCTTCACCGAACCGAGCGGCGGACCCGACTGCCGACCGAATATTCAAATCGGCCAGTGCGTCTTCGTTCCTTTGCCATCACCGCTGCCAAGCAAAACACCAACGCCGACCGGCGACGAAACCGCGACGCCGACAGCCACTCATCTCCCGCCGCGTCTGATTTTCCCGGCCGACGGCGCATTAGTTCGGGCGAATGAACTGCGGCTGCAATGGGTCGGCATCAGCGGAATAACTGACGAGAATGAGTACCTCGTCGAACTGATCGATCAGACAGCCAGCAAATCTATGCCCATGGTTAGCCAAGCGAATGATTTGATCATACCCCAAACCGCCGCGCCCGCTGATGGCCGCTCTCACCTCATGCAATGGCGAGTGAGCGTCGCCCGCAAAGACGACCAAGGTGTCTATACCATCGTCGGCGCGCCGGGCATCTGGCGTACATTTGAGTGGGCGCGCCAGTAACCAGGTAATTGCAATAAAGTAATCCCAGCAAATGAAAGAAAATCCGCCACAGAGACACAGAAGTCGTTCCGAGTCTGCCCTGAAAAACTCGACGACAGGGCGCGATGTAGGGGCGACAGACCTGCAGTGTCTACGCGCAGTACCATGTCGCCCGAAATCTATCCACATCAAAATAGGCGACCTGATAGGCCGTCCCTTCACAACTGGTTAATTTGCAATATGTTCTCTGATTTACTTCCGCGATGCTGCGTCATCCCCGTTCAGACGCCCTTTTCTCTATTTCCGCGTAAGCTTCAAAGGCGGGCCGCTCGATCTCGGCAGCATCAACAAGACTGAAGAAACAGCCTTCGCTGTCGCCCACCGCGCAGCCATTTAAGTTGTACAAGAACATGCCCGCAATTGCGTTCAGCCCAGTGGCGATGTCGTAAGCTTGCGCGGCGTAACGCGCCTGTTCAGCCTGGTCCGTATAGCGGAGCCACTCGAGACCGCTCGCCGGAATCGCCAGATTCGCCCCCTCGGTTGTCCCCCAACCCACCTGTGTAATATAGATCGGGAGTTCAGCGGATTCATTGCGGCGGAGGACATCGTGATAGAGAGTGAGAATCTCCCGAAAATAGTGCAAATGCGATTCGTAGTGCGTGTCTACTCCCGGCGGCTGTTCGCAGCAGAAGAGCGTGGGCGGCGCCGCCGACGCCCCAAATAGCGCGCCAATGCCATCGCTGAAACCGGCAGCGCCTTCATGGAGCATGTTCTGCAAAAACAGACCGGTTTCCACGGAATTGTAATTGTCAGTAAACCCGACTGGCGCCAGACCCGCGGTGATCACAAGCGCGTCGCTGTCCGCCGACTTGATGGACCCGTAAGCGATTTTCAGCAGCTCCACGTAGTAGACCGCCCCGATATTGATCTTGTCCGGGAGACCGTATTCGCCCGAGTCTCCCTTTGCCAAGGACCCTTCATAGACCGGCGCGTTCCAGTATTTCAGCAGATTGGGCGCTTTCCAAATCTCGTAAGCATCGGCAATACCGGCGTAGCGCTGCGCCAATAGGCGCATGAAATTACCGAAGTCCTCCAGATTCTCCGGTGGTCCCGAATTAGCGCGCAGCAAACTGTTCAGTTGCTGGCTATACGCCCTGCGCGACCATTCCGGCGCTGCGTATACATTAAGCAGAATTTGTATCCCGAGTTGGTCCAAGCCCGCAATAAGCGCGTCCAACTCGCCGAAGGCGAAGCTGTTTTCGGTCGGTTCCAGCTCCGCCCAGCTGACTTCGATCTTTGCCCAATTTACGCCGAGAGCGTCGACCCGGCGCAAGATGTCCGGCGTGCTTTCGAGATCCGGGAACAACGTGATGCCGCGAGCGAAATCGCGCCGCAGCGCGCTCCCGGCAGCTTGGGGCAAGAGAATCGTTTGACCCGAAACGATATGGTTGCGGTTGCCAATTCCATTGAGCCTTAGCAGGTACTCGACCGTTGTATCGGCGCGCAAGGCGATTTCGAATAAGGAATCGCCGGGTTTAATCTCGTAAGCAGCTACTTTGCTCAAATCCAGCCGCGGCACGAGCAGCTCGTCGCCGACGAAAAGCAAGCGCGAGTCCCCCAGGCTGTTCAGCGACTGGAGAGCCTCGATGCTGGTGTTGTAGCGTTTCGCAATCGTGTACAAGCTGTCGTTCGGGCGGACGCTATAGCGCTCGATGCCCAGCTCCAAAGCCAGTTCCTCGAAGCCTGCATCGGCATTTTCTGTGCGAGCATGCGCATCCGAAGCCAAGCCGAATATCACGGCAATCGCCAAGCCTAGAAAGCTACGGGTGATCAGATTCTCTAAGCGCATGCCATATTCCGTTTGCGGCCGATCCTCTTGCAAACCGGGTCATTAGGCGCGTCGCCCAGCCCACGTCTCGACTACAATTCTTCTATTGGCATGTTACATGCTGCGATGGAGCAAATCTACAAACCGCGGGGCATAGTAGGACTAGCGTCAAGTCTTCGGAGGATAGTCGAAGTTTTGCAGCAAATAACTGTCCGCTCCAGCCTTTGTCAGCAGGCGCTCGCCGCTGACAGGTTCGTACCAGCCAAGGCGCAGTTCATAGCTGCCAACTGGCAAGGTCTCGGCTGGCAAATAGTAGACATCTCGGAAGATCTCGCCCGGCGACCAGGTCCTGCTGTCGCTGCGCCCGGATTGCGGGAATTGGTCGTCTTGCGCCCAAAGGCTGCTGCCCGTTTGCGGATTTCTCTCGCCATATACGTGTACAAATGACTTTAGCGACTTGCTGGCGCTTTCGCTGGAGATTTCTATGGAACGCCAATACACATGCAGCAGCAACTCGCCGCTGGGCAGCGGACCGTCAAAGAAGCGGTAGCCGTGCAATTCAACCGCCCCGCCAAAACTTGTCAGCGGCCTAGCGCCGCTATCCACAACTTTCCATTCTTTGTATTGACGAATAGCCAAGCCCGAGGCGTCGCTGAGCAGGACCGGCTGCATATTGTCCCGCATCCAATCCTCGACGGCGCTCGCGTTCCGCCAAGACGGGTTCGCATTGGATACGACGTAAATGCTGTCGTAGTTCCCCCGCGCCGCCTCCAATTCGTCGCTGATGTTCTCCGCGGATTGCGATGGTCCGGCTGGTATTGCGCGATCTTCGGCGGGACCGCGGTAATAGTAGCCAAAAGCCGCGTCCGCGCTCAACTGAATGACAAGATCGTCCTGGGTCGCGCTGGACATGAGAAAGTCCCCTAGCTCTTGCCAGGCGGGTGATTTGCGGGATTCCTCATCGTAGAAGTAGCTGTGAAGCGACAAAGCTGAAAGTATAAGCCAAGGCGCTAAAAGCAGCGGCATGACGTATCCACTCCGCGTTCCCGTGGCTTTTGCGATTAAATCTGCCAAACGAGCGCTGCCCAAGACTATTAGCAGAATAAAGGCTGGCACAGTTCCCAGGACGTAGCGCGGATGAAAGATGTTCACGCGGGTAGAAACGAGCGCAAGCAGCAAAAATGGCATGACGATGATAGCTGTGGTGAATTGAATCTGGCGTCTTGAGCCCCTCGCGACAATGTACGCGAAAAAACCCAGCGCGAGAGCGAGCCAGACCCAGTTCGAGCCTCCAGGCGCGGTCTCCCCCAGGGTCAAGACCGGCAAGAAACGGTACAAGAAATCGGGAAGATAGAGCGACTCAAGGTTGCCGGGATACGCGCCAGACGCTAATAGCTTGGCTTGCAGCAAGAGCAAAGACGTCAGCGCGATCAACAGGACCATGCCCTGCAAGGACAAAAATTTCAACAAGAAGCGCCGATTGCTTTTCACATAGCAAATGGCGATGGCGGCCAGGGCAAACGACATGAATACTTCGCTGTAAAATATCAGCGCGCCGCTGACAGCCATCACCGCATAGAGCAGCCAGTTTCTCATCAGCGGACGATCAATCAGGCGCAGACCCAGCCACAAGCTCGTCACGCTGAGACCAGCCCAGATGGCATAATTGCGAAAGTCCTGGCTATGCCAGATTTCGTAGGGATGAACCGCCCATATCAGGGCGGCGGCCACGCCGCTAACGCGCCTTCCAGAAAGGCGGAAAGCCAAGGCGTATGCCGACGCGACGCCCATCAAATTGCCCAGGACCGGCAACATACGCAAGCTAAAGGGACTGTCGATGCCACCGATGAGCAGACCCCAAAACCGAAACAAACCATAAGTCAGCGGCGGATGCGGCTCTAGCGTCGCGATCTCGGTCAAGGACTGACGCAAGGGAATGCCAGCCCAGTTCAGCGCGCTAAAGGCTTCGTCGCCGCGCAGCGGCACTGCGGCGAGTTCGTGCAAGCGCAAGGCGAAACCAAGCCAGATAATCAGTATAAGAATTGCCAGATTGATGGGTCGCGCCATGCGTGCTCAGATTGTCGCTTTTTCGAAAGCTTCGATCTGTTCGTCAGAAAGCGGCATCAGGCTGGCGTTTTTTGCGGCGCCCGCTTCGTCCGCGAGCCGGCGTTTGGCATCGCGCATGAAGTCCTTCAGGTTCGGGGACAAACTCGTATCGGCGAAAAGAACGGGCGTATCCAACTCGTCTTCGAAATTTATCTTCGCCGACGGGTCGACAAAGACCACGAGCGCTTGCACCTCCACATCAGGGGCAATCTCATCAATGGACCGTTGCAGCTCCTGACGAGCAAGCTCGGCATCGCGCAGGGGCTTGCCAATGCCGTCCAGCCGAAACAATGAAAAGAACTTGCTGATGATATTGCGGTGGCTGCGGAACTTGCCGTCGCGGTAGGTGTATTCCTGATCGTGCCAGCGGGTGACGATCGCATATACGCCTTGCGGGCAAACCAGAACGTGGCGCGCCGGAAAATGATAATAGTTGTACAAGACGCTCTTATTGCTCAAGCCTTTCAAGCCGTCCGCGATCGCCTTCTCCGGGCGTGGCGCGCGCGCCCAGAGATTTGTCATGCGCACGGAAAGCACAGTCAAAATGAAGGCGATAGGCAACATGGCGGACTGCGCGATCACGCCGATAGAATCCGGAATATCGCCCGTGAACAGGGATGCGTTAATCACGAAAAAACTCAGAATCAATGCGCCGAATGTGCCGAAGAATAGATAGTTGGTTAGCTTGCGATTGCGGCGAGCCAATTTCTTGTTAGTAACAACCCGCATGACGCTACCTCAATATCCAGTTTGCGCGATTAGCCAGTAACAGCTTTGGCGACATTAGCCCGCTCAGGCGCCATCGATATCTATGACCAGATTGAACTCTTCATCATCAATGTGGTTGCGTATCCTGCTGCTGCTTGGGCAGGGCGGATCCGAACCCGGCACATCAACCTTGCGATAGAGGATCCTCGCGCTTTGATCGATCACGTCGATGCTAATCGCGATGGTGCAATCGCCTCGCTTGATCTGCCTCGGCTCCCCGGCGCCATGAAGATACTCGACATAGCCAGCGCGAAACTCAATATCGCAGGCTGGCGAATAGGGAATCTCTATCTTGTCTCCGCCGCTCTTTTTGGGCTTGCCAATAAAGCAGTAATCTAAAGAGGTGCTCGGATAGGGTGTACTGGTATGCCAAGCTCTGTCGTAGCAGCGCTGGCTGCCGCCAGCCCAATCCAAGACATATTCACTGAACCAGATATTGTCGAATTCGTTGGTCTCTTCCACTTTTTCGTCGTAATCAAGCCTGATTTGTATACGGTGAAGCTCAAGAACATGGGAGTCCACAATCATTGGACCGATCTCAAGCACATTCCGGTTGCCTGGTCCCAGTTGCGATGTGGGCACCTTTATTTCCCGCGCATCCGTCACGTTTCCTGTTTGAACATGGATATTCTCCACGACCACTTTCACGTCCGACGAAGGCGTATCAAACCAACTATTGCCCGTATTGACCACCGGTACCTCAAACCCGGTCAAGAGTCCGCATTCAAGCGGATGTGGATCAATGCGCGACCAACCCAGTACCAGGTTCACATTTTGCGGCGAATCGTCCGAGCGCGGCAAGAAATAGGACAGGTAGCTGGCATGAGTGACTTCGACGCAGACCAATTCGCCAAAGCGCACAGAAGGCAAGACATACCAGCGCTCCGGTATATCGCGCGATTCGGCGATGATCGCCTGTTCCAAGTCGTCCGGCTCGACACGCATGCAATGCGTTACCGGCACCGGCAACGTGCCGATGGCGCCTTCAACATGCAATTCTTCCGGAATTATCGCCACCAACTTGTAGAGATGGCCCGCGCGCTGGACATCGAGCAAGACACCGGATGGCTGCACGACGCTTGTCGGCGCGTCGAACTCTCTGTTGACGCCGCACTCAATTCTGAACGCGCCCTCGCCCGAGATGTCAATGTCTTCGGGATCATAAAGCAAATCGCCGCAATAAGGATAGGATTCCAGGATAGATGTGTCTTGGTCGCTGTCGTCTACAAATTGCTTGCCTACAAGCACAGTGTTTTCCGTCTCTTCAAGAAACGGCGTGCGCAGTTCAGCTGTGATGCGCGCGATGCCGCCCATGTCGATGCCAACCGGCTCGCTGCCGTCGCCAGGTCCCAAGACCTGCGCGCTTGACAAGGCATTGACGTCAAAAGCGCCGCCTGGCGTCCAAGCCCAATAGGTCAGCACGGATGAACCAGAGGTATCGGCGTTAAATCGGAAGCCAACCGGCAAATAGAACCCAACCCATACGACTGGCTCCGACACAATCGCCGCTTGTTCTAGCAAAATCCGATTGGCGCCGGCGGCATTGATTGCTACCTGCTGCCGATGAATCAACGTCGCGTCCAAGGGCGAGCCGCCATTCGCGTCTTGATAGATGACCAAATCCACGGCGACGCCTGGTACGGCGCGGTTTACGAATATGGTCACCGCGTCCAGCGCAGTAGGCAGGTTCAGACCGAGAGGACTGAGATCAAAACCATTTATCACCAACGAAGCTTCGCCCTCAATGACAAAAACTTGATTCTCGGAGCCGGAGTTGTTGCTGATGATCGTGTCTCCGGCTGTGGCCCGCTGGGATGCCAACACCAGGAAAAGCGCCAGAAAAAAGATGCCGAAACGCGCATTCTTCAATCGTCTTAGCATGATAGCTTCCCTAACCAACCGACAAAGCCAACACTTGCGTATTGTAGATTCCTTTTGAGAATAGGTCAAGCAAGCTATAGACCTATCGATAACACTAGCTTATGACCGCATGCGCCGATATAATTGCGCGGTTCATACCGTATCAGGATCGTGTCCATGTTAGAGTTCGTGCTGGTATTCGCCATTCTGTCGCTCGCTTTGGGCGCCTATTGGGCGATGTTCATTTTCCCAAAGCAGCGCGCTTTTAAGCACAAACAGAAAGTCGTGCGATCCTTGCACGTCGGCGATGAAATCGTTACCTATGGCGGCATCGTCGGCAAAATCGTCGACATAGACGTGGATTCCGGCCTCTCTTATGTAGAGATCGCCGACGGCGTGACCATCAAGCTGCTGACAGCAGCCTTGCAACAGGTCTATGATTCACAGGAAATCGCCCGAAACGCGAATATAGGATTGGGCGACCAGCAGGCAGAGCGTGGAACGACCTGAAAACCGACCCTATACACGAAAGGTCCCACCTATGAGCAGTCATGTTCGATGGCTGATCCTTATCATTGCCTTAAGCCTCTTCTGCATTTGGGTTGCTACGCCACCCGAATTCAAGGGCGTAGAAACCGCAGCCTGCGCAAAGGCGACAGCGGAGGAACTGGAATCACTTCGCTGCAGCGAAAACCTAGAAATTGACGCTGACGGCGATGGCGAGAATGAATTCACGCTGAACATCACGCAAAGCCTGGGCTTGGATCTCGTCGGCGGCCTGCGGGTGCTTTTGCAGGCGGATATCCCAACGCAGAATTTCACCCGGGAAGAACTGTCGGAAACCGCCAACAATGTCTCGCGCCGCGTGAATGCGCTGGGCTTGACCGAGGCAACCGTGCAAGTGCAAGGCCGCGATCGCATTTTGGTTGAATTGCCCGGCGTGCGCGATCCGGAACAGGCGGTCGCCACCATCCAGCAAACAGCGCTATTGGAGTTTGTTGACTTTGGCGGCTTGTCCAACCAGGTGCTGAACCTGATCGGACGGGAAATCGTCACCAGCGAACAGATTGCGCTGCGCGGCGAACGAAGCGGCGAAGAAGGTGAGGAAGATTCACTGGCAGGGCGGCTGGCGCATCCGGTTAACGGTTTGCCCTTCCGCACGGTGATGACCGGTGCCGGCTTGCAGGCGGCGAGCGCGGTCTTGGCGCCCGCGCAAGGTACGGGCAACCCCCAATGGCTGATCAATTTTGAAATTAAGGAAGACTTCCAGAATATATTCGGGAGTTTCACCGGCGAGCGCATCGGGCAGCCGATGGCGATTGTGCTGGACGGCGAAGTGCTGTCCGCGCCCACCATTCAAGCGCAACTGTCAACCGGCGGCGTCATTTCCGGTCAATTCACCGAACAGGAAGCAAACACCCTGGCGCTGCAATTGCGCTCGGGCGCCTTGCCCATACCGCTCCGGATTGAGAGCACCCAAGAAGTCGGCGCGACCCTGGGACAAGAATCAGTCAGGCTTAGCGTACAAGCGGGCGTCGTCGGCGTTCTAGTTGTGCTGGCTTTCATGTTCATTTACTATCGCCTACCGGGCTTGGCGGCGGATCTGGCGCTGATCGTATTCATTTTCTTGAATATCGCCGTCTTCAAGCTCTTGCCGGTGACATTAACCTTGCCGGCCATAACTGGTTTTCTGATATCTATCGGAACGGCTGTTGACGGCAACATCCTGATTTTCGAACGGATCAAAGAAGAATTGCGCGCTGGCCTCGCGCTGGAAGATGCTTTGAAGGCCGGCTTCGACCGCGCCTGGACATCCATTCGCGATTCCAATCTCTCGACGATCATCATCTGCGGGATTCTCTTCATGTTCGGGCAGACCCCCGGCGCCAGCATCGTCGCGGGCTTCGCCGTGACACTGGCCATCGGCTTGGTTTTGAATCTGTTCACCGCCGTGATCGTTACGCGCACCTTCCTGTATATTCTTGTCGGCTTATTCCGCAAGCCGATCGAAGACAATCGCGCGCTGCTAGGCGTATAGAGGAGAGCCTTTATGTTTAAGATTGTAGAGAAACGCCGCTGGTTCTTCTTGCTTTCGGCCGCGGTCATCGGACCAGGACTGTTGATCATGCTCTTGTCGACGCTTTCGACCGGCTCGCCTTTCCGCTTGAGCATCGACTTTGTTGGCGGCAGCATATACGAATTGAAGTTCCAAGAAGCGGGCGCGACCGAAGACGGTCTCCGTCAAGTTTTCAGCGCGGTCGGCGATGACAATATCATCATCCAGCGCATCGGCCAGGCAAGCGACTATCGCTGGTCGGTGCGCGCCGGTTTCCACGACGTAGAAGTGACAAACGAAATCCTGCTGCGCCTGGGCGAGATTACGCCGATTGACCGAGACAGCTTCCGCGTGGAAACCGTCTCCGCCACCATTGGGCAAGAGGTCACGCGGTCCGCGCTGGCTGCGGTAGCGGTCGGCGCATTGGTGATCACCGGCTTCATCGTGATCGCCTTCCGGCAGGTGCCCAACGCCATACGCTACGGCGTCTGCGCCATCGCGGCCATGATCCACGACATCCTGCTGGTGATGGGTGTCATGTCGCTCTTCGGGCTATTGCTCGGCTGGGAAATCGACGCCTTGTTCTTGACAGCGGTCTTGACCGTTGTGGGCTTCTCTGTCCAAGACTCGATCGTCGTCTTCGACCGTATACGCGAAAATATCCCGAAACATCTCGGCGAGCCTTACGAGACGATTGTCAATCGCAGCATCTGGGAGACCATACACCGATCACTTGCCACGCAACTAAACGCCTTCTTTATCATGATTGCCATCTTGCTATTTGGCGGGGAAACCGTCAAGCAGTTCATCGCGATTCTGTTTATCGGTTTGCTATCGGGCACCTATTCGTCGATCTTCACGGCGGTTCCGCTTCTGGTCGCATGGGAAAAAGGCGAACTGCCCTTCACCGGCAAGAAGCCGAAGAACGGCGATCTTGAAGAAACAGACTTGGCTCCAGCCAGTTCCAGTTAATGGCGGAAGTGCCGCCCACCTGTGAAGATCATCGCCATGTCGTAATAGTCGGCCGTTTCAATCACTTGGGCATCGCGGATAGAACCGCCAGGCTGTATGACGCAGGTGACGCCCGCCCGCGCCGCGACTTCAATGCCATCGGGAAAAGGGAAGAAAGCATCCGAAGCCAGGACCGCGCTTGTCACCTCGTCCCCGGCTTTTTTTATCGCGAGCTCTACCGCGTCTACCCTGCTCGGCAAACCGCCTCCGATGCCGATTGTTCGCCTGCCTTGCGCAAGCACAATCGCATTGGACTTGACATGCTGCACCGCTTTCCAGGCGAATCTCAGAGATTCCAATTCCGTATCAAGCGCCACGCGCGCGCTCACCGTCCGCATGACCGCCTCGGGCGGGTCGCCCAGGTCAATTGTCTGCGCGAGCACGCCGCCCATGACCGAGCGAACTTCCAGGTTGCCTGATCCAAAGGGCTGCGGAACTTGCAAGAGTCTACAGTTCTTACGCCGCTCGCGCAGTTGTGTCTGCGCTCCCACCGTAAAGGCGGGCGCGACGATGGCTTCCACAAATAAGGCTCCCAAAACGCCAACAAATGCCTCGTCGACCTCGCGATTGACGGCGATGATGCCGCCGAAAGCTGATATCGGATCGGAAGCCAAAGCTTGTGGATAAGCTTGGGCGATGGAGACGTGCGAGGCGATGCCGGTCGGATTGAGATGCTTGACGATCACAACCGTTGGTTCGTTAAAGCTGCTGACAGCGCGCCAGGCGGCATCGACATCGAGGATATTGTTGTAGGACAGTTGCTTTCCGCCCAATTGCGCGGCGCCCAAGGGCAAGTCAGATAAGCGCGGCGAATAATAGGCGGCGCTTTGATGGGGGTTTTCGCCGTAACGCAGTTCATTGCTGCGCAGCATGCTTATAGCAATGCTTTCTGGCATGCCCGTGGATGCTGGGGCTGGCAAGCCCGATTCGTAAAGATAGGCGTGGATTGCCATGTCATAATCCCGGGTATGCGCAAAGGCTTTCACCGCGAGCTCACGCCGGCGCGCTAGGTCAATCCGCCCACCTTCGTGCAAAGCCTGCATGATAGACTGATAGTCTTCCGGATCGCAAATGGTTATCACGTGTTCGAAGTTCTTGGCTGCCCCGCGCAACATGGTTACACCACCGATATCGATCTGTTCAATGACGTCGCTCAGATTTTCGTCTTCGGTCAGCGCTGTTTCGATAAATGGATAGAGGTTGCAAACGACCATTGAGATGGGCGCGAATCCAAAACTCTCGATCTCCCGTAAGTCCGCCTCGTTATCGCGCGCCAGGATGCCGCTGTGGATGGCTGGATGCAGGGTCTTAACGCGCCCGCCAAGCATCTCGGGCAGGCCCGTAAGCTGTTCCAGGCTAGTGACCGGCACACCCGACTGTTCTAGGATATTGCGAGTTCCGCCGCTGGCGACAATTTCCCAGCCGTAGGTCAGCAATGAATGGGCGAACTCGGTGATTCCAATCTTGTTCGAAACACTGAATAAAGCGCGAGGCATCTTGAGTTCTGCCCTTCCCTTTACTTAATTTTGACCATCGGATTATAGTCGCATTGCCGCTCGGCGCATAGTCTAGTGGTCCGTCGTCCAGGGCAATCGCTTCAAATTATTTTCAACATAGATTCCAAGGGTCGCGTAGACAATGACCGCCAACACCGAGATTTATCCGTAAATATGCCAAAAAAGGACGTAATGTAGGGGCGATTCTGTGAATCGCCCACGATTTTGCACCCAATTTCATGGGCGAGCCAAGGCTCGCCCCTACAATTTATCAGTTTGATGTTAAATTCGACAGTTATGGATTTTGAAGCGATTGCCCTGGTCCGTCGTCGAAGTCAATTCAATCGCCTAATCGCTTCACGCTTCACATGAACCGTGACTGAAGTATCGACAGCCGGGTTGCTATCGCGCGACTTGCAGCTCAACGTTACACCGTCCTGTGACAGGCGAATACGGACTTCGCTGTATTCACCGCGGAACACATCAGACTCGATCTGGCCCCGCCGCGCTATCTCTGTACTGTCGCCACCGTCGCCGAGTTCAATCCCATCCGGATGGATCAAGAAGGCGTCGCTTGCGGCGGCATCCGGCGCAAATTTATGTCGCAGCTCGCGCGTGAAGCGATTGTCTCCAAATCGAAACATATTAGAAAAACCCAGGAATCTCGCGACATGTTCGTCCTGCGGGTGGTGATATAAGTCAAAGGGTCTAGCGAACTGCCGGATCCTGCCTTTGTCCATCAGCGCAATCCGATCGGCAATCGCGTAGGCTTCGCGGTGGTCGTGCGTAACATACAGCGCGCTCAAACCCGCGCTATGGATAATCTCTCTCAGTTCGAGCGCCAGTTTGTCTCTCAATAGCGCATCCAGCGAACCGAGCGGCTCGTCCAGCATCAGCAAGCGCGGTTCGGGCGCCAGGCTGCGCGCCAGGGCGACGCGCTGCTGTTCCCCGCCCGACAAAGTCCCGATGTTGCGTCCGCCATAACCCGCCAATCCAACTTGAGCCAGCATTTCATCTACTCGCTGTGCTATATCGCTCGCAGCCATGCGCCGCCGCCGCAAGCCATAAGCGATGTTGTCGGATACCGACATGTGCGGAAAGAGCGCGAAATCTTGGAACATCAGTCCGAAGCCCCGTTCATGCGCGGGCAAGCGCCGCAGATCGCGCCCGTCGAGCAGCAGGTCGCCTGCATAGTCGGAAATCAAGCCGGCGACGATGCGCAAGAGCGTGGTCTTGCCGCAGCCGCTCGCTCCCAGCAGACAGACGATCTCATCTTGCGCGACCGTCAAGTTGACATTTTCTAGCGCAACAGCCTCGTCATAGACATAAGTCAGGTTCTTCAATTGGAGCATCGGATCAGACATCGGATCAGGCATCAGAATTCGCCCACCCCGGCGACGCGCAGGCGTTCTATCATGACAAAACCCAGGGCGCATACCAAAAGCAGAATGACACTCATCGCCAATGCCTGGCGATAAGATGCCAGACCGGGGTCGCCAATGAGCCGGTAAATCACGACCGGAATCGTCACCGACTCGCGCTGCGCGACAAAGAGCGATGCCCCGAACTCGCCCATGCTCACCGTAAAGGCGAAGGTCGCCCCCACCGCGATGCCCCGGCTGACCAGCGGCAGGTCAATGGTTCTCAGCAAGTCATAAGGACCCGAGCCTAAAACCTGCGCCGCCTCGCGCGTTGAGGGCGGGATAGCGCGCAAACTCGGCAATACGCTGCGAACGACAAAGGGAAATGCCACCAAAGTGTGCGAGATGGGGATAATGAGCCAGGATGAGCGCAAGTTTAGCGGAGGCTCGTCCAGCGCGACGATAAAGCCAAAGCCAAGGGTAACTGCGCTGGTCGCCAGCGGCAGCATCAGCAAAGGATCCACATACCGCGCGAGCCGACCGCGACCGGCAATCATGAAGGATGCGATCAAACCGATGACCAAAGCCAAGCCCGTTGTCATCAGCGCGAAGCGCAGCGAATTGGCGACGGATTCGATAGGCGCGATAAACAGCAGCGACCCGCGCGACGATTCAACAAGCGCCAGGTAATTGCTCAGATCCAATGCCCCGTCCTGCAGCGCCGAACGCGCCACCAAGGCCAGAAGCGGTGTGAATAGCAAGGCGAAGATGAAGATCACGACGCCCCAGACCAAGGCTCTTTCGCGCGCGTTCTTGGCGGGCTTCGCGACCGCCTTGCCACTGCCAATCGCAAATTGCGCGCTGCGCTGCAAATTTGTATACAGGATCATCAAGGCGAACATCGCGCCAATTTGCAGCAGCGAAAGCGCCGCAGCCAGGGGCAGGTTGAAGAGGTTAATCGTCTGATAGTAGATTTGCACTTCCAGCGTTGCGAAGCGGATGCCGCCCAAGATCAAGACAACACCAAAACTGGTGAAGGCAAACATGAAGACAAGAGCGCCGGCGGAAAGCAGCGCGGGCTGAATGAGCGGCAATCTGATATCGCGCCAAAGCGCCCAGTTGTCCGCGCCCAGTACGCGAGCGGCTTCTTCCGCCGCGATTCCCTGGGCAGACCAATAACTGGTCATGATCCGCAAGGCGATGGCGAAGTTGTAGAAGACGTGCGCGATGATGACGATCGCCAGCGTGCGTTCCAACTGGATCGGGCTGTAATCCAGGGAGAACAAAGTCGTCAAAAGATCGTTCAGCAAACCGCGCCTGCCAATCAAAGACATGAAAGCCATGGCGACCACAACCGTAGGCAGCACAAATGGCAGCGTTGCCAATGCCAGCAATAGCGATTTGCCGGCGAAACGATAGCGCGAAAACACAAAGGCGCAGGGCAAAGCCAATAACAAGGTCAATACTGTGGAGAGCGCCGCTTGATATACGGTGAAGAGAAACACGCCGACGTAGTAGTCCGACGAGAGCAGGCGCAGGAAAGCGGACAGATCCAACCAGCCCTCGGGACGCAAGCCGATGTCCAGTATCGCCATCAGCGGATAGAAATAAAATAGCGCCAGAAAGATCACGGGCACAAGGTAGACGAGGCGCCAGTAGGACCACCGCAAGCGCGTCAACGCAGCATGACCTCCGACCAAGCCTGTATCCAATCTTCGCGCTTCGCTTCAATCTCAGCTGGATCAAGCGCAGCCGGCTGTTCAGGAATCTGCGTCAGTTCGGCAAAGATCCCTGGCAGCGGGATCTTGTCGCGCACCGGGAAAACAAACATGTTCAGCGGCAAGTCGGCTTGGAACGCTTGGCTCAGCATGAAGTCGACAAACTGCCGCGCGCCTTGCGCATTGCGCGCGTTCACAAGGATCCCCGCGTATTCAATCTGGCGAAAACACATTTCGTCGCCAACCAGGGCGCCGGTGAAAGGACCGTCTTCGGGGTTTTCGCTGAATAGGACCTCGGCCGGCGGACTGCTGGCGTAACTCACGACCAGAGGCCGTGTGCCCAGGTCGCGCCCGGGCGCGCTGAATTCGCCGAAGTAGGCTTCTGACCAGCCGTCAACAACCAGCACGTCGTTGCTGCGCAGGTCTGCCCAATAATCTAGAAATGTGTAATCGCCTTCTGTGCCGAATACCGCAATTGTCGCCAGCAAGAAAGCCAGCCCCGGGGAAGACGTGGCTGGGTTTTGTACGACGAGCAAGCCCTCGTACTCGCTCAAGGTCAGTTCGGCGAGGCTCGCCGGCAGCGCAATTTCGTTCTCCTCAAAATACGCGATAACGTAATTGACGCAGACATCGCCGTAGTTAATCGGCGTAACAGCGTGATTAACATCCGGGATAAAGGCTTCGGCGACAAATTGAAGCTGGGGGGAGTCATAAGGCAAGAAAATCTCGGCGCCCAGCGCGCGACTGAGAAAAGTGTTGTCAATGCCGTACAAGACATCGCCCAAGGGGTTGTTCACGCTCAGAATCGATTGATTCACCATGGCGCCGGCATCGCCCGCGCGCAGTATTTCAACTGTCAGGCCGCTTTGCGCTTCAAATGCCTCCAAGACCGATTCAGAGGCTGCGAAACTGTCATGGGTCACCACAACAACCCTGTCATTTTCCTGGGACGAAACCCTAAGCACGATCTGGACTAATAGCAAAATTACGACAACTGACCTCGCGTACATGAGAATGGCTCCCTTCATTTGAATACTCTTGGCTTCTGTCGCGGCGACTTGGGGCGCCCTATGCGAGTGAAATAAAAACCACCCTTGTAAGGCTGTCTACAAGGGTGGCTTGATTTCGTTCACGGTGGACATCCCTACGCCAGTATTATCTGGATCAGGTGAATGGGTCGGCGCGACCTTTCGCACCCTCTCAGCTTGCAAAAGCAAGCTCCCCAAGTCTCGACATATTCAATTGTGACTTCATTATACTGGCAACGCGGTCTGCTGGCAACATTGCAGTTGCAATCGCATCTATTCTTATTTATGCGCCAGGTACACATGACGTAATGCCAACAAAATAACTGGAAACGGCAGGGCAATCGCTTTAAAATCCATAACTGTCGATTTAACATCAAACTGATGAATTGTAGGGGCGAGCCTTGGCTCGCCCATAAAATAGGGTGCAAAATCGTGGGCGATTGACCCGCAGTGTCTACGCGCGGCACAGAATCGCCCCTACATTACGTCCTTTTTTGGCATATTTACGGATAAATCTCGGTGTTGGCGGTCATTGTCTACGCGACTCTCGGTGTCTACGTGGTGAAAATAATTTGAAGCGATTGCCCTCGCCCCTGCCATTTTCTCTGTGCAGTCTGTGTCCTCTGCTGTCTAATTTCATCTGAATTTCATCATCCTAAATGACGCCGATTTGACGCGATAGCACCGCCGCTATTCTTGCAAGAATTCATCTAAGAATTTCAAGAAGCGGCCCGAATTGCAGGCTTCGACATACTTCAAGATGGCGCCGCCGGCGACGGGATAGCGCGGATAACAACTCGTCGGCGCGGCGCCGTCGGCACTATGTACGAGCATGTCACAGCCGGGGTATGGGATGATGACGCCTTGCGCGCTAGGCCGCAGATCGTCGACAATCGTTTCGACAGTCGCCAGGACCGTATCAGCCAAATAGACTAATTCCATATCAATACCCAAATTATTGTTGATAAGCACATTGCCCTGTTTATCGCCCGCCAAACCATGGATGACGGCGACATCGCAGGGAATCGCCGGGAATGCCAAGAGTTCGTCGTCGCTGTATGGATCGGTCACCGTTTTAACATCGGGCCGCAAGGAAGGCAGATCCGTGCCAAGCCAGGCGCGCGACGGCATGAAGCCCACACCGGCGATGGCCGCGCGAATGCCCATCACGATGCTCGCTTCGGTCTCTTCGATCACCTGGACGCGCTGCGACTGCGCAAACTGCGTGAACATCGGCGCCAAGCCAAAGGATTCCAAGCCAAAATAAGCCGAGCGAACCTGCCGGACACATCCAGCGCCGATTAACAAGTCGGATTCCATGCCGCCAGTGAAACTGAGCAGCGTCAGGTTGCGCGGTCGCGGCGCTCGGCGCAGCAAAGCCTTAACGAATCCCATGGGCCGCCGATACAAGGTCATACCGCCGAGAGCCAGAGTTTGACCATCGCGGACAACATTCGCCGCTTCTTCAATGGATTTGAATGAAACAAAATGCTCGCCCATCTCTGCGAGATTCCCCTGTCAAATATTGATGAGCAACGAGCGCCGTCGCCAGTTGCAAGGTCCGTGGACGCGCTTTGCGTCGCCGCAATTTCGCCATGATAACGTATACTGTACAGGTATTGTAGCCGCTTCATTGACGGCTCATTGAAGGCTCTTTGACGGAGAACCATCATGCTTTCACAGTCGCCGCTCCACCAGCGCCATGCCCAGGTATTGAAACCGCTTCTGATAGGCGCAGTTGTTTTCATTGTCGGCTTTATCGCGGGCAGCATGGCATTGTCCAACCGCAGCGACGCCCAAGAGCGAAGGGCGCTAAGCGCAACCGACCAAGCTTTCGAACCCTTTTGGGATGCTTATGCGATTGTTGAATCTCGCTATGTCGATCCCGTCGATGTTGACATATTGGTCAATGGCGCTATCGACGGTATGATCGGCGCGCTGGAAGATGAACACAGCGGCTACATCCAAGGTCCCGATTTGTGTGATCGAGCCAGCGACTTCTCGGGCGAATTCTCCGGCATCGGCGTTACCATTCGCAGGATCGAAGACACCGGAGAAATCGAGATTGTCACGGTGATTCCCGGCTCGCCGGCCGCAGGCGCGGGCCTCTTGCCCGGCGATGTCTTTTACGAAGTCGAGGGTCAGTTGGTCGCCGGCAAGTCGCAAGCGGAATTAACGGCGCTTGTCCCTGGACCGCGTGGCACAACAGTTGCCATCACTTTCAAGCGCGGCGAAGAATTGCTCAGCTTTGAAATCACGCGCGAGCTCTTTACCTTGCCCAACGTCACCTACCAGGCGCTTGGCGACAAAATCGCGCACGTGAAAATGCTGGACTTCAATGACCTCTCGCGCGCGCAACTGGACGCGGCGCTAAAAGACATCGACATCAATAAGACCAACGGATTGATCTTTGATATTCGCGACAACCCGGGCGGGACGCTGGCCAGCGCGATCGAAATCGGCAGCGCCTTCATCGAAGACGGCGCGCTTTTGCGGCAAGTCTCGCGGGATCAGAGCGAAGAAGTCACCCACGCGCGCGGCGATTATGCCGATATTGATGTGCCGATAGTTGTATTGGTCAATGAAACAAGCGCCAGCGCGGCGGAAGTGATCGCCGGCGCCATGCAGGACTATGGCGTCGCAACGATCTTGGGCGAACCTACCTTCGGCAAGGGCACGGTACAGAATATTGTCCCCGACCTGGCAAACGGCGGTTGCCTGCGCATTACGGTGAAGCGCTGGCTTAGACCCAATGGCTCCTGGATTCACGCGCAGGGCATCACGCCGGATATCATCGTCGAATGGGACCCGCAAACCAACGAAGAGCGCGAACATGACTTGCAGCTCGAGGCGGCAATCGAATTTCTGCAGGACTTGCGCGACTAAAAGCGGCAAATGACGTATATTTACTCTGTGGCAACCCGCGCTCCTTCCAGGCTAGTCACAAGCTGAAAGCGGTGCTATACTGTCGGTGTTTCGCACTATGGTTGAATACAGGGAGCTATAGCATGGCTGTCGCCTTGCAGATTTCTTCAATCGTTATTTCTATCGCGTTGATCATTCTCATCTTGCTGCAAGTCAAAGGCGGCGCATTGGGCAGCTTGCTGGGCGGCGACGCTGGCGGCGGCATCGCCCGTACCCGGCGCGGGCTGGAGAAAACGCTATTTCGCATCACGATATTCTTGTGCATCGCCTTTCTTGGCATAGCGCTGTTCTCTGTGGCTACGACTGGCTGAGTCTCCGGTATTTCGCTATCAAAGCAGGCGACGAACGCTCAACTACCGCCAATTTACCAGCAGCGCATCAGCAATCCATGATCTAGACGTAAAAGGCGGGTCATGTTTCGTGGATTCCGTTTGCAGTTTCTGGCGCTGATACTGGCTGCGGCTGTTTGTTCAATTGCCCTCGTCTTTCGGGTCAGCCAGGCGCCTCAAGGTCAGTCGCAAAGGCCGACGCTCCCAGCCCCCAGCGGAGGCGACGCCACGCCCGCGCCTGCTTCATCGCCCGCCGCAGCGCAAGTCCCCGCGACCTCAGTCCCTCAAACTTCCCCGACAGACCGGGCAATTTATCGCGAAGGACTGGTCGGCGCGGTCCAGCGACTGAATCCGCTCTTCGCGCAGCTCAATCCTGTCGACCGAGACCTTACGAGCCTGATCTTCCGGGGGCTCTTCGCGACTGACAACTATGGCGCGCCTGTGCTTGATCTGGTGGAAAACCTGACTATATCGGGCGACAGCCTCGAATATGTGCTGGAATTGCGCCAGGATGTCAATTGGCAGGACGGCGTCGCCTTCAGCGCCGACGACGTCGTGTATACCATGTCCTTGCTCAGCGATCCGGATTATGCGTCCTATTCGCCCAGCGCCGAGTTTTGGCGCACGGTCGAAACGCAAAAGCTGTCGGATCACCTGCTGCGTTTTCGCCTGGCGCAGCCGCTGGCGAGCTTCACGCGACTATTGACAATCGGCATCCTCCCGGAACATGCCCTGCGCGGGACGACTGTTTCGGACCTGGCAAGCCACCCCTTTAACTTGTCGCCAATTGGCGCTGGTCCCTACCAACTTGGCGAATTGCGCCTCGATCCATCGGGCAAGATCGGCGCCATTTTGCTGCAGCACGCGCCCGAATACATGCCGCGTGACGCTACACAAAGCGGCTATCAATTGCGGGAACTGCTCTTCAATCTTTATGCGACTGCGGATGAGGCGATTCAAGCCTACCGCCGCGGCGAAGTTGATGTATTGGCGAACCTTGGATCTCGTGACGAGCTGCTAAGTTTGCCCCAGGCGCGTCTGCACACCAGCATCGATTCGACCCTGCAAATCCTTATTTTCAACTGGCGGGAGCGGGCATTTGCCGATCGACGTCTGCGCCGCGCGCTGGCATTGAGCCTCAATCAGATGGAGCTGGTCGCGGCGCGCCTGGCGGGAAAAGCCATAGTCGCCGACAGCCCCCTAATCCCGGGCATGTCAGTATATCAGTTCAGCGATTCTTGGAGCGCGCATGACCCTGCGCTTGCGCTCTCACTGCTGGAAACAATTGCCGGCGCGCAGTCGGATGCGGAAGCAAGCGCCGAAACAGAAAGCGCCGAGACGGATGAGCTTACCTTGCTCGTGGAGAATACCGACTCCTTGCCCGCGCTTGCATTCGACATCGCCGCTCAATGGCGGGAGCTAGGGCTGGCATTCGAAGTGGTCTCAGTCGGTCCTGCTGAGTTGCAGGAGCGGCTGCGCGCCGGCGAATTCGCTGCGGCGATCGTTTCGCAGCGCATTGGCGCGGAACCCGACGTTTATCGCTTTTGGCATCCCGCGCAAGCCGGCGCTGGCCAGAATTACGGCGGCGCGGCGCAACACGAAATCGCGGAGTTGCTCGATGCCGCGCGACGGACAATTAATGGCATAGCCCGCCAGCAAATGTATCAACAGTTCCAGGCGATATTTGCCGAAAAGACGATCGCCATTCCCCTGTATTACCCGCTCTATACCATGGTCGTCCGCGATTCAATTGAAGGACTGCGACTGGGTTTTCTCGGCAGCGCCGCCGACCGCTTCCGCGGCATAAATTCCTGGAGATTCGCAGCCAGGTCTAACGAATAGAGCAACTATAGCGAGCCTTCTTGGCGCAATATCGCGCGCAGCAGGTCTTTGCGCGCGGCGCCGCCCAAAGTTTCCAATTTGCGCGTCGCCAGTGGGTCAATCTCTTCGCGCAAGAGCCTGAGGTCCTCAGCATCCGGCGGCGGGGTTTGGCATAGATCCGGCGCAAGCTCCAAGTCGAAGCCGGTCTTGCGCTTGATCGTCGCGATATCGCTATGGGCATGCGCCGAAATGACGCGCATGCGCCCTTCCCGCCAGTCAAACTGACCCAAGTCAGAAACCAGGTAGCGGGGTCCGCCCCCCTGCTTCCGTTGCGGCGCGTGCCCCAAGCCGCTGAGAAAATCGATCTTCGCGGCGAAAGTCAAACGCGAATGACGCGGTACATAGAGAAAGGTGTGATCATAGAGTGGCGTCACGTCCGGTATGCCGCCGCTGCCTGGCAGCCGCATCCGTGGCTTCTCATAGTTTTTGCCAAAGGCGATATTGTTGAAGTTGCCGCGGCTGTCGACCTGGGCTGGGCGGAAAAACTCTTTCGGACGATACTTGGGCAGAATATCCGCGGCGCCAGTGGCGAAACCGAGATGAATAAGTCCCTTGCCTACCCACAGGTTTTCGATGTCCGTAATGCCCAAAGGACCCCAGTCTTGCACCAACGCTTGCCCTATCGCCGAAGTAAATCGGGCGCGCGGCGCATAGCGAATCTTGCCCAGGATTAAGCCAGCCGATACCAGCGGGGTATTGATCCCCTGCGCCCAGACATCGCCGTCTTTGACTTGCTTGGATATACAGACGCAGATCTGCTCGTCAACTGTATATGGAGAATTGTCTGCCAACGAGATTCCTTAGAACGTTCTACTCGGCTTTCACCAAACGAACGAACTGGCGTTTGCCCACCTGCAAAATTGCCGGGAGCATCTCCGGCGAAACAGCCGCTTTTAAGCTGTCCACTTTTTCTTCGTTAAGCCGCACGCCATTCTGCTGAATGAGTCGTTTGGCTTCGCCGCGGCTGCCAACCATGCCCAGCCGAACCAGGATATCGCGGATTTCTTCGGTCGCCAGCAGCACCGCTTCGTCAATATCGTCCGGGATGCCGCTGCCGCCCCGGAACACCTCGTTCCAGCGCTTTTGCGCCGCTTCCGCTTCGGCTTCGCCATGGAAGATGCCCACGATCTCGCCCGCGAGATTCATCTTGGTTTCATTGGGATGCAGCTCGCCGGCTTGCAGCTTCCGCTCCAGCTCTTCCACCTGCGCCTGCGTCCAGCCCAATATCAATTTATGATAGCTGCCCATGGCTTTGTCGGGCAAACTCATGACCTTGCCGTACATATCCCAAGGCTCGGACAAGAGCGGAATATGGTTGCCCATGCTCTTCGACATCTTGTCATTGCCATCGGTACCGGGCAGGCTCTCCCCCATGATAAGCGCGATCTGCGGCTTCTGGCCCAATCCGGTCTGCAGCTTGCGGCCAGCCACCAGGATGTTAAACAATTGGTCTTGTCCGCCGACTTGCACATCGGCTTCTTGCGCGACGGCGTCGTAGGCTTGCATCAGCGCATAGAAGAATTCGTGCAAAAATATCGCCTTGCCATCGTCGATGCGCTTGGCGAAGTTCTCTCTGACCAGGAATTGCTGAACCGTGAAATGACTCGCCAGCCGTATGATGTCGGCGAAATCCAGGGTCGCCAGCCATTCGTCATTGCGGCGGACCCGCGTCAGATCGCGATCGAGAATCTTGAAGGCTTGCTCCGCGTAGGTGCGGGCGTTGTCTTCGACATTCTGCATGGTCAATTGATCCCGCGCGCTGTCTTTGTCGGAAGGGTCGCCGATCAAACTGGTAAATGTGCCGATCAGAAAAGTTACGTCGTGCCCGAAGTCCTGGAATTGCCGCAGCTTGCGCATGGTGATGGTGTGGCCCAAGTGCAAATCGGAGGTGCGCGGATCGTAGCCGCAGTAGACGCGCAGGGGCCGCCCTTCCGCCTCGCACTCCTGTAAGCGTTTCCGCAGCTCCTTCGCCATATTGTCACGCGTCTCTGGATCGCCGTAAGCCGCGCCCGACATCAATACTTCGACTTGTTCTTCAAGTGTCGCCATAACCATTTTCTCGTTGCGTCAATTCACCTTAGAACGGGCAGTATACCATATCAGCCGCAGATTTTCAGCTTGGGGCGCCTTGGCAAGGGCAATCGCTTCAAAATGATGGCGGACGAAATGGCAGGATTCTAAACTGAAAATTAACTACAGAGTACGCAGAGAACGCAGAGAAAAACAAAAAATCTCTTCTCAGCTGTGATTTTTGGTGACAAATCACGTTTCGCTGGGGACTGTTGCCGATTCCGGGCCGCAGATTTAGAAGAATAGTCGTCTAAACTCCTACGAACTCTGTGTCCTCTGCGTCCTCTATGTTGAAAATTATTTGAAGCGATTGAACTGTTCTAGCTATAGTCTTGCCAAGGGCTTGGGATTATCATTATTCTTGTGTCCGAATGAAATAAAACCGATAAATGTCTTCAAGTCAATGACAAGGGAACAGAGCATGCAAAGTATGAGCAGCGCTGAAGTTAGACAGACCTTCCTCGACTATTTCGAAGAGATGGGACACAAGCGGGTGGCCTCCTCCTCCCTAGTGCCAGCCAAGGATCCCACGCTTCTCTTTGTTAATGCGGGCATGGTGCAATTCAAAGATGTTTTCCTGGGCTTGGACAAGCGAAGCTA
Source organism: Phototrophicaceae bacterium (assembly GCA_965116975.1). Lineage (GTDB taxonomy): Bacteria > Chloroflexota > Anaerolineae > Aggregatilineales > Phototrophicaceae > UBA6055. The sequence continues at coordinate 1,975,189 of OZ220735.1, forward strand.
TAGCCGCGCGACCACCTCGCAGAAGTGCATGCGCGTCAGCGGCAAACACAATGACCTGGAAAACGTCGGTCCATCGCCCCGTCACCACACCTTCTTCGAGATGCTGGGCAATTTCAGCTTTGGCGATTATTTCAAGCGCGACGCCATCAAATACGCCTATCAATTGTTGACCGAGGTTTATAAGCTGCCAGCCGACCGCCTGGTCTTCACGGTCTATGAAAATGATGACGAAGCCTATGCTTGCTGGGTCAAGGACGTCGGCATCAGCCCGAAACGGGTCGCGCGCATGGGTCCCGCCACCAACTTCTGGCAGATGGCTGATACCGGTCCCTGCGGTCCGACGTCAGAGATCCATTGGGACAAGCAGCCGTCAGCGGGAGAAGACGACATTATACCCATGCTGCAATCGGAAGACGATCGCTTCCTCGAGATCTGGAATCTGGTTTTTATGCAGTTCAATCGCCAGCAAGCCGACCCCGAACACAGCGGACGCTGGGATGAGCCGCTGCCCGCGCCGGGCGTCGACACCGGTATGGGCTTCGAGCGCATCACATCCATCTTGCAGGGCGTCGACGCCACCTACGAGACCGATATTTTTATGCCGATTATCAAACGGACGCAGGAACTGACCGGGCATAACGATGAAGAACGCGACGCCAACATCGTGCCATATCGCGTTATAGCGGATCATATCCGCGCGGCTGTCTTTCTCATTAGCGATGGCGTTTTCCCCGGCGCAAAAGGACGCGCCGCCATACCTCGCATCGTCATCCGGCGCGCGGCGCGCTACGGGCTCAAGATCGGGCTAGACCAACCGTTCCTCGCCGATGTCGCCGATACCGCCATCGAGATTATGGGCGAGCATTACCAGGAACTCGTCGAACAAGCCGACAGCATCAAGCGCGTCATCACGCAAGAAGAAGAACGCTTCCGCCTGACCATGGAAAGGGGGTTGACAGGCCTTGAGGAATTAATCGATCGGAGGCCACTTAATCAAGCATCGGCAGATGAGGTAATAAATGATCAGGCTAGAAAGTGGTCAGAAACAATTGACTCGGTTACCCAATCTGGTAAACATACAAATGAGCAATTTTTGTCTTCACTAAAGCAAGATCTTGACGAACAGCTGATTCAAATCAGCCACAACTTGACCCCACTTCTTGCGAAACAATATGAGGGTTTACGCAGTGCATTAGACAGAGCATTAGACTCAATAGGGCCTGAAACTGAATTTCAAAGCCTTCAGGATACTATAGATCGCTCTAGGGATTTGATAAGTAACAATATCAACACGTTATTTGGCGAGGCAACATTTCACTTGAAGGCAACGCTGGGACTGCCCTTTCAAGTCACAAAAGATGTCGCCGAGGAGCGGGGTTTCAGAGTCGACGAAGACGGTTTCGCGGCCGCGGAAGCCGAGCATGCCCGTATCAGCGGCGGCGGGCAAGCGCTGGGCGAAATGCAATCCGTCGACTTCTACAAAGACTTGCTCGGGCGGCTGCGAGAAGCGGGCGGCGCGAGCGATGACGGACTCAGCTACAATCCTTATGACGACGCCCCCTGCGAAACGCGCGTTCTGGCTCTGATTCAAGACAATCGCTTAGTGGAAAAGGCATTGCTAGGCGAAAAAGTCGAAGTCGTTTTGGGCGCGACAAACTTTTATGTGGAAGCCGGCGGCCAAGTGAGCGATACGGGTTTGATCGCCGCCGCCGATTGGCTAATCGAAGTCGAATCCATGAAGCAGCCGCTGGCGGGTCTCGTCGTTCACGCCGGCGAAGTTGTCGAGGGCAATCCCCGGACAGGCGATGCGGTTCTTGCGCAAGTTGACCGCGACCGACGAGGGAATATCACCCGCAACCATACGGCGACGCATTTGCTGCATGCGGCGCTGCGCAATCAGTTGGGCAGTCATGTGCAACAGAAGGGTTCGCTGGTGGCGCCTGATCGCCTGCGTTTCGACTTTTCTCATCCAGAAAAACTTAGCGCTAGCGAGCTTAGCCGCATAGCGCGGGAAATCAACCGGGCGGTACTTTCCAACTACGTTGTCCATGCCTCGAAGAAATCTCTGGAAGACGCGCGCAGCGAAGGCGCGATGGCGCTTTTTGGCGAGAAATACGGCGACGTCGTGCGCACAGTTGTCATCGAAGCCGACGGCGAGCGCTATAGCTATGAGTTATGTGGCGGCGTGCATGTCCAGCGCACAGCGGAAATCGGCAGTTTCGTTTTCACCAGCGAAGGCAGTGTCAGCGCCGGCATTCGCCGGGTCGAGGCTCTGACCGGCTTGCCTGCCGCCGTCTATGCGCAAGGTAGATTGGCGCTGCTTGAGGAAATCGCCCAGCAACTGGGCGCCTCACCCGATTCTGTCGCGGCCAAGCTCAGCGGCTTGCAGCGGGAACTTGGCGGCGCGCGGCGAGAGATTGACGCCTTGCGGCGACAATTGGCGAAGACCAGTTTTGATGAGATGCTTGACAAGCGCTTGGAAAGCATCAACGGGAAGCAAGGCTTGCTGGTGCGCTTGGAAGCCGTTCCCATGGAAACCATGCGCGAAATGACCGATTGGTTCCGCAATCGCGTGGAAAAAGGTGTCATGGTACTCGCCAGCGACATAAACGGTCGCCCGCAAATCGTCGTGGCGGTGACAGACGCGCTGGTCAAAGATGGCTTGCGCGCGGGCGATCTCATCAAACCCATCGCCCAAGTTGTGGGCGGCGGTGGCGGCGGCCGCCCACAGATGGCGCAGGCTGGCGGCAAAGACAGCGGCAAAATCAATGAGGCTCTTCTGCGAGCGCGCGAATTGATCGCCCAAGCCTAGACCGGACCAAGCCGAATCCAGCCGTCAAGTGAAGTCATTCAGGACATGACGCCAGAGACCGTAGAGCTAAAACTCGACCCCGGTGACAGCTTCGCGTCAGTGAAGCCGCGCCTGTCAGGGCTGCGCGGCAAGCGCGTCTTGCTGGTTCTTTCCCCGTCCGGAACGTTCTGCAAACGTAAACTAGACTTGATCCTTTTGCAGCGAGAAGCCTACCGGCGCGCGATTCAACTCGCCTTGGTCAGCCGCGATCCCGACATAAACGAACATGCCAAGGATCTCAATATCAGTTGCTTTGATTCTGTCGCGACCAGCGAAAAAAACCGATGGAAGCGCGGACGCCAGAAAATCTTTTTGCCGCGCCACCACCAGCCGAGCAAGTCGCAGGCGCCCGCAGAACTACGCTCGATAGCCAGCCGCGTCTTGCGCCGCGATAGGCGCCCTTCCCGTCTGCGAACCGTTTTGGAACGCCTGATTGTCCTGGCGCTGCTCGCCTTCGCAACGCTTGCGGCGCTTTTTGTGGTTGTTCCCGGCGCAAGCGTGGAAGTCAGCTTGCGGACGGAACCCATCGCTGTCCCCATGACCATCATCGCCGACGCCTCCGCCGACGGTCTTGACCTGGACAAAGGCATTATCCCCGCGCAAACAGTCCGCGCAACCGTCGAGACCACTGCCACCTTGCCAACCACGGGCATTCGCAACCTGGATGAAGTACCTGCCCGCGGCACGGCGCGTTTCACAAATTTGACCGATGCGCCAGTGACCATACCCGCAAACACGATTTTAAGCATGGACGCCGCCGCTCCCTTGCTGTTCCGCACCGTCTTGGATGTATTCTTACCAGCCGGGAGGAACCAGACAGCCAATGCGCCATTTGAGGCGATGCAACAGTACAGTGGCGAGCGCGGCAACATCGCGGCTGGACAGATCAACCTGATCGTCGGTCCCTTGGCGGAAAGCGTGACCGTGACAAATCCTGCGGGGGCTAGCGGCGGTATGTTGCGCGCGGTCAATATCGTTTCCGCTGTGGACAAAGACATGCTGCTTGACATTGTCCGCGGACAGTTGCAGTCGCTCGGTTATGAAGAAATCCAATCTACCCTGACCGAATCGCAGGTCATCATTATCGAGTCTATAACGATAGAAGAAGAGCGGAAAGATTGGACGAACTTCTCTTCGGATGTCGGTCTGATGGCGGCGGAATTGACTTTGACCATGCGCGCGGTTGTATCGGCGCTGGTGATTGACGACCGCTTGGGACGTCAGGTCTCATTGGCGCGTCTGCGCGACCGCGTGCCGCCCGACAAGACCTTGCTCGAGGCGGCGCTGCGCTATGCGCGCGGTCCTCTGACGCAGCCGATTTCGGGCGAGCGCGTTTCATTTGTCGCCGAAACCAGCGGCGCGCTTGTTAAACAGCTTGATACGGCTAGCCTGCTCGATAAGCTCGCGGGCAAAACGATAGCGGATGCCTTGCAGGTCCTGCGTTCCCAGCCCGAGCTTGTCCCGCCGACCGAATCTTCCATCGAGGTTTTTCCAGAGGGCTTCCAGCGGATGCCGCTATTGCCGGTAAGGATTGATCTCCAAGTGCGGCTGCCCGCATGACCGGACGATTGTTAGGCTTAGACCACGGGAGCAAGCGCATCGGACTTGCTCTTAGCGATGCCTTGGGTATCGGCGCGCGCGAGTTAGGCATCGTGCACAGCACCAGCCGCGACAGAGATTTCGAGCAGATCCTCGCGATCGCCCGGCGTGAGGGAGCCCGCGGTTTCGTCGTAGGCGTACCTCACAATCCCAACGCGCCAGAGGGCGTCGAGCTGCAAGCTGATAAAGTAAAGCGCTGGATCGAGGGACTGCGCGACTGCACCAATCTGCCGATATATGAAGTCAGCGAATATCTAACTAGCGCGGAAGCCAGGGAGTTGGCGCGTCAACTGAACCGCAAACCAGAGCAGCCCATCGACGATCTGGCGGCCAGGGTCATCCTGCAAGCGTATCTTGACGAGCAAAGCTACGCTTAAGGCAACACGGTAAACGCCCGCCCCGCATGAAGAGCGAAAAAGCACTATACTGGGATATGGCATCGCCAAACGCTACAAACGGCAACTGCTGCTGTGATATATTGACATTCGATTATCGCTAGGAATCATCTGTGCGCGATCTGGACGATACACGGCCGAGCCGCAGCTACTATTTGCATAACCACAATGCGGACCTAAAAGGACCGCCCAAGCTGCTCTTGTGGGGTTTCATTCTTTTCACGCTGCTCATAGTCGCCGGCGTCGCCGGCGCTGTTATCGGTTTCCGCGAGCTTCTGCAGCCGGCGCAGCAACAGCGCGTGATTGATCAGCTGCCCTTCATGCGCATGTTCAAAGAGCCAACGCCCGTGGGCGGGCTTTTTCCAACGCTGGCTTCGCGTACTGGCGAAAGCGAGGCGCTGGCGCTGCTGGATATGCCCCTGGAAATCGTCAGTTCCACGCCCCGAGCCAGCGGCTCCTCGGCGACGCCCATCGCAGTCATGGTGGAGACTGTCGTCGTATCAACGAGCGCCCCGGCGCCTACGCAGGCCGCGTCAAGCACATCAGACCGCATAGCCATCAAAACTGCAACCGCCTTGCCCTCGCCTACCCCGCCGCCGGCGACCGTGGCAAAAGAGACCGCTGTCTCCCTGGTCAACCTGTCTGGCGGCGAACTGCCCTCATCAGCCAGAATATACGGCATTCTCCATCAGCAGCAAACCTGGAACAACTGCGGTCCCGCAACCATTACGATGGCGATGAGCTATTACGGCTGGCAGGCGGATCAGTCCGCCGCCGGCAGCGCCCTCAAACCGAATCGTGAAGACAAAAATGTCAGCCCGCACGAGCTGGCGGCTTATGTGGAAGAAGCCAGCGATCTTAAGGCGATCGCGCGCATGGGCGGCACGCTAGATCTGCTAAAGCGCTTGGTGGCAAATGACTTCCCGGTTGTCATAGAGACCGGCGCCATGTTCGAAGCTTATGACTGGATCGGTCATTATCGCGCCGTGGTCGCCTACGATGACGCTTATCAGCGCTTCTATTTCTTTGACAGCTTCCTCGGCGTCGGCGAAGGCGCGCAGGGCGTGGCGACAAGTTACGCCGAAGTTGACAAGGACTGGCAGGCTTTCAACCGCAGTTTCATCGTCGTCTATGAGCCGCAGCGCGAAGGGCTTCTGCGCAGCCTCCTGGACAGTCACTGGGACGCAAAGGACGCGGCGCAGCTTGCCTTTGATGTGGCGCAAGCGGAAGCGCGCCAGGACCCCAGCGATGCCTTTGCCTGGTTCAATATGGGGACATCTCTGGTCGCCTTGCAGCGCTACCAAGAAGCCGCCGCCGCTTTTGATCAGTCGCGTCGGCTGGGACCGCCCTGGCGGATGATGTGGTACCAGTTTGGCGCCTTCGAGGCTTATTATCAGCTGGGCAGGTACGATGATGTCCTGAGCCTGGTGAAGGTCAACCTGAACAACGCCGAAGAAATCGAGGAGACATATTATTGGCAAGGGCTAGTCTTGCAAGCCCAAGGCAAACCCGAGCAAGCCGCGTCGTCGTTCCGGCGGGCGCTGGCTTATAACCCCAACTATGACGAAGCGCGCGCCGCGCTCGCCCAGCTCAACTAAGGAACCGCATGGCATCCGAGCTTTCGTCGCCTGGCAAGCGCCTGCTGCAGCGCAACCGTAGAATCGCGCGCTCGACCTTGACGGTGATGATCGCCTTCGGGTCCGCCAAACTGATTAGTCTGCTGCAAACTTTGATCATCGCGCGGGCTTTTGGACTTGGCAGCGAATTGGACGCTTATGTAGCGGCTAATCGCATCCCCGAACTAATCGTCGTTTTGATCTCTGGCGGGGCTTTGACGCACGCCTTTATTCCCGTATTCAGCGGCTATTTGGCGCGGGGGGACGTCGACGCGGCCTGGCGATTGTCCAGCAATCTCATCAATACGATTTTCACGCTCGCGCTAATCTTGAGCGGGCTGGTCTTCTTCATGGCGCCATGGTTCGCGCGCCAGGTGGTCGCGCCCGGTTTTGACGCCGCCACCGCGCAAAACACAATTGAAATGATGCGCATCCTCCTGTTGAGCACGATTATCTTTTCGATTAGCGGCATCTTCAGCGGCATACTTAATTCTCATCAGCATTTTCTATTGCCGGCGCTGGCTCCCATCATGTTTGATCTCGGCATTCTCTTTGGCGTCTTGTTTCTGCTGCCTGGCTTTGGCGTACATGGCGTCGCGATTGGCGCCGTGATCGGGTCCGCCTTGCATTTCAGCATCCAAGTGCCGGGTCTTATCCGTTACAAGATGACTTGGCATCTCAGCCTCGGCTTGACAAACCCGGACCTGTGGCGCGTGATTCGCTTGATGCTGCCGCGCATTGGCGGCTTGGGCGTCTTCGCGCTGAATTTCTTGGTGATGAACAATATCGCTTCGCGGCTGAGCGTGGGCTCGGTGAGCGCGCTCGACTGGGGCTGGCGCTTGATGCAAATCCCGCAGACCTTGCTTGGCACGGCGATGGGAATCGTGATCTTCCCGACTCTGGCTGCGCTAAGCGAAGTGAGAGACCTCGACGGCAAGAGCGACGCGATGTCCGGCGCGCTGCGCTTTGTCCTTGTTTCCAGCATCCCGTCCGCGCTGGGTTTGATCGTTCTGGGCAGACCCCTTATAGGACTGCTGGAACGCGGGGCATTCGACGCGGCGGCGTCGGCGCTGGTCTATAGCTGCCTGAGCATGTTTACGCTGGGGCTTATCGTGCATTCGGCGCTAGAAGTCATCGCCCGCAGCTTTTACGCGGACAAAGACACCTTGACTCCGCTTTACGCGGCGCTGGGCGGCGCGGCGATCAACTTGGTCTTCGCAATCCTGCTCAGCGACGTCGCGACAGTTGAGTCGCGTTTGTTCGCCAACTCGCTTGCGCGCGCGTTTCCCGTCCTTGGCTACCAGCCCTATATTGGCAATGTCAGCGGATTGGCGCTGGCCAATTCTCTGGGCGTGATGTTCGAGGTTCTATGCCTGCTGGTAATCTTGCGAAAACGCTGGAGCGGCATCCGGGAAGGGTCGTTGGCAAGTAGTCTTATTAAGTCGCTGATTGCGTCGCTGGTTATGGCTGCGACCATTGTCCTGCTGGACATGCTGTGGCAGGCTGGGCTGCCGGGAAAGGACCTCCCGCTGACAATCATGCGCTTGCTCGCGCAAGGGCTGGCAGGCTTGCTGGTTTTCCTTGTCGCCGCCGCACTGATGAAAATGCGGGAGCTATCCGAATTGATGAACATGGTTCGTGGACGGTCAACAGCCTGACAGAAAAGGAGCACGCATGACGATTGAAGCCCTGTCCTTGACCTTGGGCGCTTTTGCCACCAATGCTTATCTGGTGGCTGATAGCGAAACTAAGAACGCGATTCTCATCGATCCGGTTGATAGCGCGCCGGTGATATTGAAGGCGGCTTCCGAGCGCGGATGGCGCATACAGCTGATGATCGCGACGCACGCCCACCTCGACCATGTCCTGGCCAGCAAAGCGATAAAGGACGACTTGAAAATCCCGTTTTACATCCACGAGCAGTGCCTGCCCTGGCTGGCGGATCTGCCCGCTCAAGCCAAACTGTTCGGCTTTGGCGACGCCCCAGCAGCTGCCCAGCCGGATCGCCTTTTGACCAGCGCGAGCGAGATCATCCAGCTGGATACCATCCGCTTGAAAACGCTTTATACGCCCGGGCATGCGCCGGGCCACTTGAGCCTGCTGATGGAAGACCAAGCCATCCTCTTCAGCGGGGATACGCTTTTCGCCGGTAGCATCGGCCGCACGGACCTGCCCGGGGGCGACTATCAGCTGCTAATGCGCTCTATATTCGAGAAGCTCATGCCGCTGCACGACGAGATTCGCGTCCTGCCAGGCCACATGGGCGCGACCACCATCGGCCGCGAACGACGCAGCAATCCATTCCTGCTCTCGTTCGACGAGAACGCGCAATGAGACACCCTGCGGAGCCTTTGCTCTTGTTTGCGCTTATCCGATGAAACCGTCGGGTTCACATATCTTGGCGCTCTTCCTGGATGGTATTGGGCTGGGCGCGGATGATCCCAATGTAAACCCCTTCGCGGCCGCCGATTTACCCACGCTTCATGGCCTCGTCAATGGCAAGCGCTGGCTGGCGAACACTGGGCGAGTCGCGGGACACAACGCTGTTTTTGTACCAACCGATGTCTGCCTGGGTGTGCCCGGTCGCCCGCAAAGCGGCACGGGCCAAGCTAGCCTGCTCACCGGTTTGAACGCGCCCAAGATGATTGGAAAGCATTATGGACCAAAACCCGATCAAGCGACGCGCAATCTCATCGCCCAGCATAGCTATTTCAAATCTTTGGGCGAACGCGGCAAGACAGCCCGCTTGCTGACCGCTTACCCGCCGCGCCTTCTGCACGATTTCGCCCGTGGCAAGACGCTTCGCTCCAGCATCCAGCAGGCGGCATACGAATCCGGAATAGAGCACTTCACGGTGAGCGACGTCGTCGAAAAGCGCGCTTTGACCGCAGAGTGGACCACTGCCAGTTGGCGGCGCTACTTGGGCATTTCGCGCTTGCCCGATTATTCGCCGCGGCAAGCCGGGCAGTTGCTAGCGCAGCTCTCGCGCGGCTACGACTTTGCCTTCCATTCACACTGGCTGACAGATCGCATCGGTCATCGCGGTCCCTTCGCGCGCGGGTTAAGCCTATTGGAGACATTCGACGAAGTCTTGGCCGGGGCGCTGGCTGAATGGCGCGCCGACGAAGGACTAATCGTCGTGGTCAGCGATCACGGCAACATGGAGGACTTAAGCACCCGCCGCCATACGCTCAACTTGGTGCCGACGCTTGTCGTTGGCGAGCGCGCCCAAGACTTCGCCGACGGTTACAAGTCTCTGACCGATTTTGTGCCGGCTTGTGATAGAATCCTCTTCGATTCCTGATGAAAAAACAGCGCGGCTCCGAGCCATTCTTCGACGACAAGGCAATCAAGTCGATTCTGGCAATTGTCTTTGGTCGCCTGGTCATCAACGTTTCCAGGCGCTTCCCCTACCCCTTTGTTTCCGCTATTGCCGATACATTCAACGTGCGGGCTGACAGCATCCAGAACGTAATCGCTTTGACTAACGGCGCTGGTTTGCTCAGCCCGGTATTGGGTATTATTTCCGAACATTACGGGCGCAAGGTCGTGATGGTTGGCATGATCGTCATGATGGCGCTTATGAGTATGATGGGCGCGCTATTCGCCGACTATGGCGTCTTTGTGGTGGTGATGTTTGCCTTCGGCATCGGCAAGACAATCTATGACCCCACGTTCCAAGCCTATTTGGGCGATTTGGTGCCCTTCGGCCGGCGCGCCCGCGTGATGGGCATCTCCGAACTGAGCTGGGCGCTGTCTTTGGTTGTCGCCGCGCCCGTTGCCGGTTACTTGTTGGACAACAGGAATCTACAGTCCGTTTTCGTTTTTCTGGCTGTCTCGCTGGCGCTGGGCGCAGTGGCGCTATGGATTTTTGTTGAGTCCGATGAGCAGCCCGATCACAGTCACGAACGGATACGCATCATCAACCCATTAACAGCCATACGCACGGTCAGCGCGCACCCGCCGGCGGTCTTCGCTCTTTTGTATTCCATGTGCCTGACGCTCTCCCACGAGATCTTTTTCATCAATTATGGTCTTTGGATGGAGGACTCCTTCGGTCTTGTTCTCACGGCGCTAGGCACGGTAACGATTGTCATTGCCGTCGCCGAGGTCATTGGCGAGTTTATCGTTATTGCCGTCGCGGACCGCCTCGGGACCAAAGCCACCTCGATGACCGGCATGTTGATTGCAGCGATATGTTTTTTCATCATCCCCTATCTGTCTTTCAGTTTGCCATTTGCCATGTTCGCCATTTTCATCATGTTCATCGCCATCGAGACGGCGATTGTTTCGGCGCTGCCGCTGTTTACCGAGATTCTGCCGAAATCGCGCGCCGTGATGATGAGCGCCAACATGGGCGCGCACTCCCTCGGGCGCGTGGTCGGCGCGGCGCTTGGCGCCTTGGTATATGCCCAATCGGGCGGCAACTTCACCCTGGTCGGTCTGATCGCTGGCGGATTGGGGCTGATCGCCTATTTCATCATGTGACTTCTAGGTCTGAGATAAGTTTTAATTTCGCTGTTATTTCATTGTTGATCCATCTATTTATGGCAAAGGGCAGATGGATTAGGGCAAAAAATGGTGAACTAGCCACAGTAGCGGACAAGCCCTACAATTCATCAGTTTGATGTTAAATTCGACAGTTATGGATTTTGAAGCGATTGCCCTGCCCTAGACGAGGTTTCGACTTGACTAACGATTGACGCTAAACTAAAATCCTCTAGCGAAAAACTGTCGGGACATTTGATGTTCGAATCACTATCACAGAGACTGGATACAGCCTTCGAGGGCTTGCGCAAGGGCGGCACCGTCAAGGAAGCTGACGTCAAAGCCGCTATGCGCGAAGTTCGCATGGCTCTGCTCGAGGCGGACGTCGCCTTGCCGATCGTGAAGGACTTCATCAAGTCGGTGCGCGAGCGCGCTATCGGCGAAGAAGTCCACAAAGCGCTCAAGCCCAGCGAGCAAGTCGTCAAGATCATCCACGAAGAACTGGTGGAAATGCTTGGTGATGCGGGCCGTTTGAGCTATAGCGGCAGCGTCAGTCGTCAAGATCATCCACGAAGAACTGGTGGAAATGTGCGGGCCGTTTGAGCTATAGCGGCAGCGTCAAACCCCATGTCATTATGCTCGTGGGTCTGCAAGGTTCGGGCAAGACGACTAACGGCGCAAAACTGGCGCTGCACTTGCGCGGGGAAGGGCGCAAGCCATTCATGATCGCCGCGGACACCTACCGTCCAGCCGCGGTGGATCAATTGGTGACGCTGGCTAAACAGATTAGCGTTCCTTATTATGAAGAAGGAACAAGCGACAAGCCGCCGGCCATTGTCAAGCGCGGCATCAAAGCCGCAAAAGGCGCCAGCGCCGACATCATTATCATCGACACAGCGGGCCGCCTGCAGATCGACGAAGCCTTGATGGCTGAGCTTGAAGAAATCAAGCGCATCGCGCAGCCTGCGGAAATCTTGTTGGTCGCGGACGCCATGACCGGGCAAGAAGCGGTCAATATCGCGCGGGGCTTTAACGAGCGCCTCGGCATCACCGGTTTGGTATTGACCAAGATTGACGGCGACGCCCGCGGTGGCGCGGCGCTTTCTATGCGCGCGGTGACCGGCGTGCCTATCAAGTACATGGGCACGGGCGAAAAAGTAAGCGCGGACACGCTTGAGCTATTCCATCCCGACCGCATCGCCCAGCGCATCCTTGGCATGGGCGATATCATGTCCTTGATCGAGAAGACCGAAACTGTTTACGAGGAAGAAGAAGCGCTGCGCCTGCAAGACAAGATTATGAAGAATGAGTTCACATTGCAGGACTTTCTCGATCAGTTGCAGAAGATCCGGCGCATGGGTCCGCTGGGCAAGGTGATGGGCATGATACCTGGCATGTCCAAACTGCAAATGCAGGCGGATTTTGACGACCAGGACATCGAAAAACGCATCAAAAAAGTGGAAGCGATCATCAACTCCATGACGCCCAAGGAACGCCAGCATCCACGCATTCTCAAAGCCAGCCGCAAGCGCAGGATCGCCGGCGGCAGCGGCGTCGAGGTGCGGGATGTGAACGAATTGCTGAAACAGTTTCAACAAATGAGCAAACTTATGAATCAACTCAGCCGAGGCAAAGTACCTCATATACCTGGCTTAAACTTGTAAAGCCGGTCAACAGGAGAATAGCAAATGGTAAGAATTCGCTTGCGCCGACAAGGCTTGAAACGGCAACCCACCTATCGCATTGTCGTGACAGACCAACGGAAGGCGCGCAACGGCAGCTATCTGGAAAACATCGGCTACTATAACCCGCGTACACGCCCAGCCACCGAGGTTATCGCCGAAGATCGGGCGCTTTATTGGCTCAGCGTAGGCGCGCAACCGAGCGATGCCGTGCGCCGCTTGATGGTTCACACCGGCACCTGGGAGCGCTTCCAGCGCTTGCGGGCTGGCGAGACCATGGAAGATCTGGTGCAAGAAGCCGAAAACAACCAGGCCGAGTTGCCCAGCCCGAAAACGAATTACCCGGCCCCGGGCGATGGCGAAAGCAAAATCAAGGCGCGCGAAGCCGCTCGGCTGGCCAGCGAAGAAGCCGCGGGCGGCAACAGCTAATGGCAGTGGAACGCCCCCGAATTGCCGAAGAAGAACTTGTGCAATACATCGCGGAAAACCTGGTTAACAATCCGGATCAAGTCCAATTGTCGCGGCGGGACAGCGGACGTACTGTCGTTCTGGAGCTATCTGTGGCTTCGGACGACATGGGCCGCGTGATTGGGCGCAGCGGACGTGTCGCCAATGCGATACGCGCGCTGTTGCGCGCCGTGCCTAGCCACGAAGAAGGCCGCGACAGCCGCAGACGCCGGGTCATCCTTGAAATCGAATAATCCGCCCCAAAGTATCGGGTCCCCGCTCCCGCAACATCTTGTTGTGGGCGAGATAATGCGTCCCCATGGTGTGCGTGGCGAAGCGCGCATGCGCGTCCTCACCGACTATCCCGAGCATTTGACGACATTAAAATCGCTATATCTCGGCAAATCCGACGATGACAGCGAGCTCATTGAAGTCGAGCTACAAAAGATCCGCTTTCACAAAGCCTATGCCCTGCTTACGCTTGCTGGATGCCGCAGTCGCGAAGAGGTCGATCGGCTACGAGGCAAGCTGGTGCTCATACCCATGCGCGACGCGATTCCGCTGCAGCCCGGCGAGTATTATCTTTTTCAACTTGTTGGCATGCGGGTGAGAGATGGCGAACGAACGATAGGCGTCGTAAAAGAAGTCTTGCAGACCGGCGCCAATGACGTCTATGTGGTGCAGAGCGAAACGCAGGGCGACGTGCTTTTGCCGGCGCATCAGGGAACAATCCAATCTATCGACTTCGAAAACGAGGTCATCACCATGGTCTTGCCGGACGGATTATTAGCTTGACATTCCTAACTTGACAAAAAAAATCGCTTGCTGATATGCTGTTGACGCCGACGAAACAGCAACGGTCCCTCATGCAAGGAAGCGAAGAACAGCAGTATTGGCTGGGTTTGCACCTGATTCCGCAGCTTGGCAAAGCCAAGCTCGCGTTGTTGCTGGCTCGCATTCCCTCTGTGACCGAGCTTTGGCGGGAATCTGAGGACCATCTGCTGCGCTTGGACTTGCCGCGTAAATTATTACGGCAGTTTATCGCCGGGCGGCAATCTATCGACCTACAGCGAGAAATGGACAAAGTGAGGCAATGCGGCGCGCAACTCGTCACTTTAGCTGATCCAGCATATCCGCGGCTCTTGCGCGAGACCGTCGATCGTCCGCTCCTTCTCTATGTCCGGGGACAGCTGGCAGCGGCGGATGACAAATCCATCGCGGTTGTCGGCACGCGGAAGCCGAGCAAATACGGTTGGGATGCGGCGCGAACGCTTGCGCGCAACTTAGCGCAGCATGATGTTACGATTGTATCCGGCTTGGCTCATGGGATTGACACTGCCGCGCACCGCGGCGCGCTAGACGGCGGGCGCACCATCGCAGTGATGGCGACAGGCATTGATCGCGTTTATCCGGCCGAGAATACAGATTTGGCGGAGCAGATCGCGGCGAAAGGCGCTCTCATCACCGAGATGCCAATCGGCGCCGCGCCACTGGGCAAGAATTTCCCCCGGCGCAACCGGATCATCAGCGGCATGTCTCTCGGCGTCTTGGTTGCCGAGGCGCCGGAAAAGAGCGGCGCTATGAATACCGTCAGCCATGCTATTGACCAGGGAAGAGATGTCTTTGCGCTTCCGCACAATATCTTCAGCAAAACGGGCCAGGGCACAAATGCCTTGATTCAAGACGGCGCCAAACTGGTGATGCGCGAGAATGACATGCTCGAAGAGCTGAATATGACCCACTTGCACATGCAGGCGCGGGTAGAGACCGAGCAAATTCAGCCGGAAAACGATACCGAATCTTTGATTTTGCGGCAGCTTGGCGCTGATCCCATACATATCGATGTCATCGTGCGCCAGACCAATTTGTCAACCGCGGCGGTTTCCAGCTCCCTTTCACTGCTGGAGCTAAAAGGACTTGCCGAGACAGCAGGTCCTATGCAATACTGCCGAGCGCGCTAGTCGAGAGCTACGGGAAAGCGGGTCATAGTGGAACATTTCTACGCGCTAATCGCCGCCGGCGGGCATGGCACGCGCCTTTGGCCCATGAGCCGCGCAAAACTGCCGAAGCAGATGTTGCCGCTCATCGATGATCACTCTATGTTCCGGACCAGCGTCGAACGGATCTCCGGTCTGTTTGCGCTTGAAGACATATTTGTGGTTACGGGGCAGGATTACGCCGAGGAATTGCGCCAGGAAGTCCCCCATATTCCGCCTGAGAATTTCGTCGTCGAGCCTTATGCCAAGAACACCGCGCCTGCGCTTGCCTTGGCTTTGGCAACTATTCAAGCGCGCGATCCAGAAGCGGTTGTCGCGATCTTGACAGCCGATCATCACATTGCCGATCCCGACAAGTTCCGCCGTGTCTTGGGGGCGGCTTGGCAGATCGCCCAAGAAGACAGAATTGTTACATTGGGCATCAAGCCCTTGCATCCGGCCACCGGCTACGGCTACATACAGCAAGGTCCGCCCATCACAGAAGTTGATGACTTCACGGTCTATCAGTCGAAGCGCTTCACCGAAAAGCCGGATATCGTGCGCGCGACGCAGTTTCTCGCTTCGGGGCAATATAGTTGGAATTCCGGCATGTTCATCTGGAAGGTCCGCAGCGCCATGAGCGCTTTCGAACAGTTCCAGCCAGCCATATATGCGATGTGCGCTTATCTTCAGTCCGCCATCGAAGCGCCAGACTATCAGCAAAAGCTGGAAGATATTTGGGATACCATGCCCAAACTGTCCATTGATGTGGCGATTATGGAAAAATCCGAGAACATCGCCGTGATTCCCATCGACATCGGCTGGAGTGATATTGGCAGTTGGTCCTCTTTGTACCATATTTTGCCGCAAGACAGCTTCGGCAACTGTATCAAGGGCGAGGCGGCCGACAATCGCGTGATACTGGATACGCGCGACACTTTGGTTTACAGCGACCGGCTGACAGTGGCTATCGGCGTCGAAGATATGGTCATTGTCGATACGGACGATGTGCTGTTGATCTGCCATAAGGAGCGCACCCAGGACGTGAAGCAAGTCGTGGACTATCTGAAAGAAAACGGCAGCGATGAGTATCTTTGAAATATACCTTTAACCTAGTCGAAGATTTGTGCCATCATTGAAGGAAGCGATATGAGCGAGGACAAGGTTCAAAGTTTACAGGCATACTGCGTCAAATGCAGGACAAAGCGCGACATGCGGGAGCCGGAAGCTGTGTATACCAAAACGGGAACACCCGGCAGCAAGGGGTCTTGCCCGATATGCGCCACCAATCTCTTTCGCATGGGCATAACGGAGGCGCATGAGAAGGTTCCCAAGCCGGAAAAACTTGCAAAGCCAGCCAGTAAGGCAAAGCCGAAGTCCAGAAAAACCGCCAAAGCCCGCAAGAAATCATCTCGCAAAAGTATTGGCAAATTGGTCATTGTCGAATCCCCGGCAAAAGCCCGCAGCATAGGCGGCTTTCTTGGCAAGGGCTACACGGTCATGTCTTCCAAGGGTCATGTTCGGGATCTGCTCAGATCCCAGCTATCTGTGGAGATCGAGAAGGAATTCGAGCCGAAATACCGGGTGCCCAACGACAAGCGCGACATCGTCAAAGAGTTGAAACAAGCCGCCAAAAACGCGGAAGAGATCTTTTTAGCCACAGACCCCGACCGTGAAGGCGAAGCCATCGCCTGGCATTTGGTCGCCGCGGCCGATATGCCAAGTTCTGGGGTAAAGCGAGTCGTGTTCCACGAGATTACCGATAGCGCCGTCGCGGACGCCTTCGCCCAGCCGCGCGACATCAATATGGACTTGGTCAATGCCCAGCAGGCGCGCCGCATCTTGGATCGGCTGGTCGGCTATAACATCACCGAATTGCTATGGGATAAAGTGCGCAATCGCTTGTCGGCGGGCCGCGTGCAAAGTATCGCGCTGCGCCTGGTGGTTGAGCGCGAAAAAGAGATACAAGCCTTTGTCGCGACTGAATACTGGACGGTCGACGCTTTGTTGTCCAAGCGGAATCCCAATGGCAATCAGGACGGGTTTCAGGCGCGCTTGCTCAAAGTCGCTGGCGAAGACCCGGTATTAGATAGCGAAGCTGCGGTCCGCCCCCACCTGGACCTGCTGGAAAAAAGCCGGTACAAGGTCGACGAAGTCAAACGCGGGACCCGCCAGCGCAAGCCCTCTGCCCCATTCACAACAAGCACCTTGCAACAAGAAGCATCGCGCCGGTTGAATTACAGCGCGCGGCGGACGATGCAGCTCGCCCAACAGCTATACGAGGGCATCGCGATTGGCAAAGGCAGCCCCGTAGGATTGATAACCTATATGCGCACGGACAGCTTACAAGTCTCGCAACAGGCGCAAAGCGAAGCCCGCAGTTACATTCACAATCGCTTCGGCAAAAGCTATACGCCCAAGCAAGCCCCCATCTACAAAACTAAGTCGCGCGGGGCGCAGGAGGCTCACGAGGCTGTGCGCCCTACCAGCGTCATGCGCAGCCCAGCCGAGATGCAGCCGCATCTCAACAAAGATCAGTTTCGCATGTATAAACTGATTTGGGAGCGCTTCGTCGCCAGCCAAATGTCGAATGCGGTTTATAACACCATCCGCCTCGATATCAAAGCGGGGCTGAGCGAAGATAACCTGCCCTATCTATTCCGCGCCTCGGGCCGCACATTGAAATTCGCTGGTTTTCTTGCGCTGACTGAAGATAGCCGCAATGATGAAAGCCGAGCCGCTGGCTCCGAGCGGCAACTGTTCCCGGAGTTGCGCAAGAACGAATGGCTGGACCTGCAAAGCCTCGCGCCCGAACAGCATTTTACCCAGCCGCCACCGCGCTATACCGAAGCCACATTGATTCAAAAGCTGGAAGAATACGGCATTGGCAGGCCCAGCACCTATGCGCCGACCGTGACCATCATCCAGAGTCGAGATTATGTCAACAAAGAAGAAAAGCGCCTCGTGCCTACAGAGACAGGCTGTGTTGTCAGCGATCTTTTGTCCGAGTACTTCAGCGAAGAGATGGACTATTCATTCACAGCCAAAATGGAAGATCAGCTCGATGACATTTCGGAAGGCAAGTCCGACTGGCGTCCCATGCTTGGGGACTTTTATCTTCCCTTCGAGCAGCGGCTGGTTAATGCCCGCGCCAATATGCCCAAGCAGATCCAGCAAGAGTTTGTCGGGCGCAACTGTCCCAAGTGCGAAAACGGCGATTTGATAATCAAGTACGGGCGATTTGGAAAGTTCATCGGCTGCTCGAATTATCCAGAGTGCCGCCACACCGAGCAATTCTTGGAACGCACTGGCTTGCTCTGTCCTGAGTGTGGTCTTGCGCACGGCGGAGAACTGGTCGAAAGACGAGCCAAAAAGGGCAAGCGCCGACTGTTCTATGGATGCAGCCGCTTTCCCGATTGCGAGTATTCGACCTGGAATCTGCCCAAGAACCTGGACAAGGTACCAGCGGCCGCCGCGGACGCGAGCCAACGAGAACGCAGCGCCTGAAAATAAAGGCGCTGCCCGCTTTGCATTAAATCTCAACCCTCTGTATACTCAATAACAGAATAGAGAGCGAGGCGAGTCTTGGCAATTTCGTCTTGCATTTTGAGCGTAGTCTTTGTTTGCCCAGTGTCGACTTGAAGGGTCGGGTATTATGAGTTTTCAAGATCGTAATTCAAATCAAACAGCAGAGGGCGAAGACTTTTCCAAGGAATCGCCTGCGGCTAGTGACGAGGGAGGCTTCTTGGGAAGCCTGGGGACCAATGTGTCCGGCGTTTTTGACAATAGCAGATTCAGCGAGTCTGCGCCCAAACGCGCCACCATCGCGACCATCTTGATTGGCATGCTGCTGGGCATGTTCGCCGCTTATGTCGTGCTGCCGACAGAGTTTACGGGCGCCGCGCCACGGCACATGAGCCAAGGCGCCATCGACCAATGGGTTCGGATGGTGGCGGTCGGGCATTCCGAGGAAATCCATTACGATGACGCCAATGCGCTTATCGCGTTGGAAAAAGTTCCGAACCCGAAAGCGGTTGTCACGCGCCTGGAGCGCAACGGGAATATAGGCCTGAGTGAACGCGAAGCGATATCATCTTTGCAGAATATCGCCGGCTTCGACAATCTAAGCGGCGCCATAGCGCCAGCGGACCCAGGTATAATTGCCAGCAGCCTGCAGATTGTCCTGGCATTGGCAATTGTCGCGATTGCCGCGCCAGTACTCGTGATTGCATGGCGCAGCGTCGCGCCCGGCGCTTCGGCTGTTTCTTCAAGCGAGCGCCGCGCCGCGCGCAGCTCGGCCGGGGCTGGCTCCCAGGTTGCCCCGCGCGCTCGTAATATGCCACAGGCTTCGCCATCCGCGGTCCCTGCTACACAGTGGGCTCAAGAGGAGACAGAAAAAAGCGGCGTCCTGCATCCACAATATGGCGTGCCCGTTTTGCAAACCGTTTCCAGCTATGTTAAGGGACAGAATTACGATGAATCATTCGCCATAGAACTTGGTCCGAAGCAGGGCAATCAATTCTTAGGCGAATGCGGAATCTCGACAGCGACCATGGTCGGCAATGATTTGCAGGCAATCGAATTCTGGGGATTCGATATGGCGTCGCAGGAGACGCGCACCAAGGTATTCGCCGCGCCCGCCGCCAGCAGCGATCCCGCTTTGATCGCAGCAGTTGGCAATCGCGTCAAAGACCCGACTGCCGACATTGTCGCGGCGACTTCGGGAGCCATTCTCGTCGTCGATACCTATTCGATACAATTGCAGGCGGAGATAAAAAGCGTCATCTGCAACTATGGCGGCGGCGCGCCCAATAGCGGCATAGAAACTTTGCAGATCGAAATCCTGGCTTGGCAGAAGCAGAGCCAGCAAGTCGGCGCTCCCGCCGGGACCAGCGCGCCCCCAGTCGCCGAGAATCCTTTCATGGATTATTCCAATATGCAATACGCGTCGTCCGAGCAGATGCCATCGACGGCGCCACCCCCGCCGGCGGCCGGGCAATTTGACCCACCCAAGCCTAGCTCGAGACAGGTCCCGCAAGGGCAAAGCCCGGAAGACGAAGAGGAAGATCCCTTCGGCGGCACCGGCAATTTCATGCCCTATTCGTGATTGGTGGCAATAAACGGGGTTTTGATGCGCCCCTTGTCGGCGGCTCGAAGAGCGAGACGCTAGCGCCAGCTAGCGAATATCCACGATCTTGAGTTTTATAGGACCGTCAGGCGTCTGAACTTTAACTTTTCGGCCCCGTGTTTTGCCTAACAATGCCGAGCCGATGGGACTCTTTTGCGAGATCTTTCGTTCACGCGGATTAGCCTCGGCGCTGCCCACGATGCGATATTCTTCATCTTCGTCGAATCCGTCTTCGCGGATGATCACAACTGAGCCGACTCGCACTTCGTCGCTCGGTCCCGCGTTGTCAACGATAATGGCGCTTCTTAATGTCGCCTCGATTTGCTGCACGCGCCCTTCTACGATGCCAAGCTGCTCCTTGGCGTCGTGATAATCCGCGTTTTCTTTCAAGTCGCCCTGCGCCCTAGCTTCCTTGAGCTTGCGCGCGAGCTCGGGCCGCCGATGTTCGGTAAGCTCCAGTAATTTCTTGTGCAGCTCGGATTCGCCTTCTTTGGTCAAATAGACTTCTTCTGTTGACATCGTTGCTTCCTTTGCAATGCGACTTTCCTGTCAGTTGCTTGCCATGGTCTTCAGCACGCTCTGTCTCGAAGGCTAATTGCGCTTCATAGTAAAGTACCCGCGTGCTTCTTCGAGCGTCGCTGGCGCTCTATCAGCGACCGAACGTTTTGCCGATGCAAATCCCGGACCAGTCCATTGAGCAGCGCTTGACTCTTGCCACAATCTTCCACACTGATCCATTCTACGGCTTCCGCCGCATCCATCGCAAGGCTCTCCGCAACAGCCTTGTCAAGCGAGTCCAGGTAAGCCAGATCGCTGTCAATTTTTTCCTCTGCTTCACCCCGCAGGATGATATCGCCATGACCTTGTACGATATTTTCAAAAGCCGCGTTGCGCAGCCGCCGCAGCGAGCGCTTAAAATCCTCTACGTCGCCGTCCACGAAAAAAGGTATCGGCATGATGGTATCCGCCGCGAACAGAATATCTTCTTCTTCCACCAGGCACACAATCGAATCTGGGCTGTGACCGGGGCTGGACCACATCCTAATCGTCGTGTCGCCCAAACATAAGCTAAGTTCATCGTCGAAGACGATATTTGGCAGCGCGAGCCTGACCGACTCGAACTCTGGCGACGACTCTTTTAAGTGCTGTAAACTGTCGCGTCCGCGGGTATCCAGCAGCTCGCGACACAGCCGATGACTAATCACCTGCGCGCCAGGGAAAAAGCAAGTGCCGGTACTATGATCGGCATGAAAATGCGTATTGATGACAAAGGCAAATTCATAGCCCAGACCAGATTTGACAAAGCGACAGATTCGTTGGCTTTCTTCCGGGTAAAGAAGCGTATCTATCAAAACGGCGCCCTCCGAAGTTAGCACGACGCCGGCCGTCACCTGCGCATACTGGTCACTGCGAAAAACGAGGATATTGTCGGTGATTCGTTCACGTTGCATTCGGCAAAAGCAATCGAAAAAACAGTCACTGTTCACACAGCAGAAGTATAGTTAACAGCGTGTTCAAAATCAAGACAAGATAGGCTGCGCCGCTTGCCCGCGCTAGCCTTTCCTGTATACTGACCGTATTGTCTAGCCAGAAAGCGAAAGCTTCATCCGATGTTCTCATTTACATTAGCCCCCCTTGCCCACGCAAGGAGCGGGCTTGTTACTTTCTGTGAGCGCGGCCGGGCAATGCCCCGCCGCCTAGCGGCTGTCCACCGTACAGCCGTCCGATTTGCGCTGATTATTTTCTCGTTGCAGTTGCTGGCAGGCGCGCCCGCGCAAGCCCAGGCGATTGCCCGCATCGGCGTTATCGACCGCAGGGGCGGGTCTATCGCTCGGGCAGCCCAGCTCGCGGCAAAACACATCAACGAAAGCGGCGGATTGCAGGGCGCTAACGGCGCAAGATTCGAGCTCGCCGTTGCTGTGACATCACCAGACAACATGGACATCGCCACAGCGAACATGCGGCAGGCGGGCGTCATCGCTGTCTTGGGTCCGCGCTCGCCAGAGGCTCTGCAGGCGGCTTTGCCACAGCTGCAAGATCTCGGAGTGCCGGTTTTCACCACAATATCCAGCGACACTTTACTTTTGCAAGACAACAGCGGACTCATCTTCCGCAGCGTCGCCAAGGAAATGCTGCAAAGCCGCGCGCTGGCGACCTATTTGCTTCAGTCGCTGGGCGCCCGCCGGATCACGTCAGTTCAGCTTGACGCCGCAAGCACCTCGAGCTTGATCGGATTCGCTTCCGCATTGTCGGAAGCCGGCTTGAGCCTGTCCAATCTCTTATACGACGAAACCGGCAACGACATTGTCTCCATCACAAATGAGATCGCAGCGCGGCAACCGGATGCCCTGGTCATTTATGGACCGCCACTCTTGGCGGCGCAAACGTACCTGCAGCTGCGCGCAGCCAGATTCGCTGGACCCGTCAGTTACAGCCAGGCTTTGGACCCGGATTTTGTCAGTCTGGCGCCGAGCGACAGCCGGGCCGGCATCCTGGTCGCGAGCCCATGGTCTTTCACGTCAAGCTCTAGCGCCAGCCAGCGATTCGTATTGGCCTATGCCAGCGCCTATGGCAGGCTGCCGGACGCTGTCAGCGCGGCCAGTTATGACGCCGTCGGCCTGCTGGCGGCAGCCTACCGGCGTCCGGGTCTCCTCGCCGACAACATCGCAGCCCTCCAGCGTTTTGACGGCGTGCAGGGTCCGCTAAGTCCCGCGGACCTGCCGCGTGGCGAGACCAGCGAAAACGTCGTGATCGCCGAGTTTAACGAGTATGGAACGGCAAATATCGTTGCTAGTTATCGCGGCGGCGCGCTAAGCGCAGCTAATCGACCCAGCCTAGCGACAGCCACGCCCACCGCTCCGCCATCGCCCACTCCTTCGGGCTACCACCTGCGGATTCTCAGCGACTATCAAAATATCCGCAGCGGACCCGACCTCAGCTTTGATGTCATCGGGCAGCTACCGGGCGACGCGCAGGCAGAGGTCATTGGCGCCACGGAAGATTTTGCCTGGCTCTTAATCGATTTCCGCGGGCAATGGGGCTGGCTGGCTTCTTACCTGGTGGAAACGATCGGCAATCGAAATCAGGTGCCGATCATGCTGTCGCCGCCGTCAAGCGCTGACGCAGCTTCATCAAGTTAGCCGCAGCGGCTTTTTCATAGGTAGATGGATCGCCGTGCTAGTCATAGCGCATGGCTCTTGCTTGTATTGCACAGCCAATGCTATTCACTCGTTGATCTCGATATCGACGAATGTTGTGGTATAAGCTTCTACCTGGATTTTCTCGCGATAGGCAATCGAGCCGCTCTCCTTCAGCACAATTACCTCGTACTCGCCGGCTGGCAGATCGCCAATGGTAAAGTTTTCTCCCCAGACCGGATCGCTGTTGACCAGCTCGCTGCCATAGGTATAGACTTCTCGGCTCACTTTGTCCGACCGCGCGACCAAGCGCTTTTCCGCGATTGCTTCACCGAATTCATCATGTATGTAGCCGGCAATCATGCCATTGTTGACGTAGTATTGCAGCCACAACTCGGGATTGCGCGTTTGGCGATAGTCGAAGGGGTTCGTTACGCGCACTTCATAGTGCAAGTGCGCGCCGAGAGCCACGCCAGTTGAGCCGACAGCGCCTAATAGCGCGCCATCGTCAACCGTCTGCCCCGTACTCACTTTGATTCTGTCAAGATGACCATATAAAGTAAACACGGGCTGGCTCTCGAGCGAAAGCAGGTCATGCACGAGTATCACGACATTGCCGTAATAATCCGCTTGCGGACCCACAACCGTCTCGCTGTCGGAACCGGCGAAGACAACTTTGCCCGCGCCAGAAGCGTATACCAGCGTTCCCCGCGGATTCACAAACTCGACGCCAAGATGCACGGGCCTGGCGCCCAATTGCGTGCCGCCATAGGGATAGCTGCGGTCGGGCCAATGCACCAAGTCCTCGTCCAATTGGATCGGCCGCCGCAGCAAGTGATGTTCTTCCGGCTCAATCAGCGCGATTGCCGTCGCCGTCGCGTCCGGTCCGGCGAGCGCGCTGTTCGCGCTTGGCTGAATGGTTTCAGTTGCTGGAGGCGTCGCACTTTGCGCAGCGGATAATGACAGCCCCGCCAAGCAGAAAATGGCAAGCGATAATGTTGATGTGAATGCGAGAAATCTCTTTTTCATGTTGGATTGCGCCGCTTTGCAGTCTTGATTATTGATAGAAAGACCCATCTGAACTTCGCTACTATTCTGTCCTTATGCGGAAATGCTGAAATCGCTGGACGCATGCGCTTGACCATTTACAAAAAGCGTCGCGCGGTAATTGCCGGGCAGAAAGGGAAAATCCACCGGCGTGGCAAAAAACCAGATACACTCGGCCGCCGCCGCATAGGTCGCCCGCCATGACACGCGATATAAGACGCGTTCGCCAGATCGCCAGTCAACTTCAAAATAGGTATCGGGGCGCAATCCCTCGACGCGGGCTGTGACGTAGATGCGTTCATTGCCGGAATCGAAGCGGCTTACTGTCCCTGCGGAGCAGCCGCTGCTGGCCTTGACTGCTCGCGCAGTCGACAGATCCACAATGCGCATGGATGATAGGTCCTTTGCATCCTCTGGCATATCAGCCATCATGTCTTGCTCCATGGAGCTGCCCAAGTCCGCGGCGTTTACTATCATTGCCCGGATCTCTGTCGTCGGTGTCAATGCCGCTTGCAAGGTTGCGCCTAGAACCGCATTGACTTGAGACAAAGCCGCAACTCTTGTTCCACCGGCCGACAAGGTCGCGGCCGCAAGCGCTTGATCCAAGTCGATTGCGCGTTGCAAGGCGGTCATTTCCAAGACAAATATCGTGGCGTTCGCGTCAATAGGCGCCGGTGAGTTTTCATTTGCCAGCGCTTGGCAGCCAGCCAGAACCAGCGCAAGCAGCAGCCAGCTTAGGTAGAAGATGCCCGCGCCGAAGCTCATTTTGATATTGGAAATTGAAAATGCAGCGTATCTCAAGGCTTGTTCCACAATCGCAAAATCGTCGCCTAGCTAGCGGATTGCAAGGCAGAGGCAGTTCCGCAGCGCTGACGCTAAAGTTCTGGGTCACATTATATCAAGATCAGCCTTAGCTTGGCGCCTCGTCTTTGCTTGGCAGAAACATCATCGAGCCATGACGCAATCCATTAGAGCAACCCCAGCACAGCACTTGCCCGCTGTTGGAGCATCTGCTAGGATTGGCGCTGTATGCCCCCGTAGCTCAGGGGATAGAGCGCTGGTTTCCGGAACCAGGCGCACAGGTTCGAATCCTGTCGGGGGTGCATATCAAGCTGTCTTGTTTCATGCTTTGTTCCACTTCTTCACACAGCCTAATCCGCCGATTCAGACTATTGCCACGCGCGCTCGGTATTCGTCCATGTTGACAACCGTGCGCTTCATGCGCGCTTCTTCTGCCGCAAACGCCAAAAGATGACTTTCGAGCGACTCGCGCGCTGTTGTTACGCTGTCGTCAGGGTTGCCCTTGATACTGTTCAAGAAGCTGCGGACGATGCCAAAATCCCCGCCGCCGTGGCCGCTGCTGTCCCGCGCGATCACAGGCGCCTCTTCTACTTCGCCGCTCAGATGATGGTGGATGCGGATGACATGCCCCTTGGACGAGAATTTGCCATAAAGCGTTGCTTTGGTCCCGTCCCAGCGCATCGTGCGGCATTCTTCGTCGCCCTGCCCGTTCATGACCAGCGTCACCGTCGCGCCGTCTTCCATTTCCATATTCACCGTTTGGTGATCCACCACGTCGTTGTCGCAGAAATAGACACAGCGTCCGTACCAGTCGCTCTTTAGTTTCTGCAAACGGGCGCTGATCGTCGGATCGAGGGTAACGGCATCAAGGGGCCAGCCAGCGCCGTCATGGGCATAACGTCTGGTGGCCTCGTACTTGCAAGTTTCAGCCGCCGGGCAGCCATCGGTACAGCGTTCCGTCGCGCCGGGCGGCGCGTTTTCCGGCGTAAAATGCGTTAGCGAGCCGAAGGAATTCAGATACTTCACCTTCGTCTGCAAGAGCCACAGCAGGATATCAAAGTCGTGACAGCACTTGCTAAGGATCATCGGTCCCGATGTCGATTCCCGCCGCCAATTCCCGCGCACGAAACTATGCGCCATGTGATAGTAAATCAGATTTTCCCGATGCGTGACGCTGACGACTCGCCCGAGTTTTCCAGACTGCAGAACCGAGCGCATGGCTTGCCAAAAGGGCGTGTAGCGCAGGACGTGGCAGACCTGCAGCAAGCGCCCGGCCGCTTCCGCCTTTTGCACCAGTTTTAAGTTCTCGCGCAAAACCGGAGTCATGGGTTTTTCTAATAGCACGTCATATCCCTCGTCCAGCATGCGCATCGTCGAGCCGAAATGGTCGCGGTCCATGGTGCAATTGATGATTGTTTCCGCTTTTTTCCCCGGCGCGCTCAGCAAAGATTGCCAGTCTTCAAAAGCCATCTGCGGCGGGATGTCGTGGTCGCGCACGAGACGCTGCCGCTTTTGCGGGTCCGGCTCCGCAACGCCGACGACGCGCAATTCCCGCGGGTACTCCAGCGCGAACTTGCTGTAGGCTTTGCCTCTTCCGCCCGCTCCCACGATGATGGTATCTATTGCTGTCATGCTGGCAGCTCCTGAATAATATGCTGATTCTAGAAGACGGTATTCGATTAGTCCTGATTTTCTGTATATTAGCCGATGTTGCAAGACGATTCTGCTGCGCGCACTGGAACCGGTATAGAGTGTATCATAGACGCGCCTAATCTTGCCGCCATAGCAATCGCTTCAAAATGTTGGCGGCAGAAGTGACGCGCGAGCAGACCAACAATTCACAATAGAGGGTGCAATTTCCTTCCTGTATAGTCCCATATTGAACCGCTGTATGGCAATGTCAGCCAAAGCTCTGTTATACTTTGCCGAGTATGATTATAAACCACCCTACATATACCCAGACAGGAGATTGCGATGAAAAAGCTTATCAGGTTTACCATTCTCGCGCTGTTTGTGGCGAGCTTCGGCTTCGCCGCAAGCGCGCAAGAAGGCGGCATTTTGATTGGGACCAACTTCGGTGGCGACCCGACCAATATGAACCCGCTTATTTCCAACAACACGGTTGAGTTGGCGCTCAACGAATTCCTTTTCCCTAGCTTGTTCAATATCGACCCGGAAACGCGCGCGCCCATGAAAGCCGGCCGCAACGACCAAGACAACGGCTTGGCGCTCGATTGGTCCATCTCTGACGATGGCTTGGTTTACACCTTTAACCTGCGCGACGACATCACCTGGAACGATGGCGCGCCCGTTACCGCCTTCGACTACAAATTCACCTTTGACGCCCTTGCCAGTGGCGAAA
Source organism: Phototrophicaceae bacterium (assembly GCA_965116975.1). Taxonomy (GTDB): domain Bacteria; phylum Chloroflexota; class Anaerolineae; order Aggregatilineales; family Phototrophicaceae; genus UBA6055. Next base: position 2,002,718 of record OZ220735.1, read on the forward strand.
CTTCATCGCCGCGCACCGATGTGCTGCAAAGCGTCGAGAGCGTGGAAGCGGTCGATGCCACGACCCTGGTCATAACTTTGAAGCTGGCCTCCTGCCGCGTGATTGAAGAACTCGATGACTTCGGCATCTTGCCCCAGCATATAATCGAGCCTATGCTCGATGGCAATTACGCCGAGATCGACAATCTGGAATACAACAAGAATCCCAATGTCACCGCCGGCGTCTTCAACTTTGGCGCGCTAGTCGCCGACCAGCAGACCAGTCTGATTCGCAACGAGAATCACTGGATGGATGTATCGCCCGAAGGCTACATCATCCGCAATGTGCCCGATCAAATCGTCGGCATCGAGCAATTCCTGGCGGGCGAGGTCAACTCGGTTGGCACAGCTGGATCAGCATCCGTACCAGCCGTGCAAATGCAAGACTTCCGCGAACGCGCCGAAGCCGGCGAATTCCAAGTCTACGAATATGTCGATGACGGCTTGACCTTTGTTGGCTTCAACATGGCTGACCGCGGCAACCCGGTCAACGGCAATGATGACGACGGCAATCCCATGGACCAGGGCAAGCACCCGCTCTTTGGCGATGTTCGTGTGCGCCAGGCTGTGGCGCAGGCGGTGAACTATACCGACATCATTGAAGGCGCCGCCGAAGGTGAGGCGGTCCAGGTCAACAGCTTTGGCACGCCCGCCCTTTGGGGTTATGATTCCAGTATCGAGCCTTGGCAATACAATCCAGAAGCGGCTTTGGCTTTGCTGGCGGAAGCCGGTTTTGTCGATGACGATGAGGACCCGAGCACACCGCTGGTCGCTACCGAAGACGCGCTATACGCCGAAGCTGGCACGCCCTTCGCCTTTGAATTGCTGACCAATTCCGGCAATCTCGTGCGCGAAGCAGCCGGCACAGTCATCCAAGATCAGCTGGGTCAAATCGGCATCGCTGTCGATTTCCAGACGCAAGAATTTGGCGCGCTTGTTCAGTTCCTGCTGGGTCAAGACTTTGACGCTATCATGATTGGCTTCACCAATCTTGACCAAGACACCGACGCCCGCAATGTCTTCACGCCAGTCGGCGACTTGGTTGGCGGCGGATTCAACTTCGTTTCCTACCGCAACGACCGCGTAACCGAACTCTACGATGAAGCGCTGGCGCTGCCGGGTTGCTCTTTCGAGGGCCGCCAAGCGCTCTATCACGAAATCAGCCAGATTCTGCACGACGACCTGCCCTGGTGGTGGCTCTTCGCGCCCTTCAGCATGTACGCCGAATCCAACTCGGTCCAAAACTGGATGCCCTACGCCGAGACGCGCTACGCGAACATGGCTGATATCGCAATCAGCCCCTAAAGCGCGCTATACTGAAGTTCTCGGACGCGCTGGCTTGCATTAGCCAGCGCGTTCCGCGCTTTGCGCCAACAATAGTAAAATGCTGAAATTGGATTTTTCATGCTTAAATACATTCTTCGCCGCTTGGCGCAATCGATACCGACTTTCTTCGGCATCACGCTGCTGTCCTACCTGCTGCTTTGGCTGGCGCCGGGCAGCGTGGTAGAACGCTTGTACTTCGCGCCCAACATCAAAGCGGAGACACGCGAACAGCTCGCTGCCCAACTTGGCATAGACGACCCCTTCCACATCCAGTATTTGCGCTGGCTGGCGGGGGACGACTGGCTGCGCTGGGATAGCGACGGCGATGGCATAGCCGATAATTCCTTTGCGCCGCTCGCCCCACTTGACGAAGATGGCGACGGCATTCCAGAGCCGCCGGGCGACAACTATGGCATCTTGCGCGGCGATTTTGGCGAATCATTCATCAAGAAGCAGCCGGTCCTGGACGTCATTTTGGCTAACCTGCCCGCCACATTGGAGTTGGGCATCGCCGCTATTCTGACATCTCTGGTCATCGGCATTCCCGTAGGCGTTGTTTCCGCTGTTACGCGCGGGCGCGCGTTCGACAATACATCGCGGGTCCTAGCGGTCATATTCGACGCCATACCTAACTTCTGGCTAGGTTATATGCTGCTATATCTTTTTGGCAGAATGTTGAATATCCTGCCAATCGGCGGCCGCTGCGCCATCACGCTCTCTGGCGTCTGCCCGCCCCTGTTCTCTCGCATAGACTATCTGCTGCTGCCGACATTTGTCTTCGCCGCTGGTTTCATCGCCCTCTTCTCTCGTTACATCCGCACCTCCACCCTGGAAGTGCTCAGCCAAGATTATATCCGCACCGCGCGGGCGAAGGGCTTAGCGCCAAACGTCGTCAATTTTCGTCATGCCATGCGCAACGCCTTGATACCCGTCGCCACACTGCTTGGTCCCATCATCACAAATGTCTGGGCTGGCGCAATCGTCATCGAGACCGTCTTCGCTTGGCCCGGCATCGGGCGCATCGCTTATACTTCCGCCATCCAGCAAGATTATCCCGTCGTCATGGGCATCGTCATCTTCGCTTCCATCGCCACCATACTCGGCTTTCTGCTGTCCGATATCCTCTATGTCTTCATCGACCCCCGCATTCGCATTCACTAGGAGCCCGCGATGACATCAGACATGGCGAAAATCGCGCTGGACACAGATGCCACCTTGCAAAGCAAATCACTGACTGATCTCGCCATCGCGCGGCTGCTGCGCGACCGCCTGTCCATGGTCGCCATCGGCATCCTGCTCTTCTTGACCATCTCATCCATTGCCGCCCCGCTCATCACCGGCATTCTCGGCGTCGACCCCAATACCACAGACGCATCCGCTTCGAAGTACCTGCCGATATTTAGCGAGGGGAATGTGCTGGGCACGGACAACCTTGGGCGGGATCACCTGGCGCGGCTGCTGTACGCCGGGCAGGTCTCGCTTTTCATCGGCTTCATGTCGGCTTTTCTGGCGCTGGTCATCGGCGTAACCTTGGGCATCCTCACCGGTTATTTTGGCGGCATCATCGACGACTTGGTTACATGGATCATCACCACGCTAAATTCCATCCCGGTGCTCGTCTTGCTAATTGTGATTTCCGCCGTCTTCAAACCCACAGCCGAAGCGCTCATTTTTATCATCGTGCTTATCACCTGGACGCCAACCACCCGTCTTGTGCGCGGCGAGACCCTTTCCATCCGATCACGCGAGTACATCGTTAGCGCCCAAGCCATCGGCGCGTCGAGCTTGCGAATAATGCGCCAGCACATCTTGCCGAATGTCTTCTCGCTGACTATCGTCACGCTCGCCCGCAACATCGGCATCGTCATGCTGATTGAAGCGGCATTGAGTTTCCTGGGCTTGGGCGTGCAGCCGCCCACCGCGACTTGGGGCAACATGCTCAGCAAATCGCGCGAATTCATCACCAAGGCACCTCACCTGATGATCTTCCCCGGCTTGCTCATCACGATTGTTGTGCTCTGCTTGTATGTACTCGGCGACGGCTTGCGCGACGCCTTCGACCCAACCATTAAGGACTAATCCCGCTGCGGCGCTAATCGGTCGAAAACTTGTAAACCGTAGTCGATTCAAATTGCTCGCCCGGGCGCAAGACCGTTGACGGGAATAGCGGCTGATTGGGCGAATTCGGGAAGTGCTGCGTCTCCAAAGCCAGTCCGTCGCCTTGGCGATACATGCGCCCGCTTGACCCGGCCAGCGTGCTATCAAGAAAATTGCCCGAGTAGAATTGCATGCCCGGTTCCGTCGTGCAAACTTCCATGCGCCTACCATAACGCGGTTCATAGACTCCCGCCGCGAAACCCAGTTCGCCCGCGGACAGGCTCTCTCGATTGAGCGCGAAATTATGGTCGTAGCCTTGCGCCAGCGCGATCTGCGCGTGAGCTGAGCGCAGCCCGGCCGCGATCGCTTTAGGATTGCGAAAGTCCAAGGGCGTACCCGCAACCGCCGCCAATTCGCCGGTCGGGATTAAATTGCTGTCAATGGGCGTGTAGCGGTCGGCATTTATGGTCAGGATGTGATCGTATATTGTGCCCTCGCCTTCACCTAACAAGTTGAAATAGCTATGGTTGGTCAAATTGACGATCGTCGGCGCGTCTGTTGTCGCTGAATAATCAATGCGCAGCGTATTATCGTCGCTCAGCGAGTAGCTCACGGCAACGTCCAGGTTGCCCGGATAACCTTCTTCGCCGTCCGCGCTGCGGTAAGTTAATTCCAGACCTGGTTCTAAACCCTCCGTCAATTCGCGCGCTTGCCAGACTCGTTTGTCGAAGCCCTTGTCTCCGCCATGCAAGCTGTATGAACCGTCGTTTATGGAAAGCCTGTATTCCCTCTCGTCCAGTGTGAAGCGGCCAGCGGCGATACGATTGGCGTAGCGCCCGGTGATAGCGCCAAAATAAGGATGCCCGGCTTCGTATTTTTCCAGGCTCTCGAAACCCAGCGCGACATTGGCAAAGCGGTCCTGGCGGTCGGGCGCGCGGATAGACGTGATGATGCCGCCGTAAGTGATGACACTCACTTCCATGCCAGCGCTGTTCCGCAGCGCGAATTGCTCTATCGTTTCTCCGGCTTTCGTTTTCCCGTAAATCGCCATGCCTAGCTCTCTCCTGAGCACAGAATCAGATTCAAAGAAATATACCGCATTTCTGGCAATATTTTGCCATTTCCGCCATAGTGGCGATGTAAACCAGGGCAATCCAGGGCAATCGCTTCAAAATGATGGCGGACGAAATGGCAGGATTCTAAACTGAAAATTAACTACAGAGTACGCAGAGAACGCAGAGAAAACAAAAAATCTCATCTCAGCTGTGATTTTTGGTGACAAATCACGTTTCGCTGGGGACTGTTGCCGATTCCGGGTCGCAGATTTAGAAGAATAGTCGTCTAAACTCCTAGGAACTCTGTGTCCTCTGCGTACTCTATGTTGAAAATAATTTGGAGCGATTGCCCTGCAGGGCAATCGCTTGGCACTAAGCTTTGCGGGTAATTTGCGCTACAATGCTTAACTTGAATCCTTAGAAACTGGAGCGCAAAATGGAATATCGTTCTCTCGGACGCACAGGCGTGATGGTCAGCGAGTTCTGCCTCGGCTGCATGAACTTCGGCGTCGTAACCAGCGACGCCGACGGCATGCACATTATCGACCGCGCCATAGATGAAGGCTTTAACTTTCTCGATACCGCCAACGTGTATGGCAGCGGCGCAAGTGAGCTCGCAGTTGGCAAAGCGCTACGACGCAATGGCAAGCGGGAGCGCATCGTCCTCGCCACCAAGGTGCAGGGTCGCATGGATGACGACGACATCCTGGCGGCTGGCAACAACAGGCGACACATCATCCAGGCTTGCGAAGCGTCCCTGAAGCGCTTGGGTACCGACTATATCGACCTCTATCAGCTGCATCGTCCCAACTCCAACATTCCCATCGACGAGACCCTGCGCGCGCTCGACGACTTGATTCGAGCGGGCAAAGTGCGCTATATCGGCGCCAGCACCTTCCCAGCCTGGCGAATTCTGGAATCTTTCTGGGTGGCAAAAGAACATGGGCTCAACCGTTTCGTTAGCGAGCAGCCGCCCTACCACTTGCTGGATCGCAGCATTGAACGCGAATTGATCCCCATGGCGCAGAGTTATGGCATGGCGATTTTGCCTTGGTCGCCATTGGCGCGCGGATTCCTGACCGGCAAATACAAACGCGGCCAGCCAATCCCGGGCGACAGCCGCTTTGGCAGCGATGCCGGACGCGGACCCGCGATCGAACGCCGCGCGCAGCAGCACTTCGGCGAGCGCGCCTACGATCTGCTGGATGCAGTCACAGATATGGCGCGGGAAAAAGGCTGCAGCCCCAGTCAGATCGCCTTGGCTTGGGTCCTCAGCAAGCCCGGCGTGACCAGCGTCATCATCGGTCCGCGCACGATGGATCACCTGATAGACAATATCGGCGCTCTCGACGTGACATTGAGCGAGACCGACCATGCCCAGCTCGACATTGCCGCAGAACCCGAATTGGCGACTGTGCCTTATTATCACGGCAGCATGATTGATTTCAAACCGTCGGATTACGGCTGGAACTAGACCCGCTATTGCAGGTCATGCCTCCGGCGAGTTCTGTTCTTTTTTCAGAACCGCCAGGCGGTCATATTCGTCGCGTGATTTGTAGAATTCGTCCAGCGGGAAACAGCCGGAAACCATGCCGTTGCGCGGGGCGGTTGTGCAGTCGCTGAAGGTGCGGCAAATGCGTTTGCGCTGCAAAGGCTCCCCCCCCAGCAAATCAGCCGGCAGGTGTGGATAGCTCAGCGCCATACGTCCCAATCCAATGAAATCAGCCATGCCGCGCTTGATCACGGCCTGCGCGACATTGGGCAGCCAATCCTGCAGATAAGAATAGCCCGATCCAACCATCGTCAGCTCTGGAAAAGCCGCTTTCAGTTCTGCCGTCACTTGGATCTGGCGCGCGACGCCCACCAGCGGATCTTCGGGCAGCAAGTATCCATCGGAAGGCGGGAAGATGGCTGGGCGCTGAATATGAAAATTGTAATACGGGCTGCCGGCGGTGATGCAAACCAAGCCGATGTCCAGCTCGCGCAACAGCCCCAGGAAACGCTTTGGCTCGCTCAGATCATAGCCGCTGCCGCTACCGTCCCCGCCGAATGCGTAGGGATAGCTTGCAGCGCCAAAAGGCATCGGCTCGCCGATGCGATCGGGTCCAGCCTGAAAAGGCGCCCAGTCAATCGCGCTCAAGCGGACGCCTATATCCAAGCCCGGAGCCAAGGCGCGAACCAGCTCAACCGTTTCCCGCAGGAATCGTGTGCGCTGCTCGAAGCTGCCGCCATATTTCCCTGCGCGATTGACCGCGCTGAGGAACTCGTGTCCCAGGTAGCCGTGGCAATGTTTGATGTCAACAAAGTCGAAGCCAGCGCGCTGCGCCAAAACCGCCGCCCGGCCGAAGTCTTCAATCAAGGCGCCGATCTCGCTGTCGCTCATCAGGCAGTTGTCATCTTGGAGATGAAATTTCTTGTCCAGCAAGGGATGCCGGTAAAGCGTCATCGGTTCCAGCTCGGGACCATTGGGACGGCAGAAGCGTCCCGAATGCGTTAACTGCAAACCGATTAGGGGCAGGTCTGCCGCCCCAAAACGCGCTGAATGGGCATCCTGCAAGGTCTGCCGCAAGCCCGCAATGCTCGCCACAGTTTGGTCATTGATGACCAACTGACGCGCATTGGCGCGGCCGTCATGACGCACCGCTACCGCTTCGCCGCCCCATATTAACTTGGCGCCGCTCTCGCCAAAGCGCCGCCAGCGCCGAAGAGTCAAGTCGGTCGGGCGGCCATCGGACGCGCCGTCCCAGCCTTCCATAGGAAGAATGGCGAAACGGTTCGAGAAATTATGCTGACGGTAGGCATAAGGCCGCGCGAGCGGAGATTCGCGCCCGAGTTCCGTCCGCTCGTCAAGCGGCAGCTCGGCGCCAACGGCTTCGCAATAACTCCTGAATTGCTGATAGTTGCGCAATTGCGCGACTCGTCGGTAGCGCATCCGCTAGCTCGCTTTCAAAACATTCAGGCGCTGGGCGATGTCCATCAGGATGGGCAGATCGCTGGCTGGCCGCCGCGGAGAATCGGGATGTGTCTGGTCGGATTCGATCCAGCCGCGCAGCTTCAAAAACTGCGCCGCGGAATGTTTGTAGGCGGGCACCGGCGGGCGGAATACCAGGAATCCCAAATACTGGAGCAGATCGTTCAATTGATAGAATCCAGCATCCCCCGCCAGCCACATGGCATCGCGTTCGGCGAAGAGATCGGGCGCGAAGGTGCTCAAGCCCAGCAGATAATCGCTGCCATACATCACCATATCGATTGCCAGGTCGTTGCCGGTGTAAACCTTGAAATCTGGTCGGACACGGTCGCGCAGAATCAAGCGCTGCCATTCCAACTGGCGGCTCAGCGAAGAATGCTTGGCGCCCAGGCAGCGCTTTAGCCCCAGCAAGCCTTGATATGTCTGCAAATCGTAGATTGCGCCAAATGGCGCGAACATAGTACCCAGCTCAAAGGCGATGAAACCGTCGGTGGATCTGCCCAATCGCTCGTAGGCGACGACGATCGCCTCGCCCGTTTGCCCGGTCAAGCCATAGGATTGGAAGATAATCGGCAGGCCGCCCTGGGCCTGTATCAACTCGATCTGGCGCAGATAGGCGTCGCCGTCGAAGGCATCTCCCGCTTTGTCCGATACAAAGGCGCCCGCCACGAAATCGCCGCCTGCCAGAACTTCGCGCGTGACTTCCAAGACCTGCTGACGCTGGGCTTCGCTGATTAGGTTGGCGTAGCCGGTATCCATATTGACAGCCGGTGTCAAGCCAGCCTCCGCCGTGCGCCGCACATGATTCGCCAAACCAAGCCAGTCAATCTCGCTGTTGTCATGGAACGGCAAGAGGATGGCGCTGATGCCGGCGATCTGGCGTTTGGTCCTTATCATCTCAATTGGGTTGATATTCAATTCCATTACCTTCTCTCGCTAGGCTCTATAACTTAATCTTCCAGTTTTCTAAAGTCAGCGTCAATCGCCGTCTGGCAAAAATGCCTGAACAGGAGCCAGGTCAAAGCGCGGATTCTCCTTGAGCAAACCAAGGTCTTCGCCATCGCGCGTCGCGCGCACTTCGTCTCGATGAAACTGCACGGCATAAGCCAGCCGCGGCTGGTCCGTGATATTGGCTCCCGAGCCATGCAATGTCAAGCGCGAAAAAGCCACCGCGTCGCCGGGCATCATGCGCAGCGGCAAGAAGGTCCCCGGTTCTACAGCCACCGTGCGATGTCCATCCTGGTCCTCGCTTTCAACTGGGTCGTAGGTTCCTTGCAGGTGGGTGCCTGGGGCAATCTGTGGACAGCCGTTGTCGGGCGTCATTTCCATAAGCGCGAACCAAATGTTGATGCCGGGACCATCGAAACGCGTATATTGATTGTCCTGATGAAAATGGAAGCGACCGCCGCCGCCGCCGCTCTTGACCGCCGTGAATGGCAGATAGAGCGTCGCAGGACCGCCCATCAATTGCCCTGCCAGCGCATTTAATGCCTCGCTGTGGATGAGGCGCTGCAAGCCTGAACCTGCCAAATACTGTCGGCTCTGGCGTAATTTGTCTTTGCTGGTCCGGGCTTGGCGCAGATCGTCCCTGGCAATGCCCAAGCCTGCCATCACCTGAAGCGTTTCTTCAGCCAGGGCAGCCGCCGCTCCCTGCGCGATCAAACCCGGCAGACTCAAATATCCATAGATGTTATAGAAGCTGATCTCCTTGCCGCTAAGCTGGCTGTAGCGCAACAATTCAGAGTTCATTGCAATTCCTTATTCATGCTAATTCAAATCCGCTAAATGGCGGCGATGGTCGCGCTGGGAGCGACTTTGGCATGTCCCTTCGTTTGGTAGAACTTTGCCCGGCAAAAACTTGGCGATTTCCAGCATATCATATAACATCATGCCATTGACCGCACCTTCGGAATGCGCTTCATGAAAATCAAATTCGGATATAGAACCATTGAGTTCCCTAGCCGACAACTTGGTCAACTGCGCGACAGCCAGGATTTGCTAGGCGACGCGCCGGCGATATGGCAGCGCCTGGATACGGACGGCTATCTTCTGCTGCGCGGTCTCATCGCAAGAGAGACGGTACTGGCTGGCCGGCGCCTCATCATGGAAGAGTTGCATGCGCAGCAGGCGCTGGCGCCTAATACACCGATTCTGGAAGGCGTCATGCCGCGTGGCGGTCGCACGGCGCGCCTGAGAAACGCCAGTCTTGTGCATCACCCTGCCCTACTTGCCATATTGGAAAACAGCGCGCTCTTCGCTTTGTTCGAGGCGCTTTTCGGCGAGGCGGCGCTGACGTTCACATACAAATGGATGCGCGCGATAGGCAAGGAACAGTACACTGGCGCTCACTACGATTTTGTTTATATGGGACGCGGCTCGCGCAATCTGTACACCGTCTGGATTCCGTTCGGCGATATCCCTATCGAGCAGGGGACACTGGCGGTTTGCCGCGGTTCGCATAACCTAGACAGCTTCGCCCGCATTCGAGATACTTACGGCCGTTCCGATGTTGATCGCGACGGCATCGAGGGCTGGTTCGAACGCGATCCGCTGGAGATCGTCGCGAAATTTGGCGGGCAGTGGCTGGGTTCGGACTATCGCGCCGGCGATGTTATCATCTTCGGTATGCACACCATGCACGCCTCGACGACCAACCTCACGAACAAATATCGTTTGAGTTGCGATGTGCGCTATCAACCGGCTAGCGAACCCGTGGACGAGCGCTGGAAGAAAGGCGGTGCGGGCCACTATGGATCAATCCGTCGCGACATGAAAGCAGCGCGCGCGGAATGGGGCTTATGAGCGACTATACGCGCGTTCGCCGCATATCGGACACTTATTAGGAAGCAAGGCGCTTAATGCTGATTTCTGAAATGAACTGGATGCAAGTCGAGGACTACCTCAAAGGCGATGACCGCTGCATTCTGCCGACGGGCAGCACCGAGCAGCACGCCTACATGAGCCTCAGCGTGGATACGATTCTGTCAGCGCGCTTGGCAAAGGATGTGGGCGACTTAGCCGGGACGCCGGTTTATCCGGTCCTGCCTTATGGGCTGGCGCAGCAGTGGACAGCCTTCCCGGGCACAGTCACGCTGCGCGTCCGCACTTACCTGGCGCTAATCCGCGATGTGCTCGATAGCATCCGCCGCGCGGGCTTCCGCCGCATCCTGCTCGTCAACGGGCACGGCGGCAATGCGCCAGCCATTGGCATGCTCAAAGAATGGATGATGGACAACAGCGATTGCCAAGTCAAATGGCACAATTGGTACAATGCGCCCAAAACCTGGCAAAAAGTGCTGGCAACAGACCCGGTTGGCTCGCACGCTTCCTGGATGGAGAATTATCCCTGGACGCGACTTGAAGGCATCGAAATGCCAGGCGAGCAAAGACCGCTCATTGATGAATCGCTCTTGGAGCGCTTGAATCCCGCGGCGATTCGTAAACATGTGCTGGACGGCAATATGGGTGGCTTCTATCAACGCTCTGACGAAGAAATGCTGGCGATCTGGCAGGTGGCGGTTGAAGAAACGCTTGAATTGATCGAGGAAGGCTGGGACTAATGCGAATCGTAATCTGGGGCGCGGGCGCAATCGGCGGCACGCTGGGCGCTTATTTGCTGCGGGCTGGTCACGATATCATGTTCGTCGATGTCGTCGAAGAACACGTGGCGAAAATCAAGCAAGCGGGACTAGCGATCACCGGTCCCGTCGATGAATTCACTGTAGACGCGGCAGCGCTTTTGCCGCATCAATTGCGGGGGAAATACCCGATCATTCTGCTATGCGTCAAAGCCCAGCACACAAAAACCGCGACCGAGACGCTGGTCCAGCATCTTGCCGATGACGGTTATGTCATGTCGGTGCAAAACGGGCTGAACGAGTTGCTCATCCGCGAGATTGTTGGCAGCGACCGCACATTGGGCGCATTTATCAATTTCAGCGCCGACTATCACGAGCCGGGCAAGATCCTCTTTGGCGGGCGCGGCGCAGTGGTGCTCGGCGAGTTGGATGGCGCGATTACAAGCCGCCTGGAACAGATTGGCGCCGCTTTCCGCGACTTCGACCCCAACACGATAATCAGCGACAATCTCTGGGGCTACCTCTGGGGCAAGGAAGCTTATGGCGCCATGCTTTTTGTATCTGCCTTGACAAACGAATCCATCGCGGACGCGCTGGCTGACCAACGCTACCGGCATCTGTACATCCGCGCCGCGCAGGAGATCCTGGCAGTGGCGGCGCAAATCGGCGTGGAAGCGCGCGGTTTCAACGGTTTTGATCCCGCAGCCTTCCTCGCCAATGACCTTGATGGCATGAATCATTCGCTTGATACGCTGGTGGCTTTCAACCGACTTTCCGCCAAGACGCATAGCGGCATCTGGCGCGACCTGGCGGTCCGCAAGCGCCAAACCGAGGTCATTATGTACGAGCCAATTCTGGCGCAAGGCGAAAAAATCGGGATGGACCTGCCGCTCACGCGGGGCTGGATCGAGATGATTCACGAAATCGAAGACGGCAGCCGAAGACAGTCAATTGCCAACCTCGACGAGTTAAAGGCGGAAATGCAATGAACATTAACTTTGAGGGCAAGGTGGTCGTCGTTACTGGCGCGGCGCATGGTTTCGGGCGCGCGATAAGCCGGGCATTCGCGGCGCGCGGCGCGTCAGTCTGGGCTTGCGACGTGATCGAAGACGAACTCGCGGAAACCCAGCAGCTGTGTCGGGAAGCCGGCGGCGCGTGCGAAATCGCGCGCGTCGATGTGCGCGATCTGGCGGCAGTCTTCGCCTTCGTCGAGCGCGCGCTGGCCAACGAAGGCGCAGTGCAAATCTTGGTGAACAACGCCGGCGGCGTGCAGGGTCAGGTTGGCAAGCCGCTGGAACAGGTCACAGAAGCGGAATGGGACAGCATCCTCGAGGTCAATACGCGAGCGGCGTTTTTCTTCGCGCAAGCGGTTGCGCCATCAATGAAAGCGCAGGCATACGGACGGATTATCAACATCTCTAGCGGCGCGGGTTTGGGTCCCAGCTTGACAGGCATTCAAGCTTACGCCGCCGCCAAAGCGGGCCAAATCAATCTCACGCGACAACTGGCACAGGAACTGGGCAAATGGCAGATCACGGTGAACAATATCGCGCCCGGCTTCGTCTTGTCCAATCCCACTTCTATCAGACAATACGAATCTTATGGCGTCGATGGGCAGAAAGCGCTGCTGGAGCGTTTCGCGTTGAAGCGGCTCGGCAATGCCGAAGACATCGCGCATGGCGTTCTCTTCTTTGCGTCGGATTATGCCAACTGGATCACCGGTCAGGTGCTATCAATAGACGGCGGCCGCTGAGACGGTCAGGTCGCCCCATCCGGGCATAACATAAGTCGCTTGAGAAGCAAAAAGAGCCAACCGGCAGTTGGCTCTTTTGTCTTAGGTTCGGCATCTGCTAACGCTGCGCCAGCGCTTCCAATACGCGCGGCGCGGTCATCGGCGTCTGCGACATCCGCACCCCTGTGGCATCAGCCACGGCATTGGCAATCGCGGCCACCGTTGGGATCACTGGGGGTTCGCCCACCCCGCGCGCGCCAAAGGGACCGCTCTCCGATGGAACTTCGACGATTTGCGTCTGAATCGGCGCAGCCTGCATGGCGTCCGGCATGACATAGTCCATCCAGGAGCCAGTCAGCAGTTGACCGTTCTCATCGTAGCGCATCTCTTCGTAGAGCGCCCAGCCGACGCCTTGCACGGCGCCACCCTGCATCTGACCTTCAACCGCCAGCGGATTGATGGCGCGCCCGACATCTTGCACCACAGCCAGATTCACCAGATTGACTTCGCCGGTCTCCTCATCCACCTCAACTTCGGCGACCTGCGCCGAGAACGACGGGGCGCGGTCGGTCACGGCTTGTCGACCGTTGCCGTAAACAGGTTCGTAAGCGCCGCCAAATGTCATCGTCTTGCCGGCCAGCTCGCCCAAGCCGATGGATCGATCGGGGAAACCGCGCACCTGCACCCGTCCGTCGACAATCTCAAGGTCCTCGCTGGCGACTTCAAATTCTTCGGCGGCAATCGCCAGGGTTTGGCGCCGAGCGTCGGCCGCGGCGCGGATAACGGCATTGCCCAGGGTGTACATGGTCTTGCTGCCGCCGACGCCCCCGCCATAAGGCGCGCTGTCGGTATCGCTGTAGACAAAGCGCACTTGCTCGGGATCAATGCCATAAGCCTCTGCCGCGAGCAGCGCAAAGCTGGTCGGCGTGCCGGACAGGTCGGCCGTGCCAATCTGCACCTGTAAAACGCCATCTCGGTTGAGCTTGCAAGCGGCCGCGCCTGGCTCCAGACCGCCCATCCAGCCGCCGATTGCCACGCCGACGCCACGACCGGCCGCGCGTGATGCCTTCCGGTTTTTCCAAAGGGGATGCTCGCGCACGGCTTTTAAGGTCTGGACCATGCCGATGTTCGGGAAGGCGCTTTCATCGGGCATGAGGTCGCCGGCTTGCGCCGCGTTCATCAGCCGCAATTCGATCGGATCCATGCCCAGCTGCGCGGCCGCTTCATCAAAGAGCGTTTCCGCAGCCATAAAGGCTGTGGGAGAGGTCGGCGCGCGGTAAGCGCCGACGGATTGCTTAAAGGTCACGACATTGATGGATTCCAGCAGAACATTGTCGCAGGGATAAAAATTCGCGAATTGGAAAGAAGCAAAACCGCCTAATCCGCTTGGATAGATCCCGGTATCAGCCGTGGCCAGCGCTTGCATAGCCAGCAAGGTTCCGTCTTGCTTGAAACCGAGCTTAGCGGAAAGCCGCAGTGCCGGCGCTGGATTGGTGCTCAGGAGTTCCTCGCCTCGCGTGAGAATCAAACTCACCGGGCGTGCCACTGTGGCCGCGATCAGCGCCACCATAGGCTCGTACAAGCCGAACTTCGCTCCGAACGCGCCGCCGACCGGCATGGCATAGACGGTGACGTCAGATTCCGGGATGCCCAGCGTGTCCGCCACGTCCAGCCTTACGCCGAAGGGCGACTGCATGCTGCCCCACATGGTAAGGCCGCCGTTGACCGGGTTTGGCTGCGCAACCCAACCTTGGGTCTCGATAGAACTTTGATGCACCATCGGCGTTTCAAAAGTACGTTCCACAATGAGATCGGCCGCGGCAAAAGCCGCCGCGACATCGCCGCGCGCAATCTTGGTTCGTCCAGCGATGTTGGACGCTTCTTCCTCTTCTTCCTCGGCATCGCCGCCGGCGTCAGCGCCATGCGCGGCTTCGTCTTCCGCGCCGGTAGGGATGCCGTTGGGCCAAACCAGCGGGGCACCGTCCGCGATTGCCGCATCCATAGATGTGGCAGCGTCCAGCGGCTCGTAATGCACATCCACCAATTCGGCGCCATCGGCGGCCGCGGCTTCGTCATCGGCAAGCACAACCGCCACCGGTTGCCCCACAAAGATGACGCGGCCCCGCGCCAACATCAGCCGCGCGCGGGATGATGGCGCCATAGCAGGGAGATCATCGGCGGTCAAAACACGCTGCACGCCCGGCAGCGCCATAGCGGCCGCGACATCAATCCCCGTGATATTAGCATGCGCGTAACTGCTGAGGACGAACCTGGCATGCAGCATGCCCGCCAGCTTCAAATCGCCCGTATACTTGAGGTTGCCCGTGACCTTGGCGCCGCCGTCTATCATCGGGGTCGGTTGTCCAACAAATGAGAAATCTGACATCTTGCCCTCCTTTTTGCTTCACGTTTATGCCACAAATGAAAGAAACTGCCGCTTAGCTCGTCACAGTCTCCAGGATTGGATAACCCTCGTTCTTCGTCCGTTCGCGGAACAAGTTGCTTAGGCGCATGGTCATCGCGCCAATTTGACCGGCGCCAATAGTCCTGCCATCCAGCTCGACCACCGGCGCCAATTCCCCCATTGTGCCGGTGCAAAACATTTCATCGGCTCGGTAAACTTCGGTCAGCGAGATGTCTTTGACCTGGTAAGGGATAGCCTCATCCTGACAGATCTCCAAAACCGCCGCCCGCGTGATGCCTTCCGGGCAAGAGCCCGTATCCGATGTTATGACAATTCCGTCGGCGACAATGAACACATGGGTTGCATTTGTTTCGGCGAGGAAACCGCGATAATCGAGCATCAAGGCGTCGTCGACGCCGGCCGCGTTCGCCTGGATTTTCGCCAGAATCGAGTTTATCAGATTGCAGGAGTGGATGTTCTGATCGACGCAATCCGGTGGAATGCGCCGAATGCCGGATGTAATCAAGCGTATGCCGCTCTTGTCATATACCGGCGCTTTGCGCTCGGCGAGGACGATCAAAGTCGGACCTTGATTGTTCAGCCGGGTATCCATCCCGCTAGTATATTTGACGCCGCGGGTCAAGGTCAAACGAATGTGTACGCCGTCCGTCATTTCATTGGCGCGCAATGTTTTGCTTATCTCCTTGATGATCGCTTCGTGGCTGGGAATCTCGGCAAATGCCAGCGCCTGCGCCGAGGCGCGCAGGCGGTCGAGATGGGGGATCAATTTGAAGATTTTGCCCTCATACAGTCGCAAGCCTTCCCAAACGGCATCGCCGCCTTGCACTGCCGAATCAAAGGGGCTGATGCCGGCCAGGTCGCGGTGATAGAGTTCGCCGTTGATATTGATTAGCAGGTCTTTGTTCTGGGGATTAAATGCTTGTTTCATGTCTCGCCTTAGTTTATGCAATGCTCTGCCATCTGTTCGTAAAGCCCTTGGCATTGGTCGAGCAAGCCGCGCAGATGTTGCGGAAGCGGACTGTCATCATGCCTGTAGGGCGCGAATCCGGTCGACTTTTCCACACTGGCATACCAATGCTTCGCCCAGATGCCATCGCTTTCATGCGTGCCTGCCCGCCATCTGAGCATCGCGCTTTTAAAGGGCAGATCGAGCAGCGCGCAGAGCGCCCGCAGCGAACCTTCCGGGTCGGTCAAAACGCCGCGCGATGAGATTACCGGTGGCACAGTGCCCGTAACCTTTTGTACATAATGGAAAATCTCCACTTGCTGCGCCAACCCCAACTGATCGAGACGCGGGTTAGGAATCACTTTTGAGAAGGACAATAGCATTCGGCGCGGGTCCCTTATCAAAAAACAATTGGAAACGTGAGCGATCCAGGAGCGGTCGATATGCTTGAGCATGTGCTGCGTCATGTGCTTTTGATAGACGATTTTGCCAGCGCTCGAGCCATCTGGGACCAATCCATCAATCACACGGCGCCAGTCCGTCTCGTATGACGCGATGATCTCCTCTGCGCCAGGGTGATCGTACCCAGTGAATTGGAGATAATGCGCATAAAATGGCTCGTCGATCACCGTCGTATCGCTGCGGCTCGCCCAAGAGCGCATCAAGGCTGTCGAGATATTCCGTGGTCCAGACCACATGGCGATAACACGCTGCGACAATTCACCTATCCCCGCACAAACATCAGCCACTACAATACGTCTGTTCGATCGTCGCGCAAAGCACCGAATTGCTATGGCGATTGCCGCGAACGAACAAGCGCTATTGTACCTTATCATATAACTTATGTCACATACCGTGTAGCGGATGCTCAAGACCTTCAGGCAAAATACGCGCCGCGCCATCAAGCCGCTAATCCGACCGGCTTGGCTGCTGCTGACTGCTGTCTACATTGTCTTTGCAAGCAACTGGTCCTCACCTGAATATGTGGAGCTGGGGGAGGCGCAGACAGTCCAGACAACTAAGCCATTAGTCTGCGTTCATACTTTATTGGAAAACGAAGTGCAGGAGTGGAAGATCAAGCGTTCGCTGGAACTGGCGCGAGAGATGGGCGCGACGAGCATCGTGCAGTTCTTCCCCTGGGCATACTTTGAGCCTGTCGATGATCAGTACAACTGGCGGCAAGCGGATCTCATCGTCCGTCACGCGCTGAACCAGGGCCTGCGCGTCATCGCTCGGCTGGGTCTGGTGCCCGACTGGGCGCGCCCACCAGTGCACGACGACCGCGCCACCACGCTCAATTTCTTGCCGGAAGGCTCCTTCGACGATTTCGCCGAATACGCCTCGCGGTTAGCGACGCGCTACACAGAAGAAATCCGGCATTTTATCGTTTGGAACGAACCCAACCTCAGCTTCGAGTGGGGTTATCGACCGGTCGATCCAGGCGCTTACACGCGCTTGCTGCAATTGAGTTACCGGGCGATCAAAGACGCCAATGCAAAAGCGCTAGTTTTGGCGGGCGCGCTGGCGCCGACAAACGAAGCCCTCGGCAGCTCAGCCGGGCTCAACGAGACCATCTATCTGCGCGAGATGTATCGCAGCGGCGCAGCGCCATACTTTGACGCTTTGGCGGTACACAGCTATGGGTCAACCGAACCGGCCGCTGCCGAGCCTAGCGCAGACCGGCTTAACTTCCGCCGTCTGGAAGCCCTGCGTCGAATCATGCTAGAGGCCGGCGACGCGGCAAAACCCGTTTTCATCACCGAGGGCGGCTGGAATGACCATCCGCGTTGGACCGGCGCGGTCCGCCCGTCGCAGCGGCTGCAATATACGCTAAATGCTTTTGAATACGCGGCGACACATTGGGACTGGGTGGAGCAACTCTGCATCTGGGTATTTCGTTATCCCGCGCCCCTGAATGGCTACCCGGACAACTTCACGCTCGTCAGTCCGGAATTCGAGCTGAAGCCTATCTATTATGCGCTGCAAGACTATGCCCGTGGCTGGGAAGGCCGCGCCACCCAGTGGCTGCCGCCGCCGGCGGGGGCTTGAATATGCGGATGCGTCTGGGGCTGTCGCTTGGCTTACTGTTCATCTCGGTCTGTTTGCTGTTTCTTTTTGTAGCATTGACAGAGCGCCCGGCCGACAAAGCCAAAGCCTTTCCCCGCGGGCTCATCGCCGTCGGCGTCGACGCCAGCGCGCCGCCCTTTGCCAGTGACGATGGCCAGGCGGTCACTGGTCTGGATATCGATCTGGCGAATGCCATCGCGCGCCAAATTGAGCTGCCGCTGCGATTTGTCAACATCAGCTATTACGGCTTGTACGACGCCTTGATAAGCGGCGAGGTTGAACTATTGATTTCAGCCCTGCCTGTTGAAGCGGCGCGCATGCACGATGTCCGCTATACCCGACACTATTTTAATAACGGCCTGCTGCTGGTCGCGCCAGGCGACAAACCTATCACGTCGCTGGAGGGGCTGGCGCGGCAGAAGATCGCCTACGAGTTAGGCAGCGCAGCGGACACAGAGTTGCGCAAGCTGGAAGACGATTATGAGACAGTAACAGGTCTGCCCTATGAACTTCCGAGATATGCGCTGGATGCGCTGCGCCTGGCATACGCCGATGCCGCCATTGTGGACGCAACCGCCTATGGCTTATACCAGAGACAGCATCCTGATTGGAGTGCCGCGCATACTTACCTCACACAGGATCATTACGCGATCGCGGCGCGGCGCGACAACCTTGACGCCTGGCGACTTGTCGATGAGGCTTTGGCTGCTTTGAAAGAAAGCGGAGAACTCGCTAGAATTATCGCCAGATGGTTATGAGATCTTATAAGGAGAATGCCTTATGCCCGACAAAATTCGCTGGGGAATCTTGAGCACGGCTAATATCGGCCGCAAAGTCATCCCGGCTATCCATGCCTCGAGCAACGGCGTCGTGGCAGCCGTCGGCAGCCGATCGCTGGCACGCGCGCGGGACTTCGCCGCCGAGCAGAACATCCCAATCGCCTATGGCAGCTATGAAGAGTTGCTCGCAAGCGGCGAAGTCGACGCCATCTACAATCCATTGCCGAATAGCATGCACGCCGAGTGGAGCATCAAATGCGCCCAAGCGGGCCAAGCCACGCTCTGCGAGAAACCTTTCGCCAGCGACGCGGCGGAAGCGCAGACGATAGTCGACGCGTTTGCAGAGCATGGCGTCGTGCTGGCGGAGGCTTTTATGTACCGCTTTCATCCCCAGCAGGCCAAGGTCAAATCCATCTTGGCGGAGGGCGGCATCGGCGATCTGACACTCATCAACAGCAGCTTCACCTTTTACATCAGCGATGCGGCCAATATCCGTTTGAGCAAGGCGCTGGCAGGTGGCGGTTTGATGGACGTGGGCTGCTACTGCGTCAATTTGATGCGCTTCATCACAGGCGAAGAACCCCAGGCGGTCAGCGCAGTTGGGAATATCGGTCCCAAAACAGGCGTTGACGAGATTCTGGCCGGCGTGCTGAAGTTCCCCTCGGGCGTCATTGGACACTTCGACTGCGGCTTGCGCGCCGATCGCCAGCAGAGCTACCGGCTCAAGGGGACAGAGGGGTCGCTTGTCGTCAGATCAAGTTTCACGCCGGACATGCATAAGGACGCGATCGTCCAACATTGGCGGGGCGATCAATTGACCGAACATGTCATCCCGCCAGTTGACCACTATCAATTGATGGTCGAAGATTTTGCCGACGCCCTACTTATGGGACGCGCCCCGCGCTTTCCGCCGAGCGACGCCGTTCGTAATATGGAAGTGATCGACAAGATGCTTGGGCAGCTGCGCTAGTCGCCAGCTTGCGCCAGCATCCGTTCGCCCGTTTGTACGCGCCATAGCGTCGCGTACAAACCATTGAAATGCACCAGGGCTTCGTGCCCGCCGCTTTCCCGCAATTGGCCCCCTTGCAGGACATAGATCATGTCGGCGTTGCGAATGGTGGACAGGCGATGGGCGATAACGATGGTGGTGCGGCCGACAGCGATGCGTTCCAGGGAACGCTGTATGGCGGCTTCGGTCTCGTTGTCGACTGATGACGTCGCCTCGTCTAGTATCAGTATGGGCGGATCCGTCAGCACCGCCCGGGCGATGGACAAGCGCTGTCGCTGTCCGCCGGAAAGTTTCTGCCCGCGCTCCCCGACGACTGTGTCGTAACCTTGCGGCAGCTCTGTGATGAATTGGTGCGCCTCGGCGATCTTGGCCGCTTCCACAATGAGATGCTCTGGCACATCTTGGGCGCCATAGGCGATATTTTCGCGCACGGTCCCGTGGAAGAGAAAGACGTCCTGGCTGACCAAGCCGATGGCATTGCGAATATCCGCCTGCTTCAAGTCCCGCAGATCGTAGCCATCAAGCAGAACGCGCCCGCGTGTCACGTCGTAATAGCGCAGCAGCAGCTTGATGACGGTGCTTTTGCCCGCGCCGGTCGCGCCGACGATGGCCACTGTTTCACCAGCCGGGAAGTCCAAGCTCAAGCGCTCTATGATTTCACGCCCGTCGCTGTAGGCGAAACTGACGTCATCCAGGCGCATATCGCCGCGGATTGCGGCTATCGGCAAGGCCATGTCGCCATCGTTGATTTTGCGCTTGATGCCCAGTAAATCCAGGATGCGTATGGTCGATGCCATCGCCCTTTGGTACAGATCAAATGTCTCCCCCAGCTTGGTCAGGGGCCAAAGCAAGCGCTGAGTCATGAATACCAGCACACTGAAGGCGCCAACATCCAGGACGCCGTTGAGCGCCAATTGTCCCCCGGCAACGGTGATGGCGATGAAACCCGTCACGATTACCATCCGTATCAAGGGGGAAAAAGCGGAACTGAGTCGGATGGCGTGGCGATTGCGCTCGACATACTCCTTGCTTTCGACACGCAGGCGCTCCGCTTCGTAATCCTCGGCGGTGAAGCTCTTGATGGTGGCGATGCCGCTTAGGCTATTGGACAAGTGGTGGTTGATCATGCTGACTTGTTCGCGCACCGAGATGTAGCGCGGCGCAAGCAAGCGCTGAAAACGCATGGAACCCCAGATGATGAAGGGAATAGGGAGCGCCGCCATCCAGGCGATGCTGGGCGCGACCAAGAAGAAGATGCCGCCAATCACCACCACGGTGGTGACGATCTGTACTACATCGCTGGCTCCGATATCCAAAAAGCGCTCCAACTGATTGATGTCGTCATTCAGCACCGCCATCAATCCGCCCGTGCTTTGATCTTCAAAATATGCCAGTTCCAGGCGCTGCACATGATCATAAGCGTCGACGCGCAAATCGTGCTGCATGGACTGCGCCAGATTGCGCCAGTGAACCCGCTGGATGTATTCGAACAAAGATTCAAGAATCCATACAATCAGCGTTACGAAGCCCAGGATCAGCAGTTGATGAGTCAAATCGGCGACGCCCAGCCGGCCCAGAAGCGAGTCCTGCCTTTGCACGACGATATCGACCGCCACCCCGATCAAGACCGGCGGCATGATGTCAAAAATCTTGCCCAAAGCCGAGTAGACGGTGGCAAAAGCCACCCGCCGCTTGTATACCGAGGCGTAGTTCAATAAACGAAGGAAGGGATGACCGCTATTTTTCGGCTTGCTCATTATTCAGTTTCAACCGAGGAATAGGAAAAAGGATTCCAGGATTATAGGTAAGACGGCGCGTGGCTGCTAGCGACAATGGCGAGCTATTTTCGGCACATCGCGGCTCATTGACTTGCCAGCGGAAAAGCGCTAGCGGATGAGACCGCCCCCGCTTGATCCAGCCGCCAGCGCCGCCACTTCTTCATAGTCGACCAGGGGCAGATCGCCCGGGATGGTGTATTTGTGAGAGGACATGGCGACGCCCCATTTTAGCGCCAGGGCTAGATCGTTGTATGTCAGCCAGGCGTAAAGAAAGCCCGCGGCGAAGGCGTCTCCACCGCCTATGCGTCCGACTTCGCCGGCCAGGATGGCCGATTGCTGATAGCGCTCGCCAGTCGGGGAAAGCGCCTGCGCGCCGTCTTTGCCCAGGGTCATGATGATGAGCGTCTCGGGATATTTAGTGGCTAAAGCAGCTAGCGCGTCATTGGCAGTCGAGTCGCCATAAAGAGCCTTGTAATCTCCATAGGGGCAGAACACGATGTCCGCCAGCGCCATAGCGTCGTCACAGCCAGCCGCGGCCTGCTCGCCCGACCACAGAGTGCTGCGATAATTGGTGTCGAAGCTAAGCTGCCAGCCGACGTCCCGCGCGCGCTGCATGGCTGCCAGCGCGGTCGCCCTGGCGCAATCGCTGAGTGCCAGCGTTATCCCGGTAACATGAAAGAGTCGGCTCCTATCAGCCGCGAACAAATTGTCTGGTAAATCCGCGGGCTGGACGCGGCTCGTCGCTGAATTTTTTCGATCATAGATGATGCGGCTGGCGCGCGGCGGCTGCGACTGCTCGTGAAAAAAAATGCCCAGCCGCTCATCCTCTGCCCAGACGATATGACTGACATCCACACCGTATTGCTGAATGCGGTTGCTCACATAGCGGCCCATGGGCGACGCGGGCAAGCGCGAGAACCAGGCGGTTTCCATGCCCAGGCGCGCCAATCCTATTGCTGTATTGGATTCTGTCCCGCCAACCCAAATGTCGAAGGAAGTAGTCTGCTCAATGCGCAAATAGCCCGGCGGCGTCAAGCGCATCATCGTCTCGCCAAATGTCACCACATCGTATTTTGGCATGATCCTGCCTTTCCAAGGCGCCGGTCGATCCATCCAACCAGTCTTTGCGCGCCGCCGCGATCCGTCTGGCATGAGCATAATGATACCGCTATACTCATTTCATGGCACATATCGGAATAGACGCTCGTCTAACTCACTACCGCGTAGGCGGCATAAGCCGATATACCAGGGGCATCATATCCGCTCTGGAAGACAATCCGCCCGCCCAGAAAATAACTGTTTTCCAAAGCCGCAAAGCCAAAGGCGCGCTATCCCGCCGCTTCGCAAACGCCAATTTATGGACGCCCCCGCATCATCCCTGGGAGCGCATGGCGCTGTCAGTTGAACTATTCGGGCGGCGCTTGGATTTGTTGCACAGTCCCGATTTTATCGCGCCCATGCGCGGCGCGCGCCGCCACGTCATCACCGTGCACGACTTGAGCTTCATCCACTATCCCGAATACATGACCGCTGCCAGCCGCCGATATTACAATGCTCAGATCCAAGCCTCGGTCAAGCGGTCGGATCATATCTTAGCCAATAGCTTCGCTACCAAGCAGGACTTTGTAGACATCCTTGACGTGCCGCCGCAGAAAATTACCGTTCATCATCTGGGGGTGGAAGATGATTTTTGTCCCCTGCCCCGCTCTGTCACCAAGCCGGTGATCAAGCACTTGGATCTACCCGAAACGTATCTTCTGTTTGTCGGCACCATCGAACCGCGCAAGAATCTTGTCGGCTTGGCGCGCGCTTATCGCGACCTAAAAGACGAGCTGCCCGATCTGCCGAAACTGTTAATCGCGGGCAAGCCCGGCTGGCATTTTGAGCAGCTTATGCGCGACATAACTCAAGTTGGCGTCAATGACAGCTTGATCATTCGTCACGATATTTCTGACACGCAACTGCCCGCGATATACAACCATGCGTTATTGCTGGTCTTGCCCTCTTATTACGAAGGCTTTGGGTTGCCGTCCCTGGAAGCGATGGCTTGCGGGACCGTTCCCATCGTGAGCAACGCGGCCGCCTTGCCGGAAATCGTGGCGGATGTCGGCATCTTGATCGATCCTCATGACCCCGCCACGATTGCGCAAGCCATGCAGCGCGTTCTCGGCGATAGCGCCTGGCGCGCGGCGCAGTCGGCAGCGGGCATCAAACGCGCCAAGCGATTTCGCTGGGACGCCGCGGCGCAAACGGCGCGCGACGTATATCAAGCTCTTCTCAACTGAACCAACGATGGAGATCTTGCTGCTTAGCCCAGACAATCCTTTTCCCAGCGAATCGGGCGCGGCGATACGTAATTATGGCATCATTCGCGGTCTGCGCGGCTCTGGACACAGGGTGACGCTGCTGTGTTTCAGTGATGCCGCGCTGGAGCCCGGGACGAACCCGCTTTTTCAATATTGCCGCGAGATCCACAGCTGCCCGATGCCACAGCGCAGCAAATCGCAGCGCCTAGTCTCGCTGCTCGCCACGCAAAAGGCGGATATGGAAGATCGCTTGATGAGCGCTGACTTCGCTAGAAAGCTCGCCGCGATTTTGGACGCGCGCGCCTTCGATATCATCCAGTTTTCCGGCATCGAACTGGGCGGCTATCTGCCGATGATCAATATGAAAAAAGGGAAAGCCAAAGTCGTCTACGATGCCCTAAACGCGGAAGCAGCATTGCAGCGGCAGATATTTCAGCTGGACAGGCAGCGACCGTCTCGCCTGCATACCGCGCTCTACTCGGCGGTTCAAGCGCGCCGCCTCGAGCGTTACGAGCGCAGGTTATGCGAGTCCGTTGACGCGGTGATCGCCGTCAGCGCAGAAGACCGCAACCTGCTGAAATCTTATGCGGGCGCGCCAATTTTTGTCATGCCCAGCGGCATTTTTGTCGATGACTACCAATCCTGCTCTGGCGGACGGCGAGCTAGCAAGCGGCTGGTGTTCACCGGGAAAATGGATTATCGGCCAAATGTCGACGCGGTGGAATGGTTCTGTGACGCGATCCTGCCTGTTCTGTTGCAGCGGCATCCCGGGTTGAAATTGATTATCGTCGGCAGGAATCCGCATCCGCGCATCCGCGCCCTGGCTGATGGCGATCATGTGACAGTGACCGGCTGGGTCGAGTCGGTGCTGCCATACTTAAAAGAGACAACGCTATTTGTCTTGCCCATGCGCATGGGCAGCGGCACTCGGCTCAAGATTCTCGAAGCGATGGCTGCGGGATGCGCGGTCGTTTCGACAACGCTGGGCGCATCCGGTCTGCATGGGTCAATACGAGAAGCAATCGAAATCGCGGACGACGCCGATAGTTTCGCGGCTGCCATATCGACGCTCTTAAGCGATGCGGATCGCCGCCAAGCGCTGGGTGAAGAAGGGCGCGAGCAGGTACGGGCGCATTACGACTGGTCGGCGCTTATGCGCCATCTCCTAAGCGCTTATGAGGAACTGGGCTTTGGATAAAGAGAGCTTGGAGCGCCGCAATATGCGCAAGGCGCGGACCTTGCATCAGCCGTCCGCGCTGCATCCAATACGGGACATATTGCTATCCCGCCTCGCCAAGATTCCAATTCCGCCGCAACGCGCCATCTCCAACCGGGCGCTTGTCATACGCCCGGACCACCTAGGCGACGCCCTGCTAATGGGTCCTGCGCTTCAGTTTATCAAGCGCATGCGCCCTCAAACAGAAATACACGTCATCTGCGGCGCCTGGGCGGCCGAGATACTGGCTCAGTTCGACGAGGTTGATGTCGTACTGACGCTCGATTTCCCCGGCTTCCAGCGCCAGCGCAGCTCGCCGGCGCGTAATGCTTATCTGCTCGCTTTGGATTCGGCGCGTATGCTGCGCAGAATCGGCTATGACAGCGCGCTAATCATGCGTCCAGACCATTGGTGGGGGGCAATGCTGGCATTTCTGGCGGGCATCCGCGAGCGCATCGGCTACGACAATGCCAATGTCGCGCCTTTCCTGAGCGGAGGCTTACCCCAGCAACAGGAGCACGTCGTCCTGCAAAACCTGCGCTTGATAGAGTTCTGGCTTGGGGCTGCCCATGATCGGGATATCGAATTGACTCTAGCCGTCGATGCCGCCGCCGCCGCCACAGTGGAGCAGCTTCTCCGCGATCGGGGAATCGACATTGAGCAGCCCGTCATCTGCATACACCCCGGCTCCGGGATGCCCAGTAAACTCTGGCAACCGGACAAATGGGCGGAAGCCGCGGATCAAATCGCGCGGCTGCGCAAAGCGGCGACCATCTTCACCGGCAGTTCGGGCGAAGCAGCATTAATCGACGATATCGCCGGCATGATGAAAACGAAAGCCTATTCGGTCGCCGGGGAAACAAACGCGGCTCAGTTGTTGGCGCTTTATCAACGCGCCTGCGCGGTCCTGGGTGCGGACAGCGGCGCCATGCACGTAGCCGCCGCCGCGCGCAGCCCCACCGTGACCTTGTTCGGTCCTGCAGATCCTAATGAATTCGCCCCCTGGGGCGATCCCCGAAAGCATGCGACCATCACATCGCAAATCGCATGCCGCCCTTGCCGCATCCTCGACTGGGGCGATGACCCGCTGGCATACCATCCTTGTGTGCGAGATATCAGCGTGAGCCAGGTGCTTGAAGCAACTATGCGCGTATTTGCAGCAAGCGGCGCCGACGACTAGCCTGTTGCAACTCAGCTCCTAAGCGCCGCTTCGTCACGAGGTTCGACTGACAGCGTCTTTTCATTGCGATATGTGACCATGCCTGGTCCCGCGCCCTTGATCGCTTTGACAAATTTGACACGGGTATAATCCACCAGGACACGCTTGTCGTCGCGTTTTTGGCTGTAATGGGCTGCGACGGCCGCCGCCGCTGATATCAAGTCGTCTCCGATGCGTCTGCCATCGTTGCGGATGACGACATGAGCGCCCGGCGCGCCACGCGCGTGCAGCCAAACATCCTGCCTGTTGGCGGTCTTAAAGGTGAGCTGGTCATTCTGTCGGCTGTTGCGGCCAATCCAAACTACATAGCCGTCGCGGCTGACAACACGCAGCGGACCCTGCCTGCCCCCGCCGCCCATGCGTTTGAGTTGCTTGCCTTGCCAATGCCCGCGTTCCTGCAAGAGCTGCATAACGTCGTCAATCTGGAGCCAGTTGCTGGCCGAGGCTAGGTCGGATTCCAACTGCGCCATGAATGCTAATTCCGTTTTTGTTTCCGCGATCAAAGCCGGCAGCGCTTTGCGCGCCCCTTTCGCCTTTTCGTATCTGCGAAAATAGCTTTGCGCGTTTTCGATTGGGTTGAGCGCGGGGTCGAGCTTAATGATCAACTCTGGCTCGTCGGGTTCATATTGCGCGCGCAGCAAATCCTGTCCTTCACGCAGGGCAGTTTGATAAGCCAGGATAAGTTCGCCGCTCTGCTTTATGCGCCGCATTTCGCTTTCATCTTTGAAGCCCCGCTCCAGAGAAGCAAGTTTCGCCGATAGTCTCGCCCGCGCTTCAGTTATCGCTTTCCGCACAGGTTTCTTGGCTTCGTCGTAGGCGTCGGCGCTGCGGACCAAGCCAAAGTATTCGCTGATCGCGCCGCTCATGGTTGGGCGGGCTTGCCAATCCAGGTATGACAGGGGGAAGGCGGCAAATTCGGCGGCGACCCCCTGCTCATATCCTAGGCCCGGCTGCCAATGCCGACGCAATAGCGGCGCGACAAGCGACTCGTAGGCATCAAGCAGCGCGCGGCAGTCGCTATCGCGCGCTTTGGCGTCGGGACGTCCGCTGGAGCGGAAGACAATTTCTTTGGCTAGCAGCGGGCTCATGCCGAGGATTCGCCCCGGCAAGACCCGTCTCATTTGCAGCGACGGCTTCTTTACCGCGTCCATGATGCCCCGCAAGCTCTCAACCGTGACCTCGCTCGGCGTCAATTGGTCCTGGATTGGCGGCGGCGGCACATAGTTGTGCTGGGGCAAGCTCAAGCGATAGCGGTTCTCGTCGGGACCCACGCGCTTGAGGCAGTCGAGTATCAAGCCGGCGCGCAGGAGCAGGACGTTGGCGCGCCGCGGCATAAGTTCGGCGACAAGCGAGACGTCGCCTTCTGGACCCTCAATATCGATCCGCAGCAGTCTTTCCCAATCCGGCTGGCTGACATGCGCGATAATTCCGCCTTCGACAGTTCGCCGGCAGAGCAGCCCCAGTTGCGTTGGTTTCAGCAGACCGCGGCGCAGCTTCCCCCCAGCGATGTATGCGCGAGGCTGGTTGGCGTCGGCGCTCAAATAGAGATAGTGGCGCATTCGATTGGCGTAGATTTCCAGACCGATGCCCATCTCGTCGACATCAATCACGTCTTGCACGCGTCCGCCGACCAGCCTATCCGTGAATTCATCCACCAGCGCCGAAATCGTGAAGAGGTCAAAACTCATGCGATTGCCTGGATCTGTTTAACTGAGTGTGTTTCTCGATTGATGAACTGGCGGTAGCGCGCCCGCTAAAGCGCGGACCGTCCGCACGACTAAAAGCCCGGCGGCTCTTCGGTGAGCGTCAGCAAATAGGCGATAATATGTCCCACCTCTTGCTCGCTGAGTTGTTCGTCGTAGTTGTTCGGCATCGAATCGCTGTAGTCTTCGACTATAAATACGCCCGGGAAAACGATCGCCTCGTACAGGTATTGTTCAGCAGAAAGCGGCGGACGGCGCTCAGACGCAAAATTGCCAATGCCGTCGAAAAGGGGCGAGAGGCTGCCGTCCCCCAAGACATGGCAAGTGTAACATTCGTATTCGTTGATCAAGCCCCCGCCGATAAAGGCCTCAGCGCCTTCCAGCGCAGCGGCGACCTCGGCCGCGTATGACTCTTCTGTCAGGGTCGCGGTGGCAGCGCTTGAGGAATTGTCAATTAGAATATATGCGATGAGCAGGACGAAGGCAATCAACACGATCGCAAACAGCGCAAGCGCGGCTTTCGGCTTGGTCCGCTGTACTGCTTTGGCCTCGTCAGACATGGGACTTGAGCTCACTATTGAACATCAGACTTGCCGCGTCTCGCTGTCGCGCGCCTTTACGCATTCAATTGAAGTACAAGTCGCTTCGGGCTGGTCGTAACGAGCATGAATGCGGGGGGAAATAGGGAAATGCAACGGCGCGCGCGGACGAAGTGGCTCAAGCTTCCGCTTCATGACGCGCAACGGTCACTTGACGATTCAAGAGCCAAATGACCAGCGCCAAGGTCAGCCCTGCCCCAAGCACATTGACAAGAATGAAACCAACAACCAAGATGAAGGCTATCGCTTGATCGGGTGTGGCGGTCAGCGCGTTCCCGCTTGGATCCGTCGTTTGCTGAATCGCCAAATCCGACGAAAGCAGGTTCGATGAAATCGCGCCGCCGGCCAACAAAACGATGAAAATAAGAGCCAAAGCTCCCAGTCGCTGCATAGATCCGCTCCGATACGCTTACGCAGGTGATTGTACTATCTATCACAAAGCGCGGCAAGGCATCAAGGATATTTTACAGTGCAATCGCATCAAATTATTTCAACCCTGCGGCACCAAGAACTCCGAGAATTATCCGAAAATATGCCAATAAAGGACGCAATGTAGGGGCGATTCTGTGCCGCGCGTAGACACTGCGGGTCAATCGCCCACGATTTTGCACCCAATTTCATGGGCGAGCCAAGGCTCGCCCCTACAATTCATCAGTTTGATGTTAAATTCGACAGTTATGGAATTTGAAGCGATTGCCCTGACTATTTGCATATGAGCAATCGCTTCACATAGCAAATCAAAAGACCGTCACCAACTGTTCGCGTTCGGGACCGACGCTGACGCTCCGAATCGGCACATCACATAGCTCGGCGATGCGCTGGACATAGTATCTGGCGGCTTTTGGCAATTGCTCCAGCGTGCGACAGCCGCTGATATCTCCTTGCCACCCGGACAGACTTTCATAGATCGGCACGGCGCATGC
This sequence comes from Phototrophicaceae bacterium, assembly GCA_965116975.1. Taxonomy (GTDB): domain Bacteria; phylum Chloroflexota; class Anaerolineae; order Aggregatilineales; family Phototrophicaceae; genus UBA6055. The sequence goes on from OZ220735.1 coordinate 2,032,485, forward strand.
CAATTGCTCATTGGTCACCGGCGGATATTCGCGGCGTTCGCCATCGATTTGATATGCCACCGCCAGTTTCAGTTCGTCAATGCCCGACAGGATATCCATTTTTGTAAGCATCAATTCGCTCAAGCCATTTACGCTGGCGGCATAGCGCAGCATAACGACATCGAGCCAGCCGCAGCGGCGCGGACGACCAGTTGTCGTGCCAAACTCATCCCAGAAGTTAGCGCCGGTGCCACGCAAATGATGCGCGATTTCCCCGTTCAGCTCTGTTGGCATGGGGCCGCCGCCAACCCGGGTGCTGAAAGCCTTGGCGACGCCAATCACCCGTTCGACAAATAGCGGACCGACGCCCAGCCCGGTCAAAGCGCCGCCGGCTGTGGGCGATGAACTGGTCACGAAGGGATAAGAGCCGTGATCGATATCTAGCATGGTACCCTGCGCGCCTTCACACAGAACTCGCTTGCCTGCCTGCAAAGCCTTATGCAGGTAGATGGACACGTCTTTGATATACGGGCGCAGGAAATCGGCTGCTTGCAGGTAGCTCTCCGCCGCCGCCATTGCATCCAAAGCATCCAACCCTTGCTGCCGCAATTCGGCATTCCGGGCTGCGACGGCGGCGCTAAGGCGCTCGGCAAAGACTTCAATGTCCAGCAGCATATCGCCTGTCCTGATGCCGGCGCGGTTGGTCTTGTCCAGATAGGCGGGACCGATGCCGCGCAGCGTTGTACCGATCTTCTCGGCGCCCAGGGAGCGTTCTCTCGCTTTGTCCAGCTCGATATGCGCGGGCGTGATGATGTGCGCGCGGGAACTGATGACCAGGCGCTGCGGACTAATGTCCAGACCTTGCTGCTGGAGCGATTGGATCTCTCGCACGAGGTTGACTGGGTTGATCACCATCCCATTGCCCATGACGGAAACGACATCCTCGTGCAAAATGCCGGAGGGCACCAGATGCAGTTTGTAGACTTCACTGCCCAGCGCCACCGTATGCCCGGCGTTGTCGCCACCGGCGTAGCGCGCCACGATATCGGCTGAGGAAGCCAGCCAGTCGACCGCGCGCCCCTTGCCTTCGTCCCCCCATTGCGCTCCTATCAAGATCGTAATTGGCATATCCGTTTTCTTCTGTCCCCCCTCAGTCCGGTCAAAACTCAGCTTGGCGTAAAGGATCGCCCAAGCTGAAAGTAATCTGCTTGTCGCCCCAAGTTTCGATGTGTTGATCTGGACCCAGGACCAGCGCGGAACCCCTATCAATGGCGAGTCCCACCGCATCTGGTTGCTTTTGAAAGACCAACTGCGCTGTTTCTGTCGCGAGGGCGCTGTTCACATCCACCGCCACATAGACGTCTTCGACGAAATTCAAGGCTTTTGCGACATTGCCAGACGGGTCCAAATAATATGATCCGGCTAGCGTTGACGCCAAGCCTTCAAAGAGAACCAGCGCGCCAGCTTGCAAGGCTTCTTTTATGGCATGGGCAACTGTCTGGGTCATAAGTCGCTTCAAGCGGTGAATGTCGGCGCCCGCTTCAATGACGATCATGCCGGCGCCGCTCAAGCGTTCATGTATTTCGTTATTGTCTTGGTCGGCCAGATCAACCAGATAACCCGAAGGCGCTCCCAATTCTGCCAGGTCGTCCATCAGGGCGTCGCCGGCATCACCTGCGAGCGAAATATAAGCGATCGCGCCGGAGGCATTGCATCTGCTCAAAGCCAGGGCGCGGACCTCGCTATGGGCATCGGCGCTACCAGACAGCACCAGCCAGCCATGCGTTTCCAGCCAGCGAATCGGAAGCCCGTCCTGCATCTATTCGCCCGCTCCCAGATAGTCCGCAATTAGCGCCGACATCATGCCGACGCTGAGCGGCAGAACATCTTCGTCAATATCGAAGCGTGGATGATGATGAGGGAAGTCCAGTTCGCGTTCGTGATTTGCCGAACCCACTAGCAGATAGGCGCTGGGATTGCGCTGCATGAACAACCCGACGTCTTCCGAAGCCATCCAAGGCTGCCGCACCACGTCAATGGTATCGCCCAAGCCGGCAAAGACCGAGCGCGCATGAGCAGCCACCTCGGCATCGTTGACAATCGCGCCGATGCCTAAGCCAAAGTTGACATCGGCGCGGCAAGCCATGCCCTGCGCCAAGCTCGTTGCAATGTCATAGATGCGCGACTTGATGGTCTCGCGCGTTTCTTCGCGGAAAAGACGGTAGGAACCGCTAAAGCTCACCGTCTGCGGGATGATGTTGCGGGCGCTGCCGCCATTTAATGTTCCTATCGTCAGCACAACTGTGTCCAGCGGATCAATGTTGCGGCTGACAATCGACTGCAGCGCGACGATGATTTGGGCGCTGCACACGATGGGATCGGCTGTTTGATGCGGCATGGCACCGTGACCGCCCTTGCCGGTAACTGTAATTTCGAACACCCCTGCGCCCGACATCGTGGGACCGTCCACGACGCTCACTTTGCCAACCTCAAGATCGTTCCAGAGATGGATGCCCAGGGTTCGATCCGGCGCGGGCGCTTCCAGCGCGCCATCGTCAATCATGGCGCTCGCGCCGCTGCCGACTTCTTCGGCTGGCTGAAAGACAAATTTGACTCTGCCGCCCAGTTGCTCGCGGTGATTGTTCAGCAGTTTGGCGATGCCCAGCGCGATGGCGGTATGTCCATCGTGGCCGCAGGCGTGCATTACCCCCGCCGCCTGCGAGGCGTATTCAGCTTGGTTTTCTTCTTGTATCGGCAGGGCGTCCATATCGGCGCGGTACAAGATGGTGGGACCGTCTTGCGCGCCTTCCAATATGCCAATCACGCCGGTTTTGCCCACGCCGGTCTGCACTTCCAAGCCCAGATTATTGAGCGAGTCAGCCACAATGCCGGCGGTGCGATGTTCTTGATAAGCCAGTTCCGGATGACGGTGAAAGTCGCGACGCCTGTCTATCAACTCGTCGCGCAGGGTTGCCGCCTCTGCCATATAGTCAATTGCCATGTTGTCCTATCCTAAGTTTATGACGTGAAATTTTTCGATATGACGCGGATATTCGGGAGGCGCTTCGGGGTCCAGCGTGCGCTCGCGTATGCCCTTAGCCATTTTATCCATGTCCGAAATCTGACTCTTATGCGCGTAGAGCGAGCGGATTTTGGTCTCTATGGATTCGGAGACATCGACGACATGCGTTGGTTCCGCGGCGCCAGCGATGTAAACGGTTGGCACCTTATGCGTAGCCAAGCCCTCGTCGCGCTCCTGCTCCAGAAAGTTCAGGCGGTCGCGCGCTGTCGGGAAGACCGCCTCCAGTGTTGCCGCGCCTATGGCGCGGTGGTCGGGATGGTTGAGGCCGCGCGTGCCACGCCAGAAAACCGTCGGATCGAGCGTGACGACGATGTCCGGCTTGGTAAGGCGTATCACCCTGGTGATATCGCGTCGGAGCGCCAGCGTCGGGAATAATTCGCCGTCCGGGTAGCGCAGGAAAATGACTTCCTTGACGCCCAGCACGGCAGCGGCTTCGCGCTCTTCTTGCTCCCGAATCTGCGAGAGACGCTCGTGGGTCATGTCTGGATCGGCGCTGCCCTTGTCGCCACTGGTGGCGACAAGAAAAGTAATCTCCGCGCCGTCGGCAGCCCATTTGGCGAAGGTCGCGCCGGCGAAGAATTCTGGATCATCGGGATGGGCGAAAACACCGAGTATTCGTTGCGCGCGCGCATTATCTTTTTCTGTCATAATGGCATTCCGTGTTTCAGATTCAATCGCCGCTGTTGGATCGTTTGGGGGAAGAATTGTCGCGCCGGCGGGGTCGGCGTCTGCCGCGACGCCGCCTCAAGCTCTTGCCTTGCTCGGCTGTTTTTTCACGCGGTCGCCGCGCAGGGCGGTCGCGGTCGCTGTCTTCTTCAGTTTTCGCTGGCGCGTCGGAGCGCTCGGAAGGACCGGAACGCGCTTGACGAGACGCGATCAGATCGGACTGGCGCTTGCCAACTGGCTTGCCACACTCGCAACTGCCGTCGCCGTGCTTGTCGCAGGGGGAATGCGCTTTTTCAGCCAATTTGCGGAACTCTTCCAGCGGGATGATTTCCTCTCTTGTAACAACTTTTCGGACGCCCTCTCCCAGGTCCACCATGACGGCGTCGCGCAAAGGGAGCTGGTCGATTACCCGCGCTTCGCCATGTGGGGTGCCAACTCGCTTGTTGCGCCGCGGCAGCTTGCGCCGGGCTTCCACGTATTGTTCGTATTCGTAAACAAGGCAACAACGCAGCCGTCCGCACATGCCGGTGATTTCCGACGGGTTCAACGAGACGCCTTGAGCCTTTGCCATTTTGATCGAGATCGGACTGAAGTCGGTCAAGAAGGTGCTGCAACAGCGCGTCTCGCCACAGGCGCCAAAACCGCCCAAGAGTTTTGCGGCGTCGCGAGGTCCGATCTGCCGCATTTCGATGCGCGCGTCGAATTTGCGCTGCAACCGCTTCTGCAACACAGCTGTATCCATCTTTTCATCGGCGCTGAACAAGAAGGTGATCACGCTTCCGTCATAGTTGTATTGCGCGGCGACGAACTTGACGCCGGCAAGACGGCGCAAGTTGGCGGCAGTTTCCTGACAGGTAGCGAGAGCATCTGCTTCTTTCGATTCCCAATGCTGCCGTAATACCAGGTCGCGGGGAGTGGCTTGCCGCAGGATCTGCCGTACTGTGCGATTGGAATCGGGGGCGGTAAAGCCCATCACCTGTCCCATCTGCCGGCCGCGCAAGGTATCGACGATGACAAAATCGCCCTTTTTCAACTCGGGAGACGTCGAATAATCAAAATGATAAAGCTTGCCGATCTTTTGAAATCGCACACCAGCGACGAGTCGCGTTTCTTCTGCATGAACTGTTGCCATTTAAGTTCGCCTTCCGTATGGAATAGAGAATTGACCCGACAAATCATTGAGCAATTTAGTTTTCGCGCCAATCCGCTCGGCGGCAAGGATATGCCGGCCGCGCTCACACTAGATTATAAGTCTTGTCGGCACCTAAGAGACGCGGTTCATTAGAATAAAGATACAGGTACGCGAATGTTTTGCACTTTACTTGATAAAGGCTGCAAACGCAACATCGACAAGCTCAAATTCGCTCAGGGCAATCGCATCAAAATGATGGCGGCGGAAATGGCAGGATGCTAAACTGAAAATCAACGCACAGAGGAGGCAGAGAACGCAGAGAAAAACAAAAAATCTCAGCTTAGATGAGATTATTGGTGACAAATCACGTTTCGCTGAGGACTGTTGCCGATTCCGGGCCGCAGATTTAGAAGAATTGTCGTCTAAACTCCTACGAACTCTGTGTCCTCTGCGTCCTCTATGTTGAAAATAATTTGAAGCGATCGCCCTGCAAATTCGCTGGCGGCGATTGTTGCTCCATTGCAAAAAATGCTAGAATATCTGCAGAGGTGCCTATCTCCCGATAATGCGAAAGTGATCTCTTTCCAGCGCATTCAGTTGTAGCGAACGAGCATTGCATGGCAATCTTAACCATGAAATTCGGTGGCGGCTCGCTGGGGACGGCAAAGGCGCTCGCCCAAGTCTTAGCCATCATCATCAACGAGTCGAAACGCTGGGAACGCATCTTGATCGTGGCGTCGGCGCTGGAGGGTGTCACAGATATGCTGCTAGAGGCGGCATTGCAAGCCCGAGTCGGCGACCAGCGGGGCTATCGCCGCATCGCCGCAACTTTGCGCGCGCGGCACATGGCGCTAGCCGACCAATTGCCCTTCGACCCGTCCGCTCGCAACGCGCTCAAAGCGGACATCGACCAATTGCTATCCGACATGCTAGATCAATGTCAGAGGGTAGCCAACAACCTGAATGACGAGCTGCTGCCCAGCATGAGCGATGCTATGGTCGCGGTAGGCGAGCGGCTGTCCGCGCGCGTCATCGCCGCTTTGCTGCGCCAGAATGATATACGCGGCGTCACTGTCGATGGCACCGAATTGATCGTCACCGACGACGTGCACGGCAATGCGAATCCACTCTTGCAGCGCACGGCTCAGCGCGTCCAGGACCTGCTCCTGCCCATGCTGGACCGTGAGATTGTGCCGGTTGTGACCGGCTACATCGGCGCGACTGAAACGGGAGAAACCACAACGCTCGGTCGCGGCGGAACGGATTTCACCGCTTCTGTGCTGAGCGCGCTGCTGGGAGCGGAGGCGCTGTGGATCTGGAGCGATGTCGACGGTTTGATGTCCGCCGACCCGCGCGAAATCTCCAGCGCGCGGGTGATTCCCAGGCTAGATTATAACGAGGCGGCGGAGCTGGCTTATTTCGGCGCAAAGATCCTGCATGCCAAAATGATCGCGCCCCTGGCAAAACGCGGGATTCCTTTGCGCATCAAGAATATCTACCATCCCCAGAAGGCTGGTACGGCAATTTCTGGGGTAGCTGCTCGGGGACAGCCCGCAATCAAAGCCGTTACTTCCATCCAAGGCTTGGCTTTGACGAGGCCCACAAGCGGTTCGATGGCGGGCATCACGCGGCTGGTGGGCAATACGCTCTTCAAGACCCTGGGCATGCGAACCGAAGTGATGATCGCCTCGCAATCCTCTAGCAGCAGCTTTCTCGCTCTGGTGATACCGACCAGCATCGGCATTGATGGCGTGGATCGACTGCAACAGGCGCTGCGGGAGAAGATGGCGGAGTACCCGGAAAAGATGCCCTGGACCATTGATACTGTCTCGCTGGTTACCGCCATCGGGGATAACATCAGTTCTTCACCTGGGCTGCTGGCGACAGTTCTGGCAAACCTGGATGATATTACCCTCTTGGGATTGGCAATCGGTCCCTCGAATTGCAGCGTCACCGCGGCTGTATCACAAGCGGATTCGCGGGCGGCGCTGGCGCGAATGCACGAGCTGACCGTCAAAAGCGGCTGAGATAGCGCTTGAGCTCCCAAGATGTGACTTGCCTGTTATATTCGGAACACTCGTGGCGTTTGGCGGCGATGTAACGATCGCTGACATAAGGTCCTAGCGCGGAAAGAATCACATCGTTTTCGCTGAGCGCGTCCAGCGCTTCGTCAAGGGACTGCGGAAGCACCTCTATATGACGCATGCGACCACTGGTACGGCGCATGAGCGTCTCTTCCAGCGGCTCGGACAGCGGCATCTTGTGCCTGATGCCATCGAGCCCAGCCTGCAGCATGACCGCCATCGCCAGATAGGGGTTGGCGGTCGGGTCGGGGCAGCGCAATTCCAAACGCGTATGAAATTCCTTGCCTGGGACGGTGCTCGGCACACGGATCAGGGCATTGCGATTCACATGCGCCCAAGTCACGTCCACCGGCGCTTCGAAGCTGGTGCCCAGTCGCTTGTAAGAATTGACCAGCGGCGCCAAGACCGCGCACATGGCGCGCGCATGTTCCAATTGCCCAGCCAAGAAGAATTGGGCAACTTCCGACAAACCATATTCGCCTTCTTTGTCGGCGAAGAGGTTCGCGCCGGTCGCCACATCGTGCAGGCTTTGATGGGTGTGCATGCCCGAGCCCGGGAAATCGGCATGCGGGCGCGGCATGAAGGTGCAGTAGTAATCGCGATCCCTGGCAATCGTCTTCAGCGCGATTCGCGCGGTTAATACGTTGTCCGCCGAACGCAGCGCGTCGTCGTATTGAAAATCGATTTCGTGTTGGCCCGCGCCCGTCTCTGAATGTGTCGAATCCACGCGGATACCCAGCTTGTCCAGAGCCGCGAGTATGGCGCGCCCCATCGCTTGGATCGGGTCGTCTGTCAAATCGAAATAGCCGGCAATGTCATGATTCGCGACAATTTGCGGTTGGCCCCTTTCATCAAAAGGAAAGAGGAAAAACTCCAGCTCCATGCCGATCTTGAAGAGAAAGCCCATTTCCCGGGCTTGTTCCAGCACCTTCGCCAACAGATTGCGCGGATCGCCGATGAACGGATCGCCGTTTTGCGTCGCGATTGAACAGATTAGCCTGGCGGTTTTGTCGTCGCCGTCCGTCCAAGGCAATACGGCGAAGCTCGACAAATCCGGCACCAAGATCATGTCGCTTTCCGCGACCCGCGCGAAACCTTCAATTGCGGAGCCATCAAAATGCGACCCGTTGTCCAGCACATTTTCCAATTCCACAGCCGGTATCATGACGCTCTTGACCAAGCCCGTGATATCGGTGAACCAGAGCGCAATAAAGCGCACCCGTTCTTCCTGAACGGTCTGCAAGACTTCAACTGCCGTGGCCATATTCCACCCTGTTGATCCCGATATTTTTGTGCGAAGTCAAGTATAGGCGCAATGGACGCGCTTGGGATATCGGCGAGATAGCCAAATATCCGCGCCGGAATTCATTTTATTTCGCCAGTTAATTGTCCAAGATTTGCCATCTGCGCAGCAAGGCATGCACTGCCAGGATATAGCTGTGCCAGCCAAAGCCGGCGATTTGGCCCAGGCATACCCCCGACAATAGCGACTTGTGGCGAAATGGCTCGCGCCCATGAATATTTGAAAGATGGACTTCGATCACAGGCAGGGCGACCGCCGTGATGGCGTCGCGCAATGCGATTGATGTATGCGTATAAGCGCCCGGATTGAAGACCACTCCGTCCGCCCAGCCGCTCGCCGCGTGCAGATGATCAATTAATTCGCCTTCGTGGTTGGACTGTTCCGCGCGCGACTCGACTTCAAATGGACTGACATATTGCTGGATGGCGCGATTGATCTCGTCCAGCGTCATACTGCCATAGACCTCCGGCTGCCGCGTACCCAGCAGGTTCAAATTGGGACCGTGCAAGATCAGAATCCGCTTTGACATCATTATCGCCCCTCGTTATAAAACAGCCAGGACCTCTTCTTTTGGCAAGTTCTCAACAATTGTCGCTTCGCCCAAGCCCCTTAACAAAACGAAGCGCGACTTGCCGTCCCGCCATTTCTTGTCTGTGGACATCGCCGCGTACCAAGCTTCGGGATCCAAGGCGATGTCTACCGGCAAGCCGATTCTCTCGAAAATAGCCCGGACCCGCTGCAGCAAGCGCTCATCTATCATGCCTCTGTCGCGCGACAACTGCGCGGCTTTGCAGATGCCAATGGCGACCGCTTCGCCATGCGGGACGCTGTATTGCGTCACTTGCTCGATGGCGTGCCCGAAAGTATGCCCCAGGTTGAGGTGGGCGCGGATTCCCCGCTCGTAGGGATCTGCTTCCACGACTTCAACTTTCACTTGGATCGCAAGTCTCAGCAATTCGACCAGGTTTTCCTTCTCCCACATTGCGGGATCTAGCAGCGCGGGCTGCGCAATCAAGCCGTGTTTAATCACTTCCGCCATGCCACAGCGCCATTGCAGTGGCGGCAATGATTCCAATACCTCTGGATCTATTAAAACAGCGTCTGGCTGTTTGAAGGCGCCAATCAAGTTTTTGCCTTGCGGCATATCGACGCCAACCTTGCCGCCCACGCTGGAATCGACCATAGCCAGCAGCGTGCTTGGCGCTTGAATCAAGCGGATGCCGCGCATATAGGTGGCCGCGGCATAACCTGCCATATCACCCAGAACGCCGCCGCCCAGCGCAAGCAGCGTCGTGCCGCGGTCGGCGCCTAGCGCCAGCAGATCTTGATATATTTCTGAAACTGTCTCCAGGTTCTTGTATTCTTCGCCATCTTTCACGGTTATGATGTCGGCGCTGGGCAAGCGACTCGCTAATGCCACGGCGTGCAGCGGAGCGACCGTCTCGTTGGTCGCGATGACGACGTGTCCGCCTAATCCGAGCCTGTCGATGTGTCGCTTGATATCGCTGAGGAGGCCCCTGTCAATGCAAATGTCGTAACTGCCGCTCGGCGTTCTTACATGAATTTGCCCCTCACAGAGCGCGACGATTTCGCCGGCGACGGCTTCTATTGATTTGCCGCTGGTCTCGATTTGATTGGGAATCGCCGCATAGGCTGATTGCCGCTTATCAAACAGCGCTTGCCAATGGACCGCCAGCGGCCGGTCATCTGTTTCAGATAAGCGGGCGCTTATCTCGGCTTTGCTGGCATTTAAGCAAATCAGCTTTCCCGCCCGCCCCATCACAGCGCGCATTTCCGCTGGCACAAGCGCGCCGCCGCCAGTCGCGATCACTAAGCCGGATTGAGTGGATAGCTCCTGCGCCAAGCCACGCTCGAGGGTGCGGAACAGCGCTTCGCCGTGCCGCTCAAAGAGTTCTGGTATCGCCAAGCCAAAACGTTCTTCGATGACTGTATCCATATCGACGAACTGTCGATCAAGCAGGTCGGCGACTTTTTGCCCGACCGTTGACTTGCCCGTTCCCATGAAGCCGGTGATGATGATGTTTTCTCTGCCGCTCATACGTCGTACCCAAAGCGCCACTCGCTATTGTCCATCGGCAGGTCGCTCACGCGGTTGCGGCGCAAAGCCGCGAAGCGCGGCTGCATTTCTTCGATACTGTCCCCGCCCAGTTTTTCCAGCAGCGCGTCGGTCAGCACGATGGCCATCATGGCTTCGCCCACTGGCACCGCCCGCGGCAAAGCGCAGAAGTCGCTGCGTTCGTAAACCGTCATGTTGGGCTTTCCGCTGGCAAGGTCAACCGAACCGGCACCGCGCAACATAGTGGAAATGGGCTTCATCGCCACGCGCACGATAAGCGGCTGGCCGGTGGAAATGCCCCCTTCCAAGCCGCCGGCGCGGTTCGTCTGTCGGGACAGATTGCCGTCGGCGTCAACGGTGATTTCGTCGTGCACCTGTGACCCGCGCTTGCCGGCGTTCTCGAAGGCGCTGCCGATTTCCGCGCCTTTCATCGCTTGAATGCTGACCATAGCCGCCACCAGTTTGCCGTCCAGTTTGCGATCATAATGCACATGCGAGCCCAGCCCCGGCGGCAAGCCGCGCGCGACAACTTCAAAGACGCCCCCCAGCGTGTCCTTGTCGATTTTCACCTGTCTAATGGCCGCGTGCATGCGTGCGGCGGCCGCGGCATCGGGGCAGCGCACGTCATTGTCCTCGTTGCGGGCAATACGCTCCGCCAAGGGCATGGCAGCCAAGTTCGCCTTGACGTCGCCCAACTGCGATACATAGCCATCAACCTTGATGCCGAACTCGTCCAGGAAGCGCTTGCAAATCCCGCCGATGGCCACGCGCATGGTCGTCTCTCGCGCGCTGGCGCGTTCCAGCGAGAGCCGCAGTTCGCGATAGCCATATTTGAGCGCGCCGGTCAAATCGGCGTGGCCCGGGCGCGGCGTCGTGATCGGCGTGATATCACGTTCTTTCCAGCTTTTGAAATCGCGGTTCTGCACTTGCAGCGCGATGGGAGCGCCGGTCGTCATGCCGTTCATCAAGCCCGCGGTGATGACGATCTTGTCTTTCTCGATTTGCATGCGCCCGCCGGAGCCGTAGCCTTTTTGTCGCCGGCGCAAATCGCGGTTGATATCTTCGGCTGTCAGCGGCAAGCCGGCCGGCATGCCTTCCAGAATGGCGCTTAAGCCGGGACCGTGGCTCTCGCCGGCGGTGAAGAAGCGAATTGGCATATCGGTTTCGTCCTTGTCCTCGGATCTGATTTCCGTTTTTAGCCCTTGATTTGCCCCAGGGCAATCACATCAAAAAATATTCGCCACAAAGACTCGAAGGTCACAAAGTATATGTTTCGGGTATGCCCCTCAAAAACGCGCTCCATAATGTTAGAACGCAACTTATGTCCGGCTATTAGACTTTATCCGTATTCTGCAAAGCCGCCTGCGCCGCGCCCAGCATCACATCAACAGGCGGCGCGAACCCCGTCCAAATCTCGAAAGAACGCGCCCCTTGCCGCGCCAGCATGCCCAAGCCGCTGATGGCGCGCCCACCCTGGGCAAGGCACTGCCGCATCAGCGCGGTCTTCGCCGGTCGGTAGACCGTGTCGTAAACCGTCACGCCCTGCGGGAATGGTAGGCTCTGTATCCAGGGCGACTGATCGACATGAGGATGCAAGCCCGCCGACGTGCAGTTGATGACCAGGGACATGCCCCAATCCGCGGCTTCATCCAGCGTCATGACCGCGATGCCGTCTATGCCCGCCGCCCTGTTTAATTCCGCGACCAAGCGTTCGGCTCTCGACATGGTGCGATTGACAATCGCGACTTGGGCGCCTTCCCGCGACAAGCCATATACCGCCGCCCGCGCCGCCCCGCCCGCGCCCAATACCAAAACCCGCTGCTGCGCAATTGGCAGGCCATGCGCACGCAAATCGTCGACCAAGCCAGCGGCATCGGTATTCGTACCGCTATTGTTCCTGAAATCGACCGTATTAACCGCGCCGATTGCCCGCGCGATTTCATCCGGGCGCACCAATTCCAGCATGGCTTCTTTGTGCGGCACAGTCACATTGATGCCGATGTAGCCATGATTTTTGGGTTCTCGCACCCCATAGCGCAATATATCCGGCGGAATCGACATGGCGTCGTAGAGCCAATCGGACATGCCCAAGGCGGCAAATGCCGCGTTGTGCATGATCGGGCTCAAGCTATGCTCAACCGGAAAACCGATGACGCCAACTCGGTTTTGACTCATGTCTTCGTCTCCATTGACGTCAATTCTTGCAACGATGTGCCTCAAGCCGGCTCGATATGCGCGCCGCAGTTGATAAGCGTCCCCGCAAAACCGGGGAAGGAATCCGCCACGCAAGCGGCGTCGCTGACTAGAGTTTCGCCGGAGGCGACTGTGCCAGCGATGGTCATGCTCATCGCGATGCGATGATCGTCGTGCCCGTCCACATCGGCGCCCGTCAATTGTTGCGCGCCCACAATCTTGAATCCGTCCTCGCGCTCTTCGATTTCCGCGCCCATTTTACGCAATTCGCCCGCCATAACCGCTATGCGGTCGGTCTCCTTAACGCGCAGCTCGCGCGCATCGCGCACAATCGTCTCGCCGGTGGCGCGCAATGCGGCGACCATAAAGATGGGGAACTCGTCAATCATTCTAACCACTGTTTCTCCAGCGATTTCAATGCTTGTCAATTCGCTGGTTCGGACGCGAATATCGCCTATCGGCTCCCCGCCTTCGATGCTGCGAACAGTTGTATGGATGTCGGCTTCCATCGCTTCCAAGACATCCAGCAGACCCGTGCGCGTCGGATTCAGGTTGACGCCAGTGACGGTCAAATCGCTGTCCGGTGTTATCAAGCCCGCCACCAGAAGGAAAGCCGCCGAGGAGAAATCGCCCGGAATCGTCATATCCAGCGGTTCGAGTTTTTCCGGGGGGTGCAATGTCATCCGGTGCGGATCCTCGTCAGCGAAGTCAATTTGCACGCCCATAGACCGCAGCATGCGTTCCGTGTGATCGCGCGTGGGACCCGGCTGAATCACCGTTGTCGGACCATCGGCGAAGAGCGCCGCCAGCAAGACCGCGCTCTTCACTTGGGCGCTGGCCATGGGCATGCGGTAAGTGACGCCACGTAATTCAGAAGGTTGAATCCTCAGAGGGCAGTAGCCGTCCGTCGAATCAATTTTTGCGCCCATGCTATGCAAGGGACTGGTGATGCGCTTCATCGGACGCCGCCGCAATTGCTCGCTGCCATCCAATACGCTGGGGAAAGGCTGCCCAGCCATGATACCTGCCAATAAACGAATGCCAGTGCCGGCGTTCTTCAAGTCAAGCGCTTGATGCGCCTCTCGCAATTCATCGCCGTGAATGAACATGGTATGCGCGTCCTGGCGCTCGATCCGCGCCCCCAAGTCAGTCATCGCGCCGAGCGTCGCTTCCGTATCGCCAGCCGCCAGCCAATTGCGAATATGCGAGCTGCCCGCGGCAATCGAACCCAACATGACAGCGCGGTGCGAAAGCGATTTGTCGCCCGGTATCGTCGTGTTGCCGAGCAGCCTGCCGCCGGGAGCCGCCAGCAACTGGCTAGGTCTATCGATGGTTTTCATAGTTGTCCGCCCATTCTTTACGCGCGCGCCTTATCGGTTGCAAGGACTGGCTCAAGCGCTGCTCGTCGCCGCCGATCAACATCGTTTCCAGCATCGCCAACTGCATGCGGAACTGTGCCAGCAGCGTGGCGACAGCCTTGGTATTGGTACTCAAAATATCGCCCATCATCGTCACATCGCTGGCCGCCAGACGGCTGGTATCGCGGAATCCCCCAGCCGCCAATTCCCAGTAAGCGGCGTCTTGCCGCGCCTGATTGGCCACCGTCGCCACCAAAGTCGCGCTCAACAAATAAGGCAAATGACTGATGCCGGCCACGATCTGGTCGTGCCGTTCCGCTTCCATTTCTATTGGGATTGCGCCCAGCGTTTCCACCAAGGATAGAGCGCGCAGGCGCGCCGCCGGCGTGGTGCGGCGGGAGGGGCAAAGCACAAAGGGGCGATTCGCGTACAAGGCGCGATCGGATTGTTCGATGCCGCCGTTTTCCTTGCCGGTCATAGGATGCCCGCCCATGGCGTTGACGCCGACGGGCAGGCTGGCCATGGCATCGACAATATCTTGTTTGGTACTGCCAATATCGACGACCAGTGTGTTCGAGCGCAAGTAGGAGCCGATGCGCATCTTGAGCATCTCGACGATGGCCCGCACCGGCGCGGCGAGTAAAACAACATCCGCGTGATTGACGCCTGCAAAGAGATCATCCGTGGCGCTATCGACGAAACCCTGCCGCAGGCTATAGGCGCGGGTGGAGCCGCAAGAATCAATGCCGGTGATGTGATCGGCGTGCTCGCGCAGCGTCAACGCCAGCGACCCGCCCATCAACCCCATGCCAACTATCGACAGATGACGCGCCTGAAAACTGCTAACGATCATATCTATATCCCCGCTTCATGATCGCGCGCCAGGTCGGGACGCAGCTGGACCGCCCCGCGCAAGAAGACGTGCTGAATGTCGTTGATGGATTTGTCGGTGTTCCAGTGAATCAGGACACGAATGCACATCGGCAAGCCATGTTTCACATCAGCTTCTTGAAAGCCCATCAGCGCGGTACGCGTCCAGCCCATCATGCGCGCCGCCTTGGCGGGAAATGTATCGTCCAATTCTGGCGTGGCGGAGAACAGTACGCTCGCCACATCCTCCTCGACGATGCCATTGCGGTCGATCATTATCTGCAGCAATTCCTGAGTCGCCGCCAGGATGTCGTCGTTGGAGTTGCTCTCAACAGTTGTCGCGCCGCGGATGCCCCGTATCATTTTCAAGGTATCCCCTTAAGTTATTAGCAAACAAAAAAGGCGCTGAGTATTTCACTCTGCGCCTCATTTATTGTTCCGATCAAATGATCTTCAGTCGCCAGCGCGAAACACCCCAACCCGGTTTATGCAGTTTGGGAAGCAATAATAACGCAAACTGGCGAACTGTAAACGTTGCATGTCTTCCAGCATTCTCGATTCCATGTTGCCCGAAGCATACCGAGTCTTTTGCAGTCTGTCAACTGACAGACTTATATCGCCAGGGCAATCGCTTCAAATAATTTTCAACATAGAGGACGCAGAGAACACAGAGTTCGTAGGAGTTTAGACGACTATTCTTCTAAATCTGCGGCCCGGAATCGGCAACAGTCCCCAGCGAAACGTGATTTGTCACCAAAAATCACAGCTGAGAAGAGATATTTTGTTTTTCTCTGCGTTCTCTGCGTACTCTGTAGTTAATTTTCAGTTTAGAATCCCGCCATTTCGTCCGCCATCATTTTGAAGCGATTGCCCTGATTCTACAGTGTATTGCGCAGCGCGGCAGCCAGCTCCCGCAGGACAGCCACGCCCTCGCCGCCTGCCCTGACCAGCGCCGAGCCGACGATGAAGCCGTCCACCAATTCGCTCACCTGACGCGCGTGATCTGGCGTACTGATGCCAAAGCCCAATACCAGCGGCTTGTCCGTCCGCGAGCGCAGCCGCGCGATGAAATCTGTCAAGTATGTCGGCAGTTGCGCGCGCGCGCCGGTGATGCCCGTCAATGAAACCACATAGATGAAGCCGGTCGCGTGCGCCGCAGCCATCTCTATGCGCCGGTCATTGCTGGTCGGCGCTAAGAAAAATACCAGCGCCAGCCCCTCGCGCGCGCAGCTTTCCGCGAACAGCGCCGCTTCTTCCGGCGGCAGATCCGGCACGATCAAGCCGTCGGCGCCGGCCGCGCGCGCGTCGCGGACGAACTGATCGGCGCCATAAGCCACCAGCGGGTTGGCGTAGCCCATCATCAGCATCGGTTGGCAAATGCCTTTTGCGCGCAAGGCGCGAACGGCATCAAGGCATTTGCGCACCGTCGTGCCGTTTTCCAGCGCGACCTGAGTCGCTGCCTGAATCGTAGGTCCATCGGCGATGGGATCGCTGAAAGGGATGCCGATTTCGAAGCCGTCCGCGCCGGCCCGCGCCATGGCTTCGACAGCCTCTAGCGACTCTTCATAGCTGGGATAGCCGATGGGGAAATAGGGCAAAAAAGCCGCGCGTCCATCCGCGCGCGTGGCCGCGAACATCTTGTCCAGCGCAGCTAATCCATGAAGCTCTCGATGTTTTGTCTTTTCCGTGATTTCTGTCATTTCTAGTTCACTCCCCCAGCGCCGACTGCTTAGCTGCCCAGGACGCCGATGACCGTATCCAGGTCTTTATCGCCCCGCCCGGAAAGATTGACCAGCAATACGCTATCGCGCGGCATGGTCGGGGCGCGCTTGATGGCTTCGGCAACAGCATGCGAACTCTCCAAAGCCGGGATGATGCCTTCTGTTTTGCTCAAGACCTGAAAGGCTTCCAGGGCTTCATCATCTGTCGCCAAGGTATAAAAGGCGCGTTCCATCTGCCGCAGATGGGCATGTTCCGGTCCAACAGAAGGATAATCAAGACCAGCCGAGATGCTATGCGTTTCCATGATTTGCCCGTCATCGTTTTGCATCACATAAGAGCGGGTCCCGTGCAAGATGCCGGGGCGGCTGATATCGAGATCGGCAAAGCGCGCCGCATGTTCGCGGCTTTCGATGCCGCGCCCGCCCGCTTCAACGCCGATCAATTCCGTGCCCCCGTCTTCACGGAAGGCATGGAACATGCCAATGGCATTGCTGCCGCCGCCGACGCAAGCGATGCAAACGTCAGGCAGTTGCCCGGTCATATCCTGAATCTGTTCGCGGGCTTCGGCGCCGATGACGCTTTGAAAATCGCGAACCATCATCGGATAGGGATGCGGTCCCAGCGCCGATCCTAGCAGATAGAAGGTCGTCTCCACATTGGTTACCCAGTCTCGCATCGCTTCGTTGATGGCGTCCTTGAGCGTGCGGCTGCCGCTGGTCACGGGGATCACTTCCGCGCCCAGCAATTTCATGCGGAAGACGTTTGGCTGCTGCCGTTTGATGTCCACTGTGCCCATGTAGACATGACAGTCCAAACCGAGCAAAGCCATCGCCGTCGCTGTGCCTACGCCGTGTTGACCGGCGCCGGTTTCGGCAATGATGCGTTTTTTGCCCATGCGTTTCGCGAGCAAACCCTGTCCCAAGGCGTTATTGATCTTGTGCGCGCCAGTATGGGCGAGGTCCTCGCGCTTGAGATAGATCTGCGCGCCGCCCAGGCGCTCACTCAAGCGTCGCGCATAACTTACCGGCGTCGGTCGCCCCGTATAGGTGCGCTGCAAATGGGCGAGCTCGCCATGAAAGTTGGGATCGGCAATCGCATCGGTGTAGGCGCTCTCTAGCTCGTCAAGCGCGGGCATGATCGTTTCCGGCACGAAGCGTCCGCCGAATTCACCGAAATAGCCACGCGCGTCCGGCAGCTCAGTGAGATCTCTGCGTATGTATAATTCTGTCATTGTCGCGCATCCTCGCTTGATTCAAATGTACAAATGCTCGTCGCCGGCAAAATATCTCCGCGCCAGGAGCAGCGCTTTCAGAGCATAGCGATCGACGCTCGCTATGAAGTCGTCGGCGCAAATTGTAATGCGATTTGCTCCCAATCCGACCGCTTCGACCGACACATTGTCGAGCTCGCCCGCCAGCAAGCGGACACCGGCGTCGAGCGGCAACTTCAATAAGCCCGATATTTCCGCTTTTCCATAGTTGTAGTCCTGCAAAGCCAGATCGCATTCATATAAGAAAACATGACAGATTTGACAGTCGATCAGATCGCGGTAACGCGCTATGCCCAGGCGGCGTCCAAGTGGAACCAGGCTCTCGAAATTGACGCGCAAGCCCAACTCTTCTTCGATTTCGCGCACACCGTCCGTCACGCTTTCGCCTGCCTCGAGGTGCCCGGCCGCGCTTATATCGACTTTGCCGGGGTACATATCCTTGTCGTCTTTGCGTATTTGTAGAATCACATATTGGACCCCATCAGCCTCGCGCCCAATCACCCAGCAGTGAAAGACCTGATGCCAGTCGCCATCACGATGCACAGCCTCGCGCGATTTGACGCCGATATGCCGCAATGATTCGTCGTAGATGTCGAACGCTTCGTTCAATTGGACATCCTCAACTGGCATGCCTTGCTTGCGTGATGAAGTCGCGCAGCTTGTCTTCGTCTTTGAGCCCCGGTATCCCAGCCTCGACGCCGCTGGCGACGTCTATGCCCCAGGGGCGGATCGCCCGCAGGCGCGCCGCGACATTCTGAGGATTCAAGCCGCCGGCCAGCATCAGCCGCGGCGCCGCCGCCCGCAGCGCCAGCGCCACATCAACAGCCGCTGTTTCCCCAGTGCCGCCGTATAGCTTGGGATTAAAGGCGTCCAGCAAGAGCGACGGCATCCGTTCATCCGCCGCTGAGGCCTTACCGTAGCGTTCGGCGTCTATAAGCGCGGAGTCCGCGGTCTTGGGACGAATGCCCTTGAAGGCGATATCGCGCAAGTGCTTCAGCGTTTCCGGGCTTTCGTCCCCGCTTAGCTGCGCGCAATCCAGGTCGACAGCCGCAACAAGCTCACGCACGCTTCCCGCCGATTCATTGACAAATACGCCGACTAATAGCGGGCAATCAGCGCCCAGCCGCGCGCGCAGCCGCTTGACAAGATCGACCGCGGTTCCTGTCTCGATGAAACGAGGGGATTCGGGATAGAAGTTTAATCCGATCAAGTCGGCGCCGGCTGAGGCCACCATCAGCGCGTTTTGGTAAGACCGCAGTCCACAAACTTTGATTTTAGCCATCGCAGCCTCGACTCTGCCCGCTTAGGTCACGCAGCGAACTTACCATGTCGGGCGCTTTCACTAGCGATTCGCCAACCAGGACAGCGTCCGCGCCAAAAGAGGCCATGGTGCGCATATCGGCGGCATCGCGGATGCCGCTCTCCGCCACCAGCACCACGTCGTCATCCACCATGCGAGCCAGTCGCGCGGTCGTACCCAGGTCCACGTTGAAGGTCTTCAAATCGCGATTGTTGATGCCGATCAATTTGGCGTTGAGCTTCAACGCGCGTTCCAGCTCGTCTTCGTTATGCGCCTCGACCAAAGCGCACATGCCGCAGTCGAGCGTCAGCGCATAAAGCTCCCCCAATTGCGAGTCGGAAAGCGCCGCGACTATCAGCAAGATCGCATCGGCGCCGGCCACGCGTCCTTCATAGACTTGAAAGGGATCGATGACAAAGTCCTTGCGCAAAAGCGGCAGGTCTACCGCCGCCCGCACAGCGCGCAGATAAGCCAGGCTGCCTAGAAAGAAGTCTTCGTCGGTCAAGACAGATATTGCCGCCGCGCCATTAAAGGCATAAGTCGCCGCCATCAGCACCGGCGCGAAGTCATGCGTCAGCAAACCCTTGCTCGGCGAGGCGCGCTTGACCTCGGCAATCAAGGCGAGCTTGTCCTTTTTTAAGGCGGCTATCATGTCGCGCGGCGGAAAAGCAAGAGCCTCCGATTCGGCTCGCAGCGCTGCGAGCGAAATGGTGGACTTGCGCTTGGCAACTTCCTCAACTTTTCTGGCGAGGATGCGGTCCAAGACTGTGTCAGTCTTGACAAAGGGCAAGGTCATGAGGCCAAGCTTCGACTCAAAACGATTAGCTTATCAAGCTTGGCGATGGCTTCGCCGCTGTCAATTGCCTCCCGCGCCAGCTCGATGCCATCCGCAATCGAAGCGCTGCGGCCAGCAGCCATGATCGCCGCCCCGGCATTGAGCAGCACCACGTCGCGCTTGGCGCCGCTATCGGCGCCCGCTAGCACCGAACGGAGGATGGCGGCGTTGGTCGGCGCGTCATCGCCTTTGAGATCGGTGATGTGGGCGGTGTGGAAGCCAAGCTCGGTCGGGTCGACGTCAATGTGGACGATCTCCCCGTCTTCCCGCAAGTAACTGATGCGATTGGGACCTGTGGTTGTCAGCTCGTCCAAGCCGCCATAGCCATTCACCACCATGGCTGATTTCGACCCCAAGCCGCGCAGCGCTTTTGCCAGCAAATCGGTCAGTTCCGGCGCGAAGACGCCCATCAGTTGACGCTGCGCCCCGGCTGGGTTGGTCAGCGGACCGAGGATGTTGAAGATCGTGCGGATGCCCAAATCCCGCCGCGGTCCAATCGCGTGGCGCATGGCGGGGTGCAGTTTAACCGCAAACAGGAAGCCGATGCCGATTTCATCGACGCATTTCCCAACTTGCTCTGGGCTAAGATCCAGATTCACGCCCAGCTCTGCCAGGACATCCGCGCTGCCGCATTTGCTGCTGGCGGCGCGATTGCCGTGTTTTGCCACGGGAATACCGGCCGCGGCCGCTACAAAAGCCACCGTAGTGCTGATGTTGAAGGTGCCAGACCTGTCGCCGCCAGTGCCGCAGGTATCCAGCAGATCACCGTCGACGTTCGTTGGGACGGTGCTGGCGGCCGCGCGCATGGCGCGGGCGCTGCCGATTATCTCCTCGATGGTTTCGCCTTTCATGCGCAGCGCCATCAAATAGGCGCCAATCTGCGCATCGCTGGCGCCGCCGTTCATGATTTGCAGCATGACCATTTTCGCCTCGTCGATACTCAAATGCGCGAATCGACTCATGCCATCAATGGCGTTGCGAATGTTTATCATAGTTCTTGTCGCCATAATCAGTTCCTCATTTCAGTTTATTAATTGATCGTCAGCAGGGCTGATATTGCAGGAAATTGCCCAGCATTTGCATGCCGTAGCGCGTCAAGATGCTTTCCGGATGAAACTGCAAGCCGAAGACGGGATGCTCTTTGTGCCGCAGTCCCATGATTTCGCCGTTGGCCGTCCGCGCCGTGATCATCAGGCAGTCGGGCAGGCTCGCTTCTTCCACTATTAAGCTGTGGTAGCGCGTCGCCTCGAAGGGATCGGGAATGTCGCCGAAGATCGTATCGCCTTGGTGATAAATCATGCTGGTCTTGCCGTGCATCAATTCCGGCGCGCGCACAACCACACCGCCATAAGCTTCGCCGATCGCCTGATGCCCCAGGCAAACGCCCAGCAAAGGCAAATCCGCGCCCAGCTGGCGAATCAATTCCAGCGAGATTCCCGCGTCCAAGGGATAGCCTGGACCTGGGGAGATCACGATACGCTCTGGCTTTAGAGCGCGTATCTCGTCAACGGTGATTTTGTCGTTGCGATACACTGTCAACTCCGCGCCCAGTTCGCCTAATTCCTGTACGATGTTATAAGTGAAACTGTCGTAATTGTCGATCACCAGGATCATCTTCGCTTCCCTTCAAACATTCCATTTTCCCGCGCGCTAGGCGAGCTGGCAAAGAGGAGCCTCACCTTAAGCCTTCTTCGGCATATCGGACGGCTTCGAATACCGCTTCGGCTTTGTTGATGCACTCGTAGTATTCGGCTGTGGGGTCGCTGTCGGCGACGATGCCGCCGCCCGCCTGTACGCTGATGCTGCCGTTTTGCATCAGCAAGGTGCGTATCGTGATGCACATATCCATCGAGCCGTCGAAGCTGAAGTAACCAACCGCCCCGCCATAAGGACCGCGCCGCGTCTCCTCGAGTTCTTCGATTATTTCCATAGCGCGCACTTTCGGCGCGCCACTGAGTGTCCCGGCTGGGAAGGTGGCGCGCAGCAAATCGAATGCGTCCATGTTCTGGCGGATGACCCCCTCGACCTGGCTCACGATATGCATCACATGCGAGTAGCGTTCGATATACATCATCTTGGTCACTTTGACGGTGCCATAATCGCAGACGCGCCCGAGGTCATTGCGTCCGAGGTCGACCAGCATCACATGTTCAGCCCGCTCTTTAGGGTCGTTAATCAGTTCTTCTTCGAGTTGCAAATCTTCTTGATCGTTTTTTCCGCGCCGGCGCGTGCCTGCCAGAGGCCGATTATAAGCGATGCCATCTTCCAGCCGCACGAGCATCTCTGGCGAGGCGCCAACCAAGTTCAAGTCGTCGCCGAATTCCAACAAGAACATATAGGGCGAGGGATTGGTCGCGCGCAAGGCGCGGTAAATCTGCAGGGGAGTCGCCGTCGTCTGCCGGCTGAAGCGCTGCGCCAGCACGATCTGAAAGGCATCGCCATCGCGTATGTACTCTTTTGCCTGGCGAACACGGTCTTCGTGGACCTGCTGTCCAACGTTGGAGACAAGGTCGCCGTGGTGAATGCCCGCCGGCGCCACGTAAGCCTGATGTTCCATTGGCCGCGCCAATGCCTCAACGATTTGATCGATGCTCGCGATGGCGCGGTCATAAGCGGCGTCGGGATCATTGTCCGTATTGTGGGCGTTTGCCAGCACGGTCAATTGGTGTTTCACACGATCAAAGATGACCAGCGTATCCGGCAGCATGAAAGCCACAGTTGGCACGCCCAGGTCATCGGGGGCGGTCGCCGGCAAGTCCTCGAAATAGCGTACGATGTCATAAGACATATAACCTACCGCGCCGCCAACAAAACGCGGCAAGCCTTCCAGCGGCACTGGATTCACGTCTTGAAAATGACTTTTGACGACATGCAGCGGGTCCTGGCTTTTGGGGATAGGATAGCTGGTTCTGCGCCCGTCGCGCTCGAAATGAACCATATTGTCTTTGACAATCAATACGCCCTTGGGGTTCACGCCGATGAAGGAATAACGACCCGCTTGCTCGCCGCCTTCGACGCTCTCTAGCAAGAAGGCTGGTTTGCCCGCCTCTTTCAATTGCATATAGACGGAGACCGGCGTTTCCAAATCGGCCAGCAGAGTGCAGTAAACTGGCACATGGTCGCCCTTTTCAAAATAAGCGCGCATCTCCGCTCGCGTCGGTCGGATATCTTGTCGCGCTCGGTCGGTCGCATTCAGCATCGTCAGTCGCTCCCCAAAATCAAAAAAACCCGAATCATCCATTCAAGGACGAGAAGGGTTTCCCGCGGTGCCACCTTGATTATCCGCCTATGGCGGATCACTTTGCGGATACAGATCGCGCGATCGATATCCCGCGCCTAGATAACGGAGCGCTCACCGTCGCAAGCTACTCGGTTCTCCCTTTCGCCCGCGCAACTCCCCAGTCCATTCCGCATCTCTGGATGTCTCGCGTTCACAGCGTCTAGCGATTCTCTGTACACCACGATAATGCGTACTACTCTGGTTCACAGTCTTTCATGCTATTCAATTGCGGACATGCTAGCGCATCGCGCAAGACCTGTCAAGCGTCTGGGCAATCGCGGGCAGGGCAATCGCTTCAAAATGATGGCGGACGAAATGGCGGGATTCTAAACTGAAAATTAACTACAGAGTACGCAGAGAACGCAGAGAAAAACAAAAAATCTCTTCTCAGCTGTGATTTTTGGTGACAAATCACGTTTCGCTGGGGACTGTTGCCGATTCCGAGCCGCAGATTTAGAAGAATAGTCGTCTAAACTCCTACGAACTCTGTGTCCTCTGCGTCCTCTATGTTGAAAATAAATTGAAGCGATTGCTCTGGACGCGGCATAAATCGCCTTTGTGCCTAAGCAAAGATTTGCTATACTAAGCTCGAATATGCGTTCTACAGTTTTCTTATCACAGGAGCCTGAATTGAGCCTGAGCAACCGAGAGATCGCCGGCATTTTTGAACGTTGCGCCGACATGCTGCAAATCCGCGGCGACAACATTCATCGCGTCTTGTCCTACCGACGCGCAGCCGAGACAATTCGCGCGGTCCCGCGCGATTTGCGCGTCATCGCGGCCGAAGGGGCTTTGACCGATCTCAGCAATATCGGCAAGACGATCGCCGCCAAAATCGACGAAATGCTGGAGACGGGAGAGCTGGACTTTTACAAGCGCCTCAAAGCCGAAATCCCCGAAGGCTTGGTCGAGATCATGCACATCAATGGCGTGGGACCGAAGAAAGCGAAGCTCTTCTGGGAACAGTTAGACATCACCGACGTCGAACAGTTACGGGCGGCGGGGACCGACGGTCAATTGGCTGGGCTGCCCGGCATGGGCAAGAAGAGCCAGCAGAAGATTCTCGACGGCATCGAGGCGCTGTCGCGACAAACCGGACGCGCGTCAATCGGCGACGCCCTGCCCGCCGCGCAGCAGATTCTCGATATGCTGTTGGCATTGCCAGAAGCGCAAGCGGGGACCCTGGCCGGCAGCATCCGCCGCGGACGAGAAACGATCGGCGATGTCGATATTCTTGTTGCCAGCGACCAATCCGCGCCAATTATGGACTGCTTTGTCGGCATGGAAAACGTGGCCAGGATCCTCGGTCACGGTCCCACAAAAAGCTCGGTTGAATTGCTTTCCGGCTTGCAAGTCGATGTGCGCGTCTTGGAAAAAGCGCGTTGGGGCACGGCGCTCAACTATTTCACGGGCAGTTTGGCGCATAACGTCAAAATGCGGCAAATCGCGCTTGACCAAGGGCTGAGCCTGAACGAACATGCCTTGAGCCAGGTGGATGAAAATAAAGCGATTGTCGAATCCGCGCCCAAGATCCTCTGCGACAGCGAAGAAAAAGTTTACGCGACTTTGGGCATGCAATACGTGCCGCCGGAACTGCGTGAAGACACGGGCGAGATTGAAGCAGCCCAGAATCATCAATTGCCGCTATTGATCTGCAGAGACGATATCGTCGCCGACCTGCACATGCACAGCACTTATAGCGACGGCAAGAACAGCATAGTCGAAATGGCGGAAGCCTGTATCCAGCGCGGCTTGAAGTACATCGTCATCACCGATCATTCACGCAGCCTGGGCATCGCGAACGGCCTCACTATCGAGCGCTTGCTGGAACAAGTGCAAGAAGTGCGGCGTGTCAACGACGCGCTGGGCGACAAAATCGAAGTCTTGGCTGGCAGCGAGGTGGATATCCGCGCCGATGGCAGCCTGGATTTCCCGGACGAGATCCTGGAGCAATTGGATTTTGTCATCGCCTCCTTACATGTTGGCTTACAGCAGAAGCGCGAGCAAATCACGATGCGCTTGCTCAATGCCATCAACAATCCTCATGTGGATATGATCGGGCATCCGTCGGCGCGGCAATTCCCGAACCGCGAAGCGGTGGACGCTGACTGGGACGTCGTCTTGCGCGCCGCAAGCGAAAGCAATACGATCTTGGAGATCAACGCCAATCCGCTGCGGCTTGATCTCAAGCCAGAGTTGGCGCGCTTGGCGAAGGAAATGGGCGCATTGCTCGCCATCAACACCGACGCGCATCGCGTGGCGCACCTGGACCTGATGGATTATGGCATTCGCAATGCCCGCCGCGGCTGGGTTGAAGCGCGTCATGTAGTTAATACCTGGTCCTTCGAGCGCTTCCGCGCCTGGATCAAACATAAGAATCAGTAGCCTGGCAAGCGCCATGGTCGAACAAAGTACGCAACCCAAGGTGTCCGAGTTTGGGACCACCAGCGAATCACAACGGCAGCAGCCCGCATACGGACAGCGATCGCTGCCATTGAGGCAAGCTCCGGGAAGACCGGACCGCCGCCAGAAGGGGACTGCGAGTCCGCTTTATTTTCCATTGTGGTCCTTGGGATTCACGCTCTTGACCGTGGTTGTCTTGGCAGGGGGCGCGGTCCTGGCGCTGGTCTCCCTGCGGGGTGGAGCCCCCCTGCCCCAAGTCGAACCGGTTATACAGATCGTCGTCGCCGATCCAGCCAAGATCAGCGAATCAACCCAGGGCGACGCCGCCGAAAGCAGTCGTGGCGCGACGAGCGCCGGCGTCGAGGTCATCATCGACCAGCAAGCTGAGTCCGACCTTGCGATGGCGGGACCGCTATTGCCAACTGTCGCGTTCGTCGCGACTCCCGCGCCCATTACAGTCGGGGCTGGCGTCGTGGTTGCCGGCGTGGGCGATCAGGAATTGAACATCCGCAACCTGCCCGGCTTAAGCCAAAGTCAAATCCTTTTCCGCGCCCCGGAAGGCTCACTGTTCGAGATCAGCGCCGGACCCCAGGAAGCGGACGGCTTCAGTTGGTGGAAAGTGAGAGACCGGCAGTTCCAAGTGGAAGGTTGGGCAGTGGCGAACTATTTAGTAGTGAATTCATGAGCGACAGGAACAGACCTTGAGCCGAACTATCCAGGAACGCATCGTCGACCTGTGCGAAGCGCTTCATCAGCACATCTATCGATATTATGTATTAAACGCGCCGACGATTTCTGATGCCGAGTACGACCGTCTCTTCCAGGAATTACAGGAACTTGAGACCCTGTACCCTGATTTGGCGCGGTCGGATTCGCCGACTCAACGCGTCGGTTCAGATCTAAACGCGGATTTTCCCAAGGTCCCTCATCCCGCGCCCATTCTCAGCCTGGCAAACGCCTTTGACGCGGATGACCTGCGCGCTTGGGAAGAACGGAACCGGCGGCTCTTGCCGGCCGGGGCGCAACTGAAATATGTCTTGCAGCCCAAGCTGGACGGCTTGTCCATCGTCATTACTTATGAAGACGGCGTCTTGACCCGCGCGGCGACGCGCGGCAACGGCGACCTGGGCGATGACGTCACGGCAAATGTAAAAACGATCCGCTCGGTTCCCCTGCGCATACCGGTAGATCCCGACCTGGGCAGTCCGCCGCGGCGTCTGGTTGTGCGCGGCGAAGTGCTTTTTCACAAAGACAGCTTTGCAGAATTGAACAAAGAGCAGGCAACGCGGGGCTTGCCGCACTATGTGAACGCGCGCAACACCGCTTCCGGATCGCTCAAGCAGAAGGACAGCCGCGCAACAGCCAAGCGCAAGCTCACCGCCTATATTTACAGCGTGGTTGACAGCCGCGGCAGCGAATTGAGCAGCGAGTGGCAGACGCTGCGGCGGCTCCAAGATTTGGGATTTAATATCATCGCCGATGCCCAAGTTTTTGATGATCTTGATGGGATCATCGCGACTTTGCCCGGCTGGCTGGAAAAGCGCAACGATTTGCCATTCGAGATTGATGGCATGGTAATAAAAGTGGACAACCTGGCGCAAGCTCGTGAACTAGGCGTGGTCGGCAAAGATCCGCGCGGCGCTGTCGCCTACAAATTCCCGGCCGAGGAAGCCATCACCCAACTGCTCGATGTCGCAATTAATGTCGGACGCACGGGCAAAGTCACGCCCACCGCTCAACTCGTCCCGGTCTTCATCGGTGGCGTGACAGTCTCCAACGCCAGCCTGCACAACTACGATCAGATCGCCGCTTTGGACATCCGATTTGGCGATCATGTTGTCATCAAACGCTCGGGAGATGTGATTCCTTATGTCATCGGACCAGTGACTTCCGCGCGTGATGGGGCGGGCTCGCCCATACTGCCTCCGACAGATTGCCCCTTTTGCGCTACCAAGCTCATTCAGCCGGCTGGCGCGGTCGACTGGTTCTGTCAGAATCCCACCTGCACGGAACGGGTGAGGCGCACGCTGGATTTCTTTGTATCGCGCGGCGCCATGGATATCGAAGGCATGGGTCCGCAGACTATTGATACGCTGATCACAGAGGGTCTGATTCAAGATGAAGCCGATATTTTTTATTTGACGGCTGCGCCTCTGCTGGCGCTGGAAGGCTTCGCCGAAAAGAAGGTGGAGAACTTGCTGGCGTCAATCTCGGCGGCAAAGTCCCGTCCCTTCTCGCAGGTACTGGCCTCGATGGGGATAGATGGCGTCGGCGGGACGGTAGCGGCGCTGATTAGCGACAATTTCCAGTCCATGCAGCAACTGCTGGAGACCGCGCAAAACATCAGCGCGGCGGAGGAACGATTCGCGGAAATTATTCGACCGCTGCTAGCGACAGTGGGGGAAACAGGCGCGGAGATCGACAAGATTGTCCACCGTCTCCTGCATCCCAATCTCGAACTGGCGCCACGCTATTTGCATGCCGAGGACCTGGCAAGTCGCCTTGAGCGTCTGCTCAAACCCATGTTGCTTTCAAGCGGCGAAGTGAAGAGAATCGAAAGCAGCCTGGCGGAACTCATCGCGCTGGCTCGTCCGCTGCATACGCTGGAAGGACTCGGACCAATACTGGTACAAAATATCGTGGACTGGTTCGCCGACGCGCATCACCAGAAAGTGTTGCGCAAGATGTTTGAGGCTGGGGTTAATATGCGCGCCGAGCAGAAGACAATCGCTGGTTCTAGCCTGGCAGGCAAGACCTTGGTGCTGACAGGCGCGATGAGTGTCCCACGCGCTGACATCAAAGCCTTGGTCGAAGCCAATGGCGGTAAAGTAACCAGCAGCGTGAGCAAGAAAACCAGTTATGTCGTGGCCGGCGATTCGCCCGGCAGCAAGGTGGACAAAGCCTTGAAAAACAAGGTGCCGGTTATCAGCGAAGATGACCTGCGCGCCTTGATCGCCGATTAGCGCCGGTCTAGGTTCAACAGACTTTGGCAAAACCCCGTGGCTTCGCCGCGCTTAGCGCTTGGCAGTCCAAGCGGGATTGGCGAATTTTTCCGCCATCAGACTCTTGATTCGCTCAAACTCGTCGGCGCTGAGCTCCTGGCATAGGATGTCAGAAGCGTATGCTCGCTCGGCTCCCCTGGCAATGGCGGCGGCGACATCGTCCCAGCTCGGGGGCGATTCCAGTACCGTTTCCAGCGTTACGGCGCGCTCGCGCAGGCGCTGCCGTTGCGCCGCGCGTTGCGATTCCCGCTCGAAACTCAAGACGTCGCAAATGCGCCCGACATCGCCGCGGATCGGGATTGTGCCATGCTGCAAAATGCCAGCCTTGCGGCGCATCTGCGCGCTGCCAACCAGCTTGCGGCCAGCGACGGTAATCTCGTAATGAGACGCGACTTCAAAACAGACGGGACCTGCGCTGTTGCTGTCCCGCGGATCCTTGATTTGCGAAAGGACAGTCATCCCCAAGCTTTCCATGCCACTTGCCAAGCCCGCGCCGATGCGCCGGTAGCTGTCGACGAGTTTGCCAGCCGCCAAGGGATGATTGATTGGCAGGCATAGGCTGTAAGTCAATTCATCGCCGTGCAAAATCGCCTTGCCGCCTGTCGGTCGGCGCACAAGCTGCCAGCCGCGCGCGCGCAAACGCGCCATATCGACATCACGCGATCGTTGTCCGTAACCTAAAGAGAGACAGCTCGGCTGCCAACCGTAGAGCCGCAGGGTCGGCGGCTGTAGCCCGGCGGAAACCGCCTCGAATATGGCGCAATCCGTCGCCATGTTTAGCGAACCATTTCCAAAGTCCGAGTCTCGTATCAAACGGAGTTGCGGCATTTTTCCGCCTTGCCTATACTGTCAGTTGATCCTGATTCGCCAACTGAACGGAACTGTCGCCGAATGTCCCAATCATTCGACAACAAAGACAGCGCTTTGTCAAATACGAAGGCGCTGCGCGCCTCGATTGATCTAGCCGACAGAGCCAGAACATCATTGCCCGACTATCGTCCGCCGAGTTCATTTCAGGAACCCATACGCGTACCGCCGCCGGGTCCCTCGGCTCGCCGCCGCCGTCCCGCGCGCAGGTGGGGCGGCAAACGGCGGCTGCGGGATTGGGCTTGGGTCTTTCTTGCGGGAGGCATGATAAGCGTATTCGCTGTCGTCATCCTCGGCATGTTGGTGCTGGTGCGGCTGCCTCAGTCCTCTCAAGAGGTCTTGCCGACAATGGACATTTCCAGCCATCTGCCAACGCCTGTGGATGCGCGCACGGATTATATCGCCGACGGCAGGATCGTCGGCGTAGACGTCCTGCCCTTGCAAGATGGCAGCTTGGTTGAGCTGCGACCATGGGACGGCGAATCGCGCTTTACGCTGGTCGTCGGCGGGCTGGACAGGCGGCCCGAAGAAACCGGCCTGGCGCATCGCACCGACAGCCTGATGATCCTAAGCATTGATCCCGATAGCAACAGCATCGGCATTTTGAGCATCCCGCGCGACTTGCTGGTTAGCGTGCCCGGTTATGCCAAGCGGCAGAAGATCAACACGGTGCTGCCCAATGGCGAAGGACAGCGCTATGGATTCGGTCCGACGCTGCTGCAGCAGACCGTGCAATACAACTTCGGCATCCCCGTGCACAACTACGTATTGATGGATTTCCAGGCGCTTATCGACATCGTTGACATCATTGACGGCATCGAAATCACCATCGACTACACCTTGAACGACCCGAAGTACCCGGATATGAACTACGGCTATGACCCGCTCTTCATCCCTGCCGGCACACACAAGCTGAATGGCTATGACGCCCTGCGTTTCGCCCGCACCAGGCATGGCAACAACGACATGCGCCGCGCCGAGCGGCAGCAAATGGTGCTCTATGCGATTCGCGATCGCATCCTCAGCTTCGACATGGCGCCGCGCCTAATCTTGCAAGCGCCGCAACTTTGGGCGACGCTCAGCGACAACTTGTACACCGGCTTGGAACTCGGGCAGGTCATTCAACTAGCGCTTTTTGTCCAAGACATTGACCTGGCTAACATCACGACGGGTGTCATGAATTACAATTATGTTGAAGACTACACCACAGAAGACGGCTTATTCGCGCTGATTCCCAGCCAGGGCCAAGTTGGCTACCTCATGCGCAATGTCTTCGGCGACAACTACAGCCAGTAGCAAGAAAGAAAACAGCGCGCGGTTGCCGCGCGCTGTCTATGATATCGAGCCCACTGTACCGTGTAGCCATAGTGTCGCGAACCTGCAAGATTACAGGCTGGGAGCCGCTCGATAACCTCTGTTTTGGCTCAAGCCTATTACATCAGCTACCAAAGATAGACTCCCGTCAAAAGAATGTTGGCTCGGCACATATAGTTCTATCACGAATACAGCAGGTTCAGGCATTTATAACAAATTCGCGCAGCCATGTAAAGTAAAAAGTGGCGCAATAGGCAAGGTACGGTTGAAGCCAAGTATTCAATCTTTCAAGTAGCGTCTATAATAGGCTTATCTCAAACGCAATCGAAATATGAGGGATTCGACGGGGGAGAAAAAATGAGCGACGATCTCTATAAGGAAAGTCTGGCCGAATTAATCGGGACCTTTGTATTGGTATTTGTGGGGGGCGCCGCTGTGCTGGTCGCGCCTGTGTTTGGCGTCTTGGTTCCGGCGCTGGCGCATGGCTTGATTCTGGTCGCGCTGGTCTATACATACGGCCATATTTCGGGAGCCCAGATCAATCCAGCCGTCACGCTGGGCTTGCTGATCGGCGGCAAGCAAGACCTGAACAAGTCGCTGGTCTATATGTTGGCGCAATTCATCGGCGGCATCATCGCCGCTGTCGTGCTGACAGCAGTCTTCCCGCAGGACAACGCAGCCGTCGTCGGCTTCTTGGGCGAGTCGACATACAATTTCGGGCAAACCACCGGCTTCCTCACGGCCGACAGCGTCTGGACCGCGGCACTATATGAAGCCATTTTGACCTTCTTCCTGGTTAGCGCGGTTTTTCAGGCAGCAGTTTATGGACATGCCGGCAAATTGATGGGGGTGGCGATCGGCTTCACGCTAGGGGCCAGCATCCTCGCAGGCGGTCCCGCCACTGGCGCTTCTTTGAATCCCGCGCGTACGCTGGGTCCAGCGCTTGTGGCCGGTGATACATCATATCTCATCCCATATATGATCGGCATTTTCGGCGGCGGCGCGGTCGCCGGGCTGCTGCACGGGAGGATCTTGACTTCGGATGAATAAACTTGTCAGCGGGGGGCAGATGCCAGCGCCCATGCCAGTACCTTCACAGCTTGCGCCGTCGCTGCCTCGTCGGTTGTTTCAGTGCTTGCAAGCATGTAATGATAATCTGAAAGTACGGCGAATCGTCCAGTATTTGGGCGACCCACCCGCGGTGTCTACCCGAGGCGCGGGGTCGCCCCAGGGTTCGACTTGGATCTGAGGCGCGGCTAACTGGGATTCACTTCCTCGGGCAGATCCAGTTGGATATGCAATTCCTTTAGCTGCTCGCTTTCCGCCGTTGATGGCGCATGCGCCATAATATCAGCGCCGCCTTGGGTCTTCGGGAAAGCGATCACTTCGCGGATATTGGGCGAGCCCGCCAATAGCATGACCAAGCGGTCAATGCCCCAAGCCATGCCGCCGTGCGGGGGCGCGCCATATTCAAAGGCTTCCAGCATGTGCCCGAATTCGGCCATGGCATGTTCCATCGATTGGCCAATCAACGGGAAGATTTTTTCTTGTATCTGCCGATCGTGAATGCGGATGCTGCCGCCACCCACTTCATAGCCATTGCAAACCAAATCATACTGGGAGCCGCGCGCCTTGCCCGGATCGCTTTCCAGCAGATGCAGATCCTCGGGCAGGGGCATGGTGAACATGTGCTGGGAGGGGTCCCAGCGTTGATGTTCGTCGTCCCAGATGAACTCTGGAAAATCGATCACCCAGCAAAATGCCAGCAAGTTATCGTCAAGTTGCAGCTCGGTTTTGAAGTGATTGCGCAGGGCATCGGTCACGGCGTAAACGATCTGCGGCTCGTCCGACATGAACAAGAGCAAATCGCCGCCTTCAGCGTCCAGAGCCTCCAGCAATTCGAGTTTGAGTTCCACGCTGAAGAACTTGCCGATGGGTCCCTTGAGCTGACCCTCCGGTTCGGTCGGAACAGTGATATAAGCCAAGCCTTTGGCGCCGGCGCGGCGCGCCAAATTCTCCAGATCGCGCGCTTCCTTGCGCAATTGCGTGCCGCTTAGTGCAGCGGCTTTACCCGGCACGCGCAGGCATTTGACCGGCTTGCCCGCTTTGACGTTCTCCACGAAGACCGGGAAAGCGCAGCGCCCGGCGATATGGCTGATGTCAATGGCGCGCAAATCAAAGCGAATATCCGGTCGATCCGTGCCGTATTGCTCCAATGCGTCTTGGTAGAAAATCCTTTGAAAGGGCTCGGCAATCAGGCGTTTTTCCGGCGTCAAGGTCTTGACAATCTCGCTCGCCAGCTTTTCCATGAGGCTCATCACGTCTTCGCGCTCGACAAAGCTCATCTCCAGATCAAGCTGAGTGAACTCTGGCTGTCTATCGCCGCGCAGGTCTTCATCGCGGAAACAGCGCGCGATTTGAAAATAGCGCTCTATGCCCCCGACCATGAGCAACTGTTTGAGCTGTTGCGGGGACTGTGGAAGCGCATAGAACATGCCCGGTTGCAAGCGGCTCGGGACAAGGAAGTCCCGCGCGCCTTCCGGGGTCGTCTTGAAGAGTATCGGCGTCTCGACCTCTATGAAGTCTTCCGCATCGAGGAAATCGCGAATGAACTTGACGGTCTTGTGGCGCAGGATCATGTTGCGTTGCATTGGCTCGCGGCGCAAATCCAGATACCGATGGCGCATGCGCAGCGCCTCATCCACATCGCCATCGTCCTTGTTGATGTAAAAGGGTGGCGTCTTCGATTTGTTCAAGATGAGGATTTCATCGGCAACGATGTCGATATCGCCCGTAGGCAAATCTGGGTTGGCTGTCCCTTCGGGCCTGATGCGCACCGTACCGGTAACCTGCAAGACATATTCACTGCGGGCGCTGTCCGCTATGGCGTGCGCGGACGGCGCCAATTCCAAATCGACAACAACCTGCGTGATGCCCCAGCGATCGCGCAAATCAATGAAAATGAGACCGCCCTGGTCACGCCGGCGATTGACCCAACCCGCCAATGAAACCGGTGTTCCGGCGTCCTTTTCTCTCAATTCGCCGCAGGTGCGTGTCTTCATCATGCGATTATCGCTCCTTTTCAGACAATATTGGTTCACAAGAGCTCAGAAACGATTATTAGAATTCTCGATTTGAGCTTTGGCTTGCGCGAATTCCGCTATGAACCAAGCGCGAAGGATATCATGAAGCGCCCGCCAAACCTAGTGTTATTCCAGACTGCCACAGCTTTTTTTATTTCTGGAAGCGTTGGGGCGCATTCTTAATATTTTGGCAGAGTGAACAAACATAGTATCGAATTTCGTCATAGACTATCCGCTCTAACAGCAGAATCACAATAAAAGACGATCGGTAGGGGCGACTGACCTGCTGTGTCTAGGAGCAGCGCTGAGTCGCCCGAAACCATAATCTCACATTTGGGCGAGCCGCCGGACTCCGTTGAGAAACTCAATTTACCCCCACCCCAAACCCGATCGCCATCTCTATGGCGAACTTTCCCATAAAGAGGGAGGGTCTTAACGGCTCAATACAGGTCAGAAGGCTCCCCTTCCCTCATTTTGGGGGAAGGGGCCGGGGGATGGGGGCTGTTTTTCAACGGAGACCACCGGCTCACCCTAATCGAGTTCCGCTTCTTGATAGATAGGGCTTGGAGCGCCAACGATCTGAAATGCATGCGAAGCGTTGACTGCGCTTTACAGTTGGCGCTGAATTGACTACACTGATATGCATGTTTTCACGCGATTACACGGTCACGAAGCGCCAGCTCGGTCTTGCCTTTGTCGCCATCGGCATCGCCGGCATCGCCGGTGTGTTGGCGATTGACATATTACAGGTGGGACGAGAGGGCGGCATCGGTCCCGCCCAGGCATTTGCCCTCTTTGTCTTGGTCGCCTTGTTGATTGTGGGCTTGACGCTCATTCCATTGGGTGACGCGCCCGCCTAGCCAGCATGAGCATATTCTTGCGGCGTCTGCAGGGCGGCTTAATGTTGGCGGCAACGCTGGCTCTGCTCTTCTCTTTGCTGGTTTACCTGCTTTACGCCATCAATTTGATTCCATTCCCATTCGACTACGACCAGGGCGAGGGCTTCGAATTACAGGACAGCGTCCTGTTCAGCCAAGGGCAGTTGCCTTACCGCGACACCGAAGTCTACCCGTTTTACGCCAGCAATTATCCGCCGCTCTATCATGTGCTGGCTGCCCCCTTTGTCTGGGTATTCGGTCCCGCCTACTGGTACGGCCGGGTCTTGAGCTTAATCGCTTCGCTCGCAGCCGCCTGCGCCATCGGCTATGCCGTGTATCGCGACGGTCATCGACAGCTTTGGCTTGCCGTCTTGTCCGGCTTGGCTTTTCTCGCCTCCAATTTTGTGTATCACATTGGACCCTTGTTCCGCCAGCATATACTGATGGTCGCGCTCGAGACAGTCGCCATCGTGATGCTGGCAGGCGCGTTCCCGCGGCGCGACAAGCGCGGCATCGCTTTGGGACTGCTGCTGTTGATCTGCGCTGGTTATACCAAACAGCTGGCTGCCATCACAGCGGTCGCGGCCTTGGCATGGATGTTTCTGCGGCAGCCGCGCGCCGCGCTGGGCTGGACGGCTGGTTTCATCGGCTTAGGCGCTTTGATTTTCTTCTGGCTGAATCTGGCTTCCGACGGTCATTGGTGGACGCAGACGATCATCGCCAATGTCAACCAGTTCCACCCTTACCAAGCCTTTGGATTGTTTGTCCTGTGGTTCCAACTGCATGGGTTCTTGCTAGTCCCCGCCGGACTGCTACTCGTCTATGAAACCTATTTCGATCGATTGTCGATCTATTCGATCTGGTTTTTCTTCTCCGCGCTATTGGGCGGCATCGCTTCCGGCACATGGGGAGCGGGCGACAGCTATTTCACCACTTCAATAGCCGCCGCATGTATCCTCAGCGGCATCTGCCTCTCGCGCTGCGCGAAGGCGGCATGGCGCTCTCCGCCTTGGCTGCATAGCGTTTTGGACGGCGCTGCCTGGCTGATTCCGCTGCTCGTTCCAATACTCTATCTTGGCTATGCCCGCGCGACGCTGAAGATGCCCACCAATGGCGCCTTCGCCCCGCTGGCCAGCCTGCTGCGCGTCGAGGCAAATACGCGCGACGCATTTTATGATTCCGCTTCTTATGAGGTGCCGGGTTACGCCAACATCGGTTACTTTGTCACTGAGGCGGATGTGGCGGCGGGCTGGCGCATCGTGGCGCTTATCAAGGGGAGCGACCGTCCCGTCTTGAGCGAAGACGCGGGCTTTGCCTTCGGGTCCCAACGCGACATTGTGTCCAATCCAACACAACTGCGCAATCTGTACCTGGCCCGCGCGTTCCGGGGAGACCAGCTAATCGAGATGATCGAGGCGCGTCATTTTGGCTTGGTGATACTGCGCGCGCAGTTCTATCCGACGCCGGTTCTGGAAGCGATCGGCCGTGCCTACGAGCATTGGCAGACCATTCGCATGAATCGATTTGACTATCTGATTCTGCGCCCAAAGTCCGACACTACTGAATAACTGCTAGGAGCGACCTATGACAAGCGCTTACGCGACGCATGCGAGCTTTAGCGAACACGATTTCCCGCGGCATCCTGAACATGCCGGACGCATTCAAGCGGTGTGGTCGGCTTTGGCAGAGGCCGGATTGGCTGATCAACTGCTCGCGCTGGCGCCCGCTCCCGCCACAGAGGAACAGATCTTGGCGGTGCACACCGTCGAGCATCTGGACAGATTGGTCGAAATCAGCCAGATGGACCGCATGGTCATGCTCGACCAGGATACCTATGCCCTGCCTTGCTCGCTGGCAGTCAGTCGCCTGGCAGCCGGCGCCGTGATCAGCGCGGTTGACGCTGTTTGCGCTGGCGACGCCGATAATGCGCTGGCGATCGCGCGGCCGCCGGGCCACCATGCGACAGCCGAGCGGCAGATGGGTTTCTGCCTGCTAAACAATGTCGCCATCGGCGCGCGTCACGCGCTGACAAATCAGCAAGCGCGGCGGGTCATGATTCTCGACTACGACGTGCATCATGGCAATGGCACGCAAGATATCTTTTACAGCGATTCGGAGGTCATGTTTCTGTCCATTCACCAAAGCCCCTATTACCCGGGCACTGGCAGCCTGGACGAAGTCGGAACGGCTGCGGGAGAAGGTACAAACTTAAACATACCGGTTCCAGCCGGGCACGGCGACCATGCGTATCGGCTCTTGTTTGAACAGGTGGTGACGCCAGCGACAGAGCGTTTCCAGCCCGACCTGATGCTGGTCTCGGTCGGCTTTGACGCGCACTGGATGGATCCTCTGGCCGGCATGCGCTTGAGCCTGGCTGGGTATGACTGGCTGGCGCGGGAGTGCCTGAAGCTGGCGCGGCGAGCCTGCGCCGGGAAGATTGTATTCCTGATGGAAGGCGGTTACGATTTGCCAGCGCTGGCTCATGGCTGGCGCAATATCGCGCTCGCGCTGCTGGGTTCGGAGGAAATGAGCGATCCCTACGGCACTGTAGCAGCAGGCGCTGACAGTCGCGATATGCAAAAGCTGATTGATCGCGTTCGGCTAATTCACGGCATTTAGGTCAGCAGCAGGTCGCCCTCGGCGCCTTGCGCCATTAGCAAGCTGTTGCGTAAATCGAAGACCTGATCCCGCAATGCCGCCGCCTTTTCGAATTCCAGGGATTGAGCGGCTTTCTGCATTTCTTTTTCCAGTTCTTCAATCATATTCTCAAGTTCGTCGGCGGGCAGCCCCAGCAAGCCTTCGTTCAGCGCCGCGTTCTCCGCTTTTTCCTCGCTATCAATCGAACGCAAGCGGTCGGTTATGTCCTGAATATCTTTGACAATTTGCTGCGGGATAATGTCATTTTCTCGGTTGAAGGCTTCTTGCACGGCGCGGCGGCGGTCGGTCTCGTTGATGGCGGCTGCCATGGCCGGCGTCATCTTATCCGCATACATGATAACTTTGCCCTCGAGATGCCGCGCGGCGCGCCCGATTGTTTGTATCAGCGCCGGCTCCGAGCGCAGGAAACCCGCTTTGTCCGCGTCCAGTATTGCCACCAGCGAAACCTCCGGCAGATCCAAGCCCTCCCGCAAGAGATTGATGCCTACCAAGACATCATAGACGCCTATGCGCAGGTCGCGCAGGATTTCAACGCGCTCTAGCGTATCAACTTCCGCATGTAGATACTGCCCTTTGATACCGAGTTCGTTTATGTATCCCGCCAGCTCTTCGGACATGCGCTGCGTCAAGGTCGTGACCAAAACACGCTGACCTTTCTTTATGCGCAATGCAATCTCCTGCAGCAAATCGTCGATCTGCCCGTCAATCGGCCGCACGTCAACCTGCGGGTCAACAATGCCGGTCGGCCGGATGATTTGCTCCGCGGTCTTATGCGCATGTTCATGCTCGTATGGACCAGGCGTCGCGCTGGTGTAAATTGACTGCCCCACCCTTTGTTCGAACTCATCGAACTGCAGCGGACGGTTATCCAATGCGCTCGGCAAGCGGAAGCCGTAATCAATCAGAACTTGCTTGCGCGCGCGGTCGCCATTGTACATGCCGCGGATCTGCGGCACGGTCATGTGGCTTTCATCGATGACCAAGAGGTGATCATCGGGCAGGTAGTCAATCAAGGTAAAAGGCGCGCTGCCGGGCGCACGCCGGTCAAAATGCCGCGAATAGTTTTCGATGCCGGTCGTGAAGCCTACCTCGCGCAGCATTTCAATATCATAACGCGTGCGCTGCTCGATTCGCTGCGCCTCGATCAGCTTGTCTTCTTTCTTGAAATAGTTTACCTGTTCTTCCAACTCTTTTTCGATATCGTGAAGAGCCTCGCGGATATGCTCATCGTCGGTGATGTATTCGCGGGCCGGGAATACGGTCACCAGCTCGTGCGAATGTTTCACTTCCATGGTTAATGGATGAAATTCTATAATCTTTTCGATTTCATCGCCCCATAGATAGATGCGGTAAGCCATTTCCGAGTAACCAGGCACAATTTCTAATGTGTCGCCGCGGACGCGGAATACGCCGCGCCGCAGCTCCATATCGTTGCGGCTATACTGAATCCGCACCAGATCGCGCAGAATCCGCTCGCGCCGGATCTCGTCGCCGACCTTCAATTCAACCGACATTTTGCGCCAGTTCACCGGATCGCCCAAGCCATAAATGCAAGAGACCGAGGCTACGATGAGCACATCGCGCCGCGTAAACAGCGACGCCGTCGCCGACAGGCGCAAGCGTTCTATCTGTTCATTGATGTCGGTCGATTTTTCGATATACAGGTCGTGGCGCGGCACATAAGCTTCCGGCTGATAGTAGTCATAATAGCTGACGAAGTATTCGATGGCGTTGTTGGGGAACAAGCGCTTGAATTCAGCGTAGAGTTGCGCCGCCAAGGTCTTGTTATGCGCCATGACCAGGGTCGGGCGCTGGGTCTCTTGTACGATATTCGCCACGGTGAAAGTCTTGCCGGTGCCAGTCGCTCCCAGCAAGGTCTGGTGTCGGTGACCCCGCCGCAAACCATCGAGAAGGTCTTTGATGGCGCTTGGCTGGTCGCCGGTAGGCTCGAAGGGCGATTCCAGTTGAAACTCGGGCATTCGTAGCTCCAGGCTCTTTCAGAACAGGCGTTCGATCTGGCATTCAGTATAGCCCGATGCCAGGGCTGCTTTCAAGGCAAAACATGGCAAAACAAAATAATTTCTCGATAGCTATTGACAAGCATCTTGGGCAATGATATTATCAGATTCGCAACGAATTTTGTTGCATTGACGTTGCGGGGTGGAGCAGTGGTAGCTCATCGGGCTCATAACCCGAAGGTCGTTGGTTCGAATCCAGCCCCCGCTATTCTGCTGATGTAGCTCAGCTGGTTAGAGCGCACGACTCATAATCGTGAGGTCGGAAGTTCAAGTCTTCCCATCAGCACCTGGATCGAGATCCCGCGTCGGGGTCTTTTTTGTTGTCGAAAACCCAGTGCGAATGTTGTTTTCCATTTTCATCAGATCCTCAATCGTCTCCCGCCGCCGACTGACTTCCCAACTTCTTCCATCAACCTTTACAACCACTTCCGCCGGGCGCAGCCGACTATTGTAGTTGCTCGCCATAGCCATGCCATAGGCGCCGGCTGTCAAAATCGCAACTCTGTCCCCAACCTGCAGCCGCGCCAGCTGCCGGTCTGTCGCCAGCGTATCCGCGGATTCGCAGACGGGACCCACAACCTGCGCCAAGACGCGCTCAGCGCCCGACTGAACAAGCGGAACGATTTCGTGATGCGCGCCATATAATGCAGGGCGGATCAGTTCTGTCATGCTGGCGTCGACGATGTAGAAGATCTTGCCTGCCTGTTCTTTCTCATAAAGCACCGTCGCGATCAGAACGCCGGCATCCGCTACGATTGCCCTTCCCGGCTCCAGCAGCACCTGATACCCGCGCAAATGAGGCGCAATCTCGCTGACGAGATTCTCAAGCGATGGCTTTGCCTGGTCGCGACTATAGGCAACCGGCAAGCCGCCGCCCAGATTGAGCGTATGGATTTCCGGATAGGGAGCAATCAATTGCGTCGCCTTCGCCAGCGCCTGTAAAGTCGCCGCCGAGTCGCCAAGCTGGCTGCCGATATGCAGGTGAATGCCGCAGATATTGAGAAAAGGATAGCGTTCAGCCTGAGCCAAGGCTTTGCGTATCGCCCCCGCAGTTAAGCCGAACTTCGCGCCGCCGTGCCCGGTCGCTATGTGCGGATGGGTAACCGCAGTCACTTCGGGATTGAAACGCAGCGCCACTTGCGCCTTGTGCCTGCCAATTGCAGCCGCTGCTTCATTAATGTACTGCAGCTCGCGCTCATTCTCGACATTAAACCAGCCGATGCCGCGCTGCGCCGCCAACTCAATTTCCGCGACTGTCTTGCCGACCCCAGCGAACACGATGTCTTGGGCAGGCGCCCCGGCCTGCAAGGCGCGGGCGATCTCGCCAGCGCTCACGGCGTCGATGCCGGCGCCCTCGTCAATCAGTGTCCGCAGGATGTTCCTGTTGCTATTGGCTTTTGCGCTGTAATGTATGCGCGCGCCGACCGGTTCGAAGGCGCCTCGTAAACGACGGTAATTCTCTTGAATGCGCTTGAGGCTGTAAAGATAAACCGGTGTCTCGAGCTCCTGCGCGATGGCAGCCAAAGGCAGATCGTCAATCATCAGCCTGTCATCGACGAAGCGTATAGAGCTGTTGAAGACCATTGGACCGGCTTGCCCCTTCAACATTTCTTTAGCAGTTTGCGCATAACAAAAAAGAGACATAGTCACTATGTCCCTTGGCTGCGGGAGCGACGGGATTTGAACCCGCGATCTCCGGCTTGACAGGCCGGCATGTTAACCGCTACACCACGCCCCCAGCTATTCAGAGTACGTTATCATTTGCCTGATTCACTGTCAAGTATAATTTGACAGGTTGAATGGTCGGTTGAGCTGCCTTGGCTAAACGCGACGCATTACTCATAGTCTCTACAACTGCCCAAAGCCGCCA
Organism: Phototrophicaceae bacterium; assembly: GCA_965116975.1. Classification (GTDB taxonomy): domain Bacteria; phylum Chloroflexota; class Anaerolineae; order Aggregatilineales; family Phototrophicaceae; genus UBA6055. The sequence continues at coordinate 2,073,729 of OZ220735.1, forward strand.
ATCGCGCTGGATTTGCCCGACAAATAACGGGCAGTCAGTATCAATATCAGAATCGACGGCGCAACGAAGACCAGGGACATGGCAGCCGTCAGCGCATTGTTGCTGCCAGAGGCTGTCGAGAAGAGCAGCACGGGCATGGTGATCACCTGCCCAGCCCCAATTAGAAATGTCAAGATATACTGGCTCCAGGAGATCAAGTAAGCAAAGAGGCTCGCCACGACAATGCCGGGGAAAATCGCGGGCAGGGTCACATGCCAGAAAGTCGCCAGCGCGCCAGCGCCCAGCGATCTCGCTTGTTGCTCGTATTCCGGGTTGTAATTGGAGAAAACGCCGGACAAGGTAAGCACCACATAAGGCATCACTGGCACCAAATGAACCAAGCCAACGCCAAGTAGATTGCCGGATAGTCCCCAGCGAATGAAATTGATATTCAGCCCCATAGCCACAGCGATGCCCGGCACGATGGTCGGCGATATGATCAGGAACTCTATCACGCGCTTGCCGCGAAATGAATACAGCCCCATTGCGCGAGCCGCGGGCAGACCGATGATGACGGAGCTGAACGTTACGCCCACCGCCAGAATCGTGCTGTTCAGCAATGCTTCAGGAACTTTGGAATTGGGCGCGACAATTGATTCCCAGGCGCGCAGGCTGATTTCCGCGGGAAACAGTTGCGGATAAAACCAGCGAAAGGAAAATGCGTTGAAGAAGAAGGCAATCAGGGGTGTCAAGAGCAAAAATATCAGCAGCGCGACAGCGCAATAGTGCAGAACGCGAGCCAGTTCTTTGCTGCTGAGAAAACGAGAAGAGACGGCTGCCGATGTTGTCACGGGTACTCTCAATCTTGGCGGATCGCGCGGCGGCTCAACCACATATAGCCGAGCACCAGGAAGAAAACGATAATCGATATGATGATGCTGATGGCCATGCCCTCGGTACGCGAGTTCAAATCGGGATTACGGAAAAACCGCACCGCCGTTACCGACAGCGTCCGCGGGAAGCGCACGCCCAATATCGCCGGCACCTCGTATGAACCAAAGGAGAAGGCAAATACCAGAATCGAGCCGGAAAGCAGACCGGGCATAACCAGGGGCAATATCACATACCGAAAGCGCTGCCAGCGGTTGGCGCCCAGGCTGCGCGCCAAATCTTCGTAATCGACGCCTAGCGACTGCAAGACCGCCAATACGATCACCCCGACAAATGGCACCTCTTTCCAGACAAAGGACAAGATGATGCCGATGCCAAATTTGTCTTTGACAACGACCGGGAAGTCGCTGGGTCCGCTAAAGACGCCCAGTTGCGCCCCGGTGCGTGAAATCAACCCGCTCTGGGAAAACAGGAAGAGGATGCCAATCGCCGCTACCACATGCGGCACCGGCAGATTCAATTGATAAAGGAAGGTGGCAAAGCGCTTGCCGAAGAAACTGCGTCGCAGCAAGAGCGCGGTGGCCAGCGCCAACATCGCCGACAAAATTGTGCTGCCGAAGCTGACCCAGAGCGTCAGCAAGAGACCTTGCCAGAATACGGCTGCGTATTGTTCGGAAAATATGATGTTCTGATAGGCTTGCAGCGAGATCTCGGTGCGACCGATAATCGGCTGCCAACCGAGGCTGACCAGCGTACCGTAGCTCAAACCGCCGATGAACAGAAACAGGATTACCGCCATGGTCGGCGCCAACATAATTGGGATGCGCCAGCGCTCCCATAATCCCATCGAATCGCTCCCGCTTCAGAAGTGTAGCTCTTGCTCGGTTAGGACAGACGCTCGCAAAGCAAGGTCATCCTATCGCGCGTATGCGCCAGGCCGCATTCTATCACATCGCGCGTTCTGTCTCCACCGATCCCTCCGCATCTGCAGGGCAATCGCTTCAAATTATTTTCAACATAGAGGACGCAGTGTAGTGGTCCTATAAAACTGGACAGGAAATCGCAGAAATTTTGGGGGGACATTTGTGCCATTCCGCCTCGTATTCTGCCGGTGTCCGGTAGTCTATGCCGCTGTGAATGCGCTGTGTATTGTAGACCACCTTGATGAAGTGCCCAAGTTGCTCGCGCGCTTCTTCCATGCTCTGGTATTCGCTCAGGTACACTTCCTCCTCCTTGATCGTGCGGATCAACCGCTCGGCATAGCCGTTTTCGCTCGGCTCGCCCGCGGCTGACATACTGATTAGCGTTCCGGCGTCGTGCAGCAGCTTGACATAGTCATTGGCGGCGTATTGCGACCCTTGGTCGGAGTGATGAAGCTCCGGCGCCGCATGATCTTCTAGCGCTTGGCGCAAGGCTGCCAAGGTCAAGCTCTTATCCGAAGACCAACTCAGATGCCAGCCCCGTACCGCGCGCGTGTACACATCCATCACGACGGCCAGATAGATGAAGTCCGAGCGCAGACGCAAGTAGCTGATGTCGGCAACCCAAATCTGGTTCGGACGCCGCGCCCACAGCCCTTTGATCAGGTTCGGATAGCGCCCATAACCATGTCGGCTATCCGTGCCGCTGCCCCGGCGCTGCTTCGGCTTGCGGGTCAAGTCCAGCTCCCGCATCAGCCACCCAACAAGATGCCGACCCACGTCCATCATATAAGGCTCACGCTTCAACTGCGCCGCTATCCGTCGGCTGCCATAGGTGGGATAGCGCCCGGCAACCTCCACTATCGCAGTACGCAGGCTTTGACAGTCGCGCGGCTTGGCTTGATGATAATAGCTGCTGCGGGGCAGCTCGAGTACGGCGCAGCTTGCCGACACCGGAAAGTCCTGGCTGAGCATCTGCGCTAGCTCTCGCTTTCGGGTGGTAGAGATTGCACATAGTGAGAGGCTTTTTTTGCAATTTCCAGTTGCATGGTCAGCTTTCCCACTAGCCGCTCTAATTCAGCCATTTTGTCCGCGCGACGCTTCTGCTCGGCTGGTTGACCGTAGGCGAAAGCCTGCATCGCGCCTTCGAGAAACTGGTCTTTCCAGCGGTAAAGCAGGCTGTCCTTGATCTGGTACTCACGACTGGCTTGCGCCAGAGATTTCTCGCCGCGAAGGATTTCCAGCACAATTCTGACCTTCGTTTCCGGCGAGTGCTTCCGGTATTTCCCCATGAGCGTGTCCCTTTCACTGTTACTCTAGAATTCTCTCTTTTCTAGGTGCCCAGTTTTTCAAGACCACTACACAGAGGACACAGAGCTTTAGGAGTTTAGGCGACTATTCTTCTAAATCTGCGGACCGGAATCGGCAACAGTCCCCAGCAGAACGTGATATGTCACCAAAAATCACAGCTGAGAAGAGATTTTTTGTTTTTCTCTGCGTTCTCTGCGCGCTCTGTAGTTAATTTCAGTTTAGAATCCCGCCATTTCGTCCGCCAACATTTTGAAGCGATTGCCCTGCCGCATGTGGATCCACGGCGTCATTCACAAGCCGAGGCGATTGGCATACAATTCAGGTCTGTTTGTTACGCTCGTGAATTGACAATGACGTGACCTACCGCAAAGTGCTGGCATTCTGGCTGCCCTTGGCAATGGCTTGGCTCTTGATGACCGTTGAAGGTCCAATGATCCAAGGCGTCATCAGCCGCAAGCCAGATTCCGAAACGCAATTGGCTGCCTTTGGCTTGATGTTCTCCTTGTCCATTTTGATCGAAACCCCGGTCATCATGCTTTTGGCGACCGGCAGCGCCTTGGCGCGCAACCAGCAAGCCTTTCGCGTCTTGTGGCGCTTCATGATGACGGTCAACCTGCTGGTAACCGCGGTCGCCATTCTAATGGCTTTCACGCCCTTGCTCGACTTTTATCTCGATACCTTGTTGCATGTCCCCGCGCACATCGTCGAGGCGACGCGCCCCGCCATGCGCGTCATGATCATCTGGGGCGGCTTAATTGGCTATCGCCGCTTCCACCAAGGCATCATGATCCGCTTTGGCAAAACGCGCTATGTGGGTTATGGCACGGTTTTGCGGGTGCTCGTTTCGGGGAGCATGGCATTTGCCCTGGGCGCCATCACCCAGCTCGCCGGCGCCGCCATCGGCGCCTTGGCTTTGGTATGCGCTGTGGCGGCGGAAGCCCTCTATACCCACCGCGTCTCCCGCGATGACGTCAGCAACTTGCTGCAGACGCCACTCGCGGATAAACTGCAAACCTTGAGCTACGGCGACGCGCTGCGCTTCCATTTGCCTTTGGCTGTTACCAGTTTTGTTACTTTGTTGATTCATCCGGTCATCGAACGCGGACTCGCCAGCATGTCGGACGCCGCGCAGAGCCTAGCGGCATGGCCCGTCATATTCTCGATCATGCTCGTAACGCGATCGGGCGGCATGGCTTATCAAGAGGTCGTTATCTCGCTGGATGACAGCGAAGAGAATCACCGCATCCTGCGCGGGTTCACCCTGCGCCTCGGGACCTGCCTGAGTCTGATCATGATCGTATTTGTCTTCACGCCCTTGATCGACTTTTACAATACGAAAATTTTGGATGTGCCGCAAAACCTGCAACAGCTTGTGCTGCTGGGCACGCAATCCGCCTGCCTCATCCCCCTGCTGACGACATTGCAAAGTTACCTGCGCGCCCTGCTCATGCTAAGCCGCAATACCGCTGCCATCTACCAAGCCATCATCTTAGGTTTCCTGGTCACAACAGTTATCGTATGGGCTGGCATAGACCGCGGCATGCACGGGGTACTAGCCGCGGGCTTGGGGTTGACTATCGGGCAAATCATCGAGCTGGGTTTTCTTTATTTCATATATCGCCGCCAAGACGCGGCGCTGCGGCTGCACTGGCAGTCCGCCGTGGCGCTTGCAAGCGGCGGCTAATTCTGACGCCGGTCCTGGTCGCTGATGCGCTGTCAAGCGAAATAAATGCTGGCATTTGCAATGGCTCCATGCCGAAGGCTCGAAAGGATGCTGCGAACATGACTTTTATGAACGACATATTGCCCCTGCGGCAGCAAGCTGAGATTCGCGACGACTGGCTAAAAAAGCGATTGGATAGGTTCATCCCGCAGCTGCTGGAGCGCGCCAACATTGATTTGTGGATCATCGCTTGCCGGGAATACAACGAAGACCCGGTGCTGATGTCGATGCTGCCCGCCACGTCCATGTCCGCGCGACGCCGTACCATGTTGGTCTTCTCGCGGGAGCAAAACGGCTCTGTCCGCAGGCTGACGCTGTCTCGCTACGGTTATGACGACCTCTATGAAACAGTCTGGGATCCCGACGAAGAAGATCAGTATGAATGCCTGGCGCGCCTGGTCGCGGAACAAGATCCGGCGACGATTGGCATCAACAGCTCCGCAACATTCGCCTTCGGCGATGGCATATCGCTGACTGAACATTCGCTCATTTGCGAGGCTTTGGGCGAGCCATACCGGTCGCGTATTGTGAGTGCCGAAGGTCTGTGCGTTGGCTGGTTGGAGCGGCGCCTGCCCGAAGAGATTCGCGCCTATCCACGCCTGGTCGAAACGGGCCACCAGATTATCGCCCGCGCCTTCTCGAGCGAGGTCATCCATCCGGGCATCACGACGACAGATGACGTCGTCTGGTGGATGCGCCAGACCATGCAGGACGCGGGCTTAAATGCCTGGTTCCAGCCGACTATCGATATTCAAGCGCCGGACCAAAGCTATGATGCTAGCGACGATCCGCGCAAGACGATCCTGCCCGGCGACTTGCTGCACTGCGATATGGGTTTCCATTATCTGGGCTTGGCCACCGACCAGCAGCAGCATGCCTATGTATTGCGTCCCGGCGAAACGGATGCGCCAGCTGGATTACGCGCCGCGCTGGCCGACGGCAATCGGCTGCAAGACATCCATCTCGGACAGATGCAAATTGGCGCTAGCGGGAATGAGGTGCTGCGGGAGTCGCTCGATGCGGCAAGCGCCGAGGGCATCCGGTCCCAGATTTATTCGCATCCGCTCGGGTTCCATGGACATGCCGCTGGACCAATCATCGGTCTTTGGGATCGGCAAGACGGCGTTCCCGGCTTGGGCGATTATCCGCTCTATGACGACACGGTCTATTCCATCGAGTTGAACGTCCTCCACAGCGTGCCTGAATGGGATGGCCAAGACGCGCGCATCATGCTGGAGGAAGACGCGGTCCTCTGCGACGGCGCCATGCGCTGGCTGAATGGCAGGCAAGAATCCTTCTACTTGATTGGCTAGACAGGCAAATCCGCCGCCCCGCCCGGTTCACTGTCGCCGCGCAATCGCTTCAAATGTTATTCACCACATAGATTCCAAGGGTCGCGTAGGGCGCGTAGACACAGCCCTGCGACAATGACCGCCAACACCGAGATTTATCCGTAAATATGCCAAAAAAGGACGTAATGTAGGGGCGATTCTGTGAATCGCCCACGATTTTGCACCCAATTTCATGGGCGAGCCAAGGCTCGCCCCTTCAATTTATCAGTTTGATGTTAAATTCGACAGTTATGGATTTTGAAGCGATTGCCCTGTTCACTGTCGCCGCGCGACTTTTTCTGTTGGCAATCACGCGGTATAGTTCGATAAAGGACTTTCGCGGAGGGACTGGCTATGCCAATGGGTCACTTTGATAAACAGCGTGTTCAGCTCGAGGGAGAGCAATGGTCCCTGGTGTACAGCCTGGAGATTGCCCCGCAAGAGCTGAAATTTGAAGACTTGCACCCGATGAGCAGCTATGTTCGTCAACAAGACATCGCCCGCATGCACTACGCCCGCGCCAAAGCGCGCGGACAAGCCAATCCGCATATCTTGACCTGGACAGCCATGCAGACCGACCGCCGGGCGCAACAGATGTTTCCCGAGCTTGACTATAGTTTTGAGGGCGAGCATATCATCAGCGCCAATTCTTTCATCGCCCTCGTCCTGCGCCAATTGCTGGCGCGCGGCTGGCTGCAATTGCACGAATACATCGGCGATACTTATGAATGGCATACGAAAATAGCGCCCGAGAACGTCGACTGGCGCGCGCGCGCGGAGTCCTTGACGCGCTGGCTGGAAGAATCGATTCAACTCGACCTCTACCCCAACATCGAAAGAGGCAGTTACCAGCCGCGCCTGTTCCAGGAATTTGACGCGGACCGCAACTTCGTTCGCATCGGCCGCTGCGACTTTATCCGCCACTTCGTGCAGAATCACGAGCGTATGGCGGCATTCAACACATCGCACTTCTTGCACGAACATGACGACCTCGTCAGTCATCACTCCGGTTACGGCGACGCCATCGGTTTGATGCTGTCGCAGAATACCATTTTGCGCCCGCCGCTATATAAACGCGGCTGCCTGCTTTATGACGGCACAGCCTGGACAGTGCAAAGCATGAGCCTCGAAGACATTGTCCTGATATTGCCGGATGATATCAGCCTGCGAGCAGACGGGGGCGGCGACTTTCAGTTCCAATTGAATCCCGCCGCTGATTCGGCTATCGCCATCTACACCCGCGCCGCGCGCTTGGCTGAAAACGGTCGCCCGCTCGACCGGACGCCGGCGGAAGACCATCGCCATGAATTTGTCATTGTGAATCGCCAGGTGCTTAGCTGGAAACGCGGCGGGGGGCTGCAGATTCCCCAAAATGGCTTTGTCTTGTCCCTGCAAGCCGACGCGCTCCCACAATCCATAATCGAGAACATCGCCGAGGCTGCCTGGATAGAATATGAATTGGCTGATCCGTCGCGAGACTTGGTTGCCGGCGTCCAGGCTGGTCCCATCTTGCTGCAAGATGGTCGCAACGCGCTCGAATCCACGTACATAAAAGAGGAATATTGGTCCAGCCGCAGCATCAACGGCGAACATATTGTTGGCATCACACCGGTCTATATGGATCCCAGGGCGCGCAGCGAAAGAAAAGCGCGCAGCGCGCTAGGCATCAAAGAAGATGGAAACCTGCTGCTGCTGGTGGTCGACGGTTGCGACCCCGGGTCCAGAACTGAATTGGATAGCGCGGGCGCGACGCTCCAGGAGCTGGCGGACTGGTTAAAAGCGCGAGGCGCTATTGATGCTTTGAATTTGAGCGGAGAAGGCTCTTCTCATTTGTTTGTGCAAGGCGGGTTGGCCAATCGACCGTCCGACCGGCGTGGGCAAAAAGGCGTCGTCTACGAACGGATGCTCGCTTCAATCGGAATTGTCGGCGCCGTCGGCTGAACCTTTGCCGTCCCAGCGAAATTCACGTGGCGGCGGACCAAAAGCCTTGATGAAGTCATGCACAGCCTGCCGTCCATTGCGCCTTAAACCGTTGAAGAAAGCCAGGCGATCGGCATTGCGATAGTCCAGACGCTGTACCGTAAACGGGGCAAGCGTTTCGCGATCTTTGCGCCGCCGGCTGATATCCAGATAGTATTCCAGGGCGTTATCGACGCTGTTCGCGTCAGTCCAGTCGGACTTGTAAATCGCTTGACCGGCGCGATTGAAAATCCAGGTCATGTTGGGCATGCTGCCATAGGCGCGGTGACAGGGTCCATCCAAGGCGTCGACGAGAATCGGTCGGCTGACGCCAAGCTCGTCGCGCAGCGCCGCGGCATGACGGAACTTTTGCTCCAGCGAAGTTAAATGGGGGTAGCGCTCGGCCGGGTGCGCCTCGTTGGTATATAGGAATACCGACGCCACGCCAGCCTCGGCATACTTGTCAGCGATCGCATTCATGGATGGACCCGCCATCCCACAATACGGTCAAGTGAAGCTGCCGAATTCCACCACCAAATAGAGGTTGCTCGACCACCATTCACTAAGCGAAGTCCGCGCCCGGTCCCGCAATTGCCAGAGCGGGAAATCCGGGGCGGCGGCGGCTAATTCCGGGCTCTCATCAAAGCGCATCCAAGGCATGAACTTCTCTGGCACGAATTCGTCATAATTGTACCTTCGCAATAGTTCGCTATTCATCTCCGCCCCGTTTCTCAATAACCATATCTGTACTTATCTCTTCGCCACAGCCTGCAGAGCCTGCCAGATCTTATCGTCCAATTCGATCTCGCCAGCTGCCGTTACACGCTCGAAATGCTTGTCGCCGCGCTCGCCGGGCACAGGCATCTCGGCTACCCCAGGCAATCGCTTTAATGCTTTGACCCGACCTGTCAATTCGCTGACGCCGGATTGAAAGCTATCCAGGTCCTCCGCCAGCAGCTCGGGATCAATCGCGAAGATCAGATTGCCCCAATCCAGCTTCGCGCCAGCATCATTTCGCGATGCGCCAACCAGCGGTCTCGTCAGAATCTCGACAATCAATGCCAGGGCAGCGCCTTTGAATCCGCCAAAAGCCTTGATTGCGCCAGCCAGCGCCTGGGCGGGATCGGTCGTGAACTGGCCGTCTTGGTTGTACGCCACGCCCTCTGGAATCGGCTTGCCCTCCGCATTTGCCAAGTGGATGCCGTACCAGGCAATCGCAGCTGTCGCCATGTCGAGCACGATCGGTTTGTCTGAGGTCGGGATGCCAATCGCTAATGGATTCGTGCCTAGGAAGGCTTCATAGGACCCATAGGGCGCCATGAGTTCCGGCGAACCCGAAAACACAAAGCCCAGCAAACCCGCATCCGCGATGCGGCGCGCGTAATAGCCGATGGCGCCAGTGGGAGAATTTGTCATGCGCGTTCCCACAATGCCAAAGCCATGTTCCCGCGCTTTTTCAATGGCGATCTGGCATGAGCTGCTCATGACGACCATGCCCTGGTTCCAGCCGCCGTCGAGCAAAGCCGAAAGCTTCGTTTCCTTGGCAATGCGGATGCGCCCGGCTGCGGGATTGGCCGGCATGCCGGGACCCAGCAATTTGATGACATTTTGATTGTTGCCGCGCAGTTGCGCGTACATGATGATCTCAAGAATGATCTCGGTATCAGCCGCGTCATAGCCCTGCTTGGCGATAGCGCGGCGCGTGACGTCGCGCAAATTCTCGATTCCCACCTTCATAGAATCCGCTCCATCTTGCCTGGCGGCAATTGCGGCCTTAGACCTTGCCGCGGACCAATTTATTGGCTGTCAAATACCTATAGCTGTCATGCACCGCTTGCAGCATGTCGCCGTCGCAGCGGTCAATCTCAACGATATGCCATTCAGCCGTCTCCGCAGTTGCCGCGACAATATCCGGCACAGCCATTTTTCCGGCGCCGACCGCGGTCATATTATCATCCAGGCGCAGCGAGCCGTCCTTCAGATGGATAAGCGGGGCGCGCGCGCCCGCTTGCTTGACTGCTTCCACCGCGTCCAAGCCGCCGACTTGCGCCCAGTAGGTATCAATTTCAAGGAAGACATCATCGTCGAGTTCGTTGAGCATCACATCCAAGGTGGCGCAGCCATTCAATTCCTTGTACTCCCACCAGTGATTGTGATAACCCAAGCGCACACTGCTGGCGCTTATGGATTCACTAGCGCGGTTCAGGCGCTCGCAGACGCGCTTGACCGCATCCAAGGTCGCGAATTCAGCCTCCGGCAAATAGGCGACGGCAACTCGCGACAGATCAAAAGCCGCTGCAATCGCCAGCACAGATTCCAGGTTCGCTTCGTCGGGAAAAGCCACGTGGCTATTGCAGACCTCGAGGTCCAATTCTTGGAAGAGCGCCGCCGCATCGTTCAAACCGCCAGGCATGCCGCCATAGGGTTCGACCCCAACATAGCCCATTGCGGCGACGCTGCGGACGATGCCCTCGAAGTCATCCTCAAGCTCCGCGCGTAATGAGTACAATTGTAATGCCACGGGTTTCAGATTTGACATGGAATCTCCCTTTTCACCAAGTGCGATTGCTATACAATTATTTTCAGGCTTCTGGAAGAGAATACCAGAGTCAATCAAGCGCTTATTGCTTACTTAGGCTCCCCTCTTTCTCCGCGTGCTGTTTTGTTTTATCAACAGTGTAAGGTTGGATAAATTGGTCGTTAGGCTCATCCGCAGCGCGTGACCACGATCAACGATGGATTCGCGCCAATAATCAGGTCTCCCAGGATAAGTAATACATGGCAAGCGTTACGAGCGATATACCGGGAAAATCCACTGGCGAATCAAATAAGCAGGGCGCATTGGCAAAATGGGCGCGCCTGATAGGATATCTGAAGAAATACCGACTATGGGTTTTGACCGCGCTATCTGGCATCATCGGCAGCAATCTGCTGGCCGTCGCTGTGCCCTACATCTTGCGCGATGTCATCGATATCGGCATAGAAAAGCGCGACAGCGGCTTTATGCTCAGCGCCGGCTTGCTCGTTGTTGGATTGGGAGTCCTGCGCGGGATCTCCGCCTTTTTCGGCCGCTACTTCGGCGAGCGTCTTTCTCATTATGTCGCCTACGATATTCGCAATCAAATCTATGACAAGGTTCAGCGTCAGTCCTTCACCTACCACGACAGCGCGCAGGTCGGCACCATCATCACCCGCGCCATCAGCGATGTCAACGAGATTCAGCGCTATTTCAGTTTCGGCTTGATGGATGGCTTAAACGTGCTGCTGCTCTTGATCGGTGTCGTAAGCATCATGCTAGCGACCAGTCCGGCGCTGGCAGTGGCGTCATTTGTGCCGCTGGTTCCGCTGGCGCTGTTTTCCAATCGCTTTGTGATGCGCGTGCACCCGCGCTGGAAAAAAGTGATGGACCGGATGCAGGCGCTGAGCAATCATATACAGGAAAATGCGCTGGGCGCCGAGGTTGTGCGGGTCTTCGCCCGCGAAAACTACGAAATCGAACGGTTCCACACCGAGAATAAGCGACTCTACGACGAACAGCTGGATTTCATTCGGCAATGGATCACATTTCTACCCGCCAGCGCATTCCTGGCCGCCATGTCAACCGCGGTGGTTTTGCTCTTTGGCGGCTATTTGGAAGCGCGCGGCATGGCCAATATCACCGTCGGACTGGTCGTCACCTTCAACGCCTATGTGCTGCTGCTGGCGCAGCCTCTGCGATTTGTCGGTTTTATTATCCTGCTGACCACACAAGCGGTCGCCAGCGGCGAACGCGTCTTTCAGATTCTAGATCATGAGGAATTGGTCGTAAACAAACCCAACGCGGCGCGGACGCGCATCAGAGGCAATGTGCGATTCGACAATGTCAGCACGCAATACGTCGGTTCCGAGCATGCCATCGTGAAAAACATCAATCTCGAAGCCCAGCCTGGCGAGATCGTCGCCATCATCGGGCTGACCGGCGCCGGCAAAACAACCATCGCCAACCTGATACCGCGTTTCTATGATGTCACCGATGGGCGCGTCCTGCTTGACGGCGCCGATGTGCGCGATATTGACCTGGATCACCTGCGCAGCCAGATCGGCATTGTCATGCAACAGTCCTTGCTCTTTTCGGCGACGATTGAGGAAAACATCGCGTATGGCAACCCCGTCGCCAGCCAAGATCAGATCGAAGCAGCCGCCATCGCCGCGAATGCCCACGATTTCATCATGGACTTCCCCGACGGCTACCAAACGGACGTCGGCGAACGCGGCATTACCCTGTCCGGCGGGCAGAAGCAGCGGATCGCCATCGCCCGCGCGCTCTTGATTGATCCGCGAATCCTGATATTGGACGACGCCACCAGCAGCGTGGACACGCAAACTGAGCATCTCATTCAACAGGCGCTCGATCGCGTAATGGAGGGGCGCACGACTTTTGTCATCGCACAGCGCATGAGCTCAATCTTGAAAGCCGACCAGATCATCGTTCTGCGGGATGGCGAGATCATTCAACAGGGCACGCACGAGACCCTGCTGGCAGACGGCGGACTCTATGAAGAGATATACAAGCTGCAACTGGAAGAGCAAGAGCGCGTTCGTCGGGAAGCCATTATCGCCGGCATCATCAAGATCCCGCTGGAAGAACGGCGCTCCACACAGCAGTTCCGCAATTTGATTGACCGCCTCGCCGGGCGCATCACCAAGAATTGAGAAAGACAGGCATGACCGTCAGCAAAGACAAAACCCAAAACCGACGCCCGCCGAAGCGCAAGCCAATCGCGGACGAGCGCAGCATTCTCGAAATCGAGGACGACCACAAACCCGGCTTCGACAGTGATGTCATCGCTCGCCTCTTCAGCTATTTGAGACCGCACCGTTACAAACTGACCATCGCCGTGATGACCATGCTCTTGAGCGTTTTCGCCAATGTTATCAGCCCGCCTTTGATCGGCTGGGCAATCGACGAAGGCATCCGCAAGCGAGACATGTCCGTAGTTGTCTTGGGCGTGATCGCCTTTATCATTATCCAATTCCTGGGTTTCATCGGCTTTCGCGTGCAACTCGGCAACATGGCGGTCATTGGACAAACCATCATTCAGACCCTGCGCGATCAACTCTTTGATCACATTCAGTATCTGTCCATCGATTTCTTCGCCGAATATGAAGTGGGCCGCCTGATCGCCCGCGTGATCAGCGATGTAAACGTGATACGCGAGGCGGTGACATTCGCCGCCGTCGGCAGCATACGCGAGGTATTGATGCTGGGCGGCATTCTCATCTCTATGATCCTCATCAATATCCAGCTTACTTTGGTCGCGTTTACCGTATTGGTCGTTTTGGCACTGCTGGCCAACTTTTGGCGCGTTCACGCGCGCAGCGCCTACTTGCGCGTGTCGGACGCCAACGCCAAGGTCAACGCGGAATTATCAGAAGCCTTTAATGGCGTGCGCGTCACACAGTCTTTTTCGCGCCAAGCGCGCAACTACGACCGTTTTGTCAACGAGATCAACATGGCCAGCCGCCAAGCCACTGTGCGCGCGACCCTCATTTCCGGCTTGTTCTATCCCACTGTCGAATTGATTGGCGGCGTCGCGACCGGGACCTTGATTTTTGTTGGAGGCAGCCTGGTGCTGGAAGACAAGATCACGGTGGGCGTCTTGCTCGCCTTTATCTTGTATATCCAGCAGTTCTTCTTCCCTATTCGACTGCTGGCGCAGCGCTACAACCTCTTGCAGGCTGTCATCGCTTCCGCCTATCGCATCTTCAAGTTGATGGATCACCCAGCCAGCATCCGCGACCAGGTCAACGCCGACAATCTGCCCGGCATCCAGGGCGATATCCGTTTCGATGATGTCTCCTTCCGCTATACCCAGGATGGCGAATGGGTGCTGAAGCAAATCGACCTGGACGTAGCCGCGGGTTCGACAGTGGCTTTTGTCGGCCATACCGGCGCCGGCAAGACCACCATGGTCAAGCTCCTGATGCGTTTCTACGACGTCAACAGCGGCGCAATCACAGTAGATGGTTATAACCTGAAAGATGTCACGCAAAACAGCTTGCGGCGGCAGATTAGCGTGGTGCCGCAAGACACGCACCTGTTTTCCGGCACTGTCATGGACAATATACGCTATGGACGTTTGAACGCGACGGATGACGAGGTCGTCGAGGCGGCCAAGACTGTCGGCGCGCACCAGTTCATCACCGGGCTGCCAGACGGCTATCTCACCGATGTTATGGAAGGCGGCGCCGTGCTGTCGACCGGGCAGCGCCAGTTATTGGCTTTCGCCCGCGCCCTGCTGGCCGATCCGCGCGTCCTAATCCTCGACGAAGCCACCAGCAATATCGATACGCAAACCGAGCGCATAATCCAAAAGGCTTTGGAGCGCCTGTTGGAGGGCCGCACCAGCTTTGTCATCGCGCATCGGCTGAGCACGATTACATCAGCCGATATGATCGTTGTCATGGACCACGGCGAAATCATCGAGCAAGGCAGTCATCAAGAATTGCTAGAGCGGGAAGGCGTCTATCATCAGCTATTCACTTTGGTTTGAGCCCGGGCATCAGCGCCGGTTATCGTCTGAAAACTGTAAGTCGAGATCGCTCGCGCGGCGAATCATTTTCTCGCCATAGCGATCGCGCAAGTTATCCAGCGCCGCCTGCAAGTCAACAACTTGACGGTCTAGGGATTGATCCGCCCAGAGTCCAATTTGTCGCTTCGGCATAGCAAAGCCGCTTAAAGCCACGCCAATCAAGCGCACTGCCCGGTCCGGGATCCAATGCTTTTCAAAGAGCTCTTTTGCCTGCGCGCAAATCTCATCGTCACGGGCGGTAGGATTGTCTAGCGTGACTTGCCTGGTCAAGGTACTAAAATCGCTCCAGCGCAGCTTGAGCCGGACTGTCGCGCCGGCTAAGCCCGCCTTGCGCGTTTGCCTGCCAACGCCATCCGACAAGCGCCGCAGGGTCAACTCCAACTGCGTCCTGTCGCTCACGTCGCGGGCGAAGGTCACTTCTTTGCTGATTGATTTGGCTTCTCCAGAAGACAAGACCGGACGATGATCGATGCCTTGGGCGCGCCGCCACAATTCGCTCCCCAGTTTTCCAAGCCTCCGCTGCAGCGCGGCTTCCGACCAATGCGTCAAGTCTCCGACGCTCGTCAGCCCCAAGGCAGCCAAGGTGTCCGCTGTCTTTGGTCCCACGCCCCAGAGCGCGCGTATCGGCAGCGCCGCCATGAACTGACTTTCCTCGCCAGCCGGCACAATCGTGATAGTATTTGGCGGCTTATCCTTCGCTTGGCGCGCCTTGCCTACCGTATTGGCGGTCTTCGCCACCAGCTTGTTGGTCGCTCCTCCCAGCGAACAGGGAAGATCCAACTCTTTGTTGATGCGCGCTTGCAAAGCCCGCGCGATTTCTTCTATTGGGCTGGGCAGGATGGTCACATCAAGAAAGGCTTCATCAATCGACAGGGGTTCCACATCCGGCGCTGTATCGCGCAAAACAGCCATGACCTGCCGCGAACGTTCTGAATAGGCACCGCGCGTCTGGGAAACGATGATCAGTTCCGGGCAGAGCCGCAAAGCCTGTGCCATGGGCATGGCTGAGCGCAGGCCATATTTACGCGCCGGGTACGATGCCGAAGCGACCACCCCGCGCTCGCCCGGCTGACCGCCTACTGCAATCGGCTTGCCCCGCAAGTCTGGATTAAACTGCTCCTCGACAGCGCAGAAAAAAGCGTCTAAATCCAGATGAAGGATTTTCCTTGTTTTTGGCATGGCTCTGGCGTTCAACTCATTCAGATGATGTCTTCGCGCGGCTCTGCAAAGCGCTTTAGAATGTATTTTCTATTGTATCAGGTTTTGATGTGTCAATCAAGTATTTCGACTTCTAGGTACAGGGCAATCGCTTCAAATTATTTTCAACATAGAGGACACAGAGGACACAGAGTTCGTAGGAGTTTAGACGACTATTCTTCTAAATCTGTGGCCCGGAATCGGCAACAGTCCCCAGCGAAACGTGATTTGTCACCATAAATCACAGCTGAGAAGAGATTTTATGTTTTTCTCTGCGTACTCTGCGTACTCTGTTGTTAATTTTCAGTTTAGAATCCTGCCATTTCGTCCGCCATCATTTTGAAGCGATTGCCCTGCCACAGACACGCGCCGACCTTCGATTTCGGGACAAAGCGGCTATAATACTGCCAGCGTAAATCGTCCGAAGCGACAGGAAAGTCCATGCCAATCGACATTCATCCCGACGCCATCCGCGCCTTGGTCAAGGGCGAGATGGGCGCGCCTGATTCGATTTTGGGCAGACATCGCCATGACGACAATGTATCGGTCCGGACTTTCAGACCTTGGGCTGAACGCATAGACATCGTCGACGAGCAAACCGGCAAGCGCGCGCCGATGCAAAAGCTGCACGCTGAGGGATTCTTTGTGGCGGAGCTCGACAAGTCATGGACTTCCATCGGCTATCATTACGAAGCGACCGCGCAAGACGGGGACGTGGAGGTTTACACGGAGCCTTACATCTACCCGCCCCTGCTCACGGACTACGATATCTTTCTCTTCGCCCAAGGGCGGAATTACGATATCTACAAAAAACTGGGGGCGCATCCACGCCAAGTTGGCGCGGTAAAGGGCGTCAATTTCGCTGTTTGGGCGCCAAACTGCTATAAAGTTGCGCTGACCGGCGACTTTAATCGCTGGGATGCGCGCGTTCATTGTTTAAAAGCCAATGGAGATTCCGGCATCTGGGAAATTTTCTTGCCCGACCTGGAGCCGGGCAGCAGCTACAAATACGAAATCCGCTCCCACAACGACGGCTATCGCGCCGAAAAAGCCGATCCCTATGCTTTCTACGCCGAAGAACGACCCTCAACTGCTTCCGTCGTTTACGACATAACGCAATATCAGTGGCAGGACGAGAACTGGATGACCGCCCGCGCCCAACGAGAACCGCTGGTAGAGGCGATGAACATTTACGAGGCGCATCCGGGTTCCTGGCGGCGCGAAAAAACGAAGAATTTCCTGAGCTATCGACAATTGGCGCAGGAATTGGTGCCGTATCTTGTCGACATGGGTTATACGCACCTGGAGCTGATGCCCGTCGCCGAACACCCGTTAGACGCCTCCTGGGGCTATCAGGTCACCGGATACTTCGCGCCCACAAGCCGCTACGGGACGCCGAGCGACTTCATGCGCCTGGTCGATACCTGTCACCAGAACGGTATCGCGGTCATCCTCGACTGGGTGCCGGCGCACTTCCCCAAGGACGGCCACGGGCTCAACTATTTTGATGGCACCCATCTTTATAGCCACGAGGATCCGCGCCAGGGCGAACACCCTGAATGGGGCACCATGATTTTCAATTACGAGCGCAATGAAGTGCGCAACTTCTTGATCTCGAACGCCCTATTCTGGCTTAAAGAGTATCATATCGACGGCCTGCGCGTCGATGCTGTGTCATCGATGATTTACCTGAATTTCTCACGTGAAGACGGGGATTGGGTCGCCAACAAATACGGCAGCCACGAGAACCTGGGCGCGCTCAAGTTCTTGCGGGAATTCAACACCGTTGTGCATGCCGAGGCGCCCGGCGCGGTCACCATCGCCGAAGAATCAACCTCCTGGCCCATGGTATCTCGCCCGACCTATGTCGGTGGTCTGGGCTTCACGCTGAAATGGAACATGGGCTGGATGCACGACACCCTGGCATATATGCAGCACGACCCGGTACACCGGCGCTTTCATCATCACCGCATCACCTTCGCCCTGCTTTACGCATTCAGCGAGAACTTCGTCTTGCCGCTCTCCCATGACGAAGTCGTGCACATGAAGGGTTCGCTCATCAACAAGCTGCCCGGAGACTACTGGCAGAAGTTCGCGCAACTGCGCCTGCTCTTCGGATATCAATACACCCAGGTCGGCAAAATCCTGAACTTCATGGGCAACGAAATCGGGCAATTCGCCGAATGGAGCGAAGAGCGCAGCCTCGACTGGCATCTGCTCGAATACGACAAACACGCGCAATTGCAGGCCTGGGTGAAAGCGCTCAACCATTTCTACCGAGAGCAGCCGGCTTTATGGCAAGTCGATTTTGACAGCGCGGGTTTTGCCTGGATTGAAGCCAATGACGCCGATCAAAGCGTCTACAGCTATATCCGCTACGCCGCGGACAAAAGCGATTTTTTGGTCGTGATTCTGAACTATACGCCAGTTGTCCGCGAGGACTATCGCGTCGGCGTGCCAAAAGCGGGCTATTATCAAGAGTTGCTCAATAGCGATGCTGCGGTTTTTGGCGGGGCGAACATGGGCAATCTCGGCGGGGTCGAAAGCGAAGAAGTTGCCAGCCACAGCCAAGCGCATAGCATTCGCTTGCGCCTGCCGCCGCTAGCGATTCTCATCCTCAAGCTGAGCAAGTATAACCATCTCGGTTGAACTTCACTCAGCCTGTGAGCCATAGCCTATAATAATTGACTTGGTAGGGGCGACCCTGTGTGAGTTGAATGTTGTTTTATGTTTCAATCGGCAAGGATGCAACTTCCGCCATTAGTCATCGTGACAAGGCTCAATTCTCACTGTCGTTTAGGTTGGGGTGTAACCAGCGTCAGAATCATGACCACAAGCGCAAGCAGCGCGCCCAGCGCAAGCGCCGGCTGGTAGCCGCCGGCATAATCGAAACTCAAGCCAAAGAGCGCCGGTCCGATCGCGCTGCCGATGATGCCCGCGGTGAAGACGAAGCCGCGAATCTCGCCTTGGAACCTGCGACCGAACATATTGGTCCAGACTGCGCCGTCAAATACATAACCGATGCCCAGTCCCAAGCCGCTCGCCATAGCATAAAGTATCAGCAGCCAGGTATCCCGCATAATCATCGCTAACAGGCAAGCGCCCGCAAGCCCCAGCATTGCCAAGACGACGACAATCGAGGGCGGGAAGCGGTCGATCAGATAACCCGCCAGCAGCGCCGATGCAGCCGCGAAGATTGACAACAAGGCGAAGGTCTCTGTCGCCACTTGCGCGCTGTGATCCACTTGCGCGAAGATTGATACCTGATGCAAGATCAAGCCCGTCCCCCATGCCGAAGGCAGCATGCGCGCGACCATATAGAGCCATAGCACCGGCATGCGCATCGCCTCTTTCAGGGTCCAGTTTTCTTCATTGATTTCCGCGGCGACGGGTTGGATTTGCGCTTTGGCGGCGCGCTGCGCGCTTTCATTGTCCGGCAACATGCCATACTCTTCGGGGCTGTTGCGCATCAAGAAGCCAAACAGCGGGACTACTAATGCGCACACGCCAATTCCCAGTACAACAAAAGCCTGGCGCCAGTCCATGGTTTCCAGAAGCGCTCGCAGCCCATTCACATATAAGCCTTGAAAAAGCGCGTAAGCCAGCGCGAGATAAGCCATCATGCTGCCCCGACGCGAGCGAAACCAATTGGCCACCGCTGTCGAACTGACCAGGGTAAGCGCGCCCTGCCCCAAACCGCGAATGCCGATGAAGGCGAAGAGCAGCATGAGCGGACCGCTGATGATGGCGCAGAGGCAAAGGACCAAACTGAACAGGAAAGCAATCGCCACACCGGTTCGTCGATTGCCGGCCAAGTCCAGTATTCTGCCCAGCCAGGTCAAGCCAAGTGACGCGATGAAGGTGCCAAGCCCATAGAGGCTGCTAACCGTCGTGCGATCCAAGCCAAAATCGGCGATGAAATAATCCATGAACAAAGAAACGGAGTAACTCTGGCCCGGCGAGCTGGCTACCGTGCCGACAAGCGCCACAAACCAGACCACCCAGCCATAGTAGACCGGCATGGTCCTCACAAGCGACCTGTAGCCCGGCGCTTTTGCAGTCATTCCACCTCGCTTTTATAAATCAATTGGTGCGGTTTGGCGGACTTTTTCGCCGCCGATAAGTATCTGTATCGCGCAAACCAAAACTGCTTAGGACCCGAACATTATAAATGGCGGACCTGAAATTAACAGTCGAGGCACTAAATCATGCTAGAATTGATGGTGAATATATTGCTCCATACCCATCACCAATAATAGACAAAAGGGGTTGTTCCAATGGTCATCCCGTCAGATTTGGAAATCGCCCAAAAAGCCAATCTCCTTCATATCAATGAGATCGCCGAGCAGATGGGTTTGGACCCCGAGCGCGACCTGGAGCACTATGGAAAATATGTCGCCAAAGTCAACCTGGAAGCCTTGGAGCGCCTGCAAGACCGCCCCAACGCCAAATACGTCGATGTCACGGCGATCACCCCGACCCCGCTGGGAGAAGGCAAATCGACCACGACCGTCGGCATCGGCCAAGCGATGAAACATATTGGCAAGAAAGCCGTCATCACTGTCCGCCAGCCCTCGCAGGGTCCGACCTTTGGCATCAAAGGCGGCGCGGCCGGGGGCGGCTACAGCCAGATCGTGCCGATGGAGAATTTCAACCTGCATTTGACCGGCGACATTCACGCCATCAGCGCCGCGCATAATCTGATCGCCGCTATGCTCGACGCCCATATCTACCACGGCAACATGCGCGAAATTGACATGCACAACATCCCCTGGCGGCGTGTGGTCGATCTCAACGACCGCGCCTTGCGCAATATCGTCATTGGCTTGGGCAAACGCTTTGATGGCGTCCCGCGCGAAAGCGGCTACGACATCACTGTCGCTTCCGAAATAATGGCGATATTGGCTTTGACCACGTCGCTGCAAGACATGCGCGAGCGTATTGGCAGAATGGTCGTCGCTTACGACAAGCGCAAAACTCCTGTCAGCGCGGAAGACATCGGCGCAGCCGGCGCCGCCACTGTCTTGATGAAAGAAGCCATCAAACCGAACTTGATGCAGTCCCTGGAAAATACGCCGGCGCTGGTGCACGCCGGTCCTTTCGCCAATATCGCCCATGGCAATTCCTCCATCATCGCCGACTTGATCGCCATGAAAACTGGTGAATATGTCGTGACAGAATCGGGTTTCGGCGCGGATATCGGCGCGGAGAAATTCTTCAATATCAAATCGCGCGTCTCTGGCTTGAAACCCAATGCGGTTGTGCTGGTTACAACCATTCGCGCGCTGAAAGCGCATACCGGCAAGTACACCATTATTCCGGGCAAACAAATTGACCCGGCGCTGAAAGAAGAAAACGTCGCCGACGTGCAAAATGGCGCGGCTAATATGGTGCGCCATTTGGAAAATCTCATGAAATTCGGCGTCAATCCCGTGGTCGCGATCAACGTCTTCGCCGACGATACTGACAAGGAAATCGCGGCTGTGCGAGAGATCGCGCTGGCGGCCGGCGCCACCGGCGTATCCGTCGCGCGGCATTGGGCGCAAGGCGGGGCCGGCGCGGCCGAACTGGCGGAAATGATCGTCTCCGCCTGCGACATGCCCAACGACTTCCGCTTGCTCTACCCAGACGACATGTCCATCAAGGACAAGATCGAGACCATCGCCACCGAGATCTATCGTGCTGATGGCGTCGATTACGCGCCGATTGCCCAGCGCAAGATTAGACAATATGAAGACCAGGGTTTGCGCCAACTGCCGATTTGCATGGCAAAAACGCACCTCAGCCTGAGCGACAATCCCAAGCTCAAAGGCGCGCCCGACGGCTTCCGCATCACCATCACCGATATACGCGCCTCGGCTGGCGCCGGCTTCATCTACCCGCTTTGTGGCGATGTCCGCACCATGCCGGGCTTGGGCAGAAGCCCAGCCGCGATGAATGTCGATATTGACGCCGATGGCAAGGTGGTCGGCTTGTTCTAGCGCCAGGCGATAAGCCGCTAGGTTCGCGGTATTCAAACATTTTGTCTAGCGACAAATCACTTTGCGCTAGCGCACGTGTATTTATTGGCTTGCAGAATTAATCCCAACAAAATAATGAGGAATGGTAGGGGCGACTCGGCGAGTCTCCCGATCTGTAGAATTAAATTATCGCTGGGCGAGCCTTGGCTCGCCCCTGCTATTCCATAATCTATCGGAATTGCATTACTTTGTTGGAATTACTGATTCTGGTAAACAGACGACCGTATACCCAGGGCAATCGCATAAAATTTTATTCACCACATAGACTTCAAGAGTCGCGTAGACACTGACCACCAACAACGAGTATTATCCGCAAATATGCCAAAAAAGGACGTAATGTAGGGGCGATTCTGTGCCGCGCGTAGACACTGCGGGTCAATCGCCCACGATTATGCACCCAATTTCATGGGCGAGCCAAGGCTCGCCCCTACAATTCATCAGTTTAATGTTAAATTCGACAGTTAGGGATTTTGAAGCAATTGCTTTGAACAACTCCGCCGCTTTCTGTGCAAAGATGATGGGCTTTGGTTATAATGCGTCGCGAATAAGGAGGCGCCATTGTCATCAGCGAAAAATAACGAATCTACAGTAAGCCAACACGCATTTGCCTATCAGCCGCAGCCGATCAACGGCGACTTCCTGGGCAAGCACATCATCTCGGTCGATCAGTTCCAGCGCAGAGACCTCGACATTCTCTTTGCCGCCGCCACTTCCATTCGCAAGCGCATTCGCAGCCATGACCGCGGCTTGACCGAGCTATGCGCAGGCAAAGTGATGGCGTCGCTCTTCTTCGAAGCCAGCACCCGCACCGATATGTCCTTCCAAGCGGCTATGCGGCGGCTGGGCGGCGATGTCATCGCCGTTAGCAACGGGGTGCGATTTTCTTCCATGTACAAGGGCGAAAATCTGTCAGACACCATCCGCGCGACCGGCTGTTACGCCGACGTCATTGTCTTGCGTCATCCGGAGATCGGCTCTTCTTACGAAGCCGGCTATTATTTGGATCTACTGAATACCCGCATTGACAATCCCACAGTCGCCATTAGCGGGGGCGACGGCATCGGCGAACACCCCACCCAGGCTTTGCTCGATATCTTCACCATCTTCGACCGCAAGGGTTCGCTTGACAATTTGACCATTACCTTGGTGGGCGATCTCAAGCACGGCCGCACGGTCCACTCGCTGGCAAAGCTGGCAGCCTATTACGATGCAAAAAATGTCCGGCTCTGTTTGGTCGCGCCGGAAAGCCTTGCCATGCCCAGGGATGTTACCAGCTTGGTAAAAGACAGAGGCATCACGGTAATCGAAACCGACGATCTGATGGACGTGATCGCCCAGACAGACGTCATCTATTGGACGCGCATACAAGAAGAGCGATTCGCGGATCCCGGCATATACGACACGATCAAAGACCGTTTTATCATGACGCCGCGTGTCTTCGCCAAAGCGCTCCCGAGCGCCATTTTGATGCACCCTCTGCCGCGCAAACACGAGATGGGCACGCGCTTCGATCACGATATTCTCGATGACGACCCGCGTTCGATTTACTTCGAACAGATGGAAAACGGCATGTTCGTGCGCATGGCGCTGCTGGTCAAGGTCTTACGCGGGGTTTATGTCTGATGCCCTTAGTGCAAATTCCCGGCATGATCGATCCGCATACCCACCTGCGCGATCTCGACTGGGCGAACAAAGCCACTTTCGCGTCGGAAACAGAAGCAGCCATCGCCGCCGGCTATTGGGCGGTCTTTGATATGCCCAATACCGCCCCCTCCACAACCGACGATAACCGGCTCAAGGACAAATTGCGGCGGCTGGATCGCGCGGCACATTGCGATTGGGGGGTCTATTTTGGCGCATCGCAAGCAGACAATAGCGACGCCTATGAAAGAATCGCCGCGCGCGTTTGCGGCTTGAAAATCTATAACAATTCCACCACCGGGGATCTGCTCATCAATAAACAAAGCGAGCGCGAGCGTCACTATCGCGCCTGGTCCGCCAACAAGTTGATTGCCGTGCATGCCGAGGAAGAGACCGTGCGCGACATCCTCGCGCTGGTGCGAAAATATCGGCAGCCGACGCATTTTCTTCACATCAGCAGCGCCCGCGAAATTGACCTGTTAAGGCAAGCCAAAGAAGACGGCTTACCCGTGACGATCGGCGTCTGTCCGCATCATTTGTTTCTCACAGAAGACGACCTGGGGACCTTGGGTCCTTATGGGCTGATGAAACCGCCCCTAAAATCGATAGACGACCAGCGCGCGTTGTGGGAAGCCATCAACCTGGGCATAGTCGATATCATCGAATCCGATCATGCGCCGCATACTTTTGCCGAAAAAGAATCGGATAGCCCGCCCTTTGGCGTACCGGGCTTGGATACGACGCTGCCGCTGATGCTTCGCGCTGCCAAGAACGGCCGACTTCCGCTGGATCAAGCGATCAATATGCTTTCGCGCAATGTGCAGCGGATCTGGAAAATAAACCCCCTACCCAAAACATACACCCTGGTAGATACTGACCACAGTTATGTCATTGAACGCAAAAATTTGAGGACCAAGTGCGGCTGGTCGCCCTTTGAAGGCTTGCGTGTCTACGGCAAGGTGCGCGAAGTTTGGATCCGGGGCCATTTGGTCTTCGACGGTGAAAATGTCCTCAGCCCGCCCGGTTTTGGCAGGAACCTGTTCGGTTTAGTCGCATAAAGGGGATGACGGAGAATGTTGCTGCGCGTATATGACCGGATGTATTCCGGTCTAAACAAGGCGCTCATATTCAAATCATCCGCGCAAGGCTCACACGATTTCATCATCGAAATAATGCGTCTCTTGGACCGCATGCCCTTTGCCCTTCCTTTGGCTCGTGCGCTGCACAATTTATTTTGGCAAGAGCGCCGGGTCATGGTTGGAGGCGTCGAACTCTCGCATCCGCTCATGCTCGCCGCAGGCTTGGTAAAGGGCGATTCTTTCAAAGATGAAGAAACAGCTCTGAATGAAGGCGTAGTTTCTGGCCGCAACATCCTACCTGGCTACCGCATCATGCCCGCTTTAGTTGGTCCGATAGAGTTCGGTTCTTTCACGCGCTTTCCCCGCGCGGGAAATCCCGGCACAGTCGTTTGGCGAAAGTCTGGTTCGCGCTCATTGCAAAATCGCATTGGTTTGAAGAACCCGGGCGCGCGCGCGGCTGCCGAGTTTCTCTACCTGCGCAAAGAGCGCCTGCCAAGTGAATTCGGCATTAACATCGCTGCTTCGCCTGGCTTGCGCGATATTGAGCAGGGAGAGCGGGAAATCGTCGAGTCGCTGGAATTTTTCTTGCATCGCGGCGTCTTGCCGAGCTGGTTCACCTTGAACTTGAGCTGTCCCAATACCGAAGACGACCCGCTGGGTTATCAACTGGAAGCGGAGACGCGACGCTTCTGCGGCGCCTTCATCAACTGCCTGGCGCAACGCGCTTTGGCGATTCCGCTGTGGGTGAAGATCAGCCCCGGGCTGGAGCCTGAGCAGTACCATTCCCTGGTGCGGATCTTCCGCGAGGTCGGCGTGCAAGCTGTTGTCGCGACAAATACACTGCCCAAGCCCAGCCCCGACGATCCAGAGCAAATCGCCGGGCTGGGCGGCGGGGGTCTATTCGATTCAACGTTGCGCGCAGTCCAACATTTGCGAGAGGAAATCGTCCGCAGCAACGCGGCGATCGACATAATCGCTTGCGGCGGCATCCTGGACGGCGAGAGTTTTCAGGCTTATCGTGAATTAGGCGTCAAAGCGGCGCAATATTGGTCGGCGCTGGTATATCGCGGTCCTCTGGCCGCAGCGCTCATCGAAAGCGAACTGGCAGCTTATGAATATAAATACGAAGCGGCGCATCGCGAAAGCCTTGCTTGATATCGGCGCGGTCGGTTTTACGCCGGGGGCGCCCATCACATTCAAGTCGGGCATTGTTTCCCCGGTTTACGTCGACAACCGCATTCTGATCTATCACCCCGATGCTTGGCAAAAAGTCGTCACGGGCTTCGCGACCATAATCACGGATTTAGCGCTCGAATTTGACCTCATCGCGGGTGTTGCCGTCGGCGGCGTGCCCCATAGCTCCGCCCTGGCTTATAGCCTGAACAAACCCTCGGTTTTCATCCGCAAGGAAAAAAAAGGACATGGCAGAGCGCAGCGCATTGAAGGCGGCGAGGTCGCAGGCAAGCGCGTCCTGCTGGTCGAAGACCTGGTCACGACCGCTGGCAGCAGTCTGTCGGCGCTGGCTGCATTGCGCGAGCAGGCAGCA
This sequence comes from Phototrophicaceae bacterium, assembly GCA_965116975.1. Taxonomy (GTDB): domain Bacteria; phylum Chloroflexota; class Anaerolineae; order Aggregatilineales; family Phototrophicaceae; genus UBA6055. Next base: position 2,099,898 of record OZ220735.1, read on the forward strand.
ATCGTCACTGACATGGTCGCGATCCTAAGTTACGGATTCATGGAAGCGCGCGAAGCCTTGAGAGGTGCCCAGGTCGAACTGCATACATTGACCGATTTCGCAGTCTTGCTGGAACTGGCTTTGCGGCGCGGGCTGTTTGACGAGCGCGACGAAGCTGTCATACGCAGGTGGTTCGCCGAGCCACATCACTGGGATCCCAAAAGCGAATGAGCGCCTTGCACAAATACGAAGGCCGCGTCGACGAGGTTGATTCCCTGCTTTGCGTCGGTCTCGACAGCGACAGCGCCCGATTGCCCGAGTCCTTCAAATCCGCCCAATTCCCGCAACTGGCTTTTAACCGCCACGTCATTGAGCAATGCGCCAGCTACGTCAGCGCCTTCAAGTTCAATATGGCGTTCTACGAGGCGACCGGCGCGGCTGGCTGGCGACAATTGCAAGACTCCCTGGATTATCTTCGTCAATATCAGCCCGGGGTTCTGACTATCAGCGATGCCAAGCGCGGCGACATCGGCAACAGCAGCGCCGCCTACGCGCGCGCCATTTTCGACGAACTGGGTTTCGACGCGGTGACGCTGAATCCCTACCTCGGCCGCGACGCCTTGCAGCCTTTTCTGGACTACGAAGACAAAGCCAGCATCATATTGTGCCGCACCTCGAACGCCGGCTCGGCCGAATTGCAGGACTTGCCCGCGGGGGGGCGGCCGCTCTGGCAAGCGGTGGCCGAAACAATCGTAAATGCTTGGAACGCGAAGGGCAACTGTATGCTGGTCGCGGGGGCAACCTTTCCGGACGAGATTGCAGCCATTCGCTCGATCGTAGGCGAAATGACCATACTGGCGCCGGGGATTGGCGCGCAAGGCGGGGACATCGGTCCTGCGCTGAGAGCGGGACTAAACAAGCGCGGCAAAGGACTTATCATCAGCGCGTCGCGCAGCGTCATATTCGCGAGAGATCCAGCCGACGCCGCAAAATCCTTGCGCGACGAGATCAACCGTTTTCGGCTTTGAGAGCATAAGCGCAAGCAGAGTTTTTCCCACAGGTATTTGCGATTTCACAAGTACATTCATCCGAGATCATCATGCCGACATCAGCGCTCGCATATCGCAGTTTTGTCAAAGTCAGTTTTATCTGCACGACGCTCGAAAAGCTCACGAGCTTTCACGAAGACCCGCAGGCGCTTGCCAAGTTGACGCCGCCGCCAATCATCATGCGATTGCACCGCGACGAGCGCCGCTCCATCAGCGACGGCGAAATCGAGTTCACATTGTGGTTCGGCTTTGTGCCCATCCGTTGGGTAGCGCGGCACGAAGCGGGACCATCCCCGCATTCCTTCGCCGACCTTCAGGTCAAGGGTCCGATGGCATATTGGCGTCACGAGCACATTTTCACCGAGAAACCGGGCGGCGTCGAGCTGACAGACCGCATCGTGCTGGCGCATCGTCGCGGCTGGGTTGGCTTGCTGACGCGGCTGTTTTTTGATGGACTGCCGCTGCGTATGCTCTTCGCTTACCGACACCGCCGTACTCGGAAAGCGACACAGATGGCAACACAGATGGCGACACAATTGTAATGACAGACCCCGCAAGAGTCGTCGTCATCGGCGCGGGCATCGGCGGACTGACCGCCGCCGCGCTGCTGGCAAAGGACGGCTATCATGTAACGGTTGTCGAGGCGAACCCCTACCCCGGCGGGTCGGCCGCGACATTTTTCCACAAAGGTTACCGCTTTGACGCCGGGGCAACGGTCGCGGCGGGTTTTCATGAAAGCGGCGCGCATGCGCTGCTTGGGCAGATATTGGGATTGAACTGGCAGACGCGCGCCAAGGACCCAGCTTGGTTGACGCATCTGCCCGATTGCCAGATTGTGCTCGATCGGCAGCAAACTGATATTTTGCGCTATTTCCCGGCAAGCGCCGCATTCTGGAAAGAACAGCGTAAAATCGCCGACCTGACATGGGCGATGGCGGCGGCGGGCTTGCCATTCCCACCAGCGGACGCGCATGAGGCGCTGCATTTAGCCAAAGTCGGCTGGCAATTTTTTCCGCGCGACATTCGCTTGCTGCCCAGCACATTTTCCAGCGTCGGGCAGTGGCTGAAGCGCCATCAATTGAGCGATAACAAGCGCTTTACGCGCTTCATTGATGCCCAACTGCTCATTTCGGCACAGACGACATCGCCATTTGTCAACGCGCTATATGGGGCAACCGCGTTGGACTTGCCGCGGCAGGGTGTCTTTCAGGTACAAGGCGGCATCGGTGAATTGTCGCGGCAACTGGCGCGCAAGCTCAAATCATTCGGCGGCGAGCTGCTCTTCCGCCACAGTGTCGCGCGCGTGCTCGTCTGCGCCGGGAAAGAGCGAAGCGCGGCAATAGGGGTAAGCGCGCGCCAAGGCAAGCGCCTGGGCAAAGAAATAGTCCTGCCCGCGGACTTGGTCATCGCGAATACCACGCCCTGGTCACTCGACAAGCTGCTCGGTGCGGACAGTCCAAAAGCTCTAGTTGATGAAATCCGCCAGAGGCGCGCGACGCAGGGCGCATTTGTCCTGCATATCGGCTTGCGCGCCGCAGCGCTGCCAGAAGGTCTGGCGGAGCATCATCACATCATCCGCGACTTTACGGGGTCTTTGCGAGAGGGCAATTCGCTCTTTTTGTCCATCTCGCCGGCTTGGGATACATCGCGCGCGCCGCCTGGCTACCGCGCCGCCACCGTGAGCACGCATACACAAACGCAGCCTTGGTGGGATGCCAAAAACGAAGAGCAGATCCGCTATCAAGCGCGTAAGGCAGCCTATGCCGACGCCATGCTAGATACGATTGACCGCGTGATGCCAGGCTTCAAGTCGGCGGCTGAGCTGGTGCTGCCGGGGACGCCCGTAACCTATCAGTATTACACGCAGCGCCACCAGGGCATGGTCGGCGGTTTCCCACAGACCTCGCTATGGCATGCGCGCGGACCAGGGACAGGCATCGCCAATTTGCTGCTAGTAGGCGACTCGATTTTTCCCGGGCAATCAACGGCGGCGGTAACGCTTGGGGCGATGCGCGTAGCGAAACTAGCAGCCAGAAAATTGAAGCGGGTCTAGGTTCAGAATCCAGTCGCGGCGCGCCCCAAGAAGAAATTGCAAAGATAAAGCAAGCCTTTCAGGGCGCTGACATCATCAGCAAAGACATGCTGCCTTTCTGCGCGATTTTGCCGTCTTGTTTGACGATACGCAGGTCCAGCGTAACCAAGCCCCCGCCCAGGCGGCGCGCGGCTTTTGCCTCGGTTACTTTTAGCTCGGCATGGATGGTATCGCCGATGAACACCGGATGGCTAAACTTCATTTCCAAGCCGCGGAAGCCTAGTACAGTCCGCTCCAGTATGCCCAGTTGATAGGCTTGCCCGATGGCGTAGCTCAAGCTCAGCATGCCATGGGCGACCCGCGCTCCCATAAATGAATCCCCGCTATATTCGGCGTCCGTGTGCATGGGATTGAAGTCGCCAGTCAAGGCGGCGAACTGCACCAGGTCCGCTTCCGTTATCGTGCGGCCTCTGGTGCGCAAAGTCTGCCCAATTGCAAATTCCTCGAAGTACAGACCACGCGGTCCATCGGCTTCCATTTTGAACATGCCTGCCTTCTTTCCGCTTAGTTCCGCTCCGCAGCGCGTTTTAGCCGTCTAATCAAAACAGCGCCAGAATAATCTGGCGCTGTTGCAGTTAAACTCATATTGCATCAAGATCTCCGCCAAGCGTTATCCGCCCGCTGAACCATTGTCCGCGTCACTGGCTTGAGCGCCATCATCGTCGGCAGTCTGTTCAATTGCGGGAGGACTGTCGTCCGCGGCATCAACATTTGCCGGGAAAGCGTTGCCTAGCATGGGCGCGATGACCAGTGACACAATCGCCAAGAGTTTCAACAAGATGTTCAAAGACGGTCCCGAGGTATCCTTGAAGGGGTCGCCGACCGTATCGCCCACGACCGCCGCCTTGTGCGCGTCAGAGCCCTTGCCGCCGTAATTGCCAGCTTCGATGTTCTTCTTGGCATTGTCCCAGGCGCCGCCGGCATTTGCCATCATCACCGCCAGCATGAATGCGGAAACCAGCGAACCCAGCAAGACGCCTACCAAGGTGATCGGCGCGACAAAGTCGCCCAAGGCGTTTCCTCTGCCCAATACCGCCAGTAGCGCCACCCCCACCGGCACGCCCACCGCGATGATGCCGGGCAGCAGCATCTGTCGGATGGCGCTGTCGGTGCTGATGGCCACGCAACGTTCATAGTCCGGCTCGGCAGTGCCTTCCATAATGCCTTTGATTTCGCGGAATTGACGGCGCACTTCTTCAACGATTTGCTGCGCCGCGTCGCCCACCGCGACCATCGTCAAGGCGCTGAAAATGTAGGGCAGCACTCCGCCGATGAAAAGTCCTGTAACAAATTGTGGATTTAGCAAGAGATCCGCTGGATTGATTGCAGAACCCAGCGCTGTGCTGCCGCCCGCCGTCAGCGCCGTGATGAAAGCCGCGGTCAGCGCCAGCGCCGTCATAGCCGCCGAGCCGATGGCGAAGCCTTTGCCGGTAGCGGCCGTGGTATTGCCCAGGCTGTCCAGCGCATCGGTGCGGTCCCTGACCTCTTCCGGCAGGTCGGACATTTCGGCGATGCCGCCGGCGTTATCCGCCACCGGACCGTAGGCGTCAGTCGCCAGGGTAATGCCCAGGGTCGACAACATGCCAACAGCCGCCACCGCCACGCCGTACAAGCCGGCTTGCGATGTCGCCAACAATGTAACCACGACTACAATGACGACCGGCGCCAGCGTGCTCATCATGCCCAATGCCAGCCCGCGGATAACCACAATGCCCGCCCCACCTTCCGCCGCTGCGGAAAGCGCCTTGGTGGGTCCATAGGTATCGGCAGTGAAGTATTCAGTGAAATAGCCGATCAGCACGCCGCCAATCAGCCCGCTCAGCGTGGCAATGACGATGCCCAGGTTTTTGTCCCCGAATGGCAGGGCAAAACCCAGAATGATCACGACAATGCCGATCATCAGCGAAGCGCTGTAGATGCCGGTGCGAATGCTGCCAAGCAGCTTTTCTTGATCGGCTCCCTCTTCCGTTTTAACCAGAAAGGTCGCGATGATACTGATGATGAGACCGGCTGTCGCCACCAGCAGCGGAAAAACCTGCGCCGCCACCAAGCCGTCGCCAACAAAAGCGCCGGCGCTAGTCGCCAGCGAAATCGCGGCAATGATAGAGCTGGCGTAGCTCTCGAACAGGTCGGAGCCCATGCCCGCCACATCGCCGACATTGTCGCCGACATTGTCCGCGATCGTGGCCGGGTTGCGCGGGTCGTCTTCCGGGATGCCCGCTTCGGTCTTGCCGACCAGATCCGCGCCAACATCAGCGGCTTTGGTATAGATGCCGCCGCCGACGCGCGCGAAGATGGCGATCGATGTGCCGCCGAAGCCAAAACCCGCCAAGGCGGAGGCGGCTTGCGCGGCATCGCCGAGTTCATTGACAAAGAGGATGAACAGGATGCTGATGCCGAGCAGCGCCAGCGATACCACCATGGTGCTCATCACCGTGCCGCTGGCGAAGGCGACGCGCAAACCCTTGTTCAAACTTTGCGACGCGGCCTGCGCCGTGCGCACATTGGCGCGCACCGCAATGTACATGCCGATATAGCCGGAAAGCCCCGACGCCAAAGCGCCCAGGACAAATGCCACCGCCGTCAGCGGCGACATGCCAGAGCCCGGCGCCGCGCTCAAGGCGAGCAGCGCGACGGTCACAATCAAAACCAGCACCGCCACCGCGCGATATTCCCGGCTGAGAAATGCCTGCGCCCCGCGCTGGATGGCTGCGGCAATCTGTTTCATGCGGTCGGATCCTTCATCCTGCTCCAGAACATAATTGCGCTGATAGAGCGAGAAGAGCAATCCAATCACCCCCGCTACGACCGCAATCAAGACGGCTGTATTCATGTCAATCATTTATCAGACTCCTCTGTCCACTTGCGCGACTTGTTCACGCGGATGCGCCCCGACGCCGCATTTGCCGAAGGACTTGATTATGCGCTTCGTATCCATTGTATGCAATTGTATGCGCCCTCACAGCAAACCTGCCAACATATAACCTGCGAATCTTATCGCAATTGGCGTTGTTTTCAACAGCGAATAGCGCTTGTAGCGCCTTGTTTCTAGGATATGATGAGAAGAAGCGAAAACATGAACACAAGATGACGCATCCTGCTCACACGCTTGGCGCCCAGGGCGAATCCCTCGCCCGACAATATCTGATCAGACGCGGCTATGAGATTGTCGCCAGCAACTGGTCGACGCGATATGGCGAGATCGACATCATCGCGCGCGCCAATGGCGTCATCGTCTTTGTTGAAGTGAAGACACGCCAAGACAAGGATACTGAATCGGCTTTCGCCAGCATCACCCGCGCCAAACACGAACGGCTGCTCAAGGCAGTCTATCAATACCTGCACGAGCGCGAGCTGGACGAGGCGCGCTGGCGCATAGACGCGATTGGCATCGCCTGGCAGCGCCGGGACCAGCCGATCATCGATCATATTGAGGATGTCTTTGACTGGTAAAGCGCAACCGCTGCTCATCCTGCTTGGTCCCACCGGGGTCGGGAAAACTGAATTCGCCATCGATTTGGCGCTGCGCTTGAACGGGGAAATCGTCGGCGCGGACAGCCGTCAGATCTATCGTTACCTGGATATCGGCACAGCCAAACCGACGCCGCAGCAACAATCCCAAGTACCGCATCACCTGATTGATTTTGTCGCGCCGGACGCCAACTTGACCCTGGCTGAATACCAGGACCTCGCTTACCGCCGCATTGACCATATCCACGCCCAGGGCAAGCTGCCGCTGCTTGTCGGCGGCACGGGGCAATACATCAGTGCAGTCGAAGAAGGCTGGTCCATCCCGCGGGTAGCGCCCGATCAGGACTTGCGCGCCGAACTGGAAGCCTTTGCGGCGCAGCATTCGGCGGAGGCTTTGCACGAGAAACTCCGGCGAGCGGACCCGCGCGCCGCCGCGCGCATCCACCCGAACAACAGTCGGCGTGTCATACGCGCTCTCGAGGTTCATACGCGCACCGGGCAAGCCATAAGCAAGCTGCAAGAGAAGCAGCCCCCGCCCTATCGGATCCTCACGCTGGGATTGCGCTTGGATCGCGCTATGCTCTACCCTCGCGTCGACGCCCGCGTTGACAGGATGATCGCAGCCGGCTTTGTGCGCGAAGTGCGGCACTTGCTCAATCTGGGCTTCGACCGGCGCAGCCCAGCCATGAGCGGCATCGGCTACCGAGAGATCGCCGGGCATCTGCTGGATGACGCGCCGCTGGAGGAGGCGATTGCGCGCAGTAAATTCAGAACGCATGATTTCATCCGTCGGCAGGACGTCTGGTTCCGCGGGCACGACAACGGGATTCTATGGCATAATGTTGAAGATATTGACGCCGTCACTCTGGCAAAGATCGTGATGGCCTGGATAGGACAATAACCGTGACAGAGATGGTTCCCGCCGACGCCAATCCCAATCCCTTCATTGGCGTCATTTTGTTGATCGTCCTGCTGGTCTTCGTCTTGCCGGGGCGCCTGCCGCAATTCATCTCGGATTTGTCGCCCTATTTCTTCGGCGGCATTCCCTGTTCGCGGCTGCCGGCCGCTCGAGACCTGGCGGCGCATCAGTCCGTTATCGGGCGTTCAGTTGAAGACCCGCTTCAGCTCGCGGTCGCGCCTTCAAAGCCAGATCCTAACGGCGCCTTGCTTGTCCGATTGACTGTGACCAATCTGTCGCTTGGCGCGCTGCCTATCGTGTTTCAAGCGGACAATATCGTGGTCGCCGCCAGCGACGACGGGGGCAACGGCTTCGGCTTCATTGTCGAGCCAGCGCCGGCCGCGGGTTTGCGTGGGCGGCAAGCGCCCGATCCAGCCGGTTACGCGGAGCCGGATATTCGACTGCTGGGACCGCGTCAGCGTTGCGCGCATGCGCTCGATCTGATCGCATCGCAAGATATGATAGACAATGGCGGCAGGATCCGCGCCTACTATAGAATGACTGTCGCCGGCGAACATCAGACGCGGGACGAGGGAGCGCGTTCCATTTATGCCGACCAGGGACTCGACTTCATGAGCGAAGGGGTCCTATTCTCCGAATCAGTTGAAATCGCGTCCAGCGCGTCATAATCCAGCGCGTTTTGCCTAGGCGGGCAGCCCGCGCTCTTAGAAGAGGAAATCCCATGTCTAGCGAAAAAAAACTGACACATCTGGGCGCGGACGGCCAGGTCGCGATGGTCGACGTCGGCGCCAAACCCGTGAGCGAGCGCATCGCCATCGCCGCCGGCACTGTGCAGATGGAAGCCGAGACCCTCGTGCTGATTCGAGATGGCAATCTCAAGAAAGGCGACCTGCTAGGCGCCGCCCGCATCGCCGGCATCATGGGCGCCAAGCGCACAGCCGAGCTCATTCCGCTTTGCCATCCCATCGCCCTGAGCAAGATCTCGCTTGACCTGCAATTTGACAGCGATAACAATGCGATTGACATTGTCGCAACCGTCAAAGCGAGCGGCGTGACCGGGGTGGAAATGGAAGCCTTGACCGCCGTTTCCGTCGCGGCTTTAACGATATACGATATGGCGAAAGCGGTCGACCGCAGCATGCGCTTGACTAACATTCGCTTGCTGGAGAAGCGCGGCGGCACACGCGGCGACTATAAAGCAATTGAGTAAAGGACAACTATGCAAGTAAGAGTGCTCTTCTTTGCCACCTTGCGCGATCTGGTTGGCGCGCGACAATTAACGGTTGAAATTAGCGGAGCGAGCAGCAGCGTCGCGCAGCTCCGTCAGACCTTGATCGCCACCTACCCAGCCGCGAAAGAGAACCTGGGCATCGCGTTGGCTGCCATCAACGAAGAATTCGCGTTTGACAAGGACGCCATCCAAGATGGCGATGAAGTGGCTTTCTTCCCGCCCGTCAGCGGCGGGTCGGCTGAGCTGTCGGAACGCCCGGAAGTTTTTTGGCTGCCCGAAGAAGCGATTGACCACGACGAGATTATCGCGGCGATTAGCACGCCGCGCGCCGGCGCGGTCTGTTTGTTCACGGGCTTGGTCCGCGGTCAAACAGAAAAAGCGGGTCATCTGCCGCGGACTGAGTCGCTGGAATACGAGGCATACGCTCCGATGGCGCTGGCGAAGATGAGACAGGTCGCGCAAGAAATCCGCGGCAAATGGCACAAAGTGGAAGGCATCGCCATCGTCCAGCGTATCGGCAAACTGGCTATCGGTGAGAATACCGTTCTCATCGCCTGTTCCGCGCCGCACCGCGACGACGGCTGTTTCGAAGCCGCGCGCTACGGCATTGACCGCCTCAAGGAGATCGTCCCGGTCTGGAAAAAGGAGATCGGCAGGGACGGCCAAGCCTGGGTCGAAGGCAGCTATCAGCCAAAGGTTGAGGATCAAACGGTGTCATGAACCAATGTGCTATGCAAGAAAGGCGCGTTAATCAGGATGCTCCCATTAGAACAGTTGCGACAGCATGTCAAATTCCAAGAACAATATAAGCAGTTTTCAGGATATCCTTGGCGTCCGATTCCGTGATCAGGCGCTGCTGACCCAAGCCTTGACCCACAGTTCATACGCCAACGAATACGGGCATATCGACAGCACTGTCCGCGACAACGAAAGGCTGGAGTTCCTCGGTGACGCCGTGCTCGACATCCTGGTCGCTGACATGCTCTATCAGAAGTATCCCGACGTCACCGAAGGCGAGTTGACCCAATTGCGCGCTGCCCTGGTGAGGACCGAATCGCTGGCGCATATCGGGAGTCTATTCCAACTTGGGCAGTACCTGCGCATCGGACATGGCGAAGAAATCACCGGCGGGCGACAGCGAATCACGACCTTGTGCCGCGCCTTTGAAGCGGTCATCGGCGCTATGTACCTCGATAGCGGCATGGAGACCGTCAAGGACTTCGTCATGCCCAGCCTGCTGGAATTGCTCGACTATGTGATTGAAAACAATCTCTATGTTGACGCCCGCAGTGAATTGCAGGAACAGATTCAAGCGCAGCTGAGCATCGAGCCCATATATCGCCTGGCTGGCGAGCAGGGTCCGGATCACGCCCGCGAATTCCGTGTTGAAGTCTCTATCGGAGAAAGCATTATCGGCAGCGGCCGCGGCGCCAGCAAACGCGCTGCGGCTCAAGACGCAGCCCGCGCCGCGCTAGAGCAACTGGAAGCTGTGGGTCTGCCGGAGTTAAACGAATTAGCGGATCGGCTGGAATAGTTTAGCGCCGCCGCCGGCGGCGAAAGCAGTTTTCGCAGATGCGATAGCGATGGCCCGATGGCAAGGTCGCGCCACAGGATCGGCAGCGCCTGGCCATGTCCAGATTCCTAAGCAGCGCCTCGTCAATCGAAAGCGACCATTCGCGCCGCTCTTCGCGCACTTGCGCATGCGCCTCGCAGAATTGGCTGAATTCCCCGCGCCGCGACAACCACAAGTAGATATCGGCGCAAGCGATCGACATTTCCGTCGCTTCCAAATCCGCCGAGTTGTCAATCGGCGCTGGCGACACTGGCGGCAAGGGGATTTGATAGCCTTCGAGGATCATGTGGGCGCAATCCAGCCAGTATATGCGCGTGGTCTTGCGCGCCGGCGCGTTGACTAGCTGTAAAGCGTTTGCCAAGCCCAATCTTTCGATTTCATCGTCGGCGAGCATCTTCGCCAATTCAATTCTCTCGACCAGGTCAGCCGTGGTGATGACAGCGCGCAACTCTTGCGGGATGGACTCCAACACCGCCCATTGTCCCAACTGCTCCGCCAGGTTGCCCGGTATCAGCCGCAGATCGTCCACCGTCGGCGCCACGCGAGCGAAAGTCAGCGTCGGCGGCTCCTGGGCATAGAGTTCGCGTATCGTCTGCAATTGCGGCTTGCTGGTCGCGCTGATGAGCCCGGTCTTGGACAAGCCAAAGCGGCCCGCGCGTCCGCCGATTTGCTGCACCTCGCTCGGATACAAGACACGGTCATTCTTGCCGTCAAATTTCTCGGTGTCATAAAAGCAGACCACATCGGCCGGCAGATTCAAGCCCATGCCAACAGCGTCAGTCGCGACGCAGATCTCGGTTTCGCCTTCCGCAAAGCGATCCGCCTGTCGCCGCCTGACTTCGGGCGGCAAGCTGCCATAGACTACCGAGACCGCCCGCCCCAGTCTTTCCAGCTTCATTTTCAATTCTAGAACCGCTTGACGGGAGAAAGCCACCAATATCGTATAAGGCGGCAAAGTCTCCAGTGTATGATGCTGTTCGGAAACGGCGATTGGCGCCAGGCGTTGATGCTCCAGGACCTCGCAGGGGATTTCCGCCGCGGCCGCCAAGACTTCTATCAAGCCGCGCGCTGTCGGCGGACCGATGATGTGCATTTCCGGCGCGGCCGATTCCATCATCGCGCGTGTCCAAGCCCAGCCGCGGTCGGCGTCCGCGAGCATCTGCGCTTCGTCAACGATGACGCAATCGCCGCTCTTGGCGGGGTTGAACATTTCGATGGTCGCGGCTGTGAGCTTGGCGCCTTCGACCGGGATATATTCTTCGCCGGTCAGCAGACTGCAAGCCACGCCTTCGGCATTGAGCCGGTCAAAGATCTCGTAAGCCAGCAAGCGCAAAGGCGCCAGATACCAGCCAGAGCCTGCTTCTTTGAGCGCCCCTAGCGCGTCATGGGTTTTCCCGCTGTTGGGCGCGCCAATGTGCAAATAGATTTGCTGCTGATCGCGATAGGGATAACGCCACTTGGGAAAGGCGTCAATCAAGCGGCTGCGCAGCTTGCTTTGCGCGTCTCGCTTCTTGCGCCGGCGCGGGCTCCGGCGCCGGCGCCGTCGGCGTCCGCGAGCTGGCGTTTCCGCGGCGGCGTCTAGGCTCTCGCGGAATTCGGCATAGGTCTCGGGCAAGGTCCATAAGCCTCGCACATCGCGCCATATCATGCGCTTGCTCGGTATGCCCGCTTGCTGTAGCCAGGCTTTTAAGGTTTTGTCGTCTATCGACAGCGCCGACTGCAAATCACTCGCGCGCAGGCTCTCATAACCGGCGATCATCTCGCGCAAATCGAGGTCCTGCGCGGTCGGGCGCAAGCTGTAAACTGGAAAGCGCAAGACGCCTTTGGGATCGAGGAAGCTGTCTAGCGCCAGTTCTTTTGCCGCCAGTTTCAAAGTTGCGGGTTGGACGCCGACCAGTCGCGCCGCTTCGTCGAGCGGGTAGCTGCGCGCGGCAACTTGCGACTCCGCCGTATCAGCGTTGCTGTGGCTCTGTTCATGCGCATCGCGCAGCGCGTTCCCGCAGAACACGAGCAGGCTTTGCCATGCCGCGTCATCGCTCGCCGACATTTCCGGTCCGTTTTCCCGGACCTGCTCTATGCTAGTTGTCAAAGCAAATCTCCGTGAATTCCCAGATGTCAGATTGGCGAAGCGCTATCTAGTTTGTCCAGTTGTACTGGGAAACAGAGGATAGGTCATCTTCTACGTCGATTGAGTTTTTATCGGCAGGCTCTGGCCTCTGCTCGAATAGCGCGATCTGTCGGCTGGCGGCGATCCCGCAGGTCTCCAATAGCGAGGCAACGAGCTTGGTCTTCTTGCCCGATTCGCTATAAACTTCCGCCGCGAACTGAGCCGGGGGTTTCTGCGCCTTGCGTCGATTGCAGGCGGCGCAGGCGACGCCTAGATTACCGGGATCGTTGCTGCCGCCTCGCTTCAAGCTGACGATATGATCCAGCTCGAAAGGGATGCCCAACAGATTGACATCGCACCATTCGCAGCGCCCGGCCGATTCCAGTATGCGATTCCGCAAGCGCGCGGCGTCCAGCTTGCCTGCGGCGCCGGCGCCCCTGGCGCGCGCGTTAAGCCAAGCCGCATAGCGCGCCAGCCCCTGGGGATCCAGTTTATCTTGATATTTCATTCACTGTCTTCGATTTGCGGGTTATCCAGGCGAAAGCCATGGCCTCGTACAGTTACAACGTATTGGTGGTCTGCATCAATCTCGGCTAAGCGGTCGCGCAAGCGGCGGACCAAGGCGTCAATCGCTTGCTCGCTGACGCCGGCGCCCATGGCATCGGGCCAAACCGCTTCAACCACATCGTTGCGCGAACACACACCGCCTTGGCTGGCAAACAGAATCTCCAGCAAGCGATACTGCGGCAGGCTCAAAGGCGGATTAAGCGCCAGCCCGCCTATGGCGACTTGGCGCGACTCGGGGTCCAGCCGCAGGCGCGTGCCCGTATTCGCCCCGGTGGGTATCACCTTGGGCAAGGAGCGCGTCGTAGTTGGGGCTGTCGCTCCCGAGCCAACGAAGCGCAGCAGAATATCCTTGGCGACGCGGATCTCGTCGCCATCTTCCAGCTCGCGCAGCCCCATCAAACGATAGCCGTTGACCCAGGTGCCGTTTTTGCTGTTATTGTCCTCAATCAAGCAAGAACCGCCCAGCACGCGAAACTTCAGATGCTGACGAGAAACCTGGCGCGAAGGAATGACGATATCGCAGACATCTTCGCGTCCCAAGGTCATGACTTCACGGTCTAGCATCCAATGTTGGTTTGTAAGCGAACCATCAAGCCAAACAATGACCGGGAATTCATCGGAGTCCCGAGACATGATTGCGCTTCCCTTTCCGCGACTTGCCAAGCCGCAGATTCACAATCTGTTGCGTAACAAAATTATACAATATTATTTCTGGGTCCACGACCTTCCATTGCTCCATTTTCGCGCCACAGGTATAATCTTGCGTTAGCATTCGCAAATCACGGGGGGATCCAGCTTTGGGCATTTTTCGCCGCGGCTTGTCAAAAACACGCCAGTCCTTTTTTGGACGCATTTCTCAGATCCTGGGCAAGACCGAAATCGACGACGACACCTGGGACGAGATCGAAACGCTGCTGATCCAAGCTGACTGTGGATTCGACACAACTTTGAAAGTCATTGACAGTCTGCAAGATCGCGCGCGCGCGCAGGGCTTCACCCGCGCCGACCAATTGCAGACTGCGCTGAAAGAGACGCTAGGCGCTCTTTTGCAGTTCCCGCCGGTCATGGATATCTCCGGGCGCGACTTGTCGATCATTCTTGTGGTCGGCGTCAATGGCTCGGGCAAGACCACGTCAATCGCCAAGCTGGCGCACCGGCTCAAGAATCTATCCAATCGAAAGGTCATGATCGCGGCGGGCGATACCTTTCGCGCCGCCGCCATCGAGCAATTGCAGACCTGGGGGGAGCGCGTTGATGTGCCGGTAATCGCTAACCGGCCGGGTTCCGATCCTGGCGCGGTTGTCTATGACGCCACCGCCGCCGCCAAAGCGCGCGGTTACGAGATCTTGCTGGTCGATACCGCGGGCCGCCTGCAGAACAACATCAATCTGATGCGCGAGCTGACCAAGATCAGCGAAGTGTCCGGCAATGTCGTCGCGGAGGCGCCGCACGAAGTGCTTTTGGTGCTAGACGGCACGACGGGGCAGAACGCCATCGAACAGGCAAAAAGATTCCAGGAAGCCGCCGGCGTGACCGGTGTCATCGTCACCAAATTAGACAGCACAGCCAAGGGCGGCATGGTCTTTTCCATCTTCAACGATCTGCAGTTGCCGGTCCACTACTTGGGGCTCGGCGAAGCAATTCACGATTTGGTGCTCTTCACGCCGGAGTTTTTCGTCGACAGTCTCTTTGACGACGATGACGCGGAGCAAGCGAGCTAATCGGTTTTGCGGCGGATCACCAGCCTGGGCAACAGCAAGGTCAAGCTGATTCATCGGCTGCGCAACAAACGCGGGCGGCAAAGCGAATCGCGCTTCGTGGTTGAATACCCGCGCGACATTCGGCGCGCCCTCCAGCAAGGGTACGAGCTCGATTTTTTGCTGGCTTGCCCCGCGCTTGCGGAGAGCCAGGCGAAGGACTTCTTGGCAGGCAGAGACGCCATTGAGGTAAATCCGCAGATACTCAAGCGCCTCAGCTACCGCGAGAACCCCAGCGGCCTGCTCGCCGTTATGAAGACGAAGCGGGCAAGAAGCCTGCGGGACTTGAATTGGTCGAATCTTGATACAGCCATACTCGTGGTCGACCCGCGCAAACCGGGTAATATCGGCGCGCTGCTGCGCACGGGCGATGCGGCCGGCATCGACGCGATGATACTGGTTGATTGCGCGCTGGACATTTATAATCCCAATATCATCCGCAATAGCGCCGGCGCCTGTTTCAGCCAGAACATCTATCAGCTAAACAGCGAAGAAGCGATCGCCTGTTTCAAAGAGCGTGGTTTTCAACTGATCGCCGCGGACGGACGAGGTGAAAGCAGTTTATTTTGCCTTGACCTCGGGCCTAAGACTGCAATCGTCTTGGGAACGGAAGCGGCCGGACTTGGCGCCAAATGGCTGCAGATCTGCGATCGACGCGTTCGCATTCCGATGGTAGGCAGCCTGGCCGATTCGCTCAACCTGTCGGTCTGTGGCGCTATTTTCATGTACGAGCTATTGCGGCAGCGACAAACTGAAAGACATAGCGGCGAAACATAGGCTCAGCCTGGGCATGAGAGCAATATGGAAAATCTGATTAGCAAGCTGCGCGAACTCCAGGCGCAGATAGACGAATTGATGACGCGAATGGATGTCCCCGGCAAGGCGCGGCTCGCCGACGAACTGGAAGCCGCCGCTAGCGCAAGCGCGTTCTGGAACGATCCTGAGGCCGCGCAAAAGACTATGCGGCAATTATCTAGGCTGAAGGCGGCTGTGGACAAATGGCAGTCCGTCTCTCAACGCATCAGCGACGCCATCGAACTGGCGGAAATCGCGGATGATGACATGCTCGAGGACATGGAGAAAGAGACGGCCGAATTGTCCGAGCTGGTCGAAACCATGTCTTGGCAAGCGATGTTTTCCGGTGAATACGATAGCGAAGACGCCATTTTCGCCATTCATGCCGGCGCGGGCGGCGTTGACGCCCAGGATTGGACGGAAATGCTGGAACGCATGTACCTGCGCTGGATGGAGCAAAATGGCTATAAAGCCGAGATCCTCGAGCGCAGCGGCGGTGAAGAAGCGGGCCTCAAAAGCGTCACCATCAGCGTGAAAGGCGACAAAGCCTTCGGCTATTTGCAGAGCGAAGAAGGCGTGCATCGGCTGGTGCGCCTCAGCCCCTTTGACAGCGCCAGGCGCCGTCACACCTCCTTCGCCAAGGTTGAACTATGGCCAGATATCCATTCTGACATCGAAATCGAAATAGCCGACCGCGACATCCGCATCGATACCTACCGCGCCAGTGGCGCGGGGGGCCAGCATGTGCAAAAGAATGATACCGCTGTGCGCATCACCCACCTGCCGACCGCAATCGTCGTTCAGTGCCAGAACCAGCGCAGCCAGGCGCAGAATCGCGATCGCGCGATGCAAATTCTGCGCGCGCGCCTCTTCGAAATGGAACGCGCCAAACAAGAGGCGGAAATGGCACAGCTCAAAGGCGAAAACGTCGACGCCGGCTGGGGCAATCAGATTCGCTCCTATGTCTTGCATCCCTACCAAATGGTGAAAGATCACCGCACGAACGTCGAAATCGGCAATACCACCGCCGTGCTAGACGGGCGGCTGGGCGAGTTCATCGAGGCATATCTGCGACATAAAATCAGCGCATAAGCCTTGGCATCCCACAGCTTTTCTCGCTGTGCCAGGCGCTTAGGAAATTTGATGCGATTGCCCTGGAATCGCCACACATAGACGCGACATTTGCAGTGGAATATGTTAGGCTAGACGCAAGTCCTAATGCGAAAGTGGACGCCACATGTTGACTTCGACAAGCGCCTATTCTCGAGATTTGGAATCGCTGCTGCGGACGCTGGCGGACATCAAACCGAATGAACAAGATCTCATCGCTGCCGCCTACTTTCGCGCGGAATCCGCCCATGTTGGGCAAAAGCGCAAATCGGGCGAGCCTTACTTCACGCATTGCGTCGCCGTCGCCAGCATTTTGGCTGAAATGCAAATGGATGCCGAGACTATCGCGGCGGGCTTGCTCCATGATGTCGTTGAAGATAGTGACCTGACCATCGACGCGCTGCGCGCCGAATTCGGCGCCTCTATCGCCGTTCTGGTCGACGGCGTCACCAAGCTGAAGAATTTGCCGATCAAAAATGTTTCCCCGGTTGGCGATTCGCGGCGCAGCAGCACGATCAACCGCGAGATGGAATACATTCGCAAAATGCTGCTGACCATGGGCGATGACGTGCGTGTCGTATTGGTCAAGCTGGCGGACCGCTTGCACAATATGCGCACGCTCGGATATATGCCGCCGCATAAGCAGAAGTCGATCGCGCAAGAGACGATGGACATTTTTGCGCCCCTTGCCAATCGGCTCGGCATCTGGCAAATGAAGTGGGAACTGGAAGACCTGGCTTTTCGTTATCTCAACCCCACAGCCTATCGCTCCATTGCCAAAGCCCTCGACGAAAGACGCGACGAGCGCGAAGAATATGTGGACCGCATTCGTGACATTCTCAACCGGGAACTCAAAGCGAACAAGATCAGCAATGTCACCATCTCCGCGCGCCCCAAACATATCTACAGCATCTACAACAAAATGAGCAATAAGGGAGTGCCGCTCGAACAAATCTATGACATTCGCGGCATGAGAGTGCTGGTCGACACGCTGGCGGAATGTTACCTGGCGCTAGGCATCGTTCACAATTTATGGCGCCCGATACCCAACGAATTCGACGACTATATCGCCAACCCCAAGGACAATTTCTACCGCAGCCTGCATACGGCTGTTCACGACGATGAAGGCAAAACAGTCGAGGTGCAAATACGCACTTGGGAAATGCACGAAGACGCCGAATATGGCATTGCCGCGCACTGGCGCTACAAAGAGGACCATCAGGGGCATGACGACGCCTTCGAGCAGCGTCTGGCTTTCCTGCGGCGATTGATGGAGTTTGGTCCCGATGTCAACGACGCCTCGCAATTTGTTGATGTGGTCAAGTCGGAGGTCTTCCAAGATCGTGTCTACAGCGTCACGCCCAATGGCGACATCGTCGATCTGCCGGTTGGCGCTACAGCCATCGACTTCGCCTATCATATCCATACGGACATCGGCAATCGCTGCCGCGGCGCCAAGATCAACGGTCGACTGGCGCCGCTCAATTACAAACTCAAAATGGGCGATCAAGTAGAAATCCTCACCGCCAAGCGCGGCGGACCCAGCATGGATTGGCTGAACCCCGATCTTGACTATGCCGTGACAAGCCGCGCGCGCAGCAAGATTCGCCATTGGCTGCGCAAGCAGGATCGCGAAAAGCACATCATCATGGGACGCGAAGTCCTGGAGCGAGAATTAAAACGCCTTGGCGTCCTGGACAAGGTCAGTTTCGAGTCCGTCGCGCGCCTGCTCTCATTTGAGAAGTTGGACGACTTTCTGGCCGGTATCGGCTCTGGGGATGTCACCGGTTCGCAAATCACCAATCGTGTCTTGGAAGACGAACGACGGAAGTCGGCGGAAAACATCAGCGAAGAAGATCTGCTGAAACCGCGGGCAAAATCCAGCGGCGCCAATGTCGTCAAGGGCGTGAGCATCATGGGCGCCAGCGGCATGCTGGTAAACCTGGCGCGCTGCTGCTCGCCTATGCCGGGCGACGAAATTGTGGGGTACATCACCCGTGGGCGCGGTGTGACAGTCCATCGTGATGATTGCCCAAATATCGCGGCTCTGCGCGATGTCGAGCGCTTGATTGGCGTCTCTTGGGGACCCGAAGAAGAAGAACAGCGTTACGATGTGCCTGTGGAAGTCGTGGCTTATGATCGCGAAGGCTTAATGCGCGAAATCAGCACCATCATCTCCGAGCAAAACGTGAATATGTCTTCGGTCGAAGTCGCCACGCGACAGCATATCGCCACGCTTAATCTGCAGTTGGAAATCACGAGCCATCAGCAGTTGACGCGCATCCTCAGCAAACTGGAAATGGTCCCCAGCGTCGTCGAAGCGCGCCGCCGCAACACCAGTTAATCCCCAAACCCTTTATGCGCATCGCACTGCTGGAATCTTATTACGGCGGCAGTCATAAAGCCTGGGCTGATGGCTACAAAACATTCTCTGCCCACGACATTGACCTGGTAACGCTGCCAGCGCAATTCTGGAAATGGCGCATGCAAGGCGCCGCCATCAGTTTTGCCCGCCTGCTCGCTTCCAAGCCCGATCTTATTTTGGCTTCGAGCATGATAGACCTTTCCATCTTTCGCGCCCTCACCTATCGCCAGTTGGGCGATGCGCCGATTGCGTTATATTTCCATGAAAATCAGCTATCCTATCCCCAGAATCGACGCCAGGGGCATGGCTGGCGATATGGTTTCATCAATTTCGTAAGCGCCCTTACCGCTGACGGCAATTATTTCAACAGCGCATTTCACCTGCGTGATTTTATGGAGCAGTTGCCGCGCCTGCTCAAGCATTTTCCCGACTTCAACGAATTGCACAGCATCGAAGCTATCCGCGCCAAATCACAGGTCTTGCCACTTGGCATAGAGTTGCGCCGTCTTGATCAATTCAAGGTCCCGCCCCAGCGAGACGGCGCGCCCCTTATCCTTTGGAACCATCGCTGGGAAGCGGACAAAGATCCCGAGGCTTTTGTACAAAGCCTGCTGCAGCTTGCCAGCGAAGGCTTCGACTTTCGCGTCGCCATCACCGGCGAGCGCTTTGGCGAGATGTCCGGGGCCTTTCAAAAATTGCAAGCGCAACTGCCCGTTCGTCCCGATCGGTCTCTACGGATTGAACAATTGGGATACCTGGACTCCTTCGCCGAATATGCCGAGCTTCTGTGGCGCGCCGACTATGTTGTCAGCACGGCTTGGCAGGAGTTTTTCGGCGGCGCAATCTGCGAGGCGATCTATTGCAACTGCGTCCCGATCTTGCCGGACCGCCTCAATTATCCTGACCTGCTGACGGATGAGCTGCGAGGGCAATGCCTTTACACGCGCGGTCGCCTCACTGCCCAGTTGCGCCGTCATTTGCTCGGCGATATCGACGTCGACATCGCCCCATTGCGAGCGAAAATCGCGGAATACGATTGGCGCGTCATGGCGCCGCGATATGATGCGGAACTGCTAGCGCTGGCTAGTCGTCATTGATTGCGCCCGTGTCAGCGCCGTTGGATTTGAAATGCGCATCATCATTTGCCGCCTTGTCCGCTTTCTCCAAGATCAACTCAATTTCTTCCAAAGGCAAGCCACGTTGCGCTGGCGGTTGGGCTTCCTGCTGTGAATGACCGGCATCCGCCTTGGGGGCGTCTTCCTCATCTGTCGCGGCAATCGCATCATGCGACAAGCCTGGCTCAACGAAAAAGGGATCCACGCGCTCGCGATACTCGACGACGCCGACCACTGTCTCTTTGTCGCGCAGGGCGATGACTGGCTGACAGCCGTCCAAGCGCTGAGCCATCTGATTCGCCAGCCTTATCGACATATATTTGGCTTTGTTGCGGCTGGTCAGGACCAGAATCGTATCATCCAGACGACCGACGGTGGCAGCGACAACTTGCCGACCGTCGAAGAACTGGTTTGTGATGGCTTTGCCAACGCCGCCGCGCGCTTGCGCGCTCAGCTGATTGATGGGCGCTGTCATGGCGATTCCATCTTCGGCGACAATCCAAGCCTGCATTTTGTCATGCGCCAGGCAAGCGCCAACGACGCGATCGCCCTTATCTTTTAGCTGTATCCCGCGCACACCGCTTGATGTCAAACCTGTGGGGCGGATATCACCCTCGCGGAAGCGGATCGCATAACCGCGCGCTGTCAAGAGCAGCAGCTCGTCAGCGCCGCTGGTATAAAGCACATTGACAAGTCGATCATTCTTCGCCAGATTCATCACGCTAAATTCGTGAGACATCATGCCGGGCAAATCGCTCACATGCAGTCGTTTCACTTGCCCCAGCGCAGTCGTGAAGCACAAATAGCCCGTCTCGATATTCATCGGCAAACACATGAACATGACGATCTTGCGCTTGGCGGATAGCGAGGACAAATCACTGAAGCGCATGCCGTCGGCAGCCTGCTCCACTTGAGGTATCTGCTGCACGGGCACCGTGGCGCAACCGCCCTTGTTTGTAAAGAGATGCAAAATCTGCCCGGTTGTGCTGTGCTGCAGCAAGCGTGGCGGGACTTTAGTCGCCGTTGTCACTCTAGGTGGTTCATCCAGCGGACTGCGACCCAGCAGACCCCGGGTGCTAAACATGACCACCGTCTTCTCTTCTGGAACCAAGAAATCTTCCAGCCGGAAGGCAGTCGCCTCGCTTTCGACAATGACGCTGCGGCGGCGGTCGCCATGCTTCTCTTTCGCTTCCTGCAGATCCGCGGCAATGTGCCTGCGCTGTTTCTGCGGGCTCGCCAAGAGCGCCTCCAGCGACGCGATGAGCTTTATCGTTTCTCGGTGCTCTTGGCGGATCTTCCTTATTTCCAGCGAGGCCAAGCGCCGCAACGGCATATCCAGTATCGCCCCCGCCTGAATCTCGGTCACTTTGAAGTTTTTGACCAGGTTGTTCCTGGCGGTTTCGGCATTGCGCGATTTGCGAATGGTCTGGATCACCGCATCCAGGTTGTCCAGCGCGATGATCAAGCCTTCCAGCACATGCGCCCGCTCCCGCGCTCGCGCCAGATCGAAGCGGCTGCGGCGTTGAACGACCTCCAGGCGATGTTCCAAATAGATGCGCAGCGCTTGCTTTAGGTTTAGCAGGCGCGGCTGGCCATCAACCAGCGCCAGCATGATAATGCCAAATGTTGACTGCAGCGGCGTCAACTTGAAAAGCGCCGCCAATACATCTTTGACATCGGCGCCGCGCTGCAACTCTATCACCAGGCGCACCGTATTCTGCCGGTCAGACTCGTCCCGCAAATCGGCAAGACCATCCAATTTGCCCGAGCTTACCAGCGCCGCGATGCGTTCAATCAGCGTGGTTTTATTTGTTTGGTAAGGCAATTCGCTGACAATAATGCGAGACTTGCCGCGTCCCATATCTTCAATATGCACCTTCGCCCGCAAGGTGATCTTGCCGCGCCCGGTCGCGAAAGCCGCGCGCAGCATATCCTCGTCGTCGCGCAGCTTATAAATGACGCCGCCCGTGGGGAAATCTGGTCCCCGAACGAATTGCATGAGTTCGTCGACGCCGATGTCTTCGATGCGATCCCAGTCGTCGAGCAGATGAACGAGGGCGTCGCAGATCTCCCCCAGGTTGTGCGGCGGGATATTGGTGGACATGCCGACCGCGATTCCCGAAGCGCCATTCACCAGCAGGTTCGGCAAAACCGACGGCAATACCGACGGCTCGTTCAGCGTGCCGTCAAAATTCTCGACGAAATCAACCGTTTCCTTGTTGATATCAACCAGCAATTGGCTGCCAAAGCTCGCCATTCTGGCCTCGGTATAACGCATGGCTGCCGCGCCATCGCCATCAATGCTGCCGAAGTTGCCTTGTCCGTCAATCAGCATGTAGCGCATGGAAAAGTCCTGCGCCATACGCACCATCGTTTCGTATACCGCGCCATCGCCATGCGGGTGATATTTGCCCAATACCTCGCCGACGATGCGCGCGCTCTTTTTATGCGCGCCACCCGGGTTGATGCCCATGTCGTGCATCGCATACAAGATCCGCCGATGTACCGGCTTTAAGCCATCGCGCGCGTCGGGCAGGGCGCGCGAAACAATGACGCTCATCGCATAGCTCAAATAAGCGTCGCGCATCTCCCGCTCAATATTCACTTGATGAATGGATCGATCGGTCATGAACCGTCCTCAATCGCTTGCTGATGTTGCCTACTGGGGCGCATGCTAATTGAAGATACGCAAAGCGCGGCAGCGATAATTGCGGCATAGGGGCTCTTGGCGCCAAGTCGCCGTCTTCGCAACGAGCATCTCTCGCCCATTGTAGAATGCAATCTGACAACGTGTCAAATTGCAGAAGCGACTTGGGCGGCTTTCAGATTATATGCAATACGCCAACCGGCTTTGTCGCGCGGCGCGCCACAGCGATTCTCATCACCAGTTAATCCATTCGAGAATAGTATGCGGCATATTGATATGGTAGACTTTTGGCATGTTTCATAGAAGCATCGCGCGTCGCCTCCTTCCCGTCTCCGTCGCCTGTGGATTTGCGCTAGCCGGTTGCGCCAGCCAAGCGCCTGAACCGACCGTCGCTATCGCTCCGGAAGTTAAACTCGTAGCGGCCGTCACAGAGATCATCAAGACGCCCGCCCCGCAAGAACCTGTCAATTTACCAACTGTCGCGCTCCGCCAGCTCCCAACGCTGGATGCCGATGCGACTGTCCACCCGCCTGCCTCGCCTGAACCTAGCCCCAGCCAACAGCGAGCGGCAACCGGACGGGTGATAGGCGCGATAATTGGCGCGGACTATCAAATCCCGCCAACCAGCACAGCCCGTCCTACAGCGTTCACAGCGGACACGCAGTTAGATTTGCCGCCGCCGCAATCGCGGGTGGACATCACAACGCCATTGCCAGTTGGCGAGCTGCAACTGGATGCCAGCCGGATGGGGATCCAGGCGCATTACAATTTTGATGTCCCCGATTGGGACCGGACTTTACAACAGATTGCCGCGCTGCGCATGGCTTGGATCAAACTGCAAGCGTCCTGGGAGTGGATGCAGCCCGACTTTGCCGGTCAATTCGAAGAGAATTTCCGGCTCTTCCAATTGCATGTGCAAGAAGCTGACAAGCGCGGCAACAAAGTCTTGCTCAGTATCGCCAAAGCGCCGGATTGGGCGCGGCAATCCAATCAAAGCGAAGACGGTCCCCCAGACGATCTAAATCAACTCGCCGCCTTCATAGGCTTGCTGCTGGAAAAACTCGGTCCTTATATCGACGCCATCGAAGTCTGGAACGAACCCAATCTCAAACGCGAATGGACGGGTCCGCATGCCTTCGATGGCGCGGGTTATATGGAATTGTTCCGTGTTGGATACGATGCCGTGCGCGCCTACTCGCCAAATATCGCGGTGATAACGGCCGGGCTGGCGCCCACCGGCAACTCGCAGAACATCTCGGTCAACGATCGCAGCTTCCTGCGTCAAATGTACCAGGCTGGTTTAGCGAGTTATCCGGATGTGCTTATCGGCATTCATCCTTACAGTTGGGGCAATCCGCCGGATTTTGTTTGCTGCAACAATGTGGATGGACAGGGCTGGGACGACCAGCCACAGTTTTTCTTTTCGCAAAATATCCGCGATTACAGTGAAATCATCCGAGCAAATGGACATAACGCCCAGATGTGGGCGACGGAGTTTGGCTGGGCGACATGGGAAGGCTATCCGACCGAGGCGCCCGACCCCTGGATGTATTACAACACAGCGCTCGATCAACGAGACTATACCTTGCGCGCCTTCCAAATCGCGCAGTCTCGCGATGATATCGGCGTCATGATCTTATGGAACCTGAGTTTCGCCGAAGAACTGACCATCAATAACCGCAGCGAACTGGCGGGTTACAGCCTGCTCTACCCCAGCCTTAACGGCAGCAATATACAGCTGCAACGCCCGCTCTATCGAGCCCTGGCCGAACGTCCTTGATAGTCGCGACAATCAAATTGGGGCAGATAGGGGCAATCAGGGCAAAAAGGGGCGAGATACCGCAGGTATCTCGCCCCTTGCGATTCTTGCTAACTGGCGCATTGCCCCGGCTGCTAGAGTTCGCTCAAGATATTCTCGAAGTCGTCTTGATCGCTCAGGTCGTCGAAGTCCAGCGCGCCTTGTGCTTCCAGCGTCACCGACGGCGCGACCGCTTCACGGTCTTGATAGGCATGGAAACCAGTGCCGGCCGGGATCAGCTTGCCGATAATGACATTTTCCTTTAGCCCGTGCAAGGTATCCTTCTTGCCCTCGATGGCCGCGCCGGCCAGCACTTTGATCGTATGCTGGAAGCTGGCGGCAGCCAAGTAGCTGTCTGTTTCCAGCGCCGCTTTGGTGATGCCGAGCAGGATGGGCGTCGCTTGGCAGATCTCCTTGTCCTCGTCTTTTAGCGATTCGTTGATCTCCAGCAATTTCAGCTGGTCGATAAAATCACCGGGCAGCAATTCGCTGTCTCCGCTCTTGGTGACCTGCACCTTGCACATCATCTTGCGGATGACGGTCTCGAAATGCTTGTCAGCAATGTTGACGCCTTGGCTGCGGTATACTTCTTGAATCTCGCTCAACAAGTACATTTGCGTCTCTTTCGCGCCCAATACTTGCAAGATGCGATGCGGATTCTTGGAGCCTTCGGTCAGCTGTTCGCCAGCAGCCACGTCCATGCCGTCAAAGATCGACTTGCGCAAGCGCGCATTGGCGGGGATCTCATGTTCTTCCGTTTCGCTGATTTCATAACGGATGAAGACTGTATGGTCCTCGATGTGAACTGTTCCAGCCAAGCCCGCCTTCAACTCTTCGTCGCCGTTGCGCGCGACTAAGCCGCCGACTGCGACTTCTTTCCTGTCCTCAACGCAAATTTCCCAGTCTTCTGGCAGAACGTGGGTCTCGTTCTCCACTTCGCTCTTGATAACCGTTGCGATGCGCGCGCCATCTTCGCGCTCGTGCAGGCGCAAGATGCCGTCAAGCTCGGTCATCACCGACTCGCCTTTGGGTTTACGACGGGCTTCAAACAACTCCTCAACACGCGGCAAGCCGCTGGTAATGTCACGCACTTCGGCCGTGCCGCCACTGTGGAAAGTGCGCAAAGTGAGCTGTGTGCCCGGCTCGCCAATGGACTGCGCCGCGATGATGCCCACCGCGGAACCGATACTGACCATCTCGCCGGTACCCAAATCGCGTCCATAGCAGAGCGCGCAAACGCCGTGTATCAGTTTACAGGTCAAAGGACTGCGAACCGCAATCTCCTCGACGCTCGATTGATCAATCGCGCTCGCAATTTCTTCATCAATGATTTCGTTGCGCCCGACAATCAATTCATCACTGTCGGGATCAAACAGGTCTTGCGAGGCGCAGCGGCCAACAATGCGCTCTGGGATAGATTGTCCGGCAACATTGTCCGACCGGCGAATAATCAAGCCTTGCTCGGTTGTGTTGCAATCCCAGCGATTGACAATCATATCCTGCGCGACATCGACCAGACGCCGCGTCAAATAACCCGCGTCCGCCGTGCGCAACGCCGTATCGGCCAAGCCCTTGCGCGCGCCATGTGTGGAAATGAAGTACTCCAGCGAATTCAAGCCCTCCCGGAAATGGCTGCGGATTGGCAAATCTATGATGCGCCCAGAAGGGTCTGACATCAATCCGCGCATGCCCGCCAATTGCGTAATCGGACCAAAGCCACCTTTAGTTGACCCGGACAGCGTCATAATCGCGATGGGTCCATAGGGATCCAGCGTGTCCTGGATTTGCTCCTGCAAGTAATCTTTCGCGCGGTTCCACTCGTCGATTGTGATCTGATAGCGCTCTTCTTCGGTCATCAAGCCACGGCGGAAGTCGCGCTCGGCGCGGGTTACTACCTCGTCCGCCTGTTGCAGGATGTCCTTGCGCTCTTCCGGAATCGTCAGATCGCTCACCGCAATCGTCGTGCCGGAAATCGTCGCATAGTGGAAGCCGAAGTTTTTGATGGCGTCCACGACCTCGGGCGTAACTTCCGCGCCGATGACTTGGTAGCAGCGAGCCACCAGTTGCTGCAAGCCTTTCTTGCCCATCGTTTCCTGGACGAAGCGCATCTCGTCAGGCAAGATGCGGTTGAAGATCGCGCGTCCCACCGTGCAGATTTCCGGTTCTTCCTGGGGACCACGCGTATCATAGACATTGCCCAGCAAAATCGGCGTATGCAGACCCACCAAACCGATGCGGTATAGATATTCAACCTCGTCCATGTCGACGACGATGCGGCGCTCGTGCAGGTTGGTGATCTCCAGCTGATCTTCGAGTCCCTTGGCAGACATATATTTGCGCATCTCGTAGGCGTTGGCCAGGATGCAATCGACCTCGCCGTCAAGCAGCGCTTGAACGGTGCGATCAACAGCCGTCTCCAAGACTTTGGGGCGGCCATTTTCATCTGGCACGGTCTTGTCAAGATAAAGCTCGATATTGGGCACTTGCCGGAACTGCGCGTAATAGTAGCCATTGGACCGGACGGCGATGCCAACCTTGCGCTCGCCACTGTACAGGACCTGCTCGGAGCGGAATTCGTCGGCGCGCGCTTTCAGCGCCACAATCTCAACGGTGGGATCCATGGTCAAATAATAATTCCCAAGCACCATGTCCTTAGAGGGACCGACGATAGGCATGCCATCGGATGGCTTCAACAAGTTGCGCGTACTCAGCATCAGTTCGCGCGCTTCTTTGACAGCCTGTTCGCTCAGTGGCACATGAACCGCCATTTGATCGCCATCAAAATCGGCGTTAAAGGCGGAACAGACCAGGGGATGAATTTGGATCGCCTTGCCTTCAACCAGCAGCGGCTCGAAGGCTTGAATGCCCAGGCGATGCAAGGTCGGCGCGCGGTTCAAGAGCACCGGGCGTTCGCCGATCACTTCTTCCAGGACCTCCCATACCTCCGGGCGCTCGCGCTCAATGATGCGCTTGGCGCCTTTGACATTGCTGGCATAGTTGTATTGCACCAATCGACTGATCACAAAGGGCCGGTAAAGCTCCAACGCCATCGTCTTGGGCAAGCCGCATTGATGCAGTTTCAGCTTGGGACCAATGACGATGACCGAACGACCCGAATAATCGACGCGCTTGCCAAGCAAATTGCGGCGGAAGCGCCCCTTCTTGCCCTTGAGCATATCGCTCAAAGATTTCAGTTCCCGCCGGCCGCGGCGGCTTAATGCCTTGCCGCGCTGGCTATTGTCGATCAAACTGTCAACCGCTTCTTGCAGCATACGCTTTTCGTTGCGCACGATGACATCCGGCGCTCCGAGATCCAGCAGATGCTTCAGCCGGTTATTCCGGTTAATGACGCGGCGATACAAATCGTTTAAGTCGCTGGTAGCAAAGCGACCGCCGTCCAACTGCACCATCGGCCGCAGATCGGGGGGGATGACCGGCAGAACGGTCAGAATCATCCACTCTGGCCGATTGCCGTTCGGCTCGTTTTCCTGGTTCGTTTCATCGATGTCCATTACGGTGCTGCGGCTGTTGCGCAAGCTTTCTACCACGCGCAAGCGTTTGGTGGCTTTGCGGCTGCGTTGCTTCGACTTGCTGGTGCGAACCTCGATCCAAAGTTCTTCCGCCAGCTTTGCCAAGTTGAGCGTGCCCAGGATATCGTAAAAGGCTTCCGCGCCCATATTGGCTTGGAAGACATTGCCGAAGCGACCCTTGAGTTCGCGATAACGGTTTTCCGACAAGAACTGCAAGACATGCAGATCATTTAATTCAGAGATTTGCTTTTCGGCGCTATCGCGCAGTTCACCTAACCTAGCCTCGAGTTCAGCCACTTGTTCGTCCATGGACGAATCAACATCAAGATTGGCATCGTCAATATCGCCGCCGATCTTGGCGATTTCGGCTTTGCTCAGCTCTTCAATTTCAGACTGTAGTCTGCTGAGGTATTCGTTGACCTGGGTTTGAATGCGCGAGATGTGATCGTTGGTGATTTCCTCGCCTTTTCCAACGACAACCGTCTCTGTCGCTTGCAAGCTGATGTCGGCAGAGGCGGCTTGACCCAGCATGCTTTCGACGCGGGTCTGCGCCGCTTGGGCTTCGTTCATCACCTCGTCGCTTAGCCGCGCCAGTTCGCTGTCAAAATGACCGCGGATCGCTTTGACTTTGCTATCGAATTCCTCCGCAAGTTGATCGCGGTTTTCCCGCAACTCGCTGAATTGGTCTTCCAACTCGCCGGTGAGCTCCTTCTCTTTCAGCTCCAGTTCTTTCTCGATGCGAGTGATGGCTTTGCTGCGCGCGTCTTGATCGACTTGCGTAACGACAAACTGCGCGAAGTAAAGCACGCGGTCCAGGTTGCGTCGGCTCACGTCCAATAGCAGACCCAGATAGCTGGGCACGCGCCGTGTATACCAGACATGAGCGACCGGCGCCGCCAGCTCGATATGTCCCATGCGTTCGCGCCGCACCGACGACCGCGTCACCTCGACGCCGCATTTATCACAGATGATGCCGCGGTAACGGATGTTCTTGTACTTTCCACAATAGCATTGCCAGTCTCGGGTAGGACCGAAAATCCGTTCGCAGAACAGCCCATCCATTTCCGGACGCAGCCGCCGATAATTGATCGTTTCCGGTTTCGTCACCTCTCCATAAGACCAGGAGCGAATCTGTTCGGGAGAAGCCAGGCTAATACGTAACGCGCTAAAGTCTTTCGCCTCCAAGGCGTAACCTCCTTTGCGCTATAATGCTGTAGATAGAAAGTAGATGACCTGATGAAACTGTTGCACAATCACCATCATACACAAATAGACAACAGAAGGCGCAGCCCCTGTGCCTCATTAGCAATGTGATTTATTTGACTGTTTCCATCACGCGGCATTTTATCTTGCCTATATGCGCTTGTCAAGGCTAATGAAAAAAGTCAGTAATGTGTATCCAATTCGGTTGATAAATATATTGAATTCCTCGACAAGAGAACCTGAATCAACGAAAAAGAATGATTTTCTAGGGGCGAGTTGGCGGTCGCTGTTGAAAAACACCCCCATCCCCCGGCCCTTCTCGCCATCTCAATGGCGAGCATCCCCAAAATGAGGGAAGGGGAGCTTTCTGAACCGTAATGGGCTGTTAAGCCCCTCCCTCTTTATGGGATAGTTCGCCATAGAGATGGCGAACGGGTTTGGGGTGGGGGAAATCGAGTATTTCAACTGAGTCCGGCGAGCCGCCCAAACGCACTGAAATATATCGGGGTCCTCGGCGAAATCGCGCCTGATGAAAAGCTGTCAAGTCTCCAGCCAAAATATGCTATAATTCCCGCTCGGAAGCAAAGTCCTGGAGCAAAGCAATGACACCCTTGCTCAATGTCGATAGCGCCCTTGCGCAGATCCTCGCCGACATGAAGACCTTGGGGGCGGAGGCGCTGTCGCTGCCCGAAGCGCACAATCGCGTCATCGCCGGCGACATCATCTCCCCCATCGACCTGCCACCCTTTGACAACTCGGCAATGGACGGCTACGCAATCCACTATGAAGACAGCGCCGGCGCCAGCCACGCCAACCCGGTCGCGCTCGCGGTGACGATGGACATATTGGCCGGCAGCGCGCCGCAGCGCCGACTTGAACCAGGCCAAGCCGCCCGCATCATGACCGGCGCCCCCGTGCCCACAGGCGCGACAGCGGTCATACCGGTTGAAGACACCGACGATGATTGGCAAAAGGGCGAAAGCAGCCCAATGCCCGCAGTTGCGCATCTCTACCGCCAGCTCGTTTGTGGCGAGAATATCCGCTCCGCGGGCGAAAATATTGCCGCGGGCGCCACAGTCATGGCGGCTGGCAGGGTCATCGGACCAGCGGAAATCGGCATGTTGGCGGCTATCGGCTGCTCACGCGTCGACGTCATTCGCCGGCCCAAGGTTGCCATCTTCAGCAGTGGCGATGAACTCGTCGATATATACGACGAGCTGAGGCCCGGGAAAATCCGCGATACCAACGGCTATACGCTCGCCAGCCTTGTGCGGCAATCGGGCGCTATTCCCATCCGCCTGCCCATCGCCAAGGACAACCTGGAATCCATCCGCGCTCTCTATCGCCGCGCGCTGGAGATTAAGCCCGACCTGCTGATCAGCACAGCCGGCGTATCCGTCGGCGCCGCCGATCTGGTCAGGACGGTGATGGACGAGCTCGGCGATATCGATTTTTGGCGCATCAATATGCGGCCCGGCAAGCCGCTGGCTTATGGCGCCATCCAGGGTTTGCCATTTTTTGGTTTGCCCGGCAATCCTGTCTCGACCATGGTCACCTTCGAAGTCCTGGTTAAACCCGCGCTGGCGAAAATCGCCGGCCGCCCTTTCAAACGGAAAACCGTGCAAGCCATTACCACTTCGCCCTTGCAGTCGGACGGGCGGCGCAGCTACAACCGCGTCATCTTGTCGCAAATAAATGGACGACTCATGGCGCAAAGCACCGGTATCCAAAGTTCGGGCGCGCTCATGTCCATGGTCAAGGCTGACGGCTTGGCGATCATACCCGAAGGCATGACCCTGCTGCCGGCCGGCAGCGAACTAAACGTGATACTCTTGCGGCAGCCGGATTGGTAGCGCTGGTATCAATCTGCGCGATATTGATTGGGCAAGCGGCTGCGGTATCAAGACTGAATTGCGGAGTAAGTCAATTGTCTATGGATACGAGCAGCAACTTACGATTTGAGATTGCCAGCAGCCTAGCAGTTGTTCGCTCCATTGTGAAAATGGGCATAGAAACCTTTGAATTGCCGGAGGGTCCGAAGAATCTCTTCTTTAAGTATAGAAATTATTTTGACGGTCTATTTTGTCGCAGAGTATGTATTGCGAAAGGAATATGACACTGTTTAGCGCAAAGCGTCTGCAAGCACTCTCAGTCATTTTCGGATTGTTCGTGAGCGGCTATCTAAGCTATTTGAAGATTGCCGATACGCCATCAGTCTGCGTTAAGGGCGGGCCATTCAACTGCGACCTGGTGCTGAATTCCAAGTATTCGGAATTGTGGGGCATCCCGATCGCCTGGCTCGGTTTGGCAATTCACCTTATGCTCGCCTTCATCCTGCTAATCGAAGACCGACACGAGCTGCTCAGGCTCTATGGACGGCTCGCCGCCTTCGGCGTCGCCCTGTTCGGCTGGCTCTTTTCAATGTGGCTGGTTTATGTGCAATTCGCGCTGTTGGGAGCGCTTTGCCCCTGGTGCCTGTCGCACGAGGTCAATTTCACAATTCTCTTTGGGCTCATCTGCCTGCGGCTCTACCGCGAATTGTCAGGTGAAGCAGCGGAGCACAGTCCCGAATAAAAAACGGAAGATCGTGCTAGATCTTCCGTCGATTATCCATTTTGCCTTTGGCTTGGCTTGGCTTAAGTCCCCCGCAATGTGCGAGCGAGAATCTCTTCCTGACGGCTGCGGTGTTTAGCGTTGCGCGCGCGGCGCTTGTTGTCGTTGCGATTGGGATTTTCGTCTGAGCTGCCCATAGCCCGCCGGAAAGCCTGCGCCATGGATGTCGGCACATCAACTTCGTCCTCAGCTTCTTCTTCAAGCATCGCCAAGGCTTCCTCGTCCTTTTTCATGGACAAGTCAATCTGGCGCGGTCGCCCGCTTTTCTTGATAACACGCACTTCCACTTCTTGCCCTATCGCGGCGATATCGCTCGGCGATTTCACATAGCCATCCGCCATTTCCGACACATGAACCATACCCGGGCGCTCCGCGCCAAAATCGACGAACACCCCAAATTTCTCGACGCGAATCACTTCGCCCATGTAGGTATTGCCCTGCTTTATCGATTGCCAGGGGACCATGGGCGGTTTCTCCATGGTGAGCGCAACATAGCCATCACGCCTGGTCTTATAGACGTAGGCTGTGATATCAGAAGCCACCTGCACGACTTCATCAAAACGGCGTTGCTCGCCTTCCGCAAGCTGCGAGATATGCAACAAGGCATCCTGGCCCGTGCCGATATCCACCAGCGCCCCGTAAATTCCTACATGTTTTACCCGGCCAGCAACCTCCGTGCCGACCTGAATGGTCTGCGCTACTTCAGCCATATTGATCCCGCTCCTTCAAATCTGTTCTCGAGAACCGCGCGCTATGCCGATCCACAAATTTCTTCGTTTTCTACAGCTTCGCCGATGAAATCAAAGTTTTCGTCGATGCTATCGTTGAATGCCCCAAAACCTTGCCAATCGTAGAGGCGCGAACAAGCCAATAGCAAGTCCATCTCGTCTGGCGCCAGGTACATGGCGCCAAGTACCTCGCTGCTGGTTGACAGCCGGCCCGTTTCGGCGCCGGCGACAAAAACGTAAACCACCATCGGCACTTGGGGATAAACCAGCGCCATATAGGCTTGTTCGGCCGCCGGCGCTTCCCCGCCCAGGTATAGCGGTTCGCCATAGCGATCCATCACCGGTCCCAAGCTCATAACGGGCGCGAATTGCAGCAACAAGGAAGTTGTTGTTTCGCCGTCTCGGCTGAAGACCTGGCAGCAGACTTGGCCTTCTGCTGGCGCGAAGCCGAAGATACGCGCGTCGCTGCCTTCTTCGCGTTCAGCTTCTTGGATCTCTGTGTAGCAGGTATCTTGCAGGGAAACTTGACTGGCGTCGCTGTCCGCTTGACTCTCCGTCTCTGGATCATCTGGCAGACAAGCATTTTCTTCGATCATTAGCTTGGCGTCGCGAAAAACGGTTTCACCCGGTACGATCCCGTTCCAACAAGGCGCTTCGCAGGGCTCGCCGCTCAATAGACTGAGGTCTTTGAGCTTGGTTTCGTCGAGCAGTCTGACTTCTTGCGCGCATCCTGCAAGTAGGACGACTGTGAGAAGAAGGGATACTGCGTAAAGGAGACGTTTCATTCGGTTCCGCTTTCGACCGGTCTTAGGCGACAATTAGCCGCAGATGATAACAGGGTCTTATGGCATTGTACAGTATTGGAACAGCCTCGACCGATAGAGACCCTGACACAGAAGAAGCAGGCGACCCTCAAGCAGCCGCCTGCCGAAAATCAAACTTTTTCCAAGACCAGCGAATAATTGCCGATCGTGCCGCCAAATTGAGCGGCATATCGCGTCGCGACAATCGTGTAAGGACCATTCTCCGTCAGCTCCAAGCCGCTGATGATCGAATCCGTTGCGAAGCCGCTCGTGCCGAGCAGGGCCGGATCGCCATCATCATTGGCGGCGATTTCCACCCCGCTCGGGCTTATCAAGAATAGGCTGGTATCCAGCACTTGCGCCGCCGCGTTCATACGGATCGTAACCGTCTCGCCAGCCGCGCCTTGGAAATTATAAACGTCGAAGGTGTTGGATGGCGAAATCGTACCCGTCGCCACATCCCCCGCTACTATCTCTGGCGCGTCGAAAGCTGCAGCCTGATAGGGAATCATGGCGCTGCCGTCATCGATGAAGCCACCGTCGCCGGCCGCTGCGCTGCCGTCCGGCTGTACCGTGAAATTGGTCACAAAGCGCTGATTGGCCAGCGGGAACACACGTTCAAGCACGATCGTCTGCCCTCTAACCACTACCGCCAAGGTGAAGTCAACCGGTTGCGGCAGAACCGAGCAAGCGTTCTGATACCAAACTTCAACCTCGTATGTGCCTGGCCGCATCCGGCCGGGGGGCCAATAAATGTAAGACACCGGCGCGCCCGATGCCGCAGGAATACAATTGACGTTGCCGGCTTCTTGCAAGACGCCGCCGCTGCTCCCGAAGGGAATATCGTCAAATACCGCTCCCCCGATCGGGTCGCGCACGAGCAATTGCAGGTCGGCATTTGTGCCCCAAACCAAGGTCACTTCGATATCGCCCGGCGGTAAATCCAGCGCCGTGAGCTCGGCGGGAACTTCGCTGGCGGGACCGCTCAAGGTCAACTGGAACTGGCCCTCTGTCCCGCCCAATTCCTTGCCGTAGCGCGTGGCGATGATCGTGAAGCTGCCACTGCTCAGAAGACGCGCGTTGCTAATCAGCGAATCTGTCGTGCCCGCCGAATCATCGTTGACGCTGACGACAGAACCGTTCTGGTCAACGATTTGCAGCAGCGCATCAAGATTTGGTCCCACCGCTTGCATGCTAACCGATATCAACTCCCCTGCCGTGCCTGTGAAGGAAAAAGTCTGGAAGGGGGCTTCATTGCTTATGGCGCCAGTCACGGGAATGTCTCGGCTGATCGCTACCGGTATATTCGTAGCGATGTCAAATGCAGTCGGCAGCCTGGTTAAGCTGGCATCCGGGTAGACGTCGCCGGGGCTGACCGTCGCGCCGCCTTCGCTATCGACCTCGAAGCGGGCGACATAGACGCTGTCCTGCCCTTGCAGCGGCGGCGCCAGGACACCGGTGATCGTATCGGCCAGCGTATTGTTCACCGTTACCTCGGCGGCGAAGGGAATGGAGCCCACGCTGCTATCACAGGCTTCGCGATAAAAGATCAGCACTTCATAGCTGCCCGTGGGCAAAAACCCGGGCTGCCAGACGGCTGTTTCTTCCGGGCTGGGGCTGAGCACCTGGCACAAGCCATTGGCGTCGAAGCCAAATACCCCGCCATTGTTCGTGACGCGCGATTCCCAATACAAGGTCTGCCCCGACGGATCGCGCACTTGAAGGTTCATATCGGCCGCGCCCGCCCATGTCAGCCGCACCTCGATGCCCGCAGGCATCAATACCTGGCTCGCGGCTGCGCCAGCGGCTTCATCGGTCTGTACTTCCGACGCTTCCGGCGCTGTCACGGCTTCGGCGGCGCCGATTTCTAAAGTGATATCAAAATTACTATCTGTTGCCGGGCGACCTGGCGACAGATACACGACGACAAAATAACGCCCACCTGTTGCCAATTCAGCCCCGTCAATCGCGGCGCTGCCGCTACCGGCTTCGTCGATAGCGCGCGCGATGACATTGCCATTGGCGTCGCTCAGCAAGAGCGCCAAAGCCTGCCCGCTTGCGCTTTCCACTGTAATTGTCGCAGCCGAGCCAAGCGCCGCGTCAAATACATAGGAGGTAGCGCTCCCCCCTGCTCCCAAGGAGTCGCTCAATGTCGAACCTGGCGCCAGGATGCGCGCCGCCTCCTGCGCGGATACAGGCGCAAGGACCAGAAGCAGCGCTATGACAACTGCAATGAGCGGTGGCTTGCGCCTAATTTGGATTTTAGTCATCAATTGAGACATGCGAGTTGCCCCCCTCCAAAAACGCGAGACAGGTACGGTCGCCTCTAGTTTACACGGTAACTGCGCAAAGGTTAGTCTGCTTTTTCCCGCGTGTCGGCAAATGACCGTATCCGCCTGGCTGGCATCTGTAAAAAGTCTAGCCGACTAAGAATAACCGTGCCATACAAACTGCCTACGGATGCCTGACGCCTATCCCACGCACGACAGCTCGCTCTGACGAAACCCTCGCTGTGGAATGCTAGTGTTTACAAGGGCTACAGACGATAAATCCCTCCCGGCAGAGTGTACAAGCGAACTTCCCCAGCTTCAAGGAGCGCCAAGATTTGCGAAAACAGCCCTTATAATTTCCAGCAAATCTATCTGTTGACAGATTCAAGCATAAAAAAGTGAGGATGTTATGAATCAAAAATTGATGCGTCTGCTGCTAATCGCCTTCATTGGAGCGACTACATCAATGTTGGTGTTTGGCGCTGAACAAGCGACACATATTGTACAGCGAGGCGAAACGATTTACCGCATCGCGCTGCGCTACGGACTTACGCCTGAAGAGTTGATGAGCGCAAATAACATTGAAGACCCGCGCTTCATCCATTCCGGCTTGGAGCTGAATCTGTTTTCTCCCAGCCCTGCCCCAGCGCCGCCGCCCGCCGCCCAAACCGTCGCCCCCGCCGCTCCAGCCCCACAGCCAGTGAGCGCGCCGGTCAGCGAAGGCACACGGCAGCAGTATGTCGTGCGCCGAGGCGATTTCCTGACCCAGCTAGGCATCGATCTGGATACAAGCTGGATCGCCCTTGCTGGATTGAACAACCTCGAAGCCCCATACGTCCTGCATGTCGGCTCAACGTTGTTGCTACCCGAAAGAGCGGACGTGGAGTTGTATGACCCGGAATACGCCGCCTGGAAATGGTTTGATATCTTCGCTCATCAGCCGGGAGCGCAGGTCGGCGTCGGGCGGGAAATCGTGATCTTGCTGGGCGCCCAAGCGATTTATGCCTATGAAAACGGCGTATTGCAGAATGCGGTGCGGGTATCGACGGGCAAGAAAGCGACGCCAACAGTCATAGGCGATCATAAGATCTGGCTGAAGCGGCGCAGTCAAACCATGTCTGGACCGGGCTATTCCTTGGACAATGTAGAATGGGTCATGTATTTCTACAGGGACTATGCCATCCATGGCACCTGGTGGCACACCAATTTTGGGCAGCCCATGAGCCATGGCTGCGTCAATTTGACCAATACCGATGCGCAATGGTTCTATGAGTTCGCCAGCATCGGCACCCCTGTTCATGTACGATAACATGAGCGAAGCAAGCCCAAGATTTTAGACCTTCACGCGCTCGCGCCGCCGCCGTCCAAACCCAGGGCGGCGGCGCGCTTTTGCATCGCCCCCAATACCAGCGGCACGTGAAAATCCCAAACATCCACGCCCAGCGCCGCGCAGCCGTCAATGACGTCCTGTCTGTTGACGCCGGCCGCAAAAGCCTTATCCTTCCACTTTTTACGAATGCTCTTGATTTTGACATCGCGGATATCTTTGCTCGGGCGCACCAAAGCCACCGCCGTGATCAAACCCGTTAGCTCGTCCACCGCGTAAAGCGCCTTGTCGCGCAGCGTCCGCCGGTCATCGGCCGCCAAGGGACCGTGACTCAAGATAGTCCGGACGTCCTCCTCGCCCAAGCCGCGCTCGCGCAGAATCGGCGCCCCGTCCATCGGATGCTGCTCCAGCGACGGATGCAGCTCCCAGTCAAAATCGTGCAGCAAACCCACCAATCCCCAGGAATCGGGATCTTCGCCATAGTGTTCGGCATAATCGCGCATGGCGAATTCAACCGACAGCATGTGCTTGCGCAAGCCGTCCGAACGCACGAATTCACATACGATACCCCAAGCCGTTTCTCTGTTCAAAGCCTCGATCCTCCATCTTTAGGCAATCAAGAATGTCTTCGTAATACCATAAATACTTAATTGATTCAACAAGAGAAGCACAGTTGCGCAGGTAGCCTATCCATTGCGGTTGAATTCTTTTTTCAGTTCTCGGCCCGAGAGTTCTTGAACACAAAATGCGTCCTTTGCCCTAGAGCCGCAGTCATCAGCCTTTCACTGCGCCGAAGGTAATCCCGCGGATCAGGTATTTCTGCGCGAACAAGGCGAAGATGATCATCGGCAGGATCATGACGACGCTCATCGCCGCCATCGGACCCCACTGGATGCCCTTGTCACTCACGAAGCCAGCCACCGCTATGGACAATACACTGGCTTTGCGCCGAGCCACGCTCGAGGCAATCAAGAATTCATTCCAGGACAGGAAGGCAGTCAAGATACCGGCCGCGGCCACGCTAGGCATGGCAATCGGCAGCACAACCCGCCAGAATCGTTGCCAGACGCTGGCGCCATCGACGATGGCCGCTTCTTCGATTTCCGCCGGCAAATCTTGAAAAACGACTAGCATCAGCCAGGTAACAAAGGGAATCGTGATGCCTAGCTGGCCGATGATGATCGCCCAAACCGTATCCAGCAAGTCAAGTTCTCGCATAACCAAGAAAAACGGGATGACCGTGGTCACGCGGGGATAAAAGCGGATGAATAAAAAGATAAAAGTTACGCCAGCCAGAACCTTCGCCGATAGCCGCATACGCGCCAAGCCATAAGCCGCCAGCGTGCCGGCGACAATGGTGATGCCGGTCGTCCAGATGGTTACCGTGAAGCTGTTGCGGAAGTATCGCAAGGTCTTACTATCCTCAATCAATTCCTGATAATGCTGGAAAGTAACCTCGCTTGGCAATATCGTCGGCGGTACGGACAAGAACTCGCGCGGCAGCTTCACGCTGTTGATCACCAGATACACCAGCGGAATAAGAACCGAGAGACAAGCGATGAGCAAAATGAAACTGTGCGCCCAAGCCAAGAAGCGTTGTTTTGCTGATTTTTGCCGTCCCATAAACTTCGCCTTGCGATTCTCCTCTTTCCGCTACCAATCTTTGCGCTGAAACCAAAACACGACGCCGATGGAAAAACTGGCGAAGACCATGAAAATCCATGACGAGGCGGCGGCCGCGCCAAAATCAAAGGCGCGCAGACCCAAGGTATAAATGTAATAAGTAAGCGTATAGGTACTGTAGCCGGGACCGCCAAATGTCAGCGAATAGATGGAATCCAGCGACAGCAGCGATTCCAGCATGCGGAAGACCAAGGTCAGCAGCAGCAAGGGCATCAGCAGCGGCAGCTCGATGTGAAGGAAGGTGCGCAGGCGGGAAGCGCCATCAATCGCCGCCACTTCCAGCAAGTCGTCGGGGATGCTGGCGATCGCCGCGCCCACGACCAGCAAAACGAAAGGAGTCCATTGCCAGGTATCCAGCAGAATGACCGACACAATCGCCCCATCCGCCGTCGCCAGCCACTCCGGTCCCTTGATGCCGATCGCGCCCAGTACGTGATTGACCAAACCAGCCCGAGAATTCAACAGAATGCGCCACAAGGTGCCGGCCGCCACCGGCGCGATCACCATCGGCAGAATCAGCAGCGTGCGAATCGCTCGCATGCGCCAACTGGTTCCCATGGTCAAATAAGCCAGACAGACGCCCAAGAGCATTTCGAGTACCAGCGCGCCGCCCGTGATCAGAATGCTGTTACGCACCGAGCGCCTGAATGTTTCGTCGGAAAGTTCCTTGGCAAAATTGTCCAAGCCCACAA
Organism: Phototrophicaceae bacterium; assembly: GCA_965116975.1. Lineage (GTDB taxonomy): Bacteria > Chloroflexota > Anaerolineae > Aggregatilineales > Phototrophicaceae > UBA6055. Next base: position 2,139,322 of record OZ220735.1, read on the forward strand.
AACCCTTTGGGACTTGCGATTCTGTCAGCACCCAATCCTGAACGGAGAGAAAAGCCGAATAAACAAGCGGATAGAATTGCACCGCCACCACGATAATGAAAGCCGGTATCACAAAAAGGACCATCCAAGGCAAATCGTGCCGGCGGTGCCAACTCGCATTCGGACGCTTCCTAGCGGATAACCTGGACATATTCAATGTTCCGCGAAATTAGCGCGCTGTTGAGGCGGACAGCGCTTTTGATGTAAAGAAGAGAAATGAAAAGGCGGGAGCCAATAACCCCCGCCCAATAGCGCTAACCTTCTTGCATCTGTCCTTGCGCCGCAGCCGATTGCACCAGACCATCCGGCACCTCCAGCTCCGACCAGTCGGCCAGCGTATTCGCCAGCATCGTTTCCACATCAACCGCGTCGATGACAAATTCGCCCATGTGGCGGAAGAAGATCTCGAAGGCGGCGAAGATCCAAGGCACGGATTCCGCCCGATCCAAGTTCGCGACCATGTTGGGGAAGTCGTGGCTGTATTGCTCGATCAGCTCGGGATCTTCGTATGTGCTCAAGAAAGGCGACCCAACGCCCAGTTCGACAAAGCGCCGCTTTGCCTCTTCTTCGTTGATGTAATGCTTGATCCATTCCCAAGCCGCGTCCGGGTTCTCGCTGAAGCCCGAAATGAAGAGATTCCAAGCCGAAAGGAAGGGGAAGCCCGGTCCCGGGAAGGGCGCGGTCGCCCAATTATCGACCACCAGCGACGCATCCGGATTCTGCGCGTCCGCCCGCACAAAGCTGACCCAGCAGATCATGGTCGCGGCATTGCCCGTCAGGAAGACTGAATTGGCTTCGTCGATGCTCAAACCCGTCGCGCCTTCAGGATTGTAATCCAGCAGGCTCTTCATCTGGTTCAAGGCGGCGACAGCTTTATCGTGATCCAGGGCGTAGTTGCCCTCGGCATCCACCAGATAGCCATCGTACATGCCCAGGAAGATAGCCGGCGTCTGCTCGTAAGCGCCAAATGCGAAAACGTTCGGCGCGATATCACTGCCTTCCAGATGCGCGTCCAGCACGTCCAGCGCCTCGAAGAACTCGTCCCAGGTCTCCCAGTCAGCCGAGATGCCAGCTTCCTCGAAGATGTCGGTACGATAAATCAGACCATAGGCATCGGCGCTGTAGGGGATGCCGATGCGCTTGCCGTCAAAGAAACCGGAAGGACCCGGTTGCATCAGACCTGGGATGATGTTGGCTTCCCACATGTCGCGCTCGATGAGCTCGTCCAGCGGGTGCATCTGATCCCAGACGCTGCCGATCCAAAAGTCGCCCGAAATCACGTCGAATTCGCCTGTGCCCGTGCTCAGATCGGTGATGTGGTTCTGCACCAGCACCATAAAGGGCGAGGCGACGACCTCGAGCTCGATGCCGGTCATTTCCTCGAAGCCTGGCTCGAGTTGCTCGGCGCCGATGTCGTAGGTGCCGGACTGCATGAAGGTGGTGACGACTTCCGCGCCGGCGTGGGGCATGTCCTGGGCGAGAACGCCGAAGGGCAGCGCCAGCAACAGCGCGAGCGTGAGAAGAGTGAGTTTTTTCATGATGTTCCTCTTTTCTGTAAATTGGGTTGGATGGAAATGGGTGGTTTTGGAAGCTGATAGGAAATAAGCGCCTCCTTATGGAATGTGGGCGGATGTGTTGCTTGGAGAGATTATAGCGGCTTTGTGCTGGGTTGGCGAATTTGGGGCGTGCAGCTAGTCTATTTCTGCAAAAACTTGGGGGATGATGTCATCGAGGGCGGCGTTCAAGTCGCCTGTGAATTCTGCGCAGGGGATGTCTAAGTCCTTGAAAACTTCAAAGATGCGCCTGTAACCTTGTATTGCCCTTAGCTCAACCCATCGACAGCCACGTTGAACAAGTTGTTCCTTGTTCAACGTGGACAACGTATCTGCAATGAAAATATCTGTATCTCGGGCAATTATGGCATCGGCGCTCTCAGGGTTGCCCTTGCCCATCAACTTAACTTCACATAAGTAATGATTACCCAACTGATCCAAAAAGTGGAAGTCGACATCTCTGCCTTCTTTGCTCAAGCCTTTGCCAGAATAATTTGAAATAGGCACTTGATATAATCGCGCTAGAGTTAGCATTAAAGGGAGTTCAAGGCTCTTGCCCAACCCGCTCCATGCCCCACCGCGTATTTCAGAGCGTTTTACTCCCAAAGTATTGACTACAATTAGTGTTTCATTTAAGGAAAGCGTTACAGCTACATCTTTATATTTTATCGCCAGTCGTATTTCAAGTTCATCATCATCAGAAATCAGTTCATCAATCTTGTCCAAAATATTATCATAGTTTTCCGGTGCCACTTCAAATACAACTTCCCTAGAAGTGCTTCCATAGATGTTATGTATGGTCTTGTTATTTAGTCCAGCATAAATTGCGGTCTCGCTCTTTGAAAATCTTCCAATTAAGAAATAGCGTTTATACCAGTCTCTTCCAATTATCCGTCCTTCAATCTTCGCCGTGGTTATATCTTTGAAAAACTGAATCGTGAATTGAAGGAAGTCCTCAGCGATTTGATCAATAACTGCTTTTCGATAATGCTCGCCTTTCAAGATCATGCGCAAGGTGTTTCGTTTCGCCTCAACTGAGAGAGTCATTGTCCATTCCTTTCTTCACGATTTTGAAACTATGTAAATTTACATGTTTAGCCAACATTTCTGTTTCAAAAATATCGTTTGGAATCATCTCCTTTATTCGCTCAATATATCGTGGTTCTTTTTCGGTCAAGAAAAAATATCGCCGCAACCGTTTTGCTGCCAATCCAAAAGTACCGCTTCCTGCAAAAGGATCAAACACCAAGTCTCCAACAAATGAATAATATTTGACAATCCTGTCGCAAAGCTCATTTGGAAACACCGCACTATGGACTTTGTCGCTTTTCGGATCAATTTCCCAAAGATTCGTAGTCTCGAATTCGCCGCGAATTTTACTCATTTCAATGACTGCTTTTGGATACTGTTTCATATTCCAGTCAATCAAGCGTGAAGTTTTCTTACGGTATACCATCACATATTCTGTGACCATATTTGGCTTGTAGCCTAACGGCTTCCGATGCTGTTGAAAACCGCCATTGCGATTTTTGACCGAGGCTTCTGGCTTTGCCCATACGATGTCGTCGATAAACTCCCAACCTAAGTCACAGACTATATTGTGCAAGTCAAAAGGAATTGGATAGCGACGACTTGAATGTTTGCGACTAAATCGAGAGACTATGACTGGCGAGGTATTGATGAGCAAAAATCTGCCCTCTTTGGTAATCCGATGGACTGAAGTAAAAACTTCACCCAGAAAATCCAAGTATTGCTGATAGCTTTTATAAATCGAATAATCACGCGCGTTGTAATAGGGTGGTGATGTGAAAGTCAAGTGAATGCAGCCGTCAGGCAGCAGACTCATCACCTTGCGCGTGTCGCCCTCTACGACAACATTTTTCATATAGTCAGGAGACTCGTGGTGCATACCATAATCCGAAATGTTTGGTTTTGACTCAAATTCCATATCGAGAACATATTGGATTTGCTCATTGGGGTGGTCTCGTAACTCAAGCAAGCAATCTTTAACACGGTCATGCTTCTTGAATACCAAGAGCGCGCGTATCGCTTGCAGCACCACATTAGGATCCTCATCGCGCAAGAACTTCACCAAAGTCGGTATAGCGCTTTTATCGCGCATTCGTCCAATAGCTGATATCGCTTCTCGCCGTACTATTGAACTATTGTCATTTTCAGCAACTTCACTAAGTAGATGCAAATAGCGAGTGTCCTCAAGTTTGCCGAGATTCTTGACTGCCCAAAATCTAGTATCGCGAATTGCGTCGCTCAAATACGGGAGGATTACATCTCCATCAAAATCACTCGGTAAACGACCGAGATTTTCCAAAATCACTCGGGCTTCATGCGATGAATTGCATGAAGCCAAGTGTTTATGGATTGCACCTACGTTTTTTTCTTTATACTCATGCAATTGCGTCTTGGTAATCATTGGAGCGCTCTGCACCTATTGAGGACAAGGTTCATTTCCCATTGTATCAATCATCGCTCGTTCTACAAATCCCCCTACCCCCTTAACCCACCCTCCGTCATCGCGCGCGCATCCAGCGCAGCGTCCAGCTCATCCGCCGCCATCAAGCCCAGCTCCAGCACCACTTCGCGCACGCTCTTGCCCTGCGCCAGCGCCTGCTTCGCCACCATTGCGCCGTTGTTGTAACCGATGATGGGATTCAGCGCCGTCACCAAAATTGGATTGCGCTCCAGCCAGCTCTCCGTCCGCTCGCGATTGAGTATCAGCCCCGCCATCAGCTTCTCCGTGAAAGCGCCGACCGCGCCGATCATCACCGTGAGCATCTCGTTCAAATTATGCGCGATGATGGGCATCATCACATTCAGTTCAAACTGCCCGGCCGCGCCGCAGAGGTTGACCGTCGTATCGTTGCCCATCACATGGTACATGGCTTGGTTCAGCATCTCCGCCAGCACGGGATTCACCTTGCCCGGCATGATAGACGAACCCGGCTGCACCGTCGGGCAGGTCAGCTCGGCGATGCCCGTAGTGGGTCCCGCGCTGAGCAGGCGCAGATCATTGGCGATGCGCGTGAAATCCATTGCCAGGTTGCGCAGCGCCGCGCTGAAAAAGACCGCGTCCCCCATGGACTGCATGGATTCGAACAAGTCATCGCTCTCGTAGAGTTCAATGCCGCTCAGCGCCGACAGCTTGGCTACCATGCGCCGGTGATACTCCGGATGCGCGTTCAAGCCGGTGCCGGCCGCCGTGCCGCCGATGCCCAGCCGCCTCAGCCCCTCCGCCGCGAACCTGACCTTGTCGCTGCCCCGCTCGATCGCAGTCGCCCACGCGCCCACTTCTTGCCCCAGCCGTATCGGCACCGCGTCCTGCAGATGCGTGCGCCCGGTCTTGACCACATCGTCCCATTCAGCCGCCTTGCCCCGCGTTACCGCGACGAAGCGCGCCAGCGTATCCAGCAGTTCGTCCAACCGCCACAAAGCGCCCAGCCGGATCGCCGTAGGAATCGTGTCATTGGTCGATTGCGCCATATTCACATGGTCATTGGCATGCACTGGCTTCTCGCTCGCCTCGACAGTGTAGCCGAGAATCTGGTTGGCGCGGTTGGCCATGACTTCGTTGGTATTCATGTTATGGCTGGTGCCCGCGCCGGCTTGGAAGGGGTCGACCACGAAATGTTCATGGTGCAAGCCCCCCGTGATTTCGTCGCCCGCCGCGATAATCGCCCGCGCCAGCTCGGGCTCGAGCAAACCCAGCTCCATGTTGACCTCAGCCGCCGCCCGTTTGATCAGCGCCATGCTCCAGATGAAAGCCGGCAGCGGCTTCATGCCCGTGATCGGGAAGTTCTCCAGCGCGCGCTGCGTCTGCGCCGCATAAAGCGCCCCCTTGGGGACCCGCACCTCGCCAATCGAATCCTTTTCTATGCGAAACTCAGCCATCAATGCCTTCTCCTGTCTATCCTCGCCGCCGCACGCGGCATCCAATGCAAAAGCAAAAAGAGCGCATACATTGTAGCGCCCTTTAACTGCGTTGAGAACGATCAGCGGATTTATGTCGCCGCGGCGTAATTCTCCGCCACCTGCGCCCAGTTGATCAGGTTGAAAAAGGCGGCGATGTAATCCGGGCGCCGATTCTGATAGTTGAGATAATAAGCATGCTCCCAGACGTCTATGCCGAGGATGGGCGTCAGCCCGTCCATCAGCGGCGTATCTTGATTCGGCCTGGTCTCAATGCGCAGCGAGCCGCCGTCCGCGACCAGCCAAGCCCAGCCCGAGCCAAATACGCTCGCGGACCTCGCCGAATACGCCGTCTTGAAATCCGCGAAACCGCCAAAGGCGCTGCGAATGGCTTGCGCTAAGGCGCCGCTTGGTTCTCCGCCGCCGTCCGGGCTCATGATCTGCCAGAACAAGCAATGGTTAGCATAACCGCCGCCATTGTTGCGCACTGCCCTGCGGATTTTCTCTGGCATCACGTTGAGGCTGGCAAGAATCTCTTCGATAGGCTTGCCAGCCCAGTCTGTGCCTTCAAGCGCCTCGTTCAGCTTCTTAGTATAGCCGGCATGGTGTTTGCCATGATGCAGTTCCATGGTAAAGGCATCAATATGCGGCTGCAGCGCGTCATAGGCATATGGCAGTTCCGGCAATTCGAAGCGGCCGCCTGCCCTGCCCGCGCCATCACATGCCGTATCTGACATCAAGCCAAAAATGCTCGCGGGCGACACAGCGCACCCAAGCGCGCTAAGGCTAGCCGCCGCCGCTTTGAGCAGGTCGCGGCGGCTGGGCAGTTCAAGCCCAATCTTCTTCATATCGCAAGAGCCTAGGGCTAACCAGCGGCGTCGAAGAGCTCGCTCACTTTCGCCCAGTTAATCACGTTGAAGAAGGCCGCGATGTAGTCCGGACGCCGATTCTGATAGTTCAGGTAATAGGCGTGCTCCCAGACATCTAAGCCCAGGATGGGTGTATTGCCTGACATCAAGGGACTATCCTGGTTCGGTGTCGAACAGACGTGCAGAGCGCCGCCATCCACCGCCAGCCAAGCCCAGCCAGAGCCGAAACGGGTGGCTGCCGCGGCCGAGAAGGCCGCTTTGAATTCATCGAAGCTGCCGCAGGCGCTGTTGATCGCATCCGCCAATGCGCCGCTTGGCTCGCCACCGCCATCGGGGCTCATAACCTGCCAGAACAGATTGTGGTTGGCGTAACCCCCGCCATTGTTGCGCACAGCCGTGCGGATGTTCTCCGGCACCGAGTCCAAATCAGCGAGGATATCTTCGATGCTCATGCCAGCAAGATCAGTGCCCTCAATCGCGCCGTTCAGATTGCTGGTATAACTAGCGTGGTGCTTGCCGTGATGTATGCCCATCGTGCGCCCATCAATATGCGGCTCCAAGGCGTCCTGCGCATAAGGAAGAGACGGTAATTCAAAAGCCATGATTCTTTCTCCTGTACAACTTGTCCTTTACGGGATTGACATGGCTATTCTAGCACAGGTAAGCCCGTTTTCACTACTCTTTGCGCTGCTCTGTCATGGCAATCGCAGCAATTTTTTCCAGCCACAAAGGCGCGAAGGACACAAAGATTTACGCATTCAAAATAATTGAAGCGGTTGCCCTGCGCGGCATCGCAATCATTTCCCTCGCGGAGACATTGCAGCAAATGAATGCGCCAGTCGCGGCTCTCAAGAATGCGCAAACGGGGATTCCGACTTGCATTTCGGAGGAATCCAAAGATGATTAGCCCCACTGTCTACAGGAGCGCGGCTTGAAAACCAAGGAACCATCCGGGCAATCGCGGTCTACGCCGTTCAATGCCTACGTTGCCGTGGTCATCGCCATCGTCGCTACCTCGTCCGCCGCCATCCTGATCCGCTTCGCTCTCGACCAAAACATGCCGCCCTTGCTGATCGTCGCGGCGCGCTTGCTGATCGCCTCGCTCGCGCTCAGCCCGATTGCGCTACGGCGACATAGAGCCTTACTTAGCGAGCTTTCTTCCGCCGAAGCGCTCTTGATCGCCATCGCGGGCATCTGCCTGGCGATCCATTTCACCGCCTGGGTGACATCCTTGCAATACACAACCGTCCTGGTGAGCGTCGTCATCGTATCAACCGGTCCCATCTGGGTAGCGATTCTCGAGGTCATCTTCCTGCACATTCGGCTTTCTCGTCTGGTCGTTCTGGGGCTCATCGTCGCCCTGGCAGGCGGCGCCTTGATCGGCTGGCCGCAAGGCGAAGCGCAACTCAATCTGACGCCGGCGCCGGGCGCGGCAAACGCCACCTTGCTTGGAGCCGGTCTGGCTTGGCTGGGCGCGCTGAGCGTATCGGTCTATATGCTGATAGGGCGCAAGCTGCGCGCCCGGCTGCCGGTCATCCCCTATGTCTGGCTCGTCTACAGCATCGCAGCCGCCTGCACCCTGGCCGTCATGCTGGCCAGGGCGACGCCGACTCTCGGTTACAGCATCGAAGGCTATCTCGTCCTGCTGGCAATGGGCTTGGTCCCGCAGCTAATCGGGCATTCTTCTCTCAATTACCTGCTCGAGTACTTTCCCGCGGCGCTGGTCAGCATGTTTTCGCAACTGGAGCCGATCGGCAGCGCGCTCTTGGCGCTAGTCCTGTTCCGTGAACTGCCGCCAAATCAACAGATTCTGGGCAGTCTGACGATCATCGTCGGCGTCGTGCTGGCCAGCCGCGGCGAGATCCGGCAAGCGCATAAAAGGATAGCGGCGGGAACTGACAATGCGTCTTAGACTGGTCCAGTCAAGGGCGACGCAGCTTTGGATCCTGGTGGCTCTCTCCACCGTGTCTTGGTCTTTTGGTCCCATCTGCATTCGTTTTGCCTTGCAGCACGATGTCCCGCCGGCGCTGATTTCTAGCGGGCGCATGATTGTCGGCGCGCTCTTTTTCACACCCTATGTCTGGCACAAATACGCCGCTGACATCCGTTTAATGCCGGCGCGCAGCCGCTGGCTGGCCATCTTCGCGGGCGCCATGTTCGGCTTCAACATCACACTGAACGCGGCGTCCCTGGAACATATCAGCGTCATAATTGGACAAGCGCTGATCGCTACTATTCCCATTTGGGTCGCCATACAGGAAGTGGCGATTCTAAAGGTCAAACTGAAGAGATCCGTATGGCTGGGGGTCTTTGTAGCGCTGCTGGGCGCAATCCTGATTTCCTGGGCAACCTCGGGCGAAGCGCCGCCGCTGCCGGGGGGCAATCCAAGTCTGGGCATCCTCATGTCGCTGATCAGCGCCTGCTCCGCATCCCTGTATATTATTATCGGGCGCAAGGTCCGCGGCAACGTGTCCTTCGTCCCTTATATCTGGCTGGTATACACAAGCGGGGCTGTCACAACCCTGCTCATTATCGCCTTGAGCCGAACGCCAGTTCTCGGTTACGAATGGCAAGGCTATTTCTGGGTTCTGCTGCTGGCGGTTTTGGCGCAGATTATCGGTCACGGGGTGCTGAATTTCGTACTGCGCTACCTGTCGCCAACGACATTGACAGTCACGGCGCAGACCGTGCCGGCGCTTAGCGTATTGTGGGCGCTGCTTATTCTGAGCGAGACCCCGACGACGACACAGGTTGGCGGCAGCATTGTCCTAATAATCGGCGTCGGCATCGTATTGCGGGCGCAGCATCGTCTTAAGACCCGGTCAAGTTAATGCCGGCGAATGTTGACGCGCCCGGAACGACAAAATACTCGAGGGACTCGTCCGAAAGCAGCAAAGGCGCGGAAAGCCGCCGCAAGGTTCCGTCGCTGATTAGTTCTTGCAGCGTGTAATCGAGCAGCAAACGAAAATCCAGATCATTATGCCTAAGGGCAAAGGCGTAATACGAACGGCTATACCAGCGCTCCGTCAGCTTCAATGCGTTTGGACTGGCTTCAAGGTGCGGTATCAGCGCCAGGCTATCAGCATAGATGGCGTCCGCGTTGTCAAATTCCAGCAGGTTCAGCGCGGCCTCAGCCGCCCGGCTTTGGTAGAACTGCACGCTCGCGTTGATGCTGTCAGCCCAAGCCTGCGCGCGATCGCGCGCCGTTTCATCATCTATCATGATGCCGATCCATTGACCCCGCAGGTCGTTGAAGCCGGTGATGCTTGAGTTGGCTGGAACCATGAGGCGGTCGCCATGCAGCAGATAAGGCGCGGCATAGTCCACAGTATTCGTCCAGCGCCAGTCGGGCTTCACGCCGACGACAAGATCAAGCTCGCCATCCTGCAAGAGCGAAAATGCAGCCTCCGGTTCACTGGGGATCCACTCTAGGCTCACATCCCACCTGCGCGCGATCTCCTCGACAAGAGCGCGATTCAGCAGCGCGAGCTTATCTTCGGGCTGCGCATTCGGCTGGGCGTCGTCAATCAAACCGCCAACTCTCAAGACACGAGACCCCATAAGGTTTGGCAGCGTGTATTGCGCTGGATAGGTAATTTCCCTGGGGAATTGCCCGGGCTGCGGTCGCTCGCCCAGGTTATCCCAGCGCTGGGCAATCTCGGCGCGATAATCTTGCCCGGGAAAATACTCCCGGAACAGGTCTTCTAGTTGGTCCTCCGCGAACAAATACTGAATGCTGCGATTTAGCAAGTTGCGCAGGCTGGCGTCTTGCCGCTTGATCGCCAGAGCATGCGCTTCGACCAGGACAGGCTCTTCAAGAATGCGAAACTCGTCGGCGTAAGCGCGCGAAACTTGCAGCAAATCCTGCTCTTCGCCAATGATGGCTTCTACGTCTCCACGGGACAGGGCAGCTAGCGCCTTGTCAAGCGTTAGATAACGCGCTTTGTCGAGCGCAAGCCCGAGCCTCGCTTCCCATAGACCCAGAGCAGTTTCCGAGCGTGTTCCAAGTACGAAGCCAATCTTCTTATTATGCAGCGCATCGGGCGCCGCATAGTCGCTGCCCGCCCGCGTCATCAGCCCTTGCTTGCCGAGCAAATATGTTTGGCTGAACTCAACTTGCTCGCCGAGTTCGCGATAATGCACTAGCGCCGAAGCGACGACGTGCACGTCGCCGGACTCAAGTAGCTCAATTGCGTTTTGACGCGTAACCTGCGCGAGCTGCAGGTCAACTTCCCAAATCTCCGCTAGCAAGCGCAGGACTTCCACGTCAAATCCGCGCAATTCGCCTTGCAAGCTCAACTCGCTATAGGGCGGTTCGTTGAAAAGCAGGCCGGCGATCAGCTCGCCTTTTTCCGCGATATGCGCGACAGCGGATGTCCTGCTCAGCGCGGGCTCGGGCGCTTGGGAGGTCGAAGTTGGCACGAGCGTCGGCACGCTAAGCCTGGGAACTGCCGTGTGATCTTGCGCCATTCCGCCCAAAGCGGCAGCAAGGAAAGCGAAGAGTAGAATCGCCGGGGACAGAATCTGAATCATCGCGGCTCAACGATAGAGATTGTAGCGGTCAATATAATCTAGCACCGCATCGGGCGCCAGATAGCGAACGCTAAGACCCGCGCGCAGCCGTTTAGTCACAAATGTTGAAGAAAGCCACATGCTGAGCATTGGCACATCGACGATGTCGACTTGCTGCGACAAACCTGGCAGCAGATGATCGTGCATAGCCGGCGCAATATCTTCGTCAGCCCGTTTCATGACCGCCAGACGGCAGCAACGATACAGGTCTTGGGCGCGCTTCCAGCTCGGCAAAGAGCGCAGATTGTCCCCGCCCATGACAAAGTAAAGGTCGGCATCCGGATTTGCTTCGCGGATGACGCGGACCGTGTCCGCCGAGTAGTGCGGACCAGCGCGATCGATATCGACGCGAGAAATGCTGAAATGCGGATTGCCCTTGATGGCCAACTCTAGCATTGCCAGACGATGCTTGACTGGCAAGCGCGTCTCCCCCAGCTTGACCGGGTGATCCGCCACCGGCACAAAGAGGATGTGATCCATCCGCAAGGCTTCTCGGCTATACTCCGCCAAGATTAGATGGCCCATTTGCGGCGGATCGAATGTTCCGCCCAAAATGCCAATCCGCTCGCGTTTCACTCGGTCCACTCCAGTTCGTATTCGCCAATATAAACCGTATCGCCTTCTTGTATGCCCGCATCCACTAAAGCTTGGGCGACGCCTAAGGTTTCCAAGGTCTTTTGGAAGCGCGCAACCGCTTCTTCATAATCCCAATAAGTCATGGCGGCCGCCCGTTCAATGCCAGCGCCGCTACATAGAAGAGGCCATCTTCTCGTTTAATCTCGAAAGAGACATCGCTGTCTTCTAGCTCGTAAACAGGCAATTCGCTAACCGGATGAAGGAATAGGTCGGGAGATTCCGGCACCATCTCGAAGGCGCGTTGGATCAAACCGCTAACGTTTTCACGCGTCAATGCGGAGATCGCGAGCGTATCCCCCACACCGCGTTCCGCCAATTGTTCCTGCAGCAGCGACAAATACTCGCGCACGTCGGGCAAATCGAGTTTGTTGATCACCACAATTTCCGGGCGATCCGCCAGCCGATCGTCAAAGAGCGCCAATTCGGCTTTGATTTGATTATAGTCCGCGACCGGATCATCTGACGAGCCATCCAGAATGTGGATTATCATGCTGGTTCTCTGGATATGCCGCAAAAAGGCGTGCCCCAAACCAATCCCCAGATGCGCGCCTTCGATTAGCCCGGGAATATCGGCAAATACCAGATCGCTGTTGTCATAGATCACCGTACCCAAGTTAGGCTGCAAGGTCGTAAAGGGATAGTCCGCGATCTTCGGCTTGGCGTTGCTGACCACCGAAAGCAGAGTTGACTTGCCAGCATTCGGCAAACCCACCAGCGCTACATCGGCGATCATCTTGAGTTCAAGCGTCAACCAGCGTTCTTCGCCCGGCTCGCCTTTTTCCGCCAGTCGCGGCGCTTGATTGGCCGCCGTCTTGAACAAAGCGTTGCCCCGGCCGCCTCTTCCTCCGCGCGCGACCTGGACCTGCGACCCCTCCGTTACCAAATCCGCGAGTACTGCGCCTGTTTTCGCCGCTCGGACGACCGTCCCCAATGGCACCTGAACCACGAGCGCGTCGGCGTCGGCGCCAGACTTGTTGCTGGAGCCGCCCTTGGCGCCTGCTTTCGCCTTGTAATGCACGCGCCTGTGGAAGAAAAACAGCGTGTTTAGACTGCTGTCGGCTTGCAGGACGACATCGCCGCCACGGCCGCCGCTGCCGCCGGAGGGTCCGCCACGCGGCACATATTTCTCGCGCCGGAACGATACCATGCCATCGCCGCCCTTGCCGCTAGCGACAAAAATCTTTGCCTCGTCAATTAGCATAGTCGCGCAAATCGTCTCACCATTTGCCTAAGCTCAAGAGCATACACGAGACTTCAAGCGGCGTGTAGACGCATCCTGTATAGCCCCAGAGCAATCGCGCGCCGCCCCACCATCTCAGTAGATTATTTGATATGCCATACATAATTGCATCCGATGCGCTTGCTCAATGTGTAGCCGGCAAACCGCCGACGACAGCAGGGCAATCGCTTCAAATTGATGGCGGACGAAATGGCGGGATTCTAAACTGAAAATTAACTACAGAGTACGCAGAGAACGCAGAGAAAAACAAAAAATCTCATCTCAGCTGTGATTTTTGGTGACATATCACGTTTCGCTGGGGACTGTTGCCGATTCCGGGCCGCAGATTTAGAAGAATAGTCGTCTAAACTCCTAAACCTCTGTGTCCTCTGCGTCCTCTATGTTGAAAATAATTTGAAGCGATTGTCCTGCCGACGACAGTCGATTAGATTCCCAAGACCATACAAGCAATCTATAATTATAGGAAAGGCATGCCGCTTCAGATCTACATTGTCGCAGCATCAGGCGCTTTCAGGATGCCGGTACCTTGATCGAAAAAATCTTCTGGCAAGGTCATAGCAGTTTTCTTATTTGCGCGGAGCCGCGCATACAGATCGCCCCTTGGCGCGTCATACAAGACGATTCTACGCCGGATATCATCCTCGTCGGGCATGATCATTACGATCATTGTTCGCTCGCGGATATAGAGAAAATACGCGGCGACAATACCCTGATCATTGGGAACGAGGCGGTGGCGCGCGTCGTCGCGGGCGCAAAAGTAATCCGAGATTGGCAGAGCATCAATCTGGGCAAGGCGAGCGTCAAAGGGGTGCCGGCTTATTCAGTCAGCGACCCGCGCCATCCACGAGGAGACAAGGGGTTGGGATTCCTAATTTCTTTGGATTACTATGACATCTACTATGTTGGCGATTCGAACATCGTGCCGGAGATGTCCATGCTACAGCCAGACATTCTGCTTTTGCCAATTGACGGCTATGGTCGCATGTCGGTGGATGAGGGCCTGCGTCTGGTAACGATGCTGAAGCCGCGCTGGACGATTCCCTACAATTGGGGGGGCACCGGGGAAGAAGCGCCTTCCCTGGACGCGCAGAGCTTCAAAGTAAGAGCGGCGCAGCATTCAGAAGTATTGCTGCTGCCTATCAGCCAATAACATCAGACCCTGGAGGCCGAGCGATATAGATTGCCGCGACTGTCTGGATTCAGGCGGCAGTATTAATGATGTCGGACAAGGCGAAGATTGAACCGTCGCTGGCAACGATTTGCGGCTTTTCCTCTCCGCGCACCACGCTCTCGCTGATGACCACCTTGGTGATGTCATTACGGCTGGGCGCCTCGTACATGACATCCAGCAAGCACGACTCGATAATCGAGCGCAAGCCGCGCGCTCCGGTTTCGCGGCTGATTGCCAGTTCCGCCGCCGCGCGCAGGGCGGGCTCTTCGAAAACAAGCTCTACTTCGTCCAGCGCGAGCAGATGCTCATACTGTTTTACAAGCGCGTTCTTGGGCTCGACCAAGATGCGGACCAAATCATCCAGTTCGAGCGCCTCCAAAGAAACCAGCACCGGCAAGCGGCCGACCATTTCCGGGATCATGCCATGCTGGATCAAGTCTTCGGGCAACAGCTCCTTCAAGATATCCGCATTCTTTTCCTTTTGGTCTTCTTGCTGCGCGCCAAAACCAATTTTGCTCTTCATGCCAACACGCCGTCGCACAACGTCTTCGATGCCGGAGAATGTTCCGGCTACGATAAACAAGATATTTCGCGTGTCGATCTGCAGGAACTCCTGGTGTGGATGCTTGCGTCCGCCCTGCGGCGGTACATTGGCGACAGTTCCTTCGATAATCTTGAGCAGAGCTTGCTGCACGCCTTCGCCAGAGACATCGCGCGTGATTGATGGATTGGCGTTGGACTTGCGCGAGATCTTGTCGATTTCGTCAATATAAATGATGCCCCGTTCCGCGCGGGCGATATCGCCATCCGCCGCTTGAATCAGCCGAAGCAAGATATTTTCCACATCTTCTCCGACGTAGCCGGCTTCTGTCAGCGCGGTTGCGTCGGTAATACAGATTGGCACATCAAGAATCCGCGCCAAGGTTTGCGCCAGGAGTGTCTTGCCCGAGCCGGTGGGACCGAGTAAAAGGATATTGCTCTTGTCCAGTTCCAGATCTTCGGGTTCCAGATTCGATTGGATGCGCTTGTAATGGTTGTAGACTGCGACGCTCAAGACGCGCTTGGCGCCATGCTGCCCGATGACATATTCGTCAAGTCGCTGGGAAATCTGGCGCGGGGACAACTGCAACTCAAATTCGAGGTTGCTCTCGATCGCTTGTTCCTCGCCATTGTCTTCACTTGCCAGCAAGTTATAACAGAGTTCAACGCAGAAGTTGCAGATAAACAAGTTGTCGGATCCGGCGATCAATCGATCAACTTCGTCGTGCGAGCGCCCACAGAAGGTGCAGCGATGCCTACCTGTAGAATAGGTCACGTGAGAACCCCCTTAGCCTCCCGCTCTTCGGAAAGCAATACCGCATCAACCAAGCCGAAGTCGGTCGCTTCTTGCGCGGTCATGTACACATCACGGTCGGTTACTCTTTCGATCTCTTCTGCAGTGCGCCCCGTGTGGTGAACGAAGATTTCGATTAAGCGTTTCTTCAAACGGACAATCTCTTCCGCCTGAATGATAATGTCGGAAGCCTGCCCTTGCGCCCCGCCCAAGGGCTGGTGCATGTGAATGGTGGCGTTGGGCAAAGCCATGCGCATGCCCCCTTCGCCCGATGCCAGCAATACCGTGCCGAAACTGGCGGTAATGCCGACGGCGACAGTGCTTACCGGAGCCATCACTTGCTGCATGGTATCGTAAATTGCCATGCCAGCGTAGACGATGCCGCCAGGCGAATTGATGTACATCTGGATGCGACGGTCGGGACCTTCGCGTTCCAGGAAGAGCATCTGCGCGACTATCAAATTTGCGATCTGATCGTTGATACCGCTGCCGACGAATATGATGCGTTCCTTGAGCAAGAGAGAATAGATATCGTAGGCGCGCTCGCCGCGGCTGCCCTGCTCGATCACCATTGGGATTACGTTGTGTATGCTGTTCATCATCCCTGTCATATGCCTTTCTGTTTCAACTGAGAATCGCTGTCATCGTCTTCATTTGTCTACATTCGTTGTTATTCGCCAACTATGCTTCTGTCAAGATCGTCCGCTTCCTCATCGCTGGCTTCGCCCGCGTCCCGCGTTATTACTTGGGCTTCATCTGTCGGCGCAGCCTCCCGCGCCGGGTCAACTGCGCTCATATCGTCGTCAGACTTGTCCTCGTCAAAATCATCACTGTCTGACAGTTCTTCGCTATCCACATAGCCTTGCAGTCTTGCAAAACTTTCTCGCGCCAGTTTTAAGTCGTCGCGCAATTGCGCAAAATACGAAGCTACAGCCTCGTCCGGGTCTTCGCCACGGCCGATAGCCCAAAGTCTTTCGTTAACCTGGCTTATGAACAATTCATTGCGGTGATTGGCGCGCATTTCCGGGGTGCCAATGATTTTGCGAATTTCGGCGCCTTCCCCTAAACCTGCAAAAGACAAATCCATCCGCAGGTCGAGGAGTTCATCAGCCACTTCAACTTCTTCTTCTTTTATTAACTCCATTATCACCAAGCTTTGTTCAACTGAATGCGTCGCCTGCTCATGATAACGCAGCCGTAAGGAATCCGGCGTTTCGCCAGAAAAGCGGTAATAGTCCTCCGGGCGGAGGTTTCTTTGCTTCAGGCTGTCCTCGAATTCTTTGACAAATGCGTCTATTCGATCTTCGAGCAATAGCTCGGGATAGTGAATCTCGGCGCCTGCGATAATTTGTTCCAAGACTTGCCCGCTATAGTCTGACTTGGCTTGCTCAAGCGCCCTTCTTTCCAATTCTGTGCGAGCGTCTTCCCGCAATACCGCCATGTCCATCAATTCGGCGCCGCGGTTCTTGCTGGAATTCTCCGCAAAGGCATCGTCAAGGTCCGGAATCCGGATAGCTTCGATTTTTTTGACCGTCACCACAAAATATACTTGGCGGTTGGCTATCGTTTTGTCGGCATCATCGTCGGGAACAGTCAATTCGAATTCTATATCCGAGCCCAATTCAGCGCCGACAATCGCTTCAACGAATCCGTCGAGAAAAGGATCTTCGCTGGGATCCAGAATCACGATTGCGTTTTCATCGTGAACAAAGGTGTCGCCCTTCAGCGGCACATAGGGCATATCATCATCTTCGTTCCAAGCCACGTCATCTGGCTCGCCATCAGCGTCATCAGTCTCATCAGTTTCATCAGATTGTTCCGTCTCATCGCCGACAATCTCTGGCTCATCAGCGTCGGGTTCTTCGCCATCCAGGAACTCGCTGTCCACCGATAAAGTAACTCGATTGCCTAGTTCCGCCACTTCACACTGATCGTCCATAACTTCGAGGTCGAGCAGGCGCAAGCGCTGCAAGGCTTCATCGACAAGCTCTTCGGAGACTTCCGGCTCTTCAAAGTCTATTCGGACATCTTGGTAGTTGTTCAATTCAACTTCCGGCTGCAAGGGCACGGTGAAGACTAATGTTGGCGCGGGTTCAAGCTTAAAGTCCTCAAAAGCGCCCGGACCGTAGGAATTGACTTCGGACTCTTCAAGCGCCTGCTTGTATAGTTCTTCGCCAAGCGAGTCTATCGCCTCTTCCAGGATCGCCGCTTCGCCCACATGTTGCGCGACAATGCGATAAGGCGCTTTGCCTTTGCGAAAGCCCTTTATCCTCACACGCTGTGATAATTGCCGAGCGGCTTTCTGCTTGGCGCTTGCCAACTGATCTTCTTCAATCTCGATAGTCAGTTGCGCTCGGTGGTTTTCGATTCTCTCGGTTTGCAGGTTCAAGTCGCCATCCTCGATCATATCAGTTGGATTCTAGCACGTGAATTTTTCGCGCAAAGTAAAGCTTTTGTCAGAAAAGGCAAAGGCGCGAACCGCGCCCGTAAATGTTTCTTGCATTTTTTGAGGAAGGAGGGACTCGAACCCTCACCTCAAAAGAGACATGATCCTAAGTCATGCGCGTCTGCCAATTCCGCCACTTCCCCTGGGAGCCAAAAGCCTCAGCGCGATGCATCGCGCTAGACCTATATTTCGACGCCGCAACCGCGCGCGGCTGCGAAGCTCCGAAAAAAGCTGAAGCCCGGCGGAATTATAATGAAGCCCGGCCGAGCCGACAAGGGCAGATAGCTACTGCAGCTCCACGCCAGAGACGTCCGAGACGTCAATGCTTTTGATCTGGTTGAGAACACTGTTGATAATCAACTGCGCGAAGCGAAAGAGCGCTTGGATCTGGGCGATGCGATCAAGATAAAGACGAGCCAGCAACTGTTCGTCGTAGGGCAAGTCATTGATGTTGCCCGATATACGCTGCCTGTTTTCTTCCATTACCGCCAAGGCGCGCTCGACATCACGGAGTTCGCGGCCGCTGAGTATGTTCGAGAAAATCTGCCAGAAATCCGTCTCGGATTGATAGTATTTGCGTCTTCCGCTGCCGCCTCTAACCCAAACCTGCCTGACCATGCCCATGCGTTCCAGCGAGCGCATATTTGTACTCACGCTGGCTTTGGATATGCCCAGGCGGGTTGTCATATCGTCGAGCGACAAGGGTTCCGCGCTCAGGAGCAAGGTGCCAAACAACTGCCCCATCACGGTGCTGAAGCCAAAATAATCCGCCAATTGACCCAAGCCATCAAGCATACTGTCGTGTACGATCTGCAGGTCATTTGTCAAGGGCTTGCTCTTTTTGTTATCGCTGTTCCCCTCGAGGTCCATATTCCCCCACCTAGGCGGCGCGCCGCGCAATTCAAGCCTTTCCACGGGAAAGCTCATAACGGGCTGCAAAGTAAACGGTGTTGGGATTTTAGCATTTGCGCCAGGAGCCTGCAAGCAAAGTCAATTGTCGCCCAGGGCAATCGCTTCCAATTATTTTCAACATAGAGGACGCAGAGGACACAGAGTTCGTAGGAGTTTAGACGACTATTCTTCTAAATCTGCGGCCCGGAATCGGCAACAGTCCCCAGCGAAACGTGATTTGTCACCAAAAATCACAGCTGAGATGAGATTTTTTGTTTTCTCTGCGTTCTCTGCGTACTCTGTAGTTAATTTTCAGATGAGAATCCCGCCATTTCGTCCGCCATCATTTTGAAGCGATAGCCCAGGCTCGCAAGTCCGTTGTCTAGCGAGATAAATGGCTCGGTGGTAGTATTTCATTGTAGAAAGTTTCACAAACGCTTCGGCTGGGATAGTCAAGTAAATGTTGCTTAAGCCGCCAGAGAACATCCCCGACATCGTGATAGGTCGTCTGCCGCTTTACCTGCGGGCTTTGCGCCGTTTACAGCAAGAGGGGCATGACGTCACGTCCTCGCATGAGCTGGGCAAGCGCCTGGATATCAGCTCGGCGCAGATACGCAAGGATTTATCTCATTTTGGCGGATTTGGCAAACAAGGCACTGGCTACCAAATCAAGTACCTCATCGAAAAGCTGCAAGACGTTTTGCAAGTGAACCAAGAATGGCTGGTTGTCGTCGTCGGCGCGGGCAACCTCGGCATCGCGATATCGCGATATCGCGGTTTCCAAGACAGGGGTATTCGCATCGCCCATCTGTTTGACATCAGTCCGCAAAAGATCGGGCTGGCGATTGACGAATTCGTCGTGGAACCAATAGCGGATCTGAATAAGACGATCCGTGAAGAAGGCATCAAAATCGCCATGCTGGCGGTACCGGCCGAACATGCGCAGTCTGTGGCTGATCAGTTGGTCGAGGCGGGCGTCCAGGCGATTCTGAACTACGCCCCCATCAACATCACCGTGCCAGCAAATGTGCAGATCCAATACATTGATCCCGTTACGCACTTGCAGCATATGACTTACTACCTCAGCCAAGACTGAGGCGCATCGCCCGCGAGCCAGTGCCGAGATCCCCAAGCGGCGATTATTGGGGAATTCGCGAGCGTCTTTATTTATCAATTATCAAAAATAATTGGCTTGCGCCAAGCGCCTGAGGATGGCGGGGTCTTCCAAGGCGCGTCCACAGCCGACAACCACGTTAATCAGCGGATTGTCGGCGCGATAGACCGGCACGCCGGTTTCTTGAGTCAAAAATGTATCGACGCCGCGCAGCAATGCGCCTCCGCCAGACAAGACTATGCCGCGATCGATGATATCGGATGAAAGCTCTGGCGGTGTGGTGGCAAGGACCGCTTTGACAACCGCGGCGATCTGCCCCAGCGGTTCCGCCAGTGCCTCGACCACCTCGCCGGTGGTGACGCGCACCGTGCGCGGCAGCCCTGTCACATTGTCGCGGCCTTGGATTTCCATTGTCATCTCTTGCGGTTGATCGACCGCTGCGCCAATCTGTATTTTGATCGATTCCGCCGTCGGCTGTCCGATGGTCAAATTGTACTTGCGCCGAATGTAACTGATGATGCCGTCATCCAGCCGCAAACCGCCAACCCGTCCGCTTTCCGCCCGCACGATGTTGTTCATCGTCAATACCGCGGCTTCGGTAATGCCGCCGCCGATGTTAACAACCATGCCGCCGGCCGGCGTGCCTACCGGCAATCCCGCGCCCAGCGCCGATGCCATCGGTTCCCACATCAGTTGCACTTCACGCGCGCCAGCTGTGAGGATTGCTTCCCGGACCGCGCGTTTCTCGACACTGGTGGCGCCATAAGGGACGGAAACCATCACCGACGGCCGGAAGAGCCGCATGCGACCAGCGATTTTGCCGAAGAAATATTCCAGCATTGCTTCCGTGACTTCGTAGTCGGCAATGACGCCATTCTGCAGGGGGCGCATCACCTGGATATCTTCATCGTCCACCCTGCCCAGCATTTCCCGAGCCGGTTGACCGAAATCAACGATGCGCTCTTCTTCCGCCAGCAAGGCGACGAGAGAGGGTTCTTGCAGCACGATTCTTCCGCTGTCGTAAATGAGAACGTTGACCGTTCCCAAGTCAACACCCAAGCGTTTACCTAACAATGAAGCTCCAAGATATAATTCGCTTCGCGTAATGCCTCACTAATCAATTCTACATAGAAGACGGAACTTGCGCAAAGCAAGAGCGACACTTCCGGCAGCGCAAACAAGACCCACGCCGTTGGCGCTGGCGCCCAAAACAAAAGACACCCGAGCGCTATTACGGCGTCGGGTGTCTATCATATCCTAGGTTTGTTGCAGCGCGATAATGCTCAGATTTCCTCGGCGTCCTCTTCGACGATGCGCAGCATTGATCCGCGGTTGCGCACCTTTTGGCTTATGCGCACAGCCAGGTTGGCTCGCCGCAGCTCCAATTCCGCTTGCCGATTATCCAAGCTCGGGGGTCCTTCCTCCAGGATCACGCGCGCGCGCTCCCGTGCCTCTTGCGCTTTCTCCAGATCAAGCGCAAAGGAAGACTCTGCCAGGTCCGCGAGCACCACCACTTTGTCCGGGCGCACGTCAACCACGCCACCATAGATGGCGAAGCTTTCTTCCGCCTCGCCTTTACGCACGACAAGCTCGCCAAAAGATAGCGTAGTCAAAACAGGCGCGTGATTAGGCAGCACGCCCATCTCGCCTTCAACCGCCGGCACGATGACGATGTCGGCTTCGGGCTCGTCGAAAATCTTCGCTTCTTGCGTCACCAGTTCGATGTGAATCGGCATTGTCGCCCTCACTAATTTAGTTCTCGCGGCTGGCGTAGCGCTCCTGCACATCTTCGATGGGACCAGCCATATAGAAGTCTTGCTCGGGAATATGATCGACTTCGCCGTCCAAAATCATGCGGAAGCCGCGCACGGTGTCTTTGATGGGCACATAGCGCCCAGCCTGCCCGGTGAACTGCTCCGCCACGAACATGGGCTGGCTGAGGAAGTTTTCCATCTTGCGCGCGCGCGCCACCAAGACCTTGTCGTCATCGGACAATTCCTCGACCCCGAGAATGGCGATGATATCTTGCAAGTCCTTATACCGCTGAAGCACTTGCTGCGACTCTCGGGCGGTACTGTAGTGGTCTTCCCCGACAATTTCCGGCGCCAGGATATTGCTCGTGCTAGACAGCGGATCCACAGCGGGGAACAAGCCGCGGGCGGCGATGGAACGCTCAAGCGCGATGGTGCTGTCCAGATGCGTGAATACCGCTACCGGCGCCGGGTCGGAATAATCGTCAGCAGGCACATAGACCGCCTGCATCGAGGTGATCGAACCGCTCTTGGTCGAGGTGATGCGCTCTTGCAGCATGCCCATCTCTTCGCCTAGGTTGGGCTGATAGCCTACCGCGGAGGGCATGCGACCCAACAATGCCGATACTTCCGCGCCGGCCAACGAATAACGGAAAATATTGTCGATGAAGATCAAGACATCGCGGCCCTGGTCGCGGAAGTACTCCGCCATAGTCAAACCGGACAAGCCCACCCGCAGGCGCACGCCGGGCGGTTCGTTCATCTGCCCGAAGACCATCGCCAACTTGTCCAGCACATTGGCTTCTTTCATCTCGTGATAGAGGTCCGTGCCTTCGCGCGTTCGTTCTCCTACGCCGGCAAAGACCGACAAACCATCGTGCTGCGTGGCGATGGAGTTAATCAGCTCCTGAATGGTGACGGTCTTGCCAACGCCCGCGCCGCCGAAGATGCCTGTCTTGCCGCCCTTCGTCATGGGAGCGACCAGATCAATGACTTTCATGCCGGTCTCGAAGAGTTCAATCGTGGGCGACTGGTCCTCGAAGGAAGGGGCGTCGGCGTGAATCGGCCGTCTTTCGACGTCGTCCGGCACTTCCTCGCCCATATCGACGGGGCGACCGAGGACATTGAAGATCCGTCCCAGAGTGGGCTCGCCGACCGGCACGGCAATGGGTTGGCCCGTGGCAATCGCCGGCGCCCCGCGCGCCAAACCATCGGTCGAATCCATCGCGACAGTGCGCACAGAGCTTTCGCCCAAATGCAATTCCACTTCCAGCACCAGATCGTCCTCACCTTCGCGCGGGACTTCCACGGCGTCAAAAATATCCGGCAATTCCCCAGCCGGGAATTCGACATCTACCACGTTTCCCAAGACCTGTGTAACGGCGCCTTGAATATTTGCCATCATCTGCTCCTTACTCGCTGGCAGGATCGGTCGAATCTATCTAAACATCCTGCAAATGTTTGCTGCTGTCAAAAATATCTACAATGTCCGTGCTTGCTTTATCAATCGCCTGCTGCAAGGCGTTGGCTCCGCCGACGATATCAAGAATCTCCGCGGTGATAGCGGCCTGCCGGGCTTTGTTGTATTGCAAGGTGAGATCGGCAGTCAGTTGCGTGGCGTTGTCGGTGGCGTTTTTCATGGCTGCCATGCGCGCGGCATGTTCGCTGGCCTGCGCTTCCAGCAAGGCTTGATAAAGCTGCAATTCGGTAAAGCGCGGCACAATTTCGTCCACGACGGCTGTGGCGCTCGGCTCGTATTCGTAATTCTGGATGCCCCCGCTGACGCTGGCCACATCCTTGACATATTCGGCCGCCACTTGCTGGGCGATGGTATCGGTGGTCAAGGGCAGCCAACCCAAGACGGCCGGCCGCTGCGCCAGCATGTTGATGAAGTCGGTATAGGCGATCAGCACCTCGTCGGCTTCGCCGTCGAGATAAGCGTCCATGGCGATGCGCGCTATCGGCCTGATGTCCGAAATCTTTGGTTCGGCCGGCATGTCGCTGAAAGAAGCCACGATGTTGGCGCCGGAGCGCGCAAGGGAATCCCGCCCTTTGCGCCCGACCGCCACGTAATCGACTGGCTTGCCGAGCCGGGTAGCGAAGCGTTGCGCGACGCGCAGGATATTCGTATTGTAGGCGCCCGCCAAGCCGCGGTCGGACGTGATGACCACAACCATCACGCGATTGATCTCTTCGCGCGACGTGAGCAGCGGATGAAGCGGGGTGCTCTTGCTGGCTGCTTGAACATTGACCAAGATTTCCCAGGCTTTTTCGGCAAAGGCGCGGCTCGCCAGCACCCTGGCTTGCGCCCGACGCACGCGCGAAGCCGAGACCGCTTCCAGCGCCCGCGTGATCTGGGCGATGTTTTTGACGCTGCGTATGCGATTCTTGACTTCTCGAAGGGTTGCCATCTAGTGTCTCCTCTCGGCGTCAATCGGCGACACTAAGCCCAGGTCTCGTTGAATGCGCTGATCGCTTGCTCCAGTTTTTCCTGAATTTGCTCTTTGACCTTCGCATTGCTGTTTTCCCGAATGAATTCAACTACATCGGAGAATTGCGTCCGGTATGCGCGCAAGAATTCTTCCTTCCAACCGATCATTCTATCGACCGGCACATCATCGGTCAGACCGCCGGTGCCGGCATAGGTCAAGGCGACCTGCTCATCCAGCGATAGGGTCTGATACTGAACCTGCTTGAACAATTCGGTCAAGCGCATGCCGCGGTCCAACTGCAGTTGCGTCGCCTTGTCCAGGTTGGAACCAAACTGGGCAAAAGCCGCCAGGTCGCGGAATTGCGCCATCTGCAGTTTCAACCCGCCGGCCACATCCTTCATCGCCCGCGTCTGGGCCGCGCTGCCGACGCGGCTGACGCTGATGCCGGTATTTATCGCCGGACGCACACCAGCGTTAAATAGTTCGGATTCGAGGTAGATCTGGCCATCGGTGATAGAAATGACATTGGTGGGGATAAAGGCTGATACATCGCCCAACAAGGTTTCGATGATGGGCAAGGCGGTCAAACTGCCGCCGCCGCGTTCGTCGCTGAGTTGGGCGGCCCGCTCCAGCAAGCGGCTATGCAAGTAGAAAACATCGCCCGGGAAGGCTTCGCGCCCTGGCGGGCGGCGCATCAAAAGCGAGACCTGTCGGTAGGCATTGGCGTGTTTGGAAAGATCGTCGTAAATGACCAGCGCGTCCTTGCCGTTTTCCATGAACCATTCGCCGATGGCGCAGCCAGAATAAGGCGCCAGATACTGCAAAGCCGCCGCGTCCGACGCCGACGCCACGACTATGGTCGTGTAATCCATAGCGCCTTCGTGTTCCAGCGTTTCCCGAATGCGCGCGACTTCGCCACGGCGCTTGCCCACCGCGACATAAATGCAATACATGTCTTCGCCTTTTTGGTTGACGATGGTATCCAATGCCACGGCTGTCTTGCCGGTCTGGCGATCGCCGATGATCAACTCGCGCTGCCCGCGTCCGATGGGAAACATGGTGTCTATAGAAAGGATGCCCGTTTGCACGGGACGGTCGACGCTGCGGCGTTGCATCACGCCGGGGGCAATACGCTCGATGTTGTAATACTCGTCGAATTGAACGGGACCGCGACCGTCAATGGGCTCACCCAAGGCGTTGACAACCCGCCCCACCAAGCCCATGCCCACTGGCACAGAAGCGATACGACTCAAGGCGCTTACGCTGTCGCCTTCCTGAATATCATCATAGGCGCCCATGATGATGACGCCGACATTGTCTTTTTCCAGATTGAAGGCGATACCGGCAATGCCGTTATCGAACTGGACTAGCTCGTTATAGCGCACGTTATCCAAGCCGGAAACGCGGGCGATGCCGTCGCCGACTTCCGTGACATAACCGACTTCTACAGATTCGAGCTCGCTCAGCTCAAAATCTTGGATCTGCTCAAGAATTGAATCATAAATGTTGTCTGCCATTCAAAGCGGCTCCTTGATCTTCGCCTTATGCTTTTGCATCCTCAATAAAGCCAACACGACGCGCAGAGGAACGCAAATGCCAACATACCGATATTGTAATCCATGACCTGGCATTTGTCCATATTTTCACAAATGGATTTTCCTGTTTGCCAGGACTTGGCCGTCGCTTGCAATTTTACAAGGGCGCTGCTAATCGCCCCAGGGCAATCGCTTCAATTTTTTTCAACATAGAGGACGCAGAGTTCGTAGGAGTTTAGACGACTATTCTTCGAAATCTGCGGCCCGGAATCGGTAACAGTCCCCAGCGAAACGTGATTTGTCACCAAAAATCACAGCTGAGCTGAGATTTTTTGTTTTTCTCTGCGTTCTCTGCGTACTCTGTAGTTAATTTTCAGTTTAGAATCCCGCCATTTCGTCCGCCATCATTTTGAAGCGATTGCCCTGCTAATCGCCCCCGCGGTCTCGCGGCAACTGAATATGATTCCAGGATATTGGTATTTTAGTCATCTTTCGCGCCCAAAGCCTGCGAGCGCCGGTAGGCCGCCCATACGCCTTTGGACAGGACCGTGCGCAGCCCGCCCTTGTCCATCTCGTAGAGAGCCGCTGCGGTGGTGCCGCCCGGGCTGGTGACTTGATTGCGCAACTGGGCTGGATGCAAGCCCGATTGCCGCGCGTATTCGACAGAACCCGCAAGCGTATGCGTAACCAGTTGCTCGGCGTCCCGGCGGGAGAAGCCCATGTGCACCCCGGCGTCAATTAAGGATTCCATAAACATAAAAACATAGGCGGGTCCCGAGCCGCTCAGCGCTGTCGCCATGTCGAGGAAGCGCTCGTCTTCCGCGAAAATCTGCTCGCCCATGGCGCCCAATAGCAGCTCGGTCTGTCGACGCTGCTCCCGCCCCACAGTGGGCGCGGCCGTCCAAACGGTGATGCCATTGCCAATTTGCCCCGGCGTATTGGGCATGGAACGCACGACGCGGCCATTGCGCAAGCTATCCGCGATTGTGCCCAAGGGCACGCCGGCGACGATGCTCACGATCAAAGAAACGTCAGCGACCAGACCTTGTAGCTCTGGTAAGACCTTGTCTATGACCTGCGGTTTGACAGACAGGACCAGGACCTTCGCCTCGCGGGCGGCAATCTGATTGTCGGCTGTGCAGCGGATCCCGTATTGAGCGCAAATCTCGTCCAGGCGCGACTGGTTGGGGTCGGCTGCCAGGATGTTTTCGGGCGCTACCAATTGCTGGCGCAGCAAGCCCTTGATCATTGCCTCGCCCATCACGCCCGCGCCAATAAACGATATTGTCTCGCCGTTGAATGCCATTTCTTCACCTTTTTGGCAGTTAAAGCCGCTCTTCGCCCCTGCTCAGATAATAATACGCCCGCCTTCGCCGCCCTTCAACAGCGCTTACAAAGTCCGCAACAACATAGCCTGATGCCATCAGCCTGCCCAACAGTTCGCGTATGTGCAAGCGCCAACTGCGCGCGACAACCGGATCATGTTCATCAAGATGCCGAATGTCCGGCGGGATCTCGACCAACAGATTGCAGGCTATAGCGTGTGGCGGTAAGGCGCGTGGAGCCAGCGTTGGACCCGATGCCTCGCTGACATTTATTATCGGCGTATTCTCATCCAGGCATTGCTGCAAGGTTCGCCCGCTCCTGCAGCCGGCTGCGCGGGCTTGCGCTCGCTTGCCCTTCACCCGCCATTGTACGACGAGGCGATCCGCGTACAAGCTTTCGGATTCGGGAAAGCCGAAATAATTGACGGCGAAACGGCTGGATAGCGCGCCCAGTTTTCTAAAGTTCAAATGCGCATTTGCCGCCAGCAGCGGATCAACAGTCCAAGTTACCAGGTCTATGCCCTGCTTGAGAGCGATATCACGTTGAGCCATCTTCAGGTTGAAGCCGATATTGCGGCCTCTGTATTGCCGCAAGACGAGCATGCGTTTAGACATAATCAGCAGGTTCTCCGCGGCGCGCTCCGTATCCGGGACTTCCGGGGCTTCTGACGTTTCTTGATCCATGGCTCTGCCGAAAAAACCCATGACGAAGCCGACCAACTGCGACCCATCATAAGCGCCAAGCAAGTGGCCCCCATGGTGACAAATCGTATGCAGCACATGACCCGGCACAAGATTGCTGGCGTCCGTGCCCCAATAATCCTTCTGCAGCTCGACCGCCTGCTGAAACTGCCGCGCTGTCATCAGGCGCTTGATTTCTATATTGGACATTGCCAGCCTCCGCTATACAGGACGCGGACGCCGACGGAAGGTATCGCGCAGCAATCCGGAGAGATGACGACGCTGTGGCAAATAGCCTAACAAGGTGTCTTCGAAACGGCGCGGATGGAAACCAAAGTGATTGAAAGCGCCGCCAAGCGGGGCTGTGCGGCTGGCGGCCAGGATATCCAACCATTGACTTGTCATCAGCGCCCGCGGCAATACCCGGCTGTAGATGGCTGTAATCCAGCGCAGCAGGTAGGGCGGCACGGGCACGATTGCCCGGCGCATCCGGGTAACGCGCATCACGGTCGCGATCATATCACGCAAACTCAAATACTCGGGTCCGCCAATTTCCACCGTGGCGTCGACCAAATCCACCAAATCCAGGCTACGATATAGGGCTTCCACCAGGTCGTCAATATAGATCGGGTGCAGCGCCACTTCGCCATAGCCGGGCATCAAAAAAAACAAGGGATTGACGCGCAGCATACTGGCGATGTGATTAACAAAGGCGTCATCGGGCGCAAATACCAGCCCGCTGCGGACGATGGTATAGGCGACGCCGCTTTCCCGCAGCAGAACTTCGACCTCGCCTTTGGCGCGATGCAAAGCAAAGGCAGAGGCTTGGGCGGCTCCGATATGGCTGATGGTAATGATGCGGCCGACGCGCGCCGCGCGCGCCACCGCGACCAATACGCGCGTTCCTTCGATCTCTATCTGGTTTAAGTCCCCGCGGCGGCCCCACCACTGCGCGCTGGATAGATGGATCACGACATGGCATCCCGTCACCGCGCGAAAAAGCGCTTCTTCCTCCAGGACGCTGCCGCTGACCAGTTCCGGCGCATGCGCATGACTTTCGTCCCAGGGCAATCCCCGCAACAGCCGCTCCGGCAGCAGGCATCGCGTCGGCAGACCTTCTTGCATCAAGCGCCGAACCAGATGCCGGCCTATCAGACCTGTCGCTCCTGTGACCAGAATCATAAACTCTCGCGAAAACTGAAAAAACGAAATGCCTGCCGGTCGACGTGCAAAAACCCCCGCAGGAAAGCGCTATTATAAAAGCCAAAGAAAAGACTGTAAAGCAACGCGAAACAAGTCGCCGTGTTATTATAGGCGTATAGGCTGGAGGCAGCGGCAAAGCGCGGGCGTCGGCACAGACTCGCGCGCGCTGAGCTGACGCTGGCGATTAGGCGCCAACGGCGCGCAGGCGACATCGGACAGCCAAACCTAATAGGGTCATTTGAGCGACCGTCGGAGGGTTCCTTGGAAAGAACGCGCATCGTCATCACGGGCTTGGGAATCGTCTGCCCGACCGGCAACAATGTCAGCGAGGCTTGGCGGAACACTGCCGACGGCGTGAACGGTATCGACTTCATCACGCGCTACGACCGCAAATTGACGCAGAATCAGTTGGCTGGGGAAGTCAAAAATTTCGACCCGAACATCATATTTGGGCGCAAAGAAGCCAGACGCATCGACCGCGTCGCGCAATTCGCCTTGGAAGCGAGCCGGCAAGCTATGGCAGACAGCGGATTGAAGGTCGACCAGAACAACATGTACGATGTAGGCTGCGTGGTAGGTTCTGGCGTCGGCGGCATCAATTCCTTTGTAGAAGCGCAGCAAGCGATTGACAGCAAAGGACACCGCGGCATCAAACCATTGGCGATTCCCAAGATACTCAGCGACTCCTGCTCGGGCGTCGTTTCATTGTCTTATAACCTTCGCGGACCCAATCACTGTATCGTTACCGCTTGCGCCTCGGGCAATAACGCCATCGGCGAAGCGATGCACATCATCCGACGCGGCGACGCCAAAGCCATGTTGGCCGGCGCCGCGGAAGCAGCCATCGTGCCGCTTTGTGTGGCTGGGTTCAATAACATGACCGCGCTCAGCCGAAATGAGGACCCCGAAAGCGCGTCGCGCCCCTTTGACCGCAATCGCGACGGCTTTGTGCCCGGCGAAGGCGCCGGCATGCTGGTCCTCGAGGAGTTGAATTTCGCACTGGAACGAGGCGCGCCGATCTATGCGGAACTGCTCGGCTACGGCCATACGTCGGACGCTTTCCACATCACCGCGCCCATGGAAACCGGCGAAGGCGCCGCCCGCGCCATCGAAATCGCGCTGGCAGACGCCAATTTGCGCGCCGAGGACATTCACTACATCAACGCCCACGGTACTAGCACACCCTTAAATGACACCGCCGAAACCAACGCCATCAAACTGGCGCTGGGGGAAGCCGCATACGCCATCCCGGTCAGCTCGACCAAGTCCATGACCGGACATCTCCTGGGCGGCGGCGCGGCGATTGAAGCCGTGTTCAGCATCATGGCAATGCGCGATAATTACTTGCCGCCCACCATTCACTTGCACGAGCCAGACCCAGATTGCGACCTCAATTATGTACCCAATGTGGGCTGCCCACACGAAGTTAGCCACGTCATGTCAAATGCCTTCGGCTTTGGCGGACACAATGCCGTGCTAGTATTTGGCGAATATCGAGAAAATGGCAAAGCCTAGCAGCACTCAAAACCAGGCATTTGACACGCCCGCGGGCGCGATCTTCGCGCATGTCGTCGGCTGGGGCATGGCTGTTCCTGACAAGGTGATGACAAACGAAGATATCTCGGCATTTGTAGAAACCAGCGACGAGTGGATTTACGCGCGGACCGGCATCAAGGAACGCTACATCGCCAGCGAAAACGAATCCACAGCCACCCTGGCTTATGCGGCCGCGCAGCAGGCGCTCGAAGTGGCGGACATCTTGCCCATCGACCTGGATCTCATCGTCGTCGCGACCTCGACGCCAGAGAATATTTTCCCCAGCTCAGCCAGCTTGGTGCAAGATTGGCTGAACGCGCAACACGCCGGCGCATTCGATTTGAGCGCCGCTTGTTCCGGCTTTGTCTACGCGCTGAATATGGCCGCCGATTCGATCCGCGCGGGCAGTATTCAGACGGCGCTTGTGATTGGCGCAGAAACCATGAGCCGCATCTTGGATTGGCAAGATCGCAGCACTTGCATCCTTTTTGGCGACGGCGCTGGCGCTGTGGTTCTGGCAGCCAGCGAGATCGAAGGCGGCGTGAAATCAAGCGTCTTGCGTTCCGACGGCGCCGGCAGCGACCTGCTGACGATTCCCAGCGTGGGCAGCATAGACGCGGCTGATTCGCGCGGCGGCGTCAACGGCAACCAGCTATACAAGATGACCATGGCCGGCGGCGAAGTCTTCCGTTTCGCCACGCGGGTCGTCAACGACAGCATCGTACAAGCCAGCGCGCTGGCCGGCATTGGCGTCGAGGATATCGATCTGGTGATCCCGCACCAAGCCAATCACCGCATCCTGCAAGCCGCGGCGCGCAAGCTGGGCATAGACATCAAAAAGTTCATGAGCAATGTCGAGTATTATGGCAATACCTCAGCCGCGTCCATTCCGATCGCCCTGTGCGAAGCCATCGAGCAGAAGCGCATTCAAGACAAGGATCATATCGCGCTGGTTGGCTTCGGCGGCGGCTTGACCTGGGCTTCTATGATCATTCAATGGGGCATTCCCAAGCCGAGCGAGCAGCAGGGTTCCGTTTTCAACCGGCAACGCCGCAAAGTGGAGTATCGCATTGCCAGGTTGCGTTCCCGCTCGCGCCGTTTGCGGCGCCGCGTCAAGCGCGGGATTGCGGATTTCCGCGATTGAGCCTGCGCGCCCGCCAATGGCGCGCCTTATCTTGGCGGCGTTAGCGTGGGCAGCGGATCCGAAATGTAGATGTGCACGAGACAACTTGCCCGCAAAGTTTTGGTGACATCAAAGACCATCAGACGGAACTGATATTCGCCGGGGTCGTAGGCGGCGGGAACGAATTGACTGAACTCAGCCGGCTCGCGCACTTCCGTGTTTTGATCTTCAATGACTTGGAAGTTGCCAAAGGTGCTGGGACCCATAATCTCGATCGAGCCAAAAGCGAACTGATCGGTGAAGACGGTGCCCACCACCGGAATCGGCTGGAAGACGCGCATGCCGTTCCCGGGTATGATCAATTGCGCCTCGGGGCTGTCGCAGCCTATGGCTGGCGCGGCCGGTATCAGCGTGCCGACAGGCGTCGGCGTCGGCGCCGGCGTTGGTTGAATCTGGCCCGTGAAGTCCTCCGCCCGCGGCAAGGCGACCGGGTCAATGCCCAGATTGCCCGAAGGCGTTGCGGGCAAAGGCGTCTCGAATACGCCATCGTCAACCCGCGCCGCCGCCACCAACTCCTGGATTTGACGGTCGCGCCTCACTTCCGGCGCGACGATCAATTGCATGCCGGCGACAATCAGCGCGAATTCCAGCAAAACGATGATCGCGGTTATGGCGTTCGTCCGCCGGTAGCGCGACAGATCGCGCTCCAGTTCAAAATAAGAAGAACGATATTCATCGCTCCAGACAAAATAACGGCGCAGCGCAAAGAGTATGCCCGCGGCAATCAGAAAATATATACCCAGCGCCACCTGATCAATAAAGGCAACAATTATCGTCATGTCGGAAAACGCTTGAGAACACCTTCCAGGATTGCGGTCAAGCGCGGGACGATTATTTTACCAGCTTCCAGGACCTCCTCATGGTTGGTTTCAAAGGCGCTATCGACAGTGTCGATGGCGACATTGGTCACGCCGGAACAAGCCATAACCCGCAGGTCCCCGTGGCGCGCCACCAATACTTCGTGTACTGTCGACATGCCAACCGTATCGGCGCCGAGCATTCTGAGCATGCGGATTTCGGCTGGCGTCTCGAAGGAAGGACCAGACATCGCGCAATAAACGCCGCTATGCAGGGGGATGCCCTCTTCCCGCGCTACCTCAAGCGCGAGCTGCCTCAGCTCGCGATCATATGCCTGCGCCAAGCCGACAAAGCGTTCGCCCAGGGACTCGTCATTGGGACCCATAAGAGGATTGGCGCCGACCATGCCGGGGAAATTAATATGGTCTTCGATCAACATGACGTCGCCGACAGCGTAGCTTGGGTTGATGCCGCCGGCCGCGTTGGTCAGTATCACTGTGCCTATGCCCAAAGCCTGCATCACTCGGATCGGGAACGTAATCTCTTGCATGGTGTAGCCCTCGTAGAAGTGGGCGCGCCCTTGCTGCGCGGCGACCGTCTGCCCGGCCAGATTGCCAATCACAAGATTGCCCTGATGACCAAATACGGTAGAGCTGGGCCAACCGGGGATGGATGCGTAGGGAATCACGATGCGATCAGCCAGGCTGTCCGCCAGCGAACCCAAACCAGAGCCCAAGACCAGACCGACTGCAGGTTTATGAGAACTGCGTTCGCGGATGACTTCGGCGGCGGCGGCAAAATCTCTTTGGCTCTGCATGGGCTTGCTCCCAGAGTAATTGATAATCCTGTGTGTATTTAATTGACATAATGTCGCTATCGACGCGTCCTTGCCTAGCGCCGCGAGCTGGCTTTTATTACGTTTATCATGCGCCGTTTTTCAATATCATCAATTCAATCCGCCCCTAATCTGATAGCTGCCCAAGACCTAGAAAATGCGCGTCTGATAGTGGCTTTCGACTTAAAACATCTTATCACAACTTGCATTACTCCGATATAATTGAGGAAAATCGCCTGGTGTGACGCGATGAGGACAGGCATTTGAACGATATTCGCAGGCAGTTTCGCTCGGCGCGAAACTTGCTCTTGATAGTCTTTCCAGTCGGCATCGCCGGTATCATGCTCATTGAAAAGCTGACCTTTGTTGATGCCGCCTGGCTCTTGATTATCACGCTCACAACAATTGGATATGGCGACAGTGTCCCCCAAACGGAGTTGGGGAAGATTTTCATCATTTTCCTGGTGCTGGTGGGGCTGGGCTCATTGACCTTCTTCTTGTCATCGTCCTTCGCCCTCTTGTTCAGCGTGGAAGCCGTCGCCCGCCGGCACAGGGTGGCGACAGCAAAGAAAATCGCCAAGCTCAATGGCCAATACATCATCTGCGGCAGCGGCGAAATGGTGGACAAGACCATTGGTTACGTCTTGCACAGCGCGCGGATCCGCCGCAAACAACACCAAGACACCACTTACCAACCCATTGAGCGCTTCTTTAATCGCCTATTCGGTCCTGTCAAGCGCGGCCGCTTCCTGGGTTTGCGTCGTTTTGTCCATAACCTATTCGTTTTCTACTTCAACCATTTTTCAGTGCATATTACCTTGCTCGATCTTCTGGTGGTGGTGACGGAAGACATGAATTACGCCGAGCGCCTGCGCAGCGCGGGCATCCTGGTGGTCGAGGGCGAGCCGACCGACGACGATTCGCTGCTCGACGCGGGCATCGCGCGGGCGCGGGCGATCATGGTCATGCTCAATCAAGATACCGAGGGTCTGTTGACGGTGCTCACAGCGCGCAATCTTAATCCCGCGCTCTACATCACCGCAGCCGCAATCGATGTCGAACTCAAGATCAAGATGATACGCGCCGGCGCGAATTTTGTGCTCGCCCCATACGAGGTGGCGTCGCAATTCTTGAATGGCGCCACATTAAGACCCGCGGTCAATGACTATTTCAACAGCATCCTCTTCGATCAAGAGATAAAACACCAGATGACGCAGCTTGAGCTGGGCGACAATTCGCCCTGGATCGGAAAGCGCATCAGCGATCTGCAATTGCGCGAGCGCTATGACGCCAGCATTCTGGGCATTCGGACAAAGGACGTGGACTTCGTCCATACGCCGCGGAGCGGCCGCGTATTGAGCGAAGGCGACATCTTGCTAGGCGTCGCTCCTGGTCCCATGATACCAAGATTGCAGCTTGACTGCCTCCCAAGCGGGCAAGATTTTACACGCTTCGCGACCTTCCAGCGGCTGGTCATGTCTTCCCCGCTTAAGCGCTTGGACGAGACGCTCAGCCTGGATGAATCCGCAGCAGCGATAGAGTCTATGTCGAAACATTTTATCATCTGCGGCAATGATCACATTATCGAAACAGCCGCCCGTTTCTTGAATCCAGCGCGGCCCTTTGTCTTATTGAGCGATGACGCCAGGCTGACGCGGGAATGGCTGGACAGGGGGTTTCGCGTTGTGCGCGGCAACCCCGCCAATGAAGAGGTCTTGAAAAAAGCCGGCATCAAGCGGGCGCAAGCGTTCATGCTATCGATCGAAGACAAGGCAGTCGCTGTATTAACCGTCTTGTCAGCGCGCAGCATCAGCAAATCCTTGCTCATCTCTGCAGCCGCTAGCACCGATGATATGATCGAGAAGCTGTATCGTTCGGGCGCGGATCGCGTTGTCAGCCCTTTCCACGTCGCGGGACAATTCGTGCTGCTTTCGACGACGCGCCCAGAAATAACCGAATTCTTGCAGCACGTGATATACAACGAGGCGACCGGGCTGGAAACGGCTGAACTCTACATGGAGAACGATTCCCCCTGGATCGGGCAGAGCATCGGTTCGCTGAGCCTGGCGCTAAGATTTCAAGCCGGGGTGATCGGCGTTCGACAAGCGAACGGCTCAGAATTTATCTATGTGCCGCCAATGACGCATGTCATCCAGCCAAATGAGGTGCTGATTGTCATCACGCCCATGGAGTTTTTCGACGAAATGCGCGCGGAAGCGGCCGGCGCCAAAGATAAACGACCCGCGACTTTAAGGGTTCAGAGCGATCTCCATTCCAGCGGCGTCTGGTCGCGCGATATGATCCGAGAATTGATCAATAAGCAGGACGACAGCTAGTTTGAAGCGTTCTTCTCTTGCTCCGGCAGTCTGGGCGGGTGGCGCGAACGCTTGATTTGCTTATCGCAAAGAATGGTATCGCTGCTGACTTCAACGCGGGCGATATGGTTGAGGGAGTCGGCAAAGACTTCCTGCAAGTTACCCTTGCGCGGCAATGACAAGATATCGGACCAATAGCGCCGGCCGATGAGAACCGGCTGCCCCAGCGCAGCCTGAAAACTGGGAATGAGCAGGTCCTCGCTGCCCCGCGCATAGGAGGCCAAAATCTGATAAATCACCTTCGGCTGCAAACGGGGCTGATCGCCCTGAACAACCAGCACAGCGGCGATATGAGCCGGCATTGAACGCAAGCCAGCCTTCAGCGCGTACAGTGCCTCGCCCTGCAGGTGGAGCAGATCGGGCAGACCCAGACTGTCGTCTTGACTATTGCTTGAGCCATTGGCGCCCGGTATGCCCGTTGAAGCGCTTCTGCCCGCTCGGCTGGCAACCACTTTGACGCCTAGCGGTTTGACAGCCGCTCGCGCGCCGCGCGCCCAGCGGGCCGCGGCCACACGTATAGGAGCGATTCTCGAGCGAATCAACTGCTCTGTGACATGGGCAAGGACGGTCTTGCCACTGGCCGTTGACGAAAGCATGTTCGGTGGATGATAGCCATCGGATTCCCCGACCGCCAGGACAATTGCGCCGACTGCGCGCTGTACCTCATAAACTGGCTCGGCGCCGCGCACCGCGCCAATAGCCACGGCTTGAACGCGCGGACTCAGCAAGCTCAGCCGCGCAATCATGCGCGCGCGCCCGCGCAAAAAAGCGTTTTCCGGCGCCCGGTTCAAGAAAATCACCACACGAGCTTGTTGCGGCACGTTTTTTAAGCCCATAGCCTCATCCCGCAGGGCTTGCGCCAGCCATGGCGATTTGACCGGACTGTTGCGCAGGAAGCCGTATTGTTCGACCAGCGCCTGCGGATTGTAAACATGTTCATCGTCCAGCGGCTGGCCCAAAGCGTTTAGGGAAGCGACCGGCACGACCAGCGAAGTTTCGGCGGGGATGCGCGGTTCATCATCATAGGGCGCTTTGAGCGGCAAGCCATCCGCCCTGTCTGCCTCCACCAGCAAGACATCGGAATCGACAGTGTCCAACAGCTCCCGCGCCCAATCTTGCCGGGGCCCGCTCAGGACTCCCTTATGCCAGGTTGAATTGTCATAGAGAAAGACAAACTTATACTGGCTCAAAGCCTGAGATATCGCCTCCGCGCTGCTATCATAGCGCATGGCATGTGGATAGAGACTCAACTGTTCTGCCGGGAACTCCCTTGTCGCCGTCGCCAGCACCCGCCAGCCGGATTCCGCCAATTCGTAGCCAAGCCCGACCAACAGCGAGGTCTTGCCGCCCGCGCCTACAAAAGCCGCAACGTCGCCGCGCGAAATATCAAATGCCTGACTTAATCTCATGCAGTCTCCCAATCACGCTTTGCCGCAAGCGCAGGAGGCCTCATAGTGCTACAAGATACACCGATATGCGTGAATCTGCCTATCATAACACGAACATGCCGCCGTCGCTTGTGAATCATCAGGAAGCTCAGGGCAATCGCTTCAAATTATTTTCAACATAGAGGACGCAGAGGACACAGAGTTCGTAGGAGTTTAGACGACTATTCTTCTAAATCTGCGGCCAGGAATCGGCAACAGTCCCCAGCGAAACGTGATTTGTCACCAAAAATCACAGCTGAGATGAGATTTATTGTTTTTCTCTGCGTTCTCTGCGTACTCTGTAGTTAATTTCCAGTTTAGAATCCCGCCATTTCGTCGCCATCATTTTGAAGCGATTGCCCTGTCAGGAAGCTCTTCGCGTCAAGTTATATTTCAACACAGAGGCGTAGAAGTAATTCCAAGAAAGTTATGCAAATTTTACATGGGCGGTGCAGGCGCGACCAATCAGATCGCCCAAATTGATGTGTATAGATTTCGGGCGGCACAGCCTGCCGCCCCTTCAGGTTAGAAAAGTTGTGGAGAAAAAAGCCAATGTCAGCGCAATTAAATTTGTAGGGATTGCCTGGCGCGCCGCGCCTCCACGCATCGGACTTAGACAGCGCCGATGCCCTGCCGCCGCAATGCCTTGAGGACTTTCTGCGGGGTAAAGGGTTGAGAATCCACCCAGGCGCCGGTCGCGTCATAGATGGCTGCGGCGATTGCCGGCGCCAAGGGCAGGAAAGGCATCTCCGCCATGCCGCGCGCGCCCCAGGGACCGATGGGATCGGGATTTTCCAGTACGACCGATTTCACAATGGGCGGCACGTCCAAGGAAGTAGGGATGAGATAGGTTGACAAAAACGGGTTCAAGACCCGGCCTTCGCGCGAAACCAGTTCCTCCATCAAAGCGTAGCCCTGCGCTTGAACGATGGCGCCTTCAATCTGCCCCTGCAATTGCTGCGGATTGATGACCTTGCCGACATCGTTGGCGCAGACCACTTCCAGCAGCTGCACCTGTCCCGTTTCGATATCGACCTCGACCTCGACCGCTTCGGCGACATAACCATAAGCGAAATTGGGATCGCACTCCCCGGTTTCGGGGTCAAAAGGCGTGGTCGGTGGCGGATGATACATATACTCGCCCTTGGCCGGTCGCTCTTCGTCATGCCATTTTCGCAGGGCGATTTCAGCCGCGCCGCGGATGGCGTTGCCGGACATAAAAGAAAGCCTCGATGCCGACGCGCTGCCGGATGAACCCGAAGTCGCCGTGTCCGAAGCGACAATGCGCACTTTGTCGAAGGGGACGCCGACCGCGTGGGCCGCCATCTGGCTGAGCGCGGTATGCGCGCCTTGCCCGACATCTGCGCCGGCGTGAAAGAGCGTCACCGACTCGATCGCGCCCTCGCCCTGAATCTCGATGCCTGCCCAGCAGTGCTCGGGGAAGCCAAAACTGAAACCCACGTTCTTGAAGCCGCCGGCGATACCCCGACCGCGCCTTTTACTGCTATCGTCGGGATGACTGGCTTTGCGCATCCGCCAGCCAGTGTCTCGCCGCCACCAAGACTCTTGCCCGCAAGCCGCGAAGACCTGCGGCATGGTCACGCCAGGCGGGAATGGCGCGCCCACCGAGCCGATGCTGCCTTCTCTGATGGTGTTCTTCATGCGCAGCTCGAGCGGGTCCATGTTCAGCGCGGCCGCCAGCCGATTCATCTGCCCTTCGGCCGCCAGCAAAGCCTGGGGCGCGCCAAAACCGCGGAATGCGCCCGAGGGGATATTATTGGTGTAGACGGTGTAGGTATCGACATGCACGTTGGCTATCTCGTAAGGTCCGGTCACTGTAAGCTGCGCGTTGCCCAGCACCTTGTTGGAGGTATAGTTGTAAGCGCCGGCGTCGCCAATCACGGTGGCGGCCGCCGCGGTCAACATGCCAGCGCTGGTTGCGCCCCACTTCGCCCTAACTTTAATCGGATGACGTTTGTGATGATAGAGGATCGACTCTTCGCGATTCCATTGGATCTTGACGGGCTGGCGCAGCTTCCAAGCCGCCAGCGCCAACACGATCTGGATGGTCATGTCCTCTCTGCCGCCAAAGGCGCCGCCAATGGCGGGATAAATCACGCGCACCTGGTCCGCTGGCAAGCCCAGAGCATGATAGATTTGTTCTTGATCTTCATGCGTCCACTGCCCGGCCACGACCACGGTCACCCGCTGCTCTTCGTCGATGTAGGCAAGCCCGGCTTCCGGTTGCAGATAGGCATGTTCCTGCCAGGTTGTCTCGTATTCCGCCTCAACCACGACATCAGCCTGCGCCCAGCCAGCAGCCATGTCCCCCCTGCGGATACGATATTGCGTCAGCAGATTGTTCGGGCTTTCCGGATGCAGTTGCGGCGCGCCGTCCTCCATAGCCGCTTCTGGATCAAATACGGCGGGCAAGTCTTCGTATGCGACCTGGATCAAGTCAAGAGCCGCGCGGGCGATGGCGTCGCTTTCGGCGACAACCGTCGCCACCATATCCATGTAACAGCGCGCGACATCGCTTCCCGCTTTCGCGCCGCCCGGTCCACAGAGCACAGGCTGATCCTTGATGACCAAGCCATATTCGTTGGCGGGCACGTCCTGGCTGGTGAATACACGCAGAACGCCGGGCAGCGCTTCCGCGCGGCTGGCGTCTACATTCAGCACGCGGGCATGCGCGCGCTCGCTAAACTTAATGCGCATCCACAACTGTCCTTCGATATCGATATCGCCGGGATAGCGAGTCTCGCCGGTGACCTTGCCCCGGGCGTCAATACGTTTGACCGACTGATTGATGACGCTTGTGGTTTCTGCGGACAATTGTCTAAGCCCTGTCTAATGCCATACGTCGAATGGAAGGCGACGAAAAGCGCCTAGAAAGCCGGCATCGCCTCGAATGTCGTTTCGATCAGTTTCTCTGTCTCGTTATAAAAGATCCGTCGCAAAATGGCGATGGCCGCGGCATAAGTTGGTTCGACGCCGCCATAGCTGAGGCTGCCCGCGCCGAGATTCTGGCCCGCCTTGGTCGGTTTATCCGAGGCGTAATGCAGGAAGCCAATATCAAACTTGACCGAATGCAAGTTGACAATCTCGTTCATGGGATGCCGCTGCGGGCGGAAGGCTTCGAAGACTGCGGAAAGGTAGGGTCCGCCTTCCATTTCGATATCGGTATAACCCTCTTTATAAAAAACGCTCATATAGTGCGGATTCTGCAAAAAGGTGCCCAAGACCGTGACCGCTTTTTGATTGTCGAGGATATTGCCATGGTGCATATAGGAGCGGACGTGGCGCGCGGTGAAGCAATTGCGGAAAAGATAGGTATTCTGCGAATGTTCATCGTGGATGACATTGGGGATCATCATATCGCCGATGCGTCCATTCAGCGTGGCCGACTTTCCCATAACATAGACGCCATCCAAGCGATCTACGCCTTCGGAAATGCGGCTTAGCAATTCGTAAGAGGCCATGCCCAGGGGATAGTCGATATTGATGATGATGGCGTTACTGTGGCGCAGCGGCTCGAGGTCGTCGGCGCGCCCCAGGCGCGGATCAAACCAGCGCGCCTCCAGCTTGCCCAATTCGATCACCTGGGTCTCGATCTCGAATCCATGGCGACTGGGAACCCGGTGGATGCCCAGACGATTCTCTTCTTCTTGCAATATGCGCTTGGCTTCGCTGCCGCGCTCGGAGAGATACTGGCGCAGCACAAAATACAGAAAATTATCCATACTTTTGTGATAACTCTGTTTGATGTCCTCGTACTCGGTCAACAGGGACTTTTCTTGAAATTTCTCGATATAACCTATCAGGCTTTCTTCGTAACGCCGGGCGAAGCCGGCCAACAAGTTGATTAGAGAATGCGTATTGCTGGATACGAAGTAAACGGGCTTTTCATCCAGCGCTATGCCAACATGCGACAGCTCTGCGCTCAAGTGATTCCACCAGGAGGCGGTGGCATGACGATAATCGGCCAGCGAACCGGATATCAGGCGCAAGCTCATGCTTTTGCGCTGTCGGCTCATTTCCAGCAAATTATTGACAAAATCGTCTTTCCACAGCAAATGCAGCCGGCGCAAATCACTGACCGCCATATACAAACCTTGCGCCAATTGCGCGAAGTCGGCAGGGGCTAAAGCATTGTCGTCGGCATGCGCCAAGAGCAGGTCTCGCAAGTCTTGTTTTTGCAGCAAGTTATGCAGCTTGTTCCATTCGATTTGAAAGGCTGTCAAGATCGGCGCCAGGTCATCAATGTCGGAGCGGCTTATGATGTAGACCGCCATGGTATAGGCGCCATTGAAGCGCGTCCGACGCCGGCGCCCCGGCGCGTATACTTGCCGCCAATTCGCGATATTTTTATAGCCGGCCGCCACAAAGGCGCGATCCATCTGCCCGACCAGCACTTCTTCGACTTGGGTGATGCAGGGCGGCAAGCGCAGGGCGCTGTACATCAAGGCAGAGACATCGGGCTGCGGCTCGCTCGCGAACTCGTGCAAGGACGAGCGCATGGCGATATGGCTCTCGACCAAGGTCTCAATTTGGATGGCGTCGCTGGAGCGCAACAAGGAGTAATAGGTGCGCATATACAGTTCTATTTCTTCGCTGCCGGTCCTCGGCACTTGTCTGTCCATGCGCTAGCCTTCTACCCCGCTCTTCCGCGCTTTGCTCGCTGCTTCAAAGGCATTGACGATCTTGTAATAGCCGGTGCAGCGGCAGAGGTTGCCGCTAATGCTGTAATTGATCTGATCCCGGCTTGGCTCGTCAATCTCCTCAAGCAGTTTCGCGCCCGTCATCAAGAAGCCCGGCGTGCAGTAACCGCATTGCACCGCCGCTTCGTCGATGAAGGCGCTTTGGATCGGGTGCAGTTCTTCTTGTTGCGCCAGACCCTCTACCGTCACAATCTCGGCCGCATGCGCCCGGGGCGCGTGCACCATGCAAGCCATGACGGCGACATCGTCAAGGAAAACGGTACAGGCGCCGCATTCGCCTTCGGCGCAACCTTCTTTTGTCCCCGGAAGTTTGACATCATCGCGCAGCCAGTGCAGGAGCGACTTCTGCTGGCCTGTGCGGACAAGCAGCGATTCGCCATTGACGGTAGTTTCAATTGGAGTATCTGGCAGATGCCTGGTTTGCGCTGGCAAAGCGTTTTTCACCTTGGCTTGGTCTTTGCCCCAAAGCATGGGTGGGGCGCTTGGCAAGCCCGTTTCAAAGGTCTCGCGCGCCAAGCGCCGCAGCGCCCGCGCCACCAGAACCTGCGCCATCTCGCTGCGATATTCGGCGCTGCCGCGGATGTCGTCAATGGGAGTGGCGGCCTCGCGAGCCAAGCGCGCAGCCTCCGCGATGTTATGGGGGGTCAAGCGCTTTCCAAGCAAGAATTCCTCAGCAGCCCGCGCGCGGATGATGACGGCGGCCACGCTGCCCAGCGTTATGCGAGCAGCGGAGACAGAATCATCGTCTTCAAACGAAAGGACGACTGCCGCGTCAACCACGGATATCGCCTGGGCGCGCCGCAAACCCAGCTTCAAGAATATGCCGCGCTGATGATCCTGCAGGGCGGGAAATGAAATCTCGCTCAGCATTTCATTGGGTTGTAAAACTGTTTGGCGGAAGCCGCTGTAAAAGTCTTCCAGCGCGAGCGAGCGTTCGCCCGCCAGCGACGAAAGCGTTACCCGCGCGCCCAAGGCGATCAAGGGCGTGATGGTGTCGTTGGCGGGCGAAGCGGTAATGAGATTGCCAGCCACAGTCGCGCGGTTGCGTATCTGTGGCGCGCCGACCTCCCAGGAAGCCTGCGCCAGCGGCAGCCCACGCTCCCGTATCAGCGCGCTGCCCAGTACATGATTATGACTTGCCAAAGGTCCCAAACTGATGAGGCCGTCGCGCAAGTTAATTTCATCCAGTCCTTTGACCCGCGTGATATCGACCAGGACCTGCAGTTGCGGATGCTGCCCGCGCTCCATCTCGATAATCAGATCCGTGCCGCCGGCGACAATCCGCGCCGCCCCCCGGTGCTGATCGAGCAAAGAGAGCGCTTCCGCGACCTTGCTGACGCAATGATATGCCTGCCACATAGCGGCGCTGCCTCCTCCGGGCATCGGCTCATGAGGCCGATTGCGGATCCAACTCCAATACCGTAAATGGGTTGATATTCAAGACGCAGGTGGATTTGAACTGTGTTCGCACGACCTTGCGCCGATCCCAGGTATGCACATGACCGTGCAGCATATAGCGGGGCCGGTGCCACTTCAAGAAATTGATGAAACTGTCGAAGCCGCGATGCGCGACGTCCCTGCCGTCGTGGATGTCGCGCGCAGGCGAATGGGTGACAAAGAGATCAATACCCTGCCTTCTCATCACGCGATTCCAGAGGACCTTGCTGCCCAGTTGCAGGACCTTCCAGTGCATTTGCATTTGAGTGTACTGGATTTTCCCGGCATTATAGCGAATGGAACCCTCCAGCCCAGCCAGCGTCAATCCTTTGTACTTAACCACCTTGCCATGCAAGTCAATCCCGCCGGGCGGGTCGTCATGGTAGATCTCGTCATGATTGCCGCGCACATAAAACATCGGCACGCTGATGATGGTGCTGATGAAATCGAGATAACCCGGCGGCATATCGCCGCAGCTCACGATGAGATCAATATCGCTATATTGACGCCGCAGATTGACCGCGCTATGCAGCTGTGGCGCTTCAATATCGCTGACGCACAGGATCTTCACAGTCCGGTCTCAAATTGCAAAATAGCCACCCATTTCCCCGGTTCGCGCGCTCGCTAGCCGGAATAGCCGCTGGCGAAGGCGTCGATCATCAGGCGCACGTCCTCGCCCAAGGGATAAAGAATGGGACAGGTGGCGCCGGCGGAGATGTATTCGCGCACCTTGGCTTTGACCTCCGCGGGCGTGCCAGAAGCCGTGATCATCTGAACGACGTCATCCGGGACGAGTTTCATAGCCTCGAGGATTTGCTCCTCGGTGGCGGGCCAGGTCAAGACCTGCCCGATCTCCTCCAGCAATTCCGGGCTGACGCCGCTGGCTTTCATAATGTGCGGCTGTTGGCCCAGGTATTGCGTCACCAGTTTACGTGCGGCGTCAAGCGCTTTCTGGCGATCGTTATCGACCGAGCAAACGACCAACTGCGGACGATCGACATCGTCAACGCTTTTGCCCGCCCTGCGCGCGCCGATTTCCAGTTGCGCCATGGCCGACTCGTTATACTGGGGCGAAACGAGATAATTCAGCACGACGCCGTCGGCGATTTCGCCGGTGAGCGCCATCATTTTGGGACCAGTCGCGCCAACGTAGATGGGCACATTTCGCGGCTCCTTGCGCCCATGCACGACATCGAGTTCGACATCATCCAACTGCACAAACTCGCCCTGAAAACTCACGCGCTCGCGCTTCAGCAAACGCCGTACAACAGTGACCACTTCGCGCATGGCCAGCAGGTTTTTGCGGCGTTCGATGCCGACTTTCGATGCCAGCGGATCCCACCAGGCGCCGATGCCGCAATAAATGCGATCCTGAGCCAGATCGTCCAGGGTCAAAAACGTGGCGGCAATGACTGCCGCATT
The DNA here is from genome assembly GCA_965116975.1 of Phototrophicaceae bacterium. Lineage (GTDB taxonomy): Bacteria > Chloroflexota > Anaerolineae > Aggregatilineales > Phototrophicaceae > UBA6055. The sequence goes on from OZ220735.1 coordinate 2,183,771, forward strand.
GCGCGTCCAGTTGTTGATGACGCCGGAGCCAATTTTGATGCGCGAGGTCACGGCAGCGAAGGCGGCCATCGGCACAATCGCATCCCGCACCAGCCGACTTTCCGCCTGCCAAACCGCTTCAAAACCGGCTTGTTCGGCGTATTTGACGTATTCAATCGCGTCCCGCAATGAATGCGCGTCTTGCAAATAGAGCGCTACTCGATCAGCCATCTTTCAACTCCAAACCCTGTAGATATTCAGTATTTGCCATACTATCAAAATAAACGAAGCGCATATACATATCAAGCGCCTTCGCGCTGTCGCCTGTCCAATCGCGCCGCTTTTTGTTTTGCAGCACAAAGACACAAAAGACACAGACTTTAAGTATTTATTGCGCAAGAATCCTCATAACTTGTTTTCTCTGCGCACTTTGTGTCCTCTGTAATTATTATTCAGTTTGATTATACACCGCTCTGTTAAGACCCTCACTCCAGCGCTTCTATCCCGTCGCCGCCAACATAAGAAAAATCCGGCAAATGCCCGAAACTGCTCGCCGAGCGCATGCGCCGAAATAGATCGAGGTCAGCCGGCACATCAATATCGGAAGCCAAACTGTCGGAATGATAAGTCAAAACTTCTATACCGGCGCGCTTGGCGCTGGCGATATGCCGCTGAAAACTGCCCGGACCATAGTCAAACTGAATCACACCCGGCGGGCGTGCCAGCAAAGCGTTTGTGCCATCGCCATTATGGTCGGTGGCAATCACAATCGATTGCTCCTTGCCCAAGCCGATCAACGCTTGGATATCATCAGCCTGAACGAAGGGCAGATCGGCTGGCAAAACCAAAACAGCGTCTGCCCGCCAACTCTTGAGGATCATGGTGGCGCGCATCAGGGCTGGATTGAGGTCGGAAATCGCGCTTTCCTGGATGGTCTTGGCGCCCATTTCGCGAGCGATTGCCAAAGCCTTGGTATCGCGCGAGATGACCAAAACGCCGGAGACATCGGGCGCAGTCGCGAGAACAGAAAGCACATGCCGAAACATAGCCTGCGCCAGTTCAAAGCGTTGTTCGGGGGACAATACCGCGGATAGCCGGCTCTTGGCGTTTTTTAATGGTTTAACAGGTACGATCGCCCAGAGGCTCATGCGCCCCAACTTTCTATCCAAGCGAGCGTCGCCCGCGCCAGCGATCTTTTGTCGCCTTCAGTTTTCATCAGAGTGTCCACTTGTATAGATAGCAGGTCGGACTGCCTTATGGGTTCGTTACGGATGTCATTCACAAAACCGTTGATGATCCCAGTATAAAAGCGGGCGATATTTGCCGCAGTCGCTTCCTGCCCCAGTTCAGACATGATTTTGGCAGCGGGACCCTTTACCGCAGCGCCGCCGATGATAGGCGTAACCGCTACTATTGGTACGCCAAGACTGGCAATTAAGTCGCGCATGCCCGGCACAGCCAGTATCGGCGCCAGCGACAACCAGGGATTCGACGGCGCGATCAAGACCAGATCCGCCGCGCGCAAAGCCGAGCGAACCTGAGCGCTTAGGCTTGATCTCTCGCAGCCGGCATGGCGGATAGACTTCAGCCTTGGCTGCCAGCGATGTTTAACAAAGTATTCCTGGAAAGCCAATTCGCCCAATTCGACCGTTTCGATCATTGTCGGCACTTCGTCATCGCACATCGGCAGCAAAGCCGCGTCCACGCCCAGAGACTTGCTCAAGCGCTGGCTCGTCTCCGTCAATGACAGTCCGCAGGTCAAGAGCCGGCTGCGCTGCAGATGGGTAGCCAGATCTTTGTCCCCCAGTCGGAACCAGGTATCCACGCCATAGAAGTCCTTCAATGTCCCCAGCGCGACGCCGCTGTCGTCTTGCAAGCCCCAGCCCGTATGCGGGTTGACTAAGCCAGCCAGGGTGTACATCAGGGTATCCAGATCAGGACAGATCTTTAAACCCAGATGCCAGAAATCGTCGCCGGTATTCACGACGAATGTCAGGCGCTGCGCCGGTACGATCTGCGCCAGCCCGGCCGCCAATTTCGCCCCGCCAACACCGCCGAGCAAGACGACGATGTTCTTGTCTAGCGCCACAAAACCCTCGTTTCCCAGCTTGCCCGCTCCCGTGATCTCGCTTGCGCTGGGTAGCCGACAGTGATCATGCCTTGCGCTTGCCAGTCAGACGGCAAGTCGAGCGCGGCGCCAACAAGATCGGGACAGAAGAGCGGGGCGCACATCCAGCAAGCGCCCAAGCCCAGGCTGCTGGCCATGAGCAGCATGTTCTGCCCGGCCATGGCTGTGCTTTGGATGGCCATGGTGCGTTCGAAAGCGCTGCGCCTTTCATCGGGATAGTCATCCATATCCGATACGGTCATACAGAGCAAGATCAATACGGGCGCGGCGCTAATCCGCTCGAAGGAGCGGCCGACGTCGGCCGCGATAACCGGCTCCGGCGCGCTGTCCGCTTCCAAATCGGCGCGCAGCTTCGCGCCCATGGCTCGGGCGAGCCCCTCTTTCCGCGCTTGCTCGCTAACGATGACGAAACGCCAAGGCTGCCTGTTATGCGCCGACGGCGCCCAGATCGCCGCCTCCAGCAATTGCTCCAGGCAGCCAGCGGGAATCGCGCGTCGTTGATAGCGCCGCAGGGAGCGCCGCGCGCGAAAAAAACTTAAGAGTTCTTGCGGATGAATGCCCACGGATCTTTTCTGAATCTATCGATACAAATCGTTTTCCGGCAGTCGATTCAAGTCGGAGGCCGCGCCATGCGGAGCCGAGACATCAATCCCGCGGATGACGATGGCGGGATAACCCTCGTCAGCTTCTCCGCAGAGCAAATGCGCCGCCGAAGCCACCAAATCCGCATAAGCGCGCTGCGTCACTTCCAGCTCCCGTCCATACAGGTCCGTCCGTCCGCGCAGATCAATTAGGGCTGCCAAGCCCGCGACGCCGATCGCTACCCCGACATTGCCGACGCGAAAGGGGCGACCGTGCGAATCGCTGATGACTACCGCAAGCTCGACAGCAAGCTTGTCGCGCAGAGCCGCCCGCAGAGCCGCGGCCGAAGCGTCGGGATCCAGGGGAAGCAAAAGCGCGCTGTCGTCGCCGCCCTCGATATTGGATTGATCCAAGCCCGAATTCGCGGAAACAAAGCCCAAGCGATGCTGCGTTACCAGCACCCCACGGCGCTTTCGCGAAACCATTTCCGCCTCTTGCAGGACGAGCTCGACCAGGCGCGGATCTTTGCCCGTTTCGGCGGCCAGCGCCGCCGCCGCGGGCGAAACGGATACCGCCGCCAATGACATCTGACGGTCCTCCGCTTTGGAAACAATCTTTGAAGAGATGACAAGCACATCGTCGTCCGCCAATGACAAACCCGCGGCGCGAGCCCGCTCCGCTATGATGGCCGCAATGTCGTCGCCGGGTTGGATCAGAGGAATATCGGGTATCGCAAATGCGGAAAAAGCAGGAACTTGGCGCACTGTTAGGTATCCAAGCCGGTGATGCGGATGCCAGCGCCTTTGACCTTGTAGCGCTTGTTGATGTGCAAGAGCAGGGGCGTCAGCGACTCCGCCGCCACCGCATTCTTGAGCGCGCCGGCGTCAATTCCGCGCATGCCGGCCGCTTCCGCCAAGGCGATGACAGCCGCCTTTGCTCCGGCGGCGTCGCCGCAGACCAAGACATCGCAATCGACGGGCTGATTCAACTGCTTGAGTTTGACCGCGCTGACATTTTGAAATGCCGCTACCACGGTAACCTCTTTGCCCAGGATTTCCTGCGCTTCCAATGCCGCCGCCCCGCCAGCCGGCAGATTCACAGCCATGACTTCCGGCGGCTGCAGAGGCACCGTGAGATCAACGACGACTTTGCCGCGGCAGTTAGCGCTTATGCCTTCCAAAGTGGCTTTGTGGGCGGAATAAGGCACACTGAGCACGATCAAGTCGGCGGCGGCCGCGGCGGCGGCGTTTGACATGCCGCGCAGCAAGTCCTGCTTCATTTCAACGTTCATTTCCGCGTTCATTTCCGCCGCGCGCGCAAGCGCCTTTTCGGACGAGCGCGATCCGATGATCACGCGATAGCCGCTTCGCGCCCAACGCATGGCCAGCCCCGCGCCTTCCTTGCCAGTGCCGCCCAAGATCGCAAGCGTCGGCTGAGCTTCATTTTTGTCTGACATGTCTTGTCTTTCTCTGTTTCAATCGGCAATAGCGCTAGGATTGTATAGCAAGTTCGGCATTTCGCGTATAGCGCTCCCAAACCTTGGGCGCCAAAGCCAGAGCCTCGGCGGCGACCTCCGCTTCGTCCAGGACCAGAATCTCGCGGTCGCGCATCAGCAGCTTGCCGTCGCAGATGGTGCTCGTGACCATGGACGACTCGAAACCGAAAAGCAGGTGCCAGGGCAAATTGCCCGGGTTCAAAGGCGTGAAAGGCTGATAATCAAGTAATATCAGGTCTGCTTTCGCCCCGGGCGCTATTTGCCCAATCACGCTGCCAGGGAAATAACTTTCGAGCAGTCTGGCGTTGTTTTCCCAAGCCATTTTGGCGATATGCGACCCGTTGGCGGCGCGTGGATCCCGTTGAACCACTTTGTGCAAGAGATAAGCCGCTTTCCATTCCGCCCACATATTGTTGCTGAAGCCATCATTGCCCAAACATAGCTTGTGACCCTGCGCAAGCAGGCCGTCGATATCAGCGGCGCCCACGCCATTATTCATGTTGGAGCGCGGCTGATGGCTGATCCACACGCCCCGCTCGCGCAAGATATCGCCTTCATCTACGTCAATATGCACGCAGTGGGCGGCGATGGTTTTCTCGCGCCAGATACCATAGGCATCCAGGCGCTGCGCAACGCGCTGGCCGCTGCGCTTGAGGCTGTCTCGCTCGTCGGCTTCGTGCTCGGCAACGTGAATATGGAAGCCGCAAGCGGCCGGCGCCGCTTCCGCGCAAGCGCGCAGGCTGGCTTCATCAAGCGTCAAGCTGGCGTGCAAGCCAAAAGCGCCGCGGACGCGCGGATGCTCCGCGGTAGACTCCATAAAGCGCACATTTTCGCTGATGCCCGCTTCCATCTTTTCCTGGCCGTCGCGGTCAGTGACTTCATAGCAGAGGATAGCGCGCAAACCCGCTTGCTCGACAGCCTCGGCAATCGTGTCTAGGCTGCCAGCGATGTAGTTGGGGCTGGCATGGTGATCGACCAGGCTGGTGGTCCCGTGTTTAATAGCATCCAGCAAAGAAACCAGCGCGCTGCTGCGCACGCTCTCGCTGTCTAGAGCCTTGTCCAGGGGCCACCATAGACGTTGCAGAATTTGGGGGAAATCGCGCGGCGGCGCGCCAGGTATAGCCATACCCCGCGCGTAGGCTCCGTAAAAATGCGTATGCGCGCAGATATTGCCCGGCATCAGATATTGACCGCGCGCGTCCAAGCGCTCCACGTCCGGATAAGCGCGCTGCAGCTCTTGGTTGCCGCCGACCGCCGCTATGCGGTCCGCTTCAATTAAGACAGCGCCGTCCGCGAGTATGCTGGACTCCGTTCCTAAGCTAATAACCTGCGCATTCGTGATAAGCATCTGCCAACCCTCTCCTTCAATATCGCGACAGCCAAGTCCAGCCGCGCTCATTTGCCCAGCGCGTAATATAGCCGATCGACATAAAAACCGGCGTCGTTGTAGAGATCGGGCACCGCATCGGCGCTGATAAAACGATCCCAGGTGGTGCGTATGAAGCTGATAGAGCGCGCCGGTTCGTTAGCGATTGGCGGATCCTTTTCGATCAAGCGGCGGAATTGCACCTTGTAATACAGCTCTTCGGAACGGGCGCCTTCTTCCGGCAGCAGATCGCGCCGCCGCGCGAGCTCGACCCCGGTGATGCGCGCAAAGGCGGCGATGGCGCCGCCCTGCCCGCCGAAGATCTTGGCGCTTAGAAAAAGCGCGATATATTCAGCTTCGACGCCCCGCGGCATCTGCCGCCGCGGGATGCGATACCAATGCCGATGCCGCGCGATGGCGAGGTCTTTTTTGCGTTTGACAACAGCGACCAAAACGCGGTCATCCGCATACATAGCGATTCTCGGTAAAACCAAGCGGGTAAAGAAGAGACACCAAAGAGGCACAGATGGAACAGATGGAACAGATGGAACAGATGGAACAGAGAAAATTGGCAGTGCGGCTATAAGTCATGCGCATCATCAGAGCAATCTTAGCAGAATCATTATATGTACGAATATCACATAAGTCTTAGGAATTGTAGGGGCGTCGCTGCGCCGCCCAGGCACTGGCAAAAAACCTAGTAATACCTTGTACATTCAGATTAACATTACTTTCTTGGAATTGCTTCTAAGACCTAATGATTCGCCTGCCTCTGCTCGCGCTGCGCCAGCAAACGCTTGTCAATCTCTGCTACACGTTCCTGGTGGCCGAGCCACCAAGCCGGGTCGCGCTGGGCGTCGAGCGCCGCTACCGACTTGCCTTGCTGTTCGACCCAAGTATAGTATTTGAGGTTATGCCAACGTTCGCGGGCTTCGCGGCTGCCCTCTTGCACCCAGTCGATGCCGGCGCGGTGAAAGCAACCGTCGACAATCGCTGTCGCGGCCGCCTCGTCCAGCGGACCCTGGACGTCACGCAGCTTCGCCAGCACCGATCCGTAGCGTTCCATGGCGTCGGTAGCCACCGTCACCACGACGTCATCCGAGCTCATGTCATAATATTTGGCTGTTTTGATGGCGCCAATGATATTGCAGACGCCGCTGATGCCCAGGGTCTCAGCCAATTTATGGACCTGCGCTTCGGCGAGTCCATAGCGGCGCGTCAAGGTTTGACGAGCCTTTTCTTCCGCCAGCAGGCGCAGACCCTGGAGGCAGTCCCTGTCGTCAATCGCCATCAGCGCGTCCATATTGAGCACGTTATGGATCCAGGTGACGTGTTTGTCGCCGATGCCCTGAATCTCGTGGGCGCCATAGCCGTTGTTATACAAGGTGGGACATTGTATGGGTTCCAAGCCGACAATCTTGTGCTGGGGCCAGACCTGCTTCAGCCGATCGCCGGCCGCAATCGTGCCGGCGCTGCCCATAGCCGAGACATAGGCGGATATCCGTCCCTTGCCAATGCCTTTGCGCTGCAAATCGGCCGCCAATTCGACGATGGTATTGCCCGTCACATGATAATGAAAACGATAATTGCCCATCACCTCGAATTGATTGAGAATGCGGATATTGGGGTCGCTCGCGCGCAGTCGCTTGACCTCGTCATAGATTTCCTTGACATTGCTTTCGCTGCCGGCCGTGCGTATGATGCGCGCGCCATAAGACCTGATGCGTTCAAAACGTTCCTGGCTCATTTCTTCCGGCAAGACCACGATGCTGTCGTATTCCATCCGGCAGCCGATGAAGGCGCCGCCAATGCCATAATTCCCGGTCGAGGGCCAAACCAGCGTATGCAGGGCTGGATCCACCTCGCCCATCAATTGTTTCTCTAGCAGCACGGAATAAGCCGCCCCGACCTTGTGGCTGCCGGATGGAAAGCGCCCGCCATAAATCAGGACGATTTCAGCCTCCACGCCGGTTAAGGCTTTGGGCAAGACCAAGTGATAGATCTCGTTATTCGGGTCGCGCCAAGTGATGTTGTAAAGATTAAGCGGATTTAAAGGATCCGCGTCCAAAGCAGCCAGGGCGTCCGCTCGCAGGGGCGGATCGATCTTCTGCGGATGCAACATCTCTTCAAAGGTCGGTCCAGTAACCATCATGTCTCCTTGCGCTGCTTTTCGGTTTTTTTCCCTAATTTTCGTCCAAGCCGGCGTCGATATCCAAGCGCTGTTCGAGAATGCGCATTTCGTTTTGCACTTCCGTGCGCCGGCGCGCCAAATCTCGATATGCTTCAAAATCGTCCGCCGACATCGTCTCCGTGCCGCCATCATGCCGCATGATTAGTTCATCAATCCGCTTGTCCAAGGATTCATAATGTCCGACCAGCTCTCGATATCGCTGTACCAGCAGGAGCTGCTGCGACTGGCTCATGCCGGTCCTTTCGGGGGCTCGCCGGGAACTGCCTCCACGCTTGGCTCGGCATTTTCGGCTCGCTTTACCCGCTGCTCACGAAGCTCGGTCTCGCTGATCCCGGACGTAGAAGCCACTACATAAAGGGGCCTAGCCCGCGTTTCGTCGTAGGTGCGGGCGACATATTGCCCCAGGATAAACAAGAAGAACAACTGAAATGAGCTCAGCAAGAGCAGCAATACGATGGTGGTCGCTTGCCCGCCAAAAAATTCTTCGCCCATGGTGATGCGCAAAACGGAAATCACGATCCCAACCAGAAGCGACAATGTCGCCAGTATAAAACTAATATACAACATGATCTGCAAAGGGAAAAAGGAAAAACTGGTGACGGCGTCCAGGGCGAAGGCGATCATCTTGCGCCAGGGATATTTGGTTTCTCCCCAGACTCGTTCTTCCCGAACATAGGGCACGCCGGTCTGTCTGTAGCCGACCCAACTGGTCATGCCTCTGATAAAGCGATGATGTTCGCGCATCAAGCGCAGCACGGCGGCCACCTTGGCGTCCATCAGCCGGAAATCGCCCGTATCAACCGGAATGCCGATGTCCGTGATGCGATGAATCAGGCGATAGAACAATTTGGCGCTAGCTCGCTTGAGCCAGGTCTCGCCCTTGCGATCGCTGCGCACCGCATAGACGACATCATAACCTTCTTTCCATTTGGCGATCAGCTGCGGGATAACCGCCGGCGGATCTTGCAGGTCGGCGTCAATGAGCACCACGGCCGCGCCACTGGCGTAATCCATGCCGGCCGTCACGGCGATCTGATGGCCGAAATTGCGCGCGAAGTTGATGACCTTGACGCGCCGGTCGTCAGCCGCCAATTGCTCCAGTATTTCCTGGGAGCCGTCGACGCTGCCGTCGTTGACGAGCAGCAGCTCCCAACTCTCGCCAGTGGCATCTAGCGCCGTTTGAACTTCCGCATAAAACCGGCGTAGATTGCCAGCCTCGTTATAGACCGGCGCCACGATCGAATACTGCGGCATCTCAGTCATGGGCGCTCGCTCGAGCCAGCGCCGCGCGCGCCGCGTTGACGCTAGGCGCAACGTGTATTCCACCCGCTACCGCCTGGCGCGCCCGCGCGACATCTTTGAGACCGTTGCCCGTGACCAGCAAACACAGGCTCTCCGCTTTGTCTATCAAACCTTTGGCGACCGCCTGCCTCGCGCCAGCAAAAGCCGCGGCCGCGGCCGGCTCCGCGAAGACGCCGCACAATTGCGCCAATTGCGGGATGGCGGCCAGGATCTCGGCATCGGATACGGTCACAAAGGCGCCATCGCTAGCGCGGACCGCCCGCAGCGCTTTGGCGCGATCGCGAGGCAATTCCGCCGCGATGCTGTCGGCGACCGTCGAAACCGCAGCGCGGCTGATGTCCCGCGCCTCCAGCCCTTCTTGCCAAGCGCGAGCCAGGACAGCGCTGCCAGCCGCCTGAACGCCAAGCAAACGCGGCTGCTTTTCAATCCAGCCCAGGCGGCGCAAGTCGCTAAAACCCTTGTGCAGGCCGCTGATAATGCTGCCGTCGCCGACGCTGACCGCCAGGACATCCGGGACTTGCCAGCACAATTGTTCGGCGATTTCCAGCGCGGCCGTCTTTTTGCCCTCGGTAGTGAAAGGATTGACACCCGTATTACGCGAATACCAGCCGGCCTCGGCGCAATATGCCATGCACAAGTCGAAAGCGTCGTCATAACTACCTTCAACCAGCAGCACAGTCGCGCCATAGACCAGCAGTTGAGCCACCTTCGCTTCCGGCGCGCTGGCTGGAACGAAGATGACGATGTCTATCTCTGGCACAGCCGCGCCCAAGCCCGCCAGCGCCGCAGCCGCATTGCCTGTGCTGGCGGTGCTGACAGTCCTAATGCCTAATTCCAGCGCCCGCGCCAGGACCAGCGAGCTGGCGCGATCCTTGAGCGATCCGGTCGGATTGGCGCCGTCATCTTTGACCCAAGCGCGCTCCAAGCCCAGAGCCTGAGCGACGCGCGGCGCGGGATACAAGGGGGTCCAGCCCACAGCCAAGGGCGGCGTCGCGCTTTCGGGCGCGATGGGCAGAAGCGCTTTATAGCGCCAGCAATTGGCTTGAGCGCTGGCAGCGAGCGCGTCGCGATCTAGAGACGCCCCCAATGCCGAATAGTCGTAAAGGATATCCAGCGTGCCCAGTTCGCCATGCTCTGGGCAGGTATAAGCCAGCTCGTCGGCAGCATAGGTACAGCCCCCGACAACACAGCGCAGCGCTTTTATTTCCGCCATTGTCTTTTCATCTATGCTTCAACCGCCCGGCACGATGCGCGTGCCGGTTTCGTGATGCAAGGCGCGTGTCAAATTGGCTGGATTGGTTATGATAGCGCGGGGTCCGCCGTTGTGTACAAAATCGACCGCCGCTTCTATTTTAGGAAACATGCTGCCCCGCGCGAAATGTCCCTGGTCCATATAGCGATGCGCCTCTTGCAAGGTCATCACATCCAGGGCGTATTCGTCCCGACTATTAAAATGCAGGTAAACTTTCTCCACCCCGGTAGAAATCAATAATAAGTCGGCGCGCAATGTCTGCGCCAGCAAGCTGCTGGCGCGGTCTTTATCGATGACAGCGTCGATGCCGCGCAAGCTGCCCACTTCGTTGCGCACCACCGGCACGCCGCCGCCGCCGCAGACGATCACGATGTAACCAGCCAGCACCATGGCTTGAATCGCGTTGATTTCGTTGACCACCAGTGGCTTTGGCGATGCCACCACCCGCCGCCAGCCCCGACCGGCGTCTTCGACCATGCGCCAACCATGTTCTTCCATGACCAAGGCTTCTTCCCGTGTCAAGAAGCCGCCTATCGGCTTGTCGGGATTGTCGAAGGCGGGATCGTCCGGATCAACGCGCATCTGCGTGATGATGGTGGCGACGGTATGGTTCATGCCAACTCGCCGCAAGGAGTTGTCCAGAGCCTGCTGCAGCATATAGCCGATGCTGCCTTGGGTATCCGCCACCACAAGATCCAGAGGCACATCGTGGATATCCGCTTCGCGCTTGGCGATTTCAGCCCGGTTAAGAATATAACCGACCTGCGGTCCATTACCGTGGGTGACGACCACCTGCCAGCCGTCGGCGATCATGTCGGCGATATGGCGACAGGTTTCGCGCACAGCCTCCCATTGCTGCTCGATCCCCGGATTGCTGGGATCGGTAATCAGCGAATTGCCGCCAATCGCCACCACCACCAGCTTATCGATCATTCTCGGTCTCTTTCGATTGTCTCTAGGCGGCTAGAGCGCGCTGGAAAAAGCATGAACGCGCGCTAAGCCTTCCTTCTGGCAGGTTCATCCTGGCAGGTTCATCCTGCAAGAATGGGCTGCACAAGGCGAGCGTCAGCGCATAGTGAGCGCCATCGCCGCCTTTTGCACATGCAATCTGTTTTCCGCTTCATCGTAGACGACGCTTTGCGGACCATCGAGCACGCTGTCGGTCACCTCGATATTGCGGTCAGCCGGCAAGCAGTGCATGTAGATGGCGTGATCATTCGCCAGCGCCATCCGCCGGTCGTCGGTGATCCAATCGCTGTACTTGGCGCCGATCTCGGCCGATTCGTCTTGGTCTTCCGTGGTCAGCCAACTGCCCCAACTCTTCGGGTAAAGAATATCAGCGCCGGCAAAGCCCGCGTCGAAGTCATCAAGAATCTCGAAGGAACCGCCATGCCGCCGGGTATTCTCGCGCGCTTGCTCCACGATATCGGGCATCAATTGATATTCGGGCGGGCGCGTCAAACGCAGGTTCATGCCAAAACGAGTCATCAACAGCAGCAAACTTTGGGGCACGGAAATCGGCTTCTGGTAGCTGGAAGCGTAAGCCCAACTGACATTGATGGTCTTGCCGCGCAAATCGCGCCCGAATTTCTCCTGGATGGTCATCAAATCCGCCAGAATCTGAAAAGGATGGTAGACCTCGCACTGCATGTTCAGCACTGGCACGCGGCTGGCTTGGGCAACGTCATTGATATAGCTGTTGCCGATGCCCCAATCGCACTGACGGATGGCGATGCCGTCGGTGTAGCGTCCGACGATTTCGCCGATCTCCTTGGCGGTATCGCCATGGCTGATTTGCGTCGTCGTGCTGTCGATAAACTGGGCGTGGCCGCCCAATTGCGCCATGCCGGCTTCGAAGCTGATGCGCGTGCGCGTGCTGGTGAAGAAAAAGAGCATGGCTAATACTTTGTCGCGCAACAGGGCGTGCGGCTCGCCCAGCGCTCGTTTGCGCTTTAAGTCCCAAGCCACATCGAGCAGTGTTTCAATTTCTTCTTTCGACCACTCCTGGGTGCTAATGAGGTCGCGGCCTCTGAGGTCCGTTTGCATGTCCAACTCCCCGTTCCAAAAACAAAATTCGATATCTGCGCGCCGACGGTTTTTCTTTCAGCACAGCCGGGCTGCTTAGGATTGGCCTATCTTCAGCGTCCGCGCTTATAATGTCCTATGCCAGTCCTAGCCTTGCAGCGTGTTCAAGAGAATCGACGGAAAAAGCGCATACCATTCCGTCGAGCGCACGACGTCTTCCAGCGGCACCTGGTCCAAAACTGTATGGGCGTGAATTTCGTTGCCGGGCGCGAAGCCGATACTGGGAATGCCCGCTTTGCCCGCCCAATAGATGCCATTGGTGGAGAAGTCCCATTTGCCGGTGTCGGTTTCGCCATAAAGCGTCTGTGCCGCCTGCAAGCCAGCCACGACAATCGGCTCGTCTTCTTCAAATGCCCAGGCTGGATAGACTTTTTCCAGCGGAAAGACGAAGCCGGTATAGCTGGGCTCGTCATAAAGCAAGATTTCGGCGTGAATATCGTCGCGTTGGCCGATGATTTTTTGCAGGCGTTCCAGCTCGGCTTGCGGCTCCTCGCCGAAGGTGATGCGCCGGTCGACATAGATGACTGCCTCGTCCGGCACGGCGTTGATGCTAGGCGTTTTGACTTCCATGTCCGTGACAGTGATGCGCCCCTGCCCCAGAAAGTCATGATCCCCCAATTGCGGCTCGATATGGCTGATGCGCTCGATGATGGGCAGCAATTTGTAGATGGCGTTGTCGCCCAGGTAATTGCTGGCGGCGTGGGAGCTGCGGCCCTTGGCGACGATCTTGAACTCGACTCGACCTTTGTGGCCCCGGTAAATCTGCATTTTGGTCGGCTCGCCGATCACCACGAAGTCCGGCTTGACGCCCTCGGTTTGTACGAAGGCATGCGGTGCATGGCCATCATTCCATTCTTCCATATTGCCGAAGTAATAGGCGGTAAAGCCGTCCAGCAAACCCAGCTCGCGGGCGATTGCCAAACCGTAAATCATGCCTGGCGTGCTGCCCTTCTCGTCACAGGCGCCGCGCGCGTAAAGCACGCCATCTTCGACCTTGCCTTCGAAGGGATCCCATTGCCATTCATCGGGGTCGCCCACGCCAACCGTATCGATATGGCTGTCGTATAACAAGATCTTGTCGCCTGAGCCAATTCGGCCGACGATGTTGCCCATTTTGTCCCAGAAGATTTCGTCATAGCCGAGCTTGGTCATTTCTTCGGCGATGCGCTCGCCACAGGCTCGGATTTGGTTCTCTGTGCTGGGAATGGCGCAGATTTCCCGCAGAAACCTGATGATGCTGTCTCGCTCGTCTTCGACGCGGTCCCGCAGGCGATTTAGAATTGCTTGATTTGCCATGTTCTACCCTGTTATTGTGCGCTTTGTTCAACAAATAGCCCGTATTTTAGCAATAAATCGCCAAAAAACACGGTCAATTCTGAGCAAATAGCTCGATTATTTTGAACTGTTCCACATCGACCAAGCCACGGTCCGTCAGTTTCAACTTCGGGATCACCTCCAAGCCCATGAAGCTCATGACCATGAACGGATCGGACAGTTGGCTTCCCAAGCCCCGCGCCGCGGCGATCAGACTGTCGTATTGCTCGCGAACCGTCTCGATAGGCGATTCGCTAAGCAGTCCCGCGACCGGCAGCGGCAGACGCGCAATAACCCGCTCGCCGTCAACCGCGGCCAAACCGCCGCCCATGGCGGCGATGGCGCGCACCGCCGCGGTCATGCTCTCGTCGTCGACGCCGATGACAGCCAGGTTATGATGATCGTGGGCGACCGTGCCGGCAATCGCCCCTCTTTTCAAGCCGAAACCATGGATGAATGCTTTGCCGATGTTGCCGCTCGCTTGGTGGCGTTCCACCATGGCGAATTTTAGGATGTCGCGTTCGACATCGCTGACAGCCAAGCCCGCGACGATTTTTGCCCGTTCCAGCCGCTTTTCCGTCACGACTTGGTCGCGCACCGTCCCGATGACATGAATCATTTCGCCTTTGGCTCTGATCGAAAAGTCGAGCTCGGCGGAAGCGATGTTTAATGAAGCGCGCAGCTTGATCTGCCGCGGCGCTGGCCGGGGCAAGGTCATGGCGCCGTTTTGGGCGACCAGTATGCCGCCGCGTAATACCATTTCCGGACGGAAATCCTGTAAATCGGAGACGACCACCAGGTCAGCGTATTTGCCCGGGGCGACCGCGCCATATTTTTTCAATCCGAAGTGTTTGGCGCTGTTGTAGGAGCCCATTCGGATCGCCGTTACCGGATCAATTCCCTGGGCGATGGCCAGGCGAATCATATAATCAATCGAGCCTTCGTCTAGCAAGTCGGCAGGGATGCGATCGTCGCTGCAAAAGCAGATGGCGGCTTGATTTTCGGGCTTAATCAGCGGCAGCAGCGGCAGCAAATTGCGTGTGGTTGTGCCTTCGCGGATGAAAATCGTCAAGCCGAGGCGCAGTTTTTCCAGCGCTTCCGCGACCGTGGTGCATTCGTGTTCGCTTTGCACGCCGGCCGCGACATAGGCGTTCAGCATCCTTCCGCTCATGTCTGGCGCATGGCCATCCAGCGTCAGATGGCAGAACATCTCAATCTTGTCCAGCATGCCTTCGTCGCCCAGCGCGACGCCAGGATAATTCATCAATTCCGCCAAGCCCAAGACCCAGCGATGGCCGAGCAACTGACCCAAATCATCCGCCTCTAGGCGCGCGCCTGATGTTTCCATGTCCGTGGCTGGCACGCAGCTGGAAGCCATCACGTACATGCTGAGCGGGGCGTATTTGGCGCGCTCCAGCATATAGCGCATGCCCTCCAAGCCCAGCACGTTGGCGATCTCGTGCGGGTCGGTGATGACGGTGGTGACGCCGTGAGGCAGCACCGCGCGCGCGAACTCTGGCGGACTTGCCAGGCTGCTTTCGATATGCACGTGAGCGTCGATTAAGCCGGGACATACATATTTGCCCGCCAGATCAAGCTCCTTCGCCCCAAGGTATTCGGAGCCAAGCGCAACCACATGACGGTCGTGCACGACGATGTCGCTTGGGTAGATCTCCCCGCTGATGACATTGACCAGAGAAGCGTTGCGCAGCACCAAGTCGGCGGGCGTCTCGCCGCGCGCGGCCATCAGACGATCAACAATGGACATGCCGGGACCTCCATTCCGTCATTTCGGGCTTTCAAACCTCGCCGTTTATGAGCCGCGCGGACAGGCTATTATGTTTTTCAATAAGCGCCGGCAAGTCGACCGTGTTGAGCGCGCTGTCTTCCACCACGACACGGCCGTTGATGATGGACTGATCAACTTGCGCGGGCTGACAAAAGACCAGCGCCGCCAGTGGATCTTGCAAAGCGCCGGCCAGGCTCAGCGTATCCAGGCGGAAAGCCGCAATATCCGCGGACATGCCGACTGCGATACATCCAATGTCTTGCCGCCCCAGCAGGCTCGCCCCGCCCAATGTCGCCATTTCCAGCGCCTCCCGCGCTGTGAGCGCCGCGGGATCGCCGCCCACACGCTGCAGCAGCAGCGCTTGCCGGGCTTCGCCCAGCAAATGGCCGCTATCGTTCGAGGCTGAACCATCTACGCCCAGACCGACCTTGACGCGCTGGTCCAGCATTTGACGCAGAGGCGCGATACCCGAAGCCAGGCGCATATTCGACGAGGGGCAATGGCAGACGCCGGTTCGCGTCCGCCCGAACAAGCTGATTTCGGCAGGATTGAGCTTGACGCAATGCGCGTGCCAAACATCATCGCCGACCCAACCGACGCTTTCGGCATAAGCGCCGGGTCGCTGCCCAAAACTTTCCAGACTAAATGAGATATCTTTGTCATTTTCAGCCAGGTGCGTATGTAAACTGACCCCGTAGGCGCGCGCCAGGTCGGCCGCCTCGCGCATCAAGTCGACGGTAACACTGAAGGGCGAACAGGGCGCCACGACGATGCGCAACATGGATTGCGGCTCTGGATCATGCCAGGTTTCAATCACGCGTCTGGTATCGACGATTATATCTTCTTCGTCCTCGACGACGGCATCGGGCGGCAGGCCGCCTTCGCTCTCGCCCAAACTCATGGCGCCGCGCGCCGCGTGAAAGCGCAGGCCGATTTCCTGGGCGGCGCGAATCTCGTCCTCCAGCCTCACATCGTTGGGGAAAATATACAGATGGTCGCTGCTGGCGCTACAGCCTGATAGCATCAGCTCCGCCATAGCCAGCTTTGCCGAGGTATAGATGTGCTCGCCGCGCAGGTTTTTCCAGATGGGGTAAAGGACTTTGAGCCAGTCAAAGAGTTCATTTTCCTGCGCCAGGGCGCGCGTCAAACTTTGGAACATGTGATGATGCGTATTGATTAAACCCGGCAGCGCGACATGACGCGAGAGGTCAATCACTCGATCCGCGCTGTCCGACGGCATCTCTTCCAGCATTCCTACAGCTTCGATGATATTGTCGCGGACATAGACAGCGGCATGTTGGAGTTCCCGTCGCGTCTCGTCCATGGTCGCCAGGTATCTGATGTTCTTCAGCAGCAATGTTGCCATTGTTTCTCCGAATCTATTCCGATGATTTGCATAATATTATTGCGCCTGACATTGGAAGCGATTTTACAGTTCTAATTATTTAATATACGCGCCTCTTATGCGACGAGAAGGCTTGATATTTTCTGCGAGCGCGGCAGCTTGGCGAAGCGTCGGCGCTTATCGCTGCTGCCGAGCGGCTGTAAAGCGCCTAGAAACAGCCCTGGAAACAGCGAGCAATTAAGCCCCAACGCTCCGCCAAGCCGCTTTGAGCGTATTTTGCAGCAGCATGGTGATGGTCATGGGACCGACGCCGCCGGGTACCTTGGTGATATAACCAGCGCTTTCCCGGGCTGCGGCGAATTCGACATCGCCCACATAGCGATAGCCTTTCTCGCTTGCAGGGTCCTCAACCGAGTTGGAGCCAACATCAATCACGACCGCTCCCGGCTTCAGCCAGTCGCCTTTGACGAATTCGGGCTTGCCAACAGCCGCGACGACAATATCAGCGCTGCTCACCTGAGCAGCCAGATCCCGCGTGCGGCTATGGCAGATGGTCACGGTGGCGTTGGCATTGACGAGCATGAGCGCCAGGGGCAAGCCGACAATGTTGCTGCGCCCGACCACCACCGCTCGGGCGCCTTCGATGGGTTGACCCGTTTCTTCGATCAGGATCATCGCCCCGGTCGGGGTGGCCGGCGTAAATGTGGGTTCGCGACCTCGCATGCCCAATTTGCCCAGATTCATGGGATGGATCCCGTCCACGTCTTTATCCAAGCTGATTTCATTCAGCGCCGCCTCCTCATCAATGTGTTCGGGCAGGGGCAGCTGCAGCAAAATGCCGTGAATGCCGGGATCTTCGTTGAAGCCGCGGACCGCGTCCTCGGCTTCACGCTGACTTGTCGTACTGGGCAGTATCCGCGCCTCGGAAATGATGCCAACCCGCTCGCAAGCGCGCCGCTTCATACGCACATACATGGCTGACGCGGCATCGTCCCCAACCAGCACGACGCCGAGGCCGGGCGAGACGCCGGACTGCGCCAGAAAATCGCTAGCGGATGCTTTGATCTCGTCTTGGATTCTTTGGGCGATCGCGCGGCCGTCGATGATTTGCGCTGCCATAGCCTCTCCCTTTCATCGTAAAACTGTTTGTCAAGCGGATAATGCGGCTCCGCATAATCCGAACGCTCGCTCGCAAGGTCGAGACGCGCTCCACCGTATATGGAGTTTGCGCCACCGCTCTGCTAAACTTGGGACGAAGCGCCAACTGACCTTAAGGATAGCATAGAGTGAATTCATCCGAGAATCCGCGCGGGCTGATCTTGGTGATGATCGGACCTGGCGGGGCCGGCAAAAACGCCATCATGAAAGCTATTATCGCAGACTACGCTGTTATTCAGCAGTTGGCAACAGCCACCACGCGCGACATGCGCTCCGACGAGAAGCAAGGGCGCGAACATCTTTTTGTCAGCCCGCAAGCATTTAAGTCCATGATCGCCAAGGACGAATTGTTGGAACACCAAGAGGTGACCCCCGGAAAGTTCTATGGCATTCCCAGACAAACTGTTGCCGAATGCTTGGAAAACGGGCAAGTTCGGATCGCTGATATTGAAGTCTTGGGCGCGGAAAAACTGGCAGGCTGCTACCCGGATCATGTTGTGCAGGTTTTTGTCACGGTCCCGGGCGAGACCATCGCCGAGCAAAGCGCAGTTTTGGAACAGCGCATGCGGCAACGCGATGATGGCGCGACCGATATCCAACAGCGCTTGGAACGCGCCAGGACACTGGAATTGCCTTATCAGAGCCAGTGCGACTATGTCGTGGTCAATGACAGGCTCGCAGGCGCGATCGCATTTACAAGAGAGATCGTTGAAAAAGAGCTGGCGCGCCGCGGCCTGGCGGTCATGTCGCGATGAATGAGCTTTCCGCCTTTCATCAGACAATGGGCGCGCTGCTGGCGGCGGATGGCATTCCCTTGCATTATGGCGATCTTCGCTCGGAGTATCGCGCGGCGCTTGCGGACGCGATACTGTTGGATCGCTCTCACGAAGCCCGCGTGTTTTTGCAGGGAGAAAGCCGCTTCGAGCTAGTCAATCGGATGTCGACGAACGACATATCAGGCATGTCCCTTTACGAGGGCCGCCCCACAGTCTTCACTAGCGCCACCGCGCGCATTCTGTTCCGCGCGATGTGTGTCAACTTGCCCGCAGGCTTGCTCTTGATCGGCGAGCCCGGGCAGAGCCAGGCGCTTGCCGAGCTCTTGCGGCGTAATATATTTTATGGCGACAATGTCGAGGCGAGCGATCAAACGCCGACGACAGCCCAATTCGCGCTGCATGGTCCCAAAGCCGACTCGATTATGCGCCGGCTCGGCGCCGAATTGCCGCCGTCAGCCGATTACTCCGCCTATGAAATCGCCTTCGATAGCGCCCTCGCAACAGTGGCGCGGCGCAAGTCCATTGCCGGTCCGCACTGGGCGATAATATGCCCCGCCGCGAGCGCGGCAGCCGTCTATCGGCAGCTTCTGGAAAGCGGTGAGTCATTTGAGCTGCAGCCGGCCGGCTCGCTCACATATAATCTGCTGCGAATCCGCAAAGGCAGGCCAGCCGGGCTGGAACTTTCGTCCGATTACATTCCCCTCGAGATTGGGCTATGGGACGAGGTCAGCTTCGATAAAGGCTGTTACACGGGCCAAGAAATCATCGCGCGCATGGAGAGCAGGCAGCGCCTTGCCAAAGTGATGGTCAAGTTGAACATGACGCAGCTGGTGGAAGCGCCAGCAATTGTCTATGCCGGGGGCAAGGCATGTGGCAAGCTAAGCAGCAGCGTCGCTGGCCCCGGTGGCGAGATTTTTGCGCTGGCGGTAATCAAGACAGCCAGTGCCAAGCCCGATACAGTTCTCGAAGTTGGGCTCGAACGCAGGTCGGCGCTCGTCAGCGACTTCGCCGGCGCGCAACCGAACTTCATCACTAACAGTACGGTCTTGGATTGACTGTTGAAGACCCGCAGCGGACGCCGCAGAAGCCCTTGCTAATGAGAAAAATCAGTTGAATTGGGGCGGGTCCCCATCAAAAAACAGCGCCCACCAGAGTTGCCAGTTTTCGGGCTCCGGTTCCGTCGTCACGAATTCGACCAACTGCACGGCTCTTGAGGCGCTGGCTTCGTCGCTCGTCAGGGCTTGGGGAATAATCAAGATTTCGCCTTCGCGGATCATTTTGCCGTCGTCCCGCGCCCAGTATTCCACATAAGCGTCGCTCTTGACATATTTCAGCTCCTCAGCCAAGGACCGCTGTTCGATTTGCAAATCCGCAATTTCTGCCAAGACCTGCGCGTGGATGCCCTGTAATTCGCGATCCAATTGAATGCGGCTGCTGAAATTAATCGTCAAGAACAATCCCAGCGTCAAGATGACGGCGATCAGCAATTGCGCGCTGGAAAAACGTTGGCTCAAGAACCGTCTCTCGGCCTTTCCCGTCGCTGAAAATAGATCGGAGATCGTTTTAGCCATCGCGCCTGCAAACCATCACTGCCGGAATATCCACCATGATAATACAGAACAAATAATTTGCTTTGGATCATTCGACGATTCGGGAAAAAAGTTGCGCGGCTAAAAACGCAAAACTCGACCATCTGGTCGAGTTCTGCGCTGTGCCGAAGGTGGGAGTCGAACCCACACTCCCCGAAGAGAACTACGCCCTGAACGTAGCGCGTCTGCCAATTCCGCCACTTCGGCTGGCGAGCGTCGCGTAGTATACCTGCTTGGCGGGCAATGTCAATACGGCAATCGGTCGACATTGGCTTTCCGCGCCCCTCCGCCTTTGCTATAATTCGCTGCGATTTCTGTCCGTCATTCCGGAAAGCTCTTCATGCGCGCGCCGATCCTCCGCTCTCTCTCCTTTTTGCTGATGCTTGCCAGCCTCGCTTTCGCGGAGGCGCAGCCTGAGATCACGGCGCAGGCGCTGGGACAGGCGAACCTGCGCGCCGGCGACAATATCAACTCGGCTCTGCTCGGCGAAATCACCGCAGGCACAGACTATCCCGTGCTTGGACGCAGCCAGTTCTATCCTTGGCTCCTGCTCGGCTCGCCAGGAACAGCCCAGCCTATCGGCTGGGTTTACGAGACACTGCTCGCCGTCAGCGGCAATATTGATCAGTTGCCTGTTTCCCAACTGGAATTGAATGGCGCGACTGCGATAGCCACAGCGACCGCGCAGCTCCCGCCAAGCGCTCCGCCAGTGGCGACACAGGGCTTCTACCCAAGCGCCACTCCAAGTTCAGCGCGTTTCGGCGTCAGCGGCGAAGTCATCGGGGAAGTGAATATACGCTACGGTCCTGGCATCGACTATCCGCGTCTTGGCGTGGCGCAGGCGGGGCAACGTTTTGCTATCACGGGTTATCATACGCAGTTCCCTTGGGTTCGCATTTATTACGAGAGCGTCGCCAACCAGCAAGCATGGATCGCGCGTGACTTGCTGCGCGTCAGCGGCGACCTATTCAGTACGCAAGCGATCTCCCAAACGCGGCTGAATCTGCCGCCTCTTAGCGCAACCCCGCCCATGATTAACAGCGGCAGCAGCGGTGGCGAGCAGGTTCCCCTCAGCGCCGGCTTTCGGATTCTCGCCAATCACCTGTGGAACCTGGTATTGGAAAGCGGGTTCGATCCGCAAACCAGTCGCTTCGGCGCCTTGTTTGTGCTGGATTTGGCCAGCGGGCAAGAATTCAGTTTCGGCGGAGACATCGCCTTTAGCGGAACAAGCATTAACAAGATTGCGATTCTCACGGCGCTCTACAGCCGCTTGGAAGGTCCGCCGTCCATTTCGCTAGCCACCGACATAGCCAATACCATGATCTGCAGCGAAAACGCCGCCACCAACCGTCTGCTGAGCATGCTCGGCGGCGGCAACAGCTATTATGGCGCAGAAGCTGTGACCAGCTTTTACGAAGAGTTGGGTTGGTCGCGCTCCTTCATCACTGCGCCATTCACCACCATCGGCACGCCGGAGCCGCCGCCGGGACCGATCAAGCTGCCAGAAACCAGCGCCGACCAGGTCAAAGCCAATCCGGACCTGTCAAATCAATTGACGGTGTCGGAGGCGGGCGCGTTGCTGGGCGGCATTTACCGCTGCGCCTATGGCGAAGAGGGTCCGCTCATCGAGACATTTGGCGGCGCCATCGAGCCAAGAGAATGTCGGCAGATATTGCATGTCATGAGCAGCAACACGGTGGACGCCCTGCTCAAAGCCGGCGCCCCCGCCGATACCCGCGTGGCGCATAAACATGGCTGGATCGCCGACACGCATGGCAATGCGGCGCTTTTCTTCACGCCAGGCGGCGACTACGTCATCGCCATGATGCTGTATCAGCCGCAGTGGCTGAACTTCCAGGAATCGCTGCCGCTGATCGCCGAAGTCTCCCGCCGAGTCTACAATTACTTCAACCCGGAGCAGCCCCAGCCCGAAATCCGCGACGGCTATATCCCGGAAGCCGGCAGCTGCGATTACAACGGCGCTCCCTTAGTGATAGACATCATGCAGCCGGTCTGGGACGATTAGGAAGGCAAATCGCGCTGTAGGAGGATAGAGCTAGCGTAACTTGTAATGCAAGTCCGGCAGCTTTCGCAGCCGCTGCGCAGCCTGCTCTGCACTTATATCGCGCTGCGCTTCCGCCAGCATTTCGTAGCCCACCATGAACTTCTTCACCGTCGCCGAACGCAAGAGCGGCGGATAGAAGTGAGCGTGCAGTTGCCAGTGAGATTGGTCGCCGGCGGCATAAGGCGCGCCATGCCAACCCATGGAATATGGGAATGACGCTTCAAAGAGGTTGTCGTAGCGGATGAGCAAGCGCTTGAGGATTTCCGCTAAATCATGCCGCTGCTGTCTATCCAAATCGGGCAAGCGCAGACAATGATGCCGTGGCAGCAGCAGGGTCTCGTAGGGCCATACTGCCCAAAACGGCGTCAGCACAAGCCAATTTTCATTTTTCAAGACCAGGCGTTCGCGCTTTTCGAGCTCCAGCCCGGCATAATACAGCAAGAGCGCGCTCCCATGTCGCTCAAAATACGCGCGCTGACGCCGGTCTTCCGCGGCAGGGATGTCCCCGAGTTCGCTTGTCGCCCAGATTTGTCCGTGCGGATGGGGGTTAGAAGCGCCCATCAATTCCCCGCGATTCTCGAAGATCTGCACCCATTTGTAGCGCTCGCCCAACTCCGCGCTTTGCTCCGCCCATAGATCGACAACCTGGGCGATTTCGGCATCGGACATCTGCGCCAAGGTTAAATCGTGACGCGGCGAAAAACATATCACACGCGCCTCGCCGCGCACCGGTCGCATCCGCAGCAGGGGATCATCGTCGCCGCAGTAATCAGGGCTATCGGGCAATACGGCGGCAAAGTCGTTCACGAAGACAAAGGTCCCGTCGTAGGCGGGGTTGCGCTGGCCATTTGCGCGCAGGTTGCCGGGACACAAGTAACAATCGGGGTCGTAAAGGGGTCGCTCCTCCGCAGGCGGGTTTTCCCGCCCGCCTTGCCAGGGGCGCTTGGCGCGATGCGGCGAAACGAGGACCCATTCGCCCGTCAAGGGATTAAACCTGCGATGTGGATGTTCGCTCACGTCAAAAGCCATGCCCTACTCCCGCAGCCGCGCCCGCCCATTGCTCAAGACCACTGACTTACGCTCCAGCGCCCTGGTCCGAAAACGCAACTCGCGTTCGTCATGCGACCAGATCTCGGTTTGCAGCGTTTCTCCCGGGAAAACATGGTGGGAAAAACGCGCTCCGATTGAAGCCAGACGCTGCGGTTCGTTGGCGCAGAAATGCTTCAAGATAGCGCGGGCCGCGAATCCATAAGTGCAAAGTCCCTGCAAAATCGGTTTGGCATAATTGCCGACCGCCGCCATCTGTGGATCGGCATGCAGGGGGTTGACGTCCCCCGACAGGCGATACAGCAGCGCCTGGCGATCAGATGTTTTCTCTTCGTGTGTGATATGCGGCGAGATCTTTGACACTTCTAGCCCTGTGCTCGGACCGCGGTCGCCGCCAAAACCGCCCAAGCCGCGGATGAAGATCGACGAGCGCGTGCATGCCAGCTTTTGCTCGGCTTCATCGACGCTTTCGCCCTCAATGGTGAGCAGCATGCCGCTGCCCTTGTCATAAATCCGCGCGATTCGCAGCGAGGTCCTCACGGTCGCGCGCGGCGGCAAGGGGCAGTGCAGCTCCAGAGCTTGTTCGCCATGCACCAACATCATCGGGTTGAAAGCGATCCCCGCTATATTGCCGGACAAGAAACGGTGTATCAAGTCTCCGCTGAAGTTGACGGCAAACGTCGGGAAAACGGCGAAGCCCCCGCTGCTCCGTTCGTAGACGAATTTCAATTCTTCTTGGTCTAGGGGATCGGCCGGCGCGCCGATGCCCAGCGCGTATAGCGCCACGTCTCGCTCCTCATAGCTGTAAACGAGCGGCTGCAGCTCCAAGCCGATGGCGCGATTTACAATGTCTAGCAATTGCTCAGTCACGGCTTAGGGACCTCGCATCTGATAGGAAACCAAAAAAGTAAAGATTATTCACCACAGAGGCACAGAGGGCACAGAGGACACAGAGGAAAATAGCTGCGCGGCTATATGTCATTCGCATCATCAGAGCAATCGAACGAAATCTGTTTTTTGCCGATAGTCACATGAATCTGCCTAGATGGTTGGGCGGCCCGCGAGCCGCCCAACGAGAATTGAATTCTCCAGATCGGGCGACTCAGCGGGTCGCGTGGACACTGCCCGTCAGTTGTCCATACCGTTTCTCATTATTTTCTTGGATTTACTTATGTGTCTATGAGATGCAAATATTCTAATCGATTTTCCAGGAAAATTCCCAGCAATGTCGCGCGCTCATCATCACAGGAGCAAGCCGCGCTTTAGCCTTTGACCGAGCCTTGCGTCAAGCCGCCGACGATTTGATCCTGCAGCAGCAGATAGATGATCAAGGCGGGAAGCGCGCCGATGATCGCGCCGGCGGCGAAGATGCCCCAATCGCGGGCGAAGTTGTCGCTGATGTAACCCCAGAGCCCGACCATCAATGTCCAGCTATCTTTGTCTTTCAAAAGCACGCGCGCCAGCACAAATTCATTGTAGACGCCAACGAATGACAAAATGCCGACGACAACCAGAACCGGACGAACCAGCGGGAATATCAGCCGCCAGTAGGTCTGCCAATGGCCGCAGCCATCAACCATGGCAGACTCGTCGATATCCCGCGGCACAGAATCGAAAAAACCCTTCATCAGCCAGATATTGATGCCCATAGCGCCACCGACATAAACGAGGATCAGTCCGCCAGCAGTGTTCAAGCCGAAGAAAGGAATGTGATTGCCGATTTGCTGCAGCATAAGAAAGATGGCCACCATCGCCAGCAAGTTCGGGAAAACTTGAACCAACAAGATTAGCATCAGCAAACCGCGGCGCCCCTTGAAGCGAAAACGGGAAAAAGAATAGGCGCTTAAAGCCGTCACCATGACCACAAGGAAGGAGGTGATGCTGGCGATGGCTACCGAATTGAGCAGCCAGCGCGTAAACGGTTTTCTTTCGGTATTAAAGAGCGTGTCGAAGTTTATCAAGTAACTGGAGCCAATATCGTACAGAGCCGCGCCCGCCTCGTAAGAGTCGCCGACGGCGATGCGTATGTTTTCCACGTAGCCGTTTTTGGGCGCGCGCAGCTCCTGCCGCTCGCCATCCACTTCGACCAGCAAAATCGTCGCGGCGCTGCGCTCTACGCGGGAGCCATTGGGGGCTGCGATCTCCAGCAATTTGCCAGATTCTTCTCAGAAACCGAAATCATATGTTTAACATCAGTATCAAGACATAGTCTTATGATCTCAATCATCGTAAACGTTCGATTTGCTTCTATTATTTGTTCAGCATAAGCCTCGCCCAACCGGGATTTGGACTAAAGTTTCCTCCACGAACAACATGCCAGTATATACAACCCCGGTCTACCCGTTTGGGACCGTAATGAGTAATCGTGTATCTCCAAATCCAGCGTTGAGAATTATTATCCCAGACTTGCCGATTGCGTTTACGAATACTCCATGAAACATTAAAGGACAAAGAGTACGTGTCCCCAAACTGTAGTGTGTATTCGCCGTTATTGTTGTATGCTCCGCGAGAGGTTGTTCCAGTCGAAGTTCTGACATTGGTCACATTTGCGCCTCCGTAGCCACTGGCACCAGAGGCACCTGTCCATGTGTAGCCAACATCTTTAATCCTTGAATAGAGATCCCCACCTCGATCAGTTTCTCCCAGCTTCTTCCTTCCGGAACAAGCGGTATCAAATCCTGATGACCAATACCGTTGCTCATTGTGATTGTTTGACGCATTCACGGGAGTTGCTACTATTACCAACATTGCTACGACGAATATCATTACTATTCCACAAAAGACTAGACACAGTGAGCGTTGCGAGATTCCGCTTTCATATGTAAGAGATTTGCTAACGATAGGTAAATCAAAGAAGTGGCTCATAGTTTCCTCCACGCACAATCCACTAAGTAATTGTTGCAGATCCTCATAATCACGCAAAGAATTGGTCTCAATTTCTAGGGCAATCGCATCAAGATGTTGGCAGCTGAAATGGCGATAACCTAAACTAAATCAACTACAGAGCGCACAGAGTGCGCAGAGAAAAACAGAAATATATGCTCAAGTATCGATGTCATCCGCGACTATTGAATATAATGTTAATAATGAGAGGACATTCCAAATTCAACGCTTTTCTCTGTGGTCTCTGTGTACTCTCTAGTTAAATTGTGGTTTCAATATTAGTTTTGAGTTAGCGAATCTGAAGCGATAGCCCTTCGGTCCGCCAGCTTTTACTGTCACGATCTACTTTCACGAGCGCGCTATTACACCTCGCTCCGTTATGTCTGCGGCGCCTGCGGGGAAAGCAGGCGCAGATACTCCCAGGTGTAAATGCCGGTCTGGTGGCCATCGTCCCAAGTCGGTTGCAGCGCATAATTGCCCACCGGGCTGAGGCCCGTTATCGTGTAGGAGCGCCGCGGACTCAGTTTGAGCAGATCGTCTGGCGCGTTCGCCAGCCCCATATTGGCGTGGCTCCCGCGGCATTCGACGCAGGGGCAAGCCTCCCGCAAATGCGACAAGGGATACTGGCTGCTTAAGCCATCGTCCCACAGGATCTCAAGGATATCTTCAGATTTCTTCAAGGTGATGTTTGTCGGACGAAAAGGCATTGGCTATGCACTCATCTCCCAAGACGGATCTCAGATTAAGAATGAATTTGAGATTAAGCCGCGTGGCGCGGCACTGTGGCTTGAAACCTCAGATAATAAAAGCGTTTCGAGAGACGCGCCTCCGGAATAGAGCGCGTTTCCCACCTGTTTGCCCTACAGCGTTGCTTTGATACAATAACATTATCAATCTCGCCGTTCAAGCAATGGAGCCACCTGCATGTCAATCAAATCACGCTTATTCTGCCTCTTTGCTATGCTTGCGAGCCTGACGGCTTGTCAGGGGCAAGCCGTCACAGAGCGTGTGATCATTGTAACAGCGACACCCGACAGCGGGCTAACGGCGACATTCGAGGCTGCCATAGCCGCGACCGAAGCCGCGCCAACTGCGACGCCAGCCCAGAGTCCGACGCCGGATCCTTTCCCTACCCCGGTGATCGGGGCGATCTATGTCGCCGAACAGCGCTTTGAAAGGGGCTGGATGTTCTGGCTGCAACCTAATCAGCAGATATGGCTGCTGACCGTGAACGACAGCGATGAACATCTTTGGTCGGTCTACGATGACATTTATGTCGATGGCGATACCGAATCCGTTACCGAGATTGTCGCGCCGGAAGGCAAACAACAGCCAATCCGCGGATTTGGCAAGCTCTGGCGCGAGCAGCCGGAAGTCCGCGCCGCGCTAGGCTGGGCATTGGAAGATGAACAGGGTCATACCACCAGATACGAATATCACCACGGCGGCGCGCTGGGCGAGAACATGCAATACACCGCCGGACCTGGCTATCACCTGGTCGAAAGTCTATACGGCGATACCTTTAGATTCAATGAACTCGACTCGACCTGGCAGATTGACGAGTGATGGCGATATGCGGGCGCGCCAAATGCGGGCAACTTCCCGCGCCATTCTGCCGTAATCGGGTTGACAGTCAATCGCCATTCTAGCCTCCCGAGGGATGACCTGTATGCGCAACTTGCGTAGCTACGAGATCGACGCCGCCTCGATGTTCGAGTTCCACCTGGCCGCCGATGCCCGCATGAGCCGCACTAACTATGTTGACGATCAAGCCTGGAAGCTGGATCTGGGCGGGAATAACCGCGCGGCGCTGGCTTTTCAAAGCCAGTTTGGGGGCCGCGCCGGTTTGGCGAGCATCGTCCCGATGTGGCGGACCGGCGGGACACAGGTTCAGCAATATCAGAGTTATCATCAACCGCCAGTACTAACTCATTTCGCGCCGAATTTTCTGGAAATCCGGGCGGAAATCGCCCCCCAGCTAGAGTTGCGGGCGCGCTATTGGGTGATGGAATCCAATGCCGCTGGCGGCGAATTTTCTATCACGAATCACAGAAGTGAAGAACTTGAACTCCAGATTGAGCTATTCGGGCATGTCGTCATCAATGGGCGCAATAAGAAACTCAATGTCTTAACAATGGGGGATTACAGCCTGGCGCTGCATCTGGGGCAGATTGGCGACATAAACCCGGTGCTCGCGCTGGAAGAAGCCAGCGCGGATATTTATGGCGGCAGAATATCCAGCCCCAAACTCGGTCGGGTGCTGGTTATACCCGCGGGCGCAACCAGGACGGTACCCTTTGTGGTGGCTGGTTTGCCGGATATGCGCGATTCGCACAGCGTCGCCGTGAACTGGCTGGCCAGGAACTGGCAGGTCTATTTTGAGAATATAGACGCATTGGCCGCGGCCGTCCCGCGTATTCAGACCGGCGACAAGAGTTGGGACCGGCTACTGGATCTGTCCTATAGTTTGCTGCTTCAAGCGCGTATGGAGCCGACTGATCAGCTTAGTCATGCGTCGCTGGTGGCCAAGCGCGCGATCGACCGCGGCTGGAGCCGGCGCGGCCATGGCAGAGATCATGTTCGCGCCTGGGCTGGCCAAGATCCGACGCTGGCTTATCTGGCCGCGACAGCCGCCGCCAACATCGCGCCCGATTGGTCCCAGAGCCTGATTCTCAATTACCTGTCCACGCAGGACGATACTGGCTTTGTGGACCGGCAGCCGGGCTTGGCTGGGCAAAGGCAGGGACTCTTGATGATGCCCTTGCTCGCGCGGATGGCTTGGGATGTCTATCAAATGAGCGAAGATCGCGGATTCCTGGCTGACGTTTTTCATAGATTGACCGCATTCTTCCGCCGTTGGCTGCAAGAGGACGAAGATGCCGACGGCGTACCGGAATGGCGCACGGAACGACAAATGGGCTACGTGGCTTTTCCTACTTTTGGGAAGAGCCAGGGCTGGGCGCAAGGCGCGGACCCGCGGCAAATGGAGACACCTGATCTGCTGGCCTATATAATCTCGGAAGCGGATGCTCTTTGCGCTATTGCGCGGGAACTAGAAGACGAAGAGGCTGAAAAAAATCTCCGCCAAAGACTGAGCGAGCTGCAAGATCGCCTGGAAGAATTCTGGGATGGGGACCGCTATACCTATCGCGATCGCGATTCCCATCTTACGAGCGACTCGCTGGAGTTGCTGCACGGCGGGGCTGGCGACGAAACCCATATAATCGAACGAGCGCTGCTGGCGCCTGATCGAGTCATGGTTCGAGTGGTCGGCGGCGTCAGCCAAGTGCCGCGCATAAGTCTGCGGCTCACCGGCAAAGACAGCGCCGGCGACGATTGTGTGATCGAAGCCGATTATCAGGCATTTGATTGGCAAAATCGCCAAGGCATCTATACCACCCGTCAAGCGCTCTCATTCGTCGATAGGATAAAAATTGAGGGGCTCAGCCGTGTATACAAAGTCTACGCCAAGACAATTGACAGCAGCCGCCTGGACATCAATCACCTGCTGCCGCTCTGGACCGGACTTCTGGCGGGGGATCGGGCTGCGGCTCTGGCGGAACTCGCCATGGATGAAGCGCAGTTTTTCTGTCCCAACGGGATTACCATGGTCAGCCGGGGCGATGCGAATTTCGATCCCGCCAACGCGCGCGGCGGCGGCGGCGTCTGGATGTATTTCTTGTCTTTAATTGGCGAAGGCTTGGTCAAATCCGGTTTTAATCAAGCAGCGACTATTCTGGTCCAGCGCGTCTTGACCAGCCTAGCCCAAGCGCTGGAACGCGCTGGGCGCTTATCCCAGTTTTATCATGCGGAAGAGATCAAGGGTTTTGGCGAAGACCATCATATCGGCGGCATCGTACCGCTGAAGCTGGTTTCTGACGTCATCGGCCTGCGGATCTTGTCGCCGCGCAAAGTTTGGGTCGGCGGACCCTTCACCTGGGGGCAAGCGCTCAGAGTAGAACAGCACGGCGTCGTCGTCATCAGAAAGGCTGACGGCATTCAAATCGACTTCCCTTCCGGTTACAGCTTGTCATTAGCCGCTCAAGTCGAATGGCAAGCCGTGGAAGATCTAACAGCAGCCGAGCCGATTGACGAAGGGAGCGAGCTGCCCGCCCCGCCTGAAACTGCTTTATTTGCCGACCGCGACGACCAAGAGCCAATTCAGATAGACATCGAAGCTAAGGCCGGCTGCGACCTCGCGAGTGCGTTACCTGGCGCAACAAGCGACGCGACCGACGCCGACAGCGTGGAATCAGACCCGCCTGCCACGTAGAAGTCAATGCAGGGACTTGATGCGATTGCTTTGGGCTGGGACGCCATCTAGCGAGAAGGGAACATGATTCAGATTCGACGCGGCGCGCCCGCTATCGACTCGCGGGAAATCCCGGATGCGCCGGTGCCATGGCGCCGGGTGCTGGCTTATTTGTCGCCTTACAAGTTGCGGCTCTTCGCAGCAATCATTGGGGTGATGCTCAGCGCTGGCTTGAGCCTGGTCTTCCCAGCCGTCATTCGCAGCGTGGTCGATTCGGTCTTTGAGAATGCGAATCTCGCCCTGCTCGATGAGATTACAATGCTGCTGCTGCTGGTATTCTTGGTCCGCTCATTTGCGGCTTTTGTGCAGAATTACCATCTGAATTATGTAGGCGAAAAAATTGTCGTGGACATCCGGCAAGAGCTTTACGCCCATTTGCAGTTTCTGTCAATTAGGTTCTATACCGATCGGCGCGTGGGAGAATTGGTCAGCAGGATCTCGTCCGATGTCACCGTCGTGCGTACGGTTTTGACCGGCAACATCAGCACGCTCTTGCAGCAATCTCTGACCTTGCTGGGCTCGATTGTCATCATGTTCTGGCTCAATTGGCGCCTCACCCTGTTTATCGTTGCGCTGATGCCGATCATCGTCGGCTTGGGCTTCGTTTTGGGCTCGGCGATACGCCGCATGAGCACGCGGGTTCAGGACGAAATCGCCGGCGCCACCGTCGTCGCCGAAGAAGTCTTCCAGAACATGCGCGAAGTTAAGAGTTTCGTGCGGGAAAACTATGAGATTAATCGCTACAACCAGGCGATCGAGGTTGCTTTTCGCGCCGCTGTTCGGCTGCTCACCGCGCGCTCAATCTTTGGTCCTATCATCGGCTTTTTCGCCTTTGGCGGATTGTCGCTCATCTTGTGGTTCGGCGGGCGAGAAGTGCTGGATGGCAGGCTGAGCGCGGGCGAGCTCATCGCATTCCTCATCTATGGCTTGACCGTGGCGGGCAGCTTCGCCGGCTTGATCAACTTGTATTCGCAATTCCAGGAAGCGCTTGGCGCGACCAAGCGCGTCTTCCAGATTCTCGATACAGCCTCCGATATTCAAGATTCAACAACCTCAAAAGAACTCGCCCATGTTGCCGGCGGCATCTCCCTGCGCGATCTCAGTTTTTCCTATGAAGAAGGCAATGAAGTGCTGTCTGGCGTCAATCTCGACATCAAAGCCGGCGAAATCATCGCGCTTGTTGGTCCCAGCGGAGCCGGGAAGAGCACCTTGTTCAACCTGATCCCGCGCTTTTACGACCCGGATGTCGGCGCTATTGCGATTGACGGACATGATATCCGCGACCTGACACAGCGCAGTCTGCGCGGGCATATCGGTGTCGTGCCTCAAGAGACCCTGCTCTTCGGCGGCAGCATCCGCGAGAATATCCTCTACGGCAAGCTGGACGCGGACGAAGAGCAGATGATCGCCGCCGCCCAATCCGCTAACGCGCACGACTTTATCCGCGCGCTGCCCAAGGGCTATGACACGATTGTCGGCGAGCGCGGCGTCAAACTAAGCGGCGGGCAACGGCAGCGCGTCGCCATTGCCCGCGCCTTGCTGAAAGACCCGGCCATTTTACTCCTGGACGAGGCGACCTCTAGCCTGGACAACAAAAGCGAAAGTTTAGTCCAAGACGCCTTGAGCAAGTTGATGCGAAACCGCACGACCTTGATCATCGCTCATCGCTTGAGCACGGTGCGCATCGCTCATCGGATCGCGGTGCTCGATGCCGGGCGCCTCATTGAGTTGGGCTCGCACGAGCAGTTGATAGCCCAAGGCGGGCTCTATGCCAAACTTTACGAGATGCAGTTCCGTGAAGCGGATCTGTTTTCGTATGGTTAGGCAACAGCGCGAGCGCGGATTCGAGTAAGCGTCCGATGAACATGCTCTTGCCCCTGCTTGGCGGCGCGATCGCAGGTTTTCTCATCTGGTGGCTGTTTATCGAGACGGAAGGCGTCTACCTCGGCAAGCGCGTCGTCATTTGGCTATACGATCTCTATGCCCGGCGTTACGACCGAGCCAAACAATTCGATGAATATGCGGATCAACTTTTGCTCGCGCAGCCGCTGCTGGATCGCATCCAGCCGCAGGTTGATCCGCTGATTCTGGACGTGGCGACCGGCAGCGGGCGCTTGCCCCTGCTCATGGCGGGCAACGGCCGCTTCCAGGGTCATGTGATTGGGCTGGATCACAGCCGCAAAATGCTCGAAGTCGCCGAAACGAAGGTCAAGCGGCAGCGCTTCGGCGAGTTCGTATCGCTGGTTCGCGGCGATGTCATGCTCCTGCCCTTCCCTGACGGCGCCTTCGACGCCGTCACTTGCTTGGAGTCCCTAGAATTCTTTCCCAATTACGTTGCGGCGCTAGCGGAACTGGCGCGTGTGCTGCGTCCAGGTGGCATATTATTGACGAGCAACCGCATCGCGACGCGCTGGCTGCCCGGACGGACCGTCAGCCGCGCGCGCTTGACTGATGTTTTTAATGCCCATGAAATGCGGTCAATCGAATTTGAAGCCTGGCAGGAAGACTACGACAAGGTCTGGGCGCGCAAAGTGGAGGCATCAGAGTCTTTTCGCGGATAGCCTCAAAGCGCCAGATTGCGAAGTCACGGTTAACCAAGAGGCGCTTGTTTGATAGAATCCGAAACCGCCCGGGACGCTTACACATGAAGAGATGCCGCTTTTGAAACAACTCAACAAAGCACTGGAACAGCTAATCGAAGAAGCGCTCGCAGGAGCCATGAATGACGGCGACTTGCCAGAATTCGAGATCCCGTCCATTCCCGTCAGCCCGCCTAAACGCGCGGGACAGGGCGATCTTTCTTACCCGGGTATGAGCTTGGCAAAATTGGCGCGCAAGCGTCCGCTGGAGATAGCCAACCTGGTGGCTGCAAGGCTGCCGGAGGCCGACTTTATCGACAGAATCGAAGTCGCGCCGCCTGGATTTATCAATTGCTTCCTCAGCGAATCCTACGTGAAACAGCAGGTGGACCGCATCATCGCGGAGGGTGAAGGCTTCTTCCAGCTCGACATCGGCGCGGGCAAAAAGGCGCAGGTCGAGTTCGTCAGCGCCAACCCCAGCGGACCGATTACCATCGGGCATACGCGCAACGCCGTGATCGGCGATGCCATGGCGCGCCTTTTGGAAGCGGCCGGTTATGAGGTGCAGCGCGAATACTATTACAACAACGCTGGCAACCAAATGATCGTGCTGGGCAAGAGCCTGATGACCCGTTACTTGCAGCAGCAGGGTAAAGACATCACCTTCCCGGCCGATTACTATCAAGGTGAATACCTAGTCGAAATCGCTGCCGAGCTAGCGGAAGAACATGGCGCTGCCCTCAAGGAGGCCCGCTGGGAAGTATTCAAAGAGATAGCCGAAGCGCGCATGTTCCAGTGGATCAATCGCTCGTTGGCGGCGATAGATATCAAACATGATCGTTTTTTCAACGAGACCTCGCTCTTTGAGTCGGAGCGAATCTGGACTGTGCTGGAAGCGCTGCGCGACAAGGGGCATATCTATGAGTCGACGCACTGGGAAGGCGCGAGCGCTGATGAAATCGCCGATGTCGCCGCCAAGGGTTACCAACCAGCCACCTGGTTGCGCAGCAGCGCCTTTGGCGACGAAAAGGACCGCGTCATGGTCAAGAGCGATGGCGTACCGACCTATACGCTGCCGGACATCGCCTATCACTGTGACAAGCTGGAACGCGGCTTCGACATCGCGGTCAACGTGCTGGGAACCGATCATTTTTCCCAGGCGCAGGTGGTGAAGCATGGCATCCGCGCCATGAACATGGATCCGGATCCCATTCAGGTCATATTCATACAGATGGTGCGGGCGGTACGCTGGAACGCGGAACGCGGGGTTTATGAAGCGATCAAACAATCGAAGCGCGCCGGCGCTTTCGATACCCTCGATGACCTGGTCGCCATGACCAGCGCCGACGCCGTGCGTTATCACATGCTGGCGCGCAGCCCCAATTCGCAACTGGATTTCGATGTCGACCAAGTCGTGAAGCAGTCCAACGAGAACCCGGTATACTACATTCAGAATGCCTACGTGCGCTGCGCCGGCATCTTCCGGGCGGCGCGGGAACGCGGCTTCAACGATGATGGCGCGGACTTGAGCTTGTTGGGAGAAGATGAACTCAAGTTCATTCGCAAAGCATTGGAACTCGGCAACGTGATTGAACAAGCGGTGACGAATTATGAGCCGCACAAGATCGCCTTCTTCGCGCAGGAGCTGGCCGCGGTATTTCATCCGATCTATGACAAGGCGCGCGTTTTGCACAGTGAGGTGCCAGCGGACCTGGCCAAAGCGCGCTTGCGCTTCTATCGCGCGGCGGGCGTCGTTTTCTATCGTGTCTTGCGTCTGATGGGCATGTCAGCGCCCGAACGCATGTAGCCCTGGGCAAAGGGACGGCATCATGGGTCTCAAACCAGATCACTGGATCAAGAAAATGGCGCGCGACCAGCGCATGATTGAGCCCTTTGTCGATAATCAAGTTCGCGAGGGCGTCATCAGCTATGGCGTATCGTCGTATGGCTACGACCTGCGGGTATCGGACGAATTCAAGATATTCACCAATGTGCATTCGGCGATTGTCGATCCCAAACATTTCGACAGCGCTTCTTTCGTAGACTTCCGTGGCGATGTCTGCATCATCCCGCCTAATTCTTTTGTCTTGTCGCGTTCAGTGGAGTACTTCCGCATCCCGCGCAAGGTCTTGACCATCTGCTTAGGCAAATCCACCTATGCCCGCTGCGGTTTGATCGTCAACGTGACGCCCTTTGAGCCGGAATGGGAAGGATTTGTTACGTTGGAAATCAGCAATACCACCCCTCTGCCAGCCAAGGTCTACGCCAACGAAGGGCTGGCGCAAGTTTTGTTCTTCGAGGCGGACGACAGCTGCGAGCAGTCTTATGCCGACAAAAAAGGTAAATATCAGGGACAGACGGGGGTCACCCCGCCGCGGATGTAAGCGAATTCTACCTTGACGATTTCTGCTCTATTTGGATAGAATCGAATATGCGGGGCGATTAGCTCAATTGGATAGAGCGTCCGGTTTACACCCGGAAGGTTATAAGTTCGAGTCTTATATCGCCCATCATGTAAAGACTAAACAGGTTCGCGAGTCGAGCCTGTTTTTTCTTCCCCGGTCAAGCAAGAAGCGCGAAGCCAGGGCAATCGCTTCAAAATGATGGTGGACGAAATGGCGGGATTCTAAACTGAAAATTAACTACAGAGTACGCAGAGAACGCAGAGAATAACAAAAAATCTCATCTCAGCTGTGATTTTTGGTGACAAATCACGTTTCGCTGGGGACTGTTGCCGATTCCGGGCCGCAGATTTAGAAGAATAGTCGTCTAAACTCCTACGAACTCTGTGTCCTCTGCGTCCTCTATGTTGAAAATAATTTGAAGCGATTGCTCTGAGCGCGAAGCCCCGCGGCTTGTCAATTCTATGTTAATTGTCTACAATAGGACAAACTGGAAAGATGAAGCTGCGGTGGCGATGAAGTCAAGCAACAGCACCTTGGAAGTGCGGAACCTGCGCACCTACTTTAATCTGCCAGAAGGCACGCTCAAGGCGGTTGACGGCGTTGATTTTAGTATCGCCGCTCATCAAACTGTTGGCATCATTGGCGAATCAGGCTCTGGCAAAAGCGTCACCGCACAGTCTATCCTGCAGATCGTGCCGCCGCCGGGCACGGTTGAATCCGGCGAAATCCTGCTGCGGCAGAGCGACGGCGAAGTCGTGGATATGCTGCGGCTAGACCCCCGCAGCAGAGCGATACGCGCCATACGCGGCAAAGAGATCTCCATGGTTTTCCAAGAACCGATGACCAGCTTGTCCCCGGTGCATACCATCGGGAAACAGATTATTGAAGCCATTCTGCTGCACATCACCAAGAACAAGCGCGAAGCCAAAGAGCTCGCGCTGGACATGATCAACCGCGTTGGCATTTCTAACCCCAGCCAGCGCTTTGACGAATACCCGCATCAATTGTCGGGCGGCATGCGCCAGCGCGTGATGATCGCGATGGCGCTGTCTTGCAGTCCTTCGCTCTTGATCGCCGACGAGCCGACAACGGCTTTGGATGTCACTGTTCAGGCGCAAATCCTGGAATTGATGAAAGAACTCCAAGAACAATTTGGCATGGCCATCATGTATATCACCCACGATTTGGGTGTCATTGCCGAAATCGCTGACGAAGTAAACGTGATGTACCTGGGGCGCGTGGTCGAGCGAGCGTCGACGAAAGAATTGTTCAAAAATCCCCTGCATCCCTATACACGGCGCCTGCTGAAGTCGATACCACGGCTGGGCAATCGCGGACGCGGACGTCTCGACGCCATTCGCGGGAACGTGCCTGTACCCATGAATCCGCCGGTCGAATGTGGCTTCTCGTCCCGCTGCGACGATTTCATGGCTGGGACATGTGACGCCGCCGTGCCCGCTCTGGTTGATATGGGCGAGCGACATTTTGCGCGCTGCTACCTTCATAACGAAGAGAGTGAGCCAGTCTATGCTTGAGGCAATGGAAGAACCCGCAAAAGAGCGAAACGCGGAAGTACTGCTCGAAGTCCGCGACCTGAAAAAGCATTTCCCGATTGAAAAAGGTTTCCTGCGCGCCGTGCATGGACAGGTCCGGGCAGTCGATGGGGTCAGTTTTCAGATCCGCGAGGGCGAGACTTTCGGGCTTGTCGGCGAATCCGGCAGCGGCAAGACAACGCTCGGCCGCTGCATTGTTCGAGCGATTAATCCCACCGAAGGTCAAATTATCTTCCGCTTGCCGGATGGCGAAGAAGTTGATATCGCCAGCTTGGAGAAGAACGAGCTGCGCGAGGTGCGCAGGCATTTTCACATGATCTTTCAAGACCCCTATTCCTCGCTGGATCCGCGCATGACCGTATTGGACATCATTGCCGAGCCAATCCGCAACAACAAGCTGCTGGCGGACAAGCGCCAGATTCAAGACCGCGTGCGGGGGCTGATGGATCGAGTCGGCTTGGACATCCGTCATCTCAACCGCTATCCCCATGCCTTTTCGGGCGGGCAGCGCCAACGCATCGGCATCGCGCGTTCGCTGGCGCCGAGCCCGCGCCTGATTGTCTGTGACGAAGCGGTGTCCGCGCTTGATGTCTCGATCCAGGCGCAGATCCTGAACTTGCTCGAGGACCTGCAAGAAGAATTCAACCTGACCTTCTTGTTCATCGCGCATGATCTTTCTGTCGTGGAGCATATCTCGGACCGCGTCGGGGTGATGTACGTGGGGCAACTGGTGGAAATGGCGGATACTGAGGCGCTCTTTGCGGAGCCCAAGCATCCCTATACAGAAGCCTTGTTATCGGCTGTGCCGACGACCGACCCCGAGATCAAAATGGACAGAATCATCCTGCCAGGTGAAGTGGCGAACCCGGCTGATCCGCCTTCCGGCTGTTATTTCCATCCCCGTTGCCGTTACGCGCAAGATATTTGCAGAGAACAGGCGCCAGCTTGGAGCGAGGTTGGGCAGGATCATTTCGCTGCTTGCCACTTCGCCAACGAGTTGGATCTGCGCGGTGTGGAATAGCGCATCCGATGGACTTATTGCTTTTCTTCATCATTGCG
Organism: Phototrophicaceae bacterium; assembly: GCA_965116975.1. GTDB lineage: Bacteria > Chloroflexota > Anaerolineae > Aggregatilineales > Phototrophicaceae > UBA6055. The sequence continues at coordinate 2,222,025 of OZ220735.1, forward strand.
GCGCTGGGGGGCGCTGCCTTGGTCGCGATTGTGATCCTCCGCTCCACAGATCGGGCTTCGCATAATGCCATCACCCGCTACTTCAAAGCCAGCGAGTTCATCCTGGAGCACCATCGCCCGCCGCCGGAATGGATCATGACCGCGCCGGGCGGCTGGCTGCGGGCGCGATCAATCCGCCCTGTCGGCAAGAGCGATGTCATGGCGCAACTTGATGAGCTCATCGACTTTTTCGAGAATTGCAGTTTTTTTGAAGACGAATTCGCGCGCGAAGAACTGCTCCTGCAATTGCGCGCCGAGCGAGAAGATTGGCAAAACAAGCTGCAGCTTTGAGCCTCATTCCAATTTGAGAATGCCCCACATGCCCAATTCGGGAATCATAATCGAGGTTCCTTCATCAGTTTCTTGGCAGTCAAGAACGATCGGCTTTTTGCCCGGCGCGTATAGCGCGGCGCTTGCATAAGACCGCTTTAGCAGGGACTGCGCTAGTGCCAAGCGAAAATTAGCCTGGGTCCGGTAGCGATCAGCGGACGGGTCATAATTGCTGTTGAGCAGGTGTACGATCAGGGACGAGTATTGCGCGTTCTGATGATGCCGCGGCAGGACGCTGATGTCTTCCGCGCCATCGACGACGACATCTTGACCCGCTTTCTCCATGAGCCGCGCAGCGCCGCTCCAGGTCAGCAGACGGTCGCCCGCGCTTTGCAGCTTGGCTTCCTGCTCGGCGCTCAAGTGCGAAGGCTCAAAGCGGACAACAGCGCGATAGGATGACAGATCGGCGTCTAGCAAATCGTCTTTGATCCATTCATCACCCGCCACAATGATGCGATATGACAGATTGGCTTGGCTGAGCGCAATGCAGGCTTTCACGAGTTCCGTTTTTGGCGCGGTGCGGTTTTGCCCGCCCAGATGACCGCTGCCAAGTTGATCGCCCAGGTATTGCCGCACCGCCTTGTTGCTGAAAACCAGCGCGACCGCAGCCATCGATTCATAGCCGTCGAATAGCCCCGGGTAGTCGCGCACAAAATGATAGAGATCTTCATAGTCGCCCGGCTTGCTGTGATACCAGCGATCCGGTTCGCCGCGCCGCCGCAGCGTCCACATTTTCTGCGGCGCCATGAAGACGTGTCCATAGGCATAGGCTTGCGCGATCCACAATCGAATATGCCCCGGGCGATCATTAATCCTGCAAGGTTCAAAGGCGCGCGGGATACCCGTGATAGCGACAATGCGCTGGAGCGCGTCGGCGAGCTTGAAAGTATAGATTGGCTCCGTCGGCAAGATCTCAATCTCGGGCGCTTGATACTCCATCGCGTTGGTGTAGAAGTCGTGCGCGTCAACGGCATACATGAATTCCGCCCAGTAATAAGGCGAATTGGAACTCATCGGCACGTTGTCGCCAAACTCCCCCGCATAGCGCTTGAATTCACGGAAAAGCGCGTTTACCTCCCGCCATTGGAAATCGAAGAATTCTTTCGCCAGCGGAATGACGGGCGGGCAAGCCAGGATTCGCGCCCGATAGATTTCGTCCCTGAGGTCCTCTTGCCGCAAGTAATCTCCATAGTCGAAGGTTTCGAGGTCGTCGACGCCCTGCGACAGCAGATGCGCTTCGCTCAAGTTGGCGCGCAGGTAAGCGCGGAAACCAGCCATACAGTGCCGACAGAAGCAGCCGCCATAGCGGGCGTTCAAGGCGCCGATTGTTGGGATGGCGGAGTCAATCATCAGCCAGTCGGCGCCGGCTTGCAGGACCCGCCGCAGCTGATACCGCAGATAATGCCGGTAACCTGGCGCGTTGGTGCAATAGTGATACGCAGGATGCCCCTTGTAGGTATGCTCCCACCAGGTTATCGCGGGTCTATCATTCAAATCGCGCACGGTCGATTCCATAAAATTGGAATCGAAGTCGATCATGCCCATCCAGTCCGCGTCCAGTTCCACGCGGCCCTGGAATTTGACGCCGCAGCGATGCGCCTCGTCGACATCGCGCATCATCTCTTCCTCCGGCGGCAGGCCCCGGCGATCGGGTTCGGGCAAGAAGCCCCAGCCCAGCCCGGTCGCGCGATAGCGACGATAGACGTCCATACCGCAAGGTCGCGTGATCAGCACATCGGATCTCTTGAGCGTCATAGCTCAACCCTCTGACTTAACTTTTCATAGGCGTTATGTAGACATAATAGGCGCCGCGCAGTCGCGCCTGCGCCAGATTGCTCAGCCATGTTTGCAGCTTGGTCGGCCCGGCCGGCAGTTGCGCCAGGAAACTCACGCTGGGCGCCTTTTCTTGGCAGGCGCGCGCGTATTCCGCGTCGGCAATTTGAAGTCGAGCGCAGGTGGCGCCTGCTGGCAGATCGGCTTCACGCGGATAAGCGCGCAGTTCGACCTCGTACAGACCAGCTTGCCGGACGTCAATCATCCAGAAGCCGTTGGCATCGTAGGCGGGGTCGGCGATCCAGTCTTGACGCCAAGGCACCCTGCCCGCCGTGGGATGCCAATCGCGCGCGGACAAGAGCACAGGATGCTCAAAAGCGGCATCAATTGGAATATAAACATATTCTGATAGAGGTTTTTGCAGGCTGTCCCACCAGGTTTCGTATTCGCCGCGCAATGCCGCCACCATCTGTGCATGCTCCGATGAAACGTCCAACTTCTGTCCCTTGTCATTGACAAGGTCATAAAGCTCGGTCCCGTTGATCAAGCGCCAGCGGTCCTGCAGCACGACGCAGTCGCGCCATTTTTCCGGCTCATCGGGCTGCAAATGGATAAACAAGCGACGTTCAGCCAATTCTTCGGTTTCGCCACGCATTTGCGCCGCGAGACTTCGGCCATCGAAGGCGACTTCTTCCTGCAAGTCCAGTTGGCACAGTTCTAGCAAGGTTGGCAATATGTCGATATGCGCGGTCAGCGAATCAACGACTCTGCCTGCGGGAAGTTCGCCCCGCCAGCGGAAAAAGCAATTGACGCGATGGCCGCCCTCGTACATGGAACCTTTCACCCCGCGCAGGTCGCCGTTGTAGCCCGCTCCAGTCGCGGGGTCGAAGCCAGCTGCCGTACCGTGATCGGCAGTGAAAATCACAATCGTGTTTTCATCGAGCTGCAACTCACCCAGTCGGCGGAATAATTTGCCCATGTTTTCGTCAAAGTTCGCGATCATGCCGTAGAAGTTAGCGCGGTCTTCGGGCAGCCCTAAGCGCCTGTAGGGCGCCGCGTATTGTTCGGGCACGATGTGCGGCGCGAACCTGACCGGGAGGAAAAAAAGACCGCTAATTACATCAGTTCATTGGCAACCAGCTCCGAGACCTTGTTGCAGGCCACGCGACAGCTTTGGAGCATCGAGAATAACTTTCTTTGGGTCATGGATATGACTTTCCAAGTAGACCGAATGCGAACGCGCAGTGGCGATTGCGCCCAAAATCTCATAGCCATACGCAACATCGCACTCAATATTCTAAAAAAAGATTCATCCAAGGGAAGTTTGAGGCAAAAACGCTATCGTGCCGCTCGTGATGACGCGTTCTTGCTCAAACTTCTATCGCAAGTTTGATGCAATTGCCCTGGGCTTCGATCGGGAAGGTAGCATTTTCGCTGGAAAAGGGCTATTCTTCAGTTGTGGCGCGAATCGAGTAGCGGATTGGATTTGATATGCCTCGAAAAATTGCTCTCATTTTATCGCTTGTCCTTTTCTGCAGCGCATGGCCGGCGGTGGCGCAGGCGGGCCCTCCAAGGAATATTCGCGCCTCTGTGAATAAGACAATCGTTTGGGATGCGGTCCCAGGAGCGACTGAGTACCGATTGGAGTGGCGGCTTGAGGACGGCGATGTATGGCATCCCGAACCTATATTAAACAGCAAAACCAGCTTTCGCAATCGCAATTTCGTATATGAAAAGACGTATATTGTTCGGGTTCGTGTGTTAAGACCCTCCTCTGTTTATAGAGGTTGGAGCCCTGTTAAAAGGCTTACTTTCGATCCGCCTAAGGATCTGGCTGAGCCTGTGCTGACAGAGGGCGTGGGCGTGTCCGTTAGCTGGGCAAGAGTAAATGGCGCGAAAGATTATTTTGTGCGCTTGCATAATGGCAGAAGTTCGAGCTATACGCGCCTGGATGGCAGCATCTTGACGTTCAAGTTCGATAAGGCGATTCCAGGTCGTACCTATAAAATCTGGGTCCGGGCGGCCGGGGATGGCGTTCATTACAAGCGGCGCGGGCCTTGGAGCGATTTTGAGAAGTTTGTGATCAGCGAGGCGCCGACGGCTACGCCGATACAAGCGCAGGCATTGGCCGCGCCTTCCGATCTGCGCTGCCATGATCGACAAGTTTGTTTCAAGCGGGTGGAGAATGCCATAGCCTACGTGCTTGTCGCAAAGCTCGAAGCTGACGATGATCAGGTGCAGGGAAGCTCTGAAGATGAAGCAGATGACGATGACGATGACGATGCTGATGAAGAGGAATGCCTGCCTATAGGCGACAGTTACGAGGCAGGCGATACCGTCTATGTCATCGCCATCAGCTCGCCGTTTGACACGAATTATTCAAATAGCTCGTCTAGCGCCTTTACCTTGATCGATGCCTGTTTCGCGGAGCCGCAGCCAACGGCGACAGATACGCCCACAGCAACAGACACGCCATCGGCTATGCTCACGGCGACAGCAATTCCCACAGACAGGCCAACGGCGACAGATATGCCTACAGCAACAGACAGGCCTACGGCTACGCTCACGGCGACAGCAATTTCCACAGATACGCCCACAGCGACAGATACGCCCACAGCGACAGACACACCTACGGACACGTCCACAGCAACTGACACTCCCACAGATACTCCCACAGATACTCCCACAGCAACAGACACTCCCACAGATACTCCATCTGCAACTCCCTCGCCGACGGCAACTTTCACTGCCACGCCGACTGCGACTTACACGCCGACTGTCACGCCAAGTCCTGAGCCTATGGTCTTGGCTGTGGTAGATATTCGGCATTTGGGCGGGGGCAAGATCGCGTGGGACCCAGTGATGGGCGCGGTGGGTTATAATTTCTGGTACTATTCAAGCGAAAATGAGGTTTCTGAGCAATTGTCGCTGTCGGCGGGGGCAACGCAATTCAGCGTTCCCAATGACAAGCTGGGCGGGGATTACAGCGCGTATGCACAGGCTTTAGGTGATGGCGTCAAATATCTGGAGTTCGGACCGATTGGCCCGCCGCTCTCGTTCAACTTTCCGAGAATAACGCCTACCTTCACGCCGACGAATACGCCGACGAACACGCCAACGCCGACGGATACGCCCGTGCCGACGGATACGCCCGAGGCAACGGCTACGCCCGAGGCAACGGCTACGCCCGAGGCAACGGAGACGCCTGTGGCCACTGCGACAGATGATCCGCCAACGTCAACGCCAAAGCCTAGAGATGACGATGAAGACGATGAAGACGATGAAGACGATGAAGAAGGGCAATGCGTGAAGCGCAAAGATACTCGGACGGAATCACGCAATACGGAAGGCTGCACCCAAACGCGCAGTTCCTGGCGTTCGGTCAGAGTTTCCGGTATATGTGACACCAATGAGAGCGACTGGAGCCACTGGAGCAGCTGGAGTCCCGAGTGTCAAAAGTCGTGCAGCGAATCGTGTTGGACGGCTGGTTGGTCACAGTCCGAGACGCGCATTTTCCATCAAGGATCGTTGTGTCTCCGGTTCACTCGGCAAATGGAACGCAAGGTCTGCGACGATGCCGGTGGTGTCTGCGGTAAGAAGAGCGATACGAGCCGTCCGGTGAGCGATTGGGACGGCGGAAGCGAAGTCCAATGCTGAACCAGATCCATCGTATGATATAATCAAGCTGCGTTGATCCTTCCTAAGGCTTTCAACGCGAGCTGGGAAGCGGTCGACTAGTTCGACCGCTTTTGCTTACCACGCTGTCGCGCACTTGGGGAAGAATGCAGGACAATCGCAGCGCCAATCCTTCCGTGACATCCTAGCGATTCCTCAGCTCACTTCAAACTGACGCAAGGCGTCGTCATCAAATGACACGCCATGTCCGGGACGATTCGACGCTTGCATGACGCCATCGATTAACACGGGCGGGTCTGCCATGAAGCGTTCCAGACCGAAGCTGTGTACCTCCAAATACGACGCGTTTGGAATCGCGGCCAGCAGATGCAAGTGGATTTCGTGAACGCCGTGCGATGTCACCGCCAAGTTATGCGCGTAAGCCAGCTTCGCTACTCGCATCCAGTTGGTGATGCCGCCGATATTGGAAACATCCGGCTCTGGGAAGGCGATCATGCCGTCCTCAATAGTATGCCTAAACTCATAAACTGTATGCAAGTTTTCGCCCGCCGCGACCGGCAAACCCCCGTCCCTGGCAATGCGCGCCATGCCTTTATAGTCGTCGGGAATCGTCGGTTCTTCCAGCCAATAAACATCGTAATCGCGGAATTTGCGGGCGGCTTTGATTGACTTCTCCACGGTCCAGCGCATGTTGGCGTCAACCATCAACGGCATGTCGGGACCAATAAAGTCGCGTACAGCGCGGACGCGCGCTAGGTCTTCGGATAGCTTGTCGCGTCCAACTTTGATTTTGATCGCTCGAAAGCCTTTGTCGATATTGCAGCGCGTCTGCTCTATTAGATGGTCTGGTCCCAATTGCAGGTCAATCCCGCCGGCATAGGCATTGGCTTCGCCCGAATGTCCGCCCAACAGTTTCCACAGCGGCGCGTTTTCCCGCTTGCCTTTGAGATCCCATAGCGCGATATCTATCGCGGACATGGCAAAGGAGACCAAGCCGCCACGGCCGATGTAATGTGTATGTCGCCACATCAAGTCCCAGATCTGCTCGATGCGGTCGGCGTCCTTGCCCAAAAGCAGCGGTTTCAAGTCGTGTTCGATAAGCGCGCGAATGGCCGCGCCGCCGACTCCGATGGTATAGGTATAACCATAGCCACAGAGCCCGGATGCGGTTTCCAGCCGGACCAAGACAAGCTCGAAGCGAGTCATCACCCCGTGAGAGGCATCCGTCATAGGATGGGTCAAGGGCAAGTTATAGTGACGCGCTTCAATACAAGTGATAGCCGTCTTCATAAACTTCGCGCAATTGCTCCTCGCCGAATTTGTCCGCGGAATAATGGTGGGAACGAAATAAAGGAAAATAGCGTTATGGAAACAGACTGTCTTTAGAAAGTATGCAATTCGCGCAGGATTGTCAAGTGTACATTGTTGACAATCTGCAATGGCGCTGCTACACTTTCGTCGTGCATTCCTGGGCGACTACCTGATGAAAAGTTACTTGTTTCAACGCTCTATCTACATGATATTCTTGCTCTGGCTGGTAACTATCGTGACCTTCATCGTCATACAGTTGCCGCCTGGCGATTATCTTTCAACCTACATATCTCGCCTTGAACAGAACACGGGGCAACAACTGGACGAAGAAATTGTCCAAGCTTTGCGCAGTCAATATGGCCTTGATTTGCCGCTGTATCAGCGTTACGTCAAATGGTTTGGCCAGGTATTGAATGGCGAGTTCGGCTTTTCCTACGATTATCAGCAACCGGTGCGCGATATTATTGGCGAACGCTTGATTCTCACCTTCACGATCGCGATTTTGAGCGCGATCTTCACTTATGCTGTCGCCATTCCCATCGGGATCTATTCAGCCACGCATCAGTATTCATTCGGCGATTATGTGGTATCTATTGTCGGTTTCATAGGCTTGGCGATACCCAATTTCATGCTGGCGCTGATCCTGCTCTACGTCGCTTGGACGCAATTCGGGCATAATCTCACGGGTTTGTTTTCGCCGGACTATCTTTACGCGCCTTGGAGCATGGGGAAAATCGCTGATCTTTTGCTGCACCTGCCCATCCCGGTCATCGTAATAGGCACGGCTGGCACCGCCGGGTTGATACGGGTCTTGCGCGGCACCTTGCTGGACGAATTGAACAAACAGTACGTCATCACCGCCCGGAGCAAGGGCGTGGGAGAAGTGAAACTCCTGTTCAAGTACCCGGTGCGGGTGGCGCTGAACCCGATCGTCAGCAGCCTGGCTTGGCTATTCCCGTCGCTGATATCGGGCGGCACCATTACCGCGATTGTGCTGGGCTTGCCGACGGCGGGTCCCATGCTTTACCGCTCCTTAATCACGCAAGATACATTTTTGACAGCGACCTTATTGATGTTCATTACCATCTTGACCGTTATCGGCACGGCTGTCTCCGATATTCTGCTGGTCATCGTCGATCCGCGCATACGTATGGAACGCGCCGCGAGCTGAGAGGAAGACAATTTGTTGCGCTTGTTTGGCTTAAAGCGGCAAAAGGGTAAATTAGAATCCGCCGAATTCGATGAGGCTTATTATCTGGCGTCGCAGCGGCAACTGGTTTGGCGCAAGTTCCGCCGGCATCGCCTGGCAATGTCCTCGCTGGTAGTCATCATCTTTTTGTATTCGATGGCGATATTCGCGGAGTTCTACACCATCAACGATTATCAGAAGCGCCACGTCGCCTATGCCAAAGCGCCGCCGCAAAGGCTTCATTTTGTCGACGAAGCCGGCAATTTCCACCTGGTTCCCTTCATTTATCAGCTGAAACAGGAACTGGATATGGAAACCCTGCGGCGCAATTATACGGAAGATACCTCCAAACGTTTTCATCTGAGGTTCTTTGTAGAGGGCTTGCCCTACAAGCTCCTGGGTATCTTTGATACAAATATTCATCTGCTAGGCGTTGACGCGCCGGGCTTGTATTTCCCTTTTGGCCCGGATGAACTGGGACGAGATTTGTTCTCTCGTACCATGATTGGCGCCAGAATTTCGCTCTCGATCGGCTTTATCGGCGTCGTGATCAGCTTCATTTTCGGATGTATTATTGGCGGCATTTCCGGCTATTTCGGCGGAAATGTTGATATTGTCACACAGCGCGTCATTGAGTTCATCGTATCCATTCCGCAGATTCCGCTTTGGATGGCGCTTTCCGCGGCTTTGCCCGCCCAATGGTCGTCAATCCAGAATTACCTTGCCATCAGCACCGTATTAGCGGCGCTGAGCTGGCCCCCGCTGGCGCGCGCTGTCCGCGGCAAACTGCTGGAATTGCGCGAAGCGGATTTTGTGATGGCGGCGCGCATCTCCAACATGGGCGACTATGAGATCATTGTCAAGCACTTGCTGCCCTCCTTCGCCAGCTTTCTGATCGTCGTGCTTAGCTTGTCCGTGCCGGGCATGATCCTGGCCGAGACGGCGCTGAGCTTCCTCGAAATTGGGATTCGTCCACCCGCCGTGAGTTGGGGGGTCTTGCTGCAAAACGCGCAGAATATCCGCAGCCTTAGCCAAAGTCCCTGGCTTTTGATACCGGGTCTCTTTGTAATCGCGACCGTATTGAGCTTTAACTTTCTGGGCGACGGCTTGCGCGACGCCTCCGACCCATATAAGCAGTAGCGACTTTATTTTTCCGAGTATGAGGTCAGAGCAAATGCCTGCGGTTGAAATCTATCGCACCTTGCCAGAACAAATCGCAGCCCGCCTGCGACATGATGTCCTGTCCAGCAAGCTCAAGCCAGGCGACCCTTTGCGCGAGATTGATCTGTCCGAACGATTCGGCGTCAGTCGCGGTCCAGTGCGCGAGGCTTTTCGTCAATTGTCGCAGCAAGGTCTGCTGGTGCTGGAACCGAACAAGGGCGTGCGCGTGGCGCAGAACCCAAGCGTCGAAGTTCGTCCTTTGGTCGTCGAGCTGCGCCGCAAGATCGAGGTTTTTGTACTTGATAGTATTTTCGACCGCATCACCGAGCGAGATCTCGCGGACTGGGAGGCCATTCTGGCAGACATCAAGGCGGCTTGCGAGTCCTCTGATGTCGACGCCTTGACCGAACAGGACCTGCGCTTCCATCAGGCAATCATCCGCAGCCACGATGATAAAGACCTGTTCGCGCTCTGGCAGCCCATCGCCATGCGCATGATGATGCGCTACAATCGCCTCGACGACATCATGGAGAGTTACCGGGAACATAAGCGCATTCTGGACGCGATTCGCGCGGCTGACAAACAAGCCGCGATTAGAGCGCTGGAAGACAATATTCAGTAGTCGGCTCAGTAGGTTTTACCGCGCTCCCGCATTCGCGATCAAAACCGCAAATCTGCGGCTTTTTGCCGAAAGCGGCGCATAAACGAGGGCAAGCGCTATGGCGCAAGCGACATTCTATGAAGGCAAACGAAGGATTCGCCTGGGCGAATGCCAGCCGATCGCGCCGGGTCCGGGCGAAATCCAATTGCGCGTATCCCATTGCGGCATCTGTGGAACCGACTTGCATATATTTCATGGCGCCATGGACGGCCGCGTGACGATGCCCGCGGTGCTGGGCCACGAAATGTCCGGTACGGTAAACCAAGTCGGAGCCGGCGTCGAGGATTTCGCCTTAGGCGATCGAGTCGTAGTAATGCCCTTGGCGCCCTGCCAAGACTGCCCAGCCTGCGCCGCGGGACATAGCCATATCTGCCACAACCTTGACTTCCTGGGCATCGACACGCCTGGCGCTTTTCAAGCGTATTGGACCGTGCCAGCCGCGACCTTGCAGCCCTTGCCGGAAAACTTGTCGCTGAAGCATGGCGCTTTGATCGAGCCCTTGGCGGTTGCCTGTCACGATGTGCGCCTGGCGCAGGTCAAAGCGGGCGATCATGTGGTTGTCGTGGGCGGCGGACCGATTGGCATGCTGGTTGCGCTGGTGGCGAAGCAATATGGCGCGGAAGTTATCGTTTCGGAAATCAATCCATTCCGTGTGGCGCTGGCGCGTGATATGGGTTTGACAGCCGTGAATCCAAAAGAAGTCGACCTGGTCAAGCTGGTCATGGCAGAGACGAATGACGCAGGCGCCGACATCGTATTCGAAGTCTCGGGATCGCAGGCTGGCGCTACGATTATGACCGAATTGCTGCGGACGCGCGGTCTGGCGGTAGTCGTTGCGATCTTCGCCCAAAAGCCAGAGCTAGACCTGTTCCGCTTTTTCTGGCGCGAGCTTCGTTTGCAAGGTGTGCGCGTCTACGAAGCGCGTGATTTCGCCGATGCGATCGCGCTGGCCGCCACGGGCGAGCTGCCGCTTGATCAGTTGATCAGCGATATTCGACCGCTCAGCGCCTTGAAGTCGGGCTTTGAAGACATGGAAGTCGGGGGAGACGTCATGAAGATCCTGCTGGAGCTGTAAATGAAGGTACTCGATCAATTTCGCCTGGATGGGAAAACGGCGCTTGTCACCGGCGCTCGCCGGGGCATCGGCCTGGCGATGGCGCTGGGACTGGCGGAAGCGGGCGCGGACATCATCGCCGTCAGCGCCAACATGGAAGCCAGCGGCAGCGCGATAGAGCAAGCCGTAATAGCGCTGGGGCGTGGATTCGCCGCCTACCGCTGCGACCTGGCCGACCGTAAAGCCGTCTATCAGCTCATCGAAAATGTCCATGCCGACGGACATGACGTCGATATTCTGGTCAACAACGCCGGTACCATCCTGCGCGACGCGGCAGCCCAACACAGCGACGACTATTGGGATACCACGATAGAAGTCAATCTGAGCTCTCAGTTTGTGCTCAGCCGCGAATTTGGCAAAATGATGCTGGCGCGAGGCAATGGCAAGATCATATTCGTCGCGTCGTTATTGACCTTTCAGGGCGGGATCACGGTGCCCGGTTATGCCGCCAGCAAGGGCGCCTTGGGTCAATTGACCAAGGCGCTGGCTAATGAATGGGCGAGCCAGGGCGTGCAGGTCAACGCCATCGCGCCGGGCTATGTGCGCACGGACAATACCGAAGCGCTGCAAAACAACCCGCAGCGTTTCCAAGCGATATTGGAGCGCATTCCGGCTGGGCGCTGGGGGGACATTGAGGACTTCAAAGGACCTGCGGTATTCTTGGCATCTTCGGCTTCCGATTTCGTCAATGGCGAAATCCTGGTTGTCGACGGCGGCTGGATGGGCCGCTAGCCGCGTCAATCGCAAGCAATCGCCTAAGTTCCGTCTACGCTCCGCCTAAGTTCCCACTGTTGCTTTGTCCAAGTCCGCTTGTTCGTCGAGGATGCGCTGCCTCCATTTGTCCGGCAATTTCACCTCTGGTTGGAACCAAGAAGCCTCGTGCCAGTGCAGATTGCTGCGCTTAAACTCGGGTCTGTCGGCATCGCGGGACAAGGCGCAGTCGAAGCGCACGATGTATAAACCTTTATTCGTATTCGGCGTCTGCGGAATAATATGACTTAAGCCCCAGGTGATGCCGCGGCCGTCGCCGCTGTCCGCAAAGGCGTCGGCGCAGAAGGGACCGGGCGCGTGCGGCGACAGTTGCACATGCGCCTTCGGCACGAAGTTCAGCCCGTCGGGAGCGAACTGAATGGTGTCTTTCTCCGGTCCATCCTGGATGAGCAAGGCGGCGATACCACCTTCATAGGGCCAGAGCATCGTCTCGTGGCCCGAATTTGTCAGCGGATTCAACTCGGGTTTTGTGAAGGGTCCCTCGGGATGATCCGCTATGGCGACGCCTTGGGCAAGTTTTAGATTGCCTGGCGACTTGTCAATGGGCGAAGCTTTGTAGTAGAGCCAGATCTGGTTTTGATAGATCAAGGGATAGGGATCGTGAATGGCGCAACTGTCCCAATCGCCGGGCTCGCCTTGCGGGATAATAGGTCGATCGAGCCGCGTCCAGGGTCCATCAGGCGAATCCGCCCAAGCGGCGCTTACGTTCACGCAATCGTTCTGCCGCCACATGGTGGTAAAGGTCTGGTAGTAAAGGTAGTAGCGCCCATCGCGCGCCAGCACATCCGGGGTTGAAAGCGAGCGATCGCCATAATTGCCTTTGGGCGCGCGCGGCACCGCGACGCCCTGCTCCACCCAGTCAAAGCCGTCCTTTGATGTCGCGTAGCAAATATCAGCCAGATCCCAATCCACAACCGGGATCTCGTCATTGGCTTTGTCAATGTTAAAGCGTCCAACCGGCATGTACTTCGTTCGCCGCCGGGTATACCAGACGTAATAAGTATCGCCAATTTTGAGCACTTTGGAGGGATCGCGCCTTGATACGGAAAGTTCCGTTTCGTCTTTGCCGATACCGGTCACCGGCGAGTACTTGAAGGTGGTATAAAAGGGGTTGCCAATGTCTTGCTCTGGCGTCCACATATCATATAAGCGTTGCATGGCTGCGCTCAGCGGCCGGTCGGTCGGCTTCTCTTTTGGCAAAAAGCCTGGAAACGCGGACCTCGGTTTAGTTTCACTGTTCATGGGATCTCCTGGGATAAAAGTACGCGAATATGCCGACAGTTTTGCGATAGCAATAGATCAAGACTATAATATGTAAATTGTAGACAATTGACATTGGCCTGTCAAATCCACAAAGTGCTTCGGTAGTGAATCGAATTCGCTTGAATGAAATTACAACATTCTGACAACCAGTAGGGGCGACTCGCCGCAACCAAGTCGTCCGTATTGTGGGTTCAGAAACTCACGCCAAGAACTGAAAAAAGGTTTCACCTGAAAAGGATACACTAGCAGTGATTCTCGTGAGCTAAGTTCATGAGTCGACATGCCGGGAGAGTTGAATGATCGAGGCTGACTACATTGTTGTAGGCGCGGGATCCGCAGGCTGCGCGCTGTCTTACCGTTTGAGCGCGGACGGCAGGCGCTCGGTGCTATTGCTGGAAGCCGGCGGACCTGACAGCGAGCCGGATATACAAATCCCGGCGCGCTTTTCCAATCTTTTTCACACAGAGCTGGATTGGGACTACGAGACTGCGCCGCAGCCGGGCCTCAACAACCGCCGCGAATATGTGCCGCGCGGCAAGGTTTACGGCGGCACCAGTTCGATGAATGCCATGGTATTCCAGCGGGGACATCCTGCTGATTATGATGCCTGGGCAGCCCAGGGCAACGAAGGCTGGAGCTATGCGGACCTGCTGCCCTACTTCCGCAGAATGCAGCATCAGGAGCGCGGCGCCTCTGAACATCACGGCGTAAACGGACCTATCAATGTGGCAGATCCGCAGGATCCTAATCCCTTGAGCTCGGCTTTTGTCGAGGCGGCGCTGGCATTGGGATTCGCGCATAACAAAGACTTCAATGATGGCGAGCAAGAAGGCTTCGGCTTTTATCAAGTCACGCAAAAGCAGGGCAAACGACATAGCGCCGCTGTCGGCTACTTGTACCCAGCGCTGCAGCGGGAGAACTTCACCGCCTTGCCCTTCGCGCAGGTAAGCAAGCTGCTCTTTGATGGGCGTCGCTGCGTCGGGCTGGAGTACAGATATCGGGGAGCAATCAAATTCGCCGCCGCGAAAAAAGAAGTGATCTTATGTGGAGGCGCGCTGAACTCTCCGCAGCTCTTACTGCTTTCTGGCATAGGCGGGTCCGGGCACTTGTCGCAATTGGGCATCCCGCTGGTCATGGATCTGCCCGGCGTCGGCCAGAACTTGATGGATCACATGCAGGTTCCCATCGCCTATCATTGCAAAGAGCCGGTCAGCCTGGTTGCCAAGGACGACCCGCTTCAAGTGAAGCGCTATATCGAAGACAATATGGGCTTGCTCACGTCGAATCTGGGTGAATCCGGCGGCTTCGTAAAGCTGAAACCGGAATCACGCTCGCCGGAACTGCAATTTCACTTTGGACCGGACTGGTTCATCCGTCACGGCTTCGAAAGTCCCAAGGGGCATGGTTTCACCATCTTGGCGGGATTGGTCGCCACGCAAAGCAGAGGCGCGCTCACGCTGCAATCGGCCGATCCCTTCGCGCCGCCGTCGATCGACTTCGGTTGCTTGAGCCATGACGACGATGTTGACGTTTTGCTTCGGGGCCTCAAGCTGGGGCGCAAGCTCGCCGCAAGCAAAGTCTTTGACCGCTATCGCGGCGAGGAGTTCCTGCCGGGCGCGGATGTGCATTCCGACCAGGACTTGATCCACTATATTCGCGATTTCGCGACCACCATATATCATCCCGCTTGCAGTTGCCGAATGGGCAGCGATGCCTTGGCAGTCGTCAACGACCGCCTGCAGGTGCATGGCATAAAAAACTTGCGGGTAGCCGACGCCTCCATCATGCCATTTATCATCAACGCCAACACAAACGCGCCCTGCATGATGATTGGCGAGAAAGCGGCTGACCTCATACTAAACGAGTGAAGCTGAAAGGAAGATTGATGAAAGCGGCTGACAGCGAAAAGCCCCTGCTGCCGGGCGAGCCAAGCCCAGAAAAGCCGAGCGACCGTCCGCTGAGCCGGGCGACGCGCCGTCTGTACGACGAGTGGGGTCGCTTTCAAGACTCGAGCAATGAATTCTATACGACCTTCAAATACAGCTGCATAACAGGCGTCGGCAAAGAAGCGGGAGTGACCAGGCGCGATCCCACAACGATACTGCGCATCGACGGCACTTATTTCGTCTGGTACACGCGGCGCAAAACCGTGAAGGAACGCAATCAGAAAAACATGCCGCCGTTCCAGGAACAAAGCTGGGATAGTCCGGTCTATGACTGGGACTTGGCTGAAATCTGGTACGCCACCTCGCGCGATGGCTTCCACTGGGAAGAACAGGGACCCGCCGTCAGACGCGGTCCACGGGAAGCATACGACAGCCGTTCCGTGTTCACGCCCGATGTGCTGATGACAAAAGATAAATTCTATCTCTATTATCAGGCGGTGGCTTACCCTTATACGCACCGCAGCCGCAACACAATCGGCATGTCATGGGCGGAATCGCCGTATGGTCCCTGGCAACGAGCGGAAGAACCCGTTCTGAAGCCTGGGGCAATGGGCGAATGGCTAGGCGACGATGATTCCGACGACGTGACCCGCTATGGCGATTGGGACAGCCACAAAGTGCATGATCCCTTCATATTAGTGCGGGACGGCAAGTATTGGCTCTATTACAAGGGCCAGCCGATGGGCTGGACCAGCAAATACGCCCAGGGCATCGCCTGGGGAGTGGCCATGGCGGAATCGCCCGCAGGTCCTTTTGTCAAATCAGCATTGAATCCCGTGACCAACAGCGGCCACGAAACCTGTCTCTTCCCCTACGGCGAAGGCATTTTGGCCATCTGCGGGCATGACGGTCCAGAAAAGGACACGATTCAATACGCCCCGGACGGGCTCAACTTTGAAGTAGCCGCCCATGTGATTCTGCCGCCCCTGGCGGCAGGTCCTTTCGCGCCGGATTCCTACAGCGACAGCAAAGATGGCAAGGGCATCACCTGGGGTCTGTCGCATATCGCCACCGAAGAACTCAAGACCGGCAATTCCTATTTGGTCCGTTTTGATTGCAACCTGCGCCGCGACCTGGAACGTCCCGGCTTCCGCGGGACAAATATGCGTTATCCAAAAGAAGTCTTCTTTTCGCCTGATATCGCATTGAATGAGCTGAACAAGCGTCCGCGCGTCTATAACAAGGAACCGCAGCGCCCGGACGAATCTCGACCGTCTAAGCCGCTGAGCGCGGCGACAAGACGGGTTTACGAAACCTACGGCATATACAAAGACCAGCGCAGCGAATTCTTTACCGCTTTCAAATATTCGCGTATCACGGGCATCGGGGAAGAAAGGGGCATCAGCAGGCGCGATCCGTCCAAGGTGATCAAGGCGGGTGAGCGCTTTTACGTTTGGTATACGCGCCGTCAGACCGCCGAAGACTGGATGGGGATTGAAGCCGCGACTGCAAGCAAGCCCGCTTGGGATTGGGACCTGGCGGATATTTGGTACGCTTCATCGAGCGACGGACTCCATTGGGAGGAACGCGGACCTGCAGTTCAGCGCGGCGCAACAGGCAGTTACGACGATCGCGCGGTGTTCACGCCGGATATCCTCGTCCATGACGACAAATACTATCTCTATTATCAAGTCATTCAAGGCATCTGGAAGCGCCGATCGCTACACCAGATTGGCATGGCGCAGTCCGACTCGCCCGAGGGACCCTGGACGAAATGCGAGCAGCCGGTCTTGAAGCCCGGGCGTCGCGGAAAGTTCGTGGGTGCTGCGGACGACCCCGACGCCATCGCCAGCTATGGCGAGTGGGATTCGCACAAGCTGCACGACCCCTTCGTTCTGGTTTATCGCGGCAAAATCTGGCTATATTACAAGGGCGTCCAATATGGACGAAGCTATCGGCGCGATCTTGGTATCGGCTGGGGAGTGGCCACAGCCGACCATCCCCGCGGTCCTTTTGTCAAGTCGCCTCTGAATCCAGTGACAAACAGCGGTCATGAGACCTTTTTGTACCCTTTTCGCGAAGGCATCGTCGCCATCACCAGCCTCGAAGGACCGGAAAAGAACACGGTTCAGTTCGCCCCGGACGGCTTGAACTTCGAGGTCCGCGGCAAAGTCTCGGTTCCGCCAGTCGCGGCTGGTCCCTTTGCGCCCGACGCTTTCGCCGACAGCGGCGACGGCCGCGGCATTACCTGGGGACTGTCGCATATCCACCATCAGAATGATGGACGTATGGTGAATAGTTTCTTGGTCCGCTTCGACTGCAATTTGAGCCGCGATATTGACCGGGCGGGATTTTACCGCGCCTGGAATTTCCGCTTCCCGGAATCAGTCTATTTCAGCGCGGACTTCCGCTTGAACGACGAGATGAAAGCCGACGCCATCAAGCTCATGCGGCGCATCGACGAAGACACAAGCTGCCTCGAATAAGGTCCATACCACGACGACTATAGCGCTCAAGGCTTTTGCGCCACCAAGCTGAACATTAAGGGAAAGCGTTGTGGCAGATGATCTGGCATGCCAAAGCGCCGCCCGCCCAGATCGCGCATGTCAGCCATAGGCTTGAAACCATTACAGTGGGCGTATTCGCGAAAATCCACCAGCAACAGTCCAGCCGAGAGCAAGGCGGAAATCACGTCCGCTATGCCCCAGAGATATTCCACGCCGGGCTGCGGATTGACAAAGTCCTGTATGCCGCCATTTAATTCATCCGTCTCGCCTGTCTGGCCGGTCAGGGCGACATAGTCGCCAATTCCGGACTCATATTCGACATAGGCGCCGCCCATATAGTCATATTGCAACTGCCAGTCATAGTCAATCATGCTGAAGGCGGGGTGGAAATCAATGAAAACAAAAGTCCCGCCAGACTTCAGGCAGCGGCGGAGCCCACTTGCCCAAGCCGCCAGATCCGACAGCCAAACCAAGGCGCCATAAGATGAAAAAACCAGGTCATACTGAGTTTGGTTGGACCTGAAGAAGTCGTAAATATCAGCGCGGACGTACTCGGCCGGGATTCCGCTTTGGCGCGAAAGCCGCCGCGCGAAGTCGATCGCTTCGTCACTGATGTCAACCCCCGTGACGGCCGCGCCCAGGTGATTGGCGATGCTCAAGCTGTCCTGACCGCAATTGCATTGCAGATGAAGCAACGTTTTGCCGGCGATGTCGCCCAGCAGGTGTTTTTCTTCCTCAAACAGCGTGCTGCCCCCGGACCGGAAGAAAGCGGCTTGGTCGCCTTTGTGGCTGTTATGCGCCTTGGTCGCTTCATTCCAGGACAAACGGTTGATTTCGTGATGGACTTTGTTCGGCATGATATGGCTTTCTCCGCAGAGCTTATTGTCAAGCATGAGAGACGATTCTAGTTCCGCCATATAGCGCTTGCAAGCGCTCCAGTCTGGAGGAGGTTATTTGGAACTTTCGAATTCGCTTATCATAAATTACATCTTCCTGAAAATCGGTAGAGGCGGCTGACAGTCGGTGTCTACGCGACCAGCGAGCCGCCCGCGAAAATAAGCTCTAATTTGTGGATGTTTCAGCGCGTCGAGTCTCTCTGTCATCCACAATCGTGATATGATATTGTTTGTCCTTTGGCATTTTCACGATGATGGACTCGCGGTTGCGAGGGACTATGAGCGCATTCTTCCGCAACTATATCAATCCGGATGAAAACCGCGAGGCAACGCAAAAGCTGCCGCGCCTCATGGTGGAAGGCTTGCTGCTCGGCGGCAGCGGGCTGGGCGTATTCGCCCTGATTTTCGAGATTGCCGCCGACGCCTTTAGCGTCGCCGCCTACCAAACGCTGCTGGCGATACATGGCGCCAGTGGCTACCACGACATCGCCATTCTCGCCTTTATCGTCCTGTCTGTCATGTTGTTCTTCGGGATCGTCCCTGCTTACAAAGCCGGCGCCTACATCCGGCCTACAGCCGGGGGCAGCGGTCCCCTGGTGGAGGCAATTGGTCCCCAGCGGCTGCGCTGGTTGTCCTGGCTCGGCACCAGCCTCTTCTTTCTCGACGCGGTACTAACCATCATCATTTCTTCGATCTCCGCGGCCGACGTACTGATGCTGCTGTTTCCCGAATTCGCGCCCTATCGCATCCTGATTGCCGAGATCTTCGCCTTTTTCATCATGGCTGTACTGGTGGCGCTAGGACCGAAACGCGCTGTGCCGCTGTTCCTGCTGGGGGGCGGCGCATTCACCATCTTCACCATGTTCGCCCTTACGCTGGTGGGCTATAGCGCGCTTGCCAATCCAGAATGGGCTTTCCTGACCAGCGGCATCGTTCATCGTCTGGAAGAAGCGCAGGTTGTTGAGCACGTTGTTCGCGCCGTCGGCGACGCGCCAGCCATCGGTTCCGTGCTCTTCTTTCAGCTTTTCTTCCGTTCAATGAGCAGCGCTATGCTGGGTTTCTCTGGTTACGAAGTGATTCCCGCCAGCGGAAAACATGCCGCGCGACCCAAGTGGAAAGTGATCAACACCGCGCTCACGCTCGCCGCCATCTTTCTCATCGCGACAGGCGTCTTGCAGCTCGCCGCCGCAAAGTCCTGGAACATCCCCTCGACCGAAGGCTACAGCACGCTGTTGATAGAATACGAGATAGTTGCCGCGCAAACCTTCGGACGCGGCCTGCAGCCCGCGGACGCGCAGCCGCGCTTGCAAGATCTGGAAGAGGCGGAACGGATCTATGAACAGCGCCGGCACGCGGCCCAGGAAGAAGCGCTGCTTGACGGACAAAGCGCAAGCGATGATGTGATGACGCCGATAAACCGAGCCAGCGAGATCCAGTCCATCGCGTCCGACCTGGCGATTGCGCGGGCTTTGGGGCAAGCCCTGTCCGGAAGCGACGGGCAAGGCATTCTATCCATCGCGGCGCTGCTGCTGGCGATAATTTTGCTGCTGGCGCAGGGAGGCGGCTATGTTGGGGGCGCGGCTGTCGCGGCCAACGCGGCTCGCTTAGGCCGTCTGCCCGGTTTCTTCAGCAACGATCGCATCGGCATAGCCGTCATCTGGGGCTTCGCGGCCGCCTGTATCCCACTGATCCGTGAAGTTGTCATTGTCGAAGCCTATTACGCCTTCGGTTTCGTCAGCGCATTCGTCATCACCAGCACCACAGTTTTCTTCGCGCGTGACGACGCCTTAAAAGACCGCGGCATAGAGCCAGGCTCGCCAGAGGCGCGTTCTCTGCGCTTCGCCGGGTTAAGGGGCATGATCGCCAGCTATATCATGGGCATTGTGCTAATCACGCAAAAGACCGAAGCGCTTGGCGTGATTGTCGTGGTCGCGGTTGTGCTGACGCTCTATCAGATGTTTTGCGCCTATGGCGGCGCCAGGAAAGACCCAGCCAAACTGCAAGAATATTCGCCAGTCCCCGATACCAAGCCGGACTATGAGAGCGGCATACAGCGCGCCCATGATAAGGCGCGCGCCCGTGGCGTCATCGACCGCGTCAATGCCTTGTTGGAAGAAGGCGCTCTGGTGAAATTCAATGTCGATCATCAGCGGATTGAACGTCTCGTCACGCATGTGTACAACCTGGAAGCCGATGCCTTCATCCAGCAAGTTGAGGAGGCGCAGTATGATGACAAATTCGCGCATGAGCCAAGCCAGGAACTGGAATCGACCTATGACAAATACTTCAACGCGCGCGAAGAAATTCTAAATAAGATCGAGTCCTATTCGCATTATGGCATCTTCACCTTCATTGACAAATACTATGCGAACTGGGTGAACGAAGAGCATGGGCGGGACGCTGCCGAGGTACAGAAGGCGATGATCAGCCTGCTCTTCCCCATGACCGACGATGAGCTTGTCTGGCAGCAATATCAGAACTTCGCCTGGATAAAGCAACCTGAAGCGATCTGGCAGTTTTGCCGCCAGCGCTACACCTGGGCGAAAGACCAATGGCCCAACCTGAGCGGCAGATTGACAACAGTCTGGACCTTGCAAGAGATGGGATTGATCCCCGACGAGATCGACATCACCACGGTTATCGCTGTAAACGCGCGCAACGACTTAAGAGAAGTAAGGATTCATACACACGGACCGGAAGATAAGGACACTGACGAAGAACTAGAAATAGACGAAAAAGACGCTGCGCCTCCCGACGCGTAAGCGAAGTATCAGAGCAATCGCTTCAAAATGATGGCAACTGAAATAGCGAGATTGCAAAGCGAAAATCAACTACAGTGTGCGCAAAGAAAAACAGAAATATTTGCTCTTTTTTTCTGGCGTGTAAGTAGATCCAAGTTAGTCATGCAAAAAATCATGGAACCCTTTAACTGTAGTGGTCTTGAAAAACTGGGCACCTAGAAAAGAGAGTATTCTAGAGTAACAGTGAAAGGGACACGCTCATGGGGAAATACCGGAAGCACTCGCCGGAAACGAAGGTCAGAATTGTGCTGGAAATCCTTCGCGGCGAGAAATCTCTGGCGCAAGCCAGTCGTGAGTACCAGATTAAGGACAGCCTGCTTTACCGCTGGAAAGACCAGTTTCTCGAAGGCGCGAAGCAGGCTTTCGCCTACGGTCAACCAGCCGAGCAGAAGCGTCGCGCGGACAAGATGGCTGAATTAGAGCGGCTAGTGGGAAAGCTGACCATGCAACTGGAAATTGCAAAAAAAGCCTCTCACTATGTGCAATCTCTACCACCCGAAAGCGAGAGCTAGCGCAGATGCTCAGCCAGGACTTTCCGGTGTCGGCAAGCTGCGCCGTACTCGAGCTGCCCCGCAGCAGCTATTATCATCAAGCCAAGCCGCGCGACTGTCAAAGCCTGCGTACTGCGATAGTGGAGGTTGCCGGGCGCTATCCCACCTATGGCAGCCGACGGATAGCGGCGCAGTTGAAGCGTGAGCCTTATATGATGGACGTGGGTCGGCATCTTGTTGGCTGGCTGATGCGGGAGCTGGATTTGACCCGCAAGCCGAAGCAGCGCCGGGGCAGCGGCACGGATAGCCGACATGGTTATGGGCGCTATCCGAACCTGGTCAAAGGGCTGCTGGCGCTGCGTCCGAACCAGATTTGGGTTGCCGACATCAGCTACTTGCGTCTGCGCTCGGACTTCATCTATCTGGCTGTCGTGATGGATGTGTACACGCGCGCGGTACGGGGCTGGCATCTGAGTTGGTCTTCGGATAAGAGCTTGACCTTGGCAGCCTTGCGCCAAGCGCTAGAAGATCATGCGGCGCCGGAGCTTCATCACTCCGACCAAGGGTCGCAATACGCCGCCAATGACTATGTCAAGCTGCTGCACGACGCCGGAACGCTAATCAGTATGTCAGCCGCGGGCGAGCCGAGCGAAAACGGCTATGCCGAGCGGTTGATCCGCACGATCAAGGAGGAGGAAGTGTACCTGAGCGAATACCAGAGCATGGAAGAAGCGCGCGAGCAACTTGGGCACTTCATCGAGGTGGTCTACAATACACAGCGCATTCACAGCGGCATAGACTACCGGACACCGGCAGAATACGAGGCGGAATGGCACAAATGTCCCCCCAAAATTTCTGCGATTTCCTGTCCAGTTTTATAGGACCACTACAGTGGTGAATAAAATTTGAAGCGTTTGCCCGCCGGGACTATGCGGCAGCCTTGCTTGGGGCTGTCCAGATGTCTATAATGGAATGACGATAGAGTTAAGCCAGTTATTGCAGATGGAAGACCAGTCGCAATTCGCAGCGTCCCTCGCGCGCGTTACACAATCTCACACGCCGCTTGGCAGCCGTGAAGCAGAAGCAATGCGCCTGCGCGCAAAGATTCTCGGCGTCCTCATTCGGCAACGCCGAGTGGCTGCCTCGCGCTCAATTGAAGATTGCGCCGATCATTTGCAGACGCCGCCAGAACTGGTCACTGCTTGGGAATACGGGGATGAGGCGCCCAGCCTACCGCAATTGGAACACTTGGCCAGCTACTTGAATGTGGCGGTCAGCGCCTTCTGGCAGTATCAAGAGTCAATCGCAGTTGAGCAAGACGGTCCTGAACATGACCAGTTTGTCGCTCTGCGACAGCGCTTGCTGGGAGGTCTGTTGCGCGCCGCGCGCGATCTAGAGGGAATTAGTATTGAGCAGTTGAGCGAACTGTCTGCGGTTGACAAGGACCTGCTGCAAGCTTACGAATACGGTGAGCAGGTCATCCCGATGAACCATTTGCTCGCGCTGGCGAACTCCCTTGGCCGCAAGCTCGACTACTTTTTAGAGAGCGGGCAGGAATTAGACGCGGCGCTTGAAGAGGTATCAGCATCGTCAGCATCAGCCGCCAACTGCGACGAAAAACGTCGATTCGCCGTCGATCAAAAGACGCAAGGCATCATCAAGCTGGCGGTGGCTTTTAGTCAAATTCCCGGTGAAGAACTGCATAAAATCGCCGATGCCATACTCGCGATCTCCAGAGCGAAATCCGGTTCCAACGGTGCTTGATGCGCAACGCGCAAGTCGCGCTCGCGGGCTCCGGTCCCCAGCAATGATTCCCCGTTCGTAAAATGCCCTTGCCCACAACAACAGGCGCCAAGATTCATCAATTGCGGCTCTTCTTGCTGATAGTCGCATTGATGTCGAGCGTCTATCTTTTGACATATCGAGCTCGCATCGAATCCGGCGACACCTTGCGCGCGCTCGACGCGGCAACCAGTCAATCACGCTACGGCGACTGGTTAATGGACGAATCCGCCTGGTTCAAAGCGCCGCTGCGCATACGCGCCTGGGTCAAACTCCCGCTCGGCAGCTATGATGTCGAGGAGCAGCTGAACATTCATCTCGCCATTGCCTTGCTTAAGCTAGCGGAATGGCTGCCGAGGCTGGGGAATATTCACACGGTCTGGCTGCTCAACATCATCGTCGCGTCCTTGACAGTCGGCTTGCTATATCTGTGTTTGCGAGCCATGGCGTATAGCGACGCCCTGTCAATCGCAGTCGCCTTGGCCGCGGGCTTATCAAGCAATCTTTGGGCATACAGCCAGACTATGTTTCGCGAACCGCTGGTCGGTTTTTTTCTGCTGTTGGCGCTATATTTGCTGCGGCTATCTATGCGCCGGTCGATTCTTGTCAGATTTGCCGGGATTGCTGCTGGGCTGTTCGCGCTTTACCTGGCGATAGAGACCAAGAATTCGGCTCTGGCGGCCTTGCCAGCGCTGATTGTCTTCGCGCTGCCGTCTCATCGACGTCTGGAGACTGGGAGGGCGCGGCGTCTGTCGATTCTGCTGCTCGCGCTTCAAGTTGTGTTATTGCTGGCGCTAATGTTTCTTCAGCCCCTTGCACAGCTAGTACACAGTTTCTATTCCGATCTGGACCCGACCAAAAACTATTTCTCCTATGCCATGCGCATATTCCTATTGAGCCCCGGCGGCAGCATCTGGGCAACGTCGCCAATAGTTCTGCTTTCAGCCGCGGGCTGCGTCGCGCTATTGCGCCAAGGGAAACACCGACTGGTTTGGACAGTCTGGCTCTTAACCATCGGCTACAGTCTTGGGCATGCCCTGCCCACCGGCGAGCACTGGTTTGGCGGCTTGAGCTGGCCCCCCCGCTTTCTGACGCCTATCCTGCCAATTCTGACGCTCGCAGCCGCCCCAATCGCGCAACTCGCCGCCGGTCGCCGTAGCAAGGCGCCCAAGCTGCTTTTCGCCGCCGTGATATGTTACGGCATCTGGATCCAATTCAGCGCTGTCTCTTTGAGCCTCGCGCATTATACAGAGACGCTGCCGCCAGAATCGGCCGGGGTTTCGGAGTGGGAGCCCGGGCTGACGCAACCACGCTATTTTCGCTGGGTGCTGCTGCCGCAACGCTGGGCGGATTTAGGCATTGACTTCGTCTGGGTTCGCGCTGGCGCGTACTGGTGGGCTATCAGCTACGCTGTATGCAGCCTGCTCCTTTTGACTGTCGGCAGAAGCGTCCTGCGCCATCCTGGTGGACGCCACGCTCGCCTAGCCCCGCTCTTGGCATTCTGCGTCCTCCCGCTGACTATCCTGAATTTGCAGTCGATTTACCATCGCGATCCGCTTACTCGTTCGCAGAAGCCTGCCCTGCACGCCGCGCTGGACTATCTCGTGGGCAACGCGCAAGAAGGCGATGTTTTGCTGCTGCCAAATAATCTCTACGGCGGCTTTATCTTGAATCACCTGGATTCTCCCTTTCCGAGGCCGATTGTTCTGCCGGACGCGCCGGCGCAAGCGGCCAGCGACAAACAACCGGCGGAAATTAATTCGAACAATCCCAATGACTGGTTTGACATTTTCACTGTTCGCGCCCTACATCATCTCGCCGGGAAACAGGACCGCCTCTTCCTGCTCGCCAACACCAACGCTTTTATGCGCTGGAGCTTTCGCCCATACGAGCGCTATCTTGCCACGCATTATTATCCTCTCGCGGAAATTGACTTTGCCTATCCCGACAATACTGTGCGCTTGCTTGAGTACAGCACAAGATACGCAGCGCCGAACCCAATGGCGCTCTACGCTGGGGAAGCGCTGACGGATCTGGTCTTCGGCGATATGCTGCGCCTGCGCGGATTCGTCATGCCCGGCGGCAATGTTCATCGCGCTGGCGACAGTTTCGAGCTATCGCTGCTTTGGCAAAGCGAGCAACCTGTCAGTCAGGACTATACGATAGCTTGGTTCGTCGTCAACCCGGGAACAAGCCAGGTCCTCTTGCAGGGGCAGGATTCCGCCCCGCAAGCCGGCTTCGCGCCCACGTCCGCTTGGCGCGCTAAGCTACCGGTCTGGGACAACCGCGCCCTGCGGCTGCCGCCAGACATGCCGCCGGGCGATTATGAAATCTGGATCGTCGTTTACCGGCAGGAGCCAGAAAGCGGAGAAATCCTGCGGCTGCGAGCCAAGGGAAATCCCACCGAAAACGACGATACTGTGGGCAGATTGCCGGTAGTCATAACTGTAGAATGAGCGACTTCCTGCAAAACCAAGCATTCTCCGCATCCGCGTGATCGCCTATGTTTCAATCGCGCGGCTTCGTATAGACTTGCGGTAAAGTCGCAGGCAGGGGCGGCAACTGAGGAGTTTGCATGTCAGCCGAATTCGTCGTAGAAACTCCCATAAAAACCAATCACACTAGCGCGTTCCGTTTCATAGTCTCGCATATTTTGCGGCATCCATTTGCGGCGGTTTTGCTGGTGATCGGCGCTTTCAGCAACGCTTTCTTGGCCGGCGTCGTGCCTGGCTTGGTAGGCAATGCTTTTGACGCGATCCTGCACATAACCGCGGAAAGCCCGACGCTGGTGCTGAATAGCGTTCTGCTCATCATCGCATCGCAGTCGCTGCGCTCAATTTTGCAATTCATGCGCAATTTCTCCGCCGAAGTATTCGCGCAACGCTTCGAGCGCGACGTGCGCGACGAGCTATACGCCAGCCTGCTGGGCAAGAGCATGAGTTATCATGACATGCAGCCGGTGGGCGAGACCATGGCGCGCGTCACCAACGACGTGCGCGAAATGAATCTGATGATGAATCCTGGCATCAATATGACGATTGGCGCCAATATGTTTCTCATCACGCCGGCCATCTATGCGCCGGGCATTCACCCGCAGCTCATCTTGACGCCGATGCTTTTCATCGTGGCGCACATCCTGGTGCAGATCTATTTTATCAAGCGCTTGCATCCGATCGCGCAAGATGTTCGCAGCAGTTTTGGCCGCATGAACGCCCGGCTGGCGGAGGCGCTGGATGGCCTGGAAGTCGTCAAAGGCGCAGCTCAGGAAACAAGCGAGATCAAGACATTTGAAAGCCTGGCGGACCGCGTTCGTGACCGATTCATTGACCAGGGCGAATTCGAAGCGCGTTATTTGTCCATTCTGTTCTTCGGGCTGACATTCGTGGCGGCTTTGATACACGCTACCGCGCTGTTTCGCTCCGGCGCCATTGCCGAAGGCGAAGTGGTCGCTTTTCTCGGCTTGATCAATCTCTTCATGTTTCCGGTGTTCATCTCCCTGTTTTCGACATCCCGCATCGCCTCCGGCTATGCCAGCGCGGAACGCATATTGGAGGTCCTCAACTACAGGACCAAGCTGGATCGAAATCCGCTTGGATACAGCGGGAACGTTCGCGGCGCTATCCGCTTCGAGAATGTCGATTTCACCTACGGTAGCGAAGAGATCCTGCAAGACATTTCCTTCTCAATCGAGCCAGGACAAACCGTTGCGATCGTCGGGCAAACCGGTTCCGGGAAGAGCACGCTCAGCAAACTCATCAATCGCATCTATGATGTCAGCGGCGGTCGCATCCTGGTGGATGGCGTCGACTTGCGGGATTGGAATTTGCAAGACCTGCGCTCGCAGATCAGCATTATTGAGCAGGACATATTTTTGTTCAGCCGCTCTGTTGCCCAGAATATCGCATTTGGCATGGATGATGTTGATATGACCCGCATTGTCGATTCGGCAAAGGCTGCACAGGCTCACGAATTCATCTCGGCTTTCCCGGCCGGCTACGAGACTGTGATTGGGCAGCGTGGGATGACGCTGAGCGGCGGGCAGCGACAGCGATTGGCGCTGGCGAGAGCTTTTCAGACGAATCCGCCGATTTTGATTTTGGACGACAGCACAAGCGCCATCGACAGCGCCACCGAAGACAAAATCCAGCGCGCGATATGGTCGGCGGCCAAGGACCGCACGACCCTGCTCATCACCCATCGCCTGTCACAGATTCGCTGGGCGGATCATATTGTTGTCCTGCGCAAGGGGCGAATTGTCGCCCAAGGCAGCCACGAACGCCTGCTTAAGACTTCGCGGTCATATCGTCATATCTTCGACCGCTATCATGACCAGCCGGCAGATCTGGCGCGGGCAGGAGACTGACATGGCGGCGGTATTTGGTGGTCTGCAAGGCGATTCTTATGACAGACAGTATTCCGACGTCTATCTGTTTAAGCGCATAGGCGATTACCTGTCACAGCATAAACGACTGATCTTCTTGGCTCTGCTGGGATTCCTCGTCGTAGGCGCGTCGCGGGCGATTCGTCCCGTCATCATCAGCGCCGCTGTTGACGAGCTGGTCCTATACAGCGATGTCTTAGGTTTTCTATTTGTCATTCTGGCTGCTATCGCGATTAGCGAATATATCTGTAACTATGGCAGGCGCAGATTCACGGTTGATGTGATTGGCAAGATCGTAGCGGAAATGCGCAAGGACGCCTTCGCGGCCGCCATCGACCGCGATCTCGCATTTTACGACCGGCACAAAACCGGAACTGTCGTCAGCCGCATCACCAGCGACACACAAGAATTCGGCGATGTCATGTTGCTGGGAAGCGAGGTCATTTCACAGTTTCTATCAGTAATAATCTTGTTTCTCGCTTTGCTCGCCTACTCAGTCGAGCTGACCATTGTATTGCTGTTGACCATGCCGATGGTGGTCATCGCTTCCCTGCTCTTTCGTCATCTGGCGCGGATCGTTACGCGGCAAGGCGCGCGCGCCATGGCAGTTGTCAACGACAATATCCAAGAAAGCGTAACGGGCATCAGCGTTGCCAAAAACTTTCGGCAAGAGCGGATGATCTACAGCGAATTCACTTTGGTGAACAACCTGAGTTATGGCATCAATTTGCGCAAGGGCTTCGTGATGTCTCTGGTTTTCCCGACTTTGGGCGTACTCTCAGCCATCGCGCTGTCGGTCATCGTCTGGGTTGGGGCGGATTCCGTCATCGGCGGCGCCATCACCGCAGGCGCCTGGTTCCTATTCATCCAAGGCGTGGATCGCTTCTGGTTTCCCTTTATGAACCTGGCTTCCTTCTGGAGCCAGTTTCAGCAGGGGCTTAGCGCTGCCGAACGCATCTTCGCGCTGATTGACGCCGAAAATACGGTGCTGCAAGTCGGCAATCTTGAAGTTAGCGAACTTGACGGGAACATCGAGTTTGACAGTGTCAGCTTCGCTTATGAGCGTGGCGAGCCGGTTCTCAAAGAATTCGATCTGGAAATCAAGCCGGGCGAAAACGTGGCTTTTGTGGGCCACACCGGCGCTGGCAAAAGCTCCATTGCCAAGCTCATCACCCGCTATTATGAGTTCCAGAAGGGCGCGATACGGATTGATGGCTTGGACATACGCGAGCTCGACCTCAAAACTTACCGGGCAAAACTAGGCATTGTCCCGCAGCAGCCCTTCCTGTTCAGCGGAACTGTCCTGGAAAACATCCGCTATAGCAATCCAAAGGCGACGTTGGAAGACATCAACGCGATCGCCCAAAGCATAGGCAAGGGCGAATGGCTGGACAGCATGCCAGACGGCTTGCAAAGCGATGTCGGCGAGCGTGGCGCGCGCCTGAGCATGGGGCAACGTCAATTGGTCAGTCTGTTACGGGTGCTGGTACAGAAACCATCCATATTCATCCTCGATGAAGCCACAGCCAGCATCGACCCGTTCACCGAGTCGCAGATACAGGATGCGATTGACCTGATACTTTCGCGCTCGACGTCGATTCTTATCGCTCACCGCTTGAGCACAGTGCGCAGCGCCGACCGGATCATCGTCTTGCGCGACGGCGAGATCATTGAAACGGGAGATCATGAAGGTTTGATTGAGCTCGGAGGACATTACGCGGATCTGTACAACACTTATTTTCGACATCAATCCCTGGACTACGTCGAGAGCGCCAGAGAGATGTTCGCTCAAGCGGGGGGCTAGGCGCGCGAATCCTTGTCTTTCGCCGAACAGGGTATAATGAGTTCATGCGAGCGCAATTGCAGGCTCTAATCCGCCCTATTTCCCCTTTGCTTGACCGCGTTCAAGATGTCTTGAAGCGGCTCATCAGAATATTGCTGCGGGCATGGAAGTGGCTGGGCGGTCTGAATATACCCCTCAGTCCCTTGCAGTGGATTCTGCTTTTTTACATCATTTTCGGCTTTGGCTATACTGCCGCTACCCCGGTATTCGAAGCGAATGATGAACTATGGCACTTTGGTTTTTTGCAGCATTTGCGGGCAACAGGCAGCCTGCCGATACAAGTGTTTGACGGCAAGGAGACCATATATGCCCAACACGGCAGCCAGCCGCCGCTTTATTATGCCCTAGCGGCGCTGCTCACCTCGCCATTTGACATTGATGACGCCGATGAATATCGCCGTCTTAATCCTCACGTAAGAGCGATGCAACCGACTGCCTACGGCAACAAGAACTTGATTATTCACGACGATTCGCTTTCTTTGTTGCGGGGGACTGGGCTGGCGGTGCTGTTGCTGCGGCTATTCGGCCTCGCGCTGGGGGCGGGGACCATCGCGCTGGTATACAGAATCAGCGAATTCGTCGCCCCACAGCGCCCGACGGTGGCTTTTGTCGCGGCTGCGCTCACGGGCTTGAACCCGATGTTCATTTTTGTCAGCGCTTCCGTCAGCAACGACTCGCTGGCGATGATCTTAAACGGCGCGCTCCTGCTCCTGATGTTGCGCTGCGTCCGAGACGGCTTTCGTCCCCGCAACAGCCTTGTCATTGCCCTGCTGTTCGCCTTGACAAGCCTTGCCAAAGTGACATCGCTGGTTTTCTTGCCAGTGCTGCTGCTCGTTGGCTGCCTGGTTTTGTACCGAACGCGCGATGGCCGCGGCGGCGCGATCTACTTTTTTGGCATCGTCGCTTGCTGGTTGCTGATTGCTGGTTGGTGGTATCTGCGCAATTTGCAGCTATACAACGAGCCATTCGGCATGATGACCATGGCTAATATCGCCGGACCGCGCGGCATCACCTTCAGTTTGGTCAACTTGTTCTCCGAATTTCAGCATTTCCGCATGTCCTATTGGGGGCTCTTTGGCGCGCTCAATATCCAGCTCACCGCCATTTTCTACCTGCTGCTGGATTTGCTGACCCTGCTAAGTTTTGTCGGCTGCGTATTTTTGATTCTGCAATTGCTTGCCATCAGCGACTTCGCTTACGCGCGCTATGAACTGACACATCTGGCGCTGCTCTTGATTACGGTCGTCTTGCTTTGCATTGGCGTGATTCATTGGAGCGCCTTGACGCGCGTTGCTGACGGTCGCGTACTTTTTCCCCTCATCGCAGTCATAAGCCCCGTGCTTGCGGTGGGCTTCGTCGAGGTAATCTGGTGGATCGTTTTTTCTTTGCGGCCGCCCAATCTGGACTTCGTCCGTGCTGGCGACGCCGTTCCAAAAGAGCTGCTGAACGAAACCATGGTTTGGCAGTTGCGCATCCTGGGACTGGCCGCCATGTTGGCGCCGTTCACGGTTATCGCCGGGCAATACGCCGCGCCAGAACCCATGACCGCCGTGCCCGACAATGCGCGGCCGGTTTATGCCGAATTCGAAGACGTCGCGTTGATAGCATACGAGCGCCTGGACCGGCGCTACAGCCCCGGTGACAAGGTCAGGGTCAAACTATACTGGCAGGTCCTGGCGCAGTCCGAACAAGACAACAGCGTCTTCCTGACCTTTGTCGATGACAACAAACAGGACATCGGTCACTACGCTTCTTATCCTGGGGTTGGCGCCTTGCGCACTTCCCAATGGCAAACAGGCGCCATTTACGCGGATGAGTATTTGATTGCTATCCACAGCGCGGCCACAGGCAGATATCCCTTTGACCTGCAGGTGGAATGGGAAGATCTCGAGAGCGACGCCGCAATTATCGCGACTAACGCGGAGGGCGCAGACATTCATCCGGTCTCGCTTGATATTGGCGCGGTCGTGAGCGCCAGGCTGCAGGATACGACCGGCGGCTTTACCGAAATACCCAGCGACATGCAGCCGAAGTTCGACGAGTCGATACTTTTGCAGCGCTACCTGGTCGATAACGATCTGAACGAACTCGTACTACACTGGAAGGCAGAGGCAGCGCCGGCCGAGAACTACACGGTTTTTGTCCACATGCTGGACGAAGCGGGCAAGATCATTGCGCAAGCGGACGCGCCCCCGCGGCTGCCAACAAAATATTGGCGCTGGGGGGAAACATATTCGACTTATCATCAGCTGCCGAAAGATCTGCCGCTACTCGACTACACAGTTAGCGTCGGTTGGTATATCAATGACGGCCTCGGTTACCCAAAGATTGAGTATCGCCAGGAAATTGAAAGCGAAAGCGAGGGGGAGCCGCCGGAAGAGGTATTCCTGGATGCCTTTGCCCTTCCCTGGGAAATCTTGCTAGAGAGCATCCGCCTCACCGAAGAAGCGGCAGCGACAGTTGAAGCCGGCGAATCCGAAGAAACCGGGCTTGAGCAGTCGACCGACGAGACGGCTACTCCTGCTTCAACGGAGTCCAGCGATGACGGCGCTTAGCCGCGCCGAACCAGCGGAATATCAGCCGACTGCCCGGCGGGATTGCCCAATTCGTCCAACAGGTCCGCATTAAAATACTGTCCCAAGTTTTTTCCGCTGCCCAAGGTATACATCGCCACCTTGAGCGTGGCCGCGGAAGCGTCCATAGCGAGCGGACCCCAGGTCAGCAATCGGTCGCCGGCGCACCAGTGCCGCCCATGCCAAAAGCGCCCGTCCCATTGCCCCAGCCGCGCCCCTGCCCCGTCATATAGTTGCGCGCTGTATTGATAGTCCTTGCCTATGCGAGGGCCGGGCAAGCGCCATTCCAGCAGCACCTCGCCGCCGTGAAGCGCATATCCCGTCAGCTGAACGCCATTGGAAAAAGACAGGGCTTCGATACTGTTTATGCTTGGTCCGCGCCAAGCGGGGGGCGTGTTCCAATCATAGACATAATAGCCGCGGTCGCCCGCGCGCGTGGGAAAGATTTGTACATCAGATTTCGCATACAGGCTGTCGCGCGGCTCGAGCGGGGCATCCGGCGCGACCAGCACGGTGAAAGCATGAGCGGGAAATACGGCATAGCCTTGTGGCACGAGTGCGCGCGCGCAACTGACTTCTTCCCAGAGCAAGGTATCCCAGACGGCGACCTCATGATGAAGATTCCAAGCCATGCCTTGGCTGATGACCAGGACATCGTCGGCTTGCCGCAGGCGCTCTCGCAGCGGCAGCAGCGCCCGCAAAGGCGTCGTGAAACCGGGATAATCGACGTGCCGCTCCGCCACATAGCCCAATGCAGCCTGCCATTGCAAGAATTGCAGTGCCAGTAGGCCTGTCAAAGCCGTCCAAGTCAGTAGCTTGCCAATTGGCTTGGCGTCGAGCCGCTGCAGAATTGCATAGAACCCATAACCTATCATGAGCGCTAGCGCCGGGATTGACGGGATCAGATAATGCGCATAAGTCGGTGTCCAGCCGAGCATTAATAACAAAGCCGGCGCGAAAGCCCAAAGGGCAAGAAATAATGCCAGCTTTGGACAGCGCTTGTAGCAGGCGAGTAAGCCCCCGACTGCCGCGATTGCCAGAACATAGTTAGCCTGCCAAAACGGAGGATAGCGGCGCGCGAGCTGCTCAGCTTGGTCCGGCGCTAGCCAAGTCTCGAGGCTCGCGCCAGAAGCCAGCATGACCACATCGCGAACCGGCGCAGAATCGAAGGCGAAGTCCCCGACAGCTGAACGACCGATGGCGTCTGAAAGGCGGCTGGGATCGCGATCCAGCGTTTGGGATAAGCCCATGGCATAGGGCAATAGAACCAGAATCGACAGAAACACAGCCGTCAGCGCAGCTGGCGGTATCAGTCGCCGGCGGCCCGCCCACAGCGCCAGGAAGATCGCGGGCAGCAAAGACCAGGCGGCGAAGTGAAATTGCAGCGCGAATATCAACAAAGGCGCTGCCAGAGCCTGCGCCAAGCATTGCGCGCGGCGCGATGCGCCCGGCGTCCTTTCCCCCCAGAAGCCGTAAAGCAAGACGAGCAAACCCAACAAGATCAGGGGCGTATGCAATTCTTGCGCCCAGAGCTTCCGGCTGTAAAGCGCCGCCCAGGGATTTATGGCATAAGCCAAGCCGGCCAAGAAAGCGACGCGGGAAGTCGTGATCATCCGCGCCAGCAGCCACAGCAAACCGACGCCAAGCACGTTGAAGAGCATTACAAAGTGAATGGCAAAACGCGGATCGGCTTTGATGGCAAAGGGAATTGCCAGCAAATATACACTGACTGGCGAATTGGGGATGCCGGTCGACGAAAGTATTCCGGTCAGCGGAAAGCCCATGCCCTCAGCCGATTGCAAAGCCAGCGTCGCTAGCATGGCGTCATCATGATAGTACTCGACAATGTCGCCCCGGCCGAAGCGCATAACGGCGGCGAGCAATAGAATCAGCAGCAATTGCAGCGCAGCGCTGGACCTAAACTGTCTCATGATTGGCAAGCCGCATACCCCGCGAGGGAAATCTTATGAATGAACTGTCAAAGGCGCGATGCTGACATTTTTATGCTGGGCCGCCCCCGAACAAGTCTTGCCAAACCCGCTTCATGTCTTGGCAGACACTGTCTAGCGTGTCGGGAATCAAGCGGGTATTGGCCACGCTGCTCATGAAATTGGCGTCGCCTTCCCAACGCGGCACAACGTGGAAGTGATAGTGCGCGGCGATTCCCGCGCCGGCCGCCGCCCCGATATTGGCGCCAATGTTGAAACCGGATGGATTGGCGAGCTGCCTAAGCGCCCGCAAAGACCGATTCGTCTGGTCGACCAGGTCGCTCAGCGCCTCCATGCCCAGGTCTTCTTGAGACGAGACATGTGAATAGGGAACAACCATGACATGCCCATAGCTGTAGGGATACTTGTTCAAAGTGACGAAGCTATGGCTGGAACGGGAGACCACAAGTTCACTCCCGTCGTGCCCCGCGCCAGCCGCCATAGCGCAGAATAGACAATCGCTGTCATGTTCACGAGCGCCTTTGATGTATGCCATGCGCCACGGCGTCCAGAGGTTTTTCAATCTCCGACCAGTCAGCTCGGTTTAGACCGCATTATCCGACGGGAAGAAAGTTTAGCCAATCTATTCTAACGCCCCGTCTTATTCTGATACAATGCAGAGAATGTCAGCGTAAGAAATGCTTATATGACCTTATCCCAAGCGATCGTGGAAAGCCGCCTGAAGCGAGCTTTTAAGTATTACGAATCAATCGGCAGCAGCAACGACGCCGCCAAGGCTTGGCTCGCGGCGGGCGCGCCTGACCGCGCGGCGGTCATCGCCAACGAACAAAGTCGCGGACGGGGCCGCAAGGAGCGCGTTTGGCGGACGCCGCCCGATGCCGCGCTGGCTGTATCCGTAATACTAAAGCCGCAAACGCAGCGCGCGCCGCAGGTCAATTATGTGGGCGCGCTCGCAGTCTATGACCTGGCAGCCGAAGTCGGCTGTTCTATGATCGGCATCAAATGGCCCAACGATGTGCAAATACAAGGCAAGAAGATCGCCGGCATCTTGCCGGAAGTCGTCTGGGAAGGCGCTACGGCGCTGGGCGTCGTGCTGGGCATAGGGCTCAACGTGCGCGTCGATTTCAGCGAAACGGCATTAGCGGACACTGCTGCCAGCCTGGAGAGCGTGCTCAACAGGCGCTTGGACCGCGCCGACTTGCTGGAGGCGCTTTTGCGCCATGTCGACCATTGGTATTCACAGATTAACGAGCAGAGCTTGTTCACAACTTGGAAGAGCCGGCTAAACATGCTAGGCAAGCGCATAGAAGCTGACGACGCGCTCTGCACGGCAGTTGATGTATTGGCGGACGGCAGTTTGCTGCTGCGCGATGATTATGGCAGGCTGCGAATGATCCAGGCGGGCGATGTTTTTCTTGTCAACGGACGGGAAACCAGCGCATGAGCCGCATTCGCCTGGAATGGAATGTCGAATCGCGCAAAATCGACAAGTCCGATAGCGAAGACCCGGCGGCAAAACGGGCGCGCCGCCGGCGAACGCTGCGGCTCATCATGTTGGTTGGCGCGGTACTCGCTATACTTATATTCGCCGTTCTCGTTGTTAGACAACGCCTCCTGGATGTGCAGGGGCAGCTTGAGCAATTGCTGCGGGAAACGGTACATGCCGAAGCCGCCGCCTTGCGAATCGGCGACATCAATACCTTCCTCGCTGTGCAGGATAGCGCAAGCGAGACTTGGCGACAGCGGCAGCAAGCTGCCTTTCGGGAATACAGCGAACTAAAGGCGAGTCATGAAGTCGATTTGACCGGCGCGATTTTGGAGCTCGAGATCGACGGGCAGCGCGGTCGGGCCGTCGTTGAGGAGATTATAAACGGGGCGCGCTACGCTCAAGCGTGGTTCTACCGAAATATGGGCAATGATTGGCGTCACGCCGCGCCCGATTTCTCTTTTTGGGGTCAGGAACGAAGGCTGGAAACCGCTGCCCTAAGCGTCCGCTATTATGATCTCGACGAGCGCTTCGCCCAAGCGATTAGCGAAGCTGTCGGCGAATGGCTGCGGCAAGAATGCGAGATTGTAAGCTGCGCTGACGGTCCCAGATTATCCATCGAAATAGTAAACCAGGCGGCGTCGCCAGTCGCCTGGTCGACCCGGACCGAGAGCACCTTACGAGTCTTGTCGCCTTTAGCGGCCGGGCGCATTTCTATTGCCGAGCCATTTGACAGCGTATTCCAAGAACTTGTCGCCGAAGTATTGGCGAAGCGCTAGAACGCTTGCCTTAGAGCCCGTACTGCGGGAAGCGCTGCTCAAGCTGGCGGCCTTGCCGTATGCGAAACCAAAAAGGGCTGCGATTACAAAATCGCAACCCTTATACTGATTCTAGCGGTGATATCAACCAGCCAAAGCGAGTTGAACCGGCGTCAAGCGCTTATTCGTCGTCCATGCCAAAAGCGCGGTCGCGCAGGACGACGAGAAATGCCAAGACATGACCAAATATAATGTGCCCATAGAAGCTAGGACCGATATTCAGCTGCAAGATATCGCCCCCCGCCACTGCCGGCATGATGACGTTCCCGCCGACGATCCACCAGATCAGCCCGTAGATCAAGCCGCCGACAACAATGTTCATCAGCGCATTGCCCAAATCCACGCGGTCTGCGAACAGCCCCGTGTAAAGGCCGCCAATTACGGCACTGATGATGATATGCAGAATGAAGCCGACCAGCGCGCCGGCGCCAATCATGCCGCCAACCATATCAATCATGCCATTTGACATAGCATTGGTTATGGCGCCTTCTTCGGTCATCCCAGCCGGACCTGCGCCCGCCCCGACATAGGCGAGGAAAACGTAACCGGCGATCACCCCCGGCACAATTCCCCTTTTCATTTTGTCCATATCCATACTTTTCCTCCTCGTAAAACTTATAGGATTTTTTTCTTTCATCCGCAAAGGGTTCACTTTGCGGAACGAGCAACAATTCGGTGAAGATTTGTTGCTTTTGTACAACATTTTAGCCCTTTTCTTATTACAATGCAAGTAAATTGCAGCATGAATTGTTACGGTTTTCAAAACATATTCGTGTCAACGCTCGGCCTCCTCGGTTTGTCCAGCTATTTCCGCCGAGAAAGCGTCGGAAACAGGCGCTCGAAAGTACAAGAATTAGCGCGCTCGTTCTTGGCGATTTTCCTGCGCCCGCGTCGCCCGGTTTTATGAACAAGATGCCAGCGAGCAACGCGACATTAGCCAGGCGCGGAAGTAGTAAGCTCAGGCAAATATGCTATAATACGTATCAATAATGGCGTTGGCGCAACGTTGTCGCAATTGCCTTTGGCGAGCTGTTTTTTCGGCTGTCGATTGCGGCTGATTTTGCTTGACCGACGCTATTCAACCCAAGTGTGATGTCGTTTAGCCGTCGCGCGAGGGACCTTTGTGAGCCGCGAAAGGAGCCATAGGCAAATCAGATTTCTGGTTAGCCGCATTATATGGACATTATTAACTCAGATTTGCCAGAAGATAAGTCGGGGAACATCCGCAGGATCACGATAAACGAAGAGATGCGCGGCAGTTATCTCAACTATGCCATGAGCGTGATCGTGGCGCGCGCGCTGCCCGACGCCCGCGACGGACTTAAACCCGTGCATCGGCGCATACTCTATGCCATGTACGATATGGGGCTGCGTCCCGGTACGGCATATAAAAAGAGCGCCCGACTCGTTGGCGAAGTCTTGGGCAAGTATCACCCGCACGGGGATCAGGCGGTTTACGACGCCATGGCACGGATGGCGCAGGATTTCTCGCTGCGGTATCCGCTGGTTGACGGCCAAGGCAACTTTGGCAGCCAAGATGGAGACAAGCCCGCGGCCATGCGTTATACCGAGGCGCGCATGGCAAATATCGCCGGCGAAATGTTGACGGACATCAACATGGACACGGTCGAATTCGCGGAGAATTACGACGGCACGCAAGAAGAACCCTTGGTGCTTCCCGCGCGCTTGCCCAACCTGCTGCTCAATGGCGCCAGCGGCATCGCGGTGGGCATGGCGACCAATATACCGCCGCATAATCTGCGCGAATTAGCCGATGCCATCACGTATTTGATAGACAACTATGAGCGCATCGACGACGTATCGGTCGACGATCTCATGCAATTCATCAAGGGTCCGGACTTCCCTACCGGCGCCGAGATCGTCATAGGCGACGGTTTGAGGGAGGCATACGCCACCGGTAAGGGGCGCGTCGCTGTGCGTTCGACCGTCGACATCGAAGAGGGACCCGGGGAAAGCCAGCACCTCGTCTTCACGTCAATACCCTACCAAGCGAACAAATCGGCCATCATCGAGCGGATTGTTTCTCTAGTGCGCGATAGCCGCATTGACGCCATACGCGACTTGCGCGACGAATCGGACCGTCAAGGCATGCGCCTCGTTGTGGAATTGAAGAGTCACGCGCAAGCGCAGCGAGTTATCAATCAACTTTACAAATACACGCAATTGCAAACAGTCTATAGCATTCGGATGCTCTCCCTGGTCAATGGCGAACCTCGTACTTTGAGCCTCAAACGCTCACTGAGAATTTATATCGAGCATCGCTATGATGTTATCGTGCGGCGCTCTGAATATGACTTAAAGCGGCAACGCGCCCGCGCCCATGTTTTGGCCGGCTTATTAAAAGCGGTTGCGAATATCGACCAGATCATCGCAACGATACGCAATTCGCCCGACGTCAATAGCGCCCGTCAGCAGTTGATGGCGAACTTCGAGCTAGACGAGATCCAAGCCAACGCCATCCTCGACATGCAGTTGCGGCGCCTGGCCGCGCTGGAGCGGCAGAAACTGCAAGATGAGTACGACACGGTTCGCGCGCGTATCGAATATCTGGAAGATTTGCTTAGCTCGCCACAGAAAATCTTGGGACTGATTCGCGCAGACTTGGTCGAAATCGCCGATAAATATGGCGACGAACGCAAATCCGCGGTTCGGCATGGCATTGTCGATCTCGAAGAAGGCGATCTCTTCCGCCGCGAAAATGTGGTGATCTCGCTGACTGAAAATGGCTATATCAAGCGGGTTGCGGCTCGGCATTATCGTACGCAAAGGCGCGGCGGCAAAGGCATGCGCGGCATGGCGATCAAAGGCGATGATGCCTTAATGGACGTATTCTTCGCGCACAGCCACGATATGATCCTCTTCTTCAGCGACAAGGGCAAGGTCTACTCTCGTAGAGCATACGACATACCGGAGACGCAGCGAGAAAGGCGCGGTCTGCTCATCAAAAGCGTTTTGCCGCTGGAAGGGGACGAGAAGATCGCCGTCGTACTTGCTGTCCCCGACGAAATCCTTGAGCTTGAGGAAGGGTTTTTTGTGCTGGCGACCAGCCGGGGCCGCGTGAAACAAGTCGCATTCAGCGAATTTAGCACGATCCGCCCCAGCGGCTTGAAGGCGATTCAGTTTCACGACGGGGACAGTTTGCGCTCGGTAAAATGGAGCAGGGGCGATGAAGATATTGTCATGGCGTCGGTAAATGGTCAGTGCATTCGCTTCAAAGCGGATGAAGTGCGAGCCATGGGTCGTCAAGCGCGCGGCGTGATCGGCATGCGCTTGCGGGGCAAGGACGAGATCGCGGGCATGGATGTCTTGACCGGCGAACATAGCCATCTGCTCATCGTTACAAGCAATGGTTATGGCAAGCGCACGGTGATATCCACCGATGATCGGGACGAAGGGGATGAAGACAGGGTGCACTACAAAGCGCAGCGGAGATCTGGGCTGGGCGTGCGGACATTGAAACGAAACAAGCGCACCGGACCGGTTGTGGCTATGCGCTGCATACGCGACGAAGATGAAATCGTCCTGATATCGAAGCGCGGCACCGTCCTATTGACTCGACTGTCGGAGATTCGAGAAACGGGCCGCAATACACAGGGCGTGATTTTGATGAAACTTGCTGCAAATGACGCGGTTGCCGGTATCGCCATCATGCGCGACGATGATGATGAAGACGATCCCGACGCCTTGATGTCCGCTGGCGACGAGGACCACTCCCAGCAGAACGGCAGCGCAGCCCCCAACAATTAGTTGCCTTCGTCGGGCGTCGCGCCTGCTTCGATCAACGATGGGCTCGCGAGTCGGGGCTTTACGCTGGACAAAACACAATCGCAAAATGAAAAGAGGCGGCGTCAATGTGGCGCCGCCTCTTCGCGCTGGAGTTGCGGAGTCTGTTGCGGGTTATTCTTCTGCGGCTTCTTCTTCGGAATCTTCGTCCGTTTCTTCGCCTTCTTCGCCCTCACCATCGAGTTCCTCTTCGGCGCGGGCCGCGGCCGGCTGTACTATCTTAGCCAGCATCTCATTGGGATCGCTGTGTACAATCACCTTTTCGCCGAATTCCAGGTCGCCTACCAGTACCTCCGAGCCGAGTTCGGTCAATTGCGACAGGTCTATGACGATGCGGTCGCGGATGTCGTCCGGATAAACTTCCATCGTCAGCGAGCTCCTGCCCGTGATCAGAATCCCCTCGCGCACCGCAACAACCGGGCTGCGCCCTTCCATGATAATGGGAACTTCCACGCGGATACGCTGGGAGGCGTCGACCGCCAGAAAATCCACATGCAAGATGTCGCCCCGGACGACATCCCGCTGCACTTCGCGGGCTAGCGATGGATATGCCTTGCCATCGACGACGATATCGATCAGATTGGTACCGCCCGCAGCCATCAAGGTCACCTCAATCGCGCGATAGGGGAACTGCACGCTTATGGGGTCATTGCTGGGTCCGTAAACAATTCCCGGTACCAATCCTTGTTTGCGCAACTCACGGTTTTTCTTGCCGCGCCCATTCCGGACTTCGGCAGCCAGCTCAAATTCCGCCATGATAATTTCTCCTTTGGTTCCCAAAATCCGGGGGATGCTCTTCGGTCGATTCGCCGCTCGTTATTTGATTCAATAGCCTGTCTATTCTAAATGCGCAATTCGCAAGGGTCAATGCTCCTTGAGTCAAGAAAACTACCCACCATGAGGTGGGCAGGATTA
Organism: Phototrophicaceae bacterium; assembly: GCA_965116975.1. Classification (GTDB taxonomy): domain Bacteria; phylum Chloroflexota; class Anaerolineae; order Aggregatilineales; family Phototrophicaceae; genus UBA6055. The sequence continues at coordinate 2,263,405 of OZ220735.1, forward strand.
GAACAAGCGGGTAACGGGACTCGAACCCGTGACCTTCTGCTTGGGAAGCAGGCGCTCTACCAACTGAGCTATACCCGCGAGCTGTGAACATTATAGATAATCACGCTCGAAGCGTCAAGCCAGCGTGATATAGTAGTGTGACTGCGTAAATGGAGACGAAATTGCGATTACATAGAAGGACTCTGGCTGGCACAGTTGCGGGTTTCGCTATTTTAGCCCTGCTGGTCAGCCGCGTCGATCTAGGCGAAATGATAGCGACTTTGTTAAGCGCGGACTATCGTTTTCTAGTTGCCAGTCTTTTGTTTTTCATGTTAGGGCTGTTTACCAGGGCGCTGCGTTGGCGAGGCTTGCTTCGCGGTCAACTGCCATTGCATCGCGCATTTAACATCATGAACGTCGCCTACTTGGTGAACGGCGTCATCCCGCTGCGCATCGGCGAAGTGGCGCGCCTGTTCTTGACTACGCGCGCCAACAAGGGCATTCCCTTCATGCACACTGGCAGCACCATATTGGTCGAGCGGCTGCTGGACGTATTGGGCGTCGCGCTCTTGACGATGATCGCCACAGCCGTCGCGCCGGTGAGCGCCGAGCTGCGGCGTCTGGCAATGCTCGGGGCGATATTTTCCCTAGGCGGATTTGTCGCGCTTCTGGCGCTGGCTCGTTGGCGCGGATTTACCGATACCGCGCTTGAACGCATCTCCAGCGCGCTGCCCCTTCGCGCAGGGCTAAAGCCGGACAAACTCGCGCGCGAATTTCTGGACGGGCTGCAACCTTTGCTTGAATTCGCTCCTTTAGCGCGCGCGCTGCTCTGGACAGCCATCAGTTGGCTGCTTTCCGTCATCACGAATTATGTTTTGATGCTAGCCTTTTTTGATCATGGCGATTGGGTGGCGATTATGCTATCCATCGCTTCCGCATCATATGCTATTGCGATTCCCTTAGTTCCAGGTAATCTAGGCGCCTATGAACTATCCATAGTTGTGGCTTTCACATTATTAGGTCACGAGGAACTGGACAAGATTACCGCCTTCGCCCTTGCCGTGCACGCCCAGAATTTATTGGTCAATATTGCGACTGGTTGTGTTGGCTTGATATTCGAGGGCATATCGCTGACGCAGTTGCGTTCTCATGTGCAACGTTTGGATCAACAACCTGCCTAAGATCAATCCATGAATCCTGGACACGCTGAAAACAGGCGCAAGCTGAAAATTCTAATCACACTTCTATACTACTATCCGCATCCTACGGGCTTGACGTATTATGTGCAAATGTTCGCCGAGGAAATGGCACGTCGGGGCCATAAGGTAACGGTACTCGCGTCCAGGCACGATAAAGCGCTGCCCAAGGAACCAGAGACGCATAAGGGCGTGCGCATCATCCGCGTCTGGGCACCCATCCGCCTGAGCCGAGGCATGATTCTGCCCAGTTACCCTTGGCATCTGCTGCGCCTAATTCGCCAGCATGACATCGTAAGCATTCATACGCCCATGCTGGAAACGGCGCTGGTCAGTATTTTGGCGGGCTTCGCGGGCTTGAAGGTCATTCCCACGCACCACGGGGATTTATTCCTGCCTGACGGACTATTGAACAAAGCAATCGTGAAGCTGATGTACGCCATGTACGCTTTTATGGCTCGGCGCGCCCCATGTATCATTGGCTTCAGCGACGATTATGCCGAGCATTCTTATTATCTCCGCCCCTTCCGCGATAAACTGGCGGTCCTTTACCCCCCTATCTCCATTCCCGCTCCCAACATGGAAAACGCTGCCAGACTTAGAGCTGAATGGCAATGCGACGATGGACCTGTAATCGGATTCGCCGGGCGCTTCGCCTACGAAAAAAGGCCCGATCTACTCATTAAGGCGCTAGATGTCATCAACCGAAAATATCCCAAGACGCGAATCGTCTTTGCTGGCGAGTACAAGATCAACTACGAAAATACCTGGAAGCAGCAGAAAGCGCTGGTCGAAAGATACAAGTCGCAACTACTATTCCTGGGGCTAATCCGCGACAAGCAGCGCTTGGCCGACTTTTACGCAGCCTGCGATGTGCTGGTCTTGCCGAGCAACAACGATTGTTTTCCGGCCGTTCTGGGCGAATCCATGCTCTGCGGCACGCCGGTCGTGATGACGGACGTCTATGGCGGCCGCGTGCCGGTCCAGATAACCGGCATGGGGAAACTGGCAAAATCCGGCGACTGGCAATCGATTGCTATAACAACGCTTGAAGTATTGGATAACCGCGATAAATATATCAAACCTAAGGACTTCATAGCCGAGCGCTTTTCCTTGAAAACCACCTTTGACCGATTCGAATCTGTTCTGTTGCAGCACGCGCGTGAGAAATCTGCCTCTCCCCGCTCTTGCAAAAGAATCCTGATTACACTCTTGTATTATTATCCGCATCCGACCGGGCTTACTAATCATGCGCAGCTTATGGCTGAAGAAATGGCGCGCCGCGGACATGAGGTAACAGTGCTGGCATCCAGGCATGACAGCGAATTGCCCTGTGAAGAGATTCACAATGGCGTGCGGATAATCCGTGTTTGGGCGCCTGTTCGCATCAGCCGCGGGATGATCATGCCAACTTATCCTTGGCGATTGTTTCGCTTGATGCGACAGCACGATGTCGTCAGCATTCATACGCCGATGTTGGAAACCGCGCTTGTCAGTTTCCTGGCTGGTCTGACCGGCATAAAAGTTGTGCCGACGCACCATGGCGATCTATTTTTGCCGGACGGCATTTTGAATAGAGCGATAGTATTTATCATGTTCGTCTTGTACCGATTTATGGCGCGGCGCGCGCCCTGCATCGTCGCGTATAGTGATGACTATGCTGAGAATTCCTACTACCTTCGCCCCTACAAAAGCAAGGTAAAGGCGATTTACCCGCCGATTTCCATACCAGAACCTAATCCTGTAGCCGTGAAGGAATTGCGAGCGCAATGGCAATTTGAAGGAGGACCAGTGATCGGATTTGCCGGTCGCTTCGCGCATGAAAAGCGTCCCGACCTGCTCATACACGCGCTTGAAAAGATAAATCTCAAGTATCCCAATGCCCGCATTGTCTTCGCCGGTGAATACAATATCAATTACGAGGACACTTGGCGGCGATGGCAGAGCCTAATCGACAAGTATAAGGCGCAGCTTATATTTCTTGGCTTGATTCGACGCCGGCAAGATATAGCGAATTTCTATGCCGCATGTGATGTCCTGGTACAGCCCAGCAACAATGAGTGCTTTGGCTTGACGCAAGTCGAAGCGATGCTATGTGGTACGCCCGTCGTCATGACGGACGTCTATGGCGGCCGCGTACCAGTCAAGGTAACTGGCATGGGCAAACTTGCTAAATCCGGTGATTCGAACTCTATCGCGCTTGCCACGCTGGAGGTCCTGGAAAACCGGGCTAAATTCATCAAATCAAAAGACTTTGTCCGCCAGCGCTTTTCTCAAAAGAATACTTTTGATCAATACGAATCCATATTTCTTGAGTACGCGCGCCAGTAATTCGCTATATCCTGTTTGCCGCGCTTTTCACTTAGATATATGCTTACGAAGATGAACTGCGCATAGGGAAATTTGCATGGAACCCGACCGCAATCTAAATGAGCGGAATAACATAGACGGCGAGGCTAGCGCGGAACCGAGCCAATTGGCCTCCGAATCGTCCGAGCAAGACAAAAGCCAGAATACGCAGATAGCAGAGGAAGCGCCCCCCGAAACGAGTATCGAAGACCTGACTCTAGACCAGCTCCTGAGCCGCTTCGCGCGCGCGCCGAAGCTTACTTGGCAGCATACGCGGAGGGCTATTGCGGGCGCTGAGTCCATGCCAGCCGCCGAAAATCTCACGGGCGAGCAAGCGCATGTTGACGCGGCGCGGCGGGCGACAGCCCGCCCCGGGACTGCGCGCATAGCTGGCGCGCTGCGCCAAAGGCAGAATCTGCAATTGCTGATATTTTTCCTCGCGCTCGTCAGCGCGGTCATTGGCACAAATGCGCTGCTGGGACCCGAAGGGTCCATCCGCAGCCCCGAAGACACGCTGGAAATTGGCGCGCCCTTTCTATGGATCGGATTCTTTGCCTGGTTAATCGGCGAAGCAGTCGGCAGCGCCGACAATCTGCGCAGTTGCTGGGGGCAATTGAGTCGGTTGGACCGCATGCGTTGGTCGGCTCGCATAATCCCCGTGGCTTTATGGCTGGCGTCTTTGCAAGCATTGTCAGCCTCCATGGTGGTCTCGCAAGAGCAGTCTTTCGAGTTTCTGCTGATGGCCGCAGGTCGCTTGGTCGCGGGCTTGATATTTTGGCATCTCTTGGATTTTGTCGCCTGGCGGATCAAAACCCGTTTGCCCGCAATTCCCGCAACGACAAGCGAAAGTTCGGGTTCGTCCCAATCAGTTAGCGCCCCGCCCAGCCCGACAATATCTCTTCCTCTGCGGGAGCGTATCGGCAAGCGCCGCGTCAGCCTGGCGCTTTTCTCTGCGCTGGCAAGCGCCGCGCTTTGGCTGAATACCAGCGGCAATCGGATTGAACCCCCTTTTATTCTGTTGTGGATCCTTTCTTCATTTAGCTGGGCGATGGTCTTCGCGCCGTCAAACTGGAACGCATTTGAGTGCATGACGGAGTGGATTGACCGCTGGCGGCGAATTGACTGGCGGGGCAAGCGTTGGCTCTTTGCCGCCTTGGCTTTGATTATGCTTCTCGGGCTAAGCTTCCGTTACACGCGCTTAGATAGCGTCCCGCCCGAGATGACCAGCGATCATGTGGAGAAGATCCAGGACGCCTATCGCGTCTCCACCGGCGACTATCAAATCTTCTTCCCCAACAACGGCGGACGCGAACCGGTGCAAATGTACCTGCTGTCGCTGCTGGCCACTTTGCCCGGGCTGGGTTTCGACTTCTATACGCTTAAGTTCCTCGCAGTCCTGGAAAGCGTTCTTACCTTGCCGCTATTGTTCTGGATGGGCAAGGAGCTGCTAGGCGGCGACCGCTCTCGCTTCAACACGGTGGTCGCGCTTTTGCTGATGGCGCTGGTCGCGGCAAGTTATTGGCACGTCATCATCAGTCGTCAGGGCTTGCGCATTCCACTAACGCCGGCGGTGACCGCGCTGCTGCTGATATATCTTTCCCGCGCGATGCGCCGCAACAGGCGCAGCGATTACGTCAAAGCGGCGCTAGCGCTCGGATTCGGAATATATACTTACCAGGCGGTGCGCATGCTGCCGGTTTTGATTGTCATCGGCGTATTTTTCGCCATCTGGATGCGGGCTACCAGCTGGCGGCAGCGCTGGCGCTATTTGTTCCACCTCGCGATATTGGTCTTTGTATCGCTGATGGTTTTCCTGCCCATGCTGCATTTCTGGCTGGAATACCCGAATGATTTCTGGATGCGAACCTCCACACGCATATTGGGCGCTCAGTATTCGCACGCGACGCTAGACCAAGCGATAGCGTCTTTGCGCGAGAATGCTCCAGTGTTCATGCGCAATATCCGCGATGCTCTGCTCATGTACAACTGGAAAGGCGACATAGGCTGGTTCAACGGGGCGCCGGAGCGCCCGGTCTTGGACACCTTGACCGGCGCCTTCTTGATATTGGGCGCCGCCGCCTGGTTGGCAAGAATGATCAAATCGCGCGACCCTGTCGTTTGGTTCATGCCCGTCGTTCTTCTTGTCATGCTGATGCCAACTGTCCTGTCGCTCGCGCACCCGGAGGCGAATCCCAGCAACTCGCGCGCATTGGGATCGCTACCGATCGTCTATCTCTTCGCCGCTTTGCCTGTGGCAATGATGGCGCTAGGACTGAAAAGAATGTTTAAAGGCGGCAATGGAAAGATGGTCGCAATTGCCTTTGGAGTTGGAGTCGTTTTGCTGGCTAACCATCAAAACGGCGAGACCTATTTCGATCGTTATGCGACCGCCTATTTGGATCCGTCCTTTCCGCACAGCGAGGCAGGCAGAATCGTCCGCGGCTTCGCGAACAGCGACGGGGCGATTGGCAACGTCTGGTCCCTGGGTTTTCCTTTCTGGTGGGACTACCGCGCGCTGGGCATTGAAGCCGGGTATCCCTTGTGGCGCAACGATATGTACCCGATCGAGAGCCTGCCGATTAAACTTCAAGAGGCTCTGCAGCGAACAGGAGAAGACCGTCTGGACTTGAGTAGGGACCTGCTCTTCATTTTCAATCCTGCTGACGAACAGGCTTGGCAACAATTTCGCGAGTGGTTCCCGCAGGGCCGCGCAATGACAGTCCAGTCATATCATCCCGAGGACAGATTTGTGCTCTATCGCGTGCCGAGGCTGGGCACAGAGGAATGGGCGGCGTTGCTCGCGCGGGATGGCGGCGCCCAAGGATAAGATCCTATGCCGACGTATCCCGAAAATGGACCGGATTTACAACGAAATGCCCATAGCGACGGTGTATATGCAAATGCCTATGTCCTAGAATGGCGCCAGTACAGCCATTGAGCGATGGCAATTGACAGGCAGACCAAGGAACCGCAACTCGAACAATAGCGAGAATAATGCGAAATCACGCATGAGATACAGGAATCTGATCCAGCAACAGGACATGGCTGCTTTTGAATTAAGCCGCCGCCGCCATAAGTCTGCGGACCTACAGCGGACCAACAGATGAGGCGCTAATCAATGAGAGCCAAGATCATTACAGCGCTGTCGCTTGGGGTCATATTAATCTTCGCTGGGATCCTGCGTATCACCGGTCAAAACTGGGACGACTTTTCCTATACGCATCCTGACGAGCGATTCCTGTCTATCTTATTGCTGCCAAACATAGGCGGCGGGAACGACTACACCAATGACGAAATTAATTTCCCCAGGCAGAGCCTGCTTGCCCGCAGCGACAGCCAGGTTCAGCAAGACCTTGGCGACCTGTCCGCCCTAGTCGGCATGCGCATTGGCGCCGAGCGCGATACCTTTTCGGCGCAGGTCGCCAGTTGGCTAGGGCGCGACAATTGGGTCATCCCCTACGATGAGACAGCGCAGGGTTTAGCAGCCCTGAGCGCGAGCCAATTGGACTTGGTAATCGTTGACGACAGGCTGGTTTCTGATTTTGCTGGCTTGAGAGTAGCCGGCTCTTTGGATTCCCAGCAACTGCAATCTTTGCGCTGTCGCTATTTATATCCCGAAAGCGGCGGCTCAGGCAGTTACTTCGACGCCCGGTGTTCGCCTCTGAATCCACATCAAGCGGGCCACGGCTTTTATGTTTATGGCACATTCCCACTGCTGCTCGCGCATTTTGCCGGCGAGATCGTCCGTGACGCAACAAATGCCGGTTTCAATTTATTCGGTTGGCAAGTGTTTGACTGGCAAGGGGACCATCTGGTTTGGCGCGGATTGTCGGCGCTTTTCGACTTGCTGACGATTGTTATGATTTACGCTTTGGGCAGCCGCATTCATGGCAGATGGGTCGGTCTTATCGCGGCCGCGCTTTACGCCGCGGCGCCGCTGGCCATTCAGAAATCTCATTACGCGACGACGAATGCCATAGCCGCCTGCCTGGTTGCCATCGCGCTTTACTTTGCTATAGCCGTGCAGCAACGGGGCAAGCTCAGGTTTTATATGCTGTTTGGCTTTGCCTGTGGCGCGGCGGTCGCCAGCCGCATGAACCTGGCGCCTTTGGCGGGCATCGTCGTTTTGGCTGCCGTCATCAAAGCGGCGCCCGCTTTCGACCCAAGTTTGACACGTCAGGAACGGCTGCAGATCCTCGCTTACCATTTCTTCGGGTTGATTCTGGCGGGCGCCGCTACTTTCGCGACATTTCGCTTGCTCAACCCCTATGCCTTCATGGGACCTGGGCTCCTGGGCATATTCCCCAACGACCGCTGGCTGGAAAACGTGAGCGCCGGCAGTGCCGGCGTATCCGGTTTACAAGATGCGCCGCCCAACTGGCAATGGCTGTCACGCGCAGCTTATTTTTACCCCCTCAAAGATATGGCGCTATGGGCAATGGGACCGCCGATGGCTTTGCTGGCTTGGTTCGGCTGGGGCTGGTCAAGCTACCGGATTGCGCGCATGCGCAAGGCGGCGCTAAACAACGTCTTGCTGGTGGCTTGGGTCGGCGCGTATTTTGTCTGGATGAACCAGCTTTGGCCCATGACGATGCGCTATTATTTGCCCCTTTATAGCGCCTTGGCGGTATTGGCTGGGTGGACAATCATCCAATTGATCCGTCATGCGCGGCAGGCTGGGCGCGATACAGTCGCGACGCGCGTCCTGCTTGCGATTCTGGGCATTTTATTTGGCGCGGTTGGCGTATATCAGCTTGCCAAAGGAACTCAAGACGCGACCGCGATCACGGCGGCGGCAATCGGGGCGATACTGCTGCTGACGGCTTTGCTCCCGGTGTCTCGATTGTCTCAATCAAGCCGAGCCGGCGCGCTTGCCCTCTTCGCCATCGGCTTCACCCTGATCTGGGGCATGATGTTCGGCAATGTTTACCGGCATCAGACCACCCTGGTACAGGCATCGCGCTATATGTTCAAGCATGTCCCTGGCGATTTTGCCATGCGTATCGACGGAGCGGACGAAACGACGCCCTTGATTAACGTCGCCGTGGGCAATAGCGGCTACTCATCAGCCAGCTTGAGCGGCAATTTGTTCAACAACGTCACGCATTACCGCGAGGACCTCATCCGAAGCACGACCTTCACCGCGCCTGTCAGCGGTTCGATTTCCAGCATTTTCGCGCCGCACCTGGCTGATCCACTTGATGATCCAGAGCCGGAAAGACTGGAGATTCGTGTCTATGCCGCTGGCGACGATCGTCCGTTGGCGGAAGCGGTCCTGGAAGCCAATTTCACGCGGGACGATCATCCGCTGGGGGATAGCTATGAAATCCCCTTCGTCCAGCCCTGGCAAGCGGAGGCGGGCGCGCGCTATGTCCTAGAAACCGTCGCGGCGGAAGGCAGCGGCGACATCATCGGATCGGGTTCGGTCGTTCTAACGGAAGGCAGTTGGGACAACATCGCGACCGGCACCTTGACCTGTCAATTGCCGGATGACCTGGCGCTCATTGATCGCCCCGCCTCGGGGCTCTTCCGCAGCGAGAACTGTCACGGCAAATACGCCTTTAGCGCCTTGGTCAATTCTTATGATCAAATCATGTCCTACCCGGTGGACAATCAGCTCAAATACGACAATATCTTGCAAACCTTGGACCTTGGCGACTATCTTACGATTGCCAGCAACCGCTTTTACGATACAGAATCGCGCAACCGCATGCGCTGGCCCCTGACGACGCATTATTATGAAAAGCTCTTCGCTGGCGAATTGGGTTATGAACTGGTCGCCCTTTTCGACGAGCCGTACCAATTTGGACCTTGGCGGGTTTCCGACCAGCACCTGCCTATTTTCGATTCCCCCTCCTGGCTGAACGAAATTGAAGGCGACGAGGCATTTCATGTCTACGACCATCCCGCCGTCTTTGTATTCCGCAAAACAGAGGGCTATGCGAGCGCGAAGGTAAAGGCAATTCTCTCATCTGTATCCTTGAAGCAGCCCCACGAATTGTCAAGAGAGCTCGGCAGCGCGGACAGGCTGGGCGTCATCTATTGGACCTCCAGGGAAGCGGACCCGATACCGACCGCCCTGACATTCCCGCGAGCCGACTATGAAACGCAAACGGCGGGCGGAACCTGGTCGCAGCGCTTTTTCAGCGACAGCATCGCCAACAGCCAGCAAGCGCTCGGAACGCTTTTCTGGTATGTCGCGCTCCTGCTTATCGGTTTCATCGCTTTTCCCATCGTTTTCGTTCTATTCCCCAGCCTGGCGGATGGCGGCTATGGGCTTAGCAAGCTAAGCGGAATCTTGATAGTCGCCTGGTTCGCCTGGGCGGCTTCGACGCTGAAATTGCCCCTATGGTCCCAGGCTGGCCTTTTGGCGCTGCTGGCGCTACTTTCGCTGCTTAGTTTGGCGCTTGCCTATCATAGGCGCTTGAGCCTGATGCGGTTTCTGCGCGAGAACTGGCGGCGTCTGGCTTTCATGGAATTGCTGGCAATCCTGGCTTTCGCAGTCATGGTTGCCATTCGGCTAAGCAACCCAGATCTCTGGCACCCTTTTAAAGGCGGGGAAAAGCCCATGGACTTCGCCTATCTGAACGGTGTATTGCGCAGTACGACATTCCCGCCGATTGACCCGTGGTTCGCCGGCGGATTCATCAACTACTATTACTTTGGATTTGTCTTGGTTGGCGTACCATCGCTGCTGCTGGGCATTGTCCCCTCTTTCGCATACAACTTGATGATCCCGACGATATTTTCGCTGACCGGCGCTGGCGCTTTTTCCGCCGCATTCAATATCCTTTCTCGTTGGAAGATGGGCAACCAGAACAATGAAAAATCGGACGGCGGCCCGCGCAGGCGACTGGGAAACCCCTGGACAGCGGGCATCCTGGCGCTGCTGATGTGTATCCTGCTGGGCAACCTGGACACAGCGCGCGTCGCCGGCAATGGCATCGCGGAATTAGGCGGCTACCAAAAACCCGAAGGTCTCGAATCCTTCTTGTTAGACGAATATCGCGACGCGCAAGGTCTAGAGCCCGACGAAAACATGCGCGCCGAGCTGAGGGAGCGAGCCTATCGCGCCAATTTGATCGACAATCTTCGTTACGAAATGCACAGTTCATTGTCGCTGGTAGCGGGTTTGGCGCGGGGAGTCGGTTTGGCAATCAGCGGTGAAAGCTTGCCCATGGGGCATGATCGTTGGTATTGGGGTCCCTCGCGCGTATTAGCGGAAACGCCCGGCGTGCGCGGCAACGCCATAACCGAGATGCCTTTTTTCACTTTCTTGTATGGCGATTTGCACGCGCACATGATCAACATGCCCTTAATCCTGATGACCATAGCATTCGTTTTCAACGAACTGATGCAAGTCGGCGCGGACCGGCGCAACAAATGGGAACGCTTTATGGCGCTGACGCTGGGAGCGATGGTTGTCGGCGTCATGCAGGCAAGCAATACCTGGGACTGGCCCACGATGACCATATTTGCGACAGTCGGCTTGAGCTATTGCTGGTGGCTGCGCTGGCGCGGTACTTTTCGCGGGGGCATAGACCTGCGCTTTTACGCGATATTAACTGGCGCGCTGCTGATCGGATTCGGCTTGCTTACGCTTTTGCATGCTCAGTACAGCTCCGGCTTCGGCGGGACCGCAACAGCCCTCACGGAGGCGCTGGCGATCATCCGACGCGTCTTGCTGGCTTGTATCGCGCTGATTACGCTGTGGATCGCAATCCGACATTTATTGCTCCGGGCGTCGGCTATTCATCTGCTCGGCAGCGTTGGCGGGTTCTTGGCGCTCAACATCGCCTTTGCATTGCCCTACACCACCTGGCACGTCTCCAACTATACCAGCCTGAGCCTGTGGCAGGGCGGGAAAACACCGATTTGGGCTTACCTCGACATTCACGGTCTATTCCTGTTTCTGCTTGTATCGCTCTTGGTATGGGAGACCGGGCATTGGCTGCGGAGCACGCGCGTCGCGGCGCTGCGTGGAAGCGCGATGCCGCTGCGGAACGCCGGCATCGGCATATTGCTGACCCTGCTGGTTTCTCTTGCCATGTTCGTCGCGCACTATCAGGTCGCCTTGATCGTCCTGCCGCTGCTCGTTTGGATCGGCATTCTGTTCTTCCGCCCCGGGCAAACACGCGCCATGCGTTTCGTACTGGTGCTTCTCGGATTGGCGCTTTCCCTGACTCTTGGCGTAGAGATCGTCGTCATTGGCGGGGATATCGGCCGCCAGAATACAGTTTTCAAGTTTTACATCCAGGTTTGGCTTCTGCTGAGCGTGGCTGGCGGCGTCGCGATGAGCTGCTTGCTGCAATCCGCCCGGCGCTGGACCGGTCGCCTGCGCCTTTTATGGTTCGCAGCCTGTATGGGGCTATTCGCGGTCGCTGGCGCCTATCCGATTTTGGCCACTCGAGCCAGATCCTTGGACCGCATGACACCCAATTTGCCCTTGACCCTCGACGGCTTGGACTACATGAAAGCATCCACGCACTGGGAATCCGCGCCGGACAAGAACGAAACAGCGATACTGGACCTGGCTGTCGACCATGCTTTGATTCGCTGGATGCAGGAAAACATCGCCGGCTCGCCCGTGATTATGGAGGGACGGCGCTTCCCCAGCGAATATCAGTGGAATGGCCGCATCTCGATAGCGACCGGTCTACCCTCTGTTGTCGGCTGGAACTGGCACCAAAGACAGCAGCGCGCCATCAATCCGCTGCCGACCTGGGTTGAACAGCGCGAAAGAAATGTGCGCGCCTTTTATGAGACTGGCAACATCGCCGACGCTGTAGACATCCTTTATCATTATGACGTGAAATACATCGTCAGCAGTGGATTGGAAGCGCTGCATTCGACCGCGGAGGGGCTGGCAAAGTTCGAGCGCATGGTCAACGAGGGACTGCTGTCGATAGCCTATGCCATCGAAGGCGGCGCCATTTATCAAGTAAACGAAGAGGCGATGCTGCGCTATCTTGAGGAGCGATTTTCTTGACGCTTATCCAGGAATGGTTGACCCGCGAAGGACATCTGCTCTTTAGCTGGTGGTTGGCTATCAGCTTGGCGGGCTTGGCGGCTTTTCCCTTGTGCCTGCGCCTCTTGGGCGGCTTGCCAGACAAGGGCTACACTTTGTCGCGCGCCGTCGGCATGCTGGTTCTTACATTCGTCTATTGGCTCTTGACCAGCTTTGGCCTGCTGGAGAACTCGGCCGGCAGCATCGCGCTGGCTTGGGTCTTGGTGCTTTTCCTATCGCTGACCGTTTATGCGCGGAAAGGCGACTGGCGCGACATACGCGCCTGGTGGCGAGAAAATCGCGCCCTCGCGCTGGCGACCGAGCTATTGTTTCTGGTCTTGTTTATGGTTTGGGCTGCTTACAGGGCGCATCAGAACGCCATTCTGTATACGGAAAAACCCATGGAGCTGGCTTTCCTGAGCGCTGTTCAACGCAGTACGACATTCCCACCGGACGATCCCTGGATGTCGGGCTATGCGATCAGCTACTACTACATGGGTTACTTGATGTCCGCTATGCTGTCGCTTTTCAGCAATATCGGCAGCACAGTCGGCTTCAACTTGACGGCTGCGTCCCAGTTCGCCTTGACGGGCGTCTGCGCCTTTGGCGTCGCCTACAATCTAGTCCGTTCCCGCGCATTCGAGCAAGCGGCGCAGTTGCGCAATATCAGGGCATCACGAGCGAAAGCCATCGCTGTCGGTATGCTAGGGCTGCTCTTCATGACAGTCGTCGGCAATTTCCAGGCGGTCCTCATCGAGATTCCTTTCCAGTCCAAATACGCTTCGGAAAGCTACCTGGACTTCTGGGGTACGCAAGAGCGCGCGTATTTCCCCGAAGACCGATACGCGCCCGACGCGCAGGCGTCATTTTTTTCCGATCCCGCTGGCTGGAGCAACTGGTGGTGGTTCCGCGCCAGCCGCGTTCTGACAGACTATAGCCTGGACAATTCGACTGAATCGACCCAGCCGATCGACGAGTTTCCTGCCTTTAGCTTCTTGCTCGCGGATAATCATCCACATGTCCTGGCGCTGCCATTTACCTTGATGGCAATCGGGCTGATGATAAACATCGTCCTGTTGCGCAGGCAGCCGCGGCTGCCAGAAGTCATCTTATATGGCATCGTTCTGGGTGGATTGGCTTTCCTGAATACCTGGGATGGACCGATCTATCTATTTGGCTTGGTCGCCGCGGAAGCGCTGCGGCGTTTGACGCTGAATGACCGCGGCCGACTGACAGTCGCCGATGTTGTGATTTCGCTGCTATTCGGGCTGCTGCTAGGGGCTATCGCCCTAATCGCCTACTTGCCGTTTTTTGTCGGGTTTCGCTCTCAAGCCGGCGGATTGCTACCGAATCTAGTCAATCCTACAGCGTTCAGACGCTTCTTCATCATGTTCGGTCCGATTCTGCTCATCCTGCCTTCTTTCCTTTTGGTGGAAATTTGGCGAGGAAAACGGATTGGGCGCCTGAACTGGCAATTCGCCAGGACGATCGGCGCAGTTGTTTTTGCGGGTCTGCTTCTGCTGCTAGTCTTTTCCAGCCTTGTTGGCGCGCTATCTTCCTCGGCGCTGCCAGCCCTTGGTCAATCAGTCGCGCAACTCGGCGGCTGGGGCGAGCTTGCGCCACTGTTGATACAACGTCGAATCGAATACAGTTTGACGACGCTCGCGCTGCTGGCGGGCATTGTCCTGGTGCTCGCGCGCATGTTTCCCAAGCGCTGGACGCCACTGCGGATTCAAGAGTCCTTCACTCCCAATATCACCTATTCACGCGCGACCGCTTGCGCATTGCTTTTGATCGGTATGGGATTGTGCTTAACGCTCATTCCAGAGTTTGTCTTTCTCAAGGACAACTTTGGCAGTCGCATCAACACGATCTTCAAGTTTTATTACCAAGCCTGGACGGTCTGGAGCGTCGCGACAGCTTATGCGGTTTATAGTGTCCTGGATGACGACGCCCTGTGGAGGCCGAGCAAAGCGCTGCGATTCATTTTTGCGCTGCTAGCGCTGCTGGCGCTTGCGGGGGGCTTGGTTTACAGCGCATTGGGGCTGATGCACCGCTCTTGGATCGAAACCGGTCGCGGCGGCAGCCTACAGCAATACAGCCCGCCTGAAGATTGGACGACGCCAGTCCTGCAAGTTTCGTCCGGCGAGACAGTCTACCCCGGAACTGTCTTGTTCACGGACGGCGGCTTGTTTGAAGCAACCGAGTCTACTATCATGCGTTCAGAGGACGAAGGGATTGTCTTGGTTGACGAGATGTCGATTCAGGTTGTCAAGCCTTTGTCACTGGACGGCTGGGACGGTTTTATCAATCGGGACGACCTCAATGTCATAAACTGTCTTAGCGAACTTGTCGGACGCGATGACGCGGTCGTGGCGGAAGCGGTTCTCCGAGCGTACAGCGAAAGCTATGGCAGAGTTGGCGCATTGACCGGGATACCGATTGTATTGGGTTGGGAGAACCACGAAAGCCAGTGGCGAGGGGCGACTTATGCCGAGATTGCCGGCAGCCGGCGCCAAGATATGCAGACCCTTTACACAGCCGAGGATCTCTCTCAGGTATGGCATATCATAGATCGTTATCGCATCGGCTATATTCTTTTTGGCTTGACCGAACTGTCGCAATACGGGGGCGCAGGCGAGGAAAAGTTCCGCGATCATTTTCCGGTCGCATGCGAATCAAATCAATCGCGCGTCTATGCTGTGCCGCCTGCGGGCGACATGCAATCTGTATTTTTTGACGCCTAGCTGCGCGAATCGAAGGTGAACGAAGGTGGACGTAGTTAAACAATGGTAGCGGAAACACCGGCAGCCGACGCGAATAATCTCTACCCTGGCATGTCAGCTCGCGACCATGCGCCGCGGCAGCCCGCGGTGATCTCGGTTCGCGCCGAGTGGCTGGCATACGCGGCGCTTATGTTGCTGTCGCTTGTCATTCGCGTAAGCGCGCTGGGCAGCGTGCCTCTGAACGACTACGAAGCGCGGCAATCGCTTCATGCCTGGCACACAGTCGAGGATGACGCGCCCGGCGCTTATGTCGCCAGCCACAATCCCTTGACATACTCCTTTCAACTCCTGACGTTTTCGACACTGGGCGCTTCGGCTTTTTCCGCGCGCATTGCTGTTGCGCTGGCTGGGGTCGCGCTATCGCTTTGCCCGCTGCTATTCCGCGAGAATCTCGGGGCGACGCGCGTTTTTATCTGGTCGCTGCTGTTAACGATATTAACGACGCCTGTCGCCGCAGCGCGCATCGCGGATGGCACGACCTTCATGATGTTGTTCACGGTCCTGGCGATCTGGATGATCCGGCGTTTCTGGTACTCGCGCGAGCTCCCACATGCTTTGGGGGCGGTTGCCTTTGTCACGCTTATGCTGGCGCTTTCGGGTCCCTCTGGCATCCCGCTTTTTGTGATCCTGCTTGTGTCCGGCTGGCTGGCTGTATGGCGCACTGCCTTGAGCGCGCCGCAGCGGATGGACCTGCCGGGCGACGATATTCTGCAATTGTCGCTTAAGCGACTGCAAGACTTCCCTTATAAGCAAGTCGCCTTTGCGCCGCTGTCTATCGTGTTCACAGTCGGCACCCTATTCATGCTAAACCCCGCTGGTTTACAAACGGTCGCCGAGTCTATCAACGTCGCTTTGACCGGTTTCAGCCAAGCGAGCAACGCCGATGCCATGCGTCTAGGCATCATCGCGCTGCTTACCTATGAACCGCTGCTCATTGTTTTTGCGCTTGGGAGCGCCTGGCTGATCTGGAAGCACGGCGCAGTCAGCTACATCGACAGGTTCGCGGCGGCTTGGGCAGTGGTCGCGACGGCGGGTTTATTCCTCTATCCCGGCGCCCGCCCGGTCGACGCGATGTGGGTGGTAATGCCTGTGAGTTTGCTGGCTAGTTATGGCATCACGCAACTGATGATCAATCGGCGTATGGTTGTACTATGGGCGGACCAAAACGACGACGATTATGACGACAGCCACGAGCTTTATACGACGCGCTATTGGTGGGTAAAATGGCTCATATCCTTGGGTGTATTGCTCTTACTGCTGACCGCCGCGGCGCAATTCTTGCAGGTAGGACGGTCGCTGCTTGATGTGCCTGCCGGTACAAGCCTGAGTCAACTGTTGGAGCGCCTTTCCGTATCGTCCTATACGCGCTTGGCGCAGGGGCTGGGCTTGTTCGTGATGACTGTCGTGGTCGCCGTGATTCTATATTTGCTCATGGCGAATACCTGGGGCAGCGGCACCTGTCTGCAAGGGATTGGCATCGGTTTCTTTTGGTTTATGATATTGTCTGGGCTTGGCGGCGCCTGGCAAATCGCCGTCGCCGACAGCAGCAATCCCGCAGAGTATTGGCATCCCGCCGCAATTAGCGATGATACGCGCCTGTTGCGCCAAACGCTTTTTGAGTTGGCAAAGAGAGACAGCAAGGGATTTCCAGTTTTGGAAGTGGTCATCGTAAAGGACGCCGACACCGTAGACGAGAAGGGTTTGATGGGCTGGCTCCTGCGCGACTTCCCAAACGCGCGTTTCCTGGGCGCTGCGGCGATGGCGGCGGGCGAGCCAATCGTTATCATGGCGGCAGGCGAGGAAGCCTTCGTGGACCTAAAGGGGAATTACGTTGGACAGAAGTTCCTCTTGCGGCGTCGCACCTCCATTGCGCAGATGGATCCTTGGCAACTGCCCGCCTGGTGGTCGCAACGCCGCCTGCGCAGGGGCAACGTTGAAGCGGAAGAAGCGATCATTCTGTGGCTGCGGCAAGACATCTATGATAATGTCAAGTTGAATTGAAGTCATAACTTATGAGGATGATGAGGCTAAAATGTGTAATGAGAGTTGTGCTTGTTCGCTCACCACAAGGACAACGATATGAGGGATAACCGACTGCAAGGTCGCGCCGAAATAGATCAGATTATCGAGCGCGCCCTTAAAGGCGATCAGCTTGGCTATGCCGAACTTTATGAAAGATTCGCAGCCAGCTTGTATCGGCTATGTTATAGCTTGCTTATGAATGAGCAGGATGCCGAAGATATTCTGCAAGAATCATTCCTCTACGCATTCAAAAATCTGCAGCGCTACGATTCTGGCAAGGCATCGCTCAAAACCTGGCTCTACACGATCGCCGTCAGCCGTTGCCGCAATACCTATCGCCGCAAGCGCTTCCTGACCGTAGATATTTCGCAGTGGTTCGGCATCGAATTAAAAGCGCCACCGGCCGACGCGCCGGAAGCAGCTGTGATCCGCCGCGACGCGGCGGAAACCATAGAAAAGGCGCTCACGGGTTTGTCGCCACGGCTGCGAGAGGCGATCGTGTTGCGCTATGGACAAGGGATGACCTATCGCGAGATTTCCGAAGTGATGGGCTGCCCGCAAAAGACGGCGGAAAGTCGCGTGCGTCTTGGTCATCAACGGCTGAGGCAGTCCTTGCAACCCGAGGGACGCGGGCTGCTGGAAGAATTGCTAAGAGTACATTGAGGATTGCGCGACCTATGGCGTGGCGGAGTATATGATCAAATTTAAGTACCGCTACTGCAAAGTTCATATGGCGAAATACCTGAGCGGCGAGCTTTCGGACGTCGCGCGCAGGCGGATCGCGCGCTTCATTGACGAGTCCCCGGACTGTTACGAGGAATATCTGCGCCAGCGCGAGGTAACGGATCAATTGCAGCGGAACCTGCCAAGTTTCGGCCGCCCGGATGCGCAGCGGCTGGACAATATCTGGATGTCCTTACAAAGCGAGCTTGCCCCTGCAGCGACCAGAGGGTTGCCGGTTTCAAATTATCTGGGCAATACGCAAATCGGGCACAGTTTGTTCATGGTATTGCTGGCGGCAATCTTGTTGCTGCCCTTGACGATTGGCTTCCATCCATCCGTTGCTTCGATTGAATTGCCGCCGCGTCCCAAGTTGCTTGAGCTAGAGAAAACCCCAGCCACCCGGTCGAATGCGTCTTCCGTTGGCGTTTTATCAACCTCGTCAAGTTTCTCGAATCAAGCTCCCCAGTTGCAAAACACGCCAGAAGCCAGATACCTTCAATAGCGTTTTCGATAAACTGTCCAGAATCGCGAGGCGCCGCCAGACATGTTAACCACGCCCAACCGGCAGAATGAAAACGCTTTATACCAGATGCTGTCCACCCGCGTCCCGCTCAACTGGGAAGTCGCGGCATATCTAGTCATTCTGCTCTTGGCGCTATTCACGCGGTTTTACATCCTGGACCAGCGCGTGATGAGCCACGACGAAAGCCTGCACACCCGCTTCGCCTATAATCTATACAACGAGGGGAACTTCGCGCACACGCCGCTGATGCACGGTCCCGTGCTCTTCCACGCTACGGCGCTGGCTTATTTCCTTTTTGGCGATAGCGATTTTTCGGGCCGGATATACACCGCTGTTCTGGGTGTCTTGATGGTGATGTTCCCCATGCTGTTACGACCATGGCTGGGACGGTGGGGAGCAGCGCTGGCGTCGCTGATGTTCTTGATATCGCCGCTTCTGCTCTACTACAACCGCTATATTCGCCATGATACGCCGTCGATATTCTTCGGATTAATCATGGCGTATTGCATTTTACAGTATATCAATGGCTCGCCGCGATTCCGCAGGCGCGCCTATTGGCTGTATATCTTTGCCGCCGCCATGATTCTAAATCTCGGCTCCAAAGAGACGGCATTTATTTATATCGCGATTTTTGGCAGTTTTCTCTGCATCTATTTCCTGGTGCGCTTGGCGCAGCATATCTATGACCTGGAAGGCAAGCCGCTCTTCTACATGCTTGTCCTGGGGATCCTTGTGGGCGGCGTCATGACGCTGGGCATGTACATCATCGTTGACATCGTGCCAGCCCAAATCATCCCCGGGCGCGGCGAGCCTTGGGGCGAATTGTCGGACTTGCAGCGCTCGAGCTGGGCTAAGTGGATGCTGCTTACCGTGTTCGTGGCGCTCTTCGCGCCCATCAGCACTGCGCTTTATGCCTTCCGAGGCGGCTGGAAGCGCCTCCCCAGGCGCGAGCTGGCTTTGATCTTGCTCATCGCGCTGGCAACGGCATTTGGCCTGCTTTTCATCGAGGAATTGTCCCATTTCCCCAGCCAAACAGAGACCGCCGTGCCCGTTGTTCCCGATGTCGCGGAAGTCCCGGAAGAAAGCGCGCTGCCGGACGAGCCGATCAATTGGGCGCCGCTGATTGCGCTGTGGCTGATATTCGCGACCGCGGCCGCGTATCTGATACGCGACGCCCGGCGCGCTGCTCGATTCAGAGCCGAATCGGGAGAAAGCAAAGATAGACCCGGTCTGTGGGGCTTTCTTTATCAGTTCCCCGAAGTGGATCTGATTGTGATAATGGCAACTTTGATTTTGCCCTGGACGACTGCCCTATTCCCGCGCTTGATGGGCGGCAGCAACGACGCCCATGCTCAGCTCGCGCAGTCTTTGCCCGAAGCGGTTTACAATATCACGCTTGGCTTGCCTGGTCTGGGATCCTACGAATCTGTTGGCAGATTCATGCTCGGCGGCTATGCTTTCCTGCCGCTATTCCTTCTGATGGTGGTGGTCGGGCTGACCTGGAATTGGAAGCGCTGGCTGGTATCGGCTGTCATATTCCATGTTCTTTTCGCGTTTTTCTTCACGACTGTCTTCACCAACATCACGGGTTTGGCTTCCGGCATGGTATACAGCTTGGGCTATTGGCTGGAGCAACAGGGTGTGCGCAGAGGCAGCCAGCCGCAGTACTACTACTTGCTGATTATCTTGCCAGTGTACGAATACCTGCCAATCGTCGGCAGCGTGGCCGCGATGTTCGCCGGGCTGAGCAGATTCTGGAAGCGGCGGCGCAACCGCCTAATCGCCCAGGAAAACGCGCGCAGACTGGAAGTTGGCGATACGCTGCAAGAATTCTTTGCCGATACCGCCGAGACTGCGCCCACGGACGCCCCGAAACTGGAAGCGGTCACAGAAGCAAGTTCAGTCGCAGTGCTCGAATCCGCCGACGCCGATGCGAGCGCAAGCGAGCGGCAAATCGCGCCACGCGACAAGACGCTAACGATCGACGCGGGAGAAGGCGACCAGAGCCGATCCTATCTGCGGCGGCTGCCCTTCTTGTTATTGCTCGCGTGGTGGGCGGTGCTGAACCTCGTCGGCTATTCGCTGGCAGGCGAAAAGATGCCATGGCTGGGCACGCATTTGACCACACCCATGATCCTGCTGACGGCTTGGTATTTCGGGGACCTTTTCGCGCGTATCGACAAGAGCTTGTTCTTGTCGCGCGGTTGGATGGCGCTGCTGATCATGCCAGTCTTTTTGATTTGCCTGGCGCAAGTGCTGGGCGCATTCATCGTTGGCGATCCGCCCTTTGCCGGGCTTGAACAGTTTCAATTGGAGCGAACTTACGAGTGGCTGCTAGCCTTGCTGCTAGTCCTTAGCCTCGGATACATGCTGGCGCGTATCGCAGGACATAGCAGTTGGCTGCACATCCGCCGCCTCGCTGCGGTTGCCCTTTTCAGTCTGCTCAGTCTTTTGACCTTCCGCACCGCATGGATGGCGTCTTTCATCAACTATGACTTGGCGACCGAGTATTTGGTTTACGCGCATGCCGCCCCGGCTGTGAAATGGGTGCTGCAAGACATCGAAGAGATGAGCCTGCGCATGACAGATAGCAAGGACCTTAAGCTGGCTTATGACGACGAGGTGTCCTGGCCCTATAGCTGGTACTTCCGCGACTTTACATCCGCGTCATTTGTCGGCTCCAACCCTACCGTACAGAACCTGGAAGACCGCGCCTATGTCGTTGTTGGATCGGGCCATCGCGGCGATGTGGAGCCTATCCTGGAAGACAGTTACGTTCGCTTTGACCACATGCGCATGTGGTGGCCCATGCAGGAATACTTCAACTTGACACCAGAGCGCATACTCAACACGCTCGACTTTTCGCCGGATAATCATCAAGCCTCTCGGCTTCGCCACGGCATATTCGAAATCTGGTGGAATAGAGATTACGAGCTCTATGGCGAAGCGACCGGCAAAGACTTCTCGCTTAACAACTGGCCCGTATCCGACCGCATGCACGTATATGTCCGCAAGGACTTCGCGGCGCAGATCTGGGAATATGGACTTGGCGAGGGCGAGGTCCTTAACAATCTGCCAACTGAAGTGAACCAGTGCGCCGCCAACTGGCATCAGGCCGCCCCCCTGCTCGAGTTCGATACCGGTCAAAGCCCGCTCATCCAACCGCTGGGCGTCGCCGCCGGCAATGGCTTAATATATGTCGTGGACGAGAACCAGAATCAAGTATTTAGCTTTAGCAGCGAGGGCCTGCCCGTGCAAGCCTATGGCGCCGACGGCTCGCTCTCCTTCAATCGGCCCAACGGCATCGCGCTTATGCCCGATGGCGGAATCTTGGTAGCGGACACATGGCATTACCAAATCCAAAACTTTGATGCGACTGGCAATCTGCTTGTCCGATGGGGACAAGCCGGCGAATTCGGCTTTGACGCGCCGATAGACCCGGACGATGGCTTCTGGGGACCCCGTGATGTAGCGGTAGACAGCGCCGGCAGAGTTTATGTCGCGGACACGGGCAATAAGCGTATTCGGGTTTATGAGATAGTTGAAAACGAGGCGGTACACCTGCGCGATATTGGCAATGGCGGCAGCGGAGCGGGCGAGTTGGACGAGCCGAGCGGGCTGGCAGTGCATCCAGACGGCCGACTTTTTGTTGCGGATACCTGGAACCGACGGATCGCTGTATTTGATTTGGAGGGCAATCATCTGAGCAATTTCCGCGTGCGCGGCTGGTATAACAATACCTTTAACCGGCCTTACCTGGGCTTGGACGAGGCTCGCAATCTTCTCTACGTGAGCGATCCCGACGGCTCGCGTATTCTGGTCTTCAGTCCAGCCGGCGACTGCATTGGCAGCTTTGGGCAGAATGGCGCTATATCCGCCGATGGACAGTTCCAAGCGATTGGCGGAATCGCCGTCGATGATGAGGGATACGTTTACGTGAGCGATTCGACGGCTGGCAAAGTGCTAAAGTTCCCACCCTTCTTGGACGTCGTCCAGGCATCTGGCTGAAGCGCTCGAAATGGGTACATCTCCCGCATCAGAGCAATCGCAGCAGAATCAATTTCAAGGTCATTCAAGTCGAAAAGATGTCAGAAAAACCCAAGCATTTATGCGACAATCCATTTATAGTCCTTTAAGAATTCTTATGACCTGATTTTTTCAGGGTGTTGCGTTTGCTCTGTTACCCGCATTAGCTGTCTTGACGGCTATTCGCCACCATGATAAAATACTGGCATTAGTAAGATTTCGCAAAAAAGTGGGCAAGCCCCACTTTTGTTTTATATTGCGCCTTTGTTCCTCTCTATCGTCGAAACAGGCAAGCAAGTCCGCAGCATGCCTTGCTATGCGGTCGCGAGAGAACAGAAACAGCAATTGAAAGCGGCAACTTGGCTCTCGGAGTGAAATACGATGTCCTCGAATGAATTGCAAATCGCCTTCAACGAAATCTCCCAATTGCGCGATCTGCCCGAAAATATCGTGCTGGAAGCATTGGAAAGCGCGCTGGTTTCCGCATATCGCAAAGATACGGACGCGAGCTTGGCGCAAGAGATTGAAGCTGAGATTGATCCCGAAACTGGCCGCGCCAAGATCTTTGTGGAAAAAGAGGTGGTCGATGATGTATTGACCCAAGCCACCGAAGTGACCTTGGAGGATGCCCGCTTCTACAATCCGGAAGCGGATTTTCACGATGTCGTGATGGTCCAAGTCGAGCATACGACCAAGAGCTTTGGGCGTATCGCCGCCCAAACCGCCAAACAGGTCATCTTGCAGAAAATCCGTGAAGCGGAACGCAACGCCTTGTACGATGAGTTTATCACTCGCGAGGGCGACTTGGTCACAGGGACCGTACAAAGCGTCAATTCAAAGCAGGTCACACTGAGCCTGGGCCGCGCGGAGGCCGATATGATCCGCAAGGAACAGATCCCGGGCGAACGGTATCGCACGCACGAAAAGATCCGCGTTTTCATTATGGAAGTTAAGAAGAGCAATCGCGGTCCGCAAATCCTGGTGAGCCGCGGTCATCGCAATATGTTGCGCCGGCTGCTGGAATATGAAGTGCCGGAGATATACAACGGCCAGGTCGAGATCAAGAATATCGCGCGCGAAGCGGGTCATCGGTCGAAGGTGGCGGTCTCCGCCTTGCAAGATGGCATAGATCCGGTCGGCGCCTGCGTCGGCATGCGCGGGATCCGCATCCAAAATATCGTAAAAGAACTCCACAACGAAAAGATTGACGTCATTGAATGGAATACCGACGCCGTCGCCTTCATTTCCAAAGCCTTGAGCCCAGCGCGGGTGACAGGCGTCTTCCTGGATGACGACCCGTTCGACGGCAAGACTGCCGTCGTCATTGTCCCCGACGATCAATTGTCCCTCGCAATTGGTCGCGAAGGTCAAAACGCGCGCTTGGCTGCCAAGTTGACTGGCTGGCGCATCGATATCAAGAGCGTAACGGAAACGGTCCAGAGCGCGCTGGAGAATCTCGAAGCCCCGCCCCTGGAAGTATTGACGGTAAAACATGCCGATTTGGTCGCCGAGTCGCAGCGTATCTTGGAAAAGAAGAGCATGGAACTGACCGTCATGCCCGAGGAGTACAAGACACTGGGTCGCTTTGCCGAAGTTGTCGAGCAGCTCCTGCAAGAGCAGCGTAACAAGTCTCGCGAGATATACCTGCGCGAACGCGCCGCGGTCAAAGCCACGCTGAGCGCGCAATTGTTTGAGCTGCCTTTGGACGTGCTGGCGGTATCGCAGGAGATTCTCGATATCCTCGAGCCTTATGAAAACGTTGGCGAGGCGATGCTGTCTTGCCTGGTTGATGAAGAGATCGTGGCGCGCAAGCTCAGCGTCTTGGAGGGCGAGCCAAAAGCTGAACTTCAGGCGGCGCTCGACTCCGTAATGGCTGCGGACATCGACGCCCTGCTCCTGGAAGCCAATTCAATTGAGGATGACGAAGAGGCTGTTGAGCCGGACGACGAAGCTGCCGCAAGCGACGCCGTTGCAGCGCAGCAGGAGCAAAGCGCCGAAGGCGCGTCAGAAGAAGCGCCCGCGGAGCAAGAAGTCTTGCTGGACGCTTTTGGACAGCCAATCCCGCAAGAGGCGCTTGAACCGGCCAGCGCGGGCTTGGCAATTGCCGAAGCCGGCGCTGTCGTAGAAGCGCCTGTTGCGGTGCCCGCTAAAGAAGGCGCCAGCCCGGACAGCCCCGGCGGCACGCCATTCGAAGTAGAAGAAGACGAAGCCGGGTTCGAGCTGGATCGCAGCAAGGACAAGAAACAGCGGCGCAAGGATCGTCAAAAACGCCGTCAACTGGTCTTGGACGAGAAGAGCGGCGAAGTCATCGCCAAACGGCGGCGCAAGGGGCGGCGCGGGACCTGGGACGAAGAAACTTGGGAAGAATACGACTATTAGCGCAGGCGTCGCTATCCAAAAGGAGCGGGTAGTGGGCAGCAAGCATCGCCCGCAGCGCAGTTGCGTGGCATGTCGTGACAAGATGGACAAGAGGAGCTTGACGCGGCTTGTATTTGTCGACAAGAACCTGCGCATCGACGAGAGTGGCAAAATGAACGGGCGCGGGGCATATTTATGCGGCAAAGCAAATTGTTGGGATGCCGCCGCGACAGGCAAGGTCTTAAATGCGGCGCTGCGCCGGGAACTACATGATGACGATCGCTCTTATTTGCGGCGCATGAAACCAGCACGATAGAAGCGGCAGGGCTGCATATCCTGCCCCAGACAGCGCTCCAAAACTGAAGGAGGTAGGTATGGTAGAAACTTCAAACGAGATTCTTGTTCCCGATTTCTTGACAGTACGCGAACTTGCCGAGCTGATCGATTCCAGCCCCATCGACGTGATGAAGCTGTTGATTACCAACGGCATCATGGCGTCCATAAACCAGCAAATCGACTTTGATACGGCGGCTATCGTTATCGAAGAGATGGGCTTCAACGCTCAATCCGCCAGCGCGGTTGCCGTTGCCGAAGAAGAAGAAAAACGCGCCGAAGAACGTGAAGAAAAATGGAGCGCCATGTATCTAGGCGAGACGCCCGATACCCTAATCGCGCGTCCGCCGATCATCACGATTCTGGGCCATGTCGACCATGGCAAAACCACGCTGCTGGACACGATCCGCAAGACCGCCGTCGCGGAAGGCGAAGCGGGCGGCATCACCCAGCACATTGGCGCTTATCAGGCGCAGCACGATGGACATACCCTGACATTTCTGGATACACCGGGCCACGAAGCTTTTACCGCTATGCGCGCGCGCGGCGCACAAGGCGCCGATATCGCCATCCTGGTTGTGGCTGCTGATGATGGCGTCATGCCCACCACGCGCGAAGCGCTGGACCATGCGCGCGCGGCCAACGTGCCGCTGGTGGTCGCCATCACCAAGATTGACAGAAACAACGCCAATCCTGATCTGGTCAAACAACAATTGGCGGAGCTGGACCTGATCCCCGACGATTGGGATGGCTCCACCATGATGGTGCCGGTGGATTCTCTCAATGGACTGGGAATCGAAGACCTGCTCGAGGCGCTCGTCTTGGTGGCGGACGACAATTCCATCGTCGGCAATCCACAAGGCGCCTTGCGCGGCACGGTGATTGAATCCGAGGTGGACCGCAGCCGCGGCACGATGACAACGCTGCTGGTCATGAATGGCACGATGCGGCGTGGCGACGTCATCGTCGCCGGCACAGCCTATGGCAGGGTCAAAGCCATGTTTGATTCGGCCGGCAACCCGGTCGAGCGAGCGGTTCCATCTATGCCCGTTTCCGTTTTAGGTTTGGACGAGCCGCCGGCGCCAGGCGTGTTTTTCGAGATAGTAGCGAATGATAAGATCGCGCGCAGTTTTGCGGAAGAGCGGCGGCAGCAAGAACGAACGCGTCAGGTCAGAGGACCCGTTCAAGCCGCGCTGACGCTTGAAGATCTCTTTGCGCAATACCAATCCGGCGATGCCAAAGAATTGGCTATGGTCTTGAAGACCGATGTCCAGGGTTCAATCCAGCCCATCACCGACGAACTCAAAAACATTTCTCAGCGCAACGAAGAAAGTATAGAAGTCCGCGTGCTGCGCCAGGAAGTCGGTCGCATCACCGAATCCGATGTCATGTTGGCGAGCGCATCCAATGCCATCGTTGTGGGCTTCAACGTCGGCGTAGACAATGCCGCGCTATCTTCGGCCGAAGCGCAGGGGGTGGAGATCCGCAAGTATGATGTCATCTATAAGCTCTTTGAAGACATTGAACTGGCATTACACGGCATGCTCGAGCCCAAGTTCGGCGACCAAGTCGTGGGGCTGGCCGAAGTACGTCAGACCTTTCGGATCCCGCGCGGCGGGGTCATCGCCGGCAGCATGATAAAAGAAGGCGAAGCCAGGCGTAATGCCAAGGCGCGGCTCAAGCGCGGCAACAAAATCATCATCGACAGCGTGAACGTCAGCTCCTTAAAGCGCTTCCAAGACGATGTGCGTGAAGTCCGCTCCGGCTTTGAATGCGGGATTGGCTTGGCTGGCGTCAGCGACTTCAAAGAAGGGGACATCATCGAGTTCTTCGTTCGCGTTCGTGTCAATTAAGCTGAAAGAAACGCATGTCAATCAAGCAAGCTCGCATGAGCGATCGGATCCAACAAATCTTGAGCCACTTGCTGCTGCGGGAAATCGCGGATCCGCGCCTGCAGGGCCTTACCGTAACAGAGGTTAAACTGGACCCCGAACTGATGGTGGCCAAGATCTACGTCAGCGCGATGGGCGACGAAAGCCGGCAAGATGCAGTGATGACTGGGCTGCGCCGCGCCAATGGATTTCTGCGGCGCGCCGTGGGCAACCGCATCCGCCTGCGCAACACGCCGGAACTGCATTTCCACTGGGATCACACGCTGGCGCAAGCGGAACGTATCAACCAGCTTATTTCCAAGCTCGATATTCCGCCCGAGCCCGAGAGAGGAAAAGATGCGGACGATTGATTCACCTCCCTGGCAGGCTGCCGCCGACGCCATCAAGAGCGCCCGCACGATCCTAGCGATTTCGCACGTCGCCCCTGACGGCGATGCCGTCGGATCGCTACTGGGAATCAGCGACGTGCTGCGCGCCATGGGCAAGCAAGTCACAGCCGTCATTGACGACGGCGCGCCAGCTGGCCTGGCATTTCTGCCGCGAAGCGAGATCATTCTGCCCAGTATCGACTCCGGCGAATTCGACTTGATGATTGCGCTAGATTCGAGCGATCTCGGAAGAATCGGCGTTGCCGGTGCTTATGGCATGGCAAACAGCGAAATAGTTATTAATCTGGATCATCATCCCACAAATACGTTTTACGGCGACATCAATCTGGTCGTAGCACATGCGGTGGCTGCCACGGAAATCGTCTTCGATCTGATTAAAGCCATGGGTTGCCAATTGACCGAAGCGGCCGCCACTGCCCTGCTGACCGGATTAGTCACTGACACGCAAGGCTTTCGCATAAGCGCCACGAATGAACGCACCTTGGAGATCGCGCAGGCGCTGATGCAAAAAGGCGCGCCTCTATCGCAGATCATGGCGCGAACGCTCAACCGGCGTCCATACCAAGAAATAATCTTGTGGAAGCTGGTATTCCCATCGGTGGAAATGCGCGCTGGCTTAATCCATGCCGCCATCACAAGAGACAATATCGCTCAAGCCGGTTTAGTTGCCATGACAGACGGCGGCTTGGTTAACCATTTGGTAAATGTCGATCAAGCGAAAATATCGATCGTTTTCAAAGAGCTGCCAGACAAGCAAGTGGAAGTCGGCTTCCGATCCAAACCGGGCTACGATGTGGCAAGCCTGGCGCTGCAACTCGGCGGCGGTGGGCATACGCTGGCTTCTGGCTGCACTATGGACGGCAGCATGGCGCAGGTACGCGCTACTGTGTTGCCCCTGGCGCATCAGATCATCAGCGCAGGGGGCGCCAAACTTGAGTGAAATTGATCATTCAGGTTTTCTCAATGTTGACAAACCACTTCACTATACCAGTCACGATATAGTCGCGCTGCTGCGGCGGCGCTACCGAGAGCTGACCGGGGCGAAGAAGGTTGGTCACGCCGGCACGCTTGATCCCCTGGCCAGCGGCGTGCTGATCCTCTGCCTGGGCAAGGCGACTCGCTTGAGCGAATACGTCATGCCAGGGCGCAAATCTTACCGCGCCAGTCTTACACTCGGACGGACAAGCTCCACCTACGACAGCGGCGGCGAAATCGCCGAGAGTCGGGCTGTTACCAGAGACATAGAACTTGCCGATATCAATGCAGCCATCAGTCCATTCATCGGCGATATTCTTCAAGTGCCGCCCATGTACAGCGCGATCAAGGTCAAGGGACAAAAGCTCTATGAGCTGGCGCGCCGGGGCCAATCAATCGAACGCGAGCCAAGACCTGTGCGCATTGACAGCATCAAGATCGCGCGCTGGAACGACCCGATTCTTGAACTTGAGGTGATCTGCAACGCCGGAACCTATATTCGCAGCTTGGCGCAGGACTTGGGTCAAGCGCTGGGGGTCGGCGCATATCTTTCCGGCTTGCAACGGCGCGCCAGCGGACAGTTTAGGCTTGAAGACAGCGTGGCTCTCGACACCCTGCTAAACGAAGAAGACTGGTGGAGGCGCATCATTCCGCCGCGGACCGCGCTGGCGGATCAATGCTGTGTCACGCTGTCAAATGACGAGCTATCAAGCATCCAACATGGGCGCGCGATCGCGCGGCGCGCCTCTGTGGACGCCGAGCGCGTTTTCGCCTTCACCTGCGACAAGCTGCTTGCCGCGATCCTGCTCCCCCAAGGCGAGCTTTGGAAACCACATAAAGTATTTCCCACCCAAAGTTGATACAATGGGCTGAGAATGACCGGGCTCTATTGACCTGTAGCTGAACGATTCGCTCGGATATACCAGGTCGCCTTGGTCGGCATTCCCAAGCCAGGCTTGAAAGACTCACAGGGTCGCCGATGCTCCATTTGCGCCATCTCGGCGAAGCTCAGATCGAAACTGAATCCGTCGTGACCATCGGTGTCTTTGACGGCGTACACCTCGGGCACCGGACACTGATTGAACGACTGGTCGAGGAGGCGCGCGCCAGCAAGCGACTGGCGGTGGTCTTGACCTTTCACCCGCATCCGGACAAGGTATTAAAAGAAGTCGACAAGCGCTACTATTTGAGCGCGCCGGACCAGCGCGCGCAGCTGCTGATAGCGCTCGGCGTTGACCTTGTTATCACCCACCCTTTCGACGATGGGATAAGACATATTCGGGCAGAGCAATTCGTCGATCAACTGCTTAAGCACCTGCGCTTGAAAGAGTTGTGGGTAGGCTCGGATTTCGCCTTGGGTTATCAACGGGAAGGAACAGTCGACTTCCTGCGCCAGCGCGGGATAAGCAAGGGATTCGGCGTGAAAGCCATCGAACTGATCATGAGCGAAGCCGGCGGCGCTTCCATTCATAGCTCACAGCTGCGAGACTTAGTACGGCAGGGAGAGATGCGCCAAGCGAAGGGTTTGCTGGGCCGCGCCTATTCACTAGAAGGCGCAGTGATAAAGGGGCAGCAGCGCGGCCGCGCGCTTGGGATACCAACAGCCAATCTGCATGTCTGGGAAGAGCAAATTATCCCAGCCAACGGCGTCTATGCGGGGCTGGCAAAAATCGGCGGGGAAACGCGTATGGCTGCCACCAATATCGGGCTGCGTCCGACATTTGACGAAGACAGTCTGTCAATCGAGGCGCACTTGCTGAATTTCGACCGAGACATATATGGCGAGACCATAGAACTGAGTTTTGAGGCGCGCCTGCGCCCCGAAAAGAAGTTCGATGGTCTGGATGAGCTGCTGCGACAAATCAAGCTGGATATAGAACAGGCGCGGGCTTTGCTGGAAAGCGCTCAGCCCGGCTGACCCTTCTTGCTTTTTGACAGGAAGTAACCAAGGCGTTGCATAAACTGCTCGTTGCGGCGCCAATTCTTCAGCACCTTCACGCGCGTCTCGAGATGGACCCGCCCTTCCAGCAAGCGCTCGAGCTCTGCGCGCGCGTCGATGCCAATGCGCTTGATCATCTTGCCTCGCTTGCCGATGACGATGCCCTTCTGCGACTCCCTTTCGACATAGACAACAGCCTCTATGATATTGATGTCGTTTTTCTCGCGGAAGCGGATGATCTCGACCGCGACAGCGTGGGGTATCTCTTCACTGGTCAATTCGATGATTTTTTCGCGGATGATTTCGGCGGCCAGAAAGCGCAGATTGCTTTCGCTGACCTGGTCCGCGGGATAATAGCGCGGTCCCAGGGGCAGCAAAGGTATCAAGCCGTCGATCAGGTCGCCAAGGCCAGTGCCGTCGCTGGCGCAAGTTTCGAATACAAGATCATGCGAGATCAACGCAAGATGATCGCGGCGATCGGCTTTGTCGCCGACCAAGTCAATCTTGTTGAGGACCAGCGCTTTGGGCGTCTTCGCCGCCGCGCGCTTGATGAAGTCGGCTAGGGCTGTGTCTTGCTCGCGTGGCGGCTGTGATATATCAAGGATCCACAGGATGACATCGGCGTCCTTTAGCGCGTCCTGCGCCACCTTGACCATGTAATCGCCCAAGCGCGTTCGCGCTTCGTGAATGCCCGGCGTATCGACGAACAATATTTGCGCGTCAGCGCGGGTGTGGATGCCCATTTGCCGCTGGCGGGTGGTCTGTGGCTTGTTGGTGACAATGGCGATCTTTTGCCGCAGAATGGCGTTGATTAGCGTGGATTTGCCCACATTGGGACGTCCGATGACAGCCACCAGACCGGAACGATGATCATCGCCCCAATCGTCGCTGAAGATCGAGTCCAGCTCATTCACGGCTCAGCCAATCTTCCAAGCTGGGGTAGCGGGGCAAATGCCGCAGCAGTCGTCCCGGGTAAGCGCTGCAATCGTCTTCGTCGTTCGCGATAAGCGCCGAGAGTTTCGCTGCGGGCTTTAGATCAGCAGGCCTGCGGTAGGCAAAGACGTCGTAGGGGCTGTCGAAATCCAACTGTTTGAGCGGGACCATCTCGTCAATGCCGTCATTGCGATAGCCCAGAACGTCCGAGCGCGGGAAGAGATGACTGCTCCTCATCAAGAAGTCCCAAGCCAGCTCGCCCGTCATCATTTCGCCATAATCCAGAACGACTAAATCTGGCACGATAGACCATTCTGGTTCGAACAGATAGGGAATCGCATAGCGCAGTGTAATCTCGCCTTGGAAGACGATCTGCGCTTGCGGCGGGACAGCCGCCGACAGGAAGAAAAACCGCCCGAAACGCGAGACGGCTCCGCTTAGCAAATCACTGATGGCTTCTCGCTGCGGTATCGGTTTATGGGGCATCTCGCGTATTAGTGATGTTCGGGTTCGGCGGGAATGTTGATATCGTCGAAGCGCTCGAAGGGACGCACCCAGCCCAGCCAGAATCCGATAGCGACGACCAGCAATAACAAGCCGCTGACCAACAGCAAACCCAGCGTATGCGTCGATTCAAGGGCGAGCTCGTCCCCATAGATGACGCCAACCATGACTGCCGCCATCATCATCGTCATGCCCAAGCCGCCGACCATCGCCAAACAGTAAAGGGTGAACTTGCTCGGTTGCCGCGTCAATTCGCTACCTTGTTCTTCTTTCACTCGAATATCGCCTTTTGTATGCTAGACTTGAAATCTTAGTTGCATTTTGCCTCTAGCCCTTGCATCCGTCAAGTCTGGGAGATCGGAATGAGCGTCGAAAAAGTCCTGCTGATCCGTCATGGCGAAACGGATTTCAATCGTGAACATCGGCTGCAAGGCGTCATGGCAGTACCGCTCAACCAAAACGGACGCGAACAAGCCGCCGCCGCCGCGCGCTATTTGCAGGGTCTTTCAATTGATGCGCTTTACACCAGCCCGATTCTGCGCGCGCAAGAGACTGCGGAGATAATCGGCGACCAGATCGGCTTGCCGCCCCGCAGCGACGTTCGCCTGCGTGAAATCGAATTTGGCCAATTCGAGGGACTCACTTTCGCGGAGGTCGCGCGCCGATTCCCGGCGGCGTATCACAAATGGAGCGCGGGCTACAGGGCTTATCCAGCCCCAAATGGCGAATCCCGGCTGGATGTCCAGCGGCGGATGAGCGCCGCCTGGCATGATTTGACGGCGCATCCGCAGCACAGAACGATTGCCCTGGTGACACATGGCTCGGCGATTGCCATCTTCCTTGGCGCCATGTACGCCACACTGCCGGACAGAGCCATCAAGAACACATCGATCACGACCTTGGAACGCCGAGACGATATATGGGAAATCCCCGGCTTTGCGCAAGTACCGCATAATAATGGTCGCAAAGACTCATAGCTGAAATAGAGCCGCATTTCCGCTACAATTGCCGAGTTTGAAATTATCCTGATGCTTGGAGGACTCGACGGCATGACAACACCCATCCGTGTAGCGGTAACCGGCGGCGCCGGTCAAATCGCGTATAGCTTGCTTTTTCGCATCGGGAACGGCGAAGTCTTCGGCGCGGAGCAACCCGTTATCCTGCAAATCTTGGAGATCCCGCCGGCTATGGGCGCGCTGCAAGGCGTGGTCATGGAGCTGGAGGACAGCGCGCAGCCTCTGCTGCAGGACATCGTGATTTCTGAAGACCCGAATGTGGCATTCAAAGACGCCAATTGGGCGATCCTGGTCGGTGGCAGGCCCCGCGGTCCGGGCATGGAACGGGGCGACCTTATCGCCGCGAACGGACCCATTTTCGTCGCGCAAGGCAAAGCCATTAACGAACAAGCTGCTGAGGATATTCGAGTGCTAGTCGTCGCGAATCCCTGCAATTCCAATTGTCTGGTCGCCAAAGCCAACGCGCCCGATATCCCGGCTGACCGATGGTTCGCCATGACGCGCCTCGATGAAAACCGCGCCAAGTCGCAGTTGGCGCAAAAAGCCGGCGCGCTGTCGGCGGATGTCAGCCGGCTGGCAATCTGGGGCAATCACAGCAGTACGCAATTCCCCAACTTTGAACATGCTCTGATCAAGGGTCAACCCGCCGAGGCGGTCATCGCGGACCGCGAGTGGCTGGAAAAGGACTTCATGAGTACCGTGCAAAAGCGCGGCGCCGCGGTTATCAGCGCGCGTGGCAAGAGTTCCGCCGCCAGCGCCGCCAACGCCGCGCTTGATACGATTCGCAGCCTGATCAAGCCCACAGCCCCAGGCGATTGGTTCAGCGCGGCCATTCCCAGTGAAGGCAATCCTTACGGCGTCGCGGAGGACCTTATTTACTCTTTCCCCATGCAAAGCGACGGTATGGGCAATATCGAGACCGTAACCGGGCTGGATTTGAGCGAGTATGCCTTGGGCAAAATCAGGGAGAGCGAAGCCGAATTAAAGAGCGAGCGCGCGGCGATCAGCGACTGGCTCTAATTGTCAAAGACCGCGACCGGTGCTGAAATTGCGGCGAAGCCGCGCGGGATCACGGGGATATTAGCTTAGTTCATCATTCTTGATTTTCTCCGCCGAAGCCTGCACATATTCAGGTTCCTCGGGGATTATCACTGCCAGAATGATATAGAGCAGTATGCCAGGCCCGCCCGCGAAGGCAAACAGCGCCCATAAGATTCGCACGATCGTGGGATCGACCGCGAGGTAATCGGCAATGCCTCCGCAGACGCCGGCCACGCGGCGATCGGCTCGCGAACGATAGAGTCGCTTTTTCATTTTGATGTTCATAGCAGTCCTTTTCACAATCATCTTCATCACCCGCCAGATTGCCATGTCTATTAGACCGAAAATGCTTGCCGCTGTCATAGCAATATACGCGGGCGCAGGGACGCGGTTGCGGGCATCCGGGTGCTATTCCGTCAAGACGCGCAAGCGGAAGGGACTGTTGCCGATACCGGGAAATACCCGCAGGGCGCCCCAAAAGGCGCGAACTCCGATCCACAGAACCGTCGCCAACCAAACGCCAGTGAAATCCGCCGGCGCAGCAGTGGCGACGACTTGCAAAGCCGCCAATCCGCAGACTGTCGCCATCAGCATGGCGTTGCGCAGAAAGCCATAATCGCTCGTGCCCCAGTGGATGCCGTCAGTGATGAAAGCGAGCGCGTTTAGCGGCTGCGAAAGCGCAGCCACAATCCAAGCTGCCGTAAAAACAGCGAGTGCGTCATCTGGAAGCATGCTAGCGGCGACAAGCGGCGTCGCCAGCAGCATCAGGAGCATCAAGAGAAAGCCGGTTGCCAGGCTCCAGGCTGTGGTGGCTAGCGCCACGCTTTTGGCGGCGCGCATTTGTTCGGAACCGTAGAAATAGCCGATTAAACTCTGCGCGGTAGTCGCGAAGGCTTCCAGCACCAGCGCCGTGAAGAACCAGAATTGTCGAATAACTTGATGAGCGGCGCCGGCCTCCGCGCCCATCTGCGTGGCGACCCGTGTCGCGACGAGCGTAAACAAGGTCAGCGACCCTGTGCGAATAAACAGGTCCCTTCCCACCCGCATCAGCATGAGGCCGTCTCGCAGTCGAAAATCTCGCGTAAGGCCGATTTTGCGCCGAATTGCCCATAGCATCCAGCAAGCGCCCAGCCATTGACTCAGCGAACTCGCCAAGGCGGCCCCGCCAACGCCTAGCGCGGGAAGGAATGCCCAGCCAAATATCAGCCAATAGTCCAGCAGGATATTGGTGAAATTGATGCCTAGCGCGATCCACAAGGGTGTCTTCATGTCCTGTATGCCGCGCAGCGCGCCAAAGCCAACAATGGTGATGACCACCGCCGGCGCGCCGATCAGCCGCAGCCGAATGTATTCGCTCGCCAGTTCCAGGACTTCGCCTTCGGCGCCCAACAAGCTCGAAGCGATGCTCGCGGCCGGCATCAAGAGCGCGCTGAGCGCTAAGCCGACAATCGCGCCCAAGGTTAAGGTCAAGCTAACAGACTTGACCGCCCCGTCCAGATCGCGCTTGCCAAAAGCCTGCGCGACTTCGGTTTGCGTGGCAATGCCCAAGAATCCAAATATCCAGAACAAGGATGTCAGCGCGCCAGTGCCAACCGTCAGAGAGGCCAAGGGCGTCGTGCCTAGCTGCGCCACGAACCCCGTGTCCACAAGCCCGGTTACCGGCTCGGCGATCAAGGACAGCAAGATGGGAAGCGAAAGATACAAGATTGTGCGATTAGGCTGAATCAAGAACTGGCTGTTTCGCGCCTGGGAGCTTGTTCCCGTCATGGATTGCTGTTCAGCTTCCTGTCTGCTGCGGCGGATATGAGTTGCCGGAGCCTCAGTGTAAGTTAGCGCCCAGGAAGTCCGCGTACCCGTTGACGAAATCCTTGATTGACAGGACTTGCTTACCCGCCAGTTGGACTTCGGTGGGGAAAAACAATCCCGCGCCTGTGCCGATTGCGATGCCCTTTTTGTGCTGGAAAACCAATCCCGGGCTGGCTCGTCCCGCTTCTTCGTAGCCGGCGTGGATCTTTAAGGCGGCGCCATGCCAAGTCGTGAAGCTGCCGGGCCAGGGCGAAAAGGCGCGTATCGTTCGTTCGATCTCAGCCGCCGCTCGCGTCCAATCCAACCTGCCCTCTTCTTTCTTAAGCGTCGGCGCATAGGTCGCGTATTTTTCATCTTGCGGCACAGTCGATATTTTCCCGTCCAAGAAATCGGGCAGCGCTTGAACCAGAAGCGCCGCACCGAGCTGCGCGAGCTTGTCATGCAGGCTTTTGCCAGTTTCGTCATGCGCGATCGGGAGCGCAGTCCGCGCAATCACGGGTCCGGTATCCAAGTCCGCGTCCATGACCATCAGCGTAGCGCCTGTCTCCCGGTCGCCAGCGCGTATCGCCGCCTGAATCGGCGCGGCGCCGCGCCAGCGCGGCAAGAGCGACGCATGTACGTTGATTGACGCGATCCGCGGCAAGTCCAATAGGACCTGCGGCAGAATTTGACCGAACGCCACCACCACAAACAAGTCCGCGCGCAGTGCCCGCAAAGCCGCGATTGACTCGTCGCTGCGAATGCGCCCCGGCTGCAGCAAGGGGATGCCTGCCGCAAGCGCCGCTCTTTTGACCGGTGAGGAGCGCAGCCGGCGCCGGCGGCCCGATGGGCGATCCGGCTGCGTTACGACAGCCAGGACCTCGTGAGATGCAAGGAGAGCGTCTAAGCTGGGCAAGGCGAAGTCTGGCGTCCCCATAAACACGATTCTTGCCATAAGTTGGCTTGTACCCCCAATCTTCGAGTGGTAGTATCGCTTAGTCATTTTATGAGAATAATTATATGCAGTCTATGATTCAAAAGGAATGGATTGTCGCTCGCTCCGCGTCCGACGCGCACTTGCGCCGCTATAAAAATATCAGCCCAACCCTGGCGCAAATCCTCTTCAATCGCGGCTTCGAAGATCCAGAGGAGGCCAGGCGCTTTCTCAACGCATCCAATCTCACAGAAGATCCCTTCGAATTGAAGGACATGCAGAAAGCAGTGAGGAGAATCGGCGAAGCCATCGCGGCTCAAGAAACAATCGCGGTCTATGGGGATTTCGACGCCGACGGCCTAACCGCTACAGCTTTGCTGGTAGAGGTACTGGCGGCATTGGGCGCGGATGCCCGCCCGTATATCCCGGACAGAGCTGAAGAAGGCTACGGGCTCAATAGCCCGGCATTAAAAGCGCTGGCTGCTGCTGGCGTCGCTCTGGTCGTCACAGTTGACTGTGGCATACGCTCGGTCGATGAAGTAGCGGCCGGGCGGCGCATTGGCTTGGATATCATCATCAGCGATCACCACTCCATAGGTCCGGAATTGCCAAACGCGCTGGCGATTATCAATCCACAGCAGGAAGATTGTGGCGGCAATGCCAGCCTGGCTGGCGTCGGCGTCGCATTCATGCTGGCAACAGCGCTCTTGCTGGAGCGTTGGCGGAACGATCGCGACAATTATCCTCATCATTTGCGACAGTCCGACTTGTTGGACCTGGTCGCGATCGGCACAGTTGCCGACTTGGTCGCGCTCAATGACAGCCAGAATCGCCGGCTTGTCCGCCATGGCTTGAAGACGCTCAACGAAGAACGGCGGCCGGGCTTGGCTGCGCTGGCGAGAGTGGCGCGACTTCGCCCCGGGCAGATCTGCGCCGCGGACATCGCTTTCAAGCTCGGACCGCGCATCAACGCGGCCGGGCGCTTGGGCTCGGCAATGAGCGCATACAATCTTTTATCGGCTTCAACTGATAAAATTGCGGAACCCTACGCTTTGGAATTGCAAAATCTGAATGCCCAGCGGCAAGAACTGACGCGCCAGGCTCAGACAGCCATTGGCGACCAGGTCGACGAGATGGAAGACGTCGATTTGATCTTCGCTGGTGATGAAACCCTTTTGCCTGGCATTGTGGGTTTGGTGGCGGGGCGGCTAAGCGAACGATTTTACCGACCGGCGGTCGTCCTGGAATACGGTGAAGAAGAGAGCCGCGCCTCCTGCCGCAGCATTCCCGAGTTCAATATCACCCGCGCTTTGGACGAGTGCGCGGATCTATTGGTCCGACATGGTGGACATGCGATGGCAGCCGGATTTACGGTGCATAACAGCAATCTCGACGCATTGCGGCGCGCGCTAGAGCGCAAAGCGCAGCAGTCGCTGGGCGGGCAGGAATTGCGGCGGCGCGTCCAGGTAGACATGGAGATTGATGAGCGCGACTTGAGAGAAGACCTGGCTGATGAGTTGATGCGGCTCGAGCCAACTGGGCAGTCCAATCCGCCAGCCTCATTCATGAGCCGGAACCTGAGCCTGGTCTCTTGCCGGCGCGTCGGCGATGAGGGGCGGCACCTGAAGTTGAAGATCGCGCGCAGGGACAAGGCGCCGATAGACGCCATTGGTTTCGGCATGGGCGAATGGTCAAGCCAGAAGCCCGGCGCGATGGACCTTGCCTATCATTTAGAGATGAATGAGTGGAACGGCAGGCGCTCCCTGCAATTGAATCTGATCGATATCCGCCCAGCGCAAGGCAGGGAATGACAATATCCGCAAGCTCGATTCCCGCGCAATGACGGCGCTAGATGCAGCTTGACCAAGACCGCCGCGCGGCGTATATTTCTCAATGATCTGTTTTTGACAAAAGCGGCTTGCATAAGCGTTGCCTGGCGTTGGTTCCAATTGGAAGCGAATGCTAAGGACCTCACGGAGGACGATATTGAAGACGACAACAAAAAGAGCGGCTGGCGAGTTGAAGTTCTCTTATGGGGGTCAAGCGGTCATTGAAGGCGTGATGATGCGTGGCGCCCACTCGATGGCGGTGGCTGCGCGCGACCCCGAGGGACAAATCGTCATACATGAGCAAGCCCTGAGCGCTACCCTGTATCGCGGACGTATCGCCCGAACCCCTTTCGCGCGCGGCATAATTGGTCTTTGGGACGCGCTCGGGCTCGGCATTCGCGCGCTCATGTGGTCGGCGGATGTCGCGCTGGGCGAAGAGGAGAATATCAGCTTCAATGGACCCATCGGCTGGGCGACAATCGCGCTGTCTTTGCTAATCGGCATCGGCATCTTCTTCCTTCTGCCGACCACAGCCGCAACCGGCATCGGAAACTTTCTGGGCCTCAGCACGACCGCGACGGAGATCCTGGTTGATGAAGCGGGCAACGAAGTCGCCGTCGCCGCTGACAGCGGGAACTTCTTGGCTTACGAGGCGCTACCCATCGGCTTGGACGCCTTCCTCATTAATTTGATCGAGGGTGTGGTGCAGTTGGCGATTCTAGTCGTCTACATCTGGTTTGTCGGACGCACCAACGACGGCAAACGGATATTTTCTTATCACGGCGCGGAACATAAGACCATCAACGCCTACGAAGCCGGCGATGAATTGCGGCCCGAGGTCGTTCGCCGTCATGCCATTGAGCACCCGCGCTGCGGCACGGCATTCCTATTGACGGTCGTTTTTGTAAGCGTATTCCTTTTTTCTTTGATCGGGCGTCCGCCCTTCGCCTTGTTGATATTGTCCCGCGTTATCTTCATTCCAATTGTCGCCGGGGTCGCTTACGAATTCCTGAAGTACACCGCATCCAACTTGGACAAACCCTGGATACGTTTTATGATTGGTCCTAATTTGGCGCTACAGCATCTAACGACAAATGAACCGAGCCTGGACATGATCGAAGTCGCGATCGTGTCTTTTAAGCGTGTATTGTTCTCCGAAGGCTTGATCCCAGAGGAAGAAGCGGCAGTTCCGCCCGCGCGTCCGGAGGCGGCGCACGCGCCTGGTGGCGATTGATTTCGGATGAAGTCTGTATGACATTAACCCGTCTCTCTGTTTATTCAGTCTCTAGCTTGTTTATTTTAGGAACTATGCTTCTGTACTTGTATACCGTTCAAATCCAAAACGGACGGAACGACGTATACACGATGAGTGACCAACTCGCACATATGAGGTTTGCTCGCAAAGCGTATGAAAGCGGATTCACTTACACTGGTAGTCGTAACTATATGCCTTTGTTCGCTTTCGTACAGGCAGCGCTGAATTCGCCGGAGCTTGACGATGAAGCATTTTTTCAGCGCGGCAAAGAGATAAATATTTGGATTTCTGTAGCAGCGCTAGCTTCTTTGGCATTCGTATTCTTTGCGAAATTTAGTCGTCTATACTCCTTTTACGCGATAATGTCTATTGGTTTCCTGGCTTTTGCATTCAAAGCGCCATTCTTTCAGCCTGAAATTCTTTCATATACTCTATTCGGCTTCGCATTTATTCTTTCCGTAGAAACTTTGCTTGTGCCGAAATGGTACAAGTCCGTTGGGATAGGCGCACTCTTCGCCTTGGCACACTTTGTCAAAGCCAACGCATTGCCTGCGTTGGTCATATTATCAGCATGTCACATCATTCTGATGCTTACCAAAGCTATAAACAGCAAATTAAACTTTAGAATTGCATCTCTAATAATCTTGCGCGCACTTATACCCCTCATTGTGTTTGTGGTCTTGCTTTTCCCATATTTTCATGAAAGCAACACAGACTATGGAGACTTTTTCTTCAATGTGAACACAAGGATATACATTTGGTTTGACAGTTGGGAGGAAGCGAAAGCAGCAACTAGCGAGGTCGGTGGGTACGGCGGATTCCTTAAATTACCTGACGATGAAGTTCCCGGTGTAATGAAATATTTGCGCGAACATTCTTTTGAGCAAATCATTAATCGGTTGCACGATGGAATCCAAGAAATTATCGGCTATGCCTGTTATGTAGAAAATAGTAAATTTATCTTCGGGTATTGCTCGCAAGTTGCGCTAGGATTGATTGTGTTCTCTACGTTGTTGCCATTGATGATTCGAAGCCTTCGCCGTGAAGACCTACACCACATGCATATTATTAGTTTTTCGGTGATAGTCTTTACCATCTATACTTTAGGGGCATTCTGGTTCAAGCCAATTAGCGGACAAGGTCCGCGTACTATTCTTGTGTTGCTCATTCCATTCTATTGGACACTTGGACTAGCTCTTCATAGCCGCGTAATACAAAACCTAAAAATACGCTTATTCAGTTATCAAATCAAGCTCGTTGACCTATTATTTGTATCCATTGGCTCAACACTATTTTTGGAGATATATCAAGTTGTTACATGGCGTGCCTCATACATGTACGGAGGAAAATGAATTCGAGCGTCGTAAATGCTGTTTTGATTCTTCTTCATTCTTTCTGTTAGGCTTTTTATCCTTCAACACCATAACGAGAATATTTTGCTAGCTAAGGATGGCTTGAATTACTCAGTGACACACGGAACACCAGAATGAAGCATCTAAGAACGCTGATATACTAAACATATCCCAATTTCCGCATCTGGTCGCCAGCTTCCGCCATGAAAAACGCGATATCATCATCGTTAAAATGATTGCGCCAGTCGCCGCTGCCGCCACGCCGCGGCTGGACAGCGGAAGACAGCCGCTTTTGGCGATGTCCCAGCTTCCATAGCGCCCGTCCCAGCAGCGAGGGCTTGCCCGACTTGCCCGGCAATTCAATCGGTCTAAGCGAGCGCTGCAAGCTTATGCCCAAGAAGTCCGCCATTTCTCGTAAGCTGGTCTCATACGTCTTTTCCAGACCCTCGTATGATACGCGCAGCACGTGGGGTTGCCGCAGCCAATCCCGCGCATGACAGGCCCAATAGGCGGCGCGGCTCAAGCCGCTATCAACACCGTCCAGCTTGGATTCCGACCGTATGAAATCCGAAAAACTTTGTTTCTTCACGTCCGCGTCAAAGGACTGCATGTAATAGTAGAGCGAGACCATAACATCGCGACCGTCGCGATGCGTATAGATGACTGGCGATCCGCGCAGCAGCGACAGCGCAAAGGCCCTTTCTTCATCACGCTTCCAGAAGCTCGCCGCCGGCAAGTCGTGCACCTTGAGGAGCACGCAGCCTTCGAGAGTTTCCAGCTGCCGGCGGAACTCCCCCAGCGGCATCGGCGAAGCATGATCGGACGAAAGCCGTTCCAGGGTCAAGAAGGTTTCGTTGACATCGGGACTGTTGTTGCGCAAGGCGTCAAGCGTCCAATGGGTGCCAGAGCGCCGATGTGTCGCGACAACAATTGTCTTGGAGAGGGTCATTTAGTCCTCAGCCGCCATGCTCTGCAATTCATACAATTTGGTGAGCGCTTCCAAGGGGCTCAGGCTATCAATCTCCAGCGAGCGCAGCGCGCCCAGCGCCGGGTTTTCTGGCGCATCGAAAAAACTTAGCTGCAGATGCGAGTCGCCTTGCCGCTTCAGGGCGAAGTCGCCACTGTCTTCTTCGAGTTGCACCAGCAGTTGGCGCGCGCGGTCTACAACGGAAGGCGGGATGCCAGCCAATTGCGCCACGTGCACGCCATAGCTTTGGTCGGCACCGCCTGGCAATACTTTGTGTAAGAATACGATGTCGTCCCCTTGCTCGGCCACGGCGATGTTGAAATTGGCTGTGCGTGGCAAGATATTCGGCAGTTCGGTCAACTCGTGATAATGAGTGGCGAAAAGCGTGCGACAATTCAGGCGCGGGTTGTTGTGGATGAATTCGATCACCGAGCGCGCGATCGCCAATCCATCATAAGTTGACGTCCCGCGGCCTATCTCGTCCAGGATGAGCAGGCTGCGTTTGCTGCTGCCGGAAAGCAAGCGCGCGGTTTCTACCATTTCCACCATAAAGGTGCTTTGCCCCGAGTGGATCTCGTCCTGGGCGCCGATGCGAGCGAATATCCGGTCCACCATGCCGATCTGCGCCGTATCCGCCGGCACAAAGCTGCCCACTTGAGCCATCAGCGTAATAATCGCCACTTGTCGAATATAGGTCGATTTGCCGGACATATTCGGTCCGGTGATGATATGTATGCGCGAAGCCATATCGAAACCGCTGTCGTTAGGCACATAGCGACTCGACGACTCCATGAGTTTCTCGACAACCGGGTGTCGGCCCGCTTCGATATGCAGGATATTGTCCCCGCTTAGCTGCGGGCGGACATAACCTTCCCGGGCAGCCACGTCCGCCAGGGACAAAAAGGCATCCAAATGCGCGATGGCGCGCGCGGTCTTATGCAGGCGCTCCCGCTGATTGCCGATTTGCGCGCACAGGTCCTCGAACAATTGGCGCTCTATGGTGAAGATTTCTTCTTCGGCATTGAGGACCTTTGTTTCATACTCCTTCAACTCCGGCGTGATATAACGCTCCGCATTGACCAAGGTCTGTTTGCGCACATAATCATCCGGGACCTTGTCGCTGTGCGTTTTTGTGACCTCGATGTAATAGCCAAAGACCTTGTTGAACCCAACTTTGATGCTGGCGATGCCGGTCCTGCGCCGCTCTTGAGATTCGAGATTGGCGATCCATTCCCGCGCGTGCTGGCTTGAAGCGAGAATCTGGTCCAACTGCTGCGAATAGCCCGCGCGAATGATGCCAATGGTGTTGAGAGTCGCTGGCGGATCTTCAGCAATTGCGGAAGAGATTAGATCATAGACGGCTTCACAGGGATCCAGTCGTTCGGTGATCGCGACGAGCGCGCTTGTTTCCAGGATGAGCTCGGAAAGCCGCGGCACCACGCTCAGCGTCTTACTCAGCGCGAGCAAGTCCCGGGGACCGGATTTGCCGATAGCGATGCGGTTTGTTAGCCGTTCAATATCGGCGACTTGCTTCAATGCCAGAGCCAGCTCGTCGCGGAGCGGATCGCCCCTGAACAAAGCCTCCACTGCGTCAAGGCGGGCGTTCAGTCGGTTGATATCCAGCAAAGGCTGATTCAGCCAGGAGCGCAAAAGACGAGCGCCCATCGCCGTCACTGTGCGATCCAAAATGTCGAGCAGGCTGCCTTTGGTTTTGCGCCCGCGAATGGACTCCGTCAGTTCCAGGTTTTGACGGGTGAACTGATCCAATACCATGAAGGACGATGTCGAATAAGCGCGAACAGTTGCAAGCTGATCGACCGAATTCTTCTGCGTTGATCGTAGATACTGCAGGACGCCGCCGGCCGCCGCTACCGCGATCTTTTGACCTTTTAGACCGAATCCGTCGAGCGTCCGTACGCGAAAGTGCTCGCATAACAGTTGCTGCGCGCCAGCGAATTCGAATGTCCAATCTTGCGCCGCGCTCAGGTGGATGCCTTCTGGCAGGGTCACGCCGCGCTTTTGCCAGCTTTCCGGCAGGATCACTTCACGAGGGGCGATGCGCGCCAATTCTTCAAAGACAGCCAAGCCCACGGTTTCGCCTTCCAATTGCGTGGCGCAGAATTCGCCCGTGGACACATCCGCAAATGCAATTCCAGCCTGGGTCCATTGTCCGCTTTCCGCGTCGCCAACTGGCAATATCGCCATCAGATAATTGGCTTTGGCATCGTCCAAGAGCGCAGGCTCGACCACTGTGCCCGGGGTCATGACCCGGGTCACCTCGCGCTCGACGATGCCGCGGCCGCTCGGCTCGGTGATCTGGTCGCAGACGGCGACGTGATAGCCCCTATCAATCAGCTTCGCGATATAACCGTCAACCGAGTGATAGGGCACGCCCGCCATCGGAATCTTCTCGCCACCCTTGCTCTGCGCGCGCGCGGTCAACGTAATATCCAGCTCGCGTGCCGCCACTTCGGCGTCTTCGTCGAACATTTCGTAAAAGTCGCCCATGCGAAACATCAAGATGCAGTCTGGATACTGGTTCTTGATCTCCAAATATTGTCGGCGCATTGGGGTGATACGTGCCATGACAACTCGTCAATCGCAGTAACTGTCGAACTTAATGCTGGCGGGAAACCATGCTATTCTAGCAAGGTCGCTTATTGGCTACAAGTCAGGTAGCCTGGCAACATATATTGAGTAATATCACGAAACGCGAAAGCCGATTGGTTGAGATTAGGCAAGCTGCGGCGCTTTCGATCCGCAAAGCAAAAAATTAGAGGAAACTCCCTGATGAGCGAAGAGATCATCGCCGTAGACCT
Source organism: Phototrophicaceae bacterium (assembly GCA_965116975.1). Taxonomy (GTDB): domain Bacteria; phylum Chloroflexota; class Anaerolineae; order Aggregatilineales; family Phototrophicaceae; genus UBA6055. The sequence goes on from OZ220735.1 coordinate 2,308,337, forward strand.
GGGCGGCACACAGCTCCGCGCCGCGCGCTTCGACCACAAGCTGAACTTGCTACAGCGCGAAAACACGCTGACCCGAGCTGACGAGGGTCCTGGACCTACCATTGACCGGATCAAAGCCTACATCGCGAAGGTTCTGCCCTCCTCCGGCAAGAATATCGCGGGCATTGGCTTCTCGTCCCCCGGACCATTGAACCCCATGACCGGCGTCATCGTTGCCCCAGCCAATTTACCCGGCTGGCATGATGTGCCGCTGGGCGATATTATCCACGCCGAGTTTAACTTGCCGGTTTTCATCGGCAACGACGCCAATGTCGCTGCGCTGGCAGAGGCTTCCAAAGGCGCTGCCCAAGGTTTTCGCCACGTCGTATATATCACAGTCAGTACCGGGATTGGCGCCGGGATGATTTGCGACGGGCGGCTGCTGCTGGGGCGCGAGGGCTTGGCTGCGGAGTTTGGTCATATCCCGATCATTGTCGAGCGGGACAAGGTGTCTTCGGTCGAGCTTGAGGCGGGCGGCCCCGCAATTGCGCGCCGCGCCCTAGCCGCTTTGCGCGGGGGCCGACCCTCGGCATTGAGCGAAATACTCGAGGAAGGCAAGGATCCAATCGACGCCAAAGCAGTCGCAGCGGCTGCCCGCGCGGGCGATCACTTAGCAAGGGAAATCTTTGACCAAGCCGGGCGCGTCATCGGGCTGGGCATCGTCAGCATCTTGCACCTGTTTAATCCGGAAGTAGTCGTGCTCGGCGGCGGCGTAAGCAAAGCCGGGGAACTTCTATTTGGTCCCATGCGCGCTGCCATTCGTCAACACGTGCTTGACGACGCCTATATTGATGATCTTAAAATAACGAGCGCGGCGCTGGGCGATGACGTGGCTTTGATGGGCGCGGCGGCGCTGGTGGCTACAAATGGCGGGAACCTTGATATCAGCGAACTTGACAGGCTCTTTTAGCGTCGGGGCAATTCAGTTATGCGCGGGGCGATATGCCGTCAATTCGGGGGCGTGCTAAAATCGAATCATGTTAACGCGTCCTGATCTGCGGACCCGGCAGCGCGACTTCTTGCTGGAAATCTCGCGCGCCATCACCGCGCAGCTTGACCTTGGCGAAGTGCTGCGCCGGGTGCTGCGCGCTTCGGTCGCGATGTTAGCGGGACGGGTGGGAATCGTCGCCCTCGGGGACGAGCAGGATGGCGCCTATCTGGTGCGCGCCTATTCCGGCATCGACGCCGACGTCGTCCCCGAGCTCAACCGCAAGCTGCAAGAACTGATGAACCCGGCCGCGGGCGAGGGATTCAGCCGAGAATTTCTAAACGCCAAGCTGCGCGACATGGCAAATGCGATAGACAGTCAACTGGGCCAATCCATCGCTATGCCATTGGTATTCGCGCAAAATCCCCTGGGGCTGCTCATTGTCTTTCGATCCTACCAGACCGCCATTACCCCCGAGGATTTGAATACGCTGCAGAGCTTCGCCGATCAAGCCGCCATCGCCGTCAACAACGCGCAACTCTACGGCCATATCAATCAGGAGCGGCAGCGGCTGGAAGCGATCGTCAACAATAGCGGAGATGGGGTATTCATACTGAACCCTGATTTGACGTTCCAGCAAGCCAACATCGCCTTCGAGCGCATGACCGGCTGGAAGACCGATGAGGTCATCGGTTTAGCCAAGCGCGAAGTGATCCTGTGGGAGCAGCTAGATTATCCCGACCTGGAAAAGGCGCTTGATTCTGGCTGGCCCCGGCAAACGGAAGACGGCGGCAGCGCAGTTACGCTGTACGTGGAAGGCGATTTGATCCGGCGCGATGGCATGACAACAAGCATGGGCATTACCTATGCGCCGCTCCTAAAAGAAGACGGACGCCTGGAAAGCATCATCGCCAATGTTCGCGACATCACCAATTTCCGCAAAGCACAAGAAATGCAATCGGTCTTCATATCAACAATCCACCATGAATTGCGCACGCCGCTCGCCATCATCAAAGGTTACGCCAGCACCTTGGGGCGCGAGGATGTCGAGTGGGACAGCAGCGTCATCCGCGACAACCTGGCGATCATCGAAGACGAAGCGGATCGCTTGACCGATCTCGTTGAAGACCTGTTGACCGCCAGCAAGATCCAAGCCTCGCGGGAGCTGCGCCTCAACGTTGCCGATACCGATCTTCAGCAGGTAGCCGCCCGAGCTGTCGAACGGCTCGAGGCGCAAAGCAAGCACAGCTTCCATCTTAGCTTTCCGCCCAACTTTCCGGTCATCCAAGGCGATGAAGCCCGCTTGCGGCAAGTCTTCGACAATTTGATAACCAACGCCATCAAGTATTCGCCAGCCGATACCAGCATTACTGTTGGCGGGCGCTTCGCTGTCAGCAGCGTGACGATATTCGTTCGGGACGAAGGCGCTGGCATCCCTCAAGATCAGATCGACAAGATATTTGACCGTTTCTATCGCATCGACGACAGTCTCACCCGCCGCGCGCATGGCACAGGGCTAGGCTTGTACCTGGTCCAAGCCATCGTCGAGGCGCATGGCGGCGACATTTCTGTGAAAAGCCAATTGGGGGGCGGCTCGACCTTCTACTTCACCATTCCGCGCGAGTAAGCGCCAGAATCAGCCGCTTCTCGCCTGGAACACTGTCGGAAACTATGTAAATCCAAGAAAATAATAAGAAGCAGTTGGGGCGACTCCTGGGGTCGCGTAGACACTGACTGCCAGTCGCCCAATATGAAGAATTCAATTAACGCAGGGCGACATGATAGACTCTGTTGAGAAACAGAGTCCACAGAGTCTCCCCTAGAAATCCATACATAAAATGGATTTGCATTTCCTTGTGGAATTTCTAACGATTGCAAATGAACTATAGCAATATCGAGACATTTGGTTAAGCTTGTGCAATCTTGAACAAGGGAATCAGGCAAGAAGAGGCACAGATGCGACAGAATCGACTCGGTATTTTGCTAGGGAGCGCGACCAGGATATGGCTGGCGCTCGCGCTGGCGATGATAGTGACAATGACGGCGCTATCACAAGACGACAACGCGGTCGCGGGTGATTACGTGCAGACTTCGCTGCAGATCGCGCGCGAATTGATAGAAGAGGAGCGTGAATCGCGGCTGACCATGGTCAGTTGGCGCTACTATGAAGATGACTGGAGTTCGCCCGGCAGCTATCAGCTTTACGGTTCCTTCGGCATCGACAACTGCTCGACTGATGTTCCCATCGGGCAGAAGCGCCAGGGCATTTTGTTCGGCTGGACTTTCACCATCATGGACATGTCCGGCAAAGAGTATCAGGCGCGCGTCAGTTACGATTTCCAGGACTCTATACTATGCGATGAAGCGCAGGTCCCGCCCGCCTACGCCAGCACCGTTCCAGTGGCGACAGACGAGCCCATTCAGCACGCGGTCCCTGCTCAAGCCACAGGTCCCGAAGGCTTCGCCTTGGGCGGGCACGTTGAAGGCTTAGATGGCCGCGCGGCGGAATTGATGCGCTCGGCGGGCATGACTTGGGTCAAGAAGCAACTGCCAGTCGAGGCTGGCATCGCCAAGGGAATTGAATTCATCCAGAGCGCCAAGGCGAACAACTTCAAGATTATGTTAGGCGTCGTTGGCAGCAAAGAAGCGCTGGCAACTGACTTCAACGCTTATGTGGCGCAACTGTCGGCTTTCGTGGCGGAATTAGCCCGGAACGGCGCGGACGCGATCGAAATATGGAACGAGCCGAATCTGGATCGCGAATGGCCCCATGGGCAGATCAACGGCGGCACATACGTGGACATGCTGAAAGCGGCTTACACTGCCATCAAAGCAGCCAACTCAGCCACGCTGGTCATCAGCGGAGCGCCGGCGCCGACCGGCGCGGAAGGCGCTTTCCCCGGCGCAGTCCTCAACGACGATAATTTCATGCGGCAAATGGCGCAAGCTGGCGCCGCGCAATACATGGATTGCCTGGGCTTGCATTACAACGAGGGCATCGTCAGCCCGCGCAGCAGCAGTGGCGATCCGCGCAACCCCTATCCGACGCGTTACTTTGGATCTATGCTCAACCGCGGCGCGCAGTTCTTCCCGAACTCAAAGATCTGCTGGACGGAACTGGGTTATCTGAGTGGAGAAGGCATGGTAACGCCCATACCAGCAAGTTTCTCTTGGGCAAGCAATGTCACAGTAGCGCAACAGGCGGAGTGGATCGCAGATGCCGCCCGTCTTTCGCGAGAATCGGGCCGCGTTTCGCTCATGATCGTTTGGAATCTTAACTTTACGCGCTGGGATACTGACCCCATGGGCGGTTACGCGCTCTTGCGCCCCGACGGCAGCTGCCCGGGCTGCGCCACGCTTGGCGCAGCCATGAGCGAAAGCGCCCAATGAGCGTATGCGCTTAGCATAGAAGAACACTGCAGGTTCATCAAACAATAGTCAAGAGCCTCGCCATTATGTGCGGGGCTCTTGTCGTAAACCCGAGAAAATACGTAAGCGTTCAGCCGTCTAGACCGAGCGCCCAAAAATCCTCAAAAACGCAATTGGTTTCGACGTCCGGATAGTTGACAGCCGCGATACCCACTCTTCCCAGTGAAGTTTCGTAGGCTAGCTGTCCAATATGCTCATTATCGACATAGAAGTGGATCCTGCCGTCATGGACAATCAAGAGCAGGTCATGCGCTTGCCGCTCGCGCGTCGGCTTATTGACATAGACGCCCGGCCTGAAGACTTCGCCTTGGCGCTGCGATAGGCCGTAGTCGCCCGCCGCGGTCGCATAGGCAAGCTGATAGTGTTCTTCGTCTTGGTAGTGGAACAAAATGCCACAGCCGCCGTTGGCTTCTTTGCTCAATTTGTAAGAGACTTGCGCGCCAATAACAAATTCCGCCAGGCGCAAACCAGAACCCAGCAGAAATGGCGTGACGCCGGCCAAGCTCCGCCGAACGCTGCTTTGGGGCAAAAGCATTTTGATTTCGCCGTCAACGGGGATCAACTGCTGGCGCGCCAAAACATCGACCATGTTATGATAGCTCCTCGTCAGGAGTTGATTCGGGACGATCACGGCTTCATTTACCCGTGTCGGTATCGTCATCGCCGCCTGGGTGATCGCAAAGGACAGGCGGCTGTCAACCGCGTCGGCGGTGCGCATGGCGACGCCCACGCCGCCAGTCTCCTCGGTAGACTTATCAACGAACGTGCCAACGATTTGCCCGTTGTATACGATGTCGAATTGCGCCCCGCTGGCCAATATGCCCAAGCGGAAATCGCTGTTGCCCGCCACGATGGCCGGATGCGTGCCCCAATTGCGCACAAGCACAATGTCGCCCTCGTCGACTCGCTCCATGCGCCAGAAGCCGCGTTTGTTAAAGAGAACGCGCGAATGCGAATCGGGGCGCGCGTAGCGAAATGCGATGCCCACCTGCCAGTCGCCCGCCGACGAGACATTTTCAAACTGCACTTCAAAGAAAAAATCCCGTTCCTGCGCAAATCCCTTGCCCAGTATCACAGCCGTTGTCGCGACCCCGTCGGTTTCTACAGCCAGCCGGCCGCTGCCAGCCTGTCTGACTAGAGCCAGGCGGTTGACCGCCTCCCAGTCCTCCAGCAGCAGCCCGTCCCTAGCCTGTACCTGAAGGTCATATCCAGGCAGCAGGCGCAATCGATAGGCTCCGCTTGATCCCTCGAATCCGCTCACAGCCACGGTATATAGATCCGATTTGGGGAAGACAAAAGCCTGGATGATCGCATCCCGCGTGTCCGGATAGGCGTAGTCGTCGTTCGCGATTACCAGCTCGCCGGAACTGTCGTAGATAGCCAGCTGCGGATCCAGCGTATCTGACAGCGCTTCCACAGTAAATGAGGCCAGCGTCCATTCCAGGGCGTTCAAGCTATAGCGCTGCGTTTCGTTGGGAGCGAGATTGTCCTCGACCTGGCTGCCCAGCGTCAGCGCCCGGTCCTGCGCCAAGGCGGGAAGCGCAAATAGCGCGATGCAGAGCAGCAGACCAGACAGCCTGCCGAAAATGTTCATTTTTCCTTAGGCATCCAAGACGTATAGGTATCGGCAAGGTATTCGAGATAGCTGCGATAATCTTCCGGCGACATTTCGGCGCCGAACTCGCCGCGATAGAACTCAGCCTGTTCAATACGACGCATGTTGCCGGCTTTGCGCAAATCGCGCACTTCGTCCTTTTTGCCCTTCTTACGCTGAAATCTGGCCGACAGGCGCGACAAAGGCAATGAATCGAAGTCGGCCGGCGATACAATGCTATAGGTCGTTATGTATTCCCCATCCTGCTCCAGGGCATTGGCGACAACGTACCAGCCTTTCGGGACGCGCGGATGACGCCTCGCTTCGAAGTGCCACATCAGAATGTTGACGTTGCGCTCGGCATCAATTTCGCCTTGCACTTTGTTGGACTGGATCAATTGAATGATATCGCCAAGGAACTGGATAGTGCGATTGCTGGGCCAGTATTTCTTGGAAAAGAAATCGGCCGCGTAAGTTAAACCGACGGCGATGGCGATGGCGGCGCCGATGGTAATCAAGCCGCCGTTCGGAACGATTGTATTCAGGACGAGGAAGCTGATTACAGCGCCAAACAGAAAAGAGAAGCAGCCAAGCATGCGAACGCCGGAATGCTCGCTGTCTACCGCAAACTCGATGGTCGGCGCCAAGTCTGGCGCGTTCAAGTTCCGCATGATGCCTACCGCCGCCTCTTCGCAGATTCGGGAATCACCGCATTCGCCATTTTTCCGCTATCCGCGCTATTTTCCGCTACGGCAACCATGATAACCGAAATGGACAAGCATGCAATAGTTCCTCGGCGCGATGCGATCGCCTACTCGCAAGCGGCTTAGAGGACGCGGGAGACAAAGCATGATTGCGACGCTCTGTTTTCTGGACTTTTCGGCGGTCCCTTCATCATTTGGAGGCTGATCCTGATCTTCGACCGCGACCGCTCCGTTATAAGTTAATAGCTGGAGTTGCCGCCAGTCATGCAAAGGTCCTCCACCAGATGCCTGTGCACTCCGGCAGGATGACTGAATCCTCCGCCAGCCATTTTCCCGCCACGGCGTCGCCAAAGAAAAACCGAGATAATTCCACAGCTTCTTCTGGCGAAGCGAAATGATAGTCCGTGCGGATCCAACGCTGGGAGAAGTCCCATTCTTCGCGCCAAAACGAATAGAGCGCCGCCGCCTCGTCGCTCGGGGCGCTCGGCCGCTGCCGAGCGACGCCCAGGTCTTCTATCAGAATGGCTGTGCCGCCCGGTTTTAGGATCCGTTTCATTTCCGACAGCATAGCGGCAGACTGACTGCGCCAGCATCCGCTATTCCTGTCCAAAACATGCGCGAAGCTCCAGCCTTCAATCGCTACATCAGCCGAATTGGCGGCAACTGGCATGCGCGCGTTATCGCCGATGGCCAGCGTCCAATTGGTCATGCCGCTTGTCCGCAGCGCGCGCTGCGCCAGTTTTAGCATGGCCGGTTCTAAATCAAAGGCATAGACCTGTTTGACCAGGAAGGCAAGCAGCCTCGTCAGGTTGCCGGCGCCAGCCCCGAACTCCACCGCGCACAAGCCATCCAGCGGGGAAATCTCGTTCAAGGCGGCGAATAGCCTGCCATGCCGATCTTGCCGCGCGACCAAGCGCTCATAGATCGCCCCGTGCTGACGGTAGAAGTCTTGGACCGGGTCGGTCACAGTTTGCAGAACCCTTAGACCCGCCCGCCAGCCGCGGGGACCTGCGCGCTGAAGGCACGCAGCTGTTTGTCAAAATTATTGATGTCAATCTGCGGGTAGTTTGCCAGCAAAGCCTTGAAGATCCGCATATAGCCCGCAATCTGTTCATTGGTGTATGCCTCGAAGCGCAGCGTGACCGCGGGCTGCGTATTGCTCGCGCGCACCAAACCCCAACCCTGTTCGAAGATCACGCGCGCGCCATCGACCGTCACGACTTCGTAATCGTTTTGCAGGCTCGCGGTCATTTCCTCAATCATCTTGAACTTCAAGTCGTCCGGCGCGCCCAAGACAATCTCCGGTGTGGCCACCAGCTTGGGAATGTCGTCAAAGATTTCGGCAACTGTTTGCCCGGACTTGCTAATGATCTCCAGTGTTTTGAGCGCCACCAGCGGCGCGTCGTCGAAGCCGAAATAGTCTTCGCCGATGAAAAGATGTCCGCTTACCTCGCCACCAAGCAAGGAACCAATCTCGTTCATCTTCTGCTTCATCAGGCTGTGCCCGGATTTCCACATGACCGGGATGCCGCCGTATTTCTTGATTTCGTCCGGCAGCGCCTGCGACGATTTTACGTCAAAGACGATCGGCGTATTGGGATGACGCCGCAGCAAATCCCGCGACAGCAGCGCCAGCAGTCGATCCGCGGCGATATGACGACCTTGGTTGTCGATGAAGCCGCAGCGATCGCTATCGCCGTCGAAAGCCAAGCCCAGGTCCGCGCCCAGTTCGATAACTTTCGCCTCCAGATCGCGCGTCATTTCGGGATCTTCCGGGTTCGGCAAATGATTGGGGAAGTTACCGTCCGGTTCACAGTAGAGGCATTCCAGATCCAGCCCCAGGGCGCGCAAAACCGGCGGCAAATATGCGCCCGACAAACCGTTGCCAGCGTCCAGCACCACCTTCAGCGGTTTTTCCATGCGCACCTTGCGCTGTATCGTGGTCATGTGTTGGTTGATCATGGTTGGATCTTCTTCGACTTGGCTTTCGCCAGCCGCGAAAATTCCCTCATCAATGAGGCTCAGCACATCTTGGATCTGTTCGCCGGCCAGCGCCAGCTTGCCATAAGCCATCTTGATACCGTTGTAGCGCGTATCCAAGTGGCTGCCCGTGATCATCACGCCGGCCCCGTCCGCGCCATAAGAAGCCGAAGCGAAGTAGACGGTCGGCGTGAGCACCTCTCCAATATCGACAACCGCCAAGCCTGTCGAAGCAAGCCCTTCGATCATCGCAGCCTTCAGCGGGCCCGAGGACAGGCGATTGTCGGAGCCGACGAAGATCTTGCGCGTGCCAAATTCTCGGGGCAGATAGGTGCCCAAAGCTTTGCCAACCAAGTAGGCTACGCCGGGCGTCAATTGCGGGGTCGCGCCGTTGGCAGTGCCGCGTATATCGTATTTTCTAAAGATCGAACGATCGATTGCTCTCATGCTCACCTCTGATTCATGCCTGCGCGCTTAAGGCTCTGCGATCCCGTATGATCCAGCCTCGTCCAGGAATTCCTCGCCATCAAAAAATGCTGCGAACTTCAAACCACCGCCTCGTTTGCGGCTGGCGCTGATGCGCACTTCTGTCCCTTCCGGCGGGTTGGAGCGCAGGAGAAAGTCGGCCAAGGGCTCCCGTAGATTGCGCCGCAGGATTCGCCGCAGCGGACGCGCGCCGTATTCCGGCTCGTCATTTTGCTCCAAGAGCCATTTCTTGGCGCCGCCGCTGAACTTCAATGTCAAGCCGCGCTCGCGCGCCAGCTTATTCTCTTTTTCGATCAACAGGTCGAGGATGGGCACAAAGTCCTCATCGCTCAAGGCGTTGAAGAGGATGACCTCGTCCAAGCGGTTGACGAACTCGGGGCGCAGGAACTCCAGCACCTGGTCCATGATCCGCTCGCGCAGATCGTCTGTGATCTGCCGCACCATCAAATGCTCGGACCCGATGTTGCTGGTCATGATGACCACCGCTTCACTGAAGCGCGCGATATTGCCGCGGCCATCGGTCAGCCGGCCCTCTTCCATCACTTGCAACAAGACATCCATAATGCGCGGATGCGACTTTTCAATTTCATCAAGCAGCACGATGGTATAGGGCTGCTGACGAATGCGCTCGGTCAACTGCCCGCCCTCGTCGCTGCCGACATAACCCACCGCCGAGCCGATCAAGCGGTTGATGCTGCTTTCGTCCTTGTATTCGCTCATGTCCAGCGGGAAGAGATTTTCTTCGCTGCCGAACATAAAATCCGCTAGCACACGCGCCATTTCGGTCTTGCCGATGCCGGTAGGACCCAGGAAAAGGAAGGCGCCTATGGGCCTGCGCGGATCTTTCAAGCCAACGCGGGCTGTTTTGATGGCGCGGCTGACCAATTGAACCGCCTCTTCCTGGCCGATGAGACGCTGGCGCAGATGCTCGACCATATTGGCATAGCGAAGCCGTTCGTCGGCGCCAAGTTTCGTGACCGGGATGCCAGTCATCTGGCTGGTCACCAGGGTCACATCTTCCACATCAAGCTTGGCGTCGTTATTGTCCGGGCGGAAGGCGAGATGCGCTTGCTTGCCCATATTGACCATAGCCGCCGTGCGATGCAGCAGTTGCTCGGCGCTTTGCGGCAAGGGATTGATGGTCAGATAACGCTGCGCCATGCGCGCCGCCATCTTCAGCGCGTCATGCTCGACAGCGATTTCATAGTCCGATTCCAGATGCGGCGCAATCGTCTCCAAAATTTGCACGGTCTCGTCCAGCGCAGGTTCGTCAACGCGGATGACTTGACTGTTTTCCATGATGGCGCTGACGTTTTGAATCCGCGCTTCAAATTCCTGCAAACTGGTGGTGCAGATGACGACGGGATCGTCGCTCAAGAAAGCCTTTTGGACCAACGATGTCGCTTTGTTGAAATCGGCTTTGATAGGTCCGCCGAAAAAACGGTGAATCAGCGGCAAGAAGAGGATACCGCGCCGCGCCGCGCTCATGCCAGCGCGGAAGGCTTCCTGATCGCCGTCCAGCAGCGCCGTTTCGCTTATTTGCACCAGGTTGGACAAGCCATTTGGTCCCTTGTCTTCCGCCATGAGCAGAGCCAGGCTATAAGCCAGCGTACGCTTGCCGACGCCGTCTGGACCAACCAATATGATGTGCCGGTTGACCGATTGCGTAAGCACGTTGATCATGTTGCGCAGCAGATCTTCGCGAAAATGCACCGCGCGCAGCAAGCCGCGTTTGGCGCGTTTAACGTAATCCACTGTGGTGCTGTCGTCGCGGCTGGGGATGATCTTGCTGGCGTCGCTGTATGCGTCTTGAATCGACTTGGGCGTGATGCTGAACTGGCGCAGTATCCCGCCCGTGCTGACCGATGTTTCCGCGAGTACCGCCAAGGCGTGATCGGTATCGATTTTCTGCTCATTCATCGAGTTGGCGACCGATAATCCGTCGTCCAGGAGCACGATTGACTGGCGGCTCAGTGAGATTTTCCGGTTGCCAATAGCGACGAAATCCAGGCTGCCGTCGGGGTCGCGTCGGGCTTGAATCGCGGCTTTCACCTGGCGCTCCAAGCGTTCCAGGTCGACGCCGCGCGAAGATTCGAACATTTTGAGCATACGCCAAGCCGCCGTGTTTTCTCGGCGCAGCAATGCCAGCAGAACCATCTCCGGCATGATCGACGATTTGCGATATTCGGCTAGCATTGGCACGGCGTCATTCAGCACCGCGTCCATGTCTTTGGAGATTAGATCTGGGTTAAGGGTAGACATTGACTATCTGTGTCCTGCGTATTTCACAATTCGTATTAATCGGAACGCGAGTGGATTTGCGCCGCCTCATTATAGCTTATCAATAGCGCGTTCGCCTAGCTCGCAAAGCCGAGCGGCATGCTGCCCAGCGCCTGCCGCTCGCCGAGCAGCACTTCACAGATGACCTTGGTCGCGCGCGTCATGGGGCTGTATCCCTGCACATAAGCCGCGAGCTCGGGAAAGCTGAATATTTCCATCGGATGCCACAAGGTGACAAGAATCGTCTTGTGTGGCGGCATTGCCTCAATCAGTTGAATCTGCTGAGGATCGTCAATGTTGTTCAAGGTAAAAAGGACCACTGTGTCGGCTTCCTGCGCGGCTGCGCTTGCCCAAGTCATCTCCTCTTTCGTCGGCGACCCAGAGACAGCCACGAATTTATGCCCCGCCACGCGGCGATCGCATTCTCGGCGAATGCGCGGGCGCGTGCCGGGATAAACAAAAAGCGCCTCGCCCTGGACCGGTAACATGCCCTGCGGATCAAGCGCGGTCACGCCTCTTTCAAACAATGTTGTCACCAGACGATCATGCGCCAACAGGTCCAAGCGTTCGCTCGCCGAGACCGCATCTAGCGGATGCCAATTGAATATGCCAAACTGCTGTTTCAGCCTTAAGATACGCTCTACCGAGTCGTCAATGCGCTCGCGCGCGATGCGCCCGGCGCGCACAGCCGCGACTACATCGTTGATCGCGGCGCTTATCCGTCGTGTGCCCACATGCGCGCCGATAGCGACCAGATCGTTGCCAGCCGCAATCGCGCGGATTGAGGCTTCGCTGGCGTCGTATTCAGTGTCGACGGCATCCATATCCAGCGCGTCAGTCATGATTAATCCATCGTATCCCAATTCTTCCCGCAGCAAGCCTTCTACAACGTTGACGGACAAGGATGCCGGCAGCTCTTCGGCATCAAAGGCGCTGAACCAGATATGCGCCACCATCACTGTACCGACGCCGGCGTCAAATGCCGCTACGAAGGGGCGCAATTCAACCGCATCCAAGCGCTTTCGGTCGTGATGAATGGCGGGCAGCTCCAGGTGCGAATCTTCGCTGGTATCGCCATGACCGGGGAAATGCTTGACCGTCGCTACCACTCCATTGTCTTGCAAACCGCGTATGAAACTCATCAGAATCGGAGCGACCATTTTTGGATCGTTGCCGAATGATCGGCGGTCGATGATGGGATTAAGCGCGTTTGTCAGCAAATCCCCGACCGGCGCCAGATTCATGTTGACGCCAACCGCGCGCATTTCGGCAGCCATGGCTCCGCCAACGGCGTATGCCAGGTTGTCATCTTGCGTGGCAGTCAGCAGCATAGGGGCGGGAAAGCGCGTGAAACCCTCTTGCAAATGCTGGATAGGTCCGCCCTCTTGATCGACTGCGATCAGCAGCGGCAAGCCGCCGCGGCTCGTGACTTCATGCTGGTAGGCGTTTGTCAGCGCCGTCACTTGTTGGGGCGATTCTATGTTGCGCCCAAAGAGCACCGCCGCGCCTGGCTGGACCTCGCGCAAGAAAGCGGATTCCGTCTCTGTCAGGCGCGGTCCAAAGAAGCTGACCATGAACATCTGCGCAACCTTTTGCTCCAGCGAGAGATTGTGCATAGGTTCACTTGTTTCGCCCCCTTGCGCCGAGAGAGTAGCCAAGGACAGCAGATGCGCCAGACAGACAAACAAAGCAATCAGACGATAAATGGGAGCAAGGATGGCTAGAATCCGTTCTGCTGAATCATCATAAAGTGCAAGAAGTTGAACTGATCATCCCCTGTAAGCAAGCGTGGGCGCGCTCGATCGTCGATGAGGCCCGGAAAAAGTTCCACCCCTAATAGTTTACTGTCATAAACGTAAAGCGTGTCCAAGAAGAAGCGCTTATTTCCCCAAAAGCTCTGGTCAAAATAGAGATTGCCCAGACCGTAATGAATGAAGGCGGTTTCGCCGCGGCGCGTTCGGTAGAATTCAAAGGTCATCGGCTTATGCTCCGCGGTGCCAATGACAACATCAGCGCCCCATTCAGCATAGGCGCGGTAATCGGCTTGCTGCCGCGGCGTCGGCGTATAAGACTCGTATTCCTGATAGTGAAGGGTCAACAGGACCAGATCGTATTGCGCCGCCAGCACGGGCAAGCTATCAGCCAGCCAAGCGCGGTCACAAAAGGCAGCGCCGGGTCTCGGACCGCCGAGAGCGCTCGGCTCTTCATTCACTAAGGCATAATAAGGACCCACCGCGTTGCAGGCCAGCCAGGCGACTTGATTGCCGTTGTGAGAGAGGATCAGAGCTTCCCGCGCGGCGTCCAGTTTGCGCCCCCCGCCGACAATGTGCATTCCCGCCGCTTCAAAATGCGCCAGCGTATCTTCAAAAGCGGCATAGCCAAAGTCATTGATGTGATTGCCCGTCGCATCAACCACGTCGACTTTCAAGATATCAAACAGGCCGGCGTGTTGGCTTTTCATGCACAGGCTGTTGGCGCCGCCCAAGACCGCCTCGGTGAACTGCGGGCAGCTATCTGCCAGAGACGCTTCATGGGTCAGATGAAAATAATCCGACGCAGAGACGTAATCGCGGATGCCGCTGGCGGAGCTCTCTATGCCCATCTCATCCAGCGCTGTCCTCGTCCCCCGCGCAAGCGCGGTTGTGCCGGACAGGGTAATGCGCGTTAATCTGCCTGGGTGAAAACTGGAATCGCCACTATCAAATATCAAGGGATAGTCGTCGAGTTGATCGACGACGGGTTTCCCGTCCAGCCACAATGGCCGCAGTCGGGGGCGCAATTTATCAAATGGCAGCAATGTGAAGCTGAGCTTGTCGCTCCAGAGTAGGCGCTCCAGGTTATCGTCCGCCGCGATTCGTGTATCCCGATGCGGTTCAATTCCGCGTTCCCGCAAGCGCTCCGCTGCGGATTCGCTCAAAGTCAAGCGCAGGTCGATGTCGCCAGCCAAAATCGCATCCAGTTGCTCCCGCCCGATCGACGTCTGCAGCGCCGAAAAAGCAGCGGCCGGAATCCACAATTCCCTGCCTGTTTCTATGGTTTGTTCAGCTTGTGAGATTGCGGGCGGCTTTTCCGCAAACGCCGCGCTGTAAAAGGCTAGATAGTCCGCGACATTGCGCCCCCAAGAAGCCTCATCGTGCTCGGCGCCGCTGTAAACAACATATTGATGCTTGATATCGCGATCGCGCAAAATCACATGCATCTGGTCAACACCGTCAGCCGCGAAGTCTCTCGACCCGCGATCCAGCCACAGCCGCATTTCGGCGTCAAGCGCCAGCGACCGCGCCAACTCGAGCGGGTTGTAGCGCGGCTCGACGTGATTGGGGTCGAAAAACGGGCTATGCCCGCCGACCGCCGCAAAGCGCCCCGGGAAGCGCAGCCCCAGATGATATGCCCAGAAGCCGCCACGCGAAATGCCGCCGATGGCTGTTCTGCCGTCGCTGCGATATCGCTGCTGCAGATGATCCAATAAGCCCATCAGAAGCGAGGCGTAGTCCTCGCCACCGAAATTGTTCTCGTTGGCAATGGCATCGCCAAAGGGCAAAACCAGGATCATCGGCGGCGCAGCGCCGGAGCCTATCGCCGCTTCCAGCGCGTCAATGAACCCCAGGCGGAGCCATTGGCTGTCATCCGCATTGGAGCCATGCAGCAGCATGAGCAGCGGATATGCTTGCGTCGATATCTCATAACAAGGCGGGAGATAAAGCGTGAAATAGCGGGAGCGGGCGGAATCGGCGCCAAAATAGCTTTCCCGCCTGAGACTACCGTCTTCATCGCAGCTGGCGGCGCTCAGGGGCTCAGGCGCGAGCAATGCCGCGAGCCCGGCAAGCATCAGCGCCAGCAATGCCAGCGCCCACGAAATAAATGCGGGTGATGGAGTTGGCTTAACCATTAGACAACGGCGGAGCAAAGACAAAGCGGATACTATTCTGGATCGGCGAGGTTGCCCAGTCTATAACCAATCCCGCGCACATTAACAACGAGCTTCGCGTAATCGCCCAGCGAGCTTAATTTGCGGCGCAAATTGCTGATATGCGGACGGATGACCTCACGGGCTTCGGCTTCATCAGTGCTATAACCACGGACTTCCCGCACCAGCTCTTGGCAGGAAATGACGCGGCTGCGATGCGCCGTCAGATAGAGTAACAGGTCGAACTCCGTCGGGGTCATACTAATGGACTGGTCTGCACTGCCGATCTGATAGCGGCCCGGGGCAAGCGAAAGCCCAGCCAATGCCACCGTAGAATCAGTGGAGATCGCGCGCTCACGCGCTGCAGGCGCGGGCGGTACCAGGCTATCATCGTCAGGCGCGACCGCCGCCAAGGCTTCTTCCTGCGCCAACTCGCCCACGGTGCGCATAATCGCATCCAGCATTCGCCGCCGCCGCATCAGTTTACGCGCGCGTTCGATGCCGCGGTCTACGCTCGCTCTAATCACTTGACTGGAACAGGGTCTAATCAGATAATCTTGCGCGCCATAGCGCAGCGCTTGCAGGACCGATTCGACGCTGGGGTTTTCCGTCATTAATATCATCATTGCGTCCGGCGAACCCGCCTTGATGCGCCGCAAGAGCTCTAGCCCGTCGCTGTCGGGCAGGTCAATCTCGCTCAAGACCAGATCGAAATGCTGACTATTGAAGCGCTCCAAAGCCTCGTCGCCGAAGGACGCTTCGACAATGATATAGCCGAGCCGTTGCAGAGATTTGCTCACGTTGTAGCGATTGACGCTGTCGTGATCAACCAGCAAGACCTGCACTAGCCGACTGATCGTTTCTTCGGCAATGCGCGTGGACTTGGTATCCATGTGTTTATTATACCGTAAGGCTTAGTTTTGCGGCATTCCAGCCCCAGGGCAATCGCTTCAAAATACTTTTCAACATAGAGGACGCAGAGGACACAGAGTTTTAGTAGATTAGACGACTATTCAACTAAATTCGCGGCTAGGAATAGGCAAGGGGCGCTAGAGAGACTTTTTTTTCACCAAAATACACCGCTGAAATATGACATTTTATGCTTTTCTCTGCGCTCTCTGCGTACTCTGTAGTTAATTTTCAGTTTAGATTCCCGCCATTTCGTCTGCCATCATTTTGAAGCGATTGCCCTGCATTCCAGCAGCAGGAATTCGCTACTATTCGAGAATCAAGGTACAGAATGGACCAGTACCAATCGACAGTATCGACATGTCCGCGAGGCGCCAGGTCTCGCCGACGCAGATGGCGATCACAGCGCCATCAAGGCTGACCAGGGGGATTTGATCGCGGATCTGCCGCGGGATCTTGCGGTCGATCATCCAATCTTTTATTTTTCGCGACCGACCTGCCATGCCTTTAGGACAAAAGCGTTCGCCCCTGCGCCGCGTGCGCAGACGCACTTCCGCCCCAAGAGGCGCCTGAAGCGCTGTGACGCCTGCCGGCGCCCCCGTGCCATGCAAGCGTCTGATTCGCAGCTTCCCTAGGCAGATTTCATCGCGTCCCTGCAAAGTCACTTCCGTCCCAGGCGCGATTAAGCGATAGTCTTCAAAGCGCTGCCGCGCGTCGTGGCGCTCAATATGGAGGCTGTCGTAGCCGATACGAAGCTGGATGCCCGCGCCCAAATCACGGACTTTGCCAACTTGGGCGACCTTGATCCAGTCGATGATGTCTACGGTATTAGCGTAGCTCAATTCTCTATTGCCATCTTGCAAGCTGCGGAAGGCTGCGCGAAGCAATATACGGCGCATCGCAACATGACAGGCATGATAGTCCAACCGGGCTATGCGCCAGGCGTCCGCTTCTTCTTCAACCATCGGCAGGACTTCGCGCTTGAAGCGGGATTCCAGATAATCCTGGTCGGCTTCGGCCGCGGCCGCCAGCCGCTCGAAGGACTTTGGCAGATGAGCATAGCGTTCCAGCAGCGGAAGAACAACTTGATGGCGAATAAAGTTGCGCGAATGCGCCTTGTCGTCATTGCTGCTGTCGTGACGGTAGTGCAGACTGTTTTCGACGCAATAGGTTTCGATTTGCTCCCGCGTGACATGCAGCAGCGGCCGGATGAGTGTCAAACTCTTGTGATAAGGCAGAGGCGCCGCCATCCGCATGCCGCGCAAGCCCTTGGTCCCAGAGCCGCGAATGATGCGCATCAAGATTGTCTCTATCTGATCAAGCGCGTGATGAGCGACGGCTACACAGGCGGCATCCTGCCGCATTGCGACCTTTGCCAAGAAATTATAACGAACTTGCCGCGCCGCTTCTTCAGGACCAATGCCCGCGCGCTTGGCAAGCGCCGGCGCATTGGCGCTGCCTGCTGTGCAGGGCAGCGCCCAGCGATTCGCTAGTTCTTGAACATGCTGAACATCTCGTTCCGCGGCTTTTCCGCGAATGCCGTGATCCAACGTGGCGACATGAATTTTGAAGTCCAAATTTTGGCTAAGCCGCAGCAAAACATGCAGCAGCGCGACAGAATCGGCGCCACCGGACACGGCGACCACAACAGTCTGACTCGGCGCGATCAAGTTATGGTCTTTTATATTATTGGCGACAACAGAAAGCATGACCCAGAACCGTTCCAGCAAGAGACTCGTAAGGCTTATGTGATAATCTTAACTGATAGCGATTAGCTTAGGAAAGATAGCTAATTCAATGATATATTGAGACTTATGTCTAAGGACAACTCTAAGTAAAAATATTGTTTGTAACAATTGGTTTTCCTTAATGTTAATCTGTGCTATAATTCTGCGCGTCTGCTTTCCATTGGGGAGTCTTTTGTGTTAAGTCCTCTGGATTTCCTGTTCGGGCTTTTTTCGCTTGATATAGGCATCGACCTGGGAACCGCGTACACGCTTGTATACGTGCGCGGCAAAGGCATCGTTATCAACGAGCCGTCCTTCGTCGCTATCGACCGCAAAACACGAGTGCCAATCGAAGTAGGCGCGCGCGCCAAGGAAATGTGGAGCAAGAACCCCAAAGATATTTTGATTGTCCGTCCCTTGCGCGATGGCGTCATCAGCGAATATGAAATCACCGCGCGCATGCTGGACTATCTCATCCGCAAAGCGCATGAACAGAGTTGGGTGCCGGTGCCAAGACCGCGCGTCGTTGTTGGCATACCTAGCGGCGTGACCGAAGTCGAAAAGCGAGCAGTCATCGAGGCGACGCTCGACGCCGGCGCGCGCGAGGCGCATCTGATTGAAGAGCCCGTCGCGGCAGCCATCGGCGCCGACCTGCCCGTACTCGAAACCCGCGGCAGTATGGTGGTGGATATCGGCGGCGGCACAACGGAAGTCGCTTTGTTTTCACTGGGCGGCATCGTCATCAGTCGGTCGATTCGCGTGGCGGGCGACGAAATGGACGAAGACATCGTGCGACACTTGCGCAACAAACACAATCTGCTCATCGGCGAGCCGACGGCTGAAAAGGCGAAGATCGATATCGGCAGCGCCTACCCTTTGCCGCAGGAGCGCACCTATATTGTCAAAGGCAGAAATCTGAACACCGGGCTGCCCGACGCGGTTGAGGTCAGCTCAATCGAGATCCGAGAAGCAATCGGCGGATCGGTCAATATTATCATCGACACGGTGAAAGACGCGCTCGACGACACCCCGCCCGAGCTGGTCGCGGATTTGATGGAGAGCGGCATCACCATCGCCGGCGGCGGCGGTCAATTGCACGGCTTGGGCGACCGTCTGCGCGAAGAAGTGAATATCCGCTCCTGGCTGGCTAATGACGCGATGACCTGCGTCGCCCGCGGCGCCGGGCGTGTCTTGGAAGACTATAGCAACTTGCGCCGGCTGTTGACCGGACCGGAACGCGGCAGTACCAGACATTAAACGCAACTCATAATCCTTCGCGGAATTGTGATAACATAATACCTATCTGATTTGTGATAGGGCTCTGGCGTGAGACTGAACGGACGCCCCAACCGATTCGCCTTGCTCATGATGATGCTGAGCGTATGTGGCTTGCTCGTCCTGTTGGCGCTTGCCGGCGTACTGAGCCCGGTCGAAGCTGTGGTTGCCGCGCCGCTCAACAGCTTGTCCGGCGCGTTGAATAGAGTGTCCCTGTCCTTCAACCAAGCGGTAGATGAATTGAACAATTTGGGACAATTGCGCGAACGCATTTCCGAGCTCGAAGAGCAGCTCGCCCGTGGGCAAATCGAGCTCCTGCAACTGCGGGAGGCGGCCAGCGACTACGACCGGCTTGTCAGCTTGCTGTCCTACACATCAACCCTCGAGAATCAGGATTTCCTTAGCGCCGATGTCATCGGCGTCGACCAGACCGGCATCGTGCGCAGCGTCATTATCAACCGCGGCACGCGCGACGGCGTCGCAGTCGGCATGCCGGTAACGACCGACCTGGGATTGGTGGGCCGCATCAGCGGCGTCAGCGCCAACGCGTCGCGAGTTCAGTTGATCACCGACGAGAACAGCGCTGTCAGCTCTCGCCTGCAAGAGACGCGCGCCGACGGCAGCATCGTCGGCCAGGCTTCTGGGGTCTTGCGCCTCACCTTCGTTGATCTCGACGCAGAGATCATGCAAGGCGACTTGGTTATCACCTCCGGCTTGGGCGGCAACTTCCCGCCCGATATCGTTGTGGGCCAGGTAACGAGCGTTCGCCAATTTGAATTCGAACTATTCCAGGAAGCGCAGGTCCGCAGCCTGATCGATTTTCAAACGCTAGAATTGGTGCTGGTCATCACCAGCTTTCAGCCGATTGATCTGACCGTATTCGACCAGCCAGAAGAAAACTGACATGGGGCGTTACCTCAGCCTGCCGATATTAGTGATTGCGACGGCGCTTTCCGCCAGCATCCTGCCGCAGTTGCTCAGCTTCGGCGTCGGCTTATTGGGCAATGTCAGTCCCATTTTGAACAATACGCGCGGACAGTTAAACCTAGTGATGCTGCTGGCGCTGGCTTGGTCGATCCGGTCGGATCTGGCGAGCGGCTTTATTTGGGCGCTGGTGGGCGGCATTCTGCTCGATCTTTATTCAGCCATACCCATTGGCGCAACGTCAGCAGCGCTCATGATAATCGTATACGCAGCCAATGGCGCGGCGCGACAGTTGTATCGGATGCGCATCGTCACGCTGCTGGCGATGACCCTGCTGGCGACGCTATTCTTGCAAGTGTATACCTATTGCGCGCTTCTGTTGCTTGGCTTGTCCTATGACATTCCGATGATGATTCGGCTGGTTTACATGCCTACGCTGCTATACAACCTGGCTGGAGCGCTGCCCATCTATGCGATTGTCCGGCTGATGCAACGGCGCATTCGCGCGAACACGCCCAGCGCTTCGACGAATCTATCGCTTGAGCCAGATGCCGGGACCGTCTGATGAAGTCTAACCGCCTGATTCCCTTCCAGACCTGGCGCTTGACATTCTTCCAAGCCGTTATCTTCGCTGTCTTCTTGATATTTGGCATACGCATGTACGAATTGCAGGTCCTGCGGCATGGCGAGTTTGAGGGCTTCGCTGACGAGAACCGCTTCAGCGCCTTGCCGATTGCCTCTCGGCGCGGCGCCATTTTCGATCGCAACGACGCGCGTCTGGCATTTAACGTGCCCGCCTTCAACGTTACGATCATCCCGGCCGCATTGCCAGCCGACGAAAACGCAGAACTCGAGGTCTTTAATCGTCTGTCAGCTTTGGTTGGCGTGCCGCCCACGCGGGAATTGGCGGAACAAGCGAGTCAATTTGTTAGGAGCATTGAAGAGATCGTGGCAGAGGGCGAAGGTATCGCGCCCTTCCGCCCTGTGATCGTCGCGCTGGATGTCCCCCAACAAGTCGCTATGCAGATTCTCGAAGAGCGCATCTACATGCAGGGCGTGGATGTGGATACAGTCGCAGTGCGCGAGTACCCAACTGGCGCGCTCATGACGCATGTTATCGGCTATATGGGTCCGATCCCGGCTGAAGAGGCGCTGGAATTGCAGGCGCAGGGCTACAATCCCGCCTTTGATCGCATCGGTTACGAAGGCGTCGAGCGCTACCTGGAAGCGAGGCTGGCTGGCAGCCGCGGCAGCGTCTTGCGGGAAGTGGACGTGGCCGGCGAGGTTATCAACATCATTGAACAGGTCGATCCGGTCCCGGGTCAAAATGTGCGCCTCACGCTTGATGCCGATTTGCAGGCATTCGCGCAGCAGGCGCTGATTGACCAACTCAGCATCTTGAATAGCGCAGAGGGACGAGTTGTCTCGCAACAAGGCGTCGTCATCGCCATGGATCCGCGTAATGGCGAGGTACTGGCTTTGGTCAGCTATCCCAGCTATGACAACTCGCGCTTTGCGCGCGCCATCGACGGCGAATACTACCTGGACATCATAAACGATCCATTGCGTCCGCTGGTCAATAATACCATCAAGGGCATTTATCCGCCGGGTTCGGTATGGAAGATTATCACGGCAGCGGCGGTATTAGAGGAAAATGTCATAAATCCCGATACTCTGCTACTCGACGAGGGTCAGCTTTTTCTGGAAAATCGCTATGCCCCCAACGACCCGGCGCAATCACAGCGTTTTGTCTGCTGGCTGCGCGAAGGTCATGGTCGGGTGAATATGATCCAAGGCATCGCCTGGAGTTGTGATGTCTACTTTTATCAAATCGGCGGGGGGAACCCCAATCTGTCGGCGCAGACGATTCGCCCCGGTGGGCTGGGCATTGAAGACCTTTTCCGCTATGGCACAGCCTTCGGCATCGGCAGCGAGCTCGGCATAGAGCTGCCCTTCGAAAATCCCGTGCGCATGCCAGATCGCGACTGGAAACGGCGCAACGAAGGCGAAAGCTGGTCCACCGGCGACACGTACAACGCGGCATTCGGCCAAGGTTATGTGAACGTAACGCCCCTGCAGCTGATATCGGCCGTGGCGGCGAGCATCAACGGCGGCGTCTTGTATCAACCCACGATTATTCAGGATTTCCTGGACGAGGAACGCCGCGTAATCGAGGCGAACGAAGCGCATATACTGCGAACCATCAACCGAGACTTGCTCGAACCCGGCGAAGAGCTGACCCTGCTCTTGCTGGAAGACATGCTGATGAAAGGACCCTCAAGCTTGGCCTGTACTTGCGAGCCTAATTCTCAATGGTACGATGCCAACCGTTGCGACCCGGACGGGTACCGCAACATGGCGGATTTGGATCCCGATCTGGCAAACGAGGACTTGCAGCCATATCGCATACACATACCGCTGAATTACAGCTTCAACGCGTCGGTCTGTCAGCCTGTTCGCTTCCCGCCGGCGACGCGTCCCTACACACCGGCCTTTCTTTCGGAGAAGGCTTTGGCGCTTGTGCAGGAGGGCATGCGGCAGGCGGTCACTGTCGAAGGCGGCACCGCGCAGGACGCCGCCCTGCCCTATGTAGAAGTCGCTGGCAAAACAGGCACAGCCGAGTATTGCGACAACATCGCCAATTCGCTTAACCTCTGCGTGCCGGGCCAGTGGCCCGCCCACGCTTGGTATACCGGCTATGCGCCTTACGACAATCCCGAAGTCATTATCATCGCCTTCGTCTATAATGGAGGCGAAGGCTCGCAAGTCGCCTTGCCTATCGTGCGCAAGACGATGGACGAGTATTTCCGTTTACAAAGTCAGCGCAACGGCATAACCTTGAGTAATTTCGGCAATAGCGACTCCGCCGCAAATGAAAGTTAATCTGTCCCATCTCACCGAAGAGCAAGTCCGCAACATCCGGTATTGGGCGCCAGCAGTCATCACCGCCTCGCTTGCCTGGCTCTTGCTGCTGAGCCTGGGCGAAACGCCGCTTTTCCGCGCTGCCGGCTTGGCTTTGGCTGTCATGGGCGTCACCGCCAGCATGCGCAGGATGGGCTTCGTCGCCTCAATCGCCGGCGGCTTGACCATGACCCTCTGCCCGATCTTCTGGTCCCAGACCGGTGGCGGCGTGACGATGCCCGCGACAATCGTGCTGGCGATCGGCCTGGCAGGCGTCGCGTCGCTGCTGGCAGTCGTTATCGTCAAACGCAGCTATCTTGGCATCGGCTTAGGAATAGCCGTATTTGTTATGATCTTCTGGAGCCAAATTGGAATGGCGCAGAGCCTGCGGCTCACGGGCTTGGCGACAGCCTGGTTCATGTATCTTTTGGTGGATATGGTCATGCTCGGCAACCCGCGGCCCGGGACCAAGCCGCCGTCGCCGCCGAGGCTCTTTCATACCTATGGCTTGCTATTTCTGTTCGCCATCGGCGCGATAAATGATCCTTTGTTTGCGCTATTCGCGCCCGCGCTGTTGCTGGCTCTTTTTCTTTCCTATGCCGAGCTGCCGCTCTGGTATTGGCTAAGCGTATTGGCCGCGGCTGGCATCGGGATGGGGCTGCTGGCGCAAAACTACCTCGCGCCGGAACCGCCTTTGCTCGCGCTGTTGAATTGGCGCGAGGCGGCAAATTGGATCCAGCTTGGTCAATTGCTGATAGGACAATTCAGCATTGTTGGCATCATAATCGCCGTGCTGGGATTAGCGCGCTTGTCGCGTTGGTTCCCGCCTCTGGGCACGGTTAGCGTGATCGCCTTCGCCGCTTATACCTTCTTTGGTCTGGTTTATCTGGGGGATAACAGCGAAGTCCTGCTCTTGCCGCTTGTGATGATCCAGATTCTCTGGATGACCTATGCGGTTAATACCTTTGGCCAGTGGGTCAACAAAACTTTGGGGAGCGAGACAGCGCGCTGGACACATTTTGTCTCGGCATTCTACCTGGTTGTTCCTGTCATTTTGCTCTTGAACATCATACAATATTGATGCGCCGCCTGACGTTCGCGCGGAAGTCAAAAGCGAGTATAGTTGTTCCTAGATAGTCGCCCACCTATCATCAAGCTGGACGTGAAAAAGCATGCAAGACGAACTGATTGCGATCAAGGGCAACAAGGACGGCTTGCTGATCAGCCTTAGCCCGACCGAGAATTGGCAATCTGTCGCCGATCAACTGGCTTCCCGCATTGACGATCGCGCGGATTTTTTTGCGGGCGCCGCCATCACTGTAGAGCTAGGCGCGCGTCCTGTGCCCAAGTACGAGCTAAGTTCGCTGAAAGCCTTGCTGGAACGCCGAGGGCTATCGTTATCCCTGGTATTGAGCGACAGCGCCACGACAAGGGAATCGGCGCTCGCCCTCGACCTGAAGACCGACTCGAAGTTTCGCTCGAAGGCGACGGAAAAGCAAGAAACGCTGCCTGTGGACCCCGAAGAAACAGGCACATGGGGCGTATTGGTGCGGCGGACCTTGCGCTCTGGGCGCACAGTCCATAGCGAGGGGCATGTCGTCGTGTTCGGTGATGTCAACCCCGGCGCCCAGGTGATCGCGGCGGGCGACATCATCGTCTGGGGAAAGTTGCGCGGCACGGCGCACGCCGGCGCCGATGGCGACGAATCCGCCATCGTTTGTGCGCTCGACATGAGCCCCAGCCAATTGCGCATTGCCGGCTATATCGCAACTTCGCCGGCTGACAAGCGTAAACATGTTGAGCCAGAAACGGCGTTGATCCGCGACAATCAGATAGTTGTAGCAGCCAGAAGGAAGTCCGGGAAAGGATAAAGCATGGGAGGCAAGGTAGTCACCATCACATCCGGCAAGGGCGGCGTTGGCAAGACCACCGCCACAGCCAACCTAGGGATATCGCTGGCAAATCTCGGGAAGAAAGTTGTCGTCATAGACGCGGATATCGGCTTGCGCAACCTGGATGTCATCATGGGTTTGGAAAACCGCATCGTCTACGACTTGGTAGACTTGGTAGAGGGCCGCGCCAAGCTGCGGCAAGCGATGATCAAACACAAGAAATTCGAGCAGCTTTATCTCATCCCGGCCGCCCAAACCCGCGACAAAATGGCGGTTAGTCCCAAAGATATGGTTGAGCTCGCGGACAAATTGCGCGAAGAACACGATTATGTGATTATCGACTCGCCAGCCGGCATTGAACGCGGCTTCCGCAACGCGCTGGAACCAGCCGACGAAGTTCTTATCGTCACCAATCCGGAAGTCTCCGCGGTCCGTGACGCCGACCGAATCATTGGTCTTATCGAAGCTGCGGAAAAGGGACCGGGACGTCTGATCATCAATCGGCTCAAGACCGAGATGGTCAACAAAGGCGAGATGCTTTCCGCGGACGACGTCTTTGATATCTTGTCGCTGGAGATTATCGGCATCATCCCGGAGGATGAATTCGTGCTGTCCGCGTCCAACAGCGGCGTGCCCGTTTCGCTAAACGAGGGCTCCCGCGCCGGCATGGCGTTCACGAATGTCGCCCGCAGGCTCACCGGCGAAGACGTGCCGTTTATGAACCTGGATGAGAACCCCGGTTTCTTCAAGCGGCTCATGCGTTTTCTCGATGGTCGCTAGCGTGGATGCCAAGGGCTGCCGCGTCATGCGTTTTGGCATCCCGTACCAGAAAAGGAATTTCTCATGACGAGTCTATTGAATCGCTTGTTTGGCCGCCCCAGAAAAGGATCTGGCAAGACTGCGAAAGACCGATTGCGTTTTGTATTGCAGCACGATCGCATCAACTTGCCGCCGGAGCGCTTGGAAGAGATGAAGCGCGATATCCTGGCCGTCATCGTCAAGTACGTTGTGATTGACAAAGATCGCGTGGAAATCGCCTTGGAGCAGCGCGACCGCAATCATAGCAAATTGGTCGCCGAAATTCCGGTTGTCAAACAAACACCCGCCCCGAGCCCGGAAACTGTCAAGGATTCTCATGACAATAACTCGGGCAAGCCAATGGCGGAAACAGAAGACGCGGCAGATGAAGCAAAACCAGCGGATAACGCCGCCGAAGCCGCTGCCCCTGCCCCCGATGATGGGGAAGACAGCGACAAGCTGAAGGCAAAAAACCCGCAGTGAGTCCCTGACTCAATCGCCGATTGACCGATCTATAGCGAATTGAAACAGCCCGCAAACGACCGCCCTGTTTGGTTCGTCTCGTATAGCGCAAAGCAGAGCAAGGACAGAGCAATCGCACCAAGAAATGAAAGGCGAATAGAATGGGTTCATCAATACGGATGAGGAGAGCCCGAGATGAGCCCAAGTGGAATAGCGGAAGCCTTTGCCAGTTTAGAAGATCCGCGCCGCGAACATGGTCAATTACACCCGTTGCTGGATATCATCATCATCGCGATCTGCGCGGTGGTGAGCGGTGCCGAGACCTGGGTGGACATTGTTGATTTTGGCGAGGATAAAGAGGAATGGTTAAGGGGATTTTTAGAGTTGCCTAAGGGTATTCCTTCGCACGATACATTTGCCCGCGTCTTCCAACTATTAGACCCTCAGCAGGTACAGTTGTGCTACCAAGATTGGATTAGCAGCATCAAGCCAGTATTAGCTGAAGGCGATATTGTGGCAATAGACGGCAAGACGATGCGGCGCAGCCATGATCGTAGGCAAGGAAAGAGCGCCTTGCATCTGTTGCATGCCTGGTCAGTGGAAGCCGGCTTGGTCTTGGGCAAGCGCGCTGTGGACGCGAAAAGCAATGAGATACCTGAAATTCCCGAATTGCTGAAATTGCTGTATTTGAAAGGCTGTATCGTGACTTTGGACGCGATGGGCTGTCAGAAAGACATCGTGAAGTCGATTGTTAGCGAGCACGGAGCGGATTATGTCATAGCCTTAAAGGAAAATCAGGGCAGTTTGTACGACGCAGCCCAGTCCCTTTTCGCTTATGCCGATGACCGCCATCCGCGCTTGATAGGTCAATATAGTCACAAACAAGAAATCAGCAAGCCGCGTGGTCGGGTCGAGCGCCGGGACTGTGAAGTGATGACCGATGTTGCTGTCTTGAATGACTTAAGGCAGCAAGAAGGCTGGATGGGCTTGCAGTCGCTAGTCCGCGTCCAACATGCCCAATTACTGGATGGGCAGTGGCAAAACACGCAGACGCGCTATTTTATCTCCTCATTACAAGGGAAGGATGCCAAACAACTCCTGCGAATGATTCGTTCGCACTGGCACATTGAAAATAAACTCCATCGGGTCTTGGATGTGACCTTTCGGCAAGACGACAGCCGTATTCGTGTAGGACACAGCCCAGAAAATTTCGCTGTGCTACAGCATATCGCATTGGCTTTGCTCAAAAAACACCCCAAAAAAATCAGCCTGCGGCGCAAGCGATTTCAGTCAGCGCGGAACGATAAGCTTCGCTGGCAAATCCTCAAAGCATTTTCCGAATAGTGGTGCGATTGCTCTGGGCCCCTACGCGTATCCATTAGCCGAATCAGTATCAAGAGCCAGAACGCGCGTTTGCGTGTCTGGCATATAGAAGAGGACGAATAACATGGCCAGCCATCGTACCGGACTATCAGCAAGAGCTTTTGCCATCGCGCTGCTGGCTTGGCTAATTGTATGGTTTCGGATTATAATGGGATAATCTCAAATAGTCAAAAGGATGCCTTATGGGTCAGATTCTACACCCTCGCGCCACAACGACGGAGGCAACCCGCCGAGAAATCCAAAATAGTCAAGAGAGCATAAATAAGCTGGCTAAGCGTTACGGCATCAACCCCAAAACCGTCGTGAAATGGAAGAAGCGCGACTCCGTCAAAGACTTGCCAATGGGTCCTAAGAATCCTCGCTCCACCGTCTTGAGCCAGCAAGAGGAAGATATGATCGTGGCCTTCCGTATCAAGACGCTGCTGCCCCTGGATGACTGCCTGTACGCTCTACAAGAAATCATACCGCATCTGACCCGCTCCAGCTTGCATCGCTGCTTCAAGCGCCATGGCATCAACCGACTGCCCGAATCGGAAAGCAAACCCGCCAAGAAGAAGCGCTTCAAGAACTATCCCATCGGCTACTTTCATCTGGACTTCTGCCACGTCAGAACTGACCAGGGCAAGCTCTATCTCTTTGTCGCCATTGACCGGACATCCAAGTTTGTCTTCGCTGAAGCGCGTCAAAGCGCTAAGCGCGAGGACGCTTGCGCCTTCCTGCGCCGGCTGATCGAAGTCGTACCCTACAAGATTCATACCATCTTGACCGATAATGGCACTCAGTTTACCCATCAAGCGCGGTCAGGGCGCAAAAGCAAGCTGGCCTTTGATAATATCTGCCAAGCGCAGGGGATTGAACATCGCTTGACCAAACCTTATCATCCTTGGACCAATGGACAAGTCGAGCGCATGAACCGGAGTATCAAAGAAAAGACGGTCTATCGCTACTTTTACCAAAGCCATGAGGAACTGCGTCAGCACCTGGTGATGTTCTTGCAAGCCTACAATTTTGGTAAAAGGCTGAAGGCGCTGCAGGGGCGAAGTCCCTATGAATACATCTGTGATTGCTGGCAAAAGAAACCGGAACGATTTCACCAAAACCCATACCACCTTAATGCGGGACTATACAGCTAATGCTCATCACCGCGGTGCTGCCATCATCAGCGCAAACCGCCGAACGCCCGGCCGGGTGGACAACTGAATCGCACGGCAACCGCATCCCAGCCAACTACGACCTTGTCCTGCCCGACGACCGCATCAACGAGATTTACATCACATTTACGCCGGAAGCCTGGGCGGCCGAAGAAGCGGATATGATTGAGATTTATGGCGAGCGAGGCACCAACGTCCGCGGCGGTTTTGGTGGAGCGGGCAATCCTCGACAGATGCAAGCGATGATGGCGCAGATAGCTGAACAACTCGACCGCAGCGAAGAGAAGCTGATGGAAGCCATGCGACTCATCCCCGATTTCAACGCTGTGGCGCATGAGCTTGATGTGGAAGTCAGCGAGCTGATCGCGGCGCTGCCCATGCCCGGCGGCGCCAACGTCTCGGCTGGCTCGGCTTTGCAGCGGGGAGGCGAGGGGGGACGGATCCAAAATTTGCAGCTGGCGCGGAACTCCATCTGGACGCCAACTACGGTGTCCTTCAATGGCGAGACCTGGTGGGAAGTCGGCTTCCGCTACAAGGGCAATTCCACGCTCGCCATGGGCTGGGCGGACGGACGCGATGACTTGCCCTTTAAGCTCGATTTCGACGAATTTGAAGACGAACATCCCACGCTCAATAACCAGCGCTTCTATGGCTTCAAGCAGTTGAGCTTCTCCAACAATAACTTCTTTGATCCGTCGCTGCAGCGTGAAAAAGTAACTGCCGACATCTTTCGCGACGCTGGCGTGCCGGCGCCGCAAACAGCTTACTATGCGGTTCACGTTGACAAAGGCGATGGCGATGGCTCGCAGTATTGGGGGCTTTACACGGCGATTGAACTGCCCGACGATACCCTTATCGAAACGCAATTCGAAGATGATGACGGCAATATGTACAAACCCGCCGGCGACGGCGCGACATTCGCTTTCGGCAGCTTTGATGAAAGCAGTTTCGACAAAGAAACCAATCGCGATAGCGGCTACGACGATGTGCTGGCGGTATTCGATGCTTTGCATGCTGAATCGCGGCTGAGCGATCCGAGCGACTGGCGCGCTGGACTCGAAGCGGTGTTTGATGTCGCCGGCTTTCTGCGCTGGCTGGCCGCGAATACGCTGTTGCAGAACTTTGACACCTACGGCATCTTGGCGCATAACTACTACCTCTACGCCGATGCAACCAGCGGGCAATTGACGTGGATACCCTGGGACAACAACATTGCCTTGAGGGCGGATATCACGGGCTTTGCTGACAGCAACATCAGCGTCATGCGCCGGGGGATACCCAACTTTGGCACAGCGCTGAGCCTTGACCTCGACATTGACCCTGACAGCTGGCCCCTCATTGGATTCCTGCTCGCTGACGAGACCTACCAGCGAGCCTACCGCGAAGAAGTCGCGCGGATAAGCAGCGAAGTCTTCACTCCCGAACGCATGGTTTCCATTTACGAAGCCAATTTTCAGTTGCTGGCAGCTTTCCTGCAAGAAACGAACGACGAGGATGCTATCGGAGCGCTGCGCCTTGCCACTGACGATCTGGTAGCGCACGTCAGTGAGCGGGCGACAGCGGCAGAAGCCTTTCTCGCGCAGGCATAGTCGGCTTAACCCCAATCGCTCAAGTTGCCAGCTGCGATGTCATTGCAGCTGGCATTCTCGCGCTGGCGGATAGTTCTGCAATGAAGAGATGGTGGGAGAGTTTGCTGCGCCAACACGACACATGACTGCGCTTGGTATTTTTTGTACAATCGCGCCATGCGATATTATAGCGATTTCGCTTCCCAACGGCTCAACGGCTCCCAGCTTCACTTGACGGCAGTACTAGCCTGCCTATTGTTTGTCTGGCAATTTGGCACAGAAGGATTGGCGCGCGTACCTTTGGCCAATCATGACGAATTGCGGACGCTGTCGCACATTTTTGGGCGGTCCGTTAGCACACCACAGTCATTTCAAGATACAGTCACGAACGTTGCGACAAATAGCGAACAACATGGTCCGTTGTATTTCATCCTCTTGAATGTTTGGTCCAGAGCCGCAGGGGGTGATTTATTCGTATTGCGATTGTTGTCAGTTTATTTTGCGCTGCTTTCCTTGGCAGCGATTTATCGCCTCGCGCGTATTGTTTCCCGGCATCAAGCCTTGGCGCCTGTCGCCGTGATTGTTGTCTCGCTAAATGCCTTGTTCCTGTTTTATTCGCGCGAGTTAAGGATGTACACCTTACTGCCGTTCTTGGCAGCCTGGATCATCTGTTGCTATTGGCGCCTGCTCGACGCAACTGAAACAGTGAACTGGTGGACCTGGCTAGCACTTGCATTGGGTTGCGGACTGATATTATACCTGCATTATTTCGGAATCTTCATCTTGGCCGCCGTCGCCTTGTATCATCTCCTCTTTGCGCGCAAGCATCGACACTGGATTCATATTACGCTTGCCTTGATAGGTGGCGGCTTGCTATTTTTACCTTGGGCGCCTATCGTTCTCATGGGCTTGGAAGGTTTCTCTAGCAAGTCATTTAGTGGCATGAACGCGCTCGAATCGCTCCTCAGTCTCGCCAATGTTTATAGCAACGACTTCTGGATACTTCCCCTCGGCGCTCTGATCATCGTTGTTTGGCGACGCAAGCGGCTGGACAAGCCGCAACGATTTCTCTTGATGCTCACTCTTCTATTGATTGCCGTTTTGTTGTTGGCTAATGAAATCAAGCCCATACTCATACCGAGACGCCTGCGCTATATGCTTCTGCTGGCGCCACTGCTCGGCTGCGTTCTGGCTATCGCATGGAATTTTCTGCCCAAGCGAGCGCCAGTCCAGATCTTGCTGGCGGGTGTCTGGATAATCTCATTCGTAACGTATGCGCAAAACGAGAACTCTTATATTGCGACCAAACGCAAAAACCTGGAGTCGCTGCACGCGCCACCCTTTTATGCGCTGCTGTACAGTCCCAATATTCAAGTTCAACCAACAGAACCGGTGCTAAGCTTACATCCGTCTCGTAAGATAACCTGGATCACAGGCGACTATTATCAGAAGCTCATCAAGCCAAGCAATCTGGTTCACATCTATTACGATGGCGGCGGCAGGCTCACCCTGCAAACGACTAGGCAACCCCTAAGCTCGCTCGACGATTTCGTATCGAAATACAAGGCGTACTGGCTGCTATATGATCCGCAAGAGACCGACGAGCGTTCCATGGGCGATATCTTCGGCTGGATGCGCAATTATTATCGCTCCTGCGGCAGATACCGGGCAGAAACAGATGTTGTCGTGGAGCGCTATGTCCGCGATTCTGATCCTTGCTAGGGCTTAGAATCTCTTGTGAAACCTTCGGTCTGGTGAGGAAGGCTTAGTCTGATTAGGCGCGTTTGAGGCTAAACTGATATTATCCTATTCAAGAAATTTGCTAATGGATTATGTTGAAGCAGAAGCAGATGCGGAAGGATTCAAAGAATGATTTTGTTCATTGTCAAGGAAGTAAAGGAACATATCCAGTCAAAAAACGAATGAAATACCCAAGTCCAAATAATACGTGAGAACCGAACAGAACAAGGGAAATAGAGAACTTCAATGACATCAGCGATGGCAACTTTTGACAATCTTGTAAGCAAGCCAACCTAGACAGTTTATATTGCTGAACCAGGAATAATATCGACGCGAACATCAATACGAAAACTGCTATGTAGCTATT
Source organism: Phototrophicaceae bacterium (assembly GCA_965116975.1). Classification (GTDB taxonomy): domain Bacteria; phylum Chloroflexota; class Anaerolineae; order Aggregatilineales; family Phototrophicaceae; genus UBA6055. The sequence goes on from OZ220735.1 coordinate 2,340,781, forward strand.
CCACAGGAAGTTTCCATGATGGATGCGGGGACCTGATTCATAGACACTGTAAGTTAGCAACGCGCTCACTGCAAAGACAGCCCAAGACATATTCAAATAAAGGTGTTTCTTGGCTTCTGTAAGAAAAAGCAGGTAGACAGCTAGAGGAAATGCAATCGAGAGAATAAAAAATATCGGTACGCTCCAATCTGGATACCATTCCCTGAAGAATACGAATATGCCAAATGAAATTGAAGTTCCGTCAGCAAAGTTAAAATACGATATTATGTATTGTAGCCCTAGCATTAATGTTCCCGGTATGCAGAATCCCATAACAAGTAAGGTCCAATCGACACGATAGCCTCTGAATACTCTCCAGGCTGCGAATAGGCAACAGCCTGGAATCAACACAATCGTATAACTTGGCTTTGCTTGCGTAGAAAGCAGAACTAGGGAAGCGCATAACAGAAGAGTGTATAGCCGATGATTTGCATCACGATAAGTCGGATTGCTGAATACTCTCAGGGCAAGTATCGAAACTGGAATGACGAAAAGGCGGAGGGCAATTAGTGTGGGATTGTGATATACGATTGAATTGAAATAGCCGAGCATTGTTTCATTGGCCCAAATTGTGATTGGGGCTGCAATTGTCAAGGCAACTGAAAGAAGCAGGGTCGCGAATACAGGAATTGTTCCTGCGGAAGCTGATGTCAATTTTGAATAGATAATCATTGGTAATGGCAATATGTAAACCATGATCGCCATAAGCGCGATATCGGTTTTATGAAGCGAGGGGAGTAGGTGCTTTAGCAATCGATATGTTGCATGATACAAAACATACGAAACATGCTTTAATTTATGTGGAAGGTCCTCGGCAGTGCCAATGTGACTGCCAAAGTCAACAACAATTTTAGATGCAACATCAAATACTGGCGCGAATATGACAAAACTTAGCGCAAATAGAAATATGAATGGAAGCGGTCTCTGTAGAGATTTGGGAGTTATTTTAACTGGCATAAATCGCCTACTCGACAAAAAGCGCAAATGGCTTTTCTTGGGATCGAAAAGATTTTCTCAGGACGCGATCCTTGCAAAATTTGGCAAATTGCATAATCGCTTTCAGCAAGATAAGTATTCTACAATAGAATGAGCCAAAACATTTGCACTGTTATCTGAAATCGGATCTCCTTAGGTTTATTCTGCCTTCCGCAAGCCATGATAGAATAGTGGTGGATGAAGAATCGAGAGCGCCATGAGTCTTCGTAAACCCAACAACAATACTAACAGCCCACAATGGATCGCGGTTTACATCACCAACAACTTGCAAGAAGCGCATGTTCTCGCCGGCAAACTCAAGGCGAACGAAATACCCGCGCTTATCCACCAAGAGGCCGGCGCGACAGCGCTTGGCATTACCCTCGGCAATCTGGGCGAGGTCAAAATTCTCGTCATGCCAGCCGACTACGAGCGGGCAGAGCGCATCTTGTTCACGGGGGCGCGCCAGCAAATCGAAGCGAGCAACGATAATATGCGGGTCATCTGGCAGGACGACGGCGACGGCGACGAATACTATGTCGAAGACGATGATTAACAACAATTCGTTGACTCGCGTCGCGGGCATCAAGGTTGGTCACTATACAGACAAAAAAGCGGCTACCGGCTGCACAGTTGTGCTTTGTCCGCCAAAGACTGTAGGCGCGGTTGATGTGCGCGGAGGCGCCCCCGGCACCCGCGAGACCGATCTGCTTCAGGCGCATAATCTGGTGGCGGAGGTAACGGCTGTTCTGCTGTCCGGTGGCAGCGCTTTTGGTTTGTCAGCCGCTGACGGCGTCATGCGCTGGCATAGCGAGCGCGGACTGGGATACCAATCGCGCAGCGGTTTGACGGTGCCAATCGTTCCTGCAGCCATTCTCTTTGACTTGGGACTTGGACGACAGGATGTATACCCGGACGGCGCTGCAGGATACCAGGCTTGCCAGAACGCTGGAACAGGCGTCCTTGAATTGGGCAGCGTTGGCGCCGGGACTGGCGCCAGGGTCGGCGCCATAGCGGGCAATGAACGCGCCTCGAAAGGCGGCATTGGCTCCGCCGCAATCGCGCTAGACAACGGCTTGGTTATCGCGGCGCTAATGGCTGTCAATGCTGTAGGCAATGTCTATGACGAAGGCGGCGAGATCCTGGCGGGTTTGCGCAGCCGCGACGGCGCGGGTTTCGACTCGGTATTGGAGGCATTCGCCAAATTAAGCGGCGGAAGCCCCACGCTGGCAGCCAACGAATCGACTGTCATCGGCGTCGTAGCGACCAATGGCAAGCTCAACAAAGCGGGGGCGCGCAAAGTCGCGCAGATGGCTCATGACGGCATTGCCCGATCGGTCAATCCCGCGCATACGATGTACGACGGCGATACGATTTTCGCGCTGGCTACCGGTGAAGTCCCCGCGGACACCAGCCTTGTTGGCGCCTATGCCGCGGAAGCGGTCGCGAGCGCTATCCGCGACGCCGTTCGGCGCGCGACATCCCTGGCTGGGGTGCGAGCTATCGCAGACGACTAGACGAGCGACGCCTCGCCATCCCTTCTCCGCGCCGAAATGCGCATTGATTCTCTTTATCACATATCTAATCTAGCGGACTTAGCGCGCGAATCGCCGCGATATTGAGAATCTGCCCGATCACGTATTACATCAGGGCAATCGCTTCAAAATGATGGTGGACGAAATGGCGGGAATCAAAACTGAAAATTAACTACAGAGTACGCAGAGAACGCAGAGAAAAACAAAAAATCTCATCTCAGCTGTGATTTTTGGTGACAAATCACGTTTCGCTGGGGACTGTTGCCGATTCCGGGCCGCAAATTTAGAAGAATAGTCGTCTAAACCCCTAGAACTCTGTGTCCTCTGCGTCCTCTATGTTGAAAATAATTTGAAGCGATTGCCCTGCGTATTACATGGTGTCTTAACATAGATTTAGCAATATAATGTTAAGCTGCTTATGGCTTTGTCAACGTTTGAGCTATGCACATGACAAAGAAAATTTTGATAGTCGAAGACGAAGAAAAGCTGTCTTCCAACCTCGCCGACAAGCTGCGCGCCGAGGGTTACAGTGTATCCACCGCGCGCGATGGCGAAAGCGGATGGCAATATGCGCAACGCGAAACTTATGACCTCTTTGTATTGGACATCATGTTGCCGGGTCTGGACGGTCTGAGCCTGTGCCGTATGATCCGTAACGGCAGCAAATCAGCCGAAGTGCCCATTATCATGTTAACAGCCAGGGGCACAGAAGTTGATAAGATCGTCGGCTTGGAAAGCGGAGCCAACGATTACATTGTCAAGCCCTTTGGCTTGGGCGAGTTCCTAGCGCGCGTGCGGGTGCAAATGCGCCGCCCGTCGCCGGCGAGGCGACAGGCTCAGGACGAGCTGATTGCCGGGGAGCTGCGACTTGATTTGACCGGACGCAGAGCATTCAAAGGGTCGGAGGAAGTCAAGCTGAGCAACAAAGAATTCGATCTCTTGGCGGAACTGATGCGCAACAAAAACGCTGTTTTGTCGCGCGATCTGATTTTGACCAAGGTCTGGGGTTATGACTATTTTGTGGACAAGCGAACGGTTGATGTGCATATCCGTTGGCTGCGCGAAAAGATCGAAGACAATCCTTCCAGCCCACGGTTGATAAGCACGGTTCGAGGTGTGGGCTACCGTTTCGAGGGTTAGATATGGAATCGCTACTGTTTATTTTCGCCGCTGCATTGATTTTCCTGGCATTTTCTAGCTATCGGCGGCAAGGGCAGATCCAATCCTTGCAAGAGACGATTAGCAGCCGGGAAAACGAAATCGCAGCGCTGCGCCGACAGCAACTTTCAGCCGAACATGAAAATAACGAGGCAAAGGCGCTATATTCCGCGCTATCAGAAGTCGCTTTCGACCTGGCACTTGTTTTGAATGAAGCGGGTGTGATCCTTAGTCACAATCAAGCGGCGGAGCGTCTGTTTGGCGAACCATGCGCCGTCGGCAGAAAACTTGGCGAAATCATTGACTCGGATGATCTTGCCAATCTTGTGGACTACACCCTGAACGAACACGACAGCCTGGAAGAACAGTTTGTGATAGCGGATGTATATTATCGCGCGCGTACGCAAATTGTGACGATGGCCGAAGACCGCCGTTTTGTGGCTGTTTCCATGCAGGACGTCACCAATCTTGTAAACTTGAATCGGGCTCGGCGCGATCTTGTCGCCAATATCTCCCATGAGTTGCGCACGCCTATCACGCGCATTCGACTGATCATCGAGGGATTGTTCCTCGATGCTGATCGGCCGAAACGGAAAGCCAGCATTCAGTCTCTGAAAGAGATCGCCATGGAAACCGACGCCTTGCTCTGGCTGTCTCAGGAATTGCTGGATCTTTCTATGATAGAGTCCGGCGAAGCCATCATGCGTCTGGTGCCGACGCCTCTGGCGCAGGTTGTGGACGAAGCCATCGAGCGCTTGATGCCGCAGGCGGAGATGAAAGACTTGTCCATCGTCAGCCATGTTTCCCGCAGTGATGCCGTATTGTGCGACGCCGATCAGCTGAAGCGCGCGCTAGGCAATTTGATCCATAACGCGATCAAATGGTCGCCTCCTGGCCAGGCGATCACGATCACAGCTAGGGACCATGAAGACGAAGTTTCAGTGTCGATCTTTGATAAGGGTCCTGGTGTGCCCGAAGAACTGCGCGAGCGCGTATTCGAGCGCTTTTATCAAGCCGATGTTTCGCGCTCTAGGGACGAAGGCACTGGCTTGGGCTTGGCTATTTGCAAACATATCATCGAGGCGCATGGCGGTCGCATCTGGGCGGAAGGCAACAGCCGCGGCGAAGGCGGTCTTTTCCTCTTCACCATGCTCAAGGCTGAAGCCAATTTTGAAATCGACGCGCAGCCCGCAGTTGTGGAAGCGTCGACCGTCCCAGCAGCCGACATCGCCAATGCCCTGTAGTCAATAATGGATAAGTAGCATTTTCCTGCTATACTCGATGCAAAACGAATCTAAACCAACCTTCGGGGCAGGGTGGAATTCCCTACCGGCGGTGATGCGCGCAGTTGCGCGCCCAGCCCGCGACCCTGTTGGCAGCGCGCTGGCGCTGCCTAGCAGGTGGATCCCGGTGAGAAGCCGGAGCCGACGGTGATAGTCCGGATGAGAGAAGGTTTGGCAAGCCTCGCGTGCTGCAGCGTCTCCTTCGCTTTGATGCGTTGACCGAGCGAGTTGCCGTGATGCGCGCGCTAAAACAGGATCTTATTCCTGTCGCCTTGCTTCGAGTTGGTCGCTTCGGTTGAGGCGAAGAATGTGTGAAGCAGGCAAAAAGATTGATCCCAAACCCGGCTTCCGTACAAGCCGGAACCTCCTAACTCAATTACGCCGAACATCTCCGCTGCTCTTGGTCATGGGCTTGCTGCTGCTTTGGCACTTGATCACATCCGCCGAGCTTTACCCCGCCTTTATCATTCCGCCGCCCGCAGCGGTTGGCGGTGCATTCATCGAGGCGCTTCAAAGCGGCTTGTTGCTCAAACACCTCAGCGTCACCTTGGAAGAGATGTTCCTTGGCTTAATCCTGGGTCTTGGCGTGGGATTGTCAATCGGCTACGCTATCGCCAAGGTGCCAATCTTGGAATTCATCCTTTCGCCTATTATTGTCGCCTTTCAATCGACGCCTATCGTGGCTTATGCGCCGCTGCTCGTGATCTGGTTTGGCAGCGGACCGACCAGCAAGATCATCACGACAGCAGTCATCGTTTTTTTCCCGTGCCTGGTCAACACGATTGTCGCGGTACGCGCCGTCCCGCCAAGCCTGCGAGACTTGATGACATCGCTAAACGCGACGCGCTGGCAAATTTTCCAACATTTGGAATTGCCCTCGGCATTGCCGGTTGTATTGGCGGGCTTAAAAACGAGCGCGACTTTGGCGGTTATCGGCGCGGTTGTCGGCGAGTTCGTGACGCAGGGCAGCGGTCTGGGTTTTCTGGTGACCTCGGCCAGGAATCAATACGATACGCCGCTTGTCATCGTCGCCGTTCTGACGATGACGGCGATCGCTTTGAGCTTGTACAGTTTTGTGGTCCTGCTGGAATGGCGCTGGCTGGCTTGGCGGCGTCGCTCCAAAGGTTGAATTGCCCGGCATAAGGAGTGACACAAATATCATGCGCAAGATCTTGGGAACGGCGGTAATTACTTGCTTCATCATCGTGTCTTCGCTTGGCGCGCAAGCGGATTTGATTCCGGAAAGAATCTTGTTGACCTTCATACCCAATATCCAATTTGCTCCATTTTACCTGGGCATCGCGGACGGACATTTTGCCCGTCAGGGCTTTGAAGTGACGCTGGAACACCTGCAAGAACCCGATGTTATGGACTTGGTCGCCGCGGGTCAAGCTGACTTCGGCATTGTAAGCGGCGAGCAGGTGATCTTGGCGCGCTCAAGGGACCGCGACGTGGTCTATGTCTATGAGTGGTTCCAAGAATACCCAGTCGGTATCGTCATGGTCAGCGACGATGGTCAGGCTAACCTTGAAGAATTGACAGACATGACGGTCGGAATTCCGGGCCGCTTCGGCGCGAGCTATAGCGGACTAAGCACCTTGTTGCAAAGCGCCGGCTTAAACGAAGCGGATATTCAATTGAACGAGATTGGCTTTAACGCGCCCGATGTCTTTTGCCTCGGCGTCCTAGACGCGGCAGTGGTTTATGTGAACAACGAACCCCTGCAAATTACCAAGCGAATCGCTGCTGAGGACTGCGGCGATGTAACCGGAATCGCGGTTGTATCAGTCGGGTCTCAAGTGGACTTGGTGTCGAATGGTCTGATTGTCAGCGCGGACCTTGCGGGGCGCGATCCGGGCAAGGTTCAGCGCATGGTAAATGGCTTAAACAGCGCCCTAAAAGCGACCATCGACAATCCAGCTAGAGCATATTTGGCTAGCATGAGCTTCGTCGAGACCTTGCCGGGCAAGCCAGAATTGCTCGCGCTGCTTGAGGAGTTGGCGGGGGAGCAAGCCGACTTCTTGACATCGGAGCCAAGCCGCGAGCAGATCGCCGAAAGCCGTTCAGCAATGGTTGCCCGGCTGGCTGAAGCTCTGGAATCGGACGATTTGACACCTTTTGAAGTGCTGCTGCGCAGCATTGAGCTATGGGATGCTGATACCCTGGGTCATAGCGATTTGACTTCTTGGCAAGCCATGAGCGATACGCTGCGTTTGATGGGCGTTTTGAGCGACGACGCGCCGGACCTTGGCGCGTCATTTTCCAATCAGTTTGTCACGGGTATCCGCGAGTGAAGCTGAGCCTGCGGGAGCTTGTCGTTGATTTCCGGACACCGGACCAGCGGCGTCTGCCGGCTTTGGGACCAATTTCATTTGATGTGCTGCCTGGCGAATTCTTGTGCATCGTAGGTCCTAGCGGCTGCGGGAAAAGCACCTTGATCCGCGCGCTGGCAGGGCTGCAAAGCGCGACATCGGGCAGCGTCGCCGGCGACGGCTCGCCGATAACCGCACCATTCTCCAAGCTTGCCATTATGTTCCAAGACGCCAATCTGATGCCCTGGCGCACTGTGATTGACAACATAGCCCTGCCATTGGAGTTGGCTGGCGTCGGCAAAGCGCGGCGGCACGAAGCTGTTTATGAGTTGCTGCCACAGCTGCAGTTGCAAGACTTCGCCTTGTCCTATCCAGCCGAGTTGTCCGGGGGCATGGCGCAGCGGGTCGCGCTGGGAAGAGTGATCGTGCAGGGACCCCGGGCGCTGCTACTGGACGAGCCATTCGGGGCTTTGGACGCCATGACCAGAGAAAAGATTAGTTTGGAACTGCTGGATCTGTGGCGCAAGCACAGGCAGACAGTTGTCATGGTCACGCATGATATCAACGAAGCCGTGCTCCTGGCGGATAGGGTTGTCGTGATGTCGAATCGCCCCGGCCAACTGGTTGCGGACATCGCCATTGAGCTCGAGCGTCCGCGCACCATAGACATGATATACCGCGAGGCATTCTTGCGCTTGGCGCGCAGGGTGAGAGCCGCCATTGATTCGCCCTGACGGTTGAAGCGCAGAGCGAAACAGCTATAGTACGGTTCTCGCGTTTCTTTGGAGAAGCAACAAGACAAGGAAAAGTCCATGAGCTTTCACGCCAAAACCATTCGTGAACTATTCCCTTCATTGCAGCTGGCGGCGCCGGACACGCGCCCGGCGATATTCTTGGATAATCCCGCCGGAACGCAGGCGCCTCAAAGCGTGATTGACGCCGTTACCGCTTATTATCGCAGCATGAACGCGAATTCGGGCGGTTACTTCCGCACCAGCCGCCGCAACGATGAGATGGTGGATCAGGTTCGCCAGAAAATGGCAGAGTTCCTCAACGCGGCCAGCGCTTCCGAAATCGTGATAGGACCCAATATGACCACCTTGAACTTCGCCTTGAGCCGCGCCATTGCGGGGACGCTAAAGGCTGGCGACGAAATCGTCTTGACACGCATGGATCACGATGCGAACGTATCGCCCTGGACAACGATTGCGGAAGAGCGCCAGTGCGCTGTCAAATGGGTTGACCTGAATACCGCCGATTGCACCTTGGATATGGACTCGCTTGAAGAGGCGCTGAGCGAAAAAACCAAAGTCGTGGCGACAGTACATGCCTCGAACGCGGTAGGCACGATCAACCCGGTGCGACAGATCGCGGCGATGGCGCATGCTGTGGGCGCATGGCACGTTGTGGATGCTGTTCAAAGCGCGCCGCATATCCCTATCGACGTGCAGGATATTGGCTGCGACTTTCTGCTTTGCTCCGCTTACAAGTTCTATGGTCCCCACGTCGGCGTAATGTGGGGGCGCGAAGAGCTGCTGAACGAGCTGCCGGTATTCAAAGTGCGCCCGGCAAAAGATCTGGCGCCCTATCGCTGGGAGACCGGCACCCCCAGTTTTGAAACCTGGAACGGCCTGCTCGCTTGCCTGCGGCATTGGCAGATGATCGGCGAACGCTACGGCGATGCCGACCTGCCGCGCTATAGCGGCGGACAACTCAAAATGAAGCAGGGCATGATGGCTGTGCAGGAATACGAGCGCGGCTTGGTTGCCGCGCTGATCGAAGGCTTATCCGCGATTGCGGGTTTAGGCATCGCCGGCATAACCGATGCGTCGCGCTACGGCTGGCGCGTGCCGACGGTCGCATTTGAGCTGGACGGCATGTCGCCCGATGAAATCGCCGCTTACTTGGCTCAGCATGAGGTCTATGTCTGGAGCGGAGATTATTACGCCTTGGAGATCATGCGGCAGCTGAATCGACCGCAGGGCATGGTGCGCGTCGGCATCGCTCAATACAATACGATTGAAGAGATAAATCGCCTGCTGGAACTGCTAGACCAAATGTGAGATCATCTGCCGCCATTCGCTGAATGATCGCAGCCCCGTAATTGCCATGAAAGCCATCAGCCTTGCAGCGGATATCCGCTACCTGCGTTGGCGTAATATCGCGCCGATGCCAAGACCAGCGTGATCAACTGCTTGAGGCCGAAGCGAATCGGCGCAACCTCAATATACTCGTCCAGGCGGTGGGCGTTTCCGCCGCGCGTGATGCCAATCGTGACAGCCGGGCAACCCTGCGAGAGGGGAACGTTGCCATCAGTGCTGGCTGTTTCTAGGCTGCCATTGATGCCAATTTCGGCGAGCGCGGCTAACGCGCCCCGCGCCAATTCATGATCGTCGGCGATGGACCCCGCCGGGCGCTCCCCTACTGTCTCGACCTCGAATTGCAAGCCATCGCGCCTGCTATGCTGAACCAGCCGCCCGACGCCTTGGCGCAAGTCCGCGAGCGCGCGCGCGTCTACCGATCGCATGTCCAGCCAGAGGCTCGCTTCTGTCGCTATAGCGTTGATCGCATGCCCGCCGTCGATCATGCCGATATTACAAGTTGTGCGGGGCGAGACCGGCAGTTCCAAACTGCTGATTTGATAACCCAGCTGCATGATGGCCTGCGTCGCGCTGGGACGGCCGTGATGCAGCCAGCTGTGCCCCCCTTCTGTTTTGGCGCTTATGCGCAAACGATGAACCGCGATGCCGGCATTGTAGACATGCCCAAGCGCCAAGCCTTCCAGATTGATCACGGCGCGAACCTGTCCCTGCAATCTAGCATAAGCTGCTTTGGCGCCGCGCAAATCTCCCAGACCTTCTTCACAGCTGTCAGCCACGAACCATATATCACACTCCGGGGCCCGACCCGATTCTTGAATCGACTTAATCGCGCCCAGCATGCCGGCGACGCCGACGCTATTGTCACCGATTCCGGGACCGTAAATCAGGTCTCCTCTACGCCGAATGCTCAAGTTGGTATCAGCGGAAAACACGGTATCAGTATGCGCGAAGACCAAGAGCGCCGCATCGGATTGCTTGCCCGGCATCCGCCCATAGACGTTATTCAAGTCGTCAATACTGATGTCATCCAGAAGCAACTCGCGAAACCGATTTGCGACATAAAGCGCCCGCTCTTTTTCATGAAAAGTGGGCGCCGCGATCTGTTGGATGCGCAGGGCTTCGTCCACAACCCATTGGGCGAGACCCGCTAGGTTGCGCCAATTCCAGTTGGCGGAGATCGATTTGACATTCATAGTCATCGGACCAAGACAAGGTTTATGCAGCAGGACAGTTATGATAGATACCGGCTAAATCAGATTGGCTAAACTATGCTTCTCTATGCCAGCGAATCACGAGCCAGCTTGATGCGACGGATCGACTCCGCTTTGCCCAGGATCTCCATCGTTTCGAATGTCGGTGGCGAAACGCGCTGACCGGTCACCGCGGCGCGCAGCGTGCCAAAAACTTGGCCATTCTTGAAGCCAATTTCCTTGGCGAGCTGCTTGAAGGCGGCGTACTGACTTTCATGGCTGAAATCGGCCAGACCTTCTAAGACAGTGATCGCTGCTTCCAACACTTGCTTGGTCCCGCGATCATCCATCTTCTTTTGAAAAAGAATCTCGGCGGCGGGAGGCTGGAAGCACTCCCAGTCCTCAAAGAAAAAACCGGCCATGGCGATCACATCGTTGAGCGTCTTTAGCCGCACCTGCAAAATTGGCGCGACTCTGCGCAAACGCGCCTCATCCACTGTGTAGCCTGCGTCTTGTAGCGCGGGTTTGAGCGAACTAGCCAGAAAATCGACATCCGCGGACTGAATATATTGGCTGTTTAGCCAATCCAGCTTCGCGATAGGATAGGCGCTGTTGGCGGGATTGACGTCCCTCAAGTCGAAGCGCGCGCGTGCTTCTGTCATGGAAAAGACCTCGCGCTCTTCGCCAAAGTTCCAGCCGATATTGGTCAAGAAATTGAGCACGGCTGCCGGCAGATAACCAGCCTCGATAAACTCGTGAACAAGAACGGGCACGCTGGCGCCGTCGGCGGCGGCGAATCTACCCTTGCGTTTGCTCAACTTGCCTTTGCCATTGGGGTTTAGCAGCACCGGCAGGTGAGCGAATTGAGGCTTCCGCCAGCCCAGCGCCTCCCAGATTTTCAGGTGCAGCGGGAAAGACGGCAGCCATTCCACCGCGCGTGTGATATGAGAAATCTCCATGTGATGATCATCAACAATGTGGGCGAGATGGTAGGTCGGGAAGCCATCCGATTTGAGCAGCACGGCGTCCTGCAATTGCTCGTTGTCAAAGGTCACTTCGCCGCGAATCATGTCCTGGCCGCTGGTCTTGCCCCGCAGAGGCATCTTGAAGCGAATAACATAGTCTTTGCCCGCGGCTTCCAAACGTCTTGCGGCCGCCGGGTCTAAATCCCGATAGCGGCGGTCGTAACCCTGGCCCGCTGCCCGCAGATGCGCCAGCTCTTCCGCCGTGGCAAAACATTTATAGGCGCGCCCCTGCTCGACTAGCCAATGCGCCCAGGTTTGATAGAGTTCCAATCGCTGCGACTGTATGTAGGGTCCAAAGGGTCCGCCTTGCTCTGGTCCTTCGTCGATATCCATGTCCAACCATTCAAAAGCGTCTTGAATCATTTCCATGGAGCCGGGCACAAAGCGTTTCTGGTCCGTATCTTCGATGCGCAAAATAAACTGACCCCCGTGCCGCCGGGCGAAGAGCCAGCCAAATAGGGCGGAGCGGATGCCGCCTATATGTTGAGGTCCTGTCGGGCTTGGCGCATAACGGGTGCGCACGGCTTGCCGATCATCTGCAGTCAAATCTGTCTCCTTTTGAGTTTGGGCGAAGTAGCCAGCGGGAAGCGCGCGTCCTCGGCAATTAGACGATAATTCTTCTGCGCCGCGCGATAACGCTTTGCACCAGCCCGATACCGACCATGGTGAAGAGCAGCGACGTGCCCCCCGAGCTGACAAAAGGCAAAGTTAAACCGGTTACCGGCAGCAGAGCCAGGTTCATGCCGATGGAAACGACGGTCTGGAAGAATATCATGGCGGCCACGCCGTAGCAAATCATACTGCCCAGCGGGTCGCTCGCTTCGCGCGCGCCTTTTAGAATGCGCAATAAAACCAGGCTGATCAGTCCGATAAGCGCAAGTCCGCCGGCCATCCCAAATTCGTGGGCGATAACGCTAAAGATAAAGTCCGTGTGTCGCACGCGCAGGAAGCGCCCGGTGTTTTGTGGACCAACGGCATAGCCTTTGCCTAAGACACCGCCCGATCCGATGCTGATCAAGGCTTGATCGATATTGTAACCGGCGTCGGGATCGCTGCCCGGGTTGATAAAGAGTTCAATACGCGCTCGCTGATACGACTCCAGCTGCGTGAATACAATCGGCAGCAGCGCTAGCCCAACCGCTACAAACATCGCGATGTGCCGCAAGCGGAAGCCCGCCGACCAAATTATCACAGCCCAAATGAAAAGAAATACGATTGTCGTACCGAGGTCAGGTTGAATAAATATCAATACGGCGGGAATCGCAACATGCGCCAGGGAGCGAAAGACGGCCGACAATTGCCCCAGATTCTGATAGCGGTCGGCTAGATGCTGCGACAGGGTGATTATCAATATGATCTTGCCGATTTCTGAAGGCTGAATGCGGATGCCGATGTTCAGCCAGCGCTGCGCGCCACCCGCGCCCTCGACGCCGAAGACGCGGACCAAGAGCAGAAGAATGATCATGGCTGCATAGAGCCAAACGCTGATACCGCCTAAAAGTCGGTAGTTGATGCTTGCCATCACGATTATGACGACGAAACCGATGATGGCGTAATTGATTTGATCAGGCACCCGACGAATGATGTCGTCGTCGATGGCGTCTTGCGTTGCGCTGGCGATCATCAATATGCCGAAGACGACCAGCGCTATTGTCGTAACCAATAACACAAGATCAATGCGTCGCAGTATTCCTCTGGCTTCCATGCCTAGAAAGGTCCCAGCCTAACCTATGGAACGCTCATTATAGCCGAGGCTGCGCGAACAGACAGGGTATGCTCCTTGCTCCAGAGCAATCGCACCACTATTCGGAAAATGCTTTGAGGATTTGCCAGCGAAGCTTATCGTTCCGCGCTGACTGAAATCGCTTGCGCCGCAGGCTGATTTTTTTGGGGTGTTTTTTGAGCAAAGCCAATGCGATATGCTGTAGCACAGCGAAATTTTCTGGGCTGTGTCCTACACGAATACGGCTGTCGTCTTGCCGAAAGGTCACATCCAAGACCCGATGGAGTTTATTTTCAATGTGCCAGTGCGAACGAATCATTCGCAGGAGTTGTTTGGCATCCTTCCCTTGTAATGAGGAGATAAAATAGCGCGTCTGCGTGTTTTGCCACTGCCCATCCAGTAATTGGGCATGTTGGACGCGGACTAGCGACTGCAAGCCCATCCAGCCTTCTTGCTGCCTTAAGTCATTCAAGACAGCAACATCGGTCATCACTTCACAGTCCCGGCGCTCGACCCGACCACGCGGCTTGCTGATTTCTTCATTGTGACTATATTGACCTATCAAGCGCGGATGGCGGTCATCGGCATAAGCGAAAAGGGACTGGGCTGCGTCGTACAAACTGCCCTGATTTTCCTTTAAGGCTATGACATAATCCGCTCCGTGCTCGCTAACAATCGACTTCACGATGTCTTTCTGACAGCCCATCGCGTCCAAAGTCACGATACAGCCTTTCAAATACAGCAATTTCAGCAATTCGGGAATTTCAGGTATCTCATTGCTTTTCGCGTCCACAGCGCGCTTGCCCAAGACCAAGCCGGCTTCCACTGACCAGGCATGCAACAGATGCAAGGCGCTCTTTCCTTGCCTACGATCATGGCTGCGCCGCATCGTCTTGCCGTCTATTGCCACAATATCGCCTTCAGCTAATACTGGCTTGATGCTGCTAATCCAATCTTGGTAGCACAACTGTACCTGCTGAGGGTCTAATAGTTGGAAGACGCGGGCAAATGTATCGTGCGAAGGAATACCCTTAGGCAACTCTAAAAATCCCCTTAACCATTCCTCTTTATCCTCGCCAAAATCAACAATGTCCACCCAGGTCTCGGCACCGCTCACCACCGCGCAGATCGCGATGATGATGATATCCAGCAACGGGTGTAATTGACCATGTTCGCGGCGCGGATCTTCTAAACTGGCAAAGGCTTCCGCTATTCCACTTGGGCTCATCTCGGGCTCTCCTCATCCGTATTGATGAACCCATTCTATTCGCCTTTCATTTCTTGGTGCGATTGCTCTGGTAGGGGCCTGATGCCGGTGCGTTCGAATATATCGACAAATAGTTCTTTTCGTCTGCCTGGATGCAGCAAATCAAGGTTGTCATAGGCCAGCCTGAAGCTGACGCGATTCCGCAAGACACGACTGAACTCGATCAGCGACAAGGTGGCCAGAATCGCAAGGTTCACGGCGGCAACTTCTTCCCAAGTACCGAAGGTCATCAGCATCGCGTTGACCAGGGACAAGGTTATGGTGGCGAAGAGGTACGTCATATCTCGCAAGGAAATCGCCACCGTGCGAAAACGCAACAAGGAGAAGACGGCGAAGATGCCGAAGCCGACGCCCAGGCTGATTTCGGCCCTCACCAGCAGCCGAATCACAATATAGACGAGGGAGCCGCCAACGATCATGGCGAGCGCGTAATTCCGGCTGGGTTTCCGCCGCCAATAGAGTGCGGCAATCAGAATGCTTATTATCCCCAGGTTGATGCCGAAATGGAGCCAGTACTCCAAGATTAGTTGCATACTATCGCCTCATTCGAACCGCCAGACACTGTTGGTACTATATTCGTGGGATGTCATCAAACTATGAGAGGAATGTAAAAAGTGTGTAATCTAGCGCGCGGCGAATAGAGCGTTGCTACCAGAAAGCCTTTCAAAATCTAAAGAGGGCGGAGCGGCGCCGAGAAGTGTTGGCGACGGCATACTCTCGCACATCGTCTCCAATGCAGTAGCATCTGCGCCCGCGGGCTTAACTGCCGGGTTCGGGATGAGACTGGGTATGCGCCCTTCACACTAGGATCGTTTGCAAAGCTCCTGTACGTATCAGCATAATAAGCTCATAATTGCCTCATCATTACGAAAGAAACTCGTGATAGACATAGTCTCCAATCAATTGCGCACGAATCCGATTCCCCTCTTTGGTCATGTGACGGCCATCGGTGAACAGTGAATCGTCATCGGGAAAAGAATCTGCCATATCATATAATGGCGTATCAGTTGATGCAGCTACTTTTCGCGTCACATCATTATGCTGCCTGAGCGCAAAAATATATTCATCGCTGGCGACATTGGGATGGTCAAAGTTTGTGGATGTGACGAAGGTGATTAACATCATTGCGGCATCATGACCATCAGCCATAGAGATCATGCTAATCAAATTCCGCTCGAAATGTATTGGCGGATTGTTTACCAGCATTTCCATGGCTGGTATTTCGACAAAAATATTCCGCGGGTAGGTTCCGTTAAGCCATTGGAATTTAAAGCTGGACCTGTAGCTGCTTTGGGCGATATTATGACTATACCACTCTATCGCTGAATGAGGTTTTGTCATACCGGCGCGAACACCGATGACCCGCATGGCTGTGCTATACTCCCAAATCTCTGGCATGGCTATAGCAGGAACGAAAGGTGAAATGTGGCCCGAGTTATCTCCGCGATACTTTGAATGAGGATATACGAAACGCGTGTGAATATCATTATAGCCTTGATAAACTATGAGCAAGTCCGGCTGCAAAGGCAGCACTTTGAACTGCAGACCAATCAAAGAATGATAACTCGCATAGCCGCCAACACCTGCATTAACTACTTCAATATGGCTTCGTCCCAGCTGTTTGAGGTATTCGCCGAGTTGATAGGGATAGCTCTCCAAATAGTTTTGGACGCCCGTGCTGTACGTCGTTGAGCCTCCAATCGTAACGATGCGATACGTGTTTTCAGGCTTATTGAGTGAGATCTCATCACCACGGAAGCCCAAGGAATTATGTCTGTTTCCTCCTCTTTCTAGGTTGGGGGTCAAGACGTATCCGAGATAATGATGCGGCGCATATAGGACATCTCTCGACGCTTCATTGCTGTTGATGAATAAGTCGTCTCCATATCGTTCTTTGAGTTGATTGATAGAAGCGAATTCGTTGAACTCATCTCTGGATGCAATATTCCAGAGATAGAATTCTGCGACTTTTTCGACGAGGAATAGGCTAAAGGCGAGACTGGCAAAGATGAGGAATAGGCGCGCGAGAATCGATTCTATCTGTACCATGGTTCAATTTCTTCGTTCAGTGCGATATGTATTATTGTAATGGCAAGTGTGGGGATATTGCTACAGAGTTTCTCGCCCATTATTCGGGGCAAACGGGAAAAACACAACCTGTCCTACATATTGGGCGGCACGAAGCCAAATATACTACCCGAGATGCAAAACGGATGTATTTTGTAGATTGTTCCGTGAGCCAGTAAAACAACGGTGCGGCGGCGGTTAAAAGTTCAAAGATCTACTTTACTTTGGGCATCAATTTATTTCGAAGCGGCTCGTCAGCTCGCCTCCGTCCCAAACTCTGGGGGGCATACTTTCTGCCTAGAACTCGTGGGGATCGCGCACCGCAATCGTTATACATAGAAAGAACGAATATCGCAAGTTTGATGCTAAATTCAAAATGGGTTGTGAAAGTAGAACTACAAAAAGAGCGGTTAAGTGTAGCGTTGGCGGCGGCATACTCTCCCACATCGTCTCCAATGCAGTACCATCTGCGCTCGCGGGCTTAACTTCCGGGTTCGGGATGAGACCGGGTGGACCCCCGCGGCTCTAGCCACCAACACAACACTCAACCGCTCTTCAACGTCTTGCGTCAGCATCGAATAAACAACTCTAAGCACATTCCCAAGCGCTCCAATAGCGCCATACACCCCGTACCATATGATACGGAAAGCCCTCGACCATTAGTACGGGTCAGCTGCACGCATTACTGCGCTTACACCCCCCGCCTATCTAACTGGTAGTCTCCCAGCGGTCTTACTTGGTCATACCAATGGGGAATCTCGTCTTGAGGCCGGCTTCCCACTTAGATGCTTTCAGCGGTTATCCGATCCGAAGGTCGCTACTCAGCTATGCCGCCGGCGCGACAACTGATGCACGAGCGCTTCGTCCACCCCGGTCCTCTCGTACTAGGGGCAACTCCTCGCAAATTCCCAACGCCCACAGCGGATAGAGACCGACCTGTCTCACGACGGTCTGAACCCAGCTCACGTACCGCTTTAATGGGCGAACAGCCCAACCCTTGGGACACGATTCTGCCCCAGGATGCGATGAGCCGACATCGAGGTGCCGAGCCTTGCCGTCGATTTGAACTCTTGGGCAAGACTAGCCTGTTATCCCCGGGGTAGCTTTTATCCGGTAAGCTACGGCCATTCCACTCTGGACCGTAGGATCACTAAGCCCGACTTTCGTCTCTGCTCGACTTGTCTGTCTCGCAGTCAAGCTGGCTTCTGCCTTTACACTCAACGATGGGTTTCCATTCCATCTGAGCCAACCTTTGGGCGCCTCCGTTACCCTTTCGGAGGCGACCGCCCCAGTCAAACTGCCCACCTGCCACTGTCCCTGATATTCACATACCTAGGTTAGAGCCAAAACAACATCAGGCTGGTATCTCAACATCGGCTCCACACACGCTGACGCGCACGCTTCCATGCCTCCCAGCTATCCTGCACAAATATCGACCTAACGCAATGGCAAGCTACAGTAAAGCTCCACGGGGTCTTTTTGTCCTGCTGCGGGTAATACGCATTTTTACGCATACTTCAATTTCGCCGGGCCCCCTGCTGAGACAGTGCTCCACTCGTTACGCCTTTCGTGCGGGTCGGAACTTACCCGACAAGGAATTTCGCTACCTTAGGACCGTTATAGTTACGGCCGCCGTTCACCGGGGCTTCATCTCCAAGCTCTCACTCTTCCACTTAACCTTCCGGCACTGGGCAGGCGTCAGCCCCTATACGTCAGCTTGCGCTTTCGCAGAGACCTGTGTTTTTGGTAAACAGTCGGCAGAGCCTTTTCACTGCAACCTGACCACCACAGCCAGGCGATCCTTCTCCCGAAGTTACGGATCCATTTTGCCTAGTTCCTTAGCAGAGGTTCTCCCGTTCGCCTTCGTATTCTCAACTCGTCTACCTGTGTCGGTTTGCGGTACGGACGGCAAGCTTCAACGTCTTAGCCACTCTTCTCGTCCCATGGTACTCGTCACTTCCTGCCTTGCGGCACGGCTTCACGGGTTCTCCCCGCTTGCAACCTCAATCCACTCAGAGGCTGACATCCCCACAAGCTATCGCTAACACTCCACTTACCGGTACGGGAATATTAACCCGTTGTCCATCGCCTACGCTTCTCAGCCTCGGCTTAGGACCGACTAACCCGACGCGGACTGACCTTCCGTCGGAAACCTTAGACTTTCGGCGAATAGGGTTCTCACCTATTTCTCGCTACTCATGCCAGCATTCGCACTCCTACAAACTCCAATGAACCTCACAGCTCAACTTCGCCGCTTGTAGAACGCTCCCCTACCATAACTCTCGTTATCCCTGACTTCGGTCGTATGCTTTAGACCCGTTACATTATCCGCGCAAATGCGTTTGACTAGGGAGCTGTTACGCACTCTTTAAAGGATGGCTGCTTCTAAGCCAACCTACTAGCTGTCTCAACACATTCACCTCGTTTTACACTTAGCATACACTCCGGGACCTTAGTCGAGGGTCCGGGTTCTTTCCCTCTCGACTACTTAACTCATCTCAAGCAGTCCAACTGCTGCGCTCGGCATGCAGGCATTCGGAGTTTGTTTGGGTTCAGTAAGCTTGACGCCCCCTAGCCCATACAGTGCTCTACCTCCCGCACCCATCACGCAACGCTAGCCCTAAAGCTATTTCGGGGAGAACAAGCTATCTCCAAGCTCGTTTGGCATTTCACCTCTAACCACAACTCATCCCCCGATTTTGTAACATCGGTGGGTCCGGACCTCCATTACGCATTACCGTAACTTCGCCCTGGCCATGGTTAGCTCGCATGGTTTCGTGTCTAATATGCGCCACTCTCTCGCCCTATTCAGACTCGGTTTCCCTACGCCTACGACTGACTCTGTCTTAAGCTCGCCACGCACATTAACTCGCTGGCTCATTCTCCTAAAGGCACGCCGTCAGATTACTCGCGTAACCCTCCGACCGGTTGTAAGTACACAGTTTCAGATTCTCTTTCACTCCCCTCGCCGGGGTTCTTTTCACCTTTCCCTCACGGTACTGCTGCGCTATCGGTCATCTCGCGTATTTAGCCTTGGAGGGTGGTCCCCCCTGTTTCACACAATGTTAGCGTGTATCGTGCTACTCAGGATTCTCATCAATACTTCCGCCTACAAATACGGGACTCTCACCCTCTACGGCTGACCTTCCCAGATCATTCCTCTTCGGCTTCCATACCTAACATGAGTCCTGCAACCCCATAAACCGCAGTCTATGGTTTGGGCTACTCCGCTTTCGCTCGCCACTACTCGCAGAATCTTCTCTTTTCCTCGCTCTACTTAGATGTTTCAGTTCGAGCGGTTCCCCTGGCCAGCTCTTAACCAACCATGACGCGGCTTGAACCGCACCGGGTTTCCCCATTCGGATACCTCCGACTCTTACGGCTTTATACGCCTCATCGAAGCTTTTCGCAGTATAACACGTCCTTCTTCGGCACGAGATACCTAGGCATCCTCTGTGTACCCTTATTCGCTTTCCGTTTTCATATCATACGGAACGCACGGCTATCTTGGCATGCGCGCTTAGGTATTACCTTCGCGTTGTTTATTCGACTGTTAAGACGCACCAGCTGGTTTCAACCAGCCGCTAGCCTAGAAATTCTGCCACGCTTATTTCACAGCGTCAAGCGCCAATTCTGATCAAATTGACAGCCCAGCGGCGGCAGAGACCATAGCCACATTCATCAACAAAAAAGTCCAATTGGCCCGGGGCAATCGCTTCAAAATCATAGTCACCAATTTATAAAAACTCAAAGAAAATATAAGCACCGGGGACACCGAGAGCACCGAGAAAAGTCTTTCAATATGAAAATTGTGTGCCAGCAGCTACAAGTGGGCTTCGAGAGGAGTTTTGCTCTGTACAAACAAAACTCTGTGACCTCGGCGTCCTCAATGGTGAAGAAAATTTGAAGCGATTACCCTGCCAATTAGCCCAATAAGTCGTTGACCATAGCTAAGCCAACTTCCAATTTAGCCCGCCAATTCGCTTGTGGATGGCGGATAAAGTTCGTGCAGACCCGGAACAAACACAGCGCTTCGCGGAACGACAAGCTGCGATCCGCCCAGCCGAAGCGCGCCAGCGCAGCTGGACGGAAGATATCGTAATAGCGGCGGCTTGCTGCGGCAGTATTCGCCCGGCTAAACTTCGTCGACCAGCGCAGATGCGCCAGAAAATTGCCCACATCCAGCAGCGGATCGCCCGGCCCAGCCTCTTCAAAATCCACTAGGGCGAATCTGCCATCGGGCAGAACCAGCAATTGGTCGTCATAGAAATCGTTGTGAGCCGTAGCGCTTGGCGCCCATGATCGCACAAAAGGCTCCAGAGAACGGACCGCTTCATTTAGAACCAGCATACCGGTTTGAGAATCCCGCAGATGATGCTTGAAGCTGCGCCCGGCGCTGCGAAAGGCGTGGTCCAGCCGAAAAACACGGCCGCTGCGACCGTCGATCGGCCTCCGCCAGAGTTGATCAAGACCATCCAAGAGCAGTTCAGGAGCGGGCATTGCCCCTTTGCGTATAAGTTGGCGTAGATTGGCGCCTGAAACCTGCGACAGCCAAATCACACCCCCATCCAACCAATTTCCCGCAAGATTCGGGATGACAAAACCCGACGACTTGACGATCTGGTAGGCATCCAACAAGCGCGGCAACTCTCCAGGACGGACAACGCGAGCGTAGAGCTTGACCCGTCCAAAGCGATGGCGCAGCACGGCGCGATGCCCAGGTCGATAAGTTATCAGCTCAACCCGCGACCGCCGGCCCGGCACGGTCAGAACGTATCGGTTCGCCAGCTCCAGCGCCCGCTGCGAATCCGCAACTTCGCATAGCCCCGGCAAACGCCGGTCATCGGGGTAAAAGAAAAACTCTGTGGGATTATCTCTATCCATCCTCGCGACAAATTGCTGAGGCGCGAGATATGCCTCGGGAGACCATTGCGCTTCATATCTCGTGAATGCGGAACGCCCCGGGCTGTGGACGAACTGACGCACGCGAAAACGCTGCGGCGGAGCGGGTCCATTGCCCCTATTGTGTTTGCGATATGCAGCCCAAACCCATTCTCGATCATACAGTTGGGAAAGCTCCGGCAGACGCGGATCCGCCGTTGGCTCAAGCTGCGGCTCCAAGAGCGGGATCGGAAGCGACGAAGTCATCGTCATTAGTCGCTGTCATCAGTATCGTTGCTGTCGCTGTTGTCAGTATCATCTTGCAAGCCCGTCGTATAAATGCCATCGCTATCCGTGCCATCATTGTCGGTGAGGTTGCCAGTGGTGTCGATGCCATCGCTATCCGTACCATCGTTGTCGGTGAATTGTCCAGTGGTGTCGATGCCATCGCTATCCGTACCATCGTTGTCAGTGAATTGACCGGTGGTGTCGATGCCGTCACTGTCCGTGCCATCGTTGTCGGTATAGGGAACCTGTTGTTGTTGCTGGACTTGCTGTTGCTGATTATCCTGCGGCTGCAGATAGTCCGTGTCGATGCCATCATTGTCGGTGAATTGACCGGTTGTGTCGATGCCATCGCTGTCCGTGCCTTCGTTGTCGGTTAGCAGGGGCGGCGTATCAATGCGTTGATCGCTGACATAGGTGATTTTCTGTCCCGCCAGAATTCGCGATGGATTTTCCACCTGCTCCGCCAGCGTCTCGAGCGGAACCCCCAGCCACAGCGCGATATGCGACAAGGTGTCGCCTGGCCGCACTGTGAAGGTATAGGTGTCGCCATCGCCCACGCTGACGGAAACGATTGCGCTTTCGCTTCTGCTAGACTCAAAGGACGCGACATGCATGTCCTGCCTGCTGTAGGTGAAAACCTGCCCCGAAAAAATGCGCCGAGGATTATCTGTTTGAGCGGCCAGCCCTTGATAAGGCACGCCAAGCTGCCGCGCGATGCTCCACAAATTATCGCCCGGCTGCACAAAGTAGCTGAAGACCTCCGGACCATCGTCCCCATCTCCATCGTCGTCATCCTCGTCCGCTTCGGCTTCGACTTGCGATTCGCGCGGCGTCAGTACCGGACTATCCGAATCCTCCGTGTTGGCTTGAGCAATCACAATGTCGGTTCGGTTCACAACGATGCCGAAGACAAGCGACAAAGACAACAAGTTAAAGATAAGTACCTTAAATATGGTAATGAATCGGGTTTTCATGGCTTTACACACTCCATCTACCAGTTCTTTAACTGCAGTATATTGATCCTTCTAGCCACTGACAAGGGTAATTTAACCACAAACAATAATATCCGCAAGCATAGTTAACCGCGGCGGCGGCAACCGCGATTGAGCGGTCTTGGGCAATGCAAATGGCAAGATTCTATTGTCCGGAGAACCAAAAAAAACGAGCCTAAGAGCTCGCTTCCTGATCAATGTTTTATGATTTTGCGCCGGCTAATTTCGCCGCGCTCTATTCCACGCATGGAGATAAGGGGACTCGAACCCCTGACCTCGTCAGTGCGATTGACGCGCTCTCCCAACTGAGCTATATCCCCTGGTTAAGGTGCGACACCTCCTAAGCTGCAAGACTAAAATTCTGCTATGCTAATATCCCCTCGTCAAGCGCCAATCTCAAATTCGCCTAAGAATACATACTTGCCGTATTCACCCCCATCACTGTCACTAACCGGCAGCACATCGCCCCCCGCTACGCTCATGTCCTCCATTGACAGCAATAGCCAGTAGACTCCCGATTCTAACTCACAGGGCAAATCTAGCTGGCGCTGATCGATTATAGTCGAGACGGCCGAATAATCCTCCTCAGTCCCAATCCGGCCATACTGTTCTAACACCGCCCCGCCATCGGGCTTTACAAGGTCAACATGTAAAGTGAAGCGCTCAAGACCCTGTTCAAGTGGATGCCACCAGGTCATTAATTTCAACTGGTCACATGCTTGGAGCGTTACACCGTCAACTGGCTGGATATGCCAAGAATATAGTTCAAATTTGTCGCCGAGAGTGAAACTCGTCCCCTGAGGCGGCGGATTCCCAACATAGGCATACACTGAATAGGTTTGAACCTCACCTACTAGCCGGTAGCGCGATTCTATCAGTTCTAGCAAACCAGAATCAGCTATTACCTTGCGTATACCAGCGCCGCTATCTATCACGATTGCGGCCGGCGACTCGTCGATATCCGCGCGCGTAATATCCAACTGAAAATTCAAGCTCTCAGCAGCCCGCTCGTCTTCGGGATCCAGTGGCGGTTTCCATTCGGCAGGAATGCTGTGTGCCTCGTTCCTGCCGACAATCTGCAACCAAGGATGCTTGATGCCAAGCCACTGGGACATGAATAAGATTTCGTCGCCCGGCTTTGTAACCTCCAGAAGCATCGACCGCAAGTCTTTTGGAGTAGCGATGGAAATTGTTGCGAGACTTTGCCATGAAAATAGCGTGGTCAAGAGGACAATGGACAACAGGCATCCATAGAAGATGTCTCCGGTAAAACGCGTATAGCGTCGACCTGGCTCATCAATCACAGCAGGCAGCAATATTATCAATCCGCAGCAGGTCAATGCACCGGCATAGAGTGGGAGAAGCCGGTAAAATTCTCGCAAGGACTGCAATACGACAATGCCTCCACTCGCTGCAGTGAAAATCGCAAGCCCGGCCAGCAAACGGTAATGTACGCCATTGCGCCGAATCGCAAATATAAGACCTATCGCAGCTACTGAACATGGCAGAAGAAGTCGCATTACGTTTACAGTGCTGAGACTAGCTGAAAGGTTGGGGAGCCCTTGAGCGAAGTACAGTATCATCCAGCGATATAAACCATCGAACGCGTCTGGATATACGAGCAAGTAGGCTAAATTGGCAAGCGGAACGACTGCGAAGCCTATTAGACTAGCATCCACCGATCTGCGAATTTTGCCACCACCCCTAACAATCCAATAGAGTTCAACTGCGACAATCACAAAGAGAAAATGCGGTTTTATGGTCGCAACCAAACCCGCTGCGATACCGATTATTACAGCTGGGAGCGCGTGAAATGTCATACCCTCCAATTTGCAATAGCGGTAAAGCAACCACGGTATTGCTGCAAGCACGAAGAGATACTCTCGCTGTCCTATGTCGCTGGTAAAGAGGGCAAGCCACGCCATTATTGCCAGGCAGAGCGGAATCAATAAGTTCAAGTGCGAAGAACAGTGACTAGCGAAAATTCGTACTGACAAGCGAAAGGTACAAAAGACGCTGCTTACGGTTAAAAACCAAGAAATTAACTGCCAAACACTCAGACTGTTCACGCCTACGACTTCCGATATGGCAACTGGTACGGCATTGAGATAATTGATCGTCAGCAAACCCTGGTGGTAGAAGTCGATATATGGCAGCTCGCCATCCAAAGTGCGGCGACCATATTCCATGAGTAAGGAGACATCGGGGTTTACGCGCATTGGCGATTGCAAAATGGTCAGCAGGATAAGCAGTAGTAGGGCAATGACAACCACAGTGGGAATAGATTTTAGATGAAGGTGTGAAACTGTCTGAGAATTATTCAACTGGGGGGCTGCCCTATGAACAACAAGGGGAGTTAGGAAAACATATAAAGTTAAGCGGACATGGGATGGAGACGAGGCGCTCTCCCAACTGAGCTATATCCCCGAGGTGGGGCTGGCAAGACTTGAACTTGCGACCTCGCGCTTATCAGGCGCGCGCTCTAACCAACTGAGCTACAGCCCCAAATCCAATCCCCATTCTACCTTAATATTAACAGCACAATAGCAGGTTAGACAGTATCTCAACTTCACCCCGCTTTACACACTCTTACTCTGTTCTCGCGCGATCCTTACAAATCGCGCTCCCTTAGAAAGGAGGTGATCCAGCCGCAGCTTCCGCTACAGCTACCTTGTTACGACTTCGTCCCAGTCATCGATCCTGCCCTAGGCAGTAGCCCCCCTTTACAGGTTAGCTTCCCGACTTCAGGCTCGACCAACTCCCATGACGTGACGGGCGGTGTGTACAAGGCCCGGGAACGTATTCACCGCAACGTGCTGATTTGCGGTTACTAGCAACTCCGACTTCATGCAGGCGAGTTGCAGCCTGCAATCCGAACTGAGATAGACTTTGAAGGATTGGCTCCGTATCGCTACTTCGCTACCCATTGTATCTACCATTGTAGCGTGTGTGTCGCCCTGGATATTAAGGCCATGCTGATTTGACGTCGTCCCCACCTTCCTCCCGTTTGTCACGGGCAGTCAAGCTAGACACTTGTAACTAGCTCCGAGGGTTGCGCTCGTTTGCGGACTTAACCGAACACCTCACGGCACGAGCTGACGACAACCATGCAGCACCTGTGACGGCTCCCCGAAGGGTCCTTCCGCTTTCGCTTCCGTACTACCATCATGTCATTCCCAGGTAAGGTTCTTCGCGTAGCCTCGAATTAAACCACACGCTCCGCTGCTTGTGCGGGCCCCCGTCAATTCCTTTGAGTTTTAGCCTTGCGACCGTACTCCCCAGGCGGTACATTTAGCGCGTTTGCTGCGACACTCAATTGCCTAACGACAACCGAACGCCTAATGTACATCGTTTACAGCGTGGACTACCGGGGTTTCTAATCCCGTTCGCTACCCACGCTTTCGCGCCTCAGCGTCAGATGAAATCCAGGAAGCCGCCTTCGCCACCGGTATTCCTCCGGATATCTACGCATTTCACCACTACACCCGGAATTCTACTTCCCTCTATTTCTCTCTAGTTGTACAGTCTCTCATACGCTCTATCAGTTTAGCCGATAACTTTCATATAAGACTTATACAACCGCCTGCGCGCGCTTTACGCCCAGTAACTCCGGATAACGTTCGCGTCCTACGTTTTACCGCGGCTGCTGGCACGTAGTTAGCCGACACTTATTCCTATGCTACCGTCCATTCTCGTCACATAGAAAAGGACTTTACGATCCGAAAACCTTCTTCATCCACGCGGCGTCGCTGCATCAGACTTCCGTCCATTGTGCAATATCCCTCACTGCTGCCTCCCGTAGGAGTCTGGGCCGTGTCTCAGTCCCAGTGTGGGGGGCCACCCTCTCAGGTCCCCTACCCGTCATCGCCTTGGTGAGCCTTTACCTCACCAACTAGCTGATGGTCCGCAACCTCATCCCATAGCGCCTCAACCTTTCATCACGTCTCTCTAACTAACGCGATGACATGCGGTATTAGCAACTGTTTCCAATTGTTATCCCGCTCTATAGGGCAGATCAGTTACGTGTTACTCACCCGTTCGCCACTCTTCACGCCACGAAGGGCGCTTATCGTTCGACTTGCATGTGTTAGGCACGCCGCCAACGTTCATCCTGAGCCAGGATCAAACTCTCCGTATTCGATCAGGGTTCGTCTTTTCTGTCTTAACCCACTATTCTGCTGTTAATTTGCACATCCCCCTATGGGGACAAAAAAGACGAGGACGTGTGTCCTCATCATTGCGCCACTAGATTAGCATAGGTTATTACGATGTCAAGGATGGTTTTGCCTATTCCAAAAATTCATTTGCAATCGCGTGACGACAAGGGTCGCGAGCCACAATTCACCGGATCAAGCCGACAAATGAGGCGCGGCTGAAACGTCAGCCGGCGCCAGCGCTTCCGTCGCATCTTCATTGACCTTTTCTTTGGGACGATCTCCCAGAATATCCTTCACGTATATCTCGTCCACAAGCACAGCCACAACCGCGCTCAAGGGCACCGCCAGCATCAAGCCCAGGAATCCAAAGAAAAAGCCAAAAATGATCTGACCCAACAAAACGAGAATCGCCGGCATATTCATTCGTTCGCTTGCTAGTACGGGGCTTACAACTTGACTCTGGAAGAATGACACACCGTAAATGACGGCTGCGACCCAGATCACATTTTCAGGCGCTTGCACAATCGCCACAGCCACCGAAGGAACCAGCGCGACAACGGGACCAAAATTGGGGATAAAGGACAGGACACCCGCCAAAACACCCAAAGCCAGCCATTCATTGATACCCAGCAGCGCCAGCCCCAAGCCCGTCAGCACGGCTACCACCAACATCGACACGCCTGTCACGCTCAGCCAGGCACGTAACGTAGAATCAAGCCGACGCAATATATGCATCATGCGCCCACGATAGCGTATCGGCGTGAGTTTGATGATACCGTTCACATAACGATCCGGTTCCGCCAACAAATACATACTAAGGAAGAAGATGATGAGCGCGCTAAGAATCGTATTGGCGACGCCGCCAACAACCGGCAGAACCGTCCCGCCCAGCGTGCCAACCGCTTCTGTCAGCTGAGAGACGGTCTGGTTAATCAAGTCGATCGAGATCAAATCGTTAATATCGCTGGGGATTAAGCCCTCGAGGAAAGAATACCGAGAGATGAGAGCCTCTCGGGTAATAGAATCGCCCACCTCTTGCAAACCTAGCCGGATTTGGCCCGCCAAAGCTTGAGACTGGATGCCGATAGTTCTTAAAATCGGGAGGCCAATTAAACCAAGTATTACAAAAAAGCCGACCACGCTGACGATGATGGCGACTAAACGGTTCATCTCGAAGCGCTTTACCAGCAAACGCACCGGCATTGTGAATAGCACAACCAAGATCACCGCGGCGAAGGTCAGCATCAATGTGCCGCGGATCTCCCAGGCGAACAATAAGCCCAGCGCGATCAATATGGTTGCGGCGATGTTGCGCAAGCCGACGTTGACAATGCGGGAATCCCGCACACTCATAGGTCCTCCCTGGCGATATCAATTTGAGAATATAATCTATTGTTCACGAGGTATGCTTCAAGATGCGCATACCAATCAAAAGAGATTATAGCACTTTTGTCGACCGCAAGCGACTATGTTATGAAGGCCCCAGGCCAATCGCTTCAAAATGATGGCGGACGAAATGGCGGGAATCTAAACTGAAAATTAACTACAGAGTACGCAGAGAGCGCAGAGAAAAACAATAAATGTCATATTTTAGCGGGGTATTTTGGTGAATAAAAACGTCTCTCTAGTGACCCTTGCTTATTCCTAGCCGCGATTTAGTTGAATAGTCGTCTAAACTACTAAATTCTGTGTCCTCTGCGTCCTCTATGTTGAAAATATTTTGAAGCGATTGCTCTGAGAAGGCCCGAATGCGCCTGTCAGAAGGCTGCAATTCCAAACTTCATATGACATTGGCTATGAGATACAATGGCTGTCCACAGGCTATCGAGATTGATTCATGAAATTCGATGTAAGTGTTTTCGTCGAAGACTTGAACAAAGCCGCGTCAATTGCGGAAGCAGTCGAAGATTATGGTTTTGACGGCTTATGGGTCGCCGAAGCCGCGCATAATCCCTTCCTGCCCCTAGCCCATGCTGCCTTGGCGACGCGTCATATCTCCCTGGGCACCGCTATCGCGGTCGCTTTCCCACGCGATCCATTGCTGATGGCGCAGACTGCGCTGGACCTGGCAACCCAGTCGCGCGGTCGCTTCATCCTTGGCTTGGGCACGCAAATCAAACCACATATCACCAAACGCTTTAGCGCGACTTGGGGCAAGCCGCTACAACAGATTCGCGAGTACATAAAGGTCTTAAACCTAGCCTGGCGCAGCTCGCGCGCTTGCCAGCCTTTGAGTTTCGAGGGCGAATATTACAGCTATGAATGGGCTCCCCCGCAATGGTCATCAGCTCAGACGACGGAACATGATATCCCGATTTACATCGCCGGGGTCAATACCGGCTTGGCGAGGCTGGCTGGCGAGCTATGCGATGGCTTCCACATTCATTCTTTCCATACGCCGCAATACTTGCGAGAAGTATTGGCGCCAGCTTTCGCAGCTGGGCGCGCCCGTTCGGAAAAACCGGGCAAGCTCTTACTGTCATGCGCCGTGTTCGTCGTCACGGGCGAAACAGAAGCTCAAATTGAAGAAAGCAAGCTGCTCAGCAAGTCTCAGATCGCCTTTTACGCCAGCACACCGAGCTATAGCCGCGTCCTGGAGCTGCACGGCTGGCAAGACCTGGTCCCTCAACTGAACACGCTATTGCGACGCCAGCGCTGGAATGAAATGCATACCTTAATCAGCGACGACATGCTTGAACATTTCGCGGTGATCGCGCCGCCCGACGAACTGCCCTATCGCCTGCGCGAACGCTACGATGGCTTGCTTGATCGCATTGGATACTACTTGCCCTTTCAACCGGACGATGGCGACAGGCGCGAGATCTGGGAACAGGCCGCAAAGGCGATGGGAAACTGATGCCAACGATTGAACTGCAAGGTCAAACTATCGAATACAGCGTGCGCAAGAGTCAGCGCGCAAAGCGCATCAGCCTGCGATTTGACGTGGAGCGCGGATTCCAGATTGTCTATCCGCTGGGACCAAAGCAGGCTAGCCCTGAAGAAGTGTTCATGCAAAAGCGCGCTTGGGTGCTGAAAGCGCTTCAGAAACTGCGCGCCTACCAAAATCACAAACCGTTCACAAGGAGCTATAAACAGGGCGCAATTTTCCCCTACCTGGGCGAAAATCTGACTCTCTGCTTGATAGAATGGGAGAATCAAGAAAAAGTCTCTGTGCAGGAGATGAAGAATCGGCTAGAGGTGAAGCTCCCCCTGGCTTTTATGGACGATACAAGACTTATTCAATCGGCAATCGAAAACTTTTATCGTCAACGAGCAAAGTACTATCTACCGCCGCGAGCCCAAGAACTAGCTGTTATACACGGTTTCGTCTTTAACAATATCAGGATCAAAAACCAGAAAACCTTATGGGGAAGCTGTTCCGGCAAGCGTAATCTGAACTTCAACATGAGATTGATGATGACCCCGCCCGGCGCGATTGACAGCGTCATCATTCACGAGCTATGCCACTTGCGCGAGCTGAACCACAGCAAGTCTTTCTGGGAAATGCTTGAAAAGCATAGTCCAGACTACAGAAAATGGGATCAGTGGTTCAAAGAGAACGAGCGCTATCTGGTGTTCTAGGTTCAAGACCCGGTCTGCTGCGAAAGAAAAATCATTTGAAAATCGATATTGTCTTGCAGCCCAGCAGTGATCTCCGCGCCGATGCCGAGCGGATTATTCAAGCTGGGACCTGGGGATTCGACGCGGCTTGGAGCGTCGAATGGCGGAGCAATCCGTTTTTTCCATTAACTATAGCGGCGCAGGGGACGCAAGGTCCCTTCACGCTTGGCGCCATGGCAGCCCAAGCCATAGCGCGCAGCCCCATGATTAGCGCGCAGATAGCTTGGGATCTGGCGCGGCAAAGCGGCGGGCGCTTCGTGCTGGGGCTGGATGCGGAAATGCCTCCATTCCACCCCGCCGATCAAGGTGGCCAAGCCCTCGATAGCGTGGGCCTAATGCGCGAATACCTCGAGAGCTTGCGAGCGATCTGGCGCACTTTCCAATACGATGAACGCTTGCGTTTTCGCGGGCGGCATTATCAGTTTCGGCTGATGGCGCCTTTTTTTAATCCGGGACCGATTACGCGCCCGAAGATTCCAATTTTCCTGTCGGGAGACGGCGGCGCTGTCTATGCCCTAGCCGGCGAACAATGCCAAGGACTACATCCCAACCTGCTGCATTCGCAGCCATATCTGCGCGATGTGATCCTGCCACATTTAGCCCGAGGACTCGAACGCTCGGGAAGAGCCCGTGACTCATTCGAGCTTGCGGTTCCAGTTCTCGTATGCGCGCCGGATATGATGGAAAAGGAATATGAGTCGCGGAATGATACTGGGAAAGAAACTGGGATGGAAATCGCGCGCTACGCCCTGTCCCGAAGCAATCGCTCTTTAGCGAAATACCATGGCTGGGAAGAAAACTTAGAGACGCTTCGGATAGCTGTACATTCTGGCGACAGCGGTTCCATTTGGCGCAGCATACCTGAAGATATTCTGCGTGAGATCGCGATCGTGGCCGAGCCGCAGCGAGCGGCTGCCGCGATACGTCAACGCTACAGCGACCTCGCCGATCGAGTTTGTCTCGTATTTGCTGATTGGATTCCGGAAGCAATTGCGGCGATAGTCGCGGATTTGAAAGACCAGTCGCAAGGTCAGCAAACAGATCAACCGTAAAGCGCTGGCAGCGGTTCTTCCTCCACCTTATAGACCTGAAACCCGCGCTTTTGGTAGTTCGCCAAGGCGTGCGGACCGTCAAGGTTGCAGGTATGCAGCCAGACGCGGCTCGCGCTCATATCCCATGCCCGCGCAACCCCATAGCTGAGCAGATGTTTGCCCAGTCCACGTCCCATGTAGTCGCCTCGCAGTCCAAAATAGGCGATTTCCACCGAGCCGTCCGCGTGGCGGAACAATTCCACGTAGCCGGCCGGGGAGCCGCTGACATACAAAACATGAACCTGCGTGTTCGACGAAGACAATATGTCGCGAAGTTCAGAATTAGTCATTTGCAGGCGGTCGCGCCAAGCCCATTCCTCGCCCACAGACTGGTATAGAAATTTGTAGAAACCCAGATCCGGCATTTCCATCTTCACGATCTCGATGTCGGCAGCTCGGATATAAGCGGGCGTAAAGTCCGATCTACTAGTCATTTCCAGGTAAGTGGTGACAAGCGTCTCCACTCGTTTGCCGACTAACTCCATGGGATTCGCTCTTGAATAACCCTAAAGCGCAACGCTACGAGAGCCTAGCATAACCAGCCAGCCAGCGCGCTAGCATGGTATATTACGACAAAAAACCTATTCCAACGCTAAGCATTGTCACCAAAGCGCGAGGACCTTCGCCAGAGCAATCGCGCCGCATGTTTGTCTTGTCATAAACAGGCTGCGGCACTAAGATGGCTCGTCAACTCTTCGTCATCGAAGTCCAAATGCCCGTGCACATAATAAAGCGCATGCGACAATCTTTGCAATTACGCTGGTACAAGTTCGTGCCAACGGATCGCCTCATTGATCAAATAGGCAAGGGGCGCGGCGGCTCAAAATCCCAGCCAATGCTTGACGCGCTGCGCGAACGCCTCGCCTATCAAGACGGCAGCCTTAATTCAGTAGACTGGACGCTTGCCAAGCTGAACGGCGTCGCCCTTTCGTCCTGTCTGCTGACAAATGCCAAACTTGCCGGCGCCAACTTGCGCGGCGCTTACTTCGGTTACTCCGACCTGCGCAAAGCCTGCTTGCAAGATGCCGATTTGCGCGAAGCGAGCTTGCGGGAGGCGCGGCTTGAGGGCGCCGATCTGTCCGGCGCGAACCTCCAATCGGCCAACCTGGCGCGCGCCGATTTGCGCGGCGCGCGGCTCGTCCGCGCAAATCTCAGCACAGCCAACCTCTGGGAGACCGATTTGCGCGGAGCCGACCTGTCCCAAGCGGTCCTGACCGCCTGCGCCACGCATAGCGTCAAGGTGGATCGAAGGACAATTCTCCCCAATGGCAATGCCTGCCGCGATGTAGGTGAATTTGCCCCATTTACAGCCTAAAGCGTAGTCAATTCGAATTAGATTCAACGAAGAATTGCGGTAGAATGATTCTATCTGACCTTTCATGATAGTCTTTGGCAGGAAGCGCTACAGGTGCATGTCCTAAGTTTTACACGCAGCACGCCAGATACAGCCGCAAAAGTCTGGGTTGATGAAGCGGGCGAGGTCGCCTGGGGCGATGTGGCTACTGTGGTTAATCCCTGGGATGAATACGCCCTGGAAGAGAGCATCGTGCAAGCCACGAAAAGCGCTGGCGAAGCGACCGTCATCGCCATCGGTCCCGCCATCCATGACGACGCCCTCAAGCACAGTATCGCGATGGGCATAACAAATGCCCGCCGGATTGACGAGCCTAAGGCGGATATCCGCGACAGCCTGGTCTGGTCCGCGCTGGCGGCCGGCGCCATTAAGAAACTCGGGAATGTTGAATTGATCATCTTCGGCAAGGAAAGCGTTGATGTCGCAACGGATCAACATACTTATCAATTGGCGCGGCGTCTGGGATGGACGATGCTGAGTTTCGTTTCTGATATCATCGCCCTCGATGCGGAGGCGGGAACGATCCGCGTGGAACAGACACTGGAACAAGGCAAGCGCGTCTTGTCGGCGCGGCTGCCCGCGGTCATATCTGTGCTGAAGGGCATAAACGAACCGCGCTATCCAAACTTTTTGGGTATTCGCAAAGCGGCAAAAGCACAGATTCCGGTTTGGTCGGCAGCGGATTTAGAGATCGAGGCGCCAGTCGCCGCCACGTCCATCCTGGCATATCACAATCCTGCGCCCCGCGACGTTAAGACGGAAATTATCACCGGCAAAGACGCGGCAGAAAAAGCGGTGAACCTGGCCGAGCGGCTCTTCGAGGAGAAAGTGCTGTGAGCGTTTTTGTCTGGATAGAGTCCTATGCCGGTCGCGCGAATCCCGCCAGTTGGGAAGCGCTTGCCGCGGGAAAATCACTCGCTGACAAACTGGGAAGCGATGTTGCCGCGCTGGTATTTGGAGAAAATGCGCGCGCAATCGCTGCTGAAGCGGGGCGCTTCGGCGCGGCAAATGCTTTCATTTGCGAGGACGAAGCGCTGAGCGAATACCGGCTCGAAGTTTATACCCAGCTCATGACGGACCTGGTCAAAGCGCATCAGCCGGTCTTTGTCTTGGCTGTCGGCAGCAACCGCGGCCGCGAGCTGCTCGCGAGCAGCGCAGTAGATACCGAAAGCGGGTTAATCGCGGAGGCCACGAAACTGAGGTTGCACCGGGGCAAGATTATAGCGACCCGCCCCGCTTACGCCGGCAAAATCGCGATGGAAATGACATCCAACACGGCTACGACTTTCATCACAGTCCGCGGGCGGGCATTTCAAGCCGCTGCAAAAGATTCCCAGGCCTCTGTGAGCATCACGGAAGTCCAGACTGGCTGGACCATGCAAGACATCGCAGTTGCGGCGGGGGCATTTCGGGACGCGGTCCACGATGTGAATCTGACGGAGGCGGCAATAATCGTCAGCGGCGGACGGGGCATGGCGAATAATCCCAAAAAAGTTCCCTCAGACATTGGCGCCGCAGACCCCAATGTCTGGAAAGCCAAAGACGGCTTCGAGCATACGCTGCGCCCTCTGGCGGCGGTCCTAGGCGCCGCTGTCGGCGCAAGCAGAGCCGCCGTCGACGCGGGCTATATCGCCTATGAACACCAAGTAGGGCAGACGGGCAAAGTTGTCAATCCCGATCTATACATCGCCTGCGGGATTAGCGGCGCGATACAGCATCAAGCGGGCATGCGCGGCAGCAAGATTATCGTGGCGATCAACAAAGACGCCGCGGCGCCAATCTTCAAACTCGCGCATTATGGCGTCGTTGGCGACTTATATGAGCTTGTTCCAGCCTTGAGCGCGGCGCTGCGGCGCAAGCTGGGTTCCTAAACGGTGGGTACCGAGCTGGCGCGTTCAAGCGCGCCTTTGTTCCATTTCAACACAAGCGACATCATGCGCATAGCTAAAATCACCATTGGATTA
Organism: Phototrophicaceae bacterium; assembly: GCA_965116975.1. GTDB lineage: Bacteria > Chloroflexota > Anaerolineae > Aggregatilineales > Phototrophicaceae > UBA6055. The sequence continues at coordinate 2,375,805 of OZ220735.1, forward strand.
TCGACCGGACAAATAAGGCTCGTTTTTCCGCGTTCGACTACGGCGATGACAGTCTTGCGACAAAATCGCTGCCGCTGGATGAATTGCCTATGTTGTCGGCTGGACATGGCTTGGCGCTAATGTAAGATAGTTGCCTTGCGGCTATTGGGAATTTGAATTCGAATTAGTTGAGCAAGCCAATCAATGGAATTCGCACTAATCACAGCTGTACCGTTTTTGCTGGCATTATTGCTGGTCATACCACCGCTAAAAGATCTTTCCAAGTTTTGGCATACGGTCATATCTACCGTCGCCATGGCTGGCATGTTTGTCACAGTCTTGTTGGCGCTCCCGCGCTTGCATGAAGAAAAACTCATCGTTTACGGGCTAGATTGGATCCCGTCTCTGGGCATCAGTCTCAACTTTTACGTCGATGGGCTGGCAACAATATTTGCTTTAATCGTGACCGGAGTCGGCGCTCTCATATTCCTTTACGCCGGCTACTATTTCGACGACGCAGCCGAACACCGGCGCTTTATTTCCTGGCTGCTGGCTTTTGCCGGCGCCATGTTGATGGTCATTCTGTCGGGCAATTTGCTGCTAACCTTCGTCGGCTGGGAATTGACAAGCGTCACCTCCTTCATGTTGATCGGGTTCACGGGCAAACAAAACGCCGAAGCCCGCGCGGGCGCTTTCAAAGCCTTGTTTGTTACCGGCGCCGGCGCGCTCGCTTTAATCATTGGGATAGTCATTCTGGGTGTGGCTTGTGGTCAAATCCTGTATCCCGAAGGCGGCATCCGCTTTGTCTCTGATATCGGCGAGATCTTACAGACCGAGGACCTGCACAAACACGAATGGTTCCCGATTTTCACAGTATTGATTTTGCTTGGCGGCTTAACCAAGAGCGCACAGTTCCCCTTCCATTTTTGGCTGCCCGGCGCCATGAGCGCGCCCACCCCGGCCAGCGCCTATTTGCACAGCGCGACCATGGTAAAAGCAGGCATTTTCCTCTTCGCTCGCTTGTCGCCGGTGATGTACAAGAACGCGCTTTGGTCGGAACTTTTGCTTGCTTTTGGTCTGGCGACTATGCTGATGGGCTCCGTTTTCGCAATTAAACAGCGCGATCTCAAAGCTCTGCTGGCTTATTCTACCGTGAGCAAACTGGGCGCCATCGTCGCCATGATAGGCTTGCCCGGTCAGAACGGTCTTAAAGCCGCATTCCTGGGGATAATCGCGCATGCGCTATACAAGTCGGCGCTGTTCCTGGTGGCAGGAACCATCGATCACGCCACAGGCACGCGGATAATTGATCGCTTGGGCGGGCTGTATAAACAGATGCCCGTGATGTTTTTGGTCACTGTGATCTCGGCCCTTTCGATGGCAGGCACGCCATTCTTGCTAGGTTTCGTCGCCAAAGAAACCCTGTTAGACGCCATGCTGCATTATAGCCAGCCGCAGACAATTCTGATTATGGGTGTAGTGACAGCGAGCTCGATCTTCACGGCATTGGCCGCCTATATGCTCGTCTATGACCTGTTCTGGAAGCCGGCGCGGCATGAGATCCATTTCCACCAGCCGCCATCTCCGATTCGCTTGGGACCGGTCATTTTGTCTCTGGGGTCACTGCTTCTGGGCGTTTTGATAGAACCGGTCATCGTGCCGCTATTGGAATTGGCAGTGCCCAAAGCCTTCGAACTCCATGTCTTTGCCGGCTTCAATAACGTGTTTTGGCTGAGCATGGCGATCTTGGCTGGGGGCATCGCGCTCTTCGTTGTCCGCAGACATTTGATCAAAGTCATTGGATTCCCCCTGTCCGGCGACAGCGTCTACCGCGAAATGATCGCCTATATCGATTGGGCTGGGGACAACATTTTGCGCAGTCAATCGGGTTATGTCCGCTACTATCTGGTGATTATTCTAGGGACGGTTTCGACAGTCTTAATCGCTTCGGGAACGTTGAGCACGGTTACAGCGGGCAAGTCACTCTTCCCGTCCGACCTTTCCGTGACGATTATCGACCTGGCAAAAATCTTCATGCTCATACTGGCGGTGGCAGCCGGGGTGTTAACGGTCGCCGTGCGCGAACATGTCAAGGCGGCCATCGCCTTTGGCGTCATCGGTTATGCCATTGGCGTCATATTCTTGATAGAGCACGCGCCTGATGTGGCGCTGGTCCAATTGTTGGTGGAAACCATGGCCACCGTGCTTATTATCATCATGTTGGGCAGGATTAGCGCTTCGACGCGCCGCCGCGTGATCAACAACTTGTGGAGCGGCAGGCACCAGCGCAACTTTGGGCTTCTGCGCGATCTTGGCATCTCAATCGTCATCGGCTTGGCGGTATTTGTCTTCTCGCTGATCGCCCTGCAAAACAGAGCCGAACGCAGCAGCATCGCGGCTTGGCACCTCGAAAATACGCCTGCGGTGAACACAGAAGATGTCGTCGGCGCTATCGTTGCCTCCTTCCGCGGAACCGATACTTTGCTGGAAATCGCTGTTTTCACAACCGCCGCGCTGGGCGTGCTGACTCTCCTCGCTCGCGGACGCAGGGGCAGCGGTCCGCTGGCGCCGCGTATCGACAATGTTAAACGACTGCAAGAATTCGACGCCGACGTCGTCGGGGGCGTTCAAAACGCCACCGACCTATCGACGCCTTTCACCCGTTCCGTTTCCACAATTGTTCTGCCCATAGCGATTTTGATCGGCATCGCGCAGATACTCTATGGCGGCAACGGTCCCGGCGATGGCTTCACCGCTGGCGTGACTATCGGCCTCGCTGTCTCGCTTTGGTATGTTGTGCTCGGCTACCACGAAGCGACGGAGCAGTTGCCCTGGTTCCGTCCCGCGCAATTAACCCGTCTCGGGCTAACTATCGCCCTGCTCAACGCATTGTTGCCGATTTTTCTGGGGGCTGGCTTTATGGGCCATATAGAATTCGACAAAGCCCTCGGGCTTTACGAATTGGTGGGATCCTTCGGCTTGCATATCAACTCTTCGTTGATCTTCGAAATCGCGATCGCCCTGACAGTGATGGGCGGCTTGGGCATCATCATTGAGGCAATCGCGTTTCCCAACGAAGTAGCGTCACTAGGTGAAGACTAGGAGGCAAAGTCCATGATCGAATTCATGTTCGCGCTCGCCATAGGCATGCTCTTTGGCATTGGGGTGTTTCAATTGCTGCGGCGAGACCTCATCAAGGCGGCCATCGGCTTCGCGATATTGTTCTCCGCCATTAACTTGTTTTTCGTCGCTGTCGGCGCATTTGAAGGCGAATACGCGCCATACGTGAGCAATGTGGAAGCGGGACGCCAGACCAGCGATCCACTTATACAAGCGCTGATTTTGACTGCCATTGTGGTCAGCTTCGGCAGTTTTTCGCTGGTGCTGGGCTTGGTCAATATCATTTCGCTGCGCTATGGAACCGTGGATTCGAACGAAGTGAACAATCTGAGGAACTAAGGAAAGCAACTCGAGAAAATGGCACAAGCATGAGAACGCCGACCGTCTATGGGTGAAAACATTTTTGTCTTGGGCACGCTGGTCGCGCCACTTGCGGGCGCGGTAATCGCGCTGCTCTTCGCGAAAAATAACTATGCGCAGCGCCTTGTGGGTTTGATAACCAGCATTGTCGCCTGGGTCTTCAGCACCCAGGTGTTGCTGCAGGTACGCCAAACAGGCGTGCAAACCTATGAACTAGGCGGCTGGTCCCCGCCCTACGGCATCGTCTTGGTCGCGGATAGTTTGGGCGGGCTTTTTGCCTTCATGGTCACGACCATCATGATAGGCGGCATGCTTTATACCTTGCGCAGCCATGACAGGTGCATGACCTACCCGGCCTTTGTGCCGCTATTCCTGCTCATGGAACTGGGTCTCGTCGGCGCCATGTTGACGGGCGATCTCTTCACATTGTTTGTCTTCATGGAGCTGATGGTGCTGGCTTCGGTGTCGCTGACGGCGATTTCTGACGACCAATACGGCTTGGAAGCGGCATTGAAGTACATCCTGATTAGCTCTATGGGAACCTTATTTTTGCTGCTGGGCATAGCGGCGATGTACGCGGCGCTGGGGACGCTCAACATGGCTGATATGGCGCGCATTCTCTTGACCGGCGAGCGGCCCTTTCTGGCGCCGGCCTCGGCTTTGATGCTGCTCTGCGCCTTCCTGCTCAAGAGCGCGGTCTTTCCTTTCCATTTTTGGCAGCCGGATTTTCATACCACCGCGCCTACTCCCGTCAGCGCCATGTTGTCGTCGATCGTTGTAAAGGTTGGCGTCTATGGGATAATCCGTCTGGTAACGCTGCTATTCGTTGACGAGGCGCCACGGCTGCAAAGCTGGCTCGTGTTGCTGGGCAGCATCGGCGTCATTTTTGGCAGCCTGGGCGCGCTGCGCACATATAACGCCAAGAGAATGCTCGCTTACTCGACCTTCGCCCAGATCGGGTTCATCCTGGTGGGCATCGGATGGGGCAATACACTGGCGATGATCGGCGCGATTGTTTATGCTTTTAATCATGCATTTATCAAGTCCTCGCTGCTGATGCTCATGGGCGTCGTCGCCAGTTACACCAAAGTCAAGACAGCGAACTTCGCCGATATCGTCGGGATCGGGCACAAGCTGCCGCCACTCACAGGCTGGCTAGTCATGATTGGCGGTTTGTCGCTGGCTGGCATCCCGCCGCTCAACGGTTTCATCAGCAAGCTGGCGCTGATACGCGGCGGCGTCGCTCAAGAAGATTGGGTGAACTTGATCTTGTTAGTCGGCGCGGGGATATTAACGTTGATTTATATGGTGCGGGCTTGGCAGCACATCTTCCAGCGCGCGCCAATCCCGGCGACGACGCCCACAAAAGACACAGGCGACAGTCTGCTGGCGCCTATGCTTTTGGTCTCCATCTGTTTGCTCCTGGGAATCGTCTTGGCGGAACCGCTGCTTCAGTTGGTGACAGAGACTGTGCGCGAGATAAGCGATCCCAATATCTATATTTCCGCGGTTGGTCTGCCCGCTGTTGGTCTACCGATGGAGGCACCGTGAACACAATCTTGAAGCGCATCGTCTTGGCATTGCCTTTGTCGCTTGGCTGGACAATCTATACCGCGCAGCCCACCCTGGGCAACTTTCTGCTAGGTTATTTCTTTAGCGTGGTCGTTTTGACGGCGACCGGGCTAAAGGGGCACAGCGTCAACCTGAGCAATACGGTTTTGCAAATCTACAACCTGCTCGCTTATGTGCTTTACTTGTCCAAAGAGGTCTTGGTATCTGGCGTGCAAGTCGCGCGCATCATACTTTCGCCGAGCCTGCCAATTGACCCGGGCATCACACGGGTCAAAACCCAGGACGATAGCAAACGCGAGTTAATATCCGCCATTAGCGCCCATGGCATCACCATCACGCCGGGCGAGCTTGTCGTTGATTTCGATGAAAATGAAGACGAGGGTGTCTTGATGATCGTGCACAGCCTGACAATAAGCGAGTCTAGCGAGGTCCTCGATCAAGATCAGTCCCTTCGTTTGAAGCGAATCAAAGGAATCCTAGGACATGATTGAGAGCGAATTCGCCCAATTGGCGATCAGGCTCGTTCTATTGGCGCTGGTAAGCTTGCTAATACCCGCGTCCTATCGCGTTATCGTCGGCACGACGCTGCCGGACCGCCTGCAAGCCGTCGATCTCATCACGACGCTGCTCATTGGCATCATAGTGATGCTGGCTTTGGTGGAAGGCACGCAAGTTTTCGTTGACATGGCGATTGCCCTGTCTGCTTTCGCTTTCGTTGGCACGATTAGCATCGCGCGTTACATCTCGGAAGGCAGAGGATTCTAGTGCTGCTGGAAATACTTGGCGTCATCGCCCTGCTATTCGGCTTATTTTTCTGCGCGGTTGGCGTGTTGGGGGTGATACGCATGCCGGACGCCCTGACGCGCCTGCACGCCTCCGGCAAAGTGGCGACATTGGGCCTCTTTGGAATATTGGTAGGCGCCGCTTTGTTAATGCCAGCGGCGAGCCTGCGTTTATTGGCGCTGGGTTTGTTCGTCTTGCTGACTAGCCCGGTCGCGACGCATGCCATCGCAGCCTCTGTGCATCGGCGGCGAGAAATCCTCGAAGAGCTTATTGAGATGCGAGATGAACAGGTCGATGTATCCACAGTAGACGTGAACGTATCGGCGATCTTGTCCCGTTCGCGCATTCAAGAAATCCTCGAGGCGCAGGAGCGAGCGCTGCACCCAACCAGGAAAGGACCGCTCACCCGGGACGATTGAAGCAACTTGATTGTGGTCCCGAAATCATTTCCAGAAAATCCGAAAGACAGGATTGTCCTTGGCTTGCAAGTGATCCAAGAAATTAACCAGCAAGAACCCGCCAATTAACAAAGCGGCCGCCAGCGCGAACGATTCGGATGAAGTATCCGGCATCACGGGCGCATCCGAAAGGCAGCGGAAGTCTCCATGGCGATCCAGGTCGCTTTCCAAACATTGCCGCCAGGGATAGATTTTCCACAGCGAGCCGGTCATGAAGCCTACCAAAAGCGCCACCGTCATGCGGTAATGATGCGCCAGCAAATAACTCAATACGCGCGAAAAGGCGATGATGCCAAGCGCCGCGCCCAAGCCGACGGCGATGATCGGGGGCAAATCTCGCTCGCTGACCGCGGTCAGCACATAGTCGTATTGTCCCATTATCAACAGCATGAAGGAACCGGAGATGCCGGGCAAGATCATGGCGGTGATGGCGATCATGCCACTGAAGAATAACATGGGCGCCGAATGATCCGCCTCGGCCGGGACAGCGTTGACGATTACAAAAGCGATGAGCGTGCCAGCCACAAAAATCCCGATCACCGAGAGATCCCACTTCACTTTGACGCCAATCGATAAAATAGAGGCGAGAACCAAGCCAAAGAAAAAGGCGAATAGCAAGACTCTGCCTTCTGGGTCGTCCATCATGCCGCTTAATAAACCCGCCAGTGACAGCACCGCCAGCAAAAGCCCGATGCCCAGCGCGGCCAAAAATCGAAAAGAAATATGATCCAACAAGTCGCGTATTCTGCCAGCCGAAAGCAAGCGCAGCGCGTCCAAATTGAAAGACTTGATCGCGCTGACCAAGTTCACGTAGACACCGAGAATGAAAGCCATTGTACCGCCGCTCACCCCCGGTACGATGTCAGCCGCCCCCATCGCGAATCCTGTCAATATCAGGCGCAGATAGTCCGACGCCGAGCGTGGATTTGACAAGTCTTTGTTCCCCTGCTTCACAGTGACACCCCCGTTATTCATGTGTTTGCGGCAGTTATGCCACCTGTTCTCATTCCGTTATCATTGTACGAGGATTATCCTAAACGCGCTTGAATCGCGGGAATAAGACCGAAATTAAGGCTTCGGATGGCGGAAATCGTAGACCCCGCCGACAGTTCCCCAGCGGATGCCATTTGCGCTGACCAAGGCGTCGCCATCGCGTCGCAGCGCCGTTGCCGAGCGCGGACAACGGAGGAAATCCAGGGGCTCCCGCGATGCCGCCGCCGTCTGTACGTGTGGCGCGCTGCCCAAGCCCAGAGACAGAAATATGCTTGGCGACAGCCGCCAGCCGCTGCGCTGCAGTACACTATCGATTTTGGACAACATCGCTATAGGCAGCGTCTTTTTTAATATCCCCAGCCGCAGCCAGGACACGGGCGCCACGCGCAGGATGTCAAAACCCAGTTGAGTGACCATTGATTGAATGTAGTCGGGATGGAAATTGAAATTCAGTTCAAGAAACTCAACCGGCTCCAGCGAATACGGATTCCAGTTGTTGCGCCCGATAACATAGCGCAGCATCGACTTTAGATTGCGCTTGTTCGCATACTCCAGAATGAACATCCCGCCATGACACAGGCAGGCGCGCACTTGCGCAAGCACGGCCGGCACATCTTCGAAGTGGTGGATGACGCGGATCATGGTCGCGCAGTCAAAGGCGCCGGGGCAAAAAGGCATGTTATAGGCATCCGCCGCCACATAGACAAAGCGCTCGTCGCCCAACTGGCGCCGGGCGTAAATCAATTGTTCGAGGGAATAGTCGAGCAGGACCACCTGATCATACATCGAGTATTCCAGGCTGATGCGCCCAAAGCCCGCGCCCACCTCCAGCAGCCGCTGTCCGCGCTCGGGCAAGAGTTGAGCCAGCACTTGGCGCTCGACTACATCTTCATAGTCGCGCCCTTGGCCTTCCCAAAAGTCTTCGCGGTAGCTCGAGTCGCCATAGTCGCAGATTCGCGGTCCCTTTGTCATCCTTGCTCCCAGCCGCGTCGCCTTATGCTTAAGCGCCGCCCGCTTCGGCGCGCAGCACTTCCGCTTTGTCCGTTTTTTCCCAAGGCACGTCAAGGTCTTCGCGACCAAAATGGCCGTAAGCCGCGACCTGTTTAAATATAGGCCGCCGCAGCCCGAGATCGCGGATGATGGCAGCGGGGCTCATATCGAAATGCGCCCGAATCAGGCGCAAGATTTCTTCATCGGCCGCGCGTCCCGTACCGAAGGTCTCCACCGCCAGCGATGTCGGTTCCGCCTTGCCGATGGCATAGGACACCTGCAATTCAAAGCGTTTTGCCAAGCCAGCGGCGACCACGTTCTTTGCCACGTAACGCGCCATGTAGGCGGCGCTGCGATCGACTTTGGTCCCGTCCTTGCCTGAAAAAGCCCCGCCGCCATGGCGCGCCACTCCGCCGTAGGTATCGACGATGATCTTGCGCCCGGTGAGACCCGCGTCGCCTTGCGGACCGCCCGTGACAAATTTGCCGGTGGGATTGATGTGATAAGTCGTCCCATCAAGCAGCTTGGCGTCAACCACGTCGCGCGCGATGGTATTGATTATCTGTCTTTCAATCTCATCCTGCGTTCTATCTGGATCGTGCTGAGTCGATATGACAATGGTGTCGACGCGTTTCGGCTGTCCGCAGGCGTATTCAACGGTCACTTGGCTCTTGGCGTCGGGGCGCAGCCAGGGCAGCTCGCCGGATTTGCGCGCGCGCGCCAAACGACGCACCAGCCCGTGCGCCAGCGAGACCGTGAGCGGCAGGTACTCGCTTGTTTCATCGCAAGCGAAACCGATCATCATGCCCTGGTCGCCAGCCCCTTGTCTGTCAACGCCTTGTTTGATATCCGGCGACTGTTTGTTGATGTGTATCTGCACGCTACAGGTATTCAGGTCGAAGCCATACTCGGGCCGGGTATAGCCGATCTCTGCAATGGTCTCCCGCACGATGCGCTCATAGTCAACCGCAGCTGTGGTCGTTATCTCCCCGATTACCAGCACAAGATTGTTTGATATCGCGACTTCGCAAGCGACGCGAGCCGTCTTGTCCTGGGCAAGAATAGCATCGAGAATGCCGTCGCTTATCTGGTCGCAGATCTTGTCCGGATGCCCTTCCGATACCGATTCTGATGTGAAGAAGTATTGCGGCGCTGTCATGAATGTGGTTGCCATACCCGTCCCCTCCTATACAACAAAAAACGCCTTGCGAGGCAGAAGGCGTCAAAAATCGTCCTAGGATACGCTCATCTGCCAGAGTCTACGCCCTGCCGGAGTTAGCACCGTCCCGCTTGCTTGGGGGTTGCCGCGAGTTCTTCGAGCCGGATCTCTCACTCGCTCTTGATGAGTGCTGAACATGGTCCTTCATTCAACATCTGTGAGTATATCATAGCTGCAAATAGGAAAACAAGCGCATTTGCAGTTAAATGGATTTTCGTTGCCCAAATGGAATAAGTCTGCGCGATGCCGCAAGCGCGATGCCGACAGAGCGATGCAAGCGCGAATGGAGCGAGGATGCCCTCTGATAGCCAAGTTTAACTGCGGTATGTGATTTTGATCGGAGCTGCAAAGGAAAACTACAACAGGCTTAGAGATTCGGGGAACGACCTACCTGCGCAAGGAACTCGCTGCGAATCTCACGATCGACCTCGAAATCGCCGATCATGGCATTGGTCCGTAGATTGGAGTTGTGTTTTTTGACGCCTCGTATCACGGAGCACATGTGCTGCGCCGTTATGGAGACAGCGACGCCGTTTGGCTCCATGATCTCATCGAGAAACTCGGCAATCTGGCGTGTCAAGCGCTCTTGCACTTGCAGCCGGCGAGAGAACATATCAACAATGCGCGGGATCTTGCTGAGACCAATGATTTTGCCATTGGGAATATAGGCGACGTGAGCTTGACCAACAAAGGGCAGAAGATGATGTTCGCAAAGGCTGTAAAAATCGATGTCGCTGACAATCACCATATCGTTGTAATCAATATCGTAAATGGCGTTGTTCACAAGCTCTGCTGGGTTGGTCGTGTAGCCGCTGACCAATTCTTCATAGGCTTTGGCAACTCGCTTTGGCGTCTCGAGCAGGCCGTCACGGAATGGATCTTCGCCTAGAGCATAAAGCAAATCCCCAACTGAACGCCTCACTGCTTCGTTATCAACTGCGTTACAATCTAAACCAAAGCGATTCAGCAATTGCTCGGATTCAAGTTTTTGCTGAATCTCGTCCTCACGAGCGGTACGCATTTTCGTTTCATGGACGTTCATTGGGGGACCAATCTGTTTCCATCGTCCGTCATTCAGCTGTCCCAGCAGCAAGTTTGCAGTACTGCCAAGCTTTGTCGATAACAATGTTATACATTATAATGCTTATATTCGCGCAATTGCAACAAGCATTTTTCAAACATTCGTTTACTGCGATACATCCTGTATTCGTTACCGCCGCAGAAAAAGACGCCATGTACATTTTCTAGGTTTTCAATTCGCTCGCATCACTCGTTGCGAACTGGGGCGCTACCGCTGCTTGGGTATCCATGGACATCATTGAGATTAGGAACTTGCGGCTGCAAACCACAATTGGTTTCAGCCCTCACGAAGTAGACAGACTTCAAGAAGTTCTGATCAATTTACGTATAGAAACAGCTGGGCGGCGCGCTGGCGAGACGGACGAGCCATCTGATGCCTTCAATTATAAGACCGTAAACAAGGCGATCATCAAGCTGGTTAAGGAATCGCGCTTTCGGCTCTTGGAAAAACTGGCGGAAGAGATCGCTAAAACCGTGGTTCTTGGTTTCGGGGCGCGCGGCGTGCAAGTTCAAATTCATAAGCCCGGCGCGCTGCGCCATGCGGATTCGGTCGGCATCGTCATCGAGCGCCGCGCCGAGGACTACCAGAGAAATGTCGTATTTTTGTCGCTGGGCTCGAATATATCGCCGGAGGACAACATCCCCGCCGCCATAAAACTCCTCCGCAGCCACACGAACCTGTTAGACATTTCATCCGCATACCGAACCGCCCCCCAAGGCGATTTGAATCAGGCTGCCTTCATCAATATGGCGGTCAAGATACATACGCAGCGCCAAGCGCTCGAATTCAAAACGCAGGTTATCGACAGCATCGAGTCGCGCTTGCGGCGACGCCGCGACCCAAAGAACAAGAACGCGCCGCGTACCATCGATATCGACATTTCGCTGTGGAACAACGATGTATTCGAATACGGCATAGGACCTTGGATTGTGCCAGATCCCGACATCATTCGCTTTGCCCATGTCGCCATCCCGCTGGCGGATATCGCTGCCGACTATCGCCACCCCACGCAGGGGAAAACCCTGTCAGATATCGCAGCGGGATTCCGCGGGGCTGATGTCCAGCAAATTGAGTTTGACCTCGAGCCATGGCAGAAGTGAGCTATTCCGGTCTTGCGCTTGTATCTGTCATAGTCACGAAAAAATCACTAACGCCTTCTACTTTGATGGGCTAAAATGGCACATGAAAACGCAGTGGCGCCAAGGCCGCCACAGTTAGGAACAGCTATGGCAGTTGAGAACCTCGTCACTTTGTCCGATCCCCGATCGGCCGCGGCGGAAGCCTTTCGCAGCTTACGCACGAACCTGATGTTCAGCAGCGTCGAGAATCCGATTCAAACTCTGCTGGTCACATCCCCTGCCCGCGAGAACCAGAAAAGCTCGGCGCTGGCGAACCTGGCTGTGACCTTCGCGCAAAGCGGGAATCGCACGATATTGGTGGACGCCGATCTGCGCCAGCCCAAGCAACACCAGATCTGGGGGCTAGACAACAGGCGCGGCTTGACAAACATGATGGTTGACGACAGCACACTAGATGATCCACCGCTCTCCGCAACAACAGTTGACAATCTGCAGCTGCTATGCACAGGGGAATTGCCGCCGAATCCAGCCGATCTGTTGAGTGGCAAACGGATGGATGAGATTGTCGCTGCGCTAAGACGCCGCGCCGATTATGTGCTGTTCGACAGCCCGCCGGTGCTGGCCGCGACAGATGCCGCTTTACTTGGCATTAAACTGGATGGGGCATTGCTAGTCCTGCGAGCGGGCGATACGCGCCGCGACCATACGGCGCAAGCGCGCCAAGCTCTGGAACGGGTGCGCGTGCGAATTGTTGGCGCTGTGCTGACCAATGCGCCGCGAGAAAACACGATAGCGTATTGACGCCCGGTCCGCTGCAAGCACGCGGGAAACCGCTTTGCAGTTCTCCTAAATATGGACGGCGCTCAGCTTCTCAGAAATCCATCAAAGTGTCGTAGATACAGCACAGAAGTAGAACCAAGTTAGTCATGCAAAACTCGACGAAGGGTCTAAATGTAGGGGCGACATACCATGTCGCCCGAAATCAAAACGCAGCAACGTCGGGCGACCAGATTGGTCGCCCCTACACCGCCCCTATAATATTTGCATTATTTTGTTGGAATCACTGAAGTGATTGCAAATGCTACCATTCATCAAGTTTTGCATGACTTACTTGGATATTCTGGTGGCGGAGTACACATCTAGACGAAGAGACAAAGCTATGTACAGGGTGTCTTGCAGGGGAGTCAACTTGCCATGAAGGGACTTATTCTAAGCGGCGGCAAAGGCACACGGCTCTACCCCTTGACCTATACCCGCGCCAAACAACTGATTCCAGTAGCGAACAAGCCGGTGCTTATCCGAGTGATAGAGGCGATTCGCGAGGCGGGGGTGAGAGAGATCGGCATCGTCGTTGGTCAAACCGCGGCGGAAATCCGCGACGCCTTGGGCGATGGCGGCGAATGGGGAGTCGAACTCCAATATATCGTGCAAGACAGCCCCGACGGCCTCGCCCACGCTGTGAAGATCTCGCGCGATTTCCTCGGCGATTCGTCCTTTGTCATGTTCCTCGGCGACAATGTGGTGCAAGGCGGGATAAGCCCGCTCATCAAAGATTTCGCCGACAATCAATGGAATTGTCAGATCGTCTTGAAACGGGTAGACAATCCCTCTGCCTATGGCGTGGCGGAGTTGCGACCCGATGGCGGCATCGAGAGGCTCATCGAAAAACCGTCGACGCCGCCAAGTGATCTGGCGCTGGTCGGCATTTACATGTTCGATCAGCATATTTTTGAAGCGGTCGCGGCAATACAACCGTCGCCGCGCGGCGAATACGAAATCACCGACGCCATTCAATGGTTGATCGACCACGGCTATACCGTGTTCCCGCATATCCACGAGGGCTGGTGGATAGACACTGGCAAGCCAACAGATATGTTGGAAGCCAACAGCCACGTCCTGGAAGAGATTTGCCCGACTATTGCCGCCACTGCCGAGATTGACAGCGACTCGATCATCGACTCGCGCGTGACCGTGCAGGAAGACGCCAGAATCGTAAACAGCATCGTTCGCGGTCCGACCATCCTGGGCAAGGGCACCGTCATCGAAAACAGCTTCATCGGTCCTTTCACCAGCATCTACCACCATTGCGAAATACACAACTCCCAGATTGAACGCAGCATCATATTGGAAAACAGCCGCGTCATCGACATTGATCAAACGCTGCGCGACAGCCTCATCGGGCGCAACGCCACTGTCAAACGAAGCGACGGCAAGCCAAGCGGCATCAAAATGAACCTGGGCGATCACGGTACCCTTTGGGTCTAGCCTGTCTAGCGCAAACAGAAAGGGATAATTATACCCACCATGACTAAGGAGATAAAGCTTGTCGCAATCGACCTGGACGGCACCTTGCTTAACAGCCGACATGAGTTGAGCGACCGCAATCGATCGGCGCTTGAATCCGCACAGCAACGGGGTATCGCAGTGGTATTCGCAACTGGCAAGACGCGCCATGCGGCCGCGAGCTTGATCAAAACGCTTGGCATCAACTCGCCGGGCATCTATATGCAGGGACTCATTACCTATAATGCCGATGGCAGCGTTCGCACACGCATCGTCATGGAGCGCGAATCGGTCTCGCGCGTTATTACGCTGGGTGAAGATTTTGGTTTTAGCGCCCTGGCTTATAGCGACAACCGCGCATTTGCCCTGCGAATTGATGAATTCACCACCCAATTGACCGAATTTGGCGAGCCGCAGGCGGAAACCATCACCGATTGGCGCGAACTCCTGGATAGCTTTGCTATCAACAAGGTTGTTCTCTATGGCGAGGAAAACGGGGTCGCGCCGCTGCGGCGGGCGCTCGAGGCGCGGCTGGCTAGCGCCGTCCATGTGACGCGAGCCAATATAGATGGCATGATCGAGGTGCTGCCCGCGAATACGTCCAAGGGACAGGCGGTCAAGACCTTGCTGGATGAACTCGGCATTGATCCGTCCAATGCCTTGGCGCTTGGCGATGGCGAGAACGACATCGAGATGCTGCAAGCCGTCGGCATTGGCGCTGCGATGGGCAACGCCACTCAGAAGTTAAAGGACATCGCGGACGTCATTGTGCCAAGCAATGAAGAAGACGGCGTTGCATTTGCCCTGGAAGAATTCGCGCTGGCAGGAAAGGCGGTTCAAAGATGAAGAATATCCTGGTTACAGGTGGAGCCGGCTTCATCGGCAGCGCCTTTGTCCGCCACATGGTGGCAGCCTATCCCGACTATCGAATCATTTGCTATGACAAACTGACTTATGCCGGCAACCTGGACAATCTGCTTTCGGTCAGCGATGAAGTGAATTACCGCTTTGAACCGGGCGATATTGCCGATCGGCAAAGGGTCAAGTCGGTCCTGAACAAGCACAACATTGATACCATCGTGAACTTCGCTGCCGAAAGCCACGTCGACCGCAGCATTCTGGACCCCGACGCCTTCATTCATACTGATGTGGTCGGCGCGTATATTCTGCTGGACGAGGGGCGAAAACACGGGCTCGGGCGCTTCTGTCATGTCTCAACAGATGAAGTATATGGCGATATCGAATTGGGTCAGTCTACCGAAGACGATCGCTTTCTGCCCAACAGCCCCTATGCCGCCAGCAAAGCCGGGGGCGAACTGATGCTCCGCGCCTACCATGTCACTTATGGCATGGATACGCTTGTCACGCGCGGCAGCAATACCTATGGTCCCTATCAGTATCCCGAAAAGCTCATCCCATTTTTCACGACAGAAGCGATCGACGACAGGCTCTTGCCGCTCTATGGCGATGGCAAACAGATACGCGACTGGCTCTATGTCGACGATCACGCTCGCGGCGTCGATTTCCTGCTGCACCATGGCAAGTCGGGCGAAGCCTACAATCTCGCGGGAGAGAACCAGCGCTTCAACATTGATGTCACCAAGCGCATTCTGGAATTGCTGGGCAAACCGCAGTCGCTGATCAAACACGTGCCGGACCGCGAGGGGCACGATCGCCGCTATGCGATGAGCGCGGGCAAGGCGCGCCAGTTGGGCTGGGCGCGGCAGTACGACTTCGAGACGGGCTTGGAAGCGACGGTACGCTGGTACCTGGAAAACGAGTGGTGGTGGCGCAAGATCAAAACCGGCGCCTATCTCGACTATTATCAGCGGCAATATGCCGAGCGCCTCGCCGCCGACAAGCTGCCTAAAATCTAGCGCGCGGGTATCCCTTTGCAAGTTCAAAGACATTCGCAGAACCGGCGCGCTACACGAAGCTGCGGCATCGTCTTGATTGCGGCCGGCTTGCTCATTCTCGTCTTGGCCGCCGCCGTCCTTTATAGCCCGGCTTTGCCAAGCATCTTTTTGCGTGTCATTGGTTTTGAAGCCGTTCGCAGAACGCAAGCGCCAGTCACAGCAGAGGCGATCGCTACCTTGGCGAACGCGGCTGATGCTTCCCCGGTCACCTTCGTCACAAAAGATTTCGGTCGGCTGGCTCTGCCGCCAGGAATAGATCTTGAGCTTAGGGTCGGGGATGACGCCTTGGGAGACCGCGTCCTGCAAATCGTGCTAAGCGATTCGGACCTGCTCAACCTCTGCCTGCAATTCACCGGGTTTTGCGGTGATCGCGGCCGCCCAATAAGACGAGCGCAGATCAGCGCCACCGACGGCCTAGTCACAATCTCGGGCGAGGCTTTTCTTGACTTGATCAACGTCTGGCAAGCAATCGAAATTCATGTGCGGACAGATAGAGAAGACTTACTGAAGGTCGATAGTGTCACGCTTGGCGGAATCCGCTATGAACTGCCCGCCAATGCCCTGGGCAAAGGCATTCGGCAAATCGAAGCGACGATCGCGCATGTTGCAGAACAGCTACAGGCGGAGACCAGCAGCAGCATTTTCAGTTTCGCGGGTTTTGACCTGAGCGATAATCGGCTAGTCGCGAATTTTCGCTGAGGTTAGAATGAATCTTGTGCCTGGATAGCGACGAATCCGATGAGAATTCTAATCAGCGGCGCGGCCGGCAAACTGGGGTCGCGCTTAATCAAGCGGTTGCGCGGACATCACGAGGTGCTCACCGCGGATATCCTGGGCAATGTCGAGCATGTCCTGGACATCGAGGATTACGCGGCTTGTCGCCGCCTGGTCCAGGCTCTAGACCCAAGCATCGTTTTGCATACTGCCGCCTGGACCGATGTCAATGGCTGCGCGCTTGACCCCGCGCGGGCGCTGCGCATTAACGGCATCGGCACGCACAATCTGGCCGTCTGCTGCGCAAATGCCGGCATTCCCATGTTATACATCAGCACAAACGAGGTCTTCGACGGCCGCCGCAGGCAGCCTTATCGCGAGTACGATTATCCCAACCCGCAGAACGCCTACGGTTATAGCAAGTGGCACGGCGAGCGCGCCTTGCTGCAAATCAACCCTCGCCACTACATTGTGCGCACAGCCTGGCTCTTCGCGCCTGGCGGCGGCAATTTCATGCAAGCTATCCTGGCGGCCGCGCAGGCGGGGGAGCCACTCCGAGTCGTCGCTAACGAAATCGCCAACCCCACCTATACGGC
Source organism: Phototrophicaceae bacterium (assembly GCA_965116975.1). Taxonomy (GTDB): domain Bacteria; phylum Chloroflexota; class Anaerolineae; order Aggregatilineales; family Phototrophicaceae; genus UBA6055. The sequence continues at coordinate 2,392,948 of OZ220735.1, forward strand.
GGACTTGGCTGATGCGATTGCGCGCTTGATCGAGACAGAGCGTTACGGCGCCTATCATCTGGTCAATCAAGGCGCTGTTTCGCGTTGGCAGTTCGCGCGCTATGTTCTCGACCGGGTTGGTTTCTCCGACATGGCCATTGAGCCAATCACCCGGCAGCAGTGGCAGCGCCCGTCGCTGCCGCCCGAATACACGGCATTGGATAACATCGAAGCGCATAGCCTGGGCATTGGCTTGCGGTCCTGGCAAGAAGCCCTAGAGGCTTTTCTACAAGCCGAGGGCTATATTTAATGAGCCAAGGCAAGTTTTCAGTGGTGATTCCCAACTGGAATGGCCGCCACTTCCTTGACGCCTGCCTCGAATCCCTTCAACAGCAATCGTATCGCGACATTGAGATTATTCTGGTGGACAACGCCTCGCATGACGGCTCGCAGGCTCTTGTTCGCGACGCCTATCCACAGGTCCAACTGATCGCTTTGCCAGAAAACCGCGGCTTCACTGGCGCCTGCAATATCGGCATGCAAGCCGCCAGCGGCGACATCATCGCCCTGCTCAATAATGACACGCAAGTGGAAGTCAACTGGGTGGAGGCAATCGTCGCGGCCTTTCACAGCGAGCGGGAAGTAGGGATGGTAGCCAGCAAAATGCTGCTCTTTGACAAACGCGATCATTTTCACACCGCGGGCGACACTTTCGCGACTGACGGCAGCGCCGGCAACCGCGGCGCCTGGCAAGCGGATCTCGGTCAGTATGACCGCGCGGAATATGTCTTTGGCGCCTGCGGCGGCGCCGCAGCCTATCGCAAGTCAATGCTCGACGATATAGGTTTGCTTGATGACGATTTCTTTTTCTTGCTGGAAGACATTGACCTGGCTTGGCGCGCGCAGCTGGCGGGTTACAAAGCCTTGTACGCGCCTTCCGCCCTGGTCTATCATCACCTCTCGGCCAGTGGCGGCGGCACGACCGCAAGCTACTACGACGGACGCAATAGCATCTGGGTTCTGGTCAAGAACATGCCCGGCGCTTTGATGCGCAAGTACGCTGTTCAAATCCTCGGGCGGCAAGCCGCACTGGCTTGGCAGGCTCTGCGCGCCTGGCGCGGCGCCGCAGCGCGAGCGCGACTGCGCGGGACAGTTCGCGGTTTGCTTACAGTCGGCAGCGCCATACGCAAGCGAAGACAGATTCAGGCGAAAAAGGCGGTAAGCGATGCCTACATTGACAGCATTCTAAGCCCGCCAAAGTGAAGAGTCGAGAGACTGTCGCGTGCTTCGTGGCGCTCTATTCCATGTACAATTATTGAAATAGACGTATCATTAAGCAGAGCCTTATAGATGTTGTCATAGCTAATTCAGGAGTCTTTTTTTTGTGAGCCAGCAAGCTTCGCCCTTCCTAAGCATAGTGATACCGGCGCATAACGAAGAGACTCGCTTGCCCCCCAGCCTGGCGCAAATCAATGCCTACCTGCAGCGGCAGGACTACGCCTTCGAGGTCATCATCGTTGAAAATGGCAGCGCAGACCGCACCTTTGCAGTCGCCAAGGAATTCGCCGACGCCTTCAGCCATATCCGCGTCATTCAGTCGCCTGACAATTTGCGCGGCAAGGGGCTGGCAGTCAAGCAGGGAATGCTGGCGGCAAACGGCGAATGGCGCTTCATTTGCGATGCTGATCTGTCTATGCGTATCGAGGATATCGCCCGCTTCCTGCCACCGGCAAGCGCCGGATGCGATGTAATTATCGCCAGCCGAGAAGCGCCGGGCGCGCAAAGGGTGGATGAACCGGAATATCGCCACATGATCGGCAGAATAAACAACTGGATAATTAAGCTGGCCGCGCTTGACGACTTTGAGGACACGCAATGCGGATTCAAGATGTTTAGGCGTTCCGCGGCGCTGGATCTCTTCGGCGTACAGAAAATGAACGGCATCGGCTTTGACGTCGAGCTGCTCTACATCGCCAAGCGCCGTGGCTACAAAATCAAAGAGGTGCCGATTACCTGGTATTACGATCCCTATTCAACTATGCGGCTATGGGATGACTCGGTCAACATGCTGCGCGAAATCTGGGAAATACGGCGAAACTGGCGTCGTGGAGACTATGAAAAGAGCGGCTAGAACGCCCAAGACCGCCAGCCTGCGCTTCGAGAAAGATTACTTCGCGGCTGGATACCGAGTCATCATTGGCATGGACGAAGCGGGTCGAGGTCCGCTGGCCGGTCCAGTCGCGGCGGGGGCTGTGGCGCTGCCCCTGCAACGAGATGACCTCGGCAAAATCCTGAAAGGAGCCCGCGACAGCAAAGAGATGAATGCTAGCCAGCGCCAAGCGGCGGATTTCGTCATTAAGGAAATCGCGCTGACCTGGGGCATCGGTCATAGCAGCGCGGCTGAGATTGACGCCACCGGCATCAGAAGCGCCACCAAGCTGGCCATGCGGCGCGCGTTATGTGACGCGCTTGAGCGGGAGCCCGTCGCGCCGGACTGTTTGTTCCTCGACTATTTGCCCTGGCCCGAACAAGTCGATTACCCAATGTGCTGCATAGTAAAAGGCGACAAACTTTCGCTGAGCATCGCCTGCGCCAGTGTCATCGCCAAGGACTGGCGCGACAAATACATGATTGCGCTGGAAGAATCTTATCCGGAATATGGATTCGCCCAGAACAAAGGCTATGGCACAAGAGCCCATCTCGATGCCCTGAACCGACACGGTCCCTGCGAATATCACCGCGAGTCTTTCAAGCCTGTGCGCGATCTGTTGAGCGTCGAGACAGAATAGGGTCAACAGCCATTAATGAACGCGCCCCGAACCTATGGTATTATTCGGCTCAGATTAACTGGAGTTCGGCGTGAAGATTGCGCTTGTTCACGACTGGTTGAATCAAATCGGCGGCGCGGAAGACGTACTAGAGGTTTTGGTCCACAATTATCCAGCCAGCCCGATTTACACGAGCATTTTCGCGCCAGAGCTCATGCCGGAACGCTATCAACAATGGGATATACGCGCGCTATGGACCAATAATCTGCCCGCAATTCATCGTCGCCATCAACCTTACCTGCCCTTATATCCGTTAGCTTGGAACGGGTTGCGCTTGGGGGAATTTGATGTGGTGCTGAGCAATAAAAGCGGCTTTTGTCACGGTCTGCGCTTTGCCGCCTCGGCAGTGCATATTTGTTATTGCCTCGCGCCCACGCGCTACGTCTGGCAACTCGATAACTATTTGGCAGGCGAGGGCTTGGGCAAGCTATCAGAGACGCTGATCCAGCCCCTCGTCAATCTGCTGCGCCGCTGGGACTATGCCGCTGCGCAACGTGTTTCGCATTTTATCGCCATCAGCAGCGCGATACAGCAACGTATCAAGACCTTTTATGACCGTGAATCGAACATCATCTTCCCGCCCGTGGATACCTCGCGCTTTCAACCCGCGCTGCAGGCCGAAATTGAAGATTATTTTTTAGTCGTCTCTCGCTTGATTCCCTACAAGCGGATTGATCTCGCGATACAGGCTGCGAGCGAATTGAACCTGCCCTTGAAGATCGCGGGGCGTGGGCGCGATCTGGAACGGCTGCAGTCCCTGGCGGGTGAAAATGTCGAGTTTTTGGGTTACGTGCCAGATAAAGATCTGCCCCGGCTGATGTCCCGCTGCCGAGCGCTGCTGTTTCCCGGTTTGGAAGATTTTGGAATCAGCCCGGTGCAAGCGCAATCGGCCGGGCGGCCCGTCATCGCTTTCAAAGGCGGCGGGGCGCTGGATACGGTCTTGCCCGGTGTCAGCGGCGAACACTTCGACAGCATGACCGTAGACAGCCTGAAAGCCGTCATGGCGCGATTTGACGCCAGCGCGTACGAGCCCGCGACGATTCGTCAACACGCGCTCAAATTTGATACAGGCGTCTTCAGCCAGAAAATCAGCGCTTTTGTAGAACAAGCCTGGCATGCGCATCGGACTGGCAGGGAATTCACTTGGCGAGATCCCCTTGCCGATGGGAGGGAAATCGCATGGAACTGACCATGCTGACGCGCGCGCTTTTGCGCCGCTGGTGGCTGGTCGCCGCGCCGGTCGCGCTCAGCGTTGCGCTTGTGATCGCGGGCTTGATGGCGGAACCAACTAATGACGCCACAGGGTTCAGCGCGCAAATCAGATACAGCGCGGCGCAAGAATTTAACCTGCCCCAACGCGACGGCGATTATCAAGATGTCTGGCTGGCATCGGAATTCACAGTGAATGCCTTTACCGATTGGGTGCGCAGCGGCAGTTTTCGCGCTGAAATCGCCGGATGGCTGGCCGACCCCGCAATCGATCTGGCGCGCCTGAGCATCGCCGCCGACAACGCGCGCAGCATTGGCGTCATATACCTGAACCACAGTCAGGCGGAATCGCTGGCACGCATTGCCGAGGCGGCTATGGCTGTCTTGGCCAGCCGCAACCAGGCATATTTCCCGCAACTCGGGGACCAGCCCGCGCAAGTTACGGTTCTCGACCAGCCCATCATCAGTCCAGCGCCGCCACCCTTGACGAATCGCCTGGCGCCAATTCTACGCCTAGCTGTCGGCTTGTTTATCGGTCTCGCGCTAGCATATATGGCTGAGTATTTCGACTTGCGGATTCACCACAAAGACGACCTGCGTAAGCTCGGCTTGCATGTTGTCGGCGCCATCCCGCGCCACCCGCATTGAATCGGTCTAGGCTAGGGAGCGCCGGAGCCTGTCTCGGCAGGGCGGCGCAGCGGAGTTTCCAGACATGAACGGACAGTTTGACCTCAGCGGCAAGGTCGCGGTCGTGACGGGCGCGTCCCGAGGCATCGGCCGCGCCATAGCAGAGACCTTGGCTGGCGCAGGCGCAAAAGTCGCGCTTGCCAGCCGCAAGCAAGAGGCGCTAGATGAAGTAGCGGGATCAATCAACGAAACGGGCGGCGTCGCTGTCGCCATCGCAGCGCACAATGGCGACAAAGCAGCCTTGCAGGCGCTGGTCAGTGAAACGATTGAGCGCTTCGGCCGGCTCGACATCTTGGTGAACAACGCCGCGACCAATCCGCATTTCGGCGCCATTCTCGAGGCGGACGACAGTTATTGGCGGAAGACGCTAGATGTCAATCTCATGGGCAATGTCTGGCTAAGTCAGGCTGCCGTGCGGCACATGCGCGCGGGTGGTGGCGGGAAAATCATCAATATCGCCTCTGTCGTCGGCATAAACCCGGGACGATATCAAGGCATCTACAGCATCACCAAGGCCGGGCTTATCAGTTTGACAAAGACCCTGGCTCTTGAACTCGGTCCCGACAATATACAAGTGAACGCTGTGGCGCCCGGACTGATCCAGACCCAGTTCGCGCGCGCGCTATGGGCAAACGACGATCTAATGCGAGATGTTATCGCTAGCACACCGGCGGGAAGGATTGGTCAAGCGGCCGATGTCGCCGGTCTGGCGCTCTATCTGGCTTCACCAGCTTCAGACTTCACCACTGGCGGCGTCTTCGTTGTGGACGGGGGGATGACTTCAAGCGCTTTCTGAAACAGAATGACGCTTCATGCAAAGACCGGATATGTCACCGGCAGAGGCAATCGTTCCGTTCAAAGTGGCTTGCACAATCAAAGCCATATAGGGGGAGTCCGCAGCTAGTCTTCAGTTTCGTCGCTTGTTTCGTCAACTTTAGTGCTGCTACCCTTTTCATCAAGGTCAGTGATTATGCCGGCCTCTTCGGCGTATTCCTCGCCGTCAATATGAAAAGACGCGCCGGAATCAACCAGCAGTGCGCCATCGTTATCCTGATTGATGGGCGGCTCGTCGGCCGGCGATTGTGTCGCTGAATGACCCTTCATCGTGATCTTGCCGTCGATAAAGGCGCCTTCTTCCGTGGTCAGCGCCGCGGCGCTGATATCGCCCCAGATACGCCCGGTACGCAAGAGCTGCACTTTGTCCCCCGCCACGTTGCCGCGGACAGCGCCGGCAATGGAGATATTGCGGGCGTTGATATCGGCGCGGATCTCAGCCGATTCCCCAATTAGAATGTTGCCTTCAATCTCGAGCGAACCAGTGAATTTGCCGTCCATGCGCACATTGCCCGAACTGGTAAAACTGCCTTCAGTCTCGCTATTTGAGCCGATGACAGTGTCGAAGCCGACTGGCTGACCCACAGGCAGTACAGCCACCGCTTCTTGCAATTCAGCATCCGGCTGTCCCCGCCGTCCGGCGAAAAACGCGCTCATGGCATCACCTCAAACCTAGCCTTGCGTAGCGAAACTATAGCTGCTGCAACGTAGGACCGCAATGCTAGTCAACCCGCAAGTCACACAATCTGGACCTGCGCAACTGTCCATTAGCTGCTGGATTCACGCAGCCGGAAATGATCCAGCCGCGACAGCTCGCGCACTTGCTGCTCTGCCCGGTAACTGCTGCGTACCAGGGGACCGCTCTCGACCCATTTGAAGCCCATTTCCAGCCCGGCTTCCCGCAACTGGTCAAACTCTTCGGGCGTATAATATCGCTCGATAGGCAGATGACGCTTGCTCGGCTGCAAGTATTGCCCGACAGTCAAAATATCCACCCCGATATTCACTAAATCCCGCATCGTCTCCCGCGCTTCAGCCATTGTTTCGCCCAAGCCAAGCATGATGCCGCTTTTTGTTAAGACTAGCGGATCCATTGCCTTGGCATTGCTCAGGGTAGCGAGCGCCCATTCGTATTTGTCTTGCGGCTGCACTTTCTTGAACAAGCGGGCAACGGTTTCGACATTATGGTTGAGGATTTCCGGCTGGGCTTCCATGACAATCTTCAAAGCCAGTTCACTGCCCTTGAAATCTGGAATCAGAACCTCAATCGAGCAGCCTGGCTGCAATTGCCGGATCCTGCGGATGACCATGGCGAACAACGGCGCGCCGCCATCTGGGCGGTCGTCGCGGTTCACGCTGGTGATCACCACATGCTGCAACCCCATGGCGCGCACGCTTTCCGCCACACGGTTAGGCTCGCCCCAATCCAGCGGCTGCGGCAGCCCCGTCTTGATATCGCAGAATCCACAACTGCGCGTGCAGGTATCGCCCAGCATCAAGAAGGTCGCCGTGCCGCGTCCCCAACATTCGCCGAGGTTGGGGCATTGCGCTTCTTCGCAGACTGTGTGCAAGGTCTTGCCGCGCATCAGCGCTCGTACCTGCTCATAAGTCTCGCCACTCGGCGCTCGGACGCGGATCCAAGGCGGGCGGCGGCGCGGGCTTTTGGGATCAGGCTGCCAGCCATCGGCTGTGCTCACCGGTATCAGGTCCGGTTGGATCGTTTGTTTCAAAGCGCTGCTCCATTATCTCAAGGGTCGCTGACTGCGTAACGCGAACTTCATTATACAGCAAGCGCGCCCAGGTTAGCTATGAAATATGGCTTTCGTGCAGGGCAATCGCTTCAAAATATTTTCAACATAGAGGACGCAGAGGACACAGAGTTCGTAGGAGTTTAGACGACTATTCTTCTAAATCTGCGGCCCGGAATCGGCAACAGTCCCCAGCGAAACGTGATTTGTCACCAAAAATCACAGCTGAGATGAGATTTTTTGTTTTTCTCTGCGTTCTCTGCGTACTCTGTTGTTAATTATCAGTTTAGAATCCCGCCATTTCGTCCGCCATCATTTTGAAGCGATTGCCCTGGGCTTTCGTGGCGCATTCCAGAATACTGGCAAAATACTGCCAAGAGCGCCGAGAGATAACCTCTTGCCTGACTGCGTCGGACTGTCGAGACGCCTGTGTTATGCTATTGAGAAGGATATGACGCGGGCAAGAAAGCATGAGAACGATCACGCTAAAAAACGTGAGCAAGACCTTTTACGACAAGAGCCGCAAACTCACACCCGTCCTAGCCATCAAGGACTTCAATCTGCGCGTGGAGAACGGCGAAGCCGTCGTCTTGCTGGGTCCCTCGGGCTGTGGCAAGACCACCCTGCTGCGCTTGATCGCGGGCTTGGACAATCCCGATTCGGGCGACATCTATTACAATGATGTGCCGCTGGATGAGATCCCAATCGCAGAGCGTGGAATCGGCATGGTCTTCCAAAACTACGTCTTGATCCCGCATTGGGAAAGTCGCAAAACGGTGGGTTTTTTCCTGCGCCTGCGCGACCGCGAAGCCGAAGTGCCAGCTCATGTCGAAACCGTCGCCAAAATAACCGGCGTCGATATCGAGAAACTGATGGGAAAATTCCCGAGAAATCTTTCCGGCGGCGAAAAGCAGCGGGTGTCCATCGCCCGCGCCTTCGCGCGCGACCTGGAGCTGCTGCTTTTTGACGAACCATTCGCGAACCTGGACGCCAAGTTTCGCGGACAAGCCCGGGTAGAGCTAAAGCGCTTGATACAAGAGTTTAATGTCACGCTGGTATATGTCACGCACGATCAAGTAGAAGCGATGAGCGTCGCCGATCGTATCGTGGTCATGGACGCCGGGCGGATCATCCAAGCAGGAGCCTACGAGCAACTGCTCGCGAACCCGGACAATTTATTTGTAGCAGAGTTCCTGGGCACGCCGACGATTAACAAGTTCTGGGGAGTCGTCAGCGAAGGACAATGGGATGGCAGCTATATGGGACGCGCGCAACTGCCGCAGCCCCGCCCCAACGGCAGCGAAGTCATCGTCGGCATCCGACCGGAACATATTGTCATCTGCGATAAAGCCTCCGGCATTCCCGCGACAATTGACCGCGTCATTCCCTATTACGCGGAGAAGTTCAACTTGCTTGAGGTCTGGCTGCGCAAGCGCCGCTGGCAGATTCAGGCGCCCTTGGAGCAGTCTTTTTCCCCGGGCGAGACTATCTGTTGTCGCTTGGACTGGTCCCAGGCCCTATTTTTCGAAGCGAAGACGGGCGCGCGCATCCGCTAGTCAAAGGCGATCAAATCTTGCCACTTGGCGATCGTGGCTTCACCGATGCCCGAGATTTTGTCCAAGTCAGCGAAATTCGCAAAAGGACCCATCTCATCGCGATAGGCGACGATGCGCCGCGCCAGCGCCGGTCCGACGCCGGGCAAGGCTAGCAATTCCTTTTCGCTCGCCCAGTTGACGCGCAGCAATTCGCCGCCCGAAGGCGTCGGCAAGTCCAAAGCCGAGCTTTGTTCCGCGCCATGGTCATCGCCGCTTTGATCTAGCGTGGGCACATGGATCTGATCTCCATCGCGCAAGATGCCGGCTAGATTAACCAAGGTCCTATTCGCTGAATCCGCGAAGCCGCCTGCCGCCGCGATCGCGTCTTGGACGCGGCTGCCAAAAGGCAGCTCAATAGTTGTCTCAGGCAGAATGACTGCCCCGGTCACATAGACAAGAATTGGTCCCGGCGTCGCGCTAGGAACGTTGGTTGCTGTTGGAAGCGGTGGATTAATCGTGATTGTGGTCGGCTGGGGGCGGGATAAATACAACATGGTCCCGCCAAAAGCCAGGCAGATGATGACAAGCAAATAAACGACGATGGTCAATTTCGACGAGGACAGCGATGACACTTGCAGCTCTTCCGCGGAATATATCGATCTTTGGCGCTATTGTATCCAACCTATTGGAAAGGTCTTAGGGCAAATTGTCAACCCAAACAGGCAAATGGCCCAGCGCGACGATATCGTGCCACTGCGCCCGATCGCCTTCGGTAAAGATAGCCGCTTCCGCCACAATTTTGGCACCAGCTTTGTTCATGATAAGGCGCATGCCCTGCAGCGTACTGCCGGTGGAGATCACATCATCCAGCAAGGCGATTCGCCTGCCCGAAACCAGTTTGCGGTCTTTTTCATCCAGGTATAGCGTTTGCGGCTTGCCGGTCGTAATGCTCAAGGTTTCGCTTTGCAGCGCGTCGCCCATATAGGGTTTATGCGTCTTGCGCAAGACAACATAAGGTATGGTCATATCGCTGCTTAGGGCATGGGCAAGCGGAATGGACTTTGCCTCCGCCGTGACCAGGTAATCAATGCCCTTGTCCGCCAGCCGTTCAGCCAGCGCTTTGCTCGCCGCATTGACAAATTCGGTATCGCCCAATATGTTGAGGATGGCGATCCGGACACCGGGTTTAATTTCCATCAAACGCAGTTCGCGCTTGATACCGGCAACTTCCACATTATGAACTTCCGAGGACATGGCGATTCCTTTTGCTGGAGGTCCGGCTTCAGCACCACAGATTATAGCTTGCGGCTGTCATCATGGTAAAGCGCTGATGTGCCTCGCAGACAGATGACGTCCAGAATCACGGTCTCGAACCAGCCATTTACGCTCGAGGACCATCGTCCTCTATGACACCATCGACAAGCGTCAACACGCGATCCATCTGCGCCGCTAGGGAGCGATCATGCGTGACCAAAACCACTGTCGTCCCATTCTCATCGCGGATCCTGTTTAAGGCTTGCATAACGGTGTCCCCGGAATGCGTATCGAGATTGCCCGTCGGTTCGTCCGCCAGCAGTATCGGCGGGTCGTTTGCCAAGGCTCTGGCAATTGCCACGCGCTGCTGCTGGCCGCCGCTGAGCTCGTTCGGCCGGTGATGAAACCGGTCGCCCATGTCTAGCATCTCTAGCAACTCCTTGGCGCGGCGATTGGGTTTATGTCGGGGGACTTGGGCAAATTCAATTGGCAGCGCGACGTTTTCCAGCGCAGTCAAAGTGGGAATCAGGTTGAAGAACTGAAAGATAAACCCGATCTTCTGATTGCGAATATCCGTCAGTTGATTTTCGCTCATCCGCGTGATGTCGACGCCGTCTATTTCGATCATGCCATCAGTCGGGCTATCCAAGCCACCGATGATGCCCAGCAGCGTGCTCTTGCCGCTGCCCGATGGACCAATGATACCCACCATTTCTTTTGGCAGTATCTGCAAATTGACGCCTCGCAGCGCCTGAACCAGGTGGCTGCCCAATTTAAGATCTCGCGTGATCTTGCTAGCTCGTATCACCGGCTGTGGCATAGGCAAAAGCTCTCCAGAAACTCACTTTAACAAGCCCTCTTGCACATGCGTGGAGGGCTTGTTCTGTTTCATACGCGCGACTTGCGCGCGCGCGATAGGCCGATTACGCGCCGATCGACTGTGTTACCCGTCGAATACGGCGTAAACTATATTGGGTTGCGCATTGAAGCGTCAATCAGCGTCAAAGCGAAAACCAGCGCCAGGCGCTGGAAATTAACCAAGACAGAGGGATTGGCCTAGATTTCGTTGACGATACTGAAAATCATGGGGCGGCGCTTCGTCTCGCTGTAGACCAGTTTTCCCAAGCTGTCCTCGACTAGATGCCTGCGGCGGCCGTTGACATTGCGGTTGCTGTTGACAACTGCCGCGACAGTCTCGCGAATTTGCTCCAAGAAGTCCTCGGCGTCTTTGAGATATACGAAGCCGCGCGAAATGATCCTGGGCTCGTCAACGAGTTTTCCGCTGGCTTGGTCGATATTAATGCTGACCAGCATGAAGCCATCGCGAGCCAATATCTCCCGGTCGCGGATGACAGCCGGACCCACATCGCCCACCCCGCTGCCGTCGACGAAGACATATCCGCCTGGCATTCTCTCGCCAGTTGCGATTCCCTTTTTGGACAACTCAATCGTGGTTCCGTTTTCGATGGTTACCACGTTCTCTGGGGCGATGCCGTTTTCGCGCGCCAATTTCGCGTGAAGATGCAAGTGGCGGATTTCGCCATGCACGGGAACCAGGTACTTCGGCTGCGTCAGGTTCAACATCAGCCGCATCTCCTCCTGGCAGGCGTGGCCCGAAACATGTACCGCTTCGATGGCGTCGTAGATGACATCGGCGCCGCGCTGCATCAGCCGATTGATTGTGCGGTACACCAATTCTTCGTTGCCGGGAATCGGATGCGAGGATAAGATTATCGTATCGCCTACCCGCACATCCAGTTGACGATGACGGCCCGCCGCCAGTTTGCCAAGGACGGCCGATGGTTCTCCTTGGGAGCCGGTGACCATGAATACGACCTTATGCGGCGGCAAAGTTTGCGCGCGGCCGATATCCACCAGAATATCGTTGTCGGCGTCAAGATAACCAAGCTTGCGGGCGATCTTGGCATATTCCGACATGGTATAGCCGGTGATGCATACCTTCCGTTTATGTAGGCGCGCGGCGTTCACCACCTGCTGCACGCGCGAGATCAACGAAGCGAAGGTCGCGACCATGATTCTTCCTTTGGCATTGCGGAATACACGGTCAAGCGCCTCCCCTATCACCGCTTCCGACTTTGTCCAGCCGGATTTGTCGGCATTGGTGCTATCCGCCAACAACAAAGCCACGCCTCTGCGCGCGAAGCTGGCAAGACGGGCGTAATCCGTCTTGCGTCCATGAACCGGCGTATTGTCGAATTTGTAGTCTCCTGTATGTACGACCATGCCGAGCGGCGTCTCAATGCCGTATCCAACACAATCCGGTATGCTGTGGCAGACGTGAAAGCTGTGCAACTTAAATGGACCTATGCGTAGTTCGTCGCCTGCGTTAAAGGAGCGTAGATCGGTTTCCTTCAGCAGACGCGCGTTTTTGAGTTTGACTTGCAGCAAGCCTCTAGTTAAAGGCGTGGCAAAAAGCGGCAAATCCGGAAAAGCCTGCACCAAATGCTGGACAGCGCCGATATGATCTTCGTGCCCATGCGTGAAGCAGCAGCCATGCAATACGATGTCATCGCGCTCTTCAAGCCAGCGAAAATCCGGGATGATATAGTCGACGCCGTGCATATCGTTCGCCGGGAACATTATGCCGCAATCGATCAGGAAACCGTCCCCGTTCAATTCGAACAAGGTCATGTTCTTGCCGATTTCTCCCAAACCTCCGATGGGCGTGATTTTGAATATAGGGTCTGTAGCCATGTGGGGTTCTCTCCAAATACAAATGCCCGACAACGAATACCGCTGCGGGTAAGACTGATTGAGCTGGTTATGACAATGTTATCTCGATGCTTTCCTCCAAGTTATCCTATCTATAGACTTTACATGCACATGCCACTCGACTAGGCATGATCAGGTCCTGGATTGGGGCGTTAGGCAAACGCTGCGTTATTATTCCATACATTTCCGACTTCTACAACGCAAGGATGACGAGCGGGGGCATTACAGATTATTGGCAATTAACCGCCGAAAGCGCCGAGATTTATCCGCTTGACTGCCATAAAGGGGGCATTGTAGGGGCCTTTGACAACCAGTGTCGGCGGTCAGTGTCTACGCGACCTACGCGACCTACGCGACCCGCTGCAACGCCCGCCAACCAACTATTCCCATTCTTCAAAGGCGAACAATCCCGCGAGGACTTCATCTTGCTCGGCCCGCGTTATGGCGTGGTAAAATGGCAAACGAAGCAATCTGTCGGCGATGTCTTCGGTCACCGGACAGTCGCCCTCTTGCCCCTCAAACTGCTTGCCCATGTCCGACAGATGCAGCGGCAAATAGTGGAAGACGCTGAGAATGCTCCGGCTCTTGAGGTGGTTAATCAGCGCCGTACGACACTCCAACGAGGGCAGAATCAGGTAATACATGTGATAGGCTTGTTCGACATAAGCCGGTATCGTTGGCAAGCCCACGTTATGCGCAGCCGCCCATTGCTCCAGATGCAGCTGATAGTAATCCCAAATCTCCTTGCGCCGCGCTTGCACTTTGTCTGCCAGTTCAAACTGCGCCCAGAGATGAGCGGCTAACATGTCCGAGGGCAAATAACTCGAGCCGACGTCGACCCAAGTGTATTTGTCTATCTGACCGCGGAAAAACCGGCTGCGATTGGTGCCTTTCTCGCGGATGATCTCGGCTCTGTCGACCATCTCATCATCGTTGATAAGCAGGGCGCCGCCCTCCCCGCAGGTGAAATTCTTGGTCTCGTGGAAACTCTGCGTGGCCAACTCGCCAAAGGTTCCGAGAAAACGTCCTTTGTAACGCGCGAACAAGGCATGAGCGTTATCCTCGACAACAGCTAAGCCATTTTGGCGCGCTATCGCCATGATCGCATCCATTTCGCAAGCCACCCCGGCATAGTGTACAAGGACGATGGCGCGCGTGCGCTCGGTTATCAAGCGCGGGAGCTGCGTTTCATCGATATTCAGCGTATCCGGACGAATATCGGCAAAGACCGGCGTAGCGCCGCGCAAGACAAAGGCGTTGATACTGGAGACGAAGGTGAAGGACGGCACGATGACTTCGTCGCCCGGCTTAATGTCCAACAAGAAAGCGGACATTTCCAGCGCGTGCGTGCACGATGTAGTTAACAAAGCGCGCGCCACCCCCAAGCGCCCCTCGAGATAGGCATGACATTTTCGCGAATATGCCCCGTCACCGGAAATATGCGACAAAGAGAGACTCTGCGCGATGTATTCCGCTTCGCGCCCAAGAAATGTCGGCTTATTAAAGGGGATGCGATAATCTGCCATAGTTCTGCGATTTCTTCAGTTTCCTATTTGACAGAGTGAATTCACGGCATCTGCCGGAACCATTTGTGAAACCACAATTCCGTCGACCGGCTCAGGAATCCGCAACGCTGATACAAGCGTTGCGCCGCGATATTCCGCCCTTGCGTAACAACGCTCACGGTCCTTATTTCTTGTTTTCGAAACCAGTCTAGCGCATGCAGCACCATCATCTGCGAGAGGCCCCGTCCCTGCGCCGACGCCGCTAGAGCCACTAGACCAATCTGTCCCTCGCTGGCATGTCTGTCCAGGTGACAAGTCACGAAACCGACGCTTTTGCGATTGATTTCAGCCACAATTACCCAATCAGCATAATCCGAAGTCAGGCTCTTGGTAAGCCAGATCTGGTACAGACTGGAGGCTCTTTCATTGTCGAGAAAGGGATCGGCGAAAAAACGCGTCGACGTGAAGCTGTCACGGGCGATGGTTGCCAAGGTCTCCAAATCATCAGCAATAGAGGAGCGAATAATAGCGTCTCCAGTAGCTTGCGGTGGCGGCGAGTCAGGGACCTTTCGTTCTAGAGTGCTGCGAACATCAACGAAGATGAAGCCCTGACGCTGTAGCTCCAGTATCGATGCTTGATCTCCGGCATCCGCAAGAAAGTACAGACAGTCTAGTTCCGCTTCCTTGCAGGAATCCCTCAGTAGCTGGTAGGATTCTTCGTCCAGCCAGCGGATCTGGGCGCGACCGATGCGATAAGCAAAGTGATTTGTATCCCATGGCAAGAAACTAACAAGCTGGTTTTTCACTGTGGAACGGATTCCTCGTCTTCCGTTGACTGCCTAACGATGTAGGCTGGCTTGTCCATGATTCGCAAGTGCATTCGCGCCAGGTATTCGCCGAAGATACCCAAGGTAAACATCTGCGCCCCGGCAAAAATCGAAATCAGCGAGACTGTAAATGTAAAGCCGGGCACCTTGAACTGGAAAGCCAAAACCTGGCTCAGCAAAATGTAAATGAGAATTATGAATCCAAATAGCGTCAAGAGCAATCCTATCCCGCTGGCAAAACGCAAGGGAAGGGTACTGAAGCCAGTCAGCAAGTTGAAAGTATGAGTGACAAGTTTGCTAAAGGAGTAATTCGATTTGCCTAATGTTCTTGGAGCATGAGGCGTGGGAATGGCAATGAAACGCGTTGTGCCCCAAGTCAGCAAGACGTCGATATTGACCAAGGGACCGTTGTAATTGGCAAAGGAGTCGCGCAAGCTGGTACGAAACGCCCGGAAAGCGCTGAGGCTGCGGGCGGTTTCCGCGCCCATAGCGCCTTGCAAAACCCACTTGGTTAGAATAGAAGCCAAATTACGCAAGAGACTGTGCCGCTGTCGCTGCGGCGTCCCGTAGGCGACGTCGTAGCCTTCATCCAGCAACTCTATTAAGCTGGGGACTTTGTCAACCGGATGTTGCAAGTCGTCGTCCATCGTCACGATTATTTCATTATTCGCCGCGCGGATGCCGCATAAAAGCGCGCTGTGCTGCCCATAATTCCGCATCAGCCGAAAACCGCGCACCCATCCGTATTCCTCCGCCAAAGACTCTATTTCCAGCCAACTTCCGTCGTCTCCATTGTCTTCAACTAATATCACTTCGTAACTATCGGTGATGCCTGGAAGCGCCGCAGCCAACTGCCGGACAACTAATGCAATGCTCTTCTCGCTGCGAAAGACCGGAATCACCACAGATACAGAAGGCATCTTCTCGTACCTCTAGCCGAGCGTCTGTGAAAGCGAATTGAGCGCCTCGGATGCGTTCATGACCGGCTCGCCTTCAAACTGGACTGTCATTAATAAAATGCAACCTTCACCCGTCAAGACCAGACTGCCAATTCCGCGCCGAATCTCTACCACGCGACCGGGCGCTGACGAGACATACTGACGCGGAGTAGCCGGAAAATCGGCCGACCAAACCGTAAGTTTGCGCTTGCGCATGTAGGTATACGCGATTTGTCGCGCAAAGCAAGACAATGTGCATCCGTGTTAACCTCGGACCTGGCTGACGTATGCTATTGCCAGATTATGCTATTGCGGCTTGAATAAACAAAGGGCGTTTTCATCAAGGCATCTCGGGCTGATTAGCAATTTCACCTGCTTCCATCGGTTTAGATCCATCTGGAGATAACATCCATCCTTAACCGCGAATTGGTATTTTCACTGAAGGCTATTGTCGCGGCTTTCGACAATGAGCCTTATCAATACTCACAATGTTCAGCTGAGGCGGAGGCCCCAAAGCGACAAACATAGTAGCATTTCCTGTACGAATTGTAGCTGGCGCGCCTTGACAAATCGGTATTGGCGAACATGGACCGAACAGACCGATACAAGCTCGCTCATTCTATGATATAATCGCGCGATTAGACTGATCAAGCCAAAGGAAAAGGAGACCATTGAAAGATGGCTTACGAGCGAATATCTGCGCCAGCCACCGGCGACAAGATCACATTCTCCAACGGCAGGATGAATGTTCCGGACAAGCCCATCCTGTTGTTCATCGAAGGTGATGGCATCGGTTACGACATCATGACCGCCAGCAAACGCATCTGGGACGCGGCTGTTGACAAAGCCTACAATGGCAGCAAAGCAGTCTCCTGGATGGAAGTCTATGCGGGCGAGAAAGCGGCCGGCGTCTACGACGGGGATTATATGCCGGAAGAGACATTCGACGCCTTTCGCGAATTCAAGGTCGGCATCAAGGGACCGCTAACAACGCCGGTCGGGGGCGGCTTTCGCAGTCTGAACGTTACCTTGCGCCAGGTGCTTGACCTGTATAGTTGCGTGAGGCCGGTTCGCTGGTTCAGCGGCGTGCCCAGCCCGTTAAAGCATCCCGAAGACGTCGATGTGGTGATCTTCCGCGAGAATACCGAAGATACCTATGCGGGTATCGAATTCGAATCGGGCTCTGAAGAGAACAAGAAGTTAGCAGACTTCTTGAAGAACGAATTGGGCGCCACGAACTTTTTCCCCGATGCGGGACTAGGCATCAAGCCGATCAGCCCCTTCGGCAGCAAACGTTTGATACGCGCCGCCATTCAGTACGCCATCGAGCGCCGCCGCAGCAGCGTCACATTGGTGCACAAAGGCAATATCCAGAAGTTCACGGAAGGCGCGTTTCAAAAGTGGGGCTACGAACTGGCGCGCGAAGAATTCCCGCAAGAAACAATCTCTTGGGACGAAGTCGCCGACAAACACGCTGGCCAGGTTCCCGAAGGCAAGATTTTGATCCAGGACACCATAGCCGATATCATGTTCCAGAAGATGCTGCTACGCCCCCGCGAGCACGATGTCATCGCCACGACCAATCTCAATGGCGACTATCTCAGCGACGCGCTGGCGGCTGAAGTCGGTGGAGTCGGCATCGCGCCCGGCGCCAATATCGGCGACGAGATCGCCCTGTTCGAGGCCACTCACGGCACCGCGCCGAAGTACACCAACAAAGATATGGTCAATCCGGGTTCGCTGCTCTTCAGTGGCGTTATGATGCTGGAACATCTGAATTGGTTTGAGGCAGCTGAGCTGATCACCAAAGCCTATGAAAAGACGATAGAACAGCGCTGCGTTACTTATGATTTCGCGCGCCAAATGGAGAATGCCACCAAGGTCTCCACCAGCGAATTCGCGACTCGCATCATCGAGAATATGGACATCGTCTAATGTGATCCCTGTCGAGGGCAGCGCGAATCCCCGCTGCCCTTGGCTTGTTTTCGTCTACATCACCATTTGAAGAGCCAATGAAGTTCCAAGAGCGGCGGCGCTTAGTTCGCCTCTTGCGGAGCGCCAGCCAAGCTGAGTTCCTCTGCGAAATGACAAGATGCCCATTGCCCCGGAGACACTTCGCGCAAGGTCGGTGCTTCGTCGCGGCAGATCGCCTTGGCATAGCGGCAGCGCGGGTGGAAATAGCAGCCTGTGGGCGGCTGAGCTGGATTAGCGATTTCGCCAGGCAGAATGATACGTTCCTTTTCAACATCGGGATCGGGCGTGGGCACAGCGGAGAGCAAGGCTTCGGTATAGGGGTGCTTCGGGAAGAAGAATAGTTGGTCGCGCTTGGCAACCTCAACTATTTTACCCACGTACATCACCGCTACTCTGTCCGAAATATGTTCAACCACGCTCAAGTCATGGGCGATAAACAGATATGACAAGCCAAATTCTCGCTGTAAATCCTGCAGCAAATTGAGTATTTGCGCTTGCGTCGAAACGTCAAGCGCGGATACCGGCTCGTCCGCAACAATCAGGCGGGGATTGGTCGCTAGCGCCCTGGCCACGCCAATGCGCTGACGCTGCCCGCCACTGAAGGCGTGCGGATAGCGCCTTAGGTGCTTGGCTTCTAAGCCCACGACCTCCATCAAGTGCGCCACCCTATCTTCAAGCGCTTTGCCCCTCGCCATCTTCGCCAGTCTAAGCGGTTCGCCGACGATATCCAGAATTGTCCAACGCGGGTCCAGCGAAAAAAAAGGATCCTGAAAGATCATATTTGCCTGCGGACGCACGACGCGCAATTCCTTGTCGCTCAACTGCGCCATGTCGACGATACGATCTTCGGTGATCTGGAATTGGATGGAGCCGCTCGTAGGTTGGAGCGCGCGCAAGATGCAGCGGCCCACTGTCGTCTTGCCGGAACCGGACTCGCCTACCAGTCCCAGGGTTTCGCCAGGCGCGATCTGCAAGCTAATATCGTCGACCGCCTTTACTTGACCGACAACGCGCCGGAGGAAACCTTTTTCTACGGGGAAGTATTTTTTCAGTCCCGCCACTTTTAAGATGGGTTGCGCGCTCATGGGACGGTTTCCTGTCGCTCGTCATGCAAGAAACAGCGCGCGAAGTGATTGTCTTCAATTTCCACTAGCGCCGGCATAGACACATCACAGGCGCCGTCGATGCGATCCGGACAGCGCGCGCAAAAGCCGCAGGCGATGGGTAAATCAATTGGCGTGGGCACGGTCCCTTCAATCGTTTGCAAGCGCGTTCGCCGCTGCCCAATGCGCGGCGTCGAAGCCAACAAGCGGCGTGTATAGGGATGCAATGGATTGTGGAATATGTCTCGTACCGAACCTTCCTCTACGATCTGTCCCAAATACATCACCGCCACCTTGTCGCAGATTTCCGCGATGATGCCCAAATCGTGCGTGATGTAGAGGACAGCCATATTGAATTGCGCTTGCGACTGCGCCAGCAAATCGAGTATCTGCGCTTGCACGGTAACGTCTAATGCGGTGGTAGGTTCGTCAGCGATCAGCAGCCGCGGCTGACAAGATAGCGCCATCGCAATCATCACGCGCTGGCGCATACCGCCGGAAAAATGGTGCGGGTATTCCTCCATACGCTGAATGGGGTTGGGGATCCCGACCAAATCAAGCATTTCCAAGGCGATCTCATAGGCTTCGCGCTTGTTCGGCGTGACATGCAGCCTCACCGCTTCTATCAGTTGATTGCCGATGCTGTGAATCGGCGACAAACTGGACATCGGTTCCTGGAAGACCATCGCGATCTCGTTGCCGCGAATAGCGCGGATCTCTGAACCGGTCTGGTCGAGTTGAGCCAGATCGATTTTGCCGCCCAGCTCGCCGAAATAATTGATGCTGCCGCCGACGATCTGGCCCCGCTTGGGCACCAGGCGCATCAAAGCCTGGGCTGTCACGGTCTTGCCACAGCCGCTTTCCCCGATAAGACCGAAGATCTGCCGCTCGGCGATAGTGAAGCTGACGCGATCAACCGCCTTTAGCGTGCCTTCGTCAACATGGAAGCGCACACTCAAGTTGTCGACATCGATTAGCGGTTGCGCCTGCTTGCGCGAATCTGGGGAGCCGTACATTGGCACATTAACCCGTTTCATCCGCGTTCCATGCGGCTGCGCGAACGCCAGCCTGATGGCTTGTCAAGACATTTCGCTCTTCACCGGGCTCGAGCCAGAAGTAGCTGTCGTCGCAGCTGAACTCGTGAGAGATTTCGGGGCAAATAAAATGAACTCCGACGGCGGGCCGATCGCCGATATTGCCGACTGTCAAATACTCCGGGTGGTCTCGCTTGAGGCTAAGTCGCGTCCGCGGCAAGTTAAACAGGCAACCTTGAATCTCCGCGTAATTCAGCCAATAGAAGACACGATCCACAATCATGTTACCCGTTAAAAGACCGATCTCCGCCACGATAAACAAGGGGCAATTCCAGGTCTGGTCGGTGTCCAGGCGGAAGTCGAATAGGCGATGGACCGTATCGGGCGAGCCAGTGCCGGCATGACTATACTGGTCAAGAATCTGCAAATCGCTGCCAAAAGCTCGGACGTTGACGATCCAATTCTGCATGTCCAGATCGCCCCGGTCATCCAGCAAGTATACCGGGAAGCTGGCGGGCGCGCCGACGCAGGACAATCTGTCGAACAGCACGCAGACGTGGTGCGGGTGGTAAGCCTGACGCAAGATGTGATAGGCAAGCTTGGGAGCGCCATACCAGTCCACCGTCGCCCAAGAGGCGGCGGGATTGTTATCGGTCAGCTTGTAATAGCAGATGCCAGTCGCTTGGGGCCAGCGCGTCCGCGCCAGCTCCAGCGTATGCCGCATGCCGGTTGCTTGCGCCATTTGCATGCCGAGGATGAAGTTCTTAAGCGAGTCGTTCGCTACGAAATCTGCGACATACTGCGTCATAATCGCTTGTTCGGCTTTAAGATTAAAGACCGGCATGCGATGGGTGAATCCGCTGTCGCTGGCGGGAGGCCAAGCCGCCAGTTCCTCGGCGGGCAAATAGCGTTCAACGGATTCGTAATTGGGCAGGGACGCCAGACCGAATTCGCCGATGAAAGGCGCGGAAAGCGTGAGATTGTAGTTAAGCGGCTGCTTCTGCCAAAAAACATGATAGCTGTGAATGCTACCGCCCCAGGGTTCACCGCGGTGGAAAGCGCGACTGCCGTCGAGCTCGTAACTTGCCCTGCCCATCATGTCAATCGCTTCGCCAAAAGGCTCGCCAGATTCGTTGCCCCCGCCCCACATCACCAGCGATGGATGATTGCGCAGACGAATGGTATTGTGCCGCACGGTTTCTTCCAGAATGTCGTAGGGTTGTATGCGGTGGCTGTTCCAGGCGGTGGGCCATTCTTGCAATATCATCAAGCCGCAGCGGTCAGCCACATCATAGAACTCGTCCGTTTCCGGCATGCCGCTGCCCCAGGCGCGCAGCAATTGCATGTGCGAATCGCGAGCCAGATGCAAGAAACGCTCGTAACGATGACGATCAAAACGCAGCAAGGCGTCAATCGTGCACCAATTCGCGCCCTTGACAAAAATCGGTTTGCCATTGACGACGAAGGTCCAATTGTACAGTTCCGGATCGGGTCCGTCGGGAAGCGGCGCCATTTCAATTGTGCGGATACCGAAGGTGAAGTCTACACAGTCTAGCGCCACGCCTTCCGAGACAAAAGCCAGTCGCATACGGTATATATTGGGCGAACCATAATCGACGGGCCACCACTGCCTGGCTTCCGGGATCTTCAGCTCAAGCAAGACGGACTGCGCCTTCCCCGCCTCGGCCACTTGATAAGTGAATTGGCAGGGGGCGCCGTCGAAGTTTTCCGGCTCAATCGCGCCCTGGAGGCGGCCCGAAAAACCAGCTCCGCCGCTTTCCAGCCTTGTATGCAGCCGGACGAGGCCCGCCCCGGCGTCCAGCGTCGCGACGAAGGGATCTTCAATGGATACTTCGGGCTGCTCGCGCAGCGTTACGGAACGCCAAATACCTAGCGTGGGCAAATCAATATAGTGCCAACCGTAAATGTTGTTGATAACAGCTGTATCCAGCCAGCCTACGTTCATGCCAAGAAAGAAGTCATTGGGCTCGCCGCTGCTGATGCGAACCGGCACGGGATCGAGCCGAACGACGATGGTGTTTTCGCCGTCAACAAGCAAGGCGGATACGTCATAATTCAGTTCGGCGAACATGCCTGTGTGATTGCCCAGCTTCTCGCCATTCAACCAAACTGAGCAAGAATCGCAGATCCCGCCAAAGACAAGCCGCGCATTGGCGACCCCCTCGGGGCGCTCGAAGCGGCGCATGAGCCACCAGGTCTTGAAGCTCTCTTGCTTGGCGATCTCGTCATTGCGGCCGATATAGGGATCCGGTATTCGCCCCGCGGCGAGCAAAGCGCTATGTACGCTGCCCGGTACAAGGGCGGGCATGGCATCCTCCCAAGTACCTGATAATCGTTGCGCTTCCGTTCCACCTTCAGCCAGCAGCCAATCGCCATCGAGAGAGCAGCTCAGAGGCCAGCGCAGAGGACGGCGCATATCGGCGCTGCCGCCGGGCGCAAGCGCGACGACATCGGCATGACCGCTGATTGGAGAAGGATTGGACCCAAAAGATTCGCGTTCAATCTGGTCAAGGCTTTTCGATTCAGCCATTGTACGCTCCCTTTACGGCTTCAAAGCGAGTAGGGATCGGCCGCGTCGCGCAGCCCATCGCCGACAAAGTTAAACATCAATACAGTAACAATAATGAACACTGCTGGAATTAACTTCCAAGGTTGATGCACCAGCGCGCCGAAATTCATCGTATCCTGCAGCAGCACGCCCCAGCTGACGCCGGGTTCCTGCATGCCCAGCCCGATGAAGCTCAGCGCCGTCTCGCCCAAAATCATAACGGGTATCGCCAACGTCAAGGACACAATCAGGTGACTGGCGAAATTCGGCAGCAAATGGCGCGTGATAATATACAAATCGGAGCCGCCGGAAAGCTTGGATGCGACAACAAAATCCAGGTCTCGCAGCGAAAGCAGCTTGCCGCGCACGACGCGCGCCAAGCCTGTCCAGCCCACAATCGACAGTACAATGGTGATGGCGAAATAAGTATGCGAGACGGGCCATTCGCGCGGGATGGCAGCCGAAAGCGCCATCCACAGCGGCAAGGTCGGGATGGCGATCAGCAAATCGATGATGCGCTGGATGATTTCGTCAACGATGCCGCCAATATATCCGGAGATGCCGCCAATCAAACAGCCGAGTACAAAGCTGATAGCGACGCCGCCCAAACCCACAAAGAGCGAAACGCGCGCCGCGATGACCGTGCGCGAGAACAGATCGCGACTGACCGAATCGCTGCCGAAGAGCGTGATGTTCGCGCCTTCGTCGACGCCGAAGAGATGCAGATCCAGCTCGAACAAGCCCAGAATCTTGTATGACTCGCCATTTACAAAAAAGTGAATGGGGAACTTTTTGTCTTCCTCTTCGGTATAAATCTCGCGAAAGGTCTTGGGGTGAAAGCTGCGTTTGCGCGCGTAGACATAAGGCTGAAATATGTTGCCGTCCACGCCGAAGCGGATGACGCTCGGCGGCGCGTCCTTGAAGCCTTTCAGGCGCGTATCAGCCCGATATGGCGCGATGAAATCGGCGAATATCGCCATCAGATACAGCGCGCATAGCACCGGCAAGCCCAAGCGCGCCAGCCGATGACGCCAGAAGCGCCGCCTGATTAGCTTCCCGCGCGACAAATACTCGATGGATCTGTCACTGTTGTCGCGGGTAAAGCGTTCCGGCGCCAGCGTCGTGGCGTCTTCTGGTACTTCCATGGCTTAAGCCCAGTCCCGTCTTGGACAATCTGTCCGCAGCGCGCTAGTCATAACGAATCCTCGGGTCGAGCCAGACTAAGGCAATATCGGATATCAGCGTACCGATGAGCGTCAAGGCGCTGAGGATCATGATAATGCTGCCGGCTAGGTACATATCCTGGCGCAGGACCGCTGTCAAGAGCACGGGACCGATGGTTTGCAGGTTAAGGATAATGGACACCAAAGCCTCGCCGCCGACCATCGCCGGCAGCAGCCAGCCTATCGTGCTGAAGATGGGATTGAAGGCGATGCGCACCGGGTACTTCCAAAGCAGCCGCCTTTCGCTCAAGCCCTTCGCCCGCGCCGTGACCACATATTGCTTGTTCAATTCATCAAGAAGGTTGGCGCGCATCACGCGTATCATGCCCGCGGTTCCTGCGGTCGCAAGCACCAAGACCGGCACCCAGACATTCTTCATCATGTCAATCACCTTGGCGATCGACCAAGGCGCATGGCGGAATTCCAGGGAAAACAAACCCGTGACGGCATGACCGGTCTGGGCAAAGACGATCCACATGATGATGATGGCGAAGAGAAAATTGGGGATAGCGAGCCCGATGAAGCCGATGAAGATCGACAGATAATCCATGAGCGAATACTGATGCGTCGCGGAATAGATGCCGATTGGGATGGCAAAAGCCCAAACGACGATCGTCGAGACGATGGAAATGATCACCGTCGCCGGCAGCCGCTCCATGATGATGTCGGTCACCGGTTTATTGTCGTAGCTGCTGCCGTAGGACCCGAAGGACCTGCCCAAATCGCCATTGACGATGAAGTTGCGCATCCAGCGGAAGTACTGCGTGGTTAGCGGCTGGCCCAAACCATAGCGCTGTTCAAGACGATCAATCTCGGCTTCATCAACAAGCAAGCCTTGACTTTCCAGTCTCATAACATAGCTGCTCAAGTAATCGCCCGGGGGAAGCTGAATGATGAGAAATGAAATCATCGACAGCAGCGCCAGCATGGGAATGAGAATGAAAATGCGGCGAATTATTATTCCAAGCATTTATTTTCCTTTGCCGAAAGCGCCAGTTACTCCCAAAAGTCGGCGTCGGCGCGCCAATATAATTTGACTTGCAGCGTCTCATTAAGGATAATAGCATACATGATTTGCAAAGACACATTTGCGGGTCGATTTTAATACCCATATTGAGCGAGCAGAGTTCCTAATAAGGAGAAGCAAATGTCATTACCTATTCGCAAAATAGTACTTTTCTTGATTGTGTCCACCTTGATCTTTGGTCCGGGCGCGCTGGCGGGATTGACGCAGGACTGTATGTACAACGAAGCGCCAATGCTGGCGGAGATGGTCGCCGCTGGCGAATTGTCGGGACTATGCGATCGCTTGCCGGACAATCCGCTTGTGCTGGAAAGTGGCGTCTTGCTGCCGGAATCCTTCATCGCGCCGGAGATCGGCCTTTATGGCGGCGAGCTGCTTATGACTTGGCAGAACAACGTTGTCATGAAGGAGACACTCTTCAACACCCACAACCGCGATGACAATACGCTGGCGCCGAATGTCATTGAAGAATTCACCATCAGCGACGACGCCAGCGAATACAGCTTCAAGCTGCGCGCCGGGCACAAGTGGTCGGATGGCGCGCCGGTGACAACCGAGGATGTGCGCTTCGCCTATGAAGACGTGATCAGCAACGCGGAGCTGCGCCCCTCGGTCCCGACTTACTTGCTCAGCGGCAATGTGCCAGCCGGCGCCCCGGCCACGCTCGAGATCGTGGACGAGACCACCTTCAAGTTCGTATTCGACGGACCCTATCCTGGTTTTGCCGCCAGTTTGGTTTCCCTGGGCACCGGCTACCTGGACATCATCAAGCCGAAACACTTCCTGGCGCAATTCCACAGCGACTATGGCGATGCCGATGAGATCGCCGCGGCGGTCGAAGAAGGCGGACTCGCCGGTTGGTTTGAACTCTTCAACCAAAAGGATGTGAGCGGCTGGTCGGAAAACAGCTTGGCCGCCATCGGCTTCCCGCAGTTGGGTCCTTGGGTCCGCGTCGAAGGACCGGAAGAAGAAGTGGTAACCCAACGCAACCCCTATTACTTCGCCGTCGACGCCGACGGCAATCAACTGCCCTATTTGGATGGACGCCGCGCTGTGATCAACCAGTGGGGCATCATGGAAACGGCGGAACTGATGATGTTCGCCGGCGACGTCCACTACTTCTGGACCACCAGTCTGGCGAACTTGCCGCTTTTCATCGAAAACGAAGAGAATGGCAATTACAGCACCCATGTCTATCCCAACAAAGACTCGCGCATGTTCCACATCAATCTCACCTATGCGGATGAAACCTGGCGGGAAGTCACCTGGGACGCGCGTTTCCGCAATGCCTTGATGTTGGCGATTGACAGTGAAGATCTGATCAATGCCATTTACTTCGGGCAAGCGAGCCTGCCCACGATCGCGCCGAGCGATTATGATGTCGCCGCCGCAAACGCGCTGCTTGATGAAATGGGCATGACAGAACGCGATGCCGATGGCTATCGCTTGTCGCCGAGCGGCCAGCCCTTCTCGATCTTGCTCGAAGTAGGCGCCGGCGGTGGCGACTATTCCGATCCCGCGCCCTTCTTCGTGGATTACATGAACGATATCGGCATCAAGTCCGACTTCCGCAATATCGATAGCGCCTTGCTGGGCGAGCGCCGCGCCTCAAATGAGATGCAAGCCGGCATCAATTGGAATACAGCCCCGCTCTTCGCCGCGCACACCTTCCCGGATTACATCCCAAATGACAATTGGGGCCCGCTGTGGGGACAGTGGTATGCGGACAATGAAACGGGTGAGGAACCGCCCGATTGGATCCAGGCGCTCTACGCCATTCATGAAGATTTGGTGAGCCACCCGCCCGGCAGCGATGGTTTCGTCGCCGCCTCCGCCGCCCGCGACGCCTGGCTCTACGAGAACGTGCCCTTCTTCACCCATGTCGAGAATCCGGGCATCGTGCACATGTGGTCAAACTGCATCGGCAACGTGCCTGATGGTCCCTTCCACCACGGCTCTTGGTCGAGCCACAAGTTGATCTATTTCATGCCCGACTGCTAGCAGTCCGCTGCAAGCCGAGCTAAGCAAGAAAAGGGCTGGGGAATCCCCAGCCCTTTTCACTTCCATCCGGTTAATGACGCCTGTAGCGCGCCCTGCCCCATCCTGCCAAATTGCGATTACTGCTAATCGCCCGGCTATTTCACGCTGACATTCCAGGCGCCGACGGTCAGTCCATCGGCGCTGTTGACCTCTAGCGTTGCGCTTTCGCCGGCATCCAGCCAAAAATAGTTGTCGGAAACTTCAAAGGTATTGAGATGCCCGGTCCGCGAGACATTAACCGCCACAGCGGGCAGCGATCCCGTATTCGCGACGGTTGCCCTGCTGCCATGAACCTGCAAACTCAAGGCGCTCTGCGGCAGCTTGAACAGGCTGCCCTTCACCGCCTCGTAATTGAGGAAATAGAAGGTTCGATGCGCGAGCGCGTCGTCTTTCCACACTTCCGCTACCACAAACAGTGGGACCGTATCCGTTTGCTCATAACTCAAGCTGAAATCGCCCAGCGCATGAGGACTTGATACGCAGCCGCTGCCTTCATAACGCTGGCGCTTAATCAACTGAAGGTCGCCGTCGAACGCTCGGATAATCACTTGCCAAGCAGCCTTCGCCAGTTCCGAGGCGTCATCCAATAGATAGACCGGCAACGACAGCGGCGTACCTATGTTGTTCAGGCTGTTGAATAGCGCGCAGGCATGCAGGGGGGCGTAGGCATCCTGGAAAAAGTAATGGCCGATCTTGGGCGCGCCATACCAGTCAATGCAAGCCCAAGAGGCGGCTGGATAATTGTCCGTCAGCTTGTAATAGAGGACGCCTGTGCTTTTGGGCCAGCGGCAACGCGCGCGCTCCAGCGTATGCCGAATGCCCACAGCCTGGGACAATTGCGAGCCGATTGTATAGTCTTCCGCGCTACAATTTTCCGGGACAAAATAATTTGCGTATTGCATCAAGCGCGAGACGCCATCGTATTTGTTGAAGACCGGCGTATGATAGGCGAATGCGCCGTCCGCACGCGGGGGCCAGCGGTCTAGCTCCTCTTCCGGCAGGTAACGTCGCACAGATTCATAGACCGGGCTGCAAGCCAAGCCGAATTCGCCAAAAAAGATTGAAGTCATATTCAAGTTGTGATCCAGATGCTGGCGCTGCCAATAACAGTTGTAATTGTGCTGGCTGCCAGCCCAAGGCTCGGCGCGGTGAAAGGGGCGCGTATCATCCAGTTCAATGCTTAAACGTCCCATCATGTCAATCGCGGGTCCAATTGGCTTGCCCGATTCGTTGCCGGCCCCGACCATCGCCAGCGAGGGATGGTTGCGAATGCGCAGGGTATTGCGTTCGACGGTCTCTTCCAGCATGCCGTATGGCTGCGTAACGTGGCTGTTCCAGGCAGTGGGCCATTCCTGCATCACCAAAATGCCATAGCGGTCGCAAAGATCGTAGAAGTCGTCGGTTTCCGGCATGCCGCTGCCCCAAGGGCGCAGCATCTGTATGTGCTGCATTGCCGCCAGCTTGATGAAGCGCTCATATCGTTCTCTGCGGAAGTCCATCAGGGCATCCAGCGTACACCAGTTGCTGCCCTTGATGAACAGTGGCTCGCCATTGACAACAAAGGTCCAATTATAAAGCTCCGGCTGAGCGCCTTGGGGCAGGGGTACCATGTCAATCGTGCGCAATCCGAGCGTAAACGAATGAAGATCCGCTTCCCCGCCGCTGTCAGGCAAAAATGACAAGACGAGCCGATATAGATTCTGTTCTCCCATGTCCAGGGGCCACCATAATTGGGGATCTGGCAGTTGGAATCGCAGGGATTTCTTTAGCTCGCTGGTAGAAGAAGCGACCGCAAGCTCGAAACTGTAGCACGCGCCTGTAAAGTTTTCCGGTTCGACGCTGCCGCAAAGCGTTCCCGACCAGCCTTCGTCGGCGCCGACAAACTGCAAGGCGAGCTCAACAATCCCGGCTTGCGCATCAACCGTTTTGGCAAATGGATGAACCATGCGTACCGGCGGATTGTCCCGTATCGTCACCGACCGCCAGATGCCCAGCGATGGCAAATTCGCATAGTGCCAGCCGTATACGTTGTTGAAGACCACCGTCCGCATCCAACTCCCATTGTTGTCCGGGTTGTCGCCATTGGGGTTCCAGGAATCAAAGGGTATGGGTTCGAGCCGAAGGATCAGCGTATTGTCCTCCCGCAACAATCCCGCGATATCAAAGTCGGGACCGCCGAACATGCCTTCGTGGCTGCCCAGCATCTTGCCGTTGAGCCAGACCGTGCAACGGTTGGCGACACCTTCAAACATGAGCGTATCGCCCCTGAGCTTGGCTGGACGAGAGAAATCGCAGCGCATCCACCAGGTTTTGAAGCTCTCTTGGCGCGCAATCGACTGGTTCAGCCCAAAGTTTGGATCGGGAATGAAGCCAGCCTCTAGCAGCGCGCTGTGCACACTGCCTGGCACAAGCGCCGGGATGGCGTCAAGCCACTGTCCGCGCAGCCGATCAGCCAATTTGCCGCCTTCCGCCAGCCGCCAAGCGCCGTCGAGCGACAGCGCTTCCTGCCCTTGCGGATGAGTTATGGGCGAATCGGTCAAGTCCACCGGCGCCGCTTCTTCATCCCAGGGACTAAACCGAGGCGCGAACTGCTCGCGCTCAATCTCGTCTAATGACTTCAGCGCGAGGCGCTGCTTCTGTTCGACATCCGAGTTTACAGCTTCCTGAATCATATAAAGCTCCTAAGTTTCGTCATTTAACAATCGAGACCTCTAACTTTGTCTCTGGAAAAGATACCTTATTTGGTCATGCAACGCACACCGCGCCTGCATCAGTCAACAGGGCAATCGCTTCAAAATGATGGCGGACGAAATGGCGGGATTCTAAACTGAAAATTAACTACAGAGTACGCAGAGAACGCAGAGAAAAACAAAAAATCTCTTCTCAGCTGTGATTTTTGATGACAAATCACGTTTCGCTGGGGACTGTTGCCGATTCCGAGCCGCAGATTTAGAAGAATAGTCGTCTAAACTCCTACGAACTCTGTGTCCTCTGCGTCCTCTATGTTGAAAATAATTTGAAGCGATTGCCCTGGCATCAGTCAAGATTCGCATTCCCGCGATAGCTTGGCTAATATATCGAGGCTAGCATATCTGGCGCCGAAGCAAGGTCAGCGATGAGTCAATCTTTGGACAGTGAACAAGATCGCGCTTCCCAGGGTGTTTACACCAAATTGAGCAATCGGCCAGAGCGTCTTGCCTGGTATCAGGATATGGCGCTCGGCATGTACCTGTATTGGACCCTTGACGCGGTCTTCGGCATGGTCAACGCCCACTCGGTCATTGGCGCCTCGCGCGACTACTTAAGTCGCTATTTCACGCAGCTGCCGGCGTTTTTTGACCCGAGCGCCTTCGATGCGCGCTGGTACGCGGAGCTGGCGAAGCTCTGTGGTTTCGACTACGTGACAATCGCGGCAAAGAATCACAATGGCTTCTGCATGTGGGACACAGCCACAAGCGAGTTTAATGTCATGAATACGCCCTTCGGCCGGGATATCGTGGGCGAATACGTGACGGCGCTGCGAGAAAATGACTTGCCAGTTGGCATGTATTTTTCTCCCGACGATGCCTGGTTTCAATGGCGGCGTGGCAAGATTCCGGCGCGCGCCCTGGATTACGCCAATCCCGAACACAACCCGGAACTTTTGGCATACGCGAAGGCGCAGGTCCGCGAGCTGCTGGAAAAGTACGAGCCAGATATACTCTGCTTTGACGGCTACCGAGATGCGACGCGCTCTCTCGTGGAATACAGCTGGCGCCTGCGCCCGGACCTTATGATCACCCGAGGCGGCATTGTCACGCCGGAACAAGAATCCCGCGAAGAGCTGCGAGGTCCTTTTGAGGCGCATTACACGATAGGCACGCAGTGGCAATACAAGGCGGGCAACGATCGCCTGAAGTCGGGCCGCGAGCTGATCGAACTGCTGATTGACATTCGCGCCCGCGGCGGCACGCTGCTATTGGCGGTGGGCGGTCCCGACGCCGATGGTTTGCTGCCGCGCCGCATGGATGACCGCGTCCGCGAAATCGGTCTCTGGAATTTCGTGAACGGCGAGTCTGTTCGGGCTGTCCGACCCTGGCATGTCGCGCGCGAAGGCGCTGTATATTTCAGTTGGAATGAAGCGGAGCAAACTGTCTACGCATTTGATACGGCGCCTGCGCTGGAACTGGGGGAATGGCGGACGCTATACCTGCGAAGCCTGCGCGCGACAGAGCAGACAAACATCGAAGTATTAGGGCAATCTGGCAAGCTGATCGAATACCATCCGGAGCTTGACCCGGCCACGCGCTGGGCACAGCATGATGATGCGCTCGAGATTACTTATTGCCGGACTCAGCGGCTTTACAACAATCATAAATGGCCCAATCCCCTTGCGCTCAAGATCAGCGCTGCGGGAAAAGGGGGCGTCAATTAGGTCCAGTCCAGCGCTTAACAGCGCTTGTCCCAAATTGTCCGCGCTATGCAATTTGTCCGCTAAGCGCCTCGGCCTACAATAGTAGGTGAATCCGAACAAAGTACGTAGATCATGCAGAGCGATTCCAGCCCACAGTCTGACATTATAGAAGGCAGCTTCCTGCGCGCCAGGGATATCAATCGGGGCGGATTGCCATTGAAGCCGCTTCTCGCTATCGGTATCGCCGCGCTTTTCTTGGCTCTTGCCGCGGGACAGCAAGCGCTGCTGCTGGGACCTGTTCTGGTTCTCGCGCTGCTGGTTTGGGGCGCTGGGAGTCTGAGCAAGAGGCAGCGCATTGTCCGATTAAGAATGGACGAAAGATCGCTGTCGATTACCGGGCATGGCTATGACATTCAGCTGGATGCGCCATTTCGATACAAGACGGGCATCCAGCGTATCCCGCCCCAAGGCAAAGAAGATGAGACTTGCTTCGTAAGAGCCGTGATTGACGTCCGTGGCAAACCACTGGTCTTGGAAGAGCAAGTGCTTGCGGGCAGAATACCGCCAAAGCTGGACGAGATCCTTGGTTTGTCGAGCGCGCTGGGCATCGCCGAATTGACCAGTCGCGCGCCCTTCCCCGGAACACTCTGGTCCGTGATCCGACGCCTCGATACGCTGCGGCAGGACCACGATACCGAACAGCTAGACAGCAACATCGCAACACTTTTCAAGCTCGGCGAGCGACAAATGTCCGAAAGAATCTATTCAGAGGCGATTAAGACCTTCACATCCATCATACGCTTGAGCCCGGATTCTGCGCTCGCTTATTACAGCCGCGGCGCGGCGCGCTATTACCACCGCAGCGAACTGGAAAAAGCCGTGAACGATCTGGTAACCTCGTTACGGCTCGAGCCGGATCAATACAAATGCTATCGCATGCTCGGGCTGATACATGCCCAACTGGGCGAGTGGGTTGCCATGCGCGAAGACTGCACCAGGGCGATCCAACTGCTGCCAAATAGCGCGGAACTCTATAACTTGCGTGGCAGCGCCTGCTATCGCCTGCAAGACTACCACGCGGCTCTCGACAATTTCGAGCAATCGCTTCGCCTCAATGGAAGCCGGTACGAAGCCTATTTCAATCGGGGATTGGCAAAGCAGCAATTGGGCTTGTTGAACGAGGCTCTTGAGGACTTCCGGCACGCGCTGCAACTAAACCCGGAATTTGCTGCCGCCAAGCGCAGAGCCATCAGTGTCGATCGGCGACTGAAAGGGTTGAGCGCCGCGCAAAGCCTTCCAGCGACAGGCGCGGCTAACACGGAATCCACCCTCCATGTTGTAGATAAGCCCGATAGCCCGCGCGAGCAACCTGATAGACCTTAGCCCAAGGATGAAAGCCATTGCTGTAGCCGGCGCTCCAAGCCATCGCGCGTCTTGATGAACGAGCGCAGCACATTGTCGTCTTCGCCGCTGACTACAGCCGGATCGGAGAAACTCCAGTGGATGCGGATAGCCCTGCCCGGGAAGGCCGGGCATGAATCAGCCGCGTTATCGCATACGGTTATGACGTAGTCGAATGCCATTGCCAGGTACTTGCTAGGGTGATCTGAAGACTGGCCGGAAATATCAATACCGCGCTCGCGCATCGCCGCAATGGCGAAGGGATTAACACTTGATGGCTTCGCGCCGGCGCTGTAAACATGCACGCGGTCCGACGCCAGTTCTCGCAGCAAGCCTTCCGCCATCTGTGAACGCGCTGAATTGGCCGTGCACAGAATCAGAACCTTGAGTTTTTGCGTTGAGGGACTCATCTAAATCAATCGCCCGCAATCAGGCGTCGCCTCCTGCGGATGTCGGCTGGTGCAGAATATCATGCTGACCTGCGAAATCCGGCGCGAACCTGCTGATCAAAGAGCCGCAGCACACAGTCAACTGCGCTTGATCGAGCGTGTAGAAGCGTTGCCGTCCCTGTTGACGTATATGCACCAATCCCGCTTCTTCCAGGCATTTCAAGTGATGGCTCACCGTCGGCTGTTTTACCTTGCCGCCGAGCGCAGCCACCAGATCGTTGACGCTAAGCCATTCGCAGCACAATTGAAGGCAAATCTGCTGGCGCGTGTCGTCGCTCAGCGCTTTGGCGAAGTTCACAAGATCAAGGTTCATAGGCTAACTATGGTTGATGAAGTCTTACAGGTCAAGCCCAACTGGGGGCTGATACGGCGGAAAAGCAGGGACTCCGCGCCTTGTACTTAGCTGCGCTAGACGAGCCGGTCCTGCGTGGCCGCAAACCATTGCGAAACAAATAGGGCAACCAGCGCCAGCAGGATCAGGACGAGACCGGTCCAAATCGCCGCGTCAATGTCGCGCTCGAACACGCTATAGACCAGCAGAGGCATGGTCTGCGTCCTTCCCTGTAAATTGCCGGCGAAGAGCATGGTCGCGCCGAATTCTCCCACAGCGCGCGCCCAACACAGTATCATGCCTGACGCCAATGCCCGCCATGCGATCGGCAAGGTGATGTACCAGAACATCTGCCAGCCATAGGCGCCATCCACGCGAGCGGCGTCTTCCACCTCTGCCGACACACTCGAGAAGCCGACCTGCGCCGAGCGAATGTAAAAGGGCGCGGAAATGAAAAACTGCGCCAGGATCACGGCGAGTATCGTGAACGGGATGATTATGCCCGCATCGGCAAGCCAGGCGCCGATAAAACCCCGCCGACCGAAGGTGATGAGCAGCGCCAAGCCCGCCACCGCCGGCGGCATAACAATCGGTAATTCGATGAATAGGCTTACGATGCGTTTGCCTTTGAATTCAAAGCGAGACAGCAGGTATGCGAGCGGCGTCCCCAATAGCGCCGCCAGACAAACAACAGCCAGCGTCGAAGCGAAGCTCAGCAGAGTGGCTGTCAATATCGAGGACGATTCCGGCAATCTCTCCCATGCGCGCGAGCCTAGGCCGCTGACGACAAGGACGAATATCGGCACCGCCAACAAAAGGAAGGCGAACGCGCTGACCGCAAAGAGCAGCAGCTTGTCAGCCTTCAGCTTCCAGATATTCACAAGGCGCTACTTCCGTTTCGTCTTCTCCGAGCTGGTCTTGGCTGGTTTCCGCCGTCGGCTCGGCATGAGCCTCAGCCATCTCGCTCAATGGCGAACAAAATCCGAAACCAGCTAAAATCAATTGACCTGCTTCAGTTCTCACAAAATCAATAAACGCTTGGGCAAGCTCGGGCAGAGCAGTGTCGTTCAAAGCCGCAATTGGATAAAACGCAAGCTGGTTGTGACGCTCCTCAATGGGAAACCTGAGCAGATCGTCGCGAACTTCGTCCGTCACATCTGTCTGGTAGACTATGCCCGCATCCGCTTCGCCCAAGGCGATGCGCGCCACCACCTGCCGGACATTGCTTTCTTCGGAGACGAGATTCTCCATGACTCGTTTGGCAAAGTCCTCGCCATACTCGTCCTCATACGAATGGAACATGGCGTTGGTGTAGTCCCGAATGGGAGTGCCGGTCACCGCCAGCACAAGCAATAGCCTCTTACTGCCGAGAGTTTCTATGCCCGAGATTTCCGCTGGGTTGTCCGCCGGCGCGATCAGCGCCAGCCGATTGCTGGCGAAGGATTTTACCGCTTCCGCGCTAATTCGCCCGTCCGCGACGACCAGATCCATCTGCGCGCTGTTGGCGCTGGCGAAGATATCGGCCGGCGCGCCCGCCATCAACTGAGCAGCCAGTTTTGACGAACTGGCGAAGTTCAAAACGATATCCGCCTCGGGATGATCCCGCAGGAATGCTGCTGTCAATTCTTCAAAAGCATCGGTCAGGGACGTCGCCGCGTAAATCGTCAAGGTCCGCTTCTGCTGGGCTTGAGATACGATGATGGATAAAGCCAGGACGGCGAAACAGAAAGTCCGCAGGCAAGGAGCAATTCGCATGCGAGGTTCCTCGGAATCAAAGCGCTATTATGCACGAAGCCAGCGAGATTAGAAGGGACTTGTCTTGCTCGCCCAGGGCTATTGCAGCAGATTATTTCCGTAATCACCGAGGGTCGCGAGCCCCCCTTACATCGCGCTAGATTTTGTGGCATTCGACACTCGCTGGCGGGCGATTGACCGACGACAATCCGACGATTGCTCAACGCTCTCTTGCGCCCGGCATTTTTTCGACTACCGTAAGTACAAATAGATGTTAGAGGGTACCGTGGGTTACGGCAGACGCGCAGGACCACCATCCTGGTTCGTGATTTTGCTTGGCATTGCCATTGTTTTTGGGCTGTATTACCTGTGGATTGGCATGCGCAGTTTTATGTCCAGCGGCGTTACAGTTGTCGAATCCACGCGACAGGCGATAGAACAGACAACCGCTACCGCCGTCAGGATCGTGGAACTGCAGCACCTTGCGCCGACGCCCTTGCCCACTTATACGCCGGTCCCAGCCTGCCA
The DNA here is from genome assembly GCA_965116975.1 of Phototrophicaceae bacterium. Lineage (GTDB taxonomy): Bacteria > Chloroflexota > Anaerolineae > Aggregatilineales > Phototrophicaceae > UBA6055. The sequence continues at coordinate 2,428,828 of OZ220735.1, forward strand.
GGAATTCGTCGTCATCGTGCGCAGCGCCATCATCCGCGCGTCCCCATCTACCGACAGCCGCATTATCGAGACAGTCAATGAAGGCGAGACAGTCTGCGTGATTGCCAAGCAGCCCAATTCCGACTGGTATGTCCTGGACAAAAACACCTTGACGCGCCGCCTTGAACCGGTTTATATGCGCGAAGACATCATTCGCGCGCTATATCCAACAAACACGCCCACCCTCACCCCGACGGCTACGCCGTCCGATACGCCGACCGCCAGCAATACGCCGAGCGACGCAGCAACCGCCTTGCCCGCATTGCAGCAAGCCTCAAGCGCGAAACATGTCATCGCGCCTGTTTCCACGCCTAGCCCCACTGTCGCAAGCATCAACCTCTAGCTTGCGGTGAATTAGGCTTGCGCTATACTAAATCTCAATCTGACATTTGTTCTACAACCTAGCCTGCGGCAGCGAAAGGGAGCGAGCTTGGCTGCAATTGTTGAAGTCATCGTCGGCATGATCTTCGTGTATATCTTGCTGAGCATCTTGGTAACAGAGACAAACTCTCTGATAGCGCGAGCGGCGCGATTGCGTTCGCGCAACCTCCGCAATACCTTGGATGGCATCATACAGGACCCGGTGATGCGCGCCAAAGTGTATACGCATCCGCTCATCCAACTCGTCAAAGCGGAACCGGTGCTGCCGAACCAGCGCATCACCGAGGTGGAAGCGAATACAATCGCCGGCGGCGCGATAGGCACGGTCGACTGGATCGAACCGGCAACCTTTGTGGATGTCGTCTTGAAAACGGTGAAAGTTGAATCCGACCAGCAAATGTACGGCGATTTGCTCAATATCATTGACGGAATGCCGGCCGGTCCCGAAAGGCGCGGGCTGCGCCTCATGGTCAACCGCGTCATCAGCACGGGCAAGGGCTTGACGGAGTTGCGGCAAGCGCTGCGATTTGTTCAGCACAGACAGGCGCGCAGCGCGCTTAGCGATGTTTTGAATCAGATAGACGATCAAATCGGACAACTGGGTCTACAGCCCACAAATGACGCCGCTGTGATGGCTGGCGTGCTGCAAGGCGATAATCCCTATTTCAGAAGCGCGCTGACGGCGGTCATGGCCAGCGCGCAATCCGTGGATGAGGTCCGCAGCAACCTGGAAAACTGGTTCAACAGCGCGATGGCGCGCGCCAGCGCCAGTTACGCGGCGAAAATGAAAACCTTGTCCGTTTTCGTAGCTTTGGCTATCGCGCTGGCGGCCAACGTGGATACCTTGCATATCGCCCGCACCTTGTGGGAAGATCCAATCAGGCGCGAGCAAATCAGCAGCGAAGTCAGTTTCTCTGTACAAAGCGGACAGTTGCAAAGCGAGGTCAATGACGCGGCAGAAGGCGACCAAGGCTATACCGTAAATCAGGCGCAAAGCGATTCTGGCGCGGGAGATGTCATCGGGACGGGGGCGGAACTGGCTAACAGGCTGCAAGATATTCAAAATCTGCGCTTGCCCATCGGTTGGTTCATGGAAGATCTCGGAATCTATTCCGCCGATCACCCGGCGCGCGGCAACCCGAACAATCTATGGAATTATTTTCCCGAAAACAATCCAGACGGTTGGACCGCGCTATTGCTCGGCAAACTGCTGGGTATTGCCGCTACCGTCATCGCCGCGGCGCAAGGGGCGCCATTCTGGTTTGGCATCGTCAACAGGATACTTTCTCGCTAGTTAAATCGCGTTTTCGCCGAGCGGCTGTCTATATCCGACAGCAAGCGGGCATGTTATTTTGTTAGAAACTCGCAATTGACATACCCACGGCATTTCCACAAAATAGGTATTGGTCTCGTCTGCAAATTTACAGTCAAATAGAACTATTAAGCTTATTCACCTATACACAGGTAGAGGATTCATCGTGATACAAGTACTGGTCGAGTTGGCGGACAAACGCGGTTATTTGACTTATGAACAGATTATTGAAGCGCTCGATGATGATGGAGACGACCGCGTCGCCTTGCGGAAAATTTTGCTCGAGTTGAACGAGCTGGGTATTGAACTTAGAAAAGACAGCGACGCCCCGCCAACGAAACACATCACAGAGCTAATCGAACAGGATTACGAAATCCGCAGCGGTCCCCGCGGCGCCGCAGTAGCGGATATCAGCGCAATTTCGTCCGACGACCCCGTCGGACTTTATTTTAGACAGATGGCGCAAGAACCGCTGCTCACCGCTGCGGACGAAATCGACCTGGCTAAGCGCATTGAGCGTGGCTTAAAGGCGCGGCGCCGGCTTGAAGAGCGCGATGTCCTGGAAAAGAGCGCCCGCTGGCGCCGCCATTTGCGTCGGCTGGTTAAAGACGGGCAATGCGCCCGGGAACACTTGGGACGCGCCAATACCCGTCTGGTGGTGAGCATCGCCAAGCGGTATATGGGCCAAGGTCTGCCCTTCCCTGATCTGATCCAAGAAGGCAATGTTGGCTTGATGCGGGCGGTCGACAAATACGATTATTCCCGCGGCAATCGCTTTAGCACTTACGCCACCTGGTGGATCCGCCAGGCGATCACCCGCGCCCTGGCGCAGAAAACTCGCACCATCCGCATCCCGCTGCACATGACCGAACGCATCCGCCAGATGTACCGCGCCGCCCAAGACCTGGAACAGACCTTGGGCAGGCGTCCAACCGCCGAAGAAATCGCGGCCGCGATGGAAGTCGCGGCCGATGCGGTGCGCGCAATGCTGGACGCCAGCCAGCATGCCATCGCCCTGGAAGGTCCCGTTGGCGAGGATGGCGACAGCGAATTTGGCGACTTTATCGAAGACCAGAAAACCATAAGTCCGGTGGATTCCGCCACGCAAAACCTGCTCGAAGAAACCATAGACGAAGTATTGGCCGAATTGACGCCGCGCCAAAGCCACATTTTGCGTTTGCGCTTTGGGTTGGGCGGCGGGGAACCGCATACGCTGGAAGAGATCGCCAACAAATTCGGCTTGAGCCGCGAGCGCATCCGCCAACTGGAAAAAGAAGCGCTGCGCTGTCTGCGTCATCCGCAGCTTGCGCATAACCTGCGCGATTACCTGGTTTGAGTGTCACGCTATATTGATTGCGAGCCGAGCCGACCAATCGCGCGTCGGTTTTTTTGTATAAGGCAATAGCCGCATGTCAGTCGAATTCGAGAAATTGCTCAGCCAACGTACCCTGAGCATGCAAAGCAATGCCATCCGAGAGATTCTCGCGGTCGTTTCTCAACCAGGCATGATATCGCTAGCCGGCGGCATACCCGCCCCGCAAAGTTTCCCCCTGGAAGAGCTGTATCGCATCAACGAAACCGTGCTCGATCGCTACGGCGCAAGCGCCCTGCAATACGACCTGACGGAAGGCTTCACCCCCTTTCGAGAAGCCTTGGCGGACTATCTAGCGGGCAAAGGAGCGCAAGCCAATGCCGAAGATATTTTGGTCTTCAACGGCTCGCAAAGCGTGCTGGACACCCTTGGCAAAGTCTTGATCAGTCCCGGCGATACCATTGCCTTGGAATCGCCCAGTTACTTGGGCGCGATCAGCGCTTTCAACGCCTATGAACCGAGATACGTCAATATAGAAACTGATGACCAGGGCATCATTCCCGATTCACTTGTCGAGGTCTTGGAAAAGCGCTCGGTAAAATTCATTTATCTGGTCTCGACATTTCAAAACCCTACGGGCCGCACGCTGAGCGCGGGGCGGCGCCGAGAAGTGGCGGAGGTCATCCAGCGTTACGAGGCGCTTGTCATCGAAGACGATCCTTACAGCGATCTTCGTTACCGAGGCGAGCCTATCGCGCCATTTTACAGCTTCGCGCCGGATAATACTGTTTATGTTAGCACGGTCTCCAAAGTCTTCGCGCCTGGGCTGCGCCTTGGCTTTTGCATCGCGCCCAAGACGATTCATCACTGGCTGCGCATCGCCAAGCAGGGGGCGGATCTGCATAGCAATACCTATGCGCAGGCGCTGGCGACAGAGTACATCCGCGGCGGCTACCTGGAGCGGCAACTGCCAAAAATCATCGCGCTCTATCAACCGCGTCAGGAAGCCATGCTAGCTGCCATGGACCAGTTCATGCCCAAGGGCTATCGCTGGACGAAGCCAGAAGGCGGCATGTTCATCTGGATTGACGGTCCCGACGGGGTCGATGCCGAAGAGATCTATTGGAGAGCGGTCGAAGAAAAAGTCGCATTCGTCCCCGGCAAGTACTTTTTCATCGATCAGGCCGCGGGGCTGGGTACGATGCGCCTCAACTTCACCATGTCGGATGAAGCCGCCATCGCGCGCGCAATCGAAATTCTCGCCCGCGTCATACGCGAGCGCAACGGCGATTAGAACACTTCACATTTCACCCCTAGGACATAAACTATCTCAATGCCTAATGCGACCAGGGAACTCAAACAGCGCGCAAAGCGTCTTTCTGGCCTCTGGACGCTGGTCCTGCCATTCTACTTGCCGGCGCTGATGATCACCTTGGGCAACGGGCTGCTCGTGCCTATTTTACCCCTGTATGCCAGCAGTTTTGAAATCGGTTATGGCTTAATCGGACTGATACTGGCAGGAGAAGGACTGGGAACGTTGGTCGCTGATGTGCCCACCGGCATGCTGCAACAGCGTTTTGGCAACAAACAGGTGATGATGATGGGCATGGCATTCACAATGGTTTCCGTCGCCCTGCTCTTCTTCGCGCAATCTGTTTGGGTTGTCTTGCTGCTGCGACTGATAGCCGGTTTCGGACGCGCGATGTATACCGTATCGGCTCACGTTTACATCACCAACAACGTCAAACTGGAACAGCGCGGCAAGGCGATCTCCATGTATGGCGGGACACATCGCCTTGGCGGATTTGTGGGTCCCGCCGTCGGCGGCATCGCCGCCGGTCTGCTAGGCTTGCGTTTTGGCTTCCTTCTTTGTGGCGCTGTGACCGCGATTGGCGTCATTTGCGTCGCGCTCTACACACGCAATCGCGCGGAAGACACTGAAGCAGCCGGCGCTGCGCAGGGTCATCAGTTGCGCGTGTGGAGCGTGCTGCAGAGCAACTATCGCGTGTTGGCGTCGGCGGGCACGGCGCAAGTTTTCGCCCAGACGATTCGCGCGGGCAGGACGGTGATCATCCCCCTATTCGCGGCTGAAACGCTTGGGCTGGCGGTCGACCAGATCGGGCTGATCGTCAGTCTTTCGGTCGCCATTGATTTCAGCTTGTTTGTCGTAGCGGGCTGGCTGATGGATCGCTACGGACGAAAATTCGCCATCGTACCCTGCTTCGCGATTCAGGCTTTTGGCATGGCGCTGATTCCGCTGACAACGAGCTTTGGCGGCTTGCTATTCGCAGCCCTTATGATCGGCGTCGGCAATGGACTGGGCGCGGGCTCCATGATGACGCTCGGCTCCGACCTATCGCCATCCCAGTCCCGGGGCGAGTTCCTGGGCGTCTGGCGCTTGATTGGCGACCTGGGGCATACGGGCGCGCCGCTGATGGTCGGCGCCATCGCCGAAATCCTGGCGCTGAGTTCGGCAGTTTGGGTCATCGCCGGTTCCGGGCTGGCGGCCGCCAGCATCTTCCTGTTTTTTGTCCCGGAAACTTTGAAACGGAAGCAGCCCGTCATCGCGCCATCATGAGGCATTTTCTTTAATCAAGCGAAAAACTATCGCTTTACAACCGCCAAGTAATTCTCAGATGCTGCAAAAGCTCAACACCCTGAATCTTAGCTGGCCCCTGGACACAGCAGAGTTGTTTCCAGAATCTCGACCGCTGCTGGTGGAGATTGGATTCGGCAATGGCGACTATCTTGTCAATCTGGCGGCGACACGCCCAGGCAACAATGTCATCGGCTTGGAGATCTCTAGCCAGGCAATGGACAAAGCCGAACATAAGATCAGCAAACTTGGGCTAAGTAATGTTCGTCCAATTCATGCGACGGCGGAAACAGCTCTGGCGCATTTGCTCTCGCCCGCGTCCGTGTGCGAGTTTCATATCAATTTTCCCGATCCCTGGTTCAAGAAGAAACACAGCCGCCGCCGACTAATCAAGCGCGAGACGGTGGCTCTGCTCGCGAGCCGCTTGGCAGAAGGCGGGACGCTGCTGCTGGCGACGGACATCCCCGCTTATGCCGAGCTGGCGCGGGAAACGCTGCAGCGCAGTGCCGGCTTGAGCAACGCGCTGGACTCGGCCTGGGTTCATGAGCTGCCGGGGCGCTGTCCCACCAAGTATGAAGCCAAAGCCTATCGCGAAGGTCGCCGCCCTTATTTTCTGCGCTATCAGCGCAATGCCGCGCCGATTTGCCACCCGGCGCTAGTCAAGGAGCTGGACATGCCGCATTTATTCTTGACCTCCCCGCTGGACGCCGCGACGCTGGTACAGCGCTTTGCAGCGAGCCGGAGCAAACATGGCGATGCGCATATCGCCTTGCTGCGCGCCTATGCCGACCCACGTCGCGACGCCGCCGTGTTCGAGGTGGTCGTGGAAGAGCCGACCATCGAGCAGCACACGATGATTTCGCTCTCGCCGCGGGCCGAGGCGCATGAATACATCGTGAAGATGACGAGCATCGGTCAGGCGCGGCCGACGGCTGGCATGCACCGGGCGGTGGCGGCTGTCGGCGAGTGGGTGGCGGCGCAGGATGAGGGGGCGAAGATTACAGAGAGCAAACTGCGCAAGTAATAGCTATGTGCTATAATCCGCCAGTTGTTTGGTTATCAGGACATTATTTTCTCACGAACCCGATATGGATCCAACCATGCCCCAAATCACCCGCACCACCCTGCCCAACGGACTGACCGTCATCCTCAAAGAAGTCCACAGCGCGCCCATCATCAGCTGGTGGGTCGGCTACCGCGTCGGCAGCCGCAACGAACCGACGGGCAAAACCGGCAGCTCGCACTGGGTGGAGCACATGATGTTCAAAGGCACAGAGCGCTTCCCGGCCGGCATGCTCGACCGCGAAATCGACCGCGCGGGCGGGCAATGGAACGCCTTCACCTTTATGGATTACACCATGTACTTCGAGACCTTGCCCGCCGACAAGATCGACATCGCCATGGCCGCCGAAGCCGACCGCATGGCGAATGCCATCTTTGCTCCCGACGAGACCGAGTCCGAGCGCACGGTCATCATCTCCGAACGGCAGGGCGCGGAAAATCAGCCGACCTTCTGGCTGCAAGAAGAAGTGCGTGGCGCGGCTTTCCGCGTGCATGGCTATCATCACGAAATCATCGGCGACGAGACCGACCTGCGCAGCATGACGCGCGACGAGCTCTATCAGCATTATCGCCGGCACTATTGCCCTTCCAACGCCGTCGCTGTGGCTGTCGGCGCTTTCGACAGCGCGGACATGCTAGCCAAAATCGAGAACTTGTACGGTTCGATTGAAGCGAGGGAAGCGCCGCAGCTCTTCGCAAGGGCAGAACCGCCCCAGCAAGGCGAACGGCGGGTAGCGGTCGAGCGCCCGGGCAAAACGGCCTTCTATGAGATTTGCCACCGCATCCCCAGCGCCAGGCACGAAGACTGGGTCAAGCTCAAAGTGCTGGACAATGTATTGAGCGGATCCAGCGGCGCTTCGGACAACAAAACCAGCCGCTTGTATCAAGCGCTGGTGAAGACGGAGATCGCCGCCAGCGTCGGCGCGATGATCGTGCCGACCATCGATCCCTATCTTTACAGCATCATCGTTACCTTGAGAGAAGGTCGCAGCCCCGACGAGGCGGAAGCAGGCCTGCTGCGAGAAATCGCCCGCTTGCAGGAGCATGGCATCAGCCCGACAGAACTGAGCAAGGCGCGCAAACAGGCAAAAGCGGCCTTCGCTTACAGCACGGAAAGCGTCACCGAGCAAGCCTACTGGCTGGCGCAGTCCTTCATACTCGACAAAGAGGATTGGTTTGACGGCTATCTGGATCGCCTGACCCGAGTTTCTGCGAACGATGTATTGGATGTCGCCAACCGATACCTGGTCCCGAAACAGCGTGTTGTCGGCATTTTGCAGCCAAGCGATCCCGCAGTGGAGGCAGAGTAGCCATGTCAACTTATGCCGCCAGCATCCCAAACAAAGACAATATCAACCGCCTCGAATTTGACAATGGCTTGGTTCTGCTTGTTTATGAGAACAGAGCCGTCGAGTCTGTCAACATCACCGCTTCCCTTCACGCCGGCAGCATCTACGAAAGTCCAGAGCGAAGCGGCTTGGCTGCTTTACTATCGAGCGCGCTGCTAACCGGCACGCAGCAGCATAGTTTCGACGAGATACACGCCTCCCTGGAGAATATAGGCGCGGAATTGAGCCTGCGTGGGAATATCCATAAGCTGGGTCTATTTGGCAAGGCTTTGGCGGAAGATCTGCGGCAACTGTTGGAAACAGCAAATGAGGCGCTGCGCTATCCGACCTTTCCGGCGGAGCATGTGGAACGCTTGCGCGGCGAACGGCTGACTTGGCTGCAATACAGCAGCTTCGACACCCGTTACCGCGCGGGAAAAGCCATGCGACAAGCGCTTTACCCACCCTCGCATCCCTATCATTACGGGACCTATGGCGACGAAGAGACAATCGCGCGCATCACTCAAACGGACTTGTCCCTTTTCCATGCCAAACAGATGGGTCCCGCGGGCTTGATTCTGGTCATTGTCGGCAATGTCGATACGGATAGCGCTGTTCAATTGGTGCGCGAGACCCTGGGCGACTGGCGCAATCCTGACCAGTCCGAGCGTTTGCAGGCGGATTTCCCAGAAGCGGCGCGCTCTACAGAACGGCAGACGGTCTTTGTGCCCGGCAAGACGCAATGCGACATCAGCATGGGCGCCCTGGGACCCGCGCGGGACGCGGCGGATTACCTGGCGGCGCAACTGGCTAACAGCGTATTGGGTGAATTTGGCATGATGGGGCGCATTGGCAAAAGCGTTCGAGAAGAACAGGGTTTGGCTTATTATGCCTACAGCCACCTGGGGGGAGGACACGGTCCCGATCCCTGGATTGTCAGCGCCGGCGTGAATCCCGACAATGTTGACAGAGCCATCGACAGTATCCTTTTGGAGATTGAGCGTTTGGTGAGCGAAGCGGTTTCGGACCAAGATTTGGCGGACAATCAAAGTTACTTCACTGGACGCTTGCCGCTGCGGCTGGAAAGCAACGAAGGCATCTCTTCGCAGATCCACGCCATGGAAAGCTACAACTTGGGGCTAAACTACTTGGCGGAATACAAGGACAAGATCTATCAGATCTCCAAAGACGATGTGCTGGCGGCGGCTCGACACTATCTAGATCCAAAAAACATGGTGATCGCCGTCGCGGGACCGTAGTCAGATCTTTAATCAGTACAAGACAGATAATGCGCCGAGATATGAAGGATGCGCGAGGACCGACTCAAGCTGCGATAATATCGGCGGAACCTCGGCAAACTGGCTGATTGCCATTGATATTTGTGAAAACAAGTAAATTGTGAGAAACGGTAGAGGCAACGCGCTGGGTCGCGTAGACACTGACCGTCAGTCGCCCGATCTGAAGAGTTCAATTAACGTCGGGCGACCTGATTGGTCGCCTTTTCGCAGCCCCTGTATAATTTGCATAATTTTCATTGAACCATTGAAGAAAACCAAGGAAATAATTAGATTTGCTGCCTCCTGCAAATGACGCCGCAAGTTTCGCCGCCTAGGCAGAGTGAGCGCAATTTGATTTAACGCTCTGGCAGCGCGCGCCATCGGTAGTATAATCGAAGCGTGGAATGATCTCTGTTCGGCTTCGGTAGCTTGCGGAAAAGAAAGTCTGCTCATGGCTGAAAAACGTGTAGTAATCACTGGGATGGGTCTGGTCTGCCCTTGCGGCAACACTGTCGACGATGCCTGGACGAATATTCGCGCGGGTAAATCCGGCATCGACTGGATCAGCTTGTTCGACGCCGATCTGGTTGAAAACCGCGTGGCGGGCGAAGTCAAGGATCTGGACCTGGTTGGCAAGTTTGGCCGGCGCGAAATACGCCGCATGGACCGCGCGCAGATGCTGGCGCTGGTTGCTGCGGAAGAAGCGCTTGCGGACGCGGAGATCACAATTGACGATGACAATAAGTATGATGTCGGGGTTGTCGTTGGCTCTGGCATTGGCGGCATCGTCACCGTTGTGCAGGCGCTAAAGGGCTTCGAAGCCAAGGGACACCGCGGGGTGAGCCCGGTGATCGTGCCCGCCTTGCTGCACGACGGCATCAGCTCGCGCGTGTCTATGCACTTCGGCTTGAAAGGTCCCAATTACAATATCACGGCGGCTTGCGCCACGAGCAACAATTCCTTGGGCGACGCCGCCGACCTAATCCGTATGGGACGCGCCAAGATGATGGTGGCTGGCGGCAGTGAAGCCTGCATCATGCCCATGGTCATCAGCGGCTTTAACAATATGAAAGTCTTGACAAACACGGAAGATGTTCCCGACAAAGCGGCGCGCCCCTTCGACGTCAATCGCGACGGCTTCGTCGCCGCCGAAGGCGCCGCATTGATGATTTTGGAAGACCTGGACCATGCGCTGGAGCGCGGCGTGCATATCTATGCCGAGTTGACCGGCTATGGCCACACCTCGGACGCCTTTCATGTGACTGCGCCCAATCCCGACGGCGTCGACGCGGCCGAAGCTATGCGCCGCGCCCTGCGCGAAGCGCGCCTAGAGCCGGATGAAATTGACTATATCAACGCGCACGGCACCGGGACGCAACTCAACGACAAGAGCGAAACCTTGGCCATCAAGTTGGCGCTAGGCGAACATGCCTACACCATTCCAATTAGTTCGACCAAATCCATGACAGGTCATATCCTGGGCGCGACCGCGGCGACCGAAGCGATTTTCGCCGTCAAGTCGATAGAAGACAATTTCATTCCGCCGACTATCAATCTCGACACGCCCGATCCGGACTGTGATCTTGACTATACGCCCCATGTCGGCAAAGCAAGTCCTATCGATCACGTCTTGAGCAACTCTTTTGGCTTCGGTGGACACAATACCGCTGTTGTCATCAGCCGATACCAATAATTCGCAGTTCTCACTCGGTTACGATACGCGCAAGAATCTCCGCATAGGCTGTATCAGCCAGGCGGCGAATCTCGTCGTCGTTCCGATCCTGAATGGGATGCGCTACGAAGTGCGCAGCCGGCGCGAAACCAAGCGCGGCGCCCTGCGCCTCCGCCGCTTCTACGAACTCGGTCGAGGCGATGAATAAGCCCGGAATGCCGCGTGATTCCAGGTCGCTGATGTCGTGCACACTGCACGACGTACAGGAGCCTCAATCGGCGAGCGCTTCAATCACCACGTCGCATTCGCGCGCGATCTGGTACTTGAGATCGGCGGGCGCGACTCGCGTGAAAGTCGGCTTTTGGTAGCGCCGAACCGCGACGCCGCCGGCGCCTAGATGATGCGCCAGTCGATCGAGGAAAACATCGCCCCGGGGCTTCGAGATATCCAGCAGCGCCACCGTTTTGCCTGCCAAGCCCGGCAAACGCGGCAATCGCTCTCGTTGCGCCGGCTGTAATTCTGCTGTCGGGTCCAGAATGGTGGACATGTCGCGCTCCTTATACATGAAAGACAGAATCAAGATTTGATCGCCACTGTTACCGGCGAGCTGCCTTTGGGTCCGGTCGCAGCCCAGCCGCCAATCACCGCGGACCACATGCCGGCGGAACCGCCGGTGTGGACAATTAAGAGGCCATCAGGCGCGAATTTGCCTAATCGGCGACCCGCAAATGACTCCGGCAAGCCCTCGGCGATGCCAGCGGCGCCGCGAATCAATTCTGAACCGTCGCGGGTTAGGCATTTGTCAAGCTCTTCGCGGAAGCGCGCTTTGTTCCAGCCAGCCTCGCGAAAGACGCGCATATGCTCCGGCGTGACAATCAGAATTGCGCTGGCCGACCCAAAGATTTTGCTGTGCAAGACTGTTCGCAGGGTCATGGCCAGGCTGCGCGTTAAGGATTTTGGCTCGCGAGAACTTTGATCGCGGATGCCGTGCACACCGTCGCCGGCGAACAATGTCACCGTCGACTGTTCCGGCCGAAATCCTCTTTCCACCGCCAGCGATTCCCAAAATGAATCATGTTCACGCTCCGGAAAACAGAAGCCGACTTTGCCCGGCTGCCCCAGCGCCGCGCGGTCGACGCCCCCGGGTTTGCCCCCGCCGACATTGCGGATGACCAGTTGCAAGGCGCGTCCAATCGTGGAATTGGCTCGGTTGCCCTGCCCCAAGGCATTGGCTCCGCTGTTCATGCCGATTTCGTCGATGATGGGACCGTTGACGATGACGATGGGACCCGAGAAATAGGTCGTCGCCAGCAGCCCGTGCATACAGAACTCGTCGAGGCAAGCCGCTTCCACAGCAGCCAAGACAACCGGCAGATATTCGGGTTTACAACCAGCCATCACCGCGTTGATGGCGACTTTCTCCACGCTGCAAGGGACCTGATCCGGCGGGATCACGCCCACAATTTCGTCTGGAGCGCGGCTTGTGCCGCCTAGCATACGCAGGACGCGCTCTGCGGTCGGCGGCGTGACCGGCAAGCCGTCGGACCAACCGCGCGCATAGATCAGTTCATGCACGTCTTCCATCGCGGCGACTTCAATGCGACGCGCTTGCAAACGGGTATCTCCAAATTTATAGGCGAGTTTTTCCGGCATGCCCGGCTCAACTGTCCTGGAGCCGCAGCCCGGACTAAATTCAGGCAGATCCGCGCCCAGCGCGGGAATCCGCGTCTGGCGGCGCCAGTCCTCCCGCGACCAGCCGACGAGGCGCGCTTGTTCGACGCCATCTTCACATGTGATCAGGGTGGGAACTGTTTCGATGTTCAAGCGGTAGGACAGTTCTAATTCTCGATCGTCTTTCACATCCTGGGCGCTTGGGGGAAACCCCGGGTCGTCCTGCGAAATCACAGAAAGCGAGCGCGCTTTTTGCAGCTCGACGAGAGCGGACTCAAGCAACTGGCAGGTGTGGCAGTCCTGCTTCACTACGAGCAGAAATCCGCTGTATGCTTTTGGGATTCCGGTCATGATGGTCGCAGCCTGTATAGCTACCCTCTCCATTTGACAGCCATTGTAACCAATCGGACAAAAAGTTTGCAAACAGCAAAAAATAGCTTTATCCTGTTTCTTAGGATTGACTGTAACAAAGTCTGGCGCTCGCCATGAAGCTGAGCGATATCTTCAAAGAAGGATCGGAGGCGCGCAAGCGCTTTGCCCAGTATTATGCTGTCTTTGCGATTGTTATTATCCTGTCGGCGCTGGTTCTGCTGGCGCTGGCCACGCGGGGATAGGTCCCCTCCCTATACCTTCAGCCGGCGCTCAAGCGTCAACGAACAACGAAACGTCCAGTTTCCAAGCCAAATACAAGGCATGAAAAAACGAGATCATCTCGCGGATGCCTTCGTGGCTTGCGGGGACCGCCGCCATTTCAAACTGGAATCGTTCGCGGATTTCCCGGTCGAATGAGGAAATACCCTGAATTTCCGAGGCTTCCAGGTCGCGGTCAATAGCGTCGAAGAACAACAAGAGTATGCCGGCATGATTCGCTATGATGCGCTCGCCCACGCCAATAATCATTTCTAGCGCCTGATCGCCCGTAACGCGCAGCTCGCCCAGACGCCTTTGTGGCGCTTCGGAGGCAAGAAAATACGCGCGCTCGCCAGCTTCGCGCTGGCTATCGCGTTCCCTTAATGCCCTTACAGACGAGCCGTCGTAGCCGAGCCTTTGAATGCCTTGTTTCAACAGCAGCCAAATCAGCGGCTCGTCCGGCACTGGCAGTCGGTCTAGCAGCCAGGCTTCTGTTTGCGCGTTGATGGGATACTGGATAAAACCCATACAGCCAAAAGGCGAAGCGCTGCGATTCGCGGGACAATCTGAACAGTGATGGGCATGTTCATCCAGCGCGGCGGCGTGATCCAGCAAGTCTTGCACAACGATCAGTTGCGTACTGGCAGGTTCGTCCAGCGCGCTGCGGCTGAACTCAAAGCCCATTTCGGATGGCGGCCGCTCGTCGCCGGCTTCGCGAAACCATTGGATGACGGTTTCGGCGCGCTGCTTTTCTTTGATACGCTCCAGAATGCCTTCAGGAGTCAAGCGCTCTTTAGGAAGGCAATCGTATTCAATGATGTAATCAATAGCCACGAAACTGACCTCTTTCACATAGGCTAAGAGTATAGCGCAGCGCCTGTCGACCTTGGCTAGAAGTTTTGTTCGTCATCATCCATCCGCGGACCAACGTCCAAAGCGCCGCAATGCCAGCAAAACGTTGATAGTTGTCATGGGCTGCCATTGCCGCAGGTTATGTTGATCAACCCAAGAACCGGCCTCGGTTTGGGCGGCTTCCAGGACGTCGAGGAATCTTGCCAGCAAATCGGCGGGCAATGCTTTTGCGATTAGCGAATCTGGCGTCGGCGCGAAGGCGAACAAGGAATCGTACTGGTTTTCCGGCGCCGCCATGGCGCAGGCGAGCACGTTATCGATGGTCGCCGCGCGATACCGCTCCAAGTCGGGATAGTCATCAATAGCGAAAAAGAAATCGACGGCATGGTAAGCCATAAACAGCCATTCGTTCGCTCGGATGCTTTCGAGCGTGTGCCACTCGGCGACCCAGCCTTTGGTCTTCTCCACCAGCGACGGCTTGGCGCAACCGAAGCGCAGCAGGTTGGCGACAATGCTGTCCGGCATCGTTTGGCCGCCATCTTCCCGCCACCAGGGCGCCAGCGGATAAGCCCGCGTCTGGGGCGGGTTGCACAGGTTGCCCGCCGCGTCCATTTGACTCTCGACCCAGTCGGAAACGCCGTCGAGAATGAGACCGGGCTCGATGCCGGTATGTTTCATCACACCGAGCAGATACTCCAGCGCAAGCGGGTTCGATTGCGGCGCCTTGAGATCGTGTTCAAAACCATGGCCGAACCCGCCGTCGGGATTCTTGTAACACATGATGATGGCTTGAACGCGTTCGGCGCTGCCCCCGGCAAAAAGATAATCAAACAAGGCGCGTTCAAATAGCGTGCCTTGCTGATGTACGAAGTGGCTTGCCTTGTCAAAATTGATGGACATCGTAGATTCTCCATGTAGACAGGAATAATTTGGGAATGATTAAAGCGCAGCTCGATGAAGTCAACAGACTCACCTATATTGTCGGATAATGGCGAGCAACTCACGCGCGCGATGACGAAAGGTATGCTGCTTGAGGACGCGCTCGCGCGCGGCGCGGCCGATGGCCTCCCGCGCGCTGTCGTGACTGAGCAAGAAGCGGTAGCGCTCGATCGCCTCTTCGCCGGAACGAAGGATGATAATTTCTTTTTCGGGCTCGAACCAGGTCTCCAAGCCCAGGTAGGGGTTGGAGACGACGCATGCGCCCATTGCCGCCAACTCAAAAGGGCGCGATGAAGACGAACAGTGCAGGTTCGCGTGCGCGTCGCGCGTGATGCAAAGATTAAGCTTGCTGCGGGATACGTATTCGCGCAGCTTGCTAAAACTCAGATAAGGCAATTCTTCACAGTTGCCGATATCGCCCAGGTTGTTGCCGCGCGCGGCAAACCTGGCCTCGGTTAGTTGACGGGACGGCTCCGTTATCATACGGTCGATCCATTCCGAGCGATATTCGCGCCCGTGGCCATAAAAGAGCGCGTCAATGTCTTGCGCCGCGACTGGCGCCCGGCTGAACAGCTCGGGATCTGCGCCATACCACAGCGTATGGACATTTTCGACGCCGAGCTGCCGCAATAGCGCCTCGCCACCGCTGCTGTTGCTGATGAAAGCGGTATATTCCTTCACATCCGCTCCTTGGTAGATGCGGAAGCCCGACGCGAAGCCCTGCATATTTGGCAAGCTGGCCGGCACATCGCCATCAAAATAAAACACCGGTAGGTCATATTTCCGCGAGAGATATCCAGGTAGGCCTGTCAGATGGTTCAGCGGGACAGTTAGGAACAGCAAGGCGTCGATATCAGGTTCGCGCTGCATGATTCCTTCCAGATGTCCTTGCCAAAGCGGCGCGATCAACGCGCGGGCTGCGCCGCGCACGGCTCTATCCGACAGGGATTCGCCGACCGCTTCGCCCGGGTTCGCCGGCTTCCAGCGCCGAACGAAGTCGCGCAGGGAACGGAAGGCATCGCCCTGCCAGCGCGCGGGATTGTCCGCGCTGCGCCACCATAAACTTTCGACGGCTCTGCCCTGGTAGGGCGTGGCGATAATGTCTACGCCGAGTTCGTACAAGCCCTTTAGCAACTGCCACCAAGCCGGTGTGGCGCTATAAGGTTGCGCGAGATCCAGCGACGACACGACTATCAAGAGCTTCACGACGTTTCTCAGCCAGAATTGGACTATGGTAGGACTTTGCAGATTACCGTGGCAGCCATTGTACACCAGGGATCAGCGTCAGCGAATTGGCGTGTGGCTCAAGGCGCGCCGAGATTTATTTGTAAAATCTAATTTACAAGGCTGAATTTCTTTCAGTATAATTAATCATAGCGTGTTCTTGCGCGACACAGTTTATTTGTAGAGGAGATTCCAGGATATGAAACGCTTATTTCTTGTATTCACACTTTTCGGAATGCTCGTCGCATTCGGCGCTCCCACGCTAGCGGATGGGCACTGCATGGACGAGCTCGGATGCGTCGAAGTTGGACCTGACGATCCGATTGTCATCGGCGCTATGCTTTCGGTTTCCGGCGCAACTTCCTTTTATGGAGAAGATTCGCGGGGTGGCGTCGAGTTGGCGATTCTCGGACGCGACGGCATGTTGCTCGGCCGTGATATTGAGTTTGTTGTGGAAGACAGCCTATGCTCGGCCGAGGGTGGACAAGCCGCGGCGCAGCGCATAGCCGCCGACGAAAGCGTCGTTGGCGTTATCGGCACAACATGCTCGGGCGCAGCGCAAGGCGCGCTGCCCATTATCAGCGAAGCCGGCATGCTCATGATTTCGCCGTCTAACACTTCGCCCAGCCTGACTAACGACGACCGCGATGCGGGCGGCACCTACTTGCCGGGTTACTTCCGCACCGCGCACAACGATCTATTCCAGGGATCATTGGGCGCGCGCTTCGCCGTAGAAGTGCTCAAAGCCGGTTCCGTGGCGACCATCCACGATGGCGACCCGTATACCGAGGGCTTGGCAGTGGTCATGGCGAACACCTTTGCCGGGTTAACTGGCGAAGTGGTCTTCCAAGGCGCTGTCAGCAAGGGCGATACTGACATGACAGCCATTTTGACCGAGATCGCCGCCAGCGGTCCCGATATAGTCTACTTCCCGGTATTTGTTCCAGAGTCGGAGTTTATTGCATCGCAGCTGGTAAACACGCCGGGTTTGGAAGAAGCCCTCATGATGACCGCGGATGGCAGCTTCTCCGCGACCTTCGCCCAGAATACGGGTGATGCGGCGGTTGGCATTTACATGACCGGCCCCTATGTCTCCGGCGACGTCTACGATGACTTCATCGCGACCTGGAAAGAGGAAATCGACGAGGCCGGCCCGCCCAGCGGATTCCACGCCCATGCTTTTGATGGCGCCAATTTGTTGATGGACGCGGTTGAAGCGGTGGCTGAAGAGATGGACGACGGCACGCTGATCATCGGCCGGCAGGCGTTGCGCGACGCGCTTTCTTCCGTCGAGGCTTACGACGGATTGACCGGGTCGCTCACTTGCCAGGCTGCGTCGCCCTATGCCGGCGACTGCGCCACTGGCGACGCGCTTGCGGTATTTTCAATCTCTGAGGCTGAAGTGACAGAAGGCAATTGGCCCCCGCCGATTGTCTGGACGCCGGCCATGGCTTCCGAGGGCTAGCGGCAGTTCGCAATAGCCTGACAGATTGGTCTGAAAGACAAACAAGCCAGAGGGCGCAAACTCTCTGGCTTGTTTTTGGCTGAATCACATACTTTTTCAAGCAGGCTTATCAATTCCCCGTCTCTGGCGGTCTTGCCTTGGTGGCGGCGCCACATGCAAGCAGGGAAGGCAATACTTCGCTAAAGGTGAAAAACGGTTATGAAACAAATTATCGCTGCGTTCGTCTTGCTCGGCTTGGTCGGCGTCCTGTTGAATCCTGTACTGGCTGATGACGCTTGTTCGGATAATTTAGGCTGCGTCATCCTTGCCGAGGATGAACCCATTGCCATAGGCGCCATGCTCGTCCTTTCGGGCGCGGTCACATACTTGGGAGATGATTCGCTGGGCGGGGTCGAACTGGCGATTATGGACCGCGGCGGCGAGTTGCTGGGACGCGAGATTGAGTTGGTGGTCGAGGACAGCCTTTGCTCCGCGGAGGGCGGGCAGGCGGCGGCGCAGCGCATGTCGGCGGATCCTACGATCATCGGCGCAATCGGCACAAATTGTTCCAGCGCGGCGCAAGGCGCCATGCCCATCATCAGCGACGCCGGCTTGGTGATGATCGCGCCTTCCAATACATCCCCCAGCCTGACCAACGAAGATGTCGCGAGCGGCGGCTCTCACCTGCCCGGCTACTTCCGCACCAGTCACAATGGCTTGGTCGAGGGAATGCGCAATGCTGAATTCGCGATACAAGTCCTCGGATCGAGCAAGCTGGCAACCGTGCATGACGGCGATCCTTATACGGAGGGCCTCGCCCGCGTCGTCGCCGATACCTTTGCGGACCTGGGCGGCGAAGTGGTCTTCGAGGGCGCAGTCAACAAGGGCGATACCGATATGGCGTCGATACTGACGGAAATCGCCGTTAACCAGCCAGATATCGCTTATGTGCCCTTGTTCGAGCCGGAAGTCAATTTCTTCGCGGCGCAGATGCGTCACGTGCCGGGGCTGGAAGATATCGTCATCATCGGCGGCGGCGCGAGCTTTGTCGCGGGATTCCCCGAAAATACCGGCGACGCAGCCATCGGCATCTTCGTTTCCGGACCTTTGGTGACCGGCGACGCATACGAGCGGATGCTGCTGCGCTGGGAAGAAGAATACGGCAGCAGCCCGCCCAGCGGCTATCACGCGCACGCCTACGATGCGACAAATCTGCTGCTCAATGCGGTTGAGTCAGTCGCCGTGGCCGCCGCTGACGGCAGCCTGGTCATTGGCCGGCAAGCCATTCGCGACGCCATCGCCGCGACGGAAAACTACCCAGGCTTGACCGGCAGCCTAAGCTGCCAGGAGGAGTCGCCTTTTGCCGGTGATTGCGCCCCGGGCACCGCATTGGCGATGTACGAGATCACTGAGGCCGAGGTAAGCGACGACAATTGGCCCCCGCCGGTATTCTGGAGCTTTTCCGAAAGCGCGTCAGAGTGATTGCCCTGACTTACTTCCAGAGCAATCGCTTCAAAATGATGGCGGACGAAATGGCGGGATTCTAAACTGAAAATTAACTACAGAGTACGCAGAGAACGCAGAGAAAAACAAAAAATCTCTTCTCAGCTGTGATTTTTGGTGACAAATCACGTTTCGCTGGGGACTGTTGCCGATTCCGGGCCGCAGATTTAGAAGAATAGTCGTCTAAACTCCTACGAACTCTGTGTCCTCTGCGTCCTCTATGTTGAAAATAATTTGAAGCGATTGCCCTGGGCTTACTTCGGATTTGCGAGCAAAAAAGCAAAACATGAAGTAAGCTAGACGTATCGGTGGTTTTCTGTTGCCGCCTGCCTGGGTCAAGGGTCGCGATTGCAAGACTGGCAGGGGATTCTAGGTCAGCCTGTTCCGTTGAATCGCCTAAAGAAAGCGATGTCGCGCATGTTCAAATGGAAAACTGATGAGTTCTCGTGGGTCGACTTCACCATTGATGTCTTGCGCATTCTTATCGTGCTCGCCATCGTTGTCGGTTCCTGGAACACGTTATCAACCGGTCGCATCTCATTCGCGCAATGGGTCAACCTTTTCATCGCGGGTCTATCCCAGGGCAGCATCTACGCGCTGATAGCGTTGGGCTATACGCTTGTCTACGGCATCCTGCTGATGATCAATTTCGCGCATGGCGAAGTGTTTATGGCGGGCGCCTTTTCCACCGTATTCCTCGCCGATGCGCTCAATCGCACCGGCTTCTTGAATGAGTCGCCCGCGCTGGCGATTTTGCTGATGATCTTGTTCGCGGGCTTGATCTCGATGACTGTGGCCATCTTGCTGGAACGCATCGCCTACCGTCCCCTGCGCGGCAGCCCTCGTCTAGTGCCGCTCATCACGGCAATCGGCGCTTCCTTCTTTTTACAATACACTTTTCGCGGTCTTTACGGTTCCGGCTTCAAAGCCTATCCCCAGGTCAAGATATTGCAAGGCGCGCTGCGAATCGGCTCCATTAACATTCCAACGGTACAGATCTTCGTCTTTGTCTCCGCGCTTATTTTGATGTTCGGCTTGTATTGGCTGGTGGAACGGTCGCGCATCGGCAAGGCGATGCGGGCGGTTTCGGAAAACAAAGAAGTCGCCCGTCTCATGGGCATCGACATTGATTGGGTGATTCTGTTCACCTTTGGCGTGGGCGGTTTCCTGGCGGGCTCAGCTGGCGTCATCAACGGCATGTTCCGGCCGCAGGGCGTCAATTTCTTCATGGGTTTCATCCCCGGCATCAAGGCATTTACCGCGGCGGTCCTCGGCGGCATCGGCAATATCCCGGGCGCCATGCTGGGAGGCTTGTTCCTGGGCGTGATTGAAGCGATTGGTCCTAATCTGGTGCTGGCCGGACTGGGCATTCCAGGCGCCAATCAACTGAAGGATGTCATCGCCTTTACCATGCTGGTGCTGGTTTTGATCTTCCGCCCGCAAGGCATCCTGGGCGAGCGCCTGTCCGAGAAGAAAGCGTAGGGGGCGCCGAGTCATGGAACTCAGCCAGCCGCGGACCAGGCAGACCATTATCAACCTGGGCTTGCTTGCGGGAGCCTTGATTCTATTCACAGGCGCGGTAGGCATGCTAGCCGCGTTTCATGAACGCGAAGTCGTTTACCAGTTCATCACGCTGGGACAAGTGGTGCTGCTGATCACGCCATTCATATTTGGCTATACTGCCGCCAACCGGCTGGCACAGACCGGCGAGAGTTCAATCGTCGTGCTAGGCAGCGGCATCGCCATCGGATTGCTATGCGCCCTGCCCACCACGATCATGCTGCTCTTCAATTCCGATGAGTTTCGTTTTCTGCTGGATTGGTCCCTGCGCCTAGCCCCATTTGTGGTCGCGACAGCCATCGCCTGGCAAATGCAGCGACAAAATGCCGAGACCTTTACGGTGGTCGGCGCTTGGCTTTTGGCGGCCGTGCTTGTGGGCATCGTGACATTTTCGCTGGCGCTCATTTTCGAGGTCAAGGGCGACCTGCGCTCGGTCTTTGTAAACATCAATCGAGACTGGGTGGAGGTTGTAACTTTTGATCATCGCCAGGAACTCATGACCGGCATATTGATCTTTATTTTTGCAACAGTCGCAGCCGGTTTTCTTGGAACACTGAGTTATTCCCTCCCCAGCACACCACGCCGAGCCCTGTTTTACGGTATGTCGGTAACCTTGATCGTGGGCGCATTCGGCGAGACGGTTCGGCTGGTCCTGCAAGAAAACCTCGAGCGCGATACGCTGAATCAATTGTTCCGGCGCGACACGCTGCGGCCGAACGCCGCGCTTGGCTTGCTAGTCGTCAGCACTGTGATTGGCTATTTGTGGGCAGGGTTCGGGGAGCAAGCGCGGGCGGGCTTCCAAAATCTGGGCGGGCAGCAACGTCAGGCGACGCGAATGATCGGAACGGTTCTATTTGTGGCGCTTCTGTTATTGCTGCCCTGGCTGATTGGCCGCACTCTGAGCGATGTGGCTGTTACCATCGGCTTGTTTGTCTTGATGGGTTTGGGGCTCAATATCGCGATTGGCTTGGCGGGACTGTTGGATCTGGGATATGTAACCAACTATGCGGTGGGCGCGTACATCCTGGCCGTGATGACCTCTTTAGGTCCCTTGGGCATAACAGATGGCGCGGTAACATTCTGGATGGTCATCCCGATTGCCCTGCTAGCCGCGATGTTCGCCGGCTTCATGTTTGCCGTGCCGGTCTTGCGCATGCGTGGCGATTATTTGGCGATTGCGACCTTGGGCTTTGGCGAAATCATCGGCAAACTGGCGATCTCTGACTGGCTCAAGCCATTGATCGGAGGGGCGCAAGGCGTCCAGGCGATTCCCAAACCGATTTTCCTGGGCGTGGAATTAAAAAATCCCGAGCAATTATATTATATCGTCCTGGTTGCATGTCTAGTCACCTTGTTCGTTTCGATTCGCTTGAACAACTCGCGCACCGGGCGGCAGTGGATGGCGATACGCGAAGACGAAGATGTGGCAACGGCGATGGGCATAGACACCTCGCGCGCCAAATTGCTGGCTTTTACCTTGAGCGCCGCGACCGGCGGCGTGGCTGGCGCGATATTCGCGGCAAAAGTTGGCAGTGTCTTCCCCAACAGCTTCACCGTATTCATCTCCATCAATGTATTGAGCTTGATAATCGTTGGCGGCATCGCCAGTAATCCGGGTATCGTGGTGGGCGCAGTGGTCTTAATTGGCTTGCCAGAGTTGCTGCGCGAATTCTCGGATTTCCGCTTCCTATTGTACGGCGCGCTGCTAATCATGATGATGATCAACCGTCCACAGGGCTTGATACCGTCGCAGATCGCCACGCACGAGATACGAGCTGGCGTCAAGATAAAAACCGCTGCCGGCGATTAAGCCTGGAGGAGAGTAAAACGCGCTCATGGCAGAAAAACTCAAGCCGCGGCAGAACCAGATCCTCGTCGCGACCGGTATGACAAAGCGTTTCAGCGGCTTGGTGGCTGTTGACAATCTCGATTTCTATATTCCGGAAGGGGCAATCGCCAGCATCATTGGACCCAATGGCGCTGGCAAAACGACATTCTTCAACTGCATAACCGGGTTCTACCAGATCGACGACGGTGAACTGATATTTGACGGCAGTCGCATTGACGGCAGGACGCCCGACCAGATTACGCGTTCAGGAATCGCGAGAACATTCCAAAATATCCGCTTGTTCAACAATATGTCAGCCATTGAAAACATCATGGTGGGCCAAGAGCCGCATCTAAAGTCGTCTTGGCTAGGCTCGATTCTGGGGCTGCCTTCAACGCGCCGGGAAGACGAAGATAGCGAAGAGCGCGGTCGTGAATTGCTGCATTTCGTGGGCTTAGAAGGCAAAGGGGACATGTTGTCCAAGAATCTTTCCTATGGCGATCAGCGCCGTCTGGAAATCGGACGCGCGCTCGCCAGCAAACCCAAGCTGATTTTGCTGGACGAACCCACCGCTGGCATGAATCCGCGCGAGACCATAGAAACCACCGGTTTCATCCGGCGCTTGCGCGACGAACTGAGCATCACGGTTGTCCTGATCGAGCATGATATGCGAGTGGTCATGGATATCTCGGAACATATCACCGTCCTCGATTATGGCCGCAAGATCGCCGAGGGACTGCCGGAAGCAATCCAAAACAATCCCGACGTCATTGAAGCCTACCTTGGGCGCGGCGCAGCGGCCAGCGCCGGCAAGAATCTGGCTAGCTAGCGACAGGCAAGGAGACAAGATGGCGCTGCTAGAAGTCAAGGAGATCCACACTTATTACGGCAATATTCATGCGCTGAAGGGCATATCCTTCGAGGTCGATTCCGGCGAAATCATTGCCTTGATCGGCGCCAATGGCGCTGGCAAGACGACGACTTTGCGAACCATTTGCGGCTTGATGGAACCGCGCGACGGCGCCGTTCGCTATGACGGTGAAGATATCTCTGGCACCCGGGCGGACCTGCTGGTGTCTAAAGGCATTTCCATGGTGCCCGAAGGGCGCGGCGTCTTCGCAAAGCTGACCGTCGAAGAAAACCTGGACATGGGCGCCTATACACGCCGCGACAAGGGCATCAAGGACGATCTTGATCGCGTCTATGAGATGTTCCCCCGACTGGAAGAGCGCAAGAAACAGTTCGCCGGCACCATGAGCGGCGGGGAACAACAAATGCTGGCAATCGCGCGGGCTTTGATGTCGAATCCACGCTTGCTCCTGCTCGATGAGCCCTCAATGGGCTTGGCGCCGGTCCTGGTAGACGGCGTATTTGATACCGTGCAACGCATCCAGAGTGAAGGCGTTACGATATTGCTGGTCGAGCAGAACGCGCACATGGCGCTGCAAATCGCGGATCGCGGCTATGTTCTGCAAAGCGGCGAGGTCGCCCTCAGCGATACAGCCGCGAATTTGCAGCGGAACGAAACCGTGCAGAAGACCTATCTGGGCATAGATTAGCAGCGTTAGCGGAGACCGAGTTGCAGCCCTTGAGCGACGATGTTCAACCCGCCTGAACGGACCCAAGACCCGCTTCTTGATACCATTTCAATTGCCAAGCTGACCGATATCGCGCGCAGGTCGCTGGAGGACTCGTCTTTACAGTTGCGCGCCTGGTCTCGCGAGCCAGTTCATGGCGGCTTTGGCGGCGCCATCGGCGGGACAGCCATTCATCGCTTTAGCGGAACCACAACTTGCGACAAAAGCTGGTCAATCATTCTCAAAGTCCTCTATCTCCGCCCCAACGAAGACCAGCAATCGCCCTATTACTGGAAGCGCGAATACGAAGTCTACCGTTCGGGCTTGCTGGCGGACCTGCCGCCAGATTCCTTTGCCACGCCGACAATCTATGCGCTAGAAGATCTCGACGAATGCTGCTGGATCTGGATGGAAGACCTGCTTGACTTGAAGAGGCAGTGGAGCCTCGCCGACTATCACAGCATCGCCAAGCGTCTGGGACGCTTCAACGGAGCCTATCTGACAGGTCGCGCGCTGCCGGAACAAAAATGGCTCAGCCGCGCTTGGCATTGCGCCATCGTGCCGGCGCTGGCGGAATCATTTCAAAATCTCGAAGTCCGCCTGGAAAATCCGCTGGCGCGCAGGACATTGCCCCTAAAGGCGAAAGCGCCGATTCAGGCGATCTGGCGGGAACGCGCGACCTTTATCAAGACCTTAGGCGCGTTGCCGAAAACACTGTCTCATATCGACGCCTTTCGCCGTAACATCTTGCACAGCCAGCAGGAGCTTGTCTTGATCGACTGGGCATTCGCCGGGCATGCCGCGCTGGGCGAAGAGCTGGTTTCACTCGTCGCCGTCAGCGCCTATTACGACGGGCTTAGCTACGCTGAATCCCTGGAACTTGACCGCGTCGTATTCGCTGGATACCTTGACGGGCTTGCAGAGGAGGGCTGGCGCGGCGACGCCAAGCTGGCCAGACTTGGCTACACCTGCGCCATGACGCTGCGAGGACTGGCTGGCGTGAAGCAGGACATCGACATGTTGGCTGACCCCGCTTGCCATCAAGAACTGCTGGACATCTTCCAGCGAGAACACATCGACGAGGTGGCGGACTTTTTCGCCGAGGTACGGCGCTTTCGACTGCTGGAGATGGCGGCCGAAGCGCGCCAGTTGCTCAAGAATTAGCCACATCTGGAGAATCCAGAAGCGATAGCAGAACGCCCAGCCCAATCAGCGCGCCGCCGATGCCCAGACGTATTGTCAAGGCTTGCCCAAGAAATACGACCGCCAAAGCCGCGCCTGATACTGGCTGCGCGAAGAAGAACAAAGAAGCGACCGTAGCCGGCACCAGCGTGAATGCGCGATTCCACAACAGCAGGGCAAGGGCTGTCGAGACTAATCCTAAATATAAGACGCCGAGCAGAGCGCCAGCGTCTATGGGACCGACGGGACGGTTGGACAGCTCAATAAGGCTGGCCGGCAGCGAGACCGCCAAGCCGCCGAGCAAGCCCAGGACCGTTATCGTTAGCGTTTGCAGCCGCCGCCCAAGCGAGACGCGCCGCACAAGAACCGAATAGAGTCCCCAGGTCAGCGCTGCCAGCGCCAAGAAAACATCGCCTAAGAAGGTCTCTTGCTGGAAGTTCGCTGTGCTGGGGTTCAAAATCACAAATAAGCCCGCGCATGCCAGAACAAGCGCGATCGCTCGCCGCGGGCTCAGCTTTTCCTTCAAGATGAGCGCTGCAAACAGAACAACAAAGGCGGGCGACGCGCTTGTCACCAAGGCACCGTTCACCGCCGTTGATAGATCGGTGCCCAAGAATTGAGCGCCGAGGCTGAGACCCAAGCCGACCACACCGATAAATAACAATTCGCCCAGCAAGCGCGGCGCTGGCAAAGGTTCGCCTGTCCGCAGGAAGACAGGCAGCAACACAGCCAGCCCCAACAAGATCCGCATACTCAGCAAGGTGAAGGGAGGGATCTCAGTCAGCACGACATCCGACACAACATACATGCTGCCCCAGATGCTGGCGGCGGCGATGCCGTATATTGTCCCGCGCAGCAAGTCTGTTCTATTCATAAATTTGCTGTAGCTTGCCCGTCGGCAACTAGGTCCGTCATCATAGCGCATTGCCTCGCTGTCATGTAGCTGCCGCGACCATTGCGTAGCTTGCGCGTTGCGGTCCGAGTTTAGCAGTTTTCCGCTTTCGTCAACGCCAACGAGCAAGATTATGCGCCAAATTCGATTGAAGCCTTGCGCGCCAATAGTATAATCAATGTGAGGACAAAGAACCCTGGACGAAGCGCGAGGTTCCGTTATCAACGAGAGCTTGATTTTTCTTTCCTATCACAACATAGATTTGCCCTACGCGTTTCAACTTTCGAACCTGCTGATTCGCTACTATCGCAATATCTGGCTCGATCGTTTTGAAGTCAGCCCGTCCGAAGACTGGCAAGAAAGAATCCGCCGGGCATATCAGCTTGCCACCGGAGCGCTGGCGATCGTTTCGGACGATTATCTCGAGACCGAATACTGCCGGCGGGAATACGAACAGTTTCGAATGCGAAACATACCGGTCTTTGCGATAATTCCGCGTGACTTCTCGACGGACAAGATTGCCGATTACGCGTTTGATGACTGGATCGATTTCCGGCGCTGGTTCGATGAGCCAGAGAAGCAGATCGTCGAGAACTTGCTCAACCAGATACCCCCATCCGAATCGGCTCAGCAGACCGGCGAACGATCCGGTTATCTGCGCAACTACATCGCCGAAACCGAGTTATACCTGGCCAAGCTGCCCATGGCTTGGAGCACGCTGCGCATACAGTCTGGACAATCGCCGCAGCCAGCCCGCCCCCGCGCTTATCCTGTACAGCTGCTGGAGGACTGGGAGTTCATCGCTGGCGCCGGCGACGACTCCTTGGTCATTGAAGACCTGTTGCAGTGGTCTGCCAATGAACGTCAATTCGTTTTGCAAGGCGACGGCGGCAGCGGCACGACGTTTTTCGCGAGATTGCTCAGCCTTGCCCAGGCGCACGCTGCCCTGCGCGATGGTGAAGCGCCTGTGCCGATCTGGCTGGAGCTGACGAAATGGGACGAGGCGCATCCGTCCTTGTCTGCGTTTATGGAATCCGAATGGCAACTGATTTCTTATTGGAAACATTGGCTGGGGAGCAATTCGGCGGTCTTTTATTTGAACGATTGGCTGGAATTGGTCAAAGGCTTCCCCAGCTATGCGGCTGAACTGAGCGCCTGGAGAGCCGCCAGCAACAATCACAGCTTTGTCCTGCTAGCGAACAGGCAGCCATCGAAGGAGGCGGAGGCGCCGGTATTGACTCCGGGACCCATCAGCTCGAGCCTCGCTTTGAAGCTCGCTTCGGCTTGTTTGACGCTGGATCAGTTCAATAGCTTTCGGCAGATACTGCGTCTGCAGCAGCCTGCCATAGCGCGTAATCAACTGGATTATCTGGCTGTCGGCATAGAGCTGATTGCCACCGATACCGCTCTGGCGGTTAATCTCTGGCGCGGCAATCCGCTGCCCGCCTTGATAGCCTCGCGTAGTCAGCAATTTCAATCAGTTAGCGGAGCTGTTGATAGCAGGCAATTGATCGACTTCACCCGTAATCTCGCCTGGAATATGATGCAGTTGGAAGCGCCGCAACAGATTCTCCGCAAGGATGTCGAGAAGCGAGAATCCGACAAACGGCTGATAGACTTCGCCATCGAGATTGGCATCCTGGAGGGTGTGGGGGCTTGCCTGCGCTTTCGCTCGCAGCTTTACCAGTGGTATTTGGCAGCTGGGCACATAAGCAAGCATAACTTGCAACGGTACGTGACCGTGCCGCAATTCACAGCAGCAGGCGCGCGCGTTCAGCAGAAATGGGACCCTTTGCTGCTCGTCCTGGTCGACAATCTGGCTGACGAAGAAGTCTTGGATGTGATCGAAGAGATTGCCGAGACCGACCCATTCCTTGCCACCACCTGCCTGGCGGGACATCCGACCCTGTACGAAACGGCGCAGGAGGGCTTGATTCATCATCTAGTTCAAATCGCAGCGCGGAACGCTGTCGCGCGTTCGGCATTCCGTGACTGCGTCAATAGCATGCCCGATTTCGAAAAGACGGCTGAATCGCTTGTCGGGCAAATGTCGCGTCAGGAAAAGAGCGTACAATTGTGGCTTTGGGAAGAAATACTGGCGCTGCGTCTCGACTTGTCAATCGCCTTTGTTGAGATTGTCGCATCCATAGAGCGCGATTCGCCGACTCCGGTCATCGACGCAATTGCGGAGTATCGGCTTTGGCTGGCTGTGACCTATCTTGTCAAGCTGACAAAAAACCCGGACCCGCATATCCAGGCGAATGCGATTTGGATGCTCGGTCAAATCAAGTTTCTGCCGACCGCGGCGCTCTTGCTGGACTATCTGGAAAGCGGACAAGCGCTGCCCCAAGGCGAGATCATGCTCGCCCTGATGAACTATGCCTATTCTGATATCCTGGTGAGCCTGTTGGCTTGGTCGCAAAAAAATCCCGAGCACCTGCACTTGGTTGTCGAGGCGCTGCGCGCGCGCGGCCGAGCCCTTTCGAGCAGCTTGCTCGCACTTGCCAACGAAGGCGCTTTGACGCTCAATCTCGAATTCTATGAAACGATGGTCGACCACGATGAGAGCGATTTGGCAATTGGTCTGGCGCAGTTGACGGGCGCCATAGCTGACTTGCCGCAGGTCCTTCAATCGGCGATCGCCAGCCACAAGCAAGCCCAGCAAATGAAAGGCAAAATGGCGGCGGCAATCAAGCGCTTGCCCAACCGCAACCGATTCCAAGAATTGTTGGAAGATTGCGCGCAGGTGCTGGAAAACCCGCCCGAGTCTACTGTTATCGCCGGCAGCAGCCTGGGCGCTCTATTGTACGGCGACCAGACTTTGGACGATATAAGCGCGCAGGCGGAGCTGCCGCCCGCCTTGGCGCCGCCGGATGACGGCATTCCAGATGACATTGAAGGTCAATTGCGGCACCAAGACTGGCGCCAGCGGCACGCGGGGCTTAAACGATTAGCTGAGTATCCCCCGTCCAATTCATTGCCGCATTTGCTTGATATGACAAGCGATAGCGAGACGCTTGTGCGCTTGGCGACCTACGAGATCTTGTGGCGCTATTCGGACCAGCTAGCGGCGCGCAAAGCCTTGGTCGCGGCATTGTCCGACCCGGAGCAATCGATTGTCGATGCGGTGACGGAGCTCCTGACGGACAGCCCCGATCTGGCGCTTGATGATTTGCTAGAATTGCTGGACAGCGACAACGCAAGCGCGGTCGCCGCCGTGATTGCGATACTCCAGGCGGGCAAATTCGCGCCTGCCCTCGACGCCCTGTCTCGGTTGCGTAAGGACCGGCGGCGCCCGCGCGATAAAGCCGCAACGATTGGCGAGCTGGCTGCGAAAGCGTTTGCAGCGATATCGGACAGCGCCGCGACCGACAAGCGACCAGTGGCAAGCAGTCCCTCATTTCGCGGTCCTGCGCTCCCGGCAGCCGCGCAGACGAGCCAGGCTTTCAGCGACGAAGAAAAAGTTCTGCGCACACTGGAACTGCTGCGAGACGATGACTGGGGGCGAACGCAAAAGGCAGCGAAGTTCTTGCGCAAGTTCGCCAGGCATCTGCGGGGGAAAGAGCATGACGCGGTGCTGCGCTTGTTGTGCGCCGCCACGGAAGACGAGAACTGGCACCTGCGCTGGGCAGTATCCGAGGCATTGGCTTGGCTGCCGGATCCGCAATCAAAGCGGCATTTGTCCCGCCGGCTGGCCGATCCCAATTGGATCGTGCAAGTCGCCGCGATTCGCGCGCTGGCGCACCATGGCGCCGCGGACATAGGCGCGGACACAATTGAAGAGATGACGCTGCTCCTGGGCAGTCCGCAGCAAGCGGTTCGCGAGGCGGCGGCGGAAGCCCTGGGCGACCTGCGGCAAGCGAAGGCGATAGGTCCTTTGGCTGTCGCTTTCCGACAGGACAAGGACAACTTCGTTCGCTTGGCCGCGCTGAAGTCTCTTCAAAAGATCAATGCAAATTTGGCGCGCGAGCAGCTTGACCATGCGCTGAGCGATGATTTCATCCACCTGCGCTGGTACGCAGCCCAGACGCTGGCGCCAGTTTTTGCTGAAGCTGATATTCCGACGCTGGCGCGGCTCTTGAGCGACGACGGCAAGCCAGCTTGGGAAGAGCGGTCTATCCGAGACTTTGCCATCGATGCCTTGCGGCGGATCGACAGTCCGGAAAGCAGAACCGCCATCGACGCCGCGCCGCAGCCGCCGAACCGGACCGAAGCATGAAGATATTCGTCAGCTATGCCCGGGTGGACAAACCCTATTGCATCCGCATCATCGAGACGCTGCACGCGCACGACGTTTGGTACGATCAGCGGCTCTATGCGGGGCAAGACTGGTGGAAAGAAATCCTGCGTCGTCTGGACTGGTGCGACGTCTTTATCTACTTGCTGTCGCCCGATTCTGTCGCATCCCTTTACTGCCGGCGAGAACTGGAAATCGCCCGGCGGCTCAAACGTCAAATCATACCGGTACTGATCAACAAAGAGGCCGTGCTGCCGGACAAAATGAGAGATTGGCAATACGTTGACCTGTCCGAAAACTTGACTGTCGAGAACGTGACGCAGTTGCTGAACTCAATTTTAGTGGTCGAGCGCCGCCAAGGAACGGCAGCTCAAACGCCGGCGCCAACCAAGCCCATAGACAAAAGCCCGGTCGCCAGCTCGAGCCCGGTCGAATTGGTGAGCAACGCGGTACGCGCTTTGGAAAAGGGCGATTACGACAATGCGATCGTATTGCTGCGCCAGGCGCAAGCGAGCGGCTATCAGTCTCGCTTCGTGCGGCTGGACAATCTGCTGCGCATCGCCGAATCCAAAGTGGCCGAACGGTCGCAATCCCGGGAGGCGCAGCGCGAGTATCAGCACATCGTCGCGCTTTTCGCTTTTGAAAGCACGCGGGATATGGCATGCGAGGCGCTTGCCGAGTTCACCCGGGAATTCGGAGACTACGACCCGCAAGGATTAAATCGCCTCTGCCATGACAAGGGATCAAACAGCGCGCGGGGCGACAAAAACGCCAAACCGGCGGACCCAGGACAAGCCCCCCAGCAATTCAAGAGCCAAGCCATCGGCGCGCCTCCGCTAGAAGAGCGCCATACAGGAAACCATGAAAGCAGCCCTGAAGGTAGATCGACTCGCGGTTTCAGCAGCCAGGTTGTGAAGCCCCCGCAAGCCCCCGGCGGAAGGCTATCCCCCACGAGCAATCCAAGCATCGCTCCGCGGAAGGCTGTTGCGGAAGCGGAAGCCCCAGAGGAAATCTTGCCCATGTTGCAGTGGCGCGACATTCCTTATGGCACGGTAGCGATCTCTAGCATGGTTGGCGCGGACGAAGAATTTGGGGAGATGATTGTCCAGGTAGATAATTTTGTGATGAGCATGTACCCCGTGACCAACGCGCAATTCGATATTTTCGCTAGAGCGGAAGACGGCTACAAAAACGCGCGCTGGTGGAGTTTTTCCGAACACGGGATGCGCTGGTTCAAGCAAGGCAAAGGCAGCGCGGAATCGCGCTTTGCCGGCGACGACCGTCCGCGGGAAAATGTCAACTGGTACGAGGCGATGGCTTTCGCCAACTGGCTGGGCAGCCTGCTCAAGATGAAGGTTGCGCTGCCTACCATCGCGCAGTGGCAACGCGCGGCCAAGGGCGATGACGATCGCTATTTCCCCTGGGGCGACGATTATGACGATGAGCATTGCAATACCCTGGAAAGCGGACTAAAGATGACGACGCCTGTCAACCGTTACCACAAGGGCGTCAGTCCCTATGGGGTTTATGATATGGCGGGCAATCTTTGGGAATGGACAATGAACACGGCGGCGGCAACGGAAGACGGACGCGACCAAAGACGCGCGGTGGCGGGCGGAAGTTTTGTCAGCCCCTGCGACCGCGCGCAGACCTCGTTTCGCTATTATCTGGAGCCGCGCGTGCGCTATTCTTCAATCGGCATCCGCTTGGTGGGCCTTCCCTAAGCGCAGGGTAAGACGGGACTAGACCGCAAGAAAACGCTGGCATGGATATATGGGTATTCGCCCCAAGCGACAATTGCTGATATGATGAAACCATCACAGCCACCGGGAGCCTATGCGCTAATATATTCTCGAGAATGTCGCGCCGCGTAAATTTACGATTTTCTCCATGAAAGAGCATGGAAGTCTGATGAACGAGAGCCAAGGAACCGCGAAAATGCCCCCTACGGAACGCAGCTTGCAAGACGGATTGCCCTACCGGCGCGACCTGAACATCGAGATTGATCAGCTCTCGGTGACCGGTCACGTTGTTTTTGCCGGGCGCGACGGCAAGGTTCAGGTGCAAACGGGCGGCGATGTCGCGCAGCATACAAACCAGACCATGACGGTCGGTGGCGTGGAAACGACGCCAAAAGAACTGGACATGATGATTCGTTGTATCCGCGATGTCGAAGCTAAGATAAAGACAGAGAAGCTCAATCCGCAACTGCAAGAAGCCGCCATGCACGACCTGCAAACGGTCGAGGCGCAACTGACAAAAGAAAAAAAGCCGAATCCGCGCATCTTGTTGCGGGCGGCAAAGTCGCTGCTGCGGTTTTCCCCCGCGCTTACGGCTGCGGCGCTCACGCTGTTTGATCAACCCTTGGT
Organism: Phototrophicaceae bacterium; assembly: GCA_965116975.1. Taxonomy (GTDB): domain Bacteria; phylum Chloroflexota; class Anaerolineae; order Aggregatilineales; family Phototrophicaceae; genus UBA6055. The sequence continues at coordinate 2,461,715 of OZ220735.1, forward strand.
TGGCGCCATTCTCGCTAGTTTTGGGGAAGTCGCGGTCAACTTTCACGATACCATCAAACGGAACAGTTCGGCGGATTAAGTAGATAGCAGCCCGCCGAGATTGACAAATTTCACTGGAATCGACAGAGCCGAGTCACGATGAAGCAACCGGTCGACCACCCTTCACAGCGGTTCGGCGGCAGCGGAAGTGCCCGCCGCGCTCACAAAAAAACACAGGCGCCCTCCTTGCAGGAGCAGGGAGGTCCGGTTGATTTGAGAAGCAGCGCGCAGCTTGAGCGGCAGCCGGGCAATCAAGCGCTTATCACTTCGTCAACAAGCTGGCGAAAATATGTACAGGCGAATTGGCGAAGCCTGAAACAACTGGCAGACAATTCAACACTGGACAATCCCTATCAAAAACTGGTGATGATGGTCTTCACACCGGTCATGCCAAACCCACAGACCAAGCTCAACCTGCTGCGCCGGCTGCTCAAACAGTTCCGCTACAGCGCTCCGCTAAGCAAACGCCTGACCGATATCTATCGCGACCGCAACTATACAAGAACTGCGGAAGAGCTCGCGAGCCAGGCATTGACGCCGGGAAACCTGCAGGCCGATGAACTTGTAGGTTTGGATTGGTTGATCGTGGCGACAGGCGGCTTGGACGGCTCGGCGAATCAAGGCGCTGCGACAATTCAATTCGCGCGCAATTTGTTGGAGGCGATGCGCGACAAGCTCAACTATCCCTCGGCTGTGCGGGTGCAGGCCGGCTCGATATCAGCTGGCGGACATGTGATCTTCGCCGGTCAGGATGTCAACATCGTGGCTGAGCATTATACCGGCAACAAAGCCGCGCTAAAGAACTACCTGGCGGCGGCGCGCAGCGAATGGAACATCCCGACCACGACAATCCATCCCGCCTCGCAGCATCATACGCCGGCCATGCTCCATCAACTCTATACGCCGGTCGACATCTGGACAGATCAGCGTTCCTTCCATTCAGTTGGCATAGAAGAGCTGAACGCGCGCCGCTATCAAGCGATCGAAAAAGATATGGGTTATGTGCGCGAGTCAGTCTTCGAAGTGATTTCCGCACATCCGCTCATCGTGATAACCGGCGCGGCCGGCACCGGCAAAAGCTCGTTATGCCGTTTCATCGTGACGGCGCTGGCTTATGCCTGCGATCCCCGCGCCGAGCGCCAGGACAAGGTCAAGGGATTGGAGATGTTGGGACCCTCCTGGATCCATGGTCCCATCTTGCCGATATACGTGAGCTTGCGCGACTTTTGCAATACCGCCGATCTGTTCCCAAGCGCGCTCGCGCAAAGCACTGCAGAGAGTCTCTTGCAATATATCAAGCGAGCCACAGGCAACTTGGCGGATCACCTCGAAGCCTATCTAACGCAGACGGATGTGCCCACACATGGCAGCTTGCTGGTATTGGACGGGCTGGACGAAGTTTACGAGGCAGCGGATCGGATCATCTTGCAGCGCATCATCGAAAACTGGGCCGACCGCTTTCCCAGTTGCCGCGTGATCGTAACCAGCCGCACTTATGCCTATCGGCACGATTCTCGCTGGCGCTTGTCCGAGCGCTTCGCTTCCGCCGAGCTGGCGCCATTCACTTGGCAGCAAGTCAAAACTTATATTGAGCGCTGGTACGCCAACGTGGCGGAAAACCGCCCCAGCGCGCTGGGCGGGCGGGCGGTCGCGGCAAAACAGTCGTTATCAATGGCGGCGGATCTATACAAAGCCATTAGAGAAAATCGCGCGCTTTGGCCCCTCGCTCGTCAGCCGCTCATGCTGGCGCTGCTGACGCTCATTCACGAAGACTATAAACAGTTGCCGGACAAGCGCGCCGAACTTTACGAGCATACGGTCGAGCTGCTCGATCGTTGGAACATCCCATCGCCGGCCGACAAGCTGCACGAGAAACTCTCCAACATCAATCTGGACCGGATGCGCGCGGCGTTGAAACTTATCGCATTCGAGCTGCATTCGGAGCAGAAAAGCTATCAGCGCTATCCAACGATTATCGATCGCGCGCGGCTGCTGGATAAACTGATGCAGCAACAATCACAAGGCGGGGGTTTAGGCGCCGGCATCGAAGACGTGCTCGAATATCTGGCGACGCGCAACGGCATCCTGGTAGCCGATTCGCCCAATCTGTACCGCTTCCCGCACCTAACCATTCAAGAGTACCTCGCCGCCTGCGCCCTGCTGGAATTTTACGACGAGTGCGACATGCCGGCCGGGCTGCGGGCGCAAAGCGCGGAAGGCTGGACCTTCCCAGAAAATATCGTCGCCCTGCTCTGTCACGACTATGCGCGTTGGCGGAATGTGACGCTCTTCGCCGGGGCGATTATCGCGGCTGGCAAATGGCAAGACATGCGCTGGCTGCTCATCGACGAATTATTGCCTAACCGGCTGGATCACAGCCTTAGCGAGCAATCCTTGCACTGCATCAGCGTCGCCGCCGAAATCTGGGGCGAGAGCTGGCTGAAGTCGCGCACGCGCAGCCAACTCAGCATCGAAACACATTTAATCCAATGTCTCAAATTGATTCATGGAGACGAACGAATCGACGCGCCGGAACGCGCTAACAATCACTCGATTCTGACGCGGCTGGCCAGGAGCCAGCCCAGCACACCATAACCATAAGGAGCGGCAATGAAGTTCTCTTTGATTGCGACGATGCTGGTATTAGCCCTGTGCCTTGGCTCGAGCCTCGCCCAAGAAGCGGAAGAAACGCAAGAAGCGCTTATATCCCGCGACGCCGCGCCTAAGGCGGCGGATATCGCATTCAGCGAATTCGCCAGCGGGTTCAACCGTCCGCTATACTTGACACATGCGGGCGATGGCAGCGAGCGCATATTCGTCCTGGAACAAACCGGCCGCGTCTGGATCATCACGGACGGGCTTCGTTCGCAGCAGCCTTTTCTCGATCTTTCGGACAGCATTACGGCAACGGCAAACCGAACTTATAGCGAACAGGGCTTGCTGGGGCTGGCTTTCCACCCCGATTACGCCGAGAACGGCCGCTTCTTCGTGAACTATACCGACCGCAGCGGCGGCACTGTTGTCGCGCGCTTCCAGGTTTCTCTCGACGATCCGGACCTTGCCGACGCCGCTAGCGGCCAGATCATATTCCAGCTTGCGCAGCCTTTTGCGAATCACAACGGCGGTCATATCGACTTTGGTCCGGATGGTTACCTTTACATCACTTTGGGAGACGGTGGCTCGGCAAATGACCCCTTGGGCGCGGGGCAGAACCGGCGCCTGCTGCTGGGCTCAATCATACGCATTGACGTTGACGGCGCCCTGCCCTACGCGATTCCGCCTGACAATCCCTTCGTGGGCGACGACTCGGCGCTGGACGAGATTTGGGCTTATGGCCTGCGTAATGTCTGGCGCTTCAGCTTTGATCGCGCGACCGGGGACATGTATCTCGCGGACGTGGGGCAAAATCTCCTGGAAGAAGTCAATTTTCAACCGGCTGACAGCAGCGGTGGCGAAAACTATGGCTGGAACGTCTGGGAAGGCACAAATCCATTCGCCGGCGGGGACGCAGTTGGTCATGTTCCGCCCGTCTTCGAATATCGGCATACGCTGGGCTGTTCGGTGACCGGGGGTTATGTCTATCGCGGCAGCGCCATGCCGCAGTTGGAAGCTGTTTACATCTTTGGCGATTACTGCACGGGAAGAATCTGGGCGATGTACCGCGATGGCGACCTGAATTGGCACACGAATGAGCTGGCTAATACAGGCTGGCCGATTAGCAGTTTCGGCGAAGATGAAGCTGGCGAGATTTACCTGGTCGATTATTCGGGCACAATCTATCGTATTGATCCCGCCTAGCCAAGCTGAAGCATCAAGCGGGCGTTTGAGATTCCGGCAAATTCTCGATGCCCGCCCGCAAGCGCTTGTACTGCGCGATCAAGGTTTTGATTTGCAACTCTAGGGGATGATAGCGCTTCATCACTTGCTTGCCTTCGACCTGCAACTGCCGCATGCGCGTTTCGACTTGGCGCGACTTGGATTCCAGCTTCATATCGCGGTTTTTCCAGTCTATATAAGCCAGCGGCACTAGCAAGATGAAGAAGGCGCCCAAGCCATACATCACGGAAGCGTAATCGACTCGACCGGTGTAATCGAGATAAAAGCCGACGGCGCCGCTGGCGATAACCAACAGGACATGCAGCAGCATACGGCGAAAAAACGCGCCGCGCTTTTGCCGCCGCTCCAGCTTGCGTTGCAGCTTGTCGCGCTGCAAGCGCAAGTCCTCCAACTCGGATCTAATATCATTGACGCGCTCGCGTAAAGGTTGAGCTTCGTCGATGAAGCTATCGAGCCGCTGTTTCACCAGCCGCGCGGTTTCCCAGGAATCCATCATGCGGTTATAGTGCACCTCAAGCGCCTTGATCTGCAATTCGAGCGGCTGATAGCGCTGATGGTATTGGTTGCCCTCGGATTGCAGATCGCGTATTCTGCTCTCCAGCTTGCGCCTGCGCGAATTGAGCCGGGTGCGGGGATCTTTCCAATTGGCGATCACGATCGGCATCAAAATAAGACAAGCCGCTGCCAAGCCCAAAGCAGCCAGGCTTAAGTTGCGAAAGCTGTTGAAATAGTGGTTGCCCACAATCCCGCAGACAGCCGCCAATATCGCAAGCATACCCAGCCGGCGGAAAACAAAGGCGCGGGTTCCGCGCCAGTCGATTTTCTGCTGCGTCTTTTGGTGTTTCTCGCTTAGCGCTTCCAGGTCGGCGCGGATGATACCGAGTTGTTCTCGCGCCGGCTGCCCTTGCACGCGCAAGGCGTCTAGGCGCCGCTTGAACTGTTGAATGCGTCCCCATTCTTCATACTGCGCCTGGCTGCCGATATACCATTCGCCCGCGCCTTCATCGCCAAAGATATGCTGGCCAAACCGGAAGCTATAGGGCATGGGTTTGCCGTTGCTCAGGTTATGCTCCAGATCATTGACTTCGTCCAAGAGCCGCTCATGCAGCAGCAACAGCAGATTAAGCGGCGAGGACATCCTTCTAATTTCTTCGGGGGATGGCGCGCCATTTGAATGACCCAGATTGTCGCGATGCTGGGTCAATTCTGTGTGCAGCCGGCCAAGCTCTTGCCGCGCCCGGCGGATTCCAGCCGCGCGTTCGCGCGCGCCGAGATGAGACTGGAACAGACGCGGAATCCCGATGGCGTGCATGTCATCCAGGTATTCCTGTGGGCTTGGCTGTTCGATCATCCTGCGATCCTGCCGCGCGAATTCGGCTGTCAAAGCAAAGGAAGTCTGGCAGTCGATTCAAACTGAGACAGGGTCATTATATCATATTCGTGCATTCTCAACTGATTGACGGCGACCTAGGACGCTCTGGGTTAAGATTAAGCAGGAGACCAATTATGCGCGCAATGGCTTTGTATCCGCTGAAACTCGCGCCAACCTTACATGTCAAGGTTTGGGGCGGCGACCGTCTCAACACCTATCTGAACAAGCCGCGGCCGACCGACGAGCCTTATGGCGAATCCTGGGAGCTACACGATACGTCGATCGTAGCCAATGGTCCCCTGGCCGGCAAGTCGCTGCGAGAATTGACAAGCACCTACGGCGTCGCGTTGATCGGGGGTGGAAACGACCCGCAAGCTGGTTTTCCCCTGCTGGCAAAATTCATAGACGCCGATCGCTGGCTGTCTATTCAGGTCCACCCTAATGATGAGCAAGCCCTGCAACTGGAAGGCGAGCAGCGCGGAAAAACCGAAGCCTGGATTGTCATCCATGCGGATGAAGGAGCGCGCTTGGTTATCGGCGCGCGGCCGGGCGCATCCCGCGCAGACCTGGCAAGAGCAATCCATAACAATCGGCTGGAAGACTATGTGCGTTACGCGGAGGCGCGCGCGGGCGACATACTCTACATTCCCGCAAACACAATTCACGCATTGGGACCGGGCCTACTGGTATACGAGATTCAACAGTCTAGCGATACCACCTATCGCCTCTATGATTGGGGGCGCAGGGGGCTCGACGGCCGGCCGCGCCAGCTGCACATAGACAAGGGCTTGGGGGTTGCCAATCTCAAGCACGCGTCGCAAGTCAGGCGGCCCGACAGCGATCTGCTTGTGCACGGCGAATACTTCATGACCTGGCGACAGCAGCTCAGGAGCGAAGGTCTAAGCCTAAAGACGGGCGGGACTTTTCAAGCGCTAACCTGCATTGAGGGCGAGATTGCCGCGGCGACAGATGACCATGAAGCGATCGCCTTGGCAAAAGGCGAGACCGGCTTGATTCCAGCTTGTATTGACGAAATCGAGCTAAGCGGCGTCGGCACGGTCTTGCGCTCCTGCCAAAGAAGCCCGCATCTGCCAAAATAAAACCAATAGTATAGAAAATTCACCCCAGAGGCACAGAAGTAATTCCAAAAAAGTAATTAGAAGCGGCAGGGGCGACTCGCTGAGGCGCCCTATGAGAAGTGTTGGGCGAGCCAAGGCTCGCCCCTACAAGGCTTGTCCGCTACTGATGAAATTGCGCGAAATGCGGATCTATTGCCAATGGGCGACTCACAGAGTCGCCCCTACATCCGTCTTTTAGGGCGGAAATCCGTTCAATTTACGCAAGTTTTTGATTGAATTTCTTACTAAATTGGGCAAGGTGCAGGTGGATTGGAACGAAAATTGGTTAATTTGAACCAGTAGCGGACAAGCCCTACAAATCCATACATATATTGGATTTGCATGACAAACTTGGAACACCTGCCATCAATGCAATAGCTAACGGGAATATGATGCGCTTCTAGTGCCTTTCCTACGCAACAGCGCCACAATGGATGCAAGGCAAACAATCAAGCGAGGAAACATCATGGATTTCAGCCGTTACACCAACAGAGCGCAGGGGGCAATCCTTAAAGGACAAGGCATTGCTGCGGAACATCATCATACAAGTATCGAACCCGCGCATCTTTTCCTCGGCTTGCTGGAACAAGAAGACGGGCTGATCCCGCGCATCATCCAGAAGATTGGCGCGCAGCCAGCCGCCATCCAAGCCGAGCTGCAGTCCAGTTTACGAAATATCCCAAGCACGAGCCAGCCGCCGGCGAGCCTGTCCATCGGGCGGGAGGGCTTTCAACTGTTCTCCCAAGCCGAAAAAGAAGCGAAACGGATGCGCGACGAATACACCAGCACGGAACATCTGCTGCTGGCGCTGGCTCGCGCTGGAGATACCAGCGCGCTCTTGGAGCGCAACGGCATTCGCTACGACGATATTCTTCAAGCGCTGCAATCCATTCGCGGCGGACAGCGCATCACCAGCCAGGACCCCGAAGGCACATACGAAAGCCTGAGCAAATACGGGCGCGACCTGAGCGCTGACGCGCGTCAAGGCAAGCTGGACCCTGTTATCGGGCGCGATGAAGAAATCCGGCGCTTGATCCATGTCATCAGCCGCCGCACCAAGAACAATCCCGTCTTGATTGGTGAAGCGGGCGTCGGCAAAACAGCGATAGCGGAAGGTTTGGCGCAGCGAATCGTGAATGGGGACGCGCCCGAGGGCTTGCGGGGCAAGACCATCATCGCCCTTGATTTGGCCGCCTTGGTCGCGGGCAGCAAGTTCCGCGGCGAATTTGAAGAACGCTTGCAAGCTGTGCTCAAAGAAATCGCGGATAGCGACGGCGAGATCATCCTTTTTGTGGACGAGCTGCATAATATCGTCGGCGCTGGAAAAGCCGAAGGCGCTATGGATGCCGGCAACATGCTTAAGCCCATGCTGGCGCGCGGCGAATTGCGCATGATCGGCGCGACTACGCTGAACGAGTATCGGCAGCATATCGAAAAAGACGCGGCGCTAGAGCGTCGCTTTCAACCCATATTCGTTGACGAACCAAGTGTGGAAGACAGCATCAGCATCCTGCGGGGCCTCAAAGAACGATACGAGGTTCACCACGGCGTGCGCATCCAAGACGGCGCGGTTATCGCCGCCGCCACACTGAGCCAGCGCTACCTGCCAGACCGTCAATTGCCGGATAAAGCGATCGATCTCATTGACGAAGCCGCGGCCCATCTGAAAATGGAAATTGATAGCAAGCCGGCCCAACTGGACAAGGTCGAGCGTCAGATGATGCAACTGGAGATCGAACGCGCCGCGCTGCGCAAGGAAAAAGACGACGGTTCCAAACAGCGCCTGGGGGACCTGGAAGCGGAACTGGCTGACGCGCAAGAAGACCTGAGCGCGCTGCAGGCTGTGTGGCAGCGGGAAAAAGAAATTATCCAAGCCCTGTCCGGCGTCAAGGCAGAAATTGACGACGCCCGCAGTCAACTGGAACGGGCTGAACGAAATGGCAATCTGGAAGAAGCCGCCCGGCTGCGATACGGCGTCCTGCCTGAACTTGATAAGTCATTGCAGTCGAGCGAAAGGATGATCAATGACATGCGCGACGACGGGTCGCTGATGCTCAAAGAAGAAGTCGACGCCGATGAAATTGCGACGATCGTCAGCCGCTGGACCGGGATACCCGTAGCGAGAATGTTGGAAGGCGAAATCGAGAAACTGCGGCAGATGGAAGCCCGCCTGCACGAGCGCGTGGTTGGGCAAGACGACGCCATCAAGGCAGTATCAGCCGCGGTGCGCCGCAGCCGCGCCGGCTTGCAGGACCCAAAGCAACCTGTCGGCAGCTTCCTTTTCCTGGGACCCACAGGGGTTGGCAAGACAGAAACAGCACGCGCTCTGGCGCAGTTTCTCTTCGACGATGAAAGCGCCATGATCCGTATCGACATGAGCGAATACGGTGAAAAGCACAGCGTCGCGCGCTTGATTGGCGCGCCCCCGGGCTATGTCGGATACGAAGAAGGGGCCAACTGACCGAGGCAGTGCGCCGCCGACCGTATAGCGTGATACTCTTCGACGAAATCGAAAAAGCGCATTCCGATGTTTTCCATATCTTCTTGCAAGTCTTTGATGACGGCCGTTTGACCGATGGCCAGGGCCGCACGGTCAACTTTAGCAATTGCGCCATCATCATGACCAGCAATGTCGGCAGCGCCATGATTAAACAGATGGACAAGCAGATGGTATCGGGGATCGATGCCAAGTCCCGGCGCGGCGCAATCTTAAAAGAATTGGACCGGCGCTTCCGCCCCGAGTTCTTGAATCGCCTGGACGAGATCATCATTTTCCACAGCTTGGAGCGCGAGCACATCGCGCGAATCGTCGATATGCAATTGAAGGATCTATCCATGATGCTGGCGGAGCGACACATCAGCTTCACGATCGCCGACGGTGCCAAAATGCGCCTGGCGGAACTGGGATGGGACCCGGTCTACGGCGCGCGACCGCTGAAACGCGCCTTGCAAAGCCATGTCAAGGACCGGCTTGCCATTGCGCTGCTTGACGGTCAAATCAAAGATGGCGATCAGGTGTGGATTGGCTTAGACGCCGAAGGCGACAGAATCGTGATAAATAGTAAGACAGAGACGCAAACAGCGCTCAAGGCAAATTTGGTCTCGTAATCTCAAAGAAGCGCTGAGGGGGCTGGGATGCCGACAGTCCCCGTCTTAGGCATCCGGCGGGGGTACTGGCAAGTCTTCTTCAACGGTATCCAGCCATTTTTCGCCCTCGTCAACTAACATGACGGGGATGCCGTCGCGGATTGGATATTTGTATCCGCTGTCTTCGCAGATGAGCCAACTGTCTTTGACCAGCCTCAAGCGACCGGGATCGTCGCCCTTGTCTTTGAAATGCACTGCGACCGGGCATCGCAGAATTTCCATTAAAGCCTCTGATACAACTGCCATCTCACGACCTCTATTTCCACTTCCAGCATTATGAAGGATCCTGCAAAGGCGGGATCTCTTGCCGCTATTCACATCCTGACTGTTCTGCAGTTTCTATCAAACACGATTATAATGGCGCCATAGTCAAAGAAAAAGTCATCATCCTTTGGCTTATCGGATTAGCTGGTTCTCCGCTCTTTTCAACTGGATAATCCAGGGCGGCAGCCATCGCACCGCGCAAGTTCGCCCGGCGCCGACGACGCGCCGCGCGCATTAGACCAGTAGCAGGAGGAAGCTTCTCACATTGAACAGGTTGAACAGATTGAATAGAAAACGTGTATTGCTCGTTCTGGGAAGCATGATCTTCAGCGGAGCCTCAATCGCGGTGATTGTTCGCGACGTAAACATTGACGATGTTGCTTCGAGTATAAGCCAGGCGGATGGGCAGCAACTCAGTCTCGCCTTCTTGTTTGTGGCGCTTTCGATGTTCACGCGCGGGATCCGCTGGTGGGGCTTGCTGGGCAAAGCGCTCCCGCTGATAAAGGCCGTCCATTTGGTCAATCTGACCTTTCTGGGCAATCAGTTGCCGCTGCGCCTGGGCGAAGCCGCGCGCAGCCTGCTGGTAACAAGAGAAGGCGTAACAATCGAAAAAGCCGCAGCCAGCATCGTTGTCGAGCGCTTGATAGACACGCTCTTGGTGGTCCTGATGATAGCCGCGACGGTCGGTCAACTGCCCTCCGCGCCCGAATACGTTACCCTGCCAGCGTCGCGATTTGGCTTGCTGGCGCTAGTCGCTTTTCTATGCCTGTTGGCGCTAGCCCGGCAGCCTGAAAAAGCGAAGAGACTGCTGGCGAGAATGCTGCAAAAACTCCCTTTTCTGGATCGAATCCCTCTGCAAAGAATTGGCGACAATCTACTGGATGGCTTGGGAGCCTTGGCCGACTTGCGAACGCTGGTTTTCGCCCTGGTCTGGAGCCTGATCGCCTGGTCGACATCGCTGGCCAGCTTTTACATTTTGCATCTGGCTCTGGGCATTGAAGTCAATTATGCGCAGAGCGTGCCGCTGGGCGTATCACTCGCCGCGCTAGGCATCGCGCTGCCATTGACGATCGCTGCTGTTGGTCCCTTTGAAGCCGCGATTATCGTCACCGGGCAGCTCGTCGGCATGGACAGCCTGGCGGCGATCACGCTGGGACTGCTCTTTCATGGGCTTAGCGTGTTTGGCTACATTGTCTTTGGCAGCGCAAGCCTGCTGGCGCTTGGCGTCTCGCCCGGAGATGTCTTTGGTGCGGCAGATAACACTAAACCCGCCGGGCGCTAATCTCTGGTCAGGAATTCATGTACCAGGGATTGAAAGTGATGCACGCCGTTTTCGCGCAGCACCGAGAAGCGGCCGCTGTCATAGGCTTTGGAACGCAAGCCGCGCTGCACCCATTCGCATAGCTCGATATCCTCTTGTTGTATCTCGTCGCTGAAGGCGATGATTTGCTGCATGCTTTCCCAGCCGGCGCCCGTGCCGGGCGATTCGAAATACCACTCGAAAACGGTCAAGGTCTTGTCATGCCCCAGCGGGATGATGATATTGATTGATGTATTGTCCAGATAGACGTTCAGCATCACATTCGGGAATATCCAGTAATAGAGAGCGTCTTGCTCGCCTTCGCCGCTGCGGACATAGCGGCGATCGCGCGCTTCGCCGGCATTGACATCGCGAATCGGCGCATGCTGTTTGGAGTAATAACGGAATGTATCGACACGATATTGGTCATAGTCGATCTCGCGAATCAGCCCGGGATGGGCAATCGGCAAATGATAGCCTTCCAGGTAATTGTCGACGTATACCTTCCAATTACAGTTAATCAGGTAGTCGCGGCGCTCCACCAGGCGCATCTTTTCCAGGTCGAAGCCGGCAGATCGAATCTCTTTGTGGATGGCGCCATACGTTGTGGACAAGGGTTCGGCGCGTGGATCCAGATTGACGAAGACCCAAGGTCCCCAGGCAGCAACCTGGACGGACCGCAAACATACTTCATCTTTGTTCCAATTTCGCACCCCCTCGAACTCCGGCGCGCGCAAGAGTTTCCCATCGAGGTCGTAGGTCCAGCCATGGTATTTGCACTGTAAGCTCTTGCGATTGCCCCGTCCCTGCGCCACCACGGCGGCGCGATGCGGGCATACATTGTAGAAGGCGCGCAGTTCTCCCTTGTTGTTGCGCACTACAAGCAAAGGCTGATCGAGCACTTCGCAACTGAAGAAATCGCCTATGCGCGCGAGGTCCTCAAGCCGCCCGACCGGCTGCCAGCTTTTGTAAAAGATCTTTTCCGCTTCCAGCTTCAAGAAGTCCGGCTCGACATACCAGCGCGCCGGCATGGTCGCGGCGCTTGCCAAATCCGCCGAAGGCGCGTAATCACTCAAATCCAGCGAATTCATCTGCTGTTTCCCCCTTATTCTATGCTCCCGCGCTTGCATCTCCCGACTGAACCTGAGATTGCCGCCTTTCAAAGCGACTTGTTAACAAAGTGTAAAAGCACAAGCGCTACAATGACAGCAGTTTTTCCGTATAATTGTATCAAGAAGAGAAACGATTGTCCGGCGCTGCCAGGCGCGGCGCGTTTCATGCCGAACTGAGTCGATGATACTGGAGAATCGATAGCATGACGAAGCTATTACGCGCATTTTGGGGGATAATCCTGCTGCTTAGCATATTGTGGATGGCGGCGGGGCTGGCTGTGGCGGCGGACATCATGCCCGACGCACGCTTTGTCACAGATGTAACAGCGCAAGTGCAAGTCCTCGCTGGCAATTTGAACGCCGACCAAATCGAGGGCTATTCCTTGCCAATCTTTTACATCGGCACTGGGCTGCCGGTATTTTTAATCGCCACGTTCTTTTTCTGGCGCAATAATAGCAGCCTGCGCGCGACCAAGGCAAAGGCGCGCGCGCAGAAGTCGGCGGGCGCGGATGGTAAAACGCGCATTCCCCTGCCCTTCCCCGATAGCCAGCCAACAACGGCGCCAAATCAGCATGCGCGCTCCCTGCGCCGGCAAACACTATTAATCTCGGCAATAGCCTTTGTCGCCGTATTCCTCTTGTGGAACCAACGCGAAATGGAATGGCTGCTGTATCCTTTGCGCTTGTTTGTCACCTTCGTGCACGAGGCGGGTCATGCGCTTGCCGCGCTGATTTCCGGCGGGCAGGTGCAAGGTTTTACCGTTGCTGCAAACGGTTCTGGCTACGCCGTTACCGCGGGGGGCAATATCGCTTTGATTCTACCGGCAGGCTACTTGGGCGCGGCGCTCTTTGGTTCACTGCTCTTTCTGCTCAGCAATCGCGCCCCGCGTTGGGCGTCGGGCATAGCCATGGCGCTTGGCGCATTCCTGATTGGCATTACAGCCCTCTATGGCCGCCCCGATGACTCGGGCTTGCCGATTGCCCTCGCCATCGGCGTCGGTTTCGGCACAGTCATCTTGCTCATTGGCGCGAAAGCCCCGCGAATCATCGTCCAGCTGCTTTTGAGTATGCTGGCGGTGATTACAGCTTTGGAGGCTGTTTTCGATTTGAAATACATATTAGACGGGTCACTGAATGGCAGCATCAATCCGCATAACGACGCCGTGAGATTCGCCGAGGAAATTACGCCATTGCTGCCCACCTCGGTCATCGCGCTGCTCTGGGCGGGTATCGCGGCAGCCATGCTGGGTACGGCGATCTATTTCGGGACCGTCAAGCCGCTGCAAAACGAAATCCAGGCTGTCGCGAAGAGCCAATCGTAAACAATGTGTAAAATCTTAGCAATTCTCTTGCGTCAGCAAAACGAATGCCATAGATTGAAGTCAAATCAACATTCAGGAGCAATCTCATGTTAAGAACTTTTGTTGAGCGCAAAGTCCGCCGGCAGATCGTTCACAGGAGCCTGATTATTTCTGTGCTTGCCTTTGCAGCCATCTTGGCGCTGTGGTACAGCGATTCGCTGGCGAGCCTCGTACATCCCCTACGGGTGTTTGTCAACAATATACACGGCGGCTTGTCCGCATTAGCGATTCAGCTTTCCGGCGGCGCGGTGCACAGCTTCACATTGTCGTCTGTGGGAACTTACCGCATCGAATTCAGCGGCGGCTCCGACGCCTTGATCTTCCCAGCCGGCTATCTCGGCTCGGCTTTGCTAGGCGCAGCCCTCTTTTATCTGGTGAATCGCGCGCCGCATTTGCTGCGCGGTTTGGCGATGATAACTGGCATCTTCACGGTCGCCTTTATGGCGCTGTTCATACGGCCCGCGGGCGCCGGCAGTTTATTGTCCATGGTCATCTGCCTGGGGCTGGGGGTCCTGCTGATAGTCATGGGCTGGACGGGCAAGGGCGACATCAATCAGTTGAGATCGCGCAAGACCTTCGCCCAGATCCTGATGAATATCGTGGCGCTGATGACCGCCCTGCACGTGATTCTCGATCTGGGTTATATCCTGCAAGCGCCCACCATGACCGATGGCGTCATCACCAACCCGGTCGCGGCTTTTTCCGAACGGGTTATGCCCAGCGCGTCGGCATCGCTGATCGCGTATATTTGGTCCGCAACAGCCATCGTTCTCCTGGGAATCTCCATCTATTTCAGCATGATCCGTCCCTTGAGGCAGATACCCAGCAACGACGACATCGTCTGATCCGTCCCTTTGCAGCAAGGATTTCTTCGGCAACTCGAGGGCATGTGCATAGCAACATGCCCTTTTGCTTTGTTAGCGTTTTACGGCGCGGAAGACAAGACTTGTAATCGCAGCTATTTGCACCGTTCCGCGCTTTGTTCTTGCATGACGTCAAAACTCCTTGCCCACCTCTATTGCATTTATGATTAACTCCAGTTAAAATATATCAATAGCTAGAGTAATTCTCGCATTGGAATTGAATCGCATGTCCGCTGTTCCTGTACCTGCTGCATTAGCCCCCGTCCGCGACGATCAGCCATCACAGCGCAAGCTGGACAAATTGGCGCCGGCGCTGGTTCTTGTCACGCTGCTGGCAATCGCGCTCAGCATGATAGGCGAGCGAACGGGCGCGCCGGAAGCCGCGCTGATGACGCTCAATATCGTCGCCTATCTGGCTGGCGGTTTCTTTGGCGCCAAGACCGCGCTCGCGAGCTTGCGCGAACGTGAAATCGATGTCGATTTGCTGATGGTCCTGGCGGCCTTGGGCGCGGCTGTCGTTGGGGAATGGCACGAAGGGGCGATTCTGCTTTTTCTCTTTTCCCTCAGCAATGTCTTGCAAGACTACGCCATCGGCCGCAGTCGCAGAGCGATTAGCAGTCTGTTTAAGCTTTATCCGCAAGAGGCAACGGTCAAGCGCGGATCCGATTCCATTCGTCTAAAGCTGGAAGATATCAGGGTCGGCGACATCGTCCTGATCGAGCCGGGCGAACGTATCCCAGTTGACGGCAGGGTACTAGCGGGCCTATCCGCTGTGGATCAAAGCCCGATCACCGGCGAGTCCATGCCGGTGGACAAATCCGCGGGCGAGCTCGTCTATGCGGGAACGCTGAATTTGCAGGGCATCTTAGATGTGCGCGCCGTGAAAGCCGTGGGAGAGACAACGCTGGCGCGTATCATCAAGCTGGTGGAAGAAGCGCAAGACAGCAGAGCGCCGACTCAACGCTTTCTGGATCGATTCGAACAGCTTTACGCCAAAGCGATCATCCTGGGCATTCTGTTGCTCATCTTGCTGCCGCCCCTGCTTGGCTGGAGCGATTTCGAGAGCAATTTCTACCGCGCGATGGTTCTGATGACCGTTGCCTCGCCCTGCGCGCTCGTGATCAGCGCCCCATCGGCATTCATCTCGGCGATTGGCTCCGCCGCCAGGAGCGGCCTGCTTTTCAAAGGCGGCGCCAGCCTGGAGCAATTGTCGCGCGTCAAAGCCATCGCATTCGACAAAACCGGCACCTTGACTGTTGGGCAGCCGCAAGTGACGAACCTTGTGATTTCCCCGCCCTATACAGAGACGGAACTGATTCAAGTTGCGGCTTCTGTAGAAGCGCGCTCGGAACATCCGCTTGCCAAAGCCATTGTCGCCTACGCTAGCGCCGCCAAGATCCAACTGAGAGCGGCGGATAACTTCCTTGCTGTCCCGGGAAAAGGCGCGCGGGCTAACCTCGGCGGGAGTGAGGTCCGCCTGGGACGCATCAGCCATTTGCAGGAGATTGCGGCACTGCCTGACGCGCTCGCGCAAGCGCGAACCAAGCTGGAAGCTGCCGGTAAAACAGTCATCGGCGTCCTGGTGGACCGGAGCTGGCTGGGTCTAATCGGGCTGGCGGATCAACTGCGACCTACGGCATCGCCTCTGGTCGGCGAATTGAATCGCCTGGGCATAGTCACGGTTATGCTGACTGGGGACAATCAGCCTGTGGCAGAGTCGATCGGGCAGCAGCTTGGCATAGACGAAACCTACGCCCAGTTACTGCCGCATGAAAAAGTTGAGATCTTGAAGCGCCTGCGGCAACATCACGGACCGGTCGCCATGATCGGAGATGGCATCAACGACGCGCCCGCCCTGGCGGCCGCGGACGTCGGCATCGCGATGGGCGGCGCTGGCGCTGACGTGGCGCTGGAAACAGCGGATGTGGTGCTGATGGGCGACAGGATAGAGCGGCTGAGCGAGGCGCTGCGAATCAGCGCCCGAGCCAGACAAGTCCTATGGCAAAACATCGTATTTTCTTTGGCGGTGATAGCGATCTTGATTACCGGGGTCTTCATTTTGGATCTGGCGCTGCCAGTTGGCGTTCTGGGGCACGAAGGCAGCACCGTGATCGTGGTCCTCAACAGCCTGATCAGCTTGCTTATCCTGCCAGAATTGCGCCGCCGGAAGATGCGGGAACTAGCGCGTTAGTCCCATTCCAACAAGTCTAGCGCGTCTAGCGCGAGAACTGCGTCCCTTCCCATTCCGCGAAAAGCGGCTGCAGCTTCAGCCGCTGATACTTGCCGGTCGCGGTAACCGGAATGTCTGTGCCAAAGACCACCACTTTAGGCGATTTCTCGAAGGGCATTTGCTCGCGGCAATGTGGCAGGACGGCGTCTTCCGTGAGTTCAACGCCGTCTTCGAGCACCACATAAGCGCCGATTTCTTCGCCATAATAGCGATTTTGGAATCCCACCGCCAAGCCCACTTTCACGCCCTCTATGCCCAGCAAGACTTCTTCAATGTCCAGTGGGCTGTATTTCACGCCACCGCGATTGATCAGTTCCTTGATGCGTCCTGTGATAAA
Organism: Phototrophicaceae bacterium; assembly: GCA_965116975.1. Taxonomy (GTDB): domain Bacteria; phylum Chloroflexota; class Anaerolineae; order Aggregatilineales; family Phototrophicaceae; genus UBA6055. The sequence goes on from OZ220735.1 coordinate 2,478,695, forward strand.
GAAGAACTTCCGGCCCTGCTCGTCAAGCTTGAAAAAGCCTTCGTCGCCGGTGCGGAACCAGCCAAACTTGAAGGTGTCGGCATTGGCTTCCGGTCGCTTGAAATACCCTTGCATGACATTGTGGCCCCGAACGCAGATTTCGCCCCGCTCGCCTTCCGCCAGTTCTCGTCCGCTGCCATCGGCGGCGAAGATCGCCATCTCGTTGGCTTCGATCGGGCAGCCGATGCTGGGGTAGCCGTAATCCAGCAACCAGCGCTGGTTCGCCCCCCAAGACAAGCTGATGGGCAGGAAAGACGAATAACAAGTGGTTTCGCTCAAGCCGTAGCCATGCAGAATCGTTAGCCCAAAGGTCTCGGCAAAGTCGCGCGCCAGCGCCACCGATAGCGTGCCGGCGCCGCAAATGAAATGTCGGAAATGCGTCAAATCGCGGCGACTGATCTTCCCGCCAAAGATATTGTTGCCGGCGGATTGCTCGCGCGCGCCGTATTCAAGCAGGAACTGCAGCAGCGTCGGCACGACGCTCACGACATTGACCTTGTCTCTTATGATGCGCTCCCAGAAATGCGACACGCTGAAACGGCGATTCAGGACAGTTGAACCACCGACGTAAAGCGGCGTGATTATCGTTACCAAGATGCCATTGACGTGATGAATAGGCAGAACGCACATCATGCGTTGGTTGCCCGTTATCGCCTGCCACTGGCTGAGGCTCATGGCGTCGACCAATAGATTGTACTGTGTGAGCGTGACCCCTTTGGGCGTACCGGTGGTGCCGCTGGTGTATACCAGCAGCGCTTCGTCATCGAGCGCGGCGGTTTCTGCGCCGCTTTCGCCCAGAGGCAGGTCACTGGCTTTAGCGCCCGAATCGTCGCCCAAGAAGGTAGTCGGACGGTTCTTCAGCGCTTCATAAAAGCTTAGATAATCCTTGGAAGGCGGACCGCCCACTTCTATTACCTGCCCAATATTGGGGGCGTTTGAGATGATTTGCTCGGCGCGCGCCAGGTATTCGCTGCGCACAAAACAGGTTTTCGCGCCGCTATCGCGTAGGATAAAGGCGATGCGGCGGTCGTCTTCCGAGACATTCTGTGGCGCGACAGCCGCGCCAATGACCCAGCAAGCAAAGTAGATCAAGACCGTATCGACGTGATTGCAGGCAATTGTCGCCACGCGGTCTCCGCGCCGCAAGCCAAGATCCTCGTACATGAAATTCGCAGCTTGATGAACACGCGCGTTGAACTCGGCGTAGCTCAAGTTCATGCGTTCGTCGTCATTATCGTAAAAGATGAGAAAGGTCTTCTCCCCCGATGTTTTGGCGTGCAGGGAAAGCACGTCGCGAATGTTGCGGTAGGGGACTTTGCGCGCTTGTGGGGGGGAGCCGTCTTTTGTTTGCGCTTGACGCAGCTTTGGCACCGTTTCCTGGAACATGTCTTGTGGCATTGCGCATCACCCCGCGAAGAACCGCATTTTCACAGCTATCATTATAGCAACTCAGGCGCTTTACGCGAATAATTATTCGCGTTCCAGCGTATCCTTGTTGTCATAGCGAAGCGCGTCCACGGTTTGATTCTAGGCGCTGCTCATGCGGGACGATTAATGCCTAAAGCGAGAACATGCCTGCGCATAAAATACCCGGATCCTAATCGCCGAAGGTGATGCCCAAGACCGGGCAGTCATAGCGGAAAAGATCACGCCGCGCTGTATAAACTGCGGCAACATGCACACGAGATTACAAAAAGCGAGGGCAAAGCCAAATGAGGAAACTCTGTGTGATTGGCAGCGGATACGTCGGTCTGGTAACGGGCGCCTGCTTCGCCGATTTGGGCAATAGCGTCACGCTGGTTGACATCGACGAAGACAAGATCAAAACGCTGCAGCAAGGGAAATTACCCATCTATGAACCCGGCTTGTCCGAGATGGCGCAGCGGAATACGGTCGCGGGCCGGATGCACTTCACCACGTCATACCATGAGGGGCTGGATCAAGCGGAGTTTGTCTTTATCTGCGTCGGCACGCCCTCGGGCGTGGATGGCGAAGCGGACCTGCAATATGTTCGCTCGGCGGCCGAAACAATCGCGGAAGCCATGACGCATCCGCTTGTCATCATAAACAAGTCGACCGTGCCGGTCGGCACGGGAGACTGGACGGCAGAGATCATCGCGCGCAAGCAGCCCAAGCCGATGGACTTCGCAGTTGTCTCTTGCCCCGAGTTTTTGCGCGAAGGTTCCGCCATTGCCGATTTTATGAATCCCGACCGCACTGTCCTTGGATCCACCAATCCGGAGGCGGCGGAGCGCGTCGCCGAACTTTACGCGCCACTGGACGCGCCCACCGTGATTACCGATATCCGAACAGCCGAGATGATCAAATATGCTTCCAACGCCTTCTTGGCCACGCGCATCAGCTTTATCAACGAGATCAGTATTATCTGTGAACGGCTGGGAGCGGATGTCACCGAAGTCGCGCGTGGTATGGGCTTCGATTACAGGATTGGACCCCATTTCTTGCAAGCTGGCATCGGATTCGGCGGTTCCTGCTTTCCCAAGGACGTGAAGGCGCTGGCGAATATGGCGCAGACCCATGGCATGCACCCGCAATTGCTAAACGCGGTCATGGAAATCAACGCCTTCCAGCGGCGGCAGATCGCGATGAAAGCGCGAGAAATGCTGGATGGCACGGTGAACGGTAAAACAATTGCCGTGTTGGGATTGGCTTTCAAAGAGAATACGGATGATATTCGCGAGTCGCCTTCCCTGACGGTCCTTCGTTCGCTTTTGAATCAGGGCGCGGTCGTCAAAGCCTACGATCCGGTGGCGATGGAGAACGCAAGCAGAGAACTATCGGGAATGACGCTCTGCGACAACGCTTACGCCGCGGCGCAGGATGCCGAAGCCCTGTTGGTCCTGACGCCTTGGAACGAGTTCAAGCACCTGGACATGAGCCGAATTCGCGATTCGATGAAACGGCCGATACTGATTGATGCTCGTAATATGTATGACCCGGATGAATTACGCAATATGGGATTTGAGTATCGCGGCGTCGGGCGCGGATACGACGGCGCGGGCTTGCGGAACAATGGCGACCGCTAGCCCTCCGCCGAACATCATTGCGTCGCTTAGTCTGGCTCTCGCCTGGGCAATTCACTCAGATCCGCGCGGTAGAGCTGCCCCGCAACGCCGCCGATTCGGCTGGCGACGGCGCGCCCGCATTGGCAGGCGATGGACAAGCAATCCGGCAGCGCCAAGCCCTCGAGCCAGCCCGCCAGGAAGCCGGCGTCAAAGCTGTCGCCTGCGCCGATGCCGTCCCCGCCGGCAGCGGCTTTATCGACCGTCTGCACAGACTCGATTCCCTCCGCCCATGCGCTTGCGCCATCAAGACCCCGCTTGACAACCAGAAAAGGCACGCGCTGGCGAAGAAATCGCATAGCCTCCGTCAAAGAATCGCCGCCGCAAAGATGATTCGCCTCTTGCTCGTTGGGGAGCAGGACGTCAACAGAGCTCAGGGCTGCTTCCAAGTCGATATCCCAAGCCTCGGCCGGATCCCAGTTGGTGTCGAGGGAAACCGTCAAGCCCAATCCCTTTGCCCGCTGCATAATATCAATACAGTCGGGGAGCAGACTGGTCTGCAAGAAGAGGCTGCCATAATGCAAGTGCCGCGCCCGCGCCAGCATGTCATCGCCAATGTCAGCTGCGGTCAGTGCCTTTGCCGACCCCGGATAGGTCAACATGGCGCGATCGTCCCCTTGCGTCAAATGCGCGGTCAAGCCCGTTCTGAGTTCTTTGTCGACCCGCATATACCGCGTATCGACGCCGGCGGAGGACAAGGTATCGAGGATGAGTTCGCCAAAGGTGTCCTCGCCAACCGCCCCCAGCAAGGCTACCCGAAGACCCAGCTTGGCCGCTTGAGCCGCGAAAATGCAACAGGAGCCGCCCATAACCAGATCGTAATCGGCGACAGTCTTTTCAACTTGTCCAAAACAAGGCACGACGTCATCGTCGCGCAGGACGAGGTCGACGCAGGTGTCTGCAAATGCGATGATGTCGTAGGTCTTGGTCATAAGACTTCTCAAATAATGTTCAGCACTAAAGTAATTCCAAGTTTGTCATGAAAAACTCGACGATAGGGCGAAATGTAGGGGCGACAGACCTGCAGAGTCTACGCGCAGTACCATGTCGCCCGAAATCAACGACGCAGCAACGTCGGGCGACCAGATTGGTCGCCCCTACACCGTCCCTGTTAATTTGCATTATTTTCTTTGAACTACAAAGACACAAAGAGCGCAAAGTGAAAAGATCTTTTGAACAGCGAGGACACTGAGAAGAGTGTTACATTTGAATGTCTTTTACAATCAATGAAATGAATGGTTTGCCCTGGCAACAGACCAGAGACGCTTGCTAGCGCTGCTTTTCCGGGATTAGGCATAACCCAAGCGCCGCAGATAGGCCAGGTTGTCTTTGGCGCTATCCAAGGGATCTTGGCTGCGGCCGGGCAAAATGTCCTGCTCAATCACCGCCCAGCCGTCGAAGTCCAGTTCCCGAAGTAAATCCAGCAATCCAGCAAAATCAACCGACCCGCGACCCAACTCGGGGAACACGTCCAATTCGACCGCTTTGAAATAATCCCAGCCTTTGTCGCGCACAGTCTCGAGCGCGTCCTTATCGCATTCCTTAATGTGCAGATACTTCAGCCGTTCGCCCCAACGACGACCGACAGCGACCGGGTCCCCACCCCCGTACATACAATGCGCGGTATCCAGGCAAAGATTGAGGTAACGCGGATTACTTTCGTTCATCAGGCGATCGATTTCCGCTTCGGTCTCGACCCAGGCGCCAACATGAGGGTGAAAGACCGCTTTTAATCCGAATTCCTCCAGCGCGCGCTTGCCATAGTCTTCGGCATTGAATATGAACCGCTGCCATCCCTCTTCGCTCAGGCTATCACGCGGGCGGATGCGTCCGGCGCGCCTCGAGCGATTCGCATCGAAAAACAGCGCATCGGACAAGACCACCCATTCACAGCCCATTTGCGAAAGCAAGCGCGTGGTAATCATGGTTTCGTCATATTCCATTTGTTTCGCCGCCGGGTCCAGCAGATTGATCTGCACATAAGCGGCCAGCAGGCTCAAACCCAGTTTATCGAGCGTTTCACGCAGCAAGGCGCTGTCTTGCGGCAGGTAAGCGAATGGTCCAAGTTCTGTGCCGGCATAGCCAGCCGCGCTGATTTCGCGCAAGACTCGATCCCAGGGCGGCACATTGGGCGTATCTTTCATGATCACGCCCCAGGAAACGGGCGCGGAAGCGAGCCTGATATTCACCTGTTGCTCCTCGTTTGAAATCATGACTTCGTGAATTCGCCGCCGCTGTACCAATTGCGCGGACCGCCGCGTTTAGGACTGCTCCGACGCGCGGGCCGGCAAGGTCCTGCCCTAGCATAGCCCAAACATCGCACTAACATAGCCCTACCAATAGAAGCGCTGTGCTATTCTACCCTCTTCGCGTTCATCAAGGAGTTGCTTCGTCCGCTCGTCCTGTGTGACTTCCGCCCCGAAGACATCCCACCAGATGCCGGAGCGCGGCAGACGGCTGTAACGCTCAATTTGCGCCACAATCATGCAAGAGCGTTTTTCCGCTTTCGCCCCCGCCAGCGCCGCTTTCAGTTCATCTTCGTCATGCACGTTCCAGGCGCGCAATCCGATGCTTTCGGCATTTTTGGCATAGTCAATCTCGAGGAAATCACCGTCGTCCAGTTTGCCCGTGGCTTGATTTCTCACGCGGAACTCGTTGCCCAGGCTATGACCGACAAGCGCTTTTTGATGGCCGTGAATCGACTGGAAGCCATCATTTTGCAACAGAATGACCGTCAATTTTGTGCCCTCTTGCATGGCGGTCTTCAGTTCCATCGGATGCAGCAGGTAGTTGCCGTCGCCGAGGAAGACATAAACTTCGCCGTCATCCGGGCGCGCCAGTCGGACGCCGATTGCGCCGGGGATATCGTAGCCCATGCAAGAATTGCCAAACTCCAGATGCAGAATTCGTCCCGCGGTAGCCTCAAAGAGTTGATGCAAGTCCCCGGGCGCGGTGCCAGCCGCGCATACCAGCGTATCGCCCGCATCCATATAGTCGTTGAGCGCGCCAATTACCTGCGCCTGACTCATGCGCTCACCGGGCTGCTGTACAAAGACCGTTTCACGTTTTCGCCGCAGCCAGGCTTCTCGATCGACCGCCAGTGACTCCACATATCCCGCGTTTGGTTTGACGCCGGCGGTCCGAGCGGCCGATGTAAGCGCTCGCAAACTGTCGCGCGCGTCGGCAACGATGGGCAGTGCGCCCAGTTTGTGGGCATGGGCGCCACTGACATTGATGCTGACGAATTTGACGTCGGGATGCTGCCAGGCGGAGTAGGAGCCAGTCGCGAAATCGGCCAAGCGTGTGCCAATCAAAAAGACGAGGTCGGCCTCCGCCGCGTATTTGCCCGAAAGCGGCGTGCCTGTATGACCGCTGCCGCCGATCAGCAAGGGCGACTCTTCTTGCAGCGCGCCCCGCCCGGAATGGGTCTCGCCCACAGGGATGCCAAAGCTATCGGAAAACTCGCGTAATTCCCCCCAGGCTTTGGAATAATGCACGCCGCCGCCCGCCAGTATGTAAGGCTTTTCCGCGGACTTGAGCAATTCAATCGCTTCTTGAATCCGCCGCTGATCGGGCTGGCGTCTTTCGACGCGCCAGATCTGCTTGCGGAAAAAGTTACGCGGATAATCAAAAGCCACGCTCTGAATATCTTGCGGCAAGGCGATAGTTGCCGGACCGGCGTCCACCGGATCGGTCATCACGCGCATCGCCTCGGGCAGCGCGGACAAGATCTGTTCTGGGCGGGTGATGCGATCGAAGAATTGGCTGACGACGCGGAAACAGTCGGTGACGCTCATATCCAGCGAAACGGGATGCTCGATATCTTGCAAGACTTGTCCCTGGAAACGCGTCGCATAGTAGTCCGACGGCAGCAGCAGGACCGGCAGCCGATTGATATGCGCGGTGGCGGCGCCGGTGACCATGTTGGTGGCGCCGGGACCAATCGATGTGGTGCAAGCGAAAGTCTGCATGCGCAGGCGCGTCCGCGCAAAGCCGGAAGCGGCGTGCGTCATCGACTGCTCGTTGGTTGGCTGGTAATAAGGCAGATCGTCGCCATATTCCCAGAGCGCCTGGCTCAAGCCGCTGACGTTGCCATGCCCGAAGATTCCCCAGATGGCCGGGATAAAACGTTGCACCTCGCCGTCATATTCTGTGTACTGCGCCTGCAAGAACTTGATTAGCGCCTGCCCCATGGTCAAGCGCAGGGTCTCTTGGCGCGCGAAGGGTTGAAATATCATCGCCGTCTCCTCGTTTACAGTTCCTGCATTTCCTGCGTGGCCGAAACAGATTCGGGCGCGCGCTCGGCAACGCTATCATAGCGCGCGAGTTCTTTCGCCAAACCGATATAGGTCGCTGGGGTCAGCGACAGCAGCCGTTTCTTGTCCGCGTCTGGAATATCCAGCCCGCTGATGAATTCCCGGATAGTCGTCTGGCTCAGCGACTTCCCGCGTGTCATTGCCTTGAGCTGCTCGTAAGCGCCCGGCGCTTGATGCTTGCGCAGCACCGTTTGAATTGCCTCGCCGAGCAACTCCCAAGCATTGTGCAAATCATCAGCCAGCGCCTGTTGGTCCAGCTCGACTCTTCGCAATCCCTGGTCCGCCGCTGTCAAAGCCAAAAGACTATGCGCGATGGCTGTGCCGAAATTCCGCATAGCCGATGTATCGCTCAGATCGCGCTGCAGGCGCGACACCGGCAATTTAAGCGCCAGATGTCCCAGCGTTGCGCTGCTAATGCCTAGGTTGGCTTCCGCGTTTTCAAAATTTATCGGGTTGACCTTGTGAGGCATGGTAGACGAACCGACTTCGGCCGTCACCAGTTTTTGTTTGAAGTAACCCAGGGAAATATAAGTCCATATATCACGGCAAAGATCCAAAAGGACCGTATTAAAACGAATCAGCGCATGGCTTAGCTCAGCCAGGAAATCGTGCGCTTCGATTTGCGTGCTAAGCGGGTTATAGGTTAAATCCAAATCCTCGACAAAGCGCCTTGTCAAAGCCAGCCAATCCACTTCGGGATAAGCCGCGACATGGGCGTTAAAAGCGCCGACAGCCCCGTTAAATTTCCCCATAAATGACTGCGATTCGATTTGCTTCAATTGGCGACTTAGGCGGACAGCAAATACTTTTAACTCCTTGCCCACAGTTGTCGGAGACGCTGCCTGGCCATGCGTGCGCGCCAGCATCGGCTCGGCGGCTGTCTGGAGCGCCCAATCCTCGAGCAAGCGCAGCAGTTCCCGCGCCTTGGGCAGCCAAACAGCGCGCAGCGCGTCGCGCAGCATCAGCGCATAAGCCAGGTTGTTGATATCCGCCGATGTGCAGGCGAAATGGACGGATTCGATGACATCCGACAAGCTCGTGCCGCGCAGCCTGCCTTTCACGTAGTATTCGACCGCCTTGACATCGTGGCTGATGAATGACTCGATAGATTTGATCTCCGCCGCAGCCTCGTCGTCGAAGCGCTCCGCCAGCTGATGCAGGCGCCAGATCTCATCGTCGGAAAAAGCGCGAACATGGCTGATACCCGCATGTTCGGACAGGGCAATCAGCCAGCGGACTTCCACGAGAACGCGATATTTCATCAGCGCCCACTCCGACAGATAGGGACCCAGCGCTGCCGTCTTTTCGGCGTAGCGTCCGTCAATGGGTGAAATGGCGCGCAAGCTCATCTGGGATTCTGCGCTTTCTGGCAGGTGGTCGAAAGCCATACGAAGGACAATTGTACACCGATTCAGAGTAGTTTTCCCCTGTATATCGCGACATTCGACCTGACGATTCGCCGCAACTCTCGGCATAATACCTGCGACCACGAACTTTGCTAAACTGTTTTTTTGGAGCTGCTGACTTGTCCCGGCTTATCGAATCGAAACCGCGTTCTGATGGATTCCGCATGCCGGCGGAGTGGGAGCCGCACAGGGGCTGCTGGATGCTCTGGCCGCAACGACGCGATACCTGGCGCAACGGCGGCAAAGCCGCGCAACACGCATTTGCAGAAGTGGCGGGGGCGATTTCACGCTTTGAACCAGTTACCATGGGGGTGAATCCAGAGCAATTTCGCAATGCCCGCTCGTTGCTGCCGCCACAGGTACGCGTATTGGAGCTATCGAACAATGACGCCTGGATCCGCGATTGCGGCGCGACGCTCGTCGTCAACGACGCCGGTGAAGTTCGCGGCGTCGACTGGAAGTTCAACGCCTGGGGCGGCTTAAAAAAGATGATGTATTTCCCCTGGGACCTGGACCAGCAAGTCGCCCAGAAGATGTTGGAAATCGAGGCGCTGGATCGTTACCGGGCGCCCCTGGTGATGGAAGGCGGCTCTATTCACGTGGACGGAGAAGGAACGCTGCTCGCGACCGAGCAATGCCTGCTGCACCCGAACCGCAACCCAAAGCTTTCTCGAGCCGAAATCGAGCAGCACTTGCAGGACTACCTCGGGGTCAAGCATATCATCTGGCTCAAGCGCGGCGTCTACGAGGACGAGACGGACGGACATGTAGACAACCTATGCTGCTTTGTGAGACCCGGCGCCGTCGCCCTAACCTGGACAGAGGACCGCAGCGATCCGCAATATGAGCGCTCTGCGGAAGCCTACGACCGCTTGCGCCGCGCAAAAGACGCGCGGGGACGATCGCTGGAAATCCACAAGATCCATCAGCCAGAGCCAATGTACATGACGGCTGAAGAAGCCGCGGGACTGGATCACGTGGATACGGCAATCGCGCGCCCGGAAGGAGAACGCCTGGCTGCCTCCTATATCAATTTCTACATCGCTAATGGCGCGATCGTCGCGCCTCAATGTGGCGATCCGCATGACGGGCCCGCGCTGCAAACATTGGCTGAGTTGTTCCCGGATGCCCAAGTCCTTGGCCTGCACTCGCGCGAAATCCTCTTGGGGGGCGGCAATATCCATTGCATCACGCAGCAGCAGCCCGCGGGCTTGCGGCATCCTCAAGCGTTGAATCAGTAATATGTCTGAATACGTGACTGTCGAAGTAGAGTTCACCGAAGATCCTGATATTATGGATCTCTTTGTCAATCAGATCTTGACGGGGGCTGATGAAGAAGTTTATGCCAACGCGCAGGCCGGCGACGAAGGCTCGCCTCTGGCGCAGATGCTCTTCGCCGCTGCCGATGGGATCCAAGCGCTGACAATTACTAAAGACTGCCTGACCATCACGCGTGATCCTATGTTCCCCTGGGAAACGATCATCGACGAGCTGCGCGACGCCTTGCGCGATTGGTATCTGTAACAGCCGCAAGTTCTGTCGCGCTAGCTGGCGCCGCTGGATTTTGACTTGTCGGTATCCGGCGAGTCCGCCTTGCGATTGCCGGTCTGTTTTGGGATCAACGCAGGCGGCGTCGGCGGCGCGCTCGCGCCGACTTGCCGATACATGGCGTCGACCTGCTTCTCGTCGCCGCCCTCGAGCACCGAAAGCATCTCATGCGACGACATGGCGCTATAGTCGCGCTCGACCTTGGCGATGGACACACGCTTGATAACGCGCGACAGCGCTCCCGCGCCACAAACCGGGCAGCATGGCTCCGCCTTTTCATATTCGGCAACCGTTTTGTAGCTCAGGCTGAAAGGCTGCCCGCAGCTATCACAACGAAAATCGTATTGCGGCACGTTTGTTCTCCTGTCAACCGCATCACCCGGGGGGACCGCTCCGCTGGGCGGCTTCAGTTTGGCTCATATCCGGATGCCACTCGTCCATCAGCGCGTCTTTGCGCCGAGTAGCGATCCAGCCGCCCAAATCCCGGGCGATCCGCTCCAGCATTTTGGGTTGCGCCCAAGTCGCTGTATCTACTTGAACAGCCACAGCGCCAGCCTCCAGATAGTCGCGCGCGTCCTGTGGGGAATGAATGCCGCCGGCGCCGATAATGGGAATGTCTTCCGGAACCTGACGGCGCAAGCGCCCCACCATGCGCAGGACCATTGGTTTTACGAGGGGTCCATAAATGCGGCCCCTAACCAAGCGACCGCTGTGTTCGTCCCTTGCCGTACCGCGCGGCGCGGCGCTCGCGACCAAGGCGTCCGCGCCCGCCTCGAGGACGGCCGGCGCCAACTGATAGGCTTCATAGAATGGCAAGCGGACCAGCAAAGGCTTTTCGATGGCGGCCGCTGCGCTGACCAAAGTAAAGGCTTGGTCTTCGTCGAGATCGTCATCCAAGCCCAGTTCGATACCAGCGATCACGTCGAGCCCGTCTAGCATTTCGCCAGCCTGTTTAATATGAGGCGCGCCTGTGCCGACCAGGTGCAGCAGCACCGGAATGGGAAGCTTCTCCCAGGTTTGGCGATATTGCTGTATCACGCGCTTCAAGCCCGGATTCGGCAAACCGGTGTGAACGAGGATGCCGCCCGGCAGAGGTACGAGCCTGCTGCCAGATGCTGGATTCCATGCCTCTATGGTAACGGGATTGGTGATGATGGCGCCAAGCTTCTCATAATCAACCAGACGTCGATAATTGTCGCCGAAGCCAAGCGTTCCCGCGGCTGGCATGACCGGCGTCGACAGGTGCAGGCTTGTCTTCCCTGGTCGCGTAATTTCAACAACCATGGCGATCCTTCGTCAGTTCTCCATACGCAGCGACGTCAGGTCGAAGGCGGGACCGTCTATGCACTGCAGTTTGGACCCGTCTTTTGAACGCAGCATACAAACATAACAAGCGCCTACCGCACAGGGCAATTGCTTTTGGAATACGCCAAAAATGTAATTTGCCGGCACATCATTGCGCCGTTGCCGCACCAGACGCATCACATCCGCGAAATTCTTCAATTCATTGCTCGGTCCCACCGCGACAAAGACTTGGTCGGCCCAGCCCAAGGTCATCACCATATCTTGCCAGCTCAAATCGTCCTCAGCCTGAACGATCTCAATCTCCTCGGGGAGGTGGCTCGTGTCGTATTGGCGGGCTGTTCCCATCAGCGCCATTGTCACGCTCGCATCGTTGGACAGCAGCGCCGGCAACATCAGCAGCAGCGACGTCGGCGGCGAATCATAAACGATCAGCAAGATATTGCGCAGTTTGCGGCGGAACTTGAAGGGCTTGCCTATTGGTCCGAGCAGACTAAGCAACTGACCCGGCTGATAGCTAAGCGCGGCCGGACGCTCGACAACGATGATGTTGCTGTTCAGGATTTCTACCGGGAACCACAGCTCGCGCAGATACGGGTTCCAATGCTGTATTTCATAGTCCTTCTCTATGCGCCGCGCCAAGACCGCCTGACCCGCCCGCATGGATGACAAAGACTTGTCAACAGCCAGTTCCAGCCGCTGATAATCACGGCTGACCCGTCGTATTCGCTCGATATAGGCTTGCGTATCTCTCATGTTTCGTAAGTTGGTTTGGACGGCTCGCCTGGCAACATTATAGTCGCATAAGCGGGTCCTGACTGCTCGGAACGGGCGCAATTAAAGGCGCGCTGACGATCTTGCGCGAGAGAAAAGCCGCATGCGCTTTTTGGGTTGTATGCAATTGGCAAAAAATCCTCGGCTCAATCGTGAACGAAGCGATATAGTTCAAAGGGTTTTGCGCCGGCTTCTGGCAGATGCGCCACCAATACAAATCTTTCGTCTGTTTCTTGGCTCAAATAAAGCGCATCCAGGGGGGGCCTGCCCGGCGGCATCATCAAGTAATCAATCTCGTAGCGCCGCGCCAAGTCCAGTGTGTCCGCGCGCGAAGCGAAAGGCATCATGACCGACTCGTATCCGAAATAGCTAAAGACATAGGGGTCTTGCGCCATCAGCCGCAGGCGGTCGTCGCCCGTCAGGTCTGGCAGATCTTCAAGCGCGTCAATCAAGATCTCGATACTGTCATAATATAGATCAGCATTTGCCGTCTCTACGCGGACAAGGCTATAAGAACTGACCGCGCACCACAGCAGCAAGGCGGCGGCGACGCCCAATCTCAGCCGCGGCTCGCGCAAGAAACGCTCAAGCGACAGCCCCGCGAATGGCAGCAGCAGCGGCAAAATGCTCAACAAAGCTTTTTCAAAGCTGCCCGCCTGGCTCTTCAGCGGCAGCAGTAGCGGGTATATAAGCAGAATACCTAGCAGCCATAAGAGCGCGGGCAAAGCGCTAAATAGTCGCTGCCTGTCGCGCCCTCCCAACAAGAGCCCGACGCCGCCAAGAACAAGAAAAAATAGGGGCAAAGTGAAAGAAAGCACAATCTGCTTGAATGCGGCCAGGAGCTCGAAAATGCGCTTTGCCAAGAGGTCGGCAATCGATTGACGCTGCAGCATAGATTCCAGCGATATCGGCAAACCATAGGCATAGTGGTCGTGATGCTCGACCATGAAGAACATGTGGCTGGTCTCCGCCGGTCCCAGCATGCTCAGCTCCCGCAGATTTCGTACAAGCCAGGGAGCGACAGTCAGGAGAAAACTGGCAAGCAGTGTAAGCATGAGTGAAGCGGCTTCGCGCCATGTCGCGCGCGGGCTCGACCAAAACAGTCGCAGCGCAGCGACAGCGATGAACACGGGCAACACAAGGATCGAATCGTTGCGCGTCAAATATGCCAAGCCCGCGGCGACGCCACAAAGGACGATGCTCAAACGATGCCCATCGCGCAACCCCCGGTTGAACATGAGCGCGCTAAAACACAGCGCGATGGTGTTCAGTACAGTGGTATCAGTCCGCAGCGAGACCCAGACCAGATCGGGCAAGCAGGCTGCGAAAGCGGCCGCCGTTAGCGCCGCGCTGTCCGGCATGGCAAGCTGTTTTGCGGAAAAGAATGCCAGGGCCGGCAGCAGTGAACCGGCTAACAGGAATATGAGCAAGGCGGCGACTGGACTTTCGCCGAAGAGACTTATGCCTATGCCCGCAGCCGCGCCAGCAAGCGGCATCCAGTGATCGATTGGGTGCGTCACATCGCTGTGCATGTTGTTGTAATGCCAAATGTAGTTTATGGTGAAACCTTGTCCATCAGCCAGGCGCGTCCCCAAGTTGAAATAGTGGAGGGGATCGTGCAGACCTGGATTGTGGACAAAGGAAAGCAGCGCAAGTCGCAAGAGGGCGCCAGCGACAATTATCACTGCGAGTTTGAAGCCAGGCGCTTTCATTCGCTGGTTCATCTGTTCAGCTGGACTTGCGTTTTCGGGACGCCAATAATACCATGAACCCCAGTGCGACCCTATATCATGTAGCTTCTATGCAGCGCGTACACGGGAATTCCATCCGCTGGCTCTGGCTGATCCTTTTCATCGGATTGCTCTTGCGCTTGCTCCATGCGAGCGACCTGCCAACAGTGCTATTGTTTCGTCATGGCGGCGGCGGCGACAGCGGCTGGTACTTGGCGAACGGAGCCGGTTTCTTCAGCGGCAATGAACATGGATATATACGCGGAATCGCCTATTACATATCAAATTTGCCCACCCCGCCCTTCTATATTCTTTTTGCCGGCATCTTTCAGACAGTTTTGCCCAAGCACGAATCCGTCGTGCTGATTCGCATCGTCCAGTCTCTGGTGTCGGTCGGCACAGCTTATCTCGCCTTTCGCATTGCCCTCACGGTAGTCAAGGACAGCCGCGCTGGCTTGACGGCAGCCGCGCTTGTCGCCTGGCATCCCGCGTTTATCGTCGAATCGAATACGATCGCGACGGAGACATTCTATGTATTTTTCATCGTGATGGGCTTGTGGCTGTATATCGAATATGTCGTAGCGCGAGGAAACGCCGCCGCCCGACATAAGCTCTCCATCAATCTGGCGCTGGTATTGGTGGCGCTGGCCCTGGGCATGGCCACTTTGACTCGCGCGGTCGCGGCGCTATTTCCCCTGGGCATCGTCGCGCACATGTTGCTGCTTAATATGTACGATGGCCTGTTCGATGGGAAATCTCGCTGGTTTTCAAAAAGCCTTTTGCTTTTGATCGTATATGGCGCATTGCTTTCCACGTGGACGATTCACAATCTGCTGCTTTGGAATCGTTTAGTGATACTAAGCGACCAGTTGATGCCGGCAATCTGGCGCGCGGCTGTTACCAACGACGGCTCGCCCAGGGAGAACGACGAATTATTGCTGCAAGACGCCAAAAATTCCATCGACAACGATTGCGAGATCGACTGCAAATTCCAGCACGAGACGGATACGTATCTCAAGCAAATCGGAGCCAGTATCAGCGAAGATGGCGTCGGTTACGTCTGGCGCCGCTTGGGGGAATTAGGCGAATCGATCATCCAGCCGCACGGAACGGTTCCATTCGGCAGCGCGAGCATCAGAGATTCAGCCAGTCATTGGCTGCGGCATGATGGCAGCGTAGATGGCTTGATCCAACTAACGCGCATCGAGGGATTCGCCATCAAACTCGTCATCTGGATTCTGCATTTATTCGCGCTCTTATTCGGCTTGGCCGGCATCTGGCTGACGCGCGCATCCTGGCGCCAGACCGCGCCACTGGCTGGCTTCCTGCTTTATACTATGGTTATACATTTCATCGTGCTCGATGCGCCGCGTTATTTGTTCCCGAACGAAATCATCTGGATCATTTTTGCGGCGATGGCTGTAGCCATAATGGTCCCGCGCCAAAGCCGACCCGATTCCTCGCCACTTGTCGCCGTATGAACTTTCTGATCGCGACCGGGAACGCCGGCAAATTACGAGAGTACCAACGCATGTTTTCGGTGCTTGACGCCGGGCTTCTGTCCTTGGCTGACCTGGACCTGGGCGAATTTGAAGTGAAAGAAACAGGCAAGAGCTTTGAAGAGAACGCCGCCCTCAAAGCGCGGACATTCGCTCGACTCTCGGATCACTGCGCTGTGGCGGATGACAGCGGCTTGGCGGTTGAGGCGCTAGATGGCGCGCCCGGGATCTATTCCGCGCGTTATGGGGGTGAAGAGCTAGACAGCGCGGGCAGGCGCCGGGTCTTGCTTGAGGCGCTTGAAGACATACCAGAACAAGATCGCAGCGCTCGCTTCGTTTGTGTAATTGCCATTGCCGACCCGCGTAATCAAGAGACAATCCTGGTTCGAGGAGAATGCGCGGGCAAAATCGCTGCGCGGGACTATGACGATGGGCAGGGATTTGGCTACGACCCCGTCTTTATTCCAGATGGATACCATCTCAGCTTCGCGCAGATGCGGCCCGAGCTGAAAGATGGCCTCAGCCACCGCGCGCGAGCCGCGCAAAAGGCGCTGCCCATCTTGCACGAAATTTTCAGCCGATCGCTCTAGCAAGCTGAAGACGTTTACATTGACCCTTTGGAGATGTAAATCCAACATATTTTTGGATATTGTAGGGGAGACACTTGGGTCGCCGAACGTGAAATGAATTTTGCTGATTGGGCGACTTAGCGAGTCGCTGTTGAAATACTCGATTTCCCCCCACCCCAAACCCGTTCGCCATCTCTATGGCGAACTTTCCCATAAAGAGGGAGGGGCTTAACGGCTCAAGACAGGTCAGCAAGCTCCCCTTCCCTCATTTTGGGGATGCTCGCCATAGAGTTGGCGAGGAGGGGCCGGGGTCACGTAGACATAGACCTACGGGATGGGGGCTGTTTTTCAACGGAGTCCAGCGAGTCGCCCCTATCGTTACAATTGATGTTGTAGGTATTACCGAGACAAAACGAGCGGATAAAACATGAAAATCTATACCAAAACGGGCGACAAGGGCGAGACATCTCTCTTTGGCGGACGTCGGGTGCCAAAGCACCACGCCCGTGTCGAAGCCTACGGCACAATCGACGAATTGAACGCGGCGCTCGGCGTGGCAGTTTCCGCGGGAGCCCGCGAGCCGATCAATCAGTGGCTGCGAGCAGCCCAGCAAGATCTCTTTCATCTGGGCTCCGACCTGGCGACGCCACTAGATGCCAAGTCGGATTGGGTAATCCGCATCAAAGAAAGTCAAGTCAGTTGGCTTGAAGACGCTATTGACCGAATGACAGCGCAGCTCGAGCCATTGCGGAATTTCATTTTGCCTGGCGGGACGCCCGTGGCGGCGCAGCTGCACGTGGCTCGCACCATCTGTCGCCGCGCCGAACGCCAAATCGTCGCGCTGCAAGAAACTAGCGCGATCAATGAATGCGCAATCATCTATATCAATCGCTTATCCGATTGGCTATTTACCTTGGCGCGCTACGAAAACGCCTTGGCCCGCGAATCCGAGCAGAAGTGGTCGCTAGATTCTAAATAGATGAGGTTTTCGAAAGGGATTGCCGGAGGTGGGAGTCGAACCCACACACCCGAAGGTACACGAGTTTGAGTCGTGCGCGTCTGCCAATTCCGCCACTCCGGCTTGCGATTTGATAGTGTACGAAGTGGCGCGGACAAAGTCAATAGCAAAGGTGATGAGCCACAGGGCAATCGTATCAAAACAGTGACGACTGAAATGGCGGGATTCTAAACTGAAAATCAACTACAGAGTACGCAGAGAAAACAGAGAAAACAGAAATATATGCTCTTCTATTTTTCCGGCATAATATTCTGCGACAAATCACTTTGCGCTAGCGCTTGTGTATTTTGGGTTACAGATTTTGGCTAATACTCGACTTTATACCCAAAAACTCTGTGCGCTCTGTGTTTTCTCTAGTGAAAAAAAAGAAGCTATTGCCCAAAGCCCGTATCGTATTAAGGGTCAATTTGAGCCACAGAAAAGTTGAGCCAATGGCGAAGCCATGACAAAACAGGTTCCAGAATGACGCGCATAGCCAAATACTGCGCAACTTGCGGCGACCCGCTCGCGCGGCGGCGCCATAGCGGGCGCGAACGACCCTATTGTCTCAACTGCGACGCGCCGATTTACTTCGACCCGAAAGTAGCTGTCGTCGTTTTCATTGAGCGCAACGACAAGGTCTTGCTGATTCGGCGCGCGCTGGATCCCGGCAAAGGCAAATGGGCGCTGCCGGCCGGTTTCGTAGACTATGACGAAGCGCCCGCAGAGGCGGCGGCGCGCGAAACCCTGGAAGAAACTTCCCTGCATGTGCGCGTGGACAAGCTGCTGGAAGTCTTTCCCAAAAGGGACAAGGGACTGGCGGATATTGTGATCGCCTATAGCGCCACAATACTATCCGGCGAAGCTTGCGCCGGGGACGACGCCGACGAAGTCGACTGGTTTAGCCGCGACGCCTTGCCGCCGCTGGTATTTTATCCTTCGATTACGCTGACTGCCCTGTGGCGGGCGGGCAAACTGGAGACATAATCGCCGGCGGCGCATTTCGCGGCAATTCAGTGAGCGCCATGTTTGCGACTGATTAGGAAGACCTAAAGCGCAATCCGCATATCAAGCGGGACCCTCGGGTCCCATGCCCATCATGCGCATGATGCGCGAGGCGAATGCCAAGAAATAACTATAAACAATGGAAGCGCGAACACGGGTGGCGTTGCGGCCATCGTTTAGGGATTTGTAGATTGCCTGCGCCTGGTTGAAATGACGGCGGGCGCTGGAGAAGTCCCACTGCGCTTGGTATACCGCGCCTATCGCATACAGGTAGCGCGCTTCGTAAGCCGGGTTATGCGCCTCGCGAGCGCGCTCTACGGCTCTGTCATAATAGGATATTGCGCTGTCGAATGCCTGCCGCAGCTCCTGCCAATTGCCCAGCATGCCCAAGGTATACATCTCGTAAGGCTTGTGCGCGACATCTTGCGCAAGCGCCAGCATCTGATCGAAGTAGTCGCGCGCTGCGTCGAAGTCGCGCGCGGCGAGCATGGTCATCGCCAAGGTGTACAAGCGCATGAATTCGTGGAATATCGCCTCCATGCCACGGGCGACTTCCAAGGCGGTCAACTGCTGCTGCAATCCTTTCTCGAAGCTCTCGCTGTCTTGCGCCAGCACCATTCCCTGCTGACCAATGATGATGCTTTCCAACAGCCGATCCCTGATAGATTGCGCCTTCTGCAAGGCAACCAGCAAGCCATCATTGGCTTTGCTGTACTGTCCCGCGCGGATGAATGCGTTCGACAACATAAGAACGGCGCGAGCTTCCAAGGATGCGTCATTTAATTCGCGCGCGATATCAATCACCTTCCAGGCATGTTTCCTGGCATCGCCGGGCTTGGACGCAATCTCGCCCAAACCCAAGAGCGATTGAGCATAGCGGCGCATATCGCCCCCGTCGTATGTGAGGTCGACGGCGACGCGATAGTCTTCATAGGCTTCCATGGTTTGGAAGTAGCCCTCGCGGGATACGCGAGCCCGCGCCAGCAACCCGTCAACCAACAAGCCGTTGGAGCGGATCTGCCGCGCAAGTTCGATGGCTTCGTTGCTGTAATCGCGCGCGAAGTCAAAATGCCCCAAGGAACACTGCGCCTGCGCCAAGCCCAAAAGCGCGATGATCTCTATGCTAGCGCGCTGCCCGCGGCGCGCCATCGTCAGCTCAAGATGGCAACGATCCACGATTGCATGGAAACTGCCGGCTTTCAGCAATTCGCCGATATCGTATCGCAAGCTGTCGGTTTTCGTCGACATCGCTCCGCCTTCCCCAAAAGAAAAGCCACTCTACAAATTATACGGCATTTTCCGTCAACCGATGCAAAATGTGAAAAAAGCGCAAATGGCGCCAATCTCACTCAATCTCGGCTTTGGCGCCTCGCGATTTGCTTGATTCGGCCAGCCGCAGCAATCGACAAATCCATAGACCGCTGCGGCAAGAACCTGCTCAAGCAGGCGAAAAAGCGCCTTTGACGCGCTTCGGGCGGGTACAAAGCGGCTGCGCGCTGAAAATGATAACTGGCTTTCCGTCGCATGCCGAGTTCCCAGCAATTGACCGCCAGCACATGATGGCGCGCCGCCAATTTGCGCTCGTATTGCTGCGCGCTCATGCAGCGTTCCCAGCCATAATGGCGCGCGTTCTCCACCGTTTTGAGGCGCCCAAGCGCCCCCTGCAAGCGGTCGCCGGACAGCATTTCGTCGTGCATGCGCCGATAAACCAGCGCTTCCTTGATGCCGTGAAATTTGTGCTTTGTCGCCAATCGCAGAAAAAGATCCCAGTCCTCGGCGCTGCGGAATTCCGGATCGGCCTCGAAGCCGCCAATCCCACGCAGTACCGCCGTTCTTATCATGGTGGAGCTAATCAAGATGTGGTTGCCGGTCAAGCGCAGCATCTCGCAGAAGATGTCATCCGAAAAGCTCGGGAAGGGCGTGGTCTCTATAGGAGTCTGGCCGTCGCTGGCGACAAATTGATAATACGTATGCAGGACATCAATATCTGAACGTTGCAGAAAAAGGCGCAGACAGGTTGCTATCTTGTTCGGGTAAAGCTGGTCGTCGGCGTCCAAAAAATGAATGTATTCACCGCGCGCTGCCCAAATGCCGCGATTGCGCGCTATCGCCGGTCCTTGATTCTCCTGACGGATGAAGCGGATGCGATCGCCATATTTTTTCAGCAGATGGTCACCAGTACCGTCGACGCTGCCGTCGTCAATCACGATGACTTCGCAGTTTTGATAAGTCTGGGCGAGGCAGCTTTCGATAGCCTCGCAAACATAGCTTTTGCGGTTATAAGTCGGGATTACGATGCTGACTAGCGGCTTGTTTGCCATCAGCTTGCCCGGGATTGAATCGTCTGATTTTCGCATTTCAAGATCATGCCCTTAGCCCCACAAATCACTCTGATCGCCTCAGGGTCCGACAGTAGGGCTTCCGCCGATGGTCCCGGCAATCCAGCCCAGGGCGTTGACAGCCGTCTGTACGCGCCACCAGCGGTAGCCTTGATTGTCGTAAGGTCCGGCCAGGATGGCGACATAATCACCGACGAATAGCCCGCCGATAATCGCATGACCTGTCGATGGACCCTCGCGCAAGTTCAGGTTGCGCAGCGCGCGCAACTGCTGGCCGGGAAAATACTCGCTATTTAGTATGACCGCGGCCGGTACCGGCGCCTCGCCGATATTGACCATGCCGAAACTGGGATTCCGCGTGAGATCCGTGCTGTCGGTGATGCGGCCGCCGTCAACGCTTACCGTGTATTGACGCCCGAGTACGCTAAGCACCACTGCGCTGCGGTCGGCATACCAGCTAACAGATTCCGGCGCGGCTTCGCCGATAGGTCCGGATAGGCGCGCGCCAGTACTGTTATACAGAGAGAGGGGCGCAGTGTCGTGGGGAGCGCCGGGTCTGCCCAAGGCGACGATTTGACCATTGGCACGGCGCGCGGCATCTTGCAGCCACAAGCCCGCAGACGTGGCGTCAAAGACAAGGCGCTCGCCGCGCAAATCGCTGTTGACTTCGCCGATAATCACACGTCCATCGGCGCGGCGACCGCTGACAACGATGCCGCTGCCGTCGGTATTCCAGTGTCCATAATCGTAGCGGAAGAACTCAGGCGCATTTTTCGCATAATCGGCGTCTCGCACAGCTTGTACGACAGCCAGCGCCTGCCGACCTTCCGCAGGCAGCTGCAAGGTTAGCAGAATATCGGCGCTGCCGCGGATGGGCGACCAGTCGACAGCTATCGTCTTCCAGAACTGCGCGTTGCTGCGATTGACTATTTGACAAGAATTGTAATCGTCCCGCGCACAATCGCGGATCACCGCATAGGTCGGATCGGTTGGAGACTCTCTCAGCGGCTGCCAGAACCAGACACCCGCATTCACATTGTCCTGGCCCGGCGGCGTATCAATACGAAAGCTGAACTGTGCGCCATCCGCCGACCAATCGATTTCCACGACGCGGTTCTTGTTGAGCTCGCTGCTTGGCGCGCCGTATCCCTCATGGAAAGGCGAGAATGACATCGCGCCTTCGTTGGCAGCGCCGACAGGTCGATACCATAACATGCCGACCTGATCTGTGCGCAAGTAACTGTCGGGCGCAACGGGATTCGGCGCAAAAAGCGCGACCCCGCCTTGTAATTGCAGACCTTGATAGTTGAAGGGCTGATCAAAGCCCACATCATATTGATAAACCGCGGCGCCGGCCGTATTTATCGACGCGGGCGCGAAGACCGGCGGAGGAATCTGCTCAACGATGAGCTCCTGGCGGACTGCGACGGTTGGTTGGAAGCGCGTCGGCACTGGAGTCGGCGTGAAGGTCGCCGCCCCAAACTCGGGCTGAGCGGTCGACGGCAATGGCGTACTGGCGGGGGAGCGATCTGCCCCCGGGGTGGACGAGGCAGGAAGGGGCGTCGAAGCGACCGGCGCGGCCGAGGGCAAGGCGGTTGGCGCCGCTGTCCAAGTTGCTGGAGCGGTCGCTTGGGCGACAGGTCTTGCGATGAGCCGCGCAAGCTCGGTCGCGTCAAGTGTCGGCAAAGGTGTCAAGGTAGGCGGCAGCGAGCTGAGGGTCGTAGCCGTCGCCTCGGATGTAACTGTTCCTAGCGGCTGTAGAACAATCTCAGGGATTGCGGACGGCGTCGCGGTGTCTGTCGCGGTGCGCGGCAGGATTCGGGTGGGGCTGGGTAAGAGCGTCGCCGACGGCGCGGATGTATGGGTCGATGACGGCACGGGACTGTCGGTGACAGAAGGCACAGCTGTTGCTGTTGCTGTTGCAGTGCGAACAGCCGTGTCGCTTGGCGGTATCGTCGCCGTCGCGCTTGGGGCTGGACTTTGGGTAACGGTAGGCTGATGAGTATGGGAGGATGTCGGCTCGCGGGTTTCCGTTGGCGCCGGCTGGTCGGTCGCGGTTAAGGTCGGCGCGACAGTGTCAGTGAGCGTCGGGTTATTGCTATCAGTAGGCGAGGATTGAGCGGTAGACGAGGATTGAGCGGTAGGCGACGGAAGCAGCTGGGCGACTCGGGTTTCTGTGGGCAATTCAAGCAGGTCAGTCGCTTGCGGGGTTCTGGTTTCAATGGGCGCGAGCGTTAAGGTGACTTCGGGGCGACGCAGATTGCAAGCGCCAATTGCCAGGCTGACGGCAATGTAAAACAGGCACCTGCCAGCGACCACGCCAAGCTCCAAAGTTCTCGCTCGAAGGGATGTCCGTCGATTATATCAATCCGCGTTGGATTTGGGGCGCTCCAGCGCATCCGTTTGCCGGGGATATATTCGTTTTGGCGCCTGCTGTTCCAAGCGAAACGGGCGCGCTGCGCCAACCCTTGCTGCTGGCGCGCGCGCCCATTTGCCCTATGCGAATATGACTGCGAAAATCACGCTTTTGTCTGCTATGTCTGCAATAGTGTTTCCAATTCGGCGCTCACGCGAGCTTGGTCCAATATCCCGAACCACTTCTGCGCGATTGCGCCATCAGCGCCAACCAGGATGTATTGCGCTTGCGCGGTAATACCCAGCTGTGCCCGTTTGCCATCATGCGCGGAGTCATCCAAATCCAGCAGCACAAATTCGATGCGATTGCCAAAGGTTTCTCGTAGCCCGTTCACGACGGGCGCATTACGCCGACAAGTCGGTCACCAATTGGCAAAAGAATCATAAAACGTGAAACGCGGGACCTCCGCTACTGCCGCCGTGTCTACAGATGGTTCCTGCATGTCTGGCGCGGCTTCTTTCGAGTGGCTCATCAGCATCGAAGAAACTGCCGAACAGCCGCTCAAAAGGAGCGCCGAGCCAATAAAAAGCAGGACAAACTTTGCAATTGATTTCATACAGTCCCCCCGAAAATATTGTCCTACATTACGCTACTGTGAATTGATAACAGAAATCTTAACACTCGAATAGGGGTTACAAAAGATACTCTTCAAGCATGTTAGCTGTTCCTTCAGCCTAGAACGCCAGACTCAAATTCCCGCATGCGCTCAATGCTGAGCAGACTGCTCCGCGAAGGACAGTTCCGCGCGCCGCCTGCGGAAGGTGAGCGGCGGCGCGATAAGCTGCGCTTGGTAGTGCCGGACCAGTGTTTCCAGGTATTCCGCAAGCGGCGTATAGCGGATGCCCAATATCTCCTTGCTGCGGCGGTTGTCCAGCGCGCTCATCCAGCGCTCGCTGAAAGGAGAACAATCCGGCAGGAATCCGTTTGCCTCCAGCTCCTCGCGCTTGACCCGCAACAGGCGCAAGTCTACCTGCATGATGGCTGCCATCAGCGACAAGAATTCATCCAAGCTAAGATGTTCATCCTGGGCGATGTTATAAGCCTCGCCTTTCCCTTCGCCAGTTTCGATAATACGCCGGATGACAGCTACCACATCCAGCGCGTAGATATGATTAAGGGCGAAATTCGGTCCATCCGGCACGAGCAAGACGCCGCCGTCGCGCAGGCGCAGGAAATAGTTATATAGACGATGAAACTGATCGCGAACGCTGTTGACCATGGGCAAGCGTAACGTGGTATAGGGGAAATTAGAGCGCTTCCATTCACGGCGGAATTGATCTTCCGCCTCGCGTTTTTGCACGCCATAGAGCCATTCCTGATAGGCGTAGGAATTCTCCGAAGGCGCGTCCATAACCGCACCTTCATAGTCGTCTTCATGAAAAGGGCGCTCCAGATCCTCGCGCACCAGATAGACCTGTCCGCTGCTAATGACAATATAGCGCTCGACATTGTCGCGAAAAATGTCTATGGCTGTTAGCGCTTCCTCTTGACGGAACATAACGAAGTCAACCACGACATCGAAACGTTTCGCCAAGAGCGCGCGCCGCATTTGCTTGCTGTCGGTGCGGTCGGCGTGCAAACGATGGATGGAGCGCGGCAAGTCGTCCTGAGTGAGCCCCCGGTTGAGCAAGGTCAGGTCGGCGCCGCTTTCCGCGAGTTGCTTCGCCAAGTAATATCCCATATTTCGGGTGCCGCCGATGATGAGGATCTTTTTCGACATAGGCTCGGATTCCATTTCATCACAACTGTTATATTCTGGCGACAAGCTGTATAGCGCGCTTGAATCAATTGTACCAGCAATAAATGCCTGCCAGTCGGATTTATGGTGATATTTCGTGCAGCTAGACCGCTGGCAAGGCAGTACTTGACCCTTGCGATGACAAGAGGCAAATCACTATAATGCGGGTCTTGTTTTTGGGGGGCCCTGTAGCTCAATTTGGCAGAGCAAGCGACTCTTAATCGTTAGGTTGGAGGTTCGAGTCCTCCCAGGGTCACTTTGATGTCTGGCAACTCAAATGCGAACGAGTAGCCGCGAACTCGCAGGCGACGCCAATTTGCCGCAGCAAGACATGCTTGGTCGGAGAGTTCAGCCGATAGCGCGCTTTAAGCCCGAAAGATAACCCATTCTCATGCGTTTGCTAGGCGCCGCGTCCGGCACGTGCAGCTCTACGCCGTGGAACATGCCAGCGTAAACGAGCAAGTCGGTCGGCACGCCAGCCGCCATGAGCCGCTGCGCATAATCGATGTTCTCATCGCGGAACAGATCCTGCATGCCGACTGTCATTAAGGCGGGCGGCAGCCCGGTCAGATCTGTCGCGCGCGTGGCCGCCGCATAGGGCGAGACCTTATCACTGCCATATTCATCACCCAGATACATCCGCCAGGCTTTAAAGGAGACAGCCCGGTTCCAGATTGTTGGACAAGTATCTTCATGTCCCGAAGGCGTATCGTGCCTGTCGTCAATCATGGGATAGATCAACAGTTGGAAGGCGACATCGGGACCTTTGTTGTCGCGATTGTAGAGCGCCAAGCCAGCTGTCAAGCCCCCGCCGGCGCTGCCGCCGCCGATGGCGATACGTGCCGCGTCAAGGCCTAAATCGTCGGACTTGCCAACCATCCATTCCAGCGCGGCAAAACAGTCGGCGATGCTATCTTTGTAGGTCGATTCCGGCGCCAGCCGATAATCCACCGAGACGACCGCGCAGCCGACATATTCGGCGAATTCTATGCAACGGGCGTCGTCGCGCGCTTCTCCCACGATATAGCCGCCGCCGTGCATCCAAAGCAGCCCTCCGCGCGGTCCCGGTCCAGGCGGTTGGTAAATCACGATGGGTATATCGCCATCGGGTCCGGGAATGACCGTCTCTTCGATCGTCACATCGGTGGGCGGCAGGTTGGCGCGCGTTTCGCGATTAAGCGCCGCCGTCATCTCGCGCGCTTTGGGCGGATCTTCGCCGATGGCGATATAGCGTTCGGCTGGCATGAAGTGGATCGCATGGGCGATCTCGGGATCTAGTTTGTCGATGAAGGACATAGCGCGCCTCCCACTATAATTGCTTGACAAAACATATTTGCGACGGCTTTCAGCAGTTGATGCATAGCTCAACCGATCGCGCGCTTGAGCGCGTCGAGATAACCCATGCGCATGCGTTGGCTCACGCCAGCCTGCGGAACAAGACCTTCCCCGCCATGGAACATGCCGGGATGGACCTCTAACTGAGTTGGCACGCCAGCCGCCATCAGGCGCTGGGCGTAATCGATATCTTCATCGCGGAAGAGGTCTTCCGTCCCGACTGTGACGAAGGCCGGCGGCAGCCCGCTGAGGTCCGTGGCACGGGCCGCGGCGGCATAGGGCGAAACATTGTCCGTGCCATATTCCTCGCCGAGATACATCTTCCAGGCTTTGAGAGAGACGTCGCGATTCCAAACATTGGGATGCGTGACTTCGTAACCGGATGGCGTCTCGTGAGTATCATCCAGCATGGGATACACCAGCAGTTGAAAAGCGACGTCGGGACCTTTGTTGTCGCGGTTGTAGAGCGCGAGTCCGGCGGACAGCCCGCCGCCGGCGCTGCCGCCGCCGATGGCGATGCGCTTGGTATCGACGCCGAGCGCATCGGCGTTATCAAACATCCAGTTCAAGCCGGCAAAACAATCGGCAATGCTGGCTTTATAGGTGAATTCCGGCGCCATACGATAGTCAACCGAGACAACAGTACATCCCACATGTTCGGCATAACCGATGCCGTTTAAATCCTCGCGAGCCGTCCCGACGATGTAGCCGCCGCCGTGAATCATAAGCAGCCCGGGGCGCGGCGCCGGCGCTCGTGGTTGATAGATGGCGATGGGAATATCGCCATCCGGACCGGGAATGCTACGTTCTTCAATCAAGACTTGGTTGGGCGGCACTGCCTCGAGCATCGCCAGCTTCAGCCCTTCGAGCATGGCGCGGGCGATCGGCGGGTCATCGCCAATGGCTGTAATCAATTCGGCTGGGAAAAGATCAAGGGCTGGAACAAGCTCTGGGTCGACGCGGTCGACGAAAGACATGGGACGGCTCCTTGGAAGCTATTATCTTGCTATGGTATTCGATTAAGTTGGGAGTTTAGCCCAATTGGTAAAGTGTGCCAAATATGTCATACTTCTCGGCAGGGCAGCAAGGTTAAAATGATAGCGACTGACATGATGTAGCGATTGTCGCATTTATCTAAGGGATTGTAGGGGCGGCTCTGTGCCGCCCAAAGATACAACAAGATTATCGCGGGCAATTCACATGGTGGACTATACAACTAGACACTGGGGCTTAATTTGCTCTGGTCGATTGCTCTGCCTAGGTTTCGGGCAACTAGCAACTCTAGGGTATGAACGCTATTAAGCATTTGGTGTTTGCTCAAACAAATTAACTTGAAGCGAGGTAAGACATGCTGTTTGAAGTCATGCTGAAAATCCCGCCGAAGATTGCTTTTGGTCTCTTCACAGGAGAGTATACGCGCTGGGGCAGTGTAATCCGAGAAGCGACAAGTGGACGAATTGTTGCGCACCTGCAGGAAGGCAAACAGATAGCTGACCAAGCGGAATTTGCCAGCAATTTTCTGCAACCCGCTCTGCAATTAAGCAGTGGAAATGCGATAGGCGCGTTGAATCTTACTGCGACGGCGCTTTCGCATCGTCAAATTATGACACAGCTTATGCGTCTTCAGACGCTTGTCGGCACATTAGGCGTTATGGATCTTGGCCTGTCCGCAATCTCATTAGCGGTTATGTTGGATCGTATGAAAAAGCTCGAAGAACTGATTCGCGACCTGTATAAACTTGTGTCGCGAGAATTTCGTTACGATCGTGCGGCAAAACTTAGCGCAGCCATGGAAGCCGCTGAACATGCCACTGAAATGGACAAAGCTGGAAACCGCGAGGCGCAAGCGCGTTTTGCCATCAATGCGATCAATGAGGCTCGCCCACACTTATGGCGCGACGTGACAGCACTTTATGGCAGCGCCCCAACGCCAGAGAACAATCAATTGATGCTAGACAATCTTCTGCAAACCATGTGTATAGATTCCACGCTCATAAAATGTTATTTGTCAATCGACGAGTTGGCAGTGGCAAAGACGAATTTGGCAGTGGCAAAGACGAATTTGACAATACTACTCGCTGGCTCGTGCACAAGTGTTTAGGCGACCGCCGGGCAGCATTCTTCCATCATGAGGCTGTGTCCGACGACGACTTTTATCGCTATATTGCCGTCGAGCAATGGCTTAGGGGTAGGGATGACTTTCTTGCCGAGTTGGTCTTGGCTAATAGACAGGACTTTTGGAATAAAGGAGTCCTTGATAGTAAAGATGGTGCCATGAAAGGGAGCAAGGCACTTATGAGTCTACTAAAACGTAAATCAAATAACAGCGAAAAAGCGTCTAGCCAACAGACGGCGCTTGACCAAGCCGAATTGTTAATCGAAAACCTGGAACGAATGCGCGGGTTCAAAGCGGAAATCGAAGCCATAGAAAGGCTTGGACTATCTTCGAATGAGTGGCAGACCGAGATTGACACCGCGCTTGGCGAAGCCGGCCTCAACCTCGCCGAGCACGACGACTACGTTCTGCTTGTCGATAAGGACTGGCTGGATACGCAACCGGACGCAACTGTTGCTTGAAATGCAAACTTTTAGCGTAAATATAGGAGTGAAGCGAAGATTGCTATGCGTATCCGATATTTGAATGTATCTGCAAGGGTGACGCTTGCTTCGCCCATAACTTGCGCACGCATCGGCGGGCGATCCAAGGCTCGACCCTACAGTCTTCCGGCAATTTCAGACAGTTCTTGAGTGTAATTTCTACTATTCAGCAATAAAGGCAAACCATGAAAATCACAAGAATCGCCGCTTACCAAGTTGACCTGCCGCTGCACGAAGGCAGCTACAAGTGGTCGGGCGGCAAATCCGTCGAGGTCTTCGACAGCACCATCGTCGAAGTCGAAACTGACAGCGGCATGACCGGCTATGGAGAAGTCTGTCCTTTGGGTCCCTTTTATCTGCCGGCCTATGCCGAGGGCGTGCGAGCCGGCATCAAAGAGCTCGCGCCCCATCTGCTGGGCAGCGACCCCAGGCAGCTTGATGTCCTGAATCGGCGCATGGACGCGGCGCTCAAGGGCCATCCTTATGTGAAGTCGGGCATCGACATGGCTTGCTGGGATATCCTGGGGCAAGTCGCCGGCTTGCCCGTCTGCGAATTGCTCGGCGGCCGCTATGGGCAGGACTTTGTCCTGTACCGCGCCATCTCGCAAGAGTCGCCCGAAGAAATGGCGGAGAAGGTGGCGGGCTATCGCGACGAAGGCTATCGCCGTTTTCAACTGAAAGTGGGCGCCGATCCGCAGTTGGATATCGAACGCATTCGCATGGTTTCCGATCTGCTGCAGCCGAGCGACAAACTCATCGCCGACGCCAATACCGGCTGGCTCATGCACGAGGCGGCAAGAGTGGTTCGCGCGGTCGATGACGTCGATGTCTACATCGAGCAGCCCTGCCTGACTTATGAAGAATGTCTTTCCATTCGGCAGCGCGCCTCGCATCCCTTTGTCCTGGACGAGGTGGTCAACGATATCGACATGCTCTTGCGCGGGCATGCCGATAGGGCGATGGATGTGGTGAATATCAAGATCAGCAAATTCGGCGGCTTGACCAAGGCGCGGCTGGCAAGAGACCTCTGCGTCGCGATGGGCGTCGCCATGACAATCGAAGACAGCTGGGGTGGCGATATCACCACCGCCGCCATCGCCCATCTGGCACATAGCACGCCCAGTGAATTCCTGTTCACCGCCACCGATTTCAACAGTTATGTTACGGTCAGCGCGGCGGCAGGCGCGCCCCAGCGCGAAAGCGGTCGCATGTCCGCGTCCAGCGCGCCGGGCTTGGGTATCATCGCGCTCAGAGACGTCATAGGCGCGCGCCTGGTCGACGTACATTGACCTTCCTGAAGACAGGTCTGGCAATTGATATGGCGGCGCAACTGAATATCGAGGATCCGGCGCAACTGCTGCCGTACTTGCGGCAAATGAAACGCGTCGATGCCAGCGATAGACCCCGATTCACCACGCTTGAGGGCGGCGTCTCCAACCGCACAGTCTTGGTGCAATTCGAGCGCAAGCCCGACTGGGTCATGAAACAAGCCTTGCCGAAGCTGCGCGTGCAGGTCGATTGGTACAGCGCCCCGCAGCGCATCCAGCGCGAAGCGGCCGGCTTGAATTGCTTGGGCAAACTCATCACAGGACACGCGCCCGAGCTTGTCTTCCTGGACGAAGAACAGCATATCCTGGCGATGTCCGCTGTGCCTCGTCCGCATCAAAATTGGAAAACACTGCTCCTAAGCGGAGAAACCTCTGTTGCGCTCGCGCGAGATTTCGGTCAACTTCTGGCGAAGATCCACAAGTCCGCCCTAGCTCAGCCACAAATCCAAAGCGACTTCGCTGATGTCCGTTTCTTTGAAGAATTGCGGCTGGAACCCTATTATGGCTATACCGCGACGCAGCTTCCCCAGGCGCGAGCTTTTCTCGATAACCTGATCAAAGACACCAGGGGGCGCAAACTCGCGCTGGTGCACGGCGATTACAGCCCAAAAAACGCGCTGGTCTATGGCGGCAAGCTCGTTATCCTGGACTTTGAAGTCATTCATTATGGCGACCCAGCCTTTGACATCGGCTTCTCCCTGACGCATTTTTTGAGCAAAGCGCATTTCCTGCGGGCGAATCGGCACAGCTTCATCGAGATGGCTCGCGAGTACTGGCGCGCCTATCTGACAGATCTTGACGCGGATCTCGCCAAGCAAATGCGGACCACCGCTGTCGCGCATTGCTTGGCTTGCCTGTTGGCGCGCGTGGGGGGACGCTCGCAGCTGGAATACTTAGACCAGCGGCAGCGCAACAGGCAAAAGGAAATCGTTCTGGAACTGCTGCAACAAAATATCATGACGATACCTGAGCTGATTGAGAGCTTCCGAGCGCGATTGGACTACCATGACAAGCCGCATTAAAAGCCTGTCCGCCATCGAAATTCTGGACAGCCGCGGACGCCCGACCTTGCTGGCGCGTTGCGAATTAAGCGATGGCAATGTCGGGCGGGCCTCGACGCCTTCGGGCGCGTCCACCGGGTCGGCCGAGGCGCTTGAGCTGCGCGACCGCGACCCGGCGCGCTACGCGGGCTTGGGCTGCTTGAAAGCGGCTGAAAACGTTAGTGTTCACATCAACCGCGAACTCGCGGGCAGAAATTTCGCAACACAAGAAGCGCTGGACCGCCGTCTTATCGACCTGGATGGCAGGGAAAACAAGTCGCGCTTGGGGGCGAACGCCATCTTGAGCGTCTCGCTGGCATTCGCCCGCGCGCAAGCGGCGCAACGCGGAGTGGCGCTCTACCGACACTTCGCCGATATCGCCGGAACAGTCCCGCGCCTGCCGAAGCCAATGATCAATCTCTATAGTGGCGGTAAACACGCCGGGCAGCAGGTCTCCATTCAAGACGTCCAGCTTGTCGCGCCTGTCGCAAACACCATTCACGAAACGCTTGCCATCGTTTCGGATGTTTTTCGTTCAGCTGTCAAGAGGCTGCATGACAACTATGACATGCGGCTCTTGACAGCCGACGAAGGCGGCTTGGCGCCAACATTCGCCTCTTCGCAAGAGATGTTTGCCGAAGCAGTGGCGGCGATCGAGGCGGCAGGCTATGCGCCGCTCGACGAGGTCGCGCTCACGGTCGATGTGGCGGCCACCCACTTTTTTGAAGACGGACTTTATCATTTGGACGGCGAGCAACTGGACAGCGCGGATATGGCGCTGCGCATCAATGAATGGCGCCGCGACTTCCCCATTATCAGCGTCGAAGACGGCTTGGACGAAGCCGATTGGGCGGGCTGGCGCAGGCTCTTTGAGCGTTTGCATGGAAAAGCGATGATATTGGGCGACGATCTGCTATGTACCAATCCTACCCGCATCCGCCGCGCCATTCAAGAACAAGCTGCGGATAGCCTGCTGCTCAAGGTCAATCAGATTGCTACGCTCACGGAATCGGCACAAGCCTTGAAGCTGGCGAGAGAAGCGGGCTGGCATGTGGTCCTGAGCGCGCGCAGCGGCGAGACCGAAGACGACTGGCTGGCCGATTTGGCTGTCGGTTGGGCGGGTGATTACATCAAGGTCGGTTCCATCACGCAGTCGGAGCGACTGGCGAAGTACAACCGTTTGCTCGAGCTGGAACATTACGCTGGCTTGACCTTCTAAGCATTAATTGGCGTGCGCCAGAACGCGCCGGAAAGAGAGGAAGAGTATGGAAATCCGTGACATCCAGGTATATGAATTGACCGCCACGCGCGATCCGCAACCGGAGCGCGAGCTGCAGAGCATGCCCTTGTATATTTATCCCGATGTGGAACATCCCAATCCCCCGAACAAAGCGACGCCCGGCCGCATCAGCGCTATGTACGTCGAAGTGCAATGCGACCTGGATCTCTCCGGGCTATTTGGACCCATCGATCGCCATCAAGCCTTTGTCATCCTCAATGATTTGCGCGAATTCTTGATCGGGCGCGACGCCCTGGCTATTGAATACCTCTACGACCTCATGATGCGGCTCAACCGGCATGGACGTTCGGGCTTGTTCATGACTGGCCTCAGCGCCATCGACTGCGCGCTTTGGGACCTCAAAGGCAAAGCCTGGCAGCAGCCGATCTATCGTCTCTTGGGCGGACCCACGCGCGCCTCTGTCCCCGCCTATGCCAGCATGTTGGGTTTTTCTGTTGAGCCAGAGGACGCGGCGCGCCTCGCGAAAGAATACCAAGCGCAGGGCTATCAAGCGCAAAAGTGGTTTTTTCGCTATGGTCCAAGCGCTGGAGCAGATGGAATAGCGAAAAACATAGAGATGGCAAAAGCCGTGCGCGGAGCTGTCGGTCCTGATTATATGCTGATGTTCGACGCTTTCATGAGTTGGCATGTAAGCTATGCGACCAAGATGCTGCGGGCGCTGGAAGCCGTCAACCCGACCTGGATGGAAGAACCGATTCCGCCCGAACGCGTCGCGGAGTTCGCCAAGCTGAAGGCTTCAACAACTGTGCCGATTGCCACAGGCGAACATGTCTACACCCGCTGGCAAAGCAAAGAACTCTTGGTCAATGGCGCTGTCGATTATTTGCAGAACGACCCCGATTGGACCGGCGGCATCAGCGAATTGGTCAAAATCTGCGCCTTGGCTTCGGCATTTGAGGTACCCGTGGTCGCGCATGGACATTCCTTGCTATCCGCGCTGCATGTCGCCGGGTCGCAGTCGCCATCTGCCGTGCCAATGGTGGAATACCTTATCAACCATCAGCCAAACAAGCAGTTTTTCCACCGTCTTCAGTACGCGCCGCAAAATGGCTCCATCAAACTGCCGCAGAAGCCTGGGCTCGGCATCGAGTTGGACGAGGCGAAAATCGAGCAGCGCGTTCCTATCCGCTTTTGACCTGGCCAACTCGAACTAGAAGCCGGCGTCCTTGTCCACCTGATTCCGCAGTGGCAAGTCGCCCGCGAGCAGCCGCGCCAGGTTGTCGCAAAAGATCTCGATGACGTACTGGCGCTCGTACTGTGTACCGCCGGCAATATGGGACGTGATTAGAAGGTTTTCCACATCCCAAAGGTAGCTGTCGGCTGGCAGCGGCTCGGGGCGCATCACTTCCAGAGCAGCCGCTCTTATGCGCTTTTCCCGCAAGGCGCGCGCGACCGCGTCTTGATCTACGATGCCGCCGCGCGACATTGCCAGCAACATCGCGCTCGGCTTCATCAGGGCGATCTTCTCAGCCGTGATCAGGTTTTCCGTCTGCGGCGTCAGCGGCAATGCGATCACCACATAATCCGATTCGCGCAGGAGCTGGTCGAGGCGGTCCGGCGCCCAAAGCTGGCTGACATAATCCGGCTTGGGCAGGGATCGGATGTCAATCGCCAGGATTTTCATAGCGAAGGCTTGCGCGCGCGCCGCCAAGTGTCGCCCAAATGCGCCAAAGCCCACAATGCCAAGGGTCATGCCGGTTAGCTCGACGAGAACGGGTCGCAGTTCGCTGGCTGACCACTGACGCGCTTGCTGCCGGAAGACGCTGGTTAACAAGCCGCGGTTGAAAGCCAGCATTGTACCGAGCGTGCTTTCCGCCAAACCCGGTCCGTGCGTGCCGCTGGCGCTGGTGAGCAGCAGGTCATGGTCCGCTAATTCTGGGATGCTTAAATATTTGTCGACGCCGGAACTGGGCGACTGTATCCATTTGAGCCGCGTCGCTTCTTTGAGCAATTCAGCGGTCATGGAGCCGACGAATACATCCGCATCGCGGATGGCGCGATTCAAGTCGCCGCGCTCTGGGCAATACTCAAATTCGACGGCCCGAAATCTTTCCCGCAGGTCACCCAGCGAGTCTTCCAGCGACATGATGGTAGGTCCAAAAAGAACTTTCACCCGCTGTCCTCCCCTTCGGTATTAAACTGAATATGTCATGCAAGTCGCGCCTAGGGTCTACAGTACGCCATAGGTGCTAAAGGCTTCTTCGGCGCTCATGCCCTGCTCGATCGCCGCTTGAACCAGGTTCTCGGTTCTGGCTTTTTCTAGCGACAAAGCAATCGCTTCTGCTTCGAGCTCGCGCGGGACCACCAATACGCCGTCGCGGTCGCCGATGATCAGATCGCCCGAACTGACGCTGGCTTGTCCGATTTCGATCGGGATGCGGAAGTCTAAAACGCGGCTGCGCGCGCCGGAATCTTGCGCGTAACAGCCGCGCGAAAATGTGGGAAAGTTCTGCTGCAGCACGCCGTCCGTATCGCGCGAATAGCCGTCCAGGACGACGCCTCGCGCGCCCAGATAGCGCGCCCGCGTGGTCATAATCTCGCCCCAGGTCGCGTATTCCGGCGAGCCGCCGGCGCAAACGTAGACCTCGTTGGCTTTGAGGTCGTCAAGGGCGCGGAAGAGCAAGCCGAAAGGCATGCGCGACCATTCCGACTGGCCGCCATCCATAATGCCGCCGGGATAGTCCGCGGTGAATACCGTCATGGCTCTTCCCAGGACGCGCATGTCCGCGCGCAGCGGCTGGATATAGGGCGGCAGAAACTGATGCCTGTATCCGAGCTCGTCCAGGATGTCCCCGATGACGGCGACAAACAGTTCAGCCTCAATCAATTCAAAAAGTTCTTCGTCGCTATGCCAAGTTGCCGTCGTTGTAGCCATCACTGTCCCTCCGCCATTCAAGGCAATCTTCACCGGATATTATCTGTTTTATTAACCGCGTCGCGCCTGCGACAAGCAGTCATATTATGCTGAGCGCCGCAGACCCTTGCGCCGATTTTCCAATAGCGGCGCTACCGCGGATATTCAGATGCGCTTACAACCCTATCGTCAAACCGCCGTCAGCCACAACAGTTGCGCCGGTCATGAATGACGCGGCGTCGCTCACCAGAAAGAGCGCGACATTCGCCATTTCTTCCGGCTGCCCTACCCTGCCCAAAGCATGCAGTTTGCCCCAATCTTCTATGGCGCTTTGCGGATCCTCGGGGCTATAGGTGTCCGCGGCGAAACGCAGCAGCGGCGTATCAATCGAGCCGGGGCAAAGGCTATTCACACGGATGCCGTCTTTGGCGTGATCCAAAGCCATGGTCCGAGTCATGGCGATCAGCGCGCCCTTGGAGGCGGCATAGGCGGCTACTTTGGGCTGGCTTTGCAGCCCCTGGACCGAAGCCACATTGACGATTGCGCCGCCGCCGCGTTTGATCATCTCTGGTATACAATACTTGGCTGCCAGATATACACCTTTCAAGTTGACCGCGAGCGTGCGATCCCAGATATCTTCGTCCGTATCAACAACCGTGCCGTAAGTTTGGATGCCGGCGCTGGCGACCAGATAGTCAATGCCGCCGAAATGCTCAAACGTGGCAACTGCGATGCGGCTGGCATCTGCGCCAAGGGAGACGTCCGCAAGCGCCGCCAAGCCCGTTCCGCCCGCGCTCTCCAATGCGCGCATGGTCTCATTCAGCGCTTCGGCATTGACATCCGCGAGCGCGACGCTTGCCCCTTCCCGCGCGAATGCCAGCGCAGTCGCCCGGCCGATTCCGGTTGCCGCGCCCGTGACCACCGCAACTTTGCCCCCAAATCTCATCTTCGTCTCCCGTCCGCCGTTCTGGCAGTTGACTATCCTTAATTGT
This sequence comes from Phototrophicaceae bacterium, assembly GCA_965116975.1. GTDB lineage: Bacteria > Chloroflexota > Anaerolineae > Aggregatilineales > Phototrophicaceae > UBA6055. The sequence goes on from OZ220735.1 coordinate 2,514,903, forward strand.
ATCCCTTGCTGAGCGGATGCAGGTATTCTACCGCATAATATACGGTCGCAAAGCGTCATGCAATCAGAGCAATCGCCCTACACCTACCATGTATATTTTGCATTATTTTCTTTACTCTACAAAAGTAGCATGCGCTGAGTGAAACCGACCACCGCAACCAATGGCAAAAGTCGAAGAAAATAGCCGCAACGTCTTTAACATTAGCAAGCCGGCCGGCTATCGCTGCCAGGTCTTTCACTATCACCGCAAGCTGTCCCGCTTGTATCTGAGTGTGTACAGGGGACAGCGCAATCAGCCCGCGGTCTACATATTGTTCTCCGATGTCGCCTATATTGAAGCGCCGATGAGTTGGCTGGGGGCGGAGTTCTACATCGCTTCCAAGCAGGCTTGCATTGAGCTCATGATTGATGTTGGCTTGGTAGGTCCAGCCGTGCGCCAATTCCCCGACGCCTATGCTTCTATCACCGACTATGCTCGGCTGTACACGGTCGACTCGCCGAACAGCGCCATACGCATCATCGCCAGCAGCGGCTCCTTGCTGCGATCAATCCCGCCAGAGATTCAATGAAGGCGCGCAATTCCGACTGCCAGCGTGTAAAATTGCGTGTTGACCAGCTCTATGATAGAATGCGGCAGTTCCGCCTAGTTGTTCGATTTAGCAGTCAACGTTCCATATAATCGTATGAGACACCCGCCGTCCCAAGCGCCCAATCCCTATGCCGCGAAGCCCTCGTTCAGCGTGGTCATGCCTTGCTATAACGAAGTCAACACCGTGAAAGACATCGTCAAGCGCGTCCTTGACGTAGACATTGTGGACGAGGTGATTATCGTGGATGACGGCTCGACCGACGGCACGCTCGACGCGCTTGCGGAAATTGAAGCCGAAGGTCATAGCAAAGTGAAGATCTTTTACCACGAAGTCAATCAAGGCAAGGGAGCGGCGCTCGTCACCGGTTTCAAGAAAACCAGTTGCGATGTAATCATCATTCAAGATGCCGACTTTGAATATGACCCGCGCGAGTACCCGCAATTGCTGAAACCGATTCAAGAGGGAGTGGCGACAGTTGTCTATGGCTCGCGCTTCTTGGGCGGCGCCCGCAAAGCCATGAACTTCTGGAACATGGTCGCCAATAAAGGTCTAACGCTGATCACCAATATCCTCTTCAACGCCATCCTCAGCGACATGGAAACTTGCTACAAGTGCTTCCGGCGCGAGGTGGTGGAAGACATGCAAATCCATGCGCGCGGCTTCGAATTTGAACCGGAGTTCACCGCCAAAGTCTTGCGCCAAGGCATCCGCATCGTCGAGGTGCCAATCTCGTATTACGGACGCGAGTACGACGAAGGCAAGAAGATCAAGTGGACCGACGCGCCAATCGCCGCTTGGACCCTGCTCAAATACCGTTTTTTCCGCTGAGCTGCCCAGTTGTGCAGGGCAATCGCTTCCATGCCAATATATGCCGTATGTCACCTAAATCGCAAATTACTGGCGCGTCTCGCCAGACGCCCCGCTAAATTTGCGGCAGAGCCGAAGCGACCCTCGGCGAAGGACGAACTTGAATCGACTGCAATGGCGCGAAGCAACTTACATGGGACCCCGGCGCTCGGGACCCGCGTAGAGCGTTGAAATTGCAGCGTCGAAGGCGCATTGGGTTAGCCGGGCTCGCGCATCCTTGGCGCTCTCCTGGTCCCATAAATTGTTGAATTCCTGCGGGTCTTGCGCCAGATCGTAGAGCTCGCCGACGCCATGATTGTGATAGAGAACGAGTTTGTAGCGACCATCGAAATACATTGTCGCTCGCGAATGACCGGGCATATCCAGCGCGTCAATGTACTCGCAGCGCGCATATTCGCGGTGGTATTCCGGCGGCTCTTCGCCGCTTAAAATCGGCACGAGCGATCTCCCAACCATGTAGCCGGGCTTTGCTAAACCGACAATATCCAACAGGGTTGGCGCAATATCGGTCAGTTCGACCAAAGCGCCGCTGCGCAGGTTGGTCAAATAGCGTCCCGGGCATGACCAGATTAGCGGAACCCGAACCAAGCCTTCATAAAATCGACAGCCCTTCATTATGAGACCGTGATCGCCCAGCATTTCGCCGTGATCGCTCGTGAAGATGATGACGGTATTTTGGCGCAATTCCAGCGCGTCCAGCGCCGCCATAATGCGCCCTACCTGATCATCTATCAACTTGATCATCGCGTAATAAGCGGCAATTAATGTACCGGCGTCACGCGCGCCTAGGGAGTCCGGCTCCGTCAAGCCGGGTGTCGGCGACTGTGGCAGAATCGGACTATTGATATCGAGATCCGCAGGATGCTGCGCTTGCGATTGGAAGTCAACCACCGCGAGTTTCTTTTGCTGTTCCAGGTCGCTTTCTCGGAACAGCGGGCGCTTGACATGGGCGGGGTCGAAGCGCTCGCGATAAGCCTGCGGCGGGTTGAATGGCGGGTGCGGATCGTAAATGTTGACGCTGGCAAACCAGTTGCGCTCGCGGTTCTCTTCGATGAATTGGATCGTCTTTTCCGCGCACCAGGTTGTTTGATGAAGTTCGGCCGGAACGCCGGCGGGGTCTCGGGTCAGTTCAGCCAAATCGGCGCCCTGGGAACGGACCCAATCGGCGTAATCATGTCCCACTTCCCAGTCATCGCGCGGCGCATGGCTGTAGTTCCAAAATGCATAGCCGTCATCGGCGCGCTCTTCGATGCGCCCATAGGCGCTGGACAAGTGGAGCTTGCCGATCAAGCCACAAACATAACCTCGATCCGCCAAGATGCGGCTGATCAAGGGCGGGAAGTCTGGAAAACGCGGATTGCCATTGCGATTGACGCGCAGGGAACTGGGGTACATGCCTGTTAGGAAACTTGCCCGGCTGGGCGTGCAAATCGGGCTTTGACAATAGGCGCGTTCAAAGGCGACGCCCTGGCGCGCCAAAGCGTCGATGTTTGGTGTCGAGACAAAGGCGTTCCCCAATGCCGCAATCGTGTCATAGCGCTGTTGATCCGTGCAGATCCAAAGGATATTCGGTCGATCGCTATTCTTCATCGGCAAAAGCTCCTTGCTGGAATAGACGGTCCATCTGAACTGGCAGGTTGATCTCTCGCTCGCGCCATTGTTGAGCGCCGCGAGCGTGATCGAATCAGAGAACCCCTTGCTGGCAAGGGGTTCTGGAATCCGGGTCGACCGCATAAGCCGCATTCTGTCCGTCAAAGACGCGGGAATCATCTATCTGGGATCGCCGTTGCCGCCGACCTCTAGCGGTGTACCCGGCGCTTTCTGGGGAACGGGCCGCTCCACTGCGCCTGCTTCACCTTGCTCCCGATGGGGTTTGCCTGGCCAGCGACATCACTGCCGCTGCCGGTGCGCTCTTGCCACACCCTTTCACCCTCGCATCAATGCAGATGCAATCTGCTCTCTGTTGCACTTGCCGTCAGGTTGCCCTGCCCGGCTGTTAGCCGGCATCGTTGCCCTTTGGAGTGCGGACTTTCCTCGACAAGTTCGCGACCTGCCGCGATTCCCTCGGTCAACCCGGATACTTCATTATACAGCAATTTCTGATGACCATCGCTAAGGCTTTTGCGCCGGCCGTGTCTATCCCGAATTACCGACCATTCCAGGAACGACATTGCCACTGTTCGCCGCAAATCTGCTTTACAGTCCTAGCAAAATAACCTAAGCTAAACCCACTTGCATATATATTCCCGGTCAAAGATGAGCGCAAATGCCATTATCGGGCGCCAGCGCCGATTCAACCGCTGGCGCAGCCCAGTCTCCCTGGGGGACATCGCTAGATTGATCGCATGTTGCCTGGTCTTGCTCATGCCCCTGCTCAGCCTAGAGATTGCGGGCTGGCCCATCGACCTGAACATCGTGCTGCCGGTACTCGTCATTGGCGTCGTCATTGGCATTTTGCTGGCGGGCAGCCGCTTTGGAGAATTGACCGCGCTCTTCATCAGTGCTCTATATGCCATCGGCAGCATTATTTGCTTCTCGGCTCTGTCGCTTGAAGCGCCCTTAATGGAAGGCATCAATGCTGCCATCGGCAGCGCCAGGGAATGGCTGGTAGACGCCCTTAGCGACGGCAACAACCCTGACGAGCTTGTCTTCAGCATGCTGGTTTCGCTCTTATTCTGGTTCCTGGCATACAACGCCACCTGGCATATTTATCGGATTGACCGCGTCTGGCGTGTCATCTTGCCGCCGGGGCTGGTGCTGTTGGTGAACATGGTCATTTATAGCGGCCGGGACCCGTTGGACAGGCACCTTGTACTTTTCCTGTTCATGGCGCTTTCGCTCATTGCGCGTTCCAACCTCGAGAACAGCGAGTGGCAATGGTCGCTTAGCGGCATTCGCGTTCCAACAATTGTGCGCCGGCAATTCGCCGCGATTGGCATTGTCATGTCGCTATTGAGCCTCGTATTCGCCTGGGGCGCGCCGACGCATGGCTTGCAAGAGCGCCTTAATGCTTTTCAAGAGTTCTTGGCTTCCGACCCCATCCAACAGATGACCGAGGCTTGGAGCCGTCTCTTCGCGCCCATCGAAGGCGAAGGTCCCGCCACAACCGACTACTACGGCGCCGATTTGCTCGACCTGGGCGGCGCTGTCAGCCTGGGCGACGATGTCGTTTTGCTGGTGGACGCGCCGCAATTGAGCTTTCGTTACTACTGGCGCTCGCGCGTTTTCGAACGCTATCTGGACGGTCAATGGTCGCCTTCCGCAGATCTGCGCATCACGGACAGATCATCGCCTTTGGAACTGAATATGAACAATGAAGCGCTTGGCTTTCGCCGGCAAGCGATCGCGCAACACTTCACCATCGTGGACGCCAACGCGCGCATTTACTACGCCGCGCCACAGCCTTCCACGATCGACAGCACCGGGCGCATTGACCTGATCTATACCGACAAACCAGTGAACAGCTCGATGAACGTGTCGGTTGTACGACCTTTGCGGGTACTGAAACGGGGAGAATCTTATACCGCGACCAGCTTGCTGAGCGTCGCGACGGCGCATGAATTGCGCGGGGCTGGCGTCAACTATCCCGATTGGGTCAGCGGAGCGAACCTGTATGTCGGGCAACCTAAGGCGCGCATCCTCAATCTGTCGCAGCGGATCGTGCAAGAAGCGCAAGCGGATAACGCCTACGACAGCGCCAAGGCGATCGAAACTTGGCTGCGCGAAAACATCGTCTACAATGAATCCATTCCCGCGCCGCCACCTAATGTGGATTCTGTGGAATGGGTGCTATTTGACGCCAAAGAAGGTTACTGCACCTATTATGCGACTGCCATGATTGTCATGTTGCGCCACCTGGGCATACCGGCGCGCCTCGCCGCTGGTTTTTCTCAGGGCAAATATGATGCCGACATCCAGCGTTATGTCGTGCGCGAGCGCGAGGCGCATACCTGGGTCGAAGTTTATTTCCCCGGCTATGGCTGGATCGAGTTCGAGCCGACGGCTGCCGAAGCGCCTTACAATCGCGACGGGGATGAGCTGGCGCAGCCCCAAGACGAAGCCGCCGACGCGCAGCCCACGCTCAGTCCTACGCCGACGCCAAGCCCGAGCCCCACTCCCCTGCCCACAGAAGCAGGGGCAGAGCAAATCGCGGCTCAACCAACAGCGACACCGAGCCCAAGTCCGCCGCCTAATCCCAGCCCAACGCCATTCATTGTGCCGACGCTAGAACCGCCGATCATCCCGGACGCGCCTCCGCCGCCATTCGCCTTCTTGGAGCCGCTTTTACTGGTGGCTATGGCGATGCTCGTTTCGCTGCTCATTTTGGCTATCATCTTGTTGCTGCTGTTCTGGTGGTGGGAATGGCGCGGGCTGGGGAGCCTCAGCCCCATATCCAGAGCTTATGCGCGTCTGGAGCGCTATATCCAGTTGGTTGGCATTGATATCGGCAGTGACAAAACCACGCTGGAAAAACGCCGCGAATTGCAGCAAAAGATTCCCGCCGCCCACGAACCTATCCGGACCATCAGCGATTTGTACACGCGGGAGCGCTATGGCGATACCAGCCAAGACAGTGGAGACAACAAGCGCTTCGCCGACCGCGCCGAAAAAGCTTGGAATCGAACGCGCGGCAATATCATCCGCCGCTGGCTGCGCAGGCTCTTGCCATTTAGCAAGCGCGACTAATCAGAGCTTTTGCATGACCAAGAAATGCGACAGCGCCCAAGTATCCAAGGGCGTTCCTTCGCATTTATAGAGCAAGTCGCGCATCACCCGCGCGGGCTTGCCCAAGCGCGCGATGATATTATCGTATCCGCCGTAAATGCGGGAATGATGCACCACCGTGACCGGCAGCCCGTCGAAGAGCGCCCGGATGTCGGCGGCTGAATAGGCGCGCACGTGCGGCGCTAGCCGATCCCGCCAGCGAGCCGGCAAATAATTGATCAGCGGACTATTCCCAAAATGATAGTTTCCCCGCCAATAGTGGCCATGTGTTTCGTAGGGATACCAGCGATTGGGGCAAAACATGACGATGCGGCCGCCTGGCTTGACCACGCGGAGCAATTCTTGGGCAGAGCGCCTGTCGTCTTCAACATGTTCGATGACTTCGTGAGAAAGCGCGGTGTCAAATACATCGTCGCGGAAAGGGATGTCTTCCCCAGCCGCCACAACTGAATGCGGGAGTTCGGGCTTGGCCACCTGCACCCGGTCGTATTCAATATCAAAGGCGGCAACCGAATCGGTATAACGGCGCTTGATCTGGCGCGCGTACATGCCGACGCCACAGCCCGCAACCAGCACCCGCGCCCCTTCCAGCCGCGCCCATTTGGCGATCATCTGCAGGCGGCGTTCTTGGCCCGCCCGCCAAAGGTAACTTGGCTCGCCGCGCAGAGCCGCCAGATCAGATGCGGTCATAACTCAGGAATCCGCTGGGACTAGCTGGCCTGCGCCAAGGAGAGCAGATATTGATAGAGATTGCGCGAACCGCTATTGCTCAGACGGTCGGTGGAAAACTGATGTTCGGTTCCCAATTCGCCGCCAGAGCGGACGAAGGTGATGAAATCATCCTCAGACAGCGCGAAACCTTGCAAGCTGCCCGCTTTGTCCGTGCCTTCGCCTGCGGCGCCATGACAGGACCCGCAAGCCAGCGCCTCGTAACGCCCCAAGCCTCGCTCGACTTTTTTCGGATCCAATGTGATGGCTTCTGCTGCAGCGTCTTCAACCGCTGCGTCCGACGGTCCAGATCCGTCGCCAGTTTGTTCAAAGACGGGTGCTTTTGTCGGCTCGACAAACGCGAAGGTTGGGAAAGGCGTATGGGTCGGCGGCGGGTCTGTCGGTTGCCTTGTGGGCTGGGCGCTGCCGCCGCAGGCAGCCGACAGGATCAAAACGAATGTCAGCCAACAGACCAGGCAAATATGAGACAGCGTGGTCATTCCTAACCTCCGTCTAGTCGCCACGAGATGGATCCAGCGCTTCTTGCAAGCCATCCCCCACAAAAGAAAAGCTCAGCATGGTCAAAGCCACCAGCAGCGTCGGGAACAACGCCAGGTGATAGTCGACAACAACTGTGGAGGATTTCACGCTCCCGCCTACCATTTTACCCCAACTTGCTGTCGGTTCCGTAATGCCAATGCCCAAAAAGCTCAAGCCCGCTTCGGCGAATATCGCCAGCGGCACGGCAAATGTGAAGGAGACCAAAAGCGGCGTCAAGGAGTTTGGCAAGATATGCTGGGCGATGATCTGCAGCTCCGATGCGCCCAAAGCCCGCGCTGCCAAGACAAATTCGGACTCGCGATACTTGAGGAATTGCGCCCGAGCGATACGCGAGGGTTCGATCCAGGAAGTGATCGCGAGCACAAAGATCACATTGCCTAAGCCCGCGCCGGTAATGCTGATTAAGAACATAGCAAAGAGTAAGGAGGGAATCGCGGTCGCGATCTCGATCACGCGCAAGATAGCGAAATCCCAGCGCCCGCCGCGGTAGCCGGCGATAGCGCCCAGCGGCACGGCAAATCCAAAAGAGATGAGCGGCACCAAAAGTCCCACAAATAGCGATGTGCGCGCGCCGTAAATGAGCCGCGTCATGAAGTCGCGCCCGACGCCGTCTCCACCGAGAATATGATCCGGGTCTTGAAATGGCGGCAGTCGCACTATCGAAAAGTCGACTTCGTTCAGCCCATAAGGCGCGATGATATCAGCCAGCAAGGCTACCAAGAGCAATAGGATGAGCAGAATCAAGCCCAGCAAAGCCAGTTTGTTCTGCAGAAAACGGCGAAAAGCGTCCCGCAACAGCGAGCGCTGCTCAAGCAGTTCCGGCAAGTTAATCGCCACAGGGGCGGACTCGGCTGGTCGCTGTCGGCTCATCAGACCTAGGCTCCCTGCCGCCCGCCCAGCCGGATGCGCGGGTCTATCACCGTGTACAAGACATCCGTGATGAGATAAGTCAGCCCCCAGAGCAAGGCAATCAAAAGAACCAGTCCCATAATCATGGGATAATCGCGATTGAATATGCTCGTCACGAAAAACTTACCCAAGCCGGGAACACCATAAACCACTTCAATGAAAAGCGAGCCGGTCAAAAGATTCGGTATTTGCGGCAGAAGCACCGTGATCATGGGGATGAGCGCATTGCGCAGGACATGGCGCAGCAAAATCATGCGCTCGGACAAGCCCTTGGAGCGGGCTGTGCGGATAAAGTCCGCCCGCAGCACATCAGTGAAGCTCGAACGGGTATAACGAGAAACCAGCGCAAGCGGCGCGAGCGCGTATGTCACCACAGGCAGAATATAGTCCCAAGACAAGATGGCCGCGCCACCGGGAACGATGGGACCGATAATCCATTTGCTTTCCGCGCCCCAGCCATTTTGGAAACCAAAGATCAACAGGAACCAGGTGGCGATGATGAAATTCGGCACCGCGATGCCCGCGGTCGCGATTAATGTCACCAGATTGTCAATGATGCCATTGTGATTATAAGCAGCCACGATGCCGAGGAAGATGCCAAAGCCAAATGACAGCAGAATCGTGTATAGCCCCAGTTGAAAGGTGACGGGCCATATACGCGCGATAAGTTCGGTAACGGGCGGATTGCCGGCGACAGAGAACGAATTGCCGAAATCCAGTTGCAAGGCGCTCGTCACATAGTTGACGTAGCGAACGTGTAGCGGCTTGTCGAGGCCATACTTGCGTTCCAGGTTTTCTAATGCCGCGCCGGAATATCCGCGATCCGCCAGCGTGAATGGACCGCCGGGAACGAGATTCATCAATACAAAAACAATTATTGAGACAAGAAAAAGGACAAAAGCCAGCGATAAGAGCCGGCGCAAGATGTAAACGATCATGAAGCGGACTCGCCCTAGTTCAAAGAGAATGCTGCGCTAGATCGCGGCATTGGCGTTATGCGGAGCCAGAAAAACGAAGGGCGGGCACTGGACCCGCCCTCGTGTTTATCGACTAACGCCAAACGCTTATTCGTTGCGGTGCGTATCGTAGTCCATGACAGCGTCGGTGATGTAATACTCGCCCCAGCAATGCTCGTTGCCCCAGTGCGTCGTGGCCAAGCCCTGACGATCCGGTTCCCAGCAGTTGCCGGTGGCATTCATGTAAGGCTGCCACAGATCGCCTTGAATCCGGTGAACTAGGAAGATGCCGCCGACGTCTTCCACCATGATGCGCTCGGCTTCTTGGTACATGGCGATACGCTCTGCCGGGTCGCCCGTGAAGGAATTGGCTTCGCGAACCAGGTTATCGAAGTCTTCGTTGCGCCAGGAGTGACGGCCGGTCGAAACCCAGACACCCATCATATTGGCGGGATCCAAGTAATCCATGCCATAGGAGACGCCGCCGAACTGCAAGGTAGTCGGGCGTTCCAGCAAGCGCGTCATATAATCCTGGAATTCCAGATTGTTGACGGTGATTTCTACGTTGAGGCATTGGCTGATGGAGGCGGCGGCGGCAATGAACCAGTCCTGGATGAAAGCCGATTCGCCGCGCAGCGCCAATTCGACCGCGGGGAAACCCGCGCCGCCGGCGTAGCCAGCTTCCGCCAGCAAGCCCTGCGCCGCTTCGCAGTCATAGTCCTGGATGTCTTGCAAGCCGGCGCTGTTGGATGCGGGGAAACCAGGCGCCAGGAAGGAATACGCCGGGATGCCAACCGTCGTGCCGACCACGCTCTCGACGATCGCCTCGCGGTCTAGCGCTTTGGCAAAAGCCAGGCGCACATTGACATCGCTGAAGGGCTCGGTGAAGGTATCCATCAGCAGATAATCGGTGCGGAAGTCGCCCGCGTGCTGGCGATAATTCTGCGACATGATCTCGTCAGCGAAGATCACATCAAAATCGGCCGGGCTCAGCAAGGATTGGTGAACCTGGTCAATTTCGTGGTCCTGGAAAGCCAGGAAGCTGCTGTTCAGCATATCGCCATAGACAAATTCCATGCGGCGCAACCAGGGCATACGCGGACCAACATAATCCGGATTCGCCTCCAAGACAGCGTGGCTGCCCGGCTCAAATTCGCGCAGGACGAAGGGACCGGCGGAGACGTGCGTCTCTGGATCCAGAATGTATTCGGGACCGATTTCCATCAGCGCCTTGGCTTGCATCGGGGGCCAGAAGAAGAAGGTCGCCGGCAAGGGCGGGAACGGCACTTGCGTGGTAACCGCGAGTGTATTGTCATCGACAGCTTCCAGACCGATGTCCTCGGGTCCAATCTCGCCAGCCACCGCTTCGTCCCAGCCGTCGATGATGCCTAGCCACAGCCAGACAAAATCGTAAGCGTGATCGGGATCCGCCATAAAGCGCCAGCTTTCCACCCAGTCATGCGCAGTGACGGGGGTGCCGTCGCTCCACATCTGGTCGCCGCGCAAGTTGAAGGTCCAGGTCAAACCGTCTTCGGATACGGACCAGTCCGTTGCCGCCGAAGGGATGATTTCCATATTGTTGTTGAGCACGACTAATGAATCCGAGAATTTGTCGAATGCGCCGGTGCTGCAAATGCGCGAATACACCGTGACGATCGACGACAATGATGTTTCCTGGCGCGCCGAATCGCACAGGTTGCGATAGATTTGCATGTCGTATGGCGCGGCGTCGGCCGGCAATTCGCGGCCATAAACATCCACATTGTCTTGGGCAAACGCAGCCGGCATCGACGCGGCAAATAGCGCCAATACAAGCAGTAGTATAGTGATGAGACGTTTTCTTGACATATTGCTACCTTTCTAGGGTATCCCTCGGAACAAACGAAATAAGCAACTACAGCAAAAGGCATTATAAGGATGTCCATAAGATGGCGCAATACGCGCTTTCAAGCTCGGAGACGGGCGTCAAACGAGATCCCTTTCCAAGCGGCGCTTTAGCGCTTACCCACCCTTTTATCGCGCTTGCAAAAACGATACACTGCACGGCGGATTGCAAAGAATCTAAAAGACTAGCGAAACGCGAAGAGGACAAAAAATGCCGAGCATTACCAAGCTTGCGGGACGTATCGCCAAATCGCCCACCATCGCCATGAACGATAAAGCCAAGCAGTTGGCGGCCGAGGGCCACTCGGTCATCGGTTTGGCTGGCGGGGAACCGGATTTCGACACGCCGGCTCATATTGTCGAAGCGGGCATGCAGGCAATCCGCGCCGGCGAAACCCGCTACGCCGCGCCGTCGAAAGGCATACGTCCGCTCTTGGAGGCTATCGCCGCCAAAATGGAGCGCGACAACAAGGTTCACGTTGATCCCACGAGCGACATCATCGTCACGCCCGGCGGCAAGTTGGCGCTTTTTCTAGCATTAAAAGCTATGTTGGATCCCGGCGACGAGGTGCTGATTCCCGCGCCTTATTGGGTCAGTTATCCGTCGATCGTCACCATGGTCGGGGGCATACCGGTGACTGTGCCGACGAGCAGCGATGACGGCTATCGTTTGCGCCTGGAGGACCTGCGCTCCTTCATCACACCAAAAACTAAAGCGATCATCATCAACTCGCCATGCAATCCAACCGGGCACATGCTGTCATCGGACGAGATTGAAGACATCGCTTCCTTGGCGACGGAAGCCGATCTCTACGTCATTTCGGACGAGATCTACGAAAAGCTCAATTTTGACGGCCGACCGGCGGTTTCCCTGGCCTCCCTGCCCGATATCAGCGACCGCGTGGTCATTGTCAACGGCATGTCAAAAGCCTATGCCATGACCGGCTGGCGACTAGGCTGGCTGGCGGGTCCAAGCGCGCTTATCGGTGCAGCAGGCAAATTCAATTCCCAGACCGCGACTTCGGCGGCGACCTTTACACAGCATGCGGCTGTCGCCGCGCTAAACGGTCCCCAGGAATGCGTCGAGATGATGCGGCAATCGTACCAAGAACGCCGCGACTTCATGGTGAACTCCTTCAATAATATCGAAAACATGTCTTGCCCGGACATTGAAGGCGCATTTTACGCCTTCCCCAAAGTTGACAATACCAGCAAGAGCAGCGAGGAAGTGGCGTCCTTAATCCTCGATAAAGCCGTCGTGGTGGGCGTCCCCGGCAGCGCCTTCGGCATCAGCAAAGACGTCCATATTCGCTTCTCATTCGCGGAAGATCTGAACTTGCTCAAAGAGGCGGTTGAACGTATCCGCGGTATTGCCCATCTGTTGGCATAGACAAGTCTCGCGGGCAGAGATACCAGCCGCATGGCGGTCAACGCAAGCCGGGGCTTTGGGTTATATTCGCTATTGTCGCTTGTTCTGGCGCTATCGGCTTGCAACATCGCCATGACTGCGCTGCCCGGCGCAATAACCGAAGCGCCCATTCGGGCTGTGCCAAGCTCCGGCTGGACCCTTATCGCACCGGGGCTGGAATGGCGCGAAATCAAAGCGGACGAGGACCAACTGAGTCAGTTAAATATATTGCGCATCGACCCGCAGCGCTATATCTTCCGCGCCAAATACAGCCCCAGCCAGCCATACAGTTTGGCGCAATGGCGCGCGCAGGAGCCAAGCGCCGCCGCAATCATCAACACCAATTTCTTCGATCCCTCGTACCAGGCTTTAGGGCTCGTTATCAGCGATGGCGTGACGCATGGCAAGCCATATCAAGAGCGCGGCGGCAGCTTCCTCGTCAAAAACGGGCAGGCGACAGCGCGCGCAAACGCCAGCATGTCGCAGCGCGATCTGGCATCGGCGGAACAAGCCGTGCAGGGATTTCCACTGCTGGTGGAAAATGGCGAGCAAGCTTATTTTGGACCGCCAAAGCAAGAGCGCGCGCGGCGCACGGTCCTTGCCGAAGATACAGCAGGGAACATTCTGTTCATTACAGCGCCCCTGCTGGGACCGACGCTGGGCGATCTGAGCGCGACCCTCGCGGAAAGCGACCTGGCAATCGAAACCGCATTCAATCTGGACGGCGGGGGTTCAACCTTGATGGCAGTAGCGGACATCGACTATTTTCAACCTGCCTTCGACGCGGTTCCGGCGATTTTGGCGGTATACAAACGTTGAAAAGAGACTTCACCGGCGACGCCGCAGCGTAATCGAGTGGGATAGCGATTGGAAGGCTGCTAGAATACATGCCGTTGCCTATCCCGAGGGCATTTATTTTCACGCAAGGTGGCTAAGACATGCCAAAATTGGCGCAAGTCGCGACAGCGCGCCAAGCGCAACTCAAGGATGGCCGCCGCCTGGGATTCGCCGAATTTGGCGACCCTACTGGCGCGCCAGTCCTGTTATTCCATGATCTTTGGGGCAACCGCAACCTGCGCCACCCGGACGACACGATACTCACGAGGCTGGGACTGCGCTTGATCGGCGTAGACCGCCCCGGCTACGGCATGTCAACACGCAAGCCCGGCCGCGGCATGATGGACGTCGTCGACGATATCATGCTGCTGTCTAAGGCGCTGCAATTGGAGCGATTTTCGGTGCTGGGTTATTCGGCCGGCGCTCCCTACGCCTTGGCATGCGCTTATCGCTTTCCTGGAATCGTTCAACGCTGCGCTGTCGTAAGCAGCCTGCCGCCGATGGACAATCCTATGGGTTTCAAGGCGGTTCATCCCTACTATGCCAAAATGCTTCAGTTGGCGGGCGGAATGGAGCCATTCTTCCGCTGGCTGCTGCGCGGCTTTTTTCTGCTGGATGCCCAGCGCGATTCCGCTCAATACTTAAGAGAGTTGGCTGCGTCGCTGCCGCGAGTTGACCAAGAAGTCTTCGGAAATCTGGACTTTTTCGCCCTGCGCCGCAACATGTGGGAAGAGATCCGCAGCAATGGCAGCGAAGGCATCGCCGATGAGATGGTCAGCCTGGTGCAGGAATGGACTTTTCATTTGCAGTCCATCCGCGTCCCAGTGGACATCTGGTGGGGCGAGGCGGATAGGTTCTCCTCGCCAATCGTTGGGCAGCGCATGGCGGCGATGATTCCCGACTCCCGTTTGCGCCTGGAAGCAGCCGCGGGCCATTTGATTCTCTTCACGCATTGGCAGGCGATACTAGAAGCGCTCATCGCCGCTTGAAAACACCGCGTTTCCCCGCCCATTAAACGGAACACCCCAGTCCATTAACGCGATCGTTCTCGGCTGTTTCCAATGCCAGAGAGTGCAGCTCTGTAACTGCATGTTCCAAGTCAGACTCGCTGATGATGAAGGAAATACTGCATTCGGATGAACCTTGCGCGATCGCCAAGACGTTGATTCTGTGCTCGCCCAAAAGCGAAAAGACACGTCCGGCCACGCCCGGCGTGCCGCGCATGCCCGACCCAACCACTGTTATGATGACGATATCGCTCAAGATTACGACGCTATCGATATTCTTATGCTGGATTTCGCGCTGGAGCTCCTGTTCAACCGCCGCCTTGACATCGCCGGCCACTGGGTCAATCACGGTGAAGCAAAAGCTCTGTTCCGAGGACGATTGCGAGATCATGAGAATGTTCGCCCCGGCTTTCGCCGTCGCCAGGAATGTTCGCCCGGCGATGCCCGGTACGCCCAGCATGCCTTTGCCGCTGACGGTCAGCATGCTCACATCATTGATATTGGTAACTGCCTTGATGACAGTTTCGCTAGCTTGGCTGCGTCCGCCGATCAGCGTCCCGGCCTGCGCGGGGTTGAAGGTATTGCGCACACGTAAGGGGATGCTGCGGTTGACGATAGGTTGTACAGTCTTGGGATGCAAGACCTTCGCGCCATAAAAAGCCAGTTCGCCGATTTCTTGGTAGGAGACATAAGGCAAAACGCGCGCTCTGCTGTCCAAACGCGGGTCCGTCGTCATCACGCCGTCCACATCTGTCCAAATGATCAGCTCATCACTATCCAAGCAGGCGGCAATGATAGCCGCGCAGAAATCGCTGCCGCCTCGCCCCAAGGTCGTGAGCGTGCCATCGGGAGTAGCGCCGATAAATCCAGTGATGATAGGCGTGACGCCGTCCCGCAATTCAGGCAAAATCTGTTCACCGATGCGCGATTCGGTTTCATCCCACAGCGGATCCGCATCCTGGAAGTTGCTGTCTGTGATGACAAAGCGGCTGGAATCGAACTGCTTGACAGGCAGACCCCTCGCTAGCATGACAGCCGTGATAAGTCGGCTGCTTAGCCGCTCCCCAAATGAAACGATGGAGTCGCAGATTCGGGGAGTGGCCTCGCCCAGAATACGGATCGCCTCGCATAATTCCAGATGCGCCTCTAGCAGTTGATCGAGCTCGTCCGCGACAGCCAAGCGCTGTGATTCGCTCCCGATCAATTCTTCGATCACGGCAAAATGCTGGGCGCGAATGGCTGTATTGACGCGCTCGTAGCGACTTCTATCCCCGTCCGCGGCAGCGCGCGCGGAATCCAGCAATTGATCGGTGACGCGGGCCATTGCCGAAACAACGACAGCCAATTCGTCGCCGCTTGTCAAGTTTTCACGAACGATATCAACAACCTGGACGATTGCCGCCGCAGACCCAACCGATGTGCCGCCGAATTTCATAGTCAACCTGCGCATCTTCATCCCCTCTCCCTTGCCAGCCGCTCGGCGGCAGCGATTATGTTTGCCGCGCTCACACAGATTAAGAATCCTTCTCGTCGCATGAGCGTCTAGGTGTATCCAATTAGCGAAACAAAAAAGGCGCGTGGAGGTTGTCCACGCGCCTGTCTGTTGCTTTCTTTTGATCCGCTTACAGCAAGCCGCAACCTCCACCACGCGCCCAATTGGGCATCATAGTCATGGACATCGTAGTAGTGATCCCGGACGGAATCTTCAAATCCATTATTGCTTCGCCAGTTCTTTAGGCAGGCTACTCTAGCGGCATCATGCGCGCTTGTCAAGGAATGTTCTGGAGACTGCAGGGCAATCGCTTCAAATTATTTTCAACATAGAGAACGCAGAGGACACAGAGTTTTTGGAGTTTAGACGACTATTCTTCTAAATCTGCGGCCCGGAATCTGCAACAGTCCCCAGCGAATCGTGATTTGTCACCAAAACTCACAGCTGAGATGAGATTTTCTGTTTTTCTCTGCGTTCTCTGCGTTCTCTGTGTTAATTTTCAGTTTAGAATCCTGCCATTTCGTCCGCCATCATTTTGAAGCGATTGCCCTGATGGCGACTGCCCTGACATCGCGGCGCAACTTCGTTTACGTCAACACTTGACTGTGATACAATCGCGCGGCACGCAAACGATGAGTTATGCCCTTGTGACGGAATCCACCGACCAGGTGAAGAGCCGCTTGCGGCCGCTACAGCGCTTGGCGCGGCCGGGTCCAGCAATCGTCTCTTTGTTGCTGGCTCTGGCCGCTGGCAACCTGCTTTACGCCCAGCTTGATCAAAGCAGCGCGTCAATCGTCGCGCCTGCGGGCGACTTGCTCTATGTCGCCACCTTCGAGGGCTATCTCGACGAGTGGGATCTTTATGAAGGTCAACAGAGCGCGGCGATCGCGGACGGTCGCTTGCGGCTGGCGCTTTCCAGCGCGCAGACCGCGAGTTGGTCAGTTGCGCGTCATCATTTTCTTGAATTTGACGTCAGCGCCGAAGCCAGCGCGGCAGCCGGTCCCATCGATAACGCCTTTGGCATTGTTTTCGCTATGCAAAATCCATCAGAAGCGGCTTGCGATCTGCCAGCGGTGATTTTCTGCGGCATCGGTCAATGGTCTGCCTTGCTGAGCGCTGCCCTGCGACAAGTCCTTGACCCGGCAGCGGGTCCTAACTACTACGCTTTTCTTATCAGCAGCGATGGTTATTATGCGCTTGAACGGGTTGTCAACGGCGCGCGAAAAGTTATAAGCACCTGGATCCCGTCGCCAAATATTCACCAAGACTTGGGCGCGTGGAACAGTATTCGCGTCATCGCCCGCGGCTCGGAGCTCAAGTTCTTTGTCAACGGAAGGCAAGCGCCGTTATGTATGCCTCATGAGCCCGGGGCAAGCAGCACCTTCACAAATGGCGAGTGCATCGGCGGGCGTATGGTAGACGGGTTTCAAGCGCCACAGCCGCTGGGTGGGCAACTGGGTTTGATCGCGCAAGCGACGCAGACCGGCGGTGGCGGCGTAGTTGTTGATTTCGACAATTTTACCGTTTTCAGCCCTAGCGCCGCTGGCGGGGAGGACGCCAAATTATGAAAGCGCATCTGCGCATGGTGGGCTGTCGGCTCAATCAAAGCGAAATCGACTCCATGGCTCGCCAGTTTCAGAGCCAGAGCCACGAGCTTGTCGACCGCCCGGAAGAGGCCGATCATTTTGTCTTGAACACCTGCGCCGTGACAGGGGAGGCCAGCAAAACCAGCCGCAAACTGGTCCGCGAGTTCCATCGCGCTAATCCGCAAGCGGGGATCACGGTGACGGGCTGTTACGCTCAAATCGCGCCGAAGGAGCTGGAGACGCTGCCCGGCGTTGCGCGCGTAGTCAGTAACTTCGACAAAGAGGATCTGGTGTCCGTCGTGACTGGCGAGCCAATCAAGCTCTTCGACAGCGAGCCGATTGAGCGCAGGCTGCCCGCCCAAAGCTTGAGCCGTACCCGAGCCTTCGTGAAAGCGCAAGACGGTTGCGACAACGAATGTACGTTTTGTGTAACGACAATTGCTCGCGGACCCGGTCGCAGCCGCGCCATCGACGAGCTGCTGCGGGAAGCGCATACGTTGCGCCAACTTGGCTATCAAGAAGTGGTGCTTACCGGTGTGCACCTCGGCAGCTATGGTCAGGACCTAGGCAATCTTGATGGACTTGCCCGCTTGGTCGAGGCGCTATTGCAGCAGACCGACATGCCTCGACTACGGCTCTCGTCCCTGGAGCCCTGGGATCTTGCGCCGAGTTTCTTCGAGCTGTGGCGGAATCCACGCCTATGCCGCCACCTGCACCTGCCCTTGCAGAGCGGCTGCGACGCCACTTTGAAGCGCATGCGGCGCAACACCAAGCAAGCAGCATTTCGCGCGCTGACAAAAGCCGCGAGAGAGGCAATCCCCGGGCTGCGCATAACCACTGACGTGATCGTCGGCTTCCCCGGCGAAACCGACGAAGAATTCGCGAGCTCCCGCGCCTTCATCGAAGAAATGAAATTCGACGGCCTTCATGTTTTTCGCTACAGCAGCCGCCCTGGGACGCCAGCCAGCCGCATGAAGAATCAAGTGAACAATCAAGTCAAAAGAGCGCGCAGCGCTGAACTGCTCGCCCTATCCGATTCGATGGAAGCGGACTTCGCGGCGCGGCTCCAGGGAACGCGGCAGAATGTGCTGTGGGAGCAAATCACCGGCGCGACGCCCGAAGGCTATGTTCATAGCGGCTATACCGACAATTACATGCGGGTCAAGGCAATATACCCGCAGGACTTAACTAACCGCATCTGCCCCACATTTCTCGCAGATTTCACGGACGGGGCGATTCATGGTACAGTAGACTTATAGCTCCTTGGTCATGAGTGCCATGCCGCAGCCGATTTCTTAATGTAACGTGAAGGCTTTTGTGATGAGCAAACTGAAGACAGAACTGCAATCCGCGCTGAAAGACGCGATGAAATCCAGGCACACTACGCGGCGCGATGCGATTCGTCTGCTCAACAGCGCGATTAAGCAGGTCGAAATAGATACGAGAACGGCGCTCGACGATGACGGCGTGCAAGCCGTCTTGCAAAAGGAAGCCAAGCAACATCGCGAAACCATTGCCGAATTAAAAGCGGCGGGACGCGCCGAGGAAAGCGCAAACGCGCGATTCAACCTGGAAATCATCGAGAGCTTCCTGCCGCAGCGACTGACTGATGACGAGCTGCGACAGATTGTTCGGAGGGCGATTGAGGACACCGGCGCCAGTTCCCTGCGCGAGCTGGGCGCGATCATGCAGGCTGTTATGCCGCAGGTTCGCGGTCGCGCCGACGGCAAACAGGTCAACTCCCTGGTAAAAGAGCTCTTGAGTTGAAGCGATGATCCTCCGCCTTACGGATATTCTGGAAGAACGATTCAGTCTGGCGCCGGAGCGCACGACCTTGGCTCTTCGTTCCTTGCTGCTGCTGCTGTTCGCGCTGGTGTTTATCGGCTGCTGCAGCGCCATTGTGGCTTTCGATGACGTCTTCCTGGGCGCAAGCAGCACAGCCAATCTCGCGGTTGCTTCGGTGCCTGCGGAAGACATCATCGCCCAAGAAGAGCGTTTGTTCGTTAGCGAGATACTAACCGAGCAAGAAAGACAGAATGTCCTCGAACAAGTTTCAACTGTTTACTATTCGCCTGATCCAAATGTGGCGCGTCAACAACGGGTCTTGACCGAAAATATCCTGGCATTCATCGACAACACGCGCGCCGACGCATTCGCCTCCTTAGAGCGGCAAGTCGCCGATATCAACGAAATTACATCCCTCATTCTTGAAGGCGATCGCGAAACAATTGTCGCGATGCTGCAGTTGCCAGAGGAGCGCTGGACATTGGTCCGCAACGAGATCATATCGGTATTGGAACGCGTCATGCGCGATCCCATTCGCGGTTCAGATTTGCAGCACGAACGCGACCAATTGCCGACCCAAGTCAGCTTGCGTTTATCCCCGCAGGAAAGCCATATCGTAACCATGATCACGGGCGACGTCATCCGCGCCAATACCTTCGAGAATCCTGAGCAAACGACGCTTGATCGCGAGTTGGCGGTCAACAACGTAGAGCCGCAGCAGCGCCATTTTATCGCTGGTCAAATTGTCGCGCCGGCAAATCAACCTATCGACATTCTGTCTTACGAGGCTTTACAAGAATTGGGGCTCCTGGCGCAGACGAGCAATCGCGGCTCGCGCATTCTGCGCGCCGTCTTAGCCAGCGCCATGGTTACGCTGTTAATCGGCCTGTACGTCAGTCGCTTTGATTCACACTTGCTGCTTTCGGATACTGGCAGTTTGCTGATGCAGGCGGCGCTCTTCTTGATCGCCCTGGTTGCTGTGCGATCCTTTGGCGCGTCAAACATATACCTGATGCCGGCCGCCGCCCTCGGCATCCTGTATGTGGCATTGAGCCGCCCCAATCTTGCCATTGTCGCCACCATCGGCTTCGCCTTTCTAGCCGGGATATTGGGCCGCAGTCCCTCACTGGAAAACGCGAGTCTGGTCGCGGCGGCGAACATCAGCGCTATCTTGACCCTGCGCAATGCCGCGCGTCTGAATAGTTATTTTCTTTCGGGCTTGGTCGTCGGCGTCACCAATGTCGCCATCATCGCGATCTTCGCGCTGTTGATCGGTTTTGACGCGCTTGTGCCATCAAACCTGGTACAAGGTTTCTTCAATGGCATGCTGATCGTCCCGACTACGTCCTTCGCTGTGATGTACATCTTGACTGTGCTATTTAATCTGCCTACTCCCTTTAAGCTCATGGATTTGAGCCAGCCCAGCAAACCGCTCTTGCAGCGCCTGCTGCGCGAGGCGCCGGGCACCTATCAGCATTCTTTGCAAGTCGCCAACTTGGCGGAACAAGCGGCAGAGGCAATCGGCGCCGACACACATTTGACACACGTCGCGGCGCTTTATCACGATGTCGGCAAGATGAACAATCCCTACTTTTTCACAGAGAATCAGCAGCAGATGCGCAACCCGCACGACGGTATGAACGACCCCTATCGCAGCGCGGACATCATCGTTGATCACGTCATTGAAGGCGACCAAATCGCAAAGAACTACAACCTTCCCAACCGCATTCGCGATTTCATTCGCGAACATCATGGCACAACGGAAGTATTCGTCTTTTATCAGCGCGCGCTGGGCGCGGCAAAAGATGCTGGCGATGTGGATCCTGCGGATTTCTCCTACCCTGGTCCCATCCCACAGAGCCGCGAAACCGCTATTATGATGCTGGCGGACAGTTGCGAATCGGCGATTAGAGCCGTCCATCCGGAAAGCAACCAGGAAATAACCGAGCTCGTTCACCGCATCGTAGACGGCAAACGAAATGCCGGGCAGTTGGACGCTTCCAATCTGACCTTGAATGATCTGCGCAAGATTGAAGAGACCTTTATCGATGTCTTTAAGGGATTGTTCCACACCAGGATCGACTATGCCCGAGCCGTCAAACCCGTGGTCCCTGAAAGCGCGCGCGAAGAGCCCTCACCCGCTGTCAGCGTCGCAGCATCAGGCGACGCCAGCGCCTCGACGCCGGAAGAAATGCCAGAATCCAAGCCTGCGCCTGCAACTGGAGAGCGGGAAGTTAACAAGGCTCAAACTGAAATCAAAGCGGGTTTAACGAACACCACTGACTTGCCTCTGGTGACGCCATCTGCCTCGTCGGACCTGGAGGGCGCTGCCTTGCCAAGCATCATGGACGACGATGAACCGCTGGACGTTGTGCCGCCCCTGCCCAAACGAAACGGTACGAAAACGAGCCACGGAATGCAGCCCGCGAGCGTTGCTGACGAATTGAATGAAAGCGCGTGAGCTTGGCTGTTTTTATCCAGGTTCAGCGAGTTTATCCGGTGCACGAGACTCGCCTCCGACAAGCGGCACAGACCGTCTTGAAACAACTGCGGGCGGATACATGTTCGCAAGTGACGATTGTGGTAACCGACGACGACTCCCTGCGGGACTTGAATCAGAAATTTCGCCAGGTCTTCAGCGAGACGGATGTCTTGTCCTTCCCGGCCGGTCCAGCGCCCATCAATAATGACGGCAACGACAGCGTGGGCAAGTACCTTGGCGACATCCTAATTGCCTATCCCTATGCCAAGCGCGTCGCGCAAAGACAAAACTTGAATGTTGAGGACACGCTCTGCATGCTGCTTGTGCATGGCCTGCTGCATTTGCTGGGTTATGATCACGATACCGAGGCCGCGAAACAGGCGATGTGGGTGGAACAAGCTAGAGCCTTGGCGACAATCGGGATCGAACCTGCCATCGTTGACAAGTATGGAGGCGAATATGGAGGCCAATGATGAACGGGGACCGCTTCAATCTAGCCGGGCAGCCGGGCAGCGCAGAGCGCGACCCAGCCGCGCACAGCCCGCTTGTAAGCGCCAACCGCTGGCGCAGCTTCATGTACGCGGGCGCGGGAATGCGCTACATGTTGCGCTATCAAAAGAATGCCAGGATTCAACTGCTGGCGACGCTAGTTGTGCTGCTGCTGGCGATATGGCTGGGAGTCAGTCCGCAAGAGTGGGCGCTGATAATTTTGGCGACGAGCCTGGTGTGGTTGGCGGAGTTTTTTAATGCGGCGCTTGAGGCGGCGGTGAATCTGGCTGTTTCCGACTTTCATCCTATGGCGAAAGTGGCCAAGGACGTGGCCGCGGCCGCAGTTCTGCTCGCCGCGCTGACTTCTGTCGCAATTGGGCTAATCGTATTCGCGCCCCCGCTGGTGAAGAAGCTGCAAGCCGCGCTAGACCTACCCTAGCGCCGCAGGCTGCTTTGGGCTTCTTGCTTGAAAATCATCTGCTTGGCGCCAAGCGGCTGCGGCGCGCTATCCCGCGAATTAACAGCCAACGAGATAATAGGCAATCTGTAACTGTGCTATACTGTTTGGAGTCGTAAAGATGCGCAATCTTTCGGTTCTGTCTATGTCCATGCTCGAAAACGCTAGCACAGTTAATCCCTCCACAACTGTTCAGGGACCACGAAATAGTTTTGCGCGCCCATTCAAAATGACAAGTGCCCTGCTGGCAGTCGCCCGACGATTTATCACAAAAGAGCTTGGACTAGGGACCTCCGCCATTAAACAATTTAACAGACGAAAGCCCCCAACAAGTTCCAGACGGCGACAGCGGGCGCTTGCGGCGACTTCGCCAGGACCGCCCGCGCCGAAGAAAACGGGCTTTCTTGATTCCCCAATTAGGCGGATTATCTTTGGCATTCCGGCCGCAATCTTGGTGGTAGCCGGTGTCGTTGTCGGCTTGAGCGCATTGAAGGGTGGAGAAACTGTCAGCTACGACAATGGCATCTGGCTCAACAGAGCCTGGACGCATGGCAAGGTCGATGAGGCAAGAATCAGCGAGTTGGCTGGCCAGCTGAAACAGAATAAGATGGGGAAACTTTATGCCTATGCCAGTACGTTGAATGCTGAAGGACGTTGGACCGCTGGCACGCAAGGCGCTGGGAACTTCATGGAGTCGCGATTAGACGTCGCCGACTTTGTCGAGAAGTTCAGAGAGCGACATCAGGAAGCGGTGATATTCGCCTGGATCGAGATCTGGACAAACCTCGATCCCGTGGACGGTTATCGCTTGGATAGCATGGCATTGCACGAAAATGTCGCGGATTTCAGTCGTCTGCTAGTCGAAGACCTGGGCTTCGACGGCATCTTACTCGACGTCAAACCGCTTTACAATGAAAACGATGATCTCATCCGGCTAATACGCAGCGTGCGTTCCGCCATTGGCATAGAGAAACCGATCGCTGTAGCCGTACCCGCGGACTTGACGCCGACTGACGCCGGACTGGTCCCGCTGGCTTCTATCGCGCCGGGCACGATGTGGTCTTCCAATTATAAGCAGCGGGTCATGGTTTCCGCCGATGAAGTCGTATTGCTCATGTATCAGAGCTACCGGCAGGACACGCTGGACTACATCAATTGGGTAGCCTATCACATCGAAACCTATATCAATCTGCTGGGGGGCAACACGCGAATTATGGTCAGCATCCCCAATTATGGCGGACCGAGCGCGGCGCACAATCCCTCGGTCGAAACGATGTCAGCCGCGCTGGATGGCGTTATCCTCGGCGTATCGCGCTTGGCGGAAGCCGATAAGTCGCTGTTAACCGGCGTGGCGATCTTTTCCGATGAAGACCTGAATCAGTCTCAATGGAATCTTTACCGCGAGACTTGGTTGCAACGCTGAGCGCCTGCGCCCGAAATGCCTGCCATCATTCGCCGACTGAGCCCTCGTGGCTTGGAAAAAGTAGCATACGCGGCAAGCAGCCTGGCCGAAGCCGTCGTTTTCGAGCCATTCGACGGCGTCTATACGGTTGGCAATACTTGGCATAGGACAAAAGCGCTGCTCTTTGACGCCCATCTGGAGCGGCTGGAAGCCTCCGCGCGCCATCAGCGCATCGCAATCGATTATGATCGTCAGCAACTGAAAGCCGCGCTGCGTACAATGATACTGGCGTCGGATTACGGCGATGTTCGTTTTCGCATTTCGGTATCAGCAGCGCGACCGGACAGTCTACTGATTACGCTTGAGCCTTACCACCCGCCCGACGATTCGCTGGTCAGGCAAGGCGTCCGCTGTGTCACTTCGGGGGGCGCGCAACGGCAAGGTCCCTCCGCCAAGACCAGCGACTGGATGCACATACGCGGAAAACTGCCAGACGCGACCGCGCCGGGAGTCTATGAGATCATCTTGTTAGACAAAAGCGGATTCATGTTGGAAGGGGCGACCAGCAACTTCTACGCGATCGCCGATGGGCAGCTCTATACTGCTGGCAGCGGCATACTTGCGGGCATTTCGCGCCGGATCCTGCTCGAGGTCGGCCGGGATATCTTGCCGCTGCGCCTGCAAGCGCCGCATATTGATGATTTGCCAGACATGCTAGAGGCTTTTCTCAGCAGCAGCAGCCGGGGCCTCATTCCCATTGTCGCGATTGACGGCCGCTCAATAGGCAATGGCGCGGTCGGGGAATACACTAAAAGATTGCGCCAAGCATATCAACGCTGGGTCGCGGAACATTTGGAAGAACTCTGATGCCTATGCTGAATAAGCTGCGGGGCGCGCTTGATCTGCTCGCTTCCATCCGCGACCTGACAACAATATCGCGCAACTACCAATGGCAGGTTCAAGCGCCCAGCAGCTTCTATCTAGAAGCGGAATACGCCGAGGTCAAGCTGTCACGCTCCGAGGACAATCAGCTTTATGTAAATGTGAGATTGCGCGCGTCCATGAGCTGGAAGCTGGCGACTGAAAAAGACGACGCCGGTGTTTATGTTGTCCTCAGGCGCAAGCCTCTCATCGGCAATATCGGTCGGGCGCGTTTGCAGGCGCGCGTCCCGCGCGGGCTGCACATTGGCCTGCAACTGCAAAACTCTGTCCTGTGCCTTGAGGACCTGGTAAACGCTTTGGAATTGCCGCCGGAGACCTAAGTCAAAAAATGTCGGATGCCACAATTTTATAGCAAGATGCAGGGGCAACTCGCGAGCCGCCCCTGCATCATTTTAGGTTAAAGTGACATTCGACAGAAAATTGCTCGGGCGATTGCCCAAACATAGCTGCTTGAAAAGTCGCAAAAGCTATGCTAGCTTATAGCAATGAGCAAAGACAGACGGCTACAGATGAGAGTGTCATGCTGTTGTAGGGCTACTGACGACTAGGCGGGTTTGTTTGCTTTGCCAGCAACACGGTTGTTCAAAACCACAAGTCAACCCGCCAAGGTTGGCTTTTTTAATTGCAGACATGGAACGAACCGCCGGCTAGGTTCCGATCGCATAAGCTGAAGAAGGAGCAAAAAAATGAGTGATATCAACAGTCGCGGCTACACCAATCCCGATAAACTTGTATCGACAGACTGGGTCGCCGCAAACTTGAACGAAGCTGGCATCCGCATCATCGAATCGAACGAGGACCCCCTGCTCTACCCAAGCGGACATATCCCCGGCGCGGTAGAGGTGGACTGGGTAAAGGACCTCAACGATCCGCTGCGGCGCGATTATCTGGATAAATCCGGATTTGAGGCGCTGGCGGGGCGCATCGGCATCACCGCGGACACGACGGTCATATTCTATGGCGACAAGAGCAACTGGTGGGCAACTTACGCGCTCTGGGTATTCGAGCTATTCGGACATACCAATGCCAAGATTATGGATGGCGGACGCCTGAAATGGGCTGAAGAAGGGCGCGAGCTGACGCGGGAAAAACCGAGTATCAGCCCAACATCATACAGCGCGCCGGAACGCGATGACAGCCAAATCCGCGCCTTCCGAGACGGCGTGCTAGCGCATACTCAAGCCAATGGACAATTGGTGGACGTGCGCAGCCCGGGCGAATTCAGCGGAGAAAAGCTACACATGGAGGGTTATCCGCAAGAAGGAGCGGTGCGCGGCGGGCATATCCCAGGCGCCGATAACGTGCCCTGGTCCCGCGCCGCCAATGAGGACGGCACCTTCAAGACCGCCGCGGAACTGCGCGGGATTTACCTCGACGAGATCGGCTTGAACCCAGAGCAGCCCACGGTCGCCTACTGCCGCATCGGCGAGCGCAGCAGCCATACCTGGTTTGTCTTGACCAATCTGCTCGGTTTCGCCGATGTTCGCAACTATGACGGTTCCTGGACCGAATGGGGCAACAGCGTGGGCCTGCCCATCGAAAAATAGTCAGACTTTTGACAGCGCTGGGGAAGGCGCAAGCGCCTCCCCGGCCGCGCCAGCAGCAGGGTCCTCCGATGCCGGACTATCCGCCTAAACTTCAAGATTACCTCGACGATTTCGCTTTCATTTCCACGCGGGATGAGCGCATCGACTTTTTGATCGCCATCGCCGACGAGTTTGAACCCGTGCCGGCTACGGTGGCCGCCAAGCCCTACGAGGAGGCGCATCGCGTGATCGGCTGCGAATCCGAAGCCTTCGTCTGGGCGCTTGAGCGCCCGGACGGCAGGCTGGACTTTCATTTCGATGTGCTAAACCCGCAAGGATTGTCAGCCATGGCGATGTGCGCGATTCTCGAACAGTCCTGTTCGGGCGCGCCATTGGAACAAGTTGCAGCCATCAACGGCGACGTGGTATTCACGTTTTTTGGCAGAGATATTTCGATGGGCAAGGGGCGCGGATTGACCGAGATTATCAATGCTGTCGTGTATGCTGCAAATCAAGGTCTTGCCTTGCCATGACAGGGCTGGCATTTTCCAGGAACGATTCGCCCGGCGCGCCGTCGCTGAAGACCGCATCTGTCCCTAACATGCCCTTGTAAGCGATAGACGGCTCGGAGCCGGGAATGATCACGGCGTTCACCGCTTTTTCATAATAGGTCGTGGGTCCTGCCCAGCCGATGACGCCGTACATATAACCAGCCTTGCGCATCTCGTGCAGGCACATGATCAAAAGAGCTGTGCCGATACCGCGCCCCCGTTCCCGCTCATCAACCCCCGTTGGACCGAAGAACCCTTTGTAGGTTGTGTCGTAGCAAGCGAAACCGAGCAACTGGTCGCGTCGATGCGCCAACATGACCGTCGTCGGATGCGCAGAAAAACCAACATCCGCCTCGCTAGACCAGTAGGGATTGAAGCGCGCGTCGATCCAGTCGATGACGAGGCGCTTTTCCGGCGGCATACAGCGCCTGATCGTGACGCCTTGATCGCGCTGAAAGGCGATTTCGGGTTCAAGCGGGGGCAATTCGTATAGCTTAACAAGCATATCAGGCATCGTTCATCCCTCCGTTTTCGCTAGCAACTCAAGCGGGCAAAGGAAGACGCTTAGATACCAGATTCTACTTGAATCCCCTGAATTCGGCTGGAGATTTCGCTGCCTTTTCGCCGGGCGCAATGGCATAAGCAGCGGATTGCCGTTATCATGGACGCCGACGGAAGCCCGGACAAAGGTTACATCACATGCCGCGCAGACCCGAAACGACTGCGGTTCACAATTCAAATATCGACAGCGCCAGTGGCGCGATTGTCCCGCCGATTGTCCTCAGCACGACATTTCAATACGAAACAACGGGCTTGGAGCATGAGCCGGACGAGTTGATCTACACCCGGTATCAGAACCCGAATCGCGCGGCGCTGGAAGAGGCTATGCGCAAGCTGGAATATGGCGCTGCGGCGCATGCTATCGCCAGCGGCTCGGCCGCCATGCTGACGATTTTCCAGGCATTAAGACCAGGCGATCATATCGTATCCAGCGACGACATGTACTTTGGGATACGCGTTCAACTGAAGGAATTCTTCGCGCCCTGGGGCTTGCAGACAAGTTTCGTTGATATGAGCGATCTGAAGGCTGTGCGCGCCGCAATACGCCCACAGACCAAGTTGCTGATCTTTGAATCGCCGACCAATCCCATGATACGCCTGGCGGATATCGCGGCGATAAGCGACATAGCCCACAAAAATGGGACGGCTGTCCTGGTCGACAACACGGTCGCGACGCCGGTCGCGCAGAATCCATTAGCGCTTGGCGGAGATATTGTTGTCAATTCGCTGACCAAATACATCGCGGGTCACCATGATGTGCTCGGTGGTGTCATTGTATTCCGCGAGGATAACGAATTCGCTCAGCGCGTCATGCGCTTGGTGAGAATCGGCGGCTCAATCTTGTCGCCGATGAACAGTTGGTTAACGCTGCGCGGGATGCAGAGCCTGTCCTATCGTGTCCGCGCCCATAGCGAAAACGCCATGGAAGTGGCGTGTTTCCTGGCGGATCACCCTAAAGTTGAGCGTGTGCTCTATCCGCATCATCCAAGCCATCCGCAATACGATCTGGCTATGCGGCAAATGCGCGTCGGCAGTGGCTTGATGTCGATGCAAGTACGCGGCGGTCGACAAGCCACCATCGACGTGGTGAACAAACTGAGGCTCTTCACCAGCGCAACCAGCTTTGGCGGCACCCACAGCCTCATCGAACATCGCGAATCGATAGAAGAGGATTCGAATACGCCGTGCAACTTGCTGCGCGTCTCCATCGGTTTGGAGCATCCGGCGGATCTCATCGCCGACCTCGATCAAGCGCTGCGATGATATACCACATCGCCAGCCATTCCGACTGGACGCAGGCGCAAGCGACCGGGCTTTATCAGCCGCCATCCCTCGAAAGTGAAGGCTTCATTCATTGTTCGCGGCTGGACCAGGTCCTGACCGTCGCGAACAACTTCTACCGGGCTCAATCTGACTTGCTTCTGCTGTGTATTGAAGAAGGCGAGCTGGCACCCGAATTGCGCTGGGAAGCGCCTGCTCACCCGAAGGGAAACATATTCAGCGCGACAAAAAGCGCTGAGTTATTTCCTCATCTCTATGGTCCGCTGAACTTGAAGGCTGTCTCGGCAGCGCTAGCATTTGAAGAAAGAGCCAAGGGCTTTGCATTGCCACGAGCGCTGCAGTGAACCCAGGTTAGCCGACGCCGGTCGCCTCGGCGCTGAATTGCCACAGCGCTGTCTGTTGGGCGCGGCTATAGGAGATCTCGCTTGAGCGGCGTTGCTTTTTATCCGACCAATATTTACCGCTGATGCCCGCGACCTCGGGCGAAGACGCAAGATAGATCAAGGTTTCGGCGCCCTTCATCGGCGTCCGCCCGGCGACAGTCTTCATCAGTTTGAAAAACGGGCGCATAATCCCGGACATATTGTCGCCGAAGCTGGTATTCACCAGTCCGGGATGCACGGCGTTCACCGTTATGTTCCTTCCTGCGGTTAGCCGCGCCAGTTCATAGGTGAAAAGGAGATTCGCTAACTTGCTCGCGCCATAGACGGAGAAGGCTTTGAAGCGGCTCCCATCGCGCGTGTCAGACAGGCGCAAACCGTCCGCTCCCGCAGCCGTATGGGCGCTTGAGGAGACATTGATGATGCGCGCCTCGCCATGTTCCTGAGCAGTGGCTTCAATGATGTCGAGCAGCAGATTGCTGAGCAGATAATAGCTGAAATGGTTGAGCGCGAAAGTTAGCTCGTAACCCTCAGCCGATGTCTGATAAGTAGAAAAAGCCGCGCCGGCGTTATTAAGCAGAACATCCAGGCGCTGATGATTCTCGCGGTATTCGGCGGCGACGCGGCGCGTTGCTTCCATAGAAGACAGATCCCCCAGCAGCATGTGTAGATTGTCGTTGCCGCTGTCAGCGATCAGTTGCGACAGCACGCCGCGCGTTTTGGCTTCGTTGCGCCCCACGATAATGACTTCGCCGCCCATCTTCGCCAATTCCAGCGCGGCGACCTGGCCGATTCCATTAGTCGCTCCCGTGATCAATACACGTTTGTCTCGCATCCGTCGTTCTCCTGATTGAGCTATTTGCGCGCAGAGCGCGGCGGCGATGCGCTGTCATGGACAGTGGAATTCGACCTTGGCGCCGCCGACTAGGCATCGTCCTCATCGCCATAGGCGTGCCCGGCGAAGATGGCCCGCAATTCCGCCGCAGACTTCGCCGCCTGCAGAGCCTCCATGCGAGCGGATTCTTCCTGCTGCAAGGCGCGCGCGTTATTCAGCACCGCTTCCAATTGATCGGCGGGGAACTTGCAAGCGCCGTTTTCGTCCATGTGAATCAACTCGCCGGGCGCGACATCCATGCTAGCCACCGAAACAGGTACGTTCACAGCCTGAACCGCCATATTGCCATGTCCCGGGGTGACGCCGCTAAGCATGTACTGAAAGTCCATTTCGCGCACCTCGTCCAGGTCGCGCGATGGACCATTGGACAGCAGGCCGAGGCACCCGATCGCGCGCATCGCCGAGACCATGTTGCCGCCCGCCAAGCCGACCTTCCCCGCAATTTCCGGCGGAAACTTCTGCTGAAGGACCAAGATCGTGGGTCCTTGCGCCGCTTCCAAAGCATCCAGCACATCGCCGAAGCTGAGCCGCGTGAAATTGGCATCGGGCAGACCATATACGCAGGTGACCGCATAACCGACCCGACGCCCCAATTCCGGGTACATACAGCGTATCGACTGATCGGTGTACCAATTCTCGCTCCAGGGATTGTACAGCCCCAGGCAGAGCGGGGATGCGGGATAGGTCGCCACCACATTGGTGATGGAGGGCGTGTCGAAATTCTTGAGCTCTTCGAGCATAGCCTTGGTATTCATAGGTCGCTGGGATCTCCCTTCGCTATTCGCGCGCTCAATCTACAGCGCATAAGACATGCGCACATTCTACAGCGCAATGGACAAGATTGCGACAACTGCCTTACCCTTGGGGGCGCAGTGACCGCCTAAAGACACCCAAGATGGGAACTAGCATTAGGGCTGAAATGCTTATCGCCATACGTATGGAGGAAAAGTACCCGATCGCGCCCAGCATAGGACCGCAGGCGATCTGTCCGAATGCGTCAGCTTGACCTTGAATGGACAAAACGGTGGCTCGCACGCCGGATTCAGTATGCTGGTTGATCCAGTTTTCCATAAGCGGGTTGCGGATGGCGCGCATGGCGCCGGTTATCCACAGCCCAAACAGCGCCAATGGGAAACTTTGCCCCAGCGTGAATAGCAATACCCCAGCAATCATGGCGACGTAAACAATCGCCAAGCTGATCGAGACGGAGCGATTGCTTGTCATGTCGACCCGGCGCCGGATGTATTCCATCGTGAGCAGACTCAAAGGCATGCCGACGGCGCTTATGAGGCCGAACCAAACGATCTCGTCCAGTTGACCGAGCGGAGGAAAGCTGAAGTTATCCAGCAAATGCGCGGTCCACAAGCGATCAAATCCTTCGCTGAATGCGCCATGAATGATTGTAGCCGCCATGATCAGCAGCAATAGCTGTCGTCGGCGCACCAAGCCTAGTCCACTGCGGAATGTAGCGAAGAGCGTCGCCCAGCTTTCGCGCTGCGACGCTTCCTGACGCTGGAAACCGGCCTCGGGCATCAGCAAAATCAAGAGCAGCGCAAGCGCCAGCATGATGATCCCCGCCGACACAATCGCGGCTTGCAGGCTGAAGCTCGCCACCGCAACGCTAACGAAGATAGCGGCGAAGCCGCTAAGCTGCGCCACCTGCGCGGAGCGGAGGAAAGCGGCGGACGCTCTCGCCTGTCCGATCTCGTCCACAATCCAAGCCGATTGCGCCCCGCTCAAAAATGTATAACCCAGTCCCATGATAATCTGCGCTATCAAGAGCGACTCGAAGATGGGGAAACTGCCCTCGACCAGGAAACCCAATCCCAGCAGAGCGATGCCAATGATCACGGAAAGACGGCGGCTATAGACATCGGCAACGACACCGGTCGGGATCTCCATCAAGAAGGCAGTCAGTTCCAGGCAGGTGCCGACCAGGACGAGCTGCAGTGGATTCAAGCCCACCTGTTTGACCTGATAGACAAGATTGACCGTGAAAACCATGGTCATGGCGAATGATTGCATGCCCGACAATAGAAGATAGAGCTTGTAAGCATCCGCCTTGGGCGGATTCAGTTTTGAAAACATTCAGCCTCATTGGTCTATCATAAGGTTAGCGATTGTCGTTTCAGTACGCCGCTTGCCAGGAAGTCGCGTAATTCCGCTGCCCTGTCTTCCAGCAATTTCGGGGCGATTGCGCGCACAGTCGGATGGCTCGCATGCGCCAGCAGCCAGCGACAAGACGCCAGTTGACGAGCCGCTATGAAGGCTTCCAGATGCGCGCGCGCCTGCGGATTCACAGTGGTCTTCGCCGTATAGCCGGACCACAGAGCCTCTTCCAGCAGTGGATAATCATGTGGGCGCTCGCCTTTGAGCTGCCAGAGCAAAGGCGCGAGGTCGTAGAGAAAATATCCCCAAGCGCAATATTCAAAATCGAGCGCCACCGGCTGACCAGCGCGAAACAAGATGTTCTTCGCAAGCAGATCGCCGTGGATGAGCCCGAAACTGTCGGGATCGCGGTCAATTGCGGCCATCACGCTGCGAAGGCGGTTTTCTACCTGTGCGAATGTATCAGCCTGTTCAGTGCTGGGCGCTATAATGGTTTCATGCACCGAGTATGGCGACTCCGCGCCAAACAATCCTTCCCAATCCATTCGTGCACGCCTGAAGCCGGGCGGCGGCTCAAACTGTCCCTCACTGTGAAGCGTTCCCAGATAGACGCCAACCGCGTGGACTTCAGCGGCGGATAGATCCTGTGCCGACTTGCTCTTGCCGTCGATGAACTCAAAGAGGCTGCAAAGGACAACCTCCGGTCCTAGCCGCGCGGGTCTCACCGATGTGAAAAGGACCTCCCGCGTATGGTCTGGCAAAGGGATGGGCAGCGGCGCCAGCAGGTCCGTATTTTGGTTTAAGTATTGCAGCCAGCGCAACTCGGATTCCAGGCGTTCGGCGCGCGCCTTCCCCGGCCGATGCAGGCGCAAGACGAATATCCCGCTGCGCGCGCTTGCCTTGAAGACCGCATTGCTGCTGTATCCCAGCCAGGACAAATGCGCGCCGCCGTGCCCCCACAGTCCAATGACATCGTGCGCCAAGCCAAGCCAGTAGCGTTTCTGTTCATCCAGCGTCCAGTGTGCGAATCCTGGCATTCTTTCACCATGAGAAAACGAAGGGTCAGCAAGTATCGTTCAAGATCAGATCCAAGCCGGCCGCAAGCCACGACGAGGCTAGCACAGGCTGGAGCGAGCTGTCAAACCGCCAGAGCGACATAACAGTCGCGCGTTATATTCTTAGAATCTGATGCTACAATAGCGGCATCCCGCTATACGTGGAGCGTTTATGCTTAAGTGGTTCATCCTGGTCGGGGCGGTCATGTTTGCGGTCTTGGTCGACCAAGCCAGCAAAGGCTGGATTGTCGAAAATTTAGAGCTATACCAAAGCGTCCAGCCGATTCCAGCCCTGGCGCCGTTCTTCCAATTGACGCGCAGCACCAATACCGGAGCGGCATTTGGCATCCTGCCGTCGGCGGGCAATGTCATCCTGCTGCTGGCATTTGTCATCATTGGCGTCATGCTCTGGCATTTTCGCAGTACCCCGCCGGGCGGCGTATTCCTGCCGCTCGCTACCGGCATTGTTATCGGCGGCGCCATCGGCAATGTCATTGATCGGCTGCAACAGGGTCATGTCATCGACTTCATTCATTATCAGATACCCGGCGTCGTTTCCAACGTTAGCAACCTGGCCGATCACGCCATCGTTGGCGGCGTCTTGCTGATCATTGGCGAAAGTTACTTGCGCGAACGAAGGCTTAAGGCTGAGCATTCCGGCGGCATGAATGGCGCGGAAAGCAGGACCGACAGCGCGAAGGAATAGACATCAGCCAAACACCCGCCGCCGAAGGGACCAAGCGACATTTCGTTGTCAAATGCGTTTTTCCAATTCGATTTCGTCGCGGATGGTGATCCCTTCTAAGCCCGTTATTGGAATCTGCGGCTTGATGCGGCGGGCTACGGCAATGGCGTTGCGATGGACGGTAACCAGTTCATAGCCGCGTTTCTGCCAGAATTTGAGAGCAGCCAAATTGTCATTCGTCGTTACCAGCCAGAGTCTTTCGATACCGGCTTCGCGCGCCCAATCTTCGACCGCCTCTACCAGAGCTGTTCCCACGCCTATGGACTCCAACAGGCTGTCCAGCGTGGTAATCTCGCACTCTCTTTCGCCAATGTGAACTGTAATCAGACCAATGTTTTCGGCGGCGGCTTCACTGGGCTGCGCCTCGTCTTCGGCGGGCGCCATGTGCTGTTCCGCCATGAAACCGGGCAAGAGATGACCATAAACGGCTTTGCCGCGGGAGACAATCTGCGTGGTGCCCCAGCGCTCATCAAGAAAATGCGCCACCCACTCGCGGTCAGAGCGTTCCAGGGGCCGGATGTTAAATTCGGTCATCGCCGAGTCCTCGGTATTTTCCTTCGAACTTAGCTTCATTATAACCATTTCCGGCCAACTTGGAAAACGCCGCAGGGCTTGCGAATTCGCCTATGCGTGCATTTATTAGCCTCTCGGCAGTCTCCCTGCGGTTCGCCGTCACGGCGCTATTCTGTCGGAAGCGCGCATTCTAAAGAAGATTCACCACAAAGGCACAGTGGCACAGTGGGACAGAGAAAATGACAGTGCGACTGTAAGAAATTCCAGAGCAAACGCACCAGAACCATTTTTGTGCCGCATGTTACATAAATCTACCGCGATGTAGGGGCGACACTGTGGTCGCTGTTGAAATACTCGATTTTCCCCCACCCCAAACCACAGTGCCCCCTCCGTCCCCCGCCTCACGGGGGATGTTTCCCATAAAGAGGGAGGGGCTTAACGGCTCAATACAGGTCAGAAGGCTCCCCTTCCCTCATTTTGGGGATGCTCGCCATTGAGATGGCGAGAAGGGCCGGGGGATGGGGGCAATATTTCAACGGAGTCCTGTGTGTCGCCCAAAACTGGACAATATGTTGAACTTGCAGTTTTTCATTACATTCTTGGAATTACTTTATTCTGTTATTCGATTGAAATGAGCTGTCTAACTTAAGCCGCGAAGAGCAGCGCAACGCCGGCGATGGCGATCAGGGTGCCGATGACAGCGCGCGGGGTGATCTTGTCAGCAAATACAGCATAGCCTATCGGAATCAGCAAAATCGGCGTCGTGCCGGTCAAGGTCGAAGAAATGCCGACGCTGGTGTTCTGGAGCGATAACAAGACCAAGGTCGTGCCGATGACCGGTCCTACTAAAGAGGCGAATGTCAAAACGAGCAGCGCCCGCGGTTCTGCCCATATCAGGCGCAAGTTTTCGCGCATTTTGCCGCGCGCCATAATCAGCAACCACAGGATGACCAAGCCGACCAAGGTGCGAATCAAGCCCGCGCTCATGGCGTGGAATCCGTCAGCAACGCCTTCCGACATCAGCGCAAATGAAGCCCCCTGACCGATGGCGGAGCCAACTGCGAGCGCCAAGCCGCGGCTGTAATTCGCGTTTTTCATCTGCAGGTCGCGTCGCGCGTCGTCGGATACCACCCAGCCAATGCCAGCCACCACTACCACAATGCCGAGCACGGCAATGGCTGACAACCCTTGACCGAGAAATATCCAAGCCAGCAATGCCGCGACGATGGGCGTGATCGAGCCAATCAGCATGGCAAGACGAGGTCCGATATATTGAAAGGAACGCAAGAGCATGACGGAGGAGACGACAAAGCCGGATAGGCTGGAAGCGCCGAGCAAGGTCCAGCGTTCGAGCGACGCAGAACTGGGAAATGGCTCGCCGAGCATGACATGGTGCATCAGAAGCAGAAAGACAAGCGAAATCTGCAAGCTGATCGCCATCGACACGGTCGCGCCGAATTTGCGGCCAGCCAGCGTAAAAGTCGTCGACGCGAGCGCAAAACAGAAAGCCGCCCCGAGGGCGGACAACTCGCCTAAATAAGTTTCCAAATCAGCATTCCGAGCCTGGAATTGCGATAAGCTGTCATTCTATGAGGATGTGAGCTCACTTGCAATGCCGCGCGTGGATGTGCAGAGCAATCGCAGCACGTAGATTTTCACCGCGACCGCGTTAATCTAGCAATTTTATGTAAGGTCCGAGTACGACTGCAAGACCTTGCAGCTAGACGCGCGTCCTATCTACGCCGGCGAGCTGCGCGAATTCGCGCATCCAGGCGCGGCATTGCTTTGCGCGCTGGTCATCCGCCGCGGCAAATACTTCACCAGCCTTTTGCATCCAATGGAGCGCGCGCGCATTATCACCTTGCCGGTGCCGCGCCAGCGCGAGATAGTAGATCGTTTCGGGCCGATCGGGCTGTGCCGCCAGCGCATTGAGGAAGCAACCGGCCGCGGCTTCCCAGTCCTTGTCCTGGTAAGCTAAGATGCCTAAGCCATAATTGGCCAGCATTTCGTAGGGGTTGATGGTCAGCGCCTGATCAAATCCAGCGCGAGCGCGCGACTTGTCGTCGCGCTTGAGTTGAAACCAAGCGAGCGCCGCGTGATATTCGGCGTGGTTGGGATGCAGCGCAATCGCGACATCGATTTGGGCGAGCGCTTCTTTGAGATCTTGTCGCCGGAAAGCCGTGAGCGCCTGCAAATAAGCCTCGTCCGCCTCGAAGCGGGACAAGCCAAGACGCTGCGCAAGCTGGAACATCTGTAATTCGTCAGGTTATTCGCGCGCGGAAGCGCGATTAGACGTGGATCTTCACGGTTTTGCGCCGCTGTCTGCAGCGCACGACAAAGGTGCGCGCCATTTTATCGTGCCAAGACTGATTGTTCTTATCGAATAAAGCCCAAATGAAACCTAGTCCGAAAAGCATACTGCTGACATGGTAACCAATGGCGCGGATGACAGCGTCCACGTCGTTGATGTCGCTGCCATCGGCTTTCATGACGCGGATGCCCAGGGCAAACTTGCCCGGGGTCTGACCCCCGCGCCGCGTCAAGAAGTACCAGTGATAGGCAATCGGCACAGCTAGAAGCACAAAATGCAAGAACTCTGTGGGAAGATGATGCCCCGGGGCGGAAATGATCAAGGCTGCAATTGAAAGCGGGAGAATCAAGAGAAAGCTGTCTATCAAGTTTGCGGCAAAACGATCGACCAAGCCCGCCAATTCGTAGACCTGTCCGTCTGCGCCACTATCGTTTTTGCGCTTCTTTCCCATTTGCTGTTCCTTTATTCCAAGCTAATGTCTCGGCTTGCCGCGTTCTAGCGACAAGCGCGCATCCGACATATTCTAGTATACGACAGATTGTCGACAAAGTTGTAATCTGCAAGTAAATTCGGCGTGCAATCTGTGTGATAGCGCATATTAATCGTGCAGGGAATAAAGCAGCGCGGGATTGTCTTCCACCTCGAATTCTTTTAAGTTGGCGATTGTCAAGTAACCGTGCTGATACAAGTACTCGATATGGGCGCCGGCTTCTTCTATCGCCAGCAGCACATGATAACCTTCCACGTGCGGGTACATCGCGCGCGATATCGCGCTAATGGTCATCGGCTCGCCATGGTCGCGCATGATCTGGCGGATGCGGTCCAGCTTGCGGTTGTGGCTGGCGAGGATGGCCTGGATGCGACCATAGACATCGTGGATGGGATCTTCGTGCCCGCCCAGCGCCAATTCGATCCCCTCGAAGCGCAGCAGCTTGCGCAAAGAATCGGCATAGTGATCGAGCCCCATGAAGTGCGTGATGCTTTCGGGCGATTGGTGCGGCGTCGTGCGCGACAAGACATGGTCGGCGCTCAGCAAGACATCCCCCAAGCGGATGCAAACCTGGCCCGGGCAATGACCGGGACTGTGAATGAACTCCATGCCGTCAAGCACAAGCTCGTCCAAGATGTTGAAATCGACCTCAATGGATGTCACGTGCTGCTTGGCGAAGCCGTACATTTTGAACAAGGTCTCGCGCAATGCGGGTTCGATGCCGGCGCGCGCGAAGTAAATGCCCAGCGCTTTTGTAGCCACGACCACGCGCTCTTCGTAATTGGTCAGCACTCGACGATCAAGCTCGTGAATGCCGACGCTGGCGCCGGTCTGTTCCTTGACAAATGCCAGACCGCCAAAGTGGTCGATATGCCCATGCGTGATGATGATGCGCTGGATGTCCCGCAAGCTGAACTTGCGATTGAAACGCTCGCCGATGTCAGCGATACCGGCCAGCAAATCATCATTGCTCGCGCCGATTCCCGAGCCGCAATCGACAAGCGTCAGCTCGCCCGCCCCTTCGAGAATATAGGCATGACCGACGAAACCGTTGGGGAATAGCTGCATCGAAAAGCGGAAGATATCGACGCCCGTGCTGCTCTTAAAGTGTTCGACCGCTGGCAAGTTAGGCATCAGTGATTATGCTCGCTGGCTCAAGTATCTAGGAGCGCTATTTTGTGTAAAGCGTAGAAAGCCTATGCTGTCATTGTATCAGAATCTGTAGTTTGTCAGCGCTCAGACTGTAGATGATGAAGGCGATATAAGCGCCCAAAAAGATCGCCGACTGACGTCTGCCGAACTTCTGATGGCGCGCGAAGGGGATAAGCAAGACAGCAAAGGCGAGCATGATCAGGAACTCGAACTGAACATCGGCGCGGCTAACAGCGATGGGCCGCAGCAGCGCTGTCACGCCCAGGACCAGCAAGAGGTTGGCGATGTTCGAGCCGACTATGTTCCCAAGCGCGAGATCGGTCTGCTTGTGAAAAGCCGCGGATAGCGATGCCGCCAGTTCTGGCAGCGATGTGCCGAAGGCGACCAGCGTTATGGCGATGACCAGCTCGCTTACGCCGACCAGACGGGCGAGATTCACCGCGCCTTCAACCATCAGGCGCGAACCGATCACCAGCGCGGCGATGCCCAGCATCAAGAAGAAGAATTCTTTAAGCCGGCCGCGTTCAGGCGCGCTCTGCCCGTCCTCGACATCCGCCAGCAGATGTTCGCGCGTATCCTGCTCCTTTTTCGCCAGAAAATAGATCATGGTGTTGAAGCCTGCAAAAGACAAGAGCAGCAGCAAACCGTCGACCCGGCCTATCTGACCATCCAGCGTCAAGATATAGGCGAAGAAGGAAAAAAAGATCATGATGGGGATTTCCCGCCGCAAAAGCGTCGCCTTGACGCTTAGCGTGGCGATCAAGCCCGTTGCGCCCAATATCAAGCCAACATTGGCGATATTCGAGCCAAGCACATTGCCGATAGCGAGGTCGCTTTTGCCAGCCAAAGCCGCTTGGGCGCTGACAAGCAATTCCGGCATGGAGGTGCCGATGGCGACAAAAGTCAGCGCGATAATCAGTATCGAAACCCCATAGGACATCGCCAGATTGGAAGCGCCGCGCACCAGCCAGTTGCCGCCATAGAAAAGCCCCGCCAAGCCCGCCAAAAGTAGAAGAAGATTCTCTACCATAAATCTAGGAATCCATAATGAAACATGTTTGGCGCGTAGCCGCGCGCTTAGGCATAGATGACATGCTGCAGCAAGAATCGTTCAATCGCGCTGTAATAGGCTTCGATCGTGTCGGGCTTGCGCCAACCGTGTCCTTCGCCTTGGAATAGGTGGTATTCATGGGGAATGCCGCGCCGCTTGAGCGAAGCCACGACCAGGTCTGATTGGTCTTGCGGCACGACGACATCGTCTGTGCCTTGGAAAACGATCAGCGGATCAACGATTTTGTCGGCATGGAAAAGCGGCGACCGCTGCCGATACAATTCCGCAGCCTCGGGCAATTCGCCCAAGAGCCAGTAAGTATAGCGTTCTTCGAATTTGTGCGTATCCATCAGGAGACCAAATTGGTTGGAGACGCCATAGGAACAGATGCCCGCTCTATAAAAACCGGGGTGTTCGACCAGCGACTGCAAGACGGTGAAGCCGCCAGCGCTGCCGCCCATGATTACGGTCTTGGAGCGGTCGATTCGCCCAGCCTCCGCCAGATGATTGACGCCGCTGATTGAATCTGTCACATCGTACAAACCCCAATTGCCGCGGTGCATGTCCATGTAGGCTTTGCCGTAACCGGTGCTGCCGCGGTGATTGACCTGCAAGACGGCATACCCCCTGGTGGTGAAAAACTGAACCTCGTTGGAATAGGCTGCCGTCCTTTGTGACGTGGGACCGCCGTGGATGTTGACGACCAATGGCGGCTTACCCGTCGGCATATCTTCTTTCGTAACAGGCTCATAAAATAAGCCATGGGCGTCGGCGCCATCGTCGCACTTCCAGGTGATGCTCTGTGCCGGGGAAAGCAGGCTGCTGGGCAGGTTTTCGGTCTGGCTGCGGCGCTGGACCGACAAACGAGACCCCGTATCCAAGCTGATTAAGCGCGCGGGAATCGAGGCGGAAGAGGCAATCAGGGCGACCGATTCTCTGTCGCCCGCCGTCGCCAACTGTTCCAAGTGCGTATATTGCTCGAGGCCAGTGATCAGCCTGTCTTCACGGGATTCCAGATGGCAGGCACGCAGCGAAAAGAAACCGCGATCGTTTTCCAAGTAAAAGAGAGAACGGCTGTCGCGGCCCCAGCCATACATGCGCAAGCCCTGCGCCCAAGCCGGCGCGCCATGTTCGGCAGCGGTATCGGTCAGCTGAGTATGCCTTTGCCTTTCCAGATCGTAGAGATAGATCTGTCCCCAGCCGCTCGCGTCACTGACGTAGGCGAGATAGCGCCCGTCCGGCGAAAATTGCGGCTGGAAGATCGCTGTATCGCGGTCGCCGCACAGTATTAGGATCTCGTCCGCACAGGGCAGGCCGCTAGCGTCATCGGTCAGCCGAAGCAAGCGCAGTTCGCTGCCATTCCAGGGCATCTGCGGATGATTCCAGGCGATATACGCGATCTGCTCCCCGGCGGGATGCCAGACCGGCTGCATAAGAAAATCTGTGCCGTAAGCCAGCTTGCGCGGGAAGTTGCCGCCATCGCTGTCCACCAAGCACAAGCCGTCATTGCGCTCGTAACTATGGACATATACAAGCCATCTGCCATCCGTGGAGACCGCCGGCGAGGCGTAACTGCCAAATTCCGGCGTGATGGCGCGCGGCGCTCCCCCCGCGAGCGCTTGTTTATAGAGACGGTCCCCGGCGGCGAAATAAACATGTCCCGCGCCAACCGTGAACGCGCCGCCGCCGTAACCAACCCGTCCGGCGACATTCAGACTTCTATCGCTAAGGTCGCGCGGCGCGTCCTCGCCAGTTTTGGCGAGCAGGACACCGGTCTTGCCGCGGTTTTCCCACCAGACCAGGGTATCGCCGGCGCTGTTCCATTGCACGTCGCGCAGACTGATACCGCTGGCAATCGCTTTGCCATTGATAGGACTTTTCCATGTTCCGAAGGCATGGCTCATTTGAGGTTTCCTCATGTACGACAAGCGCGGTAAACGCGCTCAAATGCAAAACACCCGCCTGCGCGGGCATTTGCGTCTCCAACAGTGGCGCTTCGCCACTAATTCCTAGTGGCGAAAGATAAAGGCAGGCTCGCCAATCGTCAAGGTCGAATCGAGCGCTTGACGACCTGTTTCTCCTGCGCGAGCGCCTGCTTCCTAGGTAGAGCGCGGACGGTAGGTTGTGTCAATCGTGCTGATATAATTCAAGGCGAACTCAGCCAACTGGCTCTCGGGCTGGAAATCGTCGGAGAGTATCTCGACGATCGTTCCGTTTTCCGCCCAGGCAAAAAGCTGTTCCGCATACTCATCAAGCGACATGATGCAGCCAAACGTAACCGGTTCATATACGCCGCCGCCGCCCAGGTAGTTCCCGTTAGGCAATTGCACCGCGCCGTGGAAGCCGTTCATCAGCCCGGGCACGACTTCATAGATGCCCATAAACCAATTCATTCGCCATTGGGCGCAATTGGTGCCCGCATCTTCACACAAGGCGTAGCTGCCGCCAAAAGCGACGTCGTTGTGCGTCAAGATTTGGTAAATCCCCGGGTAAGTAGGCGCCGTCTCGCGCCCGGAAGAAATCCCCCAACTGAAGACCATTTGGTCATATTCGAATGCGACCAGCCATTGCGTTTCAATATCAATAACGATGCGTTTGTGCGGCAATGGGTCCTCGGGAATCAAGACATCGCGCGACGGGATCTGAATTTCGTCGCCGACATTTAAGGCTCTCCAATTGAGATTGGGGTTTGACTCGTACACAAGTTGATAGGGCAAGCCGTTCTTGCGTCCGATCCGGTAGCCGGTGTCCGCATGTTCGACAAAATAGGACTTGGGCAGATGCTGGACGCGGACCACGACATTGGCATTATTCGTATTCAAACCATCTTGCATCTTCTCGACCGCCGTGAGCTCGTCGATAAAGCGCGCTGTCGCGCCAGTTATCAAGTCCTTGTTCAGGCTCTTGATGAAGGCGCTGAAGACATCCTGGCGCACTGCCAAGCCGTTTTCGCCGGCGATTAACCATTCAGCCGCGGTCCTTTGATCCACCTTCCAGGAGATCACTTCGTGCACGTATGGGTCGTAACCGTTCAAGCGCACGTCGCCAGCCAAAAAGGCATGGGCTTCTTCGATAAATGGCGAGCTATCCATGACATCCGGCAAAAGCGGGATTGTCGGCAATTCAAAGCGCTGCTCCGCCAGCGCTCGGCTCGGCTCTTTTAAGAGTTTTTCCAGCGCCCCCGAAATATCCAGATGCCGGCCCTGCCGGCCGGGCACAGTTACCAGCTTCCCGCCCGACCATTTGAAGCCCGCTTCATAGGGCAAGATATAGATGAGCTCTGTCAAATCCAAGAGAACGGCTTGCGCCTTGCCATAGTCGACGCTCACAACCGGCGCCACCTCGATGCCGAATGGGACGCCGGCCAATCCCGCGTCGCGGGCGCTGCCC
Source organism: Phototrophicaceae bacterium (assembly GCA_965116975.1). Taxonomy (GTDB): domain Bacteria; phylum Chloroflexota; class Anaerolineae; order Aggregatilineales; family Phototrophicaceae; genus UBA6055. Next base: position 2,557,999 of record OZ220735.1, read on the forward strand.
GCCATAGCTGCGACGTCAATCGACAGTCCCAATTGATTGGGCGTAACTTGCCTGATCAGTTCGCCATCCACGGTAAAATCGATGAAGATCTCGCCGTCCCATTTGGCTTGGATAGCGGCTTCCGCTTCGGCCGGCGTCAAATCCCCAACTGGTACGCCAAGCGCATAAACGTTCGGGAAGATGCGATCGGTAAATACATAACTCCCCACAAAAAATAACAAAATGGCGAGCACTACGACGCCCGTCAATGTGGCGACAGGCCGCCTGCTGGAAAACATCCATGTTAGTCCGCGATGGAACAGGGTCGCCTGCTTTGCTTTGCGCAAGTTCAAGCGTTCGGAGGCAAAGCGCTTGAGCGACCCCTCACCGGAGTCCAGCGCTGCCTGCCGCCGCCGTTGCCGCGCCAAATGCCGCTCGCGCGCTCGGTTCTCGTTGCGCTGTTTTAGTTTGCGGTCCAATTCATCCATGAGCACATGCACCCACACTTAATTGATTCAGGCTTGACTCTATTTTAGTCAAAGTGATGAAAGCGGCATAAAAAAAGACTGACAAATCATTAAGATTTCGAGATAGATCCCTGGCGCGGACGCCAACGCGGACCTGTCTAAATCTAAGAAATACGTCATATTTTTTTTCGTAAACCGAACTCTGATACTTTTTTTACGATCTGCAAGGTACATTAAAGGGCGAGGCAAGAGCGATTTCTGCTTTGCATGGGATTGTCCGAACAGGGTAGGAGTTTCCGACGATATGCTTGCAGAAATAGGCAACGGGGAAATCCAGACCGCCGAGCGACGAAATCCCGACAGAATCAGGATTTACCGAGCGGCTAGAAAGCGCGGCTATGCAAGCCACGGAATGATGCACGTCGAGCTTCCCTATTGGTTGCAACAGTCGGCGCAAGTGGTAACAAAGGACATAAAATCAAAGGATTGACGCGGATGGCGTTTTGGAATTACAGACTGAGCGAAGCTGATCCTCCCCAGACGAAGATCGACATTCAGCTCGAAGATGAATTGAAAGACGAAGGGGCGGCAATTGACCTGCCGGAAGAATTGCCGATTCTCCCCTTGCGCGGCATGGTGGTATATCCGCAGACCGCGATACCCTTGACCGTTGGGCAAGAGCGCAGCATACAATTGGTCGATGACGCGGTGGCGGGAACGCGCATGGTCGGGCTGGTGGCTTCAAAAGATCAAAGCTTGGGGACGCCGGGACCGGATCAAGTGCAGACCATCGGCACCTTGGCGACTATCCATCGTCTATTCCGCACGCCAGATGGCACGGTGCGGCTCTTAATTCAAGGCTTGCAGCGGATCAAGATTGACGAATTCGTCCATACGACGCCCTATCTCAAGGCTCGCGTCACGCGCATACCCGAGGACGAGGTAGTCTTCGCCGACGACATTGAGATGGAAGCGCTGGTGCGCAGCATCGTCGACCGCTTTTCGTCATTGGCGGAACTGGTGCCGAGCATCCCGCAGGAACTTGTCAGCAACGCCCTCAATGTGGAAGACCCCCTGCAGTTGGTTTATTCCATCGCGACATACGTCCGTATTGATGTCGAGGACGCGCAGTTGTTGCTGGAAATGCACAACGTAGGTGAAAAGATCCGCCACCTCTTGAAGCTGTTGACAAAAGAATACGAGGTCTTGTCGCTGGGCCGCAAAATCCAGGAAGACGCGCAGCAGGAAATGGAAAAAACGCAGCGAGATTATTACCTGCGCGAACAGATGAAAGCGATACGACGTGAACTGGAAGAGGATGATGACCAGCAGGAAGTTGAGAAGTTTCGACAGTTGATCGAAGCCGCCAACATGCCGGAAGAGGCGCGGACAGAAGCCGAACGTGAACTCAACCGCCTGTCGAAATTGTCCGTTTCGGCGGCGGAATACGGCGTGATACGCACCTATCTCGATTGGATATGCAGCATGCCCTGGGACAAGCGCACAGAAGACAAGCTGGACATCGCGCATGCCCGGGAAGTGCTGGACGAAGATCATTATGGCTTGACCGATGTCAAAGAACGGATTCTCGAGTTCCTGGCGGTGCGGAAACTGCGGGCAGAGCGCGAAAACGAATTCAACGATCGCGACCGCTTCGACCCGGTTCGCCGCGATCGTTCCGGCGCCATATTGCTGTTTGTTGGCCCGCCCGGCGTCGGCAAGACCTCGCTCGGCGCGTCGATCGCGCGCTCGATGGGCCGCAAGTTCATCCGCATGAGTTTGGGCGGCATCCGCGACGAGTCGGAGATTCGTGGTTTCCGCCGCACCTATATCGGCGCCATGCCGGGCAGAATCATTCAAACCATTCGGCGCGCCAAATCGCGCAATCCCTTGATCATGCTGGACGAAATCGACAAGTTGGGGCGGGACTTCCGCGGCGACCCAGCCTCCGCCTTGCTCGAAGTATTGGATCCCGAGCAGAATGCCGAATTTCGCGATCACTATCTCGACGTCGCCTTCGACTTGAGCGACGTGATGTTCATCACCACAGCGAACTCGCTGGACACGATACCTGGTCCCTTGCGCGATCGCATGGAGGTCATTCAGCTAAGCGGTTATACCGAGCTTGAAAAACGCGCCATCGCCTCGCAATATCTGGTGCCGCGGCAGAGACGGGAAAATGGCCTGCACGCCAGCGAGCTTGATTTCACGGGCGCAGCGCTGCTGCAGATCATCCGCGATTACACGCGCGAAGCCGGCGTGCGACACCTGGAGCGCGAAATCGGCAAGACTGCGCGCAAAGTTGTCACGCAAATCGCGTCGCAGGAGACGGAATCGCTCACCGTGGACGCGCAAGATCTAAAAGAGCTGCTGGGCAAGCCGCGTTATGGACATCGCAGCGAAATGCAAGACCGGACCGATGTGCCCGGTGTGGCTACCGGGCTGGCTTGGACGCCGATCGGCGGCGATGTGCTTTTCATTGAAGCGACAAAAATGAAAGGCGGCAAGGGTTTCCAGTACACGGGCCAATTGGGCGATGTCATGCAAGAAAGCGCAAAAATCGCTTACAGCTTCACCCGTTCCAGGGCGGCGAACTTGCAGGTAGACCCCGCGTTTTACGACGAATACGATGTCCACCTGCATGTTCCTTCGGGAGCGGTGCCCAAAGACGGTCCCAGCGCCGGTGTGACCATGGCTACAGCTCTCGCGTCTCTGTTGACAGGCCGCACAGCCAAGAGCAATATCGCCATGACCGGCGAATTGACCCTGAGCGGTCAGATCTTGCCGGTGGGCGGCATCAAAGACAAGGTGCTGGCGGCGCATCGGCTGGGCGCGGATACCATCATTTTGCCCAGCAAAAACGAGAATGACCTAGACGATGTACCGGAAGATGTCCGCGGAGAGCTGACCTTTGTTCTGGTCGAGCACCTTGATGAAGTGCTGCCCGTAGCCCTGGATGACTACCAGTATCTGAGTCAAGACAGGCAATTGCCGCAGTAAGGTCTCGCTTTGGCATACGAAGTTCGCGTGCTAAACTTTGCTCGCCATTACAGCGAAAACACAGGCGGCGTTTATGTCAATGCGGCAAGATGTTTCGGCTGCTTCCTCAATTGGAAGCACTTGTGGGAGCGCTTGGAAAGCCAACCCAATCGTCTACGAAATCAACACTTGGGTCTGGTTGCGTGACCTAAGCGGAAAATACGATTGCGAAATCAATCTCTCAAACGTGCCAAACGCAGAGATTGAGGCTCTCGCTGCATGGGGATTTGACGCGCTTTGGCTCATGGGTGTATGGCGCCGTGGACCAGCCACGCGGCAAAGCGCCTTGAATTATCTGCACGAATATCAGCTCGCTTTGCCAGATGTTACGGCAGCGGACATTGTTGGCTCCGCCTACGCCATCCATGACTATCAGGTTGAAGAGCAGCTAGGCGGACGCCATGGGCTGGCGGCTTTTCGAGAGCGCTTGGCGGCGCGGGGCGTCAAGCTGATTCTCGACTATGTTCCCAATCATGTAGCGACTGACCATGCTTGGATCCACAGCCATCCGGAGTTCTTTCTGCAAGGCGCTGCTTCCGAGCTGGAGGCGCGCAGCGAGGATTTCTTCCTGGCGAAGACCGTCGCCGGCGACAAAGTCATCGCGCGCGGCCGCGACCCCTATTTCCCATCTTGGATAGACACCGCCCAGCTTAATGCCTTCTGCCTGGGCTTGCGCCAAGCCGCCACCGCAACGCTCGTCGATATCGGCAATCAATGCGACGGCGTCCGTTGCGACATGGCGATGCTGATGATGAATAGCGTCTTCGCGGGGACTTGGGGCGCGCGCGCCGGCTTGCTGCCCGCCCGTGAATTCTGGACTGCGGTCATCCCCGCGGTTCGCAGCGTCCACCCCCAGATGCTCTTTATGGCGGAAGTATATTGGGACCTCGAACACGAGATGCAAAGGCAAGGCTTTGATTACACCTACGACAAGCGCTTATATGATCGTGTGATAGACAATGATATCCCCGCCATTCGAGCGCACTTGAGCGCTGATGCCGCGTTTCAAAGCGCGCAAATTCGCTTCATAGAAAATCACGATGAAGCGCGCGCCATAGCAGTCCTGGGCAGCGACCGACAACGGGTTGCCGCGGCGCTGATCTGCAGCTTGCCGGGAGCGGCGCTGCTGCATCAAGGTCAACTGACGGGGCGCAAGGTAAAACTGCCTGTGCAAATCAATCGCCAGCCCCAGCAACCGGAAGCCCCCTTGTTAAAACGGTTCTACCGCAAGCTGCTGGATGAGACAGGTCAGGCGCTTTACCGCTTGGGTCATTGGCAGCTGCTCGAAACCAGCCCAGCCCATGACGGCGAAGATACCTGCGACAGTCTAATCGCGTATACTTGGGAAAATGCGGCTGAACGGCGGCTCATCACAATCAACTTCGCCGAGCATTGGTCGCGCAGTCGCTTGGACCTGTCGCACTGGGCGCTGCCTGCTGGCTGTCGCTTGCAGCTCTACGATGTTCTCAGCGAAAGCCATAGCGAAAAACTGATTGGCGAAGGTGTTGACAACAGCATATTATTGGAGATCGCGCCCAAAAGCGCGCAACTATTTCGCATCGTCGTTTTAGAAGAGCGAACACTCTTGCGGGAATGAACAGGGACAACTGACACAGCTGCCTAGCGCAGCCGCCAAGGACACATGATGACTCGCCAGCGGCAAACTCATACCGGTTTTAGGCTCTGGCTCATCTTGCTAGGCACGGCGCTATTTTTCTGGTTGGGCAAAGAAGACAAGGATGTCCTAGTCGTCACGGCGCTTGGGTTGATTCTAGCCGTCAGCTCTGTCTACTGGCTCATTTTCCAGCGACATCGCTTTGATTTCCCGGCAAATGGCAAGGTGTCCTTGACGCTGGGCATACTGGGCGGGATCTGTTGCGGCGCGCTTTCAAGCCTCTTCACGGCTCTGCTCATGCTCTTAAAAGACTTGCGTCATAGCCATGTCTTCCCGGATTATCCACCGGAACTGATACTCGCGGCGCTGGAACGTCTGCCAGCCTGGTCGCTGGCGGGCGGATTGATTGGTCTGGCATTGAGCCTGTTCTTCAGAGCTTTCGCCGGTGCCCGACCGCGTGACCATTAACCATCGCCGCGCTTGACGCGGCATTCGCTGCCGAAAGATCAGGGCGAATTGTCAACTATCACCATCTCGGGCGCGTTCTGAACAAGACCAATTGTCCGCTTTACGTTACAATAGTTGAATCACGCTTAGTCAACAGCTATGGAGTCACCAGCGCTTATGGCGGATTTCATCCTTTCGCTAGACCAAGGCACCACCTCCTCGCGCGCGATTATATTCGACCGCCATGGTAATATTGTCCGCAGCGCGCAGCAAGAGTTCCGGCAGATTTATCCCAAACCGGGCTGGGTCGAGCATGACGCGGATGAGATTTGGGCTTCGCAACTCAAAGTGGCGCAAACTGTCCTGGGCGATCCAGAGACGATAGCCGCGATCGGCATCACCAATCAGCGCGAGACAACGATAATCTGGGACCGGCAAACAGGTGAGCCCATTCATAACGCCATCGTCTGGCAAGACCGCCGTACCGCCGCATTTTGTGACCAATTAAAAGCCGAGGGATTCGACCGGACGATTCTGCAGCAGACCGGTTTGGTCACAGACGCCTATTTTTCCGGGACCAAGGTCAAATGGCTGCTGGACAATGTTGAGGGCGCGCGCGAGCGAGCGGAGGCCGGCGAATTGGCCTTTGGCACCGTCGACAGCTTCCTGGTTTGGCGGCTAACGGGCGGACGAGCGCATATCACGGACTTCAGCAACGCAGCGAGAACGATGCTTTTTGATATCCAGGCGCGGGAATGGTCGGATGCCATCTTGGAGCGGCTGGATATCCCGCGCGCCCTCTTGCCAGAAGTTCAGCCCAGCAGCCAGATCTATGGCGAGACCGACGCCAAATGCTTTGGCAAAGCGATTATAATCGCCGGCATGGCTGGAGATCAACAGGCCGCGACCTTCGGCCAAGCCGCCTATGACGCGGGCATGGCAAAAAATACTTATGGCACCGGCTGCTTCATGTTGATGAATACCGGCGCCCAGCCACAGCGCTCCTCCAACAATCTTCTGACGACCATCGCCTGGCAAGTCGCTGGTCAGCCCATACAGTACGCGCTGGAAGGAAGCATATTCGTCGCGGGCGCGGCGATACAGTGGCTGCGCGACGAGATGAATATGATCGGCTCGGCCGCGGAAAGCGAGGCAATCGCGAAGAGCATCGACTCCAGCGACGGCGTTTACATGGTGCCAGCCTTTGTCGGCTTGGGCGCGCCTTATTGGGACCAATACGCGCGCGGCGCCATCGTCGGCTTAACGCGCGGCAGCGGCAAAGCGCAAATTGTTCGCGCAACCTTGGAGTCCATCGCCTATCAGACGCGCGATGTCGTCGCCGCCATGTCGGCAGACTCGGGGCTGGCGCTGGAAGCGCTGCGCGTCGATGGCGGCGCGGTCGCCAACAACTTCTTGATGCAATTCCAGTCAGATATTCTCGGTGTCCCGGTGCAACGCCCGCGAATTACCGAAACGACGGCGCTGGGCGCCGCTTATCTGGCGGGCTTGGCGACCGGTATCTGGGAATCGCAGGACGAGATTGCGACGCAATGGCAACTAGAGCAGACCTTTGAACCGCGGATGTCGGTCGATCAGCGCGACGCGCTTTACGCCAAGTGGCAAGCCGCTGTGGAAAGAGCGCGAGCCTGGGCGGATGAATAAATTGGGCAAGCTCATCGACTGGAATCGACGGCTCAAGAGCAGTCCCGCTGCGCCTGGCAGGGACTCATGCTGACTTTTATCTTGAAGCGCCTAACCTATTCCATCCCCGTGCTGATAGGAATCTTGGTAGTGACTTTTTTGTTGGCGCGCGCCATCCCTGGCGATCCCTGTATAGCGGTGCTGGGCGAACGCGCCTCGAAGGAAGTCTGCGAGTCATTCTTCCGGCGCAACGGGCTGGACCAGCCGCTGCCGGTTCAGTTTGTCGTATACTTGCGCAACTTCTCACAGGGCGACCTGGGCGATTCGATGCGCTTTCACCGGCCCGTCATGGAGCTCCTGGTCGAACGCTTACCCACCACCGTGGAGCTGGGTTTGTTCGCGCTGCTCTTCGCCATCGCTGTCGGCGTGCCACTGGGCGTGCTCAGCGCCTATCGGCACAAGTCGATCCTGGATGTCGGCACGATGGTGGGCGCGAATATCGGCGTTTCGATGCCGGTATTTTGGCTGGGGCTAATGCTTGCTTATCTATTCGCCGTCTTGCTCAAAGATACGCCCTTTGCCCTGCCGCCTTCGGGACGTTTGACGCCGGGCGCCAATCCGCTGCCCTTTTACGAATACTTTGGATGGCTGGCGGAAGGCGAAGATGCGGCGGGCATAATGATTTTTCTGTCGCGCATCAATACGCTGAATGCCGTGCTGACGCTAAATGGCGAGTTATTTGTTGACGCCATCCGCCATCTGATTTTGCCCGCGGTCGCGGTTGGCACGATTCCCTTAGCCATCATCGCGCGCATGAGCCGCTCCAGCGTCCTGGAAGTGCTCAACCAAGATTATGTGCGCACTGCGCGCGCCAAGGGCTTAAGGGAACGCAGCGTCGTCGGCAAACACGCGCTGAAGAACGCCATGCTGCCGGTCATCACCGTGATTGGCTTGAATTTTGGCTTGGTCATCAGCGGAGCCGTTCTCACCGAGACGATCTTCAGCTTGACTGGCGTCGGGCGCACGCTGGTGGACAGCATCACTTCGCGGGATTACACACTCGTGCAGGGCTTCACCGTCGTCATCGCGGCTGGATTTGTCATCATCAACATGGTGGTGGATATCGCCTATGGCTATTTGGATCCACGCATCCGCTTCAATTGATACGCTTTGCGCAGGACAAGATGATATGGCAAAAGCCGAACCCGCCAGCCTGACGCCGACCGAGCGCTATCGCTCGTCCAATCTATGGCTGGAAGCGCTGCGCAACCTCAGCCGTAATCCCTCGGCGGTTCTGGGAATGAGTATCATCGGGCTGCTGCTTATAACGGCAGTCGCCGCGCCGATTTTCGCGACGCATGATCCTATCAAAACCATGATTGGCGTCCCGGGCGAGACCGGGCGTCTACCCAGCAAGCCACCCTGCATACCCATGTTCGGCTGTGAAGATCCCATGCACATCCTGGGGCTAGACCTGAACGCGCGCGATTTATACAGCCGCGTCATTTATGGCACGCGCACGTCCCTGTCAGTCGGCATCATCACCATCAGCCTGTCCATCATCGCCGGCACGGCGCTGGGCATCACGGCCGGCTTCCTGGGCGGCCGGGTCGACAATGTGATCATGCGTTTTATGGATGTCGTGCTGGCTTTCCCCGCATTGCTGCTGGCGATATCAATCGTAACGATTTTGGGACCAGGCTTGACCAACGCGCTTTTGGGCATCACGATCACCTTTATTCCGCAATACGCTCGGCTGTCGCGCGCCAGCGTCTTGTCAATCAAAGAGCAAGAATTCGTGGTAGCCGAGCGAGCGCTGGGCGCGAACCCGCTGCGCATCGTTTTAGGACATATCCTGCCCAATTCAATCACGCCCATCGTTGTACAGGGGACCTTGGGGGTCGGCACCGCCATCCTGGACGCGGCGGCGCTTTCCTTCCTGGGCTTGGGCGCGCAGCCGCCCACACCGGAGTGGGGACAGATCTTAAGCGAGTCGCGCAATTACCTCTTCACATCGCCGCATCTGGTTTTCTTCCCGGGCATCGCCATTATGATTACCGTGCTTGGCTTCAATTTGCTCGGCGATGGCATGCGCGATGCGCTGGACCCTCGCTTGAACCGAAATTAGCCCCCATCCCCCGCCCCCTCGCCATCTCTATGGCGAGCATCCCAAAGCATTGGAGAAGGGAGTCAGCCGCAAAGTAATCTATCTCATTAGAATGCAAAACTTCCCCCCATTGCAATGGGGGGACTGAGGGGGGTTACGAAGATTTCATGAATTTTTGAATGACAAACTTGGTTTTACTGAAAAGCGTCGGGCATTGCGCCCGACGCTTTTGGCATGATGTTCCTTCAGTTATTTCCGCCTAGCACTGATCGGCGTTGATGAACTGCTGGAAGATGGATTTGTAGATGGCAAAGGCTTGGCCCGTGCCAGTGTGGTTGGGGCTGGCGCAGTCGGCTGGGGCTTGCCAGGATACAACCACGTCGTTTGCGTCCAGGCTGGAGCCGTCGTGGAAGAGCACGCCTTCGCGCAGGTTGAAGGTCCAGACCAAGCCATCGTCCGAGGCTGACCAGGTTTCCGCCAAGCCCGGAATCACGTCAACACCGCCGCGCTCGAAATCGAGCAGCGCTTCGCTCACCTGATGACAGGCGCGGAAGGTCTCGCCATCCCAGGTATCATTGCAGTAGAGAGAAATCGGCTCGGCATTTTGCATGTAGATGACATTGTCGTCATCGGGGTCTTCGATGCGCGAGAATTCCTCGGTGCCGTCGAGCAGCCCCGGGTGAACGCCGATCATGCGTACTTGCCAGACATCGGCAGCGCCGGCATGACCAAATGGCACCCATGGCACGTGTTCTGCCATGGCATCGGCGACTTGGCGGAAGTACTCCATGCGTTCTTCGGGGTCGAGCACTTGCGAAGCGGCGACCAATGGCTCGAATAGCGCCGGGTTCGGTTCGCCCAGCTGCGTATTATTGGGACCAAAGCAGCAACTGTAGAAGTTCGAGGCGTCGGGGAAATCGGCATGCCAGCCAAGGATATGCAGGGGCTCGTTGCCGGCGTTGGCGGATGCGAGGAAGGTACCCGACTCAACCACTTGCACATCGGCGATGACGCCAATATCCGCGAGTTGCGCGGCAACGTCGTTGGCGATGATGCCGGGGTTCGGCAGATAGCCGCGCACGACATCGCGCCAGGTCAGGGTCAGGGCGCGGCTCTCGCCAGAGCGGGTATCGACCAGGGAATCCAGCGGCAGCTCGAAGCCGAGGTCGGCAGCGGCTTCTTCTAACAGCGCTTTGGCGGCCTCTTGATCGAAGCCGGGTACGCCGCCTTCACCGACGTGACCGAAGACCGCCGGCGGCGCGAAGTCGGGCGTCAAGGGCGAGCCAGGCGGGAAGAAGTTATCGACGATGCGCTGCCGGTCGATGCCCATAGCGATCGCTTTGCGGACGCGCACATCGTTGAGCGGCGCGAAATAGTTGCTCATGGCGACATAAACGCCGGTCAAGGGCGGGATGTCAATCAAGTTGAAATTGGGGTCGGCGCGGAAGACGGGGATGTCGCCTGGGTTGGCGAATTTCATGCCGTCGATGGTGCCAGCGCGCAGCTCGGTCGCGCGGGCGGCAGCCTCAGAATTCCAGCGCAAGATGACGGTCTGCTCGATGGAGGGCTCGCCCCAATAATCGTCATAGCGCTCGAAAACGATCTCGTTGCCTTGGTCCCAGTTGACCAACTTCAAAGGACCAGTGCCGATGGCATGGCTCAGCAAATCACCCTCGCCGCCGGTGGCGTTGACATATTCCGAGGGATGGATTGACAGACCGAGGCTGGCGGCTTTTTGCTCGAACAGCGCGTCGGTGTTGCAAAGCGTGATAACAACCGTGAGTTCGTCAACAGCTTCAACCGATTTCAGGTTGCCGCCGTAGTCGCAATCGTCCGCGCTGAAGCTCAGCATCTCATCTTGCCCCAGCGCCGGCAAGGCAAAGAGACTCACGATGAGCGCAAGCAGCGCAATTCTACTGATAAAAGAAAACATGTGTTCCTCCAGAATGGATTTATTGACGGGGCTAATTTTACCGCAAATGCGCTTTATTCTCTAGCGCGACGAGGAATTGCTAGTGTATCAGGGAAATCGCGGGGGCGAGCCTTGGGGTGCCGCTACGATATTCGAATTGTGTTGCTTCATTTACATCAATTGCGGCAGCTACCTGGGGCGAGCTTCTCGTTTTATGCCCATATCCTAAGCTCGCATCTCAATGTCGCTGGAGTCTAATTCATCAAGTTGCGCATTAGACAAATCGGTCAAATCGTCGGCTTGACTATCGCGCAAGCGCGCGCGGCTGTCCTCGTCAGTGCTCAGGCGCAGATTAAGCTGAGCGGAGACATAATCCGCGTAGTCTTCAACAAGATCGCCACAGACCAGTCTGCGGCTGCCGTCGGCGTATAGCGCCCAGACATGATAGCGTGGCGTATCAAAGCCTTCGCGCAGGGAGGCGGAGGTTTCTTCCGTGCTGAAGGACTCGACGCCGGCCAGGCGGATTTGCCGCGCCTGGGTCAGTGACGGCAGAGGGCGGCGGTCGACGTGAATTGCCGCATCGATCAAGTGGATATGCGTTTGGTTATAGATGATTGTCAAGAGCGCATAGATGGCGGCCGTCGCTATGACCAGAAATGTCAGCGGCAAGAATATCGGAACTTCTCCACCCAGGAAGAGACCTGTCATGAGCAAGGTAAAGAGGCTGAACAGCCCGCTTAGAATCGCGCTGCCCTGGAAGCTCTCGTTTTTGTCCAAGCGGAAATTGGTGCGGAAAGAAAGGCGCAGCGGGTCCTGCGCCAGGATGCGCAGTGATGGCGGGCGCGTCGCTTTGCGGCGCTTCGCCTTGGAGCGCGGCATATTGAGTTCGAAAACGCTGCTGCAAGCGTCGCACAGCGCGACCATGCGCTGGATATTGATTCGTTCAGCTTTCAATGGATGATCGCACTGTGGACAACGAAACTGCAAGGCTGGGCTCGTTTCAATGAAGATTACGCATGACTAGGGATGTATACGGATGATCACACAATACGCGATAGTTGAGACGGGGCTTTGCCGCGCAGGGCATAATTGGCGGCAGTTCATCAAAACTCAAATTCATCCAAGTCCCGGCAAAGATGGACTGGACCGTCATAAACCTCGGCGGCTTCTTGGACGAGCGGTTCGGGGTCTTGATTCCAGACCTGGTAGTGAATCAAGCGCAGCTCTTTGGCGCCGGCTGTCGCCGCCGCTTCCCCTGCCATGCGCGCGGTGCTGTGGCCGGGCGGGGGGCCGCCGGCCTCGTGGATGAAGATATCGGCGTCTTTGCCGATTTTCAGGGCATTGGGGCATGGCTCGGTATCGCAGCTGTAGGCGAGGACTTTGCCATTGTGTTTATTTGTTATGCGCATGCCGATCGTGGGAATGAAATGCACAACTGGGAAGGAATGGATAGCGAAGTCTTTATTTTCAAAAAGCAAGTAATTGTCCGTCAAGCTAATGCGCGAAAAAGAGACCGGAAAGAAATTGGGCCAGTACTCCCAGCCGTACATATCCATCGTCTCTTCGATGCGGTTGATGCAGTGCGGGATGCCATAAAAGCGCATGGGCGCTTTGCGGCCCATCTGCCACATGTGCATCAGCATATTGGGCACCCCAGCCACGTGATCGGAATGGAAATGCGTCAGAATGATGTCTTTCAAATCGTCGTCGTCGATGCCCAGGTCATGAATCTTGTCCAAGGGGTTAGACCCGGCGTCGACCAAGACCGGAGTGTCTTTCTCGCCAATTAACAGAAAATGGGTATAGTCGTGCTCTGCGCTGCTTACCGCGCCGGAGGTTCCCAGAATGATTACGCGCGCCATACACTTGCCTTTGCGCCGGACTCGGTCCATTTTGGCAGATGGTGCAAACACCCTGACCGTCTATCCGTCAATCTTCACGATACCATAGTTCAGAAATAATCGAAACACTATACTGCTTGGCTCGTTGACCGATTGGCTTACACTTCTCACAATCGCTAAGCGCTAGCCTGCGGCAGTTCTTCGGCTTGTTCCGCAGCCAGGTCCTCCGCTTTCGCCTTTGTGAAGCCGCCTCCGCGGTGGCGGTAAATGAGCAGCGCGGCCGAAGCCAGAAATGCGATCAATGAAATCGTCTGGGAGCTGTTGATGCCGGAGGAGCCAATCGTGGCAATCTCTACACGCAGGAACTCCAACAGGAAGCGTCCGAACGCATATTGGGCGATGTAAATCAGCAGGATATCTCCGCTCAAGAGCCGATCGCGATACTGGTGATAAATCCGCCAGAGCACATAAAAGGCGACGAGGCTCCATAGCGCTTCGTAAGCCCAAATTGGATGAAACAATGTATCCGAAGGAAAGTCAATCAAGCTCTCGTATGGCGCTACCCGCGCCTCCCGCGGGATTTGAATACCCCAGGGCAGTGTGGTCGGCGCGCCATAGAGCTCCTGGTTCACATAATTGGCAAAGCGACCGATAGCTTGTCCCAGTGGAATCGCGACTCCGGCGATATCCATCCAAGGCGACAGACGCATCCCTTCGTCCGGGAAACTGCTTGCGGGCCGTTGGTAACTAAATGACGCGACATCCTTGTCGGTGAGGCGCGCCATCAGCGATTCCGCCAGCCAGCTCAGCGCCTGGCTCAACCACAGAAGCGGCGTCAATATGGTGATGAGCAGGTTAATGATGCGGTTATGCCAGCGGCTCAAATATAGGTAGGCGCCAAATGCGCCGCCGATAATCGCGCCGAAGATGCTCAATCCCCCGCTCCAAATGGCTATCGCGCCATTTTGGCTATCGAAAAAATTGTCCAAGAACCAGGCGGTATTCTGACAAACTTCTCCTTCTATGCCGCAGCCAGCGGTCAAAGAAATGGGCGGGAAGAGAATGAACCACAGGCGGGCGCCGATAATACCTGGGATAATCGCCCAGGTTAGCCCGCCCCAAATATGATCGGGGTCGCGCCCGTCGCGCCGCGCCAGCAGCGACGCGACAGTGGCGCCAAGCAAAAGCGCGACGACGATGATTATGCCGTAATAGCGTATTTGCAGGTTGCCTAAAACAACGTAAGTTTGTTCAAATTCCATCGTCTACTCACCTCTGTCCTTCAAAGCGGAGTATACATAGCGCAGCCGCTGCAAGGCGGTCAGATTCGCGCCAAGCGCCAGGATGACCAAACCAAGCTCCAGAGGCCGCTCGCTACGCAAGATACCGGCGGCAAAAGTCATCGCTAGGATAACAGCCACACGCTCCAAGCGCGAAAACCAGCCGCCCGTGACGCTGACAGCGACTACACTGTCGTCCGCGCGAGCGCGCACATAACTGACCAAATAACTGCCAATTAGCGCAAACAGCGCCAGCATCAACATGTCGAGCCGGCCATGCCGCGCAAAATGATAACCGAAAGCGGCAAAAATAAAACCGTCAGCATAGCGATCAAGCGTCGAATCCAGCACCATGCCAAAGGACCCTTGGCGTTGCGCCGCGCGCGCCACTGCGCCGTCAACCGCGTCCAGGGGCAAACTGAGCAAGAGCAGGACAGCGCCGATGAGGAATTCGCCGCCTGCGATTAAAAGCGCCGCAATGCCAACCAAGAGCAGTCCAAGCGCCGTGATCGCGTCCGGGTGTACACCCAGGCGCGCCAGCCAAAAGCCGATGCGCTCCAAGGGCCTCCGCGCGCGCTTGCGCAAGTTGTCCGTTAATGTTGGCGGCTTTCCCTCAGACATATTTCACCTTGTCAGCAAATAAGGCTTTGGCTACACTGGTCGCCTGTACGTCGGGGCGTGGCGCAGCCCGGTAGCGCGCACCGTTCGGGTCGGTGAGGTCGTGGGTTCAAATCCCGCCGCCCCGACACAAATAAGCATATCGTCTTTCCGTCTCTTTATGAGAGGCGGATTTTTTTAGCTGGCAAGCTGCGCAACCGGCGCGCGACCATGCTTGCGCGCCCAGTTCCAGAGCAGCAACCCAGGCGCGAGAGATATACAGGATAAGACGCCCCCCACCCAATTCGGGATCGTTGGATCCACGGCGAACAAGAGACCAGCCACCGCTGTGGACAAGATCACGCCCAGGCTCATCACGGACTGATAGATGCCCAGTATCGCGCCGCGCAATTCCACAGGCACGGTCTTAGTCAAGAGCGACTGCAGCGGCGGGATTAGAAAGCCGCTGCCGAGCGCGAAGATAACGACGCTCGCCGTGCCAAACAGAGGCTCGACAGCCAGCGCCAGCATAAACAAGGACAGCGCGCGCGCCGCGGCGCCCATTAAGACGATCGAAGTGTCGCTGAAGTGCTTGAGCGCGGCCGGCAACAGGACAATTTGCGTGATAATTTGCCCGATTCCCACCACCATGAGCATGGCGCCGACGCCGAGGCTAACCGCAGCGAAGGACTGGCCCGAAAACAAGACGGCTTCCGCAAATAGCGCCAAAGTCGCGATAAGCAAGCCCATACCGAAGCGGGCGAAAAAGCTGACGCTCAATACCGCCACCAAAGGAACATTAGTTATCAAGGCAATCGGTCGCAGCCTGGCGGCATCGCTCCCGCGGTTGCGTTGGCGTTCGTCGGGGCTCAGCGATTCTTCCAGCGTGAAATGCGTCAGGACAACCGTGCCCGCCGCCGCTGCCGCCGCAAAGACAAAAGGCATCTGTGGACCAAAGGCGCTGGCCAAGAGTCCGCCCACGGCTGGACCAATCGCGAATCCCAAGCCGATCGCTGCCATAACATAACCGAGCGTCACGGTCCGCCGCTGCTCTGGCGCGATGTCCGTCACGTAAGCTTGCGCGACGACGATGTTGCCGCCGGTTACGCCATCAAGAATGCGCGCCAGGAACAAGACAGCCGCGGATTGCGCGACGGCAATCATCAAGAAGGCGATCACGGTGCCCAATTGGCTGAAGATGAGAATGGGCAGCCTACCTCGTTGGTCCGACAGACGTCCGATGAAGGGACCCGCCACGAACTGAGCCGCGAAAAAAGCAGTCAGCAGCAGTGTGATCACCTCGGCCTTCATGTTGAAGCTGCTTTGGGCATAGAGCGGCAAGATAGGGAAAGCCATTGAGGCGCCAAGCATCTGGACAAAAACGATCATCAAGATGGTGAACAAGCGTCGGTCGATAGACCGCGTCTTGAGTTTCAATTCGGCATCGCCCTGCCACATTCGAAACAAGGAATTGCTGTATCATAAGCTAAAGGATTCAAGAACGTTAGTGACAAGTGACGCGCCAAACCGAAGCTGCATGAGCTCGCTCAAGAGATAAGGTCGCGGCGCCGGCGTATTGACATGTTGTCAACTGGGGCAAATCGTGGAAACGACAATTTATCTGATGCGCCATGGCCAGGTGCATAACCCGACCGACGTGCTTTACGGACGCATGCCAGGTTTCATGCTAAGCGACGCCGGCGTCCAGCAGGCGCGCGCGGCTGGCAAGTGGCTGGCGAAGCAAGCAATCTCCGCGATCTATTCTAGCCCGATGGAACGCGCGCGGCAAACGGCAGCGATCGTCGCGTCTTACCACCACGAGCGTGAGCCGCGCGTCGACCAGCGTTTGATTGAGGTGGCCACCCCTTATGAGGGCCGCCCTATCGCGGAATTGGCGGCAATGGGCTGGGATCTTTATACAGGCAATCAAGCGCCTTATGAAATCCCGCAAAGGGTGCTCGATCGCGTCCTGGACTTCTTTGAATATGCCAGAGAAGCGCATCGCGGCGAAGCAATCGTCGCAGTGGGCCATGGCGATGTCTTGGTCTTCCCCTGGCTGCACGCGCATGGCTACAGACCCGAAGCGTTGATGAAGGACAAGCTAATGAACTACCAGCTCCCGGTCGAATATCCTGCCACAGCGTCAATCATGACTTTCAGCTTCGATGAATCGCCGGGCGGCGCAGGGCTACGAGCGACTTACCACTGCCCTTATTGACGACGGCGCCCGACGTCCGCGACAGGGAATCCGCGCCGAGCGAAAAAAGTAAGACTTTGGCATTGCAGCGCGTCCTAACTGTACAATATGTATGATGGTATTATCGTAGTATTGTGCATCATGTCTGATTATGCTAGATTTCTTGCTTGTGTCTTTAGAACAATAGGAGCATAACCATGGAACTCTTGACTTTTAGCGCCGAGATGATGCACAAACATCGCGCGATCGAATTGCAGGAGATCGCGCGCGTCGAACGCTTCCTGCAAGAAAAGAAGCATCGCGACGCCATGAATTGGCAGCAGCGCCGGCTGCAACGGAATCGCAAGTATCGATAGCGCAGGTCCAAAGCGGCTGGCTCTCGCTAGCTGGATGTCCCCTTGCTATCCGCCGCGCCGACGACGGTCACTATTCCAGAAGCCTCGCTACCGAGCGGGGCTTTTGGCTTCAATGTAGGACACATAAGTAATTCCCATTAAGATAAAGAAAGTATAAGCAAGAAAATAATATGAAACAGTAGGGGCGACTCGGCGACCACAGGCTCGCCCCTGCAAATCCATACAAATATTGGATTTGCAGTTCTTTTTTGGATTTACTTTGGCACCCTCGGTGATGAAGAAAATGAAGCGATTACCCTGAAACTGACCCAGGGCAATCGCTTCAAAATGATGGCGGACGAAATGGCGGGAATCTAAACTGAAAATTAACTACAGAGTACGCAGAGAACGCAGAGAAAACAAAAATTCTCATCTCAGCTGTGATTTTTGGTGACAAATCACGTTTCGCTGGGGACTGTTGCCGATTCCGGGCCGCAGATTTAGAAGAATAGTCGTCTAAACTCCTAAAACTCTGTGTCCTCTGCGTCCTCTATGTTGAAAATAATTTGAAGCGATAACCCTGCAACTGACCCGAATGCGTTTGCCCCAGACAAGGCGCGACCCTATAATTTCATGTAGAGTCCATCCTGGAAAGCGCAAACATGAAAGTCCTAATCCTCTGGCTTATGGTCTGCCTGTTGCTGACCGCGCCGCTGTCGGCGCAGGATACAGCCTTGCCAGCAACAGACCAAGCGAGTTGGGATGTCTTCCTACGATACAGCGAAGAGGACGCGGCGACGGAACTCGTTTTCATCAACATCCTCAACGGGGAGATGAATAGCGTCAGCGTGCTAGGCGAGCGATTCACGCTGTTGGGAAAAGCCGTAATCTATTACGACCTTGACGAAGAGCAAGTTAAGCAGGCGGGTCCGGATGCTTCAATCCAGGATCACCCATTCATTAGCAAATTTGCCGATACCGAACGGGTGGATTGGGTAGTCTCCAAGGACAGGCAGAGCATCGCTTGGACCGCCATGCGGCGCGCAGACGGGGGCGCCCTGAGCACTGCGACCTATGTAAGCGACCTGGACGGCGCTGACAGGCGCGAGATATTGCTTGATGGTCCGCGCGAGAGCCTGCGCGTTCTGCCCATTGCCTTCAGCCCAGCTTGGGATGAACTGATTATGGCAATCCAGCCCGACGGAATCAGCGAGCATTTCGCGTATACGCGGCATGCTGGATTGTTCGCGCTAAACTTGGCAGACGGCGCGTTGCGGGAATTGCCGGACGAAACCGGCTGCTACTGCGCCGCGGGCTTCGGCGAAGGTGTAATGTTGCGCTTCCCGCCGGCTTCAAGCGGCGACAGCTTTGAACCCGTTGTTCATAAGCTCGACGGAAGCGGGCGCATGGTAATAGGAGGCGCGCTGCCGGACGGATTCACGGCGCCCGGGGAGGTCCTGGTCAGCGCCGACGACAATTTGGCGCTTTATGTCGTTTCGCAGGTTGCGGGACTTGGCGCAGCCAGCGGCGAGACACGCAGCGTATTTGTCCTGGCCGATCTCCAGACCGCCGAGCAGTCGCTTGTCAGCAATCCCATAACGGGGCTTGTGCGCAGGGTAACATGGGCAGAGGACAGCGGCGCTGTGCTTTTCACCAGCGATCAGCAGCTTGGCGCCTGGAAGCTGCGACTGTCAGACGGGATGATTAGCGAAGTCGCCTCGGCTCTTTACCTGGGCAGCTTGCATGGGTAATAGCGCGGAATTCAAGATACTTGCGTGCGCGCGATATTGGGTTTGTTAGCGAAATCCCAAACGGCTTCCGCGATTTCCCAGACGGCGTTTGGCCGCGCGATTCTACGAGCCTTAGCCGACCGCTTTTCCAGCATTTCGGGACCTTCCCCAAGCCAGTCAATGATCTTCGAAACGACCTTTTCCGGCTTCGGCAAGTAAACGCCGGCGTCGTTTTCCAGCACCAATTTCACGTTGCCAGTTTCTTGCCCGGGTATACGATCGCTGATTATCATCGGCAAGCCGGCGATGGCGGCTTCGCTAATGGTCGAAGGACCCGCTTTGGTGACGATGATATCGCAGGCTGCCATTAGGCGGGGCATTTCCTGGTGGTTGGTCACGAAGCCGAAGATATGCCGCGTGTTCGTCCAGGTACGCGATTCGAGCTTGTTCTTGAGGTCTTCGTTCCGCCCACAGACGACGACAATCTGTACCTTGAGAGGCTGCGCGTCGAGCGCCTTGACCATTTTATAGATGGAGCCCATGCCTTCGCCACCGGCAACGAACAATACAGCCGGCAAGCCCATATCAAAACCGAAGTCTTCCCGCGCCTCCGCCTTAGTCGTCATCGAGTTGATGAAATGCGGATTCACTGGCAATCCTGTGATCTGCATCTGCGCTGGCGACATGCCCAGCCGCAAGCCGCGCCGGTAGGCGGTTTCTGTGGGAACAAAACAGTAATCCACACGTGGATCGTACCAGAACGAAGGCGTTGTCACCAAGTCAGTTACCACTGTCAGAAAAGCCGGGCGTTCATCCAAGGTCAAGAAGGCGCGGAAACTCGGATTCGCGATCACCGAGTGCGTGCAAACCACGACATCGGCGGGATGATCGCGCACGACGCGGCGCAGGTTTTTGCGATTGTTGCTATAGATTAACTGGCGCGCCAGCCGGGCGCGGTGTTTGCCGTCGAAGCTATGATACATCAAAGCCCAGAGCCTTTTCGACGTGTTGACAACCAGCGGATACAATTCCGGCTGTTTGTTGAGGGGCCACTTCAATTCGCGCAGCACGTCGACAGCATCGAATTCAACAGCGTCGCCATAGCGGATTGTCATGGCATCCTGGATTGCCTGAAAGGCGGAGCGATGGCCGCCGCCGGTATCCGAAAAAAGAAATAGGACTCGTTTCGTCACAATTGGGCTTTCCTGGATGGGAGCCTGAGGACCCCAAGGCGCGAACGAAAGTCAATTGAGGGTTCGCCTGCCCCAGCTTCGGCTTTGCATTGACGCGCTAATTCGCTGCGATCTGCGCAATTATATCACAGTTGATGTTGGCGCTGAAACGAAGTCATAAGATCAAGGCAATCGCTTCAACGCC
This sequence comes from Phototrophicaceae bacterium, assembly GCA_965116975.1. Taxonomy (GTDB): domain Bacteria; phylum Chloroflexota; class Anaerolineae; order Aggregatilineales; family Phototrophicaceae; genus UBA6055. The sequence goes on from OZ220735.1 coordinate 2,578,563, forward strand.
TATATATGTCGATTGTCGCATGGATCCAAGTAAATGTGTGGGCGATTCACAGAATCCCCTACATTACATTTATGGACTATGATTTAGAAGCAATTGCCTGGGTTTCAGAGGGCTGCCTATAGCTATTCGATACAAGCAAATTATAATCTGAGACTACACAGCTAGTGTAAGCTAAGAAGTAATTCTGCCAAAAGATTTACAGACATATAGTTGTTAATCAGAGCTTGCTGGATAGAATCTAGGATAATCATCAAGAGTGAAATACAGAGATATGAGAGATCTCACAAAGAAATCAGAACAATGCAAACCCAAGGAACCGGTCTCTACCTCGGCTAAGCCGATTGACCGCAAATCCCGTGGTCGCGCGTCCGTAACCATTTAGTTGCTCGAATAAACGCATAGGGATTGTTTTCCAACCCGATGGCGGAACACGGGTGTACCTGCGAGCATGAGCTAGCGCGCTTCGTAAAATCGCATTGGACAAATGTTTATGATAACTGTGATAGGCTTAGGTCCGGGGTCAATTGAAGACTTGTCCCTGCGCGCCTTGGGCAAGCTGCAAGAAGCAGCAAGCCTCTATTTGCGCACGCGCCGTCACCCCTGCGTCGCCCACTTGCCCTCCCACTTGGACATTGTCAGTTTCGACGATGTTTACGAAGCTTTTGCCGATTTCGATGATGTCTATCGTGAAATCTGCGACCGCCTGGTAGCGAAGGCGCGCTCGGGCAGCGACCTGGTTTACGCGGTGCCGGGCGATCCGCTGGTGGGCGAAGCCACAGTGACGCGGCTCGCGCGGCAGGCATCCTCAGAAGGCATCGCTCTAGAGATCATCAATGGCATCAGTTTCATCGAGCCATGCCTGGCTCTGCTTGGCATTGACGCCCTGGACGGATTGCAAATACTCGACGCGCTGGAGATCGCGGCGCAGTATCATCCACCGGTGAATCCCGCCAAACCGGCGCTGCTGGCGCAGATCTACAGTCAATCAGTGGCGTCGAACCTCAAACTGACTTTGATGAATCAATATCCGGACAGCGCTGCTGTCAAATTGATCCATGGCGCTGGGCGCGACGAAGCGTCCGTGGAAGAACTTCGTCTCTATGAAATCGATCGCAGCGACAAAATCGACGTGATGACGTCGCTTTATCTACCGGCGCAGCATCCGCTGAGCAGTTTCCAGAGCTTTCAGAATGTCATCGCTCATTTGCGCTCGCCTGAGGGCTGCCCCTGGGATCGCGAGCAAAGCCATCAGTCCCTGCGCCCTTATTTGATAGAAGAAACTTATGAAGTGCTGGACGCGCTGGATGCGGCAGATCCAATAGCGCTATATGAAGAATTGGGTGATTTGTTGTTGCAGATCGTTTTGCATGCCCAGATTGCTGTCGACGACGGCGAATTCTTCATGACGGACATCATACGGCACCTTAATGAAAAGATGATCCGCCGGCATCCGCATGTCTGGGGCGATGTCGATGTTCAGGGCGATCCGCGCCAGGTAAGCGGCAACTGGGAAGACATCAAACGGTCCGAGCAAGTCGACGCCGGCGCCGAAGAGCGCTCGCTGCTCGATGGCGTGCCTAGGGGCGCCCCGGCGCTTCTCGTCGCGCACCAATATTCGCGGCGCGCCGCAAAAGTCGGCTTCGACTGGCCCGATGCCAGCGGAGTCGAAGAGAAAGTTAAGGAAGAGTATTACGAGATCTTCGCGTCTGATACGCTTGCGGAAAAAACACGAGAGATCGGCGATCTCATCTTCGTTTTGGTGAATTGGCTGCGCTGGCTGGGCGTCGATGATCCCGAAAGCTTGCTGCGCGAAACCAATGCCAAGTTCTATAGGCGCTTTGCCTATGTCGAGGCGAGCGCGCGGCGCGGCAGAGGCGCGCTGTCGGACTACTCGCTGGACGAACTCGATGAATTCTGGCAAGCGGCGAAGCGCGCCGGTCATTAAGGAAACGTCAGCCTAGAGCTGGGAAGGCGCGCATGCGGCGCCTGGCAGCGCTCAAGGCAGGCAGACGCGATGTTTTCGACGTTTTGATGCAGTGAGAAGTGAAGCTCAGATTAGCTCTGGCGCAGCTTAATCCCTATCTTGCTGTCGCGTTTTTCCAAGCTCTGCTACTATGCGGTTAAGCTAGCCTCAAGACATATCACAGCAGGAGATAATCGATGAAAGCAGTCATCCTATCGGCTGGGCAGGGTACCCGTTTGCGCCCGGTTACATTGACCATGCCCAAGTCACTGGTCCCCGTCGCCAATCGCTGGCTGATCGCCTATGCCATTGATGTGCTCAAATTGGCGGGTCTCAAGGACATCGGCATCGTCGTAAACAGCTTGAATTCGCCCATTGTCTCGCTGCTGCGCGACGGTAAATCGCTCGGCGTGAATATCGAATATATCGTGCAAGAAAAACAGAGAGGTCTGGCTCACGCCATCGGGCTTTGCCAGCCCTTTGTCGGCGACGAACCCTTCACCGTTTTCCTCGGGGACAATATCTTCCAAGACAAAATGACTGACTTATTGACATCGTTCGCCTGTTCGAGCGCGGAAGCGAAGATTGTGTTGGGTGAGGTGCCCGATCCGACGCGCTTTGGCATCGCGGAAATAGAGCGGGGGCGCATCGTACGGGTGGTCGAAAAGCCGCAAGAGCCGCCATCCAATCTGGCGATTACCGGCGTCTATCTTTTTCGCAAGTCGGTTTTTGACGCGATCAGCCGCATCCAACCGTCCGGGCGCAACGAACTGGAAATCACCGATGCCATCCAAGTGTTGATCAGCGATGGACATCCGGTCTCGTCCTATGAACTGGCCGGCTGGTGGATCGATGCCGGCAAGCCCGACGCCATCATCATGGCGAATCAATTGGTACTGGAGGAATTGCCCTATACGCCAGCGCCGGAAAACGGCGGACAAGTCGAGGGCAAAAGCGAAGTTTCGCATCGTGTCCTAATCGGCAAAAACAGCCGCGTGATCGACAGCGTTATCCGCGGTCCCGTGATTATTGGCAAGGATACCGTCATCCGCAACAGTTACATCGGACCCTATACGGCGCTGGGTGACAACGTGGTTGTCGAAGGCAGCGAAATCGAAGCCAGCATCGTGATGAGAGACTGCGAAATACGCAACATTCAGGGGCGCATCGACCGCAGTCTGCTGGCGGATAACGCCCGTGTGACCTCGGCGCCGCACATGCCGGCGGCTCATCGCTTTGTCCTGGCGGAAAACAGTTTCGTGCAATTCTGAGCGGAAGCGGGCAAGCTCATTTGAGCGGATGTGGCGGCAGGAGTTCTTTCTTCGCCAGATATGCCTCTTCCGGTCCCTGCCAAGCGACGATGGCGAAATCGACTTTGTCGCGCAGGTCGAAGACGACGCCTTCCGCTTCCAATAGCTGTCGCTGCTCCTTCGCCTGGGCGCTGCCAATGGGAAAGCTGATCTTGCCTTGACTATTGATGACACGGTGCCAGGGGATGGATTTCCCGCGCGGGGTTTTGCGCAATGCTGTGCCGACCCAGCGAGGCGCGAGGTTCTTCATTCGCTGCGCGTCCATATCGCCGTCCGGCGGGATCATCGAGGCAATTTGACCATAGCTGCTCACCTTGCCCGCAGGTATCTGGCAGACGATATCCCAGACAGTTGCAAAGAAACTGCGCGCATTTGGGGGGTTGAACATCAGATCCTCCCGACAGCGTAATCAAGTCTACGGCGGCAGGGATTATGAAGATCAAGCGCAATTAGCGAGGATGAGATTATGCGCATGACAGGCTTAACCATCGCCGTCAATCGGATGGACGACATGGTGGAATTCTATAACGCCGTCTTTGACGCCCGGCTCAAACCCACCGTGCATATCGGCGATCAACAGTTTTATGGCGGGGTAATCGGCGAATTGGAATTGACGTTTTGCCCAAACGCGATTGCCGGCGTCCTTGCCGAACAAAACCGGCAGCAATTTCGCTTTGCCGTGGACGACATCGCAGCGGTGATGTTGAAAGGCACGATTCATCATGGCTGCGAGATCAATCCCATTGACGAATACAAGGGCGCGAAAGTTGCGTCCTTGGCCGATCCTGACGGCAATACCATTGAGTTTGTCGAATTGCTTTCATAGCGCTTGGTCCTCAATACTGCTTATGAGTTCTTCGGGCGAAGGCGCATAATTGCCCAGGTGCCGCACGACAATGCCGCTTGCGTAATTGGACAGCAGGACCGCTTCTTCGGCAGCAAGCCCAGCCGCGAGGGACAAGGTAATCACGGCAATGGCGGTATCGCCCGCGCCGACGGTGTCAAAGACATCGCTCACTTGTGGCGCTGGACAGATGGTGGGGTCAGCCTCGGTCGCCAGGGCTGCGCCTCTGTTACCCATGGTAACGATTGTCGCCTGCTTGACAGCAAACGCTTCATGAAGGCTGACAGCGGCGGCGCGGAAATCGTCGTCCGTCGTTAGTTCTCGATTGAGCTGTCGCCCCGCGTCGGCGGCGTTGCACTTCACAACATCAACTTCGGCGAAGCGGGCGAATTTGCCTTGCACATCCGCTGTCAATAAAATGCTGTGCTGCTGGCACAAATCCCGTATCCGCTTCACCAAAGTCGGCGTGAGCAAGCCGCCATGATATTGCGACAAGAGCACCGCGTCGACGGCGCTGATATTGTCGCGCGCAATCTCGACGATGCGCTCTTCCGTCGTTGCGTCGATAGGCTCATGCGAGATGGTATCAATGCGCGTGACCTGTTGCGGGAAACGCAGTCCCATCTGCGCCATGACCCTGGTCTTTACCGTCGTCGGTCGGTCGGCGCAGGTGATGACCCCAGCCGAGTCGATGCCCTGGTCATCCAGGACGCCAAGCAACTGCTCGCCGTATTCGTCAGCGCCGATCGCGCCAATCTGAATAGCTCGGCTGCCCAAGGCGGCGATAGTTGCGGCTGGATTGGCGGCGCCGCCGGCGATGAAACGCTTCGATTCCAATTCCAATACCGGAACTGGCGCTTCTCTGCTCATGCGGGTGGCGCGCCCGGTGATGTACTCGTCGAGAATCACATCACCCAGGACTAAGACGGTCTTGCGCGCCAGGCGCGCTACGCTGCTTTTCAGCTTGGCCGACATAGGCTCTTTGCTCTGCGGGCTTCTGGTCCGTATTCGCCAGTTTACATTAGCGCGCTCGGAATACGATAGACTTGACTTTTCGGCGGATTCCCGGGGCAGGCCGGGCTAGCGCTGGCGCAGAACAGCCAGGGCGAATCTGGGCAGGCGCAACATGCGCCGGAATCGCCACGGTTGGCGCAGCAGACGATAGCACCACTCCAGACCGCGTCTGCGCATCCAGGTCGGCGCTCGCGGGACCTGCCTGGCAATGAAGTCCAGCGAGCCGCCAATGCCCATTGCCATGCTCACGTTGAGGCGCGGGAGATTGCGCGCGATCCATTTGTCTTGTTGCGGCGCCCCATAAGCCACGAACAGGATATCCGCCTTCGCTTCATTGATCATCGCGACGATGTCGTCTTCTTCGCTTTCGGCTGGGCTGCCGCCATAGGCGCCGGCGACATTAAGTCCCGGAAAGCGCAGACAGAGCATATCCGCGGCCCTTTGGGCGATTCCTTCGCCAGCCCCCAGCAAGAAGATGCGCCAGCCCCGTTCGGCGGCATGACGCGCGATCAATGGCAAGCCGTCCGAGCCGGTAATACGTTCGGGGATAGGACTGCCCAGACGCCTGCTTGCCCAAAGCAAGCCGACGCCGTCGGGAACGCAGAGAGCGGCTCGCTTTAGAATGCTGAAGAAAATCGGATCTTGGCGCGCGATCATGATGAATTCCGGATTGACCGTGCAAACCTGACGGGCTCCAGAACGATCTTGGATCCAGTCCCCAATAAGCTGCATCCAAGCCGGATAAGTTATCCTGTCAACAGGCAGGTCCAGGATCTGTATTCTGCCCGGACGCGCTTCTTCATCGCCCTGCTCCGCCGCAGTTACTTCGTTCACTGGAATTGCGCTTTGCTCGCAAGGCGCCAGGAAAGTTGCGGCGGCATGAAATACCTGACGCGCAGTCACAAGTTTCATACAGGTACGCGCCGCGCAGCCGTCGCGGGCGCCAATGGCATGCCCGACATAGCTGCAAGGACTGCAAGCCACGCCGCTGCGCAGAATCGACGCCTGCCCGTCCACAGTCCAGGGTTGCCATGCCTCGTGATTGCTCGGTCCAAATATGCTGAGGACCGGCGCGCCAGCGGCCGCGGCAAGGTGCATCAAGCCGCTATCGGCGCCGATGAACAGGTCGGCGCGGCGCAGCAGATCCGCGAGTTCTGGCAATGTCGTCTTTCCAACCAGATTAATGACCTCGACATTCATCAGGCGCGCTACTTCCAGGCTGTCGTCTGCGCTTTGACCGACCAGAACAATATGCGCCTTATAACGTGCCTCGAGTTGCTCCGCGACCTCGGCAAAGCGCCCAGGCGCCCAGCGACGCGCTTTGCTGTAACCACCGCTGCCGGCATGTATGACAACAATTGGACCTGCGTTCAGTTCATCAATTGTCGCCGCGATCGCCCGCGACTTCTCGCAATATACCTGGGCGGGACGCGCTTGAGGCGAAGCGCCGGCCAGCGACGCTAAATCCAGCCAGTATTGCGCTTCGTGTTGCCCGCCGAATCCATTGTCCGCCACCGCGTCTGTCAAGAAGCTGGCATGTGCGTTGCGCAAGCCGATGACGCGCCTGGCGCCCGATAGCTTGGCGATAAGCCGAAATTTAATCAGCCCGGCGCGCAAGCTAAAATGATGAAAGAAGATGGTTGTATCGTAGTTGACGTGGTAGAGCTGGCGCAGCTTGGAAAAGTTTGCTGGGGACAAAAGAGCGCGCGTCGCGTTGCGCCTGCCCTTGTCAAAGGCTATGACGGTGTTGATCATACCGGGAGGTATGATATCTATGGCATGGCGGGAGGCAAAGAGATCGATTCTGGCATCGGGTTTGGCTTCGCGCAGGGCAGCCATGGCCGGCGTTGCCAGTACCAGGTCGCCAATGTCCGCCAGTTGCACCAGCAGAATACGGTCCTCTGTCATCTGATTGCTGCCTGTCGTTGCGCTCGCATTTGACTTGCATTGTAGCAAATCGTCTTCAAGCCGCTCATGACATTTGCTGGATTTCGTCGAAAACCGTCTGGAGTTGAGCCGCGGCTCGCTGCCAGGTAAACGCAGCGGCTCGCTGCTTGCCTTTGCGAACCATGCTGTCGCGCAGATGGGCATCGCGGTCATAACGCTGCATTGCTGCGCTGATGGCTGCCGAATCCCGAGCATCAACCAAGAGACCCGCGTCGCCGACTAATTCCGGCAGGCTCGAGCTCTTGCTGGCGATGACCGGCGTCCCGCAGATCATGGCTTCGATGACCGGGAAACCAAAGCCTTCATAAAAGCTGGGAAAGAGCAGAGCCAGCGCTTGGCTTATTAGCGCGCCTTTGTCGCCTTCGTCAATATAGCCTAGCACGCGCACGTTATCCGCGCCGCCCAGCCAGCTTTCGTCGAATAGCCAGCCTTTGCCCCCAGCCAAAACGAGAGCGGTTTGCCTGTCGCCAACTTGCCCTTGCCAGTGCTTATAAGCTGCGACCATGCCCTGGATGTTCTTGCGCGGCTGCAGGGTGCCGATGAAGAGGAAGAAGCGTTGCGGCAATTGATAACGTTCCCGAACCCGCGCGATATCGTCGGCGTCAAATCGCAAGGCTTCCGCGTCTACCCCAGGATAGAGGACACGGATTTTTTCTGGCGGCGTGTTATAAAAACGGCTCAAATCATCAGCCGTGGCTTGACTGTCGGCCAAGATGAGTGTGGCGCGGCGCTGGCTATGGGCGGTTGTGAGATCGAGATAGCGGCGCTGCCATGGCGGGTGAGCAGTCGGGAAGCGTCTGTAACCCAGATCGTGCACGGTAACGAGGGCCGGTCCTGGAAAGAGCAATGGCAAAGTATGCGCCGGCACAAAGCAAAGATCGGGCCGACTGGCCCAGAGCTCTCGCGCGAAACGCAGATGCGTCCAGGCGCGCGGCCAAGGCGCGACGATTTGCTTTGTCACCGAGTTGGAGGGGAAAAGATCGGTGGGGGGCGCATCGCGAAAGTAAAGCGTAATGTCCTGCGGTTCGTCACGGGACAGGTTGGCTGCTACGAAATGCTGAATCAGACGCCGAGCGTAGTTTTCCGTGCCGGTCGGCCGGTCTACTGTTGTTCGGCTAGCGTCGATGGCAATCCGTAGCGGCATGGCTATAGCCCGCTGGCTAAGCGGCGACTGTTCCAGCGGCTCAAAGGCTGATGACCTTGGCGGAAAGGCGCTTGTCTGCCAGGACATGACGGGTATCGACGATGACGCGGCTCTTAGCGGCGATTTCGCGCCAGTCGAAGGCTGTGTGATCGGTTGCGATGACGACGCAATCCGCGTTCCGCAGCAAGTCGGCGCAGTAATCTTGCGACGGCATGCGCACATCGTTTTCCAGCCGTATTTCCGGCACATGGGGATCGCAGTAACTGACGTCGGCGCCTTTCTGCCGCAGCAGGCTGATAATGTCCAGCGCGGGACTTTCCCGCACGTCATCAACATCGCGTTTGTAAGCCACGCCCAGAATGAGGATGCTTGAACCGCGAACCGACCGATGTTCTTCGTTGAGCGCCTCGGTAATCTTGTCGATGACATAATATGGCATCGAGGTATTAACCTCGCTTGCCAGTTCAATAAAGCGGGCGTTGTAATTCAAGGTTTTCAGCTTCCAGCTCAAGTAGTGCGGATCCACCGGGATGCAGTGACCGCCCAGCCCGGGACCCGGATAAAAGGGCATATAGCCGAAAGGTTTGGTCGCCGCTGCATGGATCACTTCCCAGACATCAATGTTTAGCTTGTCGCACATCAGTGTCATCTCGTTTACCAAACCGATGTTGACAGCGCGAAAGGTATTTTCCAATAGTTTCACCATCTCCGCCGTGGTCGGGGAGGATACTTGGATAACTTCATCGACAGCGGAAGCGTAGAGCGCCGAAGCCACTTGCGTACAGGCTTCGGTGATGCCCCCGACCACTCTGGGTGTGTTGCGCACCGTGAAACGTTTATTGCCGGGGTCGATGCGTTCGGGCGAAAACGCGATGAAGACGTCCTTGCCCACTTGCCAGCCGTCACGCAGGACTTCTGGCAGAATGATCTCTTCGGTCGTGCCGGGATAGGTGGTGCTTTCCAATACGATCAGCATGCCTGGCTGGCAGACTGCCGCGATTGATTGCGTCGCTTCCAGGATATAGGACATATCCGGGTCGCGTGTTTTGCGTAACGGAGTGGGAACGCAGATGCTGATGGCGTCCGCCGCGCGCAGCTCGCCGTAGCAAGTCGTCGCGCGCAAGCGCCCGGACCTCACCAAAACTTCTAAACGCTGGTGCGGGATATCCGCAATATAGCTTTGAAAGGCGTTGATCTTGCTTACTTTCTCTTCGTCTACATCCAAGCCCAGGACAGAAAAGCCCGCTTCAGCAAATTCCACTGCCAAGGGCAAGCCGACGTAACCTAAGCCGACGACAGCAAGCGCGGCGGTTTTTCCCGCGAATTTGTCCAGCAGATCTCTCTTGTGGCTCATATCGGTCCTTTGTACAGGATGCGCCCGAGCAAATTATATTATGCGCCCTAGCAGCGCCATAGCCTGAGAATCGCCGAATGCCGCTTCTTGTGGAACTCTCGACGAATTGGACTTGGAAAAGCTGTAACTGTATGAGCAATGGCGCGACTGCGATCTGTGTGCCTGCCATCAACGAATACCAGGACCATTCGGGGTGACACCGTGACGGGTAATCTGACGGCCATACCCCGTTTACGCAAAAACGCGCCCTGGGGCTTTCCAAACCACAGGGCGCGTTGCTTGAACGTTCGCTCAGGCTTGATTTGTCCAGCTTATACCGCGATGTCGCGCCGCTCGTATTGGTATAGCGACGCAAAAATCAGGACGGCGGAAACAAGCACGAATCCAACGATATGGGACCAGATAAAGCCCTGAGCCAAGATGTCGCCGGCATTGTAATAGGTCAGGAAGGAAATTGCGCCGATCGGCTCGGCCACCGTTCCTTCCGCGACAGCGCCTATCGTCTGTAGCATATAACTGGCTATGACAAATGCCGTGACGATGCCCAGGGCGACTGAGCGCCGGCGAACGATGACGGCGATCAGCATGGTTACTGCCATGATGAAGACCATCATGGGAATCAAATAGAAGGTAACCTCCGCCAGCCGCGCCACATCAAGATCGATGCCGGCAATCGACACGCCTAGCTGCATGCCCAGATAGATCAACAGGACCACGCCCACGATACTAACGCTGTAGGCGAGGAACTTTTCAACGATCATGCGCGCCCGTTGCACGGGCAAACTCAGCAGCAGGTCCATCGTGCCGTCGTCTTCTTCGTTGGCGGTGATGCGCATGCCCATGACGACTGGATAGACAGCGAAGATCAGCGCGGACTTGCCAAAAAAGCCCATGGCGACGAAGCCTTCGTTGGTGGCGAAGATCTCCAGCTCCTTGCCGACGCCGACCATCGCGAGAATGATGGGCGGGAAGGACTCCAGCAATTCCTTCATGTCTTGCATATCAAAGAGCGGCACCATCAATACGACCAACAGCGCCATAGCCGCCAAACCTACTCCCCAATAGACCATTTGCTTCCAGGTCTGTTTGTATGTCTCCAAGAAAACTGAACCGATCATCGTAATCGCTCCTAAACGCCGATGTCGCGGCTGATAAACATGCGGATGGAAAGCGCGAATCCTGCCAGTACTACCACTAGCAGGAGCAGGGTATTTGCGGGGTCGTAGCTGCCCAGCACGATTGCCTCGCCCTGCGTATAGCTGAAGAAAGACAGGCTTTGCATGAGATCGGCGATAGCGCCGCTGGCGGAGCCGCCAATCAAATTGAAGACATAGCTGAGGACGACAAAGCCTGCCGACAAGCCAATTGCCACAGCGCGCCGCCGCGCGATGAGCGCCAGCAGACCGGTCACGGTCATCACTAGCAAGGCGCCCGGGTAGAGATTGAGAATGCTGATGAAGAGCAGATCCATTTGCGCGTCAACGCCAAACATAGCCAAGCCGAACAGCGTAATCGCCGCGCAAAGCAGCAAGATGCCCAGCCCGATCGCGGCGTAGCCAATCCAGCGCTCTAGCAGGTATGCCGAACGCGAAATCGGCAGCGACATGATGACGTCCATAATGCCGGATTGTTCGTCGTTGGCGGTGATATTCATGCCAGCCATGACAGCGAAAACGGACAGGAATATGACGGCTTCCGAAACGAAGACCGATACGATCCAGCCTTCAGAACTCCGCAGCAATTCAACGTTGGTAAGACCGAATGCTTGCAGCATGGCGGGCGGCATCGTAGCCAGGAGATCGGCATAGCCTTGGATAATGTCCGAGCTTGAGGCGATGAAAGCGATGTAGAAACCGAGTAAGCCCAAGCCCAGACCCCAATACAGCACTTGCTTCCAGGAGGTCCTCAGTGTATTGGCGAAGACTATTCCACGCATTAGCGCGCCTCCGTTCTGTCGCTATAGTAAGCTAGGAAGATTTCTTCCAACGATGGCTCTTCCACACGCAGATCTTTCACATAACCATCGCCGAGCATCCGCAGCAGGGGATCGAAATCGCCCACCAGACGCATCTTGACCTGTGAACCATTCACATCCACGTGGCTGATTTCGCTTGACTGCTGAAGTTGCCGCGCCAAGCCTTCGGGAATGGCGTCGCGGAATTGCACATCCACCCAATGAAACTCTACTTTCATCAGTTTCTCAATCGATTCCACCGCCTTGAGATCGCCATCGCGCAAGATGCCAGCCCGGTCGCAGATGGTTTGAACCTCGCTCAAAATGTGTGAGGATAGGAAAACCGTTTTCCCTTTGTCGCGGAACTCATCCATCATTTCGTGAAAAATCTGCTGCATCAAGGGGTCGAGGCCATTGGTCGGCTCGTCAAGAATGAGCAAGTCTGGCGAGTGCATCATAGCTAGCACCAGCCCCAGCTTGCGCTTGTTACCGGAAGACAAGTCTCGGACGCGCTTGCTCGTATCCAGTTGCAGGCGCTGCGCCAACTCATCGGCTTGCTTTGTGATGCCTTTGGTTTCGCCGCGCACGCTGGCGACATAGTGGATGATCTGCCGGCCCGTGCGCCCTTCCCACAAGCTGAGCTCGCCGGGCAAGAAGCCGATGCGCCGATGGATCTCGACGCTGTGTTCCCGCACATCCATGCCAAAAATCTTGGCGGAGCCGCTGCTGGGCCTGATCAAATCCAGCAGCATGCGTATGGTAGTGGTCTTCCCGGCGCCGTTTGGACCCAAGTAACCGAAGATCTCGCCTTGGTTTACGCTGAGATTGAGATTCTGCAAAGCCGCGGTTTGCTTGGCGCCAGAACCGTACGCTTTCGAGAGACTTTTGATATCTATCACTGTTGCGGACGCCATGATAATCTCCTTATAGCCAACAATTGCCTGGGTTGACGCCCACAAAACATGCGTTCAACCTTTATCAATTATAGTCTCCGCCTGATTTCGCTGTCAACGAAAACCGCGTCCTGTCTAACCCCCAATTATTGGGGTACGCGGCGGTATCAGGCACAGCGCATATCTTCAGCGCTCCGCATTGAGCTCGCTCGCATGGGCGCGCTAGGAGACGCTGCCGCTGATGACATCGGCGCCCAGATAGGGACGCAGGACCCCTGGGATGAGCACACTGCCGTCCGCCTGCTGGTTATTCTCCAAGATTGCGATCATCACGCGCGGAGTGGCGAGGCCGCTGCCATTTAAGGTATGCGGGAAGCGCGTCTTGCGACTGCCGGCCGGGTAATAGCGCAGCCGCGCCCGGCGCGCTTGAAAAGCCTCGGTATTGCTGCAGGAACTCACCTCGAGCCATTCCTGGCAGCCCGGCGACCACATTTCGATATCGTATTTTTTGGTCGCGCTGAAGCCGAGGTCGCCGCTGACGATTTCCAAGCGCCGAAACGGCAGCTCGAGTTGCGCGCAGATGCCCTCGGCATAAGCTGTCATCGTCTCCAAGGCGGCGTAGCTGGTTTCGGGAGTCGTGAATTTGTACATCTCCACTTTTTCAAATTGATGCACGCGCTTGATGCCGCGCACATCGCGCCCGGCGCTGGCTTTCTCACTGCGGAAACAGGGCGTATGCGCTACATAGCTAAGCGGAAGATCGGCTTCCGCGAGGATTTCATCTCGGTGCAAGTTGGTGATCGCGACCTCGGCGGTGGGTATCAGGTAGCGGTCTTCAGCCTCCAGCTGATAGACCGTATCGTGAAATTTGGGAAACTGCGCGGCACCGTAAAGCATGTCGCCATGAACCAGGTAGGGCACATAGACTTCGCTAAATCCGTTTGCGCGCGCGGCATCCAGGAAGAAGCTAAGCAATGCTCGCTGTAAGCGCGCGCCCCAGCCTTTCAAAACGAAGAAGCGGCTGCCGGCCAGCTTGACGCCGCGCTCGAAGTCGATGATGCCGAGCGCGGGACCCAGCTCCCAGTGCGGTTTCGGCTCGAAGTCAAATTCGCGGAATTTGCCTTGGGGCGGCTGCGCGATATTGTTCTCCTCGCTCTCGTGGACGGGCACGCTTTGATGCGGCAGATTGGGGATCCAAAGCATATTGTCTTCAAGTTTGCTTTCGATTGCTTTCGCCGTGGCGAAACCCTCATCAATCTTGCCGCCAATCTGCTTCAAGGCTGCGATGAGATCGGCGAATGCCGAGCCTGATCCCAAGTCGTCGTGCCTGTCGACCGCAGCGCTGCCGTCCATAAACGCTCTGGCAGCCTCAAAATCTTGGCGCTGCAAAGCGCTGGCGGCCGCCTGCGCGCGCGCGGCTTTCTCGCCATCGCCCAACGCTTTGTTTCCGCGCAGTTTGCCCATGGCGCGGTTTAAGGCGTTACGAGCGGCTTGCGCGCTTTCTGTCTTGGTCCGGATGTCGCGTCGCCGCGCGTCCAATTCTAGGATCTTGTCAATGCGAGCCAGCGCCGCCTCGTCATAGAGTTTGCCGATTTGTTCTTTCACCCAATCCGGCTTGTCGCGGATTAGCGCAATGTCTAGCATGTCTTTTCTGTCTCCAGTTGAGTTGAATTCAAGAACTGTGAAACTCGGAATCCGCTTGATTTTACCATGTGCCGAAGGCGATGTCGCAATGCGTCATACCCAAGCCAGGGCAATTGCATCAAAATGAATCTGCAAAAATATAAATATTTATCAAACTTAAATCTAACCACAGAGACACAGAGTGCACAGAGAAAAGTCTATCATTTATGAGTATTGTGAAATTGCACTTCGCTTTTGAACACTGCGATAAGCATTTTACCCATTTCTATGTCGATTCTTGAGGAGTTCTGCCTCGAACGAACTTAAACTCTGTGTTCTCGGTGCCTCTGTGGTGAAAATTTTTTTGATGCAATTGCCCTGATGCCCAAGCAAGACGGCACATGGCGCTAAGAGTCTTGACTAGAGGATGTATACGGGGATATAAGGGACCTTATGGAGGAAGCGGGTTTGTGGCGCGCATGCGCCCAGCCCGGGGCATCGTCCGGCAAGGGAGCGCGAATATCGCGCAAGAAGCGACGTCCGGCAATCGCCAAGCCGATAATAAGATTGGCGATCACCAGGGCGTCAAAGAATTCGGGACCTAAGCTGTCCATGTCAGTCCAGTTTCAAAATGCGTGGTCTATACAGTTTCAGGACGCTGCCAGATATGATAGTCCGCCGCCACTCTTTTCACAAGCCAATTAATCAGGGCGCTTCAATAGCGCTCGGAAAAAACTCCGGTCTGAATCCGCCGCTTCAGTTGCTGTCGCATTTTAGGCATCGGCTTTGGACGCCACCACCCAGGCGATTTCATGCCAGAAATCCGCGATGCGCATTTCTACCAACTCCTCTTCAACGCGATAGAAGCGCTGGTCCGTCATCACGTAGAGCTGCCCTGCACTGGCTTTGCGCAGATTTTGCAATTGCGCCAGCGAGCCCTCCAGCGCATTTGTCATGCGAAATTCGATGCCGACCTCCG
Organism: Phototrophicaceae bacterium; assembly: GCA_965116975.1. Lineage (GTDB taxonomy): Bacteria > Chloroflexota > Anaerolineae > Aggregatilineales > Phototrophicaceae > UBA6055. The sequence goes on from OZ220735.1 coordinate 2,593,588, forward strand.
CCTGGGGCAGGTAGAGAGCGATGCGCCTTTTCTTTTCCGCTAGCGGCAGATCCAGTTGATATTCCAGCCCCCGGACGGCGGCATCCAACATGAATTGCCCGCGCAAATCGCTCTCGGAGGGCGCAAGCTCGCGCAAATGCGGATAGAGCAAAACGTCGCGGATGCTATCTTGGTCGGTGAGCAGCATCACCATGCGATCGACCCCGCTGCCGAAGCCGCCATTGGGCGGCATGCCGAAGCGCATTGCCCGCAAGTAGTCTTCATCCAAGGGCGTGGTTTCGTCCGATTCTTCGTCATAGAGTTGTTTCATCTCTACGAAGCGCGCCTGCTGATCGCGCGGATCGTTCAACTCCGTGAAGGCATTGCCCATTTCCATGCCGTGGATGAAAAACTCGAATCGCTCTGTGTGAGTTTCCCAATAGAGCGCTTCTTTATCACCAGCAGTCTCTGCGGCGGCTTGAATGCGCTTGGCAAAGGGCGATACATCGCGCGGATAATCCTTGATGATGGTCGGTTGGATCAAGCGCTCTTCAATATGATTGCCCAACAGATGCTCGACGATCATCCGTCCCCAGGTATCGTCGCGGTTCAAACCATCCGCCAAGCCGCGCGCAGACAAATATTCGTAGAGCCTTTCGCTTGATGCATAGTCCATATAGTCAAAGTCAAGATATTCTTGTACCGCCGCGCGAATGCTCAGCCGTTTCCAGGGCGGCGACATATTCAGCTCGATTCCCTGATAGCGAATCTTGCTCGATCCGGCAACCTGCTCCGCCACATAAGCGAACATGCGCTCGGTGATATCCATCACGCCTTCATAATCGATGTAGGCTTTGTAGAACTCCAGCATGGTGAATTCGGTATTGTGCTTATAGCTGACGCCTTCATTGCGGAAGTCGCGCCCGATTTCGTAGACGGCATCGTAGCCGCCCACAAGCAGACGCTTGAGGTATAGCTCGAAACTGATGCGCAGGTAAAGATCCTGATGCAACTGATTGTGATGCGTGACAAAGGGTCGCGCGGCGGCGCCGCCATATAGGGGCTGCAAAATCGGTGTTTCCACCTCCAACATGCCCTCGTTATCAAGAAAGTCGCGCAGGGCTTTGATCGTTCTGGCGCGCTTGATGAAAATCTCGCGAACGGATTTATTCACCGCGAGATCGGCATAACGCCGGCGGTAGCGCGTCTCGGTGTCTGTGAATTCTCCATATTCGCTGACGCTGCCGTCGGCGCGCCGCTGCTCTTTCACGACGGGCAAGGGGCTGAGCGCCTTGCTCAGCAGCGTCAGCTTGGTGGCATCGACGCTGATTTCTCCGGCGCGCGTGCGCATCATGGGTCCGCTGGCTTGAACGAAGTCATCGACATCAATCAGCTTGCGCCGGACGAATTCGTAGCTTTTTTCGCCTAGCGTGTTCAGCCGCAGGAACAGTTGGACGCGGCCGCTCTCGTCTTCAATATGCGCGAAGGATATTTTCCCTTTGCTGTTCAGACGGCGGATGCGCCCGACGACAGTAACAGTTGTCGAGCCGGGACTTGCTTCATTGTGAAACACTGCAATGGCTTCGGCAACGGTGTGGCTTCTTTGGCAGCGTCCCGGAAAGAGGGGGACGTCCGCGGCTTCCAGTCGCTTGGCTTTCTCCAGGCGTTCCTTTTCGAGCTTGTTCGGTTGCCACATACTGGCGTTCGCGCTCCTGACCTTGCTTACGGCTCGCGCAATTTGAGCGGCATCGCGCCTGCTCTACTTGCGCCGAAAAGCGAAATTTTCAATCAGAATATTATAAAAGAGGCGCAATTTACAGTGCATCTTCCGCCGAGCTCCTTGCGCAGGGCAATCGCTACAAATTTAGCTGCGCTGATTAGACTACTTTCCCCACAACTGTCGTAATCTGTAGTGGCGGGACGCCGTGCCGTCCGCGAAAATAGCCTAATATGTGTTGGTGTCTGCGCGACCCTCGGTGGTGAAAAAATTTGAAGCGATCGTCCCGAATCGTTGTAGATTGCGCCTTGTATTTGTGAGGGCTTGCGATATGCTAGGTCTTTATGCAGAAAATGTTGCAAGGCGTGTCCGTTCATGCAAGATGCCGAGGCATCTGAACCCCCTAATCGCTGGATCATAACGCTGATAGTCGTTGCCTTCGCGCAGTCGCTTAGCGCCGGCGGCATCTCGCTCGTTTATCCCTTTTTGCCCCTCTACGTTCAAACATTGCAGGATGCTCATCTGTTTAACCGCGAGCTCCTGGCTGGGCTAGTTATCGCCGCCCCGCCCTTGATGGCCACTTTTGCCACGCCATTTTGGGGACGCTTGGCGGACAAATACGGCCGCAAGAAAATGGTGATTCGAGCGCTGTTTTGCTCTTCGGTCATTTTGTGCCTGATGGGATTCGCGCAAACCGCGCTTGCGCTGGTTCTTTTGCGCGCGTTGCAAGGGCTCACCAGCGGCATCATCGCCGCCAATATGGCGCTGGTGGCTGGTGAATGCCCGCGGGAGCGTATGGGCTTCGCCTTTGGCTCCTTGCAAGTCGGGCTATTTGGCGGCGTCGCCATCGGACCGATCGTCGGCGGCCTGCTGGCGGAACAATTCGGCTTTCAAGTTCCTTTTTTCTTCACCTCTGTCATGCTGATGCTGGCCGGACTTTTGGTCGCCTTTGGCGTCCGGGAGACCTATGCGCCGGCAAAAGACAAGTCCCTTGACATTCGCCCAGCCGAGCTGCTGAGCTCCTGGCGCGGGATTTTGCGGCTCCCGGGCGTGCGGACTGTGTATTCACTGCGCTTTCTTAACGGTTTTGCCCAGCGATCTTTGATGCCGATCGCGCCACTCTTTGTGATGGCGCTCATCCCGACCGCCGGCGCCAGCGCCTATGCCGGCTTGGTGCTTACCGTCTCCGCCATCGCGACGACAGCCGGCTCGCTACTTCTGGGTTGGCTCAGCGACAATTGGGGCTATCGCCGCATCCTGCTTGGCGCCGCATTTGTGGCGATGATGTTCTACATCCCGCAAGCCTTCGTGGGTAACGTGGGGCAATTACTCTTGTTCCAGGCATTGGCAGGCTTGGCAGCCGGGGGCGTTTTGTCGGCGCCGGCCGCGATGCTGGCCAATTTTACGTCACTGGGCGACGAAGGATCGGTATATGGCTTGGACGCGTCGGTGTCTTCTTTTGCCAACGGCATGGCGCCCTTAACCGCGTCAATCATCGCCGCGTTTTTTGGTTTGCGCGCGGTCTTCGCGGCTGTGGCGCTCTATTATCTGCTTATTCTTTTGATCGCTTGGCTGTTCTTGCCCAAGCCAAAGCGCCGCTCCTTGCGCTGGATGCCTGGTTTTGCGGGCGGTGACTAGGACAACAGCGTCAAATATAAATAGCATCCTTGTCAGACTGTAGTCAATATTATTGGACTTACTTAACGTAGATAGCTCGTTGTTTTTTCAGTTAAAACAAACAAAGTCAGGAATATGATACATGGCTAAGGTCCTTGCGCCATTTGCGCCTTCGCTCGCGCGATCGCTGGGTTTCCCAAGCGGTTGGAAGTTTACGCTGGGCATCGTATTTGCCGCGCAGTTTTTCTCGGCAATCGGCTTTTCGATGGTTTTTCCTTTCCTGCCCTTGTACATCGAATCGCTGGACAGCCGGCTGGCTTTGAGTACCGAGGCGCTGGCTGGATTGGTGATAGCTGTTCAAAGCGTAACCATGATGATTGCCGCGCCCATTTGGGGTGTCGTGGCTGATCGATTCGGGCGCAAGAAGATGATATTGCGCGCCATGGTGGGCGGCGGCATCTTCATGATTATGATGGGTTTTGTGCAGAGCGCCGAGCAATTGATTGTGCTGCGCGCCTTGCAGGGCATGGTCACTGGAACAGTGTCCGCCAACAATGCGCTGGTCGCCGCCAACACCCCCCGCGAACGCGTCGGATTCGCCATGGGCGCCTTGCAGTTGGGGCTCTGGAGCGGCGTTGCCGTTGGTCCCTTGCTAGGCGGCGTGCTGGCAGACCTCTTTGGATATAGCGTCCCCTTTGTGGCGACTGCCGTCCTGCTTTTGATCGGCGCGCTAGTTATTTCCCTAGGCGTGCAAGAGAACTTCCGCCCGCCAAAAGAGCAAACCGCCATTCACCCTGCGGCTTTCCTGCTCGGCTGGAAAATGATATTAAAAACTTCGGGCGTGCGAATGGTCTTGCTGATGCGTTTCCTTGTGGGGCTGGCGCGCGCGATCATCATTCCTATCGCGCCTCTGTTTGTCGTCTCGCTAATCATAAGCGAGACCGAAACGAACAATACCTATGCCGGTCTGATGTTAGCTGTCTCATCAGCAACTTCCACATTTGGCGCGGTTTATCTCGGCAGCCTCGGTGACCGCATCAGCCACAGGAAGGTGCTGTTCTGGTGCGCCTTGATCGCAATGGCGCTTTACATCCCGCAAGTATTCGTGGCGAATGTATGGCAATTGTTGATCCTGCAAGGTATGGCGGGGATCGCCGGCGGTGGATTGGTTGCGGCGCCCAGCGCCCTGCTTTCACGATATACGGACAAAGGGAGCGCTGGCGCTGTTTATGGGCTGGATAATTCTGTTTGGTCCGCTTCGAAAGCCGTCGCGCCGTTGCTTGGCGCCACGATCGCTATTTGGATCGGCATGCGCGGCGCCTTCGCCGCCTCTGCCCTGGTCTTCGGCATGATTGCACTGATCGCCTGGTTTTGCCTGCCTCAAGACGATCTGCATGCGATGGCGCCACGAGGCAGCCGGACAGAGGACTAGACTCTCCGCCGCTTGCAGAGCAAGCGCAGTTTAGTACAATTGTCCCATGGCGAAAAAACGCAGCCCACTGGAAAAAGTTGACAACTTGGAGCGACGCAAAGCCAAGTATGGGGAGATTGCGGCCGCGCTCACCGAAGTCTACGGCGAACTCGACTGGTCGCGCAATCAAGACGGCATGGATGAGCTCATCAGTTGCATTCTCAGCCAGAGCACCAGCGATACCAATCGCGACCGCGCCTTTGCGCGCTTGAAAACCAGTTACGAGTCCTGGCATGCGGTGCGCCATGCGGCGCTCGCCGAGTTGACAGATGTAATCCGTCCCGCAGGTTTGGCGAATCAAAAAGCGCCGCGCATCCAAGAGGCGCTGGCGACGATCCACGCCAAAGCCGGCGAATACAGCATCGATTTTCTAGATGACTTGTCGATTGAAGCAGCGAAGGCTTGGTTGATATCGCTTAATGGCATCGGTCCCAAGACTGCCGCGATTGTCTTGTGCTTCGCCTATGGGCGGCCCGCCTTCCCGGTGGATACACATATCTATCGCGTCAGCAAACGTATCGGTTTCATCCCGGAAAAGCTTTCGGCGAACGATGCGCATCCTGTGATGGAAGCGATCGTTCCCGCCGCAGATTATTTTCAGTTCCATATCCAGTTGATTCAGCATGGCCGCGCTACCTGCCATGCCCGCAAACCCGCTTGCGAGCGCTGCGCCATTACCCAGCGCTGCGATTACTTCGCTGACAATGTACAGCCGCAGTCATTAAGTTGAATTGAATCGATAAGGGTGCAGCTTTGGCGCAAACGACGGACCGCGACCGGGCGCACCTCTTTGTCTCGCCGCATTTCGACGATGGCGTATTTAGTTGCGGGGGGCGCATCCATCAACTGACCACAGCGGGCGCGTCGGTAACCGTCCTTACCACGATGGGAGGATTGCATGCCGGGTCCCTGCCCAAATCGCCCATCCTTAAGGACTTGCATAAGCGCTGGGAAGCCGGCGAAGATCCTTTGCGCGCGCGACAAGCGGAAGATAAACGCGCCTTGTCGACTTTGAATGCCGAACATCTTCACAATGATTTGACGGATTGCGTGTATCGGCAGGTAGACGGTCTTCCGCTGTATCCGTCGGAAGAGTCGCTCTTCGGCATTGTGCGCGCGGCGGATTACGCGCCGAAGCAACTTGAAGCAGTCTCCTTACCCGCGCGGACAAGGCAACTCGCCCTTTATTTGCCACTCGCGGTAGGCAACCACGTCGATCATCAGATCGCGCGAGATTGGGGAATTGGCTTGCTAGCGGATATACCTGACAGTTGGACGCTGCACTTCTACGCCGAATATCCCTATTTCAATTCCGAGCGGGCGATCACGCTGGCGCTATCAAAAATTGACCTGACGCTGCGCGAGCGGCGGATTACACTCGACGAAGCCGATCTGGCCGCCAAAGTCACTGCGATTGCCTGCTATGCCTCGCAAATCAGTACATTCTGGGACAGCCTGGAGGCGATGGCGCGCGACGCGCGGCGCGCGGCGTTAGACCCGCGAACGGGACAACTGGTGGAGCGATATTGGGATATTGATAGCTGAGGATCTTGTCTGAGGCGCGCTTGAGAAATCGCCAAGCTGCCTGCTTATAGCGAGAAACTTGACAACGGAGTATTCCAAAAGGCGACGGTGGGATTCGAACCCACGAATGAAGGTTTTGCAAACCTCTGCCTTACCACTTGGCCACGTCGCCGGGCAAGAACAACATTATACCCAGACGCCCCCTGTTTTCAAGAATGATTTGCTCTGGCTATCAGGCCGATTGCATCACATTTGTCATAAGCACATAGACACGAAATACAGGAAGTTTAGAAGATTATTTTTGCGCCGAGGGCACAGAAGTAATTCCTACAAAGAAATGCAATTTCATAGGTTTTTGTGGCATTACGACACAAAACCGTTCTGCTACAAATGCTCTAGTGAAGCGAATTACATCTAATCGCACTGCCATTTTCTCTGTTCTTCTGTGGTGTATTCTCTTTACTTACTTGGTTTTATTTCTGTGTTCTCTGTGCGAAAAAATGATGCGCTTCACAAGCTATGTCTCGTCGTCAGGAATCCAGGCAAAAGGCAAGTCTTCTGACGCGATTCCGGGAGCGCTCGAGTTCCGCGTCCGCGTGGACAAGAAGTCTGCGGCTGCTTTTGAGTCTTGGCGGAGCTCTTCACGGCTGTTCAGGCGGCGCAGGTCGCGCGGAAAGTAGACTAATTTTCTGTCGTCGGGTGACAGGGCTATACGCGCGACAGCCCGGGCGAAGATGTCGATCGGCATCGGACCTATGCGGCCGAAGGGCAGCCAGGACAGTGGCGGAATCGCAGCCATCAGGCTGCTGGCGCGATACAAGATATGACGCGGTTGACCGCGCGTATACAGCAAGGGCGCGCGCAGGATGCTGTATTTCAAACCCAGGCGCCGCAGGTAGCTTTCCGCTTCGCGCTTTGATCGAATATAGCCGCGTTGTGTCCAAGGCGCGCGCACAGCGCTTATCAAGATCATGTGTCCCACGCCATCGCTGACGCACATATTGCCGACGTTGCGCGCCGATACGAAATTCAGCCGTTCATAAGACAGACCCCGCGCGGGATCCGCATGCAGACTGCCCACGGTATGAATGACCGCGGAATGAAAGCGCGCCTTCCCGCGCAAACTGCTCGGGTTCCACACGTCAGCTGTTGACCAACGTGTATGCCGCGCCAGAGGTCCCAGGTGATCTTCCGCGCCCGACCTGACCAATAGGCTGACCTCGGCGCCTTCCGCCAGCAAAGCCGCGGCGATATGGACGCCCAAAAAACTGCCGCCGCCAGTGACCAAAACCCCGCGATCGTACCGTGTCATGCAGCTCGCTCGTTCCCTATGCGAAAAAACAGCTTGGCGAAGGGGCAAAAATATCCGCTAGTTGCGCAGCCGTTTTCTTCCGCCCCTCGCGCTTTAGTCATATTGTACGAATCTAAATGGGAAAGTTCAATTTCACGAACATGTGAATGCGCGTCATCCCTTGCCATGACAAGCGCTTCTGCCCGAGAAATCTCAATATTAAGAAAACGCAATTCGTTCATGAATCTGATATTATGTATAATAGATAAATGATGGAACGGTACGATAAGCGGATCCATCAAAACTTAAGCAATTTATGATCACCTGACGCTACCTGAAGCATTTGGTAGAAAGTAGTGGCGGAACGGCAAGGTAGATGGCGGTATCGCTGGTAGTTTGGCTTAATTTGGGATTGCCTGGCTATCAGTTGCGGATTATATCTAGCGAATTGCAAACGGATGTTCGGCTACTGGTCGAATAAAATGTGAATGAAACTGTCTCTCCCTAAGAGAGTAGATTGTTCTGGCGAACTTGTAGTTATGGCGCCTGCCAGCTATTTGGCATAGGTTGCTGTAAACCGCGATAACTCAATTTTTTCCAACCGCCGGAACACCTCAAAACTGTTTGTCATCTGCCACAGATATAGCCGTTGAATTGGACGAACCTGTATTGGACGCATCATGCCGATCATTACAGCGCTGCGGGTTAAAACCGGCAGGAAAGACCGTGTAAGCCTTTATCTGGATGACGAGTATGCTTTTGACCTGCCGATTATATGCGCGGCCGAATTGCATACCGGGCAAGCGCTGACAGAGCAGGACGTCAAGACGCTTGACAACAGTCGCCAGCAAAAGGCTGCATACGACCGCGCGGTCAATTACTTGTCCTTTCGACCCCGCAGTTCCCAAGAAGTCCGCCGACATCTTGCAAAATCTGGCATTCCGCAGGCGATAGCCGAGACTGTTTTGGAGCGGCTGCAGCAGCAAGGGTCAGTCGACGATGTCTTTTTTGCCCGCTTCTGGATCGAGAATCGGGAACGGTTCAAACCGATGGCGCCACGAGCGCTGCGCTATGAACTGAGCCAGAAGGGCATCAGCAGAGACATTATCGAGTCTTTGCTCGAGGCGATTGACGCAGAAGCATCTGCGGAACGAGCGGCCAAAAAGCAGATCTGGCGTTATAGGGGCAAGTCGCGCATCGACTTCCGGCGGAAGCTAGCTTCCTGGCTTTATCGTCGTGGATTCGATCGTGATGCGATCCATAGCGTCATAGATCAATTGGAAGCCGAGCTCGACCAATCCGAACCCCGCTACTTCGCCGAATGCGTGGAGCAATAGCCAAGGTGGACCCTATCCGGAACTGGTTAAGAAAGGAGCATGGACGAATGTATCCAATGGATACCGTCAAGCGACTATGGAAACGATTATCTTGGCAATTGCTACAGCAGTCATCGGTATTGGCGCGGGATATGGCTTGGGATTATGGCGTGGCAGAACCACGCTGCTGAAGAAGCAGCAGGAAGAAGGGCAAAGCGCGCTGGTACAAGCCTCGAATGATGCGAATGAACTGCTGAAAAATGCTGAATTGGAGCAGACGCGCATCATCGCCGAAGCCGAGCATGACGCGCAGCAGCGGATCAATAATGCGGAAGGCATGTTACGCCGCCGCCGCCGCGATCTGGATGACGAAGACGAACGTATTCAGCGCCGGCGCAACGAACTCGACCAGCGCATGGAACGCCTGGAACAGCGCGACCAACAACTCAACAAACGCCAAAGCAGGCTCGACAAAAAGGAGAATGATGTCAACAAGTCGGAATCAAACATCCTAGAGAAGCTGCAAAGCATCGCGCAAATGACAGTCGAGGAGGCGCGGCAGTCGCTGCTGGACTCCATAGAACTTGACGCGCGCAACGACATGGCTCGCATTATACGCCAGGTAGAAGCCGAAGCGCGCGAGACAGCCGATCACCGCGCGCGCAGCTTAATCGCAATGGCGATTCAACGACTGGCTTCGGAGCAAGTGAGCGAAGTGTCTGTAAGCGTGGTGCCGCTGCCCAGCGACGACATGAAGGGCCGCATCATCGGGCGCAACGGGCGTAATATCCGCTCCTTCGAACTGGCGACCGGCGTCGATGTTGTCGTGGACGACTCGCCGGAAGCGGTCACGATCAGCAGTTTTGATCCAGTCCGCCGCGAGGTCGCCAAACGGACGATGGCCAAGCTGGTAACGGACGGGCGCATTCATCCGGCGCGCATTGAGAAACTTGTCGAAGACACGCGCGCCGAAGTGGAGCGAATTGTGCGCGAAGAGGGCGAACGCGCAGCCTACGAGACGGGCGTTCACGGCTTGCATGCGGAAGTGCTGAAACTGTTGGGGCAGCTCAAGTTCCGCAGTAGTTATGGCCAAAACCAGCATGCGCACGCTATCGAGACCGCGCATATCGCTGGCATGATCGCATTGGAGTTGGGCGCCGATGCCAATATCGCCAAGATGGGCGGCTTGATGCACGATATTGGCAAAGCGATTGATCACAATGTCGAAGGCACGCATGCGCAGATCGGCGCCGAGTTTGTCAAGCGCTACGGCGGCAAAGACAATGTCGTCAACTGTATCGCCGCGCACCATCACGAGGTCGAGAAAGAATGCGTCGAAGCTTTTATCGTGGAAGCGGCAGACGCCATTTCCGGCGCGCGGCCTGGCGCCCGGCGCGAAAGCCTGGATTCCTACATTCGCCGCGTGAAACAGTTGGAAGAAATCGCCAACACCTTTGATGGCGTCGAGCAGAGCTATGCCCTGCAAGCCGGGCGCGAAGTGCGCATCATCGTGCGGCCCGAGGTCGTGGATGACTATCTGGCTATTCAGTTGGCGCGCGATATCGCCAAGCGCATCGAGAACGATATGCAGTATCCGGGGCAAATCAAAGTGCATGTGATCCGCGAGACGCGGCGGGTGGAATACGCGAAATGAGCTTTGTCTAACATTCGATCTGATTGACCGTAGAGGCATCTAAATCGTAGATGAATCGGGAGCGGCCGCGCTGGGGGCGCAGTAAATAGAGCCGCTCCGCCGCTCTTGTCATGCTGACATAGAATAGCTTACGCTCTTGCAGTTCGTCTTCTAATTTGCTTTCGGAATAGCGGTTGATGTTTGGGATGTCATCGTCGTATAAGTCAATCATGAAGACAACGGGGAACTCCAACAGGGCAATCGCTTCAAATTTTATTCACCACGTAGACACCGAGAGTCGCGTAGGGCGCGTAGGGCGCGTGGACACAGCCCTTCGACACAGCCCTGCGAAAATGACCGCCAACACCGAGATTTATCCTTAAATATGCCAAAAAGGACGTAATGTAGGGGCGATTGACGGTCAGTGTCTACGCGACCCTGTGAATCGCCCACGATTTTGCACCCAATTTCATGGGCGAGCCAAGGCTCGCCCCTACAATTCATCAGTTTGATGTTAAATCGACAGTTTTGGATTTTGAAGCGATTGCCCTGGGAACTCCAAGCCCTTTGCCGAGTGCATGGTGATGACTTTCGCATCATTTTCAAAAATGTGAAAGTCATCTGCTCGGAACATGGCGCAGTTGATATGCGCTTGTTGCAGACTTTTTTGAGCCCGCTTGAATTGGGCTGATTTCTTCGCCAAGATTGCAAAATCGCCCAGTCGATATTTCCCTGGATATTTCCCTGATTGAGACAGCCTCATGATTTCTTCGATGAGAAAGCGCTGACTATCATCCGAACAGTTTAACATGACTGTTTTCAGCTTCGCGCCGTGACGATGCGAACTCGATGAATGAATATATTCATTTGCAGCTTTCAGGTCGTCGCAACCTTCAACAATGCAGCTTGAGACCGCCAGGATTTGATGCGTATTGCGGCAATGGCTGACAGTATTTCTCCGCCAGGCGCGCCAAATCCGCTTGAAATCAAAAGCCCCTGCCATTTGACAGGGGCTTTGGTATTTCGCTCAATGTTAAGCGCTATGTTAAGCGCTTAGCTCGCGACGCGCAGCGCCACGTCAACCTGCATCAACTCGCCATCACGCAGGATGTCCAGCGTAACCGTGTCGCCCGGTTGGTGGAAATAGATGCGATTGCGCAGATCAATCTCCAGCGTCGCCGGCTCGCCCTCTACCGCCACGATGACGTCTCCAACTTGAATGCCAGCCTCGCCGGCCGGCAATCCCTCAATCACCTCGGCGACGTAAGCGCCAGAACGGACGGCGCTGCCTACGAAGTAAGGGCTGTCCGCTTCCAACTGGATATAGCGCACACCCAGGGTGACTTGCTTTTCGTGCAGACCCAACCATTCGTAGCGGTCCTGGCTCTCCGGCGCGTCCAGACCAAACATCAGCAATGGAGCGCTGCTTGCTGGAACCTCAAAGTGGAGCGTGCTGTCGGCGCGTTCAACCGTCAGCCTGATCGTGTCACCCGCGAAGAAGTTTTTGGCGTCGGCCAGGGGCGCGCCATTAGCGGCGCTGACGAGGTCATATTGCCGCAAGCCACTGGCATACCATTCGTGGTCATCGCTCAAATGCTGAATCTCGGTTAAGGCGTCGGCGTAAACCAGCTTGATACCGCTCGTCTCGTAAACGCCGTTATTGTCGTCTGCCAAGCGCGGACGGGGGCGTGGACGATGACGCGGGTCGCGCCTGCGATGATCTTGCACGATGACCTTCATGGTCAATTCACGGTCGCCGCGCAAGACTGTGAAGGCTAGCTCGTCGCCCTCATCCAAGTCGGATACAGCTAGGTCCGCGGCGCCGATGCTGTCAATCGCGTCGCCGTCGACGCTGAGCAAACGGTCATAGGGCTGGAATCCCGCTTCGGCGACAGCCGAACCCGTCAGCGCGGCGACAATATATACCTTGTCCTGGCATTGATGTACATACAAGCCGACCGACGCCAGATCCAATGGCAAAGCATAGTCCGGATTGCTGAACAGATCCTCGGGACGGGCGATTAATGTCACATCTGTAGTGAAAGCGGAGCCATCGCGCTCGACGCTCAGGGAGATGGTATCACCCGCGACGTAGGTCAGAAGCGCGTCCCTGATGGAAGAGAAGTCGATGGCGGTTTCGTCAAATGCGCTGACCAGATCGCCAGGCGCGAGAGCGACAATGGCGGCGGGCGAATTGGGTACGATGCCGGTAACCAGGATGCCTTCGTCGACCCCCCAATAGCGGACGCCGATAAAGGGCATGGCTTGTGTTTCAGCCGCAGTCTCCATGTCGTCTTGCGCCAGCGCGATCGCCGAAGTCGCAAGCAGTGCCACGAGGACCAGAAGACGAATCAAGTTATGCAAATAGTTTTTCATTGTCGAGCGCCCCTTTGCTGTTGGTAAAGTCTCAATCAATATGCAAATGTCCTGTCCACAGGACTATTCTGCTTAACTTTATCCGATTTATCGTCTCTGGTCAAATATTTATTTGCCAATTGTGTTGCCAGCGCGCGGACTTTCCCAATCATTTGTCGTCGTTTTTGCTCCCGCCGAACAGACGTTTGGTGATGGCGCCGCCAAAAAGCGTGCCGGCGATGGTATGCTCGAACTGTACATTGTTGTCCGATCGGTCATCCCAATCGCCCTTATGCCGCTTGTTGATCCAGCGCTGATAGTCGTCCGAGGCGGCGATTAAGAATGCTTCAATCGCGCTTTCATCGTTTTCCGCTAGTCGATTGCGCAGCTCCGCCAAGGATGCGAGCAGTTCATCAATCGCGCGCATTAATGGCTCTCTGTTCGCCAGCCACTCGTCGCGCAGGGCGTCTGGATGATGGGTCAGCAAGTAACGTGTCAGGACGTTGAAGGGCGGGTTGGTGAGGCGCTGGGCGTCTTGCCAGGCATTGTGATTCATAGCGCTGGCATAAGCCACGATGCTCAGAAGTTGCGGGATTTCCTCGGTGATGGTTGTCAGGCTGTCATGCTCGGACGGATCGAGAAAATGCGGTTTGCCGCCCAAAATCGCCGAGAAGTTCACGGCGAGGTCAACCGCTTCCTTCATGCTGGCGACCGACGGCGTCAGGTAAATGGGGCTGTCCAAAAAGTAATCGTCGCTGGCGTATTCCGGGCTCAATTGATGCTCCAGCAAATAATCAGCGTTGATCACAGCCGTGAATCCAATCAGATGCTGCTCGTCGCTCAAGTATTGTTGCGCCCAAGTTAAAGACGGTTGCTTGATTACTGCGGTGTCGAGGATGAGCGCGCCGTCGCGCAAGGAAGGCGCAAGCAATTCATAGGCTGCGCGCAGATCTTCATAAGGCAGATTCATGAAGACGATGTCAGCGCCCTCAACCGCGCTGTAAGCTTTTCTTTCGATCTTGTCGAAGACCTTGAGTTTGCGCGCCGGACTTTCATAGTCGTCGCGGCTGTCGTGGCCGATCAATGTAAAGCGATGTTGGCCGCGCTTTTCAACATAGGCTCGCAGCGCTAAAGCCACCGAAGCTCCCAAGCGATCCAAACCCAGAACGGCAATCGTTAGTTCAGCCATAAAATTCTCCTCGCGTCTGTCAACTTACCCGTGCTACTTCCAATAATAGTTCTCCAAAATAACAAGGTGATTCGAGACCAGCGAAACGCGACTTGCGCGATTCTGCTGGTCAATATCTAAACTATAGCGCAGACTACTGGCATGAATCTATAGCGCTTGGACAACTCGCGCGGCGCTACGCCGCTTAGCAAGCTTCGTCGGCGCGTTGAAGGCAATGCAGCAATTCCGCCCCCGGGTGATCACTGAGCGTATTTATTGCGGTCTGATGATTCTCGACAAGCCAGACGGCGACTTCGTCGGCACAGCAAGCGCGCAAGATTTCTCCACTCCATTTCGCGTGTTGGGATCGCATGACAAAAGGCGCGCGCCAAATGCTCAGGTTTTCCGCGCGCCCGAGCCGATCGGCCAGACGCGGAATCAAATGCTTGACCAGCACAGCCATAGTTTTTTGCCAGACTGCCAAGTGATAGCGCGACTTGCCGACATCGTGCATCAAGGCGGCGACGGCGAGGGGCTGTGGCACGGTTGCGCGCTGGCTCAGGACCGACCGCAGCACGTTAAGACTATGTAATTGGTCGGCGCGCGACATCTTTTGAAATGCGGCAAATTCTTTTGTTGACAGGTATTGACTTGCCAAATGAAGATCGATCGGGGTAGCGAAGGCAAAAAGCGCGCGAACACCCTGCTCAATTCGGTTTAACGCGGCTGTCATTTACTAGAATAACAGCAGGCGCATGATTGCGCTGGTAGGCTGTCCAATGAGCAGCCCGAGCGGGCTCAGCCCGGCAACCGGGATGAAAGACAAAAAGATCAAGCCGAGGAAAACGTAGTAGCTAAGGACCTGCCAATCGCGCCACTTGAAGGCCGGGCGCATCAAGAATTCCGACAGCGGGCGCAGATTCTGCTGAATCGCTACCGGGATCTGCAGGCGATTGAGCCAGGCGCCGGGCAGCAGTGTCAAAACGACATGCCAGCCGTCAATCGGGAACAGCGGAATCATATTGAAGACAAAAAGCAGCACGTTCCAAAAGACCATCGCGTACATGAATGCCGCCAGTATGCCGAGAGGGTTGGCTATCGAATCCGGCATGGTATACAAGTAGTAGCCATCCACAGCAATTCCACCCAGGCGCAGGCCGACCGCGAAAATCAATGCCAGACAGAGGTTAGAAAATGGACCAGCCGCTACCGCTGCCAGAAAGCCCCAGCGTGGATCGCGCATTCGCTGTGGCGAAATCGGCGCGCTGCCCAGGATGCCAAACCCGATGATCGCAAACATCAGCCAGCCTACCCAGTTGATATGCACAAGCGGATTCAGTGTTAAGCGCCCTTGTTCTTTTGGCAAGGGATCGCCCATCTTCCAAGCGACAAAATTGTGAGCGAATTCGTGCACGGTCATGCCAATGCCGAGGACGACAAGATTAATCAATATGGTGATGGGATGCAGATCCAGAAACATAGCAGCTTACTCTCTCACTGCGGTACATGCAGCTTAACTATACACGAAACTCGCTTGACTTGGGAAGATGGATGAAACTGATGACATCGTTTCAGCGCCCACATCAACTGTGATAAGTCTTGACCGACAATGGTTCTCAGCTTACCCAACTACCCATCAAACACGGACACGGCGGAAAAGCAAGCCGGAGTTCGATATATCTTGACAAGCGCATGAACCAAAGCAGCAAAGAGAAGACGGCCTATCGTTATATTTATCAATGCCATGGGGAACTGCGTCAGCATCTGGAGATGCTCTTGCATGCCTGCAATTTTTGGCAATAGGCAAAAGGAGCGAAGTCCCTAAAATTCATCTGTGATCGCTGGCGAGAAAACCCGGAGCGATTTAACCAAAGCCACTCCATTTAATAACGGGACTATACAATTATACGCAGCTAGGGCGCGCAGAAGTTTGTAAGTCCTAAAGAGGAAAGCAGCCAAATGTCTTGTGTCAAATGGCTGCTGCGTAAACGGGGCTCAACTGGATCTAGCGCTTGGTATAGGTTGGCGCCTTGCGCGCGCGTTTCAAACCCGGCTTCTTCCGCTCTTTGACCCGCGCGTCACGCGACAAGAAGCCTTCCCGCTTCAAGGTGCCGCGCAAGTCCGGATCAATCTTTTCCAAGGCGCGGGCGATGCCGAGAAGGATGGCGTCGCGCTGCCCAGAGACGCCGCCGCCATTGACGTGCACCGAGATATCATAGCTGCGTTCCTGCCCGATGTGGGTCAAGGGCGCCGTGCAGAGTTCCATATCGCCCAGGCGCGGCAGATACTCGCGCCCTTCCTTGCCATTGATCATGAACAAGCCCGTGCCACCCGGGAACAGGCGCACACGCGCCGACGATGACTTGCGGCGGCCGATACCCTCGTAATATTGTGCTGACATGGTTTCGCTCCTTTTTCGGTGTTACGCGCGCATTTCCGGCGCGCCTAAATGTCCAGGGCTTGCGGCTGCTGCCCCTGATGTGGATGCTGCGCGCCGGCATATACTTTCAGTTTTGTCATCATTTGACGTCCCAAGGGTCCTTTTGGCAGCATGCCCTTGATAGCCAGTTTAAGCGCGCGCGTTGGGCGGCGTTTCATCATCTCGCGCAGGGTCATCTTTTTCAAGCCGCCGGGATAGCCGCTATGACGATAGTATATCTTTTGATCCATGCGCTTGCCCGTCACATGAATCTTGTCCGCATTGACTATGATGACATAGTCGCCGGTATCGAGGTGAGACGTGAAATAGGGTTTGTGCTTGCCGCGCAAGATCGGCGCTACTTTCGAGGCGAGCCGGCCCAAGGTCATGCCCCGCGCGTCAATCACCCACCAGCCGCGTTCTATCATAGACGGCTTAGTTGCGTAGGTTGTCTGTATCTGTTGTTTCATCTTGTTCACTCCAGTTCAGCTTGCGTCGCTAGCGCGCGAGGATCCATTGAAATCGCCGACTGCGCCACTGGCGCTGGATAACCCACCGCTTCCAAGGTGAGACCCATGGCCGGCGCCAGGACTTTTGTCCTTTGAATATCACGACTAAATAGTATTTGCGCAAATTCCTCATGACTTATTTTGCCGATGCCAACTTGCGCCATCGTCCCTACCATGCGCCGCACCATGTGATAGAGAAATGCGGTCGCGCGAACGCGGTAGATATAAATGAGACCCCGGTCCTGCTCTTCTGTATCCCATCTCGAATGAAACACCTCGCGAACCGTATTGACGCTGCCTGCCTGCGGCGCGGTTCCAAAAGCCGCGAAATCCCGCTCGCCCAGGCACAGCGCCGCCGCGTCTTGCAGCGCGCCCATATCCACGCTCTGCCCAACAAACTGCCACACCCGCCCGTTCAGCAGCGGGTTCCGCGTGGCCGGCGTCGCGATACGATAAACATATTGCCGCCAGAGCGCGTCAAAGCGCGGATGGAAATCAGCCTGCTGCCAAAGTTCTTGCAGCGCGATGTCCATGGGCAGCTCCGCATTGATCGCGCGCAAGAGATCCTTATCCCTGTGATTCCAGTCGGCGTCAAAGGCGATCACCTGCCCCAGGGCATGCACCCCGGCATCCGTCCTGCCTGCCGCCAATACCGTTATCGGCTGCCACGTTACGCGCGCTATTGCCTCTTCGAGCGCTCGCTGTACTGTCGCCGTCGGCTTCGGCTGCCGTTGGAAACCGAAATAGCTTTTGCCATCGTATGCGACCTTCGCTACAAAGCGCTTCATCGTCCCTGGACAGTTCAATCCTCAGCCGCGTAATCGACCAATTCGATGAGCGCCATCTCCGCATTGTCGCCCTTGCGCGTTCCCAATTTGAGAATGCGCGTGTAGCCGCCCGGGCGATCGGCATAGAGCGGCGCAAGTTCGTCAAAGACTTTGCCAACAAGCACGCGATCGTTATTCAAGCGCCGCGCGACTTGCCGCCGGGCATGGACAGCAACCAAGTCGTCCCCGCGTTCTTCCGCCTTTGCCAAGCCCCGTTTCGCGATAGTGATCAATCGTTCGGCATGACCTTGAACGAATTTCGCCTTGTGAAAGGTCGTTTTGATCCGACCATGAACGAATAGCTGGCTGGCCAAGTTCATCCGCAGCGCCTTGCGATGGCTGCTGCTGCGATTAAGCTTTTTCCCACGAATTCGATGTCGCATGATTGCGCCTCACTTGCCGGCTATTCAGCCTTGTCCTTTTCCGAGGGCCAATAGTTCTTTTCCTGTAATTTCTGTTCGAGTTCATCGAGGGATTTTTCACCGAAATTGCGGATCGCCAACATGGCGTCGGGACCGCGGTTCAACATATCCAAGACATCGCCAACGGAGGTGATGCCGGTACGCTTAAGCGAGTTGAATACACGAACGCTCAGATCGAGTTCTTCAATCGGCTTGTCATACAAAGGAGGATAGGCAGGCTCGTCTTCGTATTGCTGCGGCATTTCGATCGATTGGAACCATTCTTCGTCGACGCCGGCCAAGACTTTGAGATGGTGCATGAGTATCTGCGCCGATTGAGCGAGCGCCTCTTCCGGACGGATTGTGCCGTCGGTCCACAGCTCCAAGACCAGCTTGTCATAATTGGTGCGCTGCCCGACGCGAGCGCGATCAACTTCGAAATTGACGCGCTTGATGGGACTAAAGATCGCATCGACCGGCAGCTCGCCGATCGGCAAGCGGCCCCGTTCTTCCGCCGGGCTAAAGCCGCGCCCGGACTGTACTTCGAATTCCATCTCTATGTGAACATTGCGATCGTCCACGGTGAAGAGATACAGACTCGGGTTCTCGATCTGCACTTCCGGCGGCGCCCAGATATCCGCAGCGGTAACCGTGCCTTCCGCCCCGCGGTGTTCCAAGCGAAGTCGCGCGCTATCAACGCGGTGCAGCAGCAGACGCAACTGCTTGACTTGCAAGATCAACTGCGTCATGTCTTCGCGCACAAATGGGATTTCAGAAAACTCGTGATGAACATCAGAGACGCGAATACTCGTCACGGCGGCGCCGGGCAAAGAAGACAAGAGGACGCGGCGCAATGCGTTGCCCAAGGTCAAGCCATAACCACTCTCCAATGGACCGATGACAAAACGGCCATAATCCTTGGTGATGTTCTGGCTTTCGACCTGGTGCGGCAGCACCATATTGACGGTTACCTGGTTGGCATCAACCGAGCTCGAACTCACAGATACCGAATCGGATGGATATTCCATAAAGTCGGGTTTCCCTTTCGACTATACGCGGCGGCGTTTAGGAGGACGAACGCCATTATGAGGCACAGGCGTCACATCGCTAATCGAACGCACTTTCAGACCGCTTTGCTGGATCGAGCGAATTGCTGCTTCGCGCCCGGGACCGGGTCCCTTCACGAAAATATCCACCTCTTTCATGCCATGCTGCTGCGAATTAGCCGCTGCCGTTTCCGCAGCCATGCGTGCCGCATAGGGCGTATTCTTGCGACTGCCTTTGAAGCCGGAGGTGCCGGCGCTTGCCCAGGCGATCACATTGCCAGACTGATCGGTCATCGAAATGATCGTGTTGTTAAAGGTGGCGAAAATATGCGCTTGACCATAGGGAATATTTTTGAATGCTCGTCTTGCAGTTCCACGACTTCCTCTTGCTCTCGCCATTTATCCGCTCCAAATGGATATTCTTGAAACTCGGTTTTGACTGGGTTTCCCAAAGTGACGCCGCGCGCCGATGGTCAGGAGACCTTGGAAAAAAACGCGCCTGTGCTTTGGCGGCTATTTCTTGGTAGCGCCGCGCCGCCGGCCGCGCCCTGCCACCGTTTGTTTTTTGCCGCGGCGGGTGCGCGCGTTTGTTTTGGTGCGCTGCCCGCGGACAGGCAGGCGGCGGCGGTGTCGCAAGCCGCGATACGAATTGATTTCCATCAGACGTTTGATATTGAGCTGCGTCTGACGGCGCAAATCGCCTTCGGTGGTCAGATTATTGATTAGCTCGCGCAGGCGCTGAATCTCAGTTTCGCTTAAATCTCTGACCCGCGTCCCATGATCAATGTCCGCCGAATCCAGCAAGCGCCGGCTGGTGGTCCTTCCGATACCATAAATGTAGGTCAAACCGATAAGCACCCGCTTATCGCGAGGCAGGTCGACGCCTTCAATACGAGCCATCTTTCACACTCCTTTTGGGGACCTAGCCCTGTCGCTGCTTGTGTTTCGGATTTTCACAGATGATCATGACGCGACGATTACGCTTAATCACGCGGCACTTCGGGCAACGACGCTTGACACTGGCTGAAACTTTCATGCTGCTTACCTCTTCTACATCAAGTACAGAGCCGCAATTTTCCACGGAACAAGACCCATGCTACAAAACTTACCGCCTGTAGATGCGCCAGTACCGCTCATTCTTTTGTTTGAAATCCATCCCGCGTGTTTGCTGGACGGTCGGCAACGAAAGAGCATTGTATCACAAGTTTTTTCCATGTGGAAGGACAGTTCTCAAAGAAGCCTGAGCAATCGCAGCACATTTTCTTCGCCACCAAGGGTCGCGTAGACACTGACCGCCGACACCAAGGTTTATCCATTGGTCTGCAAAAGAGGAGACTTGAAGGGGCGTTTGACGGTCTGTGTCGCAGGGCTGTGTCTACGCGACCTACACGAACCGCTGAATCGCACACAAATAATTGGTTATTTTCGGGGCGGCTCGCGAGCTGCCCCACCTTCTCGGTAGATTTATGTGACATTCGACAGATATTGGTTCTGGTTTGATTGCTCTGTCAAAGAAGCTAACCCGCTCGCTCCAGCGCAAAATCCGGCGGCTGCAGCGTCGCGAAGCAATGATGCGCCGGCTGCCGAGTCGGATCCGCCAAAAATGTACGCATGACCGCGCTGGCGCAAGGTTCCGCCTTCAGGACATTGTGCCCGACGTTGGGGAACAGGTAGTGCCAACTGACGCGAAGATGCTCGGCGGCAAGCTCGCCATAATACGGCGGCGTGATGCTGTCATAGGCGCCAGACAGCAATAGCGCTGGCACATCGCTATTTACCACCTCGACAGGCAAGGTCCCCGCCGGGCGCAGATCCCATTTTTCGCAGGCGGATAATTGCTCTTGCGCGATCGGGCGCAGGGCATGACGAATCGCTTGGCTAGCTTTCTGATGCTGGGTCCGCCAACGCTCCGACGCCGAAAGCGTCATAACCTCCGCACAGAGAATGCTGAGATAGGCTCCGTCACTGTGTGAGTTGTCTTCATTCCTATTCGGCGCTTTTGCCAAGCTATCAAGCGAGAGCAGCAGATAAGAGTTTCCCAAGTGAAGGAGTTCAATGAATAATGGTAGCAACGGCACAACGTCAGGATATTGCAGCATGTCGATCGTCCAAAGCAGGAATTCGTCTCCATTCAGGCGCAGGACAGTATTCTCGTCCAAGTTGTAGAGTTCGAGCGGTTCTTCGTTCATTTCGGCAAGGACATGGTAGAATTTGCGGCGCAATTCCGGCAGCGCGACATCACAGGAAGGGTTTGACTCGCAGTCGCTAAAGAGACGCTCCAGCGCCTGTTCGGAATTATGAGCCATGTCCACCAAAGCGCTGCGCGGTGGTGGATAAGCGCCATCCAGCGCCAGCGAGCGGATTCGTTCTGGGGCGACATCCGCCAGCAGTAATGCCAGTCGACTGCCGAAGGAGCTGCCGTAAACATTTACCTTTTCGATAGCCATCACCTCCAGCAAATCGCGCGTATCCCGGACAATTGCCATCGAATGATAAGCGGACAGATCAATGCCCTCGTTCACCAGTCGCATGCGACATGCCAGAATCCATTGATCATCGCTAGCGGATTCGGGGCAAGCGAGCGCTGGCCGCGACAAGCCCGTTCCCCGCTGATCCATCAGAATAATGTCGTAATCTTGATGGAAACCCGATGTCAGCCAAAAAGCCAGCTCATCAGAGGCGGCGTCGCCTGGTCCGCCGGTCAAATGCAAAAGCGGCGCGTTGCCCTTCGGCTCTTGGGACAAGATTCTCAGGACAAATAACTCGACCTGGGCTCCGTTCTGCTGTTTTTGTCGGTCTTCCGGCGCAAGAAACCAAGCGCAGCGGAGCGTGGACCGATGTTCATTCGCGACCGCGCGCGCTTTGGCTGGGCATGCCGCCGGCATCAATGCGGGCTCGAGCTGCTGCGCTGTAGCAAAGCGGTTTAGGCAGAGCAGCATCAGGCACAGGACGTGCCATCTGGTGAAAGACAAAGCCAGTGCCAACCTATAGCAAGGTCAATATCAATGGACCGTCGGCAGTAATCGCGACCGTGTGCTCGAAGTGAGCGGTCAGCGAGCCATCTTTGGTCACCACCGTCCAACCATCTTCGAGTTCCATCAGATCGCCCCTTCCCGCGATGAGCATCGGTTCGATAGCGTAGGTCATGCCCAGCTGCAAGTCGTAATCTTGCCATTGCAGCTTGCTTTTCTTACCGGGCCACCAGTTTGGCACCTGCGGTTCTTCGTGCATAGAGGCGCCGACGCCATGCCCGGTGTATCCCCGCGCCACACTGTAGCCCATGCGACCCGCGCAACGCGCTGTAGCTTTAGCAACGTCGCTGATCTTGTTGCCAAGCACCGAAGCCTTAATGGCCGCCTCAAGCGTCTTTTCGGTCGCTGCCAGCAATCGCAATGCCGATCTGGATACCTTGCCAACAGCGTGGCTGTAGGCGGCGTCGCCAACATAACCGCGATAGACACAGGCGACATCCACCCCTATGACATCGCCTTCTTGAAGAATCCGCTCTGCGGAGGGGATGCCATGAACCAGTTCGTCATTCACCGAAGCGGTTATGGTGGCTGGAAACGGCGGGTGATCGCCCGGGGCATACCCCAGGAAACAAGGTGACGCGCCGTGGTCGCGCAAGACAGTATTAGCGATATCATCCAATGCTTTGGTCGAGACGCCCGGCACGATGGCGCGGCGCATTTCTTCGTGGGCGATGGCGACGATGCGCCCGGCTGCGCGCATGATGTCGAGCTCTTCTGCGTTTTTGAGTACAGGAGCCATTGTTTTTTCATCGCAGCCGCGCGCTATAGCGCGTCGAGCAGGCCCCGGATCTCCGACCAAACCGCCTCAATCGACTGGTCGGCATTGACCTTGCGCATGATGCCCTTGTTTTCATAATAGCTGATCAAGGGCTGCGTCGTTTCCAGGAAGGTGTCAATCCGCTTGATAATCGCATCAGCGCTGGCGTCGTCCGGTCGCCGCTTCAAGGGGGAGCCTCCAGCGGCAAGCGACGCTTCCAGACGCGGCGGGAATTGATGGTCAGCATAATTCACCCAGCGAAAATCGACGCCGACGGCGTTGAAATAATAGTTATAGCTCGCGCCGTTGGCAGCGGTAACACGTCCGAAAGCGCGTTTGAAAGCAGTATACAAATCAAGTTCGAGCAAGAGCGCCGCGTCCACTTTTGCGCCCTTGGCAGCCAAGTGCGCTTCCAGGAACCGCGCCTGAATCTGATTGCGCGGATAGCCATCCAGGATGACGCCATTCGCCGCATCGTCCTGCGCTAGCCGATCTTCAACGATAGCGTTGGTTGTATCGTCGTCCACCAAGCGTCCCGACGCCATGATATCCTGTACCTTTAATGCCAGCGCGTCGCTGCGCGCCCGCATCGCGCGGAAAAGATCGCCCGTGGATACCTGCGGAATAGCATAACTCTCTTCGATTAGACGCGCCTGCAAGCCCTTGCCCGCGCCTTGCACGCCCATCAGTATGACATAAAGACTCATCGCGCAATTCCCATTAACTCGCCGTCAGGCTGACCGACTCATTCCAGACTATCCCAGGACTTCATCAGGCAAAAATAAAGCCGAGCATGGAATATGCTCGGCAAAATCCTTTACAGACACCGGGCAATTAGCGCATGAAACCTTCGTAATTGCGCATCACCAACTGCGCTTCCAACTGGCGCATGGTGTCAATGACCACGCCGACAACGATAATCAGCCCCGAGCCGGAAATCACCAGGCCGGCGTTGATGACCGCGCCAGAGGTCGACGCCTCCAGCGGGAAAATGACGCGATTAACCAGATCAACCATGCCCGGGATAATCGCGATGACGCCGAGGAAAAATGCGCCCACGAAAGTGATGCGGCGCGTGGTCGATTTGATGTAATCTTCGGTGCGCTTGCCGGGCCGGATGCCGGGGATAAAGCCGCCGTTGCGCTGCAGGGTCTCGGCAAGATTCTGGTTGCCCACCATCACCTCGGCATAAAAGAAGGTGAAGCCCACCGTCATGAGGAAAAATGTACCCCAATAGAGCAATCCCTGCTGATTGCCAAAGGTTGTCTGTATGGTATTGCCAACCGCGCCCGGCGGGAATAAGCTGGCGATAATGGCTGGAAAGGTGATAATCGACTGCGCGAAGATCAGCGGAATCATGCCTACGGGATTAACCCGCAGCGGGATGAAACTGTCTTGCTGGGCAAATTGTCGATTCCCGCGCACGCGCCGGCCATACTGCACGGGGATACGCCGCACCCCTTCTTGAATTACGACCACCGCCAAGACGCTCAAGATGGTGATGACAATAAACAGCACCAGATTGTACACACTGCGATCCGGTTGTTGGGTGAGCAAGCGAATCAGGTTTTGCGGCGCTTGCGCGACGATGCCAGCGAAAATGATAATGGAAATGCCGTTGCCGATGCCTTGTTCGGTGATTAACTCGCCCAGCCAGATGGCGAACATCGTGCCAGCCGTCATGGTCGTCAAGACCGAAACCGTCAATAGCAAGTTGCTGCCAACGCCAAAACCAAAGCCGGGGATAATTTCTGTGCCTGTGCCGGTCGCCAAGTTGAAAATGCTGATCTGGCCCAGCGCTTGCAATACCGCCATCGGGATGGCGACATAATAGGTATAGCGTTGGATCTTTTCTTGTCCGCCCGGCTCGCGCTGGATCCGTTCCAAAGCCGGGACAATTGGCACCAGCAACTGGAAGATGATCGAAGCCGTGATGTATGGATAAACGCCATTCGCGATCACGCTGAAGTTCGCGACCGCGCCACCGGAGAGCAGATTCATCACCTGAATCAAGTTGCCAGCGCTGCTGCCGCTCTCAAATACCTGCCGCAGGGCAACGCGATCGACGCCGACAACGGGCACATGAGCCGCGAACTGGTAGACCACGAGAATGAAAAGAGTGAATAGCAGTTTGTTCCTTACATCGGGCAAACGCCATGCATTACGCAAAGCTTGTATCATAACCCTCGTCCTTCAATATACGTCACCCGCGCGAAAACTTTCTGCTTCTTAGGTCGCCGCCCGTCGTATTATGCGTATACAGCGTATACGCAGGAGCGCGACTGATGTCGCAGGCCGGCGCTCCGACAGAACAACGGACCAACCGAGCCGCCTGCCCTACTCGCTGTTGCCGTAGAGCCGTTCCAGATCGACTTTGCGCAGTTTCTTGACGGTCGCGCGCGCGCCTGTAACCTTGAGCGGCAGGCGATTAACGCTGCCGCCGGCGCCTTCGATCTTGCTCGCGGCGCTTTTTGTGAACTTGTTCGCATGCACTTCCAGCTTTTTGCCCAGGTCGCCGCGGCCGAGCACCTTGATTGGTTCATCAGCCTTGCGGACCAAGCCCGCTGCTTTCAAAGAAGCGCCGTTGACAACAGCGCCATCATCGAAGCGCGCCTCTAACATGTCCACATTCACTTCCTGATAGTGGATAGCGAATATGTTGGTGAAACCGCGCTTAAAGGGCAGCCGCCGCACCAATGGCAATTGGCCCCCTTCAAAGTAAGGACCCTTGCCGCCGCCGCTGCGCGCGCCTTGCCCCTTCATGCCACGCCCGGCCGTCTTGCCTTTGCCCGCTGCAATGCCGCGCCCAACACGTTTGCGCCTGCGCTTCGACCCGGCATCGGGTTTCAAGTCATGCAATTTCATGATTCGTCGACCTCTTCGACTTTGACCAGATGGCTAACCTTGGCGATCATGCCACGTATCTGCGGCGCGTCACCGATCAGCACCGCGCGCCCCATCCGCCGCAAGCCAAGCGACTTGATGGTGGCTTTCTGCTTGCTGTTATAGCCGATTGGACTTTTGACCAAGGTTATTTTCAGCAATTTGCCGCGTTGTTCACTCATGGTCGGCGCCTCGGGCTCTGCGGCGTTCCCAGAACGGGGCGACTTCATGCACCTGCTTGCCGCGCATTTGCGCCAATTGTTCCGCGCCGCGCAATTGCTTCAGCGCGTCGAGCGTCGCCATGGTCACGTTGAGCAAGTTAGCGCTGCCTTGGCTCTTGGTCAATATATTGCGCACCCCAACAACTTCCAGAACGGCGCGCACGCCACCGCCGGCGATGACGCCCGTACCAGGCGCGGCCGGCTTCAGCAATACACGCGCGCCGCCATGACGGCCCGTGACCGTGTAGGGGATGGTCGTGCCCGAAAGCGACACTTTTTCAATGTTGCGGCGCGCGCGGTCGGCGGCTTTGCGGATGCTGTCCGGCACGGCTCGCGCCTTGCCGATTCCAATGCCGACATTGCCTTTGTTGTCGCCAACGACCACGACAGTCCGAAAGGCGAAGCGTCGCCCGCCTTTGATTACCTTTGCCACGCGGCGAATATCGACTACGCGTTCATCCAGTTCATCGCGCTCATCTTGGTTCCTGCGCGAATCCCGACGTCTGTTGTCTGCCATATCTTTACTCCAGGTTTAGCTATAATTCCAGTCCGGCTTCACGGGCGCCCTGCGCCACCGCCGCCACGCGTCCGGCATATTTGAAGCCGCCGCGATCGAATACCACAGTGCTTATGCCGGCTTCCCTTGCTCGCTCCGCAATTGTCTGTCCGACGATCTTCGCCGCTTCGACTTTGTTCTTGTCCGCCAGCGTCGGCGCGACCAGCTTGTCTATGGTCGAGCAAGAAACCAGCGTGCGCCCGCCGATGTCATCGATCACCTGAACGAAGACGTTGCGGTTGCTACGATAGACATTCATCCTCGGACGCTTTGGCGTACCGGAAATATGTCGGCGGACGCGGCGATGACGCCGCTTGCGAGCGAGATACTTCCTACGACCTACAATGTCAGCCATTTATCCAACCTCATGCTTTCTGGTCACACAACGAAAGGCGTAGCCGCCGCCCGCTTTATTTTTTGCCAGCCTTGCCAGCTTTGCGCCGGACATATTCCCCAAGGTAGCGCACGCCCTTGCCTTTATAAGGCTCTGGGGGGCGCCAGCCGCGGATATCCGCCGCTACCTGACCAACGACCTGTTTGTTGATCCCATCCACATGGATGATAGAGCCGCGGGAATCCTTGGGAACATCAAAGCTGATATGCTCCGGCGGTTCGACAAGGATCTCATGCGAATGCCCTAGCCGCAATTGCAAATTCTTGCCCTGCAAAATCGCTTGATATCCGACGCCCTGAATCTGCAATGTTTTGCGATAACCCTGGGATACGCCGGTCACCATGTTTGCCAGCAAAGCGCGCGTCAAACCGTGCAAGGCTTTATGATGGCGCAAATCCGACGGTCGCTCGACAATCAAGCTTCCATTATCTTGCCGGATCGTCATCTCCGGATTGAACTCCTGCGATAGCTCGCCCTTGGGACCCTTCACCGTGACCGCATTCTTTTCGATTGCGACGGTTACCTTGTCCGGAAGGACGACCGGTTGCTTTCCAATACGCGACATGACCGTTCCCTCCCTCTACCAGATATAGCAGAGCACTTCGCCGCCGACGCCGCTGCGCCGGGCTTGCTGCGCTGTCATGACGCCTTTTGGCGTCGTGACGATGGCGATGCCAGTTCCGCTCAACACGATCGGCAACTCGCTGCGTTTGCGATAGACGCGGCGGCCCGGTTTACTGATACGCCTGAGCTGCGTGATGACCGGACGCCGATCTCTGCGCGTGCCGAAATACTTCAACTGAATATGAATCAGCGGCACCGGGCTTTCATCCCCAATCGAGTAATCTTCTACATAGCCCTCTTCTTTAAGAATGCGGGCGATCTCGATCTTAATACTCGATTTGGGTACGATCACCTTGAGTTTGCCCGCCGTCAACGCATTGCGGACGCGCGTCAACATATCAGCAATGGGATCATTTGTCACATTAGACACCGTTACCGCCTCCTACCAGCTCGACTTTACAACGCCGGGAATCTCGCCGTTTAGCGCCATCTCGCGAAAGCAAATCCGGCACAGACCAAAACGGCGGATATAAGCGCGCGGACGCCCGCATACCTTGCAGCGGTTCCGCACGCGCACCGCGAATTTGCGGCGCTGTTCCCGATACTGCATACATTTCTTTGCCATAGTCGTCCCTCTAGTTTCCCTGGAAAGGCATGCCGAGCAGCGAGAGCAAACGGCGTCCTTCCTCGTCAGTTTTTGCCGTGGTGACAATCGTGATCTCCATCCCGCGCACCTTGTCGATCTTGTCAAAATCGATTTCCGGGAAGACCAGTTGCTCACGCAAGCCCACCGTAAAATTCCCGCGGCCGTCCAGCTTGGATGATACCCCGCGGAAGTCGCGAATACGCGGCAGCGCGATGTTGACCAGGCGATCGTAGAGAGACCACATCTTATGCTTGCGCAGGGTCACCATTGTGCCGATGGCGCGCCCTTCGCGCAGCTTATAAGTCGCGATGCTCTTCTTGGCGCGGGTGACAACCGGCTGCTGGCCAGTGATCACTTTCAGATCCTCGACGGCGCCGTCCAGCGACTTGGGTTCGTCGATCGCTTCGCCAACACCCACATTCAGCGTTATCTTGCTTATGATTGGCACTTGCATCAAATTGGTATAGCCGAACTCCTGCTGCAAGGTCGGCACAACCTCTTCTTGATAGCGGGTGTACATGCGGTTTTCCATAATTCGCCTCGCTCCGTCGCTAGCTGACATCGCTATCACATTTTTTGCAAAAGCGGGACTTGAAGCCATCATCGCCTTTGCGATAGCCCACACGGGTTCGCTCGTCGCAACTGCCGCAGACCACCATCACATTGGACAAATGCAAGGGCGCTTCGAATTCGATAATCTGGGCTGGAATCTGCTGCCCCCCGGGTGCTGGACGCGCTTTACGATGGCGTTTCATGATGTTCACGCCATTGATGATCACGCGGTTTTTCTTGACAAGCACGCGCACCACATCGCCGCGCAAGCCCTTGTCCTTCCCGGCGATCACTTCGACAGTGTCACCTTGTTTCACACGTTGCATGAGTTTTCCCTCGTTTACAGCGTCTCTGGCGCCAGCGATACAATCTTCATAAAGCCTTTGTCGCGCAACTCGCGCGCGACTGGTCCAAACACGCGGGTGCCGCGCGGGTTTTCCAGATCTTCCGCCAAGACCACCGCGGCGTTGTCGTCAAAACGGATGCTCGATCCATCGGCGCGGCGATATTCTTTGTGCGTTCGCACGATCACCGCGCGCACCAATTCGCCTTTTTTTACCGTGCCGGAAGTCGAGGCCGATTTCACCGCGCCCACCACGATATCGCCAACGTGACCATATTTGACCCTGGACCCGCCTACGACACGGATAACCAGGATTTCTTGCGCTCCACTGTTATCAGCGACTTTCAGACGGGATTCTGTCTGAATCATCGTGAACTCTCCTTATGATCCCAGTTCGGCCGGCTGTTCCAGCACCGATTCGACGACCCAGCGTTTGCGTTTGCTGATCGGTCGGCTTTGCACGATGCGTACAACCGCGCCGATGCCTGCGCCGGTTTCGTCGTGCGCCATGACCTTTTTCGTCGATGTCACAACTTTACGATAAATCGGGTGCATCTTACGATTCTCGATGGCAACGACAACCGTCTTTTGCATCTTGTCGCTGACGACCGTTCCAACCATGCGTTTCCGTCTATTGGGCATCGTTCGCCCCTCCTTCGGCAATGAGTTCGGCAGCCAATTCCCGCTCGCGCAGGGCGGTCTTCAGCCGGGCGATATCGCGCCGCGTTTTGCGGAACAATGTCGTATCCTGAAGTTCGCCGGACTCCTTCTGAATGCGATAGGTATACATTTCGACTTTCATATCTTCGATCTTGTCCAGGATGTCATCAGTGGACATGGCGCGGATTTCATCAATGTACATCAGTTGACCTCCCGCCCGGATATCGGATCAAAGCGCTTCACGAACTTGGTCTTGATGGGCAATTTGTGCGAAGCGAGGCGCAAAGCTTCCCGCGCGTCATCTTCTGGCACGCCGCTCATTTCGAACAGAATTCGACCCGGCTTCACCACGCAGACCCATTTTTCCACCGAGCCTTTGCCCTTGCCCATTCGGGTTTCCGCAGCCTTTTGCGTAACCGGCTTATCCGGGAAAATGCGGATCCACACTTTGCCGCGGCGGCGAATATAGCGCACCATGGCGCGGCGACAGGCTTCGATTTGGCGGCTGGTCACCCAACTCGGCTCCAAGGCTTGCAAGCCATAATCGCCGAACTGCACCACGGCGCCCCGTCTGGCTTTGCCGCGCATTCTGCCGCGCATCTGCTTGTTATATTTTCTACGTTTCGGCATTAACATCTGGATTGCTCCTTCTTACCGCCGTTCCATTGCAGAGTCTCAACGCAGAGGCTCAGCAGAAATCGGGCTGCCGCGCTCTTCAATAGTCTCAGTTTCGTCGGCCGCCCCGCCGATTCTCTTGCGCTGGCTGCGCCATACTGGCGAAGGGACTCTCGCCGGGCAGAATATCGCCATTGTAAACCCAGACTTTGACGCCAATCTGCCCAAATGTCGTTAGACCCTCGGCAAAGCCATAATCAATGTCGGCGCGCAGTGTATTGCGCGGAACGCGCCCGTCGAACATCCACTCGCGCCTGGCCATATCCGAACCGCCCAGGCGACCGCTAACTTCTATGCGGATGCCGCCAGCGCCATTTCGCATCGCTTGTTGGATCGCCCGCTTCATTGCGCGGCTGTGCCCGATCCGCCGCACCAACTGCGAGGCGACGTTTTCGGCCACCAGGGTCGCGTCGAGATCGGGTTTTTCTATCTCACTGACTTCTACCTTGACCTTCTTCCCGGTCATATCTTGCAGGTTTTGCCGCAGTTCCTTGACTGCTTCGCCCCGACGCCCGATGATAAGACCCGGACGAACCGTATTGATCGTGATAATCACTAGATTAGGATGACGTTCAATCTCGATGCGCGATACGCCAGCGCGCGTGGTCTTCTTTTTCAAATATTTGCGAATCTTGCGATCTTCCATCAAGAGATTGACATAGCGTTCGCCCTCGGCATACCAGCGGGCGTCCCACTCGCGAATCACTTTCAGGCGGAATCCTTTGGGATGAACCTTACGACCCATTAATCTTCTTCCTCTCGCTCTGCCAAAAACACCCACAGGTGTGATGTGCGCTTCAAACGCGGCTTATAGCGACCGCGCGCCCCCGCCTTGAAGCGCTTCAAGGTGGGACCGTCGCCAGCGTAAATTTGCGAAACAAACAAATCGTCCGGATTAAGATCGAAGTTGTTTGTGGCGTTCGCCATCGCCGAAGCCAAGGTCTTGCTGACCAAAGCAGCGCCCTTCTGGGGCATGTATTCCAGGACGATCTGCGCTTCTTGCGCGTCCATGCCGCGGACTTTGTCGCAAACCAAACGCAGCTTCCTTGGCGAGATCGACAGGTACTTGGTTAAGGCGCGGACTTCCATATCAGAATCCCCTATCGCTTGCTATCGGCAACATGGCCGCGGAAAGTACGGGTTGGGGCGAATTCGCCAAGTTTGTGCCCGACCATGTTCTCCGTGATATAGATTGGCACATGGCGCCGACCGTCGTGCACGGCGATGGTATGACCGACCATTTGCGGGAAGATGGTACTTGCCCGGCTCCAAGTCCGTATCACCACTTTCTTATTCTGGTCATTGAGCTTCTCGACCTTTTCCAGCAATTTTGGGCTGATGAAATAGCCCTTTTTCAAAGAACGTGACATGCTAATTTCTCCCGAGATTAACGGCGCTTGCCCCGGCGACGAATAATAAACTTGCCGGTGAGCTTGTTGCGCCGCGTCCGCACGCCGAGCGCCTTCTTGCCCCAAGGCGTTTTGGGCGCGGCCATACCAATTCCGGTTTTGCCCTCGCCGCCACCGTGCGGGTGGCTGGCCGGGTCCATTGCCGAGCCGCGTACCGTTGGACGCCAGCCCAGCCAGCGTTTGCGGCCCGCCTTGCCGAGCTTGACGTTGGAATGTTCCGCGTTGCCGACTTGACCGATGGTCGCGCGGCAAGTTTCGAGGATCATTCGCATCTCGCCGCTGGGCAGACGCAAGGTGATGTACTTGTCCTCGGATGCCAGAATCTGCGCAGAGGTTCCAGCCGAGCGGGCGATCTGCCCGCCCTTGCCGGGGCGCATCTCGATGTTATGCACAACCGTGCCCAAGGGGATGTCCTTGAGCGCGCGGCAGTTGCCTGGGCGCAGGGCGCTCATCGCGCCGTTGCCGATGACGTCCCCAACACCGAGTCCCATAGGCGCGATGATATAACTCTTCACCCCGTCCTCGTATCGCAATAGCGCAATGCGCGCCGAGCGATTGGGGTCGTACTCGATCGCGATCACCTCGGCGCGGCAATCTTCTTTGTCGCGCTTGAAGTCGATGAGCCGATACCGGCGCTTGTGGCCCCCGCCACGATGCCGCACGGTGATGCGGCCCGTGTTATTGCGCCCCCCCTTCTTACGAAGGGCGGTGGTCAAGGCGCGCTCCGGCTTCTTCTTGGTGATTTCCTCAAATGTAAAGCCGGTCATGTCGCGGCGACCCGGCGATGTTGGCTTGTATACCTTGATGGGCATCTTTCTTGCTCCCCTAGACGTTGAACAGCTCGATGGATACGCCGTCTTCCAAAGTAACGACAGCCTTCTTCCATTGGCGCGAACGGATATAACTGTTGCGCCCCCGACGGCCGCGCTTGGCGGGCATATTCATGGTGTTCACTTTCAGCACTTTGCCTTCAAGCTCGAAAATCTCTTCGACAGCTTCTTTGACCTGAATCTTGTTGGCATTGCGCGCTACTTCGAAAACATATTTGTTGTCATCGTCGACCATGCCGGTCGTTTTTTCCGTTATCACGGGCCGACGAATCACGTCGTAAATATGAAGCTCCGCCATCTTAACTCTCCTTACCCCAAATGCGCGTGACGACCTCGAGCGCGTCCAAAGACATGATTACCTTGTCGTATTTGAGCAGGTCGCGCACATTGAGATATTCCGCGATGATCGAATGCGCGTTGGACAAGTTGGCGACGCCTTTGCGCAGAACCTTCTGTTGTGAACTGAGCACCAATAACGCCGACTGATCCCCGACTAGCGCCGAAATGACTTGTTTCATCTCTTTGGTCTTTGGTTTCGCGGTGTCTAGTCTGTCGATGAGCATCAACTGTTCATCCCGAACCAGCG
Source organism: Phototrophicaceae bacterium (assembly GCA_965116975.1). Taxonomy (GTDB): domain Bacteria; phylum Chloroflexota; class Anaerolineae; order Aggregatilineales; family Phototrophicaceae; genus UBA6055. Next base: position 2,626,969 of record OZ220735.1, read on the forward strand.
CGCTCAAGGTCGAGCGAATCGCCCCGCGGCGCATCTTCTTGGGCATGCGCTTCGAGAAATCGCGCGGCTTTGGTCCATGCGCCAAACCACCGCCAACAAATATCGGCGCGCTCTGCGCGCCATGACGTGCGCGCCCGGTGCCTTTTTGGCGATACCATTTCGCGCCAGTGGCGCGGATCTGGCTGCGTGACAAAGTACTGGCCGTTCCTTGACGCGCGTTCGCCATCTGGCGGACAAAAGCCTGATGCATCAAACCGACGTTTATCTTCGCGCCGAAAATGTCCGCTGGCAGCTCAACCTGCGATACTTGCTGGCCCGCGCTGTTCATCACTGGGAATTCCATAGCGAATGCTCCTATATCCTCAATTGCGGTCCGCTAAGCCTGTTTGCGCGCGGGCTTGATTATCACGATGCTGCCCTTGGCGCCGGGCACGGAGCCCTTAACAGCGATCAGATCATTCTCGGCATCAACCACGACAAGGGCTAGATTCTGCACGGTCACGCGGTCGTTGCCCATGCGCCCAGCCATCTTTTTGCCTTTCAAAACACGCGCTGGCGTAGCGCACATGCCAATCGAACCCGGTGAACGCATGCGATCGGATTGACCGTGCGTTTTGGGACCGCGCGAAAAACCATGACGCTTGATAGTGCCGGCATAACCGCGTCCCTTGCTAGTTCCGATGACATCCACCAGTTCGCCCTGCTCGAAAACGTCAACCGTGATTTCTTGACCCTCTTCAAGGGCAATTGGCGCGTCCTCCGACAAACGAAACTCCCGCAAATGACGCAGGGCCGGCAGGTCCGCCTTTTGCAGATGACCCAATTGCCCCTTGGTCAATCTCCTCGGCTTGGTTTCGCCATAGCCAAGTTGAACCGAAACATAGCCATCTCTTTTGGCGTTGCGCACCTGGGTGACGTAACAGGGTCCCGCCTGGATGACCGTCACCGGGGTGACAATGCCTTCCTGGTCGAAAACCTGGGTCATACCGACTTTTTTGCCAATCATGCCCTTCATGATTTAGCCTCCACTTGGGCGCAGCGCCGCGTCTTCGCGGCGTGGCTGCTGCCCCTGATAAAAGATACCCCGCCCTCATATAAGTCCGGGCGGGTGCTTGACATGCAAGTCCGCCCGACTTAATGGGATTTGCTCATTCGCGTCTTCGGTTACAGCGACAGAATCGACGCCTTGCGCGCTCCATGCTTAACGAGCTCAACGAAGAAGCAATCAAATCTTGATCTCTATATCAACTCCCGCTGGCAAATTTAGACGCATCAGCGTATCTATGGTTTTGCTATCGGGATCAAGAACGTCAATCAGCCGTTTGTGAGTACGCACCTCAAAATGCTCTTGTGAATCCTTGTCAATGAACGGGGATCGCCGTACCGTAAAGCGCTCGATACGCGTCGGCAACGGCACTGGACCCACCACTCGCGATCCGGTTCGTTCCGCGGTATCCACTATGCGCTGCACTGACTGATCAAGCACCCGGTGGTCATAAGCTTTCAACCGGATTCGTATTTTGTTTTTTGCCATTCCGCAACCTTTATGCGTTAGCCGCCAAACCCATGTGAAGCAAATACAAGATCATTTCTTCATTGTGAGCAGAGCGCAAGACGAACTAATAGTAAGCGACCGTCCTTGCCCTGCCAGCGAGACGCCGCGACGAGCCGCAAAGCCGCGCGGCTCGTCGCGGACCAACCTATTCCAGGATTTCCGTAATGCGTCCCGCGCCAACGGTCAAGCCGCCCTCGCGGATTGCGAAGGACGAGCCGCGCTCCAAGGCAACAGGCGTAATCAATTCCACATCGAGATTGACATTGTCGCCAGGCATAACCATCTCCACGCCATCGGGCAGGGTGATGGTGCCGGTGACATCCATGGTGCGGATATAGAATTGGGGACGATAGCCGGTGAAGAAGGCTTTATGGCGTCCGCCCTCGTCCCGGCGCAAGACGTAAACCTCGCACTTGAACTTTTTATGCGGCGTGATCGAAGCAACCTGCGCGATCACCATCCCGCGCTGCACTTCGTCGCGATCGACGCCACGCAGCAGAATACCGGCGTTGTCCCCGGCTTGCGCCTGGTCCAATTCTTTGTTGAACATCTCGATGCCGGTTACCGTGGTCTTCTGGATTTCATCGCGCAAGCCGACAATATCGACCTGTGTGCCCTTGAGCAAGGTGCCGCGCGCGACGCTGCCGGTGACGACAGTCCCGCGACCTTTGATCGAGAAAACATCTTCAATCGCCATCATGAATGGTTTGTCGACATCGCGCATAGGCGTGGGGATCCATTCATCGACATTTGCCATCAATTCGATGATAGACTCGTATTCCGGCGCGTCGGGATCCGTGCTGGCCGATTCTTGGGCTGCCAATGCCGAACCCTTGATGATGGGCGTATCGGGATCGAAATCATAACCCTCGAGCAATTCCGACAATTCCATTTCGACCAGTTCGATCAACTCTTCATCGTCCATCTGGTCGGTCTTATTGAGGTAGACGACCATGGCCGGCACCTCAACCTGCTTTGCCAGCAAGACGTGCTCGCGCGTTTGCGGCATGGGACCGTCGGGCGCGCTCACAACCAGGATCGCGCCGTCCATCTGGGCGGCGCCGGTGATCATATTCTTGATGTAATCGCGGTGGCCCGGGCAATCGACATGCGCGTAGTGGCGGTTGTCGGTTTCGTACTCGACGTGGCGGATATTGATGGTGATGCCGCGCGCGCGCTCTTCCGGCGCGTTGTCGATATCGCCGTATTCACGTTCCTGCGCCTGGCCCTTCAGTGCAAGCACTTTGGTAATCGCTGCCGTCAATGTGGTCTTGCCGTGATCGACATGACCGATCGTGCCGATATTGACATGCGGTTTGCTACGCTCGAATTTTCCCTTTGCCATCTGACAATCCCTCTTGTAATCCTGCCAACTTGAAAATGAATTAACGAACGAATCCTGCAGACCGGGAATACCGGCCTTCTACTTATCGCGATCCGGCAATGACAGCTTCCGCTATTACTTCCGGAGCGATCGTATACGTATCAAATTCCATGCTGAAGTTGCCGCGCCCCTGGGTATAATTGCGCAGATCATTGGCATAGCCAAACATCTCGCCCAAAGGCACTTGCCCCTTTATCACGGAAATACCCTCGCTATGCTGCTCCATCCCTTGGACCAAGCCCCGGCGAGACGCAATATCGCCGACGACCGCGCCGGTATAATTGTCGGGAACAACCACTTCTACTTGCATGGAGGGTTCCAGGATCACCGGCTTGCCCTTCTTTATGCCCTCTTTCAAACACATCGAACCGGCAATAGTAAAGGCGATCTCGCTGGAATCCACCTCGTGGAAAGCGCCATCAATCACAGAAGCCTTGATGTTGACAACAGGGTAACCGGCGAGCACCCCGCCTTGCATGGCTTGGTTAACACCCTTCCTGACAGCCGGGATAAATTCTTTGGGAATCGCGCCGCCGCGAATCGCGTCTACGAAGAGCAATTCACCGTCGGCGTCGGATCTTTCGTCTTCAGGTATCGTCTCGAAACGAATCCGGCAACGGGCATATTGACCGGCGCCACCAGTCTGACGTCGGAAAGTGGTGTCGATCTCCACTGCCTGCGTGATGGTCTCGCGATAAGCCACGCGCGGTCGGCCCACGCGGGCATCAACGCCATATTCCCGCATCAAGCGGTCTACCAATACCTCCAGATGCAGCTCGCCCATGCCCTTGATCTTGGTCTGGCCCAGCTGATCGTCTACTTCAATCTGGAAGGTCGGGTCTTCTTCCGCCAGTTTGCGCAATCCCATGCCCATCTTGTCTTGATCCGCCTTGGTATTGGGTTCAATCGCCACCTCGACTACCGGAGCGGGAAAGCTGATGTTTTCCAGCAGAATGGGATCAGTGGTCGCGCTAAGCGTGTCGCCCGTGAATGTCTCTTTCATGCCGATAATCGCCGCGATGTCCCCCGCGTTCACTTCCTTGACGTCTTCGCGACGGTCGGCAAACATACGCACAATGCGCCCGACGCGCTCTCGTTTGCCGTTGGCGGTGTTCATCACTTGAGAGCCCGCTTTGAGGACGCCGGAATAAACGCGAGTGAATGCCAGTCGGCCATATTGATCCGACACGATCTTGAACACCAAGGCGGCAAGCGGCTCTTCATCATCCGCGCTGCGCAGCAGCGCCCTGCCGTCTTTGGGGTGTTCGCCTCTCACCGGCGGGACATCCAGCGGCGATGGCAACAAATCCACAACCATATTCAATAGCGCTTGCACGCCCTTGTTTTTTAATGCTGCGCCACACATGACCGGATGCAATTGGCTTGCGATCGTGCCCTCGCGGAGCGCGCCGACGATTTCTTCGTCAGTAATCTCTTCTTCTTCGAGGAACTTCAGCATCAAGTATTCGTCGTTTTCGGCGATCTTTTCGATCATATCCTCGCGGCGGGTCTCCGCCATTTCCCGGTGACTCTCGGGAATCGGAAAATAATTGATATCCGTGCCTTCGTCGTTGCCGTAGGTGATCAATTCCATTTTGATGAGATCAATGATGCCCTCAAAGTTCTCGCCACTGCCATAAGGCACTTGAATCACCACCGGGTTCGCCTTGAGCCGGTCAACCATCATGCTGACGCAGCGATCAAAATCGGCGCCGGTGCGATCCATCTTATTAACAAAACAGAGGCGCGGCACACTGTATTCCGACGCCTGGCGCCAGACTGTTTCCGACTGCGGCTCGACACCGGCGACGCTATCAAAAACGGTAATGCCGCCGTCCAGCACGCGCAGGCTGCGCTGCACCTCGGCTGTGAAATCAACGTGACCGGGCGTATCAATAATATTGATCTGATGGTCGTCCCAACTCGCGGTAACCGCAGCCGAGGTGATGGTTATGCCGCGCTCCCGCTCCTGTTCCATATAATCGGTAGTGGCGGAACCCTCGTGCGTCTCTCCGATTTTGTGCACCATGCCGGTGTAATAGAGTACGCGCTCTGTGACGGTGGTTTTGCCCGCATCAATATGCGCGATGATACCGATATTGCGTACTTTGTTGAGATCAAAACCGAATTGATTGTCTGCCATGTTTTATCCAATTTGTCCCATCTATATGGAAAGGACGTTTTCCTGTTTGACTTATTCGACTTAACGGAAATGCGCGAAGGCGCGATTGGCTTCCGCCATGCGGTGTGTTTCGTCTTTCCTGCGAATCGCGTTGCCCTGCCCGTTATAGGCGTCTAGCAGCTCGTTCGCGAGTTTTTCGGCCATGCTGCGCCCGTTGCGGTCGCGGGCGAACTGGATCAACCAGCGCATTGCCAAGGCGATGCCGCGCTCCTGCGATACATCAATCGGCACCTGATAGGTGGAGCCGCCAACGCGCTTGGGTTTGACTTCGACAGCCGGCGCGACATTACGTATCGCGGTTTCGAAAACTTCTACCGGGTCCTTTTTGGCGCGTTCGCCCATCGACTCCATCGCCTGGTACATGATGCGCGTCGCCAGGCTCTTCTTGCCGCCGCGCATCATACGATTGATGAACATAGCGACATAAAGATTGCCGTACTTCACATCATTGGGGGGGACGCGCCTAGGCGGTCGGTTTCTTCTCGGCATACCTTATTCTCCCTGACTAACCGCTGCGCTTGGTACCGTATTTGCTGCGACCCTGCTCGCGGCCGTCTACGCCGCTGGTATCAAGCGTGCCGCGGACAATATGATAGCGCACGCCAGGCAAATCCTTCACGCGGCCGCCGCGCACCAGCACCACGCTGTGCTCTTGCAGATTATGGCCCTCGCCGCCGATATACGCGGTGACTTCAATGCCGTTCGTTAAGCGTACACGCGCAACCTTACGCAGCGCCGAGTTTGGTTTCTTGGGCGTCATCGTCTTGACTTGGGTACAAACGCCACGCTTCTGTGGGGCGCCTTTTTTCTGGCGCGAGCGCCGCTGATCGAGCGCGTTGAAGGTGTATTGCAAGGCGGGGGCTTTGTTTTTCTTGCCCTTTGATTTTCGTCCCTTGCGAACCAACTGATTGATGGTCGGCATAGTTGACTCCATATCTATTTTTTTGCTGCGTCTTGTCTGCGACACAGAAACAGGCGCACAATTATGGACGCCCGATCGCTTTCCTTCATGACGAGACGCTTTGGCTAAGGCAAAGCACTTTCGCCATATTCGCTCAATTCAGCTCACAGCGCCTCCTGGAAGGAGGTTTGCGGCTGCCAGTGCAAGCGAGCATGTTATCAACAAGGAAATCGCCTGTCAAGGCAGTTTATGGAACTAACTTTGAATTTGTTGTGGACCCGGCCGGACAACCGTCGCGCGGTCGACGTTAGCGGTCCATCGGTCTAAGCATTGGCAAGCGCGTCCGACAAGGCATCGCCAGCCGCGAGGCCAGACAGGAAGGCGCCTTCGACGCGCCCGCGCCCGCCAAAAGCGTCGCCGGCAAATGCCAGGCGCGGCAATCCGCGCGCCAGCAAGAATTCGTCCGGATAGGTCGTCAGGGGAACCGAGTAGCGCCATTTCTTGAGCTGCGTGCTCGCGATGCTGGCGTTGCCTTTGAGATATGGCAGCACAGCCGCTTCCAACTCGCGGATGATGTCCGCTTCCGAAGCGTCCCAGTTTTGTCGGCTGAATTTGGCGTTGGCGTGGCTGGTTACGACGGTGACGCCCGAAATGCCCTTGGCGTGATTGTCCGCCACCCAATAGACTTCGCTCTGGAAGTTTTGCACAGCGCCGGGCTGGGGGAAATCCGCCTCCCCCGCAATCACATGGATGCCGCACAGGCAAGGACCGAATTGAATGCGGCGCAGTTCATTATGATCGCTGGCCTGCAGCGGCACCTCGCTTGCCGAGAGCAGCGCCAAAGTTTCTGGCATAGGCGGCGTCAAAAGCAGCGCGCGCCCAGCATAGCGCCCACCGTCGCTATCCACTAAAGACCAACTTTCCTCGCGCATGTGAACCCGCGTAACCATTCGATTGAGGACAATATCATGATCAGTCGCCAGATATTTCGCCAGCCTGTTCATGCCGCCACGCACGACATAACGCGGATGCCCATCGCCGTATGTGCGCTTGACGCTGCCATCGGACCAGCCTGTACCCCAGATAGTTACCAAGTCTTGTTGAAGCCACTGATCAACAAATCCCTGAAACGTTTCCGACCGCACCGTGAAGAACTGAGCGCCATGATCGGCTATGCCCTGCTCACCGACCCTGCGGGTGGCCAGCCGTCCGCCGGCGCTACGCCCCCGGTCGACGAGTTGAACGGTATAACCGCGCTCGCTCAAGCGATGCGCAGCCATCAAGCCCGATAAGCCAGCGCCAAGGATTAATGCGTCAACAACCACGAATCGCGCCTTTCATTGTCCTCACAGCTGATAGCCATATCATACCTGATTCAGCGCAGAATGGCAGGTGCGCAGGCTGCGGTGCCAGGGTAATCGCATCAAATTATTTTCAACATAGAGGACGCAGAGGACACAGAGTTCGTAGGAGTTTAGACGAATATTCTTCTAAATCTGCGGCCCGGAATCGGCAACAGTCCCCAGCGAAACGTGATTTGTCACCAAAAATCACAGCTGAGATGAGATTTTTTGTTTTTCTCTGCGTTCTCTGCGTACTCTGTAGTTAATTTTCAGTTTAGAATCCCGACATTTCGTCCGCCATCATTTTGAAGCGATTGCCCTGGCAGGCTGCGGTGCCAGGGTAGTCGCATCAGATTATACTTTACATCAGAGGACACAGAGCGCGCAGAGATCTTAATGCTCGTTTAATGCAAATAACCGTCGATCGAATTCGACGCTTCACATCACGACGAATCTTTGCTAACATGTAGATAAGCGATGGCGAGGTTCGCGAAGGGACGAGCAGCGCCGTTAGCCATCATGGGAGCGAATCAGATTCGACGTTGGTGGTTGAAGCCGCACGGCAAGCCGTGGCGCCAAAGCACGTTAAACTGGCAACGCACATAGGTGCAAAACCAAACTTTAACGCCCTTCCTGCCGTAGCTTAGACTATTTCATGAAGGGTGTAGAGGCATAAGTCCTCTACCGCTCCTGCGGCATCGTCTCCCTTCGCGATTCGCAACGAGTGTCATAAAAAGTGAGGGTGCCCGTCGTTGACGCCGATAAGACGACGCTAAGACCATCGGCTTAGCGCAGTGTGAACCTCGCCCTTTGGGAATACACCGCGTGAAGTTGCGCAAAGGGCTAAGCTTGTAGAAGTGCGAGAGTCGAAACCAGCGGACCCGGGGGGCAGGTCCCCGGCGCTTCCACTCAGACTAACCGTCCCAATGTGATTGGGGCGGTTTTCTTATTCCGTAGGTATAATCCGCCACATTATGGCATGGAAAAGACTGCGGTGGATTGCGCTGGGTCCGCGGTCGCCTTTAGCGATCGCTATACTGTTGTTCGCATCTCCAGCGTTGGTCGCGTGCCGGACAGCCGACCTGCCTATGACAGCCACAGCGGAATACGAAGTGGCCGCGACCCAATTCGACCGAATCCATACCACAGCAACGGTAGCCCGAGCGCGGCTGCAAATCACGCTGGACTTCGCTGGCACGCGCGTGGCGCAAATCGAACAATCAGGCGCCTTCTTGCGCTCGAACTTGTCCGCTTTAGGCACAGATAGCGATTTCATCGACGCGAACCTAAGTCAATTGGCTGACGCGCCACAGGCAACAGTCGCGGCGCGCGCGGAAGCCACCATTGTCCTTGGCGCGAGCGCGACGGCGGAAGCGGACGCGGTATTGTCGCCACCCGCGACAACCCCGCCGCCGTCAAGCGCAGAGCCTGCTGCAGGTCCGCGACCTCGGCTGGAGGACCTGGTCCTCGCCTCCGGCGTCAACAGTGAGGACTGCCCCATAGACGTAAATCCGGTTTTCAGTCCCAGTTCCAGCGAGATCTATGTGGTTGCCAGAGCCTTCGACATCCCCGTGGGCGCAACGTTTTCCTCAAGCTGGCGCTTCCGTGATCAAGAACTCGCGGCCCACAGTTTTACGACAGAACGCAGCATAGACGACAATTGCATCTGGTTTTACATCGACCAAACTGATGTCGTCTTTACGACGGGACCCTGGACAGTTCAGATTAGCCTGGACGGCAGCGCGCTCACGCCTCTGCTGCCATTTGAGATCGTCGACAATTAGACTCGCTAAAGTGAGCCGCAAGATTGTCCTCTAGCCAGAACTTGTGATATGTTATTATAGATTTTCTGGGCAACGTTCGGGCAGATCTTTCGTAAGCAAGGTATATATCCTGGAGCGCGATACGGGACTGGCGACATGGCTATAATAACAAGATGGGATAACAAGAAAAAGACAATCGTCCTGCTAGAGTTCGAGTCGGAATGGTCTTGGGAAGAACTTGAAGAAGCGGTACAGCGCGCGGACACGCTTATTGGCAGCGTCGACCACTATGTCGATCTCATCATCGATCTTGAAGGCGCCGCGATCCCGAAGGATGTCTTCAGCGCCGCCAAGACCTTGCTGGCTTCGGGCGAGGCGCGGCCGAACGAAGGCGCGCGCGTGGTCGTCGGCGCTAATGGGGCGATAAAGACCATTTATCAGACCATCCAAAAGACCTTTAACAACGCTGTTGAGGGTCGCGAAATACTCTTCGCGACTAATCTATCGGACGCCAGAGCGATAGTCAGGGGTTTGTCCCTGGATCGATAGACGGGCCTCAGCATTTTCGTCAGGCGCGTTTGTTTCGCCATTTTGTCGCATCAGCTGCAGCAAAGCCACCTCACTGCCTGCGCACTCTTTTCATGGAGAGCAATGCTGGGCCACTCCGCGAACCGCGCGTTTCCTTGACAGTCGCAGCCATTTAGCAACGAGCGAAGAACTCGGGGGGATGCCAGCCTAGCGTTATTGCCAGCCTACCCAATCGTATTGGCAGTAGCCTTGACCGCCGTTTCTGCGCTAGATTAAGTAGAAACGAGTTGACAAGGACGGTTCGATGATGAGAGGCGGCGGATGGTTTCGCTACATGCACGGCTTCGAGGCGGCCGCGAAGCCCAATGTCTCCAGAAGCCTATTGCTGCGCGTGATGGCTTATGCCCAGCCCTATCGACTGCAAATATTTGGCATGCTCGGCACGATTCTGATCACGACCGGCTTGGGCTTGCTGAACCCCCTTATCTTTCGCGAGATCATAGACAGCGCGCTAGCGAATAAAGACCTGGATCGCCTGCATCTGCTGGCTCTGGGCTTGGTGATGATTCCGGTTCTCAGCGGCGGCATCCGCATCATACAGCGCAAGCTGAACGTTTCGATCGGCGAAGGCGTCATCTACGACCTGCGCGTCGCCTTGTATCATCATTTGCAGCAGATGTCGCTGCGCTTCTTCACCAATACCAGGACCGGCGAATTGATGAGTCGGCTGAACAACGATGTCGTCGGCGCCCAAAATGCCATCAGCAACACCATCGTGTCTATCGTCACCAACGTGATCACAGTAGTCGCGACCTTGCTCATGATGTTGGCTTTGGAATGGCGGCTGACCATCCTAGGCGTGTTGGTGCTGCCTTTCTTCATTCTAATCGCGCGAAGGCTGGGCAAAAGACTGCAAGCGATTGCACGCGAACAAATGGGCTACAACGCGCAAATGAACGCCATGATGAACGAAACGCTCAATATCAGCGGCGCGCTGCTAGTGAAGCTTTTCGGCCGCATTGATACTGAAGTTGAGCACTTTGAACGGCGCGCCGCCGACGTGCGCGATTCCGGCATCGAGCGCGCCGTGCTCGGCAGCCAGTTTTTTGTGATGATCGGGCTGGTGAGCGTGGTCGGCACCGCCATCGTCTACTGGGTGGGCGGTATTCTGGTCATTCAAGATGCCTTCACGGTCGGCACCATTGTCGCCTTTGGCGCCTACCTCACGCAGCTTTACACGCCGCTGCAAGCGCTGACCAATGCCCCGGTAGACTTCGCCCAGTCAATTGTCAGCTTCGAGCGAGTTTTCGAGATCATTGACCTGCCGCTTGAAATCGCGGAAAAGCCCAACGCGATACATCTGCAACAGGTCAAGGGCGAGCTGGAATTCAATCGCGTGTCCTTCCGCTATACAGTGGACGAAGACAATCTGCTCTCGGATGTAGAACGCATTGGCAAGATGGACAGCATCGCCGCTACGCGATCGGGCGATCCCGCCAAACGCGGCAACGGCCGCGGCGGCGCCTCAAGAGTCCATCAGGCGCGGGAAATGGCGCTGGAAGACATTTCATTCCGTATTTCTCCCGGGCAATTGGTCGCGCTGGTAGGACCCAGCGGCGCGGGCAAAACAACCATGACTTATCTGATACCGCGCCTCTACGATCCTTCCCAAGGCCGGATCACGATTGACGGGCATAACCTGCGCGATCTGAGCCTCGGCGCCATGGCGCAGAATATCGGCATGGTGACGCAAGAAACCTATCTCTTTCACGATAGCATCCGCACCAATCTGCTCTACGCCAAGCCAGAAGCCACTCAAGCGGAAGTCGAAGCCGCAGCCAAGGTCGCCCACATCCATGATTTCATCATGGGATTAAGCGAGGGCTATGACGCGATCGTCGGCGAACGCGGATACCGGCTCAGCGGCGGCGAAAAGCAGCGGATCGCCATCGCCCGCGTCGTATTAAAAGACCCGCGCATTCTGGTACTGGACGAAGCGACCAGCCATCTTGACAGCCAGTCGGAGGCGCTGATTCAAGACGCCTTGAGCCACATCATGGAAAGCCGCACCAGTATCGTCATTGCGCATCGGCTCAGCACCATCCTCGCTGCCGATCAGATTCTGGTGCTAGACCGCGGCCGTATCGTCGAAGGCGGCACACATAGCGAGCTAATCGCCCGCGACGGGCTCTATGCCCGGCTCTACGAAACGCAATTCAGTCAACAGCGCGAGTTGGCATAGACTGTCAATCACCATCGTCGCTCGCATGAATTCGCCTTTGTTGACCGAAAGATGTATACGACGAGCGCGACCCGATGAGAACGACCATCACAGAAATCGATCCAAATTATCTGGAAAGCCAATGGACGGCTTTGCGGCATCACGTGAGGAGGAGCGACAGCCAGTTGGTCTTGTTGCCGGAAATGTGTTTCGCTCCCTGGTTTTGCACGACGCCCAGGCCCGATGATCTCCGTTGGCGAGAGGTCGTAGCTGCGCATGAACAGTGGGCGCGGCGCTTGCCGGAGTTGGGCGCGGCAACCGTTGTCGGCACCGCGCCACGCGCGCTTGAAGGGAAGAAACTCAACGCCGCATTTATCTGGACCCGCAGCGACGGGCTGCGCTGGCATCATCAGAAAACTTACCTGCCCAACGACGACGGCTACTGGGAAGCCAACTGGTACGATCGGGCGCCCGTCGACTTTCAATGCGTGTCCAGCGGCGGTATACGCGTCGGAATCATGATCTGCACCGAGATCTGGTTCCTGCGGCACGCGCGCGAATACAGCCGACAAGGGATTCATCTGTTGCTCAATCCGCGCAGTACGCCGCAAGGCACGAACGCAAAGTGGCTGTCCGGCGGACGGACCGCGGCCGTCGTGTCGGGCGCCTTTTGCATCTCGTCCAACCACTCTGGTCAGGCTGATCATATCGAGTTGGGCGGCGCTGGCTGGATCTGCGATCCGGACGGCGCGGTTCTGGCTGTTACTGGGGCGGATCAGCCCTTTGTTACGCTCGACCTTGACCTGCGCCTTGCCGAGGCAGCCAAGTCGACTTATCCGCGCTATGTCGATGACAGCCCGCTCTAGTTCTGGCGATACTTGCCTTCATTCAATCAAAGTCATTTCTGCCCAGCCCCATGTAGAATAACTTAACAACTCGATGCAATGGACAAGGCAAGCTCGGCTCTGCTAACATAGCGGCGCGTGAGAGTAAGTTGACGAGGGTGCGATGTCAGCGCTTCATCTAATCGTTGGGCTTGGCAATCCAGGTCCCAAGTACGACAAGACGCGCCACAACATAGGCTGGTGGGTGATCGACGAGTTCATCCGCCGTTATGACCTGGGCAAAGGCAGGAACGAAAAGCGCGCGCAGACCTGGAACGCCAGTATCCGGAGCCAGCGCGTCAAGCTCGTCAAACCCCTGACCTTTATGAACCGCAGTGGAGGAGCAGTGGGCGCGCTTTTAGCCTACTACAAGGTTCCTTGCGCAAGTCTCATGGTCATTCACGATGATCTTGATACGCCATTTGGCGCGCTGCGGCTGCGGCAAGCCGGCGGTCACGGCGGGCAAAACGGATTGCGCAGTATTGTGCAGCATCTGGGCAGCAAGGACTTCGCTCGCTTGCGCTTCGGCATCGGCCGGCCCCCCGGCAAAATGGATCCGGTGGACTATGTATTGCAGCCGCTGCAGGGCGACGATCTCATTCTCGCGCGGGAGGTGACTGTTCGGGCGGCCGACGCCATTGAGACATGGCTGGCGGATGGCATCGACAAAGCGATGTCCGCCCATAATGGCGACGGCGCCAAGCCGCGCGCGCAACGAAGCAATCTTCAGGAAGAACTCGAAGTTGCGCGGCGCGCCCAAGAACTGGCGCCGCATGATGCCAAACCCTTGTCCAAAATCATCTCGCTGCAAAAGAAACTCGGCATGCTCAACGAGGCTGTGGACAATCATCTCCGCTTGGCCAGATTACGCGCGGCACAGGGGGCAGAAGAACTTGCCATCACCGAAAAAGTAAAAGCGGCGACCATCAAGCCCGGCCTGATAGACGTGCAGCGGGAAATCGCCGACTGGTATCTCGAGCAAGATAACAAGAAAAAAGCCGTCAGCCGCATATTAATCATGGCCGACTATTTCCTGGGGCAGAAGAATTTCGCGGCAGCGCGAATGGCAGTATCAGAGGCATTGGTCCTCAATCCGCAACATCCCAAGGCGCTAGCGATGCGGGATGCGCTTGACGGGTCTACTGTGGCAAAAGAACAGAATGAACGGAACGAAGGCGAATGAATAGGCTTGTCTGTGCGAGAAGCGATATCATCAGCAAATAATCAAGGAGCCACAAGATGCGCATAGCTGCAGCGGAAAGCGTCGGCATGTCGGCGGACAGACTCGCGAATATCAAACACAAACTGAGCGAATACGTTGATAACTGCAATGTGGCTGGTTTCCTCACGTTGGTCGCCCGACATGGGGAAATTGTCCAGCTCGAGGCAATCGGCCAGCGCGACAGCGAAGCAGCGCTGCCGATCGAGCTGGATACCATCTTCCGCATCTACAGCATGACCAAACCCATCACGTCGGTGGCTTTGATGATGCTTTACGAACGCGGCAAGTTCCAGCTCACTGATCCGGTCAGCAAGTATATCCCGGCTTTCGGCAAGACGCGGGTCTTACGCGGCTACGGCTTCTTGGGCAAGGAACTGGTCGAACAGGATCCGCCTATGACCATTCAGCACTTGCTGACGCACACGGCTGGTTTGAGTTACGGTTTCTTCTACGATACGCCTATTGACGATATGTACCGCGCTTCAATCTTCCGTAGCCAGACAGCTAGTTTGCAAGAAAAAATCCTCGGCATGGCGGAGCTTCCTCTGCGGCATCAACCAGGGGCAGCCTGGAATTACAGCATCGCCACGGATGTCTGCGGCTATTTGGTACAGCTGCTGGCCGATATGCCCTTTGAAGATTTCTTGCAAGGAGAGATATTCGCCCCGCTCGGCATGGTCGATACGCATTTTCACGTGCCAGCGGACAAGCTGGATCGCTTTGCCAAACTGTATCAACATCGCCCTGCCGATGGCAGCTTCCGCGAATATGAAGGCGGACCCAACATCCCCGCCCACGATTACAGCAAGCCGGCGCTGGCGCCTTCGGGCGGGGGCGGCTTGGTCTCGACCATCGGCGACTATTGGCGCTTTGCCAAGGTGCTGCTGAACCGCGGGCAAGCAACGGGCGCGAGGATACTCGGCCGGAAGACACTGGAGTACATGACGCTGAACCATTTGCCGCAGGAAATTATGCCCATCGCTATCGGCTTGAGTACAATCGGCGGACGCGGCTTCGGCCTCGGCTTTGACGTGATCCTCGACCCGGCGCAAACTGGCGTACTTAATTCGGCGGGCGCCTTCGGCTGGAGCGGCGCCGCCGCCACGAACTTCTGGGTTGATCCGCAAGAGCGCATCGTCGGCATCATCATGACTCAACTGATGGACAACCTGCTGCCCTTCCAAGCCGATTTCAGGGCGCTGGTCTATCAAGCGCTGGTGGATTAACCGGCTAGCCGATTCATGACGGCTCGGGAAGAAGACTGGCGACGAAATCTAGCCCGCTGCCCAAGTCTCTGATAATATACTGCGCCGTCCCACTAAAACGACAAATAAAACAAGGTCGCGCATGTCGATTTATCTCGCCGGTCTGCTGGATATGCTACGTGAAAGCGCCGCCTATCAAGCGCTATTGCAAGACCTTAGAAGCGCCCCTGCAACTTCGGCGCTCAACGTGGCGCGTTCGGCGCGTCCCTTTGCCCTGGCGGCATTGGCTGCCGACTGGGACGGTCCGCTGGTCTATCTAACGCCGGAAGTGCGCCGCGCCTATAACGTCAGCGAGCAGTTGCCGGTATGGATTGACAAGCCAGAGCGCATGTATCGATTTGCCGAACCCTCCGCCCTGTTTTATGACCGCGCCCCTTGGGACGCGCCCGTAATCCGCAATCGGATTGAAACCTTGAGCGCCCTGCAAGGAGATCAATCCGTGCATCATCCGATCATCGTCGCCTCGGCGCGCGCCTTGATGCAAGTTACCATGCCCCCCGCTGGTTTTGTCAAAGAGACACAAAAGATCGCCGTCGGCGAACGGCGCAACCTGGATGACTTGATTCGCTCCTGGACGGGCATGGGTTACGAGCCAGCTACGATTGTCATTGAACAAGGCGCCTTCAGCCGTCGCGGCGGCATCCTGGACATCTTCCCCCTGGCGGCGGAATACCCCGTGCGCATCGAGTTCTTCGACGATGAAGTTGATAGCTTGCGCCAATTCGACCCCAACGATCAACGCAGCATCAGGCGCCTGGCTTCAACAGTTATCGTGCCTGCCAGAGAAGCGCTTCCGCGCTTGATGACATCCGCTGGGGAAAGACTGGCTCAATCGGCTGAGTCAGCTGAAAATGACGGCGCGAGACAGTCCAGCCTCCTTTCCGATTTCAACGCGATGAGCGAAGGGATGACCTTTCCATTCCTGGAACACTACCTGCCTTATGCCTATGAGCATTCCGCCGGTCTGCTAGATTATCTTCCCGAAAACAGCCTGATTCTCATAGAAGACGCGGGCGCGCTGGAAACGGCTGTCGACGAGCATAGGTCCCGCGCGGAAGCCAACCGCGCCGACGCCCTTCATTCTTATCTAATCGCCGCGAATCATCCTAAACCCTATCTGCCCTGGGAGCGTATACAACGGCAGATTGCGGCTCTGCCAAGCATTGATCTGCGCAATTTTCAAGCTGATGGGGAAGCGAGCCTGTTTCAACCTGGCCAAAGGTTTGGGGGACAGTTGCGCAGCATGTTGAACCAGGCGCGACAGTACCGCAACCGCGGCGACCGGGTTGTGATCGTCACCGAGCAGGTTGAACGCCTGGAAAACCTCTGGTACGAGCAAGACGCATCCGCATTCATTCCGAAATCTCAGTCCATAATCGAAGCGCCCAAAGCGGGGTCCTTGCAATTTGTTCGCGGTTCAATGGCAGAAGGCTGGTCCCTGCACAGTGAAGGCAGCGCGCTGCACTGTGTGACGGATGCCGAAATCTTCGGCTGGACGCGGCCCGAGCCCAGGCGGCGGCGCGAGACAAGCGGTCGACAAGGCGGCAAGACGCCGGAGACCGCCTACACGGACTGGTCGGAAGGTACGCATGTCGTTCACGTCGATTATGGCATCGGCAAGTTCATGGGCATGCGCCATCGCACGGTTAATACCACCAAGCGCGAGTTCCTGCTGGTCGAATATCACGGCACAGATACCCTGTATGTGCCAATCCACCAAGCAGACCGCCTTTCACGTTATGTGGGCGCGGACGAGAAGCCGCCCAAGCTCAACAAGCTTGGCAAAGCCGAGCAATGGCTGAAAGTACGAGAAAAGGCGCGCCGCAATGCCAAAGAAGAGGCGAAAGAATTGCTGGCCATCTACCGCCAACGCGCCCGCGCCCAAGGTTTTGCCTACAGCGCGGACAGCGCTTGGCAGCACGAAATGGAAGCCAACTTCGCCTTTGTCGAAACCGAAGACCAAGTGCGCGTTATTCAAGAAGTCAAGACGGATATGCAGAGCGGCGCCCCTATGGACCGCCTGATCTGTGGCGATGTCGGCTTCGGCAAAACCGAAGTCGCCTTGCGCGCCGCCTTCAAAGCTGTGCAAGACGGCATGCAAGTGGCGGTGCTTGTGCCAACCACAGTTCTGGCGCAACAGCACTACGACAACGTCAAATCGCGCTTGGCTGCCTTCCCGGTCAAGGTCGAGATGCTGTCGCGCTTCCGCAGCAAAACGCAGCAAACCACCATCGTGAATCAAATCGCCAGCGGAGAAGTCGACATCGTCATTGGCACCCACCGCTTGCTTTCCGCGGATATCAAATTCAAGGAACTTGGTTTGATGATCATCGACGAAGAGCAGCGATTTGGCGTCAAGCACAAAGAGCATTTCAAAAAGCTGCGCGCTCGCATCGACATATTGACGCTCACCGCGACGCCGATACCGCGTACGCTCTATCTCAGCTTAAGCGGCATTCGCGACATCAGCATGATACAAACCGCGCCCGAAGAACGTCTGCCGGTTATCACGCAAGTTGGATCTTGGGACAACAAGTTGGCGCGCCTTGCCATCATGCGCGAATTGGAACGCGGGGGCCAGGTCTTTGTCGTGCACAATCGAGTCAAATCCATCCACATCATTCGCAACAGAATCGAAGCCATCGCGCCGGAAGCGACGCTCGCCATCGCGCATGGACAGATGCCGCCGCGGGACTTGGAAAAAGTGATGGCAGCTTTCTCGCGCGGGGAATACGATATTTTGGTCTCGACCTCGATCATCGAAAACGGCATCGACATGCCCCGGGTCAATACCTTAATCGTCGATCGCGCCGATCACTTTGGCATGGCGCAGCTGTATCAGCTGCGCGGTCGTGTGGGGCGCTCGGCGCAACAAGCCTACGCCTACTTCTTCCATGCCCCGGGTTCGCTCACGGAAGAAGCGCGCGAGCGGCTGGAAACCCTTTCCGAAAACACCAAACTCGGGGCGGGCTTTCAGGTCGCCATCAGAGATCTGGAGCTGCGCGGCAGCGGCGATATCCTCAGCACAAGGCAATCGGGCAATATAGAAAGCGTGGGCTTGCACCTTTACACGGATATGCTTAAACAGGCGGTTAAAGACCAGGAGCGCTCCGCGGATGATGACGGCGCCGAAGCGGCTTCCGCCGCTTCCCGCGAGCGCATCGTGATCGACTTGCCCTTGCCCGCCTACATCCCGACCGATTGGATACCCGAGATGGCGCTGCGCCTGCAGCTCTATCGCCGCATCGGCAACATCCAAAGCATAGAGGATGTAGAGGCGATGAGGCAGGAGTTGCTAGATCGCTTCGGTCAGTTGCCGGCGGCGGTCGAGGGTCTGATGTACCAGATCGAGGTCAAAGCGCTGGCGCAAGCGGTTCACGCAAGTCATGTCAGCATGCCGCGCGGCGCTGTCCAAATCAGACTCCCCTATCTAGCCAAGATCAACCGCAACCTTTTGTCCATCGCGCTTGGTTCCGAAGTCGAAGTAACCCGTACCGATGTGCGCTTCCCCGCTGAACAAGATACCTGGCAAAGCCGTTTACTCGGCTTGCTGCGAGATCTGCAAGACAAGCTTGACCTGCTGGCAATGGCGCGAGCAAATGGCAGCCCAGGCGCAAGGGTGCTAGACTAAGGGCATCTCCAGCCTAGAATCAACAGGCGTCGCTCCTATGCGGAACGAGAAGGCGGCGGCAGCCGCAAGCGCTTTGTCCATTACGCTCCTGATGCTGCTGATCACGGTCCTGCATACGCAGGTCTACGCGCAGCGCAACTACCGCGAAGACGAGATAAACACAATTCATGCGGCATTGATCAAGTCGCCGCCGGAGATCGTGCGCTGGATGGCTGGCGATGTGCATCCGCCCGGCTGGCGACTTTTCGCCGACTTCTGGGTGGATAGTTTCGGCACAGCGGAGGCGATCACGCGCTGGTCGTCGCAATTGCTCAACCTGCTGACATACGCCCTGGTTTACCTACTGGGCAGGCAACTAATCGACCGCAGAGCCGCGTTTTATGCGGTGGCGCTGCTGAGCCTCTACGGCTTCGCAGCCAACGGCATGTATGAGTTTCGCCCCTATGCCATGCTGGTCGCCCTGACGACTGCCCTGCACCTGGTCTTCTATCGCTGGCTGGTCAAACCAAGCTCAACCGTGATGATCTTGTATGTCGCCCTTGGGATAGCGGCAATCTATACACATTTTTTCGCTTTCTACATATTTGCGGCGCAGGCGCTATTTCTTATTGTTTTTCACCAGGTTCGCCGCCGGGTCTATCTGAACACATTGTTGATGTGGCTATTCATAGCCCTCTCTTTTTCCGCCTGGATCATCCCCTTGCTCGGCGTCATGCTAGGTCCCTTCGCCGGCGGCTACTATGTGGATCAGCCGGATGAGCTATACCAGCGCCTGCGCTTTCTGCCCGAGATTATCTTCGCTTTTCTGCTCTTGCTGAGCCTGTTCGCGCCCAAGCTCCTGCGGCGGCGAGGCCAAACAGGCGATGCTTTCAGCCCATTGCGCTGGCGGGCAAAATGGAATTTGCTCTATCCGTTGACATTGCTGCTGGCTACGCTGCTCGCCGCTGGCTTGGCAAATACGGTTTATGGCAGCCTGAACGCGCGCGGCTTGCAGTCTATTGTCATGCTGATCGCGCTTTTGATGGCATTGGGTTTGCGCGCCTTGCCCGCCCCAGCCGGCGGCATCCTGCTCTTATTGCTTTACCTGATGGCGCCGCAGAACATATTCATCCAACCAAGCAACGGACCTTATCGCGAGATTGTCGCCAGCATGAACCAGCGTTACGAGGACGACAGCATATTACTTACTGAGTTCGACTGGGCTTGGCGCTGGCTTAGCCCCGCGGCATATTTCCTGATGGATTTTACGCCGGACCAAATGTCCAAAGAGCGCATGTTCCATGTGATAGGCTCTGCTGACAGCGCGCACCCGCCCACCTATCCCGATCGCCTGGCAAATACCTACAGAAGTTTCGATCCCGAAAACTTTGATCCCAAGCGCAGCCACAGTCAGTTATGGCTGCTACGTCAAGGCGACGGCAATCGCTGGGGGGGAAACATTCAGAACTGGCTGAATCGAAATTATGCCTTTGTTCGTTCTTTCCGCTGGGACGAGCCCTATCACACATCTTATGAATTGAGCGAATATGTTCGCGCCCCGCAAACAGAGGAAGCGCTGCTCGTGGCCGGCGATAACATGCGGCTATTCGATTGGTCGCTGCTGGATTCGGTAAATGTCCAGCCTTGCCAGGATGTCACAGTGGAGAGTTGGTGGCAACTAGCAAGCGAAGACAGTACGCCCTACACGCTTAATATCATCTTGGCTGATGATGATGGAGACGGCCAGCTAGCGAAAACTTCGCAAGTGCCAGCTAACGTATTCACCAGCGACTGGCTGGCTGGCAAGCATTATCGCGATCGGGCTGTGCTGCCCATTCCCTGCGATATCAGGTCCGGCAGCTTCCCGCTTTTGCTCGGCTTTGTCGAGACAATCAGCGGGAATGAACTCAGCTTGAGTTATACAAGCGGCGACCTGATCGGCGGCTTATATTATCTGACAACTTTGCACGTCGATTCCGTCGATTCTGAGAAATAGAATTCGCGCCGCGCTAGGCTCTAGCAATGTCGGCGTAGTCGGCCTTCGTCACAGCCTGCAAGACCTCGAGCTGGATCGGGAAGATCGCGTTGGCCGCTCCACCCGCCGCATAAACAATGTCATAGCGGCGAAGATTGTCATCCATAATCACGGGAATGTCCGAGCTTCGATGACCCAGCGGCGGGACGCCGCCGGGCGAATAGCCCAGGATGGACAGGCACTGCTGCGGGTTCATCATGCGGACTTTCTTGCGCCCTACCTGGAATAGAGCCGCTAATTTGCGATCATCGACGGACTGGTCGCCGCTAGCTAAAACAAGCATCGGCTTTGTTTTCTCAATCAAGAAACCGAGGCTCTTGACGATTTGACCCAATTCGCAGCCGATCATGTCCGCCGCCTGTTGCGAGCTCGCGGTTGAACTGTCGAATTCGATTATCTCGATTTCAAGCCGCAATCGCTCAAGCGCGAGTTGTACATCTTGCATGCCCATTGCTTGCATGAAGGCTCCGGTTAGGATAAACTAGCAAGCGTAATTGTAATCCAAGCTCGATATGTCGGGCAACGCCAGCTTGAAGGAGAGCCAGGGCAATTGCTTAAATTTTATTCACCACATAGATTCCAAGGCTCGCGTAGACAATGACCGCCAACACCGAGATTTATCCGTAAATATGCCAAAAAAGGACGTAATGTAGGGGCGATTCTGTGAATCGCCCACGATTTTGCACCTAATTTCATGGGCGAGCCAAGGCTCGCCCCTACAATTTATCAGTTTGATGTTAAATTCGACAGTTATGGATTTTGAAGCGATTGCCCTGGAAGGAGAGCGTATCATGCCAGTAGATGTGAATGGTTTCAAAGAACGTGGCCACGTTACCGTTTCTGGGCTGTTTGCGGCCAGCGAAGTCGCCGCGCTCCGGCAGCACTATATGGAGCTGCGCCGCGCCGGCGCATACGACGGCGATTTCAGCGGCGTGGACAGCAAGGCGACCGATCCGCTCAAGGCTTATCCGCGCCTGATTCACATGCACCGCTGGGATCAAATCAGTCTTGACTGGATGCTGGAACCGCGGCTGGAAGCCGTCTTCAAACAGTTACTGGGCAACGCGCCTTTAGCCGTGCAGACGATGCTCTACTTCAAGCCGCCTGGCGCGCGGGGCCAAGCCTTGCACCAAGATCAGTATTACTTGCGCGTCCAGCCTGGCACATGCATTGCCGCCTGGATGGCGCTGGACGATTGCGACGAAGAAAACGGCTGCTTACAGGTCGTCTCCGGCAGCCACAGCCTGCCCGTCTTGTGCCCCGAAGACGCCGATACCACGCAGAGCTTCACCGATGTAACCGTGCCGCTTTCCGCGAACATGCAGCCCGAGCCGGTGCTCATGCAGGCGGGCGACGTATTGTTCTTCAATGGCCAGCTGATTCACGGCAGCTTCCCCAATAGCTCCGGATCTAGATTCCGCCGCGCCCTGATTGCTCATTATATCGACGCGGATGCTGATCAAGTGGCGCGATATTATCATCCCGCGCTGCGCTTCGACGGCGCGACCGTCGCTTTGGATGTCAGCGAGGGCGGCGGTCAATGCGGTGTATGGGTGGAAAAAGACGGAAGCGAAGTTCTGGAAATGCAGGCGCTGCAATAACCAACGCCCTTAGTCGGCGAAAATCCGTCCGCCGCGGTTGACGAAGGACGCGCTCGGTTCAGCCAGATCGGCTTTTGGGTGCTCTTCAGGAATCATGCTGACCAGCACGCGCCGCTGCCCAAAATCAAAATAGTAGACACATAAGCCACTTTCGGGCTGCAATTTGATCTTGCTCGCGATACGCTTGTGGAAGCGGACCTGCTCGCCCGACTTGCTGGCGAAGCTGGTCTTCCTCCAAAACCGCCAGCGCGGATGAATTTCTTCGAGATAGAGGACGCGATAGCACAGGTTGACCCGCGAAAAACGCAGCGCTCGCAGCGCGACCGTCACCAAGAACCCTATGATTAGCGCGACAACCAAAAGTCGTCCCGCCATGCCATAACGCCCCAACAGCAGCGCTAGCGGCACCGACAGCAGCAAAAGCGACGTCAGCGGTTCGGTGATCAATTCCAGCCATTGCCGAGACGACAGCCGGCCTTCGCGATTACGCTTGAAGTCCTTCAGCAAGTCCTTTGATATGCGTTCCGGCGCTGCGGTCATGGTCATACTCTAACACCTATCCCGCCTCGCGAGCAATATGGACATTGACGCTGGCGCGCAATTGCAGTAATTCCCAAGCGAAAATTCAAACAAAAAAGGCGAGCCTAGCACCTCGCCTCGTCAGTCAATGATTCCGATATGGTCCGCAAATGGCAACTCAAGTGATGCTCACAGAACTCACCAGGTTTGTTGCCAGCGGGTAAAAGATGCCGAAGATCATCGTACCTGCCAAAGCGATGTTGATCGCCCATTTTACGGCTGGCGTTTCCAAAGCCGGCTGCAAATCGCCCGAGCTGTCGCGCAGGTACATATTCACCACCACGCGCATATAATAGAAGGCGCTGACGACGCTTGTGAGCACGCCGATGATTGCCAGACCAAAGAGTCCCGCTTGCACGGCAGAGGCGAATACCATGAACTTGCCCAGGAAACCAGCCGTCAGCGGGATGCCGGTCAAGCTCAGCATGAAGATCGTCATCGCCATCGCCAGCAAGGGGCGCGACCGCGCCAAGCCGGTGATGTCCTCAATATTGCCGCCACTGCCGTCTTCCCTCTCAATCGACATGACGACAGCGAAGGCGCCCAGATTGGTGAACATATAAGCCAGCATATAGACCAAGGCGCTCTGCGTCGCCGCGTCAGCCACACCAGCCGTGCCGGACGCAGCCACAGCCACCAGAATGTAACCCGCGTGCGCGATCGACGAATAGGCTAACATGCGCTTGAGGTTTCTTTGCGCAATCGCCACAAAATTGCCGAGTATCAAGGTCAACACAGCCACAAGGGACACCGTCGCCTGCCAAGCAACCGGCTCGCCATCCGCGATTACCAGCGCGGCAAAACCCGTTACCAGCAGCCGCAGCATCGCGGCGAAACCGCCAATCTTGGCGGTCACGCTCATAAAGGCGGTCACCGGCGTCGGCGCGCCTTCATAGACATCGGGCGTCCACATGTGGAAGGGTACCACCGCTACCTTGAAACCCAAGCCCACAAAGAGCAGCGCCGCGCCAATAATCAAATAGAAGGCAGCCGACGATACGCTGCCGGCGATAGCGCCAGCCAGCGAAAAGATCTCCGGGATGTTGGTGGTGCCCGTCGCGCCATAAACCAGCGCCGATCCGAAGACCAGAAACGCGCTGGAAAACGCGCCTAATATGAAGTATTTCATGCCGCTTTCTTCGGATTTGAGCGCCAAGTCGCTGCCGTCGTTCTTTATCGAGCGGAATGCTGCCAAGATATACAGCGGAATGCTGAGCAATTCCAAGGCGACAAATATGATAATCAAGTCGTTGGCGCCAACCATAAACATAGCGCCAGCCGAAGATAAGAGCGCTAGCACATAGAATTCGCCGCGATGAATATCCGCGCGGTTGAGATAGTCCCAACTCATCAATACCGCGATCAAAGTGGCGACAAGGATGACAACATTGAGAAAGCCAGTGAAGGCATCGGCAACGAACATGCCGTAAAGCGCGATCTGTTCGCTTTCAGCCGGAGAATAAACGAAGAAATTCGCCACAAAGCTGATGCCTAGCCCGACACAAGCCAAGATAGGCGTCCAGCGTTGACGTTCTTCCGACAAAAAGAGATCGACCAGCACCAGGAAGAGCGTCCACAGCACAAGCAAGGTGCCGGGCAATGTGGAGGCCAGATTGGATTGGGCGAGAAATTCCGCGATTGTGGGCGTCTCAAACATGGTGTCTCCTAGGGCAGGAACAGCGCCACGATGCTATCCACCGAAATATCCAGCATATTAAAAAAGACAATCGGTTGGATGCCGATCCAGAAGATCATGATCAGGATTGGGATGAAGGCCGCGATCTCGTTCCATTGCAATTTATAGCGCTTCTCGTCGGAGAGCGGATTGTCATGCTCGCCCATGAAAACGTGTTGGAACATTTTCAGCAAATAGACCGCCGCCATGATCACGCCCAGGGTCGCGACCAGCGTGAAGGCGAAGCCCAGGTAATCGCTGCCCAGCGAACCCAGCAAGATGGTGAATTCACCGATGAAGCCGTTCAAGCCGGGCAAACCCATACTGCTCAAAGAAATCACCAAACTGATCGCGCCGAAGGCTGGCATCATTTTCCAGATACCGCCGTAATCCGCCATTTCTTTGGTATGCCAGCGCTCATAGAGCATACCGACAATCAAGAAGAGACCGCCGGTGCTGATGCCATGATTAACCATTTGCAGGGTCGCGCCTTGCAGACCCTGGGAGTTCAAGGCGAAAATGCCTAGCACGACAAAGCCCAAGTGACTGACCGAGGAATATGCGACCAGCTTCTTCACGTTGTCTTGGGCATAGCTGACCCAAGCGCCGTAAATGATGCCGACGACGCCAAGGAAAGCGATTGTCGGCGCCCAAGCCACCGCCGCTTCCGGGAACATCGTCAAGTTAAAACGCACAATGCCATAGGTGCCCATTTTCAGCAAGACACCCGCCAATATGACCGAGCCGGCTGTCGGCGCTTGCACATGCGCGTCGGGCAGCCAACTGTGGAAGGGGAAGATCGGCACTTTTATGGCGAATGCCACCAAGAATCCCAAAAACAGGAAGCTTTCCACAGAACTGAGCAAGAATCCGCTGTCTTCGTCTTCGGCGGCGCCCGGGTCCCAATAGCTGCCCTCGCCTTCGTAGCTGTGCACCATCTCGATGACGCCGACATCGCCCGCGGCGCTGTAGGTGCTGAAGGTGCCGGACTTGTTGCCGACGTATAGGATGGCGATCAACATTAGAATTGAACCAGCCATGGTGTAGAGGAAAAACTTGACCGCCGCGTAGATGCGCTCTTCCGCGCCCCAGATGCCGATCAAGAAATACATCGGCACCAGCGTAACCTCCCAAAAGACATAGAAGATAATCAAGTCGTGTATCACAAAGACACCGATCATCGACCATTCCAGCAGCATCATAAAGATGTAATAGAGCTTTTCGCGTCCCCGTTCTTCAAAAATGTGGCTGCCAAACGAGCCCAAGATTGCGATTGGCATGATGAACGTCGTCAACAGAACCAGCAGCAGACTAATGCCATCCACGCCGACAAAGTAGCTGATATTAATCACCGAATCGCCCAAGGAGACTTCCGCCCAGGTATTGCGCTGTACCATCTGCAGCCCCGCCTCGCTCGGGTCAAAGCTGACCCACATCAAGACCGACGCGACAAAGGCAAGGATACTCGTGCCGAAGGCTACCCACTTGATGTTATCTCGCTGCGTCTCGCCATTCATGAACAGCAAAATAGCGAGCCCAATCATCGGGATAAACAAGGTGATTGTCGTAAGCGAAAGTCCAGTCAAGTCCATAGGACGACGTTCTCCTTAAGAGCCACTTTGGAGCATGGTCTGAATAAATGGGCTAAGCATCACGAGAATAACAGCCACGACACCGATGAAGATTACCACCGCATACAGGCGCACGTAGCCTGTTTGCAAGCCCCGCATCCAATTTGCCAGGCGCTGTACCAGCCAGGCGACGCCGTTCACCGCGCCGTCAATGATGCCAAGATCGAAAGGCTGACCCAAGAGCTTGGCAATGCTGTCGAAACCGCGTTTGATGATGCTGTCGTGGAAATAATTGTGCAGGAAATCCCAATCGACGCGGTCGGCAAAGAAGCTCGCCAAGCGATTGAAAGGCTGTTCGATTAGGTTGCCGTAGATTTCGTCCCAATACAGCCGCGCATTCGCCAAGCGAAAAGCCACGCGCGACGAAGCATGCCTTTCCAGTTGGTCGCGGTTGCCGCGCGACAGCCCCTTGCCCTTGTAGACATTGTGCGCCACCACGATCGAAGCGACGCCAAGCGCCAAAGCCATGCCGGCTATCAACAAATTGAAGTCGAGCGAGTGCCCCCGCGACACGCTGAGCAAGCTGTGTTCAAGGAAATGTTTGAATTCATAGGTTTCATAGATATTAGAGAAGATCGGCGTCGCTTTGGGCACGTTGATGAAACCAATGATGCAAGTGAAGATCGCCAGAACAACCAGCGGCAGCAGCATCGCGCCGTTGCTCTCCGGCGCTTGCCGGGCCGCCTCGCTACGCGCGTCATCGAAGAATACCAGCACGATCTGACGCCACATGTAAAAGGCTGTGAAAGCAGCGGCTACCAACAAGATGCCGAAAGCGATGAAGCCGCTAAGCTCGTTGAGCTGGAATCCCTCGTACCAGGCATCCGCCAGAATCTCGTCCTTGGACCAAAATCCAGCCAAGGGGAAGATTCCCGCCAGCGCCAGTGTTCCGATCAAATACGTGATATAGGTGATCGGCATTCGCTTGCGCAAGCCGCCCATATTGCGCATATCCTGCGGGTCAAACTCTTGGTCGTCGTGATCATCATGATGATCGTCATGGCTGTGGCTGTGCGCATGATGATGGCCGTGCTCGACGCCGTGAATCACCGAGCCGCTGCCAAGGAAAAGCAGCGCTTTGAAGACGGCATGCGTCACCAAATGGAACATCGCGGCGACGTATGCGCCGATGCCCACCGCGGCCACCATGAAGCCAAGTTGCGAAATCGTCGAATAGGCCAGGACACGTTTGATGTCCCATTGCCCCAGGGCGATATAACCCGCCATCAAGGCGGTGCCCGAGCCAACCAGGGTAATAATGAGGCCGATGACGTAACCGCCGTGGTTGAGCTCCCATAACATGACGTTGGCGCGCACCATCATGTAAACCCCGGCCGTGACCATGGTCGCCGCGTGAATCAAGGCGCTGACCGGCGTCGGACCGGCCATCGCGTCCGGCAGCCAGACAAAGAGCGGAATTTGCGCCGATTTGCCGGTGACGCCCAACAACATGAACAAGGCGATCAAGAAAATGACGTCGTCGAAAGCCAGTTGGAAGCCGCCAAAATCAACGGTCTCGCCCTGACCGAAACGTTCCTGCGTCTGTCCGAAGACGCCCAGGTAATCGGTATCGAAATGATGATTATCGCAATAGAGCGCGCGAATATCGCTCCCCAGCGGATTCGCAGCGCCGTATTCAGATTCGGCCTCATGGGCTTCGTCAATTGCGTGAGCATCCGCCTCTGCGTCTGAAGTAGATGGAGTAGATTTTTTCTTCTGCGCGTCGTCCGCGTCATGCGCGGTTTGATCAATCGCTTCACAGACATAGGCAGCGCCATGCCCGTCATCCTTTTGTTCAGCCTCTTCGGCGCTCTTTGCGTCGTCGCCATTGTTATCCGCTTTATCGGCGTGATCAAGCAAGCCATTATGTTCGCGCCAGCCCACCAAATATTTTGCTTCCGAATTCGGCAACTCGCCGGCTTTGTAGAAGTCCAGGGTGCCAAAAGTCCAAAATATGAGGAACATCGCCATCAATAGCCCAAAGTCGCCGATACGATTGACGATGAAGGCTTTGCGAGCGGCATTGCTGTTCTTCCAACCTTCGGGCTGTTTCTTGTCCCACCAGAAACCGATGAGCAAGAAGGAACACAAGCCGACGCCCTCCCATCCAACGAATAGCATCAGGAAATTATTCGCCGTGACCAGGATCAGCATAAAAGCCAGGAACATATTGAGGTAGGCGAAGAAGCGCGGGTAAAGCTTGTCGCCGTGCATATAGCCGCGGGCGTATAGGTGAATGAGGGAGCCGACGCCTGTTACCACCAGCATCATGGTGACGCTCAGCGAATCGACGCGCAACTGCCAGGGGATCTCCAGCCCGATAGACTCGATGCGCAGCCAGCCATCGACAAGCGGCGGGTTCACGACCGCCGCGCTGCCATCGGTGCCGGTGACGTATGTCAAGAGCAATAAGGAAATGATAAAAGCGAAAATCGCCGCCAAGCAGCCGATAAAACCAGACCACTTCTCCCCCAGCTTTGCGCCAAAGAAGAAATTGACAATCGCCCCAAGGGACGGCGCCAGAATGACCAAGGGAACTAGCAGCGGTAGATTTTCCATACCTTCACGAGCCTCTTCCGACGGTGTACCGCTAACCGCTCATTTGTTGCAAGTCGTCGATATTGATGCTCTGACGCTCGCGGAAAATGTTCACGATAAGCGCCAAGCCGACGGCTACTTCCGCCGCCGCGACAGTCATCACAAAGAATACAAAGACATGACCATTGATTTGCTGCCATTGCTGCGCAAAAGCCACCAGCGCCAGGTTTGCGGAGTTCAACATGAGCTCGACCGACATGAACACAAGAATGGCATTGCGCCGCATCAATACGCCCATCGCCCCCATCAAGAAGAGGACCAGGCTCAAGATGATATAAGGCTCAGTGCCGATTGAGTGCATCATCCATTCTCCTCAACGGCTAATCGTTAGCCGGATCGTCGGACCCGCCGGGCAGCTTCGCCAGATAGTCGCCGCCAAGGACATCGGAGCCCGTCTGCTGCGACAAGACGCTGACAAGCGGTCGACTTACGCGCCGGCGCTGATTGACGCGGCGGCGTTCCGCTTGCCGCAGCGCATCGGGACGCGCCAGAACGATCACCCCGATCAATGCGACCAGCAGCAAGATCCCGACCAACTGCACCGGCAGCACATAATCGATAAACAAGACCTGGCCAATTGCCTCCGGGCTGCCAAATGCCGGCTTGCCCAGGGCGTCAAACATCACCGCGCGGTAACTCGGCTGGCCGCCAGGCAGGCCAGGGTCACGGACTAGCAAACGGGTCTCTACCCGGCCACGCTCAGCTTCGTAATCAGCCAAGATACGCAGGACATTTTGCTGCCCGTCTACAAAAGCCAGATTGTACTTGCCCTCATCCAATTCGACGCTCAGGCTCTCGCCAGCTGGCAAATCGGCGGCCAGCACGCGATGGGGCAGCAGGGCATCGCATGAATTGTCTTCACAGAGCGTGCGAATCGCCGTGTATAGGCCGATATCTACAAGCGAAACCTGGGCGCCAGCGACCGCATTGATGAGCGTCAGCCGCATTGACCCGACAGCTGGCGCGCTAAGATCGTCGGCCAAGACAGCCATGCTGATCAGATTATCCGCGTCAGCAAATGCCACGAGCGAAAGCGCCTCGTCCGCTGCCAGTTGCAGGTCTTGGCTTAGGATTGGCGCGGTGGAAAATGCCGCCGCGCCAAGAGACGCGCGCAAGGCATAGGCGCCGGCTGGCAGCTCGGTATAACCGGGAGTCACGTCGCGCTCGTCAAAATAGGCGACCGAATCGAATGCGATATCCGCTAGCCCATCGTCGAGCGAATCGAGCGCGACGTTTACATGCACAGGACCTTCGAGCAAAGTGCGATCCATGGACGAAGCCGAATAGTCCGCTCCGGGCTCGATAACACCGGATACAGTATCGTCGCCAGCGCCGAGCGCGTTGATAATCCGCAAGTGAGCTTTTGCGTCCAGCGGCTCAACCGTTTCATCGCTCAACATATCCGAAGCGATGGGAAAACCAAAAATCAGCAGTATCAGAATCGCCACCCCGGTACTCGCGAAGCCTAGCCAAGGCATGTGACCGCTGGTATCGGTCGTCGCCTCGGCGCCCAGCAGCATAATCACAAACAGGAAGAGCACCATGATCGCGCCGGTGTAAACCGTCACCTGCACCATCGCCAGGAAAGGCGCGTCAAGCATCAGATACAAGAATGCGACGCAGCCGAAATTGACAATCAAGAACAAAGCGCTGTGCACCGCGTTTTGCCGTGTCAGCATGAGGCCCGCCGCGACGACAGCGACAAAGCTTACGACCAGGAACAACCACTCCATAGGATTCTAATCCCACCTCAGAATTGACTTGTGCATTTTAACACAATCGCCAATCTTGTTCAAAGCGAAATTTTCCGGCGGCAAGTCAATCGTATCCAGTTTCTTTTCACCACAAAGACAGGCAAGCGCTTCCAAGGGAGTTTTGAACTGCCCTAGGATGGATCTTCCATATCTGGGATAGAGCGCGTGTAGACCCCGGGCTCAACCTGCTGCGGCGTATCACCCGCGCCTTCTTGCGGCGGGTCAATCAGCATGTCCTTGGTATAAATGGCGTCGCGGCGGTCGGTGAAGGACATCTGATGCTCATGCCCAAGCTGGATCGCCTCCGTCGGGCAAGCGTCCTCGCAGTAGCCGCAAAAGATGCAACGCAGCATATTGATCTCGTAAGTTTTGGCATAGCGCTCGCCGGGACTATAGCGCTCCTCATCGGTGTTTTCAGCCGCTTCTACCCAGATGGCGTCGGCCGGACAGGCCGCGGAACAAAGCGAACAGCCGATACATTTTTCCAAGCCATTTTCATAACGCCGCAGGTGATGCCTGCCCTTGTAGCGCTCTTGAAACTTTTGCACCTGTTCCGGATACTGCACGGTCACAGCATCATCCATCAGATGCTTGAAGGTCGTCCTGAAACCTTTGATCACGTTCATATTGCGCTACCCCTGATTCATTCTTTTTTCGAGAATACCGGTCAAGTCTTGCCGTTTCTTACCGTTCACTGCACAGCAGCCCTAATCGCCGCCGCCCGTTGTCGTGACCGCAGCGTCGCTACTTTCCAGTTGGCGATCTTCTTCAGGGCTGCGTCCGAAACTCGCCATGCCTTCCAAAGCCTTGACCTGGAAACGGATATGCACGATCGGAATCGCGATCAACATGCCAACCAGGTGCGCCAAAGCCCAGCCCAATCCTCGGCGTTCGCCGGTATACATGGGATCGTCTTCCAGCGGGATGGCTTCTTCGCTCGTACTATCCCTGCCCAGCCGCCGCAATACCAAGGCACCGAGCGCGAGAACCACTACAAATACTGCGCCGGAAATTAAAGGATAAGCGGCGCCGCCCAAGGCGTCGCCAATGACCACCGCCACTGATGTCCAGGCGACAGCCAGAAGACCCAGCGGGATCATGACTTTCCAGCCAAATTGCATGAGCCGGTCGTAGCGGATGCGCGGCAGGGTCGCGCGGATCCAAATCATGCCGCAAAGACAAAGCACAACTTTGCCGATGAAGATGACCGGCGCCAGGATCGGCAAACCGTCCATGGGCCAGAGGTGATAGCCGCCGAAGAATACCGCTACGGCTACCAGGCTGACAGCGATCATGCCCAGGTATTCCGCCATCATGAACAGCGCGAACTTCATGCCGCTGTATTCGGTCATGTATCCCTGGGTGAGTTCCTGCTCCGCCTCGGTCAAGTCGAAAGGAGCGCGGTTCGTTTCCGCCAGGAGCGCCAGAATGAGCACCGCCGCCGCCAAGGGATTTTGGAATACGAACCACTCCCAGACATTTCGCTGCGCGTCAATGATGTCGCCGATTGCCATGCTGCCGACGATCATGACCGGCACCGCCAGCGCCAGCGTAAAGCTCAACTCGTAGCTTATCATCTGCGCCGACGCCCGCAGCGCGCCCAACATGGCGTATTTGTTGTCGCTGGACCAGCCAGCCAGCACCACGCCATAGGTCGCGATGCTCGTGATGGCGATGATCCACAAGATGCCCACGTTGGAATCAATCAAGCCCTGCGGCACCTGGAACCAGACATCGCCAAGGGCTGGCGCGAACCAGGGCAAGACCAGGTCCGGTCCCATCGGGATGACGGCCGCGATCATGAGAATAGGAATCACTTTGATCATCGGCGCCAGGCGGAAGACCCACTTGTCGGCGCCGGCTGGCAGCAGATCCTCTTTGAATACCAGTTTGACGCCATCCGCGGCCGGTTGCATGAAACCCAAGGGACCGACGCGGTTTGGTCCCACGCGATGCTGGAAAAAAGCCAGAAGACGCCGCTCCAACAAGGTCGTATACGCGAAACCCGTGACGATAACGAAGGCGAATCCAGCGGCAAATATAATCGGCCAAAGCGCCGAGCAGCCAGCATCGTTCTCGCATTGAATCACGTTTCGCACCCGCGCTTCGGGATTGAGCAGCAGACCCAGCGCGCCTTGACGGCCATCGAGATTGCCGGCGTCGTCAAAGCCGATCCAGGTCATAATCGGGCCCAGATTCGCCACAATCAGCGCCAATACGATAATCAGCCCGGCCAGCGCTACAATGCCGGCGCCGATGGCTATTTTCAAATTACGGCTCATAATTGCTGTCCCCTAGCCTCAATCACCAGACGCCACGGCTGCAGCCGCTCTGTTGACCACCCCGCTCGTCAGCGTCATCGGCGTAGCTTCTTCGGTCATGTGCCGGGGCAAGGCGACCGCGCCGCGGCAGATCTCGTCGCTTAGCCGCGCCAGCACGCGGACCCGCGACGCGCCAGCGGAAACGTCAACCCTATCACCATCAGCGATGCCCATATTCTCCGCGTCAGAGGAATTGATGATTACGAAGGGAGACAGAACCCGCGCTTCAAGCAAGAGCGTCGGCCGGAAATTACGCTGTCGATTGTACAAACAGGATATAGGCATGATCATGACTTCATTTTCGCCCAATTCGACGCTCGCGGGCAAGGTCAGTTTTCTTCGTTCCGGCCGCCCGCCCCGGTCAGCCGCGCTCGCGATTTGAATGCCCAAACCACCCTCGTTGGTATAAGCGGTGCCGCCATAATATAGGTCGCGGCCGCCGACATCGGGGAATTGCCGCTCGACCTTTGCCAGCGCCTTGTATGTCATGCCGGCGAAGTCAGCGACATTCTCGCTCAAATCCTGCATGACAATGGCGGCCGATGGCTTCAGGCGCGCCTGACCCAGCGACTGCCGGATACTGCCGAAGAGTTTCCATGCTGGCAAGGATTCGCCAATGGGACCCTGCGCGGTATAGAAGCGCTGTACCCGCCGTTCGCCATTGACAAAGCTGCCATCGCGCTCCGCGAAACTCTGAATCGGCAGCAGATGTCCGGCAAGTTGCCCGATGCCGTCGTCGAACAGCTTGGCGGCGATGACGGTTTCGACGCTCTCCAGCCAATCAGGCGCCGTCGGGTCGTCATCCAACAGGTCGGCGCCCGCCACTATCAGCACCTTGGGCGGATTGGCGATTATGTCTTGCGTCACGGCAGGCGAGTAACCCAGATAGTGAAGACCCATGCCGTTGGCGCCGGGCAATGGCGAGAGCAAACCGTTGTTTGGCTTGCCAACATGTTCTGTTTCGATCAAAAAGTTGGCGGCTGCCTGCGCCAGCGCCTGGCTGCCTTCCAGCGTCAGCCCTTCCGCGCCGGTCACGATGACCAGGTTCTCCGCCTCTTTCAAGCGCCGCGCGACATCCGCGTGATTCTTTTCCAAGTCGCGCATGACCGCGGCCGCCTCGCCGGCGGCGTAGCGGATCGCATCCCCAGCCACCACTTTGTCGTTGCGCGCGCCCTGTATCGCGAAGTCTTCCAGGCGTGTATGACGCGCGTTGGCGACAACCAGATACGCGCCACGATCCTGCGCCTGCTTGATGCGCAAGCGCCAAATCGGCACTTCTTCTTCCAAGTCGCTGGCGATCACCAGAATGGCGTCGCCCCGCCCCAGTTGACCGAGGTTGGTGCCAAGGCCGACACCGACCCGCGCCACTTCTTCGGCGGCGCCATGCGTGGGGGGCCAAGCGCCCAAACGCGCGCCGCCCAAGCCCTCTAGCAATTGACGCAGCTCCCAAAGATCTTCATTGGACATGCCGCTGCCGGCAATAGCGGCGATGTCGCCACCGGCCTGCTGCAAGGTTGCAGCCAATTGCGGCAGTACCGTCTTCCAATCGCTTTCTTTCAGATCGCTTTCTTTCAGATGAGCGCCGGACCTGCTTTGCGGCTTGCGCAAGCGATCTTCGCCGCGCGTGAAGTGATGGCCGAAGCGGGTCTTGTCACTGATCCAAATCTCGTTGACCCACTCGTTCTGCCGCGGCATCACGCGTTTAATCATGGCTTTTCCGTCGAACTCACGGTCTAGCCGCATGCTGAGGCTGATATTCTCTCCTGCGCAATCCCAGGGCGAAATGCTCGCTACTTCGTTTAATTCCCAAGGGCGCGCGCCAAAGCGAAAATCGCCGGTCGTCAAGGCGCCCACTGGGCAGATGTCGGTGGTATTGCCGCTGAAATAGGTATCAAAGCCGGGATCGGAATTGGTGATGATCTGCAGTCGCCGCCCTCGCTCGTGAAAAGCCAGGACGTCGTCGCCCGCGATCTCGTCCTGGAACCTGACGCAGCGCGCGCATTGAATGCAGCGCTCTTGATCGAGGAAAATCAGGTCGCCTAGGGGATAGTGCTTTTCCAGCAATTGCTTATCCTCAAAATACATCCGGGACGACTGCGGACCGTGGCGCATGGTCAGGTTCTGCAGCGGGCATTCGCCGCCTTTGTCACAGATGGGGCAATCCAGCGGGTGGCTCGTCAACAAAAATTCCAAGACATCGTTGCGCGCCTCAATCACCGCTTGTGTATTGGTCTTGATGTGCATCCCGTCACTGACGACGGTGGTGCAGGCGGTTTGCAGTTTGGGGAAATAACGGATCTGCGGCGTCCCGTCTTCGTTTAGCATCAGCTCGCCGGTGGCGCGATCGCGGCCCGGCGTACCCAGCTCCACCAGGCACATGCGACACATACCGACCGGATCCATTTTGGGATGATAACAAAAGACCGGAATGTCGTTGCCAGCATGCCATTTGGCCGCGTCAACCAAGTTCGACCCGGCCGCTACTTCATATTCTTTTCCGTCAATGTTGATTCTTACCGTGTCGGACATGCAAGCCTCCGCCTCAACAAAAGCGCCACACCGCAAATCTCGCTAGCGGCGTCGATTCAAGTACTCGATTCCCTGCAAGGCGCGGTCGCGCATCACCTGCTCCAACAGACCCCATGCCTCATTCGGGTCTACCGCTCCAGCGATTTCCGCCGCCGCTTCAAAATCCGCTCTTGCGCGTTCGTATTCGCCACGCTCGACGAACAACTCTCCGCGCAGCACATAGTGGGTGAATGATTCCGGCTGCGCCTCAATCTTGTCGCTCAGTTCGCGGTAGCGGCTGTAAAAATCTCGTTCGCGCTCTAGCGGGCTTTGAAATAGCGACTTCAAACTTCGCCAGAATATACCGGTGCGAATCGCCACGCGTTAATCGCCACCCGCAGCCGCCGCTCTCACGTGCTGCGCGAAATCGTCCGGAAAATGCTTGATCGTATGTATGATCGGGTTGGCGGCGAAATCACCCAAGGCGCAGAGCGTCGTGCCTTGCATATTTTCCGCCACATCCGCGATGCGCTTGACATCATCGGGCGACCCACGGCCATCCAGAATGCGATCAATCACCTTGTCCAGCCAATAAGTGCCTTCTCGGCAGGGCGTGCACTTGCCACAACTTTCGTGCTTGAAAAATTTAGTCACCTTCGACGCCACCCAAGTCATATCAACCGATTCGTCCATGACAATGATAGAAGCGGAGCCGATGATTGTGCCGATATTCGCGCAATCTTCATAGCTCATCGGCGTATCCAGGACTTCGTCGCTTAAGGGAACGATCGGTCCCGACCCGCCCGACGGCAGCATCGCTTTGAAGGCGCGGTCGTCATAGAGCGGTCCGCCGGCATGATCATAAAGCAATTCGCGGAAGGTCGCGCCCATCGGCAACTCATAGTTGCCCGGTTGCTTGACATGGCCGCTGACGCAATATATCTTGTTGCCGGCGCTCTGCTCGGTGCCGATTGCCTTGAAGGCTTCCGCGCCTTCCCGCATGATGAAGGGGCAATTGGCAAGCGTCTCCACGTTGTTGACAACCGTCGCTTCTTTATATAAGCCCCCGCCTTTCTGGGCTGGGAATGGGGGGCGCACCCGCGGCTGCCCCAAATAGCCTTCCAAGCTGTTCAGCAAGGCGCTCTCTTCGCCGCAGATATAAGCGCCGGCGCCAAGATGCGTATAGACCTCGCAATCATAGCCCGAGCCCATGATATCCGCGCCGACGTATCCAATGGCGCGCAGTTGCTCGATACAATCGTCAAGCTGCGCGCCGATATCCCAGAATTCGCCACGCAAGTAGATATAAACAGCCTTGGCTTGAATGGCGTAAGCACAGATCAAGGAGCCTTCGATCAGTTGATAGGGATTCTTTTCCATTATTTCGCGGTCTTTGAAGGTGCCGGTCTCGCTTTCGTCGGCGTTTACCGTGACGTATTTGAGCGGCTCGTGCTGGGGAATGAAGCTCCATTTCACGCCGGTGGGGAAGCCCGCGCCGCCACGGCCGCGCAAGCCCGAGGCTTTCATCTGGTCAATGACTGCGCTGGGGCTCATAGCCAAGGAATTCTTTATTCCTTCAAAGCCGCCATGCTTTTCATAGACTTCCAGCTTGTCGATATTTTCGATTTCACGACCGCGCAAAAGAATGTACATGCTTCGTTTCTGTTCCTTTACCGTTCGACAATTCGCCTAGCCGCTGGCAGGCTGCGCCGCGCCCTCGCGCCATTGCGCCAGCAGCTCGCGCATCTTTTCTTGACCCAAGTTCTCTACGTAGCGGAAATTGCATTGCAGCATGGGCGCCTTGTCACAGGCAGCCAGGCACATAACATGCTCGACAGTGAATAAGCCATCGTCAGTGGTGCCGCCTTCTTCCACGCCGAGCTCGTCCTTCAACCAGGCGTGAAACTCATCGGCGCCGCGCAATGCGCAAGGCAAATCTGTGCAGACTTGCAGCCAGTATTTGCCCTTGGGCTTTTCCGAATACATGGTGTAGAAGCCGGCGATTGACTTGACCTGAGTCGGATCGAGGTCAAGAATCCGCGCGACTTCTTCTATGCCCTGCTGGTTCACCCAACCGTATTCTTCTTGGGCGAGATAGAGCAGCGGCATCACCGCCGAACGTTTGGTTTCGTATTTTGCCAGATGATGCTGGATACGCTCTTGGTATTTCGGATTGTCGATGATTGCCATCAATCAGTTTCCTTCAAAACGCGCCACTACATTAAGTAAGGCGCAATTGGCATGAGTTCCTGTATCTAGCCCATCAAGCGCGATACCAGCTAACGGTCGCAGTCGCCCAGGACGATATCGACGCTGCCGATGATGGCTACCATATCCGCCAGCAGATAGCCGCTGGACAAGACCGGCAGCGCGCTGATGTGGATGAAGGACGGCGTCTTGAAATGCACCCGGCGCGGTTTATTGGCGCCGGTCCCGTGAATGTAACAGCCGATTTCGCCGCGCGGGCTTTCAATCGCGCTATAGATTTCGTCATCGGGCGCGTCATAACCGTAGGTCCACAACTTGAAGTGGTGGATCACCGCTTCCATGCTTTGCCCCAGCTCGCTGCGCAGGGGCGGCACATACTTGCGGTTTTCCGAACGGTAGGGTCCTTTTACCGTTTCCAGCCGGGCAACCGCCTGATTCAGGATCTTCATGCTTTCACGAAATTCTTGAATGCGAATCAGGTATCTATCGTATACATCCCCATGTTCGCCCAGCGGCACATTGAACTCGTAGGTCTCGTAACCGCTGTAAGGCTGCGCCTTGCGCAAGTCCCAGTTGACGCCGCTGCCTCGCAAGGCTGGACCGGTCATACCATGCGCCAGCGCGACATCCGGTTCCACCACTCCCACACCCTGCGCCCGGTCTTTCCAGATCGGGTTCTGGGTCAGCAGCGCTTCATAGTCGTCGACCTTGGCGGGGAAGTCCAAGAGGAACTGTTTGATGGTGGGAAGGAAGTCCGCCGGCACATCGCGCCAGACGCCGCCGGGGCGAATATAGCTGCTCATCATGCGCTGGCCCGAAAGCATCTCGAACATGCCGAGCACGCGCTCGCGCTCGCGGAAGGCATAGAGCAGGACGCTCATCGCGCCCATATCAATGGCATGCGTGCCCAGCCAGACCAGGTGACTGGCGCAGCGCGCCAGCTCGAGGCATATCACGCGGATAATCTGACCGCGTTCCGGCACATCCAGGTCGAGCAGTTTTTCGACGGCGCAAGAATAAGACATATTATTGGACATCGGCGACAGATAATCCATGCGATCCGTCAGCGGGAGCGCCTTTTCATAGCTTTTGTCTTCCAGGGATTTTTCAATGCCGGTATGCAAGAAACCGATGTCGGGCAGGCAGGTGACAATCTCTTCGCCGTCCAGCTCGAGCAGCAGGCGCAATACGCCATGCGTGCTGGGATGATGCGGTCCCATATTGAGCAACATGGTTTCGCCGGTCATCGCCCGTTCGGAAACCAAGCCTCGCAATTGATCGAGGTTGCCTTCCCATGTGCGCTGCTCTTCGATTGATTGCGTCGATGTTTGCGATGTTGATTGCGCTGGCGCTGCAACTGCCATTGTGACCTCGGACTCTAGCTCTGCGCAAAGGGCTTATGCTTGCGGATTTCCGCTTCGTTAAAGGAGAAGGCGACCGTCTCTTTGCCCAAGGGATAGTCGCGCCGGTGCGGATGCCCATGCCAATCGTCCGGCATCAGCAGCCGCCGCTGATCGGGATGACCCTCAAATGTGATGCCCATCATGTCGGCAATTTCGCGTTCCAGCCAATCAGCGGCGGGCCAAACCACGGTCGCCGACGGCAGGCGCGGGTCGTCTTCCGCGGCGAAGGCTTTCACGCGCAGTCGCCGGTTATACAGCATCGAAAGAATGTGGTAAGAAACCGCGAAACGCCCGGGACGGTAATCGCTGCCGTCGCCGTCAAATTCCTCGCCATAGTCCTCTGGGTAGTAGTCGACAGCGCTGACATCGGAGAGCATGTTATAAACCAACCCGGGGCTAACGCGCAGGAAATCCAGCACTTCGGGGGCGCGCGCGGCTTCCACGACGAGCGTCGTCTCGCCACGGAACTGCTTCACATATAAAATGACAGCGCCAAAAGCGTCTTGCGCTGCTGATACCGGGTCTCTTGCCGCCGGAATTTCCATGCCCAAAGCCGCCTCAGAAATTCGTCAATAAATCCAGGAAGCGCTTATGCCCAATCCGCGACGCGCTCGCTCTTTACCTTTTCGTGCAAGGTCAAGATGCCGTGCAAAAGCTGCTCTGGCCGCGGCGGGCAGCCCGCAATGTAAACATCCACGGGAATAATCTCGTCCACGCCCTGCACGATAGCGTAGTTATTGTAAACGCCGCCGCAGGAAGCGCAATCGCCCATGGAAATGACCCATTTCGGTTCCGCCATCTGATCGTAGAGCTGGCGCACGACCGGCGCCATTTTGCGCGTCAAGCGCCCCGATACGATTAGCAGATCCGCTTGACGGGGCGTGGCGCGGTTCAGCTCCATGCCAAAGCGCGACAAGTCATAGCTTGACGCTTGTGAACTCATATATTCAATCGCGCAGCAAGCCAAGCCAAAAAGCAAGGGCCACATCGCCCCAGTGCGCGCCCAATTGACAGCTTGCTCAACGGTGGTCGTGACAACACCCAGATTACCGAGCTTGGAGCTTACTCCCATTCCAAACCACCCTTCTTCCATTCATATACGAAACCTACGACCAAGATCAGTGTGAAGACCGCCATCACCGCCAGCCCATAGACGCCGAGGTCGCGCATAGAAACTGCCCAAGGCAAAAAGAAAATCACCTCTATATCGAAGATAATGAACAGAACCGCCACCAGATAGAACTTGACCGGCAAGCGGCGCAGCGCCGGACCAATCGGTTTCATGCCGCTTTCATAAGGCACCGATTTGCGGTAGCTTGGCCGGCGCGGACCCATCACGCGCGAAATGTTCGCGATGATCAAAGCCAACGCAGAGGCGATTACCAGCAGGGCGGCGACAGGACCAAATTCGAGAACGGTCATACAGGCTACTCAAACCGTTTGTGCTTTTTGGAACAAATCAAGACTTCACAGAGATTAGCATACAATTTCGGCAAAATCAAGCAAGGCTGGACGCAGATTTTTGAAGTAGACCAAACTGAACGGTGTTTGCGTCAAGACTTCATCTTATAACGCTAATATTTTATTATATTCCCCCTTTGCATTTTTAGTATAGAGTTTTATACTAAAGATATTATGGTATTTCTTGGAGATATATATGCAACTGAAAAACACACTGGAAGATAGCTTGGTCAGCGAGCGCGACAAATTAAAGCAAGAGATCAAGCAACTTCGCCAAGCAATCGAAATGAAAGAGCTAGAATGCCGCACCAAAGAAGAGCGGCTCTGCCACGTAGTCGCATTGCTTTCCACCGAACAATCATCGACCCAAGATCCTCCTCCTAATCGCCACCGTGCCGCTTCCACCTCGACGCCTACTACGCAACTATTGGATATGACAGAACAAGTCTTGCGCGAGCGTAAAGGGGAGCCAATGCACTACCGTGACTTGGCAGATGAATTGATGCGACAAGGTGCGGTCATCCGGGGACAGGACCCTGCGGCCGCGCTGGTTTCGCGCATGACGCAAGATGACAAAAAACGGGCTGAAGCGGATCGGCGCTTCATCCGTCCAACTAGCAAGGGCTTCTATGCGCTGCGCGAAGATTATCCAAATGCGCGCAATGTTGGCGCTCGTCGGCGTAGGAAAGTGTCAAGTGAGGAAATGAAAGGGAGAAACTAGATCATGGTTAGAGATGGATACCGTCTGCCAGAAATGAGTGCCACGGGATTGTTGAAGATATTCAACAAAAGTTATGCTGACAGAGAAATCCGGACGCTAGCACAGGAACCCGTTCAAAATGCTAAAGACGCACGCCATGGTAATGAAATCGTGCATGTGGAATATCGTCTGATGCGTCGAATGCCCAACAGTGGAAAGCCCTTCTACATACTGTCTGTGACCGACCGAGGAACTACTGGGCTTTGTGGAAACACATATCCCTCGCAACAAGAACTTCAAAACACTTCAGAAGAGGAACGACAGCAGCTGAAATGGTATCATTTTGAGCGGCTATTCGATTCAAACAAAAATAGTTTGCATAGTGGATCACGCGGCTGGGGGAAATCAGCTTTCTTGGATTGCTCTCGCATCCCCGAAAAGCAACGCAGCGCAATGATGCTATATGACACGCTGCTCCAGGATGGAGAATATCGCTTTAGTGATATGACCATTTTGAATGATGAGTTTGGTGTCCGCAAACAACCGCTGTTGAACGATGAAGCGCGACAGGCCGTATCGGGTAAAATGTATATTACTCCCGATGGGAGTATTA
The DNA here is from genome assembly GCA_965116975.1 of Phototrophicaceae bacterium. Classification (GTDB taxonomy): domain Bacteria; phylum Chloroflexota; class Anaerolineae; order Aggregatilineales; family Phototrophicaceae; genus UBA6055. The sequence continues at coordinate 2,668,914 of OZ220735.1, forward strand.
AACTGCCCTTAGCACTTGATCCTCTGTGTGAACCTGGCACTCGAATTATCGTTCCGTTCCTGGCACGTAGCTCTGTAGAAGCTCTACGCAATGGAACGCTGAGAAATTGGCTGCAATATCTGTGGTGGTGCCCCGTTGCTGACAAGCGCTTGAATATAACCATCGTCGATGAAGAAATGGACAAGCGACATATAATTGAAGAGCCAGAATGGTGCGACCTATGGTCTAGTGATGCGTCTACGCCTGACGCTATTCATAAACTCTATGAAGGCTGCTACATACAGAAAGTAGAAGATGTGAATTTGGGAAAGGGCTGTGCCATAAAGCGACTTGCATTGCTGTATGATTCAGAATTACGCGACCGGCCGTCGCCAAGTGATGGTCCAAACTACATAGGCATACAAATGTTTCGCGCCGAGCAATGTATCGAAACATACTGGGATTTTGATCTCATACCATCGAAGGAAAAAACAGGGATACGCGCATTTGTTGAGTTTGATGAAGCCACCGACAAAATGTTGCGCGAAAAAGAGAAGACTCAACATGATGGGTTTCGCAAATCCGGAATCGTAAAGAACCCTGTTCTGCCATATCTCCAAAGCAAAGTTAATGAATTTGCAACTGAAATCGGATTGATCAAGAGCCAAAGCCTCGATGATGGGAGAACAAACGAAAAGTTTCGCAGCACCAGCCAATTCGTTTTCGACAGGCTCTTGTCCAAGTTAATGGGTGATATTCCCGTCGAGAGCACCGAGGACACAGTTCCTGGAGGATCTGACAATCCCTGGGATGTAGATGTTCTGCTAAGCTATCCCAATCCCGACAGCTCTCGTGTAGATTGGGGACAACGTATTACAAACATTCGATTTGTAGTGAACTCTCGACCAAAAACACCCAGGCGCAATACACGCTTTACTATTGAGTGGCAAGCCCCCGGAAAAAAATATGTAAAGTTGCTGTCAAAATCCGATAGGCTCGGCACTGAGTATGGTCTAGGGTATCGAGTCTTGACCAAACATGAGGTCAAAGACCACCATATCATCTGCCAGAAGCCCGGCATCTATCGAATCTGTGCCGCCGTCTACGAGGGCAAAACGATGGTCGCGAAAAAAGCGCGTCGAATTCATGTAGAGACGGATCCGCCAGAGCGTGATGAAAGACCCTATGCCGTTAGTATCTCGGTGGTAAACGAAACTACTCCTAAAGAACTGCGAATTGAGAACGGCGACATCTTACGCCTGCAAATCAACGGCCGCAATCGAACTCATGAAGAGGTTACTGGTCACCTGCATTTGCGCACAAAAGAGGGGCAAATACTCTTGGAAAGCCAGCCTTTCTACATGCCGGGCAAACCAGTTGGACAGGACGACCGTCGACATCCGCTGTATAAAGAATTGCGAATTCGCGTAGTTCGTGGCGAACCAGGCGAGCCTTACCTAGATTTTAATGTGTTAACGCTTCCGCTTGAACCAGGCAAGCGTGTCATACAAGCCAATCTGCTAGACGGCACAGACGACCTGGCATTTGGTTCCCACACCTTGCATTTTGAATCAGAACCACCACGAACACAAGGTGGCTTGCCCTTCGAGCCGTTTCAAGTACTCAGTGGGACGCCGCCAATGTGGGAACTCCGAATAGAGGAGAGCAAACTATGCTTCGCTGCTGATTATCCGATTCATACTGCATTGCTCCAGAATTCAACCTCCGAATCCTTTGATGGACACAACCCTTTTGAGTTGGAAATAAATGTAAACGGACTCCTACAATGGGCGCTTGAGCCCCTTTCGGAAGACAAAGTAGATCCAACGAGGATAGAGTCGCTGCGCGACGCAAAACCAGATCTCGTTGACGACGAAGCTTGGGATCGGTACATGGAGTGTTTATCCGAGCTAGAAGCTGATATGAAGAATTACGTTCAGGGGCAGCCCGTATCACCAATTGATTTTGCCCTAAAATGGCGGAAGACAGTCGCTGCCATACATCCAATTTTGATTCCACAGGAGCACGACTAATGGCTGTCCTCGTTTGGAGCGACCGCGACGCCGCGCTCGGCAACAGCATCCGCAGCGGACGGCGCGTCGCCCTCAGCGCCGAAGAATTCCGCCCAGAAGCCGAAGACCTCGACCAGGAACTCGACTCCCTGCTGGATATGGCATGGCACGCGCTGACCATAATCACAGAACATAAGAATGGCAAGCCGCGTTTCAATTCCTTTGAGCAGGTCTGGGTATTGGGGCGCACAGTTCACATAAGCAAGGTCATGCGCAAAGAGGCGATGCAAGGCGAAGTTCGTACCTTGCTGTGGCAAGCGCTGACACCAAAAGCCTGGTACGGCATTCGCCATGACGGCGCGCGAGAGCCTCGCTGGCGCGAACTCATCCCTGTCAAAAGAAAAAAATGGCAGGAGCAACCGCCGAAAAACAGACACTACGATTTCCTTGATGTTGGCTATTGGCTGCGCGAGCAGCAACTTCACGATGCTGGCGAGGTATTCCACTGGAAATTCAACAATGCCCGTGAGCTGTACGTCCGCTCTTCGTTGCGCTCCGTTGAGTTGCGGAAGGCGGTGTTGTATTGGATGCGGCGGCAAACACCCGAAGTACGCGAAGCGCTCGCTAAGCCCACCAGAAGTGCATTTGGATTTGAGCTCATCCCCAAGACATTGCAAAAGCGCTTCCCGGCCAAAGGTCCCGGTTCGGCGCTATTGCCGCAGCACTATCCTAAAGATGAACTGCGAGCTATCGTCTGCGATGCCCTGGACACTGCCCTAGACGCGCATTTCCCAAACATGACGGAACTAAGATTGCCATAACCAAACAAAAAGAGCGCAACGTATCGCTGCGCCCTAGCCAATGCCTAGCGTGATTGTCGAACTAGCGATGACCTGCGCCGAGGCTTAGCAAACCGGTCCTTGGCAGCGGTCGCCGGCTTTGCTCGTCTTCCTTGCCGAAGCGGATCACATCCCCGCTGCCCGTTATGGCTTCTACCGCCAGCCCCAGGCTTTGCAGCTCCTTAACCAGTACGCGGAAACTCGTGGGGATGCCCGGCTCCTCGATGGGTTCGCCCTTGACGATGCTCTCATAGGTCTTCACCCTGCCCTGCACGTCATCGGATTTGACCGTGAGCATCTCCTGCAGAATATGCGCGGCGCCATAGGCCTCGAGCGCCCAGACCTCCATCTCGCCGAAGCGCTGACCGCCGAATTGCGCCTTGCCGCCCAAGGGCTGCTGCGTAACCAGGCTGTAAGGACCAGTCGAGCGCGCGTGCGCCTTGTCCTCGACCAAGTGCGCCAATTTGAGCATGTGAACATAGCCGACAGCCACGTGGCGATCAAATGGTTCCCCAGTCCGGCCGTCGTACAAGGTCTGCTTGCCATAATGCGGCACCGGCTGCCCCGTCTCGAACATGACGCGGTTGGCAATCTCGAATAGGTCGCGAATGGGGAGCGAGTCGCTCAAGTCGATTTCTTTAGTCGCGGTCTGCTGGATCCACAAATGCAGCGACACACGCAAAGCCGCCTCGTCTCGCTCATCGCGCGTGTCTGCCCCCAGGTTGCTGTTGTCATATACCATGATTTCGTCCGGATCGTAGCCGAGCTCGCGTAAGACCTCCGCCACAGCCACGCGCCGCACATAGATCTCGTCGCGCTCGAGAATGATCGCCTCGTTGTCATAAAGCCCGCTCTCGCCAACACGGTCTAGCAGGTAGGCGCAGATCACGTGCATATCATTGTCGAAATCTTCGCTGCTGATGCCAGCGACTTCCGCCAGCCGATCCTGATTATCCCAGGCTTGCTCCGAGATCTGTTTCCAAGCCCAATCAAGCATCCAGGCGCGGCCGAGTTCAGCTTGAATCTCTTGTTCGCCCACGCCATCGAAAACCGGTGTCACCGCGCGGAATCCCATGCGATCCGCCGCCCAGCCCAAGTGCAGCTCCAGGATTTGGCCGATGTTCATGCGAGACGGAACACCGAGCGGATTGAGAATGATTTCCACTGGGGTGCCGCCATCAACATAGGGCATATCTTCCATTGTCACAATCTTGGAGATGACACCCTTATTCCCGTGCCGCCCAGCCATCTTGTCGCCAACCGTCAACTTGCGGCGCTGCGCCACACTGACGCGAACCATCTTTTCCACACCAGCCGGCAGGTCCGGGTGTTCGTCGCGCGTGAAGACTTTCACGTCAATCACTTTGCCGCGGTCGCCGTGAGGCAAGCGCAGCGACGAATCCTTGACCTCGCGCGCCTGCTCGCCAAAAATGGCGCGCAGCAGCTTCTCTTCCGGGGATAATTCTTTCTCGCCCTTGGGCGTGATCTTGCCTACCAGGATGTCATTCGGTCCAACTTCGGCGCCGACGCGCACAATGCCGTCTTGATCCAGGTCCTTGAGCGCTTCTTCACCCACATTCGGGATGTCGTAGGTGATCTCTTCCGGTCCCAGCTTGGTATCGCGCGCTTCGATCTCGTGCTTTTCGATATGAATGCTGGTGAATTTGTCCTCACGCAACATCCCCTCGCTGATGAGCAAGGCGTCTTCATAATTGCCGCCGTCCCAAGACAAGAAGCAAGTTAATACATCGTGACCCAGCGCCAATTCTCCTCTATATGTGGAGGAGCTGTCGGCAATCACGTCGCCGGGCTTGATGCTGTCTCCCTTGCGCACCAGCGGCCGCTGGTCAATGCAGGTCGATTGATTGGACCGTTCGTATTTTCTGAGCAGGTAGGTGATTTCTTCGCCATCAGCCTTGCGAACGATCACGCGATGCCCTTGCACGCTGATCACTTCCGCTTCAATTTCCGAAACCAAGACCTGGCCGCTGTCAAAAGCCGCCTGACCTTCCATACCCGTGCTCACGACCGAGACATCCGGCGTCAGCAATGGTACGGCTTGCCGCTGCATGTTGGAACCCATCAAAGCGCGGTTGGCCGCGTCATGGGAAAGAAAGGGAATCAGCGCAGCGCTGATGCCGACAATCTGACGCGGCGCGATATCCATATAGTCGATGCGCTGTGGGGGAGCGGTCAGGAAGCCCTGATCATGTCGCGCCGAGATGCGGTTCGAGACGAATTGACCGTGTTCATCGAGCAGGGCGTTGGCTTGCGCGATGATGAACTTGTCTTCGGTGTCGGCCGACAGGTATTCGATCTCTTGCGTGGCGAAGGGCGCCACGGCAACTTCCTTGATCTTCCGCTGCTTCAACCTGCCAATGATCTTCGTGTCAAGGATGGTGCCTTCTTCAAATACAACCTTGCCCTTGGCGTCCTCAATGTCGTCGAAGAGCCTGCGGCCGACCAAGTCCGGATCTTTCACGTCGAGAGAATTGACAACCTTGCGATAGGGCGTTTCGATAAAGCCAAGATCGTTCACCTGCGCATAACTCGCCAGCCGCCCTATCAAACCGATGTTGGGACCTTCGGGCGTTTCGATCGGACAGATGCGCCCATAATGGCTGTGATGCACATCGCGCACATCGAAGCCGGCGCGCTCGCGGCGCAGCCCGCCCGGACCAAGCGCGGACAGCGTCCGCTTGTGTGTTAATTCCGACAGCGGGTTCGTTTGCTCCATGAACTGCGACAATTGCGACGAGCCAAAGAACTCGCGCACCGCAGCGACAATCGGCCGAATGTTGATCAATGAAACCGGGGTCAGTTGATCCGCCTCGCGGATGGACATGCGCTCTTTGACAACACGTTCCATACGGCGCAAGCCGATGCGCAATTTGTTGCCGATGAGTTCGCCGACGGTCTTCACGCGGCGGTTGCCCAAATGATCAATATCGTCGCGGCCCCGTTGGCCGCTATTGATAATGATCATGTGTCGCACCAGGGCGACAATATCCGCTTTGGTGAGGGTGCGATGATCCAGATCGACGGCCTCTTGCAAGCCCAGCCGCTGATTCAATTTATAACGCCCAACCCGCTCGAGGTCATAGCGGCGTTGATCGAAGAGCTGGCTTTCCAGATAGTCGCGCGCGTTATCAAGCGTGGGCGGGTCGCCCGGGCGCATGCGCTTGTAAAACTCGATCAGCGCGACTTCCGCGATGGTCTGCTTCTTCTTGACATCCCACACGGGCTCGTTCTTCAAGGAGCTCTCGATATATTTGTGATTTTCGTCATCGTCGATATCAGCGAAGAGCGCCAGAATTTCTTCGTCATCGCCCTTCTTGATGGGCGATTTCGCTTTGCCCAAGCCATCGTCGATTGCCGCCAGCGCGCGCAAGAGGATCGTGACCGGTATCGTGCGCTTGCGATTGAACTTGATCGTGATGTAGTCCGTCTTGCGCGTCTCGAACTCCATCCAAGCGCCGCGGTCGGGTATCAGCTTGGCGTTAGCCAGTTGTCTACCGGTCGCGCGTTCTTCTTCAACATCAAAGTAGACCCCGGGCGAACGAATCAATTGACTGACGACGACGCGCTCTGTGCCGTTAATGATGAAGGTGCCCTTCTCGGTCATCAACGGGAAATCCCCCATGAAAATATCCTGGAGAATGACCTCGTCGCCTTGATCGTGATTCACCAGAGCGACGCGTACATATAGAGGCGCCGCGAATGACATGTCGCGTTCCAGGCAGTCGTCTTCGTCATACTTCGACTTTTCAAACCAATACTTGAGTCCGAATTCCTGGGCTTGGGGAATATTGCCCGGGAAAAAGAGCGACAGATTGCCATTGAAACTCTGGATGGGGTTGATCTCGTCGAACAGCTCAAGCAACCTGCCCCCAAAGAGAAAGTCCTCAAACGACCGCAACTGGATGTCAATCAGCGACGGAAGTTCCTGGATATCCGTGGTACGCGCATAACTCTTCACGTTATAATAGTGTTTCAAGATGCCGCTCCTCGGAAAGATAATTCGATTTTGCCGAACATGTATAAGCGAAGCGCAAACGCAATAAAGCCGCTATGACTGGCTTAAGCAGCATAAGGAATTCGCGCAAGTTGGATGACGCGTGTATTTGGTCGGTTTCATTCAACCAAACTATGTCATAAATGAGGACCGCAATCTTGGAGTTTAGCGCTTTTGGTATACCCTTGTCAAGGCTTCATTTTCGAAATTCAGAGCAATCGCGCCAGAATCTATTTGTGTCGAATGTGTTATTTATTCTGCCGAGAGGTAGGGGCAGGTCGCGTAGACACCGACCGCCAACACCGAGATTTATCCGTAAATATGCCAAAAAAGGATGAAATGTAGGGGCGATTGAAGGTCAGTGTCTACGCGACCCTGTGAATCGCCCACGATTTTGCACCCAATTTCATGGGCGAGCCAAGGCTCGCTCCTACAATTCATCAGTTTGATGTTAAATTCGACAGTTATGGATTTTGCAGCGATTGTCCTTTTCGAAATAGCTCACTTGATTGACAAATATTTTCAAGCGTGTTAAGATGTTGGAAATAATTTTCATCCTATGGAAATTGTTATATGAAGAACGGGCACAAACCTGATCGCGGCTCTCTGTCCACTATCTCCGACGCCTTGCCGAACCTGAAAGGCGCCGCCAGGAAGGTAGCCCAGTTTGTTTTGCGCCTCCCGCAAGAGACAATCAACCTCTCAATCACAGAATTAGCCGACCGTGTTGGCGTTAGCGAGGCGAGTATTTTCCGCTTCGCCCAGTCGCTTGGCTTCTCTGGCTTCCACGCCCTTAAGATTCGTCTGGCTGAGGACATTGTCTCGCCAATGTCGATCGTGCACGAAGACCTGATGCCAGACGACAAGCCGGCGACAGCCGTCCAGAAAGCGATGACCATGGGGCTGCGCGCGCTCGAAGACAGCGCCAACATTCTCGATATGTCGGCATTGGAGGCGTCCATAAGCGCGCTGTGCAACAATCGGCAAATTGTGCTCTTCGCTTCCGGCAACTCCATCCCGATAGCCATGGACCTCGAGTTCCGCTTGACCAAGATCGGTCTGCTCTGCCGTTTTTCAATAGACCCAACTATGCAAGAAATGTACGCCGCTTTGACTTCGCCTGAGCAGGTGGCGGTAGGCATCTCGCACACGGGCAGCTCCAAGGATACGGTTCATGCCCTGGGCTTGGCGAAACAGCACGGAGCGACGACAATTTGCATCACGAATCACTCGAACTCCCCTTTGACGCGCCACAGCGATTACTGCCTGTTCACCGCTACGCGCGCCAGCCAATTCCGCGAGGAGGAATTGAATTCCAATTTGGCCGCCCTGGCGCTAACGGAAGCGTTATACGTTGGCATTTGTATTGAGCGTTCCGACGCCTTGATGCATTCTGTCCAGAAGACATCAAGAGCGACTGATCACCGCAAATACTAGGAACGCGGCCTAGACAAAGGAGCGCCTATGAATTGAAGACAGTAGCAAGCGCGAGGTTGTTCGCGATATCAATCGGCTCGAGCGCCTCGTGACGATTCCGACTGAATCGATACTTGTCATAAGGAGAAATACACAATGAAGAAATATCTCGGTTTGTTGATGATCCTGGCGCTGCTTGTGAGCGGCATCAGCATGGCGCAAGATGATGTAACGCTGGAATTCCAGCAATGGTGGGAGCCGGAATTGCCGGAAGGTTCTTTCCGCGCGATCTTGGACGATTTTGAAGCAGCCAACCCGGGCATCAAGGTGGAGACGATAAGCGGTCCCTATTTGACCACGAAGGACCAGATTATCGCCAGCGCGGCCACCGGCACGATGGCTGATGTCGTCGGCTTGGATGGCGCCTGGGTCAATGTCCTGTGGAAGCAAGGCGCGCTGGCTAGCCTGTCCCAAGCCATGATGGATGCCGACTACGATGACAGCGAGTTGGCGGCGCAAATCAGGCTCGCCGGGGAGACCTATATGATCCCCATCGCCAACTTCATTTACCCAGTCTTCGTCAATCTTGACATGCTGGCAGCGGCTGGCATCGACCCGCCGTCGACGCGCGCCGAATTCGCAGCCGCCGCCATGGCTTTGACCGACCCCGACAACAATGTCTATGGCTGGGCGCAGCCGCTTTCGCTGGAGCAGCCCAATGGCATCCAAAACGACACCATGGCTTGGCTCTGGGCGACGGGCGGCAGCATGCTTGACGAAATGGGCATGCCCAACTTGGTCGGCAACGAAGAACTTGCTGGGACGCTAGAGTACATCAAGAGCCTGCACGACGCGGGCGTGGTCGCGCCTGGTTCCTTCACCATGAAGGAAAATGAAAAGGTCGAGGAATTCGTCAACGGGCGCGTCGCGATGATTATCAACACGCTGGCTCACTTCACGCTTATCCGCGAGCGCAACCCCGACCTGAACTTCGATATCAGCGCGCTGCCGGCGGCTGAGGGCTATGACGGACCGCGCGGCTTGCCTTACGCTTCTTGGGGCATCGGCATCAGCTCCAATACCGAGCACAAAGCCGAAGCCTGGAAGCTGATTGATTACCTGACCAGCGTCGAAGGCAACTCCAAGCTGACTTCCATCGCCAATGCCTTCCCGGGCAATGTCAACGCGACGCCGGACTTCATCACCAGCGATCCGCTCTTCGAGACCGCCTTCGAAATCTTCCAAGAAGGCTACCTGGCGAACGAGTTCACCGGGCTGCCAGCCGCGGAAGAGCTGATGCGTCAGATGGCTGAGCCTTTCCAATTCTATTTGGAAGGCGAAATTGATCTGGACGAGCTCCTCGAACTCGCGCAAGAAGAGTGGGAATCCATCTTCGAGTAGCGTCATAGTGATGATTTCGCCGAAATTGTACCCGTCTTTCCCCCACCACAAACCCCTCCCCCAAAATGAGGGAGGGGCTCATTGGCGCTATACGATAACGGCAAACTCCCCTTCCCTCCTAGTGGGGGAAGGGGTCGGGGGATGGGGGAGCGATGTTGCGCTCGAATGCTGAAACGGCGAATATCGGCTGGGAGCAGCGGAAGCGCAAATTGCTGCCCTACGCCTATCTATCGCCAACTCTGATTCTGCTCGCGGTCTTAACCGTCGTGCCCATCACGACGGTTATGCTTTATTCCCTGGTGGATAATGTCATCGTCAACCCCAATCCGCCTCAATTCGTTGGCTTGGACAACTACGAAGAAGTGCTGACGAACAGGAAGTTCCGCGGCGCGCTGAACAATACCATCTATTTCGCGCTAGTCAGCGTTGGCGCGCATTTTGTCATCGGCTTGTCCTTCGCGCTGCTGCTGAATTCGCGCTTGCTCAGCGCCAACGTGAAGGCGGTATTCCGCGTCATATACATCTTGCCCTGGGTATTCACCGCCTCAATCATCGCTATCTTGTGGCGGCTGCTGCTTAACCCGCATGGCGTCGTCAATTTTGTCTTGCTAGAGCTGGGCATGATCCCAGAGCTGCAAGAGTGGCTGTCGGACCGTAAACTGGCGCTGAACGCGGTTACCTTCATCAACATCTGGTCCGGCTATCCCTTTTATCTGGTCAGCTTTTTGGCGGGTTTGCAAGGGATTCCCGATGATCTCTACGAATCCGGGCGGGTCGATGGCGGCAATGCCTGGCAGCTATTCCGGCATATCACGCTGCCCCAGTTGAAGCCTATCATTATCAGCCTGGCGCTGCTGGATTTCATTTGGACGGTTCATCAGTTCACCTTAATCTGGATGACCACGGGCGGCGGTCCCTTGCGCTCTACCGAGGTCCTGAGCACCTACACTTATAAGGCGGCTTTCAGTTCGCATGAATATTCAATCGCCTCAACGATCGCCATGGTGATCCTGGCGATTTGCACCTTCGTGGCGATTTTCTATGTGCGCAGTCAGCGCATGGCGGACGAATAACTGCTCGGCGCGCCTTGGCTAGCGGGTGATCGCCAAGCGCATTCGCAATAAGGCTAGCGCTAAACTAGGGAAAACAGAGATTGGCATGATTGGCAGTCGCAGGCAGATTCTAGTCAGAAAGCTACTGATATGGATTGCGCTGATCCTCGGCGCCTGTTTTGCCGGCTTGCCTGTGCTGTGGATGGTCTCGTCGTCATTCAAGTCCAACCTGGAGATATTCGCCTATCCACCGGCGCTGATTGACTATTCCTTTTCCTTCGATGCTTATCGGGCTGTGCTAGGGGATCCGGGGAAACTGCGCTTCTTTTTCAACAGCTACTTGGTCGCGATTATGGTAACGATATGCACTGTTGTTACCAGCATCCTGGCTGGCTACAGCTTCAGCCGCTTCGACTTCCGCTTCAAGCGAATCTTGAACCTGATCATCATCGGCGTCCAGTCGGTGCCGCCCATCACATTGATGATCCCCTACTTCGGTCTTATCGTCTGGCTTGGCATCTACAATTCTTACGCGGCGCTGGTTCTCACCTACATGGTCTTCACTTTATCCTATGCGATCATCATGATGACAGGGTACTTCAACACCCTGCCGCGCGACCTGGACGAAGCCGTCATGATCGACGGCGGCGGCAGCTTTGTGACGCTCTGGCGCATCCTGGTGCCGATTTCATTGCCGGGCATTGTTGCGGTCGGCGTCTACACCTTCATGCTGGCTTGGAACGAGTTCCTTTTCGCGCTCACGCTGACGCGAACCAACGATATGCGAACGGTCCCGATTGGCATACACTTGCTTATGGGGCAGCACTCTTTTGAATGGAACCAGATGCTGGCTTTGAGTGTTTTGGGGTCCTTACCCGTCCTAATTCTCTTTTTACTTTTCCAGCGATATTTCATCGCAGGCATGTCGGCCGGCTCCGTCAAAGGCTGATTTTCCCCTGCGCCTTTATCCACATTCACGGGAACGAAGATACCACTATGCTAATGAACATGAGAGATTTGCTGGCGGTCGCGCGGGAAAATCGCTTCGCCGTGCCAGCCTACAACATCAGCAGTAACATGCTTTTATCCGGCGCGATAGCAGCGGCCGAAGAAGCCAAGGCGCCCGTCATCATAGCCATCCATCCCGACGAATTGGCTTTTGTCGGTACTGCCTTTGTCAAATTCGCGCTGGAGGAGGCGAAAAATGCCGCGGTGCCGGTGGTCATTCATCTGGATCATGGCTCGTCGTTGGAACAAATCATGACCGCTATCCGCGCCGGCTTCACGTCGGTGATGATTGACGCTTCGGAGCTGCCGCTGGAACAGAACATCGCCGCCTGCCGGGAAGTCGCGGCGCTGGCTCATGCCGTTGATGTTTCGGTCGAAGGCGAGCTCGGGACCATCGGCGAACTAGATGAAGAAGCCGAAGCCGGCGCCGAAGAAGTCATCTTCGTCGATCCGGAGCAGGTCAAGACTTTTGTCGACGCCACCGATGTCGATACGCTTGCGGTCGCGATAGGCACTTCGCACGGCTTGTACCCGCAGGACATGAAGCCAGAAATCCGCCTGGACTTGCTAGCGGAAATCAAAGCCAAGGTCGATATTCCGCTGGTCTTGCACGGCGGCTCCGGCAACCCAGACGCGGAGATTGCTCGTTCAGTGGAATTGGGCATCTGCAAGATCAATATTTCCGCCGACATGAAAAATGCCTTTTATCAGACTTGCCGCGAAGTCCTGCGGGATCCGATTCTGCGGGAACCCAGCAGCATCTATCCCAAGTGCATTGACGCGATGAAAGTCGTCTGCCGCCAGAAATTCGACCTCTTCAAGACGACCGGCAAGGCAGCGCTGTACTGATGGCGTCCAACTCAGCTATTGACATCTGGTCCCCCGGGATCGTCCCGTCCAGGTAATCCCAGAACGTGAGCGAGCGAATTGCCCTCGGCTTCTGCAATAATGTCGATTATGAAATCGTCTGGGATGCGGAAGCGCTTGAAGAACTCATTACCGTTTACGAGGTCAGCGCCGCCGAAATCGGTTCCCAGGGCGCAATAAATAGCGAACGCCAGCTGCTCATCTCGATACTCGGCTTCATGACGGCGGCGGGCGGCGGCGAGCGCTTCGTTTCCAGCTCGGGCATCATAGAGCGCTTCGCGGCGCGCTTCCAGAAAAAAATCACGCTAGGCGGTACTTCTGTGCGCGCCGCTATCGCGATGAGGAAATTAGGCTATACCGCCGCGCTGCATCTGATCACCATGAACAGCCATGTGCGCCGCCTTTTGCCCCCAGATTGCCCTTATGTCTGCAGCAATCCGCGCGACAGCGCCTATCCGCATCTGATTGTGCAGTTCGGCAAGGGCGCAAGGCTGCGCGCAGGCGACATTGATATTCGCGCCAGACAGGCAAACCGCCTCATTTATCATTGCAATGACGCAAGAATCTCTATGAATTTGAACGAAGACTTCGCTGAGCTGATTACGGGCGCGAAAGCGCTGCTTATCTCGGGCTTCAACGCGGTACAAAACAAGCGCTTGCTCGCGGAGCGGCTAGTCAGCCTCAAAAATATGATGAAGCGCCTGCCCAGGGATGCCACCGTCTTTATGGAGGATGGCGCCTATTATGACCCCAGCTACCGCCAGTTGATATTGCGGGAACTTGGGGGCGGAATTGGCGTTTACAGCATGAACGAAGACGAGCTGCAAGTTCATCTTGATCGGGCCGTGGACTTGCACGAGGCACACAGCGTCACAAGCGCGCTGGCGGATTTGAGCCGCCGCATCCCCGCCGCAACCATCGTCGTGCATACGCGGCGCTGGGCGCTGGCTTATGGCGGCGATGCCAGAAAATACGCCGCGGCGCTCCAGGCGGGCTTGACGCTGGCGACAACGCGCTTCCGTTATGGCGATGACTTTACGCTGGCGAACTACCGTGAAATCGCGGAACGCGCGCCGAGCGCCGAAGACGCGCGCTTCGCCGAGATCATAAACGCGAAGCAAGGCGCTAACATGGTCTGCGTGCCGGTGGCAGCCGTCGAACAGGCGAACGGCGTCACAATCGGGCTGGGAGACGCCTTCGTTGGCGGCTTCCTGCCAGCGCTGGCCTACGATTCGGATTTCTCCTAAGCCACGCGACCCTATGTAGCGCCCTTGCCCCTCTGGATAGCGCAATGTGGATGCAGGACAACATGATCGACGAAAGCAGCCTATGGCAAAGCCAAACATAAAGCAACAGGTCCAATCGCAATTTGCAGAGGTCGCAGCCAAGTATCGCGTCAGCGCCGTGCATGCCTCTGGAGCAGATCTCGCGGTCATGACGCGCAGCGCGCCACTGCGACCCGACAGCTTGGTCTTGGACGCCGGCTGCGGGGCTGGGCACAGCGCCTTGGCTTTCGCGCCCAAAGCTCGCTGGGTTTACGCCTGCGATTTCACCCCGGCGATGCTCCAACAAGTGAAACTGCTCGCGCGACAACGAGACGCTTCCAACGTTACGCCGCAACTCGCCGACATTGAAGCTCTGCCCTTCCCTGACGACAGTTTTGACATCGTCACGACGCGTTACAGCGCGCACCATTGGCGTCATCCGCAAAGAGCCATCGACGAGATTCACCGTGTTCTGCGGGACAAAGGCGCATTTATCATCAGCGACATCATGGCAAGCGAAGATTACGCGCAAGATACTTTTTTGCAAAGCATCGAGCTGCTGCGCGATCCATCGCACGCGCGCGACTATCGCATTTCCGAATGGCGCGCCATGTTATCGGCAGCCGGCTTCCGCGCCGAGCTGATACACAGCTACGAACTCGAACTGCATTTCCACAAATGGACATCGCGCATGAACACACCCCGGCAAAACCGGGAAATGATCAAGTCCCTATTCAGGGGAGCCGCAGAGGACATCCGCCGCGGCTTCCGACTGCCCGCGCATATTGATAGCGATGACTTCACCTTCGTCATCCCAGGCGCAGTATTCCTCAGCTATGCGAGCAATTGATATTTCTAGCAGGGGCAAGCCTTTGCTCGCCCAAGAAATTGGGCGCGAAATTGTGGGCGATTGAACCGCATTGTCGAAGGTCAGTGTCTACGCGACCTACGCGACCTACGCGCGGCACAGGGTCGCTCCCCTCGTTGCCTAAATTATTAATAAATTGTTACAAGTGCCCAATAACATAACTATGGCTATTGTGGAAATATGATAGCCAGCTAAAATAACTAATTGAATGTTAAATTAGTAACTGATACATATCGCAATGGTTGGTAAAATACGCAATAAACGGTTGCCGCAGCAAGGTGGACCGAACAGCCGGCTTCATAGCAGTCTCATTGCTCTAAATCCCGCCTCCATCTTCAAAAGCGCCACAATGGCGGCGCTCATCTGGCTGCTGGCGCTGGCTTTTGGCGCATCATTCTCCGCTTTCATGTTCCATGGCCGCTTGGCAGACTATGCTGGCGCTGGCATGCAGATATTCTTGATAAGCTCCATCGTCCTCTGCCTGCTCTGCGCTATATTCAGCTCCAACTCATCGGTGGTGCCGTCGCCGCAAGATAGCCCGCTGGTGATTCTTGGCACGATGGCGACGAATATGGTGGCGCTCGCGCCGGCGGCAATGTCGGACGAGACGCTGTTCATGTCAATCGTTGCGGCAATGATCCTGTCTTCATTTATTATAGGCATCATCCACTTCGTCATGGGCTATTTGAAAATCTCGACATTGATGCGCTACTTCCCTTTCCCCGTTGTGGGTGGCGTATTAGCGGGCATGGGCTGCCTATTGCTGAAAGGCGGCCTCACCTTAATTACTGGCTTGGAAATTGGCAGGACAAACTGGACGCTGCTATTTTCTAGCGAATATTTTTTCAGTTGGATGCCAATTAGCGTGATTGCCTTGGCATTGTTTTTGCTGCTGCGCCGCTCCAACAACATGTTAATCCTGCCGCTTGCGGTGGGCTTGTCCCTGGTCCTCTATTTCTTGAGCCAAACCTTCGCCGCCGGCATGGCGGGCATGTCAGTATTGGAAGCCGCCGCAGCCGCGCTGCCCAGCGCAGCGCCCGCTAGACCGCTGCTCAGCTTTGAAGTCTTGCCCAAGGCGGACTTTGGCTTAGTCCTGTCGCAATGGGACTCGATGGCGGTGCTGCTTGTCGTCAGCACCTTTAATTTACTGGTATATTTGAGCGCCACAGAATTGATCTTTCGCCGCGAATTGAACTTCAATCGAGAAATGGAAGTCGCCGGCGCCGCCAATGTTGTCTCGGCTTTATTGGGCAGCGGCATGGTCGGCTTCCATGCTGTCGCCTATTCTTCCCTGGCGCATCTCTCCGGCGGCAATGGGCGTGTCACCAATGGTCTCTTAGCGCTCATGTTCCTGTTGACCTTGGCGATGGGACATGCGATTGGCAGCTTGTTCCCGGCCGCAATCATGGGCGGGCTGCTGATATTCGTGGGTTTTAGCTTTTTGTCGGATTGGCTGATCGACTCGCGCTCGCAGATGCCGATGGCTGATATCCTCACCATTGTGGCGATGATGATTGTTATCGTCGCATTTGGCTTAGCCTGGGGCATATTCTGCGGCATTTTGATTTGCATCACTTTTTTTGTGCTGCAATACAGCCAGACCCATGTGGTGCGGCAGCAATTCACCGGGATGAAGTTCCGCAGCCGCATCGAGCGCTCTTTCCTAGAAAGCCGCCTGCTGCAGACGCATGGCGAGAAAATGCAAATCCTGCGCTTGCAAGGCTATATTTTCTTCGGCACCGGCTTCCAACTCTATCGCAGCATCCGATCGCAAATTCTCGACGCGGCTGTCGGGCATATCCATTACATCTTGCTTGACTTCCGCATGGTGCAGGGCATGGACGTGTCCTCCGCTGTGGACTTCCGCAAGCTGCAACATTTAGCGGAAGCCCATGGCATCCATATCGCATTTACCAACACCAGCGAAATCATCCGCTCAATCTTAACCCGTACTTTTAGCGCGGCGGATGAAGCCTGCCCGCGTTTCTTCGAGGACTTGGATCACGCTTTGGAATGGTGCGAAGAAAGCATCCTGGCTGAAAGCCATTTGAGCGACCTGTCGCATGTGCCACTCGACGAACAATTCGACAGCCATATTATGCTGCAAAGCGCCGAAATTGACCTGCTGCGCAAATACTTGAAGCGCGTAAAGGTTGCGGCGGGGGATTTCATCGTGCATCAAGGCGAGCGCAGCGATTCAATGTTCCTGATTGAATCGGGCCGAGTCGACATCGTCGTTACCAACGAATATGATCACGACATTCGGCTGCGCAGTATGGGCGCGGGTGTCATCGTCGGCGAGGTCGGTTTTTATCTCAGCCGCGAGCGCACCGCTTCCGTCGTGGCGACCGAACCCGTCATCCTGCAACAGCTCGACCGCGAGGCGCTGCACAGGATGACAGTGGATGACCCGCATGCCCTAGCCATTTTGCACAATTTCGTCGCCTGCACCCTCTCCGAACGGCTTAGCTCCACCAATCACTTGGTGGAAGAGCTGATGGAGTAAGCAGGGCGCGCGCTACTCGCTAAATAGCCGCTTGGCTCTCGAGGAAACGTTTTCCACGTTGACATCCGCGAGCTCGTAGATGATGACATTCTTGTCATCGTATAACTTGGGTTCAAGCTTAAACATTTCCAGCGCCCAGCCTTTGGCGCGCCCGATAAAGCTCGAGACGGGAACTTCTCGGTGCATGATCACATAGCGAAACCCGTCATCTAGCAACTGCTCAAAAGCCGCTGCCCAATCCGCAAGCGTCAAATCTTCGTAGTTGAATTCGCCGGGGTCGCGAAAAGTCGCCAGCAGCAGGTTCTGGTCGATGTAATCGTATGTGCCGGGCGGGACGCGCGCGATCATGCCTTCGGCGATAGGGCGCTGATGAAAGCGTTGTACGGACATATAGTATTTGGAGACGTGCCGACCAAAGGGCACGTCAATGACAGCGCCTTGCGGGAGTTCCGCCAGCTTCGACAGATAAGCTGGTCTGGGCGCGTCGCGGGTCGGGATGGGAAAGATGCTTGTGCCATACAGCAACATAATGACAGAAATGATCAAGAACAGTTTACGCCTTCGATCCAGTTCCTGCGGTTCCGATGAACGCAGGCGATAATGCAGTCCATAGCCTATCAAAACGGAATAAGGAAAGAGAAAAACCAAAGCCATGCGGAAGGGCCACTTCAAGGCGCGAAAAATGAAATTGTCCTCCAGCAGCCGATAAGGCGTCCAGTAAATGTCAAGCGCCGAGCGATTGAAATAGATGACGACGCCCAGGCTCAATAACCAGAAAACCAGAGCCAGGATGAACCAGATCAGAGCGGACCGTTCAATTCTGACCGCATAAACAAGTCCCGCGCAGGCGAAGAAAATACTGACCAAACCCACATGCGACAGCCCCCAGGTCACGAAAGTGTGCTCGACGTGGTCGCCGCTTAGACTTGCGATGCTCTGCATATAATTGAGCGGACGATCATGATCGGCTTTGAGATATGTCAGCAGGTCCATGCCGCCCCAGACATCCGTGATGACAGGGTCGGAGGCTGCAGCGAATAAATCTTCGGAAAGTATCATCGGCAATAAGGACGGCGCGCAAATGACGACGCTGGCCATCCCAAATATAATCATCGACATCCAGAAACTGCGCAGCGCCCAAAGCCGATGAACAAGCATGTAAAGCAGGACATATCCCCCGCCCAGCAGCATGGCGAAGATGCCTATTTTCAGGTTAGCGTAGACATTCAAGGAAAACAGAAAAGCCGCGACTAACATTGTCGGGACTAATGCGCGCATATCGCCGCGGGCGCGAATCCGCATTAGCCCATAGACAAAGGCGAGCATGAACCAGGGAATCCACTCGGATGCGCCGGTGAAAGGCTGCTGCAAGGCATGCGTCAGGTTTAGCCCGGCAAAGGCGTAAAACGCGCCGCAGACCCAAGCGGGAATGCGGCGCTTGAAGATGAGCATAGCAAAGAGATACATGCCATAAGCCCGCAGCAGGATACCGATCGCGGCGGTCAAATTAAAAGCGAAGGGATCGCCAAATAGCAGGTAGAGCGGCGTCCAGAAAACCAGACCGGTCCAGCGCGGCGGCTGCAGCGTATAGTCCAGTCCACTGGGGTGAAACAGATAGGGCGTGAAGTTGAGGTCGTAACCCTTCGTCAGCGCTTCCAATACCCACCAGTTCTGCCACAGCGCTTGATGCGTATCGACATTGTCCATCGGCAGATGGCTGTGCATGCGCAAGACAAAGGGATAACTCATGACGACGAAGGTCAGCGCGTAGAGCAGCAAAACCATTCTGTCGCGCTGCCAGCGCGCGTGCAGCAATTTCTTTATCAAGCTAGCTTTTGGCATGCGCTTGTCCTATTGGCGGCATAGCGTCGCGCGTTGCTCAACTGTGGCTATGCCTGCTTCATCGCCTCTAGATATTCGGTATAGCCGCCGGCGTATTCACGTAATTTGCCGGCGCGCAACTCGACGACGCGTTCGACCGTTTGATCCAGGAAATAGCGGTCGTGCGATATTATCAAGACTGTTCCAAGGAACTCATCCAGAGCCGCTTCCAGAACTTCCACAGACGGAATATCGAGATTGTTGGTCGGTTCGTCCAAGAGCAGCAGATTTGGTTGCCGCAGCATCACCTGCGCCAATTGCAAGCGGCTGCGTTCGCCGCCAGATAGCGTGCGAATCGGCTGCCGCGCTTGCTCGTAACTGAATGCCATGCGCAGCAGAAAATTGATGGCATTCGATTCGCTGCTGTTCTGCAAATTGCGGATGAGGTCCAGCGGCGTCCGTTCCAGCCAATCCCACAGCGTCTGATGCTCCTGCGAATAGTAGCCGACGCGGATGCTCGGTCCCAGGTATATGCGCCCCCGCGCCGGTTGCAATTCGCCCAAAATCAGTCGCGCCAGCACAGTTTTGCCAGCGCCGTTGGGACCGATTAGGCCCACGCGGTCGCCGTGGCGCAGCAGCAAATTAATACCATGAAAAAGCTGGACGCCAGCAAAAGCCATGGCGACATCGTCCAATTCCAGCACTTTTTTGCTGCCGCGCCAGCCAGACACTTTGAA
Organism: Phototrophicaceae bacterium; assembly: GCA_965116975.1. Classification (GTDB taxonomy): domain Bacteria; phylum Chloroflexota; class Anaerolineae; order Aggregatilineales; family Phototrophicaceae; genus UBA6055. The sequence goes on from OZ220735.1 coordinate 2,688,700, forward strand.
GTCCATCAGCGACTGATCGAAAACTTTATCGATGATTTCACCGCGCTCTTCCATCTGCGCCAGCATGCGGCGGCGTTGGCGCGCCGCTAGCATGTGCTTGCGGCTCAATACCTGTTTCGCCCAACGTTCAAAGCGCCCGATCATCGCTTCCAGCCGCGCGATTTCCTTCTGCTGCGTAGTGTAAAGCTGCTGCTGGCGCAAGCGCCGCAATTGTCGCTCGTGTTGATAGTAAGAATAGTTGCCATGATAAATGGCGATTTTGCCATTTTCCAGTTCAGCGATTTGCGACGCGACTTCATCCAGCAAATAACGGTCGTGGGATATGAGCACGACGCTGCCAGAATACTGCAGCATGAAGCGCTCCAGGTGGCGCTTGCCTTGGACATCGAGATGATTGTCCGGCTCATCCAAGAGCAGGATGTCCGGCGCAGCCACAGCAAGCTGCGCCAAAGCCACCAGCTTTTTCTGACCGCCCGACAATGTTTCGGTCGCCCGCCCATAATCAGTTTGGTCGAAGCCCAACATCGCCAGCAACTCGCGAACATGGCTCCCGTGACGGTGGCCGTTCATGCGCTCGTAACTTGCCAGGAGCGCTTCATGCTTTTCCAGGGTTCGGGACAGCTTCGCCTCGTCACTGTATACCTCGGGTTCGGACAATTGCGCTTCAACAGATTCCAAGCCTGCCTCGAGCTCGGCCAGCGCCGCTGGCTTGATCATCGCCACATCTAGCAAACTGATGCCTGGCGGCAACTCGATATCCTGCGGTAGATAACCGATGCGCGCGCCATGTTGCCGCGTGAGATGTCCCCCATCCGGCTCGACTTCGCCCAGCAGGACCTTCAACAGCGTCGACTTCCCCACCCCGTTAGGACCAACCAGCCCAACACGATCGCGATCGCCGATGACCCAGGACAGATCGCTGTATAGCTCGCGCCCGGCGAAGTTGACGCTGATGTTATTGACATGCAGGATCTGCATTTGCATTCGCTTCTGATGAAATTTATCTTGCGCGGAAAAGGATAGCACAAATGAGGCAATTGCCCTATCGTCGGCATCAGCGGCGGATTAGAATGGCGTATATTGCGCGCGAGTAGCGAGTACAGAGCACATGTTGATCGTAGACGCCCATCAAAACATCGCCTTCAAAGCCCAACAGCTGGGACGCGACTATACTAGCTGGGCTTGGCGCCTGCGCGCTTCCGAAGGCGAATCAACAGCTCCGCCAGCTATGACCAGCCTGCCGGATAATCTGCTGGCGGGCATAGGCATCGTCTATGGCAGCATGATTGTCATCCCCGAGTCCTATCCCGGGCGAGCATCCTGGCAGACGCTCAGCTATCGCGCCGGCGGCGACGCCAAACTACTGGCGCGGTGGCAGCTTGACTATTACCGGCGCCTGGCGGACGAGAATGAGCAAATCCGTTTGATCCTGACAAGCAGCGATCTCGAGGCGGTCCTTTTGTCTTGGCAAGACGGCGCGCCGCTCGCGGGACGGATACAAGGCATTGTCGCGCTGATGGAAGGCGCAGAGCCGATTAGCGAACCCCGGCAATTTGAAGAATGGCTGGAACTGGGCGTGAGAATTGTAGCGCCCGCTTGTCAGCCTACACGTTACTGCGCCGCGGCCGGTTACGAAGGCGAGCTGACCCTGCTGGGTTATGAACTGCTGGACGTCCTCGCGGATCACGATATTCTGCTGGATGTCTCCGACATGTCGGAACGCGCCTGCCAGCAAGCCATCGAGCGCTATCCGGGCGGCATCATCGCCAGTCACGCCAATCCCCGCTATTTTTACGACAGTCCGCGCAGCCTCTCCGACCAGACCATCAGCGCGCTAGCCGAACGCGATGGAGTGATTGGCGTCATGGTGTATAATCGGTACTTGAGGCGGGACTGGCATCACAGCGATCCCAATCGCCGCGTTTTCTTGTCCCATTGGGCCGATGTGGTGGATTACGTCTGTCAGTTGACCGGATCGGCCGCTCATGTCGGCTTGGGCAGCGACATTGACGGCGGATACGCTTACACGAGTTTCCCGCAGGAAGTGGATACCGCAGCCGACTTATGGCAACTGGCAGACTGTCTAGGCGCCCGAGGGTTCGCTGAAGACGATGTCGCGGCGATATTAGGCGGGAATCATATTCGCAAACTGAAAGAGTCATTGCCAGACGGGTAAAGCTTGATGTGGCGATTTGCGCAAGTCGGCATCGCATTAGGGGCGCTGGGCGTCATGCTCTGCTTTATGGGTTTGTTCCCCGGCGTAACCGGTGCCGTGACCACCGCAGGCATCGGCTTGGTGCAAGTGATTATGGTGCTCATGGGTTATACCCTCTTGATTCTGGGCGCGCTGGTCTATCTCAAGTACAGCTTTTTCCTGAACGTGCCTTCGACGCTGACGCAGCAAATCGGCACGCGGCTTGCCCTGACCGGCATCCTCTTCGCAGCGCTTTCCGGGCTGGCGGACATCCTTGGTTTTGGCACGCATATCCGTGACGACGTCGTCGATATTTTCTTTGGACAACTGCAAATGCTGGGCATTCTGGCCAGCTTCGGTGTGTCCTCTTTTGGCGTGCTGGTTTATGTGCTGACGGGCGCTTCAATAGCCCGCCACTCGCCTATCGAGGCTCTCAGCGGTCACATTTCCGGCGTCGATGACACCAGCGAAATTTTGCTCCCCGAACTTGAAGATCATGCCTAGCATGCCTGTCAGCCAATGAAAAGCGAAGACAGTGATTCCCCCGCGTCACCAGCGCATCGCATTCTCCTGGAGGCGTCGCCATGCCAAGTGACGCGCCGAAGCTCTTATACGTAGTGAACATCCCGCGTTTTTTTGTCTCACATCGCCTGCCCCTGGCTTTGGCCGCGCGCCAGAGCGGCTACGACGTCCATGTCGCGACAGCTGTACAAGATCGGGCCTCGGTCGCGAGCATTCTTGACCGTGACCTGCGCCTGCATCCGATTCCCCTAAGCCAGCACGGTCTGAATCCGCTGGCCGAATTAAGCACGATAAACGCGCTTAGACAGCTCTATGCGCGGCTCAAGCCAGATCTGATACATCACATTAGCATCAAGCCGGTTCTATATGGCGGGATGGCCGCGCGCCTCACGCGCCAGCGCGCGGTCGTTCATGCCATGAGCGGTCTGGGCTACGTATTCGTAAGTGCGGAACTGCGGGCGGCGCTGCTACGTCAAGTTACGCGCCCCATATTCCGAGCGGTCACAGCCAGCGCCCACAGCCGCATGATTTTTCAAAACGCCGACGATCGGCATTTCTTTGTAGAACGGGATCTGATATCAAGTGAAAAAGCTCTGTTAATCCGCGGCTCGGGCGTTGACGAAAATGTCTTTGCGCCACAGCCCGAGCCACTGGACGAACTGCCCGTCGTCTTGTTTGCCGGCAGGCTGCTCTGGCAAAAAGGCATCGGAGAGTTCGTAGAAGCCGCGCGGCGCCTGCGCGGCAAAGCGCGTTTCCGAGTAGTTGGATACGAAGAAGCGACCAGTCCGCTCAAGGTTCCTGCCGCTCGTTTAAAAGCTTGGGCGGACGCTGGATTGATCGAGTGGCTGGGAAAACGTGATGACATGCCGCGGGTCTACGCGCAGTCCAATATCGTCTGCCTGCCCACAACCTATGGCGAAGGCGTACCCAAAGTCCTAATTGAAGCCGCCGCTTCTGGCCGCGCCTGCGTGACAACCGATAGTCCCGGCTGTCGGGAAATCGTGCGCCACGGCGAAAACGGGCTAGCGGTCCCGCCAGGGGACATCGCTGCGCTTGCGGGAGCCGTCGAACGCTTGATACGCGATCCCGCCCTGCGTCAGCGAATGGGCGCCAAAGGCAGACAAATTGTTCTGGACGGTTTCACGCTGCGCCAAGTCATTGACGAAACGCTCGCGCTTTATCAGGAGCTACTCAGCGAAGGGTCATGATTATCCCGCTCGCATGACTCCGACGCCGCCCGATGCGCCATTCGTATCGGCAGCGGCAGCCTAAACTTGGGCGTACAAGCCAGCGTCAATTCAACCGCGCTTTTGATATCCGCCAGATGCCCTACCGACACATAGATCGGTTTCACATTCGTCCGCGTGCGCAGGACATGTCCCACTTCTTCGCCTTGATGAGTTACAATCGCTGAGTTGCCCTTGACATTGCCGGGCTGCCGATACTCGCCGATATAATGCCGTTTGCCGCAGCCAATGGTCGGGCGCCCCAGCCACAAGCCCAGATGAGCCGCAACGCCCATGCGCCGCGGGTGCATCTGCCCCATGCCGTCAAAGATGAAGACATCCGGCTCGTACCGCAATTTACGGAAAGCCTCCACCAGCGCCGGTCCCTCGCGAAACGCCAATAAACCCGGGATGTAGGGATAACTCGTCGCGCTCTGCGCGCAAACGGTCTCTAGATATTCCAATTCAGGAAACGTCAAGACTACAACACAAGCGCAGGTGAGACCGCGTTTGACGCTGACATCGACGCCGGCAACTGTACGGATGCGATTCAGGTCTATGGGGCTAGCGCTGTCTAGGTGCGACGCCAGCTTCTTTTGCAGGGCGATGGCGGCTTTCGGGCTTAGATCCCAGTCATGCAATTGCCGGATGTGCATGGATAGACGCGGACGGGCAAGCTGAGGCGCTACATTTCGAGATAGTCGCGCAATTGACGCGAGCGCGTCGGATGGCGCAGCTTGCGCAAAGCCTTCACTTCGATTTGACGGACGCGCTCGCGCGTTACGCCAAAAAAGCGTCCCACTTCTTCCAGCGTATTATCCTGGCCATCGAGCAAGCCAAAACGCAGTTCCAGCACCTGTCGTTCGCGTTCGCTCAAAAAACCAAGCGCCGAACGTATCTGTTCCTTGAGCAACTGACGGCTAGCGGCGTCTACCGGTCCCGGCATGTTTTCGTCGGGGATGAAGTCGCCCAGTTGACTGCTGTCTTCTTGCCCCACTGGCATATCGAGGCTCATCGGCTCTTGGCTGATGCGCATGATCTTGCGCACTTTCTGCGCGGCGCGGCGCATTTTGCGGTTCAAATTGCTATCGAGGGGAATGCCATCGCGTTCTCGCTGTTTGATGGCTTCGCGATCTTCGTCGGTCAAGAAGTCCATTTCCAGCGCGACTTGCGTCGGCGTCGGCTCTGCGCCGAGCGTTTGCAAAAGATCGCGCTGTACGCGCATGAGCCGATTTATAGTTTCGACCATGTGCACGGGAATCCGGATGGTACGCGCCTGATCGGCAATGGCGCGGCTAATCGCCTGGCGGATCCACCAAGTCGCATAGGTGCTGAATTTGTAACCTTTGGTGTGGTCAAATTTGTTGACCGCGCGCAGCAGACCCAAGTTGCCTTCTTGAATCAGATCCAGGAAACTGATGCCCCGACCCATGTAGCGCTTCGCCACGCTCACGACCAGACGAAGATTCGCGCGCGTAAGATCTTCTATCGCCAAAGCGGCTTGACTTTCCACCTGCTCTTGCTGCTGCTTCGCCAAGTCGATCGGGTCAACCGTGTCTTCGATCCAACTGTCAAATTCAGCGAAGGCTGGCAAGCCATGCTCGCGGTGAAAATGCAGGCGCATGTGCATTTGATGTTCGATGGGGAACAGGAACAAGTCATGCACAATTTCGAACATCAACTGGGCGACGCCGGTCCAAGCCTCATCGCGCCCCCATTGGCGCTGCGTGAGATAATGTCGGATGTAGGACTCTTCTTCCATATTCCAATTGCTGATGATCGCTTGCACCTCGTAAAGCACCTTGAGGAAATCGGGCATTTCCACGTCGAATGGTTGAATGACTTCGCGCAGTTTTCGCCAGTTCGCGCTTAGCTTGCGATAGGCGAATCTTTCGACATCCAAGTGATTCGGATCGCGCTTGCCCAGTTGCGGGCTGTCAATACTCATCAATTCGTCACGCAGCGCTTCGAGCTGTCGCTCGGCGGCAATCTGCGCGCTAAGCCACATTTCGCGATTGCTATCCAACAGCGGCACCTGGCCGATTTCCTTGAGATACATGCGCACCGGGTCATCGGAAAGCGGCACATCATCGAAGGCGCCTTCACGTACCGTTTCATCGTTGGCAATATCATCGTCATAGTCCGAACGGGAAAGGCTGCTGGTCGTCGTATCCGACGCCGAGCGCCGCTCGTCAGTATCGTCATAATTGCTGTATTTTCGGACGCTTTTTCTTCTACCTGCCATCAATCATCCCGCTCCCGATATTGTTTCCGACGTATGCCCATCGCGTCGCAATAGGATTTCCTTCGCGTTCATAGTGCTATCCGAGGCGATCAAGTAACAGCCATATCGAGCCGCGCCTTCGCGGTCATCGACAACATGATCTTCTGGCTGAGCAGGTCCCGCTGCGCCTGATCGCCTTCGGCATCAGCGCTCGCCTCTTCCTGCAAATACTGCATTTCGACCCGCTCCTGCTCGAGGCGCTCCAAACGCAAGCGCAATGCCCGATTGATTAACTCGCCCTGCAAGTCATGATTATGAACCCGCCGAGCCCGGCTGTAAATATCTTGCATATCTACCCTGTAAGCGCCACGAGAAAGCGCGCGAATCGCCGCGGGCTCTTCGCTTAACAGCGATTGATACTCCAACTGCAACTCCTCAGCCAGCGCCGCGCCGATGTAGTCCAGCGGCTCCTGCTCATCTTGCGTCATCGCCTCTTGCAAGCGCGCCATCAAGATGCGGAATTGACTGCCTGTAAAATCCTCGACGCACAAGTCACAGAGCGGTCCCTTAAGCAAGTTTTCGTCATTGCCCGCCAATTCACGCAGCTTGCGATTAACCTGGGACAGCAGGTCGGGGTTCCTCAGCAGCAAGCTCAGGCAATAGGGTTCGATAGCGCGCATCAGGGTCCGGGCAGTCGTTTGCGCGGGAGCTTCTCTACTATCACGGCTATCAAGATTATCGAGATTATCGCTCGCAGCTATTTCGTCCTCGTTGTCCCAGTATTCCGGCGGCGGCAGCTCCGCTTCCGCGTCTGATTCTGGGGGCGCGCCGTCATCGGATCTGATCAGGCTGCCGGAGCCTGGCATACGATCTTGTTCGCGCTGCGACCAAGCCAATAAATCATGTTCCTTGATGCGCAGTCGCCGCGCCAGCTTCTGCACATTCTCCCGCTGATAAAGATTGTCTTCGGAAGCGAGTAAAATCGGCAGCACTTCCTTTGCAAGCTGCTGCTTCGCTTGCAGGGGGGCGTCGCTGCTCAAACCCGCCGTTTCCAGGTCGATTACGAAGTCAGCCACATCCTGCGCGGACTCCACCAAAGCGCCCCAGTCGCCCGGCGATTCGCGCAAGAAATCGTCAGGGTCCTTGCCCGAAGGGACTTGCAGAATCCGAATATCGATCGACAGCTTGCCCGCAAAATCCCGTTGCAGCGTTTGCCGCGCTACCTCGAGGCTGCGGCGGGTCGCGCTTTGGCCCGCTTCATCGGCATCAAGCGCCAAGACGATTTTGCGCGCATAACGCGGCGCGAGGCGGCGAATCTGCGCTTCGGTCAGCGCCGTGCCCATCTGCGCCACCACGTTGCGATAGCCAGTTTGATAGGCTTGGACTACATCCATATAGCCTTCGACGACGACTGCCGCGCCCGTTTCGCGTATGGCGCCTTTGGCGCTATCCAGCCCAAAGAGCAGGCGACTCTTGTCGAAGAGCGGGGTCTGTGGCGAGTTGATGTACTTGGCGGAATCATCCGAGCTGAGCGCCCGCCCGCCAAATCCGACTACCCGGCCACGCTCATCGCGAATGGGAATCATCAGACGATTGCGAAAGCGGTCGTAGACTCGACCGTTTTCGTTGCGCACAGCCAAGCCTGCGTCGATAATCTCGTCTTGGCTGTGGCCCAAAGCGCCCAAGCCCTGCAAAGCGAAGTTCCAGCTTTCGGGCGCGTAGCCAAATTGAAAAGATTCGATTGTTTCTGGGCTCAAGCCACGCCTTTTGCGAACGTATCCCAATACCGCTCCCGCGCTGGGATGCAATAGCTGCTTCTGATACATTTCGGCCGCGCTGGCAAGCAGGCCGCGCAGGCGCTCCAATTCATCGCTGCGGGTGCGCTGCTGCGGCGTCTGCTGGCGGAGCTGCACCCCAGCCTCTTGCGCGAGCTCTTGCAGCGCCTCTTTGAAGTCCCAGCCCTGGATCTTCTGGGCGAAGGTGAAAAGATCGCCGCCCTCGGAACAAGCGCCAAAACAGTGCCATGTCTGGCGCTGCGGATTGACCACAAAGGAAGGTGTATTCTCATTGTGAAAGGGACAGCAGGCTTTGTGGTTGCGCCCCGCTTTCTTCAAAGAAGGCACAAAGCGCTGCACATAGCTGACTATGTCGATGCGTGATTTGATCTCATCCGTTACAGACATGGACGAGCCGCCCCCAAAGAAATTGACTGCCGAGTATAACTTTGCTAGGCGCGAGATGCCATAGCAAGGCAACCAGCATGGAAGATCTATACGATGGCATGCAGTCAATTATGCCCGGTTGTCTTGCGCGCGCAAGCATTTGACCGCCACACAGGGTTTCGAAAGTGGCTCAACTATCAGACCTAGGCGGCAAAAGCCTAGAAGTTGTCCAATGCGCCGAGATCGGCGCGGCCTCGCTGCAGACCGCTGATTTTCTGGAGCAGCGCAATACGATTGTTGCGAAGTCGGCTGTCTTCCGCATGGACCAGCACATGATCGAAGAAGTCCGTAACCGCCGGTATCATCCCTTCAAAGACCGTCAGGAATCTGTCAATGTTGTCTTCGGCATCCAGGTTCCTGACGCTTGATGAATAAGCTGCGTAAAGCGCTTGCTCTTGCGGCTCTGTGAGCAAATCCAGATCGAGCGATTGCGCCCCCTCATCCCGGGTGATGCGCGCGCAGCGGGCAAAGCTGTCCAGGATGGATTCCCAATTCGCTTTTGTCGTCCAGCTCGCGAGTTCTTCTATACCCTGCATGGCACGGAAAGGATTTGCCGCCTGCTCCGCCAAGACTGCGCTGATGACGTCGCGCGAAACAGCCAGCTTATCGCTCAGCCAATTGTCCAGGCGGCCAGTTAGGAAGTCGAGAACCTGAACCCGCGTATCCAAGCCAAGCTCAAGCGGTTGCGCCGCCGCTACTTTTTCAATCGTCGGACGCAGATCTGCGGGAATGCGCGCTTCCACCAGAATTCGCAGGATGCCCAGAGCCGCGCGCCGCAAGCCATAGGGATCCGATGTTGATTTTGGCGCCAAGCCAACCGCCAGCAGCCCTACCAGGCTATCGAGCTTGTCCGCCAGCGCCAAGAGGCGCCCGGCATCACTATGCGGCAACTGGTCGCCGGCGCCGCTGGGCAGCCAATGCTCGGCTATCGCCCCCGCGACGGCTGGATCGTAACCTTCTTTCAAAGCGTATTCGCGCCCCATAACACCTTGCAGGGAGGTCATCTCGACGACCATGCTGGTCGCCAGATCGGCTTTGGCGATTTGCGCCGCTTGGCTGGCGATGTCGATAGCCTCCGCGCCGAAGCCCAGAAGCGCGCCGAGTTCACGAATCATGGCGGCGACGCGATCATTTTTCTCGCGCATGGAGCCTAATTCCGCTTGAAAAGTCAAAGTCTCCAGGCGCGGCAGATACGCGCGCAACGGCTGCTTGATATCGGTCTCATAGAAAAAACGCGCATCAGAAAAGCGCGCGCGGATCACTTGCTCATTGCCGTGAATAACCTTGTCCAGATGATCGCTGTCGCCATTGCGGACGCCGATGAAGTAGGGCAAGAGCTTGCCATCCCGGTCTTCAACGGCGAAATAGCGCTGATGTTTGCGCATGACCGTAACAAGCGCGGCGCGCGGCAACGCGAGGAATGACCTGTCAAATTCGCCGCGGAAGGCTGTCGGCGCTTCGACCAAGTTTGCCACCTCATCCAGCAGATCCTTGTCCGGCGGCACGACGCCGCCAACCTCGCTTGCCAGCATAACAACTTGTTCTTGTATCGAATCGCGCCGCGCTGCAAAGTCCAGCATGATGCCTTCATCACGGCATGCGCGTTCAAAAGCCGGCAAATCCGCTATCGGGATTTGTCGCGAACCATAAGGGCGCAATCCGCGAGTGAGCTTCCCGCTGGCGACGCCTCCCAGCTCGAAGGGTATAACAATGTCGCCGAACAGAGCCAGAATCCAGCGAATGGGGCGGGAAAACGTATAGCCGCTGTCATTCCAGCGCATTGACCGGCCGAATCTAATTGCGGACAAGAACTCGGGCAATTTCTTTGCCAGCAGGTCTGTCGCAGGCAAACCAGCTACTTTCACCAGCGCGGTCACATAACTGCCACCAGCCAGCTCCTGGACGACCAATTCGCCGACATCAATGCCTTTGCCGCGGGCGAAGCCCTCAGCCGCGCGCGTCGGCAGGCCGCTTTCGTCGAAAGCCCGCGCCGCCGGCGGTCCCTTGGCGAGGAACTCTTGGTCGCTTTGCCTGGGCGCGACGCCGCGCGCCACTATCACGATCCGGCGCGGGGTCGCGCTTAGCTCGACACCTTCATTTGCCAGCCTCAATTCAGCGAAAAACGCGGGCGCCGCATCACCCAGATAGGACAAAACCTCGGCCACGTCATCGGCAGGCATTTCTTCCACGCCGATTTCAATCAGCAGGTCGGCGGCCACGGACGGCGGCGGCGGCAAATGCCCAGCTGCCAGAGCCGGCGGACCGCTCCATTTGTCCGCCATTTTCATCAGCGGGTATGCCAGCGCCTCCCGCTTGCACAGGTACGCTTTGGCGATCGTCCTAGTCATCTCGCGCATGCGGCGGAAATAATTCGCGCGCTCGGTAACGCCGATAGCGCCACGGGTATCCAAAACATTGAAGAGATGGCTGCACTTGAGCACGTAGTCATAGGCGCTGATCAAAGCGTCGCCTTCCAGCGCGTGTGAATACTCGCGTTCGTAGGTATCGTAGACCTGCTTGAGCGCGCTGACATCGGCGACATCAAAATAATATCGGCAATGCTCGACCTCTTCGTTGAACATCATGTCGCCGTAGTTGAGGTCCCCCAGCCAGTCAATCTCCCAAGCCGAGTTCTTCCCTTGCAAAGCCAGAACGATTCGTTCGATTCCATAGGTGATTTCCACGCTGACCGGATCAAGCGTCATGCCGCCCGCTTGCTGGAAATAAGTAAATTGCGTGATCTCCTGCCCGTCCAGCCACACTTCCCAGCCAAGCCCCCAAGCGCCGAGCGCGGGCGATTCCCAGTTGTCTTCGACAAAGCGAATATCGTGTTCCCGCTGTTGGATGCCCAGCGCCTCCAGCGACGCTAGATAAAGCTCCTGGGGATTGCCCGGGTCCGGTTTCAGGATGACTTGATATTGGTAGTATTTCTGCATCCGATTGGGATTTTCGCCGAAGCGGCCATCATCGGGGCGGACGCTCGGTTCGACATAAGCAACGCGCCAGGGCTCGGGACCCAAAACGCGCAGGGTCGTCGCGGGATTGCCTGTGCCCGCCCCCACTTGCACATTATATGGCTCCCAGATGACGCAGTCCTGCGCCGCCCAGAACTCATGCAGTTTTAGAATGACCTGCTGGAAATTCAGGGGATCCGCCATGACTCTCCTTGCTGCCTGCGCTAGCGAGACTGCATTATACGATTCGAGAAGCAAATTACGAGGGGGCGAACAAGGTACAAGGGCGAGAGGCTGATCCAGTGATCCAGATTGAGAACAGCCTCTCTATTTCACTTTTCGCTATTGTCGCGGTTGCTGCTGCGCGAGCTATCCACGGGACACGCTGGTGTCCTCAGCCTCGGCTTCCGCGCTGCGAAGGAAATCCGCATGGTCCAGGTCGCTAAAGGCGTCTAGCGCGAACTCGCGGACAGTCACAAAGTAATCGGATGTCGAAGATTTCAAGACGATGTTGCCGTCGTCCACTTGCGCGCCGAAGGCTAGCGTGTAGCTTTCGTTACTGTATGACAAGGCTTCCTCTATATCTTCAGACTCGTCTTCCGCACTGTCCGCTTCGTTCTCTTCGTTGTCCGCTTCCGCCTCGACAACCTGTCTGTACTCGACTTCAACTGTGACCTTGGGCTCGTCCAAGCCGTATGCTTCCAGCAAGACCCGACCAAGCGGTTCAACCATGCCTATTGAGGAAGCGTTGCGCAATATGCCCGGCATCAAGGTATCCTCGAAAGATTCGCCTTCTGGCAAGCCTAGATAGCGCCAGTTCCCGTCAGTGCGCTCGAACTCAAAACTGCCATTGGCATTGCTCGCCTTGATGCTGATGAGGTCTTCTTGCGGGACGCTGACATAGTTTGCGTCGATCCAGCCGGATACTTGGCTCGAGGCTTCCCAAGCGCTGAGACCCGACCCCAAATAGGCTTTGTCCTCGCCATCAAGGCGCGTGTAAACCGTATCGGCGCCGGCGCTGCCGCCAAGATAGATCACGCTTGTCTCGTCGCCGCCGACCAGGCTGATTCTGCGCCGGAAGGCATTGTCCGCCACTTCGAGCCGCGCAAAGTTGGCTCGATTGCTTGCGACAAGCCGACTGGTATCCAAGCCCGCGATGCCGGTTAGCAATTCTTCGGCTTTGTCGACGTTCACGGGGAAGTCGTCGGCTGCAGGCAGCACCCAGCCCTCATCTCTGCGGGCGATGGTCAAGGTATTGTCAAGATCATCGACGATAACTAATTGCGAAACATCGTCAGCCTGGAAACCCGGCAAGAGGGGCTGGGCAGCCGCGCCTTCGCTGCCGGTTCGCGCGCCGACCGAGATTGCCAGCAGGACGACCTGCGCAACAAGCACTGCAGCAAGCGTGATATTGCTTCGGTTCAGCATTATGCGCCTCCTTCGTTATCGCTTGGGATGTCGCTGGCGGCTGCGCCAGCCCCGCCGTTTGCGGGCGCAATCAGCGCGATTGGTTCTTCGGCGCGGCGCTGCATTTGCCAGAATAGTCCAATCAAAATCAATCCGATCAGCGCCACAGCATAGTTCATCAACACCCACTGATTCTGCTCTTCATCCGCTATCGGCGGCAAGATGCGCGCCAGACTGCCGCGGCTGCGAATCGAGGAAAGGGAAAGGTCTTCGGTCAGCCAATCGATGGCGTTAGCGAAAAGCTGCAAATTGCTGGCGAAGCGGTCGCCGCTGAAGTTAAGCGATATCTGGTATACGTTATCATTGACGAATTCCGAGCTGCCCAACACGATCAAGCGCGTGTTGCCGGGCGACTGTTCGATCAGCCCGATTGCCGCTTCCGCCGCGGTCTCCCCTTCCGCCGCCGCCTCGCCACCGTCTGCGATTGCGAAAGGCGAATCTTTGCCGAGGAAGAAGCTCTCTAATGAACCTTCCACCAAGACCGCTAGCGGGAGCGGTTTCTGGTCGCCGCCAATCATGAAGCCCAGTTCGGGGAATAATTCCAAATCGGGCTGCAAGTTGCTGTCGCTGGTTTCCCAAGAAGAAGCGCTCGACCAAATCAGTTCGCTGGACCTGGCTTTTTCGAGCAGAGATTCCTCAACGCGGACCGGCGATGCCCAATTCATGGTTACAAAGGGCAGGCTGTTGACAATGCCGCTCTCGGCATTGAGCCCCGCCGGGCGCACGTCGATGAAGAAAGGATAGTCCAGAGCCTGCACTTCGGTAACAACCATATCGCCCAGGTCGCGCTGCGTCTGCATGGGGAATGGCGCATTCTGTCTATCCATCACCAAGCTCTCGCCCAGGGCAACGCCATAGCTGCCCAGCATCTCGGCAATGCCATTTTCGTTGATGTCCAGCTTGAGCGTGCCTTGCATGGGATCGATGCCGAGGCGATAGTGCCCGGCGGCGGCGATTACCGAGCCGCCTCGCATGAGATACTGGTCGATGGCATAGCGCTGTAAGTCCGTCATGCTGTGCGGCGCGATTATAATCAGCAGGTCCAGGTCGCCGGGAATCTTGCCGTCTTCCAAGGTCAATCGGCGCACTTCATAAGATTCGCGCAAGCTGTCTTCCAAGATCGCATACTGCTGCAGGCTGGGCATCTGCCGTCCGAACTGGTCAATCTCTTGCCCCGGCGGCGTCCATAAGCCAACCACTTTCAGAAATCCAGAAGACGAGCGCTTCAAAGCCGCTTCGATGGCGCTGCGGATCTCCGCCTGGCTTAGCTCGCCAGAAGGGAAGATAACTTGGAAACTGTCCCCGGTTTCCGCCACCAAGTGCAAAAGAAAGGTCTCGACCGCGAAAAAGCTCGTCGCCACCGGCTGAATTTGATAGCGCTCGAAGAGTTCCGCTTCGCTGAGCTCAACATCGGGCGCGGAAAGATCGACAGTCTCGTATAAGACTTTGTCGGGATTGCCCTGGGCGATTTCCCTGGCGACTTCGTCAATGGTCTGGTGGACTGCTTGCATGGATGGCGGCAAGGTGGCGGAGCTCAGATACAAGGTCAAATTGGCTGGCTCATCCATGGCTGCCAGCACCGCTTCCAGGCTCTGAAAACCATAAACAACCCGCTGGATATTGCTGGTCAAATCGTATTCCAAGTTGCGCAGGCGTACATTGACGCCAAAAGGCGAGTCGAGGATCTCGATAAGCTCCGAGAAGTTGAGAGTCGCGGTCTGGTCGCCATACACGATCAGCAGGTCAAAATATACGTTGACCAAGGAGACGCCGCCGCGGTCGCTGACCTGCAGCGGACTGGGTCTGATGCCGTAAATCTGATTCGCTTCCCGTTCCAATTCCGGATGAGCAATGGGATCGACAAATTCCAGTTCCAGCCTGCCCTTGGCTGCCAGTTCATATTCGCGCAAGGTATCCTTGATGCGTGGGACCAGCGGCGCCAGCAAAGGATGACTCTCGTCGCTGAAATAGCCGCGAATCAGCAGCGGTTCCTGCAGCCCTTCCAGCAATAGCCGCGTTACCTCGGACAAGCTGTATTCTTTATGCTGCGTCAGATCCAACCGAGCCGCGCTAGCCGGCGCGATCAACAGGTTGAATGCCAGCAAATTGGCGCCGGCCAAAGCCAAGCCAATCTTGCCGTTCAAGCGCCGCCGGCGCAGTTGCTCGCCGCTGCTCCAGCGTTTGCTTTCCAGCGACAAGATGTTGGCAGCCAGGAAGAACAAGGTCAGCGAGGCATAATAGACCAGGTCGCGCAGGTCGATGACGCCGCGTTCAATGCTTTCAAAGCGGCTGCCGCTCCCAAACAAACGCATCATGTCGCCCACGCTCGCCCCAAGCAAATCGGTGATAGCGGGGGAGCCAATCGCCTGGAACATTCCGCAAACGACAACAGTGCCGATAAGCGCAACCAGCTGGTTATCGGTGCGCGACGAGAGGAAAAGCCCGATGGCGATATAGCTCGACGCCAGCAATAGCGTCGCCAGATAACCGCCGATAACTGGTCCCCAGTCGAGATTGCCCAAGCTGGCGACCGTGAAGGGCAAGAACAAAGTCAGCGCCAGCGCCACCGCCACCAGCGCCAGCGCGGACAAATATTTGCCCGCGACCAGTTCAATCAGCCGCACCGGCATGGTGAGCAGAACCTGCAAGTTGCCGCTTTCTTCTTCGCGGCTCCATTGGTGCATGGTCAGCGCCGCCACCAGCAAGATCATCAGCAGCGGCATCCATTCGAACAGCGCGCGGACATCGGCGATGCCGCGCGCAAAAAAGGAATCCACCCAGAAGAATACGAAGAGCGTCAAGACCAGGAAGACGCCGACGAAGATGAGCGCCATGGGCGAACCAAAATAGAGTTTGAGTTCCTTCTTGGTAATCGAAAGTAGCTTCTTCATCGCGCTCTTCCTATGCCGTGGTTGCCAGTTGATTGAAGAAAGATTCCAGCGTGATATCGTCGCGGCGTATCTCCCTGACCATCCAGTCCCGCGCGCGCGCGATCGCGTAGATAGCCGGGGTAACTTCCAGATTGCTGGTAATGCGATAGGCTGGGAACCCGTCGCCCGAGCGGATAGCATGGACGCGGGTAACGCCTTCAATGTTTCCCAGCGCCTCGTGAATGCCGTCGGCCTCGGTTTGCAGCACCAGCGTGGCGTTGTTGCTCATGCGCAGTTGGCGCAAGTTCTGATCCGCCTTGACCTCGCCATTGATGATGATAATGACGCGATCGCAAATGGCTTCGACATCCGACAAGATGTGCGACGAGAACAATATGCTGCTTTCCCGCGCCAAGCGCTTGATCAAGGCGCGAATCTCCACAATCTGTGTTGGATCCAAGCCGACGGTTGGCTCGTCAAGAATCAAAAAGCTGGGTTTGTGCAAGATCGCCTGCGCCAAACCAACCCGCTGACGCAAGCCCTTGCTAAGCGAGGAGATGGGACGGGTCAAATAGTCTTGCAAACCCGTGCCGTAGACAGCTTCCGACAGCAATGCCAGCGATTGCGCGGCCGGCACGCTGCGCAGATCCGCGATCATCATCAAATATGCCTGCACCGACAACTCGGGATACAAGGGAGTATTCTCCGACAAATAGCCGATGCGGGCTTGCACGGAGCGGAGATCGCTCAATACGCCCTTGCCGTCGATTTCAACCCAGCCGTCATCGGGGTGGAGGAAGCCGTTAATGATCTTGATTGCGGTAGATTTGCCAGCGCCGTTTGGCCCGAGCAAGCCTACGATTTCTCCGGGTTCAATCGAAAAGCTCACGCCGCGCAGCGCTTCAATCGCGCCATAGCGTTTGGTGATGTTATGCGCATTGATCATACGCGGATTCCTTTCTCGCACGTCATGAAAATGGCTTGTTGGCGCCCGCTGATCACAAACCGTCAATGACGTAGATCGCGCGCCTCACATTCCCATGCGGCCAAAATCACACGCTGGCAATAATAATTACCGCGCATAAGAAATGTATATGAAAACTTTTAAGAATCTGTAAATTTTTGCCATTTAGGTGGACAACTTCTGCACGCGCGTTTCCGACAGCATCTGCCGATAATGAGAGTAGGTGAATTGCGCGCCGCCGGCATATAAAGCGTTGACGGCGCCGGCCGCTACCCCGCTGCGGATTGCCTCGGCATAGCTTTCACCGCGCGCCAAAGCCGTCACGATGCCAGCGTGAAGACAGTCCCCGCTGGCGATGGGGTCAACCGGTTGGATTCGTGGCGGCGTCGCTTTCACGATGCCATCCTGGGATAAGAGCAGCGCGCCTTCCGCGCCCAGCGAAATAACAACGATCTCGATGCCAGTATTAAGCAAGCATTTGCCGGCTTTGAGCAGCTCCGTTCGCCGCCGCGCATCGACATGCATCGCCGCCGCGATTTCATCCGCATTCACCTTGATAGCATAAGGCACAGCCGCGATCGCATTGGAAAGCGCTCTGCCGCTGGAATCGACCCAAACCTGTTTGCCCAGGACCTTCAGACGTTCTATGGCGTCGGCCGGGGCATCTGCGGGCGCGCCTTCCGGCAGGCTGCCGCAGAAACAGATCGCGCCCACCGCGCGGCTTTCCGCGGCTCGGCAGACATCGTCCACCAAGGCGCGCCAATCTGAGGATCCGATCTGTCCGGATTCATTGATGACCGTGGATATGCCCTCGGCGTTCGCGATGATTATGCAGGTTCTGGTTTCGCCATCGAACCAGGTCCATTCCGCCTTATAGCCCGCTTCTTCTACCATCGCCGTCACCATGCGACCGGTATGCCCGCCTAGCAAACCCATCGACAGGGGATGACCGCCGAGAATCTTCACAGCGCGCATCATGTTCAGTCCCTTGCCGCCTGGCACGGCTACCCCGCCTTTGACACGCGAAATATGCCCTACGGCAAAATCTGGCACAAGCAGCGTGCGATCCAATGCCGCGTTAGGTGTGACGCAGATGATCGTTTGGGTCACAGTCTCGCCTGATTCTCACGTTAATCGGTGTTGACCTACCCTAGTACAATCAGCGGCGGAGGACAAGCTAAGACCTGCGATTGCTCAGTACGCGGAGGGCTGCCACTTTGCCGCCTTATCACGCCTAGCTACAATACGACCTACCCAGATGGCTGATTCGTCGCAAGATTCACGGGAGCAGCGCATGGCTTGGTACGGTCGGCTCGACATCCACGAGCCCGCAGGCACAGTCAAAAGCTATCGCATAGCGAAGGAAGCGACAACCGTCGGCCGTGCTGCGGACAATGCCATCGTCATTGACGACCCGGCGGTATCCAACCGGCATTGCCGCTTGCAAGTTCTTGATGGCACGGTCCATATCGTCAACCTCGACGCCTCAGCCGGACTCCTGTTGAACGGGACGCCCCTGCGAGACAATACCCCGCGTCCGCTGAGAGAAATGGCGGAGCTCGCGCTGGGCAAGACGAAGCTGCTATTCTACCCCAGTGGCGACCAAGCGACGCTGCCGATGCGCGCCATAAGCGAGAACACGCAGCCGATAAGGTCCTCCTTTCATGTCTATCTGGAGAAATCCGTCCTTGATGTTTACCCGGCCTCCAGCAGCTCCCTGGAAATCGCCATTAGCAACCGCAGCGGCAAAGCAACGCGCTTCACAATTGATGTCGAGGGTTTGCCCCAGGCTTGGGCAAGCCTGAGCCAATCTTCCGCGCGGCTTGACGGTGATGAAACAGCCTTCGTTATTTTGAGCGTGGCGCCGCCGCGCCGAGCCGACCTCAAGCCGGGCGACTATCCCGCCACGATTGTCATTCGCGCGCAGAACAGCGCTGACGCGGACACGCTTGTCAGCCTCCTGGTCAGGCTGCATGGTTTTGGCGGCTTGAGCCTGGCAGTGGAACCGGCGCTGGTATCGGACCGCGAGACCACCCAGCTTTTCATGCTGAATCAAGGCAACGAAGATCTGCGACTGGCGGTCCGCGCGCAGGACACCACAAATCAACTTGATATTGACCTAGAGGAACGGGTCCTGCTGTTGACGGCTGGTCAGCGTGGGGTCGTCTCTGGTCGGGTTGCGGCGCGCAGCCGTCCCCTAGTTGGAAAATCACGCGAGATTCCCTTCGCGCTGCTGGTACGGGCTGACAATGACTGCGCCTATCTGGCGGCGATGCCGGCCAGCGTCACGGTCAAGCCGAGATTGTCTATAGGCGCCGCTGTCATACTCATTGCCGCCTTCGCGCTGTCGCTATTTGCCTGGCTGTCGCGCAGTCCATCACCCGAAATAAGTTCGTTCGCGATTTCGGAATCACAGGTAGCGCGTGGAACACCCGTGGACTTGACCTGGCAAGCCAGTTCCGCCCAGCGCTTTGTCATCGAAATTGATCGAGTGGCGATAGCGGAATTGGCTGCCGACGCCAGGTTCTATACCTTAGCGACCGACGACTACGCTGATCCAATTGAAGTCGCTTTGATAGCTATAGCGGACGAAGCTATAGCTATCGAGAAGCGACAATTAGACCTGTATCAACCGGTGACGATCACGACTTTTGAAGCCGATCGGCAGCAAATGTTTCGCAAGGTAGAGGGAGAATTGGCTCTGACCTGGCGAGCGGAAGGCGCCGTGTCGAGCGATCTGCGCTTTCCCGCGCAATTCAAGCTCCTGCGCGAAGAGGACATTGGCGAAGGCAAGCGCAGGCTGGTTCTGCGTGGCCTACCCGAAAGGGACTTTGACTTGATCCTCGCCCTTCAAGACGAGATTGGAACGCGCATCGAGGACCGCATCCGCATCAACACAGCCGACCCCGAATGCGCGCCTCTGCGCGACCTGCCCTTGTTCGCCGGTCCAGACCGACGCTACGACCAGACCGAACTTGCGCTTAGCGATGTACCGGTACTGGTCTTGGGAAGCGCCGCATCGAGGGATTGGATGCTGGTCGAGCTGGCCAGTGGAGAAACCGGCTGGGGACCGCGCAGCGACTTTTTCTGCGCCGGGTTCGATCCGACTGCATTGACCGTGATTGCCGATCTGCCACAGTTGCCCACAGTCGCGCCGACCGATAGGCCCACAATCACGCCGACCGCGACGCCAGAGCCGACTGCGACTGCCACCGTCTTCCCGTCGCCCACCGTTGGCTTCGGCGCGGCCGACGCCTGAGCGCCCAGATTCAATCGCGCCAGATGGTTTTTGTGTTACATGTCACATAAAATATACGAATTGCAGGGGCGATTCCTTGTGTCGTCCAAGTGTCGCCCAAAACCACGAAAAACGCTGCGCGCATTGTTTTATTGGTTTAGCACAGTAGTTGCTTTTCAGTTTAGATTTCCACAAAATGAGCTACCGCCATTTTCACGCGAATGCCCTGGTCATGGCAAGCTAACAATTGTCAGCGCCTAGCCTGTCGCGTATAATGGCGTATTCAGTTTACCGCTATTGACAAGGACCGGACAATCTCCATGAGCAATAGACCGCCTGTTTATCCCTTCACGGCAATTGTCGGACAAGATTTGATGAAGCTCGCGCTCATCCTCAACGCCATTGACATGCGCATTGGCGGCGTCTTGATTCGCGGCGAGCGCGGCACGGGCAAATCAACCGCCGCGCGCGCGCTGGCGGCGCTTTTGCCCCAAATCCGCGTGATTTCCGACTCGCCCTTTAGTGACGACCCTGAGCGCCCCGAGTCTTGGTCGGACTTCGCGCGGCAAAAATACGATGGAACGGAAGAAATCCCGGTCGCCAGTCGGCGCATCAGCTTCGTCGATCTGCCTGTTAGCGCCACCGAAGATCGTGTGGTGGGCACGCTCGACATTGAAAAAGCCATTCAATTCGGCGAGCGACATTTCGATACCGGCGTCCTCGCCAACGCCAACCGCGGCATCCTCTACGTTGACGAGATCAACTTGCTCGACGATCACATTGTCGACCTGCTGCTCGACAGCGCGGCAATGGGTGTCAATATCGTCGAAAGAGAAGGCATCAGTTTCAGTCATCCAGCTCGCTTCATCTTGGTCGGCACCATGAACCCGGAAGAGGGCGACCTGCGACCGCAATTGCTCGATCGTTTCGCGCTTTCGGTCGACGTCACCGGCATCAAAGAAGCTATTGAGCGCATCGAAATCCTGGAACGACATATCGCCTACGAGAACGACCCGCTCGATTTCAAGACGGAATGGGACCCCGTGGACGAAGAACTGTCGAGCCGAATCGCATCCGCCCGCGAAATCATCGACGATGTGACCCACAGGACCAGCGATCTGCGCGTCATCGCCAGCATCACCAGCGATTTGCGTATCGATGGTCATCGGGCGGATCTCGTGATATTAAAAACCGCGCGCGCCCATGCCGCCTACGAAGGCCGCACCGCCATCAACGACCGCGACATCACGCTGGCAATCCGCTTGACGATCCCGCACCGCCTCAAGCGCGGTCCTTTCAACGACGCCCAGGCTGATCTCAACGCCGTAGAAGCAGCCGTAGATGACAAACGCCAGGAAGTGGCGGAAGGCGAAGAAGCCGGCGAGTTCAGCGACCAGAGCGACGAGCAAGCGGCTCAAAGTAAAAAAAAAGCGACGCCCTAAGCAGCGAAGGCGAACCGCAAGAACAGGAGCTGGGCCAGACTGAAGCGGCGCCACAAGATGTCTTCCCGGCATCGGACGCGCGCTGGTGGGAAGGCGGCCAGCAAGTCGAATCCAAAGCCGAATTCGAAACGCGCAAGCTCAACACACAGTTGGATCGCATGACGCGCCGCCAATCTGGGCGCCGGTCCACCACGCGCACCGACCGCAAGCGCGGGCGTTATGTGCGCGCCAAGCAAGCCGGCGACAAGCCGCGCGATATCGCCTTTGACGCTACCCTGCGCGCCGCCGCCCCCTTTCAAGTCGAAAGAGTGGAACAAAAGCAAGAAACCGGCATGGCTTATGCCCTGCGCAAAACCGACTTGCAAGAAAAAGTGCGCGTGCGCAAAGCCGCCAATTTGATCATGTTCACGGTAGACGCCTCCTGGAGCATGGCGGTATCCGAGCGCATGCAAGCCACCAAAGGCGCGATCATGTCGCTGCTGACGGACGCCTACCAGCGCCGCGACCGCGTCGGACTGGTCGTATTTCAAAAGGACCGCGCGTCGCTGGTCTTGCCGCCTACCAATTCGGTCGTGCTAGCGAAGCATGCCATGTCGGACATTCCCGTTGGCGGCAAAACGCCGCTTTCGGCCGGGCTGCTGATGACATACGAAGCCGTCATGCGCGAGAAGAATCTCAATCCCGATGTCATGCCGATGATGATTTTGCTCACCGACGGCGCCGGCAACGTATCCATCAGCGATGCCATCGCGCCACAAGACGAGGCGCATTCGATCGCGCGCAAAATCCACGAAGCGGAAATCCGCACCGTGACCATCAACATGGAACACGTCGCTTTTGACCAAGGCTTGGCGCAGCGCCTGGCTGATCATCTCGGCGGACCTTGCTATACTCTGGCGCAGATCCGCGCAGAAAGCCTCTTGGATACGGTTCGCGCGGAAATGGATAAGATGTAGCGCAATTGACAGCAAAACTATCCGCCTACCACCTCTGGGGCGCCGCTATCCCGGCAAGCCCAGTATAGGGGAATTGCGCTCGACAATCGAAGGCATTGATTCCGTTTTCAATTATCATTTCAATAGCGGAATCCGGTAAATCCGCTGTCTCGGTTAACAAGAGACCTAGCTCGCAAACAAAGGACTGGGTAGAAACGGAATATGTCACCTTGCTTGTTTCTCCCCGGCTAGGCTCTGGTGCGCATTTGGCTGGTGGAGGGTCTTCATAAGCTCCCCAGCGGTCGGCCTAATTCCTTTCGATATAGCCCAAATCTCCTGGATGCAAAGTTTTTATCGTTACACGATCAATGACCAGGACTGGCTTTTCTACGAAAGGCACCGGATAACGCGCTAGGGGACTCAGAATCATTCCCATCGCAAACAACGCCAGGCTCCAAAATTACAGCCGCGTATTCATTATGAATCCTCTCTCATAACACCTGCTAACAAGCTAGCAAATCTGAGGTACAATTTATAGTAATTATCGACATCTCTAATCGAATCCTAAATGTTGTTGCCCTTTTGCGCCTTCACTGTTCTAGCTGGCGCAAGCGTCAGGAGAATTTGCGCGCATGACTGGCATACGAGTAATTGAATTGACAGGCTCGCCCTATGAGATGGGCTGGCGGCATGGCAAGCGCTTCCACGACGAAATCCACATGTTCACCGAGGAGCGCGTCCGACTCTGCCAAGACCCCAACTGGACCGGGCACAGCCTCTCCCGCGACGCGGTTATCACGCTGGCGGAGGCTTGCGTGGCTGAACATCAGCGTTACGCGCCCGATTTGATGGAAGAATTGGCTGGCATGGCGGAAGCCACCGGGCTAAGCCTGGCTGAATTGGTCATCAACAACGGTTTCACCGATTTCATCGATGTGCTTTACAACCTAGGCGGCAGCGCCGTCCCCGCCGATGCGCCGCCGCTGGCATCGGACAATTGCACCGCCTTCTTGGTGCCCAATAATCGCAGCGCAACCCGCGAGGGATTTTTTGGTCAAACCTGGGATATGCACGCTTCCGCCACGCCCTACGTCATCTTGCTGCGCGGCGCGCCCGCTGTCGGTCCCGATTTTCTCGCCTTCACCATCACGGGCTGCGTCGGCATGATTGGCATGAACAGCGCGGGCATCGCCGTGGGCATCAATAATCTGATGGCGACTGACGGCCAGATTGGCGTTACTTGGCCCTTTGTCGTGCGCAAGGTCTTACAGCAAGACAATCTCGACGCCGCCCTGGCCTGTGTGACCGACGCCACATTGGCCGGCGCGCACAATTATCTGCTGATGGACCGGACGGGAGCTGGCTATGAGGTCGAAGCAATGTCGACATCGCAATTCGTGCATGAATTGGGCGATGAGACCATCAGCCACACCAACCATTGCTTGATCCAGCAGAACCTCGACGTGGCCAGGGAACGATTGCCAGAATCGCGAAACAGCTCGGAGAAACGTCTCACACGCGCGCGGGAATTGCTGTCGAAGGACCAGATTGCGCTGGATGACCTCATATCATTGACACGCGATGAAGTCGCGATCTGTACCCGTCCACAAGCGCCAATGCACGTGGAAAGCTGTGGCGCCGCCATCATGCGCCCCGCCACAGGAGACTTCTGGTCGGTTTGGGGCATCCCAGCCGACAACGAATACGAACACTTCACCATTTAGACCGTTTCGGTCTTACTCCTACCCCATCTCCTTCCGCCAGCCCAAACATCTGATTAAGACGAAAGCGGCGAGGCAGACGCCTCGCCGTTTTCCCGTCTTGTCATGCCAGATGATTGCATTGCCGCCAAGATAGCAGCGCGCGCCCTTCTTGCAACAAGCTCGGATCGCCAGCGAGAAGCGTTGCGCATCATCCCTCATGTGCTGCTGCGAACTGACTCGACCGTTGAGCTCCGCTAGCGCAATCCACAAAAGGGGAGACGGAAATTTTTCTCTTTGGGCAATCTGTATGAAATCAATAGATAAATTTCCTACATCATGTACAATGAAGTTAAGGCTATCCCATAGGAGACGGTCCATGTACATCGGCATCCCCAAAGAAATAAAAGCGGACGAGCACCGTGTTTCTCTGCCGCCGGCTGGCGTGCGCGAATTCGTCAAACGTGGACATGACGTAGCGGTCGAATCTCAAGCCGGCGCGGGCAGCGGATTCACTGACGACGAATATGTTGAAGCCGGCGCGGCGATACACGATTCCGCCGCGAGCGTTTGGGAGCAAGCGGACTTGGTGATAAAAGTGAAAGAACCGCAGCCGAGCGAGTATCCGCGCTTGCGCCCGAACTTGGTCTTGTTCACTTATCTGCATCTCGCTGCCGAAGCGCAGCTCACGCAGGCAATGCTGCAAAGCGGCGTAACCGGTATCGCCTATGAAACCGTCGAAGACGCGTCGGGTCGTTTGCCGCTACTGGAACCGATGAGCGAAGTGGCGGGACGCATGGCGGCGCAGGTTGTCTCGCGATACCTGGAAAGGCACAAGGGCGGACGGGGCTTGTTGATGGGCGGCGTGCCTGGCGTGGCGCCCGCCAATGTGCTCATCTTGGGCGCGGGAACCGTCGGCGCCAACGCGGCAAAAATCGCCCTGGGCATGGGCGCCAACGTAACCCTGCTGGACATTAATCTGGACCGACTGCGTTACCTCGAAGATGTGCTGGGCGGAAACCTGACTACCCTTTACTCCAACAGCGGCAATATCGCCGCCGCGCTGCGGGGCGCGGACGCGCTCATTGGCTCCGTGCTGATCACAGGCGCCCGCGCGCCAATGCTTGTCACCCGCGACATGCTGACGACAATGCCCGCGGGCAGTGTCATCGTCGATGTAGCGGTGGACCAAGGCGGCTGCGTCGAGAGCACGCGCGTGACCACGCATAGCCAGCCGACTTACACCTTAGATGGCGTCCTGCACTATGGCGTCGCCAATATGCCCGGCGCGGTGCCACGCACCTCGAGCCTCGCGCTGTCCAACGCCACCCTGCCCTACGCTTTGATGATCGCTGATCAAGGCGCGGTCGCGGCGCTGCGCGGCAATGCCGCGCTACTAAAAGGGCTCAACACTTATGCTGGGCAATGCACGCACCCGGCTGTAGCCAAGACCTTTGGCCTCCCGTATATCGCCCCTGCAGAAGTCCTCTGCCAGCTTGATGTTCGCGAAATGGCGCTAATCTGAGCGATCGCCGCTCCGCATGTCGACGCGCGGCAAATAGGAGGCAATGTAGGGGCGATTCTGTGAATCGCCCACGATATTCTCACTCTTTTCATGGGCGACACACAGTGTCGCCCCTACATCTTAGTAGATTTATGTGACATTCGACACACATTGGTTCTGGCTCCTTCACGCAGCTCAGATATGGCTTCGGTCTTTCAAGACGGGTTCGGCTCTGATATCGTTCAGCCTTTGTAGCGGTTGACCTGCGGATTGGACGCCGATGAAGAAGGGCAGCAAGCGCTTGGCTACGGCTAGCGGAGTCATCATAAGCCTCGCCTTTCTTTACCTGGCGTTTCGTGATCTGAAGGCGGAACAGTTGTGGGACAGCTTGCGCGCGGTCAACATACAGCTGCTGCTGCTGGCGGTCCCAACTTATTTTCTCGCCATGACTGTCATCGCATTGCGCTGGCAATATCTGTTGCGCGCGGTGCGCTTGATCCCGCTGCGTTCTCTGACGGAATTGGTCGCCATTTGTTACATGGGCAACGGCGTTTATCCGCTGCGCGCAGGTGAGGCGCTGCGCATTTATTTGCTGCGGCGCAACCATGACGTGCCGCTTGCCAGCGCCACCGCCACGGTCATGATAGAGCGCGCCTTTGATGGCTTGGTTATGTTGTCCTTTATCATGTTCAGCCTGCTGTTCATCGATATCCAATCGGCGGAGGTCCAGGCAATCGTCAGCATCGCAGCCCCGCTTTTTGTCGGCGCTGTCCTGGCGTTTTTCCTGCTCGCGGCGAAGCCTGCCCTGTTACGCAGTCTAATAAGCGCGCTCAGCCGCGTCCTGCCAGATCGACTGGCGACCTTGATTAATCACGTCGGCGACGACATGACAGCCGGCTTGGCTGGCTTGCGCAGTCCAACTTTGCTGCTGGGCGCTGTCATCTGCAGCTATGTCACCTGGGCGATAGAAGCTGTCGTCTATTGGCTGGTCATGTTCGCCTTTGGGCTGGACCTTAGCTATACTGTAGCGTTGCTCGTCATCGGCGCCGTCAATCTGGCTGGCGTTATTTCAGCCGCCCCCGGTCAAGTTGGCGTCTATGAATTCGTCGTGAGCGCGATACTCATCGCCCTAGGCGTAAGCGCTGCGATTGCAGCCGGCTATGCGGTTGTCGTACATCTCGTGATTTGGCTGCCAACTACGCTGCTCGGGTTCCTGCTCTTGCTGCGTCAGGGCATGGGCTTCGCCGACATTAGGCGCGCGCGGGAATTGGAAGGGGCGCTTTCTTGACAGGACGACCGCTAATTGCCGGTCACGGTATCAAAGTGTTTGACCAAGGGATCAAGCTCGGTCCAAAAGTCGTCGGGAATGTCAATCCGCATCGCCGCATAGCTTGAAATGGCTTCTTCGGTGATGCGCGCGCCAGGAATGGTGGATGAGACCTGGGGCTGCCTGGCGCACCATTGCAAGGCGGCTGCGATCAATGGTATGGCATAGCTTTCGCACAAGCGCTGGATTTCACGAACCTGAGCGAGGCAGCCCGGCGGGAAAAAGCGATTCAGATACGCCGCGCCCGCTAGCGGACCGGTCACAAGCAAGCCCCGCTCCAGCGCCGTCGCCACGACCAGCCCAACATCATGCTTTTCCGCCGCTTCAAAAATACCGCGTTCAGCCCTTCGGTTGATCAAGCTCCAGGAATCGGCGATGACAGCGGCGTCGAATTCACCTGTGCGAATGTATGGCAGGTTGGTCGCGGGATCATTTGCCGCTGTCCCGACAAACCTAATCAGGCTTTGGGCTTGCAAGTGGCGCAAGGCGCCCAAGGCGCCGCGATCGGACAAGACGTCTGCCATGGGATAGTCCATGGCATCGTGAATGTAGACCAGCTCCATGCGATCCAAGCCCAGGCGCTCCAGGCTCGCGTTTACGCTCTTGAGAATGCCGTCAAAGCTGAAGTCGAAGCCCTCGTGAGTGCGCCCGGCTTTTGTGGTAACGATAACTTCAGCGCGCAATTGGGGGCGCTGACGCAGCGCCTCGCCGATCAACTTCTCGCTTAAGCCGCGTCCATAAAGCGCTGCGGTATCGATAAAACGATAACCAGCGTCAAGGGCGTTGACCAAGGTCCGGACGCCCAGTTCTTCATCGACTTGATTGCCGCCCTGGAGGTATTCGCTCAGCGTCTGACGCGGCGTGGGTATACCGGTAAAGGCTGTTCCCAATCCAATGATGGGCAGCATCAATTCGCTGCGGCCGAGCCGTTTATATTGCATGGCTGGTTTTACCTATATCTGGCGACAGAATCGCCGAATTCGGATTCAATCTGCTCGTCCGTTTTGCCGAAGCGGCGCTGCCGCCGGCCAAATTCCAGCAATGCCGCATGGAAATGATGCCTGTCAAAGTCGGGCCAATAAGTCGGCGTCGTATAAATCTCGCTATACGCGCCTTGCCAGATGAGAAAATTGCTCAAACGGAACTCGCCGCTGGTTCGAATGATGAGATCGGGATCGGGCAAGTCGCTGGTGTAAATGTAGTCGCTGATCGTTTGCTCGGTGATGCGCTCCGCAGGGATGCCGTCGCGCACGATATTCTGCACCGCATGGACAATTTCATCGCGTCCGCCATAGTTAAAGGCGACGTTTAGGATCAATCGTTCATTGTCGCGCGTGTAATGGCAGGCGTCGACGACTTTGCGCGCCAGCCGCGGTTCAATGCCCTGCAGCTCGCCAATGTGCCGGATCTGAACGCCCTCATCGCGCAACTCGCGCAACTCGCGGTCAATCACCATCTCCAGGATACGCATCAGCAAGCGGACTTCGCGGCGCGGGCGCGACCAGTTCTCTGTCGAAAAAGCGTAAATGGTCATGATCTGAACGCCGAATTCCACCGCCGCGCGGATGATGCGGCGCAGGTTCTCGGTGCCTTGGCGGTGCCCTTCCGAACGCGGCAAGCCGCGCTGCTTTGCCCAACGCCCGTTGCCATCCATGATGATCGCCACATGGGCCGGCACCTTCACCAGTTCGGGCAATTCGAATTTCGTCTGCGGTTCTTCGCTCGTGAGTACAACCATGAAACAGTTCTAGTTTCCCTTTGTTCTAGCAGTCGCTCATGCTTGTGTAATATACCATCATCCGCGCGAGCGCTGCTGTTTTTGCGCCGAGCGGATGTGACGACCCTACTTGTTTACACCCTTGCCGCGGCCTTTCCTTATTGCCGCAGCGCCATCGCCTTCAATGGACGGGCTCCGCAAGCCTTAGACCGCCATGATATCTTTTTCTTTGTCCGCGCCCAGCTCGTCAATCTGTTTGATGAAGGAATCCGTCAACTTCTGAACTTCGACTTCGCCTCGTTTGCGTTCGTCTTCCGAAATCAGCTTTTCTTTCTCGAAGTCCTGCAGATCGCTATTGGCGGAGCGTCGGATATTACGGATGGCGACGCGCGTGTCTTCCATGCGGCGATTGAGGAACTTCACCAAATCCTTGCGGCGCTCCATCGTCAGCGCGGGCATATTAAGCCGGATGTTTTCGCCGTCAACATTGGGATTCACCCCGATATCCGACATTTGTATCGCCTTCTCGATGCTCTTGACGGCCGTCTTGTCATAGGGTCGGATCAAGATCAGCATCGCCTCCGGCGTGGAAATGCTCGCCAATTGCCGCAGCTCGGTGTCTTGTCCGTAGTATTCAACCAGCATACGATCAACCAATGCCGTGCTCGCGCGGCCGCTGCGCATCTTGCTCAATTCTTCGCCGAAAACCGACAAGGTCGATTTCATTTTTTGCGTCGCTTCATCCACTATCTCATCAAACATAGAAC
Source organism: Phototrophicaceae bacterium (assembly GCA_965116975.1). GTDB lineage: Bacteria > Chloroflexota > Anaerolineae > Aggregatilineales > Phototrophicaceae > UBA6055. Next base: position 2,717,973 of record OZ220735.1, read on the forward strand.
ACTTTTCCGTTTCTTTGAGCGAATTACGAATAATGTCATAGATACAAGTAAAAGGCGAATGCGGCACTGCCCGACCCAAGAATCCCTGTCGCTTATGCCGCCGGAATATACCGCCGGACGCCGCCGAATAACATCATTATATCGCCAATTGCGCGTCTGCGTAAGTATCTTAAAAGCCGCGCGGCGCCAGCCCATCAGATTATAAGCAATGCGCAAAATGCTTTCAAACTCTGACGAAACGGCAGGCAATCGGATAAAAATGAATATGCGCTGGCAGCGACTATTTTCCCATAACATTCGTAATCTGTAGGGACGGCGCGCCCAAGAAAATGACCTTCGATTTGCGGGCGTTCCAGCGGACTCTGTTGAAAAATACCCCCATCCCGTAGGTCTATGTCTACGTGACCCCGGCCCCTCCTCGCCATCTCTATGGCGAGCATCCCCAAAATGAGGGAAGGGGAGCTTTCTGAACCGTAATGGACTGTTAAAGCCCCTCCCTCTTTATGGGAAGCATCCCCCGAAAACGGGGGACCGAGGGGGCATAGGGGTTTGGGGTGGGGGAAATCGAGTATTTCAACAGAGTCCAACGGGTCGCGTAGACACTGACCGTCAAACACCCCTACAAAGCCTCCATTATTGGTATACCGGTGGCAAAGGAAGGCGGAAATTGATCCTGACGTGTTATGACAATTTGAAGCGATTGCCCTAATTCAAGAGCAAAATATTGACAAGAAATGCTACAATAAGCTCAGAATTGACTTTGACCTTTGGCTCGTTGAGAGTTTTGTCAGCATGAGTGACAGGACCGCTGTCAGTACTGCGCAAGCCGCGAATTTGCGCCTGCGCATCATCACGGCAAGTGTCTTCCTCCCGCTAGCGGTCGCGGCCTCCCTTTTTGGCGGTTTCATATTCCTTTTTTTCAGCTTGCCGGTCATGTGCATTGGCATGCTGGAATTCTATGTCATGGAAAAAGATACCAGGATGCAAGGCAGTTCTTTGACTGGCATCCCGACCGGTGTCGCAATCGCGCTGGGTTTCTATTTTAGCCAGGACTGGCTGTGGCAGATTGCGATCGTCGCCTGCGTTGGTCTGACGCTTCTGCTCGAGATTTATCGGCAGCCAACTGACTTCGTACTGGCTTTGGCGCAGGTCGGCACGACATTATGCGGCATCATCTATATCGCTTTCCCGGCAGCGTTCTTGCTCAGCTTGCGCAACATGCAACCGGACGGTTTGATGTGGCTATTTGTTGTGTTTGCCATTACCTGGGGCACCGATAGCTTCGCTTATGTCGCTGGGCGGTTTTTCGGCAAGACCAAGTTGGCTCCGCTGATCTCCCCCAACAAAACGGTAGAGGGCGCAATCGGCGGCATCCTCGGCGCTTGGATCCCGGCCTTTGCAATCTTGATCGCGGCCGGCGCATTTGAGCCGATTTTGATCCCGATGATCTTCGTTGGTCCCTTCATCGCGGTCAGCGGAGACTTGTTTGAATCGGCGCTGAAACGCTTTTTCCGCGTAAAGGACAGTTTCGTTGAAGGCTTGAATCTATTCCCCGGGCACGGCGGCGTTCTCGATCGCATAGACGCCTTGCTTTGGGTGACCACCTGGGTCTTCTTCTATCTTCTGGTTCTTGGCATCGTCTAAAACATGGCGGCGATCAAGAATTGTCTGGGAGAGCGCGCCAAGCTGCCGCGCTTTGCAGCTTGGCGCTTGTCAAGTTATAATGATGCGTGATGCAGTTCGTCGCGACCTGAGCGATTCACAGGCGATTTTTGTGCAGAAATTCTTGCGCCTTCGGGGTCTGTGTCCGGGCTGTTGCCAGCGAAAGTAGGGGATTCATGCCGAAATTCGAAAACCAGGTCCTGATAAATCGTCCGGTCTTTCAGGTCTTTCAATATGTTGGCGACTTCAATAACGAGGTCCATTGGCGCAATGTGCAGGGTGTTGGCATCACCAGCGGAGACCCCGTCCGCGCCGGGACAATGGTGGCGATGACGCGGCGCATCGTCGGCCGCAAAGGCTTTGTGAACAGCGACGTGACCGACTTCGAGCGCAACAAGAAGATTGAACTCAAGGGTTCCTATTGGGGTTTCCCATTTATCTCTACCCTCACCTTCGAGCACCGGGGCCAACAGACCAATGTCAGGGAATCCCTCGATATCCGCACGCGCTGGATGTTCTGGTTCGGCTTCTATTTCAATTTGACGCTGAAAGGCGTATTGCGCAGAGAACTGGCAAACCTCAAACAGATCCTCGATACGCACGGCGATCGCAAGTCTGGCTAGAGCGAAGCTGCCAGCGGAAAAAAGCTACGCCGCTTAGACGCCCCTGCCGCTTCGTTGGCAGGCGCGAGCCTCGGTCCCGACAAGGCTATTGGTAATCCAGCTTTTCTTTGCTCGGCATATCATGACCGGCAGCTTCAATTGCCAACCCATATTGGGCGATCAAATGCTGGGTGGAAAAGTGCTGAAACAAGTTGAAAGCATGGTAAGTTAAGATTGAAATGGCAGCCGCAACAACAATGTCCGGACCCATGAACCCGCCGATGAGGCCATCAGCAATTGACTTCACAAATCCATACAGGAGCATGAGCGCGATCATATAAGCGCTCAATCGAATCGAAAGTCCGCGATTGTCCCGCGCGATGCGCATATTGCGCATGATTGCAAAAAGCGCCGATCTGTCATCGGAGCGGGAATAGCGCGTCAATCCGACGAAGTAAGCCCATCCCGCCACAAAAACGTAGGCGATAACCAAGAAGAATCCCCCGATAGCCGCAATGCCGCCCAATGCTTCGGATAGCGAGGAAAAGATGCCAGCTATCAGCACCAGCGCAATAATCAGCAGCATCGAAACAAAGCCATAGCAAAGAGCGGAGAGAAAGATCCAGAAGCCCCTGTGCAGATTTGCGCCAATCTCGACCGCGGGCATCGTTTCATAGTTGTTCATAATCGCGCGAATCACTTCGACGCTATAGCCATTCAGCCAGAATCCTCCCAATATCATCAGCGCCAAGATACCCAGAAAGCCGAAAACCGCGGCGCCGCTGATCGGATCCAATTCACCTTGATGGTCCATGGTCTCGTGGACCTCTGCCAGTTGCAGGTAAGATGACCAGTCTTGCGCGCTGACGAATAAAACAACGCATAAGGTGATCAAGATGGTCAAGGTCAATACGATGCTCAAAACCTTGGGGCTATTGTTGAATGGATATTTGAAAGCCCGTGCGAAGTCCATTATGTCTCTCTCTTCTCTAGGAATATTCCAGTTATCTTATCACAGAAGTAAATCGAATATTATTGTGCATTGTGAGAGTCCGACCCCTGGGTCGCTCATCACTAGCGATAGGGCGACTGACGGATTGAGTCGGCGGACAGAGTCTACCCGCCCCAGCGAGTCGCCCCAGCATTTTCATTATTTTGATAGGATGACTGGGCTGCAAAAAAGCGCCGCAGCCTTATAGCGCTTCTTCCAAACGGTCATGCGCGGGCGGCGGACTGGGCGAAAGCGCCGTAATTTCCGCATGCCATTGGTCCGTCATGTCCAGGTCAAGCGCCGCTAGCGAAGCCTCCAACTGTCCCAAGTTGCGCGCGCCAATGATCGGCGCCGTAATCGCCGGGTTCGCCATCACCCAAGCCACCGCCAATGTCGCGGGATGGACGCCGCGTTCCGCCGCATGCGCGCTGAAATCCTCGGCGGTCTGAAAATAGTCCGCTAAGCCATATCGTTGGGCATACATCTGGTTTTCGACCAAGCGCCCGGCATCGGGCTTGGTATCGGGATTGTACTTGCCTGTCAAAAGCCCGCCGCCCAAAGGACTGTAAGGAATGACGCCTATGCGCTCCTCACGCGCCAGAGGCAGGATCTCGACTTCAGCCTGTCGCTTGACCAGGTTGTACATGGGCTGGAGGCATTCAATGCGCGCCAGACCTTCATATTTGGCGATGCCCTGCGCCTTCATCACCTGCCAAGCCGACCAGTTGCTAACGGCTGGGTAGAGAATCTTTCCCTGCCGCACCAGATCATCCAAAGCGCGCAGGGTTTCCTCAATTGGCGTATCGGCGTCGTAATGATGCAGGAAATAGACATCGATGCGGTCAGTCTTCAGCCGCCGCAAGCTGTCTTCGACAGCGATCTGGATATGCCGGCGGGACGCCCCGCCCTGGTTAATGTCTGGTCCTGCGCCCGAAACGACCTTGGTCGTCAGAACAATGTCGTCGCGGCAGTCGGCGATCAAATCGCCCAGGATCTCTTCCGAACGACCGCCGGCATAGACATTGGCGCAATCAAAGAAATTAATGCCGACTTCCCGACAGCGCTTGAACATGCGCGCCGATTCGGCTGCATCGGCGATATCCCCAAATGACATTGTGCCAAAACACAGCGGCGAAACCTTAACGCCCGTGCGCCCGAGTACCCGATAGTCCATTGTTGCCAGCCCTTTCATTCATTTGTAATTTAAGTTGGGATTACTGAGAAAAATGCCTGTCCTATATATTTACAGCTAAGTTACTCTAATACAACCTCAAGGGATTCCCGACCCAGGGCAATCGCTTCAAATTATTTTCAACATAGAGGACGCAGAGGACACAGATTATTAGGAGTTTAGACGACTATTCTTCTAAATCTGCGGACCGGAATCGGCAACAGTCCCCAGCGAAACGTGATTTGTCACCAAAAATCACAGCTGAGAAGAGATTTTTTGTTTTTCTCTGCGTTCTCTGCGTACTCTGTAGTTAATTTTCAGTTTAGAATCCCGCCATTTCTTCCGCCATCATCTTGAAGCGATTGCCCTGATGCCCGACCGTTTTGTGTTGACGCTTGAGCAGCGGATTGACCTGCTCGTCCTGCGCTGCTGCAGGCAGGCTGACCAAGACCAGAACAATCGAAAGGAGCAGCAAACAAAGTCTTCGCAAGGTCATGTCTTCCTTCTAATTGGACAATCTTTGTTACGAAATATATTGCGCAATCTGTTAATCGGTCGCTAACCCTCCTTTATTTACAATCTTAATAATTGACATGACTTGAGAGTAATTTCCGCGATGGGGACAGCAACGCTAATGCGCCCCCGTCAAAGCAGATTCGGCGGAACAGCCAACTGACGAAAAGCCGCGCAAGCCATGTCCAAATGCGTTTTGCCCTCGCGCAGTGATATTTGCAGATGCCCCGGCACAAGCGCGTCGAACTCGATCTTTTCCATCTTGAACATGCTGTTGGCATAGGCGTCGATGCGGCAATCGTGGATGTTCTGCCAGACGACCTTCCCGCCCCAGAAAACCAAATCGGCGCCCAGCAAATAGACCCGGTCGCCCCCGCGCATGATGAAACTGAGGTGGCCGTCGCAGTGGCCCGGCGTTTCGAAAGTCTCCAGTTCTAAGTTGCCGACTTTGACCAGGTCGCCTTCAGCCAGCTCGACGTCCACCGGGCAGGGAGCAAGGCGGAAATCTTCCGGAAAGAAGTTGGCTGCTTTTGCGACATCCAGGGCGACGGCTTTTTCATCGGCTGACCGGATGACGGGCGCGGCGAATGCCGATGAATAAACTTCGACATCAAGCCGCTTTTGCGCTTCGGCTGCCGCGCCGATGTGATCGCAGTGATAATGAGTCAGAATCAGCTTGCGGATCTTGCCCGGGTCGAGGCCGTCAGCGCGGATGAGCCCGAGGATGGTATCGAAGTCTCTGTCCATGCCCATGCCGGGATCAACCAGCGCCAGCTCATCACCGCTGTTGAGGACAAAAACGTGGCAGTCGAGCCTTCCAGAAAGTCCAAAGCCGAAATAGCCGCCGCCAACAACATGAAGATCGCTTGTTAGTTTCACTTTGCTTCTCCGAGGGAACTGCCTACCCTACAAATAGAACCGATTCACGCCGCTAAGTCAAGCGAGCCGAATACCCGCGTCGGTTGCCCGACGCTTTTGACGGCGGCGCGCTATGCTATACTCGCGCGCAGGCCAATTTATTGCTGGAGAAAAATATGATTCACGCTATTGATCACATCGTCTTCGCCGCTCCCGAGCTGGAAAGCCTGAGTGCCAGCTTCAAGTCTTTGGGATTCACGGTAGTCGGTGGCGGAAGACATCCCATTGGCTCGTACAACAACTTGATCGGCTTGCAGGACGGCGCCTATATCGAGTTGTTGTCTTTCTATGAAGACAGCCCCCAGCATTACTGGTGGGATGCGGTCCATGAACGCGGCGGCGGATTGATTGACTTCTGTATGCGGACGGATGATGTGCGCGCGGATTACGCCGTCTTCCAAGCGCAAGGCGTCGAGATGAGTCCTCTGGTCGGCTTGAGCCGCGTTCGCGTCGATGGTTATCAGCTTGCCTGGCTCAACAACGAAGTGTATGGACCGTATCAAGGGTTGATACCCTTTGTGATCGAGGACGAAACGCCGCGCGAAGAACGCGTGCCGAAGGAGAAACATCACGCCAACGGGGTTACAGGGATTGACAGGATCACACTGGCGACTTCTGATCTCGAGCTGGCGCGGCGCATTATAGGGACCGCTTTGGGACAAGCTGGCGAGCCGGTTCATGATGTGAACTTGAAAGCCTCTGGCGTCCTGTTTCAAGCCGGTCGGCATCGTTTGGAATATCTGAAGCCCGATGACGCCGGCAGTCCGCTTCATGCGCACATAGAAGCGAACAGACCGGCGCCTTTTCGCATCCAATTCCATACTGACGGCGCGCCCAGGACAATCTCGCCTGATGATGCTGCTGGCTTGCGCATCGCCCTGATATAGCAGCTTCGATTGCCGCTATCCGTTGGTGGCTTGGCAGCGAGCGATTGCTTTGGCGACGCTTGTGAAAGGCGATATACTTAGCTCAAAAAAAGGTCCGCTGACGGCAATTGTCCGGCGGCATGAATACTGATGGCTTGTGATTGGAGGATAAAACCTGATGAGCGAGGAAGGCAAGTATCCCGAATGGATGGGCAAGATGCGCGGGTTGTACGCGCCGGAGATCAAGGAATTCCTGGATGGCGCGGTGGTAGCGCGCATCGCCACAATTGATAGCAAGGGCGACCCCTATATCACCCCGGTCTGGCAAGAATGGGACGGCGAAGCCATGTGGGTTATCCCACGCGCCAAGACCATCTTCGCGCAGCACCTGATGCGCTATCCGCGCTGTTCGGTCTCCTGTGCCATGGACGTCAGTCCCTATACACGCGTCTTGTTCCGCGGTGGCGCCGAAATTGTCGAGGGACCTGCCTTGATGCACGGCGAATGGCTGGAAATCGCTCGGCGCATGGCTGTGCGTTACCTGGGCGAGCGCGGTCCGGAATACCTCGAACCGTCGCGGGTGCGCCCGCGCTATCTGGTGAAAATCGTGCCGGAAAAGACAATTTCCTGGGAAGGCGTCGAGTGGGCGGCGAAGTATATGGACGATCAGGATGCGCCGGCCGCCCCGCATTGAGCTGCATTTAGTCTTAAAATTCATTATTCACTATTTTTTAGCCATCAAATTCATTTTTTAAATTATTGCGCATGCTTATTTGCGCATGTTTAGAATAAGCGACGGTTTATCTGGTTAATGCGCCTGCGTGATTATCAAGGCGCTTGCAAGGCTGCCGCTGGTTATGCTCGGCGTGAACCAGTTCATTCAAGGTTTGATCCAAGGCATCATCATTGTCGCTGCCGTGGCCATTTACAAACAAGAAGGGGATTAGACTTGAAGACTCCAATACGCGCTTCCCGTCCCTCTGTCAATTCGCTACAGCCGAGCTTGATCCGAAAAGTGGCGAACGCCGCAATCGGACAAACAGATGTGATTCCATTGTGGTTTGGCGAACCAGACAAACCCACGCCGCAATTCATCCGAGAAGCGGCTAAGGACGCGATTGACGAAGGACAGACCTTTTATCAGCCCAATCTAGGCATCGTCGAACTGCGCGAGGCGCTGGCAAGCTATAGCAACGACTTGTACGGGACAGCGCTCACTCTCGACAATATCGCCGTTACGCCTTCTGGCATGACGGCATTGTCGGTAGTCTTGCAGTGCATTGTGGCGGAGGGAGATACCGTGGTGATTCCCTCGCCGGTATGGCCCAACTTGCCTTCCGCCGCCCGGATTCTTGGGGCGGACATAGCGCGTGTTTCCTTGAAGCCAGCGGCGGGAAAATGGCAGCTTGATATGGACGAGCTCTTCGACGCTTGCGGCGCGAATACCCGCGCCATGTTAATCAATTCGCCCAACAATCCGACTGGCTGGATGCTCGAGGACGAGCAACAGCGCGCGATTCTAGATTTCTGCCGCGAGCGGGATATCTGGCTTATCGCCGACGAAGTATACAACCGCATCGTCTATGATCGCAGTTGCGCGCCAAGCTTCATAGACAAGGTCACCGAAGAAGATAAATACCTCATCGTCAACAGCTTTTCAAAATCATGGGCGATGACTGGCTGGCGATTGGGCTGGATTACAGCGCCCGCATCGTTGATTTCGGCTGTGGAAATGGTGACCGAGTTCAATTTCTCCTGCATATTCTCGCCCACCCAGATCGCGGGCATCACGGCTTTGCGCGAAGGTGAAAACTTTGTCCGCTCTTCAACAGCGCGCTATCGGTCGGCGCTGGACCTGCTGGTCGATACTTTTGCCGCATTGCCGCGTGTCAGCCTGCCGACGCCACAAGCGGCTTTCTACGCTTTTTTCAGCGTCGATGGCATGCGCGACAGTTATTCCTTCGCGCTGGAAGTCTTGGGGCGGGCTGGCGTCGGCTTGGCGCCGGGCGCGGCTTTTGGTCCGCAGGGAGAAGGCTACCTGCGCCTGTGTTTTGCCGTCGAGCTTGACTTGTTAGAGCGAGCGCTAGACCAGATGAAACCGCTGCTGATTTGACCAGAGGAGTTCCCGTCAGACCCAAGCCGCGCCCAAGAAGCGCAGCCAGTTCTTATACATGATGTTTTTGATGTCATCCTTGCTATAGCCGCGCGCGGCGAGCTTGGCTGGCAGTTGCTGTAAATCGGCAATTGTGTCGAGGTCGCAGGGGGATTGCTCGCGGCCGAAGCCGCCGTCCAGATCCGTGCCGATAGCGGCATGGCTGCTGTTCCCAGCCAATTGACAAACATGGTCGATATGGTCGATGACATGGTCTAAAAAGACGTCTTCGTTGCCGTCCCCGCGCAGGAAACCCGGTTTCAACATCCAGATGTCGAGAGCCGCGCCGATAACGCCATCCCGTTCGATGATCAGTCTTAGTTGCTCGTCGCTGAATTGACGCTGATGCGGCACAAGCGCCCGGCAGTTGTTGTGGCTGGCAAGCGCCATGCCGTCATAGATGCGCGCGGCTTCCCAAAACGCTTGATCGGAAAAATGCGTCATATCAAGCAGCATGCCCAGACGAGACATCTCTGGCAGCAGGGCTTTTCCGCGCTCCGTCAGGCTCAACTCCGTGCCAGTGCCGCCAGCATATCGCCCTGCGCCGTAGTGCGTGGGTCCCAGCAAACGCAGCCCGGCCGCCCACCAGTCTTGAAGTTGACCCGGGTCGCGGATGGGATCGGCGCCTTCCATGCTGAGCACAAAGCCCAGGGGCGGCGTGTTGTCACTGTCGCGGGCTTGATTCTCCCAGCTCTCCCATTCTTGGATATGCGCCGTCAACCCGGCTTTGTCAAGCAATATGCGAACATGACCATCGCATTCCAAGGCACGGTAGTAGGCGAGCTGACCCTGCGCGATTCCATAGGCTTGGGCTTGTGATCCATAGTCCAGATGCTCTAGGGCTGTACCGGTTGAACGCGCGAGCATCGTGGCGAAGCTGACGGCAACGCGCCCGCGCCGCATCTCCGGCAGCGCGACTGTGTTTTGGGCGCGTCCCTTGCCGGGCATGCGGCTTTCCCCTGCACGTATAGTGTAGACAGAATCAAGCAGGTTGCGGTTCCAGCCCAGGGCGTTCCAGGACAGATCTAGATGCGCGTCAATGATCAACATCGGCTGCTTTCCTTTTTTTTGATTGTCATACAGTAAATTGAAAGAAGCGGTCACCAGACCAATCCGCGGGCGGCCACATCCCAGGCTACTTCGATCTGGTCTCCGCGCGTGCCATAGATTTGATTATGCAGGTTGGTCACGACGCAGGTATGCACGGGGATGATATGCAGGATATCGCCTACTTGCGCTTGCTTGTCGCAGGCGCTGAAATCGACATAACCGTGTTCTTCGTTGACCTTGTAAATGCGCGCGTCGGGATACTCTGTGATGTAGCCGAAGCAGCCATCCACCGTCTCCGAGTGGATAGACTTGCTGCCCGCGTCGAGGATCACGCGGCTTGGCTCGTTGGCGCTGACCACCGTGGCGCGGATGCGCATGGCGCAATTGTCGAAACTGGTCATGCCGCTGGCGACGCTGCCCCAATCCCAAAAGATGTATGTGCCGACGCGCATTTCGGTCAATTCCGGTATCAAGTGCGATTCCAATATGGCGCCGCTGCCGCCCCCGCTAACCGTCGCCGCCTTGATTCCCGACTCTTCCAGCAACTTTAATGCCTCTTGCAGACGCGGACGAATAGCGGCGTCGGCTGGATAGACCATCAAACCGGCAAAGCGCAGATTATCCGTCGCGACAATTTGCTTCGCCAATTCCAACGCTTGTTGCAGGCTGGCGCCGGTGCGCTTATTAAGCGAGACCAGCTCCACCAGCACGCCGATAGTCGCCTTAGCCTCTTGCATGGCGGCGGCGATGCCTTCCAAGACGGCTTGATTATCCACCGTGACTGTAAGATCCGCGCGCCGCGCCAATTGCGCCAGGCGTCTCGTCTTGGCGGCGCCCACGATATTGTAGGGAATCTGAATGTCCCGTATCCCGGCATCCGCGAAAACTTCCGCTTCGCTGACCTTTTGGCAAGCGATGCCGACCGCGCCGGCTTCCAGCTGGCGGCGCGCGATATCCGGAATCTTATGCGTTTTGATATGCGGACGGAACTGAATGCCGAGCTCGTCGCAGCGCGTCTGCATGGCTGCGATGTTGCGCTCCATTTTATCGAGGTCAATCAAAACGCTGGGCGTTTCGAGGTCCTTTATGGTCTTCATTGTCACCATGCTTCCATCCTGCGAGACATGAACTCTATTGTGGAAAGAGCTTATCCGAGCGCGTGGCAAAATGCAACAGGCGCGGCATCCGCGGCAGGGCAATCGCTTCAAATTATTTTCAACATAGAGGACGCAGAGGACACAGAGTTCGTAGGAGTTTAGACGACTATTCTTCTAAATCTGCGGACCGGAATCGGCAACAGTCCCCAGCGAAACGTGATTTGTCACCAATAATCACAGCTGAGATGAGATTTTTTGTTTTTCTCTGCGTTCTCTGCGTACTCTGTAGTTAATTTTCGGTTTAGAATCCCGCCATTTCGTCCGCCATCATTTTGAAGCGATTGCCATAGCCCATGTGTCTATGTGCCTATGTGTCGAACGTCGTCTAATTCATAAGTTTGATGATTAATTCGACAGGTATGGATTTTGCTTCAATTGCCCCGGGCTTATGCTCAAAATTTGACAGCGCCTTCGCGACGTGTTAGCTTCTGAATGCTGTTCAACAAAGTGGAACAGCATTCTATATGATGGGAAGCGCGTTCCTTATTTTCGCGCAATTGATTAGAGCAAGGCTCCGAGGTCGCCATATCGCGCCATGTTAAATTATTTGCTGCGCCGCTTGCTTTATATGGCGATTGTCTTGTTTCTGGTTTCCGTCTTGTCCTTCTATATTATCAATTTGCCGCCGGGAAGCTGGATACAGAACTACGAGTCGGAGTTGGAAGCCTCGGGCGATATCGTCGATCAAGAAGAGCTTGAGTTCCTGCGGGTGCGCTATGGGCTGGACCTGCCCTTGCACGAGCAGTATATCCGCTGGTTGCTGCCGATGATCACCAAGGGCGATTTTGGACAGTCCTTCGAGTGGGGGCAGCCGGTCTGGCCCCTGATTGAAGAACGCCTTTTCCTGACGATGACCATCTCTATCGCCTCGATCATCTTTGTATATGTGGTGTCGGTGCCGATAGCGCTGTATTCAGCCATCAATCAATACTCTTTCGGCGACTACTTTTTCTCATTCATGGGTTTGATTGGCTTGGCGACGCCCAATTTCTTGATCGCCCTGGTATTCATGATTATCATGCTGCGCGTCTTCGGCGTGACGCCGGGCGGCTTATTCTCGCCAGAGTACTTGCGCGAAGCCTGGAGCCTGGCGAAGTTCTGGGACATGTTGACGCATCTGCCGGTCCCGGTGATCGTCATCGGCACGGCCGGCACCGCGGGTTTGATACGCATCCTGCGCGCGCAATTGCTCGACGAATTTCAAAAACAATACGTGCTAACCGCTCGCTCCAAGGGACTGCGCGAGCGCTACCTGATCATCAAATACCCGCTGCGCATGGCTTTTAATCCCATCGTTAGCAGCATCGGCAGTTTGTTGCCGCAGATCGTTTCTGGCTCCGCAATCGTTTCTATCGTGCTGGGCTTGCCGACAACCGGTCCCCTATTGCTGCGGTCGCTCATTGCCCAGGACACCTATGCCGCCGCCAGTATGCTGCTGATGCTAAGCGTTTTGACCGTGCTGGGCGTATTCCTGTCGGATCTGCTGCTCATGTGGTTGGACCCCCGCATACGTTACGAGAGAGCCAACTGATGTCCACACTGTCACCCTTGTCGACAGTTGCGGAGCTGCCGCCGCCGGATGAGCTGCGCTATGAGATTCTCTCGCAGCGACAATTGATTTGGCGCAAGTTCAAACGCCATCGCGTTGCCTACTTCTGCATGGTCTTTCTTATTTTCTTTTATGTCTTGGCGGTCTTCGCCGAGTTCTTCGCTCCTTATGGTCCCTTTGAGCGCTACACCGATTATCTTTACGCGCCACCCACGCCGATTCGCTTCATCGATGAAAACGGCATATTTAACCCGCGCCCCTTTGTATACAAAATCACCAGCGAATTGGACCTGAATACCTTTCAGCGCGCCTATGTGGAGGACAGCAGCGAGAAATACTTTCTGCAGTTCTTTGTCAAAGGCGAGTCCTATCGTCTCTTGGGTTTTATCGATACGGACATACACCTCTTCGGCGTCGCCGAGCCCGGCGTTTTCTTCCCGTCGGGAACTGACGGCTTGGGGCGCGACCTTTTCAGCCGGATGTTGCTCGGTACCCGCACATCGCTTTTTGTAGGTTTGATGGGTCTGGCTGTTGGCTTTGTTCTCGGCTTGTTTTTTGGGGGACTGTCGGGCTATTACGGCGGCGGCATCGACATGTTGATTCAACGTCTGATCGAGTTCCTGCAATCGCTGCCCACCTTGCCGCTCTGGATGGCTCTGGCGGCTTTGGTGCCGCCACAGTGGACGCCAATCCAGGTTTATTTTGGCATTTCGCTGGTTTTGGCGATTGTGGGCTGGACCGGCTTGGCGAGGGTCGTGCGCGGCAAGCTGATTAGCCTGCGCGAAGAAGACTATGTGCTGGCGGCGAAGCTGTCCGGTCTAAGCGAGCGCGCCATCATCACGCGGCACTTGCTGCCCGGTTTTCTTAGTTATTTGATCGTGCATCTGACCTTGGCCATCCCGCACATGATACTTGGCGAGACGGCTCTCAGTTTCTTGGGATTGGGCATTCAGCCCCCTGCGGTGAGTTTGGGCACGCTCTTGCAAGACTCGCAGAATGTCCAGACGGTGACAATCAATCCCTGGTTGCTGCTGCCGGGCGGGCTGGTGGTGATCATCGTCATCGCCTTCAATTTTTTGGGCGACGGCCTGCGCGATGCGGCCGACCCCTACAAGCATTTATAGGACCTGTGATGGCCGACGTGCTGCTGGATGTCCAAGATCTGAAGGCTCATCTGCCCCTGGAAGAGGGCTTGTTAAAGGCTGTAGATGGCATCAGTTTCTCCATTCGCCGCGGCGAGACGATCGGGCTGGTGGGCGAATCCGGCTGCGGCAAGAGCATGGCGGTGCGCTCTATCATGCTGCTCGCGCCCAACTTCGCCAAAATTTCCGGTACTGTTATCTACCATCCCCAAGCAGGCGACCCAGTCGATATCGCGCAACTGGACGCTCATGGCGAGCGCATACGAGATATTCGCGGCGGAGAGATCGCGATGATCTTTCAAGAGCCAATGACGTCCTTTTCGCCCTTGCACACCATTGGCAACCAGATTACAGAAGCAATCCGCGCGCACCGAACCCAAGACCGCAAGGAAGCGCGTAAGATCGCTATCGACTTGTTGGGGCGCGTCGGCATGTCCAACCCGTCGCAGCGCATGTCCGAACACCCGCACCAACTGTCAGGTGGGATGCGTCAGCGAGCGATGATCGCCATGGCTTTATCCTGCGAGCCCTCGCTGCTGATCGCCGATGAACCAACAACGGCGCTTGATGTGACGGTACAGGCGCAGGTGCTGCAGTTGATGCGGGACCTGCAAGACGAATTTGGCATGTCCATCCTCTACATCACGCATGATTTGGGCGTGATTGCGCGCATGGTCCAGCATGTGGCGGTGATGTATTTGGGCAAAATCGTCGAATTTACCGATGTTGACAGCCTCTTTTATCAAGCCAAACATCCATACACCGCCGCGCTGATCAAGTCGATTCCAAAGATCGGCAAGAAATCGCGCCGGCGATTGGAGTCGATTCAAGGCGCGGTGCCGGTGCCGATCAACCGCCCGCCCGGCTGCGGCTTTTTCCCGCGCTGCTCGGTGGCGATGCCCGGCTTGTGCGATCGGGTGGATCCGCCTTTGGTGCAGGTCGCTCCCGACCATGCGGCAGCCTGTTTTGTCTATCCAGAAGCGGCGGAAGCAGTAAGCCGGTCTGCACTTGAAAGGCAGGGCAATGGACGGCAGTGACATCATCCTGCGGGTCAAGTCGCTCAAGAAATACTTTCCCATCGAAAAGGGTTTGCTGCGCCGCACCGTCGGTTATGTCAAAGCGGTCGACGATGTCAGCTTCGAGATCGCCAAGGGCGAGGTTCTGGGTTTGGTCGGCGAATCTGGCTGTGGCAAGACGACCCTGGGCCGCTGTATCCTGCGCGCCATTGATCCAACTTCGGGCGAAGTCATCCTGCGGACGCACGAGGACGATACAGTTGATATTACGCAGTTGGACAAAAAGCAACTGCGCGCCTTGCGCAAGGAAATGCAAATGGTGTTTCAAGATCCCTTTTCGTCGCTTTCGCCGCGCATGACCGTGCTCGATATCATCGGAGAGCCGCTCTGGGCGCAGGGCTTGCGCGGCAAAGCATTGGAATCCAGAGTTAGGGAATTGGCGGCGCTGGTCGGCTTGAATACGGGTCACCTCAATCGCTACCCGAATGCTTTCAGCGGCGGGCAGCGTCAGCGTATCGGCATCGCGCGCGCTTTAGCCACCAATCCCAACCTGATTGTCGCCGACGAACCTGTTTCGGCGCTGGATGTTTCGATACAGGCGCAAATCCTCAACCTCTTGCAAGATTTGCAAGAAAAGCTCGGGCTGACCTATCTGTTTATCGCCCACGATTTGAGCGTTGTGGAACATATAGCCGACCGTGTCGCCGTCATGTATGTTGGCAAGATCATTGAACTGGCGGAGACCGAGGCGCTCTATCTAAGCCCGCAGCATCCCTATACCGAAGCGCTGCTATCGGCAGTGCCCAAGCCGGATCCCCGCCTGCAGGAAACGCAGATCATCCTGAGCGGCGAAGTTGCCAATCCGGCCGATCCGCCTAGCGGCTGTTATTTCCATCCACGTTGCAAATACGCCCAAGACAGATGCGCGCAAGAGCCGCCGCAACTGCGCGAAGTCTTGCCGGGGCGCTATGTCGCCTGCCACTATGCGGAAGAACTTGCGCTGGAAGGGCTGTCCTTATGATCCAATCTGTACTAAAAGCCATCGACATCATGACCGTCTTCAGCAGCGAGGAACCTTGCTTGACATTGGCTCAGATTAGCGAGCGGCTGCCCATGCCAAAAAGCACGACGCACCATTTGCTCGCGACCTTGATATCACGCGGTTTCATCGAAAAAGTGAATGACGATTCCTATGCGCTCGGCACAGCAATTGTCAGCTTGTCGCAAGCCGTTCGGGTTAATGCGGAACTGCGCGACCGCGCCGCGCCCTTACTGCGCGAACTGGCGGAGATCGCCAAAGAGTCCGTTTATCTTACTTATTTTGATGGCAGCTATATCTTGTATATCTATGCCGTGGAATCGTCGAAGCGTTTGATGGCGCGCACGGCAGTCGGCGAGCAGGTCCACCTGCATTGCACGGCTAACGGCAAGTCGATACTGGCGGCGCTTTCGTCCGAGCGGGTCGATGACATCATACAAAGAACTGGCATGCCGCGCTTCACACACACAACCTTCACAGACTGCGCGGGCTTGCACAGCGAGCTCGAGGCTTCTCGTCAACGCGGCTATGCCATCGACCGCGAGGAGCACGAGTTGGGCACATTCTGTTTGGGCGCGGTCATCCGCAACGCGGCCGGTGAACCCATCGGCGGCTGTAGCTTATCCGGAACCGACGAAAGAATTGTTGACGCGGTCTCAAATGATCTGGCGGCGGATTTGCTCTATGTCGCGCAAGAGATTTCGCGGCGCATGGGTTATGTACCCGCCACGCCGTCGCTCTTGGCGCCGAAATCGGCGCATTTTGTTCATCATTGAAACGTAACCGACACTTAGGAATGCTCGCATGTCAAACCTGACATCACCCAGCGGTGTTTTCCCAGCCATGATAACGCCACTTAAGATGGATTTGTCTATCGATTGGGATGGCGTCGATCGCCTTACCGACTGGTATATCGAGTCGGGCGTGGCCGGGTTATTCGCCGTGGGGCAGTCTAGCGAGATGTTCGCGCTTAGCGATGACGAGCGGCTGCGCCTGGCGGAGCGCGTTGTCAGACGATCCCAGGGGCGCGTGCCGGTCGTCGCCAGCGGCACCTTTGATCGCTCGATCGCCAAGCAGGCGGAGTTCGTCCGACAAATGGCGGATCTCGGCGTCGCGCAAGTGGTTGTCATCGCCAGCATGATGGCGCAGCCAAAGGAGGATGACGCTGTCTGGCGCGGCAATGTCTCCCAACTGCTGGCAGCCACAGCCGATATCCCGCTGGGTCTCTACGAATGTCCACAGCCATATCATCGGCTCGTTCCTGCGGACTTGCTCGCTTGGGCGGCAAGGACCGGGCGCTTCCGCCTGCTCAAAGAGACTTCCAGGTCATTGAGCCAGTTGCGCGCGAAAATCGCGGCGGCGGCTGGCACGGATTTATGTGTTTACAATGCCGACGCCACAACCTTGCTGGAATCAATGAAAGCGGGCGCGTCTGGTTATTGCGGTATCGCGGCGAACTTTTATCCGGGTCCCCTGGTATGGCTTTGTGAGCGCTACTTAGATGCCGATGCCAAAGACCTGCAAAGTTTGATTAATATGGCAGATCCCACGATTCATCACTGTTATCCGGTTTCAGCAAAATATTATCGCCGCCAGTCGGGCTTCAAGATGACCACGGTGAGCCGCGTGAGCGATGCCAGGCTGACAGATTATGACCGGCGCATCCTTGATAGTATCGCCCGGCGGATGAATCGCCTGCAACTGAAAGACGGGAACCTAACAGCGTAGCGGGCATTTGCGCACGCTGCCTGACAGGTGTGTAACACAAAGGCTGAAAAGGAGGTGGCTCGAATTTAATAGACAAGTTATCAAGTTTTCAAAGTCCATTCAATTGATAGGGAGGAAAAAAGCAAATGTTTAGCAATCGACTGAAAGTTCTGTGGCTCCTCTGTCTGATTGTCATTGTGGGGCTGATGCCCTTCACGGCGGCGGCGCAAGACGGCGGATTCTCGTCGGCGGACAATTACCGTGTTTGGTCCTTGGATGAGTACGAAGCCGCAGGCAACAGCATCGCCATGTTTAACGAAGCGCCTATGTTGGCGGAGATGGTCGCCGCGGGCGATTTGCCGCCAGTCGAAGAACGCCTGCCAGAGCGCGGCGATATTATGGTTGTGCAACCGCGCGAGGCAATCGGTACTTATGGTGGCGAGATCACCTTTAACGCGACCAACCCGACCTCCTTCGGCAATACTGGCTTCACTGCCTGGGACCAGCACCTGACTGGATTCTCGACCAATTGGGAGGTTGTATTCCCCGAGGTTGCCAAGAGCGTGGAATTGTCCGAAGACTTGACCACGGCGACGGTCACATTGCGCCGGGGGATGAAGTGGAGCGACGGCGTTCCTGTCACCGCCGATGACGTCATGTTCTGGTACGAAGACATCATGCTGCACGAGGAATTGCCGAATATGCCGGGGGCGCTCTCGCCCGGCGGAACGCCGATCGTGATCGAGAAAGTCGACGACTACACGGTCACATTCACCGCCGCCGGGGCCAATCCGGCCTTTCCGATTGTGGTTGCCCGCAGCAGCCAAGGCTTCCCGCTTGCGCCGCGCCATTACCTGCAACAGTGGCATGCCGATTACAATGAAGACGCGGCCGCTTTAGCCGAGTCGGAAGGCTATGACAGCTGGGCTGGCGCTTTCCAATTCCACATGAACGGTCAAACAGGACAGAGCGACTTCGACCCAGACCTGCCGGTGATTAAGCCCTGGACATTGGACCAAGTGGATGAATTCGGCAACAAGTTCTATGCCCGCAACCCCTACTACTGGAAAGTAGACACCGAGGGCAATCAACTGCCTTACATTGACGGCCAGGTCCGCCTGCTGCTGGCGGAGCCGGAAGTGGTCATCCTCAACGTTCAAGCCGGCTCCATCGACTACGGCTTTTACAACCTCGAAGTGAGCGATCTGCCGGTACTCAAGGCAGGAGAGGCGGATGGCGATTACAGCACGATCTTGTGGCCCGCCGATCAGGGCGCGATGAGCAAATATCAATTGAATATCACGGTTAACGACCCCGTGCTGAACGAGATCTTCAATGATTTGCGCTTCCGTCAAGCTTTGTCGCTGGCCATCAACCGCTCGGAGATAAACGATGTGCTCTTCTTCGGTCAAGCGGTGCCAAGGGCTTGGGGCGTTTCCTCGGCGTCGGTCTTCTATGAAGACTGGATGGGCGGACACTATGCCGACTATGACCCCGACCAAGCCAATGCCTTGCTCGATGAGATGGGCTTGACCATGGGCGATGACGGCGTGCGCCTGCGCCCGGATGGCGCGTCGCTTTCGATTGTGCTTTGGGACGCGATCAACCGCATCCCGATGTCCGAGCTGGTGGCGGAATACTGGGAAGATGTCGGCGTCGATGTCGAAATCAACCCAAGTACGCGCGAAGCCTTCAAGCAAGCCTTGCTTGCGAACGAGGTACACGCGTCGGTTTGGTTCGCTGATGTTGTATCGGAAAAGGACCTGTATCAGCGGCCGATTTGGCTGCGCCCTCCCTATGGCATCGATTCCACACCAGTTGGCGGCGGCTTGGCTTGGCGGCAGTGGTGGCTCACCGATGGCGCCGAAGGCGAAGAACCGCCCGAGTACCAGCAAGAACAGATGCGCATGGTCGATGAATGGCAACTGACGCAAATCGGCACGGACAGGTATCTGGAGCTGGGTACGCAGTTGGTGGCAAATACCGTCGAAAATATCTACCATTTCGGTACTGTTGGCGAGGCGCCCGAGGTCTTCATCCGTTCCAACCGGCTGCATAACTTTACGCCGGTCGAAGGCGTTGTCTACATCAGCCACCTCGAAAGCGGTCATTCCGACCAGTGGTTCGTCAGTGAATAAACGCTAAGCATGTTGATGGAGACCCCGCATTATTTGCGGGGTCTCCATTTACAATTCCAAAATAATCATCTTGGCTGAGGTCGGTCGGCGATTACCGCCCGGTCAGAAAGAGCGTGAAATGAATTGGTCACAAGTCAAATATCATCCGGAACGGGCGCTGAGCTATCTGGGCAGTCCCAGCGTTCTTCGCCTCGAAGACGGCGCTTTGCTGGTCTCTCACGATTACTTTGGTTTGAAAGGCTGCCCCAAAAACCATGAGGGGGAGGAAAGCCTGACGAGCATCTACCGCTCGGAAGATGATGGCGAGACCTGGGTCAATATCACGCATATCATGAACTGCTATTGGAGCAGCCTGTTCCTTCATGATGGCGCGCTTTACATCTTGGGCACATCCCAGCAATACGGCTCGATTGTGATTCGCCGCAGCCTGGACGGCGGCTTCACCTGGACGCACCCGGCCGATGAAAGCAGCGGACTGCTTTTCAAAGGCGGCTACCATCGCGAGCCGCCCAACTATCATTGCGCGCCCGTGCCGATAGTCTGTCACGAGGGACGCCTGTACCGCGCCTTTGAAGATTGCGACCCTATGATTTGGGGCAAAGGGTTCCAAGCCAGTGTCATCTCGGCAGCGGCCGATGCCGACCTGCTGCACGCCGCCAATTGGACCATGAGCAATAAGATGCTATTTGACCCCGCGTGGCTACCGAGCGAATGGGACCCGTCCGAGGCCGTGGCGCCGGGCTGGCGGGAAGGCAATATCGTGGTCGCGCCCGACGGTCAACTCTGGAATATCATGACTTACGAGGCGGGTTCTATCGTAGATGAAGTTGCGACTCGCCTGAAAATCGAAGACGAGGGCAAGACACTTTCTTTTGATCCTGCAAGCGGATATGTTAATTTCCCGGGCAGCAAAGCCAAATTCACCATCCGCCGCGATCCGCAAACGGGCAAATACCTGTCATTGGTGAACAACTTGGCGGATACAGATACCTTGCGCAAGATGGCTGAGGGCGATCTGACAGCCCAGGGCCACCGCGGCAAGCACCCCATGCGCCAGCGCAATGTGCTTTCCTTGAGCGTGTCGGAGGACCTGTGGAATTGGCGCATCGTCAAAACGCTCATGTTTGACGACACCGGCTTAGAGCCGGCGCCCTCTATTCTGTTGACCGGTTTCCAGTACGTCGATTGGCAGTTCGATGGCGGCGACTTGATTTATGTGGTGCGTACAGCCTATCGCGGCACGCGCAACTTCCACGATTCCAACCGCATCATTTTCCGCCGATTAAATAATTTCCGCGAATTGCTTTAGACTGGAGAAACAAAAGAAAATGGTCTGGCGCGAAGTCAAATATCAGCCCGAGCGGAGTTTAACCTACCTGGGCAGCCCGAGCATCGTCCGCCTGGCGGACGGGGCGCTGCTGGCTTCGCACGATTATTTTGGCTTGAAGGGATGCCCCAAGAATCACGAGGCGGAAGAAAGTCTGACCAGCATCTATCGCTCGGAAGACGATGGCGCGACCTGGGTCAATATCACGCATATCATGAATTGCTATTGGAGCAGCTTGTTCACCCATCGCGGCAGTCTGTACATCCTCGGCACGTCACAACAATACGGCTCGATCGTGATCCGGCGCAGCGATGATGGCGGTTTCACTTGGACGCACCCCGCCGATACCGCGTCTGGATTGCTCTTTCGCGGCGGCGCCTATCGCGACGCGCCCAATTATCATTGCGCGCCGGTGCCCGTGCTGGAGCACAAGGGACGGCTGTACAAGGCTTTCGAAGACGCCGATCCGCCTGTTCATGGACCGAGCTTCCACTCCTGCGTGATCTCCGCGCCAGCCGAAGCGAACTTGCTCGAGGCTTCAAACTGGACGATAAGCAACAAAATCCCATTTGATCCCGACTGGGCGCCAGCGCATTGGGACCGGCTCGAGCGGCCCTGCTGGCTGGAGGGCAATGTGGTCCTGGCGCCTGACGGAGAACTATGGAATATCTTGCGGCTAAACGCCAG
Source organism: Phototrophicaceae bacterium (assembly GCA_965116975.1). Taxonomy (GTDB): domain Bacteria; phylum Chloroflexota; class Anaerolineae; order Aggregatilineales; family Phototrophicaceae; genus UBA6055. The sequence goes on from OZ220735.1 coordinate 2,739,660, forward strand.
TCCGATGGTCAACCGAGCCGTCATCGTCAAGATTGAAGACGGTGGACGAGCAATTTCATTTGATCCGGAGACCGGCTTCATCGATTTCCCGGGCGGCGGCACAAAGTTCAATATCCGCTACGATGCGCAATCAGGCGCTTATCTCGCTTTGGTCAACAACGTTAGCAATTCGCAATGGACGCGGCAGCGCAATATCTTGTCGCTTAGCGTTTCGCGTGATTTGCGCAACTGGCGGTTGGTCAAGACCCTGATGACGGACGATAGCGGATTATCCGCGCAAGACTCGATGCGCCTGACGGGATTTCAGTACGTCGATTGGCAGTTCGACGGCGATGACATCATCTACCTCGTGCGCGCCGCCTACCGCGGCGCCATCCGCTTTCACGACTCGAACCGCATCATCTTCCGCAAGTTGGAGGGTTTCCGCGCCTTCCTTGCCTGACAATTCGCCGACTGCTCAGGCGGAACCAGCGCCCTCGTCCCAGATACTGCGCATTTGCCAAGCCTCCATTTTCGTGAGCGTCGTCGATTGCCCCTGCGAGCGCAGCGAGACGCCCAGGCTGTCTTCGCGGCCGGGATAGACCCGCGTCGCCACGCATTGCCTGCCGTTGACGAAGACCTCAACCACGCTACGATCGATGAAGACGCGCAATTGCAGAGGCTCGTCGGGCGCGAGGTAAACTGGCGCGGATTCCGGCGCGCGCGAAAGCGCCTCCGGCAAGGTCGACGAATACGATGTGTCAATTGTGATCATGCTTTCATAACGCTGCGGCAGCTTTTGCATGGCGGCCGAGCTGGCGTTCATCGCTGACGTTTTAGATAGCCGCTGTCGATAGCGGCGCCCGCGATGTTTGTAAAAGGCGATGCGCGTGAGCTCTTCTCGGCCCCGCGAGCGCAAAACGTTCAATTCAACCATAGGCGCGTCGCCGGGCTCTAGCTCCAGCGACAGTTCCAGCGCATTGCCCTGAATCTGCTCCAATATAACTTCCTGGTTGGCTGGCAGCGTGATGGGTCCCAACTGTTGATGTGCATGGCGCAGCGACTCGATGTCGCCGGCCGGCGCCATGAGCAAGCGCTTGTCCTCGTCCAAGGTCAGCAGGCGCGGCAGGGTCATGATCTGGTTCCAGCCCCGGCTGGGCATGCCCTGATTCATGTTGAAAATAACGATGACGCCGCCTTTGCCATCCGGCGCGGCGGAGGGCGCGTGCACCCCCGATGGCGTCGAAGGTCCAAAGTTGAACAAGCCGCCATCGGTGACGACGAATTTGTCGCGATCCTTGTCATAGTCGCCCAGCAGGTACTGGCCGCCGGTCATGTGACTGTAAATGAGCAGAATATGCTTGTCATCGCCAATGGGCCAGAAATAGGGGCAGGCGCCATCGTCGCTGACCACCGTGTATTGGTCCTGCTCGACAAAAGGATGCAGGTAATCCCAATGTTCCAGGTCGGCGGAGCGAAATAGAAAATTGGCGCGGATCTGCTTGCGATCCGGTCCATCGGGCAATGTCCCGCCGGAGAGGGCATAGTAGAACCCGTCTTTTTCCCATATACAGGGGTCGAAGACGGTGTAGGGCAAGGGTGGGTCGCCTGCTTTTGCCATGGGGATGACAGCGCCGTCCCCGACTTTTTCCCAGTTCAGCAAAAGCGGATCCGAAGAGGTGGCGACCATATTCCCGATCTGGGTACCGTGATAGATGGCGATGACGCGATCGTCCTCCACCAGCGCGGAACCCGAATAGCAGCACTCTTCCGGATGGGGGTAGATCGCGTAGGGCAAATCTCGCCAGTGGATCAAGTCGTCGCTAACGGCGTGCCCCCAATGCTGGCGCGTATCTTCGGGCGGATAGGCTTGGTAAAACAGATGCCAGCGCCCTTGCCAAAAGCAGAGCCCGTTGGGGTCGTTCAATGTGCTTTCCGGATTGACGTAGTGATAAAGCGGACGATGGGGGTCGGCAGCGAGTTGCGCTCGGGATTCGTCAAAGCGCTTGAGCAGCGGATTCTCGCGCAATTGCGCTTCCTGCGCTGCTATGTTGTCGGCAAAGCTATAACGGGGAACAGCCGACCGATAGTCTGGCGAATTGTCAGTTTTCATAATGATTCTCTTTCTATATATGTTGCGGACAATGTCTCAACTTTTGATTCCCAAAGAGACTGCAAAGTTCGGCTATTGCGTCGTATAACCGCCGTCAACAACGATTCCCGTGCCCGTGATATAGCTGGCGTCGTCAGAGGCCAAAAAGGCGGCGACGCTAGCGATTTCTTCTGGCTGCCCGCGCCGCGCCAGCGGCACTTTTTGCAGGAATGCTTCATGCACTTCAGCAGGCGTGTCTCGGTTCGCCGGTGTATTGATGGTGCCGGGCAGAATCGCAACGACGCGGATTTGCGGCGCCAGCTCCAGCGACAGCGCGCGCGTCAAAGAAAGGACGCCGCCTTTGGCCGCTTGATAGGCGGCGCTGCCGGTCAAACCGACAATGCTGTGTACAGAGGCTGTATTGATGATGACCCCGGCTTTGCTGTTCAAAAGATGAGGTATCGCCAGTTTGCTCGCCAGCCACACCGGGCGCAGCGTAACATCAATTGTGCGCTGCCAGTCGTCGGCGGTCGCTTCCAGCGCCGTAGCCCCGCGCGCCCAGAAGGCGTTGTTATGCAGGATGTCCAGCCCGCCGTAGCCCGTAACGGCGCAGTCGATCGTTCTAATCAAGTCGCCTTCCTGGCTGACATCGGCTTCGACAAAGCGCGCTTCCCCACCAAAGCTGCCGATTTCCTCGGCGCAGTCCTTCCCTCCCAGGACATTAATATCGGCGATAACAAGTCGAGCCCCTTCACGGGCAAAACGAAGCGCCGTCGCCCGGCCGATGCCCGATGCCGCGCCGGTGATGACCGCAACTCTACCTGCTAGCCGCTGCGCGAGATTCATCAAGCGCTCGCTCCTGTCTTATGTTCGCACAGCACAGTGCGCTACGATTCCGCAAATGGTTCGAAGCGCCAGCCCTCAGCAGCCTCGCGCGCATAGCCCAAGCCCGGGAAGGGAAAATGAAAGCCATGAAGCAGCGCCTTCCGTTCAACGGCGTGTTTCAACAGCATCCGGCGCGTCGCGATGCCTGTTTCCGGCATTTCATCCCAAGCGGGATGCCAAGTGCTGTTTTCGATATGAATGGGCAGATCCATCGTGTCGGCGACGCAGATCAGCGTCCTCCCCGCAGAAGTCGCCTCGACGGAAATATGGTTGCGCGTATGTCCGGGACTTGCCAACGTGCGAACGCCGGGCGCAATCTCGTCGCCGGCATCTATCAGTTCCAGCTGAGGCTCAATAGCTTTTAGGCAATGTCGGGCGAAACGGATGTCTTCGGCATGAGCCATCTTGGTGATCGCGTCATCGCCAAGCTGGACCCAATACTCCCATTCTCCGCGAACCATCACATGTTTGGCATTGGGGAAGATCATGGAATCGTCTTGGGCGACTCCGCCGCAGACGTGATCGCGATGACCGTGCGTGAGCACGACGAAGTCAATGTAGCCGGGATCATATCCCGCGCGTTTTAGACCAGACACGAGTCGTCCCAGGTGCGGGTCAAAGAAAGGTCCGCCGCCGCTGTCGATCAAGATCCGGCTCGCGCCCGTATCAATCAAAAGGCAATTGCATTGCAACTCGTAATGCTCCGGCGAGATGCCATGCGCCTCGAAAGCCAGCGCCAAGTCCTCATCAGTGGAACCGGCAAAAAATGTCGGCAGCAGTTCAGCGTTAATCGGCTGGATGCCGTCACTGATCGAGACACATTTGAATTGACCGATATCGAAGGCAAATGTTCTGGCTGTCACTAAAGCGCTCCTGCTATCTTTTGACAACACGCTGGCTTAAGCGAGAAGACCTTGTGTGAGCGCGGAGGATATTTTCGCTGCGGCGCGGCGCGTTAAATTCCGTATTTGACTATCCCTTTGCCAGCCAGTCCGATGAACAGGGTCTCCCCGCTGCGCTCGGGTACCAAGAACGCGGTTGGCGGATCTTCCGTCTGTACAAGATAATCCCAGTTTTGCCCGGCATCGCGGGAGATCAAGACACCGTCCTCTGCGAGCGCGACAATCCGCGCCGCGCCATCATGTTTGCGCAGAATCTGCAGTTGATTGACCGAGCCGGGCAGGGCCTCCGGCGCGATCCGATGCCAGCCTTCGCCTTCGTCGCCAGAGACAAAAAGACCGTTCTGCTCGGTTCCGGCGAAGAGCAGTGTTTCACCCACGCCATTTGAAGACAGGTCCAAAAATGCCAGGCTCAATATCGGCGCGAATTTGCTTGGGAATCCACATTCTCGCCAAGCGCGCCCGCCGTTCGCGCTGCGGTATAAACCCGTTTCGGCGCCGGCAACGATCGTCTCGTCCGACGCCAAATGTGGCGAAGCCGCCAGGCAAAGCACACCCAGGTCAAAGAGACCGAAATTCCAGGGCTGCCAATTCAAGCCGCGATCGGTCGAAGAAAATACGCCGTCTTCCATTGTTCCGGCCAACATGAAACAGTCCCGCGCAAAATTTGGGGAGATTACCAGCGCCGTGAAGAGCGGTGGCGGCGCGGGGAACTTGGCGGCGAACCAGGTATCGCCGCCGTCGCTGGAGCGCAAAATGCCGCCCTTGACTGCGACAAACAGGGCTCGGTCCTGGGCAAAAGCCGGCGATACCGCGACTGCCGTCGCCGCCATTTGGCTGACAGCTTCATCAGTAAGGCGCAGCAGTTCCCAGCCGCTGCCGCCGTCGCTGGAGCGATACAAGCCTCCCGATGTCGCGGCGAAGCAAAGACCGTCTTTGTTGAAGCCAGGCGACGCCGCCAAGGCAAAGACGGTTTCGGCCGATTCCGATAATTCCCGGCTGATTTCTACACCCAGCATCTGTCTTCCTACCCGGGTTGGCGCGCGATTTCCGGACTTTGGTGATGCACCATGACATCAATGGTCAGCATCATCCCGGCCGTTAGCACCGCATTGCGCAAGGCGGCTTTCATCACGGCGGCGCTGTCAATAAGCGCCGCGCCGTCGGTAATCGCTCCACTGAGGACATCAAAGCCAGCGCCATTGTCCTCACGCGCGAGCCTTGCCAAGACCTCGCCCGGCTCATAGCCGGCATTTTCGTAAATGGCGCGGGCCGGCTCCGCCAGGGCATCGTAGAGGATGCGGTGGGCGGCGCGCTCGTCAGGGTCGGCGCCGCTTTGCGATGCGGATGCCAAGGCGCCGCGGCAGCTCATGAAAGCCATGCCGCCGCCCGGCAAGACGCCGTCGCTGACCGCGGCGCGCATGGCGCTGGCGGTCTTTTCCGCCAAGGTTTTTTGTTGATCGATCTCGATTTTGGAGGCGCCGCCGATCCACAAAGTTGCCGAGCCGCCCATCAGCCGGCCAATGCGCTTTTGCAACGCTTCGCGCATTTGCGGGTCGTCGCTTTGTTCCAGCCAGCTTTGCAGGCGGCGAATATGCGCTCGCAGCACCCGCGGATCGCCCTTGCCGCCGATGATGCCAAAATTGTGCGCGCTCGCCCAGCCGCGCCGCGCCCGCCCGAAGTGCTTATAGGTCACGTCTTTCAGGCTGTCTCCCGCCACCTCAACCAAGGTTTTGGCGTCGGCCGCAATGGCAAGATCCACGAAGGCGGCCGCGCGTTCATCAGCGTTGCTGCCAGGTCCCTTGACCGCCATGACCTGGAAGTTCTTGAGTTTGCCGTTCGCCATCATTAAGCCGGCCATCGCTTCGGCGGAAAGATCGGCAGCCACCAGAAGCAGCCTTTCGATATTCTGCTCAACGGCGATTTCAAGCATCGGCATGACATGTCGCGGATCATTAACTTTTGAATCCACCAGCACCAAGGCCGGTTCTTCGTAGACAGTTTGCAAGTCGGTCTGGTTGACGATCATGTCGCGCGAAAACAGGCCGCTGTCCCATGCCATGCCTTCGATGTATTCGCGCCGCAAGCTGCGGCTGTGGTCTTTACGAATGTCAAGCCGTCCATAAGCGCCGATGATATCGAAGATCTCCCCCAGCAATTTCGCCAGAGGCGCGTCATGACAGATGGATTCGGCAACTTGCGCCAAGCTGCGCTTGCCCCCGACAAAGTAAGTCTGTTCATCGAGCGCGGCGAGCGCTTTACGCAAGGCGCTTTCCAGATGATGCCGCAGGCGCATGGCGTTGCCGCCGGCTGCCAGATAATGCAAGCCGCCATTGTATATCGCTTGCAGCAGCACCGCCGTCGTGGCGGAACCGTCGCCCATGCGCTCGTTCTGTCGGCAAATTAACGCCCGCGCCAGCATGGCGCCGATATCGGCGTCGCGGCGATGCAATTCAATGACGCGCCGGGCGATGATGCCGCCGTCATCGAGCACCTCAGGACTGCTTTTATTTTCGATCAACGAGGTAACGGCGACCGTTCGCGCGGTAGGTCCAAGCGTCGGGCGGATAGCGGAAACGAGGGTATTGATGCCGCGCTTGATGTTCTCATGCGCTTGAGGCTGGAAAACCAGACCGGGGCGATAGGTTTTACGAGAATAAAAGGGCGCTTTTTCGCTCATGCCATCATCCACGGGCAAGACGCGTCGAAGAGCGCATGACGCGACAAGCCAAGATTTGCTTGTAGAAGTGACAGGCGCAAAAAGTCTGCCAAGCTGCGCTCAGGGAGTCGTCCTGCGCTCAACATCGCTAGCCCTTGATCGCGCCGCGCATGATGCCTTCAATCAAATAGCGCTGTCCGAAGAGAAAGATGATGATGACGGGGAAGAGCGATACAACCACACCCGCGAGCACGACCGAGATACTGCCGGTCATCATATAACCCTGCAACTGGAAGATGCCAATGGTGATGGGGTAATTCTCGTGCTGCAAGAAAATCAGCGGGCGGAAGAATTCGTTCCAGTGGAAGTTGAAGCTAAGTATCGCCAGCACCGCCAGACCAGGTTTCACGAGCGGAAGATAGACTAGGCGGAAGAGCTGCAATTGATTGGCGCCATCGATCAGCGCCGATTCCTCGAGTTCGACAGGTATGGTCAGATAATACTGCCGCAGGAGGAAGGTGCCGAAGGCGGTCGGCATTGCCGGCAGAATTAGCGACCAGTATGTATCATACAATCCCAGATTGCGGATAAGAATAAATACGGGGATGACCGTGGCTTGGATGGGTATCATCATGGTCGCCAAGACAATCCAAAATAGCGTGTCTCGCCCTTTGAACTCCAGCCGCGCGAAGGCATAACCAGCCAGCGCCGCCGTGGTCAGCTGACCTAGCACGGTTCCCCAAGTGATGATGGCGCTGTTGACAATCTGGCGCGCAAAGGGAACCGTTTCAAATACTTTCGCGTAATTCTCGACTGCAAAATCGGTTGGCAGCCACTTTGGCGGCACGGTGAAGGAGTCGACGCCGCTGCGCAAGGAAGTCGAAATAGTCCACATTATCGGCGCCAGGATCACGACGCTCATGACTGCGAGGATTATCAACGGTCCCCAGCGTCCAAGTTGGTGCCAAAAGATTTGCCGCCGATGTTCGTTTGCGGATATGTCCCCGGGTATTCTGGTCACATTGCTCGCCATCTGTGTTTCCCTGCCAAATTCTATTGATAAAAGACGCGATTGCGCCAGAGCCACATCTGTACAGCGGACATGGCCAGGATCATCAGAAATACGACGATGGCGATCGCGGAGCCGTAGCCGAATTCGATGTTTTTGAAGGCGTGCTCGTACATAACCATGACTAGCGTCCGACTGGCGTTGCCAGGTCCGCCGCGGGTCATAATATAGGGCTCATCAAAGACTTGCAGCGCGCCGATAACCCCAGTAACCGTGGCGAAGAGGATCTGCGGGCTGAGCAGGGGGATGACGACCGACCACAAACGGCGGAAGCCTTGCGCGCCATCGACATCGGCGGCGTCCAGAACTTCCTGCGACAGATTCGCCAAGCCACCGAGGAAGATCAGGAAAGTGAAACCCAGATTGCGCCAGGCGGAGATAATGGCGATGGAGACCATCACCAAATCAGAATTTGTCAGCCAGGGAATCTGCGGAATGCCCAGCAGCGTCAAGTAATAATTGAGCGGACCAAATTCCTTGTGAAAGATATATCCCATGAAGACAGCGACGGACGCGCCGGACATCAACAAGGGCAGGAAGTAAGCGGTCCGGAAGTAATAGCGCAGCCAGATGTTGTTAATCCGATGCACCGCCAACGCCAGAATCAAGCCCAGGGACACCTGGCTGGCGACAGCCATAATGGTGAACTTAAGCGTATTGCCCAAACCAACGATGACACGGCGGTCGGACAGCAAACGCTCGAAGTTATCCAACCCAACAAAATCAGGCGGCTTGAAGATATTCCATTGAAACAGGCTCAAGCCGAAAGAAACAAAAACCGGTCCCGCTGTAAATATGAAGATGCCGAGCAGAGTGGGCAATAAGAATAGATAACCTAAGAGAGCGCGCCGCCGACGCAACCCATCCATCGTGTCTTGCATCAGCCAATAGAATATGCCACCGCCAGATTCTTCGTATGTCCTTGCCATTCGCTGTCCTCTACATTTTGATGGGATGCGGCGCCAATGTCCGCGACACTGGCGCCGCATCCCGGCATTAAAAATTTACTGATAGTATTTGTGAGCTTCGCGGCTGGTCAGCGACTCAAGCTCGGCTTGCAATTCATCCATCGCCTGCTGCGGCTCCATCTGGCCCGAGGTGGCGAAAACTGCCCTCATAGTCTTTCCCCGCCGCATTTCACCTGCAAGTCGCGCGGGAAGTCATGCCTAGTCCAGGCGCATCTCGCTTATGAAGCAGTTGACGCGGCTCTGGCAGCTAATGACGACAGTAGAGCCAATCCATCAAATCCATTTGGCGAATTGGCTCTCTAATACGCTGATGCTTAGTCGTCGCCGTAGTATTGCGGCTGACGGTTGGTCAGCGATTCCAATTCCGCCTGCATTTCGTCAAGCGCTTGCTGCGGTCCCATCTCGCCGGACATGGCGAAGCCCGTATAGGTGGTGAAGACAGTGGTCATGGGGTTGGACCATGGCGGCGCCGGGATGGGCGACGTGGACGGGTGGTCATCCAGCGTGCCGTAGAAGACGTCGCTGTTGGTGGGACCCGTCGGTTCGAAGGCGTCCTTCTGGCTGTAAGAGCGGCGCGACGGCGTGGTGATGATGACCGGATTGAAGAAAATGCTACTATCGAACCCTTCGCGGCTGACTTCGATCTTCATGAATTCCCATGCTTCATCGGGCGCGGTCGACGTCGTGCTCAGCCAGTGCCCGCCAGTGCCAAACTGATGCTTTTGGTTGCGCCAGTTGGGCCAATACTGCACATCGAAATCGCCTTTTGCCATGCCCTCGTTGCCGAGGCGTCCAGCCCAGAATCCGCCGGCCGGGGTCATGCAGAGCAAGCCGGTCGCATAGAAGCCGGTGAGCGTCTGGCCCGTGCCCATGGCGATATCGGGCGTGACGCCTTCCTGCCACAAGTCGACGACCAGTTCCAGCGCTTCGACAACTTCGGGGGAATTGGCCACAGGTTCGCGCCAGCGGTAGCCGCCGCCACGCCCATCAGCCGCCATATCACCCTCGTAGTAGCCGTCCCAGACCCAACTGCCGCCCGGGGCGCGTTCCTCGGTATAGAGGTTGCCGCCAGCCACAAATATCCAGGGCATCCAACTTCCCCAGAGACGGTTGGTCCAAGCATAGCCGAAGACTTCGGTATTGCCGGAATCGTCCCTCTTGGTTGTGGCGCGGGCGATCTCGACAAAGTCGTCCTTTGTCCACTCTTCGCCCGGCACTTCAAAGCCGTTCTCCGCCAATACCTTGGTATTGAAGTACATGTTCGCGGCGTTGAAGTCGCGCGGCGGCTCGTACAAGCTGCCCTCGTACATCATGGCTTCGGTCAATGAAGGGTGCACATCGGAGAAGAAATCGGTCCAGAAATCCTGGTCGGGATCGCTGGTGATGCGGTCATCAAGCGGCTCCGCCAAACCTTGACCGGCGAATAGCTGGCAAGCCTCGGTCGCGGCATAACCCACGTCAATCGATTCGCCAGCCGCCACCAATGCCAGAATCTTCGCGGCGACTTCTTCGTGGTCGATACCGGTCAGAACGACCCACTCGACATTTACGTTGGGATTCTGCGCCATCTGAATGTCGGCGACCGGTTGCAGCGTATTGTCATCAAGACCGGCTGTCTGCACCTTAATCGTCACCATATCTTGCGCGATCACGCGCACCGGCAAGCCCGACATAACTAGACCGGTTCCGCCAGCCGCTGCCAATTTCAGCAAATCGCGGCGACTCATTTTCTTTTCTGCGCTCATGTTTCCTCCTGAAAATTTAGTTCCCGCCAGTAATGGATAAACAGGTTTCTCATTGTCTCGGGCATCACCTCCTCTTCTTCAAGAACCGCGTCCTGCTGCGCTAATGCAAGCTATACCAATCATCGCGCGCGATGTCGATTTCAGCCGGATAGGCAAGGACTGCGATTAATTTCCAATCTATCTGTTCCTAGCAATAAAACTATCGAATGATCGTAATCCCAGCGACGACTCGCGGCGAATATGCACAAATCACTATATCGGCTTACCATAACACTTATATGTTTCTTATGCAAACAATTTGCGTAAAAGAATCCAAATTCGTTTGAACAGAAACCTGCCCTGGACAGGCTTTGCTCGCGCCGGGGCGATAAGAGGCCGGAATCTGCGCTCAAACGATTAGAATATCTCGCGGAAAGCTGGTCAAGCTTTCGCAGCCCGCTTCCGTGATGAGCACGTCATCTTCAATGCGCACGCCGATTTCGCCCATGCGATATATGCCCGGCTCGATGGTGAAGACCATGCCCGGTTCCAAGAGGCGCTGATTGCCCTCGACGATGTAAGGCGCTTCGTGCGCTTGCAGCCCAAGCCCATGGCCCGTGCGATGCCGCAGCAGCGATTCGTAGCCAGCCTCGCTGAAAACTTGCCGCGCCGCCAGATCTACCGATTCGGCTGTGACGCCGGGCTTGGCGGCATGTCGTCCGGCTTCATTCGCGGCTTGCACCACGGCGTAGAAGTCGCGCTGCGCGGCGCTGACCTCGCCGAGGAAGACCGTGCGCGTGATATCGGCGCAGTAGCCGTCGAAGGTCGCGCCAAAATCGAATATCAGCGGATCCCCCCGCCCCATGCGATAATCCAGAGGACCGGAATGTGGCAGCGCCGTATTGCCCCCGGCATGCAGGATTGTATCGAATGACAGCCCCTCGCCGCCCATTTTTCTCATGTGGTTTTCCAGGATGTCCGCTAGCTCAATCTCGCTCATGCCGACGCGGGCTTCGTCAAGCGTCGCCCGCAGAGCCTTCTCGGAGATTTCTATGGCGCGGCGCAGCTTGGCGACTTCCCCGGCATCCTTGATGATGCGCAGTTCTTCCAGAGCGGCGCTGGCGTCGACCACCTCGGCGTCGGGCGCGGCGCGGCGCAGCGCTTCGCCTTCGAAAAAGCGCATGAACAAGCCCTCGACGCCGATGATCTTGCCCGCCGGCTCAAGCGCGATGAGCGCGTCGCGGAAGGCGCTTTGGTAACCAGCCGCGTCTGTGTAGGGGAATAAGCGCGCTTGTAGCGCATGTCGCTCGAAAAGCGGGATCTCCAATTCGGGGATGACGGCAACTGGCTCTGCATCAAGCGCCAGAAAAATGACAATTGGGCGTTCCAGCACAAAGTGTACCGCGTCGAAGAGGTAACGATGATTCGGTCCTGGGATTAGCGCGACTATGTCCAGTCGAGCCGCGCGCATGACCGCGTAAAGTTTGTCAAATCGGTTCTGGTTCATCATCAGGAGAGGACCTCTCGCGCTTGAATAGCGCTTGCAATTTCATTAACGATTTGGGTTGCGCGCGTCGTTCAAGCCGTCGCCCAGCAAGGTGATGCCAACCACGACCAGCGTGATGGCGACAGCCGGGAAGGCGCCGATCCACCATTCAGTCAGAAAATAGATGCGCCCCCAGGCGACCATCGCGCCCCATTCCGGCGTCGGCGCGCTGGCGCCCAAGCCGATAAAGCTCAAACTGGCGAGCAGCAATACCGCCAGACCCAGATCGAGGCTGATACGCACGATGATGGCGTAAACGGCGTTGGGCAATATATGCCGAAAGATGATGGCCGGCGCCGACGCGCCCATCGCCCTGGCTGCGGTCACGAATTCCATTTCGCTAAGCTGGATGGTGAGGCTCCGTAGCAGGCGCGCGTAAACGGGCCACCAGACCGCCGCCGCGGCGATGATGGCGCTGCGCAGCCCCGGACCAAGCGCCGCGCCGACTGCCAGCGCCAGAATCAAGCTGGGAAAAGCCAGGACCAAATCGACCAGGGTCATAATGACGCGGTCGCTCCAGCCGCGCCAGAAGCCGGCCGCTGTGCCCAGCGCGGCGCCGACGAGGCAGGCGACGCCGATAATCAGCGAGGCGGCGACCAAAGAAATGCGCGCGCCATGCACGACGCGGCTGTAGACGTCGCGGCCCAGTTCATCAGTGCCAAAAAAATGCTCGGCGCTGGGCGGCGCGTATAACTCGCGGATGGAGGTCTTGATCGGATCGTGGGTGGCGAAAACCCCGGGCAGCAGCGCAAATAGAACGAAGGGCAAGATCAGCAAAGCGCCCGTCGTCAAACCGGGGTTTATTCTACAGAATTTGGTCAGTTTGGCGACCAGGCGGTCCTCCCTCAGCGTCAGGTTTCTCCTCATGCGCGCATGGTCCCGCGTCAACCGTCACTTGCCAGTTGACGCCGCTTTTCCTCTGATGCGCGCCTGTCCAAGCGCAGGGTCTTCGGGTCAAGCACGACGCCGTAAACAGCGTCGGCTTGTTCCAGGGAAACTAAGCCATCGCGCGCATCGGCTTGCACATCTTCTAAGGCGCGTTCCAGGGGCGAGCCGTAACCGCCGCCGGCCGCCGTGTCGAAGCCGACCGTCATAGCGCCGTCCGTGAGTGGAAGCGCGCCGGCGACCGCGACTTTTTCGGCGCGCGTCAGCGCGACGCCGTCGCGCAGTATTTCGGCGGAAGCGCCGCCGCGCCCGCCATGCAAACCGAATGGCGGCACATGTTGACCGGCCGCGTGCACGGCGACAGTCGCGGGCCCGTCGAAGCCGGGCAGAAGTTGCAATTCCATGCGTTGCGCCAGTCCGCCGCGCTGCCGCCCCGCCCCGCCCGAATCGCTGATAAATTCGCGGCGGACTGTCAAGATCGGCACCGTGATTTCGAAGAGCTCAACCGGGACCGCGCCGGCCAGCGCAGGCACTTGAACGGTCGAAATCCCGTTGGAGCGGGCATTGGCGCCCATACCGCCCGCGCTGAACAAATAGCAGTGCGCCATCGCGCCGTCTTCCGCGGCGCTTGTGAAAACGCGCGTGCTGACCAGGAATCCGGAGCCGGCGATGACGCTATCGGGCAAGACTTCCGCCAAAGCCCGCAGAACGGCGCCAAAAATATGCGCGCCGACGCGATGCCGTTGATTGCAAGAGGCGGGCTTGCGCGCGTTGAGGACGCAGCCGGGCGGCGCGCTGGCATGGATGGGCCGATAGCAGCCGTCATTGCCCGGTACATCCGGCAATAAGGTCGCCTTCAGGGCGTATGAAATTTGTCCATGTGTGAAAGTGAAGGTCACGTTGATGCCGCCGCGCGGCTGCTGTGGCGATGTTCCGCTGAAGTCGATATAGATTTCCTCACCGCGCACTTCAAGCGCACAGACCAGACGCAAGGGCTGGTCCAGCTCGTCGACGATCACTTCCGACCGGTAAAGTCCGTCAGGCAATGAAGCGATTGCCTTCCTCATGGCAGCTTCGGAGCGCTGATGGATCTCGCGGGAAATCGCTCGCAGATCAGGCAGGTCATACTCATCCAGCAGCGCAAGGCAGCGTTCGGCGCCGGTCTGGTTGGCGGCGGCTTGCGCGTGGATGTCGCCGATGACGGCCGTCGGCAAGCGCACATTGGCGGCGACGAAATCAAGCGCTGTCTGGTTTACTATTCCGCCTTGATAGAGCCGCGTCAGCGGGATAAGCAAGCCTTCTTCATAGCTGTCGGTGACGCGATTGCTGTCGATGGAGCCGCCGACATCGGCGTGATGCGCGATGCTGGCGGCGAAACCCACGAGCTTGTCGTCCTTGAAAAAAGGTGTGATGACAGTGATATCGGGATGATGGCCCGCGTTCTGCCAAGGGTCGTTTGAAATGAAGACATCGCCCGGCGCGATGTTGTCCCGCCCGAATTGTTCCAGCACGATGCTGCAGGTGTAGGGCATGGTGCGATTAAAGATAGGCAAGCTGCGATGCGCATGCGCGATGCACTGGGCATCGGCGTCGATCAAGACGCAGCCATAGTCATTTGAAGCGGTAATTGTTGTAGAGAAAGCCGTCCGCGCCAGCGTTGTCGACATTTGATCGGCGACGGCGATCAAGCGCTGCCAGAGGATTTCCAGTGTCAGAGGATCGATTGCGGTCATGTTGACTGTGTCGCTTTCTTGATTAGCGTCTTTGGTTCCAGGTCGCCTGCCTGAAACAAGCCCCAGTCCTCGATTTCCTGTTGCGGGGGCGCTTCGCTGCCCCATTTTCGGCTGGGGCGCCAGCCGCAGCGCTGCGCCGCTTCCACCAGGAATTCCGCATATTTGAAAGGCGCCAGCGCCGAATCGATGACCGGTACGTCCAGTTCTTCTTGCAAGGTTTGGTGAAAACCGACCTCGGCGCTGCAACCTAGGATGATGACCTCGGCGCCATCGTCTGCGACAGCGCGCCGACCTTCGCGCAGCATGGCTTCCAAGGCGCGATCGGCTTGCGCTTGAAAGTCGAGCACCTGCATGTTCAGCGGACGCAGCGAGCGCAAGCGAGGACCATAACCGTAGCTGTGGATATTCTCGCTCATCTTTGACATCGCCTTGGGGGCCCCCACCAGCACGGAAAAACTGTTCCCCAGGTGCGACGCAATCGCCAAAGACGATTGGCAGGGCGCGGTCACAATGGCTCTGCCAGAGACTTCCCGCGCCTCGCGCAGCGCCAAATCGTAAAAGCAGCCGATGACAAAGCCGTCATAGCGGTCGGCAAATCGATAGACTGCCGTCACGATGTCCGCCATGACCAGCGCTTCATAAGCATGGTAACGCAGGTGACGCGGGCGCGGACCCGCGGGCAGGGACAAGATGTCTATTTCTGTTTCGGGCCGCCCCGAAGCGGCGAAAGCCGCCTGCAAGGCGGCGGTGTAGAGACTGTCTTCAACGATGGGGTCTATCCACAAGATTCTCATGCCGGCTCCTACCTTAGTCCGCCCCACGCAGACGCAAGCGGACATTGGCGTATGCGTCTACGACCGCGTTCATGCCCGGGCGCAGGACAATCGTCGATTCGCGCTCTTCAATGATGGCGGGACCGGCGATGGTCATGCCCGCTCCTAGCCGATAACGGTCATAAGTCGGCGTGTCGACGAAACCGCCCGCTTCGGCAAAATAGGCTGGCCGGCTGCGTTTGAAGGCGGGGGCGGGGTCCGTGTGAGCTTCGGCAAGCGTCTGTTCTTTGATAGCCGCGCGCGCGCCGGATACCCGGCTGCGCCAGGTCAATAGTTCGATGGGACTGTGGTCCGGCAGATAATGATAAAGTCCTTTATAGGTCGCGTTAAATCGGTCGATAAAAGCCGCGACATCCATGTCACTCAGGTCATGGGGCAAGGGAACCTGGATCTCGTGCAGTTGACCTTGGAAGCGGCCGTCGACGCCCCGTTCGATAGTCACATCCTGGTCGCCGATGCCGGCATCGTAAAGCATCTGTAGTCCCTGCGCTTCCATATCCTGGAAGAGATCCCGGACCACCGTCCAATCCGCGCGCGCCAGGGTGGTCGGGTAGGAATGGGCGAAGTCAAAGGCGACGGGCGCGATCAACAAACCGATTGCGGAGGCGACGCCGGCGCCAGGCGCAACGACAACCTCGGGCGCGCCCAGAATCCTTGCGACGCCCGCGGCATGGACGGGTCCCGCGCCACCAAAACAGAGCATGGCATAATTGCGCGGGTCGCGCCCTTTTTCCAGAATGTGGATGCGCGCCGAAGCCGCCATATTCTCGTTGACCAGCCGGTGGATAGCGGCGGCGGCTTCGACCAGGCTCCAGCCAAAGGTCGCGGCGATTGCCGCCAGCGCGCGCCGTGCCGCAGCCACATCGAGCGTCATTTCGCCACCGAGAAAGTAATCCGGGTTGAGATAGCCCAAGACGAGATCCGCATCGGTTACAGTCGGCAGGCTGCCGCCGAAGCCATAGGCAGCCGGTCCCGGGCTCGAGCCCGCGCTTTGCGGTCCCACTTTTAGCAAGCCCAAGTCATCGACCCAGGCGATACTGCCGCCGCCAGCGCCGCTTTCCAGGATATCGACCGTGGGGAATTGCAGCGGGTAGCCGCTGCCCTTGGAAAAGCGGTTGACCCGCGCCACTTCCAGGCTGGAGGCGATGGCTGGTTTGCCGCCGTGAACCAGCGCGACTTTGGCGGTTGTGCCGCCCATGTCGAATGAGACGAGATCGGAGTGGCCCGCCAATTCGCCGAAATAGGCTGCGGCCAGGGCGCCCGCGGCTGGTCCCGATTCGACCAAACGAATGGGTTGATCAGCCGCCGCAGCCGCCAGCGCTGTACTGCCCGAAGAGAGCATCAAATAAAAGTTGCCTTTGAATCTGGACGATGCCAATTCCTCACGCATGGTCTGTAGATATTGCGCCATCAGCGGCAAAACGTAGGCGTTGGCCACGGTGGTCGATGTTCGCTCATATTCGCGAATCTCCGGCGCGATGTCGCTGGAAAGCGTCAGCGGGACATCGGGCCAGCATTCACGCGCCAGCTCCGCGATGCGCCTCTCGTTGCTGGGATTGCGGTAGGAATGCAGGCAAGACACGGCGATGGCGTCGACGCCCTGCGCCTTGAAATCGGCGACTGCCAGTCGCACATCTTCTTCGCAGACGGGCTGCAATATCTTGCCATCGCGGTCGACGCGCTCGCCGATGCCGCGCCGCAAATAGCGCGGGCAAAGCGGCGGCGGATATTGCAGGAACAAATCATAAATAGCGTAGCGCTGTTCCGTTCTCATTTCCAGGATGTCGCGGAAGCCGGCCGTTGTCAATAAACCGACACAAGCCCCGCGCCGCTGGATGAGGGAATTCGCCACCAAGGTGGTGGCATGAAATACGTTGAGCAACTGCTCGTGACTGATGCCAACTGTTTTCAGCAGGTCTTCCAAACCGCTTAAGGCGGCAGCTTCGGGGTGATCCGGCGTCGTTAACACCTTGAATATTTCGAGCTTTCCCGTATCTGTGTCGAGCAGAGCGAAATCGGTAAATGTGCCGCCGATGTCAAAGCCGAGCTCGTATCCCATGCAGCGTCCTTAATCGCGCGATTTTAGGAATGATGTTGAATGCGCGGATCCAACTGAACATAAAGCAGGTCCACAATGGTATTGGCGACCACAAATATCACCGCGATGACCAATGCCGCGCCGATGACCGCGTAAAAGTCAAAAGAGACGACCGATTCCACGGCATAGCGTCCCAACCCGGGCCAAGTGAAGACAACTTCTACCAAAACGGCGCCGCTCAAGAGAAAGCCGATTTGGATGCCCAACATGGTAACGACGGGAATCAGCGCATTGCGAAAAGCATGACGCAGAATGACGCGATTTTCTTTTAAGCCCTTGGCGCGCGCCGTGCGCACGTAAGGTTGCGAGAGCGTCTCTAGCATGCCGCTGCGTGTGAAGCGCGCGCCCACCGCAAGCCGCCCCAGGGATAGCGCCGCGACCGGCAAAACCAAGTGCCGCGCGCTCGACCAGAAGACATCCCATTGCCCAGCCAGCAAGCTATCGACGGTATAAAGGCCCGTCAGGTGAGGCGGCGGCGCTATCAAGGTCGGCAGGCGGCCTTCCAGCGGGAACCAGTCGAGCGACTTGGCGAAGATGAGTTGCAGAAAAAGCGCCAGGACAAATGGCGGTATGCCCATGCCCAGCACAACCAGCATTCGGATAAACATATCCAACTTGCCGCCCGCTTTCACTGCCGCCAAGATGCCCAGGGAGATGCCCAAAATGACGATGACAAAGCCCGAGAAAATCGCCAACTCGGCCGTAGCCGGGAAGCGCAGACGCAAATCGTCGCTGACAGCTCGTCTGGTCAAGAGCGACTTGCCCAGGTCGCCGCGAGCCAAGCCGGAAATGTAGGTGATGAATTGCTCGTGAAAGGGTCTGTCCAGCCCCAATTCCACCCGAAGCCTTTCGATTTGTTCCGGGCGCGCGTTGGTGCCAGCGGCTACGGCGGCGGGATCGGCCGGCAAGACTTGCGTAATGACGAAGAGGATGACCGCCATGCCAAAGAGCTTGAGAATCAGCGTAAGTAGGCGTTCAAGAATTAACCTGCCCATAGGTATCGTGATAGCGCGGAAGGCGGCTCAATCAGCGAGCCGCCTTCCGCCCGTAGCTGCCCTTGCGCCCGGATAGCTAGCCTTCCAGCCAGATCTCATAAGGGTGCAAATCGCCCGGGAAGCCGTAGGGATCGTATTGGTAGCCGCGAACCGAAGAATGCGTCAAGTCAATATATTGCGACAGCATGACCGGGATCACAACCGCGTCGTCTATGAGGATTTGCTGCGCCTCGCAGAGCAGCTCGTCGATGCGCGAGTCGCCGGGCGCCAAGGTCGGCGCTTCTTCCAGCAGGGCGTCAAAATCCGGATTGTTGTACCAAGCCCAGTTGCCTGTGCCAGTGTCGATCAATGACGAGTGATTGAGCCGGAAGAGCATCTCCCCGGCGTAGGGAATCGGGATATTGAGCCAGTGGCTGCTCATATCGTAGGCGGTATCGAAGTTGCGCTGGGCGTCAATGAAGGTGCCCCAGGGGATGTCGTCCAAGACGACTTCTATGTTCAATTCCGCCAGAGCTTCCTGGAAGAGCACAGCCGCGAAGCGGCGCGGTTCATTGGCGTGGCGATATGCCTGCCGCAGGCTGAAGCCATCGGCGTATCCGGCTTCCGCCAGCAGTTCGCGCGCTTTGTCCAGGTCCTGTGCTGGTTCAAAGACATCGCAATGTCCGGTTGTCCCGGCCAGGGCTGGTGATGTCAAAGGCACGGCAAAGCCGCCCATGACCTCGATCATGGCCGCATAGGGATAGGCATGCAAGAGCGCTTGACGCACTTGCTTGTCGGCCAGAGGACCGTCTTGTTTCATGAAGTGGTAGAAGGCTTGCAGCGGATTGCCAAAATTCAGGTGGATGGCGGGGCTGGTGGCGGCGCGGCGCACATCGGACAAACCCGCCCAATCTATTAGATGCAATTCGCCGTTTTCCATCAGCAGCAGGCGCGTGGTGTAATCCAAGCCATAGCGGGCGATAAAGCGCTCAACATGGGGTCCGTCCCAGCCGCCCCAGTAATCCGGGAAGGCTTCCATTTCGGTTTGCCGGCCGGGATCCCAACGGACTAACTGATAGGGACCGGTGCCAACCGCGTTTTCGCGGAAGAATTCCCCAGCCATATCGCCATCCATATCATGCTCCGCCAGCGCTTGGGCGCTGAGGATCTTGATATGCGGCAAACCAGCCCAGAATTGGAAATCAGCCGAGCTCAATTGAATGGCGACGGTCATATCATCGACGACAGCGACAGAATCGACGGGCGCGAGGATGAAGCCCAAATTGCCCATGCCCAGCGCCTTGTGCCGATCAAGCGACAGTTTGACAGCTTCGGCATCCAGGGTCGAGCCATCGTGGAATTGCACGCCTTCCCGCAGCGAAAGCGTATAGGTCAAGGCGTCGTCGGATATCTGCCAACTTGTCGCCAGGCGCGGCGCGATCTCGCCGTCGCGCGCATATTGTGTGAGCCCCTCGTACATGGCGTTGATGACATAACCCTCGGTTTGCGAGATGCCCATAGCGGCGGGATCTAGAGAATTGGGCTCGCAGCAACTGCCCAAGACAAAGGCGCCGGTCCATTCGACATCGGCTGAACTCACCGGGACGAGCAAGATCAATACCAGCGCGATAGTGGCGAAAAGCATGCGTTTCGTATGGTGCATTTTCTGGCTCCTTAAGAAGCATTCTGTAAAAACAATGCAAATCCGCGAGCGTCCAGCATAGCCATAGGCGACGATACTCGCTGGCAGAACTGGACTCTCCACAATTTGTTGAGGGGATAATATCGCGCTGGCCTGCGCTTGTCAAAAAACTGGATAGTCGCGCGCAAAACTGTGATTATCACTTTTGCAAATCCGCAATGGCGCGCTTGAGGCATGTCGTCGGGGTTAAGCTGCGGCAGAACGCCAAGCAAAAGGAAGCCCCCTGCCAAGCGCTCCGGGCAGGGGGATGTAGATTGTAGCGACTATGCAATTTTGGCAATGACCGCTCACTGCGCGGCGCTCACCAGCCGCGTTTGCCCAGGATCACTTCTTCGGGCGTCACATTGATGCCGACCATCGCCTCGCCGAGGTTGCGGCTGACATTCGCGAGTATTTTGGCGTCTTGGTAATGGGTGACGGCATTGACGATCGCCTTGGCGCGTTTTTCTGGATTGCCGCTTTTGAAGATGCCGCTGCCGACGAATACGCCATCAACGCCGAGCTGCATCATGAGCGCGGCGTCAGCCGGTGTGGCCACGCCGCCAGCGGCGAAATTGACGACCGGCAACCTGCCGAGTTCTGCCGTCTCTTTGACTAGGTGGAAAGGCGCGCGGATGTCCTTGGCATAGCTGTACAATTCGTCTTCGTTCATACAGCTTAGGCGGCGGATCTCGCCATTGACCGAACGCGCGTGCCGCACTGCTTCGACGACATCGCCGGTGCCCGCCTCGCCTTTGGTGCGCATCATGGCGGCGCCTTCGTTTATGCGCCGCAAGGCTTCGCCCAGGTTGCGGCAGCCGCAAACGAAGGGAATGGTGAATTGCCATTTGTTGATGTGGTGTTCTTCATCAGCCGGGCTTAGCACTTCGCTCTCGTCGATGTAGTCCACGCCCAGCGCTTCCAGGATTTGCGCTTCGACGAAGTGCCCAATGCGGGCTTTCGCCATGACAGGGATGCTGACGGCATTGATGATGCCCTCGATCATATCGGGGTCGCTCATGCGCGCGACGCCGCCTTGGACGCGGATATCGGCCGGGACACGCTCCAAAGCCATTACCGCGCAGGCGCCGGCCTCTTCGGCGATCCTGGCTTGATCTGGGGTGACGACGTCCATGATGACGCCGCCTTTGAGCATCTGCGCCAAGCCGCGCTTGACTTTGTCGCTGCCGGTCTTGCTGCCGTTTTGCTTATATCCGTTTGTCACCATGTCGATGCCTCGCTTTATTCATTCGATTCCTGCACTATCCTAGGCGAAAAAATGCCGGAATTCTATGTCCATTGCAGTCCAATCAGACCATTGCACGACCGGCGCAGACAGGGCAATCGCGGAAATTATAGCATTGAGGACACAGAAGAAAACCGAGAGAGTAAAGAAGATTCACCACAGATGTGATTCCAACAAAATAATGCAAATTTTCAGGGGCGGTGTAGGGGCGACCAATCTGGTCGCCCGACGCTGCTGCGTTCTGATTTCGGGCGACATGGTATGTCGCCCCTACAAGGCTTGTCCGGTACTCTAGGATTCGCGTTCGCCCTTTTGTTTACCCCCCTCGGTCCCCCCATTGCAATGGGGGGATGACTGCTGAGTTGATGCGATTGGCGCATTTTCGGGGTCAAACCTGGGTCTGACTCATTTAGTTTGCGCAAATGAGAATCGTCTTCGAGCTATGTTAGCTCCCCTTCCCCGTTGCCACGGGGTAAGGGGTCGGGGGATGGGGTAGAAAAAGCGCATTGACTTACCAGTAGCGGACAAGCCTTACAATTTATCAGTTTGATGTAAAATTCGACAATTATGGATTTTGAAGCGATTGCCCTGCGACACAAGCGAAGAGCGTTGACGAGAGCGCAGGCGCAAGTCTACACTAGCTCGACGCATAGCGACGGTATTTCACATGGCAAGCGACACGATCAGTATCGACACAATAAAGCCAGAATATGCCAAAGCGCTGGAACAACTGCAACGCGATTGCTTTCCGACGCTCGCGGCTGAGGAATTGATGACAGCGGCGCATTTCCTCAACCACTGCCGACTCTTTCCCGAAGGTAATTTTGTGGCGCTATCCGGCGACCGCGTGGTGGGATTGGGTTCGGGATTCTTGATTGATTTCGACTTCGACCATGCTCAGCACAGTTTCCTAGAGATTATCGCCGGCGGCAGTTACAGCCATCATGAGCCCCAGGGCGCTTGGTATTACGGCGGCGACATCAGCGTGCATCCAGGTTTTCGCCGGCGCGGCATTGGCTCTCGCTTATATGCCGCGCGCAAAGCGATCGTGCGCAGGCTCAATCGCCGGGGCATCGTCGCCGGCGGCTTGATTCCCGATTATGCCGACTTCAAACCGCAGATGACGGTACAGGAATATGTGGATCGCGTGGTTGGCGGCGAACTGCGGGACAGCACCCTCTCGTTTCAGTTAGGCCGAGGCTTCGTCGTGCGCGGATTGCTGGAAGATTACATTGAAGATAGCGCTTCGGACAATTGGGCGACGTTGATTGTCTGGGAAAATCCAGATTACCAACCCGCATAAGCTGCGAGCTGGCGGAGATATAGATTCGGGCTTCGTTCAATAGAGGCAGGTTCGAGGCAGGTTCGAGGCAGGTTCAGTGAAGGCGAGCGCGGCATTCAAGAAGATTAACGCTCTTTGCCCTTGCCTGGCCGATTCTCCACTGAGCGGCGCCAGATGAACCAAGCCGCCAGCAGCGCGCCATAGCAATTGGCGATCAAGTCGATCCAGGAGGGATAACGATCCGGAGTCAGGGTTTGCAGGTACTCGGTGCTTGCGCCCAAGCCAAGCGCGATAACGCAGGCGCAGACAATACTTGCGCCGATGCGCATGCTAGCGGACATCGCCCACTGCCATACGGCGCAAGTTAGCGCGAATGCCAGCAAATGGGCGCAGGTGAAAAATAGTTCGCGCAGGAAGGTTTGCGGTCCTGTGGGCAAACCCAGATTGATGATGGGATCGGCTTCCGGCTGTATCAGCAAAATCGTGATCCAGACCGACCAGGCAATTGCCGCCGTCCAGCGCAGCAGGGGATGATCAAACCAGGATAGGATCTGTTTCAATGCAAAGGACTCTAATTTCTTTTGTCGACCTTGCGTCAGTTTAGGTTGTCCTCGAGCTGATATTCAACCATGCCTTGCAGGTCCATTGCGGCCGCGAAGCTACGCGCGTCGAGGACAAGGCGCGGGCAGACTCGGCTTTCGATGTCCGCCATCAGCTCAGCCGCCGCTGCCTGCAGACCGGGCGGCGAATCGCCTTGCAGCAAAATGAAAGCCAGATTTTCCGCCGCGGACTCGGCATTGCCCTGCGTCCAATAGCACTGCGCCAGCGCATAAAGGGCGCGCAAAAGCGCGGACTGATCCCCGCTGTAATATGCGTCGCGCATTTGATACAGCAGAATCGTTTCAGCCTGGGTAATCATCTCATTCATCGCTGCGGGGTCGATAGCTTGCCTCATGCGCTCGGCTGGCGCCACCACCAGCCGGGGGACCGCCGCTGGCCGTATTTGAGTTTCTTGTCGAGCCAGAGCGCCAGACGCCGCCAGCGATTGCTGAGCATCCAGCGCAGAATGCGATTAAATGGCAGCCTGAAATCTTTATTATAGGGGCAGACACGGATGCAAATCGAACAATCCGTTCCTTGATTCGCCCAAAATTGAAAGCATTTCTTGGCGTTGATCGTCCACTTCTTGACGCCCTTAATGTGCGATATTTTGTCGTTCAGAAATGCTGGTTCGTCGAATTGGATCGCCTTGACCGGGCAGGCGTTGCTGCAGCGCCGACAGGTATTGCAAGTTTCGGTAACGCCAAAGTCGATTGGTTCATCGGCATGCAGCGGCAGATCCGTGAATATCTTGGCTATGCGCACCCTGGGACCAAATTCCGGCGTGATGAGCAAGCCATGCCGACCGTATTGTCCCAGACCCGCTTGCACCGCCAGCGGGATAGACAGCGCCGTGTCGTTGAGGCTGGCGACAGCGCGGTAGCCGAGATTGCGAATGAATTGCGTGATTGACAGCACAGCGATGATATCGCGGCTGTAGCCTTGCCCGGTGGCGGCGCCGCTCAATGCCGACGGCACGGTCTGGATAGTCTGGTGGTGCATTTCATTGACGATCACCACCACGCTTGACAGATTCTCCGGCAAGTCCATGTCTTTGTCGGTCAGTTTCTGGCGGCTGTAATTGCGCGTGTAGACCCAGCGTTCGTCATAATCGCAGATGCCGATGGCGTCCGCGCCCAGGAACTTGCCAGCCCGTTTGAGTTCGGTGGTGTTTTCCGCCGCGCTGCCGGCGATTTTGCGCGTCGCGCCCTCGCGGAACATGGTGTAGGAGTCGAGGAAGCCCTCCTTGCGGTCTTCCGACAGCTCCAACAAGTCGGAGGTGAAATCCGCGATATACCAAGCCGCGTTGCGCAGGGCGTAGTCGCGATGCTGGAAACCCTCCACCTTGCGGAATACCGCCAAGTCGGTGAAATACGATTCGAAGAACTTCCGCGAGCGGTCCGAGCGCACGTCGTCGTCCCATACCGCGCGGTTGAACATATCGTATTTCTGATTGAAACGCTCGAACTCCTGGGATACTTCGAAACCGGTCTTGGCGTCTACCGGCTTTTGGCAGACGCAGCTTGCGCAGGCGCAATCACGAATTTTGGCGGGAGCGATATCGTTCATCAAGGACTTACCGAATGCCAGCTTGCATTGTTACGATATTAACACTAAGCGGCATGCCCTGCTATGCGCGGGATTTCATTTGATTTCTTGACCGCGAGGCGCAAATTGTCGAAACAACTTATTGGTCGAGCACGGTGATGCTAGAACGGCGCCAAGTGATTTTCACAGCCTGTCCGATTTCCAGCGAAGTCCTGTCTTGACCGTCTAGGTTCTGCCTGCGCGCGACCAGATCGGTATGCTCGGCGATGCGCAGAGTGAAACGGGTATCCGTGCCGATGTACTGGCTGTCAAGCAGGATGGCGTCTAGCTCCGTTATGTCGCCATGCTGGATATCGCCCGGGTCCGCTTGCCCGGATATGCCGATCCGTTCGGGCCGCAGCGCCAAAGTCACTGCGCCGCTTGTCGCTTGCAGAGCATGGGACAATACCGCGCTAACGACATCGCCGGTGGGCAGTCGTACCCTGCCGTGACCTGTAGAATCGCGCTCTAGCAAGGTGGCTGGGATGAAGTTCGTCTCGCCGATGAAATCCGCCACAAAGTGTGTGCCAGGGCGTTCGTAGATCTCTTGGGGCTTGCCCACTTGCAGCATTTTGCCCTCGTTCATGACAGCGATGCGGTCGGCCATGGTGATGGCTTCTTCTTGGTCGTGGGTCACATAGATGAAAGTGATGCCGACGTCTCGTTGCAGCGCCTTAAGTTCGTACTGCATATTCTTGCGCAGTTTCAGGTCAAGCGCGCCCAGCGGTTCATCTAGCAGCAGGACGGCCGGTTGCTTGACCAAGGCGCGAGCCAGCGCCACGCGCTGCTGCTGCCCGCCGGATAGCTGATGCGGCTTGCGCTTGCCAACACCGGGCAAGCGCACCTGCTCCAGCGCTTCCTCGGCGCGCTTGCGCGCGGCCTTCTTGTTTAAGCCTTCCATTTGCAAGCCAAACATGATGTTCTGTTCGACCGTCAGATGAGGGAAGAGCGCGTAATCTTGAAAAACGGTGTTGACCGGACGATGATAAGCTGGGATGCCCTCCATCGCGATGCCACGGATCAAGATCTGTCCCCGCGTCGGCTGCTCGAAGCCGGCAATCATACGCAGGGTTGTGGTTTTGCCGCAGCCGCTGGGACCAAGCAACGCGAAAAACTCGCCATCGGCGATTTGCACGCTCACATGGTCAACCGCGCGCACAACCGATCCGCCGGATTCAAACTCCTTGACGATATCGGTCAATTCTACGTCGGCTGTCGACATGTCTTGTCCTGTTGACGGGAGCAGGCAGGAGAACCTTTGAGCGGCTCTCCTGCTCCTTTTGTTCTTGTTATGTTCTTGCGCTTATTGACCCAGTTATTGACCCAGGAAGATTAGCAGTTCGTCCCAGGCGTTGTTATAGAGTTCTTCCGCTTCGGCGCCGACATCAATGATCGTGAATAGATTCTCCAATTGTTCTTCCGGCGGGAAGACACTGGGGTCGTTCAATATCTCCTCGTCGATGAAGCCGCTGTCGATTGACGCCTGGTTAGGCGAGGCGTAAGCGATGTAATTGGTCAGGTCAGCGCCGACCTTGGCGTCGAGTATGTAGTCGATGAAGACCATCGCCAGTTCGGGATTGGGCGCGTCGACCGGGATAGCCATGTTGTCGAACCAGACATTGCCGGCTTCTTGTGGGATGGCATAGGCGTAGTCCTCGCATTCGCAGTCCCACAAAATCTGCGAAATGTCGCCACTGTATTCGACCGCGATATCCACTTCGCCGCGCTCCAGCAAGACTTGGCCGTCATCGCCGGCGACGGTGACAACGTTGCCGCCCTTCTCGATGAGATAATCGCGCGCCTCGTTTATCTCGTCCGGGTCGGTGGAATTGGGATCGTAACCCAAGATGGTCAGCGCGATGCCAAACATGGATTGACGGTCGTCAATCCAGGCGACGCTGCCGTCATAATCCCAAACTTGCTGCCAAGAGTTAATGCCGTCCGGGAAAGCCTCGGTGCGATAGCCGATGCCCAGCGTGCCCCATTGATAGGGCAGGGAGTAGCTGTTGTCGGGGTCAAAGGCTGGGCTGAGGAAGCTGGGGATGACGTTCGCGACATTGGGTATCATGTCGAGATCCAGCGGGATGAGCAAGCCTTCCTCCGCCATGCGCTGGACGGTACCGCCGCTGGGCACGACCAGGTCGTAACCCGGGTTGCCCTGGCGGATACGCGCCAGCATGTCTTCATTGCTCTCATAAATGTCGTAATTCACGCTGACGCCGCAGGCTTCTTCAAAGTTGGGCACGGTGTCTTCGGCGATATAGGTTGACCAGTTGAAGATGCTAAGCGTCTGCCCCTCGTAGCCACCCGGGCAGGTCCAGGCTTCGTATTCATGGCTGTCGGCATAGACCAGCGGCAGCGCGAGTAGCAGTACAGCTAAGAAAAGTACCGTTTTCTTCATTAGTTTCCTCCGTTTCCTAAACGATAAACATTGACTTCGGGGCGCGGCGCGCCCCGGCTTGCCGCGAAACTCCGCTGGGGCAGCTCGCGGCGAACAATCATCAGGCGCGGGCCACAGCCCGCCCCTGTATTGTAAGCGATATGCCGATAAAGAGCGTACTCAAGACCATCATGATTGTCGATATCGCGTTGACTTCCGGCGTGACCGTCAATTTGAGCAAGCCGTAAACAAAAACGGGCAAGGTCGTCGTGCCGACGCCCGAGGTAAAGAAGGTGATGACAAAATCGTCAAGGGAAAGCGTGAAGGCGAGCAGCGCGCCCGAAATGACGCCCGGCAATATCAGCGGGAAGGTTACTTTCCAGAATGTTCGCCAGGGGTTAGCGCCCAGATCGCTGGCGGCTTCTTCCAACTGCGGGTTCATGTCGGCCAGGCGCGCCCGCACCACAATCGCGACGTAGGATATGTTGAATGTCACATGGGCGGCGATGATGGTGTGGAAGCCGGGGAAGACGCGCTCGCCGCTGAGCAGCGTGATCCAGTCGAAAGCGACCTTGAAGAAGATAGCCAGGGAAATGGCTTGGGTGATTTCTGGGATGACGACCGGGAAAAAGAGCAGGGCGTCCAAGAGCCGCTTGCCTGGATACGTGCCGCGCGCCATGCTGAGGGCAATCATCGTTCCCAGAACGGTTGCGATGGCGGTGGCGATGCTGCCGACAAAGAGGCTGTTGCGGAAGGCATTGAGCATGAGCTCGGTGGAAAAAGCCGATTCCGCGCCCATCACGTTGTTCACGATATTGCCATACCATTTTAAGGTGAAGCCACTGAACGAAGCCACGGATCGGCTCTGGTTGAAGGAGAACAAAACGAGCACCAGTATCGGCGCCCATAGAAAAAAGTACGCGAACAGGGGATTTAGCCAGAGCCCGACCGTGCCCAGGCGCCGCACGATGCGATTGCGGCGCATGGCATCTTCGTTGATAAGCTGCTGGTTCGCGCTCAACACCTTATGGTCTTCGATCCCGGCGATTCGCCAGCAAATAGACAACAAGCGACAGCATCACAACCGCCATCATGACGATGGACAGCGCCGAGCCCAAAGGCATATTGCCGGAACCGCCAAACTGATTATTTATCAGGTTGCCAATCATCAAGCCTTTGGTGCCGCCGAGCAAGTCGGGCGTTACAAAAGCGCCAACCGATGGAATGAAGACCAGCGCGCAGCCAGCCAGCAAGCCTGGCAAGGTCAGGGGCAAGACAACGCGAACGAAAACGCGCCAGTCATTCGCGCCCAGGTCTTGCGCGGCATCGACATAGCGAAAATTGAAGCGTTCGACGGAGGCGTATATCGGCAGCACCATAAAGGGCAAGAAGCCGTAAACCAGCCCCACCACAACGGCGAACTGCGTATTTAGCATCTTCAGCGGATCCTCGATTAAGCCCAGGCTGATCAAGATTCCGTTAATGGTGCCTTCATCGCCGAGCAAGATGCGCCAGGCGTAAGTTCGGATCAAGAAGTTCGTCCAAAAGGGCAAGATGACGAGAAATAATGTAACTTTCTGGAAGAGCCGGTTGCGGCGCGTGCTGATGAAAAAGGCGAGCGGATAGCCGATCAGCAGGCAAACTACCGTGGTTACAGCAGCCATGCCGATCGAACGCCAGAGGATGACGGAAAAGATGCCCAAGGCGCGCTGATAATGCTCGATGGTCAGTGGCATGATAGCCACTCCGCCGCGCCCGCGAGACATAAAACTGACAACCAACACGATGACCAATGGCAGCACAAAGAAAAGCAAGAGCCACAAAGTGGTTGGCGCCGCCAGCAACAGTCCATTCTTTTGTAATTTGCGAAATCGCCCGGACACGCTCAATTGCTGTCTCCACTCCGACGACTTACACTGGTTTAGCCTGACATGATAGCGTATCTTATGGGCAAAAGCACCTGCCCGCTGGGTAACATCAGAGCAATCGCACCAAAAGCAATTATGTGCCGAATGTCACAAAATTCTAACGAACTGTAGGGGCGACACTGTGTGTCGCCCATGAAAAGAGTGAGAATATAGTGGGCGATTCACAGAATCGCCCCTACATTGCCTCCTTTTTGCAAGAAAAGGAGTTAAATCTCGGTGTCGGCGGTCAGTGTCTACGCGACCCTCGATGGTTAAAAAATCTGGTGCGATTGCTCTGGGGTAACTTGCAGAGCACTCTGGAAAAAAGGGTATAGCTGTGTCGAAGAATGATATTGATCACGATGCCCTTAAGCGAGCCATAAACGATAATTTCCCCGAGATGCAGAAGCATCTCATCGAAGAAGCGGCCAAGGCAGCGGACCATGAAGGAGATCCATACGAGCCTTATGAGACCATAGACGAAGATGGGACGAAAATTATCCACATGAGCTTCGACTCTTGGTGGCTCAAGGACTTCAAGCGCGAAGACGTCCTCATGACCTTGGGCGGCATCGCCATCATGAATACCAAGCCCTGGCATGTCCACAGCGTCTGCGTTTCCTTGTGGGATGCCTATCGCGTGAGGTTAGACGACCAATGTGATGACTGCTTCGGCGAGCACGATATACTGGCGCATATTGAGCGCTTTCCTGTGGGGCAATTCGCCGCGCAGCTGACAAGCGGTCCGAATGCCGGGAACTGCGCCGGCATGGCTGTCACCATGCGCACGTCGCGCCCGCCAACAGCGCCAGCCCTGCCCTGGCTAGAAGCTATCGGCGATATGCGGCTGGGCGCGCACGAGCCGGATGGCGACTGGCTCTATGGCGTAGAGATGGCGGTGCATTCCAGCTATCAGGGGCTTGGCATTGCAACAAGTTTCTACAAGATTCGCTTTCAACTGGTTAAGGAGCTGAACTTGCGCGGATGCTACGCTGTGGGCATGTTGATGGGTTATAAAGATTACGCCGACAAAATGGAGGTGCTCGAATATGGCGAAAAGGTCATCGCCGGGCAAATCAAGGACCCCACGCTGTCCCTGCAGATGAAACGCGGCTTCCGCGCCGAGCACGTCGTGACGGATTATTGCGATGAGCCAGCGGCTGGCAACGCCGGGGTGCTGATCGTTTGGGAAAACCCTGAATACGAAGCTGGAGCCTGAGCTGAAGTCTGAGCTGTAGTCTGATTGAAAAGCGGGAGATGAAGCGTGTGAAAGCAATTGTCATAGGCGCGGGAATCGCCGGCTTGTCCGCCGCTTATCACCTGAAAGCCGCCGGCATAGAAGCAGTTGTCTTGGAAGGGCGCGATCGCATCGGCGGCCGCGCCTGGACCAGCCGCGACTTCGCCAATATCCCCGTTGAATTTGGCGCCGAGTTGATACACGGGCGCTCGGCAGAGGTGAACACCTGGGACTGGGTGCGCAAGTTAGGTCTCCCCACCTGGCATTGGAACAAGCTGGACGATTCGATGATTCGCCTGGAAGACGGCGCTTGGATGACGATGGGGCAAGCGCGGCGGCAATCGCCAGAGTTGGATATAACACGCTCCTGGGAACTCGGCGACGTGCCGGAGCCGCAAGACGATGAAGATCTGGCGATGTATCTGCGACGGATTGGATTCTCGCAGGAGCAATTGCGCTATGTGCAGCGGTCCTTCGCCAATGCCGAAGGCGACAGCATGCGCTATCTTAACGCCAAAGCGCATGCCCACCTTTTCAAAGACAGCGACGGCGAGGACGACTACGGCGACTATCGCATACAGAGCGGCTACGATGCCTATTATGAGCAACTTGCGCAGGGCTTGGATATCCGCCTGAACAAGGTCGCAAGCCGAATCAAATGGCGTGGCGGCATCGCTGTCTCCACCATTCAGGGCGAGACCTTCGCGGGCGATGTCGCGGTCTTAACCTTGCCCTTGGGCGTATTAAAAGCGGATGCGGTTGAATTTGATCCCGCGTTGCCAAAATCGAAGCGGGAAGCGCTTGATGGTTTGCAGATGGGTCCGGTCATGAAGCTGGTCTACCAGTTTGATGAGCCGATTCTTGATCGCTCGATTGGCGCCATCTATGCCAAGGACAGCCCGCCAATGTGGTGGTCGCCTTCGCTGGGGCGGGAAGAAGGCGCTGTGGTTTGGACCGCCTTTCTCACCGGCGATTACGCCCGCGACATGATGCGCCTTGGCGAAGAGGCGGCGCTGCAAAAGGGGCTGGACACCTTGCGCCGAGAGACAAGCCAGCCGGATCTGCAATATGTCAAGGCGCGCTGGGTCAATTGGATCCAGGATGAATTTGCCCGTGGCGGATACAGCGTTTGCTTGCCCGGGCATTATGCCGCTCGCGAGAAGCTGGCAAGTCCCAGTCCGCCAATCTATTGGGCTGGGGAAGCCAGCGCGCCGCATCACCTGACAGCGATGGTGCACGGCGCTTATTTCACAGGCCAGCGCGCCGCCAAAGAAATCATCGCCAGTCAATAAACCAGAAAGTTATAAGGAAATCATGAAAGACCTTCACATCGCCCTCGTCCAAGGTCACTGGACCGGCGCGCAAGAATCGACCAAAGCGCTCTATCGGGAGCTGGTAGCGGAAGCCGCGGCGACTGGCGCGGATTTGATTTGCTTGCCAGAGTTCACCATCCTGCCCTATTTCCCCGGCCTGCGCGATAGCGCCGGCTTTCGTTGGGCGGAACCTTTGCCGGGCGGTCCTTCCGAACGATTCTTCGGCGAGCTGGCGCGCGAGCGCCGCGTCACAATCATCGGCAGCCTGTTCGAGCGCGACGGATCTGGGCGCTTCTGGGATACGGCAACAGTGCACAAGCCCGATGGAAAACTGGCGCATTTCACCCGTAAGGTGCATATACCCTCTGGCGACGGCTACCACGAAACGGATTATTTCGGCGGAGCGGACAAGTTCCCGGTGCATAAACTGGAAAGGGTCAAGCTGGCGGCGCCTACTTGCTACGACCAGTGGTTTCCGGAATTGGCGCGGATTTACGCGCTCGAAGGAGCTGAACTAATCGTCTATCCGACCGCCATCGGCTCGGAACCAAGCGCGCGCGACTTCGATTCCGCCGCTGCCTGGCAGACTGTCATGCGCGGTCATGCCGTTGCCAACGGCGTTTTTGTCGCCGCTTGCAATCGCGTAAGGCGCGAGAATGCCGTGACATTTTATGGAAGCAGCTTTATCTGCGACCCGCTGGGCAATGTACTGGCGCAGGCGGGCCGCGACGGCGACCAAGTGATCCACGCTATATTAAAAGCGGACCTGCGGGAGCAATATCTGGCGCTCTTCCCGCTGCTGCATCAACGTCTGCCACAGCATTATGGCCGCCTGTTGACAGGCTATGATCGGCCGCCGCCGGCGCGCTGGAAGAATGCGCTCTTCTAAAATCGGAGCAGGACAATATGTCGCGAATTGACTTTTTCATCGTCGATGTCTTCACCATCGGCAGAAAATACACGGGCAACCAGTTGGCGGTCTACCTGGGCGATCCGCCGACGGTCTTGATGCAGCAGTTGGCGAAGGAAATCAATTTTTCGGAAATCACTTTTGTCACATCAAATTCGCCCGAAAACGGCGGATACAACGTGAGAATATTCATGCCAGAGGTCGAGGTGCCCTTTGCCGGACATCCCGTTCTCGGCACCGCCTATATTATTCGCCGGGAACTGATCGGGACAGATCTTGAGCGCCTGAACATAAACTTGGCTGCGGGACAGATAGCGGTTTCCTTTGGGGATGACGGCGTCATCTGGATGCGACAAAACCAGCCGAGCTTCGGCGCGCGTTTTGAGCCGGCGGAAATAGCGCGGATTCTCAACGTCGAGGTAGAAGATATCGACGGGCGTTTTCCGATTCAAGAGGTCTCGACCGGTCTGCCCTTTGTGCTCGTGCCGATGGCATCTTTGGAAGCGGTCAAGCGTTCACGAGTGAATCTCGACCGTCTGCGCGCCTTGCTGGGTCCCCACGATGCCATTGCGCCAGCCATTTTCTGCGCCGAGGCGCTCAATAGCGAAAATGACCTCCATGTGCGCGTGCTGGACGATGTATACGGCGCGCCGGAAGATCCAGCCACGGGCAGCGCCGGCGGCTGCATCGCCGCCTACAGCGCGCAATATGGATATACAGGCGGCGTCCAGGTCAAACTGCGCGCCGAGCAAGGCTACCAGATCGGTCGCCCCTCGCTGCTTTACCTGGAGGCGCATAAGCAGGCCGCGGGTATCGACATCCGAGTGGGCGGGCGGGTGGAATTGGTGGCGCAGGGACAGCTGGCGGCGGACGATTGATTTCGCCATGATCCACAACACCGAGATTTATCCGTAAATATGCTAAAAAAGGACGTAATGTAGGGGCGATTCTGTGCCGCGCGTAGACACTGCGGGTCAATCGCCCACGATTTTGCTCCCAATTTCATGGGCGAGCCAAGGCTCGCCCCTACAATTCATCAGTTTGATGTTAAATTCGACAGTTTTGGATTTTGAAGCGATTGCCCTGGCTTCCACACACTCGCGTGTTGGCAATCGGGCGGCGCTTGCTATAAACTATGCTATTAGCTTTCGAATTCTCGAATTTCGATATTGAGATGATGCCATTGCCAAACCAGTTTGATGCAAAGGAGGCAATATAGACAGTTGATGATCAGCAGCCTGACAATTCCTGTTCATGTATTTTCAGTAAAGGATGAATAAAGATGACATCACGTAAACTTGTCGCGCTGGCGCTCGCGCTTGTTATGGCGCTTGGCAGCCTGCCGCTCGCGGCGCAGGACGATCAGATCAACATGACAATGTGGGTGCGCAATATCAGCTTCCAAACACAGGAACTGGTTGATACCTGGAACGCCAATAACGACAGCCAGGTCGAACTCACCGTCATCCCCTCCGCGGAATTCGTGACAAAAATGGGCGCCGCCATCGCCGCCGGCGAACCGCCGGATATCGCCAGCATTGACTTGATCTATACCCCGGCTTTCGCTTCGGCCGGTCAATTGGTCGATATCACAGATTTCGTTAAGGCGCTGCCCTACGCCGACGATCTCACACCGGCGCACATGGAGCTGGGCATGTATGAAGGGCGCAACTACGCCGTGCCAACCGCCGTCGACGGGTCCTTTATCGCCTATAACATCGACCTGTTCGAGCAAGCGGGACTTGACCCCGACAATCCACCCTCAACCTGGGACGAAATGCTGGAGGCGGCGCGCGCCATCACCGCGCTCGGCGACGACACCTACGGCTATTGGTTCTCGATGAACTGCGCCGGCTGCAACGCTTTCACCTTCTTGCCCTTTATCTGGGCGAGCGGCGGCGATGTGCTCAGTGATGACTACGCCGAAGCGACCATCACCAGCGACCCGATCGTGCGCGAAGCGCTTGAGTTCTATAACACGATTTGGGAAGAAGGCCTCGTGCCAGAAGGCGCAAGCATCGACAACGGCAGCAACTTCGTCAGCGCCTTCGCCGCCGGCAATATCGGTATGACCGGCACGGGCAACTTCTCCATCTCCACTTACACCTCCGAAAATCCTGACTTGAACTTTGGCGTCTTCCATATTCCGGGTAAAGATGGCGGCGCCGCGTCTTTCGGCGGCGGCGATGTCATCGCGATTCCGGCCGGCACCGAGTACGCCGAAGAAGCCTGGCGCTTCATCGAGTGGACCATGAGCGAAGAGCCGCAAATTGAAATCTACGCCGCCAACGGTCAGATTCCCGTTCGTCTTCAGCTGGTCGATAACCCCTACTTTGAGGGCGACGAGCGCCAAGCCACTGCCGCCAGCGCTTTGGCTGTCGGGCATACGCCTTATACCACGGTCTACAATGACCTGTTCAACGACGCCAATGGTCCCTGGCTGGAAATGCTGCAAATTGCAATTCTGGATGGCGATATCGACGGCGCGCTGGAATTGGCACAAGAACGTTTCACTCAGATCATGAGTGGCTAGACAGAAACTCTAGAGCGCCTGCCATATCTAATATGGCTTGGTATGGCAAGCGCTCTTTCCGATTATCCTTTCGCTGCCATGCCGACTGAAAACATCTCGTGACTCTTGGTCGACCGACGTCTTGGAGCCTCAGCTGGAAACAACGCCGGAAATTGACGGGGCTGTTGTTTGTCACGCCGACCGTCGCCTTCGTAGCCGTATTTTTCATCGTGCCGCTGGCGATGACCTTTTTCATGTCGCTGCACGACTGGCCCCTTTTTGGCGAACAGAGTTTCATCGGTTTCAGCAATTACGCGGAATTGGGCAGCGACCGGCAATATCTGAAGAGCCTCAATTTTACTTTTCGCTATACGCTGCTTATCACGCCGCCGATCTTCATTCTGGGTTTCATCCTCGCCTCGCTGGTACGCCATAGCCTTCGCTACATCGGCATCTTCCGCACGATCTTTTTCATGCCGGTTGTGATTGGGTTGGGCGTCTCGAGCTTGCTCTGGGTCTGGCTATTGGATGACCGCGTGGGCATATTTAACAAGCTCTTGCTGGATTTTCATCTGGTCCCCAAGGCGCAGCTCTTCTTGGGCAAGCCCAATACCGCCATGAATGTCATCATTCTCTCCGTGGTCTGGAAGACCGTCGGCTTCACCATGATTCTCTTGCTGGCGGGTTTGCAAGCCATCCCCGACGAACTCTATGAATCGGCCGAGGTCGATGGCGCCGGCTATTTCCGCAAGCTGTTTTACATAACCCTGCCGCTGATGCGCCGCACGATAGCGCTGGCATTAATCTTATCCGTCATCGGGTCGGTCCTGGCTTTCGACCAGTTCTATATCATGACGCGCGGCGGTCCTCGCAACAGCACCATTTCGATCGTCTTCTGGATATTCAATAATTCTTTCACCTATTTCAAGATGGGTTATGGCGCAGCCATGTCAATCGTGCTGCTGGGGATTTTGGTCGCTTTGACGGGCGCGCAATTTTATGTTCTGAGGGAAAAGGAGTGATGGCAGCCTCTACTGCACCTCCAGGGAACGCCGACCGACGCGAGCGTTCCCAGCAAGAATTGCGCCGGACGCGCCAGCAGAGCATCCGCAAGCTGCATTATCTGGTGCTGATTATCCTGGCTTTCCTTTTTCTCTTTCCCATATTGTGGTCATTATTAAATTCACTAAAAATGCCGGCCGAGGCACTGGCTGTACCCCCGACCTACCTGCCCAGTAAACTCGTATTCGACAATTATGTCGAGCTAACAACCTACGGGAAAATCGGCGTTGCGCAGCATGTCTACAACAGCTCCATCGTTTCCATCATCACGGTCATAGGCAGCATCATACTGAGTACGCTCGGCGGCTACGGATTCGCGCGCTTCGATTTCCCGGCGAAAAATGTCTTGTTCATCTTAGTCCTTTCAACTTTGATGATCCCATTCCAGTCGATTCTGATCCCGCTCTTTGTCATGCTCGTGCAAGTCAACCTGCACAATACGCTCTTTGGGCTCGCCCTCGTATACATCACCTTTCAACTGCCCTTCGGCATTTTTTTGATGCGCAACAGTTTCCTCGCGGTGCCGCACGAGATCGAAGAATCGGCTCTGCTGGATGGCTGCAGCTCCTTGAGCGTGCTCTATCGCCTGATGCTGCGGCTAGTGCTGCCGGGCATCGTCACTGTGGCGATCTATGCCTTTATCAATTCCTGGAACGAATTCCTGGCCGCCTTGATCTTCATGTCCGACCAGGACAATTTCACTTTGCCGGTATTCCTCACCACGGTCAGAAGCGGTATCTGGGGCGAAGTTGATTGGGGCGCTCTGCAAGCCGGCGTCATCATATCCATCATTCCCAGCCTGGGCATTTTCCTTGTGCTGCAACGTTATTATATGGACGGCTTGATGGGCGGCGCGGTCAAGAACTAAACCGCCCACAGTTTAGGAGGACAAATTGCATAGCTTGCCCAAGAACCGCGATCCCCTCTACCCGGCCGCCTTTCAAGCCCTGCCGCTGGGCGCCGTCAAAGCGCGCGGCTGGCTACTCAATCAGTTGCGGGTACAGGCGCAGGGGCTCTCGGGCCACCTCGACGAGTTCTGGCCCGATCTGGGTCCTGATAGCGGCTGGCTGGGCGGCGACGGCGAAGCCTGGGAGCGCGGTCCTTATTATCTCGACGGCTTGCTCCCCCTCGCCCATCTGCTTGAGGACGAGCGCTTGCTGAACAAGGTCGAACCCTGGATCGAGTGGACGCTGGGCAGCCAGGATGAACGTGGGTATTTTGGCACGCGCGACCCCGACTGGTGGCCGCGCATGGTCATGCTCAAGGTGCTGATGTCGCACTACGAAGCCACTGAAGACGACCGCGTCCTGCGCCTGATGAGCAATTACTTCCGATATCAACTGCGCGCCTTGCCCGCGCGTCCGCTGTACTTGTGGAGCTGGGCGCGCGCGATGGACAATGTGCTGGCGGTTCACTGGCTTTACAACTTCACCGGCGACAAGTTCCTGCTAGATCTGGCGCAAATGCTGATTGACAGGACGCTCGACTGGCCCGAGCTGCAAGCGAACTACAGCTTAAAAGACATCCTGCCATTAAAAGAATGGAACCACGGGATGATGACGCACGCGCCAAACAACGCGATGGGGGTGAAGGCCGGCAGCGTCTTTTACGCGCAGACCGGCAAAGCCTGGCACCGCATGGCGCCGCGCCTCGGCATAGAAAACCTGATGCGGCATCACGGCCAAGCCAACGGCGTATTCAGCGGCGACGAGCATCTCAACGGAACCGCGCCGGTCAGCGGAACCGAGCTTTGCGCCGTCGGCGAGTACATGTTCTCGCTGGAAGAGCTGATGCGCATCCTGGGCGATGCCTTCTTCGGCGACCAATTGGAAAGCGTCGCCTTTAATGCCCTGCCCGCCACTTTCACTCCCGACATGTGGGCGCACCAATACGATCAGCAGGTCAATCAAGTCTTGGCGACGGTCGCCAAGCGCAACTGGACCGACAACAGCGACGAATCCAATATCTTCGGTTTGGAGCCGCATTACGGCTGCTGCACCGCCAATATGCACCAAGCCTGGCCCAAATTCGTCAAGAGCCTTTTTATGGCGACGCCCGAGGGCGGGCTGGCGGCTGTCGCCTACGCGCCTTGCCAGGTACAGACGACGGTCGCGCAAGGCATCGCTATCACAATAACCGAAAGCACCGATTATCCCTTCCAGGGCGAAATCCATTTTGCCTTCGATTTGGACTCCCCCTGCGAATTTGACCTGAGACTGCGCATCCCAATTTGGGCTGACGAAGCGCTGCTGACCGTTTGCGGCCAAACATCTACGCTGCATTGCGCGGGAGAATTCCACGAAGTGCGAAGGACTTGGCAATCGGGCGACAGCGTCTTGCTGAAGCTGCCGATGGACCTGCGCCTGAATTCCGGGCACAAGGGCTTGCTGTCTGTCTATCGCGGTCCGCTGTTATTTGGCTCGGCAATTGAAGAAGATTGGAAGCAGATCGCCGGTGAACTGCCACATGCGGATTGGGAGATTTATCCCAAATCGGCCTGGAATTATGGCTTGATTCCCGATGACAAAACTGTACTTGCGGGCTTAACGGTGACGGAAGCGGCGCCGGCGCAGATTCCCTTCGCCACGGATCAGCCGCCAGTCTCATTAGAAGTAGACGCAAAGCGCCTGCCGGGCTGGACTCTGCAAGACAATTCCGCCGCCGATATTGACCTTGGTCCGCATCCCACTGACGAGCCAACCGAGCGCATCTCGCTGATTCCCTATGGTTCGACTCAGCTGAGAATCGCGGCTTTTCCCATGGCGCAGACAGACAAGGACAAAGCATGAGCGAGCAGATTCGCGATTATCCCGTCACGCCCCTACCATTCACCAGCGTGACAATTCAGGACAAGTTCTGGCAGCCGCGCATTGAAACCGCCATAACCGTGACCATCCCTTATGACTTCGAGAAATGCCAAGAGACCGGGCGCATCGACAATTTCGCCAAAGCCGGCGGTCTGATGGAAGGCGCGCACCAAGGCATTTTCTATGACGATTCCGATGTTTTCAAAGTGGTGGAAGGCGCCGCCTACGCCCTGCAGATCGCGCCGAATCCCGCGCTGGCAGCTTTTTTGGACGGGCTCATCGAGACATTCGCCGCCGCCCAAGAAGATGATGGCTATCTTTATACCGCGCGCACAATCGACCCCGTCAACATTGACGAGCGCTGCGGACCAGAGCGCTGGTCAAACCTGGCGGTCAATCACGAATTATACAACGTGGGACACATGTACGAGGCCGCGGTCGCCCACTACCAAGCCACGGGCAAGCGCAAGTTCCTAGATATCGCGCTCAAAAACGCCGATCATATTGACTCCGTTTTTGGCGCGGACAAACGGCGGGATGTGCCCGGGCACCAAGAGATCGAGATTGGCTTGATGCGCCTCTATCGCGTCACCGGCAATCAGCGATACCTGAAACTGGCGAGGTTCTTCCTTGATGAGCGGGGCCGCGCCAATGGACGGGAGCTTTATGGTCCCTACTGCCAGGATCACTTGCCCGTGATTGAACAGGGAGAGGCGGTCGGTCACGCCGTGCGCGCGGGATATATGTATGCCGGCATGACTGATATCGCGGCATTAACCGGCGATGCCAACTATGCAGAGGCAGTGACTGCCCTATGGGAAAACGTTGTGGGCAAGAAGTTGGCGCTGACCGGCGGCATCGGCGCCCGTCACGACGGTGAAGCCTTCGGCGACAACTATGAGCTGCCGAATTTGACCGCCTACAATGAAACCTGTGCCGCGCAAGCCAAGATCCTATGGAATCATCGCCTCTTCCTGCTGACGGGCGAGGCGAAATATGCGCATGTTTTGGAACGCGCCTTGTACAACGGGTTCTTGTCCGGCGTCGGGATGGACGGTCGTTCCTTCTTTTATGTGAATCCCCTGGCTTGCGACGGCGAATATCCTTTTAATCGCGAGCGGGCGATGAGCCGCCAGCCCTGGTACGAGACATCCTGCTGTCCGACGAACGTCGTGCGGCTGCTGCCCTCCCTTTCCGGCTATATCTACGGTCTGCGCGATGAGACGCTTTATGTCAATCTATATGCAAGCAGCGAGGCGGCATTCAGCTTGAAGGGAGCGGAAGTCAACATCACACAAAGCACGGAATACCCTTGGGACGGCGCGGTCCAGGTCGATATCGCCGTTTCCAAGCCAACTGACTTCAGCCTCATGCTGCGCATTCCGTCTTTCGCGCAGTCTTTGACGCCGACGGCATCGCCGACTTTATCGCCAACTTTATCGAATGGAAAGCCGCTGCCCAGCGATCTCTATCACTATCTCGACGAGCCGGTGGATGCGCCTGGCTTGTCCATTGAGGGCAAAGCAATTCCATTAGAGATTCATAAGGGTTATGCGCTCGTTTCTAGTCGATGGGAGGGCAGGACGCGCCTGCGCTTAAACCTGCCCATGCGCGTTCGCCGCGTCCTCGCGCACCCAGACGTAGAAGCGTTGCAGGGCAAAGTGGCGCTCGAACGCGGACCGCTCGTCTATGCGCTTGAAGCGGCGGATAATGATCCGTCGCTGCTTGATCTGTCGCTGGATGATTCCAGTCAATTGCGCGCCGAGCATAAGCCAGATTTGCTCGGCGGCGTCACAACCATTCAGGGCGATGCCTTGGATCCGCGCGGGAACCCCGTCAATTTCACCGCCATCCCCTATTACGCCTGGGGGCATCGCGGCGAGGGTCCGATGACCGTTTGGCTAAAGCGGTTGAAATAGCGTCACATCTGGGGCCAGGTATCGCTGAGGCGATAACCGCCGGGCCAGGGATCGTCTGGATCAAGCATCAGTTGCTGCGTACCGGTAATCCATGCCCGTCCCCGAATGCTTGGGACAATCGCCGCGCGACCGGCGACAGCGCTTAGCGCTTTGATTTGACAATCGAAGCGAGAATCTATAATCGAGCGCGCGACGAAGTGATCGCCCGGCGCCATTTCTCCCCGCGCATGCAAGACAGCCATCCGCGCCGAACAGCCCGTTCCGCATGGCGAGCGATCCAGTTTGCCCGGATCGATAGCCACGGTGTTGCGCCCGGACAAGACATTGCCTTGCCGTTCCACCGGCAGCGTAAATTGGCAGAAGGAAATGTGATTCCAGGCTGCTTGCAGAGGATGCTGGAAGCCAATTTGCTCATTCGCGGCCAAGGTGATCTTGCGTCCCATTTTCGCCAGGTCCAGCGCCTCATCGGGCGCGACCTCAAAACCCAGGTCGCGGGCATCAACCAGAACAAAACTGTCGCCGCCATAAGCCGTATCGACAGTCAGCGTTCCCTGTCCCTCAAGCTCGAGCTTGACGTCCAGCCGGTCGACAAAGGAGGGCACGTTTTCGATTTCGATGCTCTGCGCCTTGCCATCGGCGCAATAAGCGCGGACAGGCAGCAATCCCGCCGGCGCTTCCAGCGCGAAGGTCGTTTCCGGTTCTCGCATTTCAATCAAGCCCGTGTCCAGCAGCACGGTCGCGACGCAAATCGAGTTGGAGCCGGACATGGGCGGCGTATGCTCTGGCTCCATGACGATGAAGCCATAAGCCGCCGCTGGATGTTTTGGCGGCACCAGCAAGCTAACATGTTTGAAGACGCCGCCACGCGGCTCGTTCAAGACGAAGCGGCGCAGGCTCTGGTCCGTATCAAGCCAGCGCGCTTGCTGCCAGATGGTATCGCCCGGGGGCGGCGGCACCCCACCGACGATGACGTTGCCGACTTCGCCTTCGGCATGGCAGGCGACAATATGAAGCAGTTTGGATGTTCGCATTTTACGTCCGGGCTATCTGTGAGTCGCCTTGATAGATTCGCGGTAAATTCGGAAGAGCGAATCGTCGGCGCATTACAGCGCTTGGCTGAGGAAGAGACCGAGCAAGGTGACGATTCCGCCAAAGATGCCGGTCATGACGCTAATAGCGATAACAATGCGCCAGGTCAAATCGGATTTTAGCTGCTGGATGTCGGATTTTGTAGCGAGATAAGGCAAGACGGCTTCAAGCCCGGTAACACGCTGAGCATTGGTGTGGACTGTTGGGTTCGCGTCTACTTGCACTGCCATGTTGTCTCCCGAAGCAATCACAATACTCGACAAGATTATACGGAAATCATACTCTAATTTACTTTGACTGGCAAGCGCCCGTATCACCGCGCTACGCTGAAAGCGCAGGCATCGGCAAAGCATCAGCAGTCATAGTTGTATTTTTATACCGTATGAAGAGAGTTGGAGTTAACAGCAATTTCTACACTGTCATGCCCCTCGCCACTTGTGTTGAGCATTTAATACAGCTTTCGCAACATTTTCATAGCTTGGCATCAAGCACAAAACCGCCATTTTATCGCATTAGAATTACACGCAAGCTGACATGATTGAAGACGCCGCCACGCGGCTCGTTCAAGACGAAGCGGCGCAGGCTCTGGTCCGTATCAAGCCAGCGCGCTTGCTGCCAGATGGTATCGCCCGGGGGCGGCGGCGCCCCGCCGACGATGACGTTGCCGACTTCGCCTTCGGCATGGCAGGCGACGATATGAAGCAGTTTGGATGTTCGCATAGTACTGTCAAATATACCATTCGGTCGCGCAGGGGACATAGAGAGAAACCTGGATAATATGTCTCAACTCTGATATTCTTACGATGTGTGAACACGCTTTCGTGGAGTGTATGATGGTACAACTGGATGAATCTCAGCAAGCTTTCGTAGAAGCGCCAATCGATAGCAACATCAGATTGTTGGCGCCGGCCGGATGTGGGAAGACGCTTTGCCTATTACATCGCTGCAAATTCTTGGCGGAACAGTCTCCAAATAGACGACCTCGTTTCTTGATTGTCACGTTCACTCGCGCCGCGCGAGACGAGCTCATAAGTAGGTTAAATGAGGGCAGTGAGTTTGCTGGTATCCGAGATCAAACCGAAATTACCACCCTTAATTCTTGGGGTTTCAGACGCATTAAGAATGCAGCATATAGTCCCCGATTAATTACATCAAAAAAAGATTTTCATTTTACGATGCGCAATCAATTGCAGCCTGTCTGGAAAAAATATGAACGGGTAAAAGGTGCGATACAGAATTCCAATCGTTGGAAAAGCAATCAAGCGCCCCGCAATCTTATGGAAGTCATTGACTCCATCAAGTCTCTTGGATTCGACCACTGTAGGCATTCCAATCGCGAAAAGTTTGTGGAACATTGGCGAGAGCTCGAAAGACAAGGTCTGGGTTGGCGATTGCAAGAGCAAATCGATCAGTTAATCAAATTCGACGTTTTGGATGACGAATTGAAGAACTTGCGGACAACCAGTAATTCGGGGGCTAGCAACAACGAAACAGAGCGGGAACATGTATCCACAACAAGTAACTTACTGAAAGAAGACTTTTACGACGCATTTTACTCATTTTGGCTAGAAGCAACAGCGCGCCTAATTGATGAGGCTACGTTTACGCTTGAAGACCAGAAATACTTTGCCTACCAGGATGAACAGACGAATGTCGACAGAGGTAGCTTTTTGTCGGGAGCGGCGAGTTATGACCATGTATTTGTTGACGAATTCCAGGATATTAATCCGCTTGACCTTGCTTTGGTGAGAGCCATCGTGGTTCGTAGACGGGCGACAATAACTATCGCCGGTGACGATGACCAGGCTATATTTGAATGGCGAGGCGCAACGCCAGAATACATTTTGAAGCCGCAAGACTATTTCAACGCAAAGTTTGAAACTCATACGTTGGAAGTCAATTATCGCTCTCCAAATAATATTGTCATGCGTTCGCAAGACCTTATAAAAAATAATCGCCGTCGTGTGCCCAAGCAAATAAGGGCTCATAGTTCGTCGATGGCAAAGATCGAAGTCCTTGAATTGGAATCGCTGTCAGAGGCATTGAGCTATGTATCCAAGCTCGTAAAGATCTCGCTTTATGAAGGCGCGAGTCCGAGTCGGATAGCGCTTCTCAGCCGCAAACGAGCGCAAATTATTCCTTATCAAGTATATTTTGCGTCGAAAGAGATACCATTCTGCGCTGCCGAGGATCTCCAGATTTTTTTGAGTGCCGCATTCGACCGTCTGCTACGTCTACTGACAATCAAAGAGGATTCTGAGCGTAGGAGAATCACATCTAATGTTTTGAATGACATCATATTCTTTTGCGACAATGTACATAAATATCCACTAAACAAGAAAACAAAATTCGAACTCAGAAAACATCTTCAAATGAGCCGACCTCGCACAATACAAGATGGCATCCTAGTGTTAGCTGAATATCGTGGCGAGTTGAAGGGCAAGAATAGTGAAGGAGAAACCAGCCTAGCTATGGCTACCGCGATTCAGGAATTTATTGATTCGAAATCCGTTTTTGATGCCTTGTTCGCGCTAAGCGAGCGATTTGAAGGCTTCCAACAAGATCTGGGCAAGTCGGAAGACGACATATTCTACGCCGATCCTCCTTTTTTCAATTTGGCTGAATTCGCCAGACTATATGAAGACGATTATGATTCATTTGTTAACGATATTGAAGCGGCCAAGGAAACGTTGGTTTATACGCCTCCATTTGAAGCAGACGAAAGCGAAAACGACCTCTCAAAAAACCCGCTGCACCTCATGACGGCACTGCGCGCAAAAGGTAAAGAATTTGACAAGGTCGTCCTACTAGATGTGGAATCCGGGATGTGGCCAAACAGAAATGCGAAAACTATAGAACAGTTGGAAGCGGAACGGCGCGTCATGTACGTCGCGTTCACCCGCGCTAGAGAGCAAGTCACCTTGCTTCTGCGCAGAGGGGCTGTGCCATCGCCGTACATCCAGGAGCTAGCTTTGCGGGTATAGCTCGCATACTTGCTCCTAATCGGGACTACCCTGTCCGAGGCCAATTCCGCTACAGCAGATTCTCCGAA
The DNA here is from genome assembly GCA_965116975.1 of Phototrophicaceae bacterium. Taxonomy (GTDB): domain Bacteria; phylum Chloroflexota; class Anaerolineae; order Aggregatilineales; family Phototrophicaceae; genus UBA6055. The sequence continues at coordinate 2,784,588 of OZ220735.1, forward strand.
TCCCCAAAACTTTTTACTTGTATACCCCGCTTCGATTGTGATATATTTAACTATCGTAAAATCCTGCGCTGAAATCGGCGCAAAAGACTGGCAGAATAAGCTTGTAGTCCTGTTGCAATGGAAGGACGACGACAGAATATGGCTACTGCACAATCCGCACAACCGACAACCATGAGCGCCGCCATCGCCAGACCCGCCGCGCCAGGCGTCCAAGTGACCGCCCCGAGCAGACGCGAATTCCTCAACTACATCTGGATCGCGTCCATGGCTCTGCTGCTGGGTGAGACCTCGGCCGGCTTGATTTGGTTCGCTTTCCCGCGCTTCAAAGAGGGCGAGTTCGGCGGCGCCTTCGCTTTTGATCCAGAAGAATTGCCGGGCGTTGGCGCGCCGCCGGTGACGGTGGCGTCAGGACGTTTTCATATCTCGCATACGCCAGACGGCTTACGGGCTTTGTATCAGGTCTGTACGCATCTGGGCTGTCTGCCGAAATGGGTGCCGACCAACTTCCGTTTTGAGTGCCCATGCCATGGCTCGAAGTTCCAACTCGACGGGCAATGGATCGAAGGTCCAGCCCCGCGCAATCTGGATCGCTTTATCGCCACGGTCACCTATGCCGATGGCACGACCCTGGTCACACCAGCCGACGGCGGCGCGATTCCGCTGGATCTCACGCGCGAGATCACGAGCATACAGATTGATACCGGCGCGCGCATTGTCGGAGAACTGCATTGAACCAGCAAATGGTTAACCTGCTTTAAGGCGAGGAGCATCTATGTCAATTCTCCCCTTCCCGTCATTCCTCGATGATGTCAAGGATAAAGGCTTCAAGAAAGCGGTCTTCGAAGGCATAGACGACTCGGTAGAGCGCCTGACCGCCGGCATGAACGTGCAGGACCTGCGCGAGGCATTGCGCGGCGACAACGCCAGTCGGCGTCCCAACCCGCGTTTGACGCCGCATGCCGATGGATTTTGGCTGCACATGCGTCCGTCCTATTTCAACCGCGACGTGACGGGCATGTATCCCAGCTTCCGCTTGGGCTGGCTCTCGTCCTATTTTGTCTTCTTCGAAACAATCACCGGCATTCTCTTGATGCTCTGGTATACGCCCTCGCCGGAAATCGCCTATGGCGACATGTTGACAATACTCAGCAATGTGCCTCTGGGGCAGTTAATGCGCGATATGCACCGTCTGGGCGCGGAATTTATGGTCGCTGTGGTGGCACTGCACATGATGCGCACCTGGGTTACCGGCAGCTATAAGAAGCCGCGGCAATTCACCTGGTTCAGCGGTCTATTGCTTTTGGTCATCACCGGTTTCCTCAGCTTCTCGGGCTACCTATTGCCCTGGGATCAGTTGTCGCTCTGGGCGGTGACGATCGGTGCGTCAATGGCGGAAGCGACGCCGGTGGTTGGCGATCAGGTCAATCTGCTGCTGCGCGGCGCGCCCGAGCTGGGCGCGAATGGTTTGCTGCGTTTTTATCTGCTGCATGTACTGGCGCTGCCGGCCCTGCTCTTCGTTTTCTTCGGCGTGCATTATTACAAAGTCATCATCCACGGTTACAGCTTGCCGCCGCAGAAAGAGGATATCGGCGAAGACTCTGCCAAGCGCGTGCCCCTGGATAAGCGCGTCTATTTCATACCCGACATATTAACAAACGAGCTGATGTGGCTGGGCGTGACCACCTTTATCATTACCGTGCTTTGCATCTGGTTCTATCACGCGCCGCTGGAGAACCACGCCGATCCGCAAGTAACGCCCTTGGGCACGACCGCGCCCTGGTATTTCCTATGGATCCAGGGGGCGCTCAAGCTGGGAGACAAATTCATCTGGGGCGTCGCTTTCCCGACTGTCGCGCTCGGCGGTTTGGCACTGCTGCCCTATCTTGATGTCACCCCGAGCCGCCGTTTCGCCCATCGCCGTTTCATGTTGACCATCGCCATGCTGCTGGTTTCGGCGACGACGGTACTGAGCTATATGGGCTTAGCCAAATTCGCGGTCAAGACCTCAGCCGAAACCGAAATCGTACACGAGCTGACCTTCGAGCCGGCGCATAGCAAGGTGGGCATCGGCCGCACGATCCCCTTTGATCAAATGATCGCGGGCGCCTATACCACGGCGCAATTCCATGGGCATGAGGGATTGTCCGCGGCTGACATCATCACCGAAATTAACGGCGAAACCGCAGGCAACGGCCAGTACCAGCAGTTGGTTGACGAATTGAAATTCCAGAAATTGAGCGCCAATCAAGTGCCAGTGCGCTTCCGCACAATCCCAGAAATGGAAGCGCCCGTGTTGATGCGCGTTATGGAAGAGTTCAACCATCACCTGGAAGAAGCGCCCACAGAATTGCCCAACGTTTGGGGCGCGCTGGTGATCACCGATAATCAGCGTGGCTTGAAACGCCTGGATTGGGTCGTCAGTTGGGACAGCGTCGTCATTGAAGGCGGCGATGTGCAGTTGGATGAAGCGGGAAATCCGCTATTTGTCTATGCGACCAAAGATGGTCAACTGGTAATGGACGAGCAAGGCAATCCTGTACCGAAACGGCGCATCTTCAGCGATCACCTGTTCATTCACGAAGCGTCAGCCTACTTCGATTAGGCGCTCGAGGCTATCAGAGCAGCGCGAGCGGCAATGACTTTTGGCAAGCGATTTGGCAACCGAGGCCTAGGAACGATACATGTTCATTAAATCAGTCGAGAGTCGCATATTGACGGGCATAGTCATGTTCGTCGCCATCATGATTTTGGTCGGATGGGTGGCGATCAACGAAGAAGCGCGCATGCAAGCCTTTGTGCGGCAACATACCGGTCGCTCGGTTGAACGCGGCGCCGAGTTGTATGCCTCGCTCTGCGCCGAATGCCATGGCGAAGCGGGCTATGGCGCGCTGCGCCGGGCGCCGGGGCTGAATAATCCGCATTTCTTTGGCTACGATCCAGTAGGCGAGCAGACCGCGGTTGTCACCAATGCCAACCGAGCGCTGGTGCGTTTGAGCGACAACAGCGACGACTTTCTGGCAGAGCTAACCGACGCCCAGAACCCGCCCAGCGGCGAGCGTCAGGACGAAATCCTGACAAGTATGGAAGAGATCCAAACTCAGATTGAAGAGCAAGAAAACGTCATCGCCGCGGCCATCGCGGAACGAGAAGCCACCCTGGGCAGTTTGAGCGCGGCCGTGGACAAGGGATTGTTCCCCCTGTGGGATACCATTGAAGACAGCGACCGCACCGACTTCAATGAAATTGAGGTATTCTTCAACAACAATGGCACGCGGCTGGCGCAAGTTGGCTGGGCTGGCGACTTGCGGGGCTATGTCATAACCACATTGATCCATGGTCGGCCCGGCAGTCTGAATGTTTGGCCCAACAGCGATGGCGGCATGGTCGCCTGGTCGCAGCTGGCCGGCGGTTCATTGCGGCAAGATCAGATCGAAGATCTGGCGGCTTACATCTTGAATTGGGACCAGGGCGGCAATTGGACGACGGAAGATTTCCTCGCAGTGGAGCAGTTCGGCAAACCCTTGTCCGACGGTTCTGTGCCTGGTATTCCGCAACCGGATCCAGCGGGCGACGATCCTGAAAGGATACTGGCGCGCTGGGCGGAACAGGAAATCGAAGGCAGCGCCGGCAATGGCGCCATCCTCTACGATACCAAGTTCGGCTGCACCAGTTGCCATCGCGACGGGGCTTCCGCGCCCGATACCATCGGCACCTGGACGCGCGTGCTCAACGAACGCCTGACGGAAGCGCAGTTCGCCGGTTACAGCGCCGAGCGCTACGTGATCGAAAGCATCGTGCTGCCCGCGGCTTATGTTGTCGACACCTACAGTTCGGGTGTCATGCCAGCCGATTTCGGCACGCGGCAAATGACCGACCAGCAGTTGGCGGATGTTATCGCCTTCTTGAAGACGCAGGAATAGCGCGCATTGATTAGACCGGCAAGAGCCCTCGGCAGCGGGGGCTTTTTGATTTTTGATTGGAATTTGATTGGAAAAGAACGCATACGGAACATGCGGAGCAAGCGATGAAGCCGATGCGAATACGTTTTGCGCTGATACTGTGCCTCGCGCTGTTACTCCCTTCTTATGGCAAAGCCCAATCGGAGGGCTGCGCCCCCGAAGAGCTGGCTTCCCAACAGCAAACGCTAGCCAGCATTCTGACGCCGGATTTCGCAAGGGATTATGATTTGGCGATTGCCAATCTGTTTCGCTTGGGCGCTTTGTACCAATCCGCGGCGCTGCGTTGCGGATACTTGCCTGCCGAGCCGGAGATCAATCTGATGCTGGAGCAGGTTTTGAGCTTTGTTTCTTTGGCGGATTTGATCGCAGCCCAATCTGTCGGCAGCGATGTTGAGGCGATCTTGCTGGAACTGGAAGAGACGAATGGCGACCCGTTGCGGGGCCAACTGCTCTACAACGGAATGGAGCCGGCTCTGGGCGGCGTCGCGCTGGGCTGCGCGGGCTGCCATGAAAACGATGTTGTCGCGCCTTTGACCGCGGGGACCTGGACTCGCATTAACGATATCCGTTTGCGGCAACCAGCCTTACAAGGCTATAGTCACCGCCAGTATTTGGTGGAAAGCATCGTGCAGCCCCTGGCTTACGCCATCCCGGATTACCCGCCCTTGATGCCGGATTTCTACGGCAGTCAACTTAGCGTCCAGCATTTGGCGGATCTGCTGGCTTTTCTAGATAGCCAGGACCAGTTGCTGGACGATGAATAATCGTGGTCCTCTCATGGGCGCAATGACAAACTGGCGCCTTTGCCAGCTGGCTTGCGGATAGGTTCTAGCATGACGACGAAGGCGAATTTCAGCCGCGCCGATGGTTTCATGAGCCGCTTGCTCTTCATTGATAAACGGGGTTCTAGTTCCGCTGCCTCCGCTGCTTCCCATGCTACCCAAGAGGCCGCGCAGACACGGCGCGCCGAAAACGCGCTGACGATTTCACTGCTGTTTTCGGGCTTCCGCTGCATACTGCAATATGCCCTGCTGCCTTTCCTCCTGCCCATCCTCGGCGTCGCGGCCGACGCTACCGCGCCGATTCTGCTGCTAATCAATCTGATTGCGATAGCGTCAATCTTTCTCAGCCTGCGGCGCTTCTGGACGATCGGTTATAAGCATCGCTGGTCCTATCTTATGGTGGCGCTGGCGGCGCTAACGCTGCTTGTCGCCTTCACCGCTTATGACATCGCCAAGCTGCAAAGTGTCTGAGCTGCGCTTCAATTGCGCGGCAAGACCCGCTACAATTGAGATAATAGCATAAGCGATTTGGAGACCTGACCATGGGCAAATTGCCAGTGTATAGATCAGCCTTGCTGACGCTGCTGCTGCTGACCAGCCGCATGACCGCGCTGGCTCAAGGCAGCGAAAGCGGCTCTTCCCCAGCCGGCTTAGCCATGCTGGTGCTCTTCATGGGCATTGCCGGCATTGTTGGCGTCTTTGTCATTCGCTGGAGCCAATCAACGACCGACGACGAAGAATAAAGACCAGGCTGAAAAGCGAAAATGGCTGAGATCAGTTGGGCAAAGCCCAAGCATCTGAGTAAACCGAAAAAGTCCGAAAGCCTGAAATTTTTGCTAGGCGGCGGCTTGATCCTGGCGTCGGTACTGTATTTGCTGGTCTCTGGCACCTTGCAGGGCGCGCGCTATTTCATCACTGTGGACGATCTGCTGGATGACGGCGCTTATCAAGGCAAAACCGTGCGCATCTCCGGCGCGGTCGATGGCGAAAGCATCGAATATGACAGCGAGAACGCCATCATCCGCTTTGAAATTGTCAATATCCCCAGTGATTTCGATGATCTGGCCAGCGCGCTACGCGCCGCCCTGGCGAACCCGACAGCCTCCCGTTTGTCGATTCTAGTCGAAGACGAAGCGATACCGGATCTCTTGCAGCACGAAGCGCAGGCCATTCTCACTGGCGCGCTGGGACTGGACGGCATTTTCCGCGCCAGCGAATTGCTGCTGAAATGCCCGAGCCGCTTTGAAGAAACCTCCCCCGAAGGCTTGAGCGCAATCCCGGAACACAACTAATGCTGGCGGAAATTGGGCTTGCATCTCTGGCGCTGGCGCTGCTGCTGGCGCTCTACGCCGCTGTCGCCTGCTTGCTTAGCATGCGCGCGCGAGGTGGAGCGACCCTGCGCAGTGGGCGCAACGCGGCTCTCTTGACATTTCCTGCCACGCTGCTGGCAACTGCAGCGCTGGTCTTGGCGCTGATGACCGAGCAGTACCAGATGAGCTATGTCTGGTCCGTGACGGATCCGCAGACCCCGGCCATCTACCGCTTCACCGCTTTGTGGGGCTCGCAGCGGGGCTCGCTGCTCTTTTGGTCGCTCTTGCTCAGCCTGTTCACATTCGGTGCGATTTCGCTCAACTGGCGCAGCGAAGGACGATTGATGCCCTACGCGATTGCGACCATGATGGCGACTTTGGCTTTTTTCCTCGGGCTGTCGCTGCTGCTGGAGAATCCATTTCAGCGGTGGTGGATCTTGCCGGATCTGCCGGAGGCGCGACAGGTGGTGGAAACGGCGCTGATTCCACCCGGCGCGATTGCGCCGGCGCCGGAGAATCTGGCAGCTAGCGCAACTGGCTTGAACCCATTGCTGCGCCATTTCGGCATGATCATACATCCACCCATGCTTTACCTGGGCTTTGTCGGTTTCACCATTCCCTTCGCCTTCGCGCTGGCGGCGTTGGCCTCCGGCGATTTGTCCACGGGCTGGATCAAGGCGACGCGGCGTTGGACGCTGATTGCCTGGATTTTCTTGAGCGTCGGGCTGATTTTGGGCGGGCGCTGGGCTTATGACGTTTTGGGCTGGGGCGGCTATTGGGGATGGGACCCGGTCGAAAACGCGGCTTTTTTGCCCTGGCTGGTCGGCACTGCCTTTATCCACAGTGTCATGATCCAGGAAAAGCGCGGCATGCTGAAAACTTGGAACATGACGCTGGTGATCGCCACCTTTTCGGCGGTCATGTTTGGCAGCTTCGCGACGCGCAGCGGCGTGATCGAAAGCGTACATAGTTTCGCCCGCAGCGAGATTGGCTTCCCGATGCTGGCTTTCTGGGCGTTCATGACGCTGATCGCGCTGATATTGTTGCTCTGGCGCTGGCAGCGCGGCGAATTGCGGGGGGAGCGCCAGTTCGCCAATATCCTGAGCCGTGAAACGATGTTTGTACTCAATAATGTCATATTCATCGCGCTCTTTGTGGCGATATTTTGGGGCAGCTTTGCATTGCCAATCATCTCCGAATTGTTCCTGGGGGTGGAGGTTACGATTGGCGCGGCGACCTTCGAGTTCTTTGTGGTTCCGCTATTCATCGCCATGTACATCTTGATGGGCATCGCGCCGCTGTCGGCTTGGGGAGCCACGTCGGCGCGGCGTCTGGGCAAGGCGCTCAGCATGCCATTCTCGCTGACCATGCTCAGCGTCACGCTGCTGATGATTGCCGGGACAAGCGCGCTGGTGTCTATCTTGGGTTACGGCGTGGTACTTTTTGCGAGTTATGTGGCGCTCTTTGAAATATATCGCGGCGCGCGGGCGCGGCAGCGGGGCTTGAACGAGAACTGGCTGCGGGCTGTCACGGCGCTCTTCCGCCGCAACCAACGCCGCTACGGCGGTTATATCGTTCATCTGGGCGTGACGGTGATTGGCATCGGCGTCATCGGCAGCACTGTCTTCCAAACCGAGGTCCAGCATACCCTGGCGCGCGGCGAGACAATCGTCATTGAGGGCTACGGACTGCGCTACGAGGACTATATTCGGGCGCGGGCGGTCGACGGGCGAATGATGAATATCGCCGAGCTGACAGTGCTGAGAAACGGCTCGCAAGTGGCGCGGATTCGGCCGCGCGTGGACGATTATCCCGACATGCCGATGACCATCGCCGGCGCGCACAGCACACTGGAAAACGACTTCTATGTCTTGCTGCTCGGCGGCAACCGTGAGCGCGCGACATTTCGCATTTATATCAATCCACTGGTGAATCTCGTTTGGTGGGGCGGCATCCTGCTGATAATCGGCACAGTGATCGCCGCCTACCCGAAAGTCATCCCGGCGCGGCGCGCCCGCAAACGCGGGGCGGAAGACACATGATAAATGTGATCATCCCAAGGTCTAATCCAGCCCAATGGCATCAGTTATGTCTGAAACTGTAGGAGCGACCCTGTGGTCGCTGTTGAAAAACACCCCCATCCCCCGGCCCCTTACCCCCAAAATGAGGGAAGGGGAGCTTTCTGACCCGTTGTGGGCTGTTAAAGCCCCTCCCTCTTTATGGGAAGCATCCCCCGAAAACGGGGGACCGAGGGGGCATAGGGGTTTGGGGTGGGGGGAAATCGAGTATTTCAACGGAGTCCTGTGGGCCGCCCAAAATCGCCACAAAACGTATCGGCTTTGCAGCGATAGCCTGCCCACGGGCTCGCTGTCCCCGCGTCAGCCGAAGCATCAAGGAGGGAAAACCGCTTACGCTGTATTGAGGCTTGGCGGAATAACTTTTGCGAATAAAGCTACGTCATCTCTGAGTTGGCCTAAGCGCATTCGCCATCAAGCGGTATTTTTCTTATGTCTATGTTTCTTATTGTTTGCGGCAATCATGGCGCAGGCGCAGGACGGGCTGATTACGGACAATGCTGTGAACGCGGTCGCGGAAAAAATGTATTGCCCGGTCTGCGAGAATATCCCGCTTGATGAGTGTCAGACGCGAGCCTGCCTCGAGTGGAAAGAAGAAATCCGGCTGCAATTGGCGGTGGGCAAGGATGAAAGCGCGGTGATCGACAGCTTTGTACAGCGCTTCGGCGACGGGGTGGTCGGCATTCCACAGGACCCGGTCTTGCGCGGGTTGACTGTTTTGACACCGCTCTTGGCGCTTTTTCTGGCGCTGGCGCTCGGCGCGCGCGCTTTTTCGCGCTTCCGCGTCCACCAGCCTTTGAGCATCGCCGACGAGGCCGATTTGAGCGCGACGGCCGCCGAAAACCAATATCGGCAGCGACTGGAAGAAGATCTGGCGGCGCGGCGATAGCGCGGCGGGTTGAGGCGATGAACGAAGTTGAGCAATTGGAATTCCTCGATACCGCGGCATCGAGCCCACACGAGCGTCGGCTCAGCTGGGGCGCTGTCGTATTGCTGGCGGGCTTCCTGGCGCTGGCGCTCGCATTAGGGCTGCAGTTGGCGCGGCAAAACGCCGGTCGCCCGACCAGCGGCTCTGCGCCGGATTTTCACATCAAACTATTCGACGGCGGCGAACAGCGCTTGTCAGAATTGCGCGGAGATGTGATCTTGCTCAATTTTTGGGCGAGTTGGTGCCCGCCCTGCCGGGACGAAGCGCCGGACCTGCAAGCGCTTCATAGCGACTTCAAGGAAGCGGGTTTGACGGTCATCGGGATCAACATTTTGGAGAGCTCGCGGGCAAAAGCGCTGGCTTTCATCGAAGAGTTCGGCATCAGCTATGCAAATGGCGAGGACACGGGGCAGTTCATCGCCGAACTGTATCGAGTGGAAGCGCCGCCGGAAAGTTTTCTCATCGACCAAACGGGGCAGGTTCAGCGCTTTGTTATGGGCGCGCTAAATTATGACGATATGAGTCGCGCTATTCGCGAGCTGCTGGCGAGTGGAAAATGAGCATCTTGGGCTTGATCCTATCACTGGCTTTGTTTCTGATCGCGCTGGCTGTGGTGGCGAATCCGCTATTGCGACCGCCAAATACTTCCGAAAGCGCGGACGCGCAGTTGCAAGTACAATGGGACCGAGTCCAGGATTACTACGAGCGCGTCTTAACCAATATGCGCGATCTTGACGAGGATTACGCCACCGGCAAGGTCGACGAAGCCGACTATCGCGACGAGCGCGAGATCTGGGCGCATCGCGGCATTCGCCTGTTACGCGTTCGCGATAGCCTGGACGCGCGACAAAGCCTGGTTCGGCACAGCGACGCCAGCGCGGATGACATCGACGAAGCGATTGAAGCGGCCATTTCGGCTTATCGCGCGGGCGCGCAGCCGGGGGCTCCAGACAGGTCCCCGCGCGAGGCAAGCTAGACATGTCGCGCCTTTGGCTCCTCTGCCTGTTCTTGATACTGACGCTCGGCGCCTGCCGCGGCTTGGGCGGCGAGCCGGACATCATCGCGACCTTCGCGCCATCTAGTCCAAGCGCGTCCAGCGCGGCAATTTCGGATAATTGGCAGCCGAATCTCGCCAATGGCCAGCGGATATTCGCCGAAAACTGCACAGACTGCCACGGCATCAGCGGCGATGGTCGGGGCGAGTTGGTCTTGGCGGGCAGCGTCAGCGCGCCAATAGACATGACAGACCCGAGTTTAACCAGAGTCAAGTCGCCGCTGGACTGGTTCACGATTATCAGCCAAGGCAATATCGAAAAGCTGATGCCGCCTTGGCAAAATGCCTTGAGCGAAGGGGAGCGCTGGGATGTAACGATGTATGCTTACGCGCTCGCCTACGATGCTGAACTGCTGGCACTGGGAGCGCGCTTATGGACGGAAGGCTGCGGGGAATGCGAAATGCCCGCCGTCATCCCGCCCCTATACAGCGACGAGGACTATGGCGCGGCGCTGAACCGGGAACGCTTCGCCGACGCCCTTGAAGCGGGAGAGCGCGCCGCTGTCGTCGCGCATGCGCGCATGCAGACAATGACCGGCGCTGGCGAAGAAGCCAAGATTGTCGATGGCGCGCTGTCCAGCGGCGCAATCAGCGGCATTGTTGAACATGGCAGCCAGGGCGGAATCCTGCCGCCCGATACCATCGTGCAACTGCAATTCGGCAGCCCAGAACTCGGGTTCAACCTGGCAGAGACAGCCATCACTGCCGATGGCGGCTTCCTCTTCGAGGATATTCCGCTAAGCAGCGAGCTCTCCTATGTCGTCGGCGTGATTTACGCCGGGCGTGTATTCAGCCGCCTGCTGCCAGCAGGCGAATACGAGCAGACAATTACAATCTATGACCTGAGCCATGACCCGGGCGTCATCAGCGTGGCCGCGATTGATCTTTTTTTGAACCCGGTACGGTTAGAGCCACAGGGTACAGGTTTGCATATCACGCAGATGATCCGCTATCGCAACGATTCGGACCGCGTCTTCACCAGCGGCCGCGGCTTTGACGACGGCCGGGAAGCCAGTCTGCTGCTTCAGTTCCCCTCAGGCGCGCAAATCATGAGCGACGACGCGGACGGGCGTTATGTGCTGATTGAAGATCTGGAGGACCTGCCCGATTCGCTCATTGATACGCTGCCTGTCGCGCCGGGCGACGAGCACGAGATCCTTATCGAATACTTTTTGCCTTATGTCGATAGCCTCGATTTCGACCAAGCCTTCAACAACCGCGTGGCAGCCGAAATCAGCGTCATGCTGCCAGATACGCTGAGCATTAAAAGCGCCGATCTTCATGCAAGGCCTTCAAACGACGAAACAGATAAAGTCAGGGTATATGAAGGTAGGCTCGAACAAGATCGCGAGCCGCGGCTGCGCTTTGAGATCGCCGGCAATCCATTCGCCAGACTGTTGACCGACAGCGACGATTCCAGGCTGCTCACCGGCGATAGCCTGCTGGCGGCGCTATTGGCGCTCAGCGCCGCCGCAGTTGCCCCGCTGGCTGGATTTGCCTGGTGGCGGCGGCGAGCGTCAGAACCGGCGCGGGCGATTAACCGTCTGGCGCGGCAAATCGCGCAACTGGACGACGAGCATGACCGGGGCCAGATCAATCACGACCTCTATCATCAGCGCCGCCGCAAGCTAAAAGCCAAGTTGGCTGAACTAATGAGCCAGCAGCGGGAAGGCTGGCGGGAAAGCTGATGGTCGAGCAACAAGCAATCATCCAGGTCGAGGACTTGAGCAAGACACTGGGACTGCTGCCGGTCCTGCGCGCAGTCAGCTTCGGCGTGGCGCGCGCAGAGACGATCATGCTGCTGGGGCAAAACGGCAGCGGCAAGTCGACGCTGCTGCGCCTGCTGGCCGGTTTGAGCAAGCCGACGGGGGGCTTCGCGCGTATCGGCGGCTGGCGGCTGCCAGAAGAAGCGCAGGAAGTACGCCGTCAGATCGGGCTGGTCAGCCATCAGCCGCTGCTCTATGGCAACCTGAGCGCGCGGGAGAACCTCGACTTCTTCGGCAAACTTTATGGCTTGGCAAAGGGCGCGCGCCGCGAACGGATCGCCGCTGTATTGGACCAGGTCGGATTAGACAATCGGATGGACAGCCTGGTTCGCGATTTTTCCCGCGGCATGCAGCAGCGCTTGAGCATCGCCCGCGCTATGCTGCATCAGCCCGAGATTTTGCTTCTGGACGAGCCATTCACGGGCCTCGACCAAGCAGCCGCGGCAACGCTAGAGAACTTGGTCCTGTCGGCGCAGCGGGAAGAACGCACGCTGATTATGACGACGCATCAACTGGCGCGAGCGCCTAGCCTGGCCAGTCGAGCGCTGATTTTGTCGCGGGGACGCATCGCCTTTGACGGGAATATCGAGACGATGAGCGCGGAGAACTTGCGCCAACTGTATGCCGAAATTTACGGCGGCGCGGCGATTCAATGAAGACGCCCTTTCGGACCGCCGTGCTGGCTATCGTCAACAAGGACTTGCGCGGGGAAATGCGCTCGCGCGAGTTATTGAGCGTGATGACCACTTTCTCGTTTCTGTGCATCTTGGTTTTCAGCTTTGCGCTGGAGCTGGATCGCCTGGCGCGGGAAGAGACGATCAGCGGCGTGCTCTGGGTAACGCTCATATTCGCCAGTATGCTGGGTTTCAATCGTAGCTTGGCGCAAGAGGGCGACCAAGGCAATCTGGACGCCCTGCTGCTGGCGCCGGTTTCGCGCCCGGCGATATTCTTTGGCAAGCTGCTCAGCAGTTTTCTTTTCACTTTGCTAGTCGCGCTCGTGCTTTTGCCGCTGATGACAATTATCTATAACAAGAACTTGCTTAACGGCTGGCTGATGCTCACGACCGTGCTGGGGGTCTTTGCTTTCTCTACCATTGGCACCCTGCTGTCGATGTTAACGCTGCATACACGCTCGCGCGAGGCGATGCTGCCGATAGCGATGCTGCCAGTGGCGCTGCCGCTGCTGTTGACGGCGCTGCGCGCGAGCACGAATATACTCAAGGGCGCGCCCACGCGAGAATGGCTAGTCTGGTTGCAGTTGCTGGCTGCTATCACCGTCATCTATCTGGCGTTATGCTGGCTCTTGTGCGGATTCGTGCTGGAAGAATGAGCTCCGTCCTGTGCAAGCCAGACGCTATTGGCGCCCTTCTTCACATGCTAGAATGAGACTGGTCCAGGACCAACGGAGATAGCGGGAATGACAGCGAAAACGAAACAAGAGCCGCTGCCCCAGGCTGTCGCGGCGACGCCCATGCCAGCTCTGCTAAAACTGCTGACAATGCTCAGCCTGGTCGGATTCGGCTGCGCCTTGATTCTCGGTCTATTTGTCGCCGGCACAGATATCCAACAAGGGGAGATACAGCGCATCTTTTACATTCACATGCCGTCCTTCTTTGGCGCATTCAGCGCATTTGGCTTGACAGTAGTCGGGGGCTTCTTGTACCTGTGGCGCAAGAGCGAGCGCTGGGACCGCATCGCGCTGGCGGGTGTGGAAGTGGGCTTGGCTTTCGCGCTAATCAATCTGGCGACAGGCGCTATCTGGGCGCGGCCGATCTGGAATACCTGGTGGACCTGGGATCCGCGCCTGACCTCGGCCGCCATCATGGCTCTGACTTACGCAGCCTATTTGATGCTGCGCGCCGGCATTGAAGATGAAGCCCGCAAACGGAGTTTCATGTCGGTATACGGGATCTTCGCCTTCACAAGCGTCCTGGTCACGTTGTTCATCATCCGCGTCGTGCCGGAAACGATCCATCCGGTGATCGTCGGCGCCAGCCCCCAGAACGCGCAAGGCAGCTTTGAAGCCACCAGCGGCGTCGTGATAGCCTTGATCCCCAGCCTGCTGCTGTGGCTGACAGTGCTGCCAATCACGTTGATCTGGCACCGCAGCCGCATCGAGCGGCGGCAGGAAGCGGTTAATCGGCTCAAGATGCAGATTTTGAGCGAGCAAATATGATGCGCGCGTATATCTCGCTATTATTGATTTTGCTTTCTGCCGGCGTCCTCCTCGCCCAAGACGATCAACCCTCCGTGCCATATCTCCAGACAGCGGCTTTCAACCTGCCACTGCTGGAAGGTTGGCAGAACCAGCGTGGCGATGCCTTCGCGCAATTTCACCTGTCGGAAGCCCAGGCGAGCATTCGCGCCGCGTTGCTAGAGCTGCCTGATCCGATCGCGGCGGCGGGGACCGACCTATATCGCGCTTTTGGCATTGATCCGGGGTCCCCAATCTATCAAGACAAAGTGAATCTGGCTGATGGCACCTGGCACGTATTGCTTTACGAGCCCGATGCTGTGACCAGCGCATCGGTCATGGCGCGGCGCGCGGAAGCGCAAAGCGTGGTCATCAGCTTTGTCGAGAGCGATCCTGAAATGCGTGTGCTGATGTTGACGATCGCGCAAAACGGCGACGCAAGAAAAGATGCGGTCCCCGAGCTTGACCTGGCATTGAGCCTGCTGGCGGCGACGCCCGCCGCCGACTGGACCGAGCAAACCGTCTTTTCGCTGCCAAGCGGGCAGTGGACGGGGCGGACCGGCGAAAGTTCCCTCGCCATGGGCATGGCATTTGGCAATGACAGTTATATCGCGATTGGCGAGGGCGCGACCAGCAATCTGCCGATGCTGGCTGACGCCTACAACAGGACGGTTTTGGGCTTCTTTATCACGCCGGATAATTCAGGTTATCTCGCTTTGGCGCTGGCAGCGAGCTTCGCCATTTTAGCGCTGCTGATCCTCAGTTTCTTCTGGCGCTCGCGCAATATCCAAAAGGATGTGCAGCTGATCGAATCTATGCGTCAAGCGGACGGCTAAAGCCAATTCAGCTTGCCTTACACTGATAGACTCTGCATAGCGCAACTCCCGTCAGGGACTTGCGTATTGTATTGTAATGATGGATTCCCTGTTGAGGAGCGACGCGATGAGCGAAGACATGAATCCCAAGCCGGAAGACCCGCTAGAGGACCAGGGAGCCAATACACCGCTCGAACAATTCATATTTCATCAGCGGCGCGGTCTGGAAGAATTCGGCAAAGCGATGGAATCCTTGTTGCCGCCCGGTTTCCGCGAACACACGCAGGCGGCCGGCAATGAATTCGCCAACGGCTTCCGCGTCCTGATTGACGCGGCGATTGACGAGATCAAGAAAGCCAGCGAAATGGAAGACACCGAAGGGCGCCAGGAGGCGGACCATGAGCGGGCGGCCGCGGCGAATTTGTCGGCCGACGACGATGAAGACGACGACGCTGCCGGCAGCAAAGGCGGCAAGATCAGAGTCGAGCTGGACGACTGAGCATCCAGCGCCGGGGTTCGCGCGACACGTTTCAGATTAAGTCATGCCTTGCTCGCGGCGAGCAAGGTGTTTTTCGTGCCTATGGATCTAGGCTGTCGGCGAGAATGAAAACTGGTTCTGTGGTCAAATGCCAGCAGCAGCCGCGAGCGGCAGTTTTAGGACGCTTGCTCCTCAAAGCGGATATTGAGGGTGCGGTCTTCGAACTTGGCGCTGGTGATTTCTAGATCCTGCAATTCGTCAGGCAGCACGATATTGCGCCGGTATGGACCGACGCTCAGCGTGAGCTCGTCCCGCGCGCGGTAGAGTTCAAGCTGTTCTTTGCTGGCGAATCCAACTGGTACGCGCAGCAGCCACGTGGAGTCGCTTTCGAGCTGGACTAGCTTATGCACGACGCCGTCGAACATGCGCTCGGCTGGATTGCAGTCGCCATATAACTCATCCGCCAGCCGCCGCAACAAATCCAAGCCGCCCATCTCTTCGCCAAATAGCGGCGCTGTTAATACGGGCAAGCTGCCAAAGGCTTCGCCAACGAACTCGATGTTTCTGGCTTGCCGCTGCTTCCAGACATCGAAAAAGGGATCTTTGATCTCGTCCGGGAAAACGCGGTTGACCAAGATGGCGTCAGTCGCATAGTCGTAGAGATTGAGATAGGTGTAAGTGCGCTGCGTCTCGCGGATGACCATGCGCTCTGGGTTGACAACAAGGCGGATACTGGAATGCTCGGGGTCGGTCAGCAAGTCGCGCACGCCGTCCAGCGTATCGAAGAGCAATTGGACTTGGTCCCAGGCGTTTTCGGCGATATCAATGCCGGACTCATTTTTCTTGCCGCGCGTCAGCAGCTTTTGCACCGGTCGGATGACGCTGTCGAGCCCGCGGGCGATACGCATCAACCGTTCCACCCACCAGCGCGTCACATCGGGCAAGCTGAGCAGGCGGATCGTTTCCGCAGTCGGCGCGGCATCAACGATCAAGACATCGTATTCGCCGGCTTGGAAGTATTCGCTGATCCAGAGCAGTTGCGCGCCTTCTTCTAAACCGGGGATGATTGTCACCTCGGAGGCGTTGACATTGGCGATGCCTTCGCGATTGAAAAAGGCGCCCAGGTATTTCTGGATTTTGCCCCAATACTTCTGCATCGAATAACGCGTATCAAGTTCCTGCGCCCAGAGCTTGGGCGCGATTTCGACGGGTTCAGGACCGACCTGCCGGCCAAGCGCGTCGCCGAGGCTGTGCGCCGTGTCGGTGCTGACAACTATCGTTTTTAAGCCCATTTCCGCGCAGCGCAGGGCAGTCGCCGCCGAGATACTGGTTTTGCCTACCCCGCCCTTGCCAGTATGCACAATCACGCGCATCAATATCACCTCATGTTGTTTGTCGACCGTCAATCGTCTGCAAGCGACCGTCTTGGGACAGCCCATAATAGTATACGCGCGGAGCTCCAAAATGGTGCGTTAGATTTGCGTAGAAGCCTGTCGCGCGGAATATGAATTCCAAGTCAGCATGAACATGAGGCTTGACAAGGCGAGAACAAACAATCTAAACTCATGGGCAACGAACAAAGTTTCTGCATTTCATTTACTTCCCTATTTAAGGAGAATAACTCATGCGTTCCATCGTACATATCGAGATTCCGTCAAGTGATGACGGTGCCGCCAAGGAATTTTACAGCGCGCTATGCGGCTGGGAAATCCAAGAAGTCCCCATGGGTCCAGATTTCACTTATGTCATGTTTGACATTGGCAACGGGCAAGTCGCTTTGAGCGCGACTAACGAAGACATCCAGCCGGGCGATGTCATCCTGTATTTCCACAGTGATGATCTGGACGCGGATATCGCGCGCGCCGCCGAGCTGGGCGGCGAAATTGTGTTGCCGCGGCAGGATATACCGGGCTTCGGCTCTCTCGGCATTTTCAAGGATCCGACCGGCAATCGTGTGGCGTTCTGGCAAAGCGCGGATCCAGCGCAGGCATAGCGGGCAAGGCTTGCATGAGGAACATTTATGGCGGCTAAGTCGGGATTTCCACTGCTCAAAAACTCGATTGATTTGCCGCTGGTCCGGCAGATCGCCGGGCGGATTGCGGCGGTTCATCGGCAGTTCGCGCTGGATGACTTCGTGGCGGCGGTGGACGCGGAATTGCCCAAACTGGAACTCAAAGGGCGCTTTGTTTTAATCGCCGGGAAATTGCGCGACTATTTGCCCGCGGATTATCCGACCGCCCTGGCTATCCTAGTGGCGATATTGGACGACGATCGGCACAGCTTCGAGCCGATTGCAGACCCCGCTTTTCGCCTGCAGCCGATCCCGACATTCGTCGAGAGCTACGGTCTGGAACACCCGCATGAATCGCTGGAGGCGATCTACATCATCACGCGTCATACGTCATGCGAGTTTGCCATACGCCCCTTCATCACGCGCTATCCTGAGCAAACGCTGACAAAACTGCGCGCCTGGGCGCGGGACAGCGATGAACATGTGCGCCGCTTGGTCAGCGAGGGCAGCCGCCCCCGCTTGCCATGGGCGCCGCAGTTGAGGCGATTCATCACCGATCCGACGCCCGCCTTGGCGCTGCTGGAACACTTTAAGGACGATCCTTCGCTCTATGTCCGGCGTTCGGTCGCCAACCACCTCAACGATATCAGCAAGGATCATCCGCAGGTCGTTTTGGATACGCTGAAAGCCTGGCGGGTAGAAGCCAGCGCAGAGCGGCTATGGCTGATCAACCATGCCCTGCGCGTCTTGATCAAAAAAGGCGATTCCCAGGCGCTGGCTATTCTAGGATACGACGAGCCGCGGGTAGAGCTGCATGACCTGAAGCTGTCGCCGCGGCGCCTGGTTATTGGTGGTAAGCTGAGCTTCTCTTTTCGGCTGCGAAGCGTGAGCGAGGCAAATCAACCTTTGATGATCGATTATGTGATGCGCTTCGTCAAGGCGAATGGCAAGACAGCGCCCAAGGTCTTCAAACTCAAAAAAGCGACGCTCAAGCCGAATGATTCGCTGTCTATCAGCAAGTCGCATGCGATCCGGCCGATATCGACGCGACGCTATTATGCCGGCAGGCATCGCCTGGAGATTCAGGTCAACGGGCGCATCGTCGGCGGCGCCGACTTTGAACTCGCGCTCTAAACTTGTGCCCTGAACTTGTGATAGAAAGGGACTGGCGATACACTCCAGGCAAACCAGCCGGCAGGAGTGTGTCGCTATGGAAATCCCCGCTTCGAATCTATTCACGCCCCTTCCCCTGGCAGCCGCATTCAATCGAGACCGGGCGGCGCTGGACGAGCCGCTGCGCCTTCAGCTGGCAGCGGGCTTCGGTCGGCAAACTTGTCGCGGCATACCTTTTGAATTTGGCGCGGCGCAGCAAGCGAATGTCATTCTGCTAGATTCTGAAGTAATTCACATTGCCGTCGACGATGTTCGGGCGACTTATGTCGTCTTCGCCCATATCGTGGAAGACCGACCGCAGCAGCGCAGTCCAGACTTGGCTGATGTCGCCGGCGCGTCTCAGTTTTCCAGCGCGCTCACCGGCAACGAGTTGGGCGACTTGGTTGCGGAATATCAACTGGAATATGCCGACGGCAGCACCGAGTCCAGCGCCATCCGCAGGCGTTTCGCCATTCAGCAAGCGCGCGTCGGCTGGGGCGCAAGTCCCTTTGCCGCGGCGCCGCATCGGCCAGAGTCCATCGTCCCAACCGTTTCGGAATCGCTTGCGCTGGGGCGGATGCCCAGCGCCGGTTACGGCCCGGGCGAGACGCGCCACGGCAGTGGGCGCGATGCCGCTGCCGAGCATATCTGGCTTTACGCCCTGCCCAATCCCTGTCCCGAAAAAGCCATCAGCGCGATCCGCTGCGTACCAAAAGACGAACGCGCTCTGATCTACGGCATCAGCGCGACACAGGTCAGCGAGCACCCGCTGCGCGCCCAGGTTCGGCGCAAGCTGGCGCTGACGCTGCCAGCGGGTATCGCATTCAACCAGCTTGGCGAACTGGACAATGTCGCTATCGACCTTGGCAATGTCATTTCGGCGCGCGCGAAGCTGGAATATGACCGTGAGGCTTGGTTCGGCGCCGCCACCCATGTCCAGCCAACTCGCTCGCAGCGAGTCGCCATCATCGAGTACGCCGCGCATCCAGAGGCGAAGCTCTACCTGCAAGAGCCCAATGGCAATCTCATCGTTTATGAGCTGAACAAGCTGCAACAGGACGCGCTCATTGAAGTGGCGGAGGCGCGGCGCTTGATCAAGGTCAAGGTAGTGGACGCCGCAGGCAAGCCGGTGGCGGCCCGTGTTCATTTCCACGGCAGCGCCGGCGAGTATCTGCCACCGCGCGGCAATCATCGCCGCGTCAACCGCAACTGGTTCGAAGACAATTACGGCGAGTTTGTCAATCAACTCAATCAGTACGCCTATATCCACGGTTACTGCGAGCTCGAAGCGCCCTTGGGCGAAGTCTTCGTCGAGATAAGTCGCGGCTACGAAATGAAGCCGATACGCGCCAGCATCGACGTTCGCGGCGACAGCGACGAATTTGTCTTCGAACTGGAAAGGGTTCTCGACTGGCGCGAACGCGGCTGGGTCACTGCCGACACTCATGTCCATTTCTTGAGTCCGCAAACGGCGCTGCTGGAAGGCGCGGCCGAAGGCGTCAATGTCGTCAATCTGTTGGCCAGCCAATGGGGCGAGTTGTTCAGCAATGTCAGCGATTTCGACGGGCGCAGCACGCTGGGCGCGGCAGACTTCGGCGGCGATGGCGAGTTCTTGGTCCGCGTGGGCACGGAAAACCGCATGCAGGTCATGGGTCATATTTCCTTGCTGGGTTACTCCGGCGCAATGATTCATCCGCTTTGCAGTGGCGGACCATCGGAGTCGGCGATCGGCGATGCCCTGGAAGCGAGCATGGCGGATTGGGCGCGGCGCTGCATCGAGCAGAATGGATTGGTCGTCCTGCCACATGCGCCCAACCCCCAAGCCGAGCGCGCCGCCGATATCGTGCTCGAGCTGGTACATGCGATAGAAATGATGAGCTTCAACCCTTTTGACGCCCAGATCACCCCCTACGGCTTGCTGGACTGGTACCGCTATCTCAATCTTGGCTATCAGGTCCCGATCGTTGGCGGCTCGGACAAAATGGACGCCCAATCTTTATTGGGCGGCATGCGCACCTACGCGCATCTGGGCGAGCTCGAGTTCAGTTATGACAACTGGATGGCCAGCGTCAAAGCCGGGAATACCTTCGTCACGGTCGGTCCCTTGCTGGAATTGTGGGTGGAAGGAATGGCGCCGGGGGCAAAGCTGGATCTGCCCGAGGGCGGCGGAACGGTCAATGTCAGCTGGCGCGCCGAATCCGCGACCATGCCCTTGGAGCGGGTAGAAGTCGTTTGCGGCGGATTTGCCGTGGCGGAGCGGTCGCTGGACGGGGCTATGCGGACCGAGGGCAGTTGCGAGGTCGCCATCAGCGAGTCGACCTGGATCGCATTACGCGCGCGGGGCAGCCACAATGGCAACAAATCAGATATCGCGGCGCATAGCAGTTGCGTTCAAGTACGCGTCGGCGGCAGGGGTCCGTTTCAAAAGGCGGATGCCATCGCCGTCCTGGAACAGATTGAAGGGGCGATGGCTTTTGTGGACACGCTAGCGCCGCGCCCCGCCGCGCAGCAGTTCAAGCGCATCCGCGCCACGCTGGAATCCGCGCATAACAAGCTGCACCAAGCCATGCACCGCCAGGGCATCTATCATGAACATAGCCCCCTGCACGCGCATGACGAAGAGCACGAGCACTGAGCGCTATTCACTTAGCTCTTATTGGCGGGGCTGGGCTCAACGATGATATTGACGAATTCGAAGCGCTGTTTGTTGCGCGGTTGGTCATTGCCGGCGTGATTGACTTCCACCAGCGTCACGATCGTGCCCAAGCCAGCCAGAACAAAACGGGTATGCCATTCGCCGGATTGCTGCACATTGCGGTAATAAGCCAGGCGCCCTTCGGGATCCAGGCGCGAGAGTTTGGATTTTGCCCGCCCGAATTTCATGCCCCTAAGTTCTTCCAGCAATTGCCCGCGTTCACTGGCGTTGAGATAAGCCATCGTCAATCCTCATCGTCTATCCTCAATAGTATAAAAGCGCGAAACCTGACATAATTGTATATGGCAAAATGACAGTCAACAACAGGTTTCCTTCGATTTGAACATGCAGAGTTTTTCGGTTCAAGAGCTTACCCGCTACATTCATGAACTGTTCGACGCCGACGCTACCTTGGCGGATCTGCGCGTGCGCGGCGAAATATCAAATCTGACCAAGGCTGCCTCCGGGCATTGGTATTTCACGCTCAAGGACGCCAAGTCACAGTTGCGCTGCGTCATGTTCCGCAGCGCGGCGCAATATGTCCGGCTAGATGTGAAAGTCGGCGCAGAAATCGTCGTGCTGGGGCGGGTCAGCGTATATGAGGCGCGGGGCGAATATCAGCTCTATGTCAACGCGATCGAGGCGCTTGGCGGGGTCGGCGATTTGCATCAGCAATTTGAAGCGCTGAAAGCGAAGCTGAACGCCGAGGGCCTCTTCGACCCGGCGAAAAAACAAGCGCCCCCGCCCTTCCCGCGCCGCATCGGCCTCGTGACCTCCCCTGACGCGGCCGCCTACCAAGATATTCTAAATGTCCTGAGCCGGCGCTTTCCGCTGGCGGATGTCATGCTCAGCCCGACGATCGTACAAGGCGCGGAGGCGCCCGCGGCGATTGTCGCGGCGCTTGCGCGGCTCTATGCGCGGGACGACATCGACGTGATCCTCGTTGCCCGCGGCGGCGGCTCGATCGAAGATCTGTGGTGCTTCAACGATGAAACGGTCGCGCGGACTATCGCAGCCAGCCGCAAGCCTGTCATCAGCGGCATCGGGCACGAAATCGACTTTACCATCGCCGATTTCGTCGCCGACCTGCGGGCGCCGACGCCCTCCGCCGCGGCCGAATTAGCGACGCCGAATCAAGAAGAATTGCTGCTGGACCTGGATCGGGCGCGCGCGACGCTGAACGCGCGATTGAGCGCGACCTTGCAAGAATGGCGGCAAGCCAGCCAGGGGATGTCACGCGCGCTGGGTTCCAATACACCATTGCGTTCGGTTCAAGCGGCGCAGGAGCGGCTTGCTGGTCAAGCGGACCGCATGGAACGCGCCGCTGTGTCGAGCCTCGAGCGGCTGCAAGCGCGCCTGGCCGCCCAACTGAAAGCGCTTGAGGCAGCCAATCCGGAGCAGATATTGGCGCGGGGCTATGCGGTGGTCAGCGACGAATCGGGCGAGATTGTGCGCTCGGCGGCGCAAGTGCAAGACGATCAGCGCTTGCAACTGCGCTTTCACCGGGATCAGATCAATGTCAGGGTGGAGCGATAATGGACGAAATAAAAGAACTGAGCTACGAAGAGGCATTCCAGCAACTCGAAAGCCTGGTCGAGCAACTGGAAACTGGCGCGCCGTCGCTGGAGCAGTCAGTCGCTTTGTACGAATTGGGCAAGCGCTTGTCGGCGCATTGTCAAGACCTGCTGGAAAAAGCCGAGCTCAAGATCAGCCTGGTCGAGGAAGATGAGGAATAGCAGGTCAATCGCATCAAATTTATTCTTGACCAGCGAGGGCGGCACGTTGGACTCTGTTGAAATACTCGATTTCCCCCACCCCAAACCCGTTCGCCATCTCTATGGCGAACTTTCCCATAAAGAGGGAGGGGCTTAAACAGTTCATGACGGTTCAGGAAGCTCCCCTTCCCTCATTTTGGGGATGCTCGCCATAGAGATGGCGAGGAGGGGCCGGGGCCACGTAGACATAGACCTTCGGGATGGGGGCTGTTTTTCAACGGAGTCCGTTGTGCCGACCCTACAGGATACAAAAGTTTTGAGAAAAATAGTCGATGTCAGCACAATTTCATTCTGAAGCGATTGCCCTGAAGATGTTTGACAGGCGCCCAAAGGACCGGAAATGATTGACCTCAGTAAATTGCCGGAGCCATCGGACAAGAACATCGCCGTCCGCGTCAAACCATCCGCCGAGCGCGCCATCCGGCAAGGTCATCCCTGGGTTTTCGAAGGCTCTATCATCAAGCAAAGCCATCTGGGCAACGCGGGCGATCTGGCAGTGATTTATGACCGGGGCAAGAATCGCTTCCTGGGGGTGGGTCTCTACGATCCCTTCTCGCCGATTCGCATCAAGATCTTGCAAAGCGAGACGCCGCAACGCATCAATTTCGCCTGGTTTATCAAGACATTGGAAGCGGCGCAGGCGCGGCGTCAGCCCCTGATAGACCAGGGAATCACGGGCTACCGGCTGGTCCACGGCGAGAGTGACAGTTTGCCGGCCCTGGTTATTGACCGCTATGGCGACACCCTGGTGCTGAAGCTGTACACGGTCGCTTGGCTGCCACAGCTGAAGACCCTGATAGCCGCGCTGAGAAAAACGTTCAAGTTCGAGACCCTGGTCTTGCGGCTCAGCCGCGCCTTGCAATCGCAGCGCCACGATATCGTTCGGCTGCATGGCTTGGCTGATGGCCAGGTCTTGCTCGGCGCGGGGGACGCCAGCCGAGCGCAATTTGTGGAGAACGGCTTGCGCTTCGAAGCGGATGTACGGAAGGGACACAAGACCGGCTTCTTCTTCGACCAGCGTGACAACCGGCAGAAGCTGCGGGAACTGGCGAATGGCCAGCGGATACTGGACGTCTTCGCTTACAGCGGCGGGTTCAGCGTTTATGGCTTGGCGGGCGGCGCCAAATCGATCTTGGCGCTGGACAGCAGCGAAGCGGCTCTAGAGGCGCTGAAAACCAATGTCGCGCTCAACGGGCTGGACGAAAAACGGGTGGGCATCATAGTGGCGGACGCTTTCGCCGGCTTGCGCGAATTGGTGGATGCGCGGCGCAGGTTCAACCTGGTGATCATTGATCCGCCGGCCCTGGCCAACAGCCGCGCCAATGTCCAGAAAGCGGTGTTTGCCTATCGCCGCTTGGTAGAGCTGGGATTGGCGCTGCTGGCGGAAGATGGCCTGCTGCTGATGTCCTCTTGCTCCAGCCGAATCACGATGGAGCGGTTTTATAACCTGGTGACGCGCAGTGCCGAGGTGGCTGGTTACGAATTGGAAATCACCGAGACGAGCTCGCACGCCCTGGATCACCCCATTGGCTTCCCCGAAGCCGAGTATCTGAAAGCGATATTCGCCGTTCTGAAGTCCTAAGATTATTGCGAGTCGCGGCGCATCAGGCTGAAGCTCTGCCCGGTGGGACCGGTCAGCGGTCCCGAGGCGATGAAGAGCGCCAGGGGCAGGACGTCTTCCGGCGACTTGATCCACTCAGCCTGGAGCGGCGAATCGGCGGGGCGCGGCGCGCTTGAGAAAAGCTCGGTCTGCACCGCGCCCGGTATCAATTCGTTGACGCAAATTTTGTAAGGACTCAGCTCTTTCGCCAAGGCGCGCGTCAGCATCCACGCGCCGGCTTTGGACGCGCTGTAAGCGGAATGTACGCTGTCGCCCACGCGATGACCCAGCCCAGAACCAATCACGATTATATGCCCGCCGCGCGCCTTGAGATCCGCAATCGCGAACCTGGCGGTGTAATAGACGCCGAGCAAATTGACGCGAACCGTATGCTCCCAAGCCGCGATGTCGCTGTCTTCGAGCGGCTGCCGCGCGAAGTTGCCGCCGGCATTGGCGATGACGACATCCAGGCGGCCATAGGTCGCGCGCGTGAAGTCATAAAGCCGCCGCAGGTCATCGGGGGAGGCGACATCGCAGCGCTGCGCCACAGCGCTGCCACCGGCTGCCCGAATCGCGGCGGCAGCGTCGTCGATTTCTGCCTGGGTGCGCGCCGCGCAGACGACATTCGCGCCAGCCCCGGCGAAACCAAGCGCGAGCGCGCGTCCGATACCGCGCCCCGCGCCTGTGACGACGACCACCATGTCATTGAATTTTCCCGCCATGCTGTTTTGCCCCACCTCATCTTGACCCGTTTGTCCCTGCTCATGCCAGCCGGCGCAGGAGCGACCCCGCCAGCGCCCGCGTTTCGCTCAAGTTGAAAAAATAGCTGAAGCCAAGAAAGACAATCGTCCCAATCAAGCCGCCGCCGATTGCCAGCGTCCAGCCGGCAGCCTGCGCGAGGCCGCTTAATAGCCAGAGGCAGATGCCCATGATCAGCGCGGCCAAAAGACTGCCGCCGGCGCTGCGCAAAATGGCAGCGTCATGGATGCCGCCAGCGCCGTCCTGCGCCCCGAGGCGGCGCCGCATCAGCCACCAGAGCAAAGCCGACTCGACCAGCGTCGTCAGCGCGTTCGCCAAAGCCAAGCCGGCGAAGGCGCCGCGCGCCAGGCTGGTCGGGTCGCCGATGAACTGAATGAATATCAGGTTGAGGACCAGGTTCGTCACCATTGCGCCCGCGCCGACCACAACCGGCGTCAGCGTATCTTCAAGCGCGTAAAATGCCCGCGACAGCACCTCCAACAGTGTGAAGCCGGCGATGCCCAAAGCATAAAATCCCAGCGCCCAAGCCGCGGCTTGGCTACTTTCCGCAGTCCATTCGCCGCGTTCCATTATGCTAAATATGGGCTGCCCCAACATGATAAACAGCACTGTCGCGGGGAAGGACAGGTAGAGCACATTGCGCATCGCCCCCGACAGGCGGTCCTTGAAGTCGCCGAGATTGCCCTCCGCCCATAAAGCCGCCAGGCTGGGAAAAACAGCCGAGCCAACGCTCTGGCCGATCATACCCAGGGCGAAGAACATCATCATGAAGGCGTAGCGCAGCGCCGTCACGCTGCCCAGCGCCATGTGATTCGCCAGATAAATGTTGACGACGAAATTGACCTGCACCACCGCCAAGCCGATCACGCGCGGACCCATCAAGCGGAGCACGTCAATGACCCCGGGCGCGCGCCAGGACAACAGCGGGCGCAGGCGCGCGCGCAGCTTGACAAGCCCGGGCAATTGCGCCAGCAGGTGCAAGACGGCGCTTAATACCGCGCCATAAGCCAAGCCCATCACGTTGAGATCCCCGACCTGCCCCACATCGGGGTGGGCGGGCAAATGCGGCGCGATGAAAAGCGCGCCGATGATGATGCCGATATTGTTCATGCTGATGGCAATGGCCGGCAGCCAGAAGATGGCGTGGGACTGCAAAATGCCCATCACCAAGCCGCTGATGCTGAAGATGAAAGGAGTCAGCATCATCAGACGTATCATGGCGACTGTCAGTTGCTGTTCGGCGGGGGATCTGCCAGCTGATAATACGCCGCTGACAATCTGAGGCGCGAAGACGGTCACTAACAGCCCGAGCAGCGCCGCTGCCAAGGCGGCCAGGGTCATAACGGCGCTGGCCAGACGCCAAGCCTGTTCTGCGTCGCCGGCGCGGATTCTGGCGTAAACGGGAATGAAGGAAGAACCCAGCGCGCCCCCCGCAACCAGAACAAAGACCAGTTCGGGTATCTGTTGCGCCGAGTTAAAGCTGTCGTGAGCGGCGCCCGCGCCAAACTGCGACGCCAGCGCCGCAATGCGCAGAAAACCCAATACGCCACTCGCCAAAAAGCCGAAAAGCATGATCAGCGCTTTTTCGGCAAGTTGGCGATTGCTCAGCGCATTGCTCGTTTTCATCGCTCCGTCCAGCCTGTTTTCAGTCAAAGGATGCCCTGCGGATTGCCACTTGGCATCGCGGTCGACCTTGCTATAATATCTGACTTTAGTCAATGGAAAGTCTGCTGGCGCTTTCCGCGCGTCAGGCTAAATGCGGGCTCGGCGAAAGACTCGCCTTGGGCATAAGCAAGATGAGGGTGCGACGATGAAAGTTATTCTGCTGCAGGACTTGTACAAACACGGGGTAGCGGGCGAAGTGGTCAAAGTGGCCGATGGCTTCGCGCGCAACTTTTTGATTCCCCGCAAGATGGCCATCCAAGCCAGCGATTCCGCTTTGCGGCGAACGGAAAATATCCGCAAGAACGTGGAAGCGCGCAAAGCGCAATACAACAATATGCTTAATGACCTGGGACGTCAGATTGACGGCCAGGAGTTGATCTTCGGCCGCCGCGCCGCGACCACCGGCAAGCTTTTTGGCTCGGTCACGACCCAGGAAATCGCCGACGAACTTGATAGCGCCACCGGCGTCGACATCAACCGGCGGCGTATCAGCCAACAGCCGCTGCGGGAAGTCGGCACGCATCAAGTGCCGGTGCGCCTGGGTACAGAAGTTTCCCCGCTGCTGACGATCACTATCGTGCCAGAAGACGAATTGAGCGTCTTCTTGGCCGCCCGCGCCAGGGGCGAGAAAGTCAGCGCCGAAGACATCATGGTGGAAGGGTTTAGATACGCTACATCGGCAGAGGATGAAGAAGCGGAGGAGCCGGAAGCGTCCGCCGAGACGGAAGCCAGCGAGCTGGAGCTGGAAACTGTGCAAGCCGAAACTTGATTCAAGCAGACCGCTTTCGCGGTTGACAGACAAACATATGCGCCCCTAGCCCCGTTGGTTCCAGCGAGAAGAGAACAAGCGGGGCTATTTGATTAAGGGTCACCGGACCGCATGGATGCCTACTCTCTTGGACAATTCCTGCGCAGTTCACGCGAAGCGAAAGAGATCGAGCTGGCAGAGGCTGTCGATAAGCTGCGGATACGACAGCCGATTCTGGAAGCATTTGAAGCCGGCGACTTCGCCGCCACCGACATGTCCGAAATCCAGGCGCGCGGCCTGCTGCGCAACTACGCGCGCTTCCTGGGCTTGGATGAGGACGATTTCTTACGGCTTTACGACGATGCGCGCTTTGGCAAGAGCAGGCGCCGCCGTTGGCTCTGGCGCAGCGAGAGGAAACCTGACAGAGCCCGCCGCCGCCGCGACGACCCGCCGCTGCCCATGCAGGAAATCGACGTCGAACAGAGCCGCAGCTTTCACCGCAGGCGGCTGTGGAGCATATTTCTGCTCTTTGTGTTTTCCATCACCGCCATTGGCACCATCGCATTTGTCACGCTGGAGTTGATAGGTCCTCAAAGCGCGGCGGAAAGCGCGGATGGCGCAGCGCTTACAGATTCGCAGATTACCGCCCCAGCTAACGAAACGCTCGCATCAGCGCCCATGCCGACGCCGACGGTCGCGACGCCAAGTCCCGCGCTGCGATCCGGCTACAGCGGCAGCGGCGTCCTCGTCAATATCCTGGTAACGCAGCGCAACTGGCTGCGTATCATCAGCGATGGCGTCGAGCGCTTTGCCGGCATCGCCGCGCCGGATACCGTCCACGAGTACAGCGCCGCGACAGAGATTGTGCTAAGCGCCAGCAACGCCAAAGGGCTTGATATCGAATGGAACGGGCAGAAGCAGCAAGGCGCCGGCGGGCGCGGGCAGCGCGTGGATATTCGCTTCTCTGCGACCGATATCGCGCTTAGCTTGGGTCCCGGCGGCGCGCCCACGCTCCTTAGCCCAACGACACGAGCCACCGCTTTTGCCGACACGACCATGGCCGCGCAGACACCGAGCGGCACGCCAGGTCCCAGCCCGATGCCGTCCTTGGGACCAGCGCCAACTGATACGATGACTTTCACGCCGGCGCCGACGCACAGTCCCAGCGACACGCCCACCGCGAGCGATACGCCAACCGTCACCGATATACCGACGATCACGCCGACGCCGTCAGTGACAGCGATCTTGCCGCCGCGGTTGACGCAGGCGGGGCTGAAAGCGCAGGGAAATGAGGCTTGAAGCCAGTTTCCTTTCTTCCTCGATTGGGCTATCATCCTATTTTCTGAATGACGGGAACATAAACATGCCGATGCCAGTCGATCACTCAAAACGCGACAAGTATTTCTTGCTCAGCCTGGGATGTTCCAAGAATTCGGTTGACAGCGAGAGCATCGCGCAACTGCTGCATCAGCGCGGCATGAGCGGCACAGGCGATCCGGAACTGGCTGAGGTGATGATCGTCAATACCTGCGGTTTCATCAACGCCGCCAAAGAGGAATCGATCGAGGCGCTGCGCGAGTTGGTGGCGATGAAGCGCGACGACCAGATGGTGATCGCCGCCGGCTGCTTGTCGCAGCGCTACGGCGCCACCTTGGCGCAAGAGGCGCCCGGGCTGGATGGCGTGATCGGCACGCGGCGCTGGATGGACATTTTTGATCTCATCACCCGCCTGCGGGCGCGCAAGCATCCGCAGCCGCTTTATCACTTGCCCACCGATGCCGATGTCGTCGGGCTGGACGAAAAAGGCGTGATACGCGCCAGCGTACAAGGCGCTTACGCCTATTTGAAAATCGCGGATGGCTGCCGGCGGCCCTGCGCTTTTTGCGCCATTCCGCGCATCAAAGGCACGGCGGTGAGCCGGCCGCTGGACGCCATTGTGGCAGAGGCGGTGAAACTGCAAGACATGGGCGTGCAAGAGCTGCTGCTGATCGCGCAGGACAGCACCGATTATGGCTATGACCTGGGCTTGAAAGACGGCTTGGCGCAGCTTCTGGACGCGATTGTTGCGGCAGCGCCAGGCATTCCTTGGCTGCGAATCATGTACGCTTATCCTGGCTATGTCACACCGCGCTTGATGGAAACGATGGCGAAGCATAAGCAGGTCTTGCCCTACCTGGATATGCCATTGCAGCACGGGCATCGGGAAACGCTGAAGCGCATGCGCCGGCCAGCCAAGGTCGAATGGGTCTATCAAACGATTGGCAAGTTGCGAGATCTGATGCCAAAGCTGGCGGTGCGCACAACATTCATCGTTGGTTATCCCGGCGAAACGGAAGAAGAGTTTGAGGCGCTTCTGACCATGCTGCGCGATCTGGAGTTTGACCGCGTTGGCGCTTTTCAATACAGCTACGAGTTGGGTACGCCCAGCGCGGCATTGCCCAATCATGTGGATGACGCGATTAAGCAAGAGCGCTACGAGCGGCTGATGGAATTGCAGCAGGGCATCAGTTTGCGGAAGAACCAGGCGCTGGTCGGCAAAACGCTGGATATCTTGGTGGAGGGCCACGGCGTTGGCGAAGACGACGCTGGCGCGGATACGGACAGGATCATAAGCCTGGGGCGCAGCTACCGCGACGCGCCGGAGATCGACGGCTATGTGCTGGTCGAAGGCGAAATGCCTGTTGGGGAAATCGTACCGGCGCGCATCACCGGCGCGACCACCTATGACCTCTTGGCGACGGTGGACTTGGGTTCGCCCTTGATCGTCGAGCCGGGCAAAGTTTACGGACAAGGGATGATTGAGCTCAAGTCCCTGTAGCGCCGCGGCTAGTTTGTCTCCAGCTTGACTCCCAGCGCCAGACCGTCTCCTACTTCGATGATGCTGCTCGCAAAAGCCGGGTGCTCCGCCAGCATCTGATTGAAGCGAACCAGACCCAAGTCGTCTTCGCTTTCCGGGTTCAGGATTTTGCCGCCCCAAAAAGCATTATGCGCCATGATGAGGCCCCCGCCGCGCAAATTGTCCGCTGCCCAGTTAAAGTATTGCGGGTAACTGACTTTGTCGGCATCGACGAAAAGCGCGTCAAAGGGCGCGTCGACTGCCAGTTTGTCCAAGATTTGTCTTCCGTCTCCCTGCAGCACCGATACTTTGTCAGCAAGACCTGCCCGCTCGATATGAGCGCGAGCCAAACGACAATGCTCGCCGCTCTTGTCAATGGTGACGAGTCGGCCGTCGTTGGGCAGAGCGCGCGCGATCCAAATGGCGCTATATCCAGCCAGGGCGCCAACTTCAATCACTTTCCGCGCTGCGCACATGCGCACAAAGAGCTGGACCATCAAGCCTTCATGCGGCTGTAGATTGATTTGCGGCAAACCCTGTTCGGCGGTCTGTTGCCGGACAAAAGCCAGCACATCGTCCTCTCGCACAAACAGCTCGTTCACATATTCACCCAATCGCTGCTTCATGGCTTCGTTCACGCTTCACCTCCAAGATGGTCCAGGTCGTCTTTGGCGCCCGCGTCCCCGCGGCGTTCAATTTTCCGCGGCAGTCGATCGCGATAAACGGCGAAGTGATCCAGATCGCGAACCACGTAGCTGTTTGGGAAATGTCGCCGCGCTTCGCGTATGACCTCGAATTCCCGGTAGCGCCGCGAAATATGCGTCAGGAATAGGTATTTGACATTCGCGTCGCGGGCCAGTTCCGCCGCCTGTCGCGCGGTGATATGGCCCACCTGTTTGGCGATATCGGCATGCTCGTCGAGAAAGGTCGACTCAATCACCAAGGCGTCGGCGTCCTGTGCTGCCGCTCCCAGGTTATTCGTTCGCGCGACATCGCCGGTCACCACGACTTTAGCGCCTTTGATCAGGTCTCCCAATACTTGATCCGGCTGAATCGTCCGACCATCGGCCAGCGTGACCGACTGTCCGCCCACCAGCCGCCTTCTTTCGGGTCCCATCGGCAAGCCAAGCGCCTCAGCTTTGTCAGCCAAAAAGGGCCGGCGCGAATCTTCTTCAAAGATATAGCCGTAACACTCGCGGCCCCGGTGATGAACCGGAAAAGCGCGCACGGAGAACTTGCGTCCTTTGAAAAGCTGCTTGCCCGGCATGGTGCGATAGAAATAAATCGGCAGCGGTGGCGTCTCCTTGCGGAATACCACCTCGTAAACCAAGGATTGAACGCGCTCTATGGCCGGCAAGCCGCCCCAGATATGAATTTCTTCCAGAGCCTCCCAACGTCCATAGGTAGACAGCAAGCCGCCCAAACCCAGCAAATGGTCCAGGTGGGCATGGGTCAAGAAGATATGATTGAGACGCTTGAAACCGATGCCGCTGCGCAGAATCTGCCGTTGCGTGCCTTCTCCGCAATCGACCAGGAAGCGCTGTTCTTCCGCCAAAATCGCCAGCGCCGGCAAGCCGCGATGAATTGAAGGCGCGGATGCCGACGTGCCCAAGAATACCAGTTCAAACATTCAGTTGCCGCTTTCTTCGGCGCCCGGCGCTTCTTGCACCTCTATGGCATACAGGAAGATACGATCGCCGTTTGGTTGCTCATCCTTAAAAGCAGTGAGGCGTTCCGTCACCGTTTGACGATAGGCGCCGACGGATATGAAGTATTCGCCAGCCAATACGGTCTCTGGCAAAGATATAGAAGTTACTTGAATGAAGACGTCGCGGTCGGCGAGCCGCTGGGGATTGACATGGATGACATCGCGTCCGTTGATCCACGTGACCGGGTCGGAGAGAATATGCGTGAACAGGGTGAGATCCGCTGGCACGACGCCTTCCGCCCGCCAGTAGGTGATCACATCCACCGTCTCGCCGGGCTTGAAGCTGCGATCCACATTGTGCTGGTAGCCGAGAAAGGTCAAGTTTTCGCCGAAGCGGATGGGTGGGGATACTGGCACAGCCTCCCCGGCAAAATCAGGATCATACCAGACTGGCGACAGGGTGATGAACTCCCCGGCGCGATCGGCGAACAAGTCTGAAAGCTCCAGCTCGAGGGTGGCGTCCCGTGGCAATCTGCCCCCGACTGATTGCCCGTGCGAAAACCACTCTTGCAAGTAGGGGTGCATATTCGCTCGGCTTTCGTCCGAAAAAAATACCGCGCGCTGACGGGCGCCGCCGTTTGTTAGCAGCAGGCTGCGCGTACAATCCGCTTCACGGTAAACCAGGTCGTTGCGATTCATCATGAGCAGGGTTTTTTCACTATCGGTGGTCAAGGTTTGGGGTTCGATACTCGCCCAATGGGCATCGCAGAAGACGAGCGGCAGTTCATTGCCCTTGGCATCGAGATAATGCGCGATTTGACCCAGCTCGCCGTTGACCAATGGGATAACGCGCTCGTCGTTGCGCCAAGCCACAAATAGATCTTGCCAAGTCCACAGGAAATTAAGCCCGAGCAGCGCCACCACACCGGCCACCGCCATTCTGCGGAATACCACGTCAGCGAAAATAGGCGCCCGGATCAGAGAGTAAAAGCCGATGCCAAAAAAGAGCGCGAGCTGCGGCAAGATGACCGCCATGCGCGCGAAATTGGGACTCTGTTCGACGATTAGCGCGGCCGGCAGCGCTATAAAACCCATGATCAAGAGCAGCATGAAGCGGGGTCTGCGCCGCCGAATAATGCAGATGACGATGCCCACGAGCGCGAACAAACCGCTAAAGGCATCGACAAGCGGGCGGCCCGGCAGATTGTGCAAGGGATTGGTATCGCCCAAGCGCACGACGCCAAGCAATCCGTCAACGATGGAGCGCAGCAAGCCGTCGGTGTATTGCGACAAAATCCGTTGGCCCGCGGCGTATTGTGGCACATTGATCGACGAAATCAGATAGGGCATGGCGATGATGATCATGACAAGAATGGCAAAACCGGTGTAGCTGCGGCGCTGCCGAAACATGACATTGCGGATGTACAACAAATGCCCAATGTACAGCATGCCAGCCAAAACAATAAACAGACTTGAAGGGTGCAGATAAAAACCTATGCCGAGCAGCGCCCCCAGCGCCGCGAAGGAAGTAACATTGGAGGATACAACGCGCGAGCGCCGGTACACTGGCAGCGCCCGCGCAAGCGCCAGCATGATTGCCGAGACAAGAAAGACGACGACGGCATCGCTGCTGACACTGCGCGCCAGGATGATATTGCTCATGTTTACAGCCACCAGCCCGGCTGCCATGACACCGACAATGGGATTGAAAAGATGCTTGCCGAGGGTATAGATGATGGCGATCGAGACCAAGCTCAGCCAGACGGAGAGAATCCGAAAACCGATGGTGCCCTCGCCCACAAAGAGCGTGATAAAAGCCACCAAGACATGGTACATGCCTTCGCGCCCGCCGTCCTCTCCTGGGAAAAAAACGAAGATATCGCCTTGACGAACATTGTCGACCAGGCGGATGTTGATGATTTCGTCTTCGTTGAAGCCGCCGGGCACATTTGCCAAATCGGCTGTGCGCAAGAGGGCGGCGATAAGCAGCAATATGATGGCGAAATAGCGGCTCATGCGGCTGGTCATCACCGCGTGGCCCTTTACCATGTTGATTAGCGTAGAGTCCGTTGTCATGAGATTTCCTAGCGACGTCGCTCGCTGCGCTTTCCGTTTATGGGCGAAATCCGTTGCTCAGGGACAGACTGGGGCGATTTCCTCGCCAAGAGCCACTGGACCATCGGCTGGGCGCTGCGGGATAATAAACTCGTCACAGACTTTGCGCATGTTCGCTAATTTGATATAAGCCTCGCGCGGCGCGCCACTGGCCGGATCCAGGATAGACCACCAGTATTCTTCATCCTCTGGTTCCCAGGTCAAGTCCGGCATGTAAATCAGCGACATCAAGCCGACCCAGGGACGCCAGTTGGCGATGGCGTATTCGTAGGCTCGTTCCAAGTAATCCGCCTGCTGCGCTTCGCTGACGCCATACCAAGCGTATTCCGGATTGAGCGTATCGGTGGTGTATCCAAATTCCATGATTGCCATTTGACGCGCTTCATCATTGTACCGCAACATGATCTTTCGCAAATCTTCCACACGCCGAAAGGTAAACCAGCGGGCTTTTGCTTCTGGGTCGTCGGGACCAATCTCGGGCGGGGCGAGACCCGGGGCATGCGCGCCGACGACATCAATGAATTGCTGGAAATTGTTACGGTACATGTGATCGAGAAAGACGTCGTCGGGTGTGGCGCGCTCGTCGTTGGTGCCGGTCGGCGACAAACCGGCCGAGATCAATATGGCTTCCGAATCCGCTTGGCGGATGGCGCGGCTGCAAACCCCAAGCAACTCAACATAAGCTGAGGCGTCGGGCTGCGTATTGCCCCATTCGCGACTGAGATTCGGTTCATTCCAGATCTGGTAGGCAACAATACGACCACGATAGCGCTGCGCAATGGCGGAACAGAAGTTCTCCCAGTTGCTAAGGTCGGCTGGCGGAGAATCGTGGGCAGCGGGATCGGCCCCATCCATGCGCGCCCAGGCGGGGACTTTCCCCAAGCGCGCCACCAATTGCAACCCGCGCTCTTCAATCGACTCCACGATGCGATCAGACTGTTGCCAAATCCATTCGCCTTTGCGCGGTTCCAAGTCGCTCCAGGCGAAGTTTTGTTTGGCATGGCTAAAGGACATCAATCGGACTAAATGGAGATGCAAGCCACGCTGCGGCTCGTTCCACCAGACGAAAGTCTGTATGCCGTAAGTCAGTGACGGAAAAGGCGGAGCGGCTATCGCGCTTGCCTTGAAAGGGTCTCTTTCCGGACGGGTCCCGAGCCAGACAGCGGCGCCGGCAAGCGCCACAGCCAATAGCGCCAGCAGCACGACGCGAGGTCCCCGCGTAAGCGCCTTGGGCATCTTATGAACTCTCTCGCGTCTGGTAATCCCGCTGCCAGGCGCGGATGGCGTCGTATGCTGGGCGGAAATTGAATCCAGGTCCAATCAGCGAATAGGGCACGTTGTCGTTGTCGGCTGCCCAGCCCGCTTGCGGACCATAGTTAAAGTTCCATATAAAAGCCAGCCAGACGAAGTCCCAGTCGGCCATATTGGACAAAGCCCTCGGGAGCCATTCCGCCTGCTCCGCCAAGGTATTGTCGTGGGCGAAGTCAATTCCTTCACGCTGGCTCTCCAGATCTTCGGCGGAGGGCCAGCCGAAACCGGTTAGGCAAAGTTTGGTAACATGGCCGGCTGAGCGAATGCGATTGGCATAACCTTCCAAAGTGCTGCGGAAGCTCCAGCTATGGTGCGGATTGTCGAAAGGTCCGCGGAAGGTCGCTTCGGGATCATCCGGTATCTCGTTATAGCGATAATCGGGACCGATGTTATAACCATAGTGATGCGCGCCGACGCAATCCGCCCAATCCAGCATGCCCGCGTCGATTAGCTGATCCATATAGTTGAAATCGTCATAGGCGCTGACTCCGTCATTGATGCCGGTAGGGGATAGGCCCCCGCTGATAACGATGACACCGGGCTCGATGGCTTTGATGGTCTCGTAGGAGGTTCGCAAAAGCTGGACATAATCCGCCGCGTTTAAACCTTTGACCGATGTCCACTCCCGGTCGCTGTTTTGCTCGTTCCAGATTTCGATGGCATGTATGCGGCCCGGGTAGCGCTTGAGCAACGCGGCCAGGAAATCGGCATAGGCTAGCGGATCGGCCGGCGGACCGTGTCGCTCCAGAAAGACCTCTGGCTCTCGCGCCCAATCAGGCGCGGAAACAACGGAAAGCAGCAGTTTGATACCAAATTTTTCAGCGCTGGGCATCACCACATCAAGCGCGCGCCAGTCGATCTCCCCTGGCTGCGGTTCCATAATTTCCCAGCGGACTTGCTGCTTGACCCAGCCGAGTCCCAGATCGGCGGCGACAGAATTGTACCAGGCGTCCTGATTGTCGGGAATTAGGTCGGGCGCGTGCTCGACTTGAATGCCAACCTGATAGCGCCTATCTGCTACTGGAAGCGGCGTCGGCGTCGGCGTCGGTTCCGCGGTACTGGCGAGCGTGGGAATCTCGGTCGTGTCAATGGCGATGACGGCGGAAACTCTCGATTCCTGCGTGACGGATTCTGTCGCAGGTCTTGGCTCTGGCGTCACGCTTGACAGTACAATGGCTGGCGCCGGCGGCGCTTCTTCAGGTGTTTCTTGTCCCAGAGTTTCCAGAGGCAAGGGGTTGCTAGAGCCGGGATCCACAGAGGAGGGATTGTATGTGAAATAGATTGCGAGGAAGGTGGACAAGCCCATAACAAAGGTAATCGAGAGCCAAATGGCGACAAAGCCGCGAATATGCTTGTATACGGTTTTGCTTACCATGTCAGGCTCCTTGTCACGCGCAACCAAGGCTACCGCTGGGTTCATAGCCCTTCCTCGGGCAGGAAGGGCTATGTGTTCAGTTTTTGCTTATGCCACAAATCAATCAGCGCGCCCTTGCCAAGGCCTCACAGGCTGGGCAGGAGCCGTCGGGCCTGAGGATGGCGTATCCCGCTTGTGGATCCGCGCCATAATGGGTGAAATCCACATTCCAGACGATGAACAGGCGTACCTGCCCGCTGCGCGATGCCAGCGCCGCGGCTTCCGCCAGCCAAGCCGCCTGCTGTGGCACAGTTACATTATCCGCCCAAGCAAAATATTCCGAAAGTGCGGGATAGCCATCGTCCGTCAAATAGCCGAGCTCGGTGAAGCAAATGGGACGCCGAGTGATGCTGATATAGCCGTTCAACATGCCGTAGAAATAGCGCGTATAATAATTGTCGCCGCGGGGATCGCCGCTGGTCTGGCTCGGCGGAACGATGCCTTCGTTGTAGTGCGCGCCGACGCAATCGAGGAAATCCAAGCCGCCGCCAGCAACCATTTCGCGCAGCCAGCGGTTGTCCGGCATCACTTGATCGGGTCGGTCGGAGATGCCAGTTGGCGCGGGGGCGGCGCTTATCACCAGCGTACCAGCATTCACGGCTTTGATCTTGCCCCAAGCCTGCGCCAACATGCGAGCATAATCCGCTCCGCTGATCTGACCGCGGGGCCATTCGCGGTCGATATTGGGTTCGTTCCACACTTCGATGGCGTCAGCGCCTTGGCCCGCGATGCGCGCCAACCAGTCCGTGAAGGCATCGACGAAGCCTTGCCCGCCTTGCGCCAGCTCGTTCGGCCTGCCCACAGTGCCGACCAAGATCTTGAATCCGTTGTTATGCGCGCTTTGTATTTCGCGTCCGATATCCGGCGGGCTGCTCCAGTCGAAACGCGCTTGAATCTTCATCCAGGTCATGCCGGCCGCTCGCATCGCCCCAACCGCGCGCTGGCTGCCCGCGCTGGTGACATGCCCGCCCATTTCGATGTTAATGCTGCCGGGAGGCGGCGCAACGGCGCGGAAATTGTCGCTCGGCGCGCTTGCGCCGCCCTCGTTGGCGGCTGGCGCAAGACGGGCCGGGGCCGGCGGCGGTGTTGGGCTTGGCACAGGGGTCGGCGTGGGCGTCGGACTTGGTGTTGGCGTAGCCGCGAAAAGCGGCAGCGCCGCGCCAGCCCGCTGGCTGACACTTTCGCCGTCGCGATTGATCACCGCCGCGTTAATCGCATAGTTGCCTTCCGGCGCGGTCAAGGTCAGGGCAAAATCCTCATTCAAGCCGGTGATGGCTTCTGCGACAAAGCTGTCTTGTCGAGCAACAGACCAGCGCAGCGACCATGTCCCCGCGGCAGCCGGCGGCGGCATCTGCGCCAGAAAATCACGCAGCGCCTGCAGCAAACCGGGGAACAGATCCTCCGACAACAAATCATCCATGGCCACCCCAGCCAGCCCGAATGGCAAGGTCTGATTGAGTCGCGCCCCCAGAGCCGCGCCGTCGGTCAGCCAGATTCGCGCGCCGGAGCCGTCGTCCTCGTGATAATAATCCAGATAAGCTGTGCCCAGAGCCTCGTCATAGCCGAGGCTCGCGCTGTACCCATTGAGCGACGCGCGGATGAATGCGCCGGGCTCGACAGAGCCGGTCTCGCTGACAGATTCGGCGTCCAGGCTTACATCGCCAAGCCCCGCCAGCGCTTCGGCGAAGCCGATGCCCGCGAAAGCCCCTTCATGCTCGCGCAGGTTGCGCGCGCTGAGCCCCAGCAAGATCTTGCGGCGATCGACCTTTTCAACCGCGCGGCGGAGCAGCCGCGTGACCAGTCCGTCGCCGCCGTGATGCTGCGGCGCAATGCTGACATCCAGCGCAAAAAAATCGACAGCCGCGCCCAGCGCGCGCCAGTCATAGGCATCGGCTTCGCCCGCGCTTTCGCTGTGGGCGGGCGCCACCAGCCCTAGCAGCAAACCCTGCTCGTGCAAGTTTGCAGCCAGACGCTCGATGAAAGCGCTGAAGTTCGCGCGCGCCTCCGTCGGCAAATCGCGATAGTCGATGAAAAGACCATGGAAGCCATTGACAGCAGCCATGCGTGACATTTGCGCGACCTGCGCGCCGCGAGCCGCGTCGTCACGGATCAACCGCGCAATCGCCGCGGGATCGGTCGCGCGCGGGTCCTCAAAGTTGCGAATCACCGGCATGTAAAGATAATCAGAGGACGCGTCGCCGCCAGGAGCCAGCCGGCCGGTCAAACCGCCCTGACGCGTCGGGCGCAAGCCCGCCGGGCTGATTATGCTTGCAAGCGCAGCGACTTCCGGATCGAGCTCATGCGCCAACTCTTGCGTGATCATCAGCAACGGCGGCGCGGCGCTCGCCTGGAAAAGCGCCATTGCAGCTGGCGCGAAACTCGCTGCGCCGCGCAATTCGCCGCCTGCAAGTTGCGCGGGAACAAAGCGCCAGTTTACGCCATCCCAGCCGTACAGAGAAAGCGCGCCCGTATCCGCGACATCCGCTGGCAAAGCGACTGTAAAGTTCAGCCCCGCCGGCAAGGCGCCAGGCGCCTCTAGCGCATAGAGGGGGCTGCGCGGCGCGAGCTGGTCTGGCAGAATTTCGCGCGCCAGTCTGATTGATGAGGAGCGATTTTCGCTCTGGTCGGCCTCATCCGATGCCCAGGGCAAGGCGGCGACCTTGAGCGCGATAGCGGCGCTGTCGCTGTTTTCGGGCAGGCTGACAGTGAAATCAGCGCCCAGCGCCAGCTCAGGATTGTCGGCATTCAGCGAGCTGTATTGCAAGGCAGTGATGCGGGCGGGCAGGTTAAATGGCGGCAGCAGCAAACCGATGCCGGCGAGCACGGCGGCGATGAGGATGGCGGATGCGGCGACGAGGCAGGAGCCTGTGGCTTGGCGGGGGCGTCGGCTGTGGGTGGGGGTTAACACGACTACAAGTATTTTCGGTCCGCCAACTCGGCCAAGTCGTCCGCCAGTTCATCAATCATACGAATCCTGGACTCGACTCCTGGATAAAGATAGTTGGCTAGCTCAAACTCTGGCCTGTTCACAATATAGATTGCGTCAATGTCAGTTTCGACCACCGCTCGATTCTTCTTGGGCTTGCGCCTGATTCTCAAGTCATTATCGCTATTTGGTGTCAGCAGGAACACTTTGATATTCTTTGTATTGCTCTGCGCATGAAGCTTCATGCGCCAATATGCAGTCTGCGCAATCCGTTCGCGGAGCGAAGTCTTTATGGATAGAATCGCCAAGATCCTGTCTCGACTGCGCTGATATACGACCAAGTCAACATCGGGCAAGTGCGATCCGTAATCGCCGAAGTCGATGTTGATCTTTTCGTGAGACGTACCCACTCTTATGAGTTCTAGATTCACTTCTTCAAGCTGCTTGCGCAGGATATATTCTATAACAAGCTCAAGCGTTGACCCCTTCACACTATTCCAGGACTGGCTCTTGTTCTTTCCAGAGGACAGGTGTTTTGTGTGTTCCTTGTCGGCCTCCACCAAGAATGCGGGAATGTTGTTGTATTCAGGTGAATAGCGCTCTATGAAAATGTTACGCAAATCCTCAGCGCTTATTCCTTTGTCATTCTTCTTCCGCTTCTTAGTCATTTTTGAAGCACCAGGATAAGCTCGGTTGGATACGCGAAAGCATCGGCATCGGCGGTTTTAGCGAACCTTCCTGTCGCTTTGTCACGAGTCGATGGCAAATTTTTTGATGGTATTTCGCGCTTAATCAAATCAATCAAAACAAATCCTAATCTTTGCATCTGCTCAACAAACACTTCAGCATTAATGATCGGGACACCTTTGAGACTGGTATTGCCAATTACGATACATACTTTGCCACCGACACGCAGCACTCGATATAGTTCTGTCCATATTTCGTACATAGATTGGAAGTAACTTACGACACTTGATGCTGTTTTGCCGTTCTTTCTTTCCAAATTTTTACCAATCTCAGCGGCAAGAGAACTACGAGTAAGCGTTTCATACTCTTCTTTTTCAGATTCAATCCGCCGTAATGCAGATCCTATAAACCTTTCACGGAATGATTTTAGATCTTCTAAACCTTCCAACCACAGCATGGATAACTGGTGAAGGTCACCATATTCATAGGATGTTACATAAGGTGGCGAAGTTACTACCAAGTCCACAGATTCGTTCACTAAAGGCAGCTTTCTCGAATCTCTACATTCTGCATTTGCGGAGAATGTGTACTCGTTCATCAACTCCCAGAAGGCCATATTTCCTTTTTGCATCATGCGAATTTGGCGGTTGAAAGTTCGCATGACATCGGGAACTTTCTTTTTGAAGTCGCGCGTTGGCTTGTTACTCTTTTGATGCCAAATTGAACAGTTCTTTAGGATATTTGAGAAGCCGCAAAGAAAAAAGCGGCGGATATCCGAGTTCTCAAAATTGCGAATGACCTGCAAGAGCTTGGCTAATTCATCTTTCTGTTCTTCCCTATACCAATAATCGATCCTTTCGTTTTCAGGGGGCTCAGCCATAACTTCACTAAATTGAATCTGAATCTGATCGAACGCCTCACTTAGCAGTGAAGGATCTAGGCGTCTCACCTTTGCCATTGAAATCATGATCGATATCGGATTTATATCGTACCCGTAAGAATAGCGACTAGACACGACTGATTCAACAAGCGTAGTTCCGCAACCGCAAAATGGATCAAGTACTGTGTCATACGGCTTTGAATAATCTTCAATCAGCTGCCTGGCCAGCTGGGGGATAAACTTGGCAGGATAGCGATGATATCCATGAGTAATATAGGTTGTATCTGACCGTTTCGCTTCGCTGAACGCCCAGTCATGAGATATTGGAATATTATCGAAACTCAAAGTTGGCGCTTCTGCAATCAGAGTCATTGTCGTAATCCCTGTCATGTTGCAGATAGTCA
The DNA here is from genome assembly GCA_965116975.1 of Phototrophicaceae bacterium. Classification (GTDB taxonomy): domain Bacteria; phylum Chloroflexota; class Anaerolineae; order Aggregatilineales; family Phototrophicaceae; genus UBA6055. Next base: position 2,826,575 of record OZ220735.1, read on the forward strand.
ATTATAGCATTTGTCAGCGTCAATACAAAAACATGTAGAACAAGTAAACTAAATCTTGTCCTCATATCTATTGTATATTTCAACGAATTCCTTAATTAAACCAGAAATATCATGTTGATGCTCTCGTTGAATCATTTCGTTGATTTGGGACAATTGCATTAAGATTAAGTCTTTAATGGACCCGACATTGCTCGGCCGGTGTCTGCTGCAGAACGTCGCGCCATTCAGAGTACTTGCCGCCCTATTGGGCTTGTTTGGAAACATGAAATCGACATAGAGTGTTAAGCCTTCGCGCTTGCCTAAGCCACAGAAAACACATCTAAACTCATCTCTATCCTTAATTTGACGTTTCTGCGCGGCAGTGAACTTCGGCAATTGGGGTGCAGGCGAAGAATCTGGATCATACATGTATACCCCATTCTTGACCTTGAGCAGCTTGCCTTCGCCACTTAGTCTTCTGACGATGCTGCGAAAATGGCGCGCCGTATTGCCCGTCAGGGACTTGTATTCGCTGGCGAGTTCATCCGTCCAATCATCATAAGCCAAGGCTTGTTTCGGGCGTTGCATAAAATAAGCCATGATGTAATTCGCTTGAGAAGGCTGCTTGTCCATTTTCCCCGCTCCATTCATTCCAAACGTTTACTTACCCCCGCGCCGACGCCACCGCATTAACCAGTATCCGCGCCCGACTGCGCAACCGCGACTTCGACCAAGTCCCATCGCCCACCAGCCAGCCGCCCATGCCGCAGGCGACAGCGCCCGCCGCGATGAATTCGCGCGCATTCGCATCGTCCATGGCGCCATTGCACATGAAACTCATGTGATTTAGCGGACCAAACAGGGCGCGGAAGTAGTCGATACCCAGCGCCCCAATCGGGAAGAGCTTGAGCAATTTGACGCCCATGCTCCAGGCAGCCACGGCTTCGCTGGGGCTGGCGACGCCCGGACCAACCAAAACGCCGCGCGCTTGCGCCGCCGCCACAACATCGGGCTGAAACGCGGGCGATACAATGAAATCCGCGCCGGCGTCCAGCACGGCATGCGCCGTCTCGACATCGAGCACCGTGCCCATGCCGACGCAAGCTTCGTCGCCGTATGCCGCCTTGAGGGCTTGCATGGCGGCAAGCGGCTCTTGCGAATTCATCATCAGCTCGAAGACCTTGATGCCCTCGTTCATCAAGGTGTCGCTGACTTCCATGGCGACGGCGGGCGGGAAAGCGCCGCGCATACCCGCCACGATTCCGCTGGATTTGATGGCATGAAAGGCATTTTCGCTGTTCACGGCTCGCCCGCTTTCGCTAGAACTTTCATCATCCTTCTCAAGGAAACAGACATTATAATAGCCAGGGGAGCCGATTATGCCAACGGGTGAATGGAAGGCGGGAAATGAAGATATTGATCGCGGCCGGCGCGTTCAAGCAGAGCTTGAGCGCCGCCGAAGCCTGCGCCGCTATCGAACGTGGATTGCGGCAATCCGGTCTGGACGCGCGCTGCCTAACTTTGCCCATCGCCGACGGCGGCAACGGCACGCTGGACGCTTTTATGAGCATGGGCGGCGAAGTCCTGTCATTGACCGTGAAGGACCCGCTTATGCGCGCCATTCCCGCCGAATATGGCTTGCTCGACGGGGGCAAGACCGCGATCATCGAAATGGCCAGAGCCTCGGGCTTGGAGCTGCTGCAGCCGCAAGAACTGAATCCCATGGTCGCGAGCACCTATGGCACGGGCCAGCTGATGGCGGACGCGCTCGAACGCGGTGTGCGGAAGATCATCATCGGACTGGGCGGCAGCGCGACCGTCGACGGCGGCATGGGCTGTATGCAGGCGCTGGGCATCCGCCTGCTTGACGCCGATGGACGCGATATTCAACCGGGCGGCGGGCACTTAGCGGATATCAGCCGGATTGACCGTTCTGGGATGGACCCGCGCTGGCGAGAAGTTGACATCATCATCGCCTCGGATGTGGAAAACTCGACCCTGGGCGACAAGGGCGCAGCGCGCATTTTTGGTCCGCAAAAAGGGGCAGACGCGGAAATGGTGGCGGCATTGGAACGAAACCTGCGCCATTGTTTCACCGTGATCCATGAGCAAATGGGGACCGATCTGCGCATGGTACGCGGAGGCGGCGCGGCCGGCGCCTTTGCCGCTGGCCTGATGGCATTCCTGTCCTGCCAGATCGTTTCCGGGATTGACTTGGTCCTTGCGCGCAATCGCTTCCTTGACCATCTCCAAGACAGCGCCTTGGTTATCACGGGCGAAGGTCAAATGGACAGACAGACGCTTGCTGGCAAAGGACCTGTCGGCGTCGCCCAATTGGCGCGGGAACAGGGCGTACCGACAATCGCGCTGGTTGGTGGCTTGGACATCGATGACAGCGAATTGCATGAGGCTGGGATTCAAGCCGCTTTTTCCATCGTCGACAAGCCGATGCGCCAGGAGGAAGCGCTCGAAAATGCCGGGGAGCTTTTGCGCCGAGCGGCATTGCGGCTTGGTTATGTCCTGCAATTGCGCGATTCAAGCTGAGTTTTGGCTTGGCGCGGACGCATTCGCCTAGAGCGCACTACAGTCTTTCAGCCTACAAAGACCCGGCCGCCTGCCATACAATTCTTGCTGGAAGGACAGAAATGAAACGGATTGTCGTCAAGCTGGGTTCCAGCGTATTAACCAAGGGCACGTTGCGGCTCAACCGGCAGCGCATGCTGGAGTTGGCGCAACAGATCGCCGCTTTAAAAGCGCGCGGTTACGAGATTGTCGTGGTTTCTTCCGGCGCGCAGACGGCCGGGCGAGAACAGCTTGACTTCCCCGATCTGGGCAAGTCTGTGCCAGCCAAGCAAATGCTGAGCGCTGTTGGGCAGAGCCACTTGATACGTCTTTACGAAGACCTCTTTGACATATTCGAAGTCCACGTGGCGCAAATTCTCTTGACGCGCGACGACCTCAGCCACCGCACGCGCTATCTGAACGCGCGCGATACGCTGCGAACCTTGATCGAACACAGCATCATCCCCATCGTCAACGAAAACGACACCATCGCCACTGACGAGATCCGCGTCGGCGACAATGACAATCTCTCGGCGCTTGTCGCGAGCGTGGTTGATGCCGACCTGCTAATCATGTTGACGGACCAACCGGGCATATTCACGGACGATCCACGCAAGAATCCGCAGGCGGCGCTGATACAGAACATCAGCGAAGTATCGGAGGATCTGTTCGCGCTGGCGGGTGGCGCCGGCAGCGACATGGGCACGGGCGGCATGGTCACAAAATTACAGGCGGCGCGCATCGCCAGCCGCAGCGGTATCAAGACGATTATCGCCAGCGGCAGCGAAGACGATGCGCTCATCCGCCTGGTCGCTGGTGAAGGCATCGGCACGCATATCGAAGCGAGCGCGATTCGGTCGGACAGCCGTAAACGCTGGCTGCTCACAGACCGAACGCAAGGCGTACTGCGGGTGGACGAAGGCGCTGCCAAGGTGCTGATGCAAGGTGGCGCCAGCCTGTTGCCGGTGGGTATCCGCGTGATCGAAGGCGAATTTGAACGAGGCGCGACCTTGGCTGTGGCTACAGCCGACGGGCGCGAAATCGCGCATGGTCTCAGCAATTACGACAGCGCAGACCTGCGCAAACTCTGCGGCAAGAAATCCAGCGAAATTGTCGAAATCCTGGGTTACAGCTTCGGCGACGCCGTCCTGCATCGCAACAATATGGTCGTGCTTAAATGATGTCATTCGAGACAGAGCAATCGCTTCAAAACCAATTTATGACGAATGTCACATTTATTCTAGCAAAATGTGGTGGAGGCATGCTGTGCCGCCCAGAAAAATGACATTCTAATTGCGGGTGTTTCGCTGAAACGCCCCTACAAGGCTTGTCCGCTACTGATGAAATTGCGCGAAAGGCGGAAACCGGTCCCCGCGTAATATGATCATATTGAAGCGATTGCCCTGCTTTTCGAGATTGCGTATGTTGCAATTCGAAGCAGACTATGGGATATTCTGAGTTTGTAAAGTCATTGATCTGGTGAGAAACTGACATGCTCGACGTCAAACGTGAAGCTGTGGATCTGCCACAGATGGGTATACGCGCGAAAGATGCCGCCAGCGCGCTCGCAACGAAAACGACTGCGCAGAAAAATCAGGCTCTGAACGCGATAGCGGACGCCCTGGAATGGAATACGCCGTCGATCCTTCGGGAAAATCGGCGCGATATTGAGCTTGCCGAGCTTAACGGCGTCGATCCAATCTGGATCCGTGATCGTATCGCGCTGGAACCGCGCATGGCCGGCATCGTGGCTGATGTTCGCAAGGTGGCGGAGTTGCCTGATCCTGTCGGCGACATCTTGCTGGAATCGACATTGGACAATGGTTTGCGGCTGATCAAGCGGCGGACGCCGCTCGGTGTGCTAGGCGCGATCTATGAATCACGCCCCAATGTTACGGTAGACATCTCGACCCTGGCTTTGAAGACAGGCAATGCTGTGATCCTGCGCGGCGGCTCCGACGTGCATCAGAGCAATTTGGAGCTGACCCGCGTTTTGCAAGAGGTGCTGATGGCGCATGAGTTTCCAGTTGACGCCATTCAAAGCATCGGCAGTACCGACCGCAAATATGTCAGTGATATGCTGCGCCTATACGATTACATTGACATGATTATTCCGCGCGGGGGCAATGGCTTGCACGTATTCTGCCGCGAAAACAGCAGCATCCCGGTTATCACGGGGGGCATCGGCGTCTGCCATATCTTTGTTGACAAAAGCGCGAACCTGTCAAAGGCGATCCCCGTGTTGAACAACGCCAAGACGCAGCGCCCGGCCGTCTGCAACTCGATGGAGACTTTGTTGGCGCACCACGAAATTGCCGACGAGCTCCTGCCGACGGTGGTGGATGTCCTGGGCAGCGAAGGAGTCGTCTTCCATGCCGAGCCGCGCGCCTACGCGATCGTCGGTGGCTGCGCGCAAGTGCTACCGGCAGCGGAGGATGACTTTGATACGGAGTGGTACAACCTGACCTTGAATCTCAAAGTGGTGGCTGACGTCGACGAGGCAATCGCGCACATCGCACGGCATGGCACGCAGCATTCGGATGGCATTCTGACGGAAGAACCCACCAACGCAGAGAAATTCTTGAACGAAGTCGATTCGGCTGCGGTCTATTGGAACGCCAGCACGCGCTTCACCGATGGCAGCGCCATGGGTTTGGGCGCTGAGGTGGCGATCAGCACGCAGAAGCTGCACGCTCGCGGTCCCATGGCTTTGGAAGAATTGACGACTTACAAGTGGATCGTGAAGGGCGACTATACGTCGCGTGAATAAGCCATTCAACAGTTGCGATGCGCTTGACTTTTCCCGGCATTACTATTTGAGTGCGGCGCCATGAGCATCTCCACAGGTTTCGATCGAGATCAAAATGGCAGCTCTGATCGAGACATTTTCACGCACTGGGCATGGGCTCTACCGATCTTGCTGATTGTCGCGGCTCTTGGCTTGCGGCAGATTGAACTCTATCCGCCTGGACCTGACGAATTCTATTCTATGAACAATTCCGGCTTTCTGGTGGAGAGCCCATTTTCGCCATTCGATGTAATTGAATCGCTGTACCAGAATAGTCCTAATCATATGCCAGGCTACTTTTTGCTCTTGAACATGTGGGGTAATCTGACATCCAACGAACTTGCAACCGGTAGGGTTCTGACAATCTTATGCGCGCTGCTTTCCATCGCGACCATCTACAGGCTGGCACGAGACTTCATCGCACCAGTAGCTGGTCTCTTCGCGATTATTATTGTAGCGAGCAATGCATTTTACAGCTTCTATATACCGAATCTGCGAATGTACTCGCTATTAGTTTGCCTCGCGGCGGCTGTACTTTGGCTGTACTTGCGAATTATGCACCGTCTGCAAATTGTTCAACGAAAAGACTTCATTGCTTTGGGCGCGGCTGTTTTTGCCCTACTGAATGTTCATGCCTTTAGTATCACATTTCTCGCTACACTTGCAATATACCACTCCTTTCTAGTAAAAAGTTCTCACCGATGGAAGTCAGTCGTGGTTTCCGTTTGCGCTGCGACGATATTGGCTGCACCTTGGTATCTAGTAGTGCTAACGCGAGGCACGGAAAGAGTTAGTGGCGCTTGGGGTGGAGAGTCGGTCGGCAGCTGGGATACAATCACCGCGTGGCTGAAAGTCGCGACCAATGGCCAGCCATTACTACTGGCGCTTTCAATCACGGGTTTGTTTCTTTCAAGCAGAATTCTGAGCCGCCAGCCTAAGACTTACACGCTTCTCTTCGTGCCTTTTCTGCTCATTCTTGGGGTTGTTACCGACGCGACTTCGTTTGTACATACGAGTGCAATGCGCTATCAACTTGCGGGATGGCCTCTGTTGATTCTGGCGATGGCTACAGGATTGTTCGCGCTTTATTGTCATCACAGGTTGTTGGGAGTACTGGTGGTACTTTGGCTCATAGCCGGTATTAATTTCCATATCAACAACGACTGGAAACAATACATCGGCGGGCAATATAAATCGCATGAATCTCCGCCTTGGCAAGTAATCTCGAGACTGGCGGCACGGAGTGAGCTCGATCCCTTCGTCATCGGCTACCGAATCAAAGATGCCCTATTAGAATGGCAGAGTTACGTAAACTATTCGCAAAACATGCATTACTTCGACCGGCTTGGACTTGGAATCCAACTAATTGGGGATCCTCATGAACTCGAAGTATTCGTGAGCCACAGATTCATTAGCTCGCCTTTCCTATGGATTGTGTTTCAGGAAGCGATCCCGTCCGCTAAAGAGATTAGTGATATCGAAGCCCGGCTGACAAACCTAGGATATGAGCGCTGCCATAGCCACAAAGTCGGAGTTGATAGCACAATCCTGCAATTCGCATGGCAGCTACAGGATTGCCAAGCTCTAGATCTCAAATCGATCGGTAGAACCGAACTCATCAATTATCAATTTTATGGGTTGCAACTTGATAATCCAGACAAAGTCATCCGGTTTGTGGACGCCTGGAACGCTCTGGCAGAGATTCCGCTCGATAGCTACAAAATGTCATATCAACTGATTTCGGAAGATTGGGTCAATGTCACGCAATTAGAACTTCCGCTTGTGCATGAAAGCGTATTGCGTCAGTTTTCTATAGATATAAGTGATGTGAACGCAGGATCCTACCAATTAATGGCCATCGTGTACAACGCGCAGACAAATACAAGGCTGGAATGGTTGGATGTTGATAGCAATGGGTCGGCAATGTTGCATTTAGGTGAAATTGAAATTCCAGATAATGATATGCAATAGCTTCTATCTTCAGAAAGGTACGGCTATCTTTGCCGCACATAGCTCAGAATCCAGCCAGACGTGATTGCGGTGATATCTTCTCGCTATGGGTATGGGCGCTCCCTGTTATTTTGATAGTAGCCGCCTTGGGTATGCGCCAGATAGACCTCTACCCCCCGACCACCGACGAATTCTACTCAATGTTCAATTCGGGCTGGGTAGTGAACGGTCCTTATTCACTGGTCGAGGTTATCGCGTCGCTGCAGAAGCATAGCCCCAATCATACGCCCGGCTACTTCCTGCTGCTCAGTGTCTGGGGTAATCTGACAGCCTTCGACATAGCTATCGGTCGAATACTTACGATTTTCTGCGCATTGCTTACGTTATCAATCACATATCGTCTGGTAAAAGATTTTCTGGCTCCGGTGGCGGGTTTATTCGCTGTTGTCATTGTAGCAAGCAACGCATTTTACAACTTCTATATCCCGCATGCTCGAATGTATCCGCTTCTAATGTTTCTGGCCGGCATTGTTTTTTGGTTGTATCTTCGCATTTTATATCATGTGAAGAAGGGGAAAACGCTTGACCTTATCGCTTTATGTTTGGCTGTATTTTGCCTGATGAATACTCACATATTTAGTGCGACCTTTCTCATGACCATAGGCGTTTATCATCTGATTTTCGTGCCCAAGAACAAGATCTGGTGGAAAGTCTCGGCTTCCTTCATCGTCGCTATCGTGCTGTTTTCTCCATATATCGTCGTATTGATTTCCAGTGGCGTAGAAAGAACAATCATAGACTGGGTAGATGAATCTGCCGGCGGATGGCGAGCAGTTGGCAATTGGATAACATTGCTTTCTAACAATCAACCCTTGCTCTTGCTTCTATCGATAGTTGGGCTGGCGCTCGGCGCCCGGCAAAAAATATATGCTATGCAGCCTTATCTCTTGCTGACAATGATATTCATTCTCGTTTTGGGTATGACTGCTCAATTTACGCCATTCATTGCCGGTAGCGGTATGCGCCATCAACTGCCTGGCTGGTTCACTTTCGTCCTAGTTATCGCTGCTGGACTGTACGCGTTTTATCGAAACGCAAAATATATGGCCATACTATTGCTCTTGTGGGTCGCTGCGGGTTTGTCATTCCAATTGCATACGGAATGGCAGCAATTTATAGCTGGCCGCGCCCATGCTTTTTCCGATCCACTGTGGCATGTTATATCGCGAACTCTGGCGGAAAGGAGCGATGGAAACCCTGTTATCGCATACAGCGTACCTACGTATCGAATTAGCCATCCACGACACATCAGTTACTCTCAGCGAGAATACTTTTTCGATCAGCGGGGAATCGACTTAATCGAGATCAACGATCCGATAGCGCTTGATACTTTTCTACAGGGGATAACGAACACTGTTCCTGAATTTTGGATCTTTTATCAATCGGATAATGCTGAAAAAAAACAGGTATCAACGATCCGATCTAACGTGAGCGTATGGCAATACACCGCTTGCGAGACCCGCGAATTCGGCATCAATACAATTCTGGAACGATATCGCTGGAAGACCCTCGGCTGTGAACCAGCCCCAGAATCGCTAAGCAAATATAATGAGTTGATCGACTACAATTATTACGCGGCGCAAGTCGACTCGACGAGCTCGCGCATATTCTTTGTGGACGAATGGGAGGCGCGGAGCGAGGCGCCATTGGACAGCTACAGCATGTCCTTTCAACTTATTTCACAGGATTGGACAAACGAGGCGCAGTTGGACTTGCCGATGGTCCACGAAGGCATGCTCCGACATTTCAGCATTGACATAGCGCAGGTACCAAAAGGAAGATACTTGCTGATGGCGATCCTTTACGATAAGCTCACCGGCGAGCGCGTTGCATGGGGTGACAGCAGCGCAAATCCAACAGAGTATTTGCCGCTTGCTGACGTTGTGCTGGAATAGTTAAGGGGTATTCTATGCGATTTGCCCACATGTTTTTTTATCCTGTTCACGAACATCCTTCAACTTGTTGTAGTTTATGGCCATTTACCAATAACCTGAAATGCACCCTATCGTGAAGGGCGACTATACGACACGTGAATAACCCATTCAACATTCATGGCGTTACAGGAATATAGTGGCAGCCCGACTTAAGCGTAGTTCCATGATTTTCTCCAAGCCTTTGAAGCCAGATGAAAAGGCCGATTCAGGGCGGGATATTTTCGCGCATTGGGCGTGGGTTTTACCGATCCTGCTGATTGTCGCGGCGCTCGGCCTACGGGAGATTGACCTCTATGCCCTGACCACTGACGAATTCTTTTCGCTATCAAACAGCGGTTGGCTAGCAGAGGGATCATATACACCTTCAGATATCATTAATTCTCTCGTAAACAATAGCCCGGCTCATGTACCTGGCTACTTCATGATATTAAGTGTCTGGGGAAATCTCGTGTCATTGGATCCGACCCTTGGACGTATTCTGACGGTATTTTGTGCATTACTCTTTCTGACGGTAACTTATCGCATTACCAGCGATTTCGTGTCGCCGATTGCTGGATTGTTCGCATCAGCTATATTGGTAACTACCGCTTTCCATAATTATTACATTCCACATATAAGGATGTACCCGTTTATTCTTTTATTTGCTGGGGTTGCCCTTTGGCTATATCTCCGCATATTGTACAAATTGAAAATGCCCAATCGAACTAATTATGTAGCCTTGACAATTGCTGTTTACTCCCTAGCAAACATCCATGCCTTCAGTGCCACGTTCATTATCACTCTATGTGTATTTCACTTAATATTTGTACCAAAGAATAGAGTTTGGTGGAATGTCTCTATCTCAGTCATAATTGCCATCATCTTTTTTTTACCTTATGTCCCTGTATTGACCACGCAGGGAGTGACACAATGGTCAGCAAGATGGGGCAATTCCTCGGTCGATGGCTTGGAAGCTATGGAAATATGGCTAACCTTACACTCAAATGGGCAGCCTATACTCATTCTTTTGTCCACTATTGGTGTAGCCATTGGACGTTGGAAAAACCTTATCAAAATAAAGTCATATCATTTTCTGATAGTGGTTTATTTGCTGGTACTAAGTTTACTCGCAGAAATAACTCCCTTCGTATCCGCAAGCGCTATGCGTCACCAACTACACGGCTTGCTTCTGTTCTACTTGTTCGTTTCGCTCGGTCTTTTCAGCCTCTACCGATTTCACAGATGGCTAGCGATGATTTTGCTTTTGTGGGTGGTTTCTGGTGTAAGGTTCCAAAATGAAGCGGATTGGAAGTACTATCTAGCTGGAAGAACGAATGCATTTAGCGACCCGCCTTGGCATGTGATTTCACGCATGATTGCAAAGGATATACAAGTTTCTGTGATAGGATTAAGCTTACCGTTAGAACGTATTAGCCATAAAATTCCCTCGAGACTTTCGCAAAAGGAGTATTATTTTGATCGAGCCAATATTGGTTTGTATGTATACGAGGGAATTGTGGACGCCAACGATCATGTCCTAAAACACGTGTCCACCGTCCCAGAGTTTTGGACCATTTATCAGCACAGTTACAAACGTAAACGAGAGGCAAATTGGCTTCGCGATACAGCAACTTCGTCAATGTATACCTCCTGCAAAAAACTTGATATCGGGAAAGACACTGTTCTGGAACGATATCGCTGGAAGACCCTCGGCTGTGAACCAGCCCCAGAATCGCTAAGCAAATATAATGAGTTGATCGACTACAATTATTACGCGGCGCAAGTCGACTCGACGAGCTCGCGCATATTCTTTGTGGACGAATGGGAGGCGCGGAGCGAGGCGCCATTGGACAGCTACAGCATGTCCTTTCAACTTATTTCACAGGATTGGACAAACGAGGCGCAGTTGGACTTGCCGATGGTCCACGAAGGCATGCTCCGACATTTCAGCATTGACATAGCGCAGGTACCAAAAGGAAGATACTTGCTGATGGCGATCCTTTACGACAAGCTCACCGGCGAGCGCGTTGCATGGGGTGACAGCAGCGCAAATCCAACAGAGTATTTGCCGCTTGCTGACGTTGTGCTGGAATAGTTAAGGGGTATTCTATGCGATTTGCCCACATGTTTTTTTATCCTGTTCACGAACATCCGCTTGACAGAATACAAATCGTCACAGCATAATGAGCGCAATTGAATAAACATGCAAAGGCATTGACGAAGACAGTCCACAAGCGCGCTTTAGGTGTCTGCTGAATCAGGGAACGGGTGTCATAGACTGTGAGCGCCCGTGGAAGCAGTTGTGGAATTCCCTTCCGAGCCGACAGGTGAACGCCGATCAGAGACTCCTAGGTGATCGGTCAGTAGCCTGCTCCGCCCGTCCGGCGTCACAGGGCAAATCAAGCGCAGCATCCGCGCTGGATGCTGAAACAGGGTGGTACCGCGGGAATGCGCACGCTCTCGTCCCTATTTGGATAGAGGGCGTTTTTTTGTGGACATACACAGCATATTATCTAACAGTCAGGAGTAGTGAAAGACTTCAATATGCTCAAACTCGTCCCCCAATGGTCCGTTTCCACGATGATGAATTTCCTTTACGTGCTAGCAAAGATCCTGACAAACCAAGATTGTCTTCCCACATTTTGTGCATAGGAATTCAAGGGACTTGCAAAGTAGAAGGGCGTTTCCTGCAGACTTGAGATTTCGCGGTTAACACCAAGAGGAGTGAGATATGAGCAATGAATTCGATGAACTTTTCAAGAATATGCAGCGTAACCTTGAAGAGTTAAACAATCGCATGCAACAAAACATACAGCCAATATTCGATAGACAAGATCGATTAGCGCGAGATTCAATCGAGAAAAATCTAAAGCCAATCGTTGATAACATAGAACTCCAAAATCAAGAATTGGTCAAGGAAATACATAATCAGATAAATCCGATATGTGAGAGGGCACTAAAGGACTTGAGCCTTATCAGTGAAAGAGTTGCATTGACTCAGTGGAGGACTGATCATTTGGGCAGAAACGGTACAATAGCTAGGTTGTTTCAGCAAATCAATAAGCAAGGTGATTCGCTCCGTCCTATCTATGGCAAGATCAGTAACGAGGTAAGCCAAGCTCTAAAAAATGCCTACGAGGAACACGAACAATTAATCCAAGAGCAACTTTTGGCGCAGGACCTCGAAGAAGGCGAAATCGACATAACGCTTCCAGCCTATCCACGCCAAATGGGCGGATTGCACCCCGCCACCCGCACGCATCGCGAGTTTCAAACGATTTGGGCGGAAATGGGTTTCCAAGTCTACCAGAGTCATGATGTCGAAGAAGATGATTTTAACTTCACGCTGCTCAATTTACCGCCGCATCATCCAGCGCGAGATATGCAGGATACTTTCTATACGACAAATCCCAGGGTCTTGCTGAGGACGCACACCTCGCCCGGGCAAATCCGCGCTATGCGAGAACTGGGCGAAGGCGGCAACAAGCCCATTCGCGTCATATTGCCAGGCATGTGCTATCGTCAAGAGCAGGTCACGGCGCGCAGCGAGATTCAATTCACGCAAGTGGAAGGACTGGCGATCGGGCGCAATATCCGCATGAGCGATCTTAAGGGGACGATCAGCGAGTTTGCCAAGCGCATGTTCAATCCCCATGCCAAAGTGCGCTACCGCGCGTCCTACTTCCCATTCACAGAACCGAGCATGGAAGTTGATATCGAATGCTTTCTCTGTGATGGCGATGGCTGCCGAGTTTGCAAATACACAGGCTGGCTGGAGATCGCCGGCAGCGGCATGGTGCATCCAACCGTGCTGCGGAATGGCGGATACGATCCGAGCGTGTGGAGCGGCTTCGCCTTTGGCATGGGTCCGGAACGCATCACGATGCTGAAACATGGCATCCAGGACATTCGCTATTTCTGGGGCAACGACTTGCGCTTCTTGAAGCAGTTTTAGTCGATTTGCGAAAGGACATTTTGCTTGGCGCGCCGCATGCAATTTGCGCATCCAGAATTCGGACTGAATGTATCGCAATTAGGGATCAGCCATTGGGTTCTTGTGGTTCCCATCTTGCTGCTGTTTGCCGTTCTCTCACTGCGGCAGATAGACGTCTACCCGCCCTCCACCGATGAGTTCTTTTCAATGTTTAACACAGGCTGGCTGGGGAATCGGACCTACTCGCCCATAAATGTCCTGCAATCATTACAGCAACACAGCCCGGATCATACGCCGCTGTACTTTGTCATGCTCAGCTTATGGGGCAAGGTCGCCGGGACCAGCCTTGCCGCGGGCAGACTGCTTTCCGTATTCTGCAGTCTTGTGGCGATGGCGATAGCATATCGCCTGGCGAGAGACTTCGTCGCCCCAATTGCAGGATTGATGGCATTGCTACTCATAATCAGCAACGCATTCTACAACTTCTATGTCGCCAATGCGCGAATGTATCCCCTGCTGGTGGCAAGCGCGGGAGCGGTGCTTTGGATCTACCTCCGGCTGGTTTATCAGACTAAGAAGGCAAAATCGTCCGACTATATGGCGCTGGCGGTAGCGACATTTTGTTTGATAAGCACACATGCCTTCAGCGCCATATTCATGGTCATGTTGGGCGTTTTTCATCTGATATTCGCGCCGAAGGACCGGCGCTGGCTGCGGATTTCACTTGCGGTGGGCATTGCGGCGCTATTGTTTTCGCCATTTTACTTGATGATGGCGGCCAATATCGGCACGGTAATCGATAGCAAGCAACATGTAGTCATTGGCGGCTTTGAGGCAATCGAGATTCTGATCGCGGCTGGCATGAACGAGCGTCCCGAACTGCTGCTGATTTCCCTAATCGGATTGGCTGTCGGCGCATGGCGGCGCGCGGTTCCCATAGGCGCCTATTTATACCTTTTCCTATTGTACTTGCTGTGTATGGGGCTGCTTGCCGAGTCTTCCACTTTGATTGTCAAGGATGGTATGCGTTACCACCTGGCAGCATTTTTGCCTCTCATTCTCTTGTCATCGGCCGGCATTTATGGGCTTTATCGCTTGCGCTGGTGGCTAGGCTTGCTTGTCATATTATGGATTATTGCTGGACTCGATATGCAGGCGACCGCCCGCTGGTGGGACTATATTGTGCTGCGCTCTCAAGTCTTCACACAACCGCCCACGCATATCTTGTCGCGCTTGGCAGCCGACACAGTACCAAAACCAGCGGTTTTCGGCTATCCATATAATGACTTGTACGCGCCTTTTGCCCTTGGACATCAAGGCAATATCAAGCTATCGCAGCATGAGCATTACTTCGGGAAGCAGGGGATCGTCATGAACGCTACGGATGAGCTTGATATCTTTCGGGAATTTGTGGCGAACAGCAATATCAACTCGCCTGCTCTGTGGTATGTCTATCCTGACTTGGATAAGTGGGCGACACGCATAGCGGACGCGCGCAATGTTTTGCGTGACTTGCGCTACGCGCATTGCGCGAGCGAATCCGTGGGCCGCAAGCACATAATCTCTCGCTACATGTGGGAATCGCTAGGCTGCGCCATTCCCGAAGCCACTGTCATTGACCAGAACGAACTCATCAGCTTGCAGTTCTATACTTCCGCGCTGGATAGCGCCGGCGATGCGCTTTTCTTCGTCGATGAGTGGTCAGCGCTTGGGGCGGCAAGCGATACAAAAGATTTCCGCTTGTCTTATCAGTTGGTTAATGCGGACTGGGAAAACAAAGCGCAAGTCGACCCGCCCTTTGCGCACGAAAATAGCTACCGCCGCTTCTCAATAGATCTCGGTCAGGTTCCGGCGGGCAGCTATCGCTTGCTGGCGATCGTCTATAACCACGAGACGGGTCAACGTCTGGACTGGATCAACAATACCGGCTATCCGAGGAATATGTTGTTGCTAGACGAGATTGCAATTGCAAAAACCTGAACAAAGCATCTATTTCTAAACTTGGAAAGGAATCCATCAACCATGCTCGTACCGATTTCATGGATCAAAGACTATGTCGACATCGATTGCCCGGTTGAATTACTGGCGGAAAAGTTGACCGTGGCCGGGCTGGAGGTCGCGCACTTGAAGTATATTGGCTTGCCGCAGGCAGAGGTCCCGGGCTTGCGCATGCCCCGCTCCGATCACCTCGTTTGGGATCGTGAGAAACTCCTGCTGGCGCGCGTGGTCGAAGTCAAAGCCCATCCCAATGCCGACAAGCTCGTGCTGGCGATGGTCGACTACGGCGGCGACGAACTGGAACAATGCGTGACCGGCGCGAGCAATCTCTTTGCGTACAAAGGGCAAGGCGAGATCAACCCGCCGATTTGGAGCGCCTTCGCCATGGAAGGCGCGCGTGTTTGGGACGGGCACAGCGACAAGCCGCGCCTGATGACCCTGAAGGGCAAGGAGTTGCGCGGCATTTACAATAAGTGCATGGTCTGTTCCGAGAAGGAACTGGGCATTTCCGAGGAGCATGAGGGCGTGATCATCCTGGATCACGAAGCGCGCTATGTCGCTGGTTCGCCGCTGGCCGACATCCTGGGCGATGTAATATTAGACATCGAATTCACGCCTAACCTGGCGCGCTGCTTCAGCATGATTGGCGTCGCGCGGGAGGTTGCGGCCATTCTGGGGGCGGAGCTGCGCTACCCGTCTTTCGACTTTCTGGCGGAGGGCGACCCAATTTCGGAACAAGTGAAGATCGATATTCGCGAGCCCGAACTGAATCCGCGCTTTACGCTGACGCTCTTGCGCGATACCGAGGTCAAACCCTCGCCCTTCTGGATGCGGCATCGCTTGCGCCTCATCGGGCAGCGCCCCCGCAACAATATCGTCGATGTAACCAACTACATAACCTTTGAACTGGGTCAGCCCCTGCACGCCTTCGATTATGACAAATTGCTGGAGCGCGCCGGAGCGACGCCGACGATTATCACCCGTCTGCCGGAAGCGGGAGAGCGCTTGCAAACGCTGGATGACCTCACGCGCGACCTGGGCGAGCAGACCATCCTCGTAGCCGACACGGCGGGCGCCCTGGCCATCGGCGGCGTGATAGGCGGCGGCGAGACCGAGATCAGCGAAAGCACGCGCAACGTCCTCCTAGAAGCGGCCGCCTGGAACAATATCAGCGTGCGCAAGACCATCAAAGAACAGCGCATCCATACCGAAGCTTCGGCGCGTTTCAGCAGAGGCGTACATCCATCCCAAGCGCTATTGGGTTCGAGCCGCGGGATCGAACTCATGCGACAATTGGGCGGCGGAACCGTGGCAGCGGGCGTCGTCGACGCCTATCCGGCGCCACCGGCAACGGTGACCGTTGCGCTATCGATTGAGCGGGTCAACAATTTGCTTGGCATGGACATCGCCATTGAGGAAGCGGCGGCGGCTTTGCGCCGCCTCGAGTTCGAGGCGCGCGTCGACGACGATGTCATTCACGCGACAGCGCCGGATCACAGACTGGATATCAGCGTGGATCCCATCGTCGGACAAGCGGATCTCTTGGAAGAGATCGCGCGCGTGCTGGGTTACGACCAAATCCCCGAGACGATCATGGCTGACGAGATGCCCCCACAGCGCGATAACGCCAGCGTATTCATTGAAGAACGCCTGCGCGATATCTTGGTGAGCTTGGGCTTGTACGAAGTCATAAATTATCGCTTCACCAATCGGGCTACCGAAGCGCTGCTGGTCCCCGATGGCGCGGCCTCTTCCTTGCCCGATGCGCAATACGTGGAAATCGTCAATCCTGCCGCCAGCGAACGGGATGTGCTGCGGCATACCTTGATGGGCAACATGCTAGAGACAGCAGCCAATAACGCCCGCTACCAAAGGTCGCAACAGGTATTCGAGATTGGCAAAGTCTACCTGCAAGGAGACGCGGTCTTGCCGGAGGAACCCCTGCGCTTGGGCATCCTGCTGACGGGGGCGCGTGACCAACCCAGCTGGCGCGCGGGCGCTGCAGGAGATTATAAAGTGGACGCGCTCGACTTTTTTGACCTGAAAGGACTGATCGAGAGTTTGTTGGCGTCCCTGCACATTGACGACTTCAGCTACGAACGCGCGACGCATAGCAGCTTTCATCCCGGACGTTCGGCGAATCTGCTACTGCGACGGGCGCATGTCGGCGCCTTTGGCGAGATCCATCCCCAGGTTGCCCAGCGCTTCCGGCTGACCGATAGCAAAGTTTTCTATGCCGAGTTGGCGGTGGCGTCCCTTTTGCGATATCAGCAGCGCCTGCACAAGGTAGAACCACTGCCGACGACGCCGGCCATCCTGGAAGACATCGCCCTGATTGTTGACGCCAAGGTCGCGGCTAGCGAAGTTGAACGGGTGATCCGACAAGCGGGGGGCCGCTTGCTGAAAGAAGTCCGGCTATTTGACGTCTACACCGGCGATCCCATCCCGCCGGGCAAGAAGAGTCTAGCCTACTCGCTTACCTATCAGGATCCGGAACGGACCCTCACGGACAAAAACGCGGCGAAAGCGCGCAAGAAAATTATCGGCGCGGCGCGGCATCGCTTGCGGGCGGAACTGCGTTCCTGAGCGCTCCTCGGAGGGCTATCATCGCCTAAGCATTTCCATCGACGAAATTAAACAGTAGGGGCTGCTCTGTGCCGCGCGTAGGTCGCGTAGATACTGACCTCCGACAAACCGGGTCAGTCGCCCAAAATCTGGACTATACGCTGTATTTTCAGATTATGACTACATTCTTGGTTGTACTCAGTAGCCTTTGCCGCGATCGAGTTGATTGAGCAGCGGGCGATTCTCGAGGTAGCGCCGCAGGTTCTCTTTGAAGACCAGAGCGGCTTTGTCGTGGTAGTCGCGCGTGAAGCCCGCAATATGCGGCGTGATGATGACGTTGTCGAGGCGCCACAGCGGGCTGGTCGCGGGCAAGGGCTCTTCTTCAAAGACATCGAGAGCGGCTCCCGCGATCTTGCCCGAGGAGAGCGCGGTGATCAGCGCCTTCTCGTCGACGACCGGTCCGCGCGAGACGTTAATCAAGACGGCACTGTCTTTCATCGCCTCAAGGATATTTTCGCTGATCAGGTGGCCCGTCTTGCTCGTCAAGGGCGCCAGCACCACAAGATAGTCGCAATCTTTCGCCATAGAGGCGATGGTAGCCGCGGGATAGATACGATCGGGGATATCTCCGCTAGGATCGCCGACGCCCGGCAGAACGAAGGCATTGACTTCGGCAGTATTGCCCAGGTCTTGCTTGGAGGCCAGCACCGTCATGCCCATACCAGCGCAAAGCCGCGCCAATTCGCGCCCGATGCTGCCGTAGCCGACGATGCCCACCGTCTGACGATCCATATCGATCGGCATGAAGACTTCAGAAGCGTTTTGCAGCCACTCCGTCTGGGCTTGCAGGCTCAGGGCAAGGCGCATTTTGTAGTTGAACATGAGCATCATCATCAGACAGTAATGCGCCATGTTGGTGGCGTGGATGCCGCTGGCGGAGGTTACGGTGATGTCTTCCGCCTGCACGATGCGATGCTGCAAGGCATGGTTCAAACCCGCGGAATTCGCCTGTATCCAGCGCAGCTTTGGCGCTTGTTCCGGCTCGGGGAAATAGCCGACAGTGTACAGAACTTCGGCGCGAGCCATGACGTCGACCGGCACATCGGGGAAGTGGCGCTCTATCTGCAGTCGCGGGGATATTTCTCGCAAATCAGCGAGGATGGCGTCGCTGAAATCGATAGCGACGGTAACGTTGATGCGCTCTGATTCCGCCATGATCATCTGGCTCCTTTTGCGCTAATTTTCGGCGAGACTTCGGCTATGGCTGATACGGGCATAGCGTCTTAGACGATGTGCCCTATAATACGATTCTAATCACAGAAGCCAAGCGTGGCAACAAGATTGCGTCAGTGGACAAGTTGAGGGAGGGTGGCATGGGCATGCTGGATGGGAAGATCGCGCTTGTATTTGGCGTTGCCAATAAGCATTCGATCGGTTGGGGAATCGCCAAAGCGCTGCAACGCGAAGGCGCGACGATTGTCTTGAGTTATGCCATGGACAGGCTGGCAAAGCGCGTGAAGCCCCTGGGCGAGTCTATCGGATGCGAGTTGATGCTGCAGGCGGATGTGAGCAAGGACGAGGAGTTGGATGCGGTCTTTGCCGCGGTCGCGGATAAGTACGGAAAACTGGACACGCTGGTTCATTCGATCGCCTTTGCCGACCGCGCGGCGCTGGGCGGGCGTTTCGTCGAGCTTTCGCGCGAAGGTCTATTAAAAGCGATTGATGTCAGCGCCGTCAGCCTAATCGAACTGTCGCGCCGCGCCGAACCCTTGATGAAAGATGGCGGCAGCATCATGAGCCTGACCTATAACGCCTCGCGCCAGGTTGTGCCCAATTACAATGCCATGGCAATTGCCAAAGCCGCATTGGAGGCGATCACCATGTACTTGGCGGCGGACCTGGGTCCCAGCAAGATTCGCGTCAACGCCATCAGCGCCGGCGCCATCAAGACGCTGTCGGCCGGCGGCATCGCCGGTTTCCGCGACTTGCTCAAATATGCCGAAGTCACCTCGCCCATGAAAGAACTTGTGAGCCAGGACGATGTCGGCGACCTGGCGCTGTTTCTGGCTTCGGACCTGGCGCGCCGCATTACCGGCGAGGTGATCTATGTCGACGCGGGCCACAATATCATGGGTTACACCGATGTAGAGGCGCTCATACAACAAATGGATTAGTTGAAAAGACGACGCCCGCTGGAGCGCTCGGCGCTGGCCTAAATCCCCGAAAGCGCTCAAAAACAAAAGCCAGCTGCCGCGCTGTAATCAATCAAGCGCGCCGGCGAACAGGACCTCGGGTTCAGGAGGGCGCAAAGCGAAGTCGCGCAATTTGGCGCGCCGCAATGCCAGCAATGCCAAGGCCAAGCCCAAGCAGCCTGCGACAAAGACAGTGCCATAGGCGACGGCGTGATCGCCGGAAAGCTGCAGCGCCAGATCCCGCATAATGCCGCCGCCCGCCACGCCAAAACCGCGCGCGAAGGTAACGGCCAGCGTCCAGAAGCCGAGGAAGGCGCCGGCGCGGCCGTCGGGGCTTAAATCCATCATCAAACCCAGCGTGCCGATATTCCAGATGCCCAAACCCAAGCCGAGCAAGATCAAGCCCGGCGTGACAAAAGCGCGGATTTCGCCCAGGGAAGACAGCGCGAACAGCAAGTAGGCAGCCATCAGAAGCCAGACGCCGACAGCGGACATGAGGCTGTTCGTGAGCGCGCGATAGCGGCGGGACAAGTATAAGAAGCCGAAGGAACCCAGAATCGCCATGCCGCCCCAGTAGGCGGAAAAACGATTTGTGGCCTGCGCTTCCATGCCAAATACTTGCCCGGCAAATGGCTCCAACACCGTATCCTGCAAGAAAGCGAACATCATCGAGAAGATCAAATAGACCAAGAAGAAGCGCATCGGACGGCTGCGCCATACCAAAGCCAAATCGCGCCGGAGATGCGATGATTCGACGCCGCGTTTGAGCCTGCGCTTGCCGTCCCGCTTTTCTTCACCTAGCAGCGAGAAAAACCAGATGGCGGCCAGCATCAAAGAAGTGATCAAAAAGAGGTTCTGCAGTGATGCCGCCGAGAATGCTATCTCGCCCGCGTTATCGTCATGGGGCAGCATAAGGCTGAAGAAGACGCCACCGAGGGTGAAACCCAACAGCAAGAAGGTCCAGACCAGCCCGACCGCGCGCCCTCTTTGCGCGGGCGCGGCGCGATCGTGAATCAGCGCTAGAAATGTGCTGCCAGAAAGCGCGTTGCCCAAGCTGAACAGGATAAAAGAGAGCGCGATAACCAGCCAGAGCGCGGGCGATGGCGGCAGCGGCGGATCGCTTTGCGCCGCGCGCAGCAACTCGGCGGTAGCGAAGCCCAGCGACAAGGTGCTCAGAGCCATCATCGCGCGACCCAGCCAGATCCAGAACAGTCGGCGGAATCCGCCAATCACATGCCTGTCCGAATAGCGCCCTGCCCAGACCCCCAGGGGCGCCAGGAAATAGCGCAGCCCGGTCAATAGCCCGACCAAAGCCGCGCTATAACCAAGATCGGCGACCATGATGCGGTTCCAGACCCCAGTCGCCAAGACATCCGCCATACCCGAACCCAGGTGAAAGACGCCGAGCTTCAGATTGCGACCGATGGACAGCTCAGGTGGATTTCGTTCTGACATTTACAGTTTTTAGTAGAATTTCATAGATTTTCACAGTTAATCTTAGAGGTTCTGTTCGCCTGCTGTCAATGGCGAATCACTACGATTGAGCAATTTATGTTATAATAAGTAAGTAAGAAACAGTTCCAGTAAAGTGAGGATCAGATGTTCCAACACCGTCCGTTAAACAAGATAGTCGTTCCCACCGATGGGTCTGCCTGGAGCGAGCGCGCTATCCCCTACGCGGTAGATTTCGCCCGTGTTGGCGGGGGCGAAGTTACATTGCTGCACATATTCACGCCACCAATGCACGAATTCGTTGATTCGCTGGCGATTGCGGGCGAATATGAATTGGCCAATCGCATCCGCGAGGAGATCAAGCAACATCTGCTGGGCTTGCGCAACGAGGTACGTGAACAAAACGTGAGCTGCAAGCTGCACATCATTGACGCCGTCGGCATCGCCCAACATATCTGCGATTATGTCGAATCAGAAGACATCGATATGGTGGTGATGACTACACACGGACATTCGGGCTTGGTGAGGCTGGTCTTCGGCAGCGTCGCCAACAAAGTCATGCACGATGTTAATGTGCCCGTGCTGGTCATCCGCCCCGACCTAGAGTAATTCTCGAACCGACATATTTCCCAGACCCTGCGGGACTGGCGCGACCGGACTGACAAGCGCTACGCTGCACCTCGCCTTTTCAGTCCGGTTCCGCCGTCGAAATCTCGTCAAAGGGCGCAATCCGCAAGCGCGCCATCGCACAGATTACTTGGACCGCATCTCGCGCCGCCGCCCGCTCTTCCTCCGCTAGATCTAGCGCGGCGAATTCTTCTTCGTCGAGCGTCAGCGTCCGGCCGTCGGGATAGACAAAGACATCGAGGCAGAGGTCATCGGCCGCGATCCAGCCCGAGCCAAACAGCGGCGGGCGCGTGATATTGCAATACCAGCCTTTCAGCCGGCTGGTCTGACCGTCTCGCACACGGAAGATATTGAACCAGCATCCGCGGAAGAACCACTCGCGGAAAACATCGCCACGCCGCAACAGAACATAACCCAAGTCGCGGTCGTCAAAGCCAAACTCGGCATCGATACAGACATAGGCTGCGCAACTTTCGACCAGCGCGCCCTGATAGGACAGTTCGTCATTGCCCCGCGCATCGCGTTTGATGATCCTGTAGGCGGTCATCAAGCGCGGCCTCGGGTATGAATCAAAAGCAACATGCCGCTTTGCAGATTGAGGCTGGCGCTATCGCTCAGCATGACATTGCTGATGCCGCGGGCTGGTCCAATCTCGAGCGATTCGTCACGCAAAGGATATTTGAGGTTGTCGGCGCTGATGCCGTCCGCCCTTCCGCCCATTGGCAGCAGCGAAATCGTGTCGCCGCTGCGCCCCGCTATGCTGTGCCTACCCGGGCGCAGGAGACGGATATGCTCTTCGCCATCGACCAGTTCGATTGGTATATCTCGCAGTCCCGGCAGCGCCAGCAGGTAGACATTGGCCAGCGTTTGATCGAAGCGCCCGCCCAATGCGCCCAAGACAACAATCGCGCGCGCGCCTTGGTCGACAGCCCAGCGCAGCGCCAGTTCCAGATCGGTCTCATCTTTTTCCAGCGGGAAGCGACATATCTCGGCGCCAGCCGCTCGATGCTCCTCTACTTGCGCCGCGCCAAGCGAATCGAAATCGCCGATGATGGTCTGGGGCTTCATGCCATATTTCAGGGCATTGAGCGCGCCGCCGTCCGCGCACAGGATATGCGCGGATCCCGCCCGTTCCAGCGCCAGCCGCAGCATGGTCCCGTCTCTAATTATGCCGTTTGCAAAAAGCAAAATGCGCAAAGTGCTCGGTCCTTCCGGGAAATGTCTGCGCTAATTCAGAGTGATTATGTTACCATTCACGACAATATGGTCAAAGTCCGTCTGTGACAGTACAGCGAAAGACTAGCGCGATGACAGTTGACGCCATCAGTT
Source organism: Phototrophicaceae bacterium (assembly GCA_965116975.1). Taxonomy (GTDB): domain Bacteria; phylum Chloroflexota; class Anaerolineae; order Aggregatilineales; family Phototrophicaceae; genus UBA6055. The sequence continues at coordinate 2,849,924 of OZ220735.1, forward strand.
TGGAAGTCTTCAAGCATCTATTTGCCGCGGTCGCCGAAGAGATGGGCGTGACCTTGCAGCGCGCCAGCTTCAGCCCGAATATCCGCGAGCGGCTCGATTTTAGCTGCGCCGTATTCGATGCGGGGGCGCGCATGATCGCGCAGGCAGCGCATATCCCGGTTCATCTGGGCAGTATGCCGGCTTCGGTAGCCGCCGCGGTCGCGACTTTCGAGGCGCTTCTCCCCGGCGATGTCATCGTATTAAACGACCCCTACCACGGCGGCACGCATCTGCCCGATATCACAATGATTTCGCCGGTATTCGCAGGCGGCAATCTCTGCTACTTCGTCGCCAGCCGCGCCCACCACGCCGATGTCGGGGGCATGTCGCCCGGCTCCTTGCCCTTGAGCAGCGAGCTCTATCAAGAGGGCCTCATTATCCCTCCTTTGAAGCTGCGCTTGAGCGGCTGGACAAACGACGGCGCTATGGCTCTGATTGTCGCCAACAGCCGCAATCCCGAAGAACGCTTGGGCGATATCGAAGCGCAGCTAGCCGCGCATCGCGTGGGCGAAAGCCGGCTTTGCGACATGATGATCGATCATGGCGTGGCAAACACCATCGAACACGCCAATGCCTTGCTCGATTATTCACGCAAAATGACCGAGGCGGTGATTGAGGAGATACCAGACGGCGTCTATCGCTTCCGCGACGCCATGGAAGGCGACGGGCAGAACGAGTTCGAAATCCCGATCCAGGTAGCGTTGACGGTCCGCGGACGGGAGATGAGGGTCGATTTCGCCGGCAGCGCGCCCCAGGTCGCCGGCAACGTCAACGCCGTAACTGCGATAGTAGAATCGGCAACTTGGTATTGCGTGCGCTTGCTGGCTCGCGAGGATGTGCCGGTCAACCACGGCTGCTTCCAGCCTGTGACGGTGATGACGCCGCCCGATAGCGTATTGAACCCGCGCTTCCCGGCCGCCGTGGTGGTCGGCAATACAGAAACGAGCCAGCGCGTGGTTGACACGGTGCTGGGCGCCTTGGCGCAGGCTCTGCCGGATGTCATGCCAGCAGCCTCCCAGGGCACCATGAATAATTTCGCCGTGGGCGGCTTCATAGACGGCGCGCATTTCGTCTATTACGAGACGCTCGGAGGCGGTCACGGCGGCTCCAGCGCTGGTCCCGGGCTAGCCGGGCGGCAGTGCCACATGACCAATACGCTGAACACGCCGGTCGAAGCGCTTGAGCACAGCTTGCCCATGCGCATTCGCCGCTGCGAACTGCGCGCTGGCAGCGGCGGGACGGGGCGCAATCGCGGTGGAGACGGCCTCATACGCGAATACGAGTTCCTGGCGCCGGCGCGCATAACCATCAGCTCCGAACGGCGTTTGCGCACGCCCTACGGCAGTCAGGGTGGCGCGCCGGGGCAATGCGGCCTCAATATCATCCTGCGCCGGGGCAAGCCGGAGGTCGTCGGCGGCAAACATACGGCGCAGCTTGATGCGGGCGATCGGGTCATTATCGCGACGCCCGGCGGCGGTGGCTGGGGCGCCGCGGAAAACTAGCGCCAAAGCCAAAAGCCCCGACTTCAGCCCATTTTCAATCAATGACGGGCGAAGACGGGGCTCTTGATGGCGCCGTGGCAGCTTAATTGCTGGCGCCACTCACCGTGACAGGAATCTGGCGCGGTTTGGCATTTTCGGCTTTGGGCACGGCGACACTGAGGACGCCGTTTTCGTAGCCAGCTTGCACGGCTTCGCCCTTGACCGGGACCGGGAAGCGCAGGCTGCGGCGGAACTTGCCGACGCGCCGCTCGCGCATCAGGACGCGCGGGCTTTCGTCCTTGGCTTCGGATGCGGATTCGGCGCTGATGGTCAGCAAGCCGTCGTGAATATTGACGCTTATATCCTCGAGGCTGACACCAGGCAGATCGGCGCGGATGACGTAGCTGTCTTCGTTCTCCTCGACATCGAGCGCGAGACCGAAGCTGGCATTGCTGAATTCGCTGGCTGTGCCGAGCAGCGGACGCTGATCGCCGAAGATATCGTCAATCAGACGAAGATAGGGGCTGCGAGTTCTGAGAAGCATTTTCTTCCTCCTGTTGAAATCCGTTGTGTTGTCTGACATCTATAGCCTAAGCCCGCAACATAGGAAAAAGAAAAACGCCATATCGGAAAGGCAATAGAGGAGCGTAAATGAAACGTAAGCGCGAGGCTCACAGCGGATTCGCGGCGTCGCGTTTCGCTTTTCATGTGTCAATGTTATGATTGCAGCCATGACTGACAGGTAGGAGAATCGGAAGTGTTGATGCAAGCGGGCGTCGATATCGGCGGCACTTTCACAGATCTGGTATTGATCGATCGTGGGCGCTTGCGCATCCATAAGCTGCTCAGCTCGCCAGAGAACCCCGCCCGATCCATGCTCGAGGGGCTGGAGATTATCGCGCCCGGCGGCGCCTACGCGCTGACGCAGGTCGCGCATGGGTCGACTGTCGCGACCAACGCTATCCTGGAGCGCAAGGGCGCGCGTTGCGCATTGATCACGACCGCGGGCTTCCGCGATCTGCTCTTCATCGGCCGCCAAGATCGTCCCCTGCTCTACGATCTGCACCCCAAGCTGCCGCCACCCTTGATCCCGCGCGAGCGCTGTTATGAGGTAGCGGAGCGGCTAGATTACCGCGGCGACCTTCTACAGCCGCTGGATATAGCGGCGCTGGATCTGCTGTTGGACCAAATCGAGCATGACGGCGTCGATGCCATCGCCGTCTGCCTGCTCTACAGTTATGTCAATGACAGCCACGAGCAGCGTATCAAACAGCGCATTCTGGAGCGCGGCATTGTGCAAGACGAGTGGCGGATCGTCTTATCGTCGCAGACGCTGCCGGAATTCCGCGAATATGAGCGCGCCAGCACTATCGCGCTGGAATCCTATGTGCGCCCGGTCATGTCCGGTTACATCAGTCAGCTCGAAGCGGAATTGCCGCGGCAAAGCACTTTGCGAATCATGAAGTCGGACGGCGGGGTGATGCGCGCGAGCCGCGTGCGACAACAAGCCATTCACACGGCTTTGAGCGGACCCGCCGCCGGGGTCATGGGCGCGTTTTATGTGGCGAAAACAGCCGGTTTCGACAAGATCATCACCCTGGATATTGGCGGCACCTCGACCGATGTCGCGCTGATTGACGGTCGGCCCCAGCCGAGGCTCCAATCGTCCATTGACAACCTGCCCTTGCGGGTACGAATGCTGGATATCGAGACGATTGGCGCGGGCGGAGGTTCGATCGCGCGGGTGGACGCGGGTGGCGCATTACGCGTCGGTCCAGAATCGGCCGGCGCCCAGCCCGGACCCGCTGTTTACGGCGCAGGCGGCGAGCAGGCTACGCTCAGCGACGCCAATGCCGCGCTCGGTCGGCTGGACGCCGATCATTTTCTGGGCGGCAAAATGGCGCTCGACATGGGCGCGGGTCTTGAAGTGATGGCCGCGCTGGCGCGGCAAGTCGGCTTCAGCACGATTGCTACAGCCAAGGGCGTCGTGGATATCGCCAATGTCAATATCGATCGGGCGATTCGCCGCGTGTCCATCGCTCGCGGTCACGACCCGCGCGATTTTACGCTGGTGGCTTTTGGCGGCGCGGGACCGCTGCAAGCCTGCGAAGCGGCTGAACGGCTGGATATCCCGCGGGTGCTGATTCCGCATAGTCCAGGCGTTTTGTGCGCCTTCGGTCTTATGATCGCCGATGTCGCTGTCGATTTCAGCCAATCGGTGCTGAGCTTGGCGACGCCGCAAAGCGTAGCCGAGCTGGAAGAGCGACAGCAGTCCCTGCTCGAACAAGCGCGGGCGGAATTGCAAGAAGAATCAATGGGCGCTGCGGACATGCGCTTCGCTGTCACCGTTGATATGCGCTATCAAGGACAAGCCTACGAACTCAACCTGCCCTTCTCGAGCGCATTGATAGAGGACTTCCACGACCTGCACGCAGCGACATACGGCCACGCTCTGCGCGCGCGCAAGGTCGAAATCGTGAATCTACGGGTGCAAGGGACCGGCATCGTCAAGAAACCGCGCATCAAATTCCTGGAGCCTCGAGCCAATGTCGCGCTGCCCTTCGCGGAAAAAGAATCGCCCTTGGGCGCGACGATCAAGCTATTTCGCCGTGAAGCGCTGGAAGCCGGCGACACCTTTTCCGGCGAGGCTTTGGTCTTCCAAATGGACAGCACCACCTATGTGCCAGCGGGCTGGCAGGCGGCGGTCGACGGCTACTTGAATATTGTGCTGCGCCGAGGCTGTTGACCTAATTGATTGCGACTATCGCCTCAATTTCGACCGCCATGTTGAAAGGCAGCGCCGCCATGCCGACAGCCGAGCGAGCGTGAGCGCCGCGCTCGGCGCCATAGAGCGACAGTATCAGATCGGAAAAGCCGTTGATCACAGCAGGCTGTCGCGCGAAGTCTGGCGCGCAATTAACCATGCCGTGCGCGCTCAGCCAGGCGCTGATGTGATCAAGGTCGCCCAATTCACGTTGGAGGCTGCCTAGCATAGATAATCCCACCAGCTTGGCTGCTTCGTAGCCCTGTTCAACAGTCAATTCGCCGCCAACCTTGCCAAAAGGACCCGCTAGCGAACCATCGTCGTTCTGTGGTCCATGACCGGCAATATAGGCGCGTCCATCGTAGACCCGGACAAAAGAAAACGGCAGCTTGACGCCGGCCGGCGCTTTGATTGGCGGCGGCAACTGCAAGCCGATATTCGCGAGACGCTCTTCTATTTTCATTTTCTGCGCTCCTGTCCATTCACATTATCAAGTTAACACATCGCCAGCCCCAGCGCAGGCGCAATCCACCCGTCAGCCAGCGCCGCGGGACCATTGTCACAGGCAGGGCAATCGCTTCAAATTATTTTCAACATAGAGGACGCAGAGGACACAGAGTTCGTAGGAGTTTAGACGACTATACTTCTAAATCTGCGGCCCGGAATCGGCAACAGTCCCCAGCGAAACGTGATTTGTCACCAAAAATCACAGCTGAGAAGAGATATATTGTTTTTCTCTGCGTTCTCTGCGTACTCTGTAGTTAATTTTCAGTTTAGAATCCCGCCATTTCGTCCGCCATCATTTTGAAGCGATTGCCATGTGTCACAGGTCGCGCATCAGGCAAGGCCGCTGGTTATCGGCTACAATGACCATCAAGCTGGACTATCGGACCAAGATGATTAAGCCATGGGCGGCGAAGCGGATCTGCTGCGCGCGATTGAATACATGAAAAGCGGGGACATAGAACCGGCGGCGGCTTTGTTGCGGGTGGCGGTTGACGATCCTAATCTCGACGAGCGGGGCCGCGCCGTCGCTTGCATTTGGCTGGCGGAAACGGAAGCTGAGTCCGCATTCAAAATTAGCTGTCTGCAACGCGCGCTGCGACACGAGCCCGGCAACCCGCAAGTCCAGCAGAAGCTCGATCAATTGCGCGCCCGACAGATGCAGCGTCCAGCGAGTGCGTCCCCGTCCGGCGTGAGCCTGGCTCGAGCGCCGCTGGTCCTGGGCATCGACGGCGGCGTCAATGGGCGGGGCAGCGGCATCTTTGTCAATCGCGGGGGCTTGGTCGCCACAACCGCAACCGTGGTCGGAAGCGCGCTAGAAGTTGGCGTCGCCTATGGCAGCGCGCAGGCTGTGCCGGGACAGGTGATCCGCCGCTATCCGGTCAGCGACCTGGCGCTGGTTCAGACGCCCGTCGTCCTGGACCGCCTGGACGCGCTGGAGGATCCGCCCGTCATCATCGCCAACGAAGCGGTCTTCGCCCTGGCATACAATGGCGCAAAAATACGCGGCGTCGCGCAAGAGCCTGGTGATGGCGCGCGTCCAGGCTGGCTGCGAACGAGCATCTTAATCGCCATGGCGCCGGACGCCGGCGGAAACCCGCTATATGACAGTCGAGGGCATGCGCTCGGCTTGTTGACGCGAAATGCCGAACACAACACTGGCAGAGCCTGGGCGATTAGCCTGGCGCATATTTTGACCCTGGCTGAGCAATGTATACAGGAACAGCGCCTGCTGCCGAATTCGGCGACTTGCGGGACTTGCGGCTGCCGCGCGCAGGCGGGGCATTACGGGGGGCGATATTGCGAAAGCTGCGGCGCGCGCTTGCCCACAGCGGCTGTCTTCTCGTTGGATCCGCCCGATGTTGAGCGGCTGGCGCAGATCTATGGCGGCAATCAGAGCCGACCCTGCCCGCGCTGCGGCGCCACAGCCGGCTATTATGGTGGGCAGTGCCTGCGCTGTTCGCAGGAACTGGCGCCGGGGCGCCCGACATCCTGAGGCAGAAGTAAAAAACATGGGACGTTTATTTGGCCGCGGCGGACAAAACAAAGACGAGACGAGCGATGCGCTGGCTTTTTCGGCGCGCGCGGTGGAGGGCATTTTGGCGCAGATCGGCGTCGACGCGGCGGCGGCGCGGATGGATGTCGACAGCGGCTACGGCTGGCATTTCTTGCGTGGTTCCGCCCTGATCGAGGTCTATGTGACACCGGAGGAGCGCGGCTATTTGCAGGTCCTGGCACCAATCTTGCACTTGCCGCCGGGCAATCTGCTGCCGCTGTATCGGCGCATGCTGGAGCTCAACCTGGAGTTGACCAACGCCGCGCTGGGCTTACATGAAGATGTGGTTTATTTGTATCACGAGCGGCTCTTAGAGGGGCTGGACGCGAGCGAGGCGGACGTGATCATCCGGCGGCTGGCGCGGGTCGCGGACGAGCTGGATGACGCGCTGGTGGATGAGTTTGGGGGGCGGCTGTATGGGCAGGGGTGAGGGAGATCGCCTCATTATCTTAGGTCCTACACACCTCAAAAACGTGTTCTACCACCTCTCGCGCGTGCATGAAATAGCGTTCAAGGTCCGGTAACCTAATATCTGAGTCTCCACCATGGGCGATTTCATTGCGTTTTATAACTATGGCCTTGAGTGAGTCGCCGTGATCCGCAGAAATCCGATTCTTTAAACTCTCACTCCACTGACGATCGAACATTCCTATAAGCTCAATGATCTGAGCACGTCGAAGCCTCAAGTTTCGCAACTGAGAATTCACATAGTTGAACGTCTGTGTATCGCATGTGTTAGACCTTACATGTTCTCTTAAGATCGTTTTTATTGCGGATTCGATGTATCCGAACGTACGGATACAAAGGTAGGAGACAAATCCCGATTTTGCCTCGTCCTCTAGTTCGTCCAAGTCTTGCATGTCATTCGCTTGCGCAAAAAGACGCTGGAGTTTCTCCTCTTGTTCAACTATGTCCTTATGCATTCGTCACTCCGCGTCGGCAAATGCTTCAGTCGCAAGTCGAATACGATCCTTCACGCGCTCAACGTCTGACGTTCTGTGGTCGATAACATTTCTAAACGCTTTATCCTCAAGCAATATGTCAAATTGACCCCGGATTTCAGAAAGTATCGGGCCCTTTTCCAATCGACAACCAATGCCTACCATCAATGCGTCAAAGAGCGACGCATTGACTGCACGCGTCGGTTTGAAAGCATCTGGCCCAAGCTTATTCAACACGGTACTAATTGTGTTGTTAAACAGACATTGCAATCTTTTTCTCGAGTATTTCTCTAGGTCACGATTTGAACTCATGAAGTCATTCATAAATCCTTTCATGGGCCGTTTATAATCATCCAAGCGAAAGAACAAGGCTATGAACCTCAGAATGAGTTCTTCATCACGCCTACGCCTGTGCTTTCTTCCGAACAGTTGGCGCCATTCCAAATTGCCGTTAAGTTCGACTAGAAGATCGTTAAATTGGCCGGCAAAACTCGCTGCTCTGATTTCTTGAGCGGAAAGTGGTGTTGCATTCGTATTTAGTCGTTCAAAGATAGCAAATTGGCTAGATCCACCATCATCCGGTTTGTCCTGCCTGATAACGGTCGCATGGATAATCGAGTCGTCTAATTTACGCCTGTTTTCGTCAGTCAAATCAGTGTATCTTTGACCTTCGTACTGCTCCCGTACGCCTACAAGCGCGAAATCTCTATTACCGAATCTCCCGTCATAGTAGCGGCGCAGGGTCTCCAGTCGTTGCTGACCGTCGATTACCATCTGCTTAAGACTGTCAGGCTCTCGGTACAAAAAAATGCCGGGGACCGGTAATCGCAACAGTAAAGACTCGATAAATCGGGACGCGCGCCTTTTGGACCATACATAAGCTCTTTGATATCCAGGCAAATCTATATCACCCTTGGTAAGACGCCGATAGATACCTTCAACGTCATAATCAATGCCGAAGCTGGTAATCCAGTATTCAAGCACATCTGGCGCGTCGTCTTGGTCGTCTGCGTTTTCGATGACTTCGTCATCAATTTCGTCCTCGTTTTCCAATGTGTATTGCAATTCAGAAACCACCATGTTCCACCTCTTCGAGAACAAAACGAAAATGATACAGGAGTATAACATATAGAAAAATGAAATTGAACAGTAAAAGTTGCTAATTACCACCCCACCCTCTTTAACTACCACACCTCAACCCCAGCCCAAGCCCCGCCATCCTGCAGATCCCACATGCGCATCAACATGGCGCGTTTAATTTGCCAATCAGTCGGCACAATTAATCCCAACCAAGCAAGCCAATACGATGTAAGGTCAGCGCTTGGTCGTCAACTGCTGGAATACGTGACCGATAATTCGATAATTGATGGAGGTTAAACTAGCAGATACTCTTCCTGGCTGCAGACGCGCAGGGTGCCCGCCAGTTCGTGGCCCAAGAAATGAGTCTGCCCATCGACCAGCAGTTGCAGCGGTCCCTTGAAGGGCGCGCGCATCACCAGGCGGAACTGCTTGCCCGGCTCGAGCCGCAGTTCAGTGAAGTAGCGGAGTTTGTGCGCGTCGTGGGAATGAACTCGGCTGATCACGTAATCGTGGCTGACCTCGACTTCCGAAAGCGGATAGTCGATAACAGCGGGCATGAGGCCATCCGCGCTAGGGATGGGTTCGCCGTGCGGGCAGCGCTTGGGATACCCGCTCATCTCATCCATCTTATCAACCAACATGTCGCTGACGACCAAGCCCAAATCATCGGCATCGTCATGCACTTCGTGCCAGCCGAAACCCATGACGTCCACCAAAAAGCGCTCTACCAAGCGATGACGGCGGATATTTGCCAGCGCTTCCCGCTCGCCGGCCGCAGTGAGGCGAATGCCGCGATAGGGCTGGTGTTCCAGGAAGCCCGCCTGTTTGAGGCGCTGCACCATTCTTGTAACCGCAGGGGCGGAAACGTTCAGTTCATCGGCTAAGGCAGAAGTAGAAACAAAGGGGGTTTCCGGCTGATAGCAGGCGATGCGATAGGCTTCCGCCAGATATTCCTGCATAGATTCAGTCGCGGTCATACTTGCCTCAATCTAGGGGCCGCAACGCGACGATTTCCCGCTTCAAATATTACCGAGATACATGCGAATTCGCAAGTGTTAACTCATTCTTTAGCCGATGTTAAGTAAAATTCTAATATAGAACGACTCCCTGTCAACCGCATTTGCCGCCAGGATTCTTCGTGATTTTCGGCGATAACATCATGGTTGGAAGCCGAGATTGGCAAGAATGCCATCCAACTGCTCCAGCAGATGCGCCTCCGAAGCGTCGTTAAGCAACGTATAATCGGCGATGGCGATGGGACCGCCTTTTTCCAACTTCACGATCTCTAGCAGGTCGCGCGCAGCAGCCTCAACCGAATTCAGTGGGCGGACGCGCCGCGCCGCCAGCCGCTGATAACGCAAATGACGCGGCGCCGCTATCGCCAGAAGAAAGATTGACGCGCCGAGTTGCTGACGCAGAAAACTGTACTCGCTGAAACTATACAAGCCATCGATGACGATGCGATGATGCGCATCCAGCGCCGCTAAGAGCTTGGGCAGGGATAAGCTGGCCATGGCGGACATGCCGTGCCGGGCGCGCAATTCCTCGCGGACAATGCGCTCGTTCTCTGGGTTGACCTCAAGTCCGCGCCGCCGCACTTCATCAACGACGACAGCGCCAAAGCGCAAAGTGAAGAAGCCCTTCGTCCGCAAATATTGCGCGCATAGACTTTTGCCGGACCCGGGCATGCCCACCAAGGCTAATGCGCCGCGCCCTATGCTCTCTGAATTCAAGTGACTCCTGACGCTGATGTCAGCAAACAGCCTCGAGTGGATTGTAGCCCGAAATTGGATCTGAATGCACTATGGGATATATGCAAATTCCCTTGATGCGCGCAATTCAAGAAGCGCAGTCCTCTGCCGTGTATGAGTTGACAGAATCGACAGAATCGAATGAGGAGAAGCGCGTGCGCGTTTGCCACAGTTGTGAGCGAATTGTCAACCGCGACAAGGGTGACGCTCCGCCCTGGGATAGCATTTATCGCGGCGACCATTGGGATCTGGTACATGCCTACAATACATCTTGGCTGGGCTGGCTGGTGCTGGTACTGCGCCGCCATGTCGAAGCCATCGCCGACTTGAGCCCGGGCGAAGCGCAAGAGCTGGGCGCCTTGCTGCGGCAGGTATCGCAGGCTTTACACAGACAGACCGGCTGCAGCAAGACCTATGTCATGCAATTTGCCGAATCCGCCAGCCACCCGCACGTCCATTTTCATGTCGTGCCGCGCCTGCCCGAGCAAGCGCCGCAAGACATCAGCTATAAAGTTCTGCGTCATCTTGGTGTACCCTTGGCGGAGCGTCCTAGCGAAAGCGAGTTGAATGCCTTCGCGCAAGCGCTGCGCGGGCATCTAGCGGAATCACAAAAATGAAACCGCCATCCGTATTATTTTTGATTTGGCGCTGCCGAGCGAAATGATCGAACGAGAACATACTTTCCGAAATGTCAATGGCTTCACGATTTTCTATCGTGAATGGTTGCCGGATGCTGGCGGCGCCCAGGGCTTGGCGCTCATCGTACATGGCTTAGGCGAGCATAGCGGACGTTATCGTCATGTTGCCGCCGCCTTGACCGCGGCGGGGTTCCACTGCTTTGGAATCGATCAGCTGGGGCATGGCAAGAGCGGCGGCCTGCGCGGTTTCATCCCCGATTTACGGCTCGCCGTGGACGACTTGCGCTGCCTTTACGAGATCGCAACCGAGCATGACACGCATAAGCCGGTTTTTCTATTGGGGCACAGCATGGGTTCCTTGACGTGCTTGGAATTTACCTTGCGCTATCCTGATCGCCTGAGCGGAATCGCGCTGAGTGGCGTCGCCATCAATGGAGAATACACGCGCCCCGCCTGGCTGGTGAAACTCTGTCTCTTCGCCGCCGACTACATACCCAAGCTGCGGCTCTCTCCGCCGGGGTCGCCGCGCGACCTTAGCCACGATGATGAGATCGTCAATGAATGGTGGGATGACCCCCTGATTGACAGGGGCATGTGGCGCGTAGGCACCTCCGCCGCGCTGCTCTTGGCGTCGCGTCGCATCCGCCAATCCGCGCCTCAACTGACCTTGCCTATCCTCGCCTTGCATGGTTCCGATGACCATCTCGTGCCGGCCTCGGGCGCGTTTTTCCTGCAGCAAAATGTGTCTTCGACCGACGTCAGCGTCAAGATATACGAAGGCATGCGGCACGAACTCGTCAACGAGACCTGCCGCGATGAGGTCATCCAGACCTTGACTGACTGGATGCTGGCGCGGTCCATAGCGCCAGAGCGATTGCAACAAAGCATTATTTAACTAGAGAGAACGCAGAGAGCACAAAGTATAGGGACTATCGACATCACATCTTCTATGTGAAGTAAGAAATGAAGATTCGCCACAAGCGTAAATCAGTAAATCCAACAAGAAAATGTGAAAACATCAGGACGCTGTAGAGGCGACTTATCGTTGAGTTTTTCTTGAAAAACTTGTCATTACTTCTGCTACCTCTGATTTGAAATAATTGAAGCGATTGCCCTGTCCAAAGCCTCTGTTTGCGCGCGCTAGCGCCCTTTGGTATCTTTAGTGGGATGATCTTGCGCCGTCCGCCGAAGCCTTCGACAAGCTGGCGCCGCTTCCAGCGTAAGTGAATAGGACTGACATGCCGGTCAAGCTGCATGTGGACAATGTGTCGCTGAACTTCGGCGGTATCAAAGCCTTGCAGGATGTTGATTTCCAGGTAGAAGCCGGCGAGATCTTCGCGGTCATCGGACCCAATGGCGCTGGAAAAACCAGTCTGATCAACAGCATCAATGGCTTTTATAAGCCCCAGCGAGGTCGGATTATTTTTGACGGTCGCGACATGAGTCATATCCCGCCTTATAAGCGCGCCGCATTAGGCATTTCCCGCACTTTTCAAAACATCGCTTTATACACCAATGCCACGGTGCTGGATAACTTAATGGCGGCGCGGCATATTCACATGAAGTCCAATATGCTAACTGGAGCGCTGTTTTGGGGTCCGGCGCAGCGCGAAGAAATCGCGCATCGCAGGCTGGTTGAGGTGATCATCGATTTTCTGGAATTGGAGCATATCCGCAAGTCGGTTGTCGGCACACTAAGTTATGGTTTGCGAAAAAGGGTTGAATTGGGCCGCGCCCTGGCGCTGGAGCCGTCGCTGCTGCTGCTGGACGAGCCGATGGCGGGCATGAATATCGAAGAGAAGGAAGATATGGCGCGCTATATCCTCGATATTCATGAATTGCAGGGGACCACCATCATGCTGATCGAACACGATATCGGCTTAGTGATGGATATCTCTCACCATATCGCCGTCATCGATTTTGGCCGCAAAATCGGCGAAGGCAGTCCCGCCGAAATCAGCCAGAATGAAGCGGTGATCGCGGCTTACCTGGGCGCGGGAGAACGCTAGCGATGGCGGTCTTCAAAGCTGACGAAGGCATCCCCTTGCGCGCGGCCAGCCCGGGCAAGATTTACAGCTCGCGCTTGAAAAGCCAGATTCAGCCCGTCTTGCCGGGGGCGGATACGCTTTCCAAGAATTTTCTGCTGCGGGTGCGCGAACTGGGGGGCAAAGTCGCGCAGCGCAAGAAACGCTACGGCATCTGGCAAGAGTATAGTTGGAGCGATGTCTACGAGCACGTTGTCAACTTCGGCTTGGGCTTGCGCCAACTTGGTTTGCAGCGGGGCGATACGCTGGTCATCATCGGCGAGAACGATCCGGAGATGTACTGGGCGCAGATCGCCGCCCATGCCTTGCGCTGCAAGACTTGCTGCGTCTTCAGCGACGCCAGTCCCCAAGATATCCTCTACGTCATCCGTTCAACGGACGCCACCATCGTCTGCGCCCGCGATCAAGAACAGGTTGACAAACTGCTGGAAATCCGCGCGGAGATATCGCAGATACTTAAGGTGGTTTACTGGGAAGACCGCGGCATGTGGGCTTATGCGGACGAGTGGCTGGCGGATTATGCGACGGTTCAGTCGCTAGGGCGGGACTTTCGCGGGCAAGAGCCGGGGCTCTTCGACAAGTTGGCTCGCTCCACAGAAGCGATGGACACCATCATATTGAGCATGACCTCCGGCACGACCAGCCTGCCTAAATTTGCCGAGGTGACGCACTACCAGCTTGTTTACGGTCATGCCTTGAACTATGCCTACGTTGACAGCCGGCAATCGGACAATTGGCTGTCCTTCAGCCCCATGGCTTGGCTGGCGGAGCAAGCGCTTGGTTTCGCGGCGCATCTCATCACCGGCGTGCAGGTCAACTTCCCCGAAGGTCCGGAAACTGTACCCACGGATATGCGCGAGATCGCCCCGGCCGGGCTGCTCTTCCCCAGCCGCGTCTGGGAAAACCTGGCGCGCGTCGTGCAATTCCGCATCAGTGACAGCAGCTTGCTAAACCGCCTGATGTATCGGGCATTCCTGCCTATCGCCTATCGCGTCATCGATCAGCAAGATGCCAAAGTTCCGATACCGCTCCATCTGCGCTTCACCCGTTGGCTGGGCGAATACGCGATCTTCGAGCCCTTGCGCGACAAACTGGGTTTGACGCGCGCCCGCAATGTATTGACAGCCGGCGCCATGCTCAGCAGCGACATCATCCGTTTCTTCCGCGCCATTGGCATCGAGCTGCGCCAGTATTACGGCTCGACCGAGACCTTTGGCACCGTTCACCTGCGCGGTGATGTGCGCTTCGAAACCGTCGGCGTGATCGTGCCGGGCGTAGAGATAAAAATCGCGCGGAACCAAGAGATCTTGATCCGAACAAAAGCCCGCTTCAAGGGTTATTACAAGCAGCCGGAAAAGACCGGCGAAGCGCTGGATGAAGAAGGCTGGTACTACACTGGGGATGCCGGGCACATGGACGAGAAGACGGGGCATTTAATCTATTTGGAGCGCGTGAAAGACTTGATTGAATTGTCGACCGGCGAAAAATTCAGCCCGCAATATATCGAGGGTCGGGTCAAGTTCAGCCCTTATGTGCAAGATATGATGACCATCGGCGGCGCGGATATGGACTTCGTCTCGGCCATCATCGTGATTGACTTCCAGAATGTATCGCGCTGGGCGGAAAAACGCGGCATCGCCTTCACGACTTATGTCGACTTGTCCCAGCGCAGCGAAGTCCAAGAGATCGTCCGCGGCGAGTTGCGGCAGGTCAATGAGTCGTTGCCCGACTACTCACAGGTTAAGCGTTTTGTGATCTTGCATAAGGAATTCGATGCCGACGAAGCCGAGTTGACGCGCACCCGCAAACTGCGGCGGGGCGCCCTGCAGGAAAAGTACCATGACCTGCTCGAAGCCATCTATGGCGACAAGCAACAGGTGCGCATTCGCGCGGACGTCAAATACCGCGATGGGCGCGCGGGCGCCGTCGAGACTGAATTGCTTGTTGTCGATGTCTAGGCAGGCTGATTGGCGCATAATGGCGCAAAGAGGTGGATGCGGGTGGAAGAATTCTTCAATCGCTACAAAAAAGAACTGACCAGGCTGTTTTACGCCATCGCGACTGCCCTTGTATTGCTATTCCTGCGCGAGCAGCTGGCGGACAAAAATGCAGCTCGTATTGTACAAACCCTGATCTCCGGGATTCTTGTTGGCGGCATCTATGGTTTGGTGGCGCTGGGCATCGTCGTCATCAACAAAGCCTCTGGCGTCTTCAATTTCGCGCATGGCTGGATGATGGTCGTGGGCGGCATGATCTTCTGGAGCTTCTTCACGGTGGCCGAGATCTCCCTGGCGGGGGCCGCGCTGCTAGCGACAGCTACCATGTTCATGATTATCACAGCCGTCAGCGCGCGCAGCTTGTTGCAGCCGCGCAACCTGCTCATCGCCGCTGGCGGCGCTCTGGCTTTGACTTTGTTGATGACCGTCGGCGGCATCCAGTTGAAATGGCTGCATGCGATTGTAGGGACCTGCGCCGGCGCGATCTTGACGGGGCTTATTGTGGAGCGCTTCACTATCCGACCGCTTATCGGTCAGCCGCTCTTCACCGCCGTGCTGATGACATTGGCTATCGCGGAAGTATTGCACGGCGTGACGCAGATTGCCTGGGGCACGGTCGAATTGAACCTGCCAATCTTTGTCAATCCGGCGACCAACCGCCGCTTCAGCGTCCTTCGCCTGGACGGCTTGAAGGACATGCTCGGTGGCGTGGCGATTGTCCGGGTCGAGCTGGTGATCGCCTTTGTCTTGGCGATTGTCGCCTTTGTCGGCTTCATCGCATTTTTCCGCTATACCAGTGTCGGGCTGGCGATGCGCGCCACCTCGGAAGATCAGCAGTTGGCGCAGTCCGTCGGGCTGCGCGTGCGCGTGATTCTGGCCATCACCTGGGCGGTGGCGGCTATCTTGGCCAGCATCGCCGGCGTCTTGCAAGGCGGCGCTGTCGGCTTGTCGCTGAATATCAGCTTTGTCGCGCTGCGTGTCTTCCCGGCCGTGCTATTGGGCGGCTTGGAATCGATCGGCGGCGCTTTTGTCGGCGGGATTATCATCGGCATCGTCGAGCAGTTTGGCGCCTTCTTGAATTCGTCGCAGCAAGTCGGTACCGACCTGGCACCCTACGTCGTGCTGATGTTGGTATTGGTGATTAAGCCCGACGGGCTCTTCGGGGAAAAACGCATTGAGCGCATTTAGGATTTCTATAGCGCATATCAGAGGCGGCGATGGCGGAGCTTAACCCGGCAGGCGTCTTCGACACGACATACGAAGAAGATATGTCGGTCGACCGTACCGCGCGCGACAAACTCTGGAAGAATCTGGCATTTGTCGCCTTGCTGCTAGTCCCTGTGCTCTCGGTATCGGGTCCATTGGGACTGGGCATCGTCAGCGACCAATACGTTGGATTGATCGCCCGCATCGCTATCTTTGTCATCGCCGTACAGGGCTTGAATATCTTGGTCGGCTATACTGGGCAGATTTCGCTGGGGCATGCCGCCTTCATGGCGATTGGCGCCTATAGCTCGGCAATTCTGGCGCGGGAGCTGGGCTTCACATTTTGGACCGCGCTGCCGGTCAGCGCGCTGCTGACGGGTTTGATCGGACTGCTATTCGGCTTGCCCTCCTTGCGCGTCAAGGGCTTTTACCTGGCGATGGCCACCCTGGCCGCGCAATTCATCATCCCCTGGGTGCTGCGCTATCCCCTGGAGGGCATTACCGGCGGCACGCGTCCTGTGAATGTCCCGGCGCCTTTGATCGGACCCTTCAGCAGCTATGCCGACGACCGCATTGACGATGCGACGCCCCTGGTTTTTCAGGCCGGCGATGCCTACCTGGTAGACGTGATAAGGCTTGAACTCCACATGGTGGATGGCGGCGACGTCTATCCCGTCATCGAATTGAGGAACCCCAACGGCGACATCGTGCCAGCCGGCGACTTTAATATGACCGTATTCACAGACGCCGACGGCAGGATGACGGGATTCTCCTACATTGCTACCAAGGCGGGCGAGTACCGCATCACTGTGAGCGCTGACAAAGGCGCGGGGTATCAGGCGACGGCGCGGCGCGGCAAGGCGCTGAGCTTCGCCAGCGAAGCAGCCATGTATTATATCATCGTGCCGCTTTCGGTGTTCTTGATGTTGCTCGCGCGCAACATCGCGCGGACACGAACCGGGCGCGCCTTCATTTCGGTGCGGGACAACGACCTGGCTGCGGAGTTATTGGGCATCAATGTCTTCGGCTATAAGCTGCGCGCCTTTTTCTTGAGCGCTGTCTACGCTGGCATAGCCGGCTGCCTGCTGGCTTTCGAGCGCAATAATTTGTCCCTGGATATGTTCAGGCTGGATGTCTCGATTGAAATGCTGGCAATGCTGATAATCGGCGGGGCTGGCTATCCGCTCGGCGCCTTGTTCGGCGTGACTTTCATCCGCGTCTTGCAAGAAGCCGCTATTCCCGCGCTGCGGCCCCTGCTGCTGGAGATCTTGCCGAACTTATTCCCCTTCATCGAAGTGGTAAATATCACCAGCGCCATCAATCCCGTTCTCTTTGGCGGCACGCTTATCGTCTTCCTCGTGCTCGAGCCGCGCGGCATCGCCCACCGCTGGGAAGTCTTGAAGGTGGCTTGGAAGATCAGACCTTTCGCCTACTAGCTTAGGCTGGTCGCTGGCTGCGGCAGTGCGACCATTGGCTACAGTCCGGCGACAAGTCAATTGCCACAAGACTTGATTTGGCGTAAGCTAATAGTTACGAGAGAAATGACAGTATTAGATGGTTCAGAAAACTTATCCATAAGAGAAGGAGACGATGACCCATGAAAAGAATATGCTTCTTGTTTAGCCTCTTGGCAATCGTGGCGATCTTTGCCGCCCCGGCCATGGCGCAGGACATGATGGATTACCCGAGCGAGCTCAGCGAATGCGAGGTTGACCTGGCTGGCGAAACACTCACGATCTTTCACTTTGGCGACCTGAGCGGACCCTACGCCTTCATCACGCAGCCGATTGTGTCCGCAGTCACGGATGCGGTCAATTACTGGAACAGCCATGGCGGCGTATGTGGCGCGACTCTGCAGCAAATCTATGAAGATACCGGCGGCAACCTGGAGGCAACGCAAAGCGCTTACGATCGCTTCACCAGCGAATATGCCGACGAGCTGGACTTGCTGCTGCTTTACGGCAGTTCCGATGGCGAGCTGCTGCGGGAGCAACTGGCGGAAGACGAGATCGTCTCCATCATCTCGGCCGGTTCAATCGAGAGCTTATACGGCGAAGACGGCTTGACGCCCGGCTGGCTCTACGCCAGCAACCCGCTCTATATCAACCAGTTCGGGTCTTTCTGCGAGTTTGTCGCCGCCAATCCGGGCGCCTTTCCCGATCCGGTCATCGGTTTTGTCACCTGGCCCGGCGCTTTTGGCTTGGCTGGCACCGAGCGGGCCGCGGACGATTATTGCAGCAGCTTGGGCGTAGAAGTTCTCGATGAGCCGCAGATCTTCTTGCCCACGGACACGGACATCCTGACGCAGGTGCAAAACGCCATCGACGGGGGCGCGACTATCCTCTACACCAATTCTATAGCGTCGGGTCCTGCCCTTATCGCGGGCGCATTGGTCGACCTGGGAATGGAAAGCGAAATCGCGCTGGCTGGCGTCAATTGGGTGATGGACACCAGTGTTGGCATCCTCGGTCAGCGCGTTTTGAAGCCCAATGGATTGCCTTCTGTGGATGGCATATACGGCTCGATGCCCTTCTTGTGGTGGACGGAACTCGGCAATCCCGGCATTCAGTTTGTCACCCAGCAATTCGCCGCCAATGAGCGCGGTCCCGCCGAGCGGAACATCGCCTATTTGCTGTCTTGGGGCGCCGTTGACACGATCATCGAGACCACCATCCGCACGGTCAACGCCGTCGGCAGCCTGGATGCGGTCACAGGCGCCGACATGCGCGCAACCATGGACAGCATGGAATACTCGATTCTGGGCGGCTTAATGCAACACAGTTTCGCCGAAGGCATGCGCGACGGCACGCTGAACCGCATCGCGCGGCTGGCATTCGCCAATACAACAATGACGGGTCCAGCGAGCGGTCCCGAAGACGCCATGCTGATCCCCGACGGCGCCGGCGGTGAGCTCTATGTGCCGATAGTGATTCCCTTGACCGACTTCATGCCAGTACCGCAGTTGCGCGGGCAGTAAGCTACAGTAAGCAACATTAAGCAATTCAATGGCGCAAATGACAAGTGACAAGTGAGGGAGCGCTCCCTCACTTGTTTTGTCGCGCGCTTATCCATGCACACCGAACCCGGTGAATTCTGGGGCGTCTATGACTCTTGCTGAGAAAAAAGCGAAAGGAATCACTACGACGCGGACCTTGTCGGTCAATAACATCGAGGTCCTTTACAACAGCGTGATCCTGGTGCTGCGCGGCATCACTCTGGAAGTCCCGCCGGGCGCGGTCGTTTCGCTCTTGGGACCAAACGGCGCCGGGAAATCGACCACGCTGAAAGCCATTAGCGGCTTGCTGAAGGCGGAACTGGGCGAGGTCACGCGCGGGCAAATCCTCTGGGGAAGCGAGCGCCTGGAACTGCTTTCCGCCGAAGACGTTGTGCGCATGGGCTTGGTGCAAGTGATCGAAGGTCGCCTGCTCTTCCGGCATCTGACGGTGGAAGAGAACCTGCGCGTCGGCGGCATGGTCTATCAAGGCGGGCGCGCAATCCGCGACGATCTGGAACGAGTATATCACTATTTCCCGCGCTTGCGCGATTTGTCAAAGCGCGTGAGCGGTTACCTGTCCGGCGGCGAGGGTCAAATGCTGGTGATTGGACGAGCCATGATGGCGCATCCGCAGATTCTCATGCTGGACGAGCCTTCCTTGGGTTTGGCGCCCTTGCTGGTCCAGGAGATTTTCGAAATCATCCGGGCGATCAACCAGCAAGAAGGCATGTCGGTCTTGATCGTTGAACAGAATGCCCGCGCCGCCCTCGAATTGGCTGATTACGCTTACGTTATGGAGAACGGCCGCATCGTCTTGGATGGGCAAGCCGAGCAACTGCGCGAAAACGAAGATATCAAAGAGTTCTACCTGGGCTTAGACCAGGCCGGTCAGCGTAAGAATTACCGCGAGGTCAAGCATTACAAACGCCGTAAACGCTGGCTGGGCTAGCCTTCGCAGGACGGTGTAGATAAACCGTTTGACATATTCATTCTGAACAGGGATATGGAGCATGAGTTTGACAGACCTTAATCGAAGGATTCAAGAGCTCGTCCAGCATGGCTACGAACATGCGAGTGCCATCCGCCAAATGATGGATGAAGCCGGTGTATCGCCGATTGACATTCGGGGCGCGGATGATCTCGCCAAGATACCGGTGCTTAGCAAAGACGACTTGGTGGCCTTGCATCAAGCGAGCCCGCCTTTTGGCGGCTTTCTCGCCATTGACCCCGCCGACCTGCCGCGGATTTACATCTCCCCTGGTCCAATATATGACCCACAACCGCCGCCTGAAGACCCGGCAGCGCAATTAGCGCCTTTTAAGTACATCGGCATCGGCCGCGGCGACCGCGTACTGAACACCTTCATGTACCACTTGAGTCCAGCGGGGATACTCTTGGACGAGGCGATTCGCGCTTGTGGCGCGACGGTGCTGCCGACAGGACCTGGCAACACGGAATTGCAGATCATGATGATGATGGCATTGCAGGCAACGGGATTCGTGGGCCAGCCCAGCTACCTGATGACGATTCTGGATAAAGCGGCGGAGATGGGCATAGGCGCCGATGCCTTGCCAATCAAGAAAGCGCTGTTTTCGGGCGAGCCCTATACGCCCAGCCAAGTTGAGCGTTTCGAAGGCGAATATGGCATGAAGACCAGCTCAGCCTATGGCACAGCCGATTTGGGCTTCATCGGCTATACGCGCGCCGGCGCTCGAGGCTTTCGCGTCTTGCCCAGCGTTTTCCTGCAAATTTGCGATCCGCAAACGGGCGCCATATTGCCCGCGGGCGCAAGCGGCGAAATCGTCGCGACGAGTTTCAACAAAGCCTATCCCTTGATTCGCTTCGGCACTGGCGACCTGGGCGCCTTGTCGCCCGAGGCAGTATGCGGCGGGCAAGAACTGCTGGGCATTTTCGGGCGTAGCGGGGAAGCCATCAAAGTGCGTGGCATGTTCCTGCACCCCAAACAATTGGAATCTGCGCTGATGCAATTTCCGCAGATCAAGGACTTTCAGGTCCGGATCACACGCTCGGACAACCGCGACATTGTCACGGTAAATGTCGAGCTGCGCGGGGGCGCAGACTCGGCTGGTATCGCGGAGCAACTGCAAGCCCTGGCGCAAGGGGCGGCACGATTGCGAATTGATGCAGTCAACATGGTGGCGGCGGGCGCGATCGACAGCAAGGCTCGCAAGATCGTCGACGAGCGCGCCTGGGATTGAGCGAAGTTGGAGAGAAGTCGCACCGGATTTATAGTCAACGCAGGCTCAAATATAAGCACCGAGGGCGCCGAGAGCACCGACAAAAGCTTCCTTCAGTCACCTGCCATTGGACAAATCAAGTTCGCGCCAGCTTTTTCAAACGCGCTTGCGGTTGCCAGAACTATTCATCTGCGGGATCGTCTGTGCTGTCGCTCTCTTCCGCCTCTTCCCGCTCCTGCGAGACATCCACGATCTTGAGCGTGAATTGCTGGGCGTCGTCGCTGTCCTTGACGCGCGCTTCCAGCGTGAAAGTGGCTGCCTGCGCTCCGACTTCGAGATCGGTCAATACCGAGCTGCGGGTGTCATCATCGGCGTCGTCGTTTTCCCCAAGCAGGTTTGACCCGGCTTCGTTATAGATTCCAAGTACTGTATCCACCATGTCGTCAAGTCCGCTGAGATAGATGCTGACTACCCGATTGCCGGGCAAGGTCGCGCGATAGCGCACGCGCTGCCCGGGACCGACGACGCCATTGGCTTGCACCTCTGTGCTGCCCGCGCCAAGCGACAATTCACCGCCGTCGATCAGCTCGCCCAGGATCTCGCTCGTTAGATACTCTTCCGCGGCTTGCAGCAGCAGGTCGCCTTCTTCAAACAAACTCTCGAAGGTCACCGGTACATGCACGGTTGGCAAAACGCCTTGCGCCTCGATATGGATTTCTTTATCGACATTGACGGCGCGTGTGACGGTGAAGCGGATCGTCATATCTTCCGGCATCAGGAAATCGTCGACAGCGCCGCCCAATCCACTGGTGCCGTAATTCCCGACGATGGCTGCGCGATCGTCAATCGTGAGATTGTAGCTAAAGAATTCACAGGCGCTAAAGCAGCCTGGCGCGATGATGACAGCGAGCTCGCCATCGTAGCGCTGCTCCTCCGGGGGCAAGACAAAGCGATCTTCCGAACGCGGATCCAAGTAAAAGTCCCCCAAGGACTCGTTGTAGGCGCTGGAATAACCCAGGATATGGTCTTCCTGGAAGAAAAAAGCGCCGAGCAGATCGGCAAGGCAACCGCTGCCGCCGCCGTTTTTGCGCATATCGATTATGATGCCGGGCACATCGGCTTCTAGGAAGGTCTCGATCATGCGCTCCCAGAGCTGAACCGTTAGCCTTTCATCATCGCTAAAGGAATAGATGGCGACATAGCCATAACCACTGGGCAGGATCTCGAATTCGACTGGCAGTTCCCAGCCTTCAATGCCGGAGAAGAACGACGAGCGCGAGAAACTGGCGCGTTCCGCGATGACACCCATCGTGGCTGTCTCTTCTTCGCTTTCGGGATTGCGGAAAGTTATTTCAACTTCGCTGCCCAAGGGAAAGCGCGTGATATAGCGCAGTTGCTGCAAGCGCAAAGTATGGTCGGTGCTCAGCGCCTGATGAGCCCAGACAAATTCGCGTTCCAGCGCTGCTTCCACAGAGCCGCCATCCCAGGCGAGAATCTCCGCGCCCAATTGCATACCCGCATTGGCGGCGGGACCGCCGTCGAGTATGTAACTGACAACGATGCGCCCGTCCTCAAGTTCGGAAAGCGCGATGCCCAGCCCGCCGTCGGTCTCTTCACGAAATAGAGAGCTTAGCGCGTCCAGCGGCATCCCGACATGGCCATCGGGAATCTCCCAAATAAAATCACGCATAGCGAGCGCGTAAGCCGCGCTGTCTGCGGCTTCTTCGGCTTCGGCAAAGCGGGGGCTATAGGTCTCGAAAAGCTTGTCCCAATCCAGGTTGTATAATTCGGTGTAGGCATATTCCTTGCGGAATAGTTCAAGCATCGCTTGGAATGCGTCGGCATAGCCCATGGCGGAAAAGTCCTTGATAGCGACTTCTTCGGGCTCGTGGAGATCGATGACTTGTTGCGCGGCTCGATCAAAGACAAAAGGTTCTACGTCCATATCAACAACCGAATACCCTTGCGGGACAATCACGATTGGATCGTCATCTGTGAATAGCAACCCATCTGCGCCGAACCCGGAGGGAAAACCTTGATTCGCGTCGGGCGCGTATAGGATGAATTTGCCGCCGATAATCTCCAGCTTGGTTTCGACTGCGGCGCTGGCGCGCGTGGAGGCGTAGCCAGTCGACCACCCGCCGCCGCCGCAGAGATCGCGCTCTTCCAATAAACGGTCACCGAATAAATTGGTCCAATGGGCGATGGCGAAGACCATCAAGCCAGTGTCTTCGTTTCCATCATTGTCGACATCGCGCAGGCCGCCGCTGGGCGCTTGTGGCAGAGACAAGCTATAGCTGAAGGGCGAAGTGTAAAAGTCCGATGTGATCTGTCCCAGCGCCTGTGATTCCAGCGGGAAAATGTAGCGCTCGTTGCGGTCGACAAATCCAGCCTGGTCTTCCAGGATAATCAAGGGTTCATCCACGCCGCTGGTGAAAAAGGCGTTGGAATAGGCGAGTTCGCCCTTGATGATGACGGGTCCGCCTTCGTCATTGATGATCTGGGCGACCGGCGCCGGCGCGTCGTCAATCTCTTTCTCGCCGATGGCCAGCGATGGCAACAAGACGGCGAGAAGCAATGCGCCGGACAGAAAAAGCAGCAGCAGGCGATTTGTCCGCATGCGCTAGTCTCCAATTGCAGGGTGGGCAATAGGTATATTCTATGTCAAATCGAGAACTAGCGATAAGATAAGCTTGGAAATCTTCAAATGAGAGTTGAGAAACACGGGTTAGAGTTCGCGTTTAATACGTAATGCGATTGACGACTGATGCTTTTCGAACGTACCATTAGGTGTCGCTTCGCAATGCAAACTCAAAGGGCATCTATGTATCGTTTTTGGCGCGTCACCCGCAATCACTGGCATTTCATAGCGGTCCTTGGCGTATTGCTTGTCGTCATGACCTATCCGACGATCCTTTACGTCTTCAATACTGAGGTCTTCTGGCTGCCGATCGACAGCGGCGACATCTGGATTGAATTCTGGAGCGCCTGGTACGGGAAACTAATCCTCGCCGGTGAGGCGGACCCGCTCTTCACCCAGTTATCCTTCTATCCACAGGGTCTGTCACTGGCATACCAATATTTCAATGTCGCTCATATGCTCGTCGTTGGGGCTTTGCAGGCGATTTTGCCGGCTTCAAATGCGTACAATCTCACATACTTGCTCATCATTATCTCTACAACATTAGCCGCATATCTATACCTTCTCTACATATTGAAAGACAAATGGATTGCGCTATTTGGGGCTGTATTGATTGGACTCAGTGGATACGTCTTTGGACGTCCCATGCACCCGGGCGAGAGCTTTCTGGCAACAGTGCCATTGTCACTCTATTTCCTTCATCGCGGAATTGCGGAAACCCGATGGCGATTCATTGCGATTTCGGGAGTCTTGGTTGGCGGGACAGCATTCATCGGTTGGTACATCTTTGTTTGTCTGCTAATGACAGTCGCGGGGTATTTAATTTATTTTGCGATATCCCGATGGAAAGATCGTCAATTCTGGCTGCTGGCTGCAACGCTGCTTACAATAGTCGGTTTCATCAGCATTGTTCGGGTATATCCACTGTTAATCAACACAGATGATTTAGACGGGATACTGGACAAGACAAGTGGACAGGAAACAGAAAACGACCTGCTGCAGTTCTTCATTAACTACGAGAATCCTTTCTTCAATCGGCTCATTACCAATCGTACTGCCTCGTCCATTGTGCTGTTACCGGATCCAGGGCGCTGGAATACCTCTTACCTTGGTTACTTGCCACTGTTTCTGATTGGCTTGGGCTTGATTCGCAAAGACTATAGAAGGCGCATGTTGCCGTGGCTGCTGCTGCTGATACCGTTTTTTCTACTGAGATTGGGTTCATTTCTCTCTATCAACGGTCATGTTTTTGATTCTATTGTTTTACCCAAGTTCACCTTGAATCGGCTTGTGCCTGTTATCTTCGAGGCATTTTATTCCACGGATCACTTTCAAATCGGCATTCTATTGCCCCTAGCCGTATTGTCTTGTTACGGTCTGCTCGCAATTCTGGACAGCTTTCCTAAGCGACGCCGAGGCTGGATAGTTCTCCTGCTTATCGCCTTATTGGCGGTGGAATATTATCGCAACCCTCCCGGTGGACACATTATCTTGGAGGAAGAGCTCGCTTATTTGGATTGGCTGGCGGAAGAAAGCGACGAACCTGTGCGGCTGATCAACCTGCCCATGAATCGTGGGAGCTCAAAGACATATATTTTCCACCAGACAATTGGCGGATTCCCACAGGTAGAAGGGTTGGCTACGCGGACGCCGCCGAGCGCCTACAACTACATAAAAGACAATCTCGTATTAAATGCCTGGCATAATCGCGAGAGCTTGATATGCACGGAAGAGAATCGCAATAACTATCTGGCCGCGGTTGCACAACTCTGGGAAGACGGCTTTTCACACGTGGTTTTGCATTATTCTTTGCTGAAACCGGACACGATTGAGGATAGTTTCTCCGATTTGGACCCTGACTATGAGGATGAATTCGTGGCGGTTTATCGTCTGACGATCTTGCCGGAAGCTTGCCAATAACGAGCATGTGGCGTTCTGAAAACTAAGCGCGCGATCCAAATACAAAGAGCGGTTAAGTGTAGCGTTGGCGGCGGCATACTCTCCCACATCGTCTCCAATGCAGTACCATCTGCGCTCGCGGGCTTAACTTCCGGGTTCGGGATGAGACCGGGTGGACCCCCGCGGCTCTAGCCACCAACACAACACTCAACCGCTCTTCAACGTCTTGCGTCAGCATCGAATAAACAACTCTAAGCACATTCCCAAGCGCTCCAAGAGCGCCATACACCCCGTACCATATGATACGGAAAGCCCTCGACCATTAGTACGGGTCAGCTGCACGCATTACTGCGCTTACACCCCCCGCCTATCTAACTGGTAGTCTCCCAGCGGTCTTACTTGGTCATACCAATGGGGAATCTCGTCTTGAGGCCGGCTTCCCACTTAGATGCTTTCAGCGGTTATCCGATCCGAAGGTCGCTACTCAGCTATGCCGCCGGCGCGACAACTGATGCACGAGCGCTTCGTCCACCCCGGTCCTCTCGTACTAGGGGCAACTCCTCGCAAATTCCCAACGCCCACAGCGGATAGAGACCGACCTGTCTCACGACGGTCTGAACCCAGCTCACGTACCGCTTTAATGGGCGAACAGCCCAACCCTTGGGACACGATTCTGCCCCAGGATGCGATGAGCCGACATCGAGGTGCCGAGCCTTGCCGTCGATTTGAACTCTTGGGCAAGACTAGCCTGTTATCCCCGGGGTAGCTTTTATCCGGTAAGCTACGGCCATTCCACTCTGGACCGTAGGATCACTAAGCCCGACTTTCGTCTCTGCTCGACTTGTCTGTCTCGCAGTCAAGCTGGCTTCTGCCTTTACACTCAACGATGGGTTTCCATTCCATCTGAGCCAACCTTTGGGCGCCTCCGTTACCCTTTCGGAGGCGACCGCCCCAGTCAAACTGCCCACCTGCCACTGTCCCTGATATTCACATACCTAGGTTAGAGCCAAAACAACATCAGGCTGGTATCTCAACATCGGCTCCACACACGCTGACGCGCACGCTTCCAAGCCTCCCAGCTATCCTGCACAAATATCGACCTAACGCAATGGCAAGCTACAGTAAAGCTCCACGGGGTCTTTTTGTCCTGCTGCGGGTAATACGCATTTTTACGCATACTTCAATTTCGCCGGGCCCCCTGCTGAGACAGTGCTCCACTCGTTACGCCTTTCGTGCGGGTCGGAACTTACCCGACAAGGAATTTCGCTACCTTAGGACCGTTATAGTTACGGCCGCCGTTCACCGGGGCTTCATCTCCAAGCTCTCACTCTTCCACTTAACCTTCCGGCACTGGGCAGGCGTCAGCCCCTATACGTCAGCTTGCGCTTTCGCAGAGACCTGTGTTTTTGGTAAACAGTCGGCAGAGCCTTTTCACTGCAACCTGACCACCACAGCCAGGCGATCCTTCTCCCGAAGTTACGGATCCATTTTGCCTAGTTCCTTAGCAGAGGTTCTCCCGTTCGCCTTCGTATTCTCAACTCGTCTACCTGTGTCGGTTTGCGGTACGGACGGCAAGCTTCAACGTCTTAGCCACTCTTCTCGTCCCATGGTACTCGTCACTTCCTGCCTTGCGGCACGGCTTCACGGGTTCTCCCCGCTTGCAACCTCAATCCACTCAGAGGCTGACATCCCCACAAGCTATCGCTAACACTCCACTTACCGGTACGGGAATATTAACCCGTTGTCCATCGCCTACGCTTCTCAGCCTCGGCTTAGGTCCGACTAACCCGACGCGGACTGACCTTCCGTCGGAAACCTTAGACTTTCGGCGAATAGGGTTCTCACCTATTTCTCGCTACTCATGCCAGCATTCGCACTCCTACAAACTCCAATGAACCTCACAGCTCAACTTCGCCGCTTGTAGAACGCTCCCCTACCATAACTCTCGTTATCCCTGACTTCGGTCGTATGCTTTAGACCCGTTACATTATCCGCGCAAATGCGTTTGACTAGGGAGCTGTTACGCACTCTTTAAAGGATGGCTGCTTCTAAGCCAACCTACTAGCTGTCTCAACACATTCACCTCGTTTTACACTTAGCATACACTCCGGGACCTTAGTCGAGGGTCCGGGTTCTTTCCCTCTCGACTACTTAACTCATCTCAAGCAGTCCAACTGCTGCGCTCGGCATGCAGGCATTCGGAGTTTGTTTGGGTTCAGTAAGCTTGACGCCCCCTAGCCCATACAGTGCTCTACCTCCTGCACCCATCACGCAACGCTAGCCCTAAAGCTATTTCGGGGAGAACAAGCTATCTCCAAGCTCGTTTGGCATTTCACCTCTAACCACAACTCATCCCCCGATTTTGTAACATCGGTGGGTCCGGACCTCCATTACGCATTACCGTAACTTCGCCCTGGCCATGGTTAGCTCGCATGGTTTCGTGTCTAATATGCGCCACTCTCTCGCCCTATTCAGACTCGGTTTCCCTACGCCTACGACTGACTCTGTCTTAAGCTCGCCACGCACATTAACTCGCTGGCTCATTCTCCTAAAGGCACGCCGTCAGATTACTCGCGTAACCCTCCGACCGGTTGTAAGTACACAGTTTCAGATTCTCTTTCACTCCCCTCGCCGGGGTTCTTTTCACCTTTCCCTCACGGTACTGCTGCGCTATCGGTCATCTCGTGTATTTAGCCTTGGAGGGTGGTCCCCCCTGTTTCACACAATGTTAGCGTGTATCGTGCTACTCAGGATACTCATCAATACTTCCGCCTACAAATACGGGACTCTCACCCTCTACGGCTGACCTTCCCAGATCATTCCTCTTCGGCTTCCATACCTTGCATGAGTCCTGCAACCCCATAAACCGCAGTCTATGGTTTGGGCTACTCCGCTTTCGCTCGCCACTACTCGCAGAATCTTCTCTTTTCCTCGCTCTACTTAGATGTTTCAGTTCGAGCGGTTCCCCTGGCCAGCTCTTAACCAACCATGACGCGGCTTGAACCGCACCGGGTTTCCCCATTCGGATACCTCCGACTCTTACGGCTTTATACGCCTCATCGAAGCTTTTCGCAGTATAACACGTCCTTCTTCGGCACGAGATACCTAGGCATCCTCTGTGTACCCTTATTCGCTTTCCGTTTTCATATCATACGGAATGCACGGCTATCTTGGCATGCGCGCTTAGGTATTACCTTCGCGTTGTTTATTCGACTGTTAAGACGCACCAGCTGGGTTCAACCAGCCGCTAGCCTGGAAATTCTGCCACGCTTATTTCACAGCGTCAAGCGCCAATTCTGATCAAATTGACAGCCCAGCGGCAGCAGAGACCATCAACGGCTGTGCAATCAAATAAACCGCAACGATACAATACAATACCGTTTGCCAGACCAATAATAATGCCTTATCATTCGTTATTGTCGCTCGGGAATTTATCCATGAAGTCAGAGTGCTATGTTTGAAAAGCTGGCAGCAGTACTGCAACAGCCATTTTATGTTTGGCTCTTGGGTATTTATCCGATTCTCCATTTGTACTCTGAAAACCTTGGATTAGTCAAAGACCACGAAGCGCTGCTCGTCTGCGGGGCTATATTGGCTGCGACTACCTTGGCCTTCCTAATCGCAAACCGAGTCATTCGTAGTCGACACAAGACCGCGTTCATGCTAAGCATCTGCAGCCTCGTTTTTTCATTGAGCGGGCACGTGTATGTACTGGCTTTTATTCCTAGATCGCTATTCGTATGGTCGCTGCTTATGCTGATTGCACTGGCAATCCTGCTCATTCGATTGTGGAGGAGTGACTCGCGCGAAGTCTACTTGCGCATGACTCCAATATTCAATCTGATCTTAACGGCCTTGCTGATGATAGCCTGTGCAAATATTGTTTCGAGTATTGTTGCGATGTCGAACAACGTTCAGTTCATTTCGGCATTTAACAGTATCACAACTGCGAAAGACGAGACTGCAAAAGTTTACGACTCGGTTGCCCATCCAGACATCTATTACATCATCCCAGACGGTTATCCTAGCGATAACTGGTTGCAAAAGACAATCGGTTATGACAACTCGGCTTTTACCAACGCGTTGAAAGACCGAAGTTTCATCGTAGCCGATCACGCGCAAAGCAATTACTGGGCGACATTACTCTCCCTTGCATCAATTCTGAATATGCAATACTACGAGCACAATCCATCGTTGTATGCTGATTTGGACTTTTTACGCTTTTCAATTTCCGACAACAAAGTCGCCCGTCTGCTTCAGCAGATTGGTTACACCTATGTCCAGCTATTGTCGGGATTCTGGATACCAAATCCACATGCCGATATCATCCGCGACTTTGCGCCCGGCGGTACAATTGAATTTGAAGTCTCTCAAAGCGATTTTTCAATGGCGATCTTGTCAGGCTTGCCTAAGCAATGGAAAACGGTCCCCATACTTGAGAATTATTACAAACAATCATTTTTGCCATTGTATTTGGAAACGACCCTTTTACGAATAGTGAGCACTCGACTGAATTGGCTGTTCTTCCAGGAAGACTCCCAGCCTTATAGCCTTTTTTCTCCACAGCGATTTCTGGATACGATTGACAATTTGGAATCTATATCCCGCATGCCGGAAGCGACATTCACAATTGTTCATTTGCTGAAGCCTCATTTGCCAGTCGTATTTGATGCGAATGGTAAGTTCGTCGAACAAAACTGGAAACCTAGCAATAGCGAAGTCATAGCGCAACTTAAATTCGTGAACTCAAAATTTCTGGAAATGATTGATTCCATCCTGGAAGATCCGCAGAATTCACCTGTAATCATATTCCAGGCGGACCATGGCGCTACTCATGTCGACGGCGACGAGGAATTTAGAAGTTTGGTTCACTTTTCGCCATATACGGCTTATCATTTGCCGGAAGGCTATTCAATCAGTTTCCCCGAGCCATTTACCCTGATTAACACATTTCCTTTGTTGTTCAACGAGATATTTGAGACAAATTATGAGATAAAAGAAGATCGCTTGTTCGAGGCGCCGCTTGGATACAAGGCTGTGTTCGAGCAGCAAGACGTAAGCTCCAGATACTTGGGCAAGTGACACAGGAATGGGATGAGAACATCTTACCGAAATATGTCGGTTCTTACATTTCTACTAACTTGATATTGTCAGCAGACGGAGACAATCAGATGAAGCGTGTTGCATTAGTGCTAAAATTCGTCACTACAATTGCCGGGATCAGAATACTATTTGCCTATCTGGACCCAGGCTCCGGCAGTCTTATCGTCCAATTGCTAGTCGCAGCCATCGTGGGCATTCTGGCTACCTTTCGATTCTGGAAATCGCGGCTGCTGTCATTATTTGGAATCCGCGTTGAAACAGACGAGGAAGACGACGATAGCAAGGTGGATGAAAACTGATTGCTGAAATGCTGAAATCCAAACGTATTGGCGGCTCGTTTCGGGATCCCAACGGTTTCGTCTTTGTTGAAGATGATATTGTTTACCGCCAGGTCAATGTGGGCTATCGCGCAAACTACGAATATTTGATGACAAGCGGTCTGTATGAAGATCTAGTTGATCGCAACCTGCTAATCCCTCATTCGGAGGCAGGTACATATTTGTCTCAGCACGACAATTGCTATAAGATTTTGCAACCCCGACAGATCCCCTTCATCTCCTACCCCTACGAATGGAGCTTTAGTCAACTCAAGGACGCTGCGCTGGCAACGCTCAAAATTCAGAGACGGGCATTGCAACAGGGAATGATCCTCAAAGACGCTAGCGCGTACAACATTCAATTCTGCGACGGCAAGCCTTTGCTTATCGACACTTTATCGTTTGAGACTTATCAAGATGGCCAAGCGTGGGTTGCTTATAGGCAGTTTTGCCAACATTTCCTGGCGCCCCTGCTCTTGATGAGCCGGAAAGATATCCGACTAAGCCAGCTACTGCGCGTTTACATTGACGGCATCCCCCTCGATTTGGCGAAGACCTTGCTGCCGAAACGGGCGTGGCTAGATTTTGGCGCCATTATGCATCTTCATCTGCACGTCCGCGCCCAGCAACGATATGCAAATAAGCCTCTGTCCGCCCAGCCGAGCCAACGAGGACGGCTCGGTAAGGTGTCCCTGATGAATATCTGCGACAGTCTACGATCAACTGTCAGTGGACTAAAGTGGGACCACAAGAATACGTCGTGGGCGCGATACTATGAGGGAGATAGCTATCACGAAGATGGATTTGACGACAAGTATCGAGCGGTAACAGAGTATCTAAATGTTGCTAAGCCCGCTTGCGTTTGGGATCTAGGTTCAAACACCGGCGTATTTGGACGTATCGCCAGTGATCAAGGCGTCTTTACAGTCTCGATTGATAGTGACCCCGGAGCCGTTGAAGCGAATTATCTGCATTCCATAGACCTCAAAGAAACCCAGCTACACCCTCTATTAGTCGATCTGACAAATCCTTCCGCTGCTCTGGGCTGGGCAAATGATGAGCGCGATTCACTTATTCAACGATGCAAAGCCGATTGCGTCCTGGCGCTGGCGCTCGTACATCATTTGGCAATCGGCAACAATGTGCCGTTGAGAATCATTGCCAAATTTCTTGTATCCCTAGCCGAGTGGCTGATCATCGAGTTCGTGCCGAAAAGCGACTCCAAGGTCAAGATGCTTCTAGCATCCCGCCAAGACATATTTGTAGACTACACACAGTCTGCATTCGAAGATGGATTCAGCGAGATGTACGAAATAGAACGCTCAAATCGTGTCCAATCATCAGACCGAATACTATACTTGATGCGTCGAAGGCGAGCTGATACATCTTGAAAATGGATTTTCAGCGCTAACGCCGGGGTCCGAGCCCAAGCGGCGCAAGGGGACTGTAAAATCTAATGTATATGTTTATGTAGTCGAGGTGAGAACTCGAGAGGCTAAAGGAAATGGAGACAAGGGGACTCGAACCCCTGACCTCCTCGGTGCAAACGAGGCGCTCTCCCAACTGAGCTATATCCCCGAGGTGGGGCTGGCAAGACTTGAACTTGCGACCTCGCGCTTATCAGGCGCGCGCTCTAACCAACTGAGCTACAGCCCCAAATCCAATCCCCATTCTCTCTTAATATTAACAGCACAATAGCAGGTTAGACAGTATTTCAACTTCACCCCGCTTTACACACTCTTACTCTGTTCTCGCGCGATCCTTACGAATCGCGCTCCCTTAGAAAGGAGGTGATCCAGCCGCAGCTTCCGCTACAGCTACCTTGTTACGACTTCGTCCCAGTCATCGATCCTGCCCTAGGCAGTAGCCCCCTTTACAGGTTAGCTTCCCGACTTCAGGCTCGACCAACTCCCATGACGTGACGGGCGGTGTGTACAAGGCCCGGGAACGTATTCACCGCAACGTGCTGATTTGCGGTTACTAGCAACTCCGACTTCATGCAGGCGAGTTGCAGCCTGCAATCCGAACTGAGATAGACTTTGAAGGATTGGCTCCGTATCGCTACTTCGCTACCCATTGTATCTACCATTGTAGCGTGTGTGTCGCCCTGGATATTAAGGCCATGCTGATTTGACGTCGTCCCCACCTTCCTCCCGTTTGTCACGGGCAGTCAAGCTAGACACTTGTAACTAGCTCCGAGGGTTGCGCTCGTTTGCGGACTTAACCGAACACCTCACGGCACGAGCTGACGACAACCATGCAGCACCTGTGACGGCTCCCCGAAGGGTCCTTCCGCTTTCGCTTCCGTACTACCATCATGTCATTCCCAGGTAAGGTTCTTCGCGTAGCCTCGAATTAAACCACACGCTCCGCTGCTTGTGCGGGCCCCCGTCAATTCCTTTGAGTTTTAGCCTTGCGACCGTACTCCCCAGGCGGTACATTTAGCGCGTTTGCTGCGACACTCAATTGCCTAACGACAACCGAACGCCTAATGTACATCGTTTACAGCGTGGACTACCGGGGTTTCTAATCCCGTTCGCTACCCACGCTTTCGCGCCTCAGCGTCAGATGAAATCCAGGAAGCCGCCTTCGCCACCGGTATTCCTCCGGATATCTACGCATTTCACCACTACACCCGGAATTCTACTTCCCTCTATTTCTCTCTAGTTGTACAGTCTCTCATACGCTCTATCAGTTTAGCCGATAACTTTCATATAAGACTTATACAACCGCCTGCGCGCGCTTTACGCCCAGTAACTCCGGATAACGTTCGCGTCCTACGTTTTACCGCGGCTGCTGGCACGTAGTTAGCCGACACTTATTCCTATGCTACCGTCCATTCTCGTCACATAGAAAAGGACTTTACGATCCGAAAACCTTCTTCATCCACGCGGCGTCGCTGCATCAGACTTCCGTCCATTGTGCAATATCCCTCACTGCTGCCTCCCGTAGGAGTCTGGGCCGTGTCTCAGTCCCAGTGTGGGGGGCCACCCTCTCAGGTCCCCTACCCGTCATCGCCTTGGTGAGCCTTTACCTCACCAACTAGCTGATGGTCCGCAACCTCATCCCATAGCGCCTCAACCTTTCATCACGTCTCTCTAACTAACGCGATGACATGCGGTATTAGCAACTGTTTCCAATTGTTATCCCGCTCTACAGGGCAGATCAGTTACGTGTTACTCACCCGTTCGCCACTCTTCACGCCCCGAAGGGCGCTTATCGTTCGACTTGCATGTGTTAGGCACGCCGCCAACGTTCATCCTGAGCCAGGATCAAACTCTCCGTATTCGATCAGGGTTCGTCTTTTCTGTCTTAACCCACTATTCTGCTGTTAATTTGCACATCCCCCTATGGGGACAAAAAAGACGAGAGAACTCCTCTCTCACCTTCACACCAAGCTTAGCAACAACAGCAGCCACTGTCAAGGCTAGATAGATAAATTGCGCAAACTCTCTGAAAATTGCTGAGAACACCTGTTGCGGACAGCCGCCAACTAACACAGGAGCGCTCTAAGCTCCTTTGACAAATATATTGCAGCAGACAATATGGACGATAAGACGATCCCAGCTAGATATCTCGCGACCCTTTGCTCTTCTTCACGTTGTGCGTCGCGTTGTATTGCATCGCCGCGCGCAGCAAGGTCTTGAGCGAAGCCTGGTCTATCTCGTCACCCTCGAATATATCAATCGCGCGTGACTGACTAGCGCCCACGCTCGCGTTAAAGAGTCCATTTGGATCCGGGAGGTGAGCGCCATGATGCAAGGTGAGCTTGACCTTGGCTTTGAAGATATTGCCATGACCAAGGATCCCCTCGTGCGACCAGAAAGGCGAGCCCATGTACTTCCAGTCTTCGATCACTTCAGGGGCGACTTCGTGGATGATCTTGCGGATGCGCGCCATGGTCTCGCCCCGCCAGTCATCGTGCTGCGCAATGAAATTGTCGATGCGCTTGATCGCTTCATGACGGTCTAATGGTTTGGATTTGCCCATGCCAGGCGACGCTCCTGTTCCAACATGACACCTTCCTAACAAAGCCCCTTGGCTTCACATGGAGAAGGCGTGAAATTTTTGTGAGCGCAGCGGGGTTTTTCGCCGCCGCCGTACGGTTGTGTCAACTCAGCTCGCTGCGGCCCTCCAGCGCCCGCATCAAGGTCACAGAGTCCACATATTCTAAATCTCCGCCGGTCGGCAAGCCGCGCGCCAAGCGAGTCGTAACAACGCCGGTTGCAGCCAATTCCCGCTGAAGGAACATGGCCGTGGCGTCGCCTTCCATACCAGGGTTGGTAGCGACAATAACTTCTCGCACGGAGCCTGTTACGACACGTTCCACCAGCTCGCGAATCTTGAGATCCTCTGGTCCGACGCCGCTTACGGGGGAAATCGCGCCGTGCAATACATGATATTGCCCCTTGTAAATGCCAGTACGCTCTAGTGCCATGAGGTCCAGCGGCTCTTCAACCACCGCAATCAGCGAAGCGTCACGATCCGAGGAAGCGCAGACGGGGCAAGGGTCCGCCACAGTAATATTGAAGCAGGTGCTGCAAAATCGTGTTTGCTCTTTGAGGTTCGTCAGCGCAAGCGCCAAAGCTATAGAAACATCATCAGTAGCGCGCAAGAGGTAAAAGGTCAGCCGGGACGCAGTCTTGGGACCCACGCCTGGCAAGCGAGAAAGAGCCTCTATCAACTTAGTGACCGGTTCGGGAATGGCGCTGTTCATTGTTTGTCCATGTTTTCCCAAGGATCCGAATGGGAGGAATGCGCGTCAGGGCAGGTGACAGCGCCGCGTTAGCGCCCCTAGCCAAGAAGACCGCCGAGGCCTGGGATGTTGCCCAGACCGCCTGTGACTCGCTCCATACGTTCGGCTGCCATTGCTTGACTCTGCTCAATAGCCTGGTTAACCGCCGCCACCAATAAATCCTGCAAGTCGTTTAGCCATTCTTCATCATCCAAATCGATAACGTCGGGATTGATTTCGACCGCCTGCACGCGCTGGTGCCCGGTAATCAGGACTCTAATGGCGCCGCCGCCCACGGTCACATCGACGGTCTCTTGCTCGAGACTTTCTTGCGCCTCCGCCATATCTTGCTGCATCTTCTGCAGCATTGCCATAGGATTGGCGCCCCCGGGCATTCCTGCCGCAGAACTCCGTCTACTTCCACGTCGCTTGGCCATGTTTTGCTCCTTCATGCTACCTGCGATAATGTTTCATAATCCGGTCGTTTCAATTTTCCTGCGGTGGATCGGCTGATGGATATAGTCGATACACATTCGCCCCGTCGCCCTCATGCTCGTAGACAAGCTCGGCAGCGCGCCCCGCCATCACTTCCGGGCTTACTTCCGAGTCTTTGACGACCGCGTAAATCGGGCGGTCCGGGAAATGTCGCGCGATGTTCCTGCTGATGTAATAATAATCCTGCGGACCTGTGTCGTTGCGATAGAACCTTTCTAACTGACGAACGCGCCTGTCGTAGTCCTGGATACCTGTCGTATAGGTGTATTGCGCTTTTTTTACATAGAATTGCCGTTCGGGCAGCACACTAGCGAAGATGAAACTATCTAGTGGCGTGATGACCAAAGCATCGACGGGTGAATTGTCTCGAATCCAGTAATATGCTGGAAAACGACCGTGCTTGTCCACAGTGTGCACGATGTGTTCGTCCTCGTATGCGAATCCTCTGTAATCGACTGTTTGCGACCTATTGAGAAGCGCGTAATTGACATAACCAACTCGCAAAAAAATCAATACAAACAACAAAACCGTGATCGCCCACCAGGCATTTTGCCATCGGTTGCGTTTGCTGGAAAGTAATGTCTGCAAAGCGAGCAGCGAAGAAATCCCTATCAAGATCGCTAGCGAATATACACCCTTATGTTGGGTGTCTTGGGTAACTGTCAAACCCGATCCCAGAAGCAAACCCAATGCAGTGCTCACTTGAATGAAGCAGGTTTTGCAGTCGCTCCTGCGCAGGACAAACAGCCACTGCAAGAAATATAACGGGAAAAGCAATGCAAAGGCACCCCACAACATCCCCATATTGCTTTGATTGAACAGCTCAAACCCGCCAAGATGACGTGTGTTGTAAGAAATATCAAAATTGTATTTCAATAAAGGTATAGATAATGTCAGGCTCAGGCCAAGGAAGATAAGAATGGTCTTGACTGAGATATTGTTTGTCAACTGGCGCCAGAAACCCCTTATCACTTGGCGTTTTTCCGGTTCCTTAAGCAGAAAACCCGCTGCCGTAACGACGATGCCCCCCAGCAATGCCACAACGATATATACGGTAGCGAACTGAGAAGCCGCCAGACCAAGAATGCCACAAGCGGAGATTAAGACAAAGAACCGGAGCTCGTACTCGCCATTGATAATCTTCAGACAACTGTACAGGGCTGCGGCAAAGAGCGAAATGCCTAGATCCGTAGAGTTGATGTTCGCCAGCTTGCTCATCGTGCTATGCAGGTGTTTATGCGCCCCTTCCAATAGCAGAATCCGTAAATCATTGGACTTGTATACGCTATCGGCATGGTTTGCTAACAGGCTTAGGACCGCAGTAGCATTCAAAGAACAAAATACAAATACAATGAGCAGTCCCAATGTCCATGTCCGTGGCTTGCCCAATTTAAGCAAAACGAGCGACTGACCGATCCATAGGAAGCTACTGAATACTGCGAGCACATTCACAATGGTGCCAATGTATGACGGGGGCCAAGCCATCCATTGGGTAAAAGCAGCTACAAAAGCGTGAAAAAGCCAATAATAATTTGCGGGGTAACCCGCGACAAATATGTTTTCAAAAGGCGTCGAACCATGGAGCGCTTGATAGATATAGCCATAATGTAGATCTGGATTTGAAAGCACTTGCACCGTCGGACTGGTGGCAATCGCAAAAAGCCCGGGCGCCAAAACGAAGGCAGGAACGACTATTGGCAGTAAATCTCGCCACGAGAATTGTTGCGCATCGGGCTGGCTTTGCCTAGCCCGCTTACGCGCGTCAGCTAGCAGCCAGGCGAACGGTATCAACGTACAAGGGATAAGCAGAGCCTGCCAAATCTCAATTGTGACCGGCATCAGCAAGGTAAGGATATAGCCGACGCCGACAAAAAGAGCGAAGGATATCGCGAAGAGCGGGTTGAGCACGTCGAGAATAAGTATTGACGCGATCTTCAAGTACTGCGCTCCAAACTGAATACGATTTGCAGTTATTCGCTCGCTACAAGGTTAAGCTTATACACATTGGCTCCGTCCGCTTCATGCTCAAATAACAATTCAGCGTCGCGCCCCGCCATCACTTCCGGGCTAACTTCCGAGTCTTTGACGATCGCGTAAATCGGACGGTCCGGAAAATGGCGCGCGATGTTCCTGCTGATGTAATAATAATCCTGCGGTCCAGTGTCATTACGATAAAACCTGTCTAGCTGACGAACACGCTTGTCATAGTCCTGAATACCTGAAGTATAGATGAATTGCGCATATTTAACATAAACTTGCCGTTCGAGAAGCACATTTGCGAAGGCGAATCTTTCCAGAGGCGTGATGACCAGAGCATCGGCTGGTGAATTGTCTCGAATCCAATAATATGCAGGAAATCGACCGTGATTGTCCAAAGTGTGCACGATGTGTTCGTCCTCGTATGCGAATCCCCTATACTTGCTAAATTGACCTTTGTTCAAGAAATAGATATTGACATAGATTATCCTTAATAATACCAAGCTGAATAGCAGAATCACGATCAGCCGCCCAGCGTTTTTCCAACGCGAACTTTCACTTTTGATCAAGTTCTGCAGAGTGAACAGAGCCGAGATGCACAAGACTATCGCCAAAAAGTAGAAGCCCTTGTATTGATTGTCGATAGTAATTGTTAAACCTGATCCCAATAACAAGCCCAGTAAACCGCTAATCTGGATGAAGTATGTGAGTTGACCGCCCTTGCGATAGACAATAAACCATTGCAATACATATAGCGGCAATAGCAAAGCAAATGCCGCCCACAACATCGCCATAGTGGTCTCATTGAAAAGCTCAAATCCCGTATGGTCGCGGGTATTGTATGCGATGTCATAATTGTATTTGAGCAGAGGGATTGACAGCGCGAGACTTAATCCAACATACAGCATGAGGACTAGCGGATGAATCTGTCTAATCAATCGCTTCCAGAATTCCTTTATTGTTTCAATTCTCTGGGGATCGCTAAGAAGGTTCCACGCCAACAAGACAGCGAGCCCCCCCAATAGTGAGAAAACAATGTAAAGAGTAGCGAGTTGATTGGCAGCCAGCCCGAGAATGCCGCCTGCCGAGATCAAGACCAAGAACCTGAGTTCGACTTGACCCTTTATGATCTTGATGCAACAGAACAAGGCTGCCGCGAAAAGCGAAATGCCAAGGTCCATTGAGTTTACGTTTGACAACTTGTTCAAGGCGCTATGCAGATGTTTGTGGCCCCCTTCCAACACCAGGAGACGTAAGTTGTTAGGTTCATAGGCGCCGTCGATCACATGCGTGATCAAGCTAAGGATGCCGGTAATATTCACGGAACAAAATACGAACACAACCAGGATCCCCAATGACAATGTGCGTGTCTTGCCCAGCTTGAGCAAGACAAGGATTTGTCCGATCCAAAGAAAGCTGCTGAATACTGCAAGGACATTCACAAGAGAGCCTACGTATGGCGCGCGTAGAGCTGTGATCTTGGTCACAGCCGCCAAATAGGCGTGAAAGAGCCAATAATAATTGGCGGGATGGCCCGCGACAAATACGTTTTCTAGCGGCGTCGAACCGTAAAGCAACTGATTAATATAGCCGAAATGGAGATCAGGATGAGATAGGATTTGCACCGTCGGGCTAGAAACTATCGCATAAAGCCCAGGTGCTAATACCAGAGCCGGAACGACTATTGGCAGAAAATCTCGCCACGAGAATTGTTGCGCATCGGACTGGCTTTGCCTAGCCCGCTTGCGCGCGTCAGCTAGCAGCCAGGCGAACGGTATCAACGTACAAGGGATAAGCAGAGCCTGCCAAATCTCAATTGTGACCGGCATC
Source organism: Phototrophicaceae bacterium (assembly GCA_965116975.1). Classification (GTDB taxonomy): domain Bacteria; phylum Chloroflexota; class Anaerolineae; order Aggregatilineales; family Phototrophicaceae; genus UBA6055. The sequence goes on from OZ220735.1 coordinate 2,890,115, forward strand.
AGCAAGGTAAGGATATAGCCGACGCCGACAAATAGGGCGAAGGATATCGCGAAGAGCGGGTTGAGCACGTCGAGTACGAGAATGCTCAACGTTCGCATGATCGACACAAGAGAACCTAACTGCATCAGCCGACAAACCAAGGATTCAACATATACACATTGCCACCATCCGCCGCGTCTTCATAAACCAGCTCCGCGCCACGCTCGCTCATAAGCTCCATCCGCAGCTCCGAATCCTTGACAACAGCATAAAAGGCGCGTCCCGGTAATTCTCGTTCCATGCCAGCGATTAAGTCGCGATAGTCATCTACTTCGGTTTCTTCACTATAGATCAGTTCTATATCACGCGCGCGCTCATTATAGGCAAGCATGCTCGACTTGAAATGGAGCTGCAACAGGCGAACATAGAGCATCCGCTCGTGAAACAAGTTCGAGTATTTGGACGGGACAATCGGAAGCAGGACGACAGCGTTGGCCGGCGTATGATCGCGAATCCAGAGATAGGCTGGCAGGCGGCCGTCAACATCGCCAGTGTGCTCGATATGACTGTTGTTGAAGGTGTAGCCCTGCTCCGCATAATTGCCCGCTCGGTTGACGTTGCTGAATGACACGTAGAGGACTTGAGAAAGCGCCAAAATGTACAACAGGACCTCGCCAGCCCGGCCGGCACGGCGCCAGTAACCGCTCTGGGCTTGCCGCATTGCCCGCAGGGCGAAGAGCGCGGACAAGGTCATGAGCATTCCCAGAAAATAGACCCCCTTGTACTGGTTAGTATCGGGCAAGGTCAGGAAGGTCGCAGGCAGCAATGCGATGAATCCACACAGCTGAATGTAGCTTTGGTCGCGGTCCCTCGCGCGCCACAGAAAAAAGAACTGCAATAGAAAGAGCGGCAGGAGCAAGAGCAATGCGGTTACGATTGTGCGGATATTCGTGACGCTTAATCCAAAAGGACGTCCCGCGCTGAAGCTGCTGACAATATCCAGGTTGTACTTGACCAGCGGGAGTGAAAGCGCAAGGCTGACAGCTAGCCAGATGAGGAGGAAGGCTGGCGGCGCCTCCGCCAGCAGCGTGCGCCGCTTTCGCTTGATCCAATTGACCTTAGCCGAATCGCGCAGCCAATCAAGCGCGACCAAGACCGCTAAGCCGCCCAGCAAAGCCATAACGATGTAAAGCGCCGCTATTTCTCTGACTGCGAGCGCCGTGATGCCTGCGGCGGAAACGAAAACCAGGGCGCGAATTGTGATCTTCGCTTGCGCAAGTTGGACACAGGCACAGAGCGCGGCTGTAAAGGTCATGATGCCCAAGGTCACGCTGGTGAAGTTCATCACCTTACCCATGACGCTGTGCAATCGTTCGTCGGCGCCGGGAAGCCGCATGATGTCGAAGGCATAGGGCGTATATGTGCCGTTGTGGTAATGCGCCAACAAAGTCGGCGTGCTGCTCAGATTGACCGAGAAATAGACCAGCAGGATCATAAGACCCAAGGTCAGGGTTCGCGACTTGCTCAGCTTCAGCATTTCTAGCGTTTGCCCTATCCAAATGAGGCTGCTGAATATCGCGATGACGTTCACGATTGACGATGCCGATGCCGGGCTAAAGCTCGTGATCCGCGCGATCGTCGCTAGATAGGCATGATAGAGCCAATAGTAATTGGCGGGGAAACCGACCATGAATACGTTGTCGATTGGCGTTGTTTCGTAGAGCAGTTGATGAATATAACCGATATGAATGTCGCCGTGATGCGTGATTTGCAAGGTAGGGCTGGTGAATTCCGCCCAGACCGCCGGCAAGATGACCAACAGCGGCAGCAGCGGCAAAAGCGCTCGCCAAGATGGATCGCGATATGCGTTCCGTAGCCACTTGCCGCGGGCGCTGCGAGCCAAGACCGCCCCAGGCAGGAGCAATGTCAGCCAGAACAGCGCTTGCCAATGACCGATCGCCACCGGCATGAACAGCGTCAAGATATATCCGATGCCCACAAATAGCGCAAGAGAAATGAGAAACAGCGGATTGAGGATGTCAAGGACCAGGGACGAAGTCAGCCGCCACAACAGGCTCGGGCTATTCAGTGTCATCCACCACACCGCCTAGAGCCTTGCCTGCCGCGATCAAGGGATCTTCCGGTTCTGGCGAAGCCCGCTCGGTCGCTGGCGGTGGCGCGCCCGCGACCACGCGCGCTTCCAGCCGCAATCTGACGTCATGCAAATCGAAGATGGCTTGTTCAATGAATTTGGCGCGCTCCGGATCGGCGAGCTTTTTCTGGAAGAAATCTGACCGCACGCCCAGGATCAATCGGTTACCTTCAATGGCGCGCACATGGGCGTGTTCCAGCAAGGGCGGCAGATTTTTGTTATAGCGGTGCGCCTGCGTAAGAATATCCATCCAGCCGTTTTGGATCTTGCCAACAGCATACGCCGGCGGCTCGCCTGGGGCGCTGCCCGCCACACGTTCATACGCGGGCTCCGGCGCAGCGTCTTGTATGGTTTTGGAGGTCTTCTCGGCAGTGGCCGGGGAGCGCGATTGCGCTGGGGGCTGATATGCGCTAGCCGGGGCAGGCTCCTCTTGCAAGCTCTCGACCAGCGCCAATTCCAACTCCAACTGCGGCTGCCAACCGCCTGTATAGTTGTTGACCGCTTCATTGAACCTGCGTATCGTTTTGAGCAGCCGGGAACGGCTTATGGAGCCCGCCAGTTCTTCGCAGAGCGCGCGATCTTCTTGAGTAGCCTCGATCAGATCGGCGCTTGCGGTCTGCGTGAGCATCACATGGCGCAAGTATTCCACGACCTGCTGCCCGAACTGTTTGGCATCGCTGCCGCTGTCAATCGCATTGTTGATGATATGAATGCCCAGAGGCAGATCCTCTTCCGCCAGCGCCTGGACCAGTTCACGCACCTTGATGCTGCCGGCCGTTCCCAGCAGCTCCTGCGCCATTTCCAGGGTAATTCGCTCATCTGGATCGCTGATAATTTGATCAAGCAGGCTGATGCTGTCGCGCACGCTGCCTTCGCCTTGCCGCGCTATCAAATCAAGCGCGGAACCCTCGAGAGCAATAGACTCGCTTTTGGCAATACGCGCGAGTTGGGCGCTGATTTCCTTCTGCGGGACACGTCGAAATTCAAAGTGCTGGCAGCGACTCTTGATGGTATCCGGAACTTTGTCAATTTCGGTTGTCGCCAGAATAAAGATGGCATGCTCTGGCGGCTCTTCCAATGTCTTCAAAAAGGCTTCAAAAGATGCGCTGCTTCGTGCAAATCCATGTACTTCGTCAATAATATAGATTTTATAGCGACCTTGGTTTGGTGTAAAATGTATAGTTTCCCTTAACTTCTCAACATGTTCTATTTTTGCATACGATGCAGCATCAAATTCGACAATATCTAGATAATTGTCATTTTGTAGTGCGAGACAATTCTCACATTCTCCACAAGGTCTTTTTTCGACTTGGCCATGCATACAATTGACAGCTTTGGCCAGCAATCGTGCGGTTGTCGTCTTGCCGGTGCCGCGGATGCCGCTGAAAAGATAAGCGTGACGAATGCGCCCACGGTTCAATGCGTTGCGCAAGGTACGCGTGATATGCTCCTGTCCAACGACATCGGCAAAAGTCTGGGGCCGCCACTTGAGATACAAGGCTTGTTCGGGCAAGGGATGACCTCCGAATCCACCTGCGAGTTTAGCACCGAAAGCGCCGAAATGACAAGCGTCGAATGACGGCGTCAATGGAAAGGAAAAGGAGCCGCGCCTGCCCCGCCGCGCCACGCGCAGCAACGGTACAGAGCTTTTGCAGCCCGCATCGGTTATAATGATACTAGGTGAGTAGTCCGCCATTTTGCTTAGGGGGGTCTATTCTCATCACAAGACGAATAACAAGACAAATTCATCATGTTCTAGAGAAACGGGAGCGAGCCATGGAATTGGTAAAGGACAGTTTTGTCTCGGTCGCGCGTTACGAAGATTTGCAGGGCAAAGGCAGCATCACGGTCCATCCCAATGGCAAGGCGGTCGTGCTCTTCCTTTATGGGGACAGGGTCTACGCCGTGGACAATCGCTGCCCGCACATGGGCTTCCCGCTGGACAAAGGCTCGGTGGAAAATGGCATTTTGACCTGCCACTGGCATCACGCGCGTTTTGATCTCGCCAGTGGCGGCGCCTTTGACCTCTGGGCGGACGACATCGACGCCTTCCCGGTCGAGCTGCGCGATGGCGAGATTTATGTCGATATACGGGCGAATGGCAACAGCGTTGAGCATCGGCGCAATCGACTGCGCGATGGCTTGCAGCACAACCTAAGCCTGGTCGTGGCGAAAGCGGTTATCAACCAGTTGTGGCAAGGCGTGCCAGCACCAGAGCCATTCCGCATCGGGCTGGCTTTCGGCACGCAGTACCGCGGCATGGACTGGGGGCGCGGGCTGACCACGCATGGCTGTACCATGAATCTCATCCCCTATCTCGACCAGGCGGATCATCCGCTGGCGCTATTTCACGGCTTGGCGGATCTGGCCAGCGACACCGCTGGCATGTCGCCGCGTTTTAACCCGCGGCCGCTGCCCAATGCGGAAACGGAGATCCCGACGCTCAAGCAATGGTTCCGGCAGTTTGTCGAGGTGCGTGATGCCCAGGCAGCGGAACGCGCCATCGTTTCCGCCCTAAGAGCCGGCGCCGATGACGTTCAGATCGCCGATATGCTCTTCGCCGCCGCCACCGACCACCGCTACCTCGCGGCCGGTCACACCTTGGACTTCATCAATAAGGCGCTGGAATCGGTCGATCTGGCTGGCTGGGATCAGGCAGAACTGGCTTTCACCAGCATCGTGCCAAACTTGACCGACGCCCGCCGCATGGAAGAATCAAACGCCTGGCGCAAGCCGATTGACCTTGTAGAGATCCTGGAGCAAGCCTTCCTGGAGCTGCCAGGCGCTATCGCCGCCGGTCGTGACCAGGCAGCCAAGCATGATATTGCCGCCATCACCACGATCTTACTGAGCGATGATCCCCAAAAGATCGTGCATACGCTGCTCGATTGTCTGCGGGCGGGCACGTCGCCCCTGGACCTGGCTGGCGCGGTTGCCTTCGCGGCGGCGCGGCGCATCGCGCATTTCCATACCAGCAACGAGTTCGGCGACTGGGATACGGCACTGCATACCTTCACCTTCGCCAACGCTGTCTACCAAGGCTTGACGCGCGTCGAATCGGCCGAGCTGGCGCGCGGCATCTTCGACGGAGCCATCAGCATCTACCTGGACCGATTTCTGAATGTGCCGTCGGTTCGGCTGCCACAGCCGGAGGCTGTCGCCAATCCCGACGCCCTACTGGACGACCTGGAATCCATGCTGAATCTTCAGCAGCAAGTCAACCAGGCGGGACGGCTGGCGGCGCAGTATCTCGGCAGTGGCGGTTCGCCGGAACGGCTGATGGCGAAAATGGGGCATCTGCTCTTGCGCGAAGATCGCAATTTCCACACGATTCAGTGTATCGAAGCGAGCTTCAATCAATATACGATCTTGAAGGAGCGGGCGCCCGAATTGGCGCCGCATGTCTTGATCGCCGCCGCGCGCTACCTGGCCGCGCATGCGCCGACCATGCGCTCCCAATTGCAGACCTATACGATTGCCCGGCGCTTGTCCCGTGGCGAGAATCTCTTTGAAGAATAGCAATCGCGGAATAGCGGACACGGAATAGCTAACGGTTGTAAATGATGTAAGTCTCGCGCAGTTCAGCGCATAATTCGAGATAATGGCGGTATCGCCAGCGCTCGACCTTGCCAGCGCGTACTGCCTTCTGCACAGCGCAATTTGGCTCGGCGGTATGCGTGCAATTGCCGAACTTGCAATCCAGCACATGCGGTTGGATGTCGACAAAATAAGCGTCCAACTCATCCGGCTCGATATCCCAGACATTGATCGAGCGGATGCCCGGCGTGTCGGCGATATATCCGCCGCTGTCCAATCGAATCAAAGCGCTGTCGCGCGTGGTGTGCACGCCCTCTTCCGAGACTCGTCCGACCGATTTGACCTGGCGCCCCAAGCCCGGCTGAATGCGGTTGAGCAGGCTGGTTTTGCCGACGCCGGAGGGACCCGTGAAGACCGAAATCCCCTCAGCCAGCAACGACCTCAAGCCGTCAATGCCGTCCCCGCTCCAGGCGCTGGCGCGCAGGACGCGATAGCCCATGCTTGCATAGGGAGCAAACAGATGCTCAATAGCGGGAGCCTCTGGCAAATCGGTTTTGTTGACGACAATGCAGAGCTCGCTGATGCGAGATTTTTCCCCGGCGACCAGTAGCCGATCCAGCAAGTTCAAATCCGGCGGCGGTTGCGCGGCGGCGACCACGAAGAGCGCGCGGTCGGCATTGGCTATGATGACCTGTTCGCGTTCGGCTTGGCCAGCGCCTCGCTTGCCGGTCGTGCGGGCCGCCCGTGAAAGTACACTTGTGCGCGGCGACAGGCTCTCCACAAGGCCGGTCAAGACACCGGTGCCTTCGTCCCGGCGCAAGGCAATTGACACGCGGTCGCCGATTGCCGCGATATCGCTGGAACGCGCCGCTTCTTTCAGCTTGCCCCGCAATTCGCACATGTAGGTATTGCCGTCAGTTGCTTCAACCCAAAAGAAGCCGCTTTGTTCCTTGACAATTAATCCCGCTTGCGCTGCGCCCAAACACCTTACTCCCGGCTACTTTTTTCTGCCTCAACGATTGTGTCAATTATAGACGCAAGCGGCTGATCCAGCACCTGTTTCGTAAATAGTCAGGGCAATTGCATCGCCAGGAGATATCTGCCGCAACCAGATGGCGAATTGTGTCGTATACTTGTAGAAGTGTCTCAGGTAAGGAGTTGGGTGATGAACTTCAAAGTCGGTATCGGAATCGTCATCGCGGTGATCATCGGCGCCTTGTTGCTTTCCGGGCTGCTCGGCAAGATAATTGGCTTGGCAATTTCCCTGGCGATATGGGGCTTCGTCGGTTATATGGCGGGCAACCTGGTCCAAGGCGAAGGCTATGGCTTGCTGGGCAATATCGTACTGGGCATCTTAGGCGGCTTTGTCGGATCGCTGTTGATGACCATCATTGGCATTACCGGACTGATCAAAGTACCGATTTTTGGCGGAATTCTGGTCGGGGTGCTGGGCGCGGTTGTGCTGGTGCTGGTGAGCAAATTTTTCGGCGGGCAGGCGGCGGATGAGGATTAGTCGTCCATAGCCGCATAGAGCAGACAGTCAAGGCTTTAGAGATTGCCCTGATTAACCCAAGATTGAAATTGCGCCATGCCAAAAATGTGGAGCAGATTATGCTTCCGCATTGAACGTACCCAGCGTTCCGCGCCGGCGCGATAGCCGCCGCCATCAAGAACCAATACGGTTTGATATTCGGACTTCCAAATGTTCATCACAAAATAAGGATATTTCTCGTCGGCAGTTCCCGACACTTGTTGCCATTTCGCTTCAATCACCAAGCCTTGGGGCCACTTCTGCGGGTGAAAAAGCAAGAAATCGCAAATTAGTTTCGTCTCGTAAATCGTCTGTCCAATGTTGGCTTGTTTTGAGTAGCTCGGTTTCTTATAGGTCTCCAGCCGCTTTACAAATTCACTTTTATTTTGAATATTAAGGTAGCCACAGTCTATCAAACTGAATTCGATGAATTTTTCCAAGCGGTTGCCTGTGAGATTTGCTTGCGCTCCTTGGCTCTTTGACATCATCTATCGCTTCCTATAATTGCGTCCGCTTCCCGCACGAGCAGCGTCTTCAGCGCGTCCCCTGCTCGATTTACCCCGTCGACAAAACCCTGTTCGTAAGCGCAATAAGCACATTTATGTCTCCCCCCGCCTGACTGGTTTTCAGGTAATCTCCTCATCAGATCATCAAGTTTTTCACGATTGATCTCATTTTGCCGTCCCGCATGTTGGCTGCAATCACCTGCCATTTCCATCACCATCAATAATTTGTAATCAGCAGTTCTTTAACAGCTCCCCGCGCATCAGGCTTAGAATTCACAAATCGCGGGGCTTTCACGGTCGCCGCCTTGAAGACAGGATCGCTATACAAGGTCGATGAGCTGTCGCTGTTGGAGAGCATGAACTTGGCGCCGCGCTTATGCAGCGCCAGGCAGAGGTCGCGCAGGGCTTTCTGCTCCGTTATGCCAAAATCATCTTTGGCGTAACGCGTGAAAGAAGTCGCGTCTAGCGGCTGGTAAGGCGGGTCGAAATAGACAAAGTCGCCCTGCCCCGCTTCCAGCGCCCGGAAATCGCGCCGCTGGATGTCGACGCCGCGCAATGCGCTGTGGCAGGTCCGCAAAGCCGCTTCGTCGCAAATCGCCGGATTCTGGTAGCTGCCCATCGGCACGTTGAACTGTCCCTTGGAATTGACGCGCCAAAGGCCGTTGAAACAGGTCTTATTGAGATAGATGAGGCGCGCGGCGCGCTCTATGGGGTCTGCGAGCAGATGCCGCGCTCTTAAGCTGTAAAAATAATCGCGGTTGTGGTCTTGGGCGTGATTTTTCAGCAGCTCGATTAACGCTTCGACATCATCGCGGACGACTTGCCAAGCGCAGATGAGATCGGGGTTGATATCACTGAGAAAAGCCTCGCCCCCCCCCCCCCCCCGTAATATTCAGTAATTTATTGTTTAATAAAGCGAAGAAAAATGCGCCGCCGCCGAGGAAAGGTTCGTAGTAGCGACGGAATTCTTTTGGCGCGCGCGGCAGCAGCTCGCGCAGCAAGCTGCGCTTGCCGCCGACCCACTTGACGAAGGGTTTCGCCGCCGGCACAGTGGAAGCGTCAAATTCGGGAGATAATGACATTTGCCTCATGTCTGATGTCCGGCTTGTCGTCACAGTGTTTCACCGCACAGCGCAGTTTACGCACATATGATCTATAAGGCGGAATCAAAATTTTGTCAAGGCGCGCCAACAAAACGGCCAGGGCAATCGCTTCATTATTTTCAACATAGAGAACGCAGAGGACACAGAGTTCGTAGGAGTTTAGATGACTATTCTTCTAAATCTGCGGCCCGGAATCGGCAACAGTCCCCAGCGAAACGTGATTTGTCACCAAAAATCACAGCTGATATGAGATTTTTTGTTTTTCTCTGCGTTCTCTGCGTACTCTGTAGTTAATTTTCAGTTTAGAATCCCGCCATTTCGTCCGCCATCATTTTGAAGCGATTGCCCTGACAAAACGGCAGAGCAAGGGGGTATGTAAAATAAGAAAACTTTTATGTTATACTTGCCGACTTATACGGAAGACGATGTTTTCCCCAAGCGCGAAGGGGGCGCAATGGCATCACCAAGCAAAGACATGCTGCTGAACTGGCACCGCCAGATGGTGCTCATCCGAGAATTTGAAGAAACCTGCCACCGGCTCTACGAAGAAAAGCGTATCACCGGCGTCTACATGCACCTCTATAGCGGGCACGAAGCCAGCGGCGTCGGCTCGATGGCGGCGCTGCGCCCCAGCGACCACGTCATCACCGCCTATCGCGACCATGGCATCGCGCTGATTTTGGGCATGGAGCCCGGGGCGGTCATGGCGGAGATGATGGGCAAGAAAACTGGCAGCAGCGGCGGCAAAGGCGGCTCAATGCACTTGGCGTCGGCGCAGCGCAATTTTTGGGGCGGTTACGCCATCGTCGGCGGGCACCTGCCTCTGGCGGCGGGCATCGCCCTGGAAGCGCGTTATCATGGCAAAGACGACGTGACGATGACCTATGTCGGCGACGGCGCCACCAACAATGGCTACTTCCACGAATCGCTGAATATGAGCGCCATTTGGGATTTGCCCGTTGTCTGGATAATCGAAAACAACGGTTACGGCATGGGGACCGAAGTGGATCGCGCCAGCGGGCAAATCGAATTGCATCGCAAAGCCGAGGCTTATGGCATCAAGAGCTTGGGCCGCGTCAATGCCCAGGATGCGCTGGCGGTTTATGATGTCGCAACGCAGGCTGTCGCTTATGCGCGGGAGCATGGACCGGTGGTGATAGAGCATGTGACCTATCGCTATCGTGGACATGGCGTTTCCGACAAGCAATACGATGCCCGCGAAGACATGTCGGCTGAGCTGCGCGAATGGGTGGAATGTCGCGAACCGATCAAGATCTTGCGCGACCACATCTTGAGCAAGTACAAAGGGATGGAAGCTGCTGTGGCGGCGCACGAGGAAGACGCGCTGCGGATAGTCAAAGAAGCGGTTGATTTCGCCGAAGCCAGTGATTTGCCCAACAGCTACCAGGAATTGATGCAAAATACCTACGTCAACTCCCACCTAGTCTACAAGACCGCGCGAAGCATCGGCGCCGGCATCGACTAAAAGCAACTGAACATACCGGAAGGACTTTGTCAGAACTCATTCGGAGAGAGCAGGGGCAATGGCAGTGAGAAATGTCGCCATGCGGGAAGCGATCCGCCGGGCGCTCAGAGAAGAAATGCAGCGCGACGAAAACGTCTTTGTCATGGGCGAAGAGGTCGCCTATTGGCAAGGCACGCATCGCGTCACACGTGGCTTTCTGGAGGAATTTGGCGAGCGGCGCGTGCGCGACACGCCCATCAGCGAGATGGCAATTGGCGGCGTCGCGGTCGGCGCGGCTATGGCTGGCTTGCGCCCGGTCGCCGAATTCATGACCATCAACTTCGCCTTCCTGGCGCTGGACGCGATTGCCAATCACGCCGGCAAGGTGCGCTACTTCTTCGATGGCATGTTCAAAGTACCTCTGGTCTACCGCGCCGCCAGTGGTTGGGGCAATCAAGCGACCGCATCGCATTCGCATAGTCCCGAACCGATCTTCGCGCATTTTCCCGGCGTCTATGTCGGCTGCCCATCAAACGCGATGGATGCTTACGGCATGTTAAAAGCGTCCATTCGCGACGACAACCCGGTGCTCTTCACCGAAAGCATCGCCCTCTACCCCAAACCGGGACCGATGCCCGATGATGAGGACAGCGAATATCTCATTCCCATCGGCAAAGGCGATATCAAGCGCGAGGGCGCCGACGTCAGCCTGGTGGCTTATGCCCGCGGCGTCGACTGGGCATTGCAGGCGGCGCGCCAATTAGCGCAAGACGGCGTCGAGGCGGAGGTGGTCGATTTGCGCTGGCTGCGCCCCTTGGACATGGATCTGGTTTACAACAGCTTCAAGAAGACCAATCGCTGCGTCATCGTCGAAGAATCGCTGCCCATGTACAGCTTCGGCAGCGAGATCGCCGCGCTCTTGCAGGAAAACATGTTTGATTATATGGACGCGCCCATCAAGCGCGTCGCGGCGGAAGATGTTCCCCTACCCTATTCCAAAGAAATTGAGCTTTTGGCGCTGCCAAACGCGCAAAAGGTCGTGGATGCGGTCAAGGAGATAGTATAGATGGCTTATGAAGTGAAACTTAGCACCGATGGTCTGCTGATCAACTGGCTGCGCGACATCGGCGAGATGGTCGCAGCCAGCGATGTCATCGCCGAAGTAGAAGCCGACAAAGCCACGGTCGAGATTGAAGCTGGCAGCGACGGCGAATTGCTGGAACTGCGCGCCGAACCCGGTGACGAGATCGGCGAGGGAACTGTCATTGCGCTGATTGGCACATCCGGCGAAGACACAGCGTCAGTTTCGGATAGCCCGCCCGCGGCAGTTAGCCCGTCCAAGACAGCGGCGGAACCCGCTGCCGCAACCAACGGCCAGACTATGACTGAGGGGGATCGCATCAAAGCTTCTCCCCTGGCACGCCGCATGGCAGCGGATAAAGGCATTGATCTCAGCCGCGTGCGAGGCACAGGTCCCGGCGGCCGCGTTGTCAAATCTGATATCGAGAATTTCGCCGAAAAACCTATGCTGCCCCCACAGCCGCCAGCTGCCCCGACCGCCGGCGCTCAGCCGACCTGGGGCAAGCTGCCCGAAGCAGATGTCGATGTCCTGCCCTTGTCGCGCATGCGCCGCGCCATCGCCGATGGCACCATCCGCAGCAAGAGCAATACGCCGCATTTCTACGTCACGGTGGAAGCCGATGTCGAGCCGCTGCTGGCGCTGCGCAAAGAGCTCAACAGCGCCTTAGCGGCCGATGGCCTCAAGGTCAGCGTCAACGACATGCTGATAAAAGCCTTGGCGCTGACGCTACGGCAATTCCCCAATCTCAACAGCCATTATTACGGTGACCGATTGGTCCAGCACCGTCGCGTCAATATCGGCATTGCGGTGGCTTTGCCCGACAACGGCTTGCTCAATGTCGTCTGTCATGACGCCGACAGCGTGTCCTTGCGCGAGATGACAATCAATAACAAAGCTATGTACGAGCGCGCGCGGGCCGGCAAGATCAAGCCGGACGACATCCGCGGCGCGACCTTCACCATCAGCAATATGGGTCCCTTCAACATCAAGGATTTCTCCGCCATCATCAGCTCGCCGGAAGCCGGCATCCTGGCGGTGTCGTCGGCTTTGCGAGTGCCGATTGTGCTGGATGACGGGACGCTAGGCGTCGGCACGCGCATGAACATGACGCTGAGCGTCGACCACCGCGTCAGCAACGGGGCAGAAGGCGCGCAGTTCATGAATCACCAGCGGGAGCTGGTGGAGCATCCGCTGCGGCTGCTGGATTTGAGCGGGGTGTAGACAGCAAGAGCATGTCAAAATTTAGGGATATTGACATCAATCACATCGTTCATAGGCGGCAAGAAGCAAATGGATGCCTCAATCACAGGTATTTTCACGCGGCTATACTCACGGCAGGCAGCGGAATTGAACTGCTATTACAGTTTCTTGTCAAGAAGCTATACGATGAGTTAAATCGCAAAAGTGGCCGACGAGCGGATAAATTGTTGAAAGATATAGAAAATGAGGAACAAAAAAATAATGCAAAGATAGTTTATTGGGGACTAAATCGATGGGTTGATTTCTATAGAAGGAAGAAAATATTTGGTCTGTTGAGCGACGAGTTCAATTATTCATTTCAAACGCTAAACTACAGGAATCTCAAGGAACTCAATGGAATATGGAACAAATGTAAGCACGATTCTTACATGGCTACTTTTGATGATGCAAATGGAATAGTTTATTTTCAAAATGAATTTCTTATTGAGACCCAAATCATTCTTGAAGATGATCATCAACAGCACTTGACCGTTGGTGATATAAGCAAGCACTGGCTCGGACAATGGGAGAAGCCACTAGCTATATGGGTAGCTACAAACCACGAAGCGCCTCAAACCGAGATATTGCTGCATTTGACGTCGTTTCTAGATTTAGTTATCCGCTTAATAGATGATAAGCGCATAAGATTTGATCATAAAGCGGCATTAATGGTGGCGGCGAACTACGTTTTTAGTTCGCTCGATTTACTACCTGAAGACCCTGACAAGCAAGATGTACACAGTTTAGTAGATGACGGCGCTGTACTAGCGTTTACTCTTTATTGGCTCCTGCAACAAGATCAATTCGATCAGGCAATATTGTCTAGTCATTGGCCAGGCGGCATTAGCATCGTCAGCGAGGCAAAAGACTTGAAACAATATATATATGACAATCATGCAATTCTTTTCCCCGATTCGCGCAATCAAATAGGCTTCAAGTTGGCTTGGAAAGTAATCGAAAAAATCACAAGCGAAGGACCAGAAGCGCTCTGGCAGAACTACTGGAAAGAAGTCTATTAGTCCGCCCCGATGTCAAAGCGCGTCCTATTCATCGCCTCCCTGCACCATCCCGAACAACTGCAAGCCGATATCCGCAGCGCCGAGGAAAGCGCGCCGACCCCGCTCTTCCCCAGCAGCATGGGACAGCATTTCTGGGAACGCGCCATGCGGGCCGCGGGCTACGAAGTGGCAATCTTCTGGCGCAACCTCCCGGGCTACGGTCCGCGCGACATCGCCAGCCGGCGCACTGATGTTTTCCGCGAGCGTCTGACAGCGGGCAAAATCGCAGCCGGGCTGCTGCGGCGCCTGCCAGCGCAGTTCAATCCCGACTATCGGCGGCGCAATCAACTGCTCATCGCGCAGGCGCGCCGCTTCCGCCCGGATATCATCTGGCTCTCCGGCGACAATCGCGAGATCCTGCCGCATACGCTGCGGCAACTGCAGCGCGAACACGGTTCTGTCATCATCTACGTGAGCGGCGTATCGCCTATCGTCTTCTCGCATGCCAACGAGCGCGCGGCCGCCCGCCTCTACGATTTGGTGCTGGTGAACGATTATTATCACGGCATGCAGTGGCTCGAATTAGGCGCGAAGCGTATGGAATGCCTGCCCTACGTCGCCATCGACCCCAACTTTCATTTCCCGCAGCCAATAACCGATGTGCCCAAGGAGTACCTCTGCGATATCGGCTTCGTCGGCACGCTGGTGCCGCGGGCGCTTTACAGCGAGCGGGTGGCGGCGCTGGAGAGCCTGCGCGAATTCGACCTGGGCATCTGGAGCATGCACGAAGTGCCGCAGTCGCTGCGCCCCTTTCACCGCGGTCAGGCTCTGGGACGGGAGATGCTGCAGGTGCTGTCCTCAGTGAAAATCAGCCTCAATACACATGGCGATTTCATGCGCTTCGGCGGCAATATGCGCCTCTTCGAAACAGCCGCGGTCGGAACATTTCAGATTGTCGATGACAGACCCGGCGTCGGCCAGTGGTTCCGCGACGGCGAGCATCTGGTTACGTATAGCGATTTGGACGACCTGCGGACGAAAGTCGCCTATTACCTGGCGCATGGCGCGGAACGCCAGCGCATGGCCGCGGCGGCGCGGACGCATGCGCTGGCGCGGCATCGCTACGATCAGCGGCTGGCGCGGGTGGAGGAGTTGTTGGGGGAGGTGTAATACCCCCAAAATTTAGGGCTGAATTAGTTATGTTTTTTTGCAACACTTGGTGTAGCGGCAAACAGTTCGCAAGGGAGTCGTAAAATGATATTTATTCCAGCAATTGCAGCAGCGCTGACTTCAGCGGCCAATGCGGCGCTGGCCACGACCATTGCCGTAGCGCCAATTGCCGCCACTGCCGCAGGAATCGGCGCAGTCACTGGCGGCGCAACCTGCGCTGTCACCGGGGCGATCAGCGGCTATCATGAACATGGCGAGCTCAATCGTGAAGTTGCGGTTGATGTGGCTCACAGCGCGGCAGGGTGCGCAGCCGGCGGCGCTATAGGCGGCGTGTTGCTTGCTCCAGCCGGTATAATTTTTGGTCCGATGATAGCGCCAGTGGCGCAAGGCGTCGACGATGTCGCTATACAGGCGGCTAACGTTCTTGATGACGTGGCGAAATCCGCTGTTGGGAGCCTCGACGAGGTAGCGGCGGCAGCGACAGGAAGCACAGTAATCGGAAACGACGCAGCCAAGCCTTTTCTGAGCAAGATCAAGGATGCAGCGAAGTCGGCGACAGCAAAAGTGGGCAACGCTGTCAGCGCTCCCTTTCGATATTGGCGGAGGCGGCAGAATACCTCGAACGCTCAAATTTATAAGGAACTGCCTGAGACATACAGCAAAGGCAATGAAGGATATGTCTATGTCATGGACGACGTGTCCACTCCCGATCGTTTTAAAATTGGCAAGACGACACAACCTGTACCACGTTTGAGTAATGTGAAATCGAAGACTGGCCTCAAGCAACTTGATTACACTTGCATAATTAAGACGAGCGATATGTCTTCGCTGGAAGACAAGTTGTTCGAGGAATTCAAACAACAGCGGCTACCAAACGCTGTAGAAGGGACTACTGAGATCTTCATGTTGACTGCCGCCCAAGTCGCCGCCGCTTGCAGCCACTAGACGACAAGCGCTAAAATGGGACCCAGAAGGGTCCCACCTCGAATTGCAATCAGGCAAAGGTATATACGAACTTGCGCGTCTTGATGTCTATCACCCTATCCAGCGCCACACTCGCCGCAATCGCGGGCTTCATCCTCGCCGGCGGACTGCCCGAAGGCGGCATCGTCGGCGCGCTACTCGGCGGCAGCGTGGGCTTCATCATCGCCATGCGCCGCGCCAACGGCGGGTCCGGTCCCGCTTTTGAATACGAAGCGGCTGGCATCCACGACGACAACCTCATCACTATCGCCCGCCGCAACCTGACCCGCGACGCCTATCGCGGGTCCTTCGATCTGCGCGAACGCGATGCACAGCCGCGCGTTCACGACGCCGAATGAAAAGCAGGATACTCTTCGTGAAATTCCGAGTCGTGATACGCGCGATTGCTAGCGCGGGCGCCATCTGTATTGGCGCGGCGCTGCTCGGCGCGCTGGCGGGCGGCGCGCTGGCCGGGCAAGTGGGCGCGGAACTCGGTCTGATTGTCGGCGGCGCTTTTGGCTTGGCGCTCGGTTTTCGCTACAACGCGGATATGGCGGAGGTTGCGGCAGCGCAACAGCGTTTGCAACAGCGCCACAGCAGTCACGATCGCGCCAAAGGCGCAGCAAGCACAGCTTACTTGCGCGACAAACGCGGCGAAATCTGGCGCGCCCTGGCGGCAAAACGGCGCGAGCGCCTAAGTGGCGGCTCGCCACATGCGCGTTATACCAGCCAAAGGCATCACGATTTATCTCTCTCCGATATCGGCATAAGGCGCAAGAGCAAGCCCAAGCGCTAGATCGAGGCTCTTGCTAATCCACTCCGTAGACTAGCGTATCGGGATAAAAGCCGAACCAGCCGAACCAAAATGCCAGATGCCCGCCGATGCGCGCCAGCCTTTCGCCGTCCTCCGCGATGAGCGCGCTTTCGTCTATCTGCCATTTGCGACCGTCTTCGCTAAGCAGCGTCGACATGTCATCGCCCGCGACGAAGACATAAGCCGCGCTCGCGTAAGCGCGTACAGCCGCCCCGCCCGGCTCGAAGAACTCGCGTTCTGGCGTCGCATCGGCGACGATGACCAGGTTGGTTCCTCGAACGCGGTCGTTGATGACGCGCTCGGGTATGATCTTTTCCAAGGGGTAGGCTTTCGCCTGCCCTTGCAAGCGCAAGGCGAAGACCATGTCCTTGTTTGCGACCAGCGCGGTATCTTGCTGCCACGAGGGGAACATCAATTCAGTGCTGTTGAAATAGTCGCTGTAGGCGGCGCCATTGCTGTAATTTCGCAGGAAACCGGTATCCAGGCTCAAGACGCTGGTATCCGGATGGCGCTCCAGCCAGCTTGCCCAATCCGTGACCACGACCGGCAGCAGGTCCAAAACGATGTCGCTTGAAGCCAGCGGACCAAAAGCAGGCGCGCCGGTAATCGCATTCCAGACGGTATCGGTATTGCGATCGTACATCAATTTGTTGGAGCGCATCAATAGCCCCGACGATCCGAATTCCAGCGTCGTATCGCCAAGTTTCACGAGCTCGCCGTCGAGATCCCGGTAGGTCAAATCGGCGATTTGCGCATCGTATAAAACGCCCGCGCCACAAAGCGTACAGTAAGCCAGCATGACCGGGCGTCCGCGGACCCGCCCGACCAGTCCCTCTTCCGCCGCTGCTTCGCCTGCGCCGACATTCGGCAGGCTTTGCCATGCGGCGGCGGCGCCTTCCCATTCAATGACATCAGCGCGCAGCCAACCATCCCGCGGGCATGCCGCGGATTGTCCTCCGACGAGAATCCAGTCACCCTCCGCGCGCCCGCGCGCCACGAAAGCTGTGGGGGCGCGGAAGCTGCAAACCCGCTCGCCGTCAGGCGCGTCAAACATGGGCGCTTGGCCGATCACGTCATTGAACATCTCGTGCCAATTCAATAGGCGCAATGGATAGGCGCGGCTATCACCATCCAGGCTGAGCCCGAAGACCAGCTCATCCGCCGCCGGATAACTGCAATCGAAATCGCGGCAAAAGTCCTCATATTCATAACCTTCTGTGACCGCGTCTTTTGGGCTGATCTGCCGCGCATTCACCAGCGATGGGATGCCATCCACCGTCACGCCGCCCCAGACCGCTTCCACCAGATTGATTTTGGCGCTGTCCAAGACGCCGGGCGCGAAGAAACGCATGAATTCCGCATCGACGAAGGCCCCCAATACCTGGCCCTTGAACTCTTCATAGGCAGGCGGCAGCGCGATATCGTTGCGCCCCGCCCATTCAAAATAGCCGCGCCAATCCATGTCTTCGCCGGTCAGCGCGTTCAAGGTTTTGATGACAGCGCGGTTCAAGGCTTCGCTGCGCGCGAAGTAGGCGATGTCGATCAACGGGGCGACATAAAGCGGATCGCCCGATTCGGCGATGGCATCATAAATATCCAGATCGGTTTGGCGGTCCCGTGCCGCGTCAAATGTCGCGGCTAGCAATTGGATCATGGTCTTGCGATAGTTCGTCGTATCAAAGTCCGCCGCATAAGTCAGCGATGACGCCGCCATCAACAGCAACAGTAGAACTAACGGGATTCGTAAAGACTTGACTCCATTCACGTTCCTGCCTCCGAACCTGTTTCGCGAAGCGTGCATATCCTAGCGTCGAATTCTTGCCGTAGTCATATTGCAGTATCTTATTCAGGGCGAAGTTCCTCGCAAAACCATGGCGGGAATAGCGAAATCGCGCCCGTTATTTCGCTATTCAGCCACGCTAAACCTGCCCAGTTCGATCGTGCTGTCCTGCGCCCCAGCCACATTGGTCAAGACATCGTAGCGAACCATATCCGGCAGCGCGTACCAACCGGTCAAAACCCGATATTCGCCCGGCTCGAAGCCGCCTACATCCAGCCGTATCGTTTCCAAATAGCCCGAACCAGCCTGCACTTCCCCGGGTGGCGAGTCATCCTGGCGCATGAGGACACGATCCTCGTTTAAGACGTGGATGAAACGCTGGTCATTAATTGTTCGTGGAGAGTCGAAGCTCCACCACAGGTGGATGACGAGTTCCTCCGCTATATCCTCCGGCAAATAATAACCCGAGAGTTCGATGCCGCCTGCGACGCGAATAGGATCGTAAATCGCGCCGTCTGTTAGCTGTTCAATCTGGACATCGCCTATCGCGACGTCATGACAGAGCAGCACAGTTGTATCAACCCGATCCGGACAAGGCGGATCCAGCGCGATGCGCAGCGTATTATAACCCCGGCGCGCGATTGGCAAGGGGATGGACAGTTCTGTCTGGCCGACGACATTCACTGTCTGCAGCGGCACGTCGTTGAGCGAGAGATTGACGCGGCGGTTCACCGCGGTCAAGGTCGCGCGGAATGTAAGCCAGCCCGGCCGCGCCTTGAAGGTATAAACGTTGTGCGAGCCCGCGCCCGATACAAGTGAATAAACGGGTTCTTGGGTCGTGCTGCGCCGCAATGACCGTGATTCAAATACGGCATATCTTTCGTCTTCAAAGATGGGCGCGCCCAGGCGTTCCAGCGCGAGCGGATAGAGGGTGTTGAATTGACCGCTTTCCAGGGCGCGCGCTTTGTTGATGATCACTGCGTCAGCGCGGGCTTCAGCCAATACCAAAGGATGAAAGCTGGAAAGCAGCACCAGCCTGGCTGGATCCACCGGCGTGACGCGGGTCTCTTGCCCGGCCACCAGCGGTTTCCTGTGCGCCGTTTGCAGATACATCGCCTCTTTTACCGACAGCAAATGATCGTGCGGCACGTTGTAGACGGCGCGGATGTCGTTTCGTTTGGACAAGTCGTGAATGCCTTGCGGGATGCCCGCTGGAACACTGGGGAATGCCGCGAACAACTGATAGTCGTGAAAGATGAGCAAGGCGAGCAAAACCGCCACGCCATTGCGAATCAGGCGGCTGCGCCGCTGAAACAATGGACCCCGCCAGAGCACCAACATGCCCCAGCCCGCCATCATCGACAGCGCGACCGAAAACAGAAACATGAACCGCCCAGGGCTGCGCGCCAGCTCCACGAATGGCAGATTCATCAAAAATGCGTAGGGCAGCGGAATAACGGTGCTATAGCCGGCAACCGACACGGAAACCGCTTCATCAAGTATCTTAAGCACAGGACCCAAAGCCAACAACCAGGCAGCCACCGCCACCAGCAGCCACCAGCGCGTTTGCCGGCGGAATAGCAAACCAACCAGCGCCAGGATCCCGCTGATGAGGCCGATATAGCTGGCGCCCTCGCCCAGGTTTGTGCCGAGAACGCGACCCGAATGCAGCGCGATATCGCGCCAGAATGGATTTTCGAAAGAAGGCGTAACCAGCCCCAAGAGATCGATACTGTAACGCACATAGCCGCCCGCTTCTCCATAGTGGGACGATTGAAGCGTCCTTTCGATAACTGGGCTTAGAAATCCCAGAAAGAGTATCGTCCCAACAAGCGCGACCGCGACTGTACGCGTCGCGCCAACGTAGTCCCTGCGGTAAAGGCGCGCCAAGGTAAAGAGCGCGAACAGCGGCGCGTGAAAATACAAAAATTGCAAACTATGCCCCAGCGCGGACAGCAAGAAAAATATCACCGCTATTATGAACCAGCGCTTGCGCCCGGCATCAACGTGTTTGAACAGGCTCAAGAGCAGAATCGGCACGGTCCATTGCACAATCAAGCCGGCATGTCCGTCAAACAGATGCCCCTGCATGATCGGGAAGACCATATAGACCAAGCCCGCGATCCATGCCGGCGCAAGGCGCAAGCTGGAGATACGTTGGCGCGCGAAAATGTACATCGCCCAACCGTTTAAGGTCAGGGTAATGAGGATGCCCAAGTTGTATGCCATTGCCAGCGGCATAACAAAGGCGAAGAGCCACATGGGAAAGAACTGCAATGGGTTCGCCCATAGCACGACGCTAGGGAAACCATCCGGGTAAGCCAGCAGTGACTGGTAAAAAACATCGTCGCCGCTTTCCAAGGCGGTCTTGTACCACCAGACATGGCGCGCCATTTCATAGACGTCGCCCGTCCCGCCGCCCACGAAACGCGTAGAGAAGGAGCTTAGCGCAGAAGAAATCAAGTACAGGGCGACAAGCAGATAACCGCAGAGCGCCAATGTATGTCGGCTTCGCAGCAGTCGCAGCACGGTAAATCCTTCAGCGCGTGGCTCAACAGTTCTCTGCTCCATTTTATCATCACCTCGCCAAAATTGTCGGCTATGGCGAGTCTGATGACTGCCCGTCGACAACGCGCTCGGCGGACAGCAAGATGCGCGTATGGCGCGCGCGATAAATGCGATAGGCACACTGGTGATCGAACTGCAAGAAGATGTCTTTTGTCACATAATGCCTTTGATCGGCGATTTTAAGCAGGTAGCTGTCGCGTTGCCGTCCGCGCCGCAGCACACGCTCTACATTGCCGGCCAGCGCCTCGACGCCATGCGAGCGCAAGTCCCTGTCAAGTCGCATGAAGTCGCGAGCTATGTAACCGACCAGCAAGGCGTTGACCAAAATCAAGCCCAGACCGGCTAAGAGCATGATCGAGTTATTGTCGGTTTGGCCCCCAAATATCAGCGCGGTTGAAATAAAGACCAATGCCAAAAAAACCAGCGCGCCCATAAGCGCCGACCGGGCTTGAGCCCGTCTTAAACGCTTGCCCTGCTCCATACTAAGCTCGCCTCGCCTGTTGGCGCGCAGGTCCTGCTTAGTGAAATTGAGGGCGGCGCCCAAGCCGTCCGCGGCTGCTGTCATGGGGCGGCAGGTGGAGAATTGTCGGGATTTTCTTGAGTGGATCCAGGAGATTGTTTCAGGTCTTGCCCGGGCAGTTGACCCTCGTCTAGGGAAAATTCCTGCTCTGGACTCGCGGCGTCGGACATGTCTTCGATGTAAATCGAGCGGCTTGGGAAGGCGAAGCTGATGTCAAGTTCTTCGACAATGCCCATAATCTCTAGCAGAAGCGCCTCTTTGAGCGCGGTAAATTCGCGCCAATCGGCCAGCAGAACTTGGCAAATGATGCGCACGTCAAGCGAGCTGGAATTGAAATCGACAAAATGTACAATCACCGATTCGGGATCGACATTGTCGGTTTTCTGCAGCAAATCGCGGATGGCTGCGATAGCCGCCCGCAGTTGCTGCGATGTGCTGCTGTACGTGAATGTCAAGGTGACATCAAGGCGGCGCTTTTCCATGCGCGACAGATTCATGACGATGGCGTTTGTCAACAGGTTATTGGGGACTGTCGCCAGCACCTGATCCAACTGACGTATACGGGTCGAGCGCATGCCCACATGTTCAACAATGCCGGTCACATCGGGCGTCCTGACAAAATCGCCCACCTTGAATGGATCATCGCTGACGATGGCCGCGAAACCGAAGAGGTTGCCAACCGTGTCCTGCGACGCCAAAGATATGCCAATGCCAACAACACCCAGCGACGCGATCAACGCGGCGACATCGAAGTCCAGTTCTTGCAAGACAAATATGGCGCCCAAGGCGATGATGACGTATTTGACGACTGTGTTCAAAAATGGCAGCAAGCGATCGGGGATGGTCAAACCAGTGATTTGCCGGAAGAAGGCTGGATGCAAAGAGACGACCTCGAACATTCGGATCAAGGCAAAGAACACAGAGCCAATGATCAGCGTACGCCCGACCGTCTCCGCGACTTGCTGCGCTTCCTGCCCGAATTGAAACAGATTAAACGTGAAGATGACGCCTAAACCGACAACAGCGATGCGTACCGGCGTCAGACTTTGATTGAGCAGTTCATCGTCGATTTCAGTTTTCGTCCGGCGCACCGCGATACGCAGCGGACGCAATAGTATCCATGTCAAGACCCAGCGCAGTACAACGATTATCAGAATGCAGGCGAGGATCCGAATGAGGTTCAGGATGAGCTCCCGCTGCATGGGGGGCTGATCCAGAAGAAATGGCAACTGCGAGAGCAAGTCCATCTGTTGCTCAATTCAAATGATGTTTGTCAGTCTAGCGACGTTAATTTTGCCGCAGGCATGAGGTAGTTTCAAGCCCGCGCGCTGCCGGCGCCCGAAGCGAAGCGGCAATGCGGGGCTTGGCTGCAATTGCGAAAAACGCTAAATCTGGAAACCGTTGCGGTAATCCACAACTTTGCGCTCATAATTTTCGACAAAGCTCATCAGTTTGCTTTCCAATTCGTCCCACTCTTCGCTGAGGAACAATTGCCGCAATGCTTCCGCGCTTTCCGTTACGAATTCGATCTTGCGCATGGGGTAATCCCCATAAGCGACGTGCCAAGCCATGTGCATGTAAACGCCTAGTTTCTGTATGGCTGGCACAAAGCTGCTTAGCATGTAGCGGTAGTATTGGTCTTGTTTCTCAGGTCTTATATTATAGAATAGGATTAGCTTGTACCTGGGTCTGATGTGTTGGGATGATTGCATAAGTTGTTGAATGTTGTTGAAGTAAAGTATAGTGTAACTGTAGCACAGTTTTCCCCGAAGTGGTAATTGGATTGTTCCCTAGCCTTTTGCCGCCACAGTTCGGATATGCCATCGACCCAGTAAGATTGCGTTGAAAAGGGATGCAATAGATGCAGGAATTGCAACGGGCGATTGATGATCTTCGTCATCGAGCGCGCCGCACAACTGACCCGCATGCCTTGATCGAGCTGGAACAAGAAGCTCGCGACCTGTTGACGGAAGCCAAAAACACCCCTCTGGAAGCGATCGCGCAGACGCTCTTTTCCGAAATCGCCGGCAGCAGCCAAAGCCGATCACAGAGCAATTTCGCGGCCATCCGCGGTCTTGTGCGCCGCGCCCGCATCCGCATCGAAATCGCCGGCGACGATGACGATGTCGACGAAGCCATCGATATTCTAGCGGATGCCTTGCAGCTTGACCCCGGCAATCCCGACGCCATCAATCTGCTGCGACAAGCGAGCAAGCATAGCGCGCAGGCGAGGCAGCGTGTGCAAGAGCTGTTCGAGCGTCACAATATCGCCCCCACTCCAACGCAGGAGAAGGCGCCAACACGGCCGTCCAACGTGGATTCGACGCGGGAACCTTCCGCCGCCGGCTACAGCCCGCCCTCGGCGCCGGCACAGCCGTCCGCAAGAGCCAGCCGCCCTGTGGAAGAATTGAGCCCGCAAGCGAGCGCGTCGCTGGACGATCTGCTGTCGCGCTTGACCGAATACTACTATTCGGGCGAGTACCAACAGACGATTGATGTCGCAAATCGCATACTCGCGATTCGGTCAAACAACCCTACCGCCCTGGAATACCGGGAAAAATCCGAAGACAACCTCATCCGCGGCATCGTGCCCGACCACCGGATTCCCTTCGAGGCGCGCGTCGCCTATAACCGCGCCAACTCGCTTGTACGGGCTGGCAACTACGAACAGGCTTCGGGCTTGTACCGGGAAGCGCGCGAACTGGCGGAACGCGACGGCATCCTGACCTGGAAGGACGTGGAGCAGGCGCTGCTGGATATACAAGACCTGGCGCTCGCGCGCGAGCTGCTGGCGGATGGCGACCGCTTGATGGCGAACGACAGTTTTTCCGAAGCCCTGCGCAAGTACGAAGGCGCGCTGCGCGTGGTGCCCAACGATCCACAGGCGGAAGAACGCCTGGAAATGGTGCGGCGGGTACAGCGAGACGTCGACCAAATATCGGTCAATATGAACACCATCGGCGGCACGCTCGAGGAGCAGGTCGCGCAGATTGGCAGTGTCCGCGCCTTGCTATCGCACGGGCGGCAATTGCTGCCCAACAGCCCGCGACTAGCGCAGATGCAGCACGAATTGGATACCAAGCTAGCCGCGATTCGCAGCCAAGTCAGCGATCAAGCGCAGCTGACCATGAACCACGCCAACAACGCGACCACGCTTGACGAACGCATCCTGCTCATGAACGCCGCGATTAAGCTGGTTGAGCTGGGCTTGGAGCTAGACCCCACCGACGCCGCGTTTTCCGAATTGCTGATGCGGTCGCGCAACCTGCAAGCCGATAGCAGCCGCGCCCAGCAAGTAATCAAGCGAGCACAGGCTCTGGTCACCCAGAACTTCGACGCCGAACTGGCGCAGGCGCGTCAAATGCTGGCGGAGCTTGTGGGTGAATACGCGCAAGACGAACGCTATCGCAGCACGGTAAACGATCTATTCACGCGTTACCTGGAGCGCGCGGACGAAGCCCTGCAAGAAGGCAATATGCGCGATGCCAGGACCTGGCTGGAAGCCATGCGCGAGGAACCCTTCCGCATTCTGGGCAGACGCACCGATCTGTCTCGCGTCGAAACAGTCATACGCCGCCACCGCAACCGCGGCCGCGTCGTCATGCTGATCGTGATCATCATTCTCCTGGGTATGGGCAGCGTCACCGCCGCTATGACACGGGGCCAGTGGGAGCCGATCCTCTTCCCAACACCGACGCATACGCCAACCGCGACCTACACGCCAACAGCGACTTACACGCCGACGATCACGCCCACGCCGACCGACACCTTCACGCCGACCCACACGCCAACGCCCTCCGCCACGCCAACGGCTACGCCGCCGCCGACCGAGACCTTCACGCCGACATATACGTTTACGCCATCACCTACGCCGACAAACACTTACACGCCGACCGTCACCTCGACAGCCTCCAATACGCCGACCGCTACTAATACGCCGACTGTCACGCCGACGCCGCCGGAATTGTGCCGCGCCGTTGTCTTGGGGCAGAACGGCATAAACTTGCGCTGGCGCCCGAAACGCTCATCCGAACAGGTCGCCCGCATCCCGCCCGCGACAATCGTGCCGATACTGCAGCAGCAGCGGGAAGAAGGCACGGTGAACGGACCCATCTGGTATTACGTTCGGGTAAGGATCGTCGACAGCGAATTAACCGGCTGGATACGCAATGATACGGTGACCCCTATTACCGGCTCGGAATGCCCGCTGCTTCCTTGATGCCTCGCTGAGGACATGACAGGTTTTCATCAGACCTGATTTCGCCGAAAAACCTGATTTATTTCGGTGATTTTCGGGCGACCTGACAGACTTTGTTGAATTACTCAATTTACCCCCAGCCCAAGGCCCTATGCCCCCTCGGTTCCCCGTTTTCGGGGGATGGGCTTGCATTTCAACTGCGCTTCTGTGAGCAGCCAATACCAGCTCTTTGGTATTTTGGGTTATCAAAGGGTCGCGATGGTCGCTTCTTACCAGGAAGTATAGCCGCCGTCGACCACCAGATTCGTGCCGGTCGCGAATTTCGCGGCAGGCGACGCCAAATAGTAAATCGCGTTGGCGATATCTTCCGGCTCGCCGATGCGGCCCATTGGCGTCATTTCGTGCCAAGTCGCTTTCCACTCCGCGTTACTGAGGGCTGGCACGGTCATATCGGTGCCGATATAGCCGGGCGAGACGCAATTCACGCGCAGGCCGCGATCTGCCCATTCCGCAGCCAGGGACTTGGTCAAGAGGATGACGCCAGCCTTTGCAGCATTGTAATGCGATTGCGGCTGCGGCTTGTTCACGATCATGCCCGACATGGAGGCCAGGTTGACAATCGCGCCGCTGCCGCGTTCCAGCATGTGCCTGCCCATAGCCCGGCAGCACCAGAAAACGCCATTGAGATTGACATTCATCATATTGAGCCAGTCTTCATCGCTGCATTCTTCCGCGGGGACAGCCTGGGCGATGCCGGCATTGCAGACCAAAATGTCGATCTGCGGGAAAGCTGACAAAGCCGCCGCCGTCATCGCCTTGACACTCTCCGGCGAGCGCACGTCGACCTCGATGAACATCGATTTGCGTCCCATGGATTCGATCTCGGCCGTAGCGGCTTCCCCGTTCTCGGCGATGTATTCGGCGATGATGACGTCCGCCCCCGCGCCGGCGAATACCCGCGCTGTCGCCAAGCCAATGCCCCGCCCCGCGCCGGTGATCAGCGCTGTTTGTCCACTCAAATCAAAGTCCGGATTACTCATGTCGAATCTCTTCCTGTGTACGCTTTAAGACGAATTCCGCGCGACAATACCACATCAGCGCCAGCCATTGCAAACATTCAGGTAACAATCCAAGGCAATCGCTTCAAATTATTTTCAACATAGAGGACGCAGAGGACACAGAGTTCGTAGGAGTTTAGACGACTATTCTTCTAAATCTGCGACCCGGAATCGGCAACAGTCCCCAGCGAAACGTGATTTGTCACCAAAAATCACATCTGAGATGAGATTTTTTGTTTTTCTCTGCGTACTCTGTAGTTAATTTTCAGTTTAGAATCCCGCCATTTCGTCCGCCATCATTTTGAAGCGATTGCCCTGGTAACAATTCAAGGCAATCAATGCGGTCTTTCCCAAGGCATACTGCGTTTGTCAGGTCTGATACACAGATGAATCTCGCAGAACCCGCGCGAACAAAGCGGCCTGATCTAACCGCCGATGTGGTACATCTCGACCTTCTTCCGCTGGTCGCGCATCTCGTCTGTCAGGGAATTGCGAATCTCGGAATAGCGGTCAACGCGATCGCCCCAGGTTTGACGAAGGATGGCTTCCAGTTCATCGTCTGTCGCGCCGGCGCGCAAGGGATCGCGCAGGCTGAGGCCCTCCGTCGCGAACAAGCAGGTGAATATCAGCCCCTCCGGCGAGAGTCTCATACGCGTACAGGAACCGCAGAAGGGCTGTGTAACCGAGGGGATCAAGCCAATTTCGCCACCGCCATCAACATAGCGGTAGCGCCGGGCGACCTCGCCGAAATAATTGCTGGCAACCGCTTCCAGGGGCATGGCGGCATGGACGCGCTCGACGATCTCGCGCGCTGGCACAACCTCGTCCATCTTCCAGCCATTCTTGTTGCCGACATCCATGTACTCGATGAAGCGCAAAATATGCCCGCGATCCTTGAAAAAGCGCGCCAAGTCAACAACCGTATGGTCGTTCAGTCCGCGTTGCACAACAGCGTTTATCTTGAGAGGGCTAAACCCGGCCGCTTCTGCCGCGTCTATGCCTGCCAGCACCTTGCCCACGCCGGATCGACCGCCATTCATTCTGCGGAAGATCGCGTCATCCAATGTATCCAGGCTGATTGTCAAGCGCTTCAAACCGGCGCTCTTCAAAGCCGCAATCTTTTGCGGCAGCAAGAAAGCGTTGCTTGTCATCGCCAGGTCTTCGACGCCGTCCAGCCCGTCCAACATGGCAACCAGACGCTCTATATCTTGACGCAGCAGCGGCTCGCCACCGGTCAGGCGGATTTTCACCGCGCCTAATCTGACGATGATGCGGGTCAAGCGCGTGATTTCTTCAAAAGACAGCAGCTGTGGCTTGGGCAAGAACTGATAGCGCTCGCCGAATACTTCCGCGGGCATACAATAGGGACAGCGAAAATTGCAGCGGTCGGTGACGGAAATGCGCAGGTCGCGCAGCGGTCGGTCGAATTGGTCGATTAGGGTCATCGGCAACGATCGTTCATGCTAATTGGCTCATAAGTGTATAAACGCGCGTCCATTTGCGCAAGCCTGCGCATTCACGCGCTTGCGTTTCAGTCAAACCATGCCTATAATCCTAAATCAATCGAGTCAGATGTTTGTGGTAAATTGACGTGGCGGAAACCAATCCCGTTTTAGAACAGCGCGTCGAAGCATTAGAGCAATTCTCGCAGACTCGGGTTGTCGAGCAAGTCGGCGAACTGACGGAGCGCGTCTCTGCCTTGGAAAGCGCGCGCACGGCGGAAAACCCCTACCTGGCGAGCAAGTCCGATATTGTGCGCTTGGAAGCCCAGCATACCGCCACACAAGAGCAGCTTGCCGCCCACTCTGAACAATTTAACAAAGACCTCAAAGCAGAATCTGAGCTATTTAACAAAGACCTTAATGCACAATCCAAACAGGTTGATAAGCAGTTTATAGCTCAAGCCGAGCGCTTTGACAGCAAGCTGGATGCCCTATCCGAGCGCTTTGACAGCAAGCTGGAAGCCCTATCCGAGCGCTTTGACAGCAAGCTGGATGCCCTATCCGATCAATTTGACAGCAAGCAAGTTGCCCAAACCGAGCAGTTGCGGCGGGAATGGGAACAGCGGATAAATCAACTGATTTCCTGGATGATCGTCACGATTATCGCCTTTTTCGGCACTGTCCTCACCGCGACCGCTTTCATCGTCAATCGTCTGCCCGCCTGAGTGATAAGGTATGCTGGGCTGTCAATACCCCATTCCAGTTTTAAGTCCGCGCCAAGAACGCCCAAGGCGTCTCCAGCGCGCCTGCCCTAACCATCACCACCTTGATGCCACCCGGTTCGCCCTAGCCGACCAACCTACAAGCCAGCAACATCACCCACAACCGCGTCACCATGAGCTGGATCAGCAGCGCTTATAGCGGACTTGGCTAATATCAGCCGGGCCAGGATGCTGCCTGCCTAGGCGCGATTTCCCCATAGGCGAGCGCCTGACCATTGTCCTGGGTGGCAGGACTGGCTAAGCTTAGCTATCCTGTCCAACCTTTACGGGATGAGCGATGACGACCATTCGATGCAATTCTTGCAGCGAGACCGCTGCGGCTCTGGACTGGCGTTGTACCCGCTGCGGCGGCTCCCTGGATCTTGCCGGTCTGCCAGCCTTCGACCCCGAGCGAATCAAAGGCGACGACTTTTCCTTATGGCGCTATGCGGCGATGTTGCCGGTGCAAAAGCGCTTCAGCCTGGGTGAAGGCATGACGCCACTGATACCGGTCGAGCTGGACGGCGATGCGGTTCTCGCCAAACTGGACTATTTGAACCCGACAGGCTCCTACAAAGATCGCGGCACGGCGACCCTGATGAATCACATTGCCGGCTTTGACGCGCCCGAAGTCATGGACAATTCCTCGGGCAATGCCGGCGCGTCAATCGCCGCCTATGCCAGCCTGGCCGGCATCGCCGCGCGGATAGTCGTCCCAGCCGCGACAGCCGTCGAGAGCAAGAAACGCTTAATTCGCCTGTTCGGCGGCGCCATCGTCGAATCGCGGCAGCCGATCGCCGATGTCTATGCCGCCGCGCAATCTATCACTTACGCCAGCCACGCCTGGAGCCCCTGGTTCGCGCTGGGCCAGATGACAGTCGCTTGGGAGACTTGGGAACAATTGGGGGGACGCGCGCCGGATGCAGTGGCGACCCCTGTAGGACATGGGGGCTTGTTCCTCGGTTTCTATCGCGGGTTCCGGGCGCTCCAAGAAGCGGGTTTGATCGAGCGCATGCCACGCATGATCGCCGTGCAATCGAGCGGCGTCGACCCTATTGTACAGGGATGGGAACAGCAAATGGAGTCGCCCCCGGCGCTAAGCGCGGGCGCTAGCGTCGCCGATGGCATCCTGGTCGAAGCGCCCGTGCGCGGCAAACAGATACTCTGCGCTCTCTACCAGACCGACGGGTTTGCCCTGCGTGTGGACAATGAGTCCATCAGGAGCGCGCAAAAACGCCTGTGCGCGCAGGGGCTGATCATCGAAATGACCAGCGCTGTCGTCGCCGCCGCCCTGCCGCAGATCCGCCGCAGGAGCGGCGCCAAAGCCTCTGTCCTGCTCGCCTTCACCGGCAATGGACTTAAAGACCTGGCTTAAGACTTCCGCCGCGAATCGGCATCAGCGACGGCGTTCTATTGTATAATGCGGCGACGAATGCCCGCCTGACGACGAGATGACAACGCATGTCCATGGATCTGTTCCGCCAACTGCTGGAAGCGCAGCGGCTCGCGCAAGCCGACTTGCTGCGGCGTACTGGCGTGGTGGGCGTCGCCATCGGCTTTCGCAATTTCAAAGAACGCGCCACCGACCAACTGGCTGTTTCGGTGCTGGTCGAGCAAAAAAAACCGGTCGAGGCGCTCAGCGAAGACGATTTGGTCCCGCAGCAAGTGAACGGCATGCGAACAGATGTTGTCGAAATTGGCCGCCTGGAGGCGCATGTCGACCCCCGGGACCGCTTCCGCCCCAATATCCCAGCTGGCGTCAGCATCGGGCATTATATGGTCACGGCGGGTACGCTCGGGGCGGTCGTGTTCGATCGCAATACCGGCGAACCCCTGCTGCTGTCTAACAATCACGTGCTGGCGAACAGCAATGACGCCGTCATCGGCGATGCCATCTTGCAGCCGGGTCCCACCGATCACGGCGTCCGGCCCGATGACATTGTGGCAAAATTGCACCGCTTCGAAAAATTGCGCTTTTATAGCGACTACGGGCAGGGTCCTGCGCCGCCGACCACGACGCCGCCGCTTTTGCCGGGTGGCGGCTGCGACTTTGTCGAGCTCTTTGTAAACGTGGGCAATGCCTTGGCGAAGATCAACGGTTCGGCAAAACGGCTGACAAGCGTACCGGCGCCAAAAGCCCATAGCTCGGATGCGCCGATCTTCCCCAACCAGGTTGACGCGGCGCTGGCGCGACCCAACAATCCGACGCTCTTCCAGCAAGACATCGCCACCATCGGCAGGCCCAACGGCATCAAGAAGCCGCAACTGGGCATGCGGATTCGCAAGTTCGGGCGCACCACTGGCTATACCGAAGGCACAATCATGCTGATGAACGCGACCGTCGATGTAGCCTACGGCGAAAACTTGCAAGCGCGTTTCACGGGCCAGGTCATCGCCTCGCCCATGAGCCAAGGTGGGGATTCTGGCGCTTTGATTATCGAAGAGGACAGCTATCAAGCGCTGGGATTGCTCTTCGCTGGTTCGCGCCGCGCGACTATTTTCACGCCGATGGATGTCGTGCTCGATGTGATGGATGTCGATCTTTGATCTGGCTTAAGCGTCATTCAAATCGTCAAGCGCCTGATAAACCAGATTGGGGACAATCGAGCGCGGCGGATGCGGCTGCTGCGACCACATTTGCGTCATCAGCAATATGATCAATTCCTCTCGCGGGTCAATGACAAAATAGGTGGCGGCCGCCCCAGCCCAGCCGTATTCGCCAAGCGAGCTATAGCCGTTGGCTCGGCCCAGATCAAGCATGACGCGGAATCCCAGCCCGAAGCCATAACCGTAGCGCTCGACGCCGATTTTCAAAGGCAAATTTGCCGGCGGGACGGCGTTTGTCGTCATGCGCTTGATGGTCATGGGACCGACGATGCGCGCGCCGTCCAGCTCGCCGCCATTGATCAGCATTGTGGCGAAGCGCAGATAATCCTCCGTTGAAGAAACCAGACCGCCGCCACCGGAGGGACACAAGGTTGGTACGCGAACGTCCCCGTTCGCGACGCGTTCGGGGAGAATCACCTGCGGGGAGTAGACAGCGTCCGAGCTGTAGATCTGCGCGAGCCGATGCGCCTTTTCCGGCGGCGCATAGAAATCGGTATCCACCATGCCCAGGGGCGCGAAAATGGCGTGCTTGAGATAGTCAGCCAGTGGCATATCGGCGACCATCTGTACCAAATAACCCAGCACATCGGTGGAGACGCCATAATTCCAGTCGCAGCCCGGTTGAAACTTCAGCGGCAAGGCGGCGATATGCGCGACCAGCTCTTCAAGCGGCATATCGCGGCGGAAGAAGCCATGTTGCTCGCTCGCCTGCACAAAGCGTTGATCGGCCGGATGATAGGCGTCACCGCCGTAGCTTAAACCCGACATGTGCGTCAGCAGATGGAAAATGGTCATGGCCGGATCTTGCGCCACCGTGTGAGCGACGCCATCGGAAATATGGCTGAAGACCTTCATCTTGCCGATGCTGGGGATGTATTTCGCGACAGGGTCATGCAACTGCAAGCGCCCTTCGTCGTGCAGCATCATCACAGCCAGGCTAATCACCGGCTTGGTCATGCTATAGATGCGGAAGAGCGCGTCCGCCGCCATGGGGCGACCAGCTTCGATATCCATCAAGCCATGGGCGCTGTGATGAATCACTTTGCCGCGGCGCTGCGCCAGGGCGATGATGCCCGGCAGCTTGTTGTCGGCGACTTCGCGCTCAAGATACTCGTTGACGCGCTGCAAGCGCGCGCTCGACATGCCCACGTCTTCGGCTGGATAAAGGATCATCGTCGTTTCCCTTTTTAATAGCGTTGTCTGTTGAATTTGTCAGCGCGGCATCCAGATGCGCAGGCGTCCGTCCGCGCTGCCCAGGGCCAGCGCCAAGCCACCGTCCAGCAATTCGACCGGCACGAAATTGCTGGTGATTTCCGCGCCAGCCGCCAGCCGCCAGATCTCCCGCGCGCCGGCCTTTTCATGCTGCACGGAGATGACCTGAGTTCGCGATTCGTCCATGACCAAGACCTCGGGCTGGCCATCGCCATTGAAGTCGCCGGCCGCCGCTTGATCGAGATTGCGCGAGCCAATCAGATGCGAGGTCAAGCCGTCGTATTCCGCTACGACCTGTAAAGCGTCCCCGACAAAACGAGAAAACTGCAAGCGGCCCCCGATATGCGGGGTAAGCACATCGACGATTTCAATTTCGCCGGCGGGTCCGAAGGTCCCCGCAGCCAACTGATGCCGCCAGCGCTGTCCGCGCCCGATGGCCGCACCGTCAACTTGCTGGCGGATGCGCTTGCCGTCCCAAAGATACGCGCGCAGGCGCGCTCCCAGCGCGCCATCAGCCACCGTCGTCACCAGGTCTTGCCCGCCATCGCCATCGACATCCGCCCAGAATGGCGCGATGCCCTCGAATACTTGCTCGCCGGGCAAATCCACGCGAGCCAGAATGCCTATCTGACTGTCGCGAACTTCCAGCACGAGCAGCGTGGCGGCTTCCAGGTTGTCGCCCATGATACCGTGAACGTAGCGCCTGTCGCTGGCATTGGCGTACAGCGCGACCTGACCGACGCGATTCATCACCAGGCGCGCGTCGGGCGCCGCGCCGACTGGCAAGCTGGTTACAATGCCGCCCTCGCGCCCCAGCGCCAGATTGCCGCTGCGGTCAATATAAAGCACTTCAAAGTCGTTGACCGGCAGCGGATGCGACAGCGGCGAGACAGTTTCGTCTCCGCGCAAGACATAGGTGCCTTCCACCATAGAGACGCCAACCACGGGCGGCGGCGCGCCAGCGAACCAGCCTTTTTCGTAGGCGAGAGTCTGGGCGATTCCGTCCGGTCGCGCTTCGACAACCTGCAAATCGCCGTTGCGCATGACTACATGCCAGATTGCCGTCTCCATCGCGTAGCCAACTGCCCAGGCCGGGATCCCGCCCAGCGGCGCGTCAATCGTTTGCACGTCGGGGAAGCCCCCGCTGCCGCGAACCATGCGGTTGCCCGCGGGATTGTGATAGGTGTAGAAATAGCGATCCAGCAAGGTCCCGTCCTCCTGCGCCGGCGACAGTGTAGCAGACAAGCAGAGCAGGGTTAATAGCAGCAGATAGCGCGATTGCATGACAAATTTGAAGCGGTAAATAGTCTGCCGAGCGACCGTCGTTGATACAAGCTCGCGAAGCATAAATCAAAAGGCGCTCCCGGTTGAGAGCGCCTTTGTACACTGTGAAATGCGCCGTAACGCAAAATCAAATGCGCATCGCCGGATTAGCCTTCGGTAATGAGGTTGGGCTGCGGCGCTTCGAAGTCCGCGCCCAGGTCGGCGAAGTCATCGACGTTGAAGATGAA
Organism: Phototrophicaceae bacterium; assembly: GCA_965116975.1. Lineage (GTDB taxonomy): Bacteria > Chloroflexota > Anaerolineae > Aggregatilineales > Phototrophicaceae > UBA6055. Next base: position 2,924,310 of record OZ220735.1, read on the forward strand.
GGGCGAATCCGACGGCAGCAGCGCGAAGGAGACATTGTCCGACAGGTTGGCGACATAGAGGTACTGAATCAGGTTGGGATTGGCGGCGATCTGATCGCTAATCACGCGCAAAGCCTCCGCTTCCGCTTGCGCTTCGATCAAGCGGGCGTTGGCGCGGCCACGGGCTGCTTCTTCGGCCGCATCCGCTTGACCGCCGGCTTCGGTCTGTACACGTTCCGCTTCGGTGCGGGCGCGTTGCAGCTTCTGTTCCTCGATCTGTTTTTCTTCGATCGATTGCGCGAAGGAGTCATTGAAGTCGATCTGCCGCACCAGCAGCGAGGTTAAGGTCAAGCCCTGTTCCGACATGCGTTCGGCGACCAGGTTGGAGATTTGCCCGCCCAGCGCCTCGCGTCCCAAGCCATAAATCGCTTCCGCCTCGAACTGCGAGACTACATCACGCGCCACCGCGCGCACTGAGGGGCGAATGAAATCGGATTCGTAGCGGCTCTGCCAATTCAGATGAATCTGATTGACATCCTGACGACCAACGCGATAGAGCACGGTGATATCCAGCCGAATTTCCTGACCGTCGACGGTCAGCGCTTCTACCGCGTCATTACCTTGTATCCGGCCTTCGCTGCTAATGCCGGACATAGTGTATTCCTGCTGATCGGTCGGGTAGACGATGAATTCCTGCAAACCCGGGATGATGATCGAGGTGCCCGGCGCCCGCGCCGGTTCTTCTAATTCACCGGTAAGCACGTTGACGATGACCGCCGCGCGCGCCGGTGGCACGATCAAGATGCCCGAACTGACGATAAATAACACGATGCCGCCCACAAAGCCCACCAGCGCCAGCATTACGCCGCCGCGCGCCGACCGACCCTGGGAGGCCAAGGTAAAGGTGAATGCGACACCGAGGATGCCAACGCCAAAAGCCAAAATGGCGACCACTTGTAAGATTGAAGCAAAGTTCATGTCATCTCCTTGCTAAACTGTTGGATTGCTCTCATAGAGTATATCACAAGACGCGGCTATTCCCGCTCCCCCAATCATTGGGGCTTTCAAGATTAGTACGCGGCTAAGTCGGGGGAGTTGCGCTGGCGCGCCGCTGCGGAGGCGGGTTGTGGGTGGGGCATGAGTCTATGTGTCCAGTTTATCGAAGCTATTACTAAAGATTATTCTCAGGCAAATTTCATATGTTGTGAATGATCTAGCTGCAAATATTGCCACACGTTGTCAAAAGACGGCATCAGTGATGGCATTGTGATACCTTTCATGGCAAGGAGCTCCAGCAACTCCCGTCGCTGCTTGAATGGGAAAGCGAACTTGAATGCGGTCTTGTCCTCGACCATTTCTTTGAGATAGTATTCGAAGGGAATCCATTCACCACTAAACCAGTATTTTTCGTTAGCCAACAAATCAAGAATGAATACTCCTTCCTGTGCCTGTAGGAAACCAATCTCTCCTCGCCTGTGCTTAATAACTCTAAGATCGTCATGTAGCATGTTTTCGCGTATTGCCCAAACAACAATCTGTCTGTCAAAATCACTTTCATTCTTACTTTCATCCGAATAAGCTGCAAAAAAGGCAGCCACCAATGGCCTGTATGTAAAATCCAGAAGTCGTGTCGGTACACGATGATGTCGCGCAAGAGCATAGCCAATATAAGCAAATTCCTCTGGATCCGGGTCTGTTAAATCCCTTCCCGAATTAACAGAAATCTTGGCAAGTTCGGGAAAGGAATACGGCTTATTCCAGATTTCGTTAAAGCTGTCCCGCGGTACTTTGAGACCCACCTGATCAGCGAGGTTTACAAATGCTCTTACCCAGAAGCGCTCATCCAGACTTCGTTCAAATGCCAACTGCCAGTTGATCCTGAACTCCCTGTATGGAAATGAATCCGGCTGGTTGACTTTCTGATGTCCCGGCGATTTATCTTTGGATAGGTCGAGGAATCTTTTTATCAAATTTGCATGTCGCCTGTCCTCCAGAAGATTCTGTATGACAGAACACATCCGTCTATCTTCTTTGTCGTTAATTGGTTCATTTGTGGGATTGAGTTGGGACCTCCGGTTTCCGGATCCACTTCTCATTGCAGTCGGAAGGAGACGCTCGTCCACATTCTGACCCCTGTAAAGCCAAGTTTCACCGCCCCACATTTCGTTGGTTTCATCTAGTGCATCTAGAAACTTCTTGGCACAGATGAATTCACACGGTTCCACATAGTATTCGTCAGTCATCGCACCCTACCCCAAATTCTCGCTCAAAATCCGCCCTAGCTCCCGCCGCACCAAGCCGGGCCGCTCGTCCCGCAGCAGCGGCAGGCGCGCCCGCGTCCGATGCAACTGATTCAAGTCGATCTCCTGCGTGATCAGCGCCTCGTCGAAATACAGCCCGCGCGTCATGAACTCGCCATCGGGATCGACCACCGACGAGCCGCCCCAGAAGTTCTTGCCGTCTTCAAAGCCGACGCGGTTGCAGTGCAGGATGTAGGATGTGAACATGCTGCCATATGCTTGATTGACCATCTCCACCCAGCGCGTGGACAGCGTGCGGTCGCTCTCGTTGAGGCCCCGCGTGGGGCTGGAACTGTTGAGAATCAGCATATCCGCGCCGTCCAGCCAGAGCAGGTAAGCCGGCGAGACATGCCAAAAATCTTCGCAGATCAACATGCCCAGGCGGCCAAAGCGCGTGTCAAAGGCGCGCACGCTGTTGCCGCGCGCGAAATAACGCGATTCGTCGAACATGGCGTAAGTCGGCAGGTAGAGTTTGTGATGGATGTGCAGCGCTTCGCCGCCGGACAAATAGGCGTTGGCGATGTAAAAACGGTTGCGCCGGTCGCGCCGCGCGCAGCCGACAACGAGGTCAATCTCGGCGCTGGCGGCTAGCAAGTCCGCGAAGACCCTGTCCGTCGCTTCTGTTTCGATAGCCACTTCCGGAACCAGATCTTGCACTTGATAGCCGGTCAGCGACAGTTCCGGGAATACCAGCAAGTCGACGCCCTGTTCGCGCGCCTCTCGCGCGTAATCGAGGTGCTTGCGCAGGTTATACGCTAGGTCGCCGAGTTTCGGGTATATTTGCGCCAGCCCCACTTTGATGCGCATCAGCCAAGCTCTTTCGCCAAGTATTAAGCGACATCATAATGCAGACTGGGCATTGCTGCAATTATGTTGTGGGAGCGCCTGCAAAAGGGGCGGGGCAAGCGCGCCAAATATTTCCCAGCGAAGGCGCCTAGTCGCTGTCGCCGCCCAATTCTGACGGACGCTGTGTAAAGCGATAGCCGACGCCGCGTTCCGTGCGGATGTAATGCGGATGATGAGAATCGGACTCGATCTTGCGCCGCAGACGGTGCATGTGCACGCGCAGGGTGTCTTCATACACATCTTCCGCGGGCCAGACCCGCGCGATTAGCATGCGATTTTCGACAACGCGCGTGGCATTGCGCAGCAGCACATGCAGCATGATGGCTTCCGTAGGCGTCAAACCGATGGATTCGCCGCCGACTACGATGCGGTTATGCGCAAAGTCGATGCTCAAGTTGTCATCCACGTGAATCATCGGCTCGCCAGCGTAATCAAAGCTGGGCATGCGCGCCAAAACCATCTGCACGCGCGTCTCCAGCTCGCGCATGTCAAAGGGCTTTACGATGAAGTCTTCCGCATATCGTTTCAGCCCGTCGACGAAGTCGTCTTTGTCCGCGTCCGCTGTCACGAAGATGATCGGCACGTCCGCTATGGACTTCAACTGACCTGCCAATTCAAAACCATCTGAGGACGGCAGCGACAGATTGACCAGCGCGACATGCGGCAGCCCCAGCTGCTGCGCGTGGTCGATCGCCGGCGGACCATCCGCAAAGCTGCTGACTTCATAACCGGCGCTGTGAAGGTGTTCCCTTACGGAAGCGCTTAACTCGGCATCATTGTCAATCAACAGAATCTTCGACTTTTTCATTGGCTTTGCCGCTTTCTGCTACTGCGCCAGTGTCATTGCGCCGGTCATAACCGAAAGGGAATATACCTTTATTGCCGCGAAAAGTCAAACGAAAACAGAACCATCAGCGCCAAATTTCGTCTGTATTGCCTAATCTCTAATGTTTAAGATATGGGATAAGCATTGAAAATGCTCATATTGCGCGCATTGAGACAAAGATTAGAGTCTTGAGAATATCTGTCAAGCAGGGCTAACGTTAAGGTAACTTACGATATTCGCTGCAAATATTCGAGGTTTCTGACAATCCAGTCGCGCAATTCGGGTGTCTTGATGTTGATATTGAGCAAAGCTTCCACATCCAGCGGGATTTCTTCGGGAATGTATTCGCCCCGCGTCGGATCGTCAAATTCTGGACCGTAACGCTTGCTGATATCATAGTTTTCCAGGCGGCAGACGAAGAAATGTTCTTCAAGCTGTTTGCCGGCTTTCCGGTGTTCCAGGACAAAGGCGGTGTCCAGCACCGTCGCCACAGCGCCCAGTTCCTCGTACAGTTCGCGCTCCAAAGTTGCGAAGATATCCAAATCGTCATGCTCTATCCCGCCGCCGGGCGCAACCCAATACGGCGAACAATTCTTTGGCTTTATCCGCTTGATTAACAGAACAGAGCCCTTTCTTGTCAGCAAAATGGCGCGCACGCGTCGATTGATGGCTATGGATTGTTTCGGTTCTGCAAGCATAAGGTTCAAAGACTAAATCTTTATGAGCGGCACAATAGAATTCGCTGTGAAAAAGACGGGCGAGGCACGCCGAGCGCAAACCGCTCAAGCCGCTCTTATATGCGATTTTGAAAAGACAACGGATTATATCATGAAGTGTCGAAGAATTCAACCAGGATGTGGGAGGCCATCTTGTGACCAATGATTTTCAACTCTTGCGCGCCCACTTGAATCGTTAAAGGACCTTCAAATCGTTCGCGCGCGACCACTTCCAGCGTGTTTCCCATCATCAAGCCCCGTTCCTGGGAAGCCTGGAGCATATCGGGGTCATTCATGACAAAGCGGCGGATGCGCGCTGGCGTATTTAATGCCAGGCTAGATAGCGGCTGCAGATCGCGCTGGGGCATGATACCGTCCAGATTGGGAATCGGATCGCCGTGCGGATCGTATTTCGGGTTGCCCAGTTTGCGCGCGATTGCCTCGATGAAGCGGTCCGATACGCTATGTTCCAAAGCCTCCGCTTCGTCATGAATCTCGTGCAGCTCGTAGCCCAGGTCATGCACAAGATAGGTTTCAATCAGACGATGGCGGCGCAGCATGCGCAAGGCGAGCCACTCGCCCTCGGCGGTCAATCTCACGCCGCGATACTTGCGGTAATCGACCGTGCCCTCTTCGACCAATCGCTGCGCCATATCCGTCACGGCCGGCGCGCTCACGTTCAAAGCCTCAGCCAGCGCATTCGTCGATACACGCTCATGCTCGCGCTGCAAGGTGTAGACAGCTTTTAGGAAGTCCTCTACCGATTGAGACGATCCCGAAGCAAGCTTTCGCCTGTTCATTACTCTTCCCGACCTGTTTCCGGCGGATGCCATCGCGTCTATCATATCATAGGGGCTGAGCAAGCCATCTACGTAAATCTAATAATGTTGCGCTACATTGTGGCTACAGTGTGATTGTAGCGCGCTTGTCTTGATTGACCGTCAGCATTTCAAGGACTACAATGTGCAGGTCTGTCGAGCTACTGTGAACCCGGATCGCGGACCATTCCCGTGCTAAGGCGCTCGAACAAGACTAGCGCGACGCAAGTGATGCCAATCAGCGGAACCAGACTATGGCAAGAGACTATTATCAAACACTGGGCGTGAACCGAAACGCCAGCGAAGAAGAAATCAAAAAAGCCTTCCGCCACCAGGCGAAGCGGCATCATCCCGATGCCAATCCGGACAATCCGGCTGCCGAAGCGCGCTTCAAAGAAATCAATGAGGCTTACGAGATCTTGAGCGACGAAGAAAAGCGTTCGGCTTATGATCGCTTTGGCGAAAATTGGCGGCAATACCAAGAAAATCCTTTTGGCGGCGCTGGCGGGCAAGCGCGCGTAGACGATATGTCCGACATTTTTGAGACGATTTTCGGTGGTGGCGGCGGACAGCGTCGCGCAAGCGGGGGCTTTGGCGGCTTCCATACAAGAGCGGCTCATCCGCGCCCCGGGCAGGACATCGAACAAGAAATTGGCATCAGCTTGCGCGAAGCCTACGAAGGCACGCAGCGTGTCATCAGCAAGGACGGGCGCGATATCACCGTTAAGATTCCGCGCGGCGCCGCCACTGGCACAAAAGTGCGTCTGGCTGGCGAAGGCTACCCCGGCGCGTATGGCGGTCCGGCCGGCAACCTATACCTCATCGTGCGCGTCGGAGACGATGCGTTTTTTGAGCGCAAAGACGACGATCTCATCGTCGATATCAAGGTTGACGCCTTCACCGCCATGCTGGGTGGCGAGGTCGAAGTACCGACGCTGACGCGCCCCGTCCGCATGAAAATCCGCCCCGGCACGCAGACGAGCCAAAAGCTGCGCCTGACCGGCAAAGGCATGCCCAAGCTGCGGCAGGACAAAACCTACGGCGATCTCTTTGCCAGAGTAATAATCACGGTGCCCGGGGAACTTGGTCCCGTTCAACGCGACCTGGCCGAGAAGCTGCGCGACAGCTTGGGCTAGCGGGAGGGCGTATTGCAGCGCAGGTCAAAGTCAATTGTTCGCTCAACGCTTTACCTTCTGGCGATCGCGCTGCTGTCCGCCTGCAGCGCCCTGGGAGGTTTAAGCCCCGCCGGTAACTCTGATGTTGAGGCCGACGCAGACAATGCTGGCAGCGTTTTCCCGCAGCCAGAGCAGACGCAGCTTGCCGGCGCCGCGCTGACGATAGCGCCAGACATCGTCGCGGCAGCGGATGCCGAGTATGCGCTGCTGACTGAAATTTATGAACGCGCCAGCCCGTCCGTCGTCAACGTGGAAAGCAGTTTCACAGATGCGGGCAGCGGCGGCGAAGAAAAGCGGCGCGGCTCCGGCTTCGTATACGACCGCATGGGGCATATTGTCACAAACGCTCATCTCGTAAAAGACGCGGATTCAATCACCGTGACTTTGCATAACGCCTGGGTGACACTTGCTCGGCTACATGGTTTGGACAGCTTCAGCGACCTGGCGGTTCTCAAGATCGAAACGGCGCAGGAACGTTTGACACCGCTGCAAATCGGCGAGTCGGCTAACTTAAAAGTGGGCCAACGCGCCATTTCTATTGGCAGTCCCTTCGGCTTGAACAATTCCATGACCATGGGAATTGTCAGCGGCTTGGGCAGATCCCTGCGCTCTGCCGAGTTAATCGACGGACCGCAAATGTCCGGATTTGATAACCCGTCAATCATTCAAATCGACACGACGATTAACCCGGGGACCTCCGGCGGTCCCTTGTTGGATTCGCGCGGTCAGGCGATTGGCATCACGACGGCTATTCGCTCGGATAATGGCGTATTCCAGGGCGTTGGTTTCGCCGTTCCAGCCGATACCATGCGCCGCGTCATCCCAGAACTGATCGAGCGCGGCCGCGTGGATTATGCCTGGATGGGACTATCGGTCATGCCCGAAGATGGTGGGTTCGGCGTGGCCGGCTTGAGCGAGGCGCTGGGGCTGACGGTGGAGCGCGGCGTGCTGCTAAAGGGCGTGACGCAAGGCTCCCCTGCCGCTCTGGCTGGATTGCGCGGCGGGCGCGAGATCGTTGAGGTTCGTGGGCAAGCGGTCTGCTCTGGGGGCGATCTCGTAGTCGCCATCAATGACTATCACATCAAGAATCTCGATGACCTGAATGCCTACTTGATCCAAAACACAGTCCCGGGCGACGAAATAGAGTTGTTGGTCATACGCGAAAAGCGCAGCTTCACAGCGCAGCTTACGCTGCAGCCGAGACCGACGGAAAATTGGCCCGTTTTGGATTGTGACAGGCAAGAGTAGGACCGTGTTCATGGAACGGCTGGTACTGGCGGATCAACTGGTATCTATGCGCCCTTTCGAGCCAGCTGACATCGCGTCGGTTTTCGAGTTGGCTGGCGCCAAGGAAATCGCGGACAATACCTTTGTCCCGCACCCCTATTCACGCGAAGCGGCAAAAGAATTTGTCGATCGGGTTCGTCAGCAATGGTTGGCGGACGAAGCCTATGTATTCGCCATCCTGGACAAAGCGACCGACGACTTTGTCGGCGCCATGGGCATCCATCCCGAAGCGGCGCACAACAGCGCGACGGTGGGTTATTGGATTGGCAAACCCTTTTGGGGGCGCGGCATCGCAACGGCGGCTTTGCGGCTGCTGATTCGTTTTGGCTTCGAGCAACTGAAGCTCAACCGCATCGAGGCGGGCCACCTGGCGCATAACGCGGCATCCGGTCGCGTCATGCAAAAAGCCGGTATGCGCTGTGAAGGCAGGCGACGACAGGCGGTTCTGCATCGCGAAGAATATAAAGATGCAGTCTGGTACGCCATCATTCGCGACGAATATCGTCAGAGCCAATAGTCGAGCAGATGAGTTATATTCGTAGCAAAGTCCCTGATGAGATTTTGCTTTGGAGCTTCACCAATATCGTCTCGAGTTCAATGTTTGCCGGTGCTTGCAGACCCAAAGCTACTGACATCCCTTGCATGTCAGTGCTATATCTAGAAGTAAGTTGCAGCTTGCGTTCCTTGTCTCGATTTTTATCAAATGTGTATGAATGAAAATGCAAGGAATGTCCCAATTTGGCTGTACCGATATGCCCAAAATTGAACTGCTTTTTCATGTACTGATACAAGACATCTTGCGCAATTAGGACAAGATGTTTCCCCAATGTCTCGAATGTTTCGATTTTGTGGTGTAACTGCACTAATATGGTTTTAGCAGTCATCTTCCAATTCATCCCGAAAGATTTGTTGGAAAAATTTTCATCTAAATCCTCAAGCCCAACAGATTGCAGGAAACGCTGTCTCTGGGGCCAAACTGTGCCTGTCGTATCCAAGGTCTGCAGCTCAATACCTACAAAATCGACCACTTTTCCGTTATGCGTTGATGCTAGAAAATAGTCTACATTGCCACCCGGGATTTCTACTTGGGCTACCTTGTGTAACTCGTTGCCAGGCTCATGTAATCTAAGCAAATGAAGGCAATCAATAAATATCCTTCCGCTACTCAACATACGATGTGGACAGATTAGAACATCCTTTGGATCGCGAAGACCATAGTTAACCGAACATGTGCCAATCGCCAGATCGGGTTGACTCTTACGAACTTTCAAGCACATACGTTCCAAAAATGGGCAGTTTTGCTCCTTGACTATCTTCTTCCAATCTATATTTGAAGCTATAGTCGGAATACCGAATAATTCAACTACCCTTTGATCAGTCATAGGAGAATATGGCAACGCTTTTCAGCATACTCAAGGTATTCTAATGAGATGTCAATTCCTACCGACTTTCTGCCCAATTGAAACGCAACTAAATTAGTTGTACCTGTGCCGCAAAATGGATCGAGTACAATTCCGCCTAACGGACATGTCGAGAGTATTGGGATTTTACAAAGGTCTTCGGGATATGACGCATAGTGCGCTCCTCGTTTAGTTGTATCTTCGGGCACAATATCCCAAACGTCTCCCGGTTTACTCCCTTTCGGATGATAGAATAGAAAATAAAAACCCTTATCCAGCAACTCCTTCGCGCGTCCCGATACGCGCGCGGAATCGGAATGGGTTGTGCGGTGCTGATGCCGGATTACCATTCGAAAATCAGAAATCTCGCCCCGCTCAAGCCGATACAATGTATTATCAAGAGCTCGTTTTGCCTGCAACTTTTCGCCTTCCGACAGAGCAGTAGACAGCTGAATTTGCCGCTTATACTTTACACCTGTAACTCCAGTCGCAGTAGTAACCGCGCCATTTTTCACTGTAGCTTGTCGAGGCTTAGAACGAATTGCGTCAATGTCATAAAAGTATTGGTCCTGCTTTACTAAGTGAAAGATGTACTCATGTACAGGCCGCAATTTGTCTTTTGACGTGTCCATACCTTTTATCTTGTGCCAAACGACATCATTCCTCATTATCCAACCCTGTTGATCAGTTAATGCGAGCGCAACACGCCAAGGAACGCCAATTTGTCGCTTGTTCACATAGCTGTCCCCTAGATTAAGCCAAAACGAGCCATCGTCTTTTAATACACGGTGAATCTCCCAAGTGATCTTGAGCAAGTTTCTAATATAGCCAATGTAATCTTCTTCCAAACCGATTCCACCGTTGCTGTATTCACGCTGATTCCAATAAGGCGGACTGGTCATGCAGAAGTCTATGCTTGCAGAAGGCAATTGCCGCAAAACATTTAGAGAATCGCCACAAATAAATAGCGGCGACTTACTGGCATTATTCAAGTATCCATCAAAAAGATCTAAGTTTCGCACTGGTCGAGCTTTCATCGGAATGCTGGCCAAATTATAACAGTTCTCTACCAAAACAAAAAAAGAACCCCAGAGGATTAGTCTGCGGTCCTTTGACTGTCGAAATCACAGTCTTGCGGTTATTTGGGACTACCCCCTACGCGGAGCTTCCCTAAGAGGTGTGAATGGGTTAGAGGGTAGCCCCCTTATCACCGTTCATTATTTGATCACCTCCTCTACTCTGCCAACGATAGCTAAAGCTTAGCATAAGTTTGCCAGAAACGCAAGCCTCCGGCGGCAGCAGAATCAGGCATCTGTTTCAAATAAATTCAGCTCTTATTTTGATGGAATTACTTGTGGTTACGGGCTGTGCTATAATGCAGTCGGCAACAGAAAAAAACGTTGGCGCGGGTATGGTCCGGCATTACAACCCCTCTCATCGCCGGCAGGCGATTCAATGGGCGCAAAACCTTTTGGCGCGCGAGTTTTACGTGCTGGATACCGAAACAACTGGCCTCGGCAATCGCGACGAGATCATACAAATCGGCATCGTTGACGCCGGTGGCAATGCGGTCTTGGACCAATTGATCAAACCCAGCATTCCGATCCCGCCCGGCGCAGCCAGAGTACACGGCATCACGGACGATGACGTGATCAATTCACCGAAGTTCAGCAGCCTTTACATCAAACTCTCGAGCATGTTGGCGGGGGAAACGGTCATCGCCTACAACATGGATTTCGACTGGCGCATGTTGCAGCAAACTGTCGCGCGCTACCGCTTGCCCGATATCCGCATCGGCAAACGCGACTGCGCCATGAAGCAATATGCCAAGTTCAAAGGCAAGCGCAGCGGGCAAAGCCGCGGCTACGTATGGCACAAGTTGACCAAGGCGCTGGCGCAAGAGAGCATTGCGCCAGGCAATGCGCATCATGCGCTGGGCGACGCGCTGATGACCCTGGAGTTGGTAAGAAAGATGGCAAGCTCGTCCTAGCATACCAGGATCGTCGTCATCGGCGCGCGAGGGCAATGTTTACGCTCGCTCGCATTCGCCGCGCCAAGCCAAGCCAAATAAGTCGTAAATTCATTTGTCCTCTGCCAAAAATCGGCTATAACAAACTTAAGATTGCGCGCGCGGAGACCGCATTGCAGGACCGTGCCGCCGGTTAATTCTGATATAGACAGGGACGAGACGTGATCCGATCTAGAATAAAACACAAACAGATTTGGCTTTTCCTGGTAATAGCATTGCTGATATTGCCCTTGGGTCCTGCCTGGGCTGCCGATATCACGGTCGATGACGATTGCAGCTTGTACAACGCGATCCTGTCCGCCAATGGCGAAGAACAAGTTGCGCCGCTGAACAGTTGCGAAGATGGAGACGAAGCAGTCGATGCCGAGCAGACCGGCACCGATACGATCACAATTGATTTGACGGGCACGGAAGAGGGCATGATAACGCTTACATCGTCCATGAGCGTCACGTCCGATGTCATTGTTGATGGCGCCGGGTTTGTGATAAACGGGGACGAAAGCTATCAAATATTCAATGTGGACGGCGGCTCGCTCGTAGTCATGAATCTGACCATGACCTCCGGTTACAGCGAAGCCCAAGGTGGCGCAATCTCTGTCAGCAACGGCGCTTTTTCCATGAACAATAGCGTTATCTCCAATAGCGTCTCGTTGAGCCACGGCGCCGGTATCGCTGCCGAAGCCAGCGATATCGCCATCTCCAATAGCGCCATAAGCGGAAATACGGCTGGCGTTGATGAAGCGGTCTCCGGCGCTGGCGTTTATTTTGCCGGCGGAGAAGAAAACAGCCTGATAATCAACAATAGCGGATTCGACTCGAACAGCGCGACAGACGACGGCGCCGGCTTGTACGTCAGCAGCGGCAGCGCGACCATCACCAATACCACATTCGCGGGAAACAGCGCGGGCGACAAGGGCGGCGCTATCTACAATGCCGGCGCCACGACCCTTACCCACGTGACAATTGTCAAAAACAGCGCGGATGTAGGCGGCGGCATATACGACGATTCCTTGCTGCATCTGTACAACAGCATCCTGAGCGGCAATGTCGAGGATGATTGTTCTGGCACCTTGAACAGCAACGTCGGCAACTTGATTCAAGACGGGTCCTGTGGGCACGCGGAATTGGTAGATGATCCTATGCTGCTCAAGTTGGCTGGGCTGCCGGTCTACTACCTCCCGCAAGAAGGCAGCCCGGCGCTCGATGGAGGAGATTCAAATTACTGCTTGCCGGAAGACCAACGCGGGCTCGAACGCCTGGCGGGCTACTGTGACATTGGCGCCGCCGAGAATTTGCCGGGCTCATTTGCCTTCCAGATCCAAAGCGCGGCGGCGAGCGCAGCCGACGACGATACAGAAGATTCTGAGGCGTCCTCTGGGGCGACTACAGCGCCAACAGCCGTAAGACCCACTTGCGAATCCCTGCCAGCTGGCGTAACCGTGACCGGCTATATTAGCCGAACCCAATGCCAGCAAAGAGACGCCTCCGGCGTCGGCAACCAAACCATCATCGACTATGGCTTCAAAATGGCGATAGATCTTTGGGGATACGTGCCCGCAAGCGGCTTGAGGATCTGCTTCCAGGATACTGGCGCGATCATCTTGCTCGATGCCGCAACCGCGCCACGCACGATCGTTCCCCTGCCCACACTCGTCGATGGCGACCGGCGCTGCGCGGATGTCGACCGTGAAGGCACGGCAGTCTTGATGCCGCTTGAATTCATGTCTGCCGGTTTGGCGCCAGAAGTGGAAATCCCGTTGACCGGCTGCACGGTCACAACGACCGAGATTCTCAATTTGCGCAACCTTCCAGACGGCGATACTGTACTGGCAGTGCTATTGAACGATGTCAGTCTCAGCTCCAGCACACGCGTCCCGTCCTGGTTCAAGGTGGATTACTACGGAATCATCGGTTGGATCAGCGCCGACTACGTCACGACAACAGGCGCATGCTAGTAGCTTGCACAACTGATCTCTCGAATGCTTTCCCGCAAAATATTAGGAATGGTAGGACGGCTCGCTGGACTCCGTTGAAATACTCGATTTCCCCCACCCCAAACCCGTTCGCCATCTCTATGGCGAACTTTCCCATAAAGAGGGAGGGGCTTTAACAGATCATTACGGTTCAGAAAGCTCCCCTTCCCTCATTTTGGGGATGCTCGCCATAGAGATGGCGAGGAGGGGCCGGGGATGGGGGTGTTTTTCAACAGAGTCCGCTGGGTCGCGTAGACACTGACCGTCAGTCGCCCAAACTGTAGAATTCAAGTCACCTTGGGCGAGCCACGGGCTCGCCCTTGCATATCCATAAATATTTTGAAATTGCATTTCTTTGGTGGATTTACTTCATTTGAAATTAGTGTGAAAGACCCAGCTCATGCGCTTTAGCGACAAAGTTGTACTCGTTACTGGCGCTTCTCGTGGCATCGGACGAGAAATTGCCCGACAATTCGCCGAACGAGGCGGCAGGGTCGCCATCCATTACAAGCAGGACGCCGACGCGGCGAGCACGACGCTTGATGCGCTAAATGGTCGCGATCATCAGATTTTTCAAGCCGATCTGGCCGATCCCGCCGCTGTGCAATCCTTGGTCGACGCCGTCCTGCAGCGGATGGGAAAAATCGACATCTTGATTAACAATGCCGGCATCTATGAGGAGAGACCCCTGACCGATGTCAACTACCAGGAGTGGCAAGCGCATTTTCAACGTCTACTCTCGGTCAACTTGCTGGGACCCGCCAACCTCACTTACTGCGTCGCGCAAAAGATGATCGGGCGCGGCGGCGGGCGGATTGTCAACATCTCGTCGCGGGGCGCCTTCCGCGGCGAGCCGACGGCGGTGGCTTATGGCGTCAGCAAAGCCGGGCTGAACAGCATGGGACAATCGCTGGCGCGCTTGCTGGCGCCCCACAACATTTTCATTGGCACGGTCGCGCCGGGGTTCGTGGAAACGGATATGGCCGCCGAACGCCTGGCGCAAGCCGATGGCGACGAGATCAGGAATCAATCGCCGCTGGGGCGCGTCGCCAAGCCAGAAGACGTCGCCCACGTCGCGCTTTTCCTGGCATCGGCTGGCGCGGAGTTTGCCACAGGCTGCATCGTGGATGTCAACGGCGCTTCGTATCTGCGCACCTAGGTAATTGAGCCTGTCAAGTTCATGAAAGCCGTCGACCTGACCAGCGAGCGTCTGCGCATCCGACAGTTTCACGAAGGGGACAGCGATGACTGTATTCGCTTTCGCGCGCAAGTTTTCGACATACAAGAACCAAGCCAAATAGCGCTGGATTGGCTGCAGTGGACCATCGACAGCTACCGCGAACTGGCTCAGCTTGGGCAGCCGCCTTATGCGGACTATGCCCTGGAAAGGAGCGCGGACGGGCAATTTATCGGCTCGCTAGGCATCGTGCCGACGGTCATTCCCTGGGGCGCGCTGCAGGGCGACCCGGCTGATAAGCTGCTCAGCCCAGAAGTAGGCTTGTTCTGGGGCATCCTGCCGCGCCATCGAAGACGAGGATTCGCAGCCGAAGCGGGTACAGCAATGTTGAACTTCTTGTTTGGAGAACTGCGCATTGCCCGCGTCGTGGCCACTACCGAAAAAGACAATATCGCATCTCAAAGGACGATGGCGCGATTGGGCATGACCCTCCAGCGCAATCCCTTGCCCGAACCGAGCTGGTGTCAAGTCGTCGGCTTGATAAAGCATCCGCGCCGGCGCTGATTCTACAATATTCACAATGCCGTCTGGCGCATCCCTATGTTAGACTTTGAGTCGAATGGCATAGGCATCCATGAGCGCGGACCGCGCGATCATGGACCCATTTTCGAAAAAGGTCAGGAGATTACAATGAACCGTAAACTTATTAGTATCTTGGTCCTGGTTGTTTTGCTTGTCGGCGTCGCTGGCGCGCAAGACGACAGCTACGAGTTGACTATCATGCACACCAACGACGTGCATGGTCATCACGAGCCGCAGCGCAATGGCGATGGCGGCGCGGCGCGGCAAGCCACAGTTGTCAAGCAGATCCGCGCCGAGGTCGACAATCACCTCTTGCTGGACGGCGGCGACCGCTTCACCGGTACGCTCTTCCACGTCCAATATCGCGGGCAAGACAGCGTTCAGATCATGAACGCCATCGGCTACGATGCCATGGCATTGGGCAACCACGAATTTGACGACGGCAGCGAAGTGCTGGCCGCATTTGTGCAGGGGCTAAACTTCCCGGCGCTGAGCGCCAACACCGATTTCAGCGAAGATCCTTTGCTGGCAGGTCTGATCGAGCCGTCGGTCGTACTTGACGTTGGCGGAGAGCAAATCGGCATCATTGGTTTGGTCACGCCGGAAACCGCGATTCTCGCCAAGCCCAGTGAACACCTGGTATTCCATTTCGACTTGATCAACGTGGCGCAAGAACAAGTCGATATTCTAACGGCGCAAGGCGTCAACAAAATCATTCTGCTCACCCATATCGGCTACGGCGCGGACCTGGAAGTCGCGCAGGGTGTCAGCGGTGTGGACGTCGTGGTCGGCGGGCACACCAATACCTTCCTTAGCAATTCCTACAGCGGAGCCATTGGCGAATACCCGACTGTGGTCGAGAGCGCCAGCGGCGAACCCGTGCTAGTCGTTCAAGCCAGCACCAAGACGGTCTACCTTGGTCGCCTGGATGTCGAATTTGACGCCGACGGTCTCGTTTCCGACTGGGATGGCGATGCGATATTGCTCAGCCGTTACATCAGCCCGGATCCGGACATCAGCGACTTGATCGCTGGCTTGGCGGAACCAATCGCAGAACTTTCCGCCAGGCCTGTGGGCGAAACAGCCATGGCGCTGACCGGTACCAGCCCGCGCCTCTGCCGCATCGGAGAATGTCTGCTGGGTAACGTGATATCGGACGCCGTGCTTGAAGATACCGGCGTGGATATCGTCTTCCAAAACGGCGGCGGCATCCGCGCGGATATCGACGAGGGCGAAGTGACATTGGGCGAAGTTCTCAATGTGCTGCCCTTCGGCAATTTGATCAGCACCTTTGAGCTGTCCGGCGCCGATGTCATTGCCGTCCTCGAGAACAGCGTCAGCCGCATTCAACTCGACGAGAACAACAATCCTGTTACTGAAGGAGCTTCGGGCCGCTTCATGCAGGTCGCGGGCTTGCGCTATAGCTATGACGCCACGCAGGAAGTCGGCAGCCGCATCATCAGCGCCGACGTCATGCAAGACGGCGAATACGTGGCAGTGGACGCGGAGGCGATCTACAGCGTCGCCACCAACGACTTCGTGCGCGCTGGCGGTGACGGTTACTCCGTGCTCGCCGAAAACGCCATCAATCCCTACGATCAGGGGCGTCCCCTGGACCAGGTCGTGGCCGATTACATCGCCGCCAACAGCCCGATCAGCGCCATGATGGAAGGCCGCATCACACATCAGGCTGGCTGATTCGCGCTCGCAGCTGACAGCATAACAATCAAGATTTGGGTGGGACCGCTGGCGGCAGCCGGCGGTCTTTTTCTTGCTCGCCAGACGGCGGCTCGTCTGGCGCTATCGCATACTGACTGGTTAAGAGCCCGAATTGCAACTATGCTATAGACATAGTTCGTTTCCCTATGGACCATGCCAGCGCAGCGCTTTCCCATGCAAAACGGCGGCAGCTTCTACGACATTTTCTTCATCTACCATCCGGAAGATATCGAATTCACGCGTCGATTGGCTGGCTGGCTGGCGAGCCGGGATATCATCTGCCGCCTAGATGAAGAAATCGGCAAGTCCGCAGCAGATGCGCAGCCGCTGCGGGAAGAGATTCTGCGCTCGCATACGGTTGCGCTTGTCCTGTCGCCAGATTCCGCCGCAAGCCAACTGTGCAATGAATTGGTCGAATACGCGGTCGCACAGGGCAAGCGCTTCATCAGCTTGATCATCAACCCGGCAATCACCGTCGGCGTCCATCCAGCCATCCCAGAAAACGACTACGTATTCCTGCGCGAGGGCGACGACTTCGCCGCCAGCGCTGATTCCTTGACGCAACTCCTGCAAGTAGACGCTCACCTGCGCCTGCATACCGAGCTGCTCGTCAGCGCCAGCCAATGGCATCTGCAGCAACATAGGCACGACCTGCTGCTCGCGCCAGAGCAGGCGGAAGAAGCGCGCCAGTGGCTGGCGGAGGGCGTCAAGCGCAGTCCGAAGCCGTCGCAGCTTCTGGTTGAATTCATCCACGCCAGCCGCCGGCAAAAGCCGCCGACAGCCCGCGGATTCCCAAGCCATGTCGTGCTGGGCATTTTCGCCGTCTTGATCCTGGCCGCGCTTATCGGGATCCTGCGGCTTGTGGTGGACAGCCAGAGCGCGGCAACCGCCACCGCCGTGTTCCTCGCGACTAGCGAGCAAGGCACAAGAAGAGCGCAATCCGCCGCCAGCGCAACAGCCGAGAGCAACAGCGCCCATCAGCTGATATCGAAGCTCGCGGCAACCAGCATCCAAATCCGCGAAGCGGTTTTGGCCACCGCAGCCGCCCAAGCGCAATCCGCGACCAGACAGGTAGCGATGACCGCGACCCTTCAAGCGGCGACGGCGGTCCAAGCCGCCAAGGCGCGCGCAACCGAAAGGGCGCAACTGCAGCGCGAGGCATCGGCGCAGGCTGTCATCGGCGGCGCGCGGCGCGCGCTCGCCGATGGCGACCTTGACCTGGCTCTGGCATTAGCCTGGGAAGCCGCGCAGACCCGCGAAAAACCCTGGAGCGCCTTGCGCATCCTGCGCCAAGCGCTTGAAGGCAGCCCCCTGGCGACGATTGAAAACATCTCGCTCGCGCGGCTTCACCCAGCCGGCGCGCAAATCGCCTTGGTCCCGACTTCGCGCCAGCGCCTACTTGTTTATGACAGCCAGAGCGGGCAGCTAGACTATGCAATCGACGATCACGAAGGCGCTATCAGCGCGCTGGCTTATGACAACGACGGACAACTGTTGATTAGCGCGGCGCAGGATGGAGAAATCGTCATTCGATCCAGCGCGGACGGCCTCCCGATTCAGCGTTTGCCAGCGCATAGGGGTCCGGTTCGGGCGCTGGCTGTCTATCGCAGTGACAGCAAGTTGGTCAGCGCCGGCGACGATGGTCTTGTCCTTTGGGATCTCGCTAGCGGCGCGCGCCTAGCCAACTACAGGCCCGCATCGGCAGACGGATGGTCCATCAAAGAACTGCTGGTGACCGCCGACGACGCGCGGCTGATCGCCTGGTCGGAGGAGTCCGGCAAGGATTCGATGACGCAGCATTCGACAGAGACGCTGGAAGCCCTGCCGCCAGATACGGAAGAGCGCGTTTACCTGGGCTACGACAGCAGGGGCCGCATCGCTTACAGCGGCGGACGCAGTCTGCCAGCTTATGCCGGCGACCCCAATACCGGCGATCTTGCGCTTTGGAACCCCGCCAGCGGGCAGCAAATTACGCGCCTAGCCGAGGGCTTCAACTGGTCGCTCATCAGTGGAGGCAATATCGCCAGCGCGACTGACAGTCTCCAATTCATTAGTTTTGGCGAAAGCGCTGCCTTGCTGGGCATACAGAATAGCCTGGGCGAGAAACGCATAACGCTCATCGCCGCCGAAGACGGGACAGTCCTGCGGACCTTCGCCGACGAATTCGCCGCCAGCCTGGAATCAGCGCATTTCCTGGCCGCGGATCTGGTTCTGTCACTGACGAGCGACAACCGGCTGGTCATCTGGTCTACCGAAGCTGGCGGCTTGATCCGCCAGCTGGGTTTTTCGCCGCAGCCTCTGGCGAAAATTGATGTCGACGCGCAGGGAACGGTCGCATTGGGACATGGGGTCAATGGCAGCGCGTATATTTGGCGCATAACCCCAAGTCAATCGGAGCGCATCCGGCTGCTCGATGAGAGCGCCGACGCCGTCGACATCAACCAGGCTGGCGACGCCCTGCTCATCACCGACAGCGGCGGGACGCGGCTAATGAGAATTGCCGATGAGGAAATCCTATTCCAGAGCGGCGGCGGCAGGCTGGCGCGCATGAACGCGGACGGCACGCAATTTGCAGTTGCCTCCGCGCGAGAAATCCAACTTATTGACGCCGACAATGGTCAGATCGAGGCGTCCTGGACCTGGGAGCTTGACCAAGCGGCGGCTTTGCATCTGGCTCCGGTGAGAGCCGACGCCCTGCTGGCGCAAAGCCAAGCCGGCGAATTGCTGCTGCTGCAGGCGGACCAACCTGCGCCACAGCGCCTAAACACGCGCTTGAACAATGAAGATTTTGGAGAACCAAGGCTGGTCAGATTTTCCGCCGACAGCAGAGCAGTTCTCAGCTTGCACCCGGCGGGCGCCTTGTTCTGGCAAGGCGGCAACAGTGAACCGGCGGCCGCTTATACGCTGGGACTAGCGCCCGATTATGCCAGGAGCGACCGCTTCAAGGTCGCGCTAAGCGCTGGCGGCGATCGGCTCTTTTTCTTCGTTCAGCTGGAAGCGGGCTTGGCAGGCTTGACAGTAGTTGATCGTGAAGCGGATACAATCCAGCGCCATACCTTTGTCGATGTCGCAATTGGCGACCTGGCGGCGAATGGCAAATATCTCCTGCTGTCGCGCGGCGATGGCAGCCTTCAAGTGATTGATACGTCGAGCGGAGCGATGCTCAACGAATACGCCGATGTCGGACTTGTTACGGGGGGAATCGCCCTCTTAGAAGAGCGCAACTGGCTCTACGCCGCTGTTGATAATCTGCTGTTGATATGGGATCTGACCTCAAATGCGCTGGTGGAGCGCATCGAGCATCCCGATACTGTAACCCGTTTCAGCCTCAGTCGGGACGGGCGGCATGTGCTCAGCCAGGACGCCAATGGCTTGTACAGGCTCACTCGAGTTGAAACGGCGGATGAGTTGCTTAATCGCGTGCGAGAACGGCTTGCGCCGCGCGCCTTGACCTGCGCCGAACGCGAACAGTACCTCGCCATCCCCTTCTGCGAGTAACAGCGGGATATCGGGATATCAATGAAGCGAATCCTGTTTGCCTCTTGGTACACCGGTCTTGGCGGTGGCGAAACGGACTTGCTGACGCTCGCCGCTTCACTGCATGACCAAGACTATGAATGCCATCTGCTGCTGCCGAGGCCCGGGCAGTTAAGCGAGCGTTGGCGCGAATCAGTCGGTCCCGTGCATATCATGCCTTTTCGCGGCGCCACGACTGTCTTCCTGCCGGCGCTATGGGCGCGCTTCCCCGTGGTCAAGCGTTTCAGCGAGCTGCTGCGGCAAGAGCGAATCGATCTCGCGCATAGCGATTATCACAGCTTGCCCATGATGGCGCCGGCCGCGCGACTGGCTGGGGCGTCTCTCGTCTTCACGCTCTGGGGTTGGTGGTTCCAGCCCAAACCCTGGCAGCGCAATTTCTTCCGCGATATACCGGCGACAGTCGCGCGCTCTTTGGCTATCCGCGAGGGATTTCTGGGCAGCCCCCCTTTCATGCCAACCAAAAGCCTGCCCGTGATTTATGCGGGGCTGGATACAGAACGCTTTCAGCCCGGTCTAGACGGGACGCGCTTGCGCGACGAACTTGGCATCCCCCGCGCCGCGCCCCTGATCGCCATGGCCGCCCGTTTTCAGCGCGTCAAGGGCCATCATACCTTTCAATCAATCGCGGAAGCTATCGCCAGGCAAGAACCGGAAGCGCGCTTCATCGTGGCTGGCGACAATGTCTTCGGCGTCGCCGCCGACGAGCGTTACCGGGATCAGATTTTGCGCATGGCGCGAGCGAATCATAGGCTGCGCGACCGCCTGCATTACATCGGATTTCGTCACGATATCGAGAATGTCTATGCAGCAGCGGACGTGGTGGTCTGCGCTTCCGAGTTTGAGAGTTTTGGCAAAGCCAACCTCGAGGCGATGGCTTGCGGCAAGCCAATCGTGAGCAGCAACCGCGGCGGTCCGCTGGAGACGGTGCGGGAGGGCGAGACCGGATACCTCGTGGATCCTGGCGATATCGCTGGATTCGCCCAAGCGATTAGGCGTCTGCTCGCTGACGACAGCATGCGAGGAAAAATGGGGCGCGCCGGGCGCGCGCAAGTCCGCGCGCGCTTCTCGCTCGAAGCCATGACAGATGCCTATCGCCGCATATTCGATGATTTGCTAAGGCTCAATTCACGGTAGCGTCGCGGAAAAACTTCGCCAAGGCATCACTGATGCTGTTGTCCTTCAGATACTCGATATGTTCGCCCGCAAATGGGATAGGCTCCATGCCAAAATGAGTCACAAGAGCATTGTCTGGCACAGTGTTCGGCACGGCGAGCAGTTCCAGCAAGCTTGTGCTCACGGGCGAGCCCTGTAAGAGCGCCTGCATGACAGCCACGACCGGGCGCAGCACAGCGACCGGAACCGGCACAAGCAAGCGCCAGGTGTCCAGCACGCGGATGACGCGCCGCTCGATTTCGCCCAGGCTCAACACTTCCGGTCCGCCCAGCGCCAATTCTTTACCGATGACGCTATCATCGTCGAGGCAACGTATCGCAGCCTCGACGACGTCATGTACGGAAACCGGCTGGAATTCGGCTTTGCCGCCGCCGATCAACGGAAATACGATGGGCGTCAACTTCAGGAGGCGCGCGAAAGTATTGAAGAATTCGTCTTGCGGTCCGAATATGGCTGAGGGGCGCAGTGCTGTCCACTGCAAGGACGACGCGGCGACAACTTCTTGGGCGCGCCCTTTGCTGGCGAGGAATCGGTAGGGCAAGTCGCCGCGAGCGCCATTCTGGCTCATATTGATGAAGCGTTTGACGCCAGCCGCTTGCGCTGCGTTCAAGACATTGACCGTACCTTGGAAATTGACCGCTTCGTAGGTCTGCCCGCCCTTTTCCATAGCGATCGCGACCAGGTGAATAACCGCGCTGACATCTTGCATAATCGGCGTCAGGCTGCTGGGAACGGTAACATCGCCTTCAACGATATCGATGCTCTCGGCGACTTCGCGCAAACGCAACTGAGCTTTGGATCGCCGGCGCGCCATCGCCCGCGCCGGGATGCCCAGCGCCACCAGCTTCTTGACCATCTGATTGCCGAGGTATCCGGCCGCGCCAGTCACCAATACTGTCATCGCTATGCTCTCCGTCGTTGGACCGTCTCATGATATGATAAGGGCTGCATACCGTTATTATGAAGAGTATATCCAATCAAGCAGGCTGCGCCAGAATATGCGCCAACCCTATACAACGAAGACGCGAACCTGCCGGGTGCATCCGCAGCGTCCGGACCCGCAGACCATGAGCTTGGCCGCTGAAACCATTCGGAATGGCGGATTGGTCGCCTTCCCGACGGAAACGGTTTATGGACTGGGCGCCAATGCGCTGGACAGCGCCGCCGTCGAGAAAATTTTCCGCGCCAAGGACCGCCCAAGCAATGATCCCTTGATTGTGCATATCGCTGATTTAGCCCAATTGTCGCGCCTGACCGTCTCGGTTCCCGAGCTAGCTTATCGCTTGTTCCAGCGCTTTGCCCCAGGCGCTTTGACACTTGTCCTGAAAAAGCGCGCGGCTGTGCCAGCCAATCTCACCGCAGGTATGGATACAGTCGCAGTACGCATGCCCAATCATGCCGTCGCCCTGGCGCTCATTCACGCGGCTCGCCGGCCGATCGCCGCGCCTAGCGCCAACAAGTTTTCCCGTCCCAGCCCAACCAGGGCCCAGCACGTCGCCGATGACTTGGCAGGCTGCGTGGACGTCATCCTGGATGGGGGGCCCGCGTCAATCGGTTTGGAGTCGACGATACTCAGTCTGGTTGATGGTGCCCCGCAGGTGCTGCGGCCGGGCGGCATCTCGCTGGAAGCATTACGCGCGGTCCTGCCAGACCTTCGCTATCAACCTCGCTATCTGAGCGACGAAAGCGCCGCGCCGGCGCCCGGCAGCATGCTCAAACATTATTCGCCGCGGGCGACGGTCATGCTGTTTCGCGGCGGCGATGACGCGGCAGTCTGGGCGGCGATAAAAGCGTTTGCCGAAAATCATGACCATGTGGGCGTCATGGCGCTGGAGCAGGATCTAAATCGCATCGCCGATCTGGATCTCAAAATCGAGAGCCTGGGCGCCGATCTTGATGCGGTGGCTCTGCGCTTGTTTTCGGCAATGCGCTCGCTTGACAGCCGCGGCGTCGAGTGGATCTTGGCGCGCGCTCCGGATGCGACTGGACTGGGATTGGCAATCGGCGACCGCCTGCTGCGGGCGGCGGTTGGCAGAGTGATTGAGGTATAGCGTCCGATGAAGAAATGGCTAATCAAGCAATTGGTCAAATGGATGACCCCGCGCCTTCGTTTTATTTGGCACGACGCCGAGCTGTGGCGTCAAGTGGACAGGCGGCGGCAGTTATGGCTGCGATTGTGAAAGCTCGGCAAGTTTAGCCACGCTCCGGCTGTGATATAATAATCCAATTTACTGCAATCGCGCGTGAAGGATGCTATGGCTAAAGTCATTTCTATCAAAGACATCGCCCACTACGCCGGTCAAGAAGTCAGCGTACGCGGTTGGGTTTACAATAAGACCGGCAAAGGCAGGCTGCAATTCATCCTGCTGCGCGATGGCAGCGGCCAAGCGCAATGCGTCGCCTTCAAGCGCGAGATGGACGCGGAGGCTTTCGAAATTGTCCGCGCGCTCACACAAGAGTCCTCGGTTGTCATCACGGGCGAGGTGCGCGCCGACGAACGCGCGCCGGGCATCCCCGGCGGATTCGAAATTGGCATCCGAGATCTGCAGCTCCTCCAGCAGGCGCAAGATTACCCCATCACACCCAAAGAACACGGCACCGAATTCCTGATGAACCATCGCCACTTGTGGCTGCGCAGCAGCCGACAGTGGGCGATTTTACGCATCCGCGCCACCATCATCAAAGCGATGCGCGATTGGCTGGACAATCAGGGTTTCTTGCTTGTGGATACACCCATCATCACGCCGGCGGCCGGGGAAGAAACGACGACGCTTTTTGAAGTCGACTATTTTGGCGATATGGCTTATCTGGCGCAGACCGGGCAACTCTACAACGAAGCAAACATAATGGCTTTTGGCAAAGTCTATTGCTTTGGACCGACCTTCCGCGCGGAAAAATCCAAGACCCGCAGGCACCTGATTGAGTTTTGGATGCTCGAGCCGGAAATCGCCTTTTGCAAGCTCGAAGAATTGATGGACATCGAAGAGGGTTTGGTAACCTATGTCGTGGCCCAAGTCTTGGAAAAGCATCCCCAAGAGCTGGCGCTAATTGAGCGTGATGAGGACAAGCTGCGCGCGATCACGGCGCCATTCGCTCGCATCAGTTATGACGACGCCGTCGAGCGGCTGCAAGCAGTGGCGGAAGCGAGCGCTGATCCGGCAGTGAAAGCGGAGCTGGCGATCGCATGGGGCGAAGATTTTGGCAGCCCGCAGGAAACCGCGCTGGCGGAATTATTCGACAAGCCAGTCTTTGTCTATAACTACCCCACCGCCGTCAAAGCCTTTTACATGACGCCGGTCGAGAGCCGCCCGGAGGTCTGTCGCAGCGTCGATCTGCTGGCGCCGGAAGGCTATGGCGAAATCATCGGCGGCAGCGAACGCATTCACGAACTGGACTTGCTGGAGCGCAATATAGACCAGATGGGCTTGGGGCGAGAAGCCTACCAATGGTATCTTGAGCTGCGCAAATTCGGCACAGTGCCCCATGCCGGTTTCGGCATCGGCATCGAGCGAACAGTAGCCTGGATCTGCGGGCTCAATCACGTGCGCGAGACGATACCCTACGCGCGCCTGCTCAACCGCAAATATCCCTAGTCAGACGGTCTCGCGCATCAATCACTCGAAAAGACCGCTCGCAGAGCCTCCGACAAGTGACGCGCCTGGAGCAACTGGATGCCGCGCGGGATCTCCTCCGCATTGCTGGGCAGCCTGGGGACCAAGGCGCGCTTGAAGCCAATCTTGCGCGCTTCGTTCAAGCGCATGCTTAACTGGCTAACCCGGCGTATCTCTCCGCTCAAACCGACTTCCCCGACAACCGCCAGATCCGCCGGCACAGCGCGATCGTAATAGCTCGAAGCGATGGCCACCGCCATCGCCAGGTCCGCCGCCGGCTCGCTGATCCGGAGGCCCCCAATGACATTGACAAAAATATCCTGTTCCCACAGTTTCAGTCCGATGCGCTTGCTCAAAACGGCGCTGATCAAGAGCAGACGATTGATATCAACGCCATTGGGCGTGCGGCGGGGATTGCCAAAGGATGTTGGGCTGGTAAGCGCCTGCATCTCGATCAACAGCGGTCGCGTGCCTTCCATCGTAATGGCGATGGCGGAACCGGAAGCCTGGACGACGCGCTCTTCCAGAAATACCTGCGAGGGGTTCTCCACTTGAACCAAGCCCCGCCCACTCATCTCGAAGACACCCACTTCGCTGGTAGCGCCAAAGCGATTCTTGACACTGCGCAGCAATCGATACTGTTGAAATGGATCGCCTTCCAGATATAGCACGGTATCAACGATATGCTCCAGCACCCGTGGTCCGGCGATATTGCCGTCTTTGGTCACATGGCCGATCATCAACACGCTGAGGCCGCTTTCTTTTGCCAGCGACTGCAAGC
The DNA here is from genome assembly GCA_965116975.1 of Phototrophicaceae bacterium. Lineage (GTDB taxonomy): Bacteria > Chloroflexota > Anaerolineae > Aggregatilineales > Phototrophicaceae > UBA6055. The sequence goes on from OZ220735.1 coordinate 2,950,239, forward strand.
GCATGGCGCATTCGCGCACCTGCGCTACCAAGCCCGGCGAAGAATTCAGTTCCTCTGTATGGGTTGTCTGAATCGAATCGATCACGACCAGCACGGGCTGCAATGTCGTAATCTGATCAAAGATATTGCCCAGGTTGGTTTCCGTCAGCAGGAATAGATCATTCGCGGACAAGCCCATGCGCTCGGCGCGCATCTTGATCTGGCTCGCGCTCTCCTCGCCGCTGACATAAAGCACATTTCCGGCGGTCTCCGCCAGCAGGGCGGCCAACTCGATAACCAGCGTGGATTTGCCGACACCGGGTTCACCGCCGAGCAAAACCAGGCTGCCCGGCACCAAGCCGCCGCCGAGAACGCGATTGAATTCGCTGATTGGTACCGGCAGGCGTATTTCTTCTCCAGCGCCAACTTCCTCGAGGCGCGCGGGTGTTCGCTGTACGCCTACCCCAGCTTGGCTTTGAGCGCGGGACTGGGGCGGCGTCTCAACATGCTCAACCATGCTCTCAAACTCGCCGCATTGCGGGCATCGTCCGAAGTAGCCGGAGCTTCGTCTGCCACAATTTGAGCAAACGTATGCGCTGCGTTTTTTCGCCATGTTATGTGGGTTGAACTGACGGTCTCTGCTGATTCGCTGGCGATGATACCATAGATTCGTTCTTTTCGGTCAGTAGCGCGCCGCAACTCACGCCAGATCTGGGCAGTGTATCGAATTCTGTTGAATAAATTGCAAGATCCCGAAAACCGGTAGGGGCGACTCATTTGCTGGAAATCATGCCAGCAGCCATCCAGTGCGTCATAGGAATGGACCTTTCACGCCGCCGGCATACACAGGCATGATTAGGTATCTATACAGTACATAGGGGCGATCACACGATGTGCTCTTCTTGAAAGCAGCTCGCCCCAGCCGCGGAGCGATTTCCGCCGCGGTTGTCAAGCGATTGCATCGCGATAAGGGGAACCCGAGATTGGGTGTTGATACGACATCAGTACGGCGCGTTTCCTGCGCTGCGCCTAAAGCTAAGGCGGCTTCCAGGCAATTGGTCGCCGGAACGTCGACCTCTCGCTGGCGCGAAAAACCTAGTCAAAGATGCGCCGTCGATCTCCTATTTCTAACTACGCCAACAGTGTTCCAGTACCGTGTAACCTTGCCAATTATCGCGTAGGCTAAGCGTAGAAAAAGCGAAGGATTAGCAAAGGCGACGCGTCATTTGATGGCTTGAGAAATATGTTAAAGTGGCATTTGTCCGGGTTCTTTGTCCCCACTTTGAACCAGGACAACCCCCCAAATATACCAGGCGTCCCATGATGAATTGGGACGTTTGGCTTTTTATAGATACCTTCACGGCAAGACGATATGCTCACAATCTGACCAGCCGCCAGCAGCGCGAAAGGCATCAATACAGTTGCTCAGCATATTGCCAATTATATCGCAAGGAGCCAAAAAAGCGCGTTGAGTATCGAATTGGCTCGCCTGCCAGAATGCGACATGCGCGACTATCCTCTGCAGCATCTACGTCATTAGGCTGTGCTAGCCATTATAGTCGAATCTCCATATTGATGTATGCCTCTGCGATTGAGGTCCGAGGCACAAAAAATCCGCACCCAAGCGCCGAAGCGCCGCGCCTGTAAGGGTATCGTAATCTGGCATCTCTACAATGAGAGTGACTGAACTGGGAAAGGACCGCTTCCATGCGCAAGGCGCTCGTACAGCGCGGATTGACTCCAGTTGCCGCCGCAGCCACAATTCTCGCATTATTCTGGTTTTTCAGCTTTGCGCCAAACCAGGCGCTGGATCAGGAAAGCTGCAACCCTAGCCATTTGCGGACGGTCAATTGGTCGACCGACTTCTGCAACAGCGTTGTAAACTTCGAAGAGATTCTGGTCGGTAATCCCAGCAAAGACGGCATCCCCTCGCTGACAGAGCCGAACATGGAGCCAGTATCGGAAGCTGCTGCCTGGCTGAGCGATCGTTCGCCGGTGATCGCGGTCGAGATTGATGGCGATGCCCGCGCCTATCCACAGGCGATCCTGATGTGGCACGAGATCGCCAATGACGAAATCGCCGGCATGCCGGTTGCGGTCACATTTTGCCCGCTCTGCAACAGTTCAATAACCTTTGATCGGCGCGTCGACGGCGCAGTGCTGGACTTTGGCGTCAGCGGCTTCCTGCGCAATAGCGATCTGGTCATGTACGACCGCCAAAGCGAGACTTGGTGGCAGCAGTTAACCGGCGAGGGGCTCGTGGGCAGTTATGCCGGCGTCCTGTTGGATATCGTTCCTTCGCAAGTGATCAGCTTCGCCAGCTTTGCCGAGCGCCATCCGCAAGGGCTGGTCCTGTCGCGCGATACCGGTTTCTCGCGTCAATATGGCATCAATCCCTACGCCAATTACGACAGCCGCCCCGGACGCCCTTTCCTGTTTCGGGGCGCAATCGACGCGCGGCTCAGCTCGCCGGTGGATCATGTATTGGCGGCAAGCGTGAATGGCATCGCCAAAGCCTATCCCTTCACCATCTTGCGCGAGCAGCGAGTGATTAACGACGCAATCGGCGAAAGCCCTGTGGTGGCATTCTTCCAAACTGGCATTGCCAGCGCCCTGGGCGATTCGGTCATCGACAACGCAGCCGACCTTGGAACCGCTGGATTGTATCGGTCGACCCTGGACGGCATCACGCTGAGTTTCATGCCACAGGAGGATGGCCGCTTCATAGACGCGCAAACAGGCTCAACCTGGAACGCCTATGGAGAAGCGATCGCCGGCGAATTGCAGGGCAGAGAGTTGGAATGGATAAACGCCTTCCCTCACTTTTGGTTCGCCTGGGCTGCTTTCCACCCGGGAACAGAAGTCTACGGCATTTAGCGTCTCGCTGGAGATCCCAGCACGCTACGGCGCGGGAAGCCCGCCCGGTGGATATCGGAGTTTCGTCGACGTGAATAAGCGCAAGAAACGCATAAAAGATCTGGCAACTCTTGCGCTGATCGCGCTCGTCTTCATTGTGCTCGGGCGGGGGATTTTTCAAGAGCCCGGTTCGGGCTGGAAAACCGACTTCGACAAGTCTGCCATAGACATGGACGAAGTGATTTCGGGCGGGGTGCCGCGCGATGGCATTCCGCCGATAGACAATCCTCAATTTGTCGAAGCGGCGCTTGCCATTGATTTGTCGCCGCAGTCGCCCGTGATCGCGCTGGAAATAGCGGGCGATGCCCGCGCCTACCCGCTTGAGGTTTTGACACGCCACGAGATCGTCAACGATGTCGTGGGTGGCGCACCCATCGCCGTGACATTCTGCCCGCTGTGCAATAGCGCGCTTGTTTTCGACCGTCGAGTCGCCGACAAAGTCCTGCGCTTTGGCGTTTCGGGCAATCTGCGTTACAGCGACTTGATTATGTGGGACGATCTCACCGAGACCTGGTGGCAGCAACTCACCGGCGAAGCCATTGTCGGCCATTATCGCGGCACAGTCCTGCGGATGATAAGCTCGCAACTGGTCAGCTTTGAAGTCTTCCAGCAGCGTTACCCCGCAGGCAAAGTGCTGCGCGGTCCCCTGGGAGGTTACGGGCGCAACCCTTACATCGCTTACGACAGCAGCCCAAAGCCCTTCCTCTTCAAAGGCGCGCTTGACAAGCGCCTGTTCGCAGGCGAACGCGCGCTGGCGGCGGTCATTGGCGACCAAGCCCTTGCCTATGCCTTTAGCGCCTTGAAAGAGAGTCCCGTTGTCAACGACAAGGTATCGGAGCGCGAGATTGTGATATTCTGGCAGCCCGGCGCGGCCAGCGCCCTGGACGCGGGCGATATCGATTCCTCAAAGGATGTCGGCATGGCGCTGATGTATGACCGGCGCTTGCCGTCGGGCGCAGCGCTGACTTTTCGTCATTCTGGCAGCCGCTTCGTCGACAACGAGACGGAAAGCGAATGGAACATCTGGGGCGAAGCCACCGCCGGTCCCTTGGCCGGCAGCCGGCTCAATCAGTTGCATGCCTACCCGCATTTCTGGTTCGCCTGGGCCGCCTTCTATCCTGATACACTTCTGTACGCGACCAAATAACAATCGCATATCCGTTCACGAAAAGGACATATCATGCAAGCTATCCGCAAGATGCTCACGATTACGCTAGCGCTGTTGACGCTGCTGCTGTTCCCGGCGGCTGCTCAGGCTCAGCTCAGCTGCGAAAGTCCCCCCGCGCCCTTCGACAATCCAGAAACGCTGGCGAACTGGCAAAGAGTCTGGAATCTGATGGATGTCTGCCAGCACCTAGAAGGCGTCTACAATGAGATCGTATCCGGCGGCGTAGGCCGTGACGGCATCCCGCCTATAGACAACCCAACCTTTGATGATCTGGACTTGTCGGATAGCTGGCTGCAAGAGGCGTCTCCTGTCATCGCCCTGGAAATCGACGGCATCGCCCGCGCCTATCCGCTGGCAATCTTGACGCGCCACGAAATCGCCAACGACACCCTGGGCGAAACGCCAGTTGCGGTCACCTTTTGCCCTTTGTGCAATAGCGCCATCGTATTCGACCGGCGCGTCGGCGGCGAGCTGCTGCGCTTCGGCGTCAGCGGGATGCTGCGCAATAGCGATCTCATCATGTGGGACGACGTGACGCAAAGCCTCTGGCAGCAATTGACTGGCGAGGGCATCGTCGGCGCCCATACTGGCGCGCTGCTGGACATTGTGCCGTCGCAACTGGTGGGATACGGCGCCTTCAAAGCGCAGTACCCGCATGGCAAGGTGCTGTCGACGAATGGCCGTTTCTATGGTTCCAATCCCTACGTCAATTACGACAGCAACGCGAAGCCATTCCTGTTTTTTGGCGAGCCGGACAGTCGGCTTTTCGCGACGGAACGCGTGCTTGGCATTGCGCTGGGCGATATGCAAACCGCCTATCCCTTTAGCACGCTGTCCGAAGCCCGGGTCATCAATGATAGCTTGGGCGATGTCGATGTCGTGGCGCTCTGGCAGCCCGGCGCCTTCAGCGCCCTGGACGAAGCCAGTATCGATCTTTCGCGCGATGTGGGCATGGCCGGCTTGTTCGAGCGCGCCATTAATCTTGACAATCGCAATGACAATCGCAATGTCCAGACCCTGAGTTTCCGCATCGACGGCGATGACATCATCGACGAGGAGACCGGCAGTACCTGGAATATCTTTGGCATGGCGGTAGCGGGCGAGCTGGCGGGAACGCAATTGCGGGCCCTAAATGCCTTCCCACACTTTTGGTTCGCCTGGGCGGCATTTTACCCAGATAGCGAATTATACGGTTACGAGGAGTGAAAAAGCCGCAGTTGACCTCAAGTCAAGCCTAATTCTGGGAAAAACTCAAGAGTCCCTGTTCGCGGCGCGAGCAGGGACTTTGTTTGTGCCCGTCTTTCGTAGGCGTAATTTAGAGTATCTGATCGAGGAATTCCTGCGTGCGCGGGTGATGCTCAATATCGGGATTGAAGAAGTTCTCTGGCGGACCCTGCTCGACGATGCGCCCCATGTCCATGAAAATGATGCGATCGGCGACTTCGCGCGCGAAGCCCATCTCGTGCGTGACGACCAACATGGTCATGTAAGTGCGCGCCAATTCCTTCATCACATCCAGCACTTCCTTGATCATCTCCGGATCAAGCGCCGAAGTAGGCTCGTCGAAGAGCATGATTTTTGGCTCCATCGCCAGCGCCCGCGCGATCGCCACCCGCTGCTGCTGCCCGCCGGATAGCTGCCCCGGGTACTTGTAGGCTTGTTCGGGAATGCCCACCCGCTCCAAGAGCTCCATGGCGCGTTGTTCCGCTTTGTCGCGGGCCCAATGCCGCACTTTCATCGGCGCCAGGGAGATATTATCCATCACCGTCAAATGCGGGAAGAGGTTGAATTGCTGGAATACCATTCCGGTTTCGCGCCGGATCTCGGCGATGTTCTGGACGTCATGGCTAAGCTCGATGCCATCGACGATGATCTGCCCGTCTTGATGCTCTTCCAGCCGATTGATGCAGCGGATAAAGGTCGACTTGCCCGAGCCGGATGGACCAATGATGACCAGCACTTCTTGCGGCATGACCTCTAGCGAGATATTGCGCAAGACGTGAAATTCGCCAAACCACTTGTTCATATCCCGGCAAATGATCATCGGCTCGTCGACTGACATCATTTGATTATTGCCGTTTTCCATTTTGTCCTCCCACAATCCCCTGTGCCGGGCGGGAAATCCTCTAAGTCATGCCTTATCACAATTGCTGCGCGCGCGCGGCGCCGGAACCAGTCGCCTCGACGCGGCGGCTGATATATGACATGATGTAACTGAACACGAAGTAAATGATCGCGACATACAAAAAGGTCTCCTGCCGCCGCTGCAAGAACTCTGGCTGCGCTACCACACGATACGCGATACCGGTAATCTCTGCCAAGCCAACGATAAAGACCAGCGAGGTGTCTTTGAACAAAGAAATGAATTGTCCGACCAGCGCTGGAATCACAGCGCGCAAGGCTTGTGGAAGCAGAATATAAAGCGTCGTATGCCAGCCGGATAAACCGATTGCTTGCGCGGCTTCGGTTTGCCCACGATCCAGCGATTGCAAGCCGCCGCGAACATTCTCCGCCAGATAGGCGGCGCTAAACATGGTAATGCCCACCCAAGCCCGCACCGCGTTTTCTACCGATGCCAGCGTCGGATCAATCAGCGGCACCATCAAAACAGCCATGAAGAGAATCGTGATGAGCGGTACGCCGCGAACTGTTTCAATATAAACGACGCAGGTGTACTTGACGACAGTCAGATTGCTGCGCCGTCCCAGCGCCAGCAGCAAACCAATCGGGAAGGACGCGCCGATGCCGAGGATTGTCAGTTGCATGGTAAGCATCAAGCCGCCCCACAGGCGCTTGTCGGAGAGCGGCAGCAAATCTTGTGGCGATGCTTGCAGCATGCCCCGCGAGTCCATGCCTAATACAATGCTCGGAATAATTATCAAGACGATAAACCAAGCCAGCGTCAGCGCGCCCATCGTTCGACCTGGGGAGCGATATAAGACCGGACCGCTTTGCTCGCGCTTCCACTTGAGCATGTCGCCTTGCGCGTTTTCCCCGCGCTTGAAAGCCAGCGCGCCCGCAGCCAGCCAGATGATGAAATAGATACTTGACCAACGGTCTACTTGGGTCCAAAGCTGCATCCATATAAACGTCATCAACAGCAAGCCGATGATGACGCGATTGGACGACCAATGCAGCGTCCCGCTGAAGAACATCCAAGCCAGCCACAAGACCATGGCGACAGCGATCATGGACACAACCGAGCCGGCGCCTGCCGAAACCTGATTTGTATTCGCGAATATGAATAGGAATACGGCGCAAGAAACCAGGTAGCCGATGCGCTTGGCATTGGCGTCGATGCCACCGCGCCGGGCATAACCCAGCAAACCCAAGCCGACGCCAACGATCGCCAAAGCCAGCCAAATCAACAGCGAACTGATGGGGTCAGCGGTCCAGTTTTCCCACACGACATTAATGACATGGGCTTGGGCGATCTGAAGAAAGAAACCGCCTATGAGCAGCATGAAACCCATGTTGCCGATAAAACTGAGACCAATAAAGTACATCAGCAGCAGCCACAGCAAACCGCCCACCATGCTGCCAATCGCCGCGCCAGACAAGCCGCCAACGCCGGAAGCCAGCAGATACATGGCGAAGGGATAGACGCCCCAGCCATAGATCAAGAGCTTTGTTATCGATCCTTCCGCTTCTTCGCCGCTATTCGCGCGATTGAGCCAAGCTTCGACGCGCCGCACAAGCAGCGCTGTTGCAAACGCTGCGGCGATTTTCAGGGCGATAGCCGCTAAGCCACCTATCGAGTCCGTGCCATCGAATAAGGCGAAATAAGCCAAAAGGATGAGCAAGGGCGACATCGCCGCAGCCAATACAGTGGCGCGGCTACTGTTGCTGTTAAACACAGTCTGCTCGCCTAGCAGATGAGCGACTGCCCGGCCCAGGGCATAACCCCAGGCGACGGTGATGAAACAGGGCAGCAGCAATACCTCAATCTGCTCCAAGAAGAGCGGAATGAAATGCGCCAGGTAGGTTGGCAGGTCGCGCAAGCCACGATATTGATTGTCAATCAATGCGGCGATGGGCGCGTCCTTGCCGTCAATCTGCGGGCGACTGCCAAATATTGCCAATTCGTTATCGGTCAGCCGCACAAACTGCGATTCTGACGCGCTCAAGGTGCGCTCGACGATCGGGAATATGCCGCGCGCCGCCAAGATTCCCGTACCCTCTTCACCCGCGGCTGCGTCTTTCGACAAGATATACCAGCCGTCTCCCGGTATCACATAAGAGACCGACTCGCCTGCCAGCCCGACTGTGCCTTCCGCCAGCACCGCAAAGGTCTCGGCATCGCGGATTGCAACCTGCATCGGACTTTGACCTAAATCGTAGGTCCTAATGACCGATTGCGGCGTCAACAGACGAACGAACATGTCGCGCAGGAATTGCGCTTCCCATTGCACAGGTTGAATGAGGTCTTCGTCTTCGTCAGCTTGGTCGGGCTTTCCGATCAAATCCTCCGACAGATCCAGGACCAACTGCTCGCCCAGGTCCTCGATTTGCTGGCTGCTTTGCATGGCGGTTGTCAAATCCAAGAGCGCTGCGCGCGCCTGGTCCGTCAATTGGTCTTCCGCCGTCAGGTTCGCTACCGCATCGTCGACCGCGCTGGCAGCGGCTAAAATCGCGTCTTCGGCGTCGCCAAGCGCTTTGACTGCTTCATCCAGCCGTTTCAGCCAGGCTTTCATTGCAGCGATTGAAGCATCTGGACCAGACAAGGCGTCGCCGAGATAGCCGATGTAATTGTAGGTGGACGCTTCCATGTCATTGGTACGCGTAAAAGTGCGGATGGCGAGCCGCGTGCGTTCTTCCAGCGCTTCCGTCAATTCTCGGCTGAGCATGCGGTCGAAGGTCAAGCCCGTCAGTTCGATCTGTTCAAGCCGATTTTTGGCGGCATTTGCCAAGGCGTTGGCCGCGCGATCGGAAAATCCCGACAGATTGCTGAGCGTCTCGACATCGGCGACTTCGTCCCGCGCCAATCGCAAGGAGACCGTCTCCCCCGCTTGGGCGATGAAAGCCAGGTTCTTTTGCGGCTTCAATGACGACGCGCGGTCGATAATGTCGATATTGCCCGAGGTTAGATAAGAATTGGGCTGCGCGATCGTCGCTCTGATCAGCGTTGGCAGCGCCGCTACCAATACCAGCGCCGCCAAAGCCACCAGCGTTAGCATGCGCAGCGACTTGCGCGCCCAAGCCGCGAAGCTGACGCCCGTCAGCAGCGCCGAAAACAAAACAGTGAGCGCCAGCCGCCATTCCATGCTGCGCTCAAAGCGCTCCATCATGAACAAGCGCTGGTTATTGATGATGACAAACCAGTTGGCGCTGCGTATAGCCCAATCAAAGAAGCCGACAACCAACACCAGTACCATGATCGCCATTAGGATCGAAACGACGATATCCGCGGGCGAGCCAAAGAGATTCTGACGCAGCCATGCGGGCAAGCCTACTTCCAGCGTGGGCGGGGGGCGCGCCGGATCATCATCGTAGTTGATGATCGATTGCTTGAGGTTCTGACTGCTGTTATCCGCCATGAAATGCCTACCGCGTCACCAATTGAAATCTCTGATTAATCAGGTTCATCACCAGCGAAATCGAGAGACTGATAAACAAATAGGAAAACATGATCATCACAATGCCGGTCACGGATTGCCCCGACTGATTGATAATGGTATTTGATACCTGATAGATATCGGTATAGGACACCGCGATCGCCAAACTGGAATTCTTGGCGAGATTTAGATACTGATTGCCCATAGGCGGGATAATCACGCGCAGCGCCTGTGGCAAAATGATCAGGCGCAGCATCTCGCCTTGAGAGATGCCCAGCGCCCGCGACGCCTCGAGTTGCCCCGTGGGGACAGCCTGTATGCCGGCTCGCACAATCTCGGCAATGAATGCGGACGTATAAATCACCAAGCCCAGGAAGACCGCCAGATACGATGGCGAAATCTCGATGCCAGTCTCGATACTTCGTCCGCGCCGGTCGAGCGTCGGTGGGCGATAAAGCAGCGGCTGTCGCGTATACTCCAGTTCTTGTTCGATGGTCAACAAGCCCGTCTCGAAGGCATCTTCATAAGGCATCTCGACGAAGCTGTCTTGGCTTTCATCGAATACGGCGATGACCGCAGGCGTGGGACGCATGCCCAGAATTATCCAGCCGAGCAAGGAGAAACCCAGGACCGAATACAGCGCGTAGCGGGTACGCGGAATCGGCCTGCCCGTTGCTTCCGTGATATAGCCAAAATAGCGCCAAAGCGCGGAAGCAACAACCAGCCCTATCACCACAAATACCATCCAAATGCCAAACATCGCCGACGGGATCAACTCGAATATGGCGACGCCCTTGATGCTGATATACAAACCAGGGAGGAACTCAATCGGGCTGCCCGCGCCCACCAGGTTGAGGCCCAATAGATTGACCAATATGACCAATGTGATGCCGCCTTGACGAATGCGCGCGCGCCAAACGAGATTGCGCAAATTGCCGCTGTATTGCCAGATGGCAAAAATGACAAATAAAGACAGGGCATATTGCAGCAAGGGCAAACTGCGGATGCCCTCGCGCGGGAAGGCAAATGCCTCTTGCTGAGGTGGCAAGGCAAAAATAGCGATGAAGAACCAAGCGATAATTTGCAGCAGGACCGGCGTATTGCGCAGAACTTCGACATAAGCGCGAGAGATGGTCCGCACCAAGAAGTTGCGGCTAAGCAAGAAAATGCCGACCATGATGCCAATCACGGTCGTGCTGAACAAGCCGAGCAGCACAACGCGCAAGGTGTTGATAAAGCCGACCCGGAAGGCGTCAATATAGCGATCGTTGGAGGAATAGTCGCCCGAATCCGAGATATCGAAACCGGCGCGATTTTGCAGGAATTCAAAATTAGGCGATTGGTTGGTCGCTTCCAGCGCGCTGCTAATGCGCGTGCTCAAGTCGTTTAATAACAGCGCCACAATAAGGACAAAACAGAGCTGGGCGATACCCTGTAATATCCTGCCATCGCGGAAAACCGCTGGCAGTACGGTCTCGCTCGCTGTCTCGGCGCGTGTCTGCATTGGCTATCCCTAGCTCATCACCCATTCTTTATAGACGCAACAGTGATTCATATTTTGTATATTGTAAGCAGAATGGGCAGATAAGACAAATTTTCAAAGCTTCTTTTACAATAGTACTTTCACAACAATACAATTTGACAGTCAATGCGATGGTAGCGCAACTGAAAAAACAAACGGGATGCGCCACCACCCGGCGACGCATCCCGCTGCTGTTTATGCGCTAGAAGATTCTAGCTTTCTTTTTTCCGGAAGGACCCGGCTTAACGGAAAGGCGCCGCGTACATCAGCCCACCGTCGCTCCAGAGCGCGTTGAAGCCGCGTTCCAAACCGAATATGGTATCCGGACCCAAGTTGCGATCGAAAATCTCGCCATAGTTGCCCAGTTGCGTGATCACAGCAACCATGAATTCATCGGAGATTCCGAGGTAATCGCCAGCCACATTGTCGCCCAAGCCAAGCAGACGACCGATGCCCGCGTCTTCGCTATCCATGAAATCGCCAATGTTCATGCTGTCGATGCCGAACTCTTCCGCGGTCAACAGACCCCAAACCACCCAGCGGATGATATCGGCGAAGTTGGCGTCGTTCTGTGGGCTGACAGGACCGAGCGGCTCCTTGCTGATCGCGCCGGGCAGAATTGCATGCGCGGCCGGATCAGCCGAAGTGGCTTTACGCGAAACCAAACTGCTGATATCGCTGGTGAAGGCGTCGCATGCGCCAGCTTCATAAGCATCCATGATGGCGTCGAAATCTGGGAAGGTATTCAATTCCCAGTCGGCGCCAAGCGCGTTGGCTTTGTCGGTGATATTCAGTTCGGTGGTCGTGCCGGCGGTGGCGCACATGGTAATGCTCTCTTCGCCGAGTTCTTCAATAGTGCTGACGCCAAAGTCGACTTTGACCATGATGCCTTGACCATCGTAGAAGGTGGTGGGACCAAATGTCGCGCCCCATTCGGTATCGCGGCTGAGCGTCCAAGTGGTATTGCGGCTGAGCATATCAATCTCGCCACTTGCTAGCGCGGTCGGGCGCTCTGCAGCAGCCAGCGGACGGAAAGCGATGGCATTCGAGTCGCCAAGGATAGCAGCCGCGACAGCGCGGCAGATATCGACGTCAAACCCTTCAAATTCGCCAACATCATTCTGTGTGCCGAAACCCGGCAATACCGAGTTGACGCCACAGATCATCTCGCCGCGCTCGCGGATGCGTTCGACAATGTGGCCATCCTGCGCGGCGACTAACCCTATGCTCGCGACAAACACTGCGACGATAAGTAAAGATACTGATACGAAGCGTTTCATCTTGAATCTCCTTCACTTGATTTAGATTAAATGTATGGACGAAAAAGGCTGCTAACAAGCGCATTCTTACGTCGCTATACTTTCAGTATATTGCAAAAATCGCCGTTGTCAATTTTTTCAACCTTGTGGGCAGGGCAATTGCTTCAAATTATTTCAACACTGAGGCGCCAAGGGTCGCGTAGGGCGCGTAGGGCGCGTTGACACAGCCCTTCGACAATGCCCTGCGACAATGACCTCCAACTCCGAGAATTTTCCGAAATTTGCCAATTAAGGACGCAATGTAGGGGCGATTCTGTGAATCGCCCACGATTTTGCGCCAAATTTCATGGGCGAGCCACGGGACGCTGTTGAAATACTGCCCCCATCCCCGACCGCTAGTGTCTACGCGGCGCGGCCCCTCCTCGCCATCTCTATGTCGAGCATCCCCAAAATGAGGGAAGGGGAGCTTTCTGACCCGTATTAAGCCATTAAGCCCCTCCCTCTTTATGGGAAAGTTCGCCATAGAGATGGCGAACGGGTTTGGGGTGGGGGAAAATCGAGTATTTCAACGGAGTCCCAAGGCTCGCCCCTACAATTTGTTAGTTTGATGTGAATTGCGGCAGTTATAGATTTTGATGCAAATGCCCTGACCTTGTGGGGAAGCGTTCTGAACAAATCTGAATAGAAAGCGTCCGCAGAACCATCAGCAATCCGCTCCCCGTAGCTGGCAGAGGGCGGCGCGAAGTTTGCGTTTGAAGAATGCGCATCGCTATTCAATTTGCTAGCTGCGGTCCGCGAATAATTTATTTGGAGGGGAAATTTTGGAGGAGAAATCAAGAGAGCCTTTGGCAAGGCTCTGCATGACTTGAATTTCAAATGGAGAAGCTAAGCTGGTTAAGGCTTTGCCGGCTAATCGCCGGCCATTTCCATATTCGCGGGCTTTATGGTTTCCATCACCCGCAAAATGCCGTTGCGAATTTCGCCTGCTTCGGCATGGCGATCAACTGCCTTCTTGGAGAAGATCAGTTCGCCGTTTACCCAGACGTCAAAAACGCCGCCCGTGCCGGGAACCAGCTTCCAACTACTGACAAAGTATTCGATCTCGCGTTCGTTCAAGATTTCGTCCGTCAAACTGACGGCAATAGGTTGGTGTCCTCAAGTAGCGCAATACTTGACGACGATTTCCATTCCACCTTCTTGCATGAGCCTGTTCCTTTCCACCTGACAGAGTTTCCGATGGAGTAATTATAGCTAATTCAGGGAAAAGAGTAAAGGTCGTCGCCGAACAAATGCGCCGAAGCGGCGGAAGCCCCGCCAGCAACTTATTTCGCGGGACTTCCTACCTGCTGCCTACGCTCACTAGGCGCATTGCCGATTATTACGCTGACTCCGTTGACCTCTTGCGCCCATCGTTCCATGATAAGGGCGAAATTTCATGATAGGAGGTCACATCATGTTCAAAATAACTTCCCGAAACCTTGTTCATTTGCTGCTGCTCGTCGTACTCTTTGCCGGGGCGGGCAGCGCGCTGGCGCAATTTGATGTGCGGTACGAAGAAGACGTCGACTATCTGGATGAAGATTCAAGCGCGGAAGATACTGAGGTTGAAGAAGTTGATGATGAAGAAGAGGCGGATGAGGAACCCGCGGCAAACATAAAGCACCCTGCGGTGGAAACTTGCAGCGATTTGCCGGAGAGCATCGTGATATTCGGTTATGCCGCCCCCATGCAGTGCCAACAGGTTAATATGGCTGGCATCGGGCGCATGGACCTGATAAACCTGGGCATCGCCGACGCGCTTGATATTTGGGGAAGCGTGCCGGGCAGCGTCGATGTCTGCTTCCAGCAGGCCGGCTACCTGGTCTTTTTGGATGCCGCCTACGCGCCGCGCCTGCTCCAGCCCCTGCTGTCATTCGAACGCGACGGCATGACCTGCGGGCGCATCAATCGCGCTGGCACGGTGGTTCTGCTGCACGAGCCGATGATATTCGACGAGCCGATTGTGCCAAGCAACTCCGTTCCCGTGAATAACTGCGTCATCAAATTGGTGGAAACATTGTTCCTGCGCGCAGCGCCGGACGACGAGATCATCGGTTTGGTCTGGCAGAATTCCGAAGTGCCGGTATACGAGATTAACGGCTACTGGTACAAGATCGAGTTCGAGGGTGTGACGGGCTACATCAGCCGCCTTTACCACAATGTCTTGAGCGGCGGCTGCGCTTGATTTAGCGGTGCTTGACCGCGCGACTGCGGAGAACTGCATGCGGATGCCCCGCCTTAGATTTACTCAAGGCGGGGCATTTTCTTTATACGATTTATACGACGATATTGACCTTGGGATCCGTCCCGTTGCGGCCCGGGATGAAGATCGTCCGCCGCGGCGCTTTGCCCGCCAGGCTGCGCTGCGCGGCCTCGCTGGCCACAGCCAGTTCCAGCGCCCGCTCTCGCTCGATATCCACCGCTACCTCGACCGAGCCGCGGGGCTTGCCGTTAATCAGCACCACCAATTCCACCTGCTCTTCGCGGGCTATGTCGGCATCGTACTGGGGCCAAGGTTGCAGGTGCACGCTGTATTCCCAGCCCAGCCGCTGCCACAATTCTTCCGCGAAATGCGGCGCAAAAGGCGCCAGCAGGCGCAGCGCCTGGCTCATCACTTCCCGCCACATCTCCGCGCCGATTTCCCCAGCCCGCAGCGCGGCTTTGAAGCTGTTCTTGAACTTCATCTGCTCGGCAATGGCTGTGTTGAAGCTGAATTCTTCCAAGCCGCGGTTGACCACCGCGATCGTCTGATGCAGCTTGCGCTCAATGTCCCGTTCGCGCTCGGCATCGCCGGCGGCGTCGGGCGCGCCGGCCAATGCGATTTCCCAGAGCTCATGCAGCCAGCCCTGCGGACCCTTGATATTGTTCTCGTTCCAGGGACCGCCCTTCTGCCAGTCGAAGTTGAACATCAGGTAACAGCGCACGACATCGGCGCCGTATTTCTCGACCAGCTCATCGGGATTGACCACATTGCCCTTGCTCTTGGACATGCGCTGGATCTCCAGATGATGCCGCAGTTGATTGACGTTGTTCCGCCCCGGGATATCGGGAATGACAACCTCGGCATCTGGCAAGACTTCGACGAACTGCGTGAGGCCCCCCATATCCAAATGCAAGACATTTTCGGTACGGTGGGCGATTTCGCCGAAGTATCCTTCGAAGCCGGCCGGTACCTCGTTCCAGCCCGCTACTTCGACGCG
This sequence comes from Phototrophicaceae bacterium, assembly GCA_965116975.1. Taxonomy (GTDB): domain Bacteria; phylum Chloroflexota; class Anaerolineae; order Aggregatilineales; family Phototrophicaceae; genus UBA6055. The sequence goes on from OZ220735.1 coordinate 2,965,877, forward strand.
ATTGGCCAGCAACTTCCCGCCGACTTCTCTGCCGCTGCACAGCACAAAGTCGCCTTGCCGTTCTCCGCCCAGCACCTGACCTTGATTGCGCAACAGCATCATAGGCTCGTCGAAAGCCCCCTGCGGATCACGCCCCTTTTGGCGCATGACCGCGGCGGCCTCGTCAAAGACGCCGATATCGCGCAGGACTTTGGTGAAAAATCGTGTATAGAGCAAGTGCATGACCGCGTGCTCCGCCCCGCCGGTATAGACATCGACAGGCAGCCAGTAAGCGGCTTCTTCGGCGTCGAAAGGCGCTGTAGCGCATTGCGGCGACAAATAGCGCAGTTGATACCAAGACGAGCACATGAAGGTGTCCAGCGTATCGGTCTCGCGGCGCACCGTCTCATCCACTTTGTAAAATGGTTCGTGATAGGTCAGCGGACTGCGCCCGGTGGGCATGAAATCGACATCCTCGGGCAAGACCACCGGCAGATCTTCATCGGGCACGGGGATAATCTCGTCGCCGTCATACATCATAGGGATGGGACCGCCCCAATAGCGCTGCCGGCTGATTAGCCAGTCGTGCAGCCGAAAGTTGACCGATTCTTGTCCCTTGCCAGTCGCCTCCAGCCAATCAAGCACCCGCCCTATGGCTGCGTTCGCGCGCCCTTTGTCCTTGCTGCTCTGGCTGCCGTTCATGGCATCGGAATTGACCATCGTCCCCGGTCCATCGTAGGCTTCGGTCATGGCGGGGTCCGTCAGCGGCTCTGCCATTTCCGCCGGCTGGATGACAACCCTGATGGGCAGATCATGCGCCCGGGCAAATTCGAAATCGCGCTGGTCATGCGCCGGCACAGCCATGATGGCGCCCGTGCCATAGGTGATCATGACATAATCGGCGATCCAAATGGGAATGCGCTCGTCGTTGACCGGGTTGATGGCATAAGCGCCGGTGAAGACGCCGGTTTTCTCGCGATGCTCCATCATGCGCTCGATTTCGGTTTCGGCGGCGATTTCGTCGATGTAGTGATCGACGGCCCCGCGCTGGGCGGCGCTGGTGATGACATCGACCAAGTCATGCTCCGGCGCCAGCACCATAAAGGTCGCGCCCCAGAGCGTGTCCGGGCGCGTCGTATAAATCTCGATGGGATGGCTGCCAAGCTCGGTGTGGAAGCTGACGCGCGCGCCTTCGCTGCGGCCGATCCAGTTGGTCTGCATGATCTTGATGGCTTGGGGCCAATCCAAGCCAGCGAAATCCAGCAATTCGTCGGCGTATTTTGTGATGGCGAAGAACCACTGTTCCATCATCTTGTGCACGACCGGCTGCCCAGTGCGTTCGTCCTTGCCATCGATAACCTGCTCGTTGGCTAAAACGGTTTGCAGGGTCTCTGACCAATTGACCAGCGCCGAGCCGCGGTAGGCGAAGCCATGCTCATAGAACTTCTTGAAGAACCACTCCGACCATTTGTAGTATTCGGGGGTGCAGGAGATAGCTTCGCGCTCCCAATCGAACATGGCGCCCATGCTACGCAGTTGTTCGCGCATACGCTCGATATTGCTGTAGGTCCATTTCCAAGGATGGATATTGCGCGAGATCGCCGCCTGTTCGGCGGGCAAGCCAAAGGCGTCGAAGCCCATCGGGAACAAGACGTTATAACCGCGCATGCGCATCCAGCGGGCGCGGGCGTCCGACGGCGACATGGCGAACCAGTGTCCGATATGCAGATCGCCCGAGGGATAGGGCAGCATGGTCAGGGCATAGTGCTTGGGCTTGTCCCAATCCACTTGGGAGCGATAGATGCGCGTCTCGTCCCATTTGCGCTGCCATTTAACTTCCACTTCATGTGGTTGATATTTTTCGCTCATAGCTCTTATTTCGTCTCCGGTCTTTGTAAATAGCGCCGCCAATGCGGCGCGAAGCCGCCCGGCAAAGCTGCATTTGCCAGCGACTTAGTAGCTGAAACAGGTTTTGTACACAATGTGGCGCGATACGAAGGCGCATTGAGGTTTAGATAAGCAAAGAGCGGGTCACCCCAGAACCCGGCGACATTTGCAAAATCATCGCTTTCCCGCTTTCATCAACTCTTCGAATCGCTAGGCATGTCATCATAATATGCGCTGGCCGCTTTGTAAACCTGTTTTTCTAGCTTGGCATCGCCGGGACGTTTGACGGTCGGTGGCTCCTACAGTTTCCAGAATAATGTGACAATCGACACATATTCTTCTGGTGAAATTGCTCTGATTTTGCGCTTCGCTATGCTTTCCATGTCTTCCGCAGCACGCGCAGCCAATTCTGGTGACATAGCTTATGCAGCAAATCATCGTTGTATCCGGCGTCCTGCAGCGCGGCGATCAGATTCGGCAATTTCGAAACATCGCTGACATCATCCAGCACGCGCGCGCCGTCATAATCCGAGCCCAGCCCCACGCGCGTTTCGCCCAGGCGCTCAACCAGATAGTCGAGGTGCCGAACCATAATATCCAGCGGACGATCGCTGTCCCAGGCGCCGTCTTCGTTGAGGAAGCCCGTGGCGAAGTTCAAGCCAACCATACCGTCCGAGGCTTTGATTGCATCAAGCTGCTTGTCTGTGAGGTTGCGCGAGATTGGACAGATGGCGTGCGCGTTGGAATGCGTGGCGACCAGCGGCGCGTCGCTCTGCCCCGCGATATCCCAGAAGCCGGCCTCGTTCATGTGCGAAAGATCAATCAAGATGCCCAATTCGTTGCAGCGCTTGACCAGACGTCTTCCGGCGTCGGTCAAGCCAGGTCCAATATCGGGAGTCGAAGGATAGGCGATCGGCACGCCATGCGCGAAGATTGTCGGACGGCTCCAGACGATGCCCAGCGACCGCAGCCCGGCTTGATAGAAGACTTCCAGCGCGTTCAAGTCCTCATCGATGGCTTCCGCGCCTTCGATATGCAAGATGGTGGCGAAGACGCCGCTATTGATGCAAGCCGCCAGCTCATCGGCGCCCCGCACGACTTTGACCTGTCCGGCCGATTCCGCTTCTAGCCGAAACAAATCCGCCATCAGCCGCAATGCGACGCCCTGCGCGTAGCGATGTTCGACCGCCGGCGGCGCATAGGGCTTGGAGACGTCCGGCATGTTGTCCGGGTCGATCCGCCGCTCGCGATTCGGCACGTATACCGCGAAGAATCCACCAGCGAACCCGCCTTGGCGCGCCCGAACCAAGTCGATATGACCGCCGTCCATCTCGGTGAAAAAATCGGGATAAGCGACATCGTCGTTCTGGTAAAAGCGCAGCAAAGTATCGTTATGACCGTCGAATATAGAGAATTCAGCCACAGTCAATCTCCTTTTTGACTTCATTCATCAGTCTCGCATTGGTTTATTAATGATGTGAGCGATAGGCGGCAGATGCAATATCAGCCTGAAAAAAACAAAAACGCAGTTCATCCGAACTGCGCCGCTGCGATGCCCCTGTCACGCCCCGCCTAGTCTGGTCGATAATCCGCGCGGCGCTTGTTCACTGGCACGGGCACGGGCACACGCGCTGGTTTGCGCGGCTGTCGGATTTTGGGATCAAGGAAGTCGTCAATCTCTTTTACAAGACGCCGGCCAATCTCCAATAGTTCTTCCCAAACATTGCGCGTCGCTTTCGCCACGATTACACCTTTCTGTCCCTGCCAGAAGAGTAATTTGGAATATGGGCTAACAACTCAGCAGGATTATCAAGCGCCGGGCGGCAGCCAGCCAAAGAGCATCGACAAGATTGCCAAAGCGATGCCTATATTCAGCGCGATGAGGATGCGCAATTCCGCAATGTCCGCCTTGGTCGCCATGTGCGAAAGCGCCACGTCCACTCGCCCATCCAACCGAGGAAGTCGCCCTGAGCGTTTGATTGCTGATTGCATAACGAATCTTCCCATGCCTGACGCAGCCAGTGGACCTGAGGGGACTCGAACCCCTGACTTCCACAATGCCATTGTGGCGCTCTCCCAACTGAGCTACAGGCCCGCCATTGACGACGATATAGTAGCCTTCTTTGTCAAACCTGTCAATACGCCGACGCGGAGGGTGCATTTCAGATTGTTGGCGCTTCAAGCCCTATCTATCAACAATATGAAAATAATGATGCGTTTGCCACATAGACAGCAAAACCCCAGGGCAATCGCTTCAAAATGATGGCGGACGAAATGGCAGGATTCTAAACTGAAAATTAACTACAGAGAACGCAGAGAACGCAGAGAAAAACAAAAAATCTCATCTCAGCTGTGATTTTTGGTGACAAATCACGTTTCGCTGGGGACTGTTGCCGATTCCGGGCCCCAGATTTAGAAGAATTGTCGTCTAAACTCCTACGAACTCTGTGTCCTCTGCGTCCTCTATGTTGAAAATAATTTGAAGCGATTGCCCTGCATAGACAGCAAAACCCCGTGCCAAAGCAAACAGTTTTGTGGCATACTATCTCTGATGTCTGTCACCAAGAGCGAGGTCGTGATGGCTGAAGCGAAACAAGCACTAAAGGTATTTGTCACCGGCGGCGCCGAAGGTCTTGGTTTGGCGACGGCGCGCGCCTTGATGAGACGAGGACACAAAGTCATGGCCACCGCTGGCGATGCGCAAGGCGCTCTGGCGCTGCGCCTTGCAGGGGCGCTGCCGGTCTACCCCGACCTCAGCCGCGCCAGCGAAGTGCTGAGCAATTTGCAGCTCGCGCAAGCTGACGCCGTCGTTCATGCCGGTCCGCAGTGTTACGGGGGACCGCCGCAGGCAAATCCGGATTACAGCGCTCGCGCCGATCAACTGCTGTCATGCGCCGCGGCGATAGTTCAAGCGGCGCAGGCTCACGGTGTCCAGCGTATCGTCTCGCTCAGCTTTGGCTATCTCTACGCGGCTGCCCATGGCGCAGCCAAAGAAGGCGACCGCGACGCGCGCGCTAGCGACTATGCCCCAATGCTGGAAGCAGAGGCGCTTATACGAGACAGCGGCTTGAATGGATTTATCCTGCGCAGCGCATACATCTACGGCGGCAACAGCGCGGCTACGGCGGCGCTGGCAAAGTCAATCAAGAATTCCCGGCGCATCCCCTCTGGCGCGCAGCCAGCTTCCTGGATTCACGAGGACGACCTTGCGACAGCTATTGTTGCCTTGCTGGAAGCGGAGGGCGACGTCCATGGCATCGAGACGCTCAACGCCTCCGATGAGGCGCCGCGCAGCCCCAACGAATTTGTGAGTTCTATGTCCGATGCTATCGGCTTGAGCGCCCCAGCCTTCGCTGGACCAGGCTTCTTGCCTGGGCTGCGCCAGAAGACCTTCCGCGACAAACTGCTCGAAAGAGAGATCCTCATCAATAGCGACGCCCTGCGCGACCGCTTCGGCTGGCGTCCGCGTCACAAGGGGATTGAATCTGGCTTGGAAGCAACCGCTTTGACTTGGCGGATGAAAGAAGCTGTCGACGCCGATGGCTACTACAACGATTATCAAGACAAAGCCGCGCAGGCGATTGCGGAATTCGCCTACGACGCCATGTTGCCCGACCCGGAACCGGTGGCGGAAACGGTCGCCGCGGTCCCGGCAGTCGCAGAGCCAGCGCCCGCGCCCGCAAAAGCGGCTCCGCCACCCTCTTCTGATGGTCCCACACCCTGGAACGAGGACGAAGCCAAGCGCGAAGAACGCAAGCGCAAAGCCCTCGAACGCAAAGCCAAACGCGCTGCCAGGCAATCCGGCGGAAGCTGAGCGATATGTCGAGCCCCTTGCGCGCAGTTCTTTTCGACTTCGACGATACCCTGATCGATTGGAGTGGCGTTACCATCGGCTGGCGGCAACTAGAAGCGCAGCGCTTATCCCGCGTGCTGTCTGTCGTCAATGACAGTAGCAAGCGCGAATTGACTGACCTGGACAGCCTCGTCGATGCCTACACGGAGCGAACGCGCGACGCTTGGTCGGCCGCGCGCGTGAACCTGCGCGCCCCGATCATGCCAGATATCCTGCTGTCAACCTTGACTGACATGGGTGTCGCCGCAGCAGCCGACTGTCTTGACGAAATCCTTGCAGCTTATCAATGGGGCGCTGTGCCGGGGACGGTTGTCTATCCGGATGTGCCGCCTGTTCTTGAATTGCTCTGCAATTGCGGCATCCGCCTGGGAATCGTCACCAATGCCTCGCTGCCGATGTGGATGCGCGACAACGAACTGCGAGAACTGGGCTTGATTGATTATTTTTCCGACTGCCGGTTGTCCGCCGCCGATGTCGGCTACCTCAAACCGCACACCCGCATCTTCCGATACGCGCTGGAAAAAATGGGTACGCAGGCGCAAGAAACTGTCTTCGTTGGGGACAATCCCGTTGCGGACGTGGCTGGAGCCCAGGCTGTGGGCATGCGCGCCGTGCGCCGGCTTAATCCAGGGGCGAGCGACCAAGGTCATCTCGCCAAGCCTCACAAGACCCTGCGTTCGCTGGCGCAGTTGCCGAGCCTGCTGGACGATTGGTATCCGGACTGGCACCAAGATGGCCAGTGAACTTTCGCTACAACGCGACCTAAACCTCATCATCACTGGCTATATTGAACCCAATAGACCCCGTATCTCGCGTCAGTTGGCGCAGCAACTTGGCATAGAGATGATTGATGTCGAACGTCGAATCGAAGAGCGATTCGGTGATACCATCGACCGTATCCGCGCGCAGTATGGCGAACAGCGGCTGAAAGCCATTGAATCGGAAGTCTTGGACGACATCGCCTTATACCGCCGCGCCTTGATTCGCATCTCGGGCAGCACCCTGGTCAACAGCAAAAATCTGGGGGAATTACAGCGGAACGGAGTTGTCGTCTGTCTGGTGGCGTCGCTGGATTCGATTCTGCACCGTATCCACTTGACGCTCGGCGCCCGCTATCACGATCCGGTTGAGCGCTCGCTGGCCATCGGCGAATTGCAGCGCGAGTGGAAAATACGAGAAGCGGAAAACATCGTCGAATTCGACGCCACTTACATCAGCGAGTCCGCGCTGATCGATCAGATCGCGAACTTCTGGCGCGACGTCGCCTTGCGGCGCGGTTAGTTGAACTCGACGCTCAGTAGGAAGCGCGGAAGGCAACTCAGAACGAAACGCCGATCATGCCGCGGGTGACCTGGAAATCATCTGTGCCAGTCAATTGATGCTTGGGCACATGGTCGCCACGCAAGGCAGCTAGGATCAAGTCCAGCAACGGCAGCGCGAAATCTCCCTCAGCTGGCAATACCGCATCCAGATCCTCCGCCGAGCCCCCGTTAAAAGCCACTTGCAGCACAGGCACCAGTGGATGCCCCGCCAGGGCATAGCCTTCGGTTAGTCCCAACATGAGTTCGACACCGGTCGCGCCCAAGCCCGTTAGCGTCTCGCTCCAATGCGGGCGCGGGCTGGCCATCACATGGAAGCCGGCTTTCGCCGCCTGCTGGCCATAACCCAATGTCGCGGGAGCTGCTGCGGGTATGCCCAGCTCGCGCGCAAAGGCGCCCGCCAGCAAGCTGTCTCTGTCCGAGACGACGACAGTGCCGCCGCCGCGCGCAATCATCTTGCACAAACGAGCCAGGCAACGCGCCGCGCTGTCGCCGATAAGTCCCTGAGACAACAAACCCAGCCGCAGCGCTTCCATGCCCGCCGGTCTTGGCGCGGGGACGCTGTCGCCGGCAATCCGCTGGCGGAACCAGCGCGCCATTTTCGTCATGACGGCGTCGATGCCGCCGTCCAATTGAATGCTTGCCCAGCCATAGTCGGCCGGGTCCAAGCCGCGCTCCCCCATCAACTGGCGGAAGTAGCTGTTATGCGTGATTTCGCAGCCATGCTCCAAGAGCAAGACATGCCGCAATTTGGGATGCTGCATGTAGCTGATCAAACTGTCTTTGTACTCTGGCACGACGCTGCCGCCACAGCCCTCCGTATGCACGAGCGTGGCAAAGCGCGAAAGCCCAGCGGATGCCGCCAAATCCGTTGCATTCAGCGTGTCGGTCGTCATCCTCGCAATCTGGCCCGAACACAGGCTGGTAGGCAGGACCATGGCGACCTGCTCGGTGGCGACTTTGCCACGGTTCTCATAAACTGGAATACTTACGCTGGGTGTATAACCAGCCTCGGCGATACTCAGGGGCTCACCCGAATATGACCGATCCGCCAGCACAGTGACATTGGCCGGGCGCGTCTGCTGCCAATCGCGCCAGATTTGAACTTGGTGATGCCCGGCTCTTTCGCCCAGGGAACGCTGCCCATCGGCGACGGCAATTGTCAGGTCGAGCGTTCGCGCGCCGAGTTCGTCCAGCGGCGCGCCATCCAAATACTCGCCAGCGTTCACGTCCATATCGTATTTCAGCAGGTCGTGGCGGGCGCTGGTCGTGACGATCTTGATGGTCGGCACAAAGGGGAAGTTCGTGATCGAGCCGTTGCCGGTGACAAAATAGATCATATTGCACCCGCTGGCCACTTGACCGGCAATGCTTTCCAGATCGTTGCCTGGGCTATCCATGAAGTAGAACCCGCCGCTGGTCATCACTTGGCTGTACTCGATGACATCGTGCAGCGGCACATCGGGATTGCGCTTGGCGGCCGCGCCCAGCGATTTGAGATATATGTTGTACAGTCCGCGATATTTGTTGCCGCCGGATGGATTGCCCTCGGCGGTTTGCCCGTGCCAGCCCACCCATTCCTTAAACCGTTCCACTTTGTCGAGGAACCGGCGCGCCGACTCCAGCTTTTCGACTTTGTCCAGCACATAAGACTCGGCGCCGATGAGCTCGTCCGTTTCAGCCAGGTTGGCCGAACCGCCGTAGCGAATGACTTCTTTTGCCACCCAAGCCGCCAGAGGGTTGCCGCTCACGCCGGAAAAAGCATCCGAGCCGCCGCACTGCAAGGCGATTTTGAGATGACTCAAGGACTGTGGACCCCGCTCGCTGGCATTCACCCGGGGCAGCCAAGACTTAAACAAGTCTTTGAACCATTCGACATTTAGCTCAAAACTTTTCTCGAGCGAATAGAAGGCGTGCGGCACATGCGCCAGCGGGTAGTCATTGTCGAGCAGATACTGGCGCAGGTCGGCATTGGTGACGGCTTCGCTGCCGTAGTCCACCGCCACTACCGCGCCGACATTGGGATGAACGACGAAGCCGGCCAAGCTGCGCAAAAGCAGCTCGCGATTGTTGGGATCGCGGTGGCCCCCTTCGGTATGCGCCACCGGCACGATCCCGTCAACATTGTCGTATTCTTCAGCCATACCAGAGCTGAGCTGCGCCAATGTGCGGACGAATCCAGCCACCAGGGAAGTCGTGCCGAGCACAACAATCATGTTGCGCGTGCCGACCCCGCGACCACCGGTCCGAGCGTAGCCATTGAAAAAGCGCGCATGATCGTATCGGGGCAGGGGCGGCGCAGGCTCAAAACTCGCTTCATCAAATTCAAATGGCGCGATATGGTTGTCAAAGTTCGGCTCGGCCGGCAGCTCGAAATTCAGTTCCCGCCGCTTCAACTCGATCTTTACGCCCTCGTTGATCACGTACTCGCCGGCGGCAATATCGCGGGTGGCGATGCCAAAGCGCTGCCCCCAAGAACTCAAGGTCTCGCCCTCGCCGATGGCGCGAACCGCAAAGCGATGCCCTTCGAGAATATGGTGCGACAGCGCATATTGCGCAGCGCCCTGCTGGACGCGCGTCCCCGCGGGCAAGTCGCGGATGGCGATGGCGCAATTGTCAACCGGGTCCGGCAAGCGTCCGATCTCCTTCAGATTTGGCATGGCATGTTTCCCATTCTTGATGTCAGCCGCGGCTGATGCTTTGTCTTCTGAAATATCCCGCAGATTGTGCCACCATTCGCGGAGATTCGCCACCTGATCAGGGCAATCGCTTCAAATTATTTCAACACTGATGCACCAAGAACTCCGAGAATTATCCGAAAATATGCCAATAAAGAACGCAATGTAGGGGCGATTCTGTGCCGCGCGTAGACACTGCGGGTCAATCGCCCACGATTTCGCACCCAATTTCATGGGCGAGCCAAGGCTCGCCCCTACATTTATCAGTTTGATGTTAAATTCGACAGTTATGGATTTTGAAGCGATTGCCCTGGTGTCCCTTGCGTCTTTGTGCTGAATTTTCATCATTTACTTGAGAATTACTTCTGCGCCATAAGCCGATTCGATGCTTGAACATCGCTCTTTCCTAACCTATGGTATGATCTGCGAGCCAGCCACCAGACTGAAAGCCTGCGATGATCAAGTTCATAGTTTTATTTGATCAAACCGAGGACCCCGAAAACTTCGAAAACGTCTTTCAAGATTTCCTGGCGCTAGTGGAGCGGATGCCCCATATCCTGCGCAGACAGGTGGTTCACATCACCGGCAGCCCACAGGGTCCGCCAAAGTTCTATCGCATATTGGAACTCTATTTTGACTCGCCAGCCACACAGCAAGCCGCCCTCATGTCGGGCATAGGTCAGGAAGCGGGCCAAGAACTGAGCCGCCTGCCGCCCGGCACAGTGCAACTGCTCTTCGCTGATGTCTATGAAGAAGATGGCGGCAGCACATCGCCGAGCGCGGTTGCGGCGATAGACAAGACCAAAGACAAAGATGAAGCGCCGGATACAGCGTCAGAATCAAGGGCTGAGTAGTTGCCGCAAGCCAGCCACAAACTCGTTTTTGCCGCCCTGCGCGGGATGCCGCACTTTATCGCATGGAATGCCGATCTTGCCCAAAGTTGCAAAAGCGACATTGCCCACAGCGACGACCCGTTGCATGCGCGTCATTTCCATTATATCGCGCAGAAACACTGCGCCGGATGCCGTCTCGGGCTGCCGCGGCTTGCGATTGCTGCGCGCCTTGCCGAGCTTGCAAGGATGAAAAGGGAAGGCATTCCAGATTAATGGCAGCAGATCCAAGCCCGCCAGCGCGCCCCAAACAATTGTCGCGGTCTGCTCGCCATAGATGCCCTCGAAACCCGCTTCATCGACATCGCGGTAGCCGGCGGCGCTGCCAAATAAGTCGAAGCCGGGCGCGCCTTCCAGCAAAATCTTGCGGCTCGTCACCGGCACGCCGGTCAAACGACAACCGCGATAGCCCGGCGCTTCCATCACCAGCAAGACACTTGGCTGATACTGCGCCATAAACTGAAGGTACAGACGCAGATTGCCCCGCCGAATAGCGTTGTTCGGGATGCCATAAGCATATTCGTTAAAGGTATCAGCCGCCGTGTCTTCCCTCGCCAAGCGGTCGATAAGCGCATCGATTTGAGCCTCGCTTGTCATTTTCGCCTGTGCTCCTTCAGTTTACCGTCGGGCCATGCAGCGTATCGCCCAAACCGGTTGTCTGGATGTTGAAATCAATTCAGCCCATTTCTGTAGTTCAAAGAAAATAATGCAAATTTACAGGGGCGGTGTAGGGGCGACCAATCTGGTCGCCCGACGTTGCTGCGTTTTGATTTCGGGCGACATGGTATGTCGCCCCTACATTTCGCCCTATCGTCGAGTTTTTCATGACAAACATGGAATTACTGTGTCCTTTGTGACTTTGTGGTGAATCTTCGATACTTACTTGGTTCTACTTCGATTCACAGCCTATGCGACAAGTCGCCGGCGCCAAAATGCGGATTATTTCGCAGACGATTTTCCCGCGCCAGAGCGCCGCAGCCGCCGCCAAATCGTCTTGGAAAAGGATATAAAGGCGATTATAGTATGGTGACGAAGCAATGTCATTGGCGCAGCGAATGCCACTTGAAAGCAATTCCACATGAGCTCTAGCAAAATCGCAGCGCCGTCTGCCGCCACGCACAAGGCTCTCCACGCCGAAGAGCTGCTATTCCCGAGGCGCGCCGCTATATGGCTCCTGCTTGTTCTGTTTTGGTCGGCGACTTTGATCGCCTCGGCGCAAACCGAAGACCGCGACTACGTCATCACAACGCCCTTGGTTACCTATTCGTCAGACGGCGACAGCGCGATTGTCACGCTCACTGTGACGAATCAAGGCGGCGACGCAGTCGAAGAATCGAGCATCACGATTGCCGAAAACGAGTCGGGCCGCATCGAGACCAGCCTAGACCTGCCCGCGCTCGCGGCGGGCGAAACCTATCCCATTACAGCGGCCTTGGCGCTGGACCAGTTCCCTGAAGGCGACGTCTTTTTGAAAGTCGAGGTCGGCATTGACCAATACGAGCTGGCGGGCAGCCCAATCGCCCGCGACAATAGCCAGCTATTCCGCATCAACGTGGCAGAAGCAGCTACGGTCTCCGCTCCGTCCACGTCCAACGAAAGGGCGGTGTTTAGCTTTGCCGTCCCGCTGCTGAACATCGTCGTCAGATTCCATGAAGACGGCATTCAAATCAACGACAGATTATTCTCGCAGACGCAGATTCTTCTTGGCGTCCTGGCATTGGCCTTGTGCTTGGTCTTGCTCTGGTTCTTCAGTTTGATTCTACGGCTGATCTTCCGGCGATCGCCTGCCTTTGGCGTCTGGCAGCCGCCCTACGCCGCGGGCGCTTATGTCGATCCAGATTCCACCCAAGGACGCCGCCAGAGTTGGCAGTATCACGCGCGGAACAGCGCCATCAACGCGCCTTGTACGCCTAATCATCTGGTCGTGGTTAAGCGCCTGGTCAATGCCGAAGGCCGGACCTTGGGCTCCTGGCATATCAAGGCGATACGCAGTGAACAATATGACATCTATGGCCGCGTCAGCCACACGGAAGCGGTCATGCCGCGCAAGATCGTCAAACAACTGAACCAGCTGGCCGGGCGTTCCGGCGAGCTGGACAATCCACAGTTGAACAAAGCATTGCAGCCCATCGCCAAGCGCATGAGCAAAGCCGCGCTGCGTAGAATCGAAAAGCAGAACCGCAGCTTGCCAATCGCGCTGGACATACGCTTTGAAGGCGCGGCCCGTGACGCGAATATCGTCTTCGAGTTGTATCAATGCCGCAACGCCGCCTGGCATCTTATCGACCAGTGGGAACCAGAATTAGGCGTCGCTGGCGGACCCATCCCCGAACAATTCACCTACCCGCTCAACGGCCTGCTGCCCGGCGAAAATTATCGCGCATTCAAAGCGCGCTTGCCGCATGACCTGGCGCATTTGCTGGGCGGCTTGCTCTATCATCATCAAACCAGCGCCGAGCCCAGTTCAGCAGCCACGGAAAACGAGCAAGATGTCGAATCAACCAGCGAGAGACGTCTCGACGCGCCTACAGACGATACTGCGGAAAACAATATGGTCTGAGCGCAGGTCGAGCGCGACAATTACCTGTCAATTATAGTGAAACCATAGAAGGAGCTAAATGCCATGACCACAACGATCGCAGACAATCTCAAAGACCTGTTGGAACGGCCCATCGTCGTCGCCTTCGCCACCAGCAATCCCGATGGCCAGCCGCAGGTGACGCCCGTCTGGGCAAGCCTGGAAGGCGACCAGGTCTGGATTAATTCGGCGGTTGGACGCCGTAAAGATCGCAACATCCGCGCCAACCCCAAAGTCACGGTCTTGTCCCTAGACCCGCAAAATCCTTTTCACTGGGTAGAGGTTCGGGGCGAAGTCGTCGAATTTGATGAAAGCGAGGCCGCGCTGGCGCATATCAACAAATTGTCGGGCATGTACGCCGACAACGATGACTACTATTCTTTTAATCCCGGCGGACGCGGCGCGGAACAGCGCGTGATATACAAGATTCGTCCCACCAGGGTCAATGGCATGTAGGTCGCGTCAAACGCGGTCAAACGCTGCCCGCGCGCCCAGTATAGTCGCGCAGGTATAAGAAATCATGCCCGATGCTGCGCTTGGATAATTTGGCGACATTGGGCATGGTTCGCTTGTAGTGGTTGGCTTTGACCCGTTCCCAAATGCGCGCGACGAATTCGCTGTCAAAGCCCTCCGCGGCCGCCTCTGCCACCGTGTAGCGCTCGTCAACCAGAAGCATCAGCACTTGATCGGCTTCGTCGTAGGTGAAGCCGAGTTCAGCCTCATCGGTCTGTCCCGCCCACAAATCGGCAGTGGGCGGCTTGTCAATGATCGCGCGCGGAACGCCCAGGTAAGTCGCGAGTTGCCGCACCTGATATTTGTAGAGGTCCGCGATGGGATGCAAAGCCACGCCGCTATCGCCGTAAATCGTGCTGTATCCCAACAAGAACTCCGTCTTATTGCTGGTGCCCATCACCAAGCCGCCCCAAGCCATGGACTGGTCATAGAGCGTAACCATGCGCATGCGCGCCATGATGTTGCCCCGCCGCAGCTTGCTCATTTCGGGGAAGCGTTCGATCAGGGGTTCCGCCATAGCAGTAATGGGCAGCGTTTGATGCGGTAAACCCAAGTCTTCGATGACCGCTTCAGCGTCTTGCAGGCTGCTGGCTGAAGAGCTCTTGTAGGGCATGCGCAGCGCCAGCACGTTTTCGGCGCCCAATGCCCGCGCGGACAGATAAGCGGACAGCGCCGAATCAATCCCGCCAGAGAGCCCAATCACCGCGCGGGACATCCCGGCTTTTGTGATGCTGTCGCGAATGAAACCGGTCAAAATGCGCGTGGCCAGTTCGCTGTTTATATTCAACCGATCCAATATCGGACTCTCGTTTTTCGCTTTCATGGCAGCGCCTTAGAAAAACCAAGTCAGTAAAGAAAATTCACCACAGAGGGCACAGAAAAATAGCAGCGCGACTAGATGTCATTCGCATCATCAAAGCAATCGTACAGAACCATTTCTTTTCGAATTTCACATAAAACCAACGAGTTGCAGGGGCGGCTATGTGCCGCGCGTAGGTCGCGTAGACACTGACCGCGGACACTGCGGGTCAGCCACCCAAAACCTGGACAAAACGTTATGCTTTAAGAAACCTTTCTGGAATTATTTTAGCTCGTTTCCCGCTCCAATTGCCGCAGAGCATAATGGATGATCTGGTGCGGATAGCTTTCGTTCACAATCATTTCCAGCCGCAATCGCGACGCGCCTTTTTCGCCTTGCATGATAACTGCTATCGCGTAATCCTCAGCCTTCTCGATGTCGACCAGCTTCAAGCGACCATGCAATTTGCGCGTGGCTTTCAGGTCTAGCAGACGACGATCGGCCGGATTCTCCATCAAGACCAAATCATAGTAGCCGCTATGGAGGAACTGGCGCAAGCGTTTGAAATCACCGGCATTGTAAAAGTTCATCTGGGCGATGAAGCGGCGCCCGGCTTTGCTGGCGGAGATGCGACGGGCATTCTCGTTCATCAATTTGCTCTCGTCACCCGCAGGCTGAATCAAATCATCGCTCCCGGCTATGTTCGCGCGGAGCTTATCATAACACATGCAGACTGTTATCAAGTATGATACGCTAGCGGAAATGCGAATGTGGCGGTGACAAAATGGCTGACCGAAAAGCGGAGATAAAAGAAGCGCTTGACCGATTCCAAATGGAGCGCGCCCGGGAATTGATCGGCGAGGAACTGGAGCAGAACCCCAGCGCAGCCGCCTATTACCTGGCTTCACAGGCGGCGCTCAGCCACGGACAGCGCATTGAATACCTGCGCTTGGCTGCGGAATTGGAGCCCGGCTTTCAACCCGCCAGCGATGAACTGGCTCAACTCGCGCCTGAGCCTGTAAAAGAACCCGCGGTCGCCGCGCCTGCTCCAGCGCCCTCGCCCGCCCCGCGCGAGGCGCGGCTGGCTTCGGTGAGCAGGCGCTGGCTGGCAATCATCATCGACGGGCTTATTGTGGGCGGCATGACGCTGCTTCTCGTGGGCGCAAGCGGGGCTTTCATGACCATAGAAACAGCGCTGATTTCTGATGATACGACGCTGATTTCGACTGCTGTTTCCCAGTTTCAGAACGATGTCTTAAGAATGAACTTGCTGGTGAGCGCGCTGTACAACGTCGCCTTCATGTCTATGTTCAACGGGCAGACCTTGGGCAAGATCATGCTGAAGCTGCGGGTCATCAAGAAGAACGGTCGGCGCATCGGCATCCTGGACGCCATCATTCGCAATGTCTTCGGCTACACCATAAGCGGCATGTTCCTGTTGGGATACCTCTGGGCGATGTTCGACCGCGATAATCAGACCTGGCATGACAAGCTGGCGGGCACGCTTGTCGTTGACGAGCGGACTGGATAGGCATAGCCCGCCCAGACTGCTTTGCGGAAATGATATAGAAAAGAGGACGACAAGATGAATAAGCTGGAAAGCATAAATCTTATCTATCGCAATCCTAATATTCGTGGCGGACGTCCCTGCATCTTGGGTACGGGTCTGCGTGTAATCGATATCGTGATGTCCATGCAGTTTGGTAAACGCAGCCCAGAACAGATCGCAAATGATTATCAAGTTTCGCTTGGGCGGATCCATGCGGCTCTAGCATATTACTACGAGAACAAAGAAGAAATTGACGACGACATCCGCGAGGACATTCGAATTGGGGAGGAATTAGTTCAGGAAGGATTTGGGAAGCCGGAAAAGCCACTTTTTTCAGCGGAGGGTCCCTCTGAAATTTCGGATAAGTTGCGCTCTTCTATACTTATGGCAATTGAGGAGTCAGCCAACAGCTTTGAAGAAGATATTGCCAAGTACGTTTCCAACCTAGCGAATGATCTCGCTAGCAAAGTCGACGAACTAATAGTTGAAGAAAATGGCTAAGGACAGGATTGCCTTTTACTTCGACGAAAACATGCCAGTTGAACTGGCGAATCAGCTAAAGCGGCTTGGCATAGATACTGTCACTGTTAAGGATTTAGAATTGCTAGGCGACGGAGACCATCAGCATCTTCAACTCGCCAAGGCGCAAGAACGCGTATTGTGCACATACGATCGGGATTACATAAGAATGGCAAAACTAGGCTTTGAACATAGGGGCATAGTTTTCATCCCAGGAAAGTATCGTGACATTGGCGATTTGCTAAGGTTGCTGATTGGACTACATACATTACGCTCACCAGCAGAAATGTACAATCGAGTAGAATATCTTAGTACATTTAAGAATCATTGATTACAGTACTTTCCACGTTCCCATCAAAGTTAGAACTTACCTCTTCCGCCCATAGCGCCGCAGGCGCAAATCGCACTGTTCTTTGTGCCCCATAAACCCCTCAAGATCACAGAGGCGGCTGCCGTATTCGCCGATGAAGACGCTTGCTTCCTCCGTCACGCGCTGATAGGTAACAGTCTTGATAAACTTGCCCACCCACAACCCGCCGGTATAGCGACCGGCTTTCTTGGTCGGCAGCGTGTGATTGGTGCCAATGATCTTGTCGCCATAGGCGACATTGGTCTCTGGACCCAGGAAGAGCGCCCCGTAATTGCTCAAGTTTTCCAGGAAATAATCCGGATCGCGCGTGAGAATCTCCACATGCTCGCTGGCGATTTCGTCCGCGACCTGTACCAGCTCTTCGTCGGTATCGACAAGGATCACTTCGCCATAGTCGCGCCAGGCGGCGCCGGCCAAATCGGCTGTCGGCAGCGACTCCAACTGACGCCCGATCTCGGCTTCAATGCTCTCGGCGAGCGGCGCGCAGGTAGTCAGCAGCACAGCCGGCGATGTCGGACCGTGCTCGGCTTGCCCCAGCAGATCCGTCGCGCAGATCTCGGCATCGGCGCTTTCATCAGCGATCACCAGCACTTCGGTTGGTCCCGCCAGCAGATCAATGCCCACCAAGCCAAAGAGCTGCCGCTTGGCTTCGGCGACATAGGCGTTGCCTGGTCCCACGATCATGTCAACAGGTTCGATGCCCAGCGCTCCGTATGCCATGGCAGCCAAGGCTTGTACGCCGCCTAGAAGATAGATTTCGTCCGCCCCGCCCAAGTGTATCGCCGCGATTGTGGCCGCGGGAATCTCGCCCTTGATGGGAGGCGTGCAGGCGACGATTTGGCTCACCCCCGCGACTTTGGCCGTCACCACGCTCATGTGCGCCGACGCCACCATCGGATAGCGCCCGCCCGGAACATAACAGCCTACACGGTTGACGGGGATATTCTTGTGCCCGAGCACGACGCCGGGCAGCGTTTCCACTTCTACATCGCGCAGCGCCGCGCGTTGGGCTTGCGCGAAATTGCGTATCTGTTCCTGCGCGAATTTGATGTCGGATACCGCTTGACGCGGCAGGCTGGCGATGATGTCTGCGATTTGCTCGTGAGATAACTTGAAGCTGGCGGGGTTCCAGCGGTCGAATTTCTGCGACAGCTCCCGCACCGCTACATCGCCGCGGCTTTGAATGTCCGCCAGGAGCCCGCGCACGGTTTCCTGCGCTGCGGTATCGGCCTCGGACCGCTGCTCGACGGACTTGCCCCGCTTAATGTATCGAATCGCCATTCGGCTCAATCCTCCGCAAGACGGTCAATGCCAAAGTTTTTCACTGGCTATCCGCGCGCCTTCCGCCAGCGAAGCCAATTTGGCATAGGCGATATCAGGATGTATAGCGCCAAAGCCAGCAAAAGTACCAAAGCCGCAATCGGTGCCGGCGATGACCCGTTCCTTGCCGACAATCTGGCTATAACGCTCGATGCGCTGCGCCACCAGTTGCGGATGTTCTATGAAGTTGGTCGTGGTATCCAGCGTGCCGGGTATCAAGATCTTGTCATCGGGGATATTCGTCTCCGCCCAGATCGCCCATTCATGCTGGTGGCGCGGGTTGGCGCCCTCGAATTGAATCGCCTGCGGCTTGGCGGACAAGACTATGTTGATAATGTCGCGCAGATCAACATCGTGATGGTGGGGTCCTTCGTAGTTGCCCCAGCAGATGTGCATGCGCGCGCGCTCGGCTGGCACATTTTCCAGCGCGTAGTTCAAGGCTTCAACCTGCGCCTGCGCTGCTTTTTTGAAGGTGGCGATATCGGCATCGCGGAAGCGGATATGTCTGCCCAAAGCCAGATCCGGGCAATCGACTTGCAAAACCAAGCCGGCCTCGGTGATCTTCTCGTACTCGACCCGCATCACGTCCGCCAACGCGCCGAGGTATTGTTCGTCGTCCGCATAATACTCGTTGGGCTGGAAGACCGCGATGACCCCGGGCGAGGCCGCGTTCATGAAGGCTTCTTCCGCGCCGGATTCGTCCCTGGCTCCCAAGAGATTGGCGATGTCTTTCTCCAGCGGCGACAGGTCCTTGATCTTGATCGCGTCACGAACAACCGGGCGATGATATTTCGGCGTGCCGCCAGCCTCAGCCAGACGCTGTTTGAATGCCGGGAAATCGTCCAAGTCTTTGGGCGTGGCGCGCGGCAATTCGGCGATCTCGAAGCCGGTGAAGCGGTGCCGGATATAGGTGGCGTAACTGATCTTGCTCATCTCGCCATCGCTGATGATGTCAACACGGGCTTTCACTTGCTTGGCCGCCACTTCGCGCACCGCGCGTCGCATCACGCGGTCGAATTCGGCAGCGTCGTAGGCTTGTCCCTGGTCCTGCGCAAACAACTGATCCACCACATACTGCGGTCGCGGCATGCTGCCCACATGCGTCGTCAGGATGCGCTCGCTGCTCATTTTCATATCATTCACCCTTCACGGTTCGCGGCGGTCGGAAGTCCTGCAGATCGACGCCGGTCAAATCGCGGAATTGACCGCGCAGGAACTCATCTTGCTGCGCTTTTTGCGCTTCATAATCGGGCGGGTGCACCATCTTGCCCTTCTCGTCCGCTTCATAACCAGCGCGCGAGGCGGCTGCTTCAATCTGTGGCGACCAATAGGGATCCTTGCCCTCGAATACCTCGTGCGATTCCAATACCGCGTAAATCCAGCCGATCTCGTCGCCGCTGTATTCAAAACTGCGGTACATGCCCGGCGGCAGGGAAATCATATCCCAAGCCTGCAAGACGAATTCGCCCTCGACCTTTTCGGGATCGTCTTCGTTGCCCCAATAGAAGGTCCAGGGACCAGTAAGCATGAAAAAGGACTCGACATAATCGTGCGTGTGCCAAGCCGGTCCACAGCCCGGCGGCGCCCAGACCATGCCAATCTGATAGCGGTGAGGTTCGGTGATGGCGCGCTTGATGCTGAAGTCCGGGTTCTCGGACGCGGTATCGCCAATCACGGCGTAATTCATGCGATGATGCCCGGGCAAGATGCTGTCGATGAACATGATGGGAATGCCCTTGTGTTTGAGCTCGTCAAAGCGCATGACCCGCGCCGCCATACTCGCTTGTGTTTGCTTGGGATAGTTCATTTATCTTTCTCCATCTTGCTCTTAGTCCGCAAAAAACAAGTATACGAAGCCTAAACAATAAGCCCGCCTTTGTCAATCAAAGAGCTGGCGCTGGGTGCATTTCAAAATCTGGCGATTAACCACCGAGGGTCGCGTAGACACTGACCGTCAACACCGAGATTCAAGCGCTTGCCAGCCAAAATGGAGGTGATGAAGGCGCAGGGGCTGACAGCGCTAACTTCTGTTTAGATCCGCGACGTATCCACATCCCAAATCAACATGCACTCGCCGACCAACATCAGCGAGACAGCCAGCAGAATTGTGCCCGATGCGCCCGCGAACTCGCGCGCCACATCCAGCGCAGCGCTCAAGTTGTCGGTATGCCGGGCATCAGCCCGCGAAGCCTGCGCCGCGCGCAGCGCCTCCGCGCGCGACGGGAATATCGTATTCGGGTTAATATCCGTTTCGGTGATGATCAGCTTCTTGCTAACGCGCGCCATCACTTGGTAGACGCCGGCGTAATCGCGATCGCGCGGGACGCCGACGATGGCCGCGACCGGCTCGGATAGCCGCGGCTCTATGCTCTCGACGAAGGATTGGGCTGAGCGTACTGTGATGGCTCCATCGACATATATCGCGGGCTGTTCATCCAACTTATGAACGCGCCCGAACCATTTGACCCCTGTCAAGCCGGCGCGAATTGATTCTATCGTTCCAATCGTAGCTTCGCCTGCAAGGGCTGGCGCGACCAGCCGCGCTTGCAGCATCTCCACGGCGCGAATCGCCAACGAGGCGTTCTCGATTTGATAGCGCCCGAGCAATGGCAATCGCATCTCGCCATAGGGTTGCAGGCGGATCAACTGACCGCAGTCTGTGTCTGCCTGCCATTGCGCGCAATCTGCCTTATCCATAAAACGAATGGTCGCGCCGCGCGATTCAGCCTCAGTCCGCAAGACTTCTTCGACCTCTGGCGGCTGCGCCGCGCTAAGCGCGACCCCAGCGTTTGCTATGATGCCCGCTTTGTGCCAGGCGATTCTTTCCAAGGTGTCGCCCAGCAAAGTCCTATGTTCCAGCAAAATGGGCGCGAAGACAGCCAGCCAGTTCGGCACTACCGCGATGTCGTCGAAGCGACCGCCGCGGCCTACTTCCAACACAGCGATTTCTACGCGCTTTTCAGCGAAGTATTGCAGCGCCAGCGCCAAGAATATGCCTTGCGGGCTGAGGTAGCCCCGCGCCGGCAAACCAGCCGTCACCTCATCAATATGCGGGCGCAAGTCTTCAAGGATGCGCAAAAAGTCATCATGCGGGATCATCGCCCCGTTGACGCGAATGCGCTCGTTCCAATGGACCAGGTGTGGGCTGCTCACCATGCCGACTCGAAAGCCAAGCGCTAGCAGCAGCTTCGACATGATAGCCGCGACAGAGCCTTTGCCGCGGCTGCCCGTGATGATCGCGAATTCGCAGACGGCGGCGTGCAAGCCCGCGAGGCGCAGCAGTTTTTGCGTCGCGGCGGTGTCGCGCGTATCTTCGTCCAAGCCGCGGGGCGCATCGTCTAGCCGCCGCCGGGTCCGGAATATGTAGTCAAGCGCCGACTCTATTGAATGAAACATCAACTGTCGCCATCAACTGTCGCCATCAACTGTCGCTGTCCGCAATCTTAACTGATGTGATGAGACATCCCTAGCCGACAGCTTGTCAAACGGCTGCGAACGGGAATACGATTTCGTGTATACAATGTAATTGCTGGCATTCGCTCCACAGTGCCAGCGATGCTTTTCTGATGCGGGACAGCCGTAGCGCCCGCAAAACGAGTGATAATGAGCGAATCTCAACATTTATCCGGCAGTGACGCCAGGCGCGCCGCGCGCAACGTCAGCGCCTTGGTCGTCGCTAGCGTGATTAGCAAAGGCGCGCTCTTCGTCTGGCAATTGCTTCTCTTCGCCTGGCTGGGCGCGCATGACTACGGCATCTATGGCACAGTCGGCGGCTTGATGGTCATCGCCGGCTCCGTCACCAGCTTCGGCATGAGCTTGATTGTGATCCGCGATGTGGCGCGCGAACCGGCAAAAGCGAGCCGCTATTGGTCGGCGATGATATTTTGGCAAACGGTCCTGGCGCTGGTTGCCTACGTCGGCATCAACAGTTTTTCCGTTCTCTACGACGACGCCCTGCGCGGCTTTGTGGCGCTAGCCGGCTTAAACCTCTTCGTAGATCTCTTTGGCAACATGGGTTACGACCTGCTGCTGGCTCGCGAGGAAATGCTCAAGACCTCCTTGGTGGAGATCGCGCATATCTTACTGCGCATCGGGCTGGCGGTCTTGGCGCTGGCGCTGGGCTGGGGACTGCTGGGCATATACGGCGCCGCGATCGCGTCCGGCACGCTGCGTTCGCTAGCTTTGACGGCGCTCAACCTGCGCGACGGTTTACGCCCGAGCTTCCCCATCGACCGCGGCCTCAGCGCGGCGCTGTTAATCAACAGCCTACCGCTGGCCGCTTCCGCATTTCTCACCCTGGCTTACCAACAGACGGACAAGCTCATGACCACCGGCATCCTGGGCGTGGAAGGAACGGGTTACTTAACTGTCGCCTTCGTCGTCAACTTCGGCGTGATCGAGCTTTTCAGCACGACGGTCCTGGTGGCGGCTTATCCGCTACTGTCGCGTTATCACGGCGAAGACAAGAATCCGATCTTTGGCTTTTTGATCGAGAAGCTGGCGCTTTACATGGTGGTCATGGGCTTGCCGCTGGCGCTTTTTGTCAGCGCCCTGGCGCCTGACGCGATTGACATGATTTTTGGCGGACAGAACGCCGTAACCGCCGGCATACTGAGCATATTAATCTGGTATACAGCGATAGCAATGATTGGCAACGTTTTCAGCAAAGGCATGTTGATACAGAATCGACAAGGTCTCCTGCTTGCTTTCCGCGCTCTCGGTCTAGGGCTGAACATCGCGCTCAATGCGATCTTGCTCTCTAGCTGGGGCGACCCGCGTGGCGCCGCAATCGCGTCCATCATTTCCGAATCACTTGTGCTGGCGCTGCTTATTTCGTGCTTTGCCGCGGCCGGTTTTCAATGGCGGCGCATCGCGAACAGCGTCATTCGGCTTCTGCTCATCGCCGCGCCTGTTGCCCTGCTCATCATCGGCATGCGCAGTTTTCATTTCCTGCCGGCGCTGCTGATGGGCTTGGTCGCCTATGTCTTGGGCATGCGCTACGGGCGGGTCTTCAACAGCGAAGATATCGACCTGCTCTACCGGCTGGTCGCGGCTTTACCCGGCGGCAGCCTGGCTTTGCGCTTCTGGAAGCGCGATGTCCAGTTGAATTGGTGACCTGGAAATGCGCATCTTGCATCTGACGCCCTATTATAAGCCGGCTTATGCCTTTGGCGGCGTGGTCCGGGCGGCCGAAGGCATGGCGACATCACTTGTCGCCAGCGGGCATCAGGTCACGGTCTTAACCACAGACGCCCTGGACCAAACGACTCGACATCCCGGACCCGCGGAGGAAGAGAGCGCAGGCGTCGCAATCTTGCGCCGTCCCAATTTATCAACTCGGTTGCGAGGTCAGTTCAATCTGTCCACGCCGCGCAGTATGAAGCAAAGCGCCGTTTCTATCCTGTCCACTGTTGATATCGCGCATGTACATGAATTCCGTACCGTAGAAAACTTGCTGGTCACGCCGGTTGCGCAGTCGCTCGGCATACCGATCGTTCTATCTCCCCATGGCACGTTGAACGCGACCACAGGACGGGGGCGGCTCAAAGTCGTCTGGGACCGGCTGCTTTCCCCGGCCGTCGCCCAACGCATCGACCATGTGATCGCATTGACCGAAACGGAACTCCGCGAGGTCGAGGCAATATGGGCGCGCTTCGGCAAGCGGCAACCGCCCACGGGTTTCAGCATCATCCCCAACGGCGTAGATCTGCAGGAATTTTCGAATCTGACGCGGGCCCAGGACTTTCGGCGGCGTCATGGCTTGAGCGAAGCGCCTGTCGTCTTGTTCCTGGGGCGCTTGCAAGCGAGGAAAGGCGTCGACGTGCTTGTACGCGCCTTTCAGCGCGCGCAAGTCGAGCAGGCGCGCCTGCTCATCGCGGGACCTGACGAGGGCATGCTATCACAGGCGCAGGCATTGGCGGTCGGGGATCCCCGCATTGTCTTCACGGGTTATCTAGGCAGCAATGAACGCTTGGAAGCATTGGCGGCTAGCGATGTCTTCGCGCTGCCCGCGCGCGGCGAAGGATTGTCCCTGGCATTGCTGGAGGCACTGGCAGCCGGGCTGCCGGTCCTCATCTCGCCAGGCTGCAATATGCCAGAAGTCGAGAGCGCCGGCGCCGGATATGTGGCCGATGCGACCGTGGAAGCTGTCGCGGTCAAATTGCGCGAGCTGCTTGTCGACGCCAGCCTGCGCGCGCGCATGGGATCGGCCGCGCGGCAGCTGGCGGCTGAGCGCTATACCTGGGATAAGGTGGCGCTGCAGTTGGAATCGGTGTATCAGAAATTGCTGAAAACCAAAATATATCGGAAATGATATTCGTTGATTTATCGGGATAATATGTTAAACTTATCAACAAATGATTTGGAGAACCAGTATGATTGGGGCACGAATCAAACAAGCTCGTATGTTAGCGGAAATGACGCAGCAAGCGCTTGCGGATAGGCTTGTAGAGAAAGGGTATCCTGTAACCGCTGCCGCAATCTCCAAGTATGAGATTGGCAAGAGTCACCCGCCCGTTCAGTTTTTGTTACTTGCGAGCGGCGAACTCAACGTTCGCAGTACCTATTTTTCGCATCAGACGGCGAAGTCTGTTACATGGAAGTCTTTTCGGAAACACAGTAGATTGGGGAAAACTAGACAAGACACGATAAAAGCGAATGCCGCCGATTTAGCAGAACTTCATATTGAACTCCATTCATTGCTATACCCCAATAAGACACCCAATTTGCCAGCACCAGTGACCGTACGAAGTTGTGAAGAGGCGGAAAAAGTTGCCGATCAACTGCGAACTCTTTGGGAATTAGGTAATCGGCCGTTAGACAACCTCGTTCAGACGGCTGAGGACAAGGGCGTTGTGGTTATTAGCTGGGACAAGAGCGGACCGTTTGATGGACTATCGGGTTGGTGTGACAACTACCCTGTAACAGTGCTCAATACCAAAAGAACTAAGGATCGCGTTAGATTCAATCTCGCGCACGAAATCGGACACTTAGTGATGGAAACTTCAAACGTGGTCGAAAAAGTAGAGGAGAGTCTAGCCAATAGATTTGCTTCAGCGTTATTGGTGCCTGCCGAGCATGCACGCCACGAACTGGGAAATAAGCGCGACCGACTGGACTGGGGCGAGCTAATGATGCTCAAGCGAAAATATGGATTAAGCATGGCTGCATGGGTCGTGCGCGCCAAGGATCTTGGCATAATCAGCATGAATCAATATACGCTGATGTTTAAGGACTTAAGCATAAGGGGATGGCGGAAACAAGAACCGATTGAATACCTCGGTGACGAAGAACCTCTTCAACTGAAACAAATGTCATTGCGTGCAGTTGCAGAAGGATTGACGAGCCCGGACAGAATCAGTAGCGTTTGTCCTCGCTGTCTGGATGACGCTGTTGAAGAACAGAATTCGGAACACTTAACTGTACATGACCTACTAGGAATGCCCGAAGACGAGCGAAACATGATCATGAAGCACGCTCTGGCGCTTGCTGCTGAAGACGACTTCGAGACATTTGAAGCCGACGAGTTTTACGAATTTGAGGACATTGATGTCGATGAAGCAGAAGACTCAGATTCGCCCGCGGAGAGGAGAGATCTGGTGGGTCAACTTCAACTCACCCGCTTCAGCGCCCACGCCACGGGATGGGACCCCCAAAAAGCGATTGCCTACTGAAGGAGATGAAATCTACAAGACCCGTCCAGCAATTGTCATGAACATTGCTGCACACTGGAATCGTAAATTAAATATAGTTGTACCTATCACGGGCTGGTTAGACGAATACACTAGAAGGAATTACTTCTGGATGATAAAGATTCCAAAAGACAATTCAAACAATCTATCGAAAGACTCAGCTGCAGCTACGTTTGAAATCAAGTCTCTGTCGCTGAATCGTTTCCGAGACCGGCTTGGCGTAATCTCTCAATCGCAACTTGACCTTATCGCGCAGACAATCGCATACAATATCGGTTACTACTCGTAAACTAATTCGAAATATTAATCCACAATAGCATAGTCAAAAACATGTCACCAACTTACGGATGATTCCCTAGTCTGTCATTCATCTATTCATCTTGCCCCAGATGCAACGCTCAATCTTATGTAGATTCTACATTTCTCCATTAAAATCGAACTACAATAGCGCCAAAGTCGCGAGGGACCAGCAATGCTACAATTTGATCGATTCACCGAACGCGCGCAAGACGCAGCCCACCGCGCCTACGATATCCTGCACCGTTATGGCCATACGCAAGTCGACAGCGAGCACATCTTGCTCGCCCTGCTAGAACAGAGCGACGGCGTCGTCCAACAGATTCTGGAGCGCCTGTCGATAGACATCTCCGCGATGCGTTCGCGCGTGGACGACGCCCTGCTCCAAAGCCCGCGTACGGCAACAATCTACGGCCAGGGCGCAAATCAGGTTTTCATCACGCCGCGCCTCAAGAGCGTTATCGACCGCGCCAACGAAGAAGCCAACCGCCTGCGCGACGAATACATCAGCACCGAGCACATCTTCCTCGCCCTGTTCGGCGAGCGCAACACCGCCATTTCCAAACTCTTTGAAGACATGAACATTACGCGAGACCGTGTATCCGATACGGTCAAAGACATCCGCGGCGGCCAGCGCGTTACCGATCCCCAAGCCGAAAGCCGCTATCGCACCTTGGAGAAATACAGCCGCGATCTAACGCGCATGGCGCTGGAAGGCAAACTTGATCCCGTTGTTGGCCGCGATGGCGAGATCCAGCGCGTCATCCAGGTATTGAGCCGCCGCACCAAGAACAACCCAGTGCTCATTGGCGAAGCCGGCGTCGGCAAAACAGCGATCGTTGAGGGACTGGCGCAGAAGATCGCTTCCAGCGACGTGCCCGATTTGCTCCTGGGCAAGCGCGTGCTTAGCCTCGACCTCAGCGGCATGTTGGCGGGCAGCCGTTTCCGCGGCGAATTCGAAGAACGGCTGAAAGCCACCATTGACGAAATCCAGCGCTCCGATGGCGAAATCATTCTCTTCATTGACGAATTGCACCAAGTGGTCGGCGCAGGCGCCGCTTCCGGCGCTATGGACGCCGGCAATATGATGAAGCCGGCTTTGGCCCGCGGCGAATTGCAGACCGTCGGCGCCACAACAATGGACGAATATCGGCAACATATCGAAAAGGACAGCGCGCTTGATCGCCGCTTCGCGCCGATCTTCGTGGAAGAGCCGAATATCGAAGACACAATTGAGATGCTCTTTGGCATCCGCGACCGTTATGAAGCCCACCACAATTTGACCATCGCCGACGACGCTATCGAAGCGGCAGCGCGTTTGTCCGCGCGCTACTTGACCGAGCGCAAGCTGCCCGACAAAGCCATTGACCTCTTGGACGAAGCGTCGGCGAAGCTGCGCGTCGCGCTCTTTTCCATGCCGCCGCGCTTAAAAGAAATGCGCGAAGCGATTGATCAGTTGGCGATAGAAGAACAAGCCGCGGGCTTGGCGCGGGACTATGAGCGGGCTGCCGATTGCAAAATGCAGCGCATCCAACTGGAGGAAGAATTCGATCACGCGCGCAATGCCTGGCGACAAGAACATACGCTAGACGAGGTCGTCACCGCGGACAATATCGCCCAGGTGGTTGAGCAGTGGACCGGTATCCCCGTGCAGAGCATGCTCGAAACCGAATCGGAAAAGCTGCTGCGCATGGAAGAGGTCATCAACGAGCGTGTCATTGGGCAAGAAAATGCTGTGGCCGCGCTCGCCGATGCCATTCGCCGCGCCCGCAGCGGCTTAAAAGATCCCAAACGCCCGATCGGCTCCTTCATCTTCCTGGGGTCAAGCGGCGTGGGCAAAACCGAATTGGCGAAGGCGCTCGCGGAGTTCATGTTCGATGACGAAGACACGCTTGTCCGCGTCGATATGAGTGAATACCGCGAGAAGCATACGGTCAGCCGCCTGTTTGGCGCGCCGCCCGGCTATGTTGGGTACGAAGCGGGCGGTCAGCTCACCGAAGCCATACGCCGTCGTCCCTACCGCGTCGTGCTCTTTGACGAGATCGAAAAAGCGCATCCCGATGTTTGGAGCGCGCTGCTGCAAGTGCTGGAAGACGGACGCATGACGGACGGCCAGGGGCATATTGTCGATTTCCGCAATACCGTGCTGATTATGACGAGTAACCTGGGCACGGAGTTCGCCAAGCAAGGCGGCGCGCTGGGATTTTTGCCGCATGACGATCGCGCCATCGCCGACCACCGCGCGATCGAAAAAGCCATGCGCGATACCTTCCGGCCCGAATTCCTCAACCGCATCGACGAGGTTATCATTTTTGAACCCCTGACCCTGCAAGCCGTCGAGCAAATGGTCGACCTGCAAATCCGAGGATTGGCGGAACGCATGTACGAATCGGGCTTGGCCATCCATCTTACCGAACCAGCGCGTCACTGGCTGGCGAAACATGGCTTTGATCCGCAGTTTGGCGCCCGTCCGCTGCGCAGAGCGGTACAACGCCATATCGAGAATCCCTTGAGCGTACAATTACTCAAGGGCGATTTCGTGGATGGCGACCTAATCGTCATCGACGAAAGTGATAATCAACTTCGCTTCTCTGGACATGCCGACCAACAAAGCGATTTCGCCGGCAGCGCCGAGGGCTACGATGGCGAGCATGAGGAATATTACGACGGGAGCTATCAGAACGGCGAATACTACAACGACGAGTACGATGATGGCGAATACGACGATTTCCTCGCGCGGACGGCGGATGACGAGAGCTGAGCATCCTCAGTAATCCCAAGAAAATAATGAGAAACGGTAGGGGCTACTCGCTGGATCCCGTTGAAAAACAGCCTCCATCCCTGGCCCTTCCCTGGCCCCTTCCACATCTCTAGGTGGAAGCATCCCAAAAACGAGGCAACGGAGGTCTTATGACCTGTATTGAGCTGTTAAGCCTCTCCCTCTTTATGGGAAGCATCCCCCGAGAGGCGGGAGACAGGGCAATCGCTTCAAATTATTTTCAACATAGAGGACGCAGAGGACACAGAGTTCGTAGGAGTTTAGGCGACTATTCTTCTAAATCTGCGGCCCGGAATCGGCAACAGTCCCCAGCGAAACGTGATTTGTCACCAAAAATCACAGCTGAGAAGAGATTTTTTGTTTTTCTCTGCGTTCTCTGCGTACTCTGTAGTTAATTTTCAGTTTAGAATCCCACCATTTCGTCCGCCATCATTTTGAAGCGATTGCCCTGCAGGGTCTTCTGTTTTGATAGCTATCCGCTTAAATAGAACCTAGACTCGGTGTCCTCGGTGTTCTTGGTGGAAAAATATTTTTTTGATGCAAATGTCCTGATGTCGCTTAATTTGTCCTTTAATTCTGCGCGCGCTCTGGCTATAATCGTGTCCGAATCTCTGGGAACGTACCTAGGACAGGGCTATGAGCGTAGAAGAACTAGGCAAGGACGACGAAGTCAAAGAGGATGAGTCCTCCGCCGAGTTGTCGCAGGCAGACGCGGTTGCCGCCGAGGAAGCGGGCGCTTCTATGGAAGAAACCGCCTTTACAAGCGAGAACGAGGCGACAGAAACGCCATCCGGCAACGGCGAAATTCCGGATGAGTTAGAGACACCAGTCGTCGACTCAACTACCGCCGCGCCAGCGGATGCGCCGGCAGAAGCGAGCGAAGCGCACAGCGCTGCGTCAAGTGATGGCGCGGATGTCATTGCGCAGCCGGTTGCCGAGGCTTCGCAGCCGGAAGAAGCGGTCCCGCCTGCGGAATCTGTGGCGCAAGCGCCCCCCAGCGAGAGTCCCGAACCGACCGAGAAAGAAGAGAAACCCAAGGAAGACCCGCCCAAATTCCGCCGAGGACAGATCTGCAGCGGTGTCATCACCTCGACCTCGCCTACCGCCGTGATCGTGGACCTCGGGGATGGCGACCAAGGCTTGGTGCCCGGGCGCGAACTGGAGTTGATGACGCGCAAACTGCTTGAATCTCTGGTCGTCGGCGCCGAAGTCGATGTCTACGTCGTGAATCCCCGCAACCATCGCGGTGAAACTGTCTTGTCAATCAACCACGCGCTTGAAGAGCTTGATTGGCGCAAAGCCGAAGAATTCGCAAAATCCAAAAACGTTTATGACGCGCTGATCGGCGGCTATAACAAAGGCGGCTTAATCGTGCGCTTTGGGCGGCTGCGCGGTTTTGTGCCACAGAGCCAACTGGCCGAAGACCGCGCGCGGAGCCTGTCCGGCGGCACGCCGGAAGAGCGCTACAGCCCGATGGTTAATCAGCCGCTCGGCGTCAAAGTAATGGAAGTTGATCGCAAGCGCAACCGTCTGATCCTCTCCGAACGCGCCGCCATGCGCGAAGTCCGCCAGCGGCGCAAACGGGAACTGATCGAAGAGCTCACCCTGGGCGAGATCCGCAAAGGCACAGTTGTCAGCCTGGAGACATTTGGCGCCTTTGTCGATATCGGCGGCGCCGAAGGCTTGGTGCACCTGACCGAGCTGGCTTGGGGGCACATCACTCATCCCCGACATGTAGTCAAGGTCGGCGACGAAGTCGAGGTTGAAGTCATCAGCATCAATGCCGACGACAAGCGGATTGGCCTCAGTCGGCGGCGCGTCTTGAGCGACCCATGGGACGAAGTTGCCGGCGCCTTGCGCCGGGGGCAACTGGTGCGGGGCCGCGTCACGAAGCTCACCAAGTTTGGCGCATTCGCGCGCTTGATCGAAAACGACGCGGTTGAAGGCTTGATCCACATTTCCGAACTCTCCGGCGAGCGTGTGAGCCACCCGCGAGAGGTTGTCAAGCGCGGTGAAGAACTGGTCCTGCGCATTGTCAAGATTGATGTCAAAGAACGACGCCTCGGTTTGAGTTTGAAATCCGTGAATTCGACAGAATTCCTGGATCTTGACTGGGAAATGGCCATCCAGGAATCGGTGGCATTGCCACAGGCTGGATCCCCAGCCGAGCCGGAGTCGGACACGGAAGATTAGCCAAGTCCGATTTAATGATTCTGCAAAAGAGGCGCCTCCCCAAGCGCCTTTTCAGTTTTCGGCTGCGCGTCGCATTTTCATTGCGCCAGCATGATAAATTAGATCGTCGCGCAACATGACGGTTCTGCGTTGATTATTTCTGCGGTCTCCGCTAGCATACGCTGAATATGTTTCGCTAATAATCTTTTCGCGCTGCTGTAACGGGGGTCTACCGCTATGGGCGCGGCAATTGGTATAATAGTGAACAAGCTCAAAATTTATTGAGACGCGCGTTTAGTGATTTCGCCAGACCGTCCGCCATACGACATCGCCACCTGCGGTCACAATCCAAAAAGACAAACGAGGCGCCGATTAACAGTCCTATCGAGCAACCGAATGCAAGACCGATGTCTATTGCCGCGAACGGTCTTGGTTGGGACGGCGCGCGGGATGCGCGCCGCCATAATCGACAACCAGGCGCGTGTCAGTACGTCAATGGGACAGTTGCAGTCAATGCTGGCGCGCCTTTGAAGATGGAGGGATGAACCGTGCCAAACAAAATGGAACGCTTTACACAGCGGGCGCGGCGTGTGCTTAGCCTGGCGCAGGACGAGGCGGAACGCTTGCAGCATCACCAGATTGGCACCGAGCATTTGCTGCTGGGATTGATGAGAGAAGAAGGCGGAGTCGCGGGCCGGGTGCTGCGCGACCTGGGGCTGGACCTACGGCGCGTCGAAGAGTTAGTGACACGCCTCTCTACTTCCGAAGGCAAGACTTACACTCAGCTGGATCTGTCCCCGGGCACCAAAAAAGTTCTGGAACTCGCCGTGGACGAAGCGCGCCGTATGGGGCATCACTATATCGGCACCGAGCACCTGTTGCTTGGTTTGGTACGCCAACAAGAGGGCATCGCGCTGGATGTATTGCGCCGCCTGGGCGTAAGCCCAGAAGAAGTCCGGCGCCAAACCAGCAAAGTATTGCAAGAAAGCCCGGTGCAATCCCATCAGAAAATGCAGAGCCGCGCGACCGGCAAGCCCTCGCGCAAGGACGGCACCCCGCTGGTGGATCAGTTGGCCACCGACCTGACCAGCCTGGCGGAAATCGGCAAGCTGGATCCAGTAGTCGGGCGGGAAATGGAAATAGAGCGCGTCATCCAGGTGCTAAGCCGGCGGCGCAAGAACAATCCCGCCTTGATCGGCGAACCGGGCGTGGGCAAGACAGCCATCGTTGAAGGCTTGGCGCAGCGCATCGTCGAGGGCGACACGCCCAAGCCACTGCTCAACAAGCGTGTCTTGCAGTTGGATGTTGGCTCGCTCGTTGCCGGCACCATGTATCGGGGCCAATTTGAAGAACGGCTGAAGCGCGTGATTGAAGAGCTCAAAAAGTCGGACACCATTCTGTTCATCGACGAAGTGCATATGTTAGTGGGCGCGGGCTCGGCCGGCAGCAGCGTCGACGCCGCCAATATCCTCAAGCCGGCGCTGGCCCGCGGCGAACTGCAGTGTATCGGCGCGACCACGCTGGACGAGTACCGCAAGCATATCGAGAGCGACGCCGCGCTTGAACGGCGTTTTCAGCAGATCCAGGTAGACGAACCGACGATCGAAGAAACCATCGAGATTTTGCAAGGCATCAAATTCCCTTATCAAGATCATCACAATGTTGAAATCACCGATGACGCCATCGAAACCGCCGCCAATCTATCCGCGCGTTATATCCCCGATCGTTTTCTGCCCGACAAAGCCATTGACCTGATAGACGAAGCTGCGGCGCGGCTGCGAATGTACAAAAGCCCGGAAGCCGCTTCGGTCCGCCGCGTGATGGACGAGCTGGAAGAACTAAGTGACGAAATTGAGTTGGCGGAGGTGGCTGGGGAGCAAAACGAAGCCGATACGCTCAAGCTGCGCCAGGCGTCTCTGGACGCGACGCTGACCGATATACGCCACAACTGGAACGAAGAAACGGGCCAGCCGCGCTTGCTCGGCGACGATATTTCCGAAGTCGCGGCCATGTGGACCGGCATCCCGGTCACGCGGATCGCCAACGAAGAAAGTGAACGTTTGATGGAAATGGAAGACAAACTGCACGAGCGGATTGTCGGCCAGCACGAGGCAATCGTCTCTATCAGCAAAGCCGTGCGCCGCGCCCGCGCCGGTTTGAAGGATCCGCGGCGTCCCATCGGTTCCTTTATGTTCCTGGGACCCACTGGCGTGGGCAAAACCGAGTTGACAAAGGCGCTGGCGGAGTTCTTGTTTGGCAGCGAAGAAGCGCTCATTCAACTCGATATGAGTGAATTCATGGAGCGGCATTCGGTCGCGCGTCTGGTCGGCGCCCCGCCCGGTTATGTCGGCTATGAAGACGCCGGTCAGTTGACAGAAGCCGTGCGCCGGCGTCCCTATAGCATTGTCGTTTTTGACGAAGTGGAAAAGGCGCATCCGGAAGCCTTCAATATGTTGCTGCAAATCATGGAAGAAGGCACATTGACCGACGCCCGCGGACGCCGCGTTGATTTCCGCAATGCCATGATTGTTATGACCAGCAATGTCGGCGCGGACTTGATCAAGCCCAATTCCGGTCTGGGTTTTAATACCCAACTCGATATCGACAAGATGGACGAAGAATCTTACCAAGACATGAGCCGCAATGTGACGGACCAGTTGCATCGCATGTTCCGCCCCGAATTCCTCAATCGCGTCGACGCCAGCATCATCTTCCGCTCGCTCACCCGCGACGAGATTCAGCAGATTGTCGATCTGGAGTTGAACAAAGTTCGGGAACGACTGCTCGAGCATGCCATAACCCTGGAATTAACCGATGCCGGCTGCGAATGGCTGGCGACAAACGGCTACGATCCCGAATACGGTGCGCGCCCCCTGCGCCGCTTGATTCAAAACGAAATCGAAGATCGTTTGTCGGACGGCATCCTTTCGGGAGAGTTCGGCTTGGCGAGCTTGGTGCGCGTTGATGTCGATGACGATGGCGCGCTCGCCATGATGAGCGTGGAAGAAGACGAGATCGCGGAGGAACTCGAGGCGCCTGTGTAAGGCTTTGTGAGCTGTATTCGCATTGATGGAGATTGACCTGATTCCGCTAGGAGTTCCTACGGAATCGAAGCAAGAGACGATTCTGCTTGTCACATCACTTCGTAAGCCAACCGACTGTTCAGTATAGTTTCAACACGCAGCCCAATGCTACGAAGGGCGCCATAATCGCCACCGGCAAACCGAATCCAGTGCTGCCGCCAAAGCAGCAGGTATAACCAGAGCAATCGCGCCAACGTTTAGTGTATCCATTGCGGTTTTATTTCTATTTCAGATCTGGGTACAAGATCCTTCATCCCAAATACCAACGAGTTTAGTAGGAGCGACTCGTTGAGTCGCCCTGTAAAAGAGGCGCGAAAATAGGGACGTTTCAGCGAATCGCGTAGGGCGCGTAGACACAGCCCGCCGACACTGACCGTCAAAGACCCCTACAGCGCCTCCATTTTGGCAGGCAAGCGGTCAAATCTCGGTGTTCTCTGTGCCTGAATTGCCAATAATCTGAAATGCGCCCAGGATGGGCATTATTTCTCTCTGAGAAGAATCTCTTTGATGAATGCCAAATCATCCAAGGCTAGCTGTAGCAGCTTCTCCACGTTATCCAAGCGCGTCTCAACGTTTGTCAAGCGCTTCTCAACGCTTGTCAAACGCTTCTCAACGCTTGTCAAGCGCTTCTCAATCCGGTCTAATCGATTGGAATGATCTTGCAAGAGTTGCACCATAGTCGCTTGACTATCAACCATCGAGGTCGTCAACTGCTCCAAACGATTTAGGCGCAATTCATGCAGTTCCATTTGTTTTTCCATGTTAGTCTCCTCATCGTCTGCATCGGAATGACATAGAGAGTTTAACACAGTTTGCTTTAACAAGCAAAAGGGACTGTCATGGACAGTCCCTTTTTGTTGCGACTTGTGAAGATGGCTAGGAGCCAGCCTACATCATGCCGCCCATACCACCCATGCCGTCCATACCGCCGCCGGGCATCGGCGGGGGCGTTTCTTCCGGCACATCGGTGATCAGCGCTTCTGTGGTCAAGATCATGGCGGCGATGGATGCCGAGTTCTCGATGGCGCCGCGGGTGACCTTGGCGGGGTCCGGGATGCCGGCTTCGATCATGTCGCCGTATTCCCCGTTCATGACATTGAAACCGACGCGATGGTTGCTGCCTTCGTCTTGCGCGCGGCGTACATTCTGGATGATGACCGCGCCGTCTTCGCCAGCGTTCGCGGCGATCTTGCGCATCGGCATTTCCAGGGCGCGGCGCATGATGGTCACGCCGGTGTTTTCGTCGGCGATACTCAAGCTGACACCGTCCAGCGAGCTCACGGCATTGATCAGCGCGACGCCGCCACCGGGCACGATGCCCTCTTCAACGGCAGCGCGGGTCGCGCTCAAAGCGTCTTCGACGCGATGCTTCTTTTCCTTCAGCTCGGTCTCGGTAGCCGCGCCAACGCGGATTACCGCCACGCCGCCGCTGAGCTTGGCCAGGCGCTCTTGCAGCTTTTCGCGGTCGTAGTCGCTGGTGCTGTTGTCGATCTCGCGGCGGATCTCTTCGATACGGCCCGCGATCGCGCCTTCTTCGCCGGCGCCATCAACGATCACGGTATCGTCTTTGGTGCTGACGACCTTGGCCGCGCGGCCCAGGTCCTGCACCGAAACGCTGTCCAGCTTGCGGCCCGTCTCTTCGCTGATGACAGTGCCGCCGGTCAAGACAGCGATGTCGCGCAGCATGGCTTTGCGGCGATCGCCAAAGCCCGGCGCCTTGACACCCAAAACATTGATCGCGCCGCGCAGCTTGTTGACAACCATGGTTGCCAAAGCCTCACCATCAACATCCTCGGCGATGATGACCAGCTCGCGCTTGCCAATCTGATGCAGTTTTTCCAGGATCGGGATGATATCCTGCGCCGCGCTGACCTTCTTGTCGTGGATCAGAATGTAAGGCTCTTCGATATCGGATTCCATGCTTTCGCTGTTGGTGACGAAGTAGGGGCTGATGTAACCGCGATCGAACTGCATGCCCTCGACGTACTCGGTTTCGAATTCCAGTCCGCGGCTCTCCTCAACGGTGACGACGCCGTCCTTGCCGACCTTGTCCATCACCTCGGCGATCAGATTGCCGATTTCCTTGTCCTGTGCGGAAACGCTGGCGACATTGGCGATTTCGTCTTTGGTGTCGATGGGCGTGGCTTGCTCGAGAATGTGGCGGGAAACGACATCAGCAGCGTGGATGATGCCGCGCTTCAAGAGCATCGGGTTGGCGCCGGCCGCCACGTTTTTCAAGCCTTCACTGACGATAGCCTGCGCCAGGACTGTCGCGGTGGTGGTGCCATCACCCGCGATGTCATTGGTCTTGGTGGCCGCTTCTTTGAGCAGTTGCGCGCCCATGTTTTCATAGGGGTCTTCAAGTTCGATCTCTTTGGCGACTGTTACGCCGTCATGGGTGACGGTCGGCGCGCCAAATTTTTTGTCCAGCGCCACATTACGACCCTTGGGACCAAGCGTCGTGCTGACAGCGTTGGCGACTTTGTCGACGCCGGCTTGCAGCTTGCGCCGGGCATCTTCCTTAAATACGAGTTGCTTTGCCATTGATTCCTCCAGACTTGAATCTGTTCACTGTGGATGAGAAAATGTTCGACCAACAGAAATCCAATTAGACTTCCACGATACCGAGGATGTCGGATTCTTTCATGATGAGCATCTTGGCGCCGTCAAGCTTGACCTCGGTGCCGGCATACTTGGCGAAGAGCACGCGGTCGCCTTCTTCGACGTCCATGGGGATGCGCTTGGCGCCGTCTTCGTCGTATTTGCCGGGTCCCGCTGCGCGGATCAAACCCTGTTGCGGCTTTTCCTTCGCGGTTTCCGGCAGAACAAAGGCGCCACCAGCGAACGTTTCTTCCGATTCGACTGGCTCGACCAAAACGCGGTCGCCGAGCGGGCGGATATTCACAGGCATTGTCTTTTCCTCTCTACAACATTCGTTGCAAGTGTCGATACTTGAGAAAATTAGCACTCAATCGATAAGAGTGCCAGATATTCAGCCGTAATTTAGCATATTTGACGATTCTAGTCAACAGAATTGGCAAGGATAGAGGAGCTTTGCCAAAAATAATATGAATTTCTTATGTTGCGCTCAAGAAACGGCGGACCGTCATGCGCAGCTAATTCTTTGGTACAAGACGATGATTACGTTTTCTATGTCGTTCTCCCTGCGACAAATCACGAACTGCGGCTGCAAGGCATCCTGCCAGAGCCTTTCGTATCGTTCGGTCTGGTCCACTTCGTAAACCAGCCAAACGCGCTGCTGTCCCTTCAGTTTGTCGCGGAGCATGACCGCGATTGCATCGTCAGCGCTTTTGCCAAGTTCATAAGTATGTTCTATCGCCACATCGACGCCGTGTTTCGCGAAGTAGAAATCCGCTACGCCGCCATAGACAACAGACTCAAAATACAAGTTTAAGCCGTCGCTCCAGCCGGTCAGCAAGTCGCCGTCCATAAAATCGCCTTGCAAATGACGCTCCACCAAGTGTATCGGCAGCGTATTATAGGAACGAACGAACTGGCCGGCCCCAACCCGGCGTTGGAAGAGCAAGCCGCTAGCCAGCCAAAATACAAGTATGCCCAACAGCAATAGCTTCCTGCGCGGCAGCGCCTCCAACCCCTTGACCAGCAGCAGAATCAGCAAGGGAAAGACAATCACGGCATAGCGTATGCGCGGGAAATCTATGACCTCCAAGACCTGATTGACAATCGCGTAGAATGCCATCGTCGCCAATAGAATCACCCACAGAGCAAGGGCGGTTCGATCCCGGCGCAAAGCGCGGAAAGCCGCAAGCGCAAAGAGCGCCAGGAAGAAACTGCTTGCATTGATGCCGAGACTTGTGATCGACCAGAGCAAATTGAGAGAACTAAGGGCGCTGATCGCTTGTTCCGCCCTGTCTGCCGCATAGGCTGCGCCTTCTATCAAGATGCGCATCCAAGGCAAAAAAGCCAGCCCGGCGGCCAGGAAGGCGCCAGACATAAAAAACCATTTGCGCGTCTTTGCCACGAAAAATACATGATAGACGCCCAGTCCGCAAAGCAGAGCCAAACTGAAAATATGCGTATAGGCGAACAAAACGCAGGCAAGGCACAGCGCCACCAGCTCGGCGCGGGTCGCCCGCACAGCGCGCAGCGCCCGCAAATAGAGCCACAAGAGCAATAAGGCCGCCGCGACGAACATGGTGTACATGCGAATCGGCAAGTACCAGACATTATAAAAAGCCAGCGAAGCCAGCATCAGCGCGGCGAAAAAACCGGCTTCCGCGCTCATCATGCCCCGACCCAGCCGATAAATCAGCGCCAGGCTAAGCACGCCGAAAAACACAGTAAGCAGCTTAAGCGCCAGCGGGGACCAGTTGACCAGTTTTCCCCAAACATGCAGCAGCAGAAAATAGCCCGGCACATGCTGTTGACTCTTGACCATCAATCTGTCCAGGACGCCGTCCAAGCCTGAAGCAGGGTCAAAGTAGCCAGCCGTCGCGATCGAAAACAAGCCGTCCACATAAATCGGATAGTCGTCCAGCCGCAGGGCGGCCAGCGCAAAAGCAGCATAAATGACCGCAAGCGCCACAATCCAGCATTGGCTGAGGGATTCCAATATTCTTGTTAGCTGCGCAGCCTTCGTATTCATAAGACCAAATTAGCTCGACATTTTAGTTGCAGGCTTCCCGCTGATACAGCTCAATGGCGACCTTCGCCAGCGTCCTGTCGCGGAAGCAGAGCGCATGTTCGCGTGCCAGCGCAGCCTGATAGAGTTCATGAAAGCGAGCGCTATTGTCCAGTTCATAGCTCAGCCAGATACGCGCGTAGCCGGCAAATCGTTCTGCCAGCTTCGCGCTAATCTCTTCGTCGCTGCGCTGCTGCAAACCATAGGTATGCTCTATGGCAATATCTATCGGATGATTAGCAAAGTAATAGTCGCTGACGCCGCCGTAGGGCGTGCGATACTCAAAACTGAGCCCGCCCGACCAGCCGGCAAGCAAATCGCCCGGCTGCAACTCTTCACGCAGATGCCGCTCGACCAGATGGATGGGAATCGTATTATAAGAGCGCACAAAAATCTCGGCGCCGACGCGGCGCTGGTACAAGAGTCCGCTGGCGGCCCAAAACAGCAAAATGCCCAGGCAGACCAGTTTCCAGCGGCTTAATTGCGACAGCCCGATATTGAGCAGCAAAATAATCAAGGGAAAGAGGATGACGAAGTAACGCGAGCGATGGAGATCGATTGCGCCGGTCGCCTGATTGACGATCACATAAAAGGCGCTGGCTATTATCAAAATAGTCCACAAGGCGAGGGACAGCGAGTCTTTCTTCAATACTTGCCGCAGCGACAGCGCCAGCAATCCCAGAAAGAGTATGCTGGCATTCATGGACAGACTTAGAATCGTAGTCACAGTCTCGACCGGGCGGAGCACGCGGATGTCCCCGAACTCGCCGCCGACGATTTCGGCCGTCCCTGTTAATAGCGTGCTCAACCAAGGCAAGATGCTAAGCCCAGCCAGAACCCCCGCCGCCGCGACAAATAGCCAATGACGCGACTTGGCGACAAATAGGAGATGATACAGCGCCAGACCCAGACCCAGCGCCAAACTGAATATCTGCGAATACAAAAATAATATACAAGCCAGGCACAATAAGGCGTAATGCCGGAAAGACGCCTGGTTGCGCAGGACAGCGCGCAAGTACAGCCACAGCAGCCAAAGTCCGGTCGCCACAAATAACGTGTACATGCGGATCGGCAAATACCAGAGGTTGTAGAAGGATAGAGTGGCAAACATCACGATCGAGAAAAACCCGGCTTCCCGGGAAATGAAATCCCTACCCAAACGATAAATCAGCGCCAGGCTCAAGACGCCGAAAAAGAGCGAGAGCGCCCGCAGCAGCATCGGATCCCAGCCGGCGATTTTTCCCCAGACAAAAAGCGCCAGGAAGTAGCCCGGCACATGCTGTTGGCTGACATCTGTCAGCTTCTCGAAGACCGACGCCAGATCCGACTCGGCTGCGAGCCCCCCCGCCGTGGCAATCGAACGCAATCCGTCGGGCAATATCGGATAGTCGTCCAAAAGTCGCGTCGCCAAAGCAAAGACCGCCAAGATCACAAGCAGTGCTGGCAACCAGCTTCGCGTCGCCCAGGCGTAAGCATATTCTAGGCGCAACTGCAGGGCTTCAAATGTCGCCATTCAGCATCCGATACCTGTGGAAACAGCCGGGCAATAGTACCAAAGCCTCAGTTGAATAGCAGGGCAGAGCGGCGCTGTACCCAGGGCAATCGCTTCAAAATCCATAACTGTCGAATTTAACATTAAACTGATGAATTGTAGGGGCGAGCCTTGGCTCGCCCATGAAATTGGGTGCATAATCGTGGGCGATTCACAGAATCGCCCCTACATTACGTCCTTTTTTGGCATATTTACGGATAAATCTCGGTGTTGGCGGTCATTGTCTACGCGACTCTCGGTGTCTACGTGGTGAATAAAATTTGAAGCGATTGCCCTGGCGCTGTACCCAACCCGCTATGATTCGATTATCGCAATAGCGTCCAGGTCATAATAGCGCAGCGCGCAGCGATTCGACGGATCTTTGCCCAAGGTGGTCACCCCAACATAGTCTGCCAAGTCAAACGAGAGCGGCGCTAGCGCGAGCGAACGCTGGTCCGCCGCTCGCAGCGACAGGATCTGCTGATGCCGCGCGTCCCATTCCCGCGCATAATCTTGAAAGTTGGGTATCATTCGCGCCTTGCCTATCACGATAGCAAAGGTGATCAATAGCGCCAGCGTCAAGCAAATGCGAACGGGCACAGTATGCGCCATATCCGCGTTCTGGCTATGCGCGATCCCGTACAGCGCTCCCAATAACAAGCCCGGGAACACCAGCGCAAACGAGGCCGGCGCCAAAATGCGCGCATCCACAAATCCCCGCCCAATTAGCGCCGTGAATACAATCGCCGACAGCGAAACCAGCGCGATGCCCAGCGCGAAAAGCGACAGCCAACGCAGTCGCCTGACCTGCGTGAGATTTATATCCGCATCCACTTGCCCGATTCCCACATACAAGAGGCTGATGGCGCTCGTGAACAGAAAACTCGCCGCGCGATAGTGAATGCTGCGCGCCTGAGTCAGGGCGAATAGCAGGGTCACGATGAATAGAATCAAGCTGATGATCACCAGGTTGGCTCGCGGCATGTCGCTCAAGCATTGATTCAGGCGCTCACGCTGTCTGATCGCGAGGCGGAAGCCGACAATCAAGACCAAATTGAGCGCGACGACCAGCAGATAAGCCGCGCTGAAACGCCCGAAAAAACGGGGGTCGTCGCTCAGATGAGACCAAAGCAAAGGTATCCAAAGCAACTGGAAAACAAGCACGAGCCAGAGCTCGCGTTTTGCCAGACGGGTAGACCTGAACTCGCTTGTCGACGGTCGCGGATGATAACTACAGCGAAGGACCAGGTAGGCTATGCAGAAAAGCAACATGAAGCCGGCAAAAGCGGGCGGGTGGCCCGTCAGTTGGAAGGTTTTGCCTAGCGTGCCAGTCAACAAGCCTGGGGCGTCGCGAACCGCTTGGCCAAAGCGCGCGGCGTCTTCCGCTGCCCGCGCGGCCAGCCCGGGCGACAGCGCCTGCAGCAGGAATCCAAGGAGCGTCGCCAGCCATCCAGCGCCGGCGACAATGGCAAGGTTTCGCAGCTTTCCCATCCGCCGAAACGCCACAATCGGCAGCAGACAAATCGTCATCAATGTCAGTTGAAACGCGACAAATATCTCCGAAGCGCCCGCTGTGCAAAAACACAGCAGCGCGCCAGCCAATGCCCAGCGACCAACCCGCGCCTCGACGCCAAGCAGCAGCGTATGCGCGCAGAGCGCCAGGTAAACCGTAAGCAAGGCTGTCGGCAAGGCGTAGTGCGTGCTCGCGGCAAACCAGTAAAAGGACTGTGGGGAATAAAATGCGTTTATACCGGCTGTTGCCAAGGCGCAAGCGATGACTAGCGCGCCGAGCCGGCGTCGGCGGAAGCCCAAGCCGCGCAAGAATAAACTGCCCAGCCAGAACGCGCCCAGCGTCCAGATGATGATGATGGCAATGGGGGTAAACCGCGGCAGCAATATATCCAGCGGGGCAAGCGCGCTCTTGAGGAAGAAATTAGCGTAGCTGCCTGCCCAACTGTTGTACCAATAGCGGGCGCCGCCCCAGGCGCCCAGCTCTCGCCCGACAGCGATTGCGCAATAGTCATCGGACATCAAGCGACTGAATTGGCTCAGATAAGCGAAGAAGCCCAGCGGAAGCAGCGCAAGCAAAAGCGCCAGCCACTTAAATTGGCGCGGCGGCTGATGCCCTGTCGCTCTTGAAGGATCCTCTGACATATTCTCCGCAAGAAAGAACTAACAGACTCGGCTCACGATTGCCAACGCCGCCTGCCAGCTGTAGTCATGAGCGAAAAAGCCTAATTCGCTTCTACAGTGACAAGCAAGGCGGAATCGGCGCTGTTGCCTACTTGGTCAAATGCCACGGCGACGAAATTCAAGCTGCCCGCGCCCAGGAGCTCGTGCTCGAATCCATAGGGCCAATCGCGGTCAATGCCCAGCAATTCAGCATCTTGATAGAACTCGACGCGCTCAAGCGCTAAATTATCGCTGGCATCCGCCAGCAAAGAAATGACGCGCTGCGCCGGATACTTCACCGCGGACGCGCCATCGCTCAAGCGCAACTCTATCGTCGGCGGACTATTGTCAAGCGTTACCTGCCGGGTATCGGTAATGGTTTCGCCATCAGCCATGAGCGCGGTCAATTTCAAAGTATATACACCATGCAGCGCGCTGGTATCCCATGCGAGGCTAATATCCGCCGGCGTCCTGGGCGCGCCTTCCCGAAAGATCTCGATCCACTCGCTTGGGTTGACGCCCGGTCCGTATTCCAGCGCGTAATGGAGCGCGCCCGCTTCGTTGATTTTCCCGGCAATCTCCACGTTTCCGCCAAGGTAAGCGAAATCCGATGGTTGAAGCAATTGGGCGGCTGGCGCCTCGGCGCGAAGCCCGTCGCCGCCAAAGGCGCTGGGCGGCAAGGGGCGGTCCTGCGCAATCCACCAGTCGATGATGTCAGCGGGCGGCAGGAAATAAAGCGCCGCCCGCCTTTGATTTTCTGGTGTTGTCACCGTCGCCGGTTGCCCTGTCAGGCTATTGATCTCGACGGTCTGCCACAATGTATCAGGCGCTAGGGATGTGCCAGCCGGAACGATTTCCCGGCGTGTCGGGCAATGCTCGGTGGCGGGAGGCAGCTGACCCGAAATCTCGCAAACAAGGAACTCTTCAAGATCCGCGGGCTTTTGCCAATCCATAGACCGCAGGCTGTCTCTATCAATCACATAATTCATCAGCGCTCGCCATATTGGCGCCGAACCAGCGCGATCGGCAGGTTCTAAATCCATCGGCCTCCCATCTGCCCGCGCGGCGTTCACTGCCACGACGATTTGCGGATTGTAGCCAACTGTCCAACTGTCGCGCCGGTCGGCGCTCACACCGTCAAGAACAGCGGCGCGCCCCGCGACTTGCAGCGCTTCGTCCGCCCTGCCCAGAACGCGCTGACGTGACGCTTCATCTGCCAGGATATCGTTGACCAAATAGGCCAGGCTAGCTTCAATCACGGGGGTTTCATTCGAGCGATCCAGGGCGCCCTCGTATTGCCAAAGCGTCTTGTCCTCGGCATCCGCGATGCTCAAGACAGCGACCGGATCTTGCCCGCGATACCCGGCCGCGACAGGCTCTGTCGGCAGTCCTCGCATCGCGCCCATAGCAGCCAGCACGCTATAGGCATAAGCGCTATCCAGAACAGAGACCGCGCCGCCGCGCTCGAGGATATCGAGGTTGACGCGGTCTTCGTCCAGGCTGTTAAATCCCAATCTATGGGCAGTGCGAATGACTTGGCTCATGCCGCGGCTATTGGCGACTTGGACAGCGGGCGGCAGCAAGGCGGCGGACATGGCGTCGCGCAGATTCAAGGGACCGTGAAACTGCCCATCAGGGTTGGCTGGACTGTAAATGAGCCCATCAGCCTGCCCAGGATAGACCTGTGGAATATCGTATACCATGGTGGCTGGGGTATACAGCCGGCGCAGGAAGCCTTCAATATATACAAATGGCTGAAGGACCACCCCAGGCTGGCGCGTCGCCAGTCGGGCATTCCCCGACATGCTCAAGATCGCGCCGTTTTCCACGTCCAGTATCACCGACGCGACCTGGTCCGGGGCGGCGGATATGGGCGCGACGGGCAAGAGCTCGCGCGCTGCGCTGCATTTCGCGTTTTGCAGGGTCTCCTCCGCGCTGGCGCCGCTGCTCAGAAGCTGCATCTGCGCGCGCGCCAGGCACTCGGACTGCAAATAGATATCCAGATCAAGCGAGGTCCGGATACGCAAGCCGCCGCGCGCGATAAGCCGCGCCCCGTCATAACCCATATTATCGAGAATGTCTTGCGCCTGCCGCCGGGCATAT
The DNA here is from genome assembly GCA_965116975.1 of Phototrophicaceae bacterium. GTDB lineage: Bacteria > Chloroflexota > Anaerolineae > Aggregatilineales > Phototrophicaceae > UBA6055. The sequence continues at coordinate 3,010,622 of OZ220735.1, forward strand.
AAGTTGAACTCAGGCGCGATTTCTGGCAGCCGCTTGATCTTTGCTATCACCGTCCGGGCGCCTGCCTGCGACGCCAGGTCATAAGCCGCCTGGTCGATAATCCCCGTGTTCAACGCTTGCAGCAGCAAATCCGCAGCCCGCTGCCGCGCGCTCCGTTCGTCATCAATGGGGTTCTGCCGCGGCGACAGGGCTATCGCCGCCAGCAGCGCCGCCTCCGCCAAGTCGAGTTCGGCCGCGGATTTGCCTAGATAAACCCAGGCAGCTGCTTCAATTCCGAAAGCTTCGTTGCCGTAATAATTCGTATTAAGGTGCAGTTCCAACAGTTCGTCGGCGGTGTAGCGCCTTTTGCTCTCCGCCGTCAGCGCCAGCGCCAGCAAGCTATCGTCCAAGCCGCTCGAACGCGCCTTGGGCAATAAGACGTTTTGCGTCAAGCGGTCCAAGATGCCCGTTTCCTTGTGGAGCGGCGCGCCCAGCATGTAGCGCCATACTTGCAACAGGCTTTGCGCGGCATCGGCATCGGCTCTGATCGCGCGACCCTGATTTTCCGCAACTAGGGTAAGCTCGCCCAAGAAACTGGGAATACCCGCCAGGGTAACAAGCCCCCGCGCCTCCTCAAGTGGATCCTGCACCGTATAGATTACTGTTGCGCCGCTGCCATCAAAAAAGCGTGTTGCGCTGCTTTCGGGCTCGAGGAGCGTGAGGGCTTCCATTGCGGGGAAAGCGCTCGCGGCTTGGGCATAAAGCCAAATCGCTAGCGCCAGCGCGGCCATCAAGGGCAAAAGACAGAGCAGAGCTGGCAAGCCCCCGAACAATGCCAGCCAAAGCCGGGCGCGTCGACTCTGGGAGCGCTTGCGCACCTTGCGGGCATGACGGCGGCGGATGATATGAGCAACTCTGGGCATGCCCTGTCCTCAGACTAAGTTGCTGCTCAAGCGGGATTATGGCAGATATACCTTACAGGCGCGCTCGCCCCGTGGCTGTGGACGACGCGAACTCGGCGAAAGACCCGATTATGACGCGTTCACATAGGCGCGCAAGCCGTCCCAATCGCCCTGGGCCGCGTAATCTGCTTGCTGGGACCAGGTCTCGAGGCCTGACGGCGGCACCTTGCCCGCCGCGACGATAAGCCCGATGAGAGCCTCGCGCGAACTATTCGCAAGCTGATCGAAGGTCTTGATGCCCGCATCGTGCAATATATCGCGGAAAACTTTGCCAATGCCGTTAATTTTGGTCAAATCATCGGCTTCCAGCGCGTCGGCAGCCGCTGTTCCTTGGCTGGATTGGCTTTCCATTTGCGACTTGTCTTGCGCGCGCTGCGCCAAGGCTTCCGCGCGGCTGGCGCTTGCCGCCGCCGCATTGCCCGCCTCGCCGCGTTTTTTCGCCAGCGCGTCGCGGCGCATCCACAGCCAGAAAAAGACGGAAACAAATAACAAGCCCAGCGACCATGCAAGCAGATTACGATCGTCCCCGTCGAGCGCGACGTCATTCAAAGCCAGCGCCACTGCCCCGACCAGAGCAGTCATCGCGATCAGATTCTTAGCTTCTTGACTGAGATTCATGATCATCCCCGCCACTCACAAACAATTATCCCTTGGCAAGGATTATAGCATATTCCGCGCCGTCTCGCTGTCGCGCGCTCAAGATCCACAGGGCAATCGCTTCAAATTATTTTCAACATAGAGGACGCAGAGGACACAGAGTTCGTAGGAGTTTAGACGACTATTCTTCTAAATCTGCGGCCCGGAATCGGCAACAGACCTCAGCAAAACGTGATTTGTCACCAAAAATCTCATCTGAGATGAGATTTTTTGTTTTTCTCTGCGTTCTCTGCGTACTCTGTAGTTAATTTTCAGTTTAGAATCCCGCCATTTCGTCCGCCATCATTTTGAAGCGATTGCCCTGACAAGATCCAGCAGAGCCATCGCGCGCCTTGCGAAATTGTGTACAAAGTGGCAATATACGGATTCGTCATAATACAAGTCTTCACGTCAAACTATAGAAGGGCAAATAAAGATGCGAATAGAAATCACCGGAGTACTCGTCGATAACCAAGTCAAGGCGCTCAAATTCTATACGGAAGTGCTGGGTTTTCTGCCAAAACATGACATACCGGTCAGCGGCGACGATCGCTGGCTAACAGTCGTTTCGCCCGAGAATCCCGACGGGGTGGAACTGCTGCTGGAGCCAAATGGCAATCCCGCTGCCAGCACCTTTCAGCAAGCGATATTCGAGCAGGGTATCCCAGCCGCTATGTTCGGCGTCGACGATATCCAGTCCGAATACAATCGCCTCCAAGAACTTGGCGTGGATTTCACTATGGAACCCAGCGAAATGGGACCAGTGACGATCGCCATCTTCAAGGACACCTGCGGCAATCTGATTCAGATCACACAGCCCAACGAAACATAAATCAGCGCTCTTCTCTTACGGTTACCGGTAAGCCATAGTAGCATTTGGCATCCGGCTCGCTCATATAGTTGCCGAAGCTGCGCGGCATCGCATCTACGATGATTGGCGTCTCCCCGCTTTCGCGCATGGCGAGGATTCGCGCGTGATTCGCGTCCCATTGCTTGGCATGCCCTTGATACAGTTCGACCAGCTCAATCTGGTCGAGAAGCATAGCCAAAGCCAATAACAAGATGACCGCAAGCAGGGCGAGCTCCGTTACAGTTTTCCAGATCCGCTTCGCTCGCGGCATTTGAAAATATCCATTGACCCAGTAACCCAAAATGGCGCCCCAAACGAGGCTCGTTACCATCATCAGGTAGGGTCCCCCGGTCATCGTGCGGATGAAGACTTCGCCGCGCGCGAACAGCAATGTGGCCGCCACGGTCGCCTGACATAACCAGGTGACGGTCAGACAGAGAATCAAGGCGAAAGCCCCGCGCCGCAAGGACAAGAACGGCGCAGCCGCTGGCTGCTCCCAAAGTAAAGAAGCCAGAAAAAGTACAATCGAGCAGAGAATATAGAACCAGGCATAAATCCGTATGGCTGTGATTTCCAAAGCAAGCAAGGTAGAAACAACGACCAGCATTACGTTGCAGGTCCTTCGCAGCCCGGGTCCATAGCGCGCCAACCAACTATTGACAGGGTTGCGTTGCCACAAGAGCAGGGCATAGACCAGGATCGCAAGCATGTTGAAAAGGATGAATGGGGTGTAACGGATGCTAAAGCGCCCGAGAAACTGTGGATCGTCGCTGACATAAGCCCAGAGGATGGGCAGGCACAGCAATTGCAGGATTAGGCCAAGCCACATCAGCGGCGCGTAAAGGCGCGCCGGATGCCTCTCCGGTTTCAGCGGAGGTATGTCGCGCCGTGTCAACATGTAAAACATGCCCGCAGCCGTCAGCAAGAGAAATCCGACCGTGATCTCCGGATCGGACAAGAAGGCGAAAGTGTTTTCTACCGTTCCGGTCAGCAGCTCGGGCAGCGAGCGGACGGGCGGCAGGCGCGTATCCTGGGCGACCGCCATGCTGCGCTTCATAACGCCGGGCGTAAGCAACTGTACAAACAAGCTAGCGAGGCTCGCCACCCAACCAAGCCCAAGCATTAGCACGATGGCATAGCGCGCGGAACCGCGCAGCGACGCTATTGCCAGAAGCGAACAACAGGCAAGAATACAGAGTTGAAATGTAACAAATGCCTCAGCCAGTCCCGCGCTGAGGAAGCAGATCGTCGCCCCCGCCAGCAAGGCTTTGCGTGAAACAGCTCCCTTGCGCGCCACGCGAATGGACAGCGCCAGAAAGGCGCTTAGCGGCGCGAATGGCAAAGCGTAGGCGGTATTGGCAACGTACCAGTAAATCGCTCGTTCCGATGGAAAGGCGTAGATCGTCGCCGAGATAGTCAAAGCCGAGAGGATGATCGCGGTCGCCCGGCGCGCGCTGCCTATGCCCAGGCAAATCAGCCCTTCATAGATCAGCCATGTCAGGCAGCCGAACCACAATACGACAATCAAAAGCGGCGCGACGGCGGTCGCCATGTGATCCAGCGGACCTAGCAGACCAATTAGAAAGAAGCGGGTATAACTGCCGCTCCAGGCATTGACATAATAGAGCATCGTGCCCCAAGCGTCGTATTCTTGTGCCGAGGCGACAACGCAGAAGTCATCGATTTTCATCCGGCTGTAGAAACCGGCCAGCGAGATTAGTCCCAGGGGAATCAATGCCAACAGCGCCAGTAGCCAAGAATAGAATGCTCGACGGGATGTCATTTCGGTCTGCGATCCAGGCTTTTGGCAGCGTCAGGCTTGGACTGCCTATTTCCATGCTGGCGCAAGAGACGCAGGGCGCTTTCCGCCAATACACCGACACCGACCGGCAAGCAGCCCTCGTGGATGTCGAAGATGGGGCTGTGGTGAGGGCGGTTTAGCTCGTCTAGCTTAGCGCCCAAGCGCATCATCGCGCCCGGCGCTTGCTGTGTCATAAAGGCGAAATCCTCGCCCGCCATGATCGGCGCGCCCTGCCCCGACTTATCAGCGCCCAGCAGGTCCTTACTAACGTCGCGCATCAATTCGGCGACAGCCGGGTCATTGTAAAGCGCCGGATAACCAGTCGAGATGCTCAATTCATAATCTCCGCCAAAATGCCGCGCCAAAGCAAAAGCTTCTTCTACCAGGCGATGAATCTCCTCGCGCGCTTCTTGCTCAAAAGTGCGAATGGTGCCACGCATGACCACCTCGTTGGGAATCACGTTATGCGCCACGCCGGCGTGTATAGCGCCGATTGTTACCACCGAACGCTCGGTCGGGTTGCGGCGGCGAGAGCGGATTGCCTGCAGCGCGTTCACGACCTGCGCCGCCAGCCAGATGGGATCCAAACCGTCGTGAGGCGCAGCGCCATGCGTGCCTTCGCCATAGATGACCGCGTCAAAAGTATCGGGCGCGGCCAGGGCAAAGCCGTCGGTCACGTGAACCTCGCCTACTGGACTGTTGCTGGCGACATGACAAGCGATTACCGCGTCCAAGCCAGCCAGCGCCTTTTCTTCGACCATGAGGCTGCCGCCGCTATGGCCGTCTTCCTGGCGCCATTTCTCTTCGCTCGGCTGGAACAGAAGGCGTATTTCGCCAGTGGGACGTTCTGGCAGATCATTTAGCACCTGGGCCACGCCCAGCAAGATCGAGGTATGCGCGTCGTGGCCGCAGGCGTGCATCAAGCCGGGATTTTGCGATTTGTATGGCACGTCGTTGGCTTCCTGAATCGGCAAAGCGTCCATATCGGCGCGGATGCCAACGGCTGGGGTCCCTTCGCCGATGCGCGCCACCACGCCCGTCTCGGCCACGCCGACCTCAACCTCGATGCCCATCTCGCGCAGCGAATCCGCTACCAGACGCGATGTTCGCATTTCTTCAAAGCCCAGCTCGGGGTGCATGTGGAGCTCGCGCCGCCAGGCGACCAACTGATCTTGCATGGCATTGGCTTTCTCAAGCAGCGTCATTGGACTATCCTTCGCTTCATATTCTCGGTGAGGCTAATCATACCGCATGTTGCCGCTAGCGCGAATATATCAACATGTTGGTGGGTGCAAGCATGGATAACCAGTTTAGCCTCCTGCAGTCGCATCGCCCAAGGGACAGCCGCGGTTGGAAACAGGACCAGCCATATCGGGGCAATCGTCTTGCGATGTATCCAGACCATCGTCGTCAAAATCGCGGCAGCCATTGGGACTACCAGGCGCGAACTCCTGCGGGCAGAGATCGGCCTCCGCGCGGATGCCGTCTCGGTCTGGGTCATCGGGATAGGGGCAGCCGTCATTATCCGCATAGCCATATTCTTCTGGACAGTCGTCCGCGCTATCAGGCAGACCGTCGCCGTCAGAATCGGCCGGGCCGGCGGGCGCGGTCGGCGGGACCTCGGCGACTGTCGGCGAAGCGATGACGAGCGTTTGCGCAGCAAGCGACTCGGTCGGCGCCGCCGTCGGCGGGATGAATTGGCGCGGGGTCGGCTGCAAAATGCTGAGCGGGGTGATGGATGAAATGCGCACCGGACTGACAGCCGCATTCGACCAAGCCGCCTGGTCACTGCCCAGGGGCGTGAAGGTCGCGTCGCTGAGTTGGGTCGGAGAAGCTGTCGCTGCTACGTTTTCCGCCGGCGCGCTGCCGATGATGATGATGCCCAAACAATAAAATGGCATGGTTCCCGCAATGACCATCAGCATCAATAAGCGCAAGCTTTGATTGCGGTTGCTACTGCCCTGGATGACGTCTATCGTTCTCATCTGCTTTATCTGGTATTTCAATGGCGCGTGACAACGCGGGGTGCGCAGCCGCCGTCAATCACAGAATCATTTTAGCCGATTGGACAGATTTTGCTTTGTTCAATTGGAAAAAACTCTGGAAACAACACTGGAAAAATCGCTGGCAAGATCGCGGATCTGATAAAGCGCGCCGTCCTGGAAACCGCGCTTGCGATAATAGTCGCGCGTGCCGATGGCGGAGATTACAGCCAGACGCGCATAGCCGCGTTCCACAGCGATTTGCGCCGCCTGCTCAAGCAATCGGCTGCCCAAGCCCAGATGCTGCGCCCGCCCGCTCATCGCTTTGCCGATTCCCAAAGACAAACCATAGACATGCACTTCGCGTATCATGGCGCAGCCGGTTAATTCTTCCAGGAGCGGCGCTTCATCGGCAGTGGGCAAGCACAAGCGCAAGAAGGCGGCGATCTTCCGTTCTTGGGTGATGTACTGCAAGAAAACTTCGTCGCCGACGCTCGAGCGGTACTCGCGGATATGCAAGCGCAAGTCGCCATCTGTTACAGGGTCCCGGCGGATCTCCCGCGCGCGAATGTCATTGCTCGCGCTGCCGCGGCGTTCCAGCTCTCGCTCAACCAACTGGCGGAAATTGGTCACTTTGTTGCCATCGACGATGTCTGTGCCCGGGATATCGCGGATGACCCGCGTCAGCCGACAGTATTCCGGCGTCATCTCAAAACATCCGACCAGCAATTCGAGCAGCTCGTCGTGACTGTAGGGACGCCAATCTCCCGCTTGATAGCGCTGCATCAATTCGGCGCTTTCAATCAGCGAGCAGGGATATATCTTGAGTTCATCCGGGCGAAAATCCTCATCGGCAAACATTTTCTCGTAGTCCGCTCGGTCTGCGCCCGGCGACGAACCATAGAGATTCGGCATCCAATGGGCGTGGATCTTGAAACCGGCTTTACGCAGCAGCTTGACCGCCCGCCGGGTGGCGGCGACGTCATGACCGCGCTTGTTCATTGCCAGAACGCGATCGTCTAGACTCTGGAAACCGATCTGCACTTTGGTGCAGCCCAAGCGCCGGATCCGGATCACCTCATCTTCGTTGATATGATCGGGTCTCGTCTCAATCACAAGCCCGACGGAACGACAAGGAGCGGTCTCGTTTTCGCGCTGCGCCCGCTCCAGTTCTTTCCAGGTCGCGTATTCATCTACGGGCGATCTTGCGCGCCGCCCGGATAGGATCTCGTCCACCAAACCACGAGAGCGATACATCTCATCGGCATAGATATTTTGCACAACCTGATTGTAAGACGCCGCCATGTCCGCGCCTTGTATGACCGCGTTGCTAATTTGTTCTCCGTGGAACATCGAGTTTTGCCGCAAAGCCGCCACGACTTCCGCGCGGCCGTCAGCGCCCTTTCCGAAGTCGCGCAGGGCGTCAAAAATGCGCTTGATGAACCAGATTTGATAGGTTTCTGGATAAAAGGACCAGGTGCCTCCCAATACAATGATTTCTATCTTGTCGGTTGAATGCCCCAGGTTGTGATAGGTCTGCAAGCGCATATAGGTCTGCAGATAGGGGTCGAAGGCGTTCTTTTCCGCCCGTTGCGCGCCCGGTTCATCGGCGAGGTAGCTCTTGGGCATGCGCACGTCGTTAGGGCAGAATACACAAGTGCCCGGGCAGGGAAAGGGCTTGGTCAGCACTGTCACCGGCGTCACGCCAGACAAGGTGCGTACGGGCTTGCGCCGCAGCTTGTACAGCAGCGCCTCGTCATAGGCTGGAATGTCCCCCTGTCCGGCAAAGGCGCGCCAGGCATCAAGCAAATTGGCGAGGCTGTAAAATCCCTCGCCGGCCGGCTTGGGGTAACGCCGCATCAACTGTTGATGCTCGCGCGAGGTGAGGCGCTGTGGGGATTCCAGGATCACCTTCAGCAGCGGGATTAGCTGCTCGCGGTGTTCCTCGACATCCAGTTCGTATTTGGGGTTTTTGCGCATCAGGTCGCCAGTAAGCTGAATTGTCACTTCATTCTATAGCTAAATCAAGCAAAGATGAACCAAGACCTGCAAGGTCGCTGGCGTCAATGTCGATGAATCAATACTTATCCTGGCGTGATTTTAGGTTAAGATGGCAAAACTCAGATACCAAGATTGAGATCATAGAGACGATGCGGCACTTGCTTCCCCCTTTCACACGCGCGCTGGCGCGCTATCCGGCGGCGAATTTCGCCTGCGGGGTGACGTCCTCCGCGCATCTGGGCGCGCCGGACTATGACTTGGCGCTGAGCCAGTTCGAGACCTATGTGCAAGCCCTGCGCGACTGCGGGCTAGATGTCGCTGTCTTGCCCGCCGATGATCGCTTCCCGGACGGCCATTTTGTAGAAGACCCCTTCGTGATCTTCCATGAGCTGGCTTTTCGCTGCCGCTCCGGCGAGCCAACGCGAGAAAATGAAGGCGCGGCGCTGGAGCCGCATTTGGCGCAATTGCGAATTGTCGCGCCGCCGCCCGAGGCGCGCATCGACGGCGGCGATGTCTTGATTTGCGCCGACCGCGTGCTTGTGGGCTTGTCGGAACGGACCAATCAAAGCGGCATAGACGCGCTGCGGCAGGCGCTGCGAACGGTGAAACCCGATATCCGCGTCGACGCCCTGCCATTCACCGGTGTCTTACATCTCAAAAGTGGCTTGACCGAACTGGCGCCAAATGTCTTAATTCGTGATCCCGCCCTGCGAACCGAATATGATCTGTCCTGGGCTCGGGTCATCGCCTTGCCGCCGGAAGAGGGCTTCGCAGCCGATGTCATGCCCGTCAATGACCGGCTTTTTGTCGCCGCAGGCTGCCCGCAAGCGCTCGCCGCGGCGCGGGAGTTTTACGATGATGTTGTCGCCCTGGACATGAGCGAGTTCCAAAAGATGGATGGCGGTTTGACATGCCTTTCGCTGCGCTATTGAAACGATCATCATTGGCTTCGGCGCTCGCGCTAGCCCTAGCGTTTTTGCAATTCTTTTTTCCCGTCCAAGCGCAGCCGCCGGAGCTGGGCAAGTGTTCGCAACGTCCGCGCGTAATCGCTGGCGCGCTCTTCGTCGATTACCTGCGTTGGTGCGTAGAGAGCGTGATTGAAGCGCCGGACATCGAGCCATTCTCCTTCACCGCATTGGAACTCGCGCCCGATGGCTCGCTCTTCGCGACGCGCCCATTCGCCGGTCAAGTCATGATCATCGAAGATAGCGACGGCGATCAGTTGCCGGATAGCATGAGAACTTTCGCTGACGGGCTGCACTTGCCCAATGGCTTGGCCTATCATGCAGGCGATCTCTATGTATCGGGCGGCGCGAAGATTTACCGCGTCGGGTCCAGCGGAACGGTTGACACGATCGTAAGCGATCTGCCGGTAGGCGCCGGTTTCCCCGTCGGTGGCTTAGCAATTGGCGAAGACGAGCGTCTCTATGTCGCTGTCGGCGCGCCCTGTGACAATTGCGAATTTGACGAGCCGGAACGAGGCGCGATCCTCAGTCTGAGCCTCGACGGATCTGACCGGCGGGTCATCGCGACCGGCTTTCGGCATCCGGCGGATGTCGAGTTTTATCGCGGCAAATTGTGGACCTTGGACAGCGCGCCGCGCGCTTACCCGCGCATGGCGGTAGACGAAGTCAATCGCGTGGAAACGGGCGCATGGTACGGTTTCCCTTATTGCTTGGGGGCGGGCATCGTCAATTTGGCGTCGGATCAATTTGACTGCGCAAATAGCGTCCCGCCGACTGTTCTTTTCGGCGTGGGCGCGCAGCCGACGTCACTGGCGGCATATCCCTATGACACATTAACGGGTACAGCCGATACGCTGATTGTCGTGCTCAGTGGCGATCCGACGCAGATCGACTTCGTCGGTTATAAAGTGGTGATGCTCAACTTTGACGATCGCGACCAGCTCCTGGGCGCGACCCTGCTCTTGCCCTTCCGCATTGAAAGCACAAGGCAAGCCTACATCCCTTATGACGGCGAGGGCTATTATTGGCGAGAATACATCACGCTGAGCGAACTCGGCTGGGGGATTTATCCGCAGCAGCCGCTGGCGGTCGCGGTCAACGCTTATGGATGGATATACATCAGTTTGACCGGCGGACAAATCATTGCCCTGCGCCCAGAAGCCGAGCGGCAGCCCATGGCGGATTTTTACCCCATCTGGACGCCCATGCACCCGGAATACGAGCCGGCGGCAGGCGATCCTAGACAAGACGAAGAATAAAAGACTGATGTGCCTTTTACAACGCAAATGGAGGTAACGGATGAATGTACTTGAGATCTTGGAGCGCCACAAAATCGTCGCTATCGTCCGCTTGGACGATCTCTCGACAGCGCGGCAAATCACCGAGGCGCTGGTCGAGGGCGGCATACGCGCCATCGAGTTCACCTTAACCAACCCGGACGCGGTCTCGACCATCGCCGCTATGCGCCAGTCCGTCGACGCGACAGTCGCCATCGGCGCTGGATCTGTTATCAAGCCCGACCAGGTGCGAGCGGTCGCCGACGCTGGCGCGCAATTTGTGGTATCACCGGTTAGCAAGCGCGATGTCATCGCCGCTTGCCTGGAACGTGAGCTGCCAGCCATGTCCGGCGCATTCACGCCGACAGAAATCCAGCAAGCCTGGGAATGGGGTGCCAGCGTGGTCAAGGTATTCCCAGCCAATCACCTTGGACGGCGCTATATCAAGGACCTCAAAGCGCCCCTGCCTCACCTGCGGCTGATGCCGACTGGCGGCGTCCATGCCGACAATCTGCGTGAATTCCTCGATCAGGGCGCGTTCGCAGTGGGCGTCGGATCATCTCTCATCAACAACGATGCCGTCGCCGACCGAGATTGGAAGCGACTGCGAGAAAATGCCCAAGGCTACGTGGCGCGGCTTGCTTAAGCGTCGTATTCGTCCAAGAGTTTCAGCAGCCTGTGACAAGTGTTCCAGTTGCGGGCGCTGGATTGCAGGCGCAGCGCCCTTTCGATGCGGCTGTTATCAAGCTTGGAGCGGGCTTGACCGTCGCTGTAAAAGACAAATAGCTCGCTGCCAACGCCATGGATGATTTCCCGCCCCGGGTTATTCGCGCGCAGCTTGTCAAGGTCCTCTTGGCGCGGGCAGCCGCCCAGGAAGACGACCGCGATTTTCTTCGCTTCGCGCTGCTGCGCTTCGGTAAAGGGGCGGCGCGCGATGATAGCCCGGAACTGCGCCGAACCGCGCAAAATCACCGCTACATCGAAACCGAATTGATCGCGGATGCCGGCTTCAATCTTGGCTTGCAGGCGGGCGTGATCTGTCTCCTCGGTTCTGAAAATCGCGTTGCCGCTTTGCAGGATCGTGCGCGCGTCGGCTAGACCTAAAGCGGCATACAGCCCGCGCAAGTCCGCCATCTTGATTTTCTTGTGTCCGCCGACATTGATGCCGCGCAAAAAGGAAATGACCATAGGCATAATGAGTCCCTCCCGATAGGCTGTCCTGCACAAAAGTGTAGCAAAATCCACTCGGATATCCGATTTGTCTGCCCTGCCTTGTCCAGACGATACGGCTAGCATTCTCGCCATCATGCTATAAACTGCTTCTTTTGAATTGTCCTCGCTTGCCCGACCTTGATTGGAAGGTTGCGGTCGCTGACGAACCTAGCGCGATGATTGATGAAATACGCAGCGCCTTTACATTTCTCACCATTCTGCCAGTAGGCTCGCCTTTGGGCCGCGCCGCGGGCAAATCTTTCGCCTGGTTTCCTTTGGTCGGCTTATTCATTGGCGCATGCTTGCTGGCTATTTCAGCGATTTCGCCATTTGATCGCGAACTGACGGCCGCTCTAATCCTGGTCTGCTGGGTTGCGCTCACAGGTGGCTTGCACCTGGATGGCTTCGCCGACAGCTGTGACGGTTTACTGTTCCACGGCGAAGCGGCGCGGCGACTCGCCATCATGCGAGATCCGCGTTTGGGAACTTGGGCGACGCTGGGCTTGATTTTGCTGCTCCTGTGTAAATGGCTGGCGATAGGCGTCATCAATCCCGCCTTATTGATTCTGCCGCCGCTCTTCGGCCGCTGGGCGATGGTCATCGCCGCTTATCGCTTCCCTTATGCCCGGGAAACGGGCATGGGCATTGCCTTCCGCGAAGGTCTAGGAGCGCGGCAACTGTTGCTAAGCTCTGCCATCGTCGGCATCGTCGTCGCCCATTATGGCGTCTTCGTTTTGTGCATATTGACCCTGCTGATTGCCTTGGCTGTTGGGCGCTGGGCGGGGGAGCGCCTGGGCGGCGGCATCACCGGCGATGTCTATGGCGCGATCTGCGAGCTGACCGAACTAGCCTGCCTTTTGGGAATCGGGATTATTCATGTCTAAGAAGCTGATTTTTCTGCTGGGCGGGGCGCGGGGCGGCAAAAGCCACTACGCCGAACACTGGGCGCGGACCTATGGCAAACAGGTTCTTTTCGTCGCGACAGCCGAAGCCACCGACGGCGATATGGCCGCGCGCATCGCCGCGCACCGGGCGCAGCGCCCGGCAAGCTGGCATACCCTGGAAGCGCCACGCCAAGTCCCGCAGCGCATCGCCGATTGCCCGCTTCCGCATGATACCTTGTTGCTCGACTGCCTTACCTTGCTGACGAGCAATATGCTGTTGGGCTTGCCGGAAAAGACAAGCCAGTTGGAGGCGGACAATGCGGCTCTGCGCGAGATTAAGGCTTTGCTCGAGGTGTATGAACGCTCGGACGCCACCTGGCTGGTGGTCAGCAACGAGGTGGGGATGGGCGTCGTGCCGCCGAGCCGGTTAGGTGTCCTGTTTCGTGACATGCTAGGGCGCGCTAATCAGCGCGTGGCCGAGCGCGCCGATGAGGTCTTGCTGATGGTGGCGGGCTTGCCCTGGAAGTTGAAGTAAGCGCTAAATGCTATCGAAGAAGTCGGGGTTCACTGTGACGCGCTCGACGACAACTTCTTCTGTCTCCACGCCGAGCGAGAGTTCTTTCAGTTTGTCAATCAATTGTTCGCCATCGACCAGGTCGATTTCCGGCGCGCCATCGCGAGTGGCTTCACGTTGCGCGGCAGGCGTGAAGCTGCCAGTAGTGACAATTAGCCCTTTGTCAGTTCTGCCGACCATAGCGCCGCGGAAGTCGCGCACAATGCCAGCGCCAATAGACCCTTTGTAACGTTTGCACTGGAAGAGTACGCGAATCGACAAGAATCCGCCTAGCCGCAGAACACCAACGCCGTCTATGCCGCCGTCTCCGCTTCGTCCGGAAACGTCAACTTGGGTGAATCCGCTTTCGCGCAGAATTCTTTGACATAGGCGCTCAAATGCGGATGGATTCATCTGAAGCAAAACTTCATTTATCTCAGAGCGCCATCCGAAAGCTTGGTTTTCATTTTCCTCATTTGAGGGCAGATTGTCAGTATCACCGTTATCTTCTGAAATGCCAACGTCTCGTGAAGCTTTTTCTGCTGCTAACTTTGCGTCAACGGTTTTTTGCATGTCTGCTATATCTACTTCCGTGGTGGCTTGCCCTTTCTCTGTCAGCGTCCACAGTCCTCGTGAAGCGTTCTCCAACAAGCCATAATGTTTTAGCCAAGTTTTCACCCAGCCTAAGCGATAATACACTTGGGATTGATTACCACCTTTATGCGGTTTTTGGAGCTGTTCCTCGGTTAAAGCAAGGATCTTAACGACTTCATCATATAATTCACTATTCGTGCCAGATCCGCCAAGATTATGTAAAGCTTGAACGGTTGGAGTCATCATCGCGTTTTTTGTAGGAATGGATACACCTGACATTTTGTTGCCCTTTCCTCCTCACTACACACTCCCAAACCAAGCCTCGTCAATCACCACCCGCTCGACCACAACCTGCTCCGTGCGCAGACCCAAGTTCAGCTCCTTCAACTTGTCGATGAACTCATCGCCATCAATCAGCCGTATTTCTGGCGAGCGGTCGCTGCCGGCTTTCAATTCCGCTTCCTGCGTGAACTTGCCCGTCGTGATGAGCAAGCCGCGGTCGGCTCTGCCCACCGTGACCTCGCGGCGGAAGTCGTCAATCGCGCCCGAACTGACGCGGCCCCCGCCGCGGATGCACTTGAACGAGACGCGGAAGGAAAAGAAGCCGCCGCCGCCAATCGTGCCCATGCCCTCAATCACATCCTTGGCGCCGGTCAGTTCAATCTCACCCATGCCATCTTCGCCCAGCAAACGCAGGAACAAGCGCTCGAAAGCCTCGCGCGGCAACTGCTCCAGCATGTCCGCCAGCGTTTCCCGCCAACCCACCAGATCAGCTACCAGGTCATTGACATCAACCTGCGCCAGGCTCGTTCCCGCAACATCACTCGCTGTGCTGTCCATCATGTCGTCCCTACCCTCTGTGTCATTTTCAATCATGCGCTGCGCTGTTTCTTCACCCGCCATGTCAGTTCGTCCTCTTGTTTAAGGTTTAGGCCACCGGGCGCTTATTGTCGCGCCAGGCTGGTGACGAGCAGGTCCAGCGCCAGCCGCGCTTCAATCCTGCCCGTCTTCATATCTTGATCAATGCGCTGCAAGTGCTTCAGTATCCTTTGCAATTGCTCCAAAGTGAAGGCTCTTGATTGCGTCGCCATTTTGCCCGCGGCATAAGGATGCGCTCCGATAGCGCGGGCGATAGCTTGATTCTGCGAGGAGCCGCCAGCGTGCAAATGATCCTTCGTCATGAGCAGCAAGCGGAATTGCCGCACGATCATGCCATACATGCCGTACCCAGGGTCTTTGGGGTTGTCGCGCAGCGTTTGGTGGACCAACTGAATGGCTCGCTCGCCATCGCCGCTGGCCAAGGCATCCACCAACTCGAAGATACTGGCTTCCGGAACATAAGGCGTCAGCAGGGCGACATCCTGCTCGCTGATGCCGCGCTCGCCATCAACATAGCATACCAGCTTGTGCAGCTCGCTATCGGCGCGCAGCAGGTCCTTGTTGACGACCGATGCGATGGCTTGGGCTGCCCGCGGGCTTATCTCAGCCTCATATTCTGTCCGGGCGCGCTTGATAATCCAGGCAGTCGGGTCTTTCGGCGCTTCAAAGGTCCCAATGTACCCGCTCCCCGATTTCCTAGCGGCTTTCAGCACCGCGTTCTTGTCCGAGAGCAATGCGTCCTCTACCAGGACCAGCCGAGCGAATTCGGGCAGATTGGGCAATTCTTCAATCAAGCGCTTTCGCGCCCACTTGCCGGCTTCCCCAGCGCCTTTGCGCGTGATGTGGCTGATTAGCCCTCGGGCGATCACCAGTCGCTTGTCCGCTAGGAAGGGCAGGGATCTCGCCGCCGACAAGACCTCGGGCACGGGCGTTTTGCTGCCGTCAAATTCACTGGTGTTGAGCGCCGCGTCTTCGCCCATGGCGGCGCGCATTTTTGCCAGCGCGCCCTGCCGGCTGATGCTGTCGTCCCCGTGGAAGATATAGAATCGTGGCGTCTCGCTCATGGTCCGCTTAGCTCTGCCGCGTCAACACGCGATGGACCGTCAATTGCCGTCCGCCAAAAGGCAGCTTCAATGTCTCGCGCTCGACGCTGAGCAGGCGCAGATCGCCCGGGTCGCCTTCGGTGGTGATATGCCGTTGCAGGCTCATGCCCAGCGGCTGCGAAAAGAGCAAGACCGCCATCATGATCATCATCATCGTCGGGAAGCGCTGCCAGCCGCGCCGCCAGCCGCCGCCCGCGAAACCGAGCCAGGCAAGCGCTGTCGCCGCGAAGCCAGCCGTCACCAAATTGGTACCGCAATTGGGATGCACAGCCAGTTTGCGCTCGCCCGCCCCCATGCGCTGCAGCGCTTCTTCTACGGCCTTCTCGACGGCTTCGGTGGGCACATTGCCGTATATGATGAAGCCCTGATCGCTGCTGCGCCCGGACAGCCTGCAGTTGCTGCGGCTCAAAATGTGGATCGTGGCATGCTCCAAGCCGTGATTGCGGCGCGTGCGCAGGATGTAGGGTGAATTCAAGAGCGGCTCGGCATATTCTGCCAGGCTCAATATCAGGTTCATCGGAATTCCTTCTGCAAGCCTAGCCTGTAACTTAACACATTGACAGCGCGCTCGTCAAAAGAGTCGGGATATTTTTTTGCAGGCATTTCAAACTATTGGCAATTAACCACCGAGGGCGCCGAGGGTCGTGTCGGTCAATGTAGAACCAAGAAAGAAATGAATCCAGCTCATAGGCCGACTCAGCGCTGCGCGTAGACACAGCAGGTCAGTCGCCCCTAGCGCTTCTTATTATTTTCTTGGAATTACTTCTGTGTCTTTATGGCGAGATTAACTTGAAGCGTCCGCCCTGGGCGGATGTGCTACAATGCCCACCATGAATTCCACTGCCAAGCCTCCGCATCCTCTCACGCGTGTCATCAGCCTGATAAAAACGGGACCCTGGCCGATTCTGCTGCGCTTCGTCGATCAAATCTGGCGCAAGCTCAGCGGCGCGCCGCTCTGGCAATTGAGCGAAGTGACGCCGCAGCTTTATCTGGGCGGGCAGCATAGCGCCCGTGGCTACCCAAAAATGCGGGGGCGCGGCATCAGCGCCATCATTAATATGCGCGAGCGGCGCTTCAGCGATGTCGACGCCGGCATCGGCGGGGAGCGGCATTTGCAGCTCGCCACAATTGACAACAGTCCGCCCACCATCGCCGACTTATTGCGCGGCGTCGATTTCGCGCGCGCAGAAATCGTCCGCGGCGGCAAGGTCTATATCCATTGCGGCGTCGGCGTGGGGCGCGCGCCAACCATGACCGCCGCTTATTTGATCGCGACCGGGCTGAAGCCGCAGGAGGCTCTGCAGCGGATCAAGCAGGCGCGGCCCTTCATCCATTTGACAGCGGCGCAACGCGCGGCGCTAGACGAATTCGCGGTTGTCTGGCAAGCGAGGCAGGCTACCCCGTCATGCAGCGGCTGATCGTCACCGCCGACGATTGCGGCTTGTCCGTTGGCCTCAACCAAGCCACATACGACTTGCACAAAAGCGGATACATCAACGCGGCCAGCGTGATGACCAATTTCCCTGCCTACCGGGATGCGCTGGAACGCTTCAAAGATTGTCCCGAGCTGGACATCGGCGTGCATCTATGCCTGACCGACGGTTTCCCGGTCGACCGGCGCGGTCCCCGCCAATGGCATTTGCTCAAGCGGGACGGCGGCTTCCGCAACAAATTCAGCTTGTATTTGCGCGGTCTGTACTTCAGCAAAGACAGTATCCGCTGGATCCGCAATGAATTGGACGCGCAATTGCGGCGCTTTGTCGAGGCTGGCGCGCAACCCCAACATATCTCTACCCATCACCATTTTCATTCGCTGCCCATCTTGCGCGAAATCGTGCAGGAATTGGCTGCGGTATACCAGGTGAACTGGGTTCGCGGGCATAGCTTGCGCGCCATGATATCGCCACATGCCATTTTGCCGCGCAAGCAAGCGCAATCGGACCGTTACGCCTTCTACATGCCCGACTACCTGACCAGCGCGCAGAGCTGGATGGCGCGTTCGCCGGCAGAATTCACCGAGCGCGTTGCCGCATCGCCTGGCACGGTCGAGATCGTCGCGCATCCGGGGCTGGCAAAGGACCCGGACTTTCCCATGAACTTGAGCTATGGACCGGCGCCGCGCTATGCCGAGACGAAATATCTCATCGAGGCGATAGACCTGCTGAAAAAGCGCGGCTTCAGGCTATAAAGCACAGCGCAACAGGGCAATTGCATCAAAATCCATAACCGTCGAATTTATCATCAAACTTCGGTAGGGGCGAATCGGTGGACTCTGTTGAAATACTCGATTTCCCCCCACCCCCAACCCGTTCGCCATCTCTATGGCGAACTTTCCCATAAAGAGGGAGGGGCTTTAACTGCTCATTATGGCTCAGAAAGCCCCCTTCCCTCATTTTGGGGATGCTTATCTTGCCCCGTATTTTCTGTCAGAGTGGGTGGTCAATGTCAAATTGCGATACTGTGTATGTTGCTTCTGACAAAATATTGAAATGCACCCGCAAGATTTGCTTTTATTGACATCGCGCCAGCCCTGTCATACAATGGCACGCGCCTCGTCATAGGCTACAGGCTGCAACAGCCTTGCAAATTCGGATGCAGAAGACATGATAACCGAGAAAACCATCGCAACATTGGAACTGCACAAGATACTGCAAGAGCTCTCGCGTTATACGACCTTCGGGGCCGGCGAGGAGTTCGCCATCGAACTGCACCCCTCCACCGAAATCGAAGAAGTGCAATTGTGGCAGCGCGAAACTGCCGAGGCGCTGGCGCTGCTGGAAGAAAAATCCAGTATCACCGTACAGGGCGCGCGCGATGTGCGCGACCCGGTCATTCGTTCGCAGCGCGGCGTCATCATCGAACCCAGCATCCTGCTAGATATCCGCTATACCTTGCGCCGAGCGACAACGCTTAGGCGCACCCTGGGACGGCTGCGGGCTAGTTTCCCCTTGCTTTCCGACCTGGCGAACGAACTGGAAGAGTGCAGCGAGCTCCAGTTGTCTATCGAGAAGTCCATCGACGACAAGGCTGAAATCAAGGACACCGCCAGCGCCAGGCTGGCCATCATTCGCCGCGACTTGAAGATCGCCTTCGAGCGCTTGCAAAACAAATTGAATCGCATCATCGGCAACCGCGCCAACCACGACAAGCTGCAAGAAGCCCTGGTTACGATGCGCCACGGCCGCTATGTGATACCCATCAAAGCCGAATACAAAGGCAAGATCAAAGGTATCATTCACGATTCGTCGTCCTCCGGCGCCACGCTCTTCATCGAGCCGCTGGACACCGTTGAGATCAACAACAAATGGCGCGAACTGCAGTTAGACGAAGAAAAAGAGATACGCCGCATCCTCAGCGACTTGACCGAAGAGGTCGCCGGCGAATGCGAAAGCATCGTGCGCACTGTGCAGTTGCTGGGCTACCTCGACCTGACATTTGCCAAGGCTCGCTACGCGCTGGAGCATAACTGCGTCCAGCCCAAGATGGTCGCGATGGCTGCGAATGAACAGCTCCCCCCGGGCACAAATCATCCCGGCTCGACCATTCAGCTTAAACAGGCGCGCCACCCCTTGCTCAAGGAGCAGGTCGTGCCGCTCGATCTCGGCTTTGACGACGACACCTGGGTTATGGTCATCACTGGACCCAACACAGGCGGCAAGACCGTCGCGCTAAAGACCGTCGGCTTGATGGTGCTGATGGCGCAGTGCGGCTTGCACATCCCAGCCGCCGAAGCCAACTTGTCGGTTTTCCGCGGCGTTTACGCCGATATCGGCGACGAGCAAAGCATCGAACAGTCGCTCTCGACCTTTTCCTCGCACATGACCAATATCATCGACATCCTGCAGGACTGCGACAGCCGCTCCCTGGTCATCTTGGACGAGGTTGGGGCTGGCACCGACCCCACCGAAGGCTCGGCTTTGGCGCGAGCCCTGCTCAACCGGTTGAAGAGCAAAGGCGTTACGACCTTGGTGACCACCCACCATCCCGAGCTGAAGATCTACGGCGTGGAAACAACGGGCGTGCGCAACGCCAGCGTCGAATTCGACCTGGACACGCTGCGCCCCACCTATCGGCTGATAGTCGGCTTGCCCGGGCGCTCCAACGCGCTGGCAATCGCCGAACGCCTGGGGCTGAACAAAAAAATCATCGAAGACGCGCGGGGCATGGTCGCCACCGAAGAACTGGCCGCCGATGATCTGCTCAACGAGATTCAGCGCAGTCGCGCCGAAACTCGCCTCCAGCACGAAGAGGTCAACCGGCTGCGCGACGAGCTCGCCGGGCAGCGCGACGCCTTGCAAGTACGTCTGGACAAGATCGAAGACGAGCGCCGCGACGTCATTCGCGCCGCCCGCCGCCATGCCGAAGAAGACCTGGCGGATTTCAACAAAGAGCTGCGCAAGATGCGCAATGAGCTGCGCGCGGCCGGCATGCCCGCCCAAACGATTATCGCCTTAAAAGCCGCCGCCGAAAAAATGGCGAAATGGACCCAGGCGCCGCTTGACGACGCCGACGAAGCGCAGCAGTTCGACGACATCGACTGGCTGCCGCGCATCGGCGACACGGTCTTTCTCGACACGCTCAATGCCGAGGGTGTCATCGCAGAGCTTGATGACAAGGGCGCGCAGGTGCAGGTCGGTTCCTTGCGGGTGCGCGCCAAATTCACCGACATGCGCAAGCGCAGCCGCAGCGAAATACGGGCGAAAGAACGCGGCCATGTCCGCGAATACCAGCCGATGGACACCGTGCCGCTCGCGGTCGAATCGCCGGGCATGGAACTGGATATCCGCGGCAAACGGGTGGAAGAAGCGCTGGAAATCCTCGACCGTTACGTCGACGCGGCTTACACGTCGGGGCTGCCCTTTGGCCGCATCATCCACGGCAAAGGCACGGGACGCCTGCGTCAAGCCGTGCGGCAATTCCTGCGCGAACATAGCCTGGTCAGCAAAGTGACGCAGGGGCAAAACAACGAAGGCGGCGCTGGCGTCACCGTCATTCACATGGTGCCGATTGCCTAGCGAGGGGCAGGGTCCGTTGGATATCATGTGCATCAGCCAGCGGCAAAAGTTCAGCCAACGCTATGCGGCCGGCGATATGCCCTGGGATAGCGGAATCACGCCGCCGGAGATCATCGAGATCCTGTCCGAGTTGCCGCCAGGCAAAGCCCTGGACCTTGGCTGTGGCACCGGCACGGTCATGCGCGATCTGCTCAAACGCGGCTGGGACGCTGACGGCGTCGACTTCGTGCCGCGCGCTATCAAGCTCGCCCAAGAAAAACTACAGCGATATTCCGCCGAAACTTATCGCCTGTTCCGCCACGATGTCACGAAGCTCGCCGAGCTGCGAGACCTGCGAGGTCCTTATGACCTCGTCATCGACATCGGCTGCGGCCACGGCATCGACAAAAGCGCCGCGCCCGGCTATGCGCTGGACATCGCGCATGCCCTCAAAACGGGCGGCGTTTTCATGCTCTACGCCAGCCATCCACGCCCGGACTCAAACGTAGGCTGGGATCCGCAAGAGGTGGAGCGCCTGTTTAGCCCCGGCTTGTCAATGCTCTGGCGTCAACAAGGAACAGATAGGGCGATAGGCGCTGCGTCAAGTTGGTATCGCATGGAAAAGCGCGTTTGAACTCCGGCGTTGAGAATCGCACAAACCCCCACCCCAAAGCCTTGTCTCCCGCAATCCCCCGCCTAACGAGGGAGTATCTCGCAGCTTGGGGTCGTGGACCGCCTCCCTAGCAACACCTGCTCCTTCACAGCTGAATTCCGCCCATAAAGATGGTTGTAGGGGTGGCATATCAGACTCTGTTGAAATACTCGATTTCCCCCACCCCAAACCCGTTCGCCATCTCTATGGCGAACTTTCCCATAAAGAGGGAGGGGCTTTAACAGTTCATTACGGGTCAGAAAGCTCCCCTTCCCTCATTTTGGGGATGCTCGCCATAGAGATGGCGAGGAGGGGCCGGGGTCACGTAGACATAGACCTATGGGATGGGGATGTTTTTCAACAGAGTCCAGCGAGTCGCCCCTACAACCGACTTTTATATCTGAATTCATTCTATTTACGCAAGAATTATATTGGCGAGCCTTCTTGATGGGGCAAGGGGCAGAAGGATTGGGGCAAAACTTGGTGAATTAGCCACATTAGCGGACAAGCTATACAGCATCCATAACAAATGCGGATTCGGCAATCTTAGCCGGAGTTAATTCTGAATATGATTTCAGTCTATAGTCTGTAGTAAATTGTCTCCCTAGTTGGACAATATCTGTATGCGCGTCCTCGTTCCCCGCCTTGACGAGGCAAGATCAAGTTCATACGCATACAGATTGAGAGCCAACTGCATTGAGCGGATTTGACAGCGAACATGTAAGCATTTTGCCACGCGAGCGCTGGTGGTGGTTCGCGCTATGCCTGCTATTGATGCTGGCTGCTTGGCTCTACCTGCGCGGATACAACGTGAGTTTGCCTTACATCGATCAAATCGATGAGCCACTTCGTCTGCTGGCAGCTCAACATTTGATAGACGACGGGAGCGCCCGAGCCGTCGGCGACGAAGCTTATCCGCCCGGCATGAGCAGACTCAATTATTTGTTTCTCAAACACATCAAAGCGCCTGACGCGCATCACGGCACGATGCTGCCGGCGCTGCGGCTGATTACCATTGCGGCATGGATGCTGGCAGTGGCGGTGATTGCCCTGCTCGGCGCGCTGATCGCGCATCCGCTGACCGGGCTGATGGCGGCGGCAATCTGGATCGTCAACCCTTGGGTAGTCTACCGCGCGCACTTCGCCCTGCCAGACGGTTATTTGACGCTGTTTACGCTATTGAGTCTGTGGCTGGCGTTGATCGGCAGTTTGCGCGGGCGGCGCAGCTTCAGCACGGCAGCGGTTTATTGCCTGATGCTGGCAATTGTCTTTAAGACCTCCGCCTTATTTGTAGCGCCACTTGTACTGTTTCTGCCACTCGTCGCTCAATGGCGGTTGCGGCTGCCTCGCGCGGATGCCTGGCAACAGACATTCTGGAACTGCTTCCGTTTTGCAATTTTTCTCTTTTGGCTTTTTCTGTTGCATCCGACTCTGGACACACATACGATTCCTGATTTCATCGTGACGGAAAAGCGCATTTTCGCGCCGCAGTTAAGGGACTTGACGAACGCATATCTAAAGCCGCTGCTGCTTAAATTTCAGCCGCTTTCCGGCTGGATTGGCATCGCCATGCTCGGCGCTTTGCTTTTGCGCTACCGCAAGCAGGTCAATAACATCGCCCTTGTCGTCATTGGCGCGGCTTTTGCAGCGTGGCTGGTAGCGATGAGTATGCTGTCCGTGATTCCGGATTATGGCGAACTGCGACAGCTATTTGCGCCTGGCGCAATGCTCGCGTTGCTTTACGCCGCCGCCTTAACTAGCCTGTACTTCGCCGGCGAGGAGCTGCTAGCGCGGGTCAATTCTTTGCCGATTTCGCCTCGTCATCAAAGTGTTTTCCTGGGCAGTTTGCTGGGGATAGCGCTGGGGATTGGTCTGCTTCCGTCTTATCAGGAATCTGACGAGATGGCGCATAACTTCACCCTGCACGATCGACGCAACGATCTGATGCAGTATATGGATACATCAGTCGAACCGGGCATGTATCTTTCGATTGGAGAGAATCACAAAACCTTTAACAGGAGTTGGGGCGGTTATGACGGTCTACATGATTTTCCCCGCTACAAAGAATTGGCTTTACTGACCGATAAATCAATCGACCAGTGGCGCCAGCTCGGTGTCGTCTACGCCATCATGCCGCATAAGCTAATGCTGCTTGACCCGGATATCTACTATCCTGACGAGACGACGACGCTAAAAACCTACCCTGTTGACCTCAACTTCCGCGGACCAGATATGGTTGTCCTGCGCCTCTACCCTATACAGCATGAAACGACGGCGCAACTGGGTCCGATTCGCCTGCTCGGCTACGACATCAATACGACTCAACTCAAAGCGGGCGAAGACATCGTTTTACGTCACTTCTGGCAAGCCGACAACCCAACAAATACGATTTTCCATGTCTACAATCACCTCCTAGATGCTGGCGGAGCAATCGTCGCGCAAACTGATTATGTTCCTCTGTGGGACGCGCGCCGCCCCACCACAACCTGGGATGACCCTGAAGAGATTATGCTAGGTCGCGAGTTTGTGGTTCGCCTCCCGCAAGATATCCCGCCTGGCGGCTATCAGCTCGTCAGCGGGTGGTATGACCCTGTAAGCTGGCGGCGATTGACCAATGTTGAAGGAGAAGACCGCGTTTGGATAAGCGAAATCGAGGTGCTAGGGATTTGACTTTGACTGAACGATCGGGCGATAGCCAAACGACAATGCCACGCGCGAAGTGGTGGTGGTTCGCGCTATGCCTGCTATTGATGCTGGCTGCTTGGCTTTACCTGCGCGGATACAATGTGAGTTTGCCCTACATCGAGCACCACGACGAAGCGCAAAACTTGCTGGAAGCCCAGCACATCATCGACTTCGGCCATGCCCGCGGCGTCTTCAGAGAATCTTATCCGCCGGGCTTGCGCGCTGTAATTTATCCCTTCCTCAAGCATATTAAGCCAGCCGACGCCCATCACGGAACCATGCTGCCGCCACTGCGCTTGATCACGATCGGCGCTTGGATGCTGGCAGTGGTCTTTGTAGCCCTGCTCGGCGCGATGATAGCGCATCCGCTGACCGGTCTAATGGCGGCGGCAATCTGGATTGTCAACCCCTGGGTCGTCAACCGGGCGCATTTTGTGCTGCCGGACGGATACCTGACACTATTCACGCTGCTGGCGATTTGGCTGGCTCTGGTCGGCGCCTTGCATCGGCGGCCCAGCTTCAACACTGCGGCGACCTATAGCATCATGGCGGCGATTGCCTTCAAGACGCAGGCGATTTTTGTAGCGCCTTTTATCGTTTTCTTGCCACTGATTAAGCTCTGGACGCCGCGCGATACGCCGCACAATGTCCGCCGCGACGCGCTGCAACAGACATTTTGGAATTGCCTGCGCTTCGCCATATTCCTGTTCTGGCTGCTGATACTCTATCCAACCTTGGACGCGCCCAGGGACATTCACCTATTCCCGGTACTGGAACTGCGCTTGATCCTGCCAAGCCCGCAGACCTTGTGGGAGAGTTTGGCGCAACTGCTGCTGACATTTCAGCCACTCGGCATTTGGCTGGGGGTTACAGTCGCTGGCGCATTGCTATGGCGCTATCGCGAGCGGGTCAATGGCGTCGCCCTCTTCACTGTCTTGCTGTCGGCGCTCGCTTGGTTAGTTGGCACCCTTCTCCTGCCGACGCGGGGATTCCACCTGCGGCAGTATTTCGGCATGGGCGCGCTGCTGGCAATACTTTTCGCCTGCGGTCTGACGGGTTTGTTATTCGCCGGGCAAGAGACGCTGGCGCGGCTTAACCTGCCAGGGTTGCCGAAGCCTGCCCGTGGTTTACTGGCGGGGACCGCGCTGCTGATATTATTAGCGATCATGCTCCTGCCCGCTTATCGAGAATCGGATGCGCTGGCGCATAACTTCACCTTGCCCGACCGCCGCAACGACTTGATGCGCTATATGGATACATCGCTGGAACCGGGCAAGTACATCACCGACAGGAACAGCCCGAACCACAAAACGATGAATCGCGCCTGGGGCGGCTATACGGGCCTGCATGACTTCCCGCTGGCGCAGGAAGAGTGGGGGCTGCTCAAGAAGCCGCTGTCAGTTTGGCGAGAAAAAGAAGCGGTTTACGCCATCCTGCCCTACGAGCCGCTGCTAAAGGACCCGGACGTCTATTTCCCCGACCAGACAGTCCTGCTGAAGAGCTATCCGCCCGATCCCACCTTCCGCGGACCCAGCATGGTGGTGCTGAGCTTGTACCCGATGCAGGAAGCAATGGAAGCGCGCTTGGGTTCCATAAGCATCAAAGGCTACGACATTAACGGCCTGGCCTTCGCGCCCGGCGACACAGTAATCTTTCGCATGTATTGGCAGGCTCATGCCGCAACTGCCAGCCCGCAACATGTTTTTAATCACCTGGTGAACAGCGTGGACGAAATCGCGGCGCAAGTCGACGGCATCCCGCTCTGGGATGGACGACGCGACAGCACAACCTGGGATGACCCCGACGAAATCCTGATGAGCCGCAACTACCTGCTTCATTTGCCGGCGGATCTACCCGCTGGGCGCTATTCGCTCTTCAGCGGATTTTACGACCCAGAGACCGGGCTGCGGCTCGCGGACGCGCATGACAGCGATCACGCGCGCATCAGCGAGATTGTCGTCCACAGTCGCGAATGACTAGCCAACAGCGCAAGGCAATCGCATAGCGCCAACCAGCATTCGGGTATACCATTATCCGCAGGTTAATCAATCAAGAATGGCGTACCGTGCGGCGACTGGCTTTTTGCAGCTTGCTAGTGATCATTGTCTTGGCTGGATGTCGGCAGCAGGTCGAGGACGCGGCCGCGCCTCTGCCCACTGTAGCGGCAGGACCCACCGCCGCGCCTAATCTCGAATCCGCTGCCACAGTCGCCGATGCCTTCTTGAGCGCCTGGCAAGAACAGAACTTCAATCGCATGCACCGCCTGCTGACGCTGCGCCAGCAAGAAGCGACGCCGCTCGCCGATTTCCGCCAGGCTTATCAGGAAGCGCAGTCGACGATGTCCTTCCAGCGGCTTGAATACAAGGCGGAATCGCTCGTCGCCACAGACGGGCAGGTTCTGGTCTTTCAGTATCAAATGACCTTCCACACGCGCATCCTGGGTTCTTTCGTCGACCCCAAGCGCCGGCTGCACCTCGTTGTCGACCCGGACGCGAATCAATGGCGCGTCGCCTGGTCGCAAGCCGACATCTTTGCCGAGCTGGGCAACGGCGCGCGGCTGGTATTTCAACCGCAGATACCGGGCCGCGCCAACATCTACGACCGCAACGGCGTATCGCTGGCAGACCAATACGGTCGCATGGCGCGCGTCTATGTCAACAACGCCAGGATCCCCGACAGAAGCGCCTGCTTCCAAGCGCTGGCGGCAGCCCAAGACAGGCCCCTCAGCGAGCTTAGCGACCTCTTCGACCAGCGGTCGCGCGCCGATTGGCTGGTCGACGCCGGTGTCTTGGAGCCGCAGACCTACATCAGACATGGCGATAAAATCACTGCCGCTTGCCAGGCGGATTTCGAGCAAGAAGCCACCCGCCGCTATGTCAATGGCGCGCTGATGCCCCATATCCTGGGTCATGTCGGCTATCCAGACGCCGATCAAATCCCCCAGCTAGAGGCGCTGGGATACAACGCTGGATCGATTATCGGGCAAGCGGGCATTGAAGCAAGCTGGAACGATACGCTGGCTGGGCGCCCGGGCGGCAAGCTATCCCTGGTATCGTCAAGCGGGGTCCGCTTGCGCCTGTTGAGCGAAGTCGGCTCGCAGGCGCCGCAAAGCATCTGGCTGACGATCGACTCCAAACTGCAAGAGCATATCGTCCGCGTACTCGACGAAGCCTATCGCAGTCACGCCTGGGGCAGGATTTCCTATGGAGCCTCTGTCGTCGTGATGGACGTCAACCATGGCGAAATACTGGCGCTGGTTAGCTACCCTTCTTTCGACGGAAACGCTTTGAATCCTTTTCCTGTTGTCGGGCGGGAAACGGCGAACAAAGTATTGGAAGCGCTGGCGAGGGACGAGCGCAAGCCGCAGATCAACCGGCCGACGCAGGGACTGTATCCGACGGGATCGGTCATGAAAGGACTCAGCGCGATCGCCGCGCTGGAAAGCGGCGTCTATGACGAATCGACCCGCTATTTCTGCACCGGCAGTTGGACCCACGGCTTCGATACGCGCTATGACTGGCTGCCCGGCGGCCACGGCAGCGTAACAACGCAGGCTAGTCTCACCCACAGCTGCAACCCCTTCTTTTATGAAGTTGGTTTCCGCCTCAATGCGGAAGATCCGCACTTGCTGCCCGCTTTCGCGGCCAAGTTCGGCTTGGGACAGCGCACCGGCATCAACGCGATACCAGAATTGAGCGGCAGCATTCCCTCACCCGACAATGTCTTGCAGACCACCGGCTTGCCCTGGTCTTACGCTTTTGCCGTCAACTTGTCCATCGGCCAGGGCGAAGTCCAGATAACGCCTTTGCAGATGGCGCGCTTGTATGCCGCCATCGCCAACGGCGGCTATGTCTTGCGTCCCTTGTTAGTCCGCGAACAAGGCATCCTCGACCAGCGCACCTTGGTTGCCAAGCGCGAGGTCATGAACGACACGCGCGTCGCGCCCGAAAACCTCGCCATAGTTCAAGCGGGTTTATGCGGCGTCGTCAACAGCAATGGCGGGACGGCGGCGCACCAGTTTCTCTATTCCCCGCTGCTGGATGTGGGCGTCTGTGGGAAGACCGGCACGGCGCAAGCGGCCGGCGATGACGAACTGCCACACAGTTGGTTCATTGCCTATGCCCCGGCTAAAGATCCGCAAATCGCCATTGTTACTATGGTGGAAAACGCTGGGGAAGGCTCGGCCGTCGCCGCGCCGCTTACACGCAACATTTTGGAATACTACTTTTTCGGGGCATATTGAACCTGAAGCGCATCAACCCGCGACGACCCGGCTCAGCGCGATGATGCCGAGCTCCGCCAGCAAGATCAACAGCAGCCGCTGGCGCGTCCGCGCATGATCCAAGCGTGTGGCGAAGTAATTGAAGCAGCCGATTGTGAAACCGACCAAGAGCGCGCCGCCGCCAATCAGCCAGACGTTGCGCGTGACGACAAGCGCGTAGCGCTGGCGCACAGCGCTGTCCATGCCTTGGTAAATGAGGTGGGCGGCAACCGTCAGCAACAATTCCTGTATGGCAAAAAAGCAGAAGAAAGTCGCAACCGTCATCATCAGAAGCAATAGCAGATTGATCAACTTCGCGAGGATCGATTGCGCCTTGGCAGACAGCGCGTTGCCTTCTTGCTCTGGTTTCCTCTTCACAACTCCATGATACACCATGCCCCGTCAAGCTCAAGCTATAATGGACCTTGCGGACTCAATATGCGCCTGCGTCCAGGCTTCCGCTTCCGATGTCACTAAACTTAGGCGGTATACAAATCTCACCCAGCGCAAGCGAGGCAAACTGTGCCAGGGCAATCGCTTGAAATTATTTTCAACATAGAGGACGCAGAGTTATAGGAGTTTAGACGACTATTCTTCTAAATCTGCGGCCCGGAATCGGCAACAGTCCCCAGCGAAACGTGATTTGTCACCAAAAATCACAGCTGAGTTGAGAATTTTGTTTTCTCTGCGTTCTCTGCGTACTCTGTAGTTAATTTTCAGTTTAGAATCCTGCCATTTCGTCCGCCATCATTTTGAAGCGATTGCCCTGCAAACTGTGCTGAACATGCTTGTAATGCGGCAACCTTTTCGGTAGAATTGTGAAAAATTAAACAAGCGCTTGCGACCGACCCGGGATGACCTCTGCGTCGCCTATCAAAGTCGGCTCGCAAAGGTTGATATCAGCGATTCTTGGTGGGCGCGGCGGCGCGCCAAACAAGGCGCGACAATCAGGTGGAAACCCGCTATGGCAAACAACTACGGAAACCGACCATCAATAAGCCCGACAATGATTGTTGTTGCCGCGGTTTTTCTGCTGGTTAGCGTCATCGGCATCAACTGGTTCACCACTTTCATTCCCGGCATTTTTCCGCCGCAAGCTTCGGCTGAATCCAAGAGCGTGGACGAGCTCTTCTTCATCTTGATGATCGTTGGCGGCATCGTGTTCTTCTTGGTCCAGGGCATGTTGTTGATATCGGTGATCGCCTTCCGCGCGCGCAGCGGCGATACCAGCGACGGACCTACTCATAATGGCAACATGACGCTGGAGATCGTCTGGACGATTATCCCCGCCCTGGTCGTGGTATTCCTGGCGGTCATCAGCTTTGATGTCTGGAACCAGAATTCCGCGCCCAAAGCCAATATCAACATGGTCAATGGCGGGTCAATACCGATAAACGTGATTGGCGCGCGCTATGCCTGGACACATACTTATGAAACGGGGCGCCAGACACCCGACGGCGACGCCATCGTCATCAATAGCGGCGCCAATTTGCATACCTATATCGGACAGAATGTCGATCTGACCTTACAGACCCAAGATGTCATCCATTCTTATTGGGTCCCAGCCATGCGCGTCAAGCAAGATTTGCTGCCGGGCGATCCGCTCCAGGGCGGGCGTCCGACCGAGCTGCGCTTCACGCCTATTCGCATCGAGGGAGTCGAATACCCAGCCGAATATCCCATTGTTTGCGCCGAGCTCTGCGGCGACGGCCACGGGCGCATGCGCGGCGCGGTCATTGTTTATGAAGACGAAGCGCAATTCCTGGAACAATTCTATGAGCCGGCGATTCACGCCATTCTCAATCCGCCAGCCGATCCCGTGCTGCGGGGCGAACTGGACATTCAAAACTATATCTGCAACAGTTGTCATGTGCTGGACAGCCTGGGCTGGACAGGCGCCACAGGTCCTCCGCTGAACGGCATCGCCGATCGCGCCGGGGAACGCGTGCCGGGCCAATCGGCGGAAGAGTACATCGCCAACTCGATCTGGGATTCCGGCGCCTTCCGCGTGCCGGGCTATGACCAGCAGATGGCGGCTTTTGGTCCGAACGTGGTCGATGCCGCCAATGTTATGACACCCGAACAGCTCTATGCAATCGTGGCTTATCTATGCACACAGGGCGTAGCATCCGACTGTGATATGGAAAACAGCGTTACCGCCATTCCCGACGCCATCATGACCGTCTTCGCCATGGACGTGGATATAAGCTTTGGCATGAGCGATGACGCAAGAATGGACGAGGCGGCGAATGCGGAAGATGCCGAAGCAGCGGCGGAGTCCAATGCGGAGTCCAATCAAGAGGACGATTCCGCCTAGAGCCGCGGCGAGGGCGACAAGCAAAGCGCAAACAAGCATCCTAATTGACGCTGTGGGAATAATAAGTAAAGAGGCGAAACAATGGCGACAATTGCCGTTCCCCTCGGGGGGCAAGAAGCAAGACAAGAGATTGAAGCGATTCAGCGTCCCGCGCTAAGCGAATACTTGCGCTGGAGCGTTGACCACAAGATCATCGGCGTACAATACGGCGTCACTGCCCTGCTCTTCTTTATCGTTGGCGGCGCGCTGGCTATGGGCATCCGGCTCGAGCTATGGACGCCGGAACTGGACCTGATGGTATCGGGCGCGGCTTATAACAGCCTCTTCACCATGCACGGCACCATTATGATCTTCCTCTTTATCATTCCCATGTGGGCGGCTTATGGCAATTTTGTTGTGCCGCTGCAGCTTGGCGCCAAAGACATGGCATTCCCTTGGCTGAACGCCTTCGCTTTCTGGCTGATACCACCTGCCGGCGTGGTCATGCTGCTGGGTTACTTCGTCAGCCCGGCCGAAGCGGGCTGGACATCCTACCCACCGCTGTCGACGCTTTTCAGCGGCGACGGTCAAACGCTTTGGGCGCTGGGCGCGCATTTGCTGGGCTTGTCGTCGATACTGGGCTCGATCAACTTCATTGTGACCATTCTCAACATGCGCCCGCCCGAGATGACCATCTGGCGCATGCCGCTGCTCTGTTGGGCAGTGCTGGCGACGAGCATCATCGCTGTTATGGCGACGCCCTTCCTGGCCGGCGCCTTGACGCTGCTGCTGCTCGATCGCATGACCGGTACCACTTTTTTCGACGCCGCCGGCGGCGGGGACGTCCTGCTATGGCAGAACATCTTCTGGTTTTACAGCCATCCCGCCGTTTACATCATGGTTTTGCCGGGCATGGGCGTGCTTTCCGAAGTGCTTTCGATCCACAGTCGCAAGCCCGTCTTCGGCTATCGAATGGTCGGGCTTTCCAGCATGGCGATTGCCATCGTGGGCTTCACCGTTTGGGCGCATCACATGTTCACCAGCTTGCAGCCAGAACTGCGCATTCCTTTTATGATCACCACCATGATCATCGCCGTGCCCACCGGCATCAAGATTTTCAGTTGGCTGGGCACCATTTGGGGCGGCAAGATCCGCTTTACCAGCGCCATGCTCTTCGCGCTTGGCTTTATGTCCATGTTTGTCATAGGCGGCATCACCGGCGTCATGCTGGCGGCGCTTCCCTTTGATATTCACGTTCACGATACCTATTTTGTCGTCAGCCACTTTCACTTTGTGCTCTTCGGCGGCAGCGTCTTCGCCATCTACGCGGCGCTCTATCACTGGTTCCCCAAGATCACGGGCCGCATGATGGATGAAACGCTGGGCAGGATCCATTTTATCTTCACCTATTTCGGCTTCTTGATCACCTTTTTCCCGATGCACGTCGTAGGCATGTTGGGCATGCCGCGGCGCGTCGCCGTCTACGACCCCGCCTTCACCGACTTTAACCGGCTGATTAGCTTCGCCGCCTTCGTCTTGGGCTTCTCGACCTTTATCGTCCTTTACAACATCGTTCGCAGCTATTTCCATGGGCCGATCGCTGGCGCAAATCCCTGGCGCGCTTTGACACTGGAATGGGCTACGACCTCGCCACCGCCGCCCACCAACTTCCACGAAGATCCCATCCCATACGAAGATCCTTACGGCTATGGCACCGAAGCGGCAACTGCTTATATTGAAGCGATCGATATGGCCTTTGACCGGCGCGATCCAGCGTCGGCCGGCGCCGACTAGGCGCGGAGCGCGCAAGCAGTGGAGTCTGTAGATTTGAGCATGACCAGCGCCATCAAGCGAGCCGAGAAAGAGAAAAACAGCGACCAGCGAGCCGCTGCTCTTCGCTTGAAGAATAATCGGCTCGGCATGAACATCTTCCAGCTTAGCTGGATCATGGCTTTCGTCGCTTTGATCGTCGTCAACTGGCAACTGCGCTTCAACTATTCGCAGTGGCCCCCCGCCGGCGTTCCGCCCTTCGACCTGTACTTGCCTAGCGCCGCCACCTTAGCGCTGCTCTGCAGTTCCGTGATGGTCGCGCAGGCGCTGAAAGCGCTGCGAAGCGGGTTCGCCGCCGCCTTTCTGGTGAAGTGGCGGCTGGCGATTGGGCTGGGATTGCTGTTCATGGCCATCATCGTCTATGAGTTTCTGAATGTGTCCGACGCCGCCATGGCGACGCAATACGGCGATACCTTTCGCTTGATGACAGGCTTTCACTCCGTACACGCCTTGGCAATCCTCGCCATCTTATGCCGCGTTTATCAGGGCGCGCGCCTGGGCAAATACGCTGGCGCAGAACAGGATTCCTGGGCGGTGGAAGGCGCGGCCAAGTTATGGCACTTCGTCAGCTTCGCCTGGATGCTTTTTTATGCGGTGCTCTATTGGATCCGTTAAGATACAGGCAGGAACAGACCATCGGTACTAGGGAGTAGCAATTCATGGACAAACCGGGACTCGCGCGCGCTATACCGTATATGATTGCGGCCTTCGTCTTGTCGCTGGCGTTTGTCTATGGCATTCGCGTGCTGCAAGACATGGATCCGGTTTGGATGAATGCCGATACCAGCGAAGGCGCGCAAGTCGGGCTGGTCTTGGCGGCTTTCGCGTCCATGTTCGCCTTCATGTGGGGTGTTGGCGCCTTCGACCCCAAGATGAGCGAACATGGCGACCACGCCCACGAAGCAGAAGAAACGGCGCCGGAAAGCGAATTCGCGCTGCAGACCAGCGGAGCGGTCTTTCGGCTGGGCAAATGGCTCTGGGACCTGGCTTGGGGGATTATCAACGATAGTCCCAAGCCCACGCAATTCCCTTATCTGAACCTGGGTCCGCTCTTGATCCGCTGGATCATCAATGTCGGCTGGTTTTTGATCTGGCTGGCGATCTTTGGCGGCTGGCGTTTCTTCTTGGGCGCGATTGCCGGCCTACCGGGTACGCTGGGCGCGCTATTGATGAGCCTGTCCTGCTTGTGGCAGACCATCATCTTTTACGCCGGTCAACTTTTCTTTGTGCTAACGATTTCGCTGATTAGCACCATCCTATTGTTCGCATTCGCGCTCTTCCCGCATGGCTTGCGCTTGCAGACAGCCACAGAAGCCAACGCCGATGCTGCCGCCAACGGCTATGGCGACTTCGTCATTCCCATACAGGACCTACTGGGTTTGCTCTTGCCGCCCGATAACTTCTCCAACCAGACCATCGCCGGCACCAGCCAGTTCACCGTTCTGCTGGGATTCATTTTTGTCATCTTCATCTCCCTGACGCTGGCGGCCGGTGGCATCGCGGTCTTCTTTTATCTGGCGCATCGCGGCGTCAAGCAGGCGCAAGAGATTGATCCAACAGACGGCGACCGCACACAGATACTTCCCGTCCGCGAAATGGGCAAGATCGCCGGCGGCGCCGCGGGCGTGATTCGCGCCATCCCGCGCGCCATTGGTTATGAAAAATAAGGTGAGTGACAGAGCATGGCAGAAATGACCGCAAATCAACTGAGCGCTGCCACCCATGATGATCACGGACACATGAGCGCCGAAGAACACAACGAGAATATGAAGCTCGGCATGTGGCTCTATTTGGCCTCCGAAATCGTCATCTTCTCCATGATGATCGTTGGCTATGTGCTTTTTCGCATTAACGAGCCGGATGTCGTGGAACTGGCGCATTCACAGCTCGGCGTCGGTTTGGTCACCGCCAATACCTTCGTCTTGCTCGCCAGCAGCTTTTTCATGGTGATGGGCTTGCGGGCTATGCAGCAAGGCAATCGCCAAGGCATGCTGCGCTGGATCGGCGCGACCGCGCTGGGCGGCGCGATATTTCTGGTTGGTCAATATATCGAATATAGCGAACTGGCGCACCTGGGCATCACGCTGGGTTATGATATCGAGTCGCAGTGGCAGACCTTTGGCATGCGCTTTTACGCCCCGACCTTCTTCCACGGCGCGCACGTCCTGGTCGGCGTGCTTTGGGCGCTGGAGGTGATGCGGCGCGGCGCCAAAGGCCGTTACGATCACAATCCCATCGGCATTGAGATGTTCGGCTTATATTGGCACT
Organism: Phototrophicaceae bacterium; assembly: GCA_965116975.1. GTDB lineage: Bacteria > Chloroflexota > Anaerolineae > Aggregatilineales > Phototrophicaceae > UBA6055. Next base: position 3,045,286 of record OZ220735.1, read on the forward strand.
TTGTCGATGTGGTCTGGATTATGCTCTTCACCTTGATTTATCTGGTATGACAACGTGCTTTCAAACGCGCCATTCTTGGGACTTTTCCATTGCCGCCGAGCGGCTGATTTAGGAGCGTGACAGATGGTTGAAGCTTCACAGGAAATGACAGCGACCGATCATGGACATCACAGCAACACAGTCGCCTTGCTCGGGCGCGACATCACCGTGGAAGGCGGCATATACACTGTGGTCTTTGGCGGATTGGCGGTCTTGACCATCATTGAAGTCCTCAGCGCCGAACTGCTCAAAAGCGCCATCCACGACGCGCCAAGCGCGGCAGCTGCGCTCACCGCCATCAAGGCAATCCTGCTGCTGGCAATCGCGATTGTCAAATCAAGCCTGGTCATCTGGTTCTATATGCACCTGAAAGACGAAAAGCGCATCCTGGCAGTGGTGCTGCTGCTGCCCTTGTTGATTGCCGCGCTGTCGGTGATGTTCGTCTTGGCAGTCCCGCCGACTGGATATTCAATCTAAGCCGCGGCGCCCCGGGCGATCGCTTCAATTTTTTTCAGTATCGAGCAAACAATTGGAAACTGTAGGGGTCAGCCTTGGCTGACCCATTGCCGTCTTAGCGCGTGAATTTAACCTGTCAGGCGCCCGCTCCGCAGCTGCGCAATTTATGACATTTCCCGCGCCCATGTGATATACTTGGGCAAGCGAATGCAAAGGGTGCAACTTCCGATGATCGTTCAAGAACGCCTATTTGATGTGCATGATGTTTGGGAACTGGCGCATGATCCCGACAACGAAAATGTCTGCTTCGAGCTCATTGACGGAGAACTGTTCACGATGACGCCGCCTGGCAGAAGACACGGCTTGCTCGCGACCGAGATTGTATTTTACTTAAGACTGTTCCTCAGTAGACGCGATATAGGTGAAGTAACAATTGAAAGCGGCTATTTTTCGGAACGCGATCGCCACACCTTGCTCGGTCCCGATGTGGCTTTTCTGCGCTACGACCGGCTGCCACAGCCGCCAACTGACAAATACGTATCCGTGATGCCGGACCTGGCAGTGGAGATTCGTTCGCCCTTTGACACCCTGGCCAAAGTACGCAGAAAAGCGGAAGTTTATCTACGGCGCGGCACGACCCTGGTTTGGATCGTTTTGCCAAAACAAGCGGGAGTCGAAGTGTGGCGCCAAGATGAAAGCGGTCATTTGTACTCCGAGTTCCTCGGTGTGGGCGACAAGCTAAGCGGCGAGGCGATTCTGCCCGACTTTGAATTAGAAATCAGCCGCCTGTTTCCACAGGAATAAACAGGAATAAAACTTAAGCGAAGTCTTTGACGCCCAGCTATGCAATGACACAAGGAGCAAGGCATGCCCGTTGAAATCACGTTGCGCGACAGCGTTCGAACCACAATCAAAGTACGAGATCATGAATGGCATATTGACGAACCGGTCGAAGATGGCGGCGCAGATACCGCGCCAACGCCCGGCGAAATGATGCTGGGCGCTTTAGGCTCTTGCATGGCAATCACATGCAAAATGTATGCTGAACGCAAGGGCTGGGATCTACAGGCTGTTGATGTGCAAGTCGATTACGAGCGCTTCAAAGGCGCGGACTATCCCGCCCACAACGGTGACGAGCTCTATGTGCATGAGCTGCGCAAGGCTTTGACATTTCACGGCGATCTGGACGACAAGCAGCGGCGGCGACTCTATGATATCGCCGGCAAATGCCCCATCCATCGTCTGCTGGGCAGCCCTACCTATTTCGTCGATATGGCGCTGGCAGAAGGATAGGTCTCAGCATTTTCGCTGGCTGCGCGCCGAGCGCCGCGCTCGGCAGGCGCTTTTGAGCGAGGCGCGCGATGATTTCCAATCCCAAATTACTGCTCGAAAGCTACGAACTCTTCCCCAAAAAGAGCCTGGGGCAGAACTTCATGCACGATCCACAGGCTTTGGACAAGATCGTCGATTCCGCCGATCTGACAGCCGACGACGTGGTGGTGGAAGTCGGCGCGGGCACCGGCTCGCTCACAGCGAAATTGGCGCAACACTCGCGCGAGGTCTTCGCCATTGAAGTAGATCAACGGCTGCAACCTATACTTGAAGACCGCTTCGAGGACGCCGCCAATGTCTATCTCATTTTCGATGACGCGCTCAAGACCGACATCAACACCTTGCTGGGGAATCAAGCATATATCGTGGTCGCCAATGTACCCTACTATATCAGCAGCGCCATTCTCTGGCACTTCCTCGAAGCCGATTTGCCGCCACAGCGCATGGTGTTGACGATGCAATACGAGGTGGCGGAACGAATCGTAGCGAGCGATGGCGTGATGAACCTGCTATCGGTCGCGCTTCAATATTACGGCGTCCCGCGCATTGTCAGCAAGTTGAGCCCAGCCGTTTTTTGGCCCCGTCCCAAGATCCAAAGCGCCATCCTGCGCATCGAGACGCATAAGAAAGCCCCCGTCGTCGTACCTTCCACCGAAGCCTTTTTTCGCGTGGCTAAGGCTGGTTTCAGCATGAAACGCAAACAACTCAAAAACGCGCTGTCGGGCGGACTCGGTATAAAGTCGGCGCGGGCAAGCGAACTGCTGCGCGCGTCCAGCATCGATCCGCAGCGCCGCGCCGAGACGCTAACATTGCCGGAATGGGCGCGCTTGACCCGCGCCATTCATCAGAGCGACGCCGGTTTCTGACGAAGATATAACGCTGCCGTTGGAATTTAGCAATTATCCGAGTCCATACTGTAAGCAAAATCATAGGACGGGAGGACAAGAATCATGGGCAATCAAGTAGCGACCTTGGGCGGCGGCTGCTTCTGGTGCGTGGAAGCTGTCTACAATCAGTTGACCGGCGTTGAATCAGCGATATCCGGTTATATGGGCGGCCATGTCAAGAACCCAACTTACGAGCAGGTCTGCGCCAAGACCACGGGCCATGCCGAGGTAGTCAATGTCAGTTTTGACGACAAGATCATCAGTTTCCAGGACGTACTGAACATCTTTTTCACTATTCACGATCCCACCACGCTAAACCGACAAGGCAACGACCGTGGACCGCAGTATCGCTCGGGCATCTGGTTCCATAGCGAAGAGCAGCGCCAAATCGCCGCGGATACGATCAAGCGCCTGGAAGCGCAAGGGATTTATCCGAATCCATTTGTGACCGAGCTCACGCCAGCCAGCACATTCTGGATCGCCGAGAGCTACCACCAAAACTACTTCGCCAACAACCCCACACAAGGCTATTGCGCCTACATCATCGCGCCAAAAGTCGCCAAATTCCGCAAGCAATACTTTGAACGCCTCAAAGCCTAAACGCTTCGCAGCCGATGCAAATGAAGGAGTATATTTTGGACTTCAAATAAGAATTCTTTGAATAATCTTATTGACAAGCGAAAAGGTTATTGTTACATTTGCAAGTAAGCGCGATAGTATGGATTATAAAATTGGCATGGAGGAATTAAACAAGCGACGATGAGCATGGATGACATCACAAGAGACCATGAATCACGCATATCGCACTTGGAAGGCGAGATGAAGTCAGTTGCGACAAAAGACTTCGTGCAAACAGCCCTAGATGCTTTACGGCAAGAGATAAGTAACAAGATTGACGAGCAAACAAAAACCTTCCAACAAGCTTTAAAAGAGCAAAATGAATCAATGACAACTGCTCTGTCAGAGCAAAGCAACGCGATAACGGATCTGAGCAATAGGGAAAATCGGCTAAAAGGCGCGCTTGACGCGCTCAAATATGCATTACCGTTAATAATCAGCGTTGCCGCGATCGTGATCGCCGCGCTAATCAAGTGAGGAGATGACCAAGTCCTTGCAGGGCGCTACAGTATTACGGAAAGTGTGAATCCAGTCTTACAACTGCGACGTCATAAATCTAGCGCAAAAAGAAAAGGGCGAGCCGCGCGGCTCGCCCTTCTTGATTGACCGCGGTTCCCCAGCCTAGAGAGTTGCTTCAACGCGGACGCCAGGTCCCATCGTTGAGGTCAATACAGCGCGACGCACATAGGAGCCTTTTTGCGAGTCCGGCTTGGAATTCCGGACCGTATCCACAACGGCTGTTAAGTTCTCCCACAATTGTTCCTGCGAGAAGCTGGCTTTGCCAACGGGCACATGTAGATTGCCGGTTCTATCATTACGGAACTCGACACGCCCCGCTTTTAGCTCGTTGATCACGCGCGGCACGTCATCGGCTGGCACAACTGTCCCCGCCTTGGGATTAGGCATCAAACCGCGCGGACCCAAAATACGCGCGATTTGACCGACCTTGCGCATCATCGGCGGCGTGGCGATCGTGGCGTCAAATTCCAGCCAGCCGTCGTTTCGTATCTTCTTGATCACTTCATCCGTGCCGATGATATCCGCGCCAGCCGCCAGTATCGCGTCCGCTTCGCTTTCATCTACAAAAGCCAAGATTCTTATGGTCTTGCCCGTGCCATGCGGCAGCATCACCGTGGTACGCACTTGTTGATCGCTGTGCCGCGGATCTATGCCCAGGCGGAAATGGATTTCGATTGTCTCGTCAAACTTGGCGGTGGCGTTACTCTTGACGATGCGCAAGGCTTCTTCCATCGGGTAGTTCCGCTGCCGATCGAATGCCGCCGACGCTGTTTTGTATCTCTTGCCCATGATGTTCGCTCCTCGTGGTGAACGGGCGCGCGCCCTCCCACAATTTCAAAATTGAATCGTGAATTTCTTGTCGGACGAATGCCACTCCTGCCGCGGTCATTCGGCGACTTTGATGCCCATCTGTCGCGCGGTGCCTTCGACCTGGCGCATGGCGCCCTCGATGTCAATAGCATTCATATCGGTCATCTTGGCCTGCGCGATTTCCCGCACCTGGTCGCGGTTCAAGACCGCGACAGTCTCGGTAGCGGGGTTGGAAGCCGCTTTTTCCAAGCCCGCCACCTTCTTGATCAAGAATGACGTGGGCGGGCTTTTCAACGCAAACTTAAAAGAACCATCCGCAAAAATCGTGATCTCCGCCGGCACGATATCGCCCATGCGGTTGGAGGTGCGGCCGTTGTATTCCTTGCAGAACTGCATCAAGTTGATGCCGTGCTGCGCCAGCGCGGGACCGATTGGCGGCGCGGGGTTGGCTTTGCCCGCGGGAATCTGTAACTTGACGATTGCTCTGACCTTTTTTGCCATGTCCTTACCTCATTCTCTTCCAGATACCGCCATTGACAGCGCAAAGCCGCCTACCTCGGCTGCGGCGCCAGTTACGGCGACTGCCTTACATTCGTTCCACTTCCATAAAGCTGAGCACAACGGCGGTTTCGCGACCAAAGAAATCAACCATGACGCGCACTTTCTCGCGGCCCGAATCGATCGACGCCACGGTGCCAGGAAAATCGTTGAATGGACCGCCGACAATGCGCACACGCTCGCCGATTTTGTAATCGACCTTGACCACCATGTCTTCGGAATCCATCCGATCCACGATGCGCTTGACTTCTTCGTCGCGCAGCGGCGTCGGCTGATTTTCGCCCCCGACAAAACCAACGACGCCCGGCGTGTTGCGTACTGTGTACCAAGCGTCTTCATCGAGACGACCTTCATATTCAAGAAAATCGCCCTTGCATTTGAACTTAAATGTATTTTTTTTATCTACTATGAAAGGATTTGGTACCTTATCGATAGTCTCAAAAATCGGTACGTCGTCGCTTTGAACCTCCGTCAACCGGTACTGCACACCATCGTATATGACATGAGAAATTGGCTTTCCATTAGATGCGGCTGCAGCTTTTTCCGACATCTTGATAATGACTTTACCAAGTTTTTTGTCATAAACTAGAGAATCAATCTCCTCAGGATCAGGGTTTGCAGTTCCTTCACCTTGCTTATTCCAAACAATTTGACCTTTTTTTGTCTGTCCTTCGATTTCAAATGAGTTTTTATACCAGTGCATCTGAACCATGACATAACCGGGGAAGACGCGTTTCTCCACCGTGCGGCGTTTGCCGTCCTTGACCTCGATTTCATCTTCAGTGGGGATCAACACATCGTAAATCTGATCTTGCATGCCCATACTGTCAATGCGCTGGCGCAAGGCGTGCTCGACCTTCTTTTCGTAGCCGGAATAGCAGTGGATGAAAAACCAATTGCGTTCCGATTTGTCTTCCGAACTGGCATCGTCAAGTACGATGTTCAGCCCTTCGACGTCTTCGCCTGGCGTCGCAGCTTCATCCATATACATCGGCTCCACATCGTAATCGGTACGCATCGCTTTTGATTGTTCGCTCATCATTCTCTTCTTCAATAAGCCTTCTCGCCCGTTAAATAATGGGCTTGACTTTGTAGCTTCGATCGGCGAGCGCTTGCTCCGCCGCCTTATGGTTTGTATCGACCGGGCAAAAGCGGCAAACAATTGCCTATATCGAGCCGCGGCGGATCATCAACAAGGCGGAGACCACCATTACCACAATCACCGTCAGCAGCATCCATTCATATCCCGGGTTAAGTCCGATACGCATGAACTCGGACCAGAGCACAGCCAAAATGCCCAGGAATATGGCGGAGGCAATCGTCACGTTGATGCAAAGTATGGTCAGGCGCCGCGTATCTTCGCGGCTGGGCCAGGCAACCTTATTCAACTCCGACCGGACATCGGCAAAATAGTCCACCACCTGGAAGAGCGGGCGCGTTACCGCATTGCCCTGCGGCTCTGGCTTGCCTTTCTTGATCTTGCGCGTTCGACGGCCCGGCGTCGCAGTCCCCTTGCGTTCGGTGATCGCGCCTTCGTTATTGTTCGCGGTATCCCCTGCTGCCATAATTGGCGCCTCCTCGCAACTCTTTTCGGCTATTGCCGATGAACAAACACCGCCGCAGTGGACGGTGTTTAAGGATTCTCGTCAGGGGCAGAAAGACTCGAACTCTCGACCTACGGTTTTGGAGACCGTCGCTCTACCAACTGAGCTATACCCCTATGATGCGCTTTCTAATCCAGACAAGTCCCGCACTGACTATACCTGAATACGCCGCCAAAAGCTACTTGGTTTCCCGATAGATGACATGCCGGCGCAAATAGGGATCATACTTGCGCAATTCAAGCCGCCCCTGCGTATTACGCCGGCTCTTCTCGGTGATATAAATGTGACCGCTTTCGGTGCTGCGCATTTTTACGACAATGCGCTGTCCCTTCTTTGCCATGTCATCTCCTATACCTTACCCGCCCCAGGGCTCCTCACCCTGGCATATAAGAGCCTCCGATGAGATTTGAACTCATGACCTCGCCCTTACCAAGGGAGCGCTCTACCCCTGAGCTACGGAGGCGCGCAACCGCGCATTCGCCGAACAAACTTTGCTTCGTCGATACAGCGGTTTGCAACATTAGTGGGCCGGACTGGATTCGAACCAGTGTAGGCTCTCGCCAGCGAATTTACAGTCCGCCCCCTTTAGCCACTCGGGCACCGACCCGCTTACATGCAGTTGTTAAACCAGAGCCACCACTGGGACTCGAACCCAGAACAACCTGTTTACAAAACAGGCGCTCTGCCAATTGAGCTATGGTGGCACAGCCGATGCAGTGTAGCATAGCGACAGAGCATGCTCAAGGACTTTTCCCTGGAGCGGTAGCGCCAAGTATTCTACGACGGCGCCGTGACCATGTCAAGTGCGCTCTGGCAGGGGAGTGCATTTCAGATTGTTGGCGCTTCAAGCCCGATCTAGCAAAAAGCGCAACTCGTTAGGGGCGATCCGGTGGTTGCTGCTGAAAAACATCCCCATCCCAAACCCGTTCGCCATCTCTATGGCGAACTTTCCCATAAAGAGGGAGGGGCTTTAACAGCCCATTACGGGTCAGAAAGCTCCCCTTCCCTCATTTTGGGGATGCTCTCCATAGAGATGGCGAGGAGGGGCCGGGGTCACGTAGACATAGACCTACGGGATGGGGGTGTTTTTCAACAGAGTCCGGCTGCCCGCCCAGTTGAAATATGCTTGGACTTTGTGCCATTCATGTCTTTGTGCTAAAGAGTGATGCGACTTCTCCGAGGCAGCGCGCCTCACTCGGCTCGATCCGGGCTCAGAAAATCCTCCGCCAAGTATGCGGGATTCGGATACTCATAAAAGCCGCGACCGCTCTTCACACCCAGTTCGCCGCGTGCCAGCTTACGCCTCAAAATCGCCCGGGGCAGATCGTCCGCATCGCCACTCTCTTCCGCATAGCGCATTTCGATATCGTAGATGACGTCCAAGCCGATGCGGTCCATCTGCGCGAAGGGCGGCGGATGCTCGCGCCCGAATTTGATCATCCAGGCGCGGTCGATATCTTCCACCGTCGCGACGCCGCTATCGGCGACTTTCATCACCTCTTTTTTGATCGCCCGCCAGACGCGGTTGAAAACGAAGCCCGTGCTTTCCCGCCCCAGCCGCAGCGGTAAGACAGCGATATCGCGCGCGAAAGCGCATAGCGCATCCAGCACATCGGCGCGCGTGCAACTGCCGCCGGCGATTTCGGCCATCGGGCTATCCCAAATCGGATTATAAAAGTGCAAATTCGCCACCTGCGCCGGGCGCTCGGTCGCGTCTTCCAGCATGCTGACGCGGATTGAAGAACTGTTGCTGGCGATGATCGCGTCTGTGCGCGCCAGACTGTCGATTTGCGCGAAGACTCCGCGTTTGAGTTCCAGCCGTTCCGGTACCGTTTCAATCGCCAGATCGGCATCGCGCAGGGCGAGGACCAGGTCCGCCTCATAGCGCAAGTTGCCCAAAATCGCGCCGCGCGAAGCCTCCGCTTCGACGCCGCCAGCGACCCAGCCAGCGACGATGCGCTCTTGAGCCGCCTTTGCCGCCCGCAAAACGGCATCGTCGATGTCGAAAAGAAGGACCGGTATGCCGTTTCGCGCGATTTGCAAGGAAATTTGCCGTCCCATCGCGCCGGCGCCGACGACCGTCACAGCACTAATCCGCTTCATCGCTTGTTCCTTCCGGCGGGATAGTCCGCGGCGGCAGCTCCCCCAACAATCTGTTAAGCGCCGCGTAACGTCTGTCGCGCTCCAGCAGCATCTTGTCGCGCTCATCTTCACTGTATTCGTAAAAGCCGGCCAAGTTTTTGACGCCGTGACGTCCGGCGTCGACCACGCTGCGCAAGCGCTCCGGCGTCTGCCAATCCTCGCCCAGGTCCCGCTCCAGCACGCCAAAAATGCTCGAATAAACATCCAAACCAGCCATGTCCGCAATCTGGAAGGGACCGTAAAATGGCAAACGAAAGCCGAAGCTGCCGCGCGCCAATTCATCTACTTCTTGTGGCGTCGCCAAACCCTCGGCAACGCAGGCAAGAGCCTCGCGGAAAAGCGCAAACTGGATGCGATTGGCCACAAAACCCGGTCCGCTGCCAACCGTGGCCGGTCGCTTGCCAAGCGCCAGCAGAAACTCCCGCACACTGTCTAGGATCCTTGGGGCAGTCCGCGACGATGGGATGATTTCCACGGCCGGGGTCCACTCAGGCGGATTGAACCAGTGCACCCCCAGGAAGCGCTCAGCGCGGTTCAAGAATGCGGCAAGCTCATCTATTGGCAGTGACGACGTATTTGTCGCGATGATGGCAGCGGCCGGCGCGTGGCTGTCGCAGGCGGATAGCAGCTCGCGCTTGATTTCTATGCTTTCCGGCGCCGCTTCCAGAACTAAGTCGGCCTGGGCAACGGCAGACGCCAGGTCCTGCGCCGTTTGCACAGAGGCTGCTTTGTCCATAGCTGATGGCGCAAGCAAACCCGCGTCAACATGCGCCCGCACACGTTGACCCAATCGCTCTAATGCCAACTCGGATAACTCCGGACTTGCGTCAATAAGTACAACATTTATGCCCGCTAGCGCCAAGCATTCGGCAATTCCCAAACCCATCGTGCCCGCGCCGATGATGGCAGCTCGCTCTGGCATCACGCTATTCTTCATATCCGCTCCCGGAAACCTTGTCGGTCAGCCGACTTAGATGGGCGTTTCGCGCAGAAAATGAACAGGCGACCCAATTGGTCGCCCGTCAAGAAATCCGAAATCTGGTTAATTCAGGTTATGTAAATCTGACAAGGCGGAAGACCCCAACCGGCGTCCTCCGCCTATATGCGTTTATATGCGTTTAATCTACACACTCAAAAGACGCAAGCGCTACCTAGCGACGCCGACCGGGACGACGCCCGCGCCGACCATCGACCATGAGCGTTTCCATCGCGCTGTACTGCGATTGATAGGAATAGGCTTGCAGATGCGAGGCTTGAGCGCCGGCCGCGACAATCGTCCCGCAACCCAGGCTCGCGTCATTCAAGCAGCGCAGCACATCTTCGCCCGGCGCTGTTGTCGTCAGAACGACTTGCGTCCGTTCGGCATAATCGACATACTGCTCGATCTCGTGCAGCGCCTCTTGTCCGTCATAGAACATCATGCCGGCATCGCCCTCGACGAACATGCGCACGCGCGAGGCCGCGAAACGTTCGCGATAGCCCTTTTGCATCTGCCGCTCGGTCGTCACGACCATGCTCCATTGCGGCTTGTTGCGCAGATCTTCGAGCTCCGCTTGAGCCGCGCGCAAAGCCTCGTCAGCCATCACAAGCTGCTCATTGCGTTGAGCGAGCGCCTGCAAGGTATAGCCCCAACGCTGCTTCAAATGATCTTTGGCGTGATTCAGCACAACAATCTGGTTGCCCGCAGCCTCAAGCTGCTGCTGGTTCAGCTCCAGCTTGCGCCCCATCCGGTCTACCTCGGCGCCAGCCCTGGTTAGCGCATTCGTGGCGGAAGTTAATTGCGCGCGCGAGTTGTCGAGCGCATTGCGCGTTTTGCCGAGCTCGTATTGGCTGGCAGCCAATTCGTCATGGACCGCCGAAAGTTCGGCCATGAGGTTTTTGACGCCGCCGACCACCATCACGGCAACGATGGCAAAGGCGATCAGCAGGCCAAGCAACCGTGACCAGAAAGCCGACCTTTTCTTCGGGAAATCTCTGTCCTTCATTTTGACCTCCTAATAACGAACCATTTGAACGGGAGAATTTCCCAGAGTTTATCAGACAATCTGGAAAACTCCAAATTATTGTACCTCATTTGGGGAGATAATACCGTCGGTCTTGCCTTTTCGTATCGCCAGCTTGACCTCGCCAATGGCTTTGGTGACTTCTATATCGCGCGGGCAGGCGGGTGTGCAGTTGAAAATGGTGCGGCAGCGCCAAACGCCATTAGGCTCGCTGAGCACGTCTAGGCGCTCTTTCCCCGCTTGATCGCGCGTATCAAATATGAAGCGGTGCGCCTGCACGATCGCGGCTGGACCGACATAATGACCGTTCGCCCAAAAGCTTGGGCAGGAAGTCGTGCAGCAAGCGCAGAGGATGCACTTGGTGGAATCATCGAAGAGCTCGCGATCTTCTTGAGTCTGCAGCCGTTCGCGCCCGTCCGCCGGCACCGGATTGTCATTGACGAAATAGGGCATGACTTGCTTGTAATGGTCAAAAAACGGTTCCATATCGACGATCAGATCTTTGATGACGGGCAATCCCAGAATCGGCTCGATCTGCACGCGTTCCCCGACATCTTGAATGAGCATCTTGCAAGCCAGACGATTAAGCCCGTTGATGCGCATGGCATCGGATCCGCAGACGCCGTGCGCGCAGGAGCGCCGCAGCGACAGGGAACCGTCCTGCTCCCATTTGATGCGGTGCAGCATCTCCAGGACGCGATCGGTCGGCTCAACCTCCGTCAGGACAAATTCCTGCCAATAAGGCTTTTCCTTGCCCGGCGCCTCGGGATTCTGTCGCCGGATTTTGAAAGTCACGTCCATTCGATCACATCCAGTCTAAATGCGGATAAACAAAACTAGCGCCAGGATATAGATTGAGACAGCAAAACATGTCGCAAATATGACGCGTTCCTCTCTTGACAGGAATCTGATGTAGCATTCCAGTTTCGCGGCTTCCACAAGCGCCGCTCCCGCTACTTTTACCGCCGCTCCCGCTATCCTTAGGAGGCAATAACAAATTATTAAATAAACATATCGCACATGCAAATATACGTAACGCAGAAGCAAATGCATGATCCGAACTTGCCTTTTGATGGTCTCCATTTCCAGCCTACTCAAGATCCTCTTGCGCTAAGACCCGCCAAGAAGCTGAACGCCACTTGCTTGGCGCTTGCGGGTCCTGCCGTCTGATTCTGAAACTCGCCATCCATCGTTGATTTATGCCAATAACCTTGGTTGACAGTCGCAGCCAGCCGCCTAATATACCCGCGGCTTTGGGCGGAACTTCTGCTCGTCCTCGGGCAGGTCCTGGGCAATCTCCTCTTGCCACAATGACAGATCGACCGGCTTGTCGAAGCTGACCGCATAGCTTGGCTGCGCCAGCGCGCCGTCGTGGGAGATCAGCGAATGCGCCAGCCAGTTTTCGTCATCGCGCTCCTTGAAGTCCTCGCGGCTGTGCGCGCCGCGGCTTTCTTTGCGCTCGATGGCGGTGCGGGCGGTCACATCAGCCAGATCGAGCAAAGCGCCCAATTCCCAGGCTTCCATCAGATCGGTGTTGAAGACGCGCGCTTTGTCGTCAATCTGAATGTCCTTGTAGAAGCGCTCCCGCAGTTCAGCCAGGTCGTCAATGCCTTTTTGCATCGTTTCCTGCGTGCGGAAGACGCCGATATTCTCCATCATAGTTTCTTGCATCTTGGAGCGCAATTCACCCGCGCGCGACTTGCCGCTTGAATTACGGATGCGCTCGAATTCGGCGCGGATCTCGGCAGCGGGGTCGGCCGGCAGCGCCTGCCAATCGGCATGTTGGACATATTCCGCCATGCGCATGCCGCCGCGCCGACCAAATACCACCAGATCCACCAGCGAATTGGTGCCCAGTCGGTTAGCGCCGTGCACGCTCACGCAGGCGGTTTCGCCGGCCGCGTACAAGCCCGGCAGTACCGTGCCAACCGCGTCAATGACAACCTCGGCATCGACATTGGTGGGGATGCCGCCCATGGCATAATGCGCGGTCGGCTGGACCGGCATCGGCTCCTTGACTGGATCAACGCCAAGGTAGGTACGGCAAAAATCAAGTATGTCGGGCAGCTTGCGCTCGACAGTGGCGTCGTCGATAAAGTCGGCGCGGTCTCTGCCCTCTTCCGCGAAGTAACGGTTGACCGTTTGCGGGCGGATATCCAGGTGCATATAACCGCGGTTCTTGATGCTGCGGCCCGCGCGCGTTTCCAGGTAAATCGCGCGGCTGACGACATCGCGGCTGGCCAGGTCTTTGGCGCTGGGCGCGTAACGCTCCATGAAGCGTTCGCCCACGCTGTTGATGAGGACGCCGCCTTCCCCTCGGACACCTTCGGTGATCAAAATGCCCATGCGATAAATGCCGGTGGGGTGGAATTGGAAAAATTCCATATCCTCCAGCGGCACGCCACGACGCAGGGCGATGGCGGCGCCGTCGCCGGTTAAGGCGTGCGCGTTGCTGGTCACCGACCAGCAACGTCCCCAGCCGCCCGTGGCGAAGAAACTCGCCTTGCCATGGAAAATATGAAACTCGCCCGTGCCCAACTCGATGGCGATGACACCGGCGACCGCGCCATCAACCACCATCATATCGACGACCTGAAACTCATCGAAAAAGTGGACTTCGTTCTTGATGCACTGCTGATAAAGCGTCTGCAGGATCATGTGACCGGTGCGGTCGGCCGCGTGGCAGGCGCGGCGCACCAGTTCTTCGCCGAAGTTGCGCGTATGCCCGCCGAAGCGCCGCTGGCTGATGCGCTTTTCCGAGGTGCGATCGAAGGGCAATCCCATGCGCTCCAGCTCGATGACGGCATCGACGGCGTTTTCCGCCAGGATCTTCGCCGCCGCCTGATCGGTCAAATAATCGCCGCCTTTGACGGTATCGTAAGTGTGATAAATCGGCTTGTCCTCGTCGAGGTTGCCCAGCGCCGCGCCAATGCCGCCTTGCGCCGCGCCAGTGTGGCTGCGGGTGGGGTAAAGCTTGCTGACCACGGCGACATCCGCGCCGGCTTTGCTGGCATAAAGCGCCGCCATCAAACCGGCGCCGCCCGCCCCCACAATAATCGCATCGTGTTTATGAACTTTCATTCATTACTCCCGCGCGGGACGTCCCGCGCCGCGTTTCAGCCGGCAGAGTTGCTTACCCGTCAATTTCAGTCATTACTCTTCGCCTGCGCCGGCTCCCGTCAGCCAGGCTTCCAGTTCCGCCGGCACTTCCTCGCCGCGCAGCTCATAGATCTCCGCTGTGGCCGCCAGCGCTTCGCTCACGATGTCTTTCTCGATCGGCAGGAAGAGCGCCGCCGCGCCCACCGCCAACAAGACCGCCGCGACCACAGTGCACAGCGCGGTCGATATGCGCCGAGCGAAGGGGTGGAAGCTGGTGTAGTCGGTCAATACATAGCGCAAACCATTAAAGCCATGCAAGGTCACCAAGACCAGCAAGAACAAATCATAGACGCGCCAGACAAAAACGCCCCAAGCCGTGTAGGTCCAACGATGATAGACGAATTCCACCGCGGTTGGCACAACGCCGATGCTGCCGTTTACTTGCAGCGTGCCCGCCACTTGCTGCGCCGCCGTGATATCAAAGACGCCCTGTATGACGTGCATCAGAGCCAGATGCCCGAAGACCAGTGGCACAATCAAAATGCCGCTGACACGCATGAAAGCCCACCAGAATCGTTCGACCGGGCTGGCTCCCGGATATTTGCCAACTGCATTCGAGCCGCCATCGCGGATCATGCCATAAAGCGCCGCCAGCACGATCGCGGCCGCCATCGCGCCGACGAAACCTGCGATGAAGGGCAATTGCTCGAGGATGGAGAAAACGACAACGTCAAGCAGCTTGTCACTCGCGATGGCTTGCTCGGTGACATAGAAGTCCAGCACATGCCCAGCCATGCCCAGGAATACCGGCGCCAAGACCAGCAAGGTTGCGATCAGCACCGCTACCGCCGCCTGCGATTGATAGCGCCAAAGCTTGGGATTGCTATCGAAGATGACGATGCGAATGCCGTTAAAGGCGTGATACACCACCGCGAAGACCAAGCCAAACTCGCCGATGGTGAAAATCGGCGATTGATAAGCGGCGATCGCTTTGACATACAAGCCGGGATAGAACACCGCCCAGGAGGTATCGATCACGTGCAGCGCCAGGAAAAGCGCCACGCCGACGCCGGTCAAACGATGCAAGACCCAGCTCCACTGCCCAATCGCGCCGCGGTAGCGCAGTGTTTCTCTGACAGTCAATACAAGCGAAGTCAAGTGACGCCCTTTCTTTACTACTGCAAAACTACTGCAAATTGATTACAGGCGAATGAAAGATCTCGGCAAAATCAGCAACGGGGCGTATTATAACATGGCGGCTCGCGCGCGCAAAGGCAAGTATGATTCGCGGCATATACATCATGTTGACAGGCGATAAAATGCGAGTAAGCTAAATTTGACTTAATTGTGGAGCAGGAACTATGGATGATATCAGCGTAATAATTGCCGAGCTAGATGGTATAAGCCTTATAGTAGGATTAATTGCGGGACTGCTAGCAGGAATTGCGTTGCTCATGCTCACTCGTAATGGTATGAGGAGAACATTTGCACAGGCTCTGGCAGAACAAAAATCAACTTTTAATGAAACGCACGACGAGACCAAACAGTTTTATGAAGGCGCTATTAATCAGATGAAGGCTTCCTTCGATAGCCTATCCATTGAGGCGCTGCGTCAAAATCAAGAAAGTTTTCTCAACCTGGCCAAAGACAAATTCGATGACCAGGCGAAGCAACACAACACATCACTTGAAGGAAAGAAAGAACTGATTGACATGCGACTGGAAACCATGTCGGCATCGGTTATGGAATCGTTAAAGAAGGTGCCGACCGAATTGGAGAAAAGCCAGCGGAATGTCAGCGAAGCTATGGACAAATCAACTGCACAAGTCAAGGAAACCAACCTGAAACATCTGAATCAGCTAACAGAAAAGGCCGCAGCGCAGACGAGAGAACACGTTGCAGAATTAGATGAGAAGAAAAAACTGATTGACCAGCAGCTTAAGCAGATGTCAGAGACCCTAAAGATAGTACCGTCTGAACTTGAGAAAAGCCAAAGTAAAGTCAACGAAGTCTTGCAGCAGTCGACCGAGCAGCTTAAGGAATCCAATCAAAACTTCTTACGGCAAATTGAGGAAAAATCGGAAGCGCAAACTAAAGAACACATCGCTGAACTCGAATCAAAAAAGAAGCTCATTGACCAGCAACTTAACCAAATGTCGGACACTTTAAAGATCGTGCCAAATGAGCTTGAGAAGAATCAAAACAAAGTCAATGAAGTATTGCAGCAGTCGACCAAGCAACTCAAGGAATCCAACCAAAACTACTTGAATCAATTGACAGAAAAATCGGAAGCGCAAACTAAAGAACACATCGCTGAACTCGAATCAAAAAAGAAGCTCATTGACCAGCAACTAGAGCAAATATCGACGATATTGGCGCAAGTACCTACACAGCTTGAAAGCACCCAAAACAAGGTTACAGAAGTTCTCGATAAATCCACCAAGAATCTCGAGGAAACCGCAAAAAAGCACCTGACACAATTACAAGAGCGAGCAGAAACACAAACAGAAAAACACAGCACTGAGCTTGAATCCAAAAAAGAGCTGATTGACCAGCGACTGACTGAAATGGACGTCAAACTGGGCAAAGTGGAACGGCTCATTAGCGAGTTCGAGTCCGCCCGCGAAAGTAAATTAGGAGCGCTGGACGACCAACTGAAGAACTTGACGCAGACAACATCTGCCTTGCAGCAAGCATTGGCAGACAACCGAGCTCGTGGAAAATGGGGGGAACGTATAGCAGAAGATATTTTGCGTTATATGGGAATGATGGAAGGCGTAAATTATCGAAAGCAACTAACCAACGAATCCGGCAATCTGCCCGATTTTACATTTCTCTTGCCTAATCAAATGTCACTAAACATGGATTCAAAGTTCCCGCTCGACAATTACATGAAGTATTTGGAGGCGGAAAATGATACTGAAAGAAACAAACACCGGCAAGATTTCTTGAGGAATGTTGAGAAGCACGTTACTGATATCACAAAAAAAGATTATATTCATCCCGGCACAGTCGATTGTGTCTTGATTTTCATTCCAAACGAGCAAATCTACCGCTTCATCCATGAAAACGGCAACTCGATTATCGACAAAGCCTTGCAACAAAAGATTATCCTGTGTTCCCCCTTGACTCTTTACATCGTGCTGGCAGTCATTCGTCAGGCTGCGCAAAATTTCAACATTGAACAGAAATCTCGTGAAATCATCAAGTTAGTTTCGGATATTCGCTTTGAATGGAGCAAATATGCCAGCGAAATGGATAAGTTGGAACGGAATTTTAGTATCATGCACAACCGCTTCAAGGATTTGAATGGTGTACGTACAAGGAAACTGGGAAGCTCCTTTGACAAAGTAGACAATCTCATTGAGAGCAACATGCTTGAAGCTCAACCGAAAAACCAGATAATGCCTTTGCCAGAAGAAGTGTCTTCTTAACCCGTCGACTTGACCGCCAGGCGCTCGCTCATCAAGTCCAGCAAGATAGCCGCGATCAGTTGCGGATTGTGGCGAATGGTGTCTTGCTTCTGCCAGAGCGCGCGCTTGCCCGAGCGCGTATCCGCGAGATCGGCCAACACAGGCACGACGTTCATCGTTTTGATCTTGTGAATCTCCTCCGGGGTGGGCAGCAGCACGTTGACCCGCTCGCGCGCGTAGAGCTCCATCAGCTCCGCGCTTGGCTGCGTCGAGTTGAGCACGACATAGTCGAGGATGCCCAAACCAAGATAAGAGACCACCTGCTGCACGTGGTCGGATAGTGAATAGTCATCGGTTTGACCGGGTTGCGTGGTGGTATTGCAGACATAAACTTTTAGCGCCGAAGAATCGCGAATCGCCTGCGCGATTTCTTTGAAAGCCAGACAAGCGATGACGGTGGTGAACAAGCTGCCCGGTCCGATGGTGATCAAATCAGCTTCGCGCAGGGCGTCGATGCAAGGCGGATAGACCGTCGCCTCGGGATTTTGCACGAAGATGCGCTTGATTGCCGCCTTGTCCAATTGGCGCACGTTGAACTCTTCTTCAACGATGGTCCCGTCCATCAACTCCGCGCAGATATGGGTATTCTCTTCGGTCACCGGGAAAATGTCGGCTTGCACATCAAGGAAATCGCTGATCTGCTGTATCGCTTTGACAAAACTGTCCGACATCTGCGTCAGCGCCGCGATGAACAGGTTGCCAAATGCCATGCCTTCAAGATTGGGGTCGCCGGGCGCCACAATCCGATGCTGCATGACACGCGACAGCAGCGAGCCATCATCGGCGCTGAGCGTGGCAAGCGCGTTGCGAATGTCGCCCGGGGCCGGGATCTGCGCGAATTCCCGCACGATGCCGGTGCTCCGTCCTGTGTCAGTCACAGCGATGATGCCGGTTAAGCGCTCGGTGTGGTTTTTCAAGCCCTGCATCACCTGCACCGCGCCAAGGCCGCCGCCGATGGCTACGACATTTATCCCGTTTTTTTCCATTGACGCCTCGTATCCGCCGCGATTAACTTGCCCTAGTATAACCCATAACGCATCTGGGTATGCGCGTCGCGCTTGACAAGTTGGCGTGGAAAAAGCCAGAGATTATGCCATGATACGAAGCTGTCGAAACCATTGTCGGACGACCAGTCGATGACCCGCTCCCGCCCCGAAGTCGCGCTATTCCTAAGCATTCTCGCCGGCTATCTGATTGCCGGCTTGCTCTTTGCCGTCTATACGCCACCCTGGCAAGCGCCTGACGAGCCGGCGCATTACAACTATGTGCGGCAAGTGGCGGAAAATGGCTGCTGCCCGCGCATCGCACTCGGCGATTGGCAAGGCGACGCGCTGCAAGAATTGACCTCAGCCAGATTCGCGCCGCATACGCTGGATAATCTTGACGACATCCAATACGAAGATCATCAGCCGCCGCTTTATTACTTGCTGGCGTCGCTGGTCTATAAGCTCAGCGCTGGCAACCTGATCGTGCTGCGTCTGTTTTCGGTCTGCTTGGGCGCGGCGCCGGTCGCCCTCACCTACGCGATAGGCAAACATGCGCTGCCCGGGCAACCGCAGATCGCCCTGGGCGCGATGGCGCTTGTCGCCTTCCTGCCGCAGCGCCTGGCGATGATAAGCGCGGTCAACAACGACGCCCTAGCCGAAGCCCTGGTCGCGATTGCGCTGCTGTGGATAGTTCGCTGCTTAAAGGGCATTGCCGTCCCGATTTGGCAATTCGGGCTGATTGCCGGCTTGGCGATCTTGTGCAAGGTGACGATCTATTTCCTGCTCCCGCTTTGCCTGCTGGCGCTATGGCTGGCTTGGACCCGGCAGGGTAAACCCTTCAGCGTATTGGCGGGGCGGATGGCAGCCTTCTTGCTAGTCGCCTTGGTCATCGGCGGCGGATGGTGGCTGCGCAATCTCAAGGTCTACGGTTTCCCGGATTTCCTGGGTCTGGCAGCGCATGACGCCGTCGTGGCCGACCAACCGCGAACGGCGGATTATGTCGCGGAGCAGGGATGGATCCACTACGCGCGGCAACTCGGCGCTGTGACTTTCAAGAGCTTCTGGGGGCAATTCGGCTGGATGGCGCTGCCGTTGGACAGCGCGCTCGGCGGCTGGATTTATCGCGGATTCGCGCTCATGACGCTGGCTGGACTGTCCGGCATTTTGCTGGCGGCGCGTTCAGCGCCTGCTTTCGCATCCCGCAACCTGAACGATATCCGACCCATCGGCATCGTCTTCAGCGCAGCGATCCTGATTGTGCTCCTGGCGTTTTTCTACTACAACCTTGAATTCTTGCAGTGGCAGGGGCGCTATCTTTTCCCCGCGCTGATACCAATCGCCATTTGCTTGGCCGCCGGGCTGGAGGCATGGCGCACGCGTATATTCACTCGCTGGGAGCAATCGCGCTGGTTGACCGTATTCGCGCTGATGTGCCTGTTCGCGCTGGATATCTATCTGCTCTTCCGCGTCATCGTGCCGGGTTTGTCGCCCTGAGCAAGTTGCGCGCTATTTGCTGACGCGGGTGACATAAGCCTCTTCTTCGATATTGATCTTGACCACATCGCCCACGTTGATGAACATGGGCGCGCTGACCTCGAAGCCGCTTTCCAGCTTGATCTTTTTGGTCGGGCTGTTGGCGGTATCGCCGGCCACAGCCGCTTCCACCTCCACCACCGCGTATTCCGCCGTCTTGGGCAATTCATAGTCGATGATCTCGCCCTCAAAACTCAAGAGTTTTATCGCCATGCTGTCTTTGATGTACTTGAGGTCATCGCCGAATATGGCGCGGTTGAGTTGCGGCTGTTCGTAGGTCTCGGTATTCATAAAGGTGACAAAATCGTCATCGGCATAAAGGTATTCCACACTGTTGGCTTCCACGCGGATATCTTCCACGCGCTCGCCGGAGTTGAAGGTCATTTCCGTGGTCGAGCCAGAGCGCAGGTCGCGCACCGTCACGCGGATGGTCGCCTTGCCGCGCCCCGGTTTGTGATGGCGATATTCGATTACCCGATAGAGCTCGCCATTCTGGGTGAAGGTTGTGCCTTTTCGCAGTTGATTGACGTCAATCATTGAGTATTTTCCGCCGGCTCCTGGCTCTTATGGCAATATGGCAAGTATAGCAGAGCGCTGAGGGCAACTGTAGGTTACGATTCCAAGATCGCGACTGCCTCGACCTCAATCAAGGCGCCGATGGGCAAGGCGCCAGCCTGGACCGTCGTGCGCGCCGGTGGATCTTGAGGGAAATATGTCCCATAGACCGCGTTGAAGGCGGCGAAGTCATTGATATCGGCCAGGAATACGGTGGTCTTGACCACGCTGGACAGGTTACTGCCGCTGGCTTCCAGCAGGCCTTTGATGTTCTTCATAACCTGATGCGTCTGCGCCTCGATGCCGCCTTCCGCCAAGTCCGACGTGCCGGGGATCAAGGGGACTTGACCGGCCGTGAAAATAAAGCCATTGGCTGTGACGCCCTGCGAATAGGCGCCGACCGCGGCGGGCGCTTTATCTGTTGATACGACTTGCTTGGGCATGCCTGTCCACCTTTCGCGCTAATGGTATTTTCAGTGGCATTGTGATACCTTTGAGGCAATTGTCAAGGGGAAGGACGAGACAATGAAATTACCCGAGCGCGAGATGCCCGCTGAAATACTAGAAGAGAAGATTGCGGACCTGCCCGCAATTGACGATGACGAGCCGACGACGGCAGAGCTGGCGGACATGCTGCGCCAAGCGCTCCATGAAGCCAAGACCGGACAGACGCGCCCTGCAAGCGAAGTATTGCGTGAACTCCGCGAAATGTTAGCCTCCGATGACGACGCAAGTAGACATCGCTGAGACATTCAATAAGCGATTACGCCGCCTGGCTCGGAAGTATCCTTTAGTCGCTGACACCGTTGACGAGCTAGTCGCCCAACTCGAAACTGACCAAAGGCCTGGCTCGAAGTTAAGTCGGATGGGCTCGGATGTCTATAAAGTACGCCTGCCAAACCGCTCGGCGCGGCGCGGTAAAAGCGGCGGCTTTCGCGTCATTTATCAGGAGCGGTCGGGCGCTCTTGTGCTGCTGCTGATTATCTACTCCAAAACAGAACAGCCGGACATCCCTGACGACCTAATCCGCCGCTTGATTGAAGAAGTGAATTAGCTCCGCGCCAAGCGATCAATATTGAGATGACTTGTTTGGGCGGGACCTGTTCAGTTTTCGCGCTTGTGGCGGTGCGATGCAATCGGCGCATCTTTCAAAAGCAAGGACGTGACCTGAGCAAATTAAGTTGCGTTTAGTGTATTTGACAAATAAATATCGACCGTGGCTGCACAAACTATCACGATTCTCTGCGATAGGAAAGCATGTTTAGAATAAGGGAATCTAGGAAAAAGGGTCAGCTTTCGGCTGACCCCTGGCGGTGAAATTGATGTGAGAAAACTAAACTTGATGGGCGACTCTTCTGTAAGCCGCCCGTAAATCGCCCAAAGTCATATCCCGCCCGTGGTCTCTGGATCATCCGGCAGCGAGTTAGAGGGTAAACCCCAAACCGTGGGCTCATTTGTCGCTGGGTCGACCGGCAGCGAGTTAAAGGCAGGTAATGTCAGCTTGTAGACAGCGCTCTTAGCGCCATAGCGCTTATTATTGCCGTCTATCGCCCGAATGCGAATATTGATGGTCTGATTCTCGTCAAGTCCAAGATATGTTGTCGCGTTACAATCGCAGACGAATGCGTTTTTCCAGCGAGATTTCTGGGCGACCCTACCGGAAACTTTGTCCGGCTGCAGACCGCCATTAACAAAGAAACGCACTGCATATTCCTCTACGCCGTCCAATTCCTCCCACGTAATATGGAGGCCCCAGCCCGCCCCTTGATCAGACAAATCCATTGCGTGCAGCTCAAACACTGCAGGCGCTGGGATATCTTCAGTCGCTGCGATTTCGGCCTGCGCTAGAGTGGGTAAGCAGAGTAAGAAAACCGCCAGCAGAAGCGCTACAAAAACAGTAAGTCGTCTCATCACATCTCTCCTTATTCTAAATCGTACTCATTATATCACGAATATAGCAGGAACAAATGATTCCGGCAGCAATTTCCAAATTCAGTTGGATTCGCTAGTGGGAATACAAATATTTATACATAGGGGCGGCGCAGTCGACTAGATCTTGTGGCGCCGACCGTGGCAGCGCTTGAACTTGCGTCCGCTGCCACAGGAGCAAATGCCTTATCGGAGGAGATGGCATATTTTGGCATGAGGTAGATGCGCTTATCTGCCTAGCTAAGTGAACAGAGCTAGTTTAGTCCAGCGGTGGATGCAAACCCGCTTTCACCCAGCGCCTTCTCGCACGGACAGCCTTGAGGCGATTCATTTGCAGTCTCGAAACTGTCGCCCTGCCAGTAACAGATAAACCAATGAGTCTTGTCTTTTCTTCGTTCCATAGAAAGTGCTCATTCCAGTTCTGAAGTCTCGGATTAAACAGGGCTGTTTCGGTCCTAGTTTCAGGGTCAATGGCTGCCACGAAGTCTCGCTTGAACACATTGCAAACCGCACATGACAAACACAAATTGCTCAAAGACGTTTCGCCTTCGCGAGACACTGGGATAATGTGGTCAATTTCCATCTCTATTACGATAGATTCTTGAGTCTGGCAATACTCGCATCGCCCACGCGCCCGTTCGTTTACCTGTCGTCGCAAGGAGGCCGGGATTAGCGCCATCCGCTATGTACCAAGTTTGAGCAGCTCGCCGATATCGTGTCCGCGATGTTTTAAAAGCAGCAAAGCTTCGGAGCGCATGAGCATCTGAGAATCGACCAGGTCAACCAACGCTTCCATTTCCGCGATTTCTTCATCCGAGACTTGTCCCAAATTGCCCAGTCGCATAAGTTCGCTCAAGCGAGCGTCTTGGAGCCAAGTCAATCGCTGTTGAATTACCGCGCGCAACTGCTCGTCTTCAAAGTCTTTTAGCTCTTCAAGCTCCATTTCCATATCAGGCAATGCGCCGAAAAGAAGAGCCAGCCCGTCCAACATTACCGATTCCGCCGAGCGATCACTTTCGCGGGCGATCGCTTCAGCGCGCTCAAAAATCGTAGCGGGCACTTTCAATTCCTTTGCAATCTGTTGCATGTCTTTTCTACCTTCGCTCGCAGGACTCCATTGTATCTGGCATAGTACCTTGCCGCCGTCAGCTACTTGCGCCGACCGTGGCAGCGCTTGAACTTCAGCCCGCTGCCACAGGGGCAGGGGTCGTTGCGGCCCGCATTCGCGAAAGCCCGCTCCTGCGCGGCGTCCTGGCGCGCCATCATCATCATCACATTGGCTGGCGGTCGCCGCTGCGCAAGCTCGCGCGCCATGTAGCTCATCGTGGGGCGCACGTGATTGAAAAAAGCGCGATAACCCGCGCAGAGGTAGTTCAAGCCGCTTTCGCCATCGGGGGTCTGGATGAAGCGATTCTTGGGGCAGCCGCCGTTGCAGACAAAACGCACCTCGCAATCGAGGCAATATTGCGGCAAGGTATCGCGCTTGGCTAATCCGAATTCGCGCTGCGCGTCCATGACGACGATTTCATTCAGCGGGATATCCATGATATTGCCCAGCTTGTAATCTGGCTCGACATAATGGTCGCAGGAATAAACATCGCCGTTATGCTCCATCGCCATTGCCAGCCCGCAGGTCTCGTCGAAGATGCACAAGCCGGGCGGCGCGCCCGTCCAAGCCGCCAGGGCGATATCGAAGATCTGCACAAAAACGCGGCCCACATCCCGCCGCAGCCATTCTTCGTACATGTCGATCAAGAACTGTCCGTAGCCCGCAGCGCTGATAGAGCGCTCCGTGACCTGTTCGCCTTCTTGATAGCCGGTCTCGTTGTCGCGCTCGACGATGGGGATGAACTGCATGAACTTCGCGCCGACGTCGTCGCGCAGGAACTTGTAAACGCGCAGCCCCTGCCCTTCGTTGGCGGCGTGCACCGTGGTCAATATATTGTATTCGGCGCCATGTTTCCGCAATAGTTCAATACCCGCCATGACGCGCTGGAAGGTCGGCTTGCCGCCTTTGTCCACGCGGTAGAAATCATGCACATCAGCCGGACCGTCCAGGCTGACGCCGAGCAAGAAGTCGTTTTCGGCGAAGAATTCGCACCATTCGTCATCCAGCGTGACGGCATTGGTCTGCAAGGCGTTGCTGACGCGCATGCCAGGGCGCTTGTGCTTCTGCTGGTAACGCACCGCCAGGCGGAAGAAGTCGACGCCCATCAGCGTTGGTTCGCCGCCTTGCCAGGCGAAGTTGATGTCATTGACACGCTGGGCGGCGATGTACTGACGGATGTATTCCTCGAGCAGGTTGTCCGACATGCGGAACTCGCTGTTGGGGTAGAGCCGTTCCTTGGACAGGAAATAGCAATACTTGCAATCGAGGTTGCAGATGGCGCCTCGCGGCTTGGTCATCAGGTGGAAGGCTGTGGGTTGGGTGGTCGCTGTTTGCATGTGTGGGAGTATAGCGGATTTCTGCGCTGGGACACAGGGGGTTCAGACCAGGGCAATCGCTTCAAAATGATGGCGGACGAAATGGCGGGATTCTAAACTGAAAATTAACTACAGAGTACGCAGAGAACGCAGAGAAAAACAAATATCTCTTCTCAGCTGTGATTATTGGTGACAAATCACGTTTCGCTGGGGACTGTTGCCGATTCCGGGCAGCAGATTTAGAAGAATAGTCGTCTAAACTCCTACGAACTCTGTGTCCTCTGCGTCCTCTATGTTGAAAATAATTTGAAGCGATTGCCCTGGGGTTCAGACAAAAGCAAGGCGAGATCAGATATGTTAAACTGTCGCCAGATCACATTACGTATCATGAAGGAACAACAGATGACCTTGTTCGACAGCTTGAGCAAAATCTCCCAGCAGATACAAAGCCAGCGCCATCTGATTACCTCGGAGCAAGCGACGATACTTGTCTCCATCCAGCCATTTATACGCGCCTTGGGCTACGATACCCAGAACTTGGCGGAAGTTCAGCCGGAATACACGGCTGACCCGCGTTCAAGCGGCACAGAGCGCGTTGATTATGTCATAAAGCGAGCTGGCAAACCTATCATGTTGATAGAAGTTAAATCCGCCAATACAACACTTAATCAAAATCATTGGAAGCAGCTACATAGTTATTTTGTCTCCCTCGACGTTGAATTTGGCGTGCTGACGAATGGCATTGAGTATCGCTTTTTCACCGACCTCAACAAGCGCAATGTCATGGATCAAGAGCCTTTTCTTGTGATTAACATGGACAAGCTGGATCCGTCGCGGATAAACGGACTGGAAGAATTCAGCAAAGCGCGCTTTGTCCCTGGAGAAAATTTGCGCAAGATAAAAATTAGCAACTTGCTGGAAAAGGAACTCAACCAGCCCTCGGACGATTTTGTCAAGCATTTCGCTAAGCATGTGCATACCGGACCTTTGTTCCAGTCGAAAATCCAAGAGTACAGACCCTTGGTCAAGCGCGCTTGGGATGACTTGGTTGACCAAGAAATTGCCCGACGCTTGCGGCGGCCCGAGGAACAGGATGATGATGAACCTGTTCCGCAGCCCGAGGCTGAAGACGAAAAGCCGACCACGTCATCGCTAGCGGGAATAGCGCGGGAAATCCCGATATTCGCAAACTATAAGGGCAGGCGCTTTGACGCGATATTTCTGCTTCAAGAAGATGTCAAGAAAGTTCGCAAAAACGTCCGCTATGAAGGGGAAGTAATCGCGCCATCGCAAGCGGCAAAACGGGTGAAACAATCTATTAATCCGCATCTTTCCGGGGCAAGCGCTGGCTGGAGATTTTGGAAGTTTGTGGACCCGGAAACAAATCAAGAACGGCTGATAGATGATTTCCGCAAAGACGCCGAGCTAGTGCGGCGCTTGCTCATTGGCGATTGATTTTCCGCTATCACTTACGCCTATGGTAACATTAGGAAATTACGAACTGAACATAATCGGGAGCGAAAGATGAGCCTGTTTGGAGCCTTGAGCGAAATTTCGGAACAGCTACAGAGTCAGCGCCAGAA
The DNA here is from genome assembly GCA_965116975.1 of Phototrophicaceae bacterium. GTDB lineage: Bacteria > Chloroflexota > Anaerolineae > Aggregatilineales > Phototrophicaceae > UBA6055. The sequence continues at coordinate 3,071,836 of OZ220735.1, forward strand.
GATGGAACATAATGAGGACGCGACCAAAATTGTCACTGTCCTGCCGTTCATCCGGGCACTGGGCTACGATACGCAAAACTTGGATGAAGTTTTCCCAGAGTACAAAGCTGATGCCAAAACGACAGGCGGGGAAAGGGTCGATTATGCGATCCTACGGGATAACATACCGATTATCTTCATTGAAGCCAAAGCCGTTAATCACGCGCTAAACGATAACAATTGGAAGCAACTCTACAACTATTTCAATGCGACAAAAGTGCGCATAGGCATTCTCACAAACGGCATACTATTCAAGTTTTACACTGACATGAATACGCCCAACATCATGGACAAGCAGCCCTTCCTGGAGATTGACTTATTGAATCTCGAAAAGCGCAAGGTAGACGTGCTAGAGGGCTTTACGAAGGCGCGCTTTGATCCGATTAAATCTATCCGTTATATGAAAATCCGCGCCAAGGTCGAACGGATATTAAATGATCCTGACGAATGGTTTGTAAGACATGTCATCAACAATATTCATGAAGGAGCAAAATGGAAAACTGTCGTCGATGAATATAGACCCTTGGTTAAGCGGGCGATAGATGACTATGTGGATCAAAAATGCAATGTAGTTTCCCCCGACCCAGACCCCATAGAATCGAATCCTGACCCTACACCTGAGCCTACTCCTGACCCAAACTTACCGAAACCTCAGACATGGCTAGATGGTTCTGTCAAAATACCAATCTTTGCTACATGGAATGACCAAGACTTTGAAGCAATACTTCAGCTTCGTGGTAAAGTGGCTAACGTCGGAAACATCGTTTTCTGGAATGAAAAGTGGATGAAACCAGTTGAAGCATGCCGGCAAGCACGACAAACAGTTGATCCGAATACGCAATGGTACGTAAATGGTGTGACATTCTGGAAGTTTCGCGACCCAGCTAATGACAAATTGCGTCCCATAAAGGACTTACACTATGCCTGGCACGACGACTGGGATTTGATACTAAGCGTGATAATAAACGCCTCAACTTAAATTTCTGTGCCGCTGTGGCGAATCTTCCGACCCAGACGCAGGGCAATCGCTTCAAATGTTATTCACCACATAGATTCCAAGGGTCGCGTAGACAACGATTGCCAACACCGAGATTTATCCGTAAATATGCCAAAAAAGGACGTAATGTAGGGGCGATTCTGTGCCGCGCGTAGACACTGCGGGTCAATCGCCCACGATATTGCACCCAATTTCATGGGCGAGCCAAGGCTCGCCCCTACAATTTATCAGTTTGATGTTAAATTCGACAGTTATGGATTTTGAAGCGATTGCCCTGGACCAAGACGAAGCAATACTTGACCATCGCATTAACCAAAGATAGACTTATAGTAAATATTCTGCGTTAAGGTACAGCACAGGACATGAGCTATGGCGCTGCGAACAAAAGCGGAAGACAGCAATCTGCGCGAGATTGTGAGCCGACAAGTCCAACAAATTGCCAAACTAGAAGCCAGCCACGCCCATGTCGCGACCAAGGCTGATGTCGAGAAACTGCGCGCCGAAATGGAAAAACTAAAATCCGACTTGACTTGGCGCATCGTCATCGCCATGAGTATTATGACAGCCATCTTTACTGCGATTGTTAGGCTGCCGGCCAGCGCATAGGCGAGAATTACAATGTAGCAGATGCGCTTCCCGCGCCTCTGTTTCGGATCAACGCAGCTTACGCATCACGCCCCGCAAGCCCAGCAAGAAAAGCTTGACAGCGTCCCCCAGATGCAAGAAACTAAACAGCAAGATTTGGCTAAATCAATGAGGAATCACCGATGGCTACTCAAACAGAAGCGGAAGATAGATTTGTTATTGAAACAGTAAACAGACAGGTTGCACAGATTGCCAAGCTGGAGGCTGGCCAGGAACACGTCGCCACCAAAGCAGACGTTGAAGCTGTGCGAGGAGAATTACGCGCCGATATGGAAAAACTGAAATCCGACTTAACTTGGCGCATCGTCATCGCCATGAGTATTATGACAGCCATCTTTACTGCGATTGTTAGGCTATCGCCTCCAGACGCATAGTCATCGCAGCTTCCGCATTACGTCCCGCAAGCCCAGCGGCAACTCTCTTTCAAACCTCAGCCACTCCCCCGTGCGCGGATGCGCGAAAGCCAGCTCGCTAGCATGCAAGAACTGCCGCTTGAGCTTCACGCGCTGCTTGCGAAAGCCATAAACCGCGTCGCCCACGACCGGGCAGCCGATGAAAGCCATGTGTACCCGAATCTGATGACTGCGCCCGGTCAGCAGTTTGAGTTTGACCAGCGCCCGTCCGCCCTGAAAATCATCATCCAGCAGCTCGAACTCGGTTTGGGCGGGTTTGCCGCCGCGCTGAACCGACATGCGCTGGCGCTGGCGCGGGTCGCGGGCGATGGGCGCGTCGACCAATCCCGTGTTGCTCTCGGGCCGCTTCTCCAACAGCGCCAGGTAGCGCTTGTCGACGTTGCGGTCTTGGAATTGGCGCATCAGCGCCAGCAAGCTATTTTTGTCGCGCGCCGCCGCCAGCAAGCCGCTGGTGCCGCGGTCCAGGCGATGCGCGATGCCCAAGCGCTCCCCCGTTTCGGCATCGTCCATCATCTCAGCCAGCTCGGGATAGCGCGCCAGAAGCGCGTTGACCAAGGTGCCGCGCCTGTTGCCCGCGCCGGGATGCACAACCATGCCCGCCGCTTTGTTGATCACGACCAGGCAGTCATCTTCGTAAACGATATCCAGCGCGATCTCTTCCGGTTCGACCGAGACCTCTTGCATAGCCGGCAAGCTGATTTCCACGCGCTCGCCGCCCTTGAAGCGGAAGCCGGCTTTTTCCACCCTGCCATTCACCAGCACGCGCCCCGCGCGGATTAGCTTCTGCGCCTGCGCCCGCGACAATTGCCCCAGATGTTCCAGCAGGAACAGGTCGAGCCGCTGTTTGCGCCTATCCGCGGTCAGGTGGAATTCTTGCTCTGGCATGGCTGTTCTTCACTTTGATATGTGGTGCAGTGCCGTCAACTCGCGCCGACGGAGGAACTCAGCAGCGCCGCTATAGTTCCGGCAATCGCAATCGCCAGCAATAGAATCAGCGCCATCCGCAGCAGCTTGACCAGCGCCGCTTTCTCGGCTTTGCTCCAACCCGTCCGCTTGTCGCCCATATCTGCTTTACGCAGCCAGCCGCAATGACGTCGCGGCGACGAATTGATCGATGGCGGCGGCGTTTTGTTTGCGCGTGACAAGCCGCTATAATAGCGGTGATTGAGCCTCGGTTAGGAGGCAAGGCATGGCGCAAGTTTTGGTGACTGGCGGCGCCGGTTACATCGGCAGCCACGTCGTACAGATGTTGATCGAGCGTGGCTACGAAGTCGTGGTCTATGACAATCTGAGCACAGGCAACCGGCAGGCTGTTCATCCCGATGCCAAATTGCTGCGGGGCGACCTGCACGATGTCGAGGCGCTGCGGACTGTCTTCGCTGCTCATCAGTTTGAGGGCATCCTGCATTTCGCATCGCGCATCCTGGTCGGCGAGAGCATGCGCGAACCCTTCATGTACCTGCGCGACAACCTGTACACCATCGTCAATGTCTTGGAATGCGCCAGCCAGCAGGGCATCAAGCGCTTCATCCTCTCGTCTACCGCCAATCTCTTTGACAATCCCGCGCGCATCCCAATTGACGAAAACCAGGACCTCATCCCCGGCAGCGTCTACGGCGAAACGAAGTTCATAGCAGAGCGCTTATTAGTTTGGATGGAGCGGCTTTACGGCATCAAATACTGCTGCCTGCGCTATTTTAACGCCTGCGGCGCCCATCCCGACGGACATATTGGCGAGGCGCATGACCCGGAATCGCACCTCATCCCGCTGGTGCTGCAGGTGGCGCTGGGGCAGCGCGACGCCATTGACATCTATGGCGCCGATTACGCGACGCCCGATGGCACTTGCGTCCGCGACTACGTACACGTGCTGGATCTGGCGCGGGCGCATATTCTGGCGCTGGAGGCACTGCAAAATGGTCCCAGCCGCGCCTATAACCTGGGCAGCGGCAGCGGCTATTCCGTGCGCCAGGTCATCGAAAGCGCCCGCAAAGTTACCGGACACGCCATCCCGGTCAACGAAGCGCCGCGCCGCGCCGGCGACCTGCCCGCGCTGGTCGCCGACAGCGACAGGATCGGGCGCGAACTGGGCTGGGAAACGCAGTACAACAGCCTGGAGAAAATAATTGAAACAGCCTGGAACTGGCATCGCCGCCACCCTTTTGGTTACGAAACGGAGTGATGAAAATATCAGGCGAGCTTGTATCATTCTCATCCATAAGGAGAGATTGATATGACCCGAATCGCGGCGCTCGCCGATATTCATGGCAACCTGCCCGCCCTGCAAGCCGTCAGCGACGACATGCGTCAGTTCAAAGTGGATCAGGTCGTCTTGGCCGGCGACAGCGTCAACTGGGGACCCTTTTCCAGTGACGTGCTGGAACTGGTTTACCAGCGGCGCTGGGCGCAGATACGCGGCAACAACGCCTATTACGCCCTCGACTATGGCACTTCGCGCGCGCCGAAATCCTGGTCGCGCTTCACCCTGCCGCCGATTCTGCGCGAGCAGCTGGGCGAGCCCTGGCTAAACACGCTTAGCTGCCTGCCGGATACGCTGTCCCTGCGCTTCCCGGACGCGCCGCCGCTGCGCGTCTTCCACGGCGTGCCCGGCAGCCCCTGGCGGGCGATTTTTCCCCAGGCTGCGCCCGACAAAGTCGCCGGCTGGCTGCGGCATGTCAAAGAGAGCGCCGTCATCTGCGCCCACAGCCACATCCCCATGGAACGGCGCATCGACCGCTGGCATATCTTCAATCCGGGCTCCGTCGGCGTGCCGCTGGATGGCGATTTCAGCGCCAGCTACATGATCCTCGATGGCAACGCCAAAGGTTGGAGGCTGGCAGCGCATCGCCGTGTTCCCTTCGACTATGAGCCGCTCTACCGGGAATTTGACCGGCAGAACTTCGTCGAGCGCGGCGGCGTGACAGCGCGTCTGGTAATCGAGGAATTCCGCACTGCCCGCCTCCAGGCGCATCCCTTCTTCAAATGGAAAGAGAAACATTTCGCGCAGCGCCCGGAAGATGAGGAACTCCTGCGCGCCTTTCGTGATCTGCGCGACATCCGCCAATATATGCCGGCCGCTTACCGCGACCTAACATGCCGCCTCCACCGCGACTGAGCTTGGAGGACCTGCTAGAACGATAAGACGCTGGACAAAGAGTTGAGGAAACCGCGATGTGCCGCAACATAAGAACGCTCTACAATTACGATCCGCCCAGCACGGTCGACGATATCGAAGCCGCCGCCTTGCAATACGTGCGCAAGGTCAGCGGATACCAAAAGCCCGCGGCCGTCAACCAAGCGGCATTTGATCGCGCTGTCTCCGAGGTTGCATGCGCGACCGCCACCCTGCTCAAGAGCCTGAAAACGAGCGCCGCGCCCCGTGATCGCGCGGCGGAAATCGCCAAGGCGCGTCAACGCAATGCCAAACGCTTCGCCGCCTCATAAGCTGTTTACAGCCTTGGCGCCGTCGTTTAGACTCTTGCCATATCGTCGCATTTCACTTGAGGCTTTCCGATGACAGAGCTAGGCAAATCAATGATGGCGGTTCGCATCGAGCGTATCGGCAAACCGCGGGCGCTCAAATACCAACGTTGCCCGCTTCCGATACCCGCCGCCGACGAAGCGCTGGTAAAAATTCAGGCTGCTTCCGTCAACCCAAGCGATCTGCTCTTTCGTGATGGCCGCTTTATCATCCGCAAGCCCCTGCCGCATATCTTGGGGCATGATCTCGCGGGAGAAATCGCGCAAGTCGGGCAGGATGTCCGCGGCTGGCAGCCGGGCGACCGCGTCGCCGCCTGCTGCGAGAGCCTCGGACGCGACCGTGACGGATCTTACGCGGAATACTGCGCTTTGCCAGCCGAGCAATTGGTCAAATTGCCCGACTCCCTCGGCTTGCAGGTCGCGGTTGCGGCCGGCGCGTCCTTCGCCAATGCCTGGGCGGCGCTGGTCGACATTGGCAAGATACAAAGCAGCGATCGCGTGGCGATCCAAGGCGGTTCCAGCCCGCTCGGTATCGCCGCCGTGCAGATCGCCAGCGCCGAAGGCGCGCGAGTTATCGCCATCAGCGGCAGCGAAAAGGCGGCGCAATTGCGCGCTATCGGCGCGGATATCGTCCTGGATGAGGCTGGAAGCGACCTCGTGCGCCAGGTCAAAGTAGCCACCGGCGAACTGGGGGCGACGCTGGTCCTGCACAGCGCGGATACGGCGGCGCTGGCGCAATCCATCGATATGCTGGCTCCCAAGGGCAGGCTCGTCCTGGCGGCGCCTGCGGGGCGCCGCGACTCCCGCGTCAATCTTATTGACGTCTACTTGAAGAACCTCAGCATTCTGGGTTGCTACGGCTTGCCAAGCGCTAAGCAATTCGAAGCGATTCTTCTGGATTGCGCGGAGGGCAAATATCAGCCCGTCATTGACGAGGCGCTGCCGCTCAGCAAAGCGCGGGCAGCGCAGGAAAAGATGGAAAAGAAGCCCGGTTTCGGCAAGATCGTCCTGGTACCTGATTCGGTCCTAGAAGCAGCGAAGAAACCGACCAGTTGGATTCCTATCGAATAAGCGCGCTTAATCCAAACCCGGATATTCCAGGAACAATACGTCCAGTACCAGCCGGACATTGGAATTGATGTTTCTGTTTGGGTCAAAGCTGTTCATGGCTTTTCGCGTCGCTTGCACAGCGCGCAGGGATGCGGCGCTATCCATGCGACGAGCCAGTTGGTTGATTTCTTCGCGTCGGTTGATGTTAGTGAGATTCGCCGGATTGCCATTGCATGCGAGCAAGACATCGCGCCAAAAACTCAGCCAGATCTCGAGGACGCTGTACAATGCGACCCGTTGGCTGACTCTTTCGCCCCGCTCCGATGCGACTTCAGTATCTTCGCCACCCTCCGTTGCGGCTACAATTTTGGTCACCCAGCTGATTTTGCCCATTCGCTCGGCGATTTTGAGGCGCTGGACACGGCTGCCCGCCAGCACATCAAGCAGCTCATCTTGCGACGATCGCCAAAGTTCTAATTTTGTTTCATCCACCATGGCGCCCAGCGCCCAGCCAACGCGCCCATTGCTCAAGCGAGCGAGCAAATCCGCCCGCGTCTCGTCCGCGCCGCGCCGCAAGAGTTCCGTTTTAATTGTCTCCTGGGGAACTGGACGCAAGGTGATGATTTGAGCTCGACTGCGGATCGTGGATTGAATTTCAGATGGTGTATCAGTTAATATTAACTGCTTCAATGAAGGGGGCGGCTCTTCAATCGTTTTTAGCAAAATATCCTGCAACCTATTGAAAATCAGATGAAAATTTTCATAAATTGCAACTTTGAATGGCAAGGAATACGGCTTAAGAGCAACCCAAGGCAAAAGATGATCTCTGATATCTTCGTAATAAATTCGCCCGCTGCTTCTTTTCTTACATTCGGAACAACTGCAGGGAGGGGAGCCAGACTTGCATTTTCTTCTTCGAATATAATCTTGAACCACGATGACATCAGTCGCGTTTCCCGCACTAATCGTCTGACAAGATGAACACGCGAAACAAGGTCTCTGCTCTATCGCCTCCACCTGGCAATTCAGCGCCATAGCAAAGCGCAGCGCCAAGGTCATCTTGCCGACAGCAGCCGGACCCGTCAGCAAATAGGCATGACGGCTGCGCCCGTTCAGCAAGCCGCGCCGCAGGAAGTTCACCGCCCGCCCGTGCCCGACGATATTCCAGTTCTGCTTGCCAGCCATCGTCTCCTTCATGCGCCCATTATACCGTTGCGCGAATTGATTGCGAGATGAGTCATTTTCTTCGTCCCGTCCTTTATTTGCTCATTTCCATTCAAGACGCAGGCGGCTGCTGCGCCTATAATAGTAAATTGAAATAGCTTTACGATTGCTGCTGCGGCGCCAAGCAACTGGACAAGGACTTTGAAATGCCAGCCACCTCTTCTTTCTTAAACGCGCAACTGACGACGCATCACCTGCCGAAGCCTGCTTTGCGCTTCGCGCTCTTGATTCTGATACTCTCCGCCTTCACCTTAAGCGCGCCAGCCCAGGAAACCCCGACCGTGACAGTCTCGCCGGATTCGGGTCGCGTCGAAAGCGCCACGTTTACGATTCAGATCGAGGGCTTGCAGCCGAACGCTCTTTATTCGGTCGAATTCCTCTTTGACGGCGAAGTCGTTTTCAGCAGCGAGGAAAGCAGCGACGATGGGGGCTTCATCACTTTCCCGGCCGGGAGCACCGCCGGCGATCTGCCCGGCAGATACACCGTACAGGTGGTACAAGACGGCCAGGCGCTGGCCAGCGCGGACTTCGTACTGACGGCGCAAGACACGATCAATGAACGCACCGCCGAAGTCACCGTGAGGCCGGCTGCCGGCGCCATAGGCAGTTTGCACGAGATCGAGATCACGGGCCTCGAGGCGCTAAAGCGCTATACGCTAGAGATCACCGCCGCCGAAACCCAGCAGGTCGCTTATCGCCGCGCGCGAACCAGCGACAGGGCTGGCAATATCGCGCTTGAAATCTTCGCGGAAGCAGGCGATAGTCCCGGTCCGCAAGCGATCGCCGTTTACGACGCCGATGGAGCAACGGTCGCCCAGGGCGGATTCACCATCGACGCGCCAGCTGAGCGAGACCTTGCCGTCATTGTAGAACCAAGCATAATCGAAGCTGTGAGCGCGGTCGAAATCAACGTCAGCGGGCTCGCGGCTTTTGACAGCGTTAGCGCCCTGGTCAAATCGGCTGAAGGCCTGCTGATTGACAGCGTCGTGGCCCGCGCTACAAAGGACGGTGAGGTCACTATGACCTTCACGGGTCCCGACGACATGGCAAAAGGGCTTTACGACATCGAAATCTTCGCGGAGGGCGATAAAGTCGCGACCGCCACTTTGACGATTGCCGAAGCCGCGGGGTCCGCATTGGACCTAGCCGCCGCGCTCTCTGTCAGCCCAACAAGCGCTGTCATCGGTTCGGAGCATCTGATTGAGGCCAGCGGATTGCAGCCGGGCTTCGATTATCAGTTGCGCATCCTCGATCCAAATGGCGCCGAGGAATACGCCACTGCGCGCGCGGCCGACCCCGCGGGCTCCTTCATGTTGAGGATCAGCAGTACACCCGAAGATGACCTCGGAGCATATACAGTCGAAATCCGCGACGCGGCTGACGAAGTTCTCTTGGCAAGCGCCATGCTGGAAATCACCTCAGCGGCAGAAGAAATGCCAGTAGACGCCATCGCCACCATTGACCCGCAATCCGCGCCCATCGGCTCCAGCCACCTGATTTCCCTAAGCAACTTGCGGCCCGGCGAGCAAGTTGAATTTGATGTGAGCTTCGCTGGCGAGACCGTCTACCAGAGCGGCAAAACAGCCGACGCGGCCGGCATAGTTCGGCTGGAGCTGGTAACGGACGCGGGCGACAGCCCGGGCGATTATCTGATCACCGCGGGGCGCGCAAGCGGCAACCAGCCGACTGTCGTGTTGACCGCAACCGCAGCAGAAGCCCCGGACCCGGCAATCGCCGCCTCAATGAGAAGGGGCGAGCTCATCGAAGGCAGGCTGGCTGAGAGCCGCGCCGAGATTGAGTTCGAGGGCGAACAAGGTCAATACCTGAGAATCACGGTGCGATCCGACGACTTCGACCCCGCGGCCGCCCTCTTCGATCGCGACGACCTTGAAATCGCCTTTAATGGCGACAGTCGCGGGCGCAAATCTGCGGTCATCGGTCCGCTGCCGATGCCCTACAGCGGCAGCTATATTCTGGAGGTCTTCCCGTCGCCCCTGCTCGCGCAGCCAGCCAAGAGCGCAGGCGACTTTCTGGTGAGCATTGAAGCGGTCGGCGTCGCGAGCGTCGACGCCGCCAATGCCCTGCCCTTCTCGCTCAACCCCGCTAGTCCGGCGGCATATTTTGAATTGTCGGCGACGGCGGGCGACAAGCTTACGCTTGCCGTCGAAAGCGCGGACAACCTGGACACAACATTGCAGGTGCTGTCTTCCGATGGCGTCGAATTGGCTTTCGACGACGATAGCGGAAGCGGCTTGGCTGCCGAAATCAGCAATCTCATTGTCGATCGCGACGGCAGCTATTTGCTGGCGGTATCGACATTTGACCAGCTGGAAACGGGTAGCGGCCGCATCAGGCTAAGCCGCAACCCGCCGCGCCAGCTCGCAGAAGGCGAAGTCATCGTCAGCCTAAGCGACAAAGCCATCCGCGATCTGCTCAGCTTCCGCGCCGAAGCGGAGGAACTGCTGACCCTTCATCTGGACAAGCTAAGGGGCGATGTCGAAGATCTCTTTGTCACCGCTACGGTCGACGGCATGCAAGTGATGTCCTACAGCACCATAGGCGTACCGGATCAATTGCCCCTGTCATTCATCATGCCCATGAGCGGACAAGCGCTTGTCACACTGGAGAAATTCGGCGTCGACGATGGCATCTCGCTCGCGGTCTCGCTTGAACGGCAATAGTGATGAGCGAACTAGGTGCGGGCTAGGTGAGGGCTAGCGGATAAGCGCAGCTCGCTCGACCGCGCCGTCTAGTAGATTTGCAGCCCCCGCGCTTCTCGCTTGCCATCGCGCCAGGCTTCGCTGCGCCCGTTGTGCGCCGGCTGCCGCTTCACCCGCAAGCCGGAAAGCTCGGGAACTTCGCGCTCGGCATAAAAAGCCTCCAAGCGCCGCTTTAATGCAGCCGCGATTTCCGGGCGCGCAGCGTAGAGATTCTCCCCTTCCAGCGGGTCAGCCTCCAGGTCAAAGAGATCATGCGGTCCAGCCGGATAGCGGTAGACCAGCTTCCAGCGTTGGTCGCGGATCATGCGCAGATCGCCATATTCGCCGAAGCGCGTATTGTCCCAGGCGCTGTCTTCCCCGCGTAATAGCGGGGCGTAAGATGCGCCGGTATTGACCTCGGTTTCCGGCGCATTGACGCCGGCCAGTTCACAGATAGTGCGGAAACTGTCATAATGGTCGATATAGTTTTCCAAGACCTGCGCCGGGACACCAGCGCCTGAAATGATAAGCGGCACTTGCAGCGAAACCTCGTACATGTTCAGCGGACGTGTGCTGTTGCCTTTACCAAAAAAGCCATTATGCCCGACTGCGCAGCCGTGATCGGAAGTATAGATGATCAGCGTATTTTCCCAGCGCCCCCGCGCTTTCAAAGCAGCGACGACGCGGGCGATGTTGTCATCAATCTCGGTTACAGAGGCATAGTAGCCGATGTACCGGTCGCGCAAGTCTTCTTCGCTGAGTTCGTTGCCGCCGCCTTCGTTCTTGACCCAGGGATGCGGCTGCCATGGCGGGATCTCGTTGAAAGCGCAATCCTGATAGCGCGCCGTTTGCAGCGGATCATGCGCCTGCTGTCGATAGGGGGAGTGCGTGGCGATATAGCCGATGTTGAGGAAAAAGGGTTTATCGGCGGGAACTGTATCCAGGAATTCGATAGCATGGTCGGTAATGAAGCGCGACTTGTTGCCGGTCAGCTCGACCATGTCGCCATTGCGGACATAAGTATAAGCGCCGTTGTGCGCGCCCTGCCAGCCCGGCAAACCGAAGTGATAGTCCGCGCCTTTTGGCCTCAAGCGCGATTGACCCAGGTGCCATTTGCCGCTCAAACCCGTGTGATAACCCGCGCCCGACAGGTATTCGAAAAGCGTCTTTGTCCCGCCCAGCCAATCGCGCTCGCCGATGTCCGGTATCGCCTCTTCCAACCAGTCGTGCATGCCCGTTTGCGAGGCGGTTTTGCCCGTCAAGAGGCAAGCGCGCGCCGGCGAACAGACCGGCGTCGGCGTATAGGCATTTAGAAACCGTGTACCCGCCGCCGCCAGCGCGTCAATGGTCGGCGTGCGAAGCTCGCGATTGCCGTAGCAGCCGTTAGCCCAAGCGCCGTGGTCGTCGGTCAGGAATAATACGATATTGGGTTGGATCATCATCGATCTCCGTGAGGTACGACAGCAGCCCCAGAAGTGTAACCTATCGCTAGCCTCCACATAAGCGCGAACAAGGCGCGCTTGACACAGTAGCGCGCAACCGTAAAATGAAACTATCAATAGAGAATAGGAGAGCGCAACAATGTCGCTTGTGACAGCAGAACAAGTTGAGCAATACCATAGAGACGGTTACTTCATACTAGAATCGGTCATGCCCGCGAACGTGCTGGAAGCGCTGCGCGGCGAGTGCATGCGTCTGGTCGCTGAATTCGACCAAGAAATGGAAGCCAAGGACCTACAGTCCCAAAATATTAGTCATTACAAGAAACGATATTTCATCGGCAATCGCAGCGTCAATAGTCCGATCATGACCGAGTTCCTGTTCAGTGAGCTGATGGCGGCAATATGCCGCGCCACTCTGGGCGAAACCGCCTATCTCTTCCACGAACAATATGTGGTCAAAGCTGCCGATACCGATTCTAAATTCGCCTGGCATCAAGATTCCGGCTATGTCGGGCATTACCACCGCGCCTATCTCTCGTGCTGGTGCGCCCTGGACGATATGTCCGTGGAGAACGGCACAGTCTACATCCTGCCCTACCAGCGCGATGGACGCGGCTCCACGGACGAGATTTTGGATCATGCGGTTGAAGAGCGGACAAATGACAAGGTCGGATACCAGGGCGATGACCCCGGCGAACCCGCCATCGTGCCGGCCGGCAGCATCGTCGTCTTCAGCAGCCGCACCTTCCACCGCAGCGGTCCCAATTTGACCGATCAATACCGCCGCTCCTACCTGGCGCAATACTCCGCCGAGCCCATCATGAATCGCGCTGGCAACGAGTTGTGGGGGCGGGCTGAACCCATCTTGGAAAATGGCGAACGGCTTGCGCCCGCCTACTGACAGGCGTCCGCTTTAGCCAAATAGCTCCAGCGTGCCGCGCATCTCCATCGGCAGCGCGAAGATCTGCCAAGCGGCCAGCATCAGCAGCAGCAGTACCAGCGCCCAGGGCAGCAAGCCCAACATGGCTCTGCGCCGGTAAAGCCGCAAAGCCGTCCGCTGCGCCAAGCGCAAACCCCACAGAAACCCGCCCAACAGCGCCAGCGACTGAAGGAGGCCGATAAGGGAGAGGTCCAGGCTGAAGCTCCAGCCCCGCCAATCGCCAACGGACCCCAGAAACTCCTGTATGACAGGCAGGATCAAGCCAGGTCCGGTCAGCAGATGAAAACTGTAATGAGCGAACCAGATGCCGAATCCCATCGGCACAAAAGCTGGCGCAAATGCCGCCACCGTGTCGCGCACGCTGTCCCTTTTGGCGGCGCCAGTCAGCCGAATGCCGGCGACCGCCGCGCTTGCCGCCGCCGCCAACGGCAAAAGCAAATTGCCGAAGCCAAAGACGAGCAGCAGCACTAAGCGTTCACTGGAGATGCTCAGGTTCAGCGCCAGCCATTCCTGCAAGTCATAATATGGCGCCACCATGCCAAAAGCGTTGGAGAGACCCATGAAAGCCAGCGCGATCACGAGCAAGGACAGATCCCAACGCCGGGACCAATTCTCGCCGCGGTTTAATTCCCGCCCCGGCGCGCGCGTGAACAAGCTCACATTGTCATGGGGGCAGGCGCGCGCGCAGTCGAGGCACATCGTACAATCCATATTGCCGCGAATCTGCGGCGCGAATAGCTCTGTGCCGCATCCCAGCGCGCCCCGCGGACCATGTTCGACCGCGACTTCGCGCGGGTTATCCGCGCCCGCGACCGCGATCTGATCCAGACGAATCGTCGGCTGCGGCGCATAACTGCCGTTGACGCATTCTTTGCCGACGCATGTCGCGCAGACATCATGGGACTTCACGCCGATTTGACTTGGCGAAACTGTCGAATAGACAAAATTGAAAGCGCCCAGCGGGCAGACATATTTGCAAAATGCCGATTCGGTGAAGATCGCTTCCAGAGCGAAGGAGGCGAAGAAATAGGCCAGGATCACCCAGGCTGTCAGCCAGGGGCTGGACCAAAGGTTCAAGTATTCATAAAGAAAAAAAAGCAGGAACAAGCCAAATATCGAAAGCCATTTGTTGCGCAAACGCTGGGGAAAGCGCCTGCCGCGCAACGAAAGCCGCTTCGCCAGTGTGCGCGGCAGCGTAAAGGGGCAGCCCATGCAAAACAGATTGCCCGCCAGCAGCAGCGCCAGCACGGCAAAGCCGCGGAAATGCACCCAGGCTCCCACCGTCGCCAGGTTGCGCGCCGCGCTCTGTGGTCCGGTAAAGCCGTCGACAATCAGCGCCAGCGCCAGCAAACCGAAGATCGATTGCAGGACTAGCCGGCCATAGGGTCCGCGCAGCAAGGGTCCGACGATTGGCGCCTGCAAGATATCCAAGCCGGTGACAGGACGATGATGAAGCGCGTTGTCGCGGTCATTCATAACCGAGCTCAACTCAAACCGCCAAGCCCGAAAACAGCGTGTAAAGGACATAAACCAGATAGAGCGCCAACAAAACGATGCCCTCGCGCCGACTGAGCATGCGCTGGCTCCTTAACAGAAAGTAGAGAACCAAGGTCGTTGCGACCAGTATGCCGATCGAGATCCACAAGCCATCTGTGCCGACATGAATCGCCGTCATCGCGCTGAAAAGAATCGCCAGGACCCAGGGGAAGCCCAAACCGATGAATATGTCGAATATATTGGAACCAATCGCGTTGGCCACAGCCATGCCGCCGCGTCCGGCGCGCGCGACATCCAGCGACGAGATGAGATCCGGCGCCGATGTGCCAGCCGCCAACAAGGTCAAGGCTACAATCACCGGCGGAATCCCGATGCCGGCCGCAAACAGGATGGTCGCCTCGACCAGGATATAACTCAAGACGATGATCAAGGCGATGGCGACCGCGAATGTCCAGAGGTAGTTCTTTTCAGGCGCGCCGGTGATCAAGCGCAGCAGCTTTGTCAGCGCCGATTCAATGTGATGCAGGGCGCCTTGACCGCTCGCTGCTTCCCGCGCAACTGCCTTGTCGACAAGCTGCCCGGGACTATCGGCTTTGGACGAATCTTTATAGAAGACCAGCAGCAGCACATAGACGACATAGGCTGCCAAGCCCAAAATCGCTTCCCACAGCAGCACTTCGCCATCCAAAAAGATGAAAGCCAGATAGCCGATGGACAGCAGATAATAGAGCGTATCGCGCCGAACGGCAAAAAGATGAATGCGCAAGCCATCCGCCACCACCGCCGATACGCCCGTGATCACCAGAATGTTGAAAACAGCCGAGCCAACAATCGTGCCGATGCCGACATCGCTGTGCGCGCCGCCCCCGGTGAAAAGCGCGATCAAGGCTATCGCCAGTTCCGGCGCCGACGAACCCATTGCCATCAAAGACGCGCCAGCCACTTCGTCGGATAGCTGCAAGCGCCGTGAAATCTGATCCAGACTAATGATGAAAAAGCCTTCGGTTATCACCGACAGCACATAAACCGACGCCAGAATTATTGCCAGGCTCGCCAGAATCTCAAACAAGATCGTCTCCAATCCAGGCGTCATGCCGCGCGCCAGCGCGACAGGCTGCGCTAGCCGCGACTTTATTCATGGCAGTGATTCCCCCAGCGAGCCAGAAATTCACAATCGTCATGGCTTAAAAGCAAGGCTAAAATGAGATTCTCCCACGATAAAACTGATTATAACATTGAAACTGAAACAATTTTTCGCCAACAGTATTGGATAACAGGAGCTCCTATGAAGACCGATGAAATCAAACTGTTGTACCAATATAACGATTGGGCAAACAAGCGCATTCTCGCGGCTGCCGACAAGCTAAGTCCAGAACAACTGGCGGCAGCGAACGAATTTGGCTGGGGCAGCCTGCGCGGGGCGCTCGTCCATATTCTCAACGCCGAATTCGGTTGGCGCATTTTCCTGAATGACGAAGCGAGTTCGCGCGAGCGTTTGAGCGAGGATGCCTTCACGGAAATCGCCGCGCTGCGCCGGCGCTGGGACCAGGAAAACGAAGCGCTCTGGACCTATCTGCATTCGCTGACTGACGAAGACCTCTATGGACCGGTGTCCCGCCAACGGGGCGATAGGAAATATCGCTGGCTTCTATGGCAATGCCTGGCTCATGTTGTCAACCACGGCACGCAGCACCGTGCCGAATGCGCCGCGCTGCTGACGAGCTTCGGCCATTCGCCCGGCGATGTCGATTTCACGCTCTTCCTCAGCAGCCGCGAATAAACAGAACTGGAGAGACTGCATGAAATACGCGGACCTTGAGCTGCTCTTCCGATACAACGATTGGGCGAACGACCGCATCCTGGCTATGGCGGAAAATATGTCCATAGAGCAGCTTACCACCGCCAATGACCTCGGCTGGGGCTGCCTGCGCGGGGCGCTGGTTCATCTTATGGACGCCGAGTACGCCTGGCGCATCTTGCTCAAGGACGGCCTGTTTATCGTGGGGTTGCACCCGGAAGACTTCCCCGATGTCGCCGCCATCCGCGCGCGCTGGGCGGAGGAACGCCAAGCCTTTTGGGCTTATTTCAGCGGTCTAGGCGATTTGGACTTAGCCGGCACGGTAAGTTACGAAGCAGATGGCATAAAGCGACAGCGCGTGCTTTGGCATTGCCTTGCCCACGTAGTCAACCACGGCACGCAGCACCGCGCCGAATGCGCCGCGCTACTGACCGGCTTCGGCCATTCCCCGGGCGATCTCGATTTTCTCGTGTTCCTGTCGGAGCGATGATGAGGCTGAAAGCTGGCTGTCCTTCGCGCCGGTAGTGTACCGAATTCGGTTGAGTTGAAGAACTAGATCCACCTGACAACCGGTAGGGCTTATTCGATACTGTAGGATTCGCGTTCGCCTTATGATTACCCCCCTCGGTCCCCCCATTGCAATGGGGGGATGAACACTGATTTGTTGTGATTATCGCTAATGCGAGCTTGGATTCATGCTGATTTCGCATATTTTAATACATTTCGCATTATTTTTGCTCCCCTTCCCGTAGGTCAGTGTCTACGCGACCCGCTGATGCAGGGCAAGGGGCCGCGCCGCGTAGGTCGCGTAGACACATGCCCGCCGACACTGGCGGACGGGGATGGGGTAGAAAAAGCGCATTGACTTACCAGTTGCGGACAAGCCTTGTAGGGGCGATTCGCTGAATCGCTCGACGTGTAGAAAATGAACGAGTTCTGGGCAACTCATCGCGTCTCCCCTACCAGTTCGTTCATATTTTGGCTTCAAGAGATCTAAAGCCGAGAACTGTAAATGTAGTTCAACTGAAGAGGATACACTGCCTTCTCGCTTGGACTTCTTGCGGCACACTGGGAGACCTTCAACAATAATCGCTCCGGTTACGGCAGCGCGGTCGCCGTCATTCTCTTTATATTGGTCCTGCCCTTCATCGTCTATCAGCTGTGGCAGGTCCGCCGCGATTTATGAGGACGATTTGAATACAACCTATCCCAAGCGGCGTCCAAGCCCGAGCGAAGCGCTCATCTCCTTGACCAGGCGTGGACCCGTCCACGCGATTTTGCTGTTCTTCGGCATCATTTGGCTTGTTCCGTCTGTGGGCTTGGCTGTCACTTCTTTTCGCACCCGCGGCGATATCTCCGCTTCAGGCTGGTGGACCGTCGCCAGTGGCAACCGCACTGTTACGGACCAACTTTGGGAACTGCAGGTCCTTGCGTCCGAGCCGGGCGGAGAGAACACCGTCGTCGCGGGCCACACCTTAAGCGGCGAATTACTGAGTGACGCGGTTGAAGGAATACCTGCCGCCACGATTGGCTTGGTGCGCGTCCAGCAGATCATCGGCACGCTTGTGGTCGAGGAATTTGCAAAGCCTATCGCGCTTGAGGGCTTGGGAACGGTCTGGGTTCATGCGGACGGCTCCTACGATTTCGCGCCAGCGGATGGCTATTCCGGCGCTTTTGTGACCAAAATCGAAAGCGCGGAAACGCCATTTAGCGTCGAATTCCAACTTCAAGGTTTCGAGTCCATTCAAGGCGAGCTGAACATAGAAGAGATAGGAGAGTCGGCGCGTGTTCCGCGCGCCGGCAAGATCACAGTGCAGGCCGACGGCAGTTATGATTTCGAGCCGCGCGCGAGTTTCGTCGGTACCTTCGCGGCGACCATCGACCGCGACCTTGTTGACAATCCGCCATTCACGCTCGAATACGCCATGGAGCGCGCCGGCGCTCCCCTCGTGGTATTTGATGCTGACTCAACTGCCGAACTGCCGCTGGCTGGCGCGATTCATGTCGGCTCCGATGGCTCCTTCGTGTTCGAAGCCGCCGAAGACTTCGCCGGGCTGATAGAGATGGAGCTCGGCATTCTGAATCCGCTACTGACGCTGGAGAATTATGTGGAAGTATTCACGCGCGAGCAACTGGCGGAGCCGGGCATTCTCAACTTCTTCAAAAACAGTTTCATCATCACGATTCCCAGCACTATCATTCCGATCGCTCTCGCGGCGCTGGCAGCTTACGCTTTCGCCTGGCTGAACCTGCCCTACCGCAATGTTTTTTATCTATTGTCAATCGCCTTGTTGATCGTCCCGCTCCAGACTACATGGATCCCCGTGCTGCGCATGCTGAACACGGTAGGCTTGATAGGCACATGGCCCGGCATCTGGATCGCGCATTCATCCTACGGGACGCCCTTCGCCATTTTTCTGCTGTACAACTTTTTCCGCGAGCTCCCCGGCGAACTTTTTGAAGCCGCGCGCGTCGATGGCGCTTCGGAATTTGGCATGTTCTTCCGCATTGTTCTGCCGCTTTCGCTGCCCGCGCTCGCGTCCTTAGCCATTTTTCAGTTTGTCTGGGTATGGAACGACCTGATGAACGCCCTGATCTTCTTGGTAGATCAGCAGAAATTCCCGCTAACGGTAGGCATTCGACAACTGGTAGGACAATATGCCAACGAGTGGGATATCCTCGCTTCCGGCGCCTTCATTACCATGCTCGTGCCTTTGCTTGTGTTCTTCAGCCTGCAACGCTATTTCGTTCGCGGCGTCACAGCCGGCGCCGTCAAGGGGTAAATACGCCATGCTCACTAGAATAGGCTATGCGACCGCGAGGCTGATGAGAACCGTCCTTGCTTTCCCTTGCCTCGTCCTATTCGCGCTTTTGGCTTTTCCGCAACCTGTTATGGGCATGGTCGCAGTAATCTACGTGCCAGGGGACTACGACAGTATCGAAGCGGCAATTGCGGATGCGCCCGATCACGCTGTCATCGAAATCGCGGCTGGCGCATATCGCGAAGCTCTGATCATTGAGCGCCCGCTCACGCTGCGAGCTGTTGCCGGCGCCCAAGTAACCCTGGTCGCCCCAAGTGATGAAAACCCCGTGATTGCCATCCGCGACACGGCTGACGTATCTATCGAGGGGCTAACGATCCTTGGCGGTGAATATGGCGTCTTCGTCACACGCAGCCAAGCCATCACGATTCAAGACAACAGGGTTGTGGACAGTCGCCTGGCGGGTATCAAAGTTCGCCTCGGCGCGGCGGACATATTAAACAACTCAGTGATCAACGCGCGGCCGCCCTATGGCTTCGGCATCCATGTCACCAACACCATGCAATGGTCCCCATCGCGCGTCGCCGGCAATATCGTCTACGGCAATGCGCATGGCGGGATTTATACCAATATGACTTCTATGATTCACATCAACGACAACATCGTGCGACAAAACGGCGAATACGGCATCGCCGTCACAGAAATGTCCCATGCTGATGTGCTAGGCAATACTGTCGCCGGCACAACCGGTATCGGCATCAACGTCCTGGACATGTCCATGGCGCTGGTATGCGACAACCTCGTGATGGATACCGCAAGCGATATCAATTCACAAAGCATCCGCAATGGCAATGGCATCACCGTCGACTATCATTCCGAAGCGACCCTGTCAGGCAACACGATCGCAGGCAGCGCGCTAAATGGCCTCAGTGTCTTGTTCGGCTCGTATGCCTATCTGCACGAAAACCAGATCAGCGACAGCGTGGAACAATCTGTTTACGTGAACGAAAGCGTACTTGAAGAGGGGCTGGGTTGCGAGACTGAGGAATAAGCTAGAACCTACGTATCTCAAGGACCTATTAGAGACCCAATATACGATAATAGTTATCAGTAATCAAAGAATCTTCCAAGATTTCTTCAATTGTGAACCAGTAATTGACGTTTTCTTTATTCGACATTAAATCTCTTTTAGCCTGCTGAGACATAGATACATTCTGCACAATGAGTATTGTGGTTGCCTTTGGGTTTTCTTCCTTCGCGCGTCGAAGACTTTTTATTGCAGCCCCTACACGTTCAAGCACACCCGCAACGTCAATGCCACCTTTAATTTCGATCGCAATCTCAATCTGATCATTCTTATAAAATGCAATGTCAGGTTCAGCGCCCATCCGCAAAACTCTGCCATCAAGCAAATTTATTTCAAGAGTTCTGCTATTGACATCGACAAGAATACCCTTGGGGATCATATCAATTTGACGCAAGCGAGCGATCAAGTCATTCCGAATAATGATTTCCACACGATCGCCCTTTGCGTTTTGCCATGATCCTTGCGCTTGAGAGCCGGCCGCCATGCCACGCCACAAATCGAATTCACGGCGGTTTACGCGGTCTTCGGACTCGATGAGATGGCTAACGATTGTATTGAGGTGATGGGCAATCGAAGTAGCCGACATAAAGTTGGGAAAGTTTGCTGGATTCTCAAAGCGTCTTGATGGAATGCCAACTTGATTCATTGACTTCTGCGAGGCCATCGCCAGCATTCTATAGTAGCTTGTTGATCGTTGGACTGTAGTCAAGACTTGGGGATGCGCGAAAACGACAATGGGTTTAATCCCACTATGGATAACTTTGTTCCATGCATTTTGAGATATTCCTAAAGCGCTAAACTCCCAATCAAGGTTTTCTCCAGCTATGGATTCAATCTCTTCGGCAACCTCAATCAATCCCCAAGCATGGAGTTTCTGATGGAAGAATAAGCTCTTGGACAACTGATCCAGACGCCAAGTTTGACGCTTTGAAGTCGTCGGCAATTGGTCACCGCTTCCGCCAAATTAAGATGCTTTTCCGCAACGCTTCTCGGCCATATCTGCCCATTTGTTGACTGCTATTGCCTTTGCGTTGTGGCAATACGTATATTTTCTCAGGAATAAACCCGAATTGGGCGGCAATATCTGTCATTAATATATCTACAGGTATGATTTCGCCGCTATAGCGTACATTGTCATTTACAATTGCAACGGAAGCCCCAGATTTGCAGACTCGGAACAGTTCGAATGTTACAAATGCCAACTCAGTAAAATAGCCTTCAATCATTGAAATAATGCCTCTATTGTTGACCTCGCCGCGCTGGCTGCGCAGACGCAGCGCGTTTAGTATTTCCTGATATGCTTTGTGATTATTCATGGTCTCAAGGATTTGCTCAAAATCGTCAGATCTTCCAATTTTTGAGTAGAATTGACACAGCTTCTGGATCTTAGATCTGTTTTCAACGGTGCAGCTTAACAGCCGCTGCCGAAGACTGAGCATGGCTGCTTGATCAACTCCCAAATACGCTAGCTCCAAAGCGTATGTTCTAGTGTAATCATAACGATTGCAATATGGTGGGGAGGTAATGACAGCGTCAAAGCGATTGGAGGCTTGAATCGGCAGTTTTTCCAGTACAGTTCCGATTATTAACTCTTGATCTCTGGAGCAAGCGCTTGGATTTCCCACCAGCGACAAATCAAGAATTACCAAGTCAAGCGCTTTGATTATCGCATTCTGAACTGGTTGGATTTCACGTTTGTAAAATGATTTTACTGGTTTCTTCCCAGTTGCAATTCGTTTCGCATTGCGTTCTCTCATTTTTCCCGATCGGCTGTCCCAGCGTAAAAATTGTCCGTCTTTGCTCGTGTAACTGATATCTTCGAGGATGGACAGCAAAACGAACTTGAGCAAATCCTTGATAGCTTCATTGACATCCATACTCGCGAACTGATCGTCATACCACATCAGATGCGCTTCCCGCTCAGCGTCGAAGGCATGACAGGTTATGGGGATATGCGGGAAATTTCGCTTGGATTCTGCTGGCTGAGTTGATTTTACCCACTCGCGAATCCCCCGCAATTGGTCAAGGTCGTATTGAGCTGACCTAGACTTCACTTGCCAGACTAAATCACCAACCGGCATGACTTCAATTCCTGTAGCATCCAGTCCCATATACTGCGCTACAAGTAAAGTGGTTGAAACACCTGCGAAGGGGTCAAGTATTCGCTGTGCAGGCTTTAGATCAAATTCCTCTATGAAATTCTGCACAAGCCGAGCGGAAAAACCTTCTTTGTACTTGAACCAACGGTGCAAAGTTGCGGATTTATTGGCTTGATAGCTTACCAACTGTCTGTTGAACCGCTTGGTTTGCTGCAAAAGCACGTTGTATCGACGTTCTAATTCAACCCTTGCTGACGACGGAGTAACCCCATCAGTCTGATAAATTGATTCAAAGGGGTCTACTTCTTTGGTAAGGAAATCGTCGCGTAAAAGAGGCAACTGATTAATAGCGTATTCTCCTATTCCGTCCGACAATGTTGACCTATTATACGCTACAATGGAGCATAAATGTTTTGTAGATCATTCCTCGTTCTCGTCGCCGCGCATCCCCCGGCTGCGCAAGAGCCGCGCGCCAAGGTTGTCGGCCGGCGCGGCCGCAATTGGACCGCTCGCCCAAGGTCTAGGCGCGGCGCTACTGGGCAAGGGTGCCCCCGCCCCGCCCGGACTGGGCTCTATCCGCGGGACTTCGCCATAGTCTGTCGTGTCGCGGCTGCGGCTGCGCGCGTTGAGTAGCGTCTGTAGCCGCTGCGAGCGCTGCTGATCTTCGCTTTGACGACCTGTCAAGCGCGCGCGCAGGCGCGCCAGATCGCCGCGCGTGATAATCAAACGCCGCACTGCGATATCCAGTGGCAGCAAGAGCAGCGCCAGCAGAAGCAAGTTCTGCCAAATGCTGACCGCCGCTTGCCGCTCGCCCAAATTGTGGGCGAAGACATCGGCCGGATTCCCCTCCAGATTGGCGCCGCCCGTTAGCGCTGCGATTTCCGCCAAGAGCCGGGCATCCGCTTCGCGCGGAATGTATTCCGGCGAATAAGACAAAACCCAGCCGTTTAGATCGCTCAGCGCGGCGGCGCCGTCATCGAGCTGCGCTTCGCCGTTAATCGTCAAGAAATAGGCGCCTTCGTTCTGTGGTTTGAAGGTGGCTTCGTAGCGGCCCGGCGCCGTCTGCAGCAAGGGAATGCGGCGGCTGTCGCCGGCCGGGTTTAATACCGCGCCGTTTAATAACAAGCCGTCCAGGAACTGCCCGGCGTTGTCGCGGGCGTCGACCGTAATCCGCGCATATTCATCTTCCAAGCTGACGCGCGTCTCCAGGTTATTATTCGCGCCTGCGTTGATGCTCCAGTTGATCGCCTGTCCCCAAAAGCGCGAGAAGTCGTCCCAAGCCACCCATTCCTTCGCCCAGCGCGCGCTCGCGTCCGAGGTCCATGCCACCACGCGCCCCAAGCCATATTGCCATGAAGCCAAAATCGGGTCGGAATAAGGTTCAGGACCGCTGAGGATACGCTGGGCGGCGGTCTTCGGCGTGGTCGCCACATAACCGCGCAAGGGCGGGAAGCTGCCGATGCCGTCAATGATCGCGTTGCTGCCTGTCACACGCGCGGTGAAGTCTTCTTCGACGATGTAAGAGCGGGACGCCAAGACTGTCTCTTGCGCGAAGATCAAGGGAATCTGCGCCACATCCGCCACTTGATAATAATTGCCCGCGCCCGCTTCCGCCATTCGCTCGAGGAACTCGGCCGGATTGCGGCCGATGGCAATGGACGATAAGCTGACGCCAAACTGCTCATGCAGCAGTTCGGTCAATTCCACCAGTCCGGTTGGGCTCGCGCCGCCATCGGTCAGCAGGATGAGGTGCTTCAACTGCGAGGGCTCGTTGATGATGTCGCGTTCCACCAGGCGCAAGCCCGCCAAAATGTCAGTACCGCCGCCCGAGCGAATGGTATTGGTCATGGCGATCAGCGCCTGCGCGTCGTTGACTTGCTGAAAGGGAACCACCCAGGCGCCGCCGGTATCAAATGTGCCGATGGCAACCCGATCGCTCGGTTGCAGCAAACCCAAGGAAAGCACGATAGCGCGCTTCGCCAATTCCAGGTTGGGTACGCCGCCGCGACCGATCTGCCCCATACTGCCGGAGCGATCAATCAAATAAGCGATCGTCAATTGCGGCAGCCGTTGCTGGTCTTTGATCTGCATCTCCACCGGCAAGGTGCGCTCCAGCGGCGTCTGATAATATCCGCCCGGGGCATAACTTTGCGGTCCCCCGATCATCACCAAGCCACCGCCAATGTCGCTGACGAATTGATCCAGCAAATTCATCTGCGCATTGCTCAATTCGGTCGCCGGCACATTGACCAAAATGACACTCTTGTAATTGGCCAGTTGCGCCATGTTTACCGGCAAAGCCTCGGGCGACACCGCGTCAACCAGCAGACCAGCCTGCTCCAGCGCCGGCAGCAGATTCTGCGCTTCCGCCTCGCTCGCGCGCACGAGCAAGGCGCGAGCGGGACCGATCACTTGGCTGAAAGCCGCCAGTTGATTATTCTGATTGTAGTTGTCGCTTTCCTCCGGCACGACCAACTGCGCCGTGAAATCGAGAAAACCGCTCTTCTCGCTGGTCTGGGTCAGGGCAAAGCGTGTATCGCCTCGCTGCAGATTCAGCGCCTCTTCGTGAATTAAGCTGCCGCCCGAGAAGATCAACAGCGTAGCCGCTGTCGCTTCTTCGGCATGGATGCCGACGGCGATATCGAAGCTCTGGTTTTCCCCGACGCGGCTTGGGGCGTCCAATTCGGTAATTCTTACGTCGGGCTGTGCCGCGCGGAAAAACGGCACATAGCTGATCTCCACGCCCGAAGCCGCGGCTCGCTGGGCGCGCGCGCGGGCGTCGCCTTGCGTCGGCTGTCCATCGCTAAGCACGACGATGCGCGGCGAGGCATCAGCCGGGAACATGGATAGCGCTGTCTGTATCGCATTGGCGATATCGGTATGCGTCGCGACCGGCAAGGACGCGAATCCCGCAATTTCTTGCACGCGGCTGAAATCGCTCTCCGGCACAGCGTTGTCGCCAAACAAGACAACCGCCCATTCGTCGTCGGGCTGTTTTTCGGCGATCGCCCCGCGAATGTACTGCAGTTGCGCGTCTTCAGTGCCGCTGCCCATGCTGTCGGAAGCGTCAACCAGGAAGACCACCGCCAGCCGGTCAACCGCCTGCACCCGCTGCAAACCCGCCAAAGCCAGGACAAGCAGCACAACAATCGCCGTTCGCAGAGCCAAGCTAGTGATATCGCGGCGGCGGCGGAAAGCGTGACGTGGAAAACCCATATACCAAACGATTGGCAAAGCGATCAGCAGTATCAGTCCGGCAGATGGCGTGGTGAATTGCATGACGCTTCCAATTCCGCTTGGCGACGCGCCGGCGGGATCCGACGCTTGCACCGATTGTAACGACTAGCGCAGCGGCTTCACAGGGTGACCGCGCCGGCAGCTGGTCAATCGATACAACGAGTTTTGACAACAGCTCGCCTCTATTTGCCTCCCGAATTGGCAGTCAAGAAGTTAATCTCGCTGGTCTCGGTGTCGGCGGTCAGTGTCTAGGCGACCCTCGGTGCTTACGGAAAAAACTGCTGCGATTGCCCTGCGCCGGACAGGAGCTACCCTTGAGATTGCCCGCCATATCTGGTATCTTGCAGACCGCTGATGACATGGTGCGCGGACTTCCGCAGCTGAAATAGCTGATTCGATTTCGTCTTTCTTATTGTTTCGTTTTCCCGCCAATATGCTGCCTTTTTGATAGTTATCCGTTAAAGTATCGTAAGTGATATAGATTTCTGCATAATTTCTTATATTTCGTGGACTTTAGACAGAAAAAGTTGTAAAATCTATTCAGTGTTTACCTATTTATTGATACGGTTGTTCCCGACAAGAAGGGGGATGCATGTCCGAATACGAAAGCCACCTACCCCCGACCGATTCTTACATAGAAGACGTTGGACCAGACTCGGATGACAAACCAGATATAATCAAAGTCTCGGCTCGTTCGCGTTCGACCGCGGTTGCAGGCGCCATTGCCGGCGTCATGCGACAGCATAACCAGGCCGAGGTTCAAGCTATCGGAGCGGGCGCGGTTAACCAAGCCGTGAAAGCCTTGGCGATTGCCAGGGGCTACCTGGAACGGGACGAGATCGACATCGTCACTACGCCCTACTTCACAGAGGTCGATATCGACGGTCAAGAGCGCACGGCGGTTCGCTTCCGCGTTGAACCGCGTCCATAAGCATCTCATAGCTCGGCGATTCTCCAGCATCAACCATGTTTTGACGACAAGGTGAATATCTCATATTCACTTTTTTGTTGACTATACCTGTAAGCACCTGATTTAGCAGCCGAATTAGCGTAATCGCGCTGATTGAACCGCAGCGTTTCCGCCCGCTCGCTCTTAGGAAATCCTGACAAGCGTAACCGTCCGCTTGAGGCTTCTCCGGGACAAGCGCCCCGCTTCTCTTTCACTAAATCCCGCTCAACCATCATCTCTTAACCGGTGTTATAATGCACTCGGCAATGCGACTGAAGACAAGATTGGAGCGATACAGTGGCGGAATTAGCGACTTTGGCGATCAATACGATCCGCACCCTGTCCATGGATGCGGTACAAAAGGCGAACAGCGGGCATCCGGGCTTGCCGATGGGCGCGGCGCCCCTTGCCTACACCCTATGGACGAAGCATCTGCGCCATTACCCGAAAAACCCAAGCTGGCACAATCGCGATCGCTTCGTGCTGAGCGCCGGGCATGGTTCAATGCTGCTTTATTCGCTTTTGCATCTCACCGGTTACGACCTGTCGCTTGACGAAATAAAGCGTTTCCGGCAATTCGGCAGCAGCGCGCCGGGTCACCCCGAATACGGCGATACGCCCGGCGTAGAGACCACAACGGGTCCGCTGGGGCAAGGCGCGGCGACAGCCGTCGGCATGGCTTTGGCGGAAGCCTTCCTCGCCAAACAATTCAACCGCCAGGAGCACAAGATAGTTGATCATTACACCTATGTCCTGGTCAGCGACGGCGACTTGATGGAAGGCGTCTGCATCGAAGCGTCGGCTCTGGCCGGTCATTGGGGCTTAGGCAAGCTGATATTCTTGTACGACGACAATCAGGTCACATTGGACGGTGACGCCAACATGACCTTCAGCGAAGATATCGCGCTGCGCTTCGCGGCGATGGGCTGGCATGTTAGCCGTGTAGCTGACGGAACGGACGTCGCGGCAATTGATCAAGCGCTCACAGCGGCAAAATCTGTCACGGACAAACCGAGCCTGATCGCGGTGCGCACCATCATCGGGTACGGCAGCCCCAACAAGCAGGGAAGCAGTGACGCGCATGGCAGCCCGCTCGGCGAGGACGAAGTGAGGCTGGCGAAAGAAGCGCTCGGCTGGGATCCGGATGCCAAATTCTACATTCCAGCAGAGGCTTCGCAGCACTTCCGCAGCGCCTTGGATGCGGGCGCGGCGGCTGAAGCGGAATGGAAAAGCGCCATGAACGCCTGGCGCAGCGCCTATCCCGAATTGGCGAGCGAATGGGATCGCGCCCAAGCCCGTCAATTTAACGATGGCTGGCGCGAGGCGCTGCCTAGTTGGACCGCCGGTCAAGAGCTGGCAACGCGCAACGCTGGCGGCGACGCGCTGAATGCGCTGGCTCGCCATGCGCCCACCATGATCGGCGGCGACGCCGACTTGGCTGGCAGCACCAAAACCCTTATCAAAGACGCCGGCGATACAGGTCCCGGACGGGGAACCGAACGGAACTTGCGCTTCGGCGTCCGGGAACACGCGATGGGAGCCATCGTCAACGGTCTGGCGCTGCACGGCGGCATCGTCAAGCCCTACAGCGCCACATTCTTCACCTTCAGCGACTATATGCGCCCAGCCATGCGCCTCGGCGCGCTGATGGACCTGCCAACTGTTTACGTCTTCACGCACGACAGTATCGGTTTGGGCGAAGACGGACCGACCCATCAACCCATCGAACATTTGATGGCGCTGCGCTCCATGCCCAATCTTTATGTCTTCCGGCCCGCGGATGCCACGGAGACCGCCGGCGCTTGGGCGACTATCGCCGAGCTTGATCACCCAGCCGCTATCGTGCTAAGTCGGCAGAACCTGCCAGTGCTGGCCGGCAACGACCAAGGCATACACGAAGGCGTTTCCCGCGGGGCATACGTGCTTTCCGAACACAAGTCAGGCGACATTGACGCCATCATTATCGCCACCGGCAGCGAAGTGAGCATCGCGCTGGCAGCCGCGGAACTGCTCGAAGAGTCGGATATCCGCGCGCGCGTCGTTTCGATGCCCTGTTGGAAGCTGTTTGAAGCACAGGACGAAGCCTATCGCCAGAGTGTCTTGCCCGAGGGCATAAAGCGCCGCGTCAGCATAGAAGCGGGCGTGACGCTCGGCTGGGAGCGCTACATCGGCGACAAGGGCATCGCGCTAGGTATCAACCGCTTTGGCGCCAGCTCGCCCTACATGAGGATCTACGAAGAACTCGGACTTACGCCAGGGCATGTCGCCGAAGCCGTCAATTCGCTTCTCGATGACTAGGTACAGGCAATCGCTCCAAAATGACGGCAACTGAAATGTACGAATCCAATCCCGTAAGTAAGCGCCGAGCGCGCCGAAACGCTTGAAAATTTGGTCTTTTTCGCGGGCGGCACAGCGTGCCGCCTTCAGATCTTTTCTCTGTGACCTCTGTGGTGAATTTTATTTACTTACTTTTGCTGCCTTGTTGGTGAAATAGCAATTTGATGCGAAGACCCAGCGCGAGAATGACATGCCCAGCCCAAAAGTGATGGTTGTCCTGCCGACCTACAATGAGCGGGAAAACTTACATGACCTTGTCGACGCGCTTTTCAAGCTCGATATCTCGAACTTCCATCTGTTAATCGTCGACGACAATTCGCCGGACGGCACGGGGAATATCGCCGACCAGATCGCCCAAAGCCAATCATATCGCGGTAAGGTCAATGTCCTGCATCGACCGAAAAAGCAAGGCTTGGGACCAGCCTACATAGCGGGTTACAAGCGCGCTCTGGACCTCGACGCCCAATTGATCATTCAGATGGACGCCGATTTCTCGCATCAGCCCAAGTATATCCCGCAATTGCTGGAGCTAGCGCAAGAGCAGGACGTCGTGGTTGGTTCGCGTTACATCGCTGGCGGCAGCGTGGACGAGCGTTGGGGTCCCCTGCGCAAGCTGCTCAGTTGGTGGGCGAACCGGCTCTATGCGCCGGTCATCCTGCGCATTCCGATCCGAGACGCCACGGGCGGCTTCCGGCTATTCCAGCGCAGTTGCCTTATCGGCTTGGACCTGGACCGGATCAAAGCGAACGGCTATGTCTTTCAAGTAGAAGTCATCTACGTGCTGCACAAACTTGGTTATCGGATCAAAGAGATCCCGATCCATTTCCCGGATCGCGAGCGGGGCTTATCCAAGATGTCGCCAGCCATCGCTGCGGAAGCGGCGCTGCGCGTCTTAGAGATCATGTTGCGCCACCGCGGTTTGTCCCCGGCTCAGCGCCGCAGGGCACCCTACGACACGGCGTGAACTGTCTACAGACCTACAGGCAATCAATCGTCCATAATAAACCGCGGCGCACGATTTCCCGGGCTTGCGGGACATCGAAATCGCCTATGACATGCCCCAGCGAGCAATAGAATACCTTGCCCTTGCCATAGCGCCGCGTCCAGACTACCGGCATCACCGTGCCATCAACCCAGTCAGCGTGATCCCCGTTGAAAGTCGTTGTCGCCAAGACCTGATTGGAGGGATCGGTGTGCATGTAGTACTGCTCCGAGCGCATAGCAAAATCGCCGATGCCCGCCGTGATCGGATGCGCCTCATCGCGAATGTTGACGCGATAATCGATGATATTGCCCGGGTGCGCCACCCACTGGCCCCCCACCATGAATTGATATTCGGTATTCTGGCGGAAGGCGTCAGCCATGCCGCCATGCCATCCCGCAATATGAACGCCGCCTTCGCGTACCGCCTGTAACAGCCCCGCTTCTTGCTCTTTGGAAATCACGCTCATGGTGTAGACTGGCGCGACCATGTCGATGGATGCCATCAAATCGGCATCCAGGAAACTGTCCAATGACTGCGAAAGCGTCACCTCCACGCCCGCGTCACGCAGCAGCCCCGCGAATAAGAACGAGGTCTCTTCGGGATCGTGACCATCCCAGCCGCCATAAACGATCAGTACTCGCTTGCTCATTTTCGCTCCACCTTCATATCGATAGCTAACTTGCCACAAGTATAGACGCCCGCAGGCGGATTTTACATATTATCCTGACAGAGATGTTGGAATCGGGAGCCTGGACGGCGCCAAAATTGTCCCGCTAGGCATTGGGATCCTTGTGCAAGCGGAATATGCTATTACCAGAAGCCACATAAATGATATCGTGAATCGGATAAGCGACTATGGCGGAGAGCAATTCAAATTTGTCATGTTCCAGCGCTTGATAGCTGTCCATAAAGGTACCCGCAAGCGTTGTCTCGTATACCGCGCGGGCGCCGCGGCTAATCACAAAAAATGCCGGCGCGAAGGGACTGTCATTGAGAAAGAAGCCCTCGGTCATTGCCGTATAAAGTTCACTGCCTTCGTTGAATCCGCTAAATGCGAAGGATCGCTCTTCACCGGCATTGTATTTCTTCATGATGCCGTCATCGTATAAGACGTAAACATCACCAGACTGGCTGATGGTGAAATCGACGACCTTGCGCAGATTTGGACGCGCGTCCCGGGTGAAATACTCGCGGGGCGCGCTGGGATAACTCGCGCCGGAGGGATCATACTTCCAGATCTGTCCGCCTGCGCTATCCAGTACGTACAGGCGGCGTCCCCAAACCGTCAGCGCCGACGGCTGCTCCCACTGCTCGACGCCCAGAATGCGCTGGGCGTTGCAGATCATGATAAACTGCGGCCGGCAGCGAACCAGCGTGCCGTTTTCGTCAATCATCGCCAGTTCGCCGGTCACATCGTCAAAGGCGATATCGACGATTTGTCCGATGCTGTATCCGTCTACTGTTGCCCCGCGCCGCATGTTGGGGACCGGCTCCTGCCGCTCTACCTCCGTGCCATCGTCCGAGATCTTGATGTGATACACCAAGTGATTCTTGGTATCCAGCGCGTACATATCGCTGCCCTTGATTCTAAGGCGCGCGATGCTGGCGTCCTGGAAATTCGTGAGCGGCATTGCAACGCGCCGCTGCACATTGTTGAGATTATCAACAATTTCCTGCGCCTCTTGCCGCATCGCCTCAATCACGGGGTCGTCAGGGCGCATATTATCGCAGACATCGACGACTTGCAGCGCGGCATTCCAGGCAGAGGTGATACTCCTGCGATTGCTGTTGTCCATAGAGCGGGCCAGGCTGGCGGTCTCTTGCAAGCGCTGCAGGCACTGTTCAAATTCGGATTCCCCGGTATTGGAGACCCAGGAGAACACGACAACAGCAACGATGAACAAGGGTATCAGCAAGACCCCCAAAGCCATCGAGCCCGCGGCGGGGTTGCGGTCGCTGCCGGGTTCCGGCAAGGGCAGGAAGCGCTGAAACAAGCGGCTTATGCCTTGCAAAAAGGCAGCCGCGCGCCGCGCCAAGCGCGTCAAGCCCCAGCGCAAGACGGCGCCCAAGCCGCGCTTGCGTCGCGCGGGACGGCTCGAGCCGGCGCCTTCTATTTGCAGCCGAGCCTCGTTCAACTTCGCGTTTACCTCTAGCGAAGATTCGCCGGGCGCAGCCGGGACCGGGCTCTCGCTGCTCGGCGGCAGCAACTCCACCAGCATCAATTGTCCCTGCACCTTGATGGCATCGCGCAGGCCGTCCAAAACCTGTTCAATGTCGTCTTCCAACAAAGTACTGCTTAGCTGGTTGACAGGGATTTCACACAAGTTGGCGTCAGCCAGCACCAGACGGCTGCCCGCGTCGACGCCATAACGCACCATAGCGACTTCCGGTTCCGGCGCGATGCCCAATGGCGCGCTGAAGAGCGGTTCTTCCTGGGAGAAATCATCGGGAAATGTCAGGGTCAAGCCAACCGTCTGCAATACCGAGACGACCGGACCCACACGCGCGACATACATATCGTCCCCATGCAAGACGACTACTATGGCGCTGGCTTCAAATTGCTGCTGCTCATGCTCGCTATGTTCTTGATTGTGCTCGTAAAGATTGCGGTTAAGCGCTTGAAACATCGTGCGCATGGCGATGGTGACGCTGCCGCCGGTATTGAAATAGCGTTCCGCCGCCAATACCGCCAATTGCTCATAAAACGTGGTAGGCGCGATCGTGCCCGAGGGCACAATCAAGGTGAAAAAAGTATCGCCCACGCGGCCGCGCGCGGCATCCGGCGGCGCCACCACGACCAGCGCCCCGGGCGGATTCACATTGATGGGACGGCCCCCAACAATGTATAAATGCCCCACCAAAGCTTCTAATTCAAATGCCATACAAGAATCATCGCGCGCGCGAACAACCTAATTGATTTTACATCAAGATTGGAATCACGCTACGCTAGCGCCATTGGACTGCAAAACCGCAGCTTGCAGTGCTATAATAGTTGTATATATTTCCGCATAGTTGCCTCGCATTGCCGCTCCGCGACCTAGGATTGTGAAAGGCTTAAGCACCATGTCATCAATCCCGGCAGTGAAGACGCGCGCGCTAAAAGCTGAATCGCCGACTGCTCGCAGGGACTTCCCCGCGGATAGCCCGAGACTGGATTGGTGGCTGACCATCGTCAGTTGCATCATGATCTTCGGTCTCTTTGTCGATGGCTGGGCGCACAATCACGATCGCGTGGATGACAGCTTTTTCACGCCCTGGCACGCCCTCCTGTACAGCGCTTATGGCGTCGCCGCGCTTAGCTTGGTCGCCCTCCATTTTCGCAATGTCGGCAAGGGTTTTCACTGGCGGCGCGCCTTGCCCGCCGGCTATATGCCCGCGCTCGCGGGCGCCTTGATATTCGCTATCGGTGGCTTGGGCGATATGTTCTGGCACCAGTTATTCGGCATCGAAGAAGGCACCGAGGCTTTGCTCAGCCCGACGCATCTCCTGCTCGCGGCATCGGGCTTGCTGATTATCACTGGACCCATCCGCGCGCTGTGGCAGCGACAAAGCGCAGAAAACTGGCGCAACCTGCTGCCGGCTATCCTCGCCTTAACTTTAGTCGCCTCGGTCTTCACCTTCTTCATGGCTTTTGCCGCCGTCACGGGCCGCATGCACGTCATGACTGGTCCCAAGCCCGACGCCCATGACTTGTATGACGTTTATGGTGTGCTGGCTCTTGTTGTGCATAGCAATATCTTGCTCGGCGTCGTGCTTGTCAGCGCCCGGCGCTGGAAGCTGCCATTTGGCGTCTTCACGCTGCTATATACGGTTAATGCCCTGATGATGACCTGGATGCACCTGCGCGCAAATGCCGAGTTTCTGTTTGTCGTCAACGCCGCTTTCACAGGCTTGCTTTGCGATTGGCTGCTCAGCCGCAAGCTCATAGCATCGACGAGTGGCTTACGTCTGTTTTCTTTCCTGCTCCCCGTCGTTTTTAGTTTGGGCGCGCTGCTTGCGCTGCAAATCTTGGGCGACAACACCTGGGGAAAAGGCGGCCTCTGGTGGGAGGCGCACATGTGGCTGGGCGCGCCGACGCTGGCTGGCGCAGTTGGCTTTGGCCTCAGCATGCTCCTTCACCCGCCGCAGCTCGCCAACTGACCTTCGACCAGAGACGCCATCACCTCGATGACAACCCTGCGACAGATCAGTTGCTTCTTCACCTTCGTCTTGCTCTTGACAGCCTGCCGACAGCAAAGCCTGTCTTCCAGCGAGCTTAGTCTTGATGTCTCGGTCGATGGACTGCTGGTGGGACCGGCGCAAATCAGCGTCAGCGTTCGCGACAAAAATGGCGCTCCGGTTGAAAACCCAGGCGCGCTAGCCTTGCGCGGCGATATGGAACACGCCGGCATGGCGCCGGTCTTCGCCGAAGCGAGCGAAGCGACCGATGGCGTATTCACCTTGCAATTTGAATGGACGATGGCAGGCGCGTGGATCCTGGAAGCCAAGCTGACCCTGGATTCGGGCGAAGGGCTTATGCAAAGTTTCCGCTACGAGATTCACGCGCCAGCCGGGGATCAGGAAATGTCGAACATGAATCACGACGAAGGGCACAGTGGCGGCGAGCAGCGGGAGCTGGCAGGCAGCGGCCACGGAACCGCAATGGGCGAAGCCAGCGCCGTCTATATGCAAATCGACAACGGCGGAGACTCCGCCCTTGTCATCGCCGCAGCCAAGTCCAGCGCCGCAGATCTGGTCGAGTTCCACCGCAGCGTCATCGACAAGGACATCGCGCGCATGGAAAAAGTCGAGACGCTGGTCATCCCCGCTGGCGGACGGCTGGAGCTGCGCCCGGGCGGCCTGCACATCATGCTGCGGCAACTGAAGACCGATTTGAAACCCGGCTCCAGCATCGGCCTCCAGCTGGAGTTGGCATCGGGCAAGATGATCAAACTGTCAATCCCAATCTTGGACATGCCCATGGCTGGAGACCAGGCTTCAACTGTGCTTGGCGATCTGGTCTTCAGCAAGCTCTGGGCGCGCCCCGCTAGCGGCGGCGGAGTCCTTGATCATGCTATGGCGACGGACATGTCCGCCAGCTCAAAATAAGGCGCTATCAGAAAATGAATAGCGCTAGGCTCCAGCGAGCCTATGCCCCGCCAAGCCAGCGCGCCAGCCGCAAGCCGCGCATCCCCGCGGGCAACAGCGCCAGCAGCGCCGCGCCTTCTTCCGCATCCAAAGGGCGCAAGCCGATGAGTACAATGGCATAGACGAGCGATGCCAGCGCCAGGACGAGCAGCCCTTGACCGAATAGCGTCATCACCAAGAACATGACCGCGAAGGCGGCTAGCGGACGCCAGAGCGAACGTAGCAGCCGCAGCTGCGGCAGCGATGCCCGCGTCAGATAAATGAATGGCAGGAAAAGAACCACTTCGGAAGCGATGGTTGTGATTGCCGCGGCTTGAAAACCATATTGCGGGATGAATATCATATTGGCGGCGATGTTGAAAAGCACCGCCAGCCCAAAGGCGCGTGTGATAAGTCGCTGCTGCCCCAGCGCGACCAGCGCGTACTGCAGCAAACTGTTCATCCAACCGAAAGGAATGCTCCAGATCATCAGTTGCAGGGCGATCACGCCGTCCGGCACATATCTGTTACCGCCCAAGATCAACGTCAATGGTTCAGCCAATACGGTGAATATCAAAGCCAGGGGCAAGGTAATGGCGAATAGCAATTTGATGGAGAAGGCGCAACTGCGCGTCAATGCCGCGCGGTCTTCTTTTGCCTGGCGCGACATGACCGGGAAGAGCGCCTGCGTGAAAAAAGCCGGCACGATGTTGATCGCCAGCAGCCACTTGTAGGCTGTGCTGTATTGCGCGACGGTTTCCGCTCCTTTGATCGCCTGCAATATGACGATGTCGATCTGGAAAAAAATAGTGGCTAGGAAATGATTAAGCATCAAGGGGAAGCTTTCGCCTATCATTTCTGCGATCAAGACCCGATCGGGCAGCCGCTGAGCGATTTTGCCGATCAAGCGCCTGCCAGCCCAGACCAGAACTAGCAGCGTCAAGACATTGTTGATGATGCTGACCGCCGCTAAGCCAACGATGCCATGCCCCAGCAACAGCGCGACAACGCCAAATACCGCCTTGTTGACGGTTGTGATGGTGGCGATGGCGGCTGGTTTTTCCGCTTGTTCGTTGGCATAGAAGAGCGATGTCATACCCTTGGACAAGCTGGCGGGGAACAAACCCAGGTAGAGCAAGCCGATCGCGGTCAAGCCCTCCGCGCTAATGGCTTCCGCCCCCGAGCTTTGCCACAGCAGCAATAGACCAGCCAACAAGGGCAAGCCGACAAGACTCAATAACAGACGAAAGAATGACGTGTTGTAGAAATAATGTCCGGCGCGGCTCTTGCGCTGAGAGGCTTCGCGTATCAGGAACAGGTCCAGTCCAAAATTCGTAAAAATGTCGAACCAGACAAATAAGACCACCGCAAAACTGTAAATGCCAATCTCAAACGGTTGCAGCAGCCGATACATCACGATGGCAAAAGCCAGATCAATACCACGATTGAACAAGTTGAGAATGATTGGCGCCAGGCTGTTGCGCGCGACCTTCGCCACGCCCGAAGACTGCGCGGTATTCATGCCAATATAAGCGCGCCAAAACCAAGCGCCAAATAAGAGCACGGTCAAAACGACGCATATCGTCGAAGCGAACATGCCCAAATGCACGCTGGCCGGGCTGTATACCAGCCGGACCGTCCAATTGCCCGCCGGCAATTCCACTCCCTGGAAGTTCGCCAACACCAGACGCACCGCCACGCCGAACTCCGCCGTTTCTCCGCTGCCCCAAGGGCGGGCGAAGGCGCGCCAGCCCGGAGCATAACTCTCGCTGATCACCAGCCAGCTCGCTTCATCCAGGCTGATGTCAATAAATTTTTCACGCGCGGTATCGCGAGAAATTGCCGCCGGCTGATAATCGGGGATATGCAAGCTGGAACCGGTATTGGCGAATTCGCCAAATCTGAATCCCCCGCCCGCTTCGGCGAGCCAGCGCGGATCCCAGTCCGCTTTGGCGACCGTGAAGGCGCGCGGCATAAATGACTTGTTCTCCCAAATGGTTAATGCCTCGTCGGCGTAAACGGTTTGCCAACCGGTCGGGGGACTTATCCAGTCGCGCGGGGTCAAAACATAGCGGATATTAAGCAAATTGAAGAGGTCGGCAGAGAGCGCCGCTTCATATCCGCCGGCATGATTCCAGTCCGGCAAGGTATAGACCGGGGATATCCGATTGTGGTCCATAAAACGCTGTGGCTGCAAGGCGCGCATGGTCGCCACGTACCTGGCGGGTATGATGCTTTCGTAACCGCGCGCGTCATCCAGCCCATAGCTCATGCCCATATTGGGATTTAGAATGGCTGGCTGCTGCGGATCAGCTTCCAGGCTCGTAATGCGAAAGTGTCCGTCTTGACCCTGCAAGTACTCTATCGCCGGAGGTGTGAATTCCAGCAGCAGCGGATCGCTGGCGGGGTTAAAACCATAACTCGCGCTGAACATATCGAGGGCGGTTATCACCAAGACGAGGACCATCCAGAAGCGTGACCGCCAGCGCGCCGCCCAGAGGAAAATCAGGCCGCTGGCAAGCAACAGCGCCCCCAGCGTGACAAATTGCGGAAGCTGATAACTGTAAAACATGCGACCGTCAGCAAAAGCCCCATCAGCCCCAGCCAATTCCGCGACGAGCCTGTCAAAGAGCGGCTGCAATTCTGCGAAGCTGTTGAAACTGTAGACCGCTCCACTCAATAGCAGGACCCCCAGCGCCAAGATCAGCAGCCCCAGGAGGCTCAACGGGAATACGCTACGGCGGCGCTCGATCAACAGATGAAAGCCAATTCCCGACAGCGCCGCAACCGCCATCGTCAGAATGTAGACCCAGCGAAAAGGCGAGTTCAACTGATTCATGCCCGGCAGGTTAAACACAAAGGCATAGGTAGGCGCGCCGAACATGAAAGACAGCGCCAACAAGGCGATCAATGCCAGGGCGACGACGATGCCCGCGAATTGCCCGCGTCTTATGCCGGCAAAAAACGCGAAAGCCGCCAGCAGCAAGGGCAAAACACCCAGGTAAAGCGCGCCTTCCACATAATTCTTGATGCCCCAATCAATGTAATCAATAGATTGCCCGGCGGCATTGCGCAAGTCGCTTACGGATTGCCCCGTGAATACGTCGATATAACTATGATGGCTGGGATTGCCGTAGAAGTTTGGCAGCAAAAATTGCAAGAAATCGCGCGGCTTATGCGCATAGTCCAGTACCGCCGCCAGGCTGTCGCGCTCGGCGCGCCAACTGGTCTGCGCGAATTCGACCAAGGGGATCAATTGCAGCCCCCCCAAGCCCGTGCCCAGCAGCAGCATCAATAGCAGCCAGGCGGCGCTCTTCAGCGCCCAGCGGATGGGAAGCGCGCCATTGACCCTCCAGCGCCTGCCAAGCTCGTAAAGCAAACGCAGGCTGGCGTAGACCGTCGTGGTCATCATGGTATAAATGGAGACTTCAATGTGCCCGGCGAGGATATTGCAGGCGATTGCGCCCGCTCCAATCACAACCCAGGGAATGGGGGAGCGGCGGAAGATCCAAAAAGTTCGGCTCCGCAAGACATTTTCGACCATCCATAGCGCGAGCGGCAGCCAAGCCGCGGCCGCGATCACCATCGGGAAGAGCGCGCTCGCGATCATGAAGCCCGACAACTGATAGACCAGCCCGCCCAGCGCAGCCCCGAAGCGATTGCTGCCCAGGCTGCGCAAATAACCCGCCATGAAGATCCCAGCCAGCCAAAGATTGAGCACGATGAACCAGCCGTAGGCGCTGCTCAAGGGCATGACGTAATAGACGAAGCTGAGTGGATATGCGGCGGAATGCTGTCCCGCCGCCCAGAATGGCGCGCCGGCAAAGAGATGCGGATTCCAAAGCGGGATCTCCCCTTGCGCAATCTGCTCTCGGATGAAGGTCTTCCACTGGTAATTCTGCAGCACCATGTCCGAGATCAAGTGGTTGTGCGGCACCTCAGGCGCGCCGACGACTTCTCTATAAGCAGCGTGCGGCAAGAATTGATAGAGATTCTCGGTTGGCAGCAGCGTACGGTCGCCTAAAGTTTGTTGATGGAACATCAACAAAGGCATTAGCAACAATAATACAATCAGGCTTAGATCCGGCAGGATGCGCCTTGTCATCGGATAAATTGGCACTCCGTCTTTAATTGCCGCGCCGCCCCCCAACTGAAGCAAGGACTGTTGTTATACACAGGCGCGTCAATCTGCGCCACCCAAAGGGATAGCCAGATGGATATCCCAAGTTGCTGTCATTATATCCCAAAAACAGGGCGTATATCCCTTGCGCGCCTTCAGAATCGGCATACAATGAAAGACGTTCGACCTGCCGCGGCCGGGGATTTTACAAAAGAACGCATCTCAGGAAGTCATTTTTCTCGACATGCCTATATCCCTTTTATATTACGAGAGCCGAATCAACGCAGGCTTTTCTGGCTGAAATAGTCCAACCGTTTGGAACAGTCTCATGGCGGACAGCCTATTCGACAAGCGCTACCGCTACAACTTCATTTATCCGCGTGGGCGCTCCGGCGAAACATTGCGCGCGGTCGACACAGCGACCGAAGACCGTCCCGTCGTGATTAAGCGCCCCGCGCCCAACGACGCGCCGCCCATCCGCGCGGGCCAAGAAGTCAGCATCGTCAACGAACGCGAGGCGCTTTCCCGCCTCGCCGGTGACCCCACGCTTACTGAATTGGTCGGCAGCGGGCAATTCTTCGTTGGCGGCATCCCGCACCAATACATCGTGATGGAGCGCGCCGAAGGCATCATCATCGCCGATGAAGTCGTCAGGCTGGCCGCGCAAAACGAACGCTTGCCCGAACTGGAAATGCTGGAAATCGTCGTCCGACTCATCCAGCTCTTGCAAGCCGCGCATGATAAAGACATCGTATACAACGATGTCGATGCCAAGCATCTCTTTTGGAATCGCGAAAACTATACGCTTAAGGTAATAGATTGGGGCAACGCCGTTTTCCTTGAGGGCGATGAAGCAACTTCGCAGGGCATCAGCCGCCAGACCGATATTTACCAAGTCGGCGAATTGCTGTATTTCATCTTGTCTGGCGGGCACAGGGCAGATGTCCCGCGCGACGCCGGGCAAGATTTTCGGCTGGACTTTCATCAGGATGCCCAAGTTGTCAACCATCGCCTGCAAGAAATCGTCAGCAAAGCCGTGCATCCCAACCTGCGCTTTCGTTATACGTCATTAAAAGCGCTAAACGCCGACCTGTCGCGTTACCGCACGCCACTGGAACACGTTCGCAACGCCATCGTATCCCGCACCATGAACCGGCTCAAGAACCCCAATCTCAGCCGCAACGAATTGATTACGCTGCAGAGCCAACTTGAATCGGCGATTCGGCAAAACCCCGCCTATCCGGTCGCCCGCTCCACCCACTCGGACATTGTTGACCGCCTGCGCGACCTGGAGGTTTCGGCCGATCTGGACGCCGTGAAAATATACATGGGCAGTAGCAACTGGTCGCGGGCGGCGGAGTTGCTCAACGACATGCGCGAGCGCACTGGTACCAAGACCTCCGGCATCGTACACCTGCTGCTGGACTGGTGCATGATCTTGCTTGACGCCCAATTGGAGGAAATTCCAGCCGCTATCCCGGAAAGCACGCTCTTGCTCTTCGACTACAAGCCCGATAAAGCGGCTAATGCGCTGATGAGCCACCAGCCGGGGACCGCAAGCGCGCGCGAGTTGCAGTGGCAATTGGCGGAGCGCGTGACCGCGCGCTTTTCCGAAGTCTTGCTGTTGAAGCCCAATATCAGTCGGCTGGACAATGCTGTTGGTCAACTGGGCGCCGAGGGCATCCCGGTAGACGAGTTACGGGCGATATTACAGGGCATCGCGCGCATCTTGGATCAGACCGAAGAAATGGACCAGCCTAGCGCTTCGGAATTGCGCGATGTCTATGGCGAAGTGGTCGAGAGCATCAGTTCGCTTAGCTCGAAGCTGCAAACGCTCAGCCTGCAGCACGAATTCTCCGAACGCCGTCTGCCGCTAAATGCGCTGACTCGCGCGCTCAACGCCGCCATGGCGCTGGCGGACAATATGCACGTCATCGGCAAGCAAGCCGCGAACAACCCGCGCGACGCGCTCACCGCTCTCGATGCCAGCCGCGCCATTGATCCGCCGAATCCTGTCTGGGACCAGATCGAAGATTCCCTCAGCCACCTTTATGAGATCCTTCAGACCAGCCAAACCTTCGTACCAGCGGTTGATGGTTCCGATTTGTCCAAATGGCTGCAAGAAAAACACGACGAACTCGCGCCATTTTCCCAAGATCTCTTTGACAATATGCTGAGCGAAATGCTGGAAAACATCCAAGCCGCCCAGGTCGCCTGGCAAGGCTATCAAGATGTCATCGTCGCCGGCAACAAGAACGACGCGCTCCAGACCTTGAGAACAGCCGCGAAAGCGGTCTCTACCATCAGCCCGACGCTCTCCAGTTGGTTTGATCAGCTCTATAGCGTGATAGAAGGCGCCAGTTATGTAGAACGGCACACCGTTCCGAGCCATCTGGGACGGACGCTGGCTGATGGCTGGGCGGCTTTTGACAATGGGCAGTTGGCGGATGCGGAACGCCTGGGCCAGCAGGCAATAGAAATCGCGCGCAGCGACAGCGAGCAAGCGATCGCCCAACGCCTTTATAGCTTGTCCCATCTCTTGCGTGAATGGGTCGAACGAAACGGCGTCGAAAGCGAAAGCCGCAGTCAAAAGGCGCTGCTGGATATTGAAGCGCTATTCACAGAAGGGGAAAACCAAGCCATCAGCCACTTCGCCAGCCAAATGCCCAGTACCGACACCTATCTCAAAGCGATGGGACAAGGTCTCGTACAAGCCTTCGGCAATAGCAACACCGCGTCGCTGCGCATACTCTTTGCTCAATATGTGCTTTGCGGGGTCCTGGACGCGCACGATGGCATGATTGAAGACGCCCGCTTCTGGCGGGCGGCGGCACTCCGCGCCCTGCCCGAATCCGAAGAACGTCAACCCGCTATGCGCAAACTGGATGAATTCATCGCGCGGCGTCAAGCATTGATAGAGGCGCAAAGCCTGCTCGATTCCGTGATCGACAAACAAGCGCTCGAGCAAATCGACGACATCGTTAAGCAACTTAAAGAAAATCCCCAGGCGCGAATGCTAGCGCCCGGCGTTCACAGTTTGCGAACGCTGGAAGCGGCGGTGCAAGATTGGGCAAGCGCCGAGTTCCGCGCGGCCGGCAGCAAGATCGAGCAAGCGCTGCGCGCGATCAGCGAAATCGAGACCAACGCGAACATTGATCTCGGCGGCTACCGCGACTGGATGATGGAATTGCAGAAAGCGCTCGCCGAGTTAAGCGTGAAGCGACGCAGCCTGCTGCAAGATATAGACCGCCAATCCGACGAGCCGCAAGAGGCGATACGAGAGGCCATCCACACCCAGGCGAAGTTGACAGACGAATTGCTGGGGCAGCCGCATTCGCAAAACATGCTGTCCTGGCGCGATACCTATGAGCAATTTCTGAATATCTACACCGGCAACATGCGTCGCAGCCAAAAACTCGACGACATGAACGAATTGTTCAAGGCGCTGTTTATCGAGCGCAACCCGGCTTATGCGCTCTTCCGCCACTGGTATCGCCTGGTCGAAAGCTCGCCGCAAGAGCCCGAAACAGAGACCGAGACCTTGCCGGGCGCGGATGATGAAAAGCCGCCAACAGCCGCCGCCGAGCCAGAGCCGGCTGTCGTGGAATCGCCCGCCGCCGCAATCAATGGCAAGCGCGACGGCATGAGCCGACTGCTCTTCAACATGGCGGCTGTAATCGGCATCGTGCTCGTTGTCGGCGGTTTGATTTCCCTGGCCGCCGATGGCAATATCGAAAGCCTCCTGGCTGACATCGCACAGAACCCTACCGCGACCGCACTGCCCAGCAATACTGTGCCGGCGGTTACCATCGTGGCGCAAGCAGCGCTTGATTCAACCGACGAAGCCACAGCCAAAAGTGACTCTGGCGCGGCGAACGCTGATAGTGAAGCGGC
The DNA here is from genome assembly GCA_965116975.1 of Phototrophicaceae bacterium. Classification (GTDB taxonomy): domain Bacteria; phylum Chloroflexota; class Anaerolineae; order Aggregatilineales; family Phototrophicaceae; genus UBA6055. The sequence continues at coordinate 3,114,636 of OZ220735.1, forward strand.
GCTGACGATTTCGGATGCGCAGGACGCGCCGGCTAGCGCCGACAACCCTGAACAGCGGAACGATGCCGCGACCGCCAATACCGAGCCGCCGCAACCCACCGACTTGCCAGAGCCAACAGCGACAGATCTGCCGACCGCCACAGCCCCGCCCACACAGACGCCCTTGCCCAGCTCGACTCCCACGCCCGCCTTGCCGCCCGAGGGCCTGCGGGGCGCGCAAAACTTGCTAGAACTCTACAGCAGCTCGCTCGCCGCCCCCTTCTGGAACGAAGAACGCTTCTCGTCCCAAGACGGGACATGGCGGCTCGGCATCGCTAGCCAGACCGATGGCGAAACCACCTTCCATTTCCCGCCGCCGGAGCTGCTCGACAGCAAATACGGCAACCAAGCGCCACGCCGCATCAGCCGCATAGAAGCCCAGCTAACGCTGCGCAGCTTCAACCCGGCTGTGGTCAGCGGAGAAGAGGTCTATTTTGGCATCCTGTTCCAAAGCACGCGCGGCAGCGAAAACGCCGGGATTCAAGTGCAGGCAATCGGTCCCAACGTGATCAACCTGGCGCTCTATGCCAATAACCAAGCGGATTTTGTCAGTCAGCGGTCGGTCAACGCCGTCATCGCGCGCCTGCGCCTGGACCGCGATCCCCTGACAGGCATCATCTACGCCTATTTCAATGATTCACAGATTGGAGCGGGCATTCCCTTTGTCGCCGCCGACGCGGAAGTAACGCCAGTCATCTTCGTTAAAGACGGCGGTGTTGTCCTGGGCGTTTCTTCCTGGAGCATCACCCTAAAGTAATAGAGCGCTAAAGCGCGGCAATACGCTGGTGGCTTCTGAACCTGGGGCGATCCCAGCGAACCGCCCTCGCCCTTCGACTTGCCGCAAATCAAGCTTCGACGATCTCCGCCTTCACGTGGCTCTCAAGTGAATCGGACCCGTTTGCGTCGCCGGTGGCGGGAGCCGTCCCGCTCATCGTCGCCATCATATTCTGAACCATACCGGTCAGTTCCATCGGCAGCACGAACTTGGTAGACGGGCTGCTGCCGACGTTTTGCAGCATCTCCATGTATTGCAGCGCCATCGTCTTGTTATCGATATCGCGCGCCTGTCCGTGTATGGCGCGCAAGGCATCGGCATAACCATCCGCCCGCAAAAGCTGCGCCTGTCGCTCGCCTTCCGCGCGCAGAATCTGTGACTCTTGCTGACCTTGGGCTTCCAGAATCGCCGATTGCTTGTTGCCTTCGGCGCGTTCAATTGCCGCCTGCCGCTCGCCCTCCGCCATGATCACCTCGGCGCGGCGATCGCGTTCGGCGCTCATCTGGCGGTTCATCGATTCTTGAATCGCCCGCGGCGGGTCAATCTCGCGGATTTCCACCGTGGTGATCTTTATGCCCCAGCGTTCGGTGGTCTCGTCCAATTTGACGCGCAGCACATCGTTGATCTGTTCGCGGCGCGAAAGGACATCGTCGAGAACAATGTCGCCAATGACAGCGCGCAAGGTCGTGATGGCGATATTGGTTGTCGCCTCAACCACGTCCTTGACCTTGATCGTCGCCAATTCTGGATCGGTGATGCGGAAGTAAACCAGGAAGTCGATGCCGATTGAGGCATTGTCCTTGGTGATTGCGGTCTGCTTTTCGATATCGAAAAACCGCTCGCGCATATCCACATTCATCGCCCGTTCGACAAATGGGAGGACAATTGTCAAGCCAGGTCCGCGCACAGTACTGAAGCGGCCGATGAAAAAGATCACCAGCCGCTCGTATTCCTTGACCGCGCGGATGGCGCTGCGCAATATGCCAAATAAAATCAACAGCAAGACAACAAGTATCACCGCTTGCCCGCCCGACTGTATCGCTCCGGTAAAATTGTCAATATTCATCACTTAGCTCCTTAGAATAACTTGCTCGGACTCGTCTACATTGAATCATTCGCCCCCATCAGAGGCGCTGCGTTTGGCTTTTTCCACTTGCAGTTCCAGCCCATCCTGCTGCGTAACCACCACCTCCGCGCCGCTTTCCAGCCGCGTCCGGCTGCGCGCCGTCCACAGTTCGCCCTTGACATGCACGGTGATCCGATCTTCCAGCGCGCCCATCACGCGCCCCCGCGCCCCCACCAGGAAAGCATCCTTCTGCGTCGACGACAGCTCGCGCTGCTGCCGCAGGATCGCTCGTAATATGCCGCGATGATACAGCCAAGCCAATGCCACGCCCAAAACAATGAGAACTGGCGAAACTGAGCCGTCGGCAAACAGGAAGAAACTCGCGATCCCTTGCGCCGCCAATCCGCCCAGCGCAAAATGCTCCCATTGCGGTTTGAGCAAAGGCAGCAAGAAGAACAGCGCCGCCCCAACAACGATCGCGACAACAGCTATCCAGTTGACAGCCAGGGCGCTCAACAAATACAGCGTGCCGAGGATCAATGCGGCGCCCGCGAATTCAGCGATGCCCGTACCAGGAATATAAGTGCCGGTGGCGCTGACCCACAAACCAGCCATCAGCAAAAGATAGATAAGATTGGGGTCTTGAAACATTTTTATAATCGTTCCTTATTTGTTTTTCGCTTGCGCGCCGTAAGCAGTGAGCAGACAACTATCAGAACGATGAAGATGATAACACCGACCTTATGACTATGCATAAACGACGCGAAAACCGCCACCAAATCAAAAAGGGATGAGATTGCCGCCGCACCGGCTGCGACTGCCGAAGCAATTGCCGAAACGACCCATTTGATCGCTTCGAAGGCTGTCAAAAATGGCAGGAGCAAAACGGCAGTCGCCAAGGCATCAATCGCAGCAACGATCAACCCGAAAATCGCAATTAAGACGATGCCTAAACAAGCCATGCGCGACTCCTTTGCTTGCGCCTAACTTCAGTATACGCCAAATCAATGCGCATATTCCCCCCAAATTCTAGGGTATTCATCAAGCGTCAGCCGCTTGACCAGAACGAAGCCGATAGACAAGAAAGCGATCGAGCCGATAATCTATGGACAATGCGAAGCCAGCCGCTTCCAGCGCCGCAGCCCAATCTTCGTGCCTACGGTCGACTGGCGCTGCTAGATAACGGTCGCCGAACTCCTTTAGCGCCAGCGCGCCAGCAACCAGCGCCTCCGCAGTCGGATAATGCACGCGGCGTTTGTCGCTCCACTGCCCCATATAATAAGCCAACTCCCAGCCCAGCCAGGGGTCATATATCACCGTCGCCACCGGCTTGCTGTTTAGCGCGCGCGCCAGGTCGTTTATGCCATCATGCGCGCCGCGATCCCCGCCAATCGGCAGCCCAAGTCGCAAGGAACACAAGGCAATGAATACCAGAACATGCGCCAAGGAAAGCGACAGGCTCTTGTAAAAGCGGGCTCGCCGGAACAGCGCCGGCAAATGACCGCTCAGGACCAGGATCAGGGGCGGCAAGACCAGCAGCAGGTAGCGGTCATACTGATTGAAGGCGAGCACGCTGTGCAGGGTGATATATGCCACGATATAAATCAGATAATTGCGAGTGTCGCTCTGTTTGCGGGGCGCAGAGACAGCGGCAAATCGACCCAATATCGCCAGTCCGAGCAGCGTCGCTGTCACAATCGGCGGACCCAACAGCCACGCGCCCAAACGCGCACATTCCAGCAAGCGCCCAAGCCATTCCGCGGGAGCGGCAATCCACTGCGCCGGCAAATTATTGACTGTTCCCAGCAGGAACACGCTAGTCCCCGGGCGCGCGGCATCCCATACAAGCAGCAGCAGCGACAACAGCGTCAGCGGTAGAGTCAGGCGAATGACCGCAGCCCGTCTGTCCTGCCGCGCCAGGAGCAGCAGCAGGACCAATGGCAAAAGCAATAGCGCCTGCTGTTTGCAGCAAAACGCCAGACCCAGCGCTATTCCTGCCGCGCCAAAACGCTGGCAAACCAAGCAGTACAAGGACAGCACAAAGAAAAACAACAAGCCCATATCCGTGAAGGCAGTTGCGCCAAATGCCAAAATATATGGCGACAGCGCTGTCAAGAGCCCCGCAGCCAGCGCGGCGGCTTCATCGCGAAAGACGACGCGAGACAGGCGCATCATCAGTCCGACGAGCAAGAGCGCCAGCATGACATTGGGCAGGCGCGCGGCGAATTCGCCCTGCAGCGGATCCAGGTGCAGAACGCCATTGTCATCGGCAAACAAGCCGGTCGCAACCATGCTGATGGCGCTCAGATAGATCGTAAGCGGCGCTTTGTCCAAGGCGCCCGGCAGCAGCCAGTCGCCATTGACCGCAGCCCCGCGCGCGAAGGTCATGAAATGGGCTTCATCGGGATGAAAGCGGATATCGCGCCCCAGTTGCTGAAATTGCAGCGCGCCCGCCAAGAGCAGGAGCAATAAACGCGCGCGGAAGCTATTCATGGCTCCGCTGGTCAAACATTTGCCCGGAGATTCTCGCACGGGACGAACCAAAAGCCTTGATTTTCATCGCAAGCTCAGATCTCCAATGAGATTGGCATTATAGCAAAATATGTCTTGCCCACGACAATCTGTCAGAGCAATCGCTTCAAAATGATGGTTACTAGAATGGCGCAAATGCAAGCTAAAAAATAACTACTGAGTACGCAGAGAGCGCAGAGAAAAACATCGTACAACGGAACCATTTCTCCATTTCTCAACAATACTTCGAATCGTCGCAGACGATATCGCTAGATAAGTGCAGCGTACTACAATTATGATCAGCAGTTTCATAGCATTTCGCCATATGAATCTTCACTCGGCGTTCTCGGTGACCTCGGTGGTAAAAAGCGATTGCCCTGTATTGCACCGCAGGGCAATCGCATCAAAATGATGGCGGACGAAATGGCGGGATTCTAAACTGAAAATTAACTACAGAGTACGCAGAGAAAAACAAAAAATCTCTTCTCAGCTGTGATTTTTGGTGACAAATCACGTTTCGCTGGGGATGTTGCCGATTCCGGGCCGCAGATTTAGAAGAATAGTCGTCTAATCTCCTAAAACTCTGTGTCCTCAGTGAAACAAAGTTAGTCATGCAAAACTCGACGAAGGGTCTAATTGTAGGGGCGACATACCATGTCGCCCGAAATCAAAACACAGAAAGGTCGGGCGACTAGATTGCCGCTGTTGAAATACTCGATTTCCCCCACCCCAAACCCCTCCCCCATAAAGAGGGAGGGACTTTAATAGCTCATTACGGTTCAGAAAGCTCCCCTTCCCTCATTTTGGGGATGCTCGCCATAGAGATGGCGAGGAGAGGCCGGGGGATGGGGGTGTTTTTCAACAGAGTCAGATTGGTCGCCCCTACACCGCCCCTGTAAATTTGCATTATTTTCTTTGAACAACATCTGCGTCCTCTATGTTGAAAATAATTTGAAGCGATTGCCCTGTATTGCACCGCCAAAAGATATACAAAACTGGCCTTTTGCGGCAGAATAACACTTTCAACGAATAAGCCAAACATGATTCAAGGAGTGCTCATGGAAACCCGCATCCTAGGCCGCAGCGGATTAAAAGTATCGGTCATGGGGCTGGGCGCCGGCGGACCCAGCCGCCTTGGTCAAAGCGACGAGCTTAGAAGCGAAGCCGAATCCGTCAACTTGGTCTTAAAAGCATTGGATGCCGGCGTCAACTTTATCGACACGGCGGAAGCCTACCGAACCGAAGACATCGTCGGCAAGGCGGTCGCCCAACGCGATCGCGCCTCGATCGTCATTTCCACCAAGAAGCGCCTCGGCGGCGGCAAAATATCCCAGGCGCAGTTTCGCGAGAGCCTTGAAAACAGCCTGCGCAGATTGCGGACCGATTATGTCGATATCTATCACCTGCACGGCTTGCGCCCCGAACACTATGACTATTACTTGAACGAAATCGCGCCGCTCATGCAAGACCTGCAAGCGCAGGGAAAGATTCGCTTTCTGGGTGTAACCGAGTCCTGGGGCCGCGACCTCCAACACAAGATGTTGCAGCGCGCGCTGCAAGACGAGATCTGGGACGTGTATATGGTCGGCTTCAACTTACTCAACCAGACTGCCCGCGAAACTGTACTGGCGCAAGCGGCGGAAAAACAAATTGGAGTGCTCATCATGTTCGCGGTTCGGCTGGCGCTAAGCCGTCCAGAGCGACTGCGCCGCGCCCTTGAAGCGCTAATTGAAAGCGGCGAAATCGACGCGCGGGAAATCGACCTGGAACATCCCTTGGGGTTTTTGCGGGAAGATGCCCTGGATACCACCGACGCCGCCTATCGTTTCTGTCGTGATGAAGCGGGCGTACATGTTGTCCTGTCCGGCACCAGCAATCCAAAGCATCTCGCGGCGAACATCGCCTCATTCGCGCGACCGCCCCTGCCAGCGCAGCATAGCGCTCGCTTGAAGCGCATTTTCCGCAACGTCGTTTCCGCAACCGGGGGGAACTAAAGGAGAAAATAAAAGGGCAGGTCGCCTGACCTGCCCTTTTTGTGTGCTAGTGTTGCTTTGGGGAATCAGTGGCCCCCGCCTGAGCAGCCGAAACCAAATTCGGAAGCGCTCATCGGTACCCGATCATTCAATTCGATATCGACATTGATATTGCCGTTGGCGCCGCCTTCGGCATGGCTGACGATCAGGACATATTGCCCATCCGCCGGCAGTCTGAAGCCGTCGATGCTGGCGTCATACTCGTTGCGAGAAATGTCGTCATCGCCGATCAGGGCGCGGTTGCCCGGTCCGACCAGCACGATCAAGGGATCAACAAAGCCCGGCTCCACCGTGTCGACATCAATGTCCACGGTCTGACCCTTTTCGGCATTGAAGGGAATGCTGTAAACCCAACCTTCGCGCATGGGCAACTGGAATTGGCTGTCGCCTTGCAGCTCGCTGTGATAGAAGCTGCGGCTGCGGTTGAGCATGGCATAGTGGTAATAGTCCGCGGCGCTGGAGGAGGACTCGCCCATCAACTCGTAAGTGATGCCACGCGACAGATAAGGCAGCGCATATTCATCATCCAGTCGCATCGCCATGCTGATGTAGTTCAGCGAAGTCTCGTACTCGCCCATGTAGCGGTAGGTGACGCCCATCCAGTTCATGGCTTCCGCATCTTGGCTGTTGAGGCTCAAAGCCCCGCGGAAGTTGTCCAGCGCTGTCGCATAGTCGTCAGACATCAGCGCGCGGTAGGCAACGCTCTTGTAGGCGGCGATTTCGTTGCCCAAGGTGATCTCGCCGGATACGTCCAGCGATACCTCGATCAAACCCTCGGTGCTGCCGCCGGCATGCGTCAAGACAACCGCGTATTCGCCGCTGGCTGGGGCGGTGAAGTTCACGTAACTGTCCCACCACTCGCCAGTGTCGTCATTGGCGGTTATGGCTTGCCCTTGCGGATCCAGGATCAAGACCAAGGGATCGGCGTCCAAGTCGCGTTGGCTGCTGACGGCAGTCACGACTACATCTTGGCCCGCGCTGGCGCTGAAGGGGAAGAAGTAGACTGCGCCTTCCGACATCGGCACTTCCAGGCTGTCTTGCCAGACCAGGTTGTCATTGCGCACAACTTGCTGCTTGATGCGCTTGACCCACTCGATATAGTCCGGCAGCGCATTGTCCATGTCCCCCATCTTCTCGTAGACAATGCCACGATTGAGGAAGGGATAGTCGGCTTCTGGCACATGGGACATCAACTGGTTGCAGTCCGCCAGCGCTTGCTCGAAGTGATCGATTTCGCTGAATGCCCAGCAGCGATTGTTCAGCGCCATCAGGTTGCCCGGTTCCATCTCCAGCACAACGCTGTAATCCTGCGCCGCCAAGGCATGCTCGTCGACCATGCTGTAGGCATAGCCGCGCGCGGCAAAGGTATTGGAGTCGTACTCGCCCTTGGCGATCAGAATGCTGTACAAGGAGATTGCCGCGCGATATTCTTCGTTCGACAAATTCGACCAAGCCAGATTCTTCAAAGCGGACGCGTTCAACATCCCGGCTGGCTGGGCAGCGGCTTCCGCAGCTTGCACTGCTTCGGAGGCATTCGACAACGCAGCTTCTTGCGCAGCCACAATCGCTTGCAGCTCCGCAATCAATTCATCGCGGTTGTCATCCACCGGCGCTGCGGGAACCAAAAATCCGATAGTTACAACAACGGCCACCAGCACCAACAAACCCTCTATGATTAGAGCGCTCGGGCGCTGGCTAAACACACGATCTTTTATGGAACGCTTTGGAATGTCATATTCCGGATACTGTTTCGTCATAATAAGCACCTCGCTCATTTCAGCTTCCAACAAAGTCGGTCCATTGCTTGAACCTGAGTATAACACATCTGACTAGGTAGCGGTCAAGCTATTCGTCAGTTCAAAGCCTTTCTAATCCGCGCCTCATTCGGCATCTAATCCCGATTGTGCCACAAGAAGCGCGTTCTTGCCAACAAGTTCAAAAAAACGCTCATAATTCAGAGCCGCTTGCCTACTTTCGCCAAGTGTAACGTAAAACTGAGCGATCTCCAAATACCAGTTTGGGTCGACCCTTTCTGGCTTGGCAAAGGTCAGCAGATCAAGCACCGCGGCGGCCTCGGCATACTGTCCGCTATCGAGATATTCACCAGCTATTCGCTCGAGCTCCCGAAGGGCAATCCCGACGCCGGGACGCAGGACTTCGGACGGAAGTATTGTCTGCGCGTGAGAAGAGGAAGCGGAACCTCCGGGCCTGTCAAAGGGATCGAAGATATCAAAAGCGCGTCCCGCCGCGACGGTGATCACAATCGTCATGAGGACTTCAATGACAATCGCGCTCCAGCGCTGCCCGAAAAAACGCTGAATCACATTGTTCTGCGGTACATCGTGCCGAGGATAACTATCGTACATCGCGATCATCACCATTGATTTCCCGTATTGTAGCGCAAATTATGTCGGACATGTCAAGATTATCCCAAATAATCCTACGATTGACCTACGCTGCCCTTCATCCTCATAGTACGCCCATCAGCGCGATTTCTCCAGAAAACCTAAGTTCTCTCCGAGCAGCAGTTTTGCCCAGAGCCATCGCAGCAGAATATTCATAAGCAGCGATGACGTCGAGGCAAATCTCTTGACTGAAGAGTAATACGCTCTATGTAAGGAAGCAAAGTTGCAAGCGACAATCTGCGGATATACTTTGCGAACAGTCCTGTCTGAATGTATGTCTGAATGTATGAATGAAGGAAGCCCCCATGAACGATCATCATCTGCGCGAACAGCTTGTCAATGCCCTGGCAAAGCGGCAGGCGCACCAAAGCTTCGACCAAACGCTGCAAGATTTCCCTGAGAAGCATTTCAATACCCGCCCGGCAAACACGCCTTATTCCTTTTGGCATTTGCTCGAGCATATTCGCATCACCCAATGGGATATCCTCAACTACATTGAAAATCCCAACTACCGCTATCCCAGTTTTCCCGATGACTACTGGCCCGATCTCAATACGGAAGCGGAGGCCCTGAGCTGGAATGATACGATTATGGGGTTTCGCCATGATCTGCAAGCCCTCATCAATATCGTCAAGGACCCGTCGCGCGAGCTCTGCGCCCAGATCCCGCATGGACAGCCGGGGCACAGCATCCTCCGCGAGATCCTGGTGATTGCCGCGCACAATTCCTATCACATCGGCGAGTTCGGTATCCTGCGCGGCACGCTGGGCCTGTGGTAGGCAGCGGAAACGATTCCAGTACAACCGAATGTTGATCGAATCACTGCTGTTATGCTCCGCAAGCGCTGTAGTTGATTTTCAGTTGGCATCAGCTATAATTTAAAGGATACAGTTGAAGATGAGGAACGTCATGGCGCTGACCAAACTTAAACCGAGCTTGAGTGTCCAAGAGTATCTGGCCTGGGAGGCGGAAAACGAGATTAAGCACGAATACATTGATGGCGAAGTTTTCGCCATGTCCGGCGGGACAGGCAAACACAGTAGCATAATGATAAACATTACGGTAGCAATTGGGCAACAACTCGGTGATTCGGAATGTTCGCTTCATAGCAGCGAAATGAAGGTCAAAATAAATGACTGGCGTTACGTTTATCCCGACCTAAGCGCAGTTTGCGGTAAATCGAGCTATGAGGACGAAAGCGAGACCACACTTCTCAATCCAATTCTTGTAGTCGAAGTCACCTCGCCATCGTCAATAGAATCCGACCGCTTTGCCAAGCGCGACTTTTACCGACTGGTTGCTTCCATTCAGGCTTATTTGGTGATTGATCAGCATCGCGTCTGCGCCGAGCTCTATTCCCGCGCCGACGTGGGATGGCTGCTGCAAGTCTTCACTGATCTCGACGACGTGATTCCCTTGGCAATGCTCAACTGCGAATTGCCGCTCGTCGATATTTACCGCGGCATCAACTTTATAGAGTCGCCGCCGGACTAGGCGATCAATGGAGAATGCCTTCCAATAAAATCGCTTTTCTCTGTGCGCTTTGCGCGCTATGTAGTTGATTTTCGGTTGGCGCCGGCTATAATTTGAAGAACATACTCAATAATGAGGAACGTCATGGCGCTGACCAAACTCAAACCGCGCTTGAGTGTCCAGGAGTATCTGGCCTGGGAGGCGGAAAACGAGATCAAGCACGAATACATTGATGGCGAAGTTTTCGCCATGTCCGGCGGGACGAGCAAGCATAGCCGCGTTGCGGCAAACGTGATTGGCGCGATTTACAGTAAATTGCGCGATTCAATATGTTTTGCGCATACCAGCGATATGCGTGTTAAAGTCGCAGAGGATCGTTATGTTTACCCCGATCTGAGCGTCGTCTGCGGTAAAGAACAGTTTGATGACGAAAGCGAAACCTCACTTCTCAACCCAATTCTTGTAGTCGAAGTTACTTCACCGTCATCCATTGAGCGCGATCGCTTTATCAAGCGCGACTTTTACCGACTGGTTGCTTCCATTCAGGCTTATTTGGTGATTGATCAGCATCGCGTCTGCGCCGAGCTCTATTCCCGCGCCGACGTGGGATGGTTGCTGCAAGTCTTCACTGATCTCGACGACGTGATTCCCTTGGCAATGCTCAACTGCGAATTGCCGCTCGCCGATATTTACCGCGGCATCAGCTTTGGAGAGTCGCCGCCAGACTAGGCGATCAATGGAGAAGGCCTTCCAATAAAATCGCTTTTCTCTGTGCGCTTTGTACGCTATGTAGTTGATTTTCAGTTGGCGTCAGCTATAATTTGAAGAACATACAAAAAAACGAGGAACGTCATGGCGCTGACCAAACTCAAACCGCGCTTGAGTGTCCAGGAGTATCTGGCCTGGGAGGCGGAAAACGAGATCAAGCACGAATACATTGACGGCGAAGTTTTCGCCATGTCCGGCGGGACGAGCAAGCATAGCCGCGTTGCTGCGAACGCGATAATAGCATTAGGCCGTCAGCTTGGAAATTCTATCTGCTCAGTCCATACAAGCGACATGAGGGTCAAGGTCGCAGCAGACCGCTATGTCTACCCCGACTTGAGCGTCGTCTGCGGTAAAGAACAGTTTGATGACGAAAGCGAAACCTCACTTCTCAACCCAATTCTTGTAGCCGAAGTCACCTCGCCATCGTCAATAGAATCCGACCGCGTTGCCAAGCGCGACTTTTACCGACTGGTTGCTTCCATTCAGGCTTATTTGGTGATTGATCAGCATCGCGTCTGCGCCGAGCTCTATTCCCGCGCCGACGTGGGATGGCTGCTGCAAGTCTTCACTGATCCAAACGACGTGATTCCCTTGGCAATGCTCAACTGCGAATTGCCGCTCGCCGATATTTACCGCGGCATCAACTTTGAAGAGGCGCCACCGGACTAGGCGGTCAATTGCTGCAACAAAAGATTAAGCCCCGCATCGACACTCTGCAGCTTGTTCGCAATCCGGTCGCCAGCCCAGACATAGCTCTCCACAGCGAGGAGACCGTCTCGCCCAGCCAGCCCGATATAGGTCAAGCCGACTGGTTTCTCCGCCGTGCCACCGCCGGGACCGGCGATACCGGTCACGCTTAAAGCGTAGTCCGTATCAAAGGCTTCGCGGACGCCACAAGCCATTTCTCCCGCCACCGCCGCGCTGACCGCACCCACTGCAAGCAGCGTCGTCGCGCGGACGCCCAGCATGTTTATCTTCGCGTCGTTGGAGTAAGTGACCAAGCCGCCTTCAACATAGGCGGAACTGCCGGCGACGTCAGTCAAGGCGCTGAGGATTAAGCCGCCCGTGCAAGATTCGGCTGTAGAAACGGTGAGGTCCGCCCGCTTTAGCGCCGCTCCGACCTGCCGCGACAAGCCCAGCAGATCCATCAATGAGCGACCTGAACCAATATCAGCGAATTGCCTTCGCTATCCACCATCAGCACGAAGCGCCCCCAGAATTGGGTTTCCGGCTCCCCCAGGAACTGTACGCCGCGTTCCTTATAGGCGCGATAGGTCTCGTCGATATTCTCGCATTCCAAGGTCAGCGACTGCGACTTGCCAAATGTTTCGCGATAATGCTCCCAGTTCTCATCAAACTTATACAGCACGATCTGTGTTTCGGCGTCCGGCGGCGCAACGCATAGCCAGCGCGCGTCCGCGCCGGGCCACATTTCGTTATCGGCTGTGCATTCCATGCCCAGTTTTTCGGTGTAGAAGGCTTTGGCGCGATCTTGGTCTTCCACGAAGATCGACACCGTTCCAACTCGGTTAATCATTGACTAACTCCTTTGCGCTTTGAGGCAAAGTATAAGGCAGCGCAGGTGATGCGCAATAGTCGACGTCGCGCCGCGCAAGCTCGGACAGCTTGTTTGTCTCGAAGATTTTCGGTCAAGCCAGATGGGAATCGCTCAACTGCGCTGCCCGAGAACGATTTGGTTGCCCTCGGAATCCACCAGAATCGCGAAGCTGCCCCAAGCTTGTTTTTGCGGCTCTGCCAGGAACTGCACACCTTTTACACTGAGTTCGCGGTAAGGCCGGTCGAGGTCGTCACAATGCAAGGTGAAGGACTGTGGTTTGCCCATCGCCTCGCGCTAATGTTCCCACTTCTCGCCCATGGGAAAGAGCGTCAGTTCTGTCGGGCAACCGGCCGGCGCGACCGTGATCCAGCGTATGCCCAAGCCTGGAAACATCTCCGCCTAAAGTTTCTTCTTTGCATTCTCAAGTTTATGCTTCGCATTCTTAAGTTTATGCATATACCAAGTGAGCATAAGCTGATAAACCATCTTTTTCCCAGACACAAACCAACCAACACTCCCTACAAGAGCCCCGGCTCCATAGCCGGCAAGAACCCCTAAAGTACCTAAATCAGAGTTAGCACCTGCGATAGATGCTCCTACCATCCCAGAAATGAGGAGTATGATGCCACTACAAATGCTGGAAAGCTGCGACCATCGAACCTTCAGGATATCTTCGACATATTCGTCTGCGGATACTACTAGCATTTTTTCTAATGCACTAATAAGTCCTCCAATGAATCCTAAGGCTATGCAGCCAACCACGACTAAACCCGCTGAGTCAGCTATAAATACTAGACCAATAATTGCACCAAGTATCCCACACCCAATTGCACCGCCTAACGCACCTAGAATTAGTGGTGCAACTGTTGCTAGTGTGTATAGTGCAGAAATACCTCCGATTACCGCTAAGCCCAAGACAATATTGTCCTGCATCACGATTCTCCTCACTGATTTGTTCTACTTATCAATGTATGCTCACTTCTCCACACTTTCGCTCAAGAACGCGCTGTAGCCATTTTCCGGGTCGTTGCGCACCACCAGCATGCGCTTGCCGCCGACGTGCGAGATGCCCGACACCTCGTAGGCTTTGGCTGGGTTGCCCTGGCTGTCCAGCCGGTTGCACCAATAGATGTGATCGTCACGCTGCCACATGTAAATCACCGCGACATCATCCACCACGATTTCCATGCGCTTGCGACTGAAGGGCGAAAAACGCGGCGGATGAAACCAAGGCACCCAGGCGCCGGCGGTCTTATCGGTTTTCAGGGACACCGCGCTCTGCGGCAAGATCTCCTTGCTGTCCCGCGCGGATTCTTGGTTAACAAACTTGATTGTCTCATCAGTCGTATTAAACACCGAGGTCAATTCTGTCACTGGCATGGCTGTCCTCACTGCAACTGAACCGTCATTGATCGCTCTGCCCGTCAAACCGACGCCCTTGCCAAGCAATTCCACTGTCTTGACAATGCCCTTGCCAATTTGACCGAGCAACTTCAGACCATCCATCGCGTCTGATCCCGAGTCTGATCCATTGAATCTTGTTTCCAACTTGCCTTCATTATACAGGATTCGCCCTCTTGCGGATGCCCTGTGTACATTATTACGAAGGGGCGCTCATTCGGTTGCGCCATGCGTCCCGCGCATGTGCGACGCCGATTCCGCAATCAGCTCGCGCAATACCTGCATATCGACATCCGCCAGCTTGTTGATGTACAGGCAGGAGCGGCCGATCTTGTGCTTGCCCAGACGCGCCAGCAAATCGTCGTATTGCCCGAAGCCCGGCATGATATACAGCGTCAGCGACTGCGCCCGCGGCGCGAAACCGGTCAAGAACCAATCGCCCTCGCGCCCACTTTCGTATACATAATGATAGCTGCCGAAGCCAACGATGCTGCCGCCCCACATTTCCGGCCGCTCGCCCGTGATCTCGCCCATCATGTCCAGCAGGATCAGCGCGTCTTCGCGGCGGCGCTTGTTTTTCACCGAGACGAGGTAGGCTCTCACATCGCCGTCATTGCGCTTTGTCTTCAATTCCGCCATGCCGCGCTGCCTCCTCAATATGCTTGCTCTGCTAGGACTCTGTTTCGTCTGCTTCCCGCTCGACCGGTTCGAAGTCTACATCTTCGATGCCATCCAGCTTAATCAAGTTTTCATGATCATCCGCGATAGGTTCGCTGATTACCGTCCGCGCATCGGCGAAGTCCAAGTCCCCGCTCGCGGAACCGGTCGCGGCTTGCATCAACAAGGTCAGCCGATCGGCCATACTCGACGGGTCGGGATGAATGCCGTCTTGCAGCAGCGCCGTCTCGAAGACCTGCTCCACCACCGCGTCAATCAGCCCCGCTTCACCGCCCTTGGCGATCATCGCGCTCAGGTTGTGCATCAGCGGGTGCCGCGGATTGAGCTCAAGCGCCTTGACCGGCAATTCATAGTCTTTGTCCAGCAGGCGATTGATACGGAACATATAGCGGCTGCCGCTCTCGTCTTCGCTGACCAAGCGCGCCGGGCTATCCACCAGCGTCTTGCTCTCGCGCACATCGCTGACGCGGCCGCCCAGTGTCGCCTGGACACGCCCCGTCAAAGCCGCGAATGAATCCGTCTCCAGCGTTTCCAGCGCCGCCTCTTTCGCCTCGCTTATTGCGCCGACATCGCCCAGATCCAGTTCAGCGGAATCCACGCTGAGCAGTTTGTGTCCCTTGAAGTCATTCATGCCCATCGGCAGCATGGCATCGACCGGGTGCGTGAAATACAGCACTTCAATGCCGCGCTGGCGGAAGGCGTCCAAGTGTGGGCTGCGCGCGCCGCTGTTGTAATCGTCCGCCACCACATAATAGATGTCGTCCTGGTTATCCGACATGCGCTCGACATAATCGTCCAGCGAGTGATAGCGATTCGGATCCTCGTCATGCGTAGTCTGGAAGAACATCAGCGGCTCCAGGTCGCCGCGATCCTCGCTTTCCATCACCAAGCCCTGCTTCAGATAGGCGCCGAATTCCCCAAATATCTTGAGATAGCTGTCGCGGTCATTCTTCGCCATTCGCTTGAGTTCGGAAAGCACCCTGCGCGTGACCGACTTTTTCAAGCTCGCCATCACGCGCGTGGCTTGGATACTCTCGCGGCTGACGCTCAGCGGCAGATCCTCACTGTCAACCACGCCCTGCACGAAGCTCAGATATTCCGGCAACAGATCGCGATTGTACTCTTCGATCAGCACCTTGCGCGCATAGAGCTTTAAGCCGGCTTCGGCGCGCGGACTGAACATATTGGGCTGGGCGCCGCTTGGCACAAAGAGCAGGGCGTAAAACTGCATCGGCACATCGGCGCGCATGTGAATGTGATGGTTGGCCCCGGCGAAGTCCATGGTCAGCATCTTGTAAAAGCTGTCGTATTCCTCGGCTTCCACCTCGGAGGGATTGCGCCGCCAGAGCGCCTGCTGCTTATTGGTCGGCTCTTCGTCATCGTCGACAAAAATGGGAAACGCGACATAATCGGAATGCCGCCGGACAATATCTTTGATGCGGAAGGCGCGCGTGAACTCCTCTTCATCATCCTTGAGATGGATTGTGATTTCGGTGCCGCGCTGGTCTTTTTCGGCCGTTTCCAGCGTGTAATTGGCGCCGCCGGTCGCCGACCATTTAACCGCCTCGTCCCCCGGGCGAAACGAGCGCGAAACCACGTCCACCTGCTTCGCCACCATAAACGCCGAATAAAAGCCCACGCCGAACTGCCCAATGATGTCCGCCGTCGAACCACCGTCCGGCTTGTCCTTCAGCGCCTGCAAGAAAGCCTTGGCGCCGGATTTGGCAATCGTGCCCAAGCCATCGATGATCTCGTCGCGGTTCATGCCGATGCCGCTATCGCTGATGGTGAGCGTCTTCTGCTCCTCATCGAGCGTGATGCGGATTTCCAACTCTGCCCCGGCATCCTGCACATTGTCGTCCGTCAAGATCTGGAATTGCAGACGATTCAAGGCATCCGACGCGTTCGAGATCAGCTCGCGCAGGAAGATCTCCTTTTCCGTGTACAGCGAATGAATCAAGATATTCAGCAGTTCCTGCGTTTCCGCTTGAAAGGTGTATTGCTCGCTCATGTTCCTTCCTTCAATTCATTGGACCGCCCTAGCGCGCGAAGCGGCACTTCCCTTACCCTAAGTCGCGTCTGTTTTCTATAGCACTAGTGACAGGCGAAAACAAGATTGTAAACTATAATTTATAGTCTAAGCACATTCGATCCTGCGAATTCAGGTGGCATTGGTACTTGCGATGAATCTGCAAATACGGTCTTCATGCGAAAGTAAAACCATGCGTTGCAGAATTTGCGGCGATAATGTTATACTAACAAAACTCCTGTACGGTTAAACGGATAAGTCTGCACTATGGGCTATGGGAGATTTTGAAATGAGCGACAAATTGAGATTTCGCGCGGAAGCGATTCTTGACGGTATCACGGGTGTAGTCGGTGTACCATCAATTTATGGTCGAGATCCTTATCCACGTCGATACGGGCGATCTGATATGGAAAAATCGTGGACATCCGTTGGCAAGTATATGAACATCGCGATGCAGGAATTTGAGTCGGAGACCGAAATTGCCCCCAGCATCCGAGAAACCGAATCCGAAGACTGAAGACCGCAACCAAGCAGCGGAAAACGAACACCAGGATGCTGAAGGCGAAAATCAAGACGTCGAAATCACTCGGACTCGCAACTATGCATAAGTTAGACATGTTTCGGGACCAATCCCATCTGCCGAGGAGTTTGCCCGCTACGAAGAGGTGTATCCCGGTAGTGCAGATCGAATTCTTTCGATGGCGGAACGTGAACAGGATGATATTGGTTCGTTCCGCACGAAAGCACTTGTAGCCGCTACAATTGTTGCAGTTGTCACCATTGTCGCAATTGCACATATCTTGTCAGTAACTCCCAACGCGTTAATACTTTTGGCGTTGGCGACTGCGCATGTCCTACCGTCTATTACGGACTTTATTAGAGGGATGAATGACAGTGCATTAACAAAAAAGGAACGGGAGCTAGAAATCCAAATAAGAAAAGACAATCACGAACTAGACATGATAGCAGCTAGAGAGAGGCTTCAGTTGACATCAGGTTCGGACAATCCCATCTCTCAAAGGACGCGACGTCTTGAATCCAGCGACGAATCAGCAGAATTACAGGATGGCAATCAGTAGTTTAGCTTTTCACATTTAGCCGATGCAGAACAACAAACCTTTCTTAGTTTCAATTCTATTAATATTATTGATGCCTTGAAAACCAATACATAGTGCAGCAAAATCTGAAATAGTCCTCAGTACTCAGGTCCATCGTCCCACGATAAACTTCTCAATTCGGCATAGATTCCAGCATTGCTCGATATTCAGCATCACTGTTCGTCCAAAGCAACAATGAAAACCTAACCGATTCGCGCGACAATGCTATAATCAGCGTCCTTGCTTTTAGCCTGCCAGGAGTACCCAACCCATGAAAGCCGTGCAAATTGTCGCGCGCAGCCAGCCCGTCTTCGTCGAAGCGCCCAAACCTCAGCTCATCGCGGGGCACGCCATCATCAAGACGTTGCGCCTGTCCCTCTGCGGCAGCGACATCCGACATATCCATTACCTGCCGGAAGACCACTACCCCACGGCCGCCGGCGAAACCGGGCACGAGATGGTCGGCTGCATCGAAGCCATCGATCCCACCAATGAAGACTTCCAGGTGGGCCAGCGCGTACTCTGCCTGGCGCCCGACCACCGCGCCATGTGCGAATACTACCTCGCGCCCATCAAACACTTGCTGCCGCTCGACCCCGCCACGCCGCTGGAACATTCCGTCCAAGCCCAGCAATTCGGCACCGTGCTCTACGCCGCGCAAGCCCTGCCCGACCTGAAGGGCAAGACCGTCGCCGTCATCGGGCAAGGCTCGGCCGGCTTGTGGTTCAACTTCGCGCTGAAGCAGCGCGGCGCGGCCAAAATCATCGCGCTCGATCTCAAGGATTACCGCTTGAATTTCAGCAAAGCTTATGGCGCCAGCCAAACGCTGCACAACGCCGACCTGTCGCCGGCCTCTTGCCGCGACGCTCTGCGCGCCATCAACGACGGCCAACTGCCCGATGTTGTGATCGAAGCGGCTGGCGAAGCAGAGTCCATCCGCCTCGCCATCGAGATCGCGCGGCATGACGGCTTCGTGCTGATCTTCGGCGTGCCCCGCTTCGAAAACATGGACTTCCCCATCTTCGAAGCCTTTTGGAAGTCGCTGACGGTGAAATCGCGCGTCGGCACCATCAATGACCCGCAGCACGCCTGCACCCGCCAGGCGCTGGACTATATCAACAGCGGCGCTGTCGATACCGCCGCCATGATCACGCATACCTTCAAGTTCGAACAGGTGCTGGAAGCCTACGAATTGCATCACCTGCAAGATGAAGGAGCGGTCAAAATTGTGATTGACATGGAGGGTTGACCCCCGCCACAAACCCCTCCCACAAAAGCGGGGCAAGTTCAGGAGGGACTTTGTCGGTTGCCGAGAAAGGGAGGCGTTGTGACAGCGCCTGATAGCCTGTATCAGTTGGTCGAAAAATTCGCGGCGCAGCAGCCCGCCAATGAAACGGAATTGCGGCGGCAGTTCGTCGACCCGCTCTTCGCCGCGCTGGGCTGGGATGTGACGGACAATCGGCAGGTCGGGCTCGAAGTGCGCGTGCTGGTCGCCGAGGACGGCAAACAGCGCCCCAAGCGCCCGGATTACGGCTTCCGCATCGGCGGCGCGACGCGCTTTTTCGTCGAGACCAAACCGCCGCGCCTGAACCTGAAAAACGACAGCAGCCCGGCGTTTCAACTGCGGCGCTATGGCTGGTCTGGCAATCTGCCCGTCAGCGTCTTGACCGACTTCGAAGAATTCTGCGTCTATGACTGCCGCATCCAGCCCCAGCGCGGCGACCCCGCCGACAGCGCCCGCCTGCGCTATTGGACTTACGAGCAGTATGTCGATGTCTGGGACGAGCTTGAAGCGCGTTTCAGCCGCGCGGCTGTGGCTGATGGCGCGCTGCGAAGCTGGCTCGAGGGACAGCGCCTGCGCGGCGCGACCAGCGTCGACCAGGCTTTCCTCAACGAAATGGAAAGCTGGCGCGCGGCGCTGGCGGGGGAAATCGCCCTGCACAATCCCCAGCTCAGCCAGCGCGAGCTCAACCTGCTGGTGCAGCGCGCGATTGACCGCATCGTCTTCCTGCGCATCGCCGAAGACCGCGACATCGAGCCTTATGGACGCCTGCGCAGCGCCGCGGCGCCCGGGCGCCAGGTCTATGAAGAACTGAAACTGCGCTTCCGCGAAGCCGACGACAAGTACAATTCCGGGCTATTTCATTTCGGGCGCGACCAGCGCGACGCGCCGCCCGACGCGCTCTCGCTGAATATCACCATCCCCGACGAGCCGCTGCGCCGCATCATCAACAAGCTGTATTTCCCAGCCAGCCCTTATGAATTTTCCGTGCTGCCCAGCGACATCCTAGGGCAGGTCTACGAGCGCTTCCTCGGCAAAGTCATCCAACTGGACGCGGGCGGCGCGGTCGATATCCAAGACAAGCCCGAAGTCCGCAAAGCCGGCGGCGTCTATTACACGCCCAGCTATATCGTCGATTACATCGTGGAAAACACGGTCGGCGCGCTGCTGGCAGGCAAGAGTCCCGAGCAAGTCGAGAAACTGCGCATCCTCGATCCCGCTTGTGGCAGCGGCTCCTTCTTGACCGGCGCGTATCAATACCTGCTGGATTGGCATCTGGAGCAATACAGCCAGCAGCCGCGCCGCTACCGCAACCGCATCCGCCGCGTGGTCGGCGGCACTGTGCTGACAACAGCCGAAAAGCGCCGCATCCTGCAAGCCAACATCTACGGCGTCGACCTGGACCAGAACGCCGTCGAAGTCAGCAAATTGTCGCTGCTGCTGAAAATGCTGGAAAACGAGAGCGAAGCCACCGGCGGGCAGACGCTGATGTTCGCGGCTGGCGGGCGCATCCTGCCCGACTTGAGCGCCAATGTCAAATGGGGCAATTCGCTGATTGGCAGTGATTTCTACAGCGGGCGGCAGATGGATATGTTCGACGAAGAGGCGCTGCTGCGCGTCAAGCCCTTCGATTGGGAGAGCGACGCGGGATTTGGGGGGATTATGGCGGCGGGCGGCTTTGACGCTGTGATTGGCAATCCGCCTTATGTGCGCCAGGAAACATTGGGCAAAGCCTTCAAAGATTACGCCAAGGGCAAGTTCGAGACCTACGCGGGCACAGCGGATTTGTACACTTATTTCATTGAAAGAGGCGTCAAGCTGCTCAACAAGAATGGCTTGTTTGGCATCATCGTCGCCAACAAGTGGCTGCGCGCGCGCTACGGCAAGCCGCTGCGAACTTGGCTAAAACAGCAGGCGATCCAAGAAATCGTCGACTTCGGCGATTTGCCCGTGTTTGAGCAGGCGACGACTTATCCTTGCATTTTGACGATAGGCAAAGCCCCCCACCCCCCAGCCCCCTCCCCCATAAAGAGGGAGGGGGAGCTTGAGGAGCGTAAGCGTCAAGTAAATGTAGACTCTCAATTGGCGCAATTCTCAGAAGAAAAAGACGAACTCGGTACGAGCGATGAAAAGCCCCTCCCTCTTGATGGGGGAGGGGTTTGGGGTGGGGGTGAAATGTGCTTCAAAGCCGCGAAAATCGATAGTCTGGATTTCACAAATCTCAGCGAGCATGTCAAGCCGCTGCGCTATGAGGTCGACAAATCGCTGCTTGATGATGGCGGCTGGTCGCTTGCGCGGAGGGAAATTCAGAAGTTACTTCGTCGACTGTTAGACACGGGAGTATCACTTAAAGACTATGTTGATGACAATATCTATCGTGGCATATTAACAGGGCTAAATGAAGCATTTGTCATTGATGAAGATACCAAAGATCGTTTGATTTCAGAAGACGCTAGCAGCGAAGAAATCATTAAACCGTTTCTCGCAGGGCGAGATATGAAGCGGTATTCAAAGCTGCTCGTCAAACGCTATGTCATCTGCATACCAAGTGGTTGGACAAATGAGAACAAAGATGACAACCAAAGCGGTCGGGATTTATTCATAGAATCTTATCCTGCTGTTGCCGCGCATCTTGAGCCATTCCACGCCAAAGCTGAAAAACGCTGGGACAAAGGAGAGTATTGGTGGGAATTGAGAGCTTGTGCCTACTATGAAGAATTTGAAAAACCGAAAATCATGTTGCCAGACATTTCTTTACGTGGAAACTTCACTTGTGACACAAACTTTGCTTATTGTACCAACACAGCTTACATCATTCCGATAGATGACAAATATTTGCTTGGTATATTAAACTCCAAGCTAACTACTTATTTATACCAAAGCATCGCCTCTACCTATCGCGGTGGATACCTGCGCTTCATCTATCAGTATCTCGCCCAACTCCCCATCCGAACAATCGACTTCGACGACCCCGCCGACGTGGCGATGCACGATGAGATGGTCGCGCTGGTCGATGCCATGCTCGACTTGCACCGCCAGCTGCCGGCGCTGTCCGGCGAGGCGCGGCGCATCGCGCAGGCGCGGATTGACGCGACCGACCGGCGCATTGACGCGCTGGTCTATCGGCTCTATGGGCTGAGCGCGGATGAGATTGCGATTGTGGAGGGCTAAAATCAGGCGCTGAGCCACGGAGAAAAAACTCTGTGCTCTCTGCGCCTCTGTGGTGAATTAAACCTGTTCTGAATGCAGATCTCAAGGCAGCCGCTCGATGATGTACAGAAATCCCGCCGCGAATATACTTACCATGATCCCGGCCAAGACGAGACTGGTCGCGACCAGCCACATCACCAATAGCCGCGTTTGCCGCTCCAAATCCGCTTTGGTGGCCAAATGCGGACGCTCGGCTTCCAGCGCGGTGATGCGTTTATCGTTTTGATGTACTTGCTGCGCAAGCGCGTTGCTCGCCATTGGCTGATTCCAAAATCCGATGTTGTTTGTATTTTATATCAAATATGAACTTTGTCAAGCGCAAAGGCGCGATGAACGCGAAACATGTATATTCAAATATCTTCCTCTGTGCCCTCTGCGCCTCTGTGGTGAATTAAACCTGTCCTGAATGCAGATCTCAAGGCAGCCGCTCGATGATGTACAGAAATCCCGCCGCGAACATTCCAGCAAGCATCACGCCGACAAGTACCAGCCACATCACCAAGAGCCGCGTCTGCCGCTCCAAATCGGCTTTGGTCGCACTACTCTTTGCTAAAACCCATCGGCGGCTTATACGGCACGTCCAGGTGCTTGATGATGGCGCGCAGCATCTCGCGATTCTCCAGGATCATCTCGCGGTTCTCCAGGATCAAATCGCGGTTCTCGATGATCAAAGCGCGATTCTCCAGGATCATATTGCGGTTCTCGATGATCAAATCGCGGTTCGACAGGATGAGCTCGCGGTTCTGCGCGACAACTTCACTCAAGCTCAGCACCGCGCTTTCAAAGCTGTCTACTTTGTTAAACAACTTGGTTTGCGCCTCGCGCAGGCTGCCGTATTCCTTATCAATCCGTTCCAATCGAATATCCTGGGTGGCCATGGCTTGCACTCCTTCGTAGTATCTTTCCCCAGCAACAGTGTAGAATGAGTATACATCATTTATCTGCTATGGTAAACTTCGCCCCATGAACCTAATCGACTATGGAAGCATTCTCATCCGCCGTGGCTGGATCATGCTGCTGCTGGGCATCATCGCCGCCGGCGCCGCCTTCTTCTTCAGCCGCCAGATGACGACCATCTACCGCGCCACTCAAAAGGTGCTCATCGTGCCAAGCCGCAGCGACTTCGGCTTGACCCAAGCCGCCAAGCAGACGCTGAACAACCATGTCGCCCATCTCGACAGCTCGCTGCGCGCGGCCGAGGTCATCGACCGCCTGCAGATGGACACAGTCCCGCAGCAGTTGTTGGCCAACGTGCGCATCGCGCCCGATATCAACAGCTTGCTCATCCAGATTGACGCCGACCACAGCGACCCGGGGCAAGCCAGCCGCATCGCCGCCGAATGGGGGGTACTGCTGGTGGAATACCGCGACCGGCTGAATCAACAGGCGCGCCGCGAAGACCGCATCGTCGCTACCCTGCAAGACAACCCCGTGCCCTTCCGCGCCCGCCCCAATGTGATGATTAACACCTTGGTCGGCCTCATCGCGGGCCTCTTCGTTGGCGGCATCATCGTCTTCGCGCTGGAATACCTGGAAAGCGCCATCGTGCGCCGCCGCGAGGACGTCGAAATCGCCGCGGGCTTGCCCGTCCTGGCCGCCGTCCCGCCCACGGACTGAGAGTCAATCTGTAGACGCCAAGATCCCCGCCAGGACCCCGCGATCAATATTCCCGCCCGATACCACGCAGACGACCTTGCCGACGCCCGCCCTGCCGGCCAGCGCCGCCGCAACAGCCGCCGCGCCCGCGCCCTCGGCGATGACCCGCTGACGTTCCGCCAGCAGGCGAATCGCCCCGCGCGTCTCGTCCAGCGATACTTGCAGCGCCCCATCCAGCAAACCACTGACCAAGCGCCACATCTCGGGCAGCACGCTCTTGCCGCCGATGCCATCGACAAAGCTCGCCCGATAGTCGACCTCGACCGGTCTGTCCGCAGCCAGCGCCGCCGCCAACGGCGCAGCCGTCTCGACTTCGACAGCGTAAATGCGCGCGTCGGGCTTGAGCGCGCGCAGCGCGGAGGCGATCCCGCCGCTCAATCCGCCGCCGCCGTAGGGGATGACCAGAGCATCGACATCGGGCAAGTCTTCGAGGATTTCCAAGCCGATTGTGCCATTGCCGGCCATGACCGCGCGATCCCGCACCGGATGAATGAATAGCCCGGGCAAGGTGTCATAGCGCCCGCTGAGGATAATCGTCCACCACTCGTCGAAGGGGACTTTGATTATGTCACCGCCCAGGCGTCGGATGGCAGCCAGCTTGGTTTCCGGCGCGTGATCCGGCACGATTACCCGACAGGGGATGCCCATGCGCCGCGCATTCCAAGCCACGCCTTGCGCCATGTTGCCGGCGCTGGCGGTGACGACGCCCTGCGCCAGCTCTTCGGGCGCTGCCAATGCCATGGCGTTGCCCGCGCCGCGCAGCTTGAAGGAACCGATGGGCTGCAGGTTTTCCAGCTTGCAATAGATCTCCGCCAGCCCGTCTTGCACGGGCAAGCGCAGCAGTGGACTGCGCAGGGCGGAATCCTTTATGCGCGTGGCCGCAGCTTCAATCTCGCGCAGAGGGATTGCATTCACGCGCTAGCCTCCGCTGGTGAAACGCGCCAACTGGTCATGATCCACATCCACGCCCAGCCCCGGCGCCGTCGGGACGGCAACAGTGCCGTCTTGCGCGTGGAACTGCGGAAATGTGAGATTGTCGCGCAGCGCGTTTTCTGTGCGGTCCATCTCCAGCATCATATCTGGCATGCGCAACCGACCCGGCACAGGATCGAGCGTACTCACCAGCTGCAAGCCGGCCGCGAAGGCGATGCCCGTGCCCCAACTATGCGGCAGCACATTGGTTTGAAAGGCTCGCGCCAAGGTCGCGATGCGCTTGGTCTCGGTCAGTCCGCCGGCGCCGCAGATGTCCGGCTGCGCGATATCAACACATTGGTTGCTCAACAAATGTCGGAAGCCCGCCAGCAGATACTCGCATTCGCCACCCGCGATGGGAATGGTCGTGCGTCCACGCAGCTCGCGGTATCCCTCGTAATCTTCTGGCGAAAGGGGCTCCTCGAAAAAAGTGATGTCCAATTCTTCGATTTTGCCGGCGAAAGCCCGCGCCTCGCTCCGTGAAAAAGCGTGATTCGCATCCACCATCAGTTGCACATCCGCGCCAATCGCCTCCCGCACCGCGCGCACATGCCGCGCGTCCGTATCGACGCCCAAGCCCACTTTCATTTTGAGCGCTTTGAATCCCTCCGCGACATAGCTCGCCGCCTCGTCCACCAGCTTGCCGGTCAGGTCAGCGCTATCGACGAAATACATGCCGGTGGCGTATACCTTGACTCGTTCCCGCCGCCTGCCGCCCAAGAGAACGGAAATCGGCTGCCCCAGCAGCTTCCCGCGCAGATCCCAGATGGCGATGTCGAGCGCGCTCTGCGAAGCCACCAGCACGCCGCGCCGGGCATAATCCAAGGCGCGCAGGTGCAGCTTGTTCCATATCGCTTCGACATGCAGCGGGTCTTCTCCCATGACGAGCGGTGCCAGAAACTCCACACCCGCTTGGATGACGCCGGCTGGTCCATAGCCCTCGCCCCAGCCATAACTGCCGTCTTCGGCTGTGACTTTGACAAGGCAAATTTGACGCCGGTCGAAGGCAAACTGCGAGAAGAAAAAAGGCGCCTCCAGGGTCTGCTCGGCAACATAGCTTTCTACTTGAACGATTTTCATCCCGCTACGCTTTCGTTATGCTATTGAATAGGCTATATTGTAGCCGAAACTTCGGCAAATGGCGCAGCAATGGTCAGCGTCATGCGTCCGTCATCCGCGCTGCCCAAGCGTCTAATTCCTAGCCGATCAAACGATAAATGCCAAACCACCAAGCCACTCAGTTTAGCGAATGCGCAACCGCAACTCAGGTCTTGGACCGTCTCGTGGCCGGTCTCAGCCACATCCTGGACGACAACCTGGTCGGGATCTATCTCTATGGCTCGCTTGTCACGGGGGATTTTGACCCGCAAGTCAGCGACCTCGATTTGGTTGTGATCTTGAATCTAAGCCTTGATGAGACCCACTTCCAAGCGTTAGACGCATTGCACAAAAATGTTGTACTCTGCTATCCCGAATGGGACGATAGACTAGAACTGGCTTATGTTTCACGTGAAGCGCTGCGGACTTTTCGCGAACGGCAGAGCCGTATCGGCATCATCAGCCCGGGCGAGCCGTTTCATCAAATCGAGGCTGGAGCGGATTGGTTAATCAGTTGGTACATGTTGAGAAAGACAGGACTGGCGCTGAAGGGTCCCGATATTGCCAGCCTAATTGAGCAGATGGAACCGACAGCATACATAGACGCTGTACGAAGGCATATCGAAATTTACCGCGAGGCTCCGGATTCCGCCACTAGCAAATCATACTTGTCATACATCATTTTGACAACGGCGCGGGGTTTATACACGGTGCTGCATGGGCAGCCGACCTCAAAAGTCAAAGCGGCGGACTGGGCGGTGAAGACCTTCCCGCAGTGGGCGCCGCTTATTCAGCTAGCTTTGAAATTGCGGGTCAACCCCAGCTGGGACAAACTCGAGCTTGAGCAAATACGCCCGCGGGCGCGGGCATTCGTAGCCGACATGCTGGCGCGCCTTCCTCGCAACTAATCATCTGAGCAGATGCAATTGATCAGCCGCAGTTCAGGCGCGCCAGCCTGATACTTTAGTTCCATCCAGCTAGCAAGCGCTATTCGCAGCTCCCTTGCGCGCTAACTTGAGCATCGTTGACCCAGCCCCTTGTTCCGAGGTAAGTAACGCCGAACTGGTCTGCTGTGCGTTCGTGGGCGCTGAGGGTCGTGCCAAAGGGAACGAGACCCGCGACAGCGCCATCCCCGGGCGTATCAAGCAGCTGAGTCACTTCAGTTGTCGTGACCTCGCAATTGGATAGCTCTTTAGAAATGCCGGTGTTGAACGATGGCAAAACCGCTTCGGCTTGAACGCCGTCTTCCGGCGCCTCCAGTGCGACCAAGACAACGATACCGGGGCGATCAATCTCGCTGCAGACCATGCCTGCGCGAGAATAGGTCGCCAAGGTCGAAACGATTGGCGGTGACGCTATGGTGTCCAGGAATACGATATTGCCTGGCGTCGGGAAGCACACTTCACTGCCCAGGTTGACATAGCCGCGTATCTCTACAGCCATGATCATGCCATTCGCCAGCGCTGGATGTTTGTCAATTCTGTTGGTAGAAATATCCGCGCACTCGATATAACCGCTGGCGGATTGCACAAAGACATTGGCAGGGGTGACACAGATATAGGGATCCGGATCGCAATTATCAACCGGCACCAACAATGTTTGTCCGATGCTGAGCGAATCGGATTCGAGCTGATTGAAGCGGCGGAAAGCCTCCAAGGTTGTGCTATAGCGCAGCGCCAAACCGTACAACGTGTCGCCGCTCACGACCGTGTGGACGCAGGCTTCCGGCGGCGGGCCCTCATCTGGCGGGGGCAGCGTGGCAATTGGGGTCGGCGTAATCGTCGCTCGCGGACCTGGGTCCTCAGGCGGCTCCTCTGGCGGATCCGTCGGCTTAACAACCGGGGCTTCCCAGGCGCCAATCTCGCAATTCGATCCTTGAGGTCTAGTCGTGCCGGGCTGATCTTCGTCAATCTCCAAGCTCTCGCACAAGCCGTCATCGGCGGAGTTCATGGCCGGGCTATCCGGCGCCAGCGGGAAGTGCGGCGGCGAGCCTGTTGCTTCCCGCAGCTTGGGATCATTGGGCGTCGGCGTCGCGTCCGGCGTATCTTGCTGGGCGCTAAGTTGGTCGCCGGCATTTTCCTCGTCCGCGGACTGCGCCGAAGCCAGCTGTACCGTTCCTTCGTCGTCGCCCGCGCTTTCTTCACCAACAGGCTGCGCCACGGCAACCAGATCCGCCTCGTCTTCCGCCGAAGCCGCTTGGCTTTCTTCAGGCGGTTTATCCCCGGCCGTCAGCAAGGGGCAGCTGCCATCTTCGATGATATTGGAGGTATTGGCGATGATTTGTTCCGGATCGAGGCCGCTGTGGCAGTCTCCCCCGCTGGGGCTGCCGCTGATGATGGTATTGAGGATGCTCAGGCTGCTATCTTCGCCAATGAGCGCCAGGCTGCCGCCCTGCTCCAGCGCCGAATTATAAGCCCAAGTGGTGTGCAGCAAGCTGATGTTCGAGGCGAAGGCGCTCAAGCCGCCGCCTTCCCTGGCCTCGTTGTGGCCAAAGGTGCTGTTGGTGGCGACCATGGTGGCGCTATTGATTTCGAGCGCTCCCCCTTCATCAGCCATATTGTTGAAAAAGCTGCTTTTGAGTATTTTGGCGCCGCCGCCGGATAGATAGACAGCCCCGCCATCCTGGATCGCCGTGTTCGCTCGGAAATAACTGCGCGTGATATCCAGGAAATGTTCGTCGGTGGTGCTGACGAAATAGACGCCGCCGCCGTGACTTCTCGTTGTCGTATTGCTCTTAATTGTACTATCAATCAGGGTGACATCGCTGTTGTTGGAGTAGATGCCGCCGCCGGAATCGTTGCCGGTGCTATTTACAACCATGCTCCTGTTCAGCGTCAAGCTTGAATCGTTCACGACATAGATGGCGCCGCCCGTGGTCGAGCTTAATCCATTGCTAACAGTCAGGTCATTCAGCGTCAGGGCTCCGTCGTCCACCATAAAAACTTGATGGGTGTCATCACCGGAGATGCTATTGCTGGCGCCTTCAATTGTTATGTCAGAAGTGACCATCGGCAAACTTGCTGTCAAGGTGATATTCCTTGTAAGCGTAATTGTGTCCGCGCCACTGCCGGCGGAGCAGCCGGCGACGGCGGCGTCCGTATTGGCGGCCGCAATCGCGTCAGCCAGCGTACAAGTGCTTCCATTGACCGAAATGTCGGCGGCAATGGTCGTCATCGGCGCAATGCACAGCAGGGACAACATTGTTAAGAACAATGCAAGTCTTGGATCTAATTTGATCCTCATCATCGCTTAGCCTCGCAATTTCGTTTTCTCGTCAAAACAAACTGTTATTCAGTATAGTGTCAGGCGGGTAGCCCGCAAGCGATAATAATAGCAATATCTTCTGGCGGCGGATTTATCGTTGAATGAAGAGCGCCACATGAAGAAAAACAACACTATAATATGAAGCGGTTGGGGCGACTCGCTGAGCCGCCCACCGGCAAGAAACTCGAATTTGGCGCAATTTCGTAATTAGCGGACAAGCCTTACATTTACATTATATTGTTGGATTTACTGAGTGCAAGAAGACCTGCGACACAGGCGCCGAGTTTAGATGCGATTGCCCTGGATGACGCCGTATTCTCGCTTGCAATACCCGCCTCGCTAGCCGATAATTTAGCGCAATAGTGATCATGCGCCTGCGATAGATTTCTGTTCCTTCGCAATGAAAATGCAGGCTACGTTTGTGTATTCCACCAGCAAGGACACGCCCCCGACCCCGGACAAGTCACAGTATGCGTGGATCCGCGAAACGATGTCGAAATCTTATTCTCATACTGTTCTGCCTTGTTCACGCCAGCGCCTGCAACCTCAACAAACCGACCCCGACTCCATTTCCCACACCCGATCTACCGCGCGTAGAAATCCTCGCGCCGCCCAACCAACAACAGGTCATCGCAGGTACTGAATTCGATATAGACATATTGGCTGTCGACCAATCGCTGGGCATCCGCCGGGTAGAACTCTACGTGGATGATCTCTTTGTCAAGAGCAGCGAAACGACCGACGGCGTCAAGCAGCAATACCGCGTCGCCATGAATTGGTACGCCGAGGGCTTGGGCTGGCATACCGTTGCGGCGGTTGCCTTGCGCGACAATGGCACAAGAAGCGATGAACATAAGATCACCCTGGAAGTCATCCCGCGCTGACAAACATCGACGCCCAGGGCAGGGCAAGCCTGATTGGTGAAAATGCTGCACTGAGCTACAATGAGTATCTGTTTGCCAGAACTGAGGCATGAATCGCAGGGACCATGCAAATCGAATTGCGAAACATCCACAAGCGCTTTGGTCCGATCCAAGCCAACCAGGACATTAGCGTTACCTTCCATGAAGGCAAGATTGTCGGCATCCTCGGGGAAAACGGCGCCGGCAAATCCACGCTGATGAAAATCCTTTCCGGCTTTCAACCAGCGGACCAAGGCGATATCTTGATTGATAGCCAGGTCATTGATTACACGGGACCCACAGCCGCCATCGCCAATGGCATCGGTATGCTGCAGCAGGATCCGCTCGATGTAGGCGCTTTCACAGTCTTGGAAAACTTCATATATGGCGGCGGGGAAGGCATCACGCTGAGGCGCGCCCAAGCCGAACGGACATTGGCTGACCTATCCGCTCGCTTCGGCTTCGAGCTCGATGCCCATCAATTGATCGACAATCTGCTCATCGCCCAAAGGCAGCAATTGGAGATCGTCCGGCTGCTGGCGCTGGGCGTGCGGACGCTGATCCTGGACGAACCGACTACCGGCATATCGGCCGAGCAAAAGATCATCCTCTTCGACGCGCTGAGAAAACTCGCGCGCGATGAAGGCATGATCGTCTTGCTGGTGTCGCACAAGCTGGAAGACGTCATCGAACTCTGCGACGAGGTCATGGTCCTGCGCGCCGGCGTCTTGGTCGGCGACATGGACATGCCCAGCGCCGATGACAATTTGACCAGCGCCGTCATCGCCGAAACCAAACAGCATTTGGTGACGATGATGTTCGGCGAGGAATTGGAAGCCCAAAGCCGTGAACATTACAGCCTGGGCGCGCCCGTGCTCGAAGTAGAGCGACTCCTTGTGCAGGACCAGCGTTTGAATATGCAGCCGATTTCCATGAGCGCGCGCGCCGGCGAGGTCATCGGCTTGGCGGGCTTGGACGGCAGCGGTCAAGAATTGTTCATGCGCGCCTGCGTCCGCCTGGGGCGGACTAGCAGCGGAGACCTGCGGCTGGACGGCGACAGGATCTCCGGCGCGAGCTATCGCCAGTTGTTCGGCCGCGGCTGCGTCTTTGCGGCGGCGGGAAGACTGGAAGAAGGCTTGATCGCCGGCTTGACCTTGACCGAACACACGGCGCTAGTTGCGGAGGATCGTCTGCATATCGACTGGAAAGCCATGCAAAAGCGCACAGAGTCCCGCATTGACCAATACCGCGTCAAGGGCGCCGCCGACGATCATGTCGAGCAGCTTTCCGGAGGCAATCAACAGCGCGTGCTGATAGGCCTGCTCCCCGACGCGCCCAAACTGCTGATCTTGGAACAGCCCACGCGCGGGCTCGATGTCGATTCGGCGCGCTGGATCTGGACGCAACTGCTGGAGCGCTGCCGCGGCGGCGCCGCGATCATCTTTAATTCTTCCGACCTGGAAGAGTTAGTCACCTACAGCGACCGCATCTTCGTTTTTTACGCCGGACGCGTGCACGAGGTGGCGGACGTGGCCGCGACCAGCATCGACGAGCTCGGGCATTTGATCGGCGGGGAATTCTTAGCCCCCATCCCCCAAGCCCCTTCGCCATCTCTATGGCGAGCATCCCCACAGGGAGGGAAGGGGAGCAACAGCGGTTAAGTGTCCTTCCCTCTTTAATGGGGGAAGGATTTAGGATGGGGGAATACCGAGCGGGTAAAGGAGCGCGCATGCCACTCAGCGAGAAGCACGACGAGACCAAAACTTATGACGACATCCTCAACGCCGGTCCGCCGTTGAATCAATTGGCGAAGGAATTTGTCACGCCCACCGAGCTCTTCTTCGTGCGCAATCACGCCAGCATTCCCGCCATCGACCTGAGCAATTATCGGCTGCAGGTCAATGGCTTGGTAAGCCGCGAGCTTTCGCTGACGCTGGATGAAATCAAGAGCGGTTTCAAGCGGCAAACGCTGACCGCCACCCTGCAATGCGCTGGCAACCGGCGCAAGGAACTGGTGGATTACAAACCCATCGACGATCAGCTCGCCTGGGGCATTGAGGCAATCGGCACAGCCACCTGGACAGGGGTTCGCCTGGGTGATGTACTCAAGGCGGCCGGCATCGCCAGCGACCAAGCGGCGCATATCGCTTTCCTGGGCTTGGACAGCATCATGCGCGATGGCGAGCGTGCCGCTTACGGCAGCTCCATCCCGCTTGACAAAGCTTTGGCATGCGAAGTCCTGCTCGCCTACGAGATGAATGGCGCCGATTTGCCCCTGGCGCATGGCAGCCCCCTGCGCATGATCGTCCCGGGCTACATCGGCGCGCGCAGCGTCAAATGGCTTTGCGGCATCGGCGTGCTGGAACAGCCCTCCGACAATTATTTCCAGCAAGTCGGCTACAAGCTCTTCCCGCCCAGCGTCAATATGTACAACGTCAATTATGCAGACGGCATGCAGTTGACCAAGCTGCCGGTCAATTCCGTGATCGTGCAGCCGGAAGATCGCAGTTTGCTGCCGGCAGGCAAAATCGCCGTCGAAGGCTACGCTATGAGCGACGGCGAGCACGAGATTACCTGGGTCAGCGTTTCGGCTGATGGCGGCGCGACCTGGCAGCGCGCCGACTTCCTCAACGAGCCGCAGCTATGGACCTGGCAGCTGTGGCGGACGGAGTTCGAGCTGCCGCCGGGCACGCACGAGCTGGTGGTGCGGGCTTGGGACAGCGCGGCGAACAGCCAGCCAGAGACGATAGCCAGCACCTGGAATTTCAAGGGTTATGTCAATAACGCCTGGCATCGGGTGAAGATTACGTTGAAGTAGGAGTCTTGGCACCGTCTGTGGTGCCGCTATCATCGGAGGGTGTGAGATGGTGATGGGGGCGTGGATATGCAACTCGAATTTGAGGGATTAACCGGTCGGAAGCATAGATTCACAGACACTATGTGTCTCAAGAACCTTCTATATGTCTTGGCGCTAGAGTCTGAAGGTGGGAGCATTCGTAGGAAGCAGGTGAACGATATCCTTGCCAAGCATGATGGACTACGCGCCATCCTTACACTCAATGGATTTCCCATATCAACCCTTGTCAAGATTATTCGCCTCGTCAGAATCTGTGATGACGAAGCTTTGCGAGATACCCTATGCTACAAAGATTGGCACAATGAGAGGGTAGAAAGTTCAGAACACATCTGGGATACAAGGAGTGTCGAACGTCTTGTACTGGAAAATGCCGCATTTCGCGAAGGCATAGTGAACCTTTTCTATGAAGGCGGTTCATTATCTGTCTTGCACCACAACTTCCATCCAAGTGAAATAAAGAGGCTTTCATCAATGAGAATAAGTTTTAAACCGCATGTGCTTATTGAAACACTGGTCGAATACGGGCTATATTATGAGCATGCGCAGTCAGTTGGCATGGCGCTAGATACGCTTAGCAAACAGTTGGAGAATTGAGAAATGTCACCAAAATTCGACATTATCACCCTTGATGAAATAATCTCCATGCACCATCAGGAACGATTCCCTGATTTAAATGTAAATCATTTTTTTGAGATATTCGTATCTGAGCAGATCCTAAAAGAGCGAGATTTGTCCGATGAAGAACTTCTTGATGGCAATCCTGGAGGGCCCCTTGATGGCGGCATAGACGGAGTGCATTTGTTCGTAAATGGCGTACGCATTGACGAAACAAATATTAATGACTACCTCAATTTGAAGGAGAATATTAAGATAGACTTTCACCTTATGCAGGCTAAGAACAAAAATCGAATGGAACAGGAGGTTATTAACAAATTTTCGGCAATGGCAGATGACCTTTTTGACACGACAACCACCATAAATAGTTTTTCTCATGCCTACAATTCCGGCGTTATACAGGCTTTTTCGTTGTTCCGACAACTATATTCAGAGCTCGGCTACACTGCTCCAGAAATCAACATAATTTTTTCATACGCAACTAAAGGCGGTAGCGCAACCAAGAATATGAGGCGCAAGGCTGAGCAGCTACAAAAAAAGATTGGCAATTTTATTCCAGGATGTAATTGCAAGTTTGACTTCCTCGGTGCTACAGAATTGTTAAATCTATCAAGAATGTCTCCCTCCCAAATTTTCAAATTGCGAATAGCAGAGGGACCGCTTTCATCTGACGAGGAGGGAAAGAGCTTTATTGCCTTAATCCGTTTAGATAGATATTTCGAATTCATTTCGAATGCTCAAGGCGAATTGAATGCTCGATTATTTGAAGCAAATGTCCGTGATTGGCAGGGGGACAACAAGGTCAATAGTCAAATTCAAAACACACTACAAGATAAGGGGACAAATGACTTCTGGTGGCTAAACAATGGTGTAACAATACTGGCTAAGTCAGCCACACAAACTGGCAGAATCTTCCATCTTGAGAATCCTGAAATAGTGAACGGCCTACAAACTTCGCGCACAATCTATAATCACTTTGCGAAAATTAACTGCCCAGTAGACGAACGAAAGCTTTTGACGCGAATAATTGTGATTTCTGACGAAACTGAAGATCGGGAGTCAATTATTCGAGCTACAAACAGCCAGACAGCCGTAGGTATGGAATCACTACGCTCATTAGACAGAATACATCGAAACATCGAAACTTATTTTACTTCGCAACAAACTCCTCTATATTATGATAGAAGAAAGAACCAATATAAGAATCAGCGAAAGCCAGCCAAGAGTATCATTGGCATCAAGCAATTAACACAAGCCGTCCTCGCGGCCGCGCTGTTTAGGCCCGATGATGCAAAAGGTCGTCCGGGAAAATACTTGAAAGCGAGCGACGATCAAGAATATCTTTCAGTATATGACGAGAATAATCACCCCGCACTGTACTACTTTTGCGCAAGTCTTTACAAAGCCGTAGAAGACGTATTGAAACAGGAAGAGATTGACAATCAATTTGATATGCCACAACGACGATCTGTCCGTTTTCACATTATGACCCATGTAATATTGCGCCATCTGAATATTGCCAGGTCGAAAATCTCTTCTTCAATTAGTTTAGTCTCCAAACAAAATATCAATGAGATTGACGATACATTGATCGCTCAAAGCGCAAATCATGTACTTCATCTACTCGACCAATTTCAATTACAAAACCCATCAAGCAGAATCAAATGGAAAGAATTTGAATCCTTTTTCTTCAAAGACCTAGACAACCTGCTCTCGCAGCCCAATTCCAAATGACCTCCCCACGCTCCCTCGCCACCCAAATCGCCTTCCTGCTCCTGCCCATAGCTATCTCCCTGGCGGTCGCAGCCGCCCTCGTCACCGCCGTCGGCCGCGACCCGCTGGAAGTCGTCGACGCCCTCTGGAAAGGCGCGTTCAAGGACAGCCGCAAGCTGGGCGGCGTGATCAATTTCTGGATTCCGCTCACCCTGGTCAGCATCGGCTTGGTCGTCACCTTCCGCGCCGGCTTGTGGAATATCGGCGTCGAAGGTCAGATGATGATGGGCGCGCTCTTCGCCAGCTGGGGCGCGCAGTTCATCCCGCTGGGCGAGAGCCTCGCGCCGCTGCTGCATATTCTGCTGATCGCGCTGGCGGCGCTGGGCGGCATGTTCTGGGCTTTTGTCGTGGGCGCGCTCAAGATCCGCCTGGGCGTCAACGAGATTTTCGGCGGCGTAGCGCTGAACGCTCTGGTCAACGTCATCTCCATTTATATGATCTCCGGTCCCTGGCAGCCGCGCATCGGCGGCTCGGCGCAAGGCACGGAACCCTTCCCGCTGCCAGCCCTGCTGCCGGAATTCTCCAAGAGTTTTCCGGTCAACATATTCATGATCTTTCTGGTCTTCGCGGCTTTTTTCGCCATCATGATTCTGCTCAACGCCACGCGCTGGGGGCTCAACCTGAAAGCTGTTGGCGTGAACATGCGCTCGGCGCTTTTGCTGGGCGTCGCCACCGAACGCACGTCGATGAGCGCCTTCCTGGTCTGTGGCGCGCTGGCGGGCATCGCTGGTTCCTATCGCGTTCTCTTCACCTTCGACAATTTGCGCCCGCTGGCTTCTGGCGGCATCGGCTTTCTCGGCTTGCTGGTGGTCCTGCTTTTGAGCATCCGCCTGCTCTGGGCGCCGCTGATCACCTTCGCCTTCGCGGCCATTTTGACCGGCAGCACGCGCCTGCAAATCGCGCCCTCGCTCAAGCTCGATTCGTCGCTGGCCGGCGTCATGCAAGGCATGTTGGTCTTGTTTGTCATACTGTTTCAGGGCTTGCGCGAAGTATTCTTCCCGCAGACGCTTGCGGATGACAGGGATGTTGAAGAGTCGATCGCCGCCCCCCATCCCCCGGCCCCTCCTCGCCATCTCAATGGCGAGCATCCCCAAAAGAGGGAAGGGGAGTTGAAATGACCGCGCTTTGTACAGCAAAAGCCCCTCCCTCATTTTGGGATGCCCGCCATAGAGATGGCGGGAGGGGCGTTGGGGTGGGGGCACGATAAGAAGTGAACGAAGAATTCCTCAACACTTTGGGCAGCATCATCGGCGCCGCGACGCCGCTGGTCATCGCCAGCCTGGGCGAGACCATCACCGAACGCGCCGGCGTGGTCAACCTCTCCCTCGATGGCAGCTTGACGCTGGCGGCTGTGCTCGGCTTCGCGGCTGCCTGGACCGCGCAGGAAGCCGGCGTGCTCGATGCGCCTATGCAGATCGCGCTGGGCATTGTCGTCGCCATGCTCGTCGGCGCGCTCATCGCCCTGCTCATCGGCTTTTCCAGCATCAAGCTGCGGCGGGATCAAGTCGCTGTCGGCTTTGTGCTGACGCTGCTGGCGGCCGACCTGGCGCGCTTTCTCGGCGCCGATTTCACCCGCATTCCAGGTCCGCAGATCACCCGATTCCCCCTACCGGTTTTACAAGACCTGCCCATTTTGGGACCAATCTTCTTCCAACAGAACGCGCTGGTCTATTTCAGCTATATCCTGATGTTCCTCATTTGGTTCTGGCTTTTCCGCACCAAGGGCGGCTTATCTCTGCGCGCCATCGGCGAACGCCCCGAGGCAGCCTATGCGCGCGGAGCAAAAGTGCAACGCCTGCGTTATTGGTATACATTCCTGGGCGGCGCTTTGGTCGGTTTGGCGGGGGTGGCGTATTCGCTCAACGTCAAGCCCGGCTGGTCCAGCCCGCCCGCCATGCAAGGCGACGGCTGGATCGCCCTGGCAATTGTCATCTTCGGCGGCTGGCATCCCTTCCGCGTTGTCCTGGGCGCATGGCTATTCGCGTCGCTGCGCGCAGTTTCATCCAATATCCAGACCAACGGTCTCTTCATCTTCGGGCAAGAGATCAACTTCCCCTTCGTCTTGCTGAACACGCTGCCCTGGCTCTTGATGATCCTGACCCTGCTCATCGTCAGCGGGGGCTTCACCGAGCGCTTGCTGCAATACATGCCGCGCGCCGTGCAACATCGCATGCGCGCCTTTTTGCGTTCCGACCCGCCCAAAGCGCTGGGCACGCGCTTCGAGATGGAATGAAGCGGTTTCCGCCGCGCGATAATAGACCATGGCGAAGAAAAAGCGCAAAAAACGTCGAATTCGTCCCTTGGCGCTCTGCGTCTTCTTGCTCAAGGACAAAATCTTCCTGGCGCAGGGCTACGATTCATATACGGACAGCATCTTTTATCGTCCCATCGGCGGCAAGATAGAATTCGGCGAGCGCGGCGGCCAAGCTGTCATTCGCGAGCTGCGCGAAGAGATCAATGCCGAAGTAAGCGACCTGGAATACCTGGGCGCGCTAGAGAACATATTTGAGTATGAAGGCGCGCCTGGTCACGAAATCGCGCTTGTCTACAGCGCTCGCTTCGCGGACGAGCGCTTCAATGACGACGGCTTGCGCCTGCGCGGCGAAGACAAGGGCGAAATCCTTTACGAAGCGAGCTGGCTGCCCCTGGCGCTGTTTCGCGGCGAGGCTGCCGCAGCCCTGTATCCCGCTGGCTTGCTCGAACTGCTGGACACGATCGGATCGACCGTGAAATAATCTGGAAGCTGGAACCGACGCGCAGTTCAGCTCCGCTGCCTTACTGCAATCTTCACAATGCGATACTATAAGGTGACGAATGCCTGATATAATTATTTCAGACAATGTCTAAAGGGGAAAAGCGATAGACATTCGCATACCGCTGCCCGCCGCCCTTCGTCATCAGGTCGAGGAGGGGGACAAACTCTGGGCGCATTTCATCTCGCTGTTCATTAGCCCGCCGGTTGTCTGGGCGATTTGGATCCTGTTGATCGCGCAGCAATTCAGCCGGAACCCGTTTGAGGCGACCTTCTTCGCGAGCCTCTTCGCGCTGACGATTTGCATTCTGCCCATGGCTTTCGTCGCCTATATGGTCAAAGCCGGTCGCATCAGCGACATGCACATGCGCCATAGCCACGAGCGCTATATCCCCTATTCGATTGCCATTGTCGGATGCTTGCTGACCGAATTGCTCTACCTGAAATTGGAGGCGAATCCGGTCTTGGTCGTGGTGGCGCTGGTAACCATTATCGAACTAACAATCATGTTGATCGGCACATTCTTCAGCCACATCAGCCTGCACGCGATGGCGATGACCAGCATCATTTCCGCCACCACCATCATCTATGGTTTCCACAAGAGTCTGATTTTTATTCCGCTCTTGCTTTTGGTGATACTCGCGCGCTTGGCGCTGCGGCGTCACACGGTCTGGCAGATTGTCGTCGGCGCTTTGATCGGCGCCTGTACGCCTCTGCTTGTCATCGCTGGTTTATCCTTGGCGATTCCTTAATTGGGGATGGGGAAAGCATCTGGGCGCAATCAAGGTGTCCAGACGCGCGCGCTGCCGTCCCAAGACCAGGAAAGTATCTGGCTGGCGGACTTGTTCCAGACGGCGCCACGCACCAGATTCCCATGTTGGAAGCGCTTTTGCAGCGTCTCGCCTTCCCACATATAGAGATAAATGTGCGACCAAGACAGCACCTTGGTCTCGTCTGGATCCCATCTGGCGCCGACCACCCAGTCTTCATGGCGCAGCACCAAAGCCGAGCGCGAGTCGGCGACGCTCCAGACATGCACGGTATCATCAGCCGCCCAGGACATCACCCGCGTCTCGTCCACCGACCATATCGCCCGCTGCGCGAAACTCCGATGGCGCACACCCGCCAGCGAACGACCATTGATACTGGCGCCGTCGGTTTCGTATACGGCGACTGTGCCGTCAGCGAACCAAGCCAGCAGCCTGGAATCATCGTGATTCCAAACCAAGCCCTGCAGCAAAGCGCGGTGAGGCAGCGAATAAGTCGCGGCGTTTTCACCCGAGGCCGCGTCCCAAGCCACAATGCGGCCGTCTTCCGACCAGGCTCTCACCTGCGAGCCGTCGGCGCTCCAAGCCGCGCTGACAATCGCGCCGGAGCGTTCAAAGGTTGTCGGAACGCTGCCGTCGGTCAATGACAGAATCGAACCCTTGCCATTTGCCGTGAAGACAAAAGCCCGTGTCCCATCGGCGTTCAGCGCCAGATGAATCGGCATGCCGTCGACTTGCCAGGCAGTGATTCGCTCACCGTCTTCCGCCCGGCTTTGCAGGACCAATCCGCTTTCGTCCGCGGACAATATGGTCTGGCCATCTTCGCTCCACAAAGCCTGTGTCAGCGGGCTGCCATCGTGGTCAATCGACTGCAGCAACGCGCCATCTTCCGCCGACCATATCTGCGCCAAGCCGCTCTGCGCGGCCGTCAGGATATGCGTTTCCGACGGATTCCAGGACGCGGTTACCACGCCGCCACTGTGCTCCAAGACCAGGGTGGCTTCCTCTGGTTGCGCCGCGCTGGGCAATGCAATGGACAATGCGATGAGGCATAAAGCGAAGAAAGCCGAAAACAATCTCAACATGGTCTTACCTGTCCATTTCTAATGGAGACGATATTGCTACAGCTTACCATAGAAATCTTAAATTCCGATGACGCTGAATCTTGTAGATTCATTACAGAATAGCCTGCCCGCCTACACCAGGGCAATCGCTTCAAAATGATGGCGGACGAAATGGCAGGATCCTAAACTAAAAATTAACTACAGAGTACGCAGAGAACGCAGAGAAAAACAAAAAATCTCATCTCAGCTGTGATTTTTGGTGACAAATCACGTTTCGCTGGGGACTGTTGCCGATTGCGGGCCGCAGATTTAGAAGAATAGTCGTCTAAACTCCTACGAACTCTGTGTCCTCTGCGTCCTCTATGTTGAAAATAATTTGATGCAATTGCCCGGCCGCCTACACGCATAACCTTGCCAGCCGCGCCCACTAACAGTATCATCAAAGTAAGACGAAATGCTTTAAGGCAATAACCATGTCCAGACCCAACATCTTGTTCATGATAGCCGACGATCACCGGCACTCCGCCATTGGCGCGCTGGGGACGGAAGCCGTCAGCACCCCGACCTTCGATCAGTTGATCGCCGACGGCGCCTGCTTCACCCAGGCGCATATCATGGGTTCGACATCGGGCGCGGTCTGCATGCCCAGCCGCGGCATGCTCATGACCGGGCGCAACCTCTTCGCCACGCCCGATCCCTTGCCGGCTGACGCCCCCCTGCTGCCGGAACTGCTCGCGCAAAACGGCTACCAGACCTTCGCGACCGGCAAGTGGCACAATCGCCGCGGCAGCTATGCCCGCGCCTTCAACAGCAGCGGAAAGGTCTTCTTTGGCGGCATGAACGACCAATACGCCATGCCGGTGAACGACTTCGACCCAAGCGGCGCCTATGATCCCGAAGACAGCTACATCGCCGATGGCTTTTCAACAACGGTCTTCGCCGATGAAATGATTGAATTCCTGCATTCGCGGGCAGCGCAGGACGATCCTTTTTTCGCCTATATCGCTTTCACTTCGCCGCATGACCCGCGGGAGGCGCCCCCGCCCTACGACAGGATGTACGCGCCCGCAGACATCGAACTGCCGCCGAACGTCATGCCGGAACACCCCTTCGATATCGGGATCCGCGATATCCGCGACGAAGTCTTGGCCGACTATCCCCGAACAGAAACCGAAATTAGGCAACATATCGCGGACTACTACGGCATGATCTCTCACATGGACGCCGATATCGGCCGCATCTTGGGGGCGCTCGAAGACAAGGGCTTAAGCGAGAACACCATCGTCGTCTACACCTCCGATCATGGTCTTGGCGTGGGCCAGCACGGACTAATGGGCAAACAGAATCTCTACGACCACAGCATGCGCATTCCGCTCATCATGCGCGGACCGAGCATCCCGACCGGATACAAGTGCGACGCCCTAGTATATCTGCTCGACCTTTTTCCCACCTTGCTGGAACGCGCCGATGTCGCAGTTCCGCCCGGGCAAGACGGCTACAGTCTTAACGGGATCCTGGGTCGCTTGACGCACAAGCACCGCCGCTCAATCTTTTCGGCTTATCAAGGCGTCTTCGGCCACCCGCTCGGCCGACCCTACCAGCGCAGCATCAAGGACGATCGCTACAAGCTGATTCAGTCGGTGCTCGACGGTCGCGAAACCTGGCAGCTCTTCGATTTGCAAGCGGATCCGCACGAATTGAAGAACTTGGTACATGACAAGGAATACAGCCGCCTGATGCTTAAGTTGATGAAAAGCCTGAAAGAACGCCAAGCGCGTCTGAAAGATCCAGTGCTGCGAGACAATTAGGCGCTTCCTTTTATCTACCCCGCCACTTGGCATCTATCACAGGAGACTAAGAAATGACAGAAAACATTCGCATTGACGGCGCGCGCCTCTGGGAAAGCATCATGGAAATGGCAAAGATCGGAGCCACCGCCAAGGGCGGCAGCCATCGCCTGACGCTCAGCGATGCAGACAAGATCGGGCGCGACCTCTTCGCCGCTTGGTGCGCGGACGCGGGACTGTCGATGTCCATCGACGAAATGGGCAATATGTTCGCCAGATGCCCGGGCAGCGACAATTCGCTCGCGCCGGTTGGCATCGGCAGTCACCTTGATACGCAACCCTTCGGCGGCAAATTCGACGGCGTCTTTGGCGTATTAGCCGGCTTGGAGGTGGTGCGCACGCTGAAGGAGCACGGCATCAGGACGACGACCCCGCTGGAAGTGGTCAACTGGACCAACGAAGAGGGCGCGCGTTTCGCGCCGGCTATGCTGGCTTCTGGGGTTTACGGCGGCGTCTTTGACCTCGATTGGGCGCAGGCGCGCGTGGCGATCGATACCGGCGCGACGGTGCTCGACGAGCTGAAGCGCATCGGCTACCACGGCGAGCAATCGGCGCGCCAGCACGACTTTTCCGCCTTCTTCGAATGCCATATCGAGCAGGGTCCCATCCTCGATAGCGAGGGCATCACGGTAGGCGTGGTGGACACGGCGCAGGGTTTCCGCTGGTACGACATCTCTTTTGAAGGTTTTGCCCAGCACACCGGCTCAACGCCGATGATTGGCAGGCGCAATGCCCTGCTTGGCATGGCGAAAGTCGTACAAGCCGTCGATGATATCGCCCAGGAACACGCGCCTTTGGCTCGCGGCACCGTCGGCGGACAAGTCGAGGTCGCGCCTGGCTCGCGCAATATCATACCGGGCAAGGTCAACTTCACCGTCGATATGCGCCACCCCTCCGCCGAAACGCTGCTGGCGATGGATGCCGCGCTGCGCGGCGTCTGCGCCGAAGTCGCCGCCGAGATCGGCCTCGAATTGTCCCTGGAAGAAATCTCCTACACAGCGCCCGTCGCCTTTGACAAACGCTGCGTGGCCGCGGTAAAAGGCGCCTGCGAGCGACTCGGCATTTCGCACAGCTATATCACCTCGGGGGCTGGGCACGATGCCTGCTTCGTCGCTAACATCGTGCCAACGACCATGCTCTTCGCGCCTTGCAAAGATGGAATCAGCCATCACGAATCGGAAAGCGCGGAAGCCGAAGACCTCGAAGCCGTTGGCAATGCGCTGCTGCATGCCGTTCTCGATATCGCCGGCGTGGCGAGCTAAACGCCGGGCAATGTATTGAATTCGCTTGAATTCTTGAATTGAAGAACAAGATCTACCTGACAACCGGTAGGGGCGATACGCTGGACACCGTTGAAAAACACCCCCCATCCCGCAGGTCTATGTCTACGTGACCCCGGCCCCTCCTCGCCATCTCTATGGCGAGCATCCCCAAAATGAGGGAAGGGGAGCTTTCTGACCCGTAATAGACTGTTAAAGCCCCTCCCTCTTTATGGGAAGCATCCCCCGAAAACGGGGGACCGAGGGGGCATAGGGGTTTGGGATGGGGGCAGTATTT
Organism: Phototrophicaceae bacterium; assembly: GCA_965116975.1. Lineage (GTDB taxonomy): Bacteria > Chloroflexota > Anaerolineae > Aggregatilineales > Phototrophicaceae > UBA6055. The sequence goes on from OZ220735.1 coordinate 3,158,085, forward strand.
CAACGGAGTCCGCTGTATCGTCCGATCGAGTAGACACTGCATAGGAATAGACAGTCAGTCGTCCTTACCAGATTTTACCATTATAATCCGAAACTATACATTCGCATGGTAGCATCGTGAATTGGCGCATCATCACACTCCTGTTTTTGATTGGGCTGGTCCTCATCTTCGGACTCAGCTTGATCGAACCCCATAGCGGCAGCGCGAATGCCTCCCAGGCAGCGCGCACGCAATTTGCAGCGCCGCCGGCTGACATTTCCGGTTTTGCCCGCGCCATCAATCCTTGGGATTGGCAGTTCCCGCTTGACCACGGCGCGCATCCCGAATTTCAAACCGAATGGTGGTATTACACCGGGGTTCTGGCTACTGACGACGGCAGACGCTTCGGCTTTCAGTTCACGATTTTTCGCCGCGCGCTTTCTCCGCTGCCAGTGGATTCGGATTCCGAATTCCGCGCCAGGGACATTTATATGGCGCATTTCACCATCAGCGATATCGCCGCGGCGCGCTTTTATCACGATACGCGCTATAGCCGCGGCGGCGCGGGGCTGGCCGGCGCGAGCCCCAGCGAAGAACTGGCGCGCTATCGCGTCTGGCTGGAAGACTGGCAAGTCTTCGCCGAAAACGATGCCGCCACAGCTCAGCGCATCCGCGCCGTCAGTGAAGATTTCGCTCTGGACCTAAGGCTCGAACAGACGAAGCCACCAGCCCTGCAAGGCGACAAGGGGCTCAGCCCAAAGAGTGAGGAAATTGGCAACGCCAGTTACTATTACAGCCTGACGCGCCTGGCGACAAGCGGGACCATCACGCTGGGAGCGGGTTCTTTCCCGGTCAGCGGGCATACCTGGATGGACCACGAATTCAGCACCAGCGCCTTGGGCGACCAAGCGCAGGGCTGGGATTGGTTTGGCTTGATATTCGACAACGGCAGCGAACTTATGCTCGGGCAAATTCGCCGGACTGACGGCAGTATCGAGCCGGCATTCGGGGGCTTACTGGTCTATCCGGACGGTGGCGTCCGCGCGCTCGGCGCGGCCGATTTCAGCCTGACTGTCACCGATACCTGGCGCAGTCCGCATACCGACGCCGTCTATCCGGCCGGCTGGGACGTTCAAGTCTTGGGCGCGGAGGGTTTCCGTTTCTACGTCGCGCCCATGCAAGCCGACCAAGAATTGCATAGCGCGGGAATACAATATTGGGAAGGCGCAGTGCAAGTGAGCGGCGACGTCAGCGGATTCGGCTACGCCGAGCTGACCGGCTACGTTGATTCCATGCGGGACCGTTTCTGAGCAAAACATTTGAGCGTAGCATCTGAGCAAAACAATGAGCATAACATGAGCGAAATCAAGCAGCGCCGCAACAGTTACGACAGCGTGGCGCGGCTCTACGACAGCGCCCGCCCAGCCTACCCCGAAGCGCTTTTCGACGACATCGCGTCCTACGCGCGGCTTGATGCGATGTCGCGCATCCTCGAAGTCGGCTGCGGCACCGGGCAAGCGACCCTGCCCATGGCGAGGCGCGGCTACAGCATCGACGCCGTTGAGCTGGGCGCGCGCATGGCGGCCATCGCCCGCGACAAGCTGGCGCCTTATCCCAAAGCGAGGATCACATGCGCGGACTTCGAGACGGTCTCGCTGCCCCCCGCGGCTTATGACCTGCTGCTTTCGGCGACAGCCTTTCATTGGATCAATCCCGCGATGCGCTTTCACAAAGCGCGCGACTTGCTCCAGCCGGGCGCCGCGCTGGCGCTTTTCTGGCACAGACCGACGCTGACCGATCTCAGCCGCCCTTACCTAGAATCTTTGCAAAACGTGTATGAGCGCGTCGCCCCGGAGCTGGCGCGAGACTTTTCGCCGCCTCCTGAGCCCGCAGACCTGCGCACCGAATACGACCAGCTCATCATCGACAGCGGTTTCTTCGGCGATTTGCACATACGGAAGCACTATGTGGCCACCGAATACAGCGCCGCGGCCTACATCAATCTGCTTAATACTTTCTCCGACAATCGCTCCCTGGAGGCTGCAAAACGCGAACGATTGCTGGCGGGTATCGAGACGGTCATCAATTCGGAGTTCGACGGCAAGATCATCCGGGAGACCGTCGCCTTGCTGTATTTGGCGCGCAGGTTGTAGAGCCCGGCTTAGCGCAGGCGGATACGGGCTAAGCGCGCGCCGCCTTTCACGTGTATAATCCGCTATTGGCATTTGACCCACGGGAAAGGACCAGGCATGATTCGCGCCTTGATCACCGGTGGCGCTGGTTTCATCGGCAGTCACCTATCGGAACGGCTGCTCGAAAACGGATATAGCGTAACCGTCATCGACAATCTCTCTACCGGACGACTGGGCAATATCGAACAGCTTGCGTCCAAGCCCAACTTCAGCTATGCCATCGAAGACATCCGCAACATCCACGTCATCGACCGACTGGTCAGCGAATGTGATATCATCTTTCACCTTGCCGCGGCTGTCGGCGTCAGAAATATCATCGACCGCCCCATCAATACCATCGAGGTCAACATCGGCGGCACCGAAACCATGCTAAAAACCGCCAGCCGCTATCGCCGGCGCATCATGATCGCCTCCACTTCCGAGGTCTACGGCAAAGGCGTTAGCTTCCCATTCCGCGAGGATGACGACACGCTGTCCGGTCCCACCGTGCGCAGCCGCTGGAGTTATGCCGCGTCCAAAGCCATAGACGAATTCCTGGCTTTTGCCTATCACGCCGAAGTCGGCTTGCCCATCACGCTCTTTCGGCTCTTTAATACCGTGGGACCGCGCCAGGTCGGTCAATATGGCATGGTCGTGCCGCGCTTCGTGCGCTGGGCTCTGGCGAACGAACCGATTCAGGTCTACGGCGATGGCATGCAGCAACGCTGCTTCGGCAATGTCTACGATATCGTTAGCGCGATTCAGCGTCTGGCGGAAAGCGAAAGCACCGTCGGTCAACTGTATAATATCGGCAGTGACGAAGAAATCAGCATCCTGGAACTCGCCCAGCGCATCCGCGACCGCGCCGACAGCGCCTCGGAAATCAAGCTCGTTCCCTACGAGCAGGCTTATAAACAACCCGGCTTCGAGGACTTCCGCCGGCGCGTGCCCTGTATCGAGAAAATCCGGGGGGCGATTGATTGGCAGCCCAGCACCTCGCTCAACGAGACCATCGATCAGATCATCGCCTATTATCAAGCAGAGATGTTCCCGGCATAAGCGCGCATTTGTCCTTTACAATATAGGCTCTATGAAGGCTTGAGGGACGCCATGCACGTCGCCATCAACGGCTGGTTTTGGGCTGAAGAATCTACCGGCAGCGGGCAGTATCTGCGTCACCTGGTCGCCAACCTAAAAAAAGTATCGCCGTCGCTACAGCTTTCGCTGGTATTGCCCCCGCATCTCCCACAAGCGGCGGACATACCCGATGGCGTCAACACGATAAATACCAGCGGCATGTCGCCCCGCGGCAAAGCTGGAAAAGCGCTCTTTGAACAATTCGCCTTCCCTCGCATCGCGGGGCGCATTAACGCGGATATCGCCCATGTGCCTTACTGGGCGCCGCCGCTAAGCTGCCCGGTCAAGCTGGTAACAACCGTGCTTGATGTCATCCCTTTGCAGTTTCCCATTTATAGCCGCAGCCTGTTGACCAGCCTGTATACCTCTCTGGTCAGCGTAGCGGCGCGCGGCAGCAACCATATCATCGCCATCAGCGAAACCGCCAAACTCGATATCGAAGACTACCTGGGCATTGCGGAAGACCAGATCAGCGTTACTTACCTGTCCCATGACCTGCGTTTCCATCCCCGTTTGGGCAGCGAGCGCGACGCCGCCGTCCGCGATAAATACGATCTGCCCGAGCGCTTTACGCTCTATCTGGGTGGTTTTGACTGGCGCAAGCAGGTCAATATGCTTTTGCTGGCGTATACCTACGTGGCGGAAGCCGACGGCGATACGTTTCCGCTGGTGATCGCCGGGCGCGAACCTGCATGGGACGATCAGCTTTTCCCCGACATGCGCCAATACAGCAGCAAGCTCGGCTTAGACAACTATGTGCGCTGGATCGGCTTTGTCGACGAAGCGGACAAGCCGTCACTCTATCGCCTGGCTGATGTCTTCGCCTTCCCAAGCCTGTACGAAGGTTTTGGCTTGATGGCTTTGGAAGCCCTTGCCTCCGGCACGCCGGTCGTTACCTCAAATGCCCTAGTCTTTGAAGAAGTGCTGGAAGATGCCGTTTATATGGTGGATAATGCGCGGGAGATGGCCGGCGCCATCATCGCGCTCTTGATTCAGCAGCCCTTGCGCGAGGCAATGATCAATCAAGGCTTGGCGCTGGCCAGCAAGTATTCCTGGCGCAAGACCGCCCAAGAGACGCTTGCCGTTTACGAAGATGTCTTGCGCGCGCCATCTCGGTAACACCAAGTAAGTAAAGAAAATTCACCACAGGGGCGCAGATGTAAAACCAACAAAATAATGCGAAACCATCAGGACGCCGTAGGGGGGACCAATCTGGTCGCCCGACGTTGCTGCGTCGTTGATTTCGGGCGACATGGTACTGCGCGTAGACACTACAGGTCTGTCGCGCCTAGCAATCCAAACATAAAATGGATTTGCATTTCTTTGTTGGAATTACTTAGGACAGGACGATGACATCCGATCAAAGCGACAGACGAGAAATGAGCTTGCTGCAAAAGCTCTCCTTGCCCGAGGAATCGGCCCCGCCCTGGAGTCTGTTCTCCGCGGCGCTGACCGTCGGCGTGATGCTCGTCTGCCTCATCGTGATTGGGCCCGCCCTGGCATCGCTCTTGCTCGGCCACCAGCAAGCGACGCCCGACCTGCTCATGTTAAGCTGGGCGCTGGGCATGGGCGCCACAGCCCTGTTTGTCCTCGTCAACCGCCGCGGAAACTTGGAAAGTTGGCGGGCTTTGCGCCTGAGCAAGCGCGGTCCGCCTCTGCCGCTAATGGCGCTGCTTGGCGTGGCAATCGCGCTCTTCATCAATTTGCTCGTCAGCCTGCCCAGCGGTCAATTCCTGCCCCTGCCAGAGGTATATGGCATAGGCGCGCAAACAGCCACGAGCCTCATCGCCGGGTCCCTGCTGCTGGTATTTTTGCAGCCATTGGCGGAAACGCTGGTATTCCAGGCATTGCTACTGCCATCGCTGCGCTGGACACTGGGCGCCTGGCGCGGGCTTTTTGCAGTTTGTCTCGTTTTCGTCTTGCTGCGCCTGATCGTATTTTTCGCGCCTTGGCAATGGCAATACGATGCCCTGTGGTATGGCTTAGTTTATCCATTTTCCGTCTGCCTCGCGTTTAGCCTGCTCAAGGCGCATAGCGCTTCCAGCTTGTCCGTGCTGGTCGCGCGCATAAGCGCCGGTTTAATCTTTTTATTGACAAGCATGGCGCTGACGGGCTTGTAAACGCATTGCATATTGTATTCACTTGCACGCTAGCGCTCGCGATTCCGAGAAATCAAAAAGGGGGACAGCATGTCAACATCATATCACTTGAGCATCGGCGATATCCAATGCGCCGTACTTCACGAGGGCGCGGCAAGCAAATCAAGCGAGGCGATCGCCGCCCGCTACCCAAGCGTTAGCCGAGCAGAGATCGAAGCCGCCCTCGGCGGAACGGCGGCGGAGGACAGCCTCAACTGCCTGTATATCAACAGCGGCGGGACGCGCATCCTGGCTGATGTCGGCTTTGGCGCGGCGGGTCTGCCTGATAACGGCCGGCTGATTGCGGCGCTTAGCAGCATCGGCTTGGGACCCGCCGATATCGACATCGTCTACCTCACGCATTTTCACGGCGATCATGTCGCGGGCTTAGTCGTTGACGAGGACCCGCTCGACTTCCCAAACGCGCGCTTCATCACGGTGGCGGCTGAATGGCAGGAATGGTTGGAGCGCTGGGGGCAATCAAACAATCCCCAGTTGCGCCAGCAATTCCAGCGCTTGAGCGCCTTGCAGGACCGCTTCAGTTATGTGGAAGCCGGGGATGCAGTCGCGCCGGGGGTAACCGTGGTCGACCTGGCCGGGCATACCCTGGGGCATTCGGGTTTGCTGGTGGAATCGGGTGGCGAGCGCCTGCTGCATGTCGTCGACCTTTTGCACCAGTCCTTCCAGTTCGCCTACGTCGATTGGCAGTTCATCTTCGATTCCGATGGCGACCTAGCAACGCAAACGCGGCGGCGCGTCTTAGGCCGCTGCGCCGACGAGGGGCTGTTGACGCTCTTTTATCACCTGCGATTCCCGGGCTTGGGCACGGTAAGACGAAGCGGCGATTCCTTTTCCTGGCATCCTATCGAATAGCGGCTCGTCAAAATCGAATTCGCGCGACTGCGCAAAATTGCGCTTTGTACGGCATGTTTGATTTCTGCGCCTTCTTGCGGTATGCTAGTCTTGCATTGTCCTTATCTAGGGTCAAGCGAAAATGATATCTGTAAACCTAAGCTAAAGAGAGGATTTGCCATGCGCAGCTCACGACGACTTATCTGTCTGTTTCTTGTTGCCTTGTTCCTGGTCCTGCCATTTGCGTCGGTTTATGCCGATGACATGGACGTCATGGATCCAGCCACATTTGGCTTGAACCCCGACAAGCCCTACGATGGCACGCACTTGGACTTCTTGATCTGTTGCAGCACCGCGCCGCAATTCGCCTCCGCCACCGTTAAAGGCGACGAAGAATTCACAGCCATGACCGGCATTTCGGTAACATGGGGCAATGTGCCATTTGGCTCCTTCCAGGAACAGCTTTACTTGGAAGCCACCAACCCGAATACTGAATTCGATGTCGTCGCTTTCGTCGATGCTTGGGGCACCAATATCTATGACTTCTTGCATCCGCTGAACGATTTTGTGGAAGATGCCGGCTTCGACTGGGATGATTATGGACCCGCCTACCAAGGTGCCGCAACCGGCTTGAGCGATACCATCTACGGCATGCCCTTCCGCGGTCATCCGCTGCTGCTGCATTACCGCGCCGATGTCCTGGAAGCCCTTGGCATGGACCCGCCAGCGACCTGGCAGGACGTCTCCGCCATCAGTCAGGCGATCATGGACAGCGGCATGGACATCGCCCCCATCGCCATGTACTACGGCTTAAATGTCGATCAGAACCTGTTCAACTGGTACAGCCACCTCTGGGGCGCCGGCACAGACATCTTCGACGAAAACTGGGAACCCATTTTCAACAATGAAATCGGCTTGGCGGCGACTGAACAATACGCCAGCTACGTGCGCGACGGCTTTAGCCCCGATGCCTCAATTGCCTGGAATGAACAGGAAGCCAACCAGGAACTGGTGCAGGGAAGGGCCGCCATGTTCGTCGGCTGGTGGTGGATGGCCAGCCGCATGAGCACCTCGGATGTTGCCGAAGTCGCCGAAAACGCGGCCTTCGCGCCCGCGCCCGGCTGGGAGGGCGGCGAAACCACGTCCTATGGCTATCTCTGGGCGGTCGGCGTGCTCGACCAATCCGATGACCGCGACGCCGCGTTGGAATACCTGAAATGGCTGACGCACCCGGTCACCGAGCGCCGCATCGTGCTGGATGAGGAGTTTGTTAACAACGTCGCCGTCCGTCTCTCGATCCTGGCGGATGAAGAAGTGAACGAATTCCACAACGGCTTGCTTGAAGTCGCCTCGGCTGTATTGGCGGACGCGCGCACCATCCCTTTGATCCCGGAATATACCGAGATCATTCCCTTCTTGGCGGAAGCCATCAACGAGATCGTGACCGATTCCGGCGCGGATATCCAGGCTGTGCTCGACCGGACAGCCGATGACGTCCGCTTTGTCATGCAGGCGGCCGGCTACTACGACGGCTAAACCGCTATTCCAACTCCCTTCTGCAAATCTCCCCTCCCTCTTGATGGGGGAGGGGCCGGGGGTGGGGGTGAAGAATTATGCGCAAGAAACGCTGGGTCCCCTGGGTGCTTGTGGGACCCGCCCTACTAATCATCGTCTTGACGACGATTTATCCCTTGTTGGCCGCTCTTTATTTCAGCTTCCACAAATACAACCTGCGGCGACCGCCTCAATTCGCCATCCAAATCGGCGAGAATGGCATCCATATCGATTGGAGCCTGCTCTCGCTTGACAATTATGCGCTGGCATTCAGCGATTCGCGCTTCATCAACAGCTTAAATGTGACCTTCTGGTTCACCGTCATCAGCGTTGTGCTGTCGGTTGTGATTGGCCTCTTCATCGCCGTCATCGTTCAAAAGGGTGGCCGCCTGCATACCTTGACCAAAGTCTTGCTGATCTTCCCCTTCGCCGTCAGCCCGGCGCTGAAAGGATACAGCTGGCGCTTCATGCTCAATGAGCAATACGGCATCTACGACCTGCTGATTGACCAACTGATCGTTGCGCCACTCAACGCCTTGCTCACGCTAATCAACGCCCTGCCCTTGGTCGAGATTCCGCTCATCAGCGAGTCCATCGTCTGGCTGGGCGACAAGTTCTGGGCGCTCTTCATGCTGTCCATGAGCGAGACCTGGGGCTGGGCGCCGCTGATCGCGCTGATGTTCGTCGGCGCGCTCGGTTCCATCGACGAGCAGATCTTTGAAGCGGCGCGCATTGACGGCGCCAACCGACTGCAGATTTTCTTTCGCGTGACGCTGCCCCTGCTGCGGCCCGTCATCCTGATTGTAACCATGCTCAAAACCATCTTTTCGCTAAAGATGTTTGATCAAGTGGTCACCATGACCGGCGGCGGTCCCGTCCGCGCGACCCAGACCATCAACTATTACATCCATCAAATCGGTTTCGTGCGCAGCCTGGATATCGGCTACGCCTCCGCCATGTCCTATATTCTCGTCGTCGTGCTGACAATTTTCGCGGCGCTCTATGTATCGCTGGTGCTGAACCGTGACTGAGCCAATCTGATGACAGCAAACACAATCGGATCTCGCCAAAGCAACCTCCGCCAACAGAGCCTCAAAGTCCTGGAGACGCTGGCGCTGCTACTCATCATTGCCTTCATTGCGCTGCCGATTGTCTGGTTGGCGATTACCGCCATCAAGCCGCAGGAAAAAGCCTATTCCACCACCCTGATATTTTCGCCAACGCTGGAAAATTTCGAAATAATCTTTTCCGATACGTCGGTCATCATCAATGAAGGCAGCGAGCGCGAGCGCGGCGAAGTCGGCCGTAACATGTTCCCCAATGTCATCAACAGCGTCGTCGTCTCCGGCGCGACCATACTCTTCGCCATCCCGCTGGCTACCCTCGCCGCCTACGCTTTCAGCCGCTATAGCTTCTTGGGGGATGGCGTCCTGCTGGTCTGGATCTTGACCACTCAGTTCATCCCCGCCATCGTGGTCGCCATCCCTTTTTTCACGCTGTTCCGCACAATCGAAGTCTTTGGCAGACCGCTGCTCGGCAGCCAGCTCGGCTTGATCATCGTCAACATGTCCATCGTCCTGCCCTACGCCATCTGGATGATCAAGGGCTTCGTCGACGCCCTGCCCGGTGAAATCGAAGAAGCCGCGTTCGTCGACGGCTGCAACGACTTTCAAATTCTGTTCTTCATCTCGCTGCCTTTGATCCGCCCCGGCGTGTTGGTCGCTTCCGTCTTCGCTTTTATCATGTCCTGGAACGAGTTTCTCTTCGCCCTGATCATCGGGCGCGAGATGCGCACCATGCAGGTGGCGCTGATGACGACAAGCGGCGCCCGCGGCATCATGTGGGAACAGATGGCGGCGGCCGGCTTGGTCGTGATGGCGCCGATCTTCTTCCTGGCGATGTTCATCCGCAAGAACGTCGTCGACGGCTTGACTATGGGCGCGGTCAAGTAGACAAGCGCGGTATAAGAATTGCCACGCTGTAGCAGCTCAGTGCTCGAGCGCGCGGCAGCCTTGTGAATTTATGAGCTGGTTTCTTCGGTCCGACCTGAATTTGGCGAAGGCGCGGCGCGCTTACCGTTGCTTGCTGGGGACTTGGTTTTGGCAGCCGAAGGCGGCATCTGCCCAGTAGATTTGAGATAATCCGTGCGCATTTTTGCCAGCTTCTTAAGCTCTCTCTTTACTATAGCCTGTTGTTCTCTAATCTCTTCCGGGTATTCAAATGGCATGAGCGTCCCCTTTCATATCACTGGACATTCACAATTTGCAACAGTACATCATCCTCAGCATTCAGGCATGGGAACAGATGGCGGCGGCCGGCTTGGTCGTGATGGCGCCGATCTTCTTCCTGGCGATGTTCATCCGCAAGAATGTTGTCGACGGCTTGACTATGGGCGCGGTCAAGTAGACAAGCGCGGAAAAAGAATTGCCACGCTGTAGCAGCTCCATGCTCGAGCGCGCGGCAGCCTTGTGAATTTATGAGCTGGTTTCTTCGGTCCGACCTGAATTTGGCGAAGGCGCGGCGCGCTTGCCGTTGCTTGCTGGGGACTTGGTTTTGGCAGCCGAAGGCGGCATCTGCCCAGTAGATTTGAGATATTCTATACGCATTCTTCCCAATTTCTCAAGCTCTTTCCTAACTTTAGCCTGCTGATCGAGTATTTCCTGCGGATATTGTATGCTCATAATTACCTCCTCTACATATATTGAACGCTCAATATCTGCAATTGGATGTCATCTTCAGGGTTTAGACAATCAAAAACAATCAGCAAACGACGTGCCTCATGCTCAATTATTTGCGACTGCGCTTTTCCTATTTCAAGTTCTGTCCAAAATACTGGGATATTAAGCAGGGCTGTGGCAATTGAAACCATTTGCGTGTCATCAATATCGGACACCCCTCTATCCCAATAAATAGTCCGGGTTTGGTAGATGCTTAGCATACGATCAGTTTAAGGTCCGACGATGAGACTTGATGCGGACTACGGCAACTATCACTCTATAGCGTACCGATAATTAACACGAAAAGCAGAAAATGTCAATCATTTGCCGTATTTTCCGGCGCAACCAGCCAACTTTCCGGAATCATGACCGGTTGATCCTCACCCGTCACCGCGGCGTACCAGCGCAGCATGTTCACGGCGCGCTCGGTAATCGACTCGGCAGCCGACATGGCGGACAGCCGCGCGTCAAAGAGAATGCCGCCGCGCCCGCCGCGCAGACGCAAGCGCAGCCGTCGTTTGTCGCCGACGCGGATGCCGCGCCCCGTCTGCAAGCTGATGTCGACGCTGCTGCCGGCCGGCGCCGGCAAATGCCAGACATCGCCCGCCACGATCTCGCGCCCGATGATTTCGCCGCTCGGCATCTTGATGCTGATTTTCAGCGCCCGATTGCCCGCGGGCGCCGTTCCCGTCGCTTTGATCAGGCTGCCTACATGTTCGACGACGCCGCTCTGCAACAATTGCACGACCGCCGACGGATTCGTCGGCGCCAGCGCGCCCAGCCCGGCTAATGCGCCGTGGCGATCGGACATGACCTGCGCCACACCGCTGATTGGCAGCGCGTCAGACAATAGCAGCATATCCAGCGCGCCCTGTCCGCTGCTGGCCAGCGTCGCGCCGCCCGTCACGATCAAACCCAGGCGCGGAAGTGCGATTCGCGCAGCGCTTTCCGCGCCGGACCGCTCCGCAGCTGCGAGCAGCAACTGAATGGCAGCCCGCAGCAGCGCGAATTCGATATAGCGCTCGCGCATGTCCAGCGGCATATTGAGCGAGCGCAGGCTTTTCTTGACCGCGTAACCCGCCAGTTCGCCCTGGCGTGGGTGAAAAGGCAACCAGGCTTTGACAGCCTCTTCCCCGGCCAGTTCCAGCGTGTTGGCCGCGCTCTGACCCATGCCGATATCTGTCCGCAGAGCGGAATGGCGCTTGTCGCCCTGCGCGAGGCAAAGGGCGCTTTTGGCGCCGCCAATATCGACGGACAGCACAACTGTGTCGAGCATGCGCGCGAAGAAGGCCGTCATCATCTCGAAACTGTGGGCGGAGGGCAAAATACCCGTGTCGCTGATCGGCGCGATGTTCCGGTAGCTGCCGCCAGCACGCCGCCGGAATTCATCATAGAAGCGCGAGAGAACCTGCTGCGTCGCATCGATTGCTTCGCGCTGCGGCGTTGGCCGGATATTCGGCGCGGTCATTACCTCCACCAGTTGACCGAGCGTTTCGCGCGCGCCTGCCGCCAAATCCTTGTTGCCGGCGTAAAGCACCGTGGGTCTGTTGCCGGGCGGAATCGCCGCTACCGCCTGCCGCGCCAGATCCAGCATGTTTTGCATGGCGGCGCGCGCCCCGCCGTCCGTACCACCGCAGATGAAGATCAGATGCGGACGGCTTTCCACGATGCGGTTCAAGCGCGCCCGGTCGCTCAAGCCATCCTGCAAGTGAACTTGCGCCACCACGTCGGTGTAAAATGGCGCAAGCGCGCGCCGGGCAGATGCTATCCCCTTGTCCGGCAGCAGACCTAGCAAAACCAGCTTGATGGGCGCTCCCGCGCTGGCGGTTGTGATGCAAAAGTCAATGCCAATGCGCTCCGACTGCTCCGGCTTGATTAGCTCGCCGTCATCATCAAGAAAGCGGCGATCCGCCGCCGACGACAGCTCGCGCAAGATTTTGATCAAGCCAAGCCGCGCGTCATCAGCCGGCGCGTCAATCGTTGTCTTGCCCTGGCGGCGAGCCACCAATGCGTATTCGCCATCGACGACATCAAACAGCAAGACGCGCGTATTCACGCTGCCAAAATCGACCGCCAATATGGAGTCTTTGCGCCCTTCAGTCATCCTCAGCTCCCAAACTGAAAGACGAATCCAATTCGTTCCGCCAAGATGGTCAACGTGGTGATCATGGTTGTCGCATAGATCGCGCCGAGCGCCATCACAATGAAGATCTTGCCGAAGTTGCGAATGCCGCGACTAAGTGGACTTTGCACTGGCGCGCCATGCTCATCGCGCCGCGCCTGCCATTGGAAGTAGACCAGCGCGGTCATGGTACCGATGAAAACCAGCAAGGTATTTGTCAATGCTTGGAAGTCAGTCGCAAGTCCATCGGGAACAGCAGCCGTCGCGACAATCAGGGGAATCAAAGTGCCTCGCAATCCACCGACGACGGCGGTTGCCGCGCTGACAACGATGACAACCGCCAGCGCGCTATTGGTCAACCAGCTCAATGAAGCGATCGGCTTCATCAGAAGCAGCAGCCCAAAGAGCAGCGCCGTCAGAAATATCGCCACATCCACGCTATTGCCTAGAACGGTCCAACTGGTTTCGGGATTCTGAATATCCAGCAGGTAGGGCAAGATCAGGCTCTCATAAGCAACGATGGTCGCGAAGGCTGCGCTCATCCCCACAAAGATATAGACGGCTGTTCGATACAAATAACCGACTAGGGGCAAATCACCCAGAACATAGCTGAACACCATCAGGGTCAGCGCAAAACTCAGCAGCGTCATCATACCTTCTGACATCAAGGCGGCTCCGTCAGTTGCCCTTGGGCGCGCTTCTGCGCCGCGCCAGCGCCCGCGCCACATAAAACACGTTGCCCGCCACGATCACAAGCACAGCCGCGATCGTGCCCAGGGTCATGGCATTGAGGCGCTGTTCTTCTTGCCGGTCGGCGCGCAGCAGCACGAATTCCGGGCGACCGACCTGTATTGGCGGATCCGCTTGATAAAAGCGCGGCTGAGGTTTGCCCAGGCGCAAGGAGAAATCATAGCGCAAGACTGTCCGCTCGCTCTCCGCCCTGGCCGTGTCATCCGACGATCCAGCCCCGGCGGCCGGCGACAAGTATTGTTCGACCAGGAATGACGCGATCCAGGCTTCAATGCCGTCCGGCAACAAGATATTGATCCAACTGCCGTCGCCGTTTTCACCGAGCAAGGGGAAGGTATCGCCGGCCGTCGCCACAGCCAGTATATCCGCGGCGGTATTCGGCCGGCGGCGGATATTCACCAAACCCCCTGCAATCACCTCTACCACCGGGCTGGGGGTCTGCGTGGCAGTGGGCTCGAGCGTAGGCTGCGCGATTTCTGCTTGCGGCTCCGTAGGCATGACGGTCGGCATGATCGTCGCTGTTGCCGACGGCGCGGAAGTCGGTGTTACGGACGGTGTCTGGGTCGCCGCCGCTGTCGCGGACCCGGCCAGCGTGGCGGTCGGGGCGGGCGCGTCGTCCTCTGTAAGGGCAACTTCGCGCTGGGGCCGCAAATCATAGCCGGCGTATTGGGCTTGCAGTATTTGGTTATAGGTATAAGCATCGCGCAAACCCAGGAACATGCCCACGATGTCCGCGCGCGCGTCAACATAGGGCTGCGCGAGCGGTTGCGCGGCGTAGCCGGCCGCGGCAATGAAATCACTGTCGGTCTCTGGCGCAACTTGCTCTGCCCAATGACGGATATCCTCGGCGCGCTCGGCGATCAGCAGGATTAGCTTCATTCTGTCCAAAGAGGTTAATTGAAGCCCTGTCGGCTCGCCACGAGCCGAGGAGTTGACAATGCTGGCGAAATTACGGCTCAGATCGCGCAATCCCAAGGCGCCGCCGCTCAAATAGCGCAAGATAAAATAATCCTTGTTTTCTAGCAAACGAATCTCCATCGGCGCAACCGAGCGCGCAATCGCGGCGATGACGTTGCGCGCGTGCACGATGGCAATCGGGTTGCTGCTGACGATGATGGGCTTCGCGCCTTGGGCGAAGATATGACGCAAGATCACATCCGCCAGATCATCCAGCTCGCCGGCGGCCGTGGGTCCATATTCAAATGCCACCAGCGCGTAATCGGCGCCGGTGAGACTATCCAATAAGTTGAAAGCGGCATTGGCGCTGCGGCGATCCTCTTTGAACTCCAGCGGCGGCAATTCGCCTTCGCTGAAGCCTGCCGAGACAAAAGGCAGCGCCAATACCAGCAGCAGTAGAATCGACACCAGCACATTCGGAACAGCCCCTAGAGAGAAGACGCGCTCTCCCCGCGACAAAAGACCGCCTGTGGATTCACTATCGTCTGTCGCCGCCGTCCCGCCAACCATGTCCCGCAGCAGCTCGACCTGCTCCTGCTGCGCCTTGGACAAAGCCAGCGGGCTTATCACGCCGCCGGGACGATGTATGATTTCTGGCGTAACCAGCAGCTCGTCGACATCGTAGAGCGCCTCGCGCGGGGAGGCCGCTTCCTCCTGCGGACGAGCCTGCGCGCGATCCCGCAAAGCCAGCAAGCGGTCGTCCAGTTCCTCAATCGGACGTTCGCCCAGCTGCAGCGCCAAATCCGCGGCTGTCGCCTCCGTCGGCGCGGCTCTTGCGCGGCGCAGGAAGCCTGGGATCAGGCGGAAAAGACCCCGCGGTCCGGTCGCTGCCAATCCCTCGGCGGGGGCGCTGGCGGAAGCGCCGCCGCGCCCGCGCAAGAAGCCCGGAACCAAGCGAGAAAGCCCGCGCCGGCTGCCCTGCGCTGGCTCTTGTTCTTCCGTTTCCTCGTATGGCAGCCAGTTGAAGTCGTCGTTCATGCCTAACCCCGGTAAGAGCGATCTTGACCGAGCAGGACACGCGTGCCCGTTACCACCACGCCCAAAGCGATGCCGAGCAGAATCGCTCGCGCGCCCGCGCTCACGGGTACTTCCAGCAGCCAGTCGCTCCAGACGCGCAGGGGCGCGAGCGACTCAATCGGCAACGTTCCCAGCAGCACAAGTACCATGACAGTGACAAAGAGCAAACCCCAGATATCGGCGCGCTTGGACATCACCCGGGCGCCGCCTTGCACCATGGACAGAAAAAGCAGCGCCGCCAGCGCCGATTCGATCGGCACTTGAACCGCCGCCAGCAGCGACGTGTCGCCCTGGTTGCTCCAGTACCACCAGATAGTCAGGCTGAAGCTGGCAACCAGCACAATACTAAAAAAAGCCCCGCGCAACACGCGGTTCAGGTGCACATAAAGCAGGTTGGCGATGCCGATGATGATGGTGACTGCGGAGGTGATCGCGACCAGGCGCAGCATGATCGCCGCTGGCAAGCCCAGCATAGGCGCGATTTGCGGCGCGCCAGCCAGATTCCCATACAATTCCGGCTGGTCGCCCAGCAGCAAGCTGAGCAAGGTGATCAGTCCAACCGCAAAAGCGATAAAAGCCGAAAACGCGATGCCGATTCGCTGAACGCGGCTCATGCTTTATTTCCTGCGGAAAATCATAATGCCAAGGACAATCAGCGCAAGCGCCGCCCCAACAAGCAATGTCCAATTGCCGATTCCCAATTGACCGCTGACGTTTATCAGCAGCAGGATCGCCATAAGCGCGATCAACAAAGCGCGCCATACGTCCTGTGCCAAGGCGTCGGCGCGGGCAGTCGATTCATGCGACAGATAAGCGGCCGCGCTGAAGAGCTGCTCGCCAATCAAGACTTCGTCGGCCATGGCATAAGCGATAGCTTGTCCCTCCAGTTGATCGCTGACGGCGAAGCTGCCCTGTCCCTGTCGTTCGGCGCTATCGAGTATCAGCGCCAACTCCGGACCAAAACTGCCAGCCAGGATATGGGCGGAGGGTTGCTCGGCAGCCATGGTCGCTGTCAAACCCGCGGCGAATGCCATCGAGCGGGGACCTTGCGGCAGCCATTGGGCGCGGGCTCGGCGATCCGGTCCTTGCCAGGCGCGGCGAATCGTGTCCTGGCACAAAGGTATAGTCGCCGACGAGGACGTGCTGATGACCGGCGCGACATCGCCGGAGCCAGCCGCTTTGATGATATGATAAAAGAGTTCCGCTTCGGCGGCGGCCACGGCCGCGTTTTCCGCGTCGACGCCGGCGCTGCCAAAAGATAAATGCAGGGGCTTGCCCGCTTCTATCGCCTGTCCCAGCCACCCGGACAATCGCTTGAAACCCGGCGCCTTTTGCTGTGACATGCGGGCAGAGCGCCGCGCGTGAAAATAGCGCGCGCTATACACCAGCAGGACCGTGATCAAGACAAACAGAATCGTATAGACTTGCAGCGTGGCGTCGTCCACCCGCCAATCTCCTAATCGTCGGCCAGCCGCCGCCGCAGCCTGTCGATGCCGTCGGGCGCTTCCAGCAGCTCCGCCAGGGCGCGCGCGTCCTGCCGCCCGCCCCACAAACCCGCCAGCGGCTGCGCCATCCACATAACCTGCGCCAAAACCGGCGCGATCGGCTCAATGACGTCCAGCGTCAGCAAGGCGTAGGGCGCGCCGCCGCGGCCTTTCAAGCGGTCAATCCAGTCTGGGATTCGGTAAGGATTTTCCATAGCAGGCAGTATAGCATGGGGCGGCATTTCGGGATACTTGGGCGGGGCGCTATTTGCGGGGGCTGTGGATGGACTGTGAGCATGGTAGAATGCTTGCTGCTACAGAAGCGCAAGAGTCCCCATGATGAGTCCGCAAGAATTTGTCAAGAAATGGGCGCATACCGACCTGGGCGAAAAGCAAATCGCGCAGTCGCATTTCCTGGATCTCTGCCGCCTGGTCGGTGTGGAGATGCCCGGTGGCGCTGGCAAGACGCGTGCTGGCGCGATCTTCGTCTTCGAACAATCGCTCAAAAAGGTCACGGGGCATGGTTTCGCCGATGTTTATTACGAGGGTCATTTCGCGGTCGAATACAAAGCGCCGGACAAATACAGAGACCTCAACACCGCCTACGATCAACTGCTCCAGTACCGCGAAAACTTGAATAATCCACCGCTCTTGGTGGTGACAGACATCAACCGCTGGGAAATCCACAGCAATTTCCCCAATACACAAAAGCGGGTTTATGCCTTCGCGCATGAAGAAATCGCCGGCAATCCCACAGTCCTGTCCTGGCTGCATGACATGTTCCACGCGCCGGAACGCCTGCACCCGCGCCGCAATACCGAGCATGTTACCCAGGAGGCGGCTAGAGTATTCCAACTGATCGCCGACAACATGCGCGGCTGGCAAGCCGAGCCAGAGCGCATCGCCTATTTCCTCACCAAGCTGGTCTTTTGTTTATTCGCCGAAGATATCGGCTTGCTGCCAACCGCCGTCAACAGCCCCGATGGCATCTTCAGCCACGTCGTCGAGCAATCGCGCCAGCAGCCCAGCGTCTTCGTTAGATACGTGCAAAACTTGTTCGGCGCCATGGCTGTCGGCGGCGATTTTCTCATGCGCGATATCCCTTATTTCAACGGCACGCTCTTTAATGTCGTGACTGTGGAAGAATTGTCGTCAGAAGCGCTGGACGCCCTGGCGGCAGCCGCCGAACTGAACTGGGAGTCCATCGAGCCGTCCATCTTCGGCACCCTCTTCGAGCGAAGCCTCGACCCCAATAAACGCTCCCAGCTCGGCGCGCATTACACCTCGCGCGAGGATATCCTGCTCATCGTCGAACCGGTCTTGATGCAGCCCCTGCGCTATGAATGGGATACCGTGCAACTGGAAGCCGCGCCGATACGCGAGCGCTACGACAAGGCGCGCACGGGCAAGGCAAAAGCCAATGCCAGCCGGCAACTGCTGGACCTGCGCGAGCGCATTCTGGAGCGCATCCGCGCGACCACTGTGCTCGACCCCGCCTGCGGCAGCGGCAACTTCCTCTATGTCTCCCTGCAACTGCTGATGGACCTGGAAAAAGAAATCATCCAGCATCCGCTCTGGGCCGGCTTGCAGCTGCCCGCGCCCGAAGTCCACCCGCGACAGATGTACGGCATCGAAATCAATCCCATCGCCCATGCCCTGGCCAGCATCGTCGTCTGGATCGGCTATATCCAGTGGCGCAAGAACAACGGCTATGGGCAGTCTTTCAGCGAGCCGATACTGGAAGAATTGCGTGGCAATATCGTCTGCAAGGACGCGATATTGCCGCCGGCGAAGCCCCAGCCTGTCGATATCGGTAGGGGAGACTCGCTGAGTCGCCCGTCGGCTAACCCCCCTCAGTCCCCCCAAAGCATTGGGGGGAGGCAAGCCGACTTTAGCGAGGACTTGAGTGGCAAGATGAACTGGCCCCGCGTCGACGTCATCGTCGGCAACCCGCCTTTTTTGGGCGGCGGCAAACTGCGCGGCGAGCTAGGCGACGAATACTACGAGCGCCTGACCAAGCATTACGCGGGCAAATTACCAGGATTCTCCGACTTGGTTTGCTACTGGTTCGAGAATGCGCGAGAACATATTGAGAAAGGGCGAGCGAAGCGCGCAGGGCTGCTGGCGACCAACTCGATACGCGGCGGCGCTAATCGCGAAGTCCTGAAACGCATCAAAGAATCAGGCGACATTTTCATGGCTTGGTCGAATCGTGAGTGGATACTGGATGGCGCGGCCGTGCGCGTCTCGATGGTTGGTTTTGACAAAGCATTGCAAGAATACAAGGTGTTGGATGGATTGCCTGTTACAAACATTAATCCCGATTTGTCAGCGACAGTTGATATTACTCTAGCTAAAAGGCTCCTACAAAATGAAAAGATTTCATTCATGGGACCCTCGCCAAAAGGGCCATTTGATATAGATGAGCAATTAGCGTTGTCTATGATCAGTGAAAATGAAAACAATAGAATGGTAGTCAGGCCAGTATGGAGTGCAACTGATATAGTGCGACAACCTCGCAATAAGTGGACAGTTGATTTTGGTCTGATGACTGAGGTTGAGGCAAAGCACTTTATAGCACCGTATTCTCATATTAAGCGAGTGGCATATCCTATTCGGTCAAAGAATAGACGAAAGGCATATGCCAAGTATTGGTGGCAATATGCCGAAGCGCGACCAGGAATGCGTGAAGCGCTGAAGGAAAAAGCCAGATTTATAACTACTCCTGGCGTCGCGAAATATCGTATTTATGTTTGGGCGGGGGCAGAGGTTTTATGTAATCAGGGTACTCTAGTGTTCGCCCGCGACGACGACTACTTCTTCGGCGTCCTGCACAGCAAGCTGCACGAGGTCTGGTCGCTGCGCATGGGCACCTCGCTGGAAGACCGTCCCCGCTACACGCCGACCACAACATTCGAGACCTTCCCCTTCCCTTGGCCGCCGGGCGCGGAAGACACAAGCCATCCCGCCCATGCCGCCATCAGCCGCGCCGCAAAGCAACTGCACGAAGAACGTCACGCCTGGCTCAATCCGGCCGGCAAAAGCGAAAAACAACTCAAAGACCGCACCTTGACTAACCTCTACAACGCCTTAAATGTCTATCGCGGGCGCGACAGCATCAAGGTCAAGCCAGCAGCCGGCGACTTCGCGCCGCGGCTGGACGAATTGCACCGCGCCTTGGACGAAGCCGTCTGCGCCGCCTACGGCTGGGATGTCGCGATTCTGGCTGACGAAGAAGAAATCCTGCGCCGCCTGCTGGCGCTGAACTTGGCGCGGGCGGATGCTTGACTGAAACGATGCCTTTAGACTACTATCCGTATTAGCATGTAGAATGGAGATTGAAATGTTGAATACTATCTCTGTTAGCATCATCCAAGATGGGGATTTCTTCGTTTCACATTGCCTGGACTACGATATTGCCAGCCAAGGGCAAACCATTGAAGAGTCCAAACAGAATATCATAGAGGCGGTGTCGCTCTTCCTGGAAGTTGCGTCGCCTGCGGAAATCCAAAGTCGCCTGTCGGAATTGCCTCGCGAATCCTTCGAATAACAGCCACAGAAAACTAGCCTTATTCGGGCAAATATCAATTTCCCCGCGTCACAACGCGACGCAACCGCCTGTTGGCGCTGAACTTGGCGCGGACTGGTTGATTCACCACAAAGACACCAAGAGCATGAAGCTCTTCCGAGCATGCGGGTACTTCAAAACCTAATATGTGGTTCTTCGCGACTTTCGCGACTTTGTGGTGAGCATAATCCCCGCCCCTGCTACAATGAAACCATCCAACATATCAGGGGGAGCGCAGCATGTTTCAACGACTGAAAGGCAGCGCGCAAAGCGTAACTGCCGAATTCAAAACCTTCATCATGCGCGGCAACGTCGTCGACCTCGCCGTCGGCATCATCATCGGCAGCGCCTTCAAAGGCATCACCACTTCGCTGGTCAAAGACGTCGTCACGCCGCCCATCGGGCAGCTCACCGGCGGGCTCGACTTTTCCCAATGGGTCATCCCGCTCGATTTCTTGAACTTCGGACGGGAAGTCGCCGCGGAAGCCGTCGCGACCATCAATATCGGCAACTTCGTCAATGTCGTGATCGACTTTATCATCACCGCCGCCGCC
This sequence comes from Phototrophicaceae bacterium, assembly GCA_965116975.1. Lineage (GTDB taxonomy): Bacteria > Chloroflexota > Anaerolineae > Aggregatilineales > Phototrophicaceae > UBA6055. The sequence continues at coordinate 3,179,085 of OZ220735.1, forward strand.
ATCTTCTTCCTGGTTAAGTTTGTCAACAAGCTGGACCAAGCCGTCGATGACATCGGCGACCTGGTTGATGGCGAAGAACCGGCACCGGAGCCAGTACCAGAGCCCGAACCCGAACCTGAGCCTGAACCTGAACCTGAACCTGAACCTGAACCGGAACCGGAGCCAAGCACGGATGAAAAAATATTGGCGGTTTTGGAGAGAATCTCGGCGCAGCTCGACAAGGCATGATTAAGCATTAACAAGCCCGCCATCATCTGCAATAGTTTATGCAATTCGAATGCTCAGGAGATAAACATAATGTCGGACGACAAGATCAAAGATGCCTTAAAGATGATTCCCTACGGCTTTTATGCCTTCACCAGCAAAAACGGCGACGATGTCAACGCCATGGTTGTCAACTGGGTGTCGCAGATGTCTTACGAGCCGCGCCTGCTCGCCGTCGGCATTCAGAAGTCCTGCTACTCGCACGGTCTGGTGGATGCGGGTCAAGTCTTTGGATTGAATCTTTTCCTGCAAAGCGACAAAGACGCCATTATGGGCGTCACCAGCGGGCGCGCCAAGAAGCCGGAAAAGATGAAAGAAGCGCAATTCAGCGCCGCGCCGCGGACCGGCGTGCCCGTCTTGGCGGACGCCGCCGCCTACATCGAATGTAAAGTGACGCGGATCGTCGATGTCGGCGGCGACCACAACATCGTAGTGGGCGAGGCGATCAACGCCGATGTGATGAAAGCAGCCGATCCGCCCGACCTGCTCTCGCTGACCCAATTGGGCTGGAGTTACGCCGGCTAGCCCAAGGTTAGACTGTCATCTGGCTGGCAATTCGCCGCTTTCAAATACCGCTAGCAGACGCTGAATCAGCGTCTTCAGGCTATGCTCGCGGATGACGCCGTCTCGTAGCGCCTGTCCGATTCGCTCGCGCTCGCCATCGGGCAATGCCAACAAATGCGCCAGGCGCTCGCGCAAACCCGTCACATCCTCCGGTCCATCAATCATCAGCAGTTCGCGGTACTCGCCCAAGGCCGGCGCGAACGCTGGATTGCAGACCACTGTCGGCAAAGCGCAAGCCATGCTCTCCAGCGCGGATTTGTCAAACAAGCCCACCGGGCTGGTATTGACCGCGACCGTCGCCCGCCGGTTCCAATCCCGCACTTGCTCGGCCCGCAGATCGCCCGTGAACTGGCAGCGCTCGCCCAGCCCAAGAGTCGCGCATAGCGCTTCCAGTTCGCGCAGATAGCGGTCGGGATAACCGGGTTGCACGCCCCCGACAAAAGCGAGGCGCGCTTCTGTCCCAGCCAGCGCCCGGATCGTCGTCGCCTGATGTTTGATCGCCGCCAGCCGCGCCACCTGGATAACAAGCGGGTTGCCCCCAGCCCCCAACCTCAATGCCCCCTCGGTCCCCCGCCTCACGGGGGATGTTTCCCAATATGAAGGAGGGGGAGTGTAAAAGTCCGTATCGATGCCCTGCCCGACCACGCGCAGCTTTTCTGTCGGGAGCGGAAAGCTGGTCGCGACAGATGTCACCGCGCGCCAAGACATGGCGGTGGCTGCCCGCAATTGCCGCGTCTCTTGCCGATGCGCGTACCACAATACCAGCGGGATGCCGCGGGCTTTGAGAAGCGGTCCAGCCAGAGCGGCGAAGAGCGGCATCATGTGCGCGAAGCAAAGGTCGTAGCGGCGCGCCGACAGCAGGCGCGTCAACTGTCGATAGAAGGCAGCCAGGCGCCGCGCCCTGCTCCAACCATGTTCGCGCCCGGCCGAATACACCCGCGTGTTGTCCGGCAGATCCACGACGCCGCGATACATGGTGATCACGTCAATCGTTTCGCAATGCCCGGCTAGCTCGCGGATCCAGACGCTGCCGAATCCCAGAACAGGGTCGCTCGCATCGGTCGCCAGATTGAAGAGCAGCAGTCGCAAACCGGCCCTCCACAGTCAATTTTATGGGCGTGAAAGGACTACCTTGGGTAAGCAACCGCGTCAATCGCCTCCGCGGCCGCAAAATCTTTCGCCGACAGCTTGTTTCCCGCGTCATGGGTGCTGAACGAAACCGTGACATTCCGCCAGCCGATGCGCATATCGGGGTGATGATTCATCCCCTCCGCAATCACGCCTACAGCCGACGCGAATGCCAAGCCAGCCAGGTAGCTGTCGAACTTAAAGGTCTTCACCAGTACATCGCCATCCCGAGACCAGGCTTTCAAGCCCGCCAATCTCTCATTGATTTCAGCATCGCTCAAGGCAATCGCCATGCTCAATTCTCCCTTGCTCGTTTCTTGTTCGGTTCCATCGCAGACATTATCGCAGACATTATATCGCGAAAGGTCAGTTCAATTCGCCGCCGCGCGCTGCAGGAAACGCCGCCGGGATTGCTTAGGGCTTGAAAGTTGTGGGATTTTGCGCACAAGTTTTCTCATCGTGCAAATCAGATCATCTGGCATTATAGCGCTTTCGCCACGGCAGCGCCTCGCCGCTTGTCAGCCATGCCGACGGCGGGTATGCTATTGGCTTGACCAAGATCACGTATAACGGAATATGATGGCGGCTGACAGCTTTTTTTTCGTGATTGAAGGCATGGATGGCGCTGGCAAAACCAGCCTCGCCCACTACCTGCACGCCGCGCTGAGCCCGGCGCATGGCGATGCTGTTACCATCACTTATGAACCGCACAACGCATCGGCCGCCGGGCAGCACATCCGCGATGTCTTGGCAAAGCGCAAAAAGGTGAGCCCGCTCTCGCTGGCTTATGCCTTCGCGCTTAACCGCGTCGACCACCTCGACAACGTGATCTACCCCGGGCTCGGGTCCGCCGACAAGCCCATCGTCATCTGCGACCGTTACGTCCTGTCTTCGCTGGTCTATCAGTCTAGCGGCGGGTTGAGCATGGCTGAGATCTATGACCTGAACCGTTATGCCCGCCGGCCCGACCTGACTATCTATCTCAAGGTCAATCCCCATAACTGCTATGCCCGCTTGCGCAATCGCCCGACCGACCGCGAACTCTTCGAGCGCAATATGGTGGAACGCGCCGAGAAATACCAAGCAGGCATCGCGCTGCTACGCGGGAAGGGCGAGCGCATCGTCGAGGTCGACGCCAACCCGCCCCAGGCGCAAGCGCGGGAAAATGTCTTGGCTATGCTGAAGAAACACGGTCCCGCCTGGCTGCGCATGCAACCGCCCCTGTTGTTCGATTGGCTCGGCAACGATTCGGCGGACTAAGCGCGCCGGCGCAAAAAATCACAGAAACTCGTCGTTTCCGCGCTTGACAATAGAATAAATGTTCTATATCATGGAGGCATGGCTAGAAAAACTGTCTTCGAAACCTTGACCAAGCTCTCCCAAATGGGGGACGTTACCTTGCACGAGCCAGCCGGCGACAGCCCGCAAGCCGAACGCAAACGCCGCTCGCGCAAGCAAGAGTTCAACCTCAACGACTGCGTCGCCCAGCTCAGCACCCCCCGCGGTCCCAAAACCGTCATGAAGTCGATGATGACAACAGCCTGCGAGCGCAACTGCAATTACTGCGTCTTCCGCGCCGGGCGCGCCAAGACCAAGCGCGTGACTTTCTCGCCCGACGAGATGGCATCCGCCTTCGACACCTTGCAAGGCTCGGGCAAAGTCGATGGGCTTTTCCTCTCCTCCGGCATCATCAAGGGTTCCGTCGCCACGCAGGACAAAATCATCGATACCGCGGACATCATTCGCAACAAACAAGGCTACGGCGGTTACATCCACCTCAAAATCATGCCCGGCATCGAATACGATCAGCTCTATCGTTCCATGCAATTGGCCGATCGCGTTTCGGTCAACCTGGAAGCGCCGACCAGCGAAAGGCTGGCAGACTTGGCGCCGAAGAAAATCTTCATCGAGGAATTGCTGCGCATGCTGCAGTGGGCGCAGCGCATCCGCACAGAAAATCCGCATGAGAAGCTGGCCAGCAGCGTCACTCAGTTTGTGGTCGGCGCAGTTGGCGATACCGACTTGGAGCTGCTTTCCATGACGGACAATCTTTACGCTCAAGCGAAATTGGCGCGCGTCTATTATTCCGCTTTTGGTCCAGTCTCCGGGACGCCATTCGAGAACCTGCCGGCGATTGAAGCCATTCGCGAATTCCGCCTCTACCAGTCGAGTTTCCTGCTGCGGGATTACCGCTGGGACGTGGAAGAACTGCCCTTCCTGCGCGATGGCAACCTGCGCACGGACATGGACCCCAAACAGGCTTGGGCGGAGGACAACCTGGTTCATCAGCCGGTTGAAATCATGTCTGCCGAGCGCGAGCTGCTGCTGCGCGTGCCTGGCATAGGACCCGTCAGCGCGGACGCCATCATCCGCGCCCGCCGCCGCGGCCGGCTGAGCGAACTGCTGCATCTCAAAAAGCTTGGCATCCGCAGTCCGCATAAAATGGCGAATTACGTGCTGTTGGATGGCCGGCAGCCGACCCAGCAACTGCGCCTATTTTGACGCGCGTCTTGCCCAGGGCAATCGCTTCAAATTATTTTCAACATAGAGGACGCAAAGTTTTAGGAGTATAGACGACTATTCTTCTAAATCTGCGGCCCGGAATCGGCAACAGTCCCCAGCAAAATGTGATTTGTCACCAAAAATCTCAGCTGAGATAAGATTTTTTGTTTTTCTCTGCGTTCTCTGCGTACTCTGTAGTTATTTTCAGTTTAGAATCCTGCCTTTCGTCCGCCATCATTTTGAAGCGATTGCCCTGCCATGCGGCGCGAAATCATTGAAATCGACATGACTGTTCGCTACAATTGCTCTTTGATGGCAGCAGCGGAGCTACACCCAAGCCGCGTCTAGGAGTATAGGAGACAATTCCATGAAACGATTAATGAATATACTTATCGCGCTCAGCCTTTGCGCTGGGCTGGGCATTGGCATTAGCGCCCAAGACGCTTATGCCGAAGGCACCGAAATCAGCTTGCTCCAATGGAGCCATTTCGTGCCCCGTTACGACGAATGGTTCGACGCCTATGCCGCTGAATGGGGCGAAGCTAATGGCGTTGGCATCACCGTTGATCACGTCAACTTCACCGAACTGTTTTCGACGCTGGCTGCCGAGATTGACGCCGGCGATGGGCACAGCATCGTTGAAGTCTTGTTCTCGCCAGCTAGCTACATAGACGGATTACACGACCTGGGCGATCTCAACGCCATGGCGTCGGAGATGTTTGGCGAGCGCGCCAGCACCTGTCAGGCGGCGTCCTACTTGCCGGTTGTTGATACCTATTATGCTTATACCCACGGCTATGTGCCCGACCCGGGCGATTATGACATCGCGCTCTGGAGCGAGGCTGGTTACCCCGACGGTCCCAAGACGTATGACGATTTGCTCGAGGGCGGGCGCGCGATCTTTGAAGCCACCGGCATTCCAGTCGGCATCGGCATGAGCCCCGAACTCGACAGCCGCATGGCGAATCGCGCCGCTATTTGGAGCTTCGGCGGCAGCGTCCAGGATGAAAATGAAAACGTCGTGCTCAACAGCGAAGAAACCATCGCCGCCGTCAAATACCTGGCGCAATTGCAGAACGAAGCCATGACCGACGAGGTCTTCGGCTGGACCGCCGCCAGCAACAACCAGGCTTTGATCGCGGGCGAAGTCAGCTACATCCTCAACTCCAACTCGGCTTACCGCAGCTTGCAGAAAATCGACGAGGCGGCAGCCGCCAATATCGGTTTCTCGCCCGCGCTCGCGGGACCCGCCGGCGCTTACGCTTCCTCGCACGTTTGGCAGATCTATGTCATCCCCAAATATGTGGAAGGCGACGAACTGGAAGCCGCCAAGCAATTTATCCTCGACCACAGCGCTAATTACAGCGATGTCACCTACAACAGCGAACTCTACAACTTCCCCTGCCACGCCAGCACCGTGCCCGAGCTTGATGGCTGGCTGGAAGAAGATCCCTGGGGTTCGCAGCCGCCGAACAAATTCGAGGTCTTGAAGACGGTCAACGATTGGTCCGTGCATCTCGGCTTCCCAGGCGTCACGAATCCCGCCGTTAGCCAGGTATTCGCGGAAAGCATCATTCCCAATATGGTGGCGCAGGTCGCCCTGGGCGAAATGAACGCGGAAGAAGCTGTCGCGCAAGCGCACGAGCGCGTCGAAGAAATCTTTGCGGACTGGCGCGCCAGAGGCATGGTCGGCGGCGGCGAATAAGCCCTTGCTTACTTCTCCATTTCCCGCCATTTCCCTCGAAATTCTATAAGGTGCAGGGCGGCTCGTAGAGCCGCCCACTGCCGCCTGTTTCGGTCTTGCCATGAGCCTGGTAGAACTGCGCGACTTAAAAAAATACTTCGACAATGTCCGCGCTGTCGACGGCATAGAATTGGCAATCGAGGATGGCGAGTTCCTGGTCATTTTGGGTCCATCGGGCTGTGGCAAAACCACGCTCATGCGCATGATCGCCGGGCTGGAAAAGCCGACCGCCGGGCATATCTTCATCGGGGGCGAAGACGTCACGGCGCTGCCGCCGCGCAAGCGTGGCGTTTCCATGGTCTTCCAGAGTTACGCGCTTTACCCGCACATGAACGTCTTCAACAACATCGCTTTCCCCCTCAAGGCGCAAAGCCGCGAGAAAAAATACGACAAGCGCGCCATCCGCGACAAGGTCGAAAACACGGCGCGACTGCTGGAGATTGATATGCTGCTCGACCGCCGGCCGCGGCAGCTTTCGGGCGGCCAGCGGCAGCGCGTCGCCATCGGCCGCGCCATGGTAACGCAACCGGCCCTGCTGCTGCTGGACGAACCGCTCTCCAACCTCGACGCCAAACTGCGCGCCAACGCCCGCGACGAGCTCAAGGAATTTCAGCGATCGTCCAACATTACCGCCGTATTTGTCACCCACGATCAGATCGAGGCGATGGGTCTGGGCGACCGAATCGTGGTCATGTCACATGGGAAAATCCAACAGGTCGGCACACCGCAACACATTTACGACGACCCAGCCAACGAGTTTGTCGCGACATTCCTCGGCTCCCCAAGTATGAACATCCTGCGCGCCGATAACTTCAGTTTCGGTTTCCGCCCGGAGAACTTCTTGCCCAAGACCCTGGCCGACAATCCGGAAAACTCGCGTATTTTTCACTACTATGTCAAGCGGGTCGAATACCTCGGTTCCGATCGGCTGCTTTATGGTTATGTGCAGAGCCACGACAAGGAACTGACACTGGCGAAGGTGCCATCAAACGTGCGCGTCTCGCTAGATGTCGACAGCAACTACGAATTCGCCGTGCACAACAGCGACATCAAGTTCTTCGATAAAACGACGGGCAAACGCGTCGAACAGCAGAACTTGCGCGGGATCCTCTGATGACCAGCGCCGTCCTTAATCCGCGCCGCTACCTCATGGACGACCGCCGTTTTGTCGGCGTCCTGTTCTTGGCGCCGGCTCTGCTGTATATCCTGCTGCTTGTGGGATTGCCTTTCTTGCTGGCCATCGCCTTCGGCTTTTCCGATGTCACCGTCGGCAATACCGAACTCAACTTCATCGGTTTCGACAATTTCGCCGCGGTCTGGGAGAATGATATTTTTCGCCAGGTCTTCGGCAACACCGTCATGTTCACCCTGGTATCCCAGGTCTTCATTTTGATTTTCGCCAACATATTGGCGATCATTTTCACGCAGGAATTCACGGGCAAATGGTTCGCGCGCTTCATCTTCATTTTGCCTTGGGCGACGCCGGTCTCCCTGGCGGCGATCGGCTGGCTGTGGATGCTGGATACCAAGTACAGTCCCATCGATTATCTGCTCTTGCAGACCGGCTTCCTGGGACCAAACGGCGCGCTATCCAACAGTCGCAATCTGTATTGGCTGGCGAACCCGCTGCTGTCCCAGATCAGCGTCATCTTCGTGCAAGTCTGGCGCATGACGCCTTTGGCGACTGTGATCCTGATGGCGGGCTTGTCGTCGATCCCAACCGATATTCTGGACCAGGCTGAGGTCGATGGCTCGCGCTTTATGCGCACCTTGCTGCAAATCAAGCTGCCTTTGATTCTGCCCATCATGGTCATCGCCCTGCTCTTCAGCATGATCACTATGTTCGGCGATATGACCGTGGTCTATGTGCTGACGCGCGGCGGTCCCGTGGATTACACGCGCATCATCGGCTTGTATTCCTTCCAGATCGGCATTGAAGGCGGCAACCTGGCGCAAGGCGCGGCGATGGCGCTCTTCGCTTTTCCATTGCTGCTGGCTTTGGCGCTGCTCATGCTGCGCGTGGCAAGCCGAGCCGAGGTGCGCTGATGGCTTTGCTGGTCTGGATTCTTCAGAACTTTTGGTCGCTCTTGGTCCTGTCCTTCGCCACATTGCTTGGGTTGCGCATCGCCTACCGCTTGCGTAAATACGGCGCCACGCGCGCCGAGCTATCTTACATTCTGCGGCGCTCGCCCTTCTATCTGGTCGTGCTGATCTTCTGCTTCTTCGCCGCGGCGCCGTTCCTGATCATGTTCCTGCACAGCTTCAAGACCGATGGCGATCTCTATCGCCGGCCCCAGCCCTTCATCTATCGGCAAGATCCCACCTTCGAGCATTTGGAATCGCTCTTCACGAACACCGCTTATCTTGACTTTATCCGCAATTCTGTGCTAGTTGGCGTCGCGGTTGTCATCATCACGCTGATTCTGGCTCTGCCGGCCGCTTATGCCCTGGCGCGATTAACCGGGCGCTGGGGCGAGCGCGCCGGCATCTTGATGTTCCTCGTTTACCTGGTGCCGCCCACCTTGCTCTTCATCCCCATGTTTCGCATCGTCGTCATGTTGGGTTTGAAAGACTCGCCACTGGCGCTGATCGTGGTTTATCCCTCCTTCACTGTGCCATTCAGCATGTGGCTGCTGCAGGGGTTCTTCAAGGCGGTGCCGCCGGAACTGGAAGAAGCCGCGCTGGTCGATGGCTACAACCGCGTCGAAGCCTTTTTACGCGTTGTCCTGCCTTTGTCATTACCGGGCATCATCTCCACCGTCGTCTTCACCTTCACGCTGACCTTGCACGAATTCATCTATGCGCTCGTTTTCATCACCAACACCTCTCGGCGCACGCTCAGCGTCGGCGTGCCAACCGAATTGATTCTGGGAGATGTTTATTTTTGGCAGCCCTTGCTCGCCGCCGCGCTGATCATCGCCATCCCAGTCGGTTTCGCCTATAATCTCTTTCTTGACAGCCTGGTGCAGGGTTTCACCATGGGCGCCGTCAAGGGCTGACCCTGTTCGGGATTTCGTTTAATGTTTTGTGATGAGAGAGTATCATGCCAACAATTTCTGTAATGCTCAATCAAGTCGACGCCGCGACGACCGCCGCGCAAATCCGCCAACACGCCATCGACATCGACCGACCGGCCGCAAAGGGGGGAAATGATAAAGGCGCCATGGGCGGCGAATTGCTGCTGGCGTCTTTGGGCGGCTGTTTCAACAGCAATCTGCTGGCCGCCATACGCGCCCGCGACCTCGAGATCGATGACATCGCGATAGAAGTCAGCGGCAATCTGGCGGAAGCGCCCGCTCGCTTCTCCTCCATCAAGATGGTCGTGAAGTCCGGATTCGCCGATCGCGACACCTTCGAGAAATTGGTCAAGATGTCGGAACGCGCTTGCATCGTCGCCAACACGCTCAAAGAATCGGTGAACCTGTCGGTCTCGGTCGCATAAATCGAGCCGAGACGGTGCCCGCTTCCGAATACATCAAGCAGATCCGCGCCAAAATAGGCAAAGATCTGCTCCTGCTGCCTGGCGTGACGACTGTCGTCGTCAACAGCCGCGATGAGGTGCTGCTGCAGTTGCGGCGCGATACCAAAACCTGGGCGCCACCAAGCGGCGGCTTGGAACCGGGCGAGAATCTAGCGCAATGCGCCATCCGTGAAGTGCTGGAGGAATCGGGCATTGAGGTGATCCCGGAGTCGATTGTCGCTGTGCTTTCGGGCGACGAGTTCACCACAACCTATGCCAACGGCGACCAAATCGGGGTTGTTGCCTGCGTTTTCCGCTGTCGGCCGCGCCTGGAAACAGCGCCGCGCGTCAATGACGACGAGTCCCTGGAGATGCGTTATTTCCCAGCTGGCGATCTGCCGGCGGACATGCTGCCGCGCCATCGCTGGATCGTCGCCAAAGGGCTAGAGAACAATCCCGCTGCTTATTTCAATCCACCTTCTTGATAGACAGCGCGGAACTCGTTTCTAGCCAATTCACTCTGCCAGCTATCCGTGGCGCATAAGCGCGCGCCAATGCGCCCAATTTCGTCGGAAGACTTCGCGCCCATGCCATTGCCGGCCGTCGCCACATACATGCTTCCTTCTCGCAAGACATCAACATAGGGCTTGCCATGCCCGCTATTGCTGATCAGGCAAGGCACAGAATGATAGGACTGGGCTCGTAAGCCGGGGACCATCGCGCGCAAGGCTGTTTTTAAGGCGTCGGCGATATGCTGCCGGCCATCGCTATGAAACCAGTCCAGCAGTTCGTCGTCATTCACGCGCGCGTCCAGGATATCTTCATTCCAGCCGCTCCCGCCCAGCTTGATATAGGTCTTGCCATCGGGATACTTTACCGGCGGCAGCATATAGAGCGAAGCGACCTGCGGATGGTCAAACGAGCTGATGATTGCCGGCATCGTCCGCAAACGATTGACCTCCGCCGGCGGCAACTGCGCGAGCAAGATCGTATGCGACTTAGTCCGCAAACGCAGCTTTTTATCCAGCAAGGTATTGCTGTATCCCCCCGCTGTCAACAATATTTTGCGCGCGCGGCGCAGCTTGCCCGCGCGACTGCGTATCTCGTGGCAATCGCCGACAGGCTCTATCCTTGTTACGATTTCCCGAAAGATCGCCACGCCCTTGTCCTCGGCGATTTTCAGTTGCGCCGCGATCAGCGAACGCGGGTTGATGTAACCGGCAGCCCCGCCCTCGTCCCAGGCGACAAAAGCATCTGAAAACGACAGGAACGGGTAGGCTTCGCGGCAGCTTGCCGCGTCCAAACGGCGATGCGGCGGCTTATGCCTTGCGGCGCAAGCGTCAATCTCTAGAATGCGCTCGGGAATGTCGGTGGCGCGCAGGCAGCCAACTGGATGATGAAACTGTATGCCGCTCTCCGCCTCGATGATCGGATACTGCGCGATCGATTCGCGCGCAAGCTGCCCCCACAAAGGGCTAGGATCCAACACGCGCGTGATGCGTCCCTGGTCGTAGTGACTGGCGAATACGCCATCGTGCGTCTTGCGGTCCGCCGGCTCGTCCGGTCCGATTATGCAGACTTTCAGCTCGGGGAATCCCGCAGCCAGATGACGCGCCGCCGCGCTGCCAATCAAACCCTTGCCGATTACCGCGATGTCATAAATCGTCATTTGTATTCCTCGCCCTCCTTCGCGCCATTCCCGCTAAAGGATACCATTGCCTCTAGGCTTTTTTCAAAGCATCATGCAGGTGGATACGCGGAAGCGCGCAAAGGAGCGGGAAGTGAGCGGGAAGACAGGCCAGGTACCCAAAGACAAGTTGGAACTCTATAAACAACTGATTGACGCGCACCCGGAGGTTGAACTCAAAGGCGGGCTGAAACTGCCCTACACCTCCTACCAAGGCAATATGTTTTCCCAATTGAACAAAGCCGGCACTGTCGGGCTGCGCCTGGGCAAAAGCGAGCGTGAGGCTTTCATCGCCGAATACGACAGCGATCTGCTGGTAACTTATGGCACAGTGATGAAAGAATATGTCGCCGTACCCGATCATCTGCTGCGCGACACCAGCAAGTTGCTGCCTTACCTGGAACAGAGTTACGCCTACGCGAAGACGCTTAAGCCCCAGCCACGCAAACGCAAGAACTAAAATCAATCGCGTCAATAATCAAAATCTCCCAGGAGCGATAGATGCCCCGAATCCAACTCGATATCCATGACCCGCGCTTATGCGAGATCTTTGAAGCGAACGGCGAGATTGAATCCGTCGTTTCCGGACTGAAATTCCTTGAGGGACCGGCCTGGCACCCCTACGAGCGCCACCTGCGCTTTAGCGACATTCTCGGCAACTCGACCTTGCAGTGGAGCGCAAGCGCCGGGCTGAGCATTTATCGGCTTAATAGTCACATGGCGAACGGCAACACCTATGACCGCAAGGGACGGCTGCTAAGCTGTCACCATGCCAGCAGTCGCGTCACGCGCATGGATGACATGGATGGCAAAGAAACGATGACGACGCTGGCATCGCATTTCCAGGGCAAAGAACTCAACAGCCCGAACGACATCGTAGTCAAGCGCGACGGCAGCATCTACTTCACCGATCCGCCCTTTGGCCGCGAAGCAAAGGTGGGCATCCCGCGCGAAACCCAACTTGGCTTCAACGGCGTCTTTCGACTGGACCCCGCAAATGCCGCGTTGACGCTGCTAACATCGGCGCTCAATCGACCCAACGGCCTCTGCTTTTCCCGCGATGAGTCCCTGCTCTACATCAACGACAGCCCGGAATACAAGATTCATGTCTTTGATGTCGAAGCGGATGGCGGCATCGCCAACCAGCGCCTCTTCGCAGGGACGCAAGGCGCTGGACCGGGCGTTCCCGATGGCATGAAGATCGATTGCGCAGGCAATCTCTACTGCTGCGCTCAAGGCGGCTTACACGTTTACCACCGCGACGGCAGCTTTCTCGGGCGCTTGCTAAGCCCGATGCAAATAACAAATTTCACCTGGGGCGACGACGATATGCGCAGCATCTATCTGACGGGAATTACGACCCTGTATCGGGTTCGTACTAGCATCGCCGGGACGCCGCTCTTCTAGTTATAGCGTTCATTGAGCAAGGAATGATGTTTCGCATAAACAGGCCTCATATATGACAAGTGTTTATCTTGCTTTTCGCAGTGTTCTAGGGCAGCCGCTCCTATATTTTCCAGATTCTCGTGACATTCGACGCGATTGCCCTGACGTCATCATTTGCTGATAGACTTCCGCTATATCAGACGTTACAATGACGCAGCGTCAAGGGACAGTTAATTCAGCCAGCGGCGCGACTAAGCAAAGCAGCACAACGCAAACCATAATCAGGAGAGAACATCTTGGCGCAATTCGGATTTCTTTACATAGGCGAACCACAAGTTGACGACCCCGACGAAGCGCAAGCGCATCAAAAAAAATGGTTCGATTGGATCGGCAGCCTGGGCGACGCCGTGGTCAACCCAGGCATGCCCATGGGACCGCCCACCCGCGTCACCGCTGACGGCGTCGCGCCGGGCCCCACCGAGGATCGCTTGTCAGGCATCACGATTGTCGAAGCGGAAGATATGGACGCGGCAGTCGCAATGGCGCAGAGCAGCCCCTTCGTCGAATTTGCCCCTGTGGACGTGGTTCAGATCTTTGACATGGGATAGACGAGATAGAAGTGCAGATGAAATAGCGCGCGGCATGGGAGCGGGAATCACCTCGGTCCCGAATCTCCCCGCTTGATTTCTGCCTTTCAAACAAGCGGGGATGCCAGCAATAAATGCTCTTCAAGCGTCATTTATAAACGATAATTACGATAATTGACTGCTAGCGCGAGCCATTCATCCTTAGACTTTTCGGCAATATCGATCAACTGGATCAATTACTCATGAACCTGATCCTGCGCTATATGCGCGCCGACGATATCCGCGAAGTCTCCAGGATAGACCGCCTCTGCTTTGAACCGCCTTGGTCAAGAGATTCATACGCCTTCGAGATCAAAGAATCCAAGATCAGCCACATGGTCGTCTTGGAGGAACGGGCGCACCCAATCCCGGCTTTGCCGCCACAAGACGATGGCTGGATGCGGCGGCTCAGCGGCTGGATGCGGCAAGATTCGCCGGCCATTGCCAAATCGAGCCTCATTGTCGGTTATGGCGGCTTGTGGAAAATCGAAGGCGAAGCGCATGTCAGCACCATCGCCACCCATCCCGAGCAGCGCGGTCGCGGTTATGGGGAAATACTGCTGGCGGGCATGTTCCGCAAAGCGCTGCGGCTGAAAGCGGAGTACCTGGTGCTGGAGGTGCGCGTGAGCAACGCCGTGGCGCAGAATCTCTATCGAAAATATGGCTTCTGCCGGCAGGGACGCAAGCGCAATTATTATCGCAGCGACAGAGAAGATGCCTACGATATGCGCGTCAGTCTCGATTCCAGCGTTCGGCAGCATTTCAGTCAGCTTTACCTAGAGCTTCAGCAGTCGCGCGGTTTTCACGACGCCTATAGCGTTGCCAGGCATCCGCGTTGGTGAAGAGGGGTTTCGGCATGCAAAGACCGAAAACAGTCTCTGGGCAGCCATTTCACTTTGAAGACTGGCTGAATAATCGCCTGCGCGCCTTGGACGTGGAGATAAAAAATCGCTGGCAGGACGGCAGGCTATCCACACAGATTCAGAGGCAACTCTATGAACATACCAAATTACATGAGATTTATCATTCCAACCGAATTGAGGGCAATCGGCTGACTTTTGGCGAAACCAAAGAATTAATCCAAAATGGCGATACGCTCTCAGGCAAATTGACAATAGACCAGAGGGAAGCGATTAATCTTTCAGCCGCGCTTGATTATGCTCAAGAGGTCGCGCTTGACAAATCTATAATAGTGACGCAGAACTTTCTGCGTGAATTCCATGCTCTGCTGTTGGCAGGCATTCAAAACGATGCCGGTAGCTACAGAAAAGACTCGAACATGATAACAGGTTCGAGTTATGCGACACCTGATGCTTTCCTTGTCCAACAAATGATGACTGATCAAAGTGATTATGTCCGTGCAGTAACGTCCAGCGACGACCGAATTTCGGAATATCCACTCTTTTGCGCTGCGGCAGCGCATACCTGGTTCGTGCAGATTCACCCTTTTACCGATGGCAATGGGCGAACAACTAGAGGGCTGATGAATCTGGTACTAAGACGCAATGGCTATCCGTCTAGCATTATCCTGGAGGATGATCGTCTTCGCTATATTGACTCATTGGAGCAAGCCTGGGAAAACGGCGACTTGTCCATGCTTATCGAGCTGATGATTGTAAGCATTTCTGCGCAAATTGGAGATATAGAATTCCTGAACCAAGTCATCGAACGCGACTTCGGCACTTAATCCCGCAAAGCGCGCATCCCGTTCAGCGTCACTGCCAGCGACATGCCCATATCGGCGAAGACCGCCGCCAACATCGTCACATTGCCGGTCAAAGCCAGCAGCAGGAAGACCAATTTCAGTCCGATTGACAATACGATATTCTCGCGTATCAGCCGCAGGGCAAAACGCGCGCGGCGGATGGTCGCCGGCAACAGATCCAGCTTGTCCGCCAGCAAGACAACATCGGCTGTTTCCATCGCCTGGGCGCTGCCTGCCGCGCCCATTGCCACGCCAACCGTGGCGGCCGCCAGCGCCGGCGTATCGTTGATGCCATCCCCCACCATCGCCACACGCTGATATTCTGTTGCCAGATTCTCAACCGCGTCCACTTTATCTTGCGGCAATAGCCCAGCCCGAAAGCGGTCAACGCCCACTACGCCGGCGATCGACTCGGCGACGCTTTTGTTGTCGCCGGTCAGCATCACTGAAGCCATGCCCATAGCGCGCAGCTCGCTCACCACGCGCTTGCTCTCCGCGCGCGGCATATCGGTGAGGGCGATGACGCCGCGCACCTGGTCCCCATCATGCACCATAACGGCGCTTTTCCCCGCCGATTCAAAGTCCCGCGCGAGCGCGCGCAACTGCCTAGTATGGTTGAATTCATTATCGAAGAAACGATGGCTGCCGATCGTCACGCGCTGATCCCCGACCAGCCCCCGCACGCCAAAGCCCGTGAGCGTTTCCACCTCGGCCGCAAGCCCATAGTTGATGCCCTTTGCGCTGGCCGCCGTCTGGATAGCCTGCGCAAAAGGATGCGCGCTCTGCGCTTCCACCGCCGCCGCCAGGGATATCAACTCCTCACAAGGTTGGCAAGCCGCGGCATGATCGCAATCGCCGGTGCTTGTGGCGACAACGTCCAACTTGCCGCGCGTCAAGGTGCCGGTTTTGTCGAAAGCGATTGCCTTCAGGCCCGCCAAGGCTTCCAGATGCGCCCCGCCTTTGATCAGCACGCCGCGCCGCGCGGCCGATGTAATGGCGCTGATCACGGTCACAGGCGTACTGATGACCAGCGCGCAGGGACATGCGATCACCAACATCGACAGCGCGCGATACAACCAACCCGATCCCGCCGCGCTGTCCCAGAAAGGCTGGCTGAAAAGCAGCGGCGGGATAAGCGCCACGCCGAGCGCGCCTAGCGCCACCAAGGGCGTATAGACATGCGCGAAGCGATCAATCAAGCGCTGGCTCGGTGCCCGGCGAGATTGGGATTTCTGCAGCAAATCTATGATGCGACTTAGCGTATTGTCCTGGGCAAGGCGATCGACGCGCAGATCCAATACCGCGGCGCCATTGATAGAGCCGGCGTAAACTTCATCGTCCGGGCAGCGTTCGACAGGCAGGCTCTCGCCAGTGATGTGCGCCTGATCCACAGCGCTATTACCAGCCAGCACAGTCCCGTCCATCGGGATGCGTTCGCCGGCCAATACGCGAATCCGATCCGCGATGCGCAGCGCCTCCACCGGGACCACTTCCGTGCGCTCGCCTATGATCCTATTCGCCGTCGGCGGTTTGAGCGCCACCAAGCCGCGCAAGCTGTCGCGAGCTCGATCCGTGGTATAACCTTCGAGCGCTTCTCCAATGGCGAACAGGAAGATTACCGTCGCCGCCTCCAGAAATTCGCCCAAGAACAAGGCGCCAAGCGCAGCGATCGTCATTAACAGATTGATGTTGAACTCGCGGCTAATACACAAGGAGTTGATACCGCTTACTGCGATCGGTCTAATCGCCACCGTCATCGCCAAAACATAAATCAGGTTGCTGAGACCTGCGGGGACCAGCGCGGACAAATCTAGCGCGATGGCGAGCAAAAGCAGGATGCCGCCATATACCGCCATACGGCTTGCCGGACGTTCCAGCAAGAAATCCCAGAAGCCGAAGACGCCCGCGCGCCGCGGCGGCTCGAGCTCTTGTGGCTGGTCAGGCGCAACTATGGAAATGGTCTTTCCCAAAGCCTCGACCCGCTCCGCAAGTTGTTCGTATTCGACAGCGCCGATTAACTGTAATTCTCTGCTGAGGAAGTTGACCTCGGCGAAATGCACACCGTCTAGTTTGGAGACAGCCACTTCTATCTCGCGCGCGCAACCGGCGCAATCCATGTTGCCAATCATATAGGTTTTTAATAGCTCGGGCGCTTCAATCGTCCTGCCCAAGGCTTCGACGCGCGTCTTTAGCGCATCAAAAGCGACCTCTCCAGAAATCCGCAGCTCGCTACTAGCAAAGTCAACTACTGCCGCTTCCACGCCAGGCAGGCGCTCCACGGCGGATTGCACCTCGCGCGCGCAATTCGCGCAGTCCATATTGCCCAAGACATAGCGTTGATCTGCCATCTGAACCGTCCTTTATTGATACTTGGTATCATAAAGGTAGATTTTACATTTATTGAGTTAGCTTACACATGAACTGCTGGTCTGTCAACTGATTCTGCCGATCCAGCCAGGGCAATCGCTTCAAATTTTATTCACCACGTAGACACCGAGAGTCGCGTAGGGCGCGTAGACACAGCCCTGCGACAATGACCGCCAACACCTAGATTTATCCGTAAATATGCCAAAAAAGGACGTAATGTAGGGGCGATTCTGTGAATCGCCCACGATTATGCACCCAATTTCATGGGCGAGCCAAGGCTCGCCCCTACAATACATCAGTTTAATGTTAAATTCGACAGTTATGGATTTTGAAGCGATTGCCCTGATGTCCCGGCCGTGCAATCGTTTCCAATATATTTCGCCGTAAATTAACAAATTGCGCATCCTGCAAGCTGCGGATTTAGCTACTGCTCATGACAACAGGCGCTGCCTGGGCGGCTGTTTCCGGTCGCGCAGAAACAAGATGCCGCGATCTCGACATCGGCGCGAGCCAGCGCCAGTTGCAGCTGAGGGCGCAGCAGGTCCGCCTCGTCAATTCTGCCCAGGCGCTCCAAACATGTCACAAAGCCCCGCAAGCTCCAGACGTTGTTTGGGCGCTGCATCGCCCGACACAGGGAGCGGTCGAGCCCTAAATCCGCGCGATAGACGGCGAGCGCTTCTTCGACCTGTCCGCATTCCAACAAGAGAGCGCCCAGCGCATGACGAGTCGGCATCGCCCAGCCCCAAGGCTCGGCAAATTCCAGATGGTCGTCCAGGTAGACTGCTTGCCGCAGGCGCTCAAAAGCGCGCTCGCTGTCTCCCCGGTGATAAGCCACTTCTCCCTCCATCATGGCGGCGGCGACTTCTAAAACATCAATGCAGGAATTGTTGAAAATGAAGCGCGTATCCGGCACTTTGGCTTGCGCCAGCTTAAAAGCCGCGACTTCGCCGGCGGCCGCTTCATGTTCATGCAGCGTCGCCAAGGCGATCGCCCGCGCGTAATGGAACATGGCAAGCGAATTGCAATAGAGTTCCTCATCGACCGGGGCTGGCTGCGACAGAATCTCGCGCCAGCGTCCAAAACGCGCCAGGACGTGCAGCCGCATCGACAAGATGCCTTCCAGGTGGTCGGCCATAGGCGGATCGTCAATTCTCAGTAGCTCTTCATTCGCCAACTCAGCGATTTCATCAGCCGCTTCCAGCGCCGTTTTGAATTGTCCCAGCAGCATGGCGGCGTAGACCTTGAAATGGATATTGTGCGCGCGGTAAAAGGTGTATTCTGTGAGCGCGCCGTCGCGCGCCGCGAAGATATTATCAACAGCGATGGCGCGGCGATTCGCCAGGACGGCGTCATGATATTGCCCGCAAAGCACGTCAATATGCGACGGCATGTGCAGCAGATGGCCCGCTTCGGGCGTCAGATCCCGCAATTGGTCGGCGGCCCCCATAGCCCGCTCCGGCTGGGGGGACATTTCCAGCAGATGGATGTACAGATGCAGCAAACCCGGATGCGCTTGGGCACCGGACGCTTCGACTTGGTCCAAGGCTCTTTCGACCACCGCGATCGCTTCCAGCGTATCGGCTTCTTCCGCCGCTTCGCCGGTTTCCAAGTCCCATAACTGCCAGGGAGTGCGGTTTATCAGCGCCTCAGCAAAGAGCGCGGCCACATCCCAATCATCCGAGAAGGCGCGATATACGCCCCGCATGGCAGCCGCGAACTCGTCGTTCCAAGTTGCCAGAACCTCCACATCGCATTCATCGTCGCGCTGAAAGCGTTTTTCCAGCGCTTTCAGCAGCGCGGTTTCGACAGGCGTCGCGCGCTGCACATGCTTGCATCCATCCAGGATCGCCGCGCGCCCCTGTCTTAATGCTTGCGCCAGCGAATTCGGCGCAAAAGCCTCCCATTGCTTGTTATAGTTGCAGCCGAGGCCATAAGCCACTCCCCAATGCGCCATGACACAATGTGAATCATGGTCTAGCGCCTTGCGAAAGCATTTGACCGCTTCGTCATGGTTATAACCGTAAAGCCAGGTCAAGCCGCGGTCGAACCAGCGCTGCGCTGACCGGGACTCCGTTGTGACGCGCCGTGTATACGCGCCCAGATCGTAATATTCGGGCATTGAAGGGACCTGCCTTGTGATTTAGCACCATCGTAACATGCGCGCAGGTCCGCGCAACAGTCCAGGTTGTATGTGTCGCAGGGCAATCGCTTCAAAATCCATAACTGTCGAATTTAACATCAAACTGATAAATTGTAGGGGCGAGCCTTGGCTCGCCCATGAAATTGGGTGCAAAATCGTGGGCGATTCACAGAATCGCCCCTACATTACGTCCTTTTTTGGCATATTTACGGATAAATCTCGGTGGTGGCGGTCATTGTCTACGCGACCCTTGGAATCTATGTGGTGAATAACATTTCGACGCGATTGCCCTGGTATGTGTCGCCAGTCCAAAAGTAGCGCCGCGTCTGTAATCAATTCTTAATCCGATCCTGGTATACATAATACTTGATGTGAAATTTTGCCTTATATCCGAGTGAATGATGGAGATGAAAAATGTGTAACCATATTGTGGCGGAGACGGTCCGCGAAAGAAGCAAGAAAGAGGGTTTGCCCAGTGTGAGCCGCAGGAATTTCCTAAAAATCGGCAGCGTACTGACAGCCGGCGCGGCTTTGGCTCCCAGCGTTGCCCGCGCGGACATGCACGCCCAGAGCGTCATTGACCTGAGTCATACGCTAAGCCCAAACAATCCGGTCTGGCCCGGCGTCGTAAGTCCCGGGGAGCGCAGCACCGTATACACAGTCGAAGAAAATATCATCTATTCGCAGCGCTGGACTTTCGAAGAACATCAAGGCACGCACATGGATTTCCCCGCCCACTTCATCGCCGACGGTCAGCGTGTAGACGCCTTTCCAGCGGATGGCTTGGTGGGACAAGCCGTGGTGATCGATATCGCCACCCGCGCCGAAGACGACCCCGACGCCTGGGTGACTGTCGATGATCTGCAAGCCTGGGAAATGGAAAATGGCGAGATTCCCGAAGGCGCTTTTGTCTTGATGTATTCCGGCTGGGAACATCTCATCGGGACGCAAGCTTTCTTCGGCGATGACAGCGGATTGCATTTCCCCGGTTTCAGCGGCGAAGCGGCCGAGTGGCTGGTCAGCCAGCGTTCCATTCATGGCGTTGGCGTGGATACGCTCAGCCTTGACCGCGCCGTCACCGCAACTTTCGACGCCCACTACATGATTCTCGGTTCTGGCTTGGTGGGCATTGAGAATGTGGCGAATCTGGCAGCCATCAAAGACATGTCCGCAACAATCGTCTGCGGCATTCCCAAGTACGAAGAGGGTTCGGGCGGTCCGGCGCGCATCTTGGCGCTGACCGGCATGTAAGCGGAGCAACTGCGAAATGGCTGAAACATCACAACCCCGAGCGCATCGGCAGCGATCCGATCGCTTCAAAGTCCAATGTTCCCTGCCCGAAACTGCGAGCAGGGGACCGGCTCAGGCGCGGCCTTGGCGCCGCTTCCAAGCCTCCCGCGCGACCAAGACCAGTATAACGGCGACGAAGACCGGCAGATGATAGGCGGTCCAATCAAGCGCGTCCGCGATTAGGCGCATGCCGAACCACAGCATCAGCAGCATCGACGCTAGAATCAGCAGCCGCAGCGCCCCGACCGGCGCCCGGCCGACGTGGTGAAAAAGCAGCACCCAGGCGCATAATCCGCACAAGAAGGTCGCGTAGAAGGCAAACAAAAAAGCCAGCGCGTGCCAGGCGGAAACATCTAGCGCCTGGACCAGCAAAGGACCGTTGACGCTGCCCCAGAAGAGGTAAGGTCCCGGGCTTAGGAAATTCATCGCGATGCCTGTCAAGAGTACGCGCCGCGCGCTAAGCGCCGGTCCCGGCGAGATCCCCGCCGCCATATTCATTGTCGCGCCCGCTTGATACTGATTCCGCGCGCCCCAGGCGATCGCCAGCAACAGACCGCCGCCGCCGATCTGAATCAGTTTCAAGGCAATATCAGGCAGCTGACCCAGCAAGAAGGTCATCAATATGATGATAGGGGCATCGGTGATCAATGGCGCCAGGACGATCAATAATGCCAGCCGCCAGCCTTGCGTCAGCGTCGTGTTGACGAGATAGGCGAGCAAGGGACCGGGAATGACCGCGGCGCTCATGCCAAAGCTGAAAGCCGGCAATATGAAATGGCTGATCATGGTCGCTTCCGATTTTTCGTCAAGACCATTATGGCAGCGCTGCTAGTCGAACTCGGTCGGCAAACCGGGCAGCCGCCAGTGGCGAAACCAACGCGCCATCTGCGCTTCGGTGACGCGCCCTTGCGAAAGCGGCGGCAGCTTCTCCGGCGAGAACCAATCCACTGCCAGGCTTTCGTCACTGGTCCTCGCTTCGCCGCCGATCAGCTCACAAAAGAAGAAGAGCTTGTAGACAGCGAAGGTGGATTGGCGATTGCGCCGGTTGCGGTCGTCAACCGCCATGAGCTTGACCGCGCGCGCCCGGTAGCCGCTTTCTTCGCGGATCTCGCGCTCGACAGCATCCGCGGGGCTGTCGCCGACATCAGCCCAGCCGCCGGGCAAGGACCATAAACCGTCGGCCGCTTCCTGGACCATCAGCACTTTGCCGTCGCGGAAGACCGCGCCGCGCACGTCGACCTTGGGCGTGATATAGCCATCGTCATGGTCCAGCAAATCGCGGATGGACGGCGATGCGCTGACATTCGCGCCTGCCAGCATCTCGGCGGCGATATCGAGAAGCTGCTGATATCGGTCGCGATCGTAATTGTCCTTGGCGTAATATAAACCCGTGTTGGCGATGGCGGCGATGCGCTGCGCCCATTCGATGTTCACGCTCATGTTCGTCCTCCGCGCTTGGCATGATGCGCGATTATACACGCGCGGGCTGGCTGCTGCCTCTCTCCCCGCTCCAGTGTCAGTGATTCGCCGTACTGTAGAGGAGCTGTCAGGAGCAATCACCCAAAGGAGACTATCCCAATCCTGGAACGCCGCTTGCGGCGGTCCGCTGATGACGACCAGCCCGATATTACCACCTAAGGCTTTCACGCTATATTTGCAGCCTAAGCTGCGCGACCGTTTGGATAAAGCCTACTTCAAGTTCTGGGTTTAGAGCCTAGCATACTGCCAAGTTATCCGCGAAGCTCTGCGGAGCAGCCAGCCATCTGACCAATTGCTTACATGAGTGTCTGCAAGGGGCTATCTATGTCAAGAATATTCGACAACATATCTGAGAAGCTGCTCACCGCGTTGCAGAATACCATGCAATCCGCTGATAGGGCAGATTTTTGTGTGGGCTATTTCAATCTACGCGGCTGGCGACTCTTGCAATCCGATATAGAGCAGCTATCAGGCAGTGATGAGGGTTGCTGTCGCGTTCTGATCGGCATGAATCCCACACCCCGCGAAGAACTGCGTGAATACCTCAGCCTGAAAGCCCGCAAGTCGGTTGATCTGCAGCAGGTGATGCGACGCAAACGACGGATCGTCGAAGACTTGCGGCGCCAACTGGCTTTTGGCGCGCCTAACAACGAAGATGAACAAGGACTTCGTGAGCTCGTCCGCCAACTTCGCTCTGGCAAATTAACGGTGAAGCTGTTCTTGGGATACCCGCTCCACGCCAAGCTCTACCTCATCCACAAAGGGGATTACAACACGCCTACTTTGGCTTTCCTGGGCAGCAGCAATCTCACGCTGGCGGGGCTATCCAAGCAAGGTGAACTGAATACCGAAATCAGCGATTACGATGCTTGTCAGAAGTTGAAATCGTGGTTCGAGGAGCGCTGGGACGATAGATGGTGCGTCGACATCACAACGGACTTGATTGAAGTTATCGAGAATAGCTGGGCGAGAAAAGATATGCTCACGCCCTACGAGCTATATCTCAAGATTGCCTATCACCTGGCGCAAGAAGCGCGCGCCGGGCTGAACGAATTCAAGCTGCCGCCTGAATTGGCCGATCAGCTGCTGGATTACCAAGCCGCCGCCGTCCGCATCGCCGCCCGTCACCTCAACACGCGCGACGGGGTCTTGCTGGGGGATGTGGTCGGGCTGGGCAAAACCTTGATGGCCACCGCCTTGGCGAAGATCTTCGAGAAAGATCGCGATTGGAAAAGTCTAGTCATCTGCCCGCCAAACCTTCGACTGATGTGGCAGAAATATGTTGATGATTATGGTCTCAACGCCAGAGTCGTCTCGCTCGGCATGGTGACCCAGGAATTGCCCGGCTTACCCCGCTTCCATATCGTGATCATCGATGAAAGCCACAACCTGCGCAACCGCGACACGCAGCGTTATCGGGCGGTCTACGAATACATCGAGCGAAACGAAAGCCGCTGCATCTTGCTGTCGGCGACGCCTTACAACAAGAGCTATCTGGACCTGTCCGCGCAGCTGCGCTTATTCATCGGTGAAGAAGACGTGCTACGCGTTCGACCGGAACAATACCTGAAAACGATGGGCGAGGCTCTATTTCGGCAGCAGTTCCAAGCTCACCCGCGCTCAATCGTCGCCTTTGAGAAAAGTGAACACCGGGACGACTGGCGCGATTTGATGCGCCTGTACCTGGTGCGCCGCACCCGCAGTTTCATCGAGAGCAACTACGCCGAAACCGACCCCGATAGTGGACGCCGCTTCATAGCATTGCAGAATGGAGAACGTTTCTTTTTCCCCAGCCGCGTCCCCAAAACCGTCTCGCTAAAGACAAACCCGCAGTACCAACGGCTTTATTCCGACGAAGTTGTAGTGCTAATAAACGAGCTTGGCTTACCGCGCTACGGCTTGGGACAATATGTGCGTGACAAGGCCGCCAAGACAGCGACAGCGGATGAAAAGCGGCAAATCGACAACCTCTCCCGCGCGGGCAAAGGCCTGATGGGTTTCTGCCGCACCAATCTCTTCAAGCGCTTGGAAAGCAGCGGGGCGTCCTTCCTGCAATCTGTAAACCGCCACATCACGCGCAACTTCGTCTTCCTCCATGCGATTGAGAAGGACCTGGACCTGCCAATCGGCTCGCTGGACGCTCATATTCTTGATCCCGATACGCAAGACGAAGATAGCGACTCCAACTTTGTCACCCTGCATCTGGACAATGACGGCAATTCAAATGACGCCATAGGTACGGATGACCTTGCTGCGGACAATGTCCAGCGCGCCCGCGCTGCCTACGACTTGTTCAGCGAACGCTACAAAAGCCGCTTCAAATGGCTGCGCGCATCCTTGTTCACAGATGATCTCGCGCGGGAACTAAAGGAAGATATTGCTCGCTTGACCCGCGTGAAAGAACTCTGTGGTGAATGGAATGCCCAGCAAGATACCAAGCTGGACGCTTTATACGAGCTTATCAGCCGCGATCATGCGGGAGAAAAGCTGCTGGTCTTTTCCCAGTTTGCCGACACAATCCGCTATCTGCAGCATGAGTTGACTCGCCGGGGCGTCAAGGAACTGGAGGCAGCCACCGGGCAGCACGATAATCCGACAGGCTTGGCACAGCGCTTCAGCCCAGCCAGCAACGAGCTGAAGCGAAAACCAGCCAATGAAATCCGGGTCCTGCTATCCACCGACGTCTTGAGTGAAGGGCAGAACCTCCAGGACTGCGCCATCGTCGTCAACTACGACTTGCCCTGGGCAATCATTCGGCTATCGCAGCGGGCGGGCCGCGTCGACCGCATCGGGCAGCAGGCGGACGAGATACGCTGTTATTCCTTCCTGCCGGCGGATGGCGTAGATCAAATCATCCACCTGCGCTCGCGGGTGCGGCAACGCTTGGAAGAGAACGAAGAAGTCCTTGGTTCGGACGAGCAATTCTTTGAAGACGACAAACAGGAGCGGCAGCAACTGCAGGATTTATACACCGAGAAATCCAGCATCCTCAATATGGAAGCCGATAGCGAAGTCGATCTGTCCTCCAAAGCGTATGAGATCTGGAATAATGCCACCAAAGACAACCCGTGGCTGAAGAAAAAGATCGAGGACTTGAACGATGGGGTCTATTCCTCGCGGCATTACACCGGCTCGACAGACCGCCCGCAAGGCGTGATAACATATATCAAATCCAGCGATGACGCGGATGCCTTGGTCTGGATGGACAAAGAAGAGAAAATCGTCACCCAGTCGCAGGATACTATCCTGGACGCGGCGCGCTGCGAACCCGATACACCAGCGCAAGCGCGACATCCCTTGCACCACGATCTGGTACACGCCAGCGTCAGCGAGACGCAGGGAAAAGATTTTCTCACCGAGACCGGCGGTCAACTGGGAAGGCCGAAAAGCACGCGCCGCAGAACTTATGAGCGGCTGAAAGGCTATGTCCAAGATGTGCCGCTGCTTCACAATCGAGAGGGAATGAATGCCGTCATAGAAGATATCTATCGTCATCCGCTGCTGGAAACGGCGCGCGACCGGCTGAACCGCCAACTCCGCGCCGAAATCACGGACGAGGAGCTGGCGGAACTGGTGATCGGATTGTGGCAGGACGAACGCCTGTGCCGCAAAACCGAAAGCGACGAGGAGCAAGAACCGCGCATCCTTTGTTCGCTGGGCTTATTCGACTTATCCGAGGAGTAGAACAAAATGGCGCTGAACCGCACTAGAGCGCGAGAAATTTTGCAGAAATTTGACTTCGCGAGCCTCTTCGTCCAGGAGATGGGCTGGAATAGCGTTCCCGATTCCCGCCCGCTTCCGATAGGCGATACGGGTTATATGCGCCGCCTCATCGCCCAGATGTCCGGCGTCGCCGTGCTCGAAGTCTTCCCTGCAGCCCCGAATGAAACGCTGCCCAACAGAGAAACCAGCGACAAGCTCCACAGACAGATCGAACAGCTGGCGCACGAAAACGTCATCATCTTCTTGGATGACGATGGCGACCGCGCCAAGAGCATGATGTACTGGGTCAAGCGCGAGGACGGCAAGCGGCGACCGCGCCGGCATCACTATTTCAAGGGACAGCCGGGCGATCTCTTCATGAGCAAGATTGACGGCATGGTCATCGAGATGGTCGAGTTGCGCGAAGATGGCAGCATTCCCCTTAGCATCGTTAACAAAAAGCTCGACGCAGCCCTGGATATCGAGCGCGTCACCAAGCGCTTTTACAGCGAATTCAGCGGGCTGCGCGTCGACTTCATCAACCTGATCCAAGGCATCCCGCGCGAAGCCGACCGCAACTGGTACGCCTCGGTCTTGCTCAACCGCCTGATGTTCATCTACTTCCTGCAAAAGAAAGGTTTCATCCAAGAAAACGGCAACTACCTCGAAAACAAGCTGGAAGAGAGCCAAGCGCGCGGGCGCGACCGCTATTACAGCGAATTCCTGGATGCCCTGTTCTTCGAAGGCTTCGCCAAACCAGCGCAAGAGCGCAGCGCCGAATCACGGCGTTTGCTCGGCGCCATTCCGTATCTGAACGGCGGTCTCTTCATCCGTCACCGCTTGGAGCTCGATTACGGCGCCATCCAGATCCCCGACCGCGCCTTCAAGAATGTTCTGTGCCTCTTCGGCAACTATTCCTGGCATTTGGATGACAGCCTCGGCGCGAGCGATAACGAGATCAACCCCGATGTGCTGGGTTATATCTTCGAGAAATACATCAACCAGAAAGCCTTCGGCGCCTATTACACTCGTGGCGAAATCACCGAATACCTCTGCCAGCGCAGCATCCACAGCGTCATCCTGGAGAAGGTCAAGGCGCACAGCGGCCGCCAATTCGACGATTTGAGCGACCTGCTGACGCGCCTGGATGCGGATCTCTGCCGCCAGCTTCTCAACGAAATCCTGCCCAAGCTATCCATCCTCGACCCCGCCTGCGGCTCGGGCGCGTTCCTGGTGGCGGCGATGAACAACCTGCTCAATATCTATGGCGCGGTCTTTGGGGCGATTGACCGGCTGAACGACAGCAACCTGCGGCGGCAGGCGGAAAAAATCCGGCGAGAGCATCCCTCCATCAATTATTACATGCGCAAGCAGATTATCGTGAATAACCTCTACGGCGTCGACATCATGGACGAAGCCACCGAGATCGCCAAACTGCGCCTCTTCCTGGCGCTGGTCAGCGTAGCGCATGAGACCGATGACCTGGAACCCCTGCCCAATATCGACTTCAATATCATGGCTGGCAATTCGCTAATTGGCTTGCTGAACGTGGATGAGAAACGCTTTGACAGCAAAAGCGACATGGCGGGCAAAGCCCAGCAAGACTTCCTCCAGCAACGCAAAGCGGAGAGCTACCGCCGGGCGCTGGCGGAGAAGAACCGACTGATCGCGCTCTATCGCGATAGTGTGGATTTATTCACAGCCGGTAGGGGCGATATACCATATCGCCCGTCGCCTTCCCTGCCGGACGAGTCAAGTGGCGCGGGCGGGCGGCATGATATGCCGCCCCTACAAGAACTGCGCGACAACATCAACGCGCAGCGCCAAGACGCCCAGAGCCTGCTGAACGAGATCCTGTTGGACGACTTCCTCGCCTTGAAAATCCAGTACGAACAGGCCCAGCTCAAAGGACGGGCGCAGAAACGCCAGCTGCAGACAGCCGACATCGAAGCCCTGAATCCCTTCCACTGGGGTTACGAGTTCGACGAAATCATCGAGACCCGCGGCGGCTTTGATGTGATTATTACGAATCCGCCTTGGGAAGTCTTCAAGCCGCAAGACGAAGAATTCTTCGCCCAATACGACGACAGCATGCGCCAGAAAAGAGCGAACCGAGTCGACAAGAGGCGAATCAAGGCGCAACTGCTGGAAGACGCCGATATCAGGCGCGAATATCTGCAATATCAAAGCGGCTACCGCCATGTCAGCGCCTACTATCGCAGCGCCCCGCAATACCAGAATCAAATCTCGCGCGTGGACGGGCGCAAGCAAGGCAGCGACATCAATCTGTACAAGCTCTTCACCGAGCAGTGCTTTCGCCTGCTGCGGGACAAGACCAATACTGAGCCAGGCGGGGCTTGCGGCATCGTCATCCCATCGGGCATATACAGCGATTTGGGCACAAAACAATTGCGGCAAATGCTCTTCGAAAAGACCGCAATCAGCGGCTTATTCGGTTTCGAGAATCGCAAAGCGATCTTTGAGGGCGTTCATCGCAGCTTCAAATTCGTCGTATTGTCTTTCGTTAAGAAACAATTAAGAGGGGGGGGGGGGGGGTCGGAGCTTCCCCGCAAGTTTTATGCGGCATGATGTCAAAGAACTTGCTGATTTCCCGACTGACGACAGCGTCAAGGTCAGCGTTGATCTCATCAAACGCTCGTCGCCGTCGTCGCTGTCTGTGACCGAGTTCAAAGACCCGCTAGACATAGAAATCGTCGAGAAGATGCTGCGCTTCCCCCTTCTAGGCGAACAGTTGCCGGACAAGTGGAATGTAAAGCTAACCCGTGAGTTCGACATGACAAACGACAGCGACCTCTTCCATGACGCGCCGGCAGCAGGCAGACTGCCGCTCTATGAGGGCAAGATGATTTGGCAGTTTCAGCATGGCTACGCCGCGCCGCGTTACTGGATTGACGAGGCGGCTGGCAGGCAGCGCGTGCTGGGCGGATCAGAAATGGATGTTGACCAATCTTTAGGGTATCAGACGTATCGCCTCGCGCATCGGCGTCAAGCTAGCTCTACAAACGAACGTACGTTTGTGTCAAGTATTATTCCGAAATTGTCATTTGCAAGTGATAGTATGCACGTCGTAATCAAACCAACGGAATATGCGTACTTGTTAATATTATCTTCACTCTGGAACAGTTACATTTGCGACTGGGCAGTCCGTCAAAAGGTAACTTCAAACCTGAACATGTTCTATCTCTACCAACTCCCCGTCCCACGCCTGATGCTGGGCGACCGCTATTTCGACGCCATCGTGCGCCGCGCCGCCCAGCTCATCTGCACGGCGCCCGAATATGACGAACTCGCCGCCGAAGTCGGGCTGGGCGGGCATCACAAGGGCGTCATCAACCCGCATGAACGCGCCCGCCTGCGCGCCGAACTGGACGGCATCATCGCCCATATCTACGGGCTGAGCGAAGCGGAATTCGCCCATGTGCTGGGGACCTTCCCGCTGGTGGACGCGGGGGTCAAGGCGGCGGCGATGGAAGCCTATCGCGCTGTCGCGCGCGGCGCGGTGATGTGAGCGCCCGCGGGCGGGCAGGGTAATCGAATCTAATTATTTTTCAACATAGAGGACGCAGAGGACACAGAGTTCGTAGGAGTTTAGGCGACTATTCTTCTAAATCTGCGGCCCGGAATCGGCAACAGTCCCCAGCGAAACGTGATTTGTCACCAAAAATCACAGCTGAGATGAGATTTTTTGTTTTTCTCTGCGTTCTCTGCGTACTCTGTAGTTAATTTTCAGTTTAGAATCCCGCCATTTCGTCCGCCATCATTTTGAAGCGATTGCCCTGCAATATCAACTCAAAAGTTGACAAACGAATATATCGGGTTACAGTCTGAGTGGAAGAGCCCACTACTTTCAAGGATGTGTTCGCATGGCAACCACGGATCCCGTCATAAAAGAGACCATACCTCGACCGGAGCTTCAGCGTTCCGCGGAAATTGCGGACGAGCCGACCAAAGCGGAGCTTATGGAAGACATCCGTATCGGCTTGCAACAAGCGGCGGCCGGTGAAGGTCGCCCGGCGCATGAAGCATTTAAGGAAATCCGCCAGAAAATCGCAGGCAATGCTCACTCTCGTTAAAACGCTGCCAAAATTTGAAGATCGGCTCGAAGCGCTCGAAAAAAAGTACCACAACGCAGTCAGACAAGCTGAGAAGTTCACGGAGCGCTTAAAATAAGGCGAGCGCCCGGGAGTTGTCGTGCCAAACATCGGCGCTGCGGTGTACAAAGCGGCGGTCCGCAACCCTGCTGTAAAAGGAGGGGCGCCAAAGGGCTACCGAATAATTTATTACGTCATGTTGCAAGATCAGATATACCTGCTCACCATGTACAGCAAAAGCCAGCAAAAAGACATTAGCGCTATTGAACTGAAGCAGCTCGTGGCAGCGGCTAATGTGCATCACAATCTCAGACAATAGCTAGAAGCGAAGCCGAATTCGCCCATGTGCTGGGGACCTTCCCGCTGGTGGACGCGGGGATCAAGGCGGCGGCGCTGGCAGCTTATCGCGCTGTCGCGCGCGGCGCGGTGATGTGAGCGCCCGCGGGATCCGGGCTACCTTTTGGCATTTGAGATTATCCCATCACAATCCGAAACCAAACAGTGAAATGAAACGGGTGAGAAATCCCTCATGGAGCATAGTCTTTGCCCTGGCGGGAACGCTGTAGCTGAATACATCCGATTCTCATACGAACAGTAGAAGAACACAAGACGCTAGAGCATTTGCCCTGACAGGCAATATCGCCAATTTTCACGTATTGTGCTAAGTTATTCGTGGCGTAATCCTTCGCCAGAAAGCAAACAAGCGCCGGGCATGGCGCTTGTTTATTCTGAAAGGAGGAGGCCGATGAACGGTTTCGTCTGCTTTACGGCAACTGTTCGTGTCCACGGGCATCTATTGCTCGTGGTCATCTGGCATTTCATACATGCCAGACGGCAGTAGCCACATACTCCCCTCAGTTATCTCTGAGGGGAGTATACTAAATTGATAATTATATTGTCAAGATTTGGCGTAGAATAAGGTGCATTTGGAATTATTTTGCTGGATTTACTTTCGTGCATTCTATTATGGGTCGACAATGGACGCTGATTGCCCTGGGGCGGCACTGGCACTGCTGACGGCAGTCGGCTATGCTTTCGAGCGTACAATTTGAAACATGGCGCAGCTCAAAGCAAGCGCGAAACATAGGAGCCCTCATGCCAGATCAACAGCGCGTGGCGCGATCCCTGGAACTCTACCGGCGGGCGGAAGCGCTCCTACCGGGACGGACGCAGCTCATCAGCCGACGATCGAGCCAATTCGCCCATGGCAACAGCCCGATTTACGCGAGCCGAGCCAAGGGCGCGCGCTTCATCGATGTGGATGAAAACGAATACATCGACTGGGTCAACGCGGTTGGCGCCATCATCCTGGGCCATGCCGACGCCGCCGTCGACAGCGCGGTCAAGGCGCAGATCGACCGCGGCAGCATCTACACGCTCAACAGCGCCCTGGAAATCGAGCTGGCTGAATTGCTCAACGCGGTCATTCCCAGCGCGGAGATGGCGCGTTATACCAAAGGCGGCGGCGAGGCGAACGCAGTGGCGGCGCGCATCGCCCGCGGCGTCACGAGCCGTGATCTGATTCTCTTCAGCGGTTATCACGGCTGGCACGATTGGTATCAATCAGCCAATTATTTGGTCAACCCCGCGAGCGGAGAATTTCCCTTCGCCGGCATCGAGCCGATCGGCGTGCCGAAAGAATTGGCTGGCACCGCCCTGCCCTTCGTCTGGGGCGATCTGCCTGGGCTGCGCGATTTGCTAAACGCGCATCAAGGCGATGTCGCCGCCATCATGATGGAGCCGATGCGCTCGCAGCTGCCGCCATCGGGTTACCTGGAAGGCGTTCAAGCGCTGGCGCGGGAACATGGCGCCGTACTCATCTTTGACGAAGTCTCCTGCGGTTTCCGTCCGCGAATCGGGGGCGTGCAAGAATACCTGGGCTTGACGCCAGATATGACCGTGCTGGCAAAGGCAATGTCAAACGGCTATCCGATGGGCGCGGTGGTCGGCTCGCGCGCGGTGATGGAACCGGCCAGCCGCATGTTCATTTCGAGCTCCTATTGGAGTGACAACCTCGGCTTGGCGGCCAGCTTGACGACCCTGCGCGAGCTCGAACGGCGCAATTCCGCCCAGCGCTTCGAGGCGATCGGCAAGGAACTCAGCGACCGACTGAATCGCGCGCTGCGCGAAGTCGGTTTGGCCGGCGCCTGCGACGGCATGTTCTGGAATCCGGTGATTCAGTTGGACTTGCCCGACGAAAGCCTGCGCGCGCCTGCCAACACCATCTTCATCCAGGAGATGGCGCGCCGCGGCATTCACTGCAACATGAGCTTCAAAGCCACGCTGGCGCACACGCAAGAAGATATAGAGCGAACAGCGGACTGCGCAGCCGAAGCCTTCGCCCTCATCAAAGGCGGCTTGGAGAGCGGCGATCTGTTGACGCTGCTGGACAGCGACTTGACCCAGGAACCCTTCCGACGGCTGGTCCGCTGAGGCGCGCGAGCGGCGATTTGCCATGAAAATCCTTGACGCAGGTCCCATCACGCAAAGCGCGCCCAACACAGAGCGCGCCGTCTACACCTTCCCGGCGCTGCTGGTCTGCCGCGATGGGAGCTTGCTGATGACCTGCCGGCGCGGGTCGGACAAAGACTGCGCCGATGAATGGGTCGAGCTGTACCGCTCGGATGACGGCGGGCGGCGCTGGACGCGCATAGAAAGCGATTTCGCGGCGGCTCGCCTTGGCGGCGCGGGCAGTTCCTTCCGCGTCGCTTATCTGACCGAACTCGACGAAGGTCATTTGCTGGCGGCGTCTATGTGGATCGACCGCGAGACGCATCCGGGCGCGCCGCTCTTTAATCCGCGCACGGAAGGCTGCCTGCCCATGGGCGTCTTTCTGGCGGATTCCTTTGATGGCGGGCATACTTGGAGCGCTTGGCGACAGTTGGATTTGCCCGCTGATTTAGGACCGCCCAGCCTGACCAACCCCATCATCAAGCTGCCTGACGGCGCTTTGCTGCTGTCCATCGAATCAAATAAACATTATCACGATGAGTCCAAGTGGTATCAGCGGGCTGTCACGCTTCGCTCCACCGACGGCGGGGCGAGCTGGGAC
Organism: Phototrophicaceae bacterium; assembly: GCA_965116975.1. Taxonomy (GTDB): domain Bacteria; phylum Chloroflexota; class Anaerolineae; order Aggregatilineales; family Phototrophicaceae; genus UBA6055. The sequence goes on from OZ220735.1 coordinate 3,212,293, forward strand.
GCGCCTAGTGCTGCCGGCTACGATCCGACAGGACGCATTTTCCACTGGGATATGCGCCTTGGCTTGGATGCGGATGGGACTCTGGTCAGCTTCGCTTGGGTATATGACACAGAGGCGGAGACCTATCGCAATATCCGCCGCTGCCTCAGCGCTGATGCGGGCCGCGCCTGGTCGGCAGCGCAGGACATCGGCATCGCCGACCAAGCCGGGCATCCGGCTATGCTGCCCGATGGACCTATCGTCCTAGCTTGGGTCGACCGCTTCGGCAGCGGCTCAATCCGCGCCCGTGTGGCCGCGCGCGCCGCCGCCGACTTCGACCCTTCCAGCGAGGTCGTCATATATCAGCACAGCGGAACGGAGAAGCGCCGCGGCGGCATCACCGGCGCGCTGGATGACATGAGTATCTGGTCCTATGGCTTGACCTACGCCGAGACCTTGAGCGACGGCGATGTCATGGTTGTTTATTACGCCGGCGATCAGACGGCGATGGATATTCACTATGCGCGCTTGTCCTTGTAACCGACGGCGCCGGGCCGCGCGAGCAATCTGACATGGCGCGCTGGTCACTGACGCAAGCCGACCGCGAGTTCATCGCCCGCGATATTGAGCCCTTCTTGCCCGACCGCATCTTTGACGCGCACGCTCATCTTTTCTGTCACGAACATTTTGATCCGCTTCCCGCTGGCTATCAGGAAATGCCGGCGCGGCTGGATCTGGCGAGCTACTACAACTTCATCGAATGGGTTCATCCTGGCGGACGGACGCGCGGCGGCCTCTTCTTCGGCTTGGCTTTCACCGGCGACCGCGACGCCAACAACCGCTTCCTGGCTGAGGAAGTCCGCAAGTCGCCGCGGGACGGTGACCTTTGCCAGATGATCATCGCGCCCGATATGACGGCCGAGCAGGTTTACCAGACGGCGAAAACCGAAGGTTTCGTCGGCTTAAAGCCTTATCATACGCTGGCGACCGGCCACGAGCGCACCTGGACGGCGCCAATCGAAGCCTACCTGCCGGAGCGCCATGTCGCGGTCGCTGACGAGCTCGGTCTGTCCATCACCTTGCATATCGTGCGCGACCGAGCTTTGGCCGACCCGTTCAATCAAGCGACCATCCGCCGCTATTGCGAAGACTATCCCGATATGCGCTTGCTGCTGGCGCACGCCGGGCGCGGCTTCAATCCCTGGCACACCATCGAAGGCATAGAGAGCTTGCGCGGTCTTGATAATGTCTTCTTCGATACATCGGCTATTACCGAAGCGGGGGCTTTCGAGGCGATCATGGATGTCATGGGGCATAGGCGCTTGCTCTACGGATCGGACTTTCCCGTCAGTCATGTACACGGTCGCTGCGTCGCCATCGGCGATTCCTTTCACTGGATTTACGCCGATGAGCTCCAGCTGGCGGAGAAACATGCCGAGCTGCGGCCCGTGCTGATCGGCTTGGAGTCGCTGCGCGCGCTGCGCCTGGCTTGCTGGCGGATGCGCCTGCGCGACGGGCAAGTTGAAGATATCTTCTACAATAATGCCAATCAATTGTTTACTCGCCAAACCTAGCCGAGGAGAGACCCATGCAGTTGCCGGAACGCAGTGTGCATAACTTGCTGGACTTAAACGGGAAAGTCGCAATCGTGACTGGCGCGGCCGGCTGGCTGGGCTCGGCGATGAGCCGGGCGCTGGCGGAAGCGGGCGCGCGTCTGGTCGTCACCAGCCGCGATGCCGCCCAAGCCGAAGCCTTCGCCGGAGGCTTGCCGGGCGCCGGGCATCTGGGACTGGCTTTGTCCCAGGGCGACACCGATAGCATCCCCGCTTTCGTGGACCACGTCGTGGAGCGCATGGGCGCGATTGACATCCTGGTCAACAATGCCTACGGCGGTCCGCCAGCCGATATCGACAGCGCCACCGCCGACGATTTCGACCAAGCCTATCATGTCGGCGTCACAGCCTACTTCCTGCTGGCGCGGGATACCGCCTTGCACTTGCGCGGGCGCGGCGCCGGCGGCTCAATCATCAATATCGGCAGCATGTACGGCGTAGTCGCCAGCTACCCCGAAGCCTATGAAGGCTTGGGCATCAACAGCCCGCCGAATTATCATGGACTGAAAGGCGGACTGGTGCATCTGACGCGCCACCTGGCTGCCTATTGGGCGCGGGACAATATACGGGTCAATTGCATCAGCCCGGGTCCTTTCCCCAAGATGCCCGCTATCGACGAGGCGCATCCCGGCTTTATCAACCGCCTCGAGTCGAAGGTGCCCCTGGGAAGAATGGGCAAGCCGGAAGAACTCAAGGGCCTCGTCTTGCTGCTGGCCAGCGACGCCGGCAGTTATATCACCGGGCAGAACATCCTGGTTGATGGCGGCTGGACCGCTTGGTAAGGGAGCGCGAGCATGCAGATCGTCAAGCCCGCTGAACAAGTCGAAATGGCGCGCAACAAGCGCCTGCTGAATCGCTATCTCTTCATCGAATACGAGACCATGCGCATTCTGGCGGCTTGGCTGCCAGCCACCGCGCGCATGGAATACAAGCTGGCGCTGGGGCGCTTCTTGTGGGAGGAGGCGCAGCATGTTCAGCACCTCTATCAAAGGCTGCGCGAAGTGCAGACGCCGGCCTTCCGTCCGCCGGGCGATCCCGCCCTGGAAGAATTGATGGCCGAGGCGATCCACGCGCCCGATGAGCGCAGCCTGCTGGCGGGTTTGTTCCGCGTCATCAAGCCGGCGCTGATGGAGGCTTATCGCTGGCATAGCCGACAGACCTTCGCCAATCCCGACGCGCCCACGCTCTATGCGCTGAAGCATATCCTGCTGGACGAAGCGGAACATGTCGCCTGGGCGCAAGCCGAGTTCGCCGGGCAGCCGACCAGCGACTGGGAACGTTACATCGCCGAGCTGCTGGCGCATGCCGGCGGCGTCACCGGTGATGAAGCCCGCGCCGGGAAACCGACGCGGGCAGCCGCGCGCGTCGCTTTCAGCAAGCCGATGACCGCCGTCCGCGACGACCGCTTCATCATCCTGGAGCGGCACTGGGGCGATGAGGATGCGCGCCGGCAAACGGACGCGGCCGCGCGCCGACTGGACGAATTCGAGAATTACAGCCAGGAAATGCTGGCGGCGGAGACGGTGGCGCTGATCATTCATCTATCGCCGAACATGCCTTGGGGCTTCGTCTACGACTCGGCGCGACACTGCTACGACGAGACGCGACATTGCCTGCTGGGCATCGAATGGCTGCGGCGGCATGGGCTGGATTACACGAGTGTGCCGCAGAATACGCGCATCTACGCCTGGCGCTCGCAATATGACGCAGCCACGCAATACTGTCTGCTGACGCGCGGCAATGAAGCGCATGCCTTTCCCCATCGACGGCGCAGCCTAGCGCAATACGAAGCGGCCGGCGATCAGCTTTCAGCGCAATACGTCAGCTACGATATGGCTGACGAGCGGCAGCATGTGGCTTTTGGCACGAAGTGGCTGCCGGAATTGATGGTGCAGAACAACATCGATATGCCCGTCGAACGATTCATTGAAGAGACGGTCGCCCTTTGGCAGCGGGAGTATGTCTCCGGCGATCTGCCACTGCGCGCCGGGCAGGAGGCACTGTCATGAGCGCTTCGGCGACGCGTTATCCACAAGCGATTCTGGTGTCCTGTGAAATCCCCTGGGACGAAAACGATCAACTGCTGGAAGACGTCTTCCGCCGCTCGTTGCAGGCGACGCTGCGGCATTACAACCATCTATACATATTTGGCACTGCGGGCGAAGGCTATGCCGTGAGTCAGGCGCAATTCCGGCGCATCGTCGACATCTTCTACGAGGGAACGCGCGGCGACGACATTCATCCGATGGTCGGCTTGATCGGCATGTCGACGCCGATCGTGCTGGAAAAGCTGCAATACGCCTACGACCGCGGTTTCCGCGCCTTCCAGATCTCGCTACCCTCCTGGGGCGCGCTGACCGATGCCGAAGTCATGACCTTTTTCCGCGATGTCTGCAGCGCATATCCCAGCGCGAACTTCTTGCATTACAACTTGCCGCGGGCGGGGCGGGTGCTGGAAGCGCGCGACTATCGCCCCTTGGTTGACGCCCTGCCCAATCTGGTAGCGACCAAGAACACCGGCGGCGGCCACCGGCGGGCGGCCGAGCTGGTCTGCCAAGTCGGCGAGCTGCAGCACTTCCTGGGCGAGGGCAATTTCTTGCAGGGCTGCTTCTACGGCGAATGCTCCTTGCTGGCGACCTTTGGCTCGCTGAGCCCGCAAAAAGTCCAAGCCTATTTCGCCGCTGCCCTGGCAGGTGATTTCTCAACCATGCTCGCCTTGCAGCGGGGCTTCCACGATCTGCTGGCGGATCTCTTCGGGGCGCTGGCCGGCGAAAGCAAAATCGACGGCGCCTATGACAAGCTGTGGCAGCGCCTGGGCGGCTTCGAGCAGATGCCCCTGCGCTTGCTCTCGCCCTATCATGGCTTCAGCGAGGCGCAGTTTAGCGCCTGCCGGCAACTGCTAGAAAGCAAGTACGCGGACTGGCTGTCCGACTAAACTCGCTGCGCTATTGCGCCAGCATTTGATCCAAATCGGCGCTGGCGTCCCGCAAGACGTTCATCAAAGCGAAGTCTCCGCCGTAAGGGATCATCAGCGAACCTTGATGACGATAGCGGTCGACCTCGTCGATCGACGAGGCGGTTCGTCCCCAGACTTTGCCGTGCTTGTCGCAGGCGGCCGCCACCTGCGCCACTGCTTCGTCGAGAGTCTGGCCGACTTCAGGATAGGCATCGAGGCGCAAGCCCAGGTCGCCCGGTCCCACGAAGAGGCAGTCTATGCCGGGTACGGCGGCAATTTCTTCAGCTTTGGCCACCGCTTCCGGGGTTTCGATTTGCGCGACGATGAAGGTCTCGCGGTTGGCGTCGGCGATGTAGCTGCTATCGGGTATCCAGGTATCGCCGCCGAAATTGCAATCCAAACCCGCGCCATCCAGACCGCGATTGCCGAGCGGCGGGAACTTGGTCGCCGCCACGATCCGCCGCGCCATTTCGGCATCGGAGACGAAGGGGATCATCAAGCCGGCCGCGCCATCTTCCAGGTAACGGTATAGCCGGGTGCGCTGTACAGTCGGCGGGCGGATCATGCAATCGATGTCGTAGAGATGGCAGAGCGCCAGCAAGTGCTGGATTTCGCGGGCGTCGAAGTTACGATGCTCCATATCTAGCCAGATTCCGTCATATTTGTAGTGCGCGGCATAGCGGATGAAGAAAGGCAGCACGTGCCCCATCCCGCAAAAGCGCGCGAACTGATTGTCCCGCCACCGCGCCAAAACTTTACTTTTCCTCATGTCTTTTCTCTCCTCAATTTTGCAATCAGGACCGATTGTTCTGCTGCGGCGCCCCTGGGATAGGGCGCTGCCCTGCGGTGGGTACGATAAAGTGTCAAGCGTCTTTGTGCATGTAGCCGCCATCGACGCGCATGATGGTTCCCGTGATGTAGTCGGCGTCTGCCGATGATAGAAAGGCGGCCGCGCTACCAATGTCAGCCGGTGTGCCCAGCCGCTTCCAGGGCAATGACTGCCCACCTTCCGCCAGCGCTTCCGCGCCGAAACTTTCATGTTCGCCCGGCGTGTCGATCCAGCCCGGCTCTATGACGTTGACGTTGATTTTGTAGGGGACGAGTTCGCGCGCGATCGACAGCGCCATGTGATTCAGACCGGCTTTGGCGGTATTGTAGGCGATGGCCTGCCGCAGCGGCATCGACGCATGCACGCTGGAGATGAAAACCATCTTGCCGCCTTTCCCCCGCGCTGCCATGTGGCGCGCCGCCAACTGGCTTAAATGAAAGCCGGCGACCAGGGTCGCGCCGATAACACGCTCAAAGACCTCCGGATCATAGTCCAGGAACGCGCCGCGGACGCTGTAGGCCGGATTGCTGACGAGAATATCAATCCCGTCCACCTGCTCCAGGGTTCGGCCTATCAAGGACGCGCAACCAGCGCGGCTGAAGACATCCGCTTCCAGCGTCAGCGTTTCTGCGCCCGCGTCTCTGATTTCAGCGGCTGTTTCTTCCAGGTCGGGGCTCCCGGGTCGATCGTTTATGACAACATTGGCGCCGCGGCGCGCCAAAGCCAGGGCGCAACCCTTGCCGATGCCGCGCCCAGCGCCGGTGATCAGCGCCGTCTTGCCAAGCAAACTCATGTTGGAATTCCCTTCAATCGCTAATCTCTAGCCGCTGTCCGCTGGCGGCGCTCTGTTTTACCGCGTCCAGGCAGCGCAGGATCTGAACGCCGTCGCACAGGGGATGATACCACTCCTGTCGCGAATCCAGGGCGGCGAGGAAATCGCCAAATTCGTCGATGTAGGCTTGCTCGAAGGTGTAGCCGGCGGGCGGGCGCATCTCGTCGCTTTGTCCGCTCGCATTCAGGTAGCGCCGGACCCTGGCTTCCGGCAACAGCTTGACTTCTATCACACCGCGCGCGCTGACGATGCGATACGCATAGACCTGACGATCCTGCAAGAGATCGAGCTGCAGCGTGACGGCGGTTCCGGCGGCGGTCCGCGCCAAGATTTGCAGGTTGTCCGGTCCCTCGATATGCAAAGCGTCGGAATGACCCGACTGCGCGTAAAGCGCCTTCACCCTAGAGCCCAAGAGAGCGTACAGCGTGCCGAGCTCTTGCGCGATGACGCCCATGATCTGGGTTTCGTCGTAGAAGTCCTGATATGCTTCCCAAGGGTGCCAGTTGGGCAGGTAATTGCCAAAAGCCATCTGATAGGTCAAGGGTGCGCCGAATGCCTCATCTTGCAGCCAGGCTTTTGCCTGTCGCATGACGGCATGACAGGGATTGTTGATGCCGAGCGCGGCGACAAGCCCATGATTATCCACCAGCCTCAGTAGTTCATCGGCGCCATCAAGCTTGTCGGACAAGGCGATTTCGCAGAAGAAATCCTTTTGGGCGCGGGCGGCTGCCAAACAATAGTGCATGTGATGCTTAGTCGGCGTCGAGACGATCACGACATCCGGATTCCAGGCCCAGCCGGCAGCGAAGTCGTCAAAGCTCTCCACCGCATAGCGTTCTTGGCTTTCCGCCCGGCGATCAGCACGCTGGTCAATCAGACGGATGTCGCTCGCCGCTATGCCATGCGCCTGCAAGCAGCGAATCCGGCGCTTGCCCATGGAGCCGCCGCCGAGTATCAAGAATCGCCTGTTTTTATTCATCCTCGCCACCTCCCCCAGCGGGCGCCCAGCCAGGGCAATCGCTTCAAAATCCATAACTGTCGAATTTAACATCAAACTGATGAATTGTAGGGGCGAGCCTTGGCTCGCCCATGAAATTGGGTGCAAAATCGTGGGCGATTCACAGAATCGCCCCTACATTACGTCCTTTTTTGGCATATTTACGGATAAATCTCGGTGTTGGCGGTCATTGTCTACGCGACTCTCGGTATCAACGTGGTGGTTAATATTTGAAGCGATTGCCTTGCCTCCCCCAGCGGGGAGTGTCTATGTGAGTGGCGTTTCTGATATCGTAGTAAAATATGGTCATGAACCAATGTCCTTACTGTCATGCGACAGAAAATCAGATCAAATCGGGTCGAACGAAGGCAGGCAGTCAGCGTTATCTTTGCAAGTTCTGTCAAAGGCGGTATACGCCGGAACCCAAACTGCAGGGCTATCCGGAAGCGATGCGGGCACAAGCCATCCGTTTGTATGTCGATGGCATGAATTTGCGGCGTATTGCACGTCAGTTGCAGGTGAATCACCAAACAGTTGCCAACTGGGTCAATGCTTATGCGGACAGTTTGCCCGATGCCCCGCCCTTGCCGGAACACAGCGCCATCATTGAGTTAGATGAGTTACACAGTTTTATCGCCCAGAAAAAAACGCAGCTTACGTCATGACAATGGTGGATCGGCAAAGCGCTTGTATCGTAGGCTATCGGGTTGGCTTTCACCGGACGGAAGCAGTCATGCAGGACATGTTGGACGAGGCGCCGCAAGCCGATGTTTACTATAGCGATGGTATGGCAACTTATGGCGCGCTGTTTTACGCACCAGGGAAACACCTCAGCATGAGAAACAAAAGCGAGACCTATACGGTTGAAAGAGTCAATGCAGACTTGCGCCACTATTTGGCACGCTTAGGCCGGCGTTCGCGCTGCTTCTCGCGTTGCCTGAAAGCGCTGCGGCGCAATGTAAAACTGTTTGTCTACGCCTGGAATCAACGCCAGCTATACAAGCAGAAGTACCAGGCTTATGCTGTACATCTCATCCATTTCCTATATCCACAAAATTAGACACTCCCCCCAGCGGGATGATTTGACAAAGCCCGAGCGCGTGTTATAATATCAGTCTACTCATACGACTGGTCTGACTAGCTGACATGACATATTATGTCAGAATTCGGCGAATGTCAATTTGCGCTGCCGCCGCGAACAGATAGACCGCAAGGGTTTGGCAGGCGCCGTCGCCTCCTTTTGATTCGGCGGCACGCTCTGTCGCCAGTCAGGCGCGCGCAGTTTTCTCGGGGTATTAATTGAGAAGGCATTGAGAGCGCATAATTGAAAGTAGAAGTCAGAATGGCGGAACCGGGCATCACGTTAAAGCACCCGCGCAAGATTACTTTGGTTGCGTCGATCGTGGAGCAGTTGGTCGAGCATATACAGAACGGCACGCTGCAACCGGGCGACAAATTGCCCTCCGAACGTCAATTAATTCAGATGTTGGGTGTTGGTCGGTCTTCGGTTCGCGAGGCGATACAGGGTCTGGTCATGATGGGGCTGGTGGAGGTGCGCCCGGGCCACGGCAGCTATGTCAAGAGTAATCTGCACAGTTTCATTCCGGATCTGTCCAAGCCGGGCTTGTCCGACAATTTGCTGCGGGAGATGCGTTTGCAACTGATCGAGGCGCGGCGCATGATCGAGATTGAGATCGCCGCGCAGGCGGCCGTCCGGGCAAAGCCACAGCAAATTGAATTGTGGCGCGCCACCTTCGATGACTATGTGCGCTACATTGATGACTTTGGCGACCCGCGTTACTTGGCCGCCCACGCGGATTTTCACCTGTCCCTGGCTGATATGTCGCAAAATCCCTTCAACGTGATGCTGGTGAACGCGGCCATCCAGGCTGTGCCGCAGACGCTGCGCGAGCGAGAGTTCAGTTTTCCCAAGTCGATCGACTTGCAACAGTTGCGGGATTCCCAAGTCAAGCTTCATCGAGACATTCTGGACGCTGTTGCTAGCGGAGACCCGGAAGCGGCGAAAGCCGCGCTGCGGGCGCACATGGATTTCGAACGAGACCTGGTCATACAAGTGTATCCGGCGACAGATGATGAGCTTTGAGTTTTCCATCTCCTGTCATGCTTCAGATAGCCAGAAATAGCCCGCGGATAAGGAGGGAGGTGCCAGACAACAAAGACAGCACGATGCAAGACCTTAACCGTTCGGACGTATCATCGGAAGTGATTCGTCAACATTCTGCAAAAGGGAGAAAACATGAAACAGCTACGAATACTTCTCATTTTAGCGGCGGCGCTCGGTGTGCTGCTGGCACCGGCCCAGGCGCAGGAACCGGTCACCATCACCTATTGGACCGACCCAGCCTTGTCACAACCCATCAGCTTGCCGCAATTCACCCAATTGGCGGAGTTTGAAACCTGGCAGGCGGAGCAGTTTATGGAAATGCACCCGCATGTCACCGTTGAAGTACGCGGCCTGGATTGGCCCGATCTGTCCACGGTTGTGCCAACGGCGCTGGCCGCCGGCGACCCGCCCGACATCCTCAAGGATTACCTGGGGCGCACCTCCGGCTACGGTGTTGAAGGCGTTACGGTTGATCTCTTCGCGCATTTGCCGCAAGAGGAAGTCGACGATCTGCTACCGGGTTTGGTTCAGCTCTACACGATCGACGGCGCGCTGCACGCCATGCCAACCTACTTCTGGAACCACGCCATGGTCGTCAACAAGGCGATCTTCGATCAAGCTGGCTTGGGCGACATGATCCCGGTTGATGACCGCGATTGGACCTTTGATGAATTCTACGCCGCCGCCACCGCCATCAAGGAAGCGGGCATCGGCGTCGACTTCCCCTATACCTTGCAGGTCGCGTCGGAACAAGGCGATTACGACTTCCATGCCTTTATCTGGGGCGCCGGCGGCGAAATCTGGAATCCGGATTGTAGTCCTGGCTTTGACGATCCAAAAACCCTGGCTGGTCTGGAATTTGTCAACATGCTCTATCAAGAGGGCTTGATCAATTCCGACGCCACCACAGCCGCTTACGCCGACCAGACCAACAACCTGTTCACCGGCAAGAGCGCCATCATGGGCGGCGGCATGGGCGTCCTGAACAACACCATCGGCAACGCCATCAAGAACGGTGAAGTTACGGTCGATATGGATCCGGTCATCGTTACCTATCCCCACGCCGAAGGCGAGGTCTCCGGTTTGGGCGTTGGTCCCTCCGGCTTCGCCGTCTTTGACAAGGGACGTTCGGATTACGAGATGGAGTGGATTATCAAGTTCCTGCTCTTCCTGAATTCCTCCGAATCCCAGGTGACCTACACGCAGAACAACTCGCAGTTCCCGGCTCGCTCCTCTGCGGGCGTTCCGCTGGCGGAAGATGCGAACTACGCTTTGACGCTGTCGCTGATCCAAGAGCGCGGCACCGAGAACCTGGGCTTGGCTTGCCCTGGCTTTTATGAAGTCCGCATTTCGCAGCCGCCGCACTGGCAAGCGATGTTCCTGGGCCAGGAAACACCGCAGCAGGCATTGGAAGCATTGGCATCCGAAGCCGAGTTCATCCTGGATATGTAAGACGAGTTAGTTGAATTGAAGGTATCCGGCGCTTGTCGGATGCCTTCATTCCCAAGTTGGATTGGTCAGCCGAGCTGGAGCGTTTTTTGCTAAACTATGTTCTGAATCATTCCGACGCTGGTTCGCCACTGACCGGCGCAGCAGAATAGGCAGCAGGGTTCGTCATGTTCAAGAGGTTCACGACGAGAGTGTGGGAAGGGCGCTGGGCTTATGTCTTTATCGCCCCAGCCATGATTCCCTTCATCATCTTCACCGCCTACCCCCTGGTGCAGGGGCTGCTGCTCAGCTTCTACAAAGCGGGCGTCAACCGCGACAAGTGGCAGTACATCGGCTTGAAGAATTATACCAACCTGCTGACACGGGACCCGGTTTTCCCCACCGCCATCAAGAATACTTTTCTCTTTGTGCTGGGCGTGGTGCCAGCGGCTATGATTATCTGTCTATTCGTCGCTGTGCTGATCTACCCGCTCAGCCAGCGCAAGCAGACCTTTTTCCGCGCCGCCTTTTATATGCCGGTGGTCTCGGCCGGCGTCGTGCTGGCGATGGTCTGGGTTTACATTTACAGCCAGGAATACGGCTTGCTGAATTATATTTTCGAGTCCCTCGGCTTGCTCGAGCTCTTAAACGCGGGTGAAAAGATCGGCTGGTTGGCGCAGACGAATACGGCGCTGCTGTCCCTGGCGATCGTCGTTTTGAGCTGGAGCCTGGGACAGCCTTTGATTCTATTCCTCGCTGGGCTGGGCGCGATACCGGAGCCGCTCTACGACGCCGCCAAGATCGATGGCGCTAGCGGCTGGCAGGCATTCTGGAAGATCACGCTGCCGCTGCTGCGCCCGACCATGCTCTTTGTCCTGGTGGTCCTGACGATTGCCGTCTTCCAGGTATTTGTGGTGGTGCAGCTTATGACGCTGGGTGGACCAGCCAATGCGACGCAGACCATCGTCTATCGCATCTGGGTGACGGGCATCGTTGGCGCCAAGTTCGGCTATGGCTCGGCGATGGCGGTCATTTTGCTGTCCATCGTGAGCGTCGTGGCGATTGTGCAGTTCAAGCTGCTGGACCGGCAGCTGACCTGATGCGGCTGTGGATTAGCGAGAGACGCGACTTATGACAGGCACAGCATTTGAGTCCAGCGCGGGATTGATGCCCGGCGACCATATCTTGCGACGCCGCTACCGGGTCGGGCGCTGGCTGCGCTACCTGGCGCTGGCTATTATCGTGGCTTTGGCCATCATTCTGCTCATTCCCATCCTCTGGATGTTACTCGGCTCCTTCAAGATCCAGCGGGTTGCCCTGGCTTATCCGCCGGAGTTAATCCCCAGCAACCCGGTCATGGACAATTGGGAACGGCTCTTAATCGATCGACCCTCCATACGCTGGCTGCTGAATTCCTTCTTCGTGGCTGGCGGCATCGCGCTCTTCGGCGTCGTCACCAGCACCTGCGCCGGTTACGCCTTTGGCAAGAAGCAGTTTCCCGGCCGGACGATCTTCTTCTGGCTGATCTTGATGACCATGATGCTGCCGCGCCAGATCTATATCATTCCCTTGTTTGTGCTGATGAGAAGCCTGGGCTGGTTCAACAGCTACCAAGGCATGATTGCGCCCTATATCGTCTATCCCTTCGGCATCTTCCTCATGCGGCAGTATATGCAGTCCATCCCCGATGAATTGCTCGAAGCAGCCAAGATGGACGGCGCCAGCGAATTTCAGCTGTTCCGGCATATCATCGTACCGCTCAGCCGGCCCGCCATCGGCGCTATCGCCATATTCGCCTTCATGGCCGGCTGGAATGATTATCTATGGCAGTTGGTGATGGCGACGGACGAGTTGTGGCTGACGCTGCCGGTGGGCGTGGCCAAGCTGACGGCATCGGGCGTGGGCAGCATTGACATCGGCGTTGGCATGGCGGGCGCAACCTTCGCCTTCATCCCCATGCTGCTGATTTTCCTGGTATTCCAGAATTACTTTATCAAAGGCATTACCGTTGGCGCGCTCAAAGGATAGGCGATTGAATTCGGCATCGCAGCGCTCGCAGCTCTCGCAGCCACGTTCGCCTGGACGATCTTTCGCCGATCATGCCAGGTCCTTATTCAACCTATTCCTTGCCTAAACAGAATTGCTGATGATAGTCCCTGATTTTGCCGGATCTTTCTTGACCTTTCGCATTGATTGGAACTTGAAACCGAGTCTCACTTCTTCGCATAAGCCGCCCTTTACGCTTAACAACGCGCGGATTCAAATCGAGTCCAGCTGCAAAATCAGCGATCGCGTCAGCGGCGCGGCGCAAACTTTTGTGCTCGGCGCGTCTTGCAAGACCGAGTACGTCGGCGTCGCTAGGGACATGTGGACGACGCCGAACGCCGATTTCTGCATAATCTTGTCGGCGGAATCCTTCCTGATACTCAAAAGTTGGGATCGCAACAATAAAGGCGTGACGCGCTATCCCGCCTCGCTAGGCGAGCAGCCCGAGCGTCAGTCGGGCCACGTGAGTGATACCTACGAGCGCGTCGCCATCAATTTGCGACCATTATCAGCGCAGCGACTGGAAAGCGCCGAAGCGATCGTACGGGCGACCTTGGCCAATGAGTTGCTGGTCGGGCGCTGCGCCTTCAACCTGCAGGACCGTTATGACATCGAGATCGACTTTCCCATCAAGACAATAAACGCCAATGAACGCGAGTGGATTTATCAGACGGACACGGGACCAGTCTTGTTCCCGGACATGAGCGCGGATTGTCGCAGTTGGGTCGACAGCTTCCACTTGGCTTATGTCGCCTTCAACAGCGCGGACTGGGCGGAGTTCATCTTGCAGGCGCCCAGTCCGCTGAGCGAGGGCATCTCCGTGAATCACTATTCGCGAATCGTGCAAATGAATTCGCAGAACACAATCTTCCGGGCGCGGCATGACCATAGCGAGTAACAGCGGCTTGGCCGGTCCCTGCGCGCCGATCAGCTGGGGAACATATCCGGGGATGGCATCAGCATGAGCGCGACAGATATCGTCATCGTTGGCGGCGGCGTCATCGGATTAAGCGCCGCCTTTCACCTGGCGCGGAGCGGCGGCGTCCGCGTGACCTTGTTGGAGAAGGGGGCAGTTGGCGCCGGCTCAAGCTCGCGCGCCGGCGGCATCATCACGGGACACCTGTGGGCGAAGACCGGCGTCGCCGCGCGCAAGATCAGCCTAAGCCTCTATCGCGAGCTTTCCGAGGAGCTCAAAGCCTACGGTTATGCGTATCAGGCGGTGGGATGCCTGAATCTGTTTTCACCGGCGGATTGGGCGGAGCGCGAGCGATTATTACCCTTATATGACGAATGCGAGGTCCCCTACGAGATCCTCGACGCCGCCGAGATTCGTCAACGTTGGTCCCTGTTGTCACCTGAACATGACGCGATTGGCCTATTCGACCCGCTTGGCGGCTATAGCGAGCCGGATGACTATGTACCGGCGCTGGCGCAGAAATGTCGCGAACTGGGCGTCGACATCCGCGAAGGGGTCATGGTAAGCGATTTTGTGAAGGAGCGCGGGCGGATCAAAGGACCTGTGGCTGATGGCGACCTGCTGGAGGCAGACCTCGTTATTTGCACTGTGCACAGTTGGACGAATCGCCTGTTGGCTGAGGTCGGCCGGCAATTGCCCATGAAATCATTTGTGCATCAGCGCTACCTGACCGGCCCACTGCAGCAAAGGGCAAAACTGCCGGCCGTGAACGCCAATCCCTATGGGGCTTATCTGCGCCCAGCCAAGGGTAATCGCATTCTGGTTGGCGGTGAAACAACCGAACGCACCGAGTTTGGGACGCCGACGCTCGCCTTTGACATGAACCAGCTTCACGCGCCGAGCGGCTTTAGCGACGGCTTGCGCGACAAGGTGCAAGCGTTGCTGCCCATGCTCGCGCGGCAGCCCTTCGCCGAGGAACGGGTCGGGCTTATCTCCTTTAGCATGGACGGCGAGCCACTACTAGGGGCAGCGCCGGAGTTGCCGGGTTTGTTGCTTGGCGCAGCCTTTCATTCGGGCGGTTTCGCCTATAATCCGGTCGCCGGCAAGCTGCTGGCGGAGTTGGCGACAACAGGCGCAACCGAGCTGGATATCGAAGCTTTTTCGCCGGCCCGCTTCAGCAGCGCGGCGACGGACGCTTATTTGAATACGCGATTGCGCCAAAAGCACGCATTTTCGCGCCGGCACTGATTCTAGGGGATCCCTTGATGCGGTATCGTCAGTTAGGGAAAACAGACCTGCGCCTTTCGGAGTTGTCCCTGGGCACAGTTGCGCTGGGCATTCCTTATGGCTTGGGCGCGGAGGCGCATAGCGCAGGCGGCATGCCGCCGCCGGCCGACAGCGAGGCGGTGGCGCTCGTTCACCATGCCATCGACCGCGGCGTCAATTTTTTTGATACGGCGCGCGCCTACGGCCGCAGCGAAGAGGTCTTGGGCAGAGCGCTGCGGGATCGGCGACACAAAGTATTGCTGGCGACAAAAGTAAGTTGCCACAACGAGACCGGTAGCGCCGTGGCAGGTCCCGAACTGGCTGAACAGATGAAGCGATCGCTGCACACTAGCTTGCGGCTGCTGGGCACAGATTATGTCGACCTATTGCTTTTGCACAGCGCCTCGACCGATTTGCTGGAAAACAGCGATGCCATCGCCGAGCTGAAGCGCTTCCAGACTGGTGGAAAAGCGCGCTTCATCGGTGCTTCCACCTACGGAGAGGACGCGCCGCGTATCGCCATCGCGCAGGGGGTAGACGCGCTGCAAGTCGCCTTTAACATTCTCGATCAGCGCCTGGCGCCTGAGGTATTCGCTTGCGCCAAAGCGGCGGGCGTGGGCATTATTGCGCGGTCGGTATTTCTCAAGGGCGCGCTCAGCCGGCGAGCGGAATATTTGCCTGTGCGTCTGTCGGCGCTGAAAGCGCGCTCCAGCGCTGTCAAGCGAACCGCCGCCGCGCTTTCGCCGCCGCTGACACGCGAAGCGGCGGCGCTAAAGTTCGTCTTGGCGCATGAGTCTATCGCCACCGCCTTGCTCGGAGTCCGCGATATCGCCGAGCTGGAAGCGAGCCTGGCGGCTGCGCGCGCGCCGCGCTGGAGCGATGCGACTGTCGAGCGCTTCCGCCAGCTGCGCTGCGATCGTGCCGACTTGCTGGACCCAAGCGCCTGGAGACTGCCATGAGTGATGTTGAAGGCGCCAATAACCGCGCCTAAAGCGGGAGCGACAGCATGAGTAAAGCGGCAAGAACAAAAGCCAACCTGGATACGCCGGCGCTATGGGTGGACCTGGATACCATGGAGCGCAATATAGCGGAATTGGCGCGACACTTCGCGGCGGCGCAGGTACATTGGCGTCCCCATATAAAAGGCATTCGTGTGCCTGCTATCGCGCATAAAGCCATCGCCGCGGGCGCAATCGGCGTGACTTGCGCCACCATCCGGGAAGCCGAAGCGATGGCGAAAAGCGGGGTGGCGGACATTCTAATCGCTAATGAGATGGTCGGCGAGCGCAAGATCGCGCGGCTGGCGCGGCTTTGCCGCCAAGCCGACGTCAAGGTCATCGTCGACAACACCGAAAACGCGCGGGCATTAAGTGTGGCGGCGCGTAGGCACAGTGTGCGGATCGGCGTTTTGATTGATGTCAATACCGGCATGGACCGTACCGGGCTGCTGCCGGGACCTGCGATCGTCCGGTTGGCGCAAGCCGTCGACCACAGCGAGGGGCTGCGCTTCCTCGGGTTGATGACCTGGGAGGGCCATACCCTGGCGATCGCCGACCCCGAGGCGCGGACGCGGGCGACCACGGACGCAATCAAGCAACTCTTGGCTATGGCTGCTGACTGCCGGGCGTCCGGTCTGGAGGTGTCTATCGTGAGCGGTGGCGGCAGCGGCACCTACATGATTACCCCTTTCATCAAGGGCATGACCGAGATTCAAGCTGGCGGCGCGATTTTCTGCGATGTGATTTATCAGCGCTGGGGCGTAGAAACCAAACCCTGCCTCTTCGTCAAGACCATTGTCAGCAGTCGGCCCGCGTCCGATCGCATTGTTGTCGACGCCGGTTTCAAGACGCTGCCTGTCTGGCACGCGCAGCCCAGGGGTATCAACTTAGCTGCCGTCAAGAGCCACGTTTCATCGGCAGAACACGGCATCATATCGCTAGAGCATGCCGATGAACAAGTCAAGGTGGGCGATGCGCTTGACTTCATCGTGGGTTATGTCGACAGTACGATCATCTTGCATCGTAAGCTGTATGGCATTCGCCAAGGCTTGGTTGAAGTCGAGTGGGCTGTGCTTTAGCGTCTTCAGCAACAACTTCCGGCGCTGACGTCGTTCTTCATGTCTTAGGTAAATCAGCGATAGACCGTCTTTTCATAATGCTCAGGTTCATACGCTCGGCTTGTGCCTGGGCGAGCCTGTCCATGATGAATCGCGCCAAACTCAGATTGAGACTGAGACGCTTGCGGGCAGCATCCGCAGCGCTGCGCCGTCCGCGAAAGATGCCTTCGATTTGTGGGCGTTTCAGCGGGTCACGTAGGGCGCGTAGACACAGCCCTTCGACACAGACCGTCAAACGCCCCTGCAAGCCCTCCTTTTGTCGGAATACCAGCGGCAAGGAAAGCGAAAATTGATCCCCACGCGCTATGATCAATTTGAAACTATTGCCCCGACCCTCCACCCCCATTCCGCGCCACTTGAGGCTGTTTCCCGTATAATGACATAATGAGCACGGTATAAGCGCGAGCGACCTGCTGCAATGAGACCAAATCGCAGAATCAAGCGCGATCATAGCAAACCCTTTTTCAGCAACCGCCGCCGCGGCTTGAACGGCATCCCGCTGTTGCTGCTGGTCTTGCTGACCTTAGGCAGCAGTCTCGGCTTGATTCTGGTTACATTAACCAATTACGACCGCATGCAGTTCGTGGCGCTTGACCTGTTGGGCATCGCGCCGACCGCCACGCCCTTCGCCAGCCAGCATGCCCAAGTCGGCATCGAACAGTATAACAACGGGAAAATCCGCCTTGCCCTGGCTGAGTTTGAACTGGCGCTGGAGCAGCGGCCGAATGATGTTGACTACCTCTATGAATACGGCCGCATCCTCATTGAATTGGACGAGTATGACCTGGCCGCGCCGATCGGCGACAGCGCCATCGCGGCCGCGCCGAATGACGCGCGCGGATACGCCCTCAAAGCGCGCGCGCTGATGTGGAGCGACCCGGGCAACGCGATTCCCGTCGCGGTATCGGGCTTGGATATCGACCCGAACTTCGCACCTTTGCATGCCGCCCTTGCTATCGCCTATACCAATATCGGCCGTTATGACGAAGGCTTGAGCCGAGGCAACCGCGCGATCCAGCTTGATCCGCTGGATTCCTTCGCCCACCGCGCCTACTCCATCCCGCTGATCTTCACGGGCCGCAATTCCCAGGCGATTGAAACGCTGGAACAGGCGGTCGCCATCAACCCCAACTTGCCCGGTCCCTACTTTGAGCTGGCCGCCCAATACCGCGCCATTGACGTCCCGGAAATGGCTGTCGGCATTTACCGGCGCGTGCTGGAGCTGGAACCGAGCAATGCCAAAGCTTACTTGCGGCTCTGCGAGACCTTCGCAGCTGTGGGCGAGTTCCAGGAAGGCAGCCGCTATTGCGAAGAGGCGCTGGCGATCAACAGTCAATACGCGTCGGCTTGGCGCATGCTGGGTCAGACGCAATACAGTCGGCGCAACTATGAAGGCGCGATCCAGTCCTTCGAAAACTGCGTCGAATTCGGCTCGAGCGAAGTCGAGTGCTTTTACCTGCGCGGATGGGCGCATTATTTTCTTGCCCAATGCGACGATGCCTGGCGCGTGCTGCAAGAGGCGCTGCAATACGCTGTTGCGGATCAGATCATCGATACGATCAACATCGGGCTTTCCAACATACGCGTGAACTGCGCGGGCTATGAGAATGTAACGCTGCCGACGCCCATCCCCCCGACAGCCGTCCCCCCGACGCCTATCGGAGGCATCTAGGCGATGAGAATTCGGCGCGATTATTCGCATCCGTTTTTTCGTGAACCGAAGCGGCGCCGTAGCCGCAACAGATTGATCGCCGCCTTCCTCGGGCTGCTGCTCGGCTTGGCTATCATGTCGTCGCATCGGGCGACGGTTGAGCTCGTCATCGAGTCCCTGGTTGGCGAGCCGCCGACGCCGACGCCATTGCCCGGCGATCTGGCAGCGCGGGCGGCGCTGCAAGCGCAGGCGGGGGACTTCTCCGCAGCAGCGGACCTGATGGCGACCGCCGTCTTGGAGCGTCCGCGGAACAGCGCCTATCTCTATGAATACGGCATAGCGCTGATTGAACTGGGACGAAGCGATGAAGCCTTGACAGTTGCCGAGCGCATCATCGACCTGGACGCTAGAGACGCGCGCGGATTCGCGCTGAAGTCCGGCGCGCTGGTGGCGCAGGGGGAGCCCGCCGCTGCGATCCCTGTAGCGCTTTCGGGGCTCGATTTGGATCCCAGTTTCACAGCGCTTTACGCGACGCTGAGCCGCGCCTATATTGACACGCAGCGCTGGCCCGATGGTTTGGAGGCGGGCGAACGCGGATTGTCGATCAATCCCGACGATGCCGAGCTGGCGCGCGCCTATGCCTATGCTCTGCAGTCCGTCGGCGCTTATGACGAAGCGGCGGATCATCTCGAACGCGCCATTGAATTAAGGCCCAGCTACCTGCCCATACACTTCGAGCTGGCCGCGCTTTATTTGGCGCGCGATAGCGATCAGCAAGCGATTGATCTCTATGGACGCATACTGGCGATTGACTCGCGCAATTCCCGCGCCATGCTGCGGCTTTGCCTCGCCTATCGCAAGGTCGGGCAATTCGCGCGCGCGCTCGGCTTCTGCGAGGACTCCGTTGCCAATGACAGCAGCGATGCCGAAGCGCTGTTTCACCTTGGACTGCTCTATTACCGCGAGCGCCGCTTTGTTGATTCGCGCGATACCTTCCGGCAATGCCTGGTCCATGATGACGGCGCTTATGATTTGTCCTGCCGCTATCGGCTGGGTCTATCGCACTATTACACCGGCGATTGCACAACCGGCTGGACGCTGCTCCAGGAATCGCTGGCGCTGGCGGAGGCGGCGACCGGTTACAGCGATACGATTGACCGGATACAGCAGGGCTTGGAAGCGATCAATGGCGACCTGAATTGCATCGCGACGGCGGCAGCCCCAGTGACGTTTCAGGATTGACCGGCGCTTGCCGCTCGGCTAGGCTATTTCCACTTACACGCTCCCGCTCGATTATCATGCGCCTATTCGATTCCAGCCTCAGCCTGTATCGCAAGACGGTCAAACGCGTTCGCCCGGCGCACATCGCCATGCACCGACTGATGGATCGGGTGCTCATCCCCGCGCTGGAGCGCCGTTACGACTTCAAAACCATCCCCGAAGATCCCTTCTGGTTTCGGCTGGAACTGCTGACGAGCCAACACGAGCGCGAGACGGCGCAACTGCTGCGGCGGCTGGTCGAGCCTGGCATGGTCGCGCTGGACGTCGGCGCGCACGTCGGCTATTACACGCGCCTGCTCGCGCGGCAGACCGGGGCGGGTGGGCGCGTCATCGCCTTCGAGCCGCATCCGCGCAGTCACCAAGCGCTGCGGCATAATACGCGCGCGCTGGCAAATGTGAGGCCGCTGCAAGTGGCGGTGGCGGAAGCCGCGGGCAGCGCCGAGCTTTACGACTATTTGATGATGTCGGGCAGCGGTTCGCTGCATTACGACGAATCCCTGGCGCATTTGCAGCGCGCGCGGATGGGCGCGGACGATGTCGCGCCGCGCGGGCGAGAAAGCTTCGAGATGCAGCGTTTCCAAGTCGAGACCGTGAGCCTGGACGCCTGCCTGGCCGAGCTGGGCATCGCGCGGGTCGATGTGGTCAAGATGGATATCGAGGGCGCGGAGCTGGGCGCGCTGCGCGGCATGCGGGGCATGATAGCGGCTTCGCCGGGTTTGAAGCTGGTGATGGAGTACAATCCCAGCGCGTTAAGAGCCTTCGGGCACGATCCGCAGGCGGCGCTGGAGGAGGCGCTGGGCATGGGTTTCAGCCGCGTCGAGGCGATCGAGGCAGAGGGCTCGCTGCGGGATTGGCGGGACGCGGATCTGGTGGCGGGGGAGACGGCGCGGATGCTGGGGGACATGGGCGTGGTGAATTTGTTGTTTAGCAGAAAGGCTTGAAGCATAGAGGGACAGAAGGAAGAGAAATCGTTTTCTCTTGGCAGGTGTGACTTTCGCCTTTTGTCGTGTGTTATCGCTCGGACTCACCTGATCGCATGGAGATATAAACTAATGCGCCTTATCTTATACTTTTTCCTCGGGCTGCACTGGCTTGCGAAGATTCTAGTCCTTTCGATACTTGTCGGTACGACTGTATCTGTAGGAATCATTCTAGCAACCTATTTCGGTACAAATGAGTACGGTGGATTAGACTTCCAGATGAATCTCGTAACAGAGATGATCGGGGTATGGGTTAGTACATGTGTTACCGTACTCGTTATTGATCGACTGTATGCAAATCGTGAACGAGAACATGAGAAGCGGCGCCTACGATACGAGATCGCCACAGGTGACAATAGTATAGCCAAACGCGCAGTCAACGATTTGCGTTACAAAGAGCTTCTATCCGGGAAAAAAGGTGTTCTGAAACACTCCTATTTGACCGGCGCACTCTTACAGGATGCAGACTTACACGGCGCTAACTTGAATCGAGTTGTGCTTTATTCTGCGAACCTTGAAGGCGCAAATCTTATGAACACGGACCTACAAAACTCTAAACTTAGCATGGCTAACTTACGCAAATCGAAACTCTTTGGGGCATACATAGTTGGCGCAGAAGTAGAAGGTGCCGATCCTGCGGAATTAAATACTATTGACAAGATCGCGAGAGCGAAAGATCTTGCATTAGGAACAAATTTCCAAGAGTTGCTCAACTTAGATACAGTGTTAGTGAAGCAATCGGAACAAATGCGGGATCTTGACATTGAATATAAAAGTCTGATCGATGAATGAGAATCAATGATAGCGGATGCTCGTGATCTGATCAATCGACCTAAGACGTCTTCGGGTCTACATCGCGACGTAGTGGAAGAGTACGAAGGGAAAATTGAGCGCTGGCAACAACAGATATCGGAGACAGAATTGTTGAAAGAAGCTAACAAGGAGGCAATGCAACGAAACGCGCAGGACCGAAAAGATATTGTGAACTTAACACTATATGGTCAAGAAAAACCGGTTGCAGACTTAGAGAGAGCAATTCTGCCAGATGGGACACTCTTTACGTCTGACATGACCGTATCTTATTTGAAAAAATATACTGACCCACAACATGAAGAATTCGACAAAATACTAGAAAAAATCAATGCAATTCGTGACACAATGGGCTATCCCACACGTCGCAGGTTCTCCTAATATTGAACGCTATTTTGAGCAGATTACAAGCGTACAGTCGCCTTTGCGCACTTCATGTCTGTCCCTATCTAGCCTTGCTTAGCCTATAGCCTCCATTGATCATATCGCACTTGCATTTACACGATGATTGCCTGGAGCATCTCGCGGTTTTCCGCCACCATTTCTGTCAAACCTAGTAGCGCGACTGCAAAGGTATCGACTTTGTCCATATCAATGTCGTAAATGCGTTCGGTTTGCAGCTCATTCTTTGATGAAGCCCGCAGGCGGCTTGTAGGGGACTTCCAGGTGTTTGATGATGGCGTCCATTTTTAGATTAAGCTCTGCCACAGCCTCATTCAAGCCCAAGAGCGAGGCTTCGAGCGTATCCACTTTATCAAAGAGTTCACCCTGTGCTTCGCGCAAGTTGAGGTATTCCTTGTCCATGCGTTTGAAACGAATATCGGCAGTCGCCATGTCGCGTCTCCCTACTGCGTCGATTAGTCACTGGGTTTTACAGAAATAAATATACCTCATAAATTGCGTTTGTCAAAGGTTATACAGTCGTAAGCGTCAGAGCAATGGCACCACTATTCGGAAAATGCTTTGAGGATTTGCCAGCGAAGCTTATCGTTCCGCGCTGACTGAAATCGCTTGCGCCGCAGGCTGATTTTTTTGGGGTGTTTTTTGAGCAAAGCCAATGCGATATGCTGTAGCACAGCGAAATTTTCTGGGCTGTGTCCTACACGAATACGGCTGTCGTCTTGCCGAAAGGTCACATCCAAGACCCGATGGAGTTTATTTTCAATGTGCCAGTGCGAACGAATCATTCGCAGGAGTTGTTTGGCATCCTTCCCTTGTAATGAGGAGATAAAATAGCGCGTCTGCGTGTTTTGCCACTGCCCATCCAGTAATTGGGCATGTTGGACGCGGACTAGCGACTGCAAGCCCATCCAGCCTTCTTGCTGCCTTAAGTCATTCAAGACAGCAACATCGGTCATCACTTCACAGTCCCGGCGCTCGACCCGACCACGCGGCTTGCTGATTTCTTCATTGTGACTATATTGACCTATCAAGCGCGGATGGCGGTCATCGGCATAAGCGAAAAGGGACTGGGCTGCGTCGTACAAACTGCCCTGATTTTCCTTTAAGGCTATGACATAATCCGCTCCGTGCTCGCTAACAATCGACTTCACGATGTCTTTCTGACAGCCCATCGCGTCCAAAGTCACGATACAGCCTTTCAAATACAGCAATTTCAGCAATTCGGGAATTTCAGGTATCTCATTGCTTTTCGCGTCCACAGCGCGCTTGCCCAAGACCAAGCCGGCTTCCACTGACCAGGCATGCAACAGATGCAAGGCGCTCTTTCCTTGCCTACGATCATGGCTGCGCCGCATCGTCTTGCCGTCTATTGCCACAATATCGCCTTCAGCTAATACTGGCTTGATGCTGCTAATCCAATCTTGGTAGCACAACTGTACCTGCTGAGGGTCTAATAGTTGGAAGACGCGGGCAAATGTATCGTGCGAAGGAATACCGTTAGGCAACTCTAAAAATCCCCTTAACCATTCCTCTTTATCCTCGCCAAAATCAACAATGTCCACCCAGGTCTCGGCACCGCTCACCACCGCGCAGATCGCGATGATGATGATATCCAGCAACGGGTGTAATTGACCATGTTCGCGGCGCGGATCTTCTAAACTGGCAAAGGCTTCCGCTATTCCACTTGGGCTCATCTCGGGCTCTCCTCATCCGTATTGATGAACCCATTCTATTCGCCTTTCATTTCTTGGTGCGATTGCTCTGATCACTGTAGTGGTCCTATAAAACTGGACAGGAAATCGCAGAAATTTTGGGGGGACATTTGTGCCATTCCGCCTCGTATTCTGCCGGTGTCCGGTAGTCTATGCCGCTGTGAATGCGCTGTGTATTGTAGACCACCTCGATGAAGTGCCCAAGTTGCTCGCGCGCTTCTTCCATGCTCTGGTATTCGCTCAGGTACACTTCCTCCTCCTTGATCGTGCGGATCAACCGCTCGGCATAGCCGTTTTCGCTCGGCTCGCCCGCGGCTGACATACTGATTAGCGTTCCGGCGTCGTGCAGCAGCTTGACATAGTCATTGGCGGCGTATTGCGACCCTTGGTCGGAGTGATGAAGCTCCGGCGCCGCATGATCTTCTAGCGCTTGGCGCAAGGCTGCCAAGGTCAAGCTCTTATCCGAAGACCAACTCAGATGCCAGCCCCGTACCGCGCGCGTGTACACATCCATCACGACAGCCAGATAGATGAAGTCCGAGCGCAGACGCAAGTAGCTGATGTCGGCAACCCAAATCTGGTTCGGACGCAGCGCCAGCAGCCCTTTGACCAGGTTCGGATAGCGCCCATAACCATGTCGGCTATCCGTGCCGCTGCCCCGGCGCTGCTTCGGCTTGCGGGTCAAATCCAGCTCCCGCATCAGCCAGCCAACAAGATGCCGACCCACGTCCATCATATAAGGCTCACGCTTCAACTGCGCCGCTATCCGTCGGCTGCCATAGGTGGGATAGCGCCCGGCAACCTCCACTATCGCAGTACGCAGGCTTTGACAGTCGCGCGGCTTGGCTTGATGATAATAGCTGCTGCGGGGCAGCTCGAGTACGGCGCAGCTTGCCGACACCGGAAAGTCCTGGCTGAGCATCTGCGCTAGCTCTCGCTTTCGGGTGGTAGAGATTGCACATAGTGAGAGGCTTTTTTTGCAATTTCCAGTTGCATGGTCAGCTTTCCCACTAGCCGCTCTAATTCAGCCATCTTGTCCGCGCGACGCTTCTGCTCGGCT
The DNA here is from genome assembly GCA_965116975.1 of Phototrophicaceae bacterium. Taxonomy (GTDB): domain Bacteria; phylum Chloroflexota; class Anaerolineae; order Aggregatilineales; family Phototrophicaceae; genus UBA6055. The sequence goes on from OZ220735.1 coordinate 3,237,292, forward strand.
GGTTGACCGTAGGCGAAAGCCTGCTTCGCGCCTTCGAGAAACTGGTCTTTCCAGCGGTAAAGCAGGCTGTCCTTAATCTGGTACTCACGACTGGCTTGCGCCAGAGATTTCTCGCCGCGAAGGATTTCCAGCACAATTCTGACCTTCGTTTCCGGCGAGTGCTTCCGGTATTTCCCCATGAGCGTGTCCCTTTCACTGTTACTCTAGAATTCTCTCTTTTCTAGGTGCCCAGTTTTTCAAGACCACTACAGATTCGCCATCAAAGCGGAATTCGCGATAGACGTCGTCTTCCAGGATGGGGATGCCCTGTTCTTCGGCGAGGCGGATGAGTTGACGCCGGCGGTACATGGGCATCAGGTGCCCGGTGGGGTTCTGGAAGCTGGGCATGACATAAATCAAGCGCGGGCGATGGTTTTCCAGCGCCTGCTCCAAAGCGTCGATGCGCATGCCCTGATCGTCGATGGGGATGCCTTGGATGCGCGCGCGGCGCGCTTCGGCGATATCCATGATGCCGAGATAGGTGGGGCTGGCGGTGACCAGCGTTTCGCCGTCGCGCATCAGCGATTGCAGGACGAGGTCGATGGCTTGCTGGGCGCCGCCTGTTATCAGCACATCGTCGTGGCGGCAGTTGATGCCGATGGCGCGGACGTAGTCGCGCACGGCGACCCGCAGCGGCAGGTAGCCCTCCGGCACTTCGTAAGAGAGGGCGTCGGCGCCATCGCGTTCGATGACGTGGTTGATGGCGTCGCGCAAGTGGCGGACGGGGAAGAATTCCTTGGGCGGCGCGCCGTGGCCGAAGTTGATGACGCCGGGCTTGCGAGCCAGGCGCATCATGGCGCGAATGGAGCTGGCGCGGCGCGTTGTCATTTGACGGGGACCTGCTTCCAAGTTGGCTGTGGGAGCGGGTTCGCGGTCGCGGGCGACAAAGGTGCCGCGGCCGGCTTGGGCGCTGAGTAAGCCCGCCGCGCGCAGCTCTGAATAGGCTTTGACGACGCTGATGCGGCTGACCCCCAGCTGACGCGCGAGATCGCGGCTGGCGGGCAGGCGGGCCCCGGACGGCAGCGAGTCGCTGTCGATATGCGCGCGAATCTGTCGGATGAGTTGTCGGTATAGCGGCTCTGCGCTTTCGCGATCAAGCTTGAGCGAGAAGTCGGATGATCTCATAGCTCGTCTCCGAATCTCGCTGGATTATAGACCAGGGAGCGGATTATTGATATTTTTCGTATTATTTGGCTAAGCATTATATTTTTGATATAAGTAGAATCAAGCAAGTGAAAGAAGATTCACTACAGAGGCACAGTAATAAATCAAGTAGATAAAAGGAGCTGGCACATGAAGACTCGACGTGGCATCTTCCCAATCAGTCTATTTTGCTTTGCGGCTGTTTTCCTGCTGCTGAGCGCAATAAGCGCCTTGGCGCAGTCCGCCCGAGCGCGTCCATTTTGTGAAGACGGAATCAGAATAAGCTGGGAATCTTCGGCTGAGGCAGATAGTTATCGAGTGATGCAAGTGCTGGAAGACGGCGAGGAAAGGACTGTCTGCTATACATCAGACAGTGAGTGCGAGATTGATAACCTAGGGGAAGAAAGTTCATATTCCTTTTTTGTTGATGAGGAGATAGACGGGGAAATCCAGCTCGGTCAGGACCGTATCAGCGCGACGACCTACGGACCGGAAGATTGTGAGGATGACAAATATTCCCCGCCCCCGACGCCGACGCCGAAGCCCTCGGTTGATACTTGCTCCTACTTGCCAGCGGAGATCGTCGTCAGCAACTTCGGCACCTATACCACCCAATGCAAGCGGGTGGGCGCGGCTGGACTTGGCAAGGCTGAGTTGATCGCGCAGGGTGTGCTGGACGCTGTTGATATCTGGAACATCGTCGAATCCGACGTAAGAGTCTGCTTCCGCAATCATGGCGCGCTGAAGTTCCTGGATGCCGCCACTTCGCCGCGCGCGGTATCGGATTTGGCTGCGCAGACTGTCGGCGATATGACCTGCGGGACGATTAATCGCGCGGGCACGGTGGTCCTGATGCAGGCGACAGAGCCAAGCCCGACAACAATTGAAAGTTCAGCGCAGACAGAGCCCGACACAACGGATGAAACGCAGCCGGCGCTTGAATTCCCCCAGGCGCGCGCCCTGGTCGACTGCCCCGTGACGACCGGCGACATACTCAACTTGCGTCAGGGACCGGGGCTCGACTATGGGATCATAGGCGAGATACCGTATCGAACGCGCTTGACTGCCAGCGCGCGGGCGGGAGAGTGGTACCAGGTTGAATATGCTGGCGAGGTAGGCTGGATATTCTTCAAGCTTGTCAGCCGGCATGGAAGCTGCAACTGGGCATAAGCTGATATTGCAAAGTTGCTGATGTATTAGGGAAAGTATGAAGGTAATTTTTCTGCTCTTGGCTTACTTGGCTTGCGCCTTCCCGTCAATTGCGCAGGCGCTTTCCGCGCCGTCTTTCATCGGCGAAACAATTTGGGGCTGCAGCAGTTTCTCGGCGACAAAGCGCTGGACGCGGGTCTCTGGGGCAGATAGCTATGAAGTAAGAATCGACAGTGGCAGTTGGACGAATGTCGGCTCGTCCACCAGGCATCGATTCTCGCTCAGGGGCAAAACGACAACCAGGCTCAGGGTGCGCGCAGTCGCGAACGGTGAGTCTGGTCCATCAAGCAGTGTTACAGTGCGGCAGAACAGCTTAAAGTCCTCATGCGACATTGACGATACAAACACGACATCAGCAGGTTCGGGTTCTGGTTCTGGCTCTGGTTCTGGCGGGGACGATGACGACGCTCCCGGCGGAGCTTTTGCTCAACAAGTCAAGCCGCTGGTTCACACTTGCCTCGAACTTCCTGAAAGCATTGTTGTCAGCGGCACGGTCAAAGGCACGCAATGCCAGCAGGTAAGGGAGCGGGGAATTGGCATCGCCGCACTGATTACACAAGGTGTTCTCGATGGCGTGGATGTCTGGGGCATTGTCGAAGCGGGCTTGCAAGTATGCTTTCGGGGTCAAGGCAGGCTGAAGTTCCTGGACGCCGCCACCGCGCCGCGCGCGGTATCGGATTTACCGGCGCAAGCCAGCAATGGCACAACTTGCGCGATACTCGACCGCGCGGGCACGGTGGTCTTGATGCGCGGTTCAGCGCCCAGCCCGACAACAATTGAAAGTTCAGCGCAGGCAGAGCCCGCCACAACGAATGAAACGCAGCCGGCGCTTGAATTCCCCCAGGCGCGTTCCCTAGTCGACTGCCCCGTGACGACCGGCGACATACTCAACTTGCGTCAGGGACCGGGACGCGACTATGAGATCATAAGCGAGATACCGTATCAAACGCGCTTGACTGCCAGCGCGCGGGCGGGAGAGTGGTACCAGGTTGAATATGCTGGCGACGCCGGCTGGATTTCCACCTATTTAGTCAGCCGGGATGGCGACTGCGCCTGGGCTTGACAGGCGGCTTCGCCCTGGCAGCGGCTGGCATAATAGCAAGTAGAGAAGTGGCGATGGCGCGATGGCGATACGCAGTGACAGCGCAGGGCTTGAAAAGAAATATCTGCTGGATATGCTGCCGGACCCTGGCAAGCGCGTTCTGGAGATCGGTTGCGGCGACGGGCGGCTGACCTGGCAATATGCCGAGCGGGCCGCTGCCGTCGTCGGCATTGATGTAACCGGCGAGTCGCTGCGAGAGGGCTTGGCGGGTCGCCCCGCGCGTTTTGCCCGCAGGGTCGATTTCGCGCTGGCAAGCTCGACTGACCTGCCCTTCCCCGCCAACAGCTTTCATCACGCGCTTTTTGCCTGGTCCTTCTGATGAATTGAGCGCGCGGGCATGGTCCATGCCCTTGACGAAGTACATCGCGTATTGGCGCCCGGCGGGGCTTTGATTGACATACGCCCGAGCACGCGCAAGCGAAGCGTTGAAGTTGTGCTGGGAGGGGCGCGGCTGCGCGCCGGTGAAATCGACGCCGCAGCCAGCAACGTTGATCGGGTGGCGGCGGACCAGGCGCTTGACGTGGCGCTAGAAGCTGGATTGTTCCGCGCGGAGCACAAGGAGCGTTTTTTCTATGTCAGCGAAATGGATTCGCTGGCGGACCTGCGCGATTTTGCCGCGTCCTTGCGGCGGACGGCGCTGCCGGCGGAGGTCATGGAGCGTGTGGCAGGCTTGGTGGCGGATCTATGCGAGGACTACAGCATCCGCATCCCGCGCGAGATTGTCATCGCGCGTTACCGCCGCGTTTAGGAGCGCATGATAAGCGCAGAACGCTGGGAACAGCGACCAAGTTATCGGCGTCCTAAGCAGGGCAATCACTTCAAATTTTATTCACCACATAGACACCGAGAGTCGCGTAGGTCGCGTAGACACTGACCGCCGACAATGACCGCCAACACCGAGATTTATCCCTAAATATGCCAAAAAAGGACGTAATGTAGGGGCGATTCTGTGCCGCGCGTAGACACTGCGGGTCAATCGCCCACGATTTTGCACCCAATTTCATGGGCGAGCCAAGGCTCGCCCCTACAATTCATCAGTTTGATGTTAAATTCGACGGTTATGGATTTTGAAGCGATTGCCCTGCGTCCTAAGTATTGTCGCTTGCCCAGCGTAAAGAATTTGTTAAACTCAATACTGTCGGTATATCGACCAATTTGGAAATTCAGTTCTTGGAGGACTCAATGTTCCGCAAATTGTCACTATTGCTGTTAGCGTTCGCACTTGTTGGGGTTTTGATTGCGCCGGCCGCGGCGCAGGACGAAACTGTTTTTGGTGTTGTGTTGGTGGGCCCCAATGATGATCGGGGCTGGAGCACCTCGCACTATGAAGCCGGGCTCTATGTCGAAGAGAATATGCCGGGGGCAACCATGCTCTCCTTCGAGAGCTTGAACCCAGCCGATTCGCCGGAAACCACGTTGATGGACGTGGTTGAGTTCATGGTGGACGATGGGGCGTCGGTCATCTTCACCACCTCGGACAGCTTTGAAGAAGACACAAACGTGGTGGCGGCGGCTTTCCCCGATGTTACCTTCATCAATATCACCGGCAGCAACGCCATCGCCGGCGCCTCGATTGCCGAGGGCGAGCATGCCATCATGCACGAATTGCCGGAAATGTCCCCAGCGAATGTGGGCAATTTCAACGTCTACATGGAATTGCCGCGTATGCTGGCCGGCTGCGCCGCGGCGCTGACCAGCGAGAGCGGCAGCATCGGTTACCTGGGCGCGCTAATCAATCCCGAGACGCGGCGTTTGGCGGCGTCCAGCTATCTGGGTGCGCGTTACTGCGCCGAAAACTACCGCGATGACATAATGGCGGACGACATCAGCTTCGAGGTGGTATGGATCGGCTTCTGGTTCAATATCCCGGGCGTAACCTTGGACCCAACCGAGGTGGCGACGGGCTTCCTCGATGGCGGCGCCGATGTCATCATCTCCGGCATTGACACCACCGAGGCGATCACGGTCGCGGGCCAGTACATGGCAGAGGGCGATGCCAGCTACGGTGTGCCATACGGCAATGTCAATGGCTGTTCCGAAGCGCCGGAAGCTTGCCTGGGCGCAGCCTATTACAACTGGGGTCCCGCCTATCTTGATGTTGTCCAGCGCGTCGCTGATGACAGTTGGTCGCAGGAATGGCTGTGGCTGGAGCCGAAATGGGACGAGATTAATGACGATGGTCTGTATACCGATGCCGATACCAGCGTGGCCGGTTACAAGTTTGGCGATGCCTTGAGCATGGAAACCATCGAGAGCTTGCAGGCTTTCGCCCAGGAGATCCATGACTTCCAGACCGACCCCATGCACGCCGGCGAGATGTTCTTGTGGAGCGGACCGCTGAACTTGCAAGACGGCACGGCATTGGCTGGCGACGGCGAAGCCGTGACCTTGCTGGATATCTGGTTCATCCCGCAATTGTTGGAAGGCATGGTCGGCGCGAGCGAATAGGCTTCCGCCTCAGTCTGCCCCCTGCTTGAAGGAGGGTGGTATCGTAGCAAAATCTCTAGAACTAAGTTGATTTTCGGGCGACTCACAGAGTCGCCCCTACATTTTCGACCTTTGATGAACTTTACAGGAGGCGACCTGAACCGGTTTTCGGGGTCCGAGCATGACAAATGCCACAATAGTCTGCGCTCTGCTGATTTTCTGCCTGTTGCCTATCTTGGCGCAGGAAGAGCCGGAGTTATTGCTCTTGGACACGCAGGTGGGGACGCAGGCAGACGGCTTCGGCGGGGAAAGCCCCGTGGTCTCTGGCGAGTTATACAATCACGGCAGTCAAGCCTACTCCAATATCAATATCTTGGTTGAAGCATACGACGCCGCCGACCAACTAATTGGCGAGGGATTTGGTTTCCTGGTGGATGCTTGTGGCACGGCATTGCTGGACTATGCCCTGCCCCCGGGCGGTCTGCAAGCCTTCAGCGCGCCATTCGAGCTCTTTGAAGATGGCGACGTGGAGCGCGTGGAAGCGCGGTTCAGCGCCGATGCCATTGATTACGAGCGCGACGCGCTGGCAGAGACCCCGGCGGCGCGTTTGATAGCGCGCGGGGAAGCGGTCCAGCTGCAATGGCTGGATGACGAGACACTGCTTTATGGGCTGGGCTGCGCGGGCGAGGTCTTCACAGAATTAGCGTGGTGGCGCTACAGCGTATCCGATCAGGCGCTGGCGCCCACAGAACATCCGGCCGCGCGACATGTTACTGAAGCGATGATTGAGCGCAGCGGCGCGGCGATGATCACCCAGTCCGGCGAGCTGAATCCCGATTTGTTTTATGGTTCGCAAATGACGTTTCCGCCGAATGCGCGGCGCGCCGTTTACCAGAATGACCTGCATACCATCCTCTCGGCCGAGCCGGATGGCAGCTTCAAGCGGCTGATACACGACGCGCTGCACAAGCACAGCCTGCGCGGTTTCCTCTGGGCGGGGAAGCCCGGCGTCTTTTTGGCATATTACTTCGGCGCCTACGGCGAGCCGGTGCATTATTTCAGCGGCGATGTCAACGGCATGATGCTGATGGGACGTCTGGAAGAACTGGAGCCGTCCTTGATCGTGCCGGGTCCGGCGGCGGATGGCTTGGCGGCGGTGGTCGGCTGGCGCATCGACGAGCGAGACGGGTACTATCTGCGTTATGCCTATGGCAGCAGGGAATTGCTCTTCGAGGCGGCGTTGCCGGGCAACAACTATCCGGCGCCGATCATGGCGCGTTCCGGCGACCGGCGGCTGGTCTATGTCGTACGTGATGCGGGGGGTGTACCGAGCTTGCAATGTTTCGATCGCGGGGTGAAGGAGCTGCGGACGCTGGCGAGCCTGCCCTTGCGCTTGACGCGGGGAGCGCGGGCTTGGTCGGCGCTTTCGCCGGATGGGAGTAAGCTGGCGCTGGCGGCGAATGGGACTGAGGGCGGGGTTTGGCTGCTGGATGTGGCGGGGGACTGCGGGTAGCGCAAGCGGCTTAATGCAGCGCCAGGGCAATCGCTTCAAATTATTTTCAACAAAGAGGACGCAGAGGACACAGAGTTTTAGGAGTTTAGACGACTATTCTTCTAAATCTGCGGCCCGGAATCGGCAACAGTCTCCAGCGAAACGTGATTTGTCACCAAAAATCACAGCTGAGATGAGATTTTTTGTTTTTCTCTGCGTTCTCTGCGTTCTCTGCGTTCTCTGCGTTCTCTGCGTACTCTGTAGTTAATTTTCAGTTTAGAATCCCGCCATTTCGTCCGCCATCATTTTGAAGCGATTGCCCTGAATGCAGCGCGCTTGCGGAGGCGCATGAGATTCGTTATGATGAATCATGCAGGCGCTTATCATAGTCCCTGGTTCTGATCGCACCAAGAAAGACATAGCTGAGGCGAGCCATGATTGAAACGAAGTTTCAAAGAATCGAGGAAGAATATCAGGCATTGCGCAACGCGCAAAACACGATCCTGTATGACCTGGATCGTTCTTTGCCAACAATTGTCAAAGCCATTGAGCAGAATCGTCAAGGCATTGAGCAGAATCGTCAAGGCATTGAGCGCAACAGACAAGCCATCGAAAAGAACAGTCAAGCCATTGCTGTCTTGGACAGCAAGATAAACGCGCTCATAAGCCACTTTGATGTTGACTACAAGCCTTCGATGGGCTTCGCGCCCGAGACCGACGAGTAGCCGTTTTCCGCTGCTCCAGGCAGACTGGCGCGCCAAGTAAGAGTGGCTTCACCCTTCCAGACGGTCTCAACCGTCAGCCCAAAGCCCAGTCCACCGCGGCCAGCGCATGCAGGTAAGTGGTATCGTAACTGGGGATGGGACAATCTTCCGGCTTGATCAGCAAGCCGATCTCTGTGCAGCCGAGAATGACCGCCTGTGCGCCAGCCGCCCGCAGCTTATCGATCACCGATTGATATAAAGCGCGCGACTCTTCCTGGATAATGCCGCGCACCAATTCCTCGTAGATGATGCTGTGCACGAAGTCGCGCCCTGCGGCGTCGGGAATCAGCACATTCAAGCTGTAGCGGTCGGTCATGCGCCCCTTGTAAAATTCCTGCTCCATGGTGTAGCGGGTGCCGAGCAAGCCGATGGTTTGCAGCCCGTCGTCCCGGATGACTTCGGCAGTGGCGTCGGCGATGTGAATCAAGGGTCGCTTGACAGCGGCAGCGACATCGTCCGCCATACGGTGCATGGTATTGCTGCAAATAACGATACAGTCCGCGCCGGCGCGCCCGAGATTTTGCGCCGCGGCGATCATTCGTTTGGTCGCGGTCTCCCAATCGCCCGCTTCTTGCAGGGATTCGATTTCGGCGAAGTCGAAGGAGTGCAGCAGGCACTTGGCGGAATGCAGGCCACCCAGGCGCTTCTGTGTTTCCTGGTTGATGATGCGATAGTATTCAATGCTGGATTCCCAGCTAAGCCCGCCGATGAGACCGATGGTTTTCATAGTCGCTTCTCTTCTGTGGCGACAGCGGGCGACTCACCGAGTTGCCCCTACCGACAAGCTACCCAATCTTTCGTTTTACGCTAGAGTCGTGCAAGCTGATGCAAGGCGATATCATGCCGCGTCGAGCCGTTCTGCGCCAGATCAGCCATGATTTCGCCGATGACGCTGGCCATTTTGAAGCCGTGCCCGCTGAAGCCAGCGGCGATCGAAACCTGCGGAAGATCGGGCAGCGTATCCAAGATCCAGTTTTCGTCGGCTGTATTGTTGAACATACATGTGGTCATGCGCAAGGTTTCGCCGGCGCCGGCGGGAAAGTAGCGCTCGGCGAATTGGCGCAGCAGCGCTTCATCTTCGGGATAGGTATCGCGGTCGACGGTGTCGGGGTCGCAGCTTTCTTCGCGGTGATGCCAGCGTCCGAATTTCATGCCCGGCGTCGCGCCGCCCGGATTGAATTCCGGGAAGCCATAGTAGCGCCCTTCGTCTACCAGCGCGTTCCAAACCGGGAAGCGTTCTGGCGCGAAGAGTTTCGGCTGCTGGGCATGGAGCCAGATTAGTACCTGGCGTTCCGGGACGGCTTTGCCCTCCAGCTCGGGAACCAGTTTGTAAGCCCAGGCGCCGCCACAGATGACGAGCTTGTCCGCGCTGTATTGCCCGCGGTCGGTCCTCACCAGCAGACGGTCATCGCGTAGGCGCTCCCAGCCAGTGACCCGTTCGCCGACGCGCAGGACAGCGCCATAGCGTTGCGCCAGACGGGCGTAGGCGGAAATACAGCGTTCGGGGACCAGCAAGCCGCCCTGTGGTTGATAGATCGCCATCGTTTCGCCGGGCATCTGGTAGCCGGGAAAGCGTTGATTCAGTTCGTGGCTGTTTAGGACCTCATGTTCGAGATCGTGTTCTAGGCAGCTGCGCAGGCTGCCGGTGAAGACCTCGCTGTCTGCGGGTCCCATGTCGATGCTGCCAGTTTGATAGAAGAGTCTTTCGCCCGATTCGCGTTCCAGTTGCCGCCAGAGTTCATAGGACCGTCTCAAGAGCGGCACATAGGACGGGTGCTCGTAATATGCCAAGCGGATGATGCGCGTCAGCCCATGAGACGAGCCCATTTGGTGCGGAATTTCAAACTGCTCGATGCCCAGCGCGTTCCAGCCGCGCTTCGCCAGGTGATAGAGCGTGGCGCTGCCCATGGCGCCGATGCCGATGACGATTGCGTCAAAATGCTTCATGAGCAGTCACCCGCCTGCGCCAGACGCGCGTAGAGATCGACGCCAAATTGGCGGAAGGCGTCAATCAGGTCGATCAGCACCCAATTCTCGCTGAGCAGGTCGCCTTCACGACGCCAGAAGTCCATGACGCGGAACTCGATGCGTTTGCCAGTGGGAGGGTATCCAAGATATTCGCCGCAGTGCGTGGCGACGACCTCGCGCCAGCCGGCGGTGGCGTAAATGCCGTCGGCGAACATGGGCGATTCCCAGACGACTTGGCGATCGGGGAAAGCGCGCAGCCAGGGCAATTGATGATTTTCTTCAAATTCGTTCAGGTCGCGAGTGGTTCCGATGCCGGCGGGACCGAACCAGTGCATGTTGTCCTGCCAATAGCGCGTGAATTGCATGCTCTCTTTGTTCTTTTGATCGAACTCGTTCATTCCCTGAAAGAGCATATCGTAGGCAATCTGGAAGGTCTTAGCCGATTCGCCGGGCGCTTGGTCGTTGAGCAGGAGGCCATCAGCGCTTCGGGGCGGCGGCACGAAGCCGGCCAGACCCAAGCTCGGCGGCAATGGATCGCAGCCCGCCTGCTGCATCACTTCAATCAGGTCATAGAGCGCGAAGGCTTTGTTGATCTTGCCAGCTTCGATGCGGTAGAATTCGCCGTAGCGGAGAAAGGTTTCTTGGTTACTTGGCGGTATGCCCAGCCAAGTCCCCTCAAAGCGGCCGAAGAGATAGCCTGTGCTGGCGACCCAATGCTCGGATTCGCAGACGCCGCCCAGCAAGATATCAATGCGGCGTTGCAGATTGGAAAAGCTGGCGAAGAGGGGTTGCCAAAAAGCCTGCCAAAGCGCGTTGGGACCTGCCTGGGTATCAAAGGGGGCGCAGCCGCGCCAGACTACATCGTCCGCGAAGTAGTCGCCCAGCGCCGTGGGCGAGTGGCGGAGGCGCTCGACCTGAGATAAGAAGTCATAAACCAGTCCTTTGTTCGCCAAGTTTTGTTCTGGCATAGCGAAAGACGTCCTCCATTTGAAAGCGTAATCATCGGCAATTGCGCCCGCGCTGAGATCTGAAGATTCACCATAGAGGCGCAGTGGGGCGCGTGAACACAGCCCGCCGGCACAGAGAAAAAACACATTGCAACTATATGTAATGGCATCATCAGCGCAATCGTACAGAACCATTATGCGCCGAATATCACATAATACCAACGAATTGTAGGGGAGACTCTGAGCCGCGCGTAGGTCGCGTAGACACTGACCGACAGTCGCCTAATACTCATTCAGTAAATTCTCGTCGGGCGATTCAGCGAATCGCCCCTACCGGAAGTCTTGATGTTGTAATTCAATTCAAGCGTATTCGATACACTGGCTACACAGGGCAATCGCTTCAAAATGATGGTGGACGAAATGGCGGGATTCTAAACTGAAAATTAACTACAGAGTACGCAGAGAACGCAGAGAAAAACAAAATATCTCTTCTCAGCTGTGATTTTTGGTGACAAATCACGTTTCGCTGGGGACTGTTGCCGATTCAGGGCCGCAGATTTAGAAGAATAGTCGTCTAAACTCCTACGAACTCTGTGTCCTCTGCGTCCTCTATGTTGAAAATAATTTGAAGCGATTGCCCTGACTGGCTTCACTAGCCGATTTGCAATTGGCTGCACAACATGTTAAGGTGTCGCAAATGTGTTTGGGTCGGTCTGCTTTCAGCAAGCGCGGCATCCGGTTCTAGGTCTTGGCATCGTTCGCGCCAAGCGCGCGGCGCTGTACAGCCCGATTCTCAATTAAGGGCAGAATCGAAAAAGCAGACGCGCTAGATAGCTTAGGTGAGCAAATGGCGGAAGACAAGCGGGCTACAAAGAAATTGGATGTGAAGAATATCTGCGACGAGGAGAAGTCCAGAATTACCTTGCCGAAGCTGGTTGACATTCAATATCTGGACGATGCGGACGACAAGCAAGCGCAGCCAATGGCGGGTTACAACCCGCGTTACAAGAACATCGTCGATTATATCATCGGCGTCACGCATGAGATTTGGGAAGAGCATGGCATCGGCAAGCTGTATGAGTATTACGCCAATACCGTGAAAATGCATACGGCGAACGGATTGAAGTATGGGCGTGAGGCGGTTATCGCGGCGACCATCGAATCTCAGGCGTCCTTCCCCGATCGACGTTTGTTTGGCGAAGAAGTGATCTGGAGCGGCAACAATATCGATGGTTTTTATACATCGCATCGGCTGCGGCATGAGGGAACTAATCGAGGTTGGACGCCATACGGTCCGCCAACGGGCAAACGTGTCAATTATCGCGCCATCGCCGATTGTGTCTGCGTACAAGATATGATGGTGGAAGAGTGGATCTCGCGCGATGAGTTGACGCTGGTCATGCAGTTGGGCTTGGACCCGGTGCAGACCGCCAAAGAGATGGTGGCGAAGGAAAAGGACAGCGACTTGCAATTGCGCATTTCCGGCGATATCGACCACCGGGTCGGGCAGCTTCCGCCAGAACCCTGGCCCGAAGCGCAATCCGAGCGCTTTGATCCGGAAGACTTCATCGGCCGGATGATGCACGAGATTTGGAATTGGCGACTGCTCAACAAGGCGCGCGAGTATTATCACGAGAACTTCGTCTTTGACGGGCCGTCGGGGCGATCGTTCAAGGGCATCGGCGAATTCCAGGCTTACGCGCTGTCGCTGCTCTCTCCTTTCCCCGATCTTTCGATTCACCTCGATCACTTCTGCCATGTCGGGGATGAAGGGGCCGGTTATCGCGTGGCAACGCGCTGGTCGATGCGCGGGACGCACACAGGTTACGGCATATATGGAGAGCCGACGGGCAATCCGATCCGGCTGATGGGTTTCAGCCATCATGTGATCAGGAACGGCCGCATTGAAAGCGAGTCAACCGTGTTTGACGAATTTGTCTTGCTCAAGCAGATCGTCGCGTGAGCTGGGTTCAGGAACCAGTCGCCTCACGTTCCCCATTGCCCATCTCTATGGCAAGCATCGCATGTAAAAGAAAGAGCGCATAGTGCGGCGTATGCGCGAATGTTCGCCAAGAAGGGCGACTCGCAGGTTCGCGTAGGTCGCGCCGACACTGACCGTCAGTCGTCCCACCATTTCGATTTAGTCATAAGATACGCCTTATGTGAAATAGATTTGCCAAAAATGGGCTGATCTCCATAATGGAAGGTGTCTACAAGCCATTAGGAGAATCAACCCAATGACCAGTATAAACATTGAATCCTTGTTTACCATCCTCTTTGTTCTGATTGACGATTGGTGTCACACGAAAGGACAGCGGTACTTGGCAAGGAAAGTCGGACGCAAGCCTAAGTTCAGCGATAGCGAAGTCTTGACTTTGATGCTGTGTGCTGAATACCTACCCTTTTCATCCGAGCAGCAATATTTGGGGTATATGCGCGCCAATCATAGCGACTTGTTCCCTGATCTCTTAAGCCAAAGCCAATTCAATCGCCGCGCGCGCAGCTTGCATTACCCAATGGAGTGGATGCGCCGAGATTTACTGATGGACATGGGAATAGCCCATCAGGAAAAATTTCTGATAGATACCAAGCCGGTGCCGGTGCTGGGATATAAGCGCAGTAAGCGGCGCAGTGATTTTTACGGCAGTGCTGACTTCGGATTTTGCGCCAGCCGCAAGCTAAACTATTTCGGATATAAGCTGGTGATGATATCAACACTGGATGGTCAAGCGGTGGTATATGATTTGGTGGCGGCCAATACCGATGAACGCCTAGCGGCTGAAGCGATGATTGATTATATCAAAAACGGCGTGTTGATTGGCGACAAGGGCTTTATTGGAGCTGAGTGGCAAGCCCAAATGCTGGAGCAGACTGGCAATAGGATCCTGACGCCAAAACGGAAAAACCAGAAACACCAGAATCCGCCGGGCTATGATGCTTTGCTCAATAGTATGCGCCTACGCATTGAAGGGCTCTTTCATGAACTTCAGAACACAGGGCGAAATTTGGAACGCATGTTAGCAAAGACGGTTGATGGGTTGGGAGCGCGACTGTGTGCAAAAGTCACCGCACATCTGTTTAAGCGGATTCTACGCAAAACGTACAATATCGACGTTCAAACCTTTTAACGCTCAATTCATTTCACATAAGGCGTAAGATAGATGGACGAGCGGCAATGACAACTGCGACGGATAAGTATCTCACCGCGTCTTTTCAATATAGCCCGGTCGAGCAAACGCAGAACATCGGCAACAAGCTGCGCGTGATTGAAATCATGCGCGCGCTGAGCGAAGGGCCGGTTGAGGATTTGCCGGAGGTGGCGCGGGAGGGCTATGACACAGGCGTCGCGCTGCATGTTACACACCCAATAAATGAACTTGATGGCATTGAGGCTGGCTTGGAGCAATTGTGGGGTCCGTTGCGGCAAGCCTTGCCGGATATGGAGCGGCGCGATCATTTTGTGGCGGGCGGGCGTTACCGCGACGCGGACTGGATCGCTTGCATGGGCCACTATATGGGCAGCTTCGAGCGCGATCTGCTGGGTATACCGGCCACGCGCGGCGTGGTCTGCCTGCGATACTGCGAGGGGCATGAACTGCGCGGGGGCAAAATCGTGACCAGTTATGTTTTTATCGACTTTCTGGATTTGCTGCGGCAGGCCGGTTATGTGCCGATCGCGCCCAGCCTGGGCAGCGAAATGCGCTGGATGCCGCCGCGAACGCTTGATGGCGTGATATTAAGTCCGCAAGCGGAAGAACGTTCCAAAAAGACCATCGAGACGATTCTCAAGATGCACGCTGCTTTGGGTTATTACAGCGGGCAGCCGCCGACGCGGGCCACGCTCGACGAGATGGAACAGGAAAAGCACTGGCACAAGCATTTCATGTGGTATGGACCGGCGGGCATCGGCAGCACCCGCGGCTTAAAAGGGTTTGAGGACTATCATCAGATTCCATTTTTGGTGGCATTCCCCGACCGCGGCGGCTCTGAACAGGGGCATTTCATACGCATTGGCGATGGTTATTTCGCCGTGACCGGCGGCTGGGGTTACTTGCGCGCGACGCATACTGGCGGCGGGCTCTTTGGCCTGCCGCCGACGGGCAAGCGCCTCAAAATGCGCGTGATGGACTTTTATCGCTGCGATGACGAGACCATTGTGGAAAACTGGGTGCCGATTGATGTGCCGCATATTCTGCTGCAGATGGGCGTCGATGTCTTCGGGCGAATGCGGCATCAGTTCCGTCAGCATCAGCCGATCAGCGCGAGCGAGTGGCTGGTCAATCGCTAAGTCTGATTCAGCCCTGGATGCAAAGACCAAATGTCAATTCACAACCGCAACAAGGCATTTATTGGCCGGCTGCGCGCCGCGCTTTACGACATTGACGCGGGCAGCTTGCGGCGTCAACTGGGCGAGCTTTTCGCCGCCGACTGCGAAGCGCGTCTGGCGCATCCATTTGAAGTCATGACAGGCGCGGAGGCACTCTATGAAGGCGCTTATCTGCCGCTCTTGCATGCCGCGCCCGATCTCGAGCGGCGCGATTTCATCGTGATGGCGGGCGAAAGCAGGGGGCAGAACTGGGTCGGCTGCGCCGGGCATTATATGGGCGTTTTTGAAAATGCCTGGTTGGACATCCCGCCAACCCAGCGCTTGATTGCCATGCGCTATCACGAGTTCTTTCGCATCGAGGACGAGCGGATCGTCGAGATGCAGGCTTTGTGGGATATCCCGCTCGTGATGATGCAGGCGGGAGCCTGGTCCATGTCGCCCAGTCTGGGGGTCGAGTGGATTGCGCCAGGACCGGCGACGCTGGACGGCATCATCACGAGCGGTTATGACGAGGCGGGTTCGGCGGCTAGCGTGCGGCTGGTGGGCGATATGCTAGCCGCGCTGAAAAAGTCGCCGCAGGGGACCGCGGCTATGGCGCTAGAGCGTTATTGGCACCCCAAAATGATGTGGTACGGACCGGCGGGAATCGGCTCGATGCGGCGTATATCGGGCTTCCGCAATTGGCATCAGATTCCCTTCTTGAAGGCGATGCCGGACCGCGCCGCGCTTATGGACAAGGGCATCTTCTTTGGCGATGGCGACTATGTCGGTTTCACGGCTTTTCCCGGCATGACCATGACCATCAGCGGCGATGGCTGGCTGGGCATCGCGCCATCCGAGCAAACGCTGACCATGCGCAGCCTGGATTTCTGGCGCTGCGAAAAGGACCGGATACGCGAAAACTGGGTCTTGGTCGACCTGCTGGATGTCTATCATCAGCTCGGCGTTGATGTTTTCGAACGCATGAGGGAACTGACGGCGGCGCGGCGCGCTGAATTTATGGTCTGAGCGGCGCAACTATTGCGGCTGCGCGTCGTCCGGCAAATCTGCGATGAGCGGGTTGCTGCGGTCTCTATCCGACAAGCAGGGGTCTTGAATGCCCCAGTTGATGTCGATTTGCGGATCGTCCCAGGCGATGCCGTATTCGTCCGCCCCGCCGTCGTAATAGTTGTTGACGATATACATGAGCGTGCAGTCCGTCAGCGCGGCGAAACCGTGCGCCACGCCTTCGGGGATGAAGATGCCGAGCAGGTTGTCTTCGCCGATGTCGATGGTCGCGGCTGTCAGGTAGGTCGGCGACGAGCGGCGGAGATCGACCAAGCCGACGCGGATGACTCCACGTGTGGCGTACCAGTAATCGACTTGGCGGAAGTGGTAATGCAAGCCGCGCAGGGCGCCGGCGACGCTGTCGCTGCGGTTGTTTTGCAGGCGCTGCCAGTTAGCTTGGGGGAACCATTCCTTACGGAAGGTCTCCATGAAGCGGCCGCGGCCGTCGCCGAAAGCTTGCAGGGCGACGGTCATGACGCCGCGGATGGCTGGGAAGGGTTGGGCGGGGCTGTCTAATACCATGGGCGTGATGTGCCTGCCCCCACCCCAAATCCAATGCCCCCTCGGTCCCCCGACTCACGGTGGATGTTTCCCATAAAGAGGGGGAGGCTTTTACTACCTGTCAAACCGCTGATAGTTCTCCCCTTCCCTTCTTGAGGAAGGGACTGGGGGATTGGGGTTGAAGCTATCAACATCATTAGCATCGTCTTTCTCGACTGCCCACCTATATCCATTCCCATTTATGCTTCGCCGCCTCAATTCATTGCATTCGATTTTCGTCTGATTCCACAATAGTTACCTCAACCATTATCAGTCATATTTTAGCGTCGAATGACAATACTTGCGCCAGACAAAACCGCATTTGCAGGGCAATCGCTTCAAATTTTTTTCAACATAGAGGACGCAGAGGACACAGAGTTCGTAGGAGTTTAGACGACTATTCTTCTAAATCTGCGACACGGAATCGGCAACAGTCCCCAGCGGAACGTGATTTATCACCAAAAATCACAGCTGAGAAGAGATTTTTTGTTTTTCTCTGCGTTCTCCGCGTACTCTGTAGTTAATTTTCAGTTTAGAATCCCGCCATTTCGTCCGCCATCATTTTGAAGCGATTGCCCTGAGACAAAACCGCATTTGTAGAAATACGCAAGCTATGTTAGCTTATAAAGACGGTCTTCCACGACCCGTTAATGAGGGACCTGTAGCAGAGAATGGATGCGAAGCCTACGCTCTGCTACAGGTTACTACAATTCACGAAGACATTACTGTCTTCAGCGTGAAGTATACCCCCAGCCGCGCCTGTCCTGGAATGCCGCCTGTGTTTTCTCATGTTCGCAGGGGATTGCCGCGCATGAACCGCATCTTATACGCCGCCGACTGCCTGGATGTGCTAGAAAATGTCGACGAGTTGCCGAGCGAGTCGGTCGATCTGATTTATCTCGACCCGCCTTTCAATTCCAACAGCAATTACAACCTGCCCTTTCGCGGTCGGGATAAGAGCCTCAAGCCGGTCGAGGCTTTCAAGGACACCTGGGAATGGAAGCCGGAAGACAGCGGCCGTTTGGAAGCGCTGGAAGCCGACCCACGCAGTCGCTCGCTGGCGACCATCATCAAGTTCGCGGGGGAAGTGGAAGGCAAAGGGAGCGGGCGCGGCAAGAACCGGACCAGCCTGGCGTCTTACCTGCTGCACATGGCGCTGCGCCTGCGGGCGATGCGGCGGATCTTGAAGAAGTCAGGCAGCATTTATCTGCATTGCGATACTACTGCAGGACATTATTTGAAACTGATTATGGATGCGGTGTTCGGACAAAAGAGTAGCCGCAACACTGTGGTTTGGCAGCGCTATGGGTCACACAACGATGCAAAGAGATTCGGACGTGTCTATGACATGTTGCTGTACTACGCCAAAGATGGCAAAGGAATCTGGAATGGCGCTTGGGTTGAACATGACCCTGAATACATAAAATCAAGTTATCGCCATGAAGACGATCGCGGCAGGTATACGACATCGCCGTTACATACTGGTGGTTTGTCAGGAGGTGGATATACCTATGAGTTTGACGGTCATATTAGAACTTGGCGTTACTCAGAAGCGCGAATGCGCGATCTAGAGGATGACAATCGTATTCATAGAGCAGAGAATGGAGATGGTCCTCCTCGGAGAAAAGTCTACTTGAACGATTCCAAAGGAAAGCCAGTCTCCAACTTATGGACGGACGTAAGGGCATTAACAGGAAGCCATAAAGAACGCCTGGGATACCCGACGCAGAAGCCGCTCGCCCTGTTGCAGCGCATCATCCGCGCCTCAAGCAATCCCGGCGACCTGGTGCTGGATCCATTTTGCGGCTGCGGCACGACCGTGCATGCGGCCGAAGCGCTGGGGCGGCGCTGGATTGGCATCGACATTTCGCCATTTTCGACCGGCTTGATACGCGAGCGCATCGCGCATAACTTCCCGCTGCTTGCCAAGCGCGATATCAGCATCCGCGGCATCCCCGAGACCATCGAGCAGGCGCGGGCACTGGCGCGGCGCGACAAATTCGAGTTCGAGAAATGGGTCTGCGGCTTCATCGGCGCGGAAGGCATGTTCCGACAGCCGGGCGAGCGCGGCGCGGACGGCGGCGTCGACGGCTTGCTCAAGTTCTACCGCTTCGCGCCCAAGAAAGTCGCCAAAGCCGAATACGCCGTCGTGCAGGTCAAGGGCGGCAAGGTCAGCCCAGACGCGGTGCGCGCTCTGCGCGAAACGGTCGATCGGCTCGGTGTGACGGCGGGCGTGCTCGTCTGTTTCGCGCAGTATATGCGCACGGTGGAAAATCAGCGCAGCCGCGATGCATTCGCCGATGTCTTCGGCAGCTATCCGGTCATCCAAGGCTATAGCGTGGAAAATCTGCTGGCGAATGCGCCGCTTGACTTGCCGACTTATGGCCGCCGGCGGCAAGGGGCGCTGTTGGATTTGTAAAAGCGCCGTCAGCAGCCTAGACCAAAGCGCCGATGTTGGGCATAATAAGGGCAGATTCGGTGGTTTTGCGGCCTACCTAGGAGGTTGATTATGGCGATGGTGGTGATGGCGATAATCATCATCTTGAATATCGCGCTGCTGCTGGCGGTGATGCGGGTTGGCACGATGGGCGAGCATCACGCCGAGGTGGCGCCGGAGCAATCGGACGCTGTGCGAGCCTGGCGCGCGCGCCTGGGCGCCAGCGAGAGCGATGCCGCCGCGGATCGAGCCTAGTCGGCGTCTTTACCCCACCTGCCCATGCGGATTGGCTTCATAAGTTCCGAGCTCAGCAATCAAAACGGATGGGCGACCTATAGCCTGCAATTGATACGAGCCTTGCGCGCCCACGGCGTCGATGCGACCGTGATCACGTCGCGCAATAGCCCCGATGTCGAATTTGAGATTCATCGGCTGCTGCCGACAGTAAGTCCCCCGGAACGGCATACCGTCTTGAAGTCGCTGCGGCAGGCGCTCGCGGTCCGGCGGCTGCTGCGGCATTGCGACGTCATCCACTGTACTGCCGAGCCGCTGGCGATAGTCGCGGCGGCTGTGGCAGGGGGGCGGCCGCTCTTCGTCACCGCGCATGGCAGTTATATCAACCTGCCGCGCATGCGGGCTTTTCCCGTGAATCAGCTTTACCGACGGGCATTCACCCGCGCGCGTTTGATCTGCGTCAGCAGTTATACGGCGCAGGTAGCAAGAGCAAGGCTGCCGGGGGCGCGGATTCAGGTGATTCCCAACGGCGTCGAGCTCAGCCGATTCAGCCAGCCAGCGACAGTTCAGGTGGGAAAAAGCGCGCCGACAGTCATCGCCGTCGGCGAGATCAAGCCGCGCAAGGGCACGCTGCAATTGGTGGAGGCAATCGCCCGGGTACGCGCGGAGCTGCCCGCTGTGCAATGCTTGATTATGGGATCGCCGCAGTTCGGCAGCGCCTACACAAGCGCTGTTCAGGCAGCGATAGCAGCCCATCGTTTGCAGGACAACGTGAAGATCATGGGATTCGTAGATGAGGAAGTGAAAAGTGCCTGGCTTGCGGCGGCCGACGTATTGGCATTGCCCGCCATGAACGACGGGCTTTTTTTCGAAGGCTTCGGTTTGACTTTGTACGAAGCGGGCGCCGCTGGCACGGCGGTGGTAGGCACGGATGGCTGCGGCGTTGCTGACGCCATCGAACATGGCGTCAGCGGCTTGGTCGTCGCGCAAGACCATATCGCCGAAGAGCTGCCGCGCGCCTTGCTGGGATTGCTGTCGGATCCGCGCAAGGCGGCACTAATGGGCGCTGCGGGCCGGGAGCGGGCGCAGCGGCAGAGCTGGGATCGGGTGGCAGAGCGGGTGATCGCCTTGTACAGCGAAGCAGTATGAAACGGGTATCGTGGCAAATATCCCGCTATGAGTTCAACACTGGGGATTAAGCGCAACGTGCACAGAAGTAATACCAAGTAAGTGGTCTTCACTCAACATATTGTAGAAGGAAATTAAGATGGAAAGTTTCGATTTCCCTGGAGTCTGGTGGATTCCTACTGACCCCGAAAAGACGAAGTTCTACGGTCCGCTGAGATTCGACTCAAAGAACGGGGGGAAACTGTCTCTAACATTTGATGAAGACGGAAAAACGCACGAGATTATTGGGTCTCGCGCGTCTCAAGGTATACTTATTGTTCACGGACTTATGGACGGCAGAAAAGTCACACTAATCGAATGCCATAAGACTATTCCAAGCTGGCAAAGTCGCGACCTAGCCAGAAATGCCTATACGCAGACCGTCTCAATCTGGACAGACACCGTTTTCGTAGGCGCACATTTTGAATCGCTTCATGCTGCCAAATTCAATTGGATGTCCGTCAGTTTTACACATCTGGAAAATTGGCTTGGCATTGAAAGATTGGATCACGATGATGACGGCAAGCCATACATGAAGCCATTTGAACCTATGGTAGTACATATAAGCAACGATCTCAAAATTGTATTTTGCCGCGCACTATACGAGGAAATCGGCGGTAGGCATTCTCCTTATCCTGAAGTCCTGATCGCAGAAATCCAATCCAACGTAGGCATGCCTTATATCAGCTACGATCTAGAAGAAGAACCCGAAAAGAAATCATTCCGCCCATACATAGAATTATACTTACGCGACTT
Organism: Phototrophicaceae bacterium; assembly: GCA_965116975.1. Classification (GTDB taxonomy): domain Bacteria; phylum Chloroflexota; class Anaerolineae; order Aggregatilineales; family Phototrophicaceae; genus UBA6055. The sequence continues at coordinate 3,258,891 of OZ220735.1, forward strand.
TATGAATTTGGTAACGGGAGAACCGAACTACCCTTTCAACATTGTGGCACCTTCACCGTACGAAAGAAGGCAACTTGTCAAGATCTACAATCGAATACCTGGGTATGATCCTGACGCAATAAGGCGAGTCGAATGGTCATTTACCATACCGTATAATTTTATTCAACCAAGATTTCCTATGTACTTGAAGACTTGGATGGAGAGAGCAGAGGCGCTAAGTTCGGCTTGTAAACTTTACTTCAAGCGATACTATCTAAGCAACATTGACATCGAAACTCAGTTTACTTTCTTGATTCAGGCAATCGAGGCATACCATAGGCGAATATCTGGAGATACTTATCTTGATTGCGATGATTACTCTCAATTAGAGGAGATGTTGTGTAAAGAAATAGAGAAAATAGCAAAGAAGAGTGAAATCGCGTCATGGGCAAAGAGCGAAATTAATCCGGTAAATGTCGATTCACTGAAGCAGTCGCTCTTGAACTCTGTCAAATATGGCAACGAGTATTCATTGAGGAGGAGGTTAAAGGATATTCGAAAAGGCATACTTCAAGATAACTTGATACTTGTCGATGAATTGCTAGAGAATCATATAGAATTCATTAATAAAGCTATCGTAACCAGAAACTTTCTCGCTCATCAACTGGCGGAACGCAGCGAAAACGTGCTCGGTCCGAGCGAGTTTCCTGACTACCTCAGAAAACTACGCAAACTGTTAAGACTTTGCTTCCTAGTAGAAATGGGCCTACCGCCGGAAGAAATAGAACAATTGGGCCAATACTATCCAATAAACTTGCAATAGCCATTGTGAGATAGTATCGGTGAGAAAAGATTCCCGACCACTAAAAGAACTCCCATAAAAACCTCTCGGTTCTCTCGGTGTCTTCAGTGGTTAAAACCTCTCTTTGTGATCTCAGTAGAACCAAGTTAATAATGCTATACTCGCGGCGCATCCCAACTTCATCGTCGAGTCACCCTTCCCCAATGCCTTGCTGAGGACATGACAGGTTTTAATCAGGCGCAGTTTTGCCGTAATCCCCATACTTTTATGGTGATCTTGGGCGACTCAAAGGGTCGCGTAGACACTGACCGTCAGTCGCCCATACAATTTCGGACATAGATTTCACCATTAGAGGTCAGCTTATGGCTGCCCCGTTGCTACCGCTCCGCGTTAATTCAAACCAGTCGTGTCCTCAGATTTATGAGGGGAAAGGGGAATATGTGTAGTGGTCTTGAAAAACTGGGCACCTAGAAAAGAGAGAATTCTAGAGTAACAGTGAAAGGGACACGCTCATGGGGAAATACCGGAAGCACTCGCCGGAAACGAAGGTCAGAATTGTGCTGGAAATCCTTCGCGGCGAGAAATCTCTGGCGCAAGCCAGTCGTGAGTACCAGATCAAGGACAGCCTGCTTTACCGCTGGAAAGACCAGTTTCTCGAAGGCGCGAAGCAGGCTTTCGCCTACGGTCAACCAGCCGAGCAGAAGCGTCGCGCGGACAAGATGGCTGAATTAGAGCGGCTAGTGGGAAAGCTGACCATGCAACTGGAAATTGCAAAAAAAGCCTCTCACTATGTGCAATCTCTACCACCCGAAAGCGAGAGCTAGCGCAGATGCTCAGCCAGGACTTTCCGGTGTCGGCAAGCTGCGCCGTACTCGAGCTGCCCCGCAGCAGCTATTATCATCAAGCCAAGCCGCGCGACTGTCAAAGCCTGCGTACTGCGATAGTGGAGGTTGCCGGGCGCTATCCCACCTATGGCAGCCGACGGATAGCGGCGCAGTTGAAGCGTGAGCCTTATATGATGGACGTGGGTCGGCATCTTGTTGGCTGGCTGATGCGGGAGCTGGACTTGACCCGCAAGCCGAAGCAGCGCCGGGGCAGCGGCACGGATAGCCGACATGGTTATGGGCGCTATCCGAACCTGATCAAAGGGCTGCGGGCGCTGCGTCCGAACCAGATTTGGGTTGCCGACATCAGCTACTTGCGTCTGCGCTCGGACTTCATCTATCTGGCCGTCGTGATGGATGTGTATACGCGCGCGGTACGGGGCTGGCATCTGAGTTGGTCTTCGGATAAGAGCTTGACGTTGGCAGCCTTGCGCCAAGCGCTAGAAGATCATGCGGCGCCGGAGCTTCATCACTCCGACCAAGGGTCGCAATACGCCGCCAATGACTATGTCAAGCTGCTGCACGACGCCGGAACGCTAATCAGTATGTCTGCCGCGGGCGAGCCGAGCGAAAACGGCTATGCCGAGCGGTTGATCCGCACGATCAAGGAGGAGGAAGTGTACCTGAGCGAATACCAGAGCATGGAAGAAGCGCGCGAGCAACTTGGGCACTTCATCGAGGTGGTCTACAATACACAGCGCATTCACAGCGGCATAGACTACCGGACACCGGCAGAATACGAGGCGGAATGGCACAAATGTCCCCCCAAAATTTCTGCGATTTCCTGTCCAGTTTTATAGGACCACTACAGTTTACCCCCCTCGGTCCCCCCATTTCAATGGGGGGATGACCACTGATTTGTTGTGATTATCGCTACTGCGAGCTTGGATTCATGCTGATTTCGCATATTTTAATACATTTCGCATTATCTTAGCTCCCCTTCCCCGCTGATGCGGGGCAAGGGGCCGGGGGATGGGGTAGAAAAAGCGCATTGACTTACCAGTAGCGGACAAGCCTTACAATTCATCAGTTTGATGTTAAATTCGACAGCTATGGATTTTGAAGCGATTGCCCTGGCGGACTCCCAAAACTCAGGACGACAAGAAGCGCTCCGTCAAAGGCGGACGCGGCTTGCCCAGACGGTCCACGATGCCGTAGCAGTTGTGCATGCCTTCCGCCCAGGCGTACCAGATGATGGCGGCGAATTTGCCGGGGTAATTCACTTTTAGATGGCGTACCATATCGGTGGCGTATTTGGTGATATGCTCAATGTCATCGTGCGGAAGATCCAGCACGCCCCATTCGGTCATCCACAATGGTTTGTGCGGCAAAACCGCGCTATATGCCCAGACCGACTCGTCAATATGCCCCCAGTTGGCGTATTTGGGCTGATCGTTCAAGCCGCGGCCATAGGGATGAAACGCGATGCCGTCCGGCTGGACATCGTCGGGCAAGCCCCGCAGCAGCCGCCGGGCATAGGCGCTGCCGCGCTGGGGACCGCCGGTGAAACCGCCAGTGATAATGCGCACGTCGCTATCGGCGCTGCGGATGGCGCGATAGGCTTGCGCGAACAGCTTGGTGTAGTTTTGAGAGGACATCGGCACCGAGGCGGCGGCGCCGATCGGCGCGTCCTGTTCGTTCCATATCTGCCAGGCGGAAACCAAATCGCGCCCCGCCCATTGCGCGGCAATTTCAGCCATCATCTCGGCGAAGCGCTTGATCAATCGCGCCCATTTGGCATCGGTCATCTGTGGCCAAGACCAAAACTCGTTCTGCGCTTCACCGTAGGTTTGGTGGCTGGTGGTAAAGACGACGCGGTAGCCCGCCTCGCGATAAGATTCGACCAAGGGCAAGTAGCGATCCAGAGCGGCGGCGATGTCTTCGGAACCCTTGAAATTGGAAACGTTGTAGCCAAAGCGAACCCAACCCAGCCCGCCCAGGCGCGACGCCGCCGGCTTGCCGAGATCGTGATAGACGTCGAGGTTCACGCCCACCGGATTGACACCGGGCAAAGCCTCCTTGCCTTCGCTTGCGGTCGTCGCGCCCAGGTACCAAGCCGCGGCATAACCTTGAATGCCGCCGAGCGAACGGACCTTGATCCATTTGTCCTCGACGCCGATCTTTTCGATCGCGCGGCCGTGATGCTCCAATGGCTCCAGCAGATCCCAGCTATAGACTCGGCCCAGGATTCTGCCGCGCCGGGCAGGCACATTGCGCACGCGCAAGTGGTCGGTTAGGGGGCGAACTTTGAACTCGGGAATATAGATGTGATCACGCGGATTGACGACATTGTCGATCCGAGCAAAGCTGATTCCCCCGTCCGGCGGGTTCTGCAGGATGACGCGCAAGGCGTCGCCCTGCGCCTTCGCTAAGACCTGCCCCAGTTTGACTTCTTCGCCCAGTTTCACCCGCGCCAGCTTCAGACCCTCATAGGTTGTGATGTAACGCGCTTCGCCCAGGAGCGACTCAACCTGCACATAGCTGCGAAAGCCATAATCGTTGCGGTCGCTGGCCAGCCCCACGACTTCCCCGGGCGCCCCGCAAATCACATCCGCATCGGCTCCGCAACGGATGACGATGCCCTCGCGCAAATCGCCGCGGCTGGCATGACGATTGAAAGTTGCGCTGACCGCCATGGGGCGGGCGCTGGTGGGCCATTCCAGGACAAAGCGCCGGTAGATATGCTGCGCGTCCAATTCCAGCTCGCCATAGCGATCGTCGCGCCCGATGCGGCCAGCAACGATCGTGCGCAACTGCGCTGGCGTCGCCGCGCGAATCACATCAACCATGACGACCCGGGGATAGACGCGGCGGATATGGGTCAGCGCCGAGTCGCTCAGCCAGGTCAACGGCGCTTCCACCGCGCTGACATTGCGGAAGCGATTCAAGTCATTGCCGGCCGGCGAACGCACGATCACGACGCCGGCAAAATGCTCCTGATATGGGCGAGCGATCTCTAGCCATTCATAAAAGTTTTGGTCGGGCAAAACCAGGGCATGGGAAATGACTGCCTCAGTTGGCATGGGGACCTATCCTTGGCTCGGCGCGAAGGGCGCTTTGCGCGCCTATCTGCTGACCTTTATAGCACAGAAACGCATCCCCAGAGCGGCCATTCAGCCACAGTGATGCGCGCTAATCTGCCGAGACGCACTGGAATCGGCGCAAATGACGTATAATAATAGCCGGAAGCCGCCAAGAAATGGTCCATCGCGCAGCCGACCTGGCGCAATCAGGAGCGAGATCGATGGAAATCGACCGCAATAAAGCCTTCAAACTGGTCATCGTCATTTTAGGCACTTTGGCTGCCCTAGCGGTGATGAGCACCATGGTGCAGTTGATCCAGACGGTGCTGCCCTTCTTGATCATAGGCATCGGCATCTATGTTGGCTATCGCTGGGCTTTGAGCGATGCCGAAGCGCCAACTGCCGATGAAGTCGAGCAACAAGCGCGCGGCTTGTTTTCCCGATTCCGTAGAGGCAAAGAAGTTGTGGAAACTACTGTCGCGGTCGGCGCGGCGATGAAACAGATGGACGATAAAGCCGCAAAGTTCAGCGAGATCTTAGAAACTTTGCAAGACGAAGACGCGGCGGATGCCAGTGAGAAGATTATTGAACTGAAGCAATCGCCAAGCAAACCGGAGCAAAAAGCCTCTGCCAGGAGCAGGCGCGCGGCGCGGCGCGCCAAAAAAGCCGCCCAAGCAAAAACAGCCCCAGCCAAGCCAACTGGCGCGATTGAATTCAAAGACCGCGATGTCGTGATTAGCAAGGATGATCTTGTGCAGCCGGATATTTCTCGGCTGGAAGAGAAAGAAAAAGAAGAGCCGCAAATCAACGACGATGTCATCGCGCAGGTCGAAGCGCGCCGCCGCCGCTTGCACGACGGCGGATAAGCAATTTATGAGTGTCTGAAAAAATGGTGGAGCGGACCACGGGACGCTAGGGCTTGGCTTGCTTGCCCTGCTTCATTTCGCTGCTTTTTGGCGGTTGCATTTCTTGCAGAGCATCTGGCAGTTTTCTTCGTTTGTCTTGCCGCCTTCCGACCAGGGCGTGATGTGGTCAGCTTCCATGTCGGAAATGTCAAAGTCCTTCTTGCAAATCACACACTTGCCCCCCTGCAATGCATAGACCTTATTCTTCATACCTAGTTTGAAGGCGCGTATGCTCAAGTGTTTCTCTTCACCGGTCAAAATGAACGGATAGATGCCCTTCTTATTCTCGACGTCATCGTCAAGAATGAGCCGCGCTGTATCCGCTTCAATCAGCGCGGGGTCTAGGTCCGCATCTTTGTAAGCATTATAGAGCGCGCCCCAATCCACCCCGCTCATTATTTTCTTGCGTTTCTTGGTGAAAGTCGATTCGATCCAGTCGATGACAGCCCGAAAATATTCCCACAGAGGCAGCGCGCTGGCATCGTGCTGATGAACAGCCATGTAGTCGTCGATGTCGCTGTCATCGCCCTCGCTAATCCACTTGATGGCTGTTTCGAGATAATCTTGGCGGAGGTGCCTACCAGTCAAATAATCGCCGCCTAAGCCCGCGGCCGGGCAGCCGCTCCTGCTAAAATAGCGCTTGGCGTCCGAGACCCAAGAGCCAGAGTAAACTGCATTGCGCAGCTCTTGGTCGAACAATTTCTCACCAGCGATGTTGACCGTGCGGAACCAATCCAGCTTATCCCTGTGCGTGCCGGTGCAGACATAGACCATCAATTCGTAATCCAGGATAGCGGATTGTTCTTCCAGCGTGAGATTATGGAAGTAGCGCCCGTCGACCGAGAAATCGCTCTTCACATATTGGGCGATTGATATGGTGCGCTGCTGGCCGTCGATGATCTCGTAAGTGCCGTCGCCGCGGACGGACCAATACATGACATTGAGCGGGAAGCCCCTGATGATGGACCTTACAACCGCTTCGCGCTGCTTGCCCTGGTAGATGAACCCGCGCTGGAAAGGCGGGCGAATATCCAGCTTTCCGCCGTAACCGACTACGCCGTCCTCGCCATCGTCATGGTAGCCGTCAACGAGGTCGCGCACTGTGAGGTCTTGCAGTTTGATTTTCATTCTTGAAGTCTCTTGTTTTTGATGAAAATTCTCGCGTATGTGGTTCTATTGCCTAATTTGGGACGGGCGTCTCTATCTCCCAAGAAAGGCAAACCCACGATTTCCTTTCTATACCCGGCAGAAGCAGACAAGCCAATAATCTCAAACTGCTCAGGGTTGTGCTTATCCAGAAAGCTGATTGGTACGCCCATGGCTCCATCAAAATCGTATGGAATCTCCTTGGTCTTTGATACTTCAATGGCGTCGTAATTGTCATACTTAGGAAATTCTTCTGGTGAGTATCGCTTGTACAGAATCAGTTCTTCGTGGCGTTTCTGGTGATCGAGATCGGTGTACCACATTGCTGGACATAACATTTTCAGTTTGCCATCTATTATTTTATAACTCGCTTTATTGTAGTTTCTCTTTATTTCTTCCACATAGCGTTGCGGCACATCACACAGCAAACTTCCACTCATTGTTTTATATCCAACCCACATTTTGTCATCTTTGATAAACGGGAAAATTTCCTTATATGTAATGGCATTCTTGGCGCCGATAATAATGAATTTCTTGTCATATTCCATCAACTGTGCAACATACTCCCGAAACAGCGAAAAAGGTGGATTGGTTACTACAATATCGGCACCCTTGAGCAACTTGATACATTCGGGGCTGCGAAAATCCCCATTGCCCTCAAGATGGTGGATGCCGATGTCTTCCGCTGATGGCACGCCGCTGCTATTGCGCGTGCCATCATATTCCAAATAGATGGCTTTCTCCGACTTGTTCTGGCTGAACATATCCATTTGCTGATTTTTGTAGCAGGTGGTGATGAGCTTCTTCAAGCCAAGCAACTTGAAGTTCAGCGAGAAGTAGCGGAAGAAATTGCTAACCCTGGGGTCATCGCAATTACAGTAGACAACCTTATCACAGAAGTGCTCGCGATAGTGCCGAAGCTCGTTTTCTATATCCCCTAGCTGCGTGTAGAATTCATCTTTTTTGTTAGCGCTTGCCGTATGCAAATTACGATTCGCTGCCATACATGCTCCGCAAACGCGACTCGACTGAGAAAATCGGTAGAGCCGCGCTGGGAGAAATCCACGACGAAATACGCGGACGTTTCCACGGAGCTTTTGCATGGGGTATACTGAAACGCGGAAACCCCTCGGGGTTTTCGAGTTTTGTAGGTTTCCTGTGGCAGTCAGGTTGACGGCCGTTTTCTGCCACAGGAAACTCCCATAAAAAGCCGTAAACGGCTCAGTATGAGTTTACATCGTTTCTAATCTTTCCGCAACAGATTCGTCGCTTTGGGGTGCATTTCAGATTATTGGGCATTCACATGATATTGCCTTTCAATAGCAAAATTAAGCACAAAGCCGCGAAGAACACAAAGTCAAATAGACAATTTCCATCAAGAATCTGCTATAGGGCAATGCAACATCGCTATGCCTTGGGATTCCCCCCAAAATATTGAAATGCACCCGTCGCTTTGTCCAGGGCAATCGCTTCAAAATCCATAACTGTCGAAATTAACATCAAACTGATGAATTGTAGGGGCGAGCCTTGGCTCGCCCATGAAATTGGGTGCAAAATCGTGGGCGATTCACAGGACTCTGTTGAAATACTCGATTTCCCCCACCCCAAACCCCTCCCCCATATAGAGGAAGGGGCTTTAACAGCTCATTACGGTTCAGAAAGCTCCCCTTCCCTCATTTTGGGGGTAAGGGGCCGGGGGATGGGGGTGTTTTTCAACGGAGTCCACAGAATCGCCCCTACATTACGTCCTTTTTTGGCAAATTACGGATAAATCTCGGTGTTGGCGGTCATTGTCTACGCGACTCTCGGTGTCTACGTGGTGAATAAAATTTGAAGCGATCGCCCTATCGCTTTGCCAGGCAAGCCGCAGCCAATTCTTGCCATGCGCCTTGGTAAATTACAAACTATTGCGATTGCTCTGCATCGCCGCGTAGATGGGCTTCAGGACCTGATACAGGTCATTAAACAAGTTCAGCTGAACTTGATAGCGGCGCGCGCGGTCGGGGCGCGGGTGGAAGGTTTTGCGCAGCTTGATTAGCTGCCGCGCCGCTTCTTCTAGGCTGCTGTAAACGCCGGTCGCGCAGCCTGCTAGCATCGCCACGCCCAGGCTAGCCGCCTCCGATGTATGAATAATCGAGATTGGCAGATTCGTAATATCGGATTTCATCTGCATCCAGCGTTCGGAGCGCGCGCCGCCGCCGACCGCTGTGATGCGATTGATTGCCACGCCGATTTCGTTCAAGCCGCGGATGCCCAGCGCCTGCTCGTAGGTCAAACCCTCGAGGATGGCGCGCACGATGTCCTTGCGCTTGCTGTCGAAGCTCAAGCCAAGCAGCGCGCCCGTCGCCGACGGATCGTTGTACAGCGCGCCGCTGCCGACGAAGTAGGGCAGCAGCAGCATGTCGCCCGGGCTGTCGTCAATCTGCTCGACGATGACATCATAAACGTCGCGTCCTGTCTCTGTGGCGAGGGCGCGTTCCGCCGCCCCCAGCTCGTCGCGATACCAGCGCAGCAAGCGTCCCCCGGTCTGGTTGCCGCTGAGCGCGATGAAATAACCCGGCGCCGCATGTGGATAGCAGGACACGTTATATGCCAGCATTTGCTCGCGCGGCTTTTCGGTGACTGCCACCAGCGCTTCGGTCGTGCCGATGGAATACATGGCGGTGCCTGGCTGCAAGACGCCCGCGCCCAGAGCCCCGGCCGGCTGATCGTGCCCGCCCGTGACAACCGTGACCGCGCCCGCGAATCCCAGCTCGGTGGCAAGGCTGGCGGGAATCTCGCCGATGATTTCGCCGCTGGGCAGCGCCTGCGCCATTTGCTCGCGGCGGACCCCGCCGGCGGCCAGCAGCTCCTCCGACCAAGCCAGCCGGTTGATATCAAAAGCCAAGGTGCGCGCCGCCATGCTGTAATCAATGACCGGCTCGACGCCCAGCTTATAGGCGACAAAGTCGACATAGCAGAGGAATTTCCAAGCGCCTTCCATGATTTCTGGCGCATGGTCGCGCCACCACAGCAGCTTCGGCAGCGTATAAATCGAGCTCATTGGCTGCCCGGTGAGCTCGAAAATGCGCTCTGTGCCCAGCGCCGCTGCCATCTCGGCTGTTTGTTTTGTATTGCGCCGGTCGGAGCTGACCGGGCTGTTCGCCAGCACTTCGCCATCGGCGCCGAGCGGAATCATCGCCTCTCCTTGGGACGTGATCGCCAAGGCGGTTACGGCATCATGGCGAAGCCCGGCGTTAACTTGGCGCAGGCATTGGCAGACGAAGGACCAGACTTGATTGGGATCGAGCTCGTACCAGCCCGGCTGCGGGTTTAGCAGCGGATATTCCCGCCCGGCTTGCGCCAAAACTGCGCCCGCTTCGTCAAAGGCGACAACCTTGCAGCCGGTCGTGCCGACATCAATGCCCATCAAGCTCATATCTGCCCCTATCCCCGGACGGCGCCTGATGTCAAACCGGAAACCATAAAGCGCTGCATCAGATAATAGACCACGATGACCGGCAGCGTAATCAGCGTGAGTATGGCGAACATCGGACCGGGCCGCATCATGAATTGCCCGCTGTAAACCAGCGGCACCAGCGTGAGCGGTTTGACTTGGTTGCTATTCATGGTCACCAGCGCCAAGATAAACTCGTTCCAGGATGTCATGAACTGCCAGATGATCACCACGGCGATGGCGGGCCAGCTCACCGGCATCATGATGCGCCAATAAATGCCAAAAGGCGTACAGCCATCAAGTATCGCGGCTTCTTCGATTTCTTTCAAGAAGCCGGCGAAGAAGCTGCGTAAAATGACGATGGCGAAGGGCACGCCCAAAGCCGTATAGGGCAAGATAAGCCCCAGATATGTGTCATTGAGCCCCAAAGCCTTGTTGATTTGAAAGATCGGCACGACAAGCGTCGGGATGGGCAGCATCAAGGTCATGATAAGCAGGTAGAACCAAATATCGCGCGCGAAGAACTGCAAGCGCGCCAGCGCGAAAGCCGCCAGCGAACTGATGGCTGCCACCAGAATCACCGAAGGAACGGTTATCGCCATGCTGTTGACAAAATGCCGCACAACCTCCGCATCGGCAAAGACGGTGACATAGTTCTGCAAGCTGACGCCGCTGATGAGCATGCCGCCGAAGCGAGGCGCGCGCTGATCGGGCGGCATGAAGGAGACCACCAGCATCATGATGATGGGCACCAGCCAGACCAGCGCCAGGACAGAAACAAAAGCGAATGCCAAAGCCCTGACAAAAGCGCGCGGGGATCGTGGATTCTTCGTTTTCATCAGCTCGTTACTGCGGCTCAAATATTCATCCAGTTACCATCTAATTCACATCTAGTTTCCGATGGTGAAGCGCGAACCCAGCACGCGCACCTGGAAGATGCTGGCGCTCAGGGCAATCACCAGCAACACGACAGCCACAGCCGAGGCATACCCCATGCTCTGCAGCGGGAAAGCCTTCAAGAAAATATAGGTGGGCAGCATTTCCGTGGCGTGGTTGGGTCCGCCATTGGTCAACATATAGACCAGGGCGAAGGTCTGCAAGGTGCCGATGACGCCCAGCAAAATCAAGGTCAGGTGGACGTGGCGCAGCATGGGGAAAATGATGTATTGAACGCGCTGGCGCAGGCTGGCGCCATCGACTTCGGCGGCGCTGAGCGCTTCTTCGGGCAAACCCTGCAAGCCCGCCACATACATCAGCATGGAAAAGCCGGTCCATTGCCATACGTTGACAAAAATGGTGGAAAATATGGCGATTTTGGGATCGGACAAATAAGGCTGGACTAGGAAGCGCAAGCCGGTTTCAAAGCCGATATCCGCCAGCAAGCCGCCAAAAGGCGCGTATATGCGCTGCCAGATTATACCCAGCACGACCGGCGATATGATCGCCGGCATGAAAAATATAATGCGAAAGATGTTTTGAAACGGGATGCCCGAGGTCAAAATGCTGGCGAGGATGAAGCCCAGGAACATCTGCGGGAAGATAGTCAGAAAGGTCCAATAGATCGAATTGCGGATCGACAGGGCGAAGCTGCGGTCGTCGGTGAACATCTCGATGTAATTCTGGATGCCGACTGGGACGGCTTGGTTAATGCCGTCCCAGTCGTACATGCTGGCGTTGAAGATATAGAAAATGGGATAGAGCACGAAGACGACAAACAAGAGCATGGCGGGCGCCATGAAGAACAAACCCTGATTGTCCATCAACCATCTGCGACTCACGCCCCCACCCCCTCCCCGGCCCCCTCCCCCATATAGAGGGAGGGGGAGAAGCCAATCAGCGTATACGTTAAGTATTCCCCTTGCTTCATCTTGGGGATGCCCGCCAGTCGTGGCTGTGTCTACGCGCCACTAGAGATGGCGGGAAGGGGTTAGGGGATGGGGGCATGTTTTCTTCCATCTACATGCTGTTGGCGTCTTGCACCATCTGCATGCCTTCCGCCGGCGTCATTTCGCCCGCGGCCACGCCAGCCAGCGCGTCTTCCAGCGCTTGCTTGACGTCCGGGCTTTTCAGTTGGCGGGCGTACTGCACGGATGCCAGCCAATCTTCTGTGAATAGGTCCCAGACCGCTTCTTGATTTTCCGACCCGAAGGACTCGGGCCGCAAGCCGATGTAGGCTGGCAGGTCGTTGTAAGTGTTGATCAGCGCCTGCGCCCCAGCCCCGCTTATGAAATCCGTGATCACCTTGCAAGCCGCGTCCGGATTGGCTGAATCCCGCGTCACGCCCAGCATGACGTCAATGCCGCCCAGCAGATCTTCCGGCGCGCCCATGCCCGTGACATCGGGGAACTTGAAGGGCGCGTAGCCGGACAGGTTCTGGTCCAGCGGCGGCGGATTTGGATTGGCTGCTTGCTGCTGCCACCAGGCGCCCATCGGGAACATGGCCGCGCGTCCGCCTTGAATTTGCTCGACCGCGGCTGGATAGTGCGACATGCCCAAAGCGCCCATCTGGAAGATGCCATCGTCAAACAAGCGCTGCCACCAAGTCATCGCCTCGACAAATGGCTCATCGGCGAAGCTGGCATTGCCGTCTTCGGCTTCATAGATCAAGCCCGGCGCCACGTTATGGATCAACTGCATATAGACATCGCGGCGGATCCAGCCGTCGCCCGCGCCGATCATGACCGGGGCGATGCCCTGCGCATTAAACATATCGGCAAGTTCTTTGAGTTCGTCGTAAGTGGTCGGCGGCTCGACACCGGCTTCTTCAAAGATCGGCACCGTGTACCACATATTGATGGTCTGCACGAGCACAGGCAAACCATAGATATTCTCGTCGCCTTCCGGGTTGCCCAGGCGCGCCTGCTCGATACCGACCGGGAAGAATTGATCTACCCAATCTTCGCCCCAGGTGGCGACGGCGCAATCTTGCAGCGGCATCAGGTGGTCGCGGTACTGCTGCGTCAAAGCGCCCGGTTCCAAGCCGATCAAATCGGGCAGGTTGCCACCGGCCGCCATCGTCTGCAAGTCAACAATATATTCGGTGTAATTCGTAATGTTGGGCTCGATAGTGATATCTGGATTTTCGGCATTAAAGGCTTCGATCATGGCTTCCGTGGTGGCGATGACTGGGCTCCAAGAACGGAAGCGCACCACAACATCGTCTTGGGCGAGCGCAGGCAGGCACAGCACCAGGATGAGCGCGACCATTAGCGCAAATGTAAACTTCTTGTACATCTCAATTCTCCTTATCAAATATCTCTGGCATATTCAAAACGGTTGATTGTGGAACTTTCGTCAATCGCGCTCCTTTCCGATTGCAATGTCTACATTTTACCTGCGCAGCTTAGCCCAGCAGCCTGTCGCTGAACTGCGGCGGTATCCGATGCGGCTCGCCGTGCTGCAATGCCATGTGATAGAGCTGCGCCGCAATCTCGACCATGACCGTGCAATGAATCGCTTTGCTCAAGGAATCCCCCACCGCCAGCATGCCGTGATTCGCCCAGACAACCGCCCGTTTGTCGCCCATGACTTCCAACATGTCGTAACCGAATTGGCGCGAGCCGCTGGGCGCGAAGGACATGACCGGCACTTCGCCGCCGACATCAATCAGCGTGTTGACGTGCAGCGGCGCGATTGGCATGTGCAGCACACCAAAGACATTGGTATAGATGGGCTCGGCATGCACGATGGCTTGCACCTGGCTGCGCCGTTCGTAGACCGCTAGATGCACCGGCGATTCATGCGATGGCTCGCGGAATCCCTCGATCACATCGCCGGCCAAGTTGAGGACAATCACATCGTCAACTGTCAGTTGGTCGTAAGGGTAGTCGTGCGGGGTGATGAGGATATGCCCGCTATGTGGATCGCGCAGGCTGAGGTTGCCTTGCGTAAGCGGCACGAGCCCGATGCTCGCCACCTGCGCCGCGCCGGCTATCAGTTCTTCTTTCAGCGCTGTCAGCGATTCCATGGCATTGGCGGATATTGCCATCGTTTGCCTTTGACCATTGCTTGCCAACAATGGATAGTTGGAATTGCAGAAATTGTACTGTTGCCGCCCTTGCTTGTCAAAAAATGCTGCATATTGCCCAGGGCAATCGATTCAAATTATTTTCAACATAGAGGACGCAGAGGACACAGAGTTTTAGGAGTTTCGCGAGTGGCGCTGGCAGCCGCAAATCTAACGAAGTAAACTACAAACTGTAAACAGACGGAGCGAGCGCAGCGATGAAAGCAACTGTGATACTGGCGGGTCAATCGAATATGCTGGGACTTGGCATTCTGTCGGAGCTAGGCGATGCCACGCTGCCCAGCGGCGTCACGCTTTTTGACCTCAATCCGCGCGCAGGCTCTTTTGGTCCAGAGCTTGGTTTCGCCCACAGTTTTCTGGAACTCGTGCCGCTGGACGAGTTGTGGCTAATCAAATATGCGGTGGGCGGCAGCTCGCTGCTGGCTTGGGAACCGGACTGGTCGGCCGAGCGGGCGGAGCTCGCGGACGATGCGGATAAGGGTCCGCTCTACCAGCGTTTGATTCGTCACTTCGAGCGAAGGACCCAGGGTGAAGAAATTGCTGTCCTCGCCTGTCTGTGGATGCAAGGCGAAAGCGACTCCAGATATCTAGTTGCCGCGGCGGAATACGAGCGCAATCTCAAGCGCCTTATTTCAAGCCTGAGGCAGGACTTGAATCAACCGGACCTGCCCTTCATTCTTGGTCTGGCGAACCCGCCCGCCGCTACGTTTGACTATGCGTCGGACGTGAGAACAGCCCAGAGACAAGTCGCTAAAACCGACCGGCAAGTACATCTCGTCGAGACGGATGGGCTGACAAAGCTCGCTGACGACCTGCACTATGACAGCGCCGGGCAGCTCGAATTAGGTCGACGCTTCGCGCGTCAGCTCGCCGACAAACTCCGCGATAGCGCCGCAAGCTAGCCCTGGGCTAGACAGGCGGGAGGCTAGCCAGCATGCGGCCTCTGTGCTAGCATGGTTCAATTATTTATTCGATTCCCGGGCTGTACTTGTAAATGCTGAACAGACGCGGGCTGATCCTGTTCTCGATCATCTTCTCGGCCGGCGTCACGCCGATCGCCATTCGCATTACCCAAAGCGAAGGCATGCCGTCGCTGGTGATTGTCTGGATCCGCCTCTGGCTGATTTCGCTGCTGCTCGCTCCGCTTATTTGGACGCGCTACCGCGAGCACTTGCTGCGGCTAACGGCGCGGCAATGGCTGCTTTCTGGCATTGCCGGCTTCTGGCTTTCGCTGAATTTGCTGCTGCTTTTTCTGTCGCTCGAGTACACCAGCGTCTTGATGACCAGCGTCCTGCGCCGCACCACGCCCATGTGGATCGTGCTGCCGGAAATCCTGATTTTTGGCATCGTGTTTTCGCGGCGTTTCTGGTTGAGCCTGGTCGCGACAGTCATCGGCGTGGCGCTGGTCGGCTTCGGAGGGCTTAGCGCGATTGAAGCGGGGGCAGACCCGCTTCTCGGCGGAGGCATGGCGCTGGTTGGCTCTTTATGTTTCGGCATCTATCTCTTGATTGGCCGGCAGTTGAACAATGTCATTCCGCCCCTGCTCTATAGCTTTGTTGTCTTCTTCAACGCCGCTATCGTCACTTCATTTTTCGTCGGCGCTACCGGCACAGCTGTCACCGGTTATCCCGCGAGCAGCTATCTCTGGGCGATCGTGGTGGCGGTCCTGGCCCAGGTCTTCGGGCATATTGCCATGAACCTGGCGCTGCAAAGCTATACAGCCACCGCCATGGCTATCGTCTTGCAGATTGCCGTGGTCCTCAGCGCGCTAATCGCCCTGTTCATGTTCGGCGAGATTCCCTCCCCAGCCCAGATTATCGGCAGCGCGCTGGTTGTTTATGGCGTGGTCGTCGCTACCATCGAGCAGACGCAGGCGCATTGGAAGCGCATCCTAAAGGCATGACAAATTGCAATATATTGCCATTTTAACTGGGTTCGAAATGCGGTAAAGTTTTACCCGAAAATATAAGAGTCACGCTTAGACAAGGAGAGCGCGAATGAAGCTCGAGACACAAGCCATCCACGCCGGTTATAAATCCGACCCAACTACGCACGCGGTCGCGGTGCCAATTTATCAGACCGTCGCCTATGAATTTGACAACGCCCAGCATGGGGCAGACCTCTTCAACCTGGCGGTGCCGGGCAATATCTACACGCGCATCATGAACCCAACCAACGACGTCTTAGAACAGCGCGTGGCGGCGATGGAAGGCGGCGTCGCGTCGCTGGCGCTGGCTTCTGGGCAGTCGGCAATCCACTATTCGATTGTCAACCTGGCGGAAGTCGGCAACAATATCGTGACCGTGCCACAACTCTACGGCGGCACCTATACGCTCTTCCGCCACATGCTGCCCAAGCTCGGCATTGATGTGCGCTTTGCCGATGGCGACAGTCCCGACGAGCTGGCGCAGCACATCGACGACAAGACTTCCGCCGTCTTCTGCGAGTCCATCGGTAATCCCGCGGGCAATATCCCGGATTTGGCCGCCATCGCGGATATGGCGCATGCGCATGGCGTGCCGGTCATCGTGGACAATACCGTGCCCAGCCCGGCGCTGTGCCGTCCCGTAGAGCACGGCTGCGATATCATCCTGCATTCGATGACAAAGTATATGGGCGGGCATGGCAACAGCATCGCCGGCATCTTGGTCGATGGCGGCATCTTCGACTGGGCGAAGCACGCCGAGCGCTTCTACATGTTCAGCAGCCCCGAGCCGAGTTATCACGGCGTCGTCTTCACCGATGCCATGGGACCCGCCGCCTATATCGCCCGCGCCCGCGTGGTCGCCCTGCGCAACACCGGTTCCGCACTCAGCCCCTTTAACTCCTTCTTGATTCTGCAAGGCTTGCAAACCCTGTCTCTGCGCATGGAGCGCCATGTCGACAACGCCATGGCAGTGGCGAAATACCTGGAAAGCCACAGTCAAGTGGAATGGGTATCCTACGCTGGTTTGGAAAGCTCGCCTTATTATGAGCTGGCGCAGAAATATACCGGTGGCCGTCCCTCCGCCCTGCTGACATTTGGCATCAAGGGCGGCTTTGACGCCGGCGTCAAATTTTACGACGCGCTGCAAGTCTTCACGCGCCTGGTCAACATCGGCGACGCCAAATCGCTGGCGGCGCACCCAGCCTCGACAACCCATCGCCAGCTAACGCCCGAAGAGCAGGAAGCGGCTGGCGTCACGCCAGAGACGATTCGCCTCTGCATCGGCATCGAGCATATCGACGATATCATCGAAGATCTGGAGCAGGCGCTGGCAGCCGCGCGCTAGGCACATTCCGGTCAAGACCCGCACATTTTCAACTTGGTCGGTTCTTTGCAAGTTGTAGGGACCGACCAAAATTATGTCAGAAAGATTGATATGAACAGGCAAATCGCATTTGGAATCTTAATAGGGATGGCAATGCTGGTAGTAGCCACAACTGTGCTTGCGCAGGAAGCCGACACCTGCTTTGCAGATAGATATCAGAACATTGAGCGACCTAACACTATTACGCAGGCGGAAGACTACGTGTCAACAATCGAAAATATAATTCGTACGTGCAATCAGCAGAGCATTATTGGGCAAACTGGTTCCGGAACATTTCCCGACCCTTATAAATATGATACATTGGTCGAGGCTGAAGCAGGTCTTTGGATGAAGGTATCTGGGTTAACTCGAGGAAGAGTAAGCCCGCATAAGTATTACGCTGCCGACAGAGGGCACGAGTATGTCAAAGTTCGTGTAGATGTCCGATGCGAGCAGGCAAGTGGCGCGTTCTGTCCGACTGTCTCTGCGTACGATATGCACATCATTGGAGATAACGGCGAGAAGTACGACCGCTCGTATCAGACGTATCGAGACGAGGATGAACTAATTAACTTGGAACTCAGGCCAGGTAGTTCTGGCTTTGGGACGGTGCTCTACCAGGTAGCCGCAGATGACCAAAACCTACTCATGATATATGAGTACGGATACCGAGACGAAGACTATATCGTGATCAGTGCTGAGCCATCGCTTGAAGACGCCATTATGATCGTAGCCACTCGCAATTCGAATGTCCGATCCGGACCGGGGACTTCATACGGTTTACGAGACGGTCTTACCAGTGGTGAGCAAATTGCAGCGATTGGCCGCAATACTGATGGTTCGTGGATCAAGACACCTAAAGGTTGGGTCTTCGCCGAACTCATCTCAACAAGCCAAGAGCTATCTATACTGCCCATAGTTTCCGAGTGATTGCACTCTACTTCAAGCATCGGGGCGACTCCGAGAGTTGCTCTTTTTGCTCCTTAAGATTCCGTTTGTCGGGCGCGTAGACGAGATCTTGCAAACCCAATTCATGCAGAACAAGTTTGACTCGTTCGACATCTTCCACATCATGCGCGTCGTAGGTGCGCGCGCAGAGCAATCGCTCGTCCGGATCGGCTTGCCCGGCGGCGGGACGCGTCGAGACCTTGGACTTGTAACCCAGTTCACCCGCGACCGTCGCCCGTTTGACCCCTTCCCAGACCACGTCGACGGTCGCGACAGTCAGCCGCGCGCGCCATTCGCCGGCATTGACCGTCGGCGCGGGATAATCACCCGCCTTGCGCTTCACCTCGATCCAGTAAACTGCCGCGTAGTCGGAAGGACGCGCGTCCGCGTCATGCATCATGCGGGCGCATTGGACCATCTCGATCAAGTCGAGGTTCATTTTCGCGGGATGATTCTCTTCCGCCATCGCCTTCGTCTCCATTTCTGATCCGGATTCTAGCCTAACAGAATCGGGGCAAGTTCAAATGATGATTTCTATGAATAACATATCGCCCAGCGATCAAGCGCGGGTAAGGCGCTATCTACAGGCTATAATCCGATGCGGATTCTTGGTATGCTGATGACCTTTGTGGCTTGTCGGAAACACCTTGCCATGTCTGCTGACAATCGTCGACTCGTGTTCTGCGCACTCCTGCTGCTCCTGCTATTCTTTGCCAATGGCGCCTTGCTTGCGGATGATGTCTTTGTCAGCTCCGAGGGCATTC
Source organism: Phototrophicaceae bacterium (assembly GCA_965116975.1). GTDB lineage: Bacteria > Chloroflexota > Anaerolineae > Aggregatilineales > Phototrophicaceae > UBA6055. The sequence goes on from OZ220735.1 coordinate 3,278,095, forward strand.
GCTATCGCGTGGAGCGCTTCTTGCTAGCGGATTTCCCTGTTGGGCTGGCGTTCACGCCAACAGGGGAGCTTCTTTATACCGAGAAATCGACCGGCAATGTCCGGCTGGTGGACGCCAACGGGCTGCGGCAACACGCGCCAGTGCTGACTTTGGCGGTGAATGCCCTGCAAGAGCGCGGCATGCAGAATATCACGCTGGATCCCGATTACGTAAACAATGGCTATGTTTGGGTTTTCTACACAGCCGCCGGCACCGCCAAAGCATTTCCGGCCAACAAGGTTCTGCGCTTCCGCCTGGAAGACGGCAGCGCGATTGACCAGAGCGAAATGTACAGCGCGACAATTGACAGCGGCTTTCTGGTGCACAATGGCGGCGGACTGCAATTTGACGACGACGGCTACCTATACATTGGCATCGGCGACTATGGCGACGCCAGCCGTCCGCAAGACCTGACTATTCCGCATGGCAAAATTCATCGCTTTGCCGTCAGCGAAGACCGCCTGACTGTGCCCGCCGACAATCCCATCGCGGGCAGCAGCATCTTCGCCTATGGATTACGCAACCCCTTCGACTACGCCTTTGATCCGCAGAGCGGACGGCTGTTCGCCACCGAAAACGGCGACAATTGCGATGACGAAATAAATCTGATCCTGCCGGGCTTCAATTATGGTTATCGCGAGCAATACCAGTGCGTCGGCAGGCAATATATCGCTGGCTTGGGCAAATACTTGCCGCCGCTAGCGAGTTATTCGCCAACCATTGCGCCGGTAGGCATCGTCTTCTATCAAGGGGAGGCTTTCCCGCGCTGGCGCAACGACCTGTTCTTTTGCAGTTGGAACGATGGCCAACTGCATCATTTGCGCTTGAGCGAGAGCCGCAACCGCATTCTGTTTGATCGGGCTTTGGAGTTGGGAGCGGTCTCTTGCCGCATTGACATCACCGTCAGCCCCGACGGCGTCATCTATTTTGGCACCATCGACGACGAAGGCGGCGCCATCTATCGGCTGGTTCCAGCTTCGGCTTAGAGCAGGTCGACATCCACGTCAAGGCTGTCGCGGAAGCCAAAACGCCCAATCAAAGGCACAAAGCGGCAACGCAGCAGCGTGCGTGTTGTGAAGCGCTCTCCTCGCCGCGAGATCAACTGAAGTTCCTGTAAATGTTGATCGCCCACCGGCAGTATCATGCGCCCATCGTGGTAGGCAAGCTGCGAGCAAAGCACAGTCGGCAACTTGGGAACAGCCGCGGTGACAATGATGCGGTCAAAGCGCGCCTGGTCGGGCAAGCCCTGGCTGCCATCGCCGACGTGAATGTCGATGTTGTTGTATCCCAGCTCGCCAATGACTTGGCTCGCCAGCTTCGCCAAGCGACAGTAGCGCTCAATACTGTAGACGTAGTTTGTCAGATGGCACAGGATAGCAGCCTGATAACCGGAACCCGTGCCGATTTCCAGCACCGTATGTTCAGGCTTCAGGCGCAGCCGCTCCGACATAAAAGCGACGATGTAGGGCTGGGAGATCGTTTGGCTTTCCCCGATGGGCAGGGGTCGGTCCTCATAAGCATTTGCTTTGAACTCCTCGGTGACAAAATCATGGCGCGGCATGGCGCGCATGGCATCCAACACGCGGCGGTCGTTTATGCCGCGTTTCACCAGTTGATCGTCCACCATGCGCGACCGCATACGCGCGTACTCGCGTGAAGTTGGCATCAAGGCATCTGTCCGCTCACTTTCGCACTCAACTTAAAGCTAGCATACAGGCATGTTGCGGGCAACTCACATGCCATACCAGTATTGTAAACAGCGGCGCGCGCTGTGGATTCGCGCCGATTAATCCATAGAGCCAGGGCAATCGCTTAAAAATGATGGTGGACGAAATGGCAAGATTCTAAACTGAAAATTAACTACAGAGTACGCAGAGAACGCAGAGAAAAACAAAAAATCTCATCTCAGCTGTGATTTTTGGTGACAAATCATGTTTCGCTGGGGACTGTTGCCGATTCCGGGCCGCAGATTTAGAAGAATTGTCGTCTAAACTCCTACGAACTCTGTGTCCTCTGCGTCCTCTATGTTGAAAATAATTTGAAGCGATTGCCCTGTCCATAGAGCAATCCCAGAGCAATCCGAATCAGGCTAGCCGCAGAGCGCTGGTCTGCTAGAGTATGCGCTAATCTGTCAGGTTGCGACGAACGCTTGTCCGTGTCTGAACCAGTGAATCCAGAGCCAAGCGGGCTTGATATGCGGCGGGTCATTCCCATCTTTTTGATGGTATTCGTCGACATGCTCGGCTTGACCCTGGTCTTGCCGCTCTTGCACCTCTATGCGGCTGCTCACGGCGGGGGACCGCTGGAAGTGGGGCTGGTGGTGGCGGCATTCCCGCTGGCGCAGTTGCTCGGCGTTCCCATGATGGGCGCTCTGTCCGATCGCTACGGCAGGCGGCCCCTGCTCTTGATCAGCCAGGTGACGACCTGCGTCAGTTTCATCATGCTGGGCTTGGCGAATTCATTAGCGCTGATCATCGTTTCGCGGCTGGTTGACGGTTTGTTTGGCGCCAATATCGCCACGGCGCAAGCCGCCTTGGCCGATATCACCGACGCTTCCAACCGAGCGCGCGGCTTAGGCATTACCGGCGCTGCCTTTGGATTGGGCTTCATCTTTGGTCCCGCCATCGCGATACTTACATTTGAACTGACAGACTCGCTCGCCGCGCCTGCCTTTACCGCCGCCCTCTATTCCGCCCTGTCGATTCTGATCACAACCTTCATGTTCAAGGAAACTCATCCGCCGGAGCGGCGCGGGAGAGCTGCCCGCAGCAGCACAGCGTCGGTGATACGCTTGCGCTTTCTGTCGAAGCGCTTCCTGGGTTTTCTGCTCTTGCTGATGTTCGCGCAGCAGTTTATTTTCTTCGGTTTCGAGAGCTTGCTGGGCCTCTTCACATTGACGCGCCTGGGTTTGCTCGGGCAAGGCAACGCCGCCCTCTTTCTGTTTGTCGGCATCATCCTGGTATTTGTGCAGATGCGCGCCATCGGACCCTGGAGCAGCAGATTCGGCGAAAAGCGCTTGGTGATGGCCGCGCTTTTTCTGCTGGCGCTTGGCTTGCTGCTAGCCGGCGCGACGCCGCAGCAGCCGCATCCCTTCTATGTGCGAGAGCTGGTCGCCCGCGATCTGATGGCGCTGGCGCCGACGCGCGCTCAAGCCTTGCTGGGCGACCTGAGCCTTCAGTTGCCAGCCAACGGACGCAATGGCGTCGTGGGTTTGCTCTGGCTGACGCTGGCTTTGCTGCCGATTTCTGTCGGCGCGGCGCTCATCCGTCCCGCGCTGAACAGCTTGATTACCCGAGCGGTCAGCGAAAACGAATATGGCAGGGCGCTGGGCTTCAGTTCGGCTTTGGTCAGCGCAGCCAACGCGAGCGCGCCGCTGTGCGCCGCGTTCTTGTTTCAGCAATTGGGAGCGAGCGCGCCCTTCACAATCGGCGGCGCGCTCATGGGGCTGCTGTGCCTTTCCAGCTTGTCGCTGCCACGCTGGGCTGCGCGCCAAACCTGACTTTCCAGTCAGCCCGCAAAACGCTCGAAAATAAAAGTAATCTAAAAGGGACGTCTCACGAGAGGCCCCACCATAGCAAACGACATTCTTCAACTACACCCTAGGGCTTTTGTAGAAGAGGTCCGGGGGTGTGGGCAATCGCTTCAAATTATTTTCAACATAGAGGACGCAGAGGACACAGAGTTATAGGAGTTTAGACGACAATTCTTCTAAATCTGCAGCCCGGAATCGGCAACAGTCCCCAGCGAAACGTGATTTGTCACCAAAAATCACAGCTGAGATGAGATTTATTGTTTTTCTCTGCGTTCTCAGTAGAACCAAGTTAGTCATGCAAAACTTGACGAAGGGTCTAAATGTAGGGGCGACATACCATGTCGCCCGAAATCAGAACGCAGCAGCGTCGGGCGACCAGATTGGTCGCCCCTACACCGCCCCTGAAAATTTGCATTATTTTGTTGGAATCACATCTGCGTACTCTGTAGTTAATTTTCAGTTTAGAATCCCGCCATTGCGTCCGCCATCATTTTGAAGCGATTGCCCTGGTCCGGGGGGTGGGGAATTGACAAAGCTTATGTCGCTAGCGCCGGCGAAGACAGTCAGGCGTGGACCCAGCCATTCCAGCCGCGGGCGCTCCAGGCGGAATAGAGCGCGATGGCGCCGGCTGTCGCGACATTCAAGCTGCCGACCTGCCCGCGCATCGGCAGCGTCAAGAGCAAGTCGCAAGTATCGCGCACCAAGCGGCGCAGACCTTCGCCTTCACTGCCCATCACCAGCCCCAGCGCCATGTTCAGGTCAGTTTTGTCCAGCGGCGGGATATTATGCCCCACGTCCAGCCCGACCATCCAGATGTCTTGATCTTTCAGTTCCTTCATGGCGGAGACGAGGTTGGTCACCTGCGCCACATTGACATGTTCCACGGCGCCCGATGAGGCATTGACCACGGCCGGCGTCACCGCCACGCTGCGCCGCTCCTGAATCACGATGCCGTGCGCGCCGACAGCGTCGCTAACGCGAATCAAGGCGCCGACATTCTGCGGATCCTTGAGCAGGTCGAGCAGGAGTATGAAGGGCTTTTCCTTGCGGCGGGCGGCCGTTTGCAGGATCTCTTCCACATCACAATAGGGATAGGGTCCCACGCGCAAAACCAAATTCTGATGATTGCCGTTTGTTGCCAAGTCGTCGAGGATGCGTCGCTGCACACGCTGAATCGGCACATGAAGCTCTTCCGCCATGCTTATGGCGTCGCCGACGGCGCCGCGTTTTTCGGCGCGTTCGTGGATCATCAGCGCGTTCAGCTTGCGCCGCCCCGCGCGCATCGCTTCGATTACCGCCCAATGTCCATAGAGGAATTCAGGCATTTCGACCGCCTCAATCTCTTAGCGCTTGTCCCTCTTAGCGCTTGTCCGCTCAGTTTAACTTCCAAACCGTCCCATCGGCGCGGTCTTCCAGCACGACGCCCAAGCCAGCCAACTGATCGCGAATCTGGTCGCTGCGCGCGAAGTCGCGCCGCGCCCGCGCGCCCGCCCGCATATCAATCAAGATCTGGATCAAAGCCGCCTCTCGCTGTCCATCGCCGCTTTCGCCCGCTTCAACCTCGGGCACCAGACCGAGCACAGCGCCGCCAAGCGCCGTATAAACCTCGTCGATCGCCGCCAGCGTTTGCAAACCCACTTCGGCATCGCTATTCAGCAAGGTATTCACTTCGCGCGTCAAGTCTTGCAAAACGGCAATGCCGCGGGGCGAGTTGAAGTCCTCATCCATAACTTCCGCGAAACTGTCTCTGGCGCGATCAAGCCGCTCCAGGAAAGCGCTGCCGGCAGCGTTGTCGTCCGCGCTGTTCATGCGCTGCCGCACCAAGCGCACGGCGTTCATCAGGCGCTCCCAGCCGGACTTGGCGGAAGCCAGCGCCAGCTCGCTAAAGACAACCGGATTGCTGTAATGCGAGCTGAGAATAAAATAGCGCAGTTCCTGAGGGCGGTAGTCGTTCAGCGCATCTTTGATCGTCACGTAATTGCCCAGGGATTTGCTCATCTTGACTGGGATCCCTTCGTCGGGGTCGAGCACGTTCAGGCTGCCGGTCAGCATCCAGTAATTGGCGAAAGCCTCGCCATTGGCGCATTCGCTTTGGGCGATTTCGTTCTCATTATGCGGGTAGATATTGTCGATGCCGCCGCCGTGAATATCGAAGTTCGCGCCCAAATACTTCTGCGCCATGGCGGAACACTCGATGTGCCAACCGGGGAAGCCGACGCCCCAGGGGCTGTTCCAACGCAGGATGTGTTCTGGTTCGGCTTTCTTCCAGAGCGCGAAGTCGCCCGGATGCCGCTTGCCCCCGCCGACCAGGGCGCGAGTTTCGTCTTGTTGCTCCGCCACGCGCCGGTTCGACAACTTGCCATAATCGTCATCGCTAAGCACATCGAAATAGACGTTGCCATGCGCGACATAAGCATTGCCATGGGCGATCAGCGTTTCTATCATCTCAATCTGTTCCGGCACATGACCGCTGGCGCGTGGGGAAATATCCGGGCGTTGTACGCCCAGCGCGTCCATATCTTCAAAATAACTACGGGTATAGGTCTCCACAATTTGCATGGGCTTGGCATTGAGCAGAGCCGCCCGCACCAAAATTCTGTCATCTTCGTTGGCGAGCAAGTGACCGACATCAGTGATGTTCTGCACGTAGAGCAGGTCGTAGCCGCGATAGCGCAGGTAACGCGCCACCACGTCAAAAGAAACATAGGTCTTGGCATGTCCCAGATGCGAATGCTCGTAGACCGTGGGTCCACAGACATACATGCCGACGCGCCCGTCTCGAATCGGATTGAAATCTTGTTTTTCGCGCCCTAGCACGTTGAAGATCTGCAAAGGCATATTCTGCGTCGCTCCTCGTTAATTGCGTCAAACATTGTGTGGCGTATTGTAACAGATTGTGGCGAGATGTGAACAAAGGCGCTTGCGCCGATCGGCCGAAATCGCCGCGGTGAGCCTGCGCGCGCCGATCAGCGTCTTTGGTCTTTGGTGGGAGTGTCTATGTGAGTGGCGTTTCTGATATCGTAGTAAAATATGGTCATGAACCAATGTCCTTACTGTCATGCGACAGAAAATCAGATCAAATCGGGTCGAACGAAGGCAGGCAGTCAGCGTTATCTTTGCAAGTTCTGTCAAAGGCGGTATACGCCGGAACCCAAACTGCAGGGCTATCCGGAAGCGATGCGGGCACAAGCCATCCGTTTGTATGTCGATGGCATGAATTTGCGGCGTATTGCACGTCAGTTGCAGGTGAATCACCAAACAGTTGCCAACTGGGTCAATGCTTATGCGGACAGTTTGCCCGATGCCCCGCCCTTGCCGGAACACAGCGCCATCATTGAGTTAGATGAGTTACACAGTTTTATCGCCCAGAAAAAAACGCAGCTTACGTCATGACAATGGTGGATCGGCAAAGCGCTTGTATCGTAGGCTATCGGGTTGGCTTTCACCGGACGGAAGCAGTCATGCAGGACATGTTGGACGAGGCGCCGCAAGCCGATGTTTACTATAGCGATGGTATGGCAACTTATGGCGCGCTGTTTTACGCACCAGGGAAACACCTCAGCATGAGAAACAAAAGCGAGACCTATACGGTTGAAAGAGTCAATGCAGACTTGTGCCACTATTTGGCACGCTTAGGCCGGCGTTCGCGCTGCTTCTCGCGTTGCCTGAAAGCGCTGCGGCGCAACGTAAAACTGTTTGTCTACGCCTGGAATCAACGCCAGCTATACAAGCAGAAGTACCAGGCTTATGCTGTACATCTCATCCATTTCCTATATCCACAAAATTAGACACTCCCGTCTTTGGTCAAGGGCTTGACATATTCGTAAATCTTGTGAAGTTCTTGAAAACCCACCGCCGCGTACAAGGCGCCAGAAGCCGGATTCTTCTCGGCAGGTTCGTGACAGACGTAGGCGCATTCTATGCCGCGTTCCACGCGCATCCGCCGCAAGACATAGACCATCAGCGCCTTGCCGATGCCGCGGCGGCGGAAATCCGCGTGCGTGCCGACTGGCTCGAAGAGCAGCGAGCGATTCACCTTGTCGATCCAAACATTGGTGAAAGCGGCAAAGCGCCCGTCCGGCGCCACAACCACGATTTCGTATTCCAAATGAGGCGATTGAAAAACCTCGGCGTAGGATTTGGCATTCCATTTGTTGGTGAAACTGTGATTATGCACATCGGCCAGTTTCTCGGCATCTTCGACAGTCGCGTCGTGAAAATGAAAGCCGGCCGGCAGCGCGGCATCGGGAAAACGTTCGAGACTGTGCCGCGTCAATGTGAACCAGTGCTTGCTCTTTGTGTAACCGCAGGCTGCCAAAAAGTCTTGATGCGCCGAATCGCAGTCGCCGACCTCAATCACCCACTTGTTGATAGTCTTATTGTATTTTCCCCCCAAGCGGAGCGTCTCGTCTTCACAATGCTTGATCAAGCCAGCATGCGCGTCGCTGCATAGGAGGCGCGGCGCAACTTGTAGGTCAAAGGATTCCCAATGCGGGTACAGAACGGCGAAAGCGCCTGGCTCGCCCGCGTCATCCAGCCAATAGCGGAAGACATCCGCTGTATTGTATCCATAGCAACCGTTGAACAAGCGATGCCCAATATCGCCCTTATGCAAATAGCTGGCTTGGCTCGTCTCGCGCGTCCAGATCATCAGAGCGTTCAGGGCGCGTCGCAGGTCGCTCGCGTTGCGATAGGCGCGAACTCGCAAATCATTTATGCGCATGGCATTCTCCTTCACCCGCGTCGGCTGCGCATTGCGCGCGCGTATAGGTCCAGCATTCGCTCGACCTGCTTGTCCAGCGTGAACTGCTCGCGGATGCGCGCTTGTCCTCGGCTTCCCAGCTCGCGGCGCAAGTCGCGGTCGACCAGCAAGCGCTGCAAACGCTCGGCGAAGGTTGCAGAATCCAATGGATTGACAATGAAGCCGGTTTTTCCGTCAATGACAATCTCAGGGGAGCCGCCAAAACAGGTTGCGATGACCGGTTTGCGGGCCGCCATCGCTTCCAGGTTCACTGTCGGGAAGGGGTCGAGGTACAGCGACGGCACGGCGACCAGGTCCGCCAAGTCATAAGCCGCGCGCAATTCCGCGCCGCAGAGCCAGCCACCGGCGCGAATTAACGGGCGCAGATGAGAATATGCCGCCGGGATCTGCTCGTCCATGTCGCGCGAGGTCAATGCCAGCAGGCGCATCTCTGGCAGCTTCTCTTTAAGCCTGTCCATGGCTTTCAGCAAGGGTAATGTGCCTTTGTCCGGCGACAAGCGGCCCGCGAACAAAATTACTTGTTTGCCAGCCAAGTCGAAGCGGCGCCGCAGCGCCATGACCGTGGCGCGATCAGCCCCCGACCAATCCCGCAGATCAATCCCATTGTGAACCACGTCCATCGGCGGCAGGCTGTTCGCCATGTAAGCCTCTGCCAATGCCTGGCTTGGTGCGGTACGCGCATCGGCATAAGAACTGAGGTAGCGCCGGATGACGAGATTGCGCCAGGGGTTGTAACGAAAGCGATTTTTTTTCAGGTTGTATAAGCGCGGCAAGCGATATGCCTCGGGCAAGTTTATCGGCAGCGGATCGCCTCGTACAAAGTGGCGCAGCTTGGAATAAACGAAGGGCATGGCATCGTGGGCGCTATAAACTGTGGCGGCGCCGGCGTCCCGCGCGACTTTCAGCGCATGATAGCTGAGATAGTAGTGGATATTGTGCGCGTTGACGACCTGGGGACGCAAGCGCCGCAGCATAGCCCGCAATGGATCGACCGTTCCCGGGTTCCATAATGACAGCCAAGGGCGGAATCGCTCGGGATACTTGCTGTGGATATGATAAGTTGGCAAGCGCTCGCGGATTTCTTCAAAAGAAGCGCCCCTGGTCGTGGCGACGACGTGCACGTCCTGTCCCCGGTCCGCCAAGCCCCGCGCCAGCCGCCAGACAACCGCCTCTGCGCCGCCGCGACCTTCTGGCGGTATCTGATCGCTTAACAGAACAAGCCTCATTCGTCTCATGCGCTGCGATTGCGCGACCCAGACTCAGATTCCCCGCTGTTGACGGGCAATAAATCGGTCAACTCTACACTCTGATCCTCGTCGGCCTGCTTGGAATCGAGCTGATACTTGGGCAAAGATAACCAGAAACGAGAGCCGCCAGTTTCGGGGAATTCCGCGCCGAGCAATTGCTGGATTCGGCTGCTGTCATTGCGACCGGCGGCAAGGACCATAATTTGATTCCCTTTGCCATCCACCGTCCTGTGCCTTTCTATACCCATCGCCGAGCCGGATCGCTCACCATTCCACAGCCATAGGATACACGAAGGTCAAGATTAAGGCGATAGCCCCCGTTTGCAGGGCAATCGCTTCAAATTCTTTTCAACATAGAGGACGCAGAGGACACAGAGTTCGTAGGAGTTTAGACGACTATTCTTCTAAATCTGCGGCCCGGAATCGGCAACAGTCCCCAGCGAAACGTGATTTGTCACCAAAAATCACAGCTGAGATGAGATTTTTTGTTTTCTCTGCGTTCTCTGCGTTCTCTGTAGTAAATTTTCAGTTTAGAATCCCGCCATTCCGTCCGCCATCATTTTGAAGCGATTGCCCTGCCCCGATTGCTCTGGAATGGCGCGCGGAGCAACGAGCCTGTCTTGCCCGCGTAAAAGTGTATAATGACTCTATCAGGAACCTAGGAGGCATTGCATGTCGAAAACACTGCAAGAGGCCGACCGCAAAGCGCGCAAGCTGGTCGCCAATTGGACAACGGGCGCTGCGCTAACCGGCTGGATACCCGGCAGCGCTTTTTTTCTCACCGCGGCGGACACCGCCATGATCCACCAGGTCGCCAATATCTATAACGTGAGCGCCTTCGACATGAACAACCTGTTGTCCGTGCTGGGTAGGGCGGTTGCCAGCGCCATCGCCGGCGGGCTTATCAGCGAAGTCGTCGGCATCATCCCGCTAGTGGGTTGGGCTGTGAAGAGCGCGGCCATGGCAGCCAAAGCCAAAGTGATCGGCGACGAAGTCATCCGCTATTTCCGTGAACGCTCCGACCTGCCCGATACCAAAGTCCTCATTGATGTGGAGATCGACGACGATTAGCCGCGACCTTTTGCTAAGGGCTGGATGCCGGACTCTGTTGAAATACTCGATTTCCCCCACCCCAAACCCCTCCCCTATAAAGAGGGAGGGGCTTTAACAGTCCATTACGGGTCAGAAAGCTCCCCTTCCCTCATTTTGGGGGTAAGGGGCCGGGGGATGGGGGTGTTTTTCAACAGCGACTGCCGCTGTTCCCGCCCGAAGTAGTTTGCAAATTCAAGCACTGCAACGGCGGCAATGCTTTCGCGGCAGGCAAACTCTCGGCGCATGGTCAGCCGCGATAATCTCATGTACACTAGCTTGTAACAAAATGGCCATTCCAGCGGGAGGACACGACGTGTCGGAAGACAATAATGAAGCAAAGAGTGGCGGCAGCGCGATAGACAAAGGCATGCCTCGCAGCGCTTTCAACTACGCGCTTATTGCCGCAGTGTTCATGTTGATCGGAATCATGATCGGCAACTATCTCTGGAATAGCGCCGCGGACAAGCGCGTCCTGGTCGACGAGGCGCAACTGCGCAGCCTCATGATCAGCGTGCTGGAAGAGAGTGATATCGCCCGCGCCAGCGACATGGCGCTTGCGGACGAAGAAGAATTGCCCGACCGATTCGCCCTGGTGGACGACGATCCCTACCTCGGCGAAGCGGACGCGCCAGTGGTCATTATCGAATTCAGCGACTTTTTCTGCAGTTACTGCAAGCGTCACTTCGACCAGACCTTCATGCCGCTGCTGGAAAACTACGGCGCGCATATTCGCTACGTTTATCGCGATTTTGCGCGCCTAACCCAGGAATCGACGCCGGCCGCAGCCGCCGCGCAATGCGCCTTTGCCCAAGACAAATTTTGGGAATTCCGCGAAGACTTCTTCAATAATCAAGGCTCGCTAAATCGAGACTATTATATCCAAACCGCCGAAGCCCATGAGCTAGATGTCGCCGAATACACAGCCTGTATTGACGAGGGTCGCTATGTTGGCGAAGTTGAACTGGATGGCTTCGACGGGCAAATCGCCGGCGTTCGCGGCACGCCGGGCTTCTTCATCAACGGCCAGATCTTGAGCGGGGCGCAGCCTTATGTGATCTTCGAAAGAATGATCCGGTTGGAACTGCAAAAAGCGGGCATCGACTTCAGCCAAGATGGCTAGAAAGACCAAGCGCAAGCCGAAAGCAAAGCCGCAGGCCGACAGAGCGAAGAGCCAGCGCGCTAAAACGAAACAGCGCCATCGCTCGCCTGCCGCAAGCGATGGCGCTAGAAAGAAAAAACGAGCAGTCAAGTCCGCGCTGCTGGACCAGACCATCAAACTGGAAATCAGCGATATGGCGCAGGGCGGCTATGCGCTAGCCAGTCATCAAGGCAAACGCGTATTTGTGCCATATACGCTGCCCGGCGAATCAATCAGCGCGGAGCTAAGCGATGACCGCGGCTCGGTGCTATTCGCGCGCGGCAAAGAACTATACGCCGCTTCGGCGGATCGCGTATACCCTCGCTGCGCCCATTTTGGTCCGGGGCGCTGTTGGGCTTGTCAATTCCAGCATATCAACTATCAAGCGCAGTTATTGATCAAGCAAGACACGCTCGCCGATCAGTTGTCGCGGGTCGGCAAGCTGCCTGACAGCCTCATCGACAACGTCATGCGTCCGCTTGTGCCAGCCCCCGAGCAATGGGAATACAATCACCGACTGACCCTGTCACGTAATTCGGCGGGCGCATGGGGCTTGCCGCGGCAAGGTAAAAACGGCATTGAAGCGCTCTCGGAGTGCCACACCAGCCACCCGCAGTTGGTGGAAACGCTCGCGCAGCTAGATCTTGATTATGAACAAGCGCGCCGGCTGACGCTTCAACGTGGTTCCGACGGCCGCATCATGATCATTTTCCATGTTGATGAAGAAGTAGCGCCTGATCTGCACACTGACTTGCCTTTAAGCGTCAATCTGCTGTTGCCGGACAATTCGCCCCTCAATTTGATTGGCGACGCCTACAGCACCGTCGCCGTCGCCGACCACGCAATCCGCATCACAGCGGGAAGCTATATGCGCCCAAATCTCAGCCAAATCGGCGCGCTGGCGGCTGAAGTCCTGAGGGCGCTTGGTCTTAGCGGCAGCGAGCGGACGCTTGATCTCTACGCCGGCGCGGGGTTCTTCAGCGCTGTCATGGCGCGACGCGCCCAGCTGATTTCGCTGGTCGAGAGTTATCCGCCAGCCGCGAACGACGCCGAATTCAATCTGCGCCAATACGAGCACATTGATATTGTCGAAGGACAAGTTGAAGCCGTTTTGCAGGACATGGCGGCGAGCTCCGCCCGCTACGATGTCGCGCTTGTCGATCCGCCAAGCAGGGGCATCAATAACGAGATTGTGGATAATCTACTTGGGTTGGGAATACGGCGTCTGGTCTATGTCAGCGGGGACCCGGTTTCTTTGGCTCGCGATTGCCGGCGCCTTATTGACGCTGGTTTTCAATTGCAATCCCTGCAGGCAGTGGATATGGCGCCGCAAACGTTCTACATCACCGCGGTCGCGGCATTTGAGCGTTAGATCAGAATTTCTTCAAGCGCCATGACCAAGCTCTGCAATTCTGCCTTTGTATTGTAAGCCTGTATCGATACGCGCATGAGGCAAATTCCCTCGAACCTGCCGACAGGTACTTCAATGCGGTAGTCCTCGTACAATCGCTCTCTGAGCGCGGCGACATAACAGCTCGGCAATGGGATAGAAGCCATTTGCGCGAACTGATCGCGGGACAGCGGCCGCAAATCATAGCGATCGCATAACTGCGCCTGCAAAGCAGCCGCGAGCTGATGACATTTTTGTCTGACGCTTTGCCAATCCCGCTGCCGCTGATAGTCGATGGCGGAGGGCACGCTCAAGTAGGCCGCGATATCTTTGGTGCCGAGCCACTCGTGGCGTTCGATGAAGCCCGCGCCTTCTCGACAGCCGTGCGAAATGACCAGCGGATCTATCCGCGCTTGCAGCCCTGGGCGAACATGCAGGAAAGCCGAACCCTTGGGCGCGCAGAGCCATTTGTGGAAATTGCCACTGTAAACATCCGCGCCGATTTGCGCCAAATCCACAGGGATCTGGCCCGGGGCATGCGCGCCGTCGATGATGGTCGTGATGCCCATCTCACGCGCTTTATGACAGATCTGTTTTACCGGCAAGATCAAGGCTGTCGGCGATGTGATATGGCTCATGACAATCACTTTTGTTTGCGCGGTCGCCAAAGAGAAAAAGTCGGCGACAAATGCTTCGTCGCTCTCGTATGGCAGGCGAACCTGATGCCTGACAATTTCCGCGCCGCTGCTCTTGGCGACGGTTTCCATCAGGCGATCGACCGCGCCGTATTCGTGATTGGTCGTCAGGATTTGCTCACCGTCCGCCAATGGCAAGGAGCGCAAAGCCGCGCTTAGCCCGTAGGTGGCGTTGGTCACGAAAACGACTTCGTCGTCCGGCGCATTCAGATAGGCGGCAATCTGGCGTCGCGCATTGGGTAACAGTTCGTCCCGGCGGCGCAGCAAAAATTCGACGGGCTGCCGCTCCAGCTGCAATTGCCAGGCTTGGTAGTCCGCAAACACGGGTTTGGGACAGGCGCCAAATGAACCGTGATTGAGGAAAACAATGTCGTCACGGATAAGGAATTCGTCGCGAAATGACATGGGATTGGTCTCCCCATAAGAACAAACGGGCTGCCAGATTATAGCGCATGCGCGGGAACGGGGACGATGCGGCGATTGATTGTGTGGATATTGCAAATCAGTTCTGGCTCAAGCGCTGGCGTCCATTTGAAAACGGACAATGCGGTCCAAGCCGGCGTAATCTTGCAAGACGGCGCAGGCGACATGCAAAGTCGCGTCCACGATTTGACAGACCGCCTTGGCTTGGTCCGCGCCGATTTCCAGCAATACCCATGCGCCTTCACGGCAGATCCGCGGCAACTGCCCGAGGACGCGGCGAATGCAAGCCAAGCCATCGCCGCCGCCATCCAGCGCTAGCGTCGGTTCATATTCGCTGACTGCTAAGGTCGCTAATTCAGCAGTTGGGATATAGGGAAGATTCGCCATCACCAAGTCCACAGTAATCCCGCGCTCGATTAGCGGCAGCGCCAAATCGCCATGCAGAAAGCTGATCTGTTGACCCTGGTGCCTAGCATTCCGCCGGGCTATGTTCAGCGCCTTTTCGCTGATGTCCGTGGCATAAACGCGGCTGCCGAGCCTGTGCTTGGCGAAGGTCAGCGCCAGCGCGCCGCTGCCGGTCCCAATATCGGCCGCCTGGCAGGCGGGCTGCTCTGCGGTCAAGCGCAAGGCTTCTTCCAGCAGCAGCTCGGTTTCCGGCCGTGGAATCAGGACCTCCGGCGAGACTGTCAATTCAAGATCGTAGAAGGGTTTGCTGCCGATGATATAGGCGACCGGCTCCCCGGCGGCGCGGCGATTGAGCAGCGCTGTGAAGCGGCGAGACTGTTCCAGGGAGAGTTCAGTTTCGCCATGCGCGAATAGGAACACGCGATGCTTGCCCAGCGCATAGGCGAGCAAGACCTGGGCGTCGAGGCGCGCAGAATCGCAATGCGGCAATTGGCTGTAGGCTGCGCGTAGCGTCGCTGCAATTGTTGTCGATTCTGCAGTGTTCATGTATGAGTTGCGGTACGCGGTCTACTCGCCGCCGCCAGCAGCCAACTGCTCAGCCTGCTGCTGCGTCGCCAGTTGATCAATGAAGCTGTCCAGGTCGCCGTCCATAACCGCCGGCAAGTTGAAGTTGCTGTAAGCGATGCGATGGTCGGTGACGCGCCCTTGCGGGTAATTATAGGTGCGGATCTTTTCGCTGCGGTCGCCACTGCCGACTTGCCCGCGCCGCTCGGCATCCCTTTCGGACCGTTGCCGTTCCACTTCCGCTTCATAGAGGCGGGCGACCAGCACTTGTCGGGCGCGTAGCTTGTTTTGCAGCTGGCTGCGTTCGTCCTGCATTTCGACCACCAGACCGGTTGGTTTGTGTATGAGCCGGACAGCCGAATCAGTCGTGTTTACCGATTGTCCGCCAGCGCCGCGGGCGCGGAAGACCTGCGTTTCCACATCACTCATGTCAAGCTGCACATCAACATCGTCCATTTCAGCCAAGACGGCCACGGTAGCGGTACTGGTGTGGATGCGGCCCTGGCTTTCGGTCGTCGGCACGCGCTGAACACGATGAACGCCACTTTCGTATTTCAGGCGGCTGAAGGCGCCCGCGCCCTTGATCTCGAAGGTGATGTTCTTGAAAACGCCGTTGCCCTGCTCGTTCACATCGAGCAATTCCACTTTCCATTTATTGGATTCGGCATAGCGCGTATACAGGCGCAGCAGGTCTCCGGCGAAAATGCCGGCTTCGTCTCCGCCCGCGCCGGCGCGTATTTCAACGATCACATTTTTGCTGTCGCGCGGATCCTTGGGCAATAGCATCAGGCGCAATTGCTCAAGCAGTTCAACAGTGCTCGCTTCCAATTCCGCGATTTCCATCTGCGCCAGTTCTCGCATTTCTACATCTTCGGCGCTGCCCAGCAGGTCCTTCGCCTCGCCCAGCTCCCTCGCTTGCTTCTGATAGGCGCGGTAGGCTTGGACGACGCTTTGCAAACTGGACCGCTCCTTCGCCAATTCCGCCACTTTCTCGTAGTCGGTGGCGATGGCGGGATCGCCCATCAGGCTTTCGATTTCCCGGTAACGATTTTCAACCTCGGCAAGTTTTTCCAACATCAGATTCGACTCAATTCGTGATTTTAGGACGTAGCGATGAAAAGCGCGCGATTGCGCGGCGAAGAGCGGGAGTCTCGTGAAACAAGAGACGAGCCTGTTAGAATTCGTCGAGACGATTTGGGGCTAGGGAAACTGTCGGCATAGTCATGCCGCATATTATACTGTGGGTTTGCAGCATGCACAGACAGACTTTGCTAGTGTATCCGCAAGCAGGGCAATCGCTTCAAAATGATGGCGGACGGAATGGCGGGTTTCTAAACTGAAAATTAACTACAGAGAACGCAGAGAACGCAGAGAATAACAAACAATCTCATCTCAGCTGTGATTTTTGGTGACAAATCACGTTTCGCTGGGGACTGTTGCCGATTCCGGGCCGCAGATTTTGAAGAATAGTCGTCTAAACTCCTACGAACTCTGTGTCCTCTGCGTCCTCTATGTTGAAAATAATTTGAAGCGATTGCCCTGTATCCGCAAGCTGATTCTTTGGCAGAGGCTCCACACGCGATATAATGAACGCGCCGGTATAGACAGCGTGGCAGTGATGAACAAATCCGAGAACGAACGCAATCCCGGCATCCCGCTGGACATGGGCTGGGTGCGGGATACCAGAGTCAATTTAAGCGCGACGCAACACCGCGCCCGCACCTTAGGTACGCGGCGCAGCGTCAAGAAAGCATGGCAAGCCGCCTGGTTGCTGCGCGCCATCACGCTGATTGATCTCACCACGCTGGCCGGCGACGACACCCCGGGCAAGGTAACTCGGCTCTGCGCCAAAGCCAAGCAGCCCCTGCGCCAAGACATCTTCCAGGCGCTGAACGTCGAGCCCCTGCAGCCAAAGGTCGCCGCCGTATGCGTATATCATCAGCGCGTCCGCGACGCCCGCAAAGCACTGAAAGGCAGCGGCATTCCCGTTGCGGCTGTGTCCACCGGCTTCCCGGCCGGGCTCAGTCCTTTTGAACAGCGCCTTGCGGAGATCCACCAATCGGTTGAAGCGGGAGCGGACGAGATCGACATCGTGATTTCCCGCGAGCATGTTCTGCGCGGCGATTGGCAGGCGCTTTACGATGAAGTCCGCCAGATGCGCCGCGCATGCGGCGAAGCCCACATGAAGACGATCTTGGCCACCGGCGAGCTGGGTCCGCTGTGGCAAGTAGCGAAAGCCAGCAAAGTTTGCCTGATGGCGGGCGCCGACTTTATCAAGACCAGCACGGGCAAAGAAGCGGTAAACGCCACCCTGGAAGTGGGTTTAACCATGGCGCGGGAAATCCGCGCTTATCAGCAGATGACCGGCTTCAAAGTCGGCTTCAAGCCGGCCGGCGGCATCCGTAGCGCCAAAGACGCGCTGAATTGGCTGGTCCTCATCAAAGAAGAACTGGGCGATGACTGGCTGCAAAACAGCCTCTTTCGTTTTGGCGCATCGGGCTTGTTGACCGACATCGAAAGGCAGCTTTCTCATCACATCACGGGCCGCTACGCCGCCAGTCATCACATGCCTATGGCTTGACGGACAGCGTTCCGCAAGGCAAGCGCATCAAAATGAAATTGCGCAGACATCAACAATTTTCCCATCGCTTCCGCATTCTGTAGGGTCGGCGCGCTGTGCCGTCCAGGAAATTGGCCTTCGCTTTGTGGGCTGTGTCTACGCGCCCATCGGCGTTTAAGAGATAATCTATGCGATTGCGCTGTAATTCGCCCCACAGGCACCATGTATATTTTGCATTATTTTCTATGATCTACTTCTGTGTTTTCTGTAGCAGAACGCGGTTTCAAATAAAGATTAATGAGTTGGCGCGTATGGAGCGATTGCACTCTCCAGATTCGCAGGGCAATCGCTTCAAAATGATGGCGGACGAAATGGCGGGATTCTAAACTGAAAATTAACTACAGAGTACGCAGAGAACGCAGAGAAAAACAAAAAATCTCTTCTCAGCTGTGATTTTTGGTGACAAATCACGTTTCGCTGGGGACTGTTGCCGATTCCGAGCCGCAGATTTATAAGAATAGTCGTCTAAACTTCTAAAACTCTGTGTCCTCTGCGTCCTCTATGTTGAAAATAATTTGAAGCGATTGCCCTGTCCAGATTCGGAAAAAATTTGCTTTTGTGTGAATTAGAAGTATAATAACTAACAGTGAAAATCTAGAATAAAGGTGGCAACCTTGTCAAATGAATCGCGTTTCCTTTCCCATCTGCAGTTCCTCTACACCGAATTTCAATTCAGGAGAAAATCATAATGAATAGAGTAAAGTTTCCAATATCCGCGGTCTGTTGTTTGACGCTCATTGTCATGCTCTTCTTATCCATTGGAGCGGTTGGCGCCCAATCCATGGATACGATGGACGATGATATGACTATGGACGACGACATGATGATGGACGACATGGCTATGCACGATGACATGATGATGCATGCGCCGCGAATTTGCGAACACTTGCCGAGTCATATCGCGGTTTATGGCGATGCTATGAGCGTGAACTGCCGCGATGTAGGCGCCGCTGGCATCGGCGTGCAATCCATCGTTGACGCCGGCTTCCTCTCGGCAATTGATATTTGGAGTTCGATGGCTGTCGATGTTGAATTCTGCTCCTCCATTGCAGGATCAATCACGGTGCTCGATGCCGCATCGTCGCCGCGCATGGCGATGTCGCCGGAAACTTATCACCGCGACAACTTGAGTTGTGTGCATTTGAGCGGCGCGGGAACCGTTGTCCTGGCGCACGCAATGATGATGGATGACGACATGGCTATGGACGACATGATGATGGATGACGACATGGCTATGGACGACATGATGATGGATGACATGGCTATGGACGACATGATGATGGATGACATGGCTATGGACGACATGATGATGGATGACATGGCTATGGACGACATGATGATGGATGACGACATGGCTATGGACGACATGATGATGGATGACGACATGGCTATGGACGACATGATGATGGATGACATGGCTATGGACGACATGATGATGCAGGCGCAGCGGATTTGCGAACACTTGCCGAGCCATATCGCGGTTTATGGCGATGCTATGAGCGTGAACTGCCGCGATGTAGGCGCCGCTGGCATCGGCGTGCAATCCATCGTTGACGCCGGCTTCCTCTCGGCAATTGATATTTGGAGTTCGATGGCTGTCGATGTTGAAGTCTGCTCCTCCATTGTAGGATCAATCACGGTGCTCGATGCCGCATCGTCGCCGCGCATGGCGATGTCGCCGGAAACTTATCACCGCGACAACTTGAGTTGTGTGCATTTGAGCGGCGCGGGAACTGTTGTCCTGGCGCACGCAATGATGATGGATGACGACATGGCTATGGACGACATGATGATGGATGACATGGCTATGGACGACGACATGATGATGGACGACATGGCTATGGATGACGATATGATGATGGACGACAGTGGCTGATGAAAGGCAGGTGGCAGCGCCGCTCTCCCCGGGCAACCTGAGTTGCAAACGGGAGAGCGCTTGCCGCTAGATATCCGCCAATCGGATAAGCAGGGGGCGCTGGATCAGCGCCTCTTTTTCTTTGCCTTTTCGCGCTTGCAAAAGCCAATCGCAGCAAAGCCGGGCGACCAGATTGACTCTGTTGAAATACTGCCCTCATCCCCGACCGCCAGTGTCTACGCGGCGCGGCCCCTCCTCGCCATCTCTATGGCGAGCATCCCCAAAATGAGGGAAGGGGAGCTTTCTGACCCGTAATGGGCTGTTAAAGCCCCCTCCATCTTTATGGGAAGCATCCCCCGAAAACGGGGGACCGAGGGGGCATAGGGGTTTGGGGTGGGGGAAATCGAGTATTTCAACAGCGACCAGATTGGTCGCCCCTACTGCGTCCTGATGTTTGCGCATTATTTTCTTGGTTTTACTTCTGCGCCTCTGTGGTGAATATTCCTTTGCGCTTTGATGTCACAGATTCTATACTTTTCAAAACCGCTCGTCCCGGAAGGAAGTTCAAGACCCTATGCCAACCTTGCGCGAGGCATTGCAATTGCCCATTTTGGAAGACGCGCGTGTGGTAGCGGGCGCAGCCGGGCTAGCGCGCGATATTCGCTGGGTGCACAACATTAGCGTACCGGATGCGGCAAATTGGCTGCACGGCGGCGAAATGGTGCTCACGACCATGCCTACATTGCCGGCCGCGCCAGCTGCCCAATGCGAATATCTGCGCCAATTGGCGCAGAAGGACATCGTCGCAGTGGTCATCACCATCGGCAAGACACTGGACCAGATACCCGATTATCTGCGTCAAGCCGCTGAGGAACTGGACCTGCCGCTGATAGAACTTTCTTATAAGACCCGCTTTGTCGATATCGCAAAGTCAATCAACGAACGCATATCAGAACAGAACCTGGACAAGTTCAGCCGCGCCCTCAGCATTCAGCAGCGCTTGACCCGGCTGGTCCTGGAAGGAGGCGGGTTCCAGGAATTGGCGGAAATGCTGGCTGATTTGGCTGGGCATTCCATAAGTATCGAAAACGATCGCTTCGAAGCCATCGCCAATAAGAACATTGCCGAGGTCGATTCCGCCCGGCGCTACACCATCAGCCATGGGCGCACCAACCCTCAATTGATCGAAGCGCTGGAGGGCGAGTATCTACCCAAGATACGGGCAACCCTGCGCCCGGTCTATTTGCCGGTGATGCCACATGTAGGGTTGGAAATGGAGCGCCTGCTGGCGCCTATCGTCGTACACGGCGATATCTATGGCTATATGTGGATCATCGCCGATGTGCATGCGCTTTCGCCAATCGACATGATGGCCATTGAAATCGGCGCGACAGTGGCTGCCCTGCTGATGCTCTATCAGGAATCGCTGCAAGCGGCTGAAGCGTCGCTCAAAGGCAATCTGATCGCGCAGCTCATTGAAGGCGATGACAGCCGCCAAACGATTCTAAGCGATCAGGCGCTGCGCTATGGCTTGGACCTGCGTCAAGACTGTCAACTCTTGATGATTGGCCTGCGGCATACACTGCCGCCACAGGTAACCCGCATCTATCGCAGCGTCAATCAGATCTTGAGCCACAGCGAAGAAGAGGCCGTCGCGGCGCAATTCGCCGGTCAAGTCCTTGTACTATTGCAAGCGGACCAGGATGTTGAGGCACTGGCGAAGACCTTGGCGCAGCGGCTTGCGCGCCGCGGTCTTGGCGAAATGCGCATCGGCATCAGCGCGGTCTTCTCTGGCGCGGACAAGGTCGGCGCCGCGCATCAGCAATGCAACGAGGTCTTGGAAATCGCGCGGCGTTTGCGCAGCCAAGAACAAGTTCAGCGCTTTGAGGACCTGGGTTACATCCATACCTTGTTTCAAGCCGGGCGGCAAAGCCTGGAACGAAACGCGCAAGTGCCTGTTTTGCGAAGACTGTTAGCGGAGAAGCAAGCAGAGCTTTTTCATACTTTGGAAACCTATCTTGACGCGGGAGGGAACAGCGTACAAACCGCCGACTCCCTGCACATTCATCGCAGCACGCTGAATTATCGTTTGGCGCGCATTCGGGAAATATGCGCTGTCGATCTCTCTTCGCCGGGCACGCGCCTCAATTTGCAGATCGCGCTTAAGCTCTTGCGGCTATTTGATGACTTGTCGGATGCAGGTCCTTCCGCGTAAGCGGCATTTGTCCGCAGTGCTTGCAGCCGGTCATATCTCCACGTCAGACGTCACTGGACTTGGCGACGACCATCGCGATTGCCAGTTCATCTGTATGCGACAGGCTGAGATCCCACTCATCCAATGCCAAGCTCGCTGCCAGGGACTTGGCTTTGCCATGCAATATCAGCCGCGGCTTGCCGCGTTGCGCGTCAATCCGGATTTCGATGTCTACCCAGCCGATATCGCCAATGCCGGTGCCAAGCGCCTTGCCGACCGCTTCCTTCGCCGCGAAGCGCGCGGCCAGGCGGTGAGGCTTGTCCGCGCAGTCTGCGCGCTCGCCCGCCGTGAAGAAGCGCTGCAGAAAGCGCTCGCCTAGGCGCTCCATGCCGTCCGCAATCCGCTGGCATTCAATCATGTCGACGCCGCAGCGTATCATCGTCCGCCTCGCAGTTATCCGCAACAGAACACCATTGTACATCAGGCCGCCGCGCGCGCCCTGCGCGAATCCAGGGCAATCGCTTCAAAATGATGGCGGACGAAATGGCGGGAATCTAAACTGAAAATTAACTACAGAGTACGCAGAGAGCGCAGAGAAAAGCATAAAATGTCATATTTCAGCGGTGTATTTTGGTGAAAAAAACGTCTCTCTAGTGCCCCTTGCCTATTCCTAGCCGCGAATTTAGTTGAAAAGTCGTCTAAACTACTAAAACTCTGTGTCCTCTGCGTCCTCTATGTTGAAAAGTATTTGAAGCGATTGCCCTGTGCGCGAATCCCGCTAGCGCAAAATGGCGATTTAAGTACAATGGCTTTATTAGATCATTCGGGGTTTCACATTCGCCAATGCCATTTCGTACGAGTTTAAGCCTGTCCATCATAGTTATAGTCTGTTTCCTATCGGCTTGCGGCAGCGAAATTATCGAACCGGAGGCGACGCCAGTACCATGGCAGCGAACCTCCTTTGTGAGCACAAGGCTCAGCCCGGGTTTCGCGCTGCAATTCCCAGCCACATGGCGCTACCAAGTATTGGAAGCCGGCATCATCCTCAGCAACGACCCTGATGTCTTGTCCGCCCCGAATACCGCGGAGATCCCGAGTGGCGCGCTGATTATGAATGTTTCCCTGCTCACCGAAAATCAAGTGCGCGTGATTGGCGCTCGTAACGCGGCGGATTTGATAGACGCCTTTGTCGCTTCTTCGTCCGATGACGCCCTGACGCCCAAGTATCGCGATACGAATGCGATCAAGATTGAAGGGCGTGACGGGGCGCAATCCTTCGTGAGCATTGCTGGCAGCGACAGCCTGTTGCTCACCATGAATCTGGAAGGCAATTTCGCGCTTGCGGTCGTGGTCGCGCCTGAAGGCGAACTCAAAACACATATTGAAATCCTGAATAAAATCTTCGCATCAATCGAATTGCTGAATCCAGAATAGTCAACCGTCTCTAGCAAAGGCAGCATGTTCCATATTTATCCTTGGCTTCCAAGTCCTTCCCCTGTATCCAGATTCTTGGGCGCGGGTACGTATAGAGTCGCCGCATCAGCTTCCAGCGGCAATTGCCGCGGCGCCGTCATTTTCCCCGTCCCGGTCGCCGGAAAGGTCCGCAACCTAGATGGCTAGCTTGAGCTTCCGTTGTCGGCAAGCCTACTGGCGCTGGAGCGCTCCCGGCAGCATCCGCCGCTACCTGAATAGCAGCCGCAGCTGCAAGTTGCAGATCGGCTGCGGTTCCAACCTGCTGCCCGGCTGGCTGAACACCACGCTCTACCCTTTTGCGCCTGGCGCGGTCTTCCTGAACGCCTGCCTGCCCTTCCCCATAGCCGATGATTCCTTCGACTATGTTTTCAGTGAACACGTGATCGAACACCTGGAATTCGAAGAATCGTCAGGCATGCTGCGCGAATGCCACCGAGTATTGCGCGCGGGCGGTCGCATCCGCCTCGCGACGCCGGATTTGCGGCAGATCATCGCCTTGTACACGCAGCCCGAAGCAGCCGCGCAGCAGCATTACATCCGCTGGATCATGGACAACTTTCGTTCGCAAATTGGCGAATACAGCCCGGCGCAGGTGATAAACCAGTCATTTCACGGCTGGCGCCACAAGTTCATCTTCGACGAGGAGACGCTTGTCAAAGCGCTGGAAGACGCGGGGTTCGGCGACGTCAAGCGCGTCCAAACGGGGGAAAGCGGCGACGCCAACCTGCGCGGCATAGAACAGCACGGCCAATACGTGGGCAGCGAGCAAGCGATGCGCTACGAGACGATGGTATTCGAGGCGGTCAAGCCATCGGATCCGCGCGCCTAGCGCTAGACGCGCCTTCAATTGAAGAAGGCGAAGAATGCTTGCGCTTGCGCTTTTTGTTTTCACGATTCCGGTACAGGTCGACAGCAGCGATGAGTATCATAGCCACGACAATGAAGGGTAAGATTGAGCCGGTCACAGTGATTCCTTTCGCTCCAGAATCCCGCCTGCAAAATCTTGCGGTCATCCATTATAATAGCTGGCTTATCGCTTAGGAACGATCAGCAGTGGTGAAAGCGAATGCCAGTCTATACCTATCGCCGTGAGGACGGCAGCACCTTCGATATCCGACAGAGATTCCTGGACGAGCCATTAGTCAGTTGCCCGAAGACCGGTCAGGCGGTAAACCGTGTGATTCAACCGGCCGGCATCATTTTCAAAGGCAGCGGCTTTTACGTCAACGATAACAACAAGGCGAACAATCCAGCGAAACCCTCTGCCGCCAATGGCGACGAAAAGAGCGCCGGCGACAAGGACCCAACTACCAAGAAAACAGAAGCCAAGACCGAGAGCAAATCCGAAAAGAAGACTGAGAGCAAAACACCCGCCGCAGCGGGCGGTTGAAGTCTTTTGCGCCTTCTGCATAGTGAACGCACATCAGTCACGGAGGCAATATGCGCCTTTATTTTTTGCGGCATGGCATCGCGGAAGACCTGTCCAGCAGCGACTTCGCGCGCGAGCTGACCAAGCGAGGGCGCAAGCGCCTCGCCAATGCCGCTGCGGTTATCAAGCGGCTGGGCATTCAGCCTGCGGCGATTTTCAGTAGTCCGCGGCTGCGCTCTCTTCAAACTGCGCAGATTGTCGCCGCGGAACTTGAAGTCGACGTGACAGTTAGCGAGGCGGTCAACTTCGGTTTCGACCTGAGCGATGTCCAGTCCTTAACCCGTGATTTGGGCGCTGCCGACGACGTCATGTTTGTCGGGCACAACCCGGATATGAGTGAACTTGTCAACGAGCTGACCGGCAGCGATGTCGCGATGAAAAAAGGCGGCTTGGCACGCGTCGATATCTTCGGCCGCGCTGCCGCCCGGGGAGAACTGGTCTGGCTGATCGCCCCCAAGGTATTCGACGCGCTAAGCCGGCAAGACGCGCAATCATCACAGAGCGCGGCGGCGCTGCCCGATAAACCGGCCCTGACAAATGCGCCTTTGCATGACTTGATCAAACGGCGCTGGAGCCCGGTCGCTTTTGACCCGACGCGGCCGATCGAGCATTCCAGGCTCCTCAGCATCCTGGAAGCGGCGCGTTGGGCCGCCTCCTCTTTTAATATACAGCCCTGGCGTTTTATTGTCGCGCCACGGGACAACAAACGAGAATTCGAAAAAGTCTTCTCCGTTTTGAAGGCGGGCAACCAAACCTGGGCGAAGCAGGCCGGCGCTTTGATGATCGCGGTTAGCCAGACCCATAGCGACACAGGTGAAGCCAACAGCCATGCCATGCACGACCTGGGATTAGCGATAGGGCAAATGGTCTTGCAAGCGCTGGAATATGATATTTACGCCCATCAAATGGGCGGATTCTACCCAGAAATGGCGCGCGAGCTTTATCAGATACCAGCGAACTACGAAGCCAAGACCGCTATCGCTTTCGGCTACCGCGCGGGCGACCCGAGCCACATCAGCGATGCGCAGCGCGAACGAGAGGCCGCGGGCAGGCAGCGCATCCCGCTAGCTGAAATGGTCTTCAACGGCGGCTGGGCGCGGCGCGCCAGTTTCCTCGATTGACGTTTCTTACAGATGTAAAATCGAGTAAGTAAAGAAATTCATCACAGAGACGCAGAGGACACAGAGACAAATGGCACGAGTTTTGCTGACGGGCGGCGCAGGGTTCCTGGGCATCAATCTCGCGCGATACTTGCTGGCGCGGGATCACGAGATTGTCTCGCTAGATATCGAGGATTTTGACTATCCTGAACGGGAGCAAATCAACGAGATCACTGGGGACATCCGCGATCGAGCGCTGGTGGACCACGCGATGGCCGAGGTGGATTTTGTAGTGCATTGCGCGGCGGCGCTGCCGCTTTATTCGCCGGAAGATATCCATTCAACCGATATCACTGGCACGCGCAATGTGATAGATTCCGCCAGGCAGAGCGGCGTTCAGCGCTTCGTGCACATTTCTTCAACCGCGGTATACGGCATCCCCGATCGTCAGCCCTTGCGCGAAGACGATGAGCGGGTCGGCGTCGGACCCTATGGCGAAGCCAAGGTAGAAGCGGAAGATATCTGCTTCGCCTATCGCGACGGCGGCATGATTGTCCCGGTCATCCGTCCCAAGTCCTTTGTGGGACCAGAGCGCTTGGGCGTTTTCGCGCTCCTCTACGATTGGGCGAAAGACGGCTGTGGTTTCCCTATGCTAGGCGACGGCGGCAACCGTTATCAACTGCTGGACGTCGAGGATCTCTGTGAAGCAATTTGCCTGTGCATGACCCTGCCCGCAGAAGCATGCAACGACACCTTCAACATCGGCGCCGAAGACTTCACGACGATGGGCGAAGATTACCAAGCGGTACTCGACTACGCTGGATTCGGCAAGGTGGTCACCGGTTTGCCCGCCGAGCCTGCCATCTGGTTGCTGCGCCTATTGGAATCGCTGCAAGTTTCGCCGCTTTACAGGTGGGTCTATGAGACGGCGGCAAAGGACTCTTATGTCTCGATTCAAAAAGCGCAAGAACAGTTAGGCTTCTCGCCGATTTTCTCCAATAAGGACGCCTTGATACGCAATTATCAATGGTACCTCGACAATCTAGACGTTATCGAAAGCCAATCGGGCATTACGCACCGGGCGCCCTGGAGCCAAGGCATTCTCAAGCTGGCGAAATACCTGTTTTAGGAAAGCGCATTATGCCAGCAGCCGCAACTGGCGTCCTGCGGAACATCCCAGCACGTGACATGGAACACGAGATATGGACAAGCTGAAGCGTGGCGGCATCGCGGTCATCGACTATGGCTCCCAATATACGCAGTTGATCGCCCGGCGCATTCGCGAATTAGGCGTCTATTCAGAGGTCTATGCCTACGATGGCGGCGGCGTTCACATCAAGCGGCATCATCCGGCTGGCTATATCCTGTCCGGCGGTCCGGAGAGCGTTTATCAAGCCGGCGCGCCGCAGCTGCCAGACTTTCTATTGGCTAGCGGCAAGCCTGTCCTGGGCATCTGCTATGGGATGCAGCTGCTGACACAGGCTTTTGGCGGGGAAGTCGCAAGCGCCAGCCAAAAGGAATACGGTCCCGCGGCTATCACGCACAGCGCGCGCAGTCCGCTCTTCGACAATTTACCGGGCGAATTGGATGTGTGGATGTCCCATGGCGACCGCATCGAAGCGCCGCCCGCGGGCTTCGTCGCTTTGGCGGAATCCGCCAACTCGCCCTACGCTGCCATCGGCGATTTGAGCCGACAGTACTACGGCGTCCAATTCCACCCGGAAGTCAAGCACAGCCCACAGGGCAACGACATTCTCGCCAACTACCTTTTTGAGATCTGCGGCTGCAAGGCGCAATGGACGCCGGCCGCTTTTATCGACGACGCCGTGGCAAAAATCCGCGAAACAGTGGGGGACGAGCAGGTTTTGCTGGCTTTGAGCGGGGGCGTGGACTCCGCGGTGGCTGGCGCGTTGATCCACCGCGCCATTGGCGAGCGCCTCTGCTCGATTTTCGTCGATCATGGCTTGCTGCGCCTGGGCGAAGCCGATGATGTGATTCGCGTCTTTCGCCAAAATCAGGCAATGCGCCTGATCGCGGTCAACGCAGTGGAACTGTTTCTTGACGCGCTGGCCGGGGTGACAGAGCCCGAAGCCAAGCGCAAGACAATTGGCAAGCTGTTCATTGATGTCTTCAGCGAGGAAGCCCGCAAGCTGCAAGGCGTCCGGTTTCTGGCGCAAGGCACGATTTATCCCGACGTCATCGAAAGCGCCGCCAATAGCAAGTCGGCGAAAACCATCAAGTCGCACCACAATGTGGGCGGCTTGCCCGCCGACCTGAACTTTGAACTGATAGAGCCTCTGCGCGACCTGTTCAAGGACGAGGTGCGCAAGATTGGGGAGGCGCTTGGTTTGCCGGAAGCGATCGTCTGGCGTCAACCCTTCCCCGGACCCGGCTTGGCCATTCGCTGCCTGGGAGAACTGAGCTGGGAGCGGCTGGAGAAATTGCGCGCCGCCGACGCGATATTCGCCAGCGAACTCGCGGATGCTGGCTTGCGCCGTCGCGGTACCGCGCAAAGTTTCGCCGTACTGCTGCCCGTCAAGAGCGTGGGCGTGATGGGCGACAATCGCAGTTATGAAGAAGTCATCGTTTTGCGCGCAGTGACCACGGAGGATTTCATGACCGCGGATTGGGCGCGCCTGCCTTATGATCTGCTGGCGCGGGTGAGCGCGCGAATCGTGAACGAGGTAGCGGGCGTCAATCGCGTGACATACGATATAACCAGCAAACCGCCCGGCACGATCGAGTGGGAATAGTTCTCTTGCGATTGCCTCGAAGAAACGAAAACAGGTATTAGTTAAACAACGGACTCATCTGGTAAGGTAAAGCTATGCCCGCAGCCTATGTGCTGGTTCACTTGAACATGTCGGTCGACTTCGCCGATTCACTGCGCGGCTCATGCGGAAGATCCGCAGTGTCACGAGCCTAGGCAAGACCGGCACCCGTTCTTTTGCGGAGATCAAAGCGAATCAAGTGGATTACCTCGATTGAATCGTCTAATGCGGTCTCAGGCTCTCGCTATATTGCTTCTGTTCGCGAGCGCGTGTTCATCGCTGGCGCCAGCCAATACGCCGCCACAGATCCAGCATACGCCGGGCGCTTTTGTCACCATTAGCGGAAATTACTTCGACGCTGGCAATTTTCAACTCGAATACCCTGCAAACTGGCGGGTTGTAAAACTTAGCACAGCCGACAGCAACTATCTCAAAATCGCCTTCGTCGCCTCGGATCAAAGCATTGTGTTCCTGACGCAAGTTGAGAATACAGACAAAAATGTGATACGATTAGATAACGGGGTCGCGCTCGCGGTGGAGATAGACGCTTCCGACAATGCAAATAGCGGTTTTTTCAACGATGCCAAGCATCTGATCAGCTCGATACGCGCCTGAGCCTGCTAGTGCTTGCGCGTCAACTTGAAAGATTTTCGCTCAAAAGGTCCAGTAACGAAAAGAGGCTAGTCATATTTAGTAATTTTTGTTATAAAGCTATTAAGTTTCGTTCGCAACAATACTCTCGTAAGCAATGTAGTATATTGTGAAGATGGTAGCAAGTGGCGCAGGTTCTGTGATTCAGTGAAATATTGTACAGGCTCGGGAGCAAAAGCAAATGGCTGAGAAAATACTGGTTATTGATGATGATAAGCCTGAAGTTCAAGAGGTTTCCATGCTTTTGGCGCAGCATGGCTTCGAGGTATTCAAAGCCTATTGCGCGCAGGGCGGTTTTCGCATGGCCTATCAACACCAACCGGATTTGGTTTTGCTTGAAGCCGTGCTGCCAATTACAGACGGCTGGGAAGTCTGCAGGCGCCTGCGCGAGATGTCGGACGTGCCCATTATCTTCTTGACCGCGCGGGACAATCCCAAAGACGCTGCCAAAGGTTTGGACCTGGGCGCTGATGATTATATCGTCAAACCCTACGATAACGACGAATTAGTTGCGCGCATCCGCGCGTCTTTGCGCCGTTCGCCCAAGCCCAACATGAGCGAAGAACTGGTGTTCAACCGCGGGGATTTCCGCGTCAACTTTATGAACCGCGAAGTCTGGGTCAAGAACTCGCACAAACATCTGACGCCCAAGGAATTCAATCTGCTGGCAGTGCTGGTTCGCAACGCGGGCCGCGTGGTCACCCGGGATGAATTGGTCACCGAAGCTTGGGGAGAAGAATACAACGACGCCATCGACAGCCTCAAACTTTATGTTCACTACCTGCGGCAGAAGCTAGAGACAAATCCGCAGCAGCCGGAGTACATCCTCACCTCGCGCGGTGTTGGCTATCGCTTCGCCAAGCGTTAAGCGGATTTATCTTAATAAAGATCTGAGCAGCTTGTCCGTTTGCTCCACCATGTTTTCAAAGCTGAAGCGCTCCAAGCCGATCGTGGCATTGCTCCTCAACTGATCGCGCTGCCTCAAGAGGCGCTTGATGCCATGCCGCAGCGCCTCGAGATCCACATAAGGCACGAGAACGCCGTTGCCGCCATCCCGCACGAGTTCTGGATTGCCGCCCTGGTCGCTGGCCAAGACCGGCGTACCCATTTGCAAACACTCCAACAGCGTATGAGACAAGCCCTCATAGCCGCTATAGAGGGCGAGACCGTCGGCCGCCGCCATCAGCTTGCGCGCCTCGGCACCCGGCAGGTAGCCCATAAAATGGACACGGTCGCCAATTTCTGTCGCCAATTTTTGTAGCCTGGGCAGATCCGGACCTTCGCCAACCACGACCAAATGCAGATCGGGCAAATCGGATAGGACAGTAATAAGATGATCGATGCCCTTCCAAGGCTGCAAGCGCGCCACGGACAGCAGGGTTGGGCGATTGTCCCAGCCCAATTCAGCGCGCAGCGTGGCGCGATCGATACTTGAGCTCCCCGGTTGCGGCAGCGCATTGTAAATGAGCTTGAGTTTGGCTTCCGCCACGCCCCAATCCCGCGCCATGCGCCGCAGATAAAGACTGGGCGCGATCACGGCGTCCATGGACTTCGCTTGGCGCGAGCGAGATGCCTGCTGCCAGCGGGCGCGCCAGCCGCCGCGATAACTTTGGAAACAGTCGATAGTCAGGTCGGGTGGAATCCAGCGCTTGCGCAGGCAGCGTTCCCAAGCCTGGTCGCCCACAACTTTGAGGACACGAGGCGCGCTGATGCCCCATAGCGGCAGATCGATAGAATGCGCATAAACCAGATCCGCCCAATCCGCCTGCTGTCGTATTGCGGCCTTGTATTTGGCTAGACGAATCGGATAGGCATTGCGCTTGACACGCCTAACGGGATAAGGATATTCTGTCGCGCTGCTTTCGCCATAAGTAACAACACGCAGGGACCAGCCGCGCTCTTGCAGCGCGGGCAGGATCTGCCTCAGATAGGTGGAGGGTCCGCCCGGCTCGGGATGAAAGATGCCCGTTGCTACCAGCAGATTCGGCACTTGAGTTCCCGGTCAATTCGCGCGGCCACGCATCAGGATATGGCGATTCACAAAGGTTGCCGCCTCTGTCCCCCAATGGCGGGGCATCATCCAGTCGCGCGCGATTGGCGCCGCCCCGCGCAACATACGGATCAACTCCGCGATGGTTTTTTCATCATTGCCTTGACGCTTCGCCCAAGCGAGGAAATCATGACGTTTGATGTATTCTTCGCTATGCTCGGCAACGATGCCAGCCGCGGTGAACATATCGTGCCACTCGGCAGTGTTGAAGGCGCGATGATGGCTGGGATCGCGCAAGCGCTCGAAGTCATCAACAAAACGCGCCGCCTCTTGATCATCCGGCAGCAACTGATCTTGCAGCAGCAGCAAGCTGCCCGGTTTCAAGACGCGGGCGCATTCTTGCACAAAGGCTTGCGCATTGGGGAAATGGTGAGGGGCGATGCGGCAAGTCACCAAGTCGAACTGCGCGTCTTCAAAAGGCAAGTTCTCGGCATCCGCTTGCCGAAAAGAAACGTTGCGCGCGCCCTGCTCCGTCACGATAAATTGTTCGGCTTTTTCCAACATGCGCGGGGTCAGGTCGCTGGCGATCACATGCCGCAGATGCGGCGCGAACTTGAGCGCCGTATGCCCGCCGCCGGTGGCGACATCCAGCATGCGCCAGTGCGATTGCGGCTCGGCGAGTGCCAGCAGGCGATCCAGGTCGGAGCCCCTGGCGTGGGTTTCGCTGGTGACATAACCATCGGCGTATTGGGTGTAGCGCTGCTGTGACAAAATCTTGGAATCGGGCGCCTGGGTCATATTGACGTTCCTTTGCTGATGCATTTGCCATGGTTATCATACAGCAGTTTCCGCTTATCGTCAGCGTGACGGACAGCGCGGGTGCATTTCAGATTGTGACGCTTCAAGCCCCATCTATCAAAAAGCGGAACTCGGTAGGGGCGAGCCGGTGGACTCCGTTGAAAAACAGCCCCCATCCCCGACCGCCAGTGTCTACGCGGCGCGGCCAAATGTGAGAATCTTGGTTTCGGGCGGCTCGGCGCTGCGCCAAGACTCAGCAGGTCAGTCGTCCCTACCGATCGTCTTTTTATTTGTGATTCTGCTGTTAGAGCGGATAGTCTATGACGTAATTCGATACTATGTTTGTTCATTCTGCCAAAATATTAAATGCACCCGACAGCGCCAACCTGGGCAATCGCTGCAAAATGATAGCGATTGCCCTGACGCCGTCACAGAACAATCCCGCCAGCCCGTGATAAAGCTGTTACAATTGGCGCAGTTTCTTCCATCCCGCAAATCCGATTCGCGAGGTCAAAATGCCAGGCAAACGCGCTATGCAACCGCAAGATCTTTTCAATTTGCGCTTTCTCAACTGTGGCAAGCTGTCGCCCGACGCGTCGCAAGTCGTCTATTCCGTCTCACAGATCAACGCCGAGGAAGACAAAGAGTATGTAACGATTTACCTGCACGAGCTCGACAGCGGAACAAGCAAACAGCTAACCAGCGGCAAAGCCAGAGACAGCAACCCGCAATGGTCGCCCGACGGCAAGTCTATCGCATTCGCCTCCGACCGAGCTGGGGCGCAGCAGCTTTATTTGCTGCCGATTGATGGCGGCGAGGCGCGCCAATTGACCGAGGCTAAGCGCGGCGTCGGCGGCGGATTCGCTTGGTCGCCTGATGGCGGCAAGCTTGCCTATAGCGCCGTGCCCGCCGGCGAGCCTGTCGATCTCGGCAAAGACCCCTATCGCGTCGACCGCACGGTTTACCGTTTCGACGCCATTGGTTATCTCGATCAAACGGTTCAGGACATTTTTGTGCTGGAGCTCGCCAGCGACGAAACGCGACAATTGACCCGGGACCGGACCAATAACGTCAACCTGCGCTGGTCGCCCGATGGCAGCTCGATCTTGTACGATGCGACGATGCGCGCCGACGCCGCCCGCGCAATGATTCCCGACCTGATGACCGTGGATCTGCACGGTGTGCAAAAGACACTGCTCCAGGGCTGGGCAGCCATTGCTAGCGCCAACTTCACGCCGGACGGCAAGCGCATCGTACTCGTCGGTCGACCCGATGACGGCAAGCCGATCGGTAGCAAATCGGATCTCTACGCGCTGGATATCGCCAGCGGCGACATAGAAAACCGCACGCCTGCTTGGCATATCGGCGTTGGGGGACGCTTGTCGCTGGACATGCCCATCGCTGGTTTGAGCGAATGGAATACCGCCATCACCGACGATGGCGCAACAGCGATTACCACGGTGCAAGAAGGCGGCCTCAACCATATCTATCGGGTCGCCTTAAGCGGGGCGGAATCTTGCCAAGCCCTCACCGAGGGACAGCGCGCCCTGTTTCCGCTGGACCTGCGCGGTGATCACCTGCTCTATGCCAGCACCTCGCTCAACGCGCCGCCCGATCTGCAGCTTGCAAATCTGGCCGATGGCACGCATCGGCAGCTCAGCCGCTTGAACGACGACCATCTTGCGAGTCTTGACCTGCCTTGCACCGAGCGCTTGCTATGGGAAAGCGTGGACGGCGTCCAGGTGGAGGGCTGGTACATGAAGCCGACAAGCGGAGCAGCGCCCTATCCGACGATTCTGTATATTCACGGCGGTCCGCACGCCGCCTACGGCTATGGCTTTCACTTCGACTTTCAGATGCTGGCGGGGGCTGGCTATGGACTGCTCTTCCTCAACCATCGCGCTTCGACCGGTTATGGCGACAGCTTTTCGACCGCCATCAAGGGCGATTGGGGCAATCTCGATTATCAGGATCTGATGACAGGCGTCGATCATGCCATTGCCTTGGGACTGGCTGATGCCGAGCGATTGGGCGTTTGCGGGACCTCTGGCGGCGGGAATTTGTCCTGCTGGATTGTCGGACAGACGGACCGCTTCAAAGCCGCGATTCCGCAGAATCCTGTCACGAATTGGCGCAGCTTCTATGGCACAAGCGACATTGGCATATACTTCGGAGTCGAGCAGATGGGCGGGCACCCCCACGAAATCCCGGAGGTATACGACAGATGCTCGCCAATCACTTATGCGCACAACTGCCAGACGCCGACCTTGCTGGTGCAAAGCGAATTGGATTGGCGCTGCCCTGCCGAACAATCCGAGCAGTTTTATACCGTGCTCAAAGCCAATGGATGTATAGCCGAAATGTTGCGGCAGCCGGGCGGCTCGCATGGCGCGTCGATTTACGGGGCGGTCAAGCTGCGCCGAGCGCACAATGAGGCAATGCTGGATTGGTTCGCGCGCTATGTCTTGGGGGAAGACCAGGCGACCGCTGTCTAACGAGGCGCGCAGGGCAGTAAATTCCACAAAAATAAGAAACGGAGGCTGCTTCCCAACAGAGTCCGCTGAGTCGCCCAATCTGTCGCCCCTGCAATTAGACCATTCGCCGAGCTTTGCATGACTAACTTGGAACTACTGGCGCCTGCCAATTGACGGGTTTGAGCAGCTTGCGGTCAAGTTCAGCCAGGCGATCTGGACCCAAGCGCTCCAGCTCGGCGCGGACCGAGTAGGAATCGCGCCGCAGTTGTTCGACGGCGATTCCCTGGCATGTCGCGGGCATGATATGCAGCCATTGCACGCTGCGTTGCAGCATTTTTAGCGCGCCGCGATAATTGCCCTTTTCGATCTGATAATAGGCGACGCCGACTTGCAGTATGGCGCGATATAGGTCGCGAACAGGTCCCGTTGTATTCACCCATTGCTCCTCGAACAAGTCGTGCTGACGGTAATAGTTGCCCAGGTTGAATTCTTTTAAGCCCCTCTGCGCGAGCGCGGGCAAACTCCCGCGGCATTCACAAGCCAGTTGATCGAGCATCTTGGGGTCGGGGACGCGCGCGAAGTCTTGCGCCAGCTTCAAGCCCTTGCGCTCAAACTCGCGCCAGCTTGTGGTCAAGTCGGCGCCAGCGAGCGTCGCTTCGGCGCGGCGTTTTTCACTGTCGCTTATAAGTAGAATCGGGATGCGCCGCGTGGCCGCGCTGGCTTTCGGGGCGATGACAAAGCCGCGCCAAAGCGGGTGCGCGCCGTCTATCAGGATCATGGCGGCGCGGGTGTCAATCACTGTGTTCATGAAAGCCCGATTGCCCGTAGTCTCGACAAGTTGGTAAGCCGAAAATATCGAAGCGAGCGACGAAAACGATCGTCGCTCCGACACAAATACTAGGGCGTCTGACATGCTTCGTGACATAGCGTTATGCTGTGTTGCCGCGCTTGGATTATAGGCTTAAGCCGACAATTGTTTAGCCCCGTCTCGTTTGATACGCTTTTGATATGCGCTGTAGGCACAAAGTGTTTGTCTCTTTGATTTCACCAGGGCAATCGCTTCAAAATCCATAACTGTCGAATTTAACATCAAACTGATGAATTGTAGGGGCGAGCCTTGGCGCGCCCATGAAATTGGGTGCAAAATCGTGGGCGATTCACAGGGTCGCGTAGACACTGACCGTCAATCGCCCCTACATTACGTCCTATTTTGGCATATTTACGGATAAATCTCGGTGTTGGCGGTCATTGTCTACGCGACTCTCGGTGTCTACGTGGTGAATAAAATTTGAAGCGATTGCCCTGTTGATTTCACCTGATTTGCTTGACATTGTTAACATGTGTTGCTTATAATGCTAGAGATTTGAGTTAAGCGTAGATAATACATTCTTCAAAGCGACGTTGCTACAAGGAGCATCGCGGGTGAGTACGAATAGCCATGGCTATCTCAATAAGCGACTGCTCAAGCTGCAAGTAGGGTTTCTATTATCGGAAGGACCGGGCAGCTCAAAAACGATTCCGATTCAAATTCCGCAGCGGCTGCATGTCGATCAAGACCTGTATCTGGAATCACTTTCGGGCAACCTGACCTTAACGCGCACCAAAGAGGGTATCCTGGTTCAGGGTACATTGCGAGTGTTTCACCTGCGGGAATGCGACCGCTGCCTGGAAGACTTCGTTCATGAGTTCGCGCTGCCGGTAGCGGAATTGTTCTCGGCGCCGCCCGATCCGAATAAATGCGTCTTTAGTGTAGATAGCAATGGTGAAATTGATCTTGGACATTTGTTACGAGAAGAAGTTATCATCGAAGAGAGCTATCGCGCCGTTTGCCGCGGCAATTGCCGTGGCTTGAGCGCCGAGAGCGGAGTAAATCTGAACTATGAGTCCGATACTGCGCTAGACGACAGTCAAGACTTGGGGAGTTACGCGGCCGATGATCCGCGGCTGTCGATCTTGAAGCAGTTATTGGACGAATAAGCGCAAAACTGTAACATCTGCGAGGGCGATTCTCTGGACGCGCTCGCCGACATGTTTGGGGGGAAGACCGTGAGCGATTTTGATAGCGGGTTTGAGCTTGATATAGAACTAATTACTTATCTTGAAGAAGATAAGAATCAGAAGGACAGTTATGAGCTAATCTTCGACGACGACATGGAGGCGCTTGCCGAAGCCTTTGAAGACAACATCGAGCTGGGAGAAGACGAAGATGACCACGACCTGGGCGAAATAGCGTCTAACGATACAGTGGGCTTGTACCTCAAGGAGATGGCGCGTGTGCCGCTCCTCACCATCGAAGAAGAAGTTCACCTTGCCATGCGTTTGGAAGCGGGCCGCGGCGCCGAGGTCCAGCTTTTGCACAGCCCCAGCCATGCCCAGAGCGCCGAATGGAAATTCCTGGTCCAAGATGGCTTGAATGCGCGCCAACATTTGATCAAAGCCAATACGCGCTTGGTGGTATCGATCGCCAAGAAGTATATGTCGCGCGGCGTGCCTTTTCTGGATTTGATTCAAGAGGGCAACTTGGGCTTGATGAAGGCTGTGGAAAAGTTTGACTATCACCGCGGCTATCGTTTCAGCACCTATGCCACCTGGTGGATCCGACAAACGATCACGCGCGCCATCGCCGATCAGGGCCGTACCATCCGCGTTCCGGTCCACATGTCCGATCGCATTCGACAAATGTACCGCGTCGCGCGCGACCTGGAACAGCAGCTCGGGAGGAAGCCGACGATCGAAGAAATCGCCGCAGAAATGGGCTGTGAGCCGCACAGGGTTCAATGGATGCTCAAGGTCTCTTGGCAGCCGCTCAGTCTAGAGCATCCGGTGGGCAAGGACGACGACAGCGAACTGGGCAACTTCATAGAGAATGACCGCGAACCAACACCATCGGATAGCGCTAATAACAAGTTGCTCAAAGAGAAAATCGAAGCGCTGCTAAATTCATTGTCCCCGCGCGAGGCGCGTATACTGCGCCTGCGTTTTGGCTTGCTGAATGGGCATTTCCATACCCTAGAGGAGGTCGGCCAGAAGTTCGGCTTGACCCGCGAGCGCATTCGGCAGATTGAGGGACGGGCATTGCGGCGGCTGCGCCATCCGCGCCGCAGCCGCGAATTGCGCGACTATCGCGACTATCGCGATTAGCCGGCCGCGACGCTCTTTGGGACCTCTGCGCAGCTCCTGGGCGGCTGTTGACCAAGAATAAACACCGGACATGGCAAAACTGGTCCTGGTTAAGCACAGCATCAGCAACCATAACCCGACGCAGCAAGCCCAGGACTGGGAACTGACGCCGGAAGGTTATAAACGCTGCAAGCCCCTGGCGCAGCGTCTTGCCGACTATCAGCCTCGGCAACTGTTTTGCAGTACCATGCCCAAGGCGCTGCAAACAGCCAAAGCAGTTGCGGTGGAGCTTGAAGATATTCCCGTAATCGAAAGTCCTCTGCTGGCCGAACACAGCCGCCGCAGCAACGCTCCTTATGGTTCGACCGCTGCCTTTGACGCGCGTATCCGGCGGCTCTTTGACAAGCCCGATGCGCTCGTCTTCGGCGATGAAACCGCGAATCAAGCCAGGCAACGCTTCCAACGCGGCATCGCGTCCCTGCTCGAGCTCGCGCAGCCTGCGGAAAACATCTTGGTCCTTACGCATGGAACGGTAGCGGTACTGTTTGCCGCGCAATACAACGCCATTGACAGTTTCGATCTTTGGCGCAGGCTGAAGATGCCATCCTTGATTGAGTTGGCTATTCCCGATTTTCGCATTTGCCAAGTGATCGAAGACGCCGGCCGCGCCTAAGCGCGATTGCGGCGAGTTATTTTTTTCAGCACAGAGTCGCGTAAGTAGTTCCAACAAAGAAATGCAAATCCAATTTATGTTTCGATTTGTAGGGCTTGTCCGCAACTGGTAAGTCAATGCGCTTTTTCTACCCCATCCCGTAGGTCTATGTCTACGTGACCCCGGCCCCTTGCCCCGCATCAGCGGGGAAGGGGAGCAAAGATAATGCGAAATGTATTAAAATATGCGAAATCAGCATGAATCCAAGCTCGCATTAGCGATAATCACAACAAATCAGTGGTCATCCCCCCATTTCAATGGGGGGACCGAGGGGGGTAATCCAAAGTGCGAACGCGAATCCTACAGTAGCGGACAAGCCTTGTAGGTGCGAGCCACAGCCCGCTCAACACTGCTCGGGGCGGCTGACGGCCAGTGTCTGCGCGACCTGCGCGACCCGTGGTGATTACGGGAGAATCTGGGCGATTGCCCTGGTCAATGACGACTTCGCAACAGGCGAATTATGCTAAAATCACCCTCATGAGCGCGCATCGGAATACCATCCTCATTTCGCTTGGCTTCTTGCTGCTGCTGGTCGCCTGCAACCTTGGAACCAGCGAGAACGCGCCGCCGACGCTGGCGCCCCTCGCCACGCGGACTCCGCCGCCCACGCTGGGATATGTAGCCGCGGGTCCAGCGCGCCTACGGGGCATCGGCGCCACGCCGGACGCGCCCTCCGATGTCGAGGTCTTACGCATTCTGGATCAAGTGGAATCCGACCGCTTGATGACGCATATCCGCACCTTGCAAGATTTCTATACCCGGCATGTGAACTCCAGCCAAGACTCAAGCAGCCAAGGCATTGGCGCAGCCCGAGCCTATATCGGCGGTCAATTCGAGACCTATCGCCAAGCCTCTGGCGGCAATCTATACACATTCGACCTGCCATTTGAATCGGTCACGACAGACGGCGAGCGGCGAGCGCAGTACAACCTGGTCGCCGTCATTCAAGGTACAGAAGTCGGGGCTGGCACGGTTCTGGTTGGCGCCCATTACGACAGCGTTGGGCGTCCGCTCGACTCGATTGATATCTTCGCCCCTGGCGCGAATGACAACGCCTCGGGAGTCGCGGCGGTCCTGGAATTGGCGCGCATCATGAGCCAGACCCGCTACAAAGCCACCATCATGTTTGTGCTTTTTTCCGCCGAGGAGGTTGGCAGGCAAGGCAGCAAAGCCTTCGCCTCCTGGATACGCGAGGATCAAACCGATCTCATAGCGATGATTAATGTCGACACCATCGGCAATGTGCACGACCGCAACGGGCGGGTGAACGATCGCGAATTGCGCGTGTTTTCGGCCGGACCCAACGAGAACTCCGCGTCGCGCCGTTTGGCGCGCATGGTTAACTTCATCGGCTTCAACTACGGCGTCAACCTGGATTTGGTCGTGCAAGACGCGATTGACCGCGAAAACCGCTATGGCGATCATTTTTCTTTCAGCGAGTTGGATTACCCAGCCATTCGCCTCATCAACGCCTATGAAGAGAAAATCAATGGCGACCCAACAGACACCATCGAATACATAGAAGCCGGTTATCTTCGCGACGCCAGCAAAGCCATCCTCGCGGTCTTGACCGCCCTCGCCGACGGACCGCGACCCCCGCAAAACATCGTCTTGCGGCGGGACGGCGGCGAGCCAGAATTGGTGTGGGAACCGGTCGCCCAAGCCAGCGGCTACATCATCGCCTTGCGCCGCCCGGGCGGGCTCTTCTACGAGCGCCAGATCGTCCATAGCGAAACCAGCCTGGTTTGGGACGGTTTCTCCAATTACAGCGGCATCGCCATCGCAGCCAAAGACGCGCGCGGATTGACCGGTCCCCTGTCACAGGAAATCGCGCTGCCATGAGCTGCGCTAAAAACTAGCCCCTAAGCGCGCGGTCTGCTACAGTTGCCGCAGCCCCCGCCATCGGAGCGTCTCATGCGCGTCGCCCACGTCATAAAAGTCACGCGAATCAGTGGCGCCGAACGCCACTTGCTGGTTTTGCTAAGCGCCCTGCGCCAGCGCGGCGTCGACGCGCGCCTGGTCATCCTGATCGAAAAAGACAAACCCATGGATGACATGGCCAGCGAGGCGAAGGAGCGCGGCATTCCCCTGCGCCGATTGACAATCCAGCGCGACTACGATCTCGCCCTGCTGTTCAAAATTCGCCGCGCCTTGAGCGAGATCAAACCTGATATCGTCCATACACATTTGATCCATGCCGACCTTTTCGGCTTATTCGCCGCACAGCTTGCGGGAATTCGTACAGTCATCAGCAGCCGCCACAACGATGATCAGTTCCGCTTTCATCCAATATGGCAGCGCCTTAGCCCGCTGCTTTGGCGCCTGACCAAAGGCGGCATCGCCATTTCCGGGTCCATCAAGGATTTCATGATGGCGGTCGAAGGAGCGCCCAGCGACAAGATCGCCGTGGCGCACTATGGCTTGGAGCACAAATGGCTTGCCGATGAGGAACTGCGCGCCGCCCGGCAAAACTTATCCCGCGAGCTGCGACT
The DNA here is from genome assembly GCA_965116975.1 of Phototrophicaceae bacterium. Lineage (GTDB taxonomy): Bacteria > Chloroflexota > Anaerolineae > Aggregatilineales > Phototrophicaceae > UBA6055. Next base: position 3,319,061 of record OZ220735.1, read on the forward strand.
GGAGTCCGACGCCTTGCTGCTCGGTCTGGTCTGCCGCATCGTCGAACAGAAAGGCATCGCTTATGCCTTGCGCGCCTTTCAGCAGATCCGACAGCGCTTCCCGACCGCGCGTCTGATCATAGCCGGCGACGGCGACTTGCGCGCACAGCTGGAGGCGCTGGCGCGGGAACTCGGCATCGACGAATATGTTCACTGGCTGGGATGGCGCAGCGATGCCCTCAAGTTGATCGGCGCCTTTGATGTTCTGCTGATGCCGAGCCTGTGGGAGGGATTTGGATTGGTCCTCTTAGAGGCGATGTCCAGGCGCGTGCCGGTCATCGCGAGCCGCGTCAGCGCCATACCGGAGGTCGTGATTCATGGCGAGACCGGGCTGCTTGTCGAAGCCCGCGATGTCGATGCGCTGGCAGATGCCATGACACGTCTATTGGAAGACCATGCCTTGCGCCAGCACATGGGCTTGCTGGGCGCGGCCCGCTTGGAAGAACGCTTTAGCGTCGAACGCATGGCTTCCGCGACGCTTGCGGTGTATGAGCGGCATCAGCGTTAAGCGCTTAGCGCGACCCAACTCGAAGCCTGTTCTTAAACATGCGCCACCGGCGTATGCCGACTGATTTCATAACTCGTCGTCGCCAGGTCTTCATAGCCCAAGTCATGCACGCTGCGCTTGCCGCACATACGCGCGAATTCGCTCATCTGCTCCGTCATCGCCTCGAAGAAGTTCACCAGGCGCTGCTTGGAGGTCTCCACGTCGAAGCGCGCCCGCAATTCCATCTTCTGGGTGGCGATGCCTACCGGGCAACTGTTGCTGCTGCAAGCCCGATACTGCTTGCAGCCGATGGCGATCATGGCTGCGGTCGCCAAAGCGACGGCGTCCGCGCCCAAAGCCAGCGCTTTGGCGACGTCGGCGCTGGTGCGCAAGCCACCGGTTACGATCAGGCTGATATCGCGGTGTCCATTGTCATCCAGCCAAGCGCGCGCGCGTGGAATGGCGAAAACCGTCGGCACACAGATATTGTCCATGATATGCTTGGCGGCCGCGCCTGTGCCGCCGGCGCGTCCATCAAGCGTGATCCAATCAATATCCAGTTTCACCGCCGCCGCCAAATCCGCCTCGATGCGGCTGGCAGCCAACTTGATGCCAACGGGCATATCGGGTTTGACAGAGCGGATCCAGTCGATGCGTTCTTGCATATCAGCCACAGAATGGATATCGGCGAAACGCGATGGGCTGCGCGCTGCTTGTCCTTCCCGTAATCCGCGCACCGCCGCGATATCCGCCGTAACCTTGTGCCCGGGCAGCAAACCGCCCAAGCCCGCTTTGGCGCTCTGGCCCATCTTTATCTCGATGCCATCAGCCTTGGCGATGTTCTCCTCGTTCCAACCGAAATAGCCCGACGCCATCTCGAAGATGTATTGTCCAGCCGCCGCGCGCGCCTCTGGCAACATGCCGCCCTCGCCCGAACACATCAAGGTGCCAAACTCGGCGGCGCCCTTTGCCAAAGCCAGCTTCGACTCTTTGCTCAAGGCGCCATAGCTCATGTGGCTGACGAATATCGGCGCCCGCAGCTTCAAGGGCTGCTGCCGTTTGGCGGCGATTACCGTTTCGGTGTTGACTGGCACATCGTCGAGCAAGGGCATGACAGCCAGTTGCCCCGGCAGAAAATACAGGTCGCCCAAGCTGGCGTAATCGCGTTTCTCGCTTCCCATGCCCTCGACAAAGGCGCGCCGCCCGCGCGAATAACTGTGGATATCGTGCATCTCGCTTTCCAGCGGGTCGTTGCGCCTCGCCCACAAACCCAAGTACTCGCCTTTGTAGCGCGGTTTGGGCGGGACGGCGTCGGCGTCAATTTCGACACGACCATTCACCTGCCGCGCGGGATAAACCGGCACCGTTTCGTCTTCGGTATAGCGGCTGACGCCGGTCCGAACATCGTAGTCCCATTTGTGCAAAGGGCAGAATACATTGGCGCCTTCCATGTAGCCGTCGCCAAGTTGACCATCGCGGTGGACGCAGCGATTGTCCAAGGCATAGAATTCGCCCAGATACTTGTACAGCGCGATATCGCGCTCGTTTACAAAGACCGTTGTGCCCTTGCTCTCTTCAAGCTGGTCGGCTTTTAGCACTTCTACCCAGTTAGCCATATATCCCCCAAATTCGCGATTATTTTCTATCTTGCTCTTATTGTATGACAGATGAAGGGCAAACAGTAGTCGCCGCAGCGCCATACGCGCCTTCCTTTGCCTGTCCCCAAACTTGCCATAAAACTCGCTGAACGTGATAATCAGTTAGACAGCGTGGGCGCCGGCGTCAATGAATTTCTGACCACTGGATTGGACAACCGCGGTTCAGCAGAACCTGCCAATCAAGCAGGTACTGCTCTACAACAGTGAGATCGGCAAAATCAGCAAAGAACAGCGGGGTGTTAAGGCGCCGGTCTGGGCGACTAAACTTGTCAATCCAAACTTCGCCGCATTCGCTCGAAGCTGCGGCGCTTGGGGCAAGCGCGTCGCATGCAAGGACCAGGTCCGGGCGGGATTGGAAGAATTGCGCGAGCTTGACGGTCCAGGCATGCTCGAAGTGAAGAGGGATGTTCTTAAGATTTAGTCCGGCCAGGCATGAAGGACGAATATTACGCTGCGGGCGGGTCACCGAGGAAGCGCGATGAAGAATGTTTACCTGTCTTACGATCCCTCGGCGCAGACCCGCGCCGAGGAGCTGCGCCGCATCTTGCGCGCGCAAGGATACCGACCCTGGATTGACCGCAGCCCTGTTGCCGGGCAAGCCTGGCACGTCGAAATCGACGCCGCGATTGACCATGCCGACGCGCTGATTATCCTGCTGACCGACGAAGCGGCGGATTCCGTATACTTGACTTATGAATTCGCTTATGCCAAGGGCGGCAAGATACCGGTCTTCGCCATCATCTTCGACGATGTGCGTTTGCATCCGAGCCTATTAAACGTAGAACGCTTTGACATCCGAGCCTTCGCCGACGAAAACCATTTTTGGGATCACTTTATGGCGACGTTCCGCGACAAGGTCGAAGAAGCGCTCGCGGGGGCAATATCCGCCGCGCCGGCCCGGCAAGCCCTGCCCGAGATTGACAAAAGCGTCATGCCCGAGGAGCCCGGCTTCTGGATCGTGGTCAGGAGCGGACCCATCGAACATGCCATGTTTCGGCTGGAAAAAGAGATTGTCACATTGGGACGCGACAGCGCCAATGACATCGCGATAGAGGACCCGCAGGTCAGCCGCTATCACCTGCGGCTATTGCAGCGAGAGGCGGGTTATGAGATCGAGGACCTGGATAGCACCAACGGCGTTCGCATCGCGGGCGCAAGGATTGGCGGTCCTGCCCCGCTCCATAACGGCGATATCATCGTGCTGGGAGATACCATCGCCTTGTCTTTTGAAATCGTTTACCCGTGAAAACGCGGGAAGAACTATAGTTCGCGGACGACCCGCGCCGGATTGCCGGCCACCACGCTGCGCGGCGGCACATCGCGCGCGACGACGCAGCCGGCCGCGAGCACCGAGCCCGCCCCGATAGTTACGCCCTTCAAAACGAGCGCGTTCATGCCGACAAAGACGTCGTCCGCGATCGTGACGGGCGCTGTATTTGCGGCTGAGGGCTGGGTTCGCCGCTGCTCGGGATCAAGCGGATGGAAATCGGTATCGGTGATGATCGCGTTTGCGCCGACCCAAACGCGATCGCCGATGCTTATCCGCTGCTCACAGACCAGTGAACCGCCGGTCATGCCGAAGTCGTCGCCTATCGTTATGCTGGCGCCGGCTCGTCTTGTGCTGATGATCACGGGGCGGTTGGGACCCAGCGGATTGCTGGCGGGGCTCGAACGAAGCGCCAGCCGCCGACCGACGCGAATCTCGCTTTGCCGGTGGCGCTGGATGATCGGCATGCCATAGCAGCGCCAACCGCCGCCTAGACTTAGCCCACGCAGCCGCCACCAGACAAATGGCAAGATCAGCCAACGCCGCAGCTCGTTGCTCGCTTTCCAGGGCATGTCCCGCGCCTGGCGCAGGGTTTCCAGCGACAGGAGCGACGCCGGCGCGCTTTGATCTTGCTTGGGATCATCCATCACAAGCCTATACATCATTTCACTGCGGTTTGCGCAAGCGCCGTCTATCGCGCCGAAAATATAACTTCATCAACCTGCACGATATTCCCAGCGCGTATCAGAGCCAGCCGCAGGATATAAGACCCAGGTTGCAGGGAATCGGCGTGCAGCATCTCCAGTTGTCCATTATGCACGGGCTGATGATGGCGCTGGCCCAAAGGCGTCCAATCGGCGAATTGCCCGCCGCGAATATACAGATGATAATAGTCGCCTTGACCGCTGCTGAATTGGGCGCTGCCGATGATTGGCAGCACGCTGTCGACGCTTTGCCCGTCGATGGGCTGCTGAATCTGTAAAAGCGCGCCGACGTCGCCAATCGATCTCAGGCTGTAAAAGCTGGGCAGGCATTCGATAGTCGGCAGCAGCGCCAGGTTTGCTTCGCGGGCGTAGCGCTCCGCTTCGACCACATCGCCCTGGGATGTCGAAGGGCTTTCGATGAACCATAGATTTTGCGCGCCAGCCGCGATCGCTGCCTGTGCGTCTTGCACGGGCACGCGGCAATAACTCGGCGGCAGCGGCTGCTTCTCGCCAGGAGCGACCTGGAAGCGTATGGTAGACGCGACTTCCGGCGGCAAAGGGAATGCCAAAGTCTGATAGATGCCGGGCGACACGCGATGAAGAACCGAGCCTTGCACCGGCACAGGCGTCCGTTGCGCGATCACTTGTGGATAGCGCAGGATGCCCTTTTCGTCGGGGATCCCAGCCGGTCCATCGAGAAACCATTCGTTGAGGGTCGCCGGGCAGCGCGGCGAGGGATCGGTCAAGCGCCGCACATCGCAGATCTGCCGCCGGCTGATACCAGCTGGCGGGATTGGCTGGTCGTTCAGCAACTGCCCCTCCGTCGCGAAGGCGCCTAGCAGTTCCCGGTTGCCGTAGATTCCCGTCAGCACAGCATTCCAGATTGGGGCTGCGCCCGTCAAACCCGAAGAATTCACCATGGGCCTGCCGTCGTTATTTCCCACCCAGACACCGACAGCGACATTGCGTGTGTAACCGACAGTCCAGTTGTCCTTGACATCGTCGGTGGTGCCGGTCTTGACCGCGGAGAATATGCCATCGGTGCGTAAAGGGCTGTAGGCGCCCATAGCCGCGCTGCGGGCTTGGTTGTCGCCAAGCATGTCCGTCATCAGATAGGCGATGCGCGGGTCAAGCACCAGCGCGCCCTGAGCCTCTCGGTTGACCGTCGCCCCCGTGACGCGGCCGGCCGGGCAACTGTTTTCATACTGATAGAGGATCTCATCGTCGCTGTTGATGACGCATAAGAGTGATGTCACCGGCACATAAGTACCTTGATTGGCGAAGACGGCAAAGGCGTTTGTCAGCTCGATGAGCGTGATTTCCCCGCCCCCAAGCGTTAGGGACAAGCCGTATTGTGAAGCGTCTTCGCTTAAGCTGCTTATGCCAAAGCGGCGCAACAAGTCCAGCAGGTAGTCGACGCCGACAGCGCGCAAGGTCTGCACCGCCGGGATATTGTAGCTGTTCGCCAGCGCTGCGCGCATGGTCATGGGACCGTGAAAAGCGTTGTCGAAGTTGCGCGGCGTGTACAAGGGCAAGCCGGGAAGGGAGACTTCCGCGCGCGTGTCCCACAAGACGTCGCCAGCCGACATGCCGCGCTCAAGCGCCGCCGAATAGGTGAAGGGCTTGATGGTGCTGCCCGGCTGTCGGAAGGCGGTTGTGACGTTGACGCTGCCGTCAATCGCCTCGTTGTGATAATCGATGCTGCCAACCATGGCGATAATCTCGCCCGTCCCCGGCTTGGCGACGAGCACAGCGCCGTTGCTTACGTTTTTGTTCCAGAGCTGCGCGACTTGATTGGCGGCGGCTCGCTGCGCCATTTGATTGACATTTTGGTCAAGCGTCGTGTAGACGCGCAAACCCCCGCGCGCGATGTCTTCCGGGCTATAACCCAAGCTGGTCATCAGCCTTTCCAGCTCGCCCTGCGCATAGACAGTGAAATGCGGCGCGTTTAATGAAACGTTGGCTGGCGCGAAGTACAAGCCCTCGCTCAAAGCCTCTTTCACCTGCTGCTGAGTGATAAACCCTTCTTCCACCATTTCCCCCAGCACCTGCCGCCAGCGCGCTTCAACCGCCGCCTGCACCGCCGGGTCGGGATTGAGCGGGTCGAGGCTGGCCGGCGCTTGCGGCAAGCCCGCCAACATCGCCGCTTCGCCCAGGGTCAATTCTTGCACGTCCTTGCCAAAAAAGGTCTGGGCGGCGGTTTGCACGCCGTAAGCCAAATTGCCGTAATAGATCTCGTTGAAGTACATCTCGAGGATGTCTTCTTTGCTCTTGGCGCCCGTCAGGACGATGGCCAAGACGATCTCTTCCGCTTTGCGGGAGACGCTGCGCCTAGCGCGCTTTTCGAAATCGAAGAGAACATTGCGCACCAATTGCTGCGTGATGGTGCTGCCGCCGGCCGTCAGCTCGCCGGGGGCAGCGCCGAGATAGGTCAAAGCCGCCACCGCCGTCGCCCCGATGTCAACGCCGATATTTTCAAAGAACGTGTCGTCTTCAATGGCGATAGTCGCCAGGATGAGCGACCGGGGAATGCGGTCGTAACTGACGCGCACCCGTCTGCCCTCGCCAAAAGCCTCATACAAATTGTTGCCGTAGCGATCGTAGATGAAGCTGCTTTCAAAGCCGCGGTAATTGTCAACCTCGGCGATGCGCGCCGCCCACTCAGCCTCGACCTGCGGGAAAATGATCAGCGCGCCGACGGTCGTCAGCAAGGTCAGACCGCCGCAAAATGTGAGGCAAAGCCCCGCCAGCGCCCATAAACAGCCCAAGGGCAAGCCGAAAAAACGTTTGCGGCGCGCGCGCTTGCGTGGCGGCGCCCCGGTTGGGACTGTCGTCTGAAGCGCGGCGTAGGGATTCGGACTGCTGGACAGCGCATTGCCGCCTTCGCCAAAGCGACGCGTTGAGGCGGTCGAATCCTGGCGCCGAGATGGGACGGTGTCCATTTCCGCCTGACTGGTCCTGGGAACAACTGTAGGCGCGGCGCGCTCGGCGGGTCTGGCGAAGGCTGGCATGGCGCTGGGCTTGCCGGCTTCTTTGCGCGCGTCACGGGGTCTCGCTTCTAGCTCGGAGACCTGTTGCAGCGAGAATGGCGGGGCGGCTCGGTCGCGATCTCCCTGCGTATTGGAGGTTATTGTATCGCCGCTGGGCGGCATTTGCGCCGTCCTGGCAATGCGCGTGTCGCCGTCTTCGCTGTATTTTGTCTCTTCTATGGTGTCGTCTGACATTTCTTGACCCGCATTCACATGTTCCTTTATTCTATCAGCAGCTCGGCGGCAAAGAAGGTCTGCCGCCGCCAACATCAAGATACCTGCGCCAAATTCGCCCCATTACATAGAGACCTTTGTGCTTTTGCGGTGAATCTATGTTTGAGTCAATTGAGTTACCGTCGAAATGGACAGGCTAGCCGTCCTGCAACATCTGGTATAGCCGAGGGCGCAATGTTAGAATATGCGCTAGTTCCGCTGGAGAAACCCGATGACAGTTTTGCCCGAAGCTAACAGGCGCCCCGAGCTTGGCATCTCGGTAGTCATACCGGTATACAACGAAGAAGGCAATATCGACCGGCTCTATCAAGAATTGACCGCCGCCCTGGAAGAGATCGGACGTGATTACGAAGTAATCGCGATCAACGACGGTAGCAGCGACCGCACTTACGATATGTTAAATGACGTACAAGCGCAGGACGCGCGCTGGCACATTATCCATTTTCGCCGCAATTTCGGCCAGACGGCGGCTATGGCGGCCGGGTTTGACGCGGCGCGCGGCGAAGTCGTCATTACGATCGACGCCGACTTGCAGAACGATCCGCGCGATATTCAGCGCATTTTGGATAAATTCGCCGAGGGACACGATATCGTCAGCGGTTGGCGGCAAGATCGTAAAGAGCCGCTCTTTTTGCGCCGCATCCCGTCGATGATCGCCAATCTGATCATCTCGCGCACGACCGGCATCCGCTTGCATGACTACGGCTGCACCTTAAAAGCCTACCATTTTGATGTCGCCAAGGGCGTTCAGTTATATGGCGAGCTGCATCGCTTTATTCCGGCCCTCGCCAGCCAGATGGGGGTGCGCGTGGCGGAAATACCGGTCAAGGATCGGGCGCGCAAGTGGGGCAGCAGCAAGTATGGCTTCAGCCGCACCTTCAAAGTAATACTCGACTTGATCGCGGTGATCTTCTTGCTGAGTTATTTCAATCGGCCCCTGTATGTCTTCGGCGCGGCCGGCATCCTGGTAGGCGCGGCCGGCAGTCTGCTCGGTTTGTATCTGACCGTGTTCAAGCTGCTGACGGAGAACAAAATCGGCGATCGTCCCTTGTTGCAGCTTTCCGTCTTGTTAGTGGTGCTGGGCGTGCAGTTCGTCAGCACCGGCATCGTCGCCGATATGATCATGCGCACCTATCACGAGTCGCAACATAAGGCGATCTATTTCATTCGCGAAAGACGCCAAGCCGCTGCCACGCCTGTTGACGAGCTTGAACCGGGCTCCTGATTCATAGTTTCAGGCAAGAATTCGCCCCCTTTTGTCAGAAGTCGCGCTGAATGAGATAATTCGCCCAACTCCGCAGCAGGACCTTATACTCGCTGTCCGGCAGCGGACGCAGATGCTCCAGCGCTTCGGCGACATACTTGTGCGAGATATCCCGCGCGTACTCGACCGCGCCTAGGTCGCGCAGCAGTTGGGCAATGTCGCGGATAGCGTCATCGCTGGCTCCCGCATCGCCTAGCGTCAGGTGAATCCGGGCGCGCTGCCGATCGTCAGCCAATTGCAGCGCTTTCAGGGTCAAGAGCGTCGACTTGCCCTCGCGGATATCGGAACCGACCGGTTTGCCCATCTGTTCTGAATCGCCGAGCAAACCCAGAATATCGTCTTGGATTTGAAACGCGGTCCCGCAGAAGCTGCAATACCGAGCCAATGCCAGCGCCTCTGGCGCTTTGCCGTCCGCGCTATTGAGCGCGATCGCGGCGCCGGCGCGCCCGGCGAACTCATAAAGCACGCCAGTTTTTTTCCACAGCATATCCAGGACTTCGGCTTCGCTTAGCTGATTGCGCAGGCTCGCAAACTGAACGTCCAGCGTTTCGCCTTCGACCAGCAGCGGGGTGACATGGCTCGCCAATTCATGCGCCAGCGCCAGCACCACATCGGCCGCCACGCCATATTCAAGGTGCGCTTCGCATAGGAGCGACCAGGACCAGGCTTGCTGGACGTCCCCGGTTAGCAGAGCGATAGTCCTACCATAGTGCTCGGCATCGGCGTCCCGCCAACCGAACTCTTGGCGCGCGCGATCCGCGTATGCCACATGAACCGTTGGCGCGCCGCGTCTGATCCTGTCCTTGTCGATCACATCGTCATGCACCAGTGTCCAAATGTGGTAAATCTCGATGGCCGCAGCAACCGGCAAGATTGCTGTCTCCTCGCCGCCCAAGGCGCCGCAGGCGAGCATCGCCACAGCCGGGCGCAGGGACTTGCCGCCACTCTTGAGATAGCTGTAAACCGCCTCTCGAATATGCGCTGGTTGAAAGCGCTGCACGAAACGGTCCTGGAGCAAATAGTCCAAGAGCAGCGTTCGGCGCGCGGCGACCGCTGCTATCAAATGCGCGAAGGCGTCCTGGTCAGTTTGCTGTATCGGGATCTTGGGCACTAGCAGAGACGCTCCTCTTTGGCTGTGGAACTTGCATCCATCATAACATCATGCTGCGCAATGCCCCAAGGGGCGTGGATAAAATCAAGCCAGGCTGGTGATCGTGATATCGCGCAAGATGAGTCTCTGTGGCTGCGGACAATCCAGCAAGCCCCAGCCGAATCTGCCCTGGGGCGTCACTATCGCGTATTGATTGTCCACCCAAGCGATGAAACCGAGCGCCGTGCTGGGCGCGCGCTCGCTGCAGAGCGCAATCTCATCGTCAACCGAGAATACAACCCGGTCCGCGCGCCAGTCAATCGCATAGCTGTGAAAATCGCGCAAGAGCAAGGGATCGAGCAGTTTTTCCCGGACGCCGATCGCCCGTTGCCCAATGGGCCAGAGCTTCTGATAAAGCGTTTTGCTGCGCAGCGCCAGAAAGCCAAGTGGCGCAAAAGGCAGCAAGCAATAAAAACGCCAGCCGCGCGCGTTGATCGTGGCCGCTTTCCAGCCCTGACCGGGGACATCCCTTGCCAGCGCGATGTCATTGGGCGGGCTGCCGAAGAAAAACCAGATCGCTTGCGGCAAGCGAAAACGGCGGCTTCCAGGAACGAATACTTGATTCCAAAAGCCAAATCCAGCCGTGCCTCTGATAGCGCCTTCCGCGCGAGCCAAAAGGCTGAGGCGCAGTGGCGGACGGTTGCCAAAGCGAGGTTGCGCAGCACGGTAATCGCTAATTTGCGCGTCATGGTAACAGTCCTTGCCCGCAGAGGGTATCGACAGGCGGACCTCGCCGCCCCGCAGCAGTACCTCGCCGACGCCCGCTTCTGACGCGAGCCACTTGCCGGGTTGGCGCAAAATGATGCTACCTCACGACAATATTACAGCTTTCTTCTTCGTATTCTGTGCCGGTGCCCGGTCCATACAATTGATAGCCATCGCTGATCACATCGCGCCAGGTCACGCGGTAGGTGATGCGATAATCGCCGGCCGCCAGCGGACCATAAGGCACATACCAGTAGACCACCTGATCGCTGCCACGCTGCCTGGACGCGCTGCGGAACTGATCGACATTGGCGATCTGCGTGCCGTTGATGCGCAATTCATGTGTAGCATTGGCGATATGTTGGCGCAAGTAGGCATCCGTGCTGGCGAACCAAGCCCAAAAAATCTCAATCGTGGAACCATCAGTCAAATTGGATGGCGCGCCAATGCCATAGGCCGGGTTGTTGCAGAAAGCGAAGACATCAACACCGCTGCGCGGCGCGGCCGGAACGCGCGTCGGCAGCTCAACGCTGCTGGCGCCGGGGGGAGTCGGCTGGGCTGGCTCGCCGGTCGCCGCCGCCGTCGCAGCCAGACCCGGGACAGGCGAAGCGGCCTTGGCGACCAGGACGGTCGCCGTCAGGTTGATGGACTCGAGATCGACGATGGGCACATTGAGGACCAACTGACTTTGCGACCCGGATGCCTCGGCAATGGCTTGCGCTTCGTCGGCTGCAGGCGCGGCGCCAATCGGTTCTCCATGGTCTGCCGGCGCCGCGCTTTCCAGGGTTTCCGTGGTTTCCGCCGATGGAGAGGCTGGGCTTGTTCCACGCGCCGGCGCTGGCGCAACTGGCGGCTGATTCACAATCTGCAAGAGCCTGGCGCTAACCCAACCGCGCTCGCCTTCGTCCAGCCGAACCTGATACCAGTCCCCTGCTTCGTTTTCCGAGACAATCCGCACACCGCTGCCGGGCTCCAGGATGTCCACAATGTCGTGATTCGTCCCTGGTCCCCCGCGCACGTTCACGCGCAATTGGGAACGCACCATGGCGAAAACTGTCGGAGTGGCTGTGGCTGTCGCTGTATCGGTAGACGTGGGCAAGGGCGTATCGCTGGCTGTTGGGCTAGGCAGCGGCGTCGTGGTAGGCGCGACAGTTGGGAACCGCTGTTCTGTAGCGGTCGCTTCAGGAATTGTCGTCGCCGAGGGCAAGGGCGGAACAGTCGCGGTCGCCGCCGCTTGACCGAGGTTGCCAATGCTGCACCCGGTGAGGACGCCGATCAATAGCAGAACTGCCGTCAATCTTCGCCGATGTGAAACTGCGCCCCCCCCGATCCATACGGGAGGTAAAATCCGCCACCCGCGCAAACGAAAGGCTCTCCTGAACGATTACCCGTTGGAATATAATTATGGTTCATGTCAGGGATTATGCCTACCAGATTTGAGGGCAATCAACAGGGTCGGGCTGGGCTTGCCCGGGTCTAATTTGCTTTTCCCGGGGCGCATCACGTGACGCACTTACTTTATTGCAAGCTATATGTGATATTCGACATCTATAAGTTTCGCTGCGATTGCCCTGACGTGGCGAATCCTCTGTTTTTGATTTCGCATCCGCTTTAGCTATAATGAATGCGTCCTGATGGCATGCGCGAGCAACTGATGAAGCGTCAAAGTACAACAGATATTCCACGATTGCGTTTCTTTGATACGCGCCGCGGCCGAATCGTACTGGAAAATCTGACAGCTTATGCCTTCCTCGCGCCGGCCGGTCTTCTCATTGCCTTGTTTGGGATCTTCCCGGTGGCTTTCGCTTTCTTCGTCAGCCTGCACCGCTGGCGTCGTTTTCCCGATCACTACAATGGCTTAGCCAACTATGAAAAAGCGCTGGGCAACCTTTCCTATATTTTGTTTTTCTGGTTGGCGCTGGCGGCTTTTGGCTTGGCGGCGGTGATGCTGCGGCGCGCGCTGCGCGCGCTGCGGCAGACAGATTCGCCGACCGAAGCCTTGAATCTCTTATCTGGGTTTGTTTGCGGCTACGCGGCGCTGCTTGCGCTTGACTGGTTCTTCAAACTCATCCCCGCCATCATGCTGATACCGCGTCAAGTCCGCGGGCAAAACATCAGTCTCGAACTGTTCATGGGCAAACTCGGCGAGAGTTTCACTATGCCCGCGGTGCTCGCGGCCGGCAACCTCATGCTGCTCGGCCTGCTCGGCGCGATTGGCGTCACCGCGCTGGTGGCTTGGTTTTTTCGGTCTGCCCGCGGCAATGACTTGATCATCTGGAGCGCCGTCGCAACTGCTGTCACACTTTGCGGCGCCTTCTTGCTAGAACTCACCCTGAGCGAAATCGGGGCGGCGCTTGATGCCGCCCGCGAGTCCGGCGAAGCGCTGCCGATCTGGTCTCAATTGGTCTTTGTCAGCGCGGGTCTCCTGCTTATCGCGCTAGCATGGACGATCTTTCAGCGCGGCATCAATGCCCAGGAAAACAAGCGCTTCACGCTGATGGCATTTAGCGGTCTGGCGCTGGCTGTCGGCGGCTACCTGCTCATGGCGGAGCTGCCCGCCGCGCTGGCTGACGCGGATGACGACCTGTTGCAAGGCTTCTGGGTAACGGTCATGTACGCCTTTGGCACCGTGCCGGTGCAATTGTCCGTCGGCTTGGCGCTGGCTTATTTGCTCTTCCAGCCTATCCGCTTCCGCGCATTCTTCCGCATGGTCTATTTCATACCCTACATCACGCCTTTTGTCGCCACCTCGATCGTCTTTCGCGTCATGTTTGACGCGGGCAAAACCGCGCCGGCGAACCGCGTTCTTTCGCTATTTAGCATCGAGCCGCAGCGCTGGATTCTGGAGCGCAATTCCATAGGCGAGCTGTTTGGTCTGCCCGATTTTCTGGCGGGACCGGCTTTGGCGCTGGTCGTGATCATGATCTATTCGACTTGGACTTATATCGGCTACGACGCGGTGATTTTCCTGGCGGGCTTGGGCAATATCCCAGGTGAACTTTACGAAGCCGCGCGCATTGACGGCGCTAGCGGCTGGCGCATCTTTCGTCACATCACCTTGCCTATGCTCTCCCCCACCGTATTTTTCTTGTCGCTGGTGGCGATAATCGGCACCTTCCAGGCTTTCACGCAGATCTGGATCCTGCGCACCGGCGCCGTGGGCAGCAAGGTCAATACCGCCAGCGTCTATATCTTCGACGAATTGCAGAATAGCAACCGCTATGGATACGCTTCGTCGATGGCATTCGTGCTCTTCGCTCTGATCCTCTTGATGACGCTCTTCCAAAACCGCGTGATGGGAAGGCGAGTATTTTATGCCTAGTCCGAGTCGCGGCTCACTATCAACTAAAGCGAAAGCGAAAATGCCGCCCCCGCGCGTCAACTGGACGCAACTGGCGATTTACGCGGTATTGTTCGCCGGCGTCATCATTGCGGTGGGTCCCTTCTTGTGGATGATTAGCGCTTCTTTCATGACGCTGAGCGAAGTTAATCTCACGCGGCTGCTGCCGGAGAATCTGCTCTGGGAGAATTACGCCACCGCCCTGCGCCGGGCGAACTTTCTCGAAATCGAACTGAGCACAGATCCAACTACTGGCGTCTTGCAGTCCATCGGCGTATCGGGCTATCTGTGGAACAGCCTGCGCATTACCCTCATCAGCGTTAGCGGCTCGCTCGTGGTTTGCATACCAGCCGCTTACGCTTTCGCGCGCATGAATTTCATCGGGCGCAATTTTCTATTCGCCCTGTTTTTGTCCACCATGATGATTCCCGGCATCGTGATGCTGATACCGCATCTGCTAACTGTCATTTGGCTGGGACGTTTGAGCGAAAGCCTTTTTGGTCCCGCTGGCGCCTGGTTCAACAATTGGCCCGCGCTGACCATCCCCTTCTTCGCCTCGGTATTTAACATCTTTTTGCTGCGGCAGTTTTTCATTCAAATCCCGAATGATTTATGGGAAGCCGCGCGCATTGACGGCGCGGGGCATTTCAAGTTCTTGCGCAGCGTCGTGCTGCCCTTGTCGAAGGCGCCCATCATGACCATCGTGACCTTGGGTTTTATCGGCTCTTGGAACGCTTTGATGTGGCCCCTGCTGGTTACCATCAACGACGATTGGCGGCCGATTGCCGTGGGTTTGTCCAATTTCGTTACCGCCGATACGCCGGGAGATTTGAACTTGCAAATGGCGGCTTCCGTGATTACTGTCATACCCATCTTGATTCTGTACTTCGTGGCGCAGAAGCAATTCACCGAAGGTATCGCGCAGACAGGAATCAGAGGTTAATATTGAACCCTTCACCGTGTGCGGCGACGCGGTGCTCTGACAATGGCTGCGACCCGTAAGAGGGGGTATGGACCAGCCAGCTATTTCGAAAGCGCAATTTACGCTAAGGAGGCACGCAAGTGATGAAGAAAAAATTGATTTTCGCGCTCTTGTTCTGCGTTCTAACGCTCGGCTTGGCGCAGGCACAGGACGCAACCAACTATGAGAATGTTGACCCCAGCGGACAGACTGTTGTCTACTGGCATCAACACGCCGAAGACGGCTCACAGGGCGAAACGATGGCCCGCCTAATTGAAGACTTCAACAGCAGCAACGAATACGGCATCACGGTAGAAGCGATTCATCAAGGACATTACGGCACCATTGAAGACCTGATGAATACGTCGATACTGTCGGGTGAACTGCCGAATATGGTGGCAGGATACGCCAACTCCGCGGCCGGCTGGGCGAACGAAGGCGTTGTGGTTGACATCAATGACCTGATCAATAGTCCGCAATGGGGCATCCCAGCCGACGAGCAAGCCAATCTCAACTTCGACCTGCTCGATGTCAATCAACTGGACTTCGCGCCATTCCACGGGATGCGCGTCGCCTGGGCGAACCAGAATTCGCTCAACGTCTTTTATACCAATCTTGACATCGTGGAAGCGCTGGGCTTCGAGCGGCGTCCACCCGCGACGCTGGCGGAATTCGAGGACATCTCCTGCGCGGCTGGCGCCAGCGAGATGTACCAAGGTTATCCCTTGGATACCGGCATATCGCACTTCGAGAGTTTTGTGGCCGCGCACGGCGGCGCTATCTTCGACGCCGACTCTGGCGAGTACATTTTTGAATCGGCCGAAGTAGCTGAGGCACTGGGCATGTTCACGCGCATGCTGGATAACAACTGCGCCTATCTTTTCGCGGAACGTTTCCAAAACACGGGTGACTTCGCGGTCGGCATTACACCATTTGCCGCTGGCAGCTCAGCCGGCATCCCCTACATCACCGGGGACGCCGCCACGGCCGAAATGACCGACGAGTGGGTCGTTACGGCATTCCCGGGCGCGGAAAGCGTCGGGCGCACGATCCAGCTCTTCGTGCCCAGCCAGGTGATTCTGGTCGCGACGCCGGAACAAGAAGTCGCCACCTGGCTCTTTGTGAAGTTCCTGGCCGGCGCCGAGGCACAGCTCGCCTGGTCCAGCGCCACCGGTTACTACAGCATTCGCAACGATATCGAAGTCAGCGAATCCGATTTCTCCGAGCCGAGCATGCCCTATCACCGCTTTGTCGAAGTGCAAGGCATCCTGGCGGATGAAGCCGTCAGCATCTATTCCTCGCCCGGTCTGTCCAGTTACAGCGCCGTGCGCGGTCTGGTGCCCAACGTGATCGCCGAAGTCGTCAGTGGCGACGCCGAGGTCGCCGACGCGCTGGCGGAATTGAACGAAGAAGTAGCGGAATTGCACGCCGACTTGGATATGTAGCCGTGCAATCGCAAGAAACTGATCCTCGCCTTCGGGCGGGGATCCATCCACCAATAGCAATAGCAATAGCATCTCAATTGTCGCAAATAGCCTAATTCTGATTCATTTGCCCTTTGACGCCCTATAGAATCTATGCTATAGTGCGATCAGAAGGCTCTTTTTCCACACCTGAACCCGTAAACGTCATAATTGTGGAGCGTCAAAAACCTCTTTTGGCTACCCGCATGACGAGAGAATTAAGTGAGCAGCTCTTGAAAGTCGCCCGTCGGTCTGGATTTCAAACAGTTGAGTTTCTCCGCCTATAGACATCTTGAAGGCGTCGGCTTTCTATTTCCCAAGGAACGGCATTCCACTAATCTTGCAGCAATGTAGTAAACGTGCAGAGGATAACTTCCCGATACGCGCGGCTACCCCCAGCATCAGCCCCTGCCGCGACAAATAAACCCAGGACGAACAGCATGAATATCGCAATACTCGAAACAAAGACCCTACCAGAATTGCGCAGTATGGCGCGCGACCATCACGTGCCGCGCTTCAGCCGATTGAAGAAGCAGGACCTAATCATAGGTTTGCTGCGCCAGGATGCGGTCCGGCGGGGTCACGAGCTCCGCGGCGGCGTGCTGGAAGTGGTGGACGATGGCATGGGTTTCCTGCGCGCCGAAGGTTATCTGCCTGGCAAGAACGATATCTATGTCAGCCAGACGCAGATCAAAAAGTTCAACCTGCGCACTGGCGACATGTTGATCGGCCAAGTGCGCCCGCCGAAAGATACCGAGCGTTACTTCGGATTGCTGCGCGTCGACGCTGTGAACGGCCTCAACCCCAACGAAGTCAGGCAACGCTCCAATTTCGAACGCTTGACACCCATCTTCCCGGAAGTTCGCTTCAACCTGGAAACGCTGCCGCGCATCTTGTCCACCCGTATGCTTAACCTGATCGCGCCGATCGGATTCGGCCAGCGCGGTTTGATCGTCTCGCCACCCAAGGCGGGCAAGACCACCGTTCTCAAAGACATCGCCAACGCCATCAGCCACAACTATCCCGAAGTCCATCTGATGATCGCGCTCATTGGCGAGCGCCCGGAAGAAGTGACCGATATGGATCGCTCTGTGGATGCCGAGGTCATCGCTTCCACCTTCGACGATCCGGTTCATCATCATGTCCGGGTGGCGGAAATGGCGCTGGAGCGCGCTAAACGTTTGGTTGAAGTCCGGCGGCACGTCGTGATGATGCTGGATAGCGTCACGCGCCTGGCGCGCGCCTATAACCTGGTTGTTCCCAGCAGTGGGCGCACGCTTTCCGGCGGTTTGGATCCTTCCGCGATTCACCCGCCAAAGCGTTTATTCGGCGCGGCGCGCAACGTCGAAGAAGGCGGCAGCCTGACCATTGTCGCGACTTGCCTGGTTAATACCGGCAGCAAAATGGACGATGTCATCTATGAAGAGTTCAAGGGCACGGGCAATATGGAACTGCACCTCAGCCGCAAGCTGCAGGAGCGCCGCATCTTCCCCGCCTTTGATATCGACCAATCTTCCACCCGCCGCGAAGAATTGCTGCTCGGTCCCGATGTCTTGCAGCGCGTCTATACCATGCGGCGCATGTGGTCTCATCTGGCGGAGCAGCCGGAAGGCATCGTCGGCGCTACCGAGCATTTGCTGCAAAATTTCCGGCTGTACGAAACCAACCAAGATTTCCTCAACAACCTGAGCGGCTCGAACGGACGCTGACAAAAGAATTGCCCAGACGAATTCCCATCAAAGTGTTGACATAGGCGCAGACATACGCTAAGCTCGCTTGAAATCGGTCACGAACCTTGGAAATGTCGATGTACCGCAACTGCTGTTCCACTTGTTGTTGTAATACACTATCTTCCGATAGTCGAACGGTGGAGCGTCGCTAGGTTACTGAAAACCTGGATCAACCCGAAACGCGCAGCCCCGTTACGACACGGGGCTTTTTTCTTGTATACGCAAGGGATATGAATGAAGATGTCAACACGCAAATTCCACTTCCGCCACGCATGTTGTTGCTGCTGTATGATGCCGGGCAGGCGGGGTTATCCGACGCTGGCGCTTAACTAGCGCTAGCGGAATCGTTCAGAAATCACAGGACGCTTCGGATAATCCGAAGCGTTTTTTATTTCGGGGTCCATAACGCGGGTTAGGAGTACAAAGTGCAGGGATTGAACGCAAGCGTCGCGCAGATTAGCCGATTGGCGGAACAATTCGAAAGCGCGCATCCACGCGAAATTTTGTCTTGGGCGCACTGTACATTTGGCGAGACCCTCGCCATCGTGACCAGCTTTCAAGCCACAGGCATTGTCACGCTGCATCTGATGCGGGAGCTTGCGCCCACTACACAGGTGCTGACGCTAGATACGGGCTTCCTATTTCCGGAAACCGTCAATCTGATAAATACGCTGGAAGAGCGCTTCCAACTCAATCTGCGGCGCATCAGACCGCGCCAGACGCCGCGGCAGCAAGCGCGCGATTACGGCGACCGCTTGTGGGAGCGCAATCCCGACCGTTGCTGTCATATTCGCAAAACGATGCCCTTGCGCGAGGCGCTTGCAGGGTATTCGGCTTGGGTGACCGGGCTCCGCCGCGATCAATCGACGAAACGCGCCAACACGCCCATCATCAGCCGGGATTCGCGCACGGGTCTGATCAAGATCGCGCCCTTCGCCAACTGGAGCAGCGACATGATCTGGTCCTACCTGCGCGCGAATGACCTGCCCTACAATCCCTTGCACGATATCGGCTATCCCAGCATCGGCTGTTGGACCTGCACCAAAGCGGTACATCAAGAGGCCGATGCTCGCAGCGGTCGTTGGGCGCAGCGGGAAAAAACAGAATGCGGCATCCATATCCAGCATAGCGCCGAAGCGGCTCAGGCTGGCGCCCATGCCTGAGCCGACGGCCGGATACGCCGGATACCCAATCTTGCTGCAACTGCAAGACAAGCAAGTCGCAGTCATCGGCGGCGGCGCTGTGGCGACGCGCAAAGTCCAGCGCTTGCTCCATGCGGGGGCGCGCGTGCTGGTTATCAGCCCGGTGGTTTCGCCGGAGCTCATGCGGCTGGCAGACAAAAGCCGGATAGAGTTAATCCATTCGGCATACCGGCGCGACATGCTAAACGAATATATGCCTTTGCTGGTCATCGCCACGACCGACGATGAAAGCGTCAATCAAATCGTGGCGCAAGACGCGCAGCGCATCCGCGCCTTAACAAATGTCGCCAATGGCAGCAGCCATGACAGCGACTTCAGCAATATGGCCGTCATCGACCGCTCCCCGCTGACAATCGCGCTAAGCAGCAATGGCGCCTCGCCCGCTCTGCTGCGTAGGCTCAAGCAGCAGCTGGAGCGCGCTATCGGCGACGAATACGCCATTCTGAGCGAGTGGCTGGGCGAACTGAGGGAGCCGCTCACAGAGCAGCTCGATTCTCAAATGCAGCGGCAAGAACTCTATCGGCGCGTTTTGGATTCGGATGCGCTCTCTTTATTGCGCGCGGACCAACCCGAATGCGCCAGGCGCATCTTCGATGAAATTGTCAGTCAGGAACTGGCATTATGACTGAATCCGCGCTGATACTCGCTGGGCATGGCTCGCACATCAGCCCCAACACGGCCGGCGTCGTCTGGAGCTATGTCGATCGTCTGCGCGCGCTTGGGGCGGCAGAGGAAGTTACAGCTTGTTTCTGGAAAGAGCCGCCGGCATTGAACCAGGTACTCGATACGGTACAGGCGGCGCAAGTCTTCGTCGTGCCTGTATTCACGGCGCGCGGCTATTTCACGAGTTCAGTGATTCCTTCAGAAATGGCATTAAAAGGACCTGTGACCAGGCGAGACGGCAAGCAGATCATCCTGACGCGACCGCTCGGCGAGCACCCGGCGTTGACCAGGGTTGTGCGGAACATCGTGCGGGCGCGCATTGACGAACACCAGCTGGATCCAGCGGATACAGCCGTGGCAATCATCGGTCACGGCACGCGCCGCAATCCCAATAGCCGCGATACAACCCGCTATCAGGCGCAGGTCCTGCGCGAACTGAACTGGGTCGGCGAGGTAGTTGATGTATACCTGGACGACGAGCCGGACATCCCAAGCCTTTATCGGCGGACTCGCGCCGGCAATATCATCGCGCTGCCCTATTTTCTGGCGCCGGGCTCCCACGTCAGCATTGATGTGCCGCGCGCGCTTGGTTTATCGAGCCTCGCTGCGCCGCAAACAGTCGCCGGGCGCAAGGTCTTCTACACGCAATCTCTAAGTAGCGCGCCCATCTGTTCGGCGATTCACGACCTGGCGCTTGAGGCGGGTTTGCCTTTGCGCCAGGTCGCGGCGACCGACCCTTGGAGCGGCTTCCCCAAAGTCGGCCGCGAGCTGCTTATCAAGGCGCTGAAACAGAAGAAAAAGGTGAAAAAGAACAGAATTAGCAAGGAAAACCCGCTGCGGTTCGGACCAGTGATGGTGACGGAAAAACGGGTCTGGCATTGCAGCAATGATGAAAACAGCGTCGCGCTGTCATCAGCGGCGCAGCTGCGATCCCGTTTGCGCGAAAATCCCGTCCGTTCTTTCCGCCTATTGCCAACAGCCACCGACTTGCCGTCCGGCTGGCAGGTCGACCTTGAGCAGCCCTGGCAGGCGCATGCCGTGCTGGAAACCGTATATCCGGGTCTGGTCGCCGACTGGGCGCTGCAGCGACAAGGCAAGTTCGCGGCTGAACCGCTCGAAGGTACTAGCGAGCGACAAGTTGGCATGTTCAAGGGCATACACAATCTGGCTGCGGCGCTGCTTGAACAGACCGTCGCCAAAGTCTGCGGCGCTTGCGTCCGCCAACCGACCTGGTGGATGGACGAGCCAGACGCAGAGCTGCCCTGCAAGGCAGCCTGCAATCTCTGGCTGTCGCGCGCCGCAGAAGCGGGAGAATCGGCGCTATGAAAATTGGCAAGGTATATCTGGTCGGGGCGGGACCCGGCGACCCGGACTTGATTACGCGCAAGGCTTTGCGGCTGCTGGCGCAAGCGGATGTCATTATATACGACCGTCTGATTCCGCCGCAACTGCTCTGGGAAGCGCGCGCCGACGCCGAATTGATCGACGCCGGCAAAGCGCCAACTAAGCGCCGCTTATCGCAAGAAGCCATCAACCGCGCGATTATCGACCGCGCCTTGAAAGGCAAGATGGTCCTGCGTTTGAAAGGCGGCGATCCGCTGGTTTTCGGGCGCGGCGGCGAAGAAGCCTTGGCTTGCCGCGAGAAGGGCATTGAGTTTGAGATTGTGCCCGGCATTTCCAGCGCTTTCGCGGTGCCCGCCTATGCCGGTATCCCGCTGACGCATCGCCATCTCAGCAGCTGCTTCACGGTTGTCACCGGGCACGAGGACCCGCAGAAACCCGAAAGCGGCGTCAATTATGCGGCGCTGGCAAAACTCGGCGGGACACTCGTCATTTTGATGGGCGTGAAACATTTGCCGCGCATCACCGAATCCTTGATCGCCCAGGGTCTCGCTGACAGGACGCCCGCCGCAACCATCGAATGGGGGACGACGCCGCGCCAGCGCGCCTTGATTGGAACGCTGTCCACTATTGCGGGACTCGCAACTGAACAGCGTATGCAAGCGCCCGCCATCACCGTGATCGGCGAAGTGGTTCGCTTGCGCGAGCGGGGCTTGCAGTGGTTCGATCTCTTGCCGGCCGATATCGCCCTGCCCTGCCAAGCCGCTGATGAAATCGTTTAGACAACCGTAAACTAATTTCTCACGCAACAGTGATTAGAAATGGAAGGACAAATCATGAATACCTGGAAAGAGCAGCTTGCGCATCAGATTCCAGCCGAAATGGGGATTCTGATCGATACATTTGAAGCGCAGATTGAATTGCGCAAACAAGGCAAACTCGATGAAAAAGTCTTCGCCGAGCAGAGGCTGCGCAAGGGCGCCTATGGGCAGCGCTATGACAATGGACAGCGCCATGACGGGGTGCGCACCCGCGAATTGAGTTATCCCTCCGGCGCCTTGGTCAAAGGACCCGACACGCTCTGGGACGCGCCGGGCATGCAGCGAATCAAGATTCCCTATGGCGGATTGACAGCCGAGCAGCTCGAGGTCTTGTCGGAGCTTGCCGATGAATACGCCGATGGCATCTTGCATATCACCACGCGCCAGGACATACAACTGCACTATGTTCATATCGACGATACGCCCGATCTCATGCGCCGTCTCGCCGCGGTTGGCATCACCACGCAAGAAGCCTGCGGGAACTCCGTTCGCAATATCACGGCTTGCACGCTGGCGGGCGTCTGCCACGACGAGGTGTTCGACGTCAGCCCCTATGCCGACGCCATGACGCGCTTTTTGCTCGATCATGACGACGTGCAAGATTTCGGTCGCAAGTTCAAGGTGGCTTTTTCCGGCTGCGCCGGTCATGCCTGCGGCTTGGTCAAGATGCACGATCTGGGTTTGCTGGCGCAGACGCGCGAGCTTGACGGCGAGACCAAGCGCGGCTTCACCGTCTTCGTCGGCGGCGGCTTGGGCACAGTCCCCCAACAAGCGAAGGTGCTGGCGGATTTCGTCACGGAAGAAGAACTGCTGCCGCTGGCGCAAGCCGTAGCGCGGGTATTCGCCCGGCTGGGCGAAAAGAAAAATCGCAATCGCGCCCGCATAAAATTCCTGGTGAGCAAGCTGGGCATCGACGAATTCCGGCGCGAAGTGCAAGCAGAGCTCAAGACCGTGCCGCATGACGAGCGCCACACCGCCTACCTGGATACATTGAATGAATTCGCGTACCAACCCGCCAAAGCCGGCATGGCGCTAAACGGAGCGCCCCTGCCCGACGGTTTTGCCGACTGGTATCGCACTAATGCCTATCATCAAGCGCAGGCTGGCTACAGCACCATCACGCTGAATACGCCGCTGGGCGATTTCACCGCCATGCAGGGCTTCCAACTGGCGGAGATCGCCCGGCGCTATGTCGGCGACAATATACGCCTGTCCGTGGAACAGAATATCGTGCTGCGCTGGGTTGCGGATGCCGATTTGCCCGCCATTTATCGCGAAATCCACGAGATCGGATTGGCTGACCCCGGCGCTGGCACCATCGTCGATATCACCGCTTGCCCGGGCACGGATACCTGCAAGCTCGGCATCGCCTCGTCGCGCGGTTTGACGGCTGAATTGCGCACGCGGCTGATTGAGCGCATCAACCTGCTGCCGGATGCCGTCCGCGAACTCAAGATCAAGGTCAGCGGCTGCTTCAATTCCTGCGGGCAGCACCATGTCGCCGACATTGGTTTCTTCGGTAACAGCCGGCGTTCCGGCAATCACAAGATGCCGCATTTCCAGGTCGTGCTGGGGGGACAATGGCAGGAAAACGCCGGCAGCTATGGCTTGGCGGTTGGCGCCGTGCCGGCAAAACATATCCCGGAAGTGCTGGAAGCCTTGACCAATCGCTATGTCGCCGAACGCGCCGACGAAGAAATTTTCCAGACCTGGGTGAAGAACCTGGGTCGCAAGGAAATCAAAGCTATGCTGCAGCCCTACATGAAATTGCCCAGCTTTGACGACAAGCCAGAGTACTTCAGCGATTGGGGCGACTCGCGCGTCTACACCATTGACGATATCGGCGTCGGCGAATGCGCCGGCGAAGTGGTCTCGCTCTTCTCGTTGGAAATCACCCGCGCCGAATCCGCGCACTTCGAGGCGCTGCTGGCGCTGGACGACGGCAACTACCCGATGGCTGACCAGCAGGCTTACAAGGCGATGGTGCTGGCGGCGCGCGCCTTGGTGCGCACCAAGTACCTCGATGTGGGCGATGATTATGGCAATATCGTCAATGAATTCCGCAGCCGCTTCTATGACACGGAATTGGTCTTTGACCGCTTCGCCAAGGGCAAATTCGCCCGCTATCTTTTCAAGCGGCACCAAGAGCCGCCAACGCAAGTCGGCGAGGACTACGCGCATCAAATGATCGACGAGACGCAACTGTTCATCGAGAACATTCACAGCGCAGAGCAGCGCATCAATGGCGTCATCGTGAGCTAGCGACGGCGCGCGCTGGTTGCAAAGCATCTGGAGAAGAACACCTGGAGAGAAGCAAATGACAATTGTACCCAATCGCCTTGGGGTCAAATTCAGCTTAAAACATGTTCCGGCGCTAGCGGCGGCGGACATCGTCCCGATATTCCAACGCTGGATCCAGGAACACCGGGTCGAAGGCATGCTGATTGACGTCATCGACTACAAGCACGTGCCCGAAGGACCGGGCGTGATCTTAATCGCGGACGAAGGCGACTACGCTTATGACTTCGGCGACAGCCAAATCGGCTTGCACTATATCCGCAAGCGCAATCTGCCGGGAGACATTTCCGACGCCCTACTCTTGACTTTTCGCCTGGCGCTGCGAGCGGCACTCTGCCTGGAAGACGAAGCGCCCGGCGATATCGTCTTCGATTTCAGCAGCGCCAAGATCAGTTTTCTGGATCGCCAGCACTACCGCAACGAGCAGCCGCTTTATGTGGCGGCGCAAGCTGGGCTGAGCGCGATTCTGGCGGACATATACGGATGCGATATCGCGCTCGAGCGAGCCTACGACGATCCGCGTCTCACATTTGCCCTGCGCGTTTCAGCGCGGGCCAACAGCGTCAACGGTCAGCAACTGCTCGCGCGATTGTCGTAAAGCCCCTGTGTGCGTCCAGCAATCTAAGCCGCCGCAAGGCGACCAGACATTGCGCGCGAAGTTTCGCGCCACAAGCGCATGGTGTCACAAACGTCAAACTTGTGCTTCGTTATTTTTTGCGACTTTCGCAGCATTATAGTTCATCGCGCTTGTTCGAGGCGATGTTGAAGAGAATTGCCCATCTGAGTCACTTGACCCTCGGAGAGAATAGCGCCCGGTTGGCTCAGCTGGGCAAGCGGTTGGCGATGAAGGTGGCGAGCGCGATGCCTGTGCCGATGATCCAAATAATCTGTTGGTTCATGCGCTGTTCGAACTTACGCTGCAACTGTTCGGATAGCGCTTCCAGCTTGCCGTCAAACTGTCCAGATTGCGCTTCCAGCTTGCTGTTAAACTGTCCAGATTGCGCTTCCAGCTTGCTGTTAAACTGTTCGGATTGGGCGTCCAGCTTTGTTTCCAGGCGGGCAATATCCGCTTTGGTCGCCAAGTGAGGGATTTCAGTTTCCCACGCGCTTTCTATACGAGCAACGCGCTCACTCAGGTCCGCGACTTGTTCGACCACTCGCAATCGCTCGGTCTGTTCCTATGCTTCCACACGCTGTTCCAAGATGAGGTCCGCCTCTGCCATGCGACGCTTCCGCGACGATCAATCATTTAATTTGGATTGTAGCCAAAATATGGCTGAAGTCAAGCGCATCGCCCGATTGACCCCCAGGGCAATCGCTTCAAAATGATGGCGGACGAAATGGCGGTATTCTAAACTGAAAATTAACTACAGAGTTCGCAGAGAACGCAGAGAAAAACAAAATATCTCATCTCAGCTGTGATTTTTGGTGACAAATCACGTTTCGCTGGGGACTGTTGCCGATTCCGGGACGCAGATTTAGAAGAATTGTCGTCTAAACTCCTAAAACTCTGTGTCCTCTGCGTCATCTATGTTGAAAATAATTTGAAGCGATTGCCCTGCCGATTGACCCAGGGCAATCGCTTCAAATCGCATCAAAATGATCATAGCGCGTGGTAATCGATTTCCGCCTTCACGTTTCCACCGGTACACCCAGAAGGATAAATCTCGGCGTTCTCGATGAAAAATAATTTGAAGTGATCCCCCTTCCCCCCACAAACTGCCCGTGCATCTATCTGCGCAATCGGTTATAGTTTCTGGCAAGTTTTTTCCTGAAACCGCCGTGAATCAAAGAAAGCCAGAACATGACCGAGTACAACTTCGACGAGATCATCGACCGCAGCGGGCATCACAGCGCAAAATGGGGCGCTGTCGCCGAGGGCTGCTTGCCGATGTGGGTGGCGGACATGGACTTCCGCTCGCCGCCTTCCGCCATCAGCGCCATGATTGAGCGCGCAAATCACGGCGTTTTCGGCTACACGCTGGATCCCCCAAAGCTCAAAAACCTGATCGCCGAGCGCATGAGCCGGCTCTATAATTGGGAAATTGAGCCCGATGACGTGCTTTTCTCGCCGGGCATGGTCCTGGCGCTTGCGGCGGTTTGCCGCGGTTTTGGCAAACCCGGCGACGCCGTCTTGATCCAAACGCCGGTATACGGCTCTTTCTTCAAAGCGGTGACGAACAATCAGAAGTTCACATACAATCTCGACATGACTTACGTTGCCGACGACGCCCATAGTTTCCACTATGAATGCGACTATGAGGCTTTCGAGCTGGCGGCGCGCGAAGCGCAGACTTCGATTCATTTGCAGTGCAATCCACAGAATCCGGCTGGCTTCATTTATCCGCGCCAGGAACTGGAACGCGTCGGGGAAATCTGCCTGGCGAACAATGTGCTGATAGTCGCCGACGAGATTCATTCCGATTTGATTCTGGAAGGCGAACACATCCCCATCGCCACTTTGTCAGACGAGATCGCGCAGAATACGCTGACCATGATCGCGCCCAGCAAGACTTACAACCTCGCGGGCATGGCTTGTTCGGTTTTGATCGCGCAAAACGAAGAAATCCGCGCGACCATGTCCAAGGCGCTGCAGAGCATCAGCGCGCATGTCAACATCATGGGTTACGAGGCGGCTTACGGCGCCTACAGCGGCGGCGGCGAATGGCTGCGGCAATTGCTGCGCTATTTGAAGGACAACCGCGACTTCGCAATCGACTTCATTCGAAAACACATGCCAGGGATCAAGACGACGATTCCGCAATCGACCTATCTGCTCTGGCTTGATATGCGCGGCTTGCCGATTGAGGGCGATGTCACCGCGTTTTGCACGGAACGCGCCGCTGTCGCGCCAACCGGAGGTCCCTTCTTCGGCAGCGCCGGCGAAGGTTTCGTCCGCTTGAATTTCGGATGCCCGCGGTCGGTCTTGGAAGAGGGTTTGCAGCGATTGAAAAGCGCGGTCGATAGCCTGGCAATCAAAGCCTAAGCGGCTCTGGGAGAAAGCCGATGCCCCGACCATTTTTGATTGATACCGACGCCGGCTCGGACGATGCCGTCGCCGTGCTGATGGCGCTGCGCCACAGCGATATTGACGTGCTGGCGATCACTGTCGTAGCCGGCAATGTGCCCCTTGAACAAGGCATCGAAAACGCGCTCTACTTCGCCGAGCTTTGCCAGGCGAATACCCCCGTTTACGGCGGCGCCGATCGTCCGCTCAGCCGCGAATACGTCTCGGCCGACTGGTTTCACGGCGCGGATGGCTTGGGCGACTGGGGCGACCGTTACAAACCGCGCCGCAGCCAAGCCCGGGAAGAACATGCCGTAGAAGCGATCATCGAGACGGTCCGATCCACACCGGATATCGTGATTGTAACCTTGGGTCCCCTGGCCAACCTGGCTCTCGCGCTGCGACAAGCGCCGGACATCGTGGCGCGGGTATCCCGCTGCATTGTGATGGGCGGCGCCGCCTGTACCAACGGCAACGTGACGCCAGCCGCCGAATACAATATCTGGTGCGATCCCGAAGCGGCGCAAATCGTCTTCCGCTCCGGATTGCCGGTCGAAATGGTCGGCTGGGAGTTCAGCCAGGGCGAATTTGTGCTGTCGCTGGAGGATATCGAAAAACTGCGCGGGATCGGCAGCGAATACGCCGACTTCACCATCGATTGCAATATCAAGGGCATGCGCGGTTACGAAATACAGACCGGCGAGATCGGCATATCACTGCCCGATGGCTTGGCGATGGCTGTTGCCATTGAGCCATCAATCGCGATTTCGAGCAGCCGTCATGTCGTCGATATCGAATGCCGCAGCGAGCTCACGCGGGGCATGACCGTCGTGGACAAACTTGACCTGGCGGACGACGTTAGGAATATCGACATCTGGCGCGAGGCGCTAAAAACTCCCGTCAAACCGCTTATCTATTGGGCATTGGACGCGGCGCGCTGGAAGCGCATGCTCTACGATTCGCTGCGCTAGATAATCGGCTTTAGATGAAGGTTTCTTAGATGAGCGGCGCGGTCGACGCTGGCACAACTCAAGAGCGGCGAATACGTAGGAATAACTGGATGGAGCATGCCAGTGGCAGGAGAGAGACATGAGCGAAGATCCACGCAAGCCGAAAAATCAGCGTGATTGGGTCGAGGAGATGGAAGTCGCCGGCAGTGATCTGGTCGAGCGCGTCAAGGACCTGGTCGCGGAAGGCAATGTGCGCCGCCTCATCATCCGCAACGCCAATGACGAAGTCCTGATAGAAGTTCCCCTGACGCCGGCCGTGGTGGTTGGCGGCGTCGCCACCATTTTCAATCCGGTGCTCGCGGCTTTAGGCACGATGGCCGCTTTGATCGCCAAACTGAAAATCGAGATCGTGCGCGTCGAAGATATTGACGGTGGCGGCGAGACGATCGAAATCTCAGCGGACGATGTAAAGCCGATAGACCCGGAAGACTAAAGCTGCGGGACTTATTTCGGGTAGCGCCATTGCGATGTCGCAGCTTGCCGAGCAAGTGGGGCGTCCGCCTCAGGGCAATCGCTTCAAAATGATGGCGGACGAAATGGCAGGATTCTAAACTGAAATTTAACTACAAAGTACGCAGAGAACGCAGAGAAAAACAAAAAATCTCTTCTCAGCTGTGATTTTTGGTGACAAATCACGTTTCGCTGGGGACTGTTGCCGATTCCGGGTCGCAGATTTAGAAGAATAGTCGTCTAAACTCCTAATACTCTGTGTCCTCTGCGTCCTCTATGTTGAAAATAATTTGAAGCGATTGCCCTGGCGTCCGCCTGTTGACAGTGGAAAGTCCTTCTGTCTTAGGCTATAATGTCGGCAAATTGAACGTGCGCGGATCCAAGATCTGCGCCCCCAGCCATTCCAGAGGAAGACCATGATCGTAAGTGTGCTGCAAGAAAACCTGGCGAAGAGTTTGAATATCGTGACCAAAGCGGTCGACAGCAATCCACCGTTGCCGGTGCTCGCCAATGTGCTGCTGGAAACCGAAGATTCGCGCTTGAAGCTGTCCGCGACAAACCTGGAAATGAGCATCTCGGTCTGGCTCGGCGCCAAGGTGGAACAAGCCGGCAGCATCACGCTGCCCGCCAAGACCTTTAGCGAATTGGTCAACAATCTGTCCCGGGAGCGCGTCGACCTGCGTCTGGACGCTGACACTGATACCGTGCACATGCGCTGCGGCATACAGACTTCCAATGTGCGCGGCATCAACGCCGACGAATTCCCGCCGATTAACCACAACGAAGAGGCGGACCTAAATCTGGAAGGCAAAACCCTGCGCGAGATGGTCCTGCAGACGGCTTTTGCCGCCGCCCGCGAACAGAACCGTCCCATCTTGACGGGCGTCTACATGCAGCTTGAAGGCAATGTGCTGACGATGGCGGCGGCTGACGGCTATCGCTTGGCTGTGCGCACAGCCGAGATAGCCGAGAGCTTCGCCGAACGCCAAGATCTGGTCATCCCAGCCAAAGCCATGAGCGAGGTTGCTCGCATCGCCGAAGATGACCAGGAAGTCGGGATTTCCCTGCCCAAGCAGCGCAACAGCATCACGGTCTTTATGCCCAATATCCTGGTTTCTTCACAATTGTTGGAGGGGCGTTTTCCCGATTTCGCTTCGATTATTCCGCGCTCTTTCGCGACCTCGACAACGCTGTATACAAGCGACTTGCTGACCGTCTGCCAGCGCGCCGAAATCTTCGCCCGGGACAACGCCAACAGCGCCAACCTGCATGTCAAGCCGGCCAGCAACCACGGCGAACCGGCCGAGGTGCTGATTGTGGGCAAGAGCGCCGAACGCGGCGACAGCGAGGGCATGCTCGACGCCTCCGCCGAAGGCGAAGCGCTTGACATCTCTTTCAACATCAAATATTTGATCGAAGTGCTGCGCGTCATCAAAGAAGAGCGCGTGGTCTTCCAGAGCAATGGACCGGAAAATCCCGGCGTCTTGCGGCCCGAAAACCGCGAGGACTTCACCCACGTCATCATGCCCATGAGCAAATAGCGCCAGAGGCAATTGGCAACCGCAGCATCGTCATGATGCAACCAGAGAACGCGCGGCGCGTCCGGCCTAATATGCCGCACTACGGCATCGTGGTCGAAGAGACTGGGTCGATGCTGACTTGGGATTGGGTTGAGCGCCAGATGCGCGCCGCCCGCAACTATTGGCTTTGCAGCGCCCGCCCGGATGGCCAGCCACATGCGGCGCCCGTCTGGGGCGTCTGGGTCGGTGGACAGTTTTTCACCGCCACCGATCGCAATTCGGTCAAAGCGCGCAACATCTCGCAGGACAGCCGAGTCGTCATTCACCTGGAAAGCGGCGATGAAACCCTTATTTTCGAAGGCAGGCTATACAAAACGGCGCCCGTCAAAACCTTAAAAGCGAGGATCGAGCAAAGCTATCTCGAGAAATACGATCTCGACCCCAGTCTAGGCGATGAAGACGCGCTTCAATATCGCTTGAAACCCCAGAAAGTCATGGCTTGGCTGGAGCGCGATTTCCCGCTGACGGCGACCTACTGGCTCTTCGACGTCTGAGGCTTGAACTGAATCAGTCCGCGCTTGCCATTCACCCGCCAGCTTGGATCAGCCCGGTCTAATTCCTCGGCGACGGTCCCGGAAGACAGGCCGACGATTGGATCGCTCTTGAGCGTGCGCAGGCACAACACCGGCGCGTCGAGATAAGTCATGACATCCTGGAATGGCGTTTCTGGGGACCAAAGACAATCGCCGACGGCGCGCCGGTAATTGGCGTCTCCCTTGATTATCACAAGTCGCGCCGCGTTGAGCTTGTCGTAGAGCGCGGCTGGCAGCTCGCGCAGAAATTCGCTGCTATTCCAATACTGATGCGGCAGGAATAGCAAGCGCCCCGTATTCCAATTGGCAACCAGTCGCGCAGCCAGTTGAGCGCTAGCGCCTTGGCGCCGATTCATCTCCCCCAGCATAATCCAGACATCTTCGGGCGTGGCGTCGCTGACGAAGGTTGGATGCGCTTTTAGGTATAGCACGACGCGGTCAGCCACATGGCGCAGCAGACGATCCGCCAAGACCAGGTCCATAGCCAATTCCGTGCCGGCGTTGTCCGCCACAATGTAAATGGGACCCTCAGCGCGCATTTGACCGGGGACTGTCGCCGAGAGATACAGGTGTTGCAGCAATTCAGCGCTGTCATCCACCAGCAGGTCTTCGGGCGCGATATCCGTGCCCCGTTCCAAAGCAGCCGCGTAACTGAGGTCGATGCGGTTCGCCCACAGGTCCAGCGTCACCGCTTGCGCGACCTGCCGTTCCGCCGCGGCATCATAGGCTAAAGCGCCTTCGAGCAGCGACCACAGCGACTCGCTCGACAGTTCAGCTTGCTTCTTGGGCGCAAAGGGATCTCGGCGCGATTCGAAATAGCGCGTCGCTTCAACCAGACAGCGATAGGCGTAGGTCTCGGCGAAAAACCACTCGCTGCTGTGCCATGTCAGCGGGGCGCCCACTAAGGCTTGCTGTTGGCGCAGCGCGCGCAGCCACTGCTGATAGTCGCTCGCCCCCTCGGCGTCCAGGGTCGGGATGGCCGCTCCAGCGGCGATGTCATCGCGCAGACAACCGAGGCGATCCTTGACGCTCGTCGGGTAATCCGGATTCAGGTCGAGCGTTTCTTGCAGAATGGCTGGGATGCGCGCAGCCATGGTGTCGCGCGCGAAGGCATTGCTATTATCGCTGCGGATAGGCGGCGGGGGCTTCAGCGAAACAGGCATGATTCCCCATCCGGCGGCAGCATAGGCTCAAGCATCGCGGAAGATGGTAACATGGCGACGCGGTTCATCTCCGACGCTGGCTGAGTGCATACGCGCTTGGCGCGCCAACTGATGCTGGCGCTTGCGCACCTGGGAGGCTTGCGGTTTGAGGTCGATATAGTCTTCCCCAGCCCGGATGCGCCGAATGGCTTGTTCAGCTTCTTGCATGGCTTTGCCAAAGGGATCAAGATCTTTCCTGCCATTCAACCGGAACAGATCGACCAGGAAGTTTTCCATTTGCGTTACGGTATTCGCGCGCAGAACATAGATCGACATGCCCCGTTTTTCGCCATCGGTGATTAGGCGCGGACGGCGGCGATAATGTGTTTTCAGCGTGACAATAGCTTTTGCGTCGCTAAAGTCATCGGTCAAAATGAGCGGCACGTTCAGCCGCCGCGCGGCTTGCTCGAGCCGGTTGCGCGCCACGCCATAGGCATACACGCTCACCGGGCTCAGATCACGCGGTCCAATCTGAGCCTGATCGTCTCTCATCTCGTTGCGCGTGAGGCCATTTTCGCGCGTGCCACGCACGTGATGGGCGTTCATGTCGCGCCTGTTCCCCGGCAGCTGGACGCCCAGGCGAGCCGGGGATGAACGCGAATCGGCTTCTGGGATATATACATTCACTTGAATAAGTCCCGCGCCATCGCGCTCTCGCAACTCCGCCGGCTGGGGGCGGCTGCGCAGAATCGCGTCCACAGCCGTGGCGACATCCGCGTGAACAACCAAACGATCGCGGGCTTGGATCTCGATCATGATATCGAAGGTTGGGGCGGTGCGCCGCTCTAGCACGACCTTCTGTGTCCCGCGCCGGCGCGCTTCGTCATCGGAAAGCGTGACGGATTCGATGCCGCCAATGAGATCGGACAGGGTCGGGTTCAACATCAAGTTTTCCAGGGAATTGCCATGGGCGGTGCCGATGAGCTGCACGCCGCGTTCGGCGATGGTGCGCGCCGCCTGCGCTTCCAGTTCTCGGCCGATTTCGTCAATCACAATCACTTCGGGATTGTGGTTTTCCACTGCCTCGATCATCACTTCATGCTGACGATCGGGCTGCGACACTTGCATGCGGCGCGCCTTGCCGACCGCCTCGTGCGGGATATCGCCATCGCCGCCGATTTCATTTGAGGTATCAACGATGACCACGCGCTTGCGCGTCGCGCGCACTCGGGCTGCTTCCCGCAGCAATGTTGTCTTGCCGACGCCGGGCGGTCCGACTATCAAGACGCTCTGCCCCGTTTCGATCAAGTCGGCGATAATGTCAATGGTGCCGTATACCGCTCGACCGATGCGGACGGTCAAACCGACGATCTTGCCGCGGCGATTGCGAATCGCCGAAATGCGATGCAAAGAGCGCTCGATACCCGCGCGATTGTCATCGTCAAAATCGCCCAGTTCATCAAGCAACTGCCGCAGGTCTTCCTCCGTCACCTCTCGGTCGGAAAGCGCGTATTCGCTGTCAATATAACGAGCGGCCGGTGTCCTTCCCAGATCCAGGACGATCTCTAGCAATTGGCTGGTGTTGCCGACTTCATCAACCGCGTTACGGATGCGCGGCGGCAAGACCATTCTGAGTACTTCAAAATCGTCCGTTATTCGTTTGTCCATCTATTCAGAGCTTGTCCTTTTGTTATGGCGAGATTCGTTTGAATCATACAACTCGTTAGAGTACGCGGCCGAGCTTGCTCACTCTCGCAGGGCAAGATTATCGTTGAGGTATTCCATTTGCAAGGTAGCGGCTGGTTTCCGCCGGCCGCTCGCGCTCAAATTCACTTGCGCGAACGAGGTCTGTCGGACGCCTGCGGTCAAGTGCTTGACCATCACCGCTTGCTCCAACCATGGCTTAAAGCCCAGGTCCAGCATAGCGTTTTCCAGCCAGCCTTGATAGCCGCGGACGCTGACGTAGACCGGCAGCTTGCGGCAACGTTCGATTTTCCGCAGCGCGGCGGCAATGATAGCCGGCGCCTCGCTCAATACTTCCGGGTGCAAAAAGGGCAAAAGATAAACACCATGTTTGCCTTCGGAATAGGCGACGTAGGCTTCCACTGGTCCATCTTTGCGATAGACCAATCCAGCCATATCGGCCGAGGGTCCCATGACTGCCTGCATGATGCGCGGTATCGTACAGCCCAGGAGCGCGGCTATGCCAATCTGATCCTCCGCGGATTCCGGCGTGATTTCCACATCGGCGCAGACGAGCTCCGCGACAATCGGCTCATGCCGCCAGATTACCTGACGGCTATACACCGCGTAACCCGCTCGGCGCATCGTTTCAAAAAGCCTGTGGCTCAGTTCGACCTCGCCCACGAGATTGTGCGCGCCGTTCTTGCCCGCTTGTACAGCCATGGCGTCGAGCATGTGCAGCCAGGCGCTATCGTCCTCGTTATCCTCCAATGTTGGCGCCAGGTACACGATATGGGCATTGGATTCGCCCGGGCGATAGCGAAATTGACCAACAACATTCTTGTCGTCAACGTGAGCCAAAAGCGTGTGCAAGCCGCGCGGAAATACGATGCTGGAAAGCAAGGCGCTGTTTCTGCCGCGCGCGTCCTCGGTCAAACCCAGCTCACTATGCAAAACGACGGCATTTTGCTTGAGCCGCAGCATCAACGGGAGATCCAGCAATTTCATCGAGTGCGTATCAGTTTGCAGCGCCATGACGGTCCTCGCTCGGCAATCTCTCAATAGAGACGCTTGCAGACCTATTGTATCACCTACCCCCAAGCTATGACAACGGAAGCGCAATTATCAGACATGGCTGGCCGCGACTATCCCGAGAAATTGCCTGATGGTACAATCGCCTTGCTCAAGCCATATAGAGGGTGGAGATGGACAAACTTCGCGTAGGATTCATCGGAACGGGAAGAATATCGGATTTGCACGCCCTTGCTTACCTGGATGACCCGCGGGCGGAAATCGCGGCGGTTTGCGATCGCAGCATCGACTTGGCGCAGGAGCGCGGACGCGCCTGGGGGCTGCCGGACGCGCGTATTTTCAGTGATTATGGCGAGCTCCTGGCGCTTGATGACATTGACCTGGTGGAGATCCTCCTGCCGCATCACCTGCACTATCAGGCGACCCTGGACGCGGCCGCGGCCGGCAAGCACGTGTCGGTGCAAAAGCCGATGGCATTGACAGTCGCGCAAGCCAGCGCCATGATCGACGCGACGCGGCAAGCCGGCGTCTTGTTCAAGGTATACGAAAATTTCATCTTCTATCCGCCCGTACAACGCGCCAAAGCGCTCGTAGACAATGGCGAAATCGGCGACTTAATCACGATACGCGTCAAGAGCAATTCCGGCATCAGCCCGACAGAGTGGGACGTGCCAAAGGCGGCTTTGGCATGGCGCTATGATCCGGAGGAATGCGGCGGCGGTCCGCTGGTATTTGACGACGGTCATCACAAGTTTGCGCTGGCTTGGCATTTTATGGGCATGGCTGAGCAGGTGCATGCCTGGATCGGCAGTACGGAAGTCGCCCCCGGCATGGTGCTGGACGCGCCCGCTATCGTCTCGTGGAAGTTTGCCAACAACCGATACGGCTCGCTTGAAGCGGTCTATTCTCCCGAACTGGTCTTGGATACACGACAATACGCGCAAGACGACCGGGTGGAATTGACCGGTACAAAAGGCGTCATCTGGGTGACGCGGGGCCACGGCAAAATGATGGATCTGCCGCCGGTGATCATGTACAAGGACCGGCAGACGCGCGCCTTTTCGGATATGCCAGTCGGCTGGGAACACAGCTTCATCAACTCGACGCGCCATTTTATCGACGCCTATTTCGCCGGCGAAGCGCCCAAGCTGACGGGGGAAGAGGGGCGCGATGTATTGCGATTCGCGCTGGCCGCGCAAGAATCCGCCCGTAGCGGACAAGCTGTCACGCTCTAGGCGGTCGATGCGCGCGGCGCTCAGTTATCACGAACCGTGATTGTCCCGCCTTCCATACTGGTGATGGTGGCCAAAGCCTGAATCGGCACGTCGTACTTTTCCAACATTCGCTCGCGCCCGCCTTCAAAGGTCTTTTCGACGACAACACCCGCGCCAACCAGATTGGCTTTTGCGCTGGCGACTATGCGCGCCAAAGCCAGCAGGGTCTGCCCAGTCGCCAGGAAATCGTCGATGATTAAGACGTTTTCCCCGGCATGCAGGAATTCCGCCGCTACCAGCAACAAGGTTTCGCCGCCTTTGGTATGGCTGGGCGCTGTTTCCAGGAATACGGGACCAGCCATGGTTATGGGCTTTTTCTTGCGCGCGTAGACCACGGGCACATTCAATTCGATACCGGTCATGAGCGCCGGCGCGATGCCGGAAATCTCGGCGGTCAAGATGCGGTCAATCTTGACATGGGAAAAGCGCTGGGCAAAGCAACTGCCCATCTCCCCCACCAGTTGCGGATCAAGTTGATGGTTGATGATGCTGTCCACTTTGAGGATGCCGCCGCCGAGGTTTTGACCCTCCGAGCGAATTCTTTCGATCAATGCCCGCATCTGAAATCTCCTGATCGCTGGACTTTGCGTCAAGCTTTCTGCGTCAGAACGCGCGTAATCTGTTCCAGATGATCCAAGTCGTGCAAGCCAACCTGCATCACGGCATCGGTCATTGTGAAGCTGTCGCGTTCCGGATGCACGCCAGCGCGCTCCCACTGTTCCGGCGTCAGAGAGGCGAAAAAAGCGATGGTCGCGCGCCGCGACGCTTTGAGCTGCTCACAGACGCTCGCGAGCCGCTCCTGCTGATATGCCCCTTCAACAGCCATGGCTTCGTGGTCATAGGCGGGCAAGCTCGGGTGATGCTCGTTCAGCATCATCTTGGCGCGGCTGCGGAAGATCGCGTCGAAATCACGCAAATGACAGAGAATTTCGATAATGGACCAGCCATCCGGTCCATCGCGCGATTCCCGCGCTTGTTCATCACTCAGGTCCCGCGTTATGTGGCTCAATATATCGTCTGTCAAACGCATGGCGCCGATATGGCGCTCTCGCGCTTGCCGCAAGCTCGTCTTGCCTGTACTCATCCGCATTTACCTTCATTTCGCTGAATCGAGATAGCGTTCATTTTACCGTTTGCGCCCCGATATTGCCAGAAAGCGAAAGCAAAAGCAGAACAATCGCTTCAAAATGATGGCGGACGAAATGGCGGGATTCTAAACTGAAAATTAACTACAGAGTACGCAGAGAACGCAGAGAAAAACAAAAAATCTCTTCTCAGCTGTGATTTTTGGTGACAAATCACGTTACGCTGGGGACTGTTGCCGATTCCGAGCCGCAGATTTAGAAGAATAGTCGTCTAAACTCCTACGAACTCTGTGTCCTCTGCGTCCTCTATGTTGAAAATAATTTGAAGCGATTGCCCTGTAGCAAAAGCGGAGCGGTCGACAGCGTCAGCGGATCCCCCAGAGACGCGCCTGGTTGTCCCCCCCGCCGGTGACGAACAGCGTGCCAGCGGGATTGAGGGCGATGCTTAAGACGGGGCGGCTGTGAGCGCTTTCGCACAGCAGCAGCCGCCCGGTAGCCAGATCCCAGAAACGCAACATGTTATCCCGACCGCCGCTCGCCAGAAGCGAGCCATCGCGAGAGAAAGCCAGGGTATCCGCGCCACCGGGGTGCCCGGGCAAGGTTTGGGCTTGAGCTGAGCCGCTCAAGTTCCAGATGTGGATAGAGCCGTCTTTGCAAGCCGAAGCCAGCTTGCTTCCAGTCCTGTCCAGGGCAATCTCCCGTACCCAGTCTTCGTGTAGGCCCAGTATGACGCTCTCGTGCTTTCCTGCCAGATCCCAAGCGCGCACGCTGCCGTCGCGGCTCGCGGAAAACAGCGCCGAGCCGCCCGCATCAAAACACAGCGATGTTACTTCATCAGTATGTCCAGTAAGCACGTTGAGCGAAGTTGCAGGTTTCAAGGTGGCTTCATGCCACAGTCGAATCGTATGATCCGCGCCGGCGGTCGCGATCAGCGAAGCATCGGGGCGGAAAGCCACGTCGGCGACCAAACCCTCGTGCCCATAGGCGCTGCGGCGCTCGAGCAGCTCGTCCTCATGAAATGTCCATAACCGTAGCGCGGTGTCGGCGCCGACCGACGCCAGCCTAGCGCCGGCAGGATCGAAGGCGATTCCCTTAACCGGCGCGCTCTGCTCTGCCAGCCGAAACTTGGGCTGTCCGCCGAAGGCATCAGCGTAAACCGCGATGCCAGCGCCGCCGCAGACCGCCAGCATGTTACCCGAAGGCGACCACAAAACTTGTGAAATCCAACCGAAGACGACCGAACCTAAAGGCGCGAGCGCGTCAATGTTTTCGCTGCTTATCCGTTTCATTTGTCGAGTTCCGCACGCTTGCGGGAGTTAGCTGACGGGAAGCAACTATAGCATAAAGGCGCCGTCGCCTCCTAAAATTGCTCCATCTGATTCGTCATTTGCCGCTATAATGGCGGCGGAATCGCGCGCCGATAAGGGACAAATTAGCCATGCCAAAAACACAAGTATCGCTTGCCGACGTCCGTCAACTGGAAAGAATGAGCCATCAGCGCATTCCCGCCACCTTCATGGATGAGAATTCGCACATGAATGTGCAATTCTACCTTCACGTGGCTGAACAGGGGCTGAGCGAGCTCCTGCGCCGAGTTGGCTTGGGCGAGCTTTATGCCGCGGCTGATCAAATCGGTAATTTCGCCCTGGAGCAGCACATCCGCTATTACGCCGAAATATTGACCGGGGACCAGGTTAGCGTTCATACGCGCATGATTGATGTATCGCCGAAGCGCTGCTACATCATGTGTTTTCTGATCAACGATTCGCGCGAGCAACTGGCGGCGACAGTGGAAGTGGTCATGATGAATATCGACATGACACAGCGCAGAGGCGCGCCATTCCCGCCAGAGGCAAAAGCCGCCCTGGACGCGATGCGCGCACGGCACCGCGACTTGCCCTGGGAGGCGCCCGTGTGCGGGGTCATGCGCGCTTGAAACGTCCGCTCAATCTATTCTTCGTGGCGTAAGATTTTGCGCCCGGTACATGCGCCATGCTCAGCAGTATCAGCAGAAGAAGGCGCCGATTCAAGGGGGGCTAGAGTTCGCGCGGGTATGACGTCAGCACGTCCAAGCCATCTTCAGTGACCAGGACATTGTCTTCAATTCGCAGGCCGCCGAGGCCGGGAATATAGACGCCGGGTTCGATGGTGAAGACCATGCCCGGCAGCAATTCTTGTTGATTGCCCGCCACGATATTGGGCAATTCGTGTACGCTGAGCCCCAAGCCATGCCCCAAACGATGGATGAAAAACTCGCCCAATCCCGCAGCTTCAATCACATCGCGGGCGACGCGATCCACCTCTTCGCAAGTGACTCCAGGGCGCGCGAATTCGCGCGCGGCTTTATTGGCGTCATAGACAGCCTCGTACATGGCGCGCATTTGCTCGGTCGGCTGCCCGGCGCAAAAGGTGCGCGTGATATCGGCGGAATAATCCTCGAAGCGCGCGCCGAAGTCAATGAGCAGGAATTCATCTTCGCCCCAAACTCGGTCGCCGGTATCGCCGTGTGGCAAGCCGCTCTTTTCGCCAGTTAATACCAGCAAGAAGGGTGCGCCCTGGGCGCCGCGCCGCAGCATTTCGGCTGACAATCTGTCGGCGATTTGCCGCTCGGTCAGCCCGGGGCGCGCCCAGTCCATTGTCGCTTCCAAAGCCCCTTCGCTGATTTCGATGGCTTTGCGCAGCTTGGCGATTTCAGCCGGCGCCTTGCGGGCGCGCAAGTTCAGAAACAGGTCGCCGCCGTCAATCACTTGATCTTGAGACAGTCCCGCCCGGCTCAATGCCAGCCATTCAAACAGGCGCAGAGTCTGCCCATCCAGGGCGATTGAATTGTCCGCGAGCGCCAAAACTTCGACCGACTCGCGAAAAGCCTCATCATAACCGTCGCGGTCCGTCCACATGAAGCGGCGCGCCTCCAGGTCGGGCCGCGCTTCCAGCTTGGCGACCTCCAATTCGGGAATGATGAGCGACAAGCCAAGCCGGTTATACAGCGCTAGGATCGGACGTTCCGATAGATGAAAGTGCAAGCCGGTGAAATACACCATGTTTTCACCCGGGACCATCGCCACCGTATGGGCGCCGCTCTGTTCCAGCAAGTTGTCGAGACGCTCTTGATAATTGATTTGCATAGATCTCACCTCCGAGAGCAATCAGCTTACACCGAAGCGCGTGGTACTTCAACTGAATTATCCAGAGCATTTACAAGCGAAATCGCCAAATATGCTATCATTAAGCGGAATTGGAGCGCCGGCGGAGATGGCAAAAAGCGTCGTTATTGACCATTACGAACCGCAAGCGGTCATGCGAGGGCTGCTGGATGGAGAGGGCTTCCGCAACCGCGTGGCCGGCGCCTGCGTTTATACTTGCCCGCGCTGCCGATATCGCATCCGTTTCCGCTGGCGCAGTTTCTTCCGCGCCGATGGGCGCTCGCCATTGCCCCGCCAACTGCGGCGCATTTTCGACGATTTCACGCCCGACCTGCCTACAGCGGAACAGAGCGTCGTCGATTTTTATTGTCCCACCTGCCGGGCTCCCACACGTATCATCTCCAGCATTCTCGATCACAAGAAAATCGCCTATCACTTCGACATCTACGCCGCGCTCGTGGGCGAAGGCAAAGCGCAGACATGAGAGACCTGCTCGCGACCCTGAATGACTACGACCCCGGCATGCTGCCCGCTCTGGCGGAAACCTGGGGAATCGCCAGCAAAAGCCTGGTCGATGACGCGATAATCCCAGAATTGCGCCGCGCCATGCTCGATCCGCAGTCGGCGGAAGCGGCTTGGGACAAGCTCGACGATAGCGCGCGCAGCGCCCTGCAGCTGCTCGTTAGCAGCGCGCGGCAACGCATGAAAACCGGGCAGTTCGAGCGCTTCTATGGCAAAATTCGCAAACTAGGTCGCGCGCAGATCGAAAAGGAACAGCCCCATCTGCAAGGTCATAGCATCGCCGAAACGCTGTATTATCGGGGCTTCATCGGCGAAGGCTACGACAAAGTCGACGACCGTCTCATCGGCTTCTTTTACGTGCCGCCGGATCTGGCGGAGGCTCTGCCCCTGCACAAAACGAGTTATGAACATATCGAGGTCGAAGACTCGTCTTCGCTTGACCTGCCGGCGCTGCCCACGATTGACGACGTACAAGACACAAGCGCGGCTGATACTTCGATCATTGACGACCTCACCACCTTATTAGCCTTCATCCAAGCCAATACGGTAGAAATGGCGGATGACGGATTTTCCGAACAGGCTGTAAGCGCGCTGCTTCCGCATCTCTTGCATGACAGCGCAACCCGGCTGAACTTCCTGCTGGGGCTGGGCATCAGCGCAGCCCTCATCACGTCACAGGACGGCAGAGCCTTCCCGCGCCGCAGCGACGCCCGCGGTTTTCTATCCGCTACGCGCGCGGAACAAATCCGGCTGCTGGCGCAGGCTTGGCAGGAGAGCCAAACCTACCGCGATCTGTGGCATATTCCCGGCCTTTTCCCCGATGACTCTGGCTGGTCCTATGACGCGGCCGCGGCGCGCGACGCTGTCTTGAGCCTCTTCGCGGAACTGCTGCCCGAACAAGGCTGGGTTTCGCTCAACGACTTGATCGATATTGTCAAGGAAATCGAGCCGGATTTTCAACGACCAGATGGCGATTATGATAGTTGGTATATCCGCAACGCGGCTGGCGAATTCCTCAACGGGTTTGAAAGTTGGGACGCCGTGGAAGGCTCATTGATAGAATTCTATGTGACGGGTCCGATGTATTGGTTGGGTTTGGTCGATATCGGCGAAGATACCCTGCGTTTGACCGCCTTCGGACGCGCCTTTTTGGAAATGCAGGATTGGCCCCTGCCGCCAGAACAGCCCCACCTGATAGAGATACTTAATGACGGCGCCTTGCTGGCGTCGCGCCGAGTCGATCGTTTCGAGCGCTTTCAACTGGCGCGCTTCGCCCGCTGGGAACAGGCGGGGGATCCGTATATCTACCGGCTTGACGCGGACAGCATTCAGCGCGCTGCCGCCCAAGGCATAACGGTACAGCACATTCAGGCTTTCTTGCTGCGACAGTTGGACGATAAGCCGCTTCCCATCCCGATCATTCGGCTGCTGCGCAACTGGCAGGATGGCGCCAAGACCACAGTGAGTTTTGAATCGCACATCGTTTTGCGCAGCGACAATGAAGAGGTATTGGACAAGATCTTCGCCATGCCGGCTTTTCGACGGCACTTAGGCGCGCGCCTCGGTCCCATGGCTTGCGTCATCCGCGCGGAGCAATGGCAAGAGCTACGGGACAAGCTCGGCGAAAACGGCATAGAAGTAGACGCGGCTAGCGTGGCCCAGGGCAACAGCGAAAAAGGATGAGGGGCGGAATCAGATGAAGAGCGGAATCAGATGAAGCGCGGCGGTCAACCCGGCTTGATGCCTAGCTGATAGACATCCCGCTTGGACCAGCCGGCATCTTTGGCAATCGCCTTCGCCGCCGCTGACAGGCTTTCCCCCGCGCTTATCCGCGCCTGCAGGGCGGCGTTGACTTGCTCAGCAGTCCAGTGGCTCTTTGAGGGCGGCGCGCCGGCAACCAGCAAAGTGACTTCCCCGCGCGGGTTCTCTCGCATAAAATATGCATGCGCTTCCTGCGCGGAGCCGCGATAAAACTGCTCGAATTTTTTGCTGATTTCGCGCGCGACGCAAACTTCTCTCCCGTCACCCAAAACCTCTGCGATGGCGCGCAAAGAGTCGGTCAAGCGGTAGGGGCTTTCATAGGCGATGATCGTCCCGGTCTCGCTCGCGAGTTGCTCTAGCAGTGTCTTCAGCGCGGAGGATTTGCGCGGCAGGAACCCAAGAAACAAAAAACGGTCCATTGCCAAGCCCGAGCCAACTAAAGCGGCGGTGACGGCGCTGGCGCCGGGCAAGGGAACCACGTCATAGCCCCGCGCGATAGCCTCTCGAATCAGTTCCGCGCCCGGGTCGGATATCCCCGGCGTGCCGGCATCCGATATCAGGGCTACATCAGCGGTCGCCAGCGAGGATAGAATCTGATCCAGCTTGGACAGCTTGTTGTGTTCGTGATAGCTCGTCATAGGCGTCGTGATGTCAAAATGCCCTGTCAGCACACGCGATGTGCGCGTATCTTCCGCGGCGATCAAAGCTGCCTCGCGCAAGATGCGCAAGGCGCGCAAGGTGATGTCCTCGAGGTTGCCGATCGGTGTTGGCACGACGTACAGGATTCCCATGCTGTTGATGCTCTCGTTTTTTTCAAGCCGCTTGCCGATGCAAGGGCGGCTGGCTCAGGTGATTTTGCTCGCCTGGGCTGGGAAGACATGAGCCAGCGCCTCTGGCAGGACGCTCTTGAAAGCGACCAGGCTGTGGCCGCTGCCCAACTCGACAAACCGGTATTCCAGCTCGGGGTCCTGCCCCATCCGCCGTTCCAGAATCCCGCGCAGCGCCATAGCCGGCTGATAGAAACGCAGGTCTTGCTCGTAGCGGCCGACAGATTGGAAGATCCGCCGAGGCAATAGCGGAGAATCGCGAAAACGTTCGGCATATTCCCGCAACTTTTGCAGGGCGGGCTTTCCGCCCAATGGCGGCGAAATCATAATCAAGTGAGCGAATATAGCTGGGTTCTTTAGCGCGGCGTGAGCGGCCGCCACGGCGCCTTCGCCGACGCCGCCTAAACCTAAATTGACCGGCTCGATGCGGTACTCGGTCTGCAAAAAGGGCAGCAATTCCGCGACCACCATGGCATAGTGATGGTCGTTTCCTATGTATTCCGACACGCGCTGCGAGCCCCCGCCAGCCGCGAGCATGGCAATTATCACCGGCTCCATGCGTCCATGCTTGAGCAGCGCGTCGGCGATATAGGGCGCCTCCAGAACATTTAGCGCCCACTGGCCATCCATCATGATCAGCAAAGGGTAAACTTGGCTCGAAC
Organism: Phototrophicaceae bacterium; assembly: GCA_965116975.1. GTDB lineage: Bacteria > Chloroflexota > Anaerolineae > Aggregatilineales > Phototrophicaceae > UBA6055. The sequence goes on from OZ220735.1 coordinate 3,363,128, forward strand.
TGTGATTGTAACCGGGCGGCGTATATACCCACAGATCGCGATCGTTGAAGTCCAAATTGGTCGAGCTGAAGCGATGACGATAGACATTCCCGCGCGGCACCGCAGCCATCGCCCGCCAGCTGGGGACGGGGCGCGCCCGCGGCATCTGCAAAACGGAGGTGCTGACTTGCGCCGTCTGAACGCTGAGGGCATTCAGCGGGTCGGCTTGCCAAAAGCGATCCACCCGATCCATCAAGTTCACTTCTTGCGCCAGCGGCGTGCCTGGATCGTCAATCGCGTACATATAATCGACCAGAGCATCGCGGTCGAAGTAGCGCTGGAAATACCACAACGAGGTGTCTTCCAAGCGCACCAGATTTTCAAAAGGCGGGTCCCGATTCACAATATCGAGGTTGACCGAGACGCGGTGCGCGGTCACCGAATCATAAACGAAGGTGGCGCGGTCGCGCTCGACCCAGGGCCATTCCCTGCGCGTCGACAGCAGCTCGTCGGCAGCGGCCTGGCGCAGATCGCTGGGCAGTTGATATATCTCGCATAAAAACTGAATGAAAGAATTCCAGCGCGCTGTGGCCAAGCCCAACACTCCTGTCAGTTGTCGGGGAACATATTTATTTTATCACTGGCTTGCCTTATCGAAAAACCCGATACGCGCCTCCTAGGGCTCACAACGACGTTCGTGGAACCCTATGCAAGATGCACAAGTTCGCTTTCGCCCTAGGAACAGCGCGTTATCATAATCCTATTCTTATCAAGCCGCGACCGGAGGATGCCGCGCCATGAGCAAACCCTACATCTATTCGTTCACGGAGCCGATCAATCCCGAAGCGCTGCGCGCGCTCTTGGGGCAAACCGATTGGGCGGATACGCGTTCCCCCTTGGATATTCAGCGCATGCTCGACCGCAGCCAAATCACCCTGGGCGCCTGGAACGAAGACCGCTTGATCGCCTTTTCCCGTGTCATCACAGACGACTTATATCGCGCCTTGATTGACGACGTGGTCGTCGACAGCGCTTTCCGCGGCCAGGGCATCGCATCAACGATGCTGGACAAGCTGCTCAAAAGGCTGCAACATGTAGAGCAGGTCATGCTGGATTGCGCGGCGGACATGAGCGGCTTTTACGCGCGCTTCGGCTTCCGCGCCAAAGGCGGCTCGTCAATGTTATTGGAAAACAAGCGATGAGCAGAGACCTGCGCTTGCAGGGAAAAGCAGCCGGTTTTCAGCTGCGTTCACAGGCATTCGCAACTCGCAGACTATCCTTGAATCAGCCAAGCAAGAAAGCGCCAAATGAGCCAACTCGCATATAATCCGCATATCCAGCCTTTCGTCCGCGCAGGCAACCGCGACTCGCTGGAAGAGCTGCAAGAAAAGCGCGGCATAAGCAAGGTTTACCATCTGGCGAACAACGAGAATCCGCTGGGTCCCTCTCCAAAAGTCATCGAGGCCATCACCGCGGTCGCCCCGACGCTTTCCTATTACCCGGATTACTCGGACATTGGGTTGCGACAAGCGATCGTCAATGTATTGGGTCGCGGTTTGACGGCGGAACATATCTACACCGGTTGCAGCGGTTTCGAATCGCTCGAATTGATCGCGCGCGGATTCTTGAAACCGGGCGACGAATTGATTCTGTCTTCGCCGACATTCACCGGCGCGTATAGGAAGATCTCCGCGCCCTTGGGCGCAAGGATCGTGGACGTGCCGCTGATTCCCGATTCATTCGAGTACCGCGTCGACGCCGTGCTGGCAGCCATCAACGAAAAAACGCGCCTTATCATGCTCTGCAACCCCAACAATCCGACGGGAACCGTGATGCCCGCGGCGTCGATGAAGGCGCTGATGCACGGTATTCCCGATCAAGTCTTGGTTGTCGCCGACGAGGTCTATCATCATTTTGTGCAGGACCCTACCTACCCCGATTCGCTTCGCTATGTACGCGAAGGCAAGAATATCGTGGTCGTTCACAGCTTTTCCAAAGCCTACGGTCTTGCTGGGCTGCGCCTCGGCTACGGCATTGCCAAGCCCGATATCGCCAACTACATCGCGGGCTTGCAGCGTGGTTTTCACCAGAACAAGCTGGCGCTGGCTGCCGGCATCGCGGCCTGCGGCGATCAAGACCATGTGCGCAAGGTCGTGAGCTACCTGCGGGCGGAGGCAAAATGGGTCTGCGCCGGGTTGGACCGGCTGGACATCCGTTATTGGAAACCGGCCGCGAATTTTATCTTATTCGAAACCCATCGGCCGGGGGAAGAATTGCAGCAGGCGCTCTTGGAGCGCGGCATCTTGCTGCGCGCGCAAACGCGAAACGGCTTGCCGAATGCCCTGCGGGTGAGCATTGGCGCCAGAGAAGCCAACCAAGCCTTCCTGGGCGCTTTGCGGGCTATCCTCAGCGAATCCGACTGATAGCGCCGCCTATTCTATTTTGCACAGGTCGCGTAGACACCGGCCGTCAAGACAGGTAGGACACGAAGTCTAAGAATTCGCCCAGTGTCTACGCGGCTGCCAAAGACATCATTGTCGCGCTTCCTTGCCTGTGATAGAATCCGCCGCGGAATCGCGATAAATCGCGGCTCAAAATTCCACATGTCGGGACTCTTGGTGGGTGTTGCCCGCCCCAAGCGGATTTTCACCGGAGGATGAACGACATGCGAGACCAAAACACCCATTTCCAAGGAGATTTCTGATGCCCTCAGCGGTAAAAATGCGTTCCCTTCTCGAAACCGGTGTCCACTTTGGACACCGTACCAACAAGTGGAATCCCAAGATGAATGAATTCATCTTCACCCAACGCAACGGGATCCACATCATCGACTTGCAGATTACACTGAAAAACCTCAATCACTTCCACGACATGATCGCCAAGATGATCGCCGATAGCGGCAGTGTGCTTTTTGTCGGCACCAAGCGGCAGGCTCAAGAGATTGTCCAGCGAGAGGCTGGGCGCTGTGGCATGCCCTTTGTGAATTACCGCTGGCTTGGCGGCACGCTCACCAATTGGAAGACTATCCGCAGCCGTATCGACACTTTGAAGCAGCTTGAGCAGCGGCGCGACGCCGGCGAGTTTGACAAGCTGACAAAGAAAGAAGCGCTGGTGCTGAGCCGCAAGATAAGCAAGCTGCAATTGCGCCTCGGCGGCATTCGCGAGATGAAGCGCATCCCGGATATGCTAATCGTCGTCGATGCCGATCGCGAGCATACCGCCGTGAAAGAAGCTAATATCCTCGGCATTCCGGTCCTGGCGCTGGTCGATACCAATGCCAATCCGGACCTTGTTGATCACATTTTGCCCGCGAACGACGACGCCATGCGTTCGATTCGGCTGCTGGTGAGCGCCTTGGCGGACGCGGTGCTCGAAGGGCATAACCTGCGCCTGTCCGCAGGCGCCGAAGAGGAAGAAGAGCAAATGTTCAGCGATGCCTATGACGACGAACTCGGCGACGAAGATCTGCTGGGCGAATCGACATTAGCGAAACTGCGCGATTCCAAGCTCTTTGGCGATGGCGAAGGCGAGACGGATGACACCGCCCAAGCGGCCGATGGCGCCGCGGCTCAAGCAGCGGACCAAGCAAAATCATAAGCTGAAGCATAACTGAGGACCCTGTCCGAATGGAGCAAGTAAGGCAAATGGCTGTAAGCGCAAAAGAAGTCAAACAACTACGAGACAAGACCGGCGCCGGTCCTTTGGATTGCAAGAAGGCGCTGGAACAGTTTGACGGTGATATGGACCTGGCGGCGGAGTTCCTGCGCGAAAAGGCGCTCAAAGATGGAATCAAGCTGCAAAGCAAGGGCAGAAGCGCCAATGAAGGCGTGATTGGCAATTATGTCCACTTCGACAATCGTTTGGCGGTCATCGTCGAGGTCAATTGCGAGACCGATTTCGTCGCGGCGACCGATCGCTTCAAAGCGTTTGCGAAAGATATCGCTATGCACATCGCCAACCTCAATCCGCAATTTGTCAAGCGAGAAGATGTGCCAGCAGACCTCGTCTCGGCGGAAGCGAAGGTGCAGCTCGAGCGCGCGCTGGAAGAAGGCAAGCCGGAAAAAATCGCTGAAAAGATTGTCGCCGGGCGCATGAACAAATGGTACGAAGAGATCGTTCTGATGGAACAGGATTTCATCAAGGACGATGACAAAACCGTTAGCCAGTACTTGCAAGAGACGGTCGCCGAGGTCGGCGAAACCATCAAAATCGAGCGCTTCCAGCGCTTTGCCATTGGCGACGGGGCATAGGCGAGTATAAACAGAGCCAGCCGAGATGCCCATGCTCACGGAGTATCAAGACAAAAAGGGGATTAGCGCCGCGCTAGTCCTTTTATTTTGCCAACTGCTGACATGCTAGAGCAAATGGACTGGGACATAAGGCTCTTTGTCTACCGCTTTTTCGCAAGCCGCGGCTTCCCGCCCGCTGGCGAAGAGATCGCCCGGCATTTCCACCTGTCCGTCGCGGACGCGGAACGAGCTTTGCAGCGGCTGCATAAGGCTCATGCGCTATTTTTGCGCCCCGGCTCGGACGACATCCTGATGGCGAATCCTTTGTCCGCGGTCGCTACCGACTATCAAGTCTTGGTGGGCAATAAGCGCTTATACGCGAATTGCGCCTGGGACGCGCTCGGCATTCCAGCCATGCTGGGTGCGGACGCGTGCATTGAAGCGCGGCATCCGCTTGACCGCGAATTGGTTCATTTCTCGATCGAGGCCGGCAAACTGAATTCTGAAAACGAGGGGATGGTGCATTTCGCCAAACCATTCCGGAATTGGTACAAAAACCTCGTTGATACTTGAGCGACTATTCTCTTCTTCCGTGAGGAGAACGAAGTTGAGCGGTGGCGGCGCCAGGAAGGTCGAGCGAAAGGAGCGCTGCTGTCGCTGCAAAAGGTGTGGGCGCTTTCGCGGCGCTGGTATGGCGATCGCATGTCGGGGACCTTCCGCGGCCGCACGTTGGATGAGGCGCGCGCGATATTTGCCTCGCTCGATTTGACCGAAGATTTCTGGATGGCTGATTAGAAGCGGCGAGCAAAGGAGACAATTTATGGGACAAGGAGCGAAAATGAGCGAGACTGGTCAACTGCCCTACCAACGTGTATTGCTGAAACTGAGCGGAGAAGCCTTGGCGGGCAATAGCGGAATTGGCATTGATCCCGAAAAGGCGGCATACATCGCCCAGCGCGTGCGGGAAGTCTATGAATTGGATGTGCAGGTAGCCATCGTCATCGGCGGCGGCAACCTGTGGCGTGGCGAGCCCGCGGCGAAGCTGGGCATGGAGCGCAGCACGGCGGACCACATGGGCATGATCGCCACCGTGATGAATGGTCTGGCGCTCCAGGACGCCATCGAGCGCCAGGGCGTCATCACCCGCGTACAAACCGCGGTGCAAATGAATTCAATCGCCGAACCGTATATCCGCCTGCGCGCGATTCGGCACATGGAAAAAGGCCGCGTCCTCATCCTGACTGGCGGCATCGGCACACCATATTTCACGACCGATTCCGCAGCCGCCTTGCGCGCCAGCGAGATTGACGCTGATGTGATCGTGAAAGCCACCAAAGTAGACGGGGTGTATTCCGATGATCCCCTGCATAACCCAGGCGCGACGCGATATGACAGATTGAGGTATCAAGATGTGCTCGAGCGCCAACTACGCGTGATGGACGCCACAGCATTCACGCTTTGCCAGGAAAACGAAATGCCGATCATAGTGCTCAACTTCTGGAACCCGGACGACTTGGTCACTGCCTTGCGCGGGGATAGCTCTGTCGGCACGCTCATCTGCGATTGATGAGGCTTGAATTGCCTGCCCATGATTATTTATGCCGCTGGCGGGCCTAGCCGCCAACCATGTTACACTTGGAAACGATTCGACATAAATTAGCTGGGACGACATGAGCTCGAGCGAAGGCAAGCGGATTGCCGTTTTTTCCATGACGCCGCTCTTCCCCGATTACGCGATGGGCGGCGGGCAGGTTCAACTCAAGAAGGTTGCGCTTCACCTGGGCGAGCTTGGTCATCGCTTGAGCATTCTGTCAACCCGGCATGAAGAATCCAGCGCGCCCTTCTCCTGGCACGAAAACGTTCGCATCCAGCCGATCCTGCGCTTCAAACAGCCCTATCCCGAGCCCTATTTCACGCCCCTTTACAATATCGCCAACGCCATGCGCGCCGTCGGCGACGCCATTGCCAACGCCGATATTCATTACAGTCACGACGGCGGTTTGATATTTCCCTACGTTTATCGGGACAAGCCCACCATCTTTTCGATGCGCAGCATCATCTATCCAGAGACCTTGCAATCCGCCCTGCTTTTCCAAGGCGATGAGTGGATCTTGCCCTCGGAACATAGCAGAGCGTCTTATGCGGCGGTCGTTGCGCAGTTTTGCCCCGATGTCGAAACGCGAATGCGCTCCATCCATAATGGTTTCGACTGGCGAAAATTCCGCTATACCGAGCCGAATGCCATCTTCGACCTGATACCCAAGTCGATAGCGGAAGGACCGACACTGCTGTTCCCGCACCGACCGGATGTGAACAAGGGCATCTATGAAGTGATTCAGGTGACGAGAAAACTCGTCCATGACTATGGTTGGAGCGAGCTGCGCGTATTAGCGCCGCGCGGAGTAGACGCGGAAGCGGAACCGAGCCTTCGCGCCTATTTTCAGCAGTTGCGGCAAGAGCTTGTCGCGACCGGGCTGACCGACAGTTTTTACTTTCATGACTGGATTAGCGAGGATCTGATCGCGCAATACTACAGCATCGCCGATGTAACCATGTGCATCGGCAACTGCGTCGAGACCTTCGGCAATACGCCCTTTGAATCGCTGGGCTGTGGCACGCCGCCGATTCTATCCCGCGTCTCGACCTATCGAGATCTGTTCTCGGACGAACATGTTGATCGGGTCGATTACGGCGACATCGACGGGGCGGCTGCCCGCGCGCACAACATATTGAGCGAAAAGCGGCGCACGTCGCCAGCGACGCTGCAATACCTCGAGAACGAGTTCTCGCTGGAGAAAATGGTGTCGGGCTATGCGGATGTGATCCTCAATGCGCAAAAGAAAGCCCCGCTAAGCTACCGGCTTCCGAAACTTACCCGCAACACCATATATCGCAAGGCGCCTTGGTGCTATCTCTCGGAACGCTTCGGCATCTACCATGATTTCCGCGCCAGCTACAACGAGGACAGCCTGTTGGTCTCGACCTTGCGCGACAATCCAGAGGGCTTTGCCGGCAAGAGCGTCGATTCCGCAACGCTGCGTGATTGGCTCGACAAGGGATACGTGACCCCCCTGATCTCTTCGACTCTGTAGCTGATTTTCAGTTTGCATCTGCGCCATTAAAGTCGTCGTCTTTTTGAAACTGCCCTGCGACAAATGCGCCAGCGCTGCGTAGTACTGGCGTATCGTGCTATACTGATTTCAGCTTACATGCTACGGGAAAATTGAATCTATGGCAGTTGTCAGCGAATTGATAGACCTGGGCTTGGCTTTGAAGCGGCAAGGCAAACTCAAAGGCGCTATCGAACATTTTCGGCAGTTGCAGGCGACATATCCCGAAAACGTCAGGATCATGTTCGAATTGGCGGTCTGCTGGTCGGAATTCGATGTTCCCGAGCAAGCGCTGCCGCTCTATCGCGATTTGCTCGCCAGACCCAAGGGCAAGAGCCTGCCGGCGAAGGACCTGCCGCGTCTTTACACCCGGCTCGGCGCCGCGCTTTATGCCCTGCAGGAATATGACCAAGCCTTGTCGATTCTGGACGAAGGGCTGCGCCTCCATCCGTCATATCGCCCCCTGCGCGCATATCGCATCTTCGCGCTGCAAGCCGCCGAAATGCCCGGGAGCGCGCTTAATGACGCGCTCGAGCTCATGCTGGAGTCGCTGGCGCCTTCGCACTGGGATTCCTTTGAAGATCAGATCCGCCAGGTCGTCAAAGCGCTGCGCGCCCCGCTTGACGAAGACGCGATCGCTGCCGACCCGCCAGACATCAAAGCCGAGGAGCAGGGGAGCGAAATCCAGGACACGCGGGCATTAGCGCAGCCGGCCGAGGACATGCAATCCCGTCCGCCCGTCCATGCTTCCCCCGCCTCGCCAGAGCGCGCGGCGAAAGTTGAGAAAGAGCAAGTGCCCGGAAGCGCCGAGGATCACAAAATCGCAGTTGATTGGAGCGCCCCAATTGAAGAAGATTTTGAGCTAGACCTAAGAGTGCATAAGCAGGCTGCCAAAACGCGGGTGAAAAAGAAAGCGCGGGATCGGCGCGGCCAGTTGGGCAAGAAGGCGGTGCGCATCAATATCAGCGATGCGAAAGACAAAATCGAATCAGCTTCCCAGAATGACGCTCCGTCCGCTCCGTCCGATACAACCGGCAAGATTCAGATACCGATTGACAAAGACTAAGCGCTTCGGAACCCCGTCCATATATCCCGGGAGCGCTCAAGTCTCGGTACAGATTTGGCTCAGCTTCCTCTATAATCGAAGCTCTATGAAATGAAGAACACGAAAGACAGACATGGTCGTCATTCTCGCGCATGGCGCGCTGGGTCCCTTTGACGAGATCATATTTGCGAGCATCGCTATCATCTTTGTGCTAATGATGGGCATCAGTTGGGCGCGCAGCCAAGGCCTGCCAGAATTAGACGACGATGAGGCAGAATCATCCGACAGCGAACATTTTGAACTGGAGTAAAAGAACCTCATGCGACTAGAGCACGCAGCCTTCAACGTGAAAGATGTCAAAGCATTCGCCGCTTGGTATGTCGAACATCTGGACATGGAGATCATTCGTTCCTTCGACGAACCGCCCTTCATTCACTTTTTGGCGGATTCAGCCCACAAGAGCCTGATAGAAGTTTACAGCAATCCCTTGGGCGAGTTTGTCGCCTACGGCGATTATCATCCGGTCACATTTCACTTGGCTTTCGCGGTCGACGACATGGCAGCCACGCGCCAGCGCCTGGTAGCGGCCGGCGGCACGTTGGAAGGCGAGGTAGATCGGACGCCGACTGGTGACAAGCTGGCTTTTGTGCGCGATCCTTGGGGTTATACGATTCAGCTCGTGCAGCGCGTGAAGCCCATGTTGGGTTAAGCCGCGACGCAACAAAACAGGACGCCAACTCAGGGCAATCGCTTCAAAATGATGGCAGACGAAATGGCGGGAATCTAAACTGAAAATTAACTACAGAGTACGCAGAGAGCGCAGAGAAAAGCATAAAATGTCATATTTCAGCGGTGTATTTTGGTGAAAAAAACGTCTCTCTAGTGCCCCTTGCCTATTCCTAGCCGCGAATTTAGTTGAAAAGTCGTCTAAACTACTAAAACTCTGTGTCCTCTGCGTCCTCTATGTTGAAAAGTATTTTGAAGCGATTGCCCTGACGCCAACCGAGGCAACCCGGTGAAGATAGAATTCGACTTGCACAGCGAAGGCGAAGCGCTCCCAGAGGCCTTCCTCGACGAAACAGAGCTCGAGCAAATGTTTGAAAGCACGCGCCGCTCTATCGGGGCAGGTTTGCGGCGCAAGTTTCGCGCTGTTCATTGCGCCGAACATGAACAAGCGCCGAGTTTCCTGATTAGCGGCGTTTACGACAGGGATACAGAAGAATTGGATATTCAATACCATGTGGATACCTGCTGCCGCTATTTCTTGCTGCGTGTGATGCAGATTCTCAACCAGCGGGGCTAGCGGAAAACAGATCGTGAAAGTCCTACTGCAACGTGTGAGCGCCGGCTCGGTAACCGTGGACGGGGTCGTCACCGGGGCGATTGACCAAGGCTACGTGGCGCTGGTCGGCGTCACCCACGGCGACACCCAAGAAGAAGCGCGGCGCTTGGCTGGGAAAGCCGCCAACTTGCGCGTTTTCTCGGACGACGCCGGCAAGATGAATCTGTCGCTGCTTGACATCAAGGGCAGCGCATTGGTCGTTTCACAATTCACCCTCTACGCCGACGCCCGCAAAGGCAGACGTCCCAGCTATATCGGCGCCGCCCCGCCACAGCTGGCGGAACCGCTGGTGGCGCATTTCGCCCAATGCCTGCAAGCCGCTGGCGTGACGAGAGTTGAACACGGGGTCTTCGGCGCGCTGATGCAGGTCGAAATCCACAATGATGGTCCCGTGACCATCATGCTCGATAGCGATTTTCTTTAGATCGCGCGCGAAGAAAATCAAAAAAGCGGCTCTTGCCGAGCCGCTTTTGTTAATCTGATTCTTTGGTCGCGCCAGGCGCAAGTCTTATTCATCTTCCTCGCGCAGCGGCAGGACATTGGGCCAGACCGAGGCGTGATGCTCGTAGGCGTCAATGCCGATTCTGTCCGCTTCCGGATCGACATGCAAGATATTGGCGGCTTTCAAAGCGCCGAACATCAAGAAGCTGGCGACTCCCGTCCAGATGGCCACGCCGGCAACCCCGACAATCTGCGAGCCGAGCGTATCCAGTGTGCCGCCGTCCAGCAAGCTGGGCGCGCCGAGCGCGGCCGAGCCGACGATACCGATCATGAGCGTGCCAAAGGCGCCGCAAGCGCCGTGTACAGAAAAGGCGCCTACCGCATCGTCAATCTTCATGGATTCAATCAAGCTGATCGAAATGACGACAACAATGCCGGACAAAGCGCCAATGATCAGCGCGCCTATCGGTGTGACCGACGCGCAGCCAGCCGTGATGCCGACAAGACCAGCCAGCGAGCCGTTCAAGATGAAGCTCATGTTCCAATTCTGCGTGAGGTAATAGGTATAGAACATCGCGCCCAGCGCGCCGGCCGCCGCCGCTAGCGTGGTATTGACAGCCACCAAGCCCAATTGGTTGGGGTCGCCCGCGCCCAAGGTCGAGCCGACATTAAAGCCATACCAGCCAAACCACAGGATGAAGGTGCCAAGCGCCGCTACCGCCAGATTCGATGCTTCCGGCGGACGCCCGAAGATGCGCCCGGCGCGCGGTCCCACCATGTATGCGCCCACCAGCGCAACGACACCGCCGGTCATGTGTACGATGGTCGAGCCGGCGAAGTCGATGAAGCCTTGCTCGGCGATCCAACCGCCGCCCCAGGTCCAGAAGACAACAACCGGGTAAATGACCGCGCCCAGAATGGCGCTGTAGATCAACTTCCCAACAAAATTCGTGCGTTCTGCCATAGCGCCCGTCGCGATTGTCGCGGCCGCGCCGGCAAAAGCGAACTGGAAGAAGAAGCCAACCAGCTTTTCCCCGTCGCCGGGGTTCGCGCCGTGGACGCCGCCCAGGAACAATTCGACCTCGCCCAGAATCGAGCTGCCGATGCCCGCTTCGGCATCATAAACGCCATAAGCGATGCCATAGCCGACAATGAAAAAGACGATGCCGGTAACACAAGCGTCCATGAAGTTTTCGGCGAGCGAATTGACCACCCCCGTTTCGCGGATCATCCCGCCTTCCAGCATGGCGAAGCCGGCCTGCATGAAGAAAACCAGGAAACCCGCCAACAAAATCCAGATCTGATCCAGATTGTATTGAACATCAGCCGCGCTGATTCCCTCTTCCATCATCACTTCTTCGGCAGCGGCATCCTCTGCGGGAGGGTCGTCTTGCGCGATGGCGTCAAAGCCGAAGCTATACAAAACCGCCATACCTATAAAAATGGACAAAAGCCGATACAGCATCTTACGCTTGTTCATGCGCATCCCTCCGAGCAGTACAACTGCAACTTCTACAGAATTTGACTCTAAACAGTCTAGCGCAGACCCAAAGCTGATAGTTACCGCAAATCTATCTCAATTCTAAGCAATACTTTTAGTAGTTTTTCACAAAATATTAACTGATTCACGCAAGATTCAGCATCATCATCTGTAATAATATTATGAATCGCGCAAAAATGTCAAGCATTCCAGCCAGCGATTCCAAGTTTCTTGTCAGAAATGACCATAAAACGAGGAAGGTCTATCCAGAATGCGCTATGATTTGACGAATAATGCAGGAAATCCCGGCTCGGCGACCCGCGCCGGGGGATAAATTTGCCCGTGAACTAAGACGAGTGGAATAGCTTTGTACGTTTTTGACAGGTGATGCGCCTTCGCAGGCCCAAGGCGCAAAATAGGTCACGATAAGGCGGCGTGCTTTATCGCTTTGAGGCGTTTCATGACATCGTTGCTCCCGCGCCCGAAATAATCGTAGAGCAGCCGATACTCGGCGTAGAGTTTGTCATAGACCAACTGATTTTCCGGTATGGGTTTGACGACCTCGTCTTTGAGCTTGCCCATTTTCACGGCGGCAGCCTGTATATCCGGGTAAATGCCCGCAGCCACCGCGGCGTGCATGGCTGAGCCCAGCGCAGGCGCTTGCGCCGAACCGGAGAGCTTGAATGTTCTGCCCGTGACATCGGCATAGATCTGCCGCAAGAGCGCGTTTTTCTCTGGCAAGCCACCGGCCGCCACCAATTCATTGACTTCGACGCCCTCCGCTTCAAAGGCTTCGATAATCTCGCGCGTGCCATAAGCCGTCGCTTCGATAAGCGCCCGATATATATCCGGCGCTCGCGTCGCCAGCGTCATGCCCAGGATCATGCCATTCAGATCCACATCGACCAGGGTGCTGCGGTTGCCATTCCACCAATCCAGGGCGATCAACCCGTGTTCGCCAACTTGCTGTTTCGCGGCTTCCCGTTCCAGGAACTCGTGAATGCCGATGCCCGCCTCCGCGGCTGCCGCATGGTATGCCGGCGGCACGGCATGATCGACGAACCAGGCGAAGATATCGCCGACGGCGCTTTGACCGGCCTCGTAACCGTACAAGCCGGGAATGACGCCGCCCTTTACGACGCCGCACATGCCGTCAACCTCCTTCAAGTCGACGCCGGATAAAATGTGGCAACTAGAAGTACCCATCACCATGACCATGACGCCTGGGTCGGTGGCTTTTACCGCCGGCGCGGTTACGTGGGCGTCAACATTGGCTACCGCAACCGCGATGCCGGCCGGCAATCCCATCAGTCGCGCCATGTCGGCTCTTAGGTCGCCGGCTCTTTCACCCAGTTCGGCGAATTCTCGCCCGATTTTCTCGTCCACCACGTTTTCGAAAGCCGCATCCAGCGCTCTGAAATAGTCCTTTGAAGGGAAATCGCCATCCTGCGCCATTGCCTTATAGCCGGCTGTACAGGTGTTGCGCGTTTCCACGCCGGTCAACTGCCAGATCACCCAATCCGCCGCTTCCACGAATTTATCAATCTGGGCATAAATGTCGGGCCGTTCTTGCAGAATCTGCAGCAATTTGCTGAAGAACCACTCGGAGGAGATTTTGCCGCCGTAGCGCGGCAGCCAGCTTTCGCCCATTCGTCGGGCTGTTTCATTGATTTGGTCGGCTTGGCGCTGCGCGGCGTGATGCTTCCACAGCTTGATATAAGCATGCGGCTCGTCCTCCAGCTCGGGCAGGAAACAGAGCGGCCTGCCATCAGCCTTGGTCGGCATGGGCGAGCTGGCGGTGAAGTCGATGCCGATGCCTTTGACAGCGGCGGGATCGATGCCGCTTTCCCGCAAAACCGCCGGGATGGCGTTTGCAAAAACATCAATATAGTCTTGTGGATGCTGCAGCGCCCAATCCGGCGGCAAGCGCTGTCCCGAAGGCAAGGTTTCGTCCATGACCGCGTGCGGATACTCAAACACTGCCTCGGCAATCTCGCCGCCATCGCGCGTATCAACCAGCACCGCGCGCCCGGACAAGGTTCCGAAATCGAGCCCTATGGTATACATGAAGCAACCTCTTCTCCTTCGTCATCACTTGCGCTGTATATTGTCACAAATCTATCATACTGCGCAAATGGTTTCGATACACTCCTCCGTTACACAGGGCAATCGCTTCAAATTATTTTCAACATAGAGGACGCAGAGGACACAGAGTTCGTAGGAGTTTAGACGACTATTCTTCTAAATCTGCGGCCCGGAATCGGCAACAGTCCCCAGCGAAACGTGATTTGTCACCAAAAATCACAGCTGAGATGAGATTTATTGTTTTCTCTGCGTTCTCTGCGTTCTCTGCGTTCTCTGCGTACTCTGTAGTTAATTTTCAGTTTAGAATCCCGCCATTTCGTCCGCCATCATTTTGAAGCGATTGCCCAGTACACTCCTCCGTTACATTTCGCATCCGGCAGGGATTATCATCCGAGCGCTAAATCCGCTAGAATGAATATATGGATTGATTCAATAGTCGAGGCAATCGCTAATGCCAGAGGGTCGATTCCCGCCGGGACCGCCGGACGTCGGCAGCAGCCCCATCGAACAGTACCTGACGTATCGCAATTTCCTGGCGGATCCGCTCCAGCAAGTCACGGAATGGATGGCCGCATACGGCGATGTCATGCACTACAAGTCGGGCGATCGCCACCAATATCTGATCGCCAATCCCGACATGATCCGCGAAATACTGGTGCGGCAAGCGCAGATATTCATCAAAGGCTCTGAATACACCAATGAAAAAACGGGCTTGGCGCGCTTCATGGGTAAGGGACTCGTTACCAGCAATGGCGAATTTTGGAAGCGGCAGCGGCGGCTGGTCGCGCCGGCTTTTCACACGGGGCGCATCGCAGCCTATGCCGATACGATGGTGCATTACACCTTGCAGCGGCTGGAGCGCTGGAAAGACGGCGCTGCGCTCGATGTCGATGAAGAGATGATGCAACTGACGCTGATGATTGTCGGACGCACCCTGTTTGACGCCGACGCCTCCACCACGGTCAACCAGGTAAAATCCGCCGTGGAAGTCGTGCAGAAAGCCAGCAATACGGCTAACTTGTTGCCGGCTTGGGTACCAACCCCCCTGCGCATTCGCTCGCGCCGCGCCAAAGCCGTATTGGACAAGATCGTATACGAGTTTATCAATCAACGGCGCGCCACAGGCGAAGACCGGGGCGATCTCTTGTCCATGCTGCTCTTGTCGGAAGACGAAGACGGCGACCGCATGACCGACCTGCAAGTGCGGGACGAAGCGGTCACGCTATTCCTGGCGGGCCACGAAACGACGGCGAACGCGCTCAACTGGACCTGGTGGCTGCTGGCGCAAAACCCGCATGTCGAGCAACGGCTTCACGATGAATTGGACAGCGCATTGGCAGGGAAAGCGCCAACGCTGGCGGATTTGGACCGCCTGCCTTATACCGATATGGTCCTCAAAGAATCCATGCGCCTGATGCCGCCCGTCTGGTCGATCAGTCGCGTGAACCAGCGGGCAACCGAAGTTTTGGGTTACAGCTTCCCAGAGCGCTCCGGCGCGCAGATCCTGATCTACTGCGTTCACCGCCACCCCGATATCTGGGAGCAGCCAGAAGCCTTCATCCCCGAACGGTGGGCGGAAGACCGCATCAGCGAGATCCCCAAATACGCCTACATCCCCTTTGGCGGCGGTCCGCGCGTCTGCATCGGCAACAGCTTCGCCACCATGGAAGCCAACTTGCTGCTGGCGACGATTGCGCAGCGTTTTCAGTTGCGCCTGGTCGAAGGCGCGCAGGTCAAGCCCCAGCCTTTCATCACCTTGTTCCCGCGCGATGGTCTGCCGATGCGGCTGGAGACTCGCCAGCCGCAGCCGCTCGGCGCCTAATCGGCGCAAGTATCCGCCGCGCTTGCGCAAAACATCAAACCCGCTGTCGATAGGCAAGAAAATAGGCGTTACAATACTGCTCTGTTTCGGACATGGATTCTGGAGTCTATCGTGATTGAACTGACCCGAAAACTGGTGGAAACCTGGGGACCGCCCGGCTATGAACATCGCATCCGCGACATCATCCGCGACGAGGTGAGCGCGCTAGCGGACGAGACTTGGGTTGACGGCTTGGGCAATCTGATCTGCCGCCTCGGCGTCGGCGGCAAGAAGGTCTTGATCGCCGCGCACATGGACGAAATCGGTCTGATGGCCAATTACCAGGAGCCGGAAAGCGGCTATCTGCGCTTCACAGCTATGGGTGGTTTGCGCGCCGACACGCTCAACGGCAACCGCGTGCTTTTTGAAGACGGCACGGTCGGCGTCATCGCGGCGCAGAACGGCGCCGGCAAGTCGCTCGGCGACTTCTACATTGATGTGCAAGACGACGAGAACAGCAATGCCACTCCAGTGGGCCAGCCGGCCGGTTTCATGCGCGAGCTGCAGACGCGGGGCCAGCGCATCGTAGCCAAGTCCCTAGACGACCGCATTGGCTGCGTCGTGGCCATCGAAACCATGCGCAGGCTGAAACGACAAGCGCCGAACGAAGTATACTTCGCGTTCACCGTCCAGGAAGAAGTTGGCTTGCGCGGCGCGAAGACCGCGGCGCAGGGCGTCCGCCCGGATATCGGCATCGCCATTGATGTCACGGGCAGCGGCGACCAAATCCGCGGACGCAAAATGCTGGTCAAGCTGGGCGGGGGCGCCGCAATCAAGATCCATGATCCGGGCTTGGTGGTGCCTGTTGCGATCAAGAATTGGATGATCGACCGTTGCGAAGCGGATGGCATCCCCTATCAGTTGGAATTGCTGGCTGGCGGCACAACAGACGCTTCCGCCATTCAATTGGCGGATGCCGGCGTACCCAGCGGCTGCATCTCCATTCCCACGCGCTACCTGCATACAACCAGCGAAACCGTCGACATCAGAGATGTTCAAGCCTGCGTCGACCTGCTAACCGGCTTGCTCGCCAATCCGATAGCGATCTGAGCGCAGCCGGGCGAGCGTATCCGCTAATCCAAGATTCCGGGATCTTCGGCTTATGAAAGCCGTACTCTGCAAATCCTTCGGCGCGCCCACCTCGCTAACAGTTGAGGACGTCGCCAGCCCGATGGTGAAACCGGGCGAAGTCAAGATCAGGGCGCGCGCCTGCGGCGTCAACTTCCCCGACGCCCTGATGATCCAGGGCTTGTACCAATTGAAGCCGCCCTTCCCTTTCAGCCCGGGCTTGGAAGTCGCAGGCGATATCATCGAAGTTGGCGTGGGCGTGGACGCTGAGCGCCTGGGCGAGCGGGTCATGGCCACCATGATGTTCGGCGGCTTCGCCGAAGAAGTCGTCGTGCCGCAGTCGTCGGCGCTGCCCATGCCCGCGAACATGCCCTACGCAACGGGCGCTGGCTTCCCGCTGGTCTATGGCACGGCGCATGTCGGCCTATCGCATCGAGCGCGGCTGCAAGCCGGCGAAACCTTGCTCGTCTTAGGCGCGGCCGGCGGCGTCGGTTTGGCGGGGGTGGAAATCGGCAAGCGGATGGGCGCGCGCGTGATTGCCGCCGCCAGCAGCGCGGAGAAGCTGGCGCTAGCGCGGGAGCGCGGCGCCGATGACATCATCAACTATCGCGCCGAAGACCTGCGCGAGCGCCTGAAATCGCTCACTGAAGACCGGGGCGCGGACGTGATCTTCGACCCTGTTGGCGGCGATATTTTTGACCAGGCTTTTCGCCGCATCGCCTGGGAGGGGCGCTATCTGGCGATTGGATTCGCCAGCGGACGCATCCCCAGCTTGCCGGTCAATATCGCCTTGCTCAAGAACGCCTCATTGCTGGGATTGTTCTGGGGCGCGTACTTTGCCCAGGATCCCGACGTGATCAAGCGGTCTTTTGAGCAATTGCTCGTCTGGTACATTGAGGGACGTCTGCGGCCGCATATTCAGCGCAGCTACGCGCTCGAAGACGCGCCACAAGCGCTTGAGGAGATCATCAATCGCAGGGTGATGGGCAAGCTGGTTCTGACGGTCTAAGAATTCTTTTCAGGACCAGCGGCAGATTATGCCTAACATAGAGTTGCGAATATATGTTCTAAGCACAGTCGCCCGAAAACGGGTTCTATGATATGCTATGCGTGGGGACGCAAGTATTTGGGGGGACCAATACTGTATATTCCCGACCGACAAATCAGAATCAGTCGAGGTTGAATGATGGACCATCGCGGCGACGATGAGCCAGAATACATCGACGACGATGAGTTTTTCGATGCAGACGCGCTAAGGCGCGGCTCCTCCAATGTCTTGGGCGGCAGCGGATCGCGCGGACGTACAAATAATGCAAACGACGCAAACAGCGCGCGGGATGATCATCCTGCGGGGAGGAGTTCCGGTGTGCCGCCCGAGCACAGGCGCGCCCGAGCGAACCGCCCTGCCAAGAAGCCGCGCCGGGGCAATATCCCGCCCGCCAAGGCGTGGGAGAGCGGCGACAAGGCGGCTTCCCGGCGACCTGCCAATGCGCCGCGAGGGAAGCCAAGCGAAAATAAAGGCGAAGGACGCGACGATCAAAAGCGCGCAGCCAAGCGTCGCTTCAGCCGCTTGCGATCGCCCTTCCAACGCGACAAGACAACTGCTCATGCCGGGACTGACGTCAAGAAGGATGCTACGAAGGATGCTCGCCCGCGTGACAATAACGGGAAGAGCAGCAAACTAAAGGCTTTTTCCAGCCGCGTCGGCAAATTGCGTCAAAGCCTGCAAGGAGCCACAGCAGACGAGGACGCTCGTCCGCTACAACCTGTCAGGACCACGCAAGACCAAGCCAACAAGCCTTCCATTCGCGCCGCCTTTGGCGCCAGCCGCGGCGATACGCGCAGACCAGGTTCCGAAATACCGGCTGTTGGCAAGTCCCGGGGATCATTGCCGCGCGCCGACGCCCCCGAGCGGCACGCGCGTCCCAGCAAAGCGCCCATCTTCAAGTCAAGCGAATGGCTCGATTTGGATCGGAAGCTGGATCTGATCGGCGTCGGGTTGGTCTTTGGCGCCATCGTCCTGTTTTTCAGCGCGCTCTCGCGCGAGCAGGCTGCGATTGGCGCGCTGCACAAGCTAATCGGCCAACTGCTAGGCTGGGGAGCTTTGGCGGCGCCAATCACGATGTTCGCCGTCGGCGTATGGCTAATCGTTCGGCACTTTGGCGATCAAGCGCCAATGATAGATCCGCTGCGTCTGGCTGGCGCGCTGTGCGCATTCATCGGTCTATTGGTCTTGTTCCAGTACGGGGAGTCATTGAGCTATGCCGGCGACAGCTATTGCGGTCCCGAATGCGTGCGCGGCTTGGTGGAACAGTCCTATCTCGGCGGCCGCGGCGGCGGGCTCATCGGCGGCTGGATCTACCAGGTCCTTGTCATTAACCTGACCGAGCTGGGCGGATTCGTGATCGTGGCAATGGTCTTGACCTTCGCGACAATGATGATCACGCGCTTGAGCATGGCTGAACTGGCCAGCGTGACAATCGGATTAACGCGGGACCTGCGCGACAACATGGCGCAGCGAGCCGCCAGACGGCGCGCGCGACAATTGCAGATGGCGGAACAAAGCATGCTGGCGCAGCAACAGTCAAGCGTGCGCGTATCAAAGCCGGAAGCAGCCAAATTATCCGGCGCGGTAGCGGGCATGAAGGCTCTGCCAGAACCATCCGGCGCTACCATGCCGATACCGATTCGACTGCGTGACATGTTTTCCAAGCGCGTCAGCATCTTGAGAGCCTCGGACCAATCCAACGCGGGGATCGCCGACCGTGAGATAGTTTCGGCAAGTGCCTCAGAGCGGAAAGGCGCACGCATCTTCGGGCGATTCTTCGGCGGCGGCGCTGCCAGCACAACCGAGGCCAGCAGCCAGATTTCGGCGACCGATTCCAAGGCGCCGACCGCCAATAAACCACAGGTCAGACCCAATTGGCGATCTTCCGGCAACAGACCCGCGCCTCCGTCAAGCGTTTCCAGCGCATCCAGCGTATCCGAAGAAGAATCCTCCACAGCAGAGCCGAAGCGTCCGCAATCCACCCCATTTTCGTCCTTGAGCGGATTAAGTGGCGGAGCGCCGGCCGCGCCAATGGAGCGTTCATTTTACGAACCCGTTGACGATCCCGTTGACAAATCCATTGCCGAACCCGTTGACGAACCCGCTGGCGCTCCGCCTCAAAAACCGCGACCCGCATCAGAAAATGTCGCCGATGATAACGCGCGCTCGGACAAAAATACTTGGAACAAGGAGTCGGCACAGGTCATCCGCCCCAAAAGCGGCGCTGATGAGCCGCCTGAATCCTTCAGCCAAGCGGATGTCCCAGACGAGCAGCGTAACAAGCCGTCGGGGACGGTCGCGGAAAGCGCGTCTGAACCATCGAGCCCCCTTCCCCCGGCAGCCGAGTTGTCAGATCCTGAAAACCAGCCTGTTTCGACCCGGTCGGCGCGGCGGACGCGGCCCCTCGCCGATTGGCAGTTGCCAGAATTCCGCGCTTTGCTCACCGGAGGTTCCACCGGCGAAATGGACGAAGAAGTCCTGCTGCAGCAAGCGCAGATAATCGAAGACACCTTGGCCAGTTTCGGCGCGCCCGGGCGCGTGGTCGAGCTGAATACCGGCCCGGTGATTACGCAGTTCGGCGTCGAACCCGACTATCTGACAGCCAAAAGCGGCAAGCGCAGTCGCATCAAGGTCAGCGCCATCGCCCAATTGGACAAGGATCTGCAACTGGCGCTGGGCGCGAAGTCGATTCGCATTCAAGCGCCGGTGCCGGGCAAAGGCTTTGTCGGCATCGAAGTGCCCAATCCGGATTCGGCTATGGTAAGCCTGCGCGATGTCATGGAGTCGCGCAGTTTTCAACACATCGATTCGCCCCTGGCGATTGCGCTGGGCATGTCCGTGGACGGCAAACCGGTTTCCGCTGACCTAACGCAGATGCCCCATCTTTTGATCGCCGGCACCACCGGCTCGGGCAAATCCAAGTGCATTAACGCCATCATTATCAGCATCCTGGCGAACCAGTCGCCCGAGGATGTCAAATTCATTATGGTTGATCCAAAACGGGTGGAATTGACCGGCTACAATGGCTTGCCGCATTTGATCGCGCCTGTTGTCGTGGAGCTCGAAAAGACCGTCGGCGTTTTGCGCTGGGTCACGCAAGAGATGGACAAGCGCTACAAGAAGTTCAGCCAAGCCGGCGCGCGCAACTTGATCGATTACAATCACATTCTCGATGACGAGTCGGCGCCCATGCCCTATATCGTGGTGATCATCGACGAATTGGCCGACCTGATGATGTCCGCGCCCGAAGAAACGGAACGCGCCATTTCCCGCATTGCGGCGCTGGCTCGCGCGACCGGCATCCACTTGGTGATCGCCACGCAGCGCCCTTCTGTTGATGTTGTGACCGGGCTCATCAAAGCCAATTTCCCGGCGCGCATCGCTTTCGCCGTCGCGGGCAGCGTTGACAGCCGTGTGATCCTAGATCAGCCGGGCGCGGAACGCCTGCTGGGCAAGGGCGATATGCTCTACCTGTCCGGCGACGCGCCTGCGCCCGTGCGCATGCAGGGCGTCTTCGTTTCTGACGAAGAGATCAATAGCATCAGCCGCTACTGGAAGCTGCAGAACCTGGGCATCGCGGATATCGACGCGATCAGTCCCCCGGCGGAAGCGGGGAGCGGGAACAAGAAGCGCAGCAATGGGCGCGAGGCCGGCGCGGCAACTATCGAAGCGCCCAATCAGGCTTCGTTTTGGGATAGCTCCGCGCAGAGCGGCATGGCGGTGGAGGGTACTGATCCACAAGAAGATGAGCTATACCAAACCGCGGTTGATATGGTCCGACGGCTGGAAAAAGCGTCAATCTCGCTCTTGCAGCGGCGTTTACGCATTGGTTATACACGCGCGGCGCGCCTGGTAGATATGATGGAAGAACGTGGCGTGGTGGGTCCGCCCAAGGAAGGCAGCTCCAAGCCGCGCGACGTCTTGCCGGAATAAGGGCAAGCCAAGCCCGAGCAACAGGGCAATCGCCCAGAAGCTTCCGCTGTTTCAGCCGCCCCTTTGCGCTACAATGAGGCGCGAACAGAAAGGAATCATACCTATGGAATACAGCAGAATTCAGGGCTTGGATAAACCCGTGGCGCGGCTGATGCAGGGCACGGTGATGCTGTCGGCCGACACGCCAGACGACAATCGCCGCTTGCTGGACGCGCTCTTTGAAAACGGCTTCACGGCTTTTGACACCGCCCATGGCTACGGCGGCGGCAGCTGCGAAAGCGAGCTGGGCGCTTGGATTGAGGCTCGCGGCATTCGCGATCAAGTTGTGATATTGACCAAGTGCGCGCATCCTTACAAAGGCGAAGCCGATCGCGTCCGTCCCGAATTCATTCGCCGCGACATGCAAGAATCGCTGGAACGCCTGCGGACCGACCATGTTGAACTGTATTTGCTGCACCGCGACAGCCCGGGATATCCCGTAGACGAGATCGTCGATGTGCTGCACGAATTCAAGGCAGCGGGCAAGATCGGCCTTTATGGCGGATCCAATTGGCGCGCGGAACGGGTCCAAGCCGCCAACGCATACGCCGCCGCCAATGGCAAGACGCCCTTCGCCATCAGCAGTCCACAGTTCAGCGTCGCCGAGATGATCAAGGCACCCTGGGCTGGCTGCATCAGCGTCAGCGGGACGCAAGGCGAAGCCGACCGCGCCTGGTACGATGCCAACCAGATCTCTCTCTTCACTTGGTCGAGCCTGGCCGGCGGTTTCATGACCGGCAAGTTCCGCCGCGACAATCTGGACAGCTTCAGCAGCTATTGGGATACCAATCCCATCGGCGCCTACGCCTACGAGAGCAATTTTCAGCGTCTGGATCGCGTCTTGGAACTGGCTGCCGACAAGGGCGTCACACCCGCCCAAATCTCGGTGGCTTACATATTGTGCCATAACCCGCGCTACCATCCGATCGTCGCCAATTGGAAAATCGCAGAAATCGCTAGCAATGCGGCCGCGGTCGATATCAAACTCAGCGCCGAAGAAATTGCCTGGCTGGAAATGAAAACGGAGGATAAGCCGCTATGACTGACAGCATCCGTTGGGGACTCATCGGCTTGGGCTCCATTTCGCGGAAATTCGCCACAGGATTAAGCTATCTGAATGATGCCGAGGTCTATGCCGTCGCCTCCCGCTCGCAAGAAAAAGCCGATGCCTTTGGCGCGGAATTCGCGGCAAGCAAGTGTTACGGCAGTTATGAAGCGCTGGCGAATGACCCGGCTGTCGATGTCGTTTACATCGGCACGCCACATACCTATCACCTGCCCCATACGCTGCTCTGCCTGAACGCGGGCAAGCACGTGCTCTGCGAAAAGCCCTTCGCCGTCAACCGCGCGCAAGCGCAGTCGATGGTCGATTGCGCGCGCGCCAACAAGCGCTTTCTGATGGACGCCTTCTGGACGCGCTTCTTCCCGGGCATGATCAAACTACGCCAATTGCTCGCGGACAAGGTCATCGGGGATGTCATGCTGCTGCAAGCGGATTTCGGCTTTCGCTTGAACCAGATCATGCCCGAACATCGGCTTTTCAATCCCGAGCTGGCCGGCGGCGCGCTGCTGGATGTCGGCGTGTATTGCCTGCAATTGGCCTCGATGGTATACGGCAAACAGCCCAGCGAGATCCTTTCTCTGGGCACGCTTGGCACGACCGACGTCGATGAGCTTTCGGCGACCATCTTCAAATACAGCGACTACGAACTGGCGACAATCGCCACATCAATCCGGCTAAGTACGCCGCAGGAAGCCCGCGTCATGGGCAGCAAGGGCTACATCAGCCTGCCTAACTGGTGGCATC
This sequence comes from Phototrophicaceae bacterium, assembly GCA_965116975.1. Lineage (GTDB taxonomy): Bacteria > Chloroflexota > Anaerolineae > Aggregatilineales > Phototrophicaceae > UBA6055. The sequence continues at coordinate 3,386,595 of OZ220735.1, forward strand.
CCAGCGAGATGACAATCGCACTGGCCGGGCAAGCGCCAGAGAGCTTGACTTTCGAAAATGAAGGCAATGGATTCAATTACGAAGCGGCGGCTGTCGGCAACTGCATTCGCGCGGGCCTCTTGGAGTGCGATGTTATGCCTTTGACGAGACGCTGGCAATCATGAAGACCATGGACCGAATTCGAGGAATATGGGCTTTGCGCTATCCCTTCGAGAACTAGCCGGTTCCGAAGCAATTATTTCTTAAACAGGGAGGGCGCAGAAGACGCGGAAAACACAGAAACAAATCCATTGCGCAGTACCATGCCCTCCAACACTCCTAAAATGACTCAATTGACCAGCTAGACTTTGACAGGCTCAAGCGCCTGTGTTATGCTCAACACACATACATACTTCTAAGACTTGGGTGTGCCTGAACCCGGATGTTCGGCACGAACAGGGAAAGTCGGTGGGAGTCCGACACTGTCGCGCAGCGGTAACTGATCGCTCGATCAGAAGTCCGAATTCCTGCCCGAGGCTTAGCTCGTAAATCTTTCGCGTCAAAAGGGAGACGAGCGTGGTTAGTGTCACTTACGCCCGCCGAAACCCGGCGGGCTTTTTGATGCGCAGCCGCAGAGCGGCCGTGTTCATCAACAAAAGCTAACCAATCCCGTTTCCTCCTTAATCCTCAAGGAGGGATAATATGAAACGCAAGCTAGTTCTGTTCTTCAGCATATTGATGTTCTTGCTCCCGGCGGCGGCGCAAGACCTCAACCTGACCGAGGGCTGCATCAGCGATTTCAGCGCCGATGTCGACTATTTCCCCGAGAAGGTGGAAATAGTCGACGCGGACAAATTCACAGTCGCCTATCACAAGCACTACAAAGTCATTAGCGTCCAGGACGCCTACGACGGCGCGCCCGGCTTTGACTATGTGCTGGTGCAATGCGGCGCGCCCGCGCCGCGGGCCGCCGATTTCGCTGAAGGCGCGCAATTCATCGAGGTGCCCGCCGGCGACATCATCACCCTTTCCACGACGCAGTTGCCAGCCCTGGCGCAGCTTGGCTTGCTCGAACATCTGGTGGGCGTCGACAGCGCCTTTTATATCAGCACGGCTGAAGTGCTCGACGCGGTTGCAGAAGGGAAAATCGCCGAGGTGGGGTTCGGCGCGCAGATCAACATCGAGCTGACGCTGGACCTGGAGCCGCAATTGGTCATGAGCTATGGCTACAATCCCGATACCGATGCCCATCCGGTCTTGCTGGAGGCCGGTGTCTTTACGGCGCTGGACGCCAGTTGGCGCGAACTGTCGCCGCTGGGCCGTGCCGAATGGCTAAAATTCATCGCCCTCTTTTACAACCGCGAAGGGATCGCGACCGAGCTTTACGCTGACATCGCCTCCCAGTACGAAGAAGCGCGGCAACTCACCGCCAGCTTGCCGGAAGCGCAGAGACCGGCTGTGCTGATCAACTCCTTCCTGGGCTATGCCGACGCCTGGTTCATCCCAGGCCAAGAAACATACGTCGGCAGGCTTATCCAAGACGCCGGGGGCGAGCTGCTGCTGGCTAAAGCGGGTTCAGCCTCGAGCCAAGGCTTGAGCTTTGAAGCCGTCTACGAGGGCGGGCTAGCGGCGGATATTTGGCTTGTAGAGACCTTTGGCGTCTCGTCGCAAGCGGATCTGCTGGCGCTCGACAGCCGCTTCGGAGACTTTGCGGCACTCCAAGCCGGCGCTGTCTGGAACAACAACGCCGACGAAAACGCCAACGGCGGCAACAACTACTACGAATGGGGCGTGACCAACCCTCAGCTGATATTGCAGGACCTGGTGGCGATATTGCACCCGGACTTGCTGCCCGAGCGCGAATTCGCCTTTTATCAGAGACTTGCGAGCGAGTAGCATGTCGCAATTGGCGCATAAAACCAGCCCGGCGCCGTCGGTCCTCGTTGAAACGAGAGGGACCGGCGCTGCCCGCATCTGGAGCCGAGGGCGGCTTGCCGCCAGGGCATCAAGCCTGGATCGCCCTTTTGTGATTCTGCTGCTGATGAGCCTGGCATTGGGCATGCTGCTGCTATTGAGTCTGGCGCTGGGTTCGGTATCAATCCCCATGGACCAGATCCTTTCGGCGCTGCTGCATGGCGAGTCGGACAAAGCAGCCTGGACGAATATCGCGCTCAAGTTTCGCCTGCCCAAAACGCTGACAGCGATGCTGGCGGGTATGGCTTTGGGCGCAAGCGGACTGCTGATGCAAACCTATTTTCGCAATCCCCTGGCCGAGCCCTTCGTGCTCGGCGTCAGTTCGGGCGCCAGCCTGGGCGTCGCGCTGGTGGTGCTCACGAGCGGCGCCTCGGGCTTGGCGATGATGGCGGGCTTGGGCTTTGCGGGCGATCTGCTGTTGACGACGGCGGCTGGGCTGGGCGCGGGCTTGACCATGGGGCTGGTTTTGCTGGTTGCGACCAGGATCCGCAACAATCTGACCCTGCTGATTCTGGGGCTTATGTTTGGTTATTTGGTGGCGTCGCTGGTCAGCCTGCTGCTCTATTTTGCCCTGCCAGAGCGCATCCAAGCCTATATCAACTGGACCTTCGGCTCATTCAGCGGGGTCACGCTTGATCAGTTGCCGATTTTGGCTGCCTTTGTCTGCGCCGGCTTGTTGATCGCGGCGACGGCGGTCAAAGCGCTGAACACCCTCTTGCTCGGCGAAGATTATGCGCGCAGCATGGGAACGAACCTGCGGCGCGCGCGACTGGTCATCGTGCTTTCGACCGCGCTGCTGGTGAGCGCGGTGACCGCATTCTGCGGTCCGATCGCCTTTGTCGGCATTGCCGCGCCACATCTTTGTCGCGGCATTCTGCGCGTATCGGATCATCGCAGGCTGCTGCCGGGCGCCTGCCTTTGCGGCGCAATCGCCACCGTCTGCGCTTCAATAATCGCGGAATTACCGGGCAATAACCTGGTTTTGCCGCTCAACGTCATCACCGCATTGCTAGGCGCGCCGGTGGTGATGCTGGTGATACTGCGTCAGTTCCGGGGGCGGCAATGAGCGTGCCCGCTTTGCAAACGCGCGATCTTGCGATCGGCTATCCGCGCAAGCGCAAGGCGGACATTTGCCTGGCGAGCGCGCTCAACTTGCGCCTGGAGCCGGGCGCATTGGTTGGATTGCTGGGTCCCAATGGCGTCGGCAAATCGACGCTCTTGCGCACCTTGGCGGCCTTGCAAAAGCCCTTGGCTGGAAAAGTCCTGCTCGCAGGCGCAGACACAAGCCGTATGGCGCCTGGGGATCTGGCAAAAGCGCTCAGCCTGGTCTTGACCAACAGTCCGCAGCCGGGCTTGATGACTGGCTTTGAGTTGGTCGCGCTTGGCAGGTTGCCGCACAGCGACTGGTTGGGCAGGTTAAGCGAGGGCGACCATGCAGCCGTCAATGGGGCGCTGGACGCGGTTAATGCGGGCGAGCTGGCGTCGCAGGTCCTCAGAGAGCTCAGCGACGGCCAACGTCAAAAGCTGATGATCGCGCGGGCGTTGGCGCAGGAGGCGGCGGTCATGCTGCTGGACGAACCGACCGCATTTCTCGATCTGCCCCGCCGTGTCGAAATCATGCGCCTGCTCAAACGCTTGGCGCGGCAAACGGGACGGGCAATCCTTGTTTCCACGCACGACCTGGATCTTGCTTTGCGCAACTGCGACCAGCTATGGTTACTGTGGGAGGGTGCCATGCTGGTCGGCGCGCCCGAAGACCTGGCGCTTGATGGCGGCATCACGGAGACCTTCCGCAGCGAGGGCATCCGTTTTGATGAAAACAGCGGCGCCTTCGCTGTTGAAAAGACCCAGGGCACCCCAATACAGGTCAAAGGCAGCGGCACGCCAGCAACCTGGATGCGGCGGGCGCTCGAAAGAAATGGCTATTGCCATGATACCACTGCCGGCGTCGCGGATATTTCCCAGCAAGAAAATGGCTGGGGACCCGAATGGCATTTGACCATCAAAGGGCGCCTAAGCCGGCATCGCTCGGTGGCCGATGTCTTGGCCGCGCTGCAAGAGGCGGGAATATAAGCGAGAAGCCTGTATGCAGCGCGAGCCCGAGCGTAGCGCATGGTTCTAAAAGAAAAAACCGGCAGCGCTGCCGGTCATGTCGCTATAAGTGGGCTGTACAGGACTCGAACCTGTAACCTCCTCGACGTCAACGAGGCGCTCTGCCAGTTGAGCTAACGGCCCCCTATGAATACTGTAGAGTATACAGTTTTTGACGCGAGGGTCAAGCCCAGCTCAGCCAGTCCGCAGGGCAATCGCTTCAAAATGATGGCGGACGAAATGGCAGGATTCTAAACTGAAAATTAACTACAGAGTACGCAGAGAACGCAGAGAAAAACAAAAAATCTCTTCTCAGCTGTGATTCTTGGTGACAAATCACGTTTCGCTGGGGACTGTTGCCGACTCCGGGCCGCAGATTTAGAAGAATAGTCGTCTAATCTCCTACGAACTCTGTGTCCTCTGCGTCCTCTATGTTGAAAATAATTTGAAGCGATTGCCCTGAGCCAGTCCGTGTCGGGCGATGCAAACGCCCCTTTGACAAAGGCGACCCATCCGACTTAGAATCCCCCCAAACAGGGAAATTAGCACGAGCCCGCGCGTGAAAAACATCATCGCCCAATATGCCAAATCGCGCTTTTGCGAAATACAAGACGTCAAATTCGCCACGACCCGCCCGGAGGCCAACCTGGTCTTCCGCAGCCACGAGCCAGATGTCATCGTCGAAACCTGGATGAACAGCCGGCTCTATGTATACATCCTCGATCATGCGCCCAAAGCGCGAACGATTAAATCAATTCTCAAGCAGAACAGCGCCGCCAGCATCGGCACGCTATTTTTGGTCGCAGCCCGGCTATTGCCGCATGAGGGCTATGTCGGGCGGATCGCCAGTTGGCAGGATGATCTGCGCGTGATGAATATGGGCGCCATCTTCGCCTACGACCTCGGGGATGAGGCGCTGCGCTTCATACAGGTCAATTATGACGAGACAGCGCAGCGCAACCAGTTCATCGTCTGGCGCGCGAGCGAATTCCCCCTCGACGCCCTGTCCGTTCGCCGGCGCGATTTTCAATCAAACATCAGGGGCAGTTGGTACATCGGCGACATTGCCTCGCCCCGCTTTAAGCGCCACATCAACGAAGAACGCGCCCGGCAGCGCTTTCACTATCAGACCAAGCGCAGGCAAAAGGTCGATGGCGCGCCTGCCGAACAGATCAACGCCGCTTATTTAGCGCTGGAAATTGAAGTCGGCGCGGGTCAAGAAGCGGTCAAAGAAGCATTTCGCAAACTCGCCCGTGAATACCATCCGGATGTAAGCGTTCACGAAAAGGGCGAAGCCGAGCGTCGCTTCAAAGAGGTCCAGTCCGCCTACGATCAGATCAAATCCCATCGGCGCTGGCGCTAAGACAGCGACCAGGGATGAATGAGACTGAGTCCTAGCTCTGCGATTCGCTTGCGGAGAGCATCTGAACAGCCCGCAATAGCGCGCCTTCATCGCCCACATTGCCGGGGAAAACAACATAGGTCCCGTCCGCGTATCGGCTGCTGGCATCGGGCTGCCAGGCTGGAATTCCCGGTAAGATCTGCCCCAAGACGCGCGCTCGGCTGATGGCGAGCGCCTCCGTGGCAAGGTCGCTTGATGTGATGCCGCCCTTGGCGATGATAAAACGAGGCGGGGCGCGCAGTCCGCGCACGATTTCAACCAGACATTCGGATACGCGCTGGCTAATCTGAAAATTGGCTGCGTCGTCTGAGCCCGCGACGAGCTGGCGGCTGGTATAAACCACCGCATGAACGCCGGCTTTCAGGATTGCGTTCACCGCTTCCACTAGCGGTTTGATGAAAGTCGCGGGTTCCGCCGAAGCGAGCAATTCCGATACCTTGACTTCCACTCCGCGCGCCTTGCCGCTCCCCAGCAATACGGCTAGCTGTTGCGATGACTTCTCGACAAAAGAGCCGACAACGACAAGCCCTGCGCGCTGGGGCATCAGCTTCATTTCATCAGCTTGCAGCGGCGCGCGAATGGGTATACCCCCGCGTATCCCGGCGAATGAAGCCGCCGTTCGATAGAGCAAGTTTTTCCCAGCCGCTTCCGCCCGCAGACAAGCGAGAGCGCCCACTTCCAAGTCTCTTTCCGTCATCGCGTCCACAATGCAGATCGCGCCGCCTGTCAATTGATTCAACGCGTCGGCGACCGCTTGCGGACCACCCAGGCGGATTTTGTCAATCGACAAACGGGAGACGCCCTGCGCGGGAACCTCACCCGCCGTCTTTTCTTCAACCCACTTGCTCAGCTCCGAATTGGCGTAAGCAAATACCGGATCCTGGGCAAAGGGCGTAGCGGCGGCCGGGATCAGCGCGTCCCCTTCTTCAACGTAATGTAGACCCTGGATTGTGTAGCGCCCGCCAGCCATGAAAGCCGGGATAATCAGAAGCCCATCGGGACGGGAAGCCAGGCATTGCGCCAGCGCGTCTGTCTCCGCGGGGAAGTGGCCCCGTAAGGTTGAATCGCTGCGGCTGATTATGGCAAACGGGCGCTCAGCAAGTTCGCTGGCAGCCCGCAAGTTGCGCGCGATTTCTCTGTTAATCGCGGCCGCGCGTTCGGCGTTCACGCTGCGCGTATTGGTCAGGATATAGCAGAGGGTATCGGGACTTCGCATTTCCCGCAGGAGCGCGTCCGCCCGCCAATTCGTCAATACGACGGTATCACAAACCGTCTGAGTGCCCGTCGGATCGTCATCGAGCACGAAGACTTTCTGCTTTGTCTCCCGCAAGAGCGCCTGAATCCGCGGCATGAGGTCGCGCGTCCACTCGGGCGGCAAGCTGGAAAACAAATCCGACTTTTCTATGGGCTGCGCGTCAAATCCCGATTGCAAGTTACACCTCAGTCCTCATGTCCGCGGACAAAGCGGCCAGCGCCGCCCAATCCATCGACCTCGGCGCGGGACGGCATCTTGGGATTAAGCGGATTATCCCGCGAATCCCATACAATAGCGCGCGAAACTCATGTCAAAGTCAACAGGCTCCCGCAAAGCGGCGACTATCTGCAAGATCTCGGCGCGGTGAAGCGTATTATGATTGCAGACCTGAAATAGCAACTGCCAAACCGGAACAGCAATTACGGTATCGCGATAGACCGTTTCAAGCTCGCGGTCAAACTCTCGCTCGTCAAACCGCGTCAGGTACGCCTTCCAATCGGCTTCAACGGCGTCCCAGCGTTCCCGCACCTGCGCCCGATCCGGATTGGCATGCGCAAATGCCTTGGCGATTTGCTTGCTGCCATGCAGCCTTTGCATATAGCCGTGCATGGCGTCAATTACGTGGGCGCACTCGCGCTGCAAACTGCCCCAGGAATAACCGGTATCCACATAGAACAGCGGCTCGTCAAGCGGCATGATGACTTCATGCCAGAGTCGCCGGTCCTCGCGCAACTGATAGGCGCAGACCGTTTTTGCCAAGTCTGACTTCATCCGCGCAACAGTCCCGTCAAATGTTGCAACAAGCTCAGGTCAAATTCTACCGGCTGGTTCACTTCCGCAACCAAGCGCAATATGCGCGAACGCCGCGCCGTGCCCTGATAGAGGACGTGGAACACCAGTTGCCACACTTGCATTTCGCGCGCTCCGCCGGCGGCCGCAACTTCACATGTGGAGAATAACTTGTCCCCATCCAGTTCCTGCGCGAATTCTGCCCAAGCCCCCCGTACAGACGCCCACTTGGCGGCGATAGCCGCTCGGTCGGCTCCCTCATCAAGCCATGCGCCCCTGACCTGTGAGGAGCCCTGGATGCTTTGCAGATAGACTGATTCAATCTCGATAAGTCGCTGAGTTTCGCTATGGACGGATGCCTGCAAAAACTTGACCTCGCGCCGGAATTGCTCTTCCGTCAGCGGCGCGATAGCCAAATCCCAGACACGTTGGTTTTCCCAGAAATTAAAACCGATCAGCCTCCGCGCGAAATCAACATTGATAGCGCCAGATTCGGTGTCCAGAGTGAGATCCTCCAAGACGCTCAGGGGATGCTTAAGCCGCACGAAGGGGATTCATAAAGATGAAAACGTTCAACATTATGACTACGAAATAATGGGTCCACCAGGACTCGAACCTGGAACCAATCGGTTATGAGCCGACTGCTCTGACCATTGAGCTATGGACCCGGCCGGAACACCATCATACGAAGTAAGACCTGCTAAGTCAATGCGGATGAGGACAGAGGGCGCATTCCAGATTGTTGACAATTAACCACCGAAATAATCTGATGCGATTGCCCTGCAGGTAAACTATTGAAAGCGGGTAACGGGATTCGAACCCGTACTGACACCTTGGAAGGGTGGAGTGCTACCGTTACACCATACCCGCATTTCTGCCACCGCAAGTCGGGGCGCCCGGATTCGAACCGGGGACCTCACGGACCCAAACCGTGCGCGCTACCGGGCTGCGCCACGCCCCGAGGACTGTCACATGCTACAGCGACGCCCTGCCAAAGTAAAGCCACAGTTTGACTGGGCCAGGAGCGCATCAGGCGCGCATCAGGCGCGCTCAGCCCTTGCGCCTTGGGCTGGAACGGGACTCGCCGCCACCGAAGAGATCCAACCATTCCTCCACTTCTTGGTCCGTAATCTGTATATCAATTTCCTCGCCCGGGGCGTCTTCGGCCGGGCTGTCCCCCGCAATCCTGTCAACAAATTCGGCTGAGCTCAGCCATTTCATCTTGTGCGCCCGGGCGCAATCCAGCACCGCCTGGTCAGAAGAAACCACTGTCCAGTTGTTTGGATCTCTGGCGCGCCGGATATGTAGTTTGAGCAAACGGTCGGCGTCCGAATGTTGCATCGCGGCAAAGATAACCTGAACAGACTTTGTCGACATCGTGGAATGGCCCCCGGGCAAACCGCTGTCGAAGATCACTGTAATTTGCATGCGGCCGCGCCTCTTCGCGACAAAACCCTTGAGCTTGGTTACCAGCTTGGCTTCGTCGTTTGGATCGGCCAGGTCAATATCAGGCAAGCTGGCGATTAAGTTATGTCCATCGATGAGATAGGGCATTTCAAAAAGTTTTCCCTTGTATGGGCTTTGTCTGGACAGACGGACAAGCCGCCGAACGCAGCTTCGCCATACGCCCTTGAGCCTGCCCAAGCGGTCGGCTTTTACAGTTTTCCGGCTCAGTCATATAGGGGCAAGCCCATCGTGAAGGCGCTGCCGACATTCAGGCGGCTGCGAACTTGCAAGAAACCGCCATGCGCTTCGCAGATTGCCGCCGCAACATACAAGCCCTGCCCCAAACCCCGCCTGGATTCAGCCGCTTCGAGGCGGTCGCTATCGCCGCGGTAGAAACGTTCGAAAATATGCGGCAAGTCCTTTTCGCCGATGCCGATGCCGTTGTCTGTGACACGAATCGAGATATAGGTTCGTTCGGCAATCGCGCTGGCGCGCGCGGACAAAGCGACATATCCGCCGCGACGATTGTATTGCGCGCCATTGCGCAGCAAATGCCCCAGCGCCCATTGCAAGCGCTTGTCGTCGCCGCGCGCCTGCATAGCGCTGATGTCGCGCGTCATAATCAACAGATCAATGCCGCGCGCCTGGAGCTCCAGGTTCATGCCGCGGACGACCGACCACATGAAGTCTTCGACCGACACGGCTTCGCGCTTGACGTCAAAGGCGCCGGCCTTCATTTCGGCTATATCCAGCAATTCCAGGACCAATTGATCGAGCAAATCAACGTTGAATAACAATTTGTTCAACAATTGTCGATTTAGCGCGGCATCTTCGGGCTTGGCGCCCAGCAATTCCACAGCCAGCTTGATAACGGACATCGGACTTTCCAGCTCGCGCGCGATTTGTGAGACATAGCCGTCCTTCAGGCGCCGCGCCAGCGCGTCGTGAGTGACATCGCGCAAGAGGATGACGGTGCCGATGCGGCGCTTATTGTCGTCGCCGATGGCAACAACTTGGGCGCGCATGATGCGATGGTTTAGCGCAATCTCTTCCGATTCGCCCAAGGGCATTAATTCAGCTTGTATCTGGGTCACCGCGCGATACTGCTCGAAGAGCGAACCCAGCGCGCTATCCCAAAATGCCTTGCGTCCGCCTAACATAATCTGCGCGGCTTGGTTCATCATGGTGACTTTGCCGTTCAAATCTTGCAGAATGATGCCGTCATTGACACTGCCAAGAACCGCGTGCAGCCGCTCCAATTCACCAGCGCGCGAGTGCAATGCCCGCTGCAATTGCCGCTGTCGCCGGTCTAGTTCTTCATTGCGCTTGGCTTGCGCCAGCAGCAATTCCTGTTGTTGGCGCAGATGTTCTTTTACGTCGCCGCGCTGATGCAAGCCGCGATAGAGCCGACGGAATACCGATTCGCTCGCCGCGCCGAACTTATGCACCTGCGCGACTGTTTGTCCAACTTCAGTTGGCGCTGCGGAAGGTATTTTGCTCATCTTTGTTTCCCGTACCGCGTCAACTCATATCGGATCTGGTGGATTATGTGGAAATTACGAACTCATCCGCAAGCGCGCTGCCATGAAGTCTTCAACTCTCATGATTATAATCAAATAGCGAAATGGGCGCGAACCAGCCGCCAGAGTTTGCGCAGGCGGGCAATCAGCTTATGATGGTAGGTATACAACCCAGCGAGACGGATTAGCGGAAATGCAAAACCTAGCGCCAACAGGTCGGCTGAGCAGGCGCTCGCGCGAGCTCCTGGTCGCCGCCGCCGTTGTATTTCTTGCCGGCGCGCTGTTGACGATGGCGGGAATCGCGCTGCATATTTTCAATCTGGTCGTCCCGTTTAATCCCGGCTCAGAAATATATGATCTGACTAGAAAAGGCATGCTGATTCTCGGCGCTGGCATCATATTTCTGTCTTTCTTGATGGCCGCGCGCGCCATCACCTGGAAGACCGATAACGCCCTGGCGCGTGAACTGGGCGCCTTGCTCGCCGATCATCTGGACTGGCGATTCGTCTTTATCCGCAATATCAGCAAACGCCCGATCGGCGAGCTCGACGCGGCGCTGGTCAGCAAACACGGCGTGTTGGTCTTTTGCATTAGCAAGCGCAAAGGAGTATTTTATAACGACAGAGGCGACTGGCTGCGGCGACGGCGTCGAAAGGGACAATGGAAGCCGATGCGCTGGAATCCGACGCGCGAAGTCGCGCTGCAAGTCGCGAAGCTGCGCGAATATCTCGACGATTTTCAGTTATCTGCTGTGCCCATCGGCGCCGTGATTGTCTTTACGCCCGAAAGCCCGCTGGTACAATTGACGCTGCGCGAGCCTGCGGTTCCCGTTCTGTATGGCAGCCAGCTCGTGGAACATCTGCAAGACAACTATCTTGGAAACGAGCGCCTGGATGCTGAGACGGTGCGGCGGGTCGCCAACCTGCTCTATCGCTGAAGGTCGAATATGCCTGCCAATTTGTATCTAGCCCCAGTCGGCGTCGACAAGACCGCAGCCGTCATGGATGCTCTCCTGGAGGCGCTGCAAGTTCAGCAACCGATGCTGCCAAAGGTCTGGGCGCTGACAGCCAATCGGCGGCAGGAAATGAGTTTTCGCGGACGGCTGACCGACCGCGGCGGTCCAGAAACCACAATCTTCAATATCGAGTACTTCAGCTTCTATACGCTAAACGAGCGCTTGCTTAACTTGGCCGCGCGGCCAGCGCGAAAAATCACCAGAGATACGCAATTGGCTCTGCTGCGCAGCCTGGCAGGTCGCCTAAACGCCGCGGGCGAACTGCGCTATTTCCAAGAAATCGCCGATACCCGCGGTTTCATCGAGATACTTGCCGAGCTCATCAACGAGTTGAAACAGAACGGCGTCGATGTTCAGCAATTCGCGCGGGCGGCGGAAAGCGACAAAGACCGCGATATCGCAGCCATCTATCAGCAATACCAGAAGACGCTGAGGGACAGCGAGCTCGTAGATATCGAAGGCGAAGGCTGGCTGGCTTTGGCGACGCTTCGACAAAAGCAGGATATCGTCGCGGATGTGGATCTGGTCATTGTCGATGGATTTGATCAGTACACGCCGGTGCAAGCGCAACTGCTGGCGGAACTGGCGCGCGCGCTGCCGCGGGTCGACATCACGCTGACGGCGCTGCCGGAAAAAACGGGCTTGTTTTCCCGCCGCAGCGAACTGACCCGTTCGCGCCTGGCAGACGCGCATCAAGCGGCTGGCGCGAGTCTGCGCACCTGGACGCTGCCGGCTCGTGGCGGCGACCGTCATGCCGACCTGGCGCAACTGGGCGAATTGATATTTCAAGCCCAGCCGGCTGCCTCCGGCGGCGAAGCTATTCGGTTGATCGCCATGCCGAGCGCAGCTGAAGAAACCAGAGCCGTCTTGCGCGCGGTCAAAGCTCAGTTGCTAAATGGCGCCCACGCCGACGACATATTGATCGCCCTGCGCGACTGGGATCGCTACGCAGCTTATTTCCGACGCGGGCAAGACGAATACGATCTGCCCTTGCTGCTGCACAATCCGCCGCTATTGCATACGATTCCGGTAATCGCCCTGCTGATCGACCTGCTCGATCTGGCGCCGCATTTTCGCCGCTCGGAGCTCTTGGACGTTTTACGTTCGCCCTATCTCGATTCCGGCTTGAGCGCGGCAGACATCGACCGCTTGGAGGGAATCAGCCAAGAGCAACTGTTCTTGCGCGGCAGCAAGGAAAACTGGATTGACCTGGCTGCGATGGCAGCGGCTCAAACGCGTGAAGACGACGCCGGGAGCGCCGTGGGCGTGCAGGGAGACGCCGCCGACCTGGCGCGCAAACTGGCGCGTTTTCTGGCTGGCATCAGCCCGCCGGCCTCGGCGAATGTCGATCAATATGTCGACTGGCTGGGCCACCTTATCGGTCCAGATGCCTATCTTGATAATCGTTTAGCGCATGTCGATGACAGTTTTTCGCTTGGCATCAACCAGCGCATAAGCGACGGCTCGCGATCGTCCAAGGACATCGCGCAGCGAGATCTGACGGCGCTGCAAAGCCTGAAAAATATCCTGCGCAGCACGCTCGACTCCGGTCATATCCTCCGTACAGAGCTGGGAGAGCCGCGCGAAATCGAATGGAATCGGTTCTGGTCCGATCTCAAATACGCCTTGCAAAATACCTCCGGGCAATCTGCCGAGACCGCTCGCAACGGGCGCGTGCTAGTCAGCACCGCGACGGAAGCGCGCGGGTTGCCGCAGGAGCATGTTTATATCATGGGCTTGGCGGAGGGGCTGTTCCCGGCCGAGACAGCGGATGATCCGATTTACCTGGATTCGGAACGAGAGCGTTTGCAATCCAAAGGCATTCATCTGGCGACACAAGCGGAGCGGGTCGATGACCGCGGCTTATTCTTGGAGTTGATCAGCTTGCCGCGCCAGTCCTTGACCCTGTCGCGCCCGACCTTCCAGGATGGCAAAATCTGGCTGGAAAGCTATCTCTGGACAGCGGTTCTGCAAGCCTTCCCGCAGCTGCCGGTCGAGACGGCCGCCGCTGGTGTAGTCGCGCCGCTGGAAAAGGCGGCGTCCGCCGCGGAGCTGATGCTGGCAATGGCGGATCAGCCAGGGGATGACCCAGGCACACGCGAATATTCCGGGCAGGCATGGCTCGCTAGTCAGCCCGAGCAAGCGCGCCTTTGGCGTCACATCAAGCGCGGGCAATGCGTCGAGTTGAGAAGGCTGTCGAGCAGTCCTTTTGACCAATTTAGCGGTCAGGTCACGCGTCCGGAACTGCGGGCGGAGACAAAAAAAAGACTGGGCGCGAACAGGGTATGGAGCGCGTCGCAGCTCAAGGATTATGGTTTATGCGGCTTTCGTTTTTTCGCCAAACGCTTGCTGAAACTGGATGAAGTCAAAGAACCAGAAACCGGCTACGACAGTCTGCAACTCGGTCTGCTCAACCACAAAATACTGGAAGACAGCTATCGCCGCTTCCGCGAAATCGGACTGGCAATACATGCCGACAACCTGGAGCCTGCGCTGGAGGTCTTCGAGGGCATCGCGCTAGAGCGGCTCGAGAGCGCGCCGCGGGACTTCGGATTTCTGGCTCGCTCCAGTTGGGGCGCAGAGAAACAGATGCTATTCAAACGCCTGAAGGCTTTGATCAAACGAGATTTTTCCGCCGATAGTCCGCTCAAACTCAAAGACAGAAATCGCCAAGTCTATGACGTGGAATACAGTTTTGATGGCGTAGAAATCGACTTGCCCAAACTCGGCGAGAAACTGCGCCTGCGCGGCGTCATTGACCGCATTGATGTCGTGAATGGGAAACTAATTTTGGTCGATTACAAGACCGGCAGCACCCGCATCGGCAAGAGCGAGCTGGAGACCGGGCGCGACTTTCAGATGATGGCATACATATCTGCGCTGAGCGTCGAATTGGAGCGGCAGATTGACCCGCCGCCTATCAAGAGCGGCTTGTTTCTGCACCTGCGGGATCTGAAATCAAGCGGCGAAGTCGATATGGACAAGGACGAAGATCTCGCGGCGATTGCAGCGGCAAAAGCGCATGTTGCGGATAATCTGCGCGAGGGGCGCGAGGGCGGTTTCCCGGTGCATCCGACAGAATTTGAAAGCGGCAAATGCGCTCGTTACTGCGAATACGCGCGGCTCTGCCGCGTCAATGTCACCAATCGCTACAAAAAGCAGACGCCCTAATGGACGCTGAAGCCGCAACCGCAGTCGCTTCTCCAGTGCGCTTCACGCCCGAGCAGCGCGCCGCCGTCCACATCCACGACAAGAACCTGATCGTGGTGGCCGGCGCCGGGTCTGGCAAGACGCGCGTCCTGGTCGAACGCTATTTGCAATTGCTGGAAGCGAAGCCGGACTGGTCCATCAAATCGCTGGTTGCCATCACCTTCACGCGGGCAGCCGCATTCGAGATGCGTCATCGCGTCCGGCTGGAACTGCAGCGGCGCGCCGCAAGCGCAAGGGACCCCGTCTGGCTGCGTCATTTGTCCGAGCTGGACAGCGCGCGCATTGACACCATTCATGGCTTGTGCGCCTCGATCTTGCGCGCAAACGCCGCCCAAGCCGGTATTGATCCCAAGTTCGAGGTGCTGGACGAAATCGAATCGGCGATTCTGCTGGAAAACACGGTTGAAGACGTCCTCGAGGCGCTCGAGCCCGAGCTGTTGCGGCTTTTCGCATACTATGATTCGGACAAGATTCTGAAGAGCCTCTGTGATCTCGAGCTCGCTAGCATGGCGCTGCCCGCCGAAGCGCCTTATCCCGACGACATGCTGAGGAAGTGGCGGCAGCAATGGTCAGAAGCGCTGCGCTTGCCGCTCCAGCGTTTTTTCCAGGACGAAGATGTCATGTTTCTTAGGGAAGACACGCAATACCCAGCCAATGACAAACTCGGGGAGCTATACCAGCAGTATCAAAGCTATCTGAATCGCATAGCTGCGCAAGATGATGCCACAAGTATTTGGGTTTTGATGTCGGAATGCGACAAAAATGGCATGGTTGGCAACAAAGGTTCGGCAGCGAACTGGGGCGGCGCGGAAGCCAAGAAAGAGGCAGCCGACCTATTGCGCGGCATACGCGAGCGACTCAAAAAGCTGCTTGATGACCTTGGGCCGCCCATAGGCGAGCTTGATGAGCGCAGCGCGCAACTGCTGCCGCTTTGGATGCGACTGCTGGGCAAGGTTCAAGCAGCCTATCGGAAACTCAAGACGGAGCGCGCCCTGGTCGATTTTGATGATCTGGAACGCTTGACCGCGCAGGTCTTGTCGCAGGAGCCTATCAGACAACGCTATCGCGAGGCTGAATTCAATCACCTGCTGGTCGACGAGTTTCAAGATACCAATGACCTGCAATGGCAAATCATTCGCGCTTTGGCGGATCTCGACCGTGGCGGCGCGCTCTTCGCCGTCGGCGATCCCAAACAAAGCATCTACCAATTCCGCGGCGCGGATGTCAGCGTCTTCAACCGCGTCCGCGTCCAGATCGCCGGGGACGCCAGCGGGCAAGAACTGTCGCTTTCCACTTCATTTCGCAGTCATCGCCGGCTGATCGAGCAATTCAATGGGCTCTTCGATGCCATTCTTGTCCGCGACGACGACAGCCCGGTCGCGGATTATCAGGTGCCCTTCGACCTGCCCATGACCGCCTTTCGCGAGAGTTCGCCAGAAGACCCGCCCATCGAATGTATCTTGCTCAATAAGCAATCGACGCGCATCCCGGCTGACGAGATACGAGCATGGGAAGCCGACGAGATCGCGCAGCGCGTCAATGCGCTAATTAAGTCGGGCAGACCTGTTTTCGACCGCGACAGTGGCGGATACCGCCCCATCCAGTATGGTGATATCGCTCTGCTCTTCCAGGCGATGAGCAAGGTCCAGATCTACGAGGACTGTTTCAAGACCCAGGGGATGCCCTACCTGACAATCGCCGGTCGCGGCTACTACGACCGGCAAGAAGTTTGGGACATGCTGGATCTGTTGCGCTGCCTGCACAATCCATTCGACAATCTGTCTTTGGCTTCTGCATTGCGCTCGCCAGTATTTGGCTTCAGCGACGATCTGCTCTTTGCCTTGCGCCTGATGAAAGCGCCCGACTCGGCCTCAAGCAAAGCCCTGCCGCTGTGGGCTGCCATGCGCAGCGCTCGCATCGGTGGCGCGCCGGGCATAACTGACGAAGATCAAGACCTGCTCAAGTTCGCCCTGGAAACATTGGACGAGCTGCGGCAAATTGCCGGGCGCGTCACAATCTTTGAATTGCTGGGGCGGGCGCTGAGCGCGACCGGCTACCTTGCCATATTGACAGGCTTGCCAGACGGCGCGCGCCGCCGCGGCAACATAGAGAAATTGCTGCAATTGGCAGAGGACAGCGGCAAGATCACACTGGGGAAATTTTCGCGTTATCTGGACGACCTCAGTTCGCGCGAAATCCGCGAAGGCGAGGCTTTGGTCGAAGCCGGGAACGCCATTCGTTTGATGACTGTTCACGCCAGCAAAGGGCTGGAATTCCCGATGGTCATCCTGGCGGACGCTTCCTGGACAAGGGGCGGCGGCGCCAAGCCGATATTGCTACGCGATGCCGATTTTGGCTTGAGCTGCCAGGTTTTTGACGACGAAGCAATCAAAAACGTCAGCGCCTTCGCCCATCGCCGCAACCTCAAGTTGCTCGACCAGAAGGAAAAGGCTGAACGAAAACGACTGCTTTATGTAGCGGCGACCCGCGCCCAAGATTATCTGCTTATCAGCGGACAGATAACGATGAAGAACAGCCAACTCACCGCGAGCGGCTGGCTAGGGCAGCTTCTTGACGCCTTCGACATGGTAGATATGGTCGAAAATGAAGCGATGAGCGAGCATAGGGTCAGCTTCAACGGCGACGAAATTCGCGTGTTGATGCCGCCCCCGCCACGCTCAAGGCGCGACCTGGCAGCTGTCTATGAGACCCGCGCTCGGACAGCGAGCGTCGATCAAAGCCCGGGCGATCTTCCGCCCCCGCCTCTGATTCATGCGATACCGCCTCAAAACGGTTTGAGCCTCAAACATATTTCAGCGACGCAGTTGGCCAACTTGGGCGGCTATCAGCATAGCAGCGGGACCGCGCGTGAATACTACCGCAGACGCCTGCTTAGCGCCGCAGAAGATGATGAACGAGCGCTGCCGGGTTTGAGCCTGTCTGAACCTGGGATGCGCCTCCGCCGCGCGCTGGGGGCTGTCACGCATGATCTGCTGCGTTTCGGCCGCTATGACGCGACGGCTGACATCATCCGCTCCCAAGCCTGGCAAAAGGGCTTAACCAACAAGCGAGATATCGACGAGGCTGTAGACGCGGTCGAGCGCATGCTGGACCAGTTTCGACAAAGCGATGTCTTTCAATGGCTTTCAACAGCCCGCGCCGAGAATCGACCCCTATTCACCGAATTGCCTTTCGTTTATCGCGCCGGCGGCCGCATCATCCACGGTGTCATGGACCTGCTATTGCAACAGGCCGACGGAAGCTGGGCGATTGTCGATTACAAAACTGCTTCGATCTGGGGCGACCGCCAGAAACAGGCGCGGCGCTACGTCCTACAATTGGCGGTTTATGCCGCGGCCGCGCAGGCGCGCTTGAAATTGCCCGAGCTCCCGGCAACTTATGTCCACTTCCTGGCGGACAAGCTCACGCTGCCAATTGACAAACAAGACTGCCTGGCAGAACTCAAATCGCTGGAAGCGCGCTTCGTCGAGCTGGAACAATTCCATGCCTGAACTATGGCAGGCGCTGCTGCCCGACTGGGCGCGCCCGGACGATCCAGTCCTGCGATACGAGTTGGCGCGGCGACGGCTAACAGGCTCGCGCTGGAAAAGCGCATTGCAGTTCTTCTTGCTGGCGCTGCTGCTGGCCGGCGGGGGCGGATACTTCTATGCCAGCGGCGACGCCAGCGCGGAGAATCTCGTTGATCTTCTCTGGCGCTGCCTCTATTTCCCGTCGCTAATGATTCAAACGGCGGCGGTCCTGGCCGCCTTGGCTTTTGGCATTGGCTCGGTGGAAGCCGACCGCAGCCGCCAGACCTGGGACAGCTTGCGGGTTACCGAACTCGGCGTCGGCATGACGCTGCGCGCGCGCTGGATGGGCATACTCTATCGCTTGCGCGCGCCGATCATAGCGCTGCTGCTGGTCCGCCTGGTTATGGTAGCCGGCATGACAGTCAACATGACAGCCTTCGGCGGCGGATACCTGCCTGTCCTCAGCAGCAGCGCTGGCGGCGCCACCGACCTTTGGATCGCCTTGCTCCTGGTTATCCTGCTGATGACAGCCCATATTCTGCTGCCGCTCGCCTCATTGGGCGTCGCCGGCGCGCTCGGCATTTTGATATCGGTCGCGCTGCAACAGCGCCTCTTCGCGCTCATGCTTCAGTTTGTCTTGTCCGCTGCGGCCGTCTTGGCGGTGGCCGCGGGGCTGTTCGCTGTCACAAGCGCTTTGCAGAGCCGTTTGACAGCGGCGGATGGTCTGTTGTTTTTGCTCTTTTTGGCTTACAGCGCTTTCGCGGATGGGGGCATGATCATGGCAAACTTGGGCAGCCTGGGCGCGGTTTGGGGGCTTCTCCCGCAGGGCGCGTATCTGTCAATTGGACTGCTGTTCATTCTTGCTTTGCAGGCATTCTTGATTGACGGTTGCCTGGGTCTGGCAATTCGCCTTTCTGAACGTGGCGAATAAGCAGAGTAATCGCATCAAATTTTATTCACCATGTAGACACCGAGAGTCGCGTTGACAATGACCGCCAACACCGAGATTTATCCGTAAATATGCCAAAAAAGGACGTAATGTAGGGGCGATTCTGTGCCGCGCGTAGACACTGCGGGTCAATCGCCCACGATTTTGCACCCAATTTTATGGGCGAGCCAAGGCTCGCCCCTACAATTCATCAGTTTGATGTTAAATTCGACAGTTATGGATTTTGAAGCGATTGCCCTAGACGAACAAGCAGCAGCGCTGTCACCGGACAGCGAAAGCTGTTACAATCAATGCGCTAGATATCACTTCGCTTTCAACTCAGTTACTACGTGCACATCTCACATGCCAATCGACAGCCGCGACTACAAAAACCTGACCGACTACCTGCAGCATCTCTATCAATGTCAGCCTTTCGCGCGCCAGGGCATCGAGCATCCGGTGACGGTATTCTACCCGTCCGCGGACCAGGTTCACGATGTAGACAGCCTGCTTGATCCCTATCCCCCGTCCATTGAGCCGCGCGACTACGCCGCATACGATTACAGCTACCTGCACGATTTGCAAAACCGCAAGCCCTTTCTGCATAACGGTTTCACTTTCACCATGAAGCGCTTGACAGCCAAGCCGCTCAAACTGCGGGGCGGGCTGGGGCGGTACTTCGACATGCTCGCCACTTGCGCAGCGCTGGAAAACGAGCTGCGCGCCGCCGTGGCTCAAGGCTGGATGCGCGCGCCTTCGCGCAGCGCATATCACCGCGCGGTGGAGCCAAGGGACGCGCTGCGGCGCGGGATAAAGCGCTGCGCGACAATCGGCATCGGCGTCCTGACCGTCTTCAACGACGGCGGAACATACAAAGCGCTGCTGGCGCGCCGCTCGGAAAAAACGGCTTACGACAGTGGCATGTATCACGTGCTGCCGGCGATGATCTTCGGTCCTACGACGCCGGACTTCGCCCATCCAAAGGAGTGGAGCGTGCGGCATCAAGTTTTGCGCGAAGTGCTGGAAGAATTGTTCAACATGCCGGAAGAATGGTCCCCAGAACGCTGGGACTTCTTTTATCATCACCCAGCCCTCCTGTATCTGCAATCCTTAATGGCTGCCGGCAAAGCTGAACTTTGCCTGACGGGCCTCATTGTCAATCTGCTGACCTTGCGCCCGGAAATCAGTACCCTGCTGCTAATCCATGATCCGGAGTGGTACGCGCGCATTAGCGCCAAGGACAGCGATATTCCTTTCAGAACAGCCGAAGAGACCGAGAGCCGCAGCGTGATCGCCGCCCCAATTGCGGAAGACAGCGCCTTTCTGGCGCATTTCCCCACCAAGCTGCACCTGCAAATGCCCGCCCAGGCAACAGCGACGCTGTGGCTGGCAATAGACCTGGCGCGCGATTTGATTGCCAGACGGCGCTGACTGTCGCGGGAGGGTAAGACCGCATTGCATGCAAATTCGCATAGACCGCGCAGCGGCATCGGTTATAATCTGAGGCATCTTTGCACATTTACGGAAGGAATGCGCCATGCCACTGGTAGGAGAAAAAGCCCCGGATTTCGAACTCTTAAACCAAGACGGCAAAGCAGTCCGCTTGAGCGATTATCGCGGCAGCAAGGTCTTGCTCTTCGCTTATCCCAAAGCCGGCACGTCGGGATGCACCGTGCAAGCCTGCGGCTTCCGCGACAATTTCGCGCAAATCGAAACATCAGCGGCGGTCGTGCTCGGCTTGAGCCCCGATGAGCCAGCCGCGCTGAGCAAATGGATTGCCAAAGAAAACTTGCCCTACGACTTGCTGTCCAATCCGGATCACAGCGTTCTAGAGGCTTGGGCGGCTTGGGGCGAAAAATCTATGTACGGCAAAAAATACATGGGCGTCATCCGCTCGCATTGGGTCATCGGCGAAGACGGTACCGTCTTGGACGCCCAACTCAAGATCAGCCCAAAGAAAAGCATCGAAAAAGCGCTGAAATTCTTGGCGAAATTTGATTAGGCTATCAAGCTATCTGAGAGCCTTGTCCAAGTTGTCATGCGCATACGCTACGCTCTTCTGATATCGCTAGCGCTAGCGGCTGTCTCTTGCCGAGCGCAGAGAGAAACAGCATCCGCCGAAGCTATCGCCGCGCCCAGCGCCACCGTCGAGATCCTCTATGTAACGCCGACTACCGCGCCAAGCCCTGTGTCGACCTTGGCGCGGATACAGCCGACCGCGCTCCCTTCAGCAAGTCCCACAAAGATTGACCTGACCAAGAGCCAAGCCGGCGACAGCGATGAGCTTGGCTGCGCGGGGGCGCTTTTACAGGCCTATACGGACGCGGGAAACCGCTGTCTTGGCGGACCCAGCGGTCATTTCTGCAATGGCGGCGGCGCGGCGGTCGCCAAGCCCGATGAAAATCTATTGCAGGAACCGGGCGCGCTTGTAGAAGCAAACAGAGTAGAGTCCCTGCGCTCGGCTGCCTTGGATAGCGCTGCTGGCGGCGGCTTAATCTGGCTGCGCCTGGAAGAAAACATCCTGATGGACGCCCTTCTGATTGGACAGCTCAGCATACAAAATGCTGTGCTGCCCGGTAGTGATTTCGCGAAATGGCAGTCCTTCACTTTGGAAAGCGGAAGGAGCGAATGGCAGTGCGCTGGCGCTCCCGAGATTGGCGTCATGGTGATACAGGGGCTTTATGGGCGGACAGCGCGCGTGGTGGTCAACGGCGTATCGCTGCGGATTGATGGCACGGTTATCGCGCTCACCCAAGACAATATCACCAAATTCATCGCCATAGAGGGACAGGTTCGCCTGCTCGCGTCCGGGCAGTCCATCAACATACACGCCGGCGAAGAGCTCGATTTCAGCTATGCGCCGGGCGATTGGCGGAAACCAGAAGGTTCTTCCGCAGGGTCATCCGAAGGTTTTGGACCCAGCCCTGCGCTTTTTGAATACGACTTGGTTAAGGACCTGCCGATTGTACTCTTCGACCGCCCAGTGCCGATCCCGCAGCCCGGTTACGCGCAGACGCAGGGCGGCGTCAATATGCGCATGGCGCCCGACATAGAAGCCCAATTGCTGTTCCAGGTGCCGGCCGGCGAAACCATGAGCGTGCTCGGCATCAGCACAAATCGCGAATGGCTGCACATCCGATTGGGCAACGGTGAAACTGGCTGGATGAGCGCGGGCTTGCTTGCGAAGAACCTGGGGGAGATCAAGCAGGTCTACGATGTTACGCCGCTGCCGCCGCAACGCTACGGCGAGCTCGGCAGCCGCGCGTTTGTGAACGTCGCCGCGGGCGGCAACCTGCGCGAAGCCCCGGATACCGCCTTCCGCGTCAAACGCACCTTGCCCTATGGCACGCAGGTGAAGCTGCTCGCGCGCAGCCCATACAGCCCCTGGGCAAAGGTCAGGTTTGGGGATGAAATCGGCTGGATGGCGCTCTTCACGCTGCGTTCAGAAGCGGTGATTGGGTCGCTGCCCATCGACTACAATGTGCCATTTCCGCCACGCGCTACCGCCACGCCCGAATTCAGCTACGGGGGCGGTCACGCCTATCCTGATCCCGATGGCGGATATTAACCGGCTGCGACGCGAATCGTACTTAAGGGCACACTGTCTCCGATAACAGCGCCAGTCTCATCGGTTACCGTGGGACGGTAGCCATTGCCGCAATCGTCCGCGGGCATCAGGTCGCAGGTATACAAGCCGACAATGAGTTGATATTCGCCCGCGGCTAGCTGCTCCGGCAGCCGCAAATCGTAAGTATCCACGATATAGCCGTCGGGTCCCCACCATTCGCTAATCGCCCGTCCAGCCGGGTGCAATTTGTCAACTTGCGCTTTGGGCGGTCCCCCGGACGAAAGGTGCAAGAAGCTGGAGAAATTGACATCCATTTCTTCCAGGGCGTACCAATAGACACGCAAGCGCAGGTGGTCGCCCGGGCGCAGCTCAGCGGCGCTGAGATCATAGCCCAGCACTTGCAGTCTGTCGTCCAGCGTGAAGCGCGTCCGGAACTGCGCTGGCAAGGCTTCCCCAGGCGGGGAGTTATGCCAAGCCATGCCTTCTTGAAAGAAGATGAGAACGCAAAGCAGCGCAATCCCGCCTCCTAGCAAAGCGCCAAGGCTCGCGGCGCGCCCCAGCGGCGCGACGCGCCAATAGGGACGCGGCATGACCCGGCGGCGGCGCAAAAGCGTCGCGGCGGCAAGAGCCAAGATTAGCGACAAGAGCGATACCCAGGCGGCTAAATCGCGGGCGGTCGTCGAGCCGAGATATACGCGAACCCGATGCTCGCCCGCTGGAACGGGAAAAGTGATAAAGCCGTGGTGCGTGGAAGGTGTGATTTGGACCGGGCGGCCAGCAATCTCGGCGCGCCATCCCAGCCAATAGAAATTGTAAATTTCGGCGACGAAGTCTTCGCCAGTCTTGATGCGCCACTCAAGCGCTTGCGGCGAATTATGAAGCAGCTCGGCGGCGGCGCCAGCCGGCAATAACGAATGATTCAGCTTGTCTATCGGGTAGCCATCGGCGTAGTCCCGCAGCAAGTGCGCTGTGGGATCGGGCACGGAATGGACGTGACGGGGTCGATACTCGCCGGTGAATGTCGTGCCAAGCTGCCGCCGCGCCGCCTCTTCGGCGTGATAGGCCGCGATCGACGTATCCAGCGTTTCATGCCGCCATTCTGGCACATAGAATAAGGGCATCGCCAGCAGGATGGGCAGCGCGACCAGCGACGCCAGCAAGCTGATTTGCCAGCGCGGGTCGAGCTTTTCCAGCCAAATGCCGTTGGCGCCCCCGATGATGGCCAGGCAAGCCGCGATTGGTCCCAGCAAGCGCCAGGGAAATTGCAGAAACTGGATAGGGCGCAGGCTGTCCCAGAGCGGCAAGGCGCCCGGCATGAGCAGCAGCAGCATCATCAAAGCGATAATCGCGAAATATACGCTACCGAGGAAGCTCTGCGGGTGACGCGAGCGATAACCGCGAATGTAGAGCGTCGCAGTGGTCGCTAGACCGAGCAGCGCCAGGCTCCACTGTGCAAAGCCCAGGGTTTTCAGTTCGCTCAACCCGTTGATGGCGCCGGCGTCATGGATGGGCGGCAAAGCCAGCATGTCCGGCAGCCGCAGAAATCCCTCGCGATAGTCCAGCAAGCCGGCCACCGTCAAGTTTTGCAGATGCACAGAATCGCTTTCCAGCACGATCGGCAGCCAAAAGCTCGCGGCAGCCCCTGTGCCCAGCGCTATAGCCAGCATAGCCCAGGTACCCCCGCGCCAATCCATGCGGCTGGCTTCGCGGTTCATGCGCTGCAGGGTCGCTTCGAAAACGACCCAGGCGACTGTGAGCCCCGTCAAGACCAGTGCCATCAGATTATGCGTGTTGATCAGCGCCGTTTGCAGCAGAACCAGCAGCAAGAAGTTGACCGCGGAAGGTTTGTCGCGCAGCGCGTCCACGCGCCACAGCAGCCAAGGAAAGAGCGCGAATGACAAGAGTTCGGGATAGGTGCCGCGGGCGTATGCTTCGGTATACATCAGATAGGGGCTGTAAACATAGAGCAGCCCAGCCAGGATGCCGCTCAAGCGACCGTATCGCCGCCGCGCGAAGAGATACATGCCGCTGCCGCATCCCAGCAGGCAGAGAACCAGCAGGGCGCGCAATGCGTTGAGGGCGTCCCAGCCAAAGACAAAATTAAACAAACCCGTGATGATATAGGTCAAGCGCGCGTAAAAGTGAAACAGGGGCGAGCCATAACCCAGGTAGAAGCCTTCCGCCCAGGTCGGGAATAGCAGACCATGCGACCAACTGCGGTTCATCTCCGCCACGCGATAGCTGTGATAAAGCACATCCGGACCGTTGGGCAAGCCGGCGTTTCTAAGCAAAGGAATGAAGGCGAAAGCCGTCAAAGCCAAGACGATAACCAAGCCGGGGTCGATGAATCTTCGCAGGCTGCTCCAGGAAGGAAGGCGCATATTCTCGTTTGCATGCAAGGTTCGTCAGCAATCCAACAGTATACAATGCGCTTAATCGCCGGGCAATCGCTTGAAAATGATGGCAGGCGTAATGGCGGGAATCTAAACTGAAAATTAACTACAGAGTACGCAGAGAGCGCAGAGAAAAGCATAAAATGTAATATTTCAGCGGTGTATTTTGGTGAAAAAACGTCTCTCTAGTGCCCCTTGCCTATTCCTAGCCGCGAATTTAGTTGAAAAGTCGTCTAAACTACTAAAACTCTGTGTCCTCTGCGTCCTCTATGTTGAAAAGTATTTTGAAGCGATTGCACTGGCCGTCATCCCAGACTGTAAAGCTCAGCGTTTCGATGTATCTTTAGCTGCAAGCGCCAATCGTTTTTCGGGAATCCACCCATGTCGAGCGAAGCAGCCCAGCCAGAAGAAGCCCTCTACAGACGTCGAATCAACGCTTGGGCGATGTACGACTGGGCAAATTCCGCCTTTGCCACCACGATTCTCGCCAGCCTGCTGCCAATCTACTACAGCGCCGTCGCCGGCGCCACCTTGCCCAGCGAATCCAGCGCTACCGCCTATTGGTCGCTGACGATCAGCCTGTCGCTCTTTATCGTCGCCATCTTGTCGCCCATATTAGGAACCGTCTCCGATGTCATGCGCAGCAAGAAGCGCTTTCTGGCGCTATTCATCGGCGTGGGGGTGCTCGGTACCGGACTGCTGATCTTTGTCAGCACGGGCGACTGGCTGCTGGCTTCGCTGTTTTTTGTATTGGGGCGCATCGGCTTCGGCGGATCGCTCGTCTTCTACGATGCGCTGCTGCCCCATGTCGCCCGCCCGGACGACCGCGACTGGGTTTCCACTAGAGGTTATGCCCTAGGTTATATGGGCGGCGGCATTTTGCTGGCAATCAATGTCGCCATGTTCTGGTTCATCCCCGACAGCTTGTTCGAAAACGCCGGCATAAGGCTTTCGTTCTTGAGCGTCGCGATATGGTGGGCGGTGTTTTCCTGGCCGATATTGCGCCATGTGCCCGAGCCGCCGGCCGTGACAGCCGCGTTGAAAGCTGGCGAGACCGTTATCGGCGTCAGTGCTCGCCGCTTGCGCGATACCTTCCGCAACATCAGGCGCTATCGCGAACTGTTCAAGTACCTGGTCGCTTTTTTGATTTACAATGACGCCATCGGCACAATCATCGCGCTTGCGGCCATCTATGGCGCTGAACTCGGCTTTGGCATGGTCGAGCTGGTATTGGCGATTCTGCTGGTGCAATTTGCCGGCATCCCATTCAGCGTCATTTTCGGTCGACTGCCCGCCCAAAACGACGCGCGCGCGCCATTCTACCTGGCATTTATCCTCATCAACGCGCTGGCGCTGCCCTTGCTAGGCTTGGCGCTGGTCAAGGCGCTGCCATCGGACCTGACAGGCGCCCCGCCCCCGCCTTACATGACCGACGGCGCTTTTGTCGGCGCCGGCGCATACACTGTCGGCGAGGCGCCCTTCGCCGCCTCCGGCAACTGGAGCGAGCTGAGCGTGAGCGGGGACGAGCTGATCGGCGACGGATTCGCCGGGAGTTTGACCAAGCTACTGGGGGACCGCCCCGCGGACCTTCACTACCAGATCACGGACGAAGCAGGTGGCGCGCAGCGCTTCGCCTTCAACGGGCAAGCGATACAGTTGGACTACCGCTCCGCCCCCGACGGCGGCCTCATCGCTTTCCGGCACAATGGCGAAGTTCTGACAAAAACTGAGGTTGATGATGCCGGCAACAGGGTTCAGGCTGCCTTGACCCTCAACACAGCGAATGACAGCGTGCGCTATGGCGAAACCTTCACCTTGGAAATGGACGCGCCGGGTTTGCACAGCCTCACGATTGTCAATGTCAGTGATGACAGCGCGGGGGAAACAGCCAAGACAATCGCGCTGGGTCAAATTGAAGTCTTACGGGCTAAGCGCGAAAGCAGCTTGCCGATGATCATCGGCATTATCGCCGCCTTTGAGCTCATCGCCTTGCTGAGCGCATGGCTCATTCGCTCGCGGTTCAGCGCGCTGTCCAGTCGCTTGGATACAAGGCGCAGCATACTATTGTCCCTGCTGGTCTATTCGATCATCGCCTGTTGGGGATTCATCTTGGACGCCACGTTGGAGTTCTGGATGCTGGCGCTGATGGTGGCGATGGTGCAAGGGGGCAGCCAAGCCCTCAGCCGCAGCTTGTACGCCAGCCTTTGCCCCAAGTCAAAGAGCGGCGAGTTCTTCGGCTTTTACAGCATCATGGAAAAATTCGCCTCAATCATCGGTCCGCTGATCTTCGCTTTTGCCGCCCTCGCGCTGGGCAGCAGCCGCCCCGCCATTCTCAGCTTGGTGCTGCTATTTATTCTCGGGGGCTATTTGCTCAGCCGCGTCGATATAGCTGCCGGGCAGCGCGTCGCCCGCGAAGAAGACGCCGCGCAGTTCCAGGCCGCGCAGTTCCAGATGAAGAATTAAGTACAGCCGCCCTATCCGCCGCCAAGCGCGTCATCTAGCGCATCGGTCTGTTCCCGCAGCAGTGCCACGACGCGGCTCAAATGACGGACGCCCGCCAGCGACAGGCGGCGTGGCTGCGCCGCCGACGCGGGCAACTCATCCGACTCGGCGCGGAAGAAGGTGATGCTCCCCCGGCCTTGACGTTCTCGCCGGATGCGGACAGCGCTCAGCGCATCGAGCCGCATGGCGCGCACGATCCTGTTCTTGTGCATATCCGCCAGGAGCACCCGCTGGTCGCTGATGGCGTTTACGCCGCCGGTCATCAGCCCGAATGCGAAATAGAGCAAGATCAATAGCAGACAGATGCCGTCCACGATCAAAAGGGGAATCATCAACCAGCCCAGCGAGCTGGCTCCCGGCAGCAGCGACGGCGCGAATACCAGAATCAAGATTGCCGCGTTCACCAACAGGGTGAAGAAAATCAGCGTCTTGCCGAAGCCGCCGACGAGCGACTTGTCGCTCAGCTTATCCCACCAGAGCAGCGTCTCTCCTTCATTGAGCAGCGCCTGGATCTGCTCCGCCAGGTCCTCTGCGTCCGCCTTGCCGCGCGTCGACATCGCTATCGCAACCGTAATCACCCTATAGATCGGGCGATATTATACGACAGTTGATCTGATATAATCAGCGTCGAACCTGTCTATCCAGCGCAATCGGAACAGAGCAGGTCACGGCTGGCGAAATGAAATACGCGAACCTATATGGAAGGAACGCACAATGCCAGATGTCGGCAAGATGGCGCCAGATTTCGCGCTCAAAAACCAAGAGAACAAGCTGGTCCGACTCAGTGATTGTCGCGGCAAACGGGTGATCATCTTCGCCTTTCCCAAAGCCAACACCATGGGCTGCAATAAACAAGCCTGCTCTTTCCGCGACGTCTTCCCGCGCATCGCTTCACAAAACGCGCTTGTCTTCGGCGTCAGCTCCGATTCCACCGCCACCCTGGCGGCCTGGAAAAAGCGCAAGCAACTGCAATATGACCTCTTGTCGGATCCGGAGCACAAGATGCTGGAGGCCTGGGAGGCTTGGGGCATCGACCTCAAGTTGTTCAAGCTGCCGCTAGGGGCGACGCGCTCGTATTGGGTCATCGACGAAAAGGGCATTCTGGTGGCGCAACAGATTGGCGCGCGCCCAGCCGAAAGTGTTGAAAAAGCGCTGGCGAGCGTCGGAAGACTCGCGGACGCGGAATCGGGGTAGAGTGTCCTTTTCGGTTGAAATACTCTTTTCAGTTCTCGGCTTATATCACTGAAACCAAAATATAAACGAATTGGTAGGGCAATCGCTTCAAAATCCATAACTGTCGAATTTAACATCAAACTGATGGATTGTAGGGGCGAGCCTTGGCTCGCCCATGAAATTGGGTGCAAAATCGTGGGCGATTGACCCGCAGTGTCTACGCGCGGCACAGAATCGCCCCTACATTACGTCCTTTTTTAGCATATTTACGGATAAATCTCGGTGTTGGCGGTCATTGTCGCAGGGCTGTGTCTACGCGCCCTACGCGACTCTCGGTGTCTATGTGGTGAATAAAATTTGAAGCGATTGCCCTGCCCCTACCGGTTGTCAGGATGTTGTAATTCAACCGAATTCGATACACTAGCGATATTAGTCAGGCTACCTCTTTATCCGCAACTCCTTGTATCATTGCGGGTCGGGTAACCAAGCGCGAAATGGACAACATGATGAAACTTATCCTGATCGGATTTGGCGTGGTCGGGCAAGGATTCGCAGAAATCTTGCTAGAAAAGGGCGGCGACTTACAAGCCCGGCACGGTTTCTCAGCTGAGATTGTCGGCGTCGCGACCGCCAGCAAAGGCTGTCTTTACCAGCCCGCTGGCTTGGACATCGCGCCTTTGCTGCGGGCGGCGGAGAGCGGGTCCTTCGCGCATTATCCCGAAAGCGCGTCGCTGCGCCGCGACTGGGACGCGAATGCCATGATCCAGCGCGGCAGGGCTGATGTCTTGCTAGAAGCCAGCCCGACTGATTTGCAGACCGCGCAGCCCGCCCTGGCAAGCTGTCACCTGGCGCTCGAGCATGGTTTGCATATCGTCCTGGCAAACAAGGGTCCTGTGGCGCTGGACTATGCCAACCTGCGGGAAAAAGCTGCCGCCAGCGGACTGCATATCCGCTATGAAGCGACGGTGATGGCTGGCACGCCGACCATGCAGCTGGCGGAAGACGCGCTGGCCGGCTGCGCCATTCGCTCGGCGCGCGGCATCCTCAACGGCACCACCAATTACATCCTGACGCAAATGGAAAGCGGCATGACTTATGCCCAGGCGCTAGCGCAAGCCCAGGACCTAGGTTATGCCGAGACCGACCCGACAGGCGATGTCGAAGGCTGGGACGCGGCGGGCAAAGTCTTGATCTTGGCAAACGCTCTCTTCGGCAGTTCCTTGACAATGGCGGACCTGGACGTGCGCGGCATCACCGGCATCAGCGCGGCGGATATCGAGCAGGCTCGGCAAGCGGGCAAGCGCTATAAACTGATTGCGGAAGCGACGCCTGCTGGCGGCGCGGTCTTCCCCCAGCGGCTGCCGCTGAGCGACCCGCTGGCCAGCGTCGGCGGTTCAAGCAACGCGATCACGCTCGATACGGATCTGCTGGGCGAGATCACCTTGATTGGCGCGGGCGCCGGCAAGTTGGAAACGGGCTACGCGCTGCTGGCCGACTTGATGGCGATACAACGCGCCAAGTGAACAAGCGCCGCCTGAAACTTGCTAGAGAGAATCGCGTATAGTCCTATACATGCGGCGATACGCTTTTGAAATTCTTGAAGCCCCTATGCTATACTGAAGCGATTGTGATTTGTCGGCAACATTAAGTTAATAAGAGGAAGACGCGAACATGCCATCGATATTACAGAAGGTTCAAACGCTTTTCAGCGCCAATATGCACGGCATGATCGACCGTGCCCTAGAAACCAATTCGCTGAAAGTCATGGACGAATACATCCGACAGGTTGAGCGCAATCTGGACGCGCTGGAAGACTCCGCCGCGACCGTCGGCGGTTCTGTGCGAACATTGAAGCGCAAGTACGAAGAATTCTCCAATCAGGCGGACAAGCTGGACCGCGACATCGATACCTTGATCTTGCGCGGCAAAAATGACCTGGCGACCGCGGCTCAAGCGGAGTTCAATACCAAACAGGAACTCGCGCAGGAATACTACGAGCAGTGGCAGTCGCAAGAAGAGCAATATCAGGGCATGTTGAATATGCGCATGAAGCTGGAAGGTCGCTTGACCACCATCAAGCAAGAGCGCGAAAAGATGCGCTCGCTGCTGGACTTGGCGGAAACCAAGAAGGTCATGACCAAGACGCTCAAGAGCATGGACAAGCTGGATACCTCGGGCGATCAAGAGATCGATTCCCTGCTCGATTCCATCTATTCGCAGATCGACCAAGAAGACGCCCGCGCCGATTTGGCCAGCCGCAAGCTTTCCGACAAGATCGAGGACACCGTTGGCATCGGCCAGGTCGAGCTCCAACTTGAAGAGCGCAGACATCGTTTGCTCAGCAACGACTGATTCTGTCAATCAGCCCGCGCCGATTGCGAAAACCATTGACGGCGTCGACAACTGAAATAGCCGATAGCCGGGGCGCGAACGTCAATTGAACCGGAGAAGCCATGTCTAGCAACGAAAGCGACAGACAAAAGGTCGTAGGCGCGCTCTTGGCAAGCGCGCTCCTGCGCTGGGAGACCTTGGTGACTGTCATGGTCACCGCTATTTTGTTCCTGTTTGTGCAAGACGTGAACCTGCCGATGATGGAGTGGCAACCCTGGTATTGGCTGGTGCTTGGGGGCTTGGCGGAAACAGTGTTGATCGCCGCCACGCTGAACGACCCGGAAGCGACCGAACAAGCGCTGGCGGAAGATTTCGAGCGCGAATACGACCTGCGCAATATCCGCAATCGCGTTTCCCGCGAGCGGCTGCGCGATGCCTTCGAGTACCGCCGCAATATGCTCAAACTGGCCGACCGCAGCAAAGGCGCCATGCGCAATCGTCTGCGGACCTTGGTCAGCGACGTCAGCGACTGGATCACCTATATGTATAATCTCGCCGAACGCATCGACCTATCCGAAAGCAATGATCTGGTGCTGCGCGATCGCCAGCAAGTCCCGCGCAAAATCGAAAGCGTCAAGGCGCGCATTAAGAAAGAACCGGACGAACACGCCCGCCGCAGCCTGCAAGTGCAGCTGACTCACCTTCAGCAGCAGCAGATGAGCCTGGAAGCGACCTTCAGCAGCATCAAGCGCGCCGAGATTCAACTGGAAAGCACCCTATCGGCGCTGGGCACCGTCTATGCGCAAATGTCCTTGCTCGGCACAAAGGAAACCGATAGCGCCAAGGGACAACGCCTGAGCATTGAGGTCAAAGACGAAATCGACAAATTGCAAGATACCATCGACGCCATGGACGAAGTGCAAATGCAAAGCCTGCGCTTGAGCTCGGAAGTGAAAAACGAAATCGACCGGCTTGTCAACGAAGCATACGAAGAAGAGGAAGAGCTGCTAAGCCAGCAGCAATAAGCGAGCGAAGCTCAAGAGCGCCGCCCCAGACAGCTCCAGTGCAACCCAGCGCATACTTTATACTCGTCTAACTTCGCGTTATCCTTTGCATGTTTATCATGCGAAGCGAGGAGCGAAACATGTCCGTCATCAACTGGTTCGAAATCCCGGTATCCGACTTTGAGCGCGCCAAGACATTTTACGAGGCTGTTTTGAACACGAAGCTCTTTGTCAATGACCAGCGCGAGACCATGGGCAGTATGCTCGGCGTTTTCCCGCATGACGGGAGCGTGGGCGGCTGCCTGGTGCATAATCCTCAGTATGGATATACCCCTTCGACAGAAGGCACGCTGGTCTACATCACCGCCACTGGAGATCTAAGCGTTACGCTGTCGCGGGTAGCGGCGGCCGGCGGCGAAGTCTTGCTGCCAAAGACGGCGCTGGGCGAAAACGCCGGCGGCGGTTTTGTCGGCTGGGTACGAGATACCGAAGGCAACAAAATCGGTTTTTATTCAGAAGAATAATCTAGTCGAATGATTCGGCGATATGCTCGCGTTTCTTCTTGCCCGGCACGAGGGACTGCAAGCGCTGAATAAGTCGGGGCGTTTCGCGCTCGAAGTTGACGGTATCCTCCAGCATGTTGACCAGGGTCGTGGCCAGAATGACCAAAGTCAAATACATATAAGCAACCACGGCATAGGTCTCGACGTAACGAAATGACCGCCCAGACGTCGTTTTTGCGATCTGCGTGATATCACGAATGCCCAGGAAGGCCAAGAGCGACGAATCCTTGATCATCGCCACGAAGTCGTTGCCCAAGGGCGGCAGCACATTGCGAAATGCCTGCGGCAAAATGATCGAGCGCATCGTCTGCCAATAAGTCATGCCAACGGAATAAGCCGCTTCGAATTGTCCTTTAGGAATCGACTGGATGCCCGCTCGCACGGTTTCCGACATATACGCGCCGTAGGTGATGGCCAGCGCCACGATCGCCGTCGCGGCCGAACTGCCGCGCCAGATGAGATCGGGAATCTCTGGATCCTGCGCGAGGTTGCGCAGACCCTCGACCAAGTTCTCGTTGATCAAGTCGCGCAAGGCTGGCACAACAATGAAACCTGTTACCAGCAGCACGACCAGAATCGGGATGCCGCGCATCACGCTCACGTAGACCGTGCAGACATTGTAGCCACCAATGCGGATGATCCGCAGCGCCGCTTTGCGCCTTGATTCGCGCGATTGAGGCGGCGCCGGCGGGTTCGAGCGCACAATTCCGACGATGACCGCAATGGTTAGCGCGCAGAGATAGGAGGCGATGCTGACAAAAATCGTCATGCTGACGCCTTCCATCAATTGCTTGAATATATTCGAATAGATTTTGTCGGTAACAATGCTGATCGCCAGCAGGACGCCTAGGATTACAAGAAAGAAAATCCAATAGGGCATGGTATAGAAGCGCGAAAAGCGCATCGCCCGACCGCGAGACTCGGCGATGATTTCGTCTAGCTGAGGCTCTTGCCCTGCGCGATTTTCACGCTCCTCCCCTACTGACCTTGCCATGGCCTTTTCCAGTCAACTTGTCTGCGAGAACTACCCGATACGAAGTGGGACAGGATGAACCTGTCCCACAAAACTATGCGTTTAATTTGAAACTGCGATGACTGCGACGAAGCGTTATTAGCTGTCGCCCAGCCATTTCGTGTTGATGGCGCCCAGCGT
The DNA here is from genome assembly GCA_965116975.1 of Phototrophicaceae bacterium. Lineage (GTDB taxonomy): Bacteria > Chloroflexota > Anaerolineae > Aggregatilineales > Phototrophicaceae > UBA6055. The sequence goes on from OZ220735.1 coordinate 3,420,421, forward strand.
ACCGTCTTCGCGCATGGCATCCAAAGCCATGTTAAAGGGCTCAACCAGCTCTGAACCCTGTGGATAGATGAAACCCAACTGCTGCTTGATCAGGTCATCCGGCAGCAGCTTGATCTTGTCGGCGTTCAAGCCCACATAGCCCTGACCCGCCACATCATCGATAACGACAGCATCAATATCGCCCGTGATGAGCGCTTGCACCGCCAAGCCAAACTCGCCATAACCAACGATACGCTCTTCGTCGCCGCCCAGCAACTCGCTGGCGGCGATGTAGTTGGTCGTCGCCACCTGAACGCCGACAACGAAGTCGCCCGCCACGAATTCCGCGGCGTCGGCGAAGCGATCTTCCTCGTTACGCACCATCATGCGCTGGATGACATCAATGTAACCCTCTGAGAAGTCGACCATCTCCCTCCGCTCCTCGAGGATGGTGATGCCATCAGCCGCCATGTCGTATTCGCCGTTGGATACCGCCGCGATCAGAACTTCCCAGCTGGTCTCGATGTATTCGGGTACACAATTCAGGCGAGCGCAAATCTCGCCCAAGGTATCGTAGTCCCAGCCTTCGCCTTCGCCGGTCTCTTCATTGAGAACATTAAAGGGCGGATAGGCGTTTTCAACCGCGACCGTCACCGTGCGCCCGCCCAAATCGGGCAGCATCATCTCTTCTTCAGCTTCGCCATCGCCGAGCCATTTGGCGTTGATGGCGGCCAGCGTGCCGTCTTCACGCATGGCATCCAACGCCATATTAAAAGGCTCAACCAGTTCCGACCCATGCGGATAGATGAAACCCAACTGCTGCTTGATCAGGTCATCCGGCAGCAGCTTGATCTTGTCGGCGTTCAAGCCCACATAGCCCTGACCCGCCACATCATCGATAACGACAGCATCAATATCGCCCGTGATGAGCGCTTGCACCGCCAAGCCAAACTCGCCATAACCAACTATGCGCTCTTCGTCGCCGCCCAGCAACTCGCTGGCGGCGATGTAATTGGTCGTGGCGACTTGCACGCCGATGACAAAATCACCCGCCACGAATTCCGCGGCGTCGGCGAAGCGATCTTCCTCGTTACGCACCATCATGCGCTGGATGACATCAATATAGCCCTCTGAGAAGTCGACCATCTCCCTCCGCTCCTCGAGGATGGTGATGCCATCAGCCGCCATGTCATATTCGCCGTTCGAGACAGCGGCAATCAAGACTTCCCAACTGGTTTCAATGTATTCTGGGACGCAGTTCAGCCGCGCGCAGATTTCGTCCAGCGTGTCATAGTCCCAGCCTTCGCCTTCGCCTGTTTCTTCGTTGAGCACGTTGAAAGGCGGATAAGCGTTCTCCACCGCCACCGTAACCGTGCGCCCTTCGAGGTCGGGCAAATGCCCGTCCGCCAGCACAGTCGAAAACGGCAGCGCCAATAACAGAACCGCAACAATCAATAAGCACCTTTTCATCGCTTAATCTCCTCCTAGTAATCCTGGATGTCCGCGCAGTTCATTGCGCGGGTGATTATTGTAACACGGCTGGATTGCTCATCATAGCGTTCGCCGCCGCTGGGCAGGGAATTCACGTCGAAACCCATATTTGTCGTATCTCACATTATCCTGGCAGAATGTAGGGGCGTTTCGCTAGACGCCCCTAGCTCGGTAGTTATATGTTAAATTCGACACATAATTGGTTCTGGTGCGATTGCTCTAGCCGCTTGGTTTATCGGAACAAGGAGGTTATCATCGGACAAAAGAGTGGGTATTTTATCTGCGCTCTGTTTTGGAGTGTTGCCAAGGTCAACGGCAATTTCTTCATTGACAGTTCACTAAGCAATAAAACAGGATATATCGTGAATCGAACACACATAGTTTCCTTTATTGAATCTATCGCAAGACAAGATAATTCATTTGACATCTTAGAAAAAGAGGTTGACACCATCTCGAATGATGATCTTGGTCGGCAGTTGCTAAATTGTGGCATCATCCCAGAGCGATTGGGCCACGACTCGTCGGAAGAAAAGTTATGGGCTAAATATTGTGATATCTTGCTAAACAAATCATTCAATAATCTCAATATCCGATCAGAGGTAATTCGTGTACGCGGCGATTCGGCAGATATCCGTGGAGATGCAGGCCATTATTCAATCGTTGCCGACGCCAAGGCTTTTCGACTAAGTCGAACAGCTAAGAATCAAAAAGACTTCAAGGTCACTGCACTTGACGATTGGCGTAGAGGTGATACTTATGCTTGTCTAGTAGCTCCTCTGTACCAATACCCCAATCGCTCTAGTCAGATATACGTACAGGCAGAAGAGAAAAATGTCACACTTTTGTCGTATGTTCATATCAAGTTTTTGCTAGATCACTTAACAATTGAATCAGTTGAGCCGATTTGGAACGTCTCTGGCAGCCTTAACCCTTCGAAAGACGCACGTCGATATTGGGAAGCAGTCGACGACAGGGTAGTTGCAATTACAAATACGAATTTTGAGAAATTACGCCGATACAAGCAGATGGAAAACAATGCAGCTAAATTAGTTGGGGAAGAAGGCATTCTATATTGGGAAACACTGAAGCGAGAATATCAATTGTTACCAAAAAAAGAAGCAATCAGGAGACTGATACAGTCAGAGAAAATTGATCAAAAGATTGAAGTAATTCGTAAGGCCGTCGACAGAGTGAGTAAATCTCATCATGCATGAGTTTCTAAACAACATTGTCGCGGGAGATGCGCTAGAACTGATTCCGCGACTCGGTGAAGATTCGATACATTGCTGTATATCAGATATTCCGTACGGCATCAATCTCGATGATTGGGATGTACTGCATAGCAATACAAATTCTGCCCTTTTGGGGCAATCGCCGGCACAACAAGGGAAAAGCGGTTTCAAAAGACGTGGAAAACCGATTCGGGGCTGGAGTGCAGCGGATCGCTCAATTCCACGAGAGTATCAGGAATGGTGTTTTCGGTGGGGTTCCAAGCTGTATCCTAAGATGAAAGACGGGGCTAGTGTATTCATTTTCGGAGCCCGCAGGACCTTGCACCGGGCAATTGTTGCTCTCGAAGATTGCGGCTTTCTGCTCAAAGACATCCTGGCTTGGGAGAAGCAGAATGCGCACCACCGAGCGCAACGTATTAGCATTGTGTTGTCTCGACGTGGATTGAAAGTTGATGCGGAAAAATGGTCTGGTTGGCGCTTGGGCAACTTGGCGCCAATCTGGGAACCCATTGCATGGTTCTTCAAACCTTATCCACATACGATAACTGATACAGTTCTACAGAATGAAGTTGGCGCAATGAACATTGAAGCAATTCAATCTGGCGGCAAGCATCCCAACAATCTAGTAAAGTATTGGTTTGAAGAACGCGAGCAGCGCTGGCATGAAGCCCAAAAGCCTGTCTCAATACTTGAGTTTCTCATAAAGCTTTCAACTCGCGAACAACAAATCATCCTGGATCCATTTGCGGGTAGTGGTTCAACTGCCGTAGCTTGTGAAAGGCTCGGGCGACAATTCATCGCATTCGAAATAAATGGTGAATTTGTTCAGATTGGAAAGTCGCGCCTGTCCACGAGTTTGAAAGATGTTCGGTCGCCAAAAGAACCAATACCAAAGCAATTCACGATGTTTGACGGCAGCAACATGTAGACTGAATCTGAATACTGATGACGGTTTCTCACTGGCAGATAGCCGAGCAGACCCAGCGCGAGGTCGATTTCCTGGTGGTTGGCGCCGGCTTGGTGGGCAGCGCGGCCGCATTGTTCGCGCGCCAAGCGCATGGCCGCGATGTCGTAGTCACCGATGCCCGCGATGTTGGCATGGGCGCCAGCGGACGCAACGCCGGCTTTATGATCAGTGGCTTGGACATCTACTACCATCGCGCCATAGAGGAGTATGGTCCTGAGGCGGCGCGGGAATTATGGGCGCTATCCAAGCGCAGCATGACGCTTTGGCGCGAATTCATCGGCGCCAGCCCCTTCACTGTTCCCATAGACAACAGCGGCTCCATGCTCTTGGCGGAAAGCGCAGCGGAAGCCAAAGAACTGGAGTTGGCGGCGGCGGCCATGACGGCGGACAAGATCGAGATCGAATACTATAGCAAAGACCCGCTGCGGCGCGGCTATTACGCCGGCATCGAACAGCCGCTTGATGCGGGCTTGCAGCCCTTTCTGCTGGCGAAGTCCGTCATGGCGCAGAGCGGCGCCGAATTGATCCCCAACAATGAACTGTATCGCATTGAGCAGGATGATGAGGAATCGGTCCGGGTTTATACGCGGCAGTACCTGTTCGAGGCGCGCCATGTGCTGCTGTGCACCAATGCCTGGTCGCCCGCGATTGATCCATATTTTGTCGGAAAAGTGATTCCCACGCGCGCGCAATGCCTGGTAACCGAGCCGCTGGATCATGTGCCAGTTCCCTATTGCGGCTACAGCGACTATGGCTATATGTATTATCGCAGCACCTTTGACGGCCGTTTCTTGCTGGGTGGGGGGCGTCAGCATTTCAAAAGTGAAGAAGACAACAGCACTGAAGATCGACTGAATCCAAATGTTCAGGCATTCCTGGACCGCTACCTTGCCCGCTATTTCCCCGATGTGACGGCGCCGGTCGCGCAGCGCTGGTCCGGCATTATGGGCTTCAGCGTCGATGGCTTGCCCCTTGTCGGAACCTTGCCGGGCAAGAGTCGCGTGGGATTCGCTGTGGGCTTCACTGGGCACGGTTTGGCAATGGGCGCCGCTTCCGCTGAACGGGCGGTGGACAAGCTGATTAATCGGGTTTCCGCCGGCGCAGTGGATGCCGCCCGCTTCGACTAATCGTTTCAACGCTTAGATTGTCCGCTATTTTCGCAATAGATTAGCGCGCTATACAGCGAGCGGCTTACAAGCGGCTAGTCTTCTCTCAAGACGTATCCCACGCCGCGCACCGTGTGTATCAGCCGGCGCTCCTCGTCATGTTCCGTCTTTTGGCGCAAGTAGCGAATGTATACCTCGATGATATTACTCTCGCCGCCAAAGTCGTATCCCCACACCCGGTCGAAGATCACATCGCGCGTGAGGACTTGGCCCGGATTGCGCATGAACAGTTCAAACAGGTTATATTCCTTGGCGGTCAGATCAATCGCGCGCTCACTGCGATAGGCGCGATGCGTGCCCGTATCAAGCGAAATGTCGGCAAATCTCAACACTTCGGGGTCGGCGCTAGTCGTCGCGCGGCGCAGCAGGGCGCGCACCCGCGCAAGCAATTCGTCGATGGAAAACGGTTTGACCAAATAATCGTCGGCGCCGGAATCCAAGCCCAGCACCCGATCGCGAATGTCGTCCTTGGCAGTCAGCATCAGAATCGCGACATCGCCGGCAGCGCGCAGCCTTTTGCAAACTTCCAGTCCATCAAGCCCGGGCAGCATCCAATCCAGGATGACGAGATGCGGCGGATTGTCCCTGGCATTGTTTAGACCGGCCTGGCCATCGCGCTCCACTTTCACGTGAAAACCTTCATAGATCAGCCCTCGTTCGACAAATTGAGCGAGGCAGGCTTCGTCCTCGATGATCAGAATGCGTTCCTTCACCATCATTTCCCCCATGACAGTATTGTCTACTGTTATGATAACCGGGTTAAATGAGAAACAGTTTAAGATAGATTAAGCGCAAGCTTTCTTTTTATTCGCTCCTTGCGCCGCACAGCCAAGCCGAATGCGAGCGGATAAGGCCGCCAATTCGGCTTCTTGGCGCCGCCGCCGAACGTGGATTCACCACTCGGCAAGCGAGCCGTCTTCGCGGCGCAGCACAGGATTACGCCAGCGATAGCCGCGCTCGTCAGCCGCGCGCACCTTCTGCTCGTCAATGTTGATTCCCAGCCCGGGACCGGCAGGCGTTTCGACATATCCATCACGATATTCGAAAATGGACTTGTCGGATAGGTAATCCAGAAGATCGACGTCGCGGTTGTAGTGGATGCCCAAGCTCTGTTCTTGAATCAAGGCGTTGTAAGCCACGGCGTCGACTTGCAGGCAGGCAGCCAAGGCGATGGGACCCAGCGGGCAGTGCGGCGCGAGCGCGACGTCATAGGCTTCGGCCATCGCGGCGATGCGAAATACCTCGGAAATGCCGCCAGCATGCGAGAGGTCCGGCTGGATGATATCAACGCTGCCAGCCGCCAAGATCGTTTTGAAGTCCCAGCGCGAATACATGCGTTCGCCGGTCGCGATGGGAATCGACGTAGACCGCTTGATATCAAGCAGCGCCTCGTTGTGCATGGGCAATACGGGTTCTTCCACGAACATCAAGTGATAGGGTTCCAACTCTTGTATCAGCATCTTCGCCATCGGCTTGTGAACGCGACCGTGAAAATCGACGGCGATGCTGAAGTCATTGCCGACCGCTTCCCTGGCGGAAGCCACCCGGGCGACCGCGTCGTCAATATGTCGGAATTCGTCTACGTAGTGAATACCGGGGACAGCGCCCATTTTGATCGCCCGCAGTCCCTCTTGCTTGCAGCGCAGCGCCTGCCGCGCGACTTCTTCGGGGCTGTCGCCATGGACGCCGGCATAGATCTGCACGCGGTCTCTCACTTTGCCGCCGAGCAAATCGTAAACCGGCGCGCCGTGATACTTGCCCTTGATATCCCACAGCGCTTGGTTGACGCCGGCTATCGCGCTCATCATCACCGGTCCGCCGCGATAGAAGCGGCCCCGGAACAAGGTCTGCCAGATATCTTCGATCTGCAATGGGTCGCGCCCCAGCAAATAATCAGACATATCTTCGACAGCGCCGCGCACCGTGCCAGCCTGCCCTTCCACAATCGGCTCGCCCCAGCCGAAGTAACCGTCATCGGTGGAAACTTTCAAGAACAGCCAACGCGGTCTGACCGTGAACAGTTCTAAATCTGTGATTTTCATCAAGCCCGTCCGCCATCTGCTTTACCTAATTTTTGGTCTTGGATTATAATCAAGCGCAATTCAGATGCCCAATACACAAAAGAGAAAGGTGAATTCACTTGAACCGATTGAGTGGACTATTTTCCTCGCGTCTGTTCATGCTCGCATTCACGATGATTTGGCTTGTTGGCGGGACCCAGCTGACTGCCCTGGCAGAAGATACCGACGGACATGCCGCAGACGTAAATCCCTTTATCCCGCTGATGCTCGCTCTGGGCGTTATCCTGCTGGCATCGCGCACGGGCGGCGCGCTGGCGCGGCGTATGAACCAGCCGCGCGTCTTGGGGCAATTGATCGTTGGCGTCGTGCTCGGACCCACGATATTGGATTTCCTGCACTGGGACATCCTGCAAGGCGCCGAGCTGCAACATACCATCAAAGAATTTGCGGAGCTGGGCGTCTTGCTGCTGATGTTCAACATCGGTCTGGAAGTCCATTTGAGCGAATTGGCGAAGGTGGGCAAGGTGGCGGTATTCGCCGGCATCCTCGGCGTTGCCGTGCCCGTCGTCCTGACCGTCATGGTCCTCATCCCGGCCGGTTACGCTTGGCTGCCCTCCATCTTCGCTGGCGTGACGCTGGCCGCGACATCGGTAAGCATCTCGGCGCAAGTGCTGCTGGAGCTAGGCTATCTGCATACAAAAGAAGGCAACGCCCTCCTGGCGACCGCCCTGATAGACGATGTGCTCGCGATTTTGGCGGTTTCGCTGACCCTGGTGGTAGGCGGCGCCAGCGGGAGCCAGGGCAGCGCCGATTTCAGCCAACTGCTGCTCATCGTGATACAAATGGGCGCCTACATCGCTGGCGCTTTCTTGATCGCCTGGTACGTCCTGCCAAAAGCGCTGCTTTGGGTCGATAGGCGTCATCAGCTGTCGCAAACCTACGGCATTCCGATTTTCGCGCTGATTAGCGCCTTGCTCTTCGGCTGGTCGGCCGAGTACCTGGGCGGCGTCGCCGCGATTACTGGCGCCTTCATCGCCGGCGTCGGCTTGAGCAAACTGCCCTCGACCAACATGAAGCACGACATCGAGCATACGATGAGCCACCTGGCTTATGTCTTCTTGGTGCCGATATTCTTTGTCGATGTCGGCTTGGAAACGGATCTCAGCAGTTTCCCGATGGAGGCAGTGCCCTTCATGTTAATCCTGCTGCTGATGGCTGTCATCAGCAAGGTCTTTGGCGCTGGCTTCGGCGCGCGCATGGGCGGCTTCAATTTGCGCGAGTCGCTGCGGGTCGGCGTTTGTATGGTCTCCCGCGGCGAAGTCGGACTAATCATCATTTCCATTGGCTTAACGAACGGCATCCTCGACGGCAGCAGCGAGCTATACTCAGCGTTGTTCATGGTCATCTTGCTGACAACGGTGCTGACCCCGCCGATGGTCCGCTGGGTCTTCCAAGACAATAGCGCGGGCGCAGGCAGCCAAACTGCCCTCGCCGCAAGCGCGAGAGGTGAAACATAATGAAACTGGTCATCCTAATCACATCGAATACGGAAAACGGGATTGACGTCGCCCGGCGCTGGCAAGCGGCTGGCGCGCCCGGCGTCACGCTAATCAAGAGCGTCGGGCTATACAGCTTGCAGCAGCTCATCAACGAACAGCGCATCGAGCTGCCCATGCACAGCGGACGCTCCATGAACAGCTTGATGGCGCGTGTTTTGCGCGGCATGGAACATACCAATCATGTCATACTTTCCGTCATGCCCAAAGAAATGGTGCCAAAGATGCTCGAAGAAGCCAGCGCCGTCATGGGCGATCTCACCGAGCCGAAGCACGGCGTGGCTTTTGTCGTGCCGCTTGACCGAGCCATCGGCGTGCGTCAGCCCGAGAACGGGGATGGCTAAAGCGCAGCTTCCAACCTTGGAATTAGCGGACAAAATAGATCTGGTCTAGGACCTTCCGAGCAGTAACGTCTGATCCTGCTCAATGCTCCTTCTTTGTCCCAGAAAATCTCCCCACGCGTATTCGGGTCAAGCCAAGCATCGAGGGCAATGTTAAGGGGTATACCTGGGCCCAGATTGTATTTATTACACTCCTCTTCCTCGTGTGCCTGCGATGGAAAATGGATCCCGTCTTCATGTAAATTTATATGGCAAGCCTCATGGGCAAGCATATAAGCGATATCGCCTTGATTGATCTCTGGGACATCAGCCCACCCGCTCCTAACCCAGCATGTTTCCACGGAGACTTTTCTTTGGCCAGAATAAGAGCGCGCGGTGCAGGTGATTATTTCCCCTTCTACCCGAACGGGAACGGGGGCATAGTCTTCAACGATTAAATCTATTGCGCTTACAACATAGTTGTACCAATCTGGCGCTTCCCCCTTCAGCCAATTAAGCGTCGCTATTATGTAGCCAACGAAAAGACCCGTACCTTGTATCTGGGGCATGGATCCCGTAGGCGTCATCACGGAAAACTGCGGGAGACCACCGCAGCGTTCCGGATCGTTCTGATACGCCAGGTTGCCGTTCGTCCATTCCCAATCGCTTTGGCATTGCCATCCAGCACGACAACAGTTGCCTTCATTCGCAGGAGCATTGCCCGCGGACGCGGCGGATGTCTGCGACTGAGGCGGCGCGGGCGCGATGCATTGCCCGTACCGATAGGCATGCCAACCGGCCATCCACTCCAAGTCGGTACTGCATTGTCTATCAACGAAGCAGCAGTTGTCTACATTTGCCGGGGCATTGCCCACAGGCGCTGTGGATGTCTGCGGCTGAGATGGCGCGGGGGCGGCGCATTGCCCATTCTGGAATGCCCAGTAGCCGTCGCTCCATTCTTGGTCGCTGCTGCATTGTCGGTCGACGAAACAGCAGTTGTCCACGTTTGCCGGCGCGCTGCTGGCGGGCTGGGATCCTGTCTGCTCCGGCGCGCCACTTTCGACGCGGCTGTAGTCCGTCCAATCAGCCAGCCAAACTTCCCCTCCATTGCGGTCGATCTTCAGCCAACGATTTAACTTGCCGACCACATTCAGAAGCGTGCCCGTGGTGACCGTGTCGGCGATCGCGGCATCGAGGCTGGGCGCAGTTCTCAAGTTCAGTCCTCGATTCGCGCGAATAGAAAAAGGCTGCGCCGAAACAAGGGTTGCGAGCATAGCTAAGGCAATCATAATTGCCATATACTTGATTCGCATCGATTCTCTCCAGTCGTCATATAGTTGGAATGGAGTATAGCTCAGAAAACGGTTACCTGCCAGTTAGTTTCGTTAAGGTCAGGCGCTGGCGCTTTCTCGCGTCGGTTTCGCGCTTGAGATTCACGCGCGTTTTGCTACAATAGGCGCTCGGTATAGCGAGGTAGCTCAATCGGCAGAGCAGGTGCCTTTGGAGCACAAGGTTAAAGGTTCGAGTCCTTTCCTCGCTGAGCAACGAGGAAGTCTGTTCCAGGGCAGGCTTTTTTGTATTTCCGCCGCGCGACCGTTTCGCGGTCAGGACAGGATGTGATAATCAAAAGTCAAAATGCTGCGGATGGCTTGATGCGCGTCGGCGATCGGTGATATGGGACTCGCTTGATGCCAGAGGCTGGCGTCGTGAAAGAAATAGCAATCCAGGATGTCTTCCAGGCGAAAGCTGGCGAGGGGGCGCTTGTCCTCTGCATAGATCGAAACATCGCCGCCCCGGGCATTCACCAATTCCGCCAAATGCACCGTGACATATTCAGCGCCATCGCGGTGGATGCCTTCCGGCGTCGGATGACCCTGCCGCCCCGCGCGGGCTGTAATGCGGATTAGATGCGCCTGCACTTCCCAGTCGGCTTGCCGCCCCGCGCGACCAAGGGGAAACTGAGCGAAGTCGAATCGGATGAGCTCGCGCAGGAAGGCATTGCCCAAACTGCTCTCCTGCATAGGCGCGAACTTGCGGATAAAGCCGCCGGTTACTTTGTTGATGTCGGCGCTCTGGAAATAATCGACATGCGGCAGGGGGCTCAATTCGCCGCTGGCAGGCGCAAAGCGGAAACGTCCATAACGGCGAAAACGGTACTTGCCGCCGTCTGGCAAGTAGTCGTCGCTGGGCAAGTCCGCAAAATCAATCGACAGGCTTAACCAAGCCTCGCGCAAGTCGTCGTGCATATCAATCGCCCGGGCGCGCAAGAGGCTGTAACCCTGCCGCGCCAATTCGCTCCGTATAGGCTGCCGAGTGCTGATGCCTGCCATTACTTTCTTTCCATTTCCTGGATGATGCGCCCGAGAATCGCGATACCGGACTCTAGATCTTCCAAAGGCACATAACTGAACGAAAGCCGAAGGCGCCGCGCGCCGTCTTCGGGCTCAACAAAGAAGCCTTTGCCCGAGGCGAAATAGACATTTTGCGCCTGCGCCGGCGCTTCAAGTTCGTCGACAGACAGGTTTTTTGGCAGGCGCAGCCAGATGAAATATCCGCCTTCGGGTCTGCTCCATTGGACTGACGGCGGCATGGCGCGCTCCAGCGCAGCCAAGGCGCAATCTCGGCGCAACCTGTACTGATCGCGCAGCCAGGCGACATGTTTTTCCCAGCGGCCGCTGCGGCAATATTCAGCGACAATCGCAGCGGTGAAGGGATTGGCGCCGCCGCCCATGCGCAGCATGCCGCTATTGACGAAGCGCTTTACGGTTTCGGCGCGCGCGAGCAACCAGCCGATGCGCAGCCCGGGCGCAAGCGTTTTGGAGAACGTCCCGAGGCGCAATACCTTCTGCCCGCGCGCCAGGGCATAGAAACTAGGCGGCAAATCGTCGCCGAAGCGAATATCGCGGTAGACATCATCCTCGACGATCGCGAATCCATATTTTTCGCTCAGGTCGACGACAGCTTGCCGGCGTTCCCGCGGGAGCGTCAGGCCCGTCGGATTCTGAAAATTGGGTACGACATAATAGAACTTAGGCAGGCGCTGCCGAGCAGCCAAATCGCGCAGGCGCCGTTCCATCTCGGCGACGATCACGCCGCCCGCGTCAATTGCGATGGGCTGCATTTCCAGCCTCGCATCGCGGAAGATATGCAAGGCATCCCGGTAGGACGGCGCGTCCACCAAGATGGTATCGCCCGGACCTGCGAGCTGATGCGTGATCATGTCAACGCCCCAGGTCGAGCCGCCGATGATCATCAAGTTCTCGTGGCGCAGGGGCAGATTCTCGCTGCGTAGGAGCCGCGCCGCCAGGAAGTCGATTAGCGCCCGGTTGCCGCGCTCTTCGCCATAATTGAACAGGCGCGCCACATCGGGTCTATCTGGCTGCGCCCAGACGGCGTCGACAATCTCTCGGACAGCGGCGATGGGCAGCAACTCCCGCGCCGGATGACCGGCGAAAAGCGGAATACTGCCCGCGACAACACCTTGTGGGCTGGTCTGCAAAGCCATCTACTTCGGCGTCGCCTCTGGCGGCAAAGGGCTGACGTAGTCTCTACCCGCACGGGCGCGCTCGAATTCCGTTTTTGCTTCCTCCAAGAGCTCAGACTTGGTCATCAAATCGAAGCCCGCCAGCGCCATGGCTTTTGCCGCGAAGATCATGCCCTTGGCGCCGATGCTGGAACCGCTGGAGGCAACTGTCTGCCAGCTATGCCCGGGCGTGCCCAGGGGCCAGCAAGTGGTTGTGATCTGACCGGTCGGCGTGATCCAACTCACATCGGCTACTTCGGTCGAGCCGCCCAAGAGCGGCGGGTTGGGCGAGTGCGGCAGCACGCGCTCCCACAAGGGGTCGTCGATTGCGGCTGGGTCAAGCTCTATGCCGCTGGAAAGCTGCGTCCAATCAAAGCCGCGCTGCACCGATCCCGCGGGAAAACTCGCCTGCAAGGACCTGGCGAATTCGCGTTCCTGCTCAGAAAAGCGCATGTCGTCGATCTCCGCCATCTTTTCGTATAAAAGATCGGACATGACATCGTTTGGCAAAATCTCGTAGCAGCCGGTGAGAAATTCAATCTCGTGCCGGGTACCGCTCATCAGCGCCGCCCCCTGGGCGATGTCGCGCATCCAGCGATAGATTTCTTCGACCTGCTCGCGCTGGGGGGCGCGCACAAAATACCATACTTGCGCGAAGGCCGGCACAACGTTGGGCGCTTGCCCGCCGCTGGTGACGACGCTGTGAATGCGTGAATCCGGCGGCACGTGTTCGCGCATATAGTTGACGCCGGCGTCCATCAGCATAACGCCGTCGAGGGCGCTGCGGCCTAACCAGGGCGATCCCCCGGCATGGGCGGCCACGCCATAATAGTTGACTCTGAATGAATTCATCGCCAAAGACGAGCCGTTCCAGGTGATATTCGTATCGCTCGGATGCCAACTAATGGCCGCGTCCAAGTCGTCAAATACGCCGTCGCGAGCCATGAAGGTCTTGCCGACCAAGGTCTCTTCGGCTGGGCAGCCATAAAAGCGGATCTTGCCCTTCAGCCCGCTCTGCTGCAGCGCCGATTTCAATGCCATTACCGCAGCCATGCAAGCCGTGCCAAAGAGGTTATGTCCGCAGCCATGCCCGGCGCCGCCGGCATTGATGGGCGATTTTTCGCTGGACAGCTCCTGCGACAAGCCGGGCAGCGCATCGTATTCGCCCAGGAAACCGATCAGCGGCGCGCCCTCGCCCCACTCGGCGATAAAGGCTGTCGGCATCCCGCCGGCGCCCCAGGTAATCTCGAAGCCGTCGCCAGCCAGTTTTTCCGCCAGCAGTTGAGAAGCGAAGGTTTCCTGCAAAGCGACTTGCGGATGGTCCCAGATTTCTTTAGCGATGAAAGAGAGTTCTTCGTCTTGCTGGTTTATCTGCTCCAGAATGAAGCCTTTGGCGTCCATAAAAGCCTTCCCTTGCGCTTAACCTCGACATGCCAAGAGATTAACGCAATCGCCGTCGCTTGAGAATGTCTAATCGCAACCGGAGGAAATGGAAACGCCCCGCGGGAACGGGGCGTTGAGGATTCAATAAATTTGCTTTCAATAAATCTCTCTGCCTGTACTTAAGCCTATGCCGTCTGCGCAAGTTTGTCAAGCAATTTAGCATAAATTCATAGAAAATCGTGTAAATTCGTAATAATGCTATGTTTTTCTCCGGCGCTTTGACATACATAGCAATACGGCTTCGGACTAGCCACTAGCTTCTGTTACCTGATCGCCTTTGCCTAAAGCCGCGAGCATGCCCGCGACAGTGGTGAATTTCACGCGGCTGCGGCCGCTCTCGGCGCCGCGCTGGCGCTCGATTGCGTCCAGCTTTTCCCAGTCGGCAAAGGTGCAATATGTTGGTTTGCGCGACTGAATTAGCGCGTGAATGATCTCGCTGCGCGTATCGACCGGTTCGAGCACGCGCAGCTCGCGCAGGTCTTGCAGGAAGCATTCCGCCGTCTCGATGGCGTCCGGCTTGTTGGCGCCGATGACGCCGCTGGGTCCGCGCTTGATCCAGCCGACGACATAATTGCCGACCAAGCGCTCTCCGCCTTCATGCCTTGTCAACACTCGGCCCTGATCATTGGGGATTGTGCCCCAGCGATCATAGAAAGGGACGTCTGGCAGCCGGACGCCGCGATAGCCGACCGAGCGAAAAACCATATCGACCGGCAGGGTTTCCTGGCGCGCTGTCGCCCGGGGGCGCAAGGCGCCGTGTTCGTCCAGATAAAGTTCGTTGCGGACGATGCGTATCGCCTCTACTTTGTCCCTGCCGAGCAAAGCCACTGGCGATACCAGAAAGCGCATGACGATCCGCCGAGAGCGTCCGCGCGGCTTGCGATTGGCATAGACGCGCAATATTTTCACATTGCGCGCGGCCGCGCGGTCGCCGCTGGCTTTTAATGCCGCGGCGCTGAGCTGGTCCAAAGTCGCCTCTTCCAGCGAAACGACGATGTCCGCATCCGCCATTTCGCCCAATTCCTTTATTTCCGGATTGCTGAATGCCGCCTGCGCTGGTCCTCGCCGCCCGAGCACAATAATCTCTTCTACCTGGCTGTTTCGCAAAGACTGGAGCGCGTAGTCGGCGATATCCGTTTTATAAAGTTCTTCGCTCGTGCGCGCCAATATACGCGCGACATCCATGGCGACATTGCCCACGCCGATGACGGCGACGCGTTTGATACCGGTCAAATCGAAGTCGTATTCGTGATAGTCCGGATGGCCGTTGTACCAACCGACAAATTCTGTCGCGGCGAAGCTGTTGCGCAGATCTTCACCGGGGATCCCCAGCTTTTTGTCGGTCTGCGCGCCCACCGCATAGATGATGCCCTGATAATGCTGGCCGAGATCCCGTCTGACTATGTCTGTGCCGAATTCGATATTGCCGAAGAAACTAAATCGCTCGTGCTTGGCGATGCGGCTATAGAGTTTTGTGACCGACTTGATCTTGGCGTGGTCGGGCGCGACACCGCCGCGCACCAAGCCAAAGGGGGTGGGCAGCCTTTCGTACATATCGACGAAAATATGGGCATCGCGCTGTTTGAGCAGATGATCCGCAGCGTAAAAGCCCGATGGGCCCGAGCCGATAATGGCAACGCGAATCTGTGTCGGAGCCATGATTTCCTCGCAACCTACTCTTGACTGTCCCTTTGCTTATAGTCCTGCTTATTGTCTCTTGCTAAGCGGAATCACCAAATCCTTGCGAAAGGGCGTCAAAGAGACCAATGCGCCGCTCTCGTCGATGATAAAGAGGTCTTCCACCCGCAGTCCAAAACCGCGGTCAGGATAATACAGCCCAGGTTCAATGGTCAAGACATTCCCAATCTGGAAGACATCGTCCTGCCTGGTATGGCTGATTGAGGGTCGCTCGTGAATGTCGATGCCGACGCCGTGGCCCAGCGTATGGATATAGCCTGCCATCGCGCTGGGATCTGTGCGGATGGTGGCATGTCCCTTGTCTTCATAATGATCCAATACCGCTTCTTGCATCAGATGGGTTGGCTTGTTCAATCCGTATGCTTCGACTGAAATGTCAAATGCTTCCATGACGGTATCATGAGCCGCTTGCACTTCGGGCGGAGCATAGCCAATACACCAGGTCCGCGTCATATCGTGGTGGTAGCCGCCCCCTTGCTCGCGCGGGAACAAATCAAAGACAATGGCTTTGCCGATTTGCAGGGGCATGTCCGCTTCGCCACGGCTGTGTGGGAAACCGGCATCCCGGCCTTGCGCGAAAATCATGTTGGTGTCTTCCAAACCGCGTTCCATCAGTTCGCGCCGCACCAGGCTCTTGATATCGCCGATGGTCACTTGATTGCCCGCTTCGTCGTAGAGGAACTCGCCCGCGACATCCAGCCCGGCGATATAATCCCAGGCCATTTCCATTGCCGCATTGGCGCGTTCCGCCACGGATTTTAGCCGGTCAATCTCTTGCTGATCTTTGGTCAGCATCGCTTCCTCAAAGAGCGTGTTTTTCCCTTCCGCCAGGAAGTCATATTCGGGAAGGCTTGCGCGCAGCGCCTCTTGCAGCCGGATTGTCTTGTTGATCTGCCAAGCGCCATATAGGCCGACGCGCCCACCTTGCAAACCCATGGACAAGAATATGTCTTTCCAGAACAGGGCGGTTGCCTGGAAGGGGTCCCAGTCAGCCGCCTTGAGCTGCTCGTGGAAACCTAGCTCGGCATCTGTCCGCACTTGCAAGCCGCTCTTTTGCGCTTCTTCCAATTCCATTCGGCTGCAAACGAGCAGCGGCTCGCGCCCGCGCGACTTGAAGATCGACCCGTGGGTGATATGCGCGCCATTGCTCAGGTAGAAGCGAATCGCGTTGAATTCTTCGCCACCCGTGACGACAAAGGCGTCCATATCGCGCTCGCGCATCAAGCGATCCAAATCAGACTTCATGACAGCCACCCCTTATCAATTGAATTCATCTATTTCATCATTGTTTGACATTGTTTTCGTCAGTCACTAGCGCGGACAAAACGCGCAGCAAGTCCGCCTCTTGCTCGGGCAATACCGTGCGCGGGTCCAGCAGCGCCCGACTGTTCGCAACGCGGGCTATCACCGCTGGATCCGCTTGCCGCAGCCGGGCGATAAATCGCGCCGGGGAGGCGGCATGAATCGCCAGAAGGCACGTGGGTAGATCGGTCCCGGGCAAACTGCCGCCGCCCACAGTCGATCGACCAGCAAGAACTTCTCCCCCGACTTGCGCGCGCCAGCGCTCGGCCGTCCGCTCGATTTCGGCGAGGGGCCGCGCGATCATGCGCCAAATTGGCACATGCTCCAGCGCCTCGTCGCGAAGATAGTGCTGCAAGGTCGCGATGAGCGCGGCATAGGTTAGTTTGTCGACGCGCAGCGCGCGGGCAAGCGGGTGACGCTTGAGCCGGGCAATCAACTCGGCTTTGCCAACAATAATTCCCGCCTGCGGTCCACCCAGCAATTTGTCCCCGCTAAAACAGACCAGATCAAAGCCAGCTGCAAGACTGTCTTGTATTGTCGGCTCGTATGCCAAAGCAAATTGTCTGGTATCAATGAGCGTGCCGCTGCCCAGGTCGTCAACCGCCAGCACGCCATGCTGACGAGCGCACGCGGTCAATTGATCCAAAGCGGGCTGTTCAACGAAACCGAGCTGGCGAAAGTTCGAGGCATGAACGCGCAGCAGCATGGCAGTTTGCTCGGTCACAGCCGCTGCATAGTCTTCAATGCGCGTGCGGTTGGTTGTGCCCACTTCAAGCAGCGCCGCGCCGCTTTGTCGCATAATGGCTGGAATACGGAACCCGCCGCCGATTTCTACCAACTGACCCCGTGAAATGATGACCTCGCGATCACGCGCGAGCGCGCTCAAGATCAGAATCAGCGCGGCGGCATTGTTGTTGAGCACAATTGCATCTTCGGTCCCGGTCAAGCCGCGCAGCAGATTCGCGGCGTGAACTTGCCGGCTGCCGCGCTCGCCCGCTTGCAGGTCGTATTCCAGCGTATTATAGCTGCCGGCGACGGCGGTCATTGCCGCCTGAGCCGCCTTTGACAAGGGGGCGCGCCCCAAATTCGTGTGGATTATGACGCCGGTGGCATTGATGACGGGGCGCAGGCTCGGTTGAAAACTGCTTCGCAAAGCCTGGGCAATCCGCTCCAAAATCGCGGATGCCGAGATGTCGCAGTTGCGCTCGGCAAGCAGGCTGCGGCGCGCCGAGTCCAGATCGGCGCGGATGGCCTCCAGCACCAAACGGTGGCTATATTCTTTGATCAAAACTTGGACACGGTTATGCGACAGTAGTCGATCGACGGACGGCAGCGCGCGCAGCCGATCCCGCTTATTGTTCATGCGCCAATTCTCGGTTGCGGAGGAAGATCTCGATAACCAGGAGAATCAATACCAGGACCAAGACATAAGCAGGTGACAAAGCGCGCGGGATCAATAGCCAGGCGCTGCCGACAACCAGTATGCCAGCCCAGATGCTCCGCCGCACAACGACGCTGGCCGGCAGTGGATCGTCATTGACCGAGGTGAAGCGCAGGCTTAGAAAACGTAGAACTGGCAGCGCTGTTCCAGTAATGGCAATTTGCAGCAAAATAAAAAACAGCCATAGTTCGCCGCCAATGCGCGGACGTGTCGTGGTTACCAACTGCAGCAAACCGCCCCAGCCAAGAACCGCCATGACAAGCGCGGCCAGCAGCAGTCCATGCTGTTCCGCGGACGACTTGGATTCTGGGGGATTTTCGGAAGAATGTGACGTCAAATCCGGCGATTGACTGGGCAACATCAACGTTCCCTAGCATGAAACCTGTTTTATTCGACGGTATCAGTATATCAGAAGGAAAATAATATGGCGATTCATTAAGGACGGATCGCAGGGCAATCGCTTCAAAATGATGGTGGACGAAATGGCGGGATTCTAAACTGAAAATGAACTACAGAGTACGCAGAGAACGCAGAGAAAAACAAAAAATCTCTTCTCAGCTGTGATTTTTGGTGACAAATCACGTTTCGCTGGGGACTGTTGCCGATTCCGGGCCGCAGATTTAGAAGAATAATCGTCTAAACTCCTAAAACTCTGTGTCCTCTGCGTCCTCTATGTTGAAATAATTTGAAGCGATTGCCCTGGGACGGATCGTCAAACGGGAATGCGCGCGGAGCGCTGTCAAGGCTTGCGGGCTGTCGGATCGATTTGCAAAGAAGAGCTGTTGGCTGGCGCGGGGATGAAGCGGCATGGGCGACCCAGCGGACTCCGTTGAAAAACACCCCCATCCCCCGGCCCCTTACCCCCAAAATGAGGGAAGGGGAGCTTTCTGACCCGTATTGAACTGTTAAAGCCCCTCCCTCTTTATGGGGGAGGGGTTTGGGGTGGGGGAAATCGAGTATTTCAACAGAGACCAGCGAGCCGCCCTTAGTTTTTTCATATTATTTTCTTGGGGCGGCGATTCAGCTAGCGTTCTTCGATCGCGACGCTTTTAATCTTGTCGGCCACGGTGGCTCGGTTCGGGCTTTGAGGATCAATCCGCTGCAAGTTGTTTAATACCTGCAAGCTGTCTTGTCCGGTCACGCGCCCGAAAACGGCGTGGCGTCCATCGAGATGCGGCGTCGGAATAAAAGTAATAAAAAATTGCGAGCCGTTGGTATTGGGTCCGGCGTTCGCCATGCTCAAGGTGCCGGGCGCATCGTGCGGGATGCGCAAGGCGGCGTCTTCGTCGTCCCAGCGATACCCGGGTCCGCCGCTTCCGCTGCCGGTGGGGTCGCCGCCCTGCGCCATGAATCCGTCCAGCACGCGGTGGAAGATCACGTCATCATAGAAGCCATCGCGGCAGAGGAAAACGAAATTGTTGACCGTGATCGGCGCGCGGTCGGCGAAGAGCTCGATTGAGATCGCGCCTTTGCTGGTGTCCATGACAGCGCGGTAAGTCTTTTTCGGGTCGATGACCATGGCGGGCGGGCTGGCGTATTGTTTTGGCATGGGGGGTGGCTCCTGTTGGTTGGGTGGGTTTGAGTTGCAATGAAGAGCTAACGAGTGAAGTGAGGCCAAATATCCATAGACTGGCTCTTTAATCACAGTAATGTACTATCATTTCTACCTATTGAAGTAATTCCAAAATGGAATTTCACAGATCCATTTAAGAAAGTTTATCGATTCAAGTATTCTTACTTACGAGTCCCGAAATCCTGTCTAGCGACCTCCTGTATAAGGCAAAATCTGCTTGATCCATAGGTTTCGCATGGGCATCTGGTCTATCATTTATTATATCACAGTCTTCATTAAACTTGCGCTTGTCCGAGAAAATAGGGTCGAAGAGTGACCATTCCCGATTTATCAGGGTTACAAGTTCAGACCATGTGAAATTTTCCAAAATTTTTTCGCTAGATTCTCGCTCAGAAGCTTCTCTCTTTTTTGGAGTTAGCGCCTTCAGAAGTCTCCGTTTTGTATCTCCTCGACCCTTATTGTGTAGACTGTCAAAATTCAGGAAATATAATGCAACATCTCGAAGCTTCTTTTCAAGTTTGTTACGTTTTTTGTTAACGATCGCTAGATCGTCCGCCCAATCTTCAAGCTGGTTGTTCGCCTGATAACCTGTCGCTTGAAATAGACTCGGCCGAGTTCGCTCTTCCATGTACTGTTCAAAGCCCGCGCGCATCATGTTGCCTGACAGCATATCAGACTCGCGGTCTCGAGAAATGATTCCATATTTTCGTAGTTTTTCCAAAACAGGTCTTGAGCAGTCAACGCCGTCGTTATCGTAACAGCTCAGCACTCCAGCCTCCAATTCTGGATAAACAGTAAAAAGATGACTAAGTGCTAGATGAGCCAATACCGCCCCTTCCGATTCGACAAATTCAAGTAATAGCTTGTCTATGTCCGCCAAAGAAGGTTTATAGGGTCTTATCTCGGGTTTGATATGTCGATGAATGTATGAACACGATTTACGTACCCAAAACGGTATATCTCCTGACACCTCTGCGATCCGATCCCGAATCGGTTCAGACAAAATTAGCCCAGAAACTCGTGACATACGCTTAATCATTGCCCCTGTAGCGCCACGAGGCAACGGGCTTAAATACTCTTCAGGGACAATTGAAATGGCAGCGTTTTCAATTCCACCAATGAGCTGAACAGAAAACCACTTGCTTGAAACACCACTAATGAACAATGACAAGTTTCGATCATCAGATCTGGTTATTTCCTGATAGACCGCTCTAAAGTTCCGCCAAAATATATTGTATTCAGTCTGCCAATGCCCAGCAGTCGGACTGCCTGGTGTTATATAGTCTACTTCATCCATAAACACAATCACTACTTTGCGGCAGGATCCGATAGATTCAATCAATGATTCACGTCCTTCTGAGATCGACTTTGTCCAGCGTCGAGGAGAAACGGAAAGGTATTTAGTTTCCGTCCGTATCGCCCTTTGGACTGTATCAGTTATTGACCACATAAGTTGGCTAGCATCAAGTGACCAAATGTCATCCTTTGAACAATCTACCATAACACTGATTGAATCGTGATAATCTTTTAGATTGTTAATGATCCTGTTAATGATTGAAGTTTTACCAATCTTCCTTATTCCTAAACACCCATGGATTTGCCCAAGCTGCAGTTTACGAGCTAGTTCCTGCGCCTCAGTGCGTCTGCCATAGAATTGGCTGTCATCTGAAACTGGTCCCGTAACATCGAACAGGTCGTGGCTGTAGAGTTCTAGGCTAAGAACTCTTTCCAATTCATCTCCAGAAGGCATACCATTCCTAATATTTACCGGCAATACAGTCAATCCATTCTGTCTACCCCAATTTCGAAGTTTCTCGTTTCCTCGCGGGTCCCTATGTACTATGAATGCCAACGAAGGATCCAATCGTACATCTTCATCTTCAATTACTTTCCTAGCAAAGCGAATAGTTCTAGCTTGCTGGTCAGCATAATGAGAGAAGACAACAAGAATCTCTCTGTCAACTGCCATAGAGGTTTCAAGTCGCCTTGAAAGCTTTGCCAGAATCAGTCCATATTGTCCTGTATCAAACGTCGCATAATCACGTTTTGAAACAGTCAACAGGTCTCGAGTATTAGCAATGAAGGTATCTATCATCTCCGCAGAAAGTTCATTTTGAGTGTTCACTGACATATGATTGTGTGCCTCACACTTTTCGATACACATGAATTGAATACATGTTACAATATTACTCACAAATTACAATTTTTTTGGGGCGTATAGCTTAGCAGATCATGTTGTCGTAAGAAAGTTTGCCAGAATGGTCTACGGAGTATTCTTCAATACTTTAGAGTATGTGGAATGATTGACCTTCGACTATTGATGTCCACGGCTTGCATAAATACAAGGCCCCCCACCCCATGCCCCAAATAGCCGAACTCTTCCAAACCATGAGCTACGGACCCGCGCCAGAATCCGATGCCGCCGCCGTCGCCTGGCTCGACAGCCACAAGCGCCGCTTCGAGCTCTTCATCAACAACAGCTGGGTCGCGCCAGCCGAAGGCAAGACCCTGACCGTCAATAACCCGGCCCGCGCGGAAGCCCTGGCGCAAGTCGCCGACGCCTGCGCGGTCGACATCAACCGCGCCGTTGAAGCCGCGCGCGCGGCTTACCAGAGCTGGAGCGCCTTGAGCGGGCGTCAGCGGGCGCGGCATGTCTATGCCATCGCCCGCAACGTACAGAAACACGCCCGTCTGCTGGCTGTCGTCGAAAGCCTCGATAATGGCAAGCCAATCCGCGAATCGCGCGACATCGACATCCCCTTGGTGGCGCGCCATTTCTACTATCACGCCGGCTGGGCGCAACTGATGGCAAGCGAATTAAGCGACTATCAGTCCTTGGGTGTCATCGGGCAAGTGATTCCCTGGAATTTCCCGCTCTTGATGCTGGCTTGGAAGATCGCGCCAGCTATTGCCATGGGCAATACCGTGGTTATCAAACCCGCGCCTTATACGCCGCTTTCCGCCCTGCTCTTCGCCGAGGTCATCGCGGAAGCGGGCTTGCCGCCCGGTGTCGTCAATATCGTAACAGGCGGCGACGAAGCTGGCGCGGCTCTGGTGGCGCACAGCGATTTGGACAAAATTGCCTTCACCGGCTCGACGGGGGTCGGGCGCCTTATCCGCCGGGCGACGGCTGGCACAGGCATCAAACTCACCTTGGAACTCGGCGGCAAGTCGCCATTTGTCGTCTACGACGACGCCGACCTGGACGGCGCGGTCGAAGGCTTGGTCGACGCGATTTTCTTCAATCAAGGCGAAGTCTGCTGCGCTGGCTCGCGCTTGCTGGTACAAGAAAATATCACCGATCAATTCATCGCCAAGCTGAAACGGCGCATGGCGCGCCTGCGCCTGGGGGAGGCTCTGGACAAGGGCATCGACATTGGCGCGATTGTCGATCCGATCCAACGCGACAATATCGCCGCCTGGGTCCAGCGCGGCGTCGCGGATGGCGCCGAGCTCTATCAACCGCAGATTGAAGCGCCCGATAAGGGCTGCTTCTACCCGCCGACGCTCTTGACAAACGTCGAAGCGGCCTCGGCTGTGGCGCAGCAAGAGATCTTCGGTCCGGTGCTGGTGGCGATGAGTTTCCGCAGTCCGGGCGAAGCGATAGAGTTGGCGAACAACAGTCCCTACGGTTTGGCGGCGTCGATATGGAGTGAGAACATCAGTCTGGCATTGGATGCCGCGCGCAAGATCAAAGCCGGCAGCATCTGGATCAATAGTACCAATTTGTTTGACGCCGCGGCGGGTTTCGGCGGCTATCGCGAAAGCGGCTTCGGGCGCGAGGGAGGCAAGGAGGGCCTCTTCGCCTATCTGCGCCCGCGTTGGATGGCGCGCCCCCGTCCGCAATTGGATGACGCTCCTGAAGACTGGGGCGCGCACGTGCCCCCAGTGCCACCAGCCCTGGGCAATGGCGCAGAGGACGACACGCCCATAGACCGCACAGCGAAACTCTACATCGGCGGCGCGCAGAAACGTCCCGACGGCAATTATACGCGGGCGGTGCTAGCGCCCTCCGGCGCGCGCGTCGGGCAGGCAGGCGATGGCAACCGCAAGGACATTCGCGAAGCCGTGGAAGCCGCGCATAAAGCCAAGAACTGGGCTTATTACGCGCCACACAACCGCGCGCAGATCTTGTATTACATCGCGGAAAATTTGTCGGCGCGCCGCGACGAATTCGCCCGACGCATCACTATGATGACAGCCTGCGAGACAAGTTTGGCGGAGCGGGAAGTCGAGGCCGCGATTGACAGATTTTTCTTCTGGGCTGCTTTCGCGGACAAATCGGGCGGCGCTGTTCAAGAGACGACCCTGCGCGGCTTGGTAGCCGCTATTCACGAACCCATCGGCGTCATCGGCATCGCCTGTCCGGACGCGCGCCCGCTGCTGGCATTCACGTCCTTGCTCGCCCCCGCGATCTCGCGCGGCAATACCGTCGTCTGCCTGCCTTCGCCGCTTTACCCGCTGAGCGCCACCGATCTCTATCAAGTTTTTGATACATCCGATTTGCCGGCCGGCGTGGTCAACATCGTCACCGGCGAGCGCGACCATCTCGTGAAGACCCTGGTCGAGCATGAGGACGTCGACAGCCTGTGGTACTTTGGCAGCGCCGAGGGCAGCCGCCAAGTCGAAGCGCGCTCGGCGTCAAATATGAAGCGAACCTGGGTCAACTATGGCGTCGAGCGTGATTGGTTCGATCCGGATCAAGGCGCTGGCGCCGAGTTCATGCAGGAATCGATACAGGTTAAGAATATCTGGGCGCCAAGCGGCGCCTAGCCGAGCGATTCGCTCATTCTAATCCACTCAATCCACTCAATCCGCACAATTCAATCAATGTGCGCAGCATCAGATTCGCGCCATTGACGCAATCGGCAGCGCTGGTGAACTCCCTTGGATTGTGGCTGATGCCGCGCGCCGACGGCACAAAAAACATTGCCGCGGGGCAGACCCGCGCCAGCGACTGCGTATCGTGGCCCGCAAAACTTAACATGCGGCGATGGGACAAACCCAGCGCGGCGGCGCCCCGTTCAATCGCGCGCATGACCATATCGCTCATGCGCGCGGGCTGGACGGCCGGCGTCTCTTCAAACGAGGACCGCAAGCCAAATTCGCGGGCGCATTGGTCAAGCAAGCCCAGCAGATCCTCAGCCATGACAGCCATTTCTTCTGCCGAACCATGACGAAATTCTAGCGCCAGATCAACCTGCCCCGGGACGATGTTAAAGGCGCCGGGTTTGGCGTCGATCATGCCGATATTGCAGACGCCCGGGCTGTAATTATCCATAACATGTTGACGCGCGCGCAGCGCAAAAGCAGCCGCCCCCCAGAGCGCGTCTTGCCGTTGGCGCATGGGCTTGGTTCCGGCGTGCGCCGCCTCGCCATACAAGCTCAGACGCAGCGAGCGTATCCCGACGATGGCATCGACCACGCCGATGTCGATGCCCGCTTCTTCCAAGCGCTTGCCTTGCTCGATATGCAATTCAAGCCAAGCCAGCACGTCGTCGCGGCGCGCCCCCAACAGCGACTCCCGCGTGAGGCTCGCCGCGCCTAGCCGCGCCGTCAGTTCTGCTGGGCTCAGCTTTGTCCGCTCCAGGTCGGCCGCCTCTAGCTGCCCGACCAAGGCGCGGCTGCCCATCAAGCCCATAATAGCGCCTTCTTCGTCGGTGCAGTTGACCGCCTCCAACGTGACTTTCGGCTGCAAGCCATGATCCTTTAGCGCGCGCAGCGCCTCGAAGGCAGCCAAGAGACCCAGCGCGCCATCATAAGTCCCGCCATCGGGCACGCTATCCAGATGGGAACCAGCCAATATGCGTTTGTCGCTCGGCGGATCACTGCACAATATCGCCGATTGATTACCCGCCCCGTCCACCGAGTAGTCGAGTCCGGCCGCGACGATTTTGCCGCGATACCATTGCCGCGCCTCGATATCGGCGGCTGTCAAAGCTGGGCGCGAGACGCCGCCCGCAGCGGTCGCGCCAATCAGCGACAATTCGCGCAAGTCGGCCAGAAAGCGTTTTTCGTTGATTCTTAGCATCTGTATGCGTTTCCCAAATAGGGCGATCTCGATTGTATCTTACTCGCCTGTCGCAATAAGTCTATAATATCGGCAATACAAGACAAAGTAATCTATGGAGTATCGCATGAAACTTTATTCATGGAATGTCAACGGCATACGCGCCGCGCAAAAGAAAGGTTTTCTTGATTGGCTGCAAGCCACGCAACCGGACGTGCTCACCGTGCAGGAGACCAAAGCCCGTCCCGAGCAGCTCGACGCCGAGCTGCGGCAGCCGCAGGGCTATCATAGCTGCTGGGTCAGCGCCGAAAAGAAGGGTTACAGCGGCGTCGGCATATACAGCAAAAAAGAGCCAGAAGACATCAAGCTGGGCTTGGGCATCGAGAAGTTTGATAGTGAAGGTCGGACAATTATCGCCGACTATGGTGATTTTACTTTGATGAGCACCTACCTGCCGAATGGCAAAGCCAGCGCCGAGCGCCTGCGTTACAAAATGGAATACAAAGAAGCCTTTCTCGATTATGCGGATCGCCTGCGGGCGCAGGGCAAGCCCGTGGCGTTTTGCGGCGATATCAACACCGCGCATAACGAGATCGACCTGACGCATCCCAAGCCGAACGCCAAATCTTCGGGCTTCCTGCGCGAAGAGCGCGACTGGATGGACAAGGTGCTGGAGCAAGGTTACATCGACACTTACCGCCACCTAAATCCGGAGCAGGAAGGCGCCTATTCCTGGTGGTCTATGCGCAGTGGGGCGCGGGCGAAAAATGTCGGCTGGCGCATCGACTATTTTTTCATCTCGGATGACCTGCTTGACAACTTGGTCGCGGCGGAGATTCACGCCGATGTCATGGGCAGCGACCATTGCCCGATCAGCTTGACCCTGGATTTCTAGGCGAAATAATTCGATTACGAGACCGCGACCTGCAATTTCACCGCTTCGCGTGCAATGTGCCGCAAGATCTTTGCAGCCCTTGTGCCTTCGCGCTAGATTTTGGCTTAGCTTAGCGGATTGAATATGGATTCTGCCAAGTTGATTCAAGCGTGAACCACATGATGAGCGCGATAAGCAGGATGATGGCGATGACAAGCCCGGGGTGATTCACCATAAAGTCGGTGATCTTGTTATCAATCCGTTGTCTTGTACTGCCGCGCTCGGAAAGTATATCCTCGTTCCATAATTCATATCGCGTTTGAATGGGACGCCGGGCTTGACGGAGGGCTTGAGGGGAAGCATCAACACTATTTGAAAGCAGTTCTTCCAGCATGACCGGGCTCGTCGCGCTTGTTTCGACGCTCGACCGTTTGGCCGCATCTACTTTTGCGCCAGCGCTTGCCCGCGCCTGATGATGCTCTCGCGACCTGAGATATTGACTGTGAAAAGTGTTGATCTGCAAGATAGAGCCGCGCAATTCGCGCATTTGATAGTCGTCCAGACTCATCCATTCGCCGCCGAGCGCAGCGTCATAGCGCTCACGCAGAAGGTCCGCAAATGCCTCTAGATCACTGGTCTGGACAATGGCGAGCAACTCGATGCCAAAGTCGCCAGCTCGCTCAACCAACAGGCTTTCGATGAAGACGGGTAGATCTCGAGTCGCGTCTATGCGGTAGCAATCGCTGTCGACGTCGCGCACGACGCAAACGTAACTGGCTGGCATTTCCAGTTTTGCCAGGTCTTGGTAACTGCTAGGCGGCAGGCTGCGCAAGCGATGTTCCTTCAAGTTCAAGCGTCTCTCGCTCTTGTCTTTACATGCTTCGCATCGCGCTTATTTTATAGCCCGAACACGATATGACATAGGGTTTCCATAAAACAGACGCTAGCCGCCAATTGGCTCAAGCAGTTCACTGTGAATATAGGCGATCTCGCCTTTGTATTCAAACTGAATCCTGGTCGCGCTGCCATAGACTTCTTCGCCCTCAACCTGTCCAAGAGCCTGGATCTGCACATCAGGCCGCAAGGTAACGAAAATCGCGCAAGTTTTGCGCGGGCAGTCGCGCGCGTTGGCGCCAAGATTATTGCGGGTCTCCACGACCATGATTTGCCGAGTCGGAGCCGAACTTGGCTCTGGCTTATGCGTCGATGTCGCGCTGGGTTCGAGGCTTGCGGACGGCGTGGCGGATGGCAGCGACGTATCGGTCGCTGTGGCGGACGGCGGAGCCGAGGTTGTGGACGGCTTGCTAGTCGCTGTGGCAGTAGGCGGAACAGGGGTCGCGGAGGGCTTCTTGGTCGCTATGGCGGATGACGCTGGAGTCGATCCAATTATGCTGTCGATGACAGCGCCGAAGTCCTGCGCCATGGACAAAGCGACAAATGCAATCAGAGCAACTAATACCAGCGTCGCCAAGTTGCGCCAAGCGCCCTTTGACTTTGGGGGGTTCCGCGGCGGCTGAGGTTCATGATTCGGCTGGCGCGTAATATGCCGCATTTGCCCCCAATTATGTGAGTATAATTGAATGATGCGCATACAGGACATCCTACGCGACAGCTATCACAAGGCGCTCAAGGCGCTGGTGATGGGCACATCGCCGGGGGCGCTGGCGCGAGCGCGCGAACGCGCCTTCGCCAAGAGCCTGGCGACGCAATTCGAGGCGAGTTTCGCGGGCGAAGATTGCCGTGTTTTCTCCGCTTATGGACGCGGCAACCGCGCCGACTTCGGGGACGAGCAATTGCTCTTCGACATTGAAGTCTGCCGCGTCGCCGCCGCAAGTTCCGCGGAGCGCAAAACGGAGCCCTTTTATGTCGTGACAAAAGCGCTGTGGCAAATCGAAATCGACTTGTCGCAGGACTGGCGGCAAGTCGTCTTCGCTATGAACCGACTGCGCTGTGGGGCGGCGGACAACAAGCTCGTCATCGCGGCCTTGCCCGCGGCCGAGCCGGACAGTTTTCTCAATACCCTGGCGCATTGCGGAACGGGCTGTGACGGAATGCTTTATCTGGCGACGATTCCCCACCCGCGCGACTGGGAGGACGCCGAAGAAACGCTGAAGCTGTGGCGCAGCGCAGAAGGCAATTGGCAGGCAGTCATATAGAGGCTGATAGAGGCGGCATGAAAAGCGCTTGCCCGCGCCCTTTGGCGCTCAGGCGGCTTTGATACATGCGGCTCGCGATAGCATAGGAGGACAGATGCTCAAAGTCTATCTCGCGCTCGGCTTTGCGCTCGCGCTCATCGGATTGTCCGTCGTCGTACAAAACAAAGATCTATCCACCTATCGCGTCTGGTCCGTCATCGACAGCGTGAGCGCAGCGCCAGCAGACGCGGACAAAAACAAGGGACAAGAATGGAACTTGTGGGTCAAGGGCAGGCACGGCGACGCCTGCGCGCTCGAGCTGCATGTCGACAGCGCGCGTTATCCGCAAAATATCGACATGCAACTCTATCGCGAGATCCCCTCCACAGCCAATTGCGACGGCGACGAAGCCTTCTTCGACAGGCGGCTGCCGCTCTCTGACGAACTGATTGCCGGGCAGCCGCCCTACTTGATTATCAACAATCAAGCCTGGGCGATTGTATATCCCGATGAGAGAAGCGATGAGAGAAGCGATGGAAAGCCCGATGAACCGCCCCTGTTCGAAGCGCGGGAGCTGCTGCCGCTGCAGATCGAGCAAGCGGCTTTGCTGGGCAGCGCCGATATATCCGAACAAGTCGAATTGCGCATCCGCGGGGCGCAAGCTGTCGGATGCGATCTGCCCGAGCTGTATTCCCTGCGGGCTTTTGCCGAAAGCATCGCCTTGGGCGCCTTCAACGCCATCGCCGCGGGAACCGCCTGCCCGGACCGGCTTGTCCCCGTTGATGAAAAAGTATCTTTCCCTGCGACGAATGCGCTGTCAGATACGTTATTCAAGTTGAACGCGATTCCCATCAATGAACTGGAGATGCCGCAAATGAACCCTATCGACAAAGTCTTGACCAATATCCTCAACGTGACGGTCAAGATCGAAAAAACCGACTCGGCGCAGGTCAGCCTCGATGTGCAAGGCGAGCACCCGGACGGCTGCGACCTGCCGGTTCTCGTCAGCCAAGCCCGCCGGGGCAACACCGTCACGGTCGAAGTTTACCGCGAGGTGCCAGCTGATATGCTTTGCCCGATGATACTCCGCCCCTATCAGGCTACGATTGACCTGGAAGACGACTTCGCGCCCGGCGAGTACATCATCAACGTCAATACCTACACGCAAGCTTTGAAGATTTAAGGATGGACATGATGCGACGATTCAAGATCGCCCTGGCCGCGGCCGTGCTGCTTGGCGGCCTGTTTGCCGCGTCCGCGCAAGAAACAAGCCAAAGCATCGCCGTCACCGTCTACAACGAAGGAACTGCGCTAATCCGCGACCAACGGCGTCTGACGCTCGACCGGGGCCTCAACAGCGTCAACTTGCGCGATGTCGCCGCCACCATCGATCCCACATCCGTAACCTTGCATTCGCGCAGCGACCCCGACAGCCTAATCGTTCTGGAGCAGAATTACAGCTACGATTTGGTTAACAGCTCGGCGCTGATGTCGCGTTATCTCGAAGAGACCATCAGCATCACAGCCGCCGACGGCACGCTCTACAGTGGCGAGCTCCTCAGCGGGCGCGACAGCGAAGCCATCCTGCGCGCGGAGTCCGGCGAAATCATCGTCGTGCGCCTGGATAATGCCCGCGACATTCGCTTGCCGGCATTGCCCGAGGCGCTGATCACCCGCCCGACATTAAAATGGCTTTTAAGCAGCGCCACAGCGGGCGAACAAGATATCGAACTGAGCTATCTGGCCGGCGGCTTGAATTGGAGCGCCGATTACAATCTGCTCTTAGCCAGCGATCAATCCAGTCTCGATCTGAAAGGCTGGGTAACGCTAAACAATCACAGTGGGCGCGCTTTCGCCGACGCCCGGCTCAAGCTGGTAGCCGGGGACCTCAACCGCATAGAGCCGCCCGAGCTGCAAGAAAGCCGCATGATGGCAATGGATATAGACCTGGCGGGCAGGGGCGGCGGCGGCGTGGCTCAGCGTGGTCTCTTTGAATATCAGCTCTACGAAATCGAGCGCGCCGTGACCATCAGCAACAACGAAACCAAACAGATCGAATTCGTCAGCGGGACCGGCATCGCCGCGCATACCTATTACGTCTTCGACAAATCGCCGCAATTCGGCGCATATTACGCGCCGGTTGACTATCCGGAAGGTTATGGCGTCGACGACAGCGATGACGTGATTGCTTATCTGGAATTCAACACGGGCGCGGAAAGCGGCTTAGGCTCCGACCTGCCAGCCGGGCGCATCCGCGTCTATCAGCAAGACATCGACGGCGCCAGCCTGCTCATCGGCGAGAACCGCATCGAACACAGCCCCGAAGGCGAAGCTGTGCAATTCCCGCTGGGCAAAACATTTGACCTGGTCGGCGAACGCGCGCAGAGCGATTATCGCATGCTGTCGCGTGATATTGCCCAGGAGAGTTTTGCAATCCAACTGCGCAACCGCAAGGACGCTGAAGCGGTGGAAATCCGCGTGCCGGAACGGCTCTACCGCTGGAGCGATTGGCAAATCGTCGACAGTTCGCAGCCCTACGAGAAGCTGGACGCCTCGACCATCGAGTTCCGCGTGCAGATCGCGCCGGGCGAGGAAGCCGCTGTCAGCTATACCGTGGAGTATCGCTTCCCCAGCAATCGCTAAAGCGCAAGGGGCGGAAGATCCGCCCCACTAATCAACTTCTAATTCATTCCGGTGTGCCGCAGAGGCCGTAGCTGTTTCTCATGTAATGAACATGGGAATCGAAGGCGCTCATATCTTCTGTGTCCCAAAGACGCTGATAGCGCCCGTCATGCCTCAGCAGCCAGGAGTTCTTGATGTCTTCAAGATCGGTCTGCAAGATGCGCAGGACCCGCCACTGAATCCGCGGATCGAGAATGGGGAAGACGACCTCCACGCGGTTGAGCAAATTGCGCCGCATTAAGTCGGCGCTGCCAAGATAGAGCTGCTGACGTTCGGGCGCGTTGCGGAAATAATAGATGCGGCTGTGTTCCAGATACCTGCCCACGATGCTCTTGACAGTGATGTTCTCGCTCAAGCCCGGGATGCCCGCGCGCAAACAGCAGAGTCCGCGGACGATCAGGTCCACTTTGACGCCGGCTTGCGAGGCTTCGTAGAGCTTTTCAATCATTTGATCTTCTTCCAGTTGGTTCATCTTGAAGATCAGGCGGGCTTCTTCGCCGCGCCGCGCCGCGTCAATTTCGTTGTCAATGAGCGCGACCAGAGCCCCGTGCAGGTATTCTGGCGCCACCAGCAAGCGGCTGTAAGCGGTCTCTGGCGCGTAGCCGGTCAAGCGGTTGAATAGCCGCGAAGCATCGTCGGCGATCTGTTCGTCGCAGGTGAACAAACCGATATCGGAATAAAGGCGCGCGGTCGCGGCGTTGTAATTGCCCGTGCCCAGGTGCACATAGCGCCGCAAGCCATCGCGCTCGCGGCGGATGACCAACGAGATCTTGGCATGCGTCTTGACGGGAAGCTCTTCCACGCCATAGATCACATGCACGCCTTTCTCCCCCAGCGCGGTAACCCATTCCAGGTTGTTCTCTTCGTCAAAGCGCGCTTTGAGCTCCACCAAGACGGTCACTTGCTTTTCGTTGTCGCGGGCATCCATCAGCGCGTTGACAACCGGCGAATTGGATCCGACGCGATAGAGCGTCGTCTTGATGGCCAGCACATCCGGATCGCGCGAGGCGCGTTTGAAAAAGTCCTCGACCGGCGAAAAAGAATCGTAAGGATGGTGAACGATAACATCTTGTTTGCGGATGACATCAAAAAAGCTGGCGCCTTTGTTGAAGGGTTCCGGCAGCCGCGGCACATAGGGCGGATCTTTCAGATCGGGCTTGTCAACCTGCAAAACCTCAAACAGATCCGCCGAGCCCAATTCCCCTTCAATCCGATAAACTTCGCGGTTGGAAGGCACTTCCAGCGAACTCATCAGTCGTTTGAGCATGCGCTCGCTGATTTCGGCTGGCACGCTCAAGCGGACCACCGAGCCAAAGCGCCTTTCCCGCAGTCCCTGCTCAATAATAGATTTGACATCGAGCAGGTCTTCGTCTTGCTCGTGCTCATAATCGATATCGGCGTTGCGCAAGATGCGAAAGGGAAATGCTTCCACAATGCGCATGCCGGGGAAGAGCTCCGACAAGTGATCGGCGATGATGTCCTCCATCCACAGGAAGTGATAGCCGTCGCCCTCGATTCCGGTAAGGCTTTCCAGCACCGCTTCCAGGCGTACAATGCGCGGCAGCACATCAACCGGCACTTTGATGCGGGCAAAGTCAAATCCCGAAGCCAAGTCGTCGTTCGCGCGTTCCAAATAGACGCCCAGATTGAGGCTCAAGTTCGATATGAAGGGGAAGGGTCGGGCATGGTCAACCGCCAGTGGCGTCAGCACCGGGAATACCTGCGAGCGGAAATAATAGGACAAAGCCTCCCGTTCGTCGGCCGTCAATTGATGTGTCTTGACGAAGTGAACCCCTTCTTTTCCTAACAGGTCGAAGACACGGCGCCGCACCCGCCGCTGCCGCTCGATCAAAGCGGCGACCCGTTCGTGAATGGCGCGCAGCAGTTGGCTTGGGGTGATGCCGTCGGGACGGGTTTTGGGATTGTTGAGGTGCAACCTTTGGAAGTATCCCGCCACACGCACCATATAAAACTCATCGAGGTTGTTGCCCACTATCGCGATGAACTTCACCCGCTCCAGCAGGGGCGTCGATTCGTCCTCCGCCAGCGCCAGCACCCGCTCTTGAAAGTCCAAGGTGCTGTATTCTCGATTGATGAAATTGTCCGGTGAAAGCCGCGGCGGGCGATTCTGAATTGCTTCGCTCATAAACGAACCTGACTGCGCCTGTCGTAGTAAATACAGATGGCATACATCATACTGTAATATTGGCGGAAATGCGAAAGAGGCGGCAATTCTCAGGGCAATCGCTTCAAAATCCATAACTGTCGAATTTAACATCAAACTGATGAATTGTAGGGGCGAGCCTTGGCTCGCCCATGAAATTGGGTGCAAAATCGTGGGCGATTCACAGAATCGCCCCTACATTACGTCCTTTTTTGGCATATTTAGGGATAAATCTCGGTGTTTGTGGTCATTGTCTACGCGACTCTCAGTAGTTCCAAGTTAGTCATGCAAAACTCGACGAAGGGTCTAAATGTAGGGGCGACATACCAGACGATGTTGAATTTCTCAATTTCCCCCACCCCAAACCCCTCCCCCATAAAGAGCTGAGGAGCGGACACGTATGGGTTGAGTTGCGGTAAATGGATTCATCAGTACCCTTTCTATAGGAAGAAACAACCGAAAGGGTAACTGATGAATCTAAAGGTACTTTATCAGTGGTTTGAGCAATTGGCGAGACATCTGCCTAGTATGAATTATTGGCAACTGTGTAATTTGACGCTGTTTTGCGTTGGGGTGTTGTTGTCAGAAAGCAGTCAACAGATGTCGATAGCGCGGAAAGTGGCTGATAAGCAGCGTGTGTCGAGCATGGAAAGACGTTTGCGGCGATTTCTGTCCAATCAGAATTGGGATATGAATCGATTCATGGTGGAATGGACGCGCTGGATACTGAGTTGTCTTGATGATGAGTATATCCATTTGTTTGTGGATGAGAGCAAGCTAGGCAATCGTATCGGTGTCATGATGGTCAGTGTGGGCTTTGAAAGTCGCTGTATTCCTCTGGCTTGGCGCTGTTACAAGGGCAATAGCGCCAAGGATTATCCGCCCGAAGGTCAAGTTGAGGTCATCACTGGCTTGCTGGAGTTGGTTCGAGCTGGTCTGCCAGACAAGCGGAAAGTCGTGCTGTCGGCGGATCGGGGCATCGGCACATCGCCAAGGCTATGCCGCAAGGTTGACGGGCTGGGATTCAAATACTTGTTTCGGATTACCAAGCAAAGCAAGATACTGACCGAGGATGGCGAGTTAACGATCTATGAGCAAGTTAAACCGGGCAGGAATTGGCAAGCGCAGGGCATAGTCTTTAAGCAACGGGGACGGCTGCCGGCTTACGTTCGGGCGATATGGGACAAGGATTGTAATGAACCTTGGCTGCTGATTACGAATGACCCCGAATTAACGGGGCGCGAATATGCGCGACGCAATTGGCAAGAACAGAGTTTCCGAGATCTAAAAAGTGGCGGCTGGAACTGGTCTAAGAGCTATGTGCGTTGTCCACAGCGCATGACCCGTCTAATCGCCATTCTCACGGTAGCCTATGCTTGGACTCTCAGTATGGGCTGTCATGCTGTTGAACAAGGCTTGGCGCGACCATTAACGCGTGGCGCCAGGTCGAAGCCGAGACGCCAATGGAGCCTTTTCAAAGAGGGGCTGATGTACTTTGTTGAAAGAGTAACTCCCAACTACTTCTGTCCACCGTTACGATTTATACTCGATAAACGGCTGTGTTGAAACGTGTCCGCTCCTCAGCCCATAAAGAGGGAGGGGCTTTGTAGTGGTCTTGAAAAACTGGGCACCTAGAAAAGAGAGTATTCTAGAGTAACAGTGAAAGGGACACGCTCATGGGGAAATACCGGAAGCACTCGCCGGAAACGAAGGTCAGAATTGTGCTGGAAATCCTTCGCGGCGAGAAATCTCTGGCGCAAGCCAGTCGTGAGTACCAGATTAAGGACAGCCTGCTTTACCGCTGGAAAGACCAGTTTCTCGAAGGCGCGAAGCAGGCTTTCGCCTACGGTCAACCAGCCGAGCAGAAGCGTCGCGCGGACAAGATGGCTGAATTAGAGCGGCTAGTGGGAAAGCTGACCATGCAACTGGAAATTGCAAAAAAAGCCTCTCACTATGTGCAATCTCTACCACCCGAAAGCGAGAGCTAGCGCAGATGCTCAGCCAGGACTTTCCGGTGTCGGCAAGCTGCGCCGTACTCGAGCTGCCCCGCAGCAGCTATTATCATCAAGCCAAGCCGCGCGACTGTCAAAGCCTGCGTACTGCGATAGTGGAGGTTGCCGGGCGCTATCCCACCTATGGCAGCCGACGGATAGCGGCGCAGTTGAAGCGTGAGCCTTATATGATGGACGTGGGTCGGCATCTTGTTGGCTGGCTGATGCGGGAGCTGGATTTGACCCGCAAGCCGAAGCAGCGCCGGGGCAGCGGCACGGATAGCCGACATGGTTATGGGCGCTATCCGAACCTGGTCAAAGGGCTGCGGGCGCTGCGTCCGAACCAGATTTGGGTTGCCGACATCAGCTACTTGCGTCTGCGCTCGGACTTCATCTATCTGGCTGTCGTGATGGATGTGTACACGCGCGCGGTACGGGGCTGGCATCTGAGTTGGTCTTCGGATAAGAGCTTGACCTTGGCAGCCTTGCGCCAAGCGCTAGAAGATCATGCGGCGCCGGAGCTTCATCACTCCGACCAAGGGTCGCAATACGCCGCCAATGACTATGTCAAGCTGCTGCACGACGCCGGAACGCTAATCAGTATGTCTGCCGCGGGCGAGCCGAGCGAAAACGGCTATGCCGAGCGGTTGATCCGCACGATCAAGGAGGAGGAAGTGTACCTGAGCGAATACCAGAGCATGGAAGAAGCGCGCGAGCAACTTGGGCACTTCATCGAGGTGGTCTACAATACACAGCGCATTCACAGCGGCATAGACTACCGGACACCGGCAGAATACGAGGCGGAATGGCACAAATGTCCCCCCAAAATTTCTGCGATTTCCGTCCAGTTTTATAGGACCACTACAGTATTGCTCTTATACACGCCTGGCTTGCCCGCGCGCAGCCTATTTGGCAAAGGCTATACTGGGTTGGGGTCGGGCTGGTGTTTCTCTATCTAGGCTGGGACGAGTTTTCCGACTGGAAACTCGGCACGATGAATTGGAAGGCGCTCTACTCCCTGTTCGGCGTGGCATTTGTTGCAGCCACGACGCTGACAGCTTTACGCACGCCGAGGCGCGAGTGGATATGGCGCTTTATGTTATTGCTTGGTCTGTCACTTAGCGCAGTTGGCGGCTTTTTGCTTGATGATCTGCCGCATCCCTGTGGCAATCTGGGATTATTACGCATAGACGGATGCCTCAATATCCAAGCGATCGAAGAAGTCATCGAAATGATGGGCGGGTGGCTAACGCTCATTGCCTTGCTTGGACAATTCTCCGACACAGCGCCGAAGCCCAAACCCTATGTCCGGCGACTCATATACGCCTTTCCAATCCTTTGGATTCTGCTGCTCACGCAGCATTCTTTTATCCCCGACATTGAACTGCGGCTCTTGGCACGGCCTGCCTCGGTACAGTTTGAGCCGCAAGTACGCCTGCAGGGCTACACCATAGAAAGCGAAGAAGCTGAGGTTTTTGTAAGGCTCTTTATTGCCGCCCATGGCTGGTATTATCCGGGCTCGGGCTATTCGATTCACCTTGTTGACCAATCCAGCGGGATGTCTGTCGCCAGCCGCAACGAATATGCGGATCTGCAGCCAATTGGCAGAATGCTTGCGCCTGGCGGCGCGCACATTTACCGGCAATGGATAAAGATTGAAAT
Source organism: Phototrophicaceae bacterium (assembly GCA_965116975.1). GTDB lineage: Bacteria > Chloroflexota > Anaerolineae > Aggregatilineales > Phototrophicaceae > UBA6055. Next base: position 3,457,651 of record OZ220735.1, read on the forward strand.
CCCGCCGGGAGCAGCTACCAACCGCGCGCTTTGGGTGGTGCTGACGCTATGGCGTGAGGCGGGCGCTGGTTTCGAGCGCCAAAAGGTCCTCTCCAGCGACCTGCAACTCCTCAGTAATACACAAGTCATCCTGGACGAACTGGTCCTTCAAGCTGACACACCTGCGCAAGCGATAGCCCCGCTCGCCCAGTTTGCCAACGGATTCGCCCTCGAGCGCGTGAATATACCCGAAAGCGTCGGGCCGGGCGAGAATTTGCCGGTCCAGTTTGCGTGGCGCGGCGAAACCAGCGGTGGCGAAGAACTCACGCAGTTTCTGCATTTTGTGAAGCAATCGGATGGCGCTCTATGGAATCACGACCAGCAACCGCTAGGCGCGCGCTTGCCGACCCGCTTATGGTATCCGGGACTTGCCGACACAGAAACTTGGCGCGTGCCGCTGCCGGCCGATCTCGCGTCCGGACGCTACAGCGTCTTCACCGGCTTATATCGCAGTCGCGATGGGGAAAGGGTAGCGGCGACTGACGCGGATGGCAGCCCCTTTGTCGACGCGCGCGTGCCACTGGGCGCGATTACAATTGAGCAATAAACAGTCACTAATTTGTACGCAGTCACACGGCTAAATCCCTGGAATAGGAAAGGAAGAGCATGATGAGCGAAATGCTTGCGGCGGTCATCCATGAGCACGGCGCCAGAGATGTCGTCCAGTTGGAGCGCCTGCCCATCCCGCAACCAGCGGCGGACGAAGCGCGCCTAAGGGTGCATGCCTGCGCGCTTAATTGGCTGGATGTGGGCATACGCAGGGGACCCCAGTTCGGCGCAATCCCGCTGCCGATGACGACGGGCGTCGACATCAGCGGCGAAGTTGACGCGCTCGGCGCTGACGTGTCTGGCTGGCAAGTCGGTGACGAAGCGACCGTCTACTCGCTTGTTACCTGCGGCGACTGCGAATTCTGTCGCCAGGGAGAGCTAACCGTTTGTCCGCAACATCGCATCATCGGCGAGCACATCAATGGCGGTCTGGCGGAATACGTCGTCGTGCCGGCGCGCAATCTGATCCCAAAACCGCAGAATCTCAATCATATCGAGGTGGCGGCGCTGCCGGTTGTCGCGGGCACCGCCTGGCGCATGTTGATTACCGTAGCGCGCTTAAAAGCCGGAGAGACAGTCTTCATCCCGGGCGCGGGCGGCGGGGTGGCTGGGCTGGGCATACAAATCGCCAAATATGCCGGCGCTAGGGTGATCGCCAGCACCTCAACAGCCGACAAAGCCCGCAAAGCGCGTGAACTGGGCGCGGATCATGTTGTCAACTATCATGACGAGGATTGGGTTGAACAGGTCATAGAAGCCACCAACGGGCGCGGCGTCGACGTCGTGCAGGACAACGTCGGCGGCAAAACCTGGGCGGATTCGCTGCGGACCCTGGCGCGCAACGGGCGCATGGTGGTCTGTGGCTCGCATTCGGGCCGGCATTTCGAATTGGCGATACCACAGATTTATCACCGCCAACTGCGCATCCTCGGCGCCAATGGCGCCACCTACAATGAACTGGTCACCGCGCTGGAATTGGCCAACCAAGGCTCCCTGCGCCCGGTCATCGACACCGTGCTTCCGCTGTCACAGATCCGCGAGGGACACCGCATCCTGGAAGAGCACGATCATTTCGGCAAAGTGGTCATGCGCATCACGGCAGACTAAATTCGCCGGTGGCTTGAGCCACTGCGGCAACTTATCACCCGTTCCGCTTGCGCTCTTCGATCTGGATACGCAGCCGCTCCATCAAGTCGACGTCCAGTTGTCGACAGAGGTCGATCATATCGATGGGCACCCAGTTTTCGATCAAGTACTCGCCTTCGCGTTTCCACCAGTCGAAATCGCGCATGGTCATGAGCTTGCCCGTGGCGGGGATGCCGGCGTAATCGCCGTTGTTGTATGAGAAATAGGTATCCCAGACGCCGCCGCAGGCATATTTGCCTTCGCCGATGAAACCCATGCCGCGTCCGCCGCGCTCTATGTCCAGGTGCCGGTCGCCAAAGCCGTGCAGCCAATTGCGCTGGTGGAAGTCCTCAAATTCTTCCAGCGTGAAGCAGCCGCCAATGCCGCTGGGTCCGTACCATTTCATGTCTTGGCTCCAGTATTTGTTCTGCTCCATGCGGCTCATATCGTCGCCGTCGCGGTCGCGCGCGTAACGCATCAAGCCCTTGCCCATCGCTTCGACCAGTTGCAAGCTCTTGCGCGATTCCAGCGCGTCTTGCTCCGTCAAGAGAATGCCGTCTTGGGCAACGGGTCCGGGAACTTTGCCGCCCTCCGCGCCCGGGGCTGGCGGCAGGACTTGATAACCCGCTTGGCGCATGACAGCCAAAATGTCATATTGCCCATAACTTTCGGCGATTTTGCCCTCGCGCATCAAATAGAATTGCCCGAACCAGATATTGGTCTTCTTGCCCGTCGCGGGGATGCCCAGCCAATCATTCACAAAGGTGCCGCTGAGATAACCGCAGCCGGTGACCCACTCGCCGCCCGGCTCGCCTGCCCAGTCGGACAAGCCGGTTTCAATGCCGCCCATAAAGACATAGGGCGCGCGCTTAAGATCGGGGAAGGAATGTAGAAGCGGCAGCCAGAAATCCGCAATCAAGCCTTCGACGCCGACAATCTGATCAATAGGCGCCGAGCCATTCCAGTCGACATCCTCATGTACCGCGGCGCGGATCGCGGCTGGCGCGTTTTCGGCGCCGACGTGATTGAGCTTCTGCCAGAAATCCCAGACGATCTCTTTGTTCTGCTGGTTCAAGGTATTGGACATGATTTCTCCCCTTTTCTACTGCTTCTGATTTACTTTATTCTCGATGATTGCGCTTCTGTTTCGGCAAGAAGAGGCCCGTGAAAATCAGGGCGCAGCCGAATAGCGCCCAAATCGAAAAACCGGGCACAAATGTACCGAATAAATCGCGCGATGCGCCTACGACTATTGGTGAGATGAACATGCCGAAACCGGCGATGGTCAGCGAAGCGCCCCAAACCACAGTGATCTTGCGCGGCGTCATCCAGGGCAGTTGCATCGGCAATGTCAGTAAGGTCGGCTGATAGACCCAGGTGCCGAAACCCAGGGCAAGTATCGACAGATTGATGGCCAGCGGATCTCGCAACAGGAAAGTGCCGAAGCCCCCAATCGCGACCATAATGCCTGGCGCCAGAAAGAGCAGGCGTCGATTCTTCACGCGCAGCGCCAGGAAACCGCCCAGAAGCACGGCGAAAATACCCACTGTCGGCAGCAAACCCGTGACATAGCCGGCTTGATCAAGGTCCAAGCCCCGGAACTCGTGCAAGAAGGTCGGCAGCCAGCTTGTCACCGCGGCATAATTGATGAAGACCAGCGCATCGCCGACCACCAGCAAGAAGATCGTTCGGTCGCGAAAGACATCCCAAATTTCGCGCAAGGTGAAGACCGGCGAGGCTTCTTGCAAGCGCGACGAGCCTGCGCGCCCATAAAGCTTCCAGGCAAAAGCGCCGCACAAGCCGATGCCGCCAAAGACACCCAGCACGCCTTCCCAGGTGGTATTCTCCGCCAAGGGCGCTGCCAGCGAGATCGAAATGGCGATGCCCAAACTGATCACGATCAACAAGAGCGTGTTAATGACGGGCGCCTCGCTCGGGCGGAACCACTGCATGATTAGCGATGCCGTAGCCGTCATCATCAAGCCCGCGCCGATGCCGTATGCCAGGCGCAGCAAGAGCATCAGGTAGAAATCCTGAATCAAGGGTGAAAGCGCCAGTATGCCCAGCATGAACCAACTGACGGTGAAGACCCGATTCAATCCAAAACGGTTGATTATCAAGCTGCCCGGCAAGCCAATACAGGCTTTCACCAAGGTTGGCAGCGCCACCAACAGGCTGGCGCTGGCGCGCGTGATGCCATAATCGTCAATTGCCAGCGGCAATAGCGGCGTGACGGCGAAGAAGTTCAGCCCAATCGAAATATGCGCCCAGAGGATCAAAACGGCGATGACAAAGCGATAGCGAGGATATTCGAGCGCATCGCCGCCGGACCAGTCCTTGACGGCGACCGTCATCGCAGGAGACGTTCTCGCGCCATATCGTCCGCTAACCTTTCACCGCGCCGACGGTCAACCCTTTGATGATGTGCCTCTGCGCGAGTAGAACCAGGATTAGCGCCGGGATCATGGCGACGAAGGAACCAGCCGCCATCTCGCCGTAGCGGATATTGAATTCTTGCACGAAGTTGGCGATGCCAACCGGAATGGTTCGCCCAGCGCTGGTGGTCGTCAAGGAGAGCGAAAACAGGAACTCCTTCCAACTGAAGACAAAGACCAGCACCGCCATCGCCGCCAAACCCGGGCGTACAATCGGCACAATCACCAGTCGAAAAGCCTGCCACTGCGTACAGCCGTCGATGACTGCCGCCTCTTCCAGTTCTTTTGGCACTTCGGCGAAAAAATTCATCATCATGATCACAGCCAGCGGCATATTCAGCACGGTATGCGCCATCACGACAGCGGCTGGCGTATCATAGATGCCGGCTGCGCGCGCCCAAAGATAATAGGGCGTAACGAAGACTATCGGCGGCATCATGTTGATGAATAAGAGCCAAACCAGTATGCCACCGCCGACCCAGCGAGACCAGTTCAAGCGCGAGATGGAATAGGCTGCCAGCGAGCCGATGAAACCGCAGATGACCGCCACGCTTGACGAGACGATAAGACTGTTGCGCGTCAACTCCGCGAAATTGCTGCGGCTGCCGGTAAATATCTCTTCGTAATTCGCTGTCTTCGCCGTGAAGAAAAAGGCGCCGCTGTAAATATCCGCTGTGCTCTTCAGCGAAGTCTGCACGATATAGAAGACGGGAAAGAGGATGATGAAGACGACGATGAGCAAGACCAGATTCAGGCTGACTTTGGAAACGATTCGCTGTCTCATCACAGGCGCCTCCGCACGACGCGGCTCGCCCAAAGATAGAAAGCGACAAAGACGGTCATGAAAGCCGCCACCAGCAGCGAGAGGAATGCCGCATAACCCAGGCGGAACTGCTCGCTGAAGACCTTGTAAATGTGCATGCTGATCACCTGTGTCGCCGTGCCTGGTCCGCCCGAAGTCAGCACGAAGATCTGGTCGAAGACTTTGAAGGCAAGGATGGTGCGCAGGAGCATCGCCACCAAGATGGTCGGCGCCATCACCGGCAGGATGACGTGGCGGATCATGCGGAATTCGTTTGCGCCATCAACCCGCGCCGCTTCTAGCAGCGAGGGCGGTATGGACTCGATGCCAGCCAGCATAATCAAGAACATAAAACTCGTCCAATGCCAAACATCCACGATGATGACCGATATCAATGCCAGATCAGGATCGGCCGTCCAGAGCGGAGGATTTTGCACCCCCAACTCAATCAAAATTGTGGTGAAAAGACCATAGTTGAAATCGTACATCAGGGACCACATCGTGCCGATGGCCACCGGGGGAATCAGCAGAGGGATGATGACCACGCTGCGATAGAGGATGGACAAGGTCTTCGTGCGGCTGATGGCTAAAGCCAGGGTGAAGCCGGTAATCGTCTCGATGATTACAACCGCGACCACGAAGACCAGGGTATTCTTGATGGCGATGCCTACGATGGGATCCTTCGCCAGATTGTCCAACTGGCCCAGACCAATAAATTCTGATACCAGCTCGCCCTCGACGAATTCCAACTCGGATACGCTCATCTGCAAGAGCTGTGCAATCGGCAAAACGGTGAAGATAATCAGGATAATAAGCAATGGCGCCAAGGACCAATACTTGAAACTGCCCTGACCAAATAAGAACGACCGAATATCCCCGGTCTTTTTCAGTGAACCATAGGCCATATCAACTCCGTTTTTCCCTTTCCAGGCTCATCAGCGCCGCTAGAGGCTTCGCTTTCCGGGCGGGGAGATAAGGAAAACAGGCGCGACAGCGGAATTGACCGCTCGCTGGTTGCGAGCAGTCAATTCCTCCACAGACTATGCTACGCGCTTTAGGAAACGGTGTAGCCAGCGTCCTCCATGACAGTGCGGATCTCCGCTGCCATCAGGGAGACTGCTTCTTCTGCGCCAATTTCATCAACATAAGCCTGCGCCAAACGCGTCGAGACACTGTCGCGAATCAAGGGTGTTTCGGGCAAGCGCGTCTCTGGATGCAGGAAGGGCGTGCTTTCGGCAAAGGCGCTTGCCCACCAGCCGACAACCTCGTCTGTCGCCAGTTCCTCGTATGTATCCTGACGCACCGGGATGGCGCCGGCTTTGGCATAAGCCAACTGATTGTCTTTGGTCGTCAGCCATTTGACGAATTCCAGACCAGCCGCCGCGCGCTCGGCCGGCAAATTATCCGGATGCGACATCACCCACATACCGGTCCGTGGCGAGCGCGCTTCGGCCGTGACGCCGGGTACGACTGTGGCGCCCATTTTGCCGCCGACGATGGAGATTTCCGGGTTGTCATAATTGGGCGCCGCGGCCCCAACCATGTGGACTTGCGCCAGTCGGCCACTGGCCATCAGCGCAAGCAAGTCGCCTTGACCGAGATCGGCATAATTCTGCGGCGCCCAGGTTCTGCCCAGTTTCAGCCAGCGCTGCACCGCTTCCAAACCCTCGGGCCGCTCGAAGCCGACAGACCAACTGCCATCGTCTTCCAGGCGGACGTATTCCGCGTCATAGGAATCGACATAAGCGCCAAATTCCCACCAGATGGGGTTGGCGCGATTGGCATTGCCGAACATGCGCGGGGGGTTGCCCAACTGCTCGGCGATCGCTTCCATCTCGTCGAAGGTCTTCGGCGGCTCGATACCCGCTTCTTCAAACAAATCACGGCGATAGTAATAGAGTTGGATATTGCCGTTAATCGGGATGCCGAGGATCGCGCCCATCGGACCGTTCACGCCCAAGTCGCTGTCCCAACGCGCCGCATCGCCATAGCTGATGATGTTTTCATCCAGCGCATAATCCGCGTCGATATCCAGGATGGGCTTCAACAAACCCGAATTGTAGAAGAAGGGAATGTTCTGCTCCGTAATGGCGACCGCATCGTATTCGCTCTCGGAAGCCTGCGTCGCATTACGGGTTTTGTCGAGCATGCCGGGGAAGGGGGTAACATCGAGGTTGACCTCGTTGCCGGTCGTTTCGGTGTACAGTTCCACCATGGCGGCAAAACCGGGGAACCAAGGCGAGTCGTTGATCAGGATGGTGACAGGCGGCTGGCTCATCACATCCTGCGCCAGCGCCCTGATGCCGCTGTTCAGCAGCGGGTTCGCCGCCAACCCAGCCGATAGCGCGCCCATAGCTTTTAGGAAATCTCGCCGCGAAAAATTGCCGATTTTCTTGTTCATGATATGCTCCAATCGATTAACAGATGATGCCTCCACTGCAAAACACAAGCAAACACCGTCTCTAGCCTCCTTCCCTAGCAACAAGAGAATGCCAGCTAAAGACTCGTCAACTCAACACGCTATAAGCTACACCATTTTACCGAGCATTACAAATCAACTGCCCCGCCTGCGGGGCGATTGCATGTGGACACGGTCAAGATCAAATGGATGGATTTTTGGGGGAGGGTTTACACCCGCGCATCGCTGCCGAGCCATTCTTGACGGCGACGGTCATCGCAGGGGTCGCGCGCGCGCCATATCGCCCGCTAACCTTTCACCGCGCCCGAGGTCAAACCCTTGACCAGTTGACTCTGGAAAATGAAGACCACGATGATGATCGGCACAGCGGCGGAAACGGCGGCGGCCGCAGCCAGGGTGATATGCCCCGGATCTTCGCCCGCGGCATATTTGGAAATGGCGACGGTTAAGGTCCAGTTTGATTGGGTCAGGATGCGCACCAGCAAAAAGTCGCTGTATGCCAGCAAGAGCGTGAACAAGGCAGTGGAGATAATGCCGGGCCACATGATAGGAATAATCACGCTCAAGAAGGCGGTCAAGCGATTCGCGCCATCGACCATAGCCGATTCTTCTATCTCTTTGGGGATGTTCATGAAGAAGCTGCGCAGCATCCAGATGGTGAAAGGCTGGTTGATGGCCACCAGCGTGATGATGAGCAAAACATGCGTGTCGTACAAGCCGGAACGCTGGCCGAACCACCAATAGGGCAAGATATACGCCATGCCCGGCAAGGAGCGGAATCCCAAAGCCGTTACCAGGATAATCACGCCGGCGATGCCACTATAGCGCGCCAAGCCGTAACCCGCCATACAGCCGATAGAAATGGAAATACAGATGGTGCCAATGGTGACGATAATTGTATTGAGGAAATAATCGTAAAATGTCTGCGTGCGGATATAACCGGGAATCGACCACAAGACCGCGAGGCCTATGACGAGGATGCCCAAATAAACATAACCGCGCGGGATGGGGAATCGTCGGGCTTGCATGCCCGCAAATGCCAGCAAGCCGAATATCGCGATGAGCGCGGCAGCGACTAGCAGCGGATCATCCGGGATCGTCCTCAACCAGAGATCGGTGTAATTGTCCGCCGTCGGCTCGAAGATGAAAAGCGGCACGCGCGAGTTGGCTTGCCGCGGTGTTTTGAAGGACTGTATGGTCGTCCAGAAGAAGGGAATGATGCTGAAAAGCGCGTATAAGGTCAGCAAAACATAAATGACAGTAAGCGCGTAGCGATTCTCTATTCTCCTCATGTTAGCGCTCTTCGGTCTGCTCTTTATAGGTGCGCAGCAGGAAAGGCACCAAAACAATGAGAATCATGACGACGGTGATGACCGACATGGCATTGGCTTTACCAAGCCGCTGCACGCTCATCGCCGTGCGGAAGGTATACAGCATCATCACTTCCGCCTTGAAGATCGGGTTCTGCTCGGTGAGCACAAACACGCTGTCAAAGACGCGATAAGCATCCATGATCGAGATCAAGCCGACGAATACAAAAAGCGAACGCAAATGCGGAATCATGATATGCCGAACTTGCCGCAAGCGCGTGGCGCCATCGATCATCGAGGCTTCGACCAGCTCGTCCGGCAAGGTCTGCAAACCGGCGAAAAACACAATGAGCGGGAAGGGCGTCGCCGCCCAGAGGCTGTGCAGCAGAATCAGCGATTTGACCGACTGCTCGGTAAAGATGAAGCGCGAGCCCAGCAGCGCGCGATAAGCCCAGGCGACAAGCCCACCGGACTCGAACAATTGCTTGACCATCAGCGTGCCAACCACCGGCACCACAATGAAGGGCATCAAGAAGGCTGCGATGTATATGCCGCGAATGCGGCTGGAAACCTGGTCCAGCAAGACCGCAATCAAGAAGCCCACTGAAATCTGCGCTGGCACGGCAATGGCGATGAAGGTAACAGTGAAGCTGAATGCTTGCCAGAATTTGCGGTCATCGAATACCTCGAGGTAGTTGGCGAGCCCGACGAATTCTGGCGCATTGATATTGCGGAAGGTCATAAACTGCATGCTGAGCCATATCGACGTGAGCAAGGGGAAAACCATCAGCGTCAGCATGACGAGCAAGCTGGGGGACATGAACATATAGAAAGTGCGTCTGTTCATGAAGGAGACCTGAGCGCTTCAAGGCGCGCCCGTAACATAAATTGCGCCGGGCATAGCCTAGCTTCGGAGTGAATCGAGATATAAAGACGGGCGAGCGAGGGTCCAGCCGAGTTTGAATTGGCTCGACCCTCACAGTTTCTCATGACAATAGGATAGTCGACGCGAGCCTAGCCGTCGATGTAGCCTTGGGCTGTCGCTTCCGCGATATACTCTTCGGCTGCGCTATCCAGCGCCTCTTCTGGCGTCAGTTCGCCAGTGCCAACCAGCGGCAGCCAGTTGCCCAGCGCTGTGCGCGCCAATGCCGCGGCAGGATTCAAGGAATTGCCGCCGACGCCCTGACCGAGGGAAACCGACATAGCCGGCAAGTTGCGCCCGCCGTGGCCCGCTTCGCCAACCGAGCTGCGGACGACCGCGCCATGCGCCGAACCACCAACTTGACCTTCGAAGTCAAAGGTTTCCATGATGATGCGGAAAGCCAAATCGTGGTCAACGCCGGAGCGCTTGGGGATGGAATAGGCGTCAATCCAAGCCGAGCCACCCAGTATGCCGCTATCCGGGTTGGGGGCAGGCGACGGCGCGAAGCCAATCATGCCGACGAAGTCCGATTTTTCCGGATCGTCCATATTAGCGGCGCGGCTTGCCCAGATATGCACGAAGGCTAGCGTTCCCGTCTCCATACCGATTTCGCTGTCGTCGATGCTGTAGGTCAAGCCTTCGACGCCCATGCAGCCGTCGACCACTTCCTTCATTTTCGTCAAAGCAGCCACGCCTTCTTCGCCGTTGAAAATCGGCGTATTGTCGTCATCGTTCAAGTATTTGCCGCCGAAGGAGCGGATGAAGTGCATGAACTCGATTTCCCAAGCCCAGCCAGCGTGCAGGTTCATGGTGAAGGGCAAATCAATGCTCGGTTCGTCCCTCAGCACCGCGCAGGCGTCGATGACTTCATCATAGGTTGTGGGCACAGCCAGGTCGTGCTTTTCGAAGAGATCGGTACGATAGAAGAGGTGCATGGAGTTGGACATGAAAGGCACACCGTAGATATTACCGCCGATGGACGCCGCATCCCAAACCGGTTGCGGGATATCGTCCAGGTTATATTCCTCGCGATACTGCTCAATGAGGTCGTTGAGCGGCAAGAGCGCGTCAAAATCGGATAGCGTTACCATGCGCGCCGGCACCGTATGCAGAATCGCCCAGGGCGAATCGCCACCGCCGGCCAGAGCCAGGTTGGCTTGCTCTTCCGAGCTAGCGGAATCCAATAGCTGCGTATTCACGGTCAGGTTGTCAACCTCGTTGCACTTCTCCAATTCCGACGCGAAGAACTCGGTAATGGGAAAAGCCCAGCCCATGAAGTTGACTTCAGTCGCGTCCATCGGCGCGTCCAGTTCACAGGGATCCATCTCATCCGCGTAGGCTGGCGTCAGCAAAAGCAAAATGGTCATCAATACAAGTAACTTCTTCATCGCAATCTCCTCACTAGAACTATGTGCGAAAGCATTTGCGCCATCGAAAAAGATTTCAATGTCGCGCTTGTAACATCCTAACGCAGTACGCGCGCCTATGCAAGAATTTGCTTCAACCGCGCATCCGCGCTCTACAGCGCTGACCATACATTTGTTACAATTGCGCCGATAGATTCAATAGCTTCCGAAAGCGACAAACAGAGATGATGAAAATCAGCGCCTTTGGCGACGAAATCGCCGTCGATTTTGAAGAGCAACTGCGGGTCTTGCAGCGCCTGAATATCCCCTTGATTGATATTCGCGCGGCTTGGGGCGTGAATTGCTCGCAATTCAGCGACGACCATGTGTCGCGCGTCAAGGACCTCTGCGCCCGTTACGAGATTGCAGTCAGTTGCATGGGCAGCCCGATTGGCAAGTCGCCCATCGACGACCCGATCGAGATCGAGTGCGAGCGCCTGCGGACTGTTGGCGCGGTCGCGGACCAGCTCGGCACGCGCAATATCCGCATCTTTTCTTTCTATCCCGCCGGTGGCGGCGACGCGGCGGTCCTGCAATGCGCCATTGATCGGCTAGGCGCGTTGACAGACATCGCGACGGCGCTGGACCTGCAATTGCTGCTGGAAAACGAAAAAGGCGTCGTCGGCGACCTGCCGGGGAACTGTCTGCGACTCATGCGAGCGATTGATTCGCCGAACTTCCGTTTTATCTGGGACCCAGCCAATTTCGTGCAATGCGGCGCCGCCGAGCATGTCGAGGCTTGGTGGGACGCGCTGCATGCCAGCATCGGATATATCCATATCAAAGACGCGCTCCTGCCCGCCGATTCCACAGCCGACCATGAAGGCCGCTCCACCGTGACGGTTGCGGGCAAAGGCGACGGACAAGTGAAAGAACTGCTGGCGCGCTTGCGGGATAGCGGTTACGCCGGCGTGCTTTCGCTGGAACCGCACCTGCTGGAAGCGCGGCATTCCAGCGGCTTCAGTGGCGCGGATGGCATGGAAATGGCGGTGAGCGCGCTGCGCGGGTTGATGGCTGAATTGGGGATTGCGGAGGGGTGATTGCGCCGGCGCTTGACTATTGCGGCAGCAGCTCGAGGAAATCACAATGTCGCGGACGGAAGATACTAAAGTCGCGTCGATCGAAGGTTGCGATTCGCGTGATTCGCAACCGTTCCGCCAGCGCCATAATGCAGCAATCTACGATATCGAATTCCGCGCTGGCGTAGGTTTTTGTGATTTCGTGAATCTTATGCACGTCTTCCGGTACAATCGGCACAAGTTGCGGACTCATATCTTTAAAGTGAGCAAAGAACGTCTCAACCCCTCTATAGCCTACATCCCTCATGAATAAATAAGTTAGTTCAGGTAGGGCTACACAAGGTATCAACATCTCCTCCGATGTCGATGATGCGAAGAGATCTGCAACTTGATGTTTTGTGTCATATTCGTTGTAAAGCGCGTATAAGTAACTGGTGTCGGCTATGAGTGTCATTCGCGAATACGTCTGTCTATCCAGTTAGCAAATTCGGCATTCAGAATCTCACGGCTACGCGTGGACGTATCCACCGGCTTTTCAGACTTCAATCCCGCTTCGCGGGCGTTGCGCGCTAGGTCCTGCATGGTCAGCCGAGGTTTTTGCGCTTCTTGCCCATCCAACCAGGTTCGTATCAAGTCTTCAACACTTGAGCTTCGCTCCTCAGCCAGTTCCTCTAAACGATGGGCAAGGTCTGGCGAAATATCAAGAACCATAAGGCCGTCCTCATCTTTTCGGCGCAATCGCTCGTCGTCGTTTAAGATAATCGGCATATTCAGTATTTAAGATCTCGCGACTGCGTTCAGAAGTATCAACTGGCTCGGCTGAAGCCAAGCCCGCGCTTACAGCGATTTCAGCTAAATCAGCTAAGATCATGCGTTGTTTTTTTGGCTGATCTCGCTCAAGCAAGCTACGTATCAAGTCTTCAACGCTTGAGCTTCGCTCCTCAGCCAGTTCCTCTAAACGATGGGCAAGGTCTGGTGAAATATCAATAACCATCACATAGTCCTCATCACTTAGGCGCAAGCGCTCGTCGTTTATGATAATCGGCATACTCCGTGTTTAAGATTTCACGGCTGCGCGCGGAAGTATCGACATGCTTTTCAGACTTCAATCCTGCTTTACGCGCGTTGCGCGCTAGGTCCTGCATGGTCAGCCGAGGTTTTTGCGCTTCTTGCCCATCCAACCAGGTTCGTATCAAGTCTTCAACGCTTGAGCTTCGCTCCTCAGCCAGTTCCTCTAAACGATGGGCAAGGTCTGGTGAAATATCAAGAACCATAAGGCCGTCCTTATCTTTTCGGCGCAAGCGCTCGCCCTTGTTTAAGATAATCGGCATACTCCGTGTTTAAGATTTCACGGCTTCGTTCAGAAGTGTCAACTGGGTATGCAGTTGACAGATTGGCTTTCTCTGCGTTAGCCGCCAATTCCGCCAACGTGACACTGTTGCGCATGATATCGTATTGGTCAAGCATGGCGCAGAGCAGCTCCTCTATGGACAGCTTGCGTTCTTCGGCAAGTTGACTCAAATGCCGTCCAACTTCGTCTGATACCTCGATTTTCATAGTCGTTTTCCTTGAGCGCATTCTCCTTTTCAGCTTTCAATTATACACGGAAAAGCGGCAACTAGCCGCGTTACTTTTTGTGGACGCTTAAGCCAAAATCATCACATGCACTTCGCGCGGACCATGCGCGCCTTTCACCAACTGATGAGCGATATCGGCTGTCTTGCTGGGTCCTGAAATCACGGTGGTGTTGCTGGATCGCGTAAAAGCCGGGTAACCAGCCCGCCGCTGCGCCTCTTGCCAGCTTTCCAAGTCGGGCAGGATCTGCTCGGCGCGCATCAGCGCGATATGCACATCCGACAGCAGCGACGTGCTGCGATAGCGCCCCGCCCCACTCTCGACGATTAGGCTGCCGGTCGCCGCCAGCGCCGCCGTGACGCCGGTGATGCCCAGCCGCGTATCGCTGTCCTGATGCGCCCCCACCGCCACGCCCAGCGACTCCAACATGCCGTGCAAGCCGGCTATCGGCAAAGCCTCTTCGTCCCAGCTTGAGATTGTCTTGTCGCCATCTATCAAGTCCATGATTTGTTCGACCGCTTCGTTGGGACTTACCTGATAGACGACGCAGCCAAGGGTTTCCGCCTCGGATATGAATGAGCGCAACTGATCAGCCGCTGACAAGCCCGCCATCGGGATCATCGGCTGGCGGTCTTGAATCGGCTGTACATCGACGAAGGGCTGCCGCGCCTGCCGCAGCTTGCCCAGGATCTGTTCACGCGCGCTCATTCTTGCGCTCCTTGACGCGGCTGTGTTTACGCGCCGCCCATAGCTTGCGAAACGGCTTGGGCGCGAAATCGGGAAAATCGCGATGTTTCGTCCAGTTGCCCAAGACGCCGGGCATATACTCGCCCATTATATGCTGGCCCGTCCGCGCCGCCGCGCCACCCAAATTGAAGCGCGTCGGCGATGTCATGCCGATTGCCCACATCTTCATCGCCATATCCCAGCCGACTTGGCTCTCGCCCGCTTGCACCAAGTCCCAGCGCAGGTCCAGCAGCATGCGCGGCAGGTCGATATCGACCGGGCAGACTTGCTTGCAGCTGCCGCAGAGGCTGCTGGCATGGGGCAGGGGCTTGGCATTTTCCAGCCCGACGAATAGCGGCGTCAATACCGCGCCGATGGGACCGCCATAGACCCAGCCATAAGCGTGACCACCCATGGTGCGGTAGACCGGACAGGCGTTTTGACAGGCTCCGCAGCGAATGCAGGCCAGCGCCTCGGCATACTTCGTGGCGTAGATATCGCTGCGGCCATTGTCCACCAGGATGACATAGGCATGCTCGGGTCCCTCATCTTCGTCATCCCGCCGAGGACCATTGATGATATTGGTATAAACGGTCAGCTTCTGCCCGGTGGAGCTGGAAGGCAGCACTTGCGTCAAAGTCGCGTAATCTTCGACCGTGTCCACCAGCTTTTCGATGCCCACCAGCGCGACATGCACACGCGGCAAAGAGGTGCACATGCGGCCATTGCCCTCGTTCATCACCAAGCCGATGGAACCCGTTTCCGCGATGAGAAAATTGCCGCCGGAAACACCCATATCGGCATTGAGGAAATCTTCTCGCAGCATCCGACGCGCGAAAGCCACCATTTCCTCGGCATCGTCAGTCGGCTCCATGCCGAGTTCCTGCACAAAGACATCGCGGATTTCCGCCTTGGTCTTGTGCATGACCGGACCGACGATATGACTGGGCGTTTCATTCGCGAGCTGGATGATGTATTCGCCCAGGTCGGTTTCAACCACGCGCAGACCGGCTGCTTCCAGGGCATGGTTTGTGCCCAGCTCCTCGCTGAGCATGCTCTTGCTCTTGGTCACGCTTTCTACGCCGTGGCGGCGCGCGATGTCCAGCAGCAGTTGATTGGCTTGGTCGGCGTCAAGCGCCCACTCGACCTGGAAACCATTTTTCTTAAGGTTGCGCTCGGCTTTTTCCAGCAGGTCCGGCAAGTCCCGCAGCGCCCGCCGTTTGGCTTCGGCCGCTTGCTGGCGCATGAGTTCGCCATGTTCGCTGCTGGTGGCGAACATGGTATCCAGGCGCTTGTAATAAGCAGCGCGCGTGCCTTCGCCAACCGCATGCTGCAAGTCCTCGTTATGCAGGGCGACATCAGCCAGGGCGATGAAGTTATTGGATTCGACTGTCACTGTCATGCGCGCCCTCCGTCAATTCCCTCAAGCCCCTTTGCCAAAACGTCTGCCAGATGAAGGACCCGCTTGCGGGACTTGTTGCGGGACAAGCCGCCGTTCATCTGGGTCAAACAACTGACATCGCCGGTGACAATGGTTTCCGCGGATGAATTGTTGATATTGTCTATTTTATTTTCCAGCATCGCATTGCTGATATCCGCCATCTTGACGCTGAACAAGCCGCCAAAGCCACAGCAAACTTCGCATTCATTGAGCTCGACCAGTTCGGCATTGCCCAGATTGCCAATCAATTCCCGCGACGCCCGTCCCAAGCCCAAGCCGCGCAAACCATGACAAGCATCGTGCATGGCGAAGCATTCTTTTTCCGGCAAGCGCAGCTCAAGATCGCCGATGCCCAAGCCCTCAACCAGGAACTCGCTGAATTCCCAGGTGATAGAAGCCATACGCCGCGCCTGCTCATAAAGCTCGCTATCGTATTGCCCAGCGCCCGGCTCGAAAAGCTGCGGATATTCATGCCGTATCATGGTGGCGCAGGAGCCGGAGGGCGTGACGATGACCTCGGCGTCTTTGAAAACCTTGAAAAAATGCTTGGCGACCGCGCGCGCCTCGTCGCGATAGCCAGAGTTGAATGCGGGCTGCCCACAGCAGGTCTGCGCCATGGGGAAGTCCAGCTCTACGCCGATATGCTCCAGAATGTCGACCACCGACAAACCCGTCTGCGGATAGATCATATCAACGATGCAGGTAACAAAAAGCGATACTGTCTTGCCCTTGGGCGATTCTCGTGCGGATAATGCCATAATCTGCGCTCGTATGCTTGCTCTGAATAAACGCAACCTAGTTTACCGAAAACGCGCCTGACAAGCGATAAGCGTTTTGTTACAATCCACAGTATACTCGCAAGGATAAAGGATAGGCACATGGCGGATTACACGCCCCGACCGGAAGACAAATTCACCTTCGGCTTGTGGACAGTCGGCAATATCGGCCGCGACCCATTTGGCGCGCCCACCCGCGAAGCCATCTCGCCGGTGGAAATCGCGCAGATGCTGGCGGAAGTTGGCGCTTGGGGCGTCAACCTGCACGACAACGACCTGGTGCCGATTGATGCCACAGCCGCCGAGCGCGACCGCATCGTCAGCGACTTCAAAGGCGCGCTGGACCAGACGGGCTTGGTCTGCCCGATGGCCACCACCAACCTCTTCTACGATCCCGCATTCAAAGACGGCGCTTTCACCAGCAATGACCCGGCCGTGCGCGCCTATGCCCTGCAGAAGACCATGTCCTCAATGGATCTGGGCGCGGAGCTGGGCGCGGAGATTTATGTCTTCTGGGGCGGGCGCGAAGGCGCCGAGTGCGACAGCGCCAAGAACCCCGCCGATGGCGTCAAGCGCATGCGCGACGCCATCAACTTCTTGTGCGAATACTCCAAAGACAATGGCTACGGCTATCGCTTCGCCCTGGAACCCAAACCCAACGAACCGCGTAGCGACATCTACTTCCCCACTGTCGGCAGCATGCTCGGTTTCATCGCCACGCTCGACGATCCCGATATGGTCGGCGTCAATCCCGAAGTCGCCCACGAGCACATGGCGGGTTTGAATTTCACGCATGCCGTGGCGCAAGCCTGGGACGCCGGCAAACTCTTCCATATTGATCTCAACGATCAGATGTTCGGCCGCTACGACCAAGACTTCCGCTTTGGCAGCATGATGCTCAAGCAGAACTTCCATTTGGTGCGCTTTTTGGAAGACGTCGGCTATGACGGCAGCCGTCATTTCGACGCCCACGCCTATCGCAGTTCGCAATACGAAGACGTCAAGGCATTCGCGCGCGGCTGCATGCGCTCCTATTTGGTCTTCAAAGAAAAAGCGGCGCAGTTCAATGCCGATGCCGAGGTTCAAGCGCTGCTGGCGGAAATCAATGCCGATGATGGCAGCTACGCTTACCTGGCTGATGGCTACAGCCAAGCGGCTGTCGAGCGCTTGCAGGCGACTGATTTCGACCGCGCTGGCTTGGGCGCGCGCGACTTGCCTTATGAACGGCTGGATCAGTTGACATTTGATATTCTGATGGGGGTAAGATAGCTACAGCGCGTCATTTAGCGCGTCATTTAGTTTGATAATAGTTTGAGAAAGGCCTGCGAATAATGCTCAAAGAGATATTTCTATTGCTGTCCTTCATCATTAGCCTCCCATTGCTCGCAATTGTTGCGGTCAAACTGCTTGTTGCCAGCTTTATTGCCGCAATAGGCTGTTTGATAGTCTTAGGCATTTTCGCTCTAGCGCTGGGGCTCTTGAACTGTATTTTGGGTATCGTCTGCTGAGGGCGCGTGATGAGCTACTTACTGGGACTTGACATCAGCACGACAAGCGCCAAAGCGCTGGTTATAGACGCGACGGGTAATGTCATCGCCGTCGCCAATAGCCCGCAGCCCATCAGCCAGCCGCAGCCGCTCTGGAGCGAGCAGGACCCAGCCGATTGGTGGGATGGCATCGTCAAGAGCATTCGCTCGGCGCTGGCGAAATCCGGCTTGCGCGGGCAAGACATCAGCGCCATCGGCTTGACCGGGCAGATGCACGGCTTGGTCTTGCTGGATGGACAAGGTAGCGTACTGCGCCCGGCGATTTTATGGAACGATCAGCGCACCCAGGCGCAATGCGACGCGATGACCGCAGTCATCGGCGCGGGACGGCTGCTGGAATTGACCGGCAATCCGGCGCTGACGGGTTTCACCGCCCCCAAGCTGCTCTGGGTGCGCGACCAAGAGCCGGATATTTATGCCCAAGCCGAACAGGTACTGCTGCCCAAAGACTACATCCGCTACAAGCTGACCGACGTTTACGCCACGGACCTGGCGGGCGCGTCGGGCACATCGCTGCTCAATGTCGCCGAGCGCGCCTGGTCGCAAGAGGTCTTGGACGCGCTGGACATCCCAGCCGACTGGCTGCCCCCGGTCCACGAAGGCACGCAGATAACTTCGCGCATCAGCGCCGCGGCCGCGGCCGCCACCGGGCTGCGCGCTGGCACGCCGGTTGTCGGCGGCGGCGGCGATCAAGCGGCGGGCGCAATCGGCATGGGCTGTGTCAGTCCCGACAAAATTGGCGTCACCGTTGGCACATCCGGCGTGGTCTTCGCCCCGCTGGGCAGCTATGCCTACGAGCCGCAGGGGCGCTTGCATGCTTTCTGCCACGCCCTGCCCGATACCTGGCACTTCATGGGCGTTATGCTAAGCGCGGCCGGCAGCTTACAATGGTACAAGGACAGCTTCGCCGCCGATATGGATTACGACAGCTTATTGGCGGAAGCGGCGCAGGTCGTGGCTGGCAGCGAAGGGCTCTTCTTCTTGCCCTATCTCACCGGCGAGCGCAGTCCGCACCCCGACCCGCTGGCGCGCGGCGCGTTCATCGGCATCACCAGCCGCCATAGCCGCGGGCACATGACGCGCGCCGTGCTGGAAGGCGTGGCTTTCGGCTTGAAAGATTCATTCACGCTCGTTGACCAGGTCGGCTTGCCGGAGGAATATGAGATTCGCATCAGCGGCGGCGGCGCAAAAAGCCCGGTCTGGCAAGGCATTATCGCCGATGTGCTGGGCGCGCCGCTGGTCAACGTCAACACAACCGAAGGCGGCGCTTATGGCGCGGCAGTATTGGCGGCGGTTTCCGCGGGCTGCTACGACGATGTGCTTGCAGCTTGCGAAGCCATGATCCAAACCGGCGAACAAGTGGCAACGGGCGCCGACCAAGCCATCTACGCCGAGCGCTACGAAATCTATCAGTCGCTCTACCCGACCTTGCAGCAGACCTTCCCCAGGCTGTAGACCATATACAAACACAGCGGTGGGCTGTGTCGGCGCGCCCTGCGTGATTCTTCGCTGCTTATTATTACCGTTATTTACCGTAGCGCGATTGCTCTGGGGATTATTGGCGCGGTTTGCGATTGCCCCCCGATATGATACAATGCGCGCGCTTTGGAAACTTCCGTTGCAGCAAGCTGTATTCAAGCAAAAGTCAGGAGGATATATATCAGGAGTATTGAGCAAGTGTTTCCATCATATCATCCATTCAGCCTATGGAGGCTAATCATGAAGAAGTGCTTTACCCTTATACTTGTTATGGCAATCGCGCTGCTTGCCAACATGAGCTTGGTATCGGCGGACATGCACGATTGGTGGGCGGACGCCGCCGCGCCCTACGCCGGCGTCACCATCCGCGGCGTATCCGAGAGCACGCCACCATCGAATTACGTTGCTGATGTTTTGGCAGCCCAGTTCACCGAGCTGACCGGCATCAATGTCGAGTTTGAAACGACCTCTTGGGATCAGATGTACTCCAAAGCCATCAACGACATGGAAGCCAACACGGGCATCTATGACTTCGTTTATATTGAGCAGGACATCATCTACTCCTACCTGGCGCAGGACTACCTGGTCAACTTGTCGCAGTTCGCTGCCGACAACCCCGACCTGGCTTATGAAGGTTATGACGAAAGCGCCTTCACCAGCTTCGCCGATTATTTCAAGAACGCCGATGGCGATCTCTTTGGCGTGCCGATGGAAGCCTTTGTCAAGGTCTATCTCTATCGCCAAGACCTCTTTGGCGATGCCGATATCCAAGCTGCTTTTGCCGAAGAATACGGCTACGATCTGGCACCGGCTGTTACCTTCGAGCAATATCGCGACATCGCCGAATTCTTCACCGCTTACGGCGAGAGCATGGATATGGACCTCTGGGGTACGACGGTACAGGGTTCGACCGGTCACCCCGCCTCGACCTACGAATTCCTCGAGACGATTGGACCATCCTTCGGTCTCTATAACTGGGGCATCAACTTGGAGACGGGTTCCGCGCAGAGCGCGAATGGCGGCGGCTTGGATGGCGATACCGCCATTGAGGCGCTTGACTTCTGGGTAGGCTTGCTGCCACTCGCCCCGCCCGAAGCCACCTCCAGCACTTGGGACGAGGTTGCTTCCACCTTTGCCGCTGGCCGCGCCGCGCAGGGTTGGGTCTACGGCGAAAACGCCGCTTGGATCGCCACTGACGAGAGCCGTTCGGCTGTTACCGGCAACGTGGGCGTGCGTCTGCCTGTCACCGCGCCTGGCGTGATTGAAGCCGCCGAAATGGGCGAAGGCTACATCGGCTACTACGATGGCGGTGCCTTTGGCATCCCGCATTCCTCGCGCAATCAAGAAGCCACGCTGCTCTGGCTGCAATTCATCGGCCAGGAATCGGTACAAGCGGAATGGGCTGCCGCTGGCGCGCGCATCACCCATACCGCCACTTTCGACGATCCCTTGATTGCCGAGCAAGACACCAAGGTTGATGGCTACTACACGCTATTGGAAGAACAGGGTCCGCTCTTTGCTGGCGCGCCGCCCTTCCCCTTCCACGCGCAAGTGCGCGAGATCATCGATCCCTTCATCCACCGCATTCTGCTGGGCGAGCTGACGGCTGCCGAAGGCTTGTCGCAAGCGGCGGTTGCCGTTGACGAAGAACTGGCGCGCCTGGGCTACGGCATGTAGCGCTAGGAATCTACCCGCACCCCCTCCCACTTAAGCCTTAAGCGCGGGAGAGGGAATGCGCAGCGCTGCCCGTCCCCTTCCCAATTTTGGGAAGGGGACGGGGTGCACAGGAGACCGCAATGCGCAATCAGCGCACCGGCTGGCTTTTGCTCAGCCCTACATTAATTATTTTGCTCATCTTCGGCTTTGTGCCGTTTTTGTATGTCTTATTCGTCGGCTTTCATCAATGGAATATTTTTTCGGCGGAAGACGGCCTCGTCTTTAACGGCTTGGACAACTTCCGCCGTTTGGTCTTCGACGCCGATTTCCTTACCTCGGTCGGTTTGACCATCAGGTTCGCGTTCTTCGCCATAGCCAGTCAGATTATTCTCGGCTTCCTGCTAGCGCAGATGCTAACGCGCGATTTCCCCGGCAAGTCGATCTTTCGCGTTATTCACACCTTGCCGCTGATGGTTGCGCCGATTGCGGTGGGCGCGATATGGCGGCTCATGGTGATACCGGGTTTTGGTCCAGCGCCGTTCTTCCTCGATCGCTGGTTCGATTTCACGTATCAGATTGGCACCTATCCCGACCAGGCACTGTGGACCTCGGTGATTATGGACGTGTGGCATTGGACGCCCTTCGTAACGCTGACAATGCTGGCGGGCTTATCGGCGATTCCCAAAGAGCCGGTCGAACAAGCCAAAGTCGATGGCGCCAATCGCTTGCAGGTCTTTTGGTACGTTACCTTGCCCTTCTTGCGTCCAGTTTTGCTGACGACCGTTTTCATCCGCATCATGGACGCCATCCGCACCGTTGACGAGGTCTGGATGCTGGCTGGCGGCGGACCTGGCACGCGCTTCACTGGCATTTATATTTGGCGGGTGGTCTTCCCGCGCACGGATTATGGTTATGGCTCGTCGATTTCGATAATTACCTTATACCTGACCATCGTATTGTGCTGGCTGCTCTTCATCGCCATCTCTGGCAAGAGCAAGGACGAGGTCGAATGAGAATAGAAATGAGGAAGAAACACTGCGACTTGTGGCGAAGCTGGCGACTCGTCTTGTCGCCCCTTGCGGAAGCAGAGGCGGCGCGGCGCGGGGAAGCCGCATGACGATAAGTTTGCGGCAGCGCGCCTGGAGCTTGTTTGCGACCTACGGCTTCTGGATACTGATGACAGTGGTGACGCTGCTGCCAATATGGTGGATGTTCGTGGTATCCATGCGCACGCGCGTGGAGCTGTTCGCGCGCCCCAACCTCGCCCTCAGCCGTTTGTACTTCGAGAACTACAGCAACGTGCTGACTGACAGCGCCTTCCAGCGCTATATGACCAATTCGCTGGTTGTTTCGACCGGCAATGCCCTGCTGGTGATGGTGTTGGCGCTGCTGGCGACTTACGCGCTCTCGCGCTATAAGCTGACGGGCAGCGACAATATCTTCTTCTGGCTGATTACCAATCGCATGGCACCGCCGGCGGCATTCCTGCTGCCGCTATTCATCATGTTCACGCGCTCCTTTCGCATCGAGGAGATTACTTTATTTGGGCTTACCCTTGTTGAAGGCTGGACCTTGTACGATACGCAGATTGGCTTGATTCTGCTCTACTGCGTCTTCAACCTGCCTTTCGCCATCTGGCTGCTGAAAGGCGTGATTGACGGCATCCCAATCGAGCTGGATGACGCCGCGATGATTGACGGCGCGGGATTATGGGGCGTATTGCGCCACGTGATTATCCCCTTGTCGGCACCTGGCCTGGCTGTTACCGCCATCTTGAGCTGGGTCTTCGCTTGGAACGAGTATCTCTTCGCGGCAAATCTGACCAGCGTCAATGCCCGCACCATCACCACGGCGCTGGCTGAATTTGTAACCGTGACCGGCACCAACTGGGGCGAGCTGGCGGCGATGTCCATGATTACTTTAATTCCCTCGGCGATCATCGTGATTTTGGCGCAGCGTTACATCGTCATGGGTTTGACCTTTGGCGCGGTGAAGGAATAGGGCAATGGCAGAACAAAACGAGACCGACCGCGCAAGCAAATACAAGGGCTTCTTGCCCTTTTATACCAACGCCTTCGACCGCGTTTTTATCAGTGTGGTCATCTTCATCGGCATTCATCTGCTCTGGCTGCGTTTTATCGAGCCACAAACAGCGCTTGAAATTGCCGCGGGGGTTCGACCGGTAGAATTAGCGACGCTGCTTTCCTTCTTGATTGGATTCTTCGTTGTGCGCTATGGCTGAAAGCGAACCCGGTCACTTGCCCGAACCAGCCGTCAATCCCCCGATGAGCCGGTCCTGAAAGACCCCCGAAATCACCAAAATAGGCAAGATCGTCAACATGGTCGCCGCGGTGATAATCTCCCAGGGGAAGGAGTATTCGCCCGGGAAGAGCGAGATGCCCACCGGTGCCGTGCGCATGAAGTTGTCGCTCATCAATACCAGCGACAACGGAAATTCGTTCCAGGAGAAAATGAAGACAATCAGCCCGGTGGAGATCAAGCCCGGCACGGAAAGCGGCAGGATGATACTCCAGAAGATGCGCAAGCTGCTGGCGCCGTCGACTCTGGCGGCGTCTTCGATTTCATGCGGCACAGTCTTGAAAAAATTAGTTAGAATCCAAACGGCGATGGGCGTATAGAGCCCGGCATGCCCAATGATTAAGCCAGAATAAGTATTTATCATGCCCAGCTCTAGGAACATGTTGAAGAGCGAGGGCAGCAAGGCCAGCGGCGGGAACATGGAAACCGCCAGAATCAGGATTAGAATGACGCCGCGTCCGCGATAGGTCAGACGTCCCAGCGAATAAGCCGCCAGCCCGCCGCAGGCAAGAATCACAAAGGTCGTGCTCGTCGCCACAATGAAGCTGTTGAGGATATAACCCAGCAGTTCCGGCGTTTCGTGAAGGATGTTGAGGTAGTTTTCCAGCGTCAGCGGATCGGGCAGATATTGCAGGGGCCAGGCATAGATATCGGCTTCGGTCTTGATGGACGTGATGAAGATCCAGACTGTCGGGAAGAATGACACAATGACTGTGATCGCCGCCACGATGTAGAAGCCGAAGGAGACCGGTTTCTGCCGGTTGGAGCGTGGCGCTTGTTGCGCCGAGCCAGTCCCAGGGGCGGATCCGCCAAATAGCGTCACAGGTCGCCTCGGCGAATCATCACAATATAGAAGACGCTGATGCTCATGATGATGATGAATTGAATCAGAATCGCGCTCGAACCCAGGTTGAAGTTCACGTACTGAAAAATAGCGCGGTAGGCATAGAGGGACAGCGTTTCGGTGGATGTCAAAGGACCGCCGTCAGTCAGATTGAAGGGCAGCTCGAAGGCGCGCATGGCATCCATCGTGCGCAACAATACCGAAACCAGGATGGCGGGTTTCAAGAGTGGCAGAGTGATAAAGCGGAATTCTGAAAAGCGGCTTGTGCCGTCCACGCTGCCGGCTTCATAGAGATCGTCGGGTATGGTTTGCAAGCCCGCCAAGAGCAAAAGCGCCATGAAGGAACTGGTCTTCCAGATCGAGACAAACATCATCACTTGCATGGCGCTGGGTATGCCGCCCAGCCAGTTGATGCGCTGGGCAATCAGCCCCAGGTCCGACAGCATTGAGTTGAACAACCCGAATTCGGTATTAAACATCCAGCGCCACATCAGAGCGTTTAGCGCCGTGGGCAATGCCCAGGGGAAGAGCGCCGCCATGCGCAGCAGCCCTTTGCCGCGGAAGTTGCGGTCGAGCACAAGCGCCAATCCGATGCCGATCGCCAACTCGATGGGAACGGTCACGGCTGTGAAGAGGATGGTATTGCTCAGCGAAGTGATGAAGCGCGGCGTATTCAGCAAGCGCTGATAATTGGCCAGCCCGGCGAATTCATAGCCGAAAAAGATGCTCGTGCTGTTGCGCCCGAAGCTGAGGACAATTGTCTGAAATATCGGGAAAAGCAGGACAAAGGCAATGATCAACAGAGCGGGTGCGAGGAAGGCGGGTCCAGCCCGATTGGCATATTTCATCGTCTTGGTCTAATGCGGAGAAATACAGGGCAGGGGCGCGGCGCTGTCATCCGCGCCCCGTTTTGTGATTTCGACTAGGGCATGATCGCCAGGATTTGCGCTTCGGCATCAGCCAGCGCTTGTTCCGGACGCTTCTCGCCCAGCAAAGCGGCCGAGATCTCCGTCTGCATAATCTCCGATATTTCCGGATAGGCTGTGCCGGTCTGTGCCGAGGGACGCGCAAAGGCATAGACGAAATTAGCGCCCAGAGCCGCGACGCCAGGCGCCTCTGCCACGATGCGTTCATCATCGTAGACGGCGGGGCGCGTCGGCACCTTGCCTTGAATCAGACTGGCTTGGACTTGGGATTCATAACTGGTGAAGCACTTGATGAAATCGGCCGCCGCTTCAACATTCTCCGAGTGCTTGTTGACAGCCAACAGGAAGCCGCCGATGACTGTGGTGTTGCTCATGTCGTTGCCCTCGAAGTAAGGCACGCGGGTGAATTGCACGGCGTCTTTCACGGGCGAGTCGTCGGCCGTCAAAGTCGCCAGCACGAAGTCCTGCACCATCAAAAAGACGGCGCGTTCCTGCTGGAAGAGCAAGCGCGCGTCATTGGGACGGAAGGTCAGGATACTTTCTGGCGCGACGCCGGCTTCCAACATGCTGACCATGGTCGATAGCGATTTGACACCGGCTTCGTTGTTGATAGCCAAGTTGCCATCGGCGTCAAAGAAGCTGCCGTCCGCGCCTTGGAAGAAAGCCAGCCAATTCATGAACAAACCTTCGATCTTCGCCCACATGCTGATGAATCCAGACAGATCCGGATTATTTTCCCCTTCGACGATGGCTTCCGCTTGCGCGATAAGCGCTTCCCAAGTTGTTGGCGTCTCAAAGCCATATTTCTCCAGCAGGTCGGCGCGATAGAAAAGGTGGATGCCATCGATGTAGAGCGGAATCGCGTAGGTGCTGCCGCCGACTTGGGCAGCCGCCAGGAAGCCGGGGATGTATTCCGCCAGCTCGTCGGCGCTGAAATAGTCCTCGATGGGCGCGACCCAGCCGCGGGCGGCAAAGTCGCCGGGCCAAATCACGTCAACGGCGACGATATCGGGCTTGGAATTGCGCGCCGTGAAATTGGTGACGTAAATGCTGCGCGACTCGTTTGGCACATCCGATATGCGCTCCCATTCTACGCTGATGCCCCCGACTTCGTTTTCGCAGGCTTCAATGAGAATGGGCGCGGCATCGCCAAAGCCGCGCGCGCCGATAGAAAGCGTCAACTCAATGTTGTCTTGCGCGGCAGCGGGCAAGGCCAGCAGCGCAATGATGACGAGCAGCGCGATGGTGAATAACCTTTTTGATTGCTTGGATTTTGCGACCATCTTCGGATCTCCTTATCAATTCGGTTTGCAGGAACCTTCATAGATGTTTTTTCACAAAGGCTCCAAGCGGATAAAGTTTACATTGAAATGCGCATCATTCCAAATTATGGCTATTTTCGGCCAGGGCAATCGCATCAAAATCCATAACTGTCGAATTTAACATCAAACTGATGAATTGTAGGGGCGAGCCTTGGCTCGCCCATGAAATTGGGTGCAAAATCGTGGGCGATTCACAGAATCGCCCCTACATTACGTCCTTTTTTGGCATATTTACGGATAAATCTCGGTGTTGGCGGTCATTGTCGCAGGGCTGTGTCGAAGGGCTGTGTCCACGCGCCCTACGCGACTCTCGGTGTCTACGTGGTGAAAAAAATTTGAAGCGATTGCCCTGATTTTCGGCTATTTTCCATAACCATTAGGCGCCGGCAATCCGCGGCATCCAGAGCGGCTCCAAGCCCCAGCGGCTGAAGAGCAGCGCCCGCGTCATTTGGGCGCGCTTTTCGCGCTGCTGCGGGTCGTCCCACAGGTTATGCTCTCGCGCTGGATCCACTTCCAAATCAAATAGCTCGTAGCGATTCCGCGCTGGATCAAAGTTGATCTGCGTCTGCCGATGATTGCAGCTCTTCACGTACATCGCCGCCGACTTGTTGGGCTGGCGCAAACTGTCGGCGCTCAAGGGCTCTTCTTTGAGCAGCTCCGCGCGCAGCAGCGCTTCCGTCAATCTGGCGCGCAAGTCTTGGTCTGCGTAGAGATTATTGACTTCGCCGGGGTCTTCGCGCAGGTCGAAGATTTCGCCGTAGTCGCGATTGTAATACAGCGTTAGCTTGTAGCGATCGTCGATATAAGTTTTCAGGTGCAGCGTCGTCGGCTGATGGCGGTTTTCCACAATGACATGGTCCCTGGCATGGGACTCGTCGCCAGCCCAGACAGCGCGCTGATCGATGCCGGTCATCTCCGCCGGAATGTCGATGCCGCAAAAGCTGAGGAAAGTGGGGGCATAATCAACCAGCGACTGCAAGCTGTGGCTGGTGTGGCCGGCCGCTATCTGCTCGGGCAGGCGCGCGATCATGGGCACGCGGATGCCATCGTCGTAATGAAAGGCGCCTTTGGCAATCAGCCCATGCTGGCCGAAGTAATGCCCGTGATCGCTTGTGAAGACGACCAGCGTATTTTCCGCCAAGCCCAGCCCGTCAAGGTGGTCGATAATCTGCCCGATGTATTTGTCCATGCAGCTGATCATGCCGTAATAGCACGCGATGTCCTGCGCCAGCTCCCCCGCCTCGTGCAGATGGGAATGAAAGCCGTGGCAGCCGCTGCCATTGGCTTCCTGCCAAGCCGAGAAATCGGGATTCGCCGTCTGCGTCATTTGCAGATGCGGTGGAGACGGGGCAGCGTCGGCTCGACCTTCGGCGTCGTGCTCACCGGGCGTGAGCGCCGGTACGGTTACTTCTGACGGGTCGTACATTGTATCCCAGGGTTCGGGCGCCAGGTATTTGGGATGCGGATCGAAGAAGCTCGCCCAGAGGAAGAAGGGCTGGTCCGCCGCCTGATATTGGGAAATCAGCGCATTGCTGCGCTCGGCGATCCAGGTGTTATAGTGAAACGCTTCGGGGATGAGCCATTTGCGCCGCTGCTCGACGACTTTGCCCGTCGGCTTCAAGAAATAATCGCGCCAGTTATGCAAGCCTTTCTCTTCCATCCAGAGCGCGTAATGCTGCCCGACATGGGCTTCGTCGGTATGGTTGCGCGCCAGCTCGATATGATCGAAGCCATAAAAGGGACCGTCAAATTCCTTCCAGAAATCCAGATCTTGCAGGATAGGATAGGATTCCAGCGACGGATAATCCCGCGTGGATTGCAGCGGCTGGAAATGCGCCTTGCCGACCAGAGCCGTCCGGTAGCCGGCGTCGCGAAGATGCTCGCCCAGGGTCGCTTCGCTTTCGGGCAGTTTTGTGCCAAGCGAGTAAGCGCCGTGCTGGGAAGGGTATTTGCCGGTGATCATGCTGCTGCGGGTCGGCGTGCAGGTGGGGTTGGGGCAATAGGCGCGCGTGAAGGTGACGCCAGCCGCGGCGAGCTTGTCCAGCGCCGGCGTCTGTATCTCTGGATTAAGCGCGCCGAGGGTGTTCCAATGCTGCTGGTCGGAAGTGATTAAAAGGATGTTCATGATTGGCATGTTCCTTGGTTTGTCGCCGCTGGCAGATAGACGCTTTCAACATTACTGACGGTAATAGCGCTTGCCCTTGAGCGCTTCCGGCAACATGCTCTCGTCGGTATATGCCCGGTAGCCTTCGCCGTAACCCAGCTCCTTCATCAACTGCGTCGGCGCATTGCGGATATGCAGGGGGATGGGCAAATTGCCCCGTTCCTTGACATCATCAAGAGCGCTGAAATAGCCGTCTCCGGCGGCGCGATTTTTGGGCGCGCAAGCCAGATAAGCCACACCGTGCGCCAGGTTGAACTGACATTCCGGCAAGCCGATCGTTTCGACAGCGCGGAAGACCTCGTTCGCCAAAGTGAGCGCCGCGGAATCGGCCATGCCAATGTCTTCGCTGGCGAAGATGACCATGCGGCGGGCGATGAACTTGGGATCTTCGCCGCTGTCAACCATACGCGCCATGTAATAAAGCGCGGCATCGGCATCGCTGGCGCGCATGCTCTTGATGAAGGCGCTGATCGTATTGTAGTGTTCCTCGCCGGTTTTGTCGTAGCGCAAATGCTTGGATTGCAAGGTATCGCGCAGCTGCTGGACGCCGATGCGCCTTTGGCTGTAGAGCCACGCGGCATTTTCCAACAGGTTGAGCGCGGCGCGGGCATCGCCATTGGCGTAATTCGCCAGGAAGCGGCTGGCTTCAGCCTCGATTTCGACATCCAGCGCAGCGCTGCCCCGGGCGATGATCCGCTTGATTTCTTCATGCGTCAGCGGATTGAGCGTGAAGACCTGCATACGAGACAGCAGCGCCGAAATGACTTCAAAGCTGGGATTTTCGGTGGTGGCGCCGATGAGAATGATGGTGCCGTCTTCGACATAAGGCAGCAAGAAATCTTGCTGGGCTTTGTTGAAGCGATGAATCTCGTCAAGGAAGAGGATGACGCTGTCGGGCGGCGCGTCCGCGTCTCTGTCGGATGCAGCGAAAAGCGACTTCTGCGCCCGGGACTTCTTGCCCGGCGCGCCGACCGTCTCGACTATCTGACGCAGCTCCGCTTTGCCGGCCGAGACCGCGGAGAGATTGTAGAAAGGCTTGTCGGCGACAGCGGCGATCATGCGCGCCAGCGTGGTCTTGCCCACGCCCGGCGGACCCCAGAAGATCATGCTGGGGATGATCCCTTGCTGCAGAACGCGCTGGAGCGGCTTGCCGGCGCCGACCAGGTGATTTTGGCCGATGAAGCCGCTCAGATCACGCGGGCGGATGCGTTCGGCGAGAGGTGGCTTGGGATGGGGCATGTCAGTCGCCAGCCAGGCAGACAAGCTCAGGCGGACAGTCAATCTCGTCTGTCGCGGGAGACCTGGCGCAGAAACGACATCGCCTATTCGCCGCAGATTGCCATAAGCTTTTTTGCAAATGGTATCTCACGCGCATCAAGCCCGGATAATCTTCACAATCTGATGCAGGTGATCGACATCGTGATAAGCGCTCAGCACCAGTTGGTCATTGAGCGTGAAGCCGCCGCCATCGGCGTCCCGCCCGGGCCGCTCCCAGAGTTCCTCTTCGTCAGGCAAGGACGACAGATATTCGTGGTAAGCAGCGCTGGTTTTCAGCCACCTATGCAGCAGCTCCATAGCGTCCTGCTCAGCGTAGCCCGCCTCTTTGACGCGTTCGTCCACGCTGCGGCCGGAGGATTGCGGTGTCTCGCTGCCCTCCACGAGCGCTCGAGCCCGCGCCAGGAAGTAGCTATCGGTATCGGCGAGGTGACCAAGGACCTCCGAAATATTCCAGCCATCGCCGCCGTCGCGTTTGTCGAATACTCCCCGATCACTGATCGTCGAAACGATATGCTCAATGTTGAGCATATTCTTCTCCATCGCCGCCAACTGCCTGAGACGGTAAGTGGCCATCGGTACCATAATTCGCTCCTTTGCGTAGATATGGCGCGAATTATATCACGGCGCAGCTTTGAGGGCAGACGGATTATTCGCGAGCGCCGTCAAGGATTGCCAAGGCTTCGCGGGCGATCGCTTCGGTGGGGTTGGCGCTGGTGCCGGGCGCGCGTTCCATCAAGACCTCGATGAAGAACTCGTCCATGACAAAGAGCGCGACCGAACCGTACAGTCCGCGACCGAGCACATGCGGCTTGGGGAAATCTTCTATCGAGTTTTCGTCTTCGATGCCTTCGCGGATGCCTTTGATTTTTTCGTAGTGCGCCGTGGCGTCCGCGGCACTGTCGAATTGGCCGAAGGTCATTTGAAAATTATTCGCCATTTGGTCGATATAGGCGACGCGAATGGCGCGGCCATTCTGTATATTACGCGGCGTATCCACGCCATCGTCAAAGCGGGATAAATCACGTTTCCATTGCGTTGTGGTAATAATCTCATTTGGCATATTATTAAGAACCGCCTCGAGGACGTCGACAGAGCCGGCGTCCAACGAGGCATTGCTGGCAGCAGCTTCGAAGCTGCTGCGATTTTCTTCAAAGAACTTGAGCGTCTCGCTGGCTAGTTGCCTTAGAGGGCTGTTGGCGGTGGTGAAAATCTCGACATACACTTCAAAGAAGTAGTTGTCGATCTGGAAGAGCGCGAAAGAGCCATACAAGCCCGAGCCAAAGGCGTTGGGCGTGGGGAAGGCATCGTCCTGCTCCAGATTGACATCGGCGGAGCGCAGTCCGTGCTTGCGCTCGAACTCGGCGGCTGCGCCAGCTTCGTCGTGGAAGATAACAAAGTTAAGCAGCATCCTGCTGCCTTGCTGCGAGCCATAGGGGATAGCGCGACCGACAGCGGGACGGCGGATGCCGCGGATATTGCGCACCTCCGCTACGCCGCCCTCTTTCGTGCGCTTCCATTCTTCGATCGCGGGCAGGGGGTCGGGCAGCAGGTCAATCAGGCGCTCGATGGTGCCCAGATTGACCTCGTAAGGGTCGATGAAGTCGGCTGGGCGTGGTGTCGGCGATGGCGTGGGGGAAGGTTCTGGGCTTGGCGTGGGCGAAGGCGTTATATCAAGCGTGTCCAGCGGGCGGCATGCTCCGAAGACCAGCAGGCTCAGCAAAGCCAGCGCCAGTAATCGAAAGGGATGGTCTGGGTTTGATCTCATGGCTAAGCCCCGCTCTCTTCTTCTTCATACAGGCGCAGGCGCTCGGGAATCTGGCCCGTGACGATCATATCAGCCACTTCGTTTTCGCTCACTTCGCTCTTATAGAAGTCGCCGAGTTTGTGCCCGCGCTCGATGATGGTAAAGCGGTCCGCCACCTCGTACACATGGCGGATATTGTGGGTGATGAAGATGACGCTCATGCCTTTTTCTTTGGCGGCGATGGTATAGTCGAGCACTTTTTGCGTCTCGCCGACGGACAGCGCCGAGGTGGGCTCGTCCAGGATCAATAGCTTCTTGCCGAAATAGACAGCGCGGCCAATCGCGATTGACTGGCGCTCGCCACCGGACATGGTGCCGACCGTTTCCTCCGAATCACGAATGTGGATGCCGACATCAGCCAGCGCCTGAATCGACTCGCTCGCCATCATTTTCTTATCGAGGAATTTGAAGGGACCAACCTCGTAAGTAGGCTCTTGCCCCAGCCAGAAATTGCGCGCGATGCTCATCAATGGCACCAGCGCGAGATCCTGGTGAACTGTCTCGATGCCCAGTTCGCGCGCGTCGTGCGGCGATTCAATTTTCACGGCCTCGTTATCAAAGAAGATCTGCCCGCGCGTCAAACTGTGGAAGCCCGTCAGCACTTTGATTAGCGTGGATTTGCCGGCGCCGTTATCCCCGAGCAAGCCGACAATTTCCTGGCGGTCGACATGGAAGTCGATGCCGCGCAATACTTGCACGCTGCCGAAGTACTTGTGGATATCGATCATATCCACAAGCGCATTATCGTTTTTCTGTGAATACTGCATGATTCAGGCCCCCTAATTTCGCTGCGCGCCGCGCACGAAGGTATTCAGTACGACCGCAGCGATGATGATGACGCCGATGGTGCCAGAGAAGAGCCGCGATTCGATGCCGACCAAGACCAGCCCCGTTTGCAGCATGCCGAAGATCAGCGCCCCTAGCAAGGAGCCGACGACGCTGCCGTAACCGCCGGTCAGCAGCGCGCCGCCAATCACAGTCATGGCGATGACCTCCAGTTCCCAACCCGTGCCTTTGTTCGGGTCCACGCCGGGGTTTCGCGAGGTCTCGTAGATTGCGGCGATGCCCGTCAACAAGGCGACAATGACGAAGTTCTGCACCTTGACGCGATCGACGTTCACACCTTGAGCGCGCGCGGCGCCTTCGTTGCCGCCGGTGGCGAAGATACTATTGCCAAAAGAGGTATTGGTGAGGATGACATGGAAGATGGCAACGAATATGAACCACCAGACGATTGCCAGGCGGACATTGGCGTTGCGCGGGATCTGCATGTGGAAGAAATCGCCTTCCTCGCCAATCGCTAGCACGCGCCCGTTGAAGAGGTCGAAATAGCCGACTTCCACCATATCGCCGCCGCCAGAATTGGCGTGGTAGGTAAAGACCGCCACCAGCCAGACCACCGCCGCCAGCAGGATGAATAGCGCCAGCAAAGCCACAAACGTTCGCACAATCGCGCCGCTGGTGCCGAAATCGCCATTGTCCCCCCGGATTGACCAGGCACGCATCGCCCCGCGGTATAACGCGGGCAAGACGCGATAGCCGGTAAATGCGACCATCGCCAAGCCAACCACGACAAGAACCAGAAAGACGATATTGCTGATGCTAATCACCGGCAGCGAATCATGATGGTCGCTATAGCGCAGGATGCGCCCGCCCGCGATGGCGACCAGCGTGATGGCTCGGAAAGCCAGCATCGTCCCCAAGGTGACAATAAAAGAAGGTATGCGCGTGGTGATGAGCAGTACGCCGTTGATGGCGCCCAGGATCATAGCCACGAAGATAGCCAGCAAAGCGGCTGGTATCGGCTCCATGATGCCGAATACCGGCGCGCCATGCGTCATAAAGTTCATGAAGGACAGCGCCGTGACGCCCAGGATTGAGCCGACGGACAAATCGAACTCGCCCGAAATCATCAGATAGGTTACGCCGATGGCGATGACGCCTTTGGTGGCGATATTGCTGAGGAAGGACGCGACCGAACTCGGTTCAAGGAAGAGATCAGTCGCCATGGTAAAGCCCATCAGGATGGCGATGAAACCGATGATCGCGCCGGCGCTTGGCGACTTTGCCAGGTTGGCGCGGATGTACTTGCCCGGGGTCAAAGCGATGGCGCGGCGCAATTCGTCCGACTGTTCTTCAACCTGTCGCGCCACACGGTAGCCAAATAGACCCGGCAAGAAGAAAAGGAATCCAGCCAACAGACGATGATTCTCCACGTCGCGGATGGTGGTGATGCCCGGATAGAGCGGAACGACGAAGAGGCCCGCGATCAAGACCCCCGCCACCCCCAATCCCAGCACGATCAGAATCGCCATGAGAAATCTACGCGGGGGGGCGACCAACAGGCGGATGCCTTCTGTGCGCCGCAGGAAGTCCAGTGGCGGAATCAAAAATACCAATAGCGCCAGCAAAGCAAGTAGCCCCGCCAAGAACAAGCTAACGCTTATCAAGGCTTCGCCGATTGACAGGGCGATAGGCGCCAAGCCACTGATGTTAGGGTCTTCGTTGATGACCGCGCGCAGGTCGATGTCCTGGCCCAGCAGCAGCGAAAACTTCAAGCCGATGGGAATGATGACGCTCAGCAGGATTGCGCCGCCAATCATGACGGTGATGAAATACATCCACTGCGACCAGCGCAGGCTCGACCGTTCGCGTTGGAAAAGCCCGTAAGCGGTACGCAGGCAGCAGGCGGCGTATAACAAGCTGGCGATGATGACAAAAGTTTCGACAGGATTGATGTCGCTGCGCGGAATGTCTATTCGATCGCCCAAGGGGATCCAGCCAAAAGCGATCCCATAAGCGACCAGGAATCCCAGGACAGCGAAGCCAAATATCAAGCCCGCAACGAGCGCGCCGATATTGGAGGCTTCTCGTTTGCCGTCTAAATATGCTTGCATCATAAGCTGTTTCTCGAATTCGACTAAGTATTTCTTGGGAGACCGCATCTGCCCAGTGGGACCGATGCGTTAGAAAAAGCGAAGATTACTGTGTTGAATGCAGCGTAGTAATTACAAAAAGTGGGCGGGGAGAAACTCCCCACCCACTAGGAATGCCGTTATCGGCTTAGCGATAACCTTGCGCGGTCAATTCGATAATGGCATCAACGTTGCTGCCGTCGATGACGCCAGGACCGGTCAGAATATCGCCACCCGGAGCCATCTTGAACTGGCTGTTCAGGTAGAGCCACATGATCGTCTCGAAACCTTGCAGGTAAGGCTGCTGGTCGATCGCCTGAATCAGGTAGCCGTTTTGGATCATTTCATAGATCTCGGCGCTGGTATCGTGGGTCGTGGCGAAGATATCGCCAGCCATGACACCGGATTCCTGAATGTACAGGTTCAGCGAGCTGGCTGGGTTGGGACCCAAGCTGAATACAGCGTTGGTATCCGGGTTGGCGCTGAAGTAGTCGGCAAAGGTGCCGGCCGATGCTGTCACATCGTTATTGATAGTCAGTTGGTCCAGCGGGATGCCAGCTTCTTCAAAGACACTGCGGACGCCCGCGCAACGGGCTTCCAAGCCACTGTGTCCAACTTCTTGGATTGGGCAAACGGCTTGGGCGATTTCGACGCCAGCGGCGTCGGCTGCGTCAAGCACAGCATTCGCATTGGAGCGCCCGCCCAGGAACTCGTTGGCGCCGATGTAGAAGAGGGTCGGCAGCGCGTCAGCCGTACCAGCGTTGGGATCGGCCGTGTTGAAGACGATCACGGGTATGCCGGCTTCGGCAGCGCGGTTCACGCCGTCGCGGATAACTTCGGGATTCGGGACCGTGGTGCCGATGCCGTCGTTATTGCGCGCCAGGGCGTCATCCCAATAGCCAGCCATGTCGTCAATGTTGTCAACAGGATCCGACAGCCAAGCGCAGTCCGCGCCCAGCAGGGAACAAGCGTCTTCCATACCTTTAATAACGACAACCCAGAAGGGATTGCCAATACCGCCGTGGCTGACCATACTGAAAGTCAGTTGGTCTTGCGCCCCAGCGCCACCGATTCCGGCAAGCATAACACCCAATGCCAAAAGCAGCACAGGGATCGTACGAACTAGCTTTCTCATATCGAGACTCCTCTATACAGATAGAAATTGAACGGTACGTCTCAGGCAATTTGCCTGTCGAGACCATAGTCGAGTTTGACGCTATGCGCCAAGTGGGGGCTATTATAGCGAAGTTTGCGAAATAATCAAAGTCGCTATTAAACGCATATTAGAGTTACGAGGATAAGGACTCTGTTGAAATTCTCAATTTCCCCCACCCCAAACCCCTCCCCCATAAAGAGGGAGGGGCTTAACGGCTCAAGACAGGTCAGAAAGCTCCCCTTCCCTCATTTTGGGGGAAGGGGCCGGGGGATGGGGGCTGTTTTTCAACAACGTCACAAGGCGCGCGGCGACAGTATAAATTGCACTGATCAATATGGCGCGCAATGCGGCGCAATCCGCAGTGGGAGAACTCCAGTGACAAGATTGTCTGTAATTCTCGTTGTACTAACGACGGCAAGGTGGCATAGCTGATGGGTATCCATGTACAAGAATCCGAGCAGCCAAGTTTTTGGCTGGATGCGCTCATGAACCTGGGTCCTCCGCTCGTTTTGATTACCCTTGCTCTGTTAACCATTCTGCTGGTCTATCTGACTTTCAGATTCAAACGTAAACCCAACGCGGGCGGTAAGCCCAAGAACCGCTAGACGAGCCCATGGCATTTCCCGAAGCCTCGTCTCATCCCAAGTCTCAACTGACGGGGCTTTCTTCTACGCTGCAAGCTGTCTAATCGCTTCCACCGCTCATCACAAGACATACCCAATCGGCTGCGAATGAATATTCAATTAGAAAAGGTTGATTCTGGCAAATGGGGTTTTATGCTGATTACAGTCGATCTGAATCAGTCAGCCAGGAGTGCCACAAAAGTCCATGATTGACATGCTTGCGTCTTTAGGAATCAATCCCCTGTTTGCCGTGATAATGACGCTTTGGGCCCTGTCTTACGTCATCGCGCTCCGGCTGTTGATCGAAGGCTATCGACGGACAAAGGATGTGTCAGTTGGCTTCTGGCTGCTCCTTGCGCTCTTTATCCCGGTGGGGCAAATTTTCACCATCATTTATCTGTGCCAGGCAGGGCAATCGCATCAAATAATTTTAAACACTGAGGCACCAAGAACTCCGAGAATTATCCGAAAATATGCCAATAAAGGACGCAATGTAGGGGCGATTCTGTGAATCGCCCACGATTTTGCGCCAAATTTCATGAGCGAGCCTTGGCTCGCCCCTACAATTCATCAGTTTGATGTTAAATTCGACAGTTATGGATTTTGAAGCGATTGCCCTGCTGTGCCAGGGGCGGCGGCAAAAGCCGATCGGCAATCTTGACTAAGATTATCGCGCTTCATTTTGACCGCATGTCAATTGTAAA
Organism: Phototrophicaceae bacterium; assembly: GCA_965116975.1. Classification (GTDB taxonomy): domain Bacteria; phylum Chloroflexota; class Anaerolineae; order Aggregatilineales; family Phototrophicaceae; genus UBA6055. The sequence continues at coordinate 3,494,932 of OZ220735.1, forward strand.
GTAATCAAGAAGAGCCTGCCCTATGGCAGCTTCAGCAATCAACGAATCGCTTCCACCGCCCAGTGATCGCCCATGGCGCGGCGGCCTGCCGCCAAGCCCGGTCCCTCCGTGATTTGTCGCGTCAAGTCATCCCGCTGCAATGCGGCTTCGCGCAGGTTGACCCCCAAGCCCGGTCCAGCCGGGATGTCCAGATGCCCGTCGCTGACCGCCGGCGCGCAATCCGTGAGCGCGGGGAAGTAGCCGCGATAAAAGGCGCGCGCCGATTCCACGTAAAACAGATTGGGGATATGCGCCGCCAGGTGCATGCAGGCGGCATGGCAGATAGCGCCGGCGACATTATGCAAGACCAGCGGGATGCCAAATGTTTCGGATAGGCTGGCGATCTTGCGCGTTTCGGCGATGCCCCCGTTCCAGACGACATCGGTCATGACGATTTGCGAGACCTGCTTTTCCAGCCATTCGCGCAATTGCCAGCGCGTCATCAGCAGCTCCGAGCCGACGATGGGAATTGTTGTCCGCCCCGAGAGCGCTTTGATTTCGGCGGGGTAAACCGCCGGCAGCGCGTCTTCCAAGAAGAGGATATTGTAAGGTTCAAGGGCGCGCGCGATGCGCTCCATGCTGACGCGGTTCCAGCGGAAATGGCATTCGATGCCGATTTCCATGTCAGCGCCGACCGCGTCGCGGATTTGCCGCACCGGGGTCAAGCCCATTTCGATTTCGGAGCGGCTGACGCGCTGACCGAAACTGCGCTCGCTGAATTGATCGAAGGGCCAGATTTTCATGGCGTAAATTTCGTCGGCGAGCAAACTGCGCGCCAGCGCGCCCGCGTCTTCGTGCCAAGCCTGATAGTCGCGTATTTCGCCAAAGCTCAGGCAGGTATTGTAGGTGGGGATTTCGTCGCGGGTCTTGCCGCCGAGCAAGTGATAAAGCGGCGCGCCATAATGCTTGCCCATGATATCCCATAGCGCCAGCTCAAAGGCGGAAAGCGCGCGCGTTTCGGCACCGGCAAAGCCGTGATACATGATGTTATCCATCAGAAAACGCCACAAGCCTTCGATATCGAGGGCATCCTGCCCCAGCGCCAGCGGCGCGATTGTGCCATGCAGAGCCGCCTTGGCAGCGGGAATCTTATCGACGGTTTCGCCCAAGCCCACGATGCCGCTGTCGGTATGCACGCGCACCGTCATCAAGCGCGGATAGGCTTTCCATTGCAGCGTTTCGATGGCGGTAATTTTCATGCCGGTCAGACCTCGATGACTTGATTCTCCAACGCGCCGATGCCGTCAATGGCGATGCGCGCCACATCATCCGCCTGTAAGGTGAACGCGGCCGGCGGCACAATGCCCGCGCCGGTCAGCAGGATCGCGCCGGCGGGATAACTATTGCTGCGCCCGAGATAATCAATCAGTTCGGGGATTGTACGTTTGATCTGGTCAGTTGAAATGGAGCCGCTGAAGACTTCGCTGCCGCCGCGCTGGATTGACAGGCGGATGGTGGTATCGAGCCACTGCTGCGATTGCTGCGATGGAAGGAGCAAGATGCCCGGACCCAGCGCGCAAGAGGCGGTATAGACCTTCGCCTGGGGCAAGTAGAGCGGGTTCGCGCCTTCGATATCGCGGCTGCTCATGTCGTTGCCGATAGTGAAACCGAGCATTTCCATGGCTGGGTTGACCACCAGCCCCAACTCCGGTTCGGGTACATTCCAGCTAGAATCGCGGCGGATGCCCACCTTGCCGAAGGGACCGACGGTGTTTTTGGCTGAAGCCTTGAAGAAGATCTCGGGCCGCTCGGCAACATAGACGCGGGCGTAGACATCGCCGCCATCGGCTGCTTCTTCTTGCCGGGCTCTGCGGCTGTCCAGATAAGTTACGCCAGCCGCCCAAACTTCCTGCTCGTCGAGGGGCGGCAGCCAATGCTTCGTCTGCGGCGCTGGCGGCTTGTCCAGTTCGCTGGCGGCGAAGCTGGTTTGCGCGTCATCCGCGGCGCGGACGGCAGCCGCGATGATGCCGTCGACATCCGCGACTGAATCGCGCATAAAATCAGCCAGGGTCGGGAAGCAGTGGCTGATATCCTTTACCGTATCGCCGCGCTGCAAGCCCAGCCGCGCGCCGCTCCCGGGCTGGAAATAGCGGACTAATAGTGGCGCGTTATTCATTTTATCCTCCATAGTTTTCTACCATAGTCTTCTACATTTGGTGTTCATTCGGTGTTCATTCGGTGTTCAATCTATGTGTTCAATCTAAATGCTCACTCTACAATCGAAGCTACCTCGACGCGCGAACCCGTCACGTGGCTTTTGACCGCGGCGCTGATAAGGCGCTGGATGCGCGCGCCCTGCTCGAAGTTCGGCATCAAGTCGCTGTCGGCGAGGATGCCCTTGATAAAGCCGCGAATCATGAAATCTTCGCGGCGGAAGATGTCGCGATAGGTATTGTGCACGGTATCGCGGCGCGCGCCGCCCCAGATATGCTCGGGGATGGGCAATTCCCGCGGCATGCCTTCGCCAGCGCGCGCGCCTTTGACCTGCTGGATGCGCTCCCAGTCGGTATAGCTGTAAAGCGTGCCTTCCGAGCCATGGAAGTCCATGTGATGCGTTTGCCCGAAGGGACTGCCTTCGTAACACAGGGCGGTGCAGTGAATCATGCCAACAGCGCCATTGGCGAACTCGACTGTAAGCAAGCAACTGTCGTCCAAAAGTTCGTAGGGATTGCCCTGCGGGTCGGCTGGCGGGCGCGGCACGATGCTGGTCAGGCGGCAGGTGATCGCGCTGATATCGCCGTAGAGCCATTCCGCCAAGTACATGAAATGCGAGCCCAAATCGCCGACGACGCCGCTGCCGGCGACCTTGCGGTCGAGGCGCCAGATATAGTCGCCAGCGCGGGCGTAACCGCTGTAATAGCGCATGTTGAGATGATAGAGCCTGCCCAGATAACCGCTGTCAATCAGCTGCTTGAGGTAGCGCGCGCTTGGCATGAAGCTATAGGTGAAAGGCACTAGCGTTTTGAGCTTATTCCGCCGCGCCAAGTCCGCCATCTGCCGCGCTTGATCATAGGTCATGGCGATGGGCTTCTCGCAGAGCACATGCAATCCCGCTTCCAGCGCCGCCATGGTGATGGGAAAATGCGAATTGTTGGGCGTCGAGATGACTAGGGCGTCGAGATCGGCTTGGCGAATCATGTCCCGGTAATCGGTATAGACCAGCGGGATCTTCCATAGGTCCGCCATCTTTTGCGCGTTTTCCTGGTTGCGCCCGCAGATTGCCAGCGTTCGAGCTTGGGGGTGGCTGTCGAGCGCGGGCAGGTGCATAGCGTCCGCCCACCAACTGGCGCCGACCATCCCGACATTTATCATGTTGCTTGTCATAGGCATCTTTCGTACAATGTTCCTGATTCGGTCGACTGCCTATTGTAGTTTTTCGCGCTCGGTTCGGCAACAGCCGCTCGGCGGCGGCGAATCAGACTACATATTCGCTTGCTATGGCGGGATCTTCCCCTTATACGAGCATGGCGAAAAAAATGAAATGAAGCTTCGCGGGGCTATCGCATGCGCAATATAATCTTCACCGGATTGCTTGACCGCCTGCTGTTCACGGCGATTGCATTGGGCGTCCTGATGGCTGGCGTGGGCGGCTGGCGTTACTTCGACCTGGGGAATCAACTGTCGAGCAATCAAGCGGCGCAAATCCACGACGAAGGCGGCGAAGTTACCATCGAGAGCAAGAATCAGGCGCGCGGCTTGATGGCTTCCGATATTGAGCGGCGGCGCTTACAGGCGGAGCAGCGCAATATGATGGTGGTCGGCGGCGCGGGCTTGGCTTTGATCGGCTTGGGCTGGTTTCTGGGCGATGTTCTGGGTGGGCGACGGCGCAAAGCCGAAGCGAAGGAAAGCGCCGCGGATGCTAAGGAAATTTCAGGAAATTCCACACCAGAGCAATAGGACGGTGTTTTGTTGAAGTATATGTAATTCAGATTCAGTCATATTTTCACGATTACAAGGCAATTAATTCCTGCAGAAACTTCCGACTTGCATTTCTATCAATCGTATTGTCTGGGGTAAAAATCAGCTTGTTCAACGCCGATCCTCTCAATTGAGTTACTCCTCTCGAATTACGACCTGCCCAATGTTGCAAAACGATCGTAGATTCGAGCAAGTCAGTTTGAAACATGGATACTAGAACTTGATTCACAATCTTGTGTGGTTCAATCCCTATAAAATAAAACAAGAACACGGTTTTCTCTTTTGACAAGTATTCCAAGAGCTTGTCAATGTTGTACGCTTTTGGATTGGAATTCAGAAGCATAATTTTTGTTTTGATATCTGTGGCAGTTTCGTATCGGTCGAATACCCGCGTGTAGTCACCCAAATCATTAGTTGTTTTGAACTTGCTATTCTCGCCATATCCTTGAATTAAAGTGTCAACCAAATGCTGCCTTCGCTCGTCGTCTTCACCCGCGATCATGTATTCAATCAACCGGCCGCGAATGTTGACGTTTTCGATATATCCAGCAACCAGTATCGCTTCTTTTACTTGGCTCACACGCGCATCTAAGTCAAATTTCAGTTGAAGATATTCGGGTGATTCTACAAATTCGATTGCTCTGTTGGGCGCGTTCAGAATCCTGCTTTGACTCGTTTCACAGACGGTTAACTTGCTCCCGCGGGCAGTGATGCCATTTGTGGCTTCCACCAGCCTGGGCAGGTTCTCATTGAAACCGGCCGCCGCATGAATATTGAACAGTTCCTCGAAGTTTTCCGGTTTGTTATCCAAGCCATTGAACACTTTGATGATGTCTGAACCATTGACGCTGCCTCTAATATTGTTGACACGCAGTTCCTGCGATGAGTGACTTACCTTGCTTAAGAAAGTTGTGTTCGCCAGGTAGAGAATATTTTCAGATGGCGTGACCTGACATACAAGGAAGGGCAACTCGTCATACTTTTGCAGTGTAGAAAGCGCTATGACTGTGTTGGAAAAACTGCGGGACCGGGAGGAACTGAATCTAATCGCATAATACTCAGAGTAGTAAACTGATCTGTCTTTCGTGAGTCCGAAATCCTCTTGAACATTCTTTGCCAATGTCGCTTTGTCTGTGATGCCGTCACGTGATCGAATGTATTCTATCAACGAATAGACTGCGCTATTCATAGAAGCAACCTTCGCTGATTTACATAGCTTAAGATTGAGTCGGTGTTTGGATTTATGTTTCTTTCCCAGAATACACCATCTGTATAGCCCTGAATTCGTTTATCAGTTTCAGCCATTTCCAGCCTTTTTTCCGCCAAACAGGCATAGTATTTATCAACTTCAATGCCTAGGTATTGCCTGCCCATTTTCTTGGCTACTACGGAGGTTGTGCCGGAGCCCAAGAAGGGATCCAAGATAACATCACCTTCTTTGGAACTTGCAAGAATTGCTTTGGCGACAAGTTTTTCTGGTTTTTGTGTGGGGTGACAGGTATTTTCGGGCATAGACCAAAAGGGCACAGAGAGATCTGTCCAAAGATTGGAAGGATGCGTAAGCCGGAAATTGCCATTCTCTTCTTCCGACCAATCTTTTGGTTTGCCAGCGCTATCTCGGTAGGGAGCGATCACCTTTTTCTTGAGTTTCACCGCTTCGACGTCAAAATAGTAGTTTTCGCCTACGGTGGCAAACCAAATATCTTCTGATGCGTTTTTCCAATTCGCTTTTGCGCCTCGCCCTTTTTCTCTTTCCCATGTGATTCTATTTCGAATCTTGAAGTGATCCGACAGCGCTCTGAACAAAGCCGATGACGAGCGCCAGTCGCCACATACATAAATGGATGCTGTGGGCTTCAATGTGTCAACAATCTTGCTCAACCAAGACCGCAGCCAGTTCTCGTAGTCCTTGCTTCCCATTCGCTTGAAGGTGGATTTGCCAAAGACCTTGTTCATGTTGTAAGGCGGGTCGACGAAAAGCAGGTCAACAAAATGCAAGGGGAGATGATCAATAACCTCAATCGCGTCTCCAAGTATGGTTCTATTGATCAGTTGTTCCGCGTTGACTTGACAATCAAGTGATAGCAGCTTGCCTTCCAGCCGAAGGATGTCATGCTCACTTAGCTCAATTGTTTTGTTTTTTTGTGATTTGATTTCGGACATGATCGCACCTGATAAGTAAATCTGTAGACAAGCTATCAGTCAGTTCCGATAGTCCTTGCCGTAATCCATATTAGGTATGGGGCTGGTGCTGGTCCAGCCGCCGTCGACCACCATCGCCTGCCCGGTGATTTTGCCCGCAGCCCGCGATGCCAGGAAGAGGACGGCAGCGGCAATGTCTTCGGTTTGGATGGCTTGCCCGACCGGGATTAGATCCGCCCAGTGCGCTTCAAAATCCGGATCGTCGTTGAGATTTCGCGGTGTGATGACAGCGCCGGGCGCCACGCAATTGATGGTGATGCCATGCCCGCTCAATTCCAGCACCAGGTTGCGCGCCAGCATTTCCAAAGCGGCTTTGGTCATGCCATACGCGCTGAGGTAAGGCACGGCGCGGTGACCGGTCACCGACGACATCAGCACGATGCGGCCGCCCTGCCCCTGTTGGCGGAATTGACGGGCGGCGGCTTGCGCCAGGAAGTAGCTGCCGCGCAGATTGACATTCACCACGCGCTCGAAATCGGCTGGTTCATAGTCAAAAAAGTCGCCCCAAGAGGTCAACCCGGCATTGCAAACGCAGACACGCAATCCGCCAAAGGTCTCTACGGCGCGATCGACCAGCCCGCGAACGAAGTCCACATCAGCCACATCCCCGGCTGCGGCGACGCAGGTAGCGCCCGTTTCCGCGCGGATGCTGTCGGCGGCGGATTGCGCGCGCGCGGGCAGTATATCGTTGAGCAGCACGGTCCCGCCCTCTTGACAGAACTGCCGCGCCACTTCATAACCGATGCCTTCGCCGGCCCCGGTAACGATGACGGTTTGATTTGAAAATCGCTTCTGTGTCATAATCCGTCCTGCTTGGTAAATTTGATAGAGCTATATTAACCGCCGATGACCTGCAGAACACAGCCATTCGGCGCGTAATCGGCGCTAAGGCATGCCGCAAGCGGTGATTCTAGCATAAGGAGAGGATTTATTGCTTATGGGGACAGATATGCAAGCTGAAATCTATGGCGGCGCGGAATTGCTGAAGACGACCCGTACCCGCGGGCAAGGCAGAGCAGGCAAACTGCCGCTGGACGCCGATATGCTGCGCGACGAAGCGAGCGGCAATCTCTTCGCCATGACGCAGAATGTCGCCATGGGCTGGCATCCGGAAGAGGTCAATCGCGAGCAATATGTGATCGTGAGCACACAAGGGGGCTTGCGGGCGGAGGATGGATCGCCGATTGCGCTCGGCTATCACACCGGTCACTGGGAGATCGGCTTGCTGGTCCGCGAAGCCGCGCGGGCGTTGCGCAGCCGCGACGCCATTCCATTCGCGGTTTACTGTTCCGACCCCTGCGACGGCCGCTCGCAGGGCACCAGCGGCATGATGGACAGCCTGCCCTATCGCAATGACGCCGCCATCGTCATGCGCCGCTTGATTCGCTCCCTGCCCACGCGCGACGGTGTCATGGGCATCGCCAGCTGCGACAAGGGGCTGCCAGCCACATTGATCGCGCTGGCGGGCTGCGGCGAACTGCCCGGCATCATCGTGCCTGGCGGCGTGACCTTGCCAGCGGAAGGCGCGGAAGACGCCGGCACGGTGCAGACTATCGGCGCGCGCTTCGCCCACGGTTTGATTGATGTCGAGTACGCCGCCGAGATGGGCTGCAAAGCTTGTGGCTCCTCCGGTGGCGGCTGTCAGTTCCTGGGCACGGCGGCCACGGCGCAAGTAGTGGCGGAGGCACTGGGCTTGTGCCTGCCGCATAGCGCCTTGGCGCCATCGGGCGAGGCGGTCTGGCTCGATACCGCGCGGCGCTCGGCATTGGCGCTGCTGGCATTAAAGGCGTCGCGCCTGACACTGGCTGACATTTTGAGTCCCGCCGCGCTGGAAAATGCCATGCTGCTGCATTCGGCATTCGGCGGCTCGACCAATTTGCTCTTGCACATCCCGGCCATCGCGCAGGCGGCCGGCTTGAAGACGCCAAGCGTCGAGGACTGGATCCGCATCAACCGCAGTAGTCCGCGCCTGGTTGACGCCCTGCCCAACGGTCCGCGTAATCATCCCACGGTGCAAGTCTTTATGGCTGGCGCCGTGCCCGAAGTGATGCTGCGCTTGCGCGATATGGGTTTGCTGAACGGAGACGCTCTGACAGTCGCGGGCGACAAGCTCGATGCGGCGCTCGATTGGTGGCGGGACAGCGATCGGCGGCGCTACGCGCGCGAGCGCTTAAAAAGCAGCGACGGCGTCGACCCTGACGATGTCATCATGTCAGCCGATCAAGCGCGGCGGCGGGGACTGACAAGCACGGTTGTCTTCCCGGTTGGGAATATCGCGCCGCAGGGTTCGGTCATCAAAGCCACCGCCATCGACCCGAGCGTCGTCGATGACGACGGCGTTTATCGCCATCGCGGACCGGCGCGGGTCTTCACATCCGAGCGCGACGCCATCCGCGCGGTCAAGGGTTTGAGCGCGGATCCGATTCGAGCTGGCGATGCGCTGGTTTTGATGGGAGCGGGTCCCGCCGGCACGGGCATGGAAGAAACCTATCAGTTGACCTCGGCTTTGAAGTTCATCCCCTGGGGCAAGCAGGTGTCTATCGTGACGGACGCGCGTTTTTCCGGCGTCTCCACCGGCGCTTGCATCGGGCATGTGGGACCGGAGGCGCTGGCGGGCGGTCCCATCGGCAAGCTGCGCGATGGCGACTTGATTGAAATTGAGATTGACCGCAAGCGCTTGAGCGGCAAGGTGAATCTGGTAGGCGCGGGGTCTGGCGCGCTATCGCGGGCTGCAGCCGCCGAACTCCTGCAAGAGCGCGAGCCGCATCCGGCTTTGGCGCCGCGCCCGGATCTGCCAGCCGACACACGCCTATGGGCGGCGCTGCAAGGCGCCAGCGGCGGTGTCTGGGCTGGCTGCGTCTATGACGTGGACAAGATCATTGCTGTCTTGGAGGCTGGGGAGCGCGCCCTGTCCACGCCCGATGTTTAGCAGGAGTCTTTGATGCGATTGCCCTGGTGGCGTCCAGCCGACGCATTTGACAATCTTTCGCGCAGCATTTACACTCGCTGAAATAATATGAACTAGAGAGGCTGCCAGCGATGTTAAGCCAGGAAGAAATCGCCTTTTACCATGAAAATGGCTACTTGACCGTCGAGAATGTGCTCAGCGGCGCAGAGCTGGAGGCGCTGCAGCGGGTGACCGACGAGTTCATTGAGCGGTCGCGCCTGGTCAGCCAGCATAATGACATTTTTGATCTGGAGCCGGACCATAGCGCGGAAAACCCGCGCCTGCGCCGCATCAAAGACCCCATCAATCAGCATGAAGTTTATGATCAAACGCTGCGTCACGATGGCATCCTGGACATTGTCGAGCAGTTGATCGGCAAGGGCGTCCGCTGCAATGGCAACAAGCTCAACATGAAAGCGCAAGCGCATGGCGCTGCGGTGGAGTGGCACCAGGATTGGGCTTTCTATCCCCATACCAACGACGACTTGCTGGCGGTGGGCGTCGCCATCGACGCCATGACCGAAGAAAACGGCTGCATGCTGATGGTCCCGGGTTCGCACAAGGCCGAATTGGTCAGCCACCACCAGGACGGCGTCTTTGTCGGCGCGGTGGCGGACCCCGATTTCGCGCCCCAGCGCGTGGATAAATGCCTGGTGGGCGCGGGCGGCATCTCCTTGCATCACGTGCGCACTTTGCATGCTTCCGCCCCGAACCATTCCGCCGATCCACGGCGCTTATTGCTATTTCAATACTGCTCGCTTGATTCCTGGCCCCTGCTTGGCTCGCCCAATTACGACGACTACCTCGGCACGATTCTGCGCGGCGAACCTAGTCAGCGACCGCGCATGCAAGCTGTACCCGTGATTATCCCCGAGCCAAAACCGCAAAATGCCGGGTCGATATTCGAGATTCAAGAGGCGCTGCAAGAACGCGAGATGGCAAAGCAATAAGTTCGCCATGCCGCCCTCGCAGGCTCCCTTTCAGAAACGCGCCTCACACCTCTTTATATTCATTGTTGGCATCGTCTGTATCTGTCTGGCGGCAGTGCAGCCCTTTATGCTGGGCAAGATGCCGCGGACGGACGACGGCCTCTTGCAAATGTATCGCAGCGTCGCGCTGGAGCATTCCCTGCGCGTCGACCACCCGCTCTGGCCCCGCTATTCTTCGGGTTTGGTCTACGGCTACGGCGCGCCGCTCTTCAACTATTTTCCGGCGTTATCGTATTTTCCGGCGAGTTGGCTGCATCGTTTGGGCTTCGGCTTCGTGGGGGGCTGGCTGCTGTCGATGGTCCTTTACACCTTGTTGGCCGCGCTGGGCAGCTTCTTGCTGGGGCGTTGGTGGACGCGCTCGGACCTGGGCGGCTGGATGGCGGCGCTGGCAACCGTATACGCGCCATTTTTCCTCTTCGACGGTCTGACGCGCGGTTCGTCGCCGGAGCTGGCGGCGCTGGCGGCGCTTCCTTTTGTTTTGTTCGCTTTCACGCGGCTGGCATGGCACGGGCGCCGCCGCGACCTCGTCCTGGCTGTCGCCTCATTCGCGCTTTTCATTCCCTTGCACACCTTGATCAGCCTGCACGGCACAGCGCTGCTGGCGCTGTATTGCCTCTTCTTGGTCGGGCGCGGTCGCGACAGGCGCGCGGTCGCGCTTCGTTTGATGCTGGCGGGTTTGCTGGGGCTGGTGATGACAGCCTTTTACTGGCTGCCGGCGCTGCTGGAAGCGGATGCTATCAAGCTCAGCTTAATCAGCGAGCAACTGAGCCATATTGACGTGAAACAGCACCTGCGCCCCCTAAGCGAGATATTGGCAGGTCCGCATCGCGCCGACCCCTCACAGCAGAACCAAGCGATTCCCATCAGCCTGGGCTGGATCCAGTTGATCCTGGCCGGGCTGGGGCTGCTCTTGAGCGCGCGCTCAGCATGCCGGCAATACTTGCCCTTGCTGCTGCTAATCTGGGTCCTGGTCCTAAGCCTGGTCTTCATGAATACGCCCTTTTCCGCGCCTTTGTGGGAGGCGATTCCGCTGATCGGTTTCACGCAGTTTCCCTGGCGTTTGCTGGGCTTAGCCAGCCTCTTGCTGGCGCTGGGCGCGGGCATAGGCGCGCGCATGGTCGCGTTGGCTTTGCCGCCGGGAAAGGTCCGGGCTATCGCGCTCGGGTTTATCGGCCTGACTATGCTGCTCTATGCCCTGCCATGGACCTATCGCCCCTATCATCAGGGCGTGTTGGAGGTTGATGACATCCGCGACGTCCAGCAATTCGAGCGGGACGGGGGACAGTTGGCGCTGTCCTCGTATGCCGAATATCTGCCGCGCAGCGCCGATGCCGGTCTGCTGGATTCGCAGCGCCTAGCCGAGCGCTTCGCAACAGCCTTCGCAACAGCCGACGCCGTTCCGCGTCTCCTGTCGTCGGAAACGCTTGAAATCGCCTCGGAGCAATGGTCGGGCACATCAGCCAGCTTGCGCTTGGTCTCCGCGCAAGCGCAGACGCTGGTATTCGACTGGCTGTACCGGCCGGGCTGGCGCGCCGAGATTGACGGACGCGCGGCCGAGCTCTTCCCCTCCGCGCCGGCGGGGCTGGTCGCGCTGGATGCGCCGGCGGGAGCATTCGACCTGCGCATTGCGCTGGAGGCAACGGCGGCTCAAGCAGCCGCGCAGTTAATCAGCGCCGCAGGGGCGCTCAGCTTCTTGGCGCTGCTGTTTGCCTGGCGGCGACTGCCTGGCTCAAGCGAATGCGGGGACAGAACCATAGGCTTTGACAGTCGCCTGGCACTGGCTTTCGCGGCGCTGGGATTGGGATTTTTTCTTGCTAAGACCTTGGCTCTGAATGCGATAGATTCACCCTTCAAGTCCTTTCGATTTGGCCGCGCTGTTGACGCGCCGGCTGTGGCGAATTTCGCTAATCGGATTGATCTGCTGGCGGCTGAGCTGCCTACGGGGCCGATTGAGCGTCGCCGCTTTGACGTCGTGTTGTACTGGCGGCTGCACGATGCGCCGCTTGACCGGAACTATGCCAGCATCCTTCGCTTGCGCGATCCCTGGGGAGCGGTCATCGCCGAAGCGAGCGCCTTCGCGCCCGGCGGCTTGCCGACGTCCAATTGGCTGGGCAATGCCTACATCGAAGACCGAATCACGCTGGAAATCCCGCCTTTCACGCCACCGCTTGATGACGCTTACAGCTTGGAAGCAGCGCTTTTCGATGTTGAAACGCTGCGGTCCTTAAGCCTGATCAACGCGGCTGGCAATCCCCACGACGCCAAGTTGCCGCTCGCTTCGCTGCGCTACCGCCCGTCCAATAGAGGCGCGACGCCGGATGATGCTCTCGCCCTTGACGGGGGCGCGGCGCCGGCTCTTTTGTACGAAGCGCCGGAATTGCCGCTTGCGCTTGGCGTCGGGGATGAGCTGCGTTTCAGTTGGTCTTGGCGCAAAACCCGCGAAGAGGCCAGCGGCTTGTCGGCTCAACTGCTGTGGCAGGCTGAGAATGCGGAGGCTGCGGAGGCTGTGGAGGCTGCGCATGTTTCGCCTGCCCTGCCCCTGGTGAAGGGATATGACATCGCGCGCTGGCGCCTGGACGAGGTCTTTCGCGGGCATCAGCGTTTGATCGTGCCAGCCGACTTGCCACAGGGGTCCTACGCCATGGCTCTGCAGTTGCTCGACGCCGCGGGCAAGCCCAGCGCGGAAGCCATCGCGCTGGACACAATGATGGAGGTCGCGGTCCCCCCAAGGCAATTTGACGCTCCAGATTTCGCGGTCCGGGTTGGCGCGGTTTGGGAAAACGGTCTCGTCCTGCACGGCTATCGTACTTTGAAAACGGACGAAGCGGGCGAGCTCGAATTGATCTGGGGCACGGAGCGCATTCTCCCGTGGAGCCTGCATCTGTTCATCCACCTGCTGGATGAGCAGGGCGTCATCGCGGATCAGTGGGATGGCGTGCCGGTCGACTGGTCGCGCCCGACCAGCGGCTGGCTGCCCGGCGAATATGTCACCACCGGTCACCGCTTCGAGCTGCCGCCCGGACGGTATGACCTCCGTTTGGGTTGGTACGATCCGCTGTCCGGCGCGCGCGTCCGCATCGGCGAGGACGATTCTGTCCAGTTGCCAGAGCCTATACAAGTCGAGTGACGCTGTTCCACGTTTGCCTTTTCAGACCTATTGACAGCTAAACATGATCTGATTATGATACGTTCCCTGAACAGATTTTCTATTCGATGCCAATGGCTAGACAGGGAGTCAAACGATGTACAAAGTAACAAAATATCCGCACGGGACCTTTTCCTGGGCGGACAACAACTCGACTGATCCAGAAGGGGCAAAAGCCTTCTACCAGAGCTTGTTGGGCTGGGACAAAGACGAGATTCCCATGGATCCCGTTGCGCCGGGCGCGACATATACCATGTTCAAGCGGGAGGGCGCTTACACGGTCGGGCTGGCTGGGATGATGCCGCAAATGCGGGAGATGGGCCTGCCCTCGCATTGGACAAATTACGTCACTGTCGACGATGTGGACGCGCTGGCTGATGTCGTCAAGGCGAATGGCGGGACGGTTCTTTATGGTCCGGCTGATGTCTTCGACAGCGGGCGTATGATGATGATTCAAGATCCAACTGGGGCGCAGCTGGGCTTGTGGGAAGCGCGCAACCACATCGGCGCGGGCATCGTCAACACCGTTGGCGCCATGTGCTGGAACGAATTGCTCACCAGAGACATCGCCGCCGCGCAAGCCTTTTATGGCGCTTTGTTTGGCTGGGAGTTCTGTGAAGACGAGAACGGCTATATCAGGTTCTTGAACAAGGGGCGCAACAACGGCGCGATGATGCAGATAGATGAGAGCATGGGCGGAATGCCATCGGTCTGGCAGCCCTATTTCACCGTCGCCGATATTGACGCCGCAATTGAGCAAGCGCAGACGGCGGGCGGGACGATCATCATCCCCAAGACGGAAGCGCCCGGCGCCGGGCATTTCGCCTATCTGGCCGATCCGGCTGGCGCGTATTTCTACATCATTCAGCTGATCCAGGCGGAGCCATGGGAAGAATAGACAGCGCGGACATTATCGAAAATTGTTGGGGCGACTCGGTGAGTCTCCCATACTGACAGGAGGCAAATATGTACACAGTGAAGAAATATCCTCACGGCACATTTAACTGGGCGGATACCAGCTCGACCGACCCGACAGCAGCCAAGCAGTTCTATATGGATCTCTTCGGCTGGGGCAAAACCGATATCCCCATCGGCAATGACATGACCTACACCATGTTCCAGCACCAGGGTCAACATGTCGCCGCGCTTAGCCAGGCGACGCCGGAGGCGCTCGAACATAATATCCCATCGCACTGGTCATGCTATGTGGCTGTCGATGATGTCGATGCGCTGTTGCCAGTCGTCACGGCGAATGGGGGCCAAATCATCTTTGGTCCAATGGATGTCTTCGACAGCGGGCGCATGGCTTTCTTCATGGACCCGACTGGCGCGGCTCTGGGCTTGTGGCAGGCGCGCAGCCACATCGGCGCGGGCATCGTCAACACCGTCGGCGCCATGTGCTGGAACGAGCTGCTCACGCGCGATACCGAAGCCGCCAAAGCGTTTTACAGCGTCGTGCTGGGCTGGGAGTTCCACGGCGATGGGCATTACATCCACATCACGAATCGAGGGCGCAACAACGGCGGCATGCTGGAAATGGACGAAAGCTTCGGCGAGATGCCGCCCTGCTGGATGCCCTATTTCAACGTCGCGGATATCGACGCCGCGATGAAACGGGTCGAGGAACTGGGTGGCAAGGTAATCACGCCGAAGATGGAAGCGCCCGACACAGGCTGGTTCACCGTCGTTCAAGACCCGGCTGGCGCGGTCTTTTACATCATGCAACTCGCCCAGGCGGATCCTTGGGAAGGATAGATCTTCTCTAAAGCCAAAGCAGCAACAGACTGGCTAATGGGGGTGGGCGATGTCGACCCGCCCCTTTTCTGGGGATCTTGTAGTTCAGTAACGGGCTTGGCATATCCATTAG
The DNA here is from genome assembly GCA_965116975.1 of Phototrophicaceae bacterium. GTDB lineage: Bacteria > Chloroflexota > Anaerolineae > Aggregatilineales > Phototrophicaceae > UBA6055. The sequence goes on from OZ220735.1 coordinate 3,510,039, forward strand.
TTTTAGTTAGAATAAAGGGTAAGCGGTTGATGTGCCTGTACTTGAGTTGCTAAATTAGGGGGAATTGGCAATTGGATCAGATATACGTAACGAAGTCAGAACTCAAGGAACTGATTGAGGTAGTACGCAATGGATTCGCTACCACAAATGAGCGGCTAGACCAGATTGATACTGTACTAAAAGAGCAGAACGAATACTACGGTAGGCGAGATGAAGAGTTCAGATTGAGTTTTGAGGGCATAGACGCTATGCTTGAGCAAATCTGGCGAAAGATTGATGATCTCGAAAAGTAGCAAATAACTACTGGTTTGGTGCCAGAATTAAATTGTGATAAGTTCGTACTAGCTAAGCCAAAAACTATCGATTCCCCTTCTACTTCCAGCACCGGCGGCCGCTACCCTACCCCAGGACCTCATCAACCGTTATCAAAACAACTGACTCGCCAGATATGCTCCTCGCGCTCGAGCAATTCGTCGGCGGCGCGGGGACCCCAAGAGCCTTTGCGATAGGTCTGCATCGGTGGCGAGGCGCGATCCATTTCCCAGCCTTCGATGACCGGATCGACGATTTTCCAGGCGCTTTCGATCTCGTCGCTGCGGATGAAGAGCGCGGCGTCGCCATTGATGGCGTCGAGGATCAAGCGCTCGTAGGCATCGGGCAGCTCGTCCGCCAAGAAGGCGCGTTCGTAGTGCAATTCCATATCCACGGACTTGGCAATCTGCTCATCGGGCACTTTGGCTTGGATGGTCAAGTGCATGCCTTCGTCGGGTTGGATGCAGATCGAGAGCATATTGCGCGAGGCATCGCCGCTCTCGGCGAGCTCGAAGATGCTGTTGGGCGGTCGCTTAAACTGGATGTTCACCTGCGTGGTCTTGGTGTGCAGCGCCTTGCCCGAGCGCAGGTAAAAGGGGATGTCCTTCCAGCGCCAGTTGTCGATGAATAGCCGCAGGGCGGCATAGGTCGGCGTATCGGAAGCGGGCGCGACGCCATCCGCTTGTCGATAGCCCTCATATTGGGCACGCACCGTATCGCAGAGGCGAACGGCGCGGGCAGCCTGCAGCACTTTGATCTTCTCGTTGCGCAGGGCATGGCTATCGAAGGCGGGTGGCGGCTCCATGGCAATCAGCGAGAGCAATTGCAGCAGGTGATTCTGCACCATATCGCGCATGACGCCGGATTTGTCGTAATAACCGGCGCGCGTGCCGACATCGACCGTTTCGGCCACGGTCACCTGCACGTTGCTGATGTGACTGCGATTCCATATCGGCTCGAAGATGGTATTGGCGAATCGCATGAACAGGATGTTCTGCGCCGTTTCTTTGCCCAGATAATGATCGATGCGGTAGACCTGCGATTCGTCAAAGACGGCATGTACGGCTTTATTGAGCGATTGCGCCGTCGCCAGGTCATAGCCAAAGGGCTTTTCGATGACGATGCGCCGCCAGCCCGGGGGCTTGTCCGCGCGCCCCCCGCCATTCTCCCGCGCCATGTCCAGCCTGCCCAGGTTCGTCACCACATCTTCATAAAACTCCGGCGCGACTGACAGGTAATAAAGTCGGTTGCTGTTGCCCTTGTCAAGCCGGTCCAAGTGGTCCTTGAGGTTTTGATAGGTCTCGGTATGCGGCAGGTTGACCTTGCTATAGGACAGACAAGACTGGAAATGGCGCCAATCGCCTTCATTAAATTGGGCGGCGGCGAATTCTTGCAAGGAGCGGCGCGCATGTTCGATCAGCGTGTCGTCCGTCCAATCGCGGCGGCCCACGCCGACTATCTTGAGATTTCGGGGCAAGCGCCGCTTGATATAATTGTTGAAAAGCGAGGGAATCAATTTGCGCCGGGCGAGGTCGCCGGTAACGCCGAAGATGACAATCACTGTGAGTTGGTCTGACATAGTCCGATCCTGCACTCCAGCATTAGTGGAGCGCATTCTAACGCAGAATGGCGATTGCAACGAATTTGTGTTTCGCTAAAGAAAACCGCATAGATGAGTTCGCCAATAAAGATGGTATGATTATGGTAACGAAAAAAGGAGAATGGCATCATGTCGGTAAGTGAGATATTACTACAAGCCAAGGCGCTAAGCCTAGAAGAACGCAAGGAATTGCTCGAATTGCTTCATGAACTTGTAGCAAAAGATGAGCGGAAACCCACAAGGAGCCTGTTCGAGTTGGCCGGTCTGGGCAAGGAAATATGGCAAGGTATAGATGCCCAAGAATACGTTAATGAATTGCGTGATGAATGGGATCGGAAGCCTTGAACATCGATTCCGCATTGCAGAGTGTGAAGCGTATCTACATTGATACGGCACCCTTCATTTATTTTGTAGAAAGGCATCCAGATTACTTCACGAAGATGTTTCGTATCGTCGGATTGATTGAAGAGGTGCCGCTGGAAACGTTTACATCCGTTATAACATTGACTGAAATCATTGTTCAGCCACTGAAAATTAGCAACACAGCTCTTGCGCAGGAGTACCGCGATGTGCTTGTTTCCAGTAATCAATTCACATTGGTCACAGTTACGGAAGACATTGCCATCACGGCGGGCGAGGTTCGCGCGCGTTATGCTTTCCGCACCCCGGATGCAATACATGTCGCCACCGCTATAGCGACAGGCTGCGACACGATTCTCACCAATGACGCGGCGATGAAACGTGTTACAGACTTAAATGTTGTTTATATGAACGACCTTGAATTATGAAATGGGCTTTTGCGTAGCTGGGTTTCGGCTGCGGACGCTATGAGCTTATAGCGCGATTCCCAAGACATCGCCCCTAGCGAGATTTCGTATAGGGTCGACCGCGCGGCCTAAATTAGACAATCATTTTGCGATTGCCCTGGCGGAATCATGATTTGCGCTCGCCGTCTGCGAGCGGCTGCGGCAGCGTAAAGCTAAAAGTCGTGCCCCTGCCCTCTTCGCTATTTGCCCAGATGCGACCGCCATGCGCTTCGATGAAACCGCGCGCGATCGCCAAGCCCAAGCCCGTGCCGCGCGCGCCGTCATCGCCGCGCATGCGCGAGCCTTCACCACGATAAAAGCTCTCGAAAAGGCGCGGCAGCACATCCTGCGGGATGTAGGAGCCGCTATTGTGAATGTCGATGCGAATATCGTTCGCGCTGTGGTAGGCGCGCAGCGTGATTGCCTCCCCCGCCCTGGTATATTTGATGGCGTTATCCACCAGGTTGGACAAGACGCGCTGGATCTTGTCCGGCGCCATGTCTATCATATCAAGGTCTGGGGCCACCTCGCCCAAGAGCGTGATGCCGTGCTGCCGCGCCTTGGGCTGCATGCTGCCCAGGGTATCGGAAATCAAATCGCTGATTGAAGCTCGCTGCATATTTATGGTCAAGTGGCCCACGTCCAACTGCGCCAATTCGAAGAGATCGTCAATCAAATAGGCGAGGTGTTCAATCTCGGCGCGGCTGCTATCCAGGTAGCGATGAACCGTTTCTTCGTCCTGGACCACGCCGTCCAGCATGGCTTCGATCATGACGCGCATGGACGTCAATGGCGTGCGCAGATCGTGCGAGACCCAGGCTGTCAGGTCGCGCCGCGTCTGTTCGAGCTGGCGTTTCTGGTCGTCGACTTCGCCCAAGCTCTTTGCCATGGCGTTAAAGGTAGCTGCCAATTGAGCGATTTCGTCATTGCCGGAGATTTTCAAGCGGGTGGAGAAATCGCCACGAGCCAGCAACTGCGTGGCGGCGGTTAATTCGCTCAGCCGGTCGGTCATCGTCTTTGAGGCGAAGAAACCGATCGTCAGCGCCGACAAACCCGCAAAGACCAGCAAGACCGAGGTCAAGGTCAGGTAATGCTGTTCGATAAAGGTGAAGCGGGCGATCACCCAAACGTTGAGGAAGATCATGCCGACCATCAGCGCGATCATAGTCCAGATGGTCCAGCGCAGACTGCGAAACCACTCCAGGACGCCCAGGCGATAAAATGCGAAAGACAGCGAAGAGCTCAAGATGCCGGTGAACGTCATAAACGTGACCAATTGCTGCACATCGCTCTGTGGCAGATCGAACATGATCAAGCCACTGAACAAGGTGCCGACGATTGGAATGACCAGGACAACAACAAAAATCAGCAAGGGATTCTGTGACCAACTGCGTATCATCACTTTTACTCCGTCTCTTGGCTTGCGGGGACCCCGAATTTGTATCCGACGCCCCAAACGGTCTGAATGTAATCGGGCTTGCTGGGGTTGGCTTCCAGTTTTTCTCTCAGGCGCCGAACATGTACTGTCACCGTGCTTTCATCGCCATAGAACTCGTATCCCCAGACCTGGTCCAGCAATTGCTGCCGCTTGAAAACCTGGCTAGGATGCCGCATAAGAAAGTACAACAAGTCGAATTCCTTGGCGGTTAAGGTGACCGGATCCCCAGCGACGTCGACGGATCGGCTGCGCGGATCGAGACGCAGCTTGCCACAGGCGACTGGCGCCTCGCTTTCAACTTCGGCGGTCGCGCTGCGGCGCAACACCGTCTTGACCCGCGCCACCAGCTCGCGCGGGCTGAAAGGTTTGGTCACATAATCGTCGGCGCCCAATTCCAGCCCGGCGATGCGATCCATTTCGTTGCTGCGGGCGGTCAGCAGTATGATCGGGATGTCGCCTTCAATACGCAGTGGATTGTTTTCCGATGGATGGCGCAGGCGGCGTGTGATGGAAAAGCCATCGACGCCGGGCAGCATGACATCCAGCAGGATCAGGTCGGGCATCTGGCTTTGCAAGAGTGACAAAGCCTGGGGACCCGTTTCCGCTTCCGTGACGAGATAGCCTTCCAGCTCCAGGTAGCGGCGCAGGACCTCGCGGATGGTACGCTCGTCATCAACTACGAGAATGTTGCGTTGTTTTGACATCTTACCTTTGCTTTGCAACTCATATTGTCCTGTTCTTATTATAACGTACCAGGCAAATCTGAAAAAAATGTGACCTTTGCGCGGGCTCCCAGGGCGATCGCGCCAAGGTCCAAACTATGTCGAAAAGCACCTAAGTCCAGAAAATGCAGGGGCGTCTATTTTCAGTGGTCAATCCCGCGACCCTGGGGCAGCGTCAGGCGCGGATTCGCGGGATACGCTCAAGTCGCGCTCAATCGAAGCTCAGCATGGCTTTGATAACGCCGGTCGCAGGATCGAGCCAAGTCGGGAAGTCGTCGACAATCGTCTCGGGACTGGCGCGATGCGTGATCCAAGCATCGAGATTGATGATACCTTTTTGCATGCAATCGATGACCCAGGCGAAGTCGGATGGCGTGGCGTTGCGGCTGGCGAGCAGAGTCAGCTCGCGCGAATGGAAAAGGGGATCGCTGAAGGTCAGATCGCCTTTGATATGCCCCACCAGCACCAGCGAACCGCCGTGCGCGACATAGCCAAAAGCCGTCCCCATCGAGCCCGCGCTGCCCGTGCAATCGAAAACGACAGTCGGCAATTCGCCGCCGTTCAGCTGCTGGACCTGCGCCAGCGGGTCCTGGCTCGCGTCAATCAATTTGTCGATGCCGAGCGCTTCGGCGCAGAACGCCAGTCGAGATTCGTTCATCTCCATGACCATCACATCAGCGCCGGCGATCTTGGCGAAAGCCGCCGTCGCCAAGCCTATAGGACCCGCGCCAATCACCAGGGCGTTATCGTTTGCCGCTATGCGCGCCCGTTTTGCCGCGTGCGCGCCAATACAGAGCATTTCCACCAGTGCCAGCTGCTCGAGCGGGATCCCATCCGCCCGCAAGAGCTTGTCGACCGGCAGGGTAAATTGCTCGCGCATGCCGCCGTCGATATGCACGCCCAGCACTTGCATGTCCGTGCAGCAATTGCTCTTGCCGCGCCGACAGGCAATACAGACCCCGCAATTCATATAGGGGATTACGCAGCATTGATCGCCGGCGTCCAGCGCGTGGCCGCTAGAGCCAATTGCCAGCACTTCGACAGTCAATTCATGCCCCATGACACGCGGGAAGCTGAAAAAATTCTGGTTGCCGCCGAAGGCATGCAGATCGGTGCCACAGATGCCCACGCGCTTGACCCGCACAAGCGCCTCGCCGCGCCCGGGTTTGGCCGGTTCGGGGACCTGACGCAAGCGGAGTTGAAAGGGTTCTTCCAGAACGATTGCTTTCATAAACTCGACTCCCGTTCGCGAAGAGGCGCTTAAATGTATGACAGAGCTTTTCAAGCGACTGCGCGGCAAAAGTATCGATCACCGTACAAGCGCCAGTTGCGCGCGCTTAGTTCGCTTGCAGCCAAGCCAGACTATATGCCAGCGCTTCGTCAATTACTTCGGTGACATCCCCCGCCAGGACATCAAAGACATGGTCGCCATCCAGCAGGACCAGCGCCTCGGCGCCTTCGTGATAGTCGAGGAAGACCTGGCCCGCCTGCGGCTGTGGCGTCACGGTGTCATCGCGGGAGCCGGTGATGGCCAGCAAAGGACCCTCATAGCTGGCGATTTCCGCCACAGGATCGACCAGGAAGATATCCTCGAAGAAATGACCTTTGAGAGTCGTGTCTGCGCCCCATGGCAAGGTGATGGTCAGCGCTTCATCGCCGGCTGTCGCTCCAGCCAGCAGGTTGTCATAGCCCAACAGGATGCCGTAACTCATCACGGGATTGGAGACCGCCGACCATAGCACGAGGTTGCTGACGCGCGCATCGCGGCCCGCCGTCGCCGCGCCAACCAAGCCGCCTTGGCTCAAGCCAATGACGCTGATGCGCCCGCCGTCAATAGCCTCTAGCATCTGCAAATAATCCAGCGCGGCAATGGCGTCGGATATTTGGCCGCTAAATGTCGTGTCTTCCCAAGCGCCATCGCTCTCGCCGGAGCCGCGGAAATCGATGCGCAAGCTGGCGACGCCGCGTTCTCCCAGCCAGCGGGCGGCGCGGCTGAACATGCTGTCCTCGGTACCAACAACCGGCAGTTCATGGCGCGTGCCAGTGAAGCCGTGCAGCAGCAGTGCGATCGGGAAGGGTCCTGCGCCATCGGGCAAAGCCAAGGTGCCGATGACGGTCTCATCCATGTTGCTAAAGCTAATATCGCTTTCGCTGACGCTGTATTCAGCCATAGAGGCGGCCGCCGCCGCAGCCATATCAGCCAGGCTGTCCTGCGCGGAGATCGGCGCAGCGACCAGCCCAAAGCATAGCAGCAACAGTAAGGGAAAAGTCCTCGCGGACAAGGTTTTCGCAAACATCACAGACTCCTTTAAGCATATTTGGGGCAGTATTCTGGCATATCGGTCGCGGGGAGGCAAATACTGCACATATTCCGCATGGGTCAACATGCGACATCAGTAATGGCTGCGCTTATCAAGTGAGATGTCTTTTACCCCGCCGTCAATTATGCGTCAGGAATTTGATAGAAGTCACATGCGTTGCCGCCCATGATCTTTGCCCGCTCATCTTCCGAAAGCGCCGCGATATAGCTTTCGACAATCCCGACCACCTCGCTATAACTGCCGGAGAGCGTGCAAACGGGCCAATCGCTGCCGAACATCAGCCGGTCGATGCCGAAACAATCGAAGACGACATCCAGGTAAGGCGCATAGTCGTCCCGCGTCCAGGCTTGCCATGCCGCCTCCGTGACCAAGCCCGAAACCTTGCAGCAGACATTCTCGTAAGACGCCAGCTCGCGGATCTCGCTCGCCCAGGGTTCGATGATGTCGTCCTTGATGAAGGGTTTGGCGATATGGTCGAGCGTAAAGAGCTGATCCGGGAAGCGCTTGACCACATCAATCGCCACGCGCAGATGCCGCGGATAGAGCAGCAAGTCGTAAGTCAGCTTGTATTGCTGGAGCAGCGCCAGTCCATCGAGGAAGCTGCCGCCGAGCATGAAGCGGTCATCGGCTTCGTCGTGCACGATATGACGGACGCCGACCAAGCGCGGATGCGGCGCGAAGCGCTCCAATTGCGCCTCGATATCCGCCGCGCGCAGATCCACCCAGCCGACGACGCCGCGAATGAAGTTGCAGCTATCGGCAAGGTCCAGCAAGAAATCGGTCTCGCGCAGGTTCTGCCGCGCCTGGACAGCCACAGTGCCATCAATGCCGTTAGAAGCCATCAACGGTTCCAGGTCAGACGGCAGATAGTCGCGCTTGAGCGCGTGCTTGGACTCATCAATCCAAGGATATTCGGGGGCGTCATAGAGCCAAAAATGTTGATGAGAATCAATGCGCATGCCCATGGCGAGCCTCCTAGTTGTTTTCGGGCAGCCCGGTCTGCCAGGTCTTGTCCCGGATCGGCGCCAGCGCCTCGAGCACCGCCTCAATCAAGGCTTCGTCGACAGGCGCGTCCAGCCATTCGACATTGCGCCGCATATTTTCCGGGTTGGCGCTGCCGATTAAGGTGCTGTGAATATCCGGATTGCGCAGAGAGAATTGCACCGCAAGCTGGGCGATATCGACGCCTTGCTCGCGGCAAAACGCGGCGGCGGCGGCGCAGCCGGCTTTGATCTCGTCGGTGGCGGGATGCCAATCGGGACTGCCGCGGTTGGAGAGCAAGCCCATGCTCAGCGGCGAGGCGCCGATGATGCCGACGTCTTTTGCCTGCAAATAGGGTATCAGTCCCTGCAGCGTCGTGTCGTTCAGCGAATAATGCGCGTAGGACAAGATGGTATCGACCTCAATGCGCTCCATGATGGCGGGAAAGATGGCCAGCGGGAAACCGGTGATGCCGACAAAGCCCGCCTTGCCCGTTTCCTGTACTTTTCGCAGCGCCGGGATGGTCTCGTCGACGATCTGGTCCAGCGGCACGTATTCGATATCGTGGCATTGGATGATGTCGATATGTTCGACGCCCAATCGTTTTAAGCTCTCGTCGACGCTGCGCGTGACGCGCTCGGCGCAAAAATCGAATTCATCCTCTCCGTAGCGTCCCACCTTGGTTGCCAAGATGTATTTTTCACGCGGGATGCCACGTAGCGCTTTGCCCAAGACCGTTTCCGCAGTGGTGATGCCATAGAAGGGCGAGCAATCGATCAAGTTGATGCCCAGGTCCAGCGCGACGTGAACGGCGCGGATGCCCTCGCTTTCATCGGTGGGGCGGAAGACGCTGCCCAGCGACGACGCGCCAAAACTCAGGACCGATACGTCCAGACCGGTTTTGCCCAACTTGCGATATTCCATGGGGACCTAACTCCTAACTTGCTGGCTCACATGCTGGTATTGCGTGTGATTTTGAAGGTATAGACGTGATCGCAGGGTTTGTGATCGGGCCGCTCAATGCGCAGCCCGGCCGCCGTCATTTCCCATTTGAGCTCGCCTTCGCTCCCGAGCAATTCGACCGAGCGCAGCTCGCCCGGGTAAAAGGCGCGCGCGGATTCGATGACGAAACTTTTCTGGGGCCAGTCAAAGGTCATGGCGTATAGCACATTGCCGCGGGTGGTGAAGCGAATATCCTGGGCGCTGTATTGCAGCTTTTCTTTGGTATCGCTGAAGGCGCCGACATGGGTCATCTGGGTTGGTCCCTCGCCGAAGGTGTTCCACGGCGTCGTATCGTAGATCGCCTCGCCATTGACTCGCAGCCATTCGCCCATGCCCTCGAGGATCGCTTTCGACTCGTCGGGGATCGCGCCGTCGGGTTTCGGACCCACGTTGAGCAGCATGAAACCGTTCTTGCTGACATTATCCGCCAGGTACTGCACCATTTCTGTCACCGACTTGTATTCGGTTTCCTTGATGTAGCCCCAGCCTTGGCCATCATCGACGGTGGTATCGGTAATCCATTCGTAGTGGGTCAATTCGGCGGTCTTGCCCAGCTCAAAATCCAGCAGAGCGGCTCCAGGCGGGATATCGTGCCATTTGTAGCTGGCGACGACTTCGCGCCCCCATTCGGCTTCTTTGTTGTAGTAATAGGCTAGGAAGTCTTGCTTATACTGATCGTGCACGAAGCGCAGCCCGAAATCGAACCAGATGTAATCCGGCTCGTAGCGCTCGACAACTTCGACCAGCCGGCTCTGCCAGCGCTCGAGGAAGGCTTTACTGGGTTTGTCCTGCGCCATCCATTCGCCGTGGTTTTGGTGGACGCCGGCTCGCTGCGGATCATAGTCGAAATCGAGATTATGCAGCTCGCCATAGAGCCCGGCATAAGCGGGATCGGAGGTGTCGTATTGGCTCTTCCAATGCGGGAAGAACCACCAGTTCTCGGCATGGTGCATGGCGACCATGAAGCGCATGTCTTGGGCGCGGATGGCTTTTTCCAGTTCGCCGACAACATCGCGCTTGGGTCCCATCTTGCCGGCGCACCACTCAGTGTCGCTGGCGTCCCACATCGGGAAGCCGTCGTGATGCTCGGCGACGGGTCCGGCGAATTTGGCGCCGGCGCGCTTGAAGAGCTGCGCCCACTCATCGGGGTCGAAGCGCTCGGCAGTGAACATGGGTATGAAGTCCTTGTAGCCGAACTGCGAGGGATGCCCATAAGTTTTGCAGTGGTAATCGAACTGCGGCGAGCCTTCGCGGTACATGTGATAGGGATACCAGGTCACGTTGGGTCCGGTGGCTGGCACGCAATAGATGCCCCAATGAGTGTAGATGCCGAATTTCGCCTTGCGCATCCATTCCGCTGTCGGATGCGTTTTGAGCGATGCCCAAGTCGCGTCGTACTGTTTGCTCATGTTTTTCTCCTATGCAAACGCGGGCTGAATCTGAATGCCCCGGTCTATTCGTTAAGTAGTTCAAAGAAAACAATGCGTAAATCAACTATTTGCCGAGCAGAGGACCTATCCGATCATCTGCTTTGCTGCGTGTGGATTTCGGGAGACCGGGCAGTCCCCCCTACATTGGGTCCTTTCGTCGAGATTTCAACTTGATTGCCTGACCACCAGCTCGCAATTGAAAAGAGCCGACGGGATTTCGTCTTGATCGCCGTTTAGCGCCTGCAGCACCTTGCGCGCGGCGGTTTCGCCAATGCGGTAGGTCGGTTGGCGCACCACGGTCAAGGGCGGGCTCGATACCCGCGCCCAAGGATGGTCATCAAAGCCGACCAGCGCAACATCGGTCGGGCAGCGCATACCCAGCGCTTGCAAGCCCATGAGCGCGCCCAGGCTCAGCAAGTTGTTGCAGACAAATACCGCCCGCGGCCGCTCCGCTTGCGCCATGAGTTCTTGCATGGCGCGCTGGCCGTCTTCAATGCTTAGTGGACTGGCCACAGACCAGCGCTCGCGCAGGGGCAAGCCTGCTTCCGCCAATGCCATTTCGAAACCGGACAGCCGCTCGCGCATGGTCGACAGGCGCTGAAAGCCCGAAAGAATGCCGATTTCGCGGTAACCGCGTTCGATGAGATGCTTGGCGCCCAGATAGGCGCCATATTTGTTGTTGACGCCGACATAAGGCGATTTGGCGTCGGCGAATGTGCGGTCCAGCATGACGATCGGGATGCTCAGCTTTGCCGCCTCGTTGAGCGCGTCCCAGTTTTGGCTGGCGGCGGCGGCGATGATGCCATCGACGCCCTGCCGCAGCAGGATATCAATGTAGTATTCCTCGCGTTCCAGCACCTCGCTGGTATTGCAAACCATCAAGCTGTAGCCATTGGCGATCAGCACATTTTCCACACCCAACATGATTTCGCCGAAGAAGGTATTGGTGACGTCGGAGACGATCAAGCCGATGACACGGGTTCGTTGCGTGGTCAGGCTGCGGGCAGCCACATTGGGTCGATAGCCGAGCGCGCGTATAGCGTCCTGCACGCGTTCTTTAGTGGTGTTTTCTACATAGCGCGTTTCGTTAATCACATGCGAGACAGTGGCTTTTGATACGCCCGCTTGTTCAGCGACGTCTTGCATTGTTATGCGTTTCATCAAGGCATTGTCCTTTGTGTAACGCATTGCGCAACCGATTCCCTGAATGGTATCCGATAGCGCGGGAATCGTCAAATTACTCGCAAATGGTTTCACTACCGCTGCGCGCTTTGCTTGCGGGAGCAATCACGCTATGTTATAGTCGCCTGCGTCGCTGGGAAACCGATTGCGCGGCTGGGACAAGTCATCCGCGCGCCAATTGTAGGAGCGCCATGAAACGAGTTGCTGTTCTGGGGAAAAAACGCGCGGGAATCGTCACCGGGCAGCTCCCCCAAGCCAAAGAGAACTGGGTCCTGGTCAAGGTGCGCGCCGCGCCGATGTGCACCGAATACAAAGCCTTCGCCGCTGGCGCGAATCACGGCTTTTTCGGGCACGAAGCGGCGGGCGAGGTGGTGGCGGTGGCGCAGCCTGGCAAGGTAGAAGTCGGCGACCGCGTCGTGGCCATGCCAATGTCGCCCTGTGGGAGCTGCGCCTATTGCCTAGCGGGTGAATTCATCCACTGCCAGGATTTGATCGACTTTGACGCTTATCACGGCAGCGACTCTGGCAAAGCGACGATGTCGCAATATCTGTTGAAACAGGACTGGATGCTGGCGCCGATTCCCGCTGGCATGTCTTACGAACACGCGTCGATGGCTTGCTGCGGTTTGGGACCGACCTTCGGCGCCTTTCAGTTGATGGCGCTGGACGCGCACGATACCCTGCTCATCACGGGTTTGGGACCGGTGGGCTTGGGCGGCGTGATCGGCGCCACCTACCGTGGCGCGCGCGTGATCGGCGTCGACGTGAACAAGTACCGCGCCGCGAAAGCGCTCGAGCTCGGCGCCGAAGCCGTGATTGATCCGACGGCTGAAGACGCGCTCGCGCAAATTCTGGCGCTCACCCGCGACGGGCGCGGCGTCGACAAAGCGGTGGATTGCTCCGGCGTGGTGGCGGCGCACCGTCTTTGTATAGACGCGACCCGGCGCAAGGGCATGGTCGCTTTTGTCGGCGAATGCGCCGATGACACGCCTGTGAAAATCAGCCAAGATATGATCCGCAAGGGCTTGCGCTTGATTGGGTCCTGGCATTACAACCTGGCGGATACGCCACGCATGATGGCGATGATCAGCCAGGTCGGAGAGAAAATCGATCAACTCATCACGCATCGATATGCGATTGATGACATTCAGAGCGCCTGGGAGACACAGCTTTCCGGGCAGTGTGGCAAAGTGATTCTGCAACCCTGGGAGGGATACGATGTATAAAACGGTCATTATCGGCGTTGGCGGCGGACGGGCGCATGGGCACGCCGACGCCTACCAGTACGTGAAGCGCGGGCGGGTAACAGCGGTCTGTGATTTGCGCTCCGCGCCACTTGACGAGTTTGCCGATAAATATGACGTGAAAGCGCGCTACACCGATTACCGCGAGATGTTTGAAAAAGAAAAGCCCGATTTGGCGCATGTCAGTACGCCGCCCAATTTGCGGCTGGAGGTCCTGGAAGCGGCTGAGGCGGCGGGTGTGGCGGCGGTCGTGGTGGAAAAACCGCTGGCGATTCAAGGCGAGGATTACCTGGCAATCAGAGACTTCGCCGCGCGCAAGCCAAAACTCAAGGTCGCCATCAATCATCAATTGCAGTTTCACCCCGCCCGCATGCGTTTGCAGCAGCTGGTGGCGGAGGGCGCCATCGGCGATATCCGCTTCATCGAAGCGAGCTCGGGCATGAACCTGGCCTACCAAGGCACGCATTCCCTGCAGGCGATCGGCGCTTTTAACCCATCGACGCCGACAACTGTCTTCGGGCAAGTAGCGGGCGCGCAGGGCTTGCAGCCCAATACCAAAGAGCATTACGCGCCCGACCAAAGTCTGGCGGCGGTCGCCTACAGCAATGGCTTGCAAGCCTCGCTGCGCTGTGGCGAAAACGCGCCGCGCGTGCCGCGAGGCGATGCCATCTATCAGCACAAGCGCATCGCGGTTTATGGCATGAGCGGCTATATCCACTGGACGATGTGGTCTTGGGAGACCTTCATCAATGGCGTCTATGACAGTGGCGAACATGAATACCCGGAAGAAGACGTGCTGGGCCAAGCCGGCATGACCGAGGCGATGTTCGACTGGCTGGAAGATGACGCGGCGCTTCACCCGCTCAACCTGGAGCGCGCCCTGGTCGACTTCAACGTGATTCTGGCGCTTTACGCCAGTTCCCTCAAGCACAAGGTGGTCGAACTGCCCTATGAGCCGGAAGCCAATCTGGTGGCGAAATTGCGCGACGCTCTCCAAGACTGACGACTATGAAGAAGAGAGCAAACATTCTGATCGCCATGCGTCCGGCGCTCTACCAGCAATTGTTCTCGCCTGCGCAGCAAGAGCGGCTGCGCGCCTTGGGCAATTTGACGGCGCAGGAAGAAGGCGGCAACCTCACCCAGGCGCAGTTGGCGGCGATGATTCGAGCTCAGGATATCGTCATCACCTGCTGGGGCACACCGAGTTTTTCTGATGATGTGCTGGCATCCGCCGACCGCTTGAAATTGATCGCGCATTCGGCTGGCACCATCAAGCGCTTGCTGCCGCCAGCGGTCTTCGCCGAAGGCCGGCGCGTCACGCACGCCGCGGCGGCGATGGCAAATCCCGTAGCCGAGACGACCCTGTTGCTAATCCTGCTTTGCCTGCGCCGATTCCACAAGATTGACCGCGCCTTCAAAGAAGAGGGCTGGGCAAGCGCCAGAGCGCTGACGCCGGGCATAGAATTGGCGGGGACGCGCATCGGCGTCATCGGCGCGGGACATACCGGGCGCGAGCTTATCAAGAAACTGAATTCATTGGACGCGGAGCTATGGCTTTACGATCCCTACCAGAGCGAGTCGGAGGCGAAGGCTATGGGCGCGCGCAAAGTGGATCTCGAGACGCTGCTGCGCGAGTGCCCGGTCATCACTTTGCAGGCTCCAGTCACTGCCGAAACGCAGGGCATGTTGGGCGCGCGGCAATTCAGTTGGATGCAGGACGGCGCGATTTTCATCAACACGGCGCGACCCCGTCTGCTTGATCCAGAGGCTCTGCTGGCGGAGCTGCAGTCGGGGCGGATCAGCGCGGCGCTGGATGTCTTTGATGACGAGCCGCTGCCGAGCAAGAGCCGCTTACGGCAATTGGACAATGTCATCATCACGCCCCATATCGCTGCGGTAACGCATCAGGCGCGCCACCGCCAGGGCGCTATCATCACCGATGAGGTAGCCAGCTTTCTGCAAGGCGGCGAATTGCGCTACGAAGTCACGAGGGCTATGCTCGACACTATGGCATAGGTGAACGAGACGCGAGCGCGGGGAGAATCAAATGGGCACATTGGCAGGCAAGACAATTATCGTAACAGGCGCCAGCAGCGGATTCGGCGAAGCAATCGCCATCGCTTGCGCGGCGCAAGGCGCGCAGGTCAGCTTGATGGCGCGGCGGGCCGAGATGCTGGAAGCGGTTGCCGCGGCGGCGCGGGCGAGTGCAAAAGCGCATGGAGGCGCGGCTTTGGTCTGCCCGGCTGATGTCAGCGACGATGACCAGATTCAAGCGGCGGTGGATAAAACGCGCGCGGCTTTTGGTCCGATTGATGTGCTGGTCAACAACGCCGGCACAAACATCGCGCAGCGCTCCATCACGGACACCAGCGCGCGGCAGTGGCGCGAGCTCATGGACATTAACTTAACCAGCGCCTACGTCTTCACCCGGGCGGTTTTGCCAGAAATGAAAGCGCGCGGCGACGGGCTAATCATCAATTTGGCGTCGCGGGCGGGCATGTTCCCCAGCATCGGCGCGGGCGTGGCTTACAGCGCCAGCAAAATCGGCATGGAAGCGCTCAACGCGGTCACCAACGAAGAGGGCAACGCCCAGGGCGTGCGCGCCTGCCTCTTCAATCCCGGCGCTGGCAACACGCCTATTATCGACCGGCGGCCCGTCAAGTTCAGCCAGGAGCAAAAGCAAAAAATGATCCAGTCGGAAGATATCGCCGCCACAGTGGTTTTCATCGCGTCCTTGCCGCCGCGCGTCAATATCGACTTGATCTCCATGATGCCGACCAAGAGCTGAGCGAGGCGCGTGATGAATGAGCTGGCGATTTTTAGCAAACCTTGGATGCGCCTGCCGCTGCCAAAATTGGCGGCGCATATCCAGTCATTGGGCTTCGACCTGATTGAGCTGCCGGTGCGGCCCGGCTTTCAAGTCGAGCCGGATGACATTGAGCGCGACTTGCCAGCCGCGGTCAAGCTGCTGCGCGAACATGGCATCGGCGTCTTGAACGTAACAGCCGCGCTGCCATTGGATGACGAGCGGCTCTACAGCGCCTGCGCGGCGGCTGGCATCAAGATGAACCGCGTCATGTTCTGGCAGGGACATGCAGATTACTGGACTGCCGAAGCGCAAGCGCGCCGTCAACTCGACAGCGCCCTGCCCTTTTGCGAGCGATATGATCTGCGAATCGGCGTGCAGAACCACAGCGGCAGGTTCGTGCCAGTCAACGAAATGGGCGCTTACCATCTGCTCAAGGATTATGACCCGCGTTACGCAGCTGCGGTCTGGGACCCGGCGCATAACGCGCTCGAAGGCATGGATAGCGACGCCGCGCTGGATATTCTGACGCCTTATCTCTGCGTGGTAAACCTCAAAAACGCCTACTGGCGGCGGGTGACAGGACCCGAAGCCGCCGCGGCCGAATGGAAAATCTACTGGACTTCTGGGGCGCAGGGACGCGCTTCCTGGTCGCGCGT
The DNA here is from genome assembly GCA_965116975.1 of Phototrophicaceae bacterium. GTDB lineage: Bacteria > Chloroflexota > Anaerolineae > Aggregatilineales > Phototrophicaceae > UBA6055. The sequence goes on from OZ220735.1 coordinate 3,526,542, forward strand.
TATCGCCAAGCTGAAAGCGCTTGACTATCAAGGTCCCATCTGTTTCTCGGCTGAATACAGCGACGAGGCTCGGGTAGACGATTTGATAGTGTGTGACTTGGCTTTCGCGCGGAGGCTGCTGGCAGAATCCTAGCTGGGCGTGTCAGCCCTTGATGCCGGAGGTGGCGATGCTCTCGATGAAGGCTCGCTGCAGCGCCAAGTAGAATATCAGCACCGGGATCGTCACAATCGACAAATAAGCCATAATCTCGCCCCATTGCGTATTCAGTTGGAAGAAATACTGCAAGCCGACCATGATTGGGCGCAATTCTTCGCTGCGGATGGTCATCAGGGGCCAGATGTAGGCGTTCCACATAACGAGGAATTTGAGAATCGCCACCGTCGCCAGGATAGGACCCGAAATTGGCATGATGATGCGCGAATAAATCTGCCAGATGCTGGCGCCGTCGATGCGGGCGGCTTCGACCAACTCATCGGGCAAATCGCGAAAATACTGATAAAAGAGGAAGATGCCCAGCGAATCGGCGATGAAGGGAATTATCTGCACGTGATAGGTATTCAGCCAGCCGATTTCGATGCCCTCTACGCCAATCCAAGGCAAGCTATTAACCACTAGCAATAGCGGAATCGCGATAACCTCGAATGGTACGATAAATGTGGCGATGATCAGCGCCAGCACCAGCGCTTTACCGCGCCATTTGACAAAGGCGAATGAAAAAGCCGCCATCGAATTTATCAGAATACTGGCCAGCATAGCCACGACAGTCGTAAAAACTGAGTTAAAAGCGAATTGGACCATCGGCACGCGGTCGTATGCTTTTGCGTAGTTGTTCAGCGAAATATCGCCTATGGGCAAGAAGGCGCGCAGCGAGCCGGAATCGCGCAGCAACTGCAGGTCTGGCTTCAAAGACGAAACAACCATGAAGACAATCGGAAAAATAAAGATGGCTGATATGAGGATTAATAAGGTGTAGCGCAGGCTGATGATCAGCTTGTGCCGAGTGTCGTAGGTCATGGTCGCCATGGCTAATCTCGTTCGCGCGTCAGGTAGCGGTTGACAAAGGTGATGGCGAGCACGATGACAAAGAGCACCACCGATATTGCCGAGCCTTCGGCAATATCTTGTTTGTCATAACCGCGCTGTACCGCTTGAAAAACCACGCTCTGCGTCGCGTCGAGAGGACCGCCGCGCGTCATGACATCGACTTGCACGAACAAGCCCATAGCTTGGATCGTGATGACAATCAGCACCAGCACAGCGGTATTGCGCAGGCCGGGCCAGGTAACATAGCGGAATTTCTGCCAGGCGCCGGCGCCATCCAAGCCCGCCGCTTCGTACAAGCTGACAGGGATCGTTTGCAAGCCCGCCAGCCAGATAACCATGTGAAAGCCGACCGCCTGCCAGACCGACATGGCAATCAGCGCCGGCATGGCTGTGGAGGTATTGCCCAGCCAATCGACCGGCTGGAAGCTGCCAAAGGAAAATATGCCCAGCAAAGTATTGAGCAAGCCATTGTTGCCGTCGTATATAAAGCGCCATAGCAGCGATACCACCACCATCGAGACCACTACAGGCGCGAAATAAATGGCGCGGAAGACGTTGATAAAGCGCAAGCCCTGGTTTAGCAAAAGCGCCAGCAGCAGCGCCAAACCGCCTTGCAGCGGCGCGATTGCCGCCGCGAATATCAGCGTGTTCATCAGCGCGCGCAGGAAGACCACGTCGCCAACCAGAATGACAGTGCGATTCTCGCCCGATTGCCAGGATGTGAATTCCCGTAAGCCGCTCAGTTCAGGATAATCCGGGTTCTTACGCGTGAAAGTCCGCAGGCGCGGGTAGGCGATGCTGCCGTCATCGTCGTATACAAGCGCGCCGCTGTCATCGCGTTCCGGCTCCAGCGTGAAGGGACGAATCGTCAACAGGCGTTCAAAGTTGCGCATGCCGACCCATTCCGTGGGGTTCGGCGATACCAAGCGCTGGTTGGTGAAAGACATGACAAAAGCCATCAGAAATGGCAGCACCAAAAAGACGGTCAGCACCAACAGAGCTGGCGCAACCATCAGCCAGCCGATGACAGCGTCGGCGCGCTGGTACAGCGGGGCGTCCTTGGGCAAAATCAAACGTACCCAAAGCGGCGCATTTTTTCTGGCTTCCGCGCTGGTAATCATGCCTTAGTTCCAAAAGATTATTGCGGGGCGGGAAGAGGCGCTGCTAATGCAATCGAAATTAGAGGGCTGTAAGGCTTGTCCGCTACTGACAGTTTTGCGCCTAATAATGCGGCGCTATTGCAATATGTAGAATTGGGCGGCTCGGCATTAAGCGAGCCGCCCCTGCATTGCCTTTGTAGCCCGATTCTACATATCGAAGCCGTAACCCATGTTGTCCTCGATGTCGGCGTCAATTTCGTCGACGGCTGCGTCTAATGTATCTTGCACATCAGCGCCGTTGGCGATGTCCGCCAATGCTTTTTCGAAAATGAGCGCCAAAGTTGCGTAACCCGGGGTGACGGGACGCACCAAAGCCTGCGCTTCGCTCAAGCCGAAGTAGACTTCCAGGGGACCGTCGGGGGCATAGCTGCTGCTCATCGCGGCTGCGTTGGCTGTGGCGGGAATCAAGCCGATGCCGTCCGAAAAGGCGGCCAGATATTCATCTTGGATAGCGAATTCGATGAAAGCGGCCGCGCCTTGCGGATGCTCGCTAGCGCTGGAGATGCCGAGTTGCCAAGATGCCGCGCCAATTGTCGAGCCCTTGCCAAAGTCTGGCGCTGGCAGGAAGAGCAGGTCATCGCCAACTGCCTCCAGCGCGGTGATGCCAGCCCAGTTGCCATTCCATTGCAGCGCGTATTTGCCGTCGATGAAGCCGGTTTCACGGTCAGCGCCATCTTGCGAGGTGCCGGGCGCGAAGCCGCGCTCGAACAAACTCTGCCACCAATTGCCAAATGCCAAGCCCATTTCGCCATTCAACGCGCCTTCCGCGGTCAGATAGGTGGAGCGATCGATCATGTCGCCGCCGAAGCTTTGCAGGAAGGGCGAAAAGGCATAAGGATACCATTCCCCGGTCCAAGCCATACCCAAGTCGAAGACATATTCAAACTCGCCAGTGGCATGCAAGGTCTCGAGTATGGCGTCGAATTCTTCGCCGGTCCAAGGGTTGTCAAGCGTCGGAATGCGGATGTCGTTGGCTTCCAGAACCGAGCGGCGCGCATAGATTGATACCGCGGCGTCCCACAAGCCGACCGAGTAGATCTCGCCGTTCCATTCGCCGATGGCGCCGGCCAGGAAGTCATCCAGCGCGCCTTCGGACAGGTTCAGCGGAATCATCCAACCAGCCCAAGCCCAGCCCGGCATGACGGGACCGTCTACATCAATGATATCCGGCAGGTCGCCAGCGGCTGCTGCCGCAACGATAGACGAGTTGTAGTCTGCCTGCGGGAATTCTTCCAGGGTTACAACATAGTCGGATTGAGAGGCGTTGAAGTCGTCTATGATCTGAACGATCAGATCGCGCTCGACATAGTTGCCTGCGCCGTGGTACCACATGCTGAGCTCGGTTTGCGCGCTCGTTAGCGATGCCGTCGCCACTAGGAAGACGACGAGCGATAAGGTTATCAATACTTTCTTCATCTTGAATCTCCTTGAATCGAACGTTTATACCTGTTACTTCCCATTCCCATAGCCGACGAACATTAAATGTCGGCAGCCCAATCCAAGCGGCTACCGACAAGTCTATCCACTATGACATTGGAGGGGAGCAGTGTACCCCCCCATTTTTCTCAAGGCTCAAAACTAAGCAGCCGACCTAGCCGCCCAAGAGCGCGTTGGTCTGTTCGTGCGCGCTTTCCGCAACAACCGCGGCATCGCGTTCTTCGCCTGTCCAGAGCAGGTCAAAGTTGCTGATGAAGACCGACGTCTCCCACTCTAGGTATTTCGGGTGGTAAGCCGGGTGGATGCCATCGCGCGCGCCCAAGACCGAGAATGCGTGATTGTAATCATCGGCGTAGGCAGCGCCTTCCGGCGTCGCGCAATTGTGGAACTCCGCCTGGCTGACCAGCGCCGCGCCCATGGTGGCGGTGCGGCAGAGGTGGTCGGGATTGGAAAGGGCGAAGCGAATCAGCTCATAAGCCAAGTCCGGCTGCGTCGAAGAAGACGGGATGGCAAAGGCGGAACCGCCAACAAATTGGAAGCGCCCGGCTGGACCAGTCGGGGTTGGCGCCAGCGTCCAGTTGAATTCGCCGGCGATGAGCTCGTCCATGCGCGAGGCGGCGTCATTCAGCGCGTAATGCAGGGCGACATTGCCATTGGCGAAGAGCAGCTCGGAGCCGAAGCCAGTCGCCGCGACCGCGTCAGCCGTCGGATGCACGCCATGTTCCCAGATGAGGTCGGCAACGAATTGCAAAGCCGCGACCGTGCCTTCGTCATTCAAGTGGGATTCGGTGATTTCTTCATTCCAGTAATCGCCGCCGAAGCTCTTGACGATCCAGTAGAGGCCCCCGCCGCCAGAGCCCGGGCTGGCAAGGTTGCCCAAACCCCAGACATCGGTTGTGCCATCGCCATCGTGGTCCGCGGTTACAGCCAGCGCGATTTCCAGGATGTCTGCCCAGGTGCTGTCTTCAGTGGGGATGTCCAAGCCCGCTTCTTCCAGAATATCAACGTTGACATAGAAACCGCCCGGCGCCCAGTCATAGGGAATGGCGTACTGTACGCCTTGGTAGTTGAAGGCGTCGATTTGCGTGCCGACGAAGCTATCGGGCCAGCCAGGAGGCGGGCATGCTTCCAGATAGCTGTCCAGCGGCAACAGCCAGCCATTTTCGCCGAAGGTGTCGTTGCGGCTGTCGTGCATCCAAGCCATGTCAATCTCGGCGCCGCCAGCCAATTGCGCCGGCAAAGTCGTCCAGTAATCACCCCAGGCGACGCCGGTATTCGGCACTTGCTGCACGTTGGGATAATATGTGCCGAAGAACTCGTCAAAAGCGAGCAGGAATTTATCGACCTCGCCGGGTCCTTCCCAACCAGTGAAGTTGAAAGTGGCGGCGAGATCGCCATCCACCATGCCGCAGGTCCAGTCCATCATGTCGTCCTGGGCAGCGGCGGCGAAACTGAAGGAGAATACAAGCAAGAGCGTAAGGAACAGTGAAAGTTTACGGAACATCAGATTGTCCTTTCGTTATAAGCGAATACGCATTCAAAGACGAAGCAAGTTTATCGCGCCTTAGCCACCTCCTTTGATACCTGAGGTTACGATGCCGCGGACATAGTACTTCTGTCCGAAGACAAATGCGGCCAAGATAGGCAGCACAATGAAAGTTGCGGCCGCCATGATAAGATGCCAGGGCGTGCGCATTGAGGATTGCGCTTGGAATGAATACAAGCCCAAGGGCAAGGTCTTGACATTGGGCGTCCCCAGCACAATCAGGGGCCACTGGAAGCTGTTCCAACTGCTGAGGAAAGTAAAGAGCGCCAGCGTCGCCAGCGCTGGTTTGGTCAAGGGCAGGATGATGAGCCAATAGGTGCGGAAGAAGCCGCAACCGTCGATGCGCGCGGCGTCTTCGAGCTCACGTGGGATCGTCACCATGAACTGGCGCATCATGAAGGTGCCCCAGGGCGTGAAAAGGAAAGGGATGATGACGGCATTTAGGCTGTTGACCCAGCCTAAGCTGCGCATCTGCACATAAAGCGGGACAAGCAAGACTGTAAAGGGCACCATCAGCAGCGAGATATACAGCAGGAATATCTTGTCTCGCCCCGGGTAGCGCAGCCGCGCGAATGAATAACCGGCCAAGCTGGCGGTGAATAGCTGGCCGATGACCACCAAGGCGGAAACGATCACGCTGTTCACGAAGAAGATGTTAAATGGGGTGGCTGTCCAAGCGTCGACATAATTGCTGAGTTGCAAGGTTTCCGGGATGAATGTGGGCGGCAGGCGATAGATTTCGCGGATGGACTTGAGCGAGTTGGAGACCATCCAGGCGAATGGCAAAACAAAGATGATGCCCACAAAGGACAGGACGATATACACCAGCAGATCGTGCAGCCGAGCAGCCTCTTTTTGGCCGAAGCGAGGCAGGCGATTGGATTGCTGAACTGTTTTATTCATCGTCAAAACCAAATACCCAGCGCCGCGCGAGCTGCCATTGCACGATTGTGATGATGAGAATGATGACAAAAAGGACAGCCGCCAGCGCCGCGCCATAACCCATCTTGAGGAACTTGAAAGCGCTGTTGTAGATATAGAGGGTCAAAGGCGTGGTAGCGTCCGCGGGACCGCCATTCGTCAACACGAGGAACTGATCGAAAGATTGGAACGCGTTAATCAGCGAGGTGACAACGACAAAGAACAACGCCGGCGAAAGCATCGGCAGCGTTACAAAGCGCATCCGCTGCAAAGAACTGGCGCCATCGATGGACGCCGCTTCGTAATACTCTTCCGGGATGCCCTGCAAACCCGCTAGCAGAATCAACATTGCCAAGCCGATGCCCTGCCAATTGCTCATGATGATGACAGCCGGCATTGCCCAGGCGGTGTGATGAATCCAGTTGGGTCCGTCAATGCCAAACAAGCCCAGTAGATAATTAACTAAGCCCACCTCTGGCTGGTACATCCAGCGCCAGATTGTAGCGGCAGCCACAGTCAAAGTGATTTGCGGCAGGAAGTAGACCGTACGAAAAAATATAATGCCGCGCATCTTGCGGTTGAGCGCCAGCGCCAGCCAAAAAGCGATAAAGATGCCGGTGGGCACAGCCACAAAGGTGTAATAAAAGCTGTTGCCGAGCGATTTCCAAAAGAGCCTGTCGTTGACCATGGTATCGAAGTTCTTCAAGCCGACGAATTCCGGCGGCTTTGAAAGACTCCAGTCCGTGAGCATGATGTAAAAGGCGAAGAGTATCGGGAAGAGCATGAAGAAAATGAAGCCGACCAGGTTCGGCAGCAGGAACAGATATCCGGCGATTGATTCTTCCCTGCGCAAGCCCGTGAAGGCGCTCCGGAACTCGCGTATATGCCCCGCCCAGACAGACTCGCCATCGCGCTTTGAATCTAGCGCCGCAGCCACAGAACGCCTCCCTCGGCATTATATTGCGGAGATCCAAGGTCAATCATCTTCCCGAATACCAATGCTGGTAATGCTGCGGTCATGCGTCGGACCCTTCACTCCGCATTTGCTGGCCAGCTACTGTAAGCCATAAAACCGATTACGCAACCGATACAATAATCTATCACGTGGATTTAGCTCTGTCAAATCGCTGCCGCGCAGGTCCGAATGTGTCCGTCTTTGCGCCGGGCTCTGTCAGCGCCAGAATATCATCAACGCCTCACCGTGATTAAGGCATTCGCCACTATGTCGTCCACGACGCTGTATTCGCCGTCATTCCAGATGATGGTTAAACGCTGTAGCGCCGCGCCAGCCGGAAAGCCGAAATGAACACGGCCGGGATCACCCGACAGGTAGCCGCTGGATACGGTTACATCACGGCGATAGACGCCTGCGCTGGTCTCTAGAAGCAATTGCGCGCCGACGCCCCCGCTGGCGGAACCCGTCCAATGCAGATCAACCTCGATGCTTGCCCCGCCACAGAGTTGATTTTCGAAGACTTTCGCCGGCGCGTTCAAGTTATTGACAAGCGCGTCAAGATCGCCATCGTTGTCCAAATCCGCCAGGGACATGCCCCGTCCGCTCGCCTTGTCATTGAGCCCCCAGTTTGGCTGCGGAACAAATTGGCTGCCTGCATGATTGCGATAGACCTGATTTTCTTCCACCAACTCGTTGCCCGGCAAGTGCGAGAACAACTCCCGAGAAATCATGCCATTGACGACGTAGAGGTCCTGGAAGCCGTCGTTGTCCAGATCGCCGAATTTTGTCGACCAGCTCCAGCCGGTGGCCTCCAAGCCCAAGCGCGGCGCGATGTTATGCAACAAGCCCGCGCCGCCAGCGTAAAGCACGTTTTCCATGATCTGAGGGTCGTCCGCTTCGTGCGGCATCGCCATCATCATGTCCATCACCGGTTGCCACTGCGCCTGCGTTTCCGCGTCATCGGCATAAGGTTTCATATCCACAGCATAGATCTCGACGCTGCCATCATTGTCCAGGTCGGCCGCGTCATAGCTCATGGTGCTGTGCGGCATGACCGGCGGCGGCGCCTGCTCCTGCCAGTCGCCGTCCGCAAATGTGAAGTAACGGTCGGGCACAGCGAAGTCGTTGCCGATGATGATTTCCTGGTCGCCATCCGCGTTGAGGCTCGTTAGTAAAGCCAGGGTATTGGAGCGGTTGGCGAGGCGCGTCGCCTGGAAGCGGTCTTCATCGCCATCATCAATATTTTCGTAATAGATCAAGCCCGATTTCGGCGCAGATTGACCCAGGATCATTTCATTTTCGACATCGTAGGAGCTGGTGAGCAAATCGAGATCGCCGTCGCGGTCGGCATCAAGCCAGTTCATGGCGTAACCGATATAGCTGACGCCCCGCAAAACCTGGATAGCGAAACCGGTGCCGGCTTGATTGCGCCAATAAAGCGGCGCGGTTGCCTGTTGTGTGAAGACGATATCAAGCCAGCCATCGCCGTCGACATCGACGGTGGCAACCGCGCGCGACGGGGCTCGGGAGGGGAGCGCCTGCTTCCGAAACTGTAAGTCCCCCTGGTTCCAGAAAACCGCGTTGTCGCCAGCCAGATTTGCCAGCACGAGGTCCAGCAAACCGTCATTGTTCAAGTCATTGATTGCCAAACCCGCGCCATTGCTGTCGTAGTATCCGATGGGCGTGGCAGTGGGCGTCGTGATATGGTCCAGTTCATGCGCCAGGAATCGCCCGGAGCAATCTTCGGCGCGCCGCAGCGCAACAGAATCCATCGACACTGGAACATAGACACGTAGCGCCAAAGCGACGTTCGCGCCGCCGAGCGTCAGCGTCAGCGCAATCAAGCGAAACAGCCAGCTGCGAATCATGTTGCGACCTAATGTTTGGCGGATAGTGCCAGAAAGATACCATCAGCTCGAGGGAATGGCAAATTGGGGATGCGTCGGCGCAGGGCAATCGCAGCAAATATTATTCACCTCCTAGTTGCCGCCAAACCGAAATATATCCGCAAATATGCCCAATAAAGCGGCAATGTAGGGGCGGCGGGACTGCTGTGTCGAAGGGCTGTGTCGAAGGGCTGTGTCCACGCGCCCCACGCGCCCCACGCGCCCCACGCGCGGGTTAGTCGCCCGGAAATCGCCAAAATATAGCTGATTTTGCTGCACTTGTCCTGGGCAATCTATCACTTTGGAGCGGACCTAGCCTTCGAGCTGCTCCAGAGCCTCCGCGACTGGCCTCCAACCGCCCCACTTGCTCACCCGTTCACGCGCCTCGGCCGCAGTCATCGGACTGAGCGTATCATGCGTCTCGGCGCCAAATGCGATCAATACGCGCAGCCAGTTATTGCCCGCCCGGCCAGCGGCGACATTCGTATCGTAATAGTCTCGCACAGTTTGGATGAGGCTGCCCGGCACGGAATAGCTCTGTTGTGGCGCCGGCGTATTCGTCGATGGCGGTGGCGGCGGGATGGGTGTATTCGTCGGCGGTGGCGGCGGGATGGGTGTATTCGTCGTCGGTGGCGGTGGCGGGAGCGGTGTATTGGTGGGCGGCGGTGGCGGTGTATTCGTCGGGAACGGTGTGTTGGTCGGAATAGGCGTATTGCTTGGAACAGGCGTATTCGTCGGCGGCGGCATCGGCATGGCGAAGCTGATCTCGCCGCTGTGTTCCGCGCCGCCGGGCAAGCTCGCTGTGAGCGTTACCCGATAGGTCGCGCCGGGGCTCAAGCCCGTGATGCGCTGGCTGGTCGCGCCCGCCCCCAGCGGATATGAGCTGCTGGTCATATCGCTGCCGGCGTAGTCCAACGTATAGCCGGTCGCGCCGCTGACAGCCGACCATTGTACAGTGACGTCGCTGGCGCTGTGGATGTCAGCCGCGAGAACAATCGGCGACAGCGTAGGCTCGCTAGCAGGCGCGGCATTGCCCAGGGTAAGCGCCTTCGTGCGCACGGATTTACGCAGCCGATCGATTTCGGTCATGACTTCTTTGGCGATAATCACGACATTGTAATTCGTGCCGGGTTTGAGCTTGGCGCTGACATCGCAGCCTTGGGCGCAGACCGAAATCACATTGATAGCGCCGTTGTTATAGGTGCTGGGATTGGTGCTATAGTTGCGGGCGGCAATGACCTGGCCATTGCTAGGGTTCAAGACCCTAAAATCGAAGCCCGTGGTCGCTGATGGCACATCGGTGATGTGCACGCTGAAGCGGTCGCTGAAGCGATTGCCCTTGGGACTGAAAGCCAAGCTGCGGGTATCGGCCATGCGGTGAGTTACAGTCCCATAACCGACGCGATTGCCATCGGCATCCAGTGCTTTTATTTCGATCCACACCCGCACGCCCGGGTCAAATTGAGACATCCAGAATTGATTCCAACTAGTGCCAGTGCTGCGACTTTTATTCAAAGTGGCTGAATAGATAGTTGTTGGCGGCGGGATGACTCTGGCCTCGAGCGTTTGGGCGGAAGCAAGAATGTTGCCTATACCGAACTGTATGCTTCTATTGACCCCTAGAATACGCCCACTTCTTAGATTATTGAATGTAAGCCTCTGAACTTGGGCTTGTGCCGGGGCAAGCGCGAGCAGAAAGAGCAGCGCCAGGCAGAAGAGCCGAACAAGATTCAGTTTTGCGAATGGGGCGGGAGAGGCGGCGGAAGTTAATTTAGAACATATATTCGGGGGGGGGGGGGGGGGGGGGGGGGTAATGTTTCGTTATGTACGCGGACATGGGGCGTCGCTTTCTACTCTTTATTTTACGATTCCACACTTGCCTTTGCTGGCTGCGCTTGGATAACGACCGCATCACTATCATTATATTGCAATACTGTCAACTGTCAATAGGGCAGCGGGTGCAATCCGCCCACGATTTTGCGCCAAATTTCATGGGCGAGCCACGGGCTCGCCCATAGGATTCGTCTGCTTGATGTTAAATGCGACAGTTTGAATTTTGAAGCGATTGCCTGGCGATTTGCATGACTTACATGGAATCGCTTTGCGCTTCGAGATCGGCCTGCGCGGGCATCGCCTCTTTCTTGGAATGGACGCCGGTCGCGCCGTCCGGGCGGGTGCCGCGCGAATCCAGACTTTGCAGGTTGCCCTCGCCATCATAAGTCCGCACGGCAAAGCGATACTCGCCTTCCTGGAAGCGCCAGTCGTAGCGCCACAGCACCCAAGTCAAATCCGAAAGCGGCTGGCGCAGCTTCGCCTCTTGCCAATCGCTATCGTTGACGCTGACTTCGACGCGAGAGATGCGCTTGGCGCCAGCATAGGCGATACCGCCGATAGGCACGACATAACCCTCGTCGTCCTTGAGGATGGCATCGGTTGCCACAGTATCCACAACCGAGGTCGGGTTCACCATCGCTTCGACGCTCCAGCCGCGGCGCACCCAGTAACCCTCTTGCCAGCTATCGACGAATTCAATGCTTTCGATCCACTTGGGCTGCTTCATGCCATAACGATCGGGGATATAGATGCGTAAGGGGAAGCCATGCTTCTGTTTCAAGGGTTGGTCGTCCCATTCGTAGGCGAACATGATGCGGTCGTCGGCGTTGATGACATCGAGCATGACATATTCATCGAAATTGTCGGCGCCGGTGATTTTCAGCGCGACGGCATCCGTTTGCGGTTTCACCAGCTCAAGGAAGTCGCTCATGCGGAAGCCCGACCATTTGGTGGTGCTGATGAGCGTTCCGCCAATGCGGTTGCTGATGCAAGACAAGGTGATGAAGCGGTCGACCCGCGCGAAATTGTCATAGAGATCGCTCAGCGACAAGCTGACCGGATTGTCGACCAAGCCCGTTACGTCCAGCCGCCACTCGCCGGAGTCAATCACCGGTGGGCGCGAACTGATGTCGATGCGATAGTGATTGTCGAGCGGCGTGTATTCGGGGCGTGTGCCCGGGGCTGGCTCCATATTGCCTTCGAGGTTGGGCAAGACATCGCCCTCCGACGCGCCCGAGGCGTCGCCGGCGACTTGCCCTTCGCCCGGACGATTGCCGATGAAAGCGCCCAAGCCAGCGCCGATGACCGTTAAGACGGCGCTGGCGCCGCCGACGCGCACCATGAATTGGCGGCGATCGAGAGCCTCGACAGTGATCGTCTCGCCCGTCTCTGCGTCAATCTTGGTTTTCGCGCCGCTATGCGCGAGCGTGTTATAGACCCAGTTGGCGGCGACGCCCCAAAGGGCGAAAACCAATCCCACCCAAATGACCTGGGCGCCGCTTGGGGCGGTGGCGGTCAGATTTACCTGAAGGGAAATTATCATCAGGACCGCTCCCAAGCCCAAACCCAGCATCAAGCCCGGGTTGAGATTGCGCGCGCCGGTATTGCTGCGATTCAAGACCCCGAAAAAGACCGCGATTGCAACCAGCCCAAGCGCGAGGAAAGCGCCCAAGCCCATCACCTGTTCGGCGGTCTTGGCGGCGGCTGATGTTTCGCCCAAGTTAAAGGCAATGATCATATCCACCATCATATCAATGCCGAAGGTCAGCAGCGCGCCCGGCAAAACCCGGGAAACAAAATCGAAGACATCAAAGGGGATAAAGGGCAATCCGACCAGTTGATCGGCCAAGAACAACACTGAAGTCAGCGTCAGCGTCAGCAGGACACCGACTAATGCCCCATGCCAAATTGTTGGTTTTCGTATGGTATCCATCATTCTTCTCGCTCTCCATTAAGCGCAGATGAATGTATTATAGCGGGAAAATTATTGATTTCTATTTCCAAGACATTACAGCGCACTTACAAATCGCGAAATCAAGATTGATCGCGGAAACTGGACTTTCTGGCAATTGGCAATGGATGCGGATGGCGCGATGAGTGAGATAGATGCGTGAGCTAAGGAAACGGCTGCAAAAGGAATCGACGAATAAAGCGATCTATCGCCAGGTCTTTGATCACGCGCTGGCATATCTCGATTCACAGCGGGACCGCCCGCCATTCCCGACTGCGCCGGCCCTGAACGCTTTGCGATGCTTGCAGGAAGCATTGCCGGATGGACCAAGCGAAACCAGCGATATCCTGCGTCTGCTGCACGAGATTGGCGCGCCGGCAGCCGTCGCCCAAGGCGGGGGACGTTACTTCGGTTTCGTCAACGGCGGCTTGATTCCAGCGGCGCTGGCGGCGAGGCTGCTGGCTGATGTTTGGGATCAGAACGCGGCATTGCAGGTCATGTCGCCGATTGCCGCCAAGCTGGAAGCGCTTTGCGAAACCTGGCTGCTTGACCTGCTCGAGCTGCCAAAGGGCAGTGCGGCGGGATTTGTCAGCGGGACATCGACGGCAAGCCTTTGCGGCTTGCTGGCTGGGCGCAACGCCATCCTGGCGCGGCAGGGCTGGGATGTGGCCGAGCGCGGGCTCTTCGGCGCGCCGCCCTTGCGTCTTGTCTTGAGCGAAGCCGCCCATGGCAGCATCTATAAAGCGCTGGCGATTCTCGGCATTGGCGCAGCCCAGATCGAGGTAGTGGCTGCCGACGAACAAGGTAGATTGGATGCGCGGCAGCTTCCTCAACTGGACAGTACAACCCTGCTGGTCTTGCAGGCGGGCAATGTCAACAGCGGCGCCTTCGACGACTTCGCGACACTTTGCAATGCGGCGCGTCAAGCCGGGGCTTGGGTGCATGTCGACGGCGCCTTTGGCTTGTGGGCCCGCGCCTGCCGGGCGACAGCGCAGCTTACGGCAGGCGTCGAGCAGGCGGATTCCTGGTCCGCCGACGCCCATAAGACGCTCAACAGCCCTTACGACTGCGGCATCATATTCTGCAGAAATCGCTCGACGTTGGCGCAGGCATTACAAGCGGCTGGCAGCTATCTCCACTTCAGCGAGGCGCGCGATGGCATGCTGTATACGCCGGAGATGTCGCGGCGCGCGCGCGGCATCGAGCTGTGGGCGCTGCTGAAAGCCTTGGGGCGCGCCGGCGTCGATGAGCTGGTCGCGCAGCTCTGCGCGCGGGCGCGACAATTCGCCGACGAGCTGGCAATGCGCGAGTTCCGAATTCTGAATGAGGTCGTTTTCAATCAGGTGCTGGTGGCTTGCGAGGGACCCGAATTGACGCGAGCCACCCTGCGCGCTTTGCAGGCGGGCGGCGAATGCTGGTGCGGCGGGTCCGAATGGCGCGGGGAGCCGGTGATACGCATCAGTGTCTGTTCCTGGGCGACAACGGAAGCCGATGTGCGGCGATCGGCAGCCGCTTTTGTGGCGGCGCGCTCACGGGCATTGTCACTGATATAGCGCTGCGATTTTCTGGCGCAGATGCGTCGCCTCGCGCAGGTCCGTGTTGTCGCTGAACTGGTCAATGCTGCCGATTAGCGCTCGCGCTACCACCGCCCGAAGCTGCTCATCGCCGATGCGCTGGATCAAAGCTTCGGCATAGCGCCAGGCTCCACTGACCAGGAAACCGCGCCCATGAAAGGGCAGCAGCGCCGGTTGAATCGCCTCGGTCAGCTCCAGCGCGTTATGCTGGCGGTTCAGGCTCTCGTAAGCCCGGCATAGAGCGGACCGCCGCACCCCATCATTCTCCGCGATTTGCGCGCGCCGCAGCGCCGGGATCAATTCGCCGGCGCAGGGCAATTCGGCGAATGCGCTGCCAAACCACTTGGCATAGGGCGCGTAAGTCCGCGCCATCAGGAAACAAAGCTGCATGATTGAGCGAACCAAGCGACCGGCGATCAGCGCCGCGCCCAGTTCGTCGCCGGCCAGGGCGGCTCGCGGCGCCAGATGCTCGTCTTGGCCGATGCGCGACCAGCCACATGCCAACAGATACAGCCAGACATCATGCGGATACCAAGCGAGCCGCATCCGCAGCGCCGCCAGATTGAGATCGTCGCGGAAGAGGCCGCCGGCGGTGAGCGAGAGCAGTTTTTGCTGCGGCAGGCTGAGCCAGTCGGCCGCGCTGAGCGGCTGTTCGGCGGAAATGCCGCTGGCAGCGCGCAGATAGCCGTCAATCGTCAAGATATCGACGCGGTGATTGACGGGACCGGCATCAATGCTCTGGGCAATCCGCGTGCCGCTGTCGCCTTCGCCGACCGTTGGCAGCCCAAAGTTTGTTGAGTACCCTGCGAATTGGTACGGCAGCCGCTGACTTAGCAAGTCCTGTAAAGTCTGGGCGTGGCGCGCGTGGTCCGCGGGCCTCAGGAAAAGCATGACGCGCGGACCCCAGTCATGATCGGTGGACATTTCGCTATCGTAGCCCAGCACCTCGGAGCCGTCGCCTATCAATGCGGCGCTATAACGCAAACCCGGGCAGCCGTCCTGAATAATCGGCGCGACCGCCTGATGGAAGAATTGGCGCGCAAGCGACAAGCCTGGCAGGAAGGGCGGCATGGCGGAGCCTCTTGTGAAAAATGACCATGCTATTTACCGATACCTGTGTATAATACCCCTCACCAGCCATTTAGTGCATGTATTGGGAGTAGAAAAGCCGTGTCCTCAACAAATCGCCTCAAGGAGTTGCGGGGGCAGATTGACCCGATCAATCTGGAAATCCTGGAATTGCTCAACAAACGCGCCGAAATCGCGCTGGAAATCGGCAAGGTTCTGCAAGAGATGGGCACGCGTAATTATGACCCGCAGCGCGAAGCCGAGATGCTGACCGCGCTGCAGCTCGTCAATGAAGGTCCTTTCAGCAACGAAACCATTTCCAAGCTCTTCCACGAAATCTTTCGCGCTACATTGCACCTCGAAGAGAGCGACGCCCGCGAGAAAATCCTGGTGCAGCGCAAGGCGCCGGACCAGCATACGATTATCGAGTTCGGCAATGGCTTGCGCCTGGGCAATGACAGTTTCGAGATTATCGCCGGTCCTTGCGCCGTGGAAAGTTACGAGCAGATGGACCAGGTTGCGGCGGCGCTGGCGGCGCGCGGCGTGAAGATGATCCGCGGCATGGGTTACAAACCGCGCACCTCGCCTTACGATTTCCAAGGCTTGGGCGAAGAGGGTTTGAAAATCTCCCGTCAAGTCGCCGATAAATATGGATTGGTCGTCATCAGCGAAGTGCTGGATCTGTCGCTGATACCCATGATGGATGAATATGTCGACGCCTTCTGGGTGGGCGCGCGCAACATGCAGAACAGCTTCCTGCTGCGGACACTGGGCAAGCAGAGCAAGCCCGTCTTGCTCAAACGCAGCTTCGGCGCGACATTGAAGGAATACATTTACGCCGCCGAATACATCATGAGCGGCGGCAACCATCAGGTAATCCTCATGGAGCGCGGCATCCGCACCTTCAGCGAATGGACGCGCAATACGCTGGACATCAGCGCTGTGCCGCTGCTGAAACAAGAAACGCACCTGCCGGTCATCGTCGACATCTCGCATTCGGCTGGGCGCCGCGATATCGCCAATTCACTGGGGCGCGTGTCGCGGGTAAGCGGCGCGGATGGCTTGATGGTGGAAGTCCACCCCAACCCCGATGTCGCTATGTCCGACGCCAAGCAGCAACTCAATCTGGATCAGTTCAACCAGTTGATGGACGAGATCGAATCCATCCCGCTGCGCTATCAGCAGCCGGCGCTTTAAGCCGGACTGCCGCGTCGCGCTGGCATGAAACAGTGCGGATAGTGCGGAAAAACGAGCATCTGATGAAATCCCCCTGTACAGTGGTGTAGGGGGATTTTGTTTTTTTCGAGCCCCCACACACAAGTGCGCGCTTCATGCGCCGAGACCTGATGAACGTGCGAAACATGCCAGAATTGAAGTAGAGCGATGCGCAGTCAGCTTGTTAAGAATAAACTGCTTGTGGTCTTATTCATCGCAATCATCGCGCGGCTCGGGGCGCTTTTCGCCTTCCCCGCGGTCTTCGGCTTCAGCGAACCCGGCGGCGAGGTGCATGGCTCGGTCGCCTATGACGCCTACGCCATCAACCTGCTGGAAACCGGCGTCTATGGCCGCATGCCGGGACTGGCGGATTCGGTGCTGCCGCCGCTTTACAGCGCGCTGCTGGCGCTGATATACAGCGTCTTCGGGCGCAGCTATGTCGCTGTGGGATTGATACACACGCTCTTGGATGTCTGCTCCATTGTCCTGCTATATGACATCGCGCGGCGGCTCTTGCCGGGGCGGCGCGGCGAATGGATTGCTACCTTTGGCGCGCTCTGCTTCGCGCTCTATCCATATTTGATCTTCCAAAATCTCACGCTGAATGACACCGCGCTCTGGATTGCATTGCTGCACCTCTTCCTCTGGTTCATGATACTGCTGCGCGGGCAGGAAAGGGAAAATCGCCGCAGCTTCGCGCTGGCATGCGCCGCTGGCATCGTCCTGGGCATATCCGCTCTAGCGCGGGCACTATTGCCGCCTCTGGCGATTCTTATGGCGCTCTGGTTCCTATTCCGCTTGAGCTGGCGGCAGACCATGCTGCGCCTGTTGCCGGTAGCGCTGGTCAGCGTTCTGGTCTTGCTGCCCTGGCTCGTCCGCGGCGCGGCGATTCATGGCGGCTTCGTCGCCGTGGCGCTCAATGGCGGCGAGAATCTCTATCAGGGCAATAATCGCCAGACCGTGCCCATCTTCCGCGCCGGCTACGACGTACAGTGGTCAAGCCGCCCGCCCGACGCGCCGAAGACCGACGACCCCTATCTCAACAACCAAGTTTTGCTGAACGCGGGTTTGCGCTATCTGCGGGAGAATCCCGAGCGCATACCCGAACTGCTCTGGGTGAAATTCTGGGTTTACTGGAACCCGCAGGTGACTCCGCTCAAGAACCTGCGCCAGGGCGAAGTCTTGCGCGTCACCGCCGACGGCGTCCTGCAGATCATCGGCGAGGGCCAATCTCACACTGGCGTCAGCGCTGCCAACGCCGCCTATGAAGACAACAGCTTATTCGCTATGGTCGGACGCAACCTGCACATCGTCTATTTTGGCGGTTTGTGGCTGCTGGCGCTGGTCGGCGCCGTCATCAGCTGGCGCGACTTGCGGGATCTGAGTCTGCTATTTTTCGTTCAGATTAGCCAGACGGCGGTCTACCTGCTCTTCCATCCTTCGACGCGCTATCGCTCGCCCACGGATCCGCTGCTCTTCGTGTTCTCGGCGCTGGCTGTGGTTTGGATGTGGGAGCGCTGGCGGGAAATGCGGCATAATCGCTTGCGTGAATGATACATTTGTTCTATCATTGAGCAATACGCAATACATTAAGGAGCTGGAATGAACAAACAGCATCCGCCCAAGGGCATCGAGTGGACGCGGATACGTACAGCTGAAGGCAAAGAATTGCCGGGCTACACGTGGAATCCCACTGGTGGTTGCTTCCACGGCTGCACCTGGAAAATGCCTGACGGGTCAATCACGGAGTGTTACGCCAAGACGATTGCCGAACGCTTCACCCGCGCCTATCAGCATGGATTCGAACATCACTACTGGCGTCCGCACAATCTGAACGCGCCGCTCAAAGTAAAGGATGAATCAGGCATATTCGTTGGCAGCATGGCCGACCTGTTCGGACACTGGGTGCCGGAAGAGCAGATACGTAAAGTACTGGATGTGATGGAACGCGCGAACTGGCACATCTTTCAGACTTTGAGTAAATACCCCTTAAGGCTGGCACAGTATAATCCCTTCCCTGAGAATGTATGGGTGGGGGTAAGTACCCCAGCGGGGCACACAATGTCCGAAACCGGTGCTGCCCGCGCCTTGCATGTTTATTTGCGCCATTTAGAAGAAGTGGACGCACCTGTTCGTTTTTTGAGCGCTGAGCCATTATCATTTGATGTTGCGGCTTCCCTTGACGATCACCTATCATACTTTGGTAAACTGCCATTCGAGTGGGTACTTATCGGAGCTGCGTCAAATGGCAGCCGCGTTTATCAGCCCAATGCGGAATGGACAGCTCGGCTAGTTGAGCTCTTGGATAAGCAGGGGATTCCAGTATTTTTTAAGGGTAATCTGGTATGGGATGATTGGCGAGAAGATTTTCCTAACTGATTTCAAATATGCTAGAGCTCAAAGACCAAAGAATTCACTTTGGAAATGATGCAATTACATTGTCACCAAACGATTTTCGCCTGTGCTTTGAAGCAGTAATTTTACCCTCTTCCTCTAGTTGCCAGAGGACATCTTTATAATTCTTCTTTATGAATGGAGTATCAACACTATGCTTTTCGTA
Source organism: Phototrophicaceae bacterium (assembly GCA_965116975.1). GTDB lineage: Bacteria > Chloroflexota > Anaerolineae > Aggregatilineales > Phototrophicaceae > UBA6055. The sequence goes on from OZ220735.1 coordinate 3,545,693, forward strand.
AATCTCCTTCATCGAGATCTTTTGCCCAGCGAATTCACGCAATAACATTTCACTTAGTTCATCCAACGGTCTAGATAATCTGAATAAGAGAGCTTGCCTTTTTGTTGCAACACTGTATTCAAAGCTGGAGACACCTTGATTGGCTTCTGAACTCTCCTTCGCCATAATCTCCTTCATATTCTCATATCCAAGAAAATGCCTAGAAACATGGATTAGGTGATGGCTTGTTCTAGATCCTTCCGCATTCTTGAATCTAAACGGCAAAACATAACGAGAGCTGCCATCAGTACTCGACTCCTTAAGAGCAGAAGAAAACTCCTCAATAATTACAAGTTCTCGCTCATACGGATTACTATTCAATAGCTCGGTACGAAGTTTCTCAGCACGTGCAGATCCGAACAGAGATACAATATTCTCTACCATTCTAGGGTTGTCAATCGCCGCATTTATGCGATTAAAGTTGAAAAAGATAATGCAATCAGAACCCCACTTATGAAGAATCGATTCAAAGAGTTCTAGCGATAGTTCTTTATAACCCCATCCGTCTATAAAGAGGAACGTAGGCACATCAGGTAATGAACTCAATGTGCCAGCCAATTCTCTGCTTACTTCTATATTGATAATTTGTGGTTTGTAATTGAATTTATCAATGCCATGAAAACTGTTTACAGCTAGTCGTAATGATTCAACATGCTTACTTTCTTTATCATTGAAGACAATTACCATTCTTTCGCAAAGCTCTGAATTCTTCAGCACTTTTTCGAGGACTAGAATCGGAGTAGATGATGTGCCATCTTCATATTCTCCAGGACCGGCAAAAAGATCTATGTATGCAATTTGTCCTTTCTCTCGCCCCGACATTCGCTCCTGTTTCTTTAGAATCTGCAAAATAATGTTTGCCCATGTTTCAAAATACTTGGAAACGATTGAAGCCTTAACCAACGAGTTCTCTCTTGGATCATTGAAGAAGCTAACTAGGTTTTGTGACATCCTCTTGCACCTCATATGTTAATCTGCAATTGAATAATATAGCACAAACATTCTATACTAGCAACCCCTACCCCCGATCCGGCGACATCAAATCCCAGAACCGACTCAGCAAATAGCGGTACTTCATCCCGTGACTCAACAGCGCCATCGTCAGCAGGAACAAGACCGCGATCGCCACGATCAGCAGCGAGCCGTCGCCGCCATCCCAAGCCGGCGGCTTGAACTCGTAGAGGGCTGGATAGGCGTACATGACCAGGATGGTCAGCGCGGTTAGCACGCTGGTCAGCAGGATGGCGCGCCAGTGCTGCAAGAAACTGCGCGGCTGATAAAGATTGATGCCTTGGACATGCCAGGTGATCAACATGCCGTAGAGCGCCATCATGATGGTGATGTTCGAGCGCGTCAACGCCAGGTCGCCATCGCTGCTGACCCAAGTAATGAGATACAAAATGGTCATGATCACCGCGCCGATAAAACCCATGGTGAAGATGTAGTCCATCACGTCGCGGCGGAAGCGCTCCATGCGCTGCGGACGCAGCCAGCCGAAGGCGATGAAGGTCGCCGGCAGGTTGACCGTGCCGAAGGTGGCCCAGCTTATCTGCACCGGCGTGATCGGGAAAGGCAGCGCCATAAAAGCGATGAATATGAAGAAGGCGATATTGTAGAAGTTGCGCACCAGGAACATCTTCATGCTGCCAAAAATAGTCTGCGTGGTTCCCTTGCCCTCTTGGAAGGCGAGCGGCAGCGTCGACATGGCGTTGTTGAGCAGCACAATATCGGCGACATCCTTGCTGATCTGCGTGCCGTCGTTCATGACGATAGCGAGGTTGGCTGCTTTCAGCGCCGGCACATCGTTGACGCCGTCGCCGACCATCGAGACGTATTCGCCGCCCCGCCGCAGCGACTCGACGATGCGCTGTTTGGTATCGGGCTCGACGCGGGCGAATACCTGCGACTCGCTGACGGCGCTGGCGAACTCGGTCGCGCCCATTGCCTCGAGTTCGGCGCCGGTATAAGCGCTGTCAACCGACATGCCAGATTCCCGCGCGATTGCCCGCACCGTTTCCAGGTTGTCGCCGGAAATGACTTTGAGCTTCAAGCCTTCTTCGCGGAAGGCTTGCAAGGTGTCCTGAATATCGTCGCGAATCTGGTCGCTCATGACAATCAGCGCCAGCGGCTGGACCAGATCAGCGACTTCAATGGCATCAGCGGCTGGCGCGCCACTCATGCGCGCAAAAGCCAGCACGCGCATGCCATCCCGCGCTAGCGCCTGGGCATGGGCGAAGTGCGGTTCTGACGGGCGAAAGAGCCGTTCTGGCGCGCCCAGCAGCAGCGTCGAATCGGGCAGCTCCACCGCAGCCCATTTGCGTAAAGAGGAGAAGGGTATCTCTCGCTGCTTGGGGGGATAGCCGTCTACCTGGACGACGCCCTGGATATAACGCTTGATGGCTTGGGCGGTGTTGTTCAAGTGCGCCAGGTTCTTCAGGTAAATGTACAGGTCGCGTTGGACAGCGCTGATATCAGCCGCGCCAATTTCGATGATCTCGTGCACGGCGAGCTTGTTCTGGGTGAGCGTGCCGGTTTTGTCGAAGCAAAGTACGCTGGCGTTGGCCAGCGATTCCACGGCGTTGACGCGCTGCACCAGGGTCTGCTGCCGGCTGATCTTGACCGCGCCGATAGTCAGCGACAGAATCGCCACCAAGACCAAGCCCTGCGGCACCAGGCTGGTGGTGAAGACGACGGCGTTGCGCACGATTTCCAGGAAGGCGCTATCCAGCAAGAACCCGGTGATGAAGATCAGCGGCACAAAGACAAACATAATCAAGACGGTAACTTCAACGATGATGTCAATCTTGATTTGCGTGGGAGTTTTGACAACCTTGTATTGCTTGGCGATGGTGGAAAGGCGGTTGATATAGCTTTCCGCGCCGACTTTGCTGGCGCGCATGACGCCGGCGCCGGCGGTGCAATAGGAACCGGAGTAGACGCCGTCGCCGGGCGCTTTGCTGATGGCGTCCGATTCGCCGGTCAAGTGCGATTCGTCCATTTCCAGTGAATCGCTCTGGACGATCTCGCCATCGACGACCAAGCGATCGCCCGGTTCAATGCGGATCATCTCGTCCTTGACCACTTGGCGCATCGGCACGTCGATCCAAGCCCCGTCACGCAGGCAAGGCACGTTCTGCTCGCTCAGCGCCGCCAGCCGGTCGAGTTGGCGTTTGGCGTTGAATTCCTGAATCATGCCAAAAATCGTATTCGAGACAACGCTGAAGCCGGCAAATATCGCCGTGACATAATCCCCCAGCAGAATCACGCCAATCAATAAGCCACCCAAGACGATGTTAAACAGATTCAGCACGTTCTCGCGGAAGATGTCCCAATAGCTGCGCCCGACGCGCGCTTCATAGTCGTTGCTTTCGCCACGGCTCAGACGTTGCCGCACATCCGCGCTGCTCAGCCCGACAAGGACTTCCGTTTCAGCTTGCTTTCGAACGCCGACGTTTTGCATTACTTCTCGATTCTCGCTGCCGATTCATTATGTTCTACGCAGGCAATCCATAATTGATGTATCCTGCAGGATGCAAGCAGCATTTTATCAAGGATGCCTGGTATTGCGAGGTCACTGCGAAGCCAAGGAGAAGCCAATGTAAATCCAATGTGAACCGCGTGAGCTAATCGCTTCACAACAGATATATGTCGAAACTCACATAAATATGGCAAAATGCAGGGGGCGTCTCGTTGAGAAGCCCAGGTAAAATGACCTACAATCTGCGGGCGCATTAGCGGGTCGCGCAGACCGCGAAGACACTGACCCCCGACACGGACCGTCAAAGGTCACCTCGCTCAAAGGGAATATGATGATCGAAATTGCTGAGTATTTAGCCCCGAACCATTCTTTACTCTGGGACATGGTCGCCCAATGCGGCCTGAGCAAAGTGGTTGGCGCCATGGACCTGCGCGCGCCCAGCGGCGGCGAAGCGCCCTGGTCATACACATCGCTGCTGCGCGCGAAGAACGCCTACGCCGATCATGGCTTCGAGCTTGTTGTGCTCGAGAGTCGGCCCCCGCTAGACAAGGCGAAGCTGGGCTTGCCGGGCCGCGACGAGCAGATCGCCAGCGTCTGCGAACTTATCAGCAATATGGGCGCCTTGGGCATCGGCGTCTGGTGTTATGAATGGATGCCGGTGATGAACTGGACGCGCACCTCGACCACCATCCGCTCGCGCGGAGGCGCGCTTGTGACCGGGTACGATCACAGCCAGATGCACAAAGCGCCCCTAACGGAATATGGCGAGCTCAGCGAAGAACAGCTTTGGGACAACCTGCGATATTTCCTGGAAAAAGTGCTGCCCGTCGCGGAGGCGGCGCGCGTGAAATTGGCGATGCACCCCGACGACCCGCCGCTTTCGCCCATCCGCGGCTTGGCGCGCATCATGCGCAGCGTGGAGAATTTCGAGCGCTTGCTCGAGCTCGCGCCTAGCCCGATGAACGGCATCACCCTGTGCCAGGGCAATTTCACGCTAATGACGGATGACTTGCCGGCGGTCATCCGCAAGTTTGCGGACAAGATCTTCTTTGTGCACATGCGCGATGTAGCGGGTGAACCCGAGAAATTCCAAGAGACCTTCCACGATGCGGGCAAAACGGACATGGTCGCTTGTATGCGCGCCTATCGCGACATCGGTTTCGACGGCGTGCTGCGGCCCGATCATGTGCCGACGATGGCGGGCGACGACAACAAGAACGCCGGCTACTCGGCAATCGGGCGGCTATTTGCCATTGGCTATCTAAAAGGGATTCGGGAAGCGGTTTACCAGGGGGATCGTCAGATCTAAGTTTGCGCTGACTTATGGCACATTCTCCTGCCGGCGCACCAAGCGGTTGTCAATCAGAATCCACGAAATTATCCCGCTTAACAAACAAAAGGCGGCGCTGACCCAAAGCAAGACATTATATACGGCCACATGAGAATCGCGAATCGCCGCCTCGACATGCGCTTTTTCGGACGGGCTAAGCGACTCGGGGATGGTTGTTTCCCCCAGGTCCACCGAGGCAATTTGCAGCTGGATCTGGCTTGTCGCGGGCAAATCTCTCACGTTTGGGTTGTTCAACAGCACAGATGTGAATATGGACAGGGCAAAACCGCCCATGACAGCCACCGAGAGCACCTGCCCCACACGAGACAGCGTGTTGCTGATGCCGGAGGCGATGCCGGCTTTCTTTTCCTCCACCGATTCCAGCACGGCGACGGTCAGCGGCGCCAAGGTTATTCCTAACCCCATGCCGGCCAAGCATACTGGCAGGAAGAACGTTTTCCAGTAGTCCTGCTGCCCCTCCGTGATGCCAACCATAGCCAATAATACAAAGGCGATAAATGTGAGCGCGTGGCCCGCGACAATCGGTTTGCGCGGACCATAGCTATCAACTATGCCGCCAATATAGGCGGACGACAAGAGCATGAGTATCGTCATCGGAAAAATCGCGATGCCAACGAAGGACTCGCTGTAACCTTGAATTTGTATCATATTTAGCGGAATGTAAATCAGAACGGGGCCTACAGAAAAATTCAGCAGGAATAATGCGAGATTGCCGCCGCTGAATGTGCGCGTGCGAAAAAGAGCCAGCAATTCACGGGCGTGCTCGTGGGTTTCCACCAAAACGAACAAGAGCAGCGTCAAGACGCCGAAGGCGAGAGATAGCAAGATTGAAGAATGACTGAAGCCGAGCTGTGGCGCTTCGAGGAAACCGTGGGTCAGCCCGAGCAGGGACAAGGTGATCAGCAGCGCGCTCAACCAACCCATAACAGGAATAGAATCTTTGCTGTAAGTTTCTGGCACATAGCGCCATAGCACCCAAGCGGCCGCGACGCCGAAGGGAATTTGCACATAAAAGATCATGCGCCACAAGCCCATCTCCGTCAGAACGCCGCCGATAAATGGACCCAAGCCGCTGGAGAACAACGTAAAAGCCGACCAAATGCCGATTCCCCAGCCATGCCTGTCGCCGCTGAAATGCGCGGAAACGATGGCCAGCGTACAAGGCACGATCATCGCGCTGCCAATGCCTTGGGCAAAACGCGCCAGTATCAAGATCTCGACAGAGGGCGCAATACCGGCAACCAGCGAGGCAATGCCAAAAAGCAAGATGCCCAGCATGCAAATATGGTTGCGGCCAAAACGATCGGAGAGCGACCCGAAAACCACCAACAGCGAGGCTTGCACGATGATATAGGAATTAGAGATCCACAAGAGGTCGGCTCCCCGCGCGTTCAGATCAATTTGAATGGCGGGCAGGGCGACGTTGAGCGCCGTACTGCCTACATAGGCAGTACTGGCCGCGGCTATCGTGGCAAAGAGCACCGAATAGTCTAGCGTCCGCTTTGCTTTTTGCGTCAATGTGGACGCAGCGGAAATATCTGTCATCTCGCCCCTGGCAAGCTCAAATATATTAACGAGGCGCGGCTAATTGCGTTGTCAAGAACTTGAGGAGCGCCGGTCACTGAGTTCTTGTTCCAGCTCGCTGCGGCGTTCGGTACTGGCGCGGCGCCCGGCAGCCAGCGCGCGGCGATAATGTCGCTGCCAGTTTTCACGAAATTCGGTCGAGGTAACCGGCGAAAAAAATGTAACCAATAAAGCGCCCAAGATGGCGCCAAAACTTAGACCGCATAAGATACTCAAGAATCTACGCATAAGACAGCCCCACTATTCAGCGTACGGCAACTGCTAGGCACAATTCAAGTAATGTGTCGAAATTCTAACACGCCGCGCAGAATTCGCCGAATCTATGGCGGGTTGCGCGGGGGCAATCGCCTCATAAATAAATTATGTCGGATGTCGCATAATTCTAGCAATCTGTAGAGGGCGGCTGCCAATCCGTGTCGAAAGTCTTGTGGGTGTCTAGGCGCGCCTCGGTTAAGAAATAATTTGAAGCGATTGCCTTGGGCGCTGCCACAGAGTCGCTGAGCATTCCCCTTACAGTAAATCGATGGGATCAAGGTCAATTTGCCAGCCTGGCTCTGTCGCCAGCTGGCGCAGAATCGCCCGTGGGTTGGGTCCCCGCAGCAGCAGTTGCCAGCGATAATGTCGATTGAGGCGCGTGAAATAGCAGGGCGCCGGACCAATCAGGCTTGTGCCAGTCAGGCTTTTTCGCGCTATCAATAGCTGAATGCGCTGGGCGGCTAGCTCTGCTTGCTGCTGCGACTTGTGAGGATCCGCATAGCTGAATACCAAACGCGCCAGCCGCCGAAAGGGTGGATAGCCCATGGCTTTGCGATAGGCGATTTCCGCCGCGACGAAGCCGGCGTAATCATGCCGAGAGGCGGCTTGGATGATGTAATTATCGGGCTGGTAAGTCTGCAAGACCACCTTCCCACCCAAGATGCCGCGCCCGGCGCGGCCCGCCACCTGTGTCAACAACTGGAAGACACGCTCGCCAGCCCGGAAATCCGGCAGTGACAGACCCAGATCGGCGCTGACCACGCCGACCAGCGTCACCATTGGCAGATCCAATCCCTTGGCGATCATCTGCGTGCCAATCACAATATCCGCTTCGCCGTCTATGAATCGCTGCAAAATTTCGAAGTGCATGCGCGGGTTGCTGGCGGAATCGGCATCCCAGCGCAGCGCCCGCGCCCGCGGGAATAGGTCGCGCAGCGCTTCGTCCACCAATTGCGTGCCAGCGCCGAAGTAGCGGATTCTTGAGGATTGGCATACGGGGCATTGCTGCGGCTGCTCTTGGCTGGCGCCACAATGATGGCAGCGCAGCGTCTCGTCAAAGCGATGATAAGTCAGTGGGCTGTCGCAGCGGGCGCATTCCAGGACATATCCGCAGTCGCGGCAGAAGACATAGGTCGCCTGCCCGCGCCGGTTGAGCAGCAGCATGGCTTGTTCGCCACGATCAAGCACCTGCGACAGGCTTTCTTGCAATTCGCGGCTGAACATGCTGCTGTTGCCCTGGCGCAGCTCCGTCCGCATATCAACCAGCGAGACCGGCGGCAGCTCGATATGCAGCGCGTCGAAAGCCCCGGGCGCATAACGCGCGACGACCCCAGCGCGGCTCGCTTGCTGCTCGATACGCTGGCGATGGCCCATGATGCGTTTGGGCAAGCGCAGATAAGTGATGTGATCCTTTTGCGCGCGGTACCAAGATTGCAGATCGGGCGTCGCGCTGCCGAGGATCAGAACACCGCCAGCCCGCGTCATGAGCTGGTCGGCTATGTCGCGCGCGTGATACTGGGCTTGCCCCCGCCAGGCAAGCTGTTTGTAGCTGGCGTCGTGTTCTTCATCGAGGATGATCAAGCCCAAGTTGGGCAAGGGGGTGAACAATGCCGAGCGCGTGCCGACGACCAGCGCGATATCCCCTTGGCGCGCCCGCTTCCAGGTATCATAGCGCTCGCCGATGGGCAAGCTGCCATGCACCAGCGCCACGCGATCCCCAAAGCGTTCGGAAACACGCCGCGCCGTCTGTGGAGTCAAGGCGATTTCCGGCACCAGAAAAATGGCTTGCCGGTCCTGCTGCAATACTTCCGCGATCGCTCTTAAATAGATTTCGGTTTTGCCGCTGCCGGTGACGCCATGCAGCAGAAAACGGGCGGGAGTAGCGCTAGCGTCGCCGCTCCCCTGCAAAGACGGCCGGATCGCATCCCAAACAGCTTGCTGGTCGGGGGTCAAGACCGGCGGCTCGCTCGGCACAAAGTCAAAATCCTGGAGTGAATCGCGCCAGACCTGCTGCTCGCGTATCTCGATGAAGCCCGCGCGTTCCAGCTTTCGGATCAGGTTCGCCGAAGCGCCGGTCGCCGCCCGAATCTCGGCCGGCGTCGCGGGCGGCTCCGCTGCGATTATCCGCCGCAAGAGCTGCTTGTAGATTTCATCGCCGCGCCAAGCCGAAAGCAGCGTCGACGCTTCGTCGGGCGTCGCCTCCAGGAATACCAGGTCTTGTTGGCCGCGCTCGGTTTTCTCGACGAAAACCAAGCCGAGTTCGACCAACCTGTTCAGGGGAGCGCGATTCTTGGCGCCGATCAGTTCCAGCGCCTCCTGCAGGCCTAGCGCGTCTTCCTCTCGCTCGGCGATTAATTCCAGCAAATCGGCATGTTTGACGCGCTTGCCGAGCTTCTTGGCATGTTCATCTATCTGATCCTTCGCGAATAGCGGATAGACCCGTGCTTCGGTTTTGCCGCGCGCGGCGGGCGGCGCCAGCGTCGATTGACTTGTGATCATGCCCGCGTCTTCCAGCAGCGCCAGTTGAGGCTCGATAGCTCGTTTGGGAAAGGCGCGCTTCAGTTGCTGCAAACGCTTGGGACCGCGCAGGCGCAGGTAATCGAGCAGACGTCTGGGCAGTGGCGCTTCGGTTTGGACCTGCGCGCCGGGCAGGCTCATTTGCTCGGGCCGCTCGTCCGTCTGGTCATCGCGGCAAAATCGAAACAGTCGGTCGGCCTTGCCCGTGAAGCCCGGCGGCAGCAGCAGCCAAACGCAGGGACCAATCGGCGCCAAATAGGTTTCGCTGAGCCAGTTGACGAAATCAATCGCGCTCGCGTCAAGCGCCGGCTGCGGATCCAGCAGCTCAATGACGGGCTTGGTCTTGGGGATATCGCTTTGCTCGCGGAAGCGCAGGATGACGCCGGGCTGCATTGCCACGCCAAACTCCACGCGCACCAGCGAACCGAGCCGCAAGTCCGCCTCCAACTCGGCCGGGATGTGGTATGTGAAGGTCGAATTGACTGGCGCATTCAGCGCGATATCGGCATAGCGCATAGATTGGACGTTCTGCTCTCTTGCGTTTGGCGGAGCTACGATTTTATGTCATTGACCAATGGTCGCCAACAATCGGTTTGGGGCAAAGCGCTGCAAAGTGAGGCTTTCTCCTTATTCGAGTTCAATAAAGGGGGATCCACCACAGAAGTAATTCCAACTAAAGAAATGCAAATCCATTTTATGTATGGATTGGTAGGGGCGACATGGACTGTCGCCCGAAATCAACGACGCAGCAACGTCGGGCGACCAGATGATCTCCCCCTACAGCGCCCTGATGTTTTGCATTATTTTGTTGGTTTTTATAGAGGCGCAGAGGATTAAAGAAAAAAACTTTGTGCTCTTTGTGTCTTCATGGTGAATTTATCGTGATACCCGTAAATTTCAGCACCCTCGCCCAAGGCAATCGCTTCAAATATTTTCAACATAGAGGACGCAGAGGACACAGAGTTCGCAGGAGTTTAGGCGGCTATTCTTCTAAATCTGCGGCCCGGAATCGGCAACAGCCCCCAGCGGAACGTGATTTGTCACCAATAATCACAGCTGAGAAGAGATTTTTTGTTTTTCTCTACGTTCTCTGCGTACTCTGTAGTTAATTTTCAGTTTAGAATCCCGCCATTTCGTCCGCCATCATTTTGAAGCGATTGCCCTGCACCCTCGCCATGTCTCGACGCTATAATAGGATCATTATGCTCAGATCGAACAAGTCCCGATGACCACAAGTCCTCCGCTAGACGGCGCGCTTGCGACAGAGGTCCTGCGGCGTTTTGGCTGGTCGGATCGTCCGCCGGCGACTGAAGACTCGCTGCGACAATTGCTGGATAGCTACACGCGCGCCGTCCCTTGGGAAAGCGCCTCGCGCATTGTGCGCCGCGCCAAGTACGAATCGCAGGTTGATTGTCCGGTCTTCGCCGGGGCATTTTGGCGGAGCGCGCTGGCGCAGGGCACGGGCGGCACCTGCTACGAGAGCAATTACGCGTTCTTCAGCTTGCTGCGCTGGCTGGGTTATGACGGGTATCTGACCATCAATGACATGGGGAAATCCATCGGCTGTCACAGCGCCATCATCATCTGGCTAGAAGGGCGCAAGCATCTGGTCGATGTCGGCTTGCCGCTATACGCGGTATTGCCATTGCCCGCCCCGCAAGCACAAGCGGCGGAAACGATTGCGAGTCCCTTCTTCCGTTACCAAGTCCAGGCCGCCGAAACGAATCGCTACAAAATTTTTCGGCATCCGCATCCGCACGACTTGGCATTCACCCTGGTTGACGAAGCGGTATCGGATGCCGATTACCGCGCGATCACGGCTCATGATTATCGTCATGCTGGCGGTCAATTCCTGGAAGAGATTGTGATGCACAAAGCGATAGACAATCGGCTTTGGCGCTTCAACAGCGAAGATCGGCCCTGGCATTTGCAGGAATTCCTTGACGGGGAGCGGCGCAATCACCCGCTGGGCGGAGATGTTGCCGGGCAACTGGCGGCGACATTCGAGATGGATCGCGCCATTGTAGATGGAGCGCTGGGCGAGCTGAGCTTGACCTAGCGCAAGGACCTGTGATCGGATGCCTACCAGCGCCATGCAGTTGTTGTGAAAGGCGCGGTGCTTAGCGATTGTCCGGCTTGCCAAGCCGCCGATCCAAGCTGTCGAACTTGTCATTGAGGCAGCGGATTTCCGACTGCATTTTGGCTTGGGATTGTTTGATATCGCCGATTTCGCTATGAATGTCTTTGAATTCGTTGTGGACGGCCATGAATTCACCATTTACTTCGGCGCGAAATTCTTTGAATTCGCCACTTACTTCGGCGCGAAATTCTTTGAATTCGCCACTTACTTCGGATCGGAATTCTTTGAATTCGCTGCGGATATTCTTGTGGGCATCTTCCGATTTCCTTTCGACGCGGCGGATATCGGCGCGCAGCCAAGCGAATGCGCCTCCGCCCACTAGGAAAATCGGGGCGACCGTGCCAAAGATGATGGTAAGGGTTTGTTGTACTGTGGGATCCATAATGCCAACTCCAGGTTGCAAGTAATGGCTGACTGACTTAAGTACAACAATTCTAACATATCATGCCAGGATTGCAAGCGACATTCGCCAGAAATTGCGCGCTAAGCCACCGTCACATCCTCATTCAGATAGACATCTTGAATCGCGTTTAAGAGCCGAGCGCCTTCCGCCATGGGGCGCTGAAAGGCTTTGCGCCCGCTTATCAAGCCCATGCCGCCGGCGCGCTTGTTGATGACCGCTGTCTTGACCGCATCGGCAAAATCGTTGGCGCCGCTGGCGCCGCCGGAGCTAATCAAGCCAACCTTGCCCATATAACCGTTGGCGACTTGATAACGGGTCAGGTCGATGGGATGATCGCTGCTGAGCTCGCTGTAGATACGCTCGTCGAGCTTGCCGTAGGATGAATCCCCGCTGTTAAGCGCCTTATAGCCGCCATTTTGCGTCGGCAGTTTTTGCTTGACAATATCGGCGCTCAGCGTCACGCCCAGATGGTTGGCTTGGCCCGTCAGATCGGCGCTGGACTCGTGGTTCGCGCCGTTGAGCGTGAAGGCGGGATTGCGCATATAACACCAGAGGATGGTCGCCATGCCCAATTCATGCGCATAGGCAAAGGCATCGGCAACTTCGATCATCTGGCGGTTAGCATCTTCCGAGCCGAAATAAACCGTCGCGCCAACAGCTACCGCGCCCATATCCCAGGCTTGCTTGACCGTCCCGAACATGATCTGTTCATGAGAATTGGGATAGGTAACCAGTTCGTTGTGATTGATCTTGACGATATAGGGGATGCGATGGGCGAATCGCCGCGCGGTCATACCGAGAACGCCAAAGGTCGAGGCGACGGCGTTGCAGCCGCCTTCCAGAGCCAGTTCGATTATGCGCGCTGGATCGAAGTAAGCGGGGTTTGGCGCAAAGGACGCGCCGGCTGAATGCTCGATGCCTTGGTCAACGGGCAGAATCGAGACATATCCTGTGCCGGACAGACGGCCATGATCATAGATCTGCTGCAAACTGCGCATGACTTGCGGGCTGCGATCGCTATCCATCCAAACGCGCTCGGCGAAGTCCGGACCGGGCAGCGCCAAACTTGCCTTGGGAATGGTGGCGGAACGGTGCTTCAAGAGGTAATCGGCTTCATCGCCGAGGTATTCGGCAACCTTGTCGACCGGCAACGCTGGGTTTGCTATCGCCATGATGGAACCCTTGGGCTAATTGAACGGTTTAGGCGTGATTATAGCAAGAAATGGCGGAAATCTCCGCCATAAACTGAGGTAGGAGCAGGGCAATCGCTTCAAAAAGATGGCGGACGAAATGGCGGGATTCTAAACTGAAAATTAACTACAGAGTACGCAGAGAACGCAGAGAAAAAAATCTCATCTTAGCTGTGATTATTGGTGACAAATCACGTTTCGCTGGGGACTGTTGCCGATTCCGAGCCGCAGATTGAGAAGAATAGTCGTCTAAAATCCTACGAACTCTGTGTCCTCTGCGTCCTCTATGTTGAAAATAATTTGAAGCGATTGCCCTGGAGGTAGGAGCTAGTTGCTAAAAGTGACTGGCAAAGCAGCTCCCACCGTGTGCGGTCTGCACTTCTAGATTGATGTGATTGCGTGATATCCAGCCCATGTTCTTTCGTGGTTGCCGAGATTTGCTAATCATAAGCGATATGGTACTGTTAGCGAATCCAGCCAGACAAGAATGACTTTCACGATGCCCGAAAAAGATAGTTTGATCCTGCTGCGACGGTCTGCCGAAAAGCGCGACCCGGAACAATGTCAGTTTCTACTGAAAACACTTTTCATGGAGATGGAATTCTATCTCGCACTGGCGGTTGTCGTCGAACGGGCGCAGGCATTCCTGGAGACTTTTGAGCGCGCCTACCCGGATGCCAGATTCGCCCGGCAGATCCTGATGCAAATGGTCAATACCGGCACGGCACCGTCGCGGCTGCCGCCAGAAGCGCTGCGCGACTTCGACTACCCGGGGGCGGCGAATTATATGAAGGCGCTGTCCGACCTGGCGCATGCCTTAAGGCCGGGTCCGCTGCCGCCGCGTATTGGCTATCTGGTCAGCGCCACGGTCAACGCCGTCATGGCCGAATTAGTCGAGCACTATTATGGACGTCGCCCGGACCACTGGGGCTTGGTGCGGGGAGACCCCGATTCTGCCCATGCGCGGGAAATCGCTTATGCTTTTTGGACGGATGAGGATATCGCCTTGCTCGATACCGATGCCTGGCTGCAAGTGGCGGAAAGCATCGAAAGGCAGCAGCAGCGGCAGATTCGCCCAGATTGACGCGCTTGTTAGGATGGCTCCATTGGAGGGCGCGAGGAGGATGCGCAGAGAATGCGCAAAGGATGCGCGGCAAAGATGTCACTTGCTAGGCTTCAACGATGACCTTGCTCATTTTTCTCGCGCTTAACCTCTTGCTGATGGCCGGGCTGTTCCTGGCTGGCGTCTATTTTTTCTTGCAGGTGGAAGACAAAGGCAAGCGCAAGAAGCTGCGGCTGCTCGATTCCAGCGTCGATTTGTCCGAGCTGCGGGCGATGCTGCAAGCGGATGAGCACGACGAAGCGCTGCAGCGCCTGATGCAAGCGGAGGACATTGACCGCTTCTCAGCGGAAAAAGCCATCGAGGGATTGACGCAACAGGACCTCGGCAAATCCGGTTAAACGAAACCCGCTTCTAGGTGAGCGAGGATGCGTTGCGCGCGGATTGCCCAAGTGTAATTCGCCAGCGCCTGCTCTCGCGCAGCATCGCCCAGTTGCCGCCGCAACTCCGCATCTTCTTTTAATGCGTAGATGGCCGCTGACCAAGCGGAAATGTCATCCGGCGGGACGAGCAGGGCTGTTTCGTCATTCTGCAGCACATCGGACCAACCGGGCAGGTCAGAGGCGACGATGGCGCAAGCCGCCGCCATGTACTCGAACAACTTGAGGGGGGAGGTATAGCGCGCGAATTGCGCTGTCGCCGGATGGGGCATCGCGCAAACGTCGCAGGCGCGCAGGTACAAGGGAACATCGCCCGGCGCTACCCGCCCGACAGTTAAGAAGCGTTCTTCCGGCAGTCCCAATTCCATCCATTGCCCAAATAGCGCATTGGCGTCGGCGGTCGCCCCGCCGACCAGCGCCAAATGCGCCCCTCCGACCTGCGCCACCGCGCTCAGCAGTGTGCCAACGCCCTTGTCCATGCCAATCATTTTCAAACTGCCGACGTAACCGACGATGAAAGCCTTTTCGTCCCAGCCGATTTTTCGGCGAGCTTGGGAGGCATCCGGCAGCGCGTCGAAGCGCGCGCCTTGGATGCCGTCCTGCGCGCTGATGCTGCGCTTGGGGTCCGCATTGCGTATTTCGACGAGGTCGGCGCGCAGTTGCGGCGTAATCGCGACAAGGCTTCCGACGCGCTGGCAGACATAGCGCTGCAAAGCCGCGCCGCGTCCTGATGTCGGGAAGAGATGCGCTTCGTAAGCCAGCGAAAGATTTGGTTTGATCCAGGACAGCAGAGCCAGCAAAATCTCATCGCGGCTATAGAAGACATCGGCGCGGACAAAGGGCAGCGCGATCAACATCATCAGCGCGTAGGACAGCGCCAGCAGGTAAAAGGCGAAGCGCGCGCCGGCGCTTTCCGCCGGGAAAAGCGGGAAGAGATCAAGGCAGGGCAGGCGACGAATTTTGAAGTTGCGCTCGACGCCATAAAAGGCGTATGGGTCCCTGAATCGCCGCATCTCCCGGGTGTTCCAGCGGCGGGAAGCCCACAAGTGACGTCATAGCCGGCGGCGGCAAAAGCCTCGCAGTTTTGCATAATCTGCAACCCGTGCGCCCTTTCCGTGGGCAGGCGCATCAGCGAGATATAGTGCAGCTTGGGCATGGCTCTCTTGTCAGACGGCATGTCAGGGGAGTTCAAGCGTCTTTCGTCTGGCGCGGCAGCAGCATGCTGAGCAGCCCCGCGATAGCGATGATGAGCGCGACGATCTGGAAAGTGGTCGCCAAGCCGATGTAATCCGAGACCGCGCCGATTATCAGCGTGCCGATAGCGCCGGTGCCAAAGATGAAACCCAGGATCGCGCCCGAGGCGAAGCCCTTGCGCATCGGGATCAGGTCCTGCGCCATCACCACAATCAGGCTGTGCGCGCCGCCGGACAATCCGCCAGCGGCGATCGCCAGCAAGAAAGCGACAGGACCCTCGTAGGCTGGCAGCAGGTAAAAGGCCGGCGCCGAACTTAACATGCTCAGCATCATGACTTTGCGCCGGTCGAAGCGATCAGCCAGCCGGCCAAAAACCAGACCGGATATGGCGGACGCGATCCAGTAGGCAGTGGTGATTGTGCCGTAGGCGGCGGGATCCCAACCTTTCTGCTCAAAAAGAACCGGCACGAAGGAGACAGAACCTTGCTGACCCAAGCCGCGCAGCACGACGATGAGCCCAAGAATAATAAAAGCCAGCACGGGAAAATGCTGATTTTTGCCGCTGCTAGGGTCCTCTTCGCGCTGTTTGCGCTGTTGATGATGTTCATGGCGCTTGGGAATGCTGGTCGACATCAGCAGGAAACCGGGTATCGCGGCAAAGCCCAACACGATGATCGGCGTCAGATTGTCCTGGAGGCCAAAGTAGCTTAAGCCGACCGTTTGACCCAGCCTGCCCAGCAAGTCGGGATTGGCCAGATCCAACAAGATGCCGGCGATGGCAGGACCCAGCGCCAGACCGGTCTGTCCCATCAAGAAGAAAAGCGCCATGTTGAAGGCGGAGCGGCGCGGCACAGATTCAGCCGCATGCAAAGCGCCCACAGGATGCAAGGCGCCGCTGCCAACGGTGGCGATCACCAAGGGGACGAACATCAGCCAGTACTGCCGCGTCAATGCCGCCAGCAGGATCGAGATCGTAAACAGGCAAACGTGGAAAGCCAAGCCCAAAGAGCCGATCCAGCGTCCGCCGCCGCGATCGGCCAGGATGCCGAAGAAAGGCTGCGTGAAAGCGCCGAAAAGCTGCGACAAGCTGACCGCGAGACCGATCTGCGCATTGCTCATCGGCAGCATGCCAGCCGCCAAAAATGTGAGCACAACCGGCACCATTGAAGTGAAGACATCGTTGGTCAAGTGACCGATGCAAACCGACCACAAAAGGCGCTGCTTACGCGGCATTAGGGGAATCCTTCATCAACGCTGGCGGCAATGATAAACCCGCTAGCGGTACTTGAGAATGTAGATTGTAAGCAATTCGCACGACCGGGCAGCCGAGGCAACTCTAATCCAGCTGCCGGAGAGCTCGGAGCAAACTCCGGATTTCGCTAGCAGTCACATCGTTCTTGTCAGATTCGGAGAAAATATAAATGAAGGTAACCATATCGACTTCGTTCATAAAGAAACAGCGCGCGAAAGCCACTACTCTTAGCTCGCGATATCCTTATGGTAAGACCCTTGCCTCTATCTTGTGATACCAGAACATAACGCGCTCTTCACCATAAGACCGTCGTACCGTAAGATACACGGTCGCAGAGCGCATCAACTGTCCGAATCAAATTGGAGCCACAACCAAGGACAAGACATGGCTGTTGATTACGACAAATTACAGGAAATACCCCAGCGTGGCGAACCTTATCACATTGTAGTAACGGCCGCCCATCACGACGATATCGAATTTGGCGTGGCGGGCAGCGTCGCGCGCTGGATCCGCGAAGAAGGCGCGACAGTGACCTATGTCATCATCACCGATGGCGGTTCCGGCAGCAACGACCCGGCTGTGGCCAGGTCGGCTCTCGTCAAAACGCGGCGGGAAGAACAATTAAAAGCCGCGTCTATCGTGGGCGTTGCCGATGTGCGCTTCCTCGATTACCCCGATGGCGTATTGCAGCCGACGCTGGACTTGCGCCGGGATATCACGCGCGTTATCCGCCAGACCAAGCCCTATCGGGTCGTCTGTCAGGACCCCAGCACTGTCTTCGCCCACAGCAGTTATATCAACCATCCCGATCACCGCGCCGCCGGCGAAGCGACCCTCTATGCCGCCTTCCCCAGCGCCGAGACGCGGCCCATCTTCCCGGAGCTGCTGGCGGAAGGCTGCGAGCCGCACAAGATCGGCGAACTGTATTTGAATCTCACGCAAGAGCCGACGCATTACCATGACATCAGCAGCGTCATTGAACTGAAAATGGCGGCTTTGGGCGCGCATGCCTCGCAGATTGGCGCGGGAGAGGACTTTGAAGATGGCGCCAAGAAGTGGCTGACCGAGGGCAATCGCCAAGCCGGCGAGCTGGTCGGGGTTGGCTATGCCGAATACTTCCGCGTGCTCAAATTCGATGAAGAGCGCCAAAGCTGGTACGAGGAAGAAAAAGAACGATTAAAGGCGGAAAGCAAGACATCAGCGCATGAAAGATAAAACGTAATTTTCGAGATCGTCCGCAGCGGTCTATACTGTCCGTGGAGGCTGTGATGGTCTTCGATAGGTCTTGCGATGCCTGTGGAACTTGGTTTCCAGCCATTCCCTGCCACAGGAATCGCCCTCAATAACTTTGGCACATCCTAGCCCAAGATAGCGGAGAATTTATGCAGGCATAAAATATGAGCAAACTAATATCCAACCTTCATGCTGCTATTATGCTGCTGGCGCGTATAAGCCTGATGACATTTGCCGCGCGTCAGCGCGACAGGCGACGATTTACCCTGCGCCAATGCCCGGCATAACGTTACAATACTCGCCTTATTGGCATGGAGTGTAAAGTGTAAGATGGAGTGTAAGAAGGACAACCATGATTCTGACTAGCTATCAATCTGAAACCGGACTCAAGTTAGGCATTAAAACCGAGCGCGGCATATTAGACGTGGCGGCGGCTGGCGCCGCGACTGGCGTCGCTTGCCCCACCAGCCCCGATGGCGTATTTGGGCAAGGGCTGTCGGCTTTGCCGGCGCTATCCGAGCTGCTATCCCTAGCGAGCGACGCTGCCCTATACCTCGACGAAGCCGACTTGACTTACGCGCCGACCGTGCCCAATCCGGGCAAAATCATCTGCGTCGGCTTGAACTATGCCAAGCACGCGGCTGAAGGGGGTATGGATCCGCCGGAAAACCCGGTCTTGTTCAGCAAGTTCAACAATGCGCTGGCCGCGCACAACGAGGATGTGCCGATGCAAGCGGATTGGCGCAAGGTCGATTACGAATCCGAATTGGGCGTGGTCATCGGCAAAGCCGCGCGCAATGTCAGCGAAGCCGACGCGCTGGACCATGTGCTGGGCTACTGCAATATGAACGACCTCAGCGAACGGCGTCTGCAGATGCTCTGCGGGCAATGGCTGCTGGGCAAAACGCTGGACAGTTTCTTGCCGGTCGGTCCTTATGTCCTGACCGCGGACGAAATCGCCGACCCGCAGAACTTGTCGATTAAAGGCTGGCTGAATGGCGAACTGCGGCAAAACAGCAATACAGCCGATATGATCTTCAGCGTCGCCGAGATTATCGCCTTCGCCAGCAAGGTCATGACGCTTTGCCCGGGCGATATCATCAGCACAGGCACGCCCGAGGGCGTGATCATGGGCATGGATCCGAAGGTATGGATGCAGCCCGGCGATGAATATGTCGTGGAAGTGCAAGGGCTGGGCAAACTTGTCAATCGGATGGTCGAGGCATAATCATGGCGGATACCTATCTCGTCACCGGCGGCATGGGCTGCATCGGTGCTTGGGCGCTCTATCACCTGCGCCGCGCCGGCAAGAAAGCCGTCAATTTTGATCAAAGTACCGACCGGCATCGGCTGGACTGGTTGATGAGCGCCGAGGAACAGCGCGATATCACCTTCGTACAAGGCGACCTGCGCGATACGGAGGCTTTGCAAGCGGTATTCGCCGAACATGGCGTCACGCATGTCATTCACCTCGCTGCCTTGCAGGTGCCATTCTGTCGCGCCAATCCAGTCCTGGGCGCGCAGGTCAACGTGACCGGCACCGTCAATATCTTCGAGGCGGCGCGGGCAAATGGCTTGGTCCACCTGGCATTCGCCTCGTCGATCGGCGTCTATGGACCGCCTTCGGAGTTCCCGCCCGGGCTAATCCCCAACAACGCGCCGCAGCATCCGCGCACGCTTTATGGCGGATACAAAGTATGCAACGAGCAGACCGCCAAGGTCTATTGCTACGATCAGGGCATCACCAGCACCTGGCTGCGCCCTTACACAGTTTACGGCGTCGGGCGCGACCAAGGCATGACCAGCGAACCGACCCATGCCCTGGCAGCCGCCGTTAAAGGCGAGCCCTACCAGGTCGGCTTCAGCGGCACGATGCAGTTCCAGTTGGCGTCGGATGTGGCGCGGCAATTCATCCTGGCCGCCGAGCAGCCATTAGCTGGCGCTTTTGGCTTCAACTTGGGCAATAAGCCAGCCACCGTGCAACAATTCGTCGACATCGCCCTAGGCATCTTGCCGGACGCGGAAATCACCGTAAGGGACAATCCTTTGCCCTTCCCGGCCGGCTTTGACGACAGCGAATTGCGAGCGAGCTTTGACACCATCTACGAAAGGCCGCTGGATGAGGGCATCGCGACGACGATCGCGCATATTCAAAGCCTGGGTGATGGGATTTAAGACAGCGGGAACGCTAAGCGAGGGTTGCTAGCTGCGGGCTTCTGGCGGGAACAAGCGCGTCATTTCCAGCTCGAAGCCGGGCAAGATACCCTCGCCGCCGAGCTTGCCATCTTGACCGACGAATTCGATATCCAAGCGCGCGCCGTCGACCGAGCGGCAGACATCGACGCCTTTTTCGGCTGGCAGGACGATCCAAACCATGGTCGTACCGGTGTTCAGATAGGTCACTGCCTTGCGGCGCAAATGCCCAAGTGTCTCACCGGGTGCCGCGATTTCTACTGCAAGATCAGGCATTACGGAGATATACCGCTCTTCTAAAGGCTTGGGAAGACGAGCCTTGCTCGTGAACGCTATGGCGGGACCCAACAAGGTGTAGAGATTATTGGGCGGATGATAGCCCGTAGACAGGGTGACGATGCCTCCTATATCGCGCTGATCAATATGGTTCTGCAAACACGCGCTCAACGATGCGATGAGCATGCTAGGCAAACGATAACGGGCGCGCGGGAACGAAAAAAGCTCCCCATCGATCAAGTAAAAGCGTTTGCTGTCGTTTTCTGGAGCCAAGACCAGCTCCCAAACGGTGTCGATGCTGTGCAATCGCTGCTGGATAAGCATTATGTCCGCGCCTTGCCTCCCACTTTGCCCTAGCATATCATAGCAATCCTCAGGTCGCTAAAATCGCGCAGCGCGATTAACCATGTCTGCGACCCCAGCGTCATAATATCGTACAAGAGGCATAGTGTATTAATCTCCCCTTCCTTCGTGATTAGGCAAGGGGCTACGAGAATAGGGGCAACATGTCCAAGACTGCGCGCATCTTCCAGCAACTCAGCGCCAACCTGCTCAACATGCAGCGGGGGCGTGTCAAGGTAATTGATTACGTCATGATTAAAGTGCCGCCGGCCTTCGCGCCAATCCCGAGCAAGCGCAACTTCGTCCAGCAACAGATCCTGGGTCCAGCGCCGATGAGCTTGCTGGAGTTCGTCGCGGCATTGGACCGCATTGCCGACGATCCGCGACCCTTGGGTGTGATCTTGTATTTCCGCGGGTTTTCCGCCAGCACAGCCGACTTGCAGACAATGCGCGACGCCATCCTGCGCCTGCGCGACAAAGGCAAGCGCGTTCTGAGCTATGCGCCGGGCTATCGCACCTTGGACTATTTTGTCGCAAGCGCTTGCGACGAGATTCTGCTGCCGCCCGGTGGCATGTTGGAAACAACCGGTCTTTTCAGCCAGCAAGTTTTCTTGCAAGAGGGGATGGCGGCGGCCGGTCTGCAATTTGACGCTATCGCGATTTCGCCGTATAAGGGCGCGGCCGATAGCCTCATCCGCAGTGAACCCTCGCCAGAAGGGCGCGAACAGACCAATTGGCTGCTCGATTCGCTTTACGAGATGATCGTCGACGGCATCGCCGCCACGCGCAAGATGAAGCCGCCTGCGGTGAAAGCCATGATCGACCAAGCCGTCCATATCACCGAAGAGGCGCTGGAAAAAGGTTATGTCGATGGCGTCATGAGCGAAGAAGCGCTGGCTGAATACCTGGGCGTCAGCAAGATAACCATGTGGGAAGAGGCGGACAGCCAGCTCTATCTGCCCCTGCGCGATTTCGGCGGAAAATATGTCGCGCTCCTTTATGCCGGCGGCATGATCGTAGACGGAGAAAGCGCCACGCCGCCTAGCGATGTGCCGGCGCCAATTCCCTTTGTTGGCGGCGAACGCCTGGGCGATGTCACGCTTAATCAACAAGCGCGCAACTTGATGAAAGACCCGGCTTGCGGCGCGCTGGTCCTGTACATCGACAGCGGCGGCGGCTCGGCGACAGCATCAGAATCCATGGCTTCGGCACTGGGGGAGTTCGCCAAAACGCGCCCGCTCGTCGTTTGCATGGGCGGCGTGGCGGCTTCCGGCGGCTATTATATCGCCACGCCGGCGCATTGGATCGTGGCGCAGCCCGGGACCATCACGGGTTCGATCGGCGTCATCATGGGCAAGCTGGTCAATAGCGAGCTGCTGCGGAAGCTGCGCTTCAACGCCGTCTCCTACCTGCGCGGAGACAATGCCGATCTGGTCGCGGGCGAACGTCCCTTCAGCGACGCCCAGCGCGAGCTGATGCGCGACAGCGTCGAGCATATTTATCAACAGTTTCTGGAGCGCGTGGCGGACAGCCGCGAGATGTCCGCGGCCGAGATTGACGGGATTGGCGGCGGCCGTGTCTGGACCGGGCAGCAAGCCCTGGAAAACGGCTTGGTGGACGAACTGGGCGACCTGCACAGGGCGATTGACAAAGCGCGCCAGCTGGCCAATCTACCAGAAGCGGCGCCGGCTGTCCTGATACGCGAGAAGGGCAAGCCCATCGGCGTGGAGCTGGCGGAGCAGAATCCCGCGGCGCTGGCGAAGTATCTGGTGGATAATGTTGAAATGATGACCAGCCGCGCGCAGTATTTGATGGACTTCGATTGGCGGGTGAAGTAGGGTTTGGAATGTGCGCGCGCCATGGACGAACATTTGAGCGGCAGACTACATTGACAATCGCCGCAAATCAGATAATATCATAGTAGTTGCTGATTGCTCTTGAAGGTGGATAACTCATGCTAGAAGTCTTCACAATTGGCTACGGTGGCCGCGAAACAGACGAATTCATTGCGATATTGGACAAATACGATATTGACACACTTGTGGATGTTCGGTCTCAGCCATACTCCCGATATGCCCCGGATTTTTGCAGGGATAAGCTCTCCGCGTTACTGAATCGCAGCGGTATCGAATATCGATTTATGGGCAATTCGCTAGGCGGTAGACCGGACGATAGTCAGTGCTATACTTACAGTCCGCAACGAAAAAAGAAACTGCTTGATGCCAGGAAATGCGAAGCGAAAGATTTCTACCAGCAGGGTATCACGAGATTGAAACGATCACTGGCTACTGGTCGGAGGATAGTGATCATGTGTAGCGAACTCGAACCGCATGAGTGTCATCGCGGTTACGTTCTCGGCAAAACGCTTGACGGAGACGAGATAGCGGTCGTCCATATTGGCAGATATGGAGAACCCCTCACACAATCACAAATTCGAGAGACTAATTATCAAGAAGCCCTTCTCTAAGAATTGGCATCCCGCAATAAGATGGACAATTTAATGACAACTGAATCACCAACGATATTCACAGTCGGTGTCTACGGCTCTACAGAGGAGTCATTTTTTGCCGCACTCGTCGAGAATGAGATTGAGCTATTCATTGACATTCGCGCGCGGCGGGGCATGCGCGGGTCGAAATATAAGTACGTCAACAGTACAGCTCTACAAACGATGTTGAATGAAAAAGGGATTTATTACGCGCATCTGAAAGAGCTTGCGCCGACTAAGGAAATTCGCGCGTTGCAATGGGAAGCAGACAAAGAAGAACATACGCAAAAACGCGAAAGAACGCAGCTTAGCGAAGACTACGTCGACGCGTACAAGAAGCAGATCTTGAAGTATGGAAGGCGGAGAGTCGATAGAATTCTTGATCCAGCGAAAGTGCTGGAAGCAGCAAAAATGCTGGCGGGTTTCCCCGAAGACAAGCCACTACGACGTTACACATTGTTCTGCGTAGAAGCGAATGCAGAAGCCTGCCATCGCTCCCTCGTAGCGGACAGATTCAAAGACAAGATGGGCGGGAAGGTGAAGAACTTACATATTGTCCGAGGAGAAAAATGATAAGAGTAGTAATTGTTGGTAAGACAAAGATGAAAAGCAAGCGCTGTATCGGGGCACTGGGTTTAAATGACAACAAGAGTTATCGGTTGCTGACATTAACTGGCGATAACTTGCCAAGCAACACAGCGTTCAATCTTGGGCAAGTTTGGGACATTGATTTTGAAAAGGATTCTGGACTTGCGCCACCGCACACTGAAGATGTTCGTATTCTGAACGAGCGACGAGTTCAAACATTATCCATGCCTGAATTAACACGATTCTTGCTGGATCGCGTCACTGCTCCGGTTGTATGTCCGCAACAACTGTTTGATGACTGCCTCCGTTTCACACCGAGGAGAAAAGCCTTAATCTACCGATACGGTCGCATTCCACAGAGAAGCACTGGCTTTTGGAGATTGGACAAGGCATTGCATAAACGCCTTGATGACAAAGGCAAAGTGCGTTACCTCTACTGCAAGGATGATATTAGTTGTGACTTTAGTGATGAGAATTTGGTGTTGGATGTACCATATGTAGGTTGCGAAACTCCACCTGAAAATATTCCTCTCGGATCTCTATTGCGCTTTTCATTGAGCGGGGAGTATAGGGCTGGTAAGTATAATGGCTACTGGCTGCAACTCTCAGGCTGGTTCTTGTAAAACTCAATCTCCCATCCAAAAAGGACAACCGCCAATGACAACAGTCCCCACACGTGCCGAAGTCCCCATCGAAGCCACCTGGAATCACGAGTCCGTCTTCCCCTCCTTCGACGCCTGGCGCGAAGAATATCAAGCCGTTGTCGCTATAATCGGCGACATTGAGGCTTTTAAGGGCAGCCTGTCCGACAGCCCGGCGCAGCTGGCGGAATGGTTCGATTGCAAGGCCGCGGTGGCGCGCCGCGTCTGGACGCTCTACATGTACCCGGTGATGTGGCAAGCCTGCGACGGCAAGCGCGAAGAAATCAAGGGCATGGTCGGGCAAGCGCAAGGACTGGCGGGGCAATATATCTCTGCCGCCGCCTTCGAAAATCCCGAGCTGCTGGCGATGGACGAAGCGACGCTGCTAAGCTGGATCGAAGAACACGATGACCTGAATACTTATCGCCATAGCATCGACGATCTCCTGCGCGTGAAGAAGCATGTGCTTTCGACCGAGGTGGAGGCGGCGCTGGGTTTGCTCTCCGATCCCTTGGGGCGCATTGAAGGCATCCGCGGCGCGCTGACCGATATGGATATGACCTTCGCCGACGCCGTCGACAGCGCGGGGCATGAACTGCCGCTGGTGCAAAGCACGCGCGACAAATTGCTCGCGGACAGCGACCGCGAAGTACGCAAGACCGCCTGGAACAACTATGCGGACAGCTTCCTGAAGTTCAACAATACGCTGGCGACGACCTATCTGGCATCGGTCAAGCGCAACGTGATCATGGCGCGTCTGCGCGGCTATGACAGCGTCCTGCACTCCAAACTGAGTCCGAACAAGATCCCGGTCGAAGTCTTCCATAACCTGATCGATACCTACAAAGGGCAAATTCCCACCTGGCATCGCTATTGGGATGTGCGGCGGCGGGCGCTTGGCTACGAGACGATCCATCCCTACGATCTGTGGGCGCCGCTGACGACCGAGGAACCTGAACTGTCCTTTGCGGATGCCGTCGACATGATCTCAGCCGGCATGGCGCCACTCGGCGAAGATTATGTGGCGACATTGCGACGCGGCTGCCTGGAGCAGCGCTGGGTGGATTACGCCATCAACGACGGCAAATCCGAGGGCGCCTTTTCCTACGGGACCTACGACAGCCATCCCTTTATCATGATGAGCTTCGACGGCAATTTGAGCTCGATGGGCACACTGGCGCACGAGCTGGGTCATTCCATGCACAGCCACTATACATGCGCGCGTCAGCCCTTTCATTACAGCCACTATTCCATGTTCGTCGCCGAAGTCGCCTCCAATTTCAATCAGGCGCTGGTGCGCGCGCATCTCTTCGCCCGCAACAGCGAGCGAGATTTCCAGTTGGCGCTAATTCAAGAGGCGATGGACAACATCCACCGCTACTTCTTTATCATGCCCACGCTGGCGCGCTTTGAATTTGAAGTGCACGCGCGCATGGAAAATGACGAAGCGCTGACGCCGGACATGCTCAACGAAATCATGTCGGGCTTTTACGCCGAAGGTTATGGCGAGGCCATGACCGATGACCCGCGCCGCACCGGTTGTACTTGGGCGCAATTCGGCCATCTGTACGAGCCCTACTACACCTTCCAATACGCCACCGGCATCTCGGCAGCGCACGCCCTTGCCAACGCGATTCTGGCCGGCGATGATGCCCATGCCGTCGAGCGCTACCTGGCATTCTTGCGCGCCGGCAACGCCGACTATCCCATCAATGCGCTGCGCGCCGCTGGCGTGGACATGTCGACGCCACAGGCGGTCGTGGAGACTTTTCAGGTTTTGGAAGGCTTGGTCGATCGGCTGGAGGGCTTGATCGGTTAAATGGATCCGGAAACCAACCCATTGCATATCCACCAAGACGAAGCGATCAGCATGGCGGTATTCTCGGGCAATCTTCTCTACAGCACTGGAGATGAAGGGCATTTCTGGGCGCTGACGCTGATTGCGTTTAATCTGTTCGAACTCGTTGGAGATGGCGACGGCGCACAGGATCGCTTCGTTTCTGGTTACGAAGAGATAGTGAGCCGCAAGCGCGATACTAGCTTGATACATGATTGGCACGAGGGATGCATAGCACGGGCAATTCGCAACTTGTTTGTTCATGGGCTGAAAACCGATCAGAAGCAGCTGAAGAATTACATCTCTCGTGAGACTGCAAGGGTCATTGGCGTCGCCTTGATCGCGGAATCTCGACTCCAAGACCCACCGGAGTTGTATCATGTAGATCTACTTGACAACGATTCCTTTGCGATCCGCTTTTCGCCGCCAGAAATATGGTATTATGTACGGCGGTGGCACAATAATAGGAGACCGGAATGAGCAGAAAACAGTTCGTTCTTTTTGAGCCAGGCGGGCGAGTGGTCCGAGGCTACTCTTACGGAAAACTGACCGAAGTGCGCTATATTGACGTCGTCCGGTCTGGCATAGAATCGCCTGATCGCGATGAGTTTATCCAATTGGTAAAGCAGCAGCAGCTAACTGACGAAGAGTTGCGCGAGTGCCGCATCGGATATGTCGACGACAATGGAGCCGGCGCTTATTATGGCTGGCAAGAGTTTCTAGATCTGCAGACGGAATCTGGCTAATTCGCCACCACAAAACTCGGATGGCCAATCTGATAGGGAGGCTGTCGACTGTGGATTCAGCGACGAGTTAATTGTACGCTCGGCAACGACGTCTGATCGCATCATCAGAGTTTGAAAATCGAATTTCAGTCTGCAATCGCCTGATTTGCCAGTACGCGCAACTCGCGCCGGATGGGATATGATGACGAAGGCATTAGCTGAGTCAGAAAGATGAGGGTCATCTGCTCTTTGGGATCAACCAAGAATGCTGTGCTGATTAGCCCAGCTCGCGCACGCGGTAGAGCATATACAAGCCCGCGGTGACAACATTTACGCCCTATTCCACAAAGGCTTTGGCGATGCCGCGACCAATCTCGCGGGCAGCGCCGGTAAGGATTGCCGATTGTCCATTGGTCCGCCAGGGCGCCATCCGATTACGTAAAGAACCAGGATGTCCGCTTAGATAAAAGCTGACCCATTCACGTCAGATCCAAGACACTGCGAGCAACCTCGCCCTTGCCCATGGCGGCGAACGCCTCGTTAACGCCTTCAAGAGGGTAGACGCGGGTCACCAACTCATCCAGCTTGAGCTTGCCCGCTTTGTATAGGTTAAATATGCGGGGAAAATCCAGCCGCGGACGGCAGGAACCATATAAGGAGCCGATGACCATTTTCTCCGGCGCCAAAATCTTGGCGTCAAAATCAACCGGGGTGTTGTCTGGGGCATGGCCGACAAAGACGGTGACGCCCCGGCGCCGGGTGCAAAGAATAGCCTGCTTAAATGGCTCGGACGTCAAACCGATAGCTTCAAAAGCGTAATGGACGCCCTTGCCTTCCGTTAGCTCTCTGATGGTCCCAACCGGGTCAACCTGAGCTGAATTGACCGTGTGCGTGGCGCCAAATACTTTAGCCATTTCGAGTTTGTTTTCCAGGATATCGACGGCGATAATTGGCTCCGCGCCGGCAATGGCCGCGCCCTGGATCACGTTCAGCCCAACGCCTCCGCAGCCGAAGACAGCGACAGACTTGCCGGGTTGGACCTGGGCGGTGTTCAAGGCTGCGCCCACCCCGGTCATCACGCCACAGCCGACCAGCGCGGCCTGCTCAAAAGGAATTTCCGGGTCTATCGGGATGGCGATATCCTGGGGCACGATTGTCTCGGTGCTGAAGGTACCCAGCGCGTTCATCCGTTTCATGGGGCGGTCGCTGTCCGCGAAGAGGGGCTGCCCCCGGCGGTCCCAGGGCTCCTCACAGAGATTGGAGTAGCCCACCTGGCACATCTCGCATAGACCGCAGTTGCGCGTCCAAGATAGCACAACGTGATCGCCCGCTTTGACACTATGTACCGCGGGTCCAACTTGCTCGACCACGCCCGCCCCCTCGTGACCCAAAATCACGGGCGGACGGTTGATGTCGACCCATTCTCCCATGATGATGTGCCAGTCCGAGTGGCAGACGCCGCTTGCCATCAGCCGGACGCGAACTTGATCATCCGCGATGTCGGGCAAAGAAAATTGCTCTATCCGCAAGGGCTTGTTGGCTTGGTAAAGGACTGCCGCTTTCATTGGCTTGCTCCATTTTCTGTTTTGCCAAGCTTTCCAATGACGCTTGATACTGCTTTAGCGTATTAGACTAATCAGAAGCAATTACATCGAGAATCTGCAGCAATTTGGCATCGCGCCACTTTTTCACTTGTTCCATATCCGTATCCGCCAATTCCGCTTCCATTTGCGCGACGCAGATCTTCGCCCATTCGAGATCCATTTCCGGGCTGCGCGGCGGCGCCTCGCGCTCTACGCGCGAGGGGATGTCATCTTCTTTGCTATGATCGAGTTTGCCGAGGACCATTGTATCTTCCAAACCGCCAGGACTGGTAAACATGCCGACCATAAAGGGACCCATCAGCGCCAGGCGCAAGCCGGGACCGGTTCTGAAAGCGAGATCGATTTCCGCCGCAGTAGCCACCCC
Source organism: Phototrophicaceae bacterium (assembly GCA_965116975.1). Lineage (GTDB taxonomy): Bacteria > Chloroflexota > Anaerolineae > Aggregatilineales > Phototrophicaceae > UBA6055. The sequence continues at coordinate 3,574,887 of OZ220735.1, forward strand.
ATTGCCTACCAGCCATTTCGCCTCGCGGTAAAGCACAGCCTGCATGTGATTGACGATATGGCCCCGGCATTCTTTGCGAGCCACCACCGGCACTCTGCCCATTCTCGCCATGAAGTCCCGCGCCAGCGCCACCGTCTCGGCCGAGGTCATTTCGCCCGGCACGATCTCCACCGCAGGCACGATGTGCGGCGGGTTATAAGGATGCGCCACCACACTACGTTCGGGATGCGTCGTCGCCTTCTGGATCTCCGTCATCAGCATGGCGGATGAACTGGAGGCCAGCGCGACCTCCGGACGAGTGAGCTGGTCCAGCTGCCGATAGATCTCCCGTTTGATGCGATAACGCTCGGGACCCGACTCCTGCACGAAGTCCGCATCTTTCACCGCCATTGCCAAGTCGGTTGTGGTCCTGATCCGGTTCAGGGCGGTCGCCACTTCTTCTTCGGTCATCACCCCAGCTTCAACGAGAGTGGCATAGGCGCTGCTGATCTCCCGCATAGTCCAATCAAGGGCATCATCGGAGATATCGTAAATGTTGACTTGGAGGCCATGTTGGGCGAACAGGACCGCCCAAGAGAAACCAATCGTTCCCCCGCCAACACAGGCGACCTTGGTAATATCAGCTGCGTTCATCACGACTTGATAAACCTCCCTTTTTGATAGTCGAAAATTTCATTGAATCGTCTTCGCCGCTTAGTCTGTTTCGCTGGTTACGCGCCCTTCGGGAAGCACGGGTTTCTTGTTCGTGGTCAGGTCAATGGTTGCCGCCAACTTGCCACCCTCAAGCCTGGAGATCGTCACCGAAGACGGATCGCACTTCGCCGCGCAGTTCGTCGACGGCCGCCCGCAGCTCGCGCGTATCGCGGTAAAGCTGATAGGGATGCCCGCCCAAGAGCATCACAGGTCCATCAAAGCCACACTCGCGCGCCATATTCAGGCAGCGCTGGGAATCCTCGATATTGAGCTTCCCGTCGGCGTCGATCGCGACCCACTGGTGAATGGCGGTGGCTCTCGGTATCAGCTTCTCCAAGATCTGGTACTTGTTGGGACCCTTGGCGTTGCCAAAATCGGCGACCACTCCATAGTCGCGCTCGGCAATATCGAGCACCTGTAAGAGGTCCTCCGCCTCTTTGTTGAAGACTTTATAATTTTCGGTAGCCGGCTCCAAGCCGCATGCGACGCAATAATCATACAGTTCGCGGAAGGCTTCGCCGCTTTGGCGAATCGTTTGCGGACTGGGTTTGCTGTCGCCTGGAACATAACGAACGCCGGTCGATCCCAGTTCGGCGGCGAGCTCCATCCAGCGCTTGGTCAGGGCGATGCTGGCGCTGCGTTCTTCGGGATCGGAACTGGCGACCTCGCCCAAATCAATCAGCAGTTGATACAGCTCCACCCCCGACGATTCAAAGGCGGCACGCAATTCTGCCAAGTAGCCGGGCTCGATGTTGGGGATATGCTGAATGCAGAGATCGACGCAGTTGACGCCATGCGCGGCAACTTCGGCCGGGAAGTCCAGCAGATCGAGGGTCGGCGTCCCACTGTAGGATCCTGAGACGCTTTTGCCGCCAGCGTCCAATTCGAACCAGGGATTCCCCAAGGCATCCGGCAAATGCAAGGAAAAACTGGATAATCCTGCTCGTACCATTCGATTTCTCCCTTTCTGGAATGCTCAAATGAGTAGGCTAAACTTTACCACTTGCGCCGCATTGTTTACAACAAGGCAGGGCAATCGCACAGGGCAATCGCTTCAAATGTTATTCACCACATAGATTCCAAGGGTCGCGTAGGTCGCGTAGACACTGACCGCCGACAATGACCGTCAACACCGAGATTTATCCGTAAATATGCCAAAAAAGGACGTAATGTAGGGGCGATTCTGTGCCGCGCGTAGACACTGCGGGTCAATCGCCCACGATTTTGCACCCAATTTCATGGGCGAGCCAAGGCTCGCCCCTACAATTTATCAGTTTGATGTTAAATTCGACAGTTATGGATTTTGAAGCGATTGCCCGCGATTTAGCGCCGCCACCAGCCTCTCTCCGTGATGAAAGCGACCGGATCGACATAATGCTTTTCAATTTCGGTTGGATTACTGGCCGACCACCAGGAGGGATTGCCAGCCCACAGAGCGGTCTTGCACATATCAAAGTGCAAATGGGCATTAAACTGCTGCCGCTGTCCGCGGCCGATCGTGCCGAGCAGCGATCCCCGGCTGCATTTTGCGCCTTTTTTTATGCTCGCTGCGATGCGCTTCAAATGCCCATAGCGCGACCATATACCGTCCGGGTGACGGATGACAACCAAGTTTCCCCAAGCGCCGGCGCCCACCCCCGCGAAGACGACAAATCCCTCCGCAACCGAATAGACGGGCAATCCTTCATCGGCGTCATCACTGCGGTTGATGTCCAAGCCCGTGTGCGTCTGACCCTTGAATTGGCTGTATTGGTAGATTTCTCCGTGATCAATCGCGGAGCGCCAACCCGGCGGCAAAACGGCGCGGGCGCTGGGGTCGACGGGCGATCCATAAACTAGCTGCCCGGCGCTGCCTCGCTGTACCGCTGCTTTCTCTGGCAGCGCCCCGCTGTTAGGCAATAGCGCTTTGGGCAGCGGCAGCTTGATATTCAGCGAGCGCAGATGGACGACGCCGTCCGCTTGCGCGGCGAAGTCCATGTCCCGCTCATAGCTGAGTTTCTCAAACCAGGCGTAGCGCGCTTTTAAGCGTTCTTGACTATGCCGAGGCATATCCGCCCACTGCGCTTCGCGCTCTTTTTGCCGCTCCAGCGCGAAGCGCTGGCAGTACAGCGCTTCGTCATCATAGAAACTGGGCAGAAAAGGCTTGATGTAGCGGCCGTCCGCTTTGATGACATCAAGGTCCAGATTGACCTCGGCGCGTTTAAGAATCCCATGAGTCAAGCCGTGATCAACCGCGGCGTCCATAATCATCAGCTTGCCCAATGGAGAACGGATGCCCCGGGGTTCGATAGACAGCTTGATGACCGCCTGCAAGAAGTCGCGCGCGACATGCAGTTGCGCGGCGCGCATGTGTCGGTCGCTCGCCTTATCTGCGTACCAGGCTAGCCCTAGAGGCTGCTGCGGAGCGCCTTCCTCGCTGCGGCTGAAATAATCGTCCAGGACTTGCTGCAGCCGCTTGCCCTTGAAGCCGAAAATCCCGTATTCCAGCGGGTCGGGCTTGATGACGCCCCAGCTGTTACCCTGCCAGGCGCTGATGACCGCAATCGCGAAATCAGCGAAACTCTCGCTAGTCGATAGGACGCTGACCGGACCCAGCGCCTCGCTTTGGGCGCTAGCGACGCCGGATTCGCCGGATTCGCCGGATCCTGCGCCGACATGCAATGTTTCAGCCAGTGAGTTTTGCTCATCGGAGATCTTTTGCATGGCGGCGGAGACAATGAGACTGTTCTTTTTCAGATTCTCCAGGACCGCTTCGGCGTCTTGCATGCCCTGCAAAATCGCGTCGATGACAGTTTGCAGGGTGCTATTGTCTTCGGCGATACCAGCCAGCGCCTGTTTTAGCTCTTCCTGTTTAGGCATGGTCGGGTTCCTCGCTTGCTTCGTTTGCGGCTGCTGCGCTATTCTTGGCAAGTTCTCGGTCTTCTATGACATAGCCGCCGACCAGGGTGACGCAGATTGTTGTGATGGTCGGCGCCAGCACTTCCAGGTGTTCTTCGAGCTCGGGGCGGCTGGCGGCGATCAACAAGGTGATGATGCTGAAGATCGACGACCAGAATCGTCGCGATTGCAATAGCCTGTGCGGCGCTGTTTTGCTCTTATCCAATTTTCCTCTCCTTGAACCTTGTCCATTCGTTTTTGCTTTGATGAAGCGAACAGACAATAGAACAATTGAGCTAATCAGTGGCGACCAAATATCCGCGTTTTTCTACAATCGAATGAAATTCATACCAGCAATGTCTCATTCACGAGGAATTCACGGCGCATTAGCTTGCCGGATTCGCAGGGCAATCGCTTCAAAATGATTGCGGACGAAATGGCGGGATTCTAAACTGAAAATTAACTACAGAGTACGCAGAGAACGCAGAGAAAAACAAAAAAATCTCTTCTCAGCTGTGATTTTTGGTGACAAATCACGTTTCGCTGGGGACTGTTGACGATTCCGGTCCGCAGATTGAGAAGAATAGTCGTCTAAACTCCTACGAACTCTGTGTCCTCAGTAGAACCAAGTTAGTCATGCAAAACTCGACGAAGGGTCTAAATGTAGGGGCGACATACCATGTCGCCCGAAATCAAAACGCAGCAACGTCGGGCGACCAGATTGGTCGCCCCTACACCGCCCCTGTAATATTTGCATTATTTTGTTGGAATCACTTCTGCGTCCTCTATGTTGAAAATAATTTGAAGCGATTGCCCTGGCCGGATTCGGGAGGTCTATTGGGAATTGAAGGCATACAGTCTACAATTGACCTCAATCAATTCACGAATCATCATGGAGCAGCGAACCATGCCAAAAATCACCTTTATCGGCGCCGGGAGCTTCGGCTTCACCCGCAAGCTCGTCAAAGACATCTTGACCTTCCCCACTCTCGCGGGCGCGGAAATCGCCTTGATGGATATCGACGCCGAGCGCCTCGATTTCGCAAAGCGCGCCGTCCAGCGCATCGTCAGGACCGGCGAATACCCGGCCAAAGTCAGCGCGACCATGGACCGCGTCGAAGCGCTGCGCGGCGCCGATTATGTGGTCGTCACCATCTTGGTCGGCTCGACCGATGTCTGGCGGCACGATATCGAGATCCCCATGAAGTACGGCGTCGACATGAATGTCGGCGATACGCGCGGCGTGGCCGGCATTTTCCGCTCGCTGCGCACGATTCCCGTATTGGTTGATATCACCCGTGATATGGAGCGCTATTGCCCCGACGCGCTGATGCTGAATTACACCAACCCCATGGCCATGCTCTGCCGCGCAATGGATATCGAAACGGACATCAGGGTGACGGGTCTCTGTCATAGCGTGCAAGGCACGTCGAAGATGCTGGCGAACTGGATCGGCGCGCCCTATGAAGAAATCCGCTATACCTGCGCCGGCATCAACCACACCGCCTGGTTCATCGAATACACCTGGAATGGCGCGGACGCCTATCCCTTGATCCAGCGCGCAATCACGACCGACAAAGACATTTACAACAAAGAACAGGTGCGCAACGAGATGTACCTGGCGCTGGATTACTACGTGACCGAATCCAGCGGGCACAATTCCGAGTACAATTGGTGGTTCCGCAAGCGCCCCGACCTGATCGAGAAATACGCCACCCACGGCACGAACTGGAACCCGGGCGAGCACGCCTATATCTTGAAGGAATATCGCCGCCGCGAGCAGGACTGGCGCGATGACATCCACGCCTGGTTCGCGGATGACGAGATTGACCTAGAGCGCGGTCACGAATACGCCGCCTATATCATCAACGCCATGGAAGGCGGCGAACCCTTCAAATTCAACGGCAATGTGCCCAACAAAGGACTGGTCGACAACCTGCCGCGCGATGCCTGCGTCGAAGTGCCGGTCTGGGCTTCCCGCGATGGCTTGGAAGCGCTGGCGGTCGGCGCGCTGCCGTCTTCAGTGGCGCCGCTGACCAACCTCTATGCGCAGATTGAAGAGATGGCGGTCGCGGGCATCCTCAAGGGCGACAAGCGCCTGATTTACCAGGCGGTAGCATATTCGCCGCTGTCGGCGGCGGTCTGCTCGCTGCGGGAGATTCAGTCGATGGTGGACGAGTTATTCGCTGTGAACGAGGCTTACTTGCAGGCGGCCTTTGCTTGACCGTGGGAAGATCCATAACTTTAGTCTCAGCCTTGTATACGATAGAATCTAGTTGATTCTGTCAAAACAGTTGCAACGATGAAGGTACGCAGATGGCTAGCGAACAGACATTGAATCACGAAGGACGTATTTCTGCGCTGGAAGCATCGTACCAGCACTTGGCGACAAAGGCCGATATCGAAAGCCTGCGGTCAGAATTGAGGTCGATGCGCTGGAGCATCGGGCTGACTGTGGCGCTTATTGTCACGATTATCAACGTGATCGTACAACTGGCCATACAGGCTGGAGCCACTTAGGATCTTTGCCCTTCACTAGATTGACATGAATCCGCACGATTGTCCGCCTAGGCTGCCTGCTCGCTGCGGGAGATTCAGTCGATGGTGGACGAGTTATTCGCTGTGAACGAGGCTTACTTGAAGCCGGTCACTGTCTAAACCTGGCGCAACGGTGAATAATCGGCGAAGCTGATGTTCAAAAGGTAGATTATCATGTGGCGGCTGATTCCCCTGCTGAAAATGACCTTGCGCATGTTTATCTATAGCGCGGTGGTCTTCACCGTCGCGCACGGCCTAAACGAACTCCTGTTTATCTGTAGAGAAGTATGTATTAGCGGGAAAGAGGCGCTGGTCTTCTTTCAGAGCGTCGCGTTGTGGAGCCTGACGCCGGCGCTGGTCCTCGCGCTGCCGCTTCCCCTGATTACAGCGCTGTGCTTCCGCGAAATCCATAGGCCCGTTTTCTATCGCTTCGCGATGTTGAGCGTCGCCTTGGTCGCTACCATCACGGTCTGGGGGAATGACTACGCCATTATTGGGCAGGGGCTGCTTTTTGGTGGGGAAATCGCAATATATGCGCTGGCTAATATAGCAAGCAATTCCCTGGCTGTTTACATGAGCGTCATCGTCGCCGGCAAATATGTCCGCGACACCAAGGAGCGTCGGCAGCGAATGGATAAGAGCTAAGCGCCAACCTGCGCCGCCAGCCGCTCCTTCGCTTCTCGCGCTGGGCTGAAATTGGGGTTGAAGCTGAGCGCGGTATCGTAGTTCTGCAGCGCCTTGTCGTATTCGCCGCGTCCCTCGCGCGCCATGCCCAGGTAGTGCCAAGTCTCCTCGACAAAGTGACCGCCGCCGTCGTTCTGGTTCTGGCGCGCGAGGGCGATCATGTCGTCAAAGCGCCCGGTGCGGTAATAGGCTTCGTAAGGTCCAAACTGATACCACATCATGCGCCAGGGCAAGCCCAGCGAAATCGCCTGATCATAGGCTTGCGCCGCCACATCAAACATACCCAGGTTGACAAAACTGCTGCCCATATTAAACCAGGCGTGGGCGTCCTCGGGGTCGGCCATGGCTTCGGCGCGCGCCATTTCCAAGCTATTGATGTGATTCTGCCATTCGTCGGCGTCGGCGCCTAACAGAGCCATCAATTCCGCTTCGCGGTCCGCCGTATACAAGACGATATAGCTGTAATTGAAATGCTGCCAATACTCGTTGACGCTCTCATAACTGTAGCGCGTATCCGGACCCTTGAAGCTGTCCATAGTCGTGACTTCACCCAGTTGATCATCGTAACCGCTTATGAGCAGATAGTGCCCCATCCAGTCAAATCCGCTGGGTTCGTAACCTTTTTCGATGAGCACGGGGAAGCCTTGCACCATCAGCGTTTTGAGCGTCTCCAGGCTGCCGCCGCTGCGGACTATCCCGTAAACCGGCAGCTCCGGGATCTGTGTATTGACATATTCCACCATCTGCCAGGGGCTGACGTTCTTGTCTTCTCCATCGGGCTTTAGCCAATTGGCGGCACGGTTTTGGTCGTCTTGATAGCCGAAATGAACCAAGGCATTGGTCAAGGTCGCGGGACCGCAGTTGTTCCAACCCTGGTATTCCGTGCCAAAGCGATTCATGCGGAAAGCAGCGGGCAGCAAGACATTGTCGTCTTGCGCGGAAGCCAGCAGCGGCGTGGCCAGCAGCGCAACAAGCAGCAGCAAATGGAATCGCTTCATTGTGAATAGCCCTTTAGTCAATTCCTGTCGAACATATTATACACGGATTCATCAAAGGCAAACTTGCGCTTTTCTGACGTCAGACAGTGTATCCTTTTCGATTGAATTCTTTATAAGTTCTCGGCGTAAATCTCTTGAACCCCAAATATGAACGATTTGCTAGGCGCGATTCAGCGGTCGCTGTTGAAAAACACCCCCATCCCCGACCTCCAGTGTCTACGCGGCGCGGCCCCTCCTCGCCATCTCTATGGCGAGCATCCCCAAAATGAGGGAAGGGGAGCTTTCTGACCCGTAATAGACTGTTAAAGCCCCTCCCTCTTTATGGCGAACGGGTTTGGGGTGGGGGAAATCGAGTATTTCAACAGAGTCCAGCGAATCGCCCCTAGCAGTTGTCTGGACGCTGTAATTCAACCGATTTGATACACTACCTGACGTCAAGAGCAAGCACGCGAGAATTTTCCGTAACCATCGAGGGTTGTGTTAATACTGCCCTGCAGCACCGAGACATAACCGCTTGCTATAGCCAGTATTCTTCCGCGTCCACGGTGAGTCGCTGCCCGGTGCTTGGCTGCAGCGGCGCTGGTTCTATGACCGGCTCGTCTTCTCCCGCCAGGATCATGCGCTTGATGAGCCGAGAACGCAACACATCGCAGAGCGCTCGGTGCGTCTCTTGACCAGCCAGGTTGCGCAATTCTTCGGGATCCGCCAGCAGATCGTAAAGCTCGGCTTCGACATAGCTATCGCTGCCGGGGTCGTCCCAGCCGTTTTTGTCCGGCGCGGTTACCGCATATTTCCAGCGCTTGCTGCGGATGGCGCGGCCCACCTGAGATTCGCTAATCTGCACGAAGACTTCTTGGGACCAGTCCAGATCTTCGCCCCGCAGCAGCGGCAGGATCGAGCGGCCCTGCATGTGAGCGGGCGCGTCAATGCCGGCCGCGTCCAGCAAGGTCGGCGGCAGATCCACCAGGCTGACCAATTCCGCAAGTCTTCCGCCGCCGTTGAAGGGACCGCCATAGAAGGCTGTCGGCAGGCGGATTGACGCTTCATGCGGCGACCGTTTGTATTCGTCGTTGCGCGTCCGGAAATGACAGCCATGATCCGAAGTGAAGAGGATGATGGTATTTTTTAGCATGTCGAGGCTGATGAGCGCGTCAATCAATCTGCCCAGCGCCTCATCAAGGCGATTGACCATGCCGCAGTAACCGGCCAGTTGGCCCTGCGCGGTGCCGCCGAGCGCTGCCAGATCCGGCGGTGTCCAGCGTCCGCGATAGCGCCCGGCGTAACCTGGCGGCGCTGGAAAATCGTCGCGGTGGTTTTGATGATGCGGCTCCAAGAAAGACATAAACAAGAAAAAGGGATTGTCTTGATGCCCGTCAATATAACGAATGGCGGCATCGGTCTGCGCGTCGACGCGATAGCCGGGCAGCTTCTGTGGCTGTTCATCGCTGTCATACATCAGCAGGTCATAGGCGTCCGATGTGAACTCCAGCAAGTTGGAAGCCAGCCAATAGTCATAGCCGCCGCGCTGCTCGGGCGGGACGGGTCCCGCGCCGCCCTCCGCCAAATGCCACTTGCCGATGTAAGCCGTGTCGTAACCGGCGCCCTTGAAGCAATGCGCCAGGGTCACGCTGTCTTGCGGCAAGGCGATGCCATTGCGGTAACAGCCGGTTTCGGTGGCGTACAAGCCCGTTTGCAAGCAGGCTCGCGCCGGACCGCAGACCGGTTGACAGGTAAAGGCATAATGGACATCCGTTCCCTGCCGCGCCATGCGGTCGAAATTCGGCGTCAGATCGAGCGGATTGCCGTGGATACCAGTTGTATCCCAGCGCTGCTGGTCGGTGAAAAAGACAATTACATTTGGGGATTCGTTCATGTCAAAGGCAACTGAGAAACAATAAAGGCGACGGCCGCGATAATCACAGCGGCAAGGGCAATCGCTGTGCCGACAAGCCACATCAAAAAATGCCGCAGCCGTTTTTCGACCGCAACCTCGACTTGACCAATTCGGTCTTCTAAACTTGACTTGGTATCGGCATTCTGCTTTAACAACTCTGCCCGTGTCTCGGCATTCTGCTCCAGCAACTCAGCTCGTGTCTCGGCATTCTGCTCCAGCAACTCAGCTCGTGTCTCGGCATTCTGCTCTAGTAACTCAGCTCGTGTTTCGGCATTCTGCGCCAGCAACTCAGTCCGAAACTCGGCGATGCGTGTTTCCAAGCGCGCAATATCGGCTTTGCTTGCCACGTGAGGCTCTTCCGCTTCACGGGCGCTTTCAATGCGCGAAACCCGCTGTTCGACCTGTCCGACGCGCTCGACGACGCGGGCATGCGAAATCTGCTCCAAAGCCTCCACACGTTGCGTTAAATTCACGCTTTCTTCCGCCATGCTCTACCTTTGAGAAAAACCATCACTCAATTCGACTATACAGCTGAGAAAATCCATCACTCAATTCGACTATACAGCGAACACAATTCCCAATCAAGACATTTGTTGAATCTTAACATCATGATGTAATGCGGACGATTCGGTAGCTAACACTAATGTTTTACGCTAGACTGCCCGCATAATGCAAGTATAGCTCAAGCGGACCGACCATGAAACGCACGCGCGACTTCCTGCAAAGCCAGAACTACCCGCGCGGGGATCTGTTCGATTTGCCCTCGACGGAAAAGCGCTTCCCCGATGGCGCGCAATACCGCATCGAAATCCCCAGTACCGAGGGACCGAAGGCGCTGGCCGCGGTGCTGGAAGCCGCCGACGAATATGGCATTACCATTCATCGCGTATCCCAAGGCAGCGGCATCTGGATGCTGACTGATGACGAAATCCGCGAGATGTGCCGACTAGGCGCCGAAGCCCGCATCGAAGTCAGCCTGTTTGTCGGTCCACGAGCGGCTTGGGGCACAAGCGCGCAGGTCCGCGCCAGCGCCGGCAAGAACCTGGGCGCGCGCCTGCGCGGCATGGAGGACCTGGTCTACGCCACGGAAGATGTCATTCGCGGCTGCGAGCTGGGCTTGCGCTCGGTGCTGGTGGCCGATGAAGGGCAATTGTGGCTGGTCAAGGAGCTGAAAAAAGCCGGCGAGCTGCCCGACGATTTGGTGGTCAAGATCTCGGTGCAGCTGGGCGCCGCCAATCCGATATCCGTCAAGTTGATCGAGGATCTGGGGGCCGGCACCTACAATGTGCCGACCGATCTGACGCTGCCGCAAATCGCCGCCATCCGATCTGTTGTGGATTTGCCGCTGGATGTCTATGTGGAGGTGCCCGACGATTTCGGCGGTTTCGTAAGGCATTACGAGACGCCGGAGCTCATCCGCATCGCGGCGCCGATCTATGTGAAGCTGGGCTTGCGCAACGCGCCCAATATCTATCCCAGCGGGATTCACCTCGAGGACACAGCCATCAAGCTCTCGCGGGAGCGCGTGCATCGCGCGGCGCTGGTGATGAACATCATCGATCGCTACGCGCCGGAAGCCCTCATGGGCGCGGTTGGCGCGGCCGATCTGGGTATTCCAGTTCTGTAACCTTTTGTTCGCAGCTAATCATTACGGGCGATTCTGAACAAGCCTTGGACGACTGACAGAGCCGCGTAGACACAGCCCTGTAACACTGACGGTCGCCCTAACTAAACATCCGAAGTGGAGTGAGAGCAATGAAAATCAGCAATGTCAGCACAATGGTGATGGGTACGCCCTGGCGCAATCTCCTGTTCGTCAAGGTGGAAACTGATGATGGCTTGGTCGGCCGGGCGGAGGCGAGACCTGTCGGCGGCGTCGGACCGGTCATCGGCTACCTCAACGAGTCTGTGCCGGATTTCGCCTTGGGCCGCGATCCCTTCAACACCGAGGATATGACCTATCGCATGCTGCGCGAAACTTACGGGCGCGCCGGCGAGATCGCCATGACCGGCATCGCCCTGCTGGAGATCGCCTGTTGGGATATTGTGGGCAAGGCGCTGGGGCAGCCGGTCTATCGCCTGCTGGGCGGGGCGGTGCGCGACAAGATCAAAGCCTATGCCAACGGCTGGTATCGTGTCGAGCGCAAGCCAGAAGCCTGGCACGCGGCCGCCAAAGAAGTCATCAACAAGGGCTATCGCGCCTTGAAGTTCGACCCCTTCGGCAGCGGCTTTTACGAATTCACGCGCGAAGAGAAGCTGCTGTCTGTGGCGCTGGTAGAAGCGGTCTACGATGCCGTGGGACCGGATGTCGAGCTATTGATCGAGATGCACGGCCGCTTCAATCCCGTTACGGCAACTGAAATCATCCGCGATCTGGCGGAGTTTCGTCCCGCTTGGGTAGAGGAGCCTGTGCCGCCGGAGAATCTGCGCGCGCTGCGCGATGTGCGGGAAGTCGCGCTGGCTTTGGGCATCCCGGTGGCCACCGGCGAACGCATCCACACGCCTTATGAATATCGCGAACTGTTCGAGTTGGGCGCCGCCGACATCATCCAAACCGATACCACGCACTTCGGCGGCATCATGAATATGAAGAAACTGGCGGGCACAGCCGAAATGTATTACGTGCTGGTCGCGCCGCATAACGTGGGCGGACCCTGCTCGACGATGGCGGCGCTCGCCGTCGCCGCGACCACGCCCAACTTCAAGATTCAGGAGTATTTCAACGATTTTGCCGATCCACAGGTCAAGGCGGTGGGCGCGGGCATGCCAGAAGTCGTGGACGGCTATTTCTCATTGCCGGATAAACCGGGCTTAGGCGTCGATATCGACGAAGATATCATCGCCGAATTCCCCCAGCGCGAGACGGATTTCAACCTGTTCAGCGACGATTGGCATCGGCGCGATTTGAAGTGACGGTCGCCCGCCGCCGCTCTAGGTCTCGTCGATACAAATATCAAGATAGACCTGCGCCAGCGGCAGCTCGCAATTGAGCGCCGCCAAGGGTATGACATCATCGCGGCTGGAAAACTCCCGCAAGCGCCAGCCGGCCGCCGCGCGCGTGTAGAGTTCGGCCTGCACGCGATCCTGGTCGATGATGAGGTAGGCTGCAATCGACGGCACGTCGAAATAATAGCCCAGCTTGTCAATGCGGTCGCGCCTTGCTGAGGAAGGCGATGTTACTTCGACCACAAAGACAGGATTGAGCAGCGTCAATTTGCTGTCGTCGGCGAATTGCGCCGGACCGCGTACGACACTCGCATCGGGATATACGTATCGAGGTTCTGTAGCTTGAATGCGCATGTCGCCATTATATATCGTGAAATCCTGACGATTAACCCGGTTGCCAAGGCAGAGCAGGATATTGACTTTGATGATGCTATGCTCACTCGTCCCGCCTGTCATCTCGATGATTTCTCCGTCAATGTATTCATGTTTGAATTCCTGCCGCTCTTCCCATGCCAGATAGTCGGCGACGGTCATCATTTGCTTCGTTTGGATAGCCATGTCAAACCTCGATTATTTTCATCTGCCGCCCGCCTTGAACGAAGTTAAGCCCATTAGACATCGAGACCGCGATAGACCTGCGCAAGCGGCAACTCGCAATGGAGCATGGTCAAGGGGATGACATCATCCGCGCTGGAAAACTCCCGCAAGCGCCAGCCGTCCGCCGCGCGGGTATAAAGCTCGGCGCAGACGCGATCTTGGTCGACGATGAGATAGGCTTCAATCGACGACACGCCATAGTAATACTCGCGCTTTTCGACGCGGTCGCGCGTTTCTGAAGAAGGCGATATTACTTCGACCACAAAGACGGGATTAAGCAGCGAGAGTTCCTTTTCGTCTTCCATTCTAGGCTCGCCGCGGACGACGGAAAAGTCAGGATAAACGTAGCGGGTCGGGCTCACTCGCACGCGCATATCGCTATTGCAGAGAACATAGATCGAGAAGTCGAGAAGCGCGTAGAGCGTACCTCCAATATTTGTTTTGATTCGCGTATGTTTTAGTGTACCGCCCGTCATCTCGATGATTTCTCCGTCAATGTATTCATGTTTGAATTCCTGCCGCTCTTCCCAAGCGAGATAGTCGGCGACGGTCATCATTTGTTTTGTCTGGATAGCCATGTCAAACCTCTACTATTTTCATCTTCCGCCTGCCTTGAACGAAGTGAAGCCCATTAGACATCGAGACCGTGATAGACCTGCGCGAGCGGCAAATCGCAATTGAGCGCCGGCAAAGGCATGACATCATCGCGGCTGGAATACTCCCGCAAGCGCCAGCCGTCCGCCGCGCGCGTGTAGAGTTCGGCATGCACGCGATCCTGGTCGATAATGAGGTAAGTTTCAATCGACGGCACGGCAAAGTAATAATCCAACTTGCCGACCCGGTCGCGCCTTGCTGAGGAAGGCGATGTTACTTCGGCAACAAAAACGGGATTAAGCAGCGAGAGTTCCTTTTCGTCTTCGAGGCTTTCATCACCGCAAACAGCGCTGAGGTCAGGGTAGACGTAGCGAGTATCGCTAACCCTGACTCGCATTTCACTGCTAAGGAGCACACAATTTGAGTTTTCGAGTTGGCGACCGATGGCAAGAGTCAGATTGATCATAATTCGGCTATGCTTCCATGCTCCGCCTGTCATTTCGATGATTTCTCCGTCAATGTATTCATGTTTGAATTCCTGCCGCTCTTCCCAAGCGAGATAGTCGGCGACGGTCATCAATTGCTTTGTCTGGATAGCCATGTCAAACCTCTACTATTTTCATCTGCCGCCTACCTTAAACGAAGTTAAGCCCCTTGGAAATCGAGACCGCGATAGACCTGCGCGAGCGGCAGCTCGCAATTGAGCGCCGGCAAAGGCATGACATCATCGCGGCTGGAAAACTCCCGCGAGCGCCAGCCGTCCGCCGCGCGCGTATAGAGTTCGGAATGCACGCGATCCGGGTCGACGATGAGATAGGCTTCAATCGACGGCGCGTCATAGTAATATTCACGCTTGTCGACGCGGTCGCGCGTTTCTGAAGAAGGCGATATCACCTCGACCACGAAGACCGGATTGAGCAGGGTCAGTTCGCTCTCGTCCTCGTAGACTTCTTCGCCGCGGACGACGCTCAGATCCGGATAGACATAGCGAGATTCTGTGCCTCTAACGCGCATGTCGCTATTATAAATGATAAAGTTTGAAAAGTTTATCCGACCGCCAAGGGCGAGTGTAAGATTGACTTTAACTCTGCTATGATCACCCGTTCCACCCGTCATTTCGATGATTTCTCCGTCAATGTATTCATGTTTGAATTCCTGCCGCTCTTCCCATGCCAGATAGTCGGCGACGGTCATCATTTGCTTCGTTTGGATAGCCATGTCAAACCTCGATTATTTCACTCTATTCGAGAAGCAGAACCTGCGTCGACCGATGCGGCGACGCGGGATCCTCAGCCATCAGCCAGCAGGCGGTCCACCGAATCCGCCAGGTCGCGCAGATTGTTGACCATAAAGACCCTGTCGGCGACCAGGCTGTATTCCCACATATCGCTGTCGCCGCTGCCCCACTGACGCCGCGGCTCGGGGCAAAACCAGATCAGGCGCCGCCCTCTGCGCCGCATATCCTGCGCGATATCGAGGCGCGGATCGTTGTAATTGTTGCGGCCGTCGCCGAAGAAGAGGATGGTCGAGCGGCTGTCGATCAAGTGCATCTGGTCCTTGTTGAAGGTGTTCAGGCTGTTGCCCAGGTCGGTGCTGTAATAGCCGGGCGGGTTTTCCGCCATGATGCGCGCCACGGCTTCCCGCGGCGGCAATTCCGCCAGCGCGGTGCTGACATTAACCAAATCGTGAATGAATATGAAGCTGTGGGTGCGCCGCACCTGGTCGCTCAATTCGTAAACCATGGTCAGCAGGAATTCCACCGCGTAACGCATTGAGGTGCTCAAGTCGCAGATGAGAATCAGCGTGGGTTTCTTGTGGCGCACGCGAAACTGCGCTTCCATCGGCACGCCGCCATAGCGCATGTTTTTGCGGATGGTCTTTCGCGGATCGAAGCGGCCCGATTTGGCGCGCTTCTGGCGCAAAGCGGCGCGGGTGCGCAGGCGCGCCGCCAGGCGCCTAATTTCTTCGCGGATGTCGTCAATATCGGCGCTGCTCAAGCGCTGCAGCGGCAGGTCCAGCAGGTCGGGCTGTTCGCGCGGCTCTTGTTCCGCCATTTGTTCAGCCAATGTCGCGCCCACATGCTGCGAAATCTGCTCGGACAAGCCGTTCATATTCTCGCGCAGCAACGATTCCAGTTCCGCCAGCGCTTCTTCGCTCATGCCCAATGTCGCCAGCTCTTCCAGCAAGTCATCGAGCAGGCGCTCCAACTGGGTCAAGCCAGCTTGGCGATTCATGCGCCGCTCGAACCAGGGGCGCATATAGATCTCGTCGCCCTGCGGCAAGCCCGAAGCCTCCCCCAGTTGCCGCAGCTCTTCTTCGCTAAATTCCTTGCCTTGCAATAGCCGTTCCAGCAGGTCGCGCAAAGCCTCCATGTCGCCCATCAGCGAATCCATCGCCTCTTTTAAGAGCTGCCCTTGTTGCTCGTCCAGTTGATCGAGGATGTTCTGCATGGGCGGTTTGTTATTAGAAAAGAAAAGGGGAAAGAAATAGTCGAAGACCGGCTGATGCCGGTGATTCTTCACCAAGGTGGCTTTCATGGCGCTTTTGAAGGTGGAAGCATCCCAAACGCCCGTCTGATCTACGCCGAACATGGCGTCTTGACTTTCCGCCAGGGAGACGCGGAGGCCCGCGGCGCGCAAAGCGCGGATGAACTCGACCATTCGTTTTTGCATGGCTGTGAACCTTGCCGCTAGACGATGGAGTGGTGATTTGAATGGTAGACGATTTTGCCCCGCGCGGCAAATTACCTGGTGGACTGACAGTCAGTAGGCAGCGCGCTTCAGCTCGACCGTCAAGCCCTCGCTCCAGCCATATTTTTTGTCCATCTTGGTTTTGACCGCGGCCAGAACTTGAGCATCGTCTGGAAAAGACGCCCTGCCTTGCCAGACCGTATCGCCAAGCCGAAAGCTGATGGTCGGATTCGCCCGGATATTCCGCACCCAATGAGAGGCTTCGCGTTTTTCCGATACCAAATAGTAAGAGCCGCCATGTTCGACGTACCAGATTTCGATCTCGTGCGGCTGCCCGGTTATGTGCCCGGTGGTGGTCAAGTAAAGATATTTGTTTGCGCTCATCGCTGCTCTCGAATCCCATTTTACACTTGCCAAAGAAGCTTGCCGCGCATATTCTCCCTGCGGACCGTCCGCCTGACAACGGCAAATATCTCGGCCGCGGGCGCCAGCGAGGAAAATAATGCGTTTATCCATCCGAAACGAGCTTGCCCAGGACATCAAGGACATCCAGGTCCTGGAAGCGGAAGCCTTCGGCCGCCGCGTGGAAGCCGACCTTGTCAACCGCCTGCGCGCTGACGGCGCCTTGTGGCTGTCGCAAGTCGCGCTGATTGACGATCGGATAGTCGGGCATGCCGCCTACAGCCTGGTCGAGATTTCCCACAAAGCCCAGCGCTGGTCTTTCCCGGCTTTAGGACCCATCGCCGTTACGCCCGCCCGGCAAAGGCAGGGCATCGGCAGCGCCTTGGTGCGCGCGGGCATTGAAGTTGTGGCCGAGGCCGGCTTTGGCTTCTTGTTCCTGGTCGGGCATCCCGGCTATTATCCGCGCTTCGGTTTTCAATCGGCGACGCCGCTTGGCTTCAGCTCGGACTGGGTGGAACCGGGCGGAGCCCACGAACATTTTATGACGCTTGTGCTGGATCAAAGCCTGGTGGGCCGCGTGCGCGGGCACATGCGCTATCACGCGGCATTCGCCGACGCTTGAGCGCTCCTTCGCCGAAAAACCTGAACTATGCCGGTGAATTCCGGCGGCAGACCCGCGCTGTATGCACGCTCCAAACAATTAGAAACGGTAGGGGCGACTGACCTGCTGTGTCTATGCGCAGCGCCAAGTCGCCCGAAACCAGCATCTCACATTTGGGCGAGCCACCGGACTCTGTTGAAAACACCCCCATCCCCCAGGGCAATCGCTTCAAATTTTATTCACCACGTAGACACCGAGAGTCGCGTAAACAATGACCGCCAACACCGAGATTTATACGTAAATATGCCAAAAAAGGACGTAATGTAGGGGCGATTCTGTGAATCGCCCACGATTTTGCACCCAATTTCATGGGCGAGCCAAGGCTCGCCCCTACAATTCATCAGTTTGATGTTAAATTCGACAGTTATGGATTTTGAAGCGATTGCCCTGCCCCATCCCCGACCGCCAGTGTCTACGCGGCGCGGCCCCTTCCTCGCCATCTCTATGGCGAGCATCCCGCATCAGCGGGTCGCGTAGGGCGCGTAGACACAGCCCGCCGACACTGACCTACGGGAAGGGGAGCTAAGATAATGCGAAATGTATTAAAATATGCGAAATCAGCATGAATCCAAGCTCGCATTAGCGATAATCACAACAAATCAGTGGTCATCCCCCCATTTCAATGGGGTCGCGTAGACACTGACCCGGCGGGGGACCGAGGGGGTAAACCAAAGGGCGTACGCGAATCCTACAGTAGCGGACAAGCCTTGTAGGAGCGACTCTGCGCCGCGTAAACACGGCGGATCAATCGGTGGCGAGCAGGGCTGCGATTTCCTCAGCCGCTTTTTGCGCGGCGAACAAAACTTGCGCGAGATTGGCGTCGGATGCGACCAGGACTGCCAGCGAGACCTCCCCGACCGGCAAGGACAACATCGTGCCGCTCTCCCCTTCCAAGACCAGACGCCCCGCTTTGCCTTGCGCCAGGCGCTGCATAGCGCGTTCGCCCGCGCCGGCGAGCGCAGCCGCCAGCCCCGCCAATTCGGCGTTCTCATGCATGCGCTCGGGCATTTGACCGGCGCCGTTTGCCTCCGCGTCAAGCGGGTAACTGGCGACGGGCAAGCCATCTTCGCTGACAATCACGCAACGCTCGACCTGTCCCAGCACCAGGGCAAGCCGCTGCAAGATATTTTCGAGCGCGTGACTGCGGTCTTGGCTTGTCATCGGTCTTTAACTTGCCTGATTGCTTAAAACGTACAAGAGCAGTATAGCCCAAGCTCCGCCGGCGCAAAAGTGAAGTAAGCGGCTAACACCGGGCAATCGCACCAGAACCAATGTCTCCTTTTTTGCAGATCAATGGATGAATCTCGGTGCCCTCGGTGGTTAAGAATCACTGAAATTTCGCCTTATGCCTTTGAGCCATCATTTGATGCGACTGCCCAGCATAATCACAAAGAATCACAACCGAGCGGCGTAAAACCAACTGCCAACGGGTATAATCGCCGCAATGAATGGCGGCGGGGGTCCGCAGTGTCTATCGAGCGGCAATATCATTTCGAGTTGACTAGCGGCAGTCCGCGACAAACGGAAAGTCTGGGCAGCCTGCTGGGACAATTGCTGCGCGCCGGTGATGTCATCTGTCTTGCCGGCGATCTGGGCGTCGGCAAAACAAGTTTTAGTCGCGGCGTCGGCGTCGGCTGGGGCGCGGACAGTCCCTTGACCAGCCCCACTTATAATCTGGTTCACGAGCATCGGCGCGCCGCCGATGATACCCGTCTTTTCCACATCGATTGTTATCGCCTCAGCGGTCCCGGCGCTGCCGACGCGCTGGCATTGGATGACATCCTGGATAGTCCCGCGGCGGCGCTGCTGGAATGGCCCCAGCGCATAGAGACGATTTTGCCCGCCGCTCGGTTGTGGATCGACATCTTCGATGGCGGCGCGGCGCGGCGCCATTTTGTCTTCCGCGCTTGCGGCGACTCTTATGCGACGCTGCTTAAACGCTATCGGCAAGTGATCAGTCGCAAGTGCGATCCAACTAGGCAAAGACAAAGCTGATGTTGCTGGCAATTGACACCGCCACGCGCTTGTTGAGCCTTGCGCTCCACGACGGCGGCCGCCTGCTGGCCGAGTCTACCTTTGCGGTCCACAGGCAACATAGCGCGCTGCTCGCGCCCTTGATACAGCAGACGCTGGCGCAAACCGACACGGCGATCCATGACATAAGCGCGCTGGCGGTGTCGGTGGGTCCAGGCTCCTATACGGGGCTGCGCATAGGCATCGCTTTGGCAAAGGGCTTGGCGGCCGCCCGCGATTTGCCGCTCCTGCCGGTGACCACGCTTGATACGCTCGCTGCCGCTGCCAGCGCCGCCGACCGCAGGCGTCCCTTGATAGCGGCTGTACCAGCGGGACGCGGCCGGGTCATCTGGGGGGTCTATCACTTCGAGGGCGCTGCCTGGCGAATGTCGGACGAAATGAAGCTGGGAAGCTGGCATGACTTGCTTGGCGCTTGCGACATGCCCTGCACGCTCACCGGCGAGATTGATGCGGACGGGCTGCGCCAGATAGACCTGGCGCGCGCCGCGGGCGGGCGAATCACGCTGCTTGCGCCAGCCGAGCGCTTACGCCGCGCCGGCTTCCTGGCGCAGATTGCCTGGCAGCGACTGAGCCTCGCTGACAATAGCTCTTATCCCGCCGATCGGGTGATGCCAATCTACCTTAAGTCGCCTTGATGCGACAAGTTGATATTTGACCTTGGACCTTTGACTTTAGAATGAGGCTCGGCCTATCCGGGGCGACACAAGGCAAAACTATGACAAGCGCATATCCCAGGCTTCCAGCGTCGCCATGAATTGATGGGCGGTCATATCGAGATGAACCGGCGTCACGCTGACAAAGCCGCGATGAACCGCCCAGATATCCGTGCCGATCTCGTCATATTTGCCGACCGGTGGCTCGCCCTCGACACGCACCAGACCCTCCTCAACGCGCTTGAGTTGGTCGCGGTAAATCCGTACGCCCTGCCGCGTCAGACGGATGCCGCGTAAGTCTTCAACACGCGCCAGACCTGGCACGTTCACGCTGAGAATCGTCAGGGGCGGCAGACCCGCTTCCAATACCTTTCCGGCAATCCGCAAGGCGATCTGCGCCGCCGCTTGATAGTCTTCGACGCGGTCGGCGCGGGGCGCTGCCAGAGATATGGCGACAGCCGGCAGACCATGGATCGCGGCTTCCAAAGCCGCGGTGACGGTGCCGCTATAGGTCAGGTCTTGCCCCATGTTCGCGCCGCGGTTGATGCCAGAGACGACGATATCCGGCTTGTGATCCAGCAAACCCAACATGGCGACGGCGATGCAATCGGCCGGCGATCCGCTGACCGCGAGCGCCGGGATGCCGCTGCCTACCTCGCAATGCCGGTAAGGAATATCCTTGAAAAGGCTTATCGCGTGACCTGATCCGCTCTGATTGCTGGCTGGCGCGCTGACCCGCACCTCGCCCAGCTCGCGCATGGCTTCCGCCAGCGCCACGATACCGGGCGCGTCATAACCATCGTCATTGGTGACAAGGATGGAGGTCAAATTAGTCCGCCTTTCAACTGCTAACGCAAAGAAAAAATGTAGGACAAACCAAAGCGGATTGCTAGGGCGGCATAGCGCTTGCCACGCCTAGGGACAGTCGCCCCGTTGCAGGGTATATTCTAGGAAATTGGAATTGTCGTTTTCATTTGTCTCGGCGATGTGACCGCCGCTGTCGACGGAAACAACGATGCGGTGCGCCTCTTCGGTGAATGCGCTGACGGTAATGCTAACGGGCATCGCCAGGATGGTTTCCCCGGCGCCTATGGTCGGGAAGGGGTTTGCCGGGTCGGACTGCGCCACAGCGCCATCACGACCGGGCACGGTGTCTTCTACCGTTATCCAGCCGCCGGCGCGAGTATCTTGAGCGCCTTCATTGCGTATCGACACAATGACCCGGCCAGCTTGGTTGCAAACCAAGTTCTCGGGTTCCAGCCGAATGCCCGCGATCACCAGATTAGCCCCGTCAGCCGGGGGCGCGGCGCCCGCCGGCGGCGCGGCTGGCGCCGGGCCCGACTCCACGGGAAGACCCGCCAGATCGCCACTGGGGCTTAGCAATTCCGAATAGATCCAGGCATCGCCCTGGTCGCCGTAACGAATGTGGTACCAGTCCCGATCGGGATTCAGCGCGACAATGACAACTTCTTGGTTGACGCCAATGCTGCCGACCAGTTCATAGGACGTTCCGGGACCGCGCCGCAAGTTCGACGGCTTCGCTATCACCGCCGCAACGCTGCTGCTCGGAAGCGGGGGCAGACTGGTTGCTGGCGGATCGGTCGCGAGCAGGACTGGCTCCTCTGTACCAACCATGGCAGTTTCGTCACTGGGCGACACAAGTGTAACTTCGGCAATTTCCGCCGCTGGCGGGCTGGCTGCGGCGTTTACTGGCGCTGCTTGCGTTTCTTCGTCCGCAGGCGGTGGGACAACCGAGATCGAGACCCTCTCGCTGGCGCCGCTGCCGTCGCCGCGTTCCGCCACCACCGTGATTTCGAATCGGCCCGGATTGCTCGTGGGCCATTCGATGGTGACCGGGACGACCGCGGCGCCGATGGGATTGGGACCCTGCTTTTCGCCCAGCAAGACGCCATCCAGCAGCATACGAACCAGCGCCAGATCCGGTCCGGCGTTTTCAATGCGCGCTTGTACGATGACCGTCGCGCCGGACAAGAACCGTTGATCCGGCAAAGGAGAAGTGATGCGAATCACTGGAGGACCGGAAAAAGCGGTCCCCGCAACTTCCGCGCTAGGGGCGGCAAGACTACAGGCGGATAAGAGCAATACCAGCGCGATGACCATCAAACAAGGCGCGCGGAACTGTCTGGTTGCCTCGCCCGAATTCATTCCGCATCTCCCGCTTTATGCCCCCGATAATAGAGACAACTCTATCAGAAAGGGCGGCTTAAAGCGAGATGATTTGCCTTGCAGGGCGCATTTCAGATTATTGGCAATTTACCTCCGAAGACACCAATATATTCGCTCTTGCCCCAGGGCAATCGCTTCAAAATGATGGCGGACGAAATGGCGGGATTCTAAACTGAAAATTAACTACAGAGTACGCAGAGAACGCAGAGAAAAAGAAAAAATCTCATCTCAGCTGTGATTATTGGTGACAAATCACGTTTCGCTGGGGACTGTTGCCGATTCCGAGCCGCAGATTTAGAAGAATTGTCGTCTAAACT
This sequence comes from Phototrophicaceae bacterium, assembly GCA_965116975.1. Taxonomy (GTDB): domain Bacteria; phylum Chloroflexota; class Anaerolineae; order Aggregatilineales; family Phototrophicaceae; genus UBA6055. Next base: position 3,597,652 of record OZ220735.1, read on the forward strand.
CCTAAAACTCTGTGTCCTCTGCGTCCTCTATGTTGAAAATAATTTGAAGCGATTGCCCTGGCTCTTGCCCCAAAATGGAGGCGATGTAGGGGCCTTTGACGGTCTGTGTCGATGGGCTGTGTCGAAGGGCTGTGTCTACGCGCCCGACGCGACCGGCTGAAACGCCCGCGAAAAGAAGGCCGATGAAAACGGGCGACTCAGCGCTGCGCGTAGACACAGCAGGTCAGTCGCCCATACCGTTTCTACTTATTTTGGGGATCACTTCTGCGCCCTCTGTGTTGAAAAAATAATTTGACGCGATTGCTCTGCTCGATCGACGAAGTCCTTTTGTTTCCGCCGCGCATTGTGTAACATGGAACTGTAGAGCTAGCGCAAAGTGAGCCATGGACACAATCGCCCTAGTGGACGGCAAGCGCATTATCCTGGGTGTCTGCGGGAGCATCGCCTGTTACAAGGCGGTCGATCTCGCTAGCAAGTTGACGCAGGCTGGCGCCGCCGTCGACGTGATCATGACAGAAGCCGCGCAGCGGTTTGTCTCTCCCCTCACATTTCAAGCGGTGAGCGGACGTCCGGTCTACACAGACCTGTGGCGGAGCGCCGCGGATGAGGGCTTGCCGACGCATATCGCGCACGTGGGATTGGCGGAAGGCGCGGATCTGCTTTTGATCGCGCCAGCGACCGCCAATACACTCGGCAAGCTGGCGCATGGGCTAGCCGACGATCTCCTGACAGTGACGGCTTTGGCTGCAAAGTGTCCCCTTGCCATCGCTCCGGCCATGGACGGTGCTATGTACGAGCACCCCGCGCTGCGCGCCAACCTCGAGGTCTTGCGCGCGCGCGATGTCCACTTGATCGAACCGGAAATCGGGCGCTTTGCCAGCGGCTTGTCGGGTTTGGGGCGCTTGCCAGAGACGCCAACCTTGTTAGGACAAGTCCGGCGGATTCTGGGCAAGGATGGCGAGCTGACGGGACGCAAGCTGGTGGTCACGGCCGGCGGCACGCGCGAGGCGCTTGATCCTGTGCGCTACCTCAGCAATCGCTCCTCCGGCAAGCAAGGTTATGCCATCGCGCAGGCCGCGCTTGATGCTGGCGCGGAAGTCGTCTTGATTTCGGCAGCGCAGCGACTGGTCCCGCCAGTCGGCGTCAGGCTGGTTTCGGTCGATTCGGCCGCGGCGATGAAAGAAGCGGTGCTGGAACACTTGGTTGATTCAACTGCGCTAGTCATGGCGGCGGCGGTAGCCGATTACAAACCAGCCGCTGTTTCCGAGCGGAAGATCAAGAAAGCGGATGACGATTTGACCCTGCCGCTGGAGCGCACCGCCGACATCCTGATGACCGTCAAACAAAGGCGCGCTGATACAGGTTATCCCATGATCGTGGTTGGATTCGCCGCGGAAAGCGAAAACCTTGTCGAAAACGCCAGCGACAAGCTGCAACGCAAGGGACTGGATTTGTTAATTGCTAATGACATCACCGCCACAGACGCCGGTTTTGAAGTGGATAGCAATCGCGTGCTTGTGCTGGACATAGACGGCGGCTTGCACAAAATCGACCGGCGCAGCAAAGCCGACATCGGCGCTTACATCATCGAACGCATCGGCGGACTGCTCGACTGAATCACTGCCCTAACTGCTGCAATTCAAAGATCGCGCGGCAGTGCGCGCTGTAGGCCGAAAGCGTCTGTCGGCAACCGATCTGATAATAGGGGATCAAATCCGCTACGCCCGCGTCCGCAAAGCCATCCTGTTCATAGCGAACCAGCGAACCCGCGTCCCTGGAAGCAAAACGCAAGGTGATGTGGTTATGGCTTTGCCAGGCTGGGTCTCGCCAGGTATAGCTCAACAAGGTCGGCGGCTGCCAGACGGTAATGCGGCCGATCTCGTATTCGCCGCCATCGGAAAAGATCTCGTAATAGCGACCGTTCAAGCGGGCCTCGAAGCGGATATGCCGCGGGTAGGCGCTCTTCGGCGCGAAGCTGTAGGGGAAGACACCCTGCCGGGGCCACCAGACATCCATTTGCCCCACGAAGGTATCAAACGCGGCTTGTGGCGGCAGTGGGACAGTGTCCTGCAAGAATACATCGGGCATTGTTTCGCAACCTTTCTAGTCAATTACCTCAGGGCAAGCGCTTCAAATTTTATTCACCACGTAGACACCGATAGTCGCGTAGGTCGCGTAGACACTGACCGCCGACAATGACCTCCAACACCGAGATTTATCCGTAAATATGCCATAAAAGGACGTAATGTAGGGGCGATTCTGTGAATCGCCCACGATTTTGCACCCAATTTCATGGACGAGCCGAGGCTCGCCCCTACAATTCATCACCTTGATGTTAATTTCGACAGTTATGGATTTTAATGCGATTGCCCTAGGACTTTGCTGAGCGCGCTTGCCAGGACAAGAACAAGTCGGTTACACTCCAGATACACGTTTTGGCTCTACTCATCGCGCGCAAGAATGGAGCGCAAACCTATGTTTGAAGACCTAGCAAGCGTCACCAATGCGCTCAGCCAAGAGCAATACATCGCCAGCGACGAGATCTCCACGGTCGTTTTCCTGGCGGACAAGCTGGGCAAACCGCTCCTGGTCGAAGGACCCGCCGGAGTCGGCAAGACGGAACTGGCAAAAGCCTGGTCGGGCGCGGCTAAGAAGCCCTTGATTCGCCTGCAATGTTACGAGGGGCTGGACGAGAATAAGGCGCTATACGAATGGGAATATGCCAAGCAGATGCTCTATACGCAGTTGCTGCGCGACAAGCTGAGCGATCTGCTGGCAGCGGCGGATACCTTGCGCCAAGCCGCCGACCGCTTGGGCGAAGAAGATGATGTCTTCTTCAGCGAACGCTTCTTGCTGGCGCGTCCCTTGTTGGCGACGCTTTTGAGCGAGGAGCCAGTCGTTCTGCTGATTGACGAAATCGACCGCGCCGATGCCGAGTTCGAAGCTTTTTTGCTGGAGATACTCAGCGACTTTCAGGTATCCATCCCAGAGTTGGGCACGGTCACAGCCCGGCATCACCCCAGTGTGGTCTTGACCAGCAACAACACGCGCGAACTTTCCGAAGCGCTCAAACGGCGCTGCCTCTATCTCTACGTCGATTATCCCAGCCACGAGGCGGAAATGAATATCGTCAAAATGCGCGTGCCAGAGATGGATGAAAAGCTGGCGCGGCAAACCGTGGAGGTGGTGCAAGGTTTGCGCCGGCTGGACCTGAAGAAGAATCCCAGCGTATCCGAAACGATCGATTGGGCGAAGGCGCTGGTCATGCTCAATGCCGACAGCATCGACGAAAAAACGCTGGAAACGACCTTGACCGTCTTGCTCAAACATGAAAGCGATGTGCAAAAAGCCCGACGTCAGATCATGCGGAGCCAGAACGACGAGGCGTATCGGCGGGCGCGCCGCCGATCGGAGTACGATTAGGCGGGGAATGCGGCGCCAGCGGACTGGCATTCGCATGCAAATCGGGTAAACTTACGCCACTTTCTCGAATTCAGAGCAACGTAATCATGTCCTTGTCTGACGCATCCTTGTCTCGCCCCCAAGCCCTCGCGAAATCGATTTTTCGTCTGCCGCTGTATTTGTACCAACTCGGTTGGGGTCCCGCTTTGAAGTGGCTTCCCCTGCTGATATTGACCACCGAAGGGCGCAAGAGCGGCATGGCGCGGCATGTCGTTGTCGAATATCGGCGGCACGGCAGCAAGTATTACATCGTCAGCGGCTGGGGCAAAAAAACCGACTGGTACAAGAATGTCTTGCAGAACCCGCGTGTTACCATTCAGCTTGGCAGCGAAGTGCTGGACGCCAAAGCGCTGCCGGTGGACAACCCGCCAGAAGCCTTGAGCGCCCTGTATATGTTCAGCCGCAATTCCTGGATCTACGAAACCTTGTTCGCGCGTATGACCTCGGCGCAGGCCGCCGACCTGAGCACCTTGGCTGACGTGGTCGACGAGTTTACCGTTGTGCGGCTCGAACCCAGCGAAGAAAGGCCCAAGTTGCCATCTGTGCGGCTTTTCAACGAGGCGACGCGTCAACTGGCCGCCGTCATTGCCGCTTTGCTTGGCTTATGGCTGTTGGTCTCGCTGACGAAGCCCATGCTCCCGCGCGACCAGCGCAAAGGACGCGAAGGCGACGGCTAGCGTTTGCCGCCGGGACCTTCGCAGGATTCGAAAGGACGAGACCATGCAATTCCTAAAATCGCTGCTAAGCGGCGGCGCGCGCTCGGACGATCGCGGCATCTATTTTTACGTGCGACCCAAAGCCTGTCAGGAGATCCTGCGCATTCGTGTTGACCCCATGAACGACCTGTCGCGCTCTGACGAAGGCAAAGGTTATTGGGTGCGCAAGGTGGCCAGCGGGCATCGCTGTCCCTTTCAGGCTGAGGTGGAGATCTACTTCGACAAGAACAAGCGCATGACCGGCAGCGATGTTACGAACGGGGTGCTGGTCAGCGAGGCGGACTGGCTGGCGGCGCGGGGGGAGAGCAAATAACTTCGTATTTCGATGCTATTGTTTTTTCAGTCCACTTTAAACCAAGATATATCTTATTGGCGTCCTCTGTAGCTGTTTGCAAGACGAATAAAGTATGGATCAGGACGCTGTTCAGAATTGTAAGGTAGGTGGATTTTCCCCAAATGCGCTGCAAAACCGTCGATTCCAGTATCGAGTCCTTGTAGTACCAGCGTGTCAACCGCTGAATGATTCAGACGCATAACCATACTTTCATCCAAGTATATTAGTCCTCTGTCAAAAGCTCGATGGTAGGTTGGAGAAAGTGCGATACCGTTGCGAACGTTATCGATACTTCGATCGCCCGCGTTCACCGGAAGGATATGAGCCGCGTCGACCAACCTAAGCTGTCGCCTTGTTACTGCGCACCTGTTGTCGTAGGCATTCAATACCTGCTTTGTAAATGACGATGAACGCGACCAACGCGCTGTTTCACGCAACAGCAGCTTTCTAGGTTCTGGCAGTGTAAGCAGCTCGCGTTCGTCAACACTCTGGGTTTTAACGATACGCTCAGCTGTTTCAAGTATTGTTGAATTGTCGCCTAAACGATGTAGCTCGCGATTGTGCTTGCAATAAAACAGCAATAGATCGCTTCGTATTCCTATTGCGATTTCATTATTGCTCTTTGTCTGAAAGGCCAGGCCGTCTTGGAGGCAATCGTTAAGCGTCGAAATGTTGACCTGTACTGAGGGTGACCTTCCCGTAAACGTTTGGTGCCGCGCCAAATCAAAACCTGCAAACACAGCTCGATTCGGCTCATAGCCCAACAGAATCGTTTGCCCGCCAGAGTTACCTGGAAGCGGGGATTCCACCGAAGTCATTTGAATACGGTACTCATCCGGAAGAGACCTGCGGCCACCGTGTGTGAGCGTCCAACAGTACGCCCAAAGCGAACTATGCTGGCCGCTTCGGGAAATAAGATACATACGAGGATGCGCCAATGCCGATTGCATTAACATGCCAACACCCCCTGACTCGTGTATTGCATCTAAAATGGCGCGACTAATAACGTCGCGAGATGATGGAGACATCTTCAGCGTGTGACCTATTTCCGTTTCTTTGGGCGAGAGCGACCGCCATCCACCGAAAGCGGCGCCTGTGGATTGTCGTCCCAAAGCGCGCCTGGTCGCTGAATATTATAGGTTTCAACCTTTGTCCCAGTTAAACGAAGCTGCTTAGGCGACTGTGGTTTTTGGAAACGCCCTTTTGCGCCAAGTAAATATTTTTCTTCAATCTCGCTGCAAATCCATCTTCGATTAAGCCTCTCCGACACTTCACCTGTCACGCAGCTGCCTGCGAACGGATCAACTACTAAATCGTCAGGATCTGTTAGAAATCTTACAAAATACTCCGGAATCAAAGCGGGGAATCTAGCAGGATGCGCAGGTAAATTCTTTTCATTGCAATAGCGAAGATACTGCGAGTTACTTTCCGTGTTGGCTACAGCGATTAAATTGGGGGGGATGGCTGCACCGTTATCTGTCGCGAAGTTTTTGCTGATATCGTGACCGCTTGGACGTTTCTTGGCGCGATAGCCCGACTCCAGCAGGTCTTGCATGCTCTTGCTATATGGAGTAAGAACGCGCCGATTACTGGCTTTGGGAAAAGGAGTGCGAGAAAGCCAAAATATATTGTTCACAGCATCCTTGACCCGAATGCGTCTGACATTTACCCACTCCGCTGGGGTTGGAAGCTTGGAAGGGTTCCACCAAAAAAACTCTTGCGCCAGATAAAAATCAAACTCTTTGCAGAGAGTTAGCAATAGTTCGTAATGATATAAGCTTTTCGTCGGTGTGCCCGCGTTCCATGCGCCACCAATATCAATGACCAATGAACCAGACGGCTTTAGCACACGTGCAAACTGCTCGGCAAATGGGCGAAACCAGTTCACATATTCGCTAGCATCGGCGTTTCCATACTCCTTTTTCCTCACTAACCCAAATGGAGGACTTGTCATTATCAGGTCGACACTATGATCATCAAGCAGATGCTTCATAAGGCAGACTGATTCGGCCCAATACGCTACCCCGAGCGGAGTACGAATACGTTCCTCCGGCTTATTCCGTTTAGTCGCGTTTGGAAGCGGAGTTATATTTTCTTGAGAATCCATCTGTAGTTCCCGATCAGAGTGCGGTTTCTGACATGTACATTACGCCTCAAACAAAAGCTACTACCCCTCCCCCACCACCTCAGCCAGCGACGACAAGCTGAAAGCGCTGCGAATTTTGCCCTCGATCAGGTCCGATATCTGCGGGTTGCTCTGCAGGAATAGCTTGGCGTTCTCTCGCCCCTGCCCTAAGAGCTCATCGGAATAGCGGTAAAACGCGCCCCGTTTTTCGATGATATTGAGTTCGACGCCGATATCGATGATCTCGCCCGACTTGCTGATGCCCTGGTTGAACATGATGTCAAATTCACACTCTTTGAAGGGCGCGGCTACCTTATTCTTCTTGATTTTGACGCGCGTGCGGTTGCCGACGATGTCGCCGCTGCGCTTGATCTGCTGGATGCGGCGGATGTCGATGCGCACGCTGGCATAGAACTTCAACGCGCGTCCGCCGGGCGTCGTTTCTGGGCTGCCATACATGACGCCGACCTTCTCGCGCAGTTGATTGGTGAATATCACGCAGACGTTCGACTGCTTGATGGCGCCGGCCAGCTTGCGCAGCGCCTGGCTCATCAAGCGCGCTTGCAAGCCGACGTGCGAATCGCCCATTTCGCCCTCGATTTCCGCGCGCGGCACCAGCGCCGCGACGCTATCGATGATGATGACATCCAGCGCGCCGGAACGCACCAGATGCTCGGTGATCTCTAGCGCCTGCTCGCCGGTATCGGGCTGCGAAACATAAAGCTGCTGGATATCGACGCCGATCTTCTCGGCATAAAGCGGGTCCAGCGCGTGCTCCATGTCGATAAAGGCGCAGATGCCGCCAGCCTTTTGCGCTTCGGCAGCCACATGCAAGCAAAAGGAGGTCTTGCCAGAGCTTTCGGGACCATAAATCTCGGTGATACGCCCACGCGGCACGCCGCCAATGCCCAGCGAAATATCAATGCCCAGCGACCCGGTGGAGATGGCGTCAACCTGCAAGTTGTTGCCGGTCCCCAGGTTGAAAATGGCGCCGTCGCCATAGCGCTTGGTGATATCGGTCAAGGTGACGTCGAGCGCGCGCTGACGCGCCTCATGGTCTTTACTTTCGATGATATTGGTTTCCTTCACCGCTCGTCTCGCTTTTGCCATGGCTTCCGCCTCGCTTTGTCCAGGAATATGCCTAAGTGTAGTGTCTTTACTTTCATTTGGCTATGATTGGAGAATCATAGCACTTTTGTTCTATCGGCGCAAGTGAGAATTACCTCGAACCGGTGGCAACATAAAAGTAGAAATCGGCGCCCACATGCTATGATATTTGAGGCGATTGTCTTGCGCGGAATTCGTAAATAAGAGCAAAAGTGATATAATAAGCGGCGGATAGACCTTTGCAATTTTCGTTCGAAAGAAGAGAAAAGGGAGATTTCCATGAGAGCATTCAAATTTCTGTTAATCTTGTTGCTGGCGCTACCCGCAGTGGCAGCGACGGCGCAAGACTCGGAAACCATCGTCATTCGCGGTTTCGGCAATATCAGCACCTTCAATCACGTCATCAGCAGCGATGGGGCGTCGTTCCAAGCCTACAGCCTGCTGTGGCCCAAACCATACGAGATTGATCCCGACACCTTGGCGCCCATTCCCGGTTTGACAAGCTGGGAAGTATCTGACGATGGCTTGACTTATACCTTTACCATTTTAGAAGACGCAACCTGGTCGGATGGCGTGCCCATCACATCTCAGGACATGAAGTTCGTCATTGACGCCATCAAATCCGACGAGGTCGCATCGTGGATGGCGTCGGACCTCGAGTTTGTCTCTGGAGTCAATATCGTTGACGACAAGACCTACGAGGTCATTTTCAGCAAGGTCGATTGCTCCGGCTTCAGCGCTTTGGGCGGCGCGCGCTTCTTGCCCTCGCATCGCTTCGCGGCGGACTTCAGCGACTTCGCGACCAACGACATCAGCACCAATCCGCTCGAGATCAGCGGCGGTCCCTACATCATGGACTCCTGGGAGCCGGACGCTTTCCAGAGCTTCTATGCCAATCCCTATTTCTGGGGCGGCGATGTCGGCATTCCGTACTTGATCAACCGCAACATCAAGGAGCAGGCGCTGGTGCTGCCGTCGCTGCAGGCGGGCGAGATCGACTATACCTACTTGCATGGCGATCTTTTCGCCCAGCTCTCCGATACCAGCAATTTGCAGTGGGAAATCTTCCCGCAGATGTCGGTCAAGTACTTCGCCATGAATTTCGCGGACCCGCAAAATCCAAGCCCGGCTTTTGACGCCGACGGCAACCCGATCGATCAGCCGTCTCATCCCATCTTCAACGATATCAATGTGCGCAAAGCGGTCGCCATGGGTTACAACAAGCAGGACGTCCTGGCGACAATGGGCGGCGAACAGGGCGGCACACCCTTGGTCGGCGCAGTCAACCCAGCCCACACGCTCGCCTACAACAGCGATATTGCGCCTTACCCCTACGATCCCGAAGCCGCCATGGCTCTGTTGGAAGAAGCGGGCTGGGTGGATACGGACGGCGATGGCGTGCGCGAGAAAGACGGCCAGCGTCTCGAATTCACCATTTCCTACAGCGACATTCTCCTGATGTTCGAGACCACGGTTTTGGTCGCGCAGGATCAGTTGAATGACATCGGTTTTGACGTCACGCTGGAAAAGGTCGAATGGGCGAACTACCTGAGCGAGATCCTCTGGGGCCAATACATGGACGCCACCTCGATGAGCAACAGCGGTGGCACGGGCGGCGCGCCAGATCCGCACGACTTCATGGGCAACCTCTATGGACCGATGGACATCGCCACTGGCAGCGGCGGCTCTAACCCCGCGTCCTATATCAATCCCGAAATTGACGCGCTGATAGATGAGGCGCGCACGGTGCCGGGCTGCGATCCCGCGGAACGCGGCGAGATCTATAAAGAGATTCAGCGCATCGCGCACGAGGACGTCGCTTATGACTGGACCTTCGTGCCGAATATCTGGCAGACGGCCAACAAGCGCGTCGAAGGTTTCGAACCCAAAGCCTTCTGGGTCTTCTACGGCTATACAGCGGACATCCACAAGTGGACGCTTGAGGAATAGGCTGGCGCGTTAAATCACGACGCAAAAGGGCGGCTCAATCGCGAGCCGCCCTTTTCTTTTCGCCCTTTTTTTGATTGGACGCTAGCGATTCGAGCGAAGCAGAATTAGTCGTTGGGCAACTTGGCTGTCAGCCCTAATCCTTCCAGCAAGCCAGCCATGCGCGCCTGCTCGGTCTCGACTTGGCGCAGTCGATCATCCATCGCGCCGAAGCCATTATCAATTTTCATTTCCATCTTGTCTTCCAGGCGCTTGATATCCGACCGCAGCCACATGAATTGTCCCGCTACCACTGTGATGATTGTCCCGATGACGACCACAATCTGTTCCCAGCCCATTATGATGACTCTCCTCGACGTTCTAACTATTGGCAACCTAAGTATAACAAGCGCGCTTCCCAGTGGCAAGCTTCGTCGTTGAAACGGCATCAATGTTGATAGCGCCGTGGATCCAGCGCGTCGCGCAGCCCGTCCCCGACCAAATAAAAGCACAGCACGGTGACCATGATCAGAATACCGGGCGTGAAGACCAGATGCACGCCGGTGACAAAGTAGCTGCGCGAATCCGTCAGCATATTGCCCCAGGTCGGCGTCGGCGGCTGGATGCCGACGCCCAGGTAACTCAAGCCGGATTCAATCAGAATCAGGTTGCCGGCGATGATCGTCATCGTAACCATGACGATGGAAAAGACGTTGGGCACGATATGCGAAACCAGGATGCGCAAGTCCGATGCGCCCAGAGCCCGCGCAGCCAGCACATAATCGCGCTCCTTCAACGATAGCACTTCGCCCCGAACCAAGCGGCTGGTGCCAACCCAGCCCAGCGCCGCCAGCACGATGATCAAGACCTCGGTTGATGGCTCCCAGACCGCCGAGGCGATCAAAAGCAAGAAGAGCGGCGGAATCGCGCTGAGCGTGTTGACGCCCCAGGAAATCAGATCGTCCACACCCTTGCCATAATATCCAGCCAGCAATCCCAGCGTGATGCCGATGAAAACGGTCAAGACGCTGGCAAGATAGGCGATGGTCAGCGAGACCCGGCCGCCGTAAATCAAACGCAGGAATTGATCGCGGCCGAGCTGGTCGGTTCCCAGCGGGTATCCGTCTTGCCCGGGCTGCTTGAAGCGGTTGGGCACGCTGGTCTCGTTGACATCCAAGCCCAGCGCAGTCTCGATGACCAGCGGCGAACCCATGCAAACGACGGTCGCGATTGCCAGCACCGAAATAGCGAAAATCGTCAGGCGGTCGCGGCGCATGAAAGACAAGGCGTCGCGCCAAAAGGAGCGCGATTCGCGCATGTCTTCGCCGTCCGCTAATCTGGCGACAGTTCCATTCATCGGGCGGGCTCCTATTCGAGGCGGATGCGCGGATCAAGCAGGACGTACATCAGGTCCGAGAGCAGCACACCCGCGATAAACAGGATGGAAGCCATAACTACCGAACCCATCACCAGCGGATAATCGCGCGAGAACACCGCGTCGATGATCAGCTTGCCCATGCCGGGCCACTGGAAGACCTGTTCGATGATGACCGAGCCCGCCAACAAGGTGCCGATGGAAGGACCCAAAAAAGTCGCTACCGGCAACAGCCCATTCTTCAGGGCGTGGCGCAGCCAGACGACTCTCGCCTGCAAGCCTTTTGCATAGGCGGTGCGAACATAGTCCTGCTGCAAGACTTCCAGCATTTGCGTGCGCGTGAAGCGCGAGATGAAGGCGATGGTGTTCAAAGACAGCACAGAAACCGGCAAGATCATGTGCCGCAGCGCGTCGCCCAGGTCGAAGCCGCCGCGGCGCGTGATATTCCGCATGCCGCTTATCGGCAGCAAGTCGAGCTGAACGCCAAACACGATGATCAGCAGCAAACCCAGCCAGAAGGCGGGCACGGCATTGCCTACCACCGACACGATGCGAATCGCTTGGTCGACCCAGGTACGATGAAAAACAGCCGCCAGCACACCCAAAGCGACGCCTATCAGATAGCCCAGAACCAGCGCCGATACGGTAAGACGGAGCGTGGCCGGTACCCGTTGGGCGATCAAATCCATCACCGGTCGCTTCTGTTTGATGGAATTGCCGAGGTCGCCGCGCAGCAGCCCGCGGCGCTGGCCCGGCGTTTCGCCGACGCCATCGCCGTCGATATCGATTGTCGTCCAGTCGTTGCCGACCAGCCAGTACACATATTGAAGCAGCGGCGGCTGATCCAAGCCCAACTGACGGCGCATAGAAGCCATCGCCTCTGCGGAGGGATTCGGCGAAAAAGTGATCATCGCCACCGGATCGCCGGGAGCCGTCAGGATAACCAGATAAGAAAGGATGGTCACGCCAAAAAAGGTCGGAATCGCTTGTATGACGCGGCGCTGCAAATACTTGAACATCGACGAAGTTAGCCTAGATTTTCTTTAGTCTGATTCTATCGTCAGATAGCAAAATCACAAGTGCGCCTGAAAATCGCTTCTCCCCGTCCCTCCGGAACCAAGTCACACTTGACCCTGCCGACTGCTAGCGCGAGGCGCCAAGACCTCAAATCGGAAACTGCGTATAAACAAGACTCTCCTAGACTTTAACTTCACGATAACAAGAGTTTAATCTGCGCGTCTGCCCAGTTAACAATAGGCTACTATCCTAGTTTCCGTGAGGATATCCAACTCCTTACCGAAGATCTTTTAGTGCTTGATGGAGAGTATGATTGGCATGCAGAAACACCGTTTAGTTACCCTGCTCTTGGTATTTGCTTTGGCTCTGACCAGCGTCTTGGCAACCGTCTTAGAAACGGAATACGGGCTGCCGGAAGTTGATCCGCTGGATTACACCGTAGGCGAAATCATCACCGCTGGCAGTTCCACAGTCTTCCCGCTGAGCGAACGCATGGCTGAACTATGGACCGACGCCGGCGGCGTCGCCCCCAGCATCGCGTCCATCGGCTCCGGCGCCGGCTTCGAGCGCTTCTGCGTCGAAGGCGAAACCGATATCAGCAACGCTTCCCGCGCTATCAAAGACAGCGAGCGCGAGTCCTGCGCCGCCATCGGCCGCGATCCGATTGAATTCCGCGTCGGCACCGACGCCCTCGCGGTCACCGTCTCCGCCGCGAACGATTTCGTCAGCGATGTCTCCATGGAAGAACTGGCGATGATCTTCAGTACAGCCGACACCTGGTCGGATGTCCGCGCCGAATGGCCGGACGAAGCGATCCAGCGCTTCATTCCGGGTACGGACAGCGGCACCTTCGATTACTTTGTGGAAGAAGTATTTGACGAAAATGAAGAACCGATCCTGAGCGCCAACCCGCAGCTTTCCGAAGATGACAACGTCTTGGTACAGGGCATCACCGGCAGCCCCTATGCCGTCGGCTTCTTCGGCTACGCTTACTATGTCGAGAATCAGGACACGCTGCATATCCTCAACATTGACGGCATTGAAGCAAACGCGCAGAACACAGACGATGGCAGCTACCCGCTGGCGCGCCCGCTGTACATCTACAGCGACGCCGATGTCATGGCAGAGAAGCCACAGGTAGCCGCGTTCATCAATTTCTACCTCAGCCGTGTCAACGATGAGGTCATCGATGTGGGCTATTTCCCGGCTTCTGAATACACCTTCTCCGGCGCGATTGACTATTGGCGGATCGCAAACGGCATGCTCCCCATCGGCGATGCGGCGATGGACCTGCAAGACCTTATGCTGCCGGAAGTTGACCCGCTGGATTACACCGTAGGCGAAATCATCACCGCTGGCAGTTCCACGGTCTTCCCGTTGAGCGAACGCATGGCTGAACTATGGACCGACGCCGGCGGCGTCGCCCCCAGCATCGCGTCCATCGGCTCCGGCGCCGGCTTCGAGCGCTTCTGCGTCGAAGGCGAAACCGATATCAGCAACGCTTCCCGCGCTATCAAAGACAGCGAGCGCGAGTCCTGCGCCGCCATCGGCCGCGATCCGATTGAATTCCGCGTCGGCACCGACGCCCTCGCGGTCACCGTCTCCGCAGCGAACGATTTCGTCAGCGATGTCACCATGGTAGAACTGGTGATGATATTCAGCACAGCCGACACCTGGTCGGATGTCCGCGCCGAATGGCCGGACGAAGCGATCCAGCGCTTCATCCCCGGTACGGACAGCGGCACCTTCGATTACTTTGTGGAAGAAGTATTTGACGAAGATGAAGAACCGATCCTGAGCGCCAACCCGCAGCTTTCCGAAGATGACAACGTCCTGGTACAGGGCATCACCGGCAGCCCCTATGCTGTCGGCTTCTTCGGCTACGCTTACTATGTCGAGAATCAGGACACGCTGCATATCCTCAACATTGACGGCATTGAAGCCAACGCGCAGACCACAGACGATGGCAGCTACCCGCTGGCGCGCCCGCTGTTCATCTACAGCGACGCCGGCGTCATGGCGGAAAAGCCGCAGGTAGCCGCGTTCATCAATTTCTACCTGAGCCGTGTCAACGACGAAGTCATCGATGTGGGTTACTTCCCGGCCGCGCCTTCCGCGTTGGATGCCGCGAAGCGAGCCTTCCTTGACGCGACGACGGGAGGCATGTAAGCTATCCGCCAATTGTCTGAATAGGGGATACGCTGTCTTCTTTCGGCGTCGTATCCCTTACTGAGTTTTGAATTGTTGCGAGTTGTCGTCAGGAAGAATAGGAACAGAAATCTAATCATAAACGGCTTAGATTATTAACCCAGATTCAATGCGAAGCGTGAGTTGCATAGGTGGCCAATATCTTCCCTGCACGCGGCATCGTTCTGTTAATGGATAAGAGTTAGATGAGTGAGCCAGAAAATCCTGATTTGACGCTTCACCTGGTACAGCGAAAGTCCAGGTCGCTCAATTTGAAGCATCGCATCAAGTGGCACGAAGTCGTAATCCAGATGAGCTTGCTCGCTTGTGGCTTGCTTTCCATATTCACCACCATCGGCATCATCCTGGTACTGGGTAATGAGTCGATCTCCTTTTTCACCCGTGATCAGTGGGTGAATACCAACCGCGCCATTTTGAGCGATATGGACGAAAGCGCAACCGAGTTCACCGTGGAGCCGGGCAAGGCGCTGGACGCTATCGCGATCGGCGGGACGATTCGCGTCGGTCAAGAGGTGATGGAGATTGTCGAGTTTTACAACAACCGCTTCGAACTCGACATACTCGGCACCGGCGGCGGCTTTAGAAGCTGGTGCGCGACAGATGCGCAACTGGCCGAAGTTGGGCGCGCGCGTCCGCTTATCGTCAACGCCAGCCGGCCAATCCAGCAAGCCGAAATCGATTCATGCGCTGCGGTGGGGATTAACCCGCTGGCTTTTCGCGTCGGCACAGACGCCCTGGCGATCGTGGTGAGCGCCGACAACAACTTCATTTCCGAGCTGAGCTTTGCCGAGCTCCAGCGGATCTTCGGCGGCGCGGCGCGCTGGTCCGATGTACGCGCCGGTTTTCCGGACGAGCCGATCACGCTGGTCATACCGGGCGAGGACAGCGGCACTTTCGATTTCTTCGTTGGAAAAGTCCTGGATGGGGATCCAGTCGCGATGCTGGCGACGGACCCAATTAAGTCCGAGATTGACAGTCAACTGGTTGGCAGCATCAAGCGCAATCCGAACAGCATCGGATTCTTCGGTTATGCCTATTATCTGAACAACCAGGATGACTTGCGGATTATCCCGCTGGATGGCGTCGCGCCGCGGGCGCAGACAGTGGCAGACGGCAGTTACGCGCTGACGCGCCCGCTCTTCATTTACAGCGACGCCGGCCTCATGCGCGCTCATCCGCAGTTGAAAGACTTTATCAGTTATTACCTCAGCCATGTGAACGACGTCATCGACGATGTCGGTTATTTCGCGGCGTCGCCCGAGGTCATGGCGCAGGCGCGCAACGAGTGGATCCGGGCGACCGGCGCGAGCGACGTCCCGACAGTCAAGCCGGCAGCAGTAAATGGCGAGCTGACAGCGGCCGGCAGTTCAACCGTCTTCCCACTGACCGAGCGCATCGCCGATGCTTTTGTGGAAGCTGGCTATCTGCCTCGGCTGGCGGTCAAGCGCGGCATCCGCGGCGCAAATACGGTCGCGCCACACAGCGCCGGCGTGACGGTGGAATACAATGACCGCCCCACCATCATCGAGTTCTTTAGCAATACGAACTGGATACCCGCCATTGGAGAATTCGGCGTCATTCCGTTAATCAACGCTACGCTGATGACGAGCGCCATCGCCATGTTGGTCGCGCTGCCACTGGGTCTTGGCGCGGCGATTTACCTCAGCGAATACGCTTCGCCGCGGGTGCGCGCTACCTTGAAGCCGGTGCTGGAAATCCTGGCGGGCATTCCGACAGTCGTCTACGGCTATTTCGCCTTGACATTCATGACGCCGCTGCTGCGCGCAGTATTCGGGGTCGATGTCGTGAATATCTATAACACGGGTTCAGCCGGCATTGTAGTCGGCATATTGATCATCCCCTTGATCAGCTCGATGAGCGAAGACGCTTTGCACGCCGTGCCAAACGCGCTGCGGGAAGCCTCTTACGGATTGGGCGCGACCAAGCTGGAGACGGTGATCAAGGTCGTTGTGCCCGCGGCCTTATCGGGAATTTTGGCCGCTTTCATCGTGGCCGTCTCGCGCGCCATCGGCGAGACGATGATCGTGGCGATCGCCGCTGGCGCGGGACCCAATTTCAGTTTCAGTCCCTTCGACTCAGCCGAGACGATGACCGGGCATATCGCGCGCATCAGCGGCGGCGATTTGAGCTACGATTCGATTGACTACAACAGCATTTTCGCCATCGGGCTGACGCTCTTTGTACTGACCTTCCTGCTCAATATCCTAAGCCGCGTCATCATCAACCGCTTCCGGGAGGTTTATTAATGGGAGTGCTCATGGAAGTGGACAAAAGCAAGCGCTACATGCCCGAGGAGGGAGCCTTCTACCGACGCCTGAGAGAGCGGCATCGGCGCGGGCGCCTGGGGCTGCTGTTCAACTACTTCTCGGTGACCGCGGCGGCGCTTGCCTTGGTCGCATTATTCTTCAATGTCGCCAACGAAGCTTTTGGCACGATCGCCGTTGTCAATACCATCGAGCCGCAATCATTGACGAATGGTCGTCCCCTGGACGCGCTGAATAATGACGAATTGGCAACGATCCTGGCCGAGAACGTCCCTGGGCGCCTGCGTGTATTGATCCGAAATTCTATCAGCACAGTCAATATCCATGATTTCACGAGCGCCAGCGTCGCCGACATCGTCGGCGACCCGCATGTCGACCCGGCAATTGCGGGCGAACTACTCAAAGACATCAGCGCGGCGCAGCAGGCGTATCTGCTGGCCAAGTACGCTGATCGCGGGACGCTGCGCAACCTGGTCCTGGAAGAAGTAGTTGAGCAACAGGTTATCGCGAGCTTCCCCCTGGTAGACGCCATCTTCAACTTCGACACGGTCAAGGCGCAGATCGAGGGACCGATACTGCAGGACTTCCGGCGGCGCGAGCGACTTGATAATGCGGAAGTCACAATCATCCGCTTCCACAGTTGGCTGCATAACGAGTTCCTGACCACGCCGATGTCGAGCACACCGGCGCTGGCGGGTGTGCGCTCGGCTTTGATCGGCTCGATCGGCTTGATGGCGGTGGTGGTGGCGGTAGCGCTGCCCATCGGCGTAGGCGCGGCGATTTATCTCGAGGAATACGCCCATCACGGCTTCATCAACCGCTTGATCGAGACCAATGTGCGCAATCTGGCCGGTGTCCCGTCAATCATCTACGGCATGCTGGGCTTGGCTATCTTTGTCCGAGCATTGGCGCCCTTCACGAGTGGGTTGATCTTCCATTACAACTTCGACGCGCCGACGGCGGGCACGGTGATTGAGCGCATCGCCCCCGCTTTTGAGGGCGCGGTCAGCTACGACGGCGCCGCAATCCACAGCGATCCCGAGATTGTCGATGTTGCCACAGTCGAACGGGTTGTGGATACATTCATGTTCTATGGCAGTCCCAGCTTGACCATGCACGGCAATAGCGACCTGCGCGAAATGTCGCGTTCCTTGGCAGAGGCGCTGCGGATCGCCGTCGATAGCGTGCCGGTACGCGCGGATGAAGACTACGACATTGAGGTAAGGGGCGATTATTATCGATTTGATGTCGCCCCCACCAGCGATGTCGCCGCCTTCAGCGATGATACCTTCGACGCGCTGATGGCGAGCCTGGTGCGGATAAACAGCTTCGCGCCGAATGGCCGCACGCTGGTGAGCGCCGGATTGACGCTGGTCCTGCTGATACTGCCCATCATCATCATCAACGCGCAAGAGGCAATTCGCGCCGTGCCCATTACGATTCGGGAAGCCTCCTATGGCTTGGGCGCGACCCGCTGGCAGACAATTTGGCGTCAAGTCTTGCCGGCCGCGCTGCCGGGCATCATGACCGGTACGATCCTATCCGTTTCGCGCGCGGTAGGGGAGACAGCGCCCTTGATTGTCGTGGGCGCCGCGACCTTCCTGGTAACCGACCCGACCAGTCCTTTCTCCCAATTCACGGCGATGCCGATACAGATCTATCAGTGGACGGCGCGCCCGCAAGGGCAATTCGCCAATATCGCCGCCGCCGCCATCATTGTGCTGCTGGCGCTGATGCTGACGCTGAATGCCGCAGCTATCATCCTGCGCAATCGCTATTCGATAAGGTTCTAGTTATGGCAGTACCAGGGCCAGCGGAAACACCGGCGGATAGCTCCCTGGTGCTGGAATTGCGCGCTTGCAGCTTCTATTACGGCGCTTTTCGCGCGGTAGCGGATGTCAGCCTGCCCATATACCAAAACAAAACCACAGCCTTCATCGGTCCTTCGGGCTGCGGCAAGAGCACAGTCCTGCGCGGCATCAACCGCATGTTGGACTTGACGCCCGGCGCGCGCGTGGCGGGCGAGATCCTTTACCGCGGGCAAAATCTCTACCATCCGCAGGTCGATCCGGTGGAAGTGCGGCGGCGCATCGGCATGGTCTTTCAAAAACCGAATCCCTTCCCCAAGAGCATTTACGACAATGTGGCATACGGTCCCCGCTTGCTAGGCATCAAGAAGAAGGGCATCCTGGACGAGATCGTCGAGCGCAGCCTGCGCGGCGCATCGCTCTGGGACGAAGTCAGCGGCCATCTGAACAAGTCGGGTTTGGCGCTTTCCGGCGGGCAGCAGCAGCGCTTGTGCATCGCGCGCGCAATCGCGGTCGAGCCGGATGTGATTTTGATGGACGAGCCTTGCTCGGCGTTGGATCCCATCGCCACCCAGCGCATCGAAGAGCTGATGTGGGACTTGCAGCGGGAATATACCATCGTCATCGTCACGCACAACATGCAGCAGGCGCAGCGCGCCTCGGACTTCACCGCCTTTTACAACATTCGCAAGTCCCTGGATGACGGTCATGAGATCCGCTGGGGCGAATTGGTCGAATACGACGAGACCAGCAAAGTCTTCAACAGCCCGCGCCGGCAAGAGACAGCCGACTACATCGCCGGGCGCTTTGGTTAGCCCCCAGGGCAATCGCTTCAAAATCCATAACTGTCGAATTTAACATCAAACTGATAAATTGTAGGGGCGAGCCTTGGCTCGCCCATGAAATTGGGTGCAAAATCGTGGGCGATTGACCCGCAGTGTCTACGCGCGGCACAGAATCGCCCCTACATTACGTCCTTTTTTGGCATATTTACGGATAAATCTCGGTGGTGGCGGTCATTGTCTACGCGACCCTTGGAATCTATGTGGTGAATAACATTTGAAGCGATTGCCCTGTAACTTGTCCCCCGTGTTTTTGTATAGGATTGCCGCTCAAACTGCGCCATAATGAAGCTGGCATCTGACCTAGCGAAAGAAGCTCGCTTTGACCAGCATCAAACGGATTGGCGTGCTCGCGCATCCCTCGCGCCCGGATACGCACCCGGTCGCGCGCGAGATAGCCGAGCTGCTCGGCAAGCGTGGCATCGCCAGTTGGATTTATACCGATTGGGATGAAGCCAGCGTGGTAAAAGACGTGGCGGAAGCCGATATCGTGATGGCGATCGGCGGCGACGGCGCCATGCTGCGCGCGGGCCGCGTCTGCGCCGAAAACAGCGTGCCGGTGCTGGGTGTTAATATGGGTTGGCTGGGTTTCTTGACCGAGATTGAAAGCCCGCAGGACTGGCAGAGCGGCTTGGATCAATTGCTGCGCGGCGACTATTGGATCGAAGAGCGCATGATGCTGCGCGCGGCGCTGATGCAGGACAAGCGCGCCGAACTGAGCTGCCATAACGCGCTCAATGACGTCGTCATCAGCGGCAGCGTCTTCGGACGCATGGTCCAGCTCAACAGCTATATCGACAAACACTGGGCGACGACATACAACGCCGACGCGCTGATCATCTCCACGCCGACCGGCTCGACAGCCTATGCCTTGGCGACGGGCGGTCCCATCCTGCCGCCGGAACTGCGCAATATCTTGATGACGCCGATGGCGCCGCATTTGAGCATGGAGCGCCCGATTGTGCTGTCGCGCGGCGCCGTGGTTGATGTCGAGCCGACGCCAGAAAACCGCCATCAGGTCGTGCTGACTGTGGACGGGCGCGTGATCGCGAAACTGGCGGAAAACCAGCATATACGCATCACTTCCGCCAAGCCAGTCAGCAAATTCGTGCGCCTGCGCGAACGCAATTATTTTTATCGCTCCCTGCTGGACCGGATGGAGCCGCGCATTAACCGGCACGGTCCGCGCCGCATGACCTTCGATGAGTGAGAGCCGCGGGCAGATG
Organism: Phototrophicaceae bacterium; assembly: GCA_965116975.1. Lineage (GTDB taxonomy): Bacteria > Chloroflexota > Anaerolineae > Aggregatilineales > Phototrophicaceae > UBA6055. Next base: position 3,618,083 of record OZ220735.1, read on the forward strand.
ATGTTATATGGATAGATGTAAAGTGGGATGTAATGTAGAACCAAGAATGTAATAATAATACGTGAATCGCCGCTTTTCTACCCCATCCCCAGCCCTTCCCCGAATCATCAGGGAAGGGTGGCTCGACAATGAAGTTGGGATGTTTCGCAAATTTTGCATCATTAACTTGGTTCTACTTTTGTAAAGTGGGATGTAAAGTAGATTGAAGACAGCCATGACCGAGAATGCCCCGAAAATGCCCATCGACAGTGGCGCGAACTTCTGCGCCCTTCACCCAGAGCGCGATACCGCGCTGCGCTGCAACCGCTGTGAACGTTACATGTGCGTCGACTGCGCCAAAAGAACGCCGGTGGGCTACACCTGCCGCCAGTGCGTGCGCAGCCACGAGAACAAGTTTTTCGAAGGAACCTCACTGGACTATGCCATAGTCGCTGCTGTGAGCTTGATTGGCGGGGCAATCACCGCCTTTGTCACGACGCTGCTGGGCGGCATATTGCTCTTGGGCATCTTCATCGCGCCAGCGCTAGGGGGCGCGATCGCGCAAATCGCCCTGCAAGCGACGGGCCGCAGGCGCGGACGCTACAGCGGCGGAATATGCGCGGCAGGCTTGCTGGCAGGCGGCTTTGGCGCGGGACTGCTTCTGACGGGCTTGGGCATCTTCACGGTGATTTATCTGGCGCTGGCCGCCTCCGCCGCATTCGCTCGATTCAAAGCCTCCATTTGAAACAAACTATAACAGACTGAAACAGACTACGAACGGACGATGATTTGACCGCTCATCTATGTTAGAAGAACTGCGCATCAGCAACTTCGCTGTCATCGACCAGTTGGAGCTTTCCTTTGGCGCCGGCTTCAATGTCATCACCGGGGAAACGGGCGCCGGCAAGTCGATCCTGGTTGACGCCGTCGAACTGCTGCTCGGCGCCAAAGCCGATCCAGCCTTCGTCCGCGCCGGGGCAGAGCGCTGCCGCATCGAAGGCTTCATCGCGCTGGATGGCGGCGCCGATGCCAATCAAAGCGCCATTAGCGCGCTCTTGCAGCGGGAAGACTTGCTCGATGACAATCCCAGCTATCTCAGCATCCAGCGCGAAATCCGCCGGCGCGGTCGCTCCAGCGCGCGCGTCAATGGCGTGGCGGTCAACTCCGCATTGCTGCGGGAGATTGGCCAATTGCTGTTCGATATCCATGGCCAAAGCGAACATCTGTCGCTGTTCCGCTCGCGCCATCATATTGACCTGCTCGATCGTTACGCCGACTTGCTGGATGTCCGCGCTGGATTGGCGGCGCTGGTGGGTGAATTGACCGCCGCGCAAGGCGAAATTCGCCTGCTGCGCGAGGACAAAGAAACGCTGGAGGGGCGCGCGGAGCTGCTGCGGCACGAGATTCAAGAAATCAGCGCCGCCGCCTTGCAGCCGGACGAAGAAGCGACGCTGCTGGCCGAGCGCCATCGACTGGCAAACAGCGAGCAGCTTGCCTCGCTCGCGCGGGAATGCGCGCAACTGCTCAATGGCGACGACCGCGAGGCCGGCGCGCCCCTGGTCGACGGCCTCATGCAAGTCGCAGCCTCGCTGACTAAGCTGGCGCGGATTGACGCCGACTTGAGCGGCGAGCGCCAAATGGCGGAAGACCTGACACAGGGGGCGCAAGACCTGGCGCTGACAATCGCGCGTTACGCCGACGAAATCGAATTCGAGCCCGCCCGCCTGGACGAAGTGGAAGAACGGCTGGAATTGATCCGCTCGCTCAAGCGGCGCTTCCAAGTCGCGGACATCGCCGGCATCTTGTCTTACGCCGACCAGGCGGCGGCGGAGCTGGAGACAATCGACCACAGCGAAGAACGTCTGCTGGCATTGCGGCGGCAAGAGCGCGCCCTGCTGGTACAAATCGGCGATATCAGCCTGCGCTTGAGCCAAGCGCGCGCCGAGGCTGGCGGGGAATTGGCGCGGGCGGTCATGCGCGAACTGCAAGAATTGCGCATGGAGCGGACGCGCTTCGAGGCGCGCCTGGCGCAAGCCGAGCACCCAGCCGGCTGCATCGTCGGCGAGCGGCGCTACAAGTTCGATGGCAAGGGCATGGACGATGTCGAATTCATGATGAGCGCCAACCCCGGTCAGCCGCTGCTGCCCTTGGCGAAAGTCGCTTCTGGCGGCGAGGCGGCGCGCATCATGCTGGCGCTGAAGCGGGTGCTGGCAGCCGTCGACCAGACGCCGATATTGATTTTCGACGAGGTCGATCAAGGCATTGGCGGGCGCATCGGCGCGGTCGTCGGCGAAAAGCTCTGGGCGCTTGCGGGGGCGCATCAAGTCCTGTGCGTGACGCATCTGCCGCAGTTGGCGGCATACGCCGACCGGCATTTCCAGGCGCGCAAGTCCCTGTCCGACGCGCGCGCAGCCACAGAAGTCCGCGAGTTGCTGGACGAGGAAGCGCGGGTTGTGGAACTGGCGGAGATGCTGGGCGCGGCGAGCGCGGCGGGCTTGGCCAGCGCGCGCGAGCTGCTGGCGGCTGCGCGGGGTGTGAAGGGGTTGAGTTTGTAATGAGCGCACCAATTCGCAACAGATATTGTGGGCGTCCTTACAATAGACGCCCACAACCTTCAGTTGATTAAGTAACTGACTGAAGCGCTCGTAAGACAATGAATTCAACTGCTGCCTTTACTGTTTGCGATTGACTTACAAGCGTGTTTTTGCCTACCGTCAGCATGCCAGCTTTCCTAAACAAGCATTCTTCAGACTCCAGGTCGAAATCTGCTCCTTGAAGCCAGCTTGCCAACTCATCGCTCGTTCTCCCAAGTTCAATCCATCGATAGTGACAACCTGCCAGTAATTGAATTGCCGTAACGCTATACGCAAAACAGCGCGGCCGGTTCTTGGAGACAAAGTCTTCTTCCAATTCTATGGAACTTAGTTCGGCGTATTCCTTGCGAGCACTTGGCAAGAACTCATCTGCAAAATGGATACCAAGGTCAATCAAATCGTCATACTTGTGTTGAGCTTCAAGGATACGAGCGCGACTTGCTCGCCCACCATATCCAAAGCTCAACACTTTTAGGCATCTTGCCAACTGATTGATTGATAGCAAGTTATTGCTGTTGCGTCCTGGGGTAGTATGTTCCATCTCCACCCTGTCTGCTAGCAATTCACTTCTGCTGAGTTCAACGAGTTCAACCGCCGCACGATTAAAGGGATCGCGATCGTCGAAACGTGTTTTTGTGGTCGCATCAATGTTGCGAGTCTGCGCCAGATCTGCGAACATTCTTCGAAGGTTTTTCGTATTTGCTTCTTCATATAGTACAATCGGAATCGCCATTTCATCTATACGACGAAACTTCTTCGTAAGCTCTTGCAGGTGTTTATCTTGTCCGTTTTTTGATGCCAACTCCTTTTCCAAGAGGATTTCTTGACGTAGGCGTTCACGCACGGACTGAATTGCCATACGCCTGTGTTGCCCGTCCAAGATATTTATGCTACTCGTTCCACCATCCAAAGGAATACGAATGAAACCCAGAGTATGCGAAATTTGGCCATCTTCAGCTTCATAAGCTACAAATTCAATGGCATCAGGGTCAATTCCCAATAGAATCGCGCCAAGAACCCAATCATCAATGTCGTAAATGTATTCGGCAATTCGACGGGAATGCGTGGGATTGAAACGTCGATTGGCTTTGTCGATACGTTCAGTGTTTACGAAGTTAGGAATGTTACTGTCTAACGTACCCAAGTCCAAAACAAGCGAATAGGCAGTGCGTCCTCCTTGTTGATAGCGCTGAGCATCGAATTCAAGATATTGTTGCTTGCTCTTGCGTACTGTGACCATATGGTCCTCCTTTATTGATCGTTAATTAACAGACTAATTCATTATAATCAATTGTACAAGTGCCAATTCCAAAATAAGAAATAATTTAACACGTTCTTAATGAAGTGGCATTTATTCTACGAATTCCATCGACCAAGTTTGAATCGAAATCACTCAGTTCCTAAATTGCAGCAATACGTACAACGCGAAATCCTAGGTGAACCGACACCCATGTAAGATTCCCAGCCCGCCGCTCGTCATAAGGCTATACGCCCAGCACGCGGAGACAGCGCCATGTCCCTTCAACCAGATGGCGAAGAACTGGGAAAACTCGTCGACTTCATCGTCAACGCCCCGGCCGACGACGCCCTCATCAAAATGGATTGCAATGACTGCTGCGAGAAGATCACGCAGTTGGCGGAACAGGTCGCCAATGGCGCCGAGCTCAGCGAGATCTTGCCGGAAATGAAAAAATTCATGCACTACTGGGGCGATTGCCGCGAAGAATTTGAAGCGCTGGTGGCGGTCATCCAGCGGGAAAAAGCCCTCGACGGTTTTGACTTCGCCGATTTTGAAAACGCATCTTTTTCCTAGCTTGCGAAGATTGAGCGCCGCGCCAAAATAGACATCAGCAAACTCGCTACTTTGTCAACTGAATGCCCCCTTCCCTCATTTTGGGGGAAGGGCTGGGGATGGGGGCAAGAATATGAAAAAAGAACGTGTCGTCATCATCGGTTCCGGTCCAGCCGGCTTGACCGCGGCGCTCTATGTCGCCCGCGCCCAATTGGCGCCGGTTGTCATCGCGGGGGCGCAGCTCGGCGGGCAAGTCGCAATCACCCACGAAATCGAGAATTATCCCGGTTTCCCCGATGGCTTGAGCGGACCGGAATTGGTCGAACGCATGAAAGAACATGCCGAGAACTTCGGCGCAAAGGTCGAGTTTGATTTGGTCGAGCGCGTCGATTTCAGCGCTGGCTCGCCCTTTCATATCAAGACCTATGGCGAAGAGTACTTGGCGGATGCCGTCATCGTGACCATCGGCGCCGACCCGCGCAAGCTGGGCGTGCCGGGCGAAAAAGAATTCACTGGTACGGGCGTCAGCTATTGCGGCACCTGCGACGGCTTTTTCTTCCGCGGCAAGGATATTGTTGTGGTCGGCGGCGGCGATTCGGCGCTGGAAGAGAGCCTCTTCTTGACGCGCTTCGCCACCAGCGTCAATGTCATTCATCGCCGTGACGAGCTGCGCGCGGGCATTCAATTGCAGAGTCGCGCCTTCAATAACGATAAGATCCGCTTCACCTGGAACAGCGTGGTGGAAGAAATCATCGGCGATGCCGCGGGCGGCGTCAATGCCGTGCGCTTGAAGAATGTCCTCAGCGGCGAAGAGACGATTCAGCCGACAGAAGGCGTCTTCATCTTCATCGGGCACGACCCCAATAACGCAGTCTTCGGCGGCCAGATCGCCCTGAACGAAAACGGCTATATCATCACCGACCAGCGCTATCGCACCAATGTGGAAGGCGTCTTCGCCGCCGGCGAGATACAAGACGAGATCTGGCGGCAAGTCGCCACATCGGTGGGCCAAGGCACATCAGCCGCCATGTCAGCCATCCAGTGGCTGGAAGCCAATGAAGAGCGTCTGCAAAGGCTGGATGCCCTGCCGGCCGCGGGGGACTGAAACGCGGGATAGCGCCCCAGCGACGAACTTTCTCACTTCAACGCCGGACCTGGCGCGCGGTTCGGCTTGATAGGCTCGGCATCGCCCTCATAGCGTGGCCACAGGCTTTCTATGAGGTCGCGCCCGCGCCAATCAGGCGGCAGCTCTTTCCCCGCCAGGAAAGCCCGGATGCTTGCCGGCAGTTCAGCAAAGGCTGGATAGTACCAAAGCGTGATATTGGTTCGGCGCTGCCGCGAGCGGTTGCCATGCGCGGCATGCAGCAAGCGCGCGCTGCCCATGACCACGTCGCCCGCTTTCACTGGCACATCCACTTCGCCCTCGGCGCGCTGATAAGCCAGGTGCGTCGGGTCATCCATGCGCCCCAAGGTCTCGCCATGCGCGTTCGGCAGCGCGTCGTGCAGCGGGTGCCGCTGCAAGTGCGAGCCCGGTATCAGCCGCAGGCAGCCGTTCCGCGGCGTCGTATCAACCAGGTATATCATCAAAAAGCATTGAATGATTTGCGGCGTATAGCTGATGGGCTCGTCCCAAAAGCGCGCGTCCTGGTGCCAAAAGAGCGGCGGACTGCCCCCCGGCTTGCTAATCACATAACCGCTTGACCACTTTGGTTTGTCAAATCCCAGCTGCGCCAGCGCCGCCAGAATCGGCGCATAGGCGACGAGCTGAGCCATAAAGGGCTCTTCAAAGACCGATACCAGACTGCCTTGGGAGCGATTCTCTTCAAAATGAGCAGCCGCTTGCCGCGCTAGCATCTCATCCGTGACCGTTCTCAAGCGCGCCAGCATCTGAGCATCGATGATGTTTTCCAAAATGCAGAAGCCGTCGCTTGCCAGTTGCCGCCGTTTGGCGGGATAGTCGCCCGTCATACTCTTGACATTCCCTTCATTATGAAAGCCGCTCGGCGTCTAATCTGCGCATCGTCTCGCGCGCTGCCGATGGCGCGGCATTGCCTGCCTAAAAGGGCCAGATCTTATCCCAGGCGCTCACCCAGTCATCAGCGCGGCTGATCAGCTTCTGCGCCGGCTGGTCTAAGACGACGTCCGCGCGCGGCACATAAGCGGCCATCGTATCATAGTGCCCGAATTCAACCGTGATCGTCACCGGCGGGGCTGGCACATAGGGTGGGACCGCGCTCAAGTCACCCAAAGCCTGATAGGCCCCCGCTTCGATCAAATCTCGGGCGCGCTGCGGCGCGATCTGGCGCGCCGAATATTTCGAAAGCCCGCGCTTGACCGCGACGGTAGTCAAGCCAGCGCCGAGCAGCGCCGTCGCCTCGCGGCAGACAGCCGCATCGCCGGTGACCAGCAGCACGGGGCAGCCATAATGACCGCAGAGCGCGGCATTGACGCCAACCTCGCCCACCAGCTCGTCATTGAACCAGAGATTGCGACATTGCGCTGAAGAGATGGTGTGGTTCAAAACGCCATCCGGCGTATTGTTGCGCGCGTGATAGCCGACCATCAGGCAGGCGTCCACGCCCTGTTCCAGCGGTTCTCGATAGTCCGTCCAGGTATGATGCGCCACATATTCGCAAGCGGGATCGAGCATGCCCTTGAGCAGAGAATTATAGCGCCAATCGCCGCCCGCATTGTGGCCGTCGATGACGATGATCTCGCTTGCGCCAGCCCGGGCAGCGCCACGCACAGCCGCATTGACCTCGGCTGTATAGAGTTCGCGCCCCTCGGGGTAGCCGGGCTTGCCACCGCCGACTTGATCCCAGGTCACGATGCCGCTGACGCCTTCCATGTCGCACATGATCAAGATTCTCATGTAAGGTCCCTCCCGAACAAATCAACAGCGAAGCTGAGATTGTACCGCAGATGACATAAGGAAAACGCCTGATCGGATTCAATGCGCGGGGCAATCGTTTCAACGGCCAATCACTGTGGATAGCGAGTTTTGGTATGGTGAAGCTCCAAATCGCCTATTTTTCGTCAGATGAGGAAGGTAGCTGTTGCACCTCGGGTTGTGGAGAGACATCCTGTAATAGAATCCGATCTTCAGCTATGCTGCCTCGCCAAGTTGTAAGGACTTTGCCGATGGCGCTACCGGCTGTAAACAAACCGATTGGCACACTCGCCACTACTGTAACTTCGATTAATGCCCCTGTGATGATAGCAAAGAGAATGGGTAGCGTTAAGATGAGAGGAACGAAGTTATTGGTCAGAATACCTGCCATATTGCTAATAAATGTGAACAGCTGCTGACGTCTGACTATCTTGAGGACTTCTACACCGCCATTCGGTATGGCGTTTTGATAGCCTTCGATTAATGAATGATGCGGGAATATATCGGAAGAATAAGCTTCAAAGCGACTACTGACAACGGTGCGAGCATCATTTTCTCTTGCGTCATCCGACATTGCTACTATCTTCCATTATTCAGGATGGATGCCGGTAGATAAAGAAAGCTCGAGCATAGCGTCGCGAATGAAAATACCCGTGATTCGCCAGCAATCCCTAATCGCCTGATTCTGCGCCTTCACAAGATCCATCGACCCCACCTGTGGAGCCGCGCCAAGCATCGTCATGGCTTGATCCATACCGCTATACCATGCCGACTGGGACAAGGCAGAGACTGAAGGTCTTATCCGCATTCTATGCTGGCTCATAGCATTCACTCCTCTGCAATCCTGTGAATCTAGCTCACTTATATGTCTATCGTATCTACACATATATCATACGTCTGTAAAGTAATTTCGTCAATTCGTTCTGCAAACCTATCGGCGAGCTCCGTATCATTACACGGCTTTACCCGCATACGCCGCTTCCACATTGACGCGAACCTGCGCCACGAAGGCTTCGCCAATGACCGCATCGTGGTAGATGCCGTACCAAAGACCAGCCTGCCGCACAAAGTCGCGCATGTTCACCAGCGCATGCGTCACATCATCCCAGGTGATGCCCATCGCCGCGGGACGAATATCGACGCCGGCGCGCGTGATTGCCGCGAGCATTTCGCGCGGCTTGTCATTGTGCAGCAGCGAACCGACATATATGCCCAGGCAGACCGGCTGCCCGTGGATGAATTTCTTGCCAGTGTGATATTCCAGCGCGTAAAAAAGAAAGTGATCCGCGCCTTCGATATGACGGGGGTTCCAGCCGGCCATGTGGAATGCCGCCCCGCCCCAGCGATTGGCTGTCATCAGCGTGCGGATGCCGCGTTCATTGACTTCGCGGATATCATCGAGGGCGGCCATCACCGTCGCCATCACCGCTTGCGCTTCGTCGACCAGCCCTTGGTCATAGCGCCACTTGTCCTCGCATTTGCCGCGCTCGGTCGCATAGCGCCAATCGGCATGGGCGGTGTGATAGCACAAAATCTCGCAGATGCCGGAGCGGTTGACCACCGGCGGCGCGTTTTGTATGACATCAAAATCGACGTAAACGGCTTCCGGCACCGCCCAGCAGACATAGCGCACATTGCCGCCGAAGCGCAAGCCCGCGCGATGCCCGAAGGCCGCGTTGACCGACATCGACGTTGGTATCTGGAAAAGCGGCAATCCCAAAGACCAGGCGAAATATTTGGCGACATCAAGCGCTTGCCCGCCGCCTAGACCGATGACGCACCTGGTTTCCGGCAGCTGGACCACCTCGTCTCTCAGCTCATCGCCGTCGATCGTATGAACGAAATACGGTCCCGCGAGATTGTCATCAAAATGGCGAGCGAACAATTCCCATAGATCGTGCATTGTGACCACGAGATAAGGCTGATGCGCGAAGTTCGGCAATTCGGCAATCAGATTTCGTCCAAATATCGTTGTGAATCCCGCGCTGTTTTGCATGGCGATTCCTCAAGTTTGGCAGGAACATAGGCGCGCCTGTCGAGTTGCTGCAGGAATCAACTTAGCCGAGGCGCCAGTTCATTTTCTGTGGAACTGTCATAAGGTAACAACTGCCAGCGTTGTTTTCAATGAATATTCTTTGCCCTGCGCCCAGTAATTATGAGTTGATAAATATCGAAATTATGTGAAATTGACACGATTTTGTACCTATAATGGAAGTAATGACGTCGGTATCATTTCGCAATATCTGAACTCAACTCTATCGGGAGTAATGACGTGAATAGCTTTGCTGGCAAGTACAAGCGCTCCGCAGCCTTATGGCTGCTGCTTGGCGCGGTTTTGATTTTCGCCCTGCCCATAACGGCGGGCGCGCAAGATACAGGAGAGGTCTTTGTCAGTGTGCGTCACTATGAAGGGGTCGACCCAGCCAATCACGAAGCAATCGACCATGAAGTGGCTGAGGGCTTTCTACCGATTATGCGCGCCAGCGAAGGCTTTGTCGGCTATTACGCGCTGATGGACGAGACGACATTGACCGCGATTAGCCTCTTCGAAACAGCCGAGCAGGCTTCGGCATCAAATGAGGCGGCGCGGGAATTTGTCGCGGAAAAATTGGCGAACCTGCTGCCAGAAAACCCGCAGATCTTTGAAGGACCGGCCGGCTTGCATTATGTGTCCGCGCTAGAAGGCATGGAAGATGGCATCCAACCGCGCTACGCCAGCGTTCGCATCTATCGCGATGTGGACATGGCGCATATTGACGACGCCAACGAATTGGCGGAAACCATTCTTTTGCCAACACTCAAAGCGATTGATGGTTTCTTCGCCCAGCACACCATGCACGCCCCCGACGGCGCCACCGTCGCCATTTCGATAACCGAAACGCGGGCAGCGGCGGAAGCGGCTAATGCCAGCGGCAAAACATTCACAGCCGAACACTTGTCGGATTGGCTGCCCGGTCCCCCGACCAGCTTTGACGCGACCGTGCGGGTGGCCGCGCTGGCGGGTCTGGGCATGGGCGAAAACCTGGCGAGCGGGACCATGGCAGAAGCAGCGCGTGTTTTTGCCAGCATCCGCCACTACGACGGCCTTAATCCAGCCGATCACGCGGCTCTGACAGAAGCAATCAGCAGCGGCTTTTTGGATATCATGCGCGAAAGCGCCGGCTTCGTCGGCTATTTCGCACTCTTGAATGACAGTTCTCTGACGGCGGTCAGTCTTTTCGAAACGTCGGAAGCGGCGGCGGCATCAAACGAAGCGGCGCGGGAATTTGTGGTGGAAAACCTCGCTAGTATGTTGCCGGAAGAGCCAAGCATCACCGAAGGCGAGCTGGATATATTTTTTGTCGACGCCTTGCATGGCGCCCAAAAAGACATGATGGCGGACGGCATATCGTCGCTCTTCGCCGCGATGCGCGTTTTCAGCGAGATCAACTTGGATGGCATCGAGGAGCTTTACGAATTGTCGGAAGCGCTCTTCACTCCCCAGCTGCAAGCGAACGACGGTTTCTTCTCCCAGTTTGCGCTGGACGATGGCGACAGCACAGTGGTCGCCATCACCTTGTACGATTCGCCGGAAGCAGCCATGGCTTCCAGCGATCTCGCGGTCGCCTTTGTGGCGGAACATGGGACGCGCTGGCTGTCGGTAGATCCGCTGCGCGTCGACGCCAATGTGGCTGTGGCCGCGCTGGCGGAGATTAACATGGGCGGGAACCTGATCGGCGAGATGATGAGCGAGGGATGATGCTGCCCGTGTGGCGAAACGACCGGAGCGCGGCCGGTCGCCGCGCTCTTTACATTTGTGATTTGTCAGCGCTTTCCCGGGCATTTGCGAAGAACGCCATAAGAATATCCGTGTTTGGCCTGTAACCGCTGTCGTCGCGTTTCAACAGACCCATTCTGACCAATTCGTTCAAATCTCGCTGTATTGTCCTTTCGGTTTTGCCGTGATAAGCCAGCGACAATGCTGAGGAAATGACTGGAATCTCGCCCTTTCTTACCGGGTTGTCAATCCGACGATCCGTGAGATCCAAGACCAGACGCTTTTGTCTTTGTCGAGCCTTGCTCAGATTCTCGGAAAACGCTTTACGAAATGCCGCGTGTATTACATCATGCCAGATTGTTCGCATTTGCAGCGCGTGGATTCGCTGAAACTGTCTGTCCAGTTCATCCTTGAAACCTTGCAAATTGGCTACTTTGGGATAAGCCCCATCTTGAAACTCGCCGTGCGAGGCTTGAAGCTGTCTATAGTACATATCGCGTGTATTGTTATAGAAATTGCTCAACAGGTGCGCCGCGATATCCGGCACGCCAGCGCGTAGCAAAACTGCGAATTCGATTAGCCTGGCCAAACGGCCATTCCCATCGCCATAGGGATGAATCCAGGCAAAATAGACATGAGCGACAATTGCCTTGACAATCTGTTCAGCGACTTCATAACCCTCCATAGCATCTGGCTGTTCGTTTAGCCAATCGCAGAATTGGGTCATGAAACCGGACACTTCAGCTGACGGCGCAGCCAGATAGCGTCCAACTGTAACCCGATGATTGCGAAATTGACCGATGACCACCTCGCTAGATAGCGGTTCTTGCAGCCCGCCCAACACTAACTCGTGATAGGCATGCAAGAGCGCCAACGAATATCGACTGCTGCCACCACTAATCAGATTTGTGCCGACGGCGCTAAAAGCCGCTACCATGTTTTCAATCTGCTGCTGCTGATATTCACGCGAAGGCGGCGCTTTCAGCTCTTTATTTATGATTCTTGCGACTTCGTCTTCGGAAAACGAATTTCCTTCAATGGCAGTTGTGCTATGCACGCCCTTGGCTAGATATATTTGACGCAAATAATTGCTGTCATCTGGCGGAATAGGCAATTGCTTTATATGCTCAATTCTGGACTGTATCTCGCCAAGCAGCAGCCAAAGCTTTGGTGACAGTCTTCCAAGGTTCGGCGGGAATTTGATAAAGCCATGAGTCCCCATTTGTCGGTATCCTTGTCCCAAATCTTGTCCAATATTATGTCCTGCATTCCGAGCAATTTCCACTAGCGGTTGTCATAAGCGCTTGGTGAGCAAAAATGACATTGCAGTCATGGTCAATGGACTTGAGTCGGACAGTTGATGGAAGACATCACATTGGCAAAAAACGTCCGCCAATTGTCCTGAGATTTCCAGAAAAATTCAGTCGGACAGAGGGAAGCATAGAGGCGCGCGAGGTCTGAGGCTCTGTAGCTATGCCAGCAGCTACCCCACGATCAAACCCGAATTGCCGAACAAGCTCAACATGAGTTCCGGGTTGGGCTGATAGCCGCGGTCATCGTGGGTCAGCAAGTCCATCTTCACCAGCGCCTCAAGATCGCCCGCCAGTACCGCATCGCTCTCTTCCGCATACTCTTGCTCAATCGCGGCGGATAGCTCGCGAATCTGCTCCGGCATCAGCGGCTGATCGACGCAGCGGTCGGTCAGATCCAGCGCCAGGCGCATCATCCGCAGTTGCAAGGGCGTAGGCAAGGCAGGGAAACAAGCGCGAATGTGATCGCGCCAAATGGCTTGCACCTGCATACTGCCGATGTCAAGCATCAAGTCGGACAGATCGTCCACGAAGCCTTCCAGCGCGTATTCGATAAAGCGCCGCAAATCGCCGACCGGCGGATAGGCGCCGTCGTTGATCTCGCCGTGCGACCGCTGGAGCTCAACATAGTATTGACGTTTTGTTTTGCTGTAAAAGTAACTCAAGATATGGGTACAGATTTCTGGCAAGCCCGACCGCAAGAGAATGAGATGTTCAATCAGCCGCGCCATACGCCCATTGCCGTCGCCATAGGGACGAATCCAAACGAAAGTGACATGCGCGACCAGCGCCTTGATGATAGACCGGGCGACATCGTAGCCATCAAGCCCATGCGCGGCTTCATCATCCGTATTCAGCCAAGCGCAATACTGCGCCATCAAGTGTTCGCAGTCTTCGGGCGGGGGCGCCAGGTAAGTCCCGATCTCCGACCGATGATCGCGCATTGCGCCGACCCGTATCTGGCGCCGACCGTTGTTTTCGCCTAAGCCATTCAAGACCAACTGATGATAACGATTCAGCTTCTCCAAGGAAAATGGCTGGGAACCGCCGAAGATCTCGTCGCGCGCGACCATGTTGTAGGCTTCAACCATATTTTTGATTTGGCGCAAGTCCGCAATCCGCGAGGCATAGGCAGGCAAATCACCGTCGATGAGCTTCATGACTTCGTCTTCCGAAAAGCTGTTGCCTTCGATCGCGGTGGTGCCGTGTATGCCCTTTGCCAGATACTGTATTTCCAGTTCGTATGAGTGCGCCGGGAGGATCGGCGACGCTCTCACCGTCTGCGCGGTAGCCTGTATTTCTCCCAGGAGCAGCCAGGTTCTCGCCGAAAGTTGCGCCAAGGCCGGCGGGAATCGGATAAAATCGTGCGACCCCATTGCTTTGAACCTTCCTTGTAAGCCATATCCGGGGTCGGACTTATTTGAGGACCAAACTCAAACAAAAGCGTTCAGCCCCGTCAACTCCCGACCCACCAACAGCAGGTTAACTTCGTTTGTACCTTCATAAGTATAGATGACTTCCGCATCTAGCATGAGCCGAGCGATGTGATTTTCGATAAGAATTCCATTGCCGCCCAAGCATTCCCGCGCCAACTGCGTCACGTAGCGCGCTTTGCGGGCATTGTTATATTTCGCCATTGACGCTGTACCCGCATTGAGCAAGCCGCGGTTAATGAGATGAGAGAGCTGTAGACAGAGCGTTTGCATCAGCGTAACTTCGGTGGCCATCTCGACCAGTTTCTGTTGAATCAGTTGAAAAGCGGCGATGGGCTTGCCAAATTGCTCGCGGTTTTTGCTGTACTGCAAAGCCAGCTCAAACGCGCCGGCAGCCACGCCCGCGGCTTCCCAAGCCACGCCATAGCGCCCGACGCCCAACACTGGTGTCATATCGCGGAAACGCTTGACCTTTGCCAGTCTGTTCTCTTTCGGCACAAATACTTCGTCGAGCGTGATATCGGCATTGAGTACCGCGCGCTTGCCAATCTTGCCCCAGATGTCCTCGATGGTCAGGCCGTCGGTTTCACCCGGATTCTCGATGACAAAACCGCCGAATTCGCCGCTGCCTTCTTCCCGCGCCCAGATGATGAGAATGTCCGCGATTGACGCGTTGCCGATCCAACGTTTGGCGCCATTGAGGACGTAACCGCCGGCGGTTTTCCGAGCGCTGGTCTTGACCTGGGCGGCGTCCGAGCCGACATCGGGCTCGGTCAAAGCAAACGCGCCGATCTTCTCCAGCTTGACCATGTCCGGCAGCCAGCGGGCTTTCTGCTCTTCGTCACCTAACATGCCGATCGAGCCCATCGCCAAGCCGGAATGCACGCCGTAAAATGTGCCGATGCTGCCATCGCCCTTGCCCAGCTCGTACATGACCAGACCCATTTCGACGAAATCCAGCCCGGCCGCCCCATGTTCAAAAAGCGTTCCGCCGATGATGGGCAAGTTGACAATCTTGCGGGCGATCTCCCAGGGGAATTCGGCTCGCTCCCAATAGGGATTGATGTTGGGCAAGACCTCTGTTGCGACGAAGTCGCGCAGCTCCTGCCGCAGCGCCTTCTGCTTGTCGCTGAAGTGCATGTCGACCTGGTAAAAGTCGAAGCCGCTGTAGACGGATTCCGCTTCTGTCATCTTCGCCATTATTAAGGTTGCCCCCGAAATAAACTGCCGCGTTAGAACACCATAGCATAGCGTCGATAGCGCTGTGATTCAAATTGCTGTCGCCTCTAGCGTTCATTTCGGATTGTTGGCAATTAAGCGCCTAGGGTCGCGTAGGGCGCGTAGACACAGACCGTCAACAGCGAGGGAGCCGAGATTCGCCAATTCCTTGATGAATCAAGTTCGACAGGTAGGTTTTCGCGCTCACGCAGCGTCTACAATCAATCGCGTATTGACTTAGGCTCCGCCTTTGACAGGACCATTGCCCGATGGCAAAACTTCTTGCGACCCGTCCCGACGTCCATTCCATGCGCCTGATTTCACTACAGTTTCTCACCTTTGCGGCAATCGGGATGGCTTGGCCCTATATCAACCTGTATCTGGTCGATTTGGGTTTCTCGGGCACGCTAATCGGCACATTGGCGAGCGCAGGCGCCGTTTTCTCACTGGTCTTGACGCCCTTGCTCAATTCTCTAGCCGACAAATTGCTGTTGCATCGGCGGCTGCTGATGATTTATCTGGGCGGGTTCGCGCTGTCCTTAATCATATTCGCCAGTTCCCGCGTGCAAATCGTGGTGATATTCGGTTTCTTGCTGATGAAAGTCACCGTCAGCCCCAGCATCGCGCTGGGCACACAGATGACAATGACGCAGTTGCTGCGCCAGGGCAAGGCGATCCTGGGGCAGATGCGCTCATTCGCGGCTTTGGGTTTCACTGTCGCCAGCTTGCTGGCCGGGGCGATGTACGCGGCCGGCGGTTATCCCCTGCTCTTCGGCAGCGGCGCCATACTGGTGCTCGTCAGCATTCAAATGTCGACAGTCTTCCCCGACAAGCCAAAGCGCAAGACCCAAGACGCGCGCGGAGCAAAAACAGCGCGCAATCGCGGCTTTTATGTCCTGATACTCAGCCAGTTTCTCATCTTCATGGGCGTGCAAAACGCCTTTCAGTTCATGTTCATCCATTTCAGCCAGAACCTCGGCGTCGCTACTGCCGATATCGGTTTGTGGGCGGCTTTGCTGGCCGCGGTCGAGATCCCCTTCTTTCTGCTCTTGGATACGCTTATGCCGCGTGTGCGCATGCGTACCGCTTACATCGTCAGCGCGCTGGGAATGGCTGTATTCCTTCTGCTGCTGGGGCAGGTACAGACAACCCTGGCGCTAGCGCTATTGCTGGTCTTCCGCGGCTTCGCCTGGCCCGCGATACACCTGTCATCCTATACCCTGGTCGCCGAGATCAGCCACCCGCGCAATGTCGCCACCAATCAAGCCATCATGCAGGTTACCATGCCAGCCATCGCGCTTCTGTTGACCGGGTCCTTCTTTGGTTGGACCTTCGATCATCTGGGCGCGGGAGCCTTTTTTGGCTTGAGCGCCTTGGCATGCGCCATAGGGGCTGTCAGCGTGATCGCCGGCTTCAGGCTCTTCGACACGCCTAAGACCGCTGCGCCGGCATAAGCGCGGCGCCTCCCATCGAATTCTGATTTCCCGCTTTCGACATCCGTCTTTCACCGTGATATACTTTTGTGAGTAAACGTCGCAGGGTTGATTGAATGCCTATGTTCTCAAAGTCGCAACGCGGGATGGGCGGTCGCTCGCCTTTTGAAGAACGAGCCTTTCGTCTCTGGCTGCGCATTCGCCGCAACTGGCAGTTGTATGTCCTGCTTTTCTTGCCGGTGCTTTGGCTGGTTGTCTTTCGCTATGCGCCAATGTACGGCGCGCAGATCGCCTTCCGCCAGTATTCGCCCGCCTTCGGCATCGAAGGCAGCCCCTGGGTCGGCTTCGCCAATTTCATTCGTTTTTTCAATTCGCCTAAGTTCGAGCCGGTCATCGTCAATACGCTGGTGCTCAGCTTTTATTCCTTGATCGCCGGCTTCCCCATTCCGATCATCCTGGCGCTCAGCCTGAACCAAGTCAAAACGCGCATGTTCCGCAACAGCGTGCAGATGATTACCTACGCGCCGCATTTCATTTCCACTGTGGTGATTGTCGGCATGCTCTTCCAGTTTCTGCACCCGCGCGTGGGTTTCACCGCCGTCATCGCCCAGGCTCTGGGCATGTCGCCGCCGAACTGGATGGGCAGCCCGGGCGCCTTTCGGCATATTTTTGTCTGGTCGGGCGTTTGGCAAGAAATGGGATTTGGGGCGATCATTTATCTGGCGGTGCTATCCACCGTCGACCCCGCTTTGCACGAAGCGGCTGTGGTCGATGGCGCCAATCGCTTGCAGCGCATCCGCTACATTGATATCCCGGGCTTGCTGCCGACGGCGATGGTGCTATTGGTTTTGTCCACGGGGCGGGTGCTGGAAGTCGCCTTTGAAAAAGTCTATTTGATGCAGAGCGCGCTGAACCTAGGCGTGGCTGAAGTGATCAACACCTATGTCTATAAGGTTGGGCTGCTGTCGCCGATTCTCGATTTTTCTTATTCGACGGCGATCGGCTTGCTGAAAGGCATTGTCGGTCTGCTGCTGCTGATCGCGGTTAATCACGCCGCGCGGCGTCTGACAGAAAACAGTGTCTGGTAAGCCGCGCGGGCACTGAGGTTCAACAAGAAAAACGGAGTGACCGATGGCGTCAATGTCGAGTTACGACAGCAATATCAATAAGGTCAATGAATCGCCCATCGACCGCATATTCATGTTTTTCAATGCATTGGTGTTGCTGGTGATCACGGTTGCCATCTTGCTGCCCTTGATATTCATCGTCAGCGCCTCATTCAGTTCAGCCGAAGCGGTGATCGCCGGCAAGGTCACCCTGTGGCCCGTCGATTTCAGCCTCTTGGGATACGAAACCATCTTCGAGCACAAGAAGGTCTGGGATGGCTTTGGCAACTCTTTGTTCTATACCGTTTTCGGCACCCTCTTTAACGTGGTGATGACCATCATCGCCGCTTATCCTTTATCGCGGCAAGACCTGGTCGGGCGGCGCGTCATCACCATCGCTTTCATCTTCACCATGCTATTCAGCGGCGGCTTGATTCCAACCTATATGGTCGTGCGCGATCTGGGCTTGCTCAACACGCGCTGGGCGATGATCCTGCCGACCGGCATCGGCGTCTTTAACCTGCTCATCACCATCACCTTCTTCCGCACAACCATTCCGCCAGAGTTGATCGAGGCGGCGCGCATCGACGGCGCCAACGACTTCCGCACTTTTGGCAGCGTCGTCCTGCCGCTTGCCCGCCCGATCATTGCTGTGTTGGTGCTCTTCTACGCTGTCAATCACTGGAATTCATATTTTCAGGCGCTAATCTACCTGAAAGATCAGGAGCTATTCCCGCTGCAAATCGTCCTGCGCGAGATTCTGATTGAGAACTCGATCGACGCGTCAATGCTGATTGATGTCGAAGATCTGATTGTGCGCGAAGGCTTGCGCGAACTGCTCAAATATTCACTGATTGTGGTGGCTAGCGTACCGGTCTTGATCATCTATCCCTTTGTGCAGCGGCACTTTGTCAAAGGCATGATGATCGGCTCAGTAAAATAGGCAAATTGTGAGACACCGAAAGGAGTTCGGCTATCGAGTATTTTCATCCACCATCCGTGATCAATTGATTACATAGGAAAGGAATTGACATGAGTAAGAGAATAATCGCCTTGACGCTGCTAATTCTTGTATTGCCGCTGATGGCGCAAGCGCAAGAGATGGTATCGGGACCAGGCGAATTCCCCATCGTCGAAGAACCGATAACGCTGAATATCCTGATGCTAGGGCACGCCATCGTAGAAGACTTCTCCACCAACACCTTCACGAACTGGTACAGCGAACGCACTGGCATCAATCTCAATTTCGATATCGCGCCGCCGAATGAATGGCAAGAAGTGCTGAACCTGACAATCGCCAGCGGCGACCTGCCGGATATCATCGTCGGTTTCAATGTGGATCCATCCACTCTGGCGCTCTTCGGTCCCCAAGGGCTCTTCCTGCCGCTAAGCGGCTTGATAGAAGAACAGGGACACTACATTCACGAAGTGTTTGAAACTTCGCCACAAGTGCGCCCGCTGATAACCTCGCCTGACGGCGAAATCTACGGCTTGCCGCAAGTCAACGAATGCTATCACTGCTTCTATTCGCAGCGCGCTTGGATTAACTCCGACTGGCTGGAGAACGTCGGCATGGACGTGCCACAGACGACCGAAGAATTCGTCGATGTTCTGACCGCCTTCAAAGAGCAAGACGCCAATGGCAATGGCGACCCCGATGACGAGATTCCGCTGGCGGCTGCTACAACTGGCTGGAATCCAACTATTGATGGCTTCTTGATGAATCCCTTCGTCTTCAGCGAATTCACCGGGCAGACCCCGGGTCCGAACCGCTACTTCGAGATGAATGACGGTGTGATCACCGAAAACGTCACCAGCGAAGGTTATCGCGATGGCTTGAAGTACCTGAATCGCTTGTATAGTCTCGGTCTCTTCGGCGAGGAGAGCTTCACCCAGCCGATGGATCAGATCAAACAGCAAGTCGAGGGCGGCGACGCGCCCACAATCGGCGTGGTGATTTCCGGCGCGCATCCCAACTTCGCCAATATCGGTGGCGACCGCTGGAAGAAATACATCGCCGTGCCTTCGCTGGAAGGACCAACCGGCTTGCGCCAAGCGCCCTTCAACCCCTGGGGCGTTGGCTCTGGGCAATGCACCATAAACAGCCGCACGGAACACCCGATGGCGGCTTTCAAGTGGTGCGATGGCTTGTACGACCGCGAAGCGACATTGCGCTCTGTCTTTGGCATCCCGCAATGGGAAGCAGCTGAAGGCGAAGAGGGGCAATGGCAATGGGCGGAAGAAGGCGAGCCATCACTTGGCGGCGACGAATTCACATCAATCTGGCGTCGCTTGTCCACTTTCGGTTCGCTTCAGAATGTGCACTGGGCGCAGCGCGGACCCAGCTACCGCCCCAATCACCTGCGCCTGGGCGAGGTTCGCCGCGATGACGCCGCTGGCTTGGAAGTGGTGCTCTATGAGGAGACCAAAGCCAATTATGAGCCCTACGCCCGCGCCATCGAAGATCTGATTCCGCCGCTGGCATTCACCACCGCCCAAGCGGCCGAAGTTACCGATCTGCGCCTGGGCATCAACGACTACGTCGCCCAGATGACTGCAGAATTTGTCCTCGGACGGCAGGATATTGACGCCGGCTGGGATAATTTTGTCGCGACGATAGAAAGCCTGGGCATCAATCGTGTGGCGGAGATTTATCAAGCCGCTTACGACGCGCAGTACGGCGGGTAACCCCCACCCTAAGTCCCTCCCCCATTAAATGAGGGAGGGACTTCAAACTCGCGTAATTGCTAGATTAGCTCCCCTCCCCTCATTTTAGGGATGCTCGCCATAGAGATGGCGAGGAGGGGTTGGGGGATAGGGGCAAATGACCCGACCCAATATCCTCTTCATCGTGTCCGACCAGCACAACGCCAAGCTGCTGGGCAATCAAGGACACCCGGATGTTCAGACGCCGCATCTGGACCGGATGGCGCGCGAGGGCTGCCGCTGCGACAATGCCATCACCCAGAACCCCATCTGCACGCCCAGCCGCGTCTCCTTCCTAAGCGGTCAATATCCCCACAATCACGGTTATTACAGTCTGAGCGGACCCAAGCCCGGCGGGCTGCCCAATATCTTCGGGCATTTTCGCTCCGCCGGTTATTTCACCGCCGCCATGGGCAAGATCCACTGCCCGCAATACTGGGTGGAAGACCAATGCGATGTCTTCCACGAGAGCAACTCCTGGCAGGCGGGCAGCATTGTCGGGCGCTCGCCCGCTTATACGCGCTTTTTGCAAGAGCGCGGCGTCGAACATTTGGAAGATCATATCCTGCTGCCAGAGTTCGGCGCGCGCGGTCGGCAAAGCGTCGAGGGGCGGCCAAGCCCTCTACAATTTGACGAATCGCAGGAAGGCTGGCTGGCTGACACAGCGATTGAGACGATGCAAATGGCGGCTTCGCGCGGGCAGCCCTTCCTGCTGCATGTCAGTTTCCCGCGTCCGCACCAATGCACAAGTCCTTGCCAAGAGTTCTGGGACCTATACGATGACGATGAGCTCAGCCTGCCGCCCAATGCCGACTACGACCTCGTAGCAGCCAACAAAGCGCCGCATCTGATCGCTTCGGCGCGGCGCTGGCGCGAAAGCCCATGGCAGCTTTTCCAGCCGAAGACCTTCGCAGCTGGGCGACTGCGCAAGCTGCGCGGCTACCTCGGCGCGGTCAGCCAAGTGGACGCGGCGCTAGGCAAATTGCTGGATTACCTGCGCGCGAGCGGACAAGCCAAAAATACCATCGTCGTCTACACATCGGATCATGGCGATTACGCAGCCGAGCATGGCATCATGGAAAAAGCGCCCGGCATCTGCAGCGATGCCATCACGCGCGTGCCGCTAATATGGTGGGCACCGGGGCGCATCAAGCCCGGCCGCGCGGTCGCCGAAATTATCGAGTTGGTGGATATCTCGAATACGCTATGTTCCCTGGCGAAGGTCGAAGCTATGGAGACGAGCGACGGACGCGACATCACGCCCCTGTTCGCCGGTGAGCGCAGCGCCGATGAGCGCATCGGCTTGACCGAATTCGCCTGGAGCAAGAGCATCCGCAAAGGGGATTATCGGCTGGTGCATTACCCGCGCGCCATGTTCGCGCAGGAATATCCTACAGGTTTCGGAGAATTATACGATCTGGCGGTTGATCCCTGGGAAATGAGCAACCTCTATTTTGATGGGAGCTATCGGGAAAAGGTTGAAGAACTGCGAGCCGAGCTGCTGGAATGGCTGATCACCTCGACACGTCCGCGCACGGTCAGCGGCGTCAACTCTTCTCGTTTCGACGCCCCGCAATTGAATCGGCAGCGGCTACAGCGTTACCAAACCGTGGTCAATCTGGACGGCAAGATCAACCCGAAGCTGCTGCGCGCAGCCAAGAACAAGAATTATTTGTAGTCGTCCACGCGACGTGTCGATTCACGCAGAACCAACTCGCTGTACACCACCGATTTGTAGCTCAGCGTGTTGCGCCCTTCAATGATGTCGTGCAATTTGCGCAGCGCCAGCACACCGATCTCGAATTTGGGGATTTGCACGGTTGTCAA
Organism: Phototrophicaceae bacterium; assembly: GCA_965116975.1. Classification (GTDB taxonomy): domain Bacteria; phylum Chloroflexota; class Anaerolineae; order Aggregatilineales; family Phototrophicaceae; genus UBA6055. Next base: position 3,640,128 of record OZ220735.1, read on the forward strand.
TGGCGGGCGGGAGAAGGCGCTCTCCCGCGTGTTGTCGATGCTGGCTATCGAAATATCCTCTGGAATGCGCAAGCCGAACTCACGAATCGCTTCCATAGCGCCGAGCGCCGTCTTGTCGCTGATGGCGATGACCGCGCTGGGCGGATTGTCGCCCGCGCCCGTCAGGATTTCGCGCATCTGCATATAGCCCTTCAGCGGATGCCCGCGAATCGGCTCCGGCAGCCAGGCTTCCGGCACGCTCAGCTTGCGCTCGGCGAGAGCAGCCAGGCAGCCGCGCAAGCGATCGACCAGGCTGCTGTACTTGGTTGGTCCCTTCAACACGGCGACGCGCCGGTGACCCAGATCGAGAACATGGTTGCTTATTTCGTAACCGGCGTAGAAATTGTCGCCCAAAACACAGGGAATTTTGGCGTCGTCTATGTGCGATTCTATCAGCACAACCGGCAAGCTCGGCGCTACCAGCTCCTTGATCGCCGCGGGTCTGATATCGCCATCGTTGGCGATCACCAAACCCGAGATTTGCTGCAGCGGCGAGGCGCGATCGCCCACCAGATTATGCGTCTCGCGCTTGAAGACTGAAAGCACAAGCTGATAACCGAGGGCAGCGGCTTCGGCTTGCATGCCGCGGATGATATCGCCGTAGAAGACATCGCTGATGGCGGGGATGGAATTCTCTTCGATCAAGAGGCCGATGGTCCGCGCTGGCTCGGTCTTGCGCCGCCCGCTCGACTTGAGCTCATAACCCAGTTCGGCGATAACTTGACGCACGCGCGCGGCCGTCTTGCGGGAGACGCCGGGCTTGTCGTTAACAACCATCCAGACCGTGGATAGCGATACATCGGCCGCCTTCGCCACATCGCGCATGTTTGCTTTTGTCTTCGTCACAATATCCAGCTTTCAACGTGTTCGACAAATGTTTAATAAACACTCGGTTCATTTACAGCAGAACTAATTTGACTTCCCGCGCAAACGGGTTATAATATCAAATTAACGTGGCAGAAGCCGGTATATATGAGCCAGTAATGCATTTCTGTTTACTAAACATCATTGTAGCGTAAATAATCCCGCTTGTCAGCAACATTCGGCTAGCTACCGCGGATAGGTGATAGGACCATGATGAACCACATCAAACTGGACCCCGAACGGCAAATCGGCCAGATCAACCGTGATATCTTTGGCGGCTTCGCCGAGCATCTCGGGCGCCACATCTATGGCGGCATCTATGAACCCGGCTCTCCGCTGGCGGACGAGAACGGATTTCGCGCCGATGTGCTGGCAGCCGTCCGGCGCTTGAAGATGCCCCTCGTCCGCTACCCCGGCGGCAACTTCGTCTCCGGCTATCGCTGGCGCGATGGCGTTGGACCCAAAGAGACGCGGCCCGCGCGGGTCGAGCTGGCTTGGGAGACCATCGAGTCCAATCAATTCGGCACCGATGAATTTGTCGCTTGGTGCCGCGCCGTTGGCACAGAGCCCTACCTGGTGGTCAACGCCGGCGATGGCGATATGCGCGAGGCGCGCGACTGGGTGGAATACTGCAATAGCGCGACTGACAGCGCCCTGGCGAACATGCGCCGCGCCAATGGCTTCGCCGCGCCGCATAACGTGAAATACTGGGGAATCGGCAACGAGGTCGACGGCGAATGGCAGATCGGGCACAAGACGCCGGCGGAATACGCGCGGACATACAAAGAATTTGCCAAAGTGATGCGCTGGGTGGATCCGTCCATCAAACTGATCGCGGCCGTCTCTTCGGGCTGGCGCTATCAACCGGTCGAACGAGCGCAACTGCTTTTTGAGCAGGCTGCCGACTTTCTCGATTATCTATCGCTGCACTGGTATGTCGGCAATCCAGAGGACGACTACGAAAAATACATGACGCTCTCCGAGTTTTTTGAAGATAGCATTGGCGCTTTCGAGGGCGTGATCGCAGCGATGCGGCAGGAATTAGGCTTGCAGCGACCGGTACACATCGCCATCGATGAATGGAACGTCTGGTATCGGGCGCGGGGCAGCACGCTCGAGCAGCGCAATAGCCTGGAAGAACGCTACAACCTGGAAGACGCGCTGGTGGTCGCCATGCACTTCAACGCCTTCATACGGCATTGCCGCTCGGTGCAAATGGCGAATATCGCCCAAATCGTCAATGTCATCGCGCCCATCTTCACCAACGAAGCGGGCTTGTTCCTGCAAACGATCTTCCACCCCTTTGAACTTTACGCCAGCAACTGCGGCGATATCGCGCTTGATGTCTTTTGGCAGGGCGATACCTTCTCCGGCGGCGGCTACAGCGGCGTCCGTACTTTGGATGTTTCGGCGACGATTGACGCGGCGGGCAAGAAGCTGAGCCTCTTTGTCGTCAATCGCAGTCGGACGGATACCCTGGAGACAAAGATATCGCTGGCGGATGCGAGCTTCGCGGGAGAAGTGGCGGTGTCGGTAGTCAATGGTCCCGATATAAAAGCGGAGAATTCCTTCGAGCAGCCGGAGCAGGTGACGGTACGTGAATCGCGGAACATGGCAGCGGGCAAAGACTATGTGCATGTCTTCGAGCCGCATTCGCTTACTGCTTTGATATTTGATTTGTAAGACGGGGTTCAATACACTCGTGAGGAGGCGTCTAGCGAAGAACTTGGCAAGTCATAATCACAGCGTCCGAAGATTTATTCAGGAAGAGGAAAACCATGTCAAAGTTAAGACTTATCATGCTGACGCTGGTCGTCGCGATTGCGCTTGGCGCCTTCGGCACGGCGCTGGCGCAAGATACGACCGAGCTTTCGTTATGGGTCTTCGTCGACCGTCACGGCCTGTATATGCAGAACGCGGCCGGTCGCTGGAACGAAGCCCACCCAGACCGCCCGATCGAGATTGTTTATGAACAGATCGACTACACGCAAATGCACGACAACTTACTGGCGTCGCTGCTGGTTGGCATGGGCGCGCCGGATTTGGCTGATGTCGAGATTAAGAAGTTCGCCACCTTCACCAAGGGCGATATTCAATTCCTCCCACTGAACGAAGTCATCGATCCCTACCGCGAGGATATCATTGAATCGCGCCTGGCGCCTTACACCGCCAATGGCAACAATTACGGCATCGATTACCACTTGGGCGCCTTCGTCATGTATTACAACACTGGCATCCTGGCAGAGGCCGGCGTCGACGTCGACAGCATCCAGACTTGGGACGACTATATTGAAGCGGGCTTGCAAGTTACCCGCGACACCGACGGCGATGGTGAAAATGATGTTTACATGGCCAGCATCGAAGTCACCGATATCTTCTCGGCTTATGCCTTAATGCTGATGAACGGTGGCGGCACCTATAGCGCCGATGGCGAGGTTATCCTGGAAAGCGAAGCCAATATAGAGGCGCTGCAATTCCTGCAGGACATGGTGCACGAACATGGCATCGCGCGCCCGGCTTCCGGCGGCGGGCATCACTCGCCCGATCACTTCATTGATTTGGTCGAGGGGCGCATCGCGTCACTGTGGATGCCGCAATGGTACATGACCCGCTACCCCGACAATATGGCCAGCGCATTGGCTGACGTGGCGGTGGTACGCCCAATGCCCGTCTTTGAAGATGGCGGCTATACCACGACCATGGGCGGCGGCACCGGCACCGCCATCACCAACCAGATCGATCCAGACAAAATTGCGCTGGCGGCTGAATTCCTGGCTTTCGCCAAACTCACCTACGACGCCAATGTCTTGCTCTGGACAGACTTGGGCTTCGACCCCATGCGCCTGGATGTCTACGATGACGAAGCGCTGCTGATCACCATGTCCGATTTCAGCGGCGAGATGCCTTTCATCCACATCAAAGCCGGCTTGGGTAATGTGGCGCCGGAATTCACCGGTCCCTTCTATCCCGAAATGGCTACCATCTTCCAGACCACCGGGCTCTACGATTTGATTGAGAATCAAATGGACCCGGCCGAAGTCTTGGCAAACGCCGCGGAAGAACTGCGCGCGATGGGCGCCGAGTTCTAAACACAGTCAATTTGAGGGGGCGGGCATGTCAGTGAGACATCTGAGCGAGACGCCCGCCCTCTCGATACGCATCTGCCAATGAGCGCGCATTGACGGAGACAACGTGCTCGACCTATTTAAATTGCCCGGGCGTTACCTCGCAAGGTTCTTACACCACAAGAAGGTGGTGCCGCTGGTTTTTCTGGCGCCCTTTCTGATTGTCTTCCTGGTCTTCAAAGTTTATCCCGTCATCCTGGCAATCATCATGAGTTTCCAGAACTTCCAAGGCATCAAGAGCCAGGACTGGGTCGGGCTCACCAATTACGAAAATGTATTTGAGCTTGTGCGCTTCAGCCAGGCTTTGACCAATACCACCGTCTATACCATCGGCACCTTGCTGGTCTTGATACCGCTGCCGCTGATCTTGGCTGTGCTGCTGGATTCGGGGCGGATCATCGCCAGTACGGTATTCCGCGTTTTGATCTTTTTGCCGGCGCTGACATCGCTGGTGGTGGCGGGAACAGTCTTCCGGTTGATTCTGGCGAAAGATGGTTTCCTCAATTTATTCCTGGAAGGCGCGCTGGGCATGGATCGGCTGCGCTGGCTAGAAGTATCGGAGCTGGCGCTGCCCTCGCTGATACTCATCGCGACCTGGCGCTGGACCGGCATGAACATCCTCTATTTCAATTCCGGGCTGGTTAATATCCCGAGCGAGCTCTATGAATCCGCCGCCATTGACGGCGCCAGCCCCTGGCAAATGTTCTGGCGCATCACCTTGCCCATGCTGCGCCCAACAACATTCTTTGTGGTCGTGCTCAGCATCATCGGCGGCTATCAAGTATTCGTCGAACCTTTCATCTTATACTCCGGCGGCGCGGGACCCGGCGACGGTGGCTTGACGCTGGCTTTGCTGATCTATCGCACGGCATTCACCTCCTTCAATTTCGGCACAGCCGCAGCCATGGGTGTCATCCTGGCGCTGATCATCTTCATCTTTTCACTCATTCAGTTCCGCTTCTTCGGTGTTTTAGGAGGCGAAGACTAAGCCATGACCGCCAATACTCAATTCGTTAATCCGGGGAAACTGGGCGCCCGGCGGCAATCTCGCCTGACCAAATGGCTCATGTTCGCGCTCTTCGTCTGCCTGGCGGTTGTTTTCATCTTCCCGCTATATTGGATGGTCATCAGTTCTCTGCGGCCCGAAGGGCGCATCTTCGTCGATGCGATGGAGATCATCCCCAGCGCCCTGTCGCTGGACACCTATCGCCGCCTTTTTGCAGAAGAACCTTATGGCCTCTGGTTCGTCAACTCGATCACGCAGACCGGCGGGTTTGCCCTCATGGGCGTATTCCTGTGCACCACCGGCGGCTATGCCTTGGCGAAATTCCGCTTCCGCTATCGAAATCTGCTTTTCATCCTGATTCTCGTATCACAGATGATTCCCTTCCACCTGTTGATCGTGTCGCTTTTTCTGATGATCATACAGATGGGCATGGCGGAGACCTATCAAGGCGCCATCGTCCCGCTGGCGGCGTCGCCCATCGGCATTTTCTTCATGCGGCAATATATGCTGGCGATTGATGATGAAATGCTAAATGCCGCGCGGGTGGACGGCGCCAGCGAGTATCAGATCTTCTGGCACATCGTTTTGCCGAATGCGCGCCCCGCCATCGCCACCCTGCTCATCCTCTTCTGCATCGAATACTGGAATAACTTGCTCTGGCCCCTGATCGTCTTCCGCAAACCCGAGAACTTCCCGCTCGCAGTCGGCATCAAGCGCCTAATTGATCAGTACCGGCAACAGTACGACTTGACCATGGCCGGCTCGACCCTCGCCACCATACCGGTCATCATTTTGTTCTTCTTCTTGCGCCGCCAAATTATGGAAGGGCTGGCCACCACCGGTACGGGCATCAAGTAGCGATTGACGATATCCTCCCGATTCAAGCGATTATGAATTCGCCCATCGTCCTCGGCATAGATCTGGGCACCCAAAGCCTAAAAGTCGCCGCGTTTGACGCCGCCAGCGCAAAGGCTTTGGGCAGCGCCTCGGCCGCGGTCGAGAATTTGAGCCCAGCACCCGGTTGGCTGGAGCAAGAGCCGCAGCAATGGTGGACGACGCTCTGCCGGCTGACGCGCGAATTAACTAGCGCGCAGGGCATCCCAGCAGCATCGATTGCCGCGATCGGGCTTTCGGGCCACATGCACTCGATCGTGCCGCTGCGCGCGGACGGCAGCGTCGCGCGCAACTGCATCGTCTGGGCGGATACCCGCTCGCGCGGGCAGGCGCGGCGCATCAGCGCTGGGGCAAAGTCCACGCTTTGGAATCCGTCAATCGCGCCCTATAGCCTCGCCAAGATCCTCTGGCTGCGCGAGAACCAAGCCGAGCATTTTGACGCGGTCAAGCATATTCTGTGGTCCAAAGATTACTTGCGCTACCGGCTGACGGGCAACATCGCCACGGATTACTCCGACGCGTCTGGCACGTTGATGTGGGATTTCGCCGCGCGAGCCTGGGATGAGGACCTGCTGGCGGATTTCGCGCTATCTTCCGACCTGCTGCCGCAGGTCTACGCATCGAATGAAGCCGCCGGCAGGCTATCCAAGCAGGCCGCGGCCGACTTGGGTCTTTCGCTCAACACTGTCGTGGCTTATGGTGGCGGCGACTGCGCCTGCGCGGTTGTCGGCGCGGGCATACCCGACTCGAATACCTTGCTGATTAACGCTGGTACAGCGGTTCAAGTCATCGAAATGCGCGCAGAGCCGAGCCGCTTCAATCGCGCTGCGGGCCTGCGTTATCTGTTTGAGCTCGGCGTCGAGGGCAGAGCATTCGCCATCGGCGCGCTGAATAGCGCTGGACACTCGCTGGAATGGTGGCGTCGTACACTTGACGAGAATCTGAGCTATGACGATTTCGCCGCGCTGGCGGCGGATGAGCTGCCAAGTCCGACGGGTCCGATTTTCCTGCCCTACCTGCAAGGCACAGGCACCCCGCACCTGCTCGATGGGTCTTATGGCAGTTTTGTTCAGCTATCGGCGACTACGGACCAGCGCGCGCTGACCCGCGCCGTGATGGATGGCGTCGCCTTTGGCATCAAGCACTGTGCCGAAGCGCTGGTCAAAGACGGCGATCTATCCGGCAAGAAGATCCTCTTCACGGGCGGCTTGCCCAAAAGCCCGTTGATGCGGCAGATCCTGGCTAACGTTTTTGACGGCGAAGTGCGATTCCGCACCTTTAGCGATATGTCGGCATTGGGCGCGGGCGCCCATGGCGCTGTCGCCGCGGGCTTGACGCCGGACGCGCGCACATGGTTGGCGAAATTCGGCTATGGCGAAGACAAGGCGGCTTCGTCGCCCGCGCTGCGCGAACGATATGCGGACACTTACGCGCGCTACAAGGAATGGGCTGCTGGCGTCACTGCCGTTTGACAAAACGGAGATTCACCACAAAGGCATAGAAGTAGTTCAAAGAAAATAATGCAAATTATACAGGGGCAACCGTTCGTCGAGTATTTCAACAGAGTCCAGCGAGTCGCCCCTACCGTTCTCATTTTATGGATTTACTTCTGTGAGTCGCCCGTTTTTATCTTGCTGTCTCAATCAGCAGGAAGGGGTTGGCGGGCTAGGCGCAGCGATGTCTCAACTCCCGTGCATTGCCCGCTTCCGCGCCAGCATACGCTCTCGCGCTTCCGGGCTGCCATCGTGGCTGGTGCCGAACCAATGATCGAAAGGCATGCCCATCTCGCCATAGTTGCACTCGAAATAGCGATGATGCAGCGAATGGTAGTAGGAGGCGGCTGATTGCACCGACAGCTTATCTTTGATGACAAATTCGTCAAAGCCGCCATGGCCCAGAATCGCGGAGAAGGTGGCGTGCTGCCCGTTCATCATCATGTGGATGGGATGCGAGGCGACCACCCAATGCACCAGCATGCAGGTGTAATAGAGCAAATGCTCGATGGGGTGCATAGACAAGCCCGACCAGGGACCGATGTCGATATTCTTGTGATGCACATAATGTGCGATTTTGTACAGTATCTTCACATGCAGCAGGCGGTGCGCCCAATAGAAGTGGAATTCCCGCCACAAAGGCACAAGAAATAAGATCAAGATGAACCAGAGCGGCTGCTCGCGCGGGTCAACGAAGGGGATGATGCCGTTGGCATAAGCCCAGAGCATCAGGACCTCGAAGCCGGTCCAAATCGTGCCGGCGCTGACCACGCTCCAGAAGACATTGTCGCGCACCTGGTCGTTCCAAAGGAATTTCTTGTTCTTGCTCATCCAATTGGGCGACCACTTGTATTGATAGCCCTGCGCTTTTTGCCCCCACAATCGCACATGCAAGACCGTCGCCAAGGCGATCAGCATCACCTGGTTGCGCGCAAAGATCTCGAATATCCAGCCGACGCGGAACTCGCTCATGCGCGCCAGCTCCGGCGTTAGGAACAGCCAGGTCGCGGTCGCCACGATCGCGTAGAGCAAATTGACGGGCCACAAATACTCTTTCAACCACTTGGCGACCGCCCGGGGCTTGGGGGGCCAGGCGAAGACCGGGTTCGGCACGCCGATGTCTTTTTCGGGTTTCCAATAACCGCGCTCGTCCCGCGGCATGCCATCAGGCAGACCTTCTTTTTCTACGCTTATATTCGCCATCGTTAATCCGCCTCAAATAGTTTTTTTGTCCATTCAAGCATAGCCCAGAGCAGTCGCAACTGCAATCTCGCCGCGGCGGCGGGGCTCAGGCTCCGTGCATGGCGCGCCGCCTGGCCAGCATTTTCTCGCGCGCCTCGGGACTACCGTCGTAGTTCGTGCCGAATAGGTGATCAAAGGGTATCTCCGGTTCGCCGTAATTGCACTCGAAGTAACGATGATGCAGCGAATGCCAATAGTTGCCGTAAGAGATCTTCAGATCGTCTTTGACGACAATCTCCTCGAAGCCGCCATGACCGGTTATCGAGCCGAAGGTCACGTGCTGCCCCCCGAATATCATATTGATCGGATGCGCGCCAATGACCCAATGGATCAACATGCTCGCGTACATCACGACATGTTCAATCGGGTGCTGCGACACGCCGGACCAGGGTCCGACTTCAATATTCCGGTGATGCACATGATGCACTGCTCGGTATAGAAACTTCACGTGCAGCAGGCGGTGTCCCCAATAGAAGTAAAAGTTGTACCAAAGTGGCGACAGGAAGAGGATCAAAGCGAAGGTGATCGGATGCTCGCGCGGGTCAATATAGGGGATGAAGCCGTTGGCGTAGGCATAGAGCATCAGCACTTCAAATCCCGTCCAAATCGTGCCTGCGCTGGCGATGCTCCAGAACATATTGTCGCGCACTTGATCGTTCCAGAGGAATTTCTTGCTCTTGCCCATCCAATTCAGCGACAGCTTGTACTGATAACCCTGTGTCTTCTTCGTCCACAGCCGCAGGTGCAAAACGCCCGCCACCGTGATCAACATGATTTGGTTGCGCGCGAAAATCTCGAGCATCCAGTCGGCGCGAAACTCGCTCATGCGCGCCATCTCCGGCGTCAAGTAGAGCCAGGTGATCATGACCACGATGAAGTACATGACGTTGAAGGGCCAAATATAGTTCTTCAGCCATTTCGCCGCTTCAATGGGTTTGGGGGGCCAAGAGAAAACCGGGTTAGGCGCGCCCACATCCTTATCTGGTCGCCACAATCCGCGCTCGTCCCGCGGCATGCCGTCGGGGAGTCCGTCTCTTTCAAAGGATATATTTGACATGCGATTCTCTCCACAGTTTATGCTGCCAGTTTACAGCAGTGTCACGGCAATGCCAAATTCTCTAAGCCACCCTCAGTGGTTTATTGGCGCTTCAAGCCCCATCTATCAAAAAACGAAACTCGGAAGGGGCGACTCGGTGAGTCGCCCAAATGTGAGATCTTGGTTTCGGGCGGCTCGGCGCTGCGCCTAGACACAGCAGGTCAGTCGCCCCTACCGATCGTCTTTTATTTGTGATTCTGCTGTTCGAGCGGATAGTCTATGACGATATTCGATACTATGATTGTTCATCCTGCCAAAATATTGAAATGCGCCCTAGACAAGGTCTGTAATCCGCGATTGCCCTGACGCGACAGATTTTTGTGGCTCTGCTGGCTGCCCGGATGTGATACACTCAAGCATCCGCCATTATGATTTTTGCGGCTCTGTGGGGAATCATCATGCCTGGACTGCAAGCGCCCAAGATCTTCGTCGTCGGCAGTTATGTCGAGGGTTTAACCATCCGCGTGCCGCGCCTGCCAGCCCTGGGCGAAAGCCTGGTTGGCGATTCCTTCGACATGGGTCCTGGCGGCAAAGGCAGCAATCAAGCCATCGCCGCGGCGCGCCTAGGCGCGGAGGTTACGATGATGGCTTGCGTCGGCGCTGACAATTTTGGCGAGCGCGCCCTGCAGCTGTATGCCCAAGAAGGCATCGCCACCGACCACATCCAGCGCATGGCCGGCGCTTATACTGGCATCGCCTTCACGAACATCTTGCCCGACGGCGAAAACATGATCACCGTCGATCTGGGCGCCAACCTGCGCATGACCGCTCAAGCTGTGCGCGATTGCGAGGCGCTGATCGCGCAGTGTGATATCCTGATGACCCAGTTTGAGGCGCCGGCAGCGCCAGTGGCGGAGGCGCTCAAACTGGGCAAGGCGCATGGCAAGCTGACTATTTGCAATCCAGCCCCTGCCCGTTCAGTTGATGCGTCCATGTTCGCGCATGTCGATATCTTGACCCCCAATGCCACCGAAGCGCGCATCCTGCTCGGCTTGCCGCCAGATGATCCCAGCCCGGTTGAAACGCTGGCGGGCAAGTTGCTAGATTATGGCGTCGCGACGGTCATTGTGACGCTCGGGGCGCGGGGCGCGCTCATCGTCAACCGCGCTGGCCAGACGCATATCCCCGCCCTCTCGATAGACGCTGTCGATGTCACCGGCGCCGGTGACAGCTTCAATGCGGCGCTGGCGGTCTTCCTGGGCGAAGGTCTGACAATAGAAGCTGCGGCGCGGCGGGCGGTGATCGCTGGCGCGTATACCGCTATGCGCATCGGCGTGATTGACGGCTTGCCCACGCGCGCCGAGTACGAGCGTTTCGCCGCCGCGACGCGCTAAGCGCCCGGGCAATCGCGGCTAATATCCCGATGCGAGACCAATCCGGGTGGATCAACCCAATATCCAGAGAATGCTTTTGTTCTGCAGCTAGGGAGGCGCTCCATGTCGAGTTGCGCGCGCAAGCCGATTCCCGATAAACAGCCTGAAACCATCCGCGTGACGCGCCCTTGGGGCGGGTTTGCGCAATACGTCAATAACGAAGAGGTGACGGTCAGCCTGATGACGGTCGAGGCGGGGCATCGCCTGAGCCTGCAATCGCACAGTGCGCGGGCGGAACTTTGGATCGCGCTGGATGATGGCGCGATCATCCAAGTGGATGAGCAAATCATTGAAGCGAAGGCCGGCGACGAAATCTGGATTCCGGCCGGCAGCAAGCATCGCCTCGGCAGCGGAGGAAAAGCGGCGCGCGTTCTGGAGCTGGCTTTTGGCAACTGGCGGCAGGAGGACATCAGGCGTTATGCGGATGACTATGACCGCTCCGAAGCAGGCGAATGAGCTTAATCGACGCGATACTTGGCGATTGTCTCTTCGTCCAGGCTGATGCCCAAGCCCGGTCCGTCCAGTGGCTTGAGCAAGCCACCGTGGAAGGGGATAGCTTCGCACAGGAGCCTGTGCCGCAGCGGATTGAAAAGTTGGTTATATTCATAGATGAGGAAGTTGGGCAAAACAGCGCAGGCGGCGACGGCGGCGACAATGCCCAAGCCGGCGCCAACCCCGTGCGGCGCGATCTTCACATTCTCCATCAACGCTATATCCGCGATTTTCAGCAGCCCGGTGAAGCCGCCGCAGCGCGTGATATTGGGCATGAGCGCATCAACCGCTTCCGCTTTCAGCAGGTCGCGGAATTGATAGACGCTGCCCAACCACTCGCCGGATGCGATGGGCAAATCGACTCGGCGGCGAATGCGCGCCAGATCTTCCGCGTATTCCGGGTGGACCGGTTCTTCCAGCCAGAAGACATCTTGCTTGACCAGGTCCTTGGCTAGGGCGATGGATTCGCTGACCGTGTAGGCGCCGTTGGCGTCCACCAGCAGCTTGATTGCCGGTCCGATGGCGGCGCGCGCCGCTTCGACGTGCGCGCTATCCCTGGCCAGTCCGCGGCCGATCTTGAGCTTGACCGCGCGGAACCCGTACCTTAGAAATTCACGCGCTTTTTCTGCCGTCTGCTCGGGGCTTGGCAGGTAAGGTATCGGGCTGGCGTAGGTTTCGACCGCCTGGCGCATGGCGCCGCCCAGCAGATTGGGCAGGGAATCGCCGTAGATTTTCCCGCGTAGATCCCAAAGCGCCATATCCACGCCGCTGATGCCCATGGGCGCGAAGCGGATTTCTTCGTGCATCGCGCTCCACAAAGCCTGGTGATGGCGCGGGTCTGCGCCGACTAGCATTGGCGCGAGTATGTCGTTTATGTAGGCGGCTGTGCCACGGGGACCCGGGCGTCCCATCGCCTCGCCGATGCCGACCAAACCAGCGTCGGTGGCGACGCGCACGATGACAGCGCCTTGACCGAGCAGGGGATTCACCCGCATGCCGAAGGCGGGACGCGCGAGTTCGCTTGGCACGTTTCCCAGTTCGTCGGCGAAGGACGCGAAGAGAGGAATCGCTTCGACCTGGCTAATCTTCATGTCCGGCTCCAAGCAAGGGTCATGCCGGCGCGCATCGCATCATTGCGGGCGACGCGAATTTACCAGCCCAGCGCCGGATTGAGCGGTGTCACGGCTAAATCGCCCGGCTCGGCGCCGGGGAGCCAGTGATCGCGATCGGCGACGCGGTTTTTATTGTCCAGCGCGCTGACGCGCGTGCCGTCGGCGTAGTAGATTACCGTCATGGCGGGGCGCAGCCTGTCCGAGATATTGGGCGGCGCCGAGTGCAAGGTCCAGCCGCTGTGGAAAGTGGCGGCGCCAGCTTTCATCGCGCGCGCCTGCCGCAACTTGAAGCCGCGGCTCTCCACAAAGGCGCGCAATTGGCTTTCGGATTCGTCGGAGATGGGAATATCGCCCAGATAGCCTTCGACATGCGAGCCAGAGGCGAACTGCAAGGTACCCATATCGGCGTCGATATCGGTCAGCGTCATCCACATGGTGACGGTCTTGTGCGTGGCCAGGGGCCAATAATGCTGATCTTGATGCCAGGGCGTAATGCCCCCACCGGCTTCTTTGAACAGCGCTTGGTCGTGGTATAGCCGCGCCTTGTCGACGCGCATCAAGCGCGCGGCGATGCCGGCAAAGCGCTCCGCCATGACATATTCCTTGACCTTGTTGTTATGCCGCCACAGGTTCGTCGTCTGCAAGAAGGCTTTGCCATAGGTATCGCGATCCGCCAGTTTTCGCCTTTCCTTGTTGCGCTCGGCGACGGTCTGGGCAATCGCCTCGTGATATGGCTCGATGCAGGCGGCTGGCAGCACATCCTCCAGCAAGATATGACCGTCGCGTTGATAGGTCGCGACCTGTTCATCGGTCAAGTCGTAAACTGTGTTCCATTCCTTACAAGCCACTCGTTCGCCTCTTAGTGGTCGTGATCGAGATCTTCGTGTGGGATAAGCACCATGAAGCCGTTGTCATCGCCCATCATGGATTTGACGCGGTGGTCGTTGAAACGATGTCCGTATAGCTCTGGGGCGTTGGCGGCGCAGAGCGTGCCGAACTTGGGCTGGGAGTAGGGCAGGTGCGTGGCGCCCCGCGCCAGAATATGCATAAAATTAGCGGCGGCGCCCTGCTCGTCGCCATCGTATGCCCCGCCATGATTCCAGGGCACGCGCGAACGGGCATTGCAATAGTGGCTCACAAAGGCGCGGCGCGGCTTGTCCGACAGGTTGCGGTGGGAGCGATGCAAGACATGCCCGCCGAAAAAGATCACATCGCCCGGCTGGGCTGGCACGGCGACTTCGTTCGGGTATCGCAGCGCGATCTGCGCTAGCGTGTTCTTGGCTTCGTCGGGGTGGCTGGCGTTGATGATGGCTTCGATGTCGCCCAGGATGGTATCGCCCTGTTGCGTCACGCCATCGCAATCGGGATAGATCGGTTCGTGCTGGGAGCCGGGAGTGATCCACAGGCAGCCGTTCTCTTCGCTGGCATGGTCGATGGCGATCCAAGCGCCGATGAGCGAATCGGGCTGTGTGGGAATATAATAGGAATCTTGGTGGAAGCCTTGTCCCGCCTGGCCCGGCTGCTTGAAGAAGAGCATGGTCTGCAAGCCCAGGATATCCGGTCCAATCAAGGCTTCCAGCACATCCACCACGCGCGGATGCAGCAAGAAGCGCTCGGCGATTTCCTCGGTGCGGTGGGGCATGTGCACGCGCTCGTAATGACGCCGCCGCTCCGCTTCGCTCGCATTTGCGGCGGGCGGCGCGATACCGGGCAAGGTTGCCCTGCCCGCCATCAGGTCGTCGGTGAACTGGGCTAGTTCCGCCACTTCTTCGGGCGCGACCAACCCGCGAATGACCAGGTAGCCGTCGCGGCGGAAGGACTTGTACTCTTCAACCTGCACTTGATAAGGTTCATGTGCGCGTGTGGGCGACTCTGCCACAAGCATTGCGCTATCCTCCGTACTTTGCTTTCATCTACAAGATTAGCGCGTTCTGGCCAGAATTCAACATACTGCCGCAGGGCAATCGCATCAAAATCATTATGCTCGTTCACCCCTCAGGGCAATCGCTTCAAATTATTTTCAACATAGAGGACGCAGAGGACACAGAGAAAAAGGTGGTGGTAGGGGCGGCTCGGTGGACTCTGTTGAAAAACAGCCCCCATCCCCCGGCCCCTTCCACATCTCTATGTGGAAGCATCCCCAAAATGAGGGAATGGGAGCTTTCTGAACCGTAATGGGCTGTTAAAGCCCCTCCCTCTTTATGGGGGAGGGGTTTGGGGTGGGGGTAAATTGAGTTTCTCAACAGAGTCAATCTGGTCGCCCGACGTTGCTGCGTCGTTGATTTCGGGCGACATGGTATGTCGCCCCTACATTTAGACCCTTCGTCGAGTTTTGCATGACTAACTTGGTTTCACTTCATGTGGTGAATAAAATTTGATGCGATTGCCCTGCCCCGCTCCTCGAGGCGGGTGACGAGCAAAGCAGAAGTCGCTATAATCGCGGGAAGTGGCGAAGAGCTTTTGTAAAGGATGACAGCATGGAACAGCGAAGATTCGGCAATACCGACCTGACCTGCTCGGCGATTGGATTTGGCACTTGGGAACTGGGCACGACACAGTACGGCGCGATTGACGTTGACGAGGCTGTGCGCGCCATACACATGGCGATAGACCATGGCATCACCCTCTTCGACACAGCCGAAGCCTATGGTCCCTATACCTCCGAGGAATTACTCGCACGCGGTTTGGGGAAGCGCCGCAAGGACATCGTCCTGGTCACCAAAGTAGGCTTTGTCTACCATGAGGACCCGGCCGTCCGCGGCAATGACGCGATCATTGGACGCGACGCTTCGGCCGCCAACATCACGAAGCATACCGACGACTGCCTGCAGCGCCTCAACACCGATTATGTTGACCTGATGCTGATCCATTGGTCCGATCTGGCGACGCCGCATGAAGAGACCATGACGGCGCTGGAAGCGCTGAAAGCAGCCGGCAAAATCCGCCATTACGGCGTTTCCAATTACGATGTGCCGATGATGCGAGCATGCCAAAAACACGGCAGCCTGGCCGCCAACCAGGTCGGCTATAACATGTTCGACCGGCGGATGGAATCCGCCGTTTTGCCTTATTGCCAGGAACAGAGCATCGGATTCATGGCCTATGGCAGCTTGGCTTTTGGTTTGTTGACCGGCGCGCTGCGCCCGGATACCGAGTTCCTTAATTACGATTGGCGCAGCGCTGGCATGGCTTTTGGCTTGCCTTTGTTTCGGCGCTCGAATTACCTAAAAGCGCTGCGGGTCACAGAACGGCTGCAGGAGCTGGCAGCCAGCTATGACAAGTCGGTGGCGCAGTTGGCGCTGGCTTGGGTATTGAGCAATCCGGCAGTGACCGTGGGGCTGGTCGGCATGCGCGACGAGCGTGAATTGAATGAGAATATCGCCGCGTCCGGCTGGCGCCTAAGCGCTGCCGACCGCGCAGAAATCGACCGCATCTTTGTAGAAGAAGACGTGCCGACTTACGTGGACGCGCCGCAAAGAACAGATGTGAATGAAACGGGCGAGTCTCGGGCTGATTAGCGATTAGCGCCTAATGGCGTCGAGTGTGGGCGGGGCGCGCTGCTGTCAGTCCCAAATGCTGCCCATGCGCCAGATAGCCACCTGCGTTGTCGCGCTCCCGCCCTGCGCCTGCAAGCGCAGTCCCTGGGCCTCTGCCCGCGAAGGGTAGATGCGGCTGGTCATCGACAGCCGGTCGTTGGCGTATATTTCGATGACGGAGTTGTCCAGGAAGATGCTCAGGTCCAGCGGCTCCTCGTTCCCCAGCTGCAAGGCGTATTCGCAGGCATCCAGCGTGACGCCCGCCGTGTCGGTGGATTGATCGCGCGTTAAGCGCAATGTTCCCGAACGGTAATCATATTCGAGCTGGGTGTATTGCGCGCCATCGGGGCTGCGCCGGAATTGCAGGCACAGGGACGCGCAAGTCGCCGCTGTCACGCGCAGCGAGATTTCCAGCCGATCGCCTGTGACCCCGTCAAGCGAGTCCTGAGCGGCGCCGGCAAGCGACACTTCGCCTGCATAAAGCGTGGCAGCCCGCAATCCCTGAAGTTCCACAGCTGGCTTCACGACCAGGTTTCCCAGCGCGTCCAGCGAAATTTCGCGCGGCAAAGTCAAGCAAGATGCCCAGCCAGCGGCCGCGTATTGGTCGCGCGGGCGCGCTTCGCGTATCCAGCCCCACATCAACCAGCGACCGTTTGGATCGCGCAGGCTGTTCGGCGCGTAGAAGACGTCCCCCCAATCCAGGCGTCTCGGCGGAGCATCGGGCGTAAAGCGTTGCCCCGCATAATCCCCCAGCCAATAGACGGGACGCCCATGCGGTGATACAACCAGCATGCGCTTCCCGCCCAAGTCCAGAAAATTCGGGCATTCCCAGTTGATGCCGCTTTCCGCCGGATCCCCGATATACAGCGGATTGAGGTACTCCCAGTTGATCATATCAGGCGAGCGATAGAGCAGCGCCACGCCGCCTTGCCCCTTGATGCCCGAGCCCAAGAGCATATACCAGCGGTCATCGCCCTCCTTCCACAAGAAGGGATCGCGAAAGCCGATCAGATCCAGGTCCTGCGGGATGGCGGGTATGACCGGGTTGGCGGGATGCTTCTGCCAGGTCTGCAAGTTGTCTTGGCTGGTCGCGATGCACTGCGTCTCTTGGTCGATCTCCAGCACAAACTCGTGGTAATAACCTTGTGGGATTCTCTGCCGGTCCGATGGCGGCAGGTCGTCGTCGGCGCTCCACAAAGTCATATCGGCGACGCCGGAATAGATCATGGTCGGCAAGCCCTCGTGGATGACCACGCTGCCCGACCAGCAGCCAGCGCCATCGTAGCTGCCCGGACTCGGCATGATGGCGATGGGGCAATGCTCCCAATGCACCAGATCGGGGCTGCGGACGTGGCCCCAGCCCATGGGTCCGAAGTCGGCGATAAAGGGGTTGTGCTGGAAGAACATGTGCCAGTAGCCATTGTAGTAGCAAGGACCGTTGGGGTCGTTGATCCAGTTGGCGGCTGTAAACAGGTGATAAGCCGGGCGCTGCGGGTCGTCGCCGAGCGTCGCGGCTGTCTGCGCAACCGCTTGATCGGCTTTGGCGAGAATTTCGGAATAGCTTTCGGACATGGGCTTCTTCCTTATTGCCTGTGTCAACGATTCAGTCCTTCAGCGCGCCGAAGGTGATGCCACGGTGGAAACTGCGCTGTGTAATCAGATAGAGGATCAAAATGGGAGTGAACAAGATGACGGTGGTTGTCGCGATCATGTCGTATTTGAAAGTGAATCTTCCCATGAAGTCAATAATGCGCACGCTCATCGGCATCAGCCACTGTTTGGTGGCGATCACCAGCGGGAAGAAGAAGCTGTTCCATGCCCACATGAATTCGATCAGAGCCAGCGACATAATCGCCGGGCGCGCCAGGGGCATGATAACATAGCGTAGCACCTGCGCGTCGGAACCGCCGTCGACAACAGCCGCGTCAATCAAGGCGCGCGGGATGTCCCTGAAAAAAGTGGTCATCAGAAAGACACCAAAGGTCAAACCCAGCGCCGCCTGCGGCAGGATCATGCCGGCGTAAGTGTTCAACAGCCCTAGGTCCTGCAGCAATTGATATACCGGAATGAGCACGGAAGTTTCCGAAACCATCAGTCCCGTCAGCACCAGCAGGAAGAGCCATTGCTTGCCAACAAAGCGATAGACCGCAAAGCCGTATCCCGCCAGAACCGATATGACGGTTGTCAGTATCATCGACGATGTAGCCAGAATCATGCTGTTGTTGAGCGCCCCTTTGTAACCCTGTTCGTTGAGGATGAAACTAAAGTTCTGCCATTGCGGATCCTTGGGCAGGGACAAAAAGCTCTGGAACAGCTCGGCCGAGGTCTTAAGCGCGGCGTTGAACATCAAATAAATGGGGAACAGGGCGATAAAGACAAATAGCAGCAAGACGGCGTGGATGAGGACGCTCTGCAAGATGCGAGAGGAACGATAGGATCGCCGTTTGCCTGGCTTGGCGCTGATATTCATCTATTCTCCTCTACTCTCCGCTAATCGCCTTCTTCGCTGACGATTTGCCGGATGACAAACACGCTGAGAACCAGGATGACGACGGTCAATATCGTGCTCATTGTCGCCGCGTAATTAAAACGTCCCTCGCGCATGCTGTGCCAATAAATGCGCAGCCCGACCACTGTGCTGGCTTCGTTGGGTCCGCCATTGGTCGCCACGAAAATCAGGTCGAAGAATTTCATCGACCCAATGATAGTGTAAACCAAGACAAAAATGATGGCGTTGCGCAGCAACGGAATCGTGACAAATATGAATCGCTGAACGGCGCCCGCGCCGTCTATCTTGGCTGCGTCGTATAGTTCGGGGCTGATGTTTTGCAGCCCAGCCATGAATATCAGCACGCAAAAGCCGTAATAGGACCAACTGCCAATCATGTTCACGGCGATCAAGACGATGGATTCATCCGCCAGCCAGGGGCGGCCCGACAGCCCGATCGCCTCTAGCAGGTGGTTGAGCGGACCGATACTGGGGTCGTAAATCCAGCGCCAGACGATAGCGGCGCAAACAGCCGCTACCGTCTGCGGGATGAAGTAAATGCTGGCGTAGACCAGGCGCGTCCGGCCGCGCCCCGAAAGGATGACCGCCAGCAGCAGCCCCAGCACGACGGGAATGGCGATGCTCAGCAATACCCAAATGATGTTGTGATATAAAGATTTGAGGAACAGATCGTCTTGCAGCAGCTTCGTATAATTGCCCAGCCCAACCCAGAAGTAGTCGCGCGAGCGCCCGGTCGGCGAATCAAAAAAGCTCAATACAAAAGCGTTGAGGATGGGATAAAAGATCCAAATGGCAAGGTAAATCAAAGCTGGGGCAATAAATATATAGGGTCGTATATTGAATCGTGGCATGGCGACGTCCTTCCGAAGCGCTTTCCCCATCCCTCAGCCCCTTCCCCCAAAATGAGGGAAGGGGAGTTTCAAGATGCCACGATGAGGGAACAGTGAGGGAACAATGAGGGAACAGAAAACAAAGCGCGGCTTTCAACCGCTACATACGCTCGCCCGGCTCCCAAACTTGTCCAAGCTCTGCGGCGGCTGCCATTTCCTCGTCCATATTATTGAGGAAGTCTTCAATGCTCAGTTCACCGCCCAATACGCCCTGTACGCCTTGGTAGAGCGCGCGGACAACATTCGGCGCGACGGTGGTGTGGAAAGCGTCGACATTGAGATCCTGCATCTCTTGGCCGATGCGGAAAGCCTTGCCGATAACCGGCGCAACATCATAGATGCTCCAGTCGATGGGGTCCTTTTGGATTGGGATGGCGAAACCTTCTTCGATCCATGTCGGCAGCCAGCGCGGGTCGGTCACGAAATCGATGTATTCAGCCGCGAGATCCGGGTCCGTGGCGTTCGCCCAGATGTAATAAGCCGAGCCTTCCGACATGTGGGTCGCTTGCGGGATGTCGTCGTAGATGGCCGGCATGTAGAAGACATCCAGCGTGCCTTCCGCCATGTTGCCGCTGATGTCGTGGATGACCCAAGTGCCGGTCCAAACCGATGTCGCGCGGCCGGTGTACAGTTCGGCCAGCGAATCGCCATAGTGCTTGCCGTTGAAGCCAGGCGAGAAGCAGTCGGCATCAACCATCTCCAGCAGTTTCTCCAGGGCGTCGACCACTTCAGGCCGGTTCCAGCTTGTGGTGCCGCGCAAGACGTCCAAGCCGACTTGACGACCGCCGGTCAGCGCGACCATGTCGGTGAACATGTTGGCGCCCTGCCAGCCATCGGGGCTGTTGGAAAAGGAAATCGGGATGTAGCCGGCTTCGTTGGCGACAGCGCACCAATTGAGTATGTCTTCCCAACTCTGCGGGATATCCAAGCCCAGCTCTTCGAAGATGACCTGGTTGTAATAGACGTATTCGAGGTCTTGCTCCCAGGGATAGGCATAGAGTTTGCCATCCCACATATTGCGCTCGATCGCCCAATCGGGCAGGCGATCCCACCAGCCGTACTCGTCCGCGTAGGGCGTCAGGTCGAGCAGATAACCTTCTTGCGCGTAGGCGGTTAAGCCAGCGCCGGAGGGCCAAGAGTAGAAGACATCCGGCGCGTCGCCGGAGGTCAGCGCCAGCTCAATCGCGTTGCGAATGGGCCAACCACCGCCGAAGACCGAGCGGTCCATGAAGACATTGGGATGCTCCTCGTTCCAGGCGGCGTGGATCACCTCAAGCGCGGGACCAGCCGCGGTCATGCCGTAGAATTCCCATTGGTCCCAGACCTCCAGGAATTGGCTGTCTTGCGCCGAGACAATACCGCCCAATAGCGACAAGATGATCAGCAAGAAGGCAAACCTCTTCAACATTGACATGATATTGTTTCTCCTATTGTCTTAAACTTGCTTGCATACGATAGGGCAACTCCTAATAAGCGCATCTGCATGACGCGCCGGGTGAATGAAAGAGTCGAATCAATAGGGACCTCCTTTTCTCTTTGAAACCTCTGCCAATGAATTGACGGCATTGCTCATTTTCAATGCGAGACATCGCCAGCTATCACAGCCAGACCGCCAAGGGTCGAATCAGCTGCGGATTGACAAGTTATTGAAGCTGACAGCGCCTTGATCGACGAAGAAGCCGAACATGGACTCGGATTGCTCGTAGATGCGATAGGACATCACCACCTGATCGTTGACATAGCATTCAACCAGTTGGTCATTGCGCAGGATGCGCACCAGGTACTTGCCGTCTTCCGGCTCCGAATACAGGAATTGATCCACCAGAATCGGACGCGCCATGTCGGGACCGAGTTCTGGGCTGCCGGGGAACAAGTCTTGCCAGAAGGGTTCCCATTGGATGGGCCAGCGGCGGATGCTGGCGCGCTTGCGGCCCGGCTCCACCATTAAGAGATGCCCCATGTACATATCGGCCGTCGGTTCCAGCAAAATGCCGGCGTTCATCGTGTTGGGCTCGCAAGCGATCTCGACTTCCAGCATCAAATCGCCGCGCGCTGTTTTGATGTGTCCGAATCCAAATGTCCCGCGGGCATCGCAGCGCATGCCGTCCCAAGCGCCATCGCCGGGCATAAACTCGAATGCCTGCTCTTTGGTATAACTAGCCACAACCTCGGCCGGCAGGCGGCAGGTTAAAGAGCCATCAGGCATGGAGATCATTTCGCGCGGGGAGCCAAATTGGCCGCCCCAGATGAAGTCCTCGTCATTGCTGCCGAATTTGCGCCGCGGGATCCAGGCGAAGGTGTAGCGCCGCTCGCCGTCCCCGGCCGACTTGGCGGCATAGAACTTCGACCCATCAATGGCGTCCAGCGGTCGCGCTTCCCAGGGCTCGCCCGGCTTCGCCACACGATAGAGCGTCTTGGCGTCGCCCGAATAGCGGGAGAATATCAGGTAATTGTAACCGCCCAGGCTGAAGGTCTCTGGGCATTCCATACAGTGCGCTTGCTGCGGCGCCCAAATCGTGCCGCCCGGTTCCCAGCTTTCCAGGTCATCGGAATAATAGACCACCACGCAGCCGCGGCGATCTTCCAAACCTTCTTTCAGGCGAGCGGCGAGCAGCATGGCGTAGCAGTCCTTTTCTTCGTCGAAATAGACATAGGGGTCGCGCCAATCCGCCGGCTCCCATTCTGTCGTATCGGCAATGATGATGGGATTGTTGGGGTCCTTTTCCCAGTTGACCATGTCGTCGCTGCTGGCATGGCAGATGGTCTGCTGGAATTCTGCGAGGTGGCTGTAGCCGGTGTAGAAGAAGTGGAATTTGCCCTCGTGGTCGTGTATCGACCCGGTCCAGATGGCGTCCGCGTCTACCGATCCCTCGGCGCCAGGACCAAAGGCGTCCGGCAATTCTTCCCAGTTCACCAGATCCTTCGAGACAATATGACCCAGGCGGCAGGCCGCGCGTTCGGGGACTGTCCAGGTATCCGGGGGCGTCGCCAACAAGAAAATATGCCACTCGCCATTGTAATAGAAGGGCATGGTGTCGCCAGCGTCGCCGATTTGAGGTTTATAGCCAAAGAGTCTCATAAGAATCGCCTTCCTTTCTATGCAAACTCAGGTTCTCTTGTTTCACCATGTTGATGCGTCGCGCGAGAAATGCTTCTTTGAACAGTTTCTAATGCCTATTTGAACTTGTTCTTTGCTCTTTGTCAAGGAAATCGTCACTATTGAATGATTTATGCGGCAATAGATGTAAATTCGCCAAGAAATTGCCGATATATGCTGATTCATCATGACTATAAAACATCAAAATCACGCATAAATCGCGCAATCCAGTGTATAATCGCTCAGGAATAATGAGAAAACGACGATTCATCGTGTTCATCGTGTACAATGAGGAACTGCCTAAGCCTATGAAGCGAAGAAAAAGTAGCGAACCATGAAAAAAACTGTTCGGCAGCGCATGATTTTGGAGCGGGTGCAGGCTGCCTCGCCGCAGGCGCTTTTGTCCACCAAGGAGCTCGCTGCTCATTTCGATGTCTCCGAAGCGACAATCCGCCGCGACTTGAAGGCGCTGGCAGGCGCGGGCTTGATTCAGCGGCAATATGGCGGCGCTCAATTGAAACCCACGCCGGCGCGCTCCATTATCGGGCAGGTGGGCATCATCTTGTCGACGCGTATCGACAAATATCGCGACCCCTTCTATAACATGGTGCTGGAAGGCGTCGACCGGGCGCTCGAACGGCACAGCTATCAATTCGCCTTCGTGAAGACCCTCCACGAGATAGACAGCCCCGCGAAAGCCCGACATTTGCTGGAAACGTTCAAGATAGACGGTTTGATATTGCTAGGTACGGACTTAATCGACCGCGTCCGCTATTTGCGCGAACATTTTTCTCCTGTCGTGCCTATCGTGACCACCGACGACAAGCACGACATAGAGGACGATGTGATCCTCTTCGATGGCGCAAAGGGCATGCGCGCGCTGGTTGCGCATCTGCTGAGCCTGGGTCATCGCCGGCTGGGTTTTGTCAGCGGCAATGTCGATATCCGTTATGCCGGCTATTGCCGGGGGCTGGAAGCATTTGACCTGCCAATAGACGACAGTCTATGCCAAATCCTGGAGCCGGGCGCCTCGGGCTGGACCCCAGACCTGGGCGAGCGCGGCGCGCGCAACCTCATGGCGAAAGAGCCGCGTCCGGATGCCATCGTCTGCGCCTCGGATCGTTTGGCTATCGGCGCGATGGGCTGGCTGCAGCGCAACGGTTTCCGCGTGCCCGAAGACATCGCCGTGACCGGCTTCGACAACATACCCGATGCCCAATTCACATTCTCGCCCTTGACCACCGTAAACGTGCATAAAGGGCTAATGGGCGAGCTGGCCGCGGAACGCCTCGTCCAGCGTATCGAAAAGCCAGACAACCGTTACTTGAAGATCATCACGCCGGTGTCGCTGGTCATACGTCAATCCTGCGGCGCCGACCTCCAGCAAGATCGCTGAGCGCCACTCAACTTTGCCGAGCCTATTTCAAATTGGATTCGCCCTGTTGAATTCTTAGGGGCGATCCTGCAAGCCGACCGGCGCCAATTCCCCGATTGAACTTTCCAGTCGCTCGTCGGGACCTTGGTCGGGACGAGCGGGGCGCGCCTGCTTGGCTGTCGGCGGCAGCGGCGTATCAAACTGATAATCGGGCTCGCTCTTTTGTCGCCGCCAGACCGCGCGCATTTCCTTCCAAGCGCCAATCAACGTGCGCGGCTGCGGCATATCGTCGGCGATTTCTTGATACAGCTTACTCAGGTTGTAACAGGGAACGCCGGCGTACATGTGATGTTCTATGTGCCAGTTCATCCGCCAATACAGGAAAGAGAATAGCGGGTTGAGCTTGACCGAGCGCGTATTTTTGCGGAAATCGGGGATGTCTTCGCGCAGGCCGCAGTGCTGCGTTAGACCGACGAAATAGCTCAGCCAATTGCCGATAAAGACGGAAACGGAGAAGATCAACGGCAGCGCCCACAAGCCAGTCATGATCGCGATCAGCAGCACGGAACCATGGAATAGCAATAGGGCGCGCGACCAGCGAATGGAATTGCGATGTTCCTCCGGCTGGTCGCGATGCAAAGCATTAAGCCATTCGTCAATCGGCTTGTCGCCCGGGGGCTCCAAGCCGAAGGCGCCCAAAACTGTCAGGTACAAGGTCGAAAGCAGACCGCCTTTGCCGAATGTGCGTCCGCGCTGCGTCAGCAAATTCACGGTGAAAAGCTGCAACATGAAACTCGACGCCAGCGACGGCTCCAGCGGCAGCAGGTTCTCCCTGTCGCCTTCCGGATGCAGGGTATAGCGATGGTGGTAAGTATGGCTGCTGGCGTAGTCAAAATGATCCCACCAGCCGATGAGGCTGAACAGATACATGAAGAACTTGTTCAGCCATTTGGTCTTGAAGACAGTGCCATGGCCCAGCTCGTGCGGGGCTGTGCCGGTGAAAAAGCTGGTCACGGTCCCGTGGAAGAACAGCGCCACCAGAAATGCCAGCCATATCCCCTGCGACCAGAAGACAAACACCAAAGAGCCAGTGATAATGAAGAGAGCGAGATGACCGCCAGCCTGGAACCAGCCCTGGGCATCGCTGCGGCGGGACAGTTCGCGCAGCAAGCCGGGCTTGGTCGGGCAACGATACCATTCGACGCGCAAGGTCTTGCGAACCTCGGATAGTTCTTGATATGTCATCGCAGTGCCTTCCCTATACTAGCGGCGCGGCAGGCGTCGCCCGACGCTAGAACTCGACGCCGAGTTCGTCCAGGACAGCCAGCACTTCCGGCGCGACGGTATCGGGGCTATTTTTGGCACCGCGCGCCAGGGCATAGACAGCCTGCTCGTTGCCGGCTCTAGCCATGGCTATCGCTTCCGCCCTGCCCTTTTCGCCAAAGCTCGTATCGCGCTCGACGACGGGCAGATCGTAGCCTTTCCAGTAATACTTCAGGTCATCGGACTGCCAATGCGGGTAGATTTCCTCCCAAGAAAGTTGGCTGGGGTCATGCGGAGTCAGCATGTGCTCGGCGATTTTGTCGCCGACGACCATATAGCGATTGTCCAGCGAGAGGCGCAGCTTGTCTTCGGTATAGTTCGGCAGCGCCTGGTGGATGGTCAGCGCGGGGAAGAAGAGCGCGTCGCCCGCTTCATAGTTGGCGCTGTGCCAGACGGGCTCGATGTCATCGTGTTCGCTTTCGTCCACGATCAAGCCGCCGGCGCCCAGCGAGAAGTGATGATCCAGCACGCGATTAACCTTGTGCGAGCCCGGGATAAGCGCCAAGCCGCCCAACTCAATCGGGCAATCGCCGATGGGCGCCCAACAGGTGATATTGTCGTAACTGCCCTGGAAGTGCACGAAGTCCTGGTGCTTGGGCGTGGTGTGCTCGGTATATTTGGGGAACCAGATGCGCGCGATCTTTTGCGGGTGCGGCATAATCGGCGCGCCCGCCATCTTTTCGATGATGTCCTGGAATTCATGCCAATGCCCCGCGCGATGGAAATTCTCTATTTTGTAGACTTCGGCGTAACCGGCGCTGTATTCGTTGTCGCCTTCGGTATAGCGCATGTTGATATCGGCGATGCCGTCCATGGGGTCGGTGCCGGCGATGAGCCAGCCGACTTCCTGGATCACGGTCATCATCTCGCGGCGCAATTCCCAGAGCTTGTCGGGATGCGCCAAGCGCTTGAAAAACAGATAGCCCTCATCGGCGATGCGGCGCTGCAATTCCTCGGGATCGTTCATGGCGTCGTTGGAGACGCGGAGTTCTTTCAATTGCTCATTCATAAGCTGGCTTTCTCTCATTATCTTGTTTGCGCTCGCGCATATTTTAATCTTAAAGGCTTGACAAATCAAATTAAACTGTTTCATAAAATATTTTTTTGTAACAGAGGCGATTCGTGTTATACTTCGTCTATCGTAAAAATGTGAATTAGAGGTGAAGCGAAAAATGATTTCTAAAGGGCGCATCGCGCTAATCTTCATTCTACTCTTGAGTTTGCTGACAGGAATTGTCGGCGCGCAAGATTCCGTCAGCATCACGATCCGTTGTAAAGCCAGCCCGCCGGAAGAAGACTGGCGCTGCAACAATTTCGCGGAAGTCGAAGCCGATGTCGAAGCTAATTTGGGCATCGATATCGACTTGAATCTCATCCAGGACAATGCCGGCTGGGGCGACTACAAGAACGAATTCGTTCTGGCTTCGGAAGCCGGTGAAGCGCCGGACATCATCTTGTCGGGCCACGAAGACATTGGCGCCTGGGCGCCGGCCGGCTTCATCATCCCGCTGGATGACGTGATCGGCATGCACAGCGAATTTGATGACATCGTGCCGTCATTGTGGGATTCGCACGGCTACGCCGGTCAGATATGGGGCATCCCGCAAGACGCCGAAGCCCGTCCTGTCTTCTATAGCAAGCTCTTGCTGCGCGACTTGGGCTGGAGCGAAGAAGACATCGAGTCCCTGCCCGAGCGCGTCGCCGCTGGCGAGTGGACCTTCGCCGATATGCTGGCGACAGCCGAAGCCGCCATTGACGAAGGCGTCGTCGATGCCGGCAATGGTTTCTGGCACCGCCCGAGCAACGGTCCCGACTTCCTCTATTACTACTACGGGCATGGCGGCGAAGTCCTGGACATGGAAGGCAACCTTGTTGTCGACAGCGAGGCTCTGGTCGCGACATACGAACTTCTGGGCGGCGCGGTCGCGTCGGGCGCGATGCGCTCCGACATCATCGGCGTCGACTGGAACGAGGTCTGGCACCCCACAGTGGCGCAGGCGGACACGGTTCTCTTCGCGGCCGGCGGCACCTGGAACTGGCCCAACTGGGCGATCAACTATGTCGCCGACAAGGGCGGCGACGAATATCTCTTCGAGAATATCGGGCTGACGCTAATCCCGGCTATGGCGACTGGCGAAGCCATCACCTTGACGCACCCGCTGACCTACATGATCAGCAGCGGCAGCGAAAATCCCGATGTGGCGCTGGAGTTGATCGCGGCCATCACCACGCCCGAGCACAACAACAAGCACGCCATTGACAGCTTCCACCTGGGCATCCTGAACGCGCAGTTGCAATCCCAAGCCTACGCCGACAACCGTTTGCTGAGCAGCGCCCATTACATGCTGGACCACACCACCGCGCTGCCCAACCATCCGGGTTGGAATGCCTGGTCCAACGCCTACTTCTTGGGCGTGCAAGCTGTAGAAACCGGCGAAGCGGACGCGGCTGGCGCGGCCGATATCGCCATCGCGCAAATGCAGAACGAATTGGGCGACGGCATCTCTGTTCGCTAGCCGACTGTTTGCCGCCCACCCATTCAACTAAAGTTAGTCAAGGGGAGCGCTCCCGCTCCCCTTGACCGACAAGCGCTAAAGCATTCGCAGGTCTTGCCCAAATCAATCTGGGAGCGCTGTCGCTTTTCACTAGCTTTGATTAGCTTTACATGGGTTTCCATAGGTTTCCAGCAAGACAAGAGATTTATTTATGTCCCAGAAAGTAAAAACAGGCGATGCGGCAGTCTCGCCGGGCGCCAGCGGAAGCAGCGCCCTGAAATCATATTTGGGCGCTTATGGATTTATGGCGCCGGCCGGCATTCTTGTCATCGTCTTTTTCTTGATTCCCGTCGCGATCGTGCTCTACTTGAGCGTCACCAATTTGGCCAGCTCGAACTTTACCTCCGACCTGGCAGCTATGGAGTTCATCGGCCTCAAAAATTACCGGACCTTATTAAATGACCAATTCGCCCGCAAGATTTTCTTCAACACCATTTTTTATGTGCTGGTTACGCTCTCGATCTTTAACGTTTCCCTGGCGCTATTGGTCTCCCTGCTCACGACGCATATCGACCGCGGCGCAGGATTTCTATTCCGCGCCTTGTGGATCTTGCCGCGCATCACCTCGCCCGTTGTCTACATTTTGATCTGGAAACGGATGATGGCGGAGGCCCCCTTCGGCATCATCAATCAGATCAACGAATTCTTTGGGCAGCCCACTTACAATTATGTCTCCACCAATCCCTGGGTATTTGTGGTGGTTGTGAACGGCTTCATTGGCGTGTCTTTTGGCATGATCATTTTCACATCCGCCATCGAATCAATCCCGAAAGACCTGCTCAACGCTTCCCTGGTTGACGGCTCGTCGCGCTTGCAGCGTATCCGCTTTGTCATCATACCTTTAATTCGCTGGCCCCTGCTCTTTGTCGTGACCTATCAGACGCTGTCTTTGTTGACGTCCTTCGTGGAAATACAGTTGTTGACGGACGGCGGACCCGGTCTCTATCGCACCGAGGTCTGGTCGCTGACGGCTTATCACCGCGCGCTTTCCAACTATTTTGGCAACGCGCAATGGGGCTACGGTTCCGCCTTCGCCGTGCTGCTGGTGATGATCGGGGTGGTACTCGCTGTCATCTATATGCGGGTATTCCGCTTTGACGAGCTGGTGGCGGAACCGCGCGTGGAGGCATTATGAGCGCGCGCGGGACGCTCTTCGCTACGGGTAAGTCGAAGGACCTTGACAGTCCGACTTCCTTCCCCATGGACCTGGTCGAGGCATTGCGTTACGGGGTCCTGAGCATTTTGCTTTTGCTGGGCGCCGCATTCGCGTTCAGCGGGATTATCGGTCCGCTCTTCGCCTTGGGCAGCGTCGAAGAGACAGTGACGGATGTCTTGACCCGCCTCGCCCTGCTGACGCTGCCTTTTGTCGCCTATATTTCCGGCGCCAGCGTCGCCCGCCGGTACACAGCAGTGGACCTGCCCAGGGCGCTGGTACTGGCTTTCACAAGTACTGTTGTCTTGTTTGTCGCGATAGCGGCTGGGCATTATGTGATGAGCTTTGGCGTCTTCGCGCCGCGAACCTCCCTGCAGATGACCCTGAGCCAAAGCGAAGACGGCATCCGCGTCGACGCGATCCTGGCTCAAGGCGCGGCCGAGACTGCGGGCTTGCAAGTCGGCGATGTCATCACGGCGATCCGGCGCGACGCGGTGGACCTGGAAGCCTTTAACAAGCGGCTTAGCCAGGCGGCGGAGGGCGACCCGCTGCGCTTGCGCTTCACGCGCGGCGATGAAGAAATGCAAGAGACGGCGCGGGTTGTCTTAGAATCCGACAAAGAGATAAGCCGCCTGCTGCCCGGCTTGGTCTTCGCCCTGGTCTTCACAGCCGTCATCGTTTTCTTGCCGGGGCATTGGGCGCCCTATATCGCGCTGATTGGCTTGCTCTCTCCTTTGCTGGTCGGCTATTTCTGGGTTATCGTCGCCACGTTTTCCTTCCGCACAGAAGGCATCGTGCCGCTAGACGGCGACAACAACTTCGGCGGCTTTACCTTGAAAAACTGGGAGTCGATCTTCGCCGGCAACATATCCGGGCTGGAATTCAATATATGGCCGATCCTGCTGACATCCCTGGCAATAGCCATCGTCATGACCTTTGTAGTCTTGCTGGTATCTTCGATGGCTGGTTACGCCTTGTCGCGCATGCACTTTCCCGGGCGGCGCTTCTTCCTGTCCTTCACTTTGATTCTGCACGGTTTCCCCGCGATCACGCTTTTGATACCGATATTTTTTGTGCTTTTGCGGCTGGGGGATATTCCCGTATTTGGCGATCTGGTCGGCTTCAATACTGTTGGCGGCATCGCACTGGTGATGGTCGCCTTTCAATTGCCGCTCGGTGTTTGGTTGATGAAAGGCTTCTTCGACAATATCCCTTGGGATATGGAGCGGTCGGCGCTCATTGACGGCGCCTCGCGCTGGCGCGCCTATTGGGAAATCCTCTTGCCACAGATTCGCCCTGGCTTGCTGGCATTGGGGATTTTCGCATTTATCGGCGGCTGGAACGCCTATATTATTCCAGCCACCTATTCCATCGGCAGCGGCGTCAGCAACTTGCCGGTTTTCCTGAATGAACTGATTGACGAAACAGCGCCAGTCGATTGGAACCAAGTAGCGGCTGTCGGCTTATTCCAATTGATACCCATTTTCATCTTCTTTATCTTCGCCCAGGAATACCTGCTGAACATCTATGCCGGCGGGACAAAAGGCAGTTCCTGATACCGTTTCGCGCAAGGGGTCTTGTGGCAGAGCGAGAAAGACACATGCGATGAAAGTGACAATCGATAATCTCAGCAAGAAATTTGGCGATGTTGTCGGCGTCGAGAACTTGACCCTGCATATCGAAGACGGTGAATTCGTCGCCTTCCTGGGACCTTCCGGCTGCGGCAAGACGACCACGCTGCTCACACTGGCGGGCATCTATAAACCTACCGACGGGCTCATTCGCTTTGGCGAGCGAATCGTCAACCAAGTGCAGCCAAAAGACCGCAATATCGGCATGGTCTTCCAAAGTTACGCGCTTTACCCGCACATGACCGTTTTCCAAAATATCGCCTACCCGCTAAAACTGAAAAAAGTATCAAAGTCCGACCAACACGACCGCGTCCGACAAGTCGCCAACGTGATGGGCATCGGCGAATTGCTGGACCGCCGCCCCGGGCAACTGTCGGGCGGGCAACAGCAGCGGGTGGCTTTGGGTCGCGCATTGGTGAAAGAACCGGATGTGCTGCTCTTTGACGAGCCTCTGTCCAACCTGGACGCGCGGCTGCGGCTGACTATGCGTGGCGAGATCAAACACCTGCAGAAAGACCTCGGCATCACATCAATATACGTGACGCACGATCAGGTGGAAGCGATGACCATGGCGGACAGAATCGCGGTGATGAGCGGGGGACATTTGCAGGCTTTTGATTCCCCCGATGAGTTATATGACCGGCCAAAGACGCTGTTCGTCGCGGGCTTCGTCGGCAACCCGCCCATGAACTTCGTCGATGTCAGCGTTGCCGAGTCCAATGGCCGCTTCTTTGCGGAAACGGAGTCGCTGCGTTTGGAAGTGGCGAAGGAGCGTGGCGAGCCGCCCGCCAGCCATTCTGGTCCGGTCGTGATGGGCATCAGGCCCGAGGATATTCAGATTACCAACAACGGGGCGGTATCGGGCGAGATCTTTGTCGTGGAGCCGCTGGGGCGCGAAGACCTGATCGACGTGCGCGTCGGTCGGCACAGTTTCCTGCTGCTTGCGGACACAGAAGACAGGCGCCAAGCTGGCGAGCGCGTCTCACTCGCCTTTGATATGGAACAGGCGCAGTTCTTCGACCCAGCCACAGAAAAATCGCTTTTGTGGCGATAATTCCACCCCGAGCCTGTCGCCATGCTAGATATGCGCTTGCCAGAGCTTGACCCGGAAATAACCTCGCCTGCAGATCATGAGCTGGCTTTGCGTTACGCCGCCATTATCCGCTTTGACTCGAGAGAGCCATTCCTGCCGTCGGCTGTCGGTTATAGCGTCTTCCGCGAGAGTGGCGCTTCCGCCTCCTTTCCGCGCGACATTTCTTTGCGCGACGGTATCGCCTTTGTCATCGAATACGCCATTTGGTGGGATTGGGATATCGGGCATCTCTATGAACTTGAGCATGTTTGGGCGTATGTCGATTCTGACGGCGCGCTGGTGGATGTCGAGGCGAGCTGGCATGGCGCTTACAATCGGATGGCGGCTGCGGACCAGCAGCACCCTGCCAAAGATAATCGCCCCCTGCTCTATTCAGAACCTGGCAAACACGCTTTTGCCCCTAGTCCGCGTTGGCTGCTGGAAAGAAAAGCCAAGACCCGGGCAAGCTGCGGGACCCATGCCGGTAAGATGGGTGTCCATGTAACGCCCTTGTTTGAAGGCATCATTCACGGACGCCAGCCGCTTAACAATCGTCTGGTTCACAGCTATTTGGAACGATTGCGCTTCGAGCCGAGTTTCGTTTTTTCCCAGGAGTTCGACCTGCGAAGTGCGGTCTTCGCGCCTTGGCCGCAGCTCCAAGAGTGGATTCCTCGCCGAATTAGCGCTTGGCTGGCGCATCTGCGCGCTACGATTCCGCCTGATCAGCGCCGTGTCTTGCGCATCGCGCATCGCGGCGCGTCGGCTTATGCCCAGGAAAACTCGGTGGAAGCGCTGCGAGTAGCCGCCGAGCTGGGCTCGGATATGGTCGAAATCGACATCCGCTTTACTGCGGATGATGTGCCTGTGGTCATCCACGACAGCAGCTTGAAACGACTCTATGGCGTCGGGGGAAATGTATCGGATTTTCGCTGGGATGAACTGGGCAGGCTGTCTGCGGGTCAGCAGAATATCATCGGCTTTGAAGCCGCTGTAGATTTGTGTCGGGAACTGGGCATGGGTTTGTATCTGGATATCAAGGCGCTCACTTTTCAAGCGACAGCCGCGATCTTCAAAACGCTGGATGAAGCTCGTTATATACGAAACACGATATTTGGCTCCTTCCGCGCCGATTACCTGGCGGACATCAAGGCGGCGCGACCGGATGCCCAGACTTCAATTTTGTTCGGCGCGGTCAACATTGATGCGGTCAAACTGGCGCAGGCGATAGGGGCGGATTATGTGCATCCCTGCTGGGAAAAGCGCGCCGAGCAGCCGCATCGCTTGCTCAAGCCAGAGTGGATTGCGGCAGTGCGGGCGGCGGGATTGGGCATCGTCTGTTGGCATGAAGAGCGCCCCGCGGAAATCGCCGCTTTGAAAGCCCTGGGCGTCGATGCCATCTGTTCCGATAAACCGGAATTATTGCTGTAACCTTGTCCACAGCGCTAGCGCGTGGCGGCGGGAAGGCTTGGCGCTGCCCGCGTCTAAGCGCTTACATAGGGCTTGGACTTGTGCCAAATCAAGGGGTTGATGCTGTCGTCGTCCAGCGCGTCGCCAATCTCCAGCGTATCCAAATAGGCTTGCGGCAGGATGTTGGCTATGCCGTTGAAGACACTGCCATCGGGCATATAGCCGCAAGTCATCGCCCGCCGCGCGCCCGGTGTCATATTGGCGCCGGCGCCATGCGCCAGCAAGCCATTGTGGAAGGAGCAGGATCCGGCTGGCATCGGCGCGGCTACGGATTGGATCCCCGCCCATTGCGGATACAGCTCGAGCAATTCGCCTGTATTCACGCCGATGCTCGAATTGTCGAAGGTGGCGCTTTTGTGGGTGCCCGGCAAGAAGTACAGGCAGCCATTGTCCCGGGTGGCGTCGTCCAGCGCGACCCAAATGCTGATGGCGGCGCGCGAAGAATAAGACCAGTATGGATTGTCCAGGTGCCAGCCGGTCGGGTTCGCCCAGGGCTGCTTTATCAAGGCTTGGTCGTGCCAGATGCGCATGCCATCGACGCGGGCTAATTCGCTGGCCAGTTTGCCAAGGCGCGGGTCGAGCATCAGTCCGCGCATGCCCTCGTGGTCGGTCCACAGGTTGATCCGCTGTACAAAGACGCGATTGTAATAGCTGTTTTCTTCACTATCCTGCCAACCGGGTCCATCGGCAAGTCGGCGATCATCGCGCTTTTCCACGGCGTCGTCGACATGCCGGCGCCAGGTTTCCAACTCCTCGGGGCTCAAAAAGTCCTCAATGATGATATAGCCATTCTCTTGATAGAAATCGATCTGTTCTTGTGTCAGGTCGGTTTTCATTATGTCTTCACTCCGACTATATGAGTTGCGCGCAAAGTATAATCTGTCGCTTCCGCAAAGACAAATTCGCGACATTTGCTCCCATTAACGGGTCTAGCTCGCAGCGCGATCAACAAAACCGCCATTCGACAGGTTTGCCGCCTTGTGTTAGATTTCCTCTAGACCTTTTGCTTGGAGTCCGCGCCATGGAGCGATCGATTCGATTTGATCTGTTGGCAAAACGAGATATAAACAAAGAGACCTTTGTCGAGCCTTGGCCCGAAGCCGGCTTGATAGTCGCAGACAGCCCCTACGATCCGCAACCGAGCATCTCGCTTGAGGGCGGCAAGATCGTCGAGATGGACGGCAAGCCGCGCGCCGACTTTGACACCCTCGATCGTTTCATCGTATCCCATGCCCTCGCGCTTGATGTCGCCGACGCCGCGATGGCGATACCGTCAAAAGAATACGCCCGCATGCTGGCGGATATCAACGTGCCGCGGGGAGACATCGCTCGTCTTCTCGCGGGTTGCACGCCAGCCAAGCTCACCGACATCATCCGCCACATGAATGTGCTGGAGATGATGATGGGGCTGGCGAAGATGCGCGTCCGACGTATGCCGGCCAATCAAGCGCATGTTACGAATTGGCGGGAGCACCCGGCTTTGCTGGCGGCGGACGCGGCTGAAGCGGCTCTGCGCGGCTTTGCCGAAATCGAGACAACCGTGCGCGTGGCGCGCTTCGCGCCCTTTAATGCGCTGGCCATTCTCATCGGCGCCCAGACCGGGCGCGGCGGCGTTTTGACGCAATGCTCGGTTGAAGAAGCGCTGGGCTTGCGGCTGGCGATGAAGGGGCTGACCAGTTACGCCGAAACCCTGTCCGTTTACGGCACCGAAATGACCTTCGTGGATGGCGACGATACGCCATGGTCCAAGGCTTTTTTGGCTTCAGCTTATGCCTCGCGCGGGGTGAAGATCCGCTTCACTTCCGGCACTGGCTCCGAAGCGCTGATGGGGCGCGCGGAAAAGAAGTCGATGCTCTACCTGGAAGCGCGCTGTTTGCTGGTTGTGAAGGGCGCGGGCAGCCAAGGCGTGCAGAACGGCTCAATATCTTGCATCGCCTTGCCAGAGGCGCTGCCCGGCGGGGTGCGCGCGGTGCTGGCTGAAAACTTGCTGGCTGCCATGCTGGGCTTGGAAGTGGCGGCTGGCAACGACGCTCTGGCATCGCATTCCAGCATCCGCAAGACCGCCAAGCTCATGCCGCAATTCATCCCCGGCGCCGACTTCATTTTTTCCGGTTATAGCGCCATACCCAAACGCGACAACCTGTTCGGCGGCGGCAATTTCGATGCCGAAGACTTCGACGACTACAATGTGCTGCAGCGCGATATGCAGATTGACGGCGGCGTCAAGCCTATCCGCGAGGACGAGGCGCTTGACATCCGCCGCAAAGCAGCCCGAGCGATACAGGCAGTCTACCGCGAACTGGATTTCCCCGTAATCACGGATGACGAAGTTGCCGCGGCCACCGTGGCGCACAGCAGCGACGACATGCCCGAGCGCGATATCCTGCCCGACTTGGAGGCGGCCGACCGCTTCATGGCCAGCGACTGCGATTTCGTGGCGGTCATGCAGGCTTTGCAGCGCAGCGGTTTCAGCGAGGTCGCCGACAAGATCCTGGAAATGGGACGGCAGCGCATCGCGGCCGACTATCTGCAACCGGCGGCTATCTTCAATGCCGACTTCAAAGTGCAGAGCGCCATCAACGACCCCAACGACTATACAGGTCCCGGCAGCGGCTACCGCCCCCAGGGACAGCGCTGGCAAGAAATGCAAGCCATACCGCAGGCGCAGCCGCCAACCGGATTCGTCGACCCGCATCTCGCCGAACCGCTGTCGCGCTTGGTGGAGATCGGTCCCGCCGCGCGGGGGACGGGCAAAGAAGTTGTCCTGGCCCTGGGACCGGCTTACGGTCGCGCGCTGGGCAAGACCATCGGCGAGCTGGAACACGAGGACGTGCTGAAAGCGATCCTCAGCGGCGTCGCCAGCGAAGGCGCGATCGCCCGCATCGTCCGGGTCTATCACTCGTCCGATTGCGCCGCAATTGGCTTCGTCGGCGCGCGGCTCAGCGGCAGTGGCATCGCCATAGGTTTGCAGTCGCGCGGCACAGCAGTGATTCATCAACAAGACCTGGCGCCGCTCAATAATCTCGAGCTATTCCCGCAATCGCCCAGCTTGACGCTGGCGACTTACCAAGATATCGGAGTGAACGCGGCGCGTTATGCGCTGGGCAGATCGACTGTGCCGGTATCAGTCAAGATTGACAATGGCGCCCGCCTGCGCCTGATCGTCAAAACCGCGCTGCTGCATCGGCGGGAAACCGACGAGATTCGCCCGAATCAAGCGCCTGTGGAATGCCTCTTTGCTTGGGAGCCGGACTGATGATCAGGACGGTCAGCGCTGCGCCAGCGTCCGCTTATAGCTGCGCGCGAAGGAAGCGCTATGCGCGAAAAACCTGAACAACAATACCCACTGCGCGACAACGCGGCGGATGAATTGCGCGCCTTCAGCGAGCGCCCGCTGCGCGAAATCAGCGCCGAAG
The DNA here is from genome assembly GCA_965116975.1 of Phototrophicaceae bacterium. Lineage (GTDB taxonomy): Bacteria > Chloroflexota > Anaerolineae > Aggregatilineales > Phototrophicaceae > UBA6055. Next base: position 3,676,888 of record OZ220735.1, read on the forward strand.
CCATCGCTGCGGGCGAACTGACTGGCGACGATCTGCGCACGCATGCCGATGCCTTGCGTCAACAGGCGCGCATCGCGCGCGTGGCCGGCTATCCGCAGTTGGCGGGCAATTTCTCGCGCGCTGCCGAGCTAACGTCCCTGCCCAATGACGAATTGCTGAAGATCTACGAATTGCTGCGCCCGGAGCGCGCGACGCATGAAGAATTGGCGCGCCTGGCCGATTATCTGGAGTCGACCTACGGCGCCAGCGAAAACGCCGCCTTTATCCGAGAAGCGGCTGATACCTACCGCGAGCGCAATCTGCTGCGGCGCTGATGGCTGGATAAGCAAAAAGACACAAAGGACAAGAAGACGCGCCGGGGAATATCTTTCTTTGTGGCTATTGTGTTTTTGTGGTGAACTAATGCGCCTGTTTGGAGATAAAATGACTGAGGCAAGTCTAGAATCGAATGTCAGCGCCTATTCAAGACCGACCGAGCTCAGAATCACTGACCTGCGCATCGTCAATCTGCGCGCATTGCCCTTTGATGTAACGATACTGCGCATCGACACCAACCAGGGCATCAGCGGCTACGGCGAGGTGCGGGACGGCGCCAGCCCGACTTATGCGCTGCAGCTCAAGTCGCGCTTGCTGGGCGAAAATCCCTGCAATATCGACAGAATTTTCCGTAAAATCAAGCAGTTTGGTTTCCATGGCCGGCAGGGTGGCGGCGTCTGTGGCATCGAGATGGCGCTTTTTGATTTGGCGGGCAAAGCCTACGGCGTACCGGCTTATCAACTGGCCGGCGGCAAGTTTCGCGACAAGGCGCTGATATACTGCGATACCGAATCCAGTCCCGATGGCGGGTCCATGGGCGCGCGCCTGCGGCAGCGCATGGACGCTGGTTTCAAGTTCCTCAAGATGGATATCGGCATCGGCTTGCTCGAGGACGTCAAAGGCGCTGTGTCCGCGCCGCCGGGCATGAGGGAATCGCGGAGCGTCATGCACCCTTTCACTGGCATGCAAATCACCGACATCGGAATTGAATTCCTGGTCGAATATCTGCGCCATGTACGCGATATCATCGGCTACGAAGTCCCGCTGGCAGCCGATCATTTTGGTCACATCAACGTCGAATCCTGCATTCGGCTGGGACAAGCCCTGGATCAATTCTCGCTGGCTTGGTACGAGGACATGATCCCCTGGCAGTTCACCGATCAATGGCTGCGCTTGAAAAACGCGCTCAAGACTCCGGTCGGCACCGGCGAAGATATCTACTTGAAAGAGGGCTTTCTGCCCTTGCTGGAAGCGCATGCCGTTTCGGTCATTCATCCCGATCTGGCGACATCCGGCGGCATCATGGAAACCAAGAAAATCGGCGATCTGGCGCAAGACTATGGCGTACCCATGGCAATGCACATGGCTGGCTCGCCGATTTCATTCCTGGCCAACGTGCATTGCGCCGCCGCCACCGAGAACTTCTATGTGCTGGAACACCACTCGGTCGACCTGCCCTGGTGGGAGGATCTGATTGACGGCATCGACAAACCGCTGGTCGTCGATGGCTACGCGCCCGTGCCAGAAGGACCGGGCTTAGGCTTCGGCGAGCTTAACGAAGAAGCCATCCGCGAACACATGGACGAAAGAGTAGGGCGGGATGCCGGTTATTTTGAAGCGAGCGCCGGCTGGGACAGCGAGAGGTCGCGCGACCATTTGTGGAGTTGAGCATGCGCATCGACGAAGTACACATCACACCAGTAGCCGTCGCCGACCCGCCATTACTCAACGCGGCCGGACTGCACGCGCCTTACGCCCTGCGTATCGTCCTGGAATTGGTCAGCGCCGATGGAATATCGGGCTGGGGCGAAATCCCGGGCAGCGAAGCAACCCGCGCCGCGCTGGCACAGGCGGCTGAGCGCATCATCGGCGCTGACCCCTGGCAGCTCAACTCCATCGCCGCGACCTTGGATGCGCTAGCGGGCGCCGACGCGCGCGGGGATTCGCCTTGGGACCAGCGCAGTTGGGTGCAGGTCCGCAGCGCGATTGAAGTGGCTTGCTACGACCTGATGGGCAAATCCTGCGGACGCACTGTCGTTGATTTGCTGGGCGGGGCGGCGCGTGAGCGCGTGCCCTTCGCCGCCTATCTCTTTTACAAACAGGCGGGCGCGGGCGGCGAGTTCGGCTTTGAGCGCGATTCCGGCGCGAGCGGCTGGTTCGCCGCGCGCCAGAATGCGGCGCTAGACGCGGATGGCGTCGTGGCGCAGGCGCGCGCCATGATTGCGCGCTATGGCTTCAAGTCAATCAAGCTCAAGGGCGGCGTTTTCCCGCCGCAAGTCGAGGTCTATACGATGCTGGCGCTGCGCGACGCCTTCGGTCCGGACATGCCGCTGCGCTTGGACCCCAATGCCATCTGGCGGGTTTCGACAGCCATCGCGGCTGGCCGGCAACTGGAACAGGTCTTGGAGTATTACGAAGACCCGGTGCGCGGACAGCGGAACATGAGCGCGGTGGCAAAAGCGCTAAACATCCCGCTGGCGACCAATATGTGCACCACCTCTTTCGACGATTTGCCCGGCAGCCTGCGGCATAATTCCGAAGCGATTATCCTCTCCGATCACCATTTTTGGGGTGGCTTCCGCGCGACATTGGATCTGGCGCGCTTCTGCCGGGTATTTGGGCGCGGCATGTCCATGCACTCCAACAGTCACCTGGGCATTTCGCTTGCGGCGATGGTTCATTTGGCGGCGGCTACGCCTAACCTGACCTACGATTGCGATACCCATTATCCCTGGCAAGATTGTCATGACTTGCTCGTGAAACCCTTGTCCTTCGACGCCGGCGCTGTACCTGTGCCGACGGGACCGGGCTTGGGCATCGCAGTTGATCGCGAGCGGCTGGCGGCATTAAATCAGCAGTATCTGGCTTGTGGCTTGACCGAACGGGATGACGAAGCCGAGATGCAAAAGATCGAACCCGGCTGGCGCTTCCAAGCCACGCGCTGGTAAAGGAGAACCTATGACAATAGATAAGCCCGCATTGCTCGATGGTCTCAACTCCGTAATTAGCATTCCGCTGATTCCCTTTGCCGGCGGACAGATTGACTACGGGGGACAGGCCAAGAATATCGACTATTTGATGCGCAACAATCATCTAAGCGATGAGCGCCCGCGCGTGATTTCCATCGCGGGCACGAGCCTGGTGCATCATGTCGCGCTTGAGGACCAGGTCAAACTCCTGGATATCGCCGGGCAGCGCATGAATGGCGCGGGCATACTGATGGCGGCTGTCGTGCCCAATCCTTTACCCGCCGCCGCCAACTTGATCGCGCGATTGGCTGCCCTGCGGCGCCCGCCCGATGTTTACTTAATCATGCCGCTTGGCGGCACCTATAGTCCAGCCGGCTTGTACGAGACCTTGATGTCTTTTGCCGAAACACATGCGAATAGACAGGGCGCGCGCTTCCTGTACTATTATCGGCGGCCGCGCGACCGCGACATGATCATCCGTTTGCTGCGCGATTCGCCGCATTTTGTCGGCGTCAAGATCGGGACCGACGAAGACGATGTCCTGCCTTTCGTCGACGCGCTGGACGAAGGGGAAAAGATCGTCATCTGGGGCATCGGCGATCGCTCGACAGCCGCCGCCGAAATGGGCGCGAGGGGCCATACCTCTGGCATCAACCTGGTTGTGGCTGGCGCCTCTGACGAGATCAATAATGCCCAGCGACGGCGCGATTATGAGGCTGCGCGCCAAATCGAAAACGAAATTTCGCCGCTGGAAGACATCCGCTTCATGCTGGAACGGGCATATAACTATTCGGCTGTGATGGAAGCCATCAACTGCTGCGCTTTTGCGGACGTCGTCGGCGGCAGTGGTGGACCCTTCAACCCGCCCGTGCCGCCCGACATCTCGCGCCAAATCGAGCGAGTAATGGCGAGTATCGAGCAGTATCATTGAGGCAAAGCTATCGGTCGGCGCAACCGCCGCTAAGCATTTCCGCGCTGGCGCGCAAGGCAGTTAAAATCAGAAGCCCTATAATAAGCGTGGCTTTGCGCGAGAAGGGAGATTATAAGTGATATTCAAAGATATTTTGCGCGCCCTTGCTGAAATGAATGATGAGCAGCGCCAACTCCTACGCCGCAATTTGCAGCCGATTTCCCTAAAGCCTGCGGTATTGACGCCAAAAGAAAGAACACAGCGATTGAATGCGGCGCTGGATGAGATGGGCGATGGCTTGAGCCAGGCGCAGCTTGACGAAATGACAGCGGCCTTGAGCGAAGCGGGTCATTAAATTAGAGACAGGATGCAAAATGAAAATCACCGATGTGCAAGCCAGCGTGATTGGACGGCAAGAGCCGGATAGCGGCGGCAGTGTCTGGACCTTTGTCCGCGTCTACACCGACGAGGGCATTGTCGGCACCGGCGAATGCAATTCCGGCGGACCGGGCTTCTCCGGCTTCGCTACCAAATACGCCATCTTGGCGCTCAAAGAGCTGCTCATCGGCGAAGACCCCTGTAACATCAACATGATTTACGAGAAGCTGCGGCGAGCCGGGCGCTATGGCGGCGCCAGCAACGCGCCGCTGATCTTCGCGCTGACCGGAATTGACAATGCCCTGCACGATATCGTCGGCAAAGCGCTTGGGGTACCGGTCTATCAGCTGTTGGGCGGCAAGTTCCGCGACAATATCCGCCTGTATGCCGACTGTCATTTTGGCGCCGACGACAGCCCAGCCGCCTTCGGCGACAAGGCTTTACAAGCGGTGGACGAAGGCTTTGGCGCGGTCAAGTTCGATGTCGATCACACCGGCATCGGCAGATTGGACGCCTTCAACTGGACGGTCGGCGCGCAAGAAATGTCGCATATCATCGGCATTATCGAGGGGGTGCGCGCGGCCATCGGTTTCGAGCTTGACCTGGCCATCGACTGCCACGGCCAATTCGACCTGCCTTCAGCCATCACCCTGGCGCGCGCCGTGGAACCGCTGCGACTGCTGTGGCTGGAAGAACCCGTGCCGGCGGAAAATGTCGCGGCGCTGGCGCAAGTGCGCGCCTCGACCTCGACCGTCATTTGCACCGGCGAAAATCAATATACGCGCTACGACTTCCTGGAGCTTTTGCGGGCGGGCGCCTGCGACGTCATCATGCCCGATCTGGCGAAAGCCGGCGGCATTGCCGAAGGGCTGCGCATCGCTGACCTGGCTGACGCGCACTATATCCCGATCGCGCCGCACAATGTCTCGTCGCCGCTAGGCATGATGGCCGCCTGCCATGTGCTGGCTGCCGTACCCAACTTCCTATTCCTGGAGTTTCATGCCCGCGATATCCCCTGGTGGGAGGATCTTTGCGACGGCGACAAACCCTTCATTCAGGACGGCGTCATGACCGTGTCAGAGCGGCCCGGCATCGGCCTGGAACTCAATGACGACGCAGCCAAATCGCTGCTCTGGAATGGCGACAGCTATTTTGATTAGTCGAGCCGTATCGTGACGCCGCTGTCGCAGGCGCGCACGACGCCGAAGACGAATTCAATCGTGCGGATATTGTCCTGCGCCGATGTCGCGGGGGACCTGCCGTTTGTGACCGCCTCGTAGAATTCATGCAGCAAATAATCTTGCCCTTCGCGCGCCATTTCCAGCAGCGGGATCCGGCGCCGCTCGCCATGACCATTTGCTGGAGCGCCGCGCCTGTCGCTAACCCGCGACAGATCTTCTACGGTCACGACATCGTCCTCGACCCGCATCACCGCTTTTTCGCATTCGAAGCGCCAATTGCCGTTCCAACTGGTAGGCAGCGCCTGTGAACACCAGGAGGCGCTGTAGCTGGCATAGACATCGTTCTCGAAGCGCAGGCTCGCGGCGGCGCTGGCATGTCCCTTGAACCAGCTCCAAGGCGGGTTCCAACTCCGGGCGCTGATTACGGCAACATCGCTGTCCAGGAAAAAGCGCATCATGTCGAAATGGTGGATGGCCATATCAATGATGAGCGGATGGGGCATTTCTTCGCGGAAGCCGCCGAAATGCGGACCCTTATAGAACTCGGCATGTACCGCCGCGACAGCGCCCAATTCGCCGCTATCAAGCAGGGACTTTATCGTTTGACTCAGGGGACGATAGCGGTAGTTCTGCGCGACCATGTGCAAAATTCCCGTCTCTTTCGCTTTGGCGACGATAGCCCGCGCGTCTTCGGGGCTTTGCGCCAGTGGCTTCTCGGATAGCACTGGCAAGCCGGCTTCCAGCGCCAGTATGGAATTGGCGCGGTGGAATTGCGGCGGCGTCACGTCAATCACCGCGTCGGCATGCAGTTGCTCTAGGGCTTCCGGCAGCGACTTGAAGATGGCAGCCGCGTCCAAGCCATAGGCGGCGGCTTGCTGGCGCGCAGTGTCGGCGTTGATTTCCACGAAGCCGGCGTAATCAACTTCCTGCGAATTGCGCACCGCGTTCAGCCAGGTGTTGCCCATGCCGCCGATGCCCAGTTGGATGACCTTCATAGGAGTTGCTCTTTCTAGTGAGGAGTTAAGGGATGCGCTTCTAGCGCACACGCCCGCCGTTGAAACGCTGGAAAATCAAAGAGAGGATGATAATCAAGCCATAGAAAAACTGGGTGAAGAAGCCGGTCAGCCCAGCCGCGATCACGCCCGTTTCGATGAAGGCGACAATGGAGGTGCCGATGGCGCCGCCGAATACCGTGCCGATGCCGCCCCAGGTCGGCGTTCCGCCCACAAATAGACCAGCCAGCACCGGCAGCAGCAAGCCGTCGCCGGTGGTGGGCCACCAGACAAAATTGATCATCACCGAAAAGACGCCCGCCAGCGCCGCGCCGATGCCGGTGAATACAAAAACCAGGATGCGCGTTCGATCGACATCAATGCCCATCTCGGCGGCGCTTTCGGGATTGTCGCCGACGCAATGCACGCGCACGCCAAAACTGTGTCTGTTGTAGAGAAACACGCCCAGGGCGGTGAAAGCCAGTGCCCAAAGCATTTGATTGGGAATGCCTTGATTCTCGACGATCATGATGGTGTCGTCAGTCAGGAGCGTATGAATGAAGGTACCGCGAATCTCTGGAATAGCGATGGAAAAGCCTTCAACAAGGATATTGATTAAGCCGCGTAAGAAGAAATTCATGCCCAGCGTCGCGACCAGGGCCGACAAGCCAATGCGCACGACAAGAAGGCCGTTGAGGAAGCCGAGGAAAGCGCCGACCAGCAGCGCCGCCGCGATGCCGACCAGCGGCGCGCCCCCTTGATCGACTATCGATACAAAAGCGTAGGAAGCCAGCCCGACCACCGATGGAAAAGACAAGTCGATTTCGCCGGCGGTCACCACGAAAACCAGTGGCACGACCAGAAATATCGAAACCGGCAGCGCGATCATGACCGAGCGATAGGTTCTGAATTGCGAGAAGACATCGGGGTTCGCCATGGTGAAGCCGATCAACATGACGACCAAGAAGAGTGTGGAAGTGATGGCGCGGCGGTTGTTGCGCGACCACTTAACCAACCCGCTGGCTTCTTCCCGCGCGATCTGCTGCTTGCCGCCTGTCCCGCTCCCGATCATGGCTGCCGCCTCCTGTCTATGCGGGCGAAGCGTCTGCCGCGTGGTGGCCCAATTCCGCGATTTCTTGCATGTGCTTGATGAGAACCTCGGCAGCTGGGATATTGGCTTTGTCTTCTGTCATGACAACTTTGCCGCGATCCAATACCACGAAGCGATCGGCGACATCAAAGACATGATAGATATTGTGCCCGATGAAAATAATCGAACGACCGCGGGCGCGCACGTTTTCGATGAAGCCGAATACCTTGGCTGTTTCCAACAGGGACAGGGCGGTCGTCGGCTCGTCCAGGACGATGAGGTCGGCATCGAAATAGAGCGCGCGGGCGATCGCCACGCCCTGCCGCTCGCCGCCGGAGAGCGTCGCCACCGGCGAATCTGGATCGAATACTTTGGAGGTGAAGCCGATTTCACGCATGAGACGGTTGGCTTCTTCGTATTGTTTCTTGACTTTGATGATGCCGAAGCGGTCTTTGATTTCCCGTCCCATGAATATGTTGCGAGTGATGGTCTGTTGCGGCGCCAATGCCCGATCCTGATAAACGGTCTCGATGCCGGATTCGCGCGACTTGGCGGCATTCCAATTGCTCGCCTCGCGCCCGCGCACGATGATCTGCCCGCTGTCTGGCTGATGAACGCCGGACAAGATCTTGATCAAAGTAGACTTGCCGGCGCCATTGTCGCCAATCAAACCGACCACCTCGCCCGGGCGAACGCCAAAGCTGATGCCGTCCACGGCGTTGACGTTGCCGAAGGATTTGCTGACGTCCCGCAGTTCAACGATGTAATCGTTTGCCATTAGCAGTCTCGTATTCACGCTAGACGAAGAGGGCTGACACAAAGATCAGCCCCCGCTCGAATCGCTCCAGTCGCTTGGTGATGGTTTAGCGGTAGCCCGCGATTGCCAGGTCTGCCACCTGCTCATAATTGCTGCTGTCAATGAAGCCGGCGCCCGTGTCCGCATTTAGCGGCGCCAAGCCGAACTTCGCTGTCTGGCAGATGCTGAGGACAGGCAGATAGCCTTGCAGGAAGGGTTGCTGGTCCGAGGTCAGGTGAATCCAATTATCCGCGAAACCTTGCATGATGAACTCGTTGGTGTCGAAGCCGATGGCTTTGACTTCGCCCGCTTCCAAACCAGCCGCTTCGAAATAGGTTTGCGTATTGCCTAAGGTCTGCCCGCCGGAGAAGGCTACCAGTTTGACGTCCGGATTGTCGGTGATGGCAGCGACCATCGACGGAATGCCCAGGTTGGGGTCGGCAGCCCAGGTCGGCGGCGAATCGACATGGATGATTTCGACGCCCGCTTCTTCCAGCACTTCCCATACCCCCAATTCGCGCAAGGCGCGTTCACGCTGGGCCAGGTTGGCCAGCACGATGGCTTTGTCGCCCTCGCCGATACCAAATTGGCGAATGGCTTCAGCGCCCAATGCGCGCCCCTGCGACGCCAGCTGCGCGCCGACATAGCCGCCGCCATATTGAGCGCGAACCCGATCGACATCGACATTCTGGTACATCATGATAATGCCGGCTTCGGCTGCTTCGGCCGCCAGCGGCATGATCGCTTCGTTGCCCGGGTGGCCCATCATGGCGATGCCATCGGGAGCCTGCGCCACTGCTTCGCGCAATTGCTGCGTCATCAGTTCGCTGTCCCAGCCAGAGAAGACATATTCGACATTTGCGCCCAAGTCGCGCTCGGCTGCCAGCGCGCCGCGATATACGATGCCGGCGAAGGCGTCGCCTTCCGTGCCGCCCGCGAAGAAACGAACAGTCACGCCCTCGCACCAGTGGGCGCGATCCAGGTCGTCCTGGGCAAATGTTGGCGCGGCCAACGCGAAAATCAATATGACCGCCAATAAAATGCTTATGAAACGATGCTTGTTAGACATAACTCCCCCGTTCTTAATTGAACTGTTGTAAAGCCAGATTTCGATGCCCGGCGGCGGCAAGCCAAAGCACGCGCGTCTGCCTGCGCCTCTTTCTGACCGCAACAGATTCTAGCTAGTTTCCGTGAGTAATTCCAGCCCAAAGGAAAACTGTCTCTCATTGTCCTTTCAATTGGTATTCAGCGCTGTCTAAGGCACGCGCTTTACATATGTAGCGTGAGGGCGCATGAAATCTTGCCCAAGCCGCCTCACCATGTCCACTTTTAGGTAAGGAGTTGATGATGTCGAAGAGAGCTGTTCTATTGCTGGCGCTTAGCGTCATGCTGCTGACGACAAGCGCGCAGTCCTTCGCCTATACGCCGGCTGCGCCAGTGCCACTGCAATATGTCGCGTCTGGCGATCGCTCCTGCACTACCAATGTCAGGCATAGCCACTCATACGCCAAGATCAGGCTTGGCTGGCATACGAGTTCCGATACCGTTAGCGCAAAGGTCGTCGATACGTTTGGGGTCGCGCAAATTTCTCTTAGCAAGCCGTCGCGTTCCGGCGACAAAGCGCGGGTTAATTACAGCATGTATTACCGGTGCCATGTCACTGAACCGCTAAAATATGCCAGCGGCATCGCGCGCTGCAGCGACTCTGGCTAGCGCTCTCGACTTTCTATAGGACTGGCTATGGAACCCTGCTGCGGCAGGGTTTTTGCATATTCCGGTGTGTCGCGATATTCACCGCAGCCGCTAAGCCTCACTGCGGAGATTGAACATGCAATTGAGACTATCCCAGGGCAATCGCTTCAAATTATTTTCAACATAGAGGACGCAGAGGACACAGAGTTTTAGGAGTTTAGACGACTATTCTTCTAAATCTGCGGCCCGGAATCGGCAACAGTCCCCAGCGAAACGTGATTTGTCACCAAAAATCACAGCTGAGATGAGGTTTTTTGTTTTTCTCTGCGTTCTCTGCGTACTCTGTAGTTAATTTTCAGTTTAGAATCCCGCCATTTCGTCCGCCATCATTTTGAAGCGATTGCCCTGGAGACTATCCGGGCATATTTGCGAAGCGCGCATTAAGCAGATACAATCCTCCTCACTGTTAGCCAATCTTTCAGTCATTTTTCGCGGATAAATCGCAAAATAGGAGGACGAAATGTTCAAACGAACCCTTGTCTGTGGCTTGCTGCTGGTTTTGCTGCTCGCTTCGGCGACTGGCCTGGCGCAAGATGATATCCTGCTCTACGGCGGCAACCAGGATATCGAAAACATCGACCCCGCCACTGGCGAAAACTACTCGATCAACGCCGCCTTGCGCAGCCTTTACGACGCGCTTTACATTTACCGAGGCAGCGATACCATCCCGCACTTGGTAGACAGCTACGAAGTCAGTGACGACGCCACTGTCTGGACCTTCCACTTGAAGGACAACGCTGTCTTCCACGATGGCAGCTCGGTGAACGCGGAGGCTGTCGTTTACAGCTTTAACCGGATATTGGCGATCTCGGGACCCCCAAGCTGGCGCTGGGCGACCATCGCCGATGAGAACACAGCCGAGGCGATTGACGAATTCACCGTTCAATTCACGCTGACGCAGCCCTACGCGCCCTTCATCGGTACGCTGCCGCAGCTCTTTGTGGTCAATCCCGCCATTGTCGAAGCCAACCTGGGCGACGACATGGGCCAGAGCTATCTGAAAGAGAACGCGGCTGGTTCCGGTCCCTTCACGCAAGGGCGTTGGGAGATTGGCAATTTGTACGAGTTCATCGCTGTCGACGATTACTGGGCAGGCTGGACCAACGACGACCACCTTGATGGCTTTGTCTGGGTCATCCAGCGCGACGCCTCGACGCAGTTGAATTCTCTGCTCGCCGGCGAAACCCATATCGCCGATACCGTGGCCGCCAGCGACAAGGAGAAGATTACCGGGTCCGATGCCTATGCCTGGGAAGAACACGGCGGTTTCTTCACCAACACGCTCAAGATGAACAATACTGGGGAATACACCAGCGACATCAATCTGCGTAAAGCCATCGCCCATGCCATGAACTACGAAGCGATGGTGCAGGCGCAGGATGTTTCAATCACCATTCTGCCCGGTCCGACGCCGGCCAACTTCGTCGGCTATGTCGATGGCTTGGATGTTCCAACATTCGATCTCGACAAAGCGCGCGAATATCTGGCGATGACACCCTGGCCCGATGGCGGCATCACCCTGGATTATGTCTATGTCACCGACTTCCCGCGCGAAGAGATTCCCGGGCTGATCTTGCTGGAAGGCTTGGCGGAGCTGAATATCGAGCTGAATATGATCCCCATGCTATGGCCCGATATGACGGCGAGCTGCGCCTCGCCCGAAACTGGACCGGACATCATCAACATTTACACACTTCCGCCTTTCCTGGATCCGGACGCCCATCTCTACAACCAGTACCACTCCGAACAATGGGGCAGCTTCAATTCCTGCAGCTTCTTCCACAACGACCGCGTCAATGAATTGCTGGATACCGCTCGGGTCACCGGGGATGATATGGCGCGTCAAGCAATGTACAGCGAGGTGCAAGAGATCGTCGCCGCCGAGCAGCCGTCGGTCTGGATGTATACCGAAGACAGCAGCATATCGATCAATAGCTGCGTCAAGGGATTTGTCTACTCGCCGATGTATCCGCTGACGGTGCTGTTCCAGGACCTGTGGATGGACGATTGCTAGGTCGCATTCCTGTGCCTCCCTCAATTGTTTGGGGGAGGCTTTGCTCACTCCGAAACCACCCGACTACGCTAGGCAGTTTATCCGCGACCAACAGATTGGAAGAGTGCGGTGAATTACGCTGAAGTAGACATAGAACAACTGTTTGAAGACTTACCCGGTATTACACAAAGTCTCGCTGGAACATGCTACGAAGCAATAATTATATGTCTCGAAGATCAACACCACGAGTCCGGTGTAACAGGCGCACTTCATAATTTCAATGACCTGTTGTCTTCTCTCAAGCTCGTTTGGACACGACCGATTACAGAGAAAACACGCAGATCATGGGGTGAGGCAAGGAATGCAGTTGAAGATGCCGCAGTTGGGATTGCTTATCTGCTAATACCCACATTTTCCGAGTACACTGTGATTGAGCGAGCCAACATTGGGGACGGTGTAGACTATTATTTAGGATACAAAGAAGACGCAGACATATTCAAGTTCCAACGCAAAGCCCGTTTGGAAGTTTCGGGGTCACTTGCGATGGACTACCCCAAAAGTCGTGTCAATGAGAAAATTGAACTGTCCAAACGATCAGACAGTTCCGGTCTTCCAGCGTATATAGTGGTCACACAATTTCGTCAACCAGTCTTCTACTTGGTGCAAAGATGACTAGCAAAGTACAGACTGTTTCACAGTTGCATGACGAGGCAATGGAATTTTCTGATCAGTCCTTCGTAGCTCGCAGACTCGGAGATCATAAGGAATTCCTTCGACTGTCTAGCTTAGCGTACGAAAGGGAATCGAAAGCTGCGGATTTGATGGCGGGCGAGGATGTAGAACCCACACGTTCAATTCTACACCGTAGCGCTGCGACGCTTGCCTTCCGCTGCCAAGAGTATGACAGAGCCAAGAGACTCGCGTATCGAGCGCTCGCCGGCAACCCGCCGTCGGATATTGAGTGGGAACTCAACGACTTGCTATGTACGGTAAGACTTGAAGAGGCCGGCATTCGTCTTGGCAAGGAACAACTACAATTTTCGCTGCAGGGCGGAGAGGTAGGCTATGGCAAAGCGGCTATATCCGAGCTAACTTCTCGTATACCGAGCATTCGAAGCATGTTGCAGATAACCGCGAAATCTTACTATCACCGGCTAAGCGATGCTACGGGAGCTATCGCAGACGGCTTCAGCGAAATCCCGATATTTATCGACGGCTTCTCGCCGGGCAGTTTCATCGTAAGCCTGAGAATAGGTATCCCGATTCAACGCGAACTGCCTGGTTTTGAGCGCTTCGAAAACATCGTTGAACCCTTTCTGGAGAATCTAAGCCTGCTAGACAAGGGTGAGTTCTACGAACTTCAGAAGGAGCTAGATGATCCCAATGCCTATCTTGGCTTTGTAAAAGCCGCACGAAAGCTTGCCCCAGATGGCAATCGAGTAGACTCCGTCAAATTCCAGGCAAGCGTTCACGACCAACTCAAAATGGTGTCCATCAACGTAACACAGCGTTATCTGGAAGATGTCCCTATGCCAGAACCGTCCGCGGAACAGGAGGCGCTCAATGGCTATCAAGTGACAGACTCTGACTTACAAAAAGAAGGCGTCCTGAAAGTTGCAGACGCTCTGGTCAATACCGAGTGCGTGCTGGTCACTGATGATAATGTGAAGTGGGATATTGAGGGTCCGGAAGATGTATTGGATGATATTGTTCGAACGTACTTCAAACGCCGTGTTGCAATCAGTGGCAAGCAAATGAAGAAGAAAAAGAACCGTGTTAATCGTATCCGCCTTACCAGAACAAGCGATGTCTCTGCAATTGATGATCAGGATCAGCAAAAATCGACTGATGTCCTCCCACTCCCACTGCCTGGCGCTTAACGAGCAAGCATGAACCTCCGATTCTACCTGCTGCGCCGTATCGCGCTCATCATCCCGACACTGATCGGCCTCAGCATCCTTACTTTCTGCATCGCCCGCCTGGTGCCGGGCGACCCCGTCGGGCTGGCGGCCGGACCCCAAGCCACCGAAGAGATCAAAGAAGCGCTACGGCGCGAATTCGGGCTGGATCAGCCGCTGCCGATTCAATATATCAACTATATGGCCGGTCTTTTCCGCGGCGACTGGGGGCAATCGCTCTATACGCGCCGCGATGTCCTGCCCGATTTGCGCACTTTCTGGCCCGCCACGCTAGAACTGACCACCATCGCCGTCATCATCGCTACGCTCTTGGGCTTGCCGGCCGGCGTCATCTCCGCCATGTATCGCAATCGCCTGCCCGACCATGTCGCGCGCATCCTGTCGCTGTTTTTCGTCAGTTTCCCGGCATTTTGGCTGGCGATGATATTCCAGACCTGGTTCGGGCGCGACTTGGGCTGGTTCCCCATCAACAAGCGACTGCCGGTGCTGGTCGTCCCACCGGCCACGACCACCGGCTTATTTCTGATTGACAGCTTGATTCAACTCGATTTCGAGACCTTTCTCATCTCGTTGAAGCATATATTTATACCTTCGCTGGTGCTATCTTTCAGCGCCTTCGCCAGCATCACGCGCATCACCCGCGCCAGCATGGTCGAAGCGCTGGAAAAAGATTTCGTGCGCATGGAGCGCGCCATCGGCATTCCTTATCGCATCATCATATTCAAGTACGTTTTGCGCAACGCCTTCATCGCGACCATCACCATCATCTCGCTTAATTTCGGCTGGCTGATGGCCGGCGCCATTTTGATCGAAACCATTTTCGACTGGCCCGGGCTGGGCTTGTACGCTGTGCATGCGTCGCTTAGCCTCGACTTCCAGCCGATTATGGGCATCGCCTTTCTTTATGGCGTCGTCTTCAGCCTGATAAATATCTTGACGGATATGGTCTATGGCATGCTGGACCCGAGGATTCGCTATGGCTGAGTCCGACAAGCGCCCCCACCCAAGGCCCAATGCCCCCTCGTTCTCTCGCCTCACGGGGGATGTTTCCCATAAAAAGAGAGGGGCTTCATCCCGAATAAAGACCCCCACTTTCCTCCCTGGTGGGGGAAGGGGCCGGGGGATGGGGGCGAAACGCAACGAGGCCCGTTCTGCCCGCTTTGAGAATTTCGCCCGCGGATTGTACCGTTTCCGCTCCAACCGGCTTTCGATGATCGGCCTGCTAATGCTGATCTTCATCTTGCTCGTCGCCATCTTCGCGCCTGTGATTGCGCCCTATCCAGAAGACGCCGCCGGCAAGACCCGCGTTACTGCCCGCTTGCAGCCGCCAAGCGCCGAATTCGCTTTCGGCACCGACAAAATCGGCCGCGACATCTTCAGCCGCGTTGTCATGGGTACGGGCTTGGCGCTGCAAGTCGGCACAGTCATCATCTTGCTGGCGACAACTATCGGCGTGACTGTAGGCGCGATCTCGGGTTATGCCGGCGGCTGGCTTGATGACGCGCTCATGCGTATCACCGATATCTTCTTGACCGTGCCCGCATTGGTGCTGGCCATCGCCATTTCGGCGGCGCTGGGCAAGGGCATCATCAATGCTATGATCGGCATTTCGTTGGTCTGGTGGCCCGGCTTCGCCCGCTTGACCCGCAGTCTAGTGCTGTCCTTGCGCGAAGAGCCTTTCGTTGAAGCCGCCTATGGCATCGGCGCCGGTCACATGCGCATCATCTTTCGACACATTTTGCCCAATGCCGTCTCGCCCATCATCATCAAAATGACCACCGACTTCGGCTTCGCGGTATTGACCGCCGCGGCGCTGGGATTCATCGGGCTGGGCGCGCAGCCGCCGACGCCGGAGTGGGGCGCCATGATCAATGACGGCCGCCGTTATTTCCCCGATGAGTGGTGGATCGCGACCTTCCCCGGGCTGGCGATATGGTTGCTGGTCTTCAGTTGGAATCTGATCGGCGACGGCTTACGCGATGTCTTGGATCCGCGCGCGCGGCGCTAGCATACCCATGGCTGATTTACTCAACATAGAAGACCTGCACCTGGAATTCCACACCTACGACGGCGTGGCGAAAGTGCTGGCGGGCGTCGACCTCAGGATGCAGCGCGGCGATGTGCTCGGCTTGGTCGGCGAAACGGGCTGCGGAAAATCAATAACAGCGCTTTCTGTGCCGCGTTTGATTCCTATGCCGCCGGGGAAGATCACCCGGGGCCGCGTCACTTTCGCTGGCGAGGACATCCTGAGCAAGTCCGAAGGCGAAATGGAGAATATCCGCGCCAGTCACCTGGGCATGATCTTTCAGGATCCGGTCACGAATCTGAATCCGCTCTTTACTATCCGCGAGCAATTGGTGGATGCTGTGCTCTATCAACAGGCGCGCGGGCAAAAGGTGCCGGGGCGTTGGCAGGGCTTTCTGCCATCGGTGCGGCAACTGCGGCAAGAGGCGCAGGAACGCGCGGTGGAGCTGATGCGCCTGACCGGCATCCCCGATGGCGACAAGCGCATTTTTGAATATCCGCATCAATTCAGTGGCGGCATGCGCCAGCGCGTTTTGATCGCTATGGCTTTGGCGGGCGATCCGGATTTGTTGATCGCCGATGAACCGACCACCGCTCTTGATGTCACCATTCAGGCGCAGATCCTGCGCTTGATACGTTCCTTGGTCAAACAGCTCGGCTTGACCGTCTTGCTCATCACCCACAATCTTGGTGTGGTGGCGCGCAGTTGCGAGCGC
This sequence comes from Phototrophicaceae bacterium, assembly GCA_965116975.1. Taxonomy (GTDB): domain Bacteria; phylum Chloroflexota; class Anaerolineae; order Aggregatilineales; family Phototrophicaceae; genus UBA6055. Next base: position 3,693,645 of record OZ220735.1, read on the forward strand.
GTCGCCGTGATGTATTCCGGGCGCGTTGTCGAAGAATCGCCGGTGCGCGAGCTCTTCAAGAACCCCAAACATCCCTACACGCGCGGTCTAATCAATGCCGTGCCGCAAAAGGACATCAGTCGCGGCGGGCTGATAGGCATCCCAGGCATGATTCCGAATCTCATCAATCCGCCGGCCGGCTGCCGTTTTCATCCCCGCTGCGAACACGCGATGGATATCTGTCGCCAGCAAGCGCCAGCGGCCAGCTCGGTCGGCGCGGAACACAGCGCGTCGTGCTTCCTGTACCCGGAGGACGCATGAGTTATCTGCTGGAGATCAATCACCTGAAGAAATACTTTCCTGTTCGCGGCGGCTTGCTAAACCGAAAAGTGTCGGACTTCCGCGCGGTCGACGACGTCAGCTTCACGCTGCCGGAAGGCAAAACCTTGGGCTTGGTCGGCGAATCCGGTTCCGGCAAGACCACCATCGGCAAGTGCGTATTGCGGCTTTTGGAGCCGACGGCAGGCCAGATCCGCTACGACGGGCAGGACATCACGCACATCAAAGCCCGTGAATTGCGCCGCCTGCGCAGCGAGATTCAGATGATCTATCAAGCGCCGGCCGCCTCATTGAACGGGCGCATGACCGTCGGACAGATTATCGCCGAGCCATTGTGGATCCACGAAAAGCTGCGTGGGGACGATGCCCGCGCCCGCGTCCTGGAATTGATGAACGTAGTGGGCCTCAAAGAAGAGCACTACTTCCGCTATCCGCACGAATTCAGCGGCGGGCAGCAGCAGCGCATCGGCATCGCCCGCGCACTGGCTGTGCAGCCGCGTTTGATTGTCCTCGACGAGCCGACCTCCGCACTGGACGTTTCCGTGCAAGCGCAGATTCTAAACCTGCTGCAGGACTTGCAAGATCAGTTCGACTTGACTTATCTCTTCATATCGCATGATCTGGGCGTGGTGCGCTATATGTGCGATGAAGTCGCCTTGCTTTATCTGGGCAAGATCGTCGAAGTGGCGAACACCGAGGTCATTTTTGAAGAACCCAAACATCCCTATACCCAAGCGCTGATTTCCGCCATTCCCGAGCCCGATCCAGACCTGCAGCGGGAGGAAATCATCATCCGCGGCGATCTGTCCCACGCTTTTCCGCAGCAGGGCTGCCCCTTTGCGCCGCGCTGCCATGCCGATAAACTGGCAAGCTGCGATTCCGTCTTGCCGCCCTTGATCGAAGCGGAGCAAGGGCATCTGGTCGCCTGTCATTTGCATCCATCTCATCTATCTCATCCATCCCCGTCCGCATCGGAGCCTGCTTGATGCTCAGCCAAATCACATTAGAAGATATCCGCCCCATTGGCATCGGCGCCGGCATTCTTGGCACGGGCGGCGGCGGCAACCCTTACCTCGGCGGTTTGCACCTGGCTTCTGTCATCCGCGAGCGGGGACCACAGCGCATTATTGACCCCTTCGACCTGGCGGATGACGCGCTCTGCTGCGTCGTCGGCAGCATCGGCGCGCCCACGGTCAGCATCGAGAAGCTGCCGGAAGGCACAGAGATGCGTCGGGCGCTGCGCTTGCTGGAGGAGCATATCGGCCGCCGCTTTGACGCCGTCGCTATCGCCGAAATTGGCGGCGCCAACTCGATGCAGCCGTTGATTGGTGGCTTGCAGGCTGGCATCCCGACTGTTGACAGCGACAGCATGGGGCGCGCCTATCCAGAAATCCAGATGTCCTCCTTCCTCTTCGCTACCAGCGCCAGCGCCGCGCCCCTGGCCATGGTGGACGCGGCCGACAACGCCGCGGTCCTGCCCGGCGCGGTCAGCGACAAATGGGCGGAGAAAATCGCCCGCAACATCGCCGTCAGCATGGGCGCGCGCGCGGGGCTGGCGGGCACCATCATGAGCGGCGCGCAGGTCAAAGCGGCTGGCGTGCATTATACGCTGAGCCTGGCGCATCATCTGGGCGCGCGGGTCATCGCGGCGCAGGCGCGGAAAGACGATGTGCCGCAGGTGGTGGCGAATGTGCTGGACGGGCGGGTCATTTTCCGCGGCAAGATCAGCGATGTCGAGCGGCGCACGACCAAAGGCTTCGCCCGCGGCGGCTTGCGCATTGACAGCTTCAGCAACCAGGACCAGTTAGCCATCGAATTTCAAAACGAGTTTTTGATCGCCTACCTCAATGGCGCGGTGGCGGCGACCACGCCAGATTTGATTTGCATCGTGACAGAAGAGGAAGGCGAGCCCGTCACGACCGAAGCGCTGCGCTATGGCACGCGGGTGGCGGTCATCACCGTGCCGGCGCCGCCGCAGCTAAAAAGCGCGGCCGCGCTGGAAGTGGTCGGTCCTGCGGCTTTTGGTTACGATGTCATATACCGTCCCTTGCCGGGCGGCGTCATTGGTTTGAAGCCGTGAATATGTTAATAGGCACAAAGACACAAAGAGCGAAAGGGTGAAAAATGGTTAGATGGGCTGTTGCAGTCTTGATGGTCTTGGCGAGCTTGACAACGTTTTCGGTTATGGCGCAGCCCTATTCGATTCGCGTGGCATTCAACACCAATTTACGCGCGGAAGCCAGCCTCGACAGTGATGTCGTCCAATCGGCGCCAGCCGGTTCGGTTTTGCAAGTGGTCGGCAGTTTCGGACGTTGGTTGAATATCAACCGCGACGGGCTTGAGCTTTGGATGGCGGATTGGGTTAGCTACAGCCGCGTCGACGGCGGTGGACATGCAGCGCCCCTGCCCGTCAACAGCGCTCCGGCGGTTGTTGACAACTGCTGCCAGGTCGACAGGCAATGCCATACGCCAGCGGACTGGGAGAATGGCTATTTCGCTTATCAGAACGGGCAATGCGCCGCGCCGGCACAGTCTCAGCCACAGAGCCCGGCGCAGCCCGCCAGCAATGCGCCCGCGGCTGTTGACAACTGCTGCCAGGTCGACAGGCGATGCCATACGCCTGCGGACTGGGAGAATGGCTATTACGCCTACCAGAACGGGCTATGCGCCGCGCCGGCGCAGCCACAGCAACAGCAACAGAGCCCGACGCAGCCCGTCAGCAATGTAGCCGCGCAAGTTGACAACTGCTGCCAGGTCGACAGGCAATGCCATACGCCTGCGGACTGGGAGAATGGCTACTACGCATATCAGAACAACCAATGCGGCGGTTCCGCGCAGCCACAAAGCCCAGCGCAGCCGGCCGCCGGCATCCCTGCCGGCATCGACAATTGCTGTCGGGCTGGTTGGCAGTGCGAAACTGACCTGGATTGGCAACGCGGCTGGTCTGCCTATCAGCTTTTTCAATGCAGCGACGATATCCCCATGCGCATTGATGGCTCGGCGACCTTCGTCAACCTGGTGCGGGAAGCCTATAACCGGCTCAAGCGCACGTCGCCGCGCTTGTACATCTACGGCATCACCGGCTTCAGCTCAATCCGCGAGGCTCCAGCCGATGGCGACACCGGCTACTTTGACCAGAGCAATACCTTTGCGCAGGCATTCGGACGCGACAGCTACACCGAATACAATGTGGTTGAGGTAGTCGGCGGCATTGCGCATGAAGCCTGTCACGCGCACAAACTGGCTGATGGCACGGCGACAAGCGGCTGGCGCAACGAATTGCCCTGCATGCAAAAAGAGCTCGAGGCTTACCATGCGGTCGATCCAACAGACCGCCATGGATTTATCGCCTGGGCGCAAGACATCGTCGACAATATCCAGAACCCGGCATACTGGTGGTGGGAATAATAGCGACGCGGAGAATTAGCAGGCGCGCGTTTGCGCTTGTTGGCTAAGCGATTTATGTTCTGGCGCAAGTACGCTGGCTTAATGCGCCAATGACCGAAGCAAGAGGAAAAATCATGATAAGCAAGCGGATTCTAGTCGCATTGATCCTAGGAATCGTTTGCTTTATCCCCACCGCGGCGCAGGTAGACAACTGCTGCTTTGTCGATCGGCAGTGCCAAAGCGACCAAGATTGGACGGACGGCTATTGGGCTTTCCAGAATGGTCAATGTGCCGCGCCCGCGCAGTCACAAAGCCCCGCGCAGCCCGCCAGCAACATCCCCGCGGCTGTCGACAACTGCTGCCAGGTTGACAGGCAGTGCCAAACAGAAGCGGACTGGACGGACGGCTATTACGCTTACCAGAACGGGCAATGCGCCGCGCCGGCCCAGCTACAGAGTCCCGCGCAACCCGCCAGCGACATCCAGGCTGGTGTTGACAACTGCTGCCAGGTTGATAGAGAGTGCCACAGCGAGATCGATTGGGATCAAGGCTATTACGCTTATCTGGCAGGCGAGTGCTCGGCGCCGGGCGGCGCGCGGCGAGTGGCTTGGACAGCAAACATGCCTGCGGGGGTGACTCGACTTCTGCAAAATCCCTCTAGTGATCCGTTTAACAATTGCTGCTATATGCACCATAACACTTGCCACAGCAGCGGCGACTGGGAGCGCGGCGCGAAAGATTATCAAAATCGCCAGTGCGTTCACCCTGCGCCTATCCCGACGCGTCCGCCAGTAGAGGGTCCCCCGCACTTCATCTTTTGGATGGACAAAGCCTTTGAATTGATAGCGCGCGCCGCGCCGGAATGGCTGGATTACATTTACAGCAGTGGGTTGCGGAAGATCGTTATGCAGCCAACTGCAGGGGGATCGGGCTTTGCAAACCAGGTCTGGGTTTTTAATTTCGGGTATGAGGCAGGCGAGAATCCCGATGGCATGCCCAGCTATGACCAATACTATGGTATGACAGGGGTATTGGTCCATGAAGCCTGTCACGCTATCCAACAGCGAACCTATACCCAAAGCGCGACCGTTTACAACGAACTCACTTGTTTGGAAGCTCAGATAGCTGTCCTAAAAGCTATTGATCCAGGTCATCGTTGGGTCGATGCGATACAGGGGGTTATCGACAATATCCACGACCCTTCAACTTGGTGGTGGTAACAATAAGAATTCGGCAAAATCGCCAGCGATACGGTAGCGCAGGCACAGATTGACGGTTGCGTATCAATCAGTTTACACACAAAGGAGAAAAGCATGAGAATCGGAATTGATGTCGGCGGCACCAACACCGACGCTGTCTTGATGGACGGCGCGGCTGTACTCAGCTCGACCAAAACGCCTACCACCGCCAATGTGTCGCAGGGCATCGCCACCGCCCTGCGCGATGTGATTGCGGATGCGGGCATCGACACGGCGGCCATCGACGGCGTGATGATCGGCACCACGCATTTCACCAATGCCGTGGTCGAGCGCAAGCACCTGACGCCGACCGCCTGTATCCGCCTGGGCTTGCCGGCCACAGTCTGCTTGCCGCCCATGGTCGATTGGCCCCTAGACCTGCGCGAGCTCGTTGGCGGTAATGCCCATTTGGCGCATGGCGGTCACGAATTCGACGGGCGGGAAATATCCGCCTTTGAACCGGACGAGATCCGAGAAATCGCCGAAAAAATCAAGGCGGCCCGCCTGAAAGCCATCGCCATCTCGTCGGTCTTCTCGCCGGTCAATGCGACCTTTGAGGAACAGAGCGCCGACATCGTGCGCGAAGTTATTCCCGACGCCAATATCACCCTGTCAAGCGAGATTGGGCGCATCGGCTTGCTGGAGCGCGAAAACGCCGCCATCATGAATTCCTGCTTGCGGCAACTGGCTGCTCGCACGGTTGACGGTTTCAAAGCGGCGCTGGACGAATTGCGCATTACCGCGCCCTTTTACATCAGCCAAAACGACGGCACCTTGATGAATGCCGATTTCGCCAAAGAATACCCGGTGCTGACCTTCGCCTCCGGACCGACGAACAGCATGCGCGGCGCGGCTTTCCTCAGCGGGCTAAAGGACGCCATCGTGGTCGATGTCGGCGGCACCACCACCGATATCGGCGTCTTGCAGCATGGCTTCCCGCGGGTGGCGGCGCTGGCGGTTGATATTGGCGGCGTGCGCACCAATTTCCGCATGCCCGATACCTATTCCATCGGTTTGGGCGGCGGCAGCTTGGTGGTCCCCCACCCCCCAAGCCCAGAGCCCCCTAACTCCCCTTCCCTCCCTGTGGGGGAAGGGGCGCGCCGCGTAGACACTGGCGGTCGGGGATGGGGGGTAAAAGTCGGTCCCCAGAGCGTCGGCTACGAACTCACCGAGAAAGCCCTGGTTTTTGGCGGCGATGTGCTGACCGCCACCGATGTCATCGTCGCGGTTGGCGCTGCCGATATTGGATCCAAGAACGCTGTCAACAGTCTCGACGCGGGTTTGGCCGCGGCGGCGCAAGCGCGCATCATGGAGATGATCGCCATCGCCGTCGACCGCATGAAAACCAGCGCCACGCCGGTGCCGGTCATCGTCGTCGGCGGCGGCAGCATCCTGGTCACAGGCGAGATTGAGGGCGCGTCCGAGATCATCAAACCGGATCATTTCCCGGTCGCCAATGCCATCGGCGCCGCCATCGCCCAAGTCGGCGGGGAATGCGACCGCATCTTCTCGTTGGCGGAGCTCAGCCGCGACGAAGCGCTCGACCAAGCCAAAAGCGAAGCCAGCGAACGGGCGGTGAACGCCGGCGCCAATGCCAAAAGCGTCGAAATAGTCGATGTCGAAGAAGTCCCGCTGGCATATCTGCCCGGCAACGCCACCCGCATCATGGTCAAAGCGGTTGGCGACCTGGTTGGGGCTTAATCATGCGAATCATTGACGAAGCGGTACTTGAAGATTTAGCCCTGGGCGCGGCGGTGCTGGGCACGGGCGGCGGCGGCGATCCCTACATCGGCAAGCTCATGGCGCGCGAAGCCATCCGCAACTATGGACCCGTTGAACTTTATACGCTGGATGAACTGGATGATGATGATCTGGTCGTGCCAACCGCCATGATGGGCGCGCCCACAGTCATGGTCGAGAAGATGCCAAACGGCGACGACATCGTGAACGCTTTTCTTTCCGTCGGCAAATACATCGGCAAACCGGTGAAGGCGACGATGAGCATCGAAGCCGGCGGCCTCAATTCCGTCGTGCCGATTTACTGCGCCGCGCGGCTGGGCGTGCCCATGGTCGATTGCGATGGCATGGGACGGGCTTTCCCCGAATTGCAGATGGTCACGCATACCATACACGGCATCTCGTCGACGCCCTTCGCCATGTCCGACGAGCGTGGCAATACCGTGCTGATGGAGACAATCAGCAACCTGTGGACGGAAACCTTCGCCCGCAGCGTCACGGTCAATATGGGCGCCATGGCCATGATCGCGCTCTATGCCGCCAGCGCCGCCCAACTGCGCGAAGCGGCCATCCCCGGCACCATCACCTTGGCGGAAGAGATCGGCAAAGTCGTGCGCCGCGCCCGGCTCGAGGAAGACAATCCGGTGGAAACCATCCGCGCGGCTGTCGGCGGGTATCTGATTTTCCGGGGCAAAATCGGAGATGTCGAACGGCGCACCGAAGCGGGCTTCGCCAAAGGCGACGCCACGATCGATGGCATCGACGAATACGCGGGACAGTCGCTGCAACTCAGCTTCCAGAACGAACATCTCGCCGCCCGCGTGGATGGCGAGTTCCGGGTGACGGTGCCCGATTTGCTGGCGGTCTTGGATGTCGATACCGGCGAGCCAATCACGACCGAGGGCTTGCGTTATGGCTTCCGCGTCGCCATTATCGCCATTCCCTGCGCCGAGAAATGGCGCAGTCCCAAGGGACTGGAGCTGGTGGGACCCGCCTACTTCGGCTATGACACCGAATACGTCCCTGTGGAAGAACGTTACGGAGGCATTTGATGCGTTTGCTATATGAAGAAAATATCGAGGACATCGCGCTGGGCGCGGCTGTGCTGGGCACGGGCGGCGGCGGCGATCCTTACGTCGGCAAACTCATGGCGCGGGAAGCGGTGCGGCAATATGGTCCCGTCGAACTCTATACGCTGGACGAGCTAGATGACGATGACCTGATCGTGCCAGCGGCCGGCATGGGCGCGCCCATCGTCATCGTGGAAAAGCTGCCGGCCGGCGACGACATGATCCGCGCTTTCAAAGCGCTGGGCAAATACTCCGGTCGCGAGCCGCGCGGCACCATGAGCATCGAAGCCGGCGGGCTCAATTCGGTCATGCCGATTTATGTCGCCGCCCGCCTGCGCATCCCCATGGTCGATTGCGACGGCATGGGGCGGGCTTTCCCGGAAATACAGATGACCATCTTCACTGCCCACGGCATCACCGCCAGCCCTTTCGCCATGTCCGACGAACGCGGCAATGTCTTGTTGATGGATACGGTCAGCAACAAATGGGTGGAGACCTTCGCCCGCTCCTGCGTCGTGCACATGGGCGCCGAAGGCATGATCGCGCTTTATTCGGCCACGGTCAAGCAGCTGAAAGAAGCATCGATTTATGGCACCATCACACTCGCCGAAGAGATCGGTCAAACCGTCCGCAATGCCCGCCGCGCCGAAGCCAATCCGGTTGATGCCGTGCGGGCCTCTGTCGGCGGCTTCCTGCTCTTTCGCGGCAAGATCACCGATGTCGACCGCCGAATTGAAGGCGGCTGGAACCGTGGCGACGCCACGATGGCCGGCAGCGGCGACTTTGCCGGTCAGACGCTCAATCTCGACTTTCAAAATGAACATTTGGCTGTGCGCGTGAACGGCGAATTCGCCGCCACAGTTCCCGACTTGATCGCGGTGTTAGACAGCGAAACCGGCGAGCCCATCACCACCGAGGCGCTGCGCTATGGCATGCGCGTGGCGGTCATCGCCTTCCCTTGCGCGCCGCAATGGCGGGAGCCAGCCGCGCTGGAACTCGCTCACCCGCGCTACTTCGGCTACGATGTCGATTATGTGCCGGTCGAGGCGCGCTACCGAGGCGCTTAAGTGTTCTAAGCCGCAGACTATCGCGACTTGCATATGAAGATGGGGGTGAGAAGTTTATGGCCGATATGCGGAATTCCATAATGGAGAGATTTGCGAACCTAGACCACATTGTATTGCGAAACCACACTGGTTTAGTAGGCTCGGATCTTTCCTACCTATGCATGAGGTTTGCTGATTTGTCCGGTGCAGTGTTGTTAGGTGCCAATCTATCATACACCAATCTGGCGAAAGCCAATTTGCAGAATGCAAGCCTCTGGCATGCCAATATTCGCAATGCAAATCTTCGAGACGCAGACCTGGCCGGCGCGCAGTTAACTCACGCGAACTTGGCCGGCGCAAACTTAACTGGCGCGGATTTGACAGACTCTTATTTGGCCGGCGCAAACTTAACTGGCGCGGATTTGACAGACGCGTGTCTGGAAAACACAGAATTTTTTTACGCGAATTTGGCACATGCAAACTTGGCAAACGCAGATTTCAGGGAAAGCACTAGCCTTCCCGACAGTAAACGTTGGACGCCTGACATGGACATGCGCTGGTATACGAAGAATTTTACTGCCGCGGTTCTGAGAAGCGCTGAGTTGGCTGGAGCAGACTTTACAGGTGCGAACTTTCAGGACGCCGACTTGTCCGACGCGAATTTGTCTGACGCGAACTTGCATCGGGCAAACTTGGCTGGTACGGACTTGGCTGGTACGGACCTGTCTTCTGCTTCCTTGGCTAACGCATTATTGAAGAACACAATTTTCAACGATAGCACCACTCTTCCTGACAGAGAAAGATGGACGCCCGACACCGACATGCGCTGGTATACAAAAAAATGGTCGGGCGCGAACTTGGCTGGCAAGGATTTGACAGGCGCGAACTTAATTGGCGCAGATTTGACTGACGCAAACTTGACCAACGCGAACTTGTCTTGCAAGTGGATGGTAGGCGTGAACTTGACTGGCGCAAACTTGACTGACACGTTCTTGGTGCACACGGTCTTCCGCAACGCAAATCTGACCAACGCGGATTTGACAGGTGCGGACTTGACCAACGCGAAACTGCACAACACGTCTTTCGGCGAAACGACTATACTCCCCGACGGCAGCAAATGGACACCCGACACCGACATGCGCCAGTTCACCCAGCCATGAACCAAGTCACTCTTCAAGACACCCTCCCGATCGCCATCGGCGCTGGCATCCTCGGCACTGGCGGCGGCGGCAGCACCTACCTCAACCGCCTGCGCCTGGACAATGAATTGCGCGCGCAAGACCGCGCGGTCCCGGTCATACAAGCCGACGATGTGCCAGACGACGCCCTGGTTTGCGCCGTGGGCGGCATGGGCGCGCCCACCGTCAGCAACGAAAAACTGCAAGAAGGGCGAGAAATCATGCGCGCCGTCCGCGCGCTGGAAGACCACCTGCGGCGGGAAGTCTACGCCATCGTCATTGGCGAGATCGGCGGCGGCAATGCCCTGGGACCCATGATCACGGCTTTGCAGTGCGGCTTGCCCGTGGTCGATGGCGACAGCATGGGGCGCGCCTTCCCCGAATTGCAGATGGATACCTTTATGATTTACGGGCTTAATCCCGCGCCTTTTGTCTTGGCTGATGCCCATGGCAACGTCAGCATCTTCAAGCGCATTGGCTCGGCGGAACAGGCCGAAGCCTTCGCGCGCAGCTTGACTATCGAGATGGGCGGCTCCGCGGGTTTGCTGATGCCCGTCATGTCCGGCGCCGACATGAAAGCCACGATTATCCGCGACACGCTCAGCCTGGCCAAGCGCATCGGTGAAGCGGTGCTCGGCTGCCGCGCCCGCAGCGTCGAGCCAGCCGAAACGATAGCGGCGCTCTGCAATGGCGCGGTCATTTTCACCGGCAAGATCGTCGATGTCAATCGACGCACAGTAAGTGGATTCGCGCGGGGCCAGCTCAAAATCAGCGCCTTCGCAGATTTTGACCAGCAGTTGGAAATCGACTTCCAGAATGAAAACCTGATCGCGCGCTTGGGCGACCGAGCGCTGTGCGCCGTGCCCGATCTGATCACGCTTGTCAGCCTGGAAGACGGCGAAGCGATCGGTACCGAGTCCCTGCGCTATGGCTTGCGCGTGGCAGTGTTGGCGATGCCCGCGCCAAAAGAACTGAAGACGCCCGAGGCGCTGGCGGTGGTCGGTCCCCGGGCATTTGGCTACGATGTCGACTTCAGTCCGCTGGCGGGGGATTTGTTGTAGGCGCTGGCAGGGGATTTGACAGATTGCTTAGCCTTCGTTACTATGAATGTAAAGACTTGGCAGCAGTAGCAGGATGATCATGAATAAGATTGAAACAAGTGGAGAATCTGTCAAGGAAAACGGCAAATACGAAATCGATCCAGATTTCGCCGCATTCTGCGCCCTGCACAATCAATCGTTGCCGCTTACTAGCCATAGTTTGGCGGAGTTGCCCCGCGAAATTGAGTTGGAATTCTATCGCCGCATGCCATGGGACAGTTTCATCGACTTGACATTTGGCATGTTTGAGGATGCCCCGCTTGTTGTGCTGCGAGAAGTTGATCACGGCATCTGGGAAGAAGTCAGTTAATGCAGGATGAAGTACCTGCTTGATTCCAACATCTGCATCTATTGCATCAACAGAAAACATCCCGAAGTAATAAAGCAGGTCTTGCGGCGTCAGGCTACAGACATTGCCATAAGCGCGATTTCCAAAGCCGAAATGTATGCGGGTTCGTACCGCCGCGGTTCGCCCAAAAGGTACCGCGATGAGCAAGACAGGTTTTTCGAACGGTTTCGAAGTTTGCCTTTTGACGATCCCGCTGCGGATTGCTATGGCAGAATCCATGCCGACTTGGAAGTTAAAGGTCAGCTCATGGGCGTCGCCGACATGCAGATCGCAGCGATTGCTATGGCAAATAACCTGACCATCGTGACACATGATCGACGTGGATTTTCGAGGCTGACCGATATGTCAATCGAAGATTGGACACAGCCCCAATTCTGAATCGCGGATGTAACGGAGGGCTACATGCCCAAGAAACCCCACATCATCATATTTAATCCCGACCAATGGCGCGGCGACGTGATGAGCCACCTCGGCAATCCCGCCGCGGTCACGCCCAACCTTGACGACATCATCCAAAGCGATGCCGTCTCCTTTCGCCATGCGTTCTGCCAAAACCCGGTCTGTACGCCCAGCCGCTGCTCCTTCATGACCGGCTGGTATCCCCATGTGCGCGGGCACCGCACCATGTTCCACATGCTGCGCCCGGACGAGCCCGTGCTGCTCAAATATCTCAAAGACAACGGTTATTTCGTTTGGTGGGGCGGCAAGAACGACCTGGTGCCGCGGCAGAATGGCTTTGCCGAATACTGCGACCTGAAGTACGAGGCGCAGCGTCCGCTCCAGCCCAATTTGCATCGCGCGGACGAGTGGCGCGGCGACCCCGCAGGCGACAATTATTATTCCTTCTACGCGGGCCAGCTCGATACCGGCGCTGACGGAGTATATTACGACAACGATTGGGCGATGGTCGACGGCGCGCTTGATCTGATTCGCAACGCGCCTGCGGATCAGCCGCTTTGCATCTACTTGCCTCTGAGCTATCCGCATCCGCCCTATGGCGTGGAAGATCCCTGGTACAGCCAGATTGACCGCGATCTCATCCCGTCACGCCTGCCGACGCCGGATTGGAGCAAGAAACCCAAACTCACGGCTGGCATCTATGACCGACAGGGCTTGCAGGGCTGGAGCGAAGCGCGTTTCACAGAATTGCGCGCGACCTATTACGGCATGTGCGCGCGCGTCGACGCCCAATTCGGAATGCTGGTAACAGCTTTGCAAGAGGCAGGCATGTATGATGACAGCGCCATATTCTTCTTCTCCGACCATGGCGATTTCACCGGCGACTATGGCTTGGTGGAAAAGACGCAAAATACCTTTGAGGATTGCTTGACGCGGGTGCCGCTCATCATCAAGCCGCCGGCGTACATCCCGGTCCAGCCCGGCATCCGCGATGACCTGGTCGAACTGATTGATTTCACCGCCACCGCTTACGAGTACGCCGGCATCAAGCCGGATTACGACCACTTCGGGCGCTCGCTCACGCCCTTGTTGACCGGCGCGACGGATAGGCATCGCGACGCGGTCTATTGCGAGGGCGGCCGCTTGCTGGGCGAGCAGCAGGCGATGGAACAGGACAGCCCCTCATTCTACGATCCGAGCGGACTGTACTGGCCCCGCGTGCAGCTGCAAGGCAGCGAAGCCGGCGAGCATAGCAAGGCGACCATGTGCCGCACACGGGACTTCAAATATGTCCGGCGGCTCTACGAAATCGACGAGCTTTATGACCTGCGCGAAGACCCGGGGGAGCTGCATAATCTCATCGACGATCCAGCCTATGCAGCTATCTTGGCCGACCTGCGCGAGCGCATGTTGACCTGGTATCAAAGGACCTGCGATGTCGTGCCTCACCAGACCGACCTGCGCTAGTTGAACACGGAGACTTGTCAAACTGGCTTTCAGCGGCAGCCGGCGGTTACGCCGTATTGCAGAACGAGCTGTTGATTCGCGGGTATGTCCTCCAAGCTGCACTGGGCGCCATTGCTCCATACGACGCGCAGATCGGCTGACCTTGCCGCGCCAAGCCCAAAATGCAATGCCTGTTGATTGTTGCCGCCCAGCCCAGAACCGATCTTGACCGTCTGCATCTGCGTCGGACGGGCTTCTGTGCTTAGGTATACCGTGCTGCCGACAGCGTCTCGATTGACAGCGCCGCCCCCGCGCAGAGCCAAGCTTAGCCACTGATTGTCGTTGCCTTGGTTTTGATACAGGCGATAGCCGCTGTTCCAATTGCCCGTGACCAGGTCCAGATCGCCGTCGCGGTCGTAATCGGCGTAAGCCACGCCCAATGTGGCAACGGGCGCGTCAATGCCGCTCTCGCCGCTGACATCGATGAAAGAACGATGACCGTTGTTGCGGAAGAGGGCGTCGGGCAGCGCGTTCATAAAGCTGACTTCCAGCTCGGGAAAGGTCTGAAAATATTGGGTGGTGGCGACATATAGATCTTGCCAGCCGTCATTGTCAAAATCGAAGAAGGCCGCTCCCCAGCCGACACCTTGATCCGGTCCCATGTTGATGGCGGCGCCGGTCGAGCGGGCGCGATTGCGGAAACCGCCGCTGCCGTCATTCATCAGCAAGTGCATCTGATAAACCATATCGGTGATGTACATATCGACATCGCCGTCATTGTCGTAATCGCTGGCGTCCAAGCCCATGCCGTTTATCAAGAGGTCGCTGCCGGACTCGGCCGCGACATTCGACCAGCACCAATGCCCGCAGCCGGCACCATCGTTGCGCCACAGCAGATTGCCGATTTCATTTTGCAATTTGTCGTTGACAACGTAGAGATCAAGATCGCCATCGCCATCATAGTCCAAGAAACCAGGGACGAATCCAGCGCCCAGGGTCAGGCGGTATTCCAGCGAGGCGGACACATCGGTGAAGCTGCCATCGCTGTTGTTGAGATAGAGTCGATCTTGCTGCCGCGTGAAATCGACCGGATCGCATTCGGGGAAACATGACCAGTTCGTAATATACAGGTCCAGCCAGCCGTCGTTATTGTAGTCGCCGAAGGTCCCCGATGTGCCTTTGCCGGTATCGCCCAGGCCGGCTTCTAGGGTCACATCGCGGAAACCGGCGCCGGCTTCATTGCGGAAAAGCGTATTGGCGCCGTAATTGAGCACGTAGAGATCGAGCCAGCCATCGTTGTCGTAATCCGCCCAGACGACGCCCCCGCTTGCACGATCGGGCAGGCTCAGACTTGGCGAGAACTCGGAGACCGAAAAACTGCCATCCTGATTGTTGCGATAGAGTACATTGGGGTCAAGGTTCCCGGTCACATAGAGATCAAGCCAGCCGTCGCGGTCATAATCGCCCCAAGCCTGCCCAATCGCCAGATAGCCCTGGCGCGTTTCTTTATCGTCCCAGAGGCCGCGGTGGGTCGCCGTGATGCCGGCCGCCGCGCTGACGTCGTGGAAAATTGGAAGCTGCTGCGGCTGTGTCTGCGGCTGCGCCTGTGCGGTGCGAGCGGGAAGCGCTATGAATGCTATCAACAGCAAAAGCAGCGCGCTAAGGCAGCGCTTTGAGAGATTGATTGCGCGCGTCATGATTTAGCGCGTCGCCTGCCGCGCGTAGGGGGGCCAAGCCAAGGGTATGCCCAACTGATCGCTCAAGAGCGATTGAAAATCACGCAAATGCCGTTCCGTGTTGCGCGCTTGGCGCGGCGACAAGCCTTTGTCCAGGCAAAATGCGGCCAAAGCGCCGGCCGCCTCGCCGATATTCCATTCCACCGGATGCAGGCGATAACAGCCATTGGTGATATGCGTCACGCCCAGGTTTTTGCAAGCCGGCAGCAGATTCTCCACCCGCTGCGGAATCAGTGAACCGAGCGGAATCTGGAAGGGATAGCTGCTGATGTCGATGTAGGTGCGCAGACCGGTGCTGGGATGCAGGTCGATGCGGTAGCTGCCGATGCCGACGCTGTCGTCGAACTGTTCGGCTGTCGTCAGAGCGCCCCGCTGCTGTACGCCGACGTGCTCTTCCAAGACCGTGAACTCGGCTTTGATGCGCCGCGCCTCGCGCACGTAGACATATTTTGCCATGCCGTCGGTCGTGCCGACGACATCGGGGCGCAGGCGCAAGCCAGGATAGCCATAGCCTTTGCCGTCGGCGCGCGGCGCTTCGGTCTGCATCCAATAGAGCAGGGAGAAACTCAACTGTTTGCATTCTCGCAGCGCGGCTTGTTTCGTCTCTTCGCTGACGCCGAGCAGGGGTTTGAGCCAATAATCAATCTGGGGCCAATTGACCAGCGTGATATCGCTGCGGAAGCGCCCTTCCGGATAGTGTCCTTTGTAAAGAATGCGGCGGAAATGCCAGAGATCAGACTTCGCCCCTGCGCCTTGGTGGAATATTTCCCGATGGACGGTCTCCAGCGTGATGGGGCTGGGATAATACCAGCTCAATTGTTTGTCGGGCCAGAAATCGGCTTTATAGTCGCGCCAGAAATCGTAGTCTTCCGGCTTGTCGATGCGATGGTCTTCGCCCTCCAAGTGATCAATGGCGAAGCACCAGGATATCGCCTGCTGATCCAGCGGCAGCGGATCGCCCTCGACCGCGTGCAGCTCGCCCGTCTGCGCTTGACTTTCCGCGCCGATAATCGACTCCACCTCCGCCAGCTCCAGCAAGTCGCCCAGCTCGGTGGCGTCGAGGATGTAAGGCGCGGAAATCACCAGCCGATCGCCGCTGCGCGTGTCTTCCAGCGTCACCGCCAGCACGCGGTCGCCGTCGGTCTCCGCCGCCAGCGGGATGTGATAAAGCAGAATGTCCAATTGCCCGCTGGAGCGGTAGGGCGCGAGCATCTCTTCGATGACCGCCAAGCCGATGCGCGGCTCGTGGCAAAGGCGGCTGACATTGCCCTGTCCCGGATTCCAGTTCATGGTGTGCCGGGCTTTTTCGGTCAAGGGATAGTTGCGGCGATAATAGTCGCGCAAGCCATCGGAAAAGCGCATATAAGTCGCTGTCGCGCCGCATTGATCGACCCAGGGGTTTTCGTCCGGCGGCACGGCTTGCGCGGTCAACTGGCCACCGATCCAGTCGGTTTCTTCGCTCATGATGACCGTCTTGCCCAGGCGCAGCGCGGCAAGCGCCGCGCCGATGGCGCCAGTCCCGCCGCCGACGATTAGGATGTCGCAGTTGCGTTCTTTCATGGATTTGTCCTTCTCTTCTTAAGTAAATCCAAGTTTGTCATTCGAATCTCAATAAAGTCGAATTGCAGGGGCAACTCTGTGTGTCGCCCAAAATTTGGAAAAACATTGTACTCATATTTATACATTAATCCTTATGCCAGCGCGAGAAACTACGCGGGATTCACCACAGAGGCACAGGGGGCGCAGAGGGAACAAAGAAATCTACGGGAAAAACTTTGTGTTCTATGTGTCTTGACGGTCAGCGACTGCGCGACCTGTGCTTAACATGTTATCGCTAGTTCCGTTCATAAAGCCTGCCCGCGCTCGGCGCGCGCGGGCAAGCCCAGCTTTTGCAGGCTCTCGGCTAACCAGGTGTTGAGCGAGCTTTCGTAGGCGCGTTCTGTCATCTGGCCGTCCTCAATGCAATATCAGGCAGTCGCCCCCGGCTGAGCGCTCCCCGTTTCAGACCCGATAAAATGTTCTCGGCTGCGGATGGACTTGTAATCATAGCCATTCGCGGCGCACCAATCGGCTATGGGATTGGCGCCGCCGGTGAAGTCAAAGTTTTCCTTGTCATCGACCGCTTCGCCGATCAGATAGCGCTCGATTGGCGACATTTTTTCCACCAGCTCGGGCGCTTGCTGCCGATAATCTGTCGGGTTGATCCAGTTGTAACTGTAGCCAATCATGACGGCTTTGCGCGTGCGATCGGTCAAATTGGCCGCGCCGGCATGCCAGGTGCGGTTCTCGAAGAAGACACAGTCGCCCGGCTTGAGCAAAGGCTCGACCTTGGTGGCCGGATCGACTTGCCCCGGCGTTATCTTGATGGGTTCTTTAAGCTGATTGCTGGCGGCCGCCATCAAGGTAGCGCCGCTGTTGGGTTCGCTCAAATCGGTGAGATAGTAGGCGACTTTTAGCGAATGGCGCGGGATATGTTCGTCGCCCAAGTCGCGCATGGACATGTAATGATCGCGGTGCCAGCCGGGGATGCGCCCGGTATCGGGCGAGCCCGGCGGATCGGGATGGCGGAAGATCAGATGGCTGGTCAAAAGCGATAAATATGGGCTGAGCAATTGCGCTACGATTGAGAAGACTTTTGCGTTGGCGAGCAGCGGCAGGAAGGCGTCGTCCATCGAGACGCAATTGCGGAAGCCATCGTACAAACCGCCCGGTCTGCGCTGGCGATTTAGCTCGCGGTCGCTGGCGACCAGGCGATCGCCAGCCTCGATCAAGGAAGAAACGGTCTCGCTATCCAAGGCGCCGCGCAAGATCAAATAGCCCTCTTCATCAAATTGTCTTTTTTGTTCTGGTGATATTTTGACAAATTCCATTGCCTGCTAACCCTCCACTCCCGCGTATAGCGCGGCTTGTTCCGCATCCGATCGTTTGCTGACTTCTGCATACATTCTATCCAAGAGTTGACCGCGCGTCCCTGCGAAATGCTCCAGTTCCGGCGTATTCGCCCAGATCGTCCACTGTTTGCGATCTTCGTCCGATGCCATGTCGTCAAGCCGCGCTTGATAGCCGTCGCCCAGGAAGCCGCGCAAAGCGAAAAATTGCAGCGCTTCGTAGCTGCCTGCGCCGGGCGCCGCGTCTTCGAAGTAGGTCAAGACCGCGCCGGCGCGAAGCAATCGCCGCTGCAGCTCGACCACGTTCAGCGCCCGCACCGAGCTGCCGTCGTGCAAACTGACGTTGATCGCTTCGCCAGCCGCTTCGCCCAAGGCCATCCAGCAAGGCTCCATGCGCAAGGTGCTGAAGCCGATATGCGTTCCCGAGGCCGGCGCCGGAACCAAGAGATTCTCGACTGCCAGGGGTACAATGACGCCGTAGGGTACACTATAGGGTGTCGTGCGATAAGAAAAGATGCCGTCCAGATGGGGGCGTCCGGTTTCGCGTTTCAGGCAGGCATGCGAGTCCAGGCTGTAATGGCTGGCGGTGATGCTGGTCATGTGCGCGCGCGAAGCCCGCTTGGACAAAGCGTCCTGCGCGGTGAAGAGGTACTCGCCGCGGATGCGCCGCCCCTCGCGCACATAGATCTGCCGCGGGAAATTGCCATTGTCGGTGAATTCGTCGCTCGCCAGCCCCCATCGGTTGCAGCGATCGCGGAAGTCGGCTGGCAGTTCCGGGTCATTCTGCGCAAAATAGAACAGACCGAGGATATAGTCGCGCAGGCGTTCGGCGAATCGATCGCGCCAATCCCAGCTCGCTGTAGGGTAGGGCCAGTTCTCTTCCGGCAAGTCCGTGGAAATGAAAGCGGCGTGCTGGTTGTTGCCATCGACTTTGCCATTGGGCACGGTTGCCATATTGGTGATAGCCCCGATGCCGTCGAATTCCATCGGCGTCGGCGGACCGGCAAAGCGATTGAGCCGCAGGTCCTCGATCAGCGAGACATATTCTTCGCGCTTGTAGGTCCGTGGTTTTTCGATCCTGGTCATATTGGATGCGACGGTTGTCAGCGGCAAGCGATAGTTGTAGGACTGCACGGCATTGTCGCCTTGACCGGTGGAATAGCGTTCATCCGGCGGCGCTGCCCAGCGCTGGTAAAATTTGCCGGCGCAAGGTTCGCCGTATTCATCCGCGCCTTCGCGCCCCAGCATGTAGGGCGCGCCGGCGGCCGCGGCCAGATCGCCCTCGTAGGTGGCGTCGACGAAGACAGCGGCGCTGTAGATTTCTTCGGCGCCGCTCGCGCGGTTGACGATTTTGATCTGGCGCAAGACGGCGCCCGCTTTGATGGCATTGCTCGGTTCGTGGTCGAATTGCCGCAGCGTGCGGACTTCCAGGTTTGCGCCTTGTTCCGCGATCATCCCCAGCAAGATCCCTTCGGCGACATGCGGCTCGAAGCGATAGCCTTGCGCGCAGTCGCTGACTTGCTGCGATTCCGCGCCGTATTTGTCGACGTAGTGCTGTTTGACGCGCCTGACGAATTCCAGGAAAAGCCCGCCTGTCGCGCCTTTGGTGTGGATATCGGTCGCGCCTAATCCGTTGGCGGGCAAGCCGCCAACATGGGCGCTGCGCTCGAGGATGATGGCGCGCCTTCCCGCCCTTGCCACTGCAATGCCCGCCATGATGCCGGCTGGCGTCCCGCCGACGATGACGGCGTCGAAATCGAATGCCGGAGATGATGTCATATTGAGTTCCTTCCAGAGATGCGCTTTATTCCTTCAGCGACAGCGAGACGAGCGCCTTTATGCCGTCGCCCGGCGCCACCCTGCCCCGCAGCCGCAGCCAGCCGCCGAAATGACTAACCCGGCAAAATGTCACCGCGTCCTTTTTTCTCGGCAGCTCGAAGGTCGCGCCTTCGTCTGCCCAATGAATGCCGTCCGCAGAAATTTGAACCGCGGCGGAATAGCAGCCCGCTTTCCCTGATGGATGAACTTCCAGCGCGCGGACAAAAAAGATCGCTTCGCTAGCCCAAGCGGCTTCGTAGGGTTCGCTGGCGAAGTCGCCTTGCCAAAGAACATTGCGCTCGACGATTGCGGTGTAACTGCGTCTGACAGCCATCGTTTCTATTTACATCCTCTCACTTCCGCTCTGGTCTCCGCGCTGGCTAGAACCGCCCGGAAAGCAGCGCCGAATCGACATATAAGAAGGCGCGCTTGTCGCGATTGCTTTCCACCCAAAATGCTGTATTTAGCATGCAGTTCAAGTTGGGCATGGCTGGGATGGAAATATGCGCGAGCGTTTCCCCGCTGTATACCAGGTCGTTGCATTGAAAGCCGAGAAAGCGCCGCTGCGCCAAATCGACATTTATTTTCAGGTAATGCCAATTCATCTTGGTCGCGATCTCGTTGTAACAGAGGGTTTGCGCCGGGCAATCAACGAAGTCCCAGTTTTCCGGTCCCAGATGAAAATGCGACACGGTCTCGCCGGAAGCGCCGATAGCGTGGAAAGGGCGCGTCTGGCTCTTGACCTGCCAGCGATTGATCATCTCGCCGTCCAGCGCGTTGAGGTAGCGCAGGTGCGGCATCCAGCGGTATTCGGGATTCATGCCGTCTTGAAGATCAAAAAGGACGCCGAAGGCGCGCACGTCGTCGAGCGACAGGCGCAGTTCGCTGGCTTCCGGCTTGAAGGTGAAATAGCACTCCAGTTGAATCTGCCCGCGCTGACGAAAGGTCTGCCGTTTGATGCTCGTCGCCAGCGAACCCGCCCGCGCTCGCGTCGCCAGTTTAAGCGCGTAACTGCCTTCCATCGAGCCAGCCGTGCCTGTATCCCACATGGTCAGGTTGCTGAGCATGGGCGGGCGCATGTCGCTGTATTCCGGCAGCATAGAATCAAGCGAGCGCTCGTAATTGCCGATCAATTCCGACCAGCCGCGGAGGCCGTCGTCGAAATCATCGTAGAAGAAAACCCGCTCTAGCGGGTCGAAGCGGCTTAAACGCGGGTCGGTCCGCAGCGGGCTCATTCAGTTCTCTGCTCCTTGTCCAAGAAGCGCGGCTTAGCCAAACGGCGCAAAGGTCTAATGGTCATGCTGACTATCTCTCCAAGAGCGACGGCAGCACATACCACTCTTCTTCACCGGGAGAATCGTATTTCATCCAATCTGTATCGGAAGATCTTAATATGTCTACCAGTACCGCCAAGACTTCGCTGCCTCTGCTGATATCGGCTATATCTATGGTATTGGCGCCATTAATATCGTCCATGTACTTGAGATCCGCGCGAATCCACCGACGCTGTTTCTTATCCGAACTGTACCATTTTAGCCTTACGGCATTCGCATATTTCAATACGTTTAATTCGCCTGGGTATTCCATCACAATCCCCGTCGAGCCGCCCCTACCGGCGCTCAGATATTTGTTGTTCTTCATTTCATCCGGATTCAACAAACTGCCAAATTTTGACAGAATGTGAAACACGCGTTATATTTAATGGTAGCTTCGCATAAAAGTCCGCGACTTAACCAAGTATAACCAGTCGCTCCCGAACTGCAAAATTGGAGGATCGCGGCGCAACTTTTGAGGCTGCAAAGCCTTTGGCTTATGATTGTGATATAGCAGAATTGATAAGGAGAAAACCATGAAGCGTTCACTTTTTCTACGTCTTGCCATCGCCGCCCTTATGCTTTTGTCGCTCGGTCTCGCGCCGGTCGCCGCCGACTGCGAAGGCGAGGTCATTGAACTCGAGTTCATGAATTGGTGGGGCGCCGCCCGCGAAGCGCTGATGGACACGCTCATCGGCCACTTCCAGGAAGAGAACCCCTGCATCCAGGTCATCAACCAGGTCCAACCCTGGGACAACCGCGCCGAATTGCTCGCCACCGCCGCCGCCAGCAGCAACCCGCCTGGCATCATCATGTCGACACGGCCCGAGACCTATCAATTCGCCATCAACGGCTTGATCATCCCGATTGACGCCTTTGTTGAAGCCGAAGGCACAGACATCAGCGTCTTTTATGACGGTGAAATCGGCATTCAGTACTGGAATGGCGAACTCTATGGCTTGCCGATGCCGTCGGCCGGTGGTTTGACGGGCTTGTACATCTACAACAAGGATATGCTGCGCGATGCCGGCTTTGATCCGGAAGCGCCGCCGCAGACCTGGCAAGAGCTGGAAGAGATGGCGGCCGCCATCACTGTCGCCGATCCCATGGGCGTCGACATATTGGGCGCGCCGATCTTCGGCGGCGACACCAATTTCGTGTCCTGGCTGTATACGAACAACGGCAAATACGTTTCGGATGATGGCCGCACCCTGCTCTACAACAGCCCGGAAGGCGTGGAAACCCTGGAATGGATGATCAACTTCGTGAACAACATCAATGGCGGCACCTTGAATATCACCGACTTCTTCCAGGATACGAGCTTTTCCCAAGGCGATCATCCCTGGTACGAGAACAAACAAGCCTTCCTGCCAATCAACACCTCCTTCTTCGGTCATTACAATACCAACGATCCTGACGGCTATGCCGACGCCAGCCATTGGGGTGTCATGCTGCGTCCCTTCAATGGCGACAATGCCGACGCCAAGCACACCGGCGTAACTGGCTACGGCTTCAGTGGCGGCTGGGCATATACGATACCAGCCGCGCATCCGCCAGAGATGCAGGCGGCGGCATACAAGTTCGCGGAGTGGATCGGCGTACATGAATTAGGCGGCTGCGCTTTCTTGTTCGCGCAGAGCCGTCCCTCGCCTGTCAAAGCCTGCAACGAGAACCCAGCCTACTACGATGTCAACCCTTATTGGGCGACGGTGCTGGAAGGGCTGGCCACGGATACGCCTGTGGCCATCACCCCGGTTCAAGGACAGCTGGCGGAGATCTTGAACAATCACGTTGAAGAGGCTTTCTTCGGCGTCAAGTCGGCTGAAGAGGCTCTGGCCGACGCCCAAGCCGAGGCGCAGGCGCTGCTGGACGAATTCTGGGCGGATTTTGACGCCGACAATATGTAGATTTGCAGCCCCCCATCCCCCGACCCCTTCCCTCCTTGTGGGGGAAGGGCAGAACTGCTCTATTCGGGTTAAGATGGAGTAAGTCCCTTCCTCCTTATGGGAAGCATCCCCCGAAATCGGGGGACCGAGGGGGCATAGGGATTTAGGGTGGGGGTACGGGAGCAATGCCTTGCAAGCGTCAGTGAAAGCAACGCAAACCGAACCGGAATCCACCCTGCAGACACGCTTCCAGGATTGGTGGTTCCGCAACCGCGCCTTGATCGGCTTTGTCTTCATTTTCCCCTGGTTTGCCGGCTTCATCATCTTCGACGCCATGCCCTTTCTCTATAATTTGTATCTGAGCTTCACCGATTATCAGATTGGCACGGTGGGCTTGCCGCCTTGGCTGGGGCTGGAGAATTACATCGAGATCTTCACCAAGGACAAATCCTTCGGCAAGAGCATGTACAACACCGTCTATTACCTGGGTTTCAGTGTGCCCTTGAGCCTGATATTCGCTTTCTTGGTCGCGCTGCTGCTGAACCTGCGCGTCCGCGGGATGGAGCTTTATCGCACACTGTTTTATGTGCCGACGGTTGTGCCTTTGGTGGCGGCGACGGTGATTTTCGCCGGCTTGCTCAACACGCGCTACGGCTTGTTCAATCAGCTTTTTGTCATTCTGGGCCTCACGCCGGTGCGCTGGCTGTCCTCGCCGGATGCCATTAAGCCATCGCTGATCATCCTGAGCCTCTGGGGCTTCGGCGGGCAGATGATCATCTTTCTGGCTGGATTGCAGAGCATCCCGGATGATTTGTATGAAGCGGCGGCTATTGATGGCGGCACGGGCTGGCACCGCCTGCTATACATCACCATTCCGCTGATGACGCCGACCATCTTCTTCAATCTGTTGCTAGGTATGATCGGCGGCTTCCAGGTCTTCGAACAGGTTTTCATCCTGCTGGATACCAATGGCGGTCCCTTGCAATCGGGCTTGGTTTACATGCTGCATGTTTATAACAAAGCTTTTCGCGATTTTGAATTTGGTTATGCCGCGGCGCTGTCTGTGATCCTGTTCACCATCATTTTCGCTTTGACTGTCGTGCTGGTCTATTCCTCCAATCGCTGGGTTTTCTATGGGGACGCGCAAGACAATGCGACTTAGTTTATCCCCGGCGCCGGAGGAAGTGTAGTGGTCTTGAAAAACTGGGCACCTAGAAAAGAGAGAATTCTAGAGTAACAGTGAAAGGGACACGCTCATGGGGAAATACCGGAAGCACTCGCCGGAAACGAAGGTCAGAATTGTGCTGGAAATCCTTCGCGGCGAGAAATCTCTGGCGCAAGCCAGTCGTGAGTACCAGATTAAGGACAGCCTGCTTTACCGCTGGAAAGACCAGTTTCTCGAAGGCGCGAAGCAGGCTTTCGCCTACGGTCAACCAGCCGAGCAGAAGCGTCGCGCGGACAAGATGGCTGAATTAGAGCGGCTAGTGGGAAAGCTGACCATGCAACTGGAAATTGCAAAAAAAGCCTCTCACTATGTGCAATCTCTACCACCCGAAAGCGAGAGCTAGCGCAGATGCTCAGCCAGGACTTTCCGGTGTCGGCAAGCTGCGCCGTACTCGAGCTGCCCCGCAGCAGCTATTATCATCAAGCCAAGCCGCGCGACTGTCAAAGCCTGCGTACTGCGATAGTGGAGGTTGCCGGGCGCTATCCCACCTATGGCAGCCGACGGATAGCGGCGCAGTTGAAGCGTGAGCCTTATATGATGGACGTGGGTCGGCATCTTGTTGGCTGGCTGATGCGGGAGCTGGATTTGACCCGCAAGCCGAAGCAGCGCCGGGGCAGCGGCACGGATAGCCGACATGGTTATGGGCGCTATCCGAACCTGGTCAAAGGGCTGCGGGCGCTGCGTCCGAACCAGATTTGGGTTGCCGACATCAGCTACTTGCGTCTGCGCTCGGACTTCATCTATCTGGCTGTCGTGATGGATGTGTACACGCGCGCGGTACGGGGCTGGCATCTGAGTTGGTCTTCGGATAAGAGCTTGACCTTGGCAGCCTTGCGCCAAGCGCTAGAAGATCATGCGGCGCCGGAGCTTCATCACTCCGACCAAGGGTCGCAATACGCCGCCAATGACTATGTCAAGCTGCTGCACGACGCCGGAACGCTAATCAGTATGTCTGCCGCGGGCGAGCCGAGCGAAAACGGCTATGCCGAGCGGTTGATCCGCACGATCAAGGAGGAGGAAGTGTACCTGAGCGAATACCAGAGCATGGAAGAAGCGCGCGAGCAACTTGGGCACTTCATCGAGGTGGTCTACAATACACAGCGCATTCACAGCGGCATAGACTACCGGACACCGGCAGAATACGAGGCGGAATGGCACAAATGTCCCCCCAAAATTTCTGCGATTTCCTGTCCAGTTTTATAGGACCACTACAAAGGTACACTCTTTGCCTCTGTGGCAAAAGAACTGACGCGCTTGCCAGACGAGCTAGGTTGATGACATGATAGAAGATCCCAGAATCAAAACAATTCGCCATATCATCGTCTACACGATTCTGACGGCCGGCGCGTTTGTGATGATGGTGCCATTGCTCTGGACAGCTTCCACTTCGTTGAAAACGCGCGACAAGGTCACCATTCGGCGGCTGGAGCTCATCCCGGATCCGGTCGCCTGGGAAAATTATCCCTATCTCTTCGAGGCGCGCCCGATCCTCCAATATGCGCGCAACACCCTGATCATCGTGGCGGCCGCGCTCTTTGGCGCCTGGGTGCCTTGCACGCTGGCTGGTTACGCCTTCGCCCGCATTCCCTTCCCGGCTCGGAACATTTTCTTTGGCATTTTGCTGGCGACGATGATGCTGCCCTATGTGGTGCGCCTCATCCCCTTATTTCTGTTTTTCGATGAGATCGGCTGGACGCGCACCTTTGGTCCGCTGATTCTGCCGCGCCTTTTGGGCCACAATGCCTTTTATATCTTCTTGTACCGGCAGTTCTTCCGCGGCATTCCGGACGATATTTATGACTCCGCCCGCATTGACGGCTGCTCCGAGTTCGGCGTCTGGTGGCGTATATTTATGCCCATGTCGCGCCCCGTGCTGGCGGCTGTATCAATCTTCGCCTTCGCCTTCGCCTGGAACGACTTCTTGAACCCCTTGATTTACCTGGGCTCCAATAAGGAGCTTTGGACTCTGGCGCTGGGCTTGAACGCCTTGAAAGGCTTTGAAGGCGACGACAACAGCTTAAACCTCTTGATGACCTTTTCGATGCTGATGATCATCCCTATGTTGGTGGTCTTCTACTTCGGCCAGAAGCATCTGATAACAGGCGTGACGGCATCTGGCAGCCTCAAGGGATAAGACCCGCGCTTATGTCAGCAGGCGACAAAGCCAACATCTTATACATCGTCCTCGATCAATGGCGCGGCGACTGCTTGGGCATCGCCGACAGCGCGCACCCGGTCGTGACGCCGCATTTCGATCAGCTCGCCTATGAGGGCATCTGGTACAGCCGCGCTTATGCCGATTGCCCGCTGTGCATGCCACAGCGCGCCACCATGCTCACCGGCTTCACCGGCAGTCAACATGGCATGCCGCATAATTTCCTGCACGGTCCGCGAAGTCCCATCGAGCCACAGTACAGCTTGCCCGGGCGCTTGACGCGCGAAGCGGGTTATCAGACCAAGGCGATTGGCAAGATGCACTTCTATCCCGAACGCGCTCGTTTCGGCTTCGAAGATATCAGCCTGCATCCCAACGATTATGTCAACTTTTTGGAAGAACAGGGCTGGGGCGGCTTCTATCGCGGGCATGGCTTGGGCGGGAACGAGGTCTATCCGGCCGTCAGCGCTGTGCCGGAGCATCTGACGCATAGCCATTGGATCGTCGACGAAGGCATCAAGTTCCTTTCGCGGCGCGATCCCGATTGCCCCTTTTTTATGTGGATGGTCTTCGAAGCGCCGCACAGCCCCTTCGATCCCCCGCAGCCATTCGACCGTTTCTATGACGATTTCGAGATACCGGAACCGGTCATCGGCGACTGGGTGGATGGCGAGCATGAGCCAGCAACGTTCACCCGTCAACGCATCATGCAAAAAGCCGACCGCATTCCGCCGCCAGTGATGAAGCGGCTGCGCCGTCACTATTACGGTCAAATCACGCACATTGATTACCAGATGGGGCGCTTGCTTGGCGAAATGCAGCGCAAGGGTTTGTACGACAATACCGTGATTGTCGTTACATCCGACCATGGCGAGCATCTGGGCGATCACCGCTTGTTCGCCAAGAACAGCTTCCTGGAATCTTCCGCGCGCGTGCCACTCATCATGCGCTTGCCAAAAAGCCACGGCATCAGCAACAGACGCTGCCAAGCGCCTGTCTTGACCGCGGACATCGCGCCTACATTGCTGGCGCTGGCCGGTTTGAAGCCCGCTCGAGAGATGGACGGCGTCTCTTTGTTGGCGCAGCCCGGCGATCGTGTGATATTTGGGGAAACCAGCAATGCCGTCTTCGCGACGGACGGGGCATTCAAATATATCTATTACTTTGAGGGCGGGACCGAGCATCTGTTCCATGTTGAAGCCGATCCAATGGATTCGCGCAATTTGTCGGCAGAAGCGGCATATACGCGGCGTCGAGAAGACTTGAAGGCGCGGCTGATAGCCTATCTCCAGCGCAACCGGCACCCCGGCGTCGTCGATGGCGCTTTGCGCGTCGACGAGCAAGTTGAATTAGACATGGACGCTTTGCGCGCGATCAATACCGCCGCCTGGCGCGGTCCATTGCGCTATGGGGACGGCTACAAATCCTGATAAGCGAGATAGTCGCCGACAATGCTTGTGAACTCGATGATATTGCCGCTGGGGTCCTGACAGAAAAACCGCGGCCGCCCTGGGATGGCTTCTTCATCCCAAGCTGGATAGTCCGCTTCCCTCAGCTTACGGCGCATGACCTCGAGGTCTTCCACAACCAGGCAAAAATGTCGGGTCGAGCTGTCGCCTTTCGCCTCCTCGGCAAAGATGTGCAGTTCATCGCTATCGTTGAGCTTAAACCAAAGCACATCCACAGATGTGATTGTGACCGGCGCGGGGATCTCTTCCAGCCCTAGCAAGTCGCTATAAAAAGCCCGGGTTCGCTCGGCGCTGCCGGGCTGGCGCGGGATGCTGACATGATGCAAGCGATATGTCATGTTCGGCTCGCTACTCCATCTCTGCGGGATAATAATACTATAGTCCGACTTTTGCTATTCAAGACCGTTACATAGCAGGGCAATCGCTTCAAAATGATGGCGGACGAAATGGCGGGATTCTAAACTGAAAATTAACTACAGAGTACGCAGAGAACGCAGAGAAAAACAAAAAATCTCTTCTTAGCTGTGATTTTTGGTGACAAATCACGTTTCGCTGGGGACTGTTGCCGATTCCGGGCCGCAGATTTAGAAGAATAGTCGTCTAAACTCCTAAATCTCTGTGTCCTCTGCGTCCTCTATGTTGAAAATAATTTGAAGCGATTGCTCTGCGTTACATAGGGAGCGACCGCCGCGAAGAACTTGACATCCGCGTTTCGATTCGCTAGACTGCCGTGTAATTGAACTGATTACGTGCAATTGCACATTGTGGCAAGAGAGACCTGCATGCCAAAAGCCATTGTCATGCCCAAGCTGGGCAACACGGTCGAAAGCGCGCTCATTTTGTCTTGGCACGTCGGCGTCGGCGACCCAGTCAGCGCGGGCCAGCCGCTATGCGAAATCGAGACGGACAAAGCGACGATTGAAGTCGAAAGCAGCGCTACCGGCATATTGCTGGCGCGCTTTTTCGAAGCGGGCGATGAAGTGCCAGTTATGCGCAACATCGCCGTCGTCGGCCGCGCCGGCGAGGCTTTCGATGATCTTTCGCCAGTCTCCGCCGCCCCAGCGGAACCTGTCGCGCCAAGCGACGAAAAGCCGGCCAACAAGGTCTTTATCTCGCCCCGCGCGCGCAATCTGGCGCGGCGCAAGGGTATCGACGCCAGCGACATCAAAGGCACCGGTCCCGAGGAGCGCATTATTGAGCGCGACATCCGGGCTTTGCTGGACCAACAGCTGAAACTGACGCCGGTGGCAAAAGCGATGCTCGAAAGCGGCGAGTACCAGATCGCGGATGAAAGCACGATTGACAGACGTGTTGCCAAGTCCGATCTGGCGCCAACTTCGTCTGGCGTTTCAGCCGAGGTGAAGGAGATTCCTTTGACCCGCCTGCGCCGAACCATCGCAAAGCGGATGCTTGAATCAATGCAAACTACCGCCCAGCTGACGCTCCATGCGTCCGCCGACGCCACCGCCTTGCGCGGCTTCCGCGCGCGTCTCAAGTCCAGTGCCGACGCCTTGGGCTTGCGCGGGGCAACACTCAATGATTTGCTCTTGTTCGCTGTCGCGCGGACCTTGCCGACCTTCCCGGATCTGAACGCGCGCTATGAGCAGGACAGGCTCTTTCAATACACACGCGTTCAGCTTGGCATGGCGGTGGATACGCCGCGCGGACTCTTGGTTCCGGTGATTCGGCACGCCGATTCGCTTAGCCTGCGGGCGCTGTCTGACGAGGCGCGTCGCCTGGCGGATGCTTGCAGAGATGGCAGCATCAAGCCCGATGAACTGGCTGGCGGCAGCTTCACCGTGAGCAACCTGGGCAGCCTGGGCATCGACAGCTTCACGCCCATCTTGAATCCGCCGCAGGTCGGCATTCTCGGCATTGGCAGCATCAAGCTCGAGCCGGTGGAGCGCGCCGGCGAGGTCATATTCGCGCCGCATATCGGCTTGTCGCTGACCGTCAATCATCAAGCTGTGGACGGCGCGCCAGCCGCCCGATTCCTCGCGCAATTGCGCGAGAACATCGCCAATATCGAGTTGCTGCTTGCTCTATAAGGATTGTCCGCTACTGATGAAATTGCGCAATATGCGGGTCTAATGCCAGCGGGCGACATACCATGTCGCCCGAAATCATAACGCAGCAACGTCGGGCGACCAGATTGGTCGCCCCTACACCGCCCATGTAAAATTTGCATTATTTTCTTTGAACTATATCTGTGGCGAATTGACTTTACTTACTTGATTTAACAGGGATTCCATCATGCCGAAATCGCTGACGATCGACCCGCAAGAAGCTCGGAAGCGCTCGCTGCTGCGCGCGCCGGCTATCCCTGTCAACGACTACCGTTCCGACCCGCAGGCGGAAGCCGAACGCTACACCAGCGCGCAACTGATCAATATCTACCATGACATGCGCCTAATCCGCGAGTTCGAAACAGTATTAGATGGGTTCAAGAAAGCAGGCGCTTACCGCGGGCTTGTATACGAGCACCGCGGTCCGGCGCATCTGTCTATCGGGCAGGAAGCGGCTGCCGTGGGGCAGTGTATTCACCTCGCCCCGGAGGATTTCATGCTCGGCTCGCATCGCAGCCATGGCGAAATACTTGCCAAAGGGCTTTCCGCCATCCGCGCGCTTGACGACGAGCGCTTGCTGGACATCATGGAGAATAACATGGGCGGCGCGGCGCTGCGCGTCGTGGAAGGCATAGCGGATTTCAGCGAGGTCGAGTCGCTCGCGCAAGCCTACCTCATCTACAGCGCCTATGCCGAGATCTTCGCCCGCTCTACTGGCTTCAATCGCGGCATGGGCGGCTCTATGCACACTTTCTTCCCGCCCTTCGGCATCATGCCCAATAACGCTATCGTGGGCGGCTCGGCCGATATTGCCCTGGGCATGGCGCTATTCAAGCGCGTCAACCGCAAAAGCGGCATCGTTATCGCCAATATCGGCGATTCGTCGGTCGCCAGCGGTCCGGTCTGGGAGGCGATGAACTTCGCGGCGATGGACCAATATCAAACGCTCTGGGACACCGATCTGGGCGGCGCGCCGCCTATCCTCTTCAACTTCATGAACAACTTCTATGGCATGGGCGGGCAGCCCCAGGGCGAGACCCTCGGTTTTGGCATGTTGGCGCGGGTTGGTTTGGGACTAAATGCCGATGCCATGCACAGCGAGCGCGTTGACGGCTACGATCCGCTGGCTGTCGCCGATGCCATCCGGCGCAAGAAGGCGCTCTTGCTGGCTGGGCAGGGACCCGCCCTGCTTGATGTCATCACCTACCGCTATAGCGGCCATTCGCCCAGCGACGCCTCGTCCTATCGCGGCAAAGACGAGATCGAGATGTGGCGAGGGCAGGATTCTATCAAGAGCTTCGGGCAATACTTGCTCGGCAATGGTCACGCCAACAAATCAACACTGGAAAATATAGCGGCATCGATCGAGGAAAAGATTTCTCGAGTCGTCGTCGCCGCCATTGATCTGGACATTTCGCCGCGCTTGCAGGTCGCCAAAGACGAGATTGGCGCGCTGATGTTCTCGGATGAGCGGGCGGAGGCGCTGGACGATCGCGAGCCCGAAGTCTTGCAGCCCTTGTCGGAAAGCCGCTTGAAAGTCACATCGCGCAAACATCGTTTCGGCTTGGACGAGCATGGGAAACCGTTCCCTAAGCTCAAGACATTGACCTATGCCGAAGCAATCTTCGAAGCCATGCTCCAGCGATTCTATCAAGACCCGACCATGATCGCTTTTGGCGAAGAAAACCGCGATTGGGGCGGGGCATTTGGCGCTTACCGCGGCTTGACCGAGGCGCTTCCCTATCATCGTCTCTTCAACACGCCCATCTCGGAAGCGGCCATCGTTGGCGCGGCTGTGGGTTATGCGCTGGCTGGCGGGCGCGCTGTGCCGGAACTCATGTATTGCGATTTTATGGGACGGGCTGGGGACGAGATTTTCAACCAGATGGCGAAGTGGCAGGCTATGTCCGCCAAGGCTCTGCGCATGCCGCTCGCGCTGCGCGTCTCTGTCGGCATGAAATACGGCGCCCAGCACTCGCAGGACTGGAGCTCGCTGGTCGCGCACATACCGGGGCTGAAGGTTTACTTCCCAGCGACCGCTTATGACGCCAAGGGCATGCTCAACCTGGCGCTGCGAGGGACCGATCCCGTTGTCTTCTTCGAAAGCCAGCGCCTCTACAGCCAGCCGGAAACGCTCTTCGCCGGTGGCGTCCCGGTCGAATACTACGAGGTAGCAGAGGGCGAACCCCACCGGCATCGCGCGGGCAGCGATATCACGATTGTCACTATCGGCGCCACGCTCTATCGCGCGCTGGCGGCGGCGGACAAACTCCAGGCGCAGCACGGCTTGAGCGCCGAGGTCATCGACGCCCGTTTCCTCAACCCGCTCAACTACGAGCCTATCGTCCAGTCCACGCGCAAGACGGGCAGGCTGTTGCTCGCCTCCGACGCCAGCGAACGCGGCTCTTTCCTGCACACCATGGCATCCAACATCAGCCAGTTGGCATTTGACTATCTCGATGGTCCTGTGGCTGTGCTGGGGGCGCGCAATTGGATCACGCCGCCGGCCGAGCTCGACGAGAGCTTTTTCCCGGGCGTCGACTGGATGATCGATATCATTCACGAGCGGCTGCTGCCGCTGCCTGGTTATCAGCCTCGGACGCGGCAAGGCAAGGCGGAAATCGTGAAGCGCAATCGAGCGGGCATATGACCATGGTCGATTCGCTGCACCATGAATTGCTGGCGAAAGTCGCGGCGATGTATTACCAGCAAGAGATGACGCAGAACGATATCGCCGCGGCGCTTGACTTGTCGCGCGTCAAAATCTATCGCTTGCTTAAAGAGGCGCGGGAGAGACAGATCGTGCGCATCCTGATCGACTGGCCCATCAAGCGCGCGGACGATCTGGAAAGGCAGCTTGTCGCTAGTTTCGGTCTGGACCGGGCTTTGGTGCTGCAAACGGGCGCGACTGATGAGGCGCTCCTGCTGCGGCAGATCGCTCAACTCGCCGCGCGCTACCTGGAAGGGGCGCTGGCGGATCAATCCACCATGTCGATTTGCTTCGGCAGCACCACCTACGAAGTCATCAACGCCATCCGCAGCGATTTTCAAGCCAGCGTCAAAGTGATGCAAGCCACCGGCAGTTTGCCACTGGCGCTCAAAGAATATGACAGCTCCGCCTTGACGCGGCAATTGGCGCGGAAGCTGGGTGGCGAAGCGCTTTATCTGTCTTCGCCACTGTTAGCGGACAATGCCGAAGCCGCGGCGCTGATCCGCGCCCAAGCTGTGGTGAGACAGACGCTAGAGCGCGCGCGCCGCGCCGATATCGCCTTGGTTGGCATAGGCGACCTCGACCCGGCTTCGTCTGGTTTCGTAAAAGCCGGCGTGGCCGATGCCGGGCAGTTGCGCGCCTATCGTCAAAAGGGCGCCATCGGCGACATGGCTTGGCAGATTTTCGACAGCGCGGGCTGCCTATATCCCTGCGAATTGAATCGGCGTATCATCGGCGTAACGCTGGATGAATTGCGCGCCGTGCCAGAAACAATCGCTGTGGCTGTCGGCCTCAACAAAGCGGCGGCTATTCTGGGCGCGTTGAATTCGGGCGCGCTAAACGTGCTTTGTACGGATGAAAAGGCCGCGGCCGAGATCATTAAGCTGCGCGCGCGGAACGAGGAAGGGATCATATGCCAATCGGAAAAGTAACCCAACAGTGCAAGATCGCCGCCGGCTTGTTTTGGGCGGATTACGCTGTGCTGGGCGCGCAGGTGCAAGAACTGGAAGCGGCTGGCGTCGACTGGCTGCACATTGAAGTGCGCGATGGCAAGTATATGGATTTCGCCATGCCGCGCGGCGGCTACGACATCATCGAAGCCACCTGCAACAGCACGTCGCTGGAAGTCGAAGCGCAGCTGCAAATGCTGCGTCCGGGCTTCAGCGTTTTTGATCAACTGGCGGAGCTGGGCGTGAGCTTGATTAGCTTGCCCCTGGAAACGACCAACGAGATGATCTTTCAAAACATAACTTATATCAAAGAGAAACTGGGCTTGAAGGTCGGTGTTTGGGCTTGGCAGGGCTTACCGGCGATCGCATTCGAGCAGTTCATTCATCCCCATGTCGACATCATCGAATACGAGAGCCGCGCGCCGTTTTGGAAAAAGACCGCAGGCGACAAAAGCCCGCATACCATTGATGCCAGCGTGATTGCTACCTTGCGTGAGCTGCATCGCATGATCGCGGACGCGGGCATGGAAGACCGCATCGAACTGATGGAAGACGGCGGGCTCAACGCGGGCAACGTGGCGCAGTTCATCGAGGTCGGGATGACCGTCGGCGAATTTTCGTCGCCGCTGCTGAAGGGTCCCGCAGGCAAATTGCAGCCCGGCACCGGGCAGATCAGCGCCGCCGTGGACAATCTGCGCGCTGTGATGCGCGATGCCAGCGATTCATATCGTGATGGCGGTGGGCTAAAGCGAAGCTAGTAAGTCATGAAAATTCAGTTCAGAGCCGCAGAGGGCACAGAGAAAAGATGGCAGTGCGACTATCTGTGATTCACATCATCAGAGCAATTGTACAAGTGTCGAATGTCATAAAATTCTAAGTAATTGTTGGGGCGACATGGTATGTCGCCCGAATTCAATAGGAAACAATGCGGGCGACAGATTGGCCGCCCCGACAGCATCCTGATTTTTTTGCATTATTTTGTTGGAAATACTTAGAAGATAGGGCAAGGACATGCCAGACATCACTATCGGACTGATCGGATATGGGGGCATCGGGCGCGTGCATGCCGCGGCTTACCGCGCCATTCCCTTCCACTATGGCTTAAACGCCAAGAGTGTCACGATAGGCGGGGTCGCCACGACGCGGCTGGAAACAGCTAGACAAGCGGCCCGCGAAATCGGCTGTGAATTCTACACAGCGGACTATCGCGACTTGCTGGCGCGCCCGGACATCGACGCGGTTGATATCTGTACGCCGAACAATTCTCATCACGAAATCGCCCTGGCGGCGGCGGCCGCGGGCAAGCACATTTATTGCGAAAAACCCCTGGCGATGAGCGCGGAGCAAGCCCAAGCGATGGCGCAGGCGGTAGCAGCCGCGAACCTCAAAGGGCAGTTGACATTCAACTTTCGGTTTTTCCCCGCCATCGTCCGCGCCAAGCAGCTCATTGCAGAAGGCTTCCTGGGCGAGATCTTCTCGTTCCGCGGTCGCTATCACCGTTCGAGTTACATCAGCCGCGACAAGCCGCTTTCCTGGCGCCTGCGGCGGGAGCTTACCGGGGGCGGCGCGCTATTTGACCTCGGCTCGCATATTCTGGATTTGCTTTATTACCTGCTGGGCGATTTCGATGCCGTTTTCGGAACGCTCGATACCTTGATCAAAGAACGCCCCGTGGCGCCGGGCGCAGCCGAAATGGCACAGGTCGATGTTGATGATATCGCTTTGCTGCAAGCTCGTCTGCCTGATGGAGCTTTGGGCACGGTCGAAATCTCGCGCATGGGTACTGGCGCCACCAACGACTTGAGCTGGGAAATCTTCGGGGAAGCCGGCGCGCTGCGCTTTGACTTGGCGCAGCCAGCCTGGCTCCATGTCTACGACGCCCGCGAAGCCGAGACGCCCCTGGGCGGCCAACGCGGCTTTCTCAAAATCGAAGCGGCCAGCCGCTATGCGGGACAGCGCGCGCCGGACTGGACGATGAGCCCGGACTTCATGCGCGCCCACGCCGAATGCCAATACCAATTCATCAAGTCGATCTGGGAGGACAGGGCGCCGTCGCCGTCCTTTGCGGATGGTTTGCAGGTGCAGAAGATCATGGAAGCTGCCGAGCTTTCCTCGCGTAGCGGGAATTGGGTCAAGCTATCCGAATTGCCGCCGCGGCAACCTGCGTGACGATTACTTGCCCGGTGAAAGGCAGCAACATGACTTGGGTCATCGGAATCGATTTGGGCGGCAGCAAGATCGCGCTGGGCTTGCTAAGCCCCGACCATCAAATTGTCAGTCGCAGGCGTATCGACACCCTCGCCGACGCGGGGGTCGACGTCGTGACCGCTCGCATAGCCGCGCAAGTTGACTCGCTCAAGCGCGACTTGCCGCGGGGCGAGACCATCACGGGCGTCGGCATCGGCGCGCCCGGTCCCGTAGACCATGTCAGCGGACGCTTGCATACCTTGGTGAATTTGCCCGGCCTCTCGAATACGCCCTTCCGCGCCAAATTGCGTGCCAAGCTGAACTTGCCGGTCCAGCTGGATCATGACGCCAAGGCAGCGGCTTTGGGCGAGTTTCATTATGGCGCCGGGCGTGGGCGCGACAGCATGATTTATATCGTGATCGGCACGGGAGTCGGCGCGGCCATCATTTACGAGCGCCGCCTCATTTATGGCGAAAGCAATAGCGCCGGTGAATCCGGACACATGACAGTCGACCCTAACGGGCGGCTGTGTCATTGCGGGTCGCGCGGCTGCCTGGAAACTTATGCCAGCGGGCCAGCCTTGGCGAGACGATACGCCGCTATCCAGGGCGACACTGTCAGCGGCGCCGAAGTAACGCGGCGCGCTTTGGCGGGGGATGCGGACGCCTTGCGCGTGTTGCGGGAGGCTGGTCGCGCCTTGGGCATCGCCATCGCGTCGATGGCGATGACAATCAATATCGAGCAATTTGTCATCGGCGGGGGCGTCGCGCGCGCCGGCGAGCTGCTGTTGGATCCGGCGCGGGAATCCCTAAAGGGCTATTCCTTCGCGGAGGTTGCGGCCAAAATCAAGATAAGAGCTTCTTCGCTGGGTGAGGACGCGGCGCTGCTCGGCGCGGCGTTCATGGCGCGCTAGGAGAATTCCATGTATCTGCATGCCGACCAGCTCCCAGAACAGACCGTCCTGCAGGGATTTGATATTTGCGTCGTTGGCGCTGGCGCAGCGGGCATCGCCCTGGCGCAGCGCCTGGCGAAGAGCTCGCTGCGGGTCATGCTGCTGGTCAGCGGCAGCCCCGGCGATAAAGCCAGCCCGGACAGGGACCGGCAATCGCTGTATCACGGGACGGTCGGGGATTTTCTGCGGCAGGTGGATCCGGACTTTTTACAGCGCTCGCGGCTGAATATGTACGGTGGCACGACCAACCATTTTGGCTTCTGGGCGCGTCCATTGGATCCGATCGATTTCCAGCCGCGCCCCGGTTACCGCGAGGCTGCCTGGCCCCTCGCATTTGAGGACTTGAAACCGTATTACGTTGACGCCCATCATTTCGGTCGATTTGGTCCGCTAAATTACGCCGATATGTCCTTCTGGGAAGAGGTCTTGTACAGCCGCTGCTTCGATGCCCTGCCCGGCGACAAAATGGGCGGCGCGATCATGCGCGCGCAATACGAAGAGAACTTGCACGATTTCCAGCTGCAGTTCCGCGACGAACTCAAAAGCGCCGAGAACATCACCGTGCTTTTTAACGCGCATCTGCTCAATATCGTCAGCGACAGCGAGCGGCGCCATGTGAACGAACTTAATTGCTCAACCATCGCTGCTGGGCGGCGCGGCAAAAACTTCAAGGTACGCGCCAATGCTTATGTCTTGGCTTGTGGCGGCATAGAAAACGCGCGCCTCTTGCAGCTCTCTGGCGGCTTGGGCAATAACAAGCGCGACCAACTGGGGCGCGGGTTCATGCTGCATCCCTTGCTTACTAAAGCCGCTACAGTCCGCTTCGACCGGGCAATCCCGACGGAAATCCGCAATTTCTTCCGTGAACAACAGATTCGCCTGAAAGCCCCGACAGATGATAGCGGCGCCTACCAACACATGGCGAAGCCCCTGGTCAATCCGGAACTCATCTTCGAGTATTTGACCTTTAACGCCTGGGGCATATTGACGCCAAAGCCAGCAGTCTTGCGGGAAGAAGCTATCGGCAATTTCCGCGTCATACTCAATTTTGGCGCGGACAAATCTTCCGCCCAAGTCAATCTCAACTGGGAGCAGACGCCGAACGAAGAGAGCCGCATAGGCTTAGATCCGGAGCAGAAAGATCCCATCTTCGGGCAGCCGGTCGCTCATGTCGATTGGCGGCTGAGCGAAACCGACAAGCGCAGCGCTCGGCGCGCTCTGCAAATCACGCTCGACTATCTGTATCAGCGTGGCGCTGTCCGCCATGACATGCTCACCGAGCTCAGCGGCGGGGCGGAAGACTGGACCTTCCCGCCAAATGAAGGCGCGCTGGAAACGGGCGATCATCATATAGGCGCGCTGCGCATGTCGGCGAAGCCAGAGGACGGCATCGTCGACCGCAACTCGCTCCTGCACGGCGTCGACAACCTCTATATCGCGGGTTCGGCTGTTTTCCCAACTGGCGGTTACGCCAACCCGACGCTCACCATTGTCGCCCTGGCATTGCGCCTGGCGGATCACATGCGGGCGGTTGCGGGTTTGTCTTAAGTCTCGATAAGCAAGCCACGCGGCGTCAGCACCACTTCCAGGCGCCCCAAGACGTAGTCTGCCAATATCGCCAGCAGCGCCGCGGGGATGGCGCCCAAGAGGATGAAAGCATCCACCGTCATCGACAAGCCGCTGGCGATCGGGATGCCCAAGCCGCCCGAGCCCACAAAGGCGCCCAGGGTCGCCGTCCCGATATTGATTACCATGCTTGTGCGGATCCCCGCCATGATGATGCGGCTGGCGATGGGCAGCTCCACCCGCAGCAATATCTGCTGCGAGGTCATTCCCATACCCCGCGCCGAATCTACGATAGAAACGCTGACCGATTCGATGCCGGCAATGGTATTGCGCACCACCGGCAGCAAGCCATAAGCGATCAAAGCCACCAGCGCCGGCATAAATCCCAAACCGATGATTGGCGCCATAATCGCCACAATCGCCAGCGTCGGCACCGTCTGCCCGCTGTTGACAATGTTGTTCACCAAGGGCAAGAACTCGCGGAAGTTCTCCCGCGTGACCATCACGCCGAGGAACAAACCGACTGAAATAATATAAATCGATGAGGTCAAGACCAGCTCAAGATGCTGCGCGGTGAAGGTAATCACCGTGCCTTGCGGGTGTACCAGTTGCGCGCTCGTCGGGAATATCGCATGCAAGATGGCGTCCCATAGCGGCTCGTGCCCAAAGATGGACCAAAATAACAAAAACACCGACACGATTTGTATCAGGTGGATCAGCAGATTTTTTTTGCCTTCGTGGGCGACGAAGTAAATCCCGCCCTCCACCACCACCATCAACAGCGTGAATATGAAGAGCAGCAAGCCGGATTGCAGCGGCTCCACAGCGATCGCCAGCAGCGGCGGGATGATCTCCGGCGCGACCGTCAGCAGCCACAAATTCGGAGCGAGCGACGCCCGCGGATGAAAATCGTTCAGGATCTCGCGCAGAGTGCGCGCAAAAGGCTCTAGCGCCGTGCCCTCGGCATAACCCAGCGTCAGCCGCGTCGGCTCCAGCCGCAGGGATTGCACCGCCCGCGCTTCACTGACGATGAAGCGCGCCAGCGCCGAGCCGGCCTCGGCCGCGGCGCGGCTGTCGTAGTCTTCGACGCTTTCGACCAGCGCCGGCTGATACTGCGCATAGCGAAAGTGATCATCGCTGGTGCTGAACAGGATGGTCTTTTCCGCGCTTTCCGACACATGCGCCGTGATAGTGCTGCGGTCGTTGGCGACGGCGTTATTGACCGGTCGCCGCAGACGGCTGCGAATCTGCTCCGCCTCGACATCATCATCGTACAAGACCGTGATTGTTTGCGCCTCAATCGTGATTTCCGTGATGCTATCCAGCGTGTCAAATAGCGTGCGCGCCACTTCCGGCGCGCTCCCGTCGCCGCGGCTGAAGCTGCCCGTCGGCGTCGGCAAGATCACCTCGGGCGTCGCGCCATAAACGAAGCTGCC
The DNA here is from genome assembly GCA_965116975.1 of Phototrophicaceae bacterium. Lineage (GTDB taxonomy): Bacteria > Chloroflexota > Anaerolineae > Aggregatilineales > Phototrophicaceae > UBA6055. The sequence goes on from OZ220735.1 coordinate 3,733,271, forward strand.
CGCCGTCAGGCTGAGAATCAGTCGGTTCTCGTTCTCGACTTGTTCCACCGTGAATTCAAAATCGCCGATGAATTTCTCGCGGTCGTGCAGTGTCACGGTTTGCTGGCCCACGGCGAAGATCAGCAGCGTTGCCAGCAGCCACATCAGCGCCCCGTATGGCAGGCGCCGTCCGGGAGATGCGGAGATCTTCGCCTGCGTTTCGCTCATCGGCCGCGTTCCCGTTGCATCGTTGCGTGAATGCCCGGCGCCTCAACCAGGTCTTGCAGGCGTTGTATGCTGACGCCGCCGGTCAATACGCCTTGGGCGTTTATCACCGGCGTCAATTCGAAGGAATGCGAGAGCAGCACGCTCAGCGCCTCGCGCGCGGTGGCGTCTTCTGGCACGGCGAAGCTGGTCGCCGGCGCCTGATTCATCGCTTCCGTCAGCGATGCGCTCTGTGCCAAAGCCGCTCTATCGACCCAGCCCAGCAGCTTGCCCGTGTCAGCGGCAACAACAAAAGCGCTATCGCTGCGGTGTCGGTCCAGGCAAGCCTCGACTTCTTCCAAGCTGGCATCTTGCTCGCAGCGGGGCACATTATTCATCATCGAGTCCTTGACCGAGATCAGATGCAGCCGTTTCAGCGAGCGATCCGCGCCCACAAACTCGCGTACAAAATCGTCTTTTGGCATTGCCAGCAGATCGTCCGGCGTATCGTATTGCACCAACCGCCCCGCGCGCAGCAAGGCGATGCGGTCGCCCATATAGATCGCTTCGTCAATATCGTGCGTCACGAAAATGATCGTCTTGCCCACCTCTTGCTGAATCTGCAAGAATTCTTCCTGCAAGATCGCCCGCGTGATGGGGTCAACCGCGCCAAAGGGCTCATCCATCAGCATGATCGGCGGATCGGCTCCCAATGCCCGCGCCACGCCGACGCGCTGCTGCTGCCCGCCCGAAAGCTGTCGCGGATATTTGTCGCCTTGAATGCTGGGATCGATCCCCACCATATCCAGCAGCAAATCCACGCGCTGCCGAACCCGCTCCTCGTCCCAATCGAGCAAGCGCGGCACAATCGCCACATTGTCGCGAATCGTCATGTGCGGCAGCAAGCCGATCTGCTGAATGGCGTAACCGATCTGACGCCGCAGTACTTCCGGCTCAAATTCGTCATTCGGCTGGCCGTTAATCAGGATTTCGCCGCGCGTAACGTCTATCAGCCGATTGATCATGCGCAGCGCTGTTGTCTTGCCACAGCCGGAGGGACCAATCAAGACGCAGATTTCCCCATCGGGTATCGTCAGATTCAAGTTGTCCACTGCCCGAAAGCCGTTGGGATACTCTTTGATGACATCTTTGAATTCGATCACGCGCCGTCTGCCTTTCCTTGTGTGCTGCGCTGTCGCGCGCTTATGCCTGCCGGATGCCCGGCGAGGTCAACAAGCTTTCCAGGAGCTTCATGCCAGCGTCCAGGATCACCGCCAGCAGCACGGCCGGTATCGCGCCCAGCAAGATCTGATCAATCGAGGTTGAGTTCACGCCCAGCAAAATAAAATCTCCCAGCGCCCCGGCGCCGATGATGGAGGCCACCGCCGCGATGCCCACCAGCGAAATCGCGGCATTGCGCACCCCCGCCATAATCACCGGGAAAGCCAGCGGCAGCTCAATCCGAAAGAAAGATTGCGCCGCCGTGAAACCCATGCCCTTGCCCGAATCGATGATGGCTGGGTCGATATTCTTCAGCCCGGCGTAGGTATTGCGCACCAGCGGCAACAAGGAATACAAGGTCAAGGCGATGATGGCCGGCGCCGTGCCAATGCCAGAAACGCCGAAGTCGCGGATGGTCAAAGTCGCCAGCTCTTGCTTGCCGAGCAGCTCGCCGGCGCCTTGCGCCAAGAGCGTCAACCCGCCCAGCGCCGCCAGCAGCAGGGGCAAATAACGCAAACTCCGATACTGCGGCAGCTTGCGCTCCAGGTCGAAGCGCTTGCCCGCCGAATATAAGACCAGAAATAGCAAGAGCGCCAAGCCCGATAGCCCGCGCAGCAAAGCCAGCTCAGCCATCGTCAATACGGTCAGCGCCACTTCAAAGCCAAATGCGATGATGAGGACTGCCAAGAGCGCCAGCGGGATCAAAGCCAAAATAAAGACCGCTACAATTGCGGCTTGCCGCGCTCTCTCTGGCAAGCGCGCATGTAGCCGCCGCAAAACCAGCGCCGCAGCCAGCGCAAAAACCGCCAGCAGCAGCCAATCGCGGGCTAGCGAAAGGAAGTTGGCATCGCCCAGCCGCGCCAAAGGCACCAGCAAGATGCCAAATAAAGCCAGACTGGGTATCGTCTGTATGATGCCAACGGTATAGAGAATCGCGTCTTCCGCTTTGGCGTCGCGGCTCGCCCATAATCCCAACGCGATGCCGACAATCAAGCCCGCCGCCAGCGCTACCATTACAAAAACAATATGCTCTAAAAATCGCAAAGCCAGGGTCTCGCCCCGCGAGTGATATTCCACCATGATCGAATAAACATCCAGCGTGCCGCCGGCCAGCATCACAACGGCGACCAGAGCGCCGACCGCGCCGACCAAGCCACGCACCAGCCGCGAGGCGCCGCTGCCTTCCAGATCGAGCAAGCCCGCGAAAAGCGTGATATAGCCACCGGCCAAACCCGTGGCGATTGCGGCCGATGTCAAGACGCGCGGATTGCTGATGCGCGTCCCCGCTTCAAATAGGGCTTCCGCGCCCAGCAAATAGGCGCTGCCCGCCAGAGCCGGCAAATACAAAGACAGTATCACTATCAAATTGCCAACCGCCGTCAGCGCCCAACCTCGCCGATTGCGGTCCCCCAAGAATGCCAGCAACACTGGCGACAGCGCGAGCAGAAACAACAGGAGATATCGCATATCGCCCGGGATCTCCAGCAAGCCCACCGGTAAGCCAGACGCGAGTCTATTCGGCTTTATTTCTATTACGGGCAGAAAAAAGAAGCCAAAGCTGGCAACGCAACCGCCCAGCAATGCGATCAAATTGCTCCTGCGAATCGCCGCTCTCCTTTAATCCAGCTTTTCATCAGTCAGCGTTATGTGGCTGGCTCCGAGGGGAACCAAGGCAAACTTCCCCCCGAAGCCACAAAAAGAGTCAAGCGCGAGGCGGCTAGTTGCCGATGAAGCCGCTTGCTTGCAGCCAGGCGCGTACCGCGTCGGCCGGGTTCAAGCCCTCTACTTCCACTTCCGCGTTCAGCGTTTGCAAGGTCACATTGTCCAGCGCGCGGAAAATCGGGTTCAAGATGCCGGCAATTTCTGGATTGGCGCGGAGGACTTCCCCGCGGATGACAGGCGTCGGCGCATAGATCGGCTGCGCGCCAAAGGGATCCTCCAGCACGACAAAGTTATAAGCCATCAAAGCGCCGTCGGTGGCGTAAGCCATCGCGAAGTTCACATCGTTCGCGCCTTCGTTGAGCGCTTGCTCCGTTTGCGCCGGCGTCGCATTGGAGATGATCAACAGTTGATCGTCCGTCAAGTCGAAACCGTAGGTTTCCTCGAAGGAGGCGATGCCATCGGGGCGCTGCGCGAATTCATCGCCCGTCGCCAAATAGACAAAGCCGCCATCGTTGACGTAATCGGCCATATCAATCACCGAGTAGACGCCGTTGTCTTCGGCAAAAGCCGAGGTCACCGCAAAAGCGTAGGTATTGTTCGCCGGCGTCGGCGCCAGCCACACCAGGTCATTGATGGCCGCGTCCAGCGAGCTCACCAGCGAATAACCCAGTACGCGATGGCCATAAGCCTCCTGCGGAATGTCGTACCAGGGCACATCGTTGAAATAGTTGTACAACGCCGTGCCGGTGTATTCCGCGTACATGTCGATCTCGCCATTTACCAGCGCATCGCGATTGACCTGCGTACCCCCGAGGTTCGTGCGATCGACCACATCCAGCCCCGCGTCTTCCAGCGCCGCGACGATTATCTGTCCCAAGACGATCTGCTCGGTGAATTGCTTCGAGCCGACGCGGATTGGGCTATCCTGCGCGCTAGCGACCCCAAAGGCGCTGACCAGCAAGCCAGCGATCAAGAGCCATAATCCTATCTTCTTCATCCTATACCTCCTTTAGGCATGGTTTACAATACGTGCGACAAAACTGCCTTGGCGCATTTCGTTACACCAATCGACTGCAAAGTTAAAACAATTGGGTAGTCCGCCGACTGCTCAACCAACGCGGGGTTATAATGTTGGCTAGGAAAGGCGAATGTCGACCTTGAGCCGACCGATTGCAAGAAATACATTTCTACTGTAACACAAATGTCCGAAGGACTCAAGTCTCGTCTAATTTCAGGGTGCATTGCAATATTTTGGCAGTATGACAAACATAGTATCGAATTTCGTCATAGACTATCCGCTCTGACAGCAACATCACAAATTAAAGACTATCGGTAGGGGCGACTGACCTGCTGTGTCTACGCGCAGCGCCGAGAACTGAGAAAAGAATAACAGCCAAAAAGATGCGCTACCGTCATTTCGCAAGCAGCGCGTCCACCTCGGCGCGGTAGGGGGCGCTGCCCGCGGCGCCAGCTTTGGTGACGCACAGGGCGGCGGTGGCATTGGCGAAGCGCACGGACCCCGCGAGCGATTTGCCTTCCGCCAAGCCCACAGCCAGCGCCGCGTTGAAGGCGTCGCCCGCGCCGGTCGTGTCCAGCGCATCAACTGTGAAACTCGGCAGGGTGTCAGTCTGGTCGCGCGCGACGACCTGCGCGCCCCGCGCGCCCATTGTGACCACCACAGTCTGTTCCGCGCGCGTCATCAGCGAGCGCGCCGCCGCCGCCACATCAGATACAGCGCCGCCGCTGAGGCTCTCCAGTTCGGTTTCGTTTGGCGTCAGATAATCCGCCAATTGGATCGTCTCCCGCGGGATGGGCGCGGCTGGCGCCGGGTTCAATATCGTCGTGACGCCAACTTGCTTCGCCACTTGCAGGGCATAAGTCACCATGTCGGTGTTGATTTCCAACTGAACGAGCAAGACATCAGCCGCGGCGATCCGCCCCCTGGCTCCGTCAATATCGCTCGACTGCACACGGGAATTGGCGCCCAAGACCACAACAATCATGTTTTCGCCGGCGCTATCCACAAAGATGGGCGCGACCCCGGTCGCCGTGTCTTCGTCTTGAACCACATAATCGCTGTTCACGCCCTCGGCATCCCAGATCTCGTAGGCGAGATTGGCGAAGACATCATTGCCCAGACGCCCGATGAAGGTGACGTCCGCGCCCAGGCGCGCCGCCGCCACCGCTTGATTGGAACCTTTGCCGCCGGCGCCGGTCATGAAGCTGTCGCCATGCACCGTCTCGCCCGGACGCGGCATCCGCTGCATATAAGACACCAAGTCCGCATTGAAGCTGCCCACAACTACGATTCTCGCCGCCATGCTACTTATCCTTTGTCAGGCCCGTTATCCTTTTATATACTCTATTGTCTTAGATTTTTTGCTAATCGACCACTGACAAGGATGGGGTGGCGTATCGAAATCAGTTGAAATAAAGCGCAACAAGCGCCCGGCAGCAGGAATATCGGACGGCACAGCGTGCCGCCCCTAGCAAGTTGTTCGTATTTTGAATTAAGGATCCCTTACCAAGAACTGAAAATAATTCCACCCGCAAAGGCTTCTGTTAAGGACAACTATGGCGAAACTGCAACTTGCTCTCGATGGAGATTTATCCAGCGCCCTTGCTGTGCTGGAACAGGCGCATGCCTTTGTCGATATCGTTGAGATTGGCACGCCGCTGGTCTTCCGCGATGGCATGCGCGCCGTCGGCAAGATCCGCGCCGCTTATCCAGGTTTGCGCTTGCTGGCCGATCTCAAGATCATGGATGCCGGGGCGGCGGAAGCCGATATCGCTTTCGGGGCCGGGGCGGACATGGTAACAGTGCTGGGCTTGGCCGGCGACGAGACCATACAGGGCGCTCTCAACAGCGCGGAAAAGCATGGCGGCCAGGTCATGATTGATATGATGGAGGTGGCGGAGCCGCCGCAGCGCGCCGTCGAGCTAATCGGGCTTGGCTGTGACTTGCTTTGCCTGCACACCGCCCACGATCAGCAGCCCAAGCGCGATTCTCCCTGGCGGCAGCTCGCTCAACTGCGCGCGGCTTATCCCGCGCTGCATCTCGCTATCGCCGGGGGCATAAGCCAGAAGCTGCTGCCGCAGATATTGCCGCTCCAGCCACAAATTATAGTCGTCGGCTCGGCCATCACTGCGGCGGCGGATCCAGGTTTGGCGGCGCGATTAATTCATGAGGGGATAAGCCAATATGGAAAGTCCTGAACTATTCGACGCCATTCTCGCGGACCTGTCGCGTACCTTGCGACAGGTAGACTCGACGCAACTTGAAGATCTGAAAGAGGCTATTCTAGCCGCGGATCGCGTCTTCATCGCGGGCAGGGGGCGTAGCGGTTTGCAGATGAAAGCCTTCGCCATGCGCTTGATGCACTTGGGATTAACCGCACATGTCCTTGACGATGTTACAACGCCAGCGATTGCGCGGAAGGACTTGCTGCTGGTCGGCTCGTCCTCCGGGCGCACCGCTTCGCTGCTGCGGCATGTGCATACCGCCGGGCAGGTTGGCGCGTCAATCGCGACTCTCACCGGCAACCTTGAATCTCCCATCGCTGCCGCTGCCGAGACACTGGTGCATATCCCCGCTACCAACTTCAAAGCCGGCGCGAAAAGCGGGCAAGACTCCGTATTGGTGATGGGATCGCTTTTCGAGCATTGTTTGGGATTAGTCTGCGACTTGCTCATCATCCGACTGAAGGATAGGCTCCAAGTAGACGAAAGCGCCATGAACGCGCGCCACGCCAATTTGGAGTAGGCTATTGCTTGTGCAAGCGCGCCGAGAATGGGAGAAGTGATGGACTTGAAGAACTTGATTGAGCCATTCAAAACCGAAATTGACTTCGCCACAGGGGCATTGTCGCCGAAGCGCAACACCCTGCAGCGCCGCCTGAGCGACATGAACCTGATGTACGCGGATGCCGATGCGGCGGCGCGCATCTTGTCCGAAGAGGGCGACCGCCTGATTTATGAAGTGCAAGGCGTCGAGCTGCCGGCGGAAGAAGGCCAGATCCCGCACTGTACGACGCGCATCTTGCCCGGGCGCGTCGGCGCCGAGTATCACATGACCAAGGGGCACTATCACGCGCGGCGCGACCAGGGCGAGGTCTATTTTGGCTTGTCCGGGCGCGGATTTCTGCTGCTGCAAACGGATAGCGGCGCGACCAGCGAGATCGAGATGGTCGCCGGCAGCGCGGCCTACGTGCCGCCCTATTGGGCGCATCGCACAGTCAACATCGGCGCCGAGGACTTCGTCTTCTTTTCGGCTTGGGAAGCGCGCGCCGGTCACGATTATGGCACGATTGAGCGCGACGGCTTCCGAAAGTTGCTAGTGATGCGGGATGGGCAGCCAGCGCTGATTGACAATCCGAATTTAGATAAAGCGACGAGGTATTGAGGCTGCAAGAATTGCGAAGTTCTGTTGCGTTGTCTGCTCTGCTATAATGGCATTATCAGCTGAAAATCTGAATCAAAGACTATGGTAGAGCAACTTGCGCTGATTCCTCAAATTACGTATAGGTTTCCCAGTACGCGTTACCAGGGCAGCAAGGCGAAGCTAGCTAATTGGATCTGGGAGAAACTTTCTCATTATCGCTTTGAAACCTGCTTAGATGCTTTTGGTGGTACGGGAACTATTGCTTATCGCCTAAAACAAGAACAGAAACAAGTGACTTATAATGATCATCTCAAGTTCAACTTTTGGATTGGCCGAGCGCTGATAGAAAATTCGCATACTCAACTTAGCGATCATGATGTGGAAAGGATACTGGCGCCGCAGGACCTTTCTTATCCTAGCTTAATTGCCGATACATTCGCGAATATCTATTTTACCGATGATGAAAATCGTTGGCTTGACCAGGTCATCACGAATATCCATTGTATTAGGGAGGTCTATAAAAAGACGCTAGCCTATTTTGCGCTGGCTCAGTCCTGCATCATCAAGAGGCCATATAATTTGTTTCACCGCCGCAACCTCTACATTCGTATGGCGGAAGTAGAACGATCTTTTGGAAATAAGACGAGTTGGGACAGGCCATTTGAAGAATGGTTTAGGCAATTTGTTGAAGAAGCGAATAAGGCAGTATTTGATAATGGCAAAGCCAATCGAGCCTTGAATCAGGATGTTTTTGAAATTGAAGGCGACTATGACTTAGTATATTTTGATCCACCCTATATTTCCGAAAAAGGCGTCGCTGTTGATTATCGCGACTTTTATCATTTTCTGGAGGGGCTTACAGATTATCAACATTGGCCAGCGCAAATTGATATGCGATCAAAACATCGCCGTTTGCTGCCCGAGCCTAACATTTGGACCGACAAGAACCGAATTTATCGAGCTTTTGAGCGAGTCTTTGACAAATATTCGGATAGCATTCTAGCTGTCTCCTATCGCAGCGATGGGATTCCTGCGGAATCAGAGTTAGTTGATCTCCTAAGAAAATTCAAATCTGATATTCGGATTGAAAGATATCGAAATTATCAATACGCGCTGTCAAAGAATAAAAAATCCAGCGAAATTCTGTTGATTGGACAGTAAAGATGTCCGAGTTTGAGCGACGGTTGCGTGGATACATACCGCGCATTCAATCTGTTCTTGCGGCAGATATCGGGGATTGGGTTGTCAAGGGATTCATAGATACGCGACGAAATATCTATACTATCTCAAACGACACCAAAGTGATCTCAAAGCTAATTGAGCTAATGCTATTCCCATTGTTTCATCAATTCGCTCAACAATATGAATACTCTTTGCATTTAACCGAGCATCAAAACTATTATCCAGATATTACATTCATTGCCTCTGACGGCACAAAAATAGCAGTCGACTTGAAATCAACCTATCGCGTTAGCGCCTATCGAGTGAGTGGGTTCACGTTGGGAGCATTTACAGGATTCTTCCGACAGCGAGATTCAGCCAAGAACATTTCATTCCCATACCAGGACTATGAACAACATTACGTCCTTGGCATTATCTATTCGCGAAGTGTTGTCGAAATTGACGAGCGGAGAATTTATAAACTTGAGGACTTACACAATATTCAGTCTGTAGCACATGATTTTGTATTTTTGTTGCAAGAAAAATGGAAACTGGCGACTGATAGACCAGGTAGCGGCAACACCAAAAACATTGGCTCAGTCACTAGCATTGATGCGCTTGTTAATGGGAAGGGGGTGTTCGCATCTGCAGGCAAAGACATATTTGATGACTACTGGATGAATTATCTGACTTCGGATATGGCGCGTTTGATTGATTCTGTCATGCCATATACCAACCTAAGCGAATACTGGCAGTGGCGCAATCGCTAGAGAGACGGAATAACATGAACCAGCGACCTAATATCATCCTCATCATTACCGACCAGCAGCGCTACGACACCATCAACGCGCTAGGCTTCCCTTACATGGACAGTCCCAATCTCGACCGGCTGGTACGCGAAGGCGTCAGCTTCGACAACTGTCATATCACCGCGCCCTCTTGCGCGCCGGCCCGCGCCAGCTTGTTCACCGGCTACTACCCCCATGTTACCGGCATCATGCGCAACGCCGATCGCTGGACGCGCTCCTGGGTCGAAGATTTGAACGACGCCGGCTATCACTGCGTCAACATTGGCAAGATGCACAGCCAGCCATTCGAGGCGCCGATGGGCTTCCACCAGCGCTTCGTGGTGGAAAACAAAGACCGCTATCTGGAAGGGCGCTATTACTTCGACGAATGGGACAAAGCCTTGGCGGCGCGCGGCTTGGTCAAGCAGCAGCGAGCGCTGTATCGGCAGCGAGAGGACTATCGCGAGCGCATGGGCGCTTTCACCTGGGATTTGCCCGCCGAAACGCAATCGGATAACTTCGTTGGCGGGCTGGCGCAATGGTGGCTGCGCAGCTTCCCCAAAACCGAGCCGCTCTTCCTGCAGATCGGCTTCCCCGGTCCGCACCCGCCTTATGATCCGACGCCCGCCGCTGCCGCGGAATACATCGACCGCGATCTGCCGCTGCCACAGGTGACGCAGGCGGAACTAAACGGACAGCCGCCGCCTTTCCAAGAGCTGCGCCGTCATAATATGGAAGTCGATCACGACTCGGTTGTGCATCTGGAGCAGCCGACTCGGGCGCAATTACAGCGCCTGCGCGCCTATTACGCGGCTAACGTGAGCATGATTGACAAGCAGGTCGGGCAAATCATGGCTGCGCTGGAAGAGGGAGGTTACCTGGAAAACAGCGTTGTCATCTTCACCAGCGATCATGGCGATTGCCTGGGCGATCACGGGCATATCCAGAAGTGGACGATGTACGACATCATCACGCGCGTGCCAGCTATCTTCTGGTCGCCCGGGCGCTTCCCGGCCGGGACGCGGGTGGATGGGCTCTGCCAGTGGATGGACATCGGCCAGACCGTGCTGGAATTGGCGGGGCTGAGCTCCCGCGAGGATATGCAGACTGTGTCGCTGCTGCGGCCCCTGCGCGGCGAAGACTGGCAGGGGCGTGATTATGTCTATGCCGAGCATCCGCCCGACGGCGTTTATCACGGACCGTATATGACGATGATCCGGGGCGAGCGCTGGAAGCTGGTGCATTTTCTGGATCAAGATTACGGACAGCTATTTGACTTGGCTGCGGACCCCGGCGAGCTCAAGAACCTCTGGGATGACGCGGAAATTGCCGATGTCAAGCGGTCGCTGCTGGGTAGGCTACTCAACTGGCGGATTGAGAGCGGTCATGCGACACGCAATTTGTTTCAAGATCATCGCTGACCCTGCATGAAGCGCTCGACTGAAACGTGCAAAGCCCCACCGAGAATCGCCGCCATGATTTAACTATGAATTGGCTTCCCGCAAAAGACTGCGAATTTCAGCTTCTGTCAGTTCGTGACATTTACTTCGCAAGCAGATAGCGATAAGGGTTACGGTACTGCTGTCGCGGACATGGTACAAAACGCGGAATCCGGCGCTTTTGCCGCGCTTCGCTGAACGGTTTGGCAATCTAACTTGATATACGCCCTCACCAACTCGGCGATATAGTTTTCCAGGAAACTCACCCTGTCTGATTTGACTGGATAATTTGTCTACATCTTCTAATACCGAGGGGTACTTCCGCGCCAATTTTCTTAGATGAGCGAGAAAACTATCAACAGCTTTTATGCTGATCGCCATGGAGATCTAGTTCCGTTCGTATTTCCCGCAAACTTTCCGCGAAATCTCTTGTCTTTCCTGCCCGCATTTCTTTTAGACCAACACGAACATCTTCGACATATTGATCGTGATCGGTCAACTTCAGCGCCTCGGGAAGATCTTCAACTCGTCGCTGCGCGTCTCTCGCTTCCAGTGTCATAATAATGCTTCCTTCTAGCACTAATGTACCCGTGAATATAACGAATTGAACTTGCCTTGGCAAGCATTTTATTTCCCAAGATCTTGTAACGGGGACCGAGTCTGCATGAAGCGCTCGACATCGACACGCGATTTCGCGCCAGCCATCGGACCCTTGGCGCTGACGGCGAGCGCGCCGCAGGCGTTGCCTATTTCGGCGGCTTGCGCAATTGTCTGGCTTTCCAATAGCGCGCTGATGAAACCGGCGTCAAAGCAGTCGCCGGCTCCGGTTGGGTCAATCTCCTGGACTGGGAATGCGGGGGCCTCAACCCGACCCTCGGCAGTGTAAACGGAGCAGCCAGCCGCGCCGTGCGTGACGGCGATGACGCGCCCCGGTCGCCGCGACAGCAATTGAGCGACCGCTTCATCGAGCGCGCTAGACCCCGTGAGCTGAAGCAACTCAGCTTCCGTTGGCATGAGGATATCGGCGGCGGCGATAAAAGGCGCGAATGCGCCACGCGCCCGTTCGGGCGGCAGCATCTCCGGGCGCAGGTTGGGATCAAAGCTAATCAGCGCGCCCGCGGCCTGCGCCATTTCCAGCGCAGCCCGGCAGACCTCAAGCGCTTTCTGGCTCATTGACAGGGTCGAACCCATGAGATGGAAGCAGCGCAGCCCCGCGAAAAGCTCGGCAGCGAGCATGTCGCTGTCGAGATGCCCGCCGGCGCCCAAGCTGAAAACGAAATCACGCGAACCGTCGGCTTTGTAAGCGACGAAAGCGATGCCGGTCGCTTGTTCCGCGCTGCGCTTCAAGCCCTTGACGGAAATGCCATCGGCGAGCAATTGATCGCGCAGGCAATGCCCAAAGGCGTCCTCCCCGACCGTGCCGATGGCGGCGGTCTTCATGCCCAGGCGGGCGGCGCATACGGCGAAGATGAAGGGCGCGCCGCTGGGGTAGGGACCGACGAAGGGACCGGGCTGGTCAAGCGGCTGGTCGATGTCCGTGCGCATGATTTCGACCAGCGCTTCGCCTATTGTGAGGATGTCCAGGGGCATGGCTCTGCTCCGCAGGTTGCGTTGAAAAACCCCACCGCGTAAAACTCGTAGCTGGAGGCTTGATTGGGCATGTCAATCGGCGCAGCTTATTCCTCGAAAGGAATCTCCGGTACGCCGCCGGCGAAGGGCGCGTCGGGTCGTTCGTAGTCGCCCATGATGGCGCGGCGCAGCGGCGGAGCCTCCGCCATAAATGCCTCATTGGAGGCGAAGCGGTCGGCGCGGCGCATCCAGGGTGGGCTGTAGATGTAGTGCATGTTGTACCGGTCGAAATCCTCGTCATTGGGCATGGGCGAGTGCCAGACGCCGTTATGGAAGATCAGGACGGTACCCGCCTTGCAGAGCACATTGTGCTGGATGGGCGAGACCTCCACTTCTCGGCGCTTGTCCTGCGGCAGCGGGTAAGGGCAGCGGTGGCTGCCGGGCAGCAGCATCATGTTGCCCATATTCTCGCGCGATTGGTCGGTCAAGCTGAAGCTGGCGCGCAACTGCAGCAGCGGCACGGGATGAGCGACTTTTTCGAAACCGTAGGCGCCAGAGCCATCCTGGTGCCAGCCGACGATGCTGCCCCTGGCTGCCAGCCGAGCGCACCAGCCCGATTGCATGACAAACTTATCGCCATAGAGTCCGCGAATCTTGGGCAAGACAGCCGGGTGTTCGATGAGACGGGCGAGAGCGGGTTCGCTTTCATAGGCGTTGCCGAGCGGGCTGAACACGTCGGTTGTCTCGGCATGGATGCGCTGGGAGGCGGCCAGCGCTTCGGCAATTTCGCTCTGGCTGAGAACGTCTTCGATGATGATGTAGCCGTAACATTCGAACATGAAGCGATCGTCTTCGGTCATGGGTCCGGGTTGGGCAAGCGGGATCATGAGCAGGTCTCCTGGTGAGTTGGCATAGCGTAATGATAGACCTGCGCGGATGAATTCGCCAATCTTATTTAATAATCTGCATGCTGTTGTCAAGAGCCAACAGGGCTTGTAGGGGCGGTTTATCAAATCGTCCGAAATCGCTTGGAACTGTTGGACGCGCCTCAGCCCTTGAGCGAGCCGGACAGCAAGCCGCTGATGATGAAGCGCTGGAAGATCAAGGCGAAGGCAATCGGCGGGATGACCGAAATCACGCCGGCTGTGATGATGCTGACGAAGCTGACATCGACATCGGTGGCGAAGAGGGAGACGACGACGGTGCTGGTGTATGAACTTGGCGATTCCGACAAGAGCAAGGCAAAGAGAAACTCGCCCCAGGTGAGCAGGAAAGCGAGGATGGCGGCGGAGGTCAAGCCGGGCAAGGAAAGCGGCAAGATGATCTTGTGCACGACTTGCAGGCGGCTGCAGCCGTCAATGCGGCCCGCGTCTTCCAGCTCCCTGGGGATGCTTTTGAAATAGGATTGCAGCAGCCAAATGACGTATGGCAGGATGAATGACAGGTTGATGAAGACCAAGGAGACGATTTTGTCGCTCATGCCGATCTGCTTGGCGACCAGCACAATGGGAATGGCCAGCGAAAGCGCGGGGATCAGGCGGCTGGCGAGGATGCCAAAGAGCAGGGTGCTGCGCCCGCGGAAGTCCAGGCGCGCCAGCGGATAAGCCGCGTATGCGCCAGCCATGACAGCGATCACGGCGACGCTGCCGGCGACGAAGAAGCTGTTGGCGAAGGAGCGCAGGAAGATGCGCGATTGATAGGGCACGCCCGAATCTTCGCCCAGGACGGCGCCCTCGAAGATTTCGCGGTAGCTATCGAGCACGATGGGGTTGGGCAGCCATTGCGGCGGACGGTTCAGCAGTTGGCGCTCGTACTGGAAGCTGGAGCTGACCAGCCAGAGAAAAGGTCCAACCGTGCCCAGCAATACGATGGCCGCGCCGATATAAATGACGGCGAGGCGGAGGCGCGCGCGCGTTTTCATTATCGCTCCACCCCCTTGTCCAGGAAGACATAGAAGAGGATGGCCAGCGCCAGTGTAATCGCGCCTAGCAGCATGGCGATGGAGCTGCCCGCGCCAAAATCGAGCTTACGGAAGGTCTCGGTATAGATCGTCCAGCCCAGCACATTGGTGGCGTCGGCGGGTCCGCCGGCGGTCAGCACAAAGATGATATCAAAGACTTTCAGGGCGAAGATCATCTCGAAGATGATGACGATGCTTAGCATGGGGCGTAGCAGGGGCAGGGTGATTTGGGTGAAGCGCTGCCATAAACCCGCGCCGTCGACGATGGCGGATTCATAGATATCGCTGGGAATGGTCTGCAAGCCGGAAAGCAAGAGCAAAGTCGCCAGCGGAATATGGATCCAGGAATAGGCGATGACCAGCCAGATCATGACGCTGGGCATGCTGCCTAGCACATTCTGGTATTCGGTGATGATGCCGAGCTCGAAGGCGACGGCGTTCACCAAGCCATATTGCGGATTGAGCAGCCACTTCCAGAGCAGGGCGTTGACGACGGAGGGAATTGCCCAGGGAACGAGCAGTAGCGCGCGTACGATGCCGCGCCCGGGGAACTTCTCATTGAGCAGGAGCGCGATGAGCAAGGAGACGATGATGATGACCAGGACGGCTCCGATTGCGAAAGTGAAGGTGGTGCGCAGGGGTTCCCAGAAATCACTGTCGGTGAGCCAGTCGGCATAATTTTCCAAGCCGATGAAGCGTTCGCGCCCCGGGCGTTTCAGGTTCCAGTTATGCAGACTGAGGAAGACAGCCATGCCGAAGGGGACGAGGATGGTGGCGGCGATGATCAAGACGGCAGGCGCGCTGAAAAATACCGCGAGCATGCCCTGGGACATTTCCTTGCGAGAGCTGACGGGTTTCAAGGTCATCGCAACGCTGTCCCCCCTTCCAAGCTCCCCCCGCCTGTGTGGGGGGAAACATCCCAGAAATCACTGTCGGTGAGCCAGTCGGCATAATTTTCCAAGCCGATGAAGCGTTCGCGCCCCGGGCGTTTCAGGTTCCAGTTGTGCAGACTGAGGAAGACAGCCATGCCGAAGGGGACGAGGATGGTGGCGGCGATGATCAAGACGGCAGGCGCGCTGAAAAATACCGCGAGCATGCCCTGGGACATTTCCTTGCGAGAGCTGACGGGTTCCAAGGTCATGGCAACGCTGTCCCCCCTTCCAAGCTCCCCCCGCCTGTGTGGGGGGAAACATCCCAGAAATCACTGTCGGTGAGCCAGTCGGCATAATTTTCCAAGCCGATGAAGCGTTCGCGCCCCGGGCGTTTCAGGTTCCAGTTGTGCAGGCTGAGGAAGACAGCCATGCCGAAGGGGACGAGGATGGTGGCGGCGATGATCAAGACGGCAGGCGCGCTGAAAAATACCGCGAGCATGCCCTGGGACATTTCCATGCGAGAGCTGACGGG
The DNA here is from genome assembly GCA_965116975.1 of Phototrophicaceae bacterium. Taxonomy (GTDB): domain Bacteria; phylum Chloroflexota; class Anaerolineae; order Aggregatilineales; family Phototrophicaceae; genus UBA6055. The sequence goes on from OZ220735.1 coordinate 3,749,039, forward strand.
TTCCAAGGTCATGGCAACGCTGTCCCCCCTTCCAAGCTCCCCCCGCCTGTGTGGGGGGAAACATCCCAGAAATCACTGTCGGTGAGCCAGTCGGCATAATTTTCCAAGCCGATGAAGCGTTCGCGCCCGGGGCGTTTCAGGTTCCAGCTGTGCAGACTGAGGAAGACAGCCATGCCGAAGGGGACGAGGATGGTGGCGGCGATGATCAAGACGGCAGGCGCGCTGAAAAATACCGCGAGCATGCCCTGGGACATTTCCTTGCGAGAGCTGACGGGTTTCAAGGTCATGGCAACGCTGTCCCCCCTTCCAAGCTCCCTCCCCCATAAAGAGGGAGGGAATTTATTTGCCCCGGTTCACCCGCCCTTTGCTCCCCTTCCCTCCTTGTGGGGATGCTCGCCATAGAAATGGCGAGGAGGGGCTGGGGGGGATGGGGACCAGGCTGAAAATGCTTAGTAGCCCCAGTCTTCTTTCAGTTCGAGCCATTCTTCGGCTAGCTCATTCAGGACTTCGCCTTTGTCAGCGTCGCCTAGGATGGCGGCTTGCAGCGGACCCCAACTGCCGATCTCCCAATCGGAGAAGAAAGGCACAAAGCGATAGGGGCGAGAGATGGCGTATTCGGATTGCTCACTGAGCAGGTCGGGATCGATCCAGCCGGAGATGGAATTGCGCACTTCTTCATCTTCATAGAGCGGAGCGGGGGAGAAGCCCAAGCCGAATTCCAGCGCCCAGCGTTTTGGCACAAAGTATTCGCCAGTGGCGTCTTTGCCGCCAAGGAATTGCACAAGTTGCCAAGCCGCTTCTTTATCTTGGGCGTTGTTGGTGATGGAGTAGAGGCGCACATAACCCCAGGTGCCGCTGCGCACTTCGTCGGTGCCGGGCACAAGGGCGTTCTTGATATCGCCAGCAGCATTGGATTGTTCGGGATCGTTCATGGCTTTGAGCGTGTAGTCGGTGGTGGTCATGAAGGAGGTGGTGCCAGCCGCCATGAGCAGGGTACCGTCGTCGTCGGTGATCGAGGCTGGGTCGATCAGACCGGCGTCAAGCCCTTCGGTCAGCCAATTCAAGGCTTCCCAAGCCGCGCTGCCCTCTTCGTGGAAGAGCGGGTTGAAGTCGTCATCAAAGAGTTTGCCGCCGCGCGAGGCAGTGAGCGTTTCCCATTCGCGCAGGAGGTAGTTTTCGCCGCTGCGCAACTGCATCAGGATGGGGTAATCGACGACGCCGGCGTCTTTAATCATCTGAGCCTGTTCCAGCATTTCGTCCCAGGTTGCGGGCGGACCGTCGACGCCGGCCGCTTCCAGGTGGGCGGCATTGTAAGCCATGGTCTGAACGCCGGAGTAATAGGGCAAGCCATAAACTTCACCTTCATAAGACATCTGCTCGACGATGCCCGCAGGCAGGTCCGCCAGCAGCTCATCGGCGCCGGGCATGCCCGTTATCGGCAAGATCCAGCCAGCAGCCGCCCATTCCGCCAGGTAGCTGTCGCGCACGTAGGCGACATCAAACTCTGTGCCGGCCACAAAACTGGCGACCATCTTGTCGCGGTATTCGTTGCTGGGGAATGGCAAAAAGGCGGCGGCGTGGCCCGACTGATCGGTGAATCTGCCCAGGTTCTCGGTGACGACATCGACTTCGTAGGCCAGCCGGTGAGCTTCAGTCCGTCATCCTGCGCCAAGACGGTGCTTGCCAACAGCAGGATGATAAGGGAAAGCAACGCGAACAATTTGACTGAACGTAGCATTTTACACCTCGTATCTATGCAATAGGTTTACGGAATTGAGAATCATCCATTGCTTATCGGCGCCTCCATTCCTAAACTCGTCGTTCTTAAGGGCATGAGAAAAGCTAGCATTTCCGCGATGACGCAGTTTCGCTTCTGTTGCTCAGGATAAACGCGGCAAGACGCGTCTGGCAAGTAGCCTTTGTTGATGCAAAGGGTCATCGTCTGATATATTTGCACTTGCCCTTTTCCAGTTTAGCGGGAAAGAACTGGCGGATTCCTGCCAAAACACTGCCAAGACAGGCGGCAATATGGCGCTGACGACCTATCCAGAAGACTTTGAAGACAATATCCGCGATCTGCTGGTCAACTTGTACGACTATCTCAAGTTGATCGATAACCCGGTGGCGCGGCATATGGCTGCTGGCTCGCCGGGCGGCGATCGCGCGCAGACGGCGCGGCAAATGGTTTTGACCGCGATTGAAGATATGCAGTTGGAGACAAGCGCCCAGCTGACATCGCGGCAGAACCGGCTCTATCATATTCTGCTCTTGCGCTATGTGGAGGAGCAGCCGACGAACGAAATACTCAGCCCATTGGCTTTGAGCGAGCGGCAGTACTATCGGGAGCATCAGCGGGCGATCCAGACCATCAGCCGCATCATCTGGGACCGGCATTACGCCGACGCCGCCTTGCCGCCGGACGCGCCGTCGAGCTTGATCCAAGAACTGGATTATCTGCAGTTCGCCGCCCGCAACCAAGCATTTGATCCGACGGAAGTGATCTTGTCGGCGATCCAGGCGACCCGGGTGATCGCGCGGCAAAAAAGCCTGACCTTGAGCCTGGAGGAAGCTCGGGACGAGATTGCGCTGCATGCCGCGCTTCCGGTTTTTCGCCAATTCTTCATCTTGATGCTGAATCGATTGATCGAATGGACGAGCAGGGGCGGGCTGATCAAAATCGCTTTGCGCGCCCGCGCGGGCGAGCCGTCCATTGAGTTATGGAGCGACGACCCGCTGCCGGACTATGCGGCTTTCCTGGACGCAATGGGAACAGAGGCGACCTTCCGCGAGTTGAAAAAACGGCTGAATGCCGAGCTGCGCGCCAGCGTGGACGCTGAAGGACCCGCGCGAATTATTTTGCGCTTCGACCAGGCAGTTCACAAGATTCTGATCGTAGATGACAATCCTGATACCATCAGTCTCTTCAAGCGCTACCTAGCGAACTTGCCCTATCAACTCTTGTCCGCCCAAGACGAGAAAGATGCGCTCGCGATCGCGCGGCAGACGCCGCTGGCTTGCATCATCCTGGACATCATGCTGCCCGAAAAGGACGGCTGGCAGCTTTTGCAAACTTACAAGAACCATCCCCTGACCGAGCGTATCCCGGTGTTGATTTGCTCGGTGCTGGAGATGGAAGAGCTGGCAGCTTCCCTGGGCGCCGATGGCTATATCAAGAAGCCGCCATCGCGCGATGAGTTCCTGGCGGTCTTGCGAGAATGGACGGACTAGGCTCGTCCGCTCGCGCGCCTTAGTTATTTATCAGCATGCCCGGTTGCCGCTCGAAAGAATAGAGACTGCGCGGGCGCATCAATGTGACGGCGCGGTCGTAGCCGCCCAAGGCGCCGCGCGCTTCGCCCAGCGCCTTGTAATAGTCCCAATAGCGGAAGCTGGAATAGCTTTCTCGCATGAGGGCATGTGTCTTCAAAAGGGCGAGATAATCCGCAAATACGTCGCTGACGTCCAGGTAGATATCGGCATGGTAGCCTTCCATGTCTTCCCAGTTTTCGGAAAAGAGCAGGGATTGCGGCGAGTGGGCGGGGTATTCGCGCTCGAATGCGGGCAAGCCAGCGCGGAAGAGCGCAGCCGTGACGACGTCGTGGGTATTGTTGTGGTCGATATGGAAGCTGCCTTTCCAGTGCGTGATGATGACTGTTGGCTGATATTTGCGAATCAGATCAGCCATGATCCAGATTGAATCGTCGTTGACGGGCAGCTCGCCATCGCCGTAGGGCATCAGTTCCATATTCGCGCCGATGAACTCGGCCGAGGCCTGGGCGTCAGCCAGGCGCATTTTGAGATAGTCCTGGGCGCTGAGCGTGGGGTGCCCTTTTTCGCCGGTAGTGGCGTGCACGATGCTGATATCCCAGCCGGCTTTCTTGTGCTTGAGCATGACGGCGCCCGCCATGTTTTCGGCATCGGAAATATGCCCGCCTACGACCATCAAATGTCCAGCCATTATTCTTCTCCTTGCTTCAATATCAGAGGCTTTTACGCATCACGGCGAATTCGCGGCGGCGCTTGAAGTTCGCCAGCGCATACAAACGGGCGGCTTCTTCGTCCGTCCAGAGGAAATAAGCGTAAAATACTTGCTTGGCGCTCATCATCTCCAGACATTTGAAGAGCAGCATGCGGCCAATGCCGCGGTTGCGACAATCGGGCCGGACGCCGAAGGGTCCGAAGCGTTCGTTGCGCTGCTGACAGAAACCCACCACCACGCCTCTTTCGCGCGCGATGAGAAAGCAGATGCGATGCGGGCTATCGCCAAAGTATTCCAGCAAGTAGCTCTGCGCGAAGCGGAACCAATCCCAGCCGAAATGTTCAATGAGAAATGGCGTCAGGTCGGGGATATCAGCCGGCTCGATAGGACGAATGCTCAAGCCGTCTCTCGCTTCGGCGTCATCAATCCGCGCTTGGATCTGCGGCGGAATCTGAAATCCGCTCAAGTCCGCGCCCATGCTGATGGCTTGATAGAGCGTGACAAAGCCCATACGCTCTTGCAAGAAACGGATCGTGTCCGGGTAGGCGCGGGTGTCGATGCCGGGCACGAAGTAATTCGGCACATAAGGCGAGATGTCGACGATTTTGCGCTGCTGCGCGCGCAGCTTGCTGATGACGGCGTCGAATAAGGCGCTGCCGACGCCTTGCCCGCGATAATCGGGATGCACCCCGAAAGCGGTGATCCAGGCTTCGGCTTCGTCCAAGCCCTGCAGGAAATAAGGAACTTGGCGGGTCAGGCACAAGACAAAGCCCACGACGCGCCCGTCGACGATGGCGACCGGCAGATTGTCGGGATGAAAATTAGCATCAAGCAGGACCTGTGTGCGAAATAAGTCCGCGCTGATGCGATCATGCGTCATAGCGCGATGCCAAACATCAAGCAGTTCCGCTTCGTCACGCCCTTGATAGGCTCGAATTTGCATGACTGAAGTCTATCCTTTCATCTATTCTATCCCTTTATCCTTTCAACCCGGTGAGCGCGATGCCCTTGATGAAATAGCGCTGCAAAAAGACAAAAAGCAGCAGCATCGGCAAAACGGCGACGGCGGTGCCAGCCATCAGCAGGTTGGTGTTGTCGGCGTAGAGGCTGCGCAGCGAGTTGATGCCCAAGGGCAAGGTGAAGAGTTCGCGGCTGTTGAGTACCAACAGGGGCCACAAAAAGTTGTTCCATGCGCCGATGAAGGTGAAGGTGCCCAGTGTCGCCAAAGCCGGCTTGACCAGCGGAATGACGATGCGCCAGTAAATCATGGGTTCGGAAGCGCCGTCGATGCGCGCCGCGTCGATCAATTCGTCGGGGACGGTGATCATGAATTGGCGCATGAGGAAGATGCCATAAGCCGAGGTGAGCCCCGGCACGACCAGACCTTGATAGCTGTCAATCCAGCCCAGTTGGCGCACGATGAAAAAGACCGGTATCAGTGTGACGAAGAAGGGAATCATCATGGTGGCAAGTATCAAATAAAAGAGCAATTCGCGACCGGGGAAGCGATACTTGGCAAAGGCAAAGCCAGCCAGCGAGCTGCTGAGCAAGACGCCGAGAACGATAACACCGGAGGTGAAGAGGCTGTTGAAGTAGAGCCGAACAATGGGAATCGATTCCGCCAGCTCGCTATAGTTGCTGAATTGGGGCGAAGCGGGCAGCCAGACCGGCGGCCGCATCTGGATTTCGCCCGCGGTCATCAACGAGGCGATAATCATCCAGATGAAGGGAAAGACCATGAGAAAAGCGCCGCCAACCAGCACAAGATACTTTAGCGCGCGGCCGGCGCTTTGTCGCAAGCCCTTTTCTTGCCGGGTCATGAGCGCCATCACTCCTGATCAGCGCGATCGCGCAAGAGCCGCACCTGCATGACCGTGATCAACATGATGATGGCGAAAAGGATGAAAGCCATGGCGGAGGCTCTCCCCATGCGCGAGAACTTGAAGGCGGTGTTGTACATGTACAGGACGACGGTCATGGAACTGTTGGCCGGCGCGCCGCCGGTGGTAGCGAAAACCAGGTCAAAGACTTGCAGCGCGCCGATGGTATTGGTGACCACCACGAAGAGCATCACCGGGCGCAGCAAGGGCAGCGTGATGAATATAAACTCCTGCCAGTTGCCAGCGCCATCGACTTGGGCGGCATCGTAATAGTCCTGCGGGATCCCCTGCAAGCCCGCCAGAAAAATAACGATATAGTATCCCACATATTGATAGATGGCGATAAATATGAGCGTCATCAGCGCTTGATCGGGTCCGCTGAGAAAGGGCTGACGCGGCAAACCCAAAGCGGTGATGATGTGGTTCACGACGCCGTAGTTGCGGTCGAAAATGAAGGAGAACATGACAGCCAATGCCAGCGGCGCGGTGATGACCGGCATGAAATAGAGCACGCGCCAGACCGTCCGCCCGCGGATGCGGCTGTTAAGCAGCAGGGCGAAACCCAATCCCAGTATGCAATTGGCGCCGACGCCGCCGATGGCAAAGAGGAATGTATTGCCCAATGCCTTGATGAAGATGGTGTCCCGGGTCAGCAAGAAGACGTAATTCTGCAAGCCGCGCCAGGGCATCTCGCCGACCGGCGAAAGCATGTCCCAGCGGTGCAGGCTGACCCAGCCGGAGAACAAAATGGGACCAGCCAGGAATACCAGCAAGGCGATGATGGGCGCGGCGATGAAGACATAAGCCCAGAGCATGCGCCGGCGCAGGACCGCGCTTTTGGGAATGTCGGGCAGCCACCAGGCTGACTTCCTTGCAGAGGATAACATCAGATGCTTCGTCTAGCCGCCTCTTATTCTGAGGAGATGGCAGAAGCCGGGGAAGGAGAGCGTCTCCCAAGCAACGGCCCGCGCCTTTAGGTCTGGTTTCCACCAAAAAAGACGGTGGTAGGGGGCGGCTCGGCGAGCCGCCCCCTCTGCTGCGCATAGATTTCGAGCGACAGGCTATTCCTCTGCCATCATGCGCTGTTCTTCCAGGATGGCATTGGCTTGCTCTTCTACCGAAGCCAGCGCGTCTTCCGGCGTCGTCATGCCAGCCAGAACCGCTTCAATCTCGACTTGCAGCAAGGTCTTGATTTCTTGACCGCCGGCGACGATTTGTTCGGGGCGCGCATAAGCCGAGGCATCGACAAAAGCCGAGACATAATGATCGCTCATGGAGTCCGCAAAAGCGGCTTGATCGTGATCGAAGCTGGGAATCGCGCCCAGGGCGTTGACGAGGAAATCGCCAATGGCTGAGCCGTCGCCTTCGTTGTGTTCGGCATTCATCCAATGCACGAAATCCCAAGCGGCTACTTTGTTGGACGAATTGGAATCGACCGCGAAGAGCCAAGTATAGGCGATGCTGGATGGCGCGTCGCCGCTGGGACCCACGGGGATTTCGGCCACGCCGACTTCGGTGTCGAAGTCGACGCCCTCAGCCGCGCGCAGGGTTGCCCGCCACCAGGGCGCCATGATAACCATGCCGACTGTGCCGCTGGGGAAATTGCCCAAGCCGTTGATACTGGCGTCGGTGCCGCCGTTTGCCACCAGATCAGCATAAAGCTGCAGCGTCTCGACGCCCTGCGGGCTGTTGAACTCAGCCACCGTGCGGTCTGCGCTGAGGTATTCGCCGCCGTTGGAAAAGAGCAAGGCGCTGAAGGGATGCACGATGCCGGAATCCCAACCAGGCATGACGCCCAAGCCGACTTGGCTGATGGCGCCGGTGTCATCAACTTGCGTGATGGCGGCGGCGATTTCTTTAAGTTCGTCCCAATTGGCTGGCGGCGCGTCATACCCAGCCTCTGCTAGCAGGCGCTTGTTATAGACCAGCAAGTAGGGATTGACCTCGGTGGGATAACCCCAGGTCTGGCCATCGGAGGTGCTGACGGCGTCAATCGTGCCTTGGGCGACGTTGTCGTTGATGAAGTCCAGCGCGTCCTGTGGCGGCTCGGCCAGGACCCCGCTATTAACGAAGTCGGGCAGCCAGAGATGGTAGAAATGATAGACATCGGCGCTGATGCCGGCCGTGCGGCCCGTGATGATCTTGGTGCGCAGCTCGCCGAAATCGACCGTTACCAGTTCAATGGCGACATCGGGATTGCTTTCCATGTAGGCGTCGATGATGGCTTGCTGCGCCGCCAGCTGATCCTCGGTGCCCCAGTGCGTCAGCATGGTCAAGGTGGTGTCTTGCGCCATTGTCGCGGCGCCGAGCGGCGCAAATAGCGCGACAATCAAAGCAAGAACAAACAAGGAACGTGAGATAGACATCGTATTCTCCTTAGAAACATTTTTTCAATTACGTGAAGATTACTGCACAGCATTTAGTATAACAAATATTTCCCGCGCATACGCAGAAAAGCCTCGCGCCCCGGCTGCCAAGCCGCCATGATGTCGTCAAGCGGGATGCGCGCGTCCAAGCCTTCGCGGATAGCGCTACCGCCGCAGAGCAAATCAATCGGCGCTCTTGACCCGGCCGCCCAAGGCGCGCGCCAGGCGAAGTCCTGCGGGTAATTCGCCATCAGCGCTCCCAGCAAATGCAGGATCATCGTGACGGGCTGGAAGATTTCCCGGTCGGTCACGCAGATGTGCAAGCCCGCGCATAACTCGCCCTGGTATTTGCTAAAGGTCGGCACGAAGTAAACGGGCCGAAAGCGCGCGCCATCGAGTTCCAACTCGTTTAGTTGATCGGCCAGGCGCAGGGCATCGATCCAGGGCGCGCCGATGTATTCGAAGGGCTTAGTGCTGCCGCGGCCCTCTGACAGGTTTGTGCCTTCAATCAAGCAGGCGCCGGGATAAAGGGTCATGGCGTCCAACGTGGGCAGATTGGGCGATGAGGGCACGAAGGGCAAGCCAGTATCATCGAACCACATGTCGCGCGTCCAGCCAGCCAGCGCTATCACCGTCAGATCACAGTTGATGCCATATTCGGTATTTGCCAGTCGCGCCATTTCGCCGATGGTCATGCCATAGCGGATGGGCATGGGATAAGGTCCCACAAAAGAGGCGAAATCGGCATCCAGCATCGGTCCTTCGACGCGGGCGCCGGTTATAGGCGCAGGTCGATCGAGCAAGATGACCTGGCAGCCCGCCACAGCCGCGGCTTCCATGACATAGAGCGCGGTCGCCAAAAATGTATAAAAGCGCAGGCCGCCGTCCTGCAAGTCAATGATGATGGCGTCGATGTCGCGCAGCATATCGGGGCTGGGGCGGCGACTGTCGCCATACAGGCTGTGGACGGGCAGCCCGGTCAAGGCATCCTGATAGGTCTTTACAGGAACGCCGGCTTGAGCCTCGCCACGTAGCCCGTGTTCGGGACCAAAAAGCGCGACCAGGTCCAGGGATGCATGCCGATACAGAAGCTCGACGCTGCTGCGCAATTCGCTGTCGACGCTGCTGGGGCAAGCCACAAGCCCCAGTCGCAGCCCAGCCAAACTGTCGGCGGCCTCTTCCAGAAAGACTTCTAAGCCCAATCGGAAGGTCATCGGATCTTGCTCCCTCCATTTAAGGACCGGTCGGACCCGCCCGGCGTCGGCGTCAGCCCCAGTTTCGCCGCTTGCGGGATGCTGTCGATAAGCGCCTGGACATTGCCGAGCAATTCGATCGGTGAATAGCCGCCCTTGCGCGCCAGTGTTATATCGCCGTATATGTTCGGCGTGATTGATTCGCTAGCGCCCTTGGCTGATACCAGAATGACGGGGATATCACGCAGCTTGGGCGCGCCGCGCATGGCTTCGATCACGGCGAATCCGTCCATGCCGGGCATCAGCACATCAAGCATCAGCAGATCGGGCGGTTCGCGTTCCATCATGGCGATGCCGTCGGCGCCGCCATAAGCCGCGCGCACGCGGTAACGCTCATCGAGGCTGCGCAGCGTCTGGGTGAAGAGGCGGACGATGTCGCGGTTATCGTCGATGATCATGATGGAACGCGCCGCTTCGCCATAGCGCGCCAGCGCTTTCCGCAGCATTTCGCGGGAAACAGGCTTGACCAGGTAATCGCTGACGCCGCGCTGTCGGATGGCTGCGCGGCCGCTGGGCATGGGCAAAGTGATTACGTTCAGCGCAAGATCAAGCGCGTCGACGCGCTTTTGCAAGCGCTGATAAGGGTGATCCCGCGCCAGCAGCAGCAGGTCCGGCTCGAACTCGGCGATGTTCCGCAATGCCTGCGCTTCGCTATTGCAGGCGACGACATGATGCGCCTTCAGATAGCGCGTGAAAAATGTTGTGATCGCTTCATCGTCGTCCACGACCAGGACGCGCTTTTCCGAGCTGCTTGCCTTGCTGGGCTGGTCCCAGATAGACATCTGGGAGACCAGGTTGCTGGTGGTCGGCAGCGAGAAGGAAAAGCGGCTGCCCTCGCCCGCGACGCCGGCGCTGCTGGCGCTCATTTCTCCGCCGTGCAAGTGAATGAGTTCGCGGCTGAGCGACAGCCCCAAGCCGGAGCCTTTGTCGAGGAACGGCGCGCCGCCCTCGACTTGATAGAACTCCTCGAAGACGCGCTTAATATCGGCGCCGCTCAAACCGATGCCGGTATCGATGACGCTGGTGACAACTTGGCCAGCTTCGACTTGTACGGCAATTGTGATGCCACCTTGGCTGGTGAAGCGCGTGGCGTTGACCAGCAGATTCAGCAATATCTGGCGGATGCGGACGGGATCGAACCACAGCTCCGGCAGGTCGTCGGGGATATCCAGTTGAAAATCCAGCCCCTTTTTCTCGATCAAATCCGCGACCATATTGGCGGATTCGCGCGCGCAGTCGCCCAAGCTGGCTTTCTGTTTGACGATGGCCAGGTGCCGCGCTTCCAGTTGGGAGATATCGAGCACATCGTCGATTAGGTTTTGCAGGTGTTTGGCGTTGCGATAGACGGCGTGCACATCGGCGCGATAGCTGGACGGCAGCGGCTGATCGTAGAGTTCCGGCGCCAGGATCATCACTTCGCTGAAGCCAACGATGAGGTTGATGGGCGTGCGCAGCTCGTGGCTGACGTTGGCCGCGAAACGCGCCTTGAGTTGACGGGATTCTTCGGCTTGTTCAAAGGCGATTTCCAATTTCTTGTTGGTGACGCGCAGGCGTTCCTGCGTTTCCTGCAACTGCTTGGTGATTAGCACCAGTTTGGCGCGGCTTTCGCGGGCGGCGCGCATTTGCTCGGCCGCATAATCCTGAAAGCCCTGGCTGATTTCCAACTCTTTAACGAAGTAGCGCTTGAGGACGCCGACGATCGCCAGTTGCAGCGTCATCAAGACCAGCAGGAAAAGGGCATGTTGGCTGGGCGCGAAAGCCAAGATGAAGAGCGTGTTGGCGGCCAGCGACAGCGCGATCCAAGGCAGGGGCAGCAAGATGACGGCGATGATCAGGCTGGAAGGTATCAGGTATAAAACGGGCGCGTAATTGCTGGCGATATAGATCTGCGTGGCGATGAGCGCGATGCAGAAGACGAAGAATGTACAGGCGAAGTTGAAGCTGCGCGATTTGATGAAAAAGCAGAGACCGCAGATGGCGATCATGATGACGGCGTCGAACATGATGATGTTGGGCAAGCTGCCTGGCAAAAGATCGCCCAGCGCGATGAAAACCCACAGCGCCAAGCTCGCCAGCGCCAGCGCAATGTTAAAGAAGGCTTCTCTCATCTCGTTATTCTGGGACCTGCTGATTTGCTTCATGCTGTTTTTCCACTTCGCCGAACCTGTCTTTGTGGCGCTAGATACTTTTGGTGTTACGTTTCATATATTAGTACAGCTAGGCTGCGCGAGCTTGCTTTTGCTCAATTCGGGAAGTGGTCGCCCGGGAGCGCTCGCGTTTAGCATAAATCAAAAAGAGGGGTGAATTTCGAGCGATTTCCTGCGGGTGACTTTGACGGCGAGCTTGTCAGTATTTTGAGTGTTTATTGTGAGCCAGCGATTGAAGATATGCCTTCAATATGGTTGTAGACAACATATATCCGAAAGATATATCTAATCCTCTTGCTTCTGTCGCCTCCTTAGCAAGCGATTCCCCTGCGGCTATTCCGGTTCGGCCGGGTGATTGGGACCAATCCAGGTGGTTTCCGAGGTTTCGGCGGGTTCGATATCCAGGTTGACGACGATGGCTTCTTGATCGCTGCGGACGAGGATGCACATCAGCGGCTCGTCAGGACGCGCGTTGATTTCCTGGTGAGGCACATAGGGCGGCACGAAGATGAAATCGCCGGCCTCGGCTTCGGCGACATATTCCAGCTTGTCTCCCCAGCGCATGCGCGCGCGCCCGCTGACGACGTAGATGACGCTTTCCAATTCGCCATGGTGATGGGCGCCGGTTTTGGCGTCGGGTTCGATATTGACGGTGCCAGCCCAGAGTTTCTCCGCGCCGGCTTTGGCTTGGTTGATGGCGGCGGCGCGCGTCATGCCAGGTGTTTGCGGGGTATTGGCGTCGAGCTCATCGCTGCGGACGATGCGGACGCCATTTTCGCGCCAGTTGTTCATGGGCGGTTGCTCCTTTTGTTGCGGGGATTTTACCACAGGGGGTGATTTTCACCACAATGACAGGAAAAGCGGGCAGTGTATCGAATTCGGTTGAATTGAATTACACCATCTTGACAACGGGTAGTGGCGATTCCTTCATATTTTGCACCAAGAGATTTCACGGCGAAAACTGAAAATGAATTTCAACTTAATAAGGATACACTACCTAAAAGAACGAAGACAGCCTGTGCGACCCAGGGCAATCGTTTCAAATTTTATTCACCACGTAGACACCGCGAGTCGCGTAGGGCGCGTAGACACAGCCCTGCGACAATGACCGCCAACACCGAGATTTATGCGTAAATATGCCAATAAAGGACGTAATGTAGGGGCGATTCTGTGCCGCGCGTAGACACTGCGGGTCAATCGCCCACGATTTTGCACCCAATTTCATGGGCGAGCCAAGGCTCGCCCCTACAATTCATCAGTTTAATGTTAAATTCGACAGTTATGGATTTTGAAGCGATTGCCCTGCTGTGCGACCGGGCTGAATTCGAGAATCGCGGCGGGTTTCCGCGTTTAGAAAAATCCGCGGCGTTGGAAGCGCTCTTCTTTCCAGAAGTCGCTATCGTTATGATAGCCGCCTGGTCCCCCCGCTAAACGGGGGGCGGAATTCCCATAACCCGGTTTATGCGACCGGGCTGAATTCGAGAATCGCGGCAGGTTTCCGCTCTAGAAAAATCCGCGGCGTTGGAAGCGCTCTTCTTTCCAGAAGTCGCCATCGTTATGATAGCCGCCTTGCTCCCAGAAACCGGGTTTATCAATTGGGCTGAATTCGAGCGTGCGCAGGAACTTGGCGCTCTTCCAGAAATAGCGCTTTGGCACCACCGTGCGCAAGGGACCGCCGTGTTCCATGAGCTCGGGTTCGTGCAGGAACTTGCCTTCGTATTTGTATGCCAGCATGACATCGTCATCGTCCATGATGTCGAGCGGCAGATTGGTGGTATAGCCGTATTCGCAATGGGCGATGACGTGGCGCGCCGTCGGCTTCAAGTCCAGCTCGCGCAAGAAGTCTTTGAACATCACGCCTTCCCAGCTGGTATCGAACTTGCTCCAGCGCGTGACGCAGTGGATATCCACTGTCATCCGGCCTGTCGGCAGCTGCAGAAACTCGTCCCAGGTCCAGCGTTTTTCCACAGCGACCTCGCCGAAGACGCGCAAGTCCCAGCTTGCGGGGTCGAATTTGGGCGTCGGTCCATAGGTCAGCACCGGGAACTTCTCGGTCAGCGATTGCCCATTTGGCAGCCGTCCCGCGGCGCGCATCTCTTTTTCTTTTTCGCGTCGGTTCAGGAATCGCATGATGTCTCCGCTGATAGGCTTGCCACGCTTGCATATCCCCTTGTCCTTGAGGTCTCGCTCAAGCGGGCGTGATAAAATACGCTCACACCGCCAATTGCAAGATCGTGCGCAGCAGCACATTGGCGCCGACCTCGACATGCCGCCACTCGGTGAATTCTTTGGGATTATGACTGATGCCATCGACCGAGGGCAAGAAGATCATGCCAGCCGGAACCATCTGGTTCATGATCTGCGCATTGTGCCCGCTGTAACTGGCGATGGTCATGTAACTGACTTTTTCCAGGCGGCAGGCTTGCTCGAAATGATGCACCAGATCCGGCGACATCCGCTCGGCTTCGCGGCGCAAGACCCGGTCCACCCCCACCGACAAGCGATAACTCTTGGCGCAGTCTTGCGTCAGTCGGATCAAGCGCGCTTCCATCTCGGTCAGTATCGCCGTATCGGGATGGCGGAACTCGACGCGCAAGGACGCTTCGGCTGGCACGACGTTAAATGTATCCGGCTTGACGCTGACATGCCCGCAATTGATCACGCCTTCGGGGTACTCCTCGGTGATCAGCTTGTGTGCCAAAATAATAAAAGCCGCCGCCCCTTGCAAGGCGTCGCGGCGTTCTTCCGCTGTGGTGGTGCCGGCATGCGCCGCTTCACCGTAAAAGGTCACGTTATAGGTGCTGCGCCCGACGATCCTGTCCACAATCCCTAGTTCGGCGCCCTGTTCGTGCAGGCTGCTGCTTTGCTCGATATGCACCTCGAGGTAGCTCAGGATATCGTCCGGGTTGCGCTGGGCGCGCTGGATCTCGTCCGGGCGGATGCCAGCGCGATAGAGCGCGGCGCGGAAGGCGCCGTTGGCTTGCAAAGAGTCGTTGAGATCATCGGCAGTTAGATTGCCTATGATCGCGTTGCTGCCGAAGAGCGAATGCCAGGTGCCCTCTTCATCGGTGAAGTTGATGGCTTCCAGATGATATTTCGGCTTAATGCCGGATTCTCTGACGCGCCGCAGACATTCCAGGGCGATCAATACGCCGATCGCGCCGTCGTAGCGCCCGCCATTGGGCACAGTATCCAAATGCGAGCCGAGCATCAGGGTCTTGGCTGTCGGATCATCGCTGCAGAGCAGGCCGCTCAAGTTGCCAGCCTCATCGTCGCGGATCTGCAGTCCCGCTTCTTCAATCCGGTCAGCGTACCATGAGCGCGCCGCCAGGTCTTGGTTCGAGAGCGCCAGGCGAGACACGCCGCCGCCCATCGTCAAGCCGATCTCCGCCAGCGCATCGAAATCCGCCTTCAGGCGATCGCTATTGACTTTCAGATTCAACCAGCCAAATACCACAAATCAGGCCATCCATGCAGCGCCAGTAAATTCACCTGAATTATAGAGCCAAAAGCTTTTCCTACAACACATGGTCATTTGTGTTTCGGAATCCTAACAGCCACTCGGCGCGCTGTCGACGAATGGTCATATAAATCAAATTAAAACCAAGTAAGTAAAGAAAATTCGTCACAGAATAATTTCCAAGAAAAATATTAGAAGCGGTTGGGGCGGCCAATCTGGTCGCCCGACGCCGTTGCCTTTTGATTTCGGGCAACATACCATGTCGCCCTTACATCTAACCCATTCGTTGAAAAATATTCTGCTGCGATTGTTCTGGGTTGGCGAGCGCCTGTACCTTGTTATACGTCAGCAATCCATTACCATGCTGGCGATACCGCCCAGCGCCTCCACGGAGACGTCGTGATCAAAACGCCCCTCACCCAAAGCCAGCGCCAGGATTCGCCTTATCGTTGGGTAATTCTGGTCATGGTCACGCTCTCCGGGTTCATCGTCATGGGCTTCCCGACCACAGGTCTGTCCGCGCTATTCAGCGAAATCGCTGATTCGCTTGAGCTCGATTTGATTCAAATCGGCATGATTTGGGGTGTCGGCTCGGTGATGGGCATCGCGACTGCTTTGCTGGGCGGCGCATTTATCGACTATTTCGGCACTCGGCGCACTTTGGTCGCGCTTTGCCTGGCGACGGGGCTCACAGGGGCGCTGCGCGGCGTCGCTTTCGACTTTTGGTCGCTGTTCTTTTTCTCGTTTTTGTTTGGCATGGTCCAACCCATCCTGCCGATGAACTTCGTCAAGCTCAATCGAGAATGGTTTCGCTCGCGCCAACTGGGCTTCGCGTCGGGCGTGATGTCGGCCGGTTTCGCCACTGGCTTGATGCTAGGCTCGCGCTTGAGCGCCACGGTGCTGTCTCCCTTATTAGGCGGCTGGCGCGCAGTGCTGATTTTTCTGGGTCTCTGCGCCATAGTCCTAGCCATCATCTGGGCTATTGTTCACCCGCCTGTCGAGCGGCGGAGCGGCAGCCGACCGGACATGCGCGAAATCATCAGCAACTATCGTTATGTCGCTCGCTTCCGCGAATTATGGGTGATCGCTATGGCGGTCTTTGGCGTGCTCGGTTTGATGCGCGGGCTTGGCGGATATGTGCCGACGTATCTGCGCGAAATCGGCTGGGAGGCTGCCAGCGCCGATACCGCCATGACAGTATTCTTCTTCAGCAGCTTGATCGGCGTCGTGCCAATCTCTCACCTGTCCGATCGGCTGGGCAATCGCCGCTTGGTCATGGCTTTTGGCACTACGATGATGACTATCGGCTGCGCGCTCATGTATTTTGCTGGCGACAGCTTCTGGAGCGTGATGCTGTCGATGGCGATTGGCGGTTTCTGCTTCGATAGTTTCATGGCGCTGAAGGGCGCGTCAATCACCGAAATCGACGGCTTGGAAATTGCCTTGATGGGCAGCGCGCTGGGCTTTGGCGGCATGCTGCAGAACTTCGGTTCCTCCATTCTGCCGCCCCTCGGCAATACGCTCAGCGTGATTGGCTTGAACGCGCCCTTCTTGCTTTGGGCGGCTTCGGGTTTGTTCGCTACCATCGTCCTGCTCACTTATCGCAAGCGCAAGTCGAAGTGAGCGCGGGGCTATCAGCCCTTGATGCCGATTGAAGCCAGCCCGCCGATGAGATGGCGCTGGGCGAAGAAATAGAGGACCAGAATCGGGAGGATGGAGACCAGCGTCGCCCCCATGAAAAGGTGCCACTCCACGCTGTAGCGCCCCTGAAAGAAAGCCAGACCCACGGAAATGGGATAAGAATCCCAATCGCGCAAGAAGATGATCGGCTCCAGGAAATCGTTCCATACCCAGACGAAGGTGAAGACCACGACCACAGTCAGCGCCGGGCGGCAGAGGGGAATGATGATGCGGAAGAGGATGCCCCAAGCGCCGGCGCCGTCAATGCGCGCGGCGTCGTCCAATTCGCGCGGGATGGTGCGGATGAATTGCGTCATCAAGAAGATGAAGAAGGGATTGCCAAAGAAGGAGGGCAATATCAGGGGCCAGTAGGTGTCGATCAAGCCCAGCTTTTGATAGAGCCAGAAGAGCGGAATCAGCTTGATATGACCCGGCACCATCATCGTGCTGAGCATCAAGAGAAAAAGGACATGCTTGAAGGGAAACTCGAAGCGCGCGAAACCATAGGCGATGATCGGCACAGAAATCAGCCCGCCAATGATATTGGCGACGACGAGAATGGCGCTGTTGAGCATATAGCGCGCCAGCGGGTATTTGCCGAAGGCTTCGGCGTAATTGCCCCATTGCGGCGAACTTGGGATCCATTCGGGGGGCCAGGCGAAGATCTCCTGCGGCAGTTTGAGCGAGGTCGACGCCATCCAGAATATCGGCAGCATGAAGAGCAGCGCCAGAATGGTCATCAGGGCATAGACGACGGCACGGCCCGCCAGGCGCAGAGCCCGCCGCCGCGCCGTGCTGCGCCGAAGTTGCTGCTGGATGGAAAGCGACTGGGCGTCAATTTTCATAGTAGACCCATTTGCCAGAAGTCCGATAAACAAAGACAGTGCAGCCCATAATCACCACCAGCAAGAACAGCGCCAAAGCCGAGGCGTAACCCATATTGAAGTTGCGAAAGGCTTCTTCGTAGAAGTAATACAGGAAGAAATAGGTCGCCTTCAGCGGACCGCCTTTGGTGATGACAAAGGCTTCGGTGAAGATCTTGAAGGCGTCGATGAGTTCGATGATGAGCTGGAAGAAGAGGGTGGGTGTTAAGAGGGGCAGGGTGATGCGCCAGAAGCGCCGCCACTTGCCCGCGCCGTCAATCTCCGCCGCTTCATAGAGATGAGCTGGGATGTTCTGCAAACCAGCCAGGTAGATGATAGCCGCCCCGCCCACCTTCCAGATGCTCATGATGGCGACCGACGGCAGCGCCCAATCGCGATCCCAAAACCAGTAGGGACCTTGCACGCCGACATAACTCAGCAGGGTGTTGACCACCCCTGTATCCGGCTGCAAGAACCAGATCCACATCAGCGAGACCGCCACGCCCGAAATAACAGCCGGGACGAAAAAAACGGTGCGGAAGACGTTCATGCCCGGGATCTTGAGGTTGAGCAGCAGCGCCAGCATCAAACCCAGCACGAGCTTCAAGGGCAGTGAAATGGCGACGAAGAGCGTGGTTGCTTTGAGCGAGCTGACAAAAAGCGGATCGCGCGTGAACATGCGCGCGTAATTATCCAGCCCGACCCAAACAGGTTGGTCAACCAGCGTCCATTGCGTCAAGCTGAAATAGAAGGTGGCAAGGATGGGGAAAGCGTAGAAGATGGCAAAGCCGAGCATCCAGGGGGAAAGCGCCAGGTAGCCAGTTTTGGCGTTTCGGCGTTCTCGTGGCGTCAGGTTGCGCCATTGTGACAGCATCATGAGGTCGTTTGTGAAGCCACAGTTGCTCGCGGGATTTGTGAAATACTCGACTTACCCCCCAGCCCAAGCCCGTTCGCCATCTCTATGGCGAACTTTCCCAAAATGAGGGAGGGGCTTAAAGGCTTGTTACTGGTCCAAAGGTCCCTCTTTCCTCTTGATGAGGATGCTCGCCATAGAGATAGCGAGGAGGGACCGGGTTTAGGAGTTGAATCGCTATCCGCCGAGCCGCGGCACGCATTCGTCAAGCGCGGCTTGCCCGGGCTCGACCATAGCGTCCAGCGTCGCCTGCACTTCGTCCCGTTCGATTTCGCCCAGCATGATCAGGTCCCAGGCATCGCTGATCGCGCGGATGACCGCGCCGCGCCAGCAGGGATGGGCTGCGCGCCATTCGCCCGTTTGCCTGGCGTCTAGCACACTCATGAAGCCCTGGAAATAATCGGCTTCGGCGTCGGGGTAGTCCGCGAGCACAGCCGGTATGGATGGCATAAGCGCGCCGATTTCCATCGTCATGCGCTGGCCCTCATGCCCGACCCAGAAGCTCAAGAATTCGTAGGCTTCGTCGGGATGTTCGGTGCCAGCCCAAATGGAGGCTGTCAGCGCCCAGGCGTGTACATAGCGCTCGTTTTCTGGCACATGCGGCTCGGGCACGACGCCGAAGTTGACGTCGGCGTTAGCGGCTGTGATCATGTGACCGTTGTTGAGCGTCGCCATTGCTAGGCGCCCGGCGATGAAGAGATCAACAGGACCGGTGCCTTCTGTGCCCAGCACTTCGATATCGGCTGGCGTCGGCGTCGCGCCGCTGTCAACCAAATCCCAGAGCCAGGTGTAAGCCGCGACGGCTTCGGGTCCGTTGAGGTAGCCCTCAACCGTGGTGCTGTCGTCGCTGTAGGGGTTGGTCGCGCCGATATTCTTGAATACTGCGCGGAAGGGACCGCGCGGACGGTCGCCGCCCCAGCGCCGCTTTTCGGTGTCGGTCAAAGCCTTGGCGATTTCGATGAAATCCCAGGGCGTCCAGTCTGCGGTCGGGTAGTCCAAGCCTACTTCGTCGAAGATATCCTTGTTGTACATGACGAAGTTGGCGCCAACCGTGAAGGGCAGCCCAATCACGAGGTCATTCCAGACCGCCCGGTTGTTGAAATATTCTTCGAAGTAATCGTCGCGGCTGAGGTCGGGGTCGGCTTCCAGACGGTCGGTGATGTCCAGCGCATGGGGCAGCCAGGGCGTCTCCCAGAAATAGGCGACATCGGGCGCGCCTTCGCCGGCGCCAAGCGTGGTGTTCATGAGGTCGTTGTAAGCCGATTCCGCCATGATGGTCACGTCAATCTTGATATTGGGATGCTCGGCTTCAAAGGCTTCGATCACGGCGCGGATGGCGGGCTCGGGCGATTCCGCCGATGCCAGCGTCCACCAAGTGATGGTGACGGGTTCCTGCGCCGCGACGCCGCCGATGCTCCCCAGCAGCAGCAGAAGCAAACTGACGAGTGTCAACAGCTTTCGATCAAATTGTTTCTTCATGGTGATTCTCCTCATAAGATACAGTGAATTCTTTGACCGCATATCATTGCGCATACGGTGAAAAAGATGATAGCGCATTGAGGCTATTGATTCAAATTTTGCACAACGGGCGACAGGGCAATCGCTTCAAATTTTATCCACCACGTAGACACCGAGAGTCGCGTAGACAATGACCGCCAACACCGAGATTTATCCATAAATATGCCAAAAAAGGACGTAATGTAGGGGCGATTCTGTGAATCGCCCACGATTTTGCACCCAATTTCATGGGCGAGCCAAGGCTCGCCCCTACAATTCATCAGTTTGATGTTAAATTCGACAGTTATGGATTTTGAAGCGATTGCCCTGCAACTGGCGAGTAGCTTTGGGTGAAATTCTGCTTGATGCAACTGCCAAGATAACATGCCCTTGAACCAGCCCCGGGCGCAAAGCAAAAGAGGCGAGCCACAGCCCGCCCCGTTTTTTCGCGCTGATTGTCGAGCAGGCGCTAGTCGCGGCCCCCGCCAAAGAGCCGCAGCATGAACAGGAAGAGGTTGATGAAGTCCAGATAGAGCGTCAGCGCCGCCATCACGCTGAACTTCAGCGTATTGTCGGGATCAAGCGCCAGGCGCGGGTCGGCGGCCATATTGGCGATGCGCTGCGTATCGTAAGCGGTCAGACCGGTGAAGAGCAGCACGCCGAAGATGCTGATAACATAGTCGATCAAGGCGCTGCCGAGCAAGAAATTGACAAACATGGCGATGAACAGGCCAATCAGCCCCATCATGAAATAGCTGCTGTACTGGCTCAGGTCTGTTTTTGTTGTCATCCCGACCACGGTCATGGCGGCGAAGACGCCAGCCGTACTCACGAAGGCGCCGAGAATGGAGCCAATGGGATAGACCAAGAATATGATCGAAAAGGTCACGCCGGTAAGCGCGGAATAGGTGAAGAAGAGCAAGCCGGCATTGGTCGGCGAGAGCTTGTGCATGCGCGCGCTCAGCCCGATGACGATGCCGAACTGGGCGATAATCACCACGAAGAACATGATCTGCGACGGGATGAAGCCGGTCGCGTTCAGCAAGAACGAGACAAAGGCTGTGATGGCTAGCCCCATGGTCATCCAGCCATAAACGCCGCGCATCACTTTGTTCAGCTGCACGCCGTCCAAGGGGCGTTTCATCTTGCCCGGAATATCGATCGTTTGCACATTAGGATTGAAATTCACAGCTCTCCTCCTGAATTTATCGCGTCAGTCACGGACGCATGAACGCATTATACTAGATATACTAACGGTCTTTCCAGTTCTATGATGCGTTTGCGCGGGGCGATTTTACACGCTTCTTACTTTTACCGCGTCGTGTTGCCAGCAGAGATATACTGCCTTGGTGCTGGCTTAAGGAGTGAAAGATCCGCCTCCGCCGCCGCCCACGCTGCCGCCACCTGCGCCCCCACCGCCGCCCGCGCCGCCGCCGAAGTTGCTCGCGCTGCCGATACCGATGCCGCTGTAATGGTTCTGCTGTTGATGGGGCAAATGGTATAAATAGCGGTTGTGCCGAGGACGCTGTTTAATATTGGTGAGCAGCACGATCACTAACATGATGCAGGCGTTCAGGTAGAGTTTCAAAGCCGCAATGATGCTAAATCGCGGACCGTCTGCCGGTTTGATCGGCATGTCGGGATCGATTGCCATCAAGTCCATTTGCTGTTGATGCATAGCGGCCAGCGCACTGAATAGCAAAACAGTGAAAAAGCTGAAGAAATAATCGAAAGGATTGCCAGCCAACAGTTTGTTGGCAAAGAAGGCGATGAGCAAGCCAAGCAGCGCCATCAAGCCATAGCTGCGCGCGCGGCTGAGATCAAGCCGAGTCCACCGGCCGATCAAAGACATCAGCCCAAATAGGCTCGCGGCGCTGGAACAGGCGATAAGCGGCGCGCCGCTGACCGTTGGATAAAACAGACCGGAGAAGAAGGTGGACATAGTAAAGCCCGTCAGCGCCGCGTAGAAGATGAAAAACGCGCCAGCTTGGGTCGGCGAAAAACGGCTCAGCTTGCGATCAAGCGCGACGGCAATTATGATTTGCGCGATGATGATGATGAGTAGGATCATGAGACCCGGGTTGAGCGAGTTGTCGAGGAGAATGCCGGCTACTGTCGCTGTGATGCCCAAGCCCACTGTCATCCAGGTAAAGACGCTTCGCATTACCATATTAATCTGAGTGTTATCCAGCTGGTTCAGCGATGAGGCGCTCTTCACTTTCACCGCGTTTCTTTTTCTTTTTCGGGCAGTGCGCATGCTTTCAACCTTGTATAGCTATAAAGGGAGTATAGTGTGGAATGCCCAGATATTGCAATAGAAGCCCCGCGGCGCCTTCACTATAGTATATGCTTGCTAATAGGAAGGGAGTGGTGACCATGCGCCTGATTCTGGCTTCTTCATCGCCACGCCGCCGGCAACTGCTGTCGCGGCTGGGCGTCGCATTCGACATCATCACGCCGGAAATCGACGAAACCCGCCTCGCAGGCGAAGCCCCGCTTGACTATGCGCGGCGGCTCAGCCGGGAGAAAGCCGAGGCTGTCGTGGCTGCGCTTGATACGCCGCCGGCGCTGATTCTGTCGGCGGATACCATAGTTGTCCTCGCCGCCGACACGGCTGGCAGGGATGAAGCCGGCCAGCTGCTGGAAAAGCCGCGCGACGCCGCCGACGCCCGCCGCATGTTGTGGGCGCTGCGGGCGCGCGCTCACCAAGTCATCACTGCCATCACTTTGCAGCGGATTGGCTGCGCGCAGCGGGTCATCACCCGGCATGCGCTTACCACTGTTACCATGCGCGATTACAGCGACGCCGAAATCGCCGCCTATATCGACAGCGGCGATCCCTTCGACAAAGCCGGCGCTTACGCCATCCAAAACGAAGCCTTCCACCCGGTCGCGCGCATTGATGGCAGCTACAGCAATGTGGTGGGCTTGCCCTTGGATGAGGTCAAGGCGGCGCTGCGCGAAATGGGATACGCTTTGCCAGAACGGTTATGATTCGTATTATGGCTGGGGACAAGTCTTGTATGACGCCAGTGAAACTGCCAGAATATCTGCGACTCTGCATAGGACAGATGGACAGGATGGCAAACTATTCATGAGCGTGAACGATATCGCAAGAAAACTGGTTGCCCCGGGCAAGGGCATCATGGCGGCGGACAGGCCCCCAGCGGCTTTCGAGCAATTGCTGGAAAGCGAAGGCATCCCCGTCGACGAAGGGGCTTACCGCAATTGGGCGCAGTTGCTTTTCACCACGCCCAAGCTAAACGAGTACGTCAGCGGCATCATCATGACGCCCGAGCAAACGCAGTTGCAGAATGCGGCTGGCGAGTCGCTGATTGAGGAGGTAATCGACCGTGGCGTCATCCCAGGTATTTCGCCCTTCAAGAGCATGGTCTTGCTGGCAGGCAGCGACGGCGAAACGGTCGGCAGTGGCTTGGACGGCTTGCGCGAGCGCCTGGCGGGGTTCGCCGCCAAGGGCGTCGGTTTCACCAAGTGGCGCGCCGCCTTCCAAGTTGGACCCGGGACGCCCAGCTATTACGCGATTGAAGCCAACGCCTATGTGATGGCGCAGGTCGCCGCGCTTTCGCAAGAAGCGGGTCTTGTGCCCATCGTCGAGCCGGAGGTGATGCTCTGGGGCGATCATAGCATCGAGCGCTGCTTCGAGATCACCGAGTTTGCGCTGGCGCGCACTTTCGAAGCGCTTTATACGCATCGCGTCAAGCTCGAAAATACGCTGGTCAAAGCCAGCATGGTGCTACCCGGCAATGAATGCCCGCAGCAAGTCGCTGTGGATACTGTAGCCGAGCAGACGGTAGGGGTCTTCATGCGGCAAATTCCCGCCGCGATACCCGGCATCGTCTTTCTTTCAGGCGGGCAGAGCGACTATCACGCGACAGCCCATCTCAACGCGATGAACGCCAACTACGAATTGCCCTGGAAGCTGAGCTTCTCCTATGCCCGCGCGTTGCAGCGAGAGCCGATGGCAATCTGGGGAAATCGCCCGGAAAACGCCGCCGCCGCGCAAGCCGCGCTCTATCGCCGCGCCAAGATGAATGGACTGGCGTCGCTGGGCTTGTGGACGCCGGAATTGGAGAACGAAGCGCCGTCGTCCTAGACGGGCGGCGCTGTGGCGCGCGGAGGCAACTATAGTGGCGCAAAGAATGATTGCTAGCATGAGCGGGGATTAGAACGATGGTTGCAGCATCAGCCCTACTTGATATTTTGCCCGATCACGTCGAGGGCGCGCGCGATTTCATGATCTTCGGACATTTCCTCGAGCATTTTCACCGGCAGATCTACGGCGGCATCTACGACCCGGGCAGTCGCTTTGCCGACGAGAGGGGTTTTCGCCGCGATGTCATTGAGGCGCTGCGCCAGATAAAGACGCCGGTCATCCGCTGGCCAGGCGGCTGCTTCGTCTCGGCTTATCCCTGGAAGAAGGGAGTCGGCGAGCGCGTGCCCTATTACGACAAAGCCTGGCGCGTCGAGGAGCCAAATAGCTTCGGCACCGATGAGTTTATCGCCTTCTGCCGCGAGGTCGGCGCGGCGCCATTCATCTGCGCCAATGCCGGCACCGGCAGTCCCGAAGACATGTCCGATTGGGTTGAGTACTGCAACCTCGATATCGGCGAGTGGGCGGCGCTGCGGCGGGCGAACGGCCATGGACAGCCTTATAACGTGCGCTATTGGAGCATCGGCAACGAGAATTACGGACAATGGGAGATGGGCGCGAAGACGGCCCGCGAATGGGCGCGCTTGGCGCTGGAATCAGCCAAGATGATGAAGCGCGTCGATCACAGAATCGAGCTCGCCATCGCTTCGATCCCCGATCTCAATTGGAACGCCCAGGTCTTGCGGGAAGCGGGCGATCTGCTGGATTGGGTCTCAATCCACGGCTACTGGTCCAGAGCCAGCGACGAAGGCGTCTTTGAAAAGGGCTACGAAAAGCTGGTCGCCCGCGCATTCGAGCCAGAAGAACGGATCGTCGCCGTCAAGCATATCTTGGGCGCCTTGGGCTATCTGGGCAAGTTGCGCATCGCCTTCGATGAATGGAACTTGCGCGGCTGGTGTCATCCCAACTTTATGGCTTTTGGCGCGGCCGACCACAGTTTGATGCACAAGAACGACATCAACAGCAACTACAATATGGCGGACGCCGTCTTCTCGGCTTGCTTCCTCAATAGCTGCCTGCGGCATTGTGATGTGGTGGGCATGGCGAACTTCTCGCCCGCAGTCAACACCGTCGGCGCCATCTACACCCACGAAGATGGCATTGTCCTGCGCCCGACTTACCATGTTTTCGATCTCTTCGCCAATCACACCTACGAAGAAATCCTGCTCTCGGCCTTGGCGTCGCCGTCGTTCGAGGCGCAAGCCGAGCATGGCGGTTCAACCAGCGTGCGGCATCTGGACGCGGTTGTCACCCGCGATCCGACGACCGGCAACGTGGGCATTTCCCTGGTTAATTTGCACGGGGAAAACAGCATAGAGTGTCGGATTCGCGGGCTGGGCTCGGCTGAGTTCAGCGGCGCGACCGCGCGCGCGGTGAATGGCGCTTCGGCCGATGCCTATAACGATATCGACCAGCCCGATACGGTTGCGATCGTCGAGAGTCGGCTGGAACTCCCCGACGCGGGGGACTTTGTTTTTGAGTGCCCGCCCCATTCGGTGACGGTGTTGAATTTGAACCGCTGAGATAGGCTTTCAAGCCCTTGACAGCAGCTTCTCGAAGGAGCTCCGCCAGCCCGGCGAAAGGGCTTCGATTTGCAGGGCGCGCTCGACGGTCGCGCGCTCGGCTGGTCCGAGATACAGCGCGGCGTTGACCTCCGCCACTGTCATGCCGACCGGGTCTTCTGCTACTGACTGGATGTCATCGCCCGCGCCAAGGCTGCCTTCCTCGAGCACGCGGGCGTAAAAGCCGGGTCGGTTGGCTTGTAGGAAGGTCTTGGCGAAGTTGGGGATGCCTAACTTGTTCGCCAGCTTGTAGCAAGGCACGCGCGGCTGTGTGACTTGGATGATTGCTTCGCCGACGCGAAAGGCGTCGCCCACACAGACTGCGGTTTCCAGCAAGCCTTGCGTGCTCAGGTTCTCGCCGAATTGACCGTATTCGAAGTCGTCTCGCCCTAGCTCGCCCGCCCAGTAGGCGTAGTGCTCATGAGGATAACAATAGACGGCGCGGTTGGGTCCGCCATGGTTTTCCATATCGGCTTGTCCGTCGCCTGCCAACTGGGTACGGCTTAGCCAAAGGCGCCCAGCCACGGCGCTTTTGTATATGCCGCTGTGATAGCGCTGGTCGCCAATCTCGACAGCGATGGGCTGCGAGACATTCACCGACAGCAATCGCATTCGTCTTGGTCCCCTTGCAGGCGCTGCCGGCGTTCATTGATTTGCTCGAGGATTTCTTCCGCAGTCGAGGGATTTTCCATGAAATCGCTGCGCGCCTGCTCCACGGCGCTGAGCCGCTCTTGCGCCGCCGCTTCGCTGTTGCTCCGCGCGTCATCGCTCGCGCTTGCCGCCAGACCCTCGGTGCCGATGCCGCTGGATTCAGCGACTTCGTCTTCCATCGCCGCTGGCTGGTCGCGCCCATCCCATACGATCTTGTAAAAGGCGAAAGCGCCTATTGCCAGTATCGCCAGCGGCACAATCATCTGCAAGACGGTCGACGCCAGGCTAAGCAACCCCAAAACCAGAATGACGCCCAGAATGGCGATCACCAATTGTCGAATGCGCTTGTCGTTCATGGCAGAAACCTGCAAGAAGATCTTGTGAATTCGTACCTCAATTATATCGCAGATTATTACAGAGCGAGGCCAGGGACTAGGTTGCTGGGCAGGGCAATCGCTTCAAATGTTATTCACCACATAGATTCCAAGGGTCGCGTAGACAATGACCGCCAACACCGAGTTTTATCCGTAAATATGCCAAAAAAGGACGTAATGTAGGGGCGATTCTGTGAATCGCCCACGATTTTGCACCCAATTTCATGGGCGAGCCAAGGCTCGACCCTACAATTTATCAGTTTGATGTTAAATTCGACAGTTATGGATTTTGAAGCGATTGCCCTGGGTTGCTGGGCAGAACATTCGCTCCAAAATAATCATAGCGTGTAGGAACAGATTTCCGCTTTTCTTTGCCACCGGTACACCGAAAAAGAGTCATTGTAGGGGCGTTTGACGGTCAGTGTCGAAGGGCTGTGTCGAAGGGCTGTGTCTACGCGCCCTACGCGACCCGCTGGAACGCCCACAATAAAAAGTCATTTACGTGGGCGGCACAGCGTGCTGCCCTAGTGTTCCATACATTTTGTTGGATTTACTCCTGCAAGTTTTATTGCGGATTGAGGCTGGGCTTGCGCTACAAGCGCTGCGGGAGGTTTAGCCCCGCGCCTTCTGGCTCTCTGCTAGCGAGCAGGCGGATCCGCCGTACCAAGTGATGCTCGCGAATACCCCAGCCGGCGACGGTTGCGAAGGACAGGGCATAGATCAGCAGATAGGGGCAGAGCTCGGGCTGAATGCGCCAAGCCAGCCAAGCTGCCCAAATCGCATAAGCCGTCAGAATCAGTTCCAGCAGAATCGAAACATCGCCCGGCAGGGCGTAGGGATTATTGCTCCAATTGTCGGCGAATTTCGGCGTGCGCCGGAAAGCGATGCGTATGCCCAGCAGAGCGGCCAGCACAGCCAGACTGTTGTTGAGCGATATTCCGGTGCCGATGAAGAGCAGAGCCGGGAAAGTCTTCATGCCGCGCAGGGCTCCGCGATTATCGCTCAAGCGCATCTGGCCGACCAGATACATCAGCGGGGGCGCCAGCCCAACCAGACCAAGCCAAGCCAGTGGCAAATCCGCCAGCGAGTCCGCTAGCAAAAGAGGCGGACTTAGCAGCAGCAGGATTAGCATCAGCGGCTGTGGCAGGTATTGGCACAAATGCTGGATCGCCATGATTTTTTGCGAGAGACTTAGTTTCGCCCTGGCGATTGAGCCTGTCAGCTTGAGCAAGCATTGGGTATTGCCCATCGCCCAGCGCGCCTGCTGCTGTTTGTAGGCGGCAAGCTGTGGCGGAATCTCGCCGGGCGCTTCAATATCCGGCAGGAATAGCGATTGCCAGCCGGCAATCTGGGCGCGATAGCTCAGATCCAGGTCTTCGGTCAGCGTATCCGCCGACCAGCCCGCGGCCGCTTCGATACATTCCCGGCGCCATACGCCGCAACTGCCGTTGAAGGGAATCAGCCAGCCGCTGCGATTACGCGCGGTCTGCTCGACCAGGAAATGCGTGTCTATCGAGAGTTTTTGGGCGCGGGTCAAGCTGTTCGCTTCGGCATTTAGATGGCTCCATCGGCTTTGTACGATGCCGATGCGCGGGTCCGCGATCAAGTGTGGCAAGGTCGCCTGCAAGAAATCCGGCGACGGCAGAAAATCCGCGTCGAAGATGGCGATGTATTCGCTGTCGCAAAACTCCAAGCCGTATGCCAAAGCGCCGGCTTTATAGCTTTCACGCGCCTTGCGGCGGATGTGCTGCACCTGGTAACCACGCGCCTCGAGCGCCGCGAGTTTGCGCGCGACCAGATCGACAGTGCCGTCGTCAGAATCGTCCAAAACCTGGATCAGGAGCTTGTCGCGCGGGTAATCGAAACGCGCCACAGCCTCTATCAAGCGGTCTGCGACGAACTGTTCGTTATACAACGGCAGTTGCACGGCGACGCTGGGGAACTCGCGCAGGGGCGGCGTCTCGACTATCGCGCGGCGCGTCCGCCAATAGCGAAACAACAATATCGCTTGTCCACATGTATAGAGCGCCAGCAAGAATGCGCATAGAGCGTAGAGGCTTGTCAGAAGGCTAATCATTGCTGCGATGATAATGCTCTCCCTTTTGTCTGGCAAGATGGTTTGTGCTGGATTCACATTTGCCGGGACGGCTTATCGCGTAGAAAAGGCGTAGGCATTGGGCGGGTTGAACGTACAGGCAATCTCGCCGCCTGCGCTGTACCTTATGTCATTAAGAAAGCGAAAGGCTGAGGATGCTCATGCAGATATTTTACGTCCGATTCATGATCCTGTTATCCGTCTGCGCCGCAATCATTTATCTCTTTACTTCTTTTGCGCCGACTTCCTAGCGTACTCACTTCTCGTATGCTGTCAATTCGCTATAATTGGGACAACTGAATCCCTCATGCCGAGCACTCGACAGGGAAAGGCGAGCGATGGCGGATGCCCAGGTGGCGGTATTTGAAATCAAGCGCTATATGGTGATTTGGCGCCAGCTTGAAGAGCGCGAATTTGCTGGCGTTGTGGCGCGGATCCGCGGCTTGGTGCGCTGTTCCGGCGTCGGCGCGGCCGACAAAGAAAACTATCGGCTTGATGTCTATTTCCTCGCTGACGACAGCCCGATGCCCGACCCGCAGGTGGATATTGATAATCGCATGGGCGCTATCTTCATGTCTATACACGATATTCATGCCTTTGTCGACATCCTGCGCAATGAAAAACCCATCTTCGGGCATCTGCGCGGCGACAATCCCCAGTGGACGAGCGTCACAACCACGAATGAACCGGTTGGCACGGGCGATGAAGACCATCGCCCAGCCGATGAATAGCCGTCCAGCCCCTTGAACAGAACCGATATGAGCCAGCCCATCCGCGTTCTGCATTTTGCCGATGCGCATATCGGCCAGGAAAACTATGGCAAAATCGATTCTAGGTCCGGCTTGAGCCGCCGCGTCCAGGATTATTTAAGCCGCATCGACGAGATGATCGAGCTTGCGCGCGAGCGCGATGTCGATTTGGTGGTCTTCGCCGGCGATGCCTTCCGCAGCCGCAATCCCGACCCGACCCAGCAACGCGCCTTCGCCCAGCGTATCCGGCTGCTCGCGCAATTGGCGCCCACGCTGCTACTGGCCGGCAATCACGATCTGCCGCTAAACGCAGCAAAAGCGTCGACCCTGGAAATCTACCACACGCTGGATGTGCCCAATATCTGGGTGGCGCTGGATTATGAGCTGCGGCGCATATCAACCAAGCGCGGCGACGTCATCGTCGGCGCCGCGCCTTATCCCCTGCGGGCGCGCCTGCTGGGTGATATTTCCACGCGCGGGATGACCATCGCCGAACAGGATGCCGAGCTGGAGCGCATCTTGGGGGAGAAACTGGCGGAGTTGGCGCATCAAGCGGAATCGCTGGCGGATGAGGCGACGCCGCGCCTCTTGGCCGGGCATTTCAGCGTGGCTAGCGCGGCCCAGGGCAGCGAGCGGCTGGTGATGTTGGGACGGGACCTGAGCGTCAATCTCGAGGCGCTGGCGGATTCACGTTGGGATTATGTCGCGCTGGGGCATATTCACCGACATCAGAACCTGACCGAGGAGCGCAGCGACGCGCCGCCTGTGGTCTATTGCGGCAGTTTGGAACGCATCGACTTCAGCGAAGAAGAGGAGAGCAAAGGCTTCTGCTGGGTCGAGCTGGCGCGCGGCGGAGCCAACTGGCAGTTTATCGAGTCGAAGGCGCGCGCGCGGCGCACTCTACGCGTCGATTGCCGCGATAGCGACAGCCCAACCCGCCAGGCGCTTGAGACGCTCAAGCGGCACTCGCTCGCCGAAGCGATCCTGAGGTTGGAGCTGCGCTTGAATCCCGAAAGCGAGGCGCTGCTCGACGAGAGCGCGCTCACCGAGGCGCTCAAGCGCGCCGGCGTATTTCACATCGCGGGGATCCGTAAAGATGTCGAACAAGGCAGGCGAACGCGCTTGGGTCGCAGTCCCGATGGGCTGACATCACTGGAACTGCTGGCGCGCTATTTCGAGATGCGGGGCTTGGATGCGGCACGGCGCGAGGCGCTGCTAGAGCGAGCGCGGGAGATTGTTGAGCGGACGCGGTGAAACATAATATAGCCGTATCCGTCGTATCCGTCGTATCGAAAGGAGCGAGAAGATGCCCGGTTATGCCAATTGGAAAGACTTGTACGCGCTGGAGTACTTGCAGCTATACGAAGAAGGGTATCCCGTCGGTGATTCAATCGAACCCGAGCTCACGGCAGCCTACCTGCCGCAGACTGTACGAGCAGCGGCTGACCCTGCTAGCTTGACCGAAGCGGACTGGGAAGCAGCCTACAAACGCCTGTGGGCGCAGCGCGAGCGCGGCATCCGCGCGGACTTTCCCTTTGAAGAACCAAACGACTTCGAGTCGATCATCGCCGATGCCGCGGACGCGCCCGTTTTGCAGCCTCTTAGCGACGAAGCATACGCCGAGCGGATTAAAGGCGCATGGTACGGCAGAATTGGCGGCGTCATTCTGGGCAAACCGCTGGAAATACAAGTCGATCGGCAGTTCATCAAGGCTTACCTGGAAAGCCTTGATGCCTACCCGCTGAATGATTGGCTGCCTTATTATTCGCCGAAGCTCAATAAGACCCTGCGCTGCAAAGCGTCCACGCTGGGCAATATCCAGTATGCCGAGCCGGATGATGACATCCACTATACGATTTTGGGCTTGATGCTTATAGAGCGGCACGGTTTCAATTTCAGCAAGTTGGATGTCGCGAATCATCATCTGCGCAATATCCCATACCACTGGCTTTGGTCTTGCACCCGCCAATCGTATTATCACATGGTCAACCTGAGCGACGACCGCCCCGCGGAAGAGCAAATTGCTGAATTCCCCACCAAGCTCAATCCTTGGCGCGAGGGCATCAATACCGCCATTCGCGCCGATTTTTGGGGCTATATCGCGCCTTGTGATCCGCGGCGGGCGGCGCGCATCGCCTACCGCGAGGTGACGCTGAACGCGGTCAAAAACGGCGTTTACAGCTCCATGTTCGTCGCCGGCGCCCTCAGCGCCGCCTTGAGCGCGCAGCCGACGGTTGATACGATCTTAGCCGGCGGGCTGTCGGTGATTCCGCGGCGCTCTCGTCTGGCGCGCATCGCGCGTGAAGTGCGGGACTGGTATGAAGACGAAGCGGGGGACTGGGTCGCGGTTTGTGACCGCATCTACGACAAGTACGGTCATCTGCCCTTTCTCAACGCGCTGCACAATATGGCTTTTGTGATACTGGCGCTGATCCACGGTCAATTGGATTACAGCAAGACGATTACCACGGCTGTGATGTGCGGCATGGATACCGACTGCACAGCCGGCACTGCCGCCAGCATTGTCGGCGCGGCTGTCGGTTATGAGAGGCTGGATCAACGGTGGATTGCGCCCTTCAACGATCAAGTCAAGACGGTCGTGGCCGGCTTCGGGCATGGTTCGATTTCCGGGCTGGTCCAGCGCAATGTCGACTTGTGGCGCAGGGTTCGGGATGAGCCGGTGCCGTGATGGTAAACACGCGACGAGCAAATCGATCATAAGCGCCTTCCAATCTGGGCAAGCTGTTTTTTCTGGCACGATTTGTTATCGTTACCAGCAAAGATTGCCAGCACCAGGACGAGAAAAATCTCATGACCCAAAGCCTAGGTCCTATTCGGCTGCAAGACCTCCACCGCCCCGCCTACCATTTCCTGCCAGCAGCCAACTGGATGAACGACCCCAATGGCGTCATCCAGTGGAAGGGGCGCTATCACCTCTTCTTCCAATACAACCCGGATGGCGCGTATCACGCCAATATGCACTGGGGGCACGCCGTCAGCGACGACCTGACTCATTGGCGGGAACTGCCCATCGCCATCGCGCCGAGCCCGCATTCGCCCGATCAAGGCGGTATTTTTTCCGGCTGCGTGGTCGATCACGACGGTGTACCCGCCGCCATCTACACCGGCGTCAACGACGACTACAGCGTACAGACGCAGTGCCTGGCGCTTGGCAATGAGGACTTGACCCAGTGGCAAAAGCATCCCGCCAATCCGGTCCTCGCCGCCGTCCCCGCCCACCTGGGCCAAAGGCGCGACTTCCGCGATCCTTTTGTCTGGCGGGAAGATGAGCGATGGTACATGGCGCTGTCGTCGCATATCGCCGGTGTTGGCGGCGCGGTCTTGCTGTATCGCTCGGTTGACTTGGTCGATTGGGAATACTTGGGTCCCCTTTATGTCGGCGACAGGGCGCGCACGGGCCGCAATTTCGAATGCGCCAATTTCTTCCGACTGGGGGACAAATGGGTATTGATCATCTCGGTTCAGTGGGATCAAGCGCCGACCAACACCATTTATTTGGTTGGCCGCCTAGAAAACCAGCGCTTTATTCCCGAGCGAGAGGGCGTGTACGATGCCGGTTGCAGCTATGCCTCGCTGATGCACTTTGACGAGAGCGGGCGCCCGCTCATTTATTCCTGGCTGCGCGAAGGGCGCGGCGCAGAGCAACAAAGAGCCGCCGGCTGGAGCGGCGTGCAAGCCATCCCGCGCGTCTTGAGCCTCGATTCCCAAAAACGCCTAATCAGCCAGCCAGTGCCGGAAATAGAAAAGCTGCGCCGAAGCCGCCATCGCTTCGCTGCCTCGGATATCGCCGCCGGGGACCTGCCCCTTCGCGGTCTGTCTTTGGATATCGAAGCGGAATTCGATGTTTGGTCTGCCGATACCTGCGGCATTGAGGTCGCGGTCGCGCCGAACGGAGAAGAAAAGACGGCGATCCTTTATGAGCGCGCGACGCAAACGCTGCGCATCCACCGTCATTATCGTCAGCCTGACCCCGAGCTTGACAGCGCGCCGCAAGGTTTGGCGCATCCCCTGGACGCCGGAGAAACGCTACAGCTGCGGATTCTGCTTGATGGCTCGGTCTTGGAGCTCATCGCCAACGGCCGCGCGCGTGTCACCAGCCGAATCTATCCGGCGAGCGCGGACAACCAGGGCTTGCGTATCCTTGCGCCAGCCGCGCTGAGGACGCTAGACATTTGGGAGATGGCTTCAATCTGGTGATATAGCCAGCTTGCGCTTGATCTTCTGGATATGTTCAGTTTCTAATTTTTTTCTTGTCTAGCGATACTGCTTGGTCAAATGAGGCAAATCAATCAGCCGGACCATTTTCGTCTTGCCGTCCGCGCCTTCAACCGGCGTGTAGAGTTCTTCTGGATCGCGTAGTCGGTCGATGAAGAGGATGCCGTCGAGATGGTCGATTTCGTGGTGCAGCACGCGGGCGTCCATGCCCTCGACGCGGCGCGTAATTTCGCGGCCGTCTTCGCCCAGCGCTTTGAATTCGATCCAGATCGGTCGCGGCGTATCCCAGCTATAGATATTGGGGATGCTCAGGCAGCCGTCGAAGCCGGGCGCAGCCTCGCCGGCAGCCAGGATCTGCGGATTGATCAAGGTGAGCATGGGCTGCTCGTCCTCGTCTTCGTTCTGGCCGAACTTGAGGACCGTCACGCGTTTGAGCGCGCCGATTTGCGGGGCGGCGATGGCGGCGCCTGGCTGACTTTCCAGTGTGTCTTTTAAGTCCTGAATCAGTCGTCGCAGCTTCTTGTTTTTGATATGCGGCGCCGGCTTGCATAGCGCGCGCAGCCGCGCCTCGTCCTCGGGGTAATAGACCAGCTTTCTCACCGCCATCTGAGGTCTTGCTTCCTCGCTCCTGGGTGTCTGTCAGCACATTTTAGCACAGTGGCGCGCGTATCGCAGTCTTGGCAGGGCTTCGGCCAGGGCAATCGCTTCAAATTATTTTCAACATAGAGGACGCAGAGGACACAGAGTTCGTAGGAGTTTAGACGACTATTCTTCTAAATCTGCGGCCCGGAATCGGCAACAGTCCCCAGCGAAACGTGATTTGTCACCAAAAATCACAGCTGAGATGAGATTTTTTGTTTTTCTCTGTGTTCTCTGCGTACTCTGTAGTTAATTTTCAGTTTAGAATCCCGCCATTTCGTCCGCCATCATTTTGAAGCGATTGCCCTGGGGCTTCGGCGCTAGCGGGTGGTCGAGCCGTCGTCGAAAATGCCGGTGGGATGACAGCCGCGCCCAGCCTGCGCCGCCTCAGCCTCCAGCCGCAAATATTCGTCGTAATGCGCGTCATTGGGCGGGTAAAGCACGACCTCGGCATAGCCGCGCTCGACCAAGGCGCGGCTGACGGACAGATCGCCCACGTAAACAAAGCGCAACCAGCGATCGTAGGGATCGACCAATTCCCTGTCCGGTAGCAAACGAACGGTTTTCCCGGCGACAAGCTCGGCATTGTAGTCCGTCGATTCTTTGTAACAGGGTTCATCGCGCTCGGGCGTGTTCACCTGCAAATAACGCACGCGGATGTTTTCCCCGTCAATGAGCACATCAATGGTATCGCCGTCGATGACGCGCGCGACCCGTCCAATCTCGCCATCAGCGAGACTGTCCTGCAGACTTGCGGACCCTAGCTCCACGACAGCCGTGCCAACTTGTTCGGCTACTTTATCGCTCACTTGTTCGGCAATATCATCAGCTATGCGATCAGCCGCAGCCTGGCAGGAAACTAAACAGAACGCGAACAAGAGCAGAATAGAATGAAGATTGACCATTTCAGTTTCATTTCCCCATAGTCTGGCAGCGAAATCTGTTTATAGCATGTGTTTCTTGTGCTGTCCCTATGCAAGGGTAGCGTGCGTGGCAGTTGTTTCAAAATCAGAGACTATCAATATGTCGCAGATTCAAAGCAAAATTCACCACAGAGGCGCAGAAGTAATTCCAAGTTTGTCATGAAAAACTCGACGAGAGGTCGCAATGCAGGGGCGACAGACCAGCAGTGTCTACGCGAAGTATCATGTCGCCCGAAATCAATACGCAGCGACGTCTGGTGACCAGATTGGCCGCCCCTACATCGTCTTGATGTTTTCGCATAATTTCCTCGGGTGTACTGAGGGCACAGAGAAAATCATAAACTATTTGTTCAAGCATGATGATGATGAGCGATTAGCCATGCGATGCTGGCGGCCGAGGCCGATTCTGGGCTACAGAATATGACGAAAAGTTGTCAGATTACCCCAAAACTCTGTGTCTTCGGCACCTCTGTGGTGAACAAATTCTTTATTTGAAGCGAAGATCCTGGGCAGCGTGACTGTATTGGTCTCCTATGACCTGTTAAAATCCTGCCATTCCTGAGAAAACGCATGGCTCGAGGAGCAAGCCTATGAAAAACCGCGGCGGGAAATTTCTCTCTTTCTATCGACCATATCTCGGCTTGTTGGCTGTCGATCTCTTTTGCGCATTTGTGATATCAGCCATCACGCTAGTCCTACCGCTTTGCGTGCGCTTCATCACTGGCACGCTCTTGCAGGGCGGGTCGGCGCAAGCGCTTGATGATCTCGCCATCATGGGCGGGATCATGTTGGCGCTGGTGGCGGTCCATGCCTTGTGCAACCTCTTTGTCGATTATCAGGGTCACATGATGGGCGCCATGATGGAAAGCGATATGCGCCGCGAGTTGTTCGCGCATTACCAGAAGCTGTCTTTCAGCTTCTACGACGACCAGCAGACCGGGCAGCTCATGTCGCGCATCACCAGCGACTTGTTCGCGCTATCCGAACTTTTTCATCATGGACCCGAAGATATATTCATTGGCCTCTTGAAGTTTGGCGGCGCGCTTCTCATCACGTACAGCATCAATCCACAATTGAGCTTGATCATCTTCCTATTCCTGCCGCTGATGCTGCTCTTCGCCTATTACTTCAACCGCAAGATGCACGCCGCCTTGCTGCGCAGCAAAGAGCGCATTGCCGAGGTCAACGCCCAGGTTGAGGACAGCCTGGCGGCATCCGCGTCGTGCAGTCCTTCGCCAATGAAGAGCGGGAGCAAGCCAAATTCGACCAAGCCAACGCCCGCTTTGTTGAGAGCCGCCGCCAGGAATACAAGAGCGAAGCCTTCTTCTACGGCAGTATGAGCGCCTTCACGCAGCTGATGACGGTGGTCGTCGTCCTGGCTGGCGCGGTCGGCATCCTGGCGGCTTCGCTTGACCTGTCCGATTTGATCACCTTCCTGCTTTACGTGGGCATTTTGATTGAGCCGATTCAGCGGCTGACCAATTTCGCGCGCTGGTATCAGGAGGGCAGCACCGGTTTCCGCCGCTTCATGGATCTTTTAGAATTGCAGCCAGCCATCGTCGAAGCTGACGACGCCATGGATTTGCCGCAAGTCCGCGGCGCGCTGGAATTGCGCCAGGTCAGCTTCCGTTATCAGTCGGATATCGCTTATGTGCTCAAGAATCTGTCGCTGCGCATCGAGGTTGGCGAGTACCTGGCGCTGGTGGGTGTATCGGGCGTTGGCAAGACGACGCTCAGCGCGCTTATCCCGCGCTTTTACGATGTGGATCACGGGCGCATCTGCCTGGATGGGATCGACATTCGCAAACTTAGTTTGTCATGCCTGCGCCGAAATATCGGCTTGGTGCAGCAAGACGTCTATCTCTTCGCCGCCAGCGTCGCCGAAAATATCCGCTATGGCAATGGCGCAGCCTCTCAGCAGGAGATTGAATCCGCGGCCAAAAAAGCCAACGCGCACGATTTCATCATGGCATTGCCACAGGGCTACCAAAGTCATATCGGCCAGCGCGGCGTCAAACTGTCGGCCGGGCAGCGACAGCGCTTGAGCATCGCGCGCGTTTTCCTCAAGGATCCGCCGCTGATTATCCTGGACGAAGCGACTAGCGCCTTGGACAACGAAAGCGAACGCGCCGTCCGCGATTCGCTGGAACGCCTGACACATGACCGAACGACGCTGGTCATCGCCCATCGTCTGTCCACCATTCGCAATGCCGACCGCATCGTCGTGCTGAAAGACGGTTGCATCAGCGAAGAGGGCGCGCACGAGGAATTGATCGCCAAAGGGGACCAATATGCCGAGCTTTATCAATTGCAATGGGAGACTTAGAGCAGTAGCGGGAGAGGGGCTCGAACCCTCACGCCCTTACGGGCAGGTGCTTTTAAGGCACCCGTGTCTGCCATTCCACCATCCCGCCGGCTAGAGACAAGTATAGCGAGAGCAAGGTCTTTGTCAATGTTGGCGCGCCAGCCGCAGGCGCTAGACGCGCTGGATGTCTTCGTCGTTCTTGCGCTTTCCCTTGCTGACACAGGGGCGGTACTTGCCGCCAAAGATCATGAACAAGCCCATGCCGACCAAGATCATGGGGAAGACCCGCCAGAAGGTTCCGGCGATATCGCCGATCAAACCCGGCATGCCAAAAATAACCCCGATGCCGATCAGCCACCAGGCGCCCCGGGCGTCTTGCAGGCGCTCGCCCGCCGCCACAGCTCGCGCCAGGATGGATGCCGCCATGACAAACATGATGCCGGGCCACCACCAGCCCGTCAAAAATAAGAGTCCCAGCCCGACAAAGAAAATGCCAGTCGCTACCTGTGTTGCCTTTTCATCCATTTCATTCTCCATCAATGCTTAAGTTGCGTCTAATCCCATTACGAGATTCCGCCAGCGCGGTTGCGAGCTTCGCTGTCAGCCCGCGCCTATGCCTAGCTGTCCGAGCGAAAGGTGACGCGGAATGATTTCAAGGCTTCGCGGCCGCTTTCGGTATAGCAGCGCCCGGTGATCAAATCGGCGCGCAGCGCCTGCGATGCGCCCGGCATGTCGATAGCATAAGTGATGCCTTCGTCCATTTGGAAATCGGCATAGCCGCTTCCGCGCGCCGGCTTGAGCCCGCTGAGAAAGACATTTTCCTCATCGCCCCAGCGCGCGCGGATGCTTTGACCCGGGATGCCTCTGCCCAGGTAGTCGACGATTCTGACTTCAATTACTGCTTGAGCGGCGGTATCGCAGAAGGTGCTGGCTGGCAAGGGGGAGAAGGACCGCTGCGGGACTGCAGTGGCGACGGCGCGCAAGGTCGCGGTCGCTTGGCTGACGCGCTTGGCCGGTGTCTTGCTAGGCGGCGGCGTTGGCGAAGGCGGGGGCGCGGTCCCTTCGGAGGCCGGCGCCGCTTTGCCAGGGAGCGCGGCGGCTGGCAGCAAGTCTTCGGCGCAGCTGCCGCGTCCCTGCGCGCTAACCATGCGCGCCGCTATGCGCAAGGCTCGGGCGCCGCTTTCACTGTCACTGTAATCGCTGCTGACGAGCTGGCAGGCGGCATCCGCCAGCGTTTGCAAAGGATCGCCCATTGGTCGTAAGGCGGCCAGCTTCTCCAAAGCCAGGTGCAAGTCGCCCATATATCCATATTCCAGGGCGATGGCGATCATGAAATGCTTGCGGTCGGCTTCGTTCAACTGAAAGGGCTCGGTATTGCGCTCGGGCAATGGACCCAGCGCCCAACTGAGGCTCAAGCCCAATATCAAACCGGCAATCAAGGCGAAGGCGAAGAGCGCGTAAGAAAAGAAGGATTGCGGATGCGGCTCTTCAGGCTCTCTATTTGGCTGCGGCGGCTGTGGCGGCTGCGGACGCAGCCAGGCTGGCGGCGGCAGATTGCGTCCCACTAGCGTCCCCCTTCGCGCATATCCAGGAAGGGTTCCATAGCCGGCGTCAGCCGCCCCATGCCCCGAGCCAAAGCCACCAGCAGACGAATGTCACGGATATCGCGGGCTGAAGAGGCGATTACTCTATCCGTGAGTCGCTGCGCGTAGCGGGGAATGTCATCGACCCGCAGGCGGCTGAGGCGCTCCAGCGCGCCTTGCAAATCGTCATCAGCGGCATACCCAGCCGCGACCATGACCACGTAATCGTCGCGGAAGGATTGCGCCAATTCGCTTAGGTCGCCCCGGTAGGTTTCCCGCGGGAACTGGAACCAGCCCAGGTACAAGCCGAGCAGTCCGCCGAGGATCAAACCCAGGAGCATGGGTCGCAAGTAACGTCGCATCGCGCGTATTTCACTCGTCTGTCGGGATATTTATCTTATTTGGAATACGCCCCTGACAGCCCCGAGGTCCACAACAGTCGACGCATACTCGCCAACATCCACCGTCCTGAGTGTCAATGGTGATGTGGCGAACACATAAACAGTTACGATTGATGGATGCGCGCTGCCTGTGCCACTCCCGCAGTAGTCCGCGGCACTTTAGCGCTGCAGCGCCGCTATCGTCTGGCAGGCCGGGCAACTGCCATCGGGACGGATTATAGCAAAGCCGGCTTGCGGATCGTCGTCGTAGCTGTCGAAATCGATATTCCATACGATGATAAATTGGACCGGCATCCTCTGGAAGTTGGCGGTAATTTGTATCGCCTGCGCCAGCCACTGCGCCTGCTCTTGCACCGATGTATATTGTCCCCAGTTAAAGGCGTCGGGCAGGCGACCATAGCCTTCCGGCGATAGATAGCCCATCTCCGTCATGCACATCGGTATGTCGAAGTTGCGGAAGGGGAAAGCCACGCGCTGCAGCATCAACGGCAAGTAGCGCGTGGGATAGCTGTCGCGCGGGTCGCCGCCTTGCGCGGACGGCGGCAAGATGCCTTCGTTGTAATGCGCGCCGATGCAGTCGGCGAATTCGGCGACGCCGGCGTTTGCCATGCCCAAATAATAGCGGTCATCGTTCCAGACCGCCGCCAGCCCAAAAGCGCCTTCCGCGCCGGTCGGCGCCAGCGCGCCCGTGATGACGATGGTGTCGGGATTGACGGCTTTTATCTGAGTATAGGCTTTTTCCAGCATGACCTTGTAGCGGAACGGGTCTATCTGTCCCGTGGGCCATTCGCGGTCGATATTCATCTCGTTCCAGACTTCAATGGCGTCGGCGCCCAAGCCGGCTACCTCGCCCAGGAATTGGGCATAATCATCGAGGTAGGCGTCGCCGCCCTCGGCCAGGGCGTGTTTTTCGCCGGTGACGCTCAGCAAGACCAGGAATCCCGCTTCGTGCGACCAATTGATGCGGTCGCGCGCCACCGTCAGGTCTGTGCCCTCAAAATAGGGGATCTGCCATTTGACCCAGGTCATGCCGGCTGATTTCATCGCAGCCTTCGCCGCATCGCCGAAGCGCAGGACGTGCCCGCCCACCGGGATTGGCAGGCGATTTTCCACTTGCGGGGACCCAATCATGCCCGCTGCCGCGCTCTCGGCGGCGGGCATATCACCCGAGCTTTCCACCATGGCGCTGTTTTGGATGACCTGGACAGGCTCGCTATTGCTTGTTCCGCCGTCGTTGTTGATGGCGATCGGCGCCAGCGCGAAATAGAAACTCGCTTGCGCGCTGTTGATGGCGTGCAGACGCACTTGATACAGACCGTCCGGGAAGACAGTCGTATGCCAAATGCCAATATCGCCGTCGACGATCGTTGACGCCGGCGGCAATACGATCGGCGTCCAGAGGTTGGTCTCTGGCAGCGCCGGGTCATATTGCGCCGCTTCCACATAGAAAAACTGTTGATCCGGGATATTTGCCGTGCCTCGGAGCGCAACCGAGCCGGCGATGGTGTTCTGGGATGGGTCCCATTCGAGCCATAAATCGGCTGTCTGCGCCGCGCTAAAGGAGGTGAACACAAAGCCCAAGAGCAGTAACCAGGTTAAACGTCGCATGCGGAAGCTCCAATTTTCACGCTAAAGTATCGCGCGGATTATAGAGCAGAGGAGAGCGACTGACCAAGTGGCAAGTTTTGCTGCTAGTGTATCCTTTTCGGTTGAAATTATTTTCAGTTCTCGGCTTAAAATCTCTTGAAACCAAAATAATAACGACGTTGGTAGGGGCGACTCGCTGGACTCTGTTGTCTGAATCTTGTAATTCAATTCAACCGAATTCGATACACTTCTTTATTCATCTTCCTTTGCATTCGCCCGCGCCAGAGATTACCATCGTAGCGGGAAAGTACAGCAGGATATGAACATGATCAAGATCCGCGGCGCGGCAGATGTCGAGAACGCTATTTTGACACGTTACCGGCGGCGAACCCCGCATTCACAAGCCCAGCACGGGCTGGCGCAGCGGGTCTTGCCGGGCGGCGATACCCGTATATCTACGCATTACGCTCCCTACCCGACTTATATGGCGACGGGCGAGGGCGCCTGGCTGACCGATTGCGACGGCAACCGCTATCTGGACTTCCTCAACAACTACACCTCGTTGGTCCACGGTCACGCGCCGCCCGCTATCGTAGAAGAGGCGGCCGATCAATTAACGCATGGGACAGTCTTTGGCTCTGCCGCGAAGCCGCAAGTCGAATTCGCCCAAATGCTGATTGAGCGCGTCGCCAGCGTGGAGATGCTGCGCTTCACCAATTCCGGCACAGAAGCGACCATGATGATGATGCGCGCCGCCCGCGCCTTCACCGGGCGCGATGTGATCGTGAAGATCGACGGCGGCTATCACGGCGCGCAGGACTTGGCGAAAGTGAATGTGAGCGCGCAGATGGATCGCGACAAGCAGCTGCAAGCGCGGGTCGAAGGACCTGGCGTGCCCAGCGCGGTGCTGGACACGGTTATGGTCGCGCCTTTTAACGATCTGAATGCGATGGCAACCTTGCTGGCGGAACATCACCGGCGCATCGCCGCTATCATCGTCGAGCCGATGGCCAATTCTGGCGGGATGATCCCGCCCTTGCCCGAATACCTGCCCGGGTTGCGCGAATTGGCGGATGAATACGAAGTCCTGTTGCTTTTTGACGAGGTGGTCACCTTACGCCTGAGCAGCGGCGGCATGCAAGAAATCTACGGCGTCCAACCGGATATGACGGCTATGGCAAAGGTCATCGGCGGCGGATTCCCTATCGGAGCCTTTGGCGGGAAACGAGCGCTCATGGAACAGTTCAATCCGGACCGAGCCAGCGATGTCATACAGCATAGCGGCACCTTCAACGGCAATAATATCACCATGGTCGCGGGCATGGCGGCCATGCAGAGGCTCGATCAAGCGGCGATTGACCGCATCAACCGCTTGGGCGACCAACTGCAAGCTGGCATCAACAGCATCTTCGAGTCCGCGGGTATCCGCGCGCGCTGCCATGGCTACGGATCCTTGCAGCAGATCCAGTGGACGGACGAAGACTTGATCACCTTGGGCGATGTCCGGCGCGCGAGCCAGGACCTCGGCAAGCTGCCACTGCTCTTTCATCTGGAATTGCTCAACCGCGGCATACATTGCAGCCCGCGGACCATGTTCAATATCTGCACGCCGACGCAAGCAGCCGAAATCGATCGGGCGCTGGCTGCTATCGAGGCGACTGTAGATACACTGAAGCCCTATGTCAGCGAGACTCTGCCGCGCTTGCTCCTGGACCAAGCCGCAATGCGCCGCGCTTCCTCAGCTTGATAAGCTCGCGCTTTTCATGTGCGCTTGAATTTGATCGAAAAAACGCTCTTCAGAGTTGTCTTGCGGCGCGTAGCCGATGACGCGCCGGGCATTGGCGATGCTCCAAATCGCATGTGAATTGGCGCTGATGC
The DNA here is from genome assembly GCA_965116975.1 of Phototrophicaceae bacterium. Taxonomy (GTDB): domain Bacteria; phylum Chloroflexota; class Anaerolineae; order Aggregatilineales; family Phototrophicaceae; genus UBA6055. Next base: position 3,792,228 of record OZ220735.1, read on the forward strand.
CATAGAAGATCTGGAAGGGCACGCTGAACGCATTGCGAATGTCTTCGGTTTCGATGCTCTTGATAAACAGTTGAGACATGTCACGCTGGCTGATGTAAACCGCCAGCGCGCGGCGCATACGGCGCAGGTCGCCCAGTTGCGCCTGCGCGATATCCGTCTCGCGCGGTCCGCCGATGCGAATCTGCACATTCTCCAGCGGGCGTCCGCCATGCGTCAAGCCGCTGGCATAGACTTGACCGATCTGCTCGAAGGCGATCTTCGCCCAGCCGTACCAATTGTCGGAGGCGTTCATGTCCGGCGTCACCATCGGGCTCTCGCCATCCAGGGCATAGCCCTCGTAGAAATCCGCGGCGTGGTTGGTGCTGGCCGCCACCAAGCGCCGCACGCGCTCTTCCCAGGCGACTTGGTAGACATTGTAGGTCATTTGCAGGTTGGCCAGTTCGGACGAGAAATATGCGTCGTCGCCCTGGTCGCTCACGCGATAAAAAGCGCAGTGCACGACGGCGTCGGCGCCGGCGAAATGATGGCGATAGCTGTCGCGGTCCTTGTTCATCAGATCGGCGACTTGCGCGCCAGGAACAGTCTTGCCGTTTCTGTCGGTCTGGCGGGTATCAAGCAAGCTCAGGTCGTAGCGCTCGCGCAATGCCGGCAGCAAAACGCCGGCGATGGTCCCGCAGGCGCCGGTGATGACGACTTTTTTCTTGGACATTACATAGTCTCCTTTAGATCAATACGATGGTACGCAGTCAGATGTCATACAGCCAGATCTATCCGCGCAGGCGTTCATACACACGCGCCTCGCCCTGCTCAAAGACCAGCTTCACGGGCAAATCGGGAAGGACCGCGCCGGCAGAAGGCTGGAATACATAATCCACTTCTTGTTCCTCGGCAAGCCCCTTGATGTCACCCCATTCAAAGTAGGCGACGGCGCGGAAATTGACCGCGCGCCGCTCGGCGACGACCGGCAGCCAGCCCTCGCCATCGGTTGACAGCAAAAGCGCGCCTGCCGGCGCATTGTCGCGCAGCCAGCGCATGGCATCATAATCGTCGGACGTCAAGGTCTGCTGCGGCAAGTTCAATAAGGGGCGCAGGGCGGTTGCGATTGGCTGGAAGGCGATGCCCAGCGCGATGATCACCAGCCCGGTCGTGACCATCAGCGGATATGCCATCCGCCGCAAGCGCCGCTTCAAGCCCAGGGACAGTTTTATTTCCCAGAGCTGCAGCAATGCCAAACCGCCAAACCAACTGAAAGGCAGGATTGTACCGTGCCGCGCCATGTTCGGCGCGTGAACGAGCGCGCCAATCGGCGGCAGTAGCGTCCCAATGTATCCGACCAGAGCGAACTCCAGAATCAGCGCCAGCCAGAGCAGCATCAGCAGCGATACCAGCCGCAGACTCCCAGCGCCGCGCCAGGCGATTGTCATGCCCCAGACCACCAGCGGAATGATCACGACGCCGTTGCCAATGACGATATCCGCCAACAGGCTTAAGTCGGCCGGGTGGGGCGAGGGCGAAACGGGGAAGATGAGCGTCAAGCTATTGCGCAGCCAGGGCGATATGCCAAGCAGCGCCACGAGCGGGAAGCCGATGGCGTAGCCCCAGCGCGACTTGCGAGCAGAATCCGCGCTGAAGCGCGTCCAGCTCAGCAGGCAAAGGATGGCAAAGCCGAGCGTCGCGATAACGCTGACGGTGAGGCTGGTATAGCATACAGCGCCAAGCATCAAGCCGCCGGCAATCAGATCAGCCAGGTTGAATTGGCGCAGAAAGCGCAGGGCGTAAACCAGAAAGGCTTGCAAGAAGAGCAGCGCCAGAAGCTCGGGGTAATGCCCGTCCAGGTAGCTCAAGTGAAGCCCCCCGCAGAGCAAGGTCGAGATGGCGAGCGCGCGCCCCAGCCGTTTGTCGCGCAGCTCCGCGCCAAAGTCATAAGCCAGCCAGACCAAAAGATAGTGGCAGACGGCCGCCAGGCTCAGCTGAATAAGCGGGATTGGCTGGTTTAATTGTTGGCTGAGATAGGCCGAAATCGCGTGAAAACCGGGCGAGACGATCACCGGGCTATGCGTAGAAAAAGGCGCAAGCGAGCGAAAAGATTCGCCATGCAGCGTTGCCAAGCTGTGGAAGCCGACGATTTGACCTCCCGCGCCCAAAGCCGCGGGCAGATGAAGCAAGGGGATGATTATGACCATAGCCACCAGCGCGAAGAAAGCCAGGTCTTGCGGACCGGGCCAGCCTTGATCGCGGTCCGCCAGCTGTTCGCCCCGCGCTTCGGCGCGGGCTTGCGCCGTCGACAATGTGCCGCCCAGCACCACGCCGGAAAGCAAGGCGAATAGCAGGTAATCGACAGCCAGCGTGTCCCAGGCGAAAGCTTCGGCATAAAACACAGCGCCGCCCACGATCAGCGCCAGGCAGAGCGTCGCCGCCAGCGCGACGCGCGGCTGCGCGCTGCGCCAGGCGGGGGAAAGCATCGCGCCCGCCCCCAATAGCACCGCAGCTACTATGAAGACGACGAAGAGGCTCATGTGCGATGGTTGCGGCTACCAGATACGCTGGACTTGGTATTGGTCAAAAGCGACGTCGTTGGTGATGATCGGCAAGCCTTCAACCTGCGATTGCGCGATGAGCAAGCGGTCGAAAGGATCTCGGTGAAATAGAGGGAGAAGGCTAACGCGCTTCAGGTGGGAGACGCTGATATTTAGTAGGTGAAAGCGATTTGTTTGTAGTTCTTCGTCAATAAATCTTGCAAAGGGGAGACGCAACTCCAACCCTCGGTTCAGATTAGCTTTAATTGCCAGTTCCCAGATGCTAACAAGGCTCAGATAGATGTTGCTATTGGGATATTCCAGGAATTCTAAAGCAACTTTGCTAAGCTTCACGTCGTTGTCAACGAACCAAAGGAAGGAAGATGTATCCAGCAGATAATCCATTACATGAAAGGTTTAAGCTCCGGCAAGGGCTCGTAAAACTCGTCAGTTATTTTGATTTTGCCTTTGGCGCTGCCAGCTTTACGCGGACCCGGTTTAGGCGCAATCGTCGCAACGAGTTGGTAGGCTTGGTTGTCTTCCCCGACGATAATTGCTGTTCCGCCTGCCTTGGCGTGTTCCAGCACCTTGTCAAGGTTTTCCTTCGCTTCGTCTATGGTAAATCTCTTCATTTTGTTACTCCCGCGAGCCTAGCTTCAATCCGATTATACAACATTGGCAAAGGAACTCAACGAGCGCGGTATTGAGCAGCGGAACTATGTCATGGATGCTTGGAATTCGGGAAGTAGATCGTTAAAATCCGCGGCTATCTTAACTTTGCCGCGCATAATGCCAGCTTTAGGCGCTCCCGCCGAGGCACGGGCGATTAGCACAAGTTCAAATATACGATTGTCATGTCCCTCAATGTAACCCGTCTCGCCTTGCTCGGCAGATTTTAGCAGTTGCTCCAGGTTGCTTTGCGCCTCTTCTACGGTGAATGTTTTCATCTGTAATCACTCCTGACGATTCGCTCACTTTCCCGCTTAGATGACCCCTTTGATAGAAGCATGTGTCGGGCAGATAGCTCATTAGGTGTAAGGTTCGAATTCAGGCAAAGCCTCAAAGAAATCCTCGGTTATCTTGATTCTGCCTTTAGCGCTGCCCGGTTTACGTGGCTTGCTCTCAAGCAATGGTTTGAGGACCAGTTCATAATCTTGATTGTCAGCGCTTGTGATAATAATTGTGAGGCCTCGCTTAGCCTGTTCCAGCATTTCTTCAAAGTTCATCTTTGCGGATTCGACTGTGTAAGTCTTCATTTTGTTACTCCCGCGAGCATAGCTTCAAACCGATTATACATCACGCGCAAAAGAACTCAACGCGCGGCGACAGTCTGATAAGCGCCACCCAAAAGCGCGCGTCAGCGCTATGATTCGCCGCAAGCTCGGTATTCGCCCCACCACCATTGGCATTCTGGCCGGTGGATATTGGAGAGAATAGCACGATAATTCTGAATCAAGTGAGAGTTAGGATTGATGACTTCCAGCGCTTGGATTTGCGCCTCTACGCAAGCGGTTTCCCCGGGCAAGCCGCCAGCTTCTAATCCCGCTTCGTAGCGGTACACGTGGCAGGCTTCGTGCACCAGCATGGCAGCGTCGTGGGTTGCGTGCGATTCGAGACTGATGCCAACTGGCGGTTCATCGCTATAGTCCAGGTCGAAGACACGTTCCGCCACGTGTACGCCTATAACTTCTGGCGGGGTTTGTCGGATTCCGTCAAGCCCACGCAAAACGTAGTCGTACCAATAGGGCGCTCTATCCCGAAGCATGTCCAGCGCGTTGTGCATCTGCCGAACGAAGCCCGGCGATCCCTCGATGGCAATGCCAGGATGGTCGCATTGATTTGTTTGAAAAGCATGGAATCCCGCTGCCCAGTCCGCATCGGTCGCGCAGTGCCAACCTGTGAAGCAGCAATTGTCGGCTTGCGCGGGCGCGCCACCTGCAGATTGCACGGGCGCCGGCGCTTGAACTGGCGCAGGCGCAGCGCACTGCATATTCTGGAATGCCCAATAGCCGTCCGTCCAGTCTTGGTCGCTGTGGCATTCGCGGTCGACGAAACAGCAGTTGTCAACTGGCGCGGCGCTTGGTGATTGAGCCGGCGCCTGCGGGCTGGTCTCGACACGGGTATAGCTGACCCAATCGGCCATCCAGGTGTCGCCGCCATTGTGGCTGATCTTCAGCCAGCGATTGAACACGCCGGTGACTTGCAAGATTGCGCCAGCCCGCGCCGACGTCACAACGTTCGCGTCCAGGCTGGGCGCGGCTCTTAAGTTGGTGTTGGAAGCGACGCGGATGGCATAGGCTTGGGCTAATGCTGGGCTGCATAGCAAACACAGAACTGTCATGATGACAAACAGATTGGCTTTCATCCGTATAGTGTAATCCTTCAATTCGATTTGCTGTTCCGGCGCTACTAATGGAATCTCCACCATTGATGTTCAGGATCGTCGATATTTGCCAATGCTCGGCGACGTGACGCAGCGACATCGTAAATTGGGTCAATGTCGTTGAGCGCTTGAATCTGAATCTCTGTGCAGGCTTTCTCTCCCACGTAACCGCCAGACTGCAAACCGGCTTTGTATCGACTAACATGGCAAGCTTCATGCACGAGTTGCCCGGCAACCCAGATATCGTGGCTCTCGCCGGTTCTGCCGGATCGGAAGTTGGGCCATGATCTGTAGATAGCTTCGTCGGGATAGATGCCACTGTCGCCCCCCATCGGTATTTCTGTGACGCCCCGCAGGTTCTGTTGCACGTAGACATACCATTTTGGCTCTCTGCTGTACATCAGGCGCAGCGCTTGCCTCGTCTTGCTGATAAAAGCGGCGGAGCCCTTAATTCTGATGTTGCCGGCGATGTCGGGCACGTGGCAGAGGCCATATTTGAATTGCTCGTACCCGATTACGTAATCCTGCTCGGTGTGGCACTGACGGTTCACGAAGCAACAGTTGTCGACGTCTTCCGGAATGGGCCCGGTGATGGGCGTGATTGAAGTTGTTGAGGTTATTGACGCCGCGCCAGCGCACTGGTTGGTCTGGTAGTCTTCGTAGCCCCGCACCCAATCGACATCGCTATGGCATTGCCTGTTCACTTGACAGCAGTTGTCAACCCCCTTGGGCGCGCTGACAGGGCTGGTAGCGACGGGCTGCGTCTGCGCGGGCGCGGCGCACTGACCATTCTGGAATGCCCAATAGCCGTTCGACCAGTCCTGGTCGCTGTGGCATTCGCGGTCGACGAAACAGCAATTGTCAACTGGCGCAGCGCTTGGTGTTTGCGGTGCTGTCTGCGGGCTGCTCTCGACACGGGTATAGCTGACCCAATCGGCCATCCAAGCGTCGCCGCCATTGTGGCTGATCTTCAGCCAGCGGTTGAACGCGCCGGTGACTTGCAAGGTTGCGCCAGCCTGCGCCGACGTGACCACGTTCGCGTCCAGGCTGGGCGCGGCTCTTAAGTTGGTGTTGAAATCAACGCGGATGGCATAGGCTTGGGCTAATGCTGGACTGCATATAAGAAAAACCGCAAGAAACAGCGCAGACAACTTAGCTAAAGGAAAAAGTCTCATGTTTATCTTTCCAACCTGTTCCAAATGGATATGTTCAAAGAGAATAACAATAGGTCACATAATAAAAGAACAGCTACAGTTAATTGTGTGGGAATGCAACCGATTCGATTTTGGACAGCTTGTTTAAGCTAGCTGGCTGCTGGCTTGCCATAGAGCCACCAGAATTTCGCGCGGGGGTAGACCGGTTCCAACAGGCGCGACCAGATGAATGGGCAGGCTTTCAAATGACGGCGCAGTCCGGCATCAATATGCCCCGCCTCAGCCAAGCAATCACGCTTGTCATAAGCGAATTCATCCAGCGCCAGCAGGATCTCTTGCGTGATGCTGCGGCGCATGGCTTCCACCGGATAGGTCCCGGCGCAGTCGCGCGGCCTCTCCCCGCAGTCGCGAATAAAGGCGGCCAGCAGCTTCAAGCGCGAGCCGGCTTCTTGCCGCAGCTTCTTTTCGTAATGCAGGGTCCATTCGCGCTGGATAGTATCGTGTTGGTCTATGGTAGCGTCCAACTGCGCTTGCGCCGCGGCCTCTAGGGCGTCGCGGAGCAGCGCAAGCCGCCGCCGCCGCAAAAGAAAGGCGCCTATGGTCAATTGTGGACTGCCGCTGCCGCGCAAGAAGCCGCCACCCACCGGACCATAAAGCGCATCGCCAAGCAGGTAATCGCGCAACTTGTCGCCCATTTGGACGAGCTCCGCCAGATCTCGTTTGATTGAATAGCTTGAAGACACCTGTGCCGTCTCTGCCCTATCCAGGATAGCCTTCGAAGAGTCCAACATGAAGACTGCGCTTAGTCCGCGTGAATCGCTTCCCAGATTTTGCGCGAGCTCAATGGCATATCCATGTGGCGGATGCCATAAGGCGCGAGCGCGTCCATCACCGCGTTGACCACAGCCGGCGTCGAACCTATCGTTGCCGCTTCGCCAATGCCTTTCACACCCAGCGGATTCAGCGTGGTTTCCGTCACGGTCTTGTTGATGGTGAAATGCGGAAAGTCGTCGGCGCGGGGCATGGCGTAATCCATCATGGTGCCCGTTAAGAGCTGACCGGATTCGTCGTAGATGACCTCTTCCAGCAATGCCTGCCCGATGCCTTGCGCCAAGCCGCCGTGAATCTGGCCCTCCACTAGCAGCGGACTAACGCGCGGTCCGCAATCATCAACCGAATAGAACTCGCGGAGGCGCACGATACCGGTGTCGCGCTCGATCTCCACAACCGCCACATGCGTGCCGAAGGGATAGATGAAATTGGGTGGTTTGAAGAAATCGGTCGCTTCCAAACCCGGATCAATATCACCAGGCAAGCGGTCCGAATAGGCGCGCGTGGCGATTTCGCTCAGGCTCAAGCTGCGGCTCGGTACGCCTTTCACGCGATACTCGCCATCGGCGAATTCGATATCGCCTGGCGCCGCTTCCAAAACGTGCGCGGCGATTTTGATCGCTTTTTCGCGCACTTTTTCAGAAGCGCGCACAATTGAAGACCCGCCGACAGCCAAGCTGCGGCTGCCGAAGGTGCCGACGCCCATCGGTTGCGAGCCGGTATCGCCGTGTCGCACGATGATGTCGTCGTAATTCGCGCCGATTTCGTCGGCGACGATCTGCGCGAAACTTGTTTGCAACCCCTGCCCGTGCGGCGATGCGCCCGTGAATACCGTAACCGTGCCGCTCGGCTCGACGCGCACTTGCCCGCTTTCGTAGGGACCGAAACCGCACATTTCGACATAAGTCGCCATGCCGATGCCCAGGAGCTTGTCGGCATCCTCCGCGCGTCTTTGCGCTTGTTCCTGGCGTAGGGCAGCGTAGTTGGCGGTTTCCAGGGCTGTATCCAGATTGGCTTCGTAGTTGCCGGTATCGTAAGTCGAGCCTGTCCGCGTCTGGTAGGGGAATTGCTCTGGCTTGATGTAGTTCTTCCGCCGAACATCCGCGGGATCCATGCCCAGCTCCGCGGCGACCAGTTCGATCATGCGCTCCATATAATAGATGGCTTCGGGCCGCCCAGCGCCGCGATAGGCGGCGACGGCGACTGTGTTGGTGAAGACATTGCTCGCTTTGAAATCCACCGCTTGAATATCATAGTTGCCGGTCGCCATTAAGCCTGTCAAGTGCGCAATATCGTAGAAAGGCGGGTACATCCCTAGCTCGGCAATCACATGCAAGCGCAAGCCCAGAATCCGCCCGTCGTCATCATAAGCGGCCGCGACGTCGGCTATCTGAGACCGGCCTTGTGTCGTGGTCAAGAAATGTTCCGCGCGTGTGCCCGCCCATTTCATCGGCGTATTAAAAGTTTGCGCCAACTTCGCCACGACGATCTCTTCGGGATATAGCGCGTTTTTGACGCCAAATCCGCCGCCAACATTGGGGGCGATGACGCGGATGGCATTTTCCGGCAGGCGCAAGGTTGTCGCCAAGGCGGAGCGGACGCCGTGCGGAATCTGGGTGCTGGACCACAGCGTGATGCCGCCGGTGACGGCATCGGGCGCGGCGGCCACCGCCCGCACTTCCATTGGCACGCCGGCCACGCGCTGGCTCGATATGCGCTGGCTGATTACATGCGGCGCGCTGGCGAAGACTTCATCAACGCCATCCGATTTCTTCTCGCCAACATCGGGAACATTGTCGTCCCTGCTGGCGAAGATGGCTCCCTTCGCGCCCTTGTAAGCGCCAAGCAAATCAGCCGAAGCGGGCAGCTCTTCCCAATCGACCGCGACGTCATCAATGGCGTCTTCCGCGACCTGCTCCGAGACCGCGATGATTGCCGCGACCGCCTCGCCGATATGACGGACATGACCGACCGACAAGGCATGATGGCTGTAATTGGCAAGCGCTTCTTTGCCGCCCGCCATCGGCACGGGTTCGTATTGATCGCTTAGGTCTTCGCCCGTCACGACCGCCAGCACCCCGTCGCGCGCCGTCGCCGCCGAGCTGTCGATACCGAGGATTTTGGCATGGGCGTAGGGGCTGCGCACAAAAGCCACGTGGCACATGCCCGGCAATTTGAGGTCGCCGACATATTTACCCGACCCGGTGATCAAACCGGGATCTTCCTTGCGTTTGACGCTTGCGCCTACCATCGAGCGTAATACCATCGTCACTGTCTCCTTATTGTGCTTCAGTCAAAGTCTGATTCATGTCAAGGCGGTCAATCGATTGCTTCGCTTGCGACCGCGTAGCCCTTTTTCATCCAACCTTTGGTGCCGTCTTCTAAGTTGTACAGGTCTTCATATCCCATGCCAGCCAAGAAGAGCGCCGCCTGCGACGAGCGGATGCCTGTGTTGCAGACAAGAAGCGCCGGGCTCTCCTCGCTGATTTCATCGAAGCGCGCGGGCAGCTCGCTCAAGGGGATATTGAGGGCGCCGGGGATATGCGCGGCGGCGTATTCTTCTTGCTCGCGCACGTCGATTAACTGATATTCGCCACTATCCCGATTGCCGAACTCTTCCCTGAACACGTCGCTGTCGATATCGGTATACATCTTGTTCCTCCGGCCGCTGCGGAATCATGCCGGAATTATAGCGGAGACGTCATCCTTTTACCAAATACATCGCCACCATCGGGTGCATTTCAGATTGTTGGCGCTTCAAGCCCTATCTATCAAAAAGCGAAACTCGGTTGGGGCGAGCCGGTGCGCAGTGTTGAAAATATTTTGAAGCGATTGCCCTGCCACCATCAAATCAGTTGGTTCAATATTGACTATTAGAGAAAACGACTTCTGACGGCTCCTGCGGCAGTTTGCGCGGGCACGGGACTAAAGCAACAAAGATTTCCTGGCGCAAAGCAGCAATCTTGCTATTGAAGATCAACACAATGTTTTATACTGACGACAGTTTGAATCAATAGAAAAGGCTCGTTCTATGCAAGCCAATACATCACGGTCATCTGCCATCATTAACGCTGCATTTTCTTTGCTTATAGTCTTGGGGCTAGTGATCGCAGTTTTTGGCATTGCGGTTGACTTTCTCTTTCCTTACACCAGCCCGGGCTTCAATCTGCCCCAACTCCTGATCGTCGTTGCCGGTCTGACGCTGTCCTTGGTCTCCCTAGCATTGCGTCGTATTGATGTACGGCGTCGTTTCTTCCGAACGGTCAAACAGAATGCCTTGACAGCATTAATCGTCACATTGCTTACATTCATTGTTCTCGAATTTGTTCTAGTTGCCTTGGGTATCGGGACCTATTACCCGACACAGATTCCAGCGAAATCGATCGAGAAAGTTCCCTGGTGGAACTGTGACGAATCGGGCTGTCGTTACATTTATGATGAATTGATTTCCGCATGTGATGACGGAGTGTTTTCCGGTCGACGTTGTCTTGTTAATCGCCAGGGTTACCAAGATGCCGGGGACTTTGTTGCTGTTGAAGACGATGACGACAGTATGCGCATATTGATGTTGGGGGATTCGTTTACGGCTGGTTATACCGCCGAGGTCGGTAAATCCTACGTCGAAACTATTGAAGCGAACTTTCCCGATGGCAAGATCTGGAACACTGCAATCGGCGGCACAGGGACTAATCAAGCCTTAGCTTCTTTCCAGGCTCACGCCTCATCGCTTCAACCGCAGGTCACTATCTTGGGCTTTGTCATGAATGATTATGACGACAATGTCACGCCTATCGACAGTTATTTAGAGGTTAAGAATTTAGAAACGGACGGATTGCTCATGATAAGGCAGTACCGAGTAGATGTCTGGGGCAACGTAATTAAGCTGGATCATCAGTCCGATCTTTACTATCGCGGCCTTGATGTCGATCCGCCAGCAAGCGAAATCAAGCGCCTTATCGGGTTAACACGCTTGGGATCACTTGGCCTCCGCTTGGCGGATGCCTTAGGCGCTGTCATCACCGAGGACGCGCGCTTTAGCCGAAAAGTATTAATCACTCGCGATTTTCTGAGCAATTTGCGCGACGCCTCCGTCGAGAGCGGCACTGCTCTGCTCGTACTGTTGATCCCAAGTATAGAGGACGTTGAAACTGTGAGCACACGCTATCTCACTGCCGCGCAGCTGATGCGGGAACTTGAAATACCTTATATCAATCCAATTGATATACTTGGAATCGCTGACTATTATCCAGAACCTGACGAACATTGGAACAACGCCGGGCATCAAAAGATTGGCGCGCTGATGAGCGCGTGCCTGGAATCGTTCTTTGCGAGCGGAAACTTCGCCGAATGCGCGCATGTCGAAACGCCGTAGCATCAAAGAATGCGGAAAGTCATCGTGAAACTATGGACTTGACATGGCGCAGAAGTCATCCGCTTTGTCACTCGATCTAACAGCCTACCCCGCGCTAGATCTCTTCACCGTTTGCTTGTGTTGCTCCCGGAACCAATTCACCGTTCGGCGCAGCCCTTCGTCGAAGCTGACAATCGGCTCATAAGCCAACAAGTCGCCCGCTTTACTGATATCGGCGCGCGAGTGCAAAATGTCCCCGGGACGTTCCGGAACGGTGATGGCTGACAAGTCCGTGCCCAATTGCAGGTTCAATTTGTCGACGAGCTCGTTTAGAACAACTCGCCCGCCGCTTGCCAGGTTGATGACTTCACCTGCCGCATCGTCCGCCGCGCATGCCAGTAGCAGCCCGTGCGCGACATTGTCGATGTAGGTGAAATCTCGGCTCTGGGTCCCGTCCCCATATACCTGGGGACACTCGCCATTCAGCATCAGCTTGATGAACTTGGGAATAGCCGCCGCGTAAGTGGCATCTGGGTTCTGCCGGGGACCAAAAACATTGAAGAATCTTAGAGAAACTGTTTCCAAGCCGTAACTGTGATAAAAGGCTTGCGCATAGAATTCGCCCGCGAGTTTGGCGACCCCGTAAGGCGAAATTGGCGCCGGAGACATCCCTTCGTTCTTGGTGGCGCCAGCCTGGTCGCCGTATGCGGACGAAGAAGCGGCATAGACCAAGCGCTTGACAGCGGCGTCGCGGGCGGCGATCAGGACCTTGAGCGTGCCGTCGACGCAGTGCATGTTCGTTTCCAGCGGATTGGCGACGCTGCGTGGAACCGATGGCAATGCCGCTAGATGCATCACATAGTCCGCGCCAGAGAAGAGCTTGTTCAGCGTGTCTAGGTCAGTGATGCTGCCGATGCTGATCGATAGGTCGCCGTCCAGGGACTTCAGATAGTCGAGATGAGCCTGCTCGCCGGTCAGCAAGTTGTCGATTACGCGGACTTGTTGGCCATCGCGCAACAGGCGCTCGGCAATATGCGAGCCGATGAAACCGGCGCCGCCGGTCACAACATAGCAATTGGGCATGCGCTGCCTCCGTTTGGAACAGTAGCCAACATAACTGTCAGTTTTACTTTGCGCAAGCCTGCCCACAGGGCAATCGCTTCAAATTATTTTCAACATAGAGGACGCAGAGGACACAGAGTTCGTAGGAGTTTAGACGACTATTCTTCTAAATCTGCGGCCCGGAATCGGCAACAGTCCCCAGCGAAACGTGATTTGTCACCAAAAATCACAGCTGAGAAGAGATTTTTTGTTTTCTCTGCGTTCTCTGCGTTCTCTGTAGTTAATTTTCAGTTTAGAATCCCGCCATTTCGTCCGCCATCATTTTGAAGCGATTGCCCTGGCCTGCCCACGCGGAAACTGGAATTCCCGTCTTGAGCCTGATACACTGAAATCGAGAATTGCACATCAACAACGGATTTATCATGGACCACCCGCCACCGCAGAAAAAGATAGCCGCTGAACTCGATCTGATCTTGGCCCGCTGGGAAAATCGCTACGAGTTGAGGCTCCTTTCAAAGTCTATGCCTCGCTCATTGATCGTTGCGGCTATTGTCAGCCTCGTGATTGGCGCGGCCGGTTATCTGCATTTTCGCTTGCGCGCCGAGCAACTCGCGGTGATATCCGCCGCGCTTTTTGCCGCTGGTTTTCTGCTGAATCTGATCAAAACGGCGCTCTTCCCCCGCAGTCCACAGGAACGCGCCCGTTATTTCGACGTCGAATTTGCGTTGCAAGAGCGCATATCCACAGCCCGGGAGTTGATGTCGGGCCGCTTAAGAACGCACCCGGAGATTGAATCGAGGCAGATCGCGGATGCCCTGGTCCATGCGCGGCGGATCAACGCGCGGGATGCGATTGCGCTGGACTTTCGACTACGCGAGTTGGTCTTGATGTGCCTATTGATTCTGGCGGCGCTCTTGGTGATTGCGCTGCCGCTGTTGACGGGACAGTATCCGGTCGTCGCGGCGCCTGCAGTCTCTCTGGAGGAGCCGATAGAAGAAGTGCGCGAGATGCTCGAGATAGTTGCCAAAGATATTGATCTGGATGATATCGACCGGCGCGAGCTGCTTGAGGCGCTTGAGCTTGCTCTCGAACGCTTGGAAGAAGAAGATATCAGCGAGGAAGAAGCCTTCGCCGCGATGAGCCAACTGGGCGCGGAGATCGAAGCGATCGAAAACCAGCTTGAAGACACGATTGACTTGGACCAATCGGCGCTGGAAGCGGCGGCTGATGCCTTGAGAGATTTTATACCGCCGTTCGACAATGAATCTGCTGAAAACGAACAGGGGCAGCCGACCTCCGGCTTGGACAATTTATCAAACGCGCTTGAGGAAATGGCGCAAGAGGCGGGGCAAATGAGCGCGGAAGAGACGCAGGCGCTGGCCGAAGCCTTGCGGGAGGCCGCGGGTGAATTGGCGGAGGCGAACCCCGAAATGTCGCAGCGCTTGCAAGAGATGGCGGAAGCGCTTGAAGAGGGCGCAAGCGAAGGCTTGCAGGAAGCCATCGAAGAAGCGCAGCAAGAGCTGGCGCAAGAACAGCAACAGCAGGAGAGAAACCAAAACGCGCAAAATATGCTGCAAGAACAAGGCGAGCGAGCGCAGGAAGCCGCCGACGAAATCGCCCGTCAACAGTCGGATCAACAGCAAGAGATGACGGACCCTAAACAGGGAAAATCCGAGCAATCTGAATCGGGCGAGCGGCAGGCGGGCCAGGAAAGCAGCCAGCAATCAGATTCTGCTCAGCCGGGCGCCAATCAAGGTGAACAACAGCCCGATCGCAACCGCCCCGGTACAGGCGAAAACACCAGCGTGAGCCGCGACAGCCGCTCATCCGGCTCTGGCGCCGGCGAAGGCGACCCGAGCAACCGCAGCCTGTCCGGCGCCGGCGGGGAAGACCAAGGCGCGGATACCAGCAATCGCACCAGGGGCACTGGCGAAATACAATACGAAGCGCTCTACAGCCCCAGCGGCATCAGCGGCGGTGGCGCGGACGAAATCCGCCTGCGCGCCGACCCGGGCGATCAGACGCTCAACGAAGGCGACTTTGACGATAACCCGCTGGGCGAATCGCGCGTGAGCTATGATACCGTCTTTAGCGAGTATCAAAATTCGGCGAATCGCGCCTTGGAAAGCGATTATGTGCCGCTGGGCTTGCGCGATGTGGTGCGTGACTATTTCACGTCGCTGGAGCCGGCGGGCAATAGCTAGCCGCGCTCTACTGGCTTTGCCAGGCGCAGCAGGCGCCAGCCTTCGTTTTCATAGTGGACTTTCTTTGATTCTGCTATTTGCTCAAATCCCGCTCGCCGGTATGCCGCGCGCGCAATCGTATTGCGTTCATCGACATCCAGCGCCAGTCGGGCGCAGCCCGCTTGCCGGGCAAGCTGACTTGCCTGATTGAGCAGGGTCTTGCTGTGTCCGCATCCCCGGTGCTGCGGATAGATGGCGAGGAAAACAATGTAAAAATCCCCTTCCGCCAGATTCTCGCCCAGAAAACCCAGAATGTCTCTCAAATGAATGGCGACAGCCAGAATACGAAAGATTTGCAGCCGGGCATATTTCAAATAGAGCCAATAGGTGCGGGCAGCATGGTCGCGCGCCGCGGCGGCCGAATAGGCTTGGAGCATGCCGGCAATTGCGGAGTCCACCTGCAAGAACGTGGTATGGCTATGGCTATGATGATTGTCCGCCTGCATGTACATGGATTCCAGCATAGCGTTTGCCCGGTCCCCGAAAAAATCTGTGAAAACGTTGTCGCCCGCCATCTGCGCGAGTTGAGCGAAGCGCATGGCTTGATCGGCTGTGGGCTGAGCAGGGAATATAACCGAGGAGTGTTTTTTCAATTAGCGCCTCATACCGCCAGCTTGATCGCGTAATTCAGCGCGGCATATAGGATTTGGATGCCCAATATTATTCTCTTTTCAGTTGTTCAGAATTCTATTCAGTAAATTTATGCAGTGCTCGTTGTCTGGGTCGATTTCTAGTCCACGTCGCGCTGCTGACTCTGCCTTTATAAGTTGATTGTTGTGCATGTGTAGCCATCCCAGACGGGAAAAGCCTATAGCGTCGGCTTCAATATCCCTCTGCTCCATTAGAAGGATGAGAAGTTGAACAATTTGACTCTTGTCGTCATGCCCGAATTCGAAACTCGGTTGCCTAACGATGCTGTTAAACCGGTTGACGGCTTCACTAATTGTTTCGTAATCCATATTAGGAAGCTGTGCAAGTTGAGTGCGTGCGAAAAGCTCGTCAGCGTATTTTGATTTAGCTTGAAAGTGGCTTGCCAGCATTTCCCACGCGACACGTTTTTCATCAGCAGCATCAGATGTCTCAATATATCGTTCCAATGTACTTTCAAATTGACTTTCGCTACCTAATCTCTTGTATAGTTTAGCTAGATGTAACCATGTGTCGGGATACTGCCTTGCAACGGATTCAATGATTGGCACATACTCATCGACTGAAGATCCATCTCTTTGCACTCGCCTCTCGATCTCTAGCAACAGTCTTATTATTCGGGGCTGCATTCCTCGTTTGACATCAGATTCTTGCGAAGCCCCAAACAATTGCAGGAATTTGAGATCATCTCGTATTTGCATCTGTTTTCTATGGGTTTCAAGCTTCTTTAGGCCAAACAACCTAGCCGCGAGGGGCACTGACCAATACAGTTCATTATCTGATTCCGACTTGTTTTTTTCGACAAGTGAGCTGTTATACAGATCATCAATAGCTTCTGTTACATCTGTTATCTCGTTCCCTGGACGAAGCAATACAGCCTGAATCGCAGTCTCGGCAACTAGCGATTTCCAACTGCACAAAGTGAGAAACACTCTTTGAGCTACGATTGGCAACCGAGTATATGTTCTTTCAAAAAGCGTATCCAGCAAATTCTCTTGATTAGCCAGGAACCTTTCGGCTTTACCTGCTCGCCCAAATTTTCTTATTTCGCCCAAAAGAATCTTCACGACATATGGATGACCATCTGAAGCATCATAGAGTTCATCTTTATCATCATTGGTAACCAGATGAGTTATGCTTAACTGTTTAGCAGTCGCATCTATTAACTGATTGCATTCTTCAAAGGACATCCCCGCTAATTCAACAGGATAATCACCTTTGAATTCTCGGAATCTTGTCGTGATCAAAGCTTTGTTTGGCAGACGCAGATAATGGTCAATCCAATTGAACAAATCGATCGGACTATTGACCGTCTCAAAATTGTCGAAGACAAATAAGAGCTTCCCAAATTCACTTTGATACATATTATCGCGCAGGAATTTTACAGGGTCTTCCTCGCTTAGAGATTCAGCACTCAGTAGCCAAGGCCCAATGTGTTTAGTGAATTCTCTAGCAATATCCTTTTCTGTTAACACCTGAGGCTTCACTTGCCGTGCGCCATCCGGTAGTAGATCAATGTCTCTAGAACTGAACCAAAGAATAGCGGTGAAGTCGGCTTCCTTTGCTATCCTGTCCAAGACCTCTAAAGTTAACCATGTCTTTCCTATACCGCCTCTACCAAACAAAGTTATTATTCGGTGCTGATTATCATCGACGATCTCACGATATAAACTATCCTCGGGAGCCTGACGCGGAATATATCCTTGCTGTTTAGGAGGCATATTCAAGATTGTGTCGTCCTCTTCAATGACAGAGTAGCGACTTTGAGTTTCGCTTGGCGGAAGATCAGTTACGGGCGTAAGGTAATTGTTGGCATCTTGATGTTTCTTGTTATTTGTATTGTACGAAAGTAGCTCAAAACGTTTCCCATTCCAGCCGCCATTTGGAAGGAAATAATCAGTTGCATCAATGTCCGATGAAACGAGATGCACTTTTCGAAGGGTGTCATTAGTTATGTGATCACCAAATAAAATGTGAACACCTTCCGTAAATCTATATGTTGTGCCATCTCTGCGCTTCAATACATCAAGTGCACCAAAGTCTTCGGTCCACCGTACTACATGGTATTTGCGTTTGCGAGTATGAGCCAAATATGCCCATGGACGGCGAAATAGATAGAAGTTTTCTGCAAATGTTTCTATTGCCTTATGTAAATCGGGGCATATTAGACTTGTTTGTCCTCCAGGAATGGCACCATGTCCGCGCGTCTTGTTTCGTAGCTCGGCGAAAATACTGAACCAGGACTTCCCTTGAATTTTGCTTAGAGGTGGTTCGGTGTTAGGATCGTTAGGATCAGCCATGCGTAGACAATTGAATAGTGATGTTACACTTGAGTGTTGCCAGGCACCGGATTTTGTTCTCGCGGTGAGTTGATGAACTTCTTTTCTTTCGCCTTTTATGTTTTCAAATAGATATTGCGCAGGAACACCTGTAAGCAGTTTGTCAAGTATTTGACTCCAAGTGCCGATTCCGTCTGCTCTTACTAATGGATATCTTAGTTGGTACTGGTGCCGCTCCCGGCCGTCGTCCACGGCGGAAACCATCGCCGCAACAGTAAATTTTGTGAGCATTTCGCCCATATACATAAGAGCGTTAAAATATGCTGCATCAGAAATGTCACTTTGTATTTCAACGTTTTCCCACATTCTGTCAAACGGTCTGAATTCCATGGTAATTGTTACCATCCATTTAGCAGGTCGAGTATGTAAATCGTTACAGACTATAACATTTAATCGCGGACTATGGAATGTATTAGTGCGACGATAGGGAGGAAAGTGGTACCTGGTATTGGTTACCGCGCCAGCCTGATCGCGTAATTCAGCGCGGCTCGCAAACTGCCTGGATCGGCGCTGCCCAGACCCGCGATGTCGAAGGCGGTGCCATGCGCTGTCGTCGCGCCGATGACCGGCAGTCCCATCCAAAGCGTGGCGATATCGCCGCGCGCTTGGAGCTTGCGCGCGATGTTCATCTGATCGTGATACATGCAGACGACGCCGTCGAAATCGCCCTCGAGCGCGCGCTTGAAGACGATATCGGCTGGCACGGGTCCCGTGACATTGATGTCAGCGCGGATGGCGTCGTGAACAGCCGGCGCGATCTCGTCAATTTCTTCCCGGCCGAATAAGCCACCTTCACCGGCATGGGGATTCAAAGCCGCTACCGCGAGCCTTGGCTCGGACTTGCCCAGCTTTTCCAAGATTTGCCGCAGGCGCCCGATATAAGTCCGGATCCGCTCCCGCTTGATATGACATACGATGTCCCTGAATGCGATATGCTCTGTGACCGCTACCGCCCAGATTGCTCCAGCCGCGCCCAGGATGAAGGGTTCGGGACTGTCGGTGATCGCGCCCAGGAACTCGAGCTCGTCGTAATAATTGTAACCCGCCAGCCGAAAGGATTCCTTGTTCATTGGCGCCATGACCACGCCCTGTACGAGCGCTTGCGCCGCTAGCTCATAGGCGTATTGCAGGTAGCGCCCGGCCGCTTCCCCGCTTTTGGCGTTCACTTCTGGCGGCGGGACGGGACCCAAGTCGAACCCGGGCGGCGACAGTAGGTCAATGCGTCCGGGATCGAATGTCGCCTGCGCGAGCTTATCAATCGCGCGGATGCGCAGCGACGCATTCAGCGCGGCGGCGCTGTCGCGCATGACTTGGGCATCGCCAATAATGAAGAGCCGGCAGCGCTTATGCCAGTTCTCCTCGGACAGCAGCTTGACGATAATTTCCGGACCGATGCCGGCTGGATCGCCCATGACGATTGCGATGGTTGGTTTTGCGTCCATGCGGTCCCTTCTTGAATTGTCGTCCCTGAATCCTATACCAATGCGACGCGCCTAGCCATAGTCTTGCGGACGCGAACGCGGCAATCGCATCAGTTTGTTCTTCCACCGAGGGTCGCGTAGACACAGCCCTGCGCCACTGACCGTCAATCGCCCACAATTTGGCACCAAATCGTGGGCGATTCACAGAATCGCCCCTACATTACGTCCTTATTTGGCATATTTACGGATAAATCTCGGTGTTGGCGGTCATTGTCGGCGGTCAGTGTCTACGCGACCTACGCGACTCTCGGTGTCTATGTGGTGGATAAAATTTGATGCAATTGCCCTGATGCGCTTGCCAAGGCTTATTGTCGAATGAACAAGATTCGGGTATGATTTCTTTACCACTGTATATTGAATGCTGGCAAGATAGCAATGAACGACATGTTTAACGTCGACAATGCCTTGCAGGTCCTCGCCTGCATCGTCGCCAGCTATTTGATCGGCTCTTTCCCCACTGCCTATTTTGTTGGCAAAGCCCGCAATGTCAATATCTTCGAGGTTGGCAGCGGCAACATGGGCGGCACCAATGTCGCCCGTGCTGTGGGCAAGGGCTGGGCGATCTTCACCGGGCTGGTAGATGTTTCCAAGGGCGTCTTCGCCGTCTGGCTGGCGCGGGATGTCATCCTGCCGCAGCAAATTGGCGTGGCGACATCCATCGCCGCGACCAGCGTTGTTGTGGGCCACAATTGGTCCTTGTTCGCGACTATCCTGACCGCGTCCATAAAAGAGGGCAAGCTGCGCTTGATCGTGCGGGGCGGCAAGGGCGCGGCGACCGCCTTCGGCGCTATGATGATGATCCAACCCTTTCAGAGCTTGGTTGCCGCCGCCATCGGCATCGCAATTATTTCCCGCACGCGTTATGTCTCGCTGGGCGTCTTGATTGGTTTCGCTGTCGCCAATGTCTGGCTCATCCTCTTGGTTGGTACAGAATTCCAGAAACCCATCCTGCTGATCTATGCGGTTGCGCTCAGCTTTATGCTGCTGCTGCGGCACCGCGGCAATGTTCAGCGCTTGCTGGCGGGTACGGAACGGCGACTGGGCGAGCAAGTCTCGCGTTGAATTTCGCTCCAAGCTAATCTATCCTCGCAACTGAGCCATTGTGTTGAAGCGGGTGTCAATCGGGCAGTTTCTGACGATTTCAAGTTGGGTTGTTCAATGCGGATAAAATCCGAAAAAGACCTGCGCGGCATGCGGCGCATCGGCGAAATTTGTGGCATGACGCTCAAACTCATGCTGGATCGCGCGGAAGCCGGCATGAGCACCCGAGACCTTGATGATATCGGGCGCGATTTCCTCAAAAGCGTTGGGGCGGCTTCGGCGCCTATCATCGCCTATAGCTTCCCCGGGTTTACCTGCATCAGCCTCAATGACGAAGCGGCGCATGGCGTCCCGCGCAAGGATCGCTTGATCCATGAAGGCGACTTGCTCAACGTAGACGTGTCCGCCGTGCTGGAAGACTACTGGGGCGATACTGGCGCGACCATCATCATCCCGCCGGCTGGTCCAGCGCTGGAAAAGCTCTGTCGGGTGACTCGCAGCGCCTTATACATGTCCATCGAAATGGCGCGCCCGGGCCAGCGCGCCAATGCCATCGGCAGGGCGGTGGAGCGATACGCCAAAAGAAACGGCTATCGCACCCTGCGTCAATTGGGCGGGCACGGCGTGGGCCGTCATATCCACGAGAAACCTTCTATTCCCAACTTCCACCACAGGCGCAACCGAGATGTGCTAAGAGACGGCATGGTGGTCACGCTGGAGCCCTTCTTCAATACCGGTCGCGGTCGCATCAAAACCGAGGACGACGGCTGGACCCTGCGCACAGTAGACGGCAGCGTCACGGCACAATACGAGCATACCGTCATCATCAATGGGGATGAGCCGATATTACTAACGAAGGTGCCAGGGGGGTACGTATGATTACAGGCATCGACCATATTGTCATCGCCGTTCACAGGCTCGATTCCGCCATGGAGACGTATCGCCGGCTCGGCTTCAGCGTTGTGGAAGGCGGGGCGCATCCTTATGGCTCGCAAAATGCTTTGATAGGCTTTGAAGACGGCTCCTATATTGAGTTGCTGAGCTTCTATAAAGACAGCCCGGACCATCCCTGGTGGGAGCTGCTGCAAGAGCGCGGCGGCGGCTTGATAGATTTTTGCATGGCCACCGACGATATTCGCGCCGACCTGGAGACCATTCGCGCCCAGGGTGTCGCGGCGAGCGATCTGACCGAAGGCGGCCGCCGGCGCCCCGACGGCTATGCGGTTAAGTGGATCAACAACAAAGTCAGCGGCGCGTTTCAAGGTCTTGTGCCATTCATCATTGAAGATATAAGTCCGCGCGCGCAGCGCCTGCCGAGCGAAAGGACGCAAGCCAATGGCGTGACCGGCATCCATTGTCTCAGCTTGGTGGCGGCAGACGCGGGACGATATGCCGCCATCATGGGCGCTGTATTAGGGCAAACGAGCCAGGCATTCGTGGACGAAGCCTTGCGCGCGACAGGCTTTCGCTTCACGGTTGGGTCGCATATCCTGGAATATCTGTCGCCGAGCGACGCCTCGAGTCCGCTGCGCGCGCATCTGGCTTCGCGGTCGTCGGCGCCCTATCGCGTGAGTTTCAAGACGCGGGGGCATCCCGCCACTGTCGCCCCGGAGCAAGCGGCGGGAGTGAGAATAGAGTTGATTAGAGTTGATTAGAATTGAAAATCAGTCCGCTTCATCAAAATAAAGTTTCAGAAAATCATGAACTTCTCGTTTTTGAGCTTCTGAGGCTGATTGTACTATTGCGATTACATTGAGCCAGCCAGTCTCGTCGTCCCAGTAGTTCTTTTTCATAATTTGGTGTCTGCCACACAATGGTTGCCACATTGCTGGATCATTTGGATCAAGCTCTGCATGAAGCGAGTGAGGTATTTTATGGTCGGGCGTCAATGTGACCGTGCCTCCGCCAACGGGATCAATGTCCCCATTACGCAATCCGCACATCATGCCACTTTCCTGCCAGGCGCACTTATGATCGTATTGATTGAGCACTTGTTTCCATGTAGCGGAGTTTGGGCGGGTTCGTTTTGATGCTGTATTTCGCCGTTCCGCATTCGGCATCATATATTCGCTGATTTTGAGGTCGCCGCGGTTGCGCCAGGAAAGGATGGTGTATCCCTTATCAGTTCTCAGTTCAGACAATCGCTGATGCCAGTTTTCTGGTTGTCGCCCCGTTACGGGGTCTGTGGCAACTTGAATCAACTGGTCGCGCGTAGCGACTTTACCGAGGTTGTCTAGGAAGAAAGCCTCAATGCGCGCGAGTATTGAGCGCTGCGTGTATGGACCATTAATTTTCGCGTTTCTGTCCACCATTGCTGCTCCTGGAGTAATTTGCAATGCGCGTTTCTGTAATCGACAAATACTCTTCTGTATGGTCACACAGGACCGCGCTGCGATTGAGTTGCAAGCACGCTTCCCCAGTGGTTCCAGCGCCGCACATAGGGTCAAGCACTGTATCCTGCTCTTTGCTAGACATTAGAATTAGCGGTTTTATTACAGACAAGGGTTTTTGGGCGGGGTGCCCAGTTTGTTCATTGCGCCTAATAAAGCCTATATTTAGAGGAGCTTCCAACACGGATGGAGGTCCCGGAATAAATCGCATCTTGCCAGATTGATATCTCGCTAATTGCTCTTTATTCAGAAAATGCTCAGGATATACTGAAGCGTCTTGCCTGGCCAGATGCAGGCAAGTGTTCTGAGCCGAGCGCCATCCGCGAATCACCGATGGACAATTTTTGTAATACCACGTCAGCCAGGAAACGAGGGAAAATCCGCTGGGTATACAAGATATTTGATGCGCAAGTATTTCTGGAAACCCCCAAACAAATACATGCTCGGATATTTCGCAAGCAGCGATTATGACACTGGACAGCCATTCATTATAATCTGACCTTTTTCCACCCACGCCCTTGTTGTACCAAGGATCTAGAATAACAGTCCTGACATCGTTGCTATTTCTCAGGGTATCAAGAACATCAGCAGCCGGCAGTATCGTTATTTTCGAGGTAGATTCCGATTCTTCGGCGACCTTATTATCGGGAAACATACCAATCTGAGTCATGCTCGCGCTCCCTTATTTGGACAAAATATTATCAAAGGTCGCATAGCTCATCAAGCGCGGCTGGAAAAGCCTTGGGCGAATCATGCGCTGTATTGACGCGCTAGCCCCGCAAGCGCAACAGCAAACCGCTATGCCGCTCCGCGACTTTGTTGTTCTTGACCGCGATCGCTAGCGCCCGCCGCGTGCCGACCAGGACAAGCAATCGCTTGGCGCGGGTGATCGCCGTGTACAGCAGGTTGCGCTGCAGCATAATGAAATGTTGCGTCGCGACCGGCATGACCACCGCTGGATACTCCGACCCTTGCGAACGGTGCGTACTGATGCAATAGGCGTGCATCAGGTCGTCGGTTTCGCTGTAGTCGTAGGCTACATAGCTGCCATCCATGACGACTTCCAGCGAGTTTTCATCATCGTCGATGCTGTCAATAAAGCCGATATCGCCGTTGAAAACGTCTTTTTCGTAGTTATTGCGCGTCTGCATGACCTTGTCGCCGACGCGGAAGACGCGCCCACCCAGCTTCACATGAGCCATGCGCAGGTCGTCATTCAGTTCCTGCTGCAGACGATTGTTGAGATTGTCGACGCCGATCTGGCCGCGGTACATCGGTGATATGACCTGGATGTCGCGCACGGGGTCCAGTCCCCAGCGCGCGGGAATCCGCGCCCGAACGATATCAACCAGCATGTCCGCCGCCGCGTCCGGCTCTGCGATGTTGAAAAAGAAGAAATCCTTGCTCTCGTTGCCGGTGTATGGCTCCAAGCCCTCGTTGATACGGTGCGCATTGCTGACGATATGGCTGTCATCGTCCTGGCGGAAGATTTGGTCGAGGCGCGTGACCGAGGCGATGCCGCTTTCGATGACATCGCGCAGCACGTTCCCCGCGCCAACCGACGGCAGCTGATCGACATCGCCGACCAGGAGCAGGTGCGCGCTCGCCGGCAGGGCGCGCAGCAAGCTGTGGAAGAGCTGCAAGTCCAGCATGGAGGCTTCGTCGATGACGACCATATCAACTGGCAGCGGGTTCTCTTCGTCGTGCTCGAAGCCGCCGATCTCGGCAGAGAAACCCAGCAGGCGATGGATTGTGCTGGCCGGCGCGCCGGTCGCTTCCGACAGGCGCTTGGCGGCGCGCCCGGTCGGCGATGCCAGCTTGTAAGCATAGTCGCCGTCATTGAGCGCGTGGATGAGCATTTGCAGGGTGGTCGTTTTGCCAGTGCCCGGTCCGCCGGTCAAGACGCTGATTTTGCTGGTAAGCGCGGCGCGCGCCGCGCCTTGCTGCTGCGGCGACAATGCGACTTGGTTGCTCGCGCTCAATTTTCGCAAGAAGCGAGACCAATTCGTTCCTTGATGGTCCTTCATGATGATGCTCTGGCTGTGAATCAGGGCATGTATGCGGCTGGCGACCGCCGTTTCCGCGTGATAAAAGCGCGGCAAGTAAATCGCGTGAGTTGGCTCTGCCAGCGGACCCGCAGGCAGGCGATCCTCCATGAGCTTGCCGGCCGTCACTTGTCCCTGCAAGGCGATCTTCAGCGCCTGTTTGTCTTCAACGCCAAGCAATTCGCAGGCGCTCTCGATCAGCTCGTCGCTCGGGGCGTAGGTATGCCCCTGGCGCGACAACTCGTTAAGCGCGTGATGCAAGCCCGCCCGCAGGCGGTACTTCGCGTCAACTTCTATGCCCAGGTTCCTGGCGATCTGATCAGCTTTGCGAAATCCAATGGTGAAGACATCTTCCGCCAGTTGATAGGGATTGCGCTCGACGATCGTCCGCGTTTGCGCGCCATATTCGTTGACGATGCGCCGGGCGATCCGGGCGCTGATGCCCAAGCCTTGCAGATAGATCAGCAAGTTGCGCGTGATGCGGTTCGCCGTCCAAGCATCAATGAGATTATCCGCCAGCTTCGTCTTGAGCGCCGGTACTTCATGTAGACGCTGCGGTTCATTGTCGAGGATTTCGACTGTCTTCTCGCCGAAGTGCTTGACGATCTTCTCGGCGGTACGCGGTCCGATGCCTTTGACGATGCCACTGCTCAGGTAACTGATGAGCCCCTTTGTGGTATGCGGGGCGATGGGTATGGTTTGCTCGGCGCGAAACTGGAAACCATAGCGGTCATCGTTGACCCAGGCGCCGCTGAACTGCGCCGATTCGCCTTCTTGCAGGGCTGGCATAATCCCGACGACGGTGACGGTTCCATCGCGCGCTTGCGCCCGCGCATAGCGCTTGTCCGGCGTGATCCGGAGCACGCTGTAGCCGTTCTCTTCGTTGAAATAGGTGATGCGTTCAATCGCGCCTTGAATTTGTTCGTCCATCACGGGCAGTCCCTCTGCGGTCTATTTGATTGTAGTATGCTTTGCGGAGTCCGCTAAGGTTTTGTCTTGGGCTGGGCAAGGCGCCTGTCTTTTGCCGATTGAGCATAACAGCGCCGCCGGTGTATATTGAAGCGCGTTAGCGCGAGCGCAGCCTCAAATACGAAAGTCCAAGGCATGACAGCCCAGCAGCCGCCACCGCCGAGCGAAGATTGCTTGCCCGCATCCAGCGATCGAGAGGCTGCGGAGCAGGAACGCACCAACGCCAATGTCGCCGGCGCCAGCGGCATTCTCGCGCTAGGCAATATCTTCAGCCGCGTCC
This sequence comes from Phototrophicaceae bacterium, assembly GCA_965116975.1. GTDB lineage: Bacteria > Chloroflexota > Anaerolineae > Aggregatilineales > Phototrophicaceae > UBA6055. The sequence goes on from OZ220735.1 coordinate 3,817,961, forward strand.
TCGGTCTCATGCGCGAAACCGTGCTCACCTTTCTCTTTGGCGCCAGCGGCGCGGTGGATGCCTTCCAAGTCGCCATCATCGTGCCACGCGCTATCTACGACCTGCTCATCGGCGGACATATCAACGGCGCCATCGTCCCGGTGCTGAGCGAAATCATCTTCACGCGCGGCAAAGACGAGCTGTGGCGCGTGGTCTCCATTCTGATGAGCCTGGTGACGGTCGCGCTGGCGTTGCTGGTACTGCTGATCGAGATTTTCGCCCCGCAGATCGTCATGGCTGTCGCCAGCGGCGCGGACGCGACGACCCTCCGGCTGGCCACCGATATGCTGCGCTTGACCGCGCCGGCTTTGATCTGCATGAGCCTGTTCGCCGTTTTCAGCGGGACGCTTTTCGCGCTGCGTTCCTTCACCTTGCCCGCCTTTGCCGGCGTCGTCTTCAACGCCTGCACGGTCTTCGTGACATTGTCGCTTGTGCCGCCGCTGACGCTGCAAGCGAACCTTGGCGGGAGCGTCAGCTTGTATCCCCTGGTCTTGGCGCGGTCGCCCGACGGCATCATGGTCGTCGCGCTCGGCTGGTTGATTGGCGCTATCGCCCAGATGGCGCTGCAATTGCCCGGGCTGGATTTAGGCAAGCTGCGCTTGAGCGTCCGCTGGCGTCATCCCGCGCTGCGCAGCATCGCCTTGCTCTATGCGCCGGTGATGTTTTCGCTGATTATGGACACGCTAATCATCCGACCCTTCAGCTACAACCTCGCCAACCAAACAGGCGCGGGCGGCATCGCCTACATGGTTTGGGCGACGACCCTCATTCAATTTCCGCAAGGCTTGGTCGCGACAGCCATAAGCATCGCCATCTTGCCGACTCTGTCGCGCCAATCGTCCGAGATGACCGCAGGCGGTCAGCGCGCTTTCCAGGATACCTTGGGGCTGGGCTTGCGCTTGACCACGACGTTAATCTTGCCCGCGGCGACGGGTTTGTTCGTGCTGGCGGCGCCGATTATCGCGCTGCTTTTCGAGCATGGCGCTTTTGGCGCCGCGGATACCCAGGTCACGGCGCAAGCGCTGCGTTTATACCTGATCGGATTGCCTTTCGCCGCTGTTGATTTGCTCTTGGTTTACGCCTTTTACGCCCGCAAAGATACGCTGACGCCGGCGCTGGTCGGCGTCCTGAGTTTGGTCTGTTATATGGGCGCCGCCCTGCTGCTCTTCGACACTTTTGGTTTGTTCAGTTTGATGATCGCCGACAGCCTCAAGCATTTTGTCCACGCTTCGATCTCTGGCTTTCTGCTTTGGCGGCGGCTTGATGGCTTGGGTTCGCAGCGGATGGCGATAACCGTCGTCAAGACAGCTGCCGCCTCGGCAATCATGGCGGTGGCGGCTCTGGCGACTTTGCCATATTTAAGCGCGGCTTTGGGCGCGGGGAGCATCGCGCGCGAGGCGCTGCTGGTGGCTGTCGGCGCGCTGCTTTACGGGGGCATATTCCTGTTGATGGCGCGGGCATTGCGGCTGGATGAACTGGGCTGGCTGTGGAACCTGTTGCGGCGTCGCATCCTGGCTTGAGTTCTGCAACTAAGATTTATGTAACATGCGACACATAATGGTTCTGATGCGATTGCTCTGATTTTGCGAAAAGCGTATAGCCGCCCCTACCAAAACGTCCGTATTTTGAGTTCAAGATCTCACGCCGAAAACTGAAAAAGAATTTCAACCGGAAAGGATTCACTATCCGCGAATCGCGTATCGCTCTGGCGGGCAATCTCGGTTAAACTGCCCCGAATGCGCCGCTACCTCGAATGACGCTTGGCGCGCCTGCCCGCAGCGGCGAAGAAGCGAATAAATGAGCCTGCGACAGCCCGGCGACACAACAAAGTTGTTCCTTCTATCTTGTACTATGTTCGCGCTGGGAGGCTTGCACGCCGGCGCGTTAGGCGTGGTGTGGATCTATGTGCAGGCTGAATTTGAGCTCAGCTTGAGCGCCCTGGGCGCTTTGGTATCAGCCGCAACCGTCGGCCGACTTCTGACCAGCGCCTCCAGCGGACCTCTGATTAATCGCTTTGGCATCGCCTGGGTCTTGATCACGGGCATCGGCGTAACCGGCGCCAGCCTGCTGATTTTTGCCGCGGCGCCATTATGGATCGTCGTGCTTTTGGCGGCTTTTATCAGCGGCCTGGGCTCGGGCGCTATGGCTGCCGGCATCAACGCATTCGCCGCGGTGAACTTCTCCGCCCGGCAGATGAATTGGCTGCATGGCAGCTTTGGGCTGGGTTCAACGATCGGTCCTTTGGTCGTAACAACCATTGTGATCGACCTCAGCTTGTCCTGGCGCTGGGCTTATGTCACGTTCGCAGCCATGCGCGGTCTTGTTCTGCTCGGTTTCTTCTTGACGCGCAAAGAATGGTCCCTGGGCGAAGCCAAGAACAAGCGCGCCGAGCGCGCCCATGCCAGCTTGCGCCAGACCATCGGCATGCCCATCGTCTGGCTGATGGTCCTGACTTTCATGATGGTCACTGGCATCGAGCTGGTTGCCGGACAGTTTTCCAACAATTTCTTGATTGACGCGCGGCAGATAGATCCCAAGGTCGCCGGCAGTTGGGTCAGCATGTATTGGGCGAGCCTGACGGTCAGCCGCTTCGTGGCAGGTTTCATCATCACGCGGATTGGCAACGGCATGTTCCTGCGCTTGAATATGTTGGGGCTTATCGGTGGCGCTGCCTTGCTCGGGGCGGGCGGGGGCGGCCTCGGCGCGCTGCTCGGCTTAGCCTTGATCGGCTTTTGTATCGCGCCCTTCGCGCCCTTGATGGCTTCGGATACGCCGGGGCGCGTCGGCAAGCGTCATGTCGCGAACGCCATCGGCTTTCAGTTTACCGGCGCCAGCCTGGGCATGGCTGTTTTGCCTTGGTTGGCTGGGGTCTTGGCGGAAGTCTTCGGCTTGGAGATTATCCCGCAATTCCTGGTCATTGTCGGGCTAATCTCCTTCTTGCTCTACGAAGCGATACTCTTGCTAGAGCGGCGCCGTCCCCTTGCCACAGCAAGTTGATACAACATAGTAAGTTTAGGTCAGCTTGTTTACCGCCTCGACCAGCGCCATGATATAGCCGGTTGAGTAGGCGTGACCGCGATGCCGCCAATCGCTGTCGTCAATCATCTCTGGCACATGATCGTCGATGATGAAGCCAGTGAAGCCGACCTCTTTAAGCGTCTTGATCGCAGCCACCACATCGACATTGCCCTCGCCCGGGAAGCACTCTTGGAAGCTCGGCACGCAGCCCTGTACATCGCGGAAATGCACATAGAAGATCTTGCCGCGCTCGCCAAAATAGCGGATGGCGTCCAGAACGCCCTCGTTGTTGGTCTTGTCGGCATAAACCATTTCGGAAAAGCAGCCCATGCAAAAGTCGAGGCCGTGGTTGGGGCTGGGCGCCGCGTCCAAGGCGCGCTTGAAATTCTCGGGCTTATAGAAGACCCGGGCGATCCCGCCCAACGCTTCCACCGGCGGATCGTCGGGATGCAGCGCGATTTTGACGCCCGCTTCCTCCGCAACTGGCAGCACCCGCCGCATGAAATAGACATAGTTGTCGAAGAGCTCGCTTTCGCTGTATTCGCGGTCCTCCGCCTCGCCAAGCTCGGTTATGCCGACAATGACCTCGCCCGCCAGCGCCCGTTCCATATCAAATGCGGTTACGATTGCGCCACCGCGCCCGAGCGCCATCGGCGTGCGCCAGACCAGGTTCGGCATCCAGTTCAAGCCCAGGATGGGGATGCCAGCCTCGCCCATATTGCGCACTGTTCGCTGATAGTTCTCGATCTGCCGGTCGCGGCGCGGTCCAGCCAGCATGGCGTCGATATAGAAGTAGCGCGGCACATTCTCGATCGCTTCCAGCGCCAAGCCATAATCGTTGACCTTCTGCTTGAGCCCGCGCAAATAGCCGGCATCGAGGTAGCCATGGTCCGGGGGCAGGTCAGTCGCTTCCCCGATGAGATCAATCTCTTTGCCGATCAGATTAAATTGCACGCCGCCGACGCCCAGTTGTTTGGCAAAGGTCAGATACTCGTGCGTCGCCACCGGATGCTGGCCCAATGCCACGCGCATCGCTTCTGTCACAGTTCATCCTCCCCGCTTTTTGCGTTATAGATTTCGTCTATAGTGTAGCTCATTCGGCGCGAAAATCATCCGAAGCCCAAGACAATACAGGGCATTCGCATCAAAATCGCTACCTAAGAATACAAAACTTCCCCCCATTGCAATGAGGGGACTGAGGGGGCTTAAAAGATTTCATGAACTTTTGCATGACGAACTTGGATCTACTTCTGTGTTCTCGGTGGTGAAAAAATCTATTAAGCTATTCCCGCTGTGTCGCTCATTGCAGGGCAATCGCTTCAAAATGATGGCGGACGAAATGGCGGGATTCTAAACTGAAAATAACTAGAGAGTACGCAGAGAACGCAGAGAAAAACAAAAAATCTCTTCTCAGCTGTGATTTTTGGTGACAGATCACGTTTCGCTGGGGACTGTTGCCGATTCCGAGCCGCAGATTTAGAAGAATTGTCGTCTAAACTCCTAAAACTCTGTGTCCTCTGCGTCCTCTATGTTGAAATTAATTTGAAGCGATTGTCCTGTCGCTCATCGCGGCTTACTTGCATTTGCCGAAATGGCTGTGGTATAGTATCCGCACACTGTTAATCGAGTTTTGACAACCCTGTGGACGATACACCTGAGCCTCCTTCTGGGAGTCCCACGCACATAGGAAATCTTGTTTCAGCCGATCATGGCTCATCATGTCTGGCTGGTTGCGCTTCGGCTGCAAATACCCGCGCGGGAGCTCAGAAATGACCTGGCTTGTGGCAGCGCTTTTTGCCTTGATTTGCATGCACGCCCTGGTCAGTTTGTGGAACGCCGCGCTGCAGAGCGTTTCGCGCGCCGGACTGCGTGAACGGGCAGAAGACGGCGACAATAGCGCGAGCCAGGTTCTGCGGCTGACGGAAGAAGTCTTGCGCCTCGGCATGACTGTCAGTCTGACGCATATCCTGACGCGCTTCGCCATCGCTACGGTTCTGGTCTTGCTGGTTCAGGACTCGATTATCAATGGCGATCTCGCCGCTCGGTTTGCGGTCGCGCTTGTCACCGTCTTCCTGGGGGCGACAGTGACACTGGTCCTGGGCGATCTGGTGCCGGATGCGCTTGGCTCAACTTATGCCGAAAACTTGTACCGTCTCGCCGTCGCGCCCATGCGCGCTCTGGTGATGATCATGTCGCCCTTGACGGCTTTAGTGCTCTTCCTTAGCCGTTTGATATCGCGCTTGTTCGGTGGCGAGACTCTGGTGAACCTGGTTACAGAAGAGGAGATTCTAAGTCTCGTCAGCGCCGGGCACAGCGGCGGCACGATTGAAGAAGAAGAGCGGGACATGATCTATTCTGTACTGCAATTGGGCGATAGCAACGCGCGCGAACTGATGACGCCGCGCATTGATATCGTCGCGCTCGAGCTCAATGACACGATGATGGCGGCGCTTTCCGCCTTTGTCGATTCCGGTTTTTCGCGCTTGCCCGTTTATGAAGGCAGCATTGACAAAGTGATTGGCTTGCTCATCGCCAAGGATATATTGACCTTGCTGGAAACCCGTGAAGACCTGGACAGCAGTTCCATTAGGGAATTGATCCGCCCCGCTTGGTTCGTGCCGGAAAGCAAACGCGCCGACGCCCTGTTAAAGGAGATGCAGTCGGAGAATATCCAACTGGCGGTGGTGGTGGATGAATATGGCGGCACCTCGGGCTTAATCACGATTGAGAACTTGATCGAAGAAATCATCGGTGATATCCGTGACGAATACGATGTCGATGAAGAAGAAGAATTCCTCGCGCTAGGCGACGGTTCCTGGCAGATTGACGGCAGCATGGACCTCGATGACCTCAATGACCTGCTCGATTGCTCGATCGACAGCAATGCCACCGACACCTTGGGCGGATATATCTATTTGTATCTGGGTCGTGTGCCCAAAGTCGAGGAAACCATCATCACCGACGTTTTGAGCATGACAATCAAATCCATTGACGGCCATCGCATCCGCAAGGTCGCTGTCCGCAAGATCCTGTCCGAAGCGCCTGACCTGGCGAGCCCGCCAGCGGAGAAAACGGAGCCATTAAGTGTCTCATCCAGCCGAAGCTAAACTGATCCAAGCCGCGCTCGCCGCCAGCGAGCATGCCTATATCCCCTACAGCAATTACCGCGTCGGCGCGGCGCTCTTGACGCCCGCCGGCGCCGTCTTCAGCGGCTGCAACGTAGAAAGCGCCAGTTATACGCCGACCATTTGCGCCGAACGGACAGCGCTGGTCAAGGCGATCAGCGCGGGCCAGCGCGAGTTCTCCACGATCGCGGTTGTCACGCGCGACGGCGGATCGCCTTGCGGCGTCTGCCGGCAGTTGCTTTACGAGTTTTCGCCCGGGCTGCTTGTCATCATGGCCGATCTCGAAGGGGTGGCGCGCCAGCGGGCGACGCTGGCGGATCTGCTGCCTTTTGGTTTCGGTCCGGCGAATTTGCAAGACTAGAGTTCCTGCACAGCCGCTCGGCGACAGCGATATGGGAGACCGTGAGCCTTTCGATTTCATAGACCTCTGCCAGTGCGCGTCCTCGTCCGATAGCAAGATTGCGTCTATCAAATCTTACGCAATCGAATTGCCCCAAGGAGATTAGACTTGCAAAAAATTGTGACCAACCTGTGGTTTGACGGACGAATCGAAGAAGCGCTGGAACTTTATACCTCGCTCTTGCCCGATTCGCGCGTCGTGCGCATCCGGCGCTATGGCGAATCCGGCATGGGCGCCGCGGACGATATCATGACGGCCGATTTCGAGCTGGCTGGGCAAGCCTTCACCATCATCAATGGCAACAGCTTCAGCCCGCCCAGCGCGGCGATGTCGCTCATGGCGCTATGCGACGACCAAGCTGAGGTCGACCGGCTGTGGGAGGGCTTGATTGCCGGCGGCGGCGCGCCCAGCCGCTGCGGCTGGCTGACCGACCGCTTCGGCGTCTCTTGGCAGATTACGCCGCGCCGCTTAATGGAGATGCTGGCGAGTGACGATGCCGCCGCCGTCGAGCGCGTAACAGCCGCCTTCATGCCCATGGACAAGCTGGACATCGCCACGCTGGAAAAAGCCTTCCGCAACGAGTAAGCCCAAGCCGACGCGCCAGGCGCCAGAAGAGCTTGAGGCTTATTTGGCGGCTTAAGGGTCGCCCAACATAAAATGAATCCTGCGCATAGGGCGGCTCAAGAGCCGCCCTTACATCTATCCGCGCAAGGGGGAGTTTACTCCCCGCCAGGGCGCAACTCCACCTCGACCGGCTGCCACATATCGCCGGTGACATCCACGTCGTGCATTATCAGCGCGTCCAAAGCCGCCTGCGCCAGATCGCTGCGGTAGGCGTCCATGCCCGGCTCTTCGCTGAGCACTTGACCCTCAATCGCGACCGCGACCGTCTGCGCCCAGAGGTCTTCGTCCATGATGCCGATGCCAGCCGGCGAGGGCCAGATCAGCTTGCTGATTTCGTTCAGCTGCCAGGTCTGATGGCTTTCGCCCAGCGTGGAACCGTTATCCAGCACGATTTCGACACATTCATCGGGATTGTCGCGGCAGTGGATCCAGCCGCGGAAGCTCGCCTTGAGGAAAGCCACGGCGATGTCTTCATTGCCCTCTTCCGCCAGCCAGTCGGCATTGACAAAGACATGATCCTGCAGCATGGCTGTGCCGACATCATTGAAGTCGATGACGTTCAAGTCTTCCGGCTGATACAGCTCGCCGGTATCGGGATTAACCGCTTCCAGGACCTGGGCGTATTCGTTGTAGGTCATGGCTTCGGCCGCGTCCAACTCGCCATTCAGCAGCAGCGACATATCAAAGGGCTGCTGGATGACGGTGACGTCATCGGCGTTTTCCGGGTCGATATCAACGGCGCGCATGGCGGCGAAGAGCTCGTGCTCGTTGCCGAAGCCCCAGGTGCCGATGCGCATGCCGCGGAAGTCCTCGACCGATTCGATGCCGGTGTCGACGAAAGACACTTCAAGCGTGCCGCTGCGCTGGAAGACCTGGGCGATATTGACCAGGTTGACACCCTGCTCGTTGGATTCCAGCACCTTCGGCACCCAAGCCAAGCCGAATTCCGCGCCGCCAGAGGCGACCACCTGCTGCGGCACAATCTCCACCGCGCCTTCCAGAATCGTCACATCGAGGCCCTCTTCTTCATAGAAGCCCAGATCGACCGCGGCGAAATAGCCGGCGAACTGCGATTGCGCCACCCACTGCAATTGCAGCTTGACGGGAGTGAGGTGCCCGTCGGCGCTGGCGAGCGAAAGCCCTACGAGTAACAAACATATCACTAAAATTGCAAACCGTTTAGCCATTTCGTTTTCTCCTGTCCTTATCATCATCACAGCGCTGCAAGCTGATTATAGCGACGTTTCGCCGCAAATGGAAAACGCGCTTTGCGCTTCATTGCTTCAGTCATGGTTACAGTCATAGCTCGCTCATTCCTCGTAAAAGGCGATGCCGCCATAGACCTGCGACAGCGGCAGGTGGCATGACAGCCCGTCCAGCCCGATGACAGCGTCCAGCCCCTCATACTCGCGCCGCGTCCAGCCATCCTCGACGCGGCTGTGCAGCTCGGCAAAGGCGCGGCTCTGCGCGAAGATGAGATAATTGTCGAGGCTGGGCAAGGCGCGGTACAAGTCCAGCTTGCGCCCGCGGTCGCGCTGCAGCGATGACGGCGAAGTTACTTCCAAGACCAAGCGCGGGTTGAGCAAGGTCCGCTGCTGATCGCGCAGGCGCGGCTTACCGCAGACCACACTTAAATCGGGATAGACGTACTGCTCGGCCGCAATGCCCACACGCATGTCGCTGCTGCAAATCATACATTCTGTATCTAGAAGCTGCGGGAACAAAATGCCCACAATGATCATTGGAATTCTGCTGTGATTCAAGCTGCCGCCGGTCATGGGGACAATCGCTCCGTCGATGAATTCATGCTTGGTCTCGCTGCGCGCTTCTAAGTCCAGATAATCGGCCACGGTCATTTCCCGCGGCGCAATGCGCTGAATTGCCATGTGCCTACCCTCTCATTCCACCTCATTCCTCGTAAAAGGCGATGCCGCCATAGACCTGCGACAGCGGCAGGTGGCATGACAGCCCAGCCAGCCCGATGACAGCGTCCAGCCCCTCATACTCGCGCCGCGTCCAGCCATCCCCGACGCGGCTGTGCAGCTCGGCAAAGGCGCGGCTCTGCGCGAAGATGAGATAATAGTCGAGGCTGGGCAAGGCGCGGTACAAGTCCAGCTTGCGCCCGCGGTCGCGCTGCAGCGATGACGGCGACGTTACTTCCAAGACCAAGCGCGGGTTGAGCAAGGTCCGCTGCTGATCGCGCAGGCGCGGCTTAGCGCAGACCACGCTTAAATCGGGATAGACGTACTGCTCGGCCGCAATGCCCAGGCGCATGTCGCTATTGCATACAATGCAATCGCTGTCTGATAGTTCCAACTCGAAAAAAGTAGTGAGAATGACTTTAATTCTGCTGTGATTCAAGCTGCCGCCGGTCATGGGGACAATCGCTCCGTCGATGAATTCATGCTTGGTCTCGCTGCGCGCTTCTAAGTCCAGATAATCGGCCACGGTCATTTCCCGCGGCGCAATGCGCTGAATTGCCATGTGCCTACCCTCTCATTCCACCTCATTCCTCGTAAAAGGCGATGCCGCCATAGACCTGCCGCGGCAACTGGTACTACAGCCAGTATAACAGCCCTGTCAGCCCCGCGCGCCAAACCCTAGAGCAATGGCCTAATAGCCTCAAAATGTTCATTTAGCGCTGTGGCGAATCAAGCGGCATCCCGCAGCGAGACATGCCAGGGCATCAGCCGCCGCTCGGCAAACAGAACAAGCAGATAAAAGGTGATGCCAATCAGCGACGCCATCATTATCGCCGTCCAGGCTTTGGCGAAATCGAAGGCGGAGGCTTCCTGCGTGATGTAAACGCCCAGCGTCGCCCGGGGTCCGCCGAAGAACTCGGCCACCACCGCGCCAATCAAGCTCAGGGCGCTGGCGACGCGCAAGGCGCTGAAGATGTAGGGCAGCGCGTTGGGGATGCGCAGACTGAACATGATGCGCGCGGGCTGTGCCGCGTAAGATTGCATCAACTCCAGTTGCCCCGCCTCGACCAGCGTCAGCCCGCGCACAGTGTTGATCATGGTCGGGAAGAAAACGATGATGGCGACAATCGCCATCTTGGAGGCTGGGTTAGTCAAGCCGAACCAGTTGTTCATAATTGGCGCGAAGGCGATGATGGGCACGGAATTGGCGGCGATGGCGAAGGGCATGGTGGCTTCGCTGACGATGGTCCAGCGCGAAGTTATCAGCGCGACCAAAATGCCGCCCCCACAGCCGATGACAAACCCGCCCAAAGCCTCCCACAAAGTGGCGCCGCTGGCTTCGAAGAGCAGCGAGCTCTCATCTGGCGCCAGCCACAGATGAACCTGCAGCATGAACTCGCTGAAAATGGCGGAGGGCTTTGGCAAGAGGAACTGCTGAATATCAAAGAGCCTCACCGTGATTTCCCACAAGACGATGACGGCAATCGCGACAGCGATGGTCGGCGCGTAATAGCGCAACTGCCGGCTCAGCCGAGCGCGCGCGCCTAGCCCCTGGCTCTGTTTACGCTTATCCGCCATCAGGGTCCTTCCGCAGCCGAGTCGGAGCCGACGGCATCGCGCAGCAGCTCGCGCGCCTCGGATACCAAAGCATGATAAGCCGGTTCGCTGCGCGTCTTAAAATCGCGCGGGTAAGGCAAGTTATTGTCGACAATCTTGGTAATGCGCCCCGGGCGCGCTGACATGACAACGATACGCCCAGAGAGAAAGACCGCTTCGGAGATGCTGTGCGTGACAAAAACGATGGTCTTGCCCGTCTGCTTCCAGATGCGCAGCAATTCCAGGTTCATGCGCTCGCGGGTGAACTCGTCCAGCGCGCCGAAGGGCTCGTCCATCAGCAAGATTGCGGGGTCAAAAGCCAGCGCCCGCGCGATGGAAACGCGCTGCTGCATGCCGCCGGAAAGCTGCCAGGGGTAATGATTGGTGAAGGCGCCCAGCTCGACCATTTCCAGCATCTCGGCCGCGCGCTTTTGCCGCTCCGCCTTGGCATAACCCATGACTTCCAGCGGCAATTGCACATTCTTCGTCACGCTGCGCCAATCGTAGAGCGTGGCGGCTTGGAAGACCATGCCATAGTCGCGGTCGAGGCGGGCTTGACGCGGCGGCTTGCCATTGACCAGCAATTCGCCGGCGCTCGGCTGTAGCAGGTCGCCTATCAAGCGCATCAGCGTCGATTTCCCGCAGCCGGAGGGACCGACCAAAGAGATGAATTCGCCCGCCCGCGCCTCCAGATTGATGTCTTGCAGGGCAATCACCTCTTCTTGCGCGCCCGGGTTGAAGACCTTGTGGATGCCCTGCGCCGCGATGACAACTTCCCGTTCAGCTGACATTAGCCCAAGTCCAGCGCGCGAACGTGACCGCGCAGCGCAAATCGCTCGGCCAAGCTGACCGTGACAAAAAACAATATGCCCACAGCCGCCGCCATGACAATAGACGCCCACAGTTTTGGCGTCGAGATCATGCTGTAATCGGAACTGAAATCGAGAATTGCTCGTCCCAGACCTGCGCCAATGCCCGAGGGCAATTCACCGATGATGGCGCCGACAACGCTCGCCGTGGCTGATACTTTCAAGGCGGTGAAAATGTAGGGCAAGGCGGCGGGGAAGCGCAGCTTCCACATGATGGTCCAGCGGCTCGCCGCATAGGAGCGCATCAATTCGACCTGCGCCGGCGCTGGCGAACCCAAGCCGCGCAGCGTGTTGATGGTGACCGGGAAGAAGGTCAAGTAAGCCGCGATCACCGCGACGGACAATTGGCTCGCGCCCAGCCAGATCACCACCATGGGCGCGATGGCAAGAATCGGCACCGTCTGCGAGGCCACGACGTAGGGCAGCAATCCCCGTTCCAGCAGTCTCGAATGGGCAAAGACAGAACCGAGCGCGAAGCCCAACAGCGCGCCAAAGAGAAAGCCGAATATCGCTTCGCTAAAGGTGTAGACGCCCGCGTCGCTCAATATGCGCAGCAGCAGAAATTCGCCATTGCGCCGCGCCGGCTGCAAGAAAGCCTCCGCGATCATCTGCAAATGCGGCAGATTGAGATCGTTCAAAATTTTCAGGTCCAGCAGCACCAGGTTGCGCGGCAGATTGAGGAACTTGACATCGGCGAAATCGCCCGCAACCGTCGCGATGCGCCGGTCCATGATAGCGCGAACAGCGCTGAATCGCTCCGCGTCTTGCGCGCGCGCCGCCAGGCTCAAGCGGCCCGGGAAAGCCGGCGCGATGGGCAAGAAAGCCCAGCCCTGCCCGCGATCCAATGTCTTCATATAGCGCAGGTTTCTGTACTGGAGGTTCTCCTCTGTATGCTCTGTATTTCCCCTACCTTGCCGCGGCGGATGCGGCGGCATGAGATCGTCCAGATCTTTGCGGTCGGCTATGACCACGTCAAGCTCGCCCGCCTCCAAGGACATCAGCGCCTCATCCAGCGACGGGCTGCGCTGGTAGCTCCAGTTCGCTTGGGGCAGCAGGATCTTGTATTTGACGGCATCGGCGAAGGATTTGCTCGCTTCCCAGCCGCACATCAGCAGGGACAGCGCCAGGAAGAAGCCGATTACGCGGCTCATCTTGCCCGGCGAAAGCGCCAAAGCCGCCAAGACAGCGAGAAGCGCGAGCAGCAGCAGCGATAGGACATGGCTGCCTGCGATGGCTGGAATCAAGAATAAGAGGGCATCCAATAGCAACAGCGCCGCCAGGTACAGCTTCCGCACCGCCAGCGGCCGAGCGAAATGCGCGGCACAGGCGAATAGAAGCAGCAAGGCAATCAGTCCGAGGTAGCCGCTGCGCATTTGGCTTATAGCATTAAACAAGACTGTCGGATCCAATGCTTGCTCGCCCAGCTCGGTCGCCCAATTGTCCGCGTACTGCGCCAGTGGCGATAGGATTTCTTCGGGCTCGTTCTCGCTTTGCTGCGCCATCCAGGTCGCCAGCCGCCCCAAGGTCGATTCTAGCTGCAAGGGCGCATTGAAGGCTAAGCTGTTGTAGCGCGCCAGCATCCCCAGGACCAAGCCAATCGCGGCCAAGGTCAAAGCGACAGAGAGCGGCAGTTTGATTCTCAGTAGCGCTATGTTAGACATACGAATTCATCGCCGAAATGCCCCCACTACCCTGCTTTTCCCTCAGAGGCAGAGGCAGCTTTCAACGGGCAATTTTTCGACATAAAACCTAAACCTTTTCGGCGTTTTTGGGTGACTCACGGGACTCTGTTGAAATACTCGATTTCCTGTAGTGGTCCTATAAAACTGGACAGGAAATCGCAGAAATTTTGGGGGGACATTTGTGCCATTCCGCCTCGTATTCTGCCGGTGTCCGGTAGTCTATGCCGCTGTGAATGCGCTGTGTATTGTAGACCACCTCGATGAAGTGCCCAAGTTGCTCGCGCGCTTCTTCCATGCTCTGGTATTCGCTCAGGTACACTTCCTCCTCCTTGATCGTGCGGATCAACCGCTCGGCATAGCCGTTTTCGCTCGGCTCGCCCGCGGCAGACATACTGATTAGCGTTCCGGCGTCGTGCAGCAGCTTGACATAGTCATTGGCGGCGTATTGCGACCCTTGGTCGGAGTGATGAAGCTCCGGCGCCGCATGATCTTCTAGCGCTTGGCGCAAGGCTGCCAAGGTCAAGCTCTTATCCGAAGACCAACTCAGATGCCAGCCCCGTACCGCGCGCGTGTACACATCCATCACGACAGCCAGATAGATGAAGTCCGAGCGCAGACGCAAGTAGCTGATGTCGGCAACCCAAATCTGGTTCGGACGCAGCGCCCGCAGCCCTTTGACCAGGTTCGGATAGCGCCCATAACCATGTCGGCTATCCGTGCCGCTGCCCCGGCGCTGCTTCGGCTTGCGGGTCAAATCCAGCTCCCGCATCAGCCAGCCAACAAGATGCCGACCCACGTCCATCATATAAGGCTCACGCTTCAACTGCGCCGCTATCCGTCGGCTGCCATAGGTGGGATAGCGCCCGGCAACCTCCACTATCGCAGTACGCAGGCTTTGACAGTCGCGCGGCTTGGCTTGATGATAATAGCTGCTGCGGGGCAGCTCGAGTACGGCGCAGCTTGCCGACACCGGAAAGTCCTGGCTGAGCATCTGCGCTAGCTCTCGCTTTCGGGTGGTAGAGATTGCACATAGTGAGAGGCTTTTTTTGCAATTTCCAGTTGCATGGTCAGCTTTCCCACTAGCCGCTCTAATTCAGCCATCTTGTCCGCGCGACGCTTCTGCTCGGCTGGTTGACCGTAGGCGAAAGCCTGCTTCGCGCCTTCGAGAAACTGGTCTTTCCAGCGGTAAAGCAGGCTGTCCTTAATCTGGTACTCACGACTGGCTTGCGCCAGAGATTTCTCGCCGCGAAGGATTTCCAGCACAATTCTGACCTTCGTTTCCGGCGAGTGCTTCCGGTATTTCCCCATGAGCGTGTCCCTTTCACTGTTACTCTAGAATTCTCTCTTTTCTAGGTGCCCAGTTTTTCAAGACCACTACATCCCCCCACCCCAAACCCCTCCCCCATAAAGAGGGAGGGGCTTTAACAGCTCATTACGGTTCAGAAAGCTCCCCTTCCCTCATTTTGGGGGTAAGGGGTCGGGGGATGGGGGTGTTTTTCAACAGCGACAGATTCGTCGCCCCTACACCGCCCCTGAAAATTTGCATTATTTTGTTGGAATCACTTCTGCGCCTCTGTGGTGAATCTTCTTCACTAACTTGGTTTTACTTTCTCGCGGTGGCGGCATAGCTAGGACACCGCGACCAAGGCTCGCCCAATAATATCCATGGCGCTGTCCATATCCGCCGCCGCCACATTCAAATGCGGCGCGATACGCGCGACATTGCCGTATAAGCCGCCCTTGCCCAGCAGCAAGCCCATATCCTTGCAGGTATCAACAAATGCGCTTGTACGCGCCGCGTCCGGCTCGATGCCGCCGGGCTGCGTGAATTCGAGCGCTTGCATCAGCCCCATGCCGCGCGCCTCGCCAATGATGGGGAACTCGGCCGCGAACTCGCCCAGTTTTTCCGCCATGCGCGCGCCCTGAACCGCGCAGTTGCGCGGCGTATCATGCGCTTCCATGTATTCGATGGTCGCTAGCGTGGCAGCCATCGTGACCGGGTTGCCGCCAAATGTCGAGAAGGTCGAGCCTTGCATCGCGTCAGCGATTTCTGGACTGGCGATGGTGCAGCCGATGGGGCTGCCATTGCCCATGCCTTTGGCGAAGGTCATGATATCGGGTTCGACGCCCCATTGTTCGATGCCGAACCACTTGCTGCCGGTCCGCCCCCAGCCGGTCTGCACTTCGTCCGAGATGAAGAGGCCGCCAGCCGCCTTCACGATGGGCAGGACGCGCTGGAAATAATCGGCCGGCGGGACGATGAAACCGCCGACGCCTTGTATCGGTTCCGCCATAAACGCGGCGATTTTGCCCTGTGTGGTGGTGGCGATGGTCTCTTCCAGGTCTTGGACGCAGAGCTCGACGACCTGCTCCGGACTCAAGCCAAGCGGCGCGCGGAAGGTATAGGGATTGCGCACATGCTTGATATAGGGATCGACCACGCCGCCCAAGCGCCAATTGCCATGCGCGGTCAAACTCATCGCCAGCAGGGAACGCCCGGAATAAGCGTGACGCAGGGTGATGACGGTCGGGTTGCCGGTGAACATGCGCGCCGCCAGCACGGCGGTCTCGTTGGCTTCGGTGCCGCTGTTGGTGAAGAAGCATTTACCCAGACGACCCGGCGTCAATGCGGCGACTTTTTCCGCCAGGGCGACCATGCCTTCGTTGACATAAATCGTCGAAGTATGCTGAACCTTTTGCAGCTGCGCGATGGCGCGCTCGGTGATCTCCTCGTTGCAGTGCCCGACCGAGACTGTCAAAATACCGCCGAAGAAGTCCAGATAACGCTTGCCCTCTACATCCCATATATATTGGTCTTTGGCGCGGTCGACGACTAGCGGGCTGTCGCCATGATAGGGCGCGGCGGCCGGGAACATCACTTGTTTGTAGCGTTGCATGATTTCTGCAGAAGCAGTCATTCATGTTCTCCCCAGGGCGGTTGCGTCCAAATCCACAACTGTCGAACTTATCATCAAACTGACGAATTGCATTGCTATCAAATAGGATACACTATCAGGGTAATCGCTTCAAAGTAGACCTTATCAATTTATCAATTTCGCCGCGCGCCACACAACGTTAAAAAAGGTGGGGCGACTGAACTGCTGTGTCGGCGGTCAGTGTCTACGCGACCTACGCGACCTACGCGCAGTATCAAGCCGCCCCACCATGTCTACTGAATTTTTTGAACGCGCCGGTTATGGATTTGGATAGGCGCGCTCTCCTTGCTTATTCACCCCAAGGCAAGCATCAGTCCCAGGCGCAGCCGTGGGTGTAGCAGTGCGGCTGGCTATTCCAAGTCTCGCCGTAGGGGTGATGTCGCCGCCGGCCGATGTAGGCAGTGTTGTCATCGTCGACTATCGTGATTGTATGCGTGGCTATAATATCAGCCCGTGAAGTGAAGCCTGGCGGCCAAACAGTGATGCTACTTGTTATTGTATCGCCCGGCGTATAGTTTGGGTTTTTAGACACTATATCGTATGTTAGGGTCTTCGTATCGCCCTGCTGCAATGTGTCAACTTGTGAATCGTTGAGAGTGTTCCCGTTCTCGTCCAGAAGCTTAACGAAAAGTCCTTCCGTTAGGACGAGGTATTCCCCCGCATCCGCATTGCGTATGGTGATCGTCACCTTCTGTTTGCGCGCGGCATCATCGGGGATATCGCGAAACTCGCAGTAATTCCGATTGTAATCGTTCGCCTGCATCCAGGCGATATAGCGCGTATAGAAGGCCGAGACAGTTTCGTCGCTCAGTTTTGTCGGGCGCTGCATTTGCTTTTCGGGGCAGTTGCCAACTTGCTGCGCCACCAGCCCGCCTTCATGCAGGGTTGAGGGCGCGCTGATCGTCACTGTGGTTTGCGCCTGCGCCGGCAACGTTAACACAAGGACCAGCGCCGCAAGGATGGCTATGAAATTGTTTCTGGTTCTAGGGGAAAACTGCGTGAGGAAGCCTGCTAGTAACTCAAATGCCTGGGAATGCCCCCCCCCCCCCCCCGCAAATGCGCCAGCTGATCTTGCCAGCGGAGAGGCTTGTGCGAATTCTCTCGTGCTCATCATCAACCTCCTAATATTTTCCATTACCCTAGAGTATACCCCAATTAAGACAGGGATTCGGAACAATCGCGTCAAATTTCATGCGCTGGTCCTTGAGTTGTCTTCCGCCGCATATACCGCCTGCCCGTCCGCTGTGTTAGAATCAGCGCGATAATCCCTACAGAATCTGTTTCCAGCGCAGGGACAAGGAGCGAAACATGAGCAGGATGATCAAGAATTATATTGACGGCGATTGGGTGGCATCAAGCGCGACGACATCCATCCCAGTGCATGACCCGGCGACTTGCGAGCATCTCGCCGACTGTCCGGATTCCAGCGCGGCCGATGTGAATCTGGCTGCGCGAGCCGCCAAAGCGGCTTTCGATGAATGGCGCAGCACACCCGTTTTGGTGCGCGCGCAGTATATGCACCATTTCAAAGTCATGGTCGAGGACAATTTCGAAGAGATCTCGCGCATTGTCGTCAAGGAACACGGCAAGACCATGGACGAAGCGCGCGGAGAAGCGCGCCGCGGCATCGAAAGCATCGACTTCGCCATGAGCGTACCGGTTCTCATGCGCAGCGACGGCTTGGAAGATATCAGCTCTGGCATAGACGAGACCACGGTTCGCCAGCCGGCTGGCGTCTTCGCCGCCATCACCCCCTTCAACTTTCCTTTGATGGTGCCGCTGTGGTTCCTGCCGACAGCCATCACCTGCGGCAATACCTTTATCTTAAAGCCATCGCCGCAGACGCCCTTGAGCACCGAATTCCTGTTCGAGATGCTCGACGAATTGGACCTGCCCGAGGGCGTGGTCAATCTGGTCAATGGCGCTGTGCCGTCGGCGACGGCGCTGATGGAACATCCCGATGTTACTGGCGTATCTTTTGTTGGGTCAAGCGCGGTGGCGAAGATCATCTATGAAACTTGCACCCGCAACGGCAAGCGCGTGCAAGCGCAGGGCGGCGCAAAGAATTATATCGCCGTGATGCCCGATGCCGATATCGAAGCCAGCGTCAAAAACATCTTGGGCGCGGCTTATGGCTGCGCCGGGCAGCGCTGCCTGGCCGCGGCCGTGGCAGTCGGCGTCGGCGACGCCTACGACGACCTGAAAGCCGAGCTAGCAAAACAGGTGGCCAATCTCAAAGTCGGTTATGGCTTGGATGAAAGCACGCAGATGGGCACGGTCATCAGCGACAGCGCCAAGCAACGCATCGAATCCATGATCGCGCAAAGCGCGACAGAGGGCGCGGACCTGGTTGTGGACGGGCGCGGCTACAATGTCGCCGGCTATGAGACTGGTTCTTGGGTCGGTCCCACCCTGATAGCCGACGTGCAGCCCAATACAACGATGGCGAATGAAGAGGTCTTTGGTCCGGTCCTGGCGCTGATGAAAGCCGACAGCTTTGACGACGCCGTCGACATCATCAACCAAAGCCGCTATGGCAATGCCGCCAGCATCTTCACCAGCAACGGCAAAAACGCGCGCGAGTTCAAGTACAACGTGAAGGCCGGCAACATCGGCGTCAATATCG
Source organism: Phototrophicaceae bacterium (assembly GCA_965116975.1). GTDB lineage: Bacteria > Chloroflexota > Anaerolineae > Aggregatilineales > Phototrophicaceae > UBA6055. The sequence continues at coordinate 3,836,798 of OZ220735.1, forward strand.
GCGTGGCGGCGCCTTCGGCATCCTTCCCCTTCGGCGGACAAAAGGACTCCTTCTTCGGCGACCTGCATGGCCAGGGCATGGATTCGATCGAGTTCTACACCGAGCGCAAGATCGTCATCGAGCGATGGGTATAAGCATGGGCATGACATCGTTGAATACCTTCGGCGCGATCCTCAGCTATGCCGCCGAAATGGAAGCGCGGCTCTGTGATTGGTACAGTTGTCTAGGCGAAGCCGACAAGGCGAAAGCGGCTGACAAGCGCCGGATGAAGCTGGAACGCGTCCGCCGGGAAAATGTGCTAGAGATCACGCTGGAACCGATCGAGGGGCTAAACGCGGCGGATTACCGGCTAGACCTGGCGGATGAGTCGCCGGCAGGACGGACTGCTGTGGAAACCGTCGCCGCGCGCTTTTACCGCGACGTGGCGCCCAAGATCAACGTGCGCGCCGCGCAGCGGGCGCTGGAGCGCTGTGGCAGGGAGCATGAAAAATAGGGCGCTTTGGACGACGCGCAGTAGGGGCGGCTGACCTGCGGTGTCGGCGGTCAGTGTCTACGCGACCAATGCGCAGCGCCGAGCCGCCCAAAGTGGAGGCGAACATGAAGTCGATAGAAAGCATCAACTTGATCTACCGCGACCCCAAGGTGCGCGGCGGACGTCCCTGTATCGTGGGCACGGGCTTGCGGGTGATGGACCTTGTAATGGAGCAGCAGCACGGCGAGAAAGACCCGGAAAAGATCGCTGCGCTACACGAGATCCCTACCCGCGAAGTGCAGGCCGCGTTGGCTTACTATTTCGAGCACAAGGAAGAAATCGACAAGGACATACAGAAAGACGACGACTACATCCGACATGTGAAAGCGGAGACACTTGGAAGCCGAGCAAGTTAGATATTTCCTGGACGAAAACATGCCGCCCGGACTAGCCCGGCAATTGAAAGAGAGTGGCATTGATGTCTCGTCAGTACATAAATTAGAGACATTTGGTGAGGATGACCCAAACTTGCTGGAATTAGCCACTGAAGAAAACCGTGTGATGTGTACCCGTGATGCCGATTACGTGAGAATGGCGCGAGCAGGCGCGCAACATGCCGGAATTGTTTTTTTCGAGAAGGGTCAACGCAATATCGGCTACATCGTAAGAAGCCTGCAAAATATAGCCAATCAAAGGACTTCGGCAGAGATGAGAAACCTTGTCGAGTTTCGATAGTGTCATCATTGACTGCCGAAGAATATAGAGGTTGAAATGGCGCGGATAGTGGAAAGCATCAATTTAATCTGGCGCAAGCCCGGCATCCGTAGAGGTCGCCCGACCATTATTGGCAGGGGGCTGAAGGTGAAGCGCATTGTCATGGATTACATATATGACGTTGGAAATCCATCGCCAGAGGACATCGCAGCGCGATACGAAGCGACACCGGCGCAGGTCTATGCCGCGCTTGCCTATTATCACCAGCATAAGTCGGAGGTTGATGCCGATATCGCGGAGGATTTGCGCTTTGACGAACTCCTGAAATCGGAAGGTCCGGAAGTCGCGATAGCCTCACGCGTATACATTGACGAGCCCGCAGAAGCGAGCATTGAGAGCTTAATTCTTATCAGCCGAAATACCGAAGTACATCATGGCAGCGCCTGCATCGATGGCACAGCGACGCGCGTGGCGGATATTGTTGTCGAAAGTAGATATGGGGTTAATGAACCTGCTCTAATCGCCGGAAAGTACGATCTATCACTCGATCAGGTCTTTGGGGCGCTGGCTTATTACCATGAGCGCCCGAATGAGATTGACGCCGAAATCGCATACATAAGTCGTTTTGATGAGCGCTGGAAGGCAGAAAACCTTGTCCCAGAACAGCCTACGCTTCTACCTGGATGAGAATATGAACCCGGAAATCGCAAAACAATTGCGAAATCACGGGATTGACGCCTTGTCCGCCAAATGCGGAAAAATGCTGAGGAGGAGCGATCCTGAACAATTACGCTTTGCTGCGGAAGGCGGTCGCGTACTCTGTACCGAAGACGCGGACTTTACCGAACCCGCATTCTTCACCCAAGAACACTGTGGTATCGCCTATTTTCCAAACAGCAATCTCGGCATCGGCTACGCCGTCAATGCGCTGACCAAGCTCTTTCAGAACGAAACTGCCGAGGGCATGAAAAACAGTCTCCGATATATGTAAGGGCTGGGTAGGAAGGTTTCTCCATAAGCAAGCGCGCAGCAAGGCATCCGAATCAAGACAATGCCAATAACAAATGAAGAGGTCGAAATGGCGCGGGTAGTGGAAAGCATCAATTTAATCTGGCGCAGGCCCGGCTGCCGTGGCGGCCGAGCCACATTAATTGGCAGGGGACTCAAGGTCAAATTCATCGTGAGAGACTATCTCGATGAAGAGCATTGCCCAAGCCCCGAGACAATCGCCCAGCGATATGCCGCCACGCTGCCTCAAGTTTACGCGGCGCTCACCTACTATTACGAGAATAAGTCCGAAATCGACGAAGAACTTGCCGCCGATCGCCGTTTTAACCAGCTATTAAATTCGCAAGGATCGGATGCCGCCGTAGCCTCATTGCCGCCGCCAGTTGAATTGGACAAGCCGGTCATTGAAAGCCTGCATCTCATCAGCCGCGATACCGACCGCCACTATGGCAGCCCCTGCATCGACGGCACGTCAGTTCGCGTCGCCGATATTGTCGTAGCTTGGCGCTACAAAGAAATCGCTCCAGTAAACATCGCGGAGAAATATGACCTATCGCTCAGCCAGGTCTTCGGCGCATTGGCTTACTATCATGAACGCCCTACTGAGATTGACGCGGAAATCGAATATGAGCGCTATCTGAAAGAGAGGCGGGAGGCAGGACTTGTCCCAGTCTAAGCCCCGCTTCTACCTGGATGAAAACATGGACCCTGAAATTGCAATACAACTTGCCAATCGCGGAATAGACGCCTTGTCAGCGAAAGAAGCGAGCATGCTCACGCTATCTGATAAATTGCAATTGCGCTTCGCCATAGCGAGCGGTCGCGTACTTTGCAGCAAAGACTCCGACTTTACCAGACCAGCAGTCATTAATGTCGAGCATCACGGAATAGCTTTTTTCCCCGATAGCTCGATTAGCGTCGGCTACGCCGTCAATGCGCTGACCAAGCTCTTTCAGAACGAAACTGCCGAGAGCATAAAAACAGTCTCCGCTATATGTAAGGGCTGGGTAGGAAGGTTTCTCCATAAGCAAGCGCGCAGCAAGGCATCCGAATCAAGATAATGCCACAACACAAAATATAGCCACAACAATAGCCACAACAATTGAGGAGTTGCAAAATGGATTTTGGCATCACATTCAAAGGTGATATTTCACCCAAGCGCACGGTAGCGCTGTGCAAGCAGGCGGAGGTCGCCGGCTTCACATACGCTTGGTTCTTCGATTCGCATGTGCTGTGGCGCGAATGCTACCTGACCATGGCGCTGTGCATGGCGCATACCGAGAACATGATCTTCGGACCGCTGGTGACCAATCCGGGCGTGCGCGAATGGTCCGTGGCGGCTAGCATGTACGCCACGCTGGCTCTGCAAAGCGGCAACCGCATCGAGATCGGCATCGGCCGTGGCGACAGCTCGCGGCGCATGCTGGGCAAAAAGCCCATGACCGTCGCCAACATGGAGCGCTTCGCCGATGTCCTGCGCGGCTTGGTACGCGGCGACGAGGTCGACTACGACGACACATCGGCGCAATTCCCCTGGGCGAAGGGTTATGAACTGCCTATATGGATCGCCGCTTACGGACCCAAAGCGCTGGCCGGCGCCGGGCGCAGCGGCGACGGCTTGGTGATTCAGCTGGCGGACCCGGGCTTGGTCAAGTGGTTCTCCGAGCAAGCCATCGCCGGCGGCGAAGCGGCGGGAAAAGATATGTCGGATTATCAGATTATGGCGGCGGCGCCGGCCTGGGTTGGCGATATGGAAGCAGCCCGCGAGCAAACGCGCTGGTTCCCGGCTATGGTGGGCAATCATGTGGCTGATATCGTCGAGCGCTATGGCATGGACAGCCCGGATATACCCGCCAGCTTGACCGCCTACATTGAGGGCCGCAAGGGTTACGACTACAAGGAACACGCCGACAAGGACGCGGATCATCTCGACTTTATCACGGAAGACATCGTCGACGCCTTTGGCGTCCTGGGCGGCGTCGAGCAGCACATCGCGAAGCTGAAGGAACTGGAAGCGGCCGGCGTGACGCAGTTCAACATCTATCTGATGTGTGGCGAAGAAGAGCGCATCGTGGCGGAATACGGCGAGAAGATCATCCCGGCCTTTGCATAATTGAACAAAATTTGCATTGCAGGATCGGCTGGCGATCAGTGCCAAAGGCTGTGTCTACGCGCCCTACGCGACCTGTTATCATGTGGCTCGGTCGATTCCGCGCTACATCCTCGGATATAATGAACTCATCACATTCGGCAAACAACATCTGGAATGAATATAGGTAGAGACTATGGTAATCGATAGCGTCCGCCAAATGACCGTTGAGGAATACCTGGCTTTCGAGCTAGAGAGCGAGTTCAAACATGAATACATCGACGGAGAGATTTATCCGATGACAGGCGGGACGCTTAACCACAGCGCGATCATGGCAAACACTATCGGCGAACTGCGGCAACTCTTGAAAGAGAGCAACTGTCAAGTCCATACCAGCGAAATGCGCGTCGGCGTCAGCCCAACTCGCTATGTCTATCCGGACTTGAGCGTCATCTGCAACGCTCCAGAAACTGACCACAACACGATGACCCTGCTCAATCCCACATTGGTCGCGGAAGTGACTTCGCCCTCATCGGAAGACTACGACCGTACTGCCAAACGGACTTATTACCAAGCGCTCCCTTCGCTCCAGATCTATCTGGTGATTGATCAGCATGAAGCGCTTGTTGAAGCGTACTTGCGGCATGAGGGCGGCTGGCTGTTGCGCGAGTACAGCGATTTGGATGCGGTCGTGCCGCTGCCGCCGCTGGGCTGCGACCTGCCTTTGGCGGAGATTTACGCCGGCATTGACTTTTGACGCCGCGGAGGCTTCTTCCGCCGCCGAATAGCAACTGTAGATATCGAATGATGTAAAAGTAAGCAAGGTAGTGATTCGAATTCGCTTGAATTTAATAACAACATCCTGACAACCGGTAGGGGCGATTCGCTGGACTCTGTTGAAATGCTCAATTTACCCCCCACCCCCCTCATCCCTACGCCCTATGCCCCCTCGGTCCCCGTTTTCGGGGGATGCTTCCCAAAAAGTGGGAGGGGCTTAAAGGTTCACAACAGATCATAAGACCCCCATTGCCTCATTTTTTGGCAAGGGTCCGGGTGAAGGAGGCTGTTTCTCAACAGAGACCGCCGAGTCGCCCTTAGCAATTTGTTCGCATTTTGGATTCAATAACTCGTGCCGAAAACTGCAAGAAGAAGTTCAACCAAAAAGATACATTTCCGTAAGCAAAGTCTATCTGACGTGTGGCGAAGAAGAGTGCATCGTGGCGGAATACGGCGAGAAGATCATCCCGGCCTTTTGCTATAGCCGCTCAAAATGATGTACTATCACATAAAATCAGTGTTCGAGGAAAGACTATGATTTCGGAAGCGCTCCGCCAGATGACAGTCGAGGAATACTTCGCTTTCGACGAAGCCAGCGAATACAAATGCGAATACATTGACGGCGAGGTAATTCCGATGACTGGAGGCACAACTTATCATGCCGCAATCATGGCGAATACCAGTGGCGCGCTTTGGCAGCGGCTCAAAGGCAGCAACTGCCGCGTCTTCAGCAGCGCCATGCGGGTTTGCATCAGCCCAAGGCGCTATTTGTATCCCGATTTGAGCGTCGTCTGTGGCGAGCCGACCACCGATGCCCGCGCCATCAACCTCTTCAATCCAACGCTGGTCGCCGAGGTTACGTCGCCTTCCACAGCGTATTATGACCGCGGCGAAAAGCTGCGCTATTATCAAAGTATCCCCTCGCTGCGAGTGATTCTAATCATTGACCAGCTTGAAGCGCTGATAGAAGCGCATCTGCGGCATGACGGCGGCTGGCTGCCGCGCGAATATAGCGGCTTGGAAGCAAACGTGCCGCTGCCGGCACTAGGCTGCGACCTGCCTTTGGCGGAGATTTATGCTGGTATCCCGCTATAATACGTCGGTCACGGGAAAGCGCAGTATCACATTTAACTGAGGTAGCCCGATCGGTACATTCGATAGGAGAAAAACATGGGAACGCTATTCAAAAACGGCACAGTCATCACCGCCAGCGACCAGGTCCGCGCCGATGTCCTGGTCGCCGGCGAGATCGTCACGCTGATCGGGCGCGACCTCGCCGGCGACAATCACGAAGTGGTGGACTGCGCCGGCAAGTATCTGTTGCCCGGCGGCATCGACGTTCACACCCACCTCGATCTGCCCTTTGGCGGCACCATCAGCAATGACGATTTCGATGTCGGGCATAAGGCGGCGGCTTTTGGCGGCACCACCACCCATATCGATTTCGTCGTCCAGCCCATCGGCGGCAGCTTGCATGACGGGCTGGAGACCTGGTGGGCGAAGTCGCGCGATATCGCCCAGATTGATTTCGCCTTCCACATGGCGGTCACCGACCTCAACGACGCGGTCATGGCGGAAATACCGACCATGCTCGACGAAGGCATTACCAGCTTGAAGCTCTTCATGGCTTACAAGAACGTCTTCCAAGTCGATGACGCCACGCTTTTCAAGACGATGCGCGTGGCCGCCGACAACGGCATGATCGTCATGGTCCACGCCGAAAATGGCGATGTCGAAGCGGCGCTGACGCCGGCTTTGCTGGCGCAAGGCAAAACCGACCCGGTTTATCACGCCTCGTCGCGCCCGCCGGAGATCGAAGGCGAGGCGACCAACCGCGCCGTGGTTATGTCCGGCATCACTGGCTGCCCGCTCTATGTCGTGCACATGACCTGCGAAAGCTCCATCGACGCCTTGCGGCGCGGACGCGCGCTCGGCTACCCCGTCATGGGCGAGACCTGCGTGCAGTACTTCTTCCTCACCGTCGACGATCACATGGCGCTGCCCGGTTTCGAGGGTTCCAAGTATGTCTGCTCGCCGCCCATCCGCAGCGCGCAGGATCACGGCATTCTGTGGAGCGCCGTGCGCGATGGCACGCTGCAAATCGTCAGCACCGACCATTGCGACTTTTGGTACGACGGCGGGCACGGTCCCTGGCAAGCATGGCAGGAACAGACCGGCGGCAAAGATTGGGTCGGCTACGAGAAGCAGGACCCGTCTTATCGCCGCCCGGGCAAAGAATTGGGCAAAGGCAACTTCGCCAAGATTCCCAACGGCATGCCAGGCTTGGAAGATCGCATGATGGTCATGTGGCAGGCCGGCGTGAACAGCGGCAAGCTATCGCCCTCGCGCTTTGTGGAGTTGCACTGCACAAACCCCGCCAAGATCTTCGGCATGTACCCGCGCAAGGGCACCATCGCCGTCGGCTCGGACGCCGATATTCTGGTATGGGACCCGCAGAAAGAGCATACCATCAGCGCGGCGACGCACCACATGCGCGTCGACTACAACTGCTACGAAGGCATGACCGTCAAAGGCATGCCGACGCAGGTTTATCAGCGTGGCAACAAGCTGGTCGATGGCGACGCCTGGCTGGGGGAAAATGGCGCTGGTCAGTTCATCAAGCGGGCGGCTGGCGCGCCGGTGTTGTAAGTGTCGGCTGGTCTTTTGGCGTCGCTAGTCATTCAATGCGCATTGCCGCGGCGGGCCAGCGAGTCGCATATTACTGTGAATTCCTTTTCGTGGAATTCGAAACGCCCTGTGGTAAGATTATGCTAACGCGAGCACATGACTTGGAGACGGAATTGGCAGTCCAGCAGCGCCTCTACGACATTGACGACCTGTGGCGTATCGTACGCGATGCCGACGATGACCAACGCTATGAACTCATTGAAGGGGAAATAATCGAAATGGCGCCAACGGGAATTTGGCACGGTCGGTTGGTTACTCGGCTAGGGCGTTATCTTGACAGTTTTGTGGAAGCGCAAGATTTGGGAATCGTCACCAGTGATACTGGCTACCACCAACCGTCGGACCGACATAATCTGTTGGGTCCCGATGTCGCCTTCGTAGAAAAAGAGCGCATAAAGCAGCCCAAGTCTCAGGAAATGGCGCCCTTAATGCCAGACCTGGCTGTCGAAATCAAATCTCCCAGCAACACCATTGCAGAACTCCACCGCAAAGCCGCCATCTACCTGCGACATGGCGCGCAACTGGTCTGGATCGTCATGCCCGACGCGCAAAGCGTGGAAGTCTGCCTCCTGGGCGCCGATGGCGACATGCAAAGCGAAGTCATCGGCAGGCACGGCAGCCTCTCCGGCGAAGACGTCCTGCCCGGCTTTACATTGCCCCTGGCGAAGCTTTTCGCCTAAATCGGAATATAGCGAGGTAAAGATGGCAATCCGCGAACGTCTCTACAACATTGATGACTTGTGGCAAATGTTCTGCGATACCAACGATGATAAACGCTATGAACTCATTGAAGGAGAGCTTATTGAAATGCCCTCACCTGGCGAAGAGCATGGATATCTTACAATCTGGCTTGGCATGTTTCTCGCTCTATATGCCTCAGAACATCAATTGGGGCGTGTTACCGCCGATTCGGGCTTTTACTCAGAGGATGATCAATACACCGTGCTTTCTCCCGATGTCGCTTTTCGTAGGCTTGACCCCGACGCTGAACCTGCCACGCGGAAATGGGTCCCGGTCATGCCCGACCTGGCTGTCGAAATCAAATCTCCCAGCAACACCATGGCGGAGCTCCACCGCAAAGCCGCCATCTACCTGCGACATGGCGCGCAACTGGTCTGGATCGTCATGCCCGACACGCAAAGCGTCGAAGTCTGCCGCCTGGGCGCGGATGGCGACATGCAAAGCGAAGTCATCTGCAGGCACGGCAGCCTCTCCGGCGAAGACGTCCTGCCCGGCTTTGCATTGCCCTTGGCAAAGCTCTTCGCCTAAATCGGAATAAAGCGAGGTAAAGATGGCAATCCGCGAACGTCTCTACAACATTGATGACTTGTGGCGTATCGTACGCGATGCCGACGATGACAAACGCTTTGAACTCATCGAGGGAGAACTTATTGAAATGCCGCCACCTGGTGAAGAACACGGTTTTCTCGCGGGAGAAATCTACTTTATGTTGCGGCTTTACGAAAAAGAGCGCAAATTGGGCATTCTGACAGTGGATGCCGGGTACTACTCTCCTGACGATCCATACACGCTGTTATCACCAGATGTCGCATTCAGACGCATGGATCGCCATTCTCCTCCGCTAACCAAGAAATGGGCACCGGTCATGCCCGACCTGGCTGTCGAAATCAAATCTCCCAGCAACACCATTGCAGAACTCCGCCGCAAAGCCGGCATCTACCTGCGACATGGCGCGCAACTGGTCTGGATCGTCATGCCCGACGCGCAAAGCGTCGAAGTCTGTCGGCTAGATGCCGATGGCGACATGCAAAGCGAAGTCATCGGCAGGGGCGGCACGCTCTCGGGCGAGGACGTCCTTCCCGGCTTTGCATTGCCCTTGGCGAAGCTCTTCGCCTAAATCGGAATAAAGCGAGGTAAAGATGGCAGTCCAGCAGCGCCTCTACAACATTGATGACTTGTGGCAAATGTTCTGCGATACCAACGATGATAAACGCTTTGAACTCATTGAAGGAGAGCTTATTGAAATGCCCTCACCTGGCGAAGAGCATGGATATCTTACAATCTGGCTTGGCAAGTATCTCGTGGATTATGTTATCGAACACAATCTCGGGCGTGTTACCGCCGATTCGGGCTTTTACTCAGAGGATGATCGATACACCGTGCTTTCTCCCGATGTCGCTTTTCGTAGGCTTGACCCCGACGCTGAACCAGCCACGCGGAAATGGGTGCCGGTCATGCCCGACCTGGCAGTCGAAATAACATCTCCCAGCAACACCATGGCGGAGCTCCACCGCAAAGCCGCCATCTACCTGCGACATGGCGCGCAACTGGTCTGGATCGTCATGCCTGACGCGCAAAGCGTGGAAGTCTGCCGCCTAGGCGCGGATGGCGACATGCAAAGCGAAATCATCGGCTTGGACGGCGCGCTCTCGGGCGAGGACGTCCTGCCCGGCTTTGCATTGCCCCTGGCGAAGCTCTTCGCCTAAATCGGAATAAAGCGAGGTAAAGATGGCAATCCGCGAACGTCTCTACAACATAGATGACTTGTGGCAAATGTTCTGCGATACCAACGATGATAAACGCTATGAACTCATTGAAGGAGAGCTTATTGAACTGCCCTCACCTGGCGAAGCGCACGGGTATCTTACCGTTTTACTTAGCAAGTATCTCGTGGATTATGTTATCGAACACAATCTCGGGCGTGTTACCGCCGATTCGGGCTTTTACTCAGAAGATGATCAATACACCGTGCTTTCTCCCGATGTCGCTTTTCGTAGGCTTGACCCCGATGCTGAACCTGCCACGCGGAAATGGGTGCCGGTCATGCCCGACCTGGCAGTCGAAATAAAATCTCCCAGCAACACCATTGCAGAACTCCGCCGCAAGGCCGCCATCTACCTGCGACATGGCGCGCAACTGATCTGGATCGTCATGCCCGACACGCAAAGCATCGAAGTCTGCCGGCTAGACGCCGATGGCGACATGCAAAGCGAAATCATCGGTCCCGACGGCAGCCTTTCCGGCGAGGACGTCTTGCCCGGCTTTGCATTGCCCTTGGCAAAGCTCTTCGCCTAAATCGGAATAAAGCGAGGTAAAGATGAAAGTCCTAGAGCGCCTCTACGACATTGAGGACCTGTGGCAAATCGTCCGCGCCGCCGACGATGACAAGCGCTATGAACTCATCGAAGGAGAGCTTATTGAGATGGCGCCGCCAGGTGGAGAACATGGAACAATCGCAGGCGAGATATATTATTATTTTCGGCTATTTAATCACGATAGACAGTTGGGCATCGCGACGGTAGATTCGGGTTATCATCCCGCCGATGACCGCAGCATACTGCTTGCGCCAGATGTCGCTTTCACCGGGCACAAACGCGCGCCAGAACCTTTCCCACGAACTTGGGTGCCGGTCATGCCCGACCTGGCAGTCGAAATAAAATCTCCCAGCAACACCATTGCAGAACTCCACCGCAAAGCCGGCATCTACCTGCGACATGGCGCGCAACTGGTCTGGATCGTCATGCCCGACGCGCAAAGCGTGGAAGTCTGCCGCCTGGGCGCGGATGACGACATGCAAAGCGAAGTCATCGGCATGGACAGCAGCCTCTCCGGCGAAGACGTCCTGCCCGGCTTTCGCCTCGAGCTGGCCGCGCTTTTTGCTTGATTCACCCGCAGCGCCAATAGCCCAAGCTGCGTTATAATTCTCCGCATTCTCAATTAGCTCCTGCGGAGGCGCCCCATGCCACTTGCCATGACCCAACTCAAAATCAGCGACGCCGAATACGCGGGGCGCAACGAGCGCCTGCAAGAAATCATCGCCGAGCTGGACCTCAGCGGTCTCGCGCTTTTCGACGCCGACTACATCAAGTATTACACCGGCTTCGCCTTCATCCCCACCGAGCGCCCCATGGCTTATATCATGAATCGGTCCGGTCAGCGGGCGCTGCTCGTGCCGCGCCTAGAACTGGAACACGCGGCTTCAATGTCGATCATCGACCGCGTCGCGCACTACTTGGAATTTCCCGATCTCAAGCGACCGATGCAGGTACTGCTCGATCTTATCAAAGACATGGGCATCAATGGCGCAATCGGCGCGGACAGCGACGGCTATCCCTGGATCTTCGGCTATCGCGGCAACACGCTCTCGCAGCTCACCGGCAGCGAAATAGTCAACTGCCGCGCGCCTATCGAAGATCAGATGATGATCAAGTCGGAGGCGGAGATTGCGCTGCTGAAGGAAAGCTGCAAATGGGGCAACCTGGCGCATAAACTGCTGCAGAAGTACACCGAGGTCGGCATCGGCGAGGTCGAAGTGTCGCAGCGCGCCAGCGGCGAAGCCACGCTTATGATGCTGGACAGCATCGGTCCCATCTGGCGCGGCGCCAGCGCCTATTACGAAGGCGCCATGGCTGGGTATCGCGGGCAGATCGGCCGCAACGCCGCTATCCCGCACGCCTTGACCAGCAACATCACTTTCCAGGAGGGCGATGTGCTGGTGACCGGCGCCAGCGCGGCCATCTGGGGTTACGTCAGCGAGCTGGAGCGCACCATGATCCTCGGCGCGCCCTCGGACGAGCAGAAGCGTATGTTTGATCACATGGTCAATTTGCAGACTATCGCCATGGAAGCGCTGGCGCCGGGGGTAGCCTGCAGCGCGGTTGATCGCGCAGTACGCGCCTATTTCGACAAGCAGGACCTCATGCCCTACTGGAAACATCACAGCGGGCACGCAATCGGCTTGCGCTACCACGAAGGTCCCTTCCTGGATATCGGCGACGATACCGAAATCAAAGCCGGCATGGTCTTCACCGTAGAGCCGGGCTTATACATCCCGGAGTTGGGCGGTTTCCGGCATTCCGATACTGTCCTGGTCACAGATAGCGGCGCCGAGATGCTGACCTATTACCCGCGCGATCTCGAATCGCTCGTCATCCCGGTTTGAGCGCAAGGCAATCGCGCGCTGGGCAATCGCTTCAAAATCCATAACTGTCGAATTTAACATCAAACTGATGAATTGTAGGGGCGAGCCTTGGCTCGCCCATGAATTTGGGTGCAAAATCGTGGGCGATTCACAGAATCGCCCCTACATTACGTCCTTTTTTGGCATATTTACGGATAAATCTCGGTGTTGGCGGTCATTGTCGCAGGGCTGTGTCGAAGGGCTGTGTCCACGCGCCCTACGCGCCCTACGCGACTCTCGGTGTCTACGTGGTGAATAAAATTTGAAGCGATTGCCCTGCAATCGCGCGCTGGACTAGGCCGCCGATTTACAATCTCGTAGTACCATATAAGATAGTCAGTCGAAGATTGCTTTGTCTAAACCATTAGGAAAGGAGACTAGGCATCTTATGAAACGACTTGTTTTTCTCATGTTATGCCTGCTGACAATAGGCGGAGCCAGCCTGGCGGCCGACCAAGAACTGGATTTACAGCAATACGTGCTGGATAACGGCTTGGAAGTCATCCTGGCACGCGATACGACGGCGCCGACCGTCGCTGTGGATATTTGGTTTCGGGTCGGCAGCGCCAATGATCCGGCCGGCAAAAGCGGCTTCGCCCACCTCTTCGAACACCTGATGTTTGAAGGCTCCCCGCATGTACCGAGTGGCGAGATGGATCAGTTGCTGGAACGTGTTGGCGGGTCATCAAATGCCTTCGCCTCGAGCGACATCACCGGCTATTACGACACGGTGCCTTCGCATCAACTGCCGCTGGCGCTCTGGATTGAAGCGGATCGCATGGGCGGGTTGGCTGTAACACAGGAAAGTCTGGACAATCAACGCGCCATTGTCATCGAAGAACTGCAGCTTCGTTATGACAACAGTCCTTACGGTCCCGCGGTGCGGGCGCTGCTGACCGTGCCTTACTCCTATGAACCCTATCAGCGACACACCGCCGGCAGCATCGAAGATGTCAACCGGGCGAATCTCGAAGATGTGATCGCCTTCCACCGCGCCTACTATGTGCCGAACAATGCCACCCTGGTCGTGGCCGGCGATATAGACTTCGCCGCCACCCGCGCGCTGATTGATGAGCTCTTCGCTCCCATCCCGCGCGGCGACGACCCGCCCGCGCTGCCCGACTACCTGCCGGTGGATCAAGAAGAAGCCGAATACATCACCATCGAAGACCCGCTGATCAACTTGCCGGCGCTGCTAGTCGCCTACGAAATCCCCCCGCTTGTCTCCGACGACTACCCCGCATTGGATCTGCTTTCGCGTGTCCTGAGCGTTGGCGATTCCAGCCGCCTGGCGAAAAGACTGGTTGATACCGGGCTGGCGCTGCAAGCTGACGCCTGGATCATCGATAACCGCGGTCCCGGCATCTTCGCTTTCATCCTGATCGCCAATGTCGGCGTTGACCTGGCGGAGTTGGAAGCGGCGTCCTATGAAGAATTGCAAAAGATCATCGATGAAGGCGTCCCGCAAGAAGAGCTTGACAAAGTCATCGCGGGCATACGCAGCAGCAGCATTCTCGGCTTGGAGACCGCGCTGGGCTTGGCGCAGAGCGTACAAAACGCCAATTACTATTTCGGCGATCCGCAGGCCGTCTTCACGGGCATCGATCGCTACAAAGCAGTCGCCAGCGAGGACATCCAGCGAGTCGCTATCGAGTATCTGGAAGAGTCCGACCGCCACGTCTTCAATGTGGTGGAGACCGATGCCGAACCGGCGCCGAAGGTCCTGCCCTACGCCGCCGAAGACATCGTCGAACTAGAGCCGGAATATCGTTATGTCATCGAGCAAAGTGAAGCCCCGCCCCCTTTGGACTCGAACGAATTTAGTTTCCCCACAATCACCGAAAACGTCTTGGACAATGGCTTGGAAGTGGTGGTGATAGAGCAGCCAAACATGCCCATCATCTCCCTGGATGTCTACTTCGCCGGCGGCTCCACCGCCGCGCCACAGGACTTGCCTGGGCTGGCTGGCATCACTGGCGACTTGATCACGCGGGGTACAATCACGCGCAGCGCCCAAGACATCGCCGGCGCAATCGAGCAAGTGGGCGGCGCCGTCGGCAGCGGCGCCGGCAGTGACAGCATGTCGCTCGGGGTATTCGCTTTGATCGAAGACGCCGATCTCGCCTTCGAGCTGCTCGCCGATATGACACTCAACGCCAACTTCCCCGAAAACGAAGTCGAGCGCGAACGCACCGAGCGCATCAGCGCCCTGGAAGCCAACCTGGCCGAACCGGGATTTGTGGCCGGGCGCACCTTTGGGCGCCTGCTATACGAGGGGCATCCCTATGGCAATGCCACCACTTTCGATTCCTTGAAAGCCATCACTCACGATGACATTGTCGCCTTCTATGAGTCGCGCCGCCAGCCCGACAACGCCGTATTGATCATCGCGGGCGCCATCACCACAGAAGAGGGCTTGGCATACGCGCGGCAGCACTTCGCCGATTGGCAAGGAACGGCGCAGGCGGTCGATTTTCCTCCGCTGCCAGAGCACAGCGGGCAGCGGCTAATTCTGGTAGACAGGCCCGGCAGCACACAAGCCAATTTCATCATGGGCAATCTCGGCATCCAAGGCGCCAGCCTCGATTACTTCCCGGCGCGCGTGATGAACTACGTCTTGGGCGGTACTTTTTCGTCACGCCTGGTGCAAAACATCCGCGAAGAAAAAGGCTACACTTATAGCATCGGTTCCGGCTTTAGTTACCCGGCCGATAGGGGCAGATTCGTCGTTACCGCGGCTGTGCGCAATGACGTGATCGCGCCGGCGCTCGAGGAAGTTTTCAAAGAAATCGAAGTGATGCAAAATGAAGCGCTGTCCGACGAGGAGATCAACGACGCGCGCGATGGCATCGTCGGTCGCTTTGTCTTTGGGCTGGAGACATATCAAGACTTCGTCGAATCAGTTGCCTCCTACAAGATCCGCGGCGTCGAGCTAGACCGCCTCAACAAGTGGCTGGGTTATATCAAAGGTGTCAGCACAGAGGATGTGCTGGATATCGCCAACACCTACATCCATCCCGAAGACTTCATCATCGTCGTGGTGGGCGATGCCAGCGTCATTCAGGAGCAGTTGCAGACCCTCGGCGAGGTAACGCTGCTGGAAGCTGAGTAAGCCGCGCCCTTGCTCGCGCGCGAAATTCCGAGCTTGCGCGGAGAACATGCTTGCTTTTGCGGGCGGTCGCCGGATCGCCCGCTTTTGCTTAGGCGCCTTCAGCCGAGGCCGGCGAAGCGCCTTCTTCAAATTCGATACGATAGTAAATATCGCGCAAGTGCAGGCTGCACTCCAGCGCCCCCAGCGGTATTTCGTCTCCCAGCTCGGTGAAGCGCTGTATGCGCCAGCCGGTCTCGGCACGCGTATACAACTCAACGAGCGCGCGGTGCTGGTCAATGAGAAGATATGCCTGTATCGAGACAACGCCCCAATAATAATCGCGCTTCGAGACGCGATCATAGCCGATGGAAGACGGTGAGGTGACTTCCACGACGAGAATCGGATTGAGCAGAAGGCGCGTATCGGCTTCGGTCTGCGGCTCGCCGCAGACAACGCTGACATCCGGCGCCACCAGGCGATCTTCTCCAGCTTTCACAAGCATGCCAGCGGCAATCACCTCGCAAGCGCTATTCGCCAGGCGACTCTCCAGAAGAACTTGAACCCTATTAATTATCCGAAAGTGATCCAGTTTTCCACCAGTCATTTGACGCGGCTCGCCATCAATGTATTCATACCGGTCCTCGCTGCTCTCCACCAAGTCCAGAAATTCTTCGACGCTCATCTGTCGGACGCGCTCTGCTAACATCTTATGCCTCCCAACTGCCCACTCAATTCGGCCGCGGCACTGCGCCTAGGTTTCAAACTGGATATCGTGATAGATTTCGCGCATGGACAGGCTGCAGTTCAATGCCTCCAGCGGCACGCTAGCTTCCAGGTCGGAATAGGTCTGTAAATGCCAGCCGGACTCGCTGCGGCTGTAAAGCTCGACCTGCGCTCGGTGTTGATCGACGACGAGATAAGCCTGTACCGAGGCGACGGCGCCGTATAACTCGCGCTTCGAGCCGCGGTCAAAGTCGATGGACGACGGCGATGTCACCTCAATCACCAAGGCGGGATTGAGCATAAGACGATCATTGTCCTCTGTCTGCAAGTCGCCGCAGACTACTGATAAATCCGGGATCAGGAACTGCGCATCTGAAACCTTGACACGCATCGCAAGCACCTCGCAATCGGCCTCAGCCAGCGAAGTTTCCAGCGCAAACATAATCTTCTTGATAATTCTGAAGTGATTGACAGTTCCACCGGTCATGGGATACAATTCGCCATCAATGTATTCATGCCATTCCTCGCTACTTTCTTCGTATGCCAAGTACTCTTCGACGCTCATCTGTCGGACGCGCTCTGCTAACATCTCTCGCCCTCTTTCCGCTTGCTGATGAGAACAGTATAACACTTTGAAGCAGCTGATTCTGCAGCGCGCCTCAGCCGTCTCCCGTTTTGGCAGTCAAGAGGATTATCTCGGTGGTCTCGGCGCCGGCGGTCAGTGTCTACGCGACCCTCGGTGGTTACGGAAAATAGCAGGCGCCATTGCTCTGCCGTGGGAATCAGGGCAATCGCTTCAAAATACTTTTCAACATAGAGAACGCAGAGGACACAGAGTTTTAGTAGTTTAGACGACTTTTCAACTAAATTCGCGGCTAGGAATAGGCAAGGGGCACAGAGAGACGTTTTTTCACCAAAATACACCGCTGAAATATGACATTTTATGCTTTTCTCTGCGCTCTCTGCGTACTCTGTAGTTAATTTTCAGTTTAGATTCCCGCCATTTCGTCTGCCATCATTTTGAAGCGATTGCCCTGCCGTGGGAATCCAGCGGACTTGACAGCAAAGCGAGCGTTTCTTATAATTCGGTCGTTTGTAGATTGTAGACAATTAGTAGAGTATTGAACGATTCTATTGCTGGCATGGCGCTGTCGCATAAGCGTGTAGGAATTTCTCTTCAATAGTAGGAAACTTGGCGCTATTAGAGGCGCCCGGTCTTGCAACATGCGGAAGCACGAGAACCTGGAGTCCAACTTGTGAGTGAAAACTGGGTCTTGACCGAGAGCGAAGCCGTGGAGCTGCTGGCGCTGCTGATCAGCTCCGCGCGGATACAAATGGACGAGCCGGCGCATTACGGTCCCTTGCGCTTGCTGACGGCGACAGAACGGCTCAGCGCCATGATGCTGGAACGCGCTTCCGACAAGTCCAGGGACTTCCTGCAAGACAACATTCAAGCCATTCCCAAGATGCACATGGCGATGTCCGATGTCGAGATCTATACAAAGAGCCTCGACCGCCTCTGCCGGGAAGTGGCGGACTGTCTGCTGCGCCATAGCCGCCATGACGGCGCCGAGAGCGCGCCTGCATGAGCGAGCAGGTCCTCAAGAACATCAGAACCCGCCGGGTCGTGCGCGAGATGACTGACGAAGCTGTCGAGCGCGAGCAAGTTGAAACAATACTGGAAGCGGCGCGCTGGGCGCCCACCGGCGGCAACCTGCGCCCGATTCGCTATGTTGTCGTGCAAGACCCGGAAACGCGGCGCTTGATCCGACTGGTGGCGCCGGGCATGTTCCAAAAAGCCCCGGTCCTCATCTTGATCTGTATCAACTGGGCGATTATCGAGCAGCACAAGTTGCCGCTTAGCGACCGAACCTCGCTCGTTGATGTCGGCACGGCCGCGCAGACCATGATGTTGGCGGCGCATGCCATTGGCTTGGCGTCAGGACCGGTCACATCGTTCAGCAAAGAAGCGATCAAAGTGATCCTGAACTTGCCGGGCAGCTATTCGCCGGAGATGTTCATCTGTATCGGACACAAGGCGGAGGGCGCGCGCGGGGGCATGCGCGCCTGGAAGCGGATCACTTGGCGCGACCTGACGCATTGGGAGCGCTTCGAAGATAATTGAATCTGACAACATTTTTGGAAGGGAAGAGAAGCATGGCAGGACAATATATTAAACACATGGCTTTTGCGGTCGCCGATGCCAGAGGCGCTTTGGCGCATTATCGAGATTTCATCGGCGTCGGTCACGAGGCAGAGGTTCACGAATACGATAAGTCGCGCAATGTCGTCGCCATCTTCAACGTGGGCGATGTCGAATATCAGCTATGCCAGTCCATGGACGAAGGCGGTCGCTACGACGCCTGGATCAAGGAGCGCGGCTACGAAGGCTTGCATCATATCTGTTACGCTGTGCCGGATATCGACGCGGCATTGGACGACGCCCAAGCCAAAGGCGCTACGTTGAAAGAATGCGCCGCCTGCAAGGTCAAAGGCAGCCACGTGCATCCCGAAGGCTGGGTCGCCTTTCTGGAGCAAGAAGCCGGCGGCGTTGAATTGGAATTGATGCAGGTCTATACGCCGGCAGAACTGGAAGAATACAAGTCCGTCAAAGGCATTTAGCCCGTGCCTGCGAGAACTATCGCGCGCTTCGCCAGTCGCTCGGCGCGGCGCGCTCACACAAAACACTAAACCTTCTCGCCGCAGTTGATCAAAATAGAGACAAATGATGGATAGCATCAAACTGTTGCAGCGACTGGTGCGCATCCCCTCCCCTAACCCGCCGGGAGATACGCGCGCTATCGCCGATTTTGTCGCGGCTGAAATGCGCGCCATCGGCTGCGACGTACAGACGCCTGCGCCAGAAGCAAAACCCGCGGCGCGCAACGCCATCGCCACGCTGGGCGCGGGTCCGCCCGTGATCATGCTGCATGCGCATATCGACACCGTGCCCATCGCCAAGAACGAAGCCGACAAATGGCATGTCGATCCCTACGCCGGCGTGGTCAAAGATGGCGCGCTCTATGGCAAGGGCAGCATCGACGACAAAGCGCCCCTGGCCGCCATGATGCTGGCGATGGCAGAGGCCGCCAAACAAGACGCGCTAGGCGCGCTAGCTGGAACGCTGGTCCTGGTCGCCGCCGCCGAAGAAGAAGTCGGGGGTCAGCTAGGCACCAAGTGGCTGGCTGATACGGGACTTCTGCCCAGCTGCGACTTCATCGTGGTCGGCGAACAGACCGGCAACAAAGTCGCGACCGCGCACAAGGGCGTCATGCGCGCGTCCGTGCATACACATGGCAAAGCCGTGCACGCCACCAATCCCGATCGCGGCGTCAACGCCATCGTCGCCATGTCCAAAGTCATCGCGGCGCTGGAGGATTTTCATAAGGAGCTGGCGAAGCGCGTTCACCCGGTGGTCGGCTTCCCCACCTGCAACATCGGCGTGATAGCAGGGGGCAGCACCGCCAACGCCGTGCCAGACGCCTGCCATATCCAGCTCGATCGCCGCATGATCCCGCGCGAAGAGCCAAGCGCGGTCATCGCCGAATTAAAAGCCGTTGTCGCAGCGGTCGATATCGCGCCGGCGACCGCGGACATCGACAGTTTCGTCTATTCCCGCTGGTTCGACTCGGGGCTGGATTCGGCGCTGGGGCAGATCTTCTTGGCTTGCGCGCGCCGCGAGCTCAAGGCCGACCCAGGTCCCATCGGCTACTTGCCCGGCAGCGACGCTAAACATCTCATGGACTTGGCGCGCGGTGATATGATCATCTTCGGTCCCGGCAGTTACGAAGCGGCGCATGCCGCGGATGAGCATGTCGAGCTGGCGGAATATCGGGCGACCACGAAGATCCTGCTGGATTTTCTGCGGCGGACGATTTATTCTTGCTAATCGACTCGCAAAGAGAGTAGAAAACAAGGCATGTAATTGTTGCAAGACTCAAAAAATCAAAAGAACCCATGATATAGGGCGACTCACAGAGTCGCCCCTACATTTCGACTTTTTCGCGTTTTGCATAATAAATTGGGACTGCTGAGCATGTATGTAGATACCTTAATCAAAGACGCCGACGTCGTGCTCGAAAGCGGCATTGCCCGCCTCGACCTGGGCATCCGCGCCGGCAAGATCGTCGCGCTGGTGGCGGATTCCGCCGCTATCGAGGCTGACGAGATCATCGACGCGGCTGGCAAATTGCTGCTGCCCGGTGCCATCGACATCCACTTCCATTGTCGCGCGCCGGCTTATCCCCAGCGTGGCGACTTTGCCACCGAAACGCGCGCGGCCGCGGCCGGCGGCGTGACGACGGTCTTCGAGATGCCCATCTCCAAACCCTGCTGCGCCACTGGCGAGATCTTCTCCAAGCGCAAGGCATTGGCGCAGCGCGACGCTTATGTCAATTTCGGTCTGTATGGCGCGCCGGGCTTGCTGGATCGCGCCGAAATCGCGTCTATGGTCGAGCAAGGCGCCATCGCCTTCAAGATTTTCATGACCTCCGCGCCGAAAGGGCGCGATGACGAATTTGAAGGGCTCTGCCTGCCGGATGTGCCCGAACTGTATCAGGCGCTCATGCTGGTGGCTGAAACTGGCTTGGTCTGCGCCGTTCATGCCGAAAATAATCAACTGCTGGAGTGGCACACTCGGCAGCTGGTCGCGGCAGGGCGCAATGACGTGCCGGCCCACGGCGAATCGCGCCCGCCGCATGTCGAGGCGCTGGCCATCGCCACCCTGCTCACCCTTAACGAAAGCATCGGCGCCAACTTGCACATCGCGCATCTCAGCGGCTCCGAGCCGCTGGCCGTCTTCCGCCGCTTCAAAGCCACGGGTTCCAGCGCCAGCGCCGAAACCTGCCCGCACTACCTGTTCTTCACCGAAGAAGATTTGGCGCGCGTCGGTCCTTATGCCAAGATCAACCCGCCCCTGCGGGAAGCAGCCGACCAAGCCGCGCTTTGGGAGGCGCTGATTGATGGCACAGTCATGGCAGTCACCACCGATCACTCGCCCTTCACTGTCGAAGAAAAAGAACGCGCCCGCAGCGATATTTGGGCGACGCCGCCCGGCGCGCCCGGCGTCGAAGAATTGCTGCTGGGCGTTATGCACGAAGCGCTCAGCGGGCGCATCAGCGTCAACAAAGCCGTGGAATTGGTGGCGACCAATGGTGCCAAGCGCTTCGGCGTCTATCCCGAGCGCGGGCATATCGGCATCGGCGCTGCAGCCGATCTCGTGATTTACGACCCGCACGATAAAACGACCATCAGCAGCGATATGCTCTTCAGTCAAGCGCGCGATTGCGACAAGCTCTACGCCGGCATGACCTTCCAAGGCCGGGTCAAGCGCACCATCGTCAACGGCAAGACCGTCTTCAAAGATGGCAAAATCGTCGGCGCGCGCGGCGACGGGCAATTCGTCCGCCCCGACGCGGCGCGGGTCTGCACGAGCTTTTAGCCGCGGCGCGCCAAATAGCCAAAGGATAGCCAAAGGAACCATGCGATGGCAGGCAAGATAACCGGCATTTTCAATATCCTCGCCACCCCATTCCAAGCCGATTACGCGGTCGATTATGACAGCCTGAAGCAGTTGACGCGCTTTCAAATGGAATTGGGCGCGCATGGCTTGACCATCCTGGGCGTGATGGGGGAGGCGGCGAAGCTCAGCGTGCATGAGCGCAAGGCGGTGATGGACACCGTGGTGGAAACGGTGGCTGGCGCGATTCCCATCGTGGTCGGCACCAGCCACAGCCAGCTGGAAACTTGCATCGAGCTGAGCCGGTCCGCATTTGCCGCCGGCGCTGACGGCGTCATGATCGCGCCACCGCCCATGACGGACAAATCCGACCCCGCCATCCTGGCGCTTTACAGCCGCATCGCCGAGCGCATCGGCGGCGCAATCGTGGTGCAAGATTTCCCGCCGGTCAACGACGTCATCATGTCGCCCGAGGTGATGAGCCAAATCGCCGAAGTCATTCCCAACGCGCGCTACCTCAAATTGGAAGACCCGCCGCTGATGCAGAAGATTGACGCTATCCGACAACTCACGGACAAGTTCGAGATTTTCGGCGGCTTGGGCGGCATGTTCTTGCTGGAGGAGCTGAATCGCGGCGCATCCGGCACCATGACCGGCTTCGCCTTCACCGAGGTACTGGTCGCGGTCTACGATGCTTTCAAAGCGGGGCGGCGCAATGACGCCGAAGCGATCTTCGACAAATACCTGCCGCTGATCCGCTATGAGAACCAGCCGCTCATCAACCTGACCATTCGCAAAGCCTTCCTGCGGCGGCGCGGCGCAATCAACAATGCCAGCCCGCGGCCGCCCTACCAGCCCATCGACGCCGGCACGGAAGCGGAAATCGACTGGCTGCTGCGGCGCGTCGGCATTGCCGAGCCGACACGGAAATTGCAGCTATAAGGCTTGTCCGCTACTGACGGTTTTCTGCCAAATGCGGGACTATTACCAGTGGGCGACTCACAGGGTCGCGTGGACACTGACCGTCAATCGCCCCTACATTGCGTTCTTTATTGGCATATTTTCGGATAATTCTCGGAGTTGGAGGTCAGTGTCGGCGGTCAGTGTCTACGCGACCTACGCGACCTACGCGACCCTTGGTGCCTCAGTGTTGAAATAATTTGATGCAATTGCCCTGCCAGCCGCCGCGCATCTATGGTCAATTATGGTCAATTATTCCCGCGAAACGCTATAATGGCGCGAGGACTCGACAAAAGTAAAGGACAAATGACTAATGGACCTGGGATTAACAAACAAAGTCGCGCTGGTTGCCGCGTCGAGCAAGGGGCTGGGCTACGGCGTCGCCAAAGCGCTGGCTGCTAACGGCGCGAAGGTATCGCTTTGCAGCCGCAGCGGAGATGAAGTCGCCGCCGCCGCGGGCGCGCTCGCCGACGCATACGGAGTCGAAACCCTCGCCAGCGCCTGCGACGTGCGCGTACTGGACGACCTGGCTGACTGGGTGGACAAAACAGTCCAGACCTGGGGCGCGATTGACTGCCTGCTGGTGAATGCCGGCGGACCGCCAGCCAAGACTTTGAAAGAAGTCAGCGACGACGACTTCCAAGCCGCATTCGAGCTGACGCTATTGAGCAGCTTTCGCATGATTCGCTTGACCATCCCGCACATGAGCGCGGGCGGCTCGATACTGACCGTTACGTCCGGCTCGGTGCGCGAGCCGATAACGCGGCTGGGTTTGTCGACCATCATGCGCGCGGGCGTGGCGGGCATGATCAAAACGCTGGCTGACGAATTGGCGGGCGACGGCATCCGCCTCAACAATCTCGTGCCGGGGCGCATTGATACCGACCGCGTTGCTCAGCTCGACGCCGTCACCTCGCAGAAGACGGGCAAGAGCATAGAAGACATCCAAGCCAGCGCCAGAGCGAAAATCCCGCTCGGACGTTATGGCAGCATCGACGACTTCGGCGCGGCCGGCGCGTTTCTGCTGTCGCCAGCCGCCAGTTACATCACCGGCGCGACCTTGCGCGTCGATGGCGGCGCCGCCCGTTCGATTTAAGGCTGCCTGCGCGAGAATAAATCGGAGTCGTAGCGCGTTTCCGTCCGGCCCACCGGGCTGGGCATATCGAACTTCGCGCCAGCCAGGATATCGCCGACGGTCAGCATCTGCATGCGCGGATAGGCGCGCTCGCCGATGGTAACATAACCGGCCAGCGCCATCGTCTGCTGGAAGTTCTTGGCTTGCTGCCCGCCGGGCGCATTCAGCGCAACCAAGCCAGCCATCTGAATGTTCTCGAATTGCAGCACGCTATTGAGCGCGCGCACATGGTTGATGCTCAAGTTCTCGCCGCCCTTGACCTCGAGCGCCATGCTCTGCAAGACTTTTTCGCCGGGCATATCAAAATAGACGCGGCCGTCAATGCCGTCATCGGCTGTCCGCTTGACATTGACAAAGCCCTCGACCAGCTCCACGCACCATTTCTGGAATTGGTAGGGGTCTTGCCGCCAAAGCTGACGCGCGCCTTCCCAGTTCTGCGGCACGCCGTCGATGACATAATCCCGCCCTTCCACCAGGTGCAGGCGGTCTTGCAGGCGCGCGCGAGCCACGCGGCGGATGGCGTGAATGGTGATGTCGATGCCGACCCACTTGCGTCCGAGCGCTTCAGCCGCTTCGATGGTTG
The DNA here is from genome assembly GCA_965116975.1 of Phototrophicaceae bacterium. Classification (GTDB taxonomy): domain Bacteria; phylum Chloroflexota; class Anaerolineae; order Aggregatilineales; family Phototrophicaceae; genus UBA6055. The sequence goes on from OZ220735.1 coordinate 3,861,417, forward strand.
TGGCGCAGCCGCAGAAGGGGTCAAAGACGACATCGCCGGGGTTGGAGGAAGCGCGGATGATGCGCTTTAGCAAGTCCAGGGGTTTTTGTGTGGGGTATCCGAGGCGTTCTTTCGATATTGTTTGGCCAAGCGAATGTATATCCGTCCAAACAGATGGTACAGGTCGCCCAGGAACATCATCCAAATATGTCCTAGTTTTTCCTCGATACTCTTTATATTTTCTGCCATCCTTGTCGGACTTCGTGAATTTCGAAATCGCATAATCACTAAGGGGAGTGTACTGTCGATGGAATGTTGATGTCTTGCCGACAGAATAAAACAGTAAGACATCGTGTTTTCTGTGAAATCCATATTTTGGACCTCTACCGCCCGGAGGGTATGACCAGATAATCTCATTTCTTATGTTTTTCACCCCAAACACAACATCCATCACAATCTTCAAATAATGACTGGCTGTCGGGTCGCAGTGCAGATAGATGCTGGCGGTCGGCTTCATCACCCGCTTTATCCAGAGCAGACGCTCCGCCATGTAAGCCAGATACGCGGCCATGTCGGCTTGCACATGAACCAGCCCGCTGAGAAAGCCAGCCAGAAAATCGCCGCTGTGACCGTCGACGCCGCGCTCGCGCAGCAGCCTGGGCAGCTCCCTAATGGTGCGCAGCCGGTCGGCGTCCAGGGTCCAGGTATCGGTGAAGGCGTCTACCTGGTCGGGCAGCGGACGCCCGGTATTGTCTTTGTAGATGGCGTTGTAATCGCGCTTGGAGTTAAAGGGCGGGTCAAGATAAACCAAGTCGACGCTCGCGGGCGGCATCTTCTCGCGCATGATGGTCAGGCAGTCGCCGTAATAGAGCGTGTTCATGCTGGGATTCCCGCGCTAGGTGAATCGACGCGGCATTCCACGATACGGGGCAAAATAGTACACTGTCAGCGAAGACGGGCAAAAGTCTTCGCGTATTTTGCGCGCCCGCAGCGGAGCGAGCTTGCTAGGGCTGTATACTCCGCTGCGGGCATCCCACAATAACCGGTCATGGAAGACCGCAGAATCAGTTTAGCCTAAAATGAGGCGACTGGCAAACTCTGTTAGGCTAGAGGCAGGGCAATCGCTTCAAAATACTTTTCAACATAGAGGACGCAGAGGACACAGAGTTCGTAGGAGTTTAGACGACTATTCTTCTAAATCTGCGGCCCGGAATCGGCAACAGTCCCCAGCGAAACGTGATTTGTCACCAATAATCACAGCTGAGATGAGATTTTTTCTTTTTCTCTGCGTTCTCTGCGTACTCTGTAGTTAATTTTCAGTTTAGATTCCCGCCATTTCGTCCGCCATCATTTTGAAGCGATTGCCCTGTGCCGGCGGGCTGACAGCAGCGTGCCGAACTGCTAAACTAAATACACTTATGTAGCGAAGCAAAAGGACTTGATATGTCGATCGTAAAAACGGTTTGGGAGATTCCAGCGCAATTGGGCGAAGGTCCCGTCTGGGTCGCAGCGGAAAACGCGGTATATTGGGTCGATATCTTCAGCAACAATGTGCATCGCTACGCGCTCGCCGACGGCGCGAAAAAAACCTGGAACTTAGACTACGAAGTAACCAGCCTCAACCCGCGACAAAGCGGCGGTTTTGTCGGCACGGTCAAAGATGGTTTTGCCGTCATTGACCTGGATAATTTATCCGCCGCGCCCATCCAACTGCCCGAAACAGATCTGCCGAATAATCGCTTCAACGACGGCAAGGTCGATATTCTCGGCCGCTTTTGGGCGGGCACCATGGACATCGGGCAGACCGAAGCCTCAGGCGCGCTCTATCGTCTCGATCCGGACTTAAGCGTCAGCCAAGTCGACGACGACTATGTCATCTGCAACGGTCCCGCCTTCAACCTGGACAATAGCGTCATCTATCACACCGACAGCATTAAACGGACCATCTACGCCCTGGATATCGGACCCGGCGGCGAATTGAGCAACAAGCGCATCTTCACGCAATTCACCCGAGACGACGAAGGCGTCCCCGACGGCATGACGGTGGATAGCGAGGGCTGCATCTGGGTGGCGCAGTTCGGCGGCGCGCGCGTCACACGTTATTCGCCGGCGGGCGAGATCCTGCAAGTCCTGCCGCTGCCAGCGCTTAATATCACCAGTTGTACTTTCGCCGGCGCCGAGCTTGATACCCTGTATATCACATCAGCCAGGACCGGCATGAGCGCCGCCGATCTGGCGCAGTATCCGCAGTCGGGCAGCTTCTTCGCGTTCAAGCCGGGTGTCAGGGGTCTGCCGACGCCGCTCTTCGCCGGTTGATTCGCCACAGCCCGCCTTGGACCTGGGCCGAGCAAAGGGCTTGCCAAGATTACCATGACTGCCATAACTCCCATGGAAGAGAACCTGCGACCGCCGTTTTCGCCGGAAGACGCGCGAGAAATCATCGCCGCGCGTTACGGCATCCAGGTCCATTCTATAGCCGAGCTGCCAGGGGAGCTTGACCGCAACTTCCGCGTGCTGTCTGAAAATCGCCAGCAATATACGCTCAAGATCGCCCATGCCAGTGTATCGAGCCAAACGCTCGACTTGCAAAACGCGACCTTAAAACACCTGGCGGACCTGGAACTGTTTCCCGCCATAATCCCGTCCCGCGCTGGCAAGGACATCGTCGAAATCGCCACCATGTCCGTTCAATCTAAGCGTGCTTATCGCGCGCGACTTCTGAACTATATCGACGGCACGCCACTCAGCGAGTTCCGCCCGCATTCGGACCCGCTGCTGGACGATATCGGGACCCAGCTGGGCAGATTCTCCGCCGCCATGCAGTCCTTCGAGCACGCCGAGCGACGGCAGAGCTATCGCTGGCATATCCGCAATCTGCCGCAGGTCGCGCGCTACGGAAGGGATCTTCCGCAAAGAAAAAAAACCATCCTCGACACTTTCCTGCAGCGATACCAGGACGAGGCGCGGCCGATCTTGCCCGACCTGCGCTGCAGCTTCGTCTATAACGACGCCAACGACACGAATATCTTGGTCCGCGCCCAGGGCTACTCAGCGCATGTTGCCGGCCTGATTGACCTAGGAGATATGGTCTACAGTCCAACGGTGACCGACCTGGCTGTGGCGCTGGCTTATATCATGATGGGCGCGCAACGCCCCTTGGAAAAAGCGCTGCCCGTCATCGCCGCCTATCACCGCGTTTTCCCTCTCCACGAAGCCGAACTCCGCGTGCTCTTTCCGTTGATAGCCGCCCGCCTCTGCCTTAGTGTCTGCATATCCTGGCATCAACAAAAGAACGAGCCGGCGAACCGCCACCTGAGCGTCAGCGAAAGCGGCGCCTGGGAACTGCTGGAAAAGCTGCGCGACCTGCATCCCCGCTATGCGCACTACCTTTTTCGCGACGCCTGCGGCTTTTCCGCCTGCCCAGAGAGCGAAGGCATTCAAGACTGGCTGATTGGGCAGTCATGCCAGCCGCTTCTCGGTTTCCCTCTCAATTCGGGCAATAGCGCGCGGCTTGACCTGGGCCTGAGCAGCCGACTTCTGGCTTGCGTTTCAGATCTCGCTGAGCCCGCGGCTTACGCCGAACCATTGCGAAGACAACTGGGCAACAAAATCGGCATCGGCCTTTACAACGAAGCGAGGCCGATTTACCTGGGTGACATGTTTGCCGTCGATCACCATCAGCGGCGCGCGGTCCACCTGGGCGTCGATTTCTTCGCGCCGGCTGGTACACCCATTTTCGCCCCTTTAGCCGGTACAATCTGTAGTCTGCGCGACCATCCTGCACAGCAAGACTTTGGTCCAACTTTGATTCTCCAACATCAACCGACAGCCGATTTGCGCTTTTACACGCTCTACGGGCATCTGTCGCCGGAAGCGCTGGCGCGCTGCGAGCTGGGGCAAGAGCTGCAAGCGGGAGAGCTGCTGGCGCATATCGGCGACTATCCGCGCAACGGCAACTGGAGCCCGCATCTGCACTTTCAGATCATCGTCGACTTGCTGGAGGCGGACAATTTCCCCGGGGTCTGCTCCCCCAAGCTGAGCGGTCTCTATACATCGTTGTCGCCCGATCCCAACTTGATTCTGCAACTGCCGTTTCACATAGCCGCGCCCGAGAAACCGTCAGCAGACGATCTGGTAAAACGCCGCCGCGCCGCGCTGAATCCCGCGCTAAGCCTTTCCTACCAAGAACCGCTGCGCATCGAAGGCGCCTTTATGCAACATCTTTACGATCATCAGGGGCAGCGTTACTTGGATTGCGTCAACAACGTGCCGCATGTCGGGCATAACCATCCCCGCGTCGTGGCGGCGGCGCAAGAACAGACAGCCATCCTGAATACCAATACCCGCTACCTGCACGAGACAATTCTGAGCTACGCCGAGGCGCTCGCCGCGACCTTGCCCGATCCGCTTTCGGTCTGTTTCTTTGTTAATAGCGGCAGCGAAGCGAATGAACTGGCGCTGCGGCTGGCCGCCGCCTATACCGGCGACAGCGACTTCATCGTCATTGACCACGCCTATCACGGCCATAGCACAGCGCTAATCGACATCAGCCCCTACAAGTTCAACGGGCCCGGCGGGCGCGGCAAACCCGACCATGTCGAGATCGCGACCATGCCCGATGGCTATCGCGGCGCGGCGCGCGGTTACGACGCCAGCGCTGGCGAATTCTATGCGCGCTCCCTGAGCGAGAAAGTCGCGGCGATCCAGGCGCGCGACGGTCAGCTGGCGGCTTTCTTCAGCGAAGGCATCATGGGCTGTGGCGGTCAAATGCCGCTGCCGGCTGCTTATCTAAAACGCGCCTATCGCGCCGCGCGAGCTGCCGGCGGCATTTGCGTCGCCGACGAGGTGCAAACCGGCTTCGGCCGCGTCGGCAGCCACTTCTGGTCCTTCGAGTTAAGCGGCGTCCTGCCCGATATCGTCACAATGGGCAAACCAATCGCCAATGGCTATCCGCTGGGCGCTGTTGTCACCACGCCCGCCATCGCCGCCGCCTTCAATAACGGCATGGAATATTTCAACACCTTCGGCGGCAACCCGGTCGCCTGCGCCATCGGCTTGGAAGTCCTGAACATCATCGCCGATGAGGACCTGCAGCGCCAAGCCTGCGACACCGGACACTACTGGATGGGACGCCTGCGCGACCTGCAAAGCCAGAACCCGATCATCGGAGAAGTGCGCGGGTCCGGGCTTTTCCTCGGGGTCGAATTGATTCGCGACCAGCAGACGCTGGAGCCAGCGGATTGGGAAGCGGCCTATATCGTCGAGCGCATGAAAGACCGCGGCATCCTGCTCAGCATAGAAGGTCCGCATCATAACACGCTCAAGCTCAAGCCGCCGCTGGCCTTCGGGCGGGCAGATGTAGATCTTTTCATGGACGTCTTTGCGGACGTTCTGCGGGATACAGTCTTGAGCGTTTCGTGATTCTCGGCTGCGTCGCAACAGAATAAGCATTCGCTGTTGCGTTTATTTCACTTATTGCGTTTATTGCGTTTCGTGGTAGGCTAATATGACCGCTTGATGAAAGGAGATTGATATGAAGAAATCGGTTTTGCTGTTCACGTCAGCAGCAGCAAATTCATCAGAATTTAGAAAGAGCTTAGACAGGATAGGACAATGAAATCTACTTTTGTGGAAAGTAGTCCAAATTCATTGTCCCAAGAGGAAGGGAAAATAGCACACGAATCATCAATCAAGCTAGCGCGCCACGCCCTTGCTAGCAAGAGCTTGACACTCTATGTCGTAGACAAAGAACAAGATGATCTCATTGTTCTACCTGCCGAAGTTGTGGCGCTTCTCTTGGGCATATTGAGAATGATGGCCTCAGGACTTGGTATTGCCCTGACGCCAATTCATTCAGAGCTAACGACAAAGCAGGCGGCAGACATTCTAAATGTCTCGCGCCCATTCGTAATTAAATTGTTGGACGCCGGTGAGATTCCTTACCACAAAGTGGGAAGTCACCGGCGTATGAGGAGGGAGGATGTAATTAATTACAAGCAAAAACTCCGTCAAGAACGCGAGGCTTTTCTCGATCGCCTGGTGGCGGAATCACAAGAATTAGGCTTATATGATTAGTGCGACCAAGCCAATCGCGCTAACTGATACAAATATCCTGTATTCCGCTGGAATACGGGATATTCTACTTCAAATTGCCATTTCCGAGCTATTTGAGCCCAAATGGACACCGGATATACGCGACGAACTGATAGACACCTTTCGTAAAACGAGACCAGATATAGATCAACAGAGGATTGAAGGCATTTGGTCTGGAATGAACCATTATTTTCCAAATGCCCTCGTCACCGGTTATGAATATCTGGTCGACAATCTAGTTCTGCCCGACCCAAATGATCGCCATGTACTCGCCGCCGCAATTCATGCAAACTGCGACTATATAGTTTCCGAGGATCGAAAGCATTTTCCCGCAGCGGCTCTGGAGCAATACGGCATCACGCGTCTTCGAGCAGACGATTTCCTATTGATGCTGCTGCATTCAAGTCCTGGCGAATTCATTGACGCGGTACGTGTGGTATTGGCAAGATTAAAGAGCCCGCCTTACAGCGTCGAAGAATATCTAGACAAACGCATGCAAGACGGTCTATCGAAAACAGTCGCGGAATTGCGCATCCATGCTCACTTGCTAAGCTGACATCATAATAAGAGCGCATGTCAATCTTGTCGCAACTCTATAATAATTGGCGATTTTGACATATATTGTTAAATCAGATACTTGATGATTTTAGCAAGGACATACAAGAATATGACCAGCCAAAACCAACCCGCCGGCGTCGAGATCCGCGGCGAAATCCCACCCGAGTACCAATCCATCCTCAGCCCCGAAGCCAGCGACTTCCTTGCCGGGCTGGCGCGGGCATTCACCGCCCGCCGCAACGAATTGCTGGCAGCCCGCGTCGAACGCCAAGCCGCTATCGACGCCGGGCACTTGCCCGACTTCTTGCCCGAAACCGCCGCCATTCGCGCCGACCGAAGCTGGCGCGTCGCGCCGGTACCGCCAGACCTGCAAGACCGCCGCGTGGAAATCACCGGTCCTACCGACCGCAAGATGGTGATTAACGCGCTGAACTGCGGCGCCAAAGTCTTCATGGCCGACTTCGAAGACGCCAATTCGCCGACCTGGGACAACATGCTCGCGGGTCAAGTGAACCTGCGCGACGCTGTCAAGCGCAGCATCACCTTCACCAACCCCGACGGGCGCTTCTACCAGCTCAATGACAAAACCGCCACGCTGCTTGTGCGGCCGCGCGGCTGGCATCTCGACGAAAGCCAGTTCCTGGTGGACGGGCTCGCCATACCCGGCGGACTGTTCGACTTCGGCCTGTATTTCTTTCACAATGCGCAGCCCGCGCTGGAGCGTGGCACAGGTCCCTATTTCTACTTGCCCAAGCTGGAAAGCCACCTGGAAGCGCGCCTTTGGAACGATGTCTTCATGCACGCTCAAGACGCCCTTGGCATCCCGCAGGGCACAATCAAAGCGACCGTGCTGATCGAGACGATACTGGCGGTCTTCGAAGCCGAAGAAATCCTCTACGAATTGCGCGAGCATTCGGCCGGGCTGAACTGCGGTCGCTGGGACTATATCTTCAGCTACATCAAGAAACTGCGCAATCATGCCGATTACTTGTTGCCCGACCGCGCCCAGGTGACCATGACCGTGCCCTTCATGCGCAATTATACGCTGCATGTCATCAAGGTCTGCCATCGCCGCGGCGCCCACGCTATGGGCGGCATGGCGGCGCAGATCCCCATACGCAACGACCCGGAACGCAATCAAGCCGCCCTGGACAAAGTACGCGCCGACAAACTGCGCGAGGTGAAAGAAGGCCATGACGGCACCTGGGTCGCCCACCCTGGTTTAGTGCAGATCGCGACTGAGATTTTCGACGAACACATGCCGGGCGCCAACCAAATTGAGCGCCAGCGCGAAGATGTCAAGGTCTCCGCCGAAGATTTGCTGGCGCCCAGCGCCGGCGCCATCAGCGAAGACGGCGCGCGCCTCAACCTCAAAGTCGGCATTCAATATCTTGAAGCCTGGCTCGGCGGTAATGGCTGCGTACCGCTCTACTCGTTAATGGAAGACGCCGCTACAGCGGAAATCAGCCGCGCGCAAGTTTGGCAGTGGCTGCATCACAAAGCGACGCTGGCTGACGGACGCCCGCTGACCGTGGACCTGTTCAGCCAATTGCTGGAAGAAGAGATGGACGCTATCCGCGGCGAGGTCGGCGAGCAGCGCTTCCAGGACGGCCATTTTCAACTGGCGATGCAACTCTTCGATGAGATGATTCGCGCCGATGATTTCGCTGAGTTCTTGACGCTTCCGGCCTATGGGTATCTATAATCAGTCGACCCAACAGGCGCAGTAGGCGGGCCAGCCGCACCGCCCGGGAACTGCCATACCATCAAAATCTCGCAGCGCTGTTCCGCCCTGTTCAGACTCGCGCGGGTTTTGCGGACCGCCGCACAATGTACCCGAAAGCCAACAGCGACGCTGTGACCATCACGACGACCAGCAGCAAGCCGCTGTCATAGGCGCCGCTCTGGTCGCGCAGGCGCCCCAGAAACCACGGTCCCAGCGCGGCGCCCAAGCCGAACATGCCCCCTACCAGCCCGTTGATCAAGCCCAAACCCTGCTTGTGAAAGACATCGCTGGCTAATGCCGTCGTCTGGCTGCTGCGCGTTCCTTCCCCCAGGGCATAGAAAATGAGCAGCGAGTGCAAGCCGCCGGCGCGCAAGAGCAGCAACATCATTACCGCGGCAACCAGCCCGGCCGCGCCTATCGTGAACGCCGCCATCCGGCTCCAGCGATCGGATACCCAGCCCAAACCGATGAAGGAAAAAGTCGTGAGGAAACCCGCCAAACCCACCACAGTCGCCGCCGTCCCCCGCGTCACGCCGTAAGACTCCATGTAAGCGACCTGGTGTACCGTTAAGCTGCGCACAGGACCCAAAGCCGTGAGACCGACAAACAATAATGCCCAAAAAGCCGGATTCCGCAGCAGGACGCCCCTGGCCGGCACGGGTGTGACGCGCAGCCCATGCCGCGACGGCGGGCGCGTCAAGCCGATCACCATGAGCGGGAACAGTATGAAGGCGCAGATTAGCGTCAGGACTAGATAGGCGCTGCGCCAGTCGAATTGCTCAATCAACAGGTTCGCCAAAGGGACAAATACCAGCGAACCCAAGCCCGTGCCGGCAAAGGCGATGCCTATGGCGCGACCGCGGCGCGCCGGCGCCGTCCAACCGGCGATGACCGAGGCCACAGGACCCAAGCCCGTTATCCCCAGTCCAAACCCGCCAATCAGCCCATAGCCTAGCAAGAGATCGTCCAGCGAAGCGGCGCGACTGCTCAGCCAGAGCCCCGCCGCCATTAGCAGAGCGCCCGCGCCGAAAACCAGCCGCGGACCATAGCGATCCAGCGCCAGTCCGGCGAAGGGCGCCGTCAGCGCGAAGACAAACATGTTGAGGCTGAAAACAGTTGCCGCCGCCTCGTTGCTCCAGCCTTCGGCAGTGACGAACTCGGCGAAGAAAACCGAAAACGACAAGCGTATGCCGAAGATGATGCAGAGTGAGAAGAAACAGACGATGACGACGCGCGTTGCGCTGCGGGCGGGGTCGTCGGTTTGCTGGCTCATCAATTAGGCGGCGAGTTCCTCGCGCACGGATTCGCGCTGGGACCAAGGAATGGGACGCACGTCGTAGCTGCGGAAGGCATCGAGTACACCCGATGACACTGATTTGTCGCTGTCATTTAAGATTGCATAAGCGCGTGCTTCTCGGGCACGAGCCTCACGAGTATCTTCCCAAGCGAAGACAGCGCGTTCCGCGCTGGCGCGGTCGGGACGGTTGATGCTGAGCAGAACACGTTCTGGCTGAACAGCGGACTTTGGAATCACAAAATCATAGTGGTGATCGTAGCCAGTGCGTCCCGATAGCTTTACACGCGGTGTGTAACGAATCTCAGCATCATCCAACCATGTTATTACATCTTCATGATACAGGCTGCGTAAAGAAGAGGACGCCAGATAGAACAAGTCATTCACCGCCAACATGGCTTGCAGTAGCCGATGTTTTTTCCGCGCATAATCATCCGCTGTCGTTTTAACGCGCAATTCACCATCTACTAAGCTCACACCGAACCCATTAAGGGTTGCCTTGAGCAGCGCCTGACGCTTTGGGGTATCCAGTTCGCAGCCACACATTTCCAGATCGGCTAAGGTATAGCCATAGTCAGTCAACAGCAAACCGGACTGATCGCGTTTGGCATAAAACTGGATGTAGTCATTGTGCCTATCCAAAAAGGGCGCTGTTACTTCAACCGTTTGGCCTCGCTGGCGAAAGGTGATCTCGTCCCTGAGCCATTCAAGATATTGTTCTGTCAAGAGCTCGATTTCCGCAATCATGAGAATAAGACCTTTTGGATTCTTGGCGGAATACGAATGTTGCAGAAGCGCATGAAATCTTTCCACAAAATCCATCTATCGGATAGATTGCTAAACTTGTCAGCGGGAACCGCAAAAGCCCAGCTCGCGCCTTGACCTTCACGATACAGATGGAGGTGCGGAGTCGGGATCAACAATCCGTCTGGGTTTTCATGCACTGGGCCATCCAATTCTAGCCGCGCCAAAATAACTGATTGTCGCGCCCGAAGCTGAATGGTGAAACGTGGAAAATCGACATCGCCAAAGTACATATCTAATATAAACTCCTCTTTCCCATCAGCAGACAACAAATATGTGAAGGTTCTTCGCCTGGGATGGGGAAAATGAATTGGGCTATCTGAAACGCGCTTCTTCTCCAGCGCCAACAATCTATCAGCTTCTTGCTGCGACAATTCAGCTGTGGGCAATGAACTGACCTTTATTTTGCGTGGTGAAAGTGCGCTTCTACAATGGCAACTAGCCTAGAGTATAGCATACATAAAGCAAACTAAACCACCGGCATCATCGCATTGGCGAAGTGACGCCATAGCCGCGGCGGAAATCGTCGGTGGGTTGGTTCATGCGTCAGGCGGCGAGTTCTTCACGCACGGATTCGCGCTCGGACCAGGGAACGAGATGCACGTCATAGCTGCGGAAGGCATCCAAAACTGTGCTCGACACAGTTCTTTCGCTGTCATTCAGGATGGCATAGGCGCGAGACTCTCCTTCACGAGCCACTGCTGTATCAGTCCAGGCGAAGACAGCCTTTGAGACATTAGACTTACTTGGGTCAGTAATGCTCAATAGAACACGGTCAGGGTGGATAATTGATCTCGGAATGACGAAGTCATAGTGGTGATCATAGCCGCTTTTGCCCGTCAGTTTTACACTTGGAAAGTAGCGGATTCCGGAGAGATTGAGCCAAGCCACAACATCTTCAAAAAAGAGACTGGATGTGAAAGACTGCGCCAGGTAAAAGAGATCGTTGACCGCCAACATGGCCTGCAACAGACTGTGCTTTTGACGCGAAAAATTCTTTTCGGTAGCTGTAACCTGCAACTCGTCGTTATTCCGACGAACACCAAAGCCATTGAGCGTCATATTCAAGAGGTCGCGTCGTTTCGGAGTATCGAGTTGGCAGCCGCCCATCTCCAGATCAGCAATAGTGTACCCATCGTCGGTAAGCATGAAGCCGCCATTGGATGGCTTCACATAGATTTGCAAATGGTCGTTATGTCTGTCTAGAAACGGCGTCGTGATTTCTATGAATTCGTCAATTGCTTGAAGATCTGTGTTATCTCGAAGCCATGTATAATAAGAGTCCGTCAAGTGTCCGATTTCATCAATCATGTAAAGAGGTCTCGCCTAATGATCGGTGGTTTGGAGATGTTGCAATAGCGCATGAAGTCCTGCAGTGTCGTCCAGACATCGTTTAGATTCGAGAATATATCAAGAGGGGCTGGCTCCGCCCAACTGGTGCCGAATCCTTCGCGATACACATGCAAATGTGGTGTGGGCACCACCTGACCGTTGGGGTTAGTATGTTTTGGACCATTTACATCAAGCCAACGCAACGAAAAAGACTGTCTCGCGCGGTTCTGCAAGCTCACTTTGAACACATTCCGTTTGCCACGATACAAGTCAAGGTAGAACTTTTCGCGTCCATCTTCTGACGCGAGTTCAATGAATAGCTTCTGACCAGGTACGGAAAAGCTATACTCTCGCTCGTCTGCTCGATGCTTCTCCATTGAGAATAACGCATCAGCCACATGCTGAGCAAGATTGGCAGTAGCCACAAATACGACCTCTCAAAGTATCCCAATGAGCTAACATCGCCTTGCTTGATTCCCCGGCTAATTGTGCAAAATAGTATCACAAGTGAAAGAAAACGGGAAAGCCTAAGTGAAAGCAACGCTTAACTACGCCAGCAAATCCGAAATCAGCACCGGCATCGTCGCATTCGCGTAAGGCATGACGCCGATGCGCGCGTCGCCCGGCAACTGCGCCAGCGCCCGATCGACCGCCGTCTGCAAGTCCGGCTGCGGATGCAGCAGCAGCCTCCGCAGCAACTCCTCATCCAACTCCGAGACAAGCGCCGTGCGAAGCCGCGCCGCGTCGCGCGCTACCTGAAAGGCTTTGTGCGCGCCCAGGCGAAAGCCCTCGCGCTTGAAAATCTCCAAGACGTCGCCATGCGAGCGCATCCGCGGCTGCGTCATCCAACTCTCGTAATCGGCGCTGCCGCTGCCCTGCGGGCAGGCCGCGCAAAGAATGAGCGCGCCGCCGGTCTTTGTTAACGCCGCGGCATGCGCCAAGCCCTTCTGCGACTGATAGACATTGATGTCCTTGGGATGACCGCCGGGCGATGCGATCATCAAATCGAAGGGCGCGGCGACTGGCGCCTCATAAAGCGCCTTCACTTGGGGGATGCCTGCTTGCATCACCGCGAAGGGATCGCCAGCCAGAACCGCCACGATCGCTTTGTCAGGATTCAGGATGGCGTTGACGGCGAAATCAATGCCGATCATGCGGCCGATCTCCTCCACGTCCTGCCGCGCCGGATTCTCGTCGTATATGCCCAGCTTTGCCAGGGGATGGCTCATCATGGCGTGGTTCTGATTGATCGTCCGCAAGCCCGCCAAGCCGATAGCCGCGCTTTTGACCCCGCCGGAGAAACCCTGAAACTGATGCGGCTCGATATTGCCGATGACAATCCGGTAATCAGCCGCCATATAAGCGCTGTTGATGGTAACCGAGGTCCCGCGCGCCGTCTCGCCGAGAAAGGTCAGGTTCGCTTCGTCAGAGGCGTCGTGGCAGAGTACGCGGTAGCGGTCCAAGATGTAGCGCGGCAAGACTGCCTCATATTCATCAGCCGACATGACCGGGTGCGCGCCCGCCGCGATGATGAAGACGACATCCTCATCGCCGACTCCAGCATGGCGCATGCCCTGCAGCAGCGGCGGCAGCAAAACTTCATGCGGCACGGGGCGGGTCGCGTCGTTGATGGCAATCGCGACGGACTGGCCAGCCCGCGGCGGCGCAACATCGCCCAGCGGATTGTAAACCGCGTCCCTGACCAATGCCGCCGGATCCGGCGCAGCCGCCTGTTGCCGGGGCAAAATGCGCTCGATTGTATAGGCATCTGGCAATTCAGCCGCCAGATGGGACTGCCCATAGGGGATGGCGATGCGCATTGCCGCGCCTAAATGCTGGGTCCCACCCGATGTATGGCGAAGCTGTTATTGTCGCGCAGCGCCTCGGACTTGGTCAGATAGCCGTTGCAGACCCGCCCCACCTCGTCGTAGACAATCTGTCCGGCTTCAGCCAAAGTGATCTCGTCCTGAAAAACGCCGCTGACGTCGACATCAACCGTATCGCGCATCAGCTCGTAGGATTGGCGGTTGGCGGTCACCTTGATGGTCGGCATGATGGGATGGTTGGAGGTATGCCCGCCGCCCGTGCAGAAGGTCAGCACCTGGCAGCCGGCCGCAGCCATGCTGCTGATGCTTTCCGCGCCCATGCCCGGTCCGTACATGACATAATTGCCGGGATCAGTCCGGGTCGGCGCCTCGCCGATTTCCAGGTACTCGATAATGGGGCTATCGCCGATTTTCTTAACGGCGCCCATGGACTTTTCTTCGATGGTCGTCAGCCCGCCCGCCATGTTGTCGCCAGTGGGCTGTGAACCGCGGATGTCCTCGCCGCTGGCAAGGGCGCGGCTTTCCATGTGCCGGACGCCGGCGACAATCGCTTCGGCGATGGCTGGGTTGGCCGCCTTCTCCGTCAGCCAGTTTTCGCAGCCCATCCATTCGGTGCATTCCGCCATCAACATGCGGCCGCCTTGCGCGATCAAGAGCTCGCCAGCCAGCCCGTTAGCGGGATTGCTGCCCAAACCGGATGTAGTATCGGAGGTGCCGCATTCGGTGCCAAAGAGGATTTTGCTCATTGGCGCCGCTTCCCGCCGATAGAGGCTGATCTGCCGCGCGAAGTCCTGGGCATAGCGGGTGGCTTTTTCTATCGCGCTGATAAACCCGCCATCGCCGCGGATATTAACTGTGGCGATCAGCTTGCCCGTCGGCGCGATGTCATCAGCCAAGTCTTCGGCTGTCATGCCCTCTTCCCGAAAATGGTCGACGATGACAACCCCGCCGACGTTGGGGTTCATGGCTGTGCCAGCCAAGTAGCGCCGTGTGACGCGCAGGTCCGGCGCGACTTGGCAGCGGCCATTGGCATGCGTGATAGGCACAGCCCCGTGGATCGTATCCGCCACGCGTTCCACAACGCCGTTGGCGTAGACCGTTCCCGACAAGATCAAGAGATGATTGCGAATTCCCACATCGCCGTTTGGGCGCGCGTAACCATAAAACTGGTCCATGACCATTTTCTCCTAAACATCCAATTCATTCTGAAGCTACTCGGCGCTGACCGCGCCGCGGTCGGCGAGGTCGCCGCGCCCGCGATTGCTCTCGACATTGTGCGTATGCACGTGATCGCCCGCTTTGATGCTGCGGCTGGCCGAGCCAATGCTCAAGCCGTATTTGAGAACGGTGTCGCCCGCGGCGATGTCCATCAGCGCGATCTTATGACCGTAGGCGATGTCATCTTGGGCGACAATCTCGATATCGCGGCGTTCGCCATTGCAAGTTACGTGATCGCCGGCGTGGATGGCTTCCAAGACGACGGTGCCGACGTTGTCTGTGGTGTAGACGACGAATACTTTTTTCATGGTCTGCCTTTCTGGGTTTCATTCTGCTGGATTGTCCATTGCAGACACTGGTTTTACAAGGCGTAGCTCAAGACAGAATAATCACTTTTTTGAGGGTGTCTAATGAAAATTTGTTCACCTTGTTCAAGAATGGATGCTGAAAGCGTCCATCGCAAGCACTGCATTCGATAGGCGTTTTTTTCTGCTGGATAATGGGGGATGACGAAATTCAGCGTGTTGTCCTTGATTTTCGGATAATAGAAGGGGCTTAATAGATTAGCTCCCAAATTTTCATAGGTCTTTAAGTCAAGACTGAATTTAACTTCGCCGATACTGACCTTTCGAAACTGTCCAGTAAAAATCTCTTGAGCGAATATGCGCCACAGCATGTTGAATTGGTCATGGCTTAGAATTTGCTCCTCTAAACAATCAGCCAAGACTTCCTCAAGCGCAGCTCGAACATAATACTCCGCCTTTACTCGCTGCTCAAAGAAACTTCCATGCACCAAGCAGATCTTGCAATTGCTATTGTTCCTACCGCGAATCAAATAATATACTTCTCGTTCGTGTATCCAGCCCGGCACCTCACCAGCAGCTTGCATTGACTTGAAAATTTTCGCTGTTCTATCATGACCCAGCATGTCGAAAGAAATCGCGCCAGTTGGGATATGCGATTCGAAGGACGGCACATTATAGGAGTCGCTATCTATTATCTCAACAAACTCACCACCAGGCGAGGAATAGCCTTTGTGCATGCGTAGAACCAACGAGGGAAAACTGGCGTTGTCACGATAAGACAAAGGTACCGTATTAAAATGATAATCCTGCAATTTTGTGACACTCGATAGTTCGGAGCGCGAATTAATCAGAAACGCGAAAAAGTGGTAAATGTTATACATGTTGATTTCTCCGCAAAGCTGTCATGAGCTACATGGCCACAGCTTCGGGAGGATATCAATAGTTTCTTATGAACAGCTCCCGACCTTTTTCCGCCTTCCCCTGCATGTAGTTGTTCATCCCATATTGCAGCGTCCACTCGCTGATATTCGCGAAGCTGAACAAGTCACGGATCTTTGGCGAATCGTCATAAGTGATCAGCCACTTGTGCGGGCAGCGGCGCATGTTTTCAGCAAAGCGCTCGTGATCGAAACTCGTATGCAACTCTCCGTTGACGCCATACAGCCGCGACTGCGTTGCCTTCCAGTACGGCGGGTCGAGAAAGATGAAAACTTTATCCCCCTCTTCATGAAGAAAGTTCTCATAATCGCCGTGGCATATATCCACGTCCTTAAGCAGTGGTTCAAGTCGCCACAATCTGCCAATCGAAGACTGTGTGAAACGGCGCTCATAGGCGTATTGCGAATAGCCACCAGAATCTACCACACCAGAAAAGGTGATGCGGTTCAAAACAAAGTAACGTACCGCTCGTTCCAAATCTGTAGACATTGCGCCGGGCGTATGCAGAAAGCGCCAAAGCGCTCGGCCATCTTCGTAGCCGTCTTTGAATGTCTGCACGCAATGCGCGAGTTCATCAATATTCGCTTGCGCCGCCCGCCAAAAATGAACCAAATCAGCATTCAAGTCATTAATCACATAGCGCCGAATCCGCCGGCCAAATAGGCGCTTCATCGCCAGGAAAACCGAGCCTCCGCCTACAAATGGCTCGCGGTATTCTTCAATATGGGCGGGCA
This sequence comes from Phototrophicaceae bacterium, assembly GCA_965116975.1. Taxonomy (GTDB): domain Bacteria; phylum Chloroflexota; class Anaerolineae; order Aggregatilineales; family Phototrophicaceae; genus UBA6055. The sequence goes on from OZ220735.1 coordinate 3,878,225, forward strand.
CATGCTGCATAATTTGTTTTATGGCGCGCGACTTGCCGCCGGGGTAGCGCAATGGGCTTTTGACTGTCTTCATTTGTTGGTCGCGATTTCGATACTTAAACCCGGATTAGTGATCGTTTCCTGATGCAAGAGACTGAGCATTTGTCGCTTTCCAAGATTCAATCCATTCATGTCGCTAAATTGTTCTATCATCGCCATACTGTCATTTGGCAGTTTTAAAGTGCCATTGACGTTTCCTGTCAACTTCAGGCGTGTGGAAAAGTCTAACCGTCGGTCGCCCAAATATAGCTCGTCGATATTGTGAAACAGAATGTTTTTGAACAGACCATCCTGTATATCAGTTAAGGAGGGCAAAGGACCTTGGTTACTGTTCTTGGATTCTTGTATCACCAGTGTATTGTTTTCCCAAAATACTTCATCGGCCGTGACATGATATACCCCGCCAAGATAATTCTTCAATTCAAAGGTCGCCTTATCGCCGTCCGCCAAATGCTCGAGTACATGTGTTGTCATGGACTCCCTTTGCGCGGCTGACGCGGAGCGCGGAGAAGAGTATTCCTGAAATGCGTCAATGCTGAATTTCCCATTAACCAAGTACTGTTCTAGCAATCTTAAATGGTTCTCGGCTGAGTTCATCTCAACATGATACCGCGTACCTATCCGCCGGTAGCTTTTCACTGCCTGTCGATAAACATATTCGAAATCGCGCTTAAAATGCATGCAATTCCAATGCAGCGCCGTAGACTTGTAGCGCTTGACCTCAAGAATCCGATCCCGAATGAAAGCATTATTGTGACGCTGGTCCGTGATGCGATTAGGCCGGCTAGCATGCGGCTTTGCGCTTTCATACCACCCCAATATGATAAAAACATTCATCAAATTCATACGCGAATACGTCATGAAAGTGATGCGGTCATTGTTCTGAGTTCCTGCGCCTTCATCCTTGAGTATCGGAATGATAGTAATCGGTTTCGGCAAATGATAAGTTTTGTAGATTCGCGCCGATGGATACGATCGACTTGGTTTCGGTGTCAGCCATTTCGAGACACGTAGCGATGTCCCGTCAGCAAAGTCAATAATTCCCGATGCTGGAGCGGAATTTATGTCGAATCCCTCAAACTTGCGCGACTTAAGCGCCGAAGCATACACAACCGGATCATAATCCAGATTGCGAATAACGCCCCGTAAGTGTATTACATTTGCCATTTCGCCCACCTCAATTCAAGCCGCACCAGCCAATCACTGTGCAGAGCGCGCAAGCGATCAGCCCAGATTCAGCGTCATCAAGCGCAGCTCGGTCATATCCTCAATGGCGTACTTGATGCCCTCGCGGCCATAGCCCGAGGCTTTGATGCCGCCGTATGGCATGTGGTCGACGCGGAAGGTCGAAACGCTGTTGATGTGCAAGCCCCCCACGTCAACACGTTCCCAGGCGTCCATGATCCGCTTGACATCTTTGGTGAAGACGCCGGCCTGCAAGCCGTAGGGACTGTCGTTGATGGTGGCCACAGCCTCATCCCACCGGTCGTATGGACTGACAGTCACCACCGGCGCGAACACTTCTTCACAGTTCACCCGCATATCGGGCGCGGTCTCGGTCAGCACCGTCGGCAGGAACATGGCGCCGTCTCTGGCGCCGCCGTAGAGCAGCGAAGCGCCCGCTTTCTTCGCTTCGTTGACCCAGGCTTCGGCGCGTTCGGCGTCGCGCAGGCTGATCATAGGACCAATATCAACAGCGGCATCGCGCGGATCGCCCACTTTCAGCGCCTTGACCTCATCGACGAAGCGATCAGTGAATTCTTCAAAGACATCGCGCTGGATCAGCAAGCGCTGCACGGAAATGCAGTTTTGCCCGGCATTGGCGAAGCCGCCAGCCGCCGCTTGACCGGCCGCAGCAGCCAGATCGGCGTCATGATGCACAATCACGCCGGCGTTGCCGCCCAGCTCCAGCGCGACCTTTTTCTGCCCGGCTTTGCTTTTCAACATCCAGCCGACGCTGCCGCCGCCGGTGAAGCTGATCATCCGCACGCGCGGGTCAGTCACCATCATCTCGGTATCGGGTCCCCAGGCGTTCAACATGCTGAATGCTTGCGGCGGATAGCCGGCTTCCAGCACGATTTCCGCCAGGATCACCGACGAAAGCGGCGTCTTTTCGGCTGGTTTCAGGATGATGGGGTTGCCGACGGCGATGGCGGGACCGATCTTGTGACAGGCAAGATTGACAGGGTAGTTGAAGGGCGTGATGCCGAGCACCGTCCCGATCGGCGCCCGCCGCGTGAAGCCCTGCCGATTTTCGCCGGCGGCTGTCCAGTCAATGCTGAAAACTTCGCCGCCGATGCGCCGCGCCTCTTCGCTCGACACTTTGAGCGTTTCCATGGCGCGGGCGGTCTCGCCGACAGCCGTCTTGCGGTTCTTGCCGCCTTCCATGATCATGGCGTCGACGACTTCGTCGAAGCGTTCGCCCAGCAGCCGCCCCATATTTTGCAAGATCTCCGAGCGTTTATAGCTGGGCAGCGCCCGCGTGAGCTCGAAGCCGTCTATAGCCGCGTCCATCGCGTCGCTCATGTCGTCCGCGCTGGCCATCGCAACCGCGTCCACCAGGCTGCCGTCATAGGGAAAGCGCACTTCCATGACATCGTCGCTGCCGCGCCATTCCCCGCCGATCAGGTTCTTCTTGGGCATGCTATTACCTTCCGCAAATCTATTCTGTTATCGCGGCAATTATACCAGCTTGGGGAGCTCGAATTCACGGCAATGTCATCAGGCTCCGAGCCAAGCGCTTCCCAAAATCGCCGCAAATTGTTTGGGTTATGTGGCGATTTCCTCCCCCTGCAGCCAACTGCGAGGGCGCGCGGCAGCACTATGTGTAAGCCGGCAGGTACTGCCCGTGCGCCTCGATCAGCTCATCCACCATCGACCAAATCTGTTCCAGCGTCAACTCCGCCGCCGTATGCGGGTCGAGCATGGCGGCATGGTAAATATGTTCGCGCTTGCCGGTCAGCGCCGCCTCGACGGTCAGTGATTGCACGTTGATATTGGTCTGCATCAGCGCCGCCAGCTGCGGCGGAAGCGCGCCGACGCGCGTTGGCTGCAAGCCGTTGGCATCGACCAGGCAGGGGACTTCGACGCAGCAGCCCGCCGGCAGATTGTCGATGATGTTGTCATTTGGCACATTGCCGTACACGACGCGGGCTGCGCCGGTCTCCATGCTGTGGATGATGAGCGAGCCGTATTCAACGCTGCGCTCGACCTTGTTCAGGTCCCTGATGCTGCTCACCGTCCAGCCCTTGTGCATGGGATGCACATCGCGCAGCGCGCGCAGGATCTCTTCTTCGCTGGGGATGCGTCCCTCTGCTTCCGCTTTTTCTAGCAACTGCCAGCTGATGATGCCGGCTTTGCAGCGCTCGATGTATTCATCCAGCGGGATGTTGAACTGCTCGATCAATGCCGGGTCGCCATCTTTGATGAACCAAGGCACGTATTCGCTGAAATGTTCGCTGGATTCGGTCACGAAGTAGCCGAGCCGCCGCAGCATCTCGTAGCGCACGCGATTGGTTGGCGGCACGCGCCCGTCTTCATAGACCTTGTGCAATAGCGGGTACAGATCCTCGCCGCTGGGCCCATGCTCGAACTTGAGGTAAAACGCCATGTGGTTGATGCCAGCGACCAGATAATTGATGTCTTCGTAAGGAATGCCGATGTCGCGCGACAGCTCATGCGCGGTGCCGGGCACGCTATGACAAAGCCCGACCGTGCGGATAGGCGTGGCGCGGCTCAATGCCCATTGGTTCATGCACATGGGATTGGCGTAGTTGATGAAGAGCGCGTTCGGGCAGAGCTCCTCCATATCGCGACAGATGTCAATCAGGACCGGTATTGTCCGCAGCGCGCGCATGATGCCGCCGATGCCCAAGGTATCCGCGATTGTCTGGCGCAAGCCGTATTTTTTGGGGATCTCGAAGTCGATGACCGTAGCCGGTTCATAGCCGCCGACTTGAATCATGCAGACGACATAGTCGGCGTCGGTCAAGGCGGCGCGGCGGTCTGTAGTGACTTCGACAGTCGGGTTGACGCCCAGCGTCTTGATGATATGCCGCGCCACCTGTTCCGACTGTTTCAGGCGCGTTGGGTCAATGTCCATCAGACAAATTGTGGCATCGGCCAATTCGGGATAGCTCCAGATATCGCCCATCAAGTTTTTGGCGAAAACGGTGCTGCCGGCGCCGATGAAACTTATTTTGCTCATGTCCGCGTCCTTTTGCGATAATCCATTCAAACCACCTCGATTTAACCACAGAGCAACCCAGTCCTGTAGGGCGAGCCGCAGCCAACAGGGCAATAGCCAAGCATCGCCGACACAGGGTATACTTGCGCCATGCTCACAAGCCCCGAACTCACCGTCATCGGCATTATTGTCGCCTTGCTCGCCCTGATCGCCTTTACGCGGCTGCGCATCGATATTATCGCCTTGCTCGTTCTGCTGATGGTCGCGCTGACCCAGCTTGTGCCAACCAGCGACGCCCTTTCCGGCTTCAGCAGCTCGGTGGTCATCACCATTTTCGGCTTGCTCGTGATCACCCGTGGTTTGGCGCAGACGGGCGTCGTGCAGTGGGTAGCGCGGCAACTGCAAACCTATGGGCGCGGCTCCGAAGCGAAGCTGATTGCGCTGGTCATGTCGGTGGGGGCGGCTGTTTCCTTGCTTATGAACAATGTGGCTGCGGGAGCAGTGCTGCTGCCGGCAGTCCTGCAAGTATCGCGCAATAGCAACGTCGCCGCCTCTAAGCTGATGATCCCGCTCGCATTCGGCGTAACCCTCGGCGGCATGGCGACTTATTTCACAACCGCCAATATCTTGATGAGCGAGTTGCTGATCGCGCAAGGCATCGCTGGCTTCGGCATATTGGATTTCTTGCCCGTGGGCGGCATAATCGTAGTGGCGGGTTTGCTATACATGCTGTTGTTCGGCCGACGCTCGCTGCCCGATCGCGCTTCGCTGACGCAATCCTTCCAACAAGTCGACCTGCAGGATACCTATGAATTGGCGGATCGGATGTGGCTGGTGCGCGTCCTGCCTGGTTCCCGCCTCGCTCATCAAACCGTACAAGAAAGCGATATCAATGCCGAGCTGGGTTTGACGGTGGCGGCAGTCTGGCACGGGCGAGAGACGGTCGCCATTCCTAAAGCAACTCAAGTGATTTACCCCGCCGACAAAATGTTGATTGTCGGGCGCGAAGAGCGCCTCCAGCAGCTCTTGGCTTGGGGAAACGAATTAATCGTGGGTAGCGCGCGCGCAATAGCGAGCGAGTTGCCTATCGAACCCATTGAGATCACGATTGCGCCCCGTTCTAACGCTATTGGCAAGACGCTCTCCCAAATGAAGCTCAACCGCGACTGGGGCTTGTTGGCGATGGCGCTCTGGCGCGACGGGCAAAGCTTCCACACGGATGTCCGCAAGATGCCGCTTCAAGTCGGCGATGCGATTCTGGTCGTGGGACAATCCTCGGACATTCAAAACCTGTCGTATAACAGCAATTTCATCGTGCCGGGCAGCGAATACTCGGCGCAAGCTATAGAAAGCCGCAAAGCGCCTTATGCCGTAGGCATCACCGCCATGGTCTTGGCGCTCGCCTCCTTGAATATCCTGCCCTTGCCCATCGCCATGCTGGCGGGGGCGGTAGCCATGGTTCTGACGCGCTGCTTGAAGGTAGAGCAGTTCTACGCGACGGTGGAGTGGCGGACGATCTTTTTGATTGCTGGCATGCTGCCGCTCAGTCTCGCTATCACCGAGACCGGCTTGGCTGACCGCGTCGGCGCGTTCTTGGAATCGAGCCTAATGAACGCCAGCTCGCTTCTGTTGATTGCGGTCATCGCCTTGCTAACGATGTTGATCGTACAAGTCATCGGCGGGCAAGTTACGCCGCTGCTGGTCGGTCCCATCGCCATCAAAGCCGCGCTGCAAATGGGGATGGACCCGCGCGCCATGGCGCTGGCGGTGGCCATGGCATGTTCACTGGCATTCATCACGCCGATCGCGCACCCAGTCAATATCTTGATGATGGGACCAGGCGGTTACAAGTTCAGCGATTTCTCCAAGGTCGGTTTTGGCATGACGATTGTGACGCTGCTGGCGATGCTGCTGGGGCTGGCGGTATTTTGGGGGGTTTAGGGTTTAGGTGGAGAGTGGTTGCAGGTTTTCGAGCTGCGTGAGCCAGTTGTCAAAGAGCGGGCATTCTTGGCGGATTTTGGGTAGGCCGATTTCTAGGGCAGCGAGTGTTCCCAGCAGAGGCTTTTGACGCTCATACCCTGGAAAGAATCTAATGATTCGTTTGCTCGGCACCGTATTTGGGCTGTCATTGATGTGTTCCGGCGTGGAAAATGAGTTGCGTGTTTCCTCAAAACTCGCTAGCAACTCTGGTTTGCTGAATCCGCTGGCCATCCTCTCTGGGTCACTGAACAATAGAGCTTCAAATTCATGCATCTGTACGTATGGAATGAATCGTCTCATAGAGTTCTCGCCAATTTCAGCTTTGAGTGAATTCTCGAATGAGGCGCTGAACGCTTCTGCTATGTCGGACAGGACACGCTTGGTTTTTGATTCGGATTTTCCCGGAAAATCGGGCGGAAGACCATAATAGTCAAACAGAGTTGTGCAATAGCAGGCGTTTTCTTGTCGCAAGCTGTTTCTTACATTCCTCCGCAATCTTGGAAAACTGACGTTTCCACCCTTGTGCCCGCGTTCTCCAATGACAATCGGTATCGGCTGTATATTTCGTGATATGAAGTGGTGGAATAGCAAGTTGTTTACGAAGCCTTCCTCTGTTTGTCCTTCACAGATGATGTACAAACGAATCATCTAGCTGAGTCTTCCACCTAGCACATTCTTTTCCCAGAGTTCACCCACTGAATAATCTTCCAACCACAGTTCAAATTCTCTTTCATGGAGGCGCTTGAAGATCGACGCGCCATCCTCTCGCTCAACAACAATCAAGTCGTCTATAGAGAATTGATTAACCAGAGAAACCGATTGCGTTGCGACAATAATCTGCATCCTTTCGGACGCCGAATGAATTAAGGACCTGAGCAATGTGATTGCATAAGGGTGTAAACCTATCTCAGGCTCGTCAATGATGATCGTCGCGGGCGGATCTGGCTGCAATAAAGCTGTGACTAAGCAAATGAAACGGATAGATCCGTCAGACAGTTGACTTGGCAAGAAGTCATATTCTACACCCTTCTTGCGCCAATAAAGTTGAATGTCTTGTTCAAGAGGACTTGACGGTCTTGGTCTTGGACGCAAGACAAAGTCGTCAAAAAATGGCAAAGAAAGTCCTACAATCTTGCGGATCATATTGTAAACGCTGGGATGTTCCTGACGCAGCATGAACAGATAGGGCGCAAGGTTAGCAGCATCCCGCCGCAAGTACTCATTGTCATGGAGTTCCGCAAGACGCTTTACCTGCGCCTTATCTCCTGTGTCGTGAAAATGAAATACTTTCCAATTTGAGATTGAAGCGTAGCAATAGTTTGCTCTTCGCCACTCGCCAGGTACAATCTCTGACTTCAATTTGGACTCGAAATGACCGACGCCTAAAGGAAGACCTGTTTCATCATATCCGCCGCTATACAGCAAGCACTCATTTTCGAAATACAGTTGGCCTTCAGCATTCGGTCTTAGGATGAATCCATACCCATTCTCGCCAAAGTCAATACGTGACTTCAATTGTGAAGTCTCCTTGATACCGTAGGTTAGTATTCGATCGCTGCCGCCTCGGTCATTGACCCACCTCTGCAAACGCCCTTCGACCATTTCCCGCAACAAGTAGAAGAAAGACACAAAATTGCTTTTACCCGCGCCATTAGCTCCGATGAGGACGTTTAGATTACGGAGTTCCAGACGCTCCAGATTGCGGATGGACAAGAATCCTTCGATTGTTAGGTGTCGAATTGGCTGTTTCTCGACCACAGCGTTTCGCCTGACACTTCGCGCTTGTTCCAGCCCCAATCTTACCATATCGCTTGCCGCTTAAAGATTCCCGCCGCGCGTTACTTCATTCACAATCCATCACCAATACATTTCCTTGATACGCATACCTATGTTACGCTTGGCACTAGGTCATGAAGCGACCTGCTATGCGCAATAATTATGGAGCGTTATAGATGGCTGTCAATTCAACTGCAGCGGAACCCCAGCAAGCGCGCGACAGCGGCATGTTGCGCGGTTTTATCCTGCGCATCATTGTATTGTCGCTTGTCATCGCCGCTTTTATGCGCTTTGGCAACGTCAATATCGGCGCCATCGGCCAGGGGCTAGGCTACGCGCTGGCCGGCGTCACGGTATTCCTGACCTTCCGCGTGCTGAATTTTGTCGACTTGACGGTGGACGGCGCCTTCCCCATCGGCGGCGCGACCTGCGCGATTCTCATCGTCAACGGGCATAGCCCGGAATTCGCCATCGTCGCCGCCTTCGCAGCCGGCGCGCTGACCGGGCTGGCGACCGCGCTGATTGACATCATTTTTAAGATTGAGGGCTTGCTGGCCAGCATCATCGTTATCACCGCGGCTTACACGGTTACGCTGCACATCATGGGCGGCAGGAGCAATATCCCCTTGCTGGGCGAAGAAACCTTGATCAGCCGCCATTCGAAGACCTTCCGCAATTGGCTGGTCGAGCAATTCGGCGACCAAATGCGCCGGCAATCGACCAATCTCTTGGAGATCATGATATTCGGCCTTTTGGTGATTGTCGTATTGGTAATCCTATACTGGTTCTTGCGCACAGAAATCGGCTTGGCGGTGCGGGCAACCGGGAAAAACGACCAGATGGTGCGGGCGACCGGCTTGAACCATCATCTGATGATCATCATCGGACTTATGGTCGCCAACGGGCTGGCGGCGCTGGCGGGATCCATGGTGGTGCAGCAATTCGGCTTCGCCGATGTCAGCCTGGGGTTCGGCTTGATCATACGCGGCTTGGCGGCGGTGATCATCGGGGAAGTCCTTTTGCGTCCGCGCACAATCGGCCAGATGTTGATCGCGGCGGCGGCCGGCATGTTGGTCTTCGATATCTCCCGCGCCTGGATCTTCAGCGCCCTGGACTTGCCAACGACAGATATTCAACTGGTCAGCGCCTTGGTGGTATTGGCGGCGCTGGGCACGCCTAGACTCTATGACCAATGGCGGTCTTATAGACAGCGCCGCAACTGAAAGGCAGGCTAATGTTACGACTCGACAATGTGTCCGTTACTTTCAACGCCGGCACGCCAAATGAAGTGAGGGCGCTGCAGAACCTGTCCCTTTTTGTTGAAAATGGCGAGTTCGTTACCGTGATTGGATCCAACGGCGCGGGCAAGAGCACCTTATTCAATGTTGTCTCGGGCGCTGTACATGCCGATAGCGGGCGCATCGAGCTGGACGGCGAAGACATCACCTACGCGCCCGAATACCGGCGATCGCACGATATCGGACGTGTTTTTCAGGACCCGCGCCTGGGCACTTGCCCGGGTTTGACCATCCGCGAAAACCTGTCGCTGGCGGCTATTCACGGGCGCAATGCCGGCTTTCGGCGCGACGTCAAAAAGGCGGAAGAAGCCTGGTTTTTTGAGCGTCTGCAGCACCAGCAGCTCGGCTTGGAGCACCGCCTTGACGCCGATGTCGCGCTGCTTAGCGGTGGACAGCGACAAGCCATCACCCTGGTTATGGCGACCTTGACCCAACCTAAGCTGCTGCTGCTGGATGAACATACGGCGGCGCTGGACCCCAACGCCGCCGAACAGGTCATTGCGCTAACGCAGGAGCTGGCGGAAGCGAATGATTTGTGCGTCGTGATGATTACCCATAGCATGCAGCAGGCATGTGATATAGGCGATCGCGTCATTATGATGAACCGCGGACGAATCGAATTCGAAATCGCCGGGGAAGAGCGGAAGGATCTGCAGCCAGCGGACTTGATCGATCGCTTTCATTCTTTGTCGAGCGGGATCGAACTCTCCGACCGGCAATTGCTCGGCTAGGCTTTGGCGAGTTGAAGTAGAACACTGGATATGCAAGGCAAGCGCGGCTCGCGTTCGGCGCCGAGCAGTTGAAAAACTTGTGAAGATTCCACAACGCTGGAGGGTCAAGATGACAAGAGTAGCTGTGCTGATGCTGACATTGGTATCGCTTCTGGTTGCGCCGCCGGCAATCGCGCAAGGCGATGACAAGCCGACGGTCGCCTTTTTGAAATGGGGCGATTCGAGCAATGTCGCCCTAGCGGAAAAAGCGATGCTGGATATGTTGGAGGCATACGGCTTTATCAACGCGGCAGAACGCGCTTTGCTTGATGACGAACAGTCAATTGAAGGCGAGAACATCAATATCATTTATGGCGATGCCCTATTTGATCGAATCGAAGCGAATGTCATCATTGACAAAGCGCTCGATCGCGGCGCGGAGGTACTGATAACATTCACCACCCAAATGACGCAGATTGCCTATTACGCCATCCGCGACTTTCTTGACCCGCCCAAGTTGATCTTCACCGTTGCCTCCGCACCCTATATCACCGGCGTCGCCGATGCGTCCTGCGTGAAGCCGGATTTCGTAATCGGCACACGACCTGTCACCAATTACGAAGACATCGTGCCTTTGCTCTTGTTGCAGGACCCGGGCATGAAAGTCGCCGGCGCCATATACTCGCCGCAACAGCGCGCCAGCGAAGTGGGCGTCGCGCGGATGCAGGCAATCGGCGAGTCGCTGGGCTTGACCATTGAAGCCGAATCGATCGTTGTGACGCCGGATTTGTATCAAGCCGTTGAGAATCTGGCCAATAAGGGCGCGGAAGCCATCATCATTCCGATTTTCACATTTCAGGGCTTCAATCTGCTTTTGTCCTTGTCCCATGACTATGGCTTGCCGGTGGTCTTCTCCGCGCCGCAGAACGCCTACCGCGGCGGGACCATCGGCGGCGGTTTCTTCGGCTTGTACAAACAAGGCTTGATCGCGGCGAATATGCTGGTCGCTCATCTGAATGGCGATATTGACATCGCGACGACCAGCATCTATGAGAGCGATGACTTCGCCTTCGCGGTGAATCTTGACGCGGCTGACTTGCAAGATGTTGAAGTTTCGCAAGCGCTGCTGGACGGAGCAGCCTACATCGTCGAAGATGGCGAAACGGCGCAGGGCGTCACCGCGCAATACCCGGAAATCGAAATCACCCTGCCCGAGATGCCTTTGGATGAGCGGCGCGCGGCCGACCTGGACTTCCTCGCCGGGCTGGAATGCAGCGATGCGATAATCGCCGAGCAGCAAGCCGCGCTGGACGCGGCAGCTGAATAAATCAAATCGAATAATTCAGGGGGTTTCACATGCTTAGTAAAACATTGCTTGGGTTAATCGTTCTGGCTTTGCTGTTGACGTCGGGCGCACTGGCGCAAGACGATGACAAGCCGACTATCGCGATTTTGGGGCTGGGCGAATTTGTTAATGTCGATGTAACAGAAAACGCCATCCTAGAAGCGCTGCTAGCGCGGGGCTTCATCAATGCGGAAGAACGCGCCACGTTGGCTCAACGCCAGGATCTGCAAGGCGAAACCCTCAACATCATTTGGGGAACTGCCGACTTTGACTTGTCTCTTGTGCCCATTATGATTGACAATGCCATCGATCAAGACGCGGATGTCCTGCTCACGACAACAACAGTGGTCACCGTGACTGCTGTGGATGCCACGCTAGATATGGATGACCCGCCAGTCGTCCTGTTTACGGGCGTATCCACCCCCTTCTATTCCGGGATTGCGGATGCTCCCTGCATCAAACCCGAACATGTTACCGGCATCCAAGCCCGCGTTCCGTATGAAGAGATTGTCCCGATGCTGCTATTGTACAACCCTGGTTTGCAGACAATCGGCACCATATTCCACTCGTCTAGTCTGCCTGGCGCTTTCGGCGTAGAAAGCATACAGGAAAACGCTGCGGCGCTGGGAATGACTGTCGAAACCGCCGCGATTGTCGCGCTGCCAGATTTGCGCGCCGCGACGCAAGGGCTCATCGACAAAGGCGTCGAAGTCTTTCTGCTGCCAGCGGATAATTTTGTTACACTGGGTACGCCCATCATCGCAGGCGTCGCTATGGAATATGACATACCGATTTACCATGTCACTACCGGTGGGGTTACTTTGGGCGCGACGCTAGGCATCGGCGGTTTCCGCCACTATCAAGAAGGCATCGACGCCGGCATTGTGTTGGCAGCCTACCTGAACGACGAAATCGATATTGCTAACACCGGCATCGGCTCCGTTGAGGGCTTGGCTGTTGGCATGAATGTGGATTTGGCTCGGGCGCAGGATATTGAGCTTGACGACGAGCTGCTGGCGGCAGCGGACCTGGCGGTGACGGGCGGAATGCTACAGCTATCGCCGCGACTGCTTGAGGACTACTTCGGCGGCATGGATTCAGCCACCGTAATGGGCATCTTGGAAGCGGCGGCCGCGGCCTTCCCCGATGTCGAATTGGTGAACGGCAAATTGCAGCTGCCAGCGCAGATGCTCGATTCGCTTGTGCAAGCAGGCGTCTCCTTCCTGGCCGCGAGTGGCGCCCAAAGCCCCGACGATTCAGCTTTCCTCGCAAGCCTGCATTGCAGCGACGCGATGATCGCCGAGCAGCAAGCCGCGCTGGACGCGGCGGCGGAATAAATCGAATCGAATAATTCAGGGAGTTGCAAATGCTTCGGAAAACATTGCTCGCTTTAATCGTTCTGGCTTTGCTGCTGACGTCGGGCGCGCTGGCGCAAGACGATGACAAGCCGACTATCGCCATCATGAGCTTTGGCAGGACCGCGCTGAATGAGCTGACGCGCAATGGCATCTTGGATATGCTGCAAGCCTACGAGATGATCAATGCCGACGAGCACGTCCTGCTGAATAATTTCCAGGACTTGGAAGGCGAGCGCGTCAATATCATCTGGGGCGATGGCGGCATGGACTTCCCGACCGCCAATCTCATGGTCGAAGAAGCCTTAGACCGCGGCGCGGACATCTTGATGCCGCTGATGACGCCAGTGGCGCAGATTACAGCGAATCTGACATCCGACCTGGACGATCCGCCGCTTGTACTATTCAGCATCGTGTCCGCGCCTTATACCGCCGGCATCGCCCAAGCGCCCTGCCTGAAACCGCCGCATATCGCGGGGACGCAGGCGCAGGTGCCATTTGATAAAATCGTGTCGCTGCTGCCCGTACAGCAGCCGGACATCAAGCTAGTCGGCACAATGGTGGAAGCGGCGGCGCCAAACAGCGTCTCTGGACTGGCGCAAATCAGCAAACATGGCGAGGCGCTGGGCATGGCGGTTGAATCCGCCCCGATAGCGAGCCTGTCCGATGTGCCAATCGCTGCGGAAACGCTGATGGACAAAGGCATTGAAGCCTTCTTGATTTCCAGCAGCGCGCTCGAAGTCAGGGGTTTATCCGCCATAATGGAAGTGGCGGCTGAATATGGCGTGCCGGTATTTAGCCCGGTTGTCGGCAATGTTCACTTGGGCGCCCATGTCGGCGCAGGCTTCAATGACTTTTATCGCGAGGGCGTTGTCGTCGGGCGCATGCTGACCGCGCACCTTGAGGGCAGCATCGACATATCCAGCCTCGCCATCAACGCCCAGCCCAGCCTCGGGGTGGCGCTGAACCTGGATACGGCGGCAGAAGCGGGCATCACTTTTCCTGAAGAAATGCTGGCGATGGCGGATTATGTCATCGAAAATGGCGCGAGCACGCAAGACCGGACGCCGCCCAGCCTGCCCGAGATGAGCCTCGAAGAACGCCGCGCGGCCGACCTGGACTTCTTGGCGGGGCTGCAATGCACGGACGAGATGATCGCCGAGCAGCGGGCGGACCTGGACGCGGCCGACAGCTAGACACGACAAGTATTCCAGTAAGCTATAAAGCTGGGCAAGTTCAAGGACGGTTCCTGGCAACCGTCCTTTTGTGTCGACGCCTTGCGTCGACGCCAAATCGTGAACACGCAGAATCATTGACTTATTCTGAAAATGCTCAATAATGATTGACTATGCTAATATAACCTAAATCAATCAGGAAGGATTTACACATGGTCAAGAAGCGAGCTTTAATAGCGGCAATTGTGTTGGTCATGCTAATGGCTGCGCCCGGGCTGGCGCAAGACGCGGAAAACCCCACCATCGCCTTTCTCCGCTACGGCGGGTCGTCACTAATATCGCTATCGGAAAAAGGCATTCTCGATATGCTGCAAGCCTATGGCATGATAAACGAGGATGAGCGCGCCGTTCTCGACGAATCTGAGGACCTCGAAGGCGAGCATATCAACGTCATCTACCGAGACGCCGGCTTTGACCTCCCGACCGTGAACCTCATGATTGAGGATGCGCTCGACAACGGAGCGGATGTCTTGCTGACGCTTTCCACACCGGTAACACAACTGGCCGCGAATATCACGCGCGAAATGGACTACCCGCCGCAGATCATATTTGCTATCGTAGGCACGCCCTACTTCGCCGGCGTCGCCGATGCGCCCTGCGTCAAAGACGATCACATCGCCGGCACCCAGACGGATATACCCTACGAGCAATACGTGAATGTGCTGCCGACCTTTGATCCCGATTTGAAGGTCATCGGCACCATCGTCAACGCTTCGCAAGCTAACAGTGTATTCGGCGCCGGGCGCATCGAAGAACTGGCTGGCGAGCTCGGTATTATGGTCGAAACGGCCGGCGTGACCGCGCTATCTGATCTACCGCTGGCAACTGAAGGTTTGATCAGCAAAGGCGCTGAAGCCATCGTGGTCCCCGGTGGGTATACCGTGTCAATCGGCATGTCGGCTATCGTGGATGTCGCCACTGAGAATGGAATCGCCGTTTTCTCGCCCGTCTCGCAACACGTCTATCGCGGCGCTACGGTCGGCGCGGGTTTCTACAGCTTGTATCGCGAGGGCGTCATCGCGGCCCGTATGCTGGTGGGGCACATTAACGGCGAAGTCGATCTGTCGCGAACTGGCATCAACCTGACGCCCGGTTTCACCGTGGCGCTAAACCTGGATTCAGCTGCGGAAGCCGGTGTAGAGATTTCCGATGAACTGCTGGCGCTGGCGGACTGGACGATAAAAGATGGCGGAAGCAGCGAAGGCGTATCGCCGGAACTGCCGGAAATTGGCATTGAGCTGCCAGAAATGACTCTGGATGAAAGACGTGAAGCCGATTTGGAATTCCTGGCTGGCATTCACTGCACCTACGAGATGATCTCCGAGCAGAAGCGGCAGTTGGAAACGCAATGGAGCGAATGACGCGATTTTCATAGCGCGCATACCAGTTCATACAGAGGGCGGTCAATTGAGATCGCCCTCTGTATTTTTTCTTCTAGTCTCGCGGGCGATGAACGCCGGCGGCCGCTGTGTTAGCTTTGGTCGACTTCCCAGATGCGGCTGTCCCGCGCTTCAAAGAAGCCATGGTTGGTCGCTTTCATGCGCCAGATATCCACTGAGCGAAAGACCGTTGGCTGGTAAAAGGAATAGCCGCGCAGATTGCCGGCGGCGCGGTAGTCCATGTCGCAAGCGACCACAGCTTGTCGGTCGTTGACGAAGACTTCCACCAGATATTTGTCGACGAAGATTCGTAAGCGAATGTCTTCATCAGCGGGCAAGTCAGCGACTGCGAATGGCGCTTCGGCGTCGCCGACGCGCAAGCGGCCGTATTCTGGCAAGAACAGCACGGGCAGCCCCGCGCGCCCCTCATCAGCGAAAAGCTGGACGCCAAAGCGTTTGCGTTCGACTTGTGAACGCTCTACAACGATTTCAATTTCGTAAGCATCGCCATCCAAAACGGCAAGAGGCGCGCTTGCCAGCAGCTCCTCATCGCTGTTGCTCGCAGGGACTTCGACCTGATCGAGCCGGACGTGACCATGGCGCAGCGTCTCCAGCTCGCGCAAGGGTCTCATACGCAGGCTGCCGTCCGCAGCCAAGCTCAATTCGCGCGGCAGCGACTGAATCGTGCGCTCGACGATGTCCGCGTGCAGCGAGCGCAGCCATGCCCACATGACGCGGCGGCCGTCGGGACTGAGAAGCGATTCCGGCGCGAAATAATCGCGATCCTGCGCGGCGTAGAGCGATTGCTGCGGACGGCGCCAGCTCATGCGACCGTGACATTCCGGCGCGAATTGTTCGCGCCGCGCGTCCCAATCCCCAAGATAATAGCGGCAGCCATAGGGATGGCTGATGCAGAGCAGCATCCATTTGTCGCCCAGCCGGAAGAAATTAGGGCAAGAAATATCTTCGCCGATGGCTGTACCCGGCAGCTCCTGGCGCAGGAAATCGCCCACATAGGTCCAGCGTTTTAGGTCGTCCGAGCGCAGCAGCGGCGGATTGTGGCCCCCGGATATCGCATAATAGGTATCCTCAATCAAAAAACAATCCGGGTCCCAATGGCGCATTTCGGGCGTCCGACCCTCAGCGGTCCTTGGTTCGATGGCATAAGGCTTTTCCCAGGCTGCGAGTCCCCGGTCCTTGGCGATGGCGATGTGATTTCTGCCCGAGGCTTGCCCGTGGTAGATGGCGGCGGGTACACCCGCTTTGGTCAAGAAACCGGTGCCGCTGAACATGCCATGCCCGGTGAAGGAGGGCTGCAATTTGGTCTTTCGCCAGGTCCAATGCAGCATGTCCGGGCTAGTGACGTGAACGAAAGAATAAGAATCCGCGCCCTTCCACTCGTGGCGCAGGATGTAGTGTAGATGATAGATCCCGTCCAGGCAGAAGGCGGCGTTGGGATCGCCCGGCGAGCTGTCTTCGCCCGGGTGCATCAGGTGGAAGTTCAGCGCTTGTTCGTCCCTAACAGTTGACATGGTTGAGATTCTCCTCCAACTCCCAAATTGAATAGGCGCGCGCCGTGAACTGCATACGAGCCAGCGCGTGACAGACTGACGACTTCGCTACTGGACACTCTAGCGCATACCAGACATGAACGCCAAAGATCAAGCTAATCAGGCTGGGCAATCGCTTCAAATTATATTCACCACGTAGACACCGAGAGTCGCGTAGGTCGCGTAGACACTGACCGCCGACAATGACCGCCAACACCGAGATTTATCCGTAAATATGCCAAAAAAGGACGTAATGTAGGGGCGATTCTGTGCCGCGCGTAGACACTGCGGGTCAATCGCCCACGATTTTGCGCCAAATTTCATGGGCGAGCCAAGGCTCGCCCCTACAATTCATCAGTTTGATGTTAAATTCGACAGTTATGGATTTTGAAGCGATTGCCCTGGCTAATCATGCTGGGCAATCGCCCTCTTTTTGTTTCCGCATATAAGTGATAGATTCAAAGCCAGACAGGCGCTGAATGTGAAGGAAACCGCGATGCAGGCAGCCAGACTTTACGGTCCCAAAGATATCCGTATCCAATCGGAGCAGCCGCCCTCGCCGCCAGAACCTGACGAAGTTCTGCTGCAGATCGGCGCCGTCGGCCTCTGCGGCAGCGACCTGCACATGTACGAGACCGGGCGCATCGGCTATACCAATATCACGCAGCCCTTCATCCTCGGTCACGAATTTATGGGGGAGATCGTCGCTCTCGGTTCCGACGCCTTGGACGGCGAACATCAGCCCCTGCGTCTAGGCCAGCGCGTGGCTGTCGAGCCGGCCGTGCCCTGTTGGCGCTGCGAACTGTGCGAGCGGGGCCACCCCAATCTCTGCCCGAATCACTATTTCTACGGCCTCTTCCCGGAAGACGGCGCGCTGCGCGAGCGGATGCTGGTCAGCGCCCGAAATTGCTTCCCCATGCCCGATTCGCTGAGCGATGATGCCGGTCCCCTGCTGGAAACCCTGGGTGTCGCCATGCACGCCCTCGACCTCAGCAAAATACGCATCGGACATACGGTGGCAGTAATTGGCGTCGGACCCGTCGGCTTGCTCATCGCGCGGCTGGCGGCGCTGGCCGGCGCGGCGCGTGTCATCGCCTTTGACAAGCTGGATTGGCGCTTGCAAAAAGCCTGTGACTGGGGCGCGACGGCGGCAGTCAATGTCGACCGGGACGATCCTGTCAAGGCGGTCATGGACCTGACGGGGGAGCGCGGCGTCGATGTGGCGATCGAGGCGGCTTGGGCGGATCACAGCGTACAGCAGGCCGCGGACATGGCGCGCTTCGGCGGGCGACTGGTGCTGGTCGGCATTCCGCCGGACGACCAACTTCGGCTGAAACATTCCGTGGCGCGGCGCAAGGGTTTGACCATCATTATGTCGCGCCGCATGAAGCACACGTATCCGCGCGCCATCGAACTGGCGACCTCGGGCAAAGTCAATTTGCAGGAACTGGTGTCGCATCGCTATTCGCTGGAGGAGACGGCGCGCGCCTACGCCAGCAACGCGGCTTATGAGGATGGCGTCAACAAGGTGATTCTGCGGGTGGGCTAAAATCGATTGATTAGGAGGCGGGGAAGATATCAAAGTTACGCACCAAGTTCCTGAACGCCATCAATAATCTTGCACACGAATTTAGGGATTCTGTTTTGCTGTGAGAGACTGTTTGCGATATAGCGAGCCTGGATGCCTTTGCCAATCTTCGCGCCTAATTCCTCTGACGCCTCTAGAAGCAATTTGTTATACAGCTTATCTCCAATATCTGAACGAATGACCGTCTCATAGTCTTTATCTGCAATAGCGTAAGTAGACCTTACCCGCTTAACTGGTTTACGTTCAACTGGTTCATTAAGCATTCGCAATAGTGTCTCGTTGTAATCGAGGTTGCTTTCGTCTTTCGTTCCTCGATCACTATCAAAAATCAAATAGACGGGAATACCAAAGGCTACATAGAGTTGGTAAAGTGAGTCGAGATTCTTCTTCCCATGAGCATTTACGATAGAGACACCATGTGCATCAAAGTCGTAATCCAATGCAGCGGCATAAATAGGGAAAGCGTACTCCTCACTTTCACTGTAGTGGTCCTATAAAACTGGACAGGAAATCGCAGAAATTTTGGGGGGACATTTGTGCCATTCCGCCTCGTATTCTGCCGGTGTCCGGTAGTCTATGCCGCTGTGAATGCGCTGTGTATTGTAGACCACCTCGATGAAGTGCCCAAGTTGCTCGCGCGCTTCTTCCATGCTCTGGTATTCGCTCAGGTACACTTCCTCCTCCTTGATCGTGCGGATCAACCGCTCGGCATAGCCGTTTTCGCTCGGCTCGCCCGCGGCTGACATACTGATTAGCGTTCCGGCGTCGTGCAGCAGCTTGACATAGTCATTGGCGGCGTATTGCGACCCTTGGTCGGAGTGATGAAGCTCCGGCGCCGCATGATCTTCTAGCGCTTGGCGCAAGGCTGCCAAGGTCAAGCTCTTATCCGAAGACCAACTCAGATGCCAGCCCCGTACCGCGCGCGTGTACACATCCATCACGACAGCCAGATAGATGAAGTCCGAGCGCAGACGCAAGTAGCTGATGTCGGCAACCCAAATCTGGTTCGGACGCAGCGCCAGCAGCCCTTTGACCAGGTTCGGATAGCGCCCATAACCATGTCGGCTATCCGTGCCGCTGCCCCGGCGCTGCTTCGGCTTGCGGGTCAAATCCAGCTCCCGCATCAGCCAGCCAACAAGATGCCGACCCACGTCCATCATATAAGGCTCACGCTTCAACTGCGCCGCTATCCGTCGGCTGCCATAGGTGGGATAGCGCCCGGCAACCTCCACTATCGCAGTACGCAGGCTTTGACAGTCGCGCGGCTTGGCTTGATGATAATAGCTGCTGCGGGGCAGCTCGAGTACGGCGCAGCTTGCCGACACCGGAAAGTCCTGGCTGAGCATCTGCGCTAGCTCTCGCTTTCGGGTGGTAGAGATTGCACATAGTGAGAGGCTTTTTTTGCAATTTCCAGTTGCATGGTCAGCTTTCCCACTAGCCGCTCTAATTCAGCCATCTTGTCCGCGCGACGCTTCTGCTCGGCTGGTTGACCGTAGGCGAAAGCCTGCTTCGCGCCTTCGAGAAACTGGTCTTTCCAGCGGTAAAGCAGGCTGTCCTTAATCTGGTACTCACGACTGGCTTGCGCCAGAGATTTCTCGCCGCGAAGGATTTCCAGCACAATTCTGACCTTCGTTTCCGGCGAGTGCTTCCGGTATTTCCCCATGAGCGTGTCCCTTTCACTGTTACTCTAGAATTCTCTCTTTTCTAGGTGCCCAGTTTTTCAAGACCACTACACTTTAATGATTGCAACGCTTGTTCAAAGTGCTTCTCCAACTGATTTTTATTTGAATCAGGGAGTAATTCATTGAAGCGGTGCAAGATTCGACCAAGCAGCTCCCACTTTGAATATCTTAGATGTTTATCAATATCTCGGCGTTCATCAACATATACCATTGCCATTTTTTCGCGGGCATCGTTAGACGCATAATATTTTTGTTGATTTCCGAAATACCTGATTCGGACATCGTCTTTGTCATCTTGCTGAAACTTGCACCAGTACCATTCAATATTATTTGAATTTGGCTCAAACTGGACGCCAATCTTAACTGTATTAGACATGTTATGTCCGAAATAGTCTGAAGAATCGAGACTTTTACTAGACGGCCACCGCTCACCAAGTAGAAAGTCTAATGCAGCAAGGATATTCGATTTGCCCGCGCCGTTCTCTCCAACAAGCGCACAGATATTGCCAGGTTCAAATGACAGCTCTTTTATTGAGCGGAAATTCTTTATGTGTATACGACGAATCTTCAATTTGCATTCCTCGTCTAGCTATGAAACTTAAAGCGGCTTATGAGGATGGCGTCAACAAGGTGATTCTGCGGGTGGGCTGAAAAACGATTGATTAGGAGGCGGGGAAGATCTCGCGGACGGCAACTTCAAAGCCAGGCAGGACATCGCCACCGCTGATTATATCATCATCCGCAAACGTGGTAGCCCCGGTTTTTGTGTGGACCTCGACAGTTCGCGTTTCCGGGTAGACAATCCAAACAAGCGCTGTGCCCGCGGCCAGCAGTTGGCGTATTTTGCGGTGAATATCCGCCGCTTCGTTGCTAGGTGAAATCACTTCTACGGCGAGATCCGGCGCTACTTCCAGCAAGCTGTCAGGGAGCGTGGCCGGAGCTCTTGCGCTGCTAAGGAATGCTATATCCAATCCACGCACGCTGTCTCTGCCGTCGGGATTGCGCTCCAAGATAAAGCCTGTCTCTGCCGCGGTGACGACGCCGAGCCTGTTTTCCGCTACATAATTGAAAACCTTTGCGCCTAAAAGCATGGTTATTTGTCCATGCTATCCGGTTGGTTTTGACATCTCGACGATCTCTCCTTCCACGAGTTCGACGATGCGGTCGACATATTCCGGGCTGTCGACGATATTGAGAAAATCGCTCGCGCTGATGAAATGGACTTCCATAAGCATGGCAAATCGCGTCTTTCAGCCTACCTTTGTATAGAGCCATTCTACCAAACTGTCCAGCGGTATCAAACGGCGTCGTCCTAGCGGCGTCTTCAATTCATAAGCCAGGTTCGTAATTTCGCACGAAGTCAATTATGATTGATGCGAGCGCGATACCGGAGGAACATGATGCACATTGAAGGCAGTTACGAGTTTGATTTTGAGCGCGAATTGGTCTGGGAAGTGCTGATGGACATCGACGTCCTCGGCAGCATCATCCCCGGCTCGAAGGGTCTGCAAGAAATTGGCGAGAACAAGTATGAAAGCAAGCTGGCGGTGCGGGTCGGTCCTGTCAATGGCAAGTTCGAATCCAGCTTCGAGCTGGTGGATGTCCAGCCACCGGAAAGTTATCGCTTGCTAGTCGAAGGCAAGGGACCGGCCGGTCATGTCACCGGCGCAGGCGAAATCCGCCTGGAGACAGCGGACAGCGGCACGATGATGTACTATGCCGGCGACGCCCGCATCGGCGGCAAGATCGCGGCGGTGGGTCAGCGCTTGCTGGACGTGGCTGCCAAACAGATTACCAAGCAAGCGCTGAAGAAGCTGTCCAAACAGGTCGAGGCGCGGCTGGCAACGGCGGGATAAGATGCGGGCGCAAGCCTCATCCGCCTTCAATTATGTTTGTAAGACATAGAAAATACGGAGGAGTGGCATGTCTGGAAAGGTGGCGAACAGGGAAAATGTATTGATCGCCATCATCGCAGCGGCAGGTGAGGATGGCGTGGGCAGGGTGCAATTACAGAAGTCAGCATTCTTGGTGGGCGAGGAGTTCGAGGGCAGGCTCCCGGAGAATTTCTATCGATTTCGACCGTATATGTATGGTCCATTTGCGCAAGAAATCTATGCGGATGTAGAGAGGTTGAGCGAGGGACCGATGATCGAGACTTTTCTCAGCGACGACGGCCGTCCTATGTATCGCTTGGCTCGCGACGTCGCATCTTGGCGACACAGTTTGCCGGAGGACTTGGAATCTGGCGTGAAACGCGTTGTCGAATGGATTTCCAGGATGGCGTCCTTTGATGAGCTGGTGCGAGCGATCTATTTCCTCTATCCAGAGCAGCGCGAGAACAGCATCTTTGAATATTCGGAGGACCTGGCGGAAGAGGAAAGCCTTGTGCGCAGCTTTCGCGACATGGCGCAGGGTCGAACGCGGCCTGCCGATGAATTAATAGCGGAGCTGCAGGATTGTGATTCCGATGCAGTACAAACCAGTAGTATCCACACCAGAATTTGACTATCAAGTTAGGGCGCTGTCAAAGCCAAAGAAGTATCCGAAACTTCCTTTCGACCTGGCGATTTTCAAGCAAAAGCTGTCTGCCGGTGCGGTTCCGCATAAGCGCGCTCGCGATGTGAAATCGGCGCCGGTATACGGCGCGCGTGTTAAAGATAGCTCAACGGGCTTAAGCAAAAGAGCTGGGTTTCGTGTGTTATATTTTGAAGGTGCGGAAACACGTATCTTGCTGTTTATCGACCGCCGCCGCGAGCTAGACGCTTGGCCAACAGATACGATACTGCGCATGCTCAAAGAGTCGGGACTATGGTCGCCAGATAGCTAGCCGATTAACGCGCCAGCGAAACGTTAGGGCAAACAGTTAATCTACCAGACTATTTAAGCCCATATCCTGCGAAACATATCATATAGCGACTACATTTGAACCATGACCGTATTGACGGGGAGAAACTAAAGGGTGAAAATATGAAGCACCCCTTCATCGAATCGCTGCAAGCGATCTACCCCGCCGACCGCCTGCTAACGCGCGATGTCGAGCTCTTGCCCTATGAATCCGACGCGCTGATTGCCTTCCAAACCAAGCCCGGGGCGGTGGCGCTGCCGGTCAATGAAGCAGAAATCATCGACACCGTGCGCCTCTGCCATCGGATGAAAGTGCCCTTCGTGGCGCGGGGCAGCGGCACCAGCTTGTCCGGCGGCTCGCTGCCGATTGCCGATGGCTTGATGATCGGCTTGAACCGCCTCAATCGCATCAAAAGAATTGATCCAGAGCAGCGCATTGCGGTGGTGGAGCCAGGCGTGATCAACTTGCATGTCACCGAAGCGGTGCGGCAATTTGGCTTGTATTACGCGCCAGATCCATCGAGCCAGTCCATCTGCACCATTGGCGGCAATATCGCCTTCAACAGTGGCGGCGCGCACTGCCTGAAGTACGGCATGACCAGCAATCACGTCTTGGGCATGAAGGTGGTGCTGGCGGACGGCGCCGTGACCCAATTCGGCAGCGAAAGCATTGAAGGCGTCGGCATCGGACCGGACCTGGTGGGGCTTTTCGTGGGTTCCGAGGGTTTATTTGGCATCGCGCTGGAAATCACCCTGCGCTTGATGCCGGCGCCGGAACGATACCGCACCGTGATGGCCGCCTACGACAACTTGGGCCGCGCCGGCGATGCCGTGTCGATGGTCGTGGCTTCCGGTCTGTTGCCGGGTGCCATGGAAATTATGGACCGGCTGGCGATAAAAGCGGCGGAAGCATCGGTGGCGGCGGGCTATCCGCTGGACGCGGAAGCGATTCTGATAGTCGAGCTGGAAGGCGAAGCGCTGCAAGTCGAAGCCGAATTCGCCGAATTGCGGGCTGTGATTGAAGAATCCGGCGCATTCGAAATTCACGAGGCGAACAGCGACGATGAACGCGCGCGAATCTGGAAAGGGCGCAAGGGCGCGTTTTCGGCTGTGGGGCGCCTCAGCCCCGATTATATTGTTCAGGATGGCGTTGTGCCGCGCAGCCGCCTGGGCGAAGCGCTGGTCAAAATCGACGAGCTCAAGACCAAGTATCAGCTGGACGTCGCCAACGTCTTCCATGCCGGCGATGGCAATTTGCATCCCTTGATCTTGTACAATGGCCGCGAAGAAGGCGCGCTGGAAAAAGCCGAAGCGCTGGCAGGGGAGATATTAACCATGTGCGTCAATCTGGGCGGCTCCATTACCGGCGAGCACGGCATCGGCATGGAAAAACGCGAATATCTGCCGACGATGTTCAGCCCCGTTGAAATCGAAATCATGCGGGACTTGCGCCGCGCGATTGATCCCGAAGAGATCGCCAACCGCGGCAAAATGTTCCCCGATGGCGAGGCGCCCGCCCTGCAAATGCGCGGGATGCACCCCTTGGAGCGGCAAGGAGTGATTTCCCGCGAATGACCAGGAACATGTTGCATTCTGTCGCGGAATTACAGGCATTTGTCAACAGTCATCGGCGGATTCACGTCGTCGGCCGGCGCAGCAAACCAGCGCTCCATCAAGTCGACGCCGACGTCATGCTGGCTGAGTTGTCCGGCCTGCGCGGCATCACCGAATATCAACCGCAGGAGTATACGCTCAGCGTTCGCGCCGGCACGAGCCTCAGCGAGATTCAGGCGGCATTGCGCCAAGAAGGCCAGTATCTGCCATTTGATCCGCTCCTTGCGGATCATGCGAGCATCGGCGGGACCGTCGCCTGCAACCTGTCCGGCTCGCGGCGGCATCGCTACGGCGGCATACGCGACTTTGTTCTGGGAGCGGGGGTGGTCGATGGCTTGGGACGGGCTTTCCGCGTTGGCGGGGTGGTGGTCAAGAACGCAGCCGGCTTCGACTTGAGCAAGTTCCTGGTCGGCAGCCTGGGCAAATACGCCATCATGACCGAGCTGACCTTCAAGGTCTTTCCCGACGCGCCAGTTTATCATGGTCTGCGCTTGCGCTACCGCTCGCTGGAAGATGCCCTGAGCGCGGTCCATCGCTGCAATCGCAGTCCCTTTGAGCTGGATCTATTAGACTTCGCCCCGTCCAGTCGGGGTTGGTCTATACTGGCGGGGTTAGCCGGCTTTCAAGATACCTTGCCACAGCGAGCGAATCAATTCGTCGCCATGCTGCGCGCGGAAACAGCGCTCCTCGACGCCGCCGATGTGACGGACGACGCGGCGCTGCGCGACCCGCTGGCGGGTTTGACAGGCGAATACCTGGTCAAAGTCGTCATCTCGCCGCGGCAGATAGCGCGCTTTGACGATCGCGTTCGCGCAATGCAGCGGCGTTATAGCGCAGGCGGGAATGTCGCCTGGCTGGCGACAGAGGACATCGGCGCGCTCCAGCAGATACTGGAAGCGCAGCAACTGCCAGGCTTAGTCCTGCGCGGCTCGGTCGATTGCTCCTTGATCGGCAAGCCCTTAGAAAATGAGCTGGCGGCGCGCGTCAAGCATGTGCTGGACCCGAATAACAAGCTGGTTTAGCCGGGGTCTTGGGCAAGATTTTTATGCCAATGCTTTCTGCCAAGCCAAAAACATGAAAGAGGGCTCATGCGGCATCAGATAAAGAGCGACGACCTGCGCGCGCCGGAAATGGCGGAAGCCATCGAAAAATGCGTCCACTGCGGTTTCTGCCTGGCAGCCTGCCCAACCTACAAGCTCTTGGGCGAGGAGATGGATTCGCCCCGGGGCCGCATCTATCTGATGAAAGGCGTGCTTGAAGAACAAATCGAGGCGGACGAGGCGCAGCCATTCATCGACCGCTGCCTGGGCTGTATGGCTTGTGTGCCCGCCTGCCCTTCCGGGGTGGCTTATGGCGATCTGCTGGTGAGCTACCGAACCCTGCAAGAGCAAGCGCGAGCGCGTCCCCTGGTGGATAGCGTCGCGCGGCGGCTGATAATCGAAACCCTGCCCTATCCGCGGCGCTTTCGCCTGGCGATGAAAGGCGGCAAAATCGGCAAGGCGCTGCAGCCATTCTTGCCCGAAGCCTTCGCCGCCATGTTGAACATGCTGCCGGACAAGCTGCCGGACATGCCGCCGCTGCCGCCCTTGCTGCCGGCGCGGGGCCAGCGCCGCGGGGTGGTCGCGCTGCTTGCGGGTTGCGTGCAGCAAGCGCTGGCGCCACAGATAAACCTGGCGGCGGCAAAGCTGCTGGCGGCGAATGGCGTCGAAGTGCATATCC
This sequence comes from Phototrophicaceae bacterium, assembly GCA_965116975.1. Lineage (GTDB taxonomy): Bacteria > Chloroflexota > Anaerolineae > Aggregatilineales > Phototrophicaceae > UBA6055. The sequence continues at coordinate 3,904,525 of OZ220735.1, forward strand.
CCGCCGGGCAAAGCTGCTGCGGCTCTATCTTGCTGCACATCGGCGCGGAAGCGGAAGCGCGGCAGATCGCCCGGCGCAATTTCCCGCTGATACCCGACGATATTGACGCCATCATCACCACAGCCGCCGGTTGCGGCTCTGGCATGAAAGATTACCCGCTGCTCTTTAAAGGTCAGGCGGACCTAAAAAATGCAGGCGACTTTTCCGGCAAAGTGATGGATTTCAGCGCCTACCTGGCCCAGCTGGGCTTGCGCGAGCCGCGCGGATTCGCCGCCGAGCGCGCTGTCGCCTACCAAGACGCCTGTCACCTCTTGCATGCGCAGGGGCTGCAAAACGAGCCGCGCGAGCTGCTCAATCAAATTCCCAATTTGCGCCTGCTTGATATACACGACGCCGGCATGTGCTGCGGCTCGGCTGGCACCTACAACCTGGACCAGCCAGCTATCGCCGAAGAATTGGGGCGGCTCAAGGTGGAAAACATTCTGTCCGCCAAACCCGACCTTGTCGTGTCCGGCAATATCGGCTGCATCACGCAGTTGCAAAAACATTTGGAATTGGCTGGCAAGGACCTGCCCGTCATGCACATCGCCGAGCTGCTCTGGGCAGCCTATCAAGCCTGAGCTTACCCGCGCCAAGCAACGCCAGAAAAAGAATCGCCCCCATCGGCTGATGAGGGCGATTCCGCCTTGAAGCTCGCGCCGTCCGGCGGGGCTTCAAGGTATTCAATTTAATCTAGCCCGGTCCGCAGCCTAGGACTGGGGCGCGATGACGCCGTCGATGACATGGATGACTCCGTTGCTCGCTTCGATATCCACCAGTTCCAACATAACGTTGGCGGCGTCGAGCATGAGGCCCATATCGCTGACGGATAGCGTCGCTTCGCTGCCGTTTGCCATAGCGATTTTTACTTGACCCATATCGTCCACTAGGTCGCCAATCTGGAAGCTGTAGACCGTGCCAGGGAAGACATGATACTGCAGGATGCCTGTCAGCAGGCTGGTGTCGGCGACGATTGCTTCCAAGCCTTCCACCGCGTCGAAGGCGGCGTCCACAGGCGCGAAAACGGTCAATTCAGCGGCAGGATCGGCAAGCGCTGCGAGCAGATCCGGGTTGGCGGCGCTTACAGCGGTTAGCAACGTAGTAAACTCTGGATTTTCCGCCCCAGCCAATTCGACGACAATATCGGCGATAGTGCGCAGCTCGGGCAGGACCACCGCGTCAATGACATGGATGACGCCATTGCTGGCTTCGATGTCTAGCATGTCGAGGACCAAATTGGCGCCGTCAACGGTGATGCCCGCCGAAAGGTCGAGCCCGTCTGCGCCGACCGTGCCGGCGACATCCAGCGTCTGTCCGCTCAAGGTCACAACCGAGAAGCCGACCATGCCCATATCATCGGCTTCGGCGTCCGACAACGCGGCGATGACATCCGCGGAGGCAACCTGGCCGTTGAGGACATGATAGCTCAATATCTCATTCAGCTTGGGCGTCCCCTCTTCCGACAGAATCGCGTTGAATGCCTCTTCTCCCAGCGCTTCGGCTAAGGCGGCAAAAGCAGCGTCAGTTGGCGCGAAGACTGTCAATTCGGCCTCTGGGTTCGCCAGCGCTTCCAAGATAGCGGGGTCGGCCGCACTGACGGCGGCGAGCAAAGTCGTGAATTCAGCCGCCTCGGATTCTGCAGAGGCCAGGACGACGTCGGCGATGGTCGCTTCGTGACCGTCGGCAAAGATCGCGCCTGTCGTCACAAAGATGACCATAATGGAGAAAACTGCAAGTATGCGTTTCATGTTCATTATCCTTCGTACATTCTGTACGTTCAGTAAACTCTAAAAGTATTATACGTAAAATTCTGACTGATCGCTGTCGAAGATGTAAAATTTCTGTAAACTCTGTTGCGATGTCGCGCGGAGGAAGGACCGGTGGCAGCGCTCGCTACTCACGCAAGTATGAATCAGGCGATTGCGGGAAAATTGTACCAGGGACTAGAGTCGCGCCTTCTGCCTGTAAAGTTGTTTTTCCAAGGGCGTGAATAGGCTAGGCGCAAGCGCCGGCTATAATGACATAGCTCGGGTTGGCGTTGATCCAGCCCAGCGTTCCGTGATAATCGACATTGAACCAATACGTTGTCCGCGCAATGGGGACAAAACTTGTTCCGCGCGACACATATCCGATTATATTCTTGCGTATAGCGGGAGCGGCGCGGAGTTTGAGATTGACGGTCGTGGTGATGCTGCATTGCGGCGTTGGCGGGTCCACGGGCGCCTCGGTTTCTCTGGCTGGCGCTTGCCCAGGCACAAGCACAACCGTGCCGGGTCTATCAAACGCCGCGCAGGTCTTGCCATCACGGGCGAACTGTTCTACCGGCACCGGCATCCGAGGCGCTGTTGCCGCATCCAGGAAGACGATCGCGCCTTGTTGCGCGAAACAGATTTCCACGCCTTGTTCGACATAGCCCCAGACGTCAACCGCGTCAATGAAACCGGACTGGACAATCGCCGCGTTGCCGATGCCAGTTGCGTCCACCTGCTGGCATTGCAGGCCGCTGCCGAGCCCATAACGCGCGGAAATCGTGGCTGTCGTGCCGGTTAAGGCAGCGCAGGTATCGGACTGCGCTGGCGCAGGTATCGCTGTCGCGATAGGCGCGGGTCCGCCAAACCAGCTTTCAACGGTTTCCGCCGAGTAGCCACAGACGTCGCTGTCGCCTAGAACCGTGCCAAAGCTGTCTTCCACCAAGAATTTGCCCGTGCAGCGTTCAATCTGGCTGTCGATGATGCTTAGCGAGCCATTAACAATCTCGATAGTGGGACCGGCGCGGTTCTTGCCGCTGAATTTCACGCGCAGGTTTTTGATGGTGAGATCGCCGTATTTGATTGTAAAAGCGGGATAGCGCGGTTTTACGTAAATGGTGTGGTTATTGCCTTCCAAGACAATCTTGGAAGTGATGGCGGGCAACTCGTCCAACAAGTCCAAATCGTCTTCCAAGAAAATGGTATCTTCTCGATAGCCTGTTTCGCAGCGGGCTTTGGATGAATTGTTATTGGCGGAGCCGATGGCTTGCGCCAGGCTGCAGTGTTTGTCCACCACAATATCGTTCGCGCGCGCGCTCGGTAACGGCAGGATGAGCAAAACAATTGAAAAGACAAGGAACTGCCATGCATTGGCGTAGGCTGGGATTTTCATGCGGACTCCAGATAATTCTATTATTCTAACAATTATAGCGCGCTTAAGTGAAAAACGCCTTAATTATGGATTAGAATCCCAGGGCAACTGGTTTACCAGGCGTATGCTTGCGGCGCTTCGCCATCGGGACCAGGGAAGATCTGGTCCAGCCTGTCCAAGACGCTCGCGTCCAGGCGGATTTCGCTGGCGCGGACGGCGCTTTCCAGTTGCTCCAGCGTGCGCGGACCGATGATCGGCGCGCTGACAGCGGGGTTATGCAGCAGCCATGCCAGCGCCACTTCGCCCGGCGGGGATCCAATTTCGCGACACAGGCTTTCATAGGCTTCGAGCTGCTCTCGTTTCGATTCGACGCGCGCTATCAAGTCGGGGTTGCTGCGCCTTCCCGTTTCGACCTTTTCCAGCGCGCCGCCTAGCAAGCCGCCAGACAAGGGGCTCCAGGGGATCAAGCCAAGGCCGTAATGGCGGCAGGCTGGGATGACTTCCAGCTCGATGGCGCGGTTATCCAGGTGATAGATGCTCTGTTCGCTAACCAGACCGGTCATGTGACGGCGGGAGGCTTCTTGGCAGGCGGTGGCGATATCCCAGCCCGCGAAGTTGCTCGAGCCGACATAAACGACTTTGCCTTGCTGGACGAGCGCGTGAAAAGCGCCCCAGGTTTCATCCCAGGGGCAGCCGCGGTCGATATGGTGCATCTGATAAATGTCGATATGGTCGGTTTGCAAACGGGACAAGCTGCCTTCGCAATGCTTGCGAATCTTGTAGGCGGACAGTCCGCCGCGCTCGCTATTGGCTTCGGGCAGATTCGCTTTGCGGCTGAAGGGATTATGCACTTTCGTCGCCAGAATGACCGCGTCCCGGCGTCCCCTGCCCTGGGCGAGCCATTGACCGATGATCTCTTCGGTCAAGCCGCATTCGATTTTGCGCCCATAGACATCGGCTGTATCGAAGAAGTTGATGCCCAGTTCAAGCGCGCGATCCATAATTGCGAATGCCTCTTGCCTGGGCGTATGCCAGCCGAAGTTCATCGTGCCCAAACATAGATTGCTGACGTATACGCCGTGTTTGCCCAAGCGCCTGTGTTCGATTGCCATAGCCAGCTCCACTCCTATTCTTAGTTTCGCGCAGCATCAGCCACTTTGTGACATGGTAACAATTGACTTGCCACAATGCTATGTCGCATCCCAGGGCAATCGCTTCAAATTATTTCAACATTGAGGCACCACGGGTCGCGTAGGGCGCGTAGACACAGCCCTGCGACACTGACCTCCAACTCCGAGAATTATCCGAAAATATGCCAATAAAGGACGCAATGTAGGGGCGATTCTGTGAATCGCCCAAGATTTTGCGCCAATTTTCATGGGCGAGCCAAGGCTCGCCCCTACAATTTGTTAGTTTGATGATAAATTCGTCATTTATGGATTTTGATGCAATTGCCCTGGGCGGCGAGCAAAAAAGCGCAGAATTTTCCCAGCTTTTAGTGTATAGTCTGCGCAGGAATAATCGTCAAGCGCCTGGAGCGAGCAATGGAAGCCGTGAAGAGTATTGAAACCTTGAACGAAGCCTGGGAGCAAATGGACAAATCGCCAAGCGATGATGGCATTGTAGAGTTGATCGTGCGCCGGCCAGAAGCCGATCAACGCGAAGCATTGCAAACCGCCAGGTTCACAGCCGCCCAGGGCTTGGAAGGCGATGACTGGTTGGACCGCGCCAGGCGCAAAAACCCTGACAGCGAACCGATTCAAGAAACCCAGGTTACGATAATGAACAGCCGCGTGATTAATCTCCTAACCGCCGACAAATCGCGCTGGGCGGAAGCGGGCGATCAGCTTTTTGTCGATCTCGATATCTCGATGGGCAATCTGCCTGCGGGCGCAAAACTGCAGATCGGCGGCGTGATTCTGGAAATCGCCCGCACGCCGCATACCGGCTGTGGCAAGTTCGCCCGCCGCTTCGGCGCCTCCGCGCGCAAGTGGGTCATGTCGGAGGCGGGAAAAAGCCAGCGCTTGCGCGGCGTTTACGCCCGTGTGATTCAAGATGGCATGATCAGGGTCGGGGACCGCATCAGAAAGATTTAGCGCGACAGCATGGCGGACGCGCAGGGCAATCGCTTCAAAATCCATAACTGTCGAATTTAACATCAAACTGATAAATTGTAGGGGCGAGCCTTGGCTCGCCCATGAAATTGGGTGCAAAATCGTGGGCGATTGACCCGCAGTGTCTACGCGCGGCACAGAATCGCCCCTACATTACGTCCTTTTTTGGCATATTTACGGATAAATCACGGTGTCGGCGGTCAGTGTCGGCGGTCAGTGTCTACGCGACCTACGCGACCCTCGCTGGTTACGAAAAATGGAGAAGAGAATGATAAACGGCAAGCTGATTCACCCACAAATTCTTGGCGCCCTTGGCGAAGCCGGGCACGGCGCCACGATCTTGATTCCCGACGGAAACTACCCGGTTTCGACCGGCGCGAACCCACTTGCCGAGCGCGTCTATCTCAACCTGGCGCCGGGCATGGTCACGGTCACGGATGTGCTGGCGGCGCTATTGAGCGTGACGCCGGTCGAAGCGGCGCAGGTGATGGCGCGCCATGATGGCGCCGAGCCGAGCATATACCAAGAATTCCGACATCTGTTGGGCGACCAAATTGAATTGCAGGCGCTGGAGCGATTCGCATTTTATGACGAAGCCAGCAAAGACAATTGCTGCCTGGTCATCGCCACGGGCGAACAACGCATTTACGCCAACATACTCTTGACCATCGGCGTGGTCGACCCGTCAGCCGATCAGTCCCTGTAGCCGGCGGCTGCGCTGGCGAAAGTCTAGTGTATAGCCCAGGAGGTGGGGATGCCGATTGAAGCCGTCATCTATGATATGGATGGGGTGCTAGTCGACAGCGAAGTCTATTGGGACAAGTCGCGCGTCGACTTCGCCCGCGACCGGGACCAGACCTGGACCGACGACTATCAGCGGCTGGCGATGGGGCGCAGTACTGTCGGATGGGCGACGGTGATGCAAGAGAAACTGCGGCTGGATGAATCCATTGAGGACATCATCGCCGAGATGAAAGGGCGCGTCATCGCCCACTACGAGCAGCGTATGCCGACCCGCCCCGGCGCCATCGAATCGGTTCACCGCATGAAACAGCATTTCCGCGTCGGCTTGGCTTCTGGCTCACCGACAGAAATCATCAAAGCAGTCCTGCGCATTACCGGTCTGGACCAAGTCTTTGAAGTCATCATCTACGGTGACGATATCCCCCGCGGCAAACCCGCGCCCGACATTTATCTGGAAGCGATGGCGCAGCTTGGCGTCTTGCCCGAAGCGACCGTGGGCATCGAAGACTCGGCAAACGGCTTGCGCTCGCTCCAGGCGGCGGGCATGGCGGCGGTGGCCGCGCCAAGCCCCGACTTTCCGCTCCCCCCAGAAGTCCTCGCAATCGCCGACGCCCACATTGATACGCTGGAAGCATTCGACCTCAGTTTGATCCGGCGCATTGAAGCGGCGCGCGGACTGTAATCATCAATCAAAGCAATCGCCCGTTTTCATCAACCTTCTATTCGTGGGCGATTGACCCGCAGTGTCTACGCGTGGCACAGAATCGCCCACGATTTTGCGCCTAATTTCATGGGCGAGCCAAGGCTCGCCCCTACAATTCATCAGTTTGATGTTAAATTCGGCAGTTATGGATTTTGATGCAATTGCCCTGCACCTCAAGGGCTGGATATTATCCCCAGACAATATAATTTGTTATAATTATTCATATAGTTGGTCATTCGCATCCGTCTCTTTGCCCGGATACTTTACCGGCTGGCCGATATGCCCGAACAACTGTTTATGGAAGAGCGGCGCCGCGGCATCCTCGCCCAATTGCAGCGCAGCGGCCGCGTTGCGGTCAAGCGCCTCAGCGACGACTTCAATGTCAGCGAAGTTACCATTCGCCTCGACCTGCGCGCGCTGGAAGCCGCCAAGCTCGTCCAGCGCACCCACGGCGGCGCGGTTTTGCCGCAGGGGCGCGACATTTCCCCGGAGCTTTCTTATGATGCGCGTTTGCGCGCCAATACCCGCGTCAAGGCGCAGATTGCCCGCTATGCGGCGCGTTATGTCAGCCCCGGGTACATCATCGCGCTGGACGCTTCTTCAACTGTCTTTGCCATGCTGCCCCATCTGAAGCAACTGGACGAGCTGACAATCGTGACCAACAGTTTGATCATCGCCAAGGAATTGCTCAACACGCGACATATCAAGGTATTGATGCCCGGCGGACAATTGCGCCGTGATTCGGTCTCGCTGGTTGGCAAGCCAGAGGGGCTGCCCAAGCTGCAGCTGTCAGCTGGCTTCATCAGCGCCCACGGTTACAGCAAAGAGACCGGCTTCACCGAATCCAGCCAAGAAGAATCGCACATGAAGCGAGCGATTCTGCGCCAGTGCATCAGCAAATATATGCTCATCGACGATAAAAAATGGGGCAAAGTTACGTCTTTCACCGTTGCCCGCCCGCAGGAACTGAGCGCGATCTTCACCTCGCGCCAGTCGCCCGCCCTGCTCGTCGCCGCATTGCGCGCCGACGGCGCCATTGTCGAGTTCGCCGATTAGTCCGCCGAGCAGTTCGACAATCGGAGCCAGCAGCAAGGCGCATTTCAGATTATTTGCAAGGCGCCTATCGGCCTTGTTCGTAAGCAAATCTAGGTAATGAAGCTAAGTAATGAGGAATGCCGGCCCTGGCCAGCGCCAGAGCCAGCATTTGCTTGCTCAATCTTGGACTTAGCCGCCGCGGATGGTGACTTTGACGGAGGGAATTACGATCGTGTAAGAACTGCTGACTCCCGATACGGTAGCGATGATGGTTTCATTGGGGTCGCTGACGTTATCGCGAACTCCTCTGATGGCGTAACGCCGCTTCGCCCCCTGCAGCCAACCGCCGGAGCCCCAAGTGTCGGTGAAGCAATCTCCATTCCAGGTGACGGAATTCATGGTAAACGATTGATATACATTGTAATCCGTCCTTGGGTCGGCGGTGCCAGTAAAGCAGACTGTGAAGCTCATGCCGCTGTTGTGAGACATGCCAATCAGCAGCCGGTCGACATCAATGAAACTATCGCGTCCGGTCTCGGACATAGTTGGCCTGCGCGTCCCCATCAGGACGTAGGCGTAAGTCTGCGCTTCGACAAGAAGAGCCCCGCCCAGCCCACTGAAAAGCAGCAGCAAAGCAGCCAAGAGAAGCAAAGCCTTCCTAGGTGAAACTGCGAACAATGCGTGTGACATGACATTTCCCTTTCATATTAGATAATCCTCAATCACATCATATCTAATTTAACATAGATTTAATTGATTGCATAGGGCAACCGTTTGGTTGCCGCAGGGTAATAGGTGGCTGCGCATTAGGCAGGCGACAGAATTGAGTAGGGCAGCAGAAGTGATAGCGGGGGCAGCCACAAGGCTAGCGGCGAACAGCCGCAGGGCGGCAGCGATAAGGACCCAAGAATGCCGCGCTCGCACAGAATAACAAGCCTCCTTGGCGCAAGCGCGCCGCGGTTTCAAAATAAGAGAAATATGACAAAGTGGGGCGCAAGGTGTATAATCAGCGGGGAATTATCCCCGCATGGATTATGTGATTCGCAGATGTGTGAGCTTTGCTGTCCCCGCAAATCGAATATGAACCGCGCAGGAGCGCGTCAATGAGCGCCAAGCGCGTCATCGCGATAGATCTGGGCGCGAGCTCGGGGCGGGTGATGGCAGTTTCCTTTGACGGCCGCGCCATCTCCCTGCGCGAGGCGCATCGCTTCCCCAATATCCCGGTGCAGACGCCGAAGGCTTTGCATTGGGACGTTTTGCGGATTTGGCATGAAATCACAGTCGGCATCGACAAGGTCGCCGCCCCAGCCGCGATTGGCTTGGATTGCTGGGGAGTCGATTATGCCCTGCTGGACAGCGCCGGCGACTTGCTGGCAAACCCGGTCCACTACCGCGACCCGCGCAGCAATGGCGCAATGGAATGGACCTTCGAGCGCATGCCTCGCCGCGAAATCTTCGACCGCACCGGCATACAATTCCTGCAATTCAACGGTTTATTCCAGCTCGCCGCCAGCATACGCGACGGCAGCCCGCTGCTGGAGCAAGCCGCCACCCTGTTGACCATTGCCGATCTCTTCAATTATTGGTTGACGGGCTCCAAAACCTGCGAATACACCGAAGCCACCACCCTGCAGCTATGCAACGCCCAGACCAGCGATTGGGATCGCGCTATCGCCGCGGCCGTCGGCATCCCCGATATTTTGGCGCCGATTGTGCAGCCGGGCACGAAACTTGGCACTTACCAGGGCATTGATGTCATCGCGCCAGCCTGCCACGATACCGGCAGCGCGGTGGTCGCCGTGCCAGCCGCCAGCGAGCATGTCGCTTACCTCAGCAGCGGCACCTGGAGCCTGCTTGGCTTGGAATTAAAAGCGCCCATCCTCAGCGATGCCGCTTATGCCGCGAATGTCACCAACGAAGGCGGCTATGGCAATACTTACCGCCTGCTGAAGAATATCATGGGCTTGTGGCTGGTTGACCAATGCCGGGCTACCTGGAAAGCCGCCGGCAAAGACTACAGTTTCGATCAGCTGGCGGCGATGGTAGAGACGGTACAAACAGTACAGCGCGCCGATCCATTTAAGACCCTGATTGATCCAGACGATCCGATGTTCTTGGCGCCCGGCGATATGCCCGCGCGCGTCCGCGACTATTGCCGGCAAAACAGCCAAGCGCCGCCGGCAAGCGATGCCGAGCTGATCGCAGCCGTCTATGTCAGCCTCGCCTATAAATATCGCTTCGTGTTGGAGCAATTGATCGCCGTCTCGGGCCAACCGGTCGAGCAACTGCATATCATCGGCGGCGGCTCGCGTAATACCCTGCTCAATCAGATGACGGCTAAGGCCACTGGCCGTCCGGTGCTCGCGGGACCGTCCGAAGCGACGGCGACCGGCAATGCCATCGTTCAGTTGATCGCCATCGGCGAACTGCGGGATGTCGCCGAAGCGCGCAGCATGTTAAGCGAGTCGGCGGAACTTGTCCTTTACGAGCCAACCGACACGGCAGGCTGGGACGAGAACTACCAGCGCTTCCTAAACTTGCTTCCATAACCGGCCGCCTTGGTCCTCAATCCGACGAATGTTCAGGAAAGTGCCATGACCGCAGCGCCGCTACTGCAACTGCGAGGGATCAACAAGCACTTTCCCGGCGTGCACGCGCTCAAAGATGTGCAATTTGACGTGCGCCGTGGCGAAGTCCACGCCCTGATCGGCGAAAACGGCGCCGGCAAATCCACCATGATCAAGATCGTCTCTGGCGTATATCAGCCGGAAACCGGCGAAATCCGCCTGGATGGGCAGCGTGTACTGTTCGCCAACCCACGGGAGGCGCAGCGCGCCGGCATCGCTACCATCTATCAGGAGCTGGGCTTGTATCCGGAGCTGTCGGTGGCTGAAAACATATTCATGGGTCATGCGCCGACCAGGAATCGCGGCTTCTTCCAAACCATCGACTGGGAGCGCATGGAGCGGGAAGCCGAGACGCTGCTGGCGGAGCTCAACATCACCAACCTCGATGTTCAAGCCAAGGTCGGCGCGCTCAACGTCGGCAACCGGCAGCGCGTCGAGATCGCCAAAGCCTTGTCGCTCGACGCCCGCATCCTCATCATGGACGAGCCAACCGCCGCCCTGACCGAAAGCGATGTCGAGCAGCTCTTCAGCATTGTGCGGCTGCTGCGCGAACGCGGCGTCAGCATCATTTACATCAGCCACCGCCTGAACGAGGTCTTTGCCTTGGCGGACCGCGTGACGGTGCTGCGCGACGGACAATACATTGGCGTCAACGAGCTGCGGGATACCAGCGAATCCAAACTGATCAGCATGATGGTCGGCCGCAGGATAGAAAACCTCTTCCCCAAGCAAGCCGCCGAAATCGGCGACTTGGTGCTGGAAGTGCGCAATCTCAATCGCCCCCCGCTGACGCGCGACATTTCCTTCTCGGTGCGGGCGGGCGAAATCGTCGGCTTGGCGGGTTTGGTCGGTTCTGGGCGCAGTGAAACCGCGCAAGTGATCTTCGGCGTCTTGCCGGCGGAATCCGGCGACATCCTGCTGAATGGCGAAGCGGTCGAGATTCATCGACCCTCTCAGGCGGTGCGGCATGGCATCGGCTATGTGCCGGAAGACCGCGGTCAACAGGGTTTGGTGCGCGAAATGACCCTGCGCGAAAACACCTCGATGGCGGTGCTGGAATCGGTATCGCGCAACACCTTTGTCAACCGCGCCAAAGAGCGTATGCTGGCCAATCATTCCATTCAGCAGCTGAGCATTCGCGCCACCGGTACCGAGCAGATTGTCAATAAACTATCCGGCGGCAACCAGCAAAAGGTGGTCGTCAGCAAATGGCTGGCCAGCAACCCCAAACTGCTGATCATGGACGAGCCGACGCGCGGGATAGACGTCGGCGCAAAAGCGGAGATTCACCGTCTGATGAGCCGGCTGGCGGCGGAAGAGGGCTTGGCGATTCTGATGATTTCCAGCGAATTGCCGGAAATCCTGGGCATGAGCGACCGCATCCTGGTGATGCGCGAGGGGCGTTTGGTGGGCGAGTTCAGTCGCGCCGAAGCCACGCAAGAGCTGATCGCCCACGCCATGATGAGCGAAGAAGCGCGTCAAGCGGCGGGGACCAGCGCATGAGCAAAATGAAGACATCCACCGTCAAGCGCGCGCCCCTGCACTTTATCGGCATTGCTCTGGCTCTTGCGATTATCGGCGCTTATTTCTTGCTGCCTTTTGTCATGCAGCCGGAAAGAGGACCGTCGACAGTCGCGGTCTTCACCGAAAGCAAAAAAGCCAACGAGCTGGACATTTTCAAAACTGGCGTCGAGCTTATTCCGCTGGCTGGACTGGGCGTCCTGCTGCTGGGCTTGTGGAACGTGATTGTACCGGGCGCGAGCCGCGCCATATCGCTCTTGATGAGCCTGGCTGGCTTGCTGGCGCTGGTCTATTACATCAATTTCTTCCGCGATTACGCCGCCGAAGGCGCGACCTATATCGACAGCATGGGTAGCGCTTTTTGGGTGATGCTCTTCGCCGGGATCTTGTGCGTCTTGCAAGTCCTCATCCCGCGCGGCGCTGGCGAAGAACGCTATCGCATCACCAAACTCTACGGCAATCAGGAAAGCATCATCCTCTTCGGGCTGCTGCTCTTGATCTTCGTGGTGGGCATCGCCAATCCACGCTTTTTGCAGGAACGCAATATCTCCGACATCTTACAGGGCAACGCTTATATTGCCGTGGCCGCGCTGGGCATGACCATGGTCATCATCACTGGCAACATCGATATCTCGGTTGGCTCGCTGGTGGGCTTGCTGGCGGTGATTAGCGGGCGGCTGGTGGTTGCCGGCGCGCCCTCGCCTCTCGCCTGGCTGGCGCCGCTGATCGTGGGCGCGGGCTTCGGCGCTTTGATTGGCTTCCTGGTCGCCTACTTGAGAATACCCTCGATTGTGGTGACATTGGGCATGCTCAGCATCATCAAAGGCATCTTGATCATCTGGACCGCTGGCGAGCGCGTCACCGATATGCCCGCCGATTATCACCTCTCGCAGATGCGTCCGCTGGGCATTCCCATGCCGATTATTATCATGGTCGCGCTGACTATAGTGGTGGTGCTGTGGATGCGCTACAGCGCCACTGGGCGCGCCTTCTACGCCCTGGGCGGCAATGCGGAAGCGGCGCGCCTTTCCGGCTTGTCCCAGCGGCGCCTGCTGATGACCGTCTTCACACTCAACGGCGTCTTCGTCGGCGTTGCCAGCGTCATGTATTCGACGCAATTCCAGATCATTCAGGTGACGCCGCCGCCGGCGCTGGAGCTGTCGATCATCACCGCCTCTGTTGTGGGTGGCGTCAGCATCCTGGGCGGGACCGGCACCGCCATCGGCTCGACCCTGGCGACGCTCTTGCTCAACTTCATCCGTTCCGCCATGATCTTCATCAATGTATCGCCCTTCTGGCTGAAAGCCGTACAAGGATTATTAATCCTGGTGACGGTGCTGGCGGATTTGATCCGGCGGCGCCGGCAGCGGTTATAGGAGCGCAGATCCAGTGAATTCAAAGCCCGCCGCGCCGCGCAATCCATCCGATCCATCAATCGGCGAAAAGCTGCGCCACTTGCTCATCAGCCAGGAAGGCGTGCTCTTCCTCATCATGTTAGGCTCTGTGCTCTTTTTGGCGACGCGTACCGACAAGTTCCTCACCGTCGACAACCTCTTGCAGCAGGGCCGCTTCATGACCGAGGTCGGTCTGATCGCCATCCCCATGACCTATATCATCATCACCGGCGGCATTGACCTCTCGGTTGGTTCTATCCTTGGGCTCACCGCCATCGTTCTGGGCTGGACCTGGCAGGAACTGGGCTTCCCGCTGGAGCTGGCCATCGTCACCGGCATACTCAGCGGCACGCTGGCTGGATTCGTCAACGGGCTTTTCATCGTGCGCGTCGGCGTGCCGCCACTGATCATGACGCTGGCGACGCTGGCCTTGTACCGCGGGCTGGCGGAGGGCATCAGCGAGGCTCGCTCGGCCAGGGGCTACCCGGAGTGGTTTTTCGAGCTCGGCCAGGGCGAGTTGCTCGGCATCCCTACCCAGCTCTGGCTGTTGATTGTGGCGGTGATTATCTTCGCCATTGTGCTGGCGCGCACGCGGCTTGGGCGCGCGCTATACGCGATCGGCAACAACGAAACGGGCGCCCGCTTCAGCGGACTTACCGTCAACCGTCACTTGCTTTTCATCTACACATTTTCCGGCTTCATGTCGGCAGTCGCCGGTTACATCTTCGTGTCGCGCGTAAGCACCACCCGCTCCGATATGGGCACGGGCATTGAGCTGGATGTGATCGCCGCTGTCGTCCTGGGCGGCACGAGCATATTCGGCGGCACTGGTTCCGTCCCAGGAACGATAATCGGCGTCGTGCTGATTCAACTGCTCAAGAACGGCCTAGTATTGACCGGCGTCACCAGCGACGCGACGATAGTCGTCATCGGCAGTGTCCTGATTTTTGCTATACTGGTAAACAACTTCATTCAACGGAGGCAAGATGAGAGTTAGCCAGGACAGGTGGGATTCCACCCGGATTTGGTACTGATTCCCACTGATTGCCACTGATTTCCAAAGAAAGGAGGTGCGTCGCGCCAAGTACAAACAGCAACTTCCAACTTCGTTTAGCCATTTAGTCTTATGGAGTCAAAGTCATGAAGAAGACACTCGCAATAACCTTGATACTGGCGCTCTTCCTTGCGCTAGTCAGCCTGCCGCTCAGCGCCGACGGGCATGAACGCTGGGACGGCTCCGACGAACTCGACGTCAATCCGCTCGCATGTATGGGCGCGGAAATGACGGACGACGAAGACGGCGAAGAAATGATGGACATGCCGGAATATGACGGTGGCATGGCCGCCATGGGCGATATGGACATGGCTGGCCAGGACATCGTCGTGGTTGATGTTCCCAAGCTGATCGGCATCGGCTACTTCGGCGCCACCACGCTGGGCCAGCAGCAAGCGGCTGAAGAGCTGGGTAACGTCAGCGTCTCCACCGATGGCCCGACTGACGCCAATATCGACGATCAGATCCAGGTCATTGACAGCTACATCACGCAGGGCGTGGACGGCATCCTTTTCGCCGCCAACGACCCGGTCGCCATCGCGCCGGTACTGCGCAGAGCGCTGGAAGCCGGCATTAACGTGGTTGGCTACGATGCCAATTCCGAGCCTGACGCGCGCCAGTGGTTTGTCAACCAAGCCGAGTTTAACGGCATCGGCAAGTCGCTGATCGACAGTCTGGTCGATCAGAAGGGCGAAGACGCCTCTTTCGGCATCGTCACTTCGACCTTCACCACGCCCAACCAGGCGCGTTGGGTTTCCGAGATGTGGGCTTACGCCAGCGAATGCTTCCCCGATCTGGAATGGCTGGAAACGCTTGAAGCGCAAGAAGACGCCGGTTTGAGCTTCCAGCAGGCGCAGACTCTGATCAACAAATATGGCGAAGACCTGGACGGCATCATCGGCTTGACATCGGTCGCCACGCCCGCCAGCGCCGACGCCGTCAACCAGGCTGATGTCTGCGAAGATGTCGCCGTAGTTGGTCTGGCGCTGCCTAACGCCATGAAGCCCTACGTCAGCACGGGTTGCGTCCGCGATGTGATTTTGTGGAACCCGGTCGATCTCGGCTACGCCGCGCTCTACGTTCTGCGCGCGGTTGTTGATGGCGAGTTCCAGCCGGGCGACAGCTCCGTCATGGCCGGCAAACTGGGCGAACTGATGGTCGTCAATGGCAGTGAAGTCTTGCTTGGCCCACCCTTCGTCTACAACATCGACAACATCGACGACTTCGACTTTTAGCCATCACCCCCATCCCCTAACCCCTTCCCCCATCAAGAGGGAAGGGGATCGCCGCGATTCCGTGCTAGGGTTATCAATGTCCCTCCCTCATTTTGGGGGAGGGGAACGCCGCGTTTCCATGCTAGGGTTATCAATGTCCCTCCCTCATTTTGGGGGAGGGGAACGCCGCGTTTCCGTGCTAGGTGTATCAAAGTCCCTCCCTCATTTTGGGAAGCATCCCCCGAAAACGGGGGACCGAGGGGGCATAGGATATAGGGTGGGGGCATGACCAATCCGCTCGAAAGTCTCATCAAGATGACCCGCGCTCTGGGCGAGCCGGCGATGGACTACGTCATCATCGGCGAGGGCAATACCTCCATGCGGCTGGACGACGAGAGCTTCCTCGTCAAAGCCAGCGGTCATCAGATGCAGGGCATCGGCGAATCGGGCTTTGTGGCTGTGCGATTCGCGCCCATGCTGGCTATGCTGGACGACCCGCCGCCAACGCTCAGCCAGCAGAAGGCGATCACGCAGGCGGCAATAGTCGACCCCGCCGACGCGCGCAGCCCGTCGATTGAAGTCAGCTTCCACGCCATGCTGCTGCGCGAGTGCGGCGTGACGACCGTCGGGCATACCCATCCCACCGCCATCAACCAGATACTATGCAGCGAATACGCGGAAGACTTCGCCGCTCAACGACGCTTCCCCGATGAAGCAGTGCTCTGCGGACCGGTCTCCGCCCTTGTGCCTTATGCCGACCCGGGCTTGCCGCTGGCGCTGATCATGCGCGAGCGCGCGCGCGCCTATATGACGGCGCATGGCGAAGCGCCCAAGCTGATCCTGCTGGAGAACCACGGCATGATCGCCCTGGGCGATACACCAGCCGAAATCCTGAACATCACGGCGATGGCGGTCAAAGCGGCGCGCATCTTCCACGGCGCTCTGCTGACGGGCAAGCCGACCCGCTTGCCAGATGACGAGGTCTGGCATGTCTATCGTCGCCCCGACGAGATCTACCGCCGCCAGCGCTTTGTAAAAAACTGAAGCGCGAAGTCCGCGCCACCCAGGGCAATTGCATCAAAAAAATTTTCACCACAGAGGCACCGAGAACACAGAGTTTAAGTTCGTTCGAGGCAGAACTCCTCAAGAATCGACATAGAAATGGGTAAAATGCTTATCGCAGTGTTCAAAAGCGAAGTGCAATTTCACAATACTCATAAATGATAGACTTTTCTCTGTGCACTCTGTGTCTCTGTGGTTAGATTAAAGTTTGAAAAATATTTATATTTTTGCAGATTCATTTTGATGCAATTGCCCTGGCGCCACCGCCCTAAATTTGTGCTAGAATACAGTAAATACTATATGAGGAATGCAACCATGACAAAAACAAAGTTCGCTCTACTCGTCCTAATCTTGTTGCTTTTCACCCTGCCAGCGCTGGCGCAAGGCAAGCACATCGTCCGGGTGAGAGTGCCCGCTGTGGGCGAAACCTTCATGGTCACGCTCGCAGACAACGAGGAATATGTTGTCGATCCCTTTGAAGGCGATTTCACTCCAGACGCGGAGATTGTCACTGGCAGTTGCATCACAAAATACTCCCAGCCCCAAGATCAAATCGGCTTTGACAGCCATATCATGACCAGCGCGGGTGATGGCAGCGGTTGCACCTTGGAATTGCGCGTCCTCGAAAAGTGGGACGATGGTGGAGACTGGATGACATTTATCAGGGTGAGAGGCAGGACAACGCTCACTTTAGGTCCGACATGGACGACTACCATGATTCCCAAGGGCAGCTACAGTATTTCGAAAATTGAAGCGCATGTGACTGCCGAACTGGATTTGGATAGTTCGCACGCGAACTGTCGCGACGAAGCGCATGATGCTGCTACAAACTTACAGAATCGCGGTTATGGCATCCATCACGTGGGATATTTTTGGCCCGACAGTGGTTTCGAGGAACGAGACATGCTCGAAAATCGCGGGTCTTGGTATCGCGTGCTAGAAAAGCCCTGCACATTGCGCTATCGCGGTATGGATGGCGACACAGGCGATCTTGTGCTGCTGAAATTATCCAGCGCGGCGATTTATCAGAAGCAGTAAGGAGCTTGCCATGCCGACACATGGCGCCTTGACCTGGCAGGGCAATACCTTGCCAGTCGCGATGCCTGTGGCGCGATTGTCCTGGACTGAACGGCACAGCCCGTGTCACCGCCCTGAATTTGTGCTAGAATACAGTAATTACAATATGAGGAATGCAACCATGACAAAAATAAAGTTCGCTCTAATCGTCCTATTCTTGTTTGTCTTCACCCTGCCAGCGCTGGCGCAAGGCAAGAACATCGTCCGGGTGAAAGTGCCCAAAGAGGGCAAAACCTTCACGGTCACGCTCGCGGACAACACGCAGTATGTTGTCGATCCCTTTGAAGCCGCAATGACTCCAGACGCGGAGATTGTCAACGGCGATTGCATCACGAATTACGCCGTGCCCACAAATGAAATCGGCTTTAACAGCCATTTCCGAACCAGCAGGGGTGATGGCAGCGGCTGCACCTTGGAATTGAAAGTCATCAACCGTTGGGACGATGCAAACATCATGACATTTCTCAAAGTGAGAGGCTTTACAACTCTCAATGTAACTCAGGAATGGCAGAACAAGGTAATTTCTAAGGGTAGCTACAGTATTGCGCAAAATGAAGCGCATGTGACTGCCGAACTGGATTTGACCGGTTCGTCCAATGGTTGTTCCCAAGCGCATGATGCCGATGTACGCGAGCAAGATCGCGGTTATGGCATTGAGCACAGGGCAAGTTATTATGATGACAACAATGTGCTCATCGAGCATGACATTCTCGAAAATCGCGGGTCTTGGTATCGCGTGCTGCCCACGCGCTGCAGATTGCGCTTTCGCGGTCTGGATGGATCCTCAGGCTTTCTTACGCTGATGAAATTAGCCAACAAGGCGATTTATGCCAAGAACTAAGGAGCTAACCATGCCGACACATGGCGCCTTGACCTGGCTGATACCCGACGCCTATTTGGCGGCACCGGCCGATGCTGACCCGGTCAACAAAAATCACGAATCGGTCTGCGTGCTCAATACCACCCTCGACAAGGCCAACCTCATCTTCGATTTCTATTTCGAAGATCGCGAGGCGGTCGAGGGTATCGCGATTACCGTGCCGGCCAAGCGCTGCCCGCATATCCGCCTGGACAAGCCGGAGCAACTCGCCGGCTACCAGATACCCTTTGATGTGCCTTACGGCATGCGCATCCGCAGCGATGTGCCGATTACCGTGCAGTATTCGCGCATGTACGCCAGCGGCGGCAAGATCGAGAGTTTGATCACAACCATCGCCTACCCGGTCGCCTGATACCCGTCCAGCTGCAGGCGGCGGACAGTAATATCGCTACACAATGATAGCGGCTGTAATGGCGCATGTACAAATCGAAAATCTGTGCCACGTTCCCCCCAGCCCCTTCCCGCCATCTCTATGGCGGGCATCCCGCATCAGCGGGTCGCGTAGGGCGCGTAGACACAGCCCTGCGACACCGAGATTTATACGTAAATATGCCAAAAAAGGACGTAATGTAGGGGCGATTCTGTGCCGCGCGTAGACACTGCGGGTCAATCGCCCACAATTTTGCACCCAATTTCATGGGCGAGCCAAGGCTCGCCCCTACAATTCATCAGTTTGATGTTAAATTCGACAGTTATTGATTTTGAAGCGATTGCCCCGGCGCGCCTTCCCCGTATTTTTGCGAAAATCTATTCTCTTGCGCTACACTGAATGCAGCCTGATTTTCTGTAAAACTATACTAAGGAGATAATCATGTTCAGACGGTTTATGGTTTTGCTTGCCCTGCTGTCCCTGCTATTGGCTGTCGGTATCGTTTCGAGCCAAGGCATGTACAGCGAAGCGCCCATGCTGGCGGAGCAAGTCGCCGCCGGCGAATTGCCCCCGGTCGACGAGCGCTTGCCCGCCCAGCCCTATGTGCAAGAGGCGCGCGACAACATCGGCTCGTATGGCGGTACCATCATCGGCATCTGGAACGACGAAGTCGCTTGCGATCCAGAAACCTGCTCGGTCTTGAACGCCAATGTCGCGCAATTCGACTTCAACTTCAATATCGTGCCCGATATCGTGGAATCATACACGCTAAGCGACGATGCCCTGACCTTTTCTGTGACATTGCGCGAAGGGCATCGCTGGTCCGATGGCGCCCCGCTGACAACCGAGGATGTGCAATTCTGGTACGACGCTGTGGTCAAGAACGACGATGTCTTCCTGGCTAATACCGACAACGGCATCCTGGCTAGCGGGCAACATGCCGATCTGGAAGTCCTTGATGACTACAATTTTGTCTTCCACTATCCCGAACCCTTCGTGCGCGTTTTGGATACCATTACCGATTTCCGTCCCTTCTTGCCCAAGCACTACTTGAGCCAGTTCCATATTGATTACAACGAGAACGCGGATGAACTGGCGCAGGCAGCGGGCTACGACTTTTGGCACGAACTGTTTGAAGCCAAGCTGCTGGGCGGCACCGCGGCCGATCCCTACTTCTCGGTGCAAGACCCCGATTTGCCAGCCCTGAGCGCCTGGATCTACGAGAGTACGGATTCGGAAAACAACTATACCTTCGTCAGGAATCCCTACTATCACGTGGTCGATCCCGAAGGCAATCAGTTGCCCTACGCCGATTATTTCCTGCGGCTCACCGCGCCCAGCACCGAGGTGATGGTCGCCAGAATCGTATCCGGCGACATCACGCACGCGGGCTTCGGGCGCAACATTTCCGAATTCCCGCTATTGGCGGAAAACGCCGAAGCCAATGGCTATGTGGTGAACTTGCACCCCGATCTGCGGGCGTCGGAATTTGGCATGGTCCTCAACTTCACGCACAATGATCCGATCCTGCGCGAGATATTCAACGATATCCGCTTCCGCCGGGCGCTTTCCATCGCCATCAACCGCGCCGAAGTACAAGAATTGGTCTTCCTGGGCCAGGGCAAACCACGGCAGCCGATCTTCGATCCATCCGCCACATTCTACGAAGAGGGCATCGACGAGAACGCGATTGAATACGATGTCGCTGGCGCCAACGCCCTGTTGGACGAGATGGGTTTGGCGCGCGGCGACGATGGCTGGCGTATGCGTTCAGATGGCGCGCCGCTCCAGATCACTTTCAGCGCGCCCTTTGGCAGCGGTCCCTGGCGGACGGAACTGGTTGAGCTGATCAAAACCTATTGGGCTGAGATCGGCGTGGATCTCTTGCTGGATCCCATCGATGGCACGCTCTTCCGCGAACGTCTGCGGGCAAATGAAATTGATATGGGCTCCTGGGCGATCGGCGGCTCTTCCGAGGTCTTCAGCCGCAACAACGCGCCGATTCGCTATCGCCCGCCCTTCCACTGGCCCACCACCCCCATCGGCGGTCTGCGCTGGTACCAATGGTACGAATCCGGCGGGGAACAGGGCGATGAACCGCCCGAGGTCGTTCGACGTCTTTACGAAGCGGTGGATGAATGGATGCAAGTGCCGCGCGGCACAGAGCGCTATCTGGAGCTGGGCGAGGAGATCATGCGCACCAATGCCGAGAACCTATGGGTCATCGGCACGGTAGGCTTGATGCCGCGTCCCATCGTCTTCCACGAGGATTTGCGCAATGTCCCGGGACCAGAGGACATCGTCAGCGTCGAATTCTGGGTTTGGGGACCGCATCATCCCGAACAGTGGTACTTCGCTGAATAGACCTTCTCGACGAGTCCGCGTAGGCTTCCTGGCTGCGCGGACTTGTCACTTTCGCGCATCCTTAGCTGGCACGTGTAATTTACCCTATGCTGGGCTTTATTCTTCGCCGTATCCTGCTCTTCATACCGACCCTGCTCTTCATCTCGATCCTGGTTTTTTTCTTGATCCAGTTGCCGCCGGGCGATTATCTTGATACGCTGATCCTGCGCATGCAGGAAAGCGGCTCGTCGGTCGACGCGGAAACCGAGGCGCTGCTGCGCGAGCGTTATGCGCTGGATCAACCCTTTCTTGCGCAATACACGCGCTGGATAACAAACATCGTCACCGAGGGTGATTTCGGACGCTCTTTTAACTGGAACCGACCCGTCTCCGATTTGATCTGGAGCCGGCTGGGCTGGACCCTAGCCATTTCTCTCGGCTCGCTGCTTTTCACCTGGGCTCTGGCTTTCCCTATCGCTATCTATTCCGCCACCAACCAGTATTCGCCCTTCGATTATTTTTTCAGCTTTCTGGGCTTTATCGGGCTGGCGATTCCGAATTTCCTGCTGGCGCTGGTGCTGATGTGGATCGGCTTCTCGGTATTCGGGGTATCCATGGGCGGCTTGTTCTCCAGCGAGTTCCGCGACGCCCCCTGGAGCATCGAGAAATTTCTCGATTTCCTGTCTCATTTG
Source organism: Phototrophicaceae bacterium (assembly GCA_965116975.1). Taxonomy (GTDB): domain Bacteria; phylum Chloroflexota; class Anaerolineae; order Aggregatilineales; family Phototrophicaceae; genus UBA6055. The sequence goes on from OZ220735.1 coordinate 3,926,514, forward strand.
TGGGTGCCGATCGTCGTGCTGGGCACGGCGGGAACAGCCGGTTTGATCCGCACGATGCGCGCCAATCTGCTGGATGAATTGAACAAACCCTACGTCGAAGCGGCGCGGGCAAAGGGCTTACGCGAGCGCCGCCTGATCTGGAAGTACCCGGTGCGCGTGGCGCTGAACCCCTTCATTAGTTCACTGGCGACGATCTTGCCCGGGATGATCTCTGGCGCGACCATCGTTTCGGTCGTGCTCAACTTGCCGACGACAGGACCGCTCATGCTGGACGCCCTGCTGCAGCAAGACATGTTCCTGGCGGGGAGTTTCTTGCTGATGCTGAGCCTGTTCACACTCGTCAGCACGCTGGTTTCCGATATCTTGCTGGTACTGGTGGATCCGCGCATCCGCCTCGATTGAGGGATAGATGGCTGTTTTAGGATCTCGACCGAAGGGCGAAGACAGGTCCAAAAAGGCTGAGGAGCGCCAACTGACCGCTTCGCAGTGGCAGTTGATCTGGTGGCGCTTCCGCAAGCACCGCGCCGCCATGATCAGCCTGGCTGTGCTGCTGCTTTTCTACTTTGTCGCGCTCTTTGCCGGTTTCTTCGCCCCGCGCGATCCCGCGCGCGTAGACGCGCAATTCGCCCAAGCCCCGCCCCAGCCGCTGGTCTTCCTGGACGAGACGGGATTTCATTTTCCGCCCGTTGTTTATGGATACGTCGGCGAACGCGATCCCAAGACCCTGCGCAAGTTCTACCGCGTCAGCGCCGACGACCGACATCAACTGCGCTTCTTCGTCCGCGGGGATCCCTACTTGATTCTTGGTTTTATCGAAAGCGATATTCATCTTGTCGGCACGGAGGACCCGCAGCTGCCGCTCTTCCTCTTGGGGACGGACCTGCTGGGGCGCGACATGCTCTCGCGCATTATTTACGGCGGGCAAATCTCGCTGACTGTGGGCTTGGTCGGCGTATTTCTGAGTTTGATACTGGGCATCTTGCTCGGCGGCGTCTCGGGCTACTACGGCGGCTGGCTGGATGTCGCGATTCAACGCTTGATCGAAGTGTTGCGTTCCATCCCCACCATCCCGCTCTGGCTCACGCTCAGCGCCGCGCTGCCCCGCAATCTCACGCAGTTGCAGATGTATTTTGGCATCACAATCATTTTGTCCTTCATCGGCTGGACCGAGGTGGCGCGCGTCGTCCGCGGCAAGTTCATGTCGCTGCGCAACGAAGATTTTATCCTGGCGGCGCGCACCATCGGCACATCGCGCTTCCGCATCATCTATCGGCACATGGTCCCTTCCTTCATCAGCCATCTCATCGCCGCGCTGACCCTGGCGCTGCCGATCATGATTCTCAGCGAGACGGCGCTCAGCTTCCTGGGTTTGGGGCTGCGCCCGCCGACCATCAGTTGGGGCACCTTGCTCGACGGCACACAGAATCTTAACGCCATTGCCTTGACGCCCTGGCTGCTGCTGCCGGTGGCTCCCATCATTATCACGGTGCTGGCTTTTAATTTTGTCGGCGACGGCCTGCGCGATGCCGCCGATCCCTACGCCTAAGCGGAACGACATGACCATGCCCGAGCAAAAACCGCTGCTGGAAATCAAAAACCTCAAGATGCACTTTCCTATCAAGCGCGGCGTCATGGGGCGGACGGTCGGGCATATCAAAGCCGTTGACGATGTCAGCCTGACCATCCACGAAGGCGAAGTCCTGGGCTTGGTCGGCGAAAGCGGCTGCGGCAAATCGACCGTTTCGCGCTGCATCGTCCGCGCCTACAAACCGACCGCGGGCAAAATCCTGCTATACGACGACGCGGGCGGCGCGGTGGACCTGGCGCGCATTCCTGAACCGGACATGCTGCCCTATCGCCGCGATATCCAGATGATCTTTCAAGACCCATTTTCGTCTTTGAACCCGCGCATGACCCTGCGCCAGATTATCGGCGAACCGATGCGCAACTATCAAATCTGCCGCGGCAAAGCACTCGAAGAGCGCGTGGCTTATCTGCTGGAATCTGTCGGGCTGCGGCCCGAGCACATGTCGCGCTATCCACACGCCTTCAGCGGCGGCCAGCGGCAGCGCATCGGCATCGCCCGCGCCTTGGCGCTCAACCCGCGCTTGATCATCTGCGACGAACCGGTATCCGCGCTTGATGTATCGGTGCAGGCGCAGATTCTCAACCTGCTGCGCGACCTGCAAGCGGAGTTCCGCTACAGCTATCTCTTCATCGCGCACGATCTCAGCGTGGTCGATTATATCTGCGAGCGCGTCGCCGTCATGTACGTCGGCAAGATCGTCGAAACCGCCGCTACCGCCACCCTATTCAAGGACCCGCAGCATCCATACACAGCCGCCCTGCGCTCGGCGATCCCGCAATTGAATCCGCGCTTGCGACAACTTCCCGTGCCGCTGGAAGGGGATGTCGCCGACCCCGCCAATACACCTGCGGGTTGTGTCTTTCATCCGCGCTGCCGCTTCGCCGAGGATCGCTGCCGCCACGAGGCGCCGGTCATGAGGGCAACCGCGCCGCGCCATCATGCCCGCTGTCATTTCGCCGGCGAACTGAATCTTTCGGAGCTGTCGCAGCCGGCGGCCACCGCCTGAGCGCAATGACTATGGAATCTTTGCTCGAAGTCAAGAAGCTTCAAGTGCATTTTGCTACCGATGAAGGTCTCATCGAGGCGGTTCGCGATGTCTCCTTCGAGATCAAGCGGGGCGAGACGGTCGCCATCGTTGGCGAAAGCGGCTGCGGCAAATCGGTGATGGCGCGCGCCATTCTGCGCATTGTGCCCGCGCCGGGCCGCATCGTCGAGGGTCGGGTCAACTATTATCGCGACGGGCGGGCGATCGAATTGACCGCGCTAGAGGAGAAGGGTCCCGAAATCCGCGCTATCCGCGGCGCCGACATCGCCATGATCTTCCAGGAACCGATGGCCACTTTCAGTCCGGTGCATACCATCGGCAATCAAATCAACGAAGCCATTATCTTGCACCAAGGCGTCGACCGAGCGGGCGCGACAGCGCAAACCCTCGATATTCTCAATCGGGTTGGCATGCCGCGCCCGTCCCGCATCATCCACCGCTATCCGCATCAGTTGAGCGGCGGCATGCTGCAGCGCGCCATGATCGCCATGGCGCTCTCCTGCCGACCGCAATTGCTGATCGCCGATGAGCCAACGACCGCGCTAGATGTGACAACGCAAGCGCAGATCCTGCGCCTGCTCTATGACCTGCAGCGCGAATTTAATATGGCGATTCTCTTCATCACCCACGACCTGAGCGTGGTATCGCAGTTCGCCGATCGCGTCGAAGTCATGTATTTGGGAGAAGTGGTGGAATCGACCGACGTCATCACCTTGTTCGAGGATCCCAAACATCCCTATACCAGAGCCTTGCTCAATTCGATACCGCAGACCGGCGCCGGGCGCGGGCAGCGGCTGCAATCAATCGCGGGCTCCATCCCCAATCCCTTGCATCGTCCCTCCGGCTGCCTCTTTCATCCGCGCTGCGACAGTTTTCAGCCGGGAATCTGCGATTTGGTTTCGCCCAAGGAGATTGACATAGACCGCGGCCATCGCGCGCGCTGTGTTTTGTATGATGAGCAATTCTCCGCTAAAGTATCAAATGCGGCATCTGATCAATGACTGCCGAGTTGAACACGTTCTTCTGCGAATCATCCGCCGCGAAAGCGAGGAGCCAAGGAAAATGACTGAGCGATTGGCTGGCATCTTGCCGGTTGTACAGACGGCGCTCGACGAGGACGACGCCTTTGACTGGGCGAGCATGGAACGGCAGATCGAATTCTGCCTGCGAGCCGGCGCTGACGGGCTGGTCTTCCCGGTCTTGGGCAGCGAATTCATCTTCCTTTCCGACCAGGAAAGGCGAGAACTGTTAGGTTTTATCGTCAATCATGCGGCTGGGCGGCTGCCAGTCATCGCCGGTGTAGCCGGAGCCTCGGCGGCGATTGCGGTTGAGCAAGCCGCGCATGCCGCGCATGTCGGCGCCGACGCCGTCATCGCCATGCCGCCTTATGTCGCCGTCGCGGCGCCGGCGCAAATCTTCGATTATTTCAAGCGCATCGCCGCGGCGGCGCAGCTCCCCGTCATCATCCAGCACGCGCCCCTGGGACCGGGTATGGATATCGCCTTTCTCAAGCGCCTGCTGGCCGAGGTGGAGAACATCAACTACATCAAAGAAGAAATGGACCCCAGCGCCCACCACATCAGCGAACTTGTGGCAGCGCGGATTCCCGGTTGCTGGGGCATATTCGGTGGCGGATTCTGCCGCTGGATGCTGTCGGAGCTCGATCGCGGCGCTACTGGCTTCATGCCGGCCGTGGAGATCGTCGATATCCATGTGCGCATCTGGCGCGCCTATCAAGCCGGTGACAAGGCTCGGGCGCGGGAGATATTCAACCAGATCGCGCCGCTCATCCTGTTGAACCTGAATTTGCGCTTGCCGCTCGTCAAAGAGATTCTCGTGCGGCGCGGCATCTTGACGAGCAGCGCCCTGCGCCAGCCGGGTCTGCGGCCGCTGGACGCGGCTGATCGGCGCGAATTGGACCAGGCGCTGGCGCCGGTGAGCCACCTGTTTATCAACACAGACTTCTGAGGTAGCGGAATGAAGATAAAAGAACTGCGCGCGGTCAATGTCGATTTGCCAAGACCCGCGCCCAAGAGCAAAGCGCGCCGTCCATCCTGGAGCAAGACGACCGCCGTCGCCATGCCCATCAGCAAATATCGCGATGAGTTTTATGGCCAGCCCGGCTCCTATCCCGGCAATCAAGGCGGCGCGGTCTGGGCGCAGGTAACGGCGGAAGACGGGACTTGGGGCTTGGGGCGCAGCTATTTTGGGCGGCCCACCGCCGCCATCATCGACGATATCTACGCGCCGCTGTTACAGGACCGCGACGCCTTCGCCATCGAGCATTTGAACGACCTGATGTGGCGCGCCACCCAGCGCGTCGGCAGCGCGGGCCATGCCGATGTCGCGCGCAGCGCCGTCGATCTGGCGCTTTGGGATTTGAAAGGCAAATTGCTGGGTCAGCCGGTTTATCGGCTCATCGGCGGACCCAGCCGCGACGCCATCCCGCTCTATGCCACCGGCGACGACATCGACTGGGCGCAGGAGCTCGGTTTCGAGCGCTTCAAGCTCACCAATCAGGCGCATTACGAGATGGGCATCGCCGCGCTCAACCAGATGGAAGAAAAAGTCGCCGCGACCCGCGAAGAAATCGGCTCCGATGCCGAACTGATGATCAACCCGGTGATGGCTTACAGCTTGAGCTTCGCCGTGCAAATGGCGGAGCGGCTGCGCCCCTATCATTTGCGCTGGATGGAAGAGCCGCTCATCCCACCCGATCTGGAAGGACATATCGCGCTGAAACGAGCCCTGCCCTGGATGCCCATCGCCACCGGCGAAGATCATCACGGTCGACACGCCTTCCGTCAGTTAATCGAACACCGCGCCATCGATGTCGCGCAACCCGATATCAGTTGGTGCGGCGGATTAAGCGAGGCACTCAAGATTTACACGATCGCGGAAGCGGCCGGCATCCCAACCATATTACACGGCGGCTGCAACTCGCCCTTCGGGCAGCATTTCTCGCTGGCTATGCCGGAATCGCCCTTCGCCGAGTATTGGCTGGGCACCGACCCGGGCATACCGCTGGAAGAATTGCGGCCCATCCCGGGCATGGCCATGCCAGCCGACGGCCAACTGACACCCAACGACGCGCCCGGCTTTGGCATGGATATCAAAGCCGATTGGATCCGTCCCTACTCGGGCCCCGCCGAAGTCGACGTCACCTTAAGAACCTACGGCTAGCGCCGCCACTCCTGGGGATAAGCATGAGCGAAAGAGCCAGCGTCGCAATCGTCGGCAGCGGCTGGTGGGCCACCGCCAATCACCTGCCGGCTCTGGTCGATCGCGATGGTATCCGGGTCGAAGCCATCTGCGACATCGACGAAGCCAAAGCCCGGGGCGCGGCGGATTTTTTCCAGGTGAAGTCCACCTATAGCGACCTGGCAATCATGTTACGGGAAGAAAGGCTGGACGCGGCTGTGGTGGCGACCAATCACGCCGCGCATTACGCCGCCGCGCGCCAATGCCTGGAAGCGGGGCTGCACGTCTTTATCGAGAAACCCATGACCCTGTACGCCGCCGAAGCGCGGCATCTGACGCGGCTGGCCCAGGAGCAAGGCAAGCAAATCGTCATGGGATACAACCATACCTACCGACCCTGCACCGTGCGCGCCCGCGAGCTTTTGCAAAGCGGCGAACTGGGCGCGATCCAATATCTGGACGCGCAATTCTCGCGGCCAGTTTCGCGCTTACTGGCCGGCGTCGACAAGGATACGATTGGAGACTTGCACCGTCCCGGCGATGTCTACGGCGATCCCGTTCGATCAGGCGGAGGGCACGGTCAATTGCAGTTGACGCATTTGGCCGGCATGCTCTTTTACACAACCGAAGCGCGCATAGGCCGGGTGCAGGCGCGCATGGCAGATCATGGCTTAAACGTTGATCTGCTTGTGGCTTGCACGGTCGAATTTGAGAACGGCGCCCTGGGCACATTCGGCGGCACGGGGCATGTCAGCGGCGGGGGGCAAAGCACGCGCTTGACCATCTTCTGCGAGGGGGGCTGGCTGGATATCGACGATACGGCCGGAACCCTAAAGCTGAGGCGCGCAGACGGCAGCAGCGAATCTATCGACGCTGGGACGGACGCCAACGCGGCGGATAAGCGCTACTTCTACGGTCCTATTCACAATTTCGCCGATGTCATCACGGGGGCAGCCGCAAACCACTGTTCCGGCGCTATCGGCTGGCGCGCGGTGGAATTGCTGGAGGCCGCCTACCGCTCGGCCGCGCGGGCGGGCGCCGCCGTTACGCTGGAGGAACTTTATACGGATGAGCCATCATGATCTTTGATTCCCATTGCCACGCTTGGCAGACCTGGCCCTACGACCGCTCCGCGCCCGACCGCGATACCCGCGGCAGCATCGAGCAGTTGGCTTATGAGATGGCTAACAATGGCGTGGACAAGGCGCTGATCGTCTGCGCCGAGATCCAGGACAACCCCGACAACAATCAGTATGTGCGCGAGAAAGCGCGCGCCTACGGCGACCGCTTCGCATACCTGGTCGATGTCGACAGCCGCTGGAAGGACAGCTATCACAGCGCTGGCGCCGCGGAACGCCTGGAGCGCGCGGTCGAACGCTGGAAACCGGTCGGCTTCACGCATTATCTGCGGGACGACGCCGCAGAAGGCGCCTGGCTGCATTCGGCAGCTGGAGCAGCTTTCTTCGAGGTCGCGGCCAGCCGCGGCTTGATCGCCAGCATTCATTGCCTGCCACAGCATCAAGCGCATATCCGCAAATTGGCGGCGCTATTGCCCCATCTGACGATCTTGATTCATCATCTGGGGCATCCTAAGGTCATTGAGCCGGAGACGCAGGCAGAGGTGCTGGAAACCGCGACCTACGACAATGTCTATATCAAAGTGTCCGGCTTCTACAATGGCACGACGCAGCCCAAGTGGGATTATCCCTTGGCGGATGTACAGTCGATGCTGCGCGGCATTTACGAGCGCTATGGGGCGGAGCGCCTGCTGTGGGGCTCGGATTATCCCGTTTGCCGCTGGTACTACAGTCATCGCCATGCCATCGAGATCGTCCGGCATCATTGTCGCTTTATCGCTTCGTCTGATATGGACAAAGTCATGGGGGGCAATCTGGCGGGGCTCTTGCAGCCGCTTCGAAATGATGAGGACTGAATGGCGTAAATGTAAACTGAAAATCAAACACAGAGTGCGCAGAAGTAAAAGCAAGAATGCAATGCAAATCCGATATTATTATGGATCTTGTAAGGGCGACTTATCAGACTCTGTTGAAAAACACCCCCATCCTGTAGGTCTATGTCTACGTGACCCCGGCCCCACCTCGCCATCTCTATGGCGAACGGGTTTGGGGTGGGGGAAATCGAGTATTTCAACAGCGACTATCAGGTCGCCCCTACCGTTTCTAATTATTTTCTTGGTATTGCTTAATACATCACATCGGCTGAAACAAAAACGGGCGACCCAATGGGTCGCCCGAACAGCTTGCTAGAGCAATGGAGACGTGACGCTACTCCATCATGCTCAGGATAGAAACATCCAGCAGCCAGTGCGGATGCCAGATATAACCCTGGAGATCGGCGCGATAGGCAGTCGCGACTTCGGGTACGTTAAAGGGCGCGAAGGGACCGTTTTGTTGGGTGTATTCCTGCAGCGCGGTGAAGAGCTCCATGCGATCGTCCGGGTTGCTGGCGACCTTGGCCGCGGCGATCATGTCCTGGATATCTTGCGGCAAACTCCCCAACTGCCAGTTATTGCGTTCGGTCGCGACCTTGCCGGGCGGCATGAAGCTGAGGAAGTCTAGCGGGTCAAGGATATCGGGACCCCAGAGCCAGTAGCCGACGCCGTGCTCGCCGCTGCGGTAGCGCTCCAGCGCGACTTGGATTTCCCCTGGCACCAGCGTAACGTCGATGCCGACTTCCGCCAGGTCTGCTTGGATCTTTTGGGCATTGGTGTTGAAGCTGACGCCGCCATAAACCATATCGGGGTATTCAAGCTCCATTTCTAGCCCGTCGGCGTAACCGGCTTCCGCCAGCAATTCGCGCGCTTTGTCCAGATCGCGGGAGAAGGCGCGGTCTTCGCCAAAGGCGGAAAAGAAGCCAACCCACATGTTGGTGCCAGGCGTTACGCCACCCCAGAGCGTCTTGTAACCTTCATAGTCCAGGGCATAGCGCACGGCGAGTTGAACGGTCGGATTGGCGAAGGGACCGCTCTTTTCTTCTTCGGTGTTCATGATCACGAAATGGGTCAGGGTGCTGGGTCCGCGATAGATCTCGATCTCTTCATTGCCTTCCAAGCCGACGATTTGATCGGGGCTGAGGTCAAAAGCCAGATGAATATCGCCAGCTTCCAGCGCGGCTTTTTGCGTGGCGCCTTCCGGCATGTGGATGAAGATCACGCGGTCGAAGTAGGGTTGGTCGCCCCAGTAGTTCTCGTTGCGGACCAATTCGGTGCGATTCTGCGGTTCCCAGTGATCCAGGATATAGGGACCGGAACCGGCTGAGGTGCTGTCCAGATAGGCGCCGGCTGTATCGGTCTCGGCCGCGTCCATCGCATCGGTGCCGCCATTCGCCATCACGACATCGGCGTTGGTGACGCTGAAGACGCCGCTGGTGATCTCGGACAAGAACGAAGGACGCGGGGCGGGCAGGGTAAAGGCGACGGTGTCGTCGTCTATCGCTGCTACGGACTCGATGCCATCAGCCAGGAATGACGGATTGCCGTTGTAGTTTTGCAGCCGCTGCATCGAGAAGACGACATCGTCGGCGGTGATATCATCGCCGTTGGCAAAGGTGGCGTCCTGCCGCAGCGAGAATGTATAGACCGTGCCGTCCTCGGATATTTCCCAGCTTTCAGCCAGGTGCGGCAAGATTTGGCTGGCGTCTTCGTCAGGGAATGTGACCAATTGGCTGTAGGTGACGTGATTGATGATGTGGGTCGAATGGGTGAAGCCGTTGGCCGGATCGTAGGCGTCGGTGTTCTCTGACCAGCCGATCACCAATACTTTTTCGTCAGCCATGGCGGTGCCGAAGACCGACAAAATGAGCGCAAGCAGAGTGAAAAGCAGTAGCGCGTGTTTGAAGCGATTCATTTTCTTGCTCCTTCAAGTCAAGCAATACGAAAGTTTTTCGAGCAAAACAAGTATAACGAATTGCGCGGCAAGCTGCAAAGATGCTCTGTGTTCAAACAGGGAATCGCACCAGATTATTTTAACCACCGAGGAAACCAAGATTTAACTCCTTTTCTGGAAAAAAGGGGGCAATGAAGGGGCGATTGACGGTCAGTGTCTACGCGACCCTGTGAATCGCCCACGATATTCTCACTCTTTTCAGGGCGACACACAGGACTCTGTTGAAATACTCGATTTCCCCCACCCCAAACCCGTTCGCCATAGAGATGGCGAGGAGGGGCTGGGGTCACGTAGACATAGACCTACGGGATGGGGGTGTTTTTCAACGGAGTCCACAGTGTCGCCCCCACAGCCTACTTATGAGGCTGAAATCAGTTCTATTTTCGTCATTTTTGCATTGGCGTACTTCGTTATGGGGCAAGGGGCAAAAAGGATTGGAGCAAAAAATGGTGAATTAGTCACAGTATCGGACAAGCCTTACAGACGCACCCGCCGCCCCTCCCGCGCCGACTGATAAGCGCCCAGAACCATCTCGATGCAGACTTTGCCGTCCGCGGCTGTGGCAAGCGGCGGTGCGACGCCTTTGATGAAATCGACCAGGGGCCGCGCGACGTCATGAATGCGCGCGCGGTGCGGCACGAATGGGTAATCAAAGCGCTCCCAATCCTGCGCGCCAGCGCGATACAGCTTGAGCGGCGTCGCTTCCGGTGGCGGAATCGTCGAAGGCGCGTCCCCGTAGTTCTGGTGGATCGTGCCGGCATCGCCATATATCTCGGTAGTGGCTTCGGCGGCGAGCTGGGTGGAGCTGTTGAAGAGGATGCCGATCTCGCCTTTAGCAAAGCGATAAATCGCCACGCCGTTGTCATCGGGCGCGACATCGGTGACGATATTGTCGATCTCCGCCATCACGCTGACGGGGCGCCCCAGCATCCAGTAAAACCAGTCGGCGGCATGCGAGGCGTCGTCCATAAACATGCCCATATTCTGGATCGGGTCAATATGCCAATTGCCGGGGACCGCCCATTGCTTGTTGAGCAGAGCCGGGATGGCGTGGCGGCGGCGTACCACTGCGATATTGCCCAGCGCGCCTTCGTCGACCAGCGCTTTCATCTTCTGGTTGATGGGGTCGCCGCGCATCTGGTAGCACATGCTGAACTTGATGCCTGTGCGCTTGATGACATCAATGATGGCATCGCAGTCTGCCAGCGAGAGCGCCATCGGCTTTTGCAGGAGGACGTCTTTGCCGGCCTCGGCGGCGGCGCTGACATGTTCGGCGTGTTTGTTGGTCGGGCTGGTGACAAAAACGGCATCAATGTCTTCCCGCGCCAGCATTTGCTCGAGCTCGGGCATCCATTCCAGCCCGAATTCGGCGGCATGCGTCTGTCCGCGCTTCTGGTCATCGTCCCAGGCGGCGACTACCTGGGCGTCATCATAATCGGCGATGGCGCGGCAGTACATGCGGACGTGAGCATGCGCGAAGCTGATGACGGCCAGGCGAACTGAATCGGACATTGCGGCTATCCTTCCGCTATGAAGTCGCGCGCGTCAACATCGACAATGAGATCCTCGCCGGCGACGATGGTGGGGTAGGTTTTGACGCGGATCTTGGGATCGACCAGGCACTGCCCGGTGGCGATGTCGAATTGCCAGGCGTGCCAGGGACAGCGGATGATTTCGCCTTCGCGTTCGTAGCCGACGACGCCCTCTGTTGCCGACGGCGGGGCGTATGCGCTGCTGATGCCCGCGACTTCGCCAGTGCAGAGTGGTCCGCGTTTGTGCGGGCAGATATTGCGCAGGGCGTAGAATTTGCCTTTGACATTGAAGACGCCGATGCCGGCGCGACCGCGAAATGGCACGATGATCTTGCGTCCGCCTTCCGGTATCTCCGCCACTTTGCCGACGACGATGCCGCTCACGCCATTACCTTGTTTATCATGTCGTCGCTGATGCGCAGCATGTCGAGCGCATTTTCGGCGAAGATGCGGCGGTGACTACGCTCGTCCAGCTTGGGCAGGACGGTCACCGGGTCGTTCCAGTCGAAATGCGGGAAATCCGAACAGAAGATCAGGGTCTCGTCCGCGTGCAGCATTTCCAGCATCTGGTAGACTTGCTCGGTCTTGGGCGGCTCGTGCATGGGCTGGCTGCCGATGCGGATATGATCGCGGAAGTATTCGCTGGGCAGGCGCTTCAGCCAAGGCGTCTGATCGCCGATGGCTTTCCAGTCGACATCCATGTGCCACATCAGCGGCGCCGCCCACATCTGCTGGACTTCAATCAGCGCGAACTTGAGATTGGGGAAGATCTCGAAGACGCCTTCGCATATCAGCGAGGCGGCTTGCGCGCTGGCCACGCTGGGACGAGCCATGCGATTTTCCATGTAATAAGTCGGGAAGCCGGTTGGCGTGGGAGTCGCGCCGGGGCTGCCGCCGCCGATATGGGAAACCACCGGCAGATTATGCTCGGCGCAGGCTTCCCAAATGGGATGGTAGGCGCGCTTGCCAAAGAGCTGTGGACTCTGCATCGGCATCATGACAGCGACCGTGTCTTTACGATGCGCCAGGCGATGAATCTCCTTGACCGCCTGCGCCGGGTCGTTTGGGGCGACGAGGATGGCGTTGACCACGCGCGGGTCCTTATCCAGCCAGTGTTCGATGGTCCAGTCGTTAAAAGCCGTGCAGAGCGCGGCCGCCCAATCGGGGTCGGGCAAACCCGCATAGCCGTAGAAAACGGGCGGTCCGGTCAAGAGGGCGAAGTCGATATGCCAGCGGTCCAGCAGTTCTTTTCGCGTGAACTCCAACGAGAAGTTGAAGTCGCGCTCTTTGAGCTCGGGCGCTTTGATATCGGGGCGAGTGCGGCGGAAGGGCGTGTTGGCGTAGCCACTGCCCGGCAGGTGCAATCCCTGGTCGAGCAGATGCTCTTGATAGAACTTGGACAGGTAGGGCAAAAGCTCTTCCGACTCGCGGAAATTGTGGTGGACATCGCAGTCGACCAGCTTGACGCGCTCCGCGGGCGCCCCGGTCCAGCCGGGCGCGGCGATGGGCGCGGCGCCTTGCTTGCCGATGTGGATTTGCTCGAGCTTGTCAATTGTTTGCGCCATGCCTCCTCCATTCAGAGCAATCGCACCAGAATCAATTTCTTGGTCATAAAAGTTGACAAGATGTCAGAAAGTCCAAGCATTTTTGCGACAATCCTTTTATAGTCCTTTAAGAACCCTTATGACCTGATTTTTCAGGGTTTTGCGATTGCTATGCCCCCTGTATACTTTAGACGTTGAAGGTGGTCGCGCTCTTTTCGGAATCTTTACGAAGGGAGATAACGACTATGCGAGCTTCAAGATTTTACTTATGTATCTTAACAATTAAAGTAATGGTTGATCTTACAATAAATATCAATATTTGCATATAAATTAACTGCAAACATTTGTCTGTAATTTTTACCGGTATGGCGTGACCACCTTCTTTAATGTGGGGCTTATTCTTTAAGCTCCACATACTCAAAAACATATAATCCTGAATAGAGATTTCCTTACCCCGGCCGCAATGGTGCCAAAAGCTAGCAGGAAATCGACAGTAGATTCCACTTGGTTACTCGTATTCGTCCTCGTCTGCGGACGGGTGCAGGATAACCCAAGCTTCCAGCTGAGCAAGATATTGATCCATATCTTCCCGCAATGGTGGGCTTGTATCATCGAGGATGTCTTCGCGGTAGTAGGCTCGATGAGAGCTGTCGAGATCAATGTATTCGTCGAGGCGTCTGCTTAGTCTCTGGCTGGCGGCAGGGTCTTTAGCTCTGTTGATGCGCACTGTTAGATCATTGGGCACAGCGGGGCGATCTGGTCGAGTCATGATGTCTCCTCTCGGCTATCTGTCGCTGATTGTAGCCTGTTCGCGAATGATCCGCGAGCGCCCCCTCATGCCGCTCATATCTCGCAAGCAATCGGTTTTTTGGTGGCGGAATGGCGCAATATTAATCTGACGGAAAAACTGGCAATCAGAAAGCGTAAACTCCGATTTGAAAGAGGTAAAGGCTCTTGCAACCCTTACCCCGGCCGCAGCTCGCCCAGCGACCGTTCCCCCTGCTTGATATAACCCGCCACCGGGCTCTCGATGCGCCCGTAGGCGTTCCAGATTTTGAAGCCCAGCAGCGCCAGCAGGTCCTCATCCGCTTCTGCCACCACCTCGGGCGCGGTGGCCATGGTGAAGTTGACCTGGGTGCGGAATTGCGGCGCGACGAAGGTGGTCAAGACGCCCAGGCGCTGTTGGTCGCTGACGTTGGCGCCGGTGCCATGCCAGATGCGGCCGTCGAAGAGCATGGCGCTGCCGGCGACGCCTTCCGCGGGGATGCTGACGACGTCTTTATCTTTTACTTTGTCCGGGCGGCGGCCATAAAGGTGGCTGCGCGGCACGATGCGTGTCGCGCCGATTTCTTCCGTGAAGTCGTTGAGCATCCACATGACGTTTATCACCACCGGCGGCGCGATCATGGCTGGGCGCTCGTCCACGCGGTTCGACAATTCACGCGTCAAAGAGCCGGCTGGCACCGGGTTGGGACGCCGATGAATCGGTTCCGGCATCCACCATTGATCGGTGTGCAGGTCCATGGCGATGCCGCCCGGTTTGGCGATATTGGCACCATAGCTGGATAGCAGATAGTCCTTGCCGAGCACGTGCCCGACCACCGCGCGCACGGTCGGCTGCGTCAGCATGTCTCGCCAGACCTTGCCTTTGTTGATCAACATCCAGACGCGCTGGTTGACGCCGCCGGCTTTCGCGGAGAAAGCGCCGCGCCGGACATTGCCCTCTTCGTCGGTGAAGGCGCCCCATTGCTGCTTGGCGCCGCCGTCTTCAAAAGCCTGGCCGCCTTGCAATTCGGCCGCGGCTTGCTCCAGCAGCCGCTCTTTGGCGGCGGCTAGCTGCTCGGGCGCGATGGCTTCCGCCACCAGGCAGTAGCCGAAGTCGTCGATATTGGATTTCAGGGTATCCAGGTCTGTTGTCGGCTGCGGCAATTCTTCGTAAGTCCAATCGAACATGTCAAGCTCCATCTAGGATTCACAGTCAATTTCTGGCAAGCCTATGATGCAGGCAAAAATTTTCACTTTAACATTGCAGGCAGAATACACCTATGCGCACGGCTTGGCAAATATATGGCTAGAATTTTTCTGGGTAGATGTTCAGGTTATGTTAGAAGCGCGACCATTCAGATATAAATCAGCATTAGCGGTACGGGTATTAGGTCAAGAGAGTATTGAGCTTTTCCATTACGTCAATCATATCTGATTCAGATAATTTTGTGAGGAATTTGACTTTGCGTTCCTGCCAATCAAGGCTCTTTATCTGATCCACTAGAATCACGCCGTAAACGTCCAGTCCGGGCGAAAGCGGAACTTCGAATGGATAGCCTTTTCTGCGCCCTGTGATCGGACAGCAAACAGCCAAGCCCGACGCAGCATTGAATAGCTGGCGTGACAAAACAAGCGCGGGACGCGAACCTGCTTGTTCATGTCCCACTTGCGGATCGAAATTTGTCTCGACGATGTCCCCGCGATCAGGAACGTATGCCACTACCAGACCTCTCTGCCAACAGCAGGTCCCGTGTCCCATTCTTTGTGCCGGTTTTCTGGCCTGATGTCGGCGACCAATTCCTCGAGCGTATATTTAGGTTTTTTTATGGGAATCACGCGCAATTCACCGTCGACTACGCGCAGTTCTACTTTCACGCCGTAATCTAAACCGGCGTCTAGGGCAATGTCCTTTTGGATTCTCAATGCGCGGCTGTTCCCCCACTTGGAAACGGTAGCCAACATCATCTACCTCCTGTATATCCGATGTAGAAACAAATTATGCGCGAATACAGTGATTTGTCAAGAGAATTGCCAATAGTCTCTTAAGAATTAATGCTCCCGCCAGACCTCATTACCGACAGCTGGTCCGACGTCCCATTCTTCTGGTTCATAATCGTCGGGAATACTTGCCAGCAGCTCATCGAGATCATAGTAGGGCTCTTCCACTGCTATAATGCGCAGCTCGCCACCCTCGTAGCGGATAGTGACGGGCTTGCCGCGTTCCAAGCCGGCTTCATCAGCCAAAGCCTTCGGGATGCGCAGCGCAAGGCTGTTGCCCCATTGGGAAACTTTAGCCAGCATCATCTCCTCCTGTATATCCAATGTAGAAACAATATATGCGTTAACACGGTGAAAAGTCAAGTGAATCGCCCTTGCCGGTCAGGGCAATCGCTTCAAAATCCAAAACTGTCGAATTTAACATCAAACTGATGAATTGTAGGGGCGAGCCTTGGCTCGCCCATGAAATTTGGCGCAAAATCGTGGGCGATTCACAGAATCGCCCCTACATTACGTCCTTTTTTGGCATATTTACGGATAAATCTCGGTGTTGGCGGTCAGTGTCGGCGGTCAGTGTCTACGCGACCTACGCGACTCTCGGTGTCTATGTGGTGAATAAAATTTGAAGCGATTGCCCTGCCCCTGCCGGTCGTCAGGATGTTGTAATTTAATTCAACCGAATTCGATACGCTGCCAACAGAGCAAATAATAGCCGTATCGAAACGGGCTTGATACAATCCCACGCATTGCGTATTTTTTTACCTTTTACGAGTGTAACTATGACAACGAGAACCGCGTTAATCGGGGCTGGCGGGATGGCGCGCCGCCACTTGCCCTTGATGATCGAAACTGGCGCCGACTTGCGTGTCATTTGCGAGCCATCGTCAAACAATTACGAAGATACTGTGGAATTGCTGGTGGAACTGGGCGCGCCGGCGCCACCCAACGAACCTGACTTGGCCGCCCTGCTCGATCGCTACGCCGCGGCGCTCGACGCCGTCTTCATCGTCACGCCGCACAACTTGCATCACGACCAAGCCAAGATGTGTATGGAAGCGGGCTTGGACGTGCTATTGGAAAAACCCATGGTGATGAACGCGGGCGAGGCGCTTAGCCTGATGGAAACGCGCGACCGTACCGGGAAGCTGCTTGTCGTGGCTTTCCAGGGGGGTTTGTCGCCACAGATCCGCGAAGCCGCGCGCTTGATCCAGTCGGGCGAATTGGGCGAGCTGCTGAACGTGACCGGCATGGTCTGGCAGGGCTGGAAAGCCGGAACAGTGGGCGCCTGGCGTCAAATACCAGAAGTCGCCGGCGGCGGATTCATGTTCGATACCGGCGCGCACATGCTGAATACGCTTTGCACGCTGGTCGGCGAGGACTTTGCCAGCGTCGCGGCCTGGACGGACAACCGCGGTACCCCGGTCGACATCGACGGGGTGGTGATGGCGCGCCTGGAATCGGGCGCTTTGGTCACGATTAACGGCTGTGGCGATTCGATGCCCGGGCTGGATTCCGAGATTTTTGTTGTGCTGAGCGCTGGGGTCATCCGCACCGGCATCTATGGCGAGCGGCTTTTGATCCGCCGCGCCGGCGAAACGGAATTGAAGCCCCTGACGCTGCCCAAGATGCGCGGCGCATGGGAACAGTTCACCCAGGTGCGCGCGGGCTTGATCGAGAATCCCTGCCCGCCGGAGGTTGGTTTGCGCATGGCAAAGCTCTGGGACGCCATCGTCGAGTCGGCGAGCAGAAACGGACAGCCTGTGGCGACGCTGGGCTCGGACTAGGTCTAGATACACGACAAGAAATGCTGGCGGATATGACAACGGTTTATGCATGGCTTTTCTTGGCATTCTTGGGCCGCCGAATCCCAATGGCAATGAGCCGCTTTGAGCTCGTCTTCCTCTTGAAACATCGCGTTGAAATGCCAAGCGCCCGGTGCGATCTGCCGCATTCTGCGCCATGCGCCTTTCTCACGCTTTTCAACATGAAGAACCAGAGTAAAATACCTCAAATTCGTCGCTACAGGAGATAACGTATGAAGACAGCTACTGGCAATTACCCGCTCGGCTGGCGTCGCCGCAATTTTGGCTGGGAGCAAGACTTGGAGGGCATGATCGCCTGGGCGGTCGAAAATGATCTGGAGGTGATCGACCTCGGGCGCGATGCCGATATCGCTACACAAGCGGTGCTCGAGGCCGGTCTGCGTGTCGGCAGCGCCGATCTGACCGCTTGGGGCGAGATGATGTCCCCCGATGCCGGTGCGCGGGCAGAGGCTGTCGCGCGCAATGCCGCATACATCAAAGATTGCGCGGCCGCCGGCGCCAAGACCTTTTTCATTTGCATGATACCGGAAGATCCATCGCGTCCCCGCGCCGAGAACTTTGGCTATATGGTCGAAAGCTACAGCGCGCTGAAGCCGATCTTCGAAGAAAATGACGCCTACTTGGTGATTGAAGGCTGGCCCGGTCCCGGCTCGCTGGTTTGCACGCCGGAGACCTTTCGCGCCTTCATCGAGCAAGTCGGCTCACCCAATATGGGCGTCAACTACGACCCTTCCCACCTTGTGCGCATGGGCATCGACCCGATTCGCTTCCTCAAGGAATTTGTGGGGCACGTATTCCATGTGCATGGCAAGGACTGCATGATCATCGACGAGAATCTCTATCAGTATGGCAACCTCCAGGAAGCGACCTTTGGCGCGCCCTACAAATACGGCGGCATGAACTGGCGTTATACGATACCGGGCCATGGCATTTCCGACTGGAAGATCATCCTGAACATCTTGCAGGAGCATAATTACGCCGGCTGCGTCAGCATCGAGCTGGAAGACCACTTCTACGATGACACGGAATATGATCAGAAGCAGGGTGTGCTGCAGGGAGTGAAGTTCCTGGCTGGGTCATAAGCGGCAGGTCGCCCGACCGCCGTCCAGAACCAAAAAAATTGTATAGAATAAGATTGGGGCGGCTGGCCAAGTCGCCCCTGATAATACAGGGAAGAAAATAATGAAAACTACAGCAGTAGTCGGCTTGGGCAATATGGGCATTGGCATGGCGAAGAATCTGCTGCAAGCCGGCTTTCCGGTGATGGGCTACGATCTGCGCGCCGACCGGCAGGATCTGCTGGCGGAGATGGGTGGCAGTCCGGCGCGAAGCTTGGCTGACCTGGCTGGGGCGGACGTCGTCTTTGTCATGGTTATGAGCGGCGCGCAGGTGCTGGATGTCGTTAAAGGCTTGAAAGACACGCTGGCTGAGGGCGCCACTGTCATTGTCACCGCCACTATCGAGCCGTCGGAGATGCGCGCCGTTGCCGACGCATTGGCAGGGGGCAAGCTCAACTTGATCGACAGCCCGGTCAGCGGCGGCAAGTTCGGCGCCGAAGCGGGTACGCTGACGATGATGGCCGCGGCGACTGACGAGGTCTTCGCGGCAAATCAAGATGTGCTGAATGCGGTCGGCGAGCAAATCTTTCATGTCGGAACGTCCGTCGGCATGGGACAAACGGTGAAAGCGTCGCTGCAAGCTTTGATTGGCGTCACTTTTGTTGGCATCTTCGAGTCGCTGGCGCTGGGCGCGAAAGCCGGCATCAAGGGCGAAACGCTCTACGAGGTCTTCAGCAGCACCCACGTCGGCAATACGCCATTCTTCAAGAATTGCGCCAAGCTGATCATGGACCGGCGCTTCGAAGACACGGGCAGCCACATTGGCACCATGTTCAAGGACCTGGGCATCAGCATGGCGATGGCGCGGGAAAACGGCGTGTCGCTCTTCACAGCCAGTACTGCTTACGAGTTGTTTCAAGCCGGCATCTCGCTCTACCCCGATGGCGACAACTGGTCCATCGTTAAACTGTTGGAGCAGATCTCTGGCACAGAAGTTCATTGGTAAACCGATGTGACGCTTGCCGCGGGCTGGCTGCTTGTATCGAATGCGGTTGAATTAGAACATACAAACAAGCGGCAGCGGCGAGTAGGAACTGAATGTATTACGGCGGAACTGAGGACAGGATGGCGAAACTAGGCGTGATCACGGACGGCATTAGTCGCGAGCTTGAACATGCGCTGGGCGTCATGAACGAGTTTGGCTTGCAGCAGGCCGAGCTGCAATTCCTCTGGGACAAAGAAGTTGGCGATCTTGACGATCAAGAGCTGAACCGAGTTCAGCAGTTGGTCAAAGCGCATGAGGTATCGGTCTCTTGCGTTTCGCGGCATATCTTCGGCGGTATGCTGCTTGGCGGCGCAAGCAGGGCTTCAGCGGATTATCAAGCGCAGCTCGCCGCGCTGGAGCGCTGCATTGATATGGCGCAGGCGCTGGACTGCCCGCGCGTGCGGATCATGGCATTCCGCAAAGAGATGATCTTGTTCGGCAGCCATGGCGCCGAGGAATGGAATGTGGCGAAAGGCGCCTGGGACAAACTGCGCGCATTGGTGGAGCCAGCCGTTCAGATCGCCGAAGATCGTGATATCACCTTGGTTGTGGAAACCGGCAACAACGCCATGATCACATCGGCCTATCTGGCGCGCAAGCTGATGGACGAGTTGGGTTCCCGGCGCTTGAAGGCTCTGTGGGACCCGGCAAACAGCCTCTATTGCGCGGAAGTTCCCTTTCCCGATGGCTATGATTCGCTGCGCGGCGGCTACCTTGGCCACGTCCATATCAAAGATGTTGCGGTCGAAATCGCAAAAGCCACCGTCGCCTGCAAACAGTTGGGCAGCGGAGATATGGCAGCCTATTTGCCGCAGATCGCCGCGGCGCTGCGGGACGATGGCTATGACGGCGCAATATCGCTGGAGTCGGTTTATCGTCCGCTGGGCGGGACATTTGAAGATGGATTCCGCGCCTCTATCGTCCGCTTCCAGGCGCTATTTGGCTAAGCTGCGCCAGGCTAGCGTTGGAGGGGGCAAAGTGATTGTTTGGGAATGGATACCGATTAGCATTAGGCATGGTATACGCGACCGCTGGCGGATGGATCGTGTTCCCATTCTGTTGTTTTTCATCACTTTTGTAGTGATGAGTTATCCCTTTGTCTTTCACATGCACGATTCGCTGCCAATTCACAATACGGATACATTTAAAGCGCTTTGGCAAAATTGGTGGCTGCTGGAAGCCCTCAAAGGAAAACATATAGATGTTTTCTTCAGTGACATTATTTTTTATCCGGACGGCGTGGATGTCAGCCTTGATCCGCGCCGCTGGGTGACTTTTCCTATTTGGGCAACACTAAAATCGGTATTTGACGACCCGCTTGCTTTCAATTTGGTCGCGTTATTTGGCATTTTATTCAAAGCTTACGGGATGTATTTGTTCGGGCTTCGACAATTCCAAGCGCGGATACCCGCTTGGGTGGCAGGCGCTTTTTATGCTTTTGCGGCACCGGCGCTGGTGTTAGCGCTGCGGCAGCCAAACACAGGTGCCACCGAGTGGATTCCTTGGTTTATGTTGTTCTTCGCCTGGGCTCTCTCCTGTCAAACAGGAGCTGGCGCAAGCGCCGGCCTCATGGTCTTGGCTGGCATTTGTTTCGCTATGAACATGTACATGAATCAAAAGATAGCGATTTTCGCGATGTTCTTGGGTGCTAGCTACCTTGTCTGGAATGCGATTTTTTGGCGTCTGTGGGCGCGGCGGCGCTTTTGGATGACGCTCGTGGTATTTGCGCTCACTGCGTTCTTGGCGTGCGCGCCGCTATTGCTTCACACCCTACGCTCGGAAACGTATGCTCATGCTATCGACCGAACAGTGGATGCGCGTTATGCTGGAAGCATTGATTTTGCGAGTTTTTTCTATGCCGAGCGGGGGAAGCCGCTAAATTACCGGCAAAGCGTCGCTTCGCTCAGCGGCGAGCAATTGGAGATTGGATGTTTATGCGCTGGTGTGGCGTCTGTGGGACTTGTCGCCGTGGTCTTCGCCTTTCGGGGAGGGGGGTATATCCTACGCTTCCAGCGCAAGGAAGCGATTATGATCGTTTTGGCGATCGTATCATTCCTGCTGAGCCTCGGCATTGTAGTTTATGTCAACAGCCAGCCATTGGGCATCTATTGGACGCCTTACCGTTTGTTAGAGAATAATTATTTCTTTCGCGCGCTCCATTACCCACCCCGCATGGTGCTCGTTATGTTGTTCCCATTGTCCATTTTGATAGGTTATGGAGTGAAGAGTCGATTGCGTAAGGTCAAACTTGACTGGCGCGAAACGGCACTGCTGGTTGTTTCCACAACTGCTCTGTTTTATGGGACGAGCATATTTCCATTATTCATGTTGCCGGATCCCCGTCCAGATTATCTTGCGGCTTTGGAGAAGCTGCCCGAGGGAGGAGTCATTGATCTGCCGATGGGCCGCCACGAGTCGAAATACTATATGTCTTTGCAGCGCTTTCACGGACGTCCGATGGTGGAGGGAATGCTACCGCGAACACCGCCGGATGCTTACGACTATATCCGGGCGAACCCTATTTTGGATAACTTGTACAAGATGTCAAAGAAAAGGGACGTTGATACCATTGCTGAGACAGAGTGGCGCGGCGCAGTAACGGAGTTGCTGCGCGATGGATTCCGGTATGTCATAGTACACTACAAAGTGCCGCTGGCTGTGGCGAGTGAGAAAACTCTCTCTAGAGAGCTTGCAACGCTGCTTATGTTCTCGAAGCCAGTTTACAAAGACCGTTATGGTAGCGTTTATGATCTGGCGATGTGGATAGATACTCCTACGCCTTTTGTGAAATAGATCAGCCGGAAATGGGCTGATCCCCATAATGGAAGTTACACAACAATCGAAATGGATGAGGAAACCAAAGACCTGTAAAAGACATCGACGAATTGTGAACCAACCATTTTGTAAAGATAGACGATTAGTATCTCACGAAAGTTCTTTGCATCTTGATAACTCCCATGGTTGCAAACCCAAGTTCAGCGATAGCAATGTCTTGACTTTAATGCAGGAGACTGATTGCTTTACCTTTTCATCCGAGAGCCGGTATTTTGGTAATCTTCGCGCCCAATCATAGTGCATTGCTTCTAATCCTCCTCACGCTCTTTTTTGAATTATCTGATGATTGAGCTTTAATCATCCCTTTTACACTATTTTTGAAACGATTGTCCCGCTATTCCATGTTAGGCAATCTTCCGCCGCGCCTTTCCGCTATAATCCAGATATTGGCTATGTAGACTAGGAGTAACAATGTCCATCCCAAAGAATGAATTCGGACGCAGCGGGCATCGCAGCACACGCTTGCTTTTTGGGGCGGCGGCTTTTGGCAATGTAAGCCAAGACGAAGCCGACCGCACCATGCAGCTGCTCATCGACAATGGCGTCAACCACATCGACACAGCCGCCAGCTATGGCGACTCGGAATTGCGACTGGGTCCCTGGATGGAGCAATACCGCGGCGACTTTTTCCTAGCCACCAAAACGGGCGAGCGCACTTACGACAAAGCGAAAGCCCAGTTCGAGCGCTCCTTAAAGCGGCTGCGCGTTGACGAAGTCGATCTGATCCAACTGCACTACCTCGTTGGCGAAGAAGAATGGGAAGTGGCGATGGGACCAAACGGCGCGCTGAAATACTTGCTGGAAGCGCGCGAGCAGGGTCTGGTGAAGTACATCGGCGTGACGGGCCACGATGTCGCTATCGCCGGCATGCACTTGAAGAGCATCAACCACTTCGACTTTGACTCGGTGCTGCTGCCCTACAATTATCCGATGATGCAAAACGAAATTTACCGCGCCGGCTTTGAAGAAGTCCTGCGGATTTGCCGGGCGGAGAAGCGCGCCGTGCAGACGATCAAGTCCATCACGCGGCGTCCCTACCCGGGCGAGGGGCGCAGCCACGCCACCTGGTACGAGCCGCTGACCGACCAAGCCAGCATCGACAAAGCTGTGCATTGGGTCTTGGGCAACGAAGATGTCTTCCTCAATACCGTGGGCGATATCGGGTTGCTGCCGCTGGTGCTGGACGCGGCGCATCGCTTCGAGCAGCGCCCGCCCGATCACGTCATGCGCGAGCTGGTCGCGGACGGCGCGATGGAGCCGCTGTTTGTGTGAGATTGTAGTTGATTCCCTGTGTTTGGGCGGTGTAGAATGTTGCACTGCCCTCAGGCGTGGAAGTTTTAGAAAACAAAGGGAATCCTTTTACATGACCGAAGGCGCAGCCATTCCCGTGGATTATGTGAAGGTAATTCGGTGGGTAGTTTTTTCAATCGTCTTGCCGCTCTTTCCGATGCTACTTGCAGTACTTGTCTTGCTTGGCCAAAACAAAACAGTTCAATATGAGAGTCTATTGGGCGGCACCGAAATATATATTCTCGCGGTAACTGTATTGGCATCGACCAAGAATGATCTAGACAATTCCAGAGCTGATTTCTCTCGGTCGCGCATCTACAAGTATCTTATGGTATTTTTACTGCCGTATGTTATATTTATTAGTATGGTATTTGCCGTCGTCTATATTAATGAGCATGTACATGATTTTGGACTGGCTCAGGCATTCATCGCAAACGTTGGTATAGTCTTGGGCATAATCGCGTCTGTTATCTGTGTTTCGCTTCAAATCATACTTTCTGTGGCGGATAGCTAATGGAAAGGAAATAAGCAAATGGAAACAGTATTGGTGATTGCACTGTTCGTGTCTTTTATCTATGCATTTGCTTTGGTTGCCACTTTAGCGGTTGATCTCGTTTCCGGCCGATTCAAAAGATTAAAGAGCTTGCGAACCAATATGGGTGAGGCTCGTAGTGAACTCGACAAAAGACGCAACCGTAGTGACAAATTCTGGGAGACAGTATAAGGTGAGTATTTCGATCCGCGGTCGCAAAGCCTCTTGCGATATATCACGAAGTCAACTGAGCCGCGCTTGTGTAAGTCCATTTCTGCGCCACATAGTCATAACCTCGGAACCACAATACCGCAATATTTTCTGTCCGGTCGAAGCAAGTTAACATCCTTCGACGAATAGCTTGACAAGCGAAGATTGCTGTTTTATACTTCTTGAAAGCGGTTTCAAAGACGAGCGCGACGCATGAGCAACAAGCTCACTATTCAGCATATCGCGGATTTGGCGGATGTCTCTAAGGCAACCGTTTCGCGCGTCTTGAACGAATACCCCCATGTGCGCCCCGCCGTCCGCGAGAAGGTGCAGAAGGTCATCAGCGAAACCGGCTACCAGCCCAATAATATCGCGCGCCTGCTGGCTTCGGACCGCTCCAGCATTATCGGCTTGGTTATCTCCGCCAGCGCGCAGATGGTCTTCAGCGACCCCTACTTCCCAGCTTTGACCGAGGCCATCTCCGGCGGCGCTGCCGACAACAATTTGATCCTGTCGCTCTTCGTCTCTTACACCGAAAAGCAGGGACGGGATACGCTGAATGGCATCCTCGCTGCTGGATTGCTCGACGGGCTCGTCATCACAGCCGATCACAAGGGCGAGGCTTTTATTTCGCAGCTGCAAGAGGCGGAAATACCATTCGTTTTTATCGGACGCCCCAGCGCTGCGGACGGCGTCAATTATGTCGATGCCGACAATGTGAAGGGCGGCTATCTGGCTACTTCGCACCTGGCTAGCTTGGGGTATCGCCGCATTGCGACGATCGCCTCCGACCAGAATACCGCGGGCGACGAACGCATAATGGGTTATCGGACGGCGCTGCGGGAGCGCGGTATCGCCATTGAAGAGGGACTGCTCGCCTACGGCGATTATACGCTGGAGAGCGGCTACGCCGCCATGAACGAGCTGATCCAGCGTGAGCCCGAAGCGGTATTTGTGGGCTCGGACACGATGGCGCTGGGCGCTTTGCGCGCTTTGCGCGAAGCGGGTCTGCGCGTGCCGGAAGATATCGCCGTCGTCAGCCATGATGATTTGCCGCCGGCTGTACAAGCCGACCCGCCGCTGACGACCGTGCGCCAGCCGATCGCGGCGACGGGCAAAATGGCGGTCGAAAAACTGGCGCAGATGATCATGACCGGCAAGAGCCAACCCGCGCAGCACATTATCAATCCAGTTCAGCTGATTGTCCGCGCGAGTTGCGGCGCGGCGCAATTAAGCGATTGAATTGAAGCTAGCAAGTTGAAAGGGGAAAGTATTTGGAGAATTTCTTGTTGCCGATTTTTGAAATCGGTTTCACTTTGGATGTTTCCATTCATTTAGTTGCGTTTTAAGGAGAATGAAATGCGTAACACGAAAGTCACCCTATTCACCCTATTGAGCCTGTTGCTGGCGCTGGCGGTTGGCGCGGCACAAGCGCAGGACCGCGTCAGGATCCGCTGGTACGTTGGTTTGGGCGCTGGCACCGACGCGCCGCTGGTCGCCGCCCAAGAAGAAATCGTGGCGGATTTCAACGCCGCCCAGGACGAGATCGAACTCGTGCTGGAGATCGTCGATAACGCGCAAGCCTATGATGTTTTGAGCACGCAGATCGCGGCCGGCAACGCGCCCGACATCGTTGGTCCTATGGGCATCCGCGGCCGCGCCTCTTTCCCGGGCGCTTGGCTGGACCTGACGCCCATGATTGACAGCACCGGCTATGACCTCAGCGACTTCGATCCAGCGCTGATTGACTTCTATCGCGTCGAGGGCGAGGGCCAGCTGGGCATCCCCTTCGCGGTATTCCCATCCTTCCTGATGTACAACGTTGACCTCTTCGACGAAGGCGGCATTCCCTACCCGCCCAGCGCCTATGGCGAAACCTACACCGACTGGGAAGGCAATGAGCACGAGTGGAACACCGACACCTTGCGCGAAGTCGCCATGACGCTGTCGGTGGATATTAACGGCAACGACGCCACCATGGACGAATTTGACACCGGCAATATCGTTCAGTTCGGCTATGGCACGCAGTTCACCGATGTGCGCGGCCGCGCCACGCTCTTCGGCTCGGGCAATTTTGTGGATGCCGATGGCAAGGCCGTGATTCCCGACGTCTGGCGCGAAGCCGAGCACTGGTATCACAATGCCATGTGGGAAGACTTCTTCCACCCCAACGCCGTCTACAGCGGCAGCGAAATCATGGGCGGCGGCAGCGCCAACTGGTTCGATACCGGCAACATGGCGATGATTACCAATCACCTGTGGTACCTGGGCTGGGGTACGGCGAACTTGGACGCGACTTGGGATTTCGGTCCTGTGCCATCGCATAATGGACTTACCACCGCCAAGCTGCATGCCGATACCTTCGGCGTGATGAAAAGCAGCGACCATCCCGAAGCCGCCTTCAGCGTCTTGACCTACCTGCTGGGCGAACGCGCGGCCGACTTGACCAGCCTCTACGGCGGCATGCCGGCGCGCTTGAGCTTGCAAGACGACTTCATCGGGCGCACAGCCGCGGCGCAAAGCGAGGTTTATCCGAATGTGGACTGGGCAAACCTGAACTGGGACGTGGTCATGGCGAGTATGCAATATCCGGACAACCCGAACCACGAAGAGGGCATGCCGAGCTTCTTGGAATCCAGCGCGCGTTATGCCGAATACGGCCAACTGGTCGATAACAACGGCGATGAAGACATTGACGCCGCGCTTGACGCGCTGCAAGCCGACCTGCAAGCCATCTTTGACGCGGATATGTAAGGCGTCCTGATGGCGTATGTTGTCCCGGTGGCGAAGAGCGCCTTCGCCGCCGGGTCTCACTCTATACATTTATTACATGGGAAATTGTCATGGATATGTTTTCTGAATTTGGCGCAGCGCGCGGCCAAGCGAGGTGGAGCCTGCGCGCGGCCTTTAGGCTGACAGGCGCGCAGCGCTCCGAAGCGAAATGGGGTTTGCTCTTCATCAGCCCCTGGTTAATCGGCTTCGCATTGTTCTATTTCGCGCCGATGATCGTTTCATTTCTGTTTTCGCTCTACGATTTTGTGCTTTCGGCGCCGGAAGACGCGGTCTTTGTCGGTTTGGAAAATTGGCGGCGTATGCTGGCGGAAGACCCCAACACCTGGGAGGCGCTTTTTGTCACCTTCAAGTTCGCCTTGATTTCCCTGCCGATCGGCATGGTATCGGCATTCCTGCTAGCGGTCTTGCTCAATTCAAAGCACTTGATTGGCAGCAATATCTTGCGTACGCTCTATTACGCGCCCACGATGGTGCCGCTGATCGCCGCGATTCTGATTTGGTCGCGCGTTTTGAATCCGCAGACCGGTTGGCTGAACCAGATGATTGCGCTGACGGGCATTGATGCGGTTGGCATGGACGGCTTGCGCTGGCTGGACGACCCCAATCTGATTTACATCGCCTATACCTTCATTGGTTTGTGGGGCATCGGCAACGCCATTCTGATTAACTTGGCGAGCTTGCAAGGGGTGCCGACCGAACTCTATGAGGCAGCCTCGATTGACGGCGCCGGCTGGCTGCGCCAGTTGTGGTCGGTCACGATTCCCATGGTAACGCCGGTCATCTTCTACAACCTGATTCTAAGTGTAGTCGGCCTCTTGCAGTATTTTATCGTGCCCTATGTGCTCAACAGTGGCACTGGCTATCCGGAAGGCTCGACCAACTTTTACATGATCTATTTCTACAAACAAGCCTTCCCCTTCCAGAATATGGGCTACGGTGCCACGCTGGCTTGGTTCATGTTTATCATCGGTCTCGCTATCACCATCTTCTTGTTCTGGTCGGGCCGCTTCTGGGTCTATTATGCCGGGGAGAGCAAATGATGGCTGGGAAAATGAAAAATCAATCGATGACAGAATACGAAATTGCCCGGCGGCGGCGCGATTTGCTGGTGCGCTCGGCGGTAACGCTTTTTGCCCTGGTCATCTTGGCTATGTATCTGATGCCGATGGCTTATGGCCTCATCACTTCGTTGAAGAGCAAGGCGCAGACCGCCGACCCCGACGCGCCGATCTTGCCCTCCGAGGCTTTGTCCTTTGAATACGAAGGCGACAGCTACGATGTGCTGCAAGTGCCAACCGAAATTGGCATCCGCCATTGGGCGCTGGTCAAGAAGGGACGGCGCGCCAGCCAATTTGTCGACCCAGCCAATCCCGATGCCGGCTTAATTGATTGGGAGGGCAATTGGAGACAGCTTGAGCCGGTCTGGGAATTCTCGGTGCAATGGGATAATTATCCCCGAGCCTGGAGTACCATCGATTTCGCGCGCCTGCTCTTCAACACGCTGCTCTACGCTTTTGTCACTATGATTGGAACGGTGGCGGCGTCGGCTTGCGCTGCTTATGGCTTTGCGCGCTTCAACTTTCCCTTCAAGAATCTGCTCTTCATGGTCATGATTGGCACGATTGTGTTGCCGCCGGCCGTGACGCTGGTGCCGACCTACGCTTTCTTTGTGAATGTGCTGGGTTGGGGCGGCACCTGGCTGCCGCTGATAGTGCCGGCGATGTTTGGCAACGCCTACAATATCTTCTTGCTGCGGCAGTATTTCATGACGATTCCCAAAGAAATGGAAGAAGCCGCGCAGATTGACGGCGCTGGGCGCATCCGCACCTTTGTATCGGTCATCTTGCCGCAGGCAGTGCCGGCGCTGACGGCGGTCTCGCTATTCCATTTCTTCTTCGCCTGGAACGATTTCTTCGGACCGCTGATCTACCTGGCGGGCAATCGCGACGCCAATCCGATCACGGTTGGCTTGACGGAGTTCAACGGCCTCTATAGTTCAGAAACGCAGCTGATCCTGGCGGCGGCGATCATCTCGATGATCCCGCCATTGGCGATTTTCTTCATGGCGCAGCGCGTTTTCATCCAGGGCATCGTCATCACGGGCGTTGACAAATAGCCGTTCGGCGCGTAACCGGCGAAAAGCCTGCGCGCACACGAAATTCGAACTCGAAAAATGAGACTGCTGTAGGGGCGGTTCAAGGATCGCGCCTACGGGTTCAGAAAATGAGAAGGCCGCAACGGGCAACCGGCGAACTGCGCAAACTTGAAGGAGCCACATGACAGCAATAGCGGAGAGCAAGCGACAGCGAGGACTGTCTGACTCGGAATTCGCCCGCAAGATCGACCATCTTTTGTCGCGCATGACCCTGGAGGAGAAGGCGGGTCAGATGACGATGGTGGAAAACAACAGCATTGAGCCAGCGCAAATCGCTGAATACTTCATCGGCTCGGTTTTGAGCGGCGGCGGGGGCAACCCGACGCCCAATACACCGGAAAACTGGCGCGCCATGGTCTGCGCATTCCAGAACGCGGCTTTGAAAACGCGGCTGGCGATACCGCTCATCTATGGCGTGGATGCTCTGCACGGGCATAACAACGTAAAAGGCGCGGTGATTTTTCCGCATAACATCGGCTTGGGCGCAAGCCGCGATGCCGACCTGGTTGAACGCATCGGCAGGGTAACAGCGCGGGAGCTGCTCGCCACCTCGGTGCGCTGGACCTTC
Source organism: Phototrophicaceae bacterium (assembly GCA_965116975.1). Taxonomy (GTDB): domain Bacteria; phylum Chloroflexota; class Anaerolineae; order Aggregatilineales; family Phototrophicaceae; genus UBA6055. The sequence goes on from OZ220735.1 coordinate 3,956,401, forward strand.
GCGCCGTCGGTATCGGTCCCGCAGGACCTGCGCTGGGGGCGAACCTACGAGGGCTACAGCGAAGACAGCCAACTGGTGGCGGAACTGGGCGCGGCGCTGACGCGCGGCTTGAGCCTTCCCTACTCCGATGAGGACAGCGGCGTGCTGGCTTGCGCCAAGCATTTCGTGGCCGATGGCGCCACCAGCTGGCGGGCAAGCCTCCCAGCGCAACAGGCGCCCCAGCAAGGCAGCACCGCGCCGCCACAGGACAGCCAGCTCCCGCAAGCCGTCGATCTATCGCTGGGGCAGTGGCGGATAGACCAGGGCGACGCGCCAATCGACGAAGCGCGCCTGCGCGCGGAGCATATTCCGCCTTACCAAGCAGCTATCGCCGCCGGCGCGCAGACTGTGATGGCTTCCTATAGCAGTTGGAATGGCGAAAAACTGCACGCCCACCGCTATTTGCTGAGCGACGTGCTGAAAGGCGAGCTGGGCTTCGCTGGCTTAATCGTCACCGACTGGATGGCGATTAACCAACTCGACCCCGATTATCATCAGTGCGTCGTGCAAGCGGTGAAGGCCGGCATCGACATGGTCATGGTGCCCTACGATTTTCGCCGCTTCATTGACACCTTGACAGCGGCGGCGCGGCAAGGCGATGTCGCGCTGTCGCGCATTGACGACGCGGTGCGCCGCATCCTGCGCGTCAAGCTGGCGCTGGGCTTGTTTGACCAGCCAATCGGCGGCGAACCGCTGCTGGAAAGCCTAGGCTGCGCGGGGCATCGTCAAGTGGCGCGCGAGGCTGTGCGCAAATCGCTGGTGCTGCTGAAGAACGATGAAGAGGCGCTGCCGCTGCCCAAGGATCTGCCGCGCCTGCTTGTGGCCGGGCGCGCCGCCGATGATATCGGCTTGCAATGCGGCGGCTGGTCGATCAGCTGGCAAGGCGAAGCCGGCGCGACCACAAGCGGCAGCACGATTCTTGACGGCATTCGCGCGGCCGCCCCCGCCGCTATGGAAATTGACTATGCGCCGGACGGGCGATTTGCCGACGCTGGCCGCGCCGCGGTCGCTATCGTCGCCTTGCACGAAGAACCTTATGCGGAGGGCTTTGGCGACCGCGCGGATCTCGCCCTGGCATCGGACGAGATCGCTTTGCTGCAGCGCGTGCGAGAACGCTGCGATCAGCTGATCGTCCTGCTCATCACGGGCCGTCCGCGGATTATCACAGAGGTGCTGCCCATGATAGACGCTCTAGTCGTCGCCTGGCTGCCCGGCAGCGAGGCGGATGGCATTGCCGATGTCTTGTTCGGCGATTATGCCTTCACGGGCAAACTGCCATTTAGCTGGCCCCGCTCCATGGACCAGATTCCGCTGGCGGCGCTGCGCGCCAGCGCGGAAGGTCCCTTGTGGGAATGTGGCTACGGTTTGACATATTGAGAACTCATTTTCTATAGGACCAACAGTTGACGGAGGATTATGATGAAAAAACAACGCCGCTTGTTCCTTTTCTTGTTTCTTGTCTTGGTTTCGGCGCTCTGGACGTCGCAGGCGCAAGATCTGGATGCGCGGGTGATTGACGACTTTGAAGCGGCCGAGGTCTTCGCAGGGCGCGATGGATACAATAACGCCATCGGTCACGCGCCCTGGGGCGACCAGCCCGGCAATGTCTCGCTTCGTCTGGCGACGATGGAACGCGTCGATGTCAGCTCGACCGTCTTGGCGATTGATTACGATATCGGCGCTTGGGGCGGTTTCACCCATGCCTTCACCGACGGCGAAAACTGGCTCAGCCAAGACTGGAGGAGCCATAATGCCCTGAGCTTCTGGCTATATGGCAACAATACCGGGGCGACCATTCAAGTCGAAATCTTCGACAATCGCAATGCCAACCTCAATAGCGATAGCGCCGAGCGCTGGTTCTACCATATCAGCGATGACTATGACAGTTGGATGGAATTCAGCATTCCCTTCCGCAGCTTTCAACGGCGGAGCGACTGGCAGCCGGGCGGCGCGCCCGATGATGGCTTGGGCTTGGACCAGGTATCCGGTTACGCCTTTGGCTTCCCGGCTGGCACTGGCGCGCAAACCGCCTATCTGGACGACGTGCGGCTGGTTACGCTGGGGCTTGACCCCCTGGCGGTCGACGACTTTGAAAGGGACGAGCTCTTCCTGTCGCAGGACAGCTTTGGCAACAACATCGGTTTTGTAACTTGGGGCGATACAGCCGGCAGCGTTGAACTGCGCCTGACCGACGCCAAGCGCAACGGGCAAGAGCTGCGCGCGCTCAACGTCAACTACGATATCGCGGCTTGGGGCGGCTTCACAAATGTATTCTCCGACGGCGAGAACTGGATAAGCCAGAACTGGCGCGAATTCAACGCCATCAGTTTCTGGTTCCTGGGCAGCAATACCGGGCAGGCGGTGCAATTTGAAATCTTCGACAACCGCAATGCCGACCTGGATGGCGACAGCGCCGAGCGCTGGTTCAGCCGTTTCGACGACGATGCCTACGGCTGGAAACAGTTGGAAATCCCGTTTAGCGACTTTGAACGCCGCAGCGATTGGCAGCCGGAAGGCGCGCCCGATGACGGCTTCAACCTCGACGCGGTATCCGGCTATGCCTTTGGCTTGCCCGCGGGCACTGGCGGCTCCTTCGCCATCATCGACGATATCGAATTGATCTTCATGCCGGGCCTCAGTTTGCCCGAATTGCCGCAGCAAGAGGCGGTGGTGGAACAAGCCGCGGAAGCGCCCGCGGTCGCGTTGAACGAAACCTTGCTGGCGGCGATGCCTTATGCCGAGCCGGTTTTAGTCGCAGACTTCGAGTCGGGCGTCGTCTATGTCAGCCAAGCGGACGGTGCGGCGATTGGCTTTGTGCCATGGGGCGACAGCACCGCCAACGTCATCATCGGCGTCACCCAAGTCATTCCTTTTACCGATCTGGCGCTGCCCGATCAAAGCGCGCCCAACCAGGTCTTGCGCGTCGACTACAATATCGGCGCCTGGGGCGGTTTCACCTACGCTTTCAGCGATGGCTCAAGCTGGATCAGCCAAGATTGGACCGGGCATAATGCCTTTCAGTTCTGGCTCTATGGCAACAATACCGGGCAAATCGTGCAGATTGAACTCTTCGATAATCGCCAAGCCGATAACAATGCCGATACAGCCGAGCGCTTCTTCTACCATCTGGTGGACGACTATGATGGCTGGCGGCAGTTCACGATACCCTTCGCCTATTTTCAGCGACGGGGCGACTGGCAGCCGGGCGGCGCGCCCGATGACGGCTTCAACCTTGACGCCGTCTCTGGCTTCGCTTTTGGCTTCCCGGCCGGCGTCGGCGCGCAGACGGCTTGGCTCGATCAAGTCGAGATTGTTGTTGTCGAAGACCCGACCCAGGTGCAGACCAGCGCCCACGAGATGCTTACAGAAGTCGAGATTGACGAGAGCATCGGCTGGGACACCCGCGAATGGGACTTGCTCTGGTCGGATGAATTTGACGCCGAAGCCGGCTCCCCCATTAGCGCGGAGAATTGGACCTGCGAGATCGGCGGACACGGCTGGGGCAATAACGAAATGGAGTATTATACCGACCGCGTAGAGAACGCCGCGCATGATGGCGAGGGCAATCTGGTCATCAGCGCCCGCGAAGAAACGCTGGACGGTTCGAGCTGCCACTACGGCGAATGCCAATACACATCCGCCCGCTGCATCACGCAGGACAAGGTCGAGTTCACTTATGGGCGGGTCGAGGCGCGGATTGACATCCCCAACGGCCAGGGCATCTGGCCCGCCTTCTGGATGCTGGGCGCGAACTTCCCCGAACTGGGTTGGCCCCTCAGTGGCGAGATTGACATACTGGAAAATGTCGGCGAGAAGAACGTCGTCTATGGCGCGCTGCATGGTCCGGGCTACAGCGGCGCGGGCAACCTCGGGCATGCCTATCGCGCCGATGTGAACTTCGATGAGGGTTTCCATGTCTACGCCATCGACTGGGACGAGCATGTCATCCGCTGGTATGTCGATGGCGAGCTGAGCAATCTAGTCAGCGTCAACGCGCTGGATGGCAAGCAGTGGGTTTATGACCACGACTTCTTCTTGCTGATGAACGTGGCGGTGGGCGGTTATTGGCCCGGCTATCCCGACGAGACGACTGCCTTCCCGCAAGAGATGCTCGTGGATTACGTGCGCGTGTATCAGCTCAAATCGGAGTAAACGCTTGGCTAGCGCGCGACTGGAAAAGGCGGGGATTGCCATCGGGCAATCCCCTTTTTATTTGATTTGCATTTCGTTCTTGGAATTACTGCTATACGCATGCCGTTGAAGAATTACTGGCGGCAAATACCGTTATCAGCGCCACCTACTAAATAGGCGTGCAGGAATCACGCACGATAAGCTCCGGCTCGACCAGGATTCGCTTTTGTAGCGCAAGATCATCGGGCGAGTCGATGAGGGCAAGCAGCAAATCTATTGCTTCGGCAGCGACCTTTTTGATGGGACGCCGCAAGGTGGTCAGCTCGGGCTGGCAGGCAAATGTGCCGTCGGTCCCGTCAAAACTGGTTATGGATACATCCTGCGGAACAGCCAAACCCAACTGCAGCGCGCCTTTTAGGGCGCCCAAGGCAAAGGCATCCGCCGCGCAAAAGATGGCTGTTGGTGGATTAGCCTGCTGCAAGAGGGATTTGGCATGCTGTATTGCCGCGCGATGCAATCCCTCCAAGGCGTCGAATTTCTCTGGTTGATAGGAGAGGCGATCCACGACCGAAACATAATTGTCGGGAATGCAAAGACCTCTTTTTGTCAGATACGCCTGGAACAGTTGAAATCTTTCTTGCACCAGGGGCCAAGCCGGGCTGCCCATGAAGGCGATTTTATGGTGCCCCAAGCCGATCAGGTAATCGAGAATCAGTTCCATTCCGCGCGCTTCATCGGTGTGGACCATGGGCGCCTGTATGCCAGCCCCGGCGGCGACCGAGACATAGGGTTTGTACAAGTTTTTCCATTTGCGCGCCGCATCCCGGTAGCTGGGCATATCGCCGAGCAACAAAAAGCCATCGAATAGCTGTCCCTGCAGGATGGTCAATTGGGCTTCAACGCTCTCCGCTCTGTTATTGACGGTGCTGACAAAGAGCTCGACGCCTCGTTGCTGGGCGGCAAGCTGCACTTCCACGCCCAGCCTACCCATGAACCAGCCGCCCGGATTAAGATTGACCGCGCTAATGATGCCGGTGCGATTTGAGCGCAAAGCGGTGGCGATGGGATTAGGCTGATAACCCAGGCGCTGGGCAATCTCGATCACACGTTGACGGGTTTCGTCGCTGATGCGTACACCGTCTGTTTTTTTGTTCAAAATCTTGGATACGGTGCTGATTGATACGCCGGCCGCTTCCGCGATATCGCGAATGCCTACTGCTGGATTGCGCGACATTTTCTGATCCTTCGCTTGGCGCGTAATTCAATCGACAAACTCTCGGCAAACTCTGACGCGCTTGCAAAGGCGCTTGAAGAACATAATAGAAAAACGTTCTTGCGAAAACGTTTTTTCACGTTACAATAGTTGCTATCGTTGAAAGAAGCAATAGTTGCATATCGGCATGCTTCCAACGCAACCAGACTTCTTTCGATGATTATTATATTCCTTGTATGTTTAGTAAGGAGATTTCTAATGTTCAAGAAGCAACGCACGATGTTTCTCTCAACCATTGTCTTGGCGGTTGTCGTTTTTTGCGCCACCGCCCTCGTTTCGGCGCAAGACATGACCGAAGTCGGCACGCCCCGCGCGTCGACGCTGATTGTCGACCAGCTTGGCGGGCGGATCAATAACCCCACACAGACCAACCCCTATCAAGCCGGCACCCACATGAGCGCGGGCTTGCACCAGTTGATTTACTCGACATTGTGGGAGATCAACACCGCCACTGGCGAACAATTCCCCGCTTTGGCGGCCGAGATGCCCGAGGCGCTCAATGACGATTTCACCAGCTTCCGCGTTACGCTGCGCGACAACTTGCGCTGGAGCGACGGCGAAGCGATCACGACGGCTGATATGGCTTTCAACATCGACATGATTTTGAACACGCCGGAGTTCCCCTATAGCGGCTTCTTGGCGCAGGTAATCGACAACTACGAAGTGGTTGACGATCTCACCATCATTCTCAACCTGAAGCGCTCGGAGCCACGCCTGGCTTATACCCTCGGCGTGCACATCTGGGGCGACAACTTCCGCATGGTGCCCAAGCATATATGGGAAAACGAAGACCCGGCCACTTTCCAGAATTATCCGCCGGTCGGCAGCGGACCCTACACCATGACGGATGTGGATCCCAATGGCAACTGGTTCCTCTATACCAAGCGCGACGACTGGCAGCATACCGATGTTGGTCAGATCTACGGCGAGCCCGGTCCGGAGTATGTGCTCTTCCGCTTCTATGGCACGGAAGAACGCCGCATCATCGCCGGCATCCAGAACCAGTTGGATATTTTCACCGATATTTCGCCGGAGGCTTGGGATATCCTACGCGACGGCAACCCGAACGCCCGCGCCTGGCATGCCAACTTCCCCTATGCCAACTTCGATGACCCCTGCGAGCGCGGCATTGTCTTCTCTAACACCCAGGAACCCTGGGATAATCAGAATGTTCGCTGGGCGATGGCGCTGGCGACAGATATCAAGAGCGTGGGCTTGGCTACATTCGCCGGCATTCTGCGTGTATCGCCGCTGGCCACGCCGCCGGTGCAAGCCATTCAAGACGCCTTCCATAAACCCATGCGTGATTGGATGACAGAGTTCGCCTTTGAAGATGGCTATCAGCCCTTTGATCCCAACTACGCTGTCGACATGGCTGCTATCCTGGCTGACCAAGGCGTCGAAGGCTTATCCGCCGACGAAGACGCCCTTGTGGATCTCTTCGGCGTCGGCTGGTGGAAGCACGATCCGGCTAAAGCCACGGAAATGCTGCAAGCTGAGGGTTTCACGCTGGAAAATGGCGCTTGGCACAAACCGGACGGCAGCGCCTGGCAGATCACCATCAACTCGCCTTCTAACTTTGAGGTGCAGTCGCAGCGCCTGGCTTTCGCAGTCGCCGATAATTGGCGCGCATTCGGCATAGACGCCTCTGTGCAGCAGATGGACGGCGGCTCCTTCTGGAGCAATTACAACAACGGCACCTTCGACGCCGGCTCCTATTGGCCCGGCTGCGGCGCCTTGCCCGATAGCTGGGACTTGCTCGATGCCTTCTGGCATAAGCGCCATATCGTGCCCATCGGCCAGCCGGCGCCCGGCAACGCCATGCGTTACGACAGCGACGCCCTCAGCGGCATTCTCGATCAGATCGCGCCGCTGCCCAGCGATCACCCGGACACGATTCCATTGTTGACGGAATTCGAGAAGCAGTTTGTCGTGGAACGTCCCTGGCTGCCTATGTTCGGCACATCGAAATTCGTGCCGGTCGTCACAACATATTGGGATGGCTTGCCCACCGCCGACAACTTCTACGAAGGACCCTGGTGGTGGTGGTCGCTGTTCAAGTATCACATGCCCTTCATCCAGCCCAAGTCTGACAGCTAGAATATAACGATAGCGAATATGAATTAGGTCTGCTCTAATGGGCGGACCTAATTCATATTGCTAGAGACACTTGTATGCAGTTCGCGAAGTTCGTCGTCACGCGGGTGATCGCTTATGTCTTGGTGATATGGATCGGCATATCGGTCGTCTTCTTTGTACCGCGCTTTATGCCTTCCGATCCGGTGGAGTCGATGCTGGGACGGATCATGAGCAGCGGCGCCTATATGGCGGCGGACCAGGTCGAGGCGATGCGCGCCACGCTAACGCAGGCTTTTGGCTTGGAAGGCACCTTGGGGGAGCAGTATTTCGGGTTCTTACACCGAACTTTTCTTACCCGCGATTTTGGTCCATCGCTGTCGATGTTTCCCACGCCGGTGAACGAATTGATCGGGCGCGCCCTGCCCTGGACGCTCTCCCTGCTGCTGTGCTCGACCATCATCTCCTGGATCCTGGGCAATGCCATTGGTCTGCTGGCGGGTTACAAGAGCCGCTGGATCTCCTCGCGCACGCTAGAAGTCATCGCCATCTTTGTTTATCCCATCCCGTATTACATCACCGCGCTCATCTTGATCATCCTTTTCATCCATATCAACCCGATTTTTCCACTGTTTTTCTCCGTGCGCGGCGAGCCATTTTCTGCCCAATTCATTTCCAGCGCGATTTACAACTCGGTGCTGCCAGCCTTGTCCATTGTCATCGTCGGATTCGGCTGGTGGGTCTTGAGCATGAAGGCGCTTTCTTCGAGCATCTCGGAAGAAGATTATGTCTACTTCGCTAAGCTGAAGGGCACGGGCGAGGGCCGGATCATGACCGCCTATGTCTTGCGCAACGCGATCCTGCCGCAGGTCACCGTACTGGCGCTGCAGATTGGCGCCATCTTCAACGGCGCGCTAATCACAGAGATTCTCTTTAGTTATCCTGGTTTGGGCACGATGACCTATAGCGCGGTGCTGCAAGCCGACTACAACCTGCTCATGGGCACGATTACGATTTCTATTATCGCGGTCGCCACGTCAACCCTCATTATCGACCTGCTCTACCCCCTATTTGATCCGCGGATCAGGCAGAGGTAGCGATGCGCCGATCTAACCCGCGGCTGACGATCGGCGTTATCGTATTGGCCGCATTCATCATTTTGGGCGGCGTTTTGCCATTCTTCTCGCCGGAGGACCCGCGCGCCTGGATTCGCCACCCGCGCAACTTGCCGCCCAGCGCAGAGCATCTCTTGGGCACGACAAATTTGGGTCAAGATACCTTTTGGCTGCTGTCCTACGCCACACAGAACTCGCTCATTATCGGGGTCATTGTCGCTTTTTTCGCCACGATCATCGGTGTCTTCGCTGGTCTGGCGGCGGGTTTCAAAGGCGGCTTTGCCGACCGCGTCATCACCTTGTTGGCGGATGTCTTCATCGTTGTGCCGTCCTTGCCTATTCTTATTTTGATGTCTTCTCTGCTGCAAGGGCGCGCCTCACTTATTCTAATCAGCATCATACTCATTTTCTTTAACTGGCCCTGGCCCGCGCGCCAGATGCGCTCGATCGCCTTGAGCCTGCGCGAGCGGCAGTTCGTCAACACGGCGCGCTTTTCGGGCTCTGGCACTTTTACTATATTGGCGGAAGAGATCGTTCCCCATATTTTTAGCTGGGCGATGGCGAACTTCGTCAATACAGTTCTTGTAGCCATCGCCATTGAATCTGGTTTGGCGGTAATCGGTTTATCGAGCTTGGAAGAAGCTACCTTAGGCACCATGATCTATTGGGCTTTGCAACATCAAGCGCTGCTGGGCCAGCGCTGGTGGTGGATTGGCTCTCCCGTTGTCGCCATCATCGTGCTCTTTGTCAGCCTGTTCTTGATCTCGACTGGCATCTCCAGCCTTTCTGCGGAACGACGGGGGCACGGCGATGCTTAGGCTGCGCGAGCTCAAGTGCTACTACGATACGCCAAACGGCGTTGTGCAGGCGGTGGACGGAATTAGCTTCGATATTCTGCCCAACGAAGTGCTGGGCATCGCTGGCGAATCCGGCTGCGGCAAATCGACCTTGCTGAAGGTGCTGTATGATTATATTCAGCCGCCGCTGCGGATCGTCTCCGGCAGTTACGAAGCCGATTTTTCCGATGCCAAGGGCAGTGTGAAGACCATCGGACCGGGGGATATTCGGAAACACTGGTGGGAGTACATCTCCTATATTCCCCAAGGCTCGATGAGTGTGCTCAATCCCGTGATCCGCATCGAAAATCAGTTCTTCGACGCCGTGCCAAAAAGCCACAGTTTGCAGGGCAAACGCGAGATCCGCGAGCGCGTGGCGGCTTACTTGAAGGAATTGGAACTGCCTGTCGAGGTGCTAAAGTCCTACCCGCATCAGTTAAGCGGCGGAATGAAACAGCGTGTCCTGGTCGCGCTGGGCACCTTTTTGCATCCGCAGATTGTCCTGGCGGATGAACCAACCACAGCATTGGATGTGGTCGTGCAAAAGGGCATCTTGCTGATGCTGACGGCATTGCAGCGGCAAATGGAAAACACGTTGGTCGTCGTCTCGCATGATATGGGCGTGCACTATCAAATTACCAACCGGCTGGCCATCATGTATGCTGGCAAGCTGGTGGAATACGGTCCTACCGAAGCCATCTTCAACAACCCGCTGCATCCTTATACACAGATGCTGATTCAAGCACTGCCGCGGGTTGGCGATCAAACACAGCGTGTTGGCATCTCTGGCCGGCCGCCAAACTTGATAGAGCCGCCGGCCGGCTGCCGCTTTGCCGCGCGCTGCCCAAGAGTGATGGAGCATTGCGCGCATCAAGAGCCGGCCCTGACGCAGATCGAGCCGGACCATTATGTGTCTTGTCACCTTTATCAAGGGCAAGCGTCGTGAGCGAGAACCTGCTCGAATTGCGAAATGTCAGCAAAGTCTTCCGCATCGGCGGCTTAATCTTCGGGACGCGTCTGGCGGCAGTTGACAATGTCAGCCTAAGCTTGCCGGCGGCAGAGCCATCGATACTGAGCATCGTTGGCGAATCTGGCAGCGGCAAGACCACCCTGGCGCGTATCATTCTCGAGTTGGAACATCCGACTTCCGGCGATGTGCTAATTGAAGGACATCCCTTGTTTGAAAGCGGCGGCGCAGGGCTAAAAGGGAGAGATTACTACCGCGCGGTGCAGCCGATCTTTCAAAATCCTTTTGAATCTTTCAGCGCGCGCAAAAAAGTAGACAAGTATTTGTTGGATACGGCGCTGCGCTTGAAGATCGCGCGGAACCGGAAAGAGGCGCGGGAGACCGTCGCTGAAGTGCTGGATTCGGTTGGTCTCGATCTGTCACGTATAGAAGGCAAGTATGCCAATCAATTCTCTGGCGGCGAGCTGCAGCGCATCTCTGTCGCCCGCAGTCTCATCCCCCGTCCCAGGCTCATCGTAGCTGATGAACCGGTGAGCATGATTGACGCCTCGCTGCGCATGAATATCGTCAACTTGTTCCTGGAACTAAAGGAGCGGTACAAGGTCAGCTTTGTTTACATCACGCACGATCTCTCGACTGCCTACTACGTCAGCGATTATATTGGCATCATGTATCGCGGCAGCGTGGTGGAGTACGGTCCGTCGGAACAGATTTTGACCGATTCTGTCCATCCCTATACCGAGCTGCTGCTCGATTCGGTGCCGACGGTTGACCACAAATGGCAGCGAAACGTCTCCCTGCCGGATGTGGAGATTCAAGAGTTTCAGTCGCAAGCCTGCAAATTCGCCAAACGCTGCAAATATGTCGAAGCGATTTGTGAACGCAGCGCGCCCCCGATGGTGGAGATCTCGCCAGAGCGTCAGGCGCTGTGTTACAAACCTGTCGGCTTTGAGCCCCAGGCGAAAGCGCCTCAGCCGATGAGCCCAGCGGCAACAACTGTGAAAACGAATGACTAGCGAATTTCAGTCGCTCGGCGAATGCATAGAAACAAACCTGCGGCAGCGAAAAAAGTATGCCGCGCTCACACAAAAAACAGATCCCCTCTTTGCCAGAGCTAGGGGCTTTGTAAATTGAAGATGATTGACGAGGTGTTAAAGTGGATTACTTCAACGGTTTGCATTTGAATATGGGCAATATCTCGCGCTTGTCCAAGGCGAAGACGCGTTCCATCAGCGCGGAGAACTTCACAGGCGAGAAAGGCAAGGGCGGCATGTCCACCGATGGCGTGTCCTGGTCTGCGGCGCAGGACCTAGGACAGGGCTGGAAGGTCTCCCCTTGTATCCATCTCGAAGCCAACAGCGTCGCTACGCTAGCGGAGATCGAAGGTCCTGGCGCGATACAGCATATCTGGATCACAACCTTCTCCAAATATTGGCGCTCCTTGATCTTGCGCTTCTATTGGGATGACGAAGAGTCGCCGTCGATTGAAGTGCCGATGGGGGACTTCTTCTGCAATGGCTGGACGGAATACTGCCATGTGAACTCCTTGCCCATATCCGCCAATTCTCATAGCGCCTTCAATAGCTATTGGGAAATGCCCTTCCGCAAAAGCGCCCGTGTCACGATAGAAAATCTGCTGGATAAACCGGTACAACCTCTGTTCTATCAATTCGACTATACGCTCACCGATGTACCGGAGGATGTCGGCTATTTGCACGCGCAGTTTCGCCGCACTAATCCGCTGCCTTACAAAGAGGTCTATACCATCGTCGATGGCATCAAGGGCATGGGGCACTACGTAGGAACATACATGGCTTGGGGCAGCAATAACCGCGGTTGGTGGGGCGAAGGCGAAATCAAATTCTATATGGACGGCGATACAGACTTCCCGACGATCTGCGGCACTGGCACGGAAGATTATTTTGGCGGCGCCTGGTGTTTTGGCAACCAGGATGAATTTTACACAACTTTCACAACGCCTTATCTGGGTTTGCCGCAGGTGATCAAACCGGACGGATTCCGTCAGAGCCAGCAACGCTTTGGCATGTATCGCTGGCATATTCAGGATCCCATCCGCTTCGAAGAAGACCTGCGCGTGACGATGCAAGCCTTGGGCTGGCGCTCCGGGACGCTGCAGGACGCGCCTTTTGAGGAGTATCGTTACTTGCCCCTGCAAGATGACATCGCTTCAACTGCTTTCTGGTATCAGGCAGAGCCACATGCGCCTTTCCCCGAGTTGCCGGATCGGGATTACCTTGAGGTGATTTGATGAGGGTATGATACGGATTCCAGAGCGCCCTGGCGGACGGCTAGTCAAGCTCGCGCTCAAGGGTAGGGGATCAACTCCACCTGGGGCAAGAAGCGCTGCATATCCGCGACCTCGTAGGCAGCGGTGCCCGGTTGCAGGCAGACAGCCGTCGCCGCGGCGACGCCCAGCCGTAAGCCATCTTCAATTGGGGTCCCATGATGAACCGAATGCGCCAAGCCCGCCAGCAGCGCGTCCCCCGCGCCGGCTGGGCTGCTGACAGCGACCGCTATCGGCGGGATGCGATAACTGCCCTGCCGCAGGACCGCTAAGGCGCCGTCTTTACCGCGCGAGATGACAACTTCGCTGCCGTAGCGCGCCAGAATATCGCTGCCCGCGGCATAGAGCGCTTCCGTGGAATCCAGCTCATTGCCGACCAGTGCGGATAGTTCATGATTATTGGGCTTGATGAAATCGGGCTTGGCGCGCAAGCCGACCTCCAGATTGGGCTGCGAAGCGTCAAAGAGCACGGGAACGCCCTGCTCGCGCGCCATATTGATCGCTTCGGCGTAGAACTCGGGCTCCATGCCGGGCGGCAAGGATCCGCCGGTGATAACCACTGACGCCGACTTGAGCGCTTGCTTGTATCGGCTGAGCAATGCGTCAAGCTGGCGCGGATTGACGAACATGGAGGCGGAGGTGATGGTCGTATGCTCGCCCGCGCTTTCGTCGATGATGACCGTGTTGATGCGCGTTTCGCCCTCGGCGCTGACGAAATCTGTCGTCACGCCATAGGCTTCCAGCATAGCCTTGACTTTCTCGCCGACCGAGCCCGCCGCCAGTCCCAGCGCTAGGCTGCCGACGCCCATCCTGCCCAGGATCCAGGAAGCGTCGGTCGGTTTGCCGCCCAGGCTGTAAACCGTGCGGCTGGCGCGCAGGGTGGTGTCGGTGATCAGCTTCGGGACAAAAACTGTCAGGTCAATCGTGGTATTGGGTGTCAGGGAGATAATCATGTCGCCTAGTCGTCGCTGAAATTGGCGATAGCCGCTTCCATCGCCGCGCTTTCTGCGCGCAGCATGGGGCTGGCGCCCAAGTGTCGCGACATCATCATGACATAGGCGTTGGTATCCAGGCGCTCGACAGCGTCCAGCGCCGCTTCCAGGTTTTTGCCCATCAAGAACAAGCCGTGCCAGGGGGCGATGGCGCCCGCGGCATGCTTGGCGATGCGCGCCTCGCGCCCGCGCATGGTGGCGACGATGCGCTCGCCCAATTTGGGGCTGTGCGCCGGGGCATAGTCGATGACGGGCGTGAGCCCGAATTTGCGCGTGGCTTCCATGATGGGCGGCATGGCTCGGTTGGCGCAGGCGAAGACCATCAGGTTGCGCGGGTGCGCGTGGATAACGGCGCTGCCGTAGCCACTGAAGTTTTTGTGCAGACCGAAGTGAACAGCGCTCTCGCGCGTTAAGCCGCCAGCGCCCGCCAGGATTTCTCCCCGCTTGTCGACGACCAGCACGTCCTCGGCGTCCAATTGCCACTGGCGCATCTGCCCGGCCAGGGTCGGCGACATGCAATAGACATCATCCACGCGCAAGCTGATATTGCCGCCGCCGGCGTCGGTCAGGTGGCGAGCAAATAGCACGCGCCCGATATGCGCCACCAACTCGCGCCCGGCTTGCACTTCATCGGTCAAGATCATATGGCTTTGCAGCATTCGCAAATCCTCATTTTTTCGACATAATGCCATTATAGCGACAGGATCGCCAAAGACAATCTTTGAAAGGGAAAGGCATGGTTTTTGAATTCGCCACCGCGACGCGCGTCATCTTCGGCGACGGCAGCGCCGCTCAACTGGCGGCGCTGGCGCGGGACCTCGGCAGCCATGCGCTGCTCTTCACGGACGACCAACCGCAGCGCCTGGGCGATTTGATTCACTCGCTCAAGCAATCAGGACTTCGTCATACGCTCTTTCCAGTGGCGGGCGAGCCTAGCGTGGAACTGGTCAATCGCGCCAAAGAAAGGGCGCTGTCCGCCGGCTGTGACCTGGTCATCAGCATTGGCGGCGGCAGCGTCATCGATAGCGGCAAGGCGACAGCGGCGCTCATCCCGAACGAGGGGGAAGCGCTCGACTATCTTGAGGTGATCGGCAAGGGGCAGAAGTTGCGGGCGGCACCTTTGCCATTTGTCGCGCTGCCGACCACGGCCGGCACCGGCGCCGAGGTGACGAAGAATGCGGTGCTCGCTTCGGTTGAGCATCGCGTCAAAGTGAGCTTGCGCGACAACCGCATGCTGGCGGATATCGCCCTGGTGGATCCGCAGTTGACGCACTCGATGCCGCCTGCGGTGACCGCCAGCACGGGCATGGACGCCCTCGCCCAGGTGCTCGAACCCTATGTCTCCTGCCTCGCCAATCCGCTCACCGACAGCCTCTGCGTCGAGGGGCTGCGCCGCGCTGGACGTTCCCTGCGCCGGGTATATGCCGACCCGGATGACGCCGCCGCGCGAAGCGATATGGCGCTGACCAGCTTGCTGGGCGGTTTGGCGCTGGCCAATGCCAAGCTGGGCGCGGTGCATGGCTTCGCGGGTGTGCTGGGCGGGATGTACAATGCGCCGCATGGTGCCATCTGCGCCGCTTTACTGCCGCCGGTTATCAAAGCCAATATCAGAGCGCTGGAACAGCGCCAGCCGGATAATCCAACACTGCGGCGATATGAATTTGCCGCGCAGTGCATCTTGCGCGACAGCTCCACCAGCGCGGACGGGTCCCTGTCTACGCGACCCAAGGACGCCATGGATTGGATTGAGGAATCCAGCGCGATCTTCGCCATTCCCGGGCTGAGCGCGTATGGCATCGAGGAAAAGGACTTCGACATCATCGTCGAGAAATCGGCTAATTCGAGCAGCATGAAGGGCAATCCCCTCCCGCTCGAGCATGAGGAACTGAAAGCCATTCTAGTTGAGGCCTTATGACGCGCGACAGGAATCGACGATGCGCGGCAGCGCCAAGTTTCGCAAAACCATCATCACGCTCTATTTGATCGTCGTGACTTCAATCTTGTGCATCGATCAATTCGTCTCTGGCGCGCCGCGAGCCGCCGGCGGCGACCTGCTGTTCATCTCGGATACAGATACGATTGACGCCGGGCGCGAATCCAATTCGGTCTATCGTATCGGCGCTGATGGCAGCGGCATGAAACGCATCCTCGGCTCCATCCCGCATGGCGAGGGCTATCTGCGCATCTCGGATATAGATTGCCATGCGCAGTCGCAGTCTCTCGTGATTGCCAGCCAGCGCCCGGATCTCAACGGCTTCTACCATGCTATGCTCGATGGCTCTAAGCTGCATCTGGATCGACCGGCCGCTGGGGACCTGCTCACTTCGCTAAAGCGGATCGCGCTTGCGCCGGATGGCATTTCCATCATCGTATCGCGTCAAGATCGGGCATTCTCGCCGCCGCGCTATGGCTTGGTCGGCGGCGATCTGGCCAGCCGCGAGTACAGCAGTATCAAGCCGCCGAGCGCGCAGCGGTCTTACCTTTCGCCGCTTTGGTCACCCGCGGACGACAGCATCGCTTATATCGTTGTCGCGCAGGCAGCGGACGCGATCCCGTCTTATTCGCTCGCGATTGCCGCGCCCACTGGGGATGAAGAGCGGATAATCTATGATACGACACTGGCGATTGAGGATATCGATTGGTCGCCGGACGGTGAATGGCTCGCCGCGGCAATTGGCGGGCAGCTTTATAAGCTGCGCCCGGATGGCCGGGATCTAACGCGGCTCAGCCATCATCCGGGCGGCATAGCGAACCCGCGTTGGTCGCCGGATAGCGGGCGTATCAGCTATGTCGCGCCCTCGTCCTACCCGGGCTTTATTCAGTTGATGATGATGGATGCCGATGGGAGGAATATACGGCAGGTGGCCAACATCCGCGGCGCGGTGGTCAATGGCTGTTGGGTATGAGGGGCATCTGGGCTTTCTTGAAAACGCACATCGAAAACCATCATCCGACTTCCCAATCTTCTACATTCAGACCGGGAATGCGCTCAAATTCTCTTGTGTTATGCGTCACTACGATCAGTCCGTTTGCCCTCGCGATCGCGGCAATCAACATGTCGTGGCGGCCAATGGGTGTACCGCGTCGCTCGAGATAAGCGCGTATGCTGCCGTACTCTTCGGCGGCATCTTCGTCAAAGGCTAGGCTATCAAAATGGCGTAAAAACTCATCCTGTTTTGCGCGCGATCTTTCTGGAGTCTGGCTTTTGGCCGAACCGTAATACATCTCGCCTTTAGTGATGGCGCTAACGGCGATTTCGTCATAGGACTTGCTGTGCATGTTACTCTGTATTTGAGGCGCTCGCCCGTTGATGTAACGAATGCAAGTATTGGTGTCGAGCAAATATCTCATTCAAGCGGGTCCACGAATTCTTGCAGCTCTATAGGGTTGTCGGCCAGACTGCCATAGGTCTGTTCCACAAATTGCTTCCAAGGCAACTCTCGATATGCTTCAGCTTCGGTCTCTGGCAGGGTCGCATTGTCGGTCTCTTTGCCGAGTTCATTAATCAGGGCTAAGGTGGCGTCGAAATCGGGATGAGTTTTGTCTGTGTACCGCTCTATACAGAGGCCTTCTTCGTATCTCGCCCCATCGGGCAGTATCGCCCCGGCTAAATCCACGTTATCCAGAACCGCCCCGGCCAGCCTTGCGCCTAACAGATTCGCCTGATTCAAATTGGCGCGTCGCAAATTTGCCTGTTCCAAACAGGTTCGGCGCAAATCCGACCTGCCTAAATTAGAGCCGCAAAGGTTTACGCCTTTTAGATCGGCTTCGTATAATCTTGCTCTTTTAAGATTGGCGCCTTGCAGGTCGCTACCGCGCAAGTTCGCGCCATGTAGATTCGCCTTTGCGAGATTCGCGCGGTACAAACCGACGCCTTGCAAGCCACTTAAGTCCGCGCTTTGCAGTATATCGCCGCTACTGAATATCTCGGCGTTTTCTCGTCGCTGCTTCATGTGAGTAAACCGCTCCAATGAGAATATGCTTTACCTTTGATTCCAGTATATGATACCACAAGAGACGCTCGAATAACCTTCACCAGGATTAGCGAACTCATTGGGCTGTAGAGGTCAGCCGGCGCGGCAGATAGACCAGCCAAATCACCACAGTTCCCAGAGCCAGCATCGCGCTCAAGCAGAGCAAAGTCGATTCATAACCCAACGACTGAATCGCAAGCCCGCCCAAGATCGGACCGGCCACCTTGCCGAAGTTCTGCATCATGCCGATCAGACCCATGCCCGCGCCCAGGTGTTCGGGGCTGATGCGGTTGGAGACCAGGGCAATCGCGGCCGGGAAGATCAGCGCTTGCGCCAAACCCATCATCAGCGCGGGCGCCAGGAAGGCTGCGCCGGCTTCCAGCGCATAAACCAGCGGCAATGAAGCCGCCAATACCAGCATGCCTAAACTGATAGCGAGCAAGTATCCATAGCGATCGCCCAAGCGGCCGCAGTAGGGTTTGGCGATGACATGAACCGCTTCCTGCAAGCTGAAGAAAGTACCAACCAGCGCCACGCTCACGCCGGCTTCCAGCGCGTATATCGGCAAAAAGGCTTTGAGCGTGTACAGCGCGATAAAGGTGATGGCTTCCAGCGAGCCAGTCAGCCAGATGGCTGGCCTGCGCCCGCCGTCGCGAATGGCGTTGCGGATATGCTGCAGCAAGGGTTTGCGTTTGCGCTTTTTCTCTGGACGGGTATCCGGCAGTTGCAATACCGGTACAAAAACGGCGCAGCTGATCAAGCCGATCAGCGTGAAGACAGCCGCTGGCTCCATGACTGTCAACAGCCCGCCCGCCAGGACCGGACCGACGATATAGCCGCCGCTGCGCGCCATTTGAAACCAGCCGATGTCTTCGGCTATGGAGGGGTCAGTGTCGGCGCGGCCCCGCCTGGCGGCGGAAAGTTCGGCGATATAAGCCAAAGTCACCGGTCCGTAAATCGCCGTCGCCAAGCCATGTGCCAGGCGGATGACAAACAGTCCCTCGGTAGTTGTAATAAAGCCGTAAACAAAGGGCATGAAGGCGAAGAAACAGGTCCCGATCAGCAGCCAGACGCGCCGGCCGCCGCGGTCGGACAAAATGCCGAAGAAGGGCTTCAGCACAAGCCCCGTGATTGTGGATACAGATACGATCGCGCCGAGGAATGCGCCGGAGGCGCCCAGCGCGTCAGCGAAAATGGGCAGCAGCGGCGTCTTGCCCATCTGATAAGCAGAGCGCGCCAGGAAGTCCGCCAGCATCAGATATAGGAAGGGTTTAGAGCGTTTCATTGGGAGTCAACTCGATTATCGTGTATTACGAATGACCTAGATTGTTCCTGTTTGCGGAACGAATTTTGAAGCAGTATTATACATTGTTGAATCTGTATAACATCGTTACTGCATAGACGTAATTGCCTCTACTTGGAGGTTTCGCGTGGGCTACAAATCAATTGACGCGCTTCAAAACGATCTAGCTAATCAAGTGTTCCATAATCGACAAGATCGTAAGAAGGCAGCAGGAAGAGCGTTAGGCACTCTCATTGAAATAATAACGTATTATTTGCTGAGTTCGTGGGATTTTCGTGATCATATAGTCATTGAGCGCAGACTACCGGAGTTTGCCAATTCGGAAATTGTGCATAACGTAGAGTTTTCCCTCCATCCCATTAGATCGTCGCATAGTATTGTAATGGAGCCATATTCGCGTCCGATTACACCTGCAAAGATTCGAAAGCAATTGTATTTGCTCAAAGACCTTCCTTTGAAGTCAAATCAGATTGTTACTACCAACAACATTAAGCGCAACTCCGCTGTGCTTGTCGAGACGCAAGTAGGTCCAATCGTTGCCCATGTTGATCATCTTAGCCGGACTTCGTGTAATCTCACTATCGCTGAACTCCACCGTCAACCATTTGCAATATTCGAGTGCAAGCGAGTTGGTGTAGAAGAAGGAATGAGGAAAGGTCCTCAGACTATAGAGAAAGCAAAACAAGGCGCATACGTGGCGCAGTCTGTATCTTCCTTACAGAAGGTAAGAAGTCGAAATGGTCAGATTCAAGGTATCATTGAGGAAGCCGACGGCAACTTTCGGATGGCACCCTATCACAGTATGTTGCGTGAAGTAATAAACGCAGAATCGTTATCCGAGTTTCCTGGTTTCATGCTCACCGTGGGGGTCGTGAGCAATCATGGAAATTGGTTTACGTCCGACAACTACAATAAAGAACTCCACGTACTGGCTCAGTCTTATGATTGGCTACTGTTCCTAACTGATCGAGGATTGCATCAATTTATCGAGAAAATCTTGATTAACCCAAGCCAAGAACTGGAATCCGCAAAAATGGCATTCTTGGACAGCTATTCCGGTAAGTCGGTCAGAAATAGATTTACCAAAGTTAGTATGGACGTTTCCGCGGATGAATCTCTTAGAAACTTTTTTCAACGTCACAGTTCTGAAATCGACACGTGGTTCAATGTTATCGCTCCCAACAGTATGTCTATTACCGCATTGAAAAGAGACTTGGTTACACTAAGGTCCAAACCACGTTGAAGGAAGTTGTGAAGTGACAGCTGGAAGAAATAATGCAGAATCTCTTAGTCAACACTGGTGTACTCCGCCAAAGTACGTCAATGTAATACGAGAATTCTTTGGTGGAACTATTGACCTCGATCCCTGCTCTAATCGCCACTCAATCGTAAATGCTACAGTGGAGTATTCTCTACCCGAAATTGATGGTTTACATGCATCTTGGGATTATGCTACTGTCTTCATCAATCCTCCCTATGGAAGAGATCGTGAGAGAGGTACAACGATATTTCATTGGCTTCAAAAGTGTGCCGAGGCTCACAGTGCGCACGGGACGGAAGCGCTTGCTCTAGTACCAGTTGCCCCAAACACTAAGCACTGGAAAGAGTGTATATTTGGCGTCGCCGCTGCGATAGCATTTCTATACGATACGCGTTTGAAGTTCTTGGTGGACGGAAAAGTCGGCGGGAAAGGAGCCCCCATGGCCTGCGCGATGGTGTATTGGGGGCTCCATTATGAGCGTTTTGAAGATTATTTTATCGAATTTGGCGCTGTATGCGATATTCGTCAATTACATGGAAAGCCAATTGGATTGCGGCACCAATTGGCTCTGTGGGCTCAATAGACGTAAAGTATCATCTCACTACTCCACCTTGAGAACAACCAGCCCAAAGCCGGCGTTGCTCAGCATGGTGTTGAATTCCACCAGGTCGCCGTCGACGAGGTCATTGAATTTGCCGACCACGCCATCAATGTCGCCCGCGATTTCTTCGTAAGCGCCGAATTCATAATCGGTCGGCTTGTAGTCCCCCAGCGCCACGTTGAAGGTCAGGTTGCTCAGTTGCGCGGCCAGGCGATCGCCATTGTTCATGCTGTCGGGCCAGCCCGGCCGCGTATCGGGGATCATCAATTCTTTTTCGATTTCGAGTACCTGCTTTTCCAGCGCCTTGGCTCCGTCGATGATGCCGGCCGCCGATTCCAGCCCGGCGATGCGCCCGCGCCAGCCCTTGAGCTGCGCCCGCACATCGCGCATTTGGTTGATGACCTTATGCGTCTCGGATACTTTGTCGCGGATTGTCACGAGCAGATCGAACTGTTCTTTCAGGTCGGCGTCGGATGATGGCACGCCGGCTTCCTTAATGATGTCGAAGGATGCGCTTAATTCTTGCTCGCCGACGCAGAGCGTAACCTGATAGGCGCCGGGCGCGGCATGCGGTCCTTTGATGAAACCTTGCTGATTGTCATTGTGCGGGATGACTTTGCAAGCATCGGGGTAGCGCAGGTCCCAGACAAAGCGATTCCAGCCGGCCTGCGCGGGGATGCGCAGTTCTGGCGCGTCGTCATCGCGCCCATCGGCTTTGTTGGCGGCTTTTTCTTCTTCGTCGGCATGCAAGCTCTTGAAGGTCCTGACCTGCTTGCCCGCGGCGTCTGCGATGCGCAAGCTGATGGTCGACTCCGGTTTTTCGCGCAGATAGTAAGTAATCACCGCGCCCTTGGGCGGATTGACGCCGCTATCGAGCCAGGTTTCCTTGCGACCGTGTTCGGGCGTCTCCTCGACCAGGTAAGGCGCGACCGCGCCCAAGGTGCTCATATATTGTTTGCCGTCGCCGCTTTCGAAGAGCCCCTCGAAGACCTTGGGCAAGCGGCGCTCGACTGTGCGCGGTTTGAGGAGGCGGGCGGATTCCCCATCCTTCTTTATGGAGTGGGGGTAGAGCTGATGCAGCAGGGTCAAATCGTCCAGTATCCAGAAGGAACGGCCGTGCGTCGCGATGACCAGATCGCTTCCCTTGATTTTCAGGTCATAAATCGGGCAGACAGGCAAGTTGAGCTGGAAGCGCTCCCAGCTGTCGCCGCCATTAAACGAAATGTACAAGCCGAACTCCGTGCCCAGGTAGAGCAAACCGGCGCGCTTGGGGTCTTCGCGGATGACTCGGCAGAAATGATCCTCGGCGATGCCGGCGCTTATCAGCAACCAGCTATTGCCGTAGTCTGTCGTCTTAAAGACGTAGGGCGCGTAGTCATCGTTCTTGTAGCGCGTGGCTGTTACGTAAGCCGTGGCGGCGTCGTGCGGCGAGGGTTCAATCATGTTGAACATGCACCATTCGCCCAGGTCCGGCGGCGTGATATCGCGCCATTCTCCGCCGCCGTCCCGCGTGATATGCAGCAGGCCATCGTCCGAGCCAGCCCAGATTACGCCGGCTTCGTGGGGCGATTCCGCCAGCGTGAAGACCGTGGCGTAGTGCTCGGCGCCAACGGCATCGCGGTTGATGGGACCGCCCGATGGTTTGAGCGTCTCGGGATCGGCTTTGGTCAGGTCGGGGCTGATTTCTTGCCAGCTTTGGCCCTCGTCGGTCGTCTTGAGAATCTGATTGCCGCCGATATAGATGATGTTGCTGTCGTGCGGCGAAAAGACGATGGGGTAGGTCCAGGCGAAACGATATTTGTCCGCCTGCGCGCCCAAGCCGGTGGACGAGCGAGGCCAGGTGGCGATCAAGCGGATTTGCTGTGTGCGGTGGTCATAGCGCTGCAAGCTGTTGCCGCCGCCGGGCGAGCTGCCAATCGCGCCGACGTATACGATATTTGGGTCATCGGGATGCACAGCGATATAACCGCTTTCGCCGGAGCCGGTGATATCGCAGTCGTCCCACATAATCGACATATAGCGGCTGCGGCTGGGCACACGCAAGCTGGAGTTGTCCTGCTGCGTGCCATACACAAAGTAGGGATCGTTGCTGTCGACATCGAGGTGATAGAACTGCGCTGTCGGCTGGTTATAGATGCTGGAAAAGGTCAAGCCGCCATTGAGCGAGACGCAAGCGCCGCCGTCATTGCCGTGGATCATGATCTGATTGTTGTCGGGATGAATCCAGAGGTCGTGGTCATCGCCGTGCGGCGTGGTAATCTCGCTGAAGTTGTGGCCGCCGTCGGTCGACTTCCAGAAGTTGAGGTTGTTGACGTAGATGGTATTGGCGTCCAGGGGATCGGCCGTCAGGTGCATGTAATACCAGGCGCGGGAAATCAGGCGATTGTCCTTGCTGCCGACGACCCAGGAATCGCCATAGTCATCGCTGCGGTAGACGCCGCCGTCGGGCTGGTTCTCGATGATCGCCCAAAGGCGGCCGCTTTGCGCCGGCGAAGCCGCCACGCCGATCTTGCCCAACAAGCCTTCGGGCAGCCCCTTGTTGCGGCTGATGTTCTCCCAAGTGTCGCCGCCATCCAACGAGCGCCAGAGACCGCTGTCCTCGCCACCGGAAGAGATCTGCCAGAAATTGCGGTAGGCTTCCCAGAAGGCGGCGTAGATGATACGCGGGTTGTTCTTGTCGATGCTTAAGTCGATGGCGCCGGCTTTGTCGCTGACATGCAGGACCTGTTCCCAGCTTTCGCCGCCGTCTTTGGAGCGGTAAACGCCGCGCTCGGCGTTTTTGCCAAAGGCATGGCCAAAAGCCGCCATGTAGACCCAGTCGGCATTCTGTGGGTGGCTGCGAATCTTGGCGATTTGGCGCGTCTCTTTCATGCCCAGGTGCTTCCAACTGCGCCCGGCGTCGGTCGATTTATAAAGGCCATCGCCGATGGAGACATCGATGCGGATGGTGGTTTCGCCCGTGCCGGCGTAGATGACATTGGGGTCGGCTGGCGCGACTTCCAGCGCGCCGACGGAGGATGCTGTGAAATAGCCGTCGCTGATGTTGCGCCAGTATTGCCCGGCGTCAGTGGTCTTCCAGACGCCGCCGCAGACGCCGCCGAAATAGAAGACGTTGGGGTCGCGCGGGTCGCCGGCCACAGCGACCACCCGTCCGCCGCGGAAGGGTCCGATGCAGCGGAATTCGGCGAGTCCGTCGAATTTGGATGGGGTCATGGGCTTGTCCTTTGCTCAGGTGAGTGGGATTTAGCGGGCTATTGTAGACGATTTCAGCGCGGAGACACAGAGATTGTTAACCACAAAGACGCGCGGGTCACGAAGGGGGATTGTAGGGTGACCCTTGGGTCGCCCAATTGTTTTACCACCGAGGCCACCGAGGTCAGCGAGGTGGTATGTGAAAACGCAAACCCTTAGTAACGAAGTGCGATAAATTGGTTACTTGAACCGCTTCATTACGGCGTCGGCTATATTTTTAAGGTCGGGCATCAATAAATCTTTACTGATGCCACTGCGCTCCAATAATTCTATGACTTTACAACATTGCGTGTAGTCCAGTGTCACTTTGAAAACTTCTTCATTTGATAACTTCTCAAATCTGTCTTCAAGAGTTACCCAAGCTCCCTTATTACATGAGGCACTCATTAGAAATTCGTCATAAAGACAAAGAGATTCCTGATTACGAATAAATATGTATCGATCATAGGGATATTCAATAATGCGTATACGAATGTCCTCCAGAACGCGTTTGTATACACCCCACACCACAATTTTCTCCGGTTGGTTTTGACCAGATTCAACTTTGTAATTTGCCGCAAAATATGCGGCGACAAGAGGGTTATATGTAAAGTCGTAGAGTCGACTATCTATACCGGAATGGCGTGCTATTATTGCGTTTAGCGATATAAAACCACCGCGACTCGCGCCGTTTGCGAGGTCTTCTTCTAAATAGACTGCTAAATTTGGATCAACTGAGCCATCTATGGTTGTTGTTTTATAGTTGTACTTTTGATGCGGAACAACACTTGAAGGAATTGCTACTCCAGTCCTGTTTGCTCTGCTTATAAACTTTTCAATGAGTGTTAGCTCGTGCTCAGCTAATTCACTAATGTGTGCAATCGTGCAGGATGTGCCCCTTAATATTGATGGAATGAGCTTCCATGTTGCGTCACCTTGCCCGCGATAAATCCAATCGAATTTCCTACGGCACCTACTTTCCAGAAATTCTAGGAAATCTGTCGCTTTATCAAAGTGATGGGATTGTAACTGGTTACTCAAATCGAATCCTTACGGGACGACTCAGGGAGCCACCCCTACTCTTCGCGCCCTTCGCACCTCTGCGCTAAATCACAGCCCAATCAGCGCCTTACACTCATCACTCGCAAAATTATCCCGCACCCAGTCGGCGCGCTCGCGGGCATGCTCCCGCGCCAACTGCGCCATGCCTTCATCCTTCATCCAGTTGACCTTCTTGTTCTCCCGCAGCAAGCCGCGCAGCGTCAGATATTGCCCTTTCCGCCCATTGCAGGGGCGGCAAAGTAAGATGCGGTTGCGGATGTGATTCTCGCCGCCGTCCGCCCGCGGTTGGATATGATCCAATTCCATGAACTCGCGTTCTAATTCGCGGCCGCAGCCAGCGCAGATGACATTGCCATTGCTGCGCTGGGCATCTTCCAGTACCCGCTTCATCTGGCGATGGCTCAGCTTCTCCCAGGCTTCCACAGCGCGCGGCGTCTTGAGTATGAGGCTGGGCGCGGCTAGTTCGTTGTCGTCTGTTCGGCGCGGCGGCTTGGTCTCGTAGTGGATTTGCGGCAGGGAAACATGATGCTTCTCGTCGGACCGCAGGATTGTGTCGCGAGTAAAACGTTCCTGCACGACATCCAGCGCGCCGTCCCAGATATCCATGCCGACCCACTGCCGTTTGAGGCGCTCGGCGGCGATGGGCGTGGTCGCGCAGCCGCAGAAGGGGTCGAGGACGATGTCGCCTTCATTGCTGCTGGCGCGGATGATGCGCTCATATAGCGCCAGGGGTTTTTGCGTCGGATAGCCGGTGCGTTCTTTCGCAGTTGACCCTAAATATGGAATAATCCAAACATCATTGAGTTTTACGCCTCGGTTCTCATCTTCTAGGAAGACTTTATATCGCTTCCCCTTCACAGTATGCCAACGCCAGCGCTTCCCCGTTTCTTCATCAACGTATCCATAGTCTTTCTTTATCCAATCGCCATAGGGTTCGTACTGTAAATTGAAGACGTATTGGTCAGATTTTGTGTAGCGCAGCAGCACATCGTGCATGCGCTGGAAATTCTTTATTCCCGCCGTCCATCTTCGATAATGCCAGATAATCTCGTTTCGAAAATTCTTCCAACCGAATATGGCGTCCAACATGGCTTTGAGATAGTGACTTGCGGTCGGATCGCAGTGTAGATAGATGCTGCCATCTTGCCTAAGTACGCGGCGCATCTCCATCAAGCGTACGCCCAGCCAGCACAAAAAAGCGCCCATGTCGTCGCCATAAGCTAAGCGCGCGCCCGCAATCACGCTCTCGGCAGCGGGCCAATCGTCTTTGATGCTGTCGGTCCATTCCTCGTGCACATCGTCGTCCCAGCGCCAGCGGTCTTTGAAGCGCGCGCCAGCCGCCAGGCTGTCGGGCGTGGCGTGGAAGTCGCGATTTTTGTTGAAGGGCGGGTCGGTAGCGATGAGGTGAACCGTCTCGCTGTTCATGCCGCGCAGGAAAGCGAGGTTGTCGCCGTGATATAGCGTGCGGTTATTGAAGTTGGGCTGCGCCAAAGTGAATTGCCTTTCACTTCTTCCATCAAATGTAATGGATTGAGTTTATTGTACCAAAAACACAAGTGGCTTTTGCGGCTTGGTGATTTGTTGCTCGGTAGTAACGAAGAATTCTCCAGCCCATTCTACCCACAGGTTTTCATGCTACAATAGCGCCAGGCGGAGGACACAGAAATGACCATTAACATCCCAGAAGACGTCGCCCTGCGTTTGCAAGAGCTCGCAGAGCAGCAAGATACCAGCCCAGGCGACCTGCTGCGCGACATGATAGAGCGCTATGTGTATGGTTTCGGATTATAATGGGATAATCTCAAATAGTCAAAAGGATGCCTTATGGGTCAGATTCTACACCCACGCGCCACAACGACGGAGGCAACCCGCCGAGAAATCCAAAATAGTCAAGAGAGCATAAATAAGCTGGCTAAGCGGTACGGAATCAACCCCAAAACTGTCGTGAAATGGAAGAAGCGCGACTCCGTCAAAGACTTGCCAATGGGTCCTAAGAATCCTCGCTCCACCGTCTTGAGCCAGCAAGAGGAAGATATGATCGTAGCCTTCCGTATCAAGACGCTGCTGCCCCTGGATGACTGCCTGTACGCTCTGCAAGATATCATACCGCATCTGACCCGCTCCAGCTTGCATCGCTGCTTCAAGCGCCATGGCATCAACCGACTGCCCCAATCGGAAAGCAAACCCGCCAAGAAGAAGCGCTTCAAGAACTATCCCATCGGCTACTTTCATCTGGACTTCTGCCACGTCAGAACTGACCAGGGCAAGCTCTTTCTCTTCGTCGCCATTGACCGGACATCCAAGTTTGTCTTCGCTGAAGCGCGTCAAAGCGCTAAGCGCGAGGACGCTTGCGCCTTCCTGCGCCGGCTGATCGAAGTCGTACCCTACAAGATTCATACCATCTTGACCGATAATGGCACTCAGTTTACCCATCAAGCGCGGTCAGGGCACAAAAGCAAGCTGGCCTTTGATAATATCTGCCAAGCGCAGGGGATTGAACATCGCTTGACCAAACCTTATCATCCTTGGACCAATGGACAAGTCGAGCGCATGAACCGGAGTATCAAAGAAAAGACGGTCTATCGCTACTTTTACCAAAGCCATGAGGAACTGCGTCAGCACCTGGTGATGTTCTTGCAAGCCTACAATTTTGGCAAAAGGCTGAAGGCGCTGCAGGGGCGAAGTCCCTATGAATACATCTGTGATTGCTGGCAAAAGAAACCGGAACGATTTCACCAAAACCCATACCACCTTAATGCGGGACTATACAGCTATGCCAAAGAGCGAAGTCCCGAGGATAAGCGGTGGGCGACCTTGGCGGACTTGGCGCAAAACGCCAAAGAAGCTGGGCTGGCTTCACCACATCCGGTGAATACCGCAGCCCGCAGCCGCGAGATACTAAACGCTGAATACGCTGACTACCTCAAGCATCGCGTAAACAGATGACCGTTATCGCTGATAGCAATATACTTTACGCGCTTTACAACGCCAAAGACGCCTCACATCAAGAGGCAATTGCTTTTGTGTCCCAGAATGATGAAACTTTGCTTGTGCCGGATGTTGCGCTGCCGGAAGTCTGTTACCTGCTTACAAGAGATATTGGCTATTTCGGTATGCAGACATTTCTTGAATATTTCAAGCGGCTGAATGTGCAACTTGAACCGATAGAGATGGATGACCTGAGCAGAGTGCGCGAAATAGCAATTGTGTATGCAGATGCGGAATTCGACATCGTCGACTGCTGCATTATGGCCATCGCGGAGCGGCTGAACATCAGGAGTATCGCAACCTTCGACCGGCGCGATTTCAGCGTGTTTCGCCCCAGTCACTGCGATTATTTCGACCTGTTGCCTTAGTTTGGCTGTCCCCCTATATCCACCCCGACCGCTCGATTTTGAGCCTTAGCTGCTCATATTCTCTTCAATTCTTCGGCGTCCCTTCAGCGTCCGCGCTGGTAAATTATCAGTCCATTGCACAGCAATCTTGGCTCCATCTCATTCCAGCGTACGCCCGTCCAGCAATTTGGGCGCTATTGACTTAGCTCATCATGAGTGTTATTCTGTGGCGACATTTTTTTCAGGAGAATTGACAATGAAAACTGTACTCGAACAATCTGCCCAGACGCTTTTTTTGCGCGGCGTGGTCGCGATCATTTTCGCGCTGCTGCTGCTATTTATGCCAGGCGTAACGCTGGCTTCTGGCGCGCTGAGCTTCGTGATACTCTTCGGCGCTTACGCGCTGATTGATGGGATTTCAACCATTTACGGCGCCGTTAAGGAACGCGAGGGGCACTGGGTCCTGATGGCTCTGGTCGGCGTGGTTAGTGTCATCGCCGGTCTGTTTGCCATTGCCAACCCGGTCGTCGCGGGCGTCACTGTGCTCACCTTGATGATTTACCTTGTCGCGTTTAAGTCGATAGCCGGCGGCGCGCTGGAGATCGTCAGCGCCGTGCGGCTGCGCGAAGAGATTGACAACGAGTGGCTGCTGGGCATCAGTGGATTTATTTCGCTGGTATTTGGCTTTATTCTGTTGACAAACACCTTCGAGACGCTGGCGACGCTGCTGCTGATACTGCCCTTCTATTTGATTATCTCCGGCGCGATGCAGATTGCCTTGGGCTATAAGGTTCGCGGCTGGTCGAATCAGCAGAAGAGCAGAGCCTAAGCGCAGCCGATACCCGCGCGCGGGTTCCGTCATAGCTATCATCCTTCGTAAAGCCTACTGCCTGCGGCTTGTTGTCTACAGCAGCAAGTCGCTCAGGCTTGCCCCGCCACCATGACGCATGGGTATTCCGATACCTTTCCATATCTTTCCATACTTTACCAAAGACAAGCGCGAGCGAAACCTACATGGCGCAAGTGAAATTCACAGCCAACCTCAAACGTTTCTTCCCCGACCTGCGCGAATGCGAGGTCGAAGCGGCCACCATCGCCGAAGCCCTTGCCGCCGTCGACGCGCGCTGGCGCGGGCTGGGCGATTACATCATCGACGAGCAAGGCGCGCTGCGCAAACACGTCAATATCTTCATCGGCGACGAACTCATCCGCGACAAGCGAAGGCTCTCCGACAAAATATCCGCCGAAACCCGCATTACCATCATGCAAGCGCTTTCCGGAGGATAAACCGTGGGCAAGAAACTCTTGGTTGGCACGCGCAAGGGACTGCTCATCATGAGCCGAGATGGCGCGGATTGGGCGATTGAATCGGCGTGCTTCGAAGGCATAGCCGTGCCCTATGCCATGCGCGACCCGCGCACTGACACGCTCTGGGTCTCGCTCGATCACGGGCATTGGGGCGGCAAGCTGCAGCGCTCGCGCGATGGCGGCGCAACTTGGCAAGAAGTCGCAGCGCCCAAATATCCCGCCGGCGCGACCGTCCCGCCCGATTTCACTACTCCAGCAGCCACCAGCTATATCTGGCTGATCGAACCCGGCGGCGCGGACGAGCCGCAACGTCTGTATGTCGGCACCGAGCCAGGCGGGCTCTTCGTCAGCGATGACGGCGGCGATTCATTCCAGTTGATGGAGTCGCTCTGGCATCACCCGACTAACAAGCACTGGTTCGGCGCTGGGCGCGATCATCCCGGCTGCTGTTCCATCGTGGTTGACCCGCGCGACAGCCGCCATTTGATCGCCGGCATCAGCGTCGGCGGTGTCTATGTCAGCCATGACGCCGGCGAGACCTGGCAGGCGCGCAACCGCGGCCTCTTCGCCGACTACCTGCCCGACCCGCATCACGACTACGGCCACGACCCGCATATCATCCTCGCCAGTCCATCGAACCCTGATGTGCTGTGGCAGCAGAACCATTGCGGCATTTACCGCAGCGAAAATGGCGGGCTGCAGTGGCAAGATATCTCGGAAAATGACGGACCCGCCGGCTTCGGCTTCGCGCTGGCGCTGGACGCGGCGGACGAAGCTGTAGCTTGGGTGGCGCCTGCGGTCAGCGCCGAGTACCGCGTGCCGGTGGATCGCGCCATTCGCATCTGTCGCACGGAAGACGGCGGGCGGACTTGGCAGGACCTGCGCGCGGGTTTGCCACAGGAAAATGCCTACGATCTCATCTTTCGCCACGCGCTGGACAATAGCGGCGACAGCCTGGCTTTTGGTACGACAGCGGGCAATTTCTACGTTTCCGATGATCGCGGCGACAACTGGCGCTGCATCGCGCATAATCTGGCGGTGGTCTACTCGGTCCGCTTCATGTGATTGCTTGGTGTTTTTTGTAACTGATTGTTTTACTCGAATAAGAGATGGGAGAATGAACGGTGGCTGATCAACTATTGCGGAAAATCCAAGGCTGTTTATACGGCGGCGCGATAGGCGACGCCATGGGCGCGCCAGCCGAATGGCGCATGCCAGACGAAATTCAGGCGCGCTACGGCTATATCACCGACTTGGTTGAAGCCTGGGACGAAGCGAATGTCCGGGGCCGCGGCAATGGGCGCTACACCGATGACACCCACATGGTGCAGTTGCTTTGCGAGTGCTATATCGAGCGCGGCGACCACCTGGACGCGCACGAATTCTTCCGCCGCATAGTGCCGAAGATGGCGCTGGAGAAGCGCTGGATCCCGGAGTACGAGCGCGAGATGCCCTTGGTCGAGCGGCTCTTTTACCCAGAGAAGTGGCTCTACAATCGCTGGCTGGCAAATGCCGACCCGCGCAACGCCGGCGCCGGCAATATGGTCAACTGCGGCGCCGCCATGTACGCCGCGCCCATCGGCATCATCAATGCCTGCGATCCCGCGCGAGCCTACGCGGAAGCGGTCGATGTCTTCAGCGCGCATCAGGTCAGCTTTGGCTTGGAAGCGGCCGCTGTCCAGGCGGCTTGCGTGGCCGAAGCCTTCAAGCCGGGCGCTTCCGTCAACTCCATCATCGACGCGGCGCTGTCGGTTGCCAAGGACGGCACTGCCGATTGCATCGCCGCCATCGCAGAGCGCGCCAGAGAGCTGAGCAACTGGCGCGAAGCCATCGCCCCACTGCGCGAAATCATGCGCGAATACGACACCTCGCCCGATGACGCCAAGTCGCAGCGCGGCAACGGCACGGACGACTGGACGCCCAGCCGCTCGCGCAGCATCGAAGAAGTGCCGGTCGCGCTGGGCTTCTTGGTGGTCACCGGCGGCGACTTTGAAGGCACGATCATGGGCGGGACCAATTACGGCCGCGATAACGACTCCATCGCGGGCATGGGTGGGGCGATCGCCGGCGCGCTGCATGGCATCGACGCCCTGCGCCCCGACTGGATAGAGCAGATTAATACGGCGAATCGGGTTGACCTGATGCCGCTGGCGGCGGACATGGCGGAGCTGGCGCGGAGTTTGCAGCGGGCGCAGTTGGCGGCGGCGCAGGCGCGGCGGGCGGACTTTGTGGCGCTGGGCGGAGCGTGAGCGCGCTGGAGTATGTATTGTAAGTGTTGAGCAAGGCCTGGGGTGGTGGGGGGTATGCACCCTCAATGTCACCTCAGTATCCTGAAATCATGCGGGTCAGCTAGTTGCCAGCCGGAGCGCCTCTTTATGGCAAGGCCATCAACTGAAATGGTCTTCCAGTCAATGTGAGCTTTATGTGCGGTTATATAGTCATCTTTACCGAGATTCATTCGAAGATTTCGCCCTGAGCCACTCCGATCCGTACGCAAGACAACGATGGAACGCTCATTATTGTCTGCGTCGTCGCTTTGCGGGTCAACCAAAGAGCTCAACCCAATAACCAATCCCTCGATCCGATTGAACACGGGTTTCATCTCTTTGAGCTTGTCGTGAGTTCTCTTCAAACATTCGATATGCTGACGCTCAATTCGAATGTTTCTTACGTCTTGTACGCCCTGTGAGACAGGGAGTTTTCTTGACCACTTTACGCTGTATTGCACAGGTATGGTCGAATACTTTGAGATATCAAGGACCGCTTTGCACATGTTGGCGTTGAAACCGTCCGCATAGCCTTCTACCAGCGACTGCAAATCATCAGTTCTTGCTGCAGCGTCAACCATAAACAGACCGGTTGCGATGCGTTCCATCACCCGTCTCTCCAAGGGGAGTTTGTCACCCGGATCCTGCCCCTCAAAGGGAATCTCCAGCTGGTAAGCCTCTTTTTCGCCGACCTGTGAGTCGACATGGTGCCGGACGTTCCCGTTACATTTTTGGCTGAATTCAAAATGACGCAGCATTTTTCTAGCTTCCGTGTAAAACTGGTTGAATTTCGGCTTAAGACTACGTTCCATGTTGGCGGAATGTGCAATTAGTCGCCTAATCGACGGTATCTGTGTGTCGGCAAAAGCAACTGATCGAGCATCGCTGTCGATTGTCAATGCATCGCGATCGAACCAGTAGATTTCATGCGCTATCTTTTCGTGTGCTTCACCTGTTGTGGAAGAAAGTGTCTTAAGCATGTGTTCAACATAGACGAAGTAATCTGGTGCAAGAGCATTCTTTGGCAATACAATGTCAACAAAGTGGGTGCCTCGAAACACGAGCCACCGATCATTCTCGTTCTTTAGGGGCCAGCCCTTGTGTGTGAGATAAGCACCAAGTTGAGTCGGAGTGAGCTTGTGAAGTTGCTTAAAGTCAATGTTCATGAGTTATGTTCCCGTATAGCTCGCTCAGTTAGCTTAATTACAGTCTCCGAGTCAAAGACATTGCTTTCTGGTATCGGGATACGTATGGTAGAATTGTCTTTGTTTGGCGATTGCCGTTGACCAGTAAGCTCCGTCCAGTAACAGCAGTGCCTCAAGCACATAATCTCGCTGTTCTGACTAAGCCATGTCTCGGGGACCTTAGGCATGTTAAATGCCACTAGAATCTTGATGCCTACCCCTGTCCAGTTAACGAGCTTGTTGTAGTCCCGGACTTTCATCGGAAAAATAACGTTGCCATCTTTGAATACACATCGTGTAGAAGCCTTAAGCTGACAGTTAAAAACAACTCCCCCATCTTCATATTTATTAGGATTTTGTGGGTCTTGAACCCAGTCGCTTACTCTGAGATCTATGCCAGCATCTCTTCGAGGATTCTCGCAACTCTTCCCTGCGTCTGCTACAACTGCGTTAACGTACGCAACTTGCAGGAATTCCATCTTCAGATAATCTAGCGGCTGCATTAAATATTTCCCATATATTCTTAGTGACTTCTCAAAGAATGACCGCTTTCTTTACAATTATACGCCTTATGTGAAATGAATTGAGCGTTAAAAGGTTTGAACGTCGATATTGTACGTTTTGCGTAGAATCCGCTTAAACAGATGTGCGGTGACTTTTGCACACAGTCGCGCTCCCAACCCATCAACCGTCTTTGCTAACATGCGTTCCAAATTTCGCCCTGTGTTCTGAAGTTCATGAAAGAGCCCTTCAATGCGTAGGCGCATACTATTGAGCAAAGCATCATAGCCCGGCGGATTCTGGTGTTTCTGGTTTTTCCGTTTTGGCGTCAGGATCCTATTGCCAGTCTGCTCCAGCATTTGGGCTTGCCACTCAGCTCCAATAAAGCCCTTGTCGCCAATCAACACGCCGTTTTTGATATAATCAATCATCGCTTCAGCCGCTAGGCGTTCATCGGTATTGGCCGCCACCAAATCATATACCACCGCTTGACCATCCAGTGTTGATATCATCACCAGCTTATATCCGAAATAGTTTAGCTTGCGGCTGGCGCAAAATCCGAAGTCAGCACTGCCGTAAAAATCACTGCGCCGCTTACTGCGCTTATATCCCAGCACCGGCACCGGCTTGGTATCTATCAGAAATTTTTCCTGATGGGCTATTCCCATGTCCATCAGTAAATCTCGGCGCATCCACTCCATTGGGTAATGCAAGCTGCGCGCGCGGCGATTGAATTGGCTTTGGCTTAAGAGATCAGGGAACAAGTCGCTATGATTGGCGCGCATATACCCCAAATATTGCTGCTCGGATGAAAAGGGTAGGTATTCAGCACACAGCATCAAAGTCAAGACTTCGCTATCGCTGAACTTAGGCTTGCGTCCGACTTTCCTTGCCAAGTACCGCTGTCCTTTCGTGTGACACCAATCGTCAATCAGAACAAAGAGGATGGTAAACAAGGATTCAATGTTTATACTGGTCATTGGGTTGATTCTCCTAATGGCTTGTAGACACCTTCCATTATGGAGATCAGCCCATTTTTGGCAAATCTATTTCACATAAGGCGTATTATAGTATACATTTGTAAAGTGCTGCCTTACAACGCTCGCTCTTGCCTTTGTGGTGAAAAAATCTCTGTACCCTCAGTAAGTGCAATAAAGTAATGAAACATTTTGTGTACAACACTTTAAGTGATTTTGGGCGACTGGACCGCAGTGTCTACGCGCGGCACAGAATCGCCCCTACAATTCCTTAGATAATTGCGATAATCGCTACATCATGGTACTGATTCGATTGCTCAAATGTTGCGTAATACATCTATCCGCACTGCATTTTTCTCTGTGCCCTCTGTGCCTCTGTGTTGAATCCAAAACCCGCAACCATACAGTCGCCACCTGCCTCCCAATCCCTGCTGCCCTTTTTCCTATGGAGGCCACCATATCGGTTTCCTCACTGCCTGTATGTGCCGCCGCGCCCGCCAAGCCAGAGCGGGTACCTCTCCGAAAAACCCTGCTATATCTATACTGGATATATCCTTTTCAGAAAAAATCAGGGATTTTGCCGGTCATTTGCGGGGCTATTCTGGGCAAATTTACGTCGCCAACCGAGGCAAATGCCAGCCAAATTCGCTGCCGCCGAGCGGCTGTGGTACAAACAATGAAAACTAAGGATACAAGACATGACTGAATCAAGTTCCCGCAGCCAAACCTTCTTCAACGAAGACGGCGTCGCCGGCCTCACCCACCGCGCCTTCACCGCCGCCATGGGCTACGACAACGCCGACATGGCGCGCCCGCTGATCGGCATCGGCAATACCTGGAGCGAGCTCAACAACTGCAACGCCCATCTGCGCGCGCTGGCTGAAGCGGTCAAGCGCGGCGTACTGCAGGCCGGCGGGCTGCCGCTGGAATTCCCTACCATCTCCTTGGGCGAGATCTACCTCAGCCCGACCTCGATGCTCTATCGCAACCTGGCGGCCATGGATACCGAAGAGATGATCCGCGGCAACCCGCTCGATGGCGTGGTGCTGCTGACCAATTGCGACAAGACCACCCCCGCCGCGCTCATGGGCGCCGCCAGCGCCGATATACCGACCATCATGCTCAGCGGCGGACCCATGCTCAACGGGCATTACCAGGGCGAGATCCTGGGCGCATGCACCGACTGCCGCCGTTACACCGCCGAGTTTCAGGCGGGGGCGATAACAGCCGAAACATACCAGGCGGTTGAGGAAAACCTAGTGCGCAGCGCCGGGCACTGCATGGTCATGGGCACCGCTTCGACCATGAATTCGCTGATGGAAGCGCTGGGCATGGCGCTGCCGGGCAATGGCGCCATCCCCGCCGCCGATTCGCGCCGGGTACGGCTGGCACAAGCCGCCGGCCGGCAGATCGTCGAATTGGTCAAAGCGGATATCCGCCCCTCGCAGATTCTGTCCGCCGCGGCTTTTGACAACGCCATCACCCTGCTGCACGCCCTGGGCGGCAGCACCAACGCCGTCGTGCATTTGCCCGCCATCGCCGGGCGCGCCGGCGTCGATTTGCCGCTAAAGCGCTTTGATGAACTGAGCCGCAGGACGCCGCTGATCGCCAATATGCGCCCGACCGGTCAATATCAGATGGAAGACCTCTTCTACGCCGGCGGGATTCCCGCCGCGCTTAAGGCTTTGCTGCCTCTGCTCAACGGTGATGCGCTGACCGTGACCGGCAAAACACTGGCGGAAAATGTGGCGTCGGCGGAAATCAGCAATCCCGATATCATCCGCTCGCTGGACAAGCCCTTGCAAGCGGAAGGCGGCTTGAGCATCCTGCGCGGCAATCTGGCGCCCGATGGCGCGGTCATCAAACATGCCGCCGCCAGCCCGGAATTGCTGCGGCACAGCGGTCCTGCGCTTGTTTTCAAAGACCTGGCAGATCTCAAAGCGCGCATTCACGATCCCGCGCTGGCTGTAACAAAGGATCATGTGCTGGTGCTGCAAAACGCCGGTCCCGTCGGCGGACCAGGCATGCCCGAAGTCGGCAATCTGCCCATCCCGCAAAAGCTGCTGAAACAGGGCATCCGCGATATGCTGCGCATCTCCGATGCCCGCATGAGCGGCACCTCCTATGGGACCATCGTCTTGCATGTCGCGCCGGAAGCCGCGCTTGGCGGTCCGCTGGCGCTGGTCGCAGATGGGGATATCATTGAACTGAATGTGCCGGAGCGCCGCTTGCGCCTGCGCGTCAGCGAGGACGAGCTTGAGAAACGCCGAGCCGCCTGGTCAGCGCCGCCGCCAGCTTATCAGCGCGGCTATGGGCAGATGTACCTGCGAAATGTCAATCAAGCGCCGCTGGGCTGCGATTTTGATTTTCTGCGTGGGAAAGATCCGGTGACTGCGGAAGAGCAGGCCAAGTTTTAGACAGCACGCGCCTGCTAAGGGCTAACTTGCTTTATAAGCTGACGGATCTCACGGGCGCTGATGTCTGCCTGTTCTGTTTTTGAATATATCGACAGCAATACCGCTTGATTAGCCAGCCGCAAATAGTAGATAATGCGGAAGCCTCCGCTTTTGCCGCGTCGCGCTGCCCGATTTGGCAAGCGAACCATGAATACTTCATAACCCGTTCCTGGAACGCTCTGTCCCGGTCGCTCGTCATTTTGCAGTTTTTCTATGAGCAGGCGAACTTCATTGCTTACTTGAGGATACTTCTTATTTTGGGACCGCAATTGCCTCTGAAAAGTCGGCGGGAGGGCTACGGTGGTCGGCATGGTCCCTTATCTCGCTATCAATCTCGTCCAGTACTTCCAGCGCTGGTCGCAAATCACCAGCCAAGGCTTCTTGAAATGCCTGCCGCAGATCCGCCAAGATTTCAGCTTTGGGCGGCTCGGCCTCAACAGCGGTGTCGGCTTCAGCCGCGGCATTATTTCTGGTCAACGCGGTCATTCACTTGTCTCCATATCAGCGTGTCTCCCCATCTTATCATAAAATGCCTGCCAGTCCATCATGCTTGAAGCGCCATGTCAATCAAGCGCTGCTGGGCTGCGATTTTGATTTTCTGCGCGGGATGGATCCGGTACAGGCGGCGGAGCAGCCCAAGTTTTAGCGCGGGAAAAGCCGCTGCAATTCTAGCCTGAAGCCCGGCAAAACGCGCTCGCCGCTCAAGCTGCCGTCTTGCGCCAGGAATTCGCTTTCCGGCTCGCAATCGGCTCCCGCGCGCCAGACCTCGGCGAATTGCTCCAGCGGTTCAATCAGCCAGACCAGAGCCACGCCGTGCCGCAGATATACCTGCGCTTTTCGCTGTACCTGCGCGAGCGTTTGCGAAGGCGAGATGATTTCTACCGCCAAATCGGGCATATAGGGCGCGTAAGTGGTGAGGGGCTGCTTGGCAGCGCGCGTCCTACTCTCAAAGGATACATCGGGCAGCAGCACTGTGCGCCGATCCTGCGCGGGATGATAGCCACATTCCACCAATACGCGCCCCAAGTTGTGCTCCATGGCGTAATTTCCCAATATGCGCGCGAGTTCGCTGGCAAGCAAAGCGTGATGATGACTAGGAGACATCTTGGCAATCAATTCTCCGTCTATGAGATAGTATTTTTCTGTGGCGCGCCGTGGCTGCTGTTCGAGCTGCCAGACATCCTCAACTGTGTAGAGCCGCTCTCGGATTGCCATCCCCGCCTCTGGAACAAATCCTATTTTGCTTGAGTATACAGTATCCCCGCCGCCGCAACAATCAGCCCAAGTTTTAGCGCGGGAAAAGCCGCTGCAATTCTAGCCTGAAGCCCGGCAAAACGCGCTCGCCGCTCAAGCTGCCGTCTTGCCCCAGGAATTCGCTTTCTGGCTCGCCACCGGGACCCGCGCGCCAGACCTCGACGCCCAGCCGCGCCGGCAGGACGAGCCAGACGATCTCCGTGCCATTTGCCAGATAGACCGCGGCTTTGCGGCGCAGCTCGGCGAGCGTATTGCTGGGGGATTGGATTTCCACCGCCAAATCCGGCATGCGCGGGACGAATTTCTCGTGATCCGCTGGCGGCAGGTTTTCCTTGCGGATGAAGGCGACATCGGGAGCGAGCAGTGTATAGCGGTCATCAGCGGGGAAATAGCCGGTCTCGACGCTGCCGTCACCTAAGTCATGCGCTTCCGCATAGTTCATCAAGTAGCGAAAAATGTGCCCAGCAAGTCTGCCATGCGTATATCCTGGCCGCATATTCCAAAACAACTCCCCATTGATGAGATAATAATGCTTGTGATCGTTTTCCGGCTGCTGTGACAGATGCCAGACATCGTCTACCGTGTAGAGCCGCTCTCGGATTGCCATCCCCGCCTCTGGAACAAATCCTATTTTGCTTGAGTATTCAGTATCCCCGCCGCCGCGACTATCAGCCCAAGTTTTAGGACTGGAAAAGCCGCTGCAAATCCAGCGAGAAGCCGGGCAAGACAGGCTCAGCCGTCAAGCTGCCCTCTTTTACGACGAACTGGCTCACTGGCTCGCCTCCAGGACCCGCGCGCCAGGCCTCGACGCCCGGCCGCGCCGGTAAGACAAGCCAGACAATTTCCGTGCCATTCGCCAGATAGACCGCGGCTTTGCGGCGCAGCTCGGCGAGCGAGTTGCTGGGGGATTGGATTTCCACCGCCAAATCCGGCAGGCGCGGGACGAATTTCTCGTGATCCGCTGGCGGCAGGTTGCCCTTGCAGATGAAGGCGACATCGGGAGCGAGCAGTGTATAGCGGTCATCGGCGGAGTAATAGCCGACTTCGCCGGTCACTTCGCCCAAGTCATGTCTTTCGGCGTAAATCGACAGATAACGTGCGATAAGTACAACGATTCGTCCATGTAGAAATCCTGGCGGCATATCCCAACACAGCTCCCCATTGATGAGATAGAAATGCTTGTTGTCGTTTTCCGGCTGCTGTGACAGATGCCAGACATCGTCTACCGTGTAGAGCCGCTCTCGGATTGCCATGTTTGCCTCGTGGAAATCTCTTGCCCGATATGAGTATAGCGCAATCGCAATCAATTCGACAAAACGGGCGTGGGATCAGTCTGCTTTGGGTTGCAATGCAGGGAATGATTTTGCATCGAAAGGATTCGGTCGTGTCGACCGTGCAGCTTAAGTTTTGATATTAGACCACAAAACTTGTTTCGAAGTCAGTTATGTTCCAATCGACATATTGATAGCCATCGTCTTCGCTGTCATCGTAGCAAGCTTGCCGACCACGATAATTGTGCAGAAACCGTTGAGAAAGGTTGTCTTTGGCGTTAGTCGGTAGCTTGTCCCACCAGCGAGGCGAGAAGTATATGTCCTTAACAT
Organism: Phototrophicaceae bacterium; assembly: GCA_965116975.1. Taxonomy (GTDB): domain Bacteria; phylum Chloroflexota; class Anaerolineae; order Aggregatilineales; family Phototrophicaceae; genus UBA6055. Next base: position 3,996,450 of record OZ220735.1, read on the forward strand.
GATGAAACAAGAAACGCACAACAGTATCGGGTATTGCGGCAGCATCTAGCGTTAGAAGCGTTAGAAGTGGCTGCATAAATCTTTCATTAATATGACTTTTATTATACCAGGAGAATAACAGAACTCCTTTTCGTTCATTGTAAGGCAACAGCGATATGCAAAGCGTGTGTAGAGGCGCGCTTCCATAAGGATACTGTAGGTGGTTTCCTTGAACATCTATTGAAGGAACTATACAGGTGCATGTCATGATTTCTGGTACGGTGTCAAACACAAGAGCAACATAGCGCATGTTACTGTAATCGCGACTTCTTATTGCGCTTATCATGCTGGCTTCTCTCGCGTTGCTGAAAACCTCGCAGTGCGAACCGGTTTGCAAGTGAAAGCATAATCCTAATTTTCCATATAGCTTTGATTCATTGACTGCATGGGGCAATATGTGGTTCTGATAATAGGCGCGCAGTCTAAAGAAGAAGTATAGCTGTCGGCATTCAGCTCGATAACTGTGAAGCGCAACTTGCTCTTTGGTCAACTGAAGCGGGTGGTCCTCAATAGGACGAAATATCTCATTGTCGTGGCGCGAGCAAAATCCTCGGAATGTTGAAGCTTTATTCACACCTAGTTTCTTTATGAATACAATATCAGTAGACGAGCTTAAGCTCGTGTGTTGGGTATAAACTTGGTTTCTCTTATTTGCTATGAGGCGAAGAGATGACTTCTGAATCGTGTGCGATTCGATAGGATCTTCGCAAACGAGATTAACTGAATCTGGATGCAGGCAAATACCGCGCCCGTATGCAGCATCAATCATAATCTCTCGCAACTGTTGTCGGAGCATTTTGTCAGTGGTTAGCTGAAATGGTTTTATCTGCCTATCTTGAGATTCCATTACATGCCTTTTACTATTTATTGGAATCGAGTGTGGTGGAAAGGGACTAGAATCCCTGCTCGCTCGCGGCACAGCATCCGTTCCACCAATAAATCGCGACTGTCGGCTCGATCACCTTTCGGATCCTCCGTACCCTTGGAATGAAAAAGCTACTCGTCCAATTCCCCGTCAGCCAGCCCCGCCGGCAGCGCCAGCGGCTGCGGCACTGTGCTGCTAATCGCCACGCGCTCGCCGCGCGCGGCCGATTCTTCCAGCGCGCACATGACATCCAGCACATGGAAAGCCAGGTCGCCGCTGGCGCGGTGCGGACGTCCCGATTGGATCGCATAAGCCATATCGGCCACGCCAGCGCCGCGCCCGATATTGGTGGTATGCGACAGCGGCACATCGCTCCATTCACGCTTTCCGCCGGGCATGATGCGCAGCTCGCCATCGAATCGGTTGGGGTCGGGCGCGCTCAGCGAACCCTTCTCGCCGTGGATCTCGATCGGGGGCAGGTGATGCCCCCAGATATCGAAGCTGGTGATCAGCGTGTCGATGGCGCCGCTCTCAAATTCGAGCGTGCCAGCGACATGCGTGTTGACCTCGACCGGCAAGGTTTGTCCCATCAGCGCTTCGCTGGTGGCGATGCGTTCCGGGAAGGTGATGCGGGCGGCGCAAGTCACGCGCGCCACGGGTCCCATCAAATGTACCAAGGCGGTCAGATAATAGGGACCCATATCGAAGAGGGGACCGCCGCCCTTGAGATAGAAGATGCCGGGGTTGGGATGCCAAGCCTCGGGTCCGTGAGCCATGAAGAATGCGGTCGCGGCAATCGGCGCGCCGATTTTGCCGTCGTCAATCACTTTGCGGGCGCTTTGCAAGCCGCCACCGAGGAAGGTATCGGGCGCGCAGCCGACGCGCAACCCAGCCGCATTTGCCGCCGCGATGACCGCCGCGCCATCCGCGCGCTTGATAGCCAAGGGCTTTTCGCTATAGGCCTGTTTGCCCGCCTCGAGGATTTGCAGCGAGACCCCGGCATGGGCGGCTGGAATGGTCAAATTGACCACGATGTCGATGTCATCGCGCGCGAGCAAATCATCTACGCTATAAGCAGCCAGCCCGTGTTCGGCGGCGAATGCCCCCGCGCGGTCGACCAGCATATCGGCGCACGCCACGATTTTGACGACCTCAAAAGGCTCGCAGCCACGGATATAAGCTGGCGCGATATTACCAGTTCCGATGATGCCAACGTTTAATCTCTGCATAGGATGTCCTTTTGCAAGGCAGAAATGAATATCGTGTCCGGGCTGAGAAATAGCGTTACATGTCCAGAACGCCGTCGGGCAAACCCGCGGGCAGCGGCAGCGGCTGATCAAGCGTGCTGCTTATCTCGATGTGCCGGCCCTGCTCTGACGATTCTTCCAGCGCGCACATGATGTCCAGCACGTGCAAGGCGAGATCGCCACTGGCGCGGTGCGGACGGTCCGCGAGTATGGCGTAAGCCATATCCGCCACGCCAGCGCCGCGCCCGATATTGGTGGTATGCGTCAGCGGCACGTCGTCCCATTCGCGCTTTCCGCCGGGCATGATACGCAGCTCGCCATCGAATCGGTTGGGGTCGGGCGCGCTCAGCGAACCCTTCTCGCCGTGGATCTCGATCCAAGGCAGACTATTTCCCCAGACGTCGAAGCTCATGATCACGGAGGCGATGGCGCCGCTCTCGAATTCGAGCGTGCCGGCGACATGGGTGTTGACCTCGACCGGCAGGAGCTGTCCCTTTAGCGCTTCACTGGTGGCGACGCGCTCGGGGAAGGTCATCCGCGCAAAGCCAGCCACGCGCGCCACAGGACCCATCAAATTGACCAGCGCCGTCAGGTAATAGGGTCCCATATCGAAGAGCGGTCCGCCGCCCTTGAGATAATAGAAACCCGCGTTGGGATGCCAGGACTCGTGCCCGTGCGACATCCAGGTAGCGGTCGCGGCGACTGGCGCGCCGATCAAGCCGTCTGCGATCGCTTTACGCGCGGTCTGCCCGCCGCCGCCGAGGAAGGTATCGGGCGCGCAGCCTATGCGCAGGTTTTTCTCGGCTGCGGCTTTGACGATTGCCGCGCCGTCCGCGCGGTTGAGCGCCAGCGGCTTTTCGCTGTAGGCGTGTTTGCCGGCCTCGAGAATCTGCAGCGAGACCCCGGCATGGGCGGCCGGGATGGTCAGATTGACGACGATGTCGATGTCATCGTTCGCGAGCAAATCGTCTACGCTGTAAGCAGCCAGCCCGTGCTCGGCGGCGAATGCCTCCGCGCGGTCGACCAGAATGTCGGCGCAAGCCACGATATCGATGATCTCAAAGGGCTTGCAGCCGCGTATGTAGGCCGGCGCGATATTGCCAGTTCCGATGATTCCAAGTTTCAGTATATCCACTGTATCTCCTACTCAAGCGTGGAAGGATTGCAAAATTTCAACGCAAAGACTTCTGAGTTTTTCCAGGTTTTGAGCGACTGTCGGTCTGTGTCTATGCGACCAACAGAGTCGCCCCTACGATACGACTTCTTGGTGTATTGCAAGACTAACTTGGGTCTGCTTGTGTGATTGCTTACTACATAAACGCCGGTATGTTGCCGCGGACCATGGGCGGGTTGGAAACGGGCTTCGCCCAATTGATGGCGTTGGCGATGACCTTGCGAATATCGTCGCGATAGAACATGGGATAGCTCTCGTGACCGGGGCGGAAGTAGAAGATCTTGCCTTGCCCGCGCTGATAACAACAGCCGCTGCGGAAGACCTCGCCGCCTTCGAACCAACTGATAAAGACCAGATTGTCGGGCGCCGGGATGTCGAAGTGTTCGCCGTACATTTCCGCTTCGGGGAGTTCGATATATTCGGGCAAGCCGTCGCAGATCGGGTGCGAAGGATCGACCACCCATATCCGCTCTTTTTCGTCGGCTTCGCGCCACTTGAGCATGCAGCCGGTGCCCATCAGGCGGCGGAAAATCTTCGACAGGTGCCCGGAATGCAGCACGATCAAGCCCATGCCATGCAGCACCCGTTCTTGTACGCGATCAACGATGTCGTCGGCGACCTCTTCATGCGCCGTATGCCCCCACCAGGTCAGCACATCGGTATTGTCCAGCACATCTTGGGTCAAGCCATGTTCCGGCTCATCGAGCGTCGCGGTGCGCAGCTCGAAGCCGTAAGGCTCCAACCCTGCTTTCAGCGCGTTGTGCATGCCATCGGGATACACTTTGGCGATCTGTTCGCTGCGCCTTTCGTGGCGGTATTCGCTCCAGACTGTTACGCGGATGGGGTTCATGGCGTCCTCTCGCAGACTGTATTGATCAACAGCCCCGAATTATGCCTTGCAGGCGCGCAATTTACAATTGAGTTTTGCTGGTCGATTTGACGCGGTCTTGCGCGGCGTCGGACAGTTGGCGCCTTCATTTTTGCCGGAACAGATTTAGGCGTCGTCCGCCAGATCGAACTGCACTTTGCTGTAAATGAAATCGAGCGGAATCTCGCATTCGGGCGAGGGGATAAGCAGCTTGGCGTCCATGCCAGACGTCACGCGCTGCCGCCAATCATCGCCTTGTCTTGTATATGCTTCAATCAGTGGCGCGTCCTGGGCGACAAGAAAATAGCCGAGAAGCGACGGGATTTGCAGATATTGCTGGTGTTTCTGATTGCGGTCGATGAGCTCTGTTGAAGGCGACAGGATTTCGAATATTAGCGTTGGATTGATTAAGGTGTCTTGATCGGTATAGGGTCGCAGCTTGGGCTTAGCGCATAAGACGACCACATCTGGATAGGTGTATGTGCCGTTATCTTCGACCAATACGCGCATATCGCTGGCACAGACCGCGCAACCCTTGCCAGAGAGTCTGCTGTCCAAGGCTGCTGACAGCTTGACGCTGATAAAGTTGTGAGAGAGGCTGGCGCCTGTCATCGGATATATCTTGTTGTCGATCAATTCATATTTGGCGGGTTGCTGGCTTTCCCAAGCCAGATAGTCATCCGCGCTGACCAAGTATTCCGCTAGTTGTTCCGCCATCGTTCGCTCCAACCGTCAAAACTGTGCTCACAAGAGAAATACATACCGTCGCAGTCGCCTAAGTATTGGCGAAGTCCACGCGGCGATAGACTTCGCGGAGGGGAATCTCGCAGTCGGGCAAGGGGATTTTCAGGGTCGCTTCCAGCCCGGCGCGTTCGCTGTGGATCCACTCGGCGTCGACTCGCGTATAGGCTTCGATTAGCGGTTCGTCTTGTGCGACGAGGAAATAGCCCTGCAAAGAAGGAATTCGCAGGTACTGCTCAAGCTTTCGAGTGCGGTCGATCTTTTCCGTAGACGGCGACAAAACTTCGAACAGCAGGGTGGGATTCACGAGCGGGCCAGACTTTGCGCCGAGGTGAAATCTAGGCACGCCACTGACTACCGTGACATCAGGATAAGTATATGTTGCAAGCTCGTCCACTTGTACCTTCATCCCGCCAGCATATACATCGCCTTCTTTGTCATAAAGCGCAAAGAAGAGCAAGGAAATGAGCGCGGCAATTATGTTTTCGTGCGTGCGGCTACCACCGGGCATGGGATATATCCTGTTGTCTATCAGCTCGTTCCTGTAGGGCTGCGCGCTTTCCCATTCCAGGTACTCTTGCGCGCTCCACAAGCGTTCCGCCAGTTGTTCCGCCATCATTCGCTCCCGCTGTCGCCACAATCACCATAAGCATAACATATCCGCGCCACTGTTTATCGCAAGGGCTACGAGCGCGCCTGCATGCCCGTCATCGTTCGCTTCAAATGCAAAACCTCAGCAATCTAACAGCATATCTCCGCTATGATTGTATCGTCACAACTAACTGCCCGTGAAGCGGACGCGGCGATAGACTTCGCGGAGGGGAATCTCGCAGTCGGGCAAGGGGATTTTCAGGGTCGCTTCCAGCCCGGCGCATTCCGTGAAGCGCCAGTCGTCGCCAGAGCGCAGATAGGCTTCGATCAATGGCTTGTCCTGCGAGACGAGGAAGTAGCCCAAGAGTGACGGAATTTGCAGGTATTGCTCGCGCTTTTGATTGCGATCGCGCGCTTCGGTTGATGCCGACAGGATTTCGAAGATTAGCGTTGGATTTTCCAATCTAGGCGGGGACACGTCGTATCGAAAGCGCGCTTCACCACAGGCTACAATCAAATCGGGATAGGTATAAGTTGATGACGGGTCAACTTGCATCTGGATATCCATGCCATAGACATGGCACTGCTTGTGTTCGAGTCTGCTCATAAGAGCGAAAGCGAGATCAAAGTTAATATCATTATGCGCGGGATAGACACCAGTCATAGCGTATACCAGATTGTTGATCAATTCGTATTTGTAGGGCTGCGCGCTTTCCCATTCCAGGTACTCTTGCGCGCTCCACAAGCGTTCCGCTACCTCAATCGCCATCGTTCGCTCCCGCTGTCGCCACAATCACCATAAGCATAACATATCCGCGCCACTGTTTATCGCAAGGGCTACGAGCGCGCCTGCATGCCCGCCATCGCCTCCAGCGCCTTGATGATGCTGTGGTTGCCATCGCCGCCCAGCCCCTGCGCTTGCAAGGTTCGATACAGGTTGAAGCAAAGGGCGGTCGCGATGACCGGCACGCCCATCTTGTCGGCCGCGCCCAGCACCAGCCGCAGGTCCTTCTGCTGCAAATCAATCGAGAAGCCCGGCTCCCAATAATCGCTGATGACTTGGGGACCGCGGTTGGCCAGCATCCAACTGCCGGCCGCGCCGCCCGTCACCGCGCTCAGCATCTTTTCCAAGTTGACGCCGCCAGCCTGGGCGAAGAGCAGAGCCTCGCTGGCCGCCAGCATATTGACCACGCAGAGGATCTGGTTCGAGAGCTTGACCGTCTGCCCGGCGCCCTGTTCGCCGACATGGGTAATGGTGCTGCCCATGGCTTCGAAGCAGGCATTGGCGCGGGCAACATCCGCTTCGCCGCCGCCGATCATGATGCTGAGCGTGCCATTGGCCGCGCCTTCGCTGCCGCCGCTGATGGGCGCGTCCAGCATCCGTACTCCTTTGGCATTGAGCTGCTCGGCGATTGTCACCGTGTTGACCGGGTTGATGGTGCTCATGTCGATGACCAGGTCGCCGGCCGCAGCGCCGTGGATGACGCCGTCCTCGCCCAGGACGACCGCTTCCACATCGGGACTGTCGCTGACGCAGATGATGATGATGTCGCTGTTTTCGGCGACGGCTTTAGGCGAGCCGGCGGCGGACGCGCCGCGCGCGACGAAAGGCTCCATGCGGCTGGCGGTGCGGTTCCAGACCGTGACGTCAAATCCGGCTTGCATCAAGTTGTCGACCATGCCGCGGCCCATGATGCCCAAGCCGATAAATCCGATTTTCTCGCTCATTTTGATTTGTCCTTTTTAGGTCATTGCGAATAGCTATATGGTAGCGCGAAAGCGGATGGCGGTACAGATTGAGGGGAGTACGATTATATGTTCTATTGCGGCGTTCATGGCAACGGACTATACTGAAGTTAGTGCTGTCATCGTCGTCTTGCGGCTTCTGTGTGTTATTTGGAGGTGAGTCATGCCCAATTTAGGAATGGTTGAACTGATGATAATCATACAAATCATGCTTGGCTTGCTCTTGCCCCTAATCCTGCTGTACTTCATCATACGCCAGGCGGTGCTGTCCGCCCTGCGCAAGTTTTATCGCGAGCTTGACGACATCGGCAAGAAGAAAATACCGGCGCGAGCCAATCCCTGATCCAGGCCGCGCGATATTGTTTATTTTACAAACCTGTGCTAAACTCGCTGGCATAAGCGATTACGTTATGCTGAAAGGTGCAAGATGTTCACAGATGACATTCGGCTCGAGCGTATTGAAGGCGAATACCAGAATGTTCGCGGCACGCAAGACAAATTGATGGACCGCATGAATGGCTTTGGCGATGCCATGCAGCACCTGACCGACCAAGTGGCTGCCAACGCCATATTGATTGAAGCGAATCGCAGGGCAATTGAGGAGAATCGCAGGGCAATCGAGGAGAATCGCAAGGCTATTGAGGAGATTCGAGAAGAAATACTGCTGCTGCGCCAGGCTGTTGCGGAAAACAGCAGAATGCTAGCCGATATCATGGAGCATCTGCAGGTGCCCAGGAGGCGGGCAGGTTTTGTAGCCGACGACTAGCGCTCGCGCTAGTCGCGCGGTGAATAGCCCAGCGCCTCTACCTCGCGCCAAAAGCGTTCCACATTCCCCAGCTTGACCTCGTCGAAGCCACGTATCATATCCGGCAATTCCGCCAGCTTGACCGCCCCCGCATAGTTATCCTCACTCAAGTCCTCCAGCGACTGGAAAAACAGCCAGCGATACTGCGCGATGAGATCCCGTTCGACGCGCCGCACGCGACGCAGGGCTGCATGCGGCTGGCGGTGCGGTTCCAGACGGTGACGTCAAATTCGGCTTGAATCAGGTTGTCGACCATGCCGCGGCCCATGATGCCCAAGCCGATGAATCCAACTATTTCGCTCATTTTGAATTGTCCTTCTTGGTTGATCTAAAATGATGCGCCCAATAGTAACGTGAATGAGGAGTAAGGTACAAATTCGGATTAGAGAGGTTGTTTGGCATTTATGGTGTTAGTGATAATTGCGGGACTGCATTTGTTGAGATTATTTCGGAGATAAAGCTGGGTTCTGCGTTTGGAGTTAGAGAACTAACGATTGTTGCTGTCGCGAAACTTGTAGGACTTGGTGGTGTAATATATATCGTCGCAGTAAGGCTGTTCAATACAGGTGTTGGTGGGCTTACTGGGCTAAAATGCAAAAACACTGTAACTGCTATATTCAGGACACCTACAAAAGCAGTGGCAACAACTGAAAAGCAAGCAATTTTGAATGGGACGCTTTTCCACCACGTAGTTTCCGTTTTGTCATCCAAGATGCTAGTCGTCGTGGGTTCAACATTTGACCAAGTGGCTGGCGTACCTATACGCTCATACACCATTTCCGTTTCGCAATCGGAAAGCAAGTGTGTATCATCACAATCAATGCACTTCCCTTCCTTAGCATTGATAATTTCTAAACCGATATCATGCACCGGGCAAAGGCTTCTCGCTTTGGGCTCGCGCAAGATATTCTCTCGCACATATACATTGAGTAGTAGCTCTACGCAGTCGCCAAGCCCCGTGTTGCTCTTCACATCAAAGAGCGTAAAGCAATAAAGGTTACGACGGGCAAGGTACTCGTCAAGTTTCGTTACGTCGTCGATGTCGCATCTGATTAGATGCGCGTTACGTGCTATATCTTCGGATTTCTTGAAGTACATATCGTATATCCGATTCTAAGACTTGCGAGTCGATGCCTATCCGCTGGTCGATTTCATATCGCGCAAAAACATAAAGTCCCAAGTCTTTCCGGTTTGGTATTGGCCACTGGAGAGTCGCCCCAGTGGCATCTGCGTCCTCATCCAGACTCTCGGCGACTTGTTGCAATACAGCGTCCGCGAACAAGTCATCTTGTGAGCCACTAGCAATTTCGACTGTACCCCGGCTGTGTGAAGAGCGATAAATCTTCCGGCGCTGGTTAATGTTCTGGACAAGATTAAGGTTACTCATTAATTTTCGCAGTTGAACAGACTCAAAGAACTCATCAATGTCAAGCAATTCTTTTAAGTCCTCGATCAGTTTATCGCGTATTTCTTGGTAGTTTCTGCCACTCACTTTTCGGATTAAAAATGTTGCAGTACGGTTTATAATGTCCAATTCAACGGACGAAATATCGCGCTCTTCGGTTTCACGAAATGCGAGATATACAAGTCGCTCAAGACTTGCACCGTCGTCGCTCAGCTCAAATGGTGGTGGCGTATCATCTTCCGCTTCTTCTCTAACGCGAGTAAGGATTCTTTCTGACCACAGAAAACGAAGTTTGCCTGTATCCGGGCAATAGACAGCCTTTGTAAGTTCCGGTGAATCCCCAGGTTCAACATCCCGATCCTTGTTGAAAATGTCCGATAGTTTTGCCACATCGAAGCGCTTGCGCACCCACTGTTCGTCAGACCATTGCTTCGACCAATTAACCTTTACCGGATATTTGCCGCGAAACTGGAATAGGTACACTTGTTGATGTCCCCAACCGCGCAATTCAAATAGCATTTTTGCCAAGTCAGTTGGTTGGAGAGCGTTACCGCGTACAAAGACATTGAGTTTATTTCGCAATTTGTCTTTGGTGATGCTCTTTGGCAATCTGATGTTGTGGCGGCGATTCAAGAGTTCCACGACTAGCTCTGTTGGACGAGCCAACAGGGCGCGAATCTGGCGATCTCCAGGCAGATCACCGTCATTTGTCTCAAACTGGCTGTCGTCAAACATTGGCACTGGCAAACTCAGCGACTAACCACATTTTCTTACCTCGGCTTCATATTAGTAGATGCTAGCAGAAATGTACTCAGAGAGCACATAGACCTATTAAAACACTTACGTGTGCGGGCCGCAAAAGAGGTTTGCCAATGCGCTTGATTTGCGTTTAACTCAGTACCTTAAGTACACAGACTTTCCGCGTTTCGCATTTCGAGAAGCGGCCCCTGCAAAACACCTTAAACTTCATCAGCGACCGTCAAGCCATCAAAGAAAATCGCAAGGCGATAGAGGAACTCCGCCAAATGCTGCAAGCCATCATTGACCATCTAGGTGTTCCTTACAAGCCGAGCGACTTCAAAGCAGAAGAAAAAGCGGATCAGCCTTAATCGTCAGTTTGAGAAAAACCCAAGTCCCGCACAGCCGCCCAAAAGCGTTCCACATTTCCCAGCTTGACCTCGTCGAAACCACGGATCATATCCGGCAATTCCGCCAGCTTGACCGCCCCCGCATAGTTATCCTCACTCAAGTCCTCAAGCGCCTTCATTATGAGTCCGCGATACTGCGCGATGAGTTCCCGTTCGACGCGCCGCACGCGATCATAAGCGAAAACATCGAAGGGACTGCCGCGCAAGCCTTTCAGCGCGTAAAGGGCGCGATATACCAGTTCGAACCAGGGACCGAATTGCAACTTGCGCTTGAGACCGAAGAGCTTCAAGATGGGCGGGTGCAGGTGATAGCGCAGGCGGCTGTATTCGCCAAATTGCTCGCGCAGGGCTGCGCGCGCGTCGTCTTTTAGGCTCAGCCGGGCCACCTCGTATTCGTCCTTGTAAGCCATCAACTTGAAGAGATAGCGCGCGACGGCTTCGCTAAGCGCCTGTTTGCCGGGGCAAAGCGCTCGTTCGCGGTCATAGACGCGCTTGACATCTTCGACATAGCAGCGGGCGTAGGCTTCGTTTTGATAGGCGATCAGTTCCGGCACGCGGACGGCCAGCAGGCGCTTAAGTTCGCCATTCGCGCCTACCGAATCGACCAGCGCCTTTGCTGTCGGGCTGAGTTCGGCGCTTTCTTCATTGGCGCTTTTCCGCCCCAGATCCAGTTGAGCCAGCCAGCCCGCATCAGCCACTGCCAATCTACCGGCGCGGAAAGCCTGCTGGTTCTCCTTTACCTTGACGCCATTCAGCGCAATCGCGCCTTCAATCGCCTCGGCGGACATGGGCAGCAAGCCAGCCTGATAGGCGGCGCCGATGACGATCATATTCGCCATCATGTGATTGTCGAATAGCGCCTCCGCCATGCCGATGGCGTCAAAGAAGACGTTGTCGCCCGCCCGCGTCTGCCGATTGATGAGCTCCAATACCTGGTCGGCGCCCGGGAACTCGACAGTCGTATCCCGCACCATGGCGCCGGTCGGCACCTGGCTGGTGCTGACGATGGCGACGCTGCGCTGTGGGTGAGCCCGCGCCAGGTTTTTGCTTTCCGTCGCCGTTAGCACGTCAAAGACCAGGAAAGCGTCGGCCGCGCCATTGCCGATCTTGCAGGCGATGTCAATCGGCTCGGCGGTGATTTTGAGGTTGGAGACGACGGGACCGCCCTTTTGGCTCAAGCCCGTCTGGTCGAGCGACCTCACCTGAAGCCCGTCCAGCGCCGCGGCTGTGCCAAGCACCTGATTGGCGGTGACGACCCCCGTCCCGCCGATGCCGGCCAGGAAGATGTTGGCGGCGCCATTGAGCTGGCGCTCCGGTTCGGCGATTGCTCGCTCGACCTTGAAGGTCGGCTTTGGCCTCGTCCGCGCTTTGTCCGCGGGTATCAGGCTCACGAAGGCGGGACAATTGCCTTCCAGGCAGGTGTAGTCCTTATTGCAAGACGACTGATGAATCTGCGTCTTGCGGCCGAATTCACTCTCGACGGGCTGTACGCTAAGGCAATTGGAAACCGAGCCGCAGTCGCCGCAGCCTTCACAAATCGCCTCGTTGATGAAGACGCGCAGGCTGGGATCGGCCGCGTAGCCGCGCCTGCGCTTGCGGCGCAGGTTGGCTGCGCATTCTTGGTCATAAACCAGCACGGTAACACCGGGCAGATCGCGCAGAAGCAGCTGCGCCTCTTCCAAGCGGTCGCGCTCCCAAACCTCCGCGCCCGGCGCCCAGTAGGTATCGGGCGCGAATTTGCCTGGGTCCGAGGAAACGACGATGGTTTTCTTCACGCCTTCGGCATAGAGGAAATGACTGAGCTCGGGCACCGGCATCAAGCCATCGGCTTGCTGCCCGCCGGTCATAGCCACCGCAGAGTTATAAAGAATTTTGAAGGTGATATGCGTGCCGGCGGCGCAGGCTTGCCGTATCGACAGCGAGCCGCTATGGGCAAAGGTGCCGTCACCGATGTTTTGAAAGATATGATCGGTATGGGAGAATAATGACGCGCCGACCCAATTGGCGCCTTCGCCGCCCATCTGCGTGACGCCGGCCGTATTGCGATCCATCGAAAGCGCCAAGGTATGACAGCCGATGCCCGCGGCCGCCATGGAGCCTTCCGGTACGATGGTCGAGCGATTGTGCGGGCAGCCCGAACAGAAATAGGGCTGCCTCGCCAGAAGCGGAATCGTACCCATATCGGGGGCGCGGTTGATCTGATCGAGGCGTCGTTCCAGCAGGGGCGTGTCAACACGCCCGATCAACCGGCGCACCAACACCCGCACGATTTCGTCGGCGTCCAATTCGTTATCCGCCTTGACCAGGCGCTGCCCCCGCTCGTCCTTTTTGCCGACGATGCGCGGGGCGTCTGGCATAGCATAGAGCCGCTCCTTGCAGAACATCTCGATGAAAGAGCGCTTCTCTTCGATGACCAGGATCTCTTGCAAGCCATCGGCGAATTGCTGCAAAATTTCCGGTTCGAGCGGGAAGATCATGCCCAGTTTCAGCAATCGAATGCCGTTTCGCTCCAGCGCCGCGTCGTCCAACCCGATGTCCAGCAGCGCCTGACGCAAGTCATAATAGGTCTTGCCGGCGGCGACGATGCCCAGCCAGGCATCCGGCGTCGCGACGGCGATCTTGTTGAGCTTGTTGGCTTTGGCGAAGGCCAGGGCGGCGTCCAGCCGCGTGTCGTGGATCTGCTGTTCCAATTGCAGACTGTAAGGCGCGATCAAAGCAGTATTCTGCTTATGGCGCCAGGGCTTGCCGTCAACCAAGAATGGCGGCTCGACAATTTGGACGCGCTCGCTGGCTACCACCGCGCTGCTATATTCATCGGCGACATCTGTGACGATTTTGAAGCCGACCCAGAGCCCGCAAAAGCGCGACAGCTCGAAACCGACCCGGCCCATATCGAGGATTTCTTGCACATTGCCGGGGACGAGCGTCGGCATCAGGGCGTCGTAAAGCGCGACTTCGGAATGCGACGGGATGGTCGAGGACTTGCAGGAGGGGTCGTCTCCCGCCAGCGCCAGCACGCCCCCATAGGGACCGACCCCGGTCAAGTTGCCGTGTTTGAAGGCGTCGCCGCTGCGGTCAACGCCCGGACCCTTGCCATACCACATGCCCAGGACGCCGTCGTACTTGGGATTGGGCAAGAGGTTGGCGGTCTGGCTGCCCAGGATAGCGGTCGCCGCCAGCTCCTCATTGACCGCCGGGATGAAGCGAATATGATGTTCCTCCAGCAAGCCCGGGATTTGCTCCAGCACCATGTCGATGATGCCCAGGGGCGAGCCGCGATAGCCGGTGATGAGGCTGCCGGTGCGCAAGCCGCGGCGCTTGTCCGCCCGGCGCTGGTCCATGGGCAGGCGCGCCAAAGCCTGCGTCCCGTTCAAGATAACGCGGCCATTTTCCACGGTGTAACGGTCTTGCAAGCTGAAATCTCGCAAGTCCCGCGTCGTATTGCTCGGCGAAGATGCAGTCTTTTCTTCAATCATGCGAGACCTTGTGCAAATTGGATGCCATGAGTCCTCACCCTATTTATAACAGAAAAGAACGGGCAAAACATTTAGATCGAGATAAGCCAGGCGCTCGCCCCCAGCACACCGAGAGCCAAGACCGCGGTCAGCAAGCTCAGCCGCCGTTCTTGCCGGCGCAAGCGCCGCCACTCGCTCTCTCTTTTATCTTCTTCGTCCAGTTCATTCTGGCCACCAAGTTGAACCAGCAAGCTGACGCGCTCCAGCGCCGGCGCCACGCTCCATTGCAAGCCCAAGCCGAGCAGCGCCATGGACCCAATCAAGAGATGCTTCAGCAGTAAAACGCGGCTCCATGGATTGTCGAAGCGCAGCAAGCCGTCATAGTTGGGGTCGGCTGTCATCTGCAGCAAGCCGGTGACGATCAAGACAGCCAGCGCCAAATTGCCGACCTGGGCAAAGCGCCCCCTGATGCGCAGCAAGATTTGATGCAGGGCTGGCTGACCCGTTAATACCTTGTCAACTTGCGGGATGACCAGGAATGTGATTAGCAGGATGCCGCCGATCCAGACGACAGTCGCCAGGATATGGAAGAAGAGGCTGATCGCCAACACAAATTGCGACATGATCTTAAGATGACCGCTTCTGCCAAGCTTCGTATTCTGCCCTGGCTTCTTCACTGAGCGGGTAGTATTTCTCCAGCGCGCCGCCTTCTTCCAGCTTCATGCGCGAAAAGACTTCCCACTCAGCTTTGGCAATGGCTTTCTTGGCGATATCGGCCGCCAGCGCCGCCGGCGCGACCACAGCGCCATCGTCGTCCGCGACGATGACATCGCCAGGCTCGACATAAACGCCGGCGCAGGCGATCGGCACATTGACCGCATGGGGGAAGATATCGGTCTGGGTGTGAAAATTGGGCGTGACGCCGCGCAGCCACAAGCCTAAATCGAGCTTTTGCACTTCGGGAAAGTCGCGTATGCAGCCGTCGATGACGATGCCCTGGCCGCCCTGCGCTTTGAAGGAGGTGAGCATCATCTCGCCGAAGACGCCGCTGGACATGCTGCCGCGGGCGTCGACCACGACGACATCGCCGGGCGCCGCCGCTACGATGGCTTTGCGGTGCAGCTCGCGCTCGGGCGCGTGGGAATACTCATCGCCCCAGTGAACGTCTTCGCGCTTGGGCACGAATTGCAGGGTGACGGCTTGACCAGCCAGCGCCTTGCCGGGGTTGAAGGGCAGCAAACCGACCATGTGCGGGTTGCGGATGCCCTCGCGCGCCAAGGCGCCGGCGATGGTGGCTGTGCCAATGTCGCGCAGTTGGTCTATAATTTCTTGTGGAATACGCGCGAAGCGCGAAGTCTCTGGCATAATTGTCTTTCGCTCTACACAAATTGATGAATTTCGGCATGATTATAACAGCTTTGCCGCAATCGTCTTGCGTGGCGAGGTCAATCTACAGGGCAATCGCTTCAAAATCCATAACTGTCGAATTTAACATCAAACTGATGAATTGTAGGGGCGAGCCTTGGCTCGCCCATGAAATTGGGTGCAAAATCGTGGGCGATTCACAGAATCGCCCCTACATTACGTCCTTTTTTGGCATATTTAGGGATAAATCTCGGTGTTGGTGGTCAGTGTCTACGCGACTCTCGGTGTCTATGTGGTGAATGAAATTTGAAGCGATTGCCCTGGGTCAATCTATAGCCAATATTCTTTTTTCAGTTCTTTGTGTTCTTTGCGCCTTTGTGGTGGATAATCAGTTAAATTAGCAGAATTCGCATCGGCGAAGGACAATGGCATGAGCCTAAGCATCGGCATCGTCGGCCTGCCCAATGTCGGCAAAAGCACCCTCTTCAACGCCTTGACGCGGGCGCAAAACGCCGCCGCGGAGAATTATCCCTTCTGTACCATCGAGGCAAACCAGGCTGTCGTGCCCCTGCCAGACGCCCGTTTGACCCAACTGCAAGGCTGGGTCGGCGTTCCACAGGCGATTCCCGCCCGAGTCGACTTTGTTGATGTGGCGGGCTTGGTGAAAGGCGCCAGCCAAGGCGAAGGCTTGGGCAATCGCTTCCTCGGGCATATCCGCGAGGTAGACGCCATCGTGCATGTTGTGCGCTGCTTCGATGATGAGAATGTCGTGCATGTCAATGCCAAGCCCGACCCAGCCGATGACATCGCCGTCATCAATACCGAGTTGGCTTTGGCGGATCTGCAGCAACTACAGCGGCGGCTGGAAAAACTGGAGCGCGAAGTGAAAGGGGATCGGGCGCTCTTGCCTCTGCTGGAGATTGCGCGGGTGGTCGAAAGCCATGTCGGGGCTGGCCACCCCCTGCGCTCCTTCAAAGAGCGGGATCATGCCAGCTTTGCGACGCTGGAGCGGGAAATGCGTTTTCTGACGGCAAAACCAGTGATCTACCTGGCCAACGTCGACGAAGACGGACTGCAAAGCGACAATGCCTATCTGGCGGCGACGCGCCGCATCGCCGCTGCGGAAGGCGCGCAAGCGATCGCGGTCTGCGCGAGCTTGGAGGGTGAAATCGGCGGCTTGAGCGACGAAGAGCGGGCGGAGTACTTGAGCCTGTACGATATTAGCGAAAGCAGCCTGGAGCGCTTAATCCGCGAATGCTACCGCGCCCTCGGCTTAATCAGCTATTTCACCTTTAACGAGAAGGAAACGCGCGCCTGGACTATTCACGATGGCTGGACGGCGCCGCAAGCGGCTGGCGTGATTCACAGCGATTTCGAGCGCGGTTTCATCCGCGCCGAGGTCATCCCCTTTTCAGTTTTCGCGGCATATCAAGACCGCAACCTCATCAAGTCAGCCGGTTTGATACAAGTTGAGGGGCGCGATTACATCGTGCGCGACGGCGATGTCATTCTCTTCCGCTTCAATGTCTGAGCGCCATCGTCTGAACGCCATCAGCGACAGTAATCCGCGATCAGCGCCGTATAAATCTCTTGGCAGCGCGCGACCGATTCCAAATCAACCCATTCGACGCGGGCATGGGCGCCGGCGCCGGCCGGACCCAATACGACGGTGGGAAGCCCGTGGTCGCCGAAGAGCGCGGCGTCCATCCACCAACTGCTGCCGATGACCGGCGCATCGCTTCGTAAGCAAGCGTCCGCGTGCCGCTTGAGCCTTTGTACCAGGGCATGATCGGCGGCGATGCTGTATGGACTGCGCGAAAATGTCGCTTTCACGCTCGCTTGGAAGTCGGGGTCGCTCGCGCTGATGTCGTCAAGCAGCGCCTGCGCTTCCGCTTCGACGCTTGCCGCGCTTTCGCCCGGGATGGTGCGTCTTTCAACCAGCAGTTTGCAGCGCGCCGGCACCATCGAGATTTCTTCGCCACCTTCTATCGTAGAGGCGTGCAAGGAACCGCTCCCCAGCAAATCATGACGCTGGCGGGAGCGCAATTCCCGGTCCAGGGCGTCGAGCGCCACTAGCGCCTTGCCCGTTTTGACAATGGCGTCTATGCCGAGCTGTGGGCGGGAGCCATGCGCCGCGACGCCAATCACTTCAAATTCCAGCCAGACGAAGCCGCGATGCGCGATGCTGATGGCCAGTTCCGTCGGCTCGGCAATCAGCACCGCGTCCGCGGGCCAACGTTGCCAATCCGCCAGCAAGGCTTCTGTGCCGATGCTGCCGTATTCTTCATCGGCTACCGCGCTGAGCATGACATCACCGGCGAGCGCCATTCCCCGCGCCGCTTTCAAAGCCAGCATGC
This sequence comes from Phototrophicaceae bacterium, assembly GCA_965116975.1. Classification (GTDB taxonomy): domain Bacteria; phylum Chloroflexota; class Anaerolineae; order Aggregatilineales; family Phototrophicaceae; genus UBA6055. The sequence continues at coordinate 4,014,256 of OZ220735.1, forward strand.
AGGCGGCTAGTCCGCTCTTCATGTCGTAAGCGCCGCGCCCATACATGCGCAAGTCTTGGATACGCGGCTGGAAGGGCGCGTCCATGCCAGAGACGCCAACGGTGTCGGTATGGGCGTTGAGCATCAGGGACTTGCCGCCGCCGCGGCCGCGGGCGATCAGCACGGTATTAGGTCGCCCGGGCGCGGCTTCTTGAACATGCGCTTCCAAGCCGTTTTCGCGCCCCCAATCGGCGATGAACTCAGCCAGTGCCGCTTCGCCGGCGCCGCCCGGCGCCAGGTCGGGGTTCACGGAGTTGATGGCGACCAGGTCGGATAAGAGATTGATGAGTTCGTTCATGGGCTTCTCGACAAGTAGCGAGTTAGCTGCGGCTGATTTCACGAGAGCGATATCTATGTAAGGCTGAATCCCTCGTCCTTCAGAATTTGCAGTACTCTCTCTGGTGGAAAGTGTTTGACTTCGGCTCTTGTGTCAATCATGATGAGGAGAATCAGTTCATTGTCGAAGTAATATACGACTCGGAATCCCCCTCTTTTCCCCTTGTTCGCCGATCTGTTCCCCAATCTTGTCCATTTTACGGGAAGACCCTTGACGCCTCGAAGTTGGTAGCCAGGGCGGAGTCCGCTCTCAATTTTGTCAATTAGATCTTCAATGTCATCATAGATTAATCGGTGCTTTCGCGCCAGTTTCTCGACTTGGCTATCGAACTCTTCAGACCATAGGACCTGCATTTTCCATGCACTCCAAATCGCGGCGCAACTCTTTCAGTCTTTCCCTGGCTGGATAAACTCGCCCCTCTTTCATCTGCTTTAGACCCCTGCGAAAACTTTCGAGGAGAGCTTGTTCTTCTGAGTACTGAAATACACTGTTTTGCCTGTACTCAGGAAACATCAAATAAATGGATCTGACCAATTCTTGGAAGGATTGTTCTTGAGCCCATAACACTGTTTTATTGATATAGGATTTGATGTTCTCGGGCAGATTCAGGTTGTCCACAATAAAGTGATCTGCAATGGTATACTGTTTGATTCCTCGCGGGCCGGTCATGTTAATTTGAATCAGCCCCCAATATTCAAGATGTTCAGCATCGTTATAGATATCGACGGAAAATGGACCGTAATCGTATTTGTCAAATACGTAGAAATTCTCCGGCAATTCGGGTCCAAATTTTTGTGACACTAAAAATGCGACCTTCTGCAAATGCACAGGACTGAGTGCCTTTCCATTGGCGGCCGCGATGATCGCCAACAGAATGTCTGAACGTCTCATGTTTATATCCCCTCACATATTCTTCCCTATGTTATCACACTGTTTATCTTATTGGCTAAATGAATTTCAGAATCAGTTTCAAAGAATTGTCGATGCATACATTGCTGTGAATGCGCGCAAATAGTACCCACGTAAGCGCGTGGATTTATACAGCGCCGAGCGAAGCAGGGATTTGAGCATGAGAGGCGACAAAACAGTCGCGGATTTACGATTACTTTGCTTGGAAATCGTCAGCCATTATGCCCGGATCTGCCCCTTCACATCAAGCAGATCCAGCAGAAAAGCCCGCGGGTCATCCATTTTGGGCATAGGCAGTTGACGCAGCGGCTCGATGAACGGGACATCGAAATAGCCTTCGCTGATGATGCGGTTGATTAACTTGGCGATATCGTTGTATTGCATGATGATAGCATTGAGATAATGCTCGTTGCCCGTCACTTTCCACAATTCAACTGCCGAAAGCAATGCCTCCAGGTTGTGGACCAGCATGCCGATCTTGTAGCGGTATTCGGGCTCGTGGGTCGCGCCGCGCGCCTGGATGGCTTGGATAATCTGTCGGCTGGTCTTGACCGGCGTCGCCGCCTCTAGCGCGGTGGGCAGTTCGCAGCGTTTCACATAATCGGCGTAATCGAAAAACGGAGGACGCCGCGTCTCGCGGCTGTTGTTGAGGATTTGCTTGCCTTCCAGCGGGATATAGGCATTGTCGCGCAGCGCAGCCATGCGTTGGTCGATGTCGCCCTGGTTAGTCGCTTCCAGGTAACGCCGCGCGTGTTTATATGTCAGCAGGGTATTCAACGTATAATGCCCGTCGAAGACCGGGTAGACAAAGGAGTCGATCGCGTTGCCGCCGATGTTGGAATCCTGGAGGAAGCCCTTGGAGCCCGTGACCAGCAGATTCTGCGAGAGGATCTCGTTGCATTTCAGCAGCAGCCAAGATTTCAGCATGATGCCATGGAATTGCAAGAAGGGGCTGTCGCTGAATGCCAGCGCGCGAAAAAAGGTAAAGTTGATGTGAGCCGCTTGCAGAACGAGATTGTAGAGCTGGCGGAAGACATTGCTGAAATGGATGGGATTGTCCCCGAAGATATTCTTGGTTGAAAGATGCTCAATGGCGGCGGGCAGGGAATCCGCAACCATGGATACGCCCATATAGGCGCAGTGGTATTTTGAGGGCAGCGCCATACGCTGCAAGATTTCCAAGCCACGCCCGACCTGGCCGATCAAGATGCCCGGTCCGTCAATCTCGAATTTGGTCAGCACCATGCTGCGCAGCACATGCGTTTCCAGCCGCTCCCAGTTCTTGGTGCTGCTGTGCGGCACCGCGAAGATGGACAGCGAGCGCGGACCATCCGCGGCGGGATCCACCTTGGCGATCACCGAGTGATAGTCGGCATGATAAGAATTATTGATCAGCCACTTCTGTCCTCTGATGTGAAAGCGCTTCTCGTTCGGGTCGGCGCTGGACGGCGTCGCCTGGGTGCGCACGCTGAGCAAGTCGGTGCCGGTATGCTCTTCTGTCCAGCTCAGCGTGAAGATCTGCCCCTTGAGTTGGGCTGCCAGCTCGTCTTCTTCTGCCGCTACCAGCATCATATAAGCTAGCCCGCTGGCGGCGCAGGCGGTCATATAACTGGGGTTGTTCTGGAAAAGGCGCGTGGCTTCCAGCATCGATCCCATCAGATTGAAGGTAGGGTAGACATTATCCAGCACCGACATCATGCCTTTGCGCAGGCGCTGGTAGTCGAGGATGTCGCCGAATTGCGGGTCTTTAATGGTGTTCATTGAGTCGGAGCGTCCTGTGTCGGAGGCCGGCGTCGCGGGTCATTTGCCTGATTTCTCTCGGTTGCATTTCCTGCAGAGCATTTGATAGTTTTCTTCAATTGTTTAACCGCCTTCTGACCAAGGTGTAATGTGGTCGACTTCCATTGCGGACAGCGCAAAGTCCTCCTTGCAGATAGGGCAAATACCGTCTTGTTTCCGGTAGACTCTTCGCTTTATGCGGGCGAGTATCAAGCGCCCCGCCGTAGCCAACCACACCGCCATCGCCGTCGTCATGGTAGCCGGCGACCAGGTCGCGCACGGTGAGGTCCAGCTGTTCGATTTTCATTGCTGAAAGCGATTACGGCGAATCACTATGCGGAGGCAGTTGACTCATTTCAGGAAAACAGCGACAAGCGGGTCCTCGTATAGTTGCGCTTGCGCGCCTCCGTGGAGCGATCTCTCTTCCAAAGCGATTAGACTTGAAACGGCGGGATTATCTTGATGAGGCCAAGCAATGCGACGCTAATGACGATCATTCTAAATGTCAGGTCGCTTTTCAGCTTTTCCAAATCAGCTTTACTTGCCAGATGCGGACGTTCAGTTTCGATGGAAGATTCGACTTTCGCCATGCGTTCAGCCAGCGCCTGCTCGCTAGTCATTGAATGCTCCTCGTCTTTCGGTCACCATGATTATTGATTTACTCAGTCAACTTGTCAAGTTGCTTACGGAGCAATGAACCCCGCCATAGCCGACCAGGTCGCCATCGCCATCGTCATGGTAGCCGGCGACGAGATCGCGCACGGTGAGGTCTATGAGTTCGATTTTCATCTTGACTAACCCTCGTAAATATCCCTATGCTCCATTATATGATTTGCAATTGTATTAATCATATCTTTGAGTTCATCACTCAGGTAGTGATTAAAAAGATATGCACGGGAAGTGTAGTAGTCATCAATCTTAGACCTAACCACGTTCCAAAAGCTCCTGACATCAACAGCTATTCTGCCGCCAACTATGCAGGATATGGGGTTTGTATAACCTGCGAACATAATCGCGTCTTCACGAGATGTGTCTTCACTCAGACCGGAGTCAAAAAAGCAAACCAACCCATCCCGCAATTCTACTCCCCCCCTAACAAATGCGTCGTGCGCTAATCCGTGTCTCATTTCATTAGCAACATCCGACATTATCTTGTCGTACTCCTCCTCAATTGCATCTTCTGCCGGTGGGAAGAAGTGTTTCAATACATCGTTCGTCAGCCTTCTTTCCCCAACTTTCCTTTCTTTTAACTGGTATGCCCTTTCCATACATGGGTACATCAATTGCAGCGCCGCATAATAGTTGTCTTTTGACCCATTCATTAAAGTCTCAATGGGTGGCCGCCAATACTTAAACCAAATTAAGGCATCGTTTCCTTTGCCGTCATCGAAAAGTTGAAGCCCGAGCCATTTTGTGCCTTTACTCCTCAATTCGCTTCCTTCCGCCGAATAACGATACGAACATATTTCGGTTTACCGTTTACTGTCCCATCTTTGTCTTTAAGCCGAGTACGCGGAAGTTGTAGGCGAAGTAATGAAGAAGTTACCCACTCGCGGATCATCGCAGTTGCAATAGACCACTTTTCCGCGAAAGTGCTCGCTGTAATGCCGCAGTTCATTTTCAATATCAACAAGCTGTGTGTAGAACTCGTCCTTCTTGTTGGACTTCGCTTTGTGCAGATTTCGATTTGCCGACATTATCCAACTCGCTGTCTCTACGCCCTCTGTGTCTACGCGGCCTCTGTAGTGAAATACATCATCCCCTACTCGGCCGCAACTGCCTCGCGCGGAGTGGCAAATTGCTGGGCGCATTCATACAGGCGCAGCAAAAACTCGCGCGGGTTTTCAAACTTGCGCATGGGGCGCTGCCGCATCAATGGCAGGAAAGGACTGTTCAAGGCGCTCTCGCTGATGACCTGATTGAATTGATTGACAAAGGCGTTGTATTGCATGATCACGGCATTGAGATACTCGTCTTCTTCTGTTGCCCGCCACATCTCGCAGGCGGCCAGCAAGGCTTCCATCCAATGAATCAGGGTCCCCATTTTGTAACGGTGTTCCGGGTCCCTAGTCAAAGCGCGCGCGCTAAGTTCCTCGAAGAGCGATTGCATGGCCGCGACCACCGCGCGCGCGTCAAGGCCGATGGGCAGGTCTAGGTCCTCGATGTAGCCGGCGTAATCAAAAAAATCGGGATTGCGCAGCTTGCGCGAACGCGCGCGAATCTGGTCGCCCGCGCGCGACATGGCGCTGCCCGCCCGCAAGATAGCCAGGCGTTCTTCTACGTTGGCGCGGCGGGTCGCCCCCAGGTAGCGCTTCATGTGTTTGGCGGTCATCAAGGTGTTGATGGTGTAATGGCCGTCAAAAACGGGCAGCACAAATGATTCGATGGTATTGCGCCCGATGACGGACTCGGCCAGAAAGCCCTTGGAACCCGCGACTAAGAGATTCTGCCCCAGCAGTTCATTGGCGCGCAGCAATAACCAGGACTTGAGCATCACGCCGTGGAATTGCAAGAAGCTGCCCGCGCTGAAAGCCAGGGCGCGATAATAGATGAAATTGAGCGTCGCGCCTTGCAGCACCAGGTTGTACATCTGGCGCAGCACATTGCTGAAGTTGATGGGGTTTTCGTTGAAAATGCGTTTTTGGGACAGGTGCTCAATGCCGGCTGGTATGGCTTGGTTGATGAGATTGACGCCGACATAAGCGCACTGATACTTGCTGGGCATCGCCATCCGCTGCAAGATTTGCAAGCCGTGCCCGGCTTTGCCCAAGAGCCGCCCGGGACCATCGATGTCGAAGCTGGTCAGCACCATTCTGCGCAAGACCTGCGTCTCTAGGCGTTGCCAGTTTTTGCAGCTGCTCTGCGGCACCAGGAAGATTGAAAGCGAGCGCGGTCCGCTGGAATCCGGATCGATTTTGGCGACGATGGTGTGATAGTCGGCATGAAAAGAATTATTGATTAGCCACTTTCGACCCCTGATGTGATAATCCACACAGTCGGGATCAGCGTTGAGCGGCGTCGCCGTGGTGCGCGCGCTCAACAGGTCGGAGCCGATTTCTTCTTCGGTCCAGCCCAGGGTGAAGAGGCTGTCTTTCAGGTCTTCGGCGATCGCGTCTTCGCCAGCCGCGATGACCGTCATCCAAGCCAGCATGCTGGCGCCGGCGGCGATCATCAGGTCGGGTTCGTCGCCGTAAAGCGCGGCGCCGACCTGCAGCGACTTGTGCATATCGAAATCGGGCAAAAGCGCGTCGTACAAGTGGCGGATCGACTCGCGCAGCTTGTCAAAATCAACGATCTCGCCGAATCTCGAATCGTTCACGAACATACAGGAGTTATCCAACTGATTCCTTACCAGCGGGCTAGTATACGGTCATTTCCGCTTCATAACAATAGGTCGCCTGTTCAGCGACAGAATAGGAAAAATTCACAGGCGTCTATGGCTTAGAACACTTTGCGACTAGGCAAGCTACGAACTAAGCTTCGCGCACGGTTTTGACGATTTCCCGCAGTTGTCGATCAAAATTGGGATCGGCCGCTTTGAATTCTCGTCCGCTGATCACCAGGGGCGCGCCAAAGACGACGATTTCGGCGCCCATTTGCAGCGTTTGTATCGCCTGAGGCACGCTCAAGCCGCCGACCGCTTGCACGGGGATATCCACCGCGTCCAGTATAGCTGGCAGGTCATCCAGCGGGCTGAGCCCGGGAATCATATTACGCTCGTCGAAGCCGGTGTGAACGATAATGTAATCGACGCCCATCTCTTGCGCTTGGCGCGCGCGGCCCGCTTTGTCCGGGCAGAGCATGACATCGCACATGACTTCTTTGCCGTAACGCCGCGCCATCTTCACCTGCTCGATGATGCTGGCGTCGTGCGCCTGCCCCATGACGACCACCATGTCGCCGCCAGCTTTGAACATCATCTCGGCTTCCAAACCGGCGCCGTCCATGGTCTTGAGATCGACCACAATGGGCGTATCGGGGAAATTTCGGCGGAAGGCGCGCACGGCGCGCAAGCCTTCCGCCAGCAGCAGCGGCGTACCGACCTCTAGCCAGTCGACGCCGGCTTTCACCGATGCGCGCGCCAGGTCAAGCGCTTCCTGTAAATCAATGACATCAATTGAGATTTGGATTTTGGCTTTCATTTGGCTTCTTTACCCACTTTACTTGGCTTACATGTCGTACCACAGATGTCGTTCCAATTAAGTTGTGAGAATCTGATAAAGCGACGCGATTCTGGGACCTTTTGCCGCAACACCAGATTACAGTGAACACTTATAGTTAAGAAGCGGGCGGCTCGCTGTGCCGTCTACAGCGCACGTTTTTATTGTACGACTTACTTGGACTATTGGACTAATTGAGTAGCAATATATTCTCACGCTCTAGTTGCCGCGGTCACGACCTACCAGTCAAAAAATAGATAGCCCTTGAGGGCGCTTTCCGCTACGTTTGCGGATTGGGGCGCGTCCATGTCATCGAGCAAATCGTATTCGAGGGCATGGCTCGTCCAGCGCTTTGCCAGCAAAGACAAACAGAAACAAGATAAAGGCAAGCAGTACATGTTTCATTGGCTTAGCTTACAGCTTATCCTCAAATTGAATGAATAAGACCGCGGTCAGGCTTTTGCCGGCAGCAGCACCGACTTCACATTCTCCCCCGCTTCCATACGCTCGAATGCCTCTACCCAGTCGCCCAGCGGATAGACGCCGCCGATGATCAATTCCAGGTCAATCTGCCCGGATGACAACAAGCCCAGCGCACGTTCCCAGGTCGAATAGAGGTGGCTGAAGCAGCCTTGCAGCGTGATGCCCTTTTGCACCAGCGGGTCCAGGTTGAAGTCCATTGGCTGCGGACCCCAGCCGATTTTGGTGATGATGCCGTTGGGACGCGCCATTTCCAGCGCCGATTTTAGCGCCCTGCTGACGCCGGTGCAATCGACGACCAGGTCGGCGCCATAGCCGTCGCTCAAGGAGCGCATCAATTCGACCGGGTCGTCTTGGTTGATGTTGAGCGTCTTGGTCGCGCCAAGCTGCTGGGCTGTTTGCAATCGCTGCTTATCGGCATCGGTCCCGAGCATGACAATCTCGCTTGCGCCGCGCAGCTTGGCAATGAGCAGCGCCATCATGCCGATGGGTCCCGGTCCTTGGATGACAACCGTGTCGCCCGGGCGCAGCGCCGGCGTCTTTTCTACCAGCGCGTTGTAGGCGACGCAAATTGGCTCGGTGAGCGCGGCGTATTCAAAGGGCACATTGGCTGGTATGTGATGCAAAATGCCTTGACGGGCGGTGACAAAGCGAGTGAAGGCGCCGTCATAAAGCGCGCCGAAACCCAAGCGATGCGGACATTGATTGTAATCCCCGGCGTGGCAGAAAACGCAATTCCCGCAGATCTCCGCCGCTGTCTCGACAGCGACGCGGTCGCCGGTCTGGAAGCCGGTCACACCGGCGCCGACGGCGGCGACCCTGCCGCAGAATTCGTGCCCCAGCACCAGCGGCAGTTTAATAGCCCAACTCTGGTGATTCCGCCACATGTGCAGGTCGCTGCCACAGACGCCGGCCGCCCGCACTTCCACCACGACCTCGCCGGGACCGGGATCGGGCGGCTGCGGTATAGCGCGCAGTTCAACATTTTTGTCTTCGCGTCCGTATTTGACTAGGGCGTCCATGGTTGCTGTCCTTTTATGTCATTTGGATAGGGGGCGCTTGTTCAGTGTGCCGCGCTTCGATCATATAGTAGCTTGCGGGTTCTGCGCTTAGGCGCGGGGGAATAGCAGTTTGAGCTCCAGCTCGAAGCCGGGCAAAATCCCCTCGCCGGCCAAGCTGCCTTCTCTGCCCACAAACTCAATATCCATCTCGACGCCCCCGCTGGCGCGGCAGACTTCGACGCACTCTTCATCCGGCAAGACGATCCAAACCAGCGTCGTGCCATGCCGCAAGTAAACCGCGGCTTTGCGGCGCGCTTCTTTCAGCGAATCGGTGGGCGAAACAATCTCGACTGCTAAATCGGGCATGAGCGGGACGAATTTTTTGGGGAAGGGCTGCGGCGCTCTAGCCTTGCTGATAAATGCGACGTCAGGACCCAGCACCGTGTGGCGTCCATCTGGCGGATGATAGCCGGTTTCTACCGTAGCAATGCCTAAGTCATGTTTGTCAATGAACAGTCGCAAGTATAACCCGATGTCTAGTGCAAGCCTTCCGTGTTCTCCACCTGGTGGCATATCCCAATAAAGCTCCCCATGAATGAGATAGAAGTGTTTGTTGTCGTTTTCCGGCCGATGCGAGAGCTCCCAAACATCGTCGACGGTGTATAACTGCTGCTGAATAATCATCGTATTCTCGAAATTCGCGCTCATTTACGCCGAGTATAGCATACTCCGAAATTGCCCTGCATGATGCAAGCAATGGGAAGCCAGGGCAATCGCTTCAAATTATTTTCAACATAGAGGACGCAGAGGACACAGAGTTTTAGAAGTTTAGACAACTATTCTTCTAAATCTGCGGCCCAGAATCGGCAACAGTCCCCAGCGAAACGTGATTTGTCACCAAAAATCACAGCTGAGATGAGATTTTTTGTTTTTCTCTGCGTTCTCTGCGTACTCTGTAGTTAATTTTCAGTTTAGAATCCCGCCATTTCGTCCGCCATCATTTTGAAGCAATTGCCTTGAATAGGAAGCCGAGCTATTAGAAATACTTCTCCCGCATCGCTTTGAGAAAGTCGATTGAGGCGCGCATGTCGTCCATGCCGTTCATGCCATCCTCGATGCTGACCCAGCCAGTGTAGCCGGCGGCGCTGAGAATCTGAAAGATGGCCTTGTAGTCGTTGAGCCCCTGCCCGATGACGCCATGCTGCAAGCCCTCAAAATAGCCGATGCTGCCGTCGCTGCCGCGCAGGTCTTCCAGCGAATAACCCGGGGCGAGGTAGCGGTCGCTGGCGTGCATGGCGACCACGCGGTCGGCGACGGCGCGCAGCAGTTGAATCGGGTCGTCGCCGGCGACAATGGCGTTGGACGGGTCGTATTGCACGCCGAAATGCGCGCGCTCGGGGATGGCTTCCAGCAGCTCCAAGAATACGTCCATTTTCTGCGCAAACTCCGGATATTCCCAGAATCCGTCCTTATAGTGGTTCTCCAAGCCCAGCATGATATTGTGCTCCCGCGCCACCGGCAGCAGTTCTTCAATACACTCGACCACCCACTGCAAGCCCTGCTCGCGGCTGACATCGGGGTAGCGCTGCCCGCTGAGCACGCGGCAGACCGCGCCGTCGCCGCCCAGCAGCTTGGTAATGCGGATCATGCGCGCTTCTTTATCCACGGCGCGCGCGCGTTCCCCCGCGTCGGGATGGGTGAAGTTGGGCGAGCAGCAGAGCATGGGCATGGCGAAGCCGGCTGCGGCGATGGCATCGCGCACACGCAATATATAGCTGTCTTCGAGGCTGGTGAAGAAGCCCTCGTACATTTCCAAGCCCTCTGCGCCTAGGGGCTTGGCCATTTCGATCCAGTCGAAGACGGTCATGCCGCCTTCGTTCGAGATTTCTTCCAGGTAGCATTTGGGGAAAGCCGCTATCTTCATCACTTGTCCTTAATTCGCGCGCGCTCGTAATCAGGTGCCGCAAGCGCTCGAAATAATGATGCGGCTGCCGGGACCGTTTTCCAGCGGTTGCACTGAGGAATCGCTCCATTGTATACCGCGCGTCTTGTCGGCTTGCAGCGTTTCCAGGCGTTTGTCGCGATAGAATTGCTTCACCGTCTCGACATCGTCGCTGGACTCCTGGATCCATGTGGTCACGCCCAAAGCGCGCGGGCGGAACAGGTCGTACTCGACTGAAACAGTCTCGCCGTTGGGATAGAGCGGCGCCCACCAATTTTCGATATCGTAACTGCATTTGATATCGGCGAGCAAGATGATAGTAGCGATAAACAGGATCGCGGTTCCGACCATGATGATGGCGGTCTTCAGGCAGCCTGCTTGGTTGCGAGTGGCTTCCACGAGTTCTCTCCTATTCCTTTCTTTCGTTTTTATCGTCTAATCAAGAACTTCCGGGGGTCCGCCGCGTCTTTGGCTCTGAACGCGACAGCGCAGTCCAGGACATCCAGCGGCGAGAGCATCATAACATAGAGCATGGCGATTGTAGCGCGCCGCTTCAAGCCTATGGCAACTGCTTGACAGCGAAACTCGCGGCTTTTACTCTATTGCATGTTGGCGCAGTCCATGATAAAGTCGTCTATTGTACATACATTTATGTACAATTCAAATGAACTATACACTTAGATTATCGCTTTCTATGCGTGACAAACTCAGCGAAATTCGGCTCGACCACAGCAGTTTCATCTCCTTGCATGTGCAGTTGCACAATCAATTGCGCCGCTTGATCGTATCCGAGCGCTGGCGCTACGGCGAGCGGATCCCCACGGAGACGCAGTTGTCCGAGCATTTGGATATCAGCCGAACGACCGTGCGCATCGCCCTGCAGCGCATCGAAGTAGAAGGCTTGATTAAACGCGCGGCGGGCCGCGGCACCTTTGTCGTTTATAGGTCCCAGGACCTTCTCGCCAACCGCTCCATTGGTTACCTCACCTGCAGCTTCCACAACGAGATCCACACCAGCATCCTAAACAGCGCCCAGACCGAATTGCGTTCGGCCGGCTTCCAGGTGATATTCAGCAATTCACAAGATCGTGATGACGAAGCGCGTATTTTGCAACAATTGTTGGATGACAAGATCGCGGGCTTAATGATCTGGGCAAATGCCAAACCCAGCGCAGCCACCAAAGCGATTCTCTTTGAATACGAACGCCGCAAGATTCCCATCGTGTTTTTGGATCGTCCGATAGCAGGCATCCGGGCGGATTATGTAGCGAGCGATAATTTCGGCGGTTCTTACGACTTGGTTCAACATTTGATTGAGCTTGGGCACCAGCAAATTGTGCCATTAATCCCAAATATCGACGACCTTCATCCTGTCAACGAACGGCATCGCGGTTATTTGACTGCTATCGAAGAGAACGGCATGCACGCTCATGCGCCCTGGAAAATTAACCCGCCAGAGCGCCACGAATTCCACGAAACAGATATTTATCATCTGGTCGGTCCACAAAGTCAACTAATCACCGAGCAAGTCATGCGCTTGATGAACGAAGATCCCCACACTGGTGGGGGGGAAGCCTGTGGGGGCGAACCGCCGACCGCGATTGTCTGTGTCAATGACATCCTTGCCATTATCGCTATCAGCGCCTTGAGGAAGATAGGTTACCAAGTGCCCGACGATGTCTCGGTGGTCGGTTTTGACGATATCGGCATGGCTTCTCATATTGGCGTCCCGCTGACAACCGCCTCCCAGAACGCCTACGAATTGGGCAAGGTCGCGTCGCGCATGATGATAGAGCGCTTGCAAGGCGCGGAAATGCCGCCGCGCGCTCACCAGGCGCCAACGCAGTTGCGCATCCGAAGTTCAACCGCAGCGCCATTGATGGTCATGCGGCATTAATAGCGAATTAGGATCAGCAGGAAAGGAGGACGCTATAGGAAGCAACATGACGCAATTCGCTTTGGCAACCCTGGGCGCCGTCAACGCGCCCGTCATTCATAGGCGCGTGTCTTAGCCGCCTTCTGAATGACAAACCGATTCCGGAGTTGGCAAACGCATATCTTTTAGTGATTAGTTGTAGGAGTACAACACATGAAAGCAAGAACTTTTCTACTCGTTCTTCTCGCCGTCCTCGTCGCGTCCTTTAGCTTCACGGCTATGGCGCAAGATGTCGCGCGCGAAGACACCGCAATCTTCGACCGTGACGGACGCGTCGGTCCCCAGCCCGCCTTCGATAACTACAATCCCTACGTGCCGAACAATCTTGGTAACGGTGGCCTTGGGCAAGCTGTTTTTGAGCCGCTCTTCATCCTGAACTATGAAACCGGCGAAATCGTGCCTTGGCTGGGCGAGAGCGCATCCAGCAACGATTCGCTTGATGTCTGGACCTTGAACCTGCGCGAAGGCGCGGCTTGGTCCGACGGCGAAGCGATGGACGCTGACGATGTCGTCTTCACCTTTGAGATGCTGGGCAACCCGGATAACGCTGGGCTCTGGCGCGCTGGTAAAGCGCAGACCTGGGTCGAGAGCGTGGAAGCCATCGACGCCCAGACCGTTCAGTTCAACCTGAAGGCGCCCAACCCGCGCTTCCAGCTTGACCTGCTGACCGTAAAGATCGGTGGTGAAATACTGATCATGCCCGAGCATATCTGGGCGGATGAAGATCCTTTCACCTTCAAGAACTTCCCGCCGGTTGGTTCCGGTCCTTACACGCTGACCCACGCCGACGAGACCACCTGGATCTATGACCGCAACGACGATTGGTGGGGCGCTGCGACCGGCGCGCTGTCGATGCCAGAGCCGCTGCGCCTGATCTGGATCATCACCGGCAACGACCAGATTCGCACCACCCTGGCTGTCAATAACGAAGTCGACAGCATCATGGACGTGACCCTGGGCGCCTTCGAAGCCATGCAGGCGCAGAACGACAAGATCTTCGCCTGGGTCGATGGCATGCCATTTGTATGGCTGGATCCCTGCCCGCGGCAGCTGTCCTTCCAGACCGACGTCGCGCCTTGGGACAACCCGGAAATGCGCTGGGCGATCAACCACATCGTCGACCGCGACAACATCATCGAAGTAGCTTACGAAGGCGTAACCATCCCCTCGCGCACGATGTTCGTTGAATACGGCGCCATGTTCCCCTTCATCGACGCCATTGAAGACGCCGGCATGGGTTTCAGCTCGACCTCGAACCTCGAGGCAGCTGAAGAATTGCTGACCAAGAACGGCTACGTCCGCGGCGGCGACGGCCTGTGGCAAGATGCCGACGGCCACGTCTTGAATCTGGCCATCCAGGTTCACGAAGGCTTCATCGAAAAACGTCGTATCACCTCGGTACTGGTTGAGCAACTGCGCGCCTTCGGCATCAACGCCAGCGCCGCCGTTATCGCCGGACCGACCTGGGACGACAACAAGCGCTTCGGCAATTACGAAGCCACCACCGACTGGGACGCCTGCGGTTCGGTCAACGAACCTTGGGCATCGCTGGACCGCTACACCGCCCGTCACTATGTGCCGATTGGCGAACGTTCCTCTGGCAGCAACCACGCCCGCTGGTCCGGCATGAACAACGAAGCCTACAGCGAACTCGTCGAGCAGATTGGCACACTCCCCTTGGGTGATCCGGAAATTATCCCCTTGGTATTGGAAGCCTACCAGTACTTCTATGAAGACCTGCCGATCCTGCCGCTGAACCAGGCGACCAAGCTGATTCCCTTCAACAGCACCTATTGGGAAGGCTGGCCCACGTCCGAGAATAACTTCAACCACCCGGCTACCTGGTGGCAGTCGACACATCAGATCATCTCCGAACTGACCAAAGCTGGCATGTAAGGGACGATTTGAAGATGGGTGGCTAAGCCCCACCCCCTTGCCCCCTCCCCCATATAGAGGGAGGGGGAACTGCTTTGCAGAAGGCAATGAAATGAATCCTGCCCTTGTTCTTGCTATGCTCGCCATAGAGATGGCTAGTGGGATGAGGGCAGGTACAAGAAGCCTTGTTACTTAATTTGATCGTAATGATTTTGCTTTATGCCAATTACACAACGAAGAAAGCTTTGTAGAAAAGGGCGCTGATATGGGAAATATTTCACTCAACTATTTGCTGCGCCGGTTCTTGCTGTTTTTCCTTTCCGTATGGTTGGCGGCGACTTTGATTTTCATCATCCCGCGTCTGGCGCCGGGCGACCCCATCGGGGCGATGATCGCGCGCATGTCTCGTCAAGAGGGCTTTGTGGAAAATGCCGATCTCATCATCGAAGCCTGGCGCAAACGCTTTGGCCTCGATGACCCGCTTCATGTCCAGTATTTTCGTTATCTGGGCAACACTCTGCGGCTGGACCTCGGCTATTCGCTGGCGAATTTCCCGGCAAAAGTCTCCGAATTGGTCGGTCGCGCCTTGCCCTGGACGATCGGCTTGGTCGGCACCGCGACAGTCATATTCTTCACTGTGGGCAATCTCTGCGGCGCCTTGCTGGCATGGAAGCCGACGCCCAAGCTGGTGCGCTTCATGATACCCATATCCATGTCATTCACGTCTGTGCCGCCGGCGCTTCTGAGTTTGATCCTCGTTTATATATTCGGCTTCAAGATACCGCTTTTCCCGCTAGTCGGCGCCTATGCCCGCGGGATGACGCCCGAGCTGAGTCCCGAATTCATCGGCAGCGTGCTCTATCACGGCTTCCTGCCGGCGATGTCCATCGTATTGGCCACCTTCGGCTTTTGGGCGCTGGGCATGCGCGGCATGATGATTACCATCGAGGGCGAGGATTATATGATCCTGGCGCAAGCCAAGGGCTTAAAATCTTTCTACGTCTTGTATCGCTATATGATCCGCAATGCCATTTTGCCGCAGATGACGGCGCTGGCGGTGTCGATTGGCACACTTGTGAGCGGCTCGGTGCTGGTGGAGATCATGTTTACTTACAATGGCATGGGAAACCTGATCTATTCCGGCATCAACACGCAGGATTTTGGGCTGATCCAGGGGACTTGTTTCATCTTAATTGTGACGAGCGCGCTGGCGGTGCTGATCATCGACCTGACCTACCCGCTGATTGATCCGCGCATTAGCTTGGAGGGGAGGTAGACATGGCGGATTCTAACGCTTCGGGCGGTCCCCCCGTCAAAGATCTCGACACCAGATACGCAGGCCTTGCGCCGGTCGCTGGCGGCACCAAGAAGGCCGGCGCGTTCAATCGTTTTGACAACCCCTGGTTGAACTGGAAATTCCTCTCGGGCGCTTTCATCATGGGACTCATCTTCTTTTTGATCTTTCTGGGCAATCAATTCTGGGACACCGAGTTGGCGCTGGCTGGCAGCTCGCCCTTGAACATGCCGCCGCTTGGTTTCACCAACTGGCGCGACCAGGAAGGCATCCCCGAACATCCCCTCGGCACCGAAAACAGCGGGCGCGACATGCTGGCGCTGCTGATTGTGGGTACGCCGCGCACGATCGGCGTCGGCGTGATCGCGGCCACGGTAGGCATGTGCGTTGGCATTGTTCTGGGCTTTTTGGCTGGTTTCGTCGGCAGCTGGGTCGATGATGTCGTTCGACTGGCGACTGATGTAACCATCCCTATCCCCTCCCTCTTGGTGCTCATCGTCATTCAATCGGTCTTGCCTTATATCGATTTGGTGACGATGGCGCTCTTGATATCTGTATTCGCCTGGGCGACGCCGACGCGCTATATTCGCGCCCAGGTGCTGAGCATGCGCGAAAGCGGCTATGTGCAGATGGCGCGGCTGTCCGGCGTGCCAGTGCGCGATATCATGTACAAAGAGATTATGCCCAACCTGCTGCCTTACCTGGCCGCGAGCTACATCGGCAATATGACCGGCGCGATCCTGTCGGCGGTGGGCTTGGAATTGCTCGGTTTCGGTCCCCAGCGCATCCCATCGCTGGGCGTCTCGATCTTCTTCTCGATCGAAGCGGCTGCTTTGCTGCGCAACATGTGGTGGTGGTGGGGCATCCCGACCGTGATTCTGGCGATTGTCTTCATCTCGCTCTTGCTCATCAACCTGGGCTTGGACGAAATCGCCAATCCGCGCCTGCGCAAAGCCAACTAAAGCCGGAAGGGAACCCACAAAACATGTCAGAGCGGAAGAACAACGGCAGCGACCGCGTTGTCCTCGATGTAAACAACCTGCGCATTCACTACGCGACGCCGCAGGGCGATGTCATCGCCGTCAGCGATATCAGCTTTCAATTGTACGAAGGCGAGACATTGGGCTTGGTCGGCGAATCCGGCTGCGGCAAATCGACCACAGCCTATGGCATCTTGCAGTTGGTGCAGCCGCCCGGCTATATCGTGCACGGCAGCATCGAGGTTGAAGGCGCCCAGGTGCTGGACCTGAGCGAAGAAGAACTGCGCAAGTTCCGCTGGACGGGTCTGTCGCTGATACCCCAAGGCGCCATGAATTCGCTCAACCCGACCATGCGCGTCAAGGACCAGATTATCGACGTCATCGAATCGCACGAGGGCAAGCAGAAAGACAAAGAGGCGCTGCGCGAGCGCATCTATAATCTGTTCGCGCAAGTGGGCTTGCCCAACCGAATTTACGATATGTACCCCCACGAACTCAGTGGCGGCATGAAGCAGCGCGTTTGCATTGCCATGGGCGTGGCGCTGCATCCCACAGTTGTCATCGCCGACGAAGCCACCAGCGCGCTTGACGTGGTGGTGCAGCGCATCGTGGCGCAAACCTTGGTGCAGGTGAAAGACGAAATCGGCGTTTCCTTGATTGTTATCGGCCACGATATGGGTTTGCTGGCGCAAATCGTCGACCGCATCGCGGTGATGTACGCCGGCAAAATGGTGGAAATCGCGCCGGTGGAAAATGTCTACGCCAATCCGCTGCATCCTTACACGCAACTGCTCATCGATTCCATCCCGTCCATCAAAGAACGCAAACCCTTGAAGATCACCGAAGGCATCACGCACGACCCGCGCAACCCGCCCTCGGGCTGCATCTTCCGGCTGCGCTGCCCCTTCGCCTGGGAACATTGCGCCCTAGAAGAGCCAGCGCAGATCCATGTAGCGGCAAATCACGAAGTCGCTTGTCATCTGTTTGACGAGCAATTCGAAGAGAGGAGGTCCAATGCCTTCGCCACTATTGCAAATTCGTGACGCGACCAAGATCTATTCATCGGGTGGTTTTGTAGCCAGCAGCAAGAAATCGGTTGTCGCGCTCGATAATTTCAATATGACCATTGCCGAATCTCCGGCGACTATCACGACCATCGCGGGCGAAAGCGGAAGCGGCAAGACAACGCTGGCGAACCTGGTGCTCGGCTTCATCAAGCTCAGCTCGGGCAAAATCATCTTTGACGGTGAAGACATCACCGACATGACCGACGAGCAACTGAAAGAATACCGCCGCAACGTGCAAGCCGTCTTCCAAGATCCTTTTGGCGTTTACAATCCTTTTTATCGCATCGACCACGTTTTTGACCTCGTCAACAAGCATTTCAGCCTGTCGGATAACCAAAGCGAATATCGCGATATGGTGGAAGCCGGGCTGAATGTTGTCGGCTTGTACGGCGAGGACGTCTTGCGCAAGTACCCGCACCAGTTGAGCGGCGGACAGCGGCAGCGCATCATGATGGCGCGCGCTTATATGATCAAGCCGCGCCTGATCGTGGCGGACGAACCCGTCTCCATGGTGGACGCCTCGCTGCGGGCATCGATTCTGGATGCCATGCTGCGCCTGCGCGATGACCACAATATCTCTTTCCTCTATATCACGCACGACTTGAGCACCGCCTACCAAATCGGCGATCAGATCTACATGCTCTATCAAGGCACGACGGCCGAACGCGGCAGCGCCATGGATGTCATTGACGCGCCGCAGCACCCTTATGTGCAGCTCTTGATTGACTCCGTGCCCGTGCCCGACCCGACTGACAAGTGGGATGTTAATATCTCGCTGCCGAGCGAAGAAGAAATGCGCACAGCCGCCTCGAAGGGCTGTCGCTATTATCCGCGCTGTCCCCATCGCATGGACAAATGCCTGGAAGAGCAGCCACCCCTGTTCAAGATGGACAAGGCCAAGCACGAAGCCGCTTGCTACTTGTACGAAGAGAACGACATCGCGCCGATTGAGCCGCCCGTTTTGGTCAATCGGCCCATCAGCGACGCTGCCGCCGCGCCTAGCCGATCGCGCTTGCCTTTGCTAGTAGCGGCGGCAGCGTTTGTCATTGCCGCCTTTGCGATTGGTTTTCTGATTGGTGCGGATCAAGAACCCGAGACGATCGTTGAAGAAGTGATCGTGGAAGTCACGGCAATCCCTGCCACCGCAACGGTAGCGCCTACCGAACCGTCCACACAAACAGCCGCGCCGACCGCCGTCGCTGAAGACGCGGTGGACTTCCGGGTATTGGCTGAGGGCGCGACGGACAAAGGCGCTCTGGCGCTGAACGTGACCATGGAAGATGAAATCGCCGGCGCCGATGACATTCACAGCTACAGCTTCGAGGCCTCCGCCGGGCAAGTCTTATCCATCAAAATCCGCACCGGCGGCGGTGGCTTGAGCGGCAGCAACCTCAACTCGCCTTATGGCACGGTCTATGGACCGGATGGCGGCTTTGCGGCTCCGCTGGGCGATCCGTCCGTGCGCCCCCGGCGCAGCTATAGCGCGGAGCTCACAGCGGCGGCCGGAACCTATATCATCGTCGTCGGCGCGACCGATGTCGACCGTTACGGGCTGGTGGGCGATGCCGAGTATATTCTGACCGTAGAGGGCGACGAGCCGGCGCCGCAAGCAGTAGAGGAAACAGAAGCGGAAGCGGAACTGCTGCCCGCATCGACGCCCGCTCCTGTGCCAGACTTCGTCCTGGCGCCCGAAAGCGCGACGGACAAAGGCGCATTGACGCTCGACGAAGCGAGCGCGGACGAAATCCAAGCGGAAGCAGAGAAGCACATTTGGCGCTATGAAGCGGGAGCGGGCCAGACCGTATCCATAAAGATTCGCACGGGCGGCGGCGGCTTGAGCGGCAGCAACCTCAATTCGCCTTATGGCACGATCTACGATCCGGATGGCGCCTTCTTGGCGGCGCTGGGCGATCCCGGCGTCCGCCCCAGACGCAGCTACAACACCTTGCTCACCCTGCGATCCGGGACATACAGCATTGTCGTCGGCACCGCGCAGGTCGATCGCTACGGTTTGGTGGGCGATGCCGAATATATTCTGACGGTCGAAAGCACGGAAGGCTAGACAGCGTGCTTGCCGAGCGTTCAAGCGCATATCATCTGCTTTCGACGCCCCTCTTCGGTGATTCCTAGAGGGGTGAATTTTGCGAACAGTCGGCGATCGCGCTGTTTTTGTAGGAAACACCGATGAAAATGGGCAAATGCTTGACCACACCGACAATGCGGTTAAACTTTATTGGCGTCGCCGCCAGACCGTGAACGCGCCTCTAGCAGTGGCGGCGACAACATACAGGCGGATTATGAAGTGGCTGAGGGAGCTGCGATGTTAAATCAAGCACAGATTGATTTCTTTCACGAGAATGGATTCCTGCGGATTCCACAGGTCTATAACGAAGCGGAAATCAGCGACATGTCGGATAGCCTCGACCGTTTGATCGAAGACTGGGCATTAACCAGCGCGGGTTGGTCTGGTCCCTGGCGGGATGTCTATTTGGACGAAGAGGTGGAAAAGCAGGTCAAACTAACCGCGATGCACGATCTGCACCTGTATTCCGATGCCTGGATGCGCGCAGTGACCAATCCCAAGCTGGCGACGGCGCTTTCCCAATTGCTGGATTCCAGCGTCGAATTGCACCACACAACCATGCACATCAAGCCGCCGCAGACCGGTCATCCCTTCCCTATGCACCAGGATTCGCCCTTCTACGAACATACTGATGGCCGTTTTATCGATACGCTGGCGCATCTGGACGACACCTTCCACAAAAACGGCGAGATCCGCTTTCTGGCTGGTTCGCATAAACGGGGCAAGCTCCCGCATATTTTGAAAAACCCGGATGGCACAGCTTGCTCGCCGCACCTCAATACCGACGAATACAAACTGGAAGACACCGTGCCCGTGCCAGCCAAGCGCGGCGACGTCGTTGTCTTCCATATCTACTGCATCCACGGCTCCTACATCAACCAAACGGCTGAACCGCGCCGCATGGTGCGCATGGGTTATCGCGATCCGCATAACGATCAGCTTGCGGGCCAGAGCAATGGCCGCCCCGGCTTGATCGTTAAAGGCTATCGCGAACGTCGCGGCGACGAAGAATTGCTGAAACAATCATAGCTGGCAAGGTCATTGGTGAGCGACTGGGTTTCCGCGTGCGTCGTCGGGGTCGATATCGGCGGCAGCAAAATCAGTGCTGGTTTGGTCTCGCCAGAGGGCGATATCCTGCGGACGCGCTCAGTCGCTACGCCCGCTGGTCCAGCGGCGATCCTGGCTGAAGTGAAGCGCCTGTGCCACGAGTTGATCACCGATTTCCAGGGCGATGTCATCGGCATCGGCATCGGCAGCGCCGGTATGGTTGACAGTGTGCGCGGTCGCGTGATCCACGCCAATGACAACCTGCCCGGCTGGACCGGTACGGTTTTGTCCGCGCTTGATATTGGCGACGGTCTTCCCATCTTGGCCGAGAACGACGCCCGCGCCTTGGCTTATGGCGAGGCGAAGCTGGGCGCGGGAAAAGACTACAGCTCCTTGCTCTGCGTCACGGTTGGCACCGGCATCGGCGGCGGCATCATCCTAGATGGCGAGATCTGGCGCGGTCCCAACTACAGCGCCGGGGAAATCGGCTATCTGGTGGTTGGCTGGGCAGGGGACAGGCCGATCATTCTCGACCAATTTGTTTCCGGTCCCGGCATTGAAGGCGCCTATCAGGCTGCCACGGGAGCGGCGGAGCGCATCCCGCTGACCGAAATCACGCGCCGCGCTCATGCGGGCGAGCTTGTCGCAGCCCAGACCATAGAAGACAAAGCGCGGCAACTTGGCATCATCCTAGGCGGCTTCGTCGCGGCTATCAATCCGGCGGCGCTGGTGCTGGGTGGCGGCGTTACACAAATCGGCGAGCTTTGGTGGGCGGAGCTGGAAGCGGCTTTCCGCGACAGCGTGCCGTCGCTTCTGCGCTCGACGCCGATTCTGCGAGCCAAGCTGGGCGCAGAGGCGGTGCTGCTGGGCGCGGGCATGCTGGCTTGGGACCAGGTGACCGCATGAAAGCCGCTGCCTTCCTCGCCGCCGTCAAAGGCAAGCTGATCGTATCTTGCCAGGCGCTGGAAGACGAACCGCTGCACGGCGCGTCCATCATGGCGAAAATGGCGCAGGCGGCGCAGATCGGCGGCGCGGCCGCCATCCGCGCCAACAGCCCGGCCGATATCCGCGCCATCAAAGCGGCGGTCGACCTGCCGGTGATTGGCTTGTACAAGCGCGGCGACAGCGGTGTCTACATCACGCCGAGCTTCAAGGACGCGGCGGCTGTCGCCGCTGCGGGCGCCGATGTCATCGCGCTTGATTGTACGAATCGTCCGCGTACCGACGGCGCGCGCCTTGCCGATTTGCTGGCGCGCATCCATGACGAGCTCGGCAAGCCCATTTTCGCCGATGTTTCGACGCTGGGGGAAGCGCGAGCGGCGGCTGAATGCGGCGTCGCCATGGCTGGTCCGACGCTGTCCGGTTATACCGACGCGCCTTCCAGTTCTACGATGACTGCCGAGCCCGACTTTGCGCTGTTGGCGGCGATGATCGCCGCGCTGCCGATACCGGTCATCGCCGAAGGTCGCATAAGCAGCCCGCGGCAAGCGCGGCAGGCGCTGGAACTGGGCGCTTGGGCGGTGGTGGTTGGGTCGGCCATCAGCAGGCCCCGTACCATCACAGCGCGCTTTGCAGCAGCGCTGCGGGATGGCTAAATTTTGACGTGATGTATCGATCGAACGAAAACAGGAGCAAGATATGAAAACGCTTGGTTTCCTCGGCGTGGCGCACATCCATACGCCGGGTTTTGTCAAGAGATTAAACGAAAGAGGCGACGAATTCCGCGTCAAAGCGGTTTGGGATAATCAGCCGGCGCGGGCGCGCATCGCCGCGGCTCATTTGAGCGGCGCCGCAGTCATGGATCTTGACGCGATCGTCGGCGATGACGAAATCGATGCCGTCGTCGTCTGTTCGGAGACGTCGCTGCACCGCGAACTGGTAGAAGCGGCGGCCGCGGCCGGCAAAGATATGTTCGTGGAAAAACCGCTGGGCATCACAGCCTCCGACGCTTATGCCATGCAAAAGGCGATTGACCAGGCTGGCGTGATTTTTCAGATTGGGCACTTCATGCGCGGTTATCCCGCCCTGCGCGTCATCAAGGGCTGGATAGACGACGGCAGCCTGGGAACGATTACCCGCATTCGTCATAGCAATGTGCATCAGGGCGCGCTTGCCGGCATATTTGACGCTGGCAAGGGCTGGTACGACGACGGCTGGCTGTGGATGACGGACATGGAGAGATCGGGAATGGGCGGTTTTGGCGATCTCGGCGCGCATTCGCTGGATGTCTTGATGTGGCTGCTGGGCGATGTGCTTTCTGTCACGGCGCAGATGGATTCGCTGCTGGGCAAGTACCCCTGCGACGAATATGGCGAAGGCATGCTGCGCTTTGCCAATGGCGCGATCGGGACGCTGGCGGCGGGCTGGGTCGATCTGGCGCGCGCCATGCCCATCTATGTCAGTGGCACAGAGGGCGTCGCCTATGTTGATGATGACAAATTGCTTGTAAAATCTGATAACCTGACGGGGGCGGAGCTGCGCGAATGGACCGACCTGCCCGAGGCGCTGCCGCACGCCTTCGACTTGTTCCTCGATGCGCTAAATGGAGCGGAGGTCCCGCTGATTTCGGCGCGGGAAGCGGCTGACCGCACAGCCGTGATGGAAGCGTTTTATCAAGCTGCGGAATCAAACACTTGGGTTCAGCCTCAAAAAGCTAAAAGGAGCGATAAAACATGAGCACATTGAAAGTGGGTGTCATTGGCGTCGGCGGCATCGCCCGCACGCATATGCCGGGTTGGGAAGCCTCGCCGCATGCCGAAGTGGTGGCTGGCGCGGATCTTGTGCCGGCGGCGCTGGAGCGCTGGGGCGGCGCCTGGAATGTCAACCGACTGGAGACAGATGCCGCCGCCGTGATAAAGGACCCGGATATCGATATCATCGATGTCTGCACGCCCAATATGTATCACGCCGACTTGTCTATCGCCGCGCTGGAAGCCGGCAAGCATGTCATCTGCGAAAAGCCGCTGGCGCCCACCCCGGGCGATGTGCAGCGTATGATTGAGGCTCGCGATCGCTCTGGGAAACTGTTGATGACCGCGCAGCATTTTCGTTTTGCCGGGACCTCCAAAGCGCTGAAGGCGGAAATCGACGGCGGCGCGCTGGGCGATATCTACCACGCGCGCAGCTGGATGCTGCGCCGCGCCGGCATCCCCACCAGCCTGGCTTTCCTTTCCAGCCAACATAGCGGCGGCGGCGCTTGCATCGATATCGGCGTGCATATTCTCGACTTGACGCTTTGGATGATGGGCAATCCCGAACCGGTGTCTGTCACGGGAGTCGCGCGCCGAGAGCTCGCCAGCAATCCGCAGGCATTTGGGCGTTGGCCCCGGCATGGCCGCATCCCCGAGGGCATGGATGTCGAAGAAATGGCGATGGCTTTTGTCCGCTTCGATACCGGCGCGACGCTGGTATTCGAGATATCTTGGCTGCTGCACCACGACATTGACGGCGAAGATATGCAGATGTGGCTATATGGCAGCAATGGCGGCTCGCATTGGCCCAAGTGCGAAGTTTACGACACGAATTACGACAGCATGCAACTCTACAATCGTAAACTCAAGTTGACGCAGAATCTCTCCGAGCCGCACGCGCAAGAATGTGTGGAGTTCGCGCAAGCGATTGTTGACGGCGCGCCTTCGCCCGTGCCCGCCGAACAGTCGCTGCAGGTGATGAAGATTCTCAACGGCATCTATCAAAGCCAGAAGACCGGCCGCGAGGTCATGTTGTAAAGCCGCAGAAAACCGGCAGCTTTGGCAGGGTCGCATTGGCTATTCGATTCTTTTGTCTCACGCTCGCGGCGATCTGTTTTGGCGGCTGCGGCACAATGGCGAGCCCAGCCACAGTCCCTTCCAAGTCTGCCTCCAAGTCTGCCTCCAGCGCGTTGGAGGCAGACTTGGAGGGGGCAAGCAGGCTGGGCGCTTGGACGCTGGCATACACCGGCGGCTGCGTCGGGCGTGAATCGGAAACCTTGCTGATTAGGCAATTGGATGAAACTGGGATTGTCTTCGACGAGTTTGAGCTGTTGCGGGATGAGACGGACGAATACGTCGGCAGCGCCATTTTTATCGCGCCCATGCCAGTCGACGGGCGCGACATCCCCTATGAGATTAGCTATGCCTTACGCGCGGCGGACGATGGCAGATTCAGCGGGACGGAGACGATTATTGAAGGCGGCGGGGCTTCGCTAGGTTGCCCGGTCGAGTTGGTTTATGGCGGGAGATGACGCAGTTGATTTGTCTTGCGCTGTCGGGAATGCTGGAATCTCCGCCTTTACATCGCTCCGGCGATACTTATTCTGTTTGATTCAGTCTTTGTCATCATTTTCTTTATAAGGCGTCCCGCCTTGCAGCCGCACAAGCCATTCCACGTCTTTACCAATTTCTGTCATGCGCACTCTAAGTGTGCATAACTGATTGCGTATATCCTTGTGAGCATCAGAAGATGCCTTCCAAATGAAAAACCCGGTAGCCATCACACTCGCAGCTATCGCAAGCGCGCCTTCAAAGCTGATTACAAGTGGTGTTGCCTCTATCATGTCTACGTCAATTATTAGCTTTTCCGGGAATTGCCACCTTAACCGTCGACTTTAATAACTCCGCTCATTCTTTTTCGGTTTTTATATTTGGACGGCTCTTGGTTCTTCTCCATTAGCTTGAAACAGAGTATCTTGTTGGTTATCGTAATATGCGCGTCCGGATCGAATTTGCTGTTTATGCAACACCCTTATGATTGACATTGTCATATTTTTATGATGATTATTCAGTTAAATCGGACGAAGTATACGCAACTAAGTTTGTACATTCAAGTATTACACTAATCCTATGAAAAGTCAAATATGCGTTTCCCCCCAGAGCAATCGCACCAAGAAATGAAAGGCGAATAGAATGGGTTCATCAATACGGATGAGGAGAGCCCGAGATGAGCCCAAGTGGAATAGCGGAAGCCTTTGCCAGTTTAGAAGATCCGCGCCGCGAACATGGTCAATTACACCCGTTGCTGGATATCATCATCATCGCGATCTGCGCGGTGGTGAGCGGTGCCGAGACCTGGGTGGACATTGTTGATTTTGGCGAGGATAAAGAGGAATGGTTAAGGGGATTTTTAGAGTTGCCTAACGGTATTCCTTCGCACGATACATTTGCCCGCGTCTTCCAACTATTAGACCCTCAGCAGGTACAGTTGTGCTACCAAGATTGGATTAGCAGCATCAAGCCAGTATTAGCTGAAGGCGATATTGTGGCAATAGACGGCAAGACGATGCGGCGCAGCCATGATCGTAGGCAAGGAAAGAGCGCCTTGCATCTGTTGCATGCCTGGTCAGTGGAAGCCGGCTTGGTCTTGGGCAAGCGCGCTGTGGACGCGAAAAGCAATGAGATACCTGAAATTCCCGAATTGCTGAAATTGCTGTATTTGAAAGGCTGTATCGTGACTTTGGACGCGATGGGCTGTCAGAAAGACATCGTGAAGTCGATTGTTAGCGAGCACGGAGCGGATTATGTCATAGCCTTAAAGGAAAATCAGGGCAGTTTGTACGACGCAGCCCAGTCCCTTTTCGCTTATGCCGATGACCGCCATCCGCGCTTGATAGGTCAATATAGTCACAATGAAGAAATCAGCAAGCCGCGTGGTCGGGTCGAGCGCCGGGACTGTGAAGTGATGACCGATGTTGCTGTCTTGAATGACTTAAGGCAGCAAGAAGGCTGGATGGGCTTGCAGTCGCTAGTCCGCGTCCAACATGCCCAATTACTGGATGGGCAGTGGCAAAACACGCAGACGCGCTATTTTATCTCCTCATTACAAGGGAAGGATGCCAAACAACTCCTGCGAATGATTCGTTCGCACTGGCACATTGAAAATAAACTCCATCGGGTCTTGGATGTGACCTTTCGGCAAGACGACAGCCGTATTCGTGTAGGACACAGCCCAGAAAATTTCGCTGTGCTACAGCATATCGCATTGGCTTTGCTCAAAAAACACCCCAAAAAAATCAGCCTGCGGCGCAAGCGATTTCAGTCAGCGCGGAACGATAAGCTTCGCTGGCAAATCCTCAAAGCATTTTCCGAATAGTGGTGCGATTGCTCTGCGTTTCCCCCAGAGCAATCAGCGCTTGACAGGCTTCTGTCGCCATATTATCCCGCGTCCACTCCGCCTGTTCCCGCGCCGCTGCCTGCGCCAGCTTCGCCCTGTCTTCGTCCTTCATCCATTTCACCGCTTTTTTCTTGTTTTCGCGCAGCAAGCCGCGCAAGGTCAGGTTATCGCGCTTGCGGCGGTTGCAGGGTCCACAGAGCAGTATGCGATTAAGGATGTGATTCTCGCCGCGGTCAGATTTCGGCGTGATGTGGTCCAGCTGCATGAACTCGCGTTCCAGCACGCGCCCGCAGCCGGCGCAGATGACGCCGCCGCTGGTCGCTTGCGCCGCGACCAGAATGTTCATCATGCCCTTGTGGCTGATTTTCTGCCAAGGCTCGCTGGGCCGCTGAATCTTGAGCCGTAGCGCGGGCACGGCAACTTCGTTCTCGTCCGTTCGCGCTGGGGATTTGCTTGTGTAATGGACTTGTGGCAAGGTAACGTGGCTGGTGTCGTCGAAGCGCAGAACCGTATCGCGTTCCATGCGCTCCATCACTTGCTTGTAAGCCTCGTCCCAGATATCCATGCCGACCCACTGTCTGCCCAAGCGTTCGGCGGCGATGGGGGTGGTGGCGCAGCCGCAGAAGGGGTCAAGCACGACGTCGCCTTGATTCGACGACGCCTTGATGATGCGCTCGTAAAGCGCCAATGGCTTTTGCGTGGGGTAGCCGATAAACTCTATTCGAGATTGTGCTGTTTGTGCAATGTCCTCCCACCAGTCTGGAACTGGCCTGCCTTTACTTTCATCAAGGTAAGTTCGCTTGCCCTTGAATTCTTTGTAACGTCTCCCATTCTTATCCTTGAACGAAAACTTACCCTTCTGATAGTCGTTTAATTCTGTGTATGGGCGATTAAACACTCCTTCAGGAGATTTTCCATAATATAGCAAGGTATCGTGTTTGCGATGAAATCCTAATTTTGGGCCTTTTCCCTTTGGAGGATAACACCACACAATCTCATTGCGAAAATTCTTCCAACCAAAAATCGCGTCCATCAGACACTTCACATAAGCGTGGGCGGTGTGGTCAATATGCAGATAGATGCTGCCGTCCGCCCGCAAGACCCGCCGCATCTCCATCAGCCGCACGCCCAGCCAGCACAGAAAAGCGCCCATATCATCGCCGTAAGCGGCTCTAGCCGCCGTGATGACTTCCCAGACCGCGGGAAAATCGTCGATGATGCTGTCTGTCCATTCTTCGTGTACGTCTTCATCCCAACGCCAGCGATCTTTGAAGCGCGCGCCAGCCGCCAGACTGTCGGGCGTGGCGTGGAAATCGCGGTTCTTGTTGAAGGGCGGGTCGGTGGCGATAAGGTGCACAGTCTCGCTGTTCAAGCCACGCAGGAAGTCGAGATTATCGCCGTGAAAGAGCGTGCGATTCTTGAAGTTGAGTTCTGCCATGTCCGCGTATGCGTCGCGTTCAATTGAACGAGCAAGCGTTTCATGGCGCTTCTTAGTAGGCTATACTGAAATCGGAAAATCTTCGGGTTTTCCGATGTTTTGTCGTTTCCTGTGGCAGTGTTGGCTGCGAAACCGTCTGCCACAGGAAACACCCTACACTAAGCCATGAAAGGCTTGCCACCAAACTTAGCGTGTTTTCATGCTTTATGCAACAAATTTTAATCTTGCGGGTTCAATCGCCCTAAACAACTTTGTGATCTTCCAGTCTTTGTGGTGAAGAAATGTCGCGCTTGCCCTGCAATCTTGGCAAGCCCATCGCAACGAGGCTTCATTCCAGCCCAGTGCCGGTGATGGCTTGCACATAATAGCGCTGGAAGGGGATGACCAGCAGGATAGGCACGATGGCCGCAATCATGGAGCCAGCCAGCAATTCGTTCCAGATCGTGCCATATTGCCCGATCGCCAGCGAAATCTCGACCTGTACCACGCGCATGTCTTTGGTCGGCGCGACCAGCAGGGGCCAGAAAAAGGCATTCCACTGGCTGATGAACATCAGCAAGGCGGCTGCCACCAGAACCGGCTTGGAGATCGGCAAGATGATGCTGACCAGCACGCGCAGCCAGGTCGCCCCATCCACCCGCGCGGCGTCAATCAACTCCTGCGGTATTTCGGCGAAGAATTGACGAAAAAGGAAAATCACCAGGCTGTTCGCCAGGCCGGGTATCAGCAAGCCCTGCCAGGTGTTGATCCAGCCAAAGCTATTGACCAGGATGTAACGCGGTATGGCGGTCAGATCGACCGGCACCATAAAAGTGAGCAGGACAATTGCCAGGAAGAGCGCGTTCTTGCCGCGGAATTCAAAGCGGCCAAATGCGAAGCCAGCCAGCGCGTTAACCCCGCCGCCGATAACGACAGTCGCTATCGCGAGGAAGAAGGTATTGCCGACCGCCCGTCCGAAGCCGCGCTCGAACAGCGCGACATAGGCTTCCAGCGTGAAATCGACCGGCAAGAGCGCGCGCCAGGAGAAGGGATAGGCGTATTCGAAGACTTTATGATTCGGCGTGAAAGAAGCGGACGCCGCCCACATCAGAGGCACAATGACGATGACCACGCCCAAGATCAACAGCGCATAGACGACAATCGGCTGCGTATGAAAGCGCCAGGGCTTGCTCTTCATTGCCGCCGCGGACGTTGTGGACTTTGTGCGATGGGACATGTTTTGAACCAGATCTCGCTTCAATCCTTCTTCAATCGTTGCCGCGAAGCGCGTAGAGTTCGATACCCACGATAATAAATACGATAACCAACATAACCGAAAGCATGGCGGCGGACGCGCCCAAATCGCCGTAGAGGAAGCCGCGCCGATAAGTCTCGTACATGATCAAATTGGTCGAAAGCTGTGGACCACCGGAGGTAAGCAGCAAGATAGGCGCGAACATCAAGAAATTGGCGACTGTGTCGGCAACCAGCACAAAAGCCAGCACCCGGCGCAACAGCGGCAAGGTGATCTTGGTGAAAGACTGCCAGGCGCTTGCGCCGTCGATCTTCGCCGCTTCCAGAACGGGCGGCGGGATGTTCTGCAATCCCGCCAGGATGAACAGGCTCCAGAGCGGGACGCCGATCCAGGAAGCGATCAATATGATGGACCATAGCGCTTGATCCACCGAATGCAGGAATGGTTGTCGCGCGATGCCCAATTGCAGCAGGATGCCGTTGACCATGCCCGAGTTCTGGTCCAGCATCAGTCCCCAGACAATGGCGGTGACGTTTAGGGAAAGGGCGATCGGCAGCAGATAGATGCTTCTGAAAATGCCGATGCCGGTTACGCGCTGGTTAATCAACACAGCCAATCCCAGCGCCAGGGCGATCTGAATCGGGTTGACCAACAAGCTGAAAACAACGGTAACTTGTAAAGACTTCCAGAAAATGGGGTCGTTAAAGATGCGGTTGTAATTGGCGAATCCCGCAAAAACGCGCTCGCCGCTGCGCAATGAGATGACAAACATGCTTTCGAAAAGCGTGGCGATCGTCGGCATCAAATTGAAGACGACGAGCAAAAGCAGCGCGGGCAAGAGGAAGAGATAGGGAATGATTTGCTGTCGCGCTCGCATCATTCGTTCCGGAGCCTGGTGAACATCGGGTGGATGAATCGATTGTCTGGGGCGGGCTGTATGCAAAGCAAGAGCCGCGCTGGGCGCAGCTCTTGCTCAGGCGGGTCAAGACCCTATTGATATTTCGCCATTTCGCTTTCAATGCGCTGAACAGCCAGGTTCAGCGATTCCTCGACATCGGCGCCATTGCGGATATCCTGGAAGGTGTTCTGCAAGATCTGCTCATATTCCAGGAAGCCGACGGTCACGGCGCGGGGCCTGGGGTTGACTGTCGCCTCGTCGGCGGCGGTACGCAGGAACGACATCGGCGGCGTATCAAACTCTGCTTCGGTTGCAAAGAGCGCCAGTACCGATTGCTGGGCTGGGAAGTCGCCACTGCCGCGCCGCCACCAGATTTCCGCGCCTTCGCCGGTTGAAATAAAGTGGACGAAGCGCGTAGCCGCATCAACGTTTTCGGTATTGGCGTTCACGCCGATATGCCAACTGCCGGTGGGCGTGGCTGGCTCGCCTTCCGCGAAGTAGGGATGCCGCGAAACGCCCCATTCGATATCAAGATCAGCATTGTTCGCGAAGCGCGGGATATTCCAGGGACCGCCGACGAACATGCAGATATTGCCCGTTTCGAAGATATCGGCGGGCCAGAATTCCTCGCCCTGCGGCGCCGCGTTCCAGACGTTGAACATGTTGTAGTAGTAGGTATAGGCTTCAATCCATTCCGGCGAGTTGATGACGCCGTCGACCGTCAAGCCATCCTCGCCGATGGCGGGGGCGCCCAGCGATTCTGGCAGGACTTGCAGCTGGTAGATGCGCACCATTTGCTCCCAGATGAATCCCCAGACATCAGGCGTGCCGTCGCCGTCATCGTCGAATGTCATCTGTTGGGCGATTTCGGCGATCTCTTCCCAAGTCAGACGGTCATCCGCGCCTGGCGGCATCAAGCCGGCGCGATCGAAACAGCCCTTGTTGTAGAAGAGCAGTTGCGTCGATGTGCTGACCGGCGCGGCATAGAGCGTGCCCTCGTAGGAGCCGGCATTGACAGCCGCGGGCAGCCAGTCTTCCACCTCGTCGCCAGTGAAAATGGGATCAAGCGGCAACAGCCAGTTGCGGAAGGCATAACCCGAAACCAGCGGCACGTCGACCGAAATGACATCAGGCAGTTCCGACCCGGCGCCCAAACGAACCTGAATCTGGGCGAAGAGATCGTTAAAACCGACCTGTTCCGCTTCGACTGTAATGTCGGGATTAAGCGCCTCGAATTCTTCGATGATCGCCTCTGTGGGCCAATCAAGCGTCAACCAGGTGATGCTTGTTGGTTCATCCTGGGCGCCGGCCGGCGCCAGCAGCATAATGAAAATGCCAAGCAAGGTCGTTAAAAGCATCAATTTACGTGACATCACGGTACTTCCTCCTCGAATCTCAGATAATTTAGCGGACTCTTACATTAAAAGAATTGTAACGGATTTACGTCGATTTGCAATTCTCGCCGTCGCCAGCGCAGGGCAGTGGCGGCAAAATGAAATTGCCTTGACATCGACTTTTTTCTCATACTTTCGCAATCTGTAGGGGCGGCAGATCTGCAGTGTCTACGCGCAGCGCTGTGCCGCCCACGAAAATTGCATTCTACTCATCGGGCGATTTGACAGGGCAATCGCTTCAAAATGATGGCGGACGAAATGGCGGGATTCTAAACTGAAAATTAACTACAGAGTACGCAGAGAACGCAGAGAAAAACAAAAAATCTCTTCTCAGCTGTGATTTTTGGTGACAAATCACGTTTCGCTGGGGACTGTTACCGATTCCGGGCCGCAGATTTAGAAGAATAGTCGTCTAAACTCCTACGAACTCTGTGTCCTCTGCGTCCTCTATGTTGAAAATAATTTGAAGCGATTGCCCTTGGCGATTCGACGGCATCTTTTGCGCTTTCGACCAAAGTCGCTACACTGTGCGAGCGAACAATGTGCGAGCGAACAACGGAGCGTCACACAGGAATAAGCGCGTAGCGATGGAGAACCCTAATGAATAATAAAACGATTAAGGTCGGCGTCATTGGAGCAGGCAAGATTGGCAGTCTGCACGCCGGCATCTTGTCGAGCCGGACGCAGGACGCCCAAGTTGCGGCCGTCATGGACCTTGACGGCGAGCGCGCCGCGGCGGTGGCGGCTGATTGTGGCGCGCGCGCCTTGCCCACTGCCGAGGCGCTCATCCAGGATCCGGATGTCGACGCTGTCTTGATCGCCAGTCCCGACGCCTTCCACGCCGAGCAAGCCTTGGCTTGCATCGCCGCTGGCAAGCCGCTGCTTTGCGAGAAACCGCTGGCCACCACGCGGGCTGATGCCGAGCGTATCCTGCGCGCCGAGCTGGCGGCCAGGCGCCGGCTGCTGCAGCTGGGTTTCATGCGCGAATATGACCGCGCGCATAAAGAGCTGCTGGCGCTAACAGGCAGCGGCGTCATCGGTCCCGCGCTGCGCTTCCGCGGCATTCACATAAATCCCCGCCGCGGGGCGGACGTGACAATAGAAAACGCAATCGTCAGTTCGCTTATCCACGACATACACTCGGCGCGCTTCATGATGGGCGAGGAAATCGCCGAAGTGTTCACGCGCTGGGTACCGTCAAATCCTGGGCATAGGCGTTCCGCCCGCTACGCGA
Source organism: Phototrophicaceae bacterium (assembly GCA_965116975.1). Taxonomy (GTDB): domain Bacteria; phylum Chloroflexota; class Anaerolineae; order Aggregatilineales; family Phototrophicaceae; genus UBA6055. The sequence goes on from OZ220735.1 coordinate 4,047,470, forward strand.
TCATTCACGTAACCTTTGATAGCGGCGCCATCGGCACGCTCGAATGGAGCGGCGATTCGGGTTATGGCTATGAGGTAGAAGTCGAAATCACCGGCGAAAAAGGCGCGGCGCGCACCAGCGGGGTTCACAGCCCGCTGCTGCGACAGGCTGGCGCGCGCTCGCAAGCCATCAGCCCCGACTGGCCCCAGCGCTTTTATGACGCTTATGTGGAGGAACTGGAGGCTTGGACAGGCTCGGTTGCAGCGGGACAAGCGACGGGTCCTTCAGCTTGGGACGGTTATATGTCCCTCGCCGTGGCGGAAGCCTGCATCAAGTCAGCCGAGTCGGGTCTGCCGCAGCGGGTGAGTGGCAGGGAACGCCCGGCGATGTATTGACCGCGCCCTTGCGAGCCCGCGCCTGTTTTCAAAAGGGAATTAAAACGAGTGCCGTCTAATATTTGGCTTTTCGCTTGAGACGCGCTATATTCATGCTTGGCGAAATCGCAGTCGTCCGACTTTAGATATGATCTGGTTTCGCCGTTAGGTATCAGTGATGTTCCTTCGCGCAAGCAGCAGCGCGGCATCGCGAAGTTTTGGCATTGCTAAATAATGTTGGTTTACCCATAAAAGGAGTGATACAGCAACCATGAACAAGAGACGACTTTCCAGAAGGCAGTTCTTGCAGACGACGGGAGCGGGACTTGCGTCCTTGGCTCTCGGCGGCGCATCTGCCAGCAGCGTACTGGCGCAGGGCGATGCGCTGCAGTTCTATGGCTGGGACTTCCAGCCGGATACCATCCGGCAGCACCTCGACAACTACACAGAGCAATCCGGCACCCCGGTTGAGCTCAACATCATCCCCAATGTCGGCTACTCCACCGGGCTCCAGACCAAGATCCTCGGCGGTGTGCACATGGACGTCTATTACAACTTCAAATACAACTCCACGCGCTTTTTCAACGCTGGTTGGGCGCGGCGCATGGACGACCTGCCGGACGCCGACGCGGTCATGGGAGAGATGTTCGCCAGCTCCGTGCCCTCCTACACCACGCCAGAGGGGCAGTTGATCAGCATGCCCTACTTCAGCGCGGTTCACGCCCTGCATTACAACGAACGCCTGCTCAGCGCATCCGGCTTTGACGCGCCGCCACAGACCAAGCAGGACCTCTATGACCAGTGCGCGAAGCTAAAAGCAGACGGCGTCGAGGCGCCTTATCTGGCTTATTGGATCAAGGAATTCTGCGAGGAATACTTGCAGGTCTATCTGTTGTCGGAAGGCGTCACCCCCTTCTCGCCTGCTGGCGAACCGGCCTTCGCCGACGATTCCAAGACAGTGGACGTCTTTGAATGGTGGCAGGCTATGTTCCAGGACGGCATGACTTCGCCGACCCAGTTGACCGACCAGCCCGGCGAGCAGATGACCGCCATGCAGAATGGCACGTCTGCCTTCTATGTCTTGCATCACTACTTCCTCAAGCTGATGAACAGCGGCGGGGGACCGGAAGTTGAACACCTGCGTATCGCCGACCGCATGCCCGGTTCCGACGGCATGACCTTCCAAATGGGTGAGGTCGTCCAGATGTCCGATGGTCCGAACGTCGACAAGTCCTGGAATCTGGTTAAGTTCTATACTTGGAAGGACGCCAACGGCGAACGTTCTGTACATAAATCCTGGGCTGCCGCCGCCGCTCTCGGCGCGCCATATCCCGATTTCTACGACGATCCGGAAGTCCAAGCCAACTACGGCGACTACTACGACTTCGATCAAATCAAGGATATGTTCGAAAACAAATCTGACGTGGTCCAGGCGCGCAACCAACCTTGGTACAGCGAATTCCAGACCCATGTCGGCGACGAAATCCAGCGCATGCTCCAGGGCAACCTGGCGCCGGCCGACGCCGTCACCAGCCTGGCGGACAAAGTGCTTGATCTGCGGGAACAGTATTCCTAGCTTGTCATCTTTTCCGCGCAAAGCGCATGAACACGATTGCTAATGCCTGCGGCTTGGGTATCCATTTCCCAAGCCGCAAGCACAGCTTTTTGGCATAGCGCCGCGCATCTTGCAGCAGGTTGGTAACAGGTCACTAGCCATGGCGGCAGTTCAGGCGAGAAAAATAAGCGATAAAGAGCGCAAGCATTGGGATCGCAAATGGATCCCTTATGTCTTGCTGGCGCCCGCCGTCATCACCATCGTTGTCGTCATCCTCAGCCCTTTGGTCACCACCATCTACTACAGCTTTTCCAATGTCGATCTCATCCGCGATCGCACGACATTCATCGGCCTCGACAATTACGTGGAACTCTTCAACAGCCGCCTGTTCTGGAAAGCGATTGAGATCAATGTGAAGTTCGCGGCCATCGTCGTCGTCGTCCCGACCCTGATGGGTCTATTCTTCGCTGTGCTGCTGGTGGAAGACTTTGTGGGGCGCGGCTTTGGCCGCACCTTGCTGATCTTGCCTTGGGCGCTGCCCTGGATTGTCATCGGTTTGCTGTGGAGCTGGGTAGTGCATTCGCAGTTTGGGGCGCTGAACGGCTTGCTATACAGCTTCGGTTTGATTGACAAGTACATCCCCTTTATGGCGGACGAAAACTGGGCTCTGGTCTTCACGGCGCTGGCATCGGCTTGGCGGCAGACCTCCTTCAGCGCCATCTTGCTGCTGGCGGCGCTGCAGACCATCCCCGAAGACCTCTACGATGCCGCCAAGGTCGACGGCGCCGGCATGCGCGCGCGCTTCCGCTTTATCACCTTTGCCTGGATTCGCCCGACGCTCACCATCGTGCTGCTCTACAATATCGTCTTGGGCTTCTTGCAATTCGACGCCGTCTGGGTGATGACGCAAGGGGGACCCGGGGACGCCACTATGCTGCTCTCTGTGCTGCTCTATCGCTATACATTCATCAACTTCGATCTGGGCATGGGCGCGGCGGTCTCGAACGTGCTGGGCTTGATCACCATGGGCGTCGGCTTGCTCTTCGTTCGCTTGACTTATCGCTCGCAAGCGACCTACAGCTAGGCGGGGACGATGAACGTTTCGTCACGTAGCATCTGGCAATTTGTCGCGCGCAAGGTTGCGACCTATGCCGCCTTCTTTTGCCTGCTCTTCTGGGTCGGCTTCCCAGTCTATTATATGCTCATCACCAGCTTCATGGATCCGCCCGAACTCGGCGTCAAGCCCCCGAATTGGATTCCCCAGCAGCCGACAATAGAAAATTACCGCGAAGTCATCATTGGCGAGACGGGACAGCGCGGGGACTATGGCACGACAACCGAGTTCTCCCGCATGATGCCGGCTTTGCTCAACAGCACCTTCGTCTCGGTGACTGTCGTATTGCTCAATTTACTTATTGGCGGGATGGCTGCCTACGCCTTTTCGCGCTTTGATTTTCGTTTGTCGCGCATCACTTATCTTGGCGTGCTGATGACGCGGGTGCTGCCGGCTTTGAGCTTAATCGTGCCGCTCTTCATTATCTTGAGAAAACTGGGGCTGATAAACACGCTTTGGGCGCTCATTTTCACTTATACGATCTTCATTCTGCCCTTGACGATTTGGATCCTGCGCGAATATTTCGATACGCTGGCTCGTGATATCGAAGAAATGGCGCTGATTGACGGCGCGACGCGCTGGCAAGCCTTCCGCATGGTGGTCGCGCCCTTGGCTGTGCCGGGGCTAATCGCTGTCGGCGTCATGTCCTTTATGGAAGCCTGGAGCGAATTCTTCTTCGCGCTGACGCTGACCAATTCGCTAACCTATCCGCCACTGCTGATGTCCTTCCGCAATTTGCATCAGGTCAATTGGAATGCCCTGGCCGCGGCGACTACCATCGGGGTGCTGCCGCCGGTCATCGTGGCTTTTGTCTTCCAGCGTTATCTGGTGCGCGGCTTGAGCGAAGGCGCGGTCAAAGGATAAGCGCGATGCCAGTCAAACTTGGCGTTCTGGGCGCTGGCATCATCGCCCAATCATTCATGGAAGCCGCGCCGGATGTGCCCGGTCTCGAGGTCGCGCTCATCTGTGATGTGCGCGAAGACACTGCTCGCGCGCTGGCGCAACCACTTGGCATCGCTTGGCAGACAGATTACCGGGCGGTCCTGGAAGACAAGACGATAGACGCGGTTTACATCGCTTTGCCGCATCACCTGCACGAAGAGGTTGCGGTCGCCTCGGCGCAAGCCTGCAAACATATCTTGCTGGAAAAACCGATGGCGAATACGCTGGAAGAAGCCGATCGCATCCTGGCGGCGCAGAAGCAGGCTGGCGTCAAGCTGATGCTGGGCTTCACCCATCGCTTTCATTCCGAGTTGCAAACAGCCAAACGGTTAATCGACGCCGGCGAGCTCGGGCATATTAGCCTTGCGGTTGACATCATGACCACGGGCGGGCGCATCCCGGGCTGGTTCTGGCAGAAGCAGCAGTCTGGCGGCGGCGTCTTGCATGTCAATGGCGCCCACAGCTTTGATCGGCTGCGCTGGCTGGTGGGTTCGGAAATCGTCGAAGTCTTCGCTTATGCCGAGACCTACGATAAGCGCAAGACGGTGGAAGACAGTACTGTCGTGGCGATTCGATTCGAAAATGGCGCTATAGGCTCGACCATACATAATTGGGTGGTCGATTTTGACCTGCCCTTCAAGTGCGATTTGGATCTCTACGGCAGCGGCGGCGCGATCCGCATCGATACCTGGAACGCGCTCCAGTTCTCGAATGCCAATCATACCTGGACGCAGCGGCGTCAGCGGGATGATATGTTCCAGAAAGAAATCAGCGAATTTGTCGGCGCTATCCTAGAAGACCGCGAACCCTGCGTGACCGGCGAGGACGGCCGCCGCAGCTTGGCATGCGTGCAAGCCGCTTATGAATCGGCGCGCACAGGCAAACCGGTGAGAATAAACAATTGATTCGGAGGAGAGATCCATGAGCAAAAAAGTACGCACGATTACGGGCGATGTCGCGCCGGAAGCGCTGGGCCGCACGCTGATCCACGAGCACCTTTGCGTCGATTGGGGCGACCTGTTGGGGCGTCCCAAGTATCTCGATTTCGACCGCGACGACATGGCGGACCGCATGGTCGCCAAGATGGATGAGCTTTATGCCTCTGGCATCAGCGCCATGACCGAATGCACTCCCATCGGCACCGGGCGCTATCTCGACCTCTTCCATGATGTCGCCCGCCGCAGCAAGGTCAAGATTATCTGCTCGACCGGCTTCTTTCACGAATCCTGGGCGCCCATGCACCTTTACGCGCAATTGATGGATATCGACCAGATGGCGGAGCTCTTTGTCCGCGAAATCACCGAGGGCATGGGCGAGACGCTCTTGAAAGCCGGTTTGATCAAATGCGCCACCGGCGAAGGTCAAATCTCCGCCAAAGAAGAAGAGGTCTTGCGCGCCGCCTCCCGCGCGCACCGGGCGACCGGCTGTCCCATCATCACGCATACCACCGATGGCTTGGGTCCCGAACAGCTTGACATCTTTGAATCGGAAGGCGTCATGCCCGAGGAAGTCATCATCAGTCATATCGGTTGCCAGCCCGACCCGATCAGCGGCTCCGAGCAGGTCTTGAAACGGGGCGCCAACGTCAGCATGGACCGCATCGGCATGGTCGGCGCCTTCTTTGAAGACGAGCACTGGCTGGCGGTGGTGGGCAACGCCATCAAGAAGGGCTACGTTGACCAAATCATGCTCAGCCACGACGCCGCTGTCTTCGCCCACGGTTACGAAGCGGCTTCCGGCGATGATGTCTGGGACGACTACACTTACGTTTACTCGCAATTTGTGCCGAAGCTGCAGCAGGCGCATGGCGTCACCGACAGCCAGGTTGAAACCATGTTCGTGACCAATCCACAGCGGGTATTGGCTTTCTGATGACGCTGCGCAAGAACGATCTTGATACGCCCGCGCTAATCGTCGATATCGACAAACTGCGTTACAACATCGACGATATGGCGGCTTTCGCGGCAGCGAATGGCATAAACCTGCGCCCACATGTCAAGACACATAAGACGCCGCAAATTGCCAAGCTGCAATTGGAAGCGGGCGCTGTCGGTTTGACGGTCGCCAAGCTGAGCGAGGCGGAGGTCTTCATCGAGGCCGGCTGCGCTGACATCCTGGTCGCCTATCCGCTGATCGGTTCGACCAAGCATCGGCGCTTGCTTGAGTTATGCCAGCGCGCCCATATCAGCACAGTCGTTGATCACTGCGACATTGCCGAAGCGCTTTCCAGGTCCATGCGCGCTGATGGAATCGAATTAGCGGTGATGGTCGAGGTCGATACCGGCTTGAGCCGCTGCGGCGTCGCGCCGGGCGAGCCAGCGCGCGATTTGGCGCAGCTCATCGACCGGCTGCCGGGTTTGCGCTTTGCCGGCTTGTTGACGCACGAAGGGCACGCGCAACTGGCTGGCGCGCCCGATCAAGTACGCGCGACCGGGCTCGGCGCCGGCGAGATGATGGCGGAAACAGCCGAGCTGCTGCGCATGTCCGGCTTGGAAGTGGCAATCATCTCGGTCGGCTTGACGGCGACCGCCAAAATCACGGCGACGGTCGCTGGCGTCACCGAGATGCGACCGGGCATCTATGCCTTTTATGACCGCAGCGAGGTCCTGCATCAGGTCGTCCAGCCCGAGCGCTGCGCCGCGCGTGTCTTGACAACCGTGGCGACGCGGCCCGCGGCCGACCGCATCATTCTCGATGCCGGTACTAAAGCCCTGACGAGCGACCGGGCTGGGGTCTCGCCGCCGGTGGCTGGGCATGGCATCGTCCTGGGGCATCCGGATTGGGAAGTGCGAATTTTAAGCGAGGAGCATGGCGCCACGGCTGTACCGCCCGACGACCCCGCGCGCATCGGCGATCGGGTCGAGGTCATTCCCAATCATATCTGCCCGGTCATCAACCTCTTCGACAGCATGTACATCACCCAGGGCGACCGCGTGATTGATCAGTGGGCTGTCGCCGCGCGCGGGAAGTCGCAGTAACGGGCTGGACTTATGAAAAAACATCGCGTCGGCGTCATTGGCTGCGGCTGGATCGCGCCATTTCATGTGGGGGCGCTCAACCGGCTTTCGCATCGCGCTCAGGTCATCTGGACCGCCGACCCAGATCGGGAGCGGGCGGCGCAAATCGCGGCATCCTTGCCTAACGCGGGCAGCATCGACGTGCTGGCTGATTATCGCGAAGGCTTGGACCGCGTCGACGCCGCGATCATTCTGACGCCGCATCACCTGCATCATCCCATCACGATGGCTGCCCTGCGCGCCGGCTGTCACGTGCTGCTGGAAAAACCCTTCGCCCTCACGCTGGCAGAAGCGGATGACATGATCGCCGAAGCCGACAATCTGGGCAAAACCTTGATGATCGCCCTGCCCCATCGTTATCGAAAAAGCACACAGGCTTTCAAACAGCTTATCGATAGCGGCGACTATGGTCGGCTCTTCATGCTGGACTCCTTCATGGACGAAGACAATCGCGAATATATCACCGGCGGCTGGTTCGTGAAGAAAGCGACCTTGGGCGGCGGCATATTCTTCTCCGCGTCGGCGCACCTGCTGGATGTCATGCTTTGGATCGCTGGCGAAGCGCAAACGGTTTCGATGGTTGGCGGCAAAGCCGGCATAGCAATGGAAGGCGAAGATACCGCCATTTCCGTCATCAAGTTCAAGAATGGCGTGGTCGGCACAACGCGACAAACCTGGTTTTCGCCCAAGCCGCAGCACTGGTATATCATGCGCGCCTATTGCGAGCGGGCGGTCATCACCTTGACGGTCAATCCGCTAGGCAAATTGGCTGTCGAGGGTTTTCGCTGCGCCTGGCAATCGCGGATTACGGTCTCTCAACCCGGTTGCGCAGACAAGATATTGCTCGACAGCGACGAAGGGCTGGACCTGACGGAAGAAGTACGGCATTTCTTCGACTGCGTTGATAGCGGCGCGCGACCGCAGACCGATGGTCATGTGGCGCGCGAGTTGATGAAAGTTGTGCTCGATGCTTATCAAGAGGCGGCAATCAAGGGAGCGAATTAATGCACGACCTGCTGATTGAAGGCGGACGGGTGATTGACGGCACAGGATCGCCTTGGTTCTGGGCGGATGTCGCTGTCGCTGGCGATCAAATCGTGGCTGTAGGGAAACTGGCCGGCGAATCGGCTAAAACTACCATCAAAGCCGACGGTCGATTTGTCAGCCCCGGTTTCATTGACATGCACACGCATTCCGACTTGCAGCCGCTGGTCAACCCCCTGCACGAATGCAAGATTTATCAAGGCGTGACAACGGATGTGATCGGGCATGATGGCTTGGGCTTGGCGCCCGCTACGCCGGAAACGGCGGCAATCCTGCGCGATCAACTGTCCGCCTGGAATGGCTTGCCGGAACTTGATCGCGAATGGCGCACGCTAAGCGACTATCTCGACCGTTTCGATGGCGGCTGCGCCGTTAATGTCGCCACATTCGCTTCGCAAGGCACGATTCGCATGGCTGTGCTCGGGCTGGAAAATCGCGCGCCGAGCGAAGCCGAGATGGCGCGCATGAAAGCCATCCTCGATCAGTGCATGCGCGAAGGCGCGATCGGCTTGTCGACCGGCTTAACCTACGCGCCCTGCATGTTCGCCAGCGACGATGAACTGGTGGAACTCTGCGAAGTCATCCGTCCCTATCAGGGTTTCTACTGTCCGCATCACCGCAACTATGGACTTGCAGCGCTCCAGGGTTACTGGGATTCGATTGAAATCGGTCGGCGCGCCGGCGTCCCGGTTCATCTGACGCACTGTCATCTGAGCTTTCCCATCAATCAAGGCCGCGTCGGCGAATTGATTGACATGATTGACCAGGCGCGCGCCAATGGCGTCGAAGTGACCCTGGACGCCTATCCCTATTTGGCGGGCCAAACCTATTTGCACGCCATGCTGCCCAGTTGGGCGCACGAAGGCGGCGTGCAAGCCATTTTGGCGCATCTGTCTTCGCCGCAAAGCCGCGCGAAACTGCGCCACGAGTTGGAAGTAACCGGCTCCGATGGCATGCAAGGGGTGCCGCTCGGTTGGGAAATGCTTCGCATCGGCGGCATCCTGGGCGATCATGATCCGAGCATCATAGGCATGGCTTTGCCCGAAGCCGCTGCGCGCGCCGGCAAGCCGCCCTTTGACTTCTTCGCCGATCTCTTACTGGAAACGCGGCTGGGCGTCTCTTGCCTCGCATTTTTCGGCATTGAAGAGCATGTGCAGACCATCATGCGACACCCGGCGCATGTCGTCGGCAGCGACGGCATTCTGGTCGGCGGGCAACCCCACCCGCGCGGCTGGGGGGCGCACGCGCGCTTCTTGTCGCATTACGCGCGCGACCTGGGGCTATTTAGCTGGGAAGAAGCGATTCGCAAAGTGACTTCCGCGCCCGCCCGCCGCATCGGCAGCCTCGACCGCGGACTCATCCGCCCCGGCTTGAAAGCCGATTTGACGGTATTTGATCCCGACGCCCTGCGCGCGACAGCGACCTATGAAAACCCGCGCAGCCATGCCGAGGGGGTCGGCGATGTCATCGTCAACGGGGTACAGGCGCTGGCGGATGGACAGCCGACCGGCGCGACGCCGGGCATCGCCCTGCGCGATCCCTTCGGACGACGGCACGAACGCCACGATAGCTTTTAGCACTAGGGAATCATGCCGGGGAAACAAACAAGGAAACATGCGATGAAAGGCGCGAAGATCGTCGAAGTTCGAGCCTATGTCAACGAGGCCGGCGGCGGGGCGGATTATCACGCGCAGCCGCGGGACCACTGGATCATCGATACGCCCATCGCCACCCCCATGTCCATCTATGAAGCCTACAAAGCCTCCCGCGTCAGCTGGGGCATCGACGCGCTCGGCGGCGTCATTGTCGAAGTGGAACTGGACAACGGCATGATCGGCGTCGGCATCAGCACAGGCGGCGAGCCAGCTTGCTTCATCATCGAACGCCACCTCAAGCGTTTTCTGGTCGGTCAATCGCCCGCCAATGTCGAAGTCATTTGGGATCAAATGTGGCGCGCGACCCTGCCTTATGGGCGCAAGGGATTAGCGATACATGCCATCAGCGCGGTCGATCTGGCGCTCTGGGACTTGCTGGGCAAGCTGCGCGACGAGCCAGTCTACGCCCTCTTGGGCGGTCCAAGCAAAGACGCGCTGCCGATGTACGCGACCACGATTCGCCCGGATCTGGCGCAGGAAATGGGCTTTCACGGCGCCAAGCTGCCCTTGATGTACGGTCCGGCCGACGGCAGCGCGGGATTGGAGAAAAACGTCGCGCTGATGGAAAAATCGCGCGCCAGCGTCGGCCGCGACTTTCGCCTCATGTACGATTGTTATATGGCGCTGACCCTTGCCTATACGATTGAATTGGCAAAAGCGCTGGAGCCATACGATGTCTATTGGCTGGAAGAATGCCTGCCGCCGGACGATTATGACGGCTGCGCCAAATTGAAAGCGAGCGTATCGTCCTGCTTGTTCGCGGGCGGGGAACACGAATACACCCGATACGGCTATCGCGAGTTGATCGCGCGCAAATGTTTCGATATCTTACAGCCAGATTTGACTTGGGTCGGCGGCATGACCGAAGCGCGGCGCATCGTCGCCATGGCCTCGGCTTATGACATTCCCGTCATTCCGCACGGCTCGGGCGTCTACGCTTATCATCTGCAACTTGCCTTCACCAATTGTCCAATGGCAGAGTTCTTAATGATGAGCCCGTCCGCTGATGAGATCGTGCCGGTCTTCGGCGATATCTTCCTCGACGAGCCTTTGCCGCAGGCCGGCTTTATGCGCTTGCCGGACAAGCCAGGCTGGGGGGTAGAGCTGAATCGCGCTGGATTGAATCTGCGCAGACCCTGTGTTGGCGACTAGCTGTATCGTCTCTTTCTCGCTCAACGCAAACCGTGATTGCGGATCATATCTTTCAGCGCGTCTTCCGCGGCGGCCAGCGTATGGTCAATGTCGGCATCGCTATGCGCCGCGGAGATATGATTGCGCTTCATCGCCGTCGGCAGCATGAAGATGCCGCGCTTGACCATCTGCGAGCGAAACATGACATCGGCTTCGCTATTGTTGCGCAGCAAATCCTGATAGCGCTCGATCGGGCCGCTCATGAAATAGGGCACAAAAACCGATCCATAACCCGCCACCGTCATGTCGATGTCAAGGCGGTCGGCGATCTCTTGCAAGCCGCGCCGGGCTTTGTCGCCCAGACGGAAGAGCCTGTCATAGACCGCATCGTCTTCCAGTTCGTTGATCGTGGCCAGCGCCGCTGAGGTGGCGACGGGATGTCCGTTATAGGTGCCGCCCACGAAGACATCGCCGCCGGCGCTGGAAAAGCGCATCATCAAGTCTTTGCGCCCGGCTAGCGCGGCGCAGGGATAGCCGTTGGCGATGGCTTTTGCCAGGGTTGTTAAGTCCGGCAGGATGCCCAGTTTTTCCTGATAGCCGCCAAGCCCATGCCGAAAGCCCGTGATAACTTCGTCAAAGATCAGGATGATGCCGTGATGGTCGCACAGGCGGCGCAGGGTTTCGATGAATTCGATTTGCGGCAGGACACAGCCGATATTGTGCGGTATCGGTTCCAGAATGATGGCGGCGACCTCATGTCCCTGCGCATTAACAGCGCTTTCCAGCGCTTGGCTGTCGTTGAACGGCAAGACAAGCGTATTCTCGATCGCCTCTGGCAACATGCCGGCCGAGGCGGGGTCTTTCTTGCCGATCTTGTCCGGCGCGCTGATGATATTCATCAGCAGATAGTCGTGCCAACCATGGAAGCAGCCCTGGAATTTGATCAGCTTTGTTCGTCCGGTGACCGCCCGCGCCAGACGCTGCGCCAGATACGTCGCCTCGGTCCCGGAGCCGAAGATCAGCGCCATTTCCGCCGAGGGCACATGCTCAACAATTTTTTCCGCCAAGTGGATTTCCAATTCCGTGGCGCCGACGCCGGTGAGATCGACCCGCGTCATGGCTTGGGAGACTGCCGCGTTCACGGTCGGGTGATTATGCCCGAGTATGATGGGACCAAAGGCAGCGTGATAATCGAGATAGCATTTGCCGTCGGCGTCGACCAGATTGGCGCCGGCGGCGCTTTCCCAGACGATGGGTTCTTTCAATCCGCGCGTGCCCGAGTTGACGCCACCCGGCGTGACGGCGCTGGCTCTTGCGAATAGCGATGCGTTTGTCATCTTAGCTCAACCCCAAAAGCGCTAGTGAATCGCGATAAATTATGGCTTCCAATTTGTCTTCCGGCACTCTTGGCAGGCTTGTACCCGCCACGATGTCATTCACCTTGTGCAAAGCCGCGAAGGTCTCCGCGGCTGTCGTCACTGGATAGTCACTGGCGAAAAGCAGTTTGTCCAGCACGTTCCACTCTGTCGCTTTGATCATGGCTTCATAGAAGCCGAAGCGCCGATAGAACAAGCCCGAAATATCGGCATAGACATGGGGATGTTTGCGGATGACAACGGCAGTATCCACCGTCCAGGGATGGCCCATGTGCGCCATGATGATTTTGAGATCGGGATAGCGCATGGCGACTTCGTCCATCAGCAGGGGATGGGCATAGCGTATCGGCGCCATGCGCACGGGCGATGTGCCTTGGTGAAAGAGAATCGGCAAGCCGTATAGCTGCGCTTGCTCATAGATGGCCAGGACGCGCGATTCCAGCGGATGAAATATCTGATAATTCGCCCCCAGTTTGATGCCGCGCAAACCGAGATCGTCTTTACAGCGTGCCAGTTCGTCCAGCGCATGCGGGTCGTGCGGGTGCAGCGACATGAAGCCGATTAGCCGCTCGGGATAGGCTTTGGCGAAGGCGGCGGTTTTGTCATTGACGTTGCCGGGCATGTCGGATGATTCATCGATGCCGTTGACGCCGCCAGTGCTTTCGCCCGGATGCCAGGCGACGCCAAAGACGATGGTGATATCGGCTGGAGCCTGCTCTTCCAGATACTCTTCCCAGTTGTAAACCGAGCTGACCGAGCGGTCGGGCCGCCAAGCTGGATTGATTTTGCGGCGCTCCGCGGGTACTGCGCCGCGGTATTGCGGACTGTGAGAATGCACATCAATTATCATGAGTCATTCCGATCAATGGCATAGCGCGCTGCGATTGTACCTCATGGCAATGAACAATCACAGAATTCCGCCTTTGGGGACCAGGGAAGTCGCTTCAAATTATTTTCACCACGTAGACACCGAGAGTCGCGTAGGGCGCGTAGACACAGCCCTGCGACAATGACAGCCAACACCGAGATTTATCCGTAAATATGTCAAAAAAGGACGTAATGTAGGGGCGATTCTGTGCCGCGCGTAGACACTGCGGGTCAATCGCCCACGATTTGCACCCAATTCATGGGCGAGCCAAGGCTCGCCCCTACAATTCATCAGTTTGATGTTAAATTCGACAGTTATGGATTTTGAAGCGATTGTCCCGCTACCGCCCCAACAGCCTTGACAAGCTGTGCAACGCTGACTACAATCATGGTACGATAATGATAAACACAGTTTGATATTATCAAACAAGGAATCGGGCATGCAGATAAATCTTGAGGGCAAGACGGCATTTGTCACCGGAGGCAACATCGGGATTGGCGCCGGCATCGCCAAAGCGCTCGCCCAATGCGGCGCGCAAGTGATTATCACATACTTCTCGCACGAAGTCGAAGCAAAAGCTACCGTAAACGCATTAAAGGGGCTGGGTTGCGATGCGGCGATGTTTCACTTGGACGCGACCGACAGCGCGCAAGCGGCAAGTGTGGTGGCGCAGGCCGCGGCGCAGATGAATGGCAAGATTGACATACTCGTGAATAACGCCGGGCATCTTGTGGATCGCGCGCAGATCGAAAGCATGTCGGACGAACATTGGCGCCGCGTCATGGATGTCAACCTGTCGAGCGCCTTTTACTGTACGCGGGAAGCATTGAAGGTGATGCCTGAAGGCGGGCGCATCGTGAATATGTCGTCCTTAGCCGCGCGCAACGGCGGCGGCAACGGCACAGTGCCATACGCCACGTCAAAAGCCGCTATTATAGGTCTAACGCGCGGGCTGGCAAAAGAGCTTGCCCCAAGGAAGATTACCGTCAACGCCCTGGCGCCCGGCTTCATCGCGGAAACGCCTTTTCACGAGACCTTTACCGGGTTGGAGAACTATGCGGGAATCATCGCCGGCATTCCGCTGGGGGTAGCGGGCTTGCCGCAAGACGTGGCCGGCGCCGTATTGTATTACGTATCGGATCTTGGCAAGTGGGTTACGGGTCAAGTGGCGGAAATCAACGGCGGCGTCTGGTTCATTTAAGCGCGCCGGAAAGATTGACACCATGCGGGAATATCTCTTATTAAAGCGCCATTCGCTTGAGGACTGGCAGCGCCTGGCGCAATCGACCCACGCGCCGCAGGCGCAGCGTTTGCTCCAGCAGGCGAGCAGTCATCACGCTGATTTGCCGCCGGCGGCGCACCCCAGCGACTCCATCACCTATATCGGAACCGCTGTGCTTAATCTCGGCTTGGCCTATCTGCTGACGAGCGACGAGCAGCATCTGGCTGGCGCTCGCCGCTGGATAGGGCGGGCGATCTCCTATCCTCACTGGGGCAAGGAGCGGATGCCGGACCATGACCTCGACGCCGCTTGGCTCCTTTTTGGGCTGGGGCTGGGCTACGACTGGCTGAAAGACGTTCTGCCGCCCGAGGAGCGAGACGCCCTGCGCGACAAGCTGATCAGCCAGGGGCAAAAACTTTATGACTTCGCCTTGGCTTCCGAAGGCAAATGGTGGAGCTCCGCCTATTGGCAGAACCATAATTGGATTTGTTACGGCGGGTTGGCTGTGGCTGCCTATGCCCTCTGCAGCGAGTTCAGCCAGGCTGGATGCTGGGCGGACCGAGCCCGCGACAACTTCCTGCGTGCGCTGTCTTACATGCCCGAAGACGGCTCCAATTATGAAGGACCGGTTTATTGGCGCTATGGCGTCATCTGGTTTCTTATCTATGCCGACCTGCTGCAACAGCAGACGGGCGAAGACCTGCACGATTCGGAATTTCTAAAGCATACTTTTTATTATCGGCTTTACCTGAGCGGACCGAACCTGGTTGATACAGCCAATTTCGGCGACTGCCATGACCGCCGCAGCGCCCATACCGCGGCTGTTTATGCCCGCTTGGCCAGTCTGTACGAGCTTGGCGAGGCGCAGTGGCTGTATCATCACTTTTACAAAACAGGCGAGTGGGTCCGGGAAGGCGCCGAGGGCTTAGTCAAGCCGGGCTTATGGGCGGAATCGGGGCTGGAATTCCTGTGGTATCAACCGACCGTAGCGGCGGCTCCAATCGCGGATTTGCCGCTCAGCCGCGCCTTCCCGGATCTGGGACTGCTGGCAATGCGCAGTTCCTGGCATGAGGACGCCGTCGTCATGGCTTTCAAAAGCGGCGCGCCCAATGGCATAAAAGCCTGGCATAGCGGCCACATGCTGAATCGCCGTCACGGCTGGCAAACACTGAATGCCGGGCACGATCATCCCGATGCCAACAGCTTCATCATCATCAAGGGCGACGACTACATCGCGGTGGATGACGGCTACGCGAAAACCAAGCTGACGCGCCACCATAGCGCCTTGCTCATCGACGGCCGGGGTCAATACGCGGAAGGCAGCAAAAACGCTTTTCGCGGTTTAGACGCCTCCTGGGGCGCGCGCCTGGAAGCCAGCGCCGCTTGCGGAAATGTGGTCTACGCGCGTGGCGAAGCCGCCCGCGCCTATCCGCGCGATTTACAGCTGCGGCAATTCACCCGGGAAATGCTCTTCCTCGATGGCGAGGCTGTTGTATTGCGCGATACCATTTCAGCAGACGCGCCACATCGCTACGACTGGCTGCTGCAGACGGACAGCCCGCCCGAAGCCATGGACAGCGGCGCTTTCATCATCAAGAGCGGCGGGACCACTTGCCGATTGCAGGTCCTACAACCGGACGAGATGGACCATCAGGTGCATGAGCAGGAGATAAGAGCCAACCCCACATCGGCGAAACCAGACTGGATCATCAGCAATACGCAATATGCCCTGGCTTTAAGCCCGCCCGAGCCACAAAAAGATTGTTCGTTTTTGATTTTTCTGGATCTAGCTGGTTTCACCGTAGAATCGCTGCCGGGCGAGCGCGGTGTCGCGCTCCACATGAGCAAAGACGGGCGGCAATGGCGGCTCGGTTTCGCCAGCGGCAGAGACGGCATCAGCGCGGAAGGGCTCGACGTCGACGGGCGCTGGTTCGCCGCTCGCCGAAAAAACCGGCAGTTCGAGCTCGCGCTGGCCGGCGACGTAACAAGCGTCTGGCTGGATGGCGAGCTTCATTTCGTCGCCGATACGCCCGTGGATGTCGCCTTGCGGCGCTCGGCACAGGGCGCGCGTGTGAACGTCACCGCAACCGACACCACCTGGATTCGCTTCAAGAGCGACAAGCCCGCTAGCTGTTCACTGAACGGACGCGCTGGCAAGTTCCATTACGATGAAGCGACGGGCTTGGTCTGGGCGCGGGCGAGCGCCGGTAAAACAGAGATCCTTGTCAACTGAGTGAGGCAGGCAGCTAGATGAGCGCTATATTTGAATCCGCGCTGAAGCAAAGCATCGAGACAACCCAGCGCAACTTGGCGGCGCTGGCGGAATTCCCCGAGTCTTTTCAGCGCGGCGCCTGGCAGCCGATCGAGAAAGAGCGCGCGGCCGGGCATTGGGTGGACGGCTTTTGGACCGGCTTGCTCTGGCTCGCTTCAGCGCATAGTGGCGACCGCGACTTGCGCGCGGGGGCCGAACGCTGGACGAATCGGCTGGCTCACCTGAAGACGAATACCGGCACCCACGACTTGGGTTTCATCTTTTATCTATCCCATGTCCTGGGGGGCCGCCTGACCGGCGACGCGTCATGGTATGGCAACGCGATTGAAGCCGCCTACACTTTGATTAAGCGCTACAATCCGCGCGGCGAGTACCTGCAAGCCTGGGACGATGACGGCATCCGCAAATGGGCGGGACGCAGCAATATCGACCTGATGATGAACCTGGCGCTGCTGTATTGGGCGAGCGAACGCACAGGCGACGCCTTGCTGGCCGACATCGCAACGCAGCACGCGCGCACGTCGCGCTTGGCGCTGGTGCGGGGCGATGGCTCCACCGCCCATGTCGCCGACTTTAATCCTGACACGGGCTTGCTGGTTCGGCGCGAACAATATCAAGGCTATAGCCACGATTCTTGCTGGTCGCGCGGGCAGACATGGGCGCTTTATGGTTTCGCCAGCTGTTATCGTTATACGGGCAACCCAGCCTTCCTGAGCGCCGCGCAAGCCACAGCCGACTATACAGAGCGTCATCTGCCAGCGGATCTGATACCCTTCTGGGATTACAACAGCCCGCATATCCCGGATACCTATCGCGACTCTTCGGCCGCGGCCGTCACCGTCTGCGGCTTGCTGGAGCTGGCGGCTGTCGACAGCCACGACGCTCCGCGCTGGAAGAGCCTGGCGGGGCGCATATTGATATCATTATGCGAGAACTATCTTATGACAGGCGCAAGCGGTCCTTCCGCAATCTTGCGCGACGGGGCGCGCTCTGTGCCGGCGAATTTGATGGAACATGGATTGATCTATGGCGACTATTATTTCCTGGAGGCGCTCACCGCCTTCACGCGACCGGATATTTATCAGCGCGCCTTTGCCAGCGACAGCGCCCAGTCGCCGCCGAGCGCGTAGTTAAAGATGACTGCGATGAAAAAGAAACCCAAGAAAGTATTATCGTCCCGGACGCGCGAGGCATTGAACGGCTACGCCTTCGTCTCGCCATGGGTGCTGGGTTTCCTCATCTTCGTCATCGGACCCATGATCGGGCTGATCTGGCTGAGCTTTCATCGCTGGGATTTGATTGGGGATCCGCGCGCCGTCGGCTGGCGCAATTACGAGCGGCTCTTTTCGGATCGACTGTTTCTCAAGTCGATGGAGGTCACCATTATCTATGGCATGGGACGGGTGCCGCTAGGCATTTTCGTCGCCTTGGGCACGGCGCTGCTGTTGAATAACCGCCGCATCAAGTTCATCGGCATTTGGCGCACCATCTATTACATGCCGGTCGTGCTGCCGCCGGTGGCGATCTCCCTGGTATGGATGTGGATCTACAACCCGCGCTACGGCATTTTGAATTCCACCATCCAAGGTCTGCTCGGCGTGCCGGGTCCACGCTGGCTGGATGATCCGGCGCTGGTCTTGCCTTCGCTGATGGTTATGGCTGTCTGGGGCGCGGCGGGCAGGAATATGATAATCTATCTGTCCGGGTTGCAGAGCATCTCCGGCGAACTTTACGAAGCCTCCTCGATTGACGGCGCGGGATATTGGCGGCAATTCTGGCGCATCACCCTGCCCCTGCTCACACCGGTCATCTTCTTCAACCTCATCACCGGCATGATCGACACTTTCAAGCTCTTCACGCAGGCTTACATCATGACCGAAGGCGGACCGCGCAATCAATCGCTGTTTTTCACCTATTACCTGTTCCAAAAGGGTTTCCAGCAATGGCAGATGGGCTATGCCGCGGCCATGGCGGTTGTGGTCTTCTTTATCATCATGGCGCTGACGCTGCTGGTATTCCGCTGGTCCAAAGCCTGGGTCTTCTACGAAGGCGAACTGACGGGGGGTAGCTGATACCGATGTCGACAAAAGCCGCATATTACAGTCACGCCGGGCAAGAGAAGCTCTGGTCCAATCTTAGGCTATTGGCGATCTATGCGATTCTGCTGCTGGGGGCGGTTTTGATCTTTTTCCCCTTTGCCTGGACGATTTCGACCTCGCTGAAGACCGAGCAGCAGACCTTGGAATATCCGCCGACCTGGGTGCCGGATCCGGTGCAATGGGAAAATTATCCCGACGCCCTCACCGCGCGTCCCTTTGATCGCTACTATGTAAATACGACCATCATCACCGTGATGAGCGTGATCGGGCAGGTTATCAGTTCGGCAGTGGTCGCCTATGGCTTCGCGCGCTTTCGCTTCCCTGGGCGGGGCATCATGTTCCTCATCGTGCTCAGTACGCTGATGATCCCCTTCCACATGTTGATCATTCCGCGCTTCATTCTATTCAAATTTCTGGGCTGGCTAGATACCTTCCTGCCGCTGATTGTGCCGAATTTCTTCGGCGGGGCTTTTTCCATCTTTTTGCTGCGGCAGTATTTTCTCACGATTCCGCTGGACCTGGACGAAGCAGCCAAGATGGACGGCGCCAGCTCATTTCAGATTTTCATGCGCATCATTCTGCCGCTGGCGCGCCCGGCCCTGGGCGCGGTGGCTGTCTTTGAGTTTATGTCGACCTGGAATGATTTCCTGGGTCCCTTGATTTACTTGAGCTCGGACCGCAACTACACGGTTTCAATTGGTTTGGCCGCCTTTAGGAACGATTACTTCACCGCCTGGCATCTATACATGGCGGCCGCGGCAGTCGCCATGCTGGCGCCGCTGGTCGTCTTCTTCCTCGCGCAGAGGTATTTCATCAGCGGCGTCGCGCTGACCGGATCAGGTGGTTCAAAGGGTTAAGCGTTCTCGAACAGGAAAGGAGGTGGCGCGGGCTCAACAAAGCAAGACAATCGGACGGAACCAAATCTATTTCACGGAGGAGTAAGAACATGATCTATAGTCGAAAAGCCTTTTGGACAGCGGCGCTGGTCATTGTCCTGCTAGCGCTCAGCCTGGGCGCGACCGCCCAAGAAGCCACGACCATCAAATGGTTCATGCGCTGGGACCAAAATCGCGTGGAAAACGTCGCCATGCCTGTTTCGGAAGCCTTCACCGAAGCGACCGGCATCAACGTTGAATTTGAGAATATCGGCGCTGGCGCCGACTATTACACCAAGCTGCAGACGACGGTCGCCGGCGGCACGCCGCCCGATGTCTTCTATCCAGCCACCCACGTCGCCAATGCCTACGCCAGCAAAGGCGCCTTGTTGACGATCAACGAATTCGTCGAGCGCGATGGGATCGATCTCGCGGTCTATGACCCCACGATTCTGGCCAACTACATGATTGACGGCGCGCTGCATTGCTTGCCAATCGACAATGCCGCGCTGGTCGTTTACTACAACAAGGAAATCTTTGACGCGGCTGGCGTCGATTATCCGCTAGATGGCTGGACCTGGGACGACTTCCTGGCCACCGCACAAGCCTTGACTCTGGACACCGATGGCGATGGCGTCACCGACCAATTCGGCGTCGACACCTTCCGCAACTACTGGCCCATGGTCGTCTGGACCAATACCGATCGCGGCCTCTTCGATGATATCCGCCACCCAGCCGAGTTCTACGGTCTGGATCAAGGCGTGATTGATTCGGTTCAATTTGTGGCGGATCTGATCCTGGAACACAATGTCATGCCCTCGGACGAACAGCGCGCAGACATCAGCGACCTCTTCGCCGCCGGCAAGTCTGGCATGCAAATTGTGGGCCACTGGCGCATGCAGCGCTATCTCGGCTCCGGCTTCGACTTTGACATGGCGCCGCTGCCATTGGGCGAAAGCGGCGAGTCGGTCAACCGCGCCGATGGCAGTTGCTTCGCCATCTCCGCCGATACCGAACACCCGGAAGAAGCCTGGGAACTGGTCAAATTCTTGGCTGGTCCCGGTTCTGTTGGCGTCAATATGCTGCTGGACCTGCAAGTGATGACGCCAGTATTGTCGGAGTTCAAGAGCGATCCGCGTTTCTTGGAACCCGAGCTGCTGCCGGGCTCCAACAAAGATGCCTTCCTGGCCGGCGAGGGCAATTACTTCTCGATGTACGATCCGATTCACCCCATGTACTCCGCCTTTGATTCGCTGTGGAAGCAGGAACTGGGCGAGGTTTGGATCGGCGCGGCGACGGCGGAAGAAGCCATGCAGCGCATCGCTGACGAAGTCGCTTACATCCTGGAAAACATCGAAGACTACGAGTAAGGTCCGCTTGGCTTGAACTCGCAATTGGAAACCCTTCCTCATTCAATCAATGTGAGGGAGGGTTTTTGCGTTTATGGCATCTGACCATCCGCGCGCGGCATGTCCGATTTGGCAACAGCGCAATATGGCGCAAAGAGACGCATGATACAATAGATTGGCATGAATAAACGAAAGCGAGGCGTCGATGGTCACCCGAGAGCGCGTCTACACAATTGACGATGTTTGGCGGCTCGAGCAGCAGCCCCTGTACCCGACTGACAAATACTATCTCATTGACGGGGAGTTGATTACAAAAATGTCGCCGAACGAACTGCATGGCAGCGTCGCAAGCGAGCTTGCGCGCTTGTTAGGGAATTTCGTTGTCGAACACAAACTCGGCAGAGTAACGGTCGAAGTCGGCTATTATCCGCCGGGCGACCAGCGCACGGTACTCATTCCCGATGTCGCATTCACTGTCAAGTCCCGGACTGCGCGACCTGCGCGCAGCAGCTATGTGCCTTTCATGCCCGATTTAGCGGTCGAAATCATCTCGCCTTCGCAAACGCTCGCCCAAGTCCAACGCAAAGCCGAAATATATTTGCGACATGGCGCGGCGCTAGTCTGGCTTATCGACCCGCTGGCGCGGACTGCCGAAGTCTGGCGCCACGGCGACGCTGGCGCGCTGCAAAGCGAGACCCTCGCTGGCGACGGCGAATTGAGCGGCGAGGACATCCTGCCCGGCTTGCGCCTGCCATTGCGGCGCGTATGCAATATCTAAGCCATAGCGCAGCGCGCGCATGGTATATTAGAACTTGTTAGGATAGCGTAAAGGCGAGTCGATGGTCACCCGAGAGCGCGTCTACACAATTGACGATGTTTGGCGGCTCGAAACTAATCCCCTGAACCCGACCGACAAATACTATCTCATAGACGGGGAGTTGCTAATCAAGATGGCGCCGAATGAACTGCATGGCGATGTCAGCACCCGATTGGCAGCTCATTTATTCTTTTTTGTCGAAGAGCATGGCCTCGGGCGTGTAACAAGCGAAGTCGGCTATTATCCGCCGGGCGACCAGCGCACGGTACTAATTCCCGATGTCGCATTCACTGTCAAGTCCCGGACTGCGCGACCTGCGCGCAGCAGCTATGTGCCTTACATGCCCGATTTAGCGGTCGAAATCATCTCGCCCTCACAGACGCTCGCCCAAGTCCGGCGCAAAGCCGAAATATATTTGCGACATGGCGCGGCGCTAGTCTGGCTTATCGACCCGCTGGCGCAGACTGCCGAAGTCTGGCGTCACGGCGACGCTGGCGCGCTGCAGAGCGAGCTTCTCGCCGGCGACAGCGAATTGAACGGCGGCGCCATCTTGCCCGGCTTCCGCCTGCCTCTGGAGCGGGTCTTCAACCTTTAGCGCGTCCGGCGCGACCGAGAGAGAATAACTATGATTATACGAAGGCTTATCATCTGCTTGACCTGCTTGCTCTGCCTGACGGCTTGGGCGCAAGCGGAGAACCATCAATTTTATGTCAGCCCCGACGGCGATAATGACAACAGCGGCGCCAGCCCCTCGAGCCCCTTTCGCGCAATCCAGCACGCGCTGCAATTGGCGCAGCCGGGCGATACCATTCACTTGCAGCCCGGGCACTATTATCAAGACGTTTATACCGTGCGCGACGGCGAGCCAGGCAAGCCTATCACCATCGTCGGAACCTCAAAGGCTGTCGTACACGGCTTGACCAGCAATCGCATATTCCAGGTCCATCACGATTACATCAGCTTGATCGGCTTCACGATAGACGGACTGCGCCGCAATGCCGAGCCAAACCGCATGGGCGCTTTTCGGGAGAAGCTGCTCTATGTTATCGGCTATGACGCGCGCGATGGCGTCCACAACCTGCGCGTGCTCGGCATGACCTTCCGCAATGCCGGCGAAGAATGCCTGCGCATCAAGTACTTCGCCCATCACAACGAAATCGCCTATTCGACCTTTCACGATTGCGGCATCTGGGATTTTGTCTTCGACGCCCATGGCGTGGTCGGCGAGGCAGTTTACCTGGGCACTTCGAGCAAACAATGGGATATCAACCTGACGATCGAGCCAGATGTCACCGCCCATAACTGGGTGCATCACAATGTCATGGATACGCAGGGCAACGAATGCATCGAAGCCAAAGAAGGCACGGAGCGCAACATCATCGAATACAACATCTGCACCGGGCAAAAGGACCCGAATTCCGGCGGCATCGTATCGCGCGGGAAAGCGAATGTCATTCGCTATAACGAGATACACGGCAATGTCGGCGCGGGTGTTCGGCTGGGGGGACATCTGGTCGACGGCGTCCAATATGGCTTGGGTAATTTCGTTTATGGCAATGTTATCTACGGTAACAAGGCTGGTGGCTTAAAAGTGCTGGTGGATGAACAGGCGCTAATCTGTGGCAATCGAGTTTGGGATAACGCCGCGGGGGATGTCAGCGGAACCTATGGTAAAAACTACGATCCAACTAAAGCCTGCGCTTCGGAGCCATAAGCCAGCGCGCGCGGTTCAATATGGAAACCCAGCTTGACCGAAATGCGCCGGGCAAGCTCCAGAATCTTGCTCCCATAAGCCGCGATCATCGTCTCATCAAGACGCGACAAGGGAAATGAAACGCTAACAGCCGCCACCGGGTAAGAACTGTGGTTGTGAATCGGCGCCGAGATACACAGCCCGCCGATTTCGTTTTCCTCGCGTTCAATCGCATAACCCTGGGCATGAAAGGCTTGGAATTGACCCATCAGCGCTTCGATGTCGGTGATGGTGTTGGCTGTCATAGACTCTAGCGGGTAAGATGCCAGGATCTCCCTTGCGTCATGCGGCGGCAAGTGCGAGAGAATCGCCTTGCCCAGCGCGGTGGAATGGGGAAAAGCGCGCTTGCCGATGTGATTGCGGAAGCCGAGGCTCTTGTCGGTTAGCAGCCGCTCGATGTAAATGATCTGATTCTCTTCCAATATCGCCAGATTGACGCTTTCGGAGGACCAATCGCGCAAGTGTTCGAGTTCCGGCATGGCGATTTTGCGGATTTCGATTTGATCGAGCAGCACGCCGGCGCGCTCGACCAATTGCAAGCCCAAATGGTAACGGCGATTCTCGGGATTCTGCGCGATATAGCCGTTGCGCTGCAGGGTATATACCAGACCCGCGGCTGTGCTCTTGTGCAGGTTCAGCGCCTTGGCGATATCGGTGATGCCCAGCTCCGGATTTTGCGAACCGAAAAGCGACAGAATATCCAGCGCGCGCTGCAAGGAAGATATGATGCGGGGGTCTTTTTCTCTGTCGCCCATCTACATTCACTCCGCCCTTCTTTGATGCTCTATTTTACAGCAAAGCGCGGAAAAAGTATCTGTGAGTCTGCGCAAAGGCAGCCTGGCGGCCTCTGCCAGGGCAATCGCTTCAAAATGATGGCGGACGAAATGGCGGGATTCTAAACTGAAAATTAACTACAGAGTACGCAGAGAACGCAGAGAAAAACAAAAAATCTCATCTCAGCTGTGATTTTGGTGACAAATCACGTTTCGCTGGGGACTGTTGTCGATTCCGGGCCGCAGATTTAGAAGAATAGTCGTCTAAACTCCTACGAACTCTGTGTCCTCTGCGTCCTCTATGTTGAAAATAATTTGAAGCAATTGCCCTGGGGCCTCTGCCCTCCGAGCGGCTGCGGCCAAGTATTGCTAATATAAGGCAAAGCAGATCCGGCTTGCCATGAACATCCGCTATATCCAATCCAAAACCATCCTGACGCCACAAAAGCGCGGCTTCCTCACCGCTGGCGAGCGCCCCTACACGCACAGCTTGTCCTGGGCCATCGGCTGCGGTTTCGGCTCGATCTATTGCGGCACCTACTGCTATGCCCCGAAGTTGCCCAATTGGCTCTATTCGCGGCGCGAGGGCGCAGGCTGGGGCGAGGCGCTGATCATCAAAGAGAACGCGCCCGAATTGCTGGAGGCGCAACTGGCTCGGGCGCGGCGCCGCCGCCAGATGCGCATCTTCATGAGCCCGGTCACCGATCCCTACCAACCGCTGGAGCGTAAGCTGCGCTTGACGCGGCGCTGCCTGGATGTCTTCGCGCGCTATGCCGATCTCGACCTGCTACTGATCCAGACGCGGGGTCCGGCCGTCGTCGACGACCTGGATCGCATCGCCGGGATTCCCTATGCCTGGCTGGGCATGTCCATCGAGACCGACCGGCAAGACCTGCCCTATGGGCCGGCGAAAGCGCATGTCGAGCGGCGTTTGGATGCGGTCAAGCGGGCGGTGGCGCGGGGCTTGAATGTCCAGATCGCGGTCTCGCCGGTCTTACCCTATTCGCCGGATTTCGCCGAGCGCCTGCTAGAGACCGGCGCGCGGCGCATCGTCATCGATACCTTCGCCCTGGGCGACGGCAGCCGCGGGAGTCGGACGGCGAGCAGCCCCTTCGCTGCCGCGGTCGATTACGACTGGCGCGACGACAGCATAGCCAAGCGTTTATACCATCAGTTGACGGCCTATCACGACGATGTGTCCTGGAGCGGCGAGGGATTTGCCGGGATTCCTGGGCGGGGATGAAGTGGGGCGCGTAGGCGCTTTATTCCTCGAATAGTCGACGTGCGATCTTGTCAATGGCATTGATTTCATCGGCAAGGATTTCACGAGCGCGACCTCTTGCGCGTCCTGGCCCGCCGTTGAGCAAGCGGTTCTCTTCCATGCCCTTCATTTCTTCGATTTTCGCGTGAGCCTCTTGGCTCAAGCGAGCGAGTTCGAGATGATCGGGATTGTCCGCGTCAAAGATGGGAATGGCGCAGGCTTCGAATGGCGTACGCTGGATATGGCGCGCGCCCCACAAGCCTTCCGGCTGATGCGCTTTGATTTCGTCGTTGACGACGGGCGAGTTTAAGATAGCGCAAAGATAATGCGCTTCTTCCAAAGTCGGGGCAGTGTAGTGAAAACAGGTGTAATCGACCACAAAGCCGCTGACCCTGCGTCTGTAAATCCGCAAATCGTCATAGTCGAGGTCCAAGACGCAGCAAGCGATGTTCGTGCCGCTGCCGCCGTAAATCACACGAAATCGGTCAGTTATACTCTGCGCGGTCAGTTTGTTGCGATAGTTGAACCACTCCGCCAACGTTTCTGTGGTTGTACGTTTCTTGCGCTCGTCCCAGATATTGCTCATCTTTTCAAACCATGTAGTGAAACTCCTGTGATGAGCTGTCACAGCGAAGGCCAGGAAGTCTTCCAGAAATTCAAGTTTGCCCGCTTCGCTCTGCCGGAAGGGCAGGGCAACCATATTGAGTTTCTGGCAGCCGAAGGGCAGCAGGTGTTTGCTGAGCAAGGTGGCGTAGACGTAGGGGCTATGCACCGTGCCTTCCAGTTTGATGCCCTTCCAGGGCGCTTTGGCGTCTTTATTGAGTTCAGGATCGGTCTCAACTATCGGTACATTCGGTAAGCCCGCCGGCCGCACGAAACAAAGGTTGCGCGGGACGAGCGACGCGCCCTGGGCAAAAAGCTCGTGATAGTAGATGCAGGAGATATTGGGGTCGACGAAATTCGTAAAAGATTCGCCCACAGTCAATTGAGGCTCGGCTTCAATCAGCGGCAGTTCGTGTTTGTCGAATGTTGCCCGGAAGGTCTTGGTAGGGATGTCGGCTTTTTTGATGTTTTCGCCCGACAGAATTAGGACGGCGGCAGGCACATTGAACAACGGGCTGACATCCCCCACATCGAGAATGCGCGTCATGCCCTGTCGCTGGAATGGGCGGTGCTGCTTGGCGCCGGTGAGCACGCTGCGCGGCATGACAAAAGCTAATGTACCGTCATCTTTAAGGTAGCGGTCCTTGGCGTGGGCGAAGAACAAGGTGCTCAAGTCCATCTGCGTAAAGAGTTTGACGTCGCCAGAATCGATTAGTTGGTAATGGATATACAGAGCCTTAACTTCCTCTTGCCAGACGGGGCTGTTGATGTAACGGTAAGACAGCCAGGGCGGATTGCCGATGACGACGTCAAAGCCCTTTTCGGCCAAGACCAGGGGGCGCGAGAGATTCTTCAGGATGTAGGCCCAGATGCTGTCGCGACCGTCGCGGATTAGCTCAACCAGCAGTTGGAAATTGCTCGCCCAGTGATTGCTGAATATCGGATTGGAAAGCCCTTCGTAGAGGTCTTGCACCAGCCTGCGGAAAATCCTTGCGAACTCTTCAATTTTAGCGCCATTGACGACGCCTTTCGCCATATCATCCATATAGTCGATTGTCTTAGTGAGTTTCTCCTCATCTTTGGCGGACTCAAGCGGTATTTGGAAGGCTTCATCTTTCTCAACGTCGACAGTGATGGGTACAGCCTCTGGGCTTCGGCGGGTCAATGGTCCAATCAGCGCATCGGCCAGGAACACGGGCAAGGGTGGCGCTTCACTTCCGCCATTGCTCATATCCAAATGCTCGCTTAACGCCAGCAAATAATTGATCCGCGCAATCGTCACCGCCAGCGGGTGAACGTCCGTGCCGACGATATTGTTCAACGCGAAATCGACCAGGTCGCGCCCGCTCAAGCCCTTATCCGCCAAGCGGCGTATGGCGTTGAATAGAAACGTGCCGGAGCCGCAAGCGGGGTCGAGCAAACTCTGCGGCGCGGCATAGTCAATTTCCTGCAGGGTGAGCTGCGCCAGCCAATCGGGCGTGTAATATTCGCCCAGATCGTGGCGCGTGTCCGGGTCAACCAGGTCTTGATAAAGTTGTTTGAGCAAATCCTGGCGGATGGCGCTAAGGTCGTAAACCTGCAACTCGGCGGACAAAGAATAGAGCAGGTCCAGTGATTCCGCGCGAATTTGCGCCATCATCAGCCAGGAGAAGAAGTCGTTTTCGCCGATATTGCTGATGCCGTGTTTATGAAAGGCTTCGCCGTTGACGACGCTGGGGATATTGACTTTATCAGGACGACCTTCAAGCGCGCCAAATACAAGCAGTTTGGCGAATTGCGACAGATACGTGTGCCTGATGAACAGGTTGTCGTCAGCGATGTCCGAACCGTATACCTTGCTCAGCAATGACTTCCATTGTCCGCGCCAGACTTCCAGCTCCGTATCGTCTGCGATTTCTCCGAGCAGGCCAGTCAGCGTCTGCTGAACGAGTTGGAATGTCGGGCTTCTGACGCCGAAGCGCTGCACGATGTCATCCGCAGTCGGTTCGATATTGGTGCGGCTGAATAAATAAGAATCCAGCCAGAGGTAAGCGACATCGGCGTCGGCGCTTGCGATATTGAATCGGTCTACCTCTTTTGCTTCTTCCGCTTCATCGAGGACATAAGTGCGAAACTCGATACCGTCCGTAAGCATGCCAACGTATCGGTGAAGCTCTGGCATGTCGCGCATATAATCGCTAAGCTGGTCGATGTTAGCGCCGAGATCTGTCTTGATGTCGCGCTTGAATTCAATTATTAAGTCACCGAGCAGGGCATCAACGTAGCCATGCTTCTGAACTTTTGTCATCGTTACGTGATGCTCTAGCTCAATATCTTCATACTTCACGCCAAAAGCATCGCCGATGAAGCTCAGAAACAGGTGGCTAATTTGCCGTTCCGATACTTGATTCTTGCGCGAGCTTGTCAAGTTTTCGATATATGCTTGCAGTTTTTCAGCGAAGTTGGGCACCATGCTTTGCCTCTCCTAGATTGCGGCAAGTATATTCTACCATGCAGCTTATTTCGCCAAAACCGCAAGCCAAGCGCGACAAAATGAACCTTTCGCCAGCCAAACTGGCTCTTTAGGTTGAAGGCATAAGCAAAGGAGCGCCAATGGAAGATTTGACCGGACTCGTCATCGCCTCCCGCCAAGGCGACTGCGACGCCTATGGAGAAGTGGTGCGCCGCTTCCAGGATATGGCTGTGGCTTATGCCTATGCGCGGCTGGGCGACTGGCAAGAGGCGGAAGACGCCGCGCAGGAAGCCTTCATCGCCGCCTGGTACGGCTTGCTGAGCCTGCGCGACGCCGCAGCTTTCCCGGGCTGGTTCCGGCGCATCGTGCATTCCCGCGCCAACCGCCGCCTGCGCCTGCGGCAGCCACTGCTGGTCTCGCTGGAACAGATGGGGGAGATCGCCGCGGCCGATCCGCCGCCCGATGGCGGAGGACTCCCCGACGACATCGCCGCCACGATTGAAGCCCTGCCCGAGGCGCAACGCAGCGTGCTGCTGCTGCACTATATAAACGACTTCGCCCAAGCCGAGATCGCCGACTTCCTGGAAATCCCCTTGGGCACGGTCAAATCCCGGCTCTATCACGCGCGCAAACAAATCAAGCAAAGGATGACAGCATTGAACAACTTATCCGCGCAACGTCCCTCGCGGGACAATCAGTTCACCCAAAAGGTCATGCGCCTCTTTGACGCCGCCAAATCCGGCGATATCGACAAGGTGCGGGACCTGCTTGCCGAAGACGGCCGCCTGGCGAATGCCGAAGGCTTCATCAGGACGTCGCTATGGGGATCGGATGCCAAAGCGCTGCACGTGGCTGTGATGCACGGGCGCAAGGACATCGTCGATCTGCTGCTGGCGCATGGCGCCGATATCAACGCGCGCGATGACAAATACCGCTTCAACGCGTTGATGCACGCCATTGATCTAGCCGATTTCATGCCGGAATACGCCGACCTGGGCATGGTGGAGTTCTTGCTGGAGCGCGGCGCCGAAAAGGACGTCTGGGCTTGCGCCTGGTTGGGCGATATGGGTGCCGTCAAACAACGGCTGGATGAGAATCCAGCCCTGGTCAACGAAATCGGTCCTGGACCAAGCACCTTGTTGTCCTTTTGCCGCGATGTGAAAAGCATCGAGTTCTATCTGGGTTATGGCGCCGACCCGCTGGCGACATACCAACGGCATGGCAAAACGCGCCAAAGCTCGCCCCTGCGCGATCAAACCTATCGCCGCAATTACGCCGGCGCGCGCCGTCTGCTGCGGGACCTGGGCTGGGCGGTTGATGTTTTCTGGGCGAGCGTCATGGGCGATAGCGCCGCCCTGCGCGAGATTCTGGCGGAAGACAAGAGTCTTGCGAAGGCCAGCACGCCAGCTGATCACGTCCTCGGCGCGGGTTTGAGCCCGCTACACTTGGCCGCGCAAGGCAGCCACTTCGACGTGATGGAGCTGCTGTTGGAAGCCGGCGCAGGTATCAACGCGGTCGACGCCCGCGGCTATACGCCGCTGCACTTTGTCATCTGTTATGGACCGAAGCAGTTTTTCGATCCGCTGCCCGATCTCAGCGAGGCGGCGCAAGATATCGGCGTTTATCAGCTCTTGACCGAAGCGCCGCGTTTTCTGCTAGAGCAGGGCGCGGATCTGTCGGCGCGTGAGAGCGAGACCGGCCAGACGCCGCTGGAGCTGGCGCAGTCGGCATTTGAAGATGAAACGGATCGCAGCGCCGTGATTGACCTGTTGAGAGCCGCGGCTCAAACGGCGGGTCCCTAGCGCTCTGCGCGGGCTGACATTGACGGCTTCAATTGAAATGAATGAATGAAAACATCCAGTCAACCGGTAGGGGCGATTCGCTGAATCGCCCGACGAGTAGCAACTGAATGCGTTTTGGGCGACTCACCGAGTCGCCCCTACCAATTCGTTCATATCATCTGTAGTGACGGAACTAGAGCGCTGGCTTGAGCTTGCGCTTTGGTTTTGCTGACAAGACATAGACCCAGAAAAGCGCTGTGCCGAAGAAGGAAAAGAACGCGCCCAGCAAGAATAGATCGCGGAAGGTGAAGGCGGTCAGGAGCAAACCCCCGCCCAGCGCCATCATGGCGAAGCTTAAACCAGCCGCGGCCTCGCCAGCGCCCGCCATCAGCGCCTGCTGCGCCCTGGGCACCAGATCGAGGATATAGACGATGAAAGCGGTGTAACGGACTGACATCATACTGATCGCGCCGATATAGCCAAAAGAGGCGGCCAGCCAATGCTCCACCAGCGCCATCGGAATAAGACAGAGCGAAGCCACGATTGAGGCTCCGATCACGACCCTGATATTGCCCCAGCGTCGTACCAGCGCAGGAGTCAGCAGAGCGGTCGGCACACCCGTCAAGCGGCCAATGGCGGCCATTGCGCCGATCATGGCGGTCGATACCGCCAATTGCTGATCCATATAAACATTGAAGTAGACCATCGCTGTGGCCGAGCCAGCGACTTGGAACAGACGTATCACCGTCATGATGACAATCAGCATCAGGACCGATGCCGCCCAGCCGTTGCGCGCCTCGCCTCGCTCCTCCGCGTACTCGCGGGGGCTGGGCTTGGCTTTTGCCGGCAGCGGCCGAATGCGCATAACGAGCATGGTCGATAGCGCCAAGACGACGGTAGCCAAGGCAAAAGTGATGCGATATGGCTCGGGATTATCCAGCGTCCAACTGTTCAGGCTCGCGATTGCGCCGGGCAGTATCCCGCCAATGAGGCTGCCGGCGAAACCGGCCAAGGACCAATGCGCCGCCTTGAGGGCGAAGGCGCGATGTTTATAATCCTCGTCCACCACGTTCATCAAGAACGGCGCGCTATTGACAAAGAAGAAGGCGAATCCGCCGAACATCAAGGCGGTCGGCAGGACCAAGCCAGCCTCGCGCCAGCCCAGCGGCAGCCACTCCGCCATGGGCAGCAGCAACCCGCCCGCAAGGCTCACAACCGCGCCAAACTTCATCAGCCCGGTCGTGGACAGGCGCGACCCTAGGATGCCGGCCGGCAAGCTGGCTATGCCGAAGGTAAGCAAAGCGACCGCATTCACCAGCCCAATAAACTCGGTGCCGTAATCCAAGCGCAGCAGGTACAAATTGAGCAACACGGAATAGAGGCCGTCGACTACAACGGACATGCCGACAAGAACGGCAAAGAAAATACGCGCCTGCGGGTTGAAGGCGCGTATGGCTTGGATGGCGCTTATGAGCATGGACGCCACTGGTCTAGTCGACTACCTCGAATATGGCTTCGATCTCGACAGCCACGCCGGTGGGCAAAGAGGAAAAACCCAGCGCGCTGCGGGCGTGTTTTTCGCCATCATAGAGTTCCCAGAATAGTTCCGACGCGCCGTTGATCACCAAATGCTGATCGGTGAACTCCGGCGCGGAATTGACCGCGCCCAGCAATTTGCGCAGCCGCAGGTTATTGACCGTGCCGGTGAGCGTATAGGCGGCTTTGAGCAGGTCTACGGCGCAGACGCGGGCGGCTTTTTTGCCCGTTTCGACATCAACCCCCGCGCCCAGCTTGCCCACATAACCCGTCGATACGTGGCCCGAGCAGTATATGGTAGAGCCGATGCGCGTCGCCGGCGCCAGGGTGGGCGAGGGGTTAAAGTCTTCAATGTCGATGCCCATCGCCTTCACTTTTTCGTCCAATGACATTTCTATGTCCTTTCAAAATCCTCGCGGAACAATTGTTTGGTGGATTATAAGTCCGACGCCGCGGCTGACCATACCCAAAAAGCAAGCCGTTTAAGCCCGTGCAGACACAGTATCTAACTGATTCTCGAGGCATGAAATGAGAAAACGATGTCGAGAATTAGGCTTTGGCGCAAATAGTATAGTCGCGACGCGGGATGCCCATTTAGCCTGTGGCTCAATCGCAGCGGATAGCGCCGTCGACGCCAGCGGATTCTTCCAGATCCCGTAATAGCGCGGCAACTGCTTGTTTGAGCCATGGTAGATCTTCCTGCGCGAATCTCCAAACTAGATCCAACCGGATACTGTGATATTGGTGTATTAAGACATCTCGGAAACCGGCAAAATCGCTCCAGGAAACATTGGTATACTGCGCTTATTGCATCGGGTCAAGACGCTTGACCACTTCGCCAATCACCTCAAAATTCCGTATGACGTCATCCTGAATCAATTCTGAATCCACGAAATCATCATACCCGCCAGCTGTGTAAATTCGATGCGCCGAATGCGATCGAGAATATCGTAACAATAGATACGCTGATCTTTGGTCACAGGGGCCGGGCTTCCCGAATGATTGTTTCGCGTAATTCTGGTCTAAGGGATTGGCGATCAATCACTTCCACGCGCCGGCCCAAGAGCTGCTGCAAGCCTTGCGCCGCTTATTCCCCGCGCAGGCGCGGGTCGAGGATATCGCGCAAGCCGTCGCCGATGAAATTGAAGGCCATGACCAGGCTGGCGATTGCCAGCCCCGGGAAAAGCCACATCCACCACTGGTCGAAGAAATCAATGCCAATGCTGACCATGCGCCCCCATTCCGGCGACGAGGGTTCCGGTCCCAAGCCGATGAAGCTCAAGGCGGCGAAGCTGATGACGGCGGTGCCAATATCAAGGGTGGCGAGGATGACCGCAGGCGCGATGCAGTTGGGCAAGATGGTGCGGAAAAGCACATAAAGCCCGCTGGCGCCAGCGCTATGAGCCGCTTCGACGTATTCTTGCGATTTGACCTCCAGCACCAGCCCGCGCAGGATCCTGGCATAGCGGGGCCACCAGACCACGCTCAGCGCCAAAACGGCATTGCGGATATCGGGACCCAGTGCGGCTGTAACAGCCATAGCCAGGATGATGAAAGGAAATGCCATGAATAGCTCGGTGAGGCGCATAAGCAATTCGTCGACTAAGCCGCCGGCGTAACCGGCGACGGCGCCGATAAAGACGCCCAGAGAACTGCCCAATACGATAACAGCCAAGCCGGCGGGAATCGTAATGCGCGAGCCCCAAAGCACACGACTAAAGATGTCCCTGCCTAACTCGTCCGAGCCCATGAAAAACAAGGCGTTCGGCGCTTGCAAGCGGTTTTCCAGGTCCTGCTGCAAAGGCGGGAACGGGGCGACCACCGGCGCGATGAAGGCGATGACAATCCACAAACTGGCGATAATCAGCCCGATCGAGACCAAGGGGTTGCGGCGCAGGTGATAGAGCGCCTGTTGAGCCCGGCTAGGCGACTCGAATTCGTGGATCGAGGAAGAAATAGAGGATATCGACGACAAAATTCACTCCGACATAAATGAAAGCAAAGAGCAAGCTGACACCCATAATGGCAGGGAAATCCTGCGAGGTGCTGGCGCGGAACATATAAAAGCCGATGCCGGGATAGGCGAAGATCGACTCGATAAGGATCGACCCGACCAGTAGATTGCCATAAGACAAGCCGATCACCGTCACCACGGGAATCAGTGAGTTGCGCATCCCGTGGAAGCCAATGACATAACGTTCGCGCAAGCCCTTGGCGCGGGCGGTGCGCATATAATCTTGGTTCAGCACTTCGAGCAGGGAAGAACGGGTAATGCGCGAGATGATGCCGCTGATATACAGCGCCAGTGTCAGCGCCGGCAGAACAAGATGCGCGAGCGCATTGCCAAATGTCTCCCAATCGCCATGCAAAAGCGCGTCGATGGTGTACATGCCGGTGACGGTCGGCGGCGGGCGCATGAGAATATGCAGCCGACCCGGTCCCGCGGCGATGCCCAACTGGGCGTAAAAGACCGTGAGGAATACCAAGGCGATGAGAAAAACCGGGAAGCTCACGCCGATTAGCGCGATGACGCGCGCGATGTAATCCGCCCAACTGTTCTTCCATATAGCGGAGACCAACCCCAGCCCGACGCCCAGGGCGACGCCATACATGATGCCGAGCGTCGCCAATTCAATGGTGGCTGGCAAGCGCTTGGCGATATCCTCGGCGACCGGCGTCCGCCATTTGATGGAGGTGCCCATATCGCCGCGCAGGAGGTTGCCGAGATAGGTTAGATATTGTTCGTGCAGCGGTTTATCCAGACCCCATTTCTTGCGGAAGGCGGCGATGGTATCTTCGTCATTGAGCGCGTTGGGCGGCAGGTTGGCATTGATGGGGTCGGCCGGGATGGCGTTGGCGATGATGAAAGCGACCACCGTGATCCCCAGCAGGAGCGGGATAATGAAAACGACCCGACGGACAAAGTAATGAAGAAAGTTCATAAGCGGCGGCAAGGACCCGTTGGCGTAAAGAACAAGCTTAGTTTACCACAGCCGCCCGGCGGCGGCGAAAAGATCCCAGAAATGTCCAGGGCAATCGCGTCAAAAGGACAACAGCTTGACATTATCGTCGCAGCCTTGGCAAGTCTTCGTCGTCCCAAGCACGATAGAATTTGCGCAGATAGGCATCAAGTCTCGGCGGCAGGTTCCGCGCGTCAAATTTTATCCGCTCCCAGATCTCACGCTCGACCGTCCGCGCGTCGACATGCAAATGCTCTCCATCGCGCAGGATCCATTCGCCGCCGACCATCACATGCCGCACACGTTCGCGTTTGCCCCGGCGCAACAGTAATGCCGGCAGCAGCTCCAGCGGCGGGTAATCCGCCGGCGCCCAGCGGCTCCTTATCCCCTCGCATTCCAGCAAAACCAGGTCAGCCAGCCCCCCGACTTCCAGCTCTCCAAGCGGCGCGTTCGCGCCAAATGTAATAGCCGCGGCGACACCCGTGCCCATGCGCAATACCGTCGCCGCGTCGAGATCGGCCGCCGCCATCCCGCTCTGATTGCCGATTGTCCAAGCCAGCCGCATTTCTCGCAGGAAGTCCTGGTCATCGTCCAGCGTCTGCCCGTCCAAGCCGATGCCGACCGGCACGCGGGCCCCCAGCATCAGCGCGATCGGCGCGCTGCCGCTGCGCAGGCGCAAGTTGCTGCTGATATTGTGCGCGACGCCAACGCCGCGTTCCGCAAGGAGTGCGATGTCATCATCCTCAACCCAGACCATGTGCGCCAGCGTCAACCAGTCGCCCAGCGCGCCAATGTCCTCAAGATGCTGGACGAAGCTCCTGCCCCAGGTTTTCTGTGCGTATATCCGCTGATAGCGCGTTTCCAGCATGTGCATCTGCACGCGCGTGCGACGCGCTTTCGCCCACTCGCAAGCGCGAAGGATCAACTCATCGCCGCACCAAGGACCGCCAGCCGGACTGGCTTGAATATGCGCGCGATGCCGCTCGCTGTCATGGAAATTGCGGTATAAGTCGTCCAGCAAGGCGAAATAATCATCAGCGCTAAAGTCGATCTTGTCCGCCTTAGCGGCTCTACGGCGCAGTTCGGGCGGCAGCATGCCGAGAAAACGCTCGCGCTCGGCATATACCAATAGATTCTGGTCGACGATCGGCGGGTGCATGGCGACGCGAATGCGAGCCTCGGCATATCCGCGCAGCGCCTCCGGTACTTCATCGGGGAGCTCGGACCAGGAAGCTGGATTATGACTGTGGGCGACCGCCGTCACGCCGGAACCCAGCAATTGCAGCCCCGAATAGAGCGCCGCCAGGTACGGCGGAATGCTAGGAAGACGCGCCAAATGACCAAGCCACAATTCGAGGAAATGGTCAGGGACGCCCAGCGCCAGCGCGCCCAGCGCGCGACCGTGATCATGCGCGTTGGTGAAGGCTGGCAGGAGGATGAAGTCAGCGCCGCCGACCAGCTCGGCGCCCGGATAACGCTGGACCAGCTCGGAGAGCGTTCCGGCGTCAACAATGCTTTCCCCGGCGACGGCGATGGCGCAATCCTCAGCAGGGACGCCGCCGCGGAAGGTATAGCGCGCGTGAATGATAGTTGGCATCAGGCGTAAAGACCGGCCTGTTGGCCCCCGTCAAGTACGAACACCTGGCCCGTGATCATCTTGGCGGCGTCGGAAGCGAGATAAAGCGCCATCTCCGCCACGTCCTCCGCGCCGATCAGCCCTGGCAGCGGCTGATACTGCGCCAGAAAAGCGTCGCGTTCGGAGGGCGGGAAGCCGTCATTCAAGGGCGTATCGACATAGCCCGGGCAAATCGCGTTGCAGCGAACATTGTCGCGCGCGTAATCGAGCGCGATGGAGCGACTGAGATTGATGACCCCCGCCTTGGCGGCCGAGTAGGCTGCTTTATTCACAGCGGCGCGGATGCCGAAGCTGCCGGCGGTATTGAGGATGACGCCGCCACCCGCTTCAATCATCAGCGGCAGGGCGCATCTGGCAGCGAGGAAGACGGATTTGAGATTGATATTGAGGCACTCGTCCCAATCGGCTTCGCTGATATCGGTGACGCGACCGGCTGGGCTGATGCCAGCGTTGTTGAATAGGATATCCGGCGCGCCCAATTCAGAAGCGGTCTGATCAATCATGCGCTGCGCATCGGCGCTGAGGGCGACATCCGCGCCAATCGCGATCGCCCTGCCGCCTTCCGACGCGATCGTCCGCGCTACAGCGTCGGCTTTGGAGGGCGTCCGGTTCGCCACGGCGACCGCGGCGCCTGCCCTGGCAAAGGCATAGCAGCTTGCCGCGCCAATGCCGGAGCCACCGCCCGTTACAATCGCGACCTTGCCCCGCAGCTTCACGCCGCGGTCCTCGCAGGGGCTGCGCCGCGGTCAATTGAGCATCCAGCCGCCATCGACAAAGATCATTTCCCCCGTGATATAGCGCGATTCGTCCGAAGCCAGAAAGAGCGCGACATCGGCGACATCGCGCGGCTGACCCAAACGGCGCAGCGGTATCGTCGTGTTCGCCCAGCGTTCATTATCTTCTTGGCTGGGCAGCATCGGCGTATCAATGATGCCGGGCGCCATGGAATTGGCGCGGATGCCGCGCGGTCCATATTCCAGCGCGATGCAGCGCGTCATGGTGGCGACGGCGCCCTTGGTGGTGCAATAGGCGGCGGAATCGACAAAGGCGACCGCCGCCCCAATCGAAGCCAGATTGACAAACGTCCCTTTGACCTCGTGACGCAGCCAATGCCGTATGACGATCTGCGACAGCAAGAATACGCCCTTTACATTGATCGCCATAATTCGATCGTACTGCTCGTCGGTGGTCTGCTCAAAGGGCGCGTTGAAAAAGATCCCCGCATTATTGACGACTATGTGGACCATTCCCAGCTCGGCAATGCCATCATCGACCGTTTGCTGAACCTGTTCCCGCAGCGCCACATCCGTTTGCCGAACGTAGGTCCGCGCCCCGTGGGCCTCGGCTTCGGCGGCGACTTGGCGCAGGCTTTCCAGGTTCAGGTCACAGAGTAGCAGATTCGCGCCCTCGGCGGCGAAGCGCAAGGCGATGGCGCGCCCGATGCCTCGCGCGGCGCCGGTGATCAGCGCAGTCTTCCCGGACAGACGTTCCATAATCAATCCGATTCAATGTAACCGATGACTTCGCCAACCGGCACTTCGTCATCCACTTGGCAACTTAATTCCACGACCACTCCGCTTGATGGAGCTTCCACTTCCGTGCTGACTTTTTCCGTCTCGATTTCAACGATGCCATCGCCCTCCGCCACGGAATCTCCCTCCGCCACCAGCCACTCGACGATCAAACCCGCTTCCATCGTCATTCCGAATTTCGGCATATAGATTGGAATCAATGGCACATCAGGCTCCTTACTGGGTCAGTTCTATTTTTATCAACCGCGTCGCCCGCGCGTTGAGCAGGCTTATAATTTTCTGCGCGCGGCAAGACAATTCGCCGATTCCGCGGCGAGCGGCTGTCGTCGATGAATTCATGTCAAGGTTTTGCGCGCGGCGGCGACGACATCGGCCGCGGAAGGGATAACCGCCTTCTCCAAGACCGGGCTAAAGGGCATCGGCACATCCGCGTTGCTAACGCGCTGAACCGGCGCTTTGAGATGGTAAAAAGCCTCTTCCGCCACCGTCGCAGCCCATTCACTGGCGGCGCTGCAGGCAGGGAAGCTCTCGTCAACAGCCACAAAGCGCCCTGTCTTGGCGACGCTTTCCAGGACACTTTGCTTGTCCCAGGGCGACAGGCTGCGCAAGTCGATCACTTCGGCTTCAAAGCCCTCAGTCGCCAGTTGCTCGGCGGCTTCCAGCGCGGCATAGACCGTTGGTCCCACCGCGCAGATGGTGACATCGCTTCCGCTGCGCTTGACATCGGCAACGCCGATGGGCACGAGGTACTCGTCCGAGGGCACTTCGCCTCGCTTCCCGCCCAAGGACAGCGAATGCAGAAAAACCACCGGATTGTCATCGCGAATCGCCGACTTGAGCAAGCCCTTGCCATCGTAAGGCGTACTCGGCAGTATGACTTTGATCTGCGGCATATTCATGAAAAACTGATGCACCGCCTGGCTATGATGATGCCCGGCGCTGCTGCCGGCGCCGTTCTGCGCCATGAAGACCAGCGGTACTTTCGTCTGCCCGCCATACATGTAACGCATCGCGCCCGCTTGATTGGCGATCTGATCGAAGGCGAGATACAGAAAGGTGCCGAACATCAAATCCACGATCGGGCGCAGCCCGGTCACGGCAGCGCCAATCCCGGCGCCAGCCACCGCCAGCTCGGAAATCGGCGTATCGATGACGCGTTTGTCGCCGAACTCGGCATGCAGCCCGCGCGTGCTGGGGAAGACGCCAATTCGCACATCCTCGCCGATGAGGAATACCCGGTCGTCCCGACGCATCTCTTCAGCCAGGGCTTCTTGAATCGCTGTCACATAGGTTTTACGAGGCACTTAATCTCCCCGGGCTATTCCGCGCCCATTCATAGCCACAGGTCTTCAAACAAAGACTCTATTTCAGGCGCGGGGCTGCCGCGCGCAGCCGCAACCGCGTCGCTCACCGATTGGGTGATTTCGGCGTCGAGCGTTTCCAGCCGCGCCGCCGGCAAAATATCATTTTCGCTGACATAGCTATGCAGCAGGAGCAGCGGGTCCTTGGCTTGGGCAGCCGCCATTTCTTCAGCGCTGCGATAGCTTTGACCGCCGAGGAAGGCTTCTTCGCCTTCCGCATGGCTGCCCCGGCGATGGGTCTTCGCCTCGATCAGGGTCGGTCCGCCGCCGCTGCGAGCGCGCTTCACGGCCGACTCGGCGGCGCGGTACATTTCAAAGGCATCAGTACCATCGACAAGCAAGCCCGGCATGCCATATGCGACCGCGCGATCGGCGATATCGGTGATGTTCATCGCCGTATGCGCCGGCGTGAACTCGCCATATTGATTGTTCTCGCAGACAAAAATCACCGGCAGCGCCAGCGTCGACGCCAGGTTGAGCGATTCGTGAAAACTGCCTTCGTTGGCGGCGCCGTCGCCAAAAAAGCAGACGGATACGCGGTCGCTGTCCCTATACCAGGCGCTCAAGCCCGCGCCTACCGAGATGGGCATGCCGCCGCCGACAATGCCGATCGCGCCCAACATGCCGATATCAAAATCAGCGATATGCATCGAACCGCCCTTGCCTTTGCAATAGCCGGTCGCCTTGCCGAAGAGCTCCGCCATCATGCGTTTAAGATCGCCGCCTTTGGCAATGACATGACCATGCCCGCGGTGTGTGCTGATGATGGTATCGTCGTCGGTCAGGGCGGCGCAGACACCAGCCGCCACAGCTTCTTCGCCGATATAGAGGTGTACGAAACCGGGCAATTGCCCCTGCCGGAATAGCCGTCCCACCTGCTCCTCGAAGCGGCGGATGCGCAGGACACGGGTATAAATGTCCAACACAACTTCAACCGCTATGTCTTGATGATGCATCTCGTCTCCTCAAGTCAGCAAGGCATCGGCGGTCAGCGCCAGTGTTTTCGTCGCGGTGATGACCTGATCCGTACTAACACATTCGTCAACCATGGGCCAAACAGGGATGAAACCAGGTCCGTATTCGACGCAAGTGACGCCGACTCCTTTGAAGTGGCAGGTATCGGCCGTCGCCCCGATGCGATGCCCCGCGCCGACTCGCGGCTCGGCGCCGGCGACCTGTGTATGAGCCGCGACCAACTGTCTGACCAGCGGCGAGTCCGGGTTCGTGGCTTCGCGCGCCGGCATATTCGGCTGCTGATCGCTCTGCGGGATCAAGAGCTCGTAGGCGAATTCGGGATCCGTCGCCTTGATCGCCTCCAGACGCGCGCGCATGTCTTCGCGCACGCTGTCTTCCGTCATGCCTGGGATAATGCGCAAGTCAAAGGCGAGCGTCGTCACATCTTGATAGTGCTCGATGTTCCGGATAGCCATAGCAGGAAAACCTGGAATCAGCCGATGCGGCTGATAGCGCAGCCAGCCGCCATCTTCCACCCGCGGGATCTGTACGTAGGAGGGGCTGAAGGCGTCGATGACCTGTGTGGCTTTCTCTATCGGATTCACATAGGGCACACGGTGTTTGAATTGACCCAGCACCCGAATCAGCCCTTGCACATAACCGACCGAAATCAAGCCGACATCCAGGTTGCCCGCTTCAGTGACGATGCAATTATCGGGACGGCAGCCGCTTTCGATCAGATGCAGCGCGCCGATTCCTCCGCCGGTCTCGGCCACGACGCAAGCGATGATCAGATCGCCCTTTAGCGGCTTCCCGCTGCAGCGAAGCGCCTCGCCCGCTATCAACATCGAAGCCAAGCCCGCTTTCATATTCAGCGCGCCCAAGCCATAGATCTTCCCATCGGCAATCTCCGCGCCGAAGGGATCATAAGTCCAGCGGTCGCGCCGGAAGACATCGCCATTCCAATCGCTGGTATCGGTGTGGCCGCAGAGCATCAAAGAGGGGGCGCCGCCATCACCGCGCAGGACGCCTATCGCCTGATGGGTCGCATTCCCGTCAGCCAGGGCGACCGCCTGCAGTTCCACGTCGTAGCCGCGCTGCGACATCCAG
The DNA here is from genome assembly GCA_965116975.1 of Phototrophicaceae bacterium. Lineage (GTDB taxonomy): Bacteria > Chloroflexota > Anaerolineae > Aggregatilineales > Phototrophicaceae > UBA6055. Next base: position 4,088,871 of record OZ220735.1, read on the forward strand.
TCGGCAAGCCAAGTCCCGATCGCGCTCTCCCGCCACAAAAAAGACGGGATGCGGATCAATTGTCGCGTCAATTCGATGGCTTCATGATCTTGAATATGTTCGAGGATCGCGGACATTAGCATCAACTCGCGGCGGCGACAGCCCAAACATCAAAGCCGACTTGAGCGCCGCCCCATAGTTCCTTGACGCCGATGGTGTTGCGGGTGGGATAGGGCTCGCTGAAGTATTCGCGGCAGATGGCGTCCATCTCTGCAAAGCGATTGATGTCGGTCAGCGAAACATTGATCCGGATGACATCCGTCATGGCGCAGCCGGCCGCTTCCAATACCGCCTTGATATTGTCCAGGGCTTGTCGCGCCTCTGCCCCGAAGCCGCCGCTGACCAGCCCGGAGCCGTCAGGCGCTGTGCCGAGGTAACCCGATGTCGCCAGCAGGCTGCCGTGGCGCAGAGCCTGGCTATAGCCGCTCGTCGGGACCGGCGCTTCTTCTGTCAGGATGACATCCAGGCGCGCCATCGCTCAGGCTCCATGCTGCGCGTCGGCGTGAGTTTTTTCCCGCGCCTCGGTCAGGTAATTGTAGATGGTTGAGCGACTCAAGCCCAATTCCTCCGCGATCAGCGGCACCGCTCGTTTCACTTGAAAAGCCCCCTTTTCCTCGAGCCGCGCGATGAGATCTATCTTGTCCTCTTTGGACATAATAGGCAGTTCGGCGTCGATTTCCGTCACTGCTTCGCGCAAGATGGTGTGGATGGTCCGCTGAATATCGTCCGAAATCGTCTCGCTAACCTCGGAGCCGGCGTCCAAAGCCAGGAACTCGCCCAAGAAGCGGTGGAAACCGGCGAAGATGCCAATGTCCATGTTAATGCAGAAGGCGCCATAAGCCTGTGCCCGCTCATCGCGCAGGAACATCGTGCAGGATTTCATCGGTCTGCCGTTGGGCAAGCAGGTCTGATAATTGTAGAAATCGCGCGCGGTATTGCCGTTGCGCGCCTGCGTCAGCAAGAGATCGGTGGCGCCGCCGCCGATTTTTCGTCCGCTGATATTGCCTTCGATGTGAATAATCGAGTGTTCAAGATCGCTGAAATCATGTATCACGACTTCGCAATGCGGCGCGCAGAGCTTGGCGATGCCGACCGACAATTGCCGCAGCAAGGCGAAAGTCGCCTTTCTGTCCGCCGTATCAATGGAATCTAAGGTGTGCATTAGGACATCGATTTCTCATTTGCAAGAACCAGGACCCTGCGCGGCAGCGAGCGGATTTGCAATCCCGCGCGTCATGGTAAACAATATATCCAAGAATTATACAAACTGTAAAGAGACGGCGCAACATTATGTCCGCTAACAGCGATAAAAAAGACGATGTGCTCTATTCGCAGCAGGGTCCGCCGACGCTCGACGAGATGACAGGTCCGGAAGTCGAAGCCGCGTTAGCACAGACGGACGTGCTGCTGTTGCCAGTTGGCGCCACCGAGGCGCATGGCGCGCATCTTCCCCTCGGCACCGATTCCTTTGAAGCGCGGGAGAATTGCCGAAGAGCCGCCATCCGCCTCGGGGCGCTGGGCTGCCCGGTCGTTATCGGACCCGTCATTCCTTTTGGCGCTTCCAGCTTTCATCTGGGTTTCGCCGGCACCATCAGCCTCAGTTCCCACACGATGATCAGGCTGCTGACAGAAGTATGCCTGAGCCTGTACGAGACCGGGTTCCGCAAATTCGCTCTTGTGCACGGCCATGACGGCAATCTGCCCGTGATGATGGTGGCGGCGCAAGATGTCGTCGACAATACCGCCGATGCGCAAGCGATGGTCCTCAATTGGCTGACACCGCTCAGCAAGGTCTATCATCGGATTCAGACATCGAAAAAGCAGGAGGGGCATGGCGGCGAAGGGGAGACCGCTCGCATCTTGGTCACCCATCCGGAGCTGGTGCATTTGGATCGGTCGGTCAAACACCACGTCCCGTCCGCCGACATGCGCAAAATTCAGGGACCCGAGCATATCAAGACGGGCGGCGGCATTTTCTATGCCACGCGCCGCTACAAAGACCACACACCCTTCGGTCATATCGGCGACCCGGCGCTGGCTAGCGCAGAGACGGGAAACAAAGGTTACGATGTCATCGCCGAATGGCTGGCTCGGGTAATCGCGCGGGATTATTTCGACCGCGACATCGATCCCAAGGAAGTCCTGCAAATCGCTGACTGATTCACCGTGGTCGGCGCCCAGAGCAATCGCACCAGAACCAATGTGTGTCGAATGTCACATATATCTACCATGATGTGGGGGCAGCTCGCGAGCCGCCCGCGAAAATAACCTATTATTTGTGGGCTTTTGTAATGGTCCTATAAAACTGGACAGGAAATCGCAGAATTTGGGGGGCATTTATTCTATTCCGCCTCGTGTTCTGCGGGCCTCCAATAGCCTATGCCTCTGTGGTGAATTTTCTTTCCTAACTTGGTTTTACTTCATGTGTTCGATTTTCAGTTTAGTTGCTCGTCATTTTGCTGCAAATGCCCTGGACGAATGACCCACAGTTTGGAATCAGCCGCGCTTCTGGTTAGAATCGGCTCGAGCCAATCATCATAAACGGGAGATTGACGATGAAGATTCTGGTAACGGGCGGCACAGGCCGCATCGGCGCCAATCTGGTCCTGCGCTTGCTGGACGCGGGGCATACTGTGCGCAGCTTTGTCTACCCTGCCGATGCCAGCCGCGCCAAGAAACTGGACGCCTACGACGGTGTGGAAACGGTCTTCGGCGACCTGCGGGTTGCCGAGGATGTGAGTCGGGCTGTGGAGGGAGTCGACGCCATCTATCATCTGGCGGCCGCCTTTCAGGGTCCTTTCAATAATCGGCAGTATCTCGATATCAACGCCATGGGCACGCTCAATCTCCTCGAAAGCATCCGCGAGCACTGCCCGAATCTGCATCGCTTTGTCTATGCCAGCACCGAAGGCGTCTATTGGGACGCGCGCGTCAACGGGCGTTACTTCGAGCAGCCCATAACCGAAGACATGGCGGGCAAATATCCTAATATGGCTTATCTGATGACCAAGTGGCTCGGTGAAGAATTGGCGCTGGTCTATCACTATCAATACGGCATTCCCACCTGCGCCATGCGCTTTTCCACCGTGATCGAACCGAGCGAATTCCTGAACGAAGCCGGGCTACCGCGGCATTTTCTCTATAGCGCGGCATACGCCACTTACAGCAATGACGAGTCTTATGAGCTGCGAGACATAGCTGACCAAAGCGCTCCCGATGTGCGGGAAATGATCGAGAGCCTGCTGGCTGGCTGGGATGGCAAAGAGAAACTATTGCTGAGCTTGAACCCCAATGGCGTACCCTACCGCCAGCACTTCGGCGACGTGCGCGACATCGCCGATGGCTTGGCGCTGGCGCTGGAACCTGACGCAGCGGTTGGCGAAGCCTTCAATCTGGCCGGCGCCGCCATCTTTGATTGGGCGGAAATTGTGCCGATGCTGGCGCAGCGTTTCAACCTGCCTTATGTCGAAGCCCGCCTGCCTTTTGAAAATTACTTCGAGCTGGACTTGAGCAAGATAGGCAGCAAGCTCGGTTTTCAGCCGCGCCATGACTTCGCTAGCATCCTTGCCACAGCCGAGGCGATACAGCGCGGCGAAGCCACCGATGTCATCCCCACGGGCCTCATGTTTGGCGACGCCTAGCGGCAACCAAGAGGAAGGACCTGCTCATGGATAAAACAAGAATCGACCGCATCGAGTCCGCGCCCTTAGTAGGGCGGCGTCCGCGCGAAGCCGGCAACAATTCGCGCTTGAACATTCATGGCATCGATGTTCAGCTTCGGGTCATGCGCTTGACGACGACGGACGGCGCTGCCGGCTTCGGGCTCTGCTTCGCCAGCCGCGATGAGGCGCAGCCGCTCTTGGGACGGGACATCTCCGAACTGGTGACCGATGGCGGTCGCCTTGCGGAATCCGCCTGGGCATTTGATTTTCCGCTCTGGGATTTGGCGGGGCGGCTGCGCGGGACGCCGGTTTATGCGCTGGCGGCGCCGACGCAGGCGCAAATCAAGGAGCCACTGCGCGTCCCATGTTACGATACCTCGCTCTACATGAACGACTTGGGAATGGATTCGGATGAAGCGGGGTCCGCGCTCATCGCCGGGCACGCGCGCCAAGGTTACGAGCAGAACCATCGCTCTTTCAAGATCAAGGTCGGGCGCGGCGCCCGGCACATGCCGCTCGAGGCTGGCACGCGGCGCGATGTCGCGGTCATCAAAGCCGTGCGCGCTGCGGTGGGTCCCGCGGCGAGGATCATGATTGACGCCAACAATGGCTATAACCTGAACATCGCCAAGCGGGTGCTGGCGGAAACAGCCGATTGCGACTTGTTTTGGCTCGAAGAGGCTTTCCACGAAGACCCAGAGTTGTACGAGGAATTGCATGGCTGGATGGACCGAGAGGGCTTGTCCGTGCTGATTGCCGATGGCGAGGGCTGGGCTGCGACAGCGCTGATGGATTGGGCGCGCGCCGGCTGCGTCGATGTGATGCAGTACGATATCTTCAGCCACGGCTTCAGCAACTGGCTGGATACCGGCGCGCAGCTTGATGACTGGGGGCTCCGGACTGCGCCGCATCATTATGGGCGGCATCTGGGCAATTATGTTTCCGGTCATCTGGCGGCGGCGGTCAAGGGCTTTACCTTCGTCGAATGGGACGAGACGACGACGCCGGGCATCGACGCCTCGGCTTATCGCGTGGAAGCGGGTGAAGTGCTTATTCCGTCCGCGCCGGGCTTCGGGCTGGGGCTGGAGGAAGATGTCTTCCGCGCGGCGGTGAAGGATGGAGGTTGGGAGTTGCGCTTGTGAGCTTAAGCAAGGTAAAGGCGGCTAGCGCCGGAACTCCATCACGCCGTCGTCTAATCTACCGAAGCGCATCATCAGCAGATCCTTGAGATAATTCTGATACACCCGCCAGGGACGGCGGCTGCCTTGCTTGGGCAAATCGGCTTGCGCGCGCCGCACATAACCGGATGTGAAATCGATCATCGGCTCCGCGGCGAGCGCGTCCGCGCCCAGGCGCGGTACGCATTGTCGGTAGCCGCGCCGCCCCATGTAATTGAGCAAGCGACAGACATACTCGCAGATTAACTCGCATTTGAGCGTCCACGAGGCATTGGTATAGCCAAATGCCGACGCCAAGTTGGGGATATTGCTGTACATCAAGCCCTTGTAGCTGAGGCAATCGCCCAGCTCAATCACCTGCCCGGCGACGACGATTTGCAAGCCGTCCATGATGCGCATTTGCATGCCGGTCGCGGTTACGATCAGGTCGGCTTGCAGGGTCGCGCCCGAGCGCAAGCGCAGCCCCGCATCCACGAAGCGCTCAATATGATCAGTGACCACGGACGCTTTGCCGGCTTTGATAGCTTGGAAGAGGTCGGCGTCCGGCGCGACGCAAACGCGCTGATCCCAGGGATTGTAGGCGGGTCCGAAGTGCCGCTCGACATCATAATCCGCTCCCAGGAGGGCGCGAACGCCTTCCAGCAGCAGCGCGCGCGTTTCGCGTGGATTGCGCCGCGCCTTGCGATAGGCGTAGAGGCTGAAGAGGATCACTTTCCAACGCGCCAGCCAGCTTGCCAACTGCTCGGGCAGGCGGGCGCGCAGGCGATTGACCAGCTCGTCGCGCGCCGCCATGCTGACGACATAGCTGGGCGAGCGCTGCAGCATGGTTACATGCTTCGCCTTCCGCGCTAGCGCCGGGACGATGGTCACGGCTGTCGCGCCGCTGCCGATGACGATGACGCGCTTGCCGCTGTAATCCAGCTCGGCGCTTTCATTGCTTTCTTTGCTGTCTTTGCGCGCGCCCCATGCCTGCGGATGAACGATTTTGCCCGAAAAATCGTCCATGCCAGCCCACTCCGGCGTATAGCCTTGGTCGTAGCGATAGTATCCCGTGCACATGAAGAGGAAGTTGCAGCGGATAGTTGTCATGTCGCCGTCGCGCTCGATATCGACTGTCCACCGCGCCGCGTCCGATGACCAGGCGACGCGGGTCGCGCGCTGTTTGAAGCGAATGCGGCGGTCGATGCCGAATTCGCGGGCGGTGGCTTGCAGGTATTGCAAGATGGCAGCGCCGTCGGCGATGGCTTTTTCGCCGCGCCAGGGGCGGAAGCGATAGCCCAACGTGTACATGTCGGAATCGGAGCGGACGCCGGGATAGCGGAAAAAGTCCCAGGTGCCGCCGATGGCTTCGCGCCCTTCGACGATGGTCCAGCTCAGTTGCGGGCAGCGCGTTTGAAGATAATAGGCGGCGGCGATGCCAGAGATGCCGGCACCGACGATGAGAACATCGACGCTGGCGCTTGTCAGGTCGGCAGTTATTGACAATAGATGTTTAACCCCCAGCCACCATCTCCGCCAGATGATGATACTGGCTCATGTACAGCTGATAATAAAAGCCGCGCCGCGCCAGCAATTCGTCGTGCGTGCCGCGCTCGATGATGCGATGGTCCTTGATCACCAGCACCTGGTCGGCATTGCGAATTGTGCTCAGCCGATGGGCGATGACAAATGCCGTGCGCCCTTCAAGCAGGCGCAATAGCGCTTCTTGGATGTGAATTTCCGTGCGCGTATCGACGCTGCTGGTTGCTTCGTCGAGTATCAAAATGCGCGGGTCGGGCAGTATGGCGCGGGCGATCGCCAGCAGCTGTCGCTGCCCTTGGCTGAAGTTATGCCCTTTTTCCGACACCTGGGTTTGATAGCCCCGGGGCAGCAAATGGATGAAGGCGTCGGCGTTGGCCAGCTTAGCCGCTTCGATGACCTCGGCGTCGCTGGCGTCCAGCCGGCCGTAGCGGATATTTTCCATCACCGTGCCGCTGAACAGGAAGGTATCCTGCAGCACGATGCCCAATTGTTCGCGGATGGAATTCTGCTGTACCTGGCGGATATCCCGCCCGTCGATGCGGATGCTGCCGCTGGTTACATCGTAAAAGCGGCTCAGCAAGCTGATGATGGTCGTTTTGCCGGCGCCGGTTGGCCCCACCAGCGCGATTGTCTGCCCGGGCGCGACTTCCAGGTTGATGTCTTCCAGAACGGGTTTGTCCCTTTCATAGGCGAAGCTGACCCCGTCGAAGCTCACCCCGCCGCGGATGTTGACCAGCGGCTCGGCATTGGGCAGATCAACCACAGTGGGTTCGGCGTCCAAGACGGCGAAGATGCGTTCCGCTCCTGCCAAAGCCGATTGCAATTGATTGTAGACCATGGCGATGCCGCGCATGGGACGGAAAAAGTTCATGACATAGATGACAAAGGTAGTGATAACGCCCACAGAAACGACATCGCGCAGCGCCAGCCATCCCCCCAGCAGCGCTGTGCCTGCCACCGTCAAGATGCTCATGGTCGTGAACATAGGACCAAGAGCGGCGGTGATGAAATCGGCGCGAATCCCGACTTGGCGATAGGCTTGGCTCGCTGCTTGGAACTGGGCGATGGCGCTGTCTTCTTGCGCGTAAGCCTGCACGGCGCGGATGCCGGTGATGTTCTCTTCCAGCACGGCGTTAAGCAGACCCAGATTCTTTTGCATGCCTCGGAAGGCTTTGCGCGTGCGCTCGGTGATTTGACTTGTAATGAAAAGCATGATGGGCAAGATGATCAGCGTGCCGATCGCCAGCGGCAGGTTGAGCAAGAGCATCGCCACCATGATGCCGCCCAGGGACAGGATATTGGTTGTGAACTGGATCAAGCCATTAGACAGAATTTGGTTGATAGTCTCACTGTCGTTGGAAATGCGGCTCATCAGGTCGCCCACGCGATGCTTGTCGTGGTAGTCCAGCGACAGCGCCTGAAAATGCCGGAAGAGCGCCGTGCGAATGTCTGCCACGAAGTATTGCCCCACACGGATCATCATCAGTCCGTGAATCACCGTGACGACGCCCTGCGCCAGATACACCAGCAGCATAATCAAGGCGATGCGCAGCAAACCATCAACATCGCCGGCGATCACGTATTGGTCAATCGCGCGCCCCAGCAGCGCCGGACCAATCAAGCCCAGCAATGTGCCAGCCACCACCAATACAGCCACCAGCAGCAAGCGGCTGTGATAGGGCTGTAGATAGTCGGACAGTCGGCGCAAGACGCCGCGCCGGTCTTTGGCTTTCTCGCCGGTGGGCCTCGATCCGCCCGACCCGCCGATGAAACGCGGGCGCTCTGTGCTCGCGCCTCGGTTAGTCATCGCGCATTACACTCCCCGGACTGTTAACCTCGCCCAGCTGCGATTCGTAAATTTCCCGATAGATCTCGCTGGATGCCATCAATTGCTGATGCGTGCCGCGAGCCACGATCCGCCCCTGATCCAGAACCAGGATCTGATCCGCCTTCAGCACGCTGGTGATGCGCTGCGCGATGATAAAGCTGGTCCGCCGCGCCGCCAGTTCTTCCAGCGCGGCTTGTATCTTGGCTTCCGTCTCCATATCGACGGCGCTGGTGCTGTCGTCGAAGATGAGTATGCCTGGTTGAACCAGCAGCGCCCGGGCGATAGCGATGCGCTGCTTTTGCCCGCCGGAGAGATTGGCGCCGCCCGCTTCAATCGGGCTGTCGTAGCCGGCCGGCATGCCCGTGATGAATTCGTGGGCTTGCGCCGCTTTGGCCGCGGCGATGACATCGTCCAGCGTCGCCGAGGCGTCGCCATAAGCGATATTGTCGCGCGCCGTCCCGCTGAAGAGAATCGACTCCTGCAAGACCATGCCAATGCCCGAGCGCAAGGCGCCCGCGTCCCATGTCTTGACGTCGACGCCGTCAACCAACACGCCGCCGCCGCTGACGTCGTAGAAGCGCGGTATCAGGTTGACCAAGGTGCTTTTGCCGGAGCCGGTCGCGCCCAGCAGCGCGATCTGCTCTCCCGGCTCCACGACGAAGCTGATGCCATGCAAGACATCGTCGCCGCTCGCGCCATTGTCCTGGCTGGCGCCGCGCCGACTGTAGTGGAAAGAGACATTTTCAAAGGCGACGTGGCCACGCAGACGCTCGGCTTGATGCGGCGCGGGCGCGATCGGCAGCGCCGGCTGCGTATCGAGGACCTCTAGCAATCGCTCGGAGGACGCTTCTGCGCGGGCGGCCATCATCAGCAGATTACCCAGGAAGAGCAAAGGACCCATGCCGATCATCAAATAGTTGTTGAAGGCGATCAATTCGCCCAGCGTCAAGCGGTCGCCCAGCACGGACAAGCCGCCAAACCAGAGCACAGCCACCGTGCCGACATTGGTCAGCACTTGCAGCACCGGCATCGCAACCGCCAGCAAATTGCCGACTTCGATATTCTTTTCGCGATAGTCGGCGTTGCTGGCGGCGAAGCGATCCATCTCGAAGCGACCGCGCACAAAAGCCTTGATCACTTGTATGCCAGCCAGGTTTTCTTGCACCAGCGTGTTCAAGGCGCCCAGCCGCTGCTGGACCACGGTGAAAAGGCGGGTGGCTTTCACCATCAGATAACGGATAAATATCGCCGAGACGCCCGCCACCGCGAACATGATCAGCGACAATTCCCAATCCGTCAGCAGCAGCATGATCGTGCTGCCGAAGATCATCACCAGAACGCGCAATATCAATGACAAGCCCGCGCTGGAGAACATGCGCGCTACATCGACATCGCTGGAAACCCGCGTCATCAATCGACCGGTTTGCATTTGGTCCAGATTGGCGAAGGACAAGGACTGAATATGGCGGAAGAGCGCGTGGCGGATATCGTATGCCAAGCCCTGCGAGACGACAGCGCGGCAATAGCCCTGGCCCAGGGTGCTGGCAGCGCCGACCAATGCCGCGCAGAACATCAGCGCCGCGCCCAGCAAGATCTTGTCCATCACCCGCGGGCGGATGCCCTCGTCAATCATGAGCTGCAACAGGCGCGGCACGCTCAGTTCCATGGCCACCGGCAGCACAGTCGTCCAGAAGCCGAAGAACAAGAACCAGCCGTAGGGACGCATGAAGCGGGAGAGGCGCAGCAGGGACTTCATGCCTGAATTATAGCTTTGGGCGGAATCTTATCCTAGAGACGGCTCAGGAATTGTGGGGCAAGCGCTTCAAATTTTCACCAGCGCGGGCACAAGTCATTCCGACAAGGAGCGAGAGTTGCTCTCCGCTGCCACCACGGGGATAATAGACTCCTTGACAACGAACAGGGAATTTCAGGGTAATCGCTTCAAATGTTATTCACCACATAGATTCCAAGGGTCGCGTAGACAATGACCGCCACCACCGAGATTTATCCGTAAATATGCCAAAAAAGGACGTAATGTAGGGGCGATTCTGTGAATCGCCCACGATTTTGCACCCAATTTCATGGGCGAGCCAAGGCTCGCCCCTACAATTTATCAGTTTGATGTTAAATTCGACAGTTATGGATTTTGAAGCGATTGCCCTGCAAGGAATTTCGTCAACTTTGCACAATGACGAGCGTACAGTTTTTCTCAAATGTGGCTCTAGGCAAAGACACAGGAGTGAGCCAAGGCTCGTCCGATAATTGGACAATACGATGTACTTTCAGATTTCCATAACTTGCTTGGAAATACCGCGACAAAGCGGTGTTGGCTCCATGCGGAAATCTCACAGCAAATGGACTGGAAAACGTGCCGTCTGACGTAATGGTAGCGGGCCATATCGCGCTTGATATCTTGCCGGATATATCCTTGCTCAAGCCAGAGCAAGTCATCGACGCCGGCAAAGTCATCGAAATCGGTCGTATTTCATACTCCACCGGCGGCGCTGTTTCCAACACCGGTTTGGCTTTGCACCGCTTGGGCATTGCCGTTGATCTGCTTGCGGTCGTCGGCGCGGACTGGGTCGGCAGGGCGATCATTGATTATGTGCGGCGATACGACAGCGCGCTCGGCGATCACATCCGTATCCTGCCCGACGCCGCCAGCGCCTATACGATTGTCATCGAGCCACAGAAACAGGACCGCACCCTGCTGACGCATACCGGCGTCTATCACGGCTTTAGCGTAAATGACATTGATCTGGACCTGGCAGCCGGCTGCAAGCTGTTTCATCTGGGATATCCGACGCTGCTGCCGCGCCTCTACGACAATGACGGCGCTAGATTCCTAGACTTGGTGGGCGCTGTCAAAGATTTGGGACCCATCACCAGCGTCGATATGAGCCTGCCCGCCCCCGACAGCCCCAGCGGTCAAGCGGATTGGCGCGCGATTCTGCGCCGATGCCTTCCCTTCGTTGACATCTTTGTGCCCAGCATCGAAGAGATTATGTTCATGCTGCGGCGCGACGATCATGATCGCTGGCAGGGCGAGATCATCGCGCGTATGACAGCCGAGTACCTGGCTGACCTGGCTGATGAGCTGCTGGAGCTGGGCGTCGGCATCGCCGGATTCAAACTCGGCGAACGCGGACTCTACTTGCGGACTTCGCCGGACGCGGGGCGTTTGGTATTTTTATCGAGACTTGGGCAAGCGCCTGCGGATTGGGCTGGCATGCAGACTTGGCATCGGGCTTTCCAGGTGCAAGTGGCCGGCACGACCGGCGCTGGCGACGCCGCATACGCTGGTTTGATCGCCGCGCTCGTCCGCGGACTGGATTTCCAAGAATGCGCGCGCTGGGCTTGCGCGGTGGCCGCCTGCAATATCGAGGCGGCTGACGCCACCAGCGGCGTGCGCGCCTGGGAAGAAACCGCCGCTCGTCTCTCCCGGCATTGGCAAACCCGCGCGCGATAGTCAGGTTTTCTGGAGCGACGCGCTAACTGCTCTTGGGCAAGAGCGCGATCAGCAAGATGGATAGCAAGCTGAAGCCCGTCACGATGATCAGCATCGGATTGTAAGAGTTGGAGAGATCATAGATCACGCCGGCGGCGAAGGGCGCTACGGTGCCGGCCAGGGTCAGGAAAAACACCATCGTGCTGCTGATGCGCCCGTAGTATGCGGCGCCATAGGTATCGGCGACGATCAGGGGTCGGATGAGCGTATTTGTGCCGATTGCCATGCCGTAGAGCGCAATGAAGAGAGCAATGAACAGCGGCGAACTGCCCAGTAGCAGCGTGACCAGAGAAAGCGCCAAGAGGATAAAGATGGCGATCGCCATGGTTTTGCTGGAAAAACGCCATTCGACCGCGGCGAAGATCACTCTGCCGAGCACTTGCATGACGCCGATTGCGCCGCTGGCTAGGGCAGCGCTGCTGGGATGAATGCCCAAGTTGATGAGCAGGGGCACAAAATGCACGCGCACCGCCGCGATGCACAAGGTGGAAAGCGCGAATGCCAAGGTCAGAATCCAAAAAAAACGCGAGCGGAATACCGCTCCTAGCTTGATGGCTTCGCCGCTGTCATGCCGCGCGGCTTGCGCCGCGCCATCGGGTGCCAGCCCCAAGTCGCTCGGTCGGCGGCGCAGGACCAAGGCGTGCAGCGGTATCGTGATGATCCCTAACAAGATGCCGAGGGTGAAGACCGCCCCCCGCCACCCCTGCGCTACCAGCAGGGCGTCCGCCAAGGGGACGAAGATCGTGCTGGCAAAACCCGCGATAAAGGTGAGGAAAGCCATGGCTCTGCCCCGTTTGTTGGCGAACCAGGCGGCAATGACAGTGAACGCCGGCTCGTATAGGATGGCCGCGCTGCAGAAACCCAGCAGCGCCATGACAAGCACAAATTCGGGCAGCGTCGTCACCCGCGACCAGAGCAGGACCATCAGCGTCACGCCAATCGATCCGGCTGTCATCAAGAGGCGAGACCCATGTTTGTCCAACCAGTAGCCGACCGGGAAAGCGAAAATGCCGGTGATCAGCCACATCAGCGAAAAAGCGCCGGTGATCTGCGCGCGCGACCAGCCGAGTTCCGCTTCCATCGGCGTGATGAACACAGAAAAAGCGTAGAATATCACGCCAAAGGAGACGGTTTCGGTGATGGCCAGCGCCAGGGCGATATACCAGCCGTAGTAAATTGGCTCGCGCTTGAATAGTCGCTGCATGGGACCGGGTTCGCGTCGGTAAAAACGCGCCATTTTTCCAGCGCAAGCATATCGGCAAAGGCGCATATCGCAAGTGGCAAAGACAGGCGGCGCAGGGCAATCGCTTCAAATTATTTTCAACATAGAGGACGCAGAGGACACAGAGTTCGTAGGAGTTTAGACGACTATTCTTCTAAATCTGCGGCTCGGAATCGGCAACAGTCCCCAGCGAAACGTGATTTGTCACCAAAAATCACAGCTGAGAAGAGATTTTTTGTTTTTCTCTGCGTTCTCTGCGTACTCTGTAGTTAATTTTCAGTTTAGAATCCCGCCATTTCGTCCGCCATCATTTTGAAGCGATTGCCCTGCCAGGCGGCGCGGACTACTGCGAGATCGGCGCCACTTGCGTTATACTCGGCGGCGGACCGCGACCGGAAAAGGAGATGGCGCATGCCTTTGCGCAGTCATGATTGGTTCTTACGAGACGGGCAAGCGGGCTTCAAGTCTCGCAGCCGCATGAAGAACCAGGGTACGCCGCAGCAAATGTTCGACGGCCGCCCTGTTATTGGCATTTGCAATACCTGGTCGGAACTGACGCCCTGCAACGCTAACCTGCGCATCCTCTCGGAGCATGTCAAACGAGGCGTCTTGGAAGCCGGCGGATTCCCGCTGGAATTCCCCGTGATGTCGCTGGGCGAGCCCCTGATGCGCCCGACGACCATGCTCTATCGCAATCTGGCCAGCATGGATGTCGAAGAATCAATCCGCGCCAATCCGCTCGATGCTGTGGTGCTGCTGGTCGGCTGCGACAAGACCACGCCGGCCGCCATCATGGGCGCTTGCAGCGTCGATGTGCCGACGATCGTCGTGACCAGCGGTCCGATGTTGAATGGCAAATTCCAAGGACGAGACATCGGCGCGGGCACGGACAAATGGCGTTTTACGGACGACTGGCGCACCGGCAAGATGAGCGCGGCGGATTATATCGAATCCGAGACCTGCATGTCGCGCAGCGACGGGCATTGCATGACCATGGGCACGGCATCGAGCATGGCTTGCGTGGTCGAGGCGCTGGGCTTGATGCTGCCCGGCGGGGGAGCCATTCCCGCGCCCGACGCGCGCCGTCGGCGGCTCTGCCATTTCAGCGGCAATCGCATCGTGGAGATGGCGAAAGAAGGGCTGCGGCTTTCCAAGATATTGACGCGCGACGCCTTCGAGAACGCCATCAAGATCAACGCCGCCATCGGCGGCTCGACCAATGTCATCCTGCATTTGCTGGCTATCGCGGGCCGCATCGGCGTCGACCTGAGCCTGGACGACTTTGATGAACTGGGCAGCCAGATGCCGCTGCTGGTCAACCTGAAGCCGGCCGGCGAGTTCTTGATGGAAGAGTTCTATTACGCCGGTGGCTTGCCTGTGGTGATGCAAAAGGCGGCGACATTGCTGGCTATGGACGCGCTCACGGTAACGGGCGAGTCCCATGCCCGCAACACAGCCGGGGCGGTCTGTTACGACGAGAAGGTGATCGCCGGGCTCGACGCGCCTTTTCAGCAAGCGGCCGGCATCGCCGTTTTGCGCGGCAACCTCTGCCCCGATGGCGCGGTCATCAAGCCCTCGGCCGCCACGCCGAAGCTGATGCGGCATCGCGGGCGCGCCGTCGTATTTAAGTCATTGGACGATTTCCACGCGCGCATTGACGATCCCGACCTGGATGTCGACGCGGACAGCGTGCTGGTGATGTGTAATGTCGGTCCCAAGGGCTTCCCGGGCATGCCCGAAGTCGGCAATATGAGCCTGCCGCGCAAGCTCTTGGACCAGGGAGTCAGCGATATGCTGCGCATTTCCGACGGGCGCATGAGCGGCACCGCCTATGGCGCGGTCGTCTTGCATATCGCGCCGGAATCGGCTGTCGGCGGGGCGCTGGCGCTGGTTCGTGATGGCGATATGATCGAGTTGGATGTCGCCCAGCGCCGCTTGCATCTCGATATATCGGAAGCTGAATTGGAGCGCCGCCGCGCCCAATGGCAGCCTTCCGAAGCGCATAGCCCCAGGGGATACACCCGCTTGTTCACGGACCATGTGCAGCAAGCTCATCTCGGCGTGGATTTTGACATTCTGGCGGGCGGATCGGGGCACGAGGTGATACACAATGCCGAGGCGCAGGCGGAAGGCAAGGCGGAAGCGACCTGAGCGACGGAGTAGCAAGACGGTGTAGCAAGATTGTAGAAAGAATAACGAGAGATGAGCGAGAGATGAGCGATGAGCGGCGAGTATGTCGCTGATTTTGAGAGAGGCGGGTCAAAGACTATAAACTGGGGATAAACGCATCGAGTTAAGGAAAGCGGGTTCACCATGCCAACGCTGGAAAACTACAGTCAATTCGAGGGCCGCTATTGGGATACGGCTGCCATCCGTAACGCCTTGGACTACCAGGGCGTGAAAGCCCCGCATACCGGCGAAGCGTTTAGCGAAGCGATGCTGCTGGGCATTAGCGGCGGCATCACCTTCGCTTATTTCACCTTTCATTACAAGGGCTACGATCCGCAAGTCAACTTGCTGACGCGCAACACCTTCGATCCTATGGAGCGGATCTTCGATCGCATGGGCATCCCTCGCGAGGCGCGCCAATCGACCAGCGCCAACAAGGGACGGCAAAACTTGATTGACGCCCTGGAAGAGGGCTACGCGCCGCTGGCCAGCCCGGATATGTGGCTGCTGCCCTATAACGCCATGCCCTACGACGAAGGCATGTGGGGCGGGATGCCCCTGGTCATCTTTGGTTATGAACCGGACAAGAACGAAGCCTACATCTCGGACCGCAGCCGCGTGCCATTGACCGTCAGCGCGGAAGACCTGGACAATGCGCGCGGGCGCATCAAAAAGGAAAGGCAGCGCCTGCTGCTGCTGCGCCATCCGGACGAAGCCAAGCTCGCCGCCGCCGTTACTCTGGGCATGGAGGATTGCGTCCGCTTGATGACCGAGAAACCGCCCAAGGGCTCGGCGAAGAACTTCGGGCTGCGCGCGCTGGCGCACTGGGCAGCCATGCTCGAGAAAAAGAGCAAAGGCAGTTGGGCGCGTGAATACCCGACCGGGCGACCGCTGCTGTCCGTCTTGATCAGTTCTTATACCTTCCTGGGTCCAGCCTTTGGCAAGACCATCTGTGCCGAGCGTGATGTCTTTGCCGATTTCCTTGACGAAGCGGCGGCGCTGCTGGGCAGGCCGGCGCTGGAAAATGTGGCGCTGCGCTATCGCAACGCGGGCGAGGCTTGGCGGGCATTGCTGGGCGCGCTCTTGCCAGAGGCTGTGCCGTTCTTGAAGCATGTCCGCGACAATATCGACCGCAAGACCGCGCTGTTTATCGAGCAAGGCGCGGCGCAACTGGAGCAGATCGTCGCCTGCAACCAGCGGATCGAAGCCGCGAAGACCGCTAGCGAGAGCGAGTTCCCGATGACGGAAGCCGAGATCGCCGACCTGCGCGATGAGATTCGGACTCAAGTGAACGAGGCGCGCGCAGCGGAAGAAGAAGCGGTTGAGGCGCTCAAAGCGGCGCTTGCTTAGCGCGGCGTGAATGAACTGCGGGTACAATAAAGCATAAGCATAAACTGGGTCTAACAGGAGAAGTTGAACCTATGAAAGCAATCATGGTGATGTTCGACTCGCTTAACCGGCACATGCTGCAGCCCTATGGCGGCGATTGGGTGCAAACTCCCAATTTCCAGCGCCTGTGCGAGCGAAGCGCGACTTTTGACAATGCCTTTATCGGCAGCATGCCCTGTATGCCGGCGCGGCGCGAATTGCACACCGGGCGCTATAACTTCTTGCACCGCAGTTGGGGACCGCTGGAACCCTTCGACGATTCCATGCCGCAGCTCCTGGACGAAGAGGGCATTCATTCGCATCTGGTCACCGATCATTACCACTATTGGGAAGACGGCGGCGCGACTTATCACAACCGTTTTTCCACCTACGAATTCGCGCGCGGGCAAGAGGGCGACCTGTGGAAGGGCGATGTCGGCGCGCCGCAGCTCGATATCAAACCGGACCTGAGAGCGGTCAACGTGCGACAAGACCTGATCAACCGCGGCTATCTCGGCGAAGAATCGGCCATGCCGCAGGCGCAGACCTTCGCGCTGGGCAGCGAATTCATCCGCAAGAACGCCGATGCGGACAACTGGTACTTGCAGATCGAGACCTTCGACCCGCACGAGCCCTTCTTCACGCAAGAACAATGGAAAGCGCTATATGCCCATGAATACGACGGTCCGCTATTCGACTGGCCCCCCTACGAGCGCGTGGACCAATCACCGGAAGCCGTCCATCACATGCGCTGCGAATACGCCGCTTTGATGAGCATGTGCGATCATTATCTGGGCAAGGTGCTGGATTTGATGGACGAACTGGAACTCTGGGACGATACCATGCTGATCGTCAACACCGATCATGGTTTCTTGCTCAGCGAACACGATTGGTGGGGCAAGATGCGTATGCCCTGGTATAACGAACTGGCGAACATCCCGCTCTTCATCTGGGATCCGCGCGCCGGCGTCCGGGGCGAGCGCCGCGACAGCCTGGTGCAGACGATTGACCTGCCCGCGACAGTTCTCGATTATTTTGATGTCGATCTCCCCGCGGATATGCAAGGTGTGCCGCTTGGAGAAACTGTCGCGTCCGACACAGCCGTTCGCGAGGCAGTCTTGTACGGCATCCACGGCGGGCATGTGAACGTGAATGACGGGAGGCATGTCTATATGCGCGGGGCGGCGAACAAAGACAACCTGCCGCTTTACAATTACACGCTGATGCCGACGCACATGCGTCACCGCTTCAAGGTCGAGGAATTGCAAGAGATCGAGCTGCGAGAGCCCTTCTCCTTCACCAAAGATTGCCCGACAATGAAGATTGGCACACAGCGCAGCCCCTGGGCGATCCCGGTCTTCGAGACGATGCTCTACGATACGGAAAGCGATCCGGGCCAGTTAAGCCCGATTGAAGACGCGGCGGTGGAAGGGCGCATGACCGAGAAGCTGCTTGAGCTCATGCGCGCCAACGACGCTCCGCCCGAGCAATTCGAACGGCTGGGCATATAGGTTCGCTTCCGCTGAAATGCAAACAGTTTGAAGGTTAATTTACAAGGGCGTCTTACGGGTCGCGCAGACCCAGCCCGCCGACACTGAACGTCAGACGCCCCTGCAATTGGTTTTATTTTGTGCGATTCGACATAGATTGGTCCTTGATGCGATTGCCCTAATTCAGACCAAGAAACTTGAATCCAACCTCATTCCCGTATAACATTAGCGCTGACGAGTAAAGGATTGACGCGCATGGAACAGCCCGAACGAAGCGAAGTTGAGAATGAAAAAGCGGGGGCGGGACCGAAGCTAAGCCCCGAACAGCAAGAGTTGTTACGGAGCCTGGAGCTCAGCTTGCAGCAGGCGGCTCGCGGCGAGACACGGCCCGCGCAAGAATTCTTGGAGGAGTGGCGCTTAGAGCGAGAAGCGGAAGCCAATGCTCATCAAAACGGCTCAATCCAATCTTCGTCAATCTGTATGCCGAAGCCAGGCGCGTCGCTGATCTCCAGCCAGCCATCGACGGCATAGGGCATATCGGGGAACAAAGTACCGTCTTTTAGCGGCACGCCCGGCGGCTCGCCAATGTAGTATTCGATCCAGGGCACGGCCGGCATCGCCAGAGAAAAATGCTGTCCGTAGGGACTGCGCGCGCCGGCGTGCAAGATAACCTTCTTGCCGGCGGCTTCGGCGGCATGGGTGATTTTGATGCAGGCAGTCAAGCCGCCGACCCATTCGATATCCGGCTGCAAGATATCCACCAAATCGTGCTTGATGGCGTATAGGAAAGGCACATGGGTGTACCAGTGCTCGCCTGTGGACAAGGTCTGCCAAGGCAGGCGCGCGCGCAGCTCGGCATGGGCGTCCAAGTCTTCGGGTATCAGGCATTCTTCCAGCCACTTGAGCTTGTAGGGGCGCAGCGTCTCCGCCAATCTTAGGGTGTAATCGACGTCAAATGCCATCCAGCAGTCGAGCATGAGTTCGCAGTCATCGCCGACCAGCTCGCGCATGCCAGCCACAAACGCCTCGTTCTTGCGCAGCCCGTCCAGTCCATCGGCCGGTCCATAAGGATGCGCCAGCTTGTGCGCGCTGAATCCCAGTTCCTGATACCAGTCGACATCGTTGCCGGTGGAATAGCAATAGATCTTGTCCTTTTGCAGCCCCCCAATCAAGCTGTAAACGGGCAAACCGAGGGCCTTGCCCTTGGCGTCCCAGAGCGCCAGATCGACGGCGCTGATGGCGTAAGAAGCCAAGCCGACTGTGCCGTAGGGCTTGGTCAGGCGGAACATCATATCAGCCAGGCGCTCGATGGCGAAACCGTCCTGGCCAATTAACTGCGGCGCCAGGTGATCGTCGATGATGGCCGCGACGGGCCGACCGTGGCTGGTCCCGCCCAGCCCCCAAGTGCCATCCTCGAGCGTAACCTTGGCGTAAACGCGCCCCCAGCCCGTTTGCGTCCATTTGTCGCGATGCCGCTTGACATGGCGATAGCCGGACATGGGATTGGCGACTTCGTCGCTGACGTTCCAGGACGGGCGGCGGGCTTTGGCGCTTCGCTGGCGCGGTGGCAGCTTGAGCCGCACCGCTTCAATATGCTTGATCTTCATTCTGGTATCCTCGCGCCAGTCCAAGTATCGATAGTGGTTTGGCAAAGCGCCTGAAGTATAATTCAGGCGTATGAATCAAGTCAAAGAGCGATTAAGCAGGTAGTGTATCCATTTCGGTTGAATGAAAGAATGATTTCCACCTCTACACCGGTATGGGCGACACGATGTGTCGCTGTTGAAATACTCGATTTCCCCCACCCCAAACCCGTTCGCCATCTCTATGGCGAGGAGGGGCCGCGCCGCGTAGACACTGGCGGTCGGGGATGGGGGTTTTTTCAACAGCGACCGATGTCGCCCATACCAGAAAGATATTATTATGAGTTACGGCTCTTTATCGCAAGCAAAAAAGATACACTACCATTTAGCAGCCAGCGACGGAACGCGAGGATGGAATACGATGAAAGCACTGATATGGGAAGCGGCGCGTACGATGTCGCTGCGCGAGGAAAAACGACCGGAAGCGCGGGCTGATGAAATCTTGGTCAAAGTGGATTATGTCGGCATCTGCGGCTCGGAATTAAGCGGTTACCTGGGCCACAATACGCTGCGTGTGCCGCCCCTGATCATGGGGCACGAATTCGCCGGCGAGATTGCGGCGGTCGGACCGCTGGTACCGACCCTGCGCCCGGATCTGACAGTCGGCAAACTGGTGACGGTCAACCCGCTCTGGTATTGCGGCGAATGCAGATCATGCGCCGCCGGCTTCACCCAGTTGTGCGGCAATCGTCGGCTGCTGGGCGCGCATCGCCCCGGCGCTTTTGCGGAGTATATCAGTGTGCCAGCCAAACTCGCCTTGACCTTGCCCGAGGGCATGCGCAGCCGCATCGGATCGCTGACCGAGCCGGTAGGCTGCGCCCTGCGCATCGCCGAGCTGGCTGGCGTCGTCACGGGCTTGGATTGTCTGATTATCGGCGCGGGACCGATCGGCTTGCTCTCCTTGCAGATGCTCAAACTGCGCGGCGCCGGGCGCGTCTTCATCGCCGAAATCGACAGCGCGCGCCTGGCGATGGGCGAGGATCTGGGCGGCATCGCCATCCAGCCGACGGAGACGGACACTGTGGCGGCTGTTATGGACGCGACGGGCGGCGAGGGCGTGGCGGTTTCGGTGGATGCGGTGGGCAGCGCCTTAACGCGCGAGCAATGCGTCGAAGCCACGCGACCAAGGGGCGCGCTGGTCCTCAGCGGCTTGCACGAGGAGAGCAGCGTCATGCCGGTGGCGAATATGATCCGGCGCGAGCTGCGCGCCTATGGCTCCTTCGCCTATACCGCCGCGAATTTCGCCGCCGCGCTGGACTTGCTGGGCGAGGGCGCGATCCGCCTGGATCCCTGGATTGTCGAAGCGCCGCTGGCGGATGGGGACCAGTGGTTCGAGCGCTTGATCGAGGCGCCAGGCGCTGTCTCGAAGGTGTTGCTGGTTCCCGGGATCTAAGCTGTCCGCGCTCAGACATCTTGCTTATGCGGCAGCATCACGATTGCGCGCATTGTCGCATGTCGCGCTCGGGCAAAATAATATGCTTTCTTCGTCGGATGAGCAACAAGGTTTTTCATTGCTTACATCATCGGTTAAAATGAAGTAAACGGGTTCTGAGGTTGAGGAATATGAACCAGTCGACGGTCGAATTGCAGTTGCCTGAAGACATCTACGAAAATGCCAGCGATATCGCGCGTTGCGGCAATCGTTCGGTCGAATCCGTATTGCAGGATGGCTTGTCTTTTCTATTTGGAGCCGCTTCCGATATGGAAGTCTCTCCCGACGCGTTAATCGATTTTAGCGACGAACAATTGTGGGAAGTTATTCACCGTCGGCTGTCATGGGCGCAAGATTCTCGACTTAGGTTGTTAATGGCGCTTGGCAAAGAAGGCAGACTTGCCGTGCAAGAAAGGCAAGAACTGGAGCATCTAGTAGCCGCAGTGGATCGCCAAATGCTTTTGCGGTCGAAGGCGCTGCTCTTGATGAAGCAACGCGGCCATGACATAGAGGCATACTTGGGACTTGGGGTGTAGCGCATGGCATATATTCCCTACTGAATAAGGCGGCAAGTTGTAAAACGGGCGCGCAGACGCTGCGAATACTGCCAAACACAGCAGGCCGTGGTGGTATCAATGGAAATCGACCATATTGCGCCCGAGTCGGCCGGTGGCGAGACAAGGCTTGAAAACCTTTGCCTGGCTTGCGTCGGCTGCAATTCGTTCAAATACAACTTTCAAACAGGAGTCGATCCCGCGACTGGTAAAGAGCCGCCTCTGTTCAATCCAAGAACTCAGTGTTGGTCCGACCACTTCAACTGGAGTCGTAGCGCTACCTTCGTCCTTGGATTAACTGCAACGGGTCGCGCAACAGTGGAACGCTTGCGATTGAACCGCCGTGATATTGTAGATGCCAGGCAGTTATGGGTTGAAGCTGGTTGGCATCCTCCGGTAGCATCCTATTGATCAAAGAGAACCGTTCGTAGAGACCCTGTTAGCTTGGGCATCCCCTCTTTTCAGACATCTTGCTTCTGCGGCAGCATCACGATGTCGCGTACTGTCACATGCCGCGGGCGCGTGAGCATAAAAAGCGCGGCTTCCGCCACATCTTGCACATGCAGATATTCTCGGTCGACGCGCGTCAAGCGCTCAATCTCGGCGGGATCGCTGAGCCCCCATAATTCGTTGGCAACCCGCCCCGGCGCCAGGGACATAACGCGGATGCCCTGCCCCGCCAACTGCCGCCGCAGGGCATGCACGACGGTCTGGATCGCGTGTTTGGAAGCGCCATAGACCGGTCCCAGGTGCAATTCCTCGTGACCGGCGATGGAGCTTGTCACCAGGATATCGCCCGCGCCCTGCGCTTTCATGGCTGGGATGACCGCGTGCATACAACGCAAGACGCCATCGACATTCACCTTGAGCAAGTTCGTGAAGGCGTCCGGATCGCCGGCGGGGTAGTCGCCCATGATGAAGACGCCGGCATTGGCGAAGAGCGCGTCAATCCGCCCGAAGCGCTCGAGCGTCCGCTCGACCATGTGGGTGATATCGTCGGGAATCGTCATATCGGCGCGTGTCACCAGCGCCTCAGCCTCAAGCTGCTCGGCGAGCGCGTTCAGCTTGTCGGCGGAGCGCGCGGCCAATGTCAGCCGACAGCCCTGTGCGGAAAACAGGCGGGCGGCAGCCGCGCCGATGCCCGAGCTCGCGCCGGTGATGATGATGACCTTGCCAGCGAGCGGCTTTGCCATTTCCTTAAACCGGTTCAAACATTCACTTGGTTCTGCGGCAAGATCACCAGGTCGCGGATGGTGACGTGCGCGGGTCTCGTTAACATGAAGACCAGTGCCTCGGCGCAGTCGGAAGAGCTCAGAAAGCCCCGTTCGCCTTCCGAAACGCGCTTGATCTCGTCGGCGTCATGGAAGCCCCAAAGCGGGTTGGCGACCGCGCCAGGCGCCAGCGACATGACACGGATGCCGTCGCCCGCCACTTGGCGGCGCAGCGTATGCACGAAGGTTTGCACCGCGTGCTTGCTCGCGCTGTAGATCGGTTCCCAATGCACATCAATGAAGCCGGAAATGGAGCTGGTGACGACGATATCGCCGCCGCCCGCCGCCTTCATGCTTGGGATAACAGCATGGGCGCAGCGCAGGACCGCGTCGACGTTAATGGTCAACAGCTCCGAAAAAGCGTCGGGATCGCCATCGGCGAATTCGCCCGGGATATAAATGCCGGCATTGGCGAACATGACATCAACGCGCCCAAAGCGCGCCAAGGTCCGCTCGACCATATTGCTGATATCGGCCGGCGCGGTCATATCGGCGCGCGTGACCAGGCATTCGGTCGGCAGCTCGCATGCCAGCGCCTCCAGCTTGTCGACGGAGCGCGCCGCCAGCGTCAGCTTGCAGCCCGCTTCGGCGAGCGCGCGGGCGCAAGCCTCGCCAATGCCGGAACTGGCGCCGGTGATGATAACTACTTTGCTACTAAGCGTATCGCTCATATCAAATCCTTTGTCTTGAAGCATTCGCCAATCGATTGCATCCCAGATTCATACCCCAGCGTGCCTGGGCAGAATAACCAAGTCGCGTATGGTGACATGCGGCGGGCGCGAAAGCATGAAGAGCAAGGCTTCGGCGCAATCTTCCGAGGCGAGATAGGCTTGGTCGCCCTGGGAAAGGCGGCGGATCTCTTCGGCGTCATGGTAGTTCAACATGGGGTTGGCAATGGCGCCCGGCGCCAGCGACATCACGCGGACGCCATCCGAAGCCAATTGCCGCCGCAGGGTATGAACAAAAGTCTGAACCGCGTTTTTACTCGCGCTATAGATCGGTTGACTGTGAATATCGTGGTGACCGGCGACGGAACTGGTAACGATGATATCGCCGCTGCCTTGCTGCTTCATCTGTGGGATAACGGCATGAGCGCAGCGCAAGACCGCGTCGACGTTGATGGCGAAGAGCCGTGAGTAGGCGTCGGGGTCGCCGGCCGCGAACTCCCCGGTAATGAGGACGCCGGCATTGGCCAGCATGATGTCGACGGAACCGAATCGCTCCAGGGTCCGCTCTACCATGTTCGTAATATCGGCTGGCTGGGTCATGTCCGCGCCTAGAGCCAGGCAGTCGCTCGGCAGCTCGGCTGCCAGCGCCGCAAGTTTTTCATAGGATCGCGCGGCCAGCGTCAGCTTGCAGCCCTGTTGGGATAGCAGCCGAGCCGTCGCTGCGCCAATGCCGGAGCTGGCGCCGGTGATGATGGCGACTTTTCCTGTGAGTGCCTGGCTCATAACATTGCCCCTGTTTTCAGTCGATTCATTGACGGTGTGTCATTTCTCTACACGCGGTCGATTTGCGGCAGCATGACCAAGTCTCGGATCGTAACATGCGGCGGTCGACTTAGCATGAACAGGATAGCCTCGGCGCAATCATCGGAACTTAGGTAATCACGATCGTCCTCGGTCACGCGCCGGATATCTTCCGGATCATGCAAGCCTTGCATGGGATTGGCTACGGGTCCCGGCGCCAGCGACATGACACGGATGCCCGCGGGCGCCAACTGGCGGCGCAGGGTATGCACGATGGTTTGCACGGCGTTTTTGCTGGCGCTGTAGACCGGCTCCCCGTGCAGATCGTGATGGCCCGAAATGGAACTGGTGACGATGATATCGCCGCTGCCACGCGCTTTCATGCCCGGGATGACGGCTTGGGCGCAGCGCAAGACCGCATCGATATTGATCTTGAGCAAAGCCGAGAAGTCATCGAGGTCGCCAGCGGCGAATTGCCCGCGCATCCAGACACCCGCGTTGGCAAACATAATATCGACGGTGCCGAATCGCTCCAGTGTCCGCTCTATCATGTTCGAAATATCGGCTGGCTGAGTCATGTCCGCGCGAAGAGCCAGGCAGTCGCACGGCAGCTCGGCTGCCAGCGCCGCCAGTTTCTCGTAGGATCGCGCGGCCAGCGTCAGCTTGCAGCCCTGTTGGGATAGCAGCCGAGCCGTCGCTGCGCCAATGCCGGAACTCGCGCCGGTGATGATGGCGACTTTACCTGTGAGTGACTGGCTCATAGACTTGCTCCTGGCGCTAAGCGCGGACGCTCCTATGTTGCCCCGCAGGTTTGCGCCACAGCTTCGCGCTGGTTGGACTCGCTAGGGACTTAGCGTGACCTTGACCGATTCCTTGCCATTCGCGACCATGTCCATGCCGGCCTGGAAGCTGCTGAGCGGCAGTTGGTGGGTCATGATGCGATCCATGGGCAGCAGGTCCTTGACCAGCATGTCGATAGCGATGGGATAAGTATAGGGACTCAGGTGCGAACCATGGATATTCAGTTCTTTGGTATCGCCAATGATGGTCCAATCGACTGTGACTGGCTCGCGCATGACGCTGAATTCGACAAATGTGCCTAGCTTGCGGATCATTTGCAAGCCCTGCGCCACAGCGGCCGGATAGCCGGTGGCTTCGATATAAACATCGCAGCCATAGCCGTCCGTCAGTTTCAATACTTCGTCCACCACATCAATCTTGCTCGGGTTCAGGCTCATATCGGCGCCGCAAAGCTCGGCGATTTCCAGGCGCTCGTCGTTCAGGTCGACCGCGATCAGCAGTCGCGGATTCTTGAGCCGCGCGGCCGCGAACATGCCCAAGCCCAGCGGTCCGCAACCGGCGATCACAACCACGTCGTCCAGTTCGATTTCGCCGCGTTGCACGGCGTGGATCGAGCAGCCTAGCGGCTCGATGAAAGCGGCGTGATGAGCAGGCAGCGCTTCCGGCACCTTGTAATTGAGCGCGCCGACCGGGAAAAGCATATACTCTGCCATAGCGCCGATGGTGGCTTGCCGGAAGCCGTAGACGTCGTGCTTGTCCTGGCACATCCAGTATTGTCCGCGCTTGCAGAAGCGGCACTGCCAGCAAGGCACGATTTGTTCGGAAACGGCGCTGTCGCCAAGCTGCAAACCGTATTGTTCCCCGGCGCCTTCGCCCAGCGCCACCACCTCGCCCACGAATTCATGCCCGGGGATGACCGGCGGCTGGCAATAGCCTTCCCGGCTGTCGTCGCCCCAGAAGAGCGGGGCGCCTTGATAGCATTTGAGATCGCTGGCGCAGATACCGACGGATTGTACGCGGATGACAACTTCGCCGGCCGCGGGCTGCGGCACTTGCCATTCGTCGAGCCGGTAGTCTTCCGGTCCGTGGCAAACGATGGCCCGCATGGTCTTGGGCAGGGGCTCGCGAGCGAGATAGTTCATCGCGCTTTTCCTTTTTGAGTATGCGGGCGACGCGAGCCTATTGTAGCTTTAATGGGCAGTATACAAAAAGCCTGTTTATCGTCGAGGCATTGAAGAAAGGGCAGCCGAAGACTGCCCTGGAGGCGGGCGGCTAGCCGCAATCCCCAATCGGCTTGACATAATCCCCGTGCAGCCAACCTTTCTGCCCGTAAAAATCGACCTGGAACCAATCGCCTTGCTTGTCATAGGCGGTCAGGGTTACCTGTGGCGACAAGACTAAGATACGATTCCCGCCCGGCGATTCGCGGAAATTGATGTATTCGAGGGTTCGTACCTGGCAATCGTCGAAGGCGACGACCTGGTTATTCGCAGCCGACCCAGCGCTAGCCGCTGATACTGTCGATGATTGGGGGGCTGACGGCGGCGGACTGTTCAACGTCGATTTTAGCAGCACCAACGTGCCGGCGCGGTTTAGAGGGATGCAGCTCCTGCCATCGCGGCTGTAGATCGTTACACTCGTCTGGACGCGCGGGGCATAGGCGGCGTCCAGGAAGACGATATCGCCCGCCTGCTTGAAGCAGACTTCAAAATCGCCGCGCACCCAGCCCCAGACATCCACGCCCAACACGACGCCGCGGGCGACCAGATTCGGCTGGAAGATGCTGTTGTGATCCAGACATTGCACATTCATGCCCGGCGTCAAGGCGCTGATGTCGAAGAGCGCTCGTTGCTCGTCGCTGCAGTTGATGACCGACGGTTTGGGATTGGGGTCTTCGGTGGGGCTGGCGGGGGACGAGCTGCCGCCGAGAAGCGCCGCCCCCGCGTTCTCAGTATCAGTATCACTATCGCCCTGGACGGAACCGCCATCGTTACGCTGTGGCGGATCGCCATCGTTACGCTGTGGCGGATCGCCATCGTTGCGCTGTGGCGAATCGCCATCGTTTGCGCTGCTCGGCGATATTCTGTAATTGGTGGACCGTGGTTGGGAAGCACCGCCGGTGTTTTTGGCTCGTACTTCAAAGGTATAGGTCATTTCTGGGGACAGCCCGGACACGACATAACTGTTGACATTGCCAACATCCATCCAATTGCTGATTGCGCCAACAGAGACAGCTTGGCTGCTGGGTTGGTTGGACGCCATCGAGCCGCGAATTTCGTAGCTATCCGCCCCAGCCGAGCTGGGCCAATTGAGATTGACGTTATTTTGGCCGCCCGGGCTGGCTTGCAGGTCGTTTGGCGCGGCCGGCGCGTTGGCTAGCGTACTGTCGCTGACGGAGACACCCGTCGACGTTGTCTGGCTGTTCTTGGAGCGGACTTTCAGGGTGTATTGGGTATCGGCGGTTAAGCCGGTGAATTCGTAAGTGGCGACATCGCCGACATCATGCCAACTGCTATGCGAGCCGCCTTGCACTTCGTAACTGTTGGCAGCGGTCTCTTTAGTCCAATTAAGCGTGATAGCAGTTTGCGTGATGCCACTGGCGGAGACGCTGGTGGGGTCGGCGAGGGCGTTGCTTTGCGTAGCCAGGGTCCTGGCGTTGACCGATGTCGCGCCCGAATCGCCGCCGCTGTTGAAAGCGATTACTTCCAAGGTATATTGCGTATTCGCCGTTAAGCCGCTGAATGTATGCGTGGCGACATCGCCCAGCGTCATCACTGTGTCGCTGTTCGCTTGGACTTTGTAGCCGGTCGCGCCGGCCGATTTTGTCCATTCAAGCGTGATGGCGGTCTGGGTGATGCCGCTGGTTTGCAAGCCCGAGGGCGCGGCTGGCGCGTTAGGCAAGGTACTGGCGCTGACCGATGCCGCGCTGGAATCGCCGCCACTGTTGCTGGCGATGACTTTCAGCGTGTAGCTGGTGTTGGCGCTCAAGCCGCTGAATGTATGCGTGGCGACATCACCCAGCGTCGTCACCGCGCCGCTGTCCACCTGCACTTTGTAGGCGGTGGCGCCAGTTGATTTCGTCCAGCTTAGCGTGATCGCCGTCTGGCTGATGCCGCTCATACTCAAGCCGGTCGGCGCGGCTGGCGAGCCCGGCAATGGCGTGTTCGTCAGAGTTGGCGTCGGAGTTGGCGTCGCAGTGGCGGTTGGCGTCGGAGTTGGCGTCGAAGTGGCGGTTGGCGTCGGGGTTGGTGTCGCAGTGGCGGTTGGCGCGTTGGCTGTCGCGGTGAGATTGACCGCATGCTGTGTTTGCGTGGCGTCGTTGGATAGGACGAGCTGGGTCGCCGTCAGGTTGGCGTTGGCTGTCGCCGTTAGGTTGGCGTTGGCTGTCGCCGTCAGGTTGGCATTGTGCGTCGCCGTTAGGTTGGCGTTATGCGTGGCCGTCGCGTCTAGGTCATGCGTAGTGGTGCCGGATATGGCGCCCGCGGCCGAATCACCATGCGAATTGCTGGCCAGCACTTCAATGTTATAAGCCGTATTCGGCGTCAAACCGCTGAACGTGTGCGTCGCGACATCGCCCAAGGTGGTCCAATCGTCGCTGCTGTCCTTGCGCACTTTATAAGCCGTCGCGCCGGTCGATTTCGTCCAGCTGATGACGATGCTGTTATGCGTGACCGTCCCTAGCGTGACTGGCGGCGTAGTCAGCTTGGTCCTGGCGCTGACCGACGCAGCTGCGGAATCGCCGCCGCTGTTGAAGGCGACCACTTTCAAGGTATAGCTGGTGTCAGTCGTCAAGCCAGTGAAGGTATGTATGGAGAGATCGCCCAGGGTCGCCACCGTTCCACTATCCACCTGGACCTTGTAGCCGGTGGCGCCGGTCGATCTAGTCCAGCTTATCGTGATGCTATCGTGCGTGCCGCCGAGGGACGCCAAGCCCGTCGGCGTGGCTGGCGCGTTGGGCAGGGTGCTGGCATTGACTGTCGTCTCCCCGGACTCGCCGCCGCTGTTGAAGGCGATCACTTTCAGCGTGTATTGCGTGTTCGCCGTCAAGCCGGTGAAGTCATGGGTCGCGACATCGCCCAGGGTTGTGACCGTGCCGCTGTTGGCTTGCACCTTGTAGCCGGTCGCGCCGGCCGATTTCGTCCAGCTAAGCGTGATTGCCGTCTGACTGATGCCGCTGGTTTGCAAGCTCGTCGGCGCGGCCGGCGCGTTGGGCAAGGTGCTGGCGCTTACCGTCGCCGCCGCCGAATCGCCCGCTCGGTTAAAGGCGATCACACTCAGCGTGTATTGCGTGTTCGCTGTCAAGCCGGTGAATTCATAAGTCGCGACATCGCTCAGGGTCGTTACCGTGCCGCTGTTGGCTTGGACCTTGTAGCCGGTGGCGTCGGCCGACTTCGTCCAGCTGAGGGTGATGGCGGTCTGGGTGATGCCGCTGGTTTGCAAGTTTGTCGGCGCGGCGGTCGCGGTGGGCAGGGTGCTGGCGCTGAGCGTCGCCGCCGCCGAATCGCCCGCTCGGTTAAAGGCGATCACTTTCAGCGTGTAGCTGGTGTCGGCGCTCAAACCGGAGAAGGTATGCGTGGCGACATCGCCCAGGGTCGTCACCGTGCCGCTATTCACCTGGACCTTGTAACCGGTGGCGCCAGGTGACTTCGTCCAGCCCAGCGTGATGCCGTTCTGCGTGTGGGCGCTGGCAGCCAAGCCCGTCGGCGCGGCTGGGATGTTGGGCAAGGTGCTGGCGCTGGAAGCGGCCGCGCCGGAATTGCCCGCCCTGTTCACGGCGCGAACCCGTAGATTATAGGTGGTGTTGGCGGTCAGGCTACCGAAGGTGTAGGTGGCTACATCACCGACATCAGTCCATTGGCTGAGCGCGCCGCCATTGACCTCGTAGCTGGTCGCGCCGCTGGATTTTGTCCAGTTGAGCCTGGCTGCGGTCTGCGTGATGTTATCCACCGACAAGCTGGTCGGCGCCGCGGGCACATTAGGCAGGGTGCTCTCGCTGGCCGATACCGCCGAAGAATCGCCGCCGCTGTTGCTGGCGATGACTTTCAGCGTGTAGCTGGTATCCGCCGTCAAGCCGCTGAAGGTATGCGTGGCGACATCGCCCAGCGTCGCCACCGTGCCACTGTCAACTTGCACTTTGTAGGCTGTCGCGCCGGCCGATTTCGTCCAGGACAGCGTGATAGCGGTCTGCGTGATAGCGCTGGTACTCAAGCTGGTCGGGGCCGCGGGCGCGTTGGGCAAGGTGCTGGCGCTCACCGACGCCGCGGCAGAATCCCCACCGCTGTTGCTGGCTATCACTTCCAGCGTATATTGCGTATTCGCTGTCAAGCCGGTGAAGGTATGTGACGCGACATCGCCAAGCGTCGTCCAACTGTCGCTGCTGTCCTTGCGCACTTTGTAGGCGGTTGCGCCAGCCGATTTCGTCCAGCTGAGGGCGATGGCGGTCTGACTGATGCCGCTTGTCATCAAGCCCGTCGGCGCGCTTGGGGCGCTGGGCAAGGTTGTCACCAGTGGCGCGGCGTTCGCGCAGGAGGTTGAGTTGCCGCTTTTCGCCCGCGCCCGCAAGGAGTAGCGGGTTTCTGGATCCAAGCCGCTGAAAGTGTGCTCGAGGTCGCTGCCGGAATCGACCCAGGTATTGCCGTCGGTGCTGACCTCATAAGACGAGACCGTAGTTGTGCTGGCGGTCCAAGTCAGCTTGACGCTGGTGTCCGACACCTCGGAGGTTTGCAAGCCGGTCGGCGGCTCGACCTGGGCGGCTGCGGTGGTTACGGTCAGAGTTGATGCGTCGCTGTAGCCAACAAAGCCGGACCGGTCCAGTACCGTGCGGACAGCGAAGGTATATGTTGTACCAAGGGAAAGCTGACCGACTTTGCGCGTGCGCGACCCGGCTCTGGATTGCCAAGCGCCACTGTCAATCTTGACCTCGTATTGGAATGAAGTCGGCGAAAGGCTGACCTGTGATTGTTGCGGCGCGTTCCATTTCAGCTCAACGAAGGTGCCAGCCACACAGGTGGCGCGGAAATTGGGCGGGGCGAGCGGCTTGGTATGCCCATCTGCTACTCCCGTCCAGTCTGATGTCACGCCGTTTAAGATGCTGCGGATTTGGAAACCGTAGTAGGTGGAGTGGCTCAAGCCGGTGATGGTTGTCGTTGTCCCGCTGCCGACATTCACCGAGCTCCTTAGTCTAGGGAGTACTTGTTGGGATTCATAAGTGGCGCCCGCGCCCACGCCATCCCAGGCGATGGTAACGCTGGTTGTGGTGCTCGCGGTCATTCGCGGGCTGCCGGGTTGCGCCTGCGCGCCCCGGGGCAACGCTAGCAGGCAAAGGATGATTATTATCCAGCTAAAATATGATGCTTTTCCAAGCATATTTGGCTCCCGATGCGCACGCATAGATTCTCCCACTATGTGGATTTCCCACGTAAATTTCATTGTATTTAGAATGTCCGCTTGCGCAACAACATTTAGCGGGAACACAGAGCAATCGCATGGGTTTGTTCCGAAGCGCCGCGGGACCTGCATGGCGCGACTGTAGTTTAAGAGGGGAAGGCGAGCGGATAGCCCTATATATGGTGGATTTTGCGCTGCCGTGGCTTTATCCGGGCGCGGGCAGACGGCTGAGGATCAGGGCAGCGATAGTGATTCCCGTGCCGATCTGCCAGGCAATCATTCGATTGATGCGCTGTTCGATTATCTTTTGCAACTGCTCGGACTGGCCGTCCAGCTTGGACTGAAACTGCTCGGACTGGGTGTCCAGCTTGGACTGAAACTGCTCGGACTGGGTGTCCAGCTTGGACTGAAACTGCTCGAACTGCTTGTCAATCTTCTCGTCCAATTGATCGTAGCGAGCGTCAATCTTCTCGTCCAATTGATCGTAACGAGCGTCAATTTTCTCGTCCAATTGATCGTAACGAGCGTCAATTTTCTCGTCCAATTGATCGATTTGTTTTTGCATATGCACTACTTGAGTTTCCAAGCGGGCAATATCGGCTTTGGTCGCCAAGTGTGGCTGTTCCGTCTCACGCGCGCTTTCCATGCTGGTAACGCGCTGGTCCAGTTCGACGACTTTTTCGAAAACATGCCCCTGCGAAAGTCGTTCTAGGGATTCGACCCGCTGCGATAAACTGGTTTCCGCTTCCGCCATGATGTTTCTCTTGCCATAGATGTTAGATCAAAGTATATGCGAGCGGAGGCGAAAATGCAAGCGGGCGCCTATGCGGGCAATCGCTTCAAAATCCATAACTGTCGAATTTAACATCAAACTGTTGAATTGTAGGGGCGAGCCTTGGCTCGCCCATGAAATTGGGTGCAAAATCGTGGGCGATTCACAGAATCGCCCCTACATTACGTCCTTTTTTGGCATATTTACGGATAAATCTCGGTGTCGGCGGTCATTGTCTACGCGACCCTCTGCGCCCTCTGTGGCAAAAAATATTATGATGCGATTGCCTTGGGGCGCCTATATCGTGTTTGGTCATAAGCGCCACTACCATTATAATTGACAGAAGGAGGCGCTTATGACTTTGCTCAAGCCAGAGAAAACCGTGCGCACGACCTGCCCCTACTGCGGCGTGGGCTGTCAGATGAACCTGCACATCAAAGACAAGCAGATCTATCGCGTCGAAGCGCCTTTTGACAGCGCGCCCAATTATGGCAATCTCTGCGTCAAGGGGCGCTTCGGGCTGGACTTCGCCACCCATCCGCGGCGCTTGAAGCGACCGCTGATTCGCGACGGCGCGCGCGGGAACTTCCGCGAGGCGAGCTGGGACGAGGCGCTGGATTTTGTCAGCGAGCGCTTGTCGGGGATCGTGCGCGAGCATGGCGGCGACAGCGTGGCGACCTATGCCTGCGCCAAAGCCACAAACGAAGACAACTATGTCTTCCAAAAATGGGTGCGGGCGGTGATGAAAACCAACAACGTGGATCACTGCGCGCGGCTCTGCCATGCCGGCAGCGTGACCGGCTTGCAGCTTGCCATCGGCTCCAGCGCCATGAGCAACAGCATCGCCGAAATGGAAAACCTTGATACTTTCATCGTCACCGGCAGCAACACCACCGAGACGCATCCGGTCATCAGCTTGTTCCTGAAAAAAGCGGTGCGCAAAAATGGCGCCAAGCTGATCGTGATTGACCCGCGCCAGATTGAGCTGACCGATTTCGCGACGCTGTGGCTGCGGCAAAAGCCTGGCACGGATGTGGCGGTCTTCCAGGCGATGGCGAATGTCATCGTCAGCGAAAACCTATTCAATCCCGCATTTATCGAGGCGCGCACCGAGGGCTTTGAAGACTATATTGAATCGCTGGAACATTGCAGCCCGGAATGGGCGGCGCGCATCAGCGGCGTGCCAGCCGAAGATATTCGGCGGGCGGCGCGCATGTACGCCACTGCCGAGCGCGCCGCTTTCTATTGGGGCATGGGCATCAGCCAGAGCACCCATGGCACGGACAACGCGCTGTCGCTGACCAATCTGGCGCTGATGTGCGGTCACGCCGGCAAACCGGGCACTGGGCTCAATCCCTTGCGTGGACAGAACAACGTGCAAGGCTGCTCCGATAGCGGTGGCTTGCCTAATGTCTACACGGCTTATCAATCGGTGGCGGACCCGGCAATCAAGCGCAAATTCGAAAACGAATGGCGCACCAGCCTCCAGGATCAACCGGGCTTGACCGTCACGGAAATGGTCGATGGCGCGCTAACAGGACAGATCAAGGCGATGGTTGTCATGGGCGAGAACCCCATGATGAGCGAGCCGAACCTGTCCCATGCCCAGCACGCGCTGGAGGAACTGGATCTGCTGCTCTGCATCGACATCTTCATGAACGAAACGGGCGAGATGGCGGACGTGGTCCTGCCCTCAGCCAGCTTCGCGGAAAAAGAGGGCACCTTCACCAATAGCGACCGGCGCATCCAGCGCGTTCGGCAGGCGCTGCCGGCGGTGGGCGAATCGAAGCCCGACTGGCAGATTGTCTGCGCCCTTGCCAAGCGCATGGAAGCGCGGCTCGGCGTCGCGGTCAGCGCCGGCTTCGACTATCAGCATCCCGAAGCAATCTGGGAAGAGATGCGGCGGGTCACGCCCGATTTCTTCGGTGTTACCTACGCGCGCCTGGAGCGTGAAGGCGGCGTGCATTGGCCCTGCCCAGCCGTGGATCATCCCGGCACGCCTTACTTGTTCGAAGACGATTTCCCGCGCGGCAAGGGCAAATTCTGGGAACTGGAATATGGCACGGAAAGCGAATTGCCCGATGACGAGTATCCCTATCATCTGACGACCGGGCGGGTGCTCTTCCACTGGCACGGCGGCACGATGACGCGCAGTTCCCGGCTGGAAGAGGCATTCCCCGTGCCGATCATCGAGATGCACCCGGCCGACGCCAGCCAGTTGCGGGTCATTTCCGGCGATTGGCTGCGCATCACATCGCGGCGCGGCGCGGTGGAGTGTCAAGTTATGGTGACGGGCCGCTCACCGACGGGCACCGTGTTCTTGCCCTTCCACTTTGTCGAAGCGGCGGCGAACCTGCTGACGCTGGACAAGATTGACCCGCGCGCCAAGATACCCGATTTCAAGATGGCGGCGGTCAAGCTGGAGCGGCTGGAGCGGGCGGCGACCGCGCTGGAGGGGCAAGGGGCGATCAAGGACCCGGTGCGCTATGTGCATTGAGTCGGGCTAACTGTATCGTTTCCTAGCCGAGATGGATGGCATTGGTCGCGCTGAATCATGACCGATTGATGATACGATTGGGCTGGGAAAGGAGAAATCGCCATGAGCGAGCGATTATGTGCAGATCTTCCAGAAGATCGCATCCGCGAATACTGCGCCTGTCAGCCGATTGCGCGGCTGTCTGTGTTTGGCTCCGCCGCGCGAAATGAATTGAGGCCCGAAAGCGATGTCGATTTGCTGGTGGAGTATCTGCCGGATTCGAGAATTAGCTTATTTGACATGGGCGGACATCTGACAGACCTTAGCGAGATCATCGGGCGACAGGTTGACTTGTGTACGCCCAAGGGACTGAGCAAGTACATTCGTGATGAGATTATAGCGAGCGCGAGGCAAATCTATGCGCAAGAGCCGAGTGAATGACAGGCTTCGCTTGCAGCACATGAATGATGCAGCCACAATTCCAACACATTTAATAATGTGCAGATACATGATATGATTTAATCGAGAATAGGAGGATACGCTATGAGCGATTATATACGCGTCGATCTTCCAGAAGAGAAAATCCGCGAATACTGCGCCAGCCAGCCGATTCGGCGACTGTCTGTGTTTGGCTCCGCCGCGCGAAATGAATTGACGCCGGAGAGCGATGTCGATTTGCTGGTCGAATATCTGCCGGACGCGCCGGTTGGATATTTCTCCATGGCGAGGCATATGAGGGAATTCAGCGAGATCGTCGGGCGCCGAGTCGATTTGGCGACACCCAACTCTTTGAGTCGCTATATTCGGCAAGAAGTACTCGAAAGCGCCAGACTAATATATGCGCAAGAATCGTGAGAATGACAGGCTTCGCCTGCAACACATGTTGGACGCGGCAAAGCTTGCATTTCACTCCGTCCAAGTGACGGAAAGACAAACATTTGAGAATAACGAATTGCTGCAGAATGGCTTGGCCAAGACCTTACAGGATATCGGCGAGGCTGCCAGCAAACTCACCCTCGAATTGCAATCGAATTATCCTGATGTACCCTGGCGAGACACTACGGACATGCGGAACTTCCTGGTTCACGCTTACTTCAAAATTGACCTTGACGTGCTCTGGAAGACGACCATAGAGGATCTGCCGCCATTGATTGCTCAGTTGGAAGCTATTCTTTCAACTGAGAATCCTTCAGAATGACTCCACTGAACCGCGATCATCCAAAGCTCACTGTCGCCATCATCGCCGGCGGGCAGAGCAGCCGCATGGGGCGCGACAAAGCCTTCCTCAAGCTCGGCGGGATGACCCTGATTGAGCGCGTCTGCGCCGCCAGCGCCGATTTGGGGCAGTCCGAGACGATTCTGATCACCAACAAACCCCAAGACTACCGGCATCTGGGCTTGGAGATGCACCCCGACATCTTGCCTGGTCGGGGATCCTTGGGCGGCATCTATACCGCGCTGGCGCGCGCCACAAATCCCGCGGCGCTGGTCCTTGCCTGCGACATGCCTTTTATCAATACCAAGCTGCTGCGCTTCATGATCGCGCAAATGGACGAGGCGACGGATATCGTCGTGCCGCGCGTCGACGGCTATCCCCAGGGCATGCACGCGATTTACAGGAAAACTTGCCTGGCGCCGATACGCGTGCAGCTCGAGGCAAATCGGCTCAAGATCATTCGCTTCTACGACAAGATGCGCGTCACTTACCTCGACGAAGCCGACTACGCGCCATACGACGCGGACGGCATTGCTTTCACCAATTTGAATACCCCGGCCGAGCTGGAGCGGGCGCGCGAGTTAATTCAGTAGCGCTGCAGCATATGTTCAGGTCCAAGCGCCCGGCTGAACTGGACTGGCGGGTGATTATTCGTCCGCCAGCTCAATCGCGGCCCGTTTTGTCTGTGCGGCGCGGATGCGAGCCAGGTCGAATTTCTGCCCACGGTCGAATTTGTAGATGCCGTTCTGCTCCTGATAGATGTCGGTCAACTGGGTATAGCAATAACCGAACATGCTGACATCGTCGAGCAAAATGGCGCAGAGCTTCTCGAAGCGGTCATAGAATTCTTCCAGGTCGCGCGGACGCTCGCCATAACCCCAGGAATCCTCATCCTCTTTGACATCCGGGTTCCACCAAATGCCGCCAAACTCGCTGACGAAGTAGGGCTGGCCACGGTAAGGTATCGACCAATTGACATTGCCGACCAAACGCGCCGGCACCATCCAGCTATCCGCGCCGTTGAGATAGGGCGCGCCATCTGCCGCGCCAGCGTGCCGCTGGCGGAAGCTGTCGGGATCTTGCGTATAATCGTGGCTGTCGTAGACATCGGCTTCGGGCACGCGGTGCGAATAACCCGAGGCGTCGAGCACGGGGCGCGTGCCGTCCATGGCTTTGGTCGCCAGATACATGCCCCGCGTGACGTCATCAAGCGTGGTGATGCGGTCGGTCAGCATTTGCCAGGTCTCGTTGAGCGGGCACCAGCCGACGATGCTGGGGTGGGAATAATCGCGTTCCAGGCATTCCAGCCATTGCGTGATGTAATCGGGACCGGGTTTCTGATGCTCGCCGCCCAGCGGACCAAGTCCGCCGCAGCCCCAATCGCCGAATTCGCCCCAGACGATATAACCCAGACGGTCGGCGTGATAAAGAAAGCGCTCTTCAAAGACTTTCTGGTGCAGGCGAGCGCCGTTGAATCCAGCAGCCATGCTCAGCTCGATATCTTCGATCAGCGCGGCGTCGCTGGGCGCGGTCATGATGCCATCGGGGTAATAGCCCTGGTCGAGCACCAGGCGCTGGAAGACGGTTTTGTTGTTGATCTTGATTGCCTTGCCGTCAATCGAAATGCCGCGCAAGCCAGCGTAGCTCGTCGCGCTGTCGATCGTGGCGCCCTCAGCGTCAATCAGCGCGATATCGAGATCATAGAGATGCGCATCGCCGACCGCCCAGAGCTTGAGCCGGTCGGCGGGAATCGGCAGAATCAGCTGTGGCGACAAATCGGCTTCGGCCGAGCATTCCGCCGTGAAGATCTCGCCGTCCCCGTCGCTCAAGGTCGCCCGCAGGCGCAAGCCTTTCGCGTTGCCCCTGTTTCCATTGAGTGGCTGCTCCAGGCGAAAACGCTGATTGGCCAGGTCGGGCGTGACGCGCGGACGCCGCAGCGCGATCTCCCCCACCGGCTCCAGCCAGACAGTCTGCCAGATGCCGGTGCTGCGCACATAGATGGCGCCCTCCGGTCCATAGTCGCGGGCTTGTTTGCCGCGCGGCTGCGGCTTCTGTCCGTCATCGCGGGCGCGCAGCACAATGGTGATCTCGTCGCCCGCTTCCGCCACGCCGCTCAAATCGCAGCTGAAGGGCGTGAAGCCGCCGCGATGCCGCCCGACCTCGACGCCATTCACCCAGACCGTGCTGTCGTAATCGACGGCTTGGAAATGCAGCAGGACGCGCCGTTCCCCCCATGCGGCCGGGATAGTCGCCCGCCGCCGATACCAAACGGCGTTGTAGTAATCGTGATTGCCGATGCCGGAAAGTTGCGATTCCGGGCAGAAAGGCACGGTAATCCTGTCCTTTAGCTCGCGTTCGGGCAAGCCGCGGTGGATGCCGCTGTCGCCTTGGTCGATCTCAAAACCCCATTCGCCGTTCAAGCATAGCCAGTCTTCGCGGACGAACTGTGGGCGAGGGTATTCGCTGCGGGGAATTTCGGACATGTTCTGTTCCTATCTTCGTGGGTCTGTTCAATTATGTTGTTGAAAATAAGCCGCTATGATATTTGATAATTACTGTATGAACAATCTTTGTCCAAGCGGGGCGAGCCCGAAAGCCCGCCCACATGTTACCCCCACCCCTATTTAAGAGGGAGGGGCTTTTCTTGGTCTTCCGAAGCGGAAGCGGAGTGGATTTGCGGTCTACTACTCAAACAGCGCGAAGTCTTCCAGGCGGGTCTGGGCATCCGCCAGCGCCTGCTCGGGACTCTTCTCGCCGATCATGGCGGCCGCCAGTTCTTCGTCCAATACGCGCTCGAAAGCGGTGTTCCAATTCTCGCGCGGCGGAATGACGGCGCTTGGGACAAATTCGGCGTATTCGTTGCGATGCGGATAGTCGTTGTATACATTTTGAAGCGACCGCCCAGTAGAGCACCCAGTTTCGCCCGCTTTTTGACTTGCGGCTCATACAAGTTATAATCACGCTATTGGTGGACAGTTTGTTGACTATCTGTACACAATGTATAATAGTCAGTGCAGACTAAAATCACATTTCCCGAATAATCGCGGCGATGAATAGAGAAAGGTTTTGACTCATGAATAGAATACGTACCCTCGGCACAATACTGCTCCTGCTAATGTTTTTGCTCTCACTGGGGACAGCCGCCGCACAAGATCCGCAGTACGGCGGCACGCTGGTATTTGGCGCGGAGTCCATGGGCGATTCATTTGACATCGGGTTTTGGCACGGCTTTGGCGGCGTTCACGTGATTGACACCATCGGTGAAGGTCTGGTCCGCGCCGACTTTGAAAACGGCGGCGCGCTGCCCGGGCTGGCTGAATCCTGGGAGATATCAGACGACGGTTTGGTCTATACCTTCCACATCCGCGAGGGCATGAGTTTCCACGATGGCGAACCGGTGACCGCTGCCGCCATCGTCCGCAGCATGAAGCGCCCCATAAACCCGGATGACCCGAGCTACATCGATGGCATGTATATGTACGGCAATCAGGGCACGGGCAATTGGGAATCGCTCGAAGCGCTTGATGACCATACGGTGGTTTTGACCCTGCAGCAGCCCAACGCGACGCAACTTCTGGTCTTCTCCCGCCCCGATGGCATCATCATCAGCCCGAAGGCGCTGGACGAATACGGCACGGAAGTCGGCTTAAACATGTCGGCTGCGGGTCCCTTCAAGATCGAACGCTTTGTGCCCGGGCAAGAGGCGGTATTGGTCGCGAATGAAGATTATTGGGCGGGGCGGCCCTACGTCGATCAAATCGTCATCCGCGCCTTCCCGGATGAAGCCGCGATCCTCGCCGCGCTGGAGGCGGGCGAAATTGACATGACCCTCTATGCGCCATTCACATCTGTACCGCGCCTGCAAAACTCCGAGACCATTCGCGTCGAAGTCGGCGCGCCACTGGTGGATCTCTTCGTCGGCGCCAACGTGGCGCAAGAACCCTTCGATAATTTGCAGCTGCGCCAGGCGGTCAATTACGCGCTCGACCGCGAAACCTTGATTGAAGCGGGTTTGAACGGTTTCGCCGAAATGCCGGCCAGCCTGCTCGGTCCGCTTGACCTCGGCTTTGACGAATCCGGGCGCGAAATCAGCCGGTATGATCCGGAGCGCGCCAAAGCCTTGCTGGCGGAATCGGGGCTGGACCTGCCGCTGGCGATCGAAGTCGCCTATGAGAACAATCGCTTCTGGCCCCAGATCGCTGAACTGGTCGCGTCGGACCTGGAAGCGGTGGGCTTTGATGTGACCCTGGATCGCCTAGACGCTGGTTCGTTCTGGGGCAAGGTCGGCGACGGGCAGACACAGCTAAGCATTAACCAGCGCTCTACCTTCATGCCCGACCCCCATGACAAGGCGATTCTGATGGCAAGAGCCGGCGCCGAAGGCAGCCAAACCCAACATCAGGCGCTGGAAGTCGTGGACGAGATTGATGCCTTGGTCAACGCGGGAATCTCAACCGTAGATACGATGGAGCGCGAGGCGATCTACCAGGAATTCCAGTCTCTGATGCTGGAACACCTGCCCTACATTTACATCGGTTATCTGACGCCGCCTATCTTCGTGAATAAGCGTGTGCAGAATGTGGAAACCTTCGGCACCGCCGGCGGACGCATCAACCTGCGCGAAGTCTGGCTGGCGGAATAGCGCCAAAAAGCGCTCGACAAAATATGGCTTTGTCCTGCAAAGGCAGAGCCATATTTGCCTTTTGCAGCGCCATAACACTAAACTTAACATCACTCCGAGGTCTCGCCGCAAGCGCGGGTTTGGTCGCTCATGCAGGTTGAGAAAACGACATCAGCGCGGATTGGCGTCTTCTGGCGCCGTTATGATATCGCCCTGGTGGGCAGCGCCGTCTTCAGCTTCATCCTGCTGATCACAATCCTGGCATCCGTTGTCGCGCCCTTCGATCCTATGGCGCGCGACATCAAGAACCGCTTTGCAATTCCCTCTGTAGAGCACGCCTTCGGGACAGACCAATTGGGACGCGATGTCTTGTCCCGCGTAATTTACGGCGGGCGGCCAATTCTGGGCGCGAGTTTCGCCGCTGTCGCAAGCGCCTTGGCCGTCGGCTTGATTATCGGCGTGGCGGCCGGCTATCTCGGCGGCTGGCTCGATACACTCCTCATGCGACTGATGGACGTGATGCTGAGCTTTCCTTCGATCCTGCTGGCGATTTTGATTGTGGCGACCTTGGGAATAGGCTTGCTCAATGTAACTGTCGCCATCGGGTTCTCCATGGCGCCAGTATTCGCGCGGCTGGCGCGTTCAATCGTAATCACGCTGGTTTACGAGGAATATGTGATAGCGGCGCGCTCTCTGGGCGCCTCGGACCCGCATATCATCTGGAAACATATCCTGCCCAACATGATGCCGCCGATCATCGTACAAGCGTCGGCGATGCTGGCTGTGGCAATTGGCACCGCTTCCGCCCTGAATTTTATCGGATTGGGGGTCGAACCGGGTACGCCCGACTGGGGCATGATGGTTGCCGAGGGGCAACGGCTGATCTTCGACGCGCCGCATGTGCCGCTCTTCCCCGGGCTGCTCATCACCATAACGGTGCTCAGCGTGAATTTTATGGGCGACGGTCTGCGCGATCACCTCGATCCGAAACTGCGCCGCCAAGACACCTGACGGGCAGCGACATGATCGGCTACATCCTCAAAAGACTCGTCTGGCTGCCGATTGTCTTGTGGGCGGTTTGCAGCTTGACCTTCCTCGCCTTGCGCATCGTGCCGGGGAATCCCATTCAAACGATACAGAATCAGGTGATGGACAAGAGCCAGTTGGCACAGGTGGAAGCCGTTTGGGGCCTCAACCGTCCGATTGCAGAACAATATCTGAACTTCTTGTCGAAACTGATACGGGGCGATCTCGGCTTGGCGATGAGCAGCGGCGTACCCATTCGGCGCATGATCTTTGAACGCATGCCGCCGACCATAGAGCTGGCCATCGTCTCGCTTATTGTCAGCACGGTCATTGGCGTTTTGTCGGGCGTCGCTTCGGTGACGATCCGCAATCGCGCCGTCGATTACTGCGTCAGGACAGCTTCCATCCTAGGTCTGTCGCTGCCGATCTTCTGGGTCGGCATCATGTTGATCATCCTCTTCTCCGTCAACTTGCGC
The DNA here is from genome assembly GCA_965116975.1 of Phototrophicaceae bacterium. Classification (GTDB taxonomy): domain Bacteria; phylum Chloroflexota; class Anaerolineae; order Aggregatilineales; family Phototrophicaceae; genus UBA6055. The sequence continues at coordinate 4,131,000 of OZ220735.1, forward strand.
TGGACGCCGACGGGCGGACGCATTGGCGCTGGCGTCGATTACCAAGTCATCACCAACTTCATGTTCTACGATCTCATCGCGACTTGCAACTGGGGGGCTTTTGGCAGCTTCTTGCGCCATCTCGTCTTGCCCGCGGTAACGATTGGCTTGACATCAGCCGGCTTTGTCGCCCGCCTGACGCGCTCCGCCATGCTGGAAGTCATGAGCTCGGATTACGTCCGCACCGCGCGCGCCAAAGGCTTGTACGAGCGCAAAGTCGTCTGGGTACACGCCATGCGCAACGCGCTGCTGCCGATCATCACCTTGCAGGGACTGCAATTTGGCGCCATTCTCGGCGGCGCTGTCATCACAGAACGCGTCTTCTCTTATCCGGGCATGGGCACTTGGCTGCTGGACGGCATACTCGAGCGCGATTATTCTGTCGTGCAAGGCGGCATCATCTTCGTCGCCCTGGCTTATGTGCTGATGAATCTGTTGGTGGACATCCTCTACCACGTCATTGATCCGCGCCTGCGTCATGCCAGCCAGTGAGCGGCGGCACAGGCTGCGCGCGCGGGGGAAAATGGTTATAATCGCGAGACTATACAATTAAGGAGTGAAACCATTCTAGATTTCCCTATAATCGACACGCACCTACACGTTTGGGATCCGCAGCTTTTGCGCTATCCATGGCTGGATGACATCCCCATCCTGAACAAGCCCTATTTGCTGCAAGACTACGATCAAGCTTGCGGACCGGTCGCCGTTGAGAAGATGGTATTCTTGCAGGCGGAGGTGGATTTCGATCAATACCAGGCTGAAGCGGATTGGGTGGATAGCCTGGCTGAGCGGGACGGACGGCTTCAAGGCATTGTGCCTTGGGCGCCGCTGGAACTTGGCGCTGCCGCGGGACCCGCTTTGGAGGCATTGTCCGCCAACCCGCGAATCAAGGGCATCCGCCGCATCATACAGTTTGAGCCGGATATCGATTTTTGCCTGCGCCCGGATTTCCTGAGCGGTGTTCGGCTTTTGCCGCAGTTCAAGCTCAGCTTTGATATTTGCATCGCTCACAATCAATTGGCAAACACCATCAAAATGGTGGCGCAATGCCCCGATGTTGTTTTCATACTCGACCATATTGGCAAACCCGATATAAAGAACAACCTGCTTGATCCCTGGCGCGCGGAAATCAAGACCCTATCGGAGTTTCCCAACGTCTCGTGCAAGATCTCGGGTCTGGTCACAGAAGCGGATCATGGGCGATGGACCAAGGAGCAGCTTAAGCCCTATATCGATCACGTCATAGCGTGCTTCGGCTTTGATCGCGTGATGTACGGCGGCGATTGGCCCGTGGCTTATCAGGCGACAGATTATCCGCGCTGGGTCGAAACACTCCAATGGGCTGTCGCGGGTTGTACGGACGCGGAGTTGAAGAAACTCTTTCACGACAATGCCGCCGCCTTTTACCGTTTGGACAACTGAGAACTGTCGCGCTCCGCATAGCGCATAACCCGCCTTCCCCGCCAAAGCGCATTTCAGATTATTGGCAATTCACCACCGAGGGTCTCGTAGACACTGACCGCCGACACTGAAAGCGCCGAGATTTGACAGCATATACAATTTATGATATATTGAATCCTAAATGCAATTCTAAAGATATTGTATAGACTACAAACGAGCGCCTGGATGATGATTAAAACGCTTGATGTGGCTTATGGTCATGTGGGCAAGGCTATCCTGAGCGCTGTTTTTTTCCTTAGGGCTGACAGAGAGACCATTGATTTTTGCAGGCACGCAGGGCTGTGGATGCAGTAATCATGCACGAGCTGGAACCGATTAAACAATCCGAGAGTTTGAGCGACGAAGTAGCGCGACGGCTGCGCGGCGCCATCAAAGGCGGCGACTTCCCACCTGGAACCCACTTGGTGGAGCAAGAGATCGCCAAGCAATTACTGGTCAGCCGCATGCCGGTGAGGATCGCCATCCAGAAACTGATTGACGAGGGCTTAGTCATCAAAGAGCCACGTCGGGGCGCCTTCGTTCACACCTTTTCATCCAAAGAACTGAACGAAGTCTATTCGATAAGGGTGGCGCTGGAGAGACTGGTCGTTCAATATGCGCTATCCAACTGGTCAAAACAGGTTGAAGCCGAGCTGGAAGGGATTGTAGGGCAGATGAGGCAGGCGGCTTCGGCGGGAGACCGGCAAAAAGGCTTTGTGCTTGACTCGAGGTTCCATTCGATACTATGGCAGCTGTCGCAACATTCGATACTGATCGAGGTCGTCTCCAGCCTGCGCTCGCGCATCAGCCGCTTCCTGGCGGAAGCCAATGACGTGCTATCGCCAACTGAACTGAATATGCATGTCGAGGCGCATCAACACCTCGTCAACGTACTTAAAATGGGGGATATTGAGCGAGCGAAAGATGCAATATCCGATCACATCCTGGATGCGCACGAGCGGATACGAAACTACTATTCCTATCTCGATTAGCCGATAATTACGCCAGCGATAGAAGAGCCAAGCAATATGCTTGACAGATCACGAAGAAGGGTCAACTGATGGATTGGAATGGACATGTCGCCATCGTCACCGGCGCGGCCAGCGGCATCGGCGCGGGCATCGCGGAATGCTTCGCCGAAGCCGGCGCCGAGGTTGTCGTCGCCGATATCAACGAAAATCTTGGCGCGCAGGTCACGGCCGACTTAAAAGCGCGCTATGGCAAAGGCCTCTTCGTCAAAACAGATGTCTCCCTAGCCGAAGACTGCAAGCGACTCATGGACGGAACTCTGTCCGCCTATGGCCAGATCGACACGCTCGTTAACAACGCCGGCGTCAATTTTGTCAAGCCGACGCTGGAAATGGACGTAGCCGATTGGGAGCGCGTCGTCGATGTTGATCTGAAAGGCACGTTCCTTTGCAGCCGCTACGCGCTGGAGGCGATGGTCGCGCGCCGCAGCGGGAATATCATCAATATCGCCAGCGTACACACCGTCGCCACCTTGCCGGCTGCCGCGCCCTACGCCGCTTCCAAAGGCGGCGTCGATATGATGACCCGTTCCATGGCGATCGAATTCGCGCCCTACGGCATCCGTATAAACGCCATCAGCCCGGGCTTGACCGACACCCAAATCTGGCACGATATCCAGGACGCCGCGGAAGATGCCGAGCTGGCGCGGCAGCACTGGATGGACAATATCCCACTGGGTCGCGTGCAAGCGGCGCGCGAAGTAGGCAACGTCGCGCTATTCCTGGCCAGCGAGCAATCCTCCTACGTGACCGGCGCCAATATCTTCACCGATGGCGGGATGACGATTCAGTTGACCAACCGCGAGCGCTTCGCCAGCAAATCTTTGGAGGGGGTGGCGCCGCAGAGCTAAGTATTTCCGAATTAGAAGCGATTGGCTGAGAGATGTATTCTGGCTAAAGTTTAGAAGCAAATAACAACGGGGAGGTGCGCCCACAAGAGAAACGCGTTATCATTTGTCCGAAGCTACTGTACACATTTATGAAAGGCAACATGATGTTCAAAAAACTGTCACTGATATTCGTATTCGCGCTTCTCTTCGGGGTGTTCGGAATGGCATTGGCCCAGGACAGCGACATCTCGGGTGAAATCGTTGTTCACCTCCAGGTCTACTACCGGCCCGAGCAGCATCCGGCGCATTCCGCAATCGCCGAGCAAGTCGCGCAGGAATACATGGACATGCATCCCAATGCGACCATCGAGCTCCTGCCCGATATTCCCGGTGGCACCGATTACATCACCTGGCTGTCCGCGCGCATGGCCGCTGATGAAGCGCCAGATATCGTTTGGGATCAGTGGTTCAATCGCAGTCTCAAGATGGATACTTGGTGGACGGCGCTGGACGACTACTTTGAGATGCCAAACCCCTACATCGCCGAGGGCATCCCGGGCCACGAACGTTGGGCTGATTCATTCGCGCCAAACGCGACGAATACGACGCGCGCGCCCGATGGGCATTGGTATCAGACGGCGCTGGACTGGGTGGAGACCGCCATGTTCTACAACGTCGCCATGTTCGAAGAAGCTGGCGTGGAACCGGATTGGGCCAATTGGGGCGAGTTCATCGCCGATATGCACACCATCCAGGATACGCTCGGCGTGGAAGCGTTCGGTTCTTTCATGCCTGGCACCGGCTGGAGCACCTGGTATTGGGCTGATAGCTTGTGGCTCAGCGTTGTCTGGGCGGACCGGCATAGTGAAATCTATATGGACAAATACTCCGAGATGCAGCCGGACTTGGACTGGCGCGCGTTGAACGCCGAAGAGGTCGCCAAGGCGGTTCATGACGGCGTGATAAACGCCCAGGACCCGCGTATGGACGAATACTTGCGCATATCTAAAGAGTTCGTCGAGATTCTGCCGATTGACTACATTGGCATCACCAGCTTGGGCGACGTCATGCGCATGTGGCTCGGCGAGCAGCTGGCCGTTTATTGGGGCGGGTCTTGGGACAACAAGGAAATCACCGATTCGGCTTCCTTTGAATGGGGCTTGACCTATCTGCCGCCTTTCACGGAAGAAGACTTTGAAGGGGCGCCCGGGACCATCTACCGGGTTGGCGGACCCAGCTCTGCCGGGCAATATGGTATACCGGTGGCGACGGCGGAAAGCGAGAACTTAGAACTCGCCGTCGATTACCTGATGTGGATGTCTGCCCCACAGAACTTTGGTCCTCTGGCGAACGAGTTCGGCGGCTTCATCCCGATGGTAGCCGGTACCGAAGTTGGACCGGTGCTGGCCAATTTTCAGACTGTGGCTGCCTTGCAGGACCGCCTGTTCCTCGATCCGAGCGGGCGGCTGACCGTTGAGCACGGCGACAACTGGACGCAGATCATGCAAGGCTTCTTCCTGGGCGCGACCAACGAAGAAGAGACCAAAGCACTCTTGCAGGAAGCCTGGGAGAGCGGCGCCGCCGCCCTTTGCGAACAAGTCGGCTACGACTGGTGCCCGTAATGGCATTTGAAGCGGAAGGCTGCGCTTGAGAGCGTAGCATCCGTGTGCCGGGGCCGGATTTTCCGGCTCCGGTTCACACATCGGAGGACAACCCGTTGACCCAGCAAACGCAGCCGCCCGCCGGCGCCAAAACCGAATCCAGCCGCTGGAAACTGCGCAGCGGATTCGTGCCGATTTATGTGCCCTTCCTGTTTTTAATTCCCGCGCTGCTTTTGCTGCTCTCGTTCCGCTATGTACCGGCTGTTTCCGCCATCTTTCATTCCTTCACCTATTGGAATATCCCCGAGGCCGGCGAGTTTATCGGTCTGGATAATTACCGGGCGCTCTTTGACGATCCGGTTTTCATAAAGTCTTTAGGGAACATTCTTAAATACATGGTCGGGCGCACCGCGCTGGTGCTGGTCATGGCTTTTGTGGGCGCGGAACTGGTATACAACCTGACCAGCGATCGCTGGCGCAATATCTGGCGCATGGTCTTCACCATCCCGATGGTGATCCCAATCACGGTTAATCTGCTGGTATGGCAGCAGGTCTACGCCGGGCGCCAAGGCATGCTCAATGAATTCCTGACCGGCGTCGGCGCCATGGCCCGGCCCTACCCCTGGTTGGGGCGTCCTGATACCGCCCTGCCGGCGCTGATCTTCATCGGCTTCCCGGCGGTGGCCGGCTTTGGCTTCTTGATTATCCTGGCCGCGCTGCAGAACTTGTCGAGCGAGGTGAATGACGCCGCGCTGATAGACGGTTGCAGCCGTTTGCGCCGCGTCTTCGCCATCGACTTGCCGGCGATTCGCGGTCCGCTGGCGCTGATTCTTATTCTAAGCCTGAACCAGGGCATGCAGGAATTCGCGCCCATGCTGGTGATGACACAGGGTGGTCCCATCAATACCACCATGTCGCCGGCTTATTATTTGTATATTCAGGGCTTCACCTATGGCAAACATGGCTATGCTTCGGCCATTGGCACGGTGCTGATGCTCATGACCCTGGCGCTCAGCATATTTATCCTGAGAATGCGCTACCGGAGGGCTTACGATGTTGCGGTCTAATGCCTGGCGGCGCGATTGGCCCCTTATGCTTATCTTGCTCATTTTGGCCATCATCACATACATTCCCTTTGTCTTCACGGTCATCAACTCCTTCAAGATCAACGCGCAGTTCTTCCAGGAATTTTGGCTGCCGACCACTCCCTTGCATCCGGAAAATTACGTGCGCGCCTGGCCCGCCATGGGTCGGGCGATCTTCAACAGCTTCACATATTCCATTCCCACGCTGGTTTTGACGCTCGTCATATCCGGTTTGGCCGGTTATGCATTCGCCCGCTACCGATTCCCTGGCCGAAATATATTGTTCGTTGCGATTCTGGCATTGATCATGATCCCGGGCATTTTGCTTGTCATCCCCATGTTCAGCGTTATCATTGCTCTGGATTGGGCTGATACCCTGCAAGGCGTTGTGTTGCCTTGGGTATCGGTTGAAATCGTCTTCGGCACCTTCCTGATGCGCACCTTCTTCGAGACGCTGCCGCAAGAATACTTCGAGGCGGCGCGGCTGGATGGCGCCAACGAATTCTCGCTCCTGATTCGTATCGCCGTGCCGCTGGCGATACCGGCGTTTAGCACACTGGCGATATTGAATTTGCTTTTCAGTTGGAATGACATCATCTGGCCGTTGGTGGCCATCTTTGATAGTGAACGATTACCGGTCTCTATTGGCGTGCTGTCTTTTGCCGGTGCATGGAGCACCGATTACGGTGTCACTTTCGCCAGCTATGTGATCGCGTCGCTGCCGCTGATTATCATCTTCGCCTTTACGTCCAGACGGTTTATGGATGGCTTGTCGGGTGGCTTGAGCATTTAAGCGCATTTCGGGTCATCAGCCCCCTCGCTACGACGCCGATTGAATTGCATAAGGAGAATAAATATGTCGAATGGATCCTTTCCCTTTAATGCCGATGTGCCTAGAAACCAATGGATAGAGATTGAAGCCGACGGATTCTCTGGCGCGGTTCCCGGCTGCGTCTATGATGGTCATCGCCTGGACGGCGGCATCCCGCTCGGCGGGCTCGGCACCGGTTATTTCACGCTGGAGGGTACAGGCAAGATCGGCCACTGCTCGATCTTTAATGACATCGTGCCGCCGCGCGCCGACTTCTGCGAATGGCTGACTGTCCGCTTGGAGCAACGGGAAACCTTGCTGCTCTCGACGGCGGACATCGCCTATTGGGGACATCATCCCGTCGCCGATATGGTCTGTCGCTTTGAACGGAAGCAGCTTGAGCTAGGCATACGCGCCTTCGCCCCTCTGATCCTCGGGAACAGCGCTGATAGCAATATCCCAGCCGCCCTGTTTGAAATTGAAATCCGCAACACTGGCTCCGCAGCCGTGGATCTTGAGCTAACTATTGAGCCGCCGGCGAAACCCAGCGGACAAACTCACGATGTCGCGCTGGCGGGTGAGGACATAATCGTCGCACAAGAAGACGGCAAGCTGGTCGGGCGCATCGCGCGGACGATCGTCGCAAATGGATCATGTCGCGCGCGATTTGTATTCGCCTGGCATTCGCCTTTCTGGCGCGACAGCGGCAGAGAAGCTCACGTTCACCAATATGGCTTGCGCTACGGAAATGCGGCTGCTGCAGCGGCGGATGCCCTGAATCGCTTTGACGCCTTGCTTGAGGGCGTCTTGAATTGGCAGGGAGCCATCTACCGGACGGAATTGCCGAATTGGCTGCGCGATGCGCTGGTGCAGGGTCTCTATAGCCTGTCCAAAAACACCGTCTGGATCGCTCGCACTCGTAAGGACGAGTGGTGGGACGAGATCGGCTGGTTCACGCATAGCGAAAGCCACACCGGTTGCCCGATAACCGAGACCATGGTCTGTCGCATGCACGGCCACATGCCGATACTGTTTTTCTACCCGGAGCTGGAAAGGACTTCGCTGGAAGCCTTTAAGCATTTCCAGATATCCGATGGCGAGATTCCCTTTTCCTATGGCTGGGAATCTTCCATGCGCGACCCGCGTTATCATTGCCAGCATCCGCTGAACCCTGGTCAATACGCCCAGATGATCTATCGCCTCTACCTTCGCAGCGGCGACCGCGACCTGCTGGCGGATTTCTACGATTCCGCCAAACGCGCCATCCGTTATCAACATTCACTGGATGACGACGGCGACGGTCTGGTCAACGATCAGTCTCATGCCAAGCCCGGCGAATTGTGGACCGCGAATCAGTTCTATGACATCTGGCCCTGGTGGGGCACATCGGCTTACGTGGCCGGCACCTGGCTGGCGACGCTGTCCTGTGGGCAAGCCATGGCGGACGAGATGAAGGACAGCGAATTCGCCGCTGAATGTGCCGATTGGCTGAAACGGGGAAAAGCGGCTTACCAGGACAAACTCTGGACCGGCGAGTATTTCAGACTCTGGCACGATCCGGATGATACAAGCGGCGAAGGCACGCAAAGCGACGTTTCACTGGGCAATCAACTGATGGCGCAGTGGTGCGTCAATATCGCAGGCTTGACCGATGTCTTGCCGGCGGAGCGCATCCAGTCCGCCTTGGGCGCGGTCAAGCGACTGAATATGGGCGCGACCGAACACGGTCTAGTGAACGGCGTCAACCCGGATGGCAGCCGCTACATCTCCAAGCCCGACCCCGACCAGTTCCCCGACATCTTGCCAAACAACGATCACTCGACGCAGGTCTTCGTGGGCGAAAATCTCTGCGCCGCGATGACCTTCATCTTCCACGGTCAAGCTGAAACCGGGCTGGAGATCGCCAAGCGAATCTACGAAGCGGTCGCGCTGAGGTCTCGCACGCCCTGGAAGCAGCACTGCCTGATTGACGCCGATACCGGTTTGCCGGTTTGGGGCGAAGACTATTATTCAAACATGGTCATCTGGGCGCTGCCGATGGCTTGCGCCAAGCAGAACATCGCAGAATTTGCGCGCAGCGAGCTTGTCCGCGATCTGATTTCAGGCTAACTGGCGTAATTGCCGGCGCGAAGCCCAACGGACCGCCGCTGCAGATAGGATATTCCGGCAAGCGGCGCCTGTCCATGAGGCGTCATCTCTAGCGGTCATGTTCCAGGGCAAGCAGGAACAATCGTTTCATCCTCTGGTTGCGCATGTCGGATCCCTCAATATGCCGGGTCAGGCGCTGTTTCATATCGGCAATGATGTCGGCGTACTGCCGATCGTGAACCAGGTTATTCAGTTCAAAGGGGTCCTCTTGCAGGTCGTAGAGCTCGTTCATGTCGTGAAGCGAGAAGACATACTTGTAGCGGTCATGCAGAATCATCCGCTGCGGGAACAGGTGGCCATGCCCAACATGCTCACAGATTAGCTCGTCGGACCAGTCGGCATCATCCGCTGTCCCACAAAGCGGCAATAGGCTGCGGCTGTGCATGGTGTCGGGCGCGTCAATGCCGGCGGCGTCCAGCATGGTGGCGGTCGCGTCCATGTTGGACACCAATTGATCCGTTCGCTGGCCGGGTTCTATTCCTGCGGGCCAGCGAATCGCCATGGGCACGCGCGCGACCTCTTCGATAAAAGTGGAGGATTTATCCCACAAGCCGCCATGGCTGGCAACCGCATCGCCATGATCGGCCAGCCAGATCACAATGGTGTTTTCCGCCAGGGACAGTTCGTCAAGCGTATCCAGTACGTTCCCGATGGCGGCGTCAGTCTGGTGTCCCTGGGCATAACAGCGCGCGAGAATCTCTTGCCAGGTGGACCAGTCGCTCCATGCCTGGGAGCTGCGATGAGAAATTTCCTTGTGGAACTGATGGCGGAGGGGGCTGCCGCTTAAGTCGTCGCGGAAACTCGGATACTCCGGAATATCGGACGGGTCGACCAGGTCGGCATAGTCCGCCGAAGGATAATAGGGCTGATGCGGTCCCCACAGGCTGACTACCAGACTAAATGGCTGATCGGCGGCGGCGAACTCGCGCAGCTTTTCACAGGCGAGGTGGGCGACGAACTGCTCTTCGTGGGCTTCTGGCGGACCGGCGAGAATCCCGGAACCGTTCATGAACTTCCAGGGCGAGGGATCGTGCAAGACGATTTCCCGACCCTGCCATTCCGGATAATTCAGGTTGTACTCGATCGTGGCGCGGGCATCGCCGAAGCCACGTTCTGCGGCGTAAGCGCGGTAGGCGTCGGACATATAAATTTTTCCGTAGTCGGGCAGGCTCCAACCTTCGATGCCGTAATCAATTGGCAAACGCTGGCGGCCGCAGTGCCATTTGCCGACATAGCCGTTGCGATAGCCCGCCTGCGACAGATAGTGACTATATAGCAATTGACCCGTGTCGAGGTCAGCCTGGTTGTCGAAGAGTGGTACTTCGGTGTTCATTATGATGCCATGCGAGCTGGGATAAAGACCCGTCATCATGCTGCTGCGCGCGGGTGAGCAGAGCGGGCAGACGGAATAAGCGCGCTCGAAGCGAATGCCTTCGCCAGCGAAGCGCTCAAAGTTCTGCCACTTGTAATCGTACTCGCCTGCGCGATCGTGCCCATAATATGCCTGATGATCGGTGATGATAAAAACAATATTGGGTCGTGATTGTTCCATAATGATTTCTGTCCTTTTCTACATGCGTCTGAAAAGCAAATGCGCTACTTGACCGAGCCGACGGTGATGCCTTCGATGAGATTGCGCTGGAAGATGATATACACGATGATCACCGGCACAGCCGTAATATTGATGCCGGCGAAAGACAGCGCAAAGTCGGTAAAGTATTCGTCCTGGAAAGCGGTCAATCCCAGCGGCAGAGTGCGCTTGCTGTCTTCGTTTATGAGCAGAAGCGCCTGGAAGAATTCGTTCCAGGTACCCATAAAGACGAATATGCCGAGCGCCATCAGCGATGGCTTGGACAGCGGCAGCAGAATGCGCAGGTAAAACTGAAATCGATTGCAGCCATCCAGAGCGGCCGAGTCTTCCAGCTCCTGCGGGAAACCCTGGAAAAAAGCGCGCAGCATCAAGATGGCGAAGGGCAGGCTGCCCGCCACATACACCAGTATCAAGCCAAACCGGCTATTGGCCAAGTTCAGTTCGTACATGAGCGAGAGCAGCGGACCTAACTTGGCTGATAATGGGAATGCCATCCCGACCAGAAAGACGAAGAAGATGAGTTGATTGCCGGGGAAGCGCATCTTGGCAAAGGAGTAAGCCGCCAGCGAACTTAGAAACAGCACCAAAGCCACGCTTACCACAGTGATAAAAAGGCTGTTAATAAAGTATTGATCGAAACTGGCGCCGAACCAGGCATCAATATAATTCTGAAAGCGCCACTCACTCGGCAGCGCCAAGGCATTCTCGCGAATCTCCTTGTTCGACTTGAGCGCGCTGGCGAATACCCAGATGATAGGCACCAGAGTGATGGCGGTAACTAGCCCCAACACGGCATAGAAGGGCGCGCTGCGCAGCCGACGCTGAAAATCGCTGCTTAGGAACTCCATGAGCGCCATTCCCGCCATTTGATAAAGCCAGTTGTGAGGAAAACAACAATGACCGTGTTGACCGTCGCAGCCGCCGTCGCCCAGCCCATTTCAAAATTGCCGATCATACGGAAGACGTAAATATCAATGACATCTGACGAGTAAAAGGGACCGCCTCCCGTAAGAATATAAATGACGCCAAAAATGCCCATCGCCGTGAATATGCGCAGCGTGATGACAAATGTGAAGACGTCATACAGGCAGGGGATGGTGATTCGGAATAGCTTTTGCCAGAAGTTGGCGCCGTCAACCCGCGCCGCGTCGAAGATATCGGTCGAGATGTCCTGCAAACCAGCCAGGAAGATGACCATCGAGTAGCCGAAGCTCGCCCAGGTGTAAGCGATAAAAGTCGAATAGAGAGCGATTTTATGATCGCCCAGCCAGGATTGCGTGAAGGCGCCCAAGCCCATCATCTCCAGCGCCGGGTTCAACACACCAGCGAAGGGATGATAGATCCACTTCCAAACATAGGCGATCACAACGCCGGAGAATATGGCGGGCAGGAACAGCGCCGCGCGGAAGAAAATGCGGCCCGCCCGGATTTCGTAGATGAAAACCGCCAGCAGCAAGCCCAGCGAGACCGGCATAACCACCGCCAGACCCAGGAAAATGAAGTTGTGGCTGAGCGCGTTCCAGAAGCGGGCGTCATTAAGGATGAAGTTATAATGATCAAAGCCGGCGAATTCCGTCGTTGGCGACAGCAGATCCCATTTGAAGAAACTGAAAAAGAAGGACGCTAAAACCGGACCCAGGTTGAAGACCAGGTAGATGGCGACAGCAGGCAGAATGAACAGGTACGGTATCAAGTCAAGGCGATAGCGCGGACCCGGCGTCCGTACCTTTGTCCCGCCGGGACCCGTGAGCGATTGTGCCATGTTAATGCGCCCTTGTTCTTATTTTACGCTCGCCCGAGCTCGCCACTGCCCAAACCTCTCTCAACATATTAGATGAGGGGGCTGCGAAACCCTCGCGCTAGTTTCAGAAAAGCGCCCTACCTCTTTGCGATTAAGGAGGGGCGCCTTCTAGCGGGCAAGAACCCGCCACAAAAGCTTTATTTTGTGGCGAGCCCGGGCGACTGACCCGCAGTGCCTACGCGCGACGCGGGAGTCGCCCCTGCAGTTTCAGACAGCAAAGATCCTGTAGGGGTCAGCTATTAGCGGACCCCCTGCCGCCAAACCAGAGCGGCTTAATTCTCCGCCAGATAATCGCTGTGCGTCGTCTGCATTTCGCTGAGCAGCTCTTCGGGGCTGAGCATCCCGCCAATCATGCCCTGAACAATCTGGTTCATATCGCCAAAGACCTTGGGCGGCAGATAGGTAACGGGCCAAAAACCGATCTTGTCGATGTTGGCGGCTGTTTCGCTGGCGATCTGGTAGTAGAGCGGCGGAATGTCCTCTGGCACCGTGATCGAGAAGGCCGGCAGCACAGCCGCGTCACGCAGCGCCTGCACGGCTACGTCTTCCGAGGTCAGCCAATCCACCAGCTTGAATGCGGCATCCACGTCCGCGTACTCTGCGACGATCAGCGAGCTGCCAATGCCGCCGAGCGTCTTGATATCCGTATTCGGGTTCACCGCCGGCAAATAAAAGAAGCCTATCTCGAAATCGGGATTCGCAGCGTTGGCATCGTCAATGAACCAGGGACCGTTGAGAACCATGAGGTTAATGCCCTGGTAGAAGAGGTCAAGCGACTGGTTGTAGTCAATGCCCAAGGGCTCGGGGTTGGCGTAGCCGTTGGCGACCATGCCATAGAAAGCATTCAGCCCGTCCAGGCAGTTGTCGCATTCGGTCCAAGGCTGCGTGCCGCTTAGCACGTCAATGTATTCCGAGCCGGCGCTGCTGTACATGAACATGGAGGCCATCAGCGCGGAGGGCCAGCCACCAGCCAGACCCATGGTATAGCCGTAATAGCCCGCTTCTTTAACCGCCTCCAAAACGCCGATGTATTCCTCGAAGCTGCTGGGGACTTCTAACTCCAATTCGGCAAAGGCGTCTTTGTTATAGAAGACGCCGACCGATTCCATATTCTGCGGGATGGCGTATATGCGCCCTTCAATGGTGACTTGCGCGAGCAGATTATCCGGAATGCGTCCAATCAAGCCGGATTCACGGTAGTACTCGGTCAAATCCCTGACCTGCCCGGTCGAGACAAGGGCCTGCAAGTTCGCGCCGGTATCGACGCCGCCCAGGACGTCGGGTCCCGCTTCATTTTCCAGGGCGATACGCACCTTCTGGTTGTTCTCTGAAATGTCGCCGGTCAAAACATTTTCATAGACGATGTTGACATCGTCGTGGGCTTCGTTGAAGCGCTCGACAAGCGTGTCGTTATAGTCGGCGCTATAGCCCATTGACCAGACGAGCACATCGGTCGCGTCTTGGGCGACTACGGAACTCAGGCTGAGCAAGCCCAGCAAGAGCGCGACCAGTCCTATCAGCGCCAGCTTCTGCATTTGCGGAGCCATTTGCTTTTTGTTCATTTTATGGAATCTCCTCTAAAACTATTCCTTCTGACATAAGAGTTTTACATCGTTTATAGTCCGCTGCGCAAATTTTGCTTTGTCACAGCGAGGCAATTGACCTGCGCGATTATACCCAATTCTTTCAGCCCGGCATTCCCATCACATTTCTTCATTCGGCAGCAACGCGCGCCAGAAAAGCAAATCAAGCGATTCTCGCCTGGGATTAGCCAGCCGCCAACCGTTTAGATCAGCCGCTGTTTCATCCAGGTTGCGCTGTTAAAGAAACTGGCGACCGCGCCGCCCGGCGGAACCAAGCTGTCGCAGGCGGCCGCCAATTCATCGCCAAGCGTCATATCCAGGACCGGCAACAAATGCTCCAGCTGATCAAGGGTGCGGGGTCCAATGAGAGGCGCTGTGATGCCTGGCTGATCTTTCACCCAGAGTGTTGCCAGTTGAGCGGGGGATAGCCCGTGTTCTTTAGCCAGGCTGACCATTTTCTCGCCCACCGCGATGCCCGGCTGGGTGATCCGTTCGGAATAGATGCCGCCGCGCAGCGCGCCGCGCGAATCCGCCGGCAAGTCAGTGGCGCTGGCATAACGCCCAGCCAGGACGCCCTGCGCCAGCGGCGACCAGGTGATCAGCCCCAGCCCATAGGCTTGGCACATGGGCACGATCTCGTTTTCAATCCGCCGATCCAGCAGATTATATGGCGGCTGTTCGCAAACAAAGCGCGCATAGCCTTTCAGCTCGCTCACCATGATGGCTTCCATGATTTTCCAGGCGGGATGCGTCGAGCTGCCGATGTAACGCACCTTGCCTTGCCGCACCAGATCGGTCAGCGCGCCCAAGGTTTCGTCAAGGGGAATAGACGGCGACGGTCGATGCACTTGATAAAGGTCGATGTAGTCGGTCTGCAACCTTCTTAAGGAGTCTTCGCAAGCGCGCATCAGATGGAGGCGCGACAAGCCCTCGTCGTTCGGTCCTGAACCAACTTTATAAAAGGCTTTGCTCGCCAAGATGACATCATGCCGCCGCGCCCCTTTTGCCCAGGCGCGACCAATCATCCGTTCACATGCGCCATTTGAGTAGGAATTGGCGGTATCAAACAAGTTGATGCCGGCCTCGATGGCGCGAATCATGATGCGAATCGCTTCGTCTTCTGGGGTAGGATCGGCGAAATTGCCCGTGCCCAGCGCCAATGGCGCGACCTTGACGCCAGAACGGCCTAACACGCGGTAGTCCATGCCCGCCTCCCTTTAGTGGATAACTGTATAGACTAGCGATCCCACAAGCCGTGCTCGGGCCAGCGCCGCGGCAAGCGCGTTTCGACCGATGGCAAGGGGGGAAGCGGCTTGTGCGGCTCGAGTTGGTACCAGTAGGCAACACTGGAGTATTCGTTGCTTTGGTCGTTGGCATGTCCATGCTCGATCGAGAAACGCAGCGACTTGGTGAAGCGAATCGGGTCTTCGATATGCCAGCGATACAAACTCCATTTGCCAAAATGCTCTTGCGCGTCGCTGCCCAGGGATATGCCGTGATAGGGTCCGTCATACTCGCCGCTGGGGAAACCCCAAGCGCAGCCAAAATAGTCTTCCGTACCGGTACCATGCAAGGACGGGGGCCAAGCCTCGCCATCGACGAAAAACATGTCATCGCCTTCGCCGGGCCAGGTAAAGACCTGATTGGATGCATTGAAGTTATCTATATTCAAAAGGCAACCGACATAGTGCCCGGTACCGACGGCGTCGAGAATGACATAGTTGTCAGCGCCGGTGAGGTTGAGACCCGGCAGATCCCAAGGCGCTGGATCTTCAAGATCGGAGGGATGGCGCAGCGCTTCTGTCGGGTTTTCCATATTCCAGCACGCGTGGAAATAACCAAGGTCCTCCGGCGGCGCTTCACCGTACAACTCATAATCGACATAATAAAAGAGATTTTCGATGGGTTCTTCGCTTTCGTTGATGATCTGAATCTTGGCGCGCTCGCCAAAAGGCATCGGGAAGTACCAGTTCATCGCCGGCGAAAAAGGACCTTTGGGTCCGCGGCGCTCGCCGAAGGTCATACTCACCGGCAAGGAGACAAAATGTCTGCCGGTGGCGTGCCCGATACCAAAGAAATCGCCATAGGGCGCGCGCACGCTGGGGTTCTCTTCACCATCCCAATACATCTCGATGGCCAACTTGCGCATGTATTGCGGCGCGTAGCAACGGGTGGTCATCCAAATGTGCTTGATCATGCCGCTGCCTTCAATATCCGCTATGACATACGTCTCGCCCGCTGGCACGACCTTGAAATCGCGATTGCCGCCGGACCTGTCGTAACTGGACGAGCGCAGAGAACGCGCATTTTTTATAAATGGTAAGCCACCCAGCGGACTATTCGGTTGCCATACGTTCATATTACATTTTCTCCTTAAGTGTCACTCGATAAAAACTGCGTGTCTGTGGCTAGTTTTACCCTTTCACGGCTCCCATAGTCATACCAGCCAGAATTCGCTTTTGCATCAAGATTGAGAATATGATAACCGGCAGGGAATAGAGTACCGAAAGCGAGGTCATCGTACCCCATTGAATCCCGTATTGCGACTTGAATTCGGCGATCGCGATCGGCGCTGTCTTGACACCGGTCGATGATAAGAGCAGCGAAAAGAGGAATTCGTTCCAGGAAGCCAGGAAGACGAAAATCGCTGTCACGGCAATCCCGCCGGCGGCGACTGGAATAATAATTCGGAACAATGCGCCGAAACGTGAACAGCCATCGACCCGCGCGGCTTCTTCCAAAGCGCTGGGAATACCTTCCATGAAACTCGCCAAGAGCCATATAGCCAGTGGCACGCTGATGGTCGAATGCGCCAGCGCCACGCCCAGATGAGTATCTATCAGTCCCAGCGAGCGCATAATCATGAAGAGCGGAATGCCCACGGAAACCGGCGGAATCAGCCGCGTGACAAGCGCGGCAATCAGAAACAGCCTGCCAGCCCAAGTAGCGAAGCGGGCAATGGCATAAGCCGCTGGAATAGCGAGCCCGATCGAAATCACGGTGCTGAGCAGAGCAATGATAACGCTGTTGCCAAATGAACGCTGTACAACGGGGTATTCGCCGATTATGGCGTAATTCTCAAAACTGATGCGCTGCGGCAGCAAGGTCGGCGGGATGGTAAGCGCGTCCTGCGGCGGCTTCAATGAAGTTGAAACGAGAAAGGCGTAGGGGAAAACGTAAACCACGACGATCAGCGCAACCAAGATTAGCCTGGTCGCGCGCTCAGCTGATGTTCGAGTCAATGGTGTGAAAGAATGAATCACGACTGTGATGTCCCCTTGCCCCAGATCGTGAAGAAAGCGATTGAACTGATAACTACCATGGCAATCATGAATAGCGCGGCAATCGCCGATGCTTCGCCGACATTGCCATAGCGAATCATGTTGCGATAAATATGAATGCTGAGGATTTCGGAGGCGAAGCGCGGTCCGCCCTCAGTTTGAATCCAGATCATGTCGAATGCGCGGGCGGCGTCAATTCCGCGTAGGATCAAAACCACGGCAATCACGGGCCGCAGCAGCGGCACTGTCACACGGCGAAAAACCTGCAGGGGACCCGCCCCGTCAATCTTTGCCGCCTCAATCAATTCGGTAGGGATATTCTGTAAGCCGGTATACAGAACGAGCGCGACAAACGATGTGGTGAGCCAAATATTGGGTAGCGCAACAGAAAACAGGACCAGATCGCGGTCGCCCAGCCAAGATATATCGCTCGAATCCGCAATGATGCCCAAATGCTCCAGCAGATGATTGACGATACCGATATTGTCGATAAGCATAAAACGCCAGAGCAAGCCGGCAACAATTGGCGGTATCATCAAAGGAAATGCGAAAATTGTGCGGAGCATTTCCGAGCGCTTGCCCATGGCGTTGAATAGCAGCGCGGCAGCGAAGCCCAGGATGAACTCGGCTGTCAGAGCGATCAAGGTATAGTTGAGCGTCCTTTGCGCCGATTCCCTCACGCGGGAAGACGTTAGCGCGTGCCGGAAATTGTCGAAGCCGACAAAAATCCGCTCGCTGGGCGCATAGATGCTCACTTCAAAGAAGCTGTCGCGAAGCAGCAGAAAGAGCGGGTAGGCCACGAAGGCCGCCAGGAATATGGTCGCCGGCAACAGCAGCAAAAGAACGAAGGTCCGTTCCGTCAACTTCATCGGCATACCCGCATCAGCTCAGAACTATGTCGGGACCGCCCGCGATCGTGCAGTCCCGACCCGCATAGGCTACTCGTAGCCCATCGCTTCCAACTGTTCGCGGCCCCATGCTAAGAGTTCAGCCGGGTCCTGCTCGCAGGTCAATGCGTCGGAACCGATAGGTCCCAGGATCTCGTCAGCGATTTGCTGCCAGTCGGCGACGGCGGGCCGACCAATAGTCTGCGGGCTATCCAGGGTCTCCAGCAAGGGAGCCAAATTCTCGAAGCCTTCGACATCGGCATAAGCCGCGTAAGCGGATTTACGCGCTGCCAAGCCCAGCGGCGCTTCAATGCCCAGGGCATTGTTGTCGTAGAGATATTGCACCAATTCCAGGGCGAGCTCTTTGTTCTGCGACGTCTTCGGCACGATGTTGAACCAGGGACCAGGGATGGCGCCGACGCCGCCGGGACCAGCGATCATGGGCGCCGCGCCAACCAAATCGGCAATTGGCGAATCTCCACGTGTCAGTCGGTAGGCGTGGCCCCAAAAGCGGAACATGGCGGTTTGACTCTGGTAGAAGAGATTTTCCGCGACGCCCCAATCGACTTCATTGACGTTTGGCGGCGCGACATCCATATCACAATGGTGGCTGATGTAGTATTCCAGCCCGGCAACATGCTCGGCATTGTCGATGATGATATTGTGATCGGCATCGAGCACCACACCAGGCGAACCGGCTTGCAAGACGGCGATCATCCATTCAAAATCAGCGACACCGCCTTTGACATCGGTGCCGTACATATCGATCTCGCCATCGCCATCGTTATCGCGGGTGAAGAACATCGCCATGTCGGTAAACTCCTGCCAGGTCGTCGGCGGCGCCAGCGGATAACCATATTCGGCTTCAAAGGCGGCTAGTTCGTCCGGATCTTCCCACAAGTCCTTGCGGTAGAAGATGATCTCGGTGTTTGCCCAAGTCGGCATGCCGACGAAAGCCCCGTCTATCTGGGCGTCAGTCACCAAAGAAGCGAACAAATCGTCAATGACCTCGTCTGTGAAAAGCTCGTCGAGCGGCTCGGCAAAGGGCGCGAAGTGCGACATCCACACAACATCAATCGTCGCGACATCAAACGCGGCGCCACCGGTCGCCATTTCCGCGGAGAGCCGATCGAATACACTGCCGTAAGGCACATTGACGAACTCGACCGTATGACCCGTTTCTTCTTCAAACTGTTTGGCGGCCGCTTCTTGCAGCCACAAGCCGCCCTGTTCAACCAATACCGTTAAGGTCGTCGCGTCTTGTGCGCTTGCCGCCAGCGATAGCGCGAACAGCGCAAGAACCGCGAACAGAAAACGTAACTTCTTCATGTTTTTACCTTTCAAAAAACTTCGCTTTACGGTTGAAAAGTCGTGCGTCGCCTAGGGACACCCGACGGATAGCGCTGACGTAAATCAGCGCTGATCCCAAATCCAGAATCAAGTGAAATGAATTGCGCGGATTGTCCATAAACTCGCAGCGACTCTGCGCGTAATCGGCAAATAAGATTGCCGCGTCTACTTGACAAGTCTGCTCGTCGCCAACGCGACGCAGATTACCAATTTAGGGGCGCAAAGACGCAATCCGCGCGACTTATGCGGGGAGACAGTCGGCGAGAAATTTGCTTTCCATGGAGCTATTCAGCAGCAACTTCATAGAAGGATAATGCGCGATTGAAAAAGCCATGTGCTTTTCGTGAGGCTGGAACTTCTTGAAAAAGCGCCAATCAAACATAGAGATTCCCTTAGTCAAGAAACTTAGCATGTTCAATTAAGTATAGGCAAATTATAGATGCAATGGCACAACCTTGTCAAATGCGCCAGCGGAATGGGTCAGGGCAATCGCTTCAAAATTCATAACTGTCGAATTTAACATTAAACTGATGAATTGTATGGGCGAGCCTTGGCTCGCCCATGAAATTGGGTGCATAATCGTGGGCGATTCACAGAATCGCCCCTACATTACGTCCTTTTTTGGCATATTTACGGATAAATCTCGGTGTTGGCGGTCATTGTCGCAGGGCTGTGTCTACGCGCCCTACGCGACTCTCGGAGTCTACGTGGTGAATAAAATTTGAAGCGATTGCCCTGCGGAATGGGTGCAATTCAGATTGTTGGCGCTTCAAGCCCTATCTATCAAAAAGCGGAACTCGGAAGGGGCGAGCCGGTGGCTCGCAGTTGAAATACTCGATTTCCCCCACCCCAAACCCGTTCGCCATCTCTATGGCGAACTTTCCCATAAAGAGGGAGGGGCTTTAACAGCCCATTACGGGTCAGAAAGCTCCCCTTCCCTCATTTTGGGGATGCTCGCCATAGAGATGGCGAGGAGGGGCCGGGGTCACGTAGACATAGACCTTCGGGATGGGGGTGTTTTTAACAGAGTCCGGTGTCTCGACCAAATGTGAGATCTTGGTTTCGGGCGACACACAGTGCCCCCTACCGCCTACCCGTTGCTTTCCCAGATTGATGCGCCGCTCACAACAAGCTCGAAAGCAAGCCGCCGTCGACGCGATAGTAGCCCCCGGTCATGAAAGAGGCTTCATCACTCGCCAGGAACAGCACCAGCTTTGCCACCTCTTCCGGCTGGCCGACCCGCCCGATGGGGTGCATGTCGCCCCAATCTTCGATCATCCCCGAGGGGTTGTCGGGACCGAATAGGTCCGCGGCCATATCCAGCATCGGCGTATGGATGGAGCCGGGCGCGATGCAATTGCAGCGGATGTTTTCCCTGGCATGGTCGAGCGCGACCGTGGTGGTGAAACTGGTGACCGCGCCCTTGGAAGCCGAATAAGCCGCGACCGTCTGTTGCGAAGCAACCGCCTGTACGGACGAGGTATTCACGATAGCGCCTCCGCCGCGTTTGCGCATCTCTGGTATGCAATACTTGCAGGTGAGGAAGGTCGCGCGCAAGTTGATATTGATCTGATAATCCCAGTCTTCGACCGGCTGATCCACCACTGTGCCATAACGCACGACGCCGGCGTTGTTGTGCAGCACATCAATGCCGCCAAACTCGGCGACAGTTTCCGCCACCACCTGTTTGACGTACGATTCCGCCGCGATATCGCCTTCGACGAAGAGCGCACGCCCGCCCTTGGCGGCGATCAGCTGGCGCGTTTCTTCGCCGGCGCCGCGGTCAATATCGGCAATCGTAACAGCCGCGCCTTCCGCGGCGAAAGCCAGCGCGCAGGCGCGTCCGATTCCCTTGCCCGCGCCGGTTACAACGGCTACTTTGCTTGCAAATCGTTCAGCCATTTTTCCCACCTCGTCATGACATACTCGGTTACAGAATCAGCCCAGCTTGGGATAGCGCAGGCGAGCGCCGGGGACCGGCATCTCGAGCATCGACAAATGCCAGCGCCCCAAACTGCCGAAGATGGCGTATTTCATATCCGGACCGCCGAAGGCGATATTGGTCGGCGCGGACAATACGACGCTCTGCCAATCCTCGGCGGCCAGCTCCAGGACGCCGGCGGCAGTGAAGCGCAAGACCTTGTTGGGCGCATAGCAGGCGATGTACAAGTTGCCTTCCGCGTCGAAAGCCAAACCATCGGGCACGGTTCCCGGCAGCTCCACCACCAGTTGCGGCTCGCCCAGCGTGCCGTCAGGGCGGATGGCGGCTTTCACGATACCGGGCATGTTGGACAGTATGACGTAGAGCTCGCGCCCGTCAGCCGACAGCGCCATGCCGTTGGGAAAGTGATCAAGCGCGTCGCTGGCCACGATCGTTTCGCCATTGGGGCGCACCAGAAAGACGCAGCCGTTCTTCTCGTCGAAACCGCCCGAGCTCGAGACATATAGATCGCCGCTGTCGGTGAATACCGGATAGTTGGGCGCGACGAAACTGCGCTCGGCGCCCCCGGCGGAATAGACGCTGACGGCGCCGGCGGCGCTTACCTTGAAAACTTTATTCACGGACAGGTCGCAAGCATAGATGTTATGCTGCCCATCCAAAGCCAAGCCCAAGACAAAACCGCCGGTTGAAGCCACTTGCGAGAAGCCGCCGTCGGCAGCGATGCGGTAGATCTGCCCGGCTTCTCCGCCGGCGTACCAATTGCCGTCCGCGCCCCAAGCCACGCCTTCGGGATGATCCAATCCGTCAACCAGGGTCGTGAACTGATCCAAGCTAAACACAGGTTCGGACATGTTTGCCCCCTCCGCAATTTATTTCACTAGCTACTTCAGGTGTACCGCGCCATCGGCGTCAATCTTTTGCGGACCTTTGTCCGATTCATAGAACACGGCTTTCATTTCGACTTCTTTTGATTCGCCGGGCTGCAAGGTCAAATGCGAGCCGGTTTTTTCCATCACGGTTGTCAAGCCTTGCCCGGGAATCGACGAAGCCGGTTCTATCGCCATGACATAAGAACGCTTGTAAAAGGGGAAGCCCGGCGAGGCATTCATTTCTTGCCAGAACCAAGCATAGGGGAAAACGCTTTTGTCCCAGACCAAGCCGACGCCAAAGCCCATTTCCCGATTGGTTATGGCATACCAGCCCGAGGCGAAATCTTGAAAATAAGCCAAGATGTCGCGCTCTTCGTCGGGTCCGGGCACTTGGGACATATCCAGCTCTCCCGCCCGGGACCATTGATAACTCTGGCTGAGGGTCAAGGGATTGGCGAAACCGCTGTAGCGATCATCGGCGACGAAGTTGGGCGCGCCGACATCAATGACGCAATGTTCGCTGAGGAATGGCGCGCCATAAGCCGGGTGATGGCTCCACATACAGTCCATCGCTTCGCCAGCCAGGTTGGTGATGCGCTCGCGGATATGCAGGACGGGGCTGCCCGCTTCGACGCGCATCCAGCGTTCGATGCGGTAGGGACTGCGCGACAGGCTGCAAGCCAGCTTCACTTCCAGCGCGCTGTCACCCTCAGTCAGGATTTCATAATCCCAGGCTTTCATCGACGCTTCGCCATGGAAGCCCAGCGCCGCCCCTTTATAAATTGTGGCGTCGCCGCCGTTGGGGAAAATCACCTGCCAGCCGCCCGCGTAGGCTTCCAGCCAAGCCGTAGCGGAATCAAAGGCGGAGTCGAAGCCGCGCGCCTGCTCCTTGATGCCCCAGGGCGATTTCCAAAGCACATCGACGTGCTTCGGCTTGTAGACGAGACGGTAGATGTCAGCGCCCTTGTCTACCACAACGGTGGCGGATAAGAGCTCATTCTCAATTTCCAGGGCGGTCAAGGTTTTGCCGAGCAGGATTTCCGTCGCTTTACAGGTCATATTTCTTCCTCTGAAAGCTTTCTGATTAAGGCTTTCTAAATATCGAGATGCGGTCGTGGAAACTGTGCATGAAGACCGCCAGTATCATAATGCTGCCCGTCACCATCAACTGCATATTAGTGTTCACGCCCATCAAGCGCAAGCCCTTTGCCGTCATGCCCAGGGCAAATGCATCAAATTATTTCAACACTGAGGCAACAAGGGTCGCGTAGGGCGCGTAGACACAGCCCTGCGACACTGACCTCCAACTCCGAGAATTATCCGAAATTTGCCAATAAAGGACGCAATGTAGGGGCGATTCTGTGCCGCGCGTAGACACTGCGGGTCAATCGCCCAAGATGTTGCGCCAAATTTCATGGGCGAGCCAAGGCTCGCCCCTACAATTTGTCAGTTTGATGATAAATTCGTCATTTATGGATTTTGGTGTAAATGTCAGCCTGCAATCGGCTGTAAACTGAATGCATAGACCAAAGCCAAATTTTGAAAGCGCGCTGGACGAGGAGAAAACTTACCGTGACAAGCTGGCAGGTAAATCTGAAGGTACGTCCGCGGCGGCTGCGGCTGTCGCATAATATGCGCCGCCTGGTCCGCGAAACGGCTTTGGCTCCCGATGATTTTATCTATCCGCTTTTTGCGCGCCACGGCAAGGGCCTCAAGCAGCCGGTTGAGTCGCTGCCCGGCACATACCAGTTGTCCCTGGACAATCTGGCGGCAGAAGCGCGGGAAATAGCCGCGCTGGGCATCCCGGCAATTCTGCTCTTCGGCATCCCGGAACACAAAGACTGGCGCGGCACGGAAAACTTCGCGGAGGACGGTATCGTTCCACAAGCCATCGGCGTGATAAAAGATGCCGAGCCCGATCTCTTGGTCATATCGGATATGTGTTTCTGCCAATACACGGATCACGGGCACTGCGGCATCATCAATGCGCCTGATAATCCGCATTACGATCCAGCTTTGCCCCTCGGCTACTTGCACAACGATCCTACCTTGGAACTGCTGCAGCGAGCTTCGCTGGCGCATGCCCAAGCCGGCGCCGATATCATCGCGCCATCCGGCATGATAGACGGCATGGTCGCAGCCATACGCTCGGCATTGGACAGCGGCGGCGCCCAGAAGACCGCCATCATGAGTTACATCAAATACGCCAGCGCCTTTTATGGTCCCTTTCGCGACGCCGCCCATAGCTCGCCGCAATTTGGCGACCGCAGCCAGTATCAGCTGGACCCGGCGAATCAGCGCGAGGCTTTCAAGGAGATTGCGCTGGATATCGAGGAAGGCGCCGATATCATCATGATCAAACCGGCCCTGCCGAACCTCGATGTGCTCAGCCACCTGCGCGCGCAGTACACACAGCCAACGGCGGCTTATCAAGTCAGCGGCGAATACGCCATGATCCAGGCGGCTTCTCAGCGCGGCTGGATTGATCTGGAAAGCGCCGCTCTCGAAAGCCTGACTTGCATCAAACGCGCGGGCGCCGACATGATCATCAGTTACTTTGCCAAAGACGCGCTTAAGTGGCTGGACGCGAAGTCCCCGCCCGGTCCTCAGTCCAGCAGTTCCTGAATGACGCGATTGCTGGACGACAGGCGATCCGCCAATACGCAAGAGATGAGGATGTGAATGGCTGACGCAGTCTGCGGATCGGACTCTTCCATGCGCTGCAGCGCACCGTGGCTGAGCCGCTGCAGCGCACCGGCTTCCGTCACTACGACAGAAGCGCCGCGCGCTTTGTTCAAATAGAACCCGACTTCGCCGATGACCGCGCCGGCGGTCATGCTGCGCAAGCGCAACAGGCTCTCGTCTGGCAAGCGCAACAGCACATCCACCCGGCCCGTCTCTATAAAATACAGATCGTCGGAGGCGTCGTCTTGTGCAAAGACCGTGTCGCCAACCTGCGTTTCTATGCGCTGCAGATAGCTGTGCAGGGCGCTGACGTCTCGGCTTTCGATCATCGCATGATGGGCGAGTTGCTCTTCCACCGTGACACGGACGCTGTCCAGCAAATCCGCATCCGCCAGCAAGGCGTTTTCGCACCATTCCAGGGCATGATCCAAATCGTCAAATAGCGGAGGCTGGTCCGGCTTCCGCTCGGCGATTCCGCCATCCGCCAATAGCAACTGCAAATGGGGCAAGACCTGCGATAGCAACAGGTCGATGCCATGTCTATCGGTGAACCGTTTGAGTTTTTTGAAGTCCTGGACTGTTGAATAATCGAAGCCCCTGACCGCCTTAAAATCGAGAATGAGATATTTCACCGGGTCGGCTGCTCTTTCCGTGATGCGCAGTTTGACATGCTCATAGAAGCCGTAGGCGGTGCCAAAGAAAATGAAGCCTTGCAAGCGCAAGATCAGAATCTTGTCGCCCTCGGTTTGCAGCATCTGGTTTTGAGCGAAGGAGCGGTCGAGATTGCTGCGGTGGAAGGCACCGTAAAACTCTTGTTTGATAACTTGCATGCGGCTGTATTCGAAGACAAAGAAAGTCACCGCCACCACGATGCCGACGGCGATACCCGTCAACAAGCCGAAAAAAGCGGTGACCAAGGCAATCACCACAACGACGGCATACTCTTGGCGCGGCAGCCTGGACCAGCTATCAACGAGCCATTCTTTCAAGAATTGCAAGCCGAAGAACATCAAGAGGCCCGCGGGGATGAAGCGCGGAACAAGCGAGAACAAGGCGCTGCCGAAGAAGAGCGTCAGCAAAAACATGAAAGAGAGGATGACAGCCACCAGTCGTCCATAGATGCGCATTTCGTGCACCAGCGCGGTGGATGCGGGAGCGTGATAGGCTACGATGCCGCCGCCGGACAAAGCCGCGGCCAGATTCGCGCTACCATTGACCGTACATTCGCGATTGAAATCCAGTTCGCGGTCAACGACAAGTTCCTGCGCGCTCGCTCGAAAAAACAGGTTCAGCGTACAAACGGCTATCAAGGTCACGATGCCGCCGGCGCTGGCTGCGATCATGGACTGATCAATCCGCGCGATAGCTGCGAAATCGGGCGCGTGCCAGGGGATCGCGCCTGACACATCTGGCAGGAACCAGCCCGTCCCCGCCAAGACATCGACATTGCCAAGTCCAAAATAAACCCAGGCATAAAACAGGATGAAAGACAGGATGATGACGCCCGGCATTACCATCAGGCTCTTGGCGCGAGCCTGCAACGCCAGGACGCAGAGGGCAAAAACGGCCGCCGGCAGCCAGCGCGCCAAGACGGCGCCCTCCAAAAGCAGGGGCAGGGATTCCAGGTTGAGTCTTAAATCGGTCATCACTGTGAAACCGGCGTTCAAAATCAACCAGCCCAAACCCGCCATGAAGCCGCCGACGATGGGATAGGGGATATAGCGGATTAAGCCCCCGGCCCGCGCATAACCCAGCAGAACCAAAAAGCCGCCGGTGAGAACTGCCGACAGCACGATCATCACATGCACCAGAGCGAACAGCGCGTCCAGCGACATATCACTTGGCGCGGCAGCCATCACACTGCCGGCGATCATGCCCTGGATGACAGCCGTGGGACTTTGCGGGATGACCAGCGTCGCGTGATCCGAACTAAAAAAGGCGGTGATCAATAGGGTGATGATTTGGCTAACCAGCACAATGCCCAGCCCGGCGGTAAAATAGCCGGCCAGCCTGTCCTGGAAAACCAGTCTGGAATACGAAGGCATCGCGCTGGCCATGAGCAGCCAGATGGTGGCGCTCGCAAACACGGACCGCAACAAAGCGGCCGGTTGCAGCGCGGCTTTTACGCTTTCGCGCAAGCTGGGTTCGGGCTGGTCGAACTGCGCAAGTTTTTCCATAGCGTGCGGGTTGAACGTGTTTGACGGATCGATAGTGTACTTTACCATCAATCAAGCGGTAACGTGAACTTGTTGTGGCGGCCGGGCTTTCAGGCGCCTCATAGATTGTATGGTGTATGATTAGGTTCCTGCTGAGCTTGCGACTGGGCGATTAAAAGTGTATACAAGGCTCTATCGCGCAAGCGACCAGACGCGGCTGCAAGCTAGCGATGCGCAGGGGATTCCCTATGTCGATGCGCGCGCGCCGCTGGGTATCCTGATCGTTGAAGATGCCTAGGCGGCGTATACATTGATCCTTCGCTACTACAACCGCAACCGCGCGCGGAATTACCAACACACCCTCGACAAAGCCCAGCCATGCGCTAAAATACGTCGCCTGCAATCGACAAGACACGCGCCAATTCGCTCAGCGCCCGGCAACGGAACGCGAAGTCGCGCGACATAATGGGGAGCACGATCATGCCCGGCAAACGCAAAATAACCGGCGTCAAACCGCTTTTCGGCCAATCGCGCAGTAAAGCCTTCAACACCGTCAAACGCCAGTTCAAACCGAACCTGCAAAACAAGCGCATCTACGTGCCCGAGCTTGACCGCTGGGTTCGCGTCAAAATCACCGCCAAAGAAATCAAGACCATCGACAAGATCGGCTTCATGGAGTTTCTCAAGCGCCGCAACATCCCGCTGAAGCGCCTGCTCTAGCCACCGTCAGTAAAGCATACACTCTCGAGGGCGGATTGGCGGATTGCCCCTTGGCGCCATTACTTCATCATGAACCCCCAGCACCGATTCCTGCTCGAACAATTTCAGACCACCCAACCCGGCCGCGGACAAACCACGCAACGCCCAGAGCATCTCGGCACACAGCGACGCTGGTACGGGCTCAAGAACGACCAGCGCCGCCGCATCATGCTCGCTTTTATCGCCGCCAACCGCGACCTGCGTTTTGAAGACTGGCGCGCGCTGATTGATTCGCTCTACCAAGGCGACTCCTACGAAGAGCGCTGCGCCCCGCAAACCTTACTGGTCAAATACCCGCGCTACCGGCGGCAGTTGCCCCTTGAGCAATTGCACGCTTGGCTAGGCTTGCTCGACGGCTGGGCAGAGATCGACAGCACCTGTCAAACTGTCTTTACCGCGCAAGATCTGCTGGCGAACTGGGAAGGCTGGCGGGACCTGCTGGAATCGCTGGCGGCCGACGACAACATCAATAAACAGCGCGCCGCCCTGGTGCTGCTGACCGCGCCCATCAGCCAGTCGGCTGACGAAGGCATTCTGACTCTGTCGCTTAGGCTGATTGATCGGCTCAGCGCGGCAAAGGACAAGCGCGTCGCCAAGGCGATATCCTGGCTGCTGCGCAAGGGCGTCAAGCAGCACCGCGGCGCCATCGCCGCTTACCTCGATGCGCGCTCGGACAGCCTGCCCGCCATCGCCCTGCGCGAAACGCGCAAGAAGCTGGCGACCGGCAAGAAGTAATCCGCGGCAAATACCTCGCCAGGCTCAAGTGCCGCCAAAAATGGCTGCATAAGCGCGACCAAACCGCTAGCTATCGGTGTAGCGATCTGCGATGATGTACTGATAGTCGCGCGGCGGACGCTCGTAATCGAAGTGTCGCGGCGGCAAATCCGGCAATTTCATCGGTCCGGGGATGACATCCTCGTAAGGTATCGCCTCCAGGATATTGCGGATGATATTCAGTCGCAGGCGCCGCTTGTCGTTGGAATTGATCTGCCGCCAGCGCGATTCCGGGATATCAGTATGTTCGATCATCAGGTCCTTGGCTTTGGAATAGGCCACCCAGCGATTACGCGATTCCAGGTCGATCGGGCTTAGCTTCCAGCGGCGCATCGGGTTGGCGGCTCGCTCTTGAAAGCGCCGCTCCTGCTCATCGTCGTCGACCGACAGCCAATACTTCAGCAAAATGATCCCGTCGTTGATCAACAGTCGCTCGAAGATCGGCGCGTCGCGCAGGAAGTTCCAGTATTGCCGATCGCTGCAAAAGCCCATCACCCGCTCGACCGTGGCGCGGTTATACCAACTGCGGTCGAATAGCACGATCTCGCCGGCGGCCGGCAATTGGCTTACATAGCGCTGGAAGTACCATTGACTTTGCTCGCGGTCAGAAGGTTTGCCCAGCGCGACCAGCCGAATATCACGCGGCTGCAGCGGCGCCATGATGCGCTTGATGGTGCCGCCCTTGCCCGCGGCGTCCCGCCCGTCAAAGGTGATCATCACACGCATGCCCTGCTGCTTGATCCAATACTGCCACTTCACCAGCTCAAATTGCAGGCGAACCAATTCTTTCTCGTAGAATTTCTTGTTCAGACGTTTCGGTTTTTTGGACACATCCCGTTTCTTCTTGGACACCCCAGCCTCCGAAAATACAGTTTCGCGCAGATTATTCTTAAGCATAGCAGATTTCCTTAAGAAGTATGAATCCGCGCTGCCTCCGTCACCAGGGCAATCGCTTCAAATTATTTTCAACATAGAGGACACAGAGTTCGTAGGAGTTTAGACGACAATTCTTCTAAATCCGCGGCCCGGAATCGGCAACAGTCCCCAGCGAAACGTGATTTGTCACCAAAAATCACAGCTGAGATGAGATATTTGTTTTTCTCTGCGTTCTCTGCGTACTCTGTAGTTAATTTTCAGTTTAGAATCCCGCCATTTCGTCCGCCATCATTTTGAAGCGATTGCCCTGCCTCCGTCACCGAATCAGTCCGCGCGATAGTCGCGCCTCGAATGGCTATCAACATCGGCAAACTGTACTATAATCCCGTCGTATTGATTCAAGAGAATCGCTCGGTCCAGGATGCAGCGCCCCCAACCCATCTCTCATAGCGGGACAGCCGCAAACCAAGCTAAGCCAAATTTCTTCATCGTCGGCGCGCCCAAATGCGGCACGACTTCGCTGCACGAATATCTGCAGCGGCACCCCGATGTCTTCATGCCCTTCTATAAAGAGCCGCACTATTTTGGCTCGGACTTGGAAGGATCGCGCTTTCGGCAATTCCGCGGCCGTCCGCAGCGCTATCTCAAGCTCTTCGGCGACGCCCGTGGCGAAAAGCGCATCGGGGAATCATCGCCCTGGTATTTGTTCAGCCGCCGCGCCGCCGAAGAAATCCGAGCTTATGACCCGCAAGCCAAGATCATCATCATGCTGCGCAACCCAGTCGATATGATGTATTCCATGTGGTCGCAATTTCGTTACAGCGGCAACGAGCAAATCGAAACCTTTGAAGAAGCGCTCGCTGCCGAGCCAGAGCGCCGGCAAGGCCAACGTATCCGCCGCGCGGCGCATTGCATCAGCGGCCTGTTCTACCGCGACATGGCGCGTTTCTGCGAACAAGTGCCGCGCTATTTCGAGCTCTTTGGTCGCGACAATGTCAAGGTTGTCATATTCGACGATTTTAAGTCCAACACCGCAGCTATTTATCGCGAGGTGCTCGAGTTCCTGGATATCGACAGCGACTTCCAGACGACTTTCGATGTTGTCAATCCCAATAAAGAGGTGCGCCTGGAGTGGCTGCAAAAGTTGATCGTCAGCAGCGGTTTCTCGCTGATGCTCTTAAAAGACCGCCTGACCTACCTGGCGACGACGCACTCGCTGTTGCCATTTTCTTATCGGACGCGGACGGTTAAAGGCGTCATCGCAGCCTATACCAAATATGAACGGCGCTCGCCCCTGACCGCCGACTTGCGGCAGCGGCTTGCGCGCGACTTCCAAAGCGATATCGACAAACTCAGCGACTTGCTCGGGCGCGATCTTTCCCACTGGTATCAAGGCGCCGCCCCGCCTGACACAAGCGGCGCCGCAATCAAGATCCAAAGCAAATCCGCAGCGAAAAGCAGCCAGCGCCGTCAACTGACCTTGCGCCTTCTGAGTGTCCTGATCACGATTGCCCTGTTGTATTTTGTGGTCAACGAATTGCAAGGCGCGGACCTGGCTGCGCTCATCCGCCGCATACCGACCTGGAGTTGGATCGGGGCGCTCTTGGTCTATCTGACACTCAACCTGTTACGCGCCCTGCGCTTCCGTGTCTTGCTGGACAAGCGCGAATCGCCCATGCGCTTGCTGATTCCCATCACGCTCTATCACAACGGCCTGGTCCGCGTCGTGCCTTTTAAGCTGGGGGAAATCTCCTACGTGATCCTGCTGAAGACGCGGCTCAACTACACCATGCAAGAAGGCCTAGGCAGCTTGTTTGGCGCGCGCGTCCTGGAACTGCTCATCATCGTATTGGTCTTCGCATTTGGCATATTCATGAGCGGCGAGCAGTTCGCCGCCCAGCGAGACACTTTGATGGCTGGGGTATTGTCCGTGTTCCTGGTGTCGGTCATTAGCCTCTATTACGCCGGGAGCCTGCTGCGCCTGGCTTTGAGCGCCGCACAGCGAATGCCTGTTTTTAGAACGAAGAACCCGTCTTCATTCTTCGTCACAGCCCAAGCAAAATTGACCGATCTGGCAACAGAATTTGACCGCATTCGCCAACCGCGGCTATTTTTCTCGGCGATGTTCATCAGTTGTTTCACCTATACCAGCTCCTTCCTCACCAACTATATCTTGCTGCGGGCGGTGGGCTTGGAGGCCGAGCTCCCCATCGTCATCACAGTCATCAGCCTGGGCATGTTTGGTTCGGCTTTCCCCTTCACGCTCAGCGGTTTTGGCATCGTCGAAACCGCCTGGTGGACGGGGCTAACGCGCTTTGCCGGCTATGCGGGCCACGAAGCCGCGGCAATCGGCATCGTCCTGCATGGTTTCCAAATTGTCGCTGCGGTACTATACGGGCTGGTCGGCTATGCGCTGATTCGTCTTTCCCCGCCGCTGCCGCCGCGCGCTGACCAAGACTCAGAAATCCAAACGCAGGGAGATTAACCGTGAGCTATCAATTCGACCGGGCAAAAATGTACCGTATGCCGACGCACTTCGGACCGCGCATGGGACCGCGGCAAAGTCCCGACGGCAGAACGTTCGAATGTCGCGATAATCCGCGCGCGACGTCCATCGCGGTCTCCTTCCTGGCGCAGGCGGCGCAACTGGAAGCCTTTTTGCCGCCGGGCTTCGCGCTGGACGGCTCGCCGATTGTCACCGTCAGCGCGACCTATATGACCGAGATCGAATGGCTGGCGGGGCGCGGCTACAACACACTCGGGCTATCTTTTCCCGTCCGCTTTGACGGCGAAGTCGATCATGTCCGCGGCAGCCTGCTGACCGTGCTCTGGGAAAACTTGACGGATCCAATCATCACCGGGCGCGAGGAACTGGGTTTTTCCAAGATTTATTGCGAATTGCCCGCGCCGACCGTCCTGCGTGGCGAGTATCATGTGACGGCGAGCTGGCTGGGCTTCAAGTTCCTCGACCTGCGCATCAGCGATTTGCAACAGCAAAGCGACGCCGAAATCCAGGACGCGCAGAACAGCCAAAGCGGCGACGGCATCTTGCATTATAAGTATATGCCGCGCACCGGCGAATGGGGCGCGTCCGATGTCGCCTATGCTGTGATGACGCCGGCCGCGACCCCCAATCGGCGGGTTCTGGAGCGGCATGTTGGTTCCGGAAATCTGCAATTTCACCTGGCGCGCTGGGAAGATATGCCCACGCAGTACAATATCGTCAATGCCTTCGCCAGCCTCGAAATACTTGATTATCTGGGCGCGAGCCTGACAAAATCGGTCGGCGGCAAAGACCTGAGCGATCAACGGATCTTGCGCTAGACGATTCCAGCCTGGAGGACAAATGTACGACCTGAATGGCAAAGTCGCGCTGGTAACCGGCGCGGCGGGAAAAGATGGACTGGGGCGCGCGATTGCGCTGCGGCTGGCGCAAGAAGGCGCGAACCTGGCGGTAAATGACCTGGAGCGGGCGCAGAGCCGGCGCGGCAGCCTGGATGATGTGGTGGCGGAAATCACGGATCGCGGTCGCAGCGCCCTGGCGGTCTATGCGGATGTTACCCATGCCGACCAGGTCGAGCGCATGGTGGCGGATACGGTTGACCACTTCGGGCGCATCGACATCTTGGTCAACAATGCCGGCGCGCCGGCCGGCAAAGACCGTGTACCGGTGGTGGAGCTAGAAGAATCCGCCTGGGACTTGGTCCAGAATGTCAATGTCAAGGGCGTCTTTCTTTGCAGCCGGGCGGTGGCTCGCGCGCTGATCGCCCAGGGACAGGGCGGCAAGATAATCAATATCTCTTCACAATCGGGCAAACAGGGCGTCCCGCGCTATGCCGCTTATTGCGCTTCAAAGTTCGCTGTCTGCGGCTTTACCCAGGCTTTGGCGCATGAATTGGGGGCGCATCACATCAATGTCAACGCCATCTGCCCGGGCTTGATCGCAACCGAGCGCATTGACGATATGGCGCAAGCCCTGGCGCCAATCGGCCTCAGCCCCGCCGCCCAGCGACAAGCCATGATTGAAGGCGCCACAAAGAATACGGTCATAGGGCGAATGGCGCTCACCAGCGACATCGCCAACATGGCCGCCTTCCTGGCCTCCGATCAGTCCGAGTTTTTGACCGGGCTGTCGCTCTCTGTTACTGGCGGCGCTTCAATGGACTAAGCAGGCGCAAGTCCTCAAAACAGCGACAGAGGAACGACAAATGGCAAAAGCGCGGCTACAAGACAAGGTAGCCATCGTGAGCGGCGCCGGTACGCGCGGTCCGATGCCGGGCACGGGCCAGGCGACGGCGATCCTCTTCGCGCGACAGGGCGCCAAGGTCTTGCTGACAGATCTCGATTTGGCGCGCGCCGAAGAAACCCGCGCCAGTATAGCGGCGGAAGGCGGCGCCGCCTCTGTTTTTCAAGCCGATGTGACCAGCGAAGCGCATTGCCGCGCCATGATTGAAACCTGCGTCTCGCGTTACGGCCGCCTCGATATTTTGTTCAACAATGTCGGCGGCATCGGCTCGGGCAAGGTGACTGAAATTGAAGAAGAGCATCTCGATCGCGCGCTCGCGGTCAATCTAAAAGGCGCAATCCTGGCTTGCAAACAAGCCATCCCCGCCATGATCGAGTCCGGCGGCGGTTCAATCATCAACGTTTCGTCCATAGACGGGCTGCGCGCCGGCTGGACGCCTAATGTGCCATACGCCGTCGCCAAGGCTGGGCTGGCGCAATTGACGCGCGTGACAGCGGTGCACCATGGTCGCGACAATATCCGCGCCAATTGCATCGCGCCTGGTCACCTGTATGCGCCCTTTGTCGCTGATATCAGCGACGAAGTCCGCGAGTTGCGCCGGAAAGCCGCTCCCCTAGGCACAGAAGGCGATGCCTGGGATGTCGCTTGGGCGGCTCTGTTCTTGGCTTGTGACGAGTCGCGCTGGATATCGGGAACTGTTTTGCC
Organism: Phototrophicaceae bacterium; assembly: GCA_965116975.1. Classification (GTDB taxonomy): domain Bacteria; phylum Chloroflexota; class Anaerolineae; order Aggregatilineales; family Phototrophicaceae; genus UBA6055. The sequence goes on from OZ220735.1 coordinate 4,165,487, forward strand.
CATCGACGGCGGTCTGCTGGCAGCGAGCCCGCTGGCGGTATATGACAACTTAGTCTGATTTTTCCTAGATCTTCCGGGGCGGTTACTCGGGTACTAAGGCGCATTCGACCGCTTAGTTTTTCCTAGGTCTCTACAACCAGTTTGAATCCCGTTTGCGCTTCCAGCTGTTCGCTGAAAGACTCTACCTGCTCCGCGGGCGCTGGTTTTGCCAGTACCAGGCGCAGCTCGCTTTGATCTTCGTGGATGCCCGGTCCTTTGCTAATCAGCCAGTTGTGCTCGCTCAGCAGTCGATTGGCGACCTGCAAGATTTCATATTGATTGGGATGCGGGCTGATGACCAAGCCGTAGCCGGTTTCTTCCGCCAATTGATTGATCTGTTCCATATAACGTTTGCCCACCTGCGGAGAGACAAATCCTAATACGATCTGTCCCTGTTTAAGGCTGATTTTGCCCAAGCCAGAGCCCTTCAGGCGCGCTCGAATGAGCCCGTAGGCGGCATTGATCTCCAACTGATCAACATCGGCGGGCGCGGCAGCAGCTCGCCCCGCCGTTGGCGCGGCGCTCTTGATGCTGATAATCAGGTCGAAGCCGGTGATTTCCCGGAACTGCCTGCGCAATTCAGCCGATTGCTTCTCGCTGATATTCAGCAAGTCATAATGCACTTGCCCCTTGTCAATAAAATAGGCTGGACCTTTGTGGACAGTAGTGCCTTCGGGCAATAGTTCTTCAGCCACCAAGCCTAGCGCCAACTGATTCGTGCTGGGCTTCACTTGCACTTCCCAACCGGATTCCAGGCTCAGCTGTTCAATCTGTTGGGCGAAGCGCTTTTGCGCGGGTCCAGGAAAATCGAAGCTGAGCGTCAAGAGCTGGCGATGGCGCACCATGCCCACCTTGCGCAAGCGCGATTCCGCCGGTATCAGCCGCATTGCCAGCTCGCGCGCTTCGTTTTGGTCGAGCGGTCCATGCCCCAGGGCGCGATGAGGCAGCAAGCCATCCTGTTCCAAAGTAGCGGCGTCTTCAGCCAGGGCGAGCACAATCGCCGTCAGCGCGAGCCTGGCGTCGACGCCATTGGGCAGCGGCTCTGGCAGCAAAGTCTGCGGCAAAACGGCTTTCCCGGCTCGCACTAGCTCTTCGCGGCGTCTATAGGGCAGCAGGCGCCCCTTGAGTCCGCGGGCGCGCTTCATCAAGCCCGACAAGCCAGCCCGCGTGTTTTTGCCCCTGTTTCCGCTGGACCAGTCGTCAATCACCCAAAGCAAGGCATCTCCCGGATGACGGGCGCCGCGCTGCTGATGGACAATCGCCGTGAAGCCGTCAATGTCGGCGCCAGTTACCACCGCCAGCCTAACTTGACCATTGCTGTCGCGCATGACAATCAGCTTGCCGACGATGTCGGGATTGGCCAGCATTATCGCGCGGCTGATTTGCGAACGTTTGACCTGCTCGTCCGTATTAACCCGATAGGACTGCTTATCGCGCCAGTCCGCCGCGAAATACAAGTTCTTGTCGCCTTGCAGGGCTGCCCCGAGTTCATCTTGGCGCTCGGTCGCGCCCCACCAGATTTGCGACAACTCGCGCAGGCTGAAGTGATCGCCCGCCCGATCTTTGAGCGACTGCCACAGGCGGCGCAAATCCACCGAGCCGGCTTCGCCGCCATTTTTCACCTTTCCAACTGACCAAGGTCGCGCTCGGTAAATCAAGGTTTTGGTCTGGCCGATACGCGGCGTGGTCACCGACCGTCCCCGTTGTCGCAGCGCCGTTGCCAAACTATGTCTCGCGCCCGCGTCCCCGTGCACCAGCATGATGTCATCGGCTCGCAGCGCCTCGGCAAAACTCACCAGCTCCGCTTCATCGGCATGCGCCGAGAGCGCATAGGTATCAATCTCGCAGCGTACTTTTACCGTCGCGCCGTCTAACTTCAGCGTTGGCGATTCGCCCCGCTGCCGTTCTTGCATCAGACGCTGCAAGAAACGTCCCGGCGCTTCTTCGTCTTGATAGCCCGTCATCAGGATCGCGTTCGCTTCCCCTGGCGCAAAATGGCGGGCATAAGCCACGGACGCGCCCCCGGTGAGCATCCCGCTGCTAGCCACGATCACCAGAGGCTGCTCGCTTAACGCGACTTCGAGCCGCTCTTGATGGCTGCGAATAGGACGTATATTCCTACGAAAAAAGAGATGGTCATCTCCCGCTACCCGCAGAGCCGATTTCGGCAGGATATCGCTGAACCTTTGATAGGCGTCGCAGACAGTGCGCACCATACCGTCGACATAAACCGGCAGGTCTAGCTCATCGGCATGGGCGAGCAGAATCTGAATCACCTCCTGGGCGCGGCCCAGGGCGAAAGCGGGAATCAATACCTTGCCGCCACGGGATGTAACATTATGTAACTTTTGAATCAGCCGCTTTTCTTCGCCGACGCGATTGGCATGCAGCCGGCCGCCATAAGTGCTTTCCAGGATCAATGCGTCCGCCTTGACCGGGGGCACGGCAACGCTTTTGACCGTGCGCTGTTCAGATTTGGATATATCCCCGGAAAATACCAAGACGCCTTCGTCGCTTTCTAGTACAACTACAGCCGCGCCGGCGATATGTCCCGCCGTGTAATATGTAACCTGCAAGTTCTCCGCCAGTTTGAGCGGCTGGTTAAATTCGATCGTTTGAAAAGCGTCAAGCAAGCGCTGTACCGCTATCGCGTCAAATAGCGGCAGCTCTCCCTCTTCATCTTGGCGGCTTTTCATGATGCGCTGCGCGTCCAGCTGTAGGACACGGGTGAGCGCCTGTGTGGCCGCCGTAGCCAGGACGGGCGCTTGCGGATATTGTTCCATGACCAAAGGCAAGGCGCCGGTGTGATCGGTATGGGCATGGGTGACCAGGACGAAGTCGGGTCCGCCAACACCTGTGATCGGCTGTAGATCGGGCAGTTGGCTATTCTGGATACCGCGGCTGCTGCGGGGCGAAATGCGGATGCCAGCGTCCACCAGCAATTGCTTGCCGGCAATCTCGACCAAGGCGCAACTGGCGCCTACTTCGTCGGCTCCACCGAGAAAGGTGATTTTCATTGTCTCTGCATCTCCGGTCTGACTAACTGCGCGAGCGACAATGGAAGCGCTCCTAGCTTTTTTGTTCTATGAGGCATTGACTTGAATTGACGTCGTTGTCGATTTAAGCATAGCTCCGGGCATTTTCACAGAATCAATTGCGACGGGGCGGCGCATGTTGTACACTAGGTGGCGATACTGAGCGAAACAAAGTAACGAGCGCGAAGCTCGCTTGAACTTAGAATCCTTGCATCAGTGGGGACAAGAGAAGCATAAATTCCTGCCGACATTTTAGCATATTTTCGCTGACATATCGCCCTTTAATCGGGATGAATTGTCATTCGTTTTTTGCTTGAACTCGGGCAGGAATCTTCCCTGAAGATCGGCTGGGATTACCGGAAAAAATAGAGAAGAGGCGGTCCCCTCTTCTCTATAGCTACCGACAGTTTCGCATTGCAAATTCGCTGGATCGACCGGTCGCTCTGGGTATGCGCAGGTGGCGACCATTCGTTTTCCCGCAGGGGCTTTCTGCCGTAAAAAGCTCCTCGCTTGCTATTTACTATAGCAAAAATGTGACGGTTTTTCAAGCCATGTGGAGCCAAAAAGGGTCCCAATTTTATGCTAAAAAAGGCGCTTTCCTTACGCAAGAAACTGATCGAATGCGCGAAACGTTTGGTCAAGGTCGGATGGTCTGTCATCCCGGTGCATGGGGACAGCCTGCCCGATCAACCCAAGAAGCCGGCCATCAAGTGGCGGCAGTTCCAACAGCGCGTCGCCTCGCCCGCGGAAATTGAAGCCATCTTCCCTGAAGACGGGACGGCTTTGGGTATCGTATGCGGGGGCATATCGCGACTGTTGGTGGTCGACTTTGACGATCACTTGAGCTACCAAAAGTTCTGTCGCCGCTTCCCGAAGCATGTCGCTACTTATACTGTTAAGACAAATAGGGGTTTTCATCTTTACTTTTCTACGGAGCAGAAAGTGCCGAGCCATCAGTTCGCTGGCGGGGATATCAAAGGCGAACGCTCCTATGTGATTGCGCCGCCGTCTCAAATCAGTGGTTTCCGCTATCGAGCAGTGAAGGACAGCCTGCCCTTGGAGTTGTCCAAGGCAGAGCTCTCCGAACTGCTGAATTATCTGCAGGGCGGATCTGTGGAGGGGAGAGTAGCAGCCCCGAGAGGTCCCGTTCAAGAGAAAACGAATATCCTGGTTTTGTACCGGCGCTTGGCTAAACAGTTGGGGCGCAATAACGCCTTGTATCGCTGCGCGTCGGTGGCTCGTGATGAGGGTCTAGGCGAGAGCGATGTTGTCGCTTTGCTTGGGCAGGCGCATGTGCTGGAAGCTGACCGGCGGGGGATGCGGATGGAAAGCCCCGAAAGCCGGCTGAGCGAGGCTTTGCGTACGATAGCCAGCGCCTTCCAGAAGGGCTTTGGCATGTCTGTGCATGGAAACGGCCTTCCCAATTCGCTGCGGGAGTTCCTGTTGCAGAAGCAGCGGTCGACGGTCTTGATTCGCTTGCTCGAGGTGTTTCGCTTGTTAAAATGGCGCGAGGGCGAATGGTTTTCGCTTGGTGAGGCGATCGCGGCCGCGGCGCGTTTTGGGCTTAACCGCAAGAGTGTGCTCGACGCGCTGGGGGGCGAAGCGTCGGTATACGACGGGCGCTACATCATACGTAGAAGATATGTAGAATACTTTGACAATGGGGGACTTAAATCGCGGAGGCGTGGCAGGCCCTGCCAGATTATGTATCAGACGCCGGCTATTGTTGGGCTGATGCGCCAGCTGGGATTGAGCTGGTCGCCGTCGGATAAGATCGGCGCTGAGGACATCAAGTCGGCGCATGCCTATCGGCTGGCCTTGCACCGGGAATACCTAAAGCGTTTGTCGCCGGAGGCGACAAAAAGCTGGTTGGCGCGGCGTATCGGCGTAAATCCGCGCACGATTGCGCGTTATAACCGCGAGCTGGGCGTGTCTGTCGTAGAGAAAATCAGTGTTTGCTCGCTCACCCGGGGCGAATTACATAGCTTGCCCAAGCGCCGGCGGCAGGACGTCAAAAACTCAACCAATGGCTACTGGCTGGAACTGAAGGGTGGTCGCCGCTTCCCGGCTTGGCGGCATATTGGATCGTGGCTGTTTAAGGCTGGTTGCGGAGATCTGAAGATTTGTATGCGGGGTCCATCCAGGTATCTCATGACTGGAGAGGCGAGCCGGGTTGAATATGAGAGTATGGGTTTGGCTGACTTTGTGCGAGCGCGAGCCTTGCGCGAGGCCGGGCGCGCGGATGGTCGGCTGGATAACGCGATAAATGCGCTTGTCGACTTCGTGAAACGACAGCGGGGCGCCGCGCTCGCGGATCAGGTTCCGCTCTTCTTTCAATCGGTTTCGCGGCAGATCGCGCCGGACAAAGTGGCGGAGACGATCAAAGGCTATTTGGTCGCCTATGATCGCGATGGACGGCGGGTCGAGCGACCGGTCAAGCGCGGCATTGCCTATCGAATGCTGAAGCAATTCGGCGAAGGCAATGTTTATCTGGCGTCTTTAGAAGGACCGGGTGAGCTGCTAGTCGCTTTTGCCAAGCGCGCCCTGCGTTTGGGGGAAGAGCCTCGCGCTTTGGAATTGCTTATGCGCGCGGCGGAAGGCTAGCTTGATGGCGATTGTGCTATAGCGCCTTGGCTGGACATAAATTTGGCGAATACCGTTACAGGTGTAACGGTATTTTTTTGCGCATTTGACTGTCTTCATTTCAAGATCCTGTGAAGCGCTAGAGTGGTTCGCGGTGTCGCTGAAATCGTCGCTGGAAACAGTGTATCTTTGTTTCCCGCTTTTATCCAGGTATTGTATTAATGGTACGGTCGGTTTAGTGAATCACACAGATCTAAGAGCCAGCAACTTTCCGGATGCAATTGGGATTATTTGCAATTTAGCGGCGAGGTTACTCTTGCAAGGAGAGATTGCCCTTTGCCTGCCAAAATTGTATTTAAGGGAGGCAATGTAGAGCTTGTTCAACGAAAGCCTACTCTTTGAAGATGGATAAAAACAGGCGGCTCAGCGAGCCGCCCTTGCCGTTTCTAATTATTTTGTTGGATTTACTTCTGTTTATAATGTGTTGCGTTTATGTGGAGTGACCCGTGCCTTCGGATTTGTCGAGTTCTTTCATTAGGTCCAGCATTTCACGAATCTCGTTTTCGAGCAGGCGCCGGAGTTTCGGCCGCGTGTCGGTGTTTGTCGTGGTGATTTCTTTGCGCAGCCGCCGGCGCCATTGCCCAGCGTCGACAGCCAGGCGACCGACGACGTCTTTCTTGCGCTTGCTAGGTGAAGAATTCGTTACACGTGTAACGGTTGCCAAAGCAGATTTCATCTTGCGCAATTCGCCTTCGCTGAGGCTCTCGTCATCGCCTTTGCGCCAAAGCTCTTCCGGCAAGCGCAGCAGCGCCCGATATTGGCGCAACTGACTCGCCTCTGACATCCCCATGGCGTTTAGCAGGCGCTCGCCTTCACCGCGGGGGATGCGCCAGCGCTTGCCGTCCGCGACTTGCGCGTAAAAGGCTTGTTCGCTGTCGCATTCATTATAGCTGGAGAAGTTCTGCCAGCCGTGCAGGTCCATCAAGAGTACGGCAAGTTGTCGGGCTCGGCTGATGGCGTTGAGATTGTCGCGGGCATTGTTCTCGCTCGCTTGCCGCCAGACATCCACCCGGTTGACGAGGCGAGCGGGTATGCGCGACCAGTTCACCTGCGAGCCGTCCTGCCGGACATCGCCATCGCCGAATTTCCAATAGAGCATGTGGTAAGCCAGCCAGCGCCGCTCCCCGGTCTCGATCTCGTAGCGGTCGCCATGGTGGACCAGGCTAACGGGATTGGACAAGCCGTCGCGGCGGATGCTGGCGGCCAGATCGACGATTTTCATCAAGGCGTTTTCTTTTGTGGAAGCAGCCAAAGCAAGGCTCGAACCGCCGTCGCTTTCGTCTTTTTCCGCGCGCTCTCCCCGTTCTGTAGTCTGGCCCTGAAGATAGTTGGTGACATCAAAGTCGTTCTGCGATTTTTCCAATTGCACTTCGATGATCCAGCGCTCGAAGATATCAACTAGATTCTCTGGTCGTAGGGGGTAGATGTCTGTTAGGTCATGCGGAACACTATGGCGGGGCTGCATGGCGTTGGGTTGGATATCCTGGATGCTGATGGCTTCTATCGCTTGAAACTCGCTGTCAGCCGCGGCGATTTCTATTGCCAATTCGCCCAAACCGAAGCCGATAGCGTCCGCTGTTTTGGGGTCAAGCGTGTTGGGATTGGCGTATAAAAGGTTCTCTTCGTTTTGAATTTTTCTGCGCCGTTCACGACTGTTCATAGATGCGTCCTTCCAACTGGTCAACCAGCGCCCAGGCATCTTCGGCTGTGGATGTGTTCGGGGCTAGCGAGAAGACCGTGCGGCGCGCGCTGGCTACTTCGGTCCAGATTGTGCGCACCGGCAACGGCTTCCATACCAGATCGCCAAAGTTGTCCTGCAGACGGCGCAGATTGTCCTGGTGCTCCAGCGTTCGTCCGCGATACATGGTCGGCACAACACCCAAGACCTTGATGTCGTTCAGATTGTACTGTTGACGGATCGGGCTGAACTGATCCTTGTGCGTTAAGCTCTCGCGCAAGCCGTCAAAGCTCCAGGCTTCGCATTTTGTGGGGTAGATGATGCCATCCGTCGCCATGTAAATGGAGGAGTGCAACAGCGACGGTGTGGGCGAGGTATCGAATATCACATAGTCGATGGCTTTGCGCAATTGATTAAAGCGCTTCAATACGGTGAAAGCGTCGGAGATATTGCCGGCGATGCTGCGCGTCTCGATATTGGACGGGACCACCAACAATTGCCCGCGCGTATTGTGCGCTTCGTCGGGCAAGTTGAATCGTTCGGACGGCACCGGGCGCAGCACTTGCTGGAAGGGCGCGTTACGAACGATTAAATCATAAAACCCGGGTTCCTTGACCAGACCAAAGGCGATGGTGGCGTGGCCCTGCGGGTCCGCATCCACCAATATCACGCGTTTGCCGCGGATCGCCAAGCCCGCGGCGAGGTGGGTCGCGACTGTCGTCTTGCCAACCCCCCCCTTTTCATTGAGTAGGGTAATAATCTTCATTATGATTGATACCTGTTGATAATCACGCTCGCGACTAGGCGAAGGGCGCGGAATGATGATGAGCGCCTGTTTGCCTATGCCTGTGCGAAGGCGCGGCCAGCGACTGTCGAGCGCGAACCTGCGATTGAATAAACGTATCCCGTTACCCCGTTGTTAAAGGTAACAATACTGCGAGCGAAAACGCCTTCATCGACCAAGGAGTCCATCATGTTGATCAAATGCGGCGTCTTCTTCCGTTGCAGCCGGTTGACAATTTCCGTCCGCGTGAGCGGCTTTTCGCTCTTGGCGACAATGTCTATCATCATCTGACGAGTTTTGGAGCGAGGACGATGATCTTGCGCCATGGGGTACTCATCTCTCAAATTTAACAGTATAGATACTATATCACTATAGCGCAGATTGAATCTGGATGCAATATGTTCGTGGAGATGCATTGCCTGTTTCGGGTTAGACTCTGATAACCAACATGAATAAAACTAATGTGAAATACAATATTAACATTCTATCTCAGGGACAATATTATAGCAGCGCTGCAAGGAAAATGTGTAGTCCCTGCGAGACAGATTGTCGCCTTTGAAGCAGCCTCGTTTTATAATCTTCGTAAGTGTGACAAGAGCGCGACAAAGCTAGGACCGGGGGCAGAACGCTGAGCGCTAACTTACCGAATCCATTGACAGCGGAACAAGCTGAGATTGCCGCAGCCGCGCCAGATAGAAAAATCTGGCTGGAAGGCATGGCTGGCAGCGGGAAAACCAGCGTCGGCGTCGGACGTATGTTGTGCTTGCTGGAACGCGGCATAGAGGCAGAATCAATCTTGATCTATGTGCCGCAGCGCTCGCTGGCGCAGCCCTACTTGCAGGCGCTGCGCGGGCATTCGGGCTACAGCGGCGGTCAGGTCGTGGTTCATACCATCGGCAGCCTCTCCCTACAGATGGTGGAAGCCTTCTGGTTCTTGGTGGCGGGGCAGGCTGGCTTCGGTCATCCTTCGGACCTGCCGAACTTCCTCAGTTTGGAATCGGTGCAGTATTTCATGACCAAGGTCATCGAGCCGCTGGTCAACCAGCGCGACTACTTCAACAGCGTGCGCATCGACCGCGCCCGGCTGTATAGTCAAATTGTTGACAACATGAACAAAGCGGCGGCGGTGGGTTTCCCTATCGACGAGATCGCGCCGCGGCTCAAGGCGGCGCTGTCCGGCGGCGTCGAACAGGGGCATATTTTCGACGACGCGCAGAGCTGCGCATTGGCTTTCCGCCGATATTGTCTGGCGAATAATTTGCTTGATTTTTCCTTGCAGTTGGAGGTTTTCCGGGATCACGTCTGGAACTTGCCGCAAGCGCGCGAGCATGTTCGGGCGCGCTGCCGACATCTGATTGCGGACAACGTGGAAGAGGACAACCCCGCCTCGCACCGTATCCTGGCCGACCTGCTGCGCCGCTGCCAGTCCGCACTGGTCATCTACGACAGCGATGCGGGCTTTCGCCGCTTCTTGGGCGCCGACCCCGAAAACGCTCGTGGCTTAAAAGGTTATTGCGATAGCCGGGAACAGTTTGCCGAAAGCAAAGTCATGTCCGATGAGGGGCGCGCCTTGGGACGGGCGCTGGCGGGTCAACTGGGCGCCACGGTTGATGCGCTCGCCGAAGACGATCCGCAGCCGGTCCTGATAACGCAAGCGCATCGCTATCATCCAGAGATGGTGGATTGGGTGGCTGGCCGCATTGATGAACTTGTCAATGGACGGGGTGTGTCGCCGCGGGAGATCGTGGTGATGGCGCCATACATGTCCGATGTGCTGCGCTTTGCCTTGGTCGAAGGCTTGATGGCTCGTGATATCAGCGCGCGCTCTCATCGCCCGTCGCGCGCCCTGCGCGATGAACCGGCGGCCCGCGCGCTCTTGACCTTCGCCCGCCTGGCGCACCCGCGCTGGAAGATGAGACCAGCCGAGTTCGATGTCGCATTCGCAGTGATGACAGCCATCGCAGACCTGGACCTGATCCGCGCCAAGCTCTTGACCGAGATGCTGTACCGCGACGGCAAATTGCTGCCTTTTTCCCATGTCAAATCGGAAGCCATGCAAGACCGCATCACCTACGAGCTGGGCGCGCGTTACGATCGCTTGCAGACCTGGTTGAACAATTATATTGGGGGCGCGCCGACCGAGGCGCTGGATATTTTCTTTCGTCAGTTGTTCGGGGAAGTCTTGTCGCGGGCTGGGTTTGGCTTTCACGGCAACAGCGATGCCGGCAACGTCAGCATGAACCTGGTGGATTCGGCGCGCAACTTCCGCTGGTCGCTGGAGTTCATGCGCCGCTATGCAGAACAGACCGACTTGGGCAAAGATTACCTGGAAATGGTGGATCGCGGCGTGATTGCCGATTTCTATTTGCGCGATTGGATCGCGGATGACGACGATAGCGTGTTGATCGCGCCCGCCTATACCTTTTTATTGAGCAACCGCGCGGTCGATTATCAGTTCTGGTTGAACGTCGGCAGCGAAGGCTGGGCGCGGCGTTTGTATCAGCCCTTGACGCACCCCTATGTGCTGAGCTTGGGCTGGAAGGCGGGCAAAACATGGACGGAGGATGACGAGAGCGCGCTCAACCGACAGACGCTCAGCCGGCTCATCCTGGCGCTGACGCGGCGCTGCCGAAAAAGCGTCTACCTGGGTTACAGCGAGCTCAGCGAAAGCGGTTATGAACAGCGCGGCTTGCTCTTGGAGGCGATTCATGGCTTGATGCGGCGCAGCGCCAGAGAGCCCGCCCATGTTTAAGCCCCGCCCCAAACAGCGCGAGGTGCTGCGCTATCGTCAGGGTTACCTGGGCGTGGCGGCGGTGCCCGGCAGCGGCAAGACCGCCACGCTCTCCTACCTGGCCGCGACGCTGCTGGCGGAAACCGACCTGGAAGAGGGGCAAGAAATCTTGATTGTTACCCTGGTCAATTCGGCTGTTTCCAACTTCGCGCGCCAGATCAATGAATACGTCAAATCCACGGGGCTTCTACCCGGCTTCGGTTACCGCGTGCGCACGCTGCACGGGCTGGCGAATGACATCGTTCGCCGCAAGCCGACAGTGGCTGGGCTGGATGAAGCCTTTCTCATCGTGGACGAGCGCGAGAGCAACGAGATCCTGGCAGCAGCCGTTGAATCCTGGATGGGGCGCTCGCCCGAAGCGCCCGATGACTGGCTGGCGCCGAAGTACCTGGACAACGCGAACTATCGCATCTATCGCTGGGGGCAGGTCCTCACAGATACCGCGCGCGACTTTATCCGGCGGGCGAAAGACGCCCTGCTTTCGCCGGAAGACTTGAAGCAAGGCTTGGCGGAGCGTGGCGATCAGCTGGTCTTGGCGCGGATCTGCGCCGAGATCTATGAAGATTACGAACGCGCCTTGCGCTACCGCGGCGCGGTTGATTTCCAGGATTTGATTTGCCTGGCGCTGCGCGTATTAAATAGCGACCCGACCTACCTGGAGGCGCTGCGGCGCAAATACCGTTTCATCCTCGAAGACGAAGCGCAAGACAGCAGCCTGCTGCAGGAGCGGATTTTGCGCTTGCTGGCGGGGAAGGCGGGCAATTGGGTGCGGGTCGGCGACCCCAACCAAGCGATCTTCGAGACCTTTACCACAGCCGATCCCAAATTCTTGCGCGCTTTCATCGGCGCGGATGGCGTCACCGGGCGCGAATTGCCTAACTCCGGGCGCAGCACGCTCAGCATCCAAAGGCTGGCAAATCACTTGATCGACTGGTCGCTAATACATTCCCATCCCGCGATTCGCGAGCGCATCCCGCTGAGCGCGCCCATGATTCAGCCGACGCCGGCCGGCGATCCACAGCCGAACCCGCCCGACGCCCCAGCCGCAGTTGTCTTGTACCCAGAAGCCTATAGCGCGACCAAAGAAGCAGTCATCGTCACCGAATCTTGCAAGCGCTGGCTGGAAGCCAATCCCGATCAGACGGCTGCCATTCTGGTGGCGCGCAATACCCGCGGTTCGGAGATCGTCAAGTTCTTGCGGGAAAAGCGCGTGCCATACGTGGAAAACCTCAATACCACCTCGTCAACGCGCGCCGTCGTCGGCAGCCTGGCGCTAATCCTGGAATATCTGGCTGACCCCAAAGAAGCGAAAAAGCTGGCGAAGGTCTATCAAGTGACGCGCCGCGCCGAACAGGACGATGCCGGTGCCGCCGCGGCTATCGAGCGCGTCATGACGGGCTTGGGCAGGATCAGCGCGGTCGAAGAATATATCGCGCCCCGTTTGAGCGATTGGCTCGAGGAAGCTTTGTCTGCGGATGAACAAGCTGAACTCCATGCCCAGCTGACCGCATTCCGAGAGCAGGTAAGCACGTGGCTGCGCGCGGCGGAGCTGCCCATCGATCAATTGATCCTGACCGTCGCCGGCGATGTCTTTACCGATGTTGGCGATATCGCCACCGCGCACATGGTGGCGCTGTACCTGGCGCGGCTGGGCGAGACGCATCCCCAGATGCGCCTGCCGGATTTCGCCGCGGAACTGCGCGATATCGCCGCGAACAGGCGCAAGTTCGTCGGTCTGCATGATGACGACGCCCAATTTGACCCCGACGCGCACAAGGGCAAGGTAACGGTCACGACCCTGCACAAAGCCAAGGGGCTGGAATGGGATCGGGTCTATCTCATCTCGGTCAACAATTACGACTTCCCCTCAGCCGAGCCTAACGATTCCTTCATCGGCGAAAAATGGTTCATCCGCGACGATCTCAACCTGTCGGCAGAGGCTTTGGCGCAGCTCGGGGCATTGCAAAGCGGCGCGGACTATAACGAAGGCTTCGCCAGCCTCGACGCGCGCATCGAATACGCGGCCGAGCGCTTGCGGCTGCTCTATGTCGGCATCACCCGCGCCCGCAAAGCGCTGACTATCACCTGGAACACGGGCCGCCGCGGCGACGCCACCGAAGCCACGGCTTCGTTGGCGCTGCGAACCTTCTGGGAAGAAGAAATGAAAAGAAGAAATGAAAAGAGAATATGAGAAAGCGCGAGAGGCATGAACCTGCCCGCTGACTTCGCCTTCACGCAAGGCAGCTTGCAAGACGCCGCCGATTGCCCCCGCCGCTTCGAGCTGCGCTATATCAAGCGGCTGCGCTACCCGGCTGTGGAAGCGGCGCCGGCCCTGCAGTACGAGCGGCGCACGCGGCAAGGCGCCCGCTTCCACAAATTGGTGCAACAGCATCTTCTGGGCGTGCCAGCCGAGACGCTGGCGGCTTCGCTGGACGATGACCCGGAATTGGCGACCTGGTGGGATACCTTCCGTAGGACGGGCTTGGCGGGCTTGCCCGGGCAGCGCCAGGCTGAACTCACCTTGCAGACGCATCTGAAGGACCGCCGCCTGATTGCCAAATACGACTTGCTGGCGCTGGACGCGGGCGGGGAAGCGGTCATCGTCGATTGGAAAACCTGGCGCCGGGTTCCAGCGGAACAGCGCCTGAAAAGCCGCCTGCAGACGATTCTATATCGCTATGTGCTGGCAAAAGCTGGCGGTCATCTGTATGGCGGCGCGATTCCGCCGGAAAAAATACGCATGATCTATTGCTTCGTCGCGCTAGGCGGCGAGCGCCTCAGCATCAACTATTCCGCCCAGCAATTAAGCGACGATGAAGATTTCTTGATCAATTTAATTGCCGCGATTGACGGGGCGGAGCAATTCGCGCTGACGGAAGAGCAAGCCCGCTGCCGCTTCTGCACCTACCGCTCGCTTTGTGAACGGGGCGAGGCAGGCGCGCTTGATTGGCTTGACGAAGAAGAAGAACTTGAAGAAGAAGACTACACGCTAGATTTTGATCAGATTGCCGAGCTTGAGTTCTAGACCCAAAGTAAGGAGCCGTAAACCATGAAAATCGACCGCGTTCGCGCTATTCACGTCAGCGCCGAATGGGATTATCACGAGCCCTTGGGCGAAGCGGGCTTGGCTCGCCCGAGCTTCATCTACCCTGAACTCGAAGCCGCGCAGCCGCCCTGGCCCATCGAAGACATGCGCGGCGGACCGCCCTACCCGGTGGATGCTCATTTCTTGCTCATTGACAGCGACGACGGCGCCACCGGCATCTGCGGTCCCGTCGGAGATGAAGACATCGCCATCATCAAGCGCTATTTCGCCGAGATGCTCATCGGCGAAAATCCGCACGCGGTCGAGCGCATCTGGGACAAGATGTACCGCCTCGCTATTCACGGGCGCAAAGGCAGTCCGATGCTGGCGCTCAGCAAGGTCGATCTGGCGCTCTGGGACCTCAAAGGCAAGCTGCTCGGCGCGCCGGTCTATGTGCTGCTGGGCGGTCCCTCGCGCCAGAAGATCCGCGCCTATGCCTCCATGCTCGGTTATTCGGTGGAGCCGATGAAGGTCATCGAGCGCACGCGGCATTTCCTGGCGCAGGGTTTCACCGCTTTCAAGTGGTTCTTGCCCGGCATGCCCAAAGACGGCGAAGCGGGCATCCGCAGAAACCTCGCCATCATCCGCGCCGCGCGGGAAGCGGCTGGTCCTGATGTGGATCTGATGTTTGATGCCTGGAGCAGTTGGGATGTGCCTTATACCCTGCGCATGGCTGATTTGGCGGCGGAATACCGACCGTATTGGTTTGAAGAGCCGGTCCTGGCGGATAAGATCGCGCAATACGCCGAATTGCGCCGCTCGGTACGCGGCGTCCGCATCTCCGGCGGCGAGCACGAATACACCCGCTGGGGCATCAAAGCCTTGCTCGACGCGGAGGCTGTGCATGTGCTGCAGCCGGATGTGACCTGGGCCGGCGGCTTGACCGAGATGACCAAGATTTGCGCCCTGGCTTCGGCCAGCGATATTCCCGTTATACCGCATCACGGCGGCTGGACCTCGACCCATCTCATCGCTTCGCAGACGCTGACGACCTGCCCGCTGCAAGAATGGCTGTTCCAGGCTGGCCGGCATAGTAATGTCTTCTATCAGCACAAACTGACGCCGGTCGCGGGACATATCGAATTGCCCAGCGCGCCGGGCTTGAACATGGACCTGGCGGAAGAGGGGCTCTCGCTTGTCGAGGAGCGGGTGCTGGCTGATTGATTGCAATATGTATGCTTTTCTCTGTGCTCTCTCTGTCCGACTGGTTAATTTTCGTTTAGATGCGCGTCGTTCTAAACGGCATCATTTTGAAGCGATTGCCCAGATGATATGTCCCATCTCATATTGATCTTGAAAAACCATGACAATCGCTCAAACGCCGCAATCTCAAAACCGAGCCAGTAAGCGCCAATGGCGGGAACCAGCCGCGCTGGACGCCCCGGCGGATTTGCGCGCCGCTGTCGGCGGGCATCCGGTGATCGCCGAGCATCTGACGCGCAAGGGCATCACCAGTCCAGCCGCGGCGCGGACTTTCTTGTCGTCCGACCACTATGAACCGTCGCCAGCCAGCGAGCTGCCCGATATGGGCCGGGCGGTCGAGCGCCTGCAACGCGCCATTCAAGCGCGCGAAGGCATCCTGATTTGGGGCGACTTTGATGTCGACGGCCAGACATCGACCGCACTGCTGTTTTCCGCCTTGCAGCGGCAGGGCGCGCGGGTCCGCTATCATGTGCCGAACCGCTTTAGCGAGGGTCATGGCATCCATCTGCCGACGCTGGCAAAAAAACTGGACGGCGGCATCAATCTCCTTCTGACCTGCGATACTGGCGTGGCCGCCCATGAAGCGGTGGACTACGCGCGGGAACGCGGCGTGGATACGGTCATCACCGATCATCACGCGCTGCCGGCGCGCCTGCCCGCAGCCTGCGCGGTGCTCAACCCGCGCCGCTTGCCGCCCGGGCATCCGCTGAGCGAATTGCCCGGGGTCGGCGTCGCCTACAAGTTGATCGAGGCGCTTTACCATCTGTATTATGGTGAAGATACGGAGTTCTTGCTGGACCTGGTGGCTTTAGGCATTGTCGCCGATGTGATGGTGCAAGTGGATGATACGCGGTATCTCTTGCAGCGGGGCCTCGATGTTTTGCGGCGGAATCAGCGGCTGGGCGCCCGCGCGCTGCTGGAACGCGCCCAAATCGCTCCGGCCGATCTCAACGAGGGGCATATCGGCTTCGAGTTGGCGCCGCGCTTGAATGCCTTGGGGCGGCTGGCTGACGCCAATCCAGCCGTCGAATTGCTCACCACCAAGGACTGGCAACGCGCGCGTCAACTGGCGAATAACCTGGAAGGTCTGAACGCCAAGCGCAAATTCTTATCGAACCAGGTCTATCAATCGGCGCTCGCTCAAATCGACAGCGAGCCCGCCCTGCTCGACTATGCTGCGCTGGTGCTAGACCACAGCGATTGGCACAGCGGCGTGATCGGCATCGTCGCCAGCAGACTGGTTGAAGAATTCGCGCGCCCGGTGGTTCTGCTGGCCTGTCCCGACGAGACCGCCCGCGGCTCCGCGCGTTCACTGGCCGGCGTCGATATCTCAGCGGCTTTTGGAGAGCTGGCGCCGCTCTTGTCCCGCTACGGCGGGCACAGCATGGCAGCGGGCTGCAGCCTGCCAGCGGACAAAGTTTTCGAGTTCCGCCGCGCCCTTTCGGCTCTGGTCCGCGCCAGGACCGGCGCGCGACCGTCGCAACCGAGCTTGAACATAGACGGTTATTTGGAGCTGGACGAGATCTCGCTGGAATTGACGAGGGATATTGAGCGACTGGCGCCCTTCGGCAATGGCAATCCGCCGCTGACCCTGGCCACGCGCGACCTGAACGTGGTGAAACAGTCCGGTTTGGGGCGGCGCGGCGAACATCTGGAGCTGCAAGTGGCGGACAGCAAGGGAGCGCAACAGCGGGTTATCTGGTGGCGCGGCGCCGGTCAAGCGATACCGGCTGGACGCTTCGACCTGGCATATACGCTGCGCGCCAACAACTACAAGGGGCAGCGCGAAGCGCTGGTCGAATGGGCTGATTACCGGCTGACCGGGACCCCCGCTCCAGAGCTGGATGAAACAGCCGTCGCGGTCGAGCTAGTTGATCATCGGCGTTCGGCCGCTCCCGCCGAGCAGCTCCAATTCGAGTTAGCGCGTTATCCCGCTGCGCTGATCTGGGCGGAAGTCGACGAGATCGCCGGCGCGGTCGATCGCCTGGGCTTGCGCCCGCGGGAAACCTTGATTGTCTGGACAGCGCCCCCGTCTGCGGAAATATGGTCGGCCGCGCTTGCGGCAGTGAACCCGGCGCGCGTGATCCTTTTTGCCAACCGTCCCGATGACGATAGCAGGGCGAGATTCCTGGGGCGTTTGGCTGCCTTGGTTAAGTACGCCTTGAATCATAAAAATGGCTTGGCGCGGATTGAGGCGCTGGCGGCAGCCATGGGCCAGCGCGAAATCAGCGTGCAAGTTGGCTTGCAAGCGCTGCGCGCGCTCGGTAAACTCGCCTATCATGTGGGGCGGACGGGCGAATATCACCTGGCGCAGCGCGACGGTCGCCCAAGCGACGACCTGAAAACGCTGAATAAACGCTTGCACTTGCTCTTGCGCGAAACCCGCGCCTACCGCGATTATTGGCAGAAGATGCGAGTTAAGGGATGACAAATGGCGATTCCGCAGTCGGTTTCTTGGTGGTGCTTCGAACGCGACGATATCGACCCGCTTGATCTGATCAATACGATCAAAGCGATAGGCTACCGCGCCGTCGAGCTGGTCCCCGAAGACAAGTTTCAATTGGTGACGGACCATGGCTTGGAAATCGCGGCGCATAGCTTGCACCGTCCGCTGACCCAGGGCATCAGTCATGCCAAGTACTGGCACGATATTCAACAACAGGCGGAGGCGAATTTCAAGCTCGCCCAGCGCTGGCATATCCCGAATTTGATCGTTTTCAGCGGGAATCGAGAGGGCTTGCCGGACGAGGCCGGCGCCGCAAACGCGATTCAACATCTGGAGGTGCTGGCTCGTGATGCCGAATCAGCCGGGGTGACGCTCATCCTGGAGCTGCTCAACAGCAAGCTCGACCATCCCGACTATCAGTGCGACCGCAGCGACTGGGCGGTTCAGATTGTCTCCGCCGTGAATTCGCCCCGGGCGCGCATTCTCTACGATATTTATCACATGCAAGTCATGGAAGGCGATGTCATACAGACGATCCGCGACAATCATCAATGGTTCGGCCATTATCACACGGCGGGCGTGCCGGGCCGCAAGGAACTGGACGATACACAGGAATTGAATTACCGCGCTATATGCCTGGCCATCGCCGCGACAGGCTACAGTGGTTATATCGGCCAGGAATTCCTGCCGACCGGCGATTGGAAAGCCTCCCTGCGGGGCGCATTTGATGTCTGCAATGTGGATGTCTAGTAAGATCCTCGATGCGGGTAACGCCGCAGCCAGGCGGCCGGGCTATTGTATTCCTGCAGCAAGGCGATGCCGCCGACGATTATCCCCATGCCAACCAACATCGTCAGCGTGATTTCTTCATCCAGCACCAGCACGCCGCCAATCCCGGCGACAATGGGAATGATATAGGTGGTCATCACGGCCGGCGTCGCGCCGAATCGCTTGATGTTGTAAAAGGACAGCAGCAAGCCCAGGAAGGTGCCCACAATCGCGGAATAGACCAGGCTCAGGTAGCCGCCCCCGGTCACCACGCTTAGATCGAAGCCGACCGTAAGCAGAGAAAGCGGCATCATGACCAGCGCGGTAGTGAAGATGCGTATGCTGCCTACCTCGTAGGCGTCATAACCGGTCAGGCGCTTGCGCGCATAGACCACCATCACCGAACTGAATACCATGGCGATCAATACTAGCATGTAGCCGGTCGGCGCGGCCGCGCTCGCCTCGGGCAAGCCATCCTCTCCGCTGAGCGCCAGCAGCAGCGCGCCGCCTAGCGCCAGACCCACGCCGTAGACCTTGCGCCGGCTCAAAAGCTCGTCGGGCAAGAGAAAATGCGCCAGAATGATGGTGATGGCTGGTCCCACGCTCAACATCAACGAAGACACGCCGCTGGAAAGATACTGCAGAGAAACGATGACGCAGGTCATCGGCACGGCTGTGCCAAAAAGGCCCAGCAGCCCGGCGCGCTTCCATAGCTCTCGGTCGCGCGGCAAGCGCCGTCCCGTGGAAAGCCGGTATACAGCCAGCGCCATCAGGCTGGAGAGGATCATGCGTATGCCGATATAGGTGGTCGGCTCGAACTGGCCCACGCCGAAGCGCGAAACAACCATCGAGGAGCCAAACATGAAGCCGAGCAGGGTTACATAGGGAAGCGCTTTGATATTCAAAAAACCGTTCCTGGCGCGAATGGACAAATGCGAGTGAGTATACAACAGACGCGGAACAAAGGGCTATGCTGATGTTGCGGAGTTCAGAGCGAGCGCGCCAGAATCAATATCTGTCGAACGGCAAATAGGTCTAAGCCAATGTAAGGCTTGTCCGCTACTGATGCCATTGCGCCAAATGCGGGGCTATTGCCAATGGGCGACTCGCAGAGTCGCTGTTGAAATACTGCCCCCATCCCCCGGCCCCTCCTCGCCATCTCTATGGCGAGCATCCCCAAAATGAGGGAAGGGGAGCCTTCTGACCTGTATTGAGCCGTTAAGCCCCTCCCTCTTTATGGGGGAGGGGTTTGGGGTGGGGGGAAATTGAGTATTTCAACAGAGTCCACAGAGTCGCCCCTACGGTTTTCCTTAATTTGATGAAACTACTTCTGCGCCTCAGTGTTGAATCTTCTTCACTTACTTGATTTACCCCGCACATTTTGCAAGCTGTGGGCGCTCTCTTGCCATCGTTATTCTCATACATAGTAACTGTGGTCAGATGGCGGCGTTCTTAAACCCGGATGTTTTGTCAGAATCGCTTCATCAATATCAAAGCCCAAACCGGGTCCTTCAGGCAGAACAAAAAAACCTTGCTCAATCGGCAAAGGGCGCGACAGGCAAGCATCGCGCCAGGCGACATCCTTGAACATGAACTCTTGTCGATAGAAGTTGGGTATGGTGGCCATGGTATGCGCCGAAGCGATGGTCGAAATGGGACCGTTGGGATTGTGCGGCGCAATCGGCACATTGTAGGCTTCGGCCAGTGTGCCGATTTTGCGCATTTCGCTGATGCCGCCGCAGCGCGTGATGTCCGGCATGAGTATGTCCGCCGCCCGCGCGTCGAGCGCGCGCTTCGCCATCGTCCGCGAATGCAGGCGTTCGCCCACGCATACCGGCAAGGATATCTGACGGCGAATATCGGCGATGGCCTCCGGGTATTCCGGCAAAGCCGGTTCCTCGTACCACATGCAGTTGAAATCTAGCTCGGACAGGCGGCGCGCCATTTCCACGGCGGTCGGTCCATTGAGGAAGGCATGGGTTTCGATAGCGATTGGCAGGTCCGGTCCCACAGCTTCCGCCACCGCCGCCACCAATTCCAGCGCGAGCCGCTTCTGCCCGGCGCTCAGCGCATTGCTGTCGGATAGATCGTCGCCATAGCCGTAATGCACATGCGCGAAGGGGTCGAATTTGAGCGCCGTGAAGCCAGCGGCGACGGCTTCTTGCGCTTGTCTGGCATAGCTGCCGGGGGAGTGATCGCCGTCGATGAACCAGTAATTGGCGTAGAGCTGAATGCGCTCGCGGTACATGCCGCCCAGCAAGTCATAAACCGGCGCCTGGAGCGCCTTGCCTTTGATATCCCACAGGGCGATATCGATGGCGCTGATGGCGGAAAGCAGCGGACCAGCCTGCCCCAGCCAGTGCATGTCGCGGTAGATTTTTGTCCAGATATAATCAATGCGGCGCGCGTCCATGCCGATGACAACCTGCCCGACATGCTGGCAGGCGGCTTCGATCAAGGGCGAGCCGGGCCAGTTGGTCGCCTCTCCCCAGCCGTGAATGCCGGCCTCGGTCTCGACCTTAACCAGCGTCCAGTTGTATTTGATGCCTTCAACAAGATAGGTTCTTACAGCGCTGATTTTCATCATATCGGCTCAAATTCGATCGGCAGGGATTTTAATCCGCGGAACAAGGCGCTATTCCACTCCAGCTTGTCATGCGCCAAGCGCATGTTCTTCAGCCGTCCCAAAAGTCCGCGGAAGGCGACCGGCGCTTCCAACCGTGCCAGCGGCGCCCCCAGGCAGAAATGCGGACCATAACCAAAGGCGAGGTGCTTGTTCGGCGAACGCGAAATATCAAGCGCGTCCGGAGCGGGAAACTGGGCGGGGTCGCGGTTGGCGGCGCCCAGGAACTGTAGAACGAGCTGACCTTTTTTGATGGTTGCGCCGCCGATACGCACTTGACGCGTGGCGATACGGCGATTGCGCTGGAAGGGACCTTCATAGCGCAGGAATTCTTCTGTCGCCGATTCCGCCAGGTCAAGATTGTCGCGCAGGCGCTTGAACTCTGCGGGGTGTTGCAGCAAGGCGTACAAGCCGTTGGCGATGAGATAGGTGGTTGTCTCGTGCCCGCCGATCAAAATCGTGACACAGCTCGATACCATCTCCTCTTCGCTGAGCTTGTCCCCTTGCAGTTCCGCTTGAACCAGCGCGCTTATCAGGTCGTCTTCGGGCTGCTGCCGCCGTTTGGCATAGATGTCGCGGAAGTACTGCTGCATTGCCAGCAATGCCTCCTGCGATTTGAGCAATATCTCTGGGCTGGGTTTTGGCGTCGCCATGAAGCCGACGATTTCCCCGGACCAGGCTTTGAACTTGGCGTGATCCGCCAGCGGTATGCCCATCATTGTCGCAATCACGGTGACTGGTAGCGGATAGGAAAAATCCCAAATGACATCCATTTCGCCGCGCTCGATCCGCTCGTCAAGCAACTGATTGACAATGTCCTGGACATAGCTTTCCATTTTGCGAATCGCGCGCGGCGTGAACGCCATGTGCACCAGCTTGCGCATACGGGTATGGTCGGGCGGGTCGACATTGATAAGCCCTTGCGAATAATGGCGCACCAAAGGCGCCACCTTCTCCCAGAGCGGTTCCGGCAGGTCCATCGTAGCGGTCAACCGCCCCAGGCTGGTAAAAGTCCGATAGTCCTGCAAGGTCCAGGTGATATCCTGATAGCGCGTGAGCATCCAGCAGCCCCAGGCGTCGCTCCAGTAAACGGGGGCTGCCGCGCGCATTTCATGATAAACCGGATAGGGATTCTCGTTGAACGCTTCCGAAGCGAGGGCGCTGTCGAATTGACCCATGCGTCTAGCTCCTGGCTTTGGGCTGCCCCGAGCGATAATTGCCAATCACCTCGGATGTGCGCAGATAACGATTATAGATGCGCAGAGTCTGGATGGCGGAGCCAATTTCGACGCGCTCTGTGTCGGCTTCGCCGGAAGCGCCGTCCTGTACGCTGGCGCTGCCCGGCGCGATGATCGGGTTCTTGGAGGCGCTGTTGACATGGCGCAATTCCGAATTGAATCGCCCCCAGCCGAATTGCCGAAAAGCGCCGCCATCACACAAGACGCCGTCGACGATGAAGGAGATGATCTTGGGTCCGCCATCAACCACAACCGCGAGGTGCTGCAATTTACCCGCTTCCAGCATGTCGGGGTCGCAATCCCAACGGGCTTCGCCGCGCCCGTCATTCAGGATGATTTCGACTGTGCCGCGCGCGGTAGTCAGCAAAGCCCAGCCTTGTCCGTTCGCGGCGCGCGCGTCCAGAAGCCGCTGCCCGCCATCCAGCCGCTGCAGCCGCAGCCATACTTCTATCGTGAAGCCGCTGCGCAGGTCTTTCGCGCCGTAATCGTGACGCTGATGGTCGCGGATATTAAAAGCGGGCAGGGGCGGCATGACGACATGCCGGTCTTCGTTCCGGTCTTCATCAGCTTCGGCTTTCCACTCGAAAGCGCAGCCGACTTTGGTCAGGGCGCCACCCGCTTCAAACTGCCCCCAGAGCCCATCCAGCAGCGCCTGATCCAGCAGATGGACCCGCGCCTTGTCCTTTTGCGTTTCCAGCAGATAGGTCTTGCCCGCCTCTTCAATTAGATCGGGATAGCTCATGCGGATATAGCTGTCGTCGTCGTATAGAACGATTTCCGGCTGCGACCATTGGATGACGCGCCCGTCCGCCGTGTCAACCTCGACGCCGCCGCAAAGCCAGACCGGGTTGCGATCTTCGTACCAGTTGCCGCCATGATTGTGAAACCAGTAAAGATACTTGCCGTTTTGGCACTTCCAGGCGAAATTGGCGGCGCGCGGGTGCTTCATCAAGCGACCGTTGGCATAACGCTTGTAGGCCGGCTGCGTCCAGGTATAGCCGCCGTCGCGGCTGTATGCATAGGCTGGATGGCTGTCGATGGTGCGGTAGACGCTGTAGATCGCGCCGTCGCCGAGCACGCAGTAGCTTTGTTCTTCGGCGATAGGACCGCCGCCGGGGGGCGCTCTCAAGCCGGCGTCGCCATCGGGCAAAGTTTCCCAGACGATCTTCTCTGGGTCGGTTTCCGTCATGATGTTTTCGCTGCGCAGCAAGACCCCCTCCGAGCGGGTGAAAAAGCCATGCCCCAAGCCGCCAACTTTGTGCAGGGAAACATAAGCCGCGCCCGCATGGATAAAGGCTTTGCCCACATTCCAGAAGTAGCGGACCGCGCCGCCGTAGGGATTCTCTCGGTCAATCGCCATCTCGCGCGCGGGCAGGTTGTATCGTTTCGACGACCAGCTCCGCCCATGATCGTCGCTGGTTTTGAAGACAAAATAGCCTTGAGAATCCACGCGATAGCATTTGCCGTCTTTATAGGGCGGGTCGTCGGCTTTGACATAGCGGCGGTCATCGCTGTTGTGATTGTAAAACAGGTATATGCGCCCGCTTGGCACTTTCACGGGCACGGCATAGGAGGCTTCCGGTCCATCCTCGGGTTCGACAGCGACCGGGGCGGACCAAGACCGCCCTTGATCGGCGCTGCGCGTCGCGATGATATGCTGCCCCGAAGCGCCCTCGATGCCGGCGCCGGTTGTGATAGTACAGAGCCAGGCGCCATCGTCTGTCTTGACCACATAGGGTTGATCGCTATAGCGTTCAGTAGGGATTTCGCGCCCGGCGGCGATATGTCGATTGTCGCTCATGGTTCCTCCTCAATTCTCAAGTCCTTGCAGCGCCAGTTCGTCGGCAAAGTGACAGGCAGCGCTATGATTGGGCGCGACTTCCACCAGCGGCGGCGCCTGTTCGCGGCAAATCCGCTCCGCATAAGGGCAGCGCGGATGAAAATAACAGCCGCTGGGCGGGTTTGACGGGTCGGGCAATTCGCCTTCTACCCCGCCCGTCTCCGGCAGCGGTTGATCGGGATCGGGCCGCGGAATGGCGGAAAGCAGCGCCTCGGTGTAGGGGTGCCTCGGTCGGGCGAAAAGCTGTTGGGTTGGCGCTTGTTCAACCAGCTTGCCCACGTACATAACAGCCACGTCATCCGAGACATGCTCCACCACGCTCAGATCGTGGGCGATAAACAAATAGGTCAGGCTAAGTTCTTCCTGCAGATCCTTGAGTAGGTTCAATATCTGCGCCTGCACCGAGACATCCAATGCCGAGACCGCCTCATCGCAGACGATCAGTTGCGGATTGATGCTCAAGGCGCGGGCAATGCCAATCCGCTGACGCTGCCCGCCGCTGAAGGCATGGGGATAGCGTTTCATATAACGCAGATCCAGACCGACCAGTTCCAGCGCGGCGCGCACCCGGTCTTCCAATGCTTTGCCGGCCGCGATTCTGTTAATGCGCAGCGGCTCGCTGACGATATCGAAGACGGTTTTGCGCGGGTCCAGGCTGGAATAGGGGTCTTGAAATATCATCTGCATGTGTTTGCGGAACTCGCGCAGGTCCCGCCGCTTGAGCTGCGCGAGATCGGTTGTCATTCCCTCGTGATGAAACAGGATTTCGCCGGCGGTGAGATCAATGGCGCGCAAGACACAGCGCCCCAAGGTGGTTTTGCCCGAGCCCGATTCGCCGACCAATCCCAGCGTCCGACCTTTGTCGATGCTCAAGCTGACATGATCGACTGCCCGCACCTGCCCGACAACGCGGCGCAAGAAACCCTCTTCGATTGGGAAATACTTCTTCAGGCCGCGTACTTCCAGCAGGCTTGGCTCGCGCATTTGGGTTTATCCCTTGATGGCGTCGATGGTGATGGGGGGGCGCAGGCGTGTTGAATTATAAGCTGGGTCGCAATCGCGCAGCCATTCATCACTGATGTATTTCCCCAGCAGGTAATGTTTGCGATCGGGATAAAACAGAATGCGCTCTGCGCCGTCATCCACGAGGCTGGGGTACACCGCGACCTGCGTGCCGCCGGTATTGGGCAGCAGCACGCCATTTGACGTGGCGAAGATCTTGGGCGCTCCAAAGCGCAGCGGGTGCTCTTTTTCTCCCGCGATTTCCCGCCCGACAGTCAGCCAGACCGGATAGCGGTTATGCTTGGAATCAATCGGCGACTTGCCGCCGTTGGCGCTGCCGTCGTTATTGTAAAAGAGCAGCAGGTAGCGCCCGTCATGGGTACGATAAAGTGGGCTGGGCGACATCGGATTGAGGATGGGGTTGCCGCCGGGTTCATAACGCAAGACCCGCGGCTTGTCCCAGGTGCGCCCGTCATCAGCCGAAAGCGCATAATAATTGGCGCCATGCAAGGTGCGAAAGACGCATATAAGCCGCCCGTCGGACAGTGCTTGCACCGTCGGTTCCTGGGCGACGCTGACGCCGGGCCGGTAGGGATTTTCGACCTGCAAGCCATGCGGCGCTTGGGGAAAGGTTGTCACGATCAGTTTCTTCGGGTCGCGCTGGCTGAGGATATTCTCAAAGCGCAAGAAAAATATTTCTGACCAGTGTTCCAGCAGATTCAAGCTGAGCTTGACCGCGGGATCCCAGGTATTGCTCGCCCAGCGCGTGAAGGGCGCCAGCACCTGCTTTTCCGGCGTGACGAAGATGTTTTGATAGACGATCCAGTTCGGCGGCACGGCCGGGTCGGGGTGGCTGATGGCGCTGGGCGCAATCGGGAAATCATAGCTGGCGGCGCTCCAGGTAGCCCCGTCGTCATCGGAAAAGCGGCAGCGCACCAGCCCGGTCGTGTCCTCGCGGGCGTCGTCAATCCCCACATTTTTGTTGTAGAGGTAATAGACGCGGTGCCCGCCATTTTCCAGTAAATCGGGCGCGACAATGGGGAAACCCCAACTCGCCAAGCCCGTCCCAGGCGCGTCATCGGCTTGGGGACCATCGATGGTCTGCGGCGGCGACCAAGTCGCGCCACGGTCCAGCGAGCGGCTGCACACCACCCGTTGATCGCCGGCGTTTTCAAATGTGGACTGTGTCCAGAAACCCAAGAATGTGCCCGGCGGCGTCTTGACAACCAGAAAGTGCTGATTGCATGCGCCCGCGCCCGCGAAATCTTGGGGAATATAAGCCAGCAAATCCGGCTCGGTGCGTTCCCATTCGTTTTCCAGATAAAGATCCTTCACTTTTTGTCATCCTGTCCTAATTTTGTCAGTATGATCTTGACCCGTTTTAGTGGAGGCGTCACTCCTGCGGGCCAGGTTATTCGTAAAGCACGCAATTCACGCTGTGGCCCCGCGCCACGCTGACGGCGGCCGGCATCCGAACATCGCATTCGCCGGCGATGAACTCGTCACAGCGGTTGGCAAAGGGACAGGCTTCCGGCGGATCCAGGGGCACCGGCACCGTGCCTTTGATGGTCGCCAAATGCTTGCCTACGGTCGTGCCGAATTTTGGAATCGAGCGCATCAAGCCCTTGGTGTAGGGATGCTTGGGATCATTGAATATCTGCCGCGACGTGCCATATTCGACAATCTTGCCCAGGTACATAACGGCGACATCGTCAGCCATGTTGGCGATGACGCCCAAATCGTGTGTGATGAACATGATTGCCATGCCATTGTCGCGCTGCAAACGTTTCATCAGGCGCAGTATCTGGGCTTGAATGGTGACATCCAAGGCGGTTGTCGGTTCGTCAGCGATCAGCAAGCGCGGGTTCAAGATGATAGCCATGGCGATCATGCTGCGTTGCCGCATCCCGCCCGAAAGTTGAAAGGGGTATTCGTCAATGCGCCGCTCGGGCGCTGGAATCCCGACCTCGTCCAGCAAGGCGATCACCCGCTTGCGCGCCGCGTTTTTGTCCTTTTCGCCATGCGCGAACAGCGCTTCCATGATCTGATTGCCGACGGTGTGCACCGGCGAGAAAGCGGTCATCGGCTCTTGGAAGATCATGGCGATTTCTCGTCCGCGCAGGTCGCGCATCGCATCGCCGTCTTCATCCAATTGGGCGAGGTCAACCGCGCCCGACTCCTGATGCAGCACAATTTCTCCGCTCATGGCGCTGTTCTTTTTTGGCGTGATGCGCATAATCGATTGCGCTGTTACGCTCTTGCCGCAGCCGGATTCGCCGACGATGCCCAATGTGCGGTTCTTCCTGATGGTGAACGACACCCCATTGACCGCTTTGAGCGTGCCCTCTTCAAGCTCAAAATAGGTATGCAGGTCTTTCACTTCGAGCAAGGCATCCGGCAGCATCACAGTTCCTTGAAGGGATCGGCGGCGTCGCGCAAGCCGTCACCGACAAAATTGAAGAGCAAAACAGTGGCGATGACAAAGAGAGCGGGCGTCAGCAGCCAGGGATACAAAGCGATATTGGAGATATTTTGCGCGCCTTCCAGCAAGGTGCCCCAACTGACCGCCGGCGGTCGTATGCCCAGCCCGAGGAAGCTGAGCGCCGTTTCTCCCAGGATCATAGCCGGAATAGCGATGGTGATATTGACGATTAGAAAGCTGATGTAGCCGGGCAAGAGATGGTCATAGATGATGCGTAGATCGCTGGCGCCGGCGATCTTGGCTGCCATGATGTAATCGTGCTCGCGCATCTCCAGCAGCTTCGCGCGCACAGCCCGCGCCAGACCCGTCCAGGTCATGGTCGACAATATAATTGTGATGGCGAAATAGGTCCGCGTGACGGGCCAATCGATTGGCACGATGGCCGCCAAGGCGATCCAAAGCGGAATCTGCGGGATGGCGCTTTGAATCTCGGTAACGCGCATGATGATGATGTCAACCGCGCCGCCATAATAGCCGGAAATGCCGCCCAGCGTCGCGCCAAGGAAAAAGCTCAATAATACGCCGACCAAGCCAATGGTCAAGCTGATGCGGCTGGCTGCGAAAATGCGCGAAAAGACATCGCGCCCCAATTGATCCGAGCCGAGCAGGAATACCTTGCCTTCGCCAGCGTCGAAGAGGTGCCAGTCCAGCTCGATCCTTCCCCAAAAGCGATAGGCTTCGCCCCGCGTGAAGAAATTGATGCGATGAATCGTTTCTGTATCTTCGGTGTAAATGCGCTCAAAAGTATCGAGGTTGAGCTCATATTTCAGTCCATATACAAAGGGTCCCAGAAAATTGCCGGCGGCGTCAAAAAAATGGATGGGCGTCGGCGGCGTATTCACAAAGCCTTGATGTTGGGTCACCGCGCGATAGGGCGTCCATAGTTCATAGCTGAAAGCCAGGAAATACATCAAAATCAGGATCACAACGGAAATCAGCGCCAGCCGGTGCCGTCTGAACCGCCGCCAAATCAACTGCTGTTGGGAGGCGATGTAATAGCGCTCTTCGGCTGTGGAGATGCCACTGCCCAGCGCCGCCGCCCCGCCCCCTTCATCGATTGCCGCCGCTATTATGTCACCCCCTTTTCCATGCGGATGCGCGGATCGTACACCGACAGCAGGATATCGCCCAGAATCACCCCGATGACCGCCAGAATGCTTTGGATCATCAGGATACTGGTTGCCAGCTCCACGTCTTCCGCCAGCAGCGCATTGAACAAAAGCGGTCCCAGGGTTGGCAGATTCATGACAATAGCGACGATCGTCTGCCCAGAGATGAGACGCGGCAGAATATAACCGACGGAGTTCACGATGGGATTAAGCGCCAGGCGAACCGGGTACTTGAAAAGCAGTCGGCGGTAACGTAAGCCTTTCGCCCGCGCCGTAATCACGTATTGCTGATCGAGTTCGTCCAGCAGCGTGGCGCGCATGGTGCGGATGGTGCCCGCGGTCTGCGCCGTGACGATCACGATAATCGGGATCCACAGGTGATTGAGCAGGTCAAGCGCTTTCGCCAGCGACCAGGGCTGCTCTTCCACGCCCGGCGAGAACAAACCGCCGATGCTCAAGCCGAAGAATTTGTGAAACAGAAATAGCAGAATCAACGCTAGCAAGAAATTGGGCGTCGCCAGCCCGATGAAGCCGACAAAGGTCCAGAAATAGTCGCCCAGGCTGTACTGTTTCGTTGCGCTGAAGATGCCAATCGGCACAGCCAGCGCGTAAGTCGCGATCAGGGAGATGACGGACAGCAGCATCGTCGCTGCAATGCGCTCGTTGATGAGCTTGTTCACCGGTATGCCCAACATGGATTGCCCCATGTTGCCCTGCGCGAATTGCGTCGCCCAGATGAAATACTGGACATAGATAGGCTTGTCGAGCCCATATTGTGCCCGCAGCGCCGCTTCATCTTCCTCGGTGATGATGTCGCCTTCCGCTTGCCTTGCGTTGACGATGCGGTCGACCGCGTCGCCGCGCGGCAGCTGCACAATCATGAATATCAGAAAGCTGATGACAATCAGCACGAGAAAGGCGTAAACAAGGCGCTGCAGCGCATACTTGCTGAAACTCATATTCTTCTCAGAGCGTCCAAGAAATAATAAGAATATGGTGGGGCGACTCGCCGGTCGCTGTTGTAATTCTCAATTTCCCCCCACCCCAAACCCCTCCCCCATAAAGAGGGAGGGGCTTAACGGCTCAAGACAGGTCAGCAAGCTCCCCTTCCCTCATTTTGGGGATGCTCGCCATAGAGATGGCGAGGAGGGGCCGGGGTCACGTAGACATAGACCTACGGGATGGGGGCTGTTTTTCAACAGAGTCCGCCGAGCCGCCCGCAATTTCTTATTGCGCTTCGCTTTGCCCTATCCTTCGTCGATGTACCACTGTTCGACATGGAAAGGCGCGTAAAAGTTGGTATCGGAGCCCCAGAACAAGTTCTCTGTCGGCACATTGCGCAGGCGGTTGGAATAGATGACCGGCTGCGGCGTCAAGCCAACCGACGGGATGATCGGCAGTTTTTCGCCCCAATAGCTGAAATACCTAGCGCCTAATTCGGCGGCTTCGGCCGAGTCACTGGGATATTGGCTGAATTCGTCCCAGAGCGTATTGAGGTCTTTGATTTCCTGCGGCGGTTCGATACCGGCTGCGCCGCCGGAGGAAATCCACGTCGACCATTGAAATGCCCAGAAGTGGCGCACCGGGTCATTGACGGCGAAGTGATCGGGCGTGCCGCGCCCGAAGAGGGTCGCGCGGCCGATATGCCACATGATGGTCATGACGTCGCCGCTGTTATACAAGTCAAAAATCAGATCGGGCGAGGCGCCTTGACAGATCAATTCAACGCCGATGTCGACGAAATCGCTGGCGATCAATTCGCAGCCCGACTGATGGTCCACCAGCCCGTGGGCGATGATCGTCGCGCGCCGGCCATCGGACAGCAGGCGGAAACCGGCGTCGTCTCTCTCGGTCAAGCCCAGCCCATCGAGCAAGGCATTGGATTTGTCTGGATGGTATTCGATTTTTTCGCTGAACCAATCCTCGTTGAACCAGGGCAGGGTCTTCAGCGGTGTGGCTGGATGCGGCGCCGCCAGACCGAAGAAGAGCACATCATTCATCTCGTCGCGGTCGATCGCCATCGACAGCGCCACGCGGAAATCGACGTTCTGGAAGAGCGCGCGCAGGACGTCATCGGGATAATTCTGGTTGGGGAACAGGGAGAACTCTGACGGACGCAACGATTGCGCGATATAGGTCGTGAATCCGCCGGCGTCTTCTTCGCTGCGGTATAGCCGCAGGTCCGTCGGGCGCGTATAGCGCACGCCGAAGTCCAGCTCGCCTGCCGCAAGCCGCAAGGCGTAAATATCGAGATCGCCCGCCAGCGATACTTCGATGTTATCCATGTAGGGTAGTTGATTGCCCGCTTCGTCGACTTGGTGGAAATAAGGGTTGCGCTCCAGCAAGACGCGGTTGCTCTCGATGATGATCGGTACCCAACTGTCCATGTAGGGGCGATCAATCGGCTGCGCCGACAGGTTGTAACCTTGGGCGCGTTTGCTATTGACGAGGTCCACCCAGGTTTCCAAGCCTGCTTCTTCCGCCAGCGCCTGAGCGTCATCGTTGTATTTGCCGTGGAATTGCTTCAGCCAGTGCGAAGGACCGTACAAGCTGTTGTCGCTGGAAAAATGTGTGCGGCCAAAGCTGTCCATGGCGATGGGATAGGGTATCGCCCAGGTATAGCTGAAGGTGGTATCGTCAATCACCTCGAAGGTTGCCACTTCGCCGCCCGGGCGCCAGAAACCGCCAGGACCGTTGGGGCTGATATCGGGGTCGTTCATAACATCTTCCCAATGCCAGCGGAAGTCCTCGGTGTTGAAGTCATCGCCGTCCGACCACTTCAGTCCTTCGCGCAGTTTGATGGTCAAGGTGCGATTCTCGTTCGACCATTCCCAGCTTTCAGCCAAGTCGGCTTGGTATTGGCTGGCGGTGAAGTTGTAACGGAAAAGCCCGGTATGACGGATGCGCAAGCCCTCGTCCATCCGTTCGCCGATATCGCCGAAACGCAGCGTTCCGCCATAGCTGCCGATGGCGTCAACAACCGGGATGACTTTGGGATTGCTCGGCAAGCGCTCTTCAACAGGCGGCAGTTCGCCGGCTGCCACGCGCTCGCCCAGCATGGGCGCTTCCGAATACATCATATCCTGCGCGAAGCTGGGCGCGAAACAGGCTATCAGTACAAGCAATACGATCGAAAAAGTGAAGGGGCGTTTCATACTCATGATGTTCTCCTAAAAAGACTAAACCGTAATTGAAAAGCAAAACGCGCTCTTAAACTATCGAATCTGAACCCTCCTTCCATACAAGACAGATCACGCTATATGATAATAGATTTTCTCTGATGAAACAAAATTTGCCCTGCAGAAAGGGTGCCTTTCAGATTGCTGGCGCTTCCAGCCCTATCTATCATAAAGCGGAACTCGGTAGGGGGAGCTGGTGGCTCGACCAAATGTGAGATCTTGGTTTCGGGCGACTCGGCGCTGCGCGTAGACAGAGCAGGCCAGTCGCCCAATCTGGTTCAAATTAGTTTCTTGGATTTACTGGGAGCGCAGAGAAAAGTTTTTATTGAAAATACAGTCTAATTTGTTTTTCAAATCAAGAACCGGCTATATCCCCCGGTACTCCCGATACCATTGCCAAGCGCGCCAGAGGCCGTCGCGCGTGCTCATCGTCGGCGCGAAGCCCAGCAAATCACGCGCCTTGCTGTTGTCGCAATAGGTGATCGGCGGGTCGCTGAGCGGCGTTGGCGCCGCTAATTTGTTGATGGTTCTCCCGGCGTATTCTTCAATGATTTCGACAAAGTCCGACAGAGAGATGGGCGCGCCGCAACCGAGATTGATGACTTCGTAGCCCAGGGGCTTGTCCAGCGCCGCCAGCACACCTGCCACCGTGTCGGAGATATAGGTCCAGTCGCGGTGAATATCGCCGTTGTTGAATAAGGTGATGACTTCACCCGACTGCGTTGCCTCCATCAACTTCCAAGGCATCATGTCCGGGCGCCCGGCCGGACCGTAGACGTTGAAAAAGCGCAAGACGTTGACATTCATGTTGACCAGGTTGTGGTAGGAAAAAGCCAGCATTTCCGCGGCGCGTTTGCTGGCGGGGTAGGCGGCCAGCGGGCGATCCGCAGTATCGCTTTCGATGAAGGGCAGGACGTCGGTTTTGCCGTAGACCGATGAGGTGGAAGCCAGAACAAATTGCTGGACCTGGTTGATTTTGCTGGCTTCCAAGAGGTTCATGCTACCGGTTAGGTTGACATCCATGTACAGGCGAATTTGATTGACGCTGGCGCGCACGCCGGGCATCGCCGCCAGATGCGCCACATGCGTGACCCCTTCTTCGGCGAAAAGCCGCTCCAGCAGCGCCCGGTCGCGGATGTCGCCTTCGATCAATTTGAGCTTATCGTAGGTGCCTAGCCGCGTGGCGTTCCCGCGTTTGATGGCGGGGTCGTAGTAGTCGTTGAAGTTGTCGATGACAAGCACCCGGTCGCCGCGCAGCAGAAGCGCCTCGGCCACATGGCTGCCGATAAAGCCGGCTCCGCCGGTTATGAGATAGGTCATTGCGATTCCTTCGCTTTTGTCCTTTTGAAGTCATTTACAGCGGGAGTTGCGCCTCGCCGCATTTTCGGCGATTGTCTTGCCCGGTTTTCCAACTATCTGAAAAAAAGGGGATCGCGCGCCGCAGGACACTCCGCGTTATGTTATCAAAACGAAATTAGAGAAGTAATTCCAACAAAGATTTGCAAATCCAATATTATTTTGGATTGTGTAAGGCTCGCCAAACGTCAATAAACCTACCGCTTCTAATTTTTTCTTGGACTTATTTCTGCGTCGCTGTGTCGAATCATCTTTACTTACATGATTTTACCAAGAACAATTCTGTACCAAGGCTTTCAGCGCGCAGTTCAGTTCAGTCTTCGCTCGCCGCGACTTCATTCAAAATCGATTCCAACTCGCGATATGATTCAATCCGCACCAGCCGATTCCGCACTTGACGCGACCCGGCTTTGTCCAGACGATACTTGGATATCTGCCCGCGCATTTCTAGGACTGCCACGCGCTCTGGCAGATAGGTCGTCCCTAGCGTCAATTGCGCATGCCGCAGCGCGATGCGCGCCCGTTCAGCCCGCGATGGCTCAGGCAATTCCATGCCGGTCGCCAGGAAAACTTCGATATGGTGAAACAGCCAGGGACGTCCCAAAGCCGCGCGTCCTATCATCACGCCATCGCAGCCGGTTTCTTCCAGCATGCGCAAGGCGTCGGCGCCCGAGCGCACGTCGCCGTTGCCGATGATCGGCATCGCTGATGTAGCGGCTTTGACAGCCGCTATGACATCCCAGTCGGCAGCGCCGCCGTGACCTTGGCCGGCGAAGCGAGCATGCACCGCCACCGCTTTCGCTCCGGCTTCTTCCGCCGCCTTGGCAAAGGGAACCGCCGTCACCACGCCGTCTTCAAAGCCGCTGCGCACTTTGACCGTCACCGGCGCGTTCACCGCTTTGACAACGGCGTCGACAACCGCCGTCGCCTTGTTCAAGTCCCGCAAGAGCGCGGCGCCCCCGCCCTTCTTGGCGATTTTTGGCACCCAGCAGCCCATATTGATGTCGACGATATCGGCGCCATGATCGACCACCACGCGCGCAGCCTCGGCGACGATCGCCGGGTCGACGCCGAATAGCTGCACCGCCACCGGGCGCTCGCTGCCGCGCCAATCGAAGCGCTGCATGGCGCGGGCTCGCGAATGCTTAACGATATTGCTGCTGATAAGCTCCGTGCAGACCAGCCCGCAGCCGCCCAGCTCCCGACAGAGGCGGCGCAGCGCGTAGTTGCTGTGCCCGGCCATCGGCGCCAGCAGCAGCGGACTATCGATCTTGATGTCGCCAATACGCAAGCGCTTCAGTTCAGTTTTTCTTGTCGCCAGCATCTGTCCTCTGTTGACATTAAAGCGCCAGTTCAGCCATAAAACGAAGAGCCTCAAGCGAGAAGGCGGTGATGTTAAGCGTATCAACCGGGCTGTCCCGCCAGAGCTGAATCCGGTCGCGGATGCGGGCTTTTGATCCCACCAGCGCGACCGCGTCCACCAAGGCGTCGGGAACCGCCCTCATCGCCTGTTCCTTGCGCCCGCTCAAATAAAGTTCCTGTATCGTATCCGCCGCCGCGGGGAAGCCATAGCGGCCGGCGAGATCATAATAGAAATTCTTGCCTTTGGCACCCATGCCGCCGATATACAGCGCCAAGACCGGCTTGATCTGGTTGTAAGCCGCTTCCAGATCCTCTTCAATCACTACCGTGACCGACGCCGCGATATCGAAATCTGTCAGGCTCTTGTCCTTGCCCGCTTTGGCGAAGCCCGTTGCCAGCGCGTCGTGGTAGCAATCGTCATAGGCGGCCGGCGAGAAGAAAATCGGCAGCCAGCCATCGGCGATTTCCGCGGTCAGCGCGACATTCTTGGGACCGATCGACGCCAGATAAATGGGCATATCGGCGCGGCCATGAACGATGCTCTTGAGCGGCTTGCCCAAGCCGGTCGCGTCAGCGCCATTGTAGGGAATCTGATAGTGCTCGCCCTCATGCGCCAAGGGCGCTTCCCGCGCCAGAATGCGCCGTAGAATCGCCACATACTCGCGCGTTTTTGCCAGGGGCATGCCATAGGGGCGCCCATGCCAGCCTTCCACCACTTGCGGACCCGAGAGCCCCAGCCCCAGCAAGGCGCGCCCGCCGGACAATTGATCGAGCGTGATGGCGGTCATAGCAGTCATGGCTGGGCTGCGAGCGGGCATCTGCATGATGGCTGTGCCCAGCTTGATGTTCTCCGTCAGCGCGCCGATCCAAGCCAAGGGGGTAATACAATCCGACCCATAAGCTTCCGAGGTCCAGACGGCGTGGTAGCCCAGCCGGTCCGCTTCTAGGATCAGGTCCATCGGCAGGTTGATGCGCGCGCCGGAATAACCGACCATCAGCCCTAGTCGCATGGTGTTTCAGCCTTTAGCTCGCGTAAGGGGCAGTTTATTTTATATGAAGCATAAGCGCAAAATAAATTGGAAGGCATTTTCTCGGCAGCGGACGCAATCAGGGCAATCGCAGCAAAATCCAAAACTGTCGAATTTAACATCACACTGATGAATCCTAGGGGACGAGCCACGGGCTCGCCCCCTACAGATTGTCGCCGAAGCATAGCTAGCGCGGACCTAGCCCTCGAGCTGCTCAAGAGCCTCCGCGACCGGGCGCCAGCCGCTCCAACTGCTCACGCGTTCGCGCGCCTCGGCCGCAGTAATCGGACTCAGCGTATCATGCGTCTCGACGCCAAATGCGATCAGAACACGCAGCCAGTTCGTGCCCGCGCGACCAGCAGCGACATTCTCATCGTAATAGTCGCGCACAGTTTGGATGAGACTGTTCGGCACGGTATAGCTCTGTTGTGGAACCTGCGTGTTCGTCGGTGGAGGAACAGGTGTATTCGTCGGCGGCGGAACAGGCGTATTCGTCGGTGGTGGCACGGGCGTATTCGTCGGTGGCGGCACAGGCGTACTCGTCGGTGGCGGAACAGGCGTATTCGTCGGTGGCGGAACAGGCGTGTTCGTCGGTGGTGGAACAGGCGTATTCGTCGGTGGTGGCAGCGGTGTATTCGTCGGCGGTGGCAGCGGCGTATTCGTCGGTGGTGGAACAGGCGTGTTCGTCGGCGGCGGCGCTTGCCCTTCTATCTGCGTAAGCGCATTGACAACCGGCTGCCAGCGTCCGCCCCAGCCGCGATCGACGTAACCCTGCGCTTCGGACGCGGTCATGGGATTGTTATGGCTGCCATGCCCCAGCGCCGCCAGCGCCCGCGTCCAGCGCTCGACATGCGCCGCCCCGTGCTGCGTCTCGGCTTGATAGCCCTGCAAGGTCTGAATCAGACTGCTGTACTGGTTGATTTGTGGCACCGGCGTGTTCGTCGGAATCGGCGTGTACGTGGGCAAGGGCGTGTACGCGGGCAGCGGCGTATTTGTTGGCAGTGGCGTGTTCGTGGGTACAGGTGTATCAGTCGGAATTGGCGTATTGGTCGGTGACGGCTGCGCTTCCAGCTGCGTCAAGGCGTCGGCGACCGGCTGCCAGCGTCCGCCCCAGCCGCGATCGACGTAGCCCTGCGCCTCGCTTGCGGTCATGGGATTGGCATGGCTGCCATGCCCCAGCGCCGCCAGCGCCCGCGTCCAGCGCTCGACATGCGCCGCGCCATGCTGCGTCTCGGCTTCATAGCCCTGCAAGGTCTGAATCAGGCCGCTGTAGGGATTGCTTGTTGGAACCGGCGTGTTACTCGGGATAGGCGTGTCGGATGGAACCGGCGTATCCGCCAACTGCAGCGGCTGTACAGCCGGCGTGTTACTTGGAGTCGGCGTATTCGTGGGCAGTGGCGTATTCGTCGGCGCTATCGGCAGGGCGAAATGCGCCGTGCCACTGGCTGTGCCGCCGCCGGACAGGTTGGCTGTGAGCGTGGCTTGATAAATCGCGCCACCGGTCAAGCCCGTCAGACGATAGCTGGTCGCGCCCGCGCCCAGAGCATGGGAGTCGGTCTGCAGGTCGCTGCCGGCATATTCCAGCACATAGCCGGTCGCGCCGCTGACCGCGCTCCAGGACAGGGTTACCTCGCTTGAGCTGTGTGTCTGGGTGGCGATGTAAATGGGCGGTAGTGGCGTATCCGTTGGAACGGGTGTGTCCGTTGGAATCGGCGTATCTGTCGGAATCGGCGTATCTGTTGGAACGGCTGTGTCCGTCGGAATCGCTGTATTCGTCGGCGGCGCATCTGGCGCGGTGCGCGCTTGACCGGTCGTGGAGAGTCGCTTGCTGTTGCTCAGAAATACCGTGACCTTGAAGTTATAGACGGTATCGGCTTTGAGCCCACCGAAGTCATGCGAAGTCTGGGACTTGAGGTGGGTGTAATAGAGTTCTATTTTGCTATAGCGGCCGCTGACAATGTCGATCATGTACAGCAAAGCATTGTCGCCCATGTCGCTCCATTCGACCGTGATATGGTCTTTGGAGATTTTCGGGAAGATCATGCCCAGTGTGCCGTCGGTCGGCAACTGCGGCGCTTCAGTTGGGGTGGACGTCGGGGTAGCCGTCGGACTGGGCGTGGCGGTTGCTGGGGCAGGCGCAGTGTAGACTTGCCGACTAATGAGCGTTTGCTGTGCCGGGCTGCCGGACTTGGGATAAACAATGAAGGAAATGTGATACTGCGTATTCGGCTGCAAGCCGCTGAATATGTGGCTGCCCGAATTATTTAAGGCGTTAATGGTATAGTGATTGTCATTGTCGGACAAGCTAATTTGCGGCGGCTTCGTCGTCGGGGGGCTGCCATTCCAACTCCAGGTGAGGGTGATGCTGTTATGCGTCGATTCGCTGGCGTACAGGTTGACTGACGGCGTAGCTGTTGGAGCCGGCGTGCTAGATGGGGTGGCTGTGGCGGGCGGCGTGTTTGTAGCCGTGGCGGTCTTGGTCGGCGTAGCGGTTGGCAACGGCGGGGTACGGAAGGTGACAGTTTTGGTCTGCGCCAAGATGTGGTTGCACTTGTAGGGCTCATCTTCGCAACCAAAAATATCGAGCACGGTGATGCGCCCGGTGTATTCGGTGTCTGCATCGAAGCCGTAAAACCTATGCGATGTCGTGTGCCTGTTCGCATACTCCCAAAGTTCATGGTCGCCGGCTTTGGAGTCAAACTCCATGAGATAATGCAGATACTCCTGGTCGTGTATGACGATGCCCTTGGCGATATTGTCCCAGTTGAGCAAGGCGCTGTAGCTATCGTCTACCCCGACGAAGGTGGGGAACCAGACGAAATCTGAAACAGTCAGATTGCCCGAGGGCGCTGGCTCAGTGGGCGTTGGCGTTAACGTAAACGTGCTGGTTGGGGTCGGCGTGCTGCTCGTGGCCGGCGTCGCCGTCGCAGTGCCGCCGCAGGAACCCGTCGTCTCCACCTCGTAGACGGATACGAAGGTCGATACGATGCTGAGATTGGCTTTCGCGCCGGCGTACGCGATGTCATTGCTGAAGTCATTGCTGCCGGCCGTCGTGACGTTATAGCTGAAAGTGGAATTGCTAATGCTGAACGTCTCGCAGCTTATGGCTACGGGTTCAGCGCCTGTTGGACCAAAATAGATCGCGCCGCCATACCATAGCGCTTGATTGTCGCGGAGGGTGCTGCCGCTGATGGTCAGGGAGCCGCCTTCACTAAGAATCGCGCCACCGCGTTGGTCGGTTTCATTGCCGCTTAGAGTGCTGCCCTGGATATTCAGCGCGCCGCTGCTGTAAATCGCCCCGCCATAACGGCCGGATTCATTGTTGCTTAGGGTGCTGTCCTTGATGCTCAGCGGACCGGTGCTGTAAATCGCCCCGCCGTGAAAGCTGCCGTAATTGCCGCGTAAAATGCTGTCGGTAATGGTCAGCGAGCCGGCATTATGAATTGCCCCGCCATGATAGGTCATTAAGCCATTTTTCATGGTCAGATTGTTGATGACGACTGTGGCGCCGCTGTTGATTTTGAACAGTCGCAATCTGCCGGTACCTGTGAGGTCACTGGCTCGGCTGAGGCTGTAGCCGCCGCCATTGATGGTGATGTCACTGTTGATTTCCGGCAGCGCGGCGTACAGGGTCACATCGGCGTGGAAAGCAATTGTATCCGCGCCGTTGCCGGCTGGGCAGTCGCCGCTGGCGGCGTCGCTGTTGGCGGCTTTGATGGCGTCCGCTAGCTCGCAGCGTGTCCCATTCAAGCTCACCGGATTCGGCACGGGCGTCGTCGGTGCAGCCGTCTGCGTCGGCGTGGCGGTGACGGTCGCCGCAGGAGTCAAATTGCGCGAGGCGCTCCAATCGCCCAGCAATTGGTAGACGACTTCATCGCCCATCGCCCGCACCCGCACCGTGTAAACCTGGCCCGCCTGCAAGTTGTCGAAGGTATACTGCGTTAGCGGCGGATTGACCCGCATCAGAATACGCTCGCCCACTGGCGGATCCAATCGCACGCGATACCGGTCCGCGCCGCTGACGGCATCCCAGGCGACCGTATTGCCCGTTAGCACGCGGAAGTTTTGCGGCGCTGGCAATCGGATAAGTCCGGACGGCGTGCTGCTCGTGGCCGGCGTCGCCGTCGCAGTGCCGCCGCAGGAACCGGTCGTCTGCACCTCGTAGACGGATACGAAGGTCGATACGATGCTGAGATTGGCTTTTGCGCCGGCGTACGCGATGCTGTCGCTGTGGTCATAGCTGTTGGTCGCCTTGTTATCGCTGAAGGTGGAGTTTGTGATGCTGAGCGTCCCGCAGCTGATGGCTACGGGTTCAATGCCATTTTGACCAAAATAGATCGCGCCGCCATCCCAAATGGCTGTATTGCGGCCAATGGCGCTGCCGTAGATAGTCAGCGAGCCGCCTGCGCTATGAATCGCGCCACCGAATTGGATGGTTTCATTGTAGCTCAGGGTGCTGCTTTTGATGTCCAGATCGCCGCTGCTGTAAATCGCCCCGCCATAATAGCCGGATTCATTGTTGCGCACGGTGCTGCCCAGGATCTTCAGCGAGCCTTCGCTGTAAATCGCCCCGCCATAATAGACGGTTTCATTGTTGCGCAAGGTGCTGTCCTTGATGCTCAGCGAACCGCTGCTGTAAATCGCCCCGCCACGATAGCTGCTGTAATTGCCGCGAATCATGCTGTCGGCAATGGTCAGCGAGCCGGCATTATTTATCGCCCCGCCATAATCGCCATGAGAGACGACCCGACCATTTTTCATGGTCAGATCGTTGATTACGACTGTGGCGCCGCTATTGATTTTAAGCAGGCGGAATTTCGGGCTGTCTCTATCGACGCTATGCCGGACCAGGCTGTGCCCGCCGCCATTGATGGTCATGTCGCTGTTGATTTCTGGCAGCGCGGCGTACAGGGTCACATCGGCGTGGAAAGCAATCGTATCCGCGCCGTTGCCGGCTGGGCAGTCGCCGCTGGCGGTATCGCTATTGGCGGCTTTGATGGCGTCCGCCAGCTCGCAGCGGGTGTTATTCAAGCTCACCGGATTCGGCACGGGCGTCGTCGGTGCAGCCGTGTCCGTCGTGGTGGCGGTGCCTGTTGGCGTGCTGGTCGCGGTCGGCGTGCTGGTCGTGGTTACTGTCGTCGTTAGCGTCGGAGTCGTGGAGCCGCCGCAGGATCCCTTCGTCTGCACCTCGTAGACGGATACGAAGGTCGATACGATGCTGAGATTGGCTTTCGCGCCGGCGAAAGCGATGCCATCGCTGACGTCAGAGCTGGAGCTCGTGTCGTTATTGCTGAAAGTGGAATTGCTAATGCTGAGCGTCCCGCAGCTTATGGGCAGGGGTGGCACTCTGCCTTTTCTTGCTTCACCAAAATAGATCGCGCCGCCATCCCATATTGCTTGATTGTCGCGGATGGTGCTGCCGCTAATCGTCAGGGAACCGAATCCGCTATGAATCGCGCCACCGTATTGGGCGGTTTCATTGCCGCTCAGGGTGCTGCTTTTGATGTCCAGCGCGCCGCTGCTGTAAATTGCCCCGCCATAGTAGCTGCTTTCATTGCTGCTGAGGGTGCTGCCCTGGATCTTCAGCGAACCGCTGCTGTAAATCGCCCCGCCATAATAGGCGGTTTCATTGCCGCTGAGGGTGCTGTCCTTGATGCTCAGCGACCCGGAGTTATGAATCGCCCCGCCATAATAGATGGTTTCATTGTTGCGCAAGGCGCTGTCGGTAATGGTCAGCGCGCCGTCGTTATAAATCGCCCCGCCATTATAGTTGGCAGTGCCATTCTTCATGGTCAGATTGTTGATGACCACCGTAGCGCCGCTGTTGATTTTGAGCAGGCGGAATCGCGGACTGTTTACATCAACAATATGCCGGATCAGGCTGTGCCCGCCGCCATTGATGGTGATGTCGCTGTTGATTTCTGGCAGCGCCGCGTTCAGGGTCACATCGGCGTGGAAAGCAATCGTATCCGCGCCACTGCCGGCCGGGCAGTCGCCGCTGGCGGTATCGCTATTGGCGGCAGTGATGGCGTCCGCCAACTCGCAGCGGCTGTCATTCAAGCTCACTGGATTTGGCACGGGCGTCGTCGGTTCAGACGTCTGCGTCGGGGTGGCGGTATCCGTCGGCGTGCTGGTCGCGGCTGCTGTCGTCGTTAGCGTCGGAGTCGTGGCGCCGCCGCAGGCACCCGTTGTCGCGATGTCGTAGACGGATACCAGGGTATTGGTGATGCTGAGATTGTCTTTCGCGCCGGCGTAAGCGACAGCGTCGCCATGGCCGGTCGCGCTATTATTGCTGAAGGTGGAGTTGGCGATGCTGAGCGTCTCGCAAATTATGGGCGCGCTTTGGTCTTCGCCCGTGAGCTTGCCAAAATAGATTGCGCCGCCATACCAACTGGTTTCATTGTCGCGGATGGTGCTGCCGATGATGGACAAGGGACCGGCTTCGTTATGAATCGCGCCGCCATACCAACTGGTCTCATTGCCGATTAGCCTGCTGTCTTTGATGCTCAGCGCGCCTTTGCTGTAAATCGCGCCGCCATACCAACTGGTCTCATTGCCGGTTAAGGTGCTGTCGGTGATGGTCAGCGCGCCGGCATTATAAATCGCCCCGCCATTATAGGCGACATTGCCATTTTTCATGCTCAGATTGTTGATGACAACAGTGGCGCCGCTGTTGATTTTCAATAGGCGGATATAATTGGTGAGGTCGCTGGCGCGGCTGAGGCTGTAGCCGCCGCCATTGATGGTGAGGTCGCTGTTGATTTCTGGCAGCTCGGCGCGCAGGGGCACATCAGCGTGGAAAGTGATGGTATCCCCGCCGTTGCCAGCTGGGCAATCGCCGCTGGCGGCATCGCTGTTGGCGGCAGTGATAGCGTCCGCCAGCTCGCAGCGTGTCCCATTCAAGCTCACAGGACGCGGGCTGGGCGTCGCCGTCGCTGTTGGGCTGGCGGTGGGCGCGGCGGTGGGCCTTTGGGGCGCTTCTGTCGGGAGTTGACCCCCTGTAAAGGCGGATTCATAAGCGCCGATGTCGCAGGTATTGCCTTGTGGGCGCGCCACATAAGTTTGGTCGACGCTCAGGCAATAGGCTTTGTCGCCATTGTCAATGGCGGGGCTGCCCGCCAAGAGCGGGAAATAAGCCGGCGAGCCCGTCAGCGCGCCCAGCTTGGACAGATTGGGGTCGGTGCCGAATAAACTGCCCGCCTGGGTGGTGGTGGCGTAAGTGGGTGTATCGACCGCGCCAATGATGCTGTTGCGCAGGTCGACCGTGGCGCCGTGGCTTGAAATCTCGCCGCGCGCGGTGATATGCGTGGCGATGATTTTGCCGCTATAGGTG
Organism: Phototrophicaceae bacterium; assembly: GCA_965116975.1. GTDB lineage: Bacteria > Chloroflexota > Anaerolineae > Aggregatilineales > Phototrophicaceae > UBA6055. Next base: position 4,208,511 of record OZ220735.1, read on the forward strand.
CTGAGCGCGCTGCCTTTTACCCCGGCGCTATTGCCCGAAAATGTGCTGTTGCTGACGTTGATTTCGCCATCGTAGGTATAGACCGCGCCGCCGTAACCCGCCGCCGCTGAGTTGTTGGTGAAGCTGCTATGGCTGATGTTGATATCGCCATCGTAGGTATAGACCGCGCCGCCATCGCCGGCGAGCGGCGCGTCTGAAGTAAACCGGTAACCGCGGGCGCTGTTGCCGGCGAAGCTGCTGCCGGTGATGTTCACGACGCCATTGTAAAGGGCGATTGCGCCGCCATGCTCATGGGCGGAATTGTTGCTGAAGCTGGCGCCGCTGACATTGACTGTGGCGATATAGCCATAGATCGCGCCGCCAGAGAATTCCGAACCCGAAGAATTTTGGTCGGGGGGCACGGCGACATAGCCATCGCGCAGGGTGATGGCATTCAAGCTGAAGGTGATGTGGTTCTGCCCGATATGAAAGATGCGCGTCGTGCCGCCGCCGCTGATCGTATGCCCGCCGCCGTTGATGACGATATTCGAGGTGATTTCCAAGGCGCTGCTGAGCGTGATGACGCCGTTATTTGTGCCAGCCGCGCTGATGGTGATGGTGTCGGTCCCGCTGCCAGCCGCGCAGCCGCCGACCGCGCTATCGCTATTGGCGGCTTGCACGGCATCCGCCAGGCTGCAACTGGCGTCGACGGTGATGCTGCCAGCGGATTGAGCCAGCGGCATGGGCGCGAAAACAAACAGCGCGACCAAGAGCGCGATAGCGGCGAGTTTAGGTTTCAACATGAAGTTTCGGAGGGAGGGCATTAGTTTAGGATGATTGATCATGAAAACTATCCTAATTTTAGTTGATGCAGAAAATTTACTCAAACTCAATAATAGCATATTTTGGCGATTTTCAAAATAGAATAGATTCTGGGGGAGTGTCTAATTTTGTGGATATAGGAAATGGATGAGATGTACAGCATAAGCCTGGTACTTCTGCTTGTATAGCTGGCGTTGATTCCAGGCGTAGACAAACAGTTTTACGTTGCGCCGCAGCGCTTTCAGGCAACGCGAGAAGCAGCGCGAACGCCGGCCTAAGCGTGCCAAATAGTGGCGCAAGTCTGCATTGACTCTTTCAACCGTATAGGTCTCGCTTTTGTTTCTCATGCTGAGGTGTTTCCCTGGTGCGTAAAACAGCGCGCCATAAGTTGCCATACCATCGCTATAGTAAACATCGGCTTGCGGCGCCTCGTCCAACATGTCCTGCATGACTGCTTCCGTCCGGTGAAAGCCAACCCGATAGCCTACGATACAAGCGCTTTGCCGATCCACCATTGTCATGACGTAAGCTGCGTTTTTTTCTGGGCGATAAAACTGTGTAACTCATCTAACTCAATGATGGCGCTGTGTTCCGGCAAGGGCGGGGCATCGGGCAAACTGTCCGCATAAGCATTGACCCAGTTGGCAACTGTTTGGTGATTCACCTGCAACTGACGTGCAATACGCCGCAAATTCATGCCATCGACATACAAACGGATGGCTTGTGCCCGCATCGCTTCCGGATAGCCCTGCAGTTTGGGTTCCGGCGTATACCGCCTTTGACAGAACTTGCAAAGATAACGCTGACTGCCTGCCTTCGTTCGACCCGATTTGATCTGATTTTCTGTCGCATGACAGTAAGGACATTGGTTCATGACCATATTTTACTACGATATCAGAAACGCCACTCACATAGACACTCCCGCAGAAATTTCAAGAAATCAAGTCTTGATACCGCAGGCGCTTACCGTCCATATTGCGAACGATGCTAGCCATCTGATGCTGTGTATCCAACGGTCGGTTGTTATGCCGTCCAGTGAACTCATTCATGTATCTTTACAAGTGCTTATCGCTCATGTGGTGATACGTACCCATATAGCCCCGTTTCAGCATTGACCAGAAACTCTCTATACCATTCGTGTATATCTCTGCCCATTTACATATTCGCCAACCGAGTGTTTGACTGCACGATGCTTGCGCGGCATTCCGATATAAGCTCTCGCCTCGTCTGTGTACACAATTGTTTCGGGCGCTGTGTTTTCTGCCACAATTTCGTGCAAAGTTGCTCTATCTGTGGATTCTACGACCTGCGCTTTAACGTCTCCAGTATCACGGTCCCGCATCCCGACAACTGCTGTCTTGCCTACAGTGCCGCGTCCAGCATTCAGCTTCTTGTGCGCGTGTTTGTTGCCCTCTTTGCCGCCGATGTACGTTTCGTCAACCTCGACCTCGCTGTAGAACATATCGTTATTTTGATCCAGCGCCTCGCGTATCCGATGTTCCATATACCAAGCCGTTCGCTGTGTTACATCAATATCTCGCGCCAACTTCATCGAGCTTATGCCTTTCAAGTTGGTCGCCATCTGATATATCGCAATTGCCCATTTCTGGTATCCCGCATTGGAGCCGTGCATCAGCGAGTTGGTCTTGACGCTGAAATGCTTGCGGCAATCCCGACAGCGATATGGCATTGTTGGATGTTTGACTTCGCCGTAGTTCTCGCTATCGCAATGAGCGCAACGAATGCCATCTTCCCAGCGAGATTGCTCGAACCACTTTTCAGCAGTTTCATCATCTGGGAACATCTTGAATAGCTGTGTTTCGGAATAACTACCATTGAATCTTACAGCAGGCTCAGGATAAGAATGACCTTTACCACCTTCGCATGATTCAAAAGTGTTAATTCCATTTTCTCTTAACTCTAGAACAGCACGCTCAATACCAACATCAAGCGGCGGATCAAATTGTTGTCTATCGTATTTCATATTAAGCATCCCCTTTGGCTACTAAAATACATAATCCCCTTAAATTAACTACCGAGGACACCGGGCGCAGGGGCGGAGAAATCATCAAAAAAGCGTTACAATAGCCCCATGACGACGAACAAGGAGCAAGGCGATGGTAGATTTTGGATTGGGACTTTTGCATGGACCGCCAAAAGGACAGCTCGCTAGCTGGCTGGCGGATCTCGATGCGACGATCCCGCAACTGAAGGGGCATTTCCGCAGCCTGTGGATGACCGACCATTTTATGTGGGAGGGCGCGCCAACCTTTGAAGCCTGGACCGTGATGAGCTTTATCGCCGCGCGTTATCCCGACTTTGAAGTCGGTCCCATGGTGCTGGGGCAGAATTATCGCAATCCCGCGCTGCTGGCGCTGCAAGCGGCGACCTTGCAGACGCTCTGCGGCGGCCGCTTCATCATGGGCATCGGCGCCGGCTGGAAAGAAGACGAGTACCGCGCCTACAATTACGACTATCCCAGCCCGAAAATCCGCCTGGAGCAATTGGAAGAGTCGCTGATCATCATGAAGAAGATGTGGGAAGAGCCGGGCACAGTCAGCTATGAAGGGACGCACTATCGCGTCAAGGAAGCCTGGTGCGAACCCAAACCGGAGCCCAGGATCCCCATCTTGGTTGGCGGCGGCGGTTTCACGACCATGAAACATGCCGCCAAATACGCCGATATCTGGAACCTGCCGGATGCGCCGCTGGCGCCCTATGTCGATCGGATGACCATCCTCAAGCGCCATCTCGACGCGCTGGGGCGCGACCCAGCCACGCTGCGATGCAGTTGGTTCGGGCGCGTCGCCATCGGCAGGACCGAAGCCGAAGCAAAAGCCCGCGGGCTTTCCCGCGACGACAAATGGACCAGCGAAAAAGCCTTTGTGGGCACGCCGGAGTCGATTGCCGAGCAGATGAGCGGCTTCGTCGAGCAGGGCTGCGACTACTTCATGGTGGATATCATCGGCGCGCCCGACCCCGCGGTCATCGGCTTGGTGACCGAAGAACTGATTCCCAAGTTAAACGGAGCGTGAAGAAATGAAAATCAAATGGTATGGACACGCTAGTTTCATCATCAGCGACAGCGCTGGACGGTCGGTCATCACCGATCCCTATACGCCGGAAACGTCTGGCTATCAGCCGATACCCGATGCGCCGGATGTGGTGCTCACCTCGTCGCTCAACGACGATTTTCACGACCGCTCCGACCTAATCCTGGGAGATCCGCAGCGCATTAACATGCTGGATGTGGCTCGCGGCAGCGGCGAAATCGAAGCCGCCGGTTTGCTTTTCAAGGGCATCGAATCGTCGGAAATGTACGAGCACCCTTATCACGAGCCGGACAAATGCGCCATGTACCGCTGGCAGATGGATGGCATCAGCGTCGGGCACATGGGCGACGTGGGCAATCCCTTTACGCCGGAAGAATACGCCTTCTTCGAAGGCATCGACATCTTCCTGGTCCTGGCGGGGGATGTGCCGACGATCCGCCTGCCAGACCTCAAGCGGGTGATCGACCGGGTCGCGCCCAAGCTGGTGATCCCGATGCACTTCCGCACGCTGCGCTACAAGCCGCGCAACATGCAATGGATTACCGCCTTCCTCCATCATTTCAACGAGGCCGATATCGACTTTCAGTCGGATTGGGAGGTGGAATTGAGTCGAGCGGATCTGCCGGATTCGACGCGGGTGCTGGTGCTCACGAACGCGCTGTGAGCGAAAGCGCTAGCCGCTCGCCCGCGTGATCGCATCGCCCATGGTGTTGATGATGATATCGACCTCGTCCGCCGTGATGCAGAGCGGCGGCGAAAAGGCGATCGTCCCGCCCAAGGGGCGCGCCCGCAAGCCCATGTCCATAGCCGCGTCGCTGATAGCCCCAGCCGCCTCATAATCCGGCTCGCGGCTTTCTTTGCTCTGGACCACATCAATGCCCGACAGCAAGCCCAACCCGCGCGCATAATCGATATTGGGGAACTCGTCGACCAAGCCCTGCAAGCCTTCCAGCAGGCGCTCGCCCATGACCCGGCTGTTCTCCAGCAAGCCGTCGCGTTCGATGATGTCGATATTGGCGATGCCCACCGCGCAAGCCGCCGCATGACCCGAATAGGTATAGCCGTGCATCCAACTTTGCTCGGGCGGCGCGCTCAGGATCACCTCGCGGATTTCCTCCGTCACTTGCATGCCGCCGAGCGGCAGATAGCCGCTGGTCACGCCTTTGGCGAATTGCATGATATCCGGGTTGATGCCGTACTCGTCACTGCCGAACCAGTTGCCCGTGCGTCCGAAGCCCGTGATCACCTCGTCTATGATCAGCAGCACATCATATTTCTGGCAGATTTCCGCCACCAGGTCAAAATAGCCCTCAGCCGGCGGGACCAGCCCGCCCGCGCCTTGTATCGGCTCGCTGATGAATGCCGCTACCGTATCCGCCCCTTCGCGCAAGATCGTCGCTTCTAGGGACCGCGCGGCCGCTTCCGCCACCGATTCCTCCGCGCGGATTTCGGCGCTATCGCGGTAAGGATTGCCGTTTGGCACGTGAATGAAGCCGTTCAAGAGCGGACCGAACATGCTATGGTATTTCTCCATGCCGGTCGCGCTGGTCGCTGCCATGGTATTGCCGTGATAGCCGTACAAGCGCGAGATGATCTTGGTCTTGTCGACCTTGCCCAGCCGCTGCCAGTAATAGCGCGCTGTCTTGAAGGAGGTGTCGCTCGCCTCGGAGCCGCCAGAAGTGAAATAAGTAAAGTTCATGTTGGGGCGGAAAAAGCCAGCCAGCTTGTCCGCCAGCATGGCCGAGGGCGGATTGCTCAAGCCGGCGAAGCCCGAGGTGTAGGACAAATCAAGCATTTGTTCATAAGCCACCTTGGGCAATTCACGGTTGCCATAGCCGATATTCACATTCCACAGCCCAGCCATCGCGTCGAGAATGCGCTCGCCATCCGTGGTATACAACCAGACGCCGTCCGCCCGCTCTACCATCGCGGGATTGTCCGCGCGCGAAGGATGGTGCAGGGGGTGCAATTGCCGCCGGTCTTGCTCGATCAAGGTCGCGTGCTTATTGGCGTTCATCTCTTGGTCGCTCTTTACTCAATTATGTTCTGGCTCACAGCATACCGCCATTCGCTACAAAATACGATTGCCATATCAGCGCCGCTTGAGGGCGTCTTTGAGCATGCGCGGGCTAGACCGCGCCAGCGCTTGAATCAGGCGTCGCCGCAATTTACGCAAGATTTGCGCTGGCTGATCGGCGAGCATCACCAGCCAGCGCCCAATCCGATACGCCCAGGAATTAAGCAGCGCTTCGATATCGTCCCTGGGGCGGATCTCGTAGCCGCTGTCTGGCGCGCTGATAGCCCGCCACATGCGCAGCGCCGCCGGCGGATGATCGCCGTCATATCGATAGAGACAGCCGGGATAATCGTCGACGTTATGGGCGTGATAGGGGCGCTCCAGCGCCAAATAAGCCGTATATGCCCAATCCAATGCTTGCTGCCGCTGCGCCCACTGCGCGCGGCTGTAATACTCGCATTTTTCCAGCACTTGTTTGGGCAGCAGCAGCGAATAGTGATACATGCGGATGCCGCGCTGCCGCAGCTCCGCTCCGCGGATCCAGCGCCCAGCGCGCAGGTCGCGCCCATCCGCGTCCAGCACGGTCGGCGGACGGTGCGTTAGATAGCGATAACCCGCGCCCCACTTGAAGAGGCGGTGATATTCAGCCGCGCCGCGCCGCAGATACCAGCTATCGACATAATACGAAGGCGCGCCCCAAAAGGTGATCGTGTCAAAAGATACGGCGGTGATGCTTGGGTCCTCCGCCAGCATCGCCAGCACAGCCTCCATATCCGCGGGCTGATAAAACTCGTCGACATCGACCTGCCAGAGATAATCGCCGGTTGCGCGCTCGGCGTATGCTTGCGACATCTCGTCCTTTTCGCTCCAGAAGCCGTCGCGCGTGACGATTTGCAACTTGCCATCGGGGTCTTCATTCGTTTTGAAGTCATGCAGGGTTGCCAGCGTGCCATCGCGCGAATGCCCCCCTGCGGTCGCGATATTAAGCGCGGCGGGCGCGGCGCCTTCGACCACGATAATCTCGTGCGCGTAGGGATAGAGCGCGCGCAAGGTATAGCGTATGAATGGCTCGCCATTGAGAACGATGATGCCGAAACTAACGCGCGGGCTGCCGCTCACGTGCCAGCGCCAAGTATCGATTGATAGAGTCCGATATACTGCGCGCTGATGCGCCGAGCCTCATATCGTTCCACCACTTGCTGATGGATGCCTTGAGACCACCATTCTTGAGCGAGCGCCCATTCGATGCCGCGCCGCAAATCCGCGGCATCCGCCAATTGCGCCAGATAGCCGTTCTCTTGATGCTGAACCAAATCGCCGATGCCGCCGCTATCAAAAGCCACGCAAGGCGTTCCGCAAGCCAGCGCTTCCATCAGCGTGTTGGGCAGATTGTCCTGCAGCGCCGGCAGAACAAAGACATCGCAGGCGGAATAAAGCAGGTTCAAGCTCACGTTGTCGCGCAAAACGCCCACGCGGCGCATAGGCAAATCAAGATCTATCCTACTGTCATTGTCCACATTGTCCGCCCCGAAAAGGACCAGCTCAATGCCCGCGCCTTTCGTAAAAGCGCTTAATGCCTCGCGCAGGTAAGCAAAGCCTTTGCGAGGATCCGCAGTGCCGTCAGCAGCGCCAAACAGCACCAGCTTCTTGTCCAGCGGCAAGTTAAAAGCATGTCTGGCTGCAGGCCGGTCCAGCGGCTTGAAGGCGCGGGTGTCGATGGGATTGGCGATAAGCTCTATGCGCTTGTCTCGTAAAATGGCGCTTTTGCCCGCGCAGTCCGCCAGCCACCGGCTTGGGCAGACGATTGTCATCGGGATTTCTGCCCAAGCGCGCCGTTTTCTGGCATGGATGCGCGCGCTGGGATCGCGGCTTGCGGGATGCAGCAACTGTGGGCAATTCCCGCAGCCTGCCATGTAACGCTGGCAATCCCCGGCGTAATGACAACCGCCCGTGAAAGCCCACATATCGTGCAATGTCCACACGATGGGCGCTTCCAGGCGCGCGAACTGCTGGATCGGCACAAAGTTGTCGCCCAGCCAATGCAAATGCACGATATCGGTCGCGAATTGATTGATGGCGTCGGCAATCGGATAGCTGAACTGATTCAAGCTCCAATATGCGCTGTCCGCATGTCGCGGCAGACGCCGGAGTTGGAGCATTTGCCCGCGCATCGCAATGCGGCGTTTTACCCGCCCGCGCAAGTTGAGCAGCGGCGCCAAGCGATGAACGCTGGGATCCGAGCTTGCCTTGCGCCAGACCAGCATCTCCGCCTCGACGCCGGCCTTCAGCAAAGCGCGATGACTGCGATAAGCCGCGATGTCCGCCCCGCCAAGTCGGTCGGTCGCCGAAATTGTCAAAACCTTCAAAGCATTTGTCCCCTGTCTCTCAACAATCAATTATACACCCTGCGCGAGAACTCATCGTTATTGCCCTGGCCGCCTAATGAATGAGATAGACCTGCCAATGGCTGCTCGCTGCGCTTATACTGGAGGCGCTTCGGCATAGCCTGGGTAGGACAGACATGCTGCGACCAACAGCGCAAGCCTGGTATCAGGCGCTCCGTCCGCGCGTCTTCACCGCTACCTATGCGCCGATGGGCTTGGCCGGCATCGCGGCGCTGGACGATGGCGTCTTTGACGCGCCGCTTTTCTTGCTGGCGCTGATCGGCACGCTGCTGCTGCAAAGCGCCGCCAACTTGATCAACGAGTACATGGACTACCGACGCGGCGCCGACCGGCTCAAGCAAGCTGGTCAAGGCATGACCATCAAGAACAAGATCCTCGCGCCTGACAGCGTCCGCAACGGCGCTATTGTCACAACCCTGGCCGGCTGCTTGCTGGGCTTGTTCCTGCTAGCGCAGAGCGGTCCCCTGCTTTGGATTATCGGCATTGGCGGCGTACTGGTGGCGATCAGCTACACGGCCGGTCCCTTCCCCTTGGCGTATCACGGCTTGGGGGAAATTGCCGTCGCCATCTTCATGGGTCCCGCCGTCGTTGTTGGCGCCTATTATGTGATGTCGCCAACGGCGGACACGGCGCGCATTGCCGAGCTCTGTCTGATTTCCGCTCCCATCGCTTTCATGGTCGCCGCCATCCTGCACGCCAATAACATGCGCGATATGGATGCCGACCGCGCCGTCAACAAACGCACGCTGGCTGTCATCTTTGGCATTCGCTTCGCCCGCGCCGAATACAGCTTCCTGGTCTTGGGCGCTTATGTCGCGCAGGCGCTCCTCATGCTCGCGAGCCACCTGCCCCTCGCCACCGTCATGACGCTCATCACCCTGCCAGAAGCCATTCGCCTCATCCGCATCTTCAATAGCAGCCGCGCCGTACCTCTTTTGCACCAGGCGCAGGGACGCACCGCCAAACTGCACGGGCAATTCGGCCTGCTGCTGGTCTTGGGCTGGGCTTTCACCTTGATATTCGCCTGACGCGCGGCTGCTAAGCCGGGCAATCGCAGTACCTTGGAAGACTTTATTCTTGATTCTAATTCGGGGGATTGCTGGTGGCAGTTGGCTCTGACATATATGCCAAACCCGCCCAATAGTTTGCGCGCTAGTCGTCGTCGATGATTCGGAAGGTATCCCTGCTGTAGAAAGACGGGAAGTAGTAGCCGTCGGGGAAAGGATTGCCGCTGTCCTCCGACATGGTTACGACTACCGTCTCGTCATCAGAGTCGTCAATGGGAATGATGTAGTACCACATCCGATAATCGCCGCTGAGGAACGTGCCCGCGCTTACGAGGGAATGCCGCGCAAACATAAGGCGGTCAAGCATAATGTTGGCGAATATGTGAATGGACAGATACACACGAACGGGCTGGAGTCGTTCTGGTCAATGTTCAAGCGCGGGTATATGGGAAATTACCATCACATGAGTCCGAAACACTTGGACCGGTATGTGAACGAGTTCGCCGGGCGCAACAACAACCGCTCACTGAATACGCGGCACCAGATGGCAGCTATGGTACGCGGTATGGGCGGCAAGCGACTGCGGTATACGGATTTAATTGCGGAGTAACACTAAGGCTTCTCCGCACGCTCCCAGATTGCAACGAGTTTCGCTTCTGACACGTTGCCATTGGTATGTGCAATAATCATCATATCAGCAAGATTGTTGAACTTGTTATCTAAGCGCGAGATACTTGATGCGTTTGCAGTGATTGCTGACGTATTAGCGGCTATTGCTGCTCTGTTAGCGTCTATTTTGGCTTCCAACGAATCAAAACGCGGGTTAATAAAGACAACAACCGATCCCACAATCGTGAGGAGTATCAGTATAGTCTCCCATTTGCTTTTTACCGTCTCCATGAATGCCTCTTTTCTTGATTGCCAGGATCCGATTATTTCTAAGTCATCGCCGCGACTCTTAGCGAACGCTACGGGATTTCTATCAGCTTCTCTCCCCCATAACTTGTGGGGCTGGACTGAGGTTGCGGGAATCCCGGATGCGGATTTTTGCCTATGATGGACTTCCGCACCCTGCTTCCCGCCAGATATCTTCATACGTTGCCCCCCATTATAACTCAATATGATTCTGATTTAGATGTACGTGTCTGCGGCTGACTATACATCTACCTGCAAGCCGTCTGGTACCGGATAGGAACGGTAGAAGGTAGATATCTTTCTCCAGTCAATGTCGGTAGCGCTACGCCCTTTATCACAGCCAATCAGATTCATGGTAGGTGGGGCGATAGTTGAGACCACACTGCGACGATACACCAATCTCCCATAGTTGTCCCTGAAGCGTCCCATGCCCACAAACGAATGTGGATGTTTGATTGGCCCTTGTCGACGTAAAGCACAAATCATCTCCATCATGCTGTCGTGATGTATCAACTCATTGGGTACGAGAAATTTTGGCTTCAGGTCGTACGCAATGACCACGTAATCCCTGGGCTTCTCTACGCTAAAGACAGAAACCTTTGAATATCTCTCTATAGTTTTCTGTGCGGCAATGAGTGGATCTTCCGTGGCGCGTACTTCCAGCTGACTGGTAATGTTTTCGGGTATCAGCTGGCGGATAGTGCCATAGGGTAGACTAATTAGAAGAAAACCGAACAGAATCGCCATTCCTGCGACTACGAGAAACATAACATAGTGCTTTAACATAGTAAAATCCTTACTTAATTCGGATGACTTTAGTCTAAAACTGTTTGACAGTCCGTGATATTTCTATGCGAGAGGGTGACGCGCTCCAGAAATGGAAACACGTCGCTCTCTGCATGTCAGTTCCCTGGGGCGGTGGAGTGATCGGCTCATAGGCCACCCTGGGAAACTTCCTCCACACTGTAACGCATATCACGGATTTAACCAATATGTTAAGGTAATCTTCCCATCGGCGGCGCAGAATCCGACCATGGGACCTCTTGGAAAACCGCTTGGCTGTGCGATCCGGAGACGACGCCGAGAACTTGAACTTTCTCAGTAAGCGCTTAGTGAACGTTCAGGAGTGCATAGGGTTCACATCAGCAATATCGAGAATGGGTTGAAGTCTCCAACACTACGAGTAATACAGGCATTGGCGGAAGCGCAGTGCGTAGAAGTGTCGGAGCTTATGAGAATGGCGGAGCAAATCAGGGAGAACGAAGAAGTTGAAAATGAAGGCTCCGGATAGCAGGCAACAGGGCTTTGCCATAACTGCTATAATGCGATAGTATCAGATGATGAGATATGAGGTGAACCCCGATGGAAACCCCCAAGCAAGGCAAACCAGATCAACCGAAGCGGCCGGTCGGTCGCCCACCGCTGGAGATGCCTGCGCCAATAGATGCTGATCCAGACGACGTAGTTAGAGCGGCGTTCAGACTGAACCCGAATAGGCCGGACTTCGAGTGGAAGTATCTCAAAGAAGCTGACAAGCCACAGAAGCGCAAGTGATATCAAGCAGCTGTTTAGTTTGGTATATAATCGCAAAAAAATAGTAGGGTTTCACTGTAGATTTATGCTAAGCTAAGCCTACGCTTATTCTGCGGGCACCCTACCCGAATCGCCGCAGCCCTTTATCCATGCGGGATAGAGGAATTTCTAAGCGAATCTCACCAGTGCCAGATTTGGTCCCAAGCCTCCATCCAGCTTTCGGCGCGGCTGTTTACCTTCTGCGATTTGCGATCCAGCTCGACACCAGCCCGTCCGCGGAAATCTGCCATCTTTTCCACTTGGTCAACTTCCACCGTGATGGTCACGGGCGCGTCCGGCACGTAGGGCGCAACCGCGGTCAGGTCTTGCAAGGCGCGGTAAGCGCCGTCTTCGATCATCTCACGCGCGCGCGCCGGCGGGATCTGCCGCGCGGAATAGCGGCTCAAGCCTTTTTTCACCGCGACGGTTGTCAATCCCGCGCCCAAAAGCCCGGTCGCTTCGCGGCAAACCGCCTCGTCCCCCGTGACGAGCAGCACCGGGCAGGCATAATGACCGCATAGCGCGGCGTTGACGCCGGTTTCGCCTACCAGATCTTCATTGAACCAGAGATTATGCCACTTGACCGTCGAGATCGTATGACACATGACACCGTCCGGCGTGTTATTGCGGGCGTGCATGCCGACCAGCAGGCAGGCTGCGGCGCCCTCTTCCAGCAATTCGGTGTAGCGTGACCAAGCGTGATGCGCGACCCAGGTGCAGTCGGCATCCAGTAGCTCCGGGACCAGGGAATTGAAGGACCAGTCGCCGCCAGCGCCATGGCAATCGACCACCACGATTTCCCGCGCGCCGGCGCGTTTTGCGCCGCGAACAGCCGCGTTGATCTCCTCGGTATAAAGCTTTCTGCCCTCTTCGTACATTGGCGCGCCGCCATTGACCTGGCTCCAAGTCACGATGCCGCTGACGCCTTCCATATCCGCCATAATCAGTATTTTCATGCTTTGGTCTCCCGTTCTATTCGAGTTTTAGATCGCCGTCGCGCTGTCGGACTAGCTCAGCGCGGTCATATCACGGCGTCGATGAGCCTGTCCAATGCCGATTGCGCCCCCGCCAGTGACAGCCAGCCATCTTTGATGGGCGGCGCAAGGGAAAGAACGGATAGATCCGCCTCCGTCTTCAAGTAAAAGCTGCATTCGCTGGCGCAGGCGACAGCCCCCTGCCCCGCAAATATGGCGGCCTGCAAGCAGCCCAGCAGCGAACTGGCTTGCGAACCCACCATTAGCTCTTTGCCCGCTTTTACGCACAACGCTTTCATCGCCATTGAAACCGAGAATCCAGTTCGCGCTGTCTTGATATTGAGGATATCGAAGGTATCGTAGTCCAGTTCCCGCCGCAGGTCCGCCAGCGTAAATGCCGAATCGTCGGCGATGATTGGCATTCGGCATCCTCGCCGCAAAGCCTGTCGCGCGCCAATGCGCTCCACCGGCAGCGCCTCTTCGCAGTGAATCAAGCCCAGCTCGTATAGCTCATTTAAGATGCGCGCGGCATCGCGCTCGTCCAGCGTCTGATTGGCGTCCACATAGAATTGCGCGTCCGGGAAACGCCCAACCAGCCCGCGAATGGTCTCGGTTTCCCCCACGACGTCCTTGCCGATTTTCACCTTGAATACACGTATGCCACAGCGATAGGCTTCCGCTACATCCGCCAGGACTGCATCTTCTTCGCCAGTGCTCACGATATAACTGAGCCGGATCCGCTCGCGCGTTGCGCCTAAATGCGTCGCCAACGGCGTCCCCGTCGCCCGGCAGAGCGCCTGATGCAGCGCCATGTCGGTCGCGCCTTTGGCTGTGTTGTTGTTCTTGATTCGCTCCATGCGGGCGCTGACATTCGCGACGGACTGAAAGGAATCTAACTGGGCGCCTGTTAGCAACGGCGCCAGGTGATTTTCCACGATAGCGACGATCGAAGCTTGGGTTTCGCCATAGATGCTGGGGCGCGGCGTCGCTTCGGCAATGCCGATGCTGCCGTCCGACAATTCGACGCGGATCAATACGTGCTCCAGCGCCGCCAACTCGTCCGCCTTGCCCCACTGCAATGCCCCCTTCAACGGAACCACAAAGGGCAGCGCTTTTATGTGCTTAACGTGGAGCATCTGCAAAGGTCTCCACAATGCCCGCCACAGCCCGCGCGACCTCGTCCGGGCTGCGTTCGTCCACGGCGACGCGATGATAATTTGAAAACAGACTGCCATCCGCGAATGGTAACAATCCGTAATTATTGGCTTCCGCTCCCATAATCTTTAGCGCCCGGGCGCTGATCGCGCCGGACTTGAGCATCTCCTGCGCCTGCTCGCGCAAATCCCCGGGCAGGAATGACAGATCGGCAGCGCCAGAGGCGCGATCGAAGTGATCCCGGCGCTCGCTCAAGCGCCGCAGCCGCGTCAATGGATCCAGCGTCAGCTCGACGACCTGCCAAGCGGGGAAGCGCGTCAGCGCGTAGCGCATTTCATTTTCGCCGCGGATGCCTTCAGAAAATATCAAGTCAGTGCAGCTATCTGCCAGATAGAGCCAGGAAAAGACGGCTGCCATGCCGCCGGGCACGCGCGCGGCGAAGCGCTTGGTATAGGCGAAGCGCCGCACGCGATCAGCGACCGGCAGCGGATCTTCCCCATTTAGCGATTGCATCATCGGCAGCGCGATCCAATCCGCCAGTTCGCGCCGCGTAGGAATGATATCCATGCCGGAAGCACCTAGCATCCGCGCCAAAGATCCCAGAGTTGTCGACTTGCCCGTGCCCGTCAATGCCACCAGCATCAGCAGCGGGCGCCCGCCCAGGCTCTGATAACCGGCCTTTCTGTCAAGACGGACTAGCGGGTAGCGCTCCAACAGTGGCGGCTTCAAGCAAGGATAAACCTCGTTGAGATAGTATCGCTCGTCCAGCAAAGGCATCGCGCCCGTTCCGCCATCCATATCGACGCTTTCAATTTAGCCCAGTTATTATACATTTTGCCTTGCGAAGATCATACGTCCAGTAGATTCTGTTACCTCTTGACCATGCCCGCCGATACGCTTGCGAGCCGATCATCGTTATAATCGTCTTTTCAGGCGATGACGCAGGCGGCGAACGAGATCATCCCATGAAGAAGATTACTTTTCTGCGGCGGATTCGGCTGACATGAGCCGGACGCAGCTCGTCATTCTGGGCAGCGGCAGCCCCAATGCCGAAGCCGATCGCGTCAGCTCGGGATTGGTCATCGCCGTGGACGACCGTCCCTATCTGGTCGATTGCGGTCATGGCATTGTGCAGCGTGTGGTGGAAGCGAGCTCGGCGAGCCTCATCAACTGGTCAACCGTCGACCTGACGCGCTTGTTTGTGACGCATCTACATGCCGATCACACTGTTGGCTTGGCGGATCTGCTTTTCACCCCTTGGATTCATGGGCGCGAGCAGCCGGTCCTCGCTTATGGTCCGCAAGGGCTGCGGGATATGGTCGAGCATATTCAAGCGGCTTATCAAGCCAGTACCCGCGAGCATTTAAGCGCGCATCCCGCGCCGCCCGGCGGTTTCTTGGCGGATGTCCGGCCGGTGCAGGCGGGGCAGGTTTACGCCGATGAGCGCCTGCGCGTCTATGCCTTGCGAGCGAATCACGGCGCTATGGCGGCTTTCAGCTACAAGTTTGTCACGCCAGATCGGACGATAGTCGTTTCGGGCGATACTAAGCCCGTGCCAGGATTCGCGGATTGGGCGCGCCCCTGCGACATCCTGGCGCACGAGGTCTATTCATCGGCGCAATTTGCGAGCCGCCCGCCGGCCTGGCGCGCCTATCACAGCCGCGTGCATACCTCAACTGAGGAATTGGCGGGCTTGGCAAATGCGATTCACCCGGGTCTGCTGCTGCTCTATCATCAGCTTTTTTGGGGAAAGACGCCGGCCGAGCTTGTCGGCGAGATCCAGGCAAGTTACGCAGGACCGGTCCTCAGCGCGAAAGACCTGGATGTCCTCTGATTGCCCTCACTGCGAAAGAATTAGCTAGAAAGTGTCTGCGATGACAACTAAAGCGCGCTTCGAAAACTTGAACTTCGAAACGATGTCTGTCGACGAGCAATTGCGCCGTTCGCGGGTTTACACAGAGCGGATGCTGACGCGGCGAACGGTGCGAGACTTCTCCGCGCGCGCCGTTCCTTATGAATTGATCGAAAACGCGCTCAAGGTCGCGGGCTCCGCCCCGTCCGGCGCCAATCAGCAGCCTTGGACCTTTATCGTCGTCAGCGACCAGCAGATCAAACGGGAGATTCGCATAGCGGCGGAAGCCGAAGAGAAAGAGAGCTACCAGCGACGCATGAGCCAGGAATGGCTGGATGCCCTGGCGCATTTAGGCACGGATTGGCGCAAGCCGCATATCGAAGAGGCGCCCTATTTGATCGTGGTCTTCCGTCAAGCCTATGGCGTCGCGCTGGATGAAACGACGGGACAAGAACGACGCCTGAAACACTACTACAGCGAAGAATCCGTTGGCATCGCCGTCGGCTTCCTGCTGAGCGCCTTGCACATCGCCGGGCTGGCCACCTTGACGCATACGCCCAGCCCCATGCGATTCCTGCGCGAGATACTGGGGCGGCCGCCCAATGAAAGACCCTATGTTCTGATACCAGTCGGCTATCCGGCCGAGGATGCCAGCGTGCCAGTGATCGAGAAAAAATCGCTAGCGGACATCGCGATACGGCGCTAGCGCCCTGGTTGCGGGAGATCCGCGCTGACTGAATCTGATTTATACTGTAAAATTAAGTGGGGAAATTAAGCTGGATATTTTCAAACTGCTCAAAGGAAATTATTGCCCGCTTGACGGCGCGAATCTATGAGAATCGTCACGCTTCTCAATGAAAAGGGCGGTGTTGGCAAGACCACTATCTCCTTTCATGTGGCGGCCGGCTTGGCTTTGGCTGGCTTCCGCGTGGTCGCGGTGGACGCGGACGCGCAGGGATCGCTGACCGAGACCATAGGTTTCGAGCAGGCGCCCGGGCTCTATGACCTGATCGTTCGCAATATTCCCTTTCGCAAAGTCCTGCGTTACGTCAAGCCGGAGATTTACGCCTATCCTAAGCGCGAGGTGAAAGGGCAGCTCTTCCTGCTGCCGTCAAATGTGGAAACGCAAAGTATCGCCAGCAATTCCAAGGATGCGCTGGCATTCGTCCGCCGCTTCGCCGAACTGCAGGACAGCGTCGACTTTGTGATCGTTGATACCTCGCCGACGCCGTCGCTGCTGCATGGCGCGATCTATTTGGCCACCGATGCCATCTTGTATCCGACAAAATGCGAATATCTCAGTTTTCGCGGATTGCAGAACAGCTTCATCCACCGCCAAGAGAACGAGCGCTACCGCAGTCAATTCAACTTCGCGCCCATCAGCAACTTGGGGATTCTGCCGAACATCTATCGCCACGGCACGCTTGAGCATCGCGACAATCTGCAAGAGCTGAAAGGGACCTACGGCGAGCTGGTCTGGGAACCGATACCGCAATCGACCATTTGGACGGAGAGCAGCCGCGTGCACCGCGCCATCTGGAATTATGCGCCCGGGTCCTCATCTGCCAAGCATGGCTGGAAGCTGCTTAAGAAATTCCTGGAGGCAATCAAATATGTCAAGCCGACGAAATCGTGATCGTTCCATGTCTGCCCTGCCGAAGCTGGAGGACCTGCCCCGTGTTCCTTATGAAGAGGTTGCGGACGCGACCTTTGGCGAAACTAGCAGCGAGCCGGTCAATCAGTGGTTCGGGGATATCGAAGCGACGACACTGGCTGCAGCTGAGGTCGCGGTCAGCGGCGACGGTTCCATCCGCGCCTATGAATATCGCCTGACCGGGCTGGGCATCGACCCCGACAGCTTGCCCAAGAACAAGCGGAATTGGGAACTGCTGGGTCAATTGCTGTTCCGGCTCGATCATTCCATTCAGTGGCTAATCGGGGACTGGCTCTTGCAAGGCGAAACGAAGCGCTGGGGGCAGCACGAAGCCATCGCCCAAGCGCTGAATTATGAAGTGAAGACGCTTTATGACTACCGCTACGTCGCGCGCAATGTACATTTTTCGGTACGTACCGACAAACTGTCATTCGGTCATCACAAGCTGGTGGCGCATCTTGATACGGCGGAACAAGATCGCTGGCTGCGCAAAGCCGCTGCGGGCGACCTCGGTGGCGACGCCGGCTTGCCTCGACCTTGGTCAATCAGTCGGCTGCGGCGGGAACTGTCGGACTTCCCGGCGCTTGAAGCAAAACAAGAGACCCCTTTCGAGCGCAACCTGCGGCGCATTGACCGTGAACTGACACGCAAAAAATGGAACAAGCTGACTGTCGCCGAACGGCGCAAACGTTACGAGCATTTGCGCGACATTCTGGGGCGGATGCAGCGCTGGGGCTTTGACTGAGACCGGGGGCGGCGATCACGTTGCGCGCGGGGTAATCGCGCCACCGTTTTGTTTAATACCGAGGACACAAAGTTTGAGGAGTTTAGACGACTTTTCTTCTAAATCTGCGGACCGGTATCGGCAACAGTCCCCAGCGAAACGTGATTTGTCACCAAAAATCACAGCTGAGATGAGATTTTTTGTTTTTCTCTGCGTTCTCTGCGTTCTCTGCGTTCTCTGTAGTTAATTTTCAGTTTAGAATCCTGCCATTTCGTCCGCCATCATTTTGTAGCGATTGTCCTGCCCGACTGCTTGAAGCCAGTGGTACATTTCAGCGGAATATGTTAAACAAGGGATAGATACAAGATGCCAACCGCAGAATAGGAATCACTTGCGTGAGACAATACGAACTGCTGCTCAAAAACGGCCATCTAATCGACCCTAAAAACGGCATCGACGCGGCAATGGACATCGCGATACACGATGGCAGAATCGCCAAAGTCGCCGAAGACATCCCGAGCGCTCACGCGGCGCAATGCATCGACCTGACCGGGCTCATCGTAAGTCCCGGCTTGATCGACATGCACGTGCACGTTTATCACACCCGCGAGCCAGAGACCCTGAGCGTGATCGCCGATCATCACTGTTTCCGCTCCGGCGTGACCACCGTCGTTGATACTGGCACGGCCGGCGCCAAACATTTCCTGCACTTCAAACGGACGGTCATTGATCGGGCGAAGACACGCATCTTCGCCTATATCAACATCGTGAAATCGGGCATGCTGGGACCCTTCGAGCAAGACATCAAGGAGATGGACGCGCAGTTAGCCGCCTCGATCGTACTCGCCTATCCGGAAGACTGCGTCGGCATCAAGACCGCGCACTACTGGGTATCGCAACCATTCGACGAGGCGCACCCGCCCTGGGCGGCTGTCGACCGCGCCCTGGAAGCCGCCGCCATCTGCGGCAAACCGCTGATGGTCGATTTCTGGCATCGCCCGGGCCGCAGCTATCAAGAATTGCTGCGCAAGATGCAGCCTGGCGATATCCACACCCATGTCTATGCCCAGCAATTCCCCATCTTGAACGACAAGAACGAACCAGCCGATTTCATGTTCGAGGCGCGGGAACGCGGCATCATCTTTGACCTCGGGCATGGCGCGGGCAGCTTCTGGTTCCGCCAAGCCATTCCCGCATATCAAGGCGGCTTCGCCCCCGATTCCATCAGCACCGACTTGCACATCGGCAATGTCACCGGCGTCGTGCATGATATGCTGACAACCATGTCCAAACTGCTGTGCATGGGCATGCCGCTGGACGAGGTCATTTATCGCTCCACCCTGACCCCGGCCGCAGAAATCGGCCAGCCGCAGCTCGGTCATTTGAGCGTCGGCGCCGAGGCGGACATCGCCGTGCTCAAGCAGCGCGAGGGACAATTCGGCTATGTTGACTGCGGACAAGCCCGCATGAACGGAAATCGCAAACTCAGCTGCGAGATGACGCTGCGCGCCGGCGAAATCGTCTATGACCTTAATGGCCGCGCCGCGCCCGCCTGGGAAGACGCGCCGCCAGCCTATTGGAAAATCCGCTATCCAGAGGACATCGTCTAGTATGAGCAATTACAACAGCCTGGGCATCCGACCGCTGATAAACGCCAACGCAACCTTGACCAAGCTCGGCGGGTCGCTGATGCCGCCGGAAGTGCTGCGCGCCATGAACGAAGCCGCCGACTGCTTTGTGGACTTGCCATTATTGCAGCGCAAAGTCGGCGAGCGCATCGCGGAACTCACCCGGAACGAAGCCGCCTATGTCACTTCCGGCGCTGCGGCCGGCGTCATGCTAGCGGCGACCGCCTGCGTCTTGCGCCACCATCCCGAAGTCGGCATGGATTTTCCGCAGATCGCGGCGCTCAAGAACGAAGCCATCGTCCACCGCAACCAACGCAATGGCTACGATTTCGCCGTGCAACAGGCGGGCTTGCGTTTCGTCGAGATTGACCCCAATCCAAGAGCGCTGCGAGAGGCAATCAACGACAAGACCGCCGCCATCTTCTGGTTCGAGGGTCGCTTGGTCGAGGAGACCGATACGCCCTTGGCGGAGGTCATCGCCATCGCGCAGGAGCATGACCTGCCGGTCGTTGTGGACGCGGCGGCGCAGCTCCCGCCGTTGGAGAATCTCTGGCGCTTCACAGAGATGGGCGCGGCGCTGGCGCTCTTCAGCGGCGGCAAGGACCTGCGCGGACCCCAGCCCACGGGCTTGATGCTGGGTCGCCAGGATATGATCGAATCAATCCGCCCCATCAGCGTGCCTAACCACGGGCTGGGACGCCCCTTAAAAGTCGGCAAAGAAGAACTCATGGGCCTACTCACGGCTGTCGAGCGCTATCTCAATCTGGACCATGCCGCCCGCGCGGCCTACTGTGAAGACTGCGTTTGTATGTGGCGCGAGGCATTGAATCCGCTGCCGGGCATCAAAGCCGAACGCGACTTCCCCAACGAAGCCAATCAACCCTTGGCTTGGTGCCAGGTCACTGTCGATCCGGCTGCGCTGGGCCGGTCAGCCAGCGAGCTGGTTGCCGCCTTCCTGGAATACGAGCCAGCCATTTCGGTCTTCGGCGTCGATGAGACCCGATTCCGTCTGAACCCCATGACGCTTAAGCCCGGCGAAGAAGTTATCGTGCGCGATGCCTGCCTCGCTCTCTTGCGCAGCTGAAGCCGGCATGATCATCACTGCCTGCCGAGGCGCCGCATGAGCCGTCCATTTGAACTCTATGACCTGCGTGTTACCGTCGAGCGGATTGAAGGACGATCCGTCTGTGGCATGGCTGTCGGCGACTATTTTGAATTGACCGAAAGCGCCAAGCTGCGCATCCCGGCTGGCAAGCACTTCTGCATCTACGCCCTGTCCTCGGTTTTGCCCTTGCTGGCGGCAAAACAGCGCGAATTGTCCGACAACGATTGGCTGGCATACGATTCCATCGCCGCCTGCCCGGATGTAGACGAGCGTCTGATTATGCGCGTCGAGCGCATCAAGAAGCGCGTGATGGACAGCGATGACCTGACCTGAGACGCGAATCTGCCCGACATTCGTTAATTTTGTCCAAGCGCGGCGCGTCATCGCCTGTATTCGAGTACCATGGAAATAAACCGTCCGCAGGCAATTTGCAGCTTGAGGAGATGAACTGATGGCAAAGCAGCGCAAGCATATCAAAGTAACCTATTCGACCTTGGGCAGCCCCGACCCGCTTCTGCACGAATACTTCGACGAAGATGTCGCCGAACTGCGCGCCAACTTGGGCAAGTCCTATAAGATGTATATCGACGGTCAATGGATAGACAGCGCCGACAGCTTCGAAAACCGCTCGCCCATCAATACCGACTGGCTTCTGGGCGAATTTGCCCGCGCCAGCGCCGCCCATGTCGATCAGGCGGTGGCGGCGGCAAAGGCGGCTTTCCCGGGCTGGCGCGATACCCCATGGGCGGAGCGAGCCGACCTGCTCAACCAGGTCGCCGATCTCATTAGCGAGCGCCTCTTCGAGATCTCCGCCGCTGTCAGCATGGAAATCGGCAAGAACCGCCTGGAGGCCATCGGCGATGTCGAAGAAACTGCCGACTTGATCCGCTATTGCGTCGAAGCGATACGCGACAATCAAGGTTTCGACCGGCAATTGCTCAGCGAGAGCGACCAGCATTTCAACCGCAGCGTGCTCAAGCCCTACGGCGTTTGGGGCGTCATCGGTCCCTTCAACTTCCCGGCTGCGTTGGCCGGCGGTCCCAGCGGCGCCGCGCTGGTCGCCGGCAATACTGTCGTGCTCAAGCCGGCTGCCGAAGGCTCGCTCACCGCCTACATGATCGCCCAGTGCATGGCGGATGCCGGACTGCCAAAAGGCGTCTTCAATGTCGTTTTTGGCGGCGACGCGCCGGGCAAAACGCTGACCGCCAATCCCGACTTGGCTGGCTTGACCTTCACCGGCAGCTACGATGTCGGCATGAGCATCATCAAGGACTTCACAACCGCGGCCGGCTACTTCCGACCGGTCATCGCCGAGATGGGCGGGAAGAACCCAACTATCGTCACCGCCAAAGCCGATCTCAATAAAGCTGCGCTGGGCGTGATGCGCTCAGCCTTCGGCTTGACGGGCCAGAAGTGCTCGGCTTGCTCGCGCGTTTATGTGGAGTCCGCCGTCAAAGAGGCTTTTGTCAACAAGCTGGTCGATCTCACCGCCGAAATCAAGGTTGGCGATCCCACCGCTGGCGACACCTATATGGGTCCCATCATCAATGCCGACGCCTACCAAGCCTACCAAAGCTATGTCGGCGAGATGCGCGACGGAGACATCCGCATCGGCGGGCGCGCGCTGGAACAGGGCAAGGGCTATTTCGTCGCGCCGACCGTGGTGACCGACCTGCCCGATGAGCATCGCCTCTGGCGTCACGAGATGTTCGCGCCCATCGTCGCCGTGCGCGCCGTGGACGACAAAGACGAAGCGATGCGCCTAGCCAACGATGTCGCGCTGGGCTTGACCGCGGGCTTATACAGCGAAGACGCCGACGAGGTCGACTGGTTCCTGGACAATATCGAAGCGGGTGTGCTTTATGTCAATCGCGCCACCGGCGCCACCACCGGCGCTTGGCCCGGTTATCAGTCCTTCGGCGGCTGGAAGGGCAGCACCGGCAGCAACAAAGCGGCCGGCAGTTGGTATTACTTGCAGCAATACATGCGCGAACAGTCGCATACGATTGTGGGCTGATGTTCACCACGAAGGAGCGAAGGGATAGCCTATAGAGACTGGTCACAATATGCGAAAGTCGTAGGAGCGACTCTGTGAGTCGCCCACTTCTCCTCTCTCGAGCGCAAAGACATTGACCTTCCGCTCTAGCAGGCCGCTGAGGTCGTTTCGCCAGCCATGAACCAGCCCATCCCTGACTATTACACCAAGCACAGCCCCTTCA
Source organism: Phototrophicaceae bacterium (assembly GCA_965116975.1). Classification (GTDB taxonomy): domain Bacteria; phylum Chloroflexota; class Anaerolineae; order Aggregatilineales; family Phototrophicaceae; genus UBA6055. The sequence goes on from OZ220735.1 coordinate 4,231,592, forward strand.
CCGATCCCGGCGGATACGCCGCGCATTTCGATGACCTTCCCCGCGACCTGCCCGGCATCGTCCGCGCCATCCAGGGGCTTATCATCCCGCCCTACGCCTACACCCTCGCGCCGCATGGCCTCGAACTTGATGATATTGAAGACGCTGGCTTCGGCATCAGGCGGATAGAAGACTTCATCGCCAAGCTGCTCGAAATTACGCCCGCCCCACTGGCACAGGCGCGCTCGCCGCGATTGCGTCTCGGCCTCAACTGTCGTAATTTCGCGACTCTGCTTGTCGCCGCGCTCCGCCATCAGGGCATCCCCGCCCGCGAGCGCGTCGGCTTTGAAGGCTATCTCGGCGGCGCGATTCACTATGAGCATCGCATCGCCGAAGTCTGGCAGGCTGAGCACGGCCGATGGACGCGGGTCGATGCCTTTGTCGATCCCAAGCTCAAAGCCGCGCGAGACATCGACATTGACACTCTCGACATCGCGCCCAGCGATCCCTTCTATTCCGCGGCGGCGGTCTGGTTGTGCGCGCGGGCCGGGCAAATTGATCCCGATCGATTCGGCGACAGTCCCGAAGACTCCGGCTTCCCGGCCATCCGCTACGCCCTGCTGCACGACTTCGATGCGCTGAACAAATTTGAGGTCCTCGGTTGCGACGCCTGGGGCGATTTGATTGAGAAGCCCGAAGCGGAGCTGAGCGCGGCGGACTTGGATTTTCTTGATGAAGTGGCGCGCGCAACCGCCGACCCGGCTGCCGCCTTCGACGCCATGACCGCGCTTCACGCCCAATCAGAATACGGCAAACAAGTGCGCGCATCTGCCAGCGCTATGGGCTTATGAGAAGGGCAAAGCGTGTTCCGCCAGGTTTGCCATCTGTCCCAGCCGGTGGAAAAACAGCGGGCGAGGCAAGGACGGTGTTGAAAATCGCAGGCAATTATATTTTTGCCTACAAAGAAAACCTTTGTGCCCTTCGTGCCTTGGTGTCTTTGTGGAAAAAATGCCTCCGCGCCTCTATGGCAAAAATCACCCCACCACAATCAACTCTTGCCAGCCGTTCGTCAGCTTCTCGCCGCCGCCGGGGCGCGCGACTACGATATCCTCGACCCGCGCCGAGTAATCGTTGATTTGCATGATGCTCGGCTCGATGGTGAAGAGCATGCCTTCTTCCAGCGGCGTCTCGTCGCCTTCGGTCAAGAAGGGCGGTTCGTGCACATCCATGCCGATGGCGTGCCCCAGCCGATGACGGAATGTTTCGCCATAACCAGCCGCTTCAATCACCTGGCGCGCGGCGCGATCGGTGGCTGTGGTCGTCGATTCGCCAGCTTTCAACGCCGCGATGCCCGCCGCCTGCGACGCCATCACCAGGTCATAGACGCGCTGCGCTTCTTCGTTTGGCTCGCCAAAAAAGACCGTGCGCCCGAAGTCGTAACACCAGCCTTGATAGATGCCGCCGAAATCAAAGAGGATCGACACCGGCGGATCCAGCTTCCGATGCCAGCTTTGCATGCGCTGTCCGAAGAGCAGGGGATGGTCCGGACCGGAATTGTAGAGCGACGTGGTGAAGGACTGTCCCAGCGAGCCGTGTTTACGCAATTGATAATTGACCTCTTCGACGATCTCCAGCTCGGTCATGCCTAGCTTTAGCGACGACAGCGTATCGGCGAATGCGGCTTCGGTGATGCGCCCGGCTTCTTTCATCTCGTCGATATCGCTCTGCGATTTGATGAGGCGCAGGGGGCGCAGCAAGTCCGTGGCGGAGAGCCAGGTTGCGCCCGGCAGCAGGGGCTGCAAGTTGGAGACGGTCTCGCCACGGGTGAAATCGCTGATCGCCACGCGCGGGTTCTCTGGCAAGTTGAAGTCATCGAGAATGCTCTTGACCATTTCCGCCGGTTCGTCCCAATCGCCCAATACGCGAATATCAATACCCTCCAGGCGATTCAGCCCGCCGAATTCCGCGGTCATGCGCGGCAGCGGCAGCACCGGCGCATGACGCGGACTGATCCAGGCGCCCTCCAGCCAGTCGCCCGGGTGGATATTATGCCCATAGTTGGGAATGTCACGCGGGACGCCGGTCAGGTATTGCAGGTCGGATGAGATAGGGATAAAAGCGAGATCGGCTTGGTCGGCCAGTACAGCTTGGAAACGTTGCAGTCGCTGCTGGGACATGTGATTTCTCCTGAAATCTTGTCTACACGCTTGTATCTTAGCCCGTTTCAGCCGATATTTCATCCTTTTCGGTCGCAGATGACATGGAAATCGCTTCAAAATGATGGCGGACGAAATGGCGGGATGCTAAACTGAAAATTAACTACAGAGTACGCAGAGAACGCAGAGAAAAACAAAAAATCTCTTCTCAGCTGTGATTTTTGGTGACAAATCACGTTCTCTGGGGACTGTTGCCGATTCCGGTCCGCAGATTTAGAAGAATAGTCGTCTAAACTCCGAAAACTCTGTGTCCTCTGCGTCCTCTATGTTGAAAATATTTTGAAGCGATTGCCCTGGTCGCAGTTGCTATGGAAATCGCGAAAAATGATATTACTAGATCGAGGCATAATCGAACTGATAATTATCTACAGAGTACGCAGAGAGCGCAGCAGTAAATCCAAGAAAATAAATAAGCGCTTCCAAAAAAGAAATGCAATTTCAAAATATGTATAGATTTCTAGGGGCGGCTTTGGCTCGCCCAACGTGAATTGAATCCTGCTCATCGGGCTACTGACGGTCAGTGTCTACGCGACCCAGCGAGTCGCCCCTACCGTTTCTCACTATATTGTTGGTTTACTTTTGTGGTGAATGACCAAATTGAAGCAGTTGCCAGGACGCTATTCCGTAATCGTCACTTTGGACAAACCGCGCGGCTTGTCAACTTCGTAACCACGCGCCAGCGCCACCTGCATAGCGAAGCACTGCCCCGGCATCACCGCCAGGATGGGGCTAAGCCATTCCTGGGTAGATGGAATCGCCATGGCTTGCGTCCCTTGCCCAAGCAAATCGCTATTGTTGCTAATGACCAGGCTTTCGGCTTGCAGCTCATCAAGCCGCTGGCACATATCCACCATGCCAGCGTGATTTTTCCCATGCGGCGCCACCAAGATGACCGGATGACCGCGATCAATGGCGGCGATGGGACCATGTCGAAAATTGGCTTCGCTATAACCCTCGCTGGCGATGTAATTCAATTCCTTGACCTTGAGGCTAATCTCGCAGGCGGTGGCGTAATTGAAGCCGCGACCTAGCGTGATGAGACGATTGATGTAGCGATAACGCTGCGCCCAATCAGCGATTTGCTCGCAGAGGCTGAGCGTCTGCGCCGCCAGCTGAGGCAGCGCGTTTAATTCTTTCCACAAGGTATCTTGAGGAGCCAGCGCGCTGGTCAACATAGCTAGGACAGTCAGTTGGGCGGTGTAGGTTTTGCTGGCTGCTACACTCAATTCCTGCTCGGCCAACAGTGGCAGATGATATTGCGCCACCTGCGCCAGCGGCGAGTCCGCGAAATTGGTGATGGCCAGCGTGAGGGCTCCCTGCTGATTGGCATCTTCCAGAACAGCGCGCACATCCGCCGCCTTGCCGGATTGCGAGATGCCGATAACCAGCGCCTTTGCCAGGTTGGGCGGGCTGCTATAGACGGTATGCAAGGATGGCGTCGCCAGCATTACTGGCAGACGCAGCAAACTGCCAAACATATATTGGGCATAATGAGCGGCGTTATCCGATGTGCCGCGCGCGGCGATGCAGACAAAAACCGGATTGAAATCGCGTATAGCGGCCGCCGCCAATCGTGTATCCGCAGCTCCCTCGCGGAGCAGGCGGCGCAGGACATCCGGTTGCTGGGCAATTTCATTTTTTAAGTGCATGGTCTTCCTCAGCTTATGCTTATTGCGCCGCGCTGGGGCTCTCTAGCGGTCGATAGTTGACCCCCAGCGTATCCAGGCGGGGCAGATGTCTTTGCAAGCGCGTCACAAAAGCAGCGTAGTCGCGCTGCTGCGGATGAGCCCACAGCACTTCCGCCAGCGCGATGGCGCGCGGAAACGCCATGTATTCCAGATGATCCGATGTGGGAATGTATTCCGTCCAGAGGTTGCCCTGCCCGCCCAAGATATGCTGTTTTTTGTCGTCGGCGATTTCCTCGGGCAGGACCACAAACTGATAGACCTTGCTCAATGGCAGGTAGGCGGGCAGCGCGGGCGGCTCGCTAGCGAAATCTTCGGCTTGATAATAATCCAGGTAGCAATAGGTGGTGGGGCTCATAACCACGTCATGCCCGGCGTTCGCGGCTTCGATGCCGCCGTCGCTGCCGCGCCAGCTCATCACCGTCGCGTTTGGCGCCAAGCCGCCTTCCAGGATTTCGTCCCAGCCGATCAAGCGCCGTCCGCGTTCGCCGAGCCAGCTGTCGAATTGGCGCACGAACCAGCTTTGCAGCTCGTCTTCGTCTTTTAAGTTTTCCGCTTTGATGCGCGCCTGGCAAGCCGGGCAGCGCTTCCAGTGTTTCTTGGGCGCCTCGTCCCCGCCGATGTGGATGAACTCGCTGGGGAAAAGCTCAAGCACCTCGCTGAAGACGTCTTTCAGAAATGTGAATACCTCATCGTTGCCGGCGCAATAGATGTTGTCGTCGATGCCCCAACTGCGGCGCACCTGATAACCCTTGCCGACGCAGCCCAACTCGGGATAGGCGGTCAAAGCCGCCAAGCTGTGACCGGGCAGCTCAATCTCTGGCACGACCGTGATGCCCCGTTCGCCGGCATAGGCGACCACCTCGCGGATCTGATCCTGTGTATAGTAGCCGCCATAGGCTAGCCCATCAAACTTGCGGCGGTCGGTGGGCAGGCAGGTTTCCTTGCGGAACGCGCCGATGTCGGTCAGCTTGGGATATTTCTTGATCTCGATCCGCCAGCCCTGGTCTTCAGTCAGGTGCCAGTGGAAGGTGTTGAATTTATAAAAAGCCAGCAGGTCGATGAACTTCTTGATGAAAGCCAGCGGAAACATGTGACGCCCGACATCCAGATGCAGCCCGCGCCAGCCAAAAGCCGGCGCGTCGCAGATTTCTAGCGCCGGTATCCGCCAGTCGATGCCGTCAGCCCGATCCACCCCCAGTATTTGCGGCGGCAGCAATTGACGCAGGGTTTGGAATCCATGCCCAAAACCGGCCCGCGCCGCGGCGCTTAGGACGACCTGTTCGCGCGTAACCGTCAAGCGATAGGCTTCGGGCGAATCCAGCTCTGGATCCTCTACCAGGTCTACCAGGCGCATGACATTGCCGCGATTGTCTGCCGCGTCCGCCGCTTCGACCGGGAATGGAAAACCAGTCGCCGGGCGCAGATAGTTCGCCAGCATTTCGCCCAGCCCGCTGTCGCGCGCGGCTATCGCCGTGGTGGCGTTCAGGGAGAAGCTGCCTTCGTTCGTTTCAATCGATTGCGGACGCGGGAACAAGCTGATTGCGGACATGCGCAGGCTCCTTTTCGATTTCGCCTATCATTCTCTTATCATAAATCCTCAAGCGAGATGACTGCGCTCAGGTTATGCGGCTGATCGGGATTCTGGCCATTATGCAGGGCGCGATGATAGGCTAGGAGTTGCAAGACCGGCAGGTACAAGACCGGCGTATTCCAGCTCGGCAGGTCATCCGGCAGGGCGATATGACGCGGCATGTCTGTCGCATGCCTGCCGATGCTCAAAGTCTGCGCGCCCATGCGCCGCATTTCCCGCAGCACTTGCACTTCTTGCCGAGCAGACCTGGGCGAGATCAAGCCGACAACCAGGGCATTTTCCGCCACCATCGACATGGGACCGTGGCGGAACTCCAGCGTGTGAAAAGCCTCGCTATAGGACAGGGACATCTCTTTCATCTTGAGCATGGCTTCGCAGGCGATGCCATAGAGCGCATCCGACCCGAGAAAGAAGAAGCGCTCTATGCCCTGCTCTGCGCCGAGCGCTTCCGCCAGAGCGCCATAGGTATCCAAGACCCGCTGACAGCGCGCCGGCAATCGGGCGCTCGAAGCCCGCTCGCGCCCAGCCAGCGCAGCTGCCATCTGTTGCAAGACCACGCACATGCTGCTGAAAGAACGTGTCTGGGCGACGCTCTTTTCGCTGGCGCTGTCAATCGCGAATGTCAAATCAGCCGCGAGCGCCAGCGGGCTGCCGCTATCACAGGTGACCGTGATGACAGGACCGCCGATGCGGGATTTGAAGGCGGACCCCGCGCGTCGGGTTTCTGTGGTCGCGCCGGAGCGCGACACCGTGATCAAGACATACCCGCGCCCATGCAGATAGACCGACTCCGGGAAGAGCAGCAATTCCGAGGCCGGGTGAGCCTGCGCGTCTAAGCCCGCCCCGCGCAGCAAACGCGCGGCAGTCAGCGCCAGATAATATGTGGAGCCGCAGCCGGTGACAACAACGCGATCGGGCTCGGCAGCAGCTATCAACTTGGCAAAGTCCGACTCGCGGGAATCGAAGACCGCGAGCGCATCCGCCCAGGTCTCTGGCTGGCTGTTGATCTCCTGGTATGTGTGCTGGCTTGGGGTCACCATTGGCTCCAAGTCGGCTTGAGCGCCTCGGCACGATTCTAGCAAAGATCAAGCCTATCTCCTATGTTGACAACAACGTGATTTCCGAGCGCATGTCAATACGCGCTTTAACTATACGGTATCAATACATCAACTCGTTGTTGAGCAAGTTTTCCATAAGAGCCGCAATAAAACCAAGTATGAGATGCAAATCCGTATAGTATTATGGTTCTTGTAAGGCTTGTCCGATACTGATGACATTGTGCAAAATGCGGGTCTATTGCCTATTGGGCGACTCGCCGAATCGCCCCCTACAACCTACACATGGGATTGAAATCACTTCTATTTTCATAAGTTTTTATTGGCATCCATCTTTTGGCATCCATCTTTATGTGGCAAGGGTCAGAAGAATTGGGGCAAAAAATTGTGACTTCGCCACAATAGCGGACAAGCCCTACACAGCCATTGTATAATTTGCAATATTTTCTTTGAACTACCATGTGAACTACCAAAGGATAAGGCTGCTGCGCAATAACATGTACTGCGCCTACTGCGGATGGCTGAGCCGCCGCTGCAACTGCCACGAAGCCGGCAGTGAGCTCCTGCGCTTTATGGAACGCGGCGGTCGGGTCCATGCCCCTTCTCCCCGCGTAACGCCGTACAAACGCGGCGTTCCGCCCCAGGTCAAACAAGCCGAACGGAGAAAGCTCCAGAAGCAGCATAAAATCTGGTACGCAACCCTGGCGCAAGCAAACGGCGAATGCTGCGCCAATTGCGGCGAGACGGCCGACCTGGTCTTGGATCATGTGATTCCCATCGCCAAAGGCGGCACGTCTCGGCTAGACAACCTGCAACTGCTGTGCGCGCCATGCAATCGCATCAAAGGCAAATTGGCAATCGACTGCCGAGCCTTCATACATCCTGAATGAAGCGGAATGGCGTGAAGGTATTCAGAAGTTCTGATCTACTTTTCACTGACAGTATCTCTTAACGCTTTTTTATATGAAATAGGGAATGCGAAATCTTCAATCTATACTTACATTGTGCTGAGTATGTCGACTCTTCATTCTATCTAGAGGTTTTCCGGCGCTGGCGGACAATTGCACCGGTATCACCATGACCAACGCCGGCGTGGAAGTTATCGTGCATGGACTCCTCCTCCGTATCTCAGACTATTGACTGTTGAAAGCATGACTAAAGCCATGTAGATTCGCCAGTTTGCCCACTCTTCCCTTTGGAGACTACAATGTTACAGAAGGCCATTCAGGCAGGGTTCCTTGTCATAGTAATTTGCTGCACGTTCGCTCTTGTCCGAGCTCAGCAGCAGCTTGCTCGGCCGCAGAATCTGCGTATTGAAAACGACACTCTGCTTTGGGATTCGGTCGCTGGCGCCAGCGGTTATCACATCCGCCGGATGCCGTCGGGAGTACGCGATTGGATCACTGAGAAAGTTCTCCAAAACAGGTTTAGCTTGAGCGGGCTAAAGCACGGCAGGCAATTCTTAGTTCAGGTGCAGGCGATAGCGGGTGACACAGCAACAATTCAAGACAGTATTTGGTCCCAAATCTACGTTCTGCGGCGGCCTTTTCCCACCGCGACGCCAACGAACACGCCCACAGCCACGCCGACTCCAACCCCGACCCGCATAGTGTTGCGTGGTTTGCACACGCCGCAACTGCGCCTGCTTGCAGAGACGACGGTGGCTTGGAACGCAGTCGCCAACGCAGTCGGATACGCTCTTTTCTTGTCTGGCGATGGCACGATACAACGTGTGGAAGTAGACGCGCCGCAAACCGAATACACCTTCAGCAACTTGCGCGCGGGAAAATCGTACCGCGTACTAGTGCGCGCTTTGGGCGATGGGCGTATATATGAAAGGCAAGGTCGGTGGAGCCAGTTCGTCAGTATCATGCTTCCCAGTGTCGCGACCGAAGCGCCAACTGCGACGCATACAGCCACCGACGTGCCGACGGCGACATACATAGCTACTGACAGACCAACAGCGACAAACACCGCCACCGACGTGCCGACGGCGACATACACAGCTACTGACAGACCAACAGCGACGAACACCGCCACTGACAAGCCAATGGCGACAGAAACGCCTACTCTACCTACGTCTCAGGGATTGCCGAAGATATTCCCCTCGCCGATGAACTTGAAACAGACGGGTCCGTTTACATTGACTTGGGCTCCAGTGGAAGGCGCAATTGCCTATCGCGTCCGCTGGTGGCTGTCGGGCGGCGATCGCGATCGCGAGTCGGTGACGGTTTCGGAGTCAACGCTTGAATATACGATTGTCGGTCTGCAGGAGGGTCTAATTTACGAAGTGAAAGTCCGCGCTTTGGGCGATGGTGAGACCTACGAGAAACGAGGGGTGTGGAGTGGTATTCTGCAATTAAAGCCTTGGTCGACCGCCATTCCGACGAATCCTCCCACTGAAACAGCTACTGCAATCCCTACAGACACGCCAACGTTCACAGCAACTTTCACGCCAACGGACACAGCAACTTTCACGCCAACGGACACGCCGACCAGCACATCAACAGATGCGCCGACGCCTACCACGACCAATACGCCCGTGCCATTATGCGAGTTGTCGAGGCCGGACAACCTCATCGCCGTTGCGGAGACGACTGTGGCTTGGGATGCGATTGAGAACGCGATTGGCTACCGCTTGCGCTGGAGAATGCCAGGTGGCGACTGGTTGACTGCGACATTGCCGGCTTCTCATCGAGCCTATCAGTTTGCGGAACTGCAAGTCAGCGTTGAATATGAAGTGCAGGTGCAGGCTTTAGGAGATAGCGAAGTCTGTGAAGCTGAAGGAGATTGGAGCAGCGTCTTGCCGTTGACGCTCCACCCGACGGCTACACCTACTCCTACACCGACCAACACGCCGACGGCTACGCCTACTCCTACACCGACCAACACGCCGACGTTTACGCCCACCAATACGCCGACTGACACGCCAACAGCTACAGCAACTCTCATTCCGACGGACACGCCAACTCCAACACCTACTCCGACGGATACCGCGACAGATACGCCAACGGACTCGCCCACATCATCGAATACACCAACTTTCACGCCCACTTATACACTGACGGACACGCCGACCGCTACCGCCACGCCAATACCGCCCGACACGCCAGTACCGCCGAAGCGCAAACCAGACCCGCCCGATCCCACCGACGAACCCGAAGATCGCGAGTGTAAGAAGACCATAGAGACCCGCACCGAAAACCGCTCATCTGAAGGCTGCAACCAATCTCGCACTTGCAGCCGCGACAAACGCGTGTCCGGTATTTGCGACACCAACGAAGGCCCTTGGTCCTGCGGCGACTGGAGTCCGAGCAACTGCTGTGTGCGAAAGGAGACTTGTACATCCTCTGTCCGCAGTATCACTGAGGACCGAATAAAACACGATGGCCCGGTGTGCTCGATAAGGACATATGAGAAGGTTGTACGCAAGCATTCCTGCACCACGAGCTGCAGAGGGCCAAGTCGCTCATGGGAGGAAACCGTGCAAGACTGGACAGAAATAAGGCGTCGCGGCTGCTGATTCGTGGTCATGTTCACCGATGTCTGGCAATGGACGCCTTTTGTCTTCATCGTTGTGCTGGCAGCCATGCAATCGGTCCCGGACGACCTCTACGAATCGGCGCGCCTGGATACCAAGTCGAACTGGCAACTCTTCCGTTCAATCACCTTCCCGATGATCGCGCCGGCTCTGGGCACGGTGATGCTGCTGCGCATGGTGGAATCGCTCAAGATCATCGATATCCCCTTCAGCCTGACCCGCGGCGGACCTGGCTCGGTCACGCAGACTTATGTTTATTACACTTACGAAACTGGGCTGATCGGCAGCTTCCAACTGGGCGAGGCGGCTGCGCTGGCTTACCTGATGGTGGTTGTGGCGATTGTCATCTCTTCGATTTATTTCTATCGCGTGCGCGAGCGCTTCGAATAGCTTGGGAAAAATGCGATGGCGGCAAAATCAAAATCACTCCCGCTGACAGAACCACGCAGCGTCTTATCTCGCGCCTCGCTCGGCGACCGGCTCGTCATCGCGCTGGCGCTTATCTGCACCTTCATCGCCTTTTCCCCATTTGGCTATGCCGCCTTGACCTCCTTGAAATCCGAGTGGAAAGACGGCTCCATCATTCCCTTTTTGCAGTTTGAGCCGACATTGCAAAGCTGGGAGCAAGAGTTCGGCTCCGGCGGTCGCGAGACCTTCAAAGCCTTGCGCAACAGCACCTTGATTTCCCTGGGCGCGACCATCGTCGCCACCTCGCTTGGCACCTTGGCTGGCTATGGATTGGCGCGCTTCAAGTATGGCATCGGCAACCGCAATCTGGTGTCATGGTTTCTCTCGCAGCGTTTCTTGCCGCCGGTCGCCACGCTGATACCATTCGTTTTGATGTTCCGCGACTTGAAGCTGCTGGATACGCTGCCGGGCATGGTCATCGTCAACGCCACGTTCACCTTGCCTTTCGCTGTCTTGATCATGCGCGATTACTTCGCCGATTTGCCGCCCGAATTGCGCGAGGCGGCGCTGGTGGATGGCGCCGGCGAGTTCACCACCTTTTGGCGTATCGCCCTGCCGCTGGCCAGACCCGCGCTGGTCGCGTCTACTTTGATCTGCTTCGCCTTCGCCTGGAACGAATTCCTCTTCGCCAGCGTGCTCGCCAACCGCAACTGGAAACCCTATCCGATGCTGGTGGCTGGCTCGGACACAGTCCGCGGCATAGACTTCGGCTTTGTCACAACGCGCATGCTGATCGCGGTCACGGTGCCCGTGATTCTGTCGCTGATGGTGCAGCGCTTCATCGTGCGTGGCTTGACCTTCGGCGCGGTGAAGGGCTAGTTCGCCGCAGCGCAAAGTCACAAAGAACACGCAGGCAACAAGGAACACTATGGATTGAAAAAGGGCGGGCTATATGACTCCGTTGAAAAACAGCCCCCATCCCGTAGGTCTATGTCTACGTGACCCCGTCCCCGTCCCCCAAAATGAGGGAAGGGGAGCTTCCTGACCCGTACTGAGTTGTTAAAGCCCCTCCCTCTTTATGGGAAGCATCCCCCGAAAACGGGGTACCGAGGGGGCATAGGGGTTTGGGGTGGGGGAAATCGAGTATTTCAACAGAGTCTAAATGCCGCCCTTCCTCACAGAAATCGCAGTTTAATCTAAAGTCTAGACTAAGGAGCCGGCGGCGAATGCCAGCGATGTGGCTTGGCTGCTGACGCTGACGGCTTCTCGTCCCTTGAGCTCGGCGGCGATATTGGCGCTGACCCAGAGGTGTTCTAGCGCGAGCGTGTTCTTGATGCGCATGACGCGGGCGTCGCGGATCTGCGATGGATCGCTGCGGAAAGCGTCAAAGAGCGTCGCTTTGATGGTCTCTTCGTCACTCTCGAAGACCAGCGGCATGCGGCAGCGCAGCAGGAATCCGCTGGTGAACATATTCTTCATCGTGATCGGGAAATCAATTTTGTCAAAGAGCTTGCGCGACATGAAGTCGGCCAGCCCGTAAGTCGTGGCGTTGCCATGCGATTCCGGCGTCAAATCGAGGATAGCGATGCGGCGAATGCGCGGCGACTCGGGCTCGGGTTCGCCTTCGACCATCCAGCGGCCGATGATATTGGTATCCATGCCGGCCCCGCTGATGTTCTTGCCCATCTCGTCGATGATCAGCACATCAATATCATGCACGGGCAAAGACGGCATCAGTTCGCGCGAGCGTTGCAGCAGACGTCGGTCGCCTTCGACCACGGTATCGTCGCGGAAGCCTTCCAGCTGCGCAACGGCATGATAACCATCTTCCACGACTCCAAAACCAGCCACAAAATTGATATTTGCCAGCAGGTGTTCAGCGACGATCGGCATATAATCGCGCAAGCCGACGACGCCCTGCTGGTGGATGGCGCGCGCGCCCGTCTCCTTGCCTAGCCCGATTGCCAGCATTTTCAGCAAGCCGCTCTCGTGCGGTCCACGGAAATCGGTATGCAGCTTGGCTCGGTTGGTGATGATTAGCCCGTCGGCTTCGGCGACATTCCGGTCGATATAGGCGGGCAGACCCGCGGCGGTCATGCCCATGTCGACCACTTCCATGGTGACATGTACGGGACAGCCCACAGTCGCCTCGCTGATGCCCAAGCCATCGAGCACTTCGATTTGTCCAGCCGGGACGCCGCCGCCGTGGCTGCCCATGGCTGGCACGATGAAGGGATGACCGCCCGACCCTTTGACCAGCGCGACCAGCTTGCGGGCGATGCCGTCAATGCTGGCGATGCCGCGGCTGCCGAACCCAAGCGCGATGCGCTTGCCCCGCACCTGCTCCGCCAGCCCCAGGCGCCCCCATTCAGCCTCCAGCGTTTGGTCGATATCTACAGGATCGCCCTTGGGCAATTCTTGCTTGACGGGATAAAGAGTCGGGATCTTCACGTTTTCCATTGTCTAGCTCGCTTCACTTGGACTGTCGTTTGATTATAATTCTAAGGGTATTGTAGCGATTCGCTTGGACTTAGGCAAAGGGCAAGGGCATTCGTATCAGGGCAATCGCTTCAAATTATTTTCAACATAGAGGACGCAGAGGACACAGAGTTCGTAGGAGTTTAGACGACAATTCTTCTAAATCCGCGGCCCGGAATCGGCAACAGTCTCCAGCGAAACGTGATTTATCAACAAAAATTACAGCTGAGATGAGATATTTTTTTCTCTGCGTTCTCTGCGTACTCTGTAGTTAATTTTCAGTTTAGAATCCCGCCATTTCGTCCGCCATCATTTTGAAGCGATTGCCCTGGCATTCGCATCAAGTTGAATTTGCCTTGCTGTCATCCGGCCGATTCAAGCCGGCGCTCGATCGTCACGGGAATGCCAGATGCTGCAAGGCGCTGGCTCGCAATTGCTATGTATTCCGCTGACATGTCGATCCCGATGAAGTCCCTACCCTGCAATAGCGCCATCTTGCCGGTCGTCCCGGAACCGCACATGGGGTCAAATACCAGATCACCGGGATTGCTCCAGGACAGGATGTGATCGAGCGCCAGTTTCTCAGGGAAAACTGCCGGGTGTTGGAAAGCGATCCTATCGCTCGTGGTACCGCCAAACCCGACCGCATAGGACCAGATATTGGTGCGGGTCTTTTCCTTTTTCAGCTCGCCCAGCTTTTTCTTGTTGATGCCATCGGGCAGCTTATTATGCGTGAGCATCTCATAGCCGTGGCGCTGGGTCGGCACTTTGAGCGGATTAAAAGTAGCGGGCTTGCCCTTGCTAAGCACAAACATCATTTCATAGGCGTTGGTATAGGCATTGCTGCGCGTGAAGGGTGTATTTTTCTTCTGGTAGATCATGACATCGTGCGCCGAGAAACCGATCTCCTGAAAATATATGGCTTGCCGAAACGATGTCAGGCTGCGCCCACCCTGGATGCGGTCGCCGACTACCCAAATCAGCACGCCGCCCTCCGCCGTGACGCGAAACAGTTCATTGGCGATTTCCTCGAAAGGAAAAACATATCCCTTATAGTCTCGAAGACTGTCATACGGTGGCGACGTGACCGTCAGGTCAATCAGGCCAGCGGGCATATTTCGCATCACATGCACGCAGTTTCCGACGATTAGCCGCGCAGAACAGTCGCTTTGGGCGCCATTTTGTTTTGTGTTCATGTGTCACATCGCTTTCTGCTATGCCCTTCGTCATCGTTTATAGCAAATACTTCCGGCCATGTCATGCGCAGCGCGCTTTTTCTGCGCCGCCGCAGACGCCTGCAAAGCGCGAATATCACAATCAGGTTAATCCCCTGCGTCAATGCGACGCCGCCCAAAAACGCATATAAGCCCGACTGACAGGCGCTGTCTTCCGCGCAAGACTGTCCCAGCGCTTGAGCGGCGACCAGCGCCAGCGCAAGTCCTATTAAGCTCCCGCAAACTGTGAGGCCGAGTATGGCGCTGCTTCGAATTATGATCGCTCTGATATCCTGGCGAATCAGGTCATTCATGCATGTCTCCTGGCGCGGAAACGACCGCCCTGGGACGAGTCCCAAGACAAGATAGCACAAATGTTCGCAATCGTCAAGCGTCTTGCCTGCGCCTACAGGACAATTGCATCAGATTTTATTCACCACATAGACACCGAGAGTCGCGTAGACACTGACCGCCAACACCGAGATTTATCCGTAAATATGCCAAACAAGGACGTAATGTAGGGGCGATTCTGTGAATCGCCCACGATTTTGCGCCAAATTTCATGGGCGAGCCAAGGCTCGCCCCTACAATTCATCAGTTTGATGTTAAATCGACAGTTATGGATTTTGAAGCGATTTCCCTGGCGCCAAAGCTAAGCCGCGTTGTCCTCACCATGTCGCCGTGCTACAATCCCGCGCAATTGCTGATGGCTGGGAGGAATAATGGGCGGGAAGGTGATTCTGCTTGACGGCGGCATGGGACAAGAGATTGTCAATCGCGGCGGCAAAGGCGGTTACGGAGAATGGGCGACCGCCGCGCTGTACGAAGACCCCGATTTGGTGCGGCAAATCCATGCCGACTATATTGCAGCCGGCGCCGACGTCATCACCACCAATACTTATGGCACGACGCGTACGCGGCTGCGGCATGTCGGCATAGAAGATCGCCTGCGCGACTTGCTTGGCGTCGCCGGTCAATTGGCCTCGGAAGCGCGGGATAGTTCCGCCAAACGCGATCTGCGCATCGCGACAAGTTTACCGCCGCTGGAAGCGAGTTACGCCAGCGATTTCGCCCTAAGTTTCGAGCAGACCACCGAAGAATTCGCCGAACTCATGGACCTGCTCGATCCTTATGTCGACATCTTCCTGGGCGAGACGCTGTCTACGATATTTGAGGCAAAGGCTTTTCTGCAAGCGGCGGCCGGGCGCGGCAAGCCGGCCTGGCTGGCGCTGACCCTGCGCGATCACGGCTCCAAGTCCTTGCGCGGCGGACCGCTGTTGTCCCAAGCGCTTGACGCTTTGGGCGCGGACGCGCCGGATGCGCTGCTCATCAACTGCTGTACGCCGGACAGCATTACCAGCGCCTTGCCTACACTGAAAGCCAGCGGACTGCCCTTCGGCGCATACGCCAACGGCTTCGTCGAGATACCCGATGTCTGGCAGGAGCAAGGGGGCGTCGCGCAATTGGCGACGCGCGCGGATTTGAGCCCAGAGCTCTATGCCCAAGAAGTCCGGACCTGGATTGCCGGCGGCGCGTCCATCGTGGGCGGCTGCTGCGAGGTGGGTCCGGCGCATATCGCGCGTTTGCGCCAGTTGATTGATGAACTTGACTAGGAGCGAGAAGCCATGTCACAAAAAACAGCCCTCATCACCGGAGCCGGGAGTGGCATGGGGCGGGCCATCGCGCTCAAGTTCGCCCAAACCGGCATCCGACCGATCCTGGTAGGCAGAACGGAAGCCAAGCTGCGCTCCGTCGCCGAGGAAGTAGCGGCGCGGGGCCTCCGCGCGGACCTGCACGTCCTGGATCTTAGGCACGACGACGCCATTGCTGCTTTGAGCGCAGAACTAGCCGATAGCCCGGTCGACGCGCTGGTCAACTGCGCCGGCGATTGGCTGATCGCCGCTCTGCAAGATACCAGCAACGAACAGCTCGATCAGATCTTGCGCACCAATCTGCGCGCCCCCTATATTCTGTCGCGCGCGCTCTTGCCCAATTTACGGCGCAGCGATAATGCCAGCATCATCAATATCGGCTCAATCGTTACCGCCATGTCCGCGCCGATGGTGAGCGCCTATACCGCGGCCAAGGTCGGGCTGAAAGGCTTGACGGCTTCGCTGGCGGCCGAGCTGCGCCCGGAGATGATCCGTGTGGTGATGATCTCGCCAGGACCGGCGGATACGCCCATGCGCGACGCCGCCTCGCCGGGCATCGACAAGTCGCTGCTGGTGCCGGCCGATAGCATCGCGGAGATGGTTCACACGGTGGTTTCACTGCCGCCGGGCATCACAACCAGCGATTTTGTGCTGTATTCGATGCGCTGGGAATAAATATCAGAGTTTGAGGCGAGGGTCGAGAATGTCGCGCAAGCCATCGCCCAGCAGATTTATCGACAGCACCGTAATCATAATCGCCAGCCCGGGATAAGTGGTGACCCAGGCCGCCACCCGAATGTAATCGCGGCCCTCGTTGAGCATCAGCCCCCATTCCGGATCGGGCGGTTGCTGGCCTAAACCCAGGAAGCTCAAGGCAGCGCCGGAGATGATAGCGCCGGCCACGCCGTTGGTCGCCACGACGATGGTTGGCGCCAGCGCGTTGGGCAAGATATGCCGCGCCATGATACGCCCGGACGAAGCCCCCAAAGCCTGCGCCGCGATGATGAAATCCAATTGCTTGACTGACAAGGCGCTGCCGCGCACGACGCGGGTATAGACAGGGATCGACGACAAGCCGACGGCGATCATCACGTTTTGCAAGTTGCGCCCCAGCACTGCGATAATGACCAGTGCCAGCAGAATGCCCGGGAAAGCCAGCATCATGTCGATGAAGCGCATAATCAGCACGTCGCTCCAACCGCCGATATAGCCGGCGATCAGACCGAGCAGCGTGCCCAAGGTCGCGCCGATAGCGACCGAGACGATGCCCACTTGCAAGGAGACGCGCCCGCCATAGAGAATCCGCGTCAGGATGTCGCGGCCCAGGTTGTCGGTGCCAAGCAGGAACTCGGCGTTGGGCGCTTGCAGGCGATGTCGGCGGAACTGCTGCGTCGGTTCATAGGGGCTGATCTGCGCCGCCAGCGCGACCGATAAGATCACCAAGCCCAGCACGACGGCGCCGGCCATGACATTGCGCGAGCGCAGAAAACGCTTGAGGAAGAGCGACCAGCGGCCCGCCCTTCGGTATTCCAGGTTCGCGGGGAGAACGGGGACCTCAGACATAACGAATCCTGGGATCAATGAAGGCATAAACGATATCGACCACGATATTGACAAAGACGTACATCAAAGCGATGAAAAGCGTTGTGCCCTGGACCATGGTGAAGTCCTTCTGCAACACCGCCTCGACGTACTTCTGGCCGATGCCGAGCCGGGCGAAGATGGTCTCTGTGATAACTGCGCCGCTAAGCATATTGCCCAACATCAAACCCAGAATTGTCACGACCGGGATTAAGGCGTTTCTCAAAACGTGACGGATGACCACCAAGCGCTCGCTGATGCCCTTGGAGCGCGCCGTCAGCACGAAATCTTGACTGAGCGCCTCCAACATGCTGGAGCGGACCATGCGCGCCAGCGAACCCGCCGAGACCAAAGCCAGCGCTGTCGCCGGCAGGATCAGCCGTTCGATGCCGCCCTGACCAATCGCGGGCAAGACGCGCAACTGCACGGCAAAGAGCAGGATCAGCAAGAGCGACGACCAGTATACCGGCATGGAGATGCCCACCAAAGCCAGAGCCATCGCTAACGTATCAATGACCGTGTTGTGATAGAGCGCGGCGATGATGCCAACGCTGATGCCAATGAAAGCCGCGATCATGAGAGCTGCGGCAGACAACTCGATGGTCCAGGGCAGACGGTTGAGAATCTGTTCCAGGACCGGCACATTGGTTTGCAAGGAACGCCCCAGATCGCCCCGTAAAGCATTGCCCATATAGCTCAAATACTGGACGTGCAACGGGCGGTTCAAGCCCATGTCTTCGCGCACTTTTTCCAGCAATTCCGGCGAACTGCGTTTGTCGCCCAGGAAGACTTCGGCGGGATCGCCGGGCGTCAGGTGCAGCATCAAAAACACGGCGACCGTCACCAGAAAGACGGTGGGTACGGTTTGCAAAAGGCGGCCCGCGAGATATTTGCTCATTGGATGGTCGTCCTAGAGAAGACAAGGAAGCTAGGCTTTACATGGATACTGGCCGCGCATCCAGGCTTCGTAGCGCTCAATCACACGGCGCTCCAGGTTCAATCGCAACACAGAGGCTGTTGCTCGCCCTTCCGGGCTGCAACCGGCGATGGTCATATCGGTCCTGAGTTCAAAGTGATCGTCCCATGCTTGCGCGCGCGGGTTGTAGAGGCGGGCGGGTTCATCGGTCAGTGGATTGAGCGCGGCGACGTTGGCTCCCTTATATTGGTTGCAACTCCTGCAAGCAGAACAGAGATTGTCGAGAGTGTCTTCGCCACCATGTTTTTTGGAAATAATATGATCAACATGAAGTTGAATTGCCCGATGGTCATGGGCAACAAGACAGTATTCGCAGCACCCACCGGAGCGCCGCAGAATCTCTCGATGTTGAGCTGCCGTGATAGTCACAATGCGCTTAGCCGCTGACGCCGCTTGATTTTTGCCTTGAGAAGCGAGACAAAATCATCAGCGCGACCCAATTCGCACATCTCTACTGCTTCGCTTGATGTCAACTCATCTTCACCATTCAGATCCAATAAGAAGTGCGCCCGCTTCTGAATATCTTGGGGCATAAAGTAACCGAGCACTTCTGAGTCTGAGGGCTGGCAAGCCAGGAAATCGGCGATTTCATCGTTTATCGTGCGAAATTGCACTTCAATCATGAGCCATGCTCCTCGTTCTTGGCGCTGTCGGCGGTGGGTGCCGCGCCTTTGTCACGCTTCTCTTGCTCCAGCCGCCGCTTGATCTTGACCTTGACGCGCGCCATGACATCTTCGACAAAACGGAAGTCGCCTAGTTCTTCGCGCTGGACGGCAGTCAAGCGGCTGTTAGTGTCTATCTCCAGCAATTCGGACAACCGCGCCTGCTGCTCGGGCGGGAGCTGGTAAGCCAGCAATTCCTCGTCCGATGGCTGGTTGGCGAGGAAATCGGTAACGACATCAAAGACGGCGCGGCTTGGCTTGCTCAAATGATTCTCTCCATATTGCTTCCGCTAACAGGTTCACTGAAACTGCATCGGCGGGGGCGGGGCTGACTAGCATATCCCCGCCCCAACTGCCTTGCCTTCCAGAATGGAAATGAGGCTTTACATCCCCACACTTGCGGAATAGAAGTTGGGCACAAAACCGCCGCCCAGGATTGTCACATTCTGCACATCAGGCGTACTGGCGTATAGCACGACCGGGTCATTGAAGTACGCCATGACGACCTCGTCCGCCAGTTTTTGCTGGATATCGGCATAAGCGGCCGCGCGCGCTTCCGCATCGCCGATGCCTACGGCGGCGTCAATCATGGCATCCATGTCCGCGTCCTGATAGTTGTTGCGGTTGGTGCCGCCGCCGGCATTCGATGAATGATAGAGCGTGCGGAAGACGCCGTCGGGATCGGTCTGCGTATCCCACCACTGCTGGGTATTATGCTCGCCGGCGCGGACGACAGTCAGATAAGCCGCGATATCCGCCAGGTTGATCTGGAAGTCGATGCCGATGGCGTTGAGATCTTCTTGCAAGAATTGCGCTGTCGCCGCGCTCAGCGGTCTATCAGGCGACCAATGTTCGATAGTCAGCGCGACGCCATCGCGTTCACGGATGCCGGTCTCGTCATTCATGGACCAGCCCGCTTCATCCAGAATCGCGCCCGCCGCATCGGGATCGTAGGGATTGACCTGGCACCAAACATCGCTCCAGCCGAACATCGATTTCGTTAGCGCGCTGCATGCCCTGGAACCCAGCCCGTCGTAGACGATATCCTGCATGATGTCGATATCAATGGCTTGAGCGATCGCCTTGCGCACCGCCAATTCGTCCGTGGGCGACTTGATCTGGTTGAACATGAAGGAATAGCCATGCCCAGCTTGATCGTACTGCGTCACATTGAAGTCCGGGCTTTCTTCCAGCCGCGCGACATCGAGGCCCGGGATATTGTCGATCATATCGACTTCGCCGCTTTCCAGCGCGGCGATGCGCGTGCCGGGGTCGGTCAGGATCTTGAATATCAGACGATCGATATCCGCTGGCCCAGAGCGCCCGAAAACGGCTTCGTTGCCCCAGTTGTAGTCCGGATTCTTGACCATCACAACTTCAGAATCCGCCGTGTAAGACTCGAAAACGAAAGGTCCCGTGCCAACAATGCCGGAAAAACCCCAATCGGCGCCCAGCGCTTCTACCGCTGTTGGTGAAATGGGACCCAGCTGCGGATGAGAAACCCCATCCAAGAATGCCGCGTTCGGCGACGAGAAACGCACGGCGATCGAATGCTCGCCCAGCGCCTCGGATTCGGCATAGGGACCGATGAAGCTGAAAGCCATCTGCGACTTGGTATCGGGATCGACAATACGGTCGAAAGTGTATTTGACCGCTTCCGCATTGAACGCGGTACCGTCGTGGAAGGTTACGTCATCCCGTAATTCAAAGACGTACTCCGTCGCGTCTTCGTTGACGGTCCAGCTGGTGGCGAGACCGGGATGGAAGACACCGAGCGGTTGCTGCTTGACCAAAGTATCAAAGACATGCCCAACAATCACTTCCACGCTGGAGAAAGTGGTCGCTGTTGGATCCAGCGTGTCCACGCCACGGCTGATGCCAAAGGTCAAGCTTGCATCCTGCGCCGAAATCGGCGCGGCCAGCGACAACAAAAGCAAAATGGCGAGGACCAGAGCAAAGAGACGAGAAACTGCGGACTTGCGCATGAGAAACTCCTTTTAAGAAACTCATTTTACGGGGTATTGATTTGGCGCGGACGGCGCAATCGCGCCATTGGACATCGCCGACAAGCTCCCGTCAGTTGGGAAAATGTCGACAATCTACTATGATACAGAGTATAGGCATTGCGCTTGGCGCTGTCAAGAAATCGCGACGGGGGCGGGTCAATCGCATCAAAGTGATTGCGGCTGAAAAGGCGGGAATCTAAACTGAATATCAACACAGAGATCGCAGAGAAAAAAATCTCATTTCAGCTGAGATTTTTGGTGACAAATCACGTTTCGCTGGTGACTGTTACCGATTCCGGGCTGCAGATTTAGAAGGATAGTTGTCTAAACTCCTAAATCTCTGTGTCGGCGGGCTGTGTCTACGCGCCCCTCTGCGCTCTCTGTGTTGAAAAATAATCTGATGCAATTACCCCGGGCAGGAGGCGGGAATGACAAAGATCCTGGAAATGATGCGCTGGCGCGAGATTCCCATCGGCGTAACATCGGCTTTTGGCGCAGCCAGCCTGCTGATGGGCGAAATCGGCACGGGCGGGCCCCGGGTCTTGATCACGGCTGGCATCCACGGCGACGAAGGACCCTGGGGCGCTTGGGCGATCCAAAAGCTGCTGAGCGGCATCGACGAGAAGTACCTGCGCGGGTCTTTGCGCGTCGTGCCGATGGCGAACCCCCTGGCGATGCAGGCCGACAAGCGCAACGCGCCCGTCGATCAACTCGATCTCAACCGCGTTTTTCCCGGCCATGAACAAGGCTCGTATACCGAGCGCATCGCCCATATCTTGGCGACAAGCGGGCTCGAGGGCATCGACGCTGTGATCGACTTGCACGGCGGCGGCAGTTGGTGCGTCAACGCTTTTGTATTTGAAATGGAAGACGGGCGGGTGCTCTCGCTCTGCTTTCCAGCGCCATTTATAGTCAAAGCGCCGGCGCGCGCTGTGAGCCTGACGGGATATGCCCGTACACGCGGCATGAAGGTCACAGCAGTTGAGATGGGCGGGCGCGGTCCAAACGAGCGAGGATGGGCAGAGCGCATCGCGCAGGGTCTATTGCGCGCCCTTTGCTTGCTTGGCGTAGTTGATGCCGAGCTTGCGCCGCCGCCGGTTGAGCCGCCCATCGCAGTCAGCGGGACGGCTGTTCTGCGGCCCCAGCAGGGCGGCATATTCCTGCCGACGCTGGATGCCACGCATATTGGCGCTATAGTCGAGCGAGGCGCCTTGTTGGGACACCTGCGCCATCCGGCGACATTCGCCCTGCTAGAAGAATTCCGCGCGCCCTTTGACGAGACGGCGCTGCTGCTGCTGCGCCCCTTCGTGGCGCAGGTCGAAGCCGGCGCCATGACTTATGTCGTCTCTCAACCCGTCCGCCAAGAGTAAGAGGAAAATCCCCAATGCCCGACAAATTACGAGTTGGCGTGATCGGCGCGGGGCGCTGGTCCAAGAGCGCCCATCTGCCCGGTTTTCAACGGTCGCCGCATTGCGACGTTGTCGCGATCTGCGATTTGAACGAGGACATGGCGAAAGACGCCGCCGCCCGCTTTAATATCGAAAGCGTCTACACGGATTACGAAAGGATGCTGGCTCGCGCCGATATCGACGTCATCGACGTCTGCACGCGCGGCGGCATCGGCGACAAGAACAACCACGAAGCGCTGGCTTTCGCGGCGCTGGAAGCCGGCATGCACTGCCTGTGCGAAAAGCCGGTGGCTCACGATTACCGCAGCACCTGGCGCGCGCAGGAGATCGCCGCATCCAAGGGATTGAAGACCAAAGTCGGCTTGACCTTTCGCTATGCGCCTTCCATGCAGTATATGCGCGATCTGATCGCCGAGGGCTTCGTCGGCGAGCCCTTCATCTTCAACGGCTACGAGCAGAACTCCCAGTTCATCAGCCCGACCGAGCCGGTCACCAAAGTCGATCTGATACCGAAAACGGAGAATGAGCAGATCAAGGTCTCGTCGATTGAAGGTTATGGCGCGCCTATCATCGACCTCAGCTTGTGGTTCATGGATAGCCCGCTCAAGAGCCTGGTAGGCTTGCTTTACAATTTTGTGCCCTACCGCACCATGCCGGGCGGCCAGCGCATCCGCACCAATATCGACGACGGCGACGTCTATATCGGCGAGTACAGCAAGGGCGGCTTCTGCACCATTCAATCCAGTTATGTGACGGTCAACAGCTATCCCGGGCTGGAAGCGCGCATGTATGGCGCGCAGGGGGCTTTATTGTGCCGTTTGGGCGCGGAGTTGGAAAATCAAGAGGTGCTGCGCCAGTCGACCAGCCCCGTCGCGGCCGAAGTCGAATATGTCGAGGTGGATATCCCCGATAGCTATTTCCCGCCGGGTTATAGCCCGGGCGAACCCTGGCCCCCCATGTTTTATGCCAATCTAGTGCATAACTTCATGGAAGAGATCATCAATGACAGTGAGGAGAATCAGGGCAATTTCGCCCAGAGCGCGCACGTGCAAGAGATCATCAACGCGGTGGAGATTTCGCATCGGGAGCGGCGCTGGGTGGATTTGCCGCTGGCTTGATAGGCTTGATTGCCTTGATCGAAGAGAAAAGAACATGGGCGACCGAGATGGCCGCCCTTGTTGCATAGCGGCTCTTACATATCGCGCATATCGCTTAGGCTGACGGTAACGCGGATGAGCGTCGGCACAAACGAATAGCTGAAGCCGTCGCCGCTGTCGCCGAGGGGTTGATTGATTTCGGCGCCGCTGACAAGCCGCAGCAAAGCGGCGAGTAGAACTAAATTACGCATGAGGATTCACCTAATGTTTGGGAAAATGGGTTTCCACAATCTTAAAGTCAAATGCGGGAGCTATCAGGCAAATAAAAAGGATATTACAAGTAGATAACGGGGGGCGCAGCAGAGCAATCGTACCAGATTTTTTAACCATCGAGGGTCGCGTAGACACTGACCGCCGACACCGAGATTTAACTCCTTTTCTTGCAAAAAGGAGGCAATGTAGGGGCGATTCTGTGAATCGCCCACTATATTCTCACTCTTTTCATGGGCGACACACAGTGTCGCCCCTACAGTTCGTTAGAATTTTGTGACATTCGGCACATAATTGCTTTTGGTGCGATTGCTCTGGGGGGCGCAGCCTGCGCCACGATGCGAGTCAAGATACAGGGACTGCAATGCAGGCGGGCGTTTTATGAGTTGTTCAACAAAGTAATGCAAATCCAAAATATGTATGTATTTGTAAGGCTTGTCCGCTATTGATGAAATTGCGCCAAATGCGTTTCTCATTATTTTCTTGGTTTACTTGTTAGTTGTAACGGTGAACTAAAACTGCGCTTGCCAGCCCCTCCGCCGCCAAGCGCGACGTCAGCATATCATAGGCGCCGTCCCATTGATCCGCCGCCAGCCAGCGCCGCCCCAGGCGCTCGGCGGCGACAAGCGTGCTGCCACTGCCGCAGAAAGGATCGAGCACGATATCGCCTTCCGCGCTCGACGCCCGGATGATGCGCTCGTATAGCGCCAGCGGCTTTTGCGTGGGATAGCCAGTCGCTTCCGCTTGATTGCCGCGCAGGGCGGGTATATCCCAGACATCGCGTAGGGCAGCCATGCGATAGACGCCCTTTTCATCCTCGTCGAGCGAGATATTGGAAAAACCGTATTTATGCGACAGGTAGGATTTCTCCTGCTGGGGATGAAAGGTGTAGGCATCTGATTTGCTGTAGAAGAGTATGGTATCGTGCTTGCGGCCGAACCAGCGCTTGCTGAGGCCCCCCGTCTTGTAGAACCAGACGATCTCGTTGCGGAAGTTATGCAGGCCGAAGATGGCGTCCAGCGCCAGCTTGACATAAGCCTGAGCCGTATGGTCGATGTGCAGGTAGAGGCTGCCGTCGCCGCGCAAGACGCGATGCAGCTCCAGCAGGCGAACGCCCAGCCAGCATAGGTAAGCGCCCATGCGCTCATCGGCGGTTTGGCGCGCCGTTGCGATCACAGCCCAGAGCGCGGGACAATTGCCTTTGATGTCGTCAATCCATGCGTTGCGCAGGTCGCGCTCCCAAGACCAGCGATCGCGGAAAGTCTCGCCGAAGTCACGGTCCTTGTTAAAGGGCGGGTCCGTCGCGATGAGATGGATGGATTGGTCGGCGATGGCGCGCAGGAAGGGCAGGTTGTCGCCCTGGTAGATGGTGCGGTTGTGCAGCTTCGACGGAATCACGGCTTCCAAATCGTCGCTTCGATGAAACGCTCGCCATCGCCATCGGGGCGGTCATTGAAGTAATAGGCGGCGAGCACCGTCCCGTCGTCCAGCAGGACCGCCCGCGCATAACCCATATCGCCATTGGCGCCGCCGGCGCGCAGCGTGATTTCCCCGCTCCAACTCAAGCCATCGTCTTCGCTGATGCGGGCGGCGATGGTGTAGGGTCGGTCGCGGTTGCCGTAAATCAAAACCAAGCGCCCATCGGGCAGCCGCTGCAAAGCCGGCGGATTGCCGCCGTGACCCGCTTCACGGAAACTGCTAGGTCGGTTGAGATATTGCCAGGAGCGACCGCCATCGTCCGAGGCATGCAAGTCAATCCAGCTTAGCCCGCTCGCGCCCTGTCGACAGCGGATGGCGCACAAGATG
Source organism: Phototrophicaceae bacterium (assembly GCA_965116975.1). Classification (GTDB taxonomy): domain Bacteria; phylum Chloroflexota; class Anaerolineae; order Aggregatilineales; family Phototrophicaceae; genus UBA6055. The sequence continues at coordinate 4,257,221 of OZ220735.1, forward strand.
CGCCCGCCCGGCAATTGGGTGCTGGCGGGCATGATGGCGAAGTCGCCGCGTTCCGCCGGTTCCGCCGGTTCGCCGCCGACACCCGACAGCAGCTCAAATGATTGAGCGCCGTCGGCCGTCTTGACGCAGATGACCTTGCCTTCTTCGCCATCGGATTTGTTGGCGGTCAAGAAGAACAGGGCTTCGCGCTCGCCCTGAATGATGGCGTCGCTGCGGGCGGCGACGCCGGTCTGCCCGAACATCGGCAAGCGATAGGGTCCTTCCCAACTGCGGCAACGGTCATAAGAGACATAAAAGAAAGAAAAGACGCCGCGCCCCAAGCCGGTGCGCGCCGCCATCAAGGCGAAATCGCGCTGCTGGAAACGCAGGGGCTGGGGCGGGATGACTGCCCTGCGCGCATCCATCACTCCCGCCAGGCGCAGGTCCACAGCCATGTGCTCATCGGCTGATAAGCCCCGCCCGCCAGGGCGCCTGCCATTGAAGTCCTCTATTTGCCAGGTTTGTCCGCCGTCGCTGCTGCGCGCTTGCAGATTCACGAAGGGCTGGCGTTTGTCGCGGGCGTGGCCCCGCGCCACTGTCTTGTGATAGCCGAGCGTGAAGCCGACGACGATCTCGGCGCCCCATGCCCACATGCCATAATTGGCGGGCCAGCCAGCGAAGCGCCCGGGCTCGCGGTAGATAGTAACTTGTTGCGGCACTTAAGCCTCCAAATGGCGCATCATCTGGCGGATTTCGCCCAGATGATAAGCGCTGTGGGCGATGATGCCCAGCATGGAAGACAGTTCGGTGATACCTTGCCAACTCTCAGCCTCATCAAGATGACTCTTGACGCGCTCGTAGGTCCTGCGCAAGTCCGCGAGCAGGGCGCGCCACTCCGCTTCTGTGACGGCGCTGACGCGCTCCCAGATCTCCTCCCAGTTGACATAGCTCAGGTCGCGGCCGAACATGCGGTCTTCCAACACGCGCAGATAGTAGTCGACATGCGCGACATGCGCGGCGATGGTGGCGCAGCCGCCCATGGGCTGCGAGGCTTGGGCGGCGGAGATCTGCGCCAGCGTCTCGAAGAGGGATGTGCCTGGGTCAAGGAAAGCGCCCCGAACGTTTTCGAATGTTTCGACCAGCAAGAATTGGAATCCGCGCGCGACTTCTGTGATGGGGATTTGCTCGGGCATGGTGTGGGATCCTCTATTATTTGCTGCCGCGGATGGACGGTTCGCGGCTCAGTTTGCGCCGCAGGACATCAAGCGGACCGAGGATTGACTCGGGCAAGCCCAGGACTTCGCAGTAAAAGCGGCGGTCGAGGGTCTTGCGGTTTTCGTCGCTGTCGAGCTCGTGCAGGGGCTTGAGCGGCAAATGCTTCAGGTCGTCGAAGAGCGTAGCGGCTTGGGCGAGTTGGGATGGGGAGAGGGCGGTGACGTCTAGGACGGGGAGTGATTGCAACGCGATCTTGGGAATGCTGCCACGTCCTGGCTGTTGTTTGGATGCATGCCACCAATACATGAGCAAGCCAAGCAGGGTATTTCCCCACAGCGTCAAGGCTTTTTCTTGTTCAACTGTGGGAAGCTGTATAGAAATCCAAGCGCGTCCGCCGATGGTTTTGCGCTCTGTGAACTGCATGGCGGTCGATTGACCATTAAAGCCAAAATCCAGATTAGAATGGCAATGTGATGCGGTCGCGAATACGTCATGCGCTTTTTCGTACATATCCTTCTGATCCTCAACGGATTGCACATGGCGCGGTAAACCGTCGCAATCCGCTTCAAAAGCCATTGTACGTTCTCGCTTGTTGTTGTGCGCCCACAAGACGGGGAAGGTAGGCACACCTCCAGGACGAATTTGCTGAATTTCCATAGGTCCTCGAATCGAACCGTCAGGATTTGTACCGTTGATGTCTCGATGTACTGGACCGATTTCTCCAATGCGATTGACATCAGCCATAGAAATGTTGATGGCTTGGGCTTCCGCAGGCAACCACAATTGACGATTTGTCGCTAATTGATATGCGCTCTGCACCAATGAGAAATCAATAATGCGCGCAAGCTTCCAGCCACCTGATTTGGGCAGGGGCGCGTCGATCATATGACCAACTATTTCGCTGCCAAGAACAATTCTTGTCCCGCCGGACGGTCTGTCTTCCAGCCGTCTTATCGCTTCGCCATCAATTAACTCGCGGATATGTTTCGCTATCACCAAGCTGAATGCGGGATTTTCCGGCGATTTCTCAAGCACGACGAATGTCGCTCGCGATTGTCTTTTGCCATTTCGCCGACCGATGACCAAACACTCGCCCATGTTGGTATCAGCTGAAAAAGAAAGCGCTTTATTACCGCTGCCGGCAATTGAAATGAGAATCAAATTCTCATAAGATTCGGCCAAGCGAACACGGCATTTTTCCCATGACGCGCCTGTCATCAGCGACAATGGCATAACCAGCGCCAGCATACCGTCTTTCGCCAGCTTGCGGTCGGCCAGCGCCAGGAATATCGAGGCTTCGCCGGCGTTGCCATGGGCGACCGTGCCTTTGGTGAGTTTTTTCGTTTCGGTCGCCATCGCCTTTTGCACTTCGGCGCTGGAGCCGAAGGCGGCGAACATCGGGTTTGGCACGTCTTCATGTCGGCCTTCGTGATTGGTCGCGCGCGTAAAGGGCGGGTTCATGATTACCAAATCAAAGGAAACATGCGGCGCGTAGCGCCAAGCGGCTTTTTCTTCTTCACCTAGGCTTTCAGCCGCTTTCGCCGTGATTTCCGATCCCCTTAGCAGCGCCAAATCGCGCAGCAAATCTATCGCGCCGAGGGCGACAGTTTCGTCTTCCTGCCAACCGTAGCGCAGCGTGAAGATGCGCCCGCCTTGGTACTGCACGGTCGGATGCGCGCCCGAAAGCATGGAAGCGGTCAAGTGCGCGGCCGCCGGCAGAATGTCGCAGCCCAAGATGGCGTTTTCGATCATATCGGCATGGATGGCGGCGGCGCTGCCACCATGCAGTTCATGGAGTTGGCTGACGCGCTGATAAGCCGCGGAAAGCAATGTGCCTGTCCCGCATGCGAAATCGGCGACGCGTAAGGATTTAACAGCGGCGGGATCTGCCCAGCCGTCATTGCCGAGCAGGTTATCTTCATTAACCGCCAGTGCCGCCAAGAGGGCTGCCGAAGCCGGCTTGGTATAAAACGCGGCGAGGAACTTTCGGTCGGCGATGAGCTTCTGAAAAACGGTGCCTGTTAAGTCATTTGAACTTAATAGATTGTGTCGCGTCAGATTGCGAGCTGTGCGGGACAACTGTTCAACAATTGGATAACTAGGAGCTGTAGGAATTTCCCTCAGAATCCGCCGCGCAATGTCAAAGATGGGCCAATAATTGACTTGCAGGATTTTGCGCCACTCGCGCAGGACCTCCGATTTTTGCAATCCCCCAGGCTCATCCTCTAGCATATCAATCGGACGAACACGTCCCAATTCGCCTTCCCCAGCCGCCAAATGTTCATGGAACATAAAGGCGTTAACCAAAATGGTCATCGCCATCCGGCGCGTTTGCGTACTATCTTGCTGCTGCAGTGCAGCCGCAAAATTCGTAATGACGCCGGGATGCTTTTGTTCCATATGCTTTAAGTGGCTAGCCGCCGCGTTCACACCAATTTCCAAGACATTCGCCGCTTCATCGACAAGAAAAGAAGGCATCGTGGCGGATTGCGCCAGCAGCGAAAGCTCATGGAGGCTCCCGTTGAGCCAGCCGCTGTCTGGCTGGCGTGTGTAGTTTTCCGTGCTACGGCCGGAAAACTGCGCGAATTCCATATCCCGCGCCGCCAGAATCGTCCGCCTCAACGTTTCTCCTTGCCCTTCGCGGAAGCGCGGCGGCAGGCGCAAGGCGATGGCGGATAATACCGTCCCATCAGAATCGCGAAGCGGTTTTCCCAATCTCGACAGGGCTTCGTCTTCGACCATTTGCGCCGGCATCACTTCTGTTTCAATGACGACCGGCGCGGTGTAAGGCTCTACAATCAGCATATCGGGGCGCTGCCCGCTAGAATCGGCGAATAGCTGGGTCGTCTCTGAAAAAATGACCTTGTCCCCTCGCCAGGCGTAGCGCGTCTTTTTCAGCAATTCTGCTATTTCGTAATTGATAGTCTCTTCGATGGTCGCCATGTCAACTTGCCGCCCCAGTTTTGCGAGAACCCGCTTGGTATTGTACATTTATCGAGCTGATTGACAAAATACGAATATACGATTCTGATACGCGCGCAAGACTCCGTTCACATTTGCCGCATACACTGAGCGCATACGACAAAGCGAAAGGAACAGGCGCAATGAACACGAAAATCACCAAGTCGGAAGCCGAATGGCGCCGCGAGCTCAGCCCAGAGCAGTACGCGATCTTGCGGCAGCAAGCGACCGAACACCCCTTCACCGGCAAATACGTCAATTCCAAAGCCGAGGGCGTTTATGCCTGCGCGGCTTGCGGGCAGGAACTGTTCGCCTCGTCCGCCAAGTTCAATTCGTTTAGCGGCTGGCCCAGCTTCTGGGATGTGGTCGCCGAGGACAATGTCGAACTGCGCGAGGACCTCAGCCACGGGATGCGCCGCGTCGAAGCCCTCTGCAGCTGCTGCGATTCGCACCTGGGTCATGTCTTTGATGACGGTCCGCGCGACAAAACCGGCTTGCGTTATTGCATCAATTCGCTGGCGCTCGATCTGAAGGAAGAGTGATCTCTAGTTGTATAGTCCTCTAAGGTGGGCTTTCATCACCGACCTCAGTATTGTACACAAATTTGACTGTATTCGTGCGTTCTTTCAGCATTACAAAACCGCGAACATTTGTTCTCCATTTCGGCTTCGCCTATGCTATAATCGCGCTGTAGAACACCAAAATAGGTCAGTATCGAAATAGCCAACTTTGCTACTATATTCTGCACCTGCGTAATACGTTCAGGTTTGATCGTCCTGCTAGGGATTCTCATCTTCCCGTTCGCCAAAGATCGCCTTTGTAGCGGGAATTTTTTTCGTAAGAAAGTCAACAACAGGTTCGTTGCTTTTGATGTAGGGGTGAAGTGGACGTTTTCTAGTCTCTGGTTTCGGAGGCGCACTGCTAGACTGATTGTTACTGGTAGCCTGTGCAGTTATGCTATTCTTGGGTTCTTGACCCTTATGCTCTTGGTTAGTCATTTCTTACCTTTTCTGGAGGTCTAAATGTCACAGGTCAAGGAAGAGTTTACGCTTGCAGAACAAGAAGTACTGAATCTGTTCAAGCTACATCTCGAATACGTTGATAAGGGTATCGATACACTAGAGCGTAAAGCACATAATAACTTCACTATAATAAGTATTATAGCCGCGCTCGTTACTGGGTTCAATATAGGGCTTGATAGTATCGGCTATATGACGGGTCCTATCCTTTTCATTTCATTTATCATCGGCATCTTGATCTTTGCGGTAGCAATATTTTCGCTTTGTGCGTTAAGACCAAAGAAACAGTATGCGTGGCCGATGGTGCCACGCTGGGAAGAAGCGTGGGAATGGATGAAAAACGAAAAGAATCAATTCATTTGTGACATGATATACGACTTAGATGAAATTCACAAGAAGAACTCAGCAGTGCTGAAATCGACGGGAACCTGGGTCAGTTGGTCACATGTCCTAATCGGCGTAGTAATCTTTCTGCTCGCTTTAGAAGTTGCGATATGTGTTTTCAATTTCCTTCAGTAAAGGTGTCCCCACTTCAGCCCAAGCAGGTGTAGGGGCCGGGGATAGGGGCATACATGAACCCAAAAGACGAACGTCGCCAGCGCTACCGACACCAGCGGCAAATCCCCACCCGCTGGCGCGACAACGACGTCTATCACCACATCAACAACGTCATCTATTACGAATTCTTCGATACCGTCATCAACGGTTACCTGATGGACGCCGGCGGGCTGGATTTCAGCGCGGGCGATGCCGTCGGCTTCGCGGTCGAGACGCATTGCCAGTTCCTCAAGCCGGTTCGCTTTCCCGAGGTGGTGGAGGCTTGCCTGCGCGTAGGCAAACTCGGTAATTCCAGCGCGCGCTATGAAATCGGCATCTTCAAGCCGGGCGATGAGGAGCCGGCGGCGGTCGGTTACTTCACGCATGTCTTCGTGGATCGGCTGACGCGGCAGCCGACGCGGATCGCGGGGGAGTTGCGCCGCGCCATAGAAGCGCTGCTAGTCAGGAGCGCGTAGGGTCGCGTAGACTCTGACCCGCCGACATTGCCCCGTCATGCACGCCCAGGTAGTCCTTGATCGTCTCCTCGTCATTGAGGCAATCCTGCGCCGTGCCTTCGAATGCCAGGCGTCCCTCGCGCAAGACAAAGGCATAATCGCAATACTGCAAGACGCGCCGCGCGTTCTGCTCCACCACCACCAGCGTGATGGGTCGCGCAGGGTCGCGCAGACACTGACCCGTCGACACTGACCCGCCACCCTGCTGGCGCAAATCCTGCAAGACGCGGAAGACATCGCCCGCGATGGCCGGCGCCAAACCAGCGGTCGGTTCATCCAGCAGCATGACGCGCGGCCGGCTGAGCCAGGCGATGGCGATCGCCAGCATCTGATGCTCGCCGCCGCTCAGCAGCCCCGCCTTCTGCGCTTGGCGGCGGCCTAAAATGGGAAAAAGTTCCAATAGCTCGGCGAGAGCGTCTGGCCGGCGCTGGCGCGGCAAGGCGCGCATCCCCAACTGCAAGTTTTCCTGCACCGTCATTTCGTTGAAGATATTCTCGCGCTGCGGCACATAAGCGACGCCCAACTTGGAGATGTCTTCGGTGCGCAGCCCGAGCAATTCGCGTCCCTCCAGTTGAATCGAGCCGCCGAAGATCTTATTGATACCCATGATCGCTTTCATCAGCGTGCTCTTGCCGGAGCCATTCGGTCCCAGCACTGCGCTGAATTGCCCGTCGGCGAAAGCCAGGCTGAGGCTCTGCAAGATCTCCAGTTTGCCATAGCCGGCCGTCAGCGAATCCACTGTAATCACGCTTTGTCCGCCCCTTCCTCAGCAATCTCAGTCATTCCAAGTAAGTAATGATAATTCTGAAAGTACAACGTTCAATCTAGGTTTTGGGCGACTCACAAAGTCGCTGTTGAAATACTCGATTTCCCCCACCCCAAACCCGTTCGCCATCTCTATGGCGAACTTTCCCATAAAGAGGGAGGGGCTTTAACAGCCCATTACGGGTCAGAAAGCTCCCCTTCCCTCATTTTGGGGATGCTTCCACATAGAGATGTGGAAGGGGCTGGGGGATGGGGGTGTTTTTCAACGGAGTCCACAAAGTCGCCCCTACACCGCCCCTGTAAAATTTGCATTATTTTCTTTGAACTACATCTGCGCCTCTGTGGCGAATTTTCACTACTTACTTGCTTATATTCCTACGAAGACGCATCGCCAAAATAAACTTCGCGCACGGTCTCATGCGCGGCGATGTCGGCGGCGTCGCCCGCCGCCAGCAGCTTGCCCAGGTGCATGACATAGACATAATCGACGAAGTCGAAAAGGATCTCCAGGCGGTGCTCGACGATCAGGAAGGTGATGCCGTGATCGTCGCGCAGGCGGCCGATCTGTTGGAAGATCTCGTAAGCCAGGTTGGGCGCGACGCCCGCCGTCGGCTCATCCAGCAGCAGCAGCTTGGGCTCGCCCATCAATGCCCGCGCGATCTCCAGCAGCTTCATCTGCCCGCCCGACAGATCCGAGGCCAGGGTATCGTAATGATTCAAGAGTCGCACTTGTTCCAGGACCGCAATCGCGGCGCCCGCATGTCGCTCTTCTTGCGCCTGCCAGTATCGCCGCCAGGGGGCATACCAGGGATGTTCGCCGCGCTGCGCCTTCACCGGCAGCAGGGTGTTGTCGAGGGCGGTCATTTTGAAATACAGCGACGGCTCTTGATAGCCGCGGGCGATGCCGCGCCGAAAGACCTGATCCGATGAAAAATCGCTGATGTCGTCGCCGTCGAAGACGATGCGCCCGGCGCTGAGCTGGGCGGTCCCGGCGATCAGATTGATCAAGGTGCTCTTGCCAGAGCCGTTTGGACCAATCAAGCCGATGATGGCGCCTTCGGGAACATGCAGCGAGACATCGTCCACGGCGCGCAAGCCGCCAAAATCTTTGCGGATGCTTGTAAGCTCGAGCAGGGGCATCAACCACCCTTTCTATAACCAAGGCGGCAAGCGCGAACTTGCCAGATTCATCCCAAATCTATCCCGGAATCACCAAGGCAGACCGCATAAATCCAGCTGCGCGCAACCCGGCACTGCTTTCAGGGCTGGTTTCACCATGACCTCGCTGCGCGGGAACAAGATCTGCGCACCCTCGCGCTGCACAAACGTATCCCCAGCGAAGGTAGCAAAGCCAAAACGCCGATAGTAGCGCAGCATGCTCGGACCGCAAAATAGCAGTAACATCTCGACCGCCAATTCTTCTTGCAGGAATTCAATCGCCCGGACTATCCCCGCCCCAGCGTAGCCTTTGCCGCGCTGCGCCGGGTGTGTTTGCACCCCGCCGATTCCGCCGATGAGGAGCTCTTTGCCGTCGCATAAGCCCAGCCGCGTCAAGACCCCGACATGAGAGACGAGTTGACGCTGCGCATCCCGTATCATGACGCTCCATTGTGGAGCCGCCCACTCTTGCCGCGAAGTCGCTTTATCGGCGCGCGGCGTCGGCGGATACACCGCCGCGTTTAATGCCCGCAGCGCCTCCGCTTCTTCAGCGCTCAGGCGCGCTGTCGCTATGATCTCCAGGCGCATAGCGCTATACCCGCTTGCGTTTTTTCAGCATTATCGTCCCCTTGCCCGCCCCAGAATCTCGTGAGCATTGGTCGTCAATGGCGATTCGGGCAGCAGCCCCTGCGGACGATAGCGCAGCATCAGCAGCAGAATCACGCCAAAAAGGATGAAGCGCGCGTAATTGAATTCGATAGGCGAGCCGCTCATGTTCAAGGCGATGGCGGCAATCTGCGTCAAGCGATCCATAATCGCGATCAACAGCGCGCCGAGAACAGCGCCGCGATTATTGCCCACCCCGCCCAGCACCACCATCACCCAAACGTCCAGCGTGAGCGTCACCACATAGTCGTTGGTGTTGACAAAGCCGGTATTCAAGGCGAATAGCACGCCGCCCACCGCGGCCATCATCGAGCCAATCAGCATAATCTGCGCGCGCGCCAGGGAGATGCCTTTACCCAGGCTGCGCGTCACGTCTTCGTTTTCGCGCAAGCCTTTTAACATGCGCCCAAAAGGCGAATAAACCAGGCGCTGGCTGTAAAAATAAGCGAGCGCGGACAGCGCCAGCGCCAGCAGCATAAACATGAAGGCGCTCGCGCGCGGGTCCTCCAGAAAATAGAAGGGCTGCGCCACGCCGGAAATACCATTATGCGAGCAGATCAAGTCGTCCGCGCCGCGCACAACGATGCGTATGATCTCGCCGCCGACCAGCAGAACCAGCGCCAGGAACCACTCTTCTTTCAACCGCAGCGTCACATAGGAGACGGCGAAACCGACCAGGCCGGCTATTAGCGCGGCGATGATGAAAGTGAAGCCGAGATTGATAAAACCGGCCACGGGTTGCGTGGCCATAATTTCCGAGCGCAACTGCAGCGCCGCGCCCATGGTCTGGCGGCAAGGGTGTATGACTTGCTCGCCCGCCAGCAGTGGCAGCAAGCGCGTGTAAGTGAGGCCCCCCACGTAAGCGCCGATTGAGATGAAAAGCGCCTGCCCGAAATTGGGTACGCCAGCCACGCCATATTCCAGATTGAGGCTGATGGCCATCAAGGAGTAGATGCCAAAAAGCGTCAAAATGGCGACGGTGGTTGCGCCGATGTCGATGTTTATCATCGCTGCAGGTCTCGGCTGCGGTTGAAAATTTCGGTGAAGCCCTGGGGACGGATGAGCAGAACCACGATGATGATAAAGAATGGGATAGCCGGTTTGTATGCGAGATCGACGCCGAAGTTGAAATTGAGAAAGAGCATCACCGTGTTTTCCGAAAATGCCACGACATATGCGCCGAGAATGGTGCCGGAAAAACTCGACAGCCCGCCCAGGATGGCGGCAGCAAAAACGGACAGAATCGCGACCCAGCCCATCAGCGGACTGACCGCCGTTTGCAAACCCCAAAGCGCCCCCGCGACCCCCGCCAAGCCGCCGACCAGCAGCCAAGTGTAATTCTTCACCCGCTCGACAGGTATGCCAATGACGCGCGCCAGACTGATATTGTTGGCGAGGGCGCGCATCTCTCGCCCGAGAGGCGTCGCATTAAGCAGCAGGGTCAGCAGAACCACCAGCACGATGCTCGTCGGCGCCACCCAGGCGAAAACATTTGTCAGGATGAGCGCGCCTTCACGGAAGATGATTTGCAGGGAGATGCGAATGCGGGTGTCGAAGAGATTGAAGTAATCCGCGATCATGAACAGGATATAGCGGATGATGAGCCCGACGGCAAAGGATGCCAATATCAAAGTATAGAGGGATACATTGCGCCCCTCCAGCGGCTTGAACACAACAAGATGGCTGACCAGGGCGACCAAGGCGCCAACGACGAAAGCGGCTGTCATGATGACCAGGGGATTGACCTCGCCGGAAAGCGAGACGATCAGCGCCGCGAAGGCGCCAACCGTCACAAATTCGGCGTGGGCGAAGTTCGGCAAACGGATGACGCTGAAGGTCAAGGTAATGCCCAGCGCCATCAAGGCGTAGAGGCTGCCAATCTGAATGGTATTGACGACAGAGGTCACCAGCAGAGCAGTGGGCATGCCTATCCTCGTCCTGCGTCGCGGGGGGACAAAGCGCCAGTTTGCTTGATTCCCTCCCAGGTTTCTCCGGGAGGGAATCAAGCGCTATCAGAATTCAAGACCGGCCGAATCAGCCGAATCACTTGTAGGTGATGGTGTCCGTGTTGCCGTTATATGCGCCGACTTCTATAAATTCCGAAAGATCGTCGCTCACCCTGTAGAGACCGTAGCTGGCGATGGCTTGATCGCCGTTGTCGTCCAGGAAGGCTTGTACAGCGGTGCCGATGTAATGGTTGGCGATGAAGGGCAGCATGGATTTGACGGCAGCGCCATCGTTGCCAGCCGCCAGCATGGTCAGCATGGCGATATTGGCCGCGTCAAAGGCGTAGTTGGTGAAGATACCCGGGTCTTTGTCGAACATCGCGTTGAAATCATCAATGAAGATTTGCGTCAGCGGTGTGGACTCGCTAGAGAAGGACACAGTGATGAAGTCGGCATTTGCGAGCGTTTGCGCATGGCCGCTATCCGCGAGGATTTCAACCGCGGTCATCGCTTCGTTGCCCATCCACTGGACGGATGTCAAGATCGGGTCAATCTGCGCCACTTGCAGGAATGCTTGCGCGCCAGAAAGGAAGCAGACGCAGAAGAAGCCGGCATTATCGCCGAAGCCGGCCAACGCGGCGCTGACCGCAGCCGCTTCGCTGGAAAGCTCGGTGGCGCCCGGCGTATAAGCGAAGGACGCGACCTCGCCACCGCCGCCAGCCTGGAAGTTGGCGGTGAAACCTTCGTTCATGCCATTGCCAAAGGGATCGTCGAGATGCAGCACAACCATGTTTTCGTGGCCCCGCTCCAAGGCGATATTGGCATAGGCTTTGGAGGCGAAGACATCGGGCGGATAGATCACGCGATAGATGTTGTCGCCGGGAATCGCGCCGGCCGCGCCGCTGGACGCCGGCGCCACAATGACGATGCCGTTTTCATCGGCGAATTGCTTGGCGCCCAGCACCTCGCTGGTGGTCAAGGGACCTACAGAGACTTGCGCGCCAGTGGTCTGCACAACAGTTTGCAGGGCGCGGGCGGCGCCTTCCGGCGTATTTTCGGTGTCGGCGCTGGCAATCTCGAAGCGGATAGAAGAACCGGCCGCTTCCAGCTCGGCATTAACCTGCGAGACCGCCAATTCTACGCCGCGCGCGAAATCTTGACCGAAGGTGCCGAGGTTGCCGGAAAATGGCAATACGGCACCAAGCACATAGGTTTCTATATCATCCTGGGCATTGACACCCGCGCCCAGCATCGCAGTCATCGCAACAACGAGAAGCGCAATTACCAATTTCTTGCTCATTCCAACCTGCCTTTCTTAGCAGCAATTCAATTGTTTTTTCAGATTGCAGAAGTATAGCGTCCAAGCGCTATCTAGGCAATGTAGGGGCGGCATATCATGCTGCCCGTCGAAATAATCGTCGAAAACGGGGCAAGTTCAGCTAAGCCGACAAGTAGGACCGCAGCGCGGGGATGACTTGCGCGCCAATGAGATGAATGCCGGTCGCCGCTGCGCTTGCGCCATGCGGCGTGCCCAGCTCAATCCGCTGCGCGCCGGCGGCGTAAAGCGCCTCGCACTGATTGATGACATCGCGCGGATTGCCGGCAAAGACGAAGCGATCCAAAATATCATCCGGCACCAGCCGAGCGGCGGCATCGTCCTCGCCCGCGTTGACATGCGCTTGCACACGCGCCATGAGTTCGGGGTCGATCGCCAGCGTGGGATCCAAGCGCGAAACAATCGGCAGGTAAAGCGCCACCGATTTGCGGGCTACCCAGCGCGCGAGCTCGCGGTTTTCATCAATGACCGAAACCGCGCCGATGACCAGCTTAATGGCGCCTATGGGACGCCCGGCGCGCGCTTCGCCGGTAGCGATATAGTCGGCGATCACGGGCAGCACGTCGGGGTTCGCCGAACCGCCGATTTTGACTTCGTCAGCCACTTCGCCCGCCAATGCCGCCAGCTTTTCGCCCCAAGTGCCAATTTGCAAGGGGATCTTCGCTTGCGGCAGGGGATAGGGCGCGCGCGCATGCGCTGCGATTTGGTAAACCCGCCCCGCATAGCCGGCCGATTCGCCCGCCAGTGTTTTGCGAATGATCGCTATCGCTTCGCGCAGCGCTTGTATGGGCGGTTGAAGCTCGCGGATGCCGTGATCCGCCAGCCAGCCGCCGCGCACAAGACCAATATAAACCCCGCCCGCCGCCAAATCCGACAATAGAGCCGTCTGCGCCGCGATATCGAGAGGGTGCATGCGCGACGGCGGAACACCCGCCGGACCGATGCGGGCGCGTTTGATATGCGGCGCCATCAACATCAAGGGCGCGTAGCTGGGGTGAAAGGGCGCGTCGCAATAGACGGTCACGGCATCAAAGCTGTATTTGTCCACCAGCTTGGCCAGGTCAATGTATTCCTGCGCTCGCTTGTCAGTCTGGAAGGCGATGCTCAGTTCGTGTTTACTCATCTTGCGCTAGCCAATGCTCCTTTGCATCCTCACTTGTTATGATTTCTATGGCGCAGAATAATCTGCGTTTTTGTCAAATGCCTGAACGAAGGTCCGCGTTATGAGAAGATGCTCAAGGGCATGTGCATGGACACGATCCAATTGGGCACATCGACGATCTCGCTGATCTTGAGATCCCCCGCGGTGCTACAGATGCAATAGGCTTGGCTCTCGCTAAGCCCATAATTCGACACCAGCCACTCAATCATGTAGCGCGTGGCGTTTTTGGCGTTTTCCATCAGGTCGGGACCGTGGGCTGTCGTGATGTGATAGCCGGCGCTGTCTACTTTGGTCATGGGGCTGGGGCGGCGGATTTGCAGTTCTTTGAGCGAGAGGTCTTTACGCGCATGGAAGCGCATGGCGACGGTCATGGGCGATTCGATGCCGGTGCCGCTGACCTCGCCCTGCCCCTGCGCGCTGTGGCAATCGCCGGTGGAAAAGAGCGCGCCATCAGCCAAGACCGGCAGCCAGAAGGTCGAACCAACCACCAGATCGCGCACATCGACATTGCCGCCGTTGAAGCGCGGCGGCACGGTATCCAGGCGTCCACTTTCCGCCGGCGCGACGCCGACGCAACCGGGGAAGGGCTCGAAGGGCAAGACGATGTCGCCAGTGCCGAAGACGCAATTCTCGCCAGCGAGTTCCCAGTGATGAATATAAGCGTAGTCGAAATCTTCTTGCAGCAGACCAAAGCCCGGGATATGACCGGTCCAACCCCAGCCCTTATGCCGCATGTCGAGTATCTCGACTTCCAGCGCGTCGCCCGCCTGCGCGCCATTGATATAGATCGAGCCGGTGAGGGCGTGCACCTTGCTGAAATCGAGATTCGCCAGATCGTCGTCTGTTGAACCCGGACTCATTTGCCCGACGGGCTCGGCGCATTCCATGACCACCGTATCGCCCGAGTCGATCACCAGACGCGGCGTGACGGAGTTATCCCAGAAGGGTTGGGTAAGGCTGTCGTCCAAATAATGTTCGGCCACGGTCGGCTCCTTTTTCTTTTGCCACAGACACGAGTAAAACCAAGTAAGTCATACGAATAAATTACCGACGATAGCGGCAGGGACGAGACGGTGGCTCGCTGTTGAAAAACACCCCCATCCCGTAGGTCTATGTCTACGTGACCCAGGCCCCTCCTCGCCATCTCTTTGGCGAGCATCCCCAAAATGAGGGAAGGGGAGCTTTCTGGCCCGTAAAGAGCTGTTAAAGCCCCTCCCTCTTTATGGAGGAGGGGTTTGGGGTGGGGGAAATCGAGTATTTCAACGGAGTCCGGCAAGTCGCCCCTACCGCTTCTAATTATTATCTTGGATTTACTTCTGCGCTTCTATGGCAGATCTATATCAGCTCAACCGTATCCCAAGCCCCTGTGCTGCGGGCGGCGACGCGGCAGCCCGTCAAACCGCAGCCGTATTGCTTTGCCAGATAGACAAAGGCCGGCGTCAGCAAGGCGGGGTCCACCCAATGCTGTTTCTGTTCTTCGTTATAGTTCGAGTCGGACATGGGCGTATTGATGGGCGCGCCGGGCGTGGCGCAGTTGACAGCGATGTTGAGCGGCTTCCCTTCCAGCGCCAGGCATTTCATCAAACCCTCGATACCGTGCTTGCCTGGGTTGTAGGCGACTTCTTCGATGAAACCCTTGTAGCCGGAGCCGGAGGACAAATAGACGATGCTGCCGCCGCCGGCTTCAATCATCGGCTGCCAGACTGCCTTGCTCAAGATAAATGCGGCTTGCAAGATGATATCGATCTCTTTCCGCCACTGCTCGAAGCGGATCTCGAGCATGGAACGCGTGATGAGCAGCGCGGCGTTATGGATCAAAACGCGCGGATTGCCGTAATGCGCCAGGGCGGCATCGACGGCGGATTGCGTAGCCGCGGCATCGGAAAGATCGACAGTGATAGGCAGCACATCGCCCCCCATCCCCGCGAATTCGCGCGCCACCCGCATCAGCAAGTCACCGCGAATGTCCATCAAGGCGACGCGCATGCCCTCATTGACATAGGCTTTGGCGATGGCATAACCCAAGCCTTGCGCCGCGCCAGTGATGATAGCGCCTTGGCCGCGCAAATCTTCCATTTGCCCCTCCTCTACAATCCCTGCCCAGAGCCGCGCAGACGCGGATCGAGCAAGTCGCGCATCCAATCGCCCAGGATGTTAAGCGATACGACAGTGATCATGATCGCCAAGCCCGGGAAGACCGCCAGCCACCAGGATCCGCTAAGCAGTTGATTGCGGCTGTTGGCCAGCATGGCACCCCAGGTGGGTACGCTCTCTGGCACGCCCAAGCCCAGGAAGGACAGCGACGCTTCCGACAAGATGACGCCAGCCACATTAAATGAAGCGATGACAATCAGCGGCGTCAGGATGTTGGGCAGGATGGTGCGGAACATGATGCGCCATTCGGTGGCGCCCAGCGCGCGCACCGCTTCGACGAATTCGCGCTCGCGCTGCACCAGCGTCTCGGCGCGGGCGATGCGCGCGTATGTCACCCATTGACCGATACCTAATACGAGCACCAGATTTAGCACGCCTTCTCCCAGAATCGTCAGCATCATGATAGCGAAGAGGATAAAAGGATAAGCCAGTTGAATGTCGGCCAGGCGCATGATGAGGTCATCGACGCGGCCGCCCAGGTAACCCGCGGTCAGCCCGAGAAGCGTGCCGACTCCGCCGCCGAGCCCGACCGCCGCCAAGCCGACGAAGAAGGAAATCCGCGCGCCATAAATCACCCGCGAGAACACATCGCGCCCGGCGGAATCCGTACCCAGCACGAACTCAATCTCGCCCTCCCGATCGGTGCTCAGGGGTGGTTTGAGCGTGACGAAGATATCGACGCGATTTGGATCTTTGGGCGCCAGCTGCGTAGCGAATACGGCGCAAAGCGCAATCAGCGTCAGGAAGATGACGGCGACAACCGGATAGCGCGCCTTAACCATGCTGGATGTCGCCCGCTGGACAAAAGACTGTGGCGTGTATAACTCGTCCAGCTGGCGGTCGAGCATCGAAACGCGGTTCTTGGGCATCGCCGAACTAGGCTTCTGTGAGGCGCTCATCTATTTTCGCTCATTCCAGCCGGATGCGCGGATCGAGGAAACCATACATGAGATCGGCAATCAGGTTGGCGCCGACGAATAAGAAAGACAGCAAGACGACCGCCGTCAATACCAGCGGCACATCGCGCTGACTGACGGCATCAAATACCAAGCGCCCGACGCCGGGCCAGGAAAAAACGGTCTCGGTCACGATAACGCCATTCAAGAGGAAGGCGAACTGCAGCGCCAACACCGTAACAATCGGGATGAGGGCGTTGCGGATGGCGTGGCGGATCATGACGGTACGCTCGTTTAAGCCTTTGGCGCGCGCCGTGACGACATAATCTTGCCGCAAAACTTCCAGTACAGCGGAACGAATGAGTCGGGAGTTGCGGGAAATCGAATACACCGATACCGCCACCATCGGCATGGCCAAGTAACGGATGGCTTGGGGCAAGTTGAGCAGAGCTTCGTCGATTCTGCCCTCCAAGAGCGGCTTGATAAAGGGCACATGCCCCGACACCGGCATCCAGCCCAACGTGACGCCGAAGAATAAGATTAACATCAAGCCCAGCCAGAAACTTGGCATCGACTGCCCCAGCATCGCGCCCAGCATCAGAGTGCCATCAGCCATGGTGCCGCGGCGCGTCGCCGCCAGTACGCCAATGGGAAAAGCCACAATCGTAGAAAAGAGAAAACCGCCGATGGTCAGCTCCAGCGTAGCCGGCATACGCTCCATGACCACATCGAAGGCGGGCACCCGATGCGCCAGCGAATTGCCGGTATCGCCGCGCGCCAGGTTCACGATAAAGTCCAGGTATTGCACGTGTAAGGGACGGTCGAAGCCGAGGCGCTCACGCGCGGCCAGGCGCTCTTCTTTACTGGCCCGCTCGCTGATGTAAAAGAGCGTGGGGTCGCCAGCCAGGTGGATGGACAGAAAAGTCAATAGCGTGACCCCAAGAATCACAACTACGGTCAAAAGCAGCCGGCGTATGACGTATTTGTGCATGAGGGATCAACCTGTAGTGGTCCTATAAAACTGGACAGGAAATCGCAGAAATTTTGGGGGGACATTTGTGCCATTCCGCCTCGTATTCTGCCGGTGTCCGGTAGTCTATGCCGCTGTGAATGCGCTGTGTATTGTAGACCACCTCGATGAAGTGCCCAAGTTGCTCGCGCGCTTCTTCCATGCTCTGGTATTCGCTCAGGTACACTTCCTCCTCCTTGATCGTGCGGATCAACCGCTCGGCATAGCCGTTTTCGCTCGGCTCGCCCGCGGCAGACATACTGATTAGCGTTCCGGCGTCGTGCAGCAGCTTGACATAGTCATTGGCGGCGTATTGCGACCCTTGGTCGGAGTGATGAAGCTCCGGCGCCGCATGATCTTCTAGCGCTTGGCGCAAGGCTGCCAAGGTCAAGCTCTTATCCGAAGACCAACTCAGATGCCAGCCCCGTACCGCGCGCGTGTACACATCCATCACGACAGCCAGATAGATGAAGTCCGAGCGCAGACGCAAGTAGCTGATGTCGGCAACCCAAATCTGGTTCGGACGCAGCGCCCGCAGCCCTTTGACCAGGTTCGGATAGCGCCCATAACCATGTCGGCTATCCGTGCCGCTGCCCCGGCGCTGCTTCGGCTTGCGGGTCAAATCCAGCTCCCGCATCAGCCAGCCAACAAGATGCCGACCCACGTCCATCATATAAGGCTCACGCTTCAACTGCGCCGCTATCCGTCGGCTGCCATAGGTGGGATAGCGCCCGGCAACCTCCACTATCGCAGTACGCAGGCTTTGACAGTCGCGCGGCTTGGCTTGATGATAATAGCTGCTGCGGGGCAGCTCGAGTACGGCGCAGCTTGCCGACACCGGAAAGTCCTGGCTGAGCATCTGCGCTAGCTCTCGCTTTCGGGTGGTAGAGATTGCACATAGTGAGAGGCTTTTTTTGCAATTTCCAGTTGCATGGTCAGCTTTCCCACTAGCCGCTCTAATTCAGCCATCTTGTCCGCGCGACGCTTCTGCTCGGCTGGTTGACCGTAGGCGAAAGCCTGCTTCGCGCCTTCGAGAAACTGGTCTTTCCAGCGGTAAAGCAGGCTGTCCTTAATCTGGTACTCACGACTGGCTTGCGCCAGAGATTTCTCGCCGCGAAGGATTTCCAGCACAATTCTGACCTTCGTTTCCGGCGAGTGCTTCCGGTATTTCCCCATGAGCGTGTCCCTTTCACTGTTACTCTAGAATTCTCTCTTTTCTAGGTGCCCAGTTTTTCAAGACCACTACAACCCCCCTCTAAATCTCCCCCCATTGCAATGGGGGGAGACTTTGCCCACTCATAGTGAGAAGGTGATTCATACTCAGCCCTCTGTCGCGCGAAGTTCATGTTTGCCTGCCAAACTCCGGTAGACATTAGCCCCCTCTCCATTGCAATGGGGAGGGGGTTGGGGGAGGGGTAAAGGGACCTACATATCGTCCTTCAGCACGGCCGCGTAGCCGGTGATGAAGTAATCGGCGCGCGACTGGTATTCGATGCGGTTGCTGACCGCTTCGGTACGCGGACCAGCAAAGAGCATCAGCCAGGGCGGGTCGTTGTAGAACTCTTCCAGCATGGCGATTTCCAGGGCCCGCTCGGCTTCGGGGTCAGCGGTAAGCGAGGGCAGCGTGTCCCAGCCATCGCACCATACGTCATTTTTCCAGTGCGTATAGTTGGTCTCCGCCTCTTCGCAGCCAGCGGCATGCCCCGGGATATCAGCCATGTCGTATTGGGCGCTCCACTCGCTGCCGCCGGTGCGGCCAAAGTACAGCGGACCAAGGTCATGGACGATCAACTCTTCGCGCCAGTCGCCCGATTCCATGAAAATGGCTTCGGTTTGCACGCCGATATCGCTCAGCATCTGCGCTGTCGCCAAGACCACTTCGGGCGCCGTCGCGCCGGAAAGCCGCCGCGACTTCATCTCCAACGAGAAACGCACGCCATCATCGCCGCGCGGGTAGCCAGCCGCGTCCAGCAATTCTTCCGCCTTGGCCGGGTCATAGGGATAAGGCTCAAGGGTGGGGTGATCGTTGGGCGAGTTGACCAGGCTGGTAGCGCGCTCGCAGGTGGTGAGCAGCAGATTCTCACAGATGGCGTCGGTGTCAATGGCGTATTGCAAAGCCACGCGCACATCTGTTTCCATGATGGCGTCGGCGCCCAGGCTCGGCGTATCGACGCGGAATGGGGCATCGGGATTCAGGTTGAAGCCGATGTAGACGCGGGTTGTACCGGGGAAGAAACGCCCTTCCGCCACGCCGGAGTTGTTGATGGCGTCAGCCTGCGTGGCCGGGAATTCCTTGTAGATATCGACATTGCCGGTGATGACTTCCGCCACCGCCGTTGACGGCTCGGGGATGAAGCGCCAGACGATCTCGTCAAAGCCCTGGGGCCGCAAATCAAAACCGTCGACCGCGTGCATGCTGATGTATTCGCCCGGCACCCATTCGGTCAGGGAGTAAGGACCGCTGCCGACTACGTTGCGCGCCGCTTCTTCCAAGGTCATCGCTTCGTAGGAATCCTTGCAATGGATCAAGATTTCGGAGTACAGGCCGAGGCGCATGGCGCGGTTCTGCGGCTTTTGGGCGACGATGGTGACATCCAGCTCGCTGTCGGCGCGGGCTTCAATAAAACCGGTCGAGGCGACAACGAAGCCGGCCGAGTTGCCGTCGAAGCCGTTGGCCGGGTCGGCCATGCGGTTGAAGCTGTAGGCGGCGTCTTCCGCCGTCAGCGGCTCGCCATCGTCGCAGGTCAAACCTTCGTGCATGTGGAAGGTCCATTCAGTGCCGTCGTCGGAAACAGTGAAGCTGTGGGCGAGGTAGGGGTCAATCGCGCCACTAGCCTGACCCAGCTCATAGAGTGTGGCGAAGGTGTGCATCATAATGCGGAAGTTGCTGCCGCCGGTCGAGCCGCCGACCTGGGCCGGATCCATCGAGCTCGGCTCGCCGTTAATGGCGATGACAAGGGTGTCCTCGTCCGGGACTGGCACCGACTGCGCGCTGCTCATCATGGGCGCTATGCCAAGCATGAGAATCAGCAGCAGCGAAAGCGCTAAGGTGAGTTTCAGTTTCATTTCGTACTCCTTATATAGTGGAAAACTCTTCTGACGAAAAACTGGGGAAATCTCAATATGCCTTCCTTTCCGACAGGTGCAGCCAATGGATAGTCAATGGACAGATAATAGCGCATTCGTAGAAAAAATCACAATTCCCGCGCTCTATCAGGCGCGGTAGCGCTCCAGCACGGGCAGCATGCGCTCCACCGCCGCTTTCAGCGTTTCAATCGGCTCCAGCAGCGTGATGCGCACATACTCGCGCCAGTTTTCGCCGAAGGCGGTACCGGGGAAAATCAAGACACGCCCTTCCTTCAACAGCAGGTAGGAGAGTTCGGTGGCGTGGATGCCGGTGGACGATGAATCCGCCCAGACAAACAAACCGCCGCGCGGCTCGCCATAGGCAAAACCCATGCGATCCAGCCCATCAAGCAAGACGGCGCGCCGATCCGTGTAGATCTTCAAGTAATCGCTGACGCAGTCCTGCGGTCCGGTGATGGCGGCCAGCCCCGCCCATTGCGACACTGTGGCGACCGGACCTGTGGTAACTTGTTTGACGCGCGCCATCGCCTCAATGACGTTTTCCGGCGCAGCCACATAGCCGCAGCGCCAGCCGGTCATCGCGTATGCTTTGGAAAAAGCGTCCAGCGTGATGGTTCGCTCCGCCATGCCCGGCAGCGACCCGATGCTGAAATGCTGCCAGGGTTCATAGACAATTTTGCTGTAGATTTCGTCGACAATCACAATCAGGTTGTGGCGGATGCAAACATCGGCGATGGCGCGCAGACGATCTTCGGTAACGATGCCGGCCGTGGGGTTGCTGGGCGTAACAATCAGCAGCGCCTTGCTGGCTGGGCTGATTGCCGCCTCGACCGCTTCCGCTTGCAGGTTGAAGGCATCTTCACGATCCGTCGGCACCATGACCATTTTGCCACCGGCGCGGCGAATGGCATCGTCGTATGAGGTATAGCGCGGGTCCGGCACCAGGATTTCGTCGCCCGGGTCAATCAGCGCCTGTATCGCCAGGAAAAGCCCTTCTTGCCCCCCTGTTGTGAGCATGACATTTTCCGCCGCCACGGGCAAGCCATTGTGGCCGCGCATGTGATCGGCGATAGCCGCGCGCAATTGCGGCAAACCCTGGACCGCTGTCAGCCCGGTACGCCCCTCGCGCATGGCGCGGTTGGCGGCTTCGACGATATGCTGGGGCGTCGGCAAGTCGGGATCGCCGCGCCCCAGCGTGATGACAACGTCCATTTGGCGCGCCATTTCCATCAAGGCATAGCGCAATTGCGTGCCATCGGCGGCCACAGCGCGGACAGATTCGGGGATATTGGGATTGACGAGGCTCATGACGGGTTCCCCTTGAGAAATTCCAGCCCCGCCCATTGCGAGACCGCGGTTGTGCAAATGGTGATGGCTTGCTTGCCGGCGCACAAGCGCAACGCCGCTGCCGAGCCCGCCATCCAGCCCAGCCGCCAGCCGGCTAAATCCGCAGACAGGGAATCAATCGTCACCACGCGGGAAGCCAACTTTTCGTTCTGCGCCGGGTGAAAGGGCGGAGCGGTCTGGGCGAAACTGAGGTCGTAGACGATCCACCAGTTCGCGTCTTCCGCGCGCTGCAAAAGCTCTATAGCGGTTTCGCGATAGACATCGGGTGTAATGTACAGCAGGCTGACATCTTCTCGTATCGAATCCACGACATCGGCGCCCAGAATATGCAGCGCGCCGCGGATGCGCGCCGAGTCGCCGGGGGATAATACGACGCCGCCCGCTTCCACAAGCAGCGTCATCGTCACGAAGCGGGCTTCGGTGCTGCCGCAGGTGATGGTAACTTCTGAGGGGTCGACGGCCACATTGTAGCGCTCCGCCATGTGATCCGCCACCCAAGCCCGGAACTCGGGTATGCCGGGCCGATCGGTGTAGTGCGTCTCGCCGCGCGCCAAGGCCGCCACAGCCGCCTCGACCACGTTTTCTAGGACCTCGGGCTCGTCCTGTGGCGGCGCGGGCAGCGCGTCCAAACGAGCCACGCGGCTCGCCAGGGCTCTGCTGAGTGTCAGGGGACTGTTCATGTAGTAGTCGTTCTCCATTGCGGGCGACCCGGCGGATTCGATATTGCGGACAGCTTCAGATGTCAAAAGCGATTTCCAGCGTAGCCGCCAGTTGGCGCAGTTTTTCATAGACTTGCGCGTCGAGCTGCGCGCCATCGCGGCGATAGCTGCGCTCGCGCCGATAGTCGATCTCGCCGGGCACCAGGATCTCGTCAAAGCCCGGGCGCAATTCGCTGCTCTTGACTTCGGCGATGAAGGCGTCCATGCGCGCTTTGAAATCCTCGACCGGCATGAACCAGGCGATGTCGAGGGCGATGAAGGTATGCGCGACATCCAGTTTGGCTATCGAGCGGTCTTGGAAAGGCGCCAGCCCAAAGCCGCCGCCGCTGATGACGCCGGTCAGAATATCGCTGAAGAGCGACAAGCCATAGCCTTTGTACTGGCCGATGCCGAGCAATGCGCCGGCCATGGCGGCGCTGGGCTCATCCGTTTCCAAGCCTTCTGGCGTCAGCGCCCAATCGCGCGGCATGGATTTGCCCTCGCGCTCATGCCAGCGCATCATGCCCTTGCCGGCTGTGGTCAAGGCGATATCGAGCGCAACTGGGAAGTCGCCGCCGGTTGGCGCGGCCATGCCCCAGGGATTGGTGCCGACCCGCGGCGAAATGCCGCCCCAGGGCGCCATCTCGGCGCCGGCGTTGGTGATGGCGATGCCGATGCAGTCAGCCTCCAGCGCCCGCCGCGCGTGATAGCCGGACGAACCGAAATGCGTGCTGTTGTAGACGACGCAAGCGCCGATGCCGCAGGTTTTGGCTTTGTCGATGGCGATGCCCATGGCTTCTTGCCCGACCACCGAGCCCATGACCATCTTGGCGTCGACCAGCGCCAAAGCCGGCGATTCCTTGATGATTTCCATTTCCGCGCCGGGTTGATACAGCCCTTTGGATATGCGCTCGTAATAGCCGGTCAGCCGTCCCACGCCTTGCCCTTGCCCGGGCAGGCAGCGCAGCTCGCTGCTCATCAACCCCGCCGTGCAGATATCGGCTTCCTTGCCCGACAAACCCATCGCCAAAAAAGTGCGCTGAACAAAATCTTGCAGATCATCAACCGGCACGCGGACAAGCGTGAGGCTCATTGCTCAGATGCCCCGTATCGACTTGTATTGTTCGAGCTCTTGCGGGGTGTAAACTTGCATCAGCTCGAGTTCAATGCCGCCGGTTTCCTGCTGCAGGAAAGCGACATAGCCTTCGGGATGGGGGTGGCTGCCCGATACTTTGCAGGAGCTGCATTGCTTGAGCGCCGCGCCTTCGTCCAGCGCTTGCGCCAGCGCGCTGTCGATGTTTTCGACGGCATAGCAAATATGATGCAAGCCCTCTGTACCGCGCTCGGCGATCCATTGGCTGAAGCGGCCATCGGCGTCCAGCGATTCGTTCAGTTGGTATTCGATATCGCCGACATCAAAGATCGCCACCTTGATGCGCGCCTTTTCCGCCACGACTACGCGCGCGTCCAAGCCGACGCCCAGCAGGGTCTGATAGCGATTCAAGGTTTCGTCCACGCTCTTCACGGCAAAAGCCATGTGTTTGATATAAGACATAATCTATTCCAAATTCCTCGCTAATCGGGCGACTCACAGAGTCGCCCCTACCAAACTGCATTAATCTGGAATCAGTAGGGGCGAGCCTTGGCTCGCCCGTCCGCGCCCTACGCCGCACGTTCTATAGCAGCAGATCTTTCAAATTGACGCCAGGCGTCACCATGGGCGCGATATTGCCGCCGGCCGAGGTCATGATCAGCGTGATGCCGGGTCCATAACCGGCGCGGGGGCTGTCGCCCTGCGCGATCACGCCGATGCCAACCGCATTCCGCAGATAGCCATGATTCCAACTGCTGTCGTAATCCCTAAGCGCGACGACATCGCCCAGCCGCAGTTGATCCAAACCCGCTTCTTCGACCGCGCCGCTGTCGGCGGTCTGGATATGAATGGAGCCGCCATCGCTGACCAAGCCCGCGCCAGCGCCCAGCAAATGCGGCGGCACCTGCGCCACTACGGGCACCGAGAGTTTGCCTGCCGAATTAGTTGTGACCTCCAGGGCGTCAACCAGCTCCGGCGAGCAGCCCTTGAGCATCACATCGGGATGGTCATCGAACTTCATACCCACGCCCTTGGCTTTGATGACGATCTTGTCACCGATTGCCATCTGCTCGCGCGCTTCTTGGTCGAAGTGGATGATGACATGTTCGGAGAAGCGCCCGGTCTTGCCGGTGACCATGCCGCGCGCGCGCTGGGCATTGCCGGTCATGACGATGGCGGTATTGCCGACGCAGGACAGGACGTTCAGCCCGCGGTTGCCGGTGGCGTCCTTGAGCATGACACTGACGCCGGGATGGATGCAGTCCGCCAGCCAGCCATAAGCCGAATCGCCGACGGAAACGTTATAGACGATGCTGCCATAAGCCGGCAAAAGGAACGGGCTGCCGTCAGCCGCGAGGGAATAGGGCATGGCGGGCAGGGGCGGCATGCGCGGCGGCGTAATCACGCCCTGTACGGATACGCTGACAACTTGCTGGGCATTGTTTTTCGCGCTCATGATTCCTTCCGAATGTTCAAGTAATTGGCAATATTCGCGTCTGGGTCGACGACCCAATCGATGCAGGGTTCGTCGCAAGTCATCAGGGTCAGGATGCCGGGTCCATGCCCGGTCATGATTGAATCGCCATGGATGCACAAGCCAATGGTAACGGCGCCCGGTTTATAACCGCGCCCAAAGCGATGATCGGCATGGTTGACCACCACCAAGTCGCCCAGGCGCATCTGATCGATGCCAAGCTCCGCCATGAGCGCGCGATCGCCGGACATCAAGTCTTGGTCAACGAAGTCCGGGTTCAGTTCGGCGCCGGAACCCATGATGCGAATTGGCAATTCCATGGTCACCGGCAAGCCGATGCTGCCCTCGTCAAGCGCTTCAATGGGCAGGCTGTCAATCAAGCGCGGGCTGCATTTCTTGAGCGTGATATGCGGGTAATCGACCAGTTGCAAGCCCTGCCCCTTGGCGCGGATCTGGACGGCGTCGCCGACGCCTATCAGCTCGGCCGCTTCGGGCGGGAAGTCCACCAGCAAGCGCGCGTGCTCGCCGGTGACGATGCCCTCTGTGCCTTGCGCCAAGCCGCTCATGACAAAAGCCTGGTTGCCCATGCAGGTCAAGTAGTGCATGGCATAGTCGGCATCAAGATCGGGATGAGCGATGGATGCGCCCGGCTCCAGATGATCCGCCGCCCAGCCAAATGCCGCATCGCCGACGCGGGCGTTGTAAATCATGCCGGACATGCCCGGCAAGATCGTGGCTTCGCCGCTGGCATGGGGGATGTAGCCCCGAACCGTCGGCTGGCTCACATAACCGACCACAGCCATTTCCACTAACTGCTCGGCATTTGTCGCTAATCCCATAAATGGTCCCTTCTCGTCAAGTCTTTGGGCAAGCCCCTGGCTATCAAACATTCGCGCCAGTCAACATTGCCGCGCTCATATTGTCGACAATCTGTAATTGCCGAGAATGTAACATATCATGCGGATAATGACAAATACTGCCGCTGACGGGGGCAGGGCAATCGCTTCAAAATCCCTAACTGTCGAATTTAACATCAAACTGATGAATTGTAGGGGCGAGCCTTGGCTCGCCCATGAAATTTGGCGCAATATCGTGGGCGATTCACAGAATCGCCCCTACATTACGTCCTTTTTTGGCATATTTACGGATAAATCTCGGTGTTGGCGGTCAGTGTCGCAGGGCTGTGTCCACGCGCCCTACGCGCCCTACGCGACTCTCGGTGTCTATGTGGTGAATAAAATTAGAAGCGATTGCCCTGCAGAACAATCGGCATTGCTTGACAGCGCGACGGCGGATTCCTATAATCAGTTCGGCGCGGCAAATTGCGCTAAGCAAAGAAGGACCGACAATAGACAGGAACCCTCAACATGACAACTACAGGCGACACATTCAAGGTAATGATTGCCGACGCCGGCTATGAGGCGGCAATCACGGATCTTGCCAGCCAGTTCCCAAACTTGCACATCATTAGCGCCAGCGACGATGCCGACGCGTCCGCCCTGGCAAACGGCGATATCGCCGGGCTCATCGCCGATACGGCGCAGGTTGACGCGTCTCTGCTGGATAGGCTGCCCGACCTGCGCGCTGTGCTAAAGCTAGGCAGGAGTTACTTCAATATTGATGTCGACGCCGCGCGCGGGCGCGGTCTCCATTTTGGCTGTGTCCCGCGGAAGGGTCCCAATTGCGTGGCGGAGTTGGCGCTGACGCTGATTCTGGCATTGAGCAAGGACTTAATCGCCGGTAGCGAAGCCGTGAGCCTCGGCGCATATCGCTATCGCGGCATCAAACCCGAGTTGACCTCGCAGCGCAAGATCGCCTTCCATTGGATGAAAAACGAACGCGTGCACGAAGTCGCGGGCAAAACCCTGGGCATCATAGGCATGGGCGAAATCGGCTGTGAACTAGCGCGGCGCGCCAGCGTCATGGGCATGAAGAATATCTATTACAAGCGCAGCCCGCTTTCCGCCGAACTGGAAGGTGTTTTCGACGCGAGCTATCGCGAGCTCGACGACCTGATGCGCGAAAGCGATTATGTCTGTGTGGCGACGCCGCAGACGCCCCAGACCGAAGGCATGATCGGCGCGCAGCGGATCGCGCTGATGAAAGAAAGCGCCTATCTGGTCAATATCGCGCGCGGCGGCATCGTGGACGAGGACGCGCTGATCGACGCGTTGAGCGAGAACCGCATCGCCGGCGCCGGCTTGGATGTCTTCACCTACGAGCCGCTGCCGCCGGAAAGCCCGCTCTGCGCGCTGGACAACGTGATCCTCTGCCCGCATATCGGCGGCGGCACGGGTACTAATCGGGTGATTGAGTTGGGCGCGGCTTTGCGGGAGATGAGCCGGGTCCTGGACGGCGATTGATCTGTGATGGTATAATAGGCAAATCATTCTCAAATCATCTTGAAGGATTTATTGGCGTGGATTGGACACAAGTCATCATCACGATTGTGACTGTTCTCATTGCGATTTTCGGTTTATTCGTTTGGCTTCGCAATGACATCAAACGGCTTGAAGATAAGGTAGACGCGCTAGGCGACCGTCTGCGCAAAGTTGAGAGCGAACAATCGCGGGTGGCGGGCTTGCTGGAAGGCCTGGGATTCGCCGGCAAGCTGGCAGGCCGCGATGTTTAAGCTATCGCTTCTAGCACGTCAGCTCCATCGTTAACTCTCGCACTGGGCGCAAGATGACGCAAGCTAGCGCTTATGCTCAAACCTACGTGAGCTGAAATTCACCAATCAGGTCGTGCCATAAATAGCAATGGGGAGTTGAAAGAGCTTGATTTCGAGTGCATCGCGCCCCTTATTTCATCATGGAACGCTTGGGCTGAGGCCGAGTTAGCCAAACAGTGGAATCACACCGCGACCGATCGCCTCAATCGCAGCCTGGATATCCGATCCCAACGGCGGACCAAAGCCACTTCTCAGCCGAGTGGGAACGCGACGACCACGAAGAAAGGACGGCCAGAATCATCGATGATTATCCCGCAGTCTGGGAAGTCATTACGCCGGCGCCGGCTTGGATGTCTTCACCTACGAGCCGCTGCCGCCGGAAAGCCCGCTCTGCGCGCTGGACAACGTGATCCTCTGCCCGCATATCGGCGGCGGCACGGGTACTAATCGGGTGATTGAGTTGGGCGCGGCTTTGCGGGAGATGAGCCGGGTGCTGTCGAGTTAGAAAATAGTTTGTAATTATTATAAATAATAAATAAAATTGCGAGCCGGCACAAAAAGCGTTAAAATGTTTTTGGCTCATATTGAGCTTTATATTATGGTTTCCTGCGGCGATTCAATTGGTTGCCACCAGCGCCGCAGGAAACTTTGAAAATTGAGAACCTTGCAGCTCTCGCATCTCATTATAGCGCAATATCGCAAACACCTAAATGAAATGAGTAGCCGCGCTGCAAATAGTTAGTAGGTTCCGGGAGGAGGTGCGCAAACCTAAACATAGACCCGTTCTAGGCAGTTTATCGCATTCTGTTAGTTCTCTATGGAGAAGGAATATGAAATCACGAAACGTGGCTATTAAAACAGTGTTCGCGCTGCTCATCTTCACCCTGTTGGCAGTAGTACCGCAAGCTTTCGCGCAAAGCGACAATGCCTGCCATGCCGACAACCCGCTTCACAACACCTACTACGCGAACAGAGACTGCACGACAGAAGGGGAATGGAAAGTCGGCTGGTGCCTCCACAAGGCCTACAACGAAGGCTGGTCTTTCGTAGAGTACGTCTATGATTGGGAAGATGGGAGTATATCAAACAGGCATTGGCATTGGGCCGATGAGTATAACGGGTCGCTGTGCGAGTTCTTCTATGGAGGCTACAGTTTTGACGCTCAACCTGATTGGGTACAAGAGTTCACTGAAAATCGGGCATCGAACGTAAACGGAAGATCGGTCGAGGACTTCGAGATCGTTTGGGTGCGGCCGGACCGCTATCACAACACAAGAGCGGCAGTATGGGACGGTAAGGGTTACCAAACTTGGGTTAACCGAAAACTGTTGCGATTGGTACAGTTGCAATCCGAGTACCATGATGGTTCCGTTTCCCATTAAGTTAAGCATTCCGTGGCGCAAGGCTGTCTATTGCGCCACGGGCTTCGTCCCCAGTCTTCATCCTCACTTTGCGCGCAGGCATCAGCCAAAGCGCGGGATCACATCCCGACCGATCGCCTCAATCGCAGCCTGAATATCCGGTCCCAGCGGCGGACCAAAGCTGATATGCCGCGCGCCCATATCCGCCAAACCCTCCAAGCGCTCAACAAGCGTCGCCGACGTCCCCGCGATGCCGATGCGCAGCATCTTCGGACTCACCATACGCCGCGCCTTTTCAACATCGCCCTCCACATGATAGGCGTGGCGAATCGGCTCGAAGTCCGCCCGCGTCAAGCCCAGCTGCCGCAGAATCAGCGGGCTCATGGC
This sequence comes from Phototrophicaceae bacterium, assembly GCA_965116975.1. Classification (GTDB taxonomy): domain Bacteria; phylum Chloroflexota; class Anaerolineae; order Aggregatilineales; family Phototrophicaceae; genus UBA6055. The sequence continues at coordinate 4,286,657 of OZ220735.1, forward strand.
ATGGCCGTAATAAGCGATTTTGTCAGCCAGAACCGCCTCGGCCGCGGCTTGATCCGCCGAAATTGAGCACCAGATGCAAGCCGCCAAGTCAAGCTCGTCCATGCTGCGTCCCGCCCGCCGCAAGCCCCGCTCGACATGCGGCAGAACATTTTGATAATGCTCGGGCGGGAAGAGCAAGGGCAGCCCGCCGTCAGCGCTCGCGCCGATTTCTTCCAGCATCTTCGGGCTCATCGCGCCCAGATAGATGGGCACGCGGCGGCGCGCTGGGAAGCGCAGCCTAGCTTCTTCCGTCCAGCGCAGGACGCGTCCGGCGCTCGCGGCCTTTTCGTTCGCTGTCAGCTTATTTATCGCCTGAATCGATTCCACCACGCGCGTGCGCGGCAGGTCAAAATCCATGCCCAGCCAGCCGATGAAATCTTCCGCGCCGCTGGCAATGCCCAGGTTGAAGCGGCCGCCGGAAAGTTCGTCGAGGGTGGCGGCGAACATGGCGATTTCGGCTGGATGAATCGTGTAGGGGTTGAGAATGCAAGTGCCGATTTCGATGCGCTCGGTGGCCATGGCGACAGCGGATAGAATGACCGGCGCGCTGCGCAGGAAGAGATCGTTGCTCACCCAAAACTGATCGAATCCAGCCGCTTCCGCCGCTTTTGCGTAAATTACATAGTCGCGCGCCGGCAGGTCATTATTGAAGCGCAGGCTGAACTTCATTTTCGCAATCGCTGATAATCGCTTCGGCTTCCATCTCCACCAAGTAGTCTGCGCCGACCAGCGCCTGCACATAAAGCAGAGTATTGGCTGGGCGGATTGCGCCGAAGTATTTGCCGTGCATGGCCGCGACCGCTTCCCAATCGGCGTCGGGCGTCAGATAGAGGCGCGTGCGCACAACATCCGACAAGCGGGTGCCAGCCTCGTCCAGGGCGGCGGCGATCTTCTGAATGATGAACTCGGTTTGCGCGCCGGCGTCGCCGATGCCGACGACCGCGCTCGCGCCATCGGTGGCGGTGGTGCCAGCGACATGCACGACATTGCCCAGCCGCACCGCGCGCGAATAGCCGGCGATTTTTTCGTAATGCGTGCCCGAAGATATATTCTGTCTGCTCATTGCGCCTCTGCCTTTCACATGACAGCCGCTAGCTAAGCGACTCTTGCTACTCAAGACTAGCACAAAGGATGCCAGTAGACTTAAGTTAGTATTGCGGGCCGTGATTCGAAAATAATCTGGGGAACGATATTGCTTTCGCAGAAATCTACGCGCAACTTCGCAAGTGTAACTAATGTCAGCTTACGATAGTAAAGTGGCTTTGAATCACACCATGTTATTCTCGCGAAACTTGAAACTCGATGTCGTCCACACAGGTTTGAATACCAGTGCCCTTAGTGTACGAATGCCATTCACCCTCTATTAATGTTACCTCAGTCAGGTTGTCTAAATCGAAGCATCGCCAATTGGCTGTCGAGCCAATGGGTTTCAGTCCTCGACTGCTATAGCCAGCAAACTGATAGGCGAGTACATGATAACCGCTTCCGTACTTGTGCCCCATCTTGTCGGGACACATTTCGCGTGTCTGTCCCCTATATTTGGCAATGACTTGTTTTCTTTCATCGATAGCTTGTTTGATTAGATTATGAACAATGTCTTGCATTACTATACTCCATGTAATTGTAGATAATACTACGTATTATATCTCTTGTTTGCAATCTGTCTATTCCTCGTACCGAACGATGACTATTTTGGTTTATCCAAAGTGGGTCGCCAGCGTAGGAACTGCAGCGGGCTTGTTTATCCATCGGTGTGGACGACGAAGCATGTTCTTCGTTACCATTTCATCGATCTCGTGAGTCTTGGTATATGAGGCCGCGCGTGATCAACCAGCCAGCACGTCTCGCGCCAGCGTCAGCACTTCCAAGGAACAGCCCTATGACAGCGTAAAGCCGATTGAGCCATGACCGTAATTGTGAATGACGGCGCGGTCCTGGGCGCGTTTTTCCACTTCCAGCCGTACTTCCGCGCGCCCGGGGCGGATGCCGACCGCTGTGCGCATGATAGGCGCGTCGGACACAGACGGCTCAATCTGCGCGCAGCGCGCGAGGATATCCGCGGTCTGCTCCGCGTCAATCCGGGGATCCCAACTGTCGTGCTGATATATGCCGCCGAGCAGCAAGCCGTCGTCGCGGGGGAAAAGATAAGTATCGTCGCGCGCGCGCATGAGGCCAGATTGAATCTGCGGCGCGTCGACCAGCAGCGTTTGCCCGCGAATCGGGAAGACTTCGGGGTCCGGCGTGACGAATTTCGCCCAAGCGCCCGTGCAATTGACAATCAGGCGCCCCTCAGCCTCGAGCTCCTCAAGCGACGCCACTTCGCGCGCTTCCAGTTTGCCGCCCGCGCCCAGGAACTGCTCCTGCAAGTTCCGCAAGTAGCGGGGCGGCGCGACAATCGGCAGATCCATGATCCAACCGTCCTGGCAATCCGGCGGCAATTCCGCGGCCGGCATCTTGGCGAAGAAGGGTAGCCTGTCTTTGAACCAGGGTTCGCCGACTTTCTGCGGAAATACCTGGCGCATCCGCCGCAAGCCCATTCCGCTATCGGCTTGTTGCGCCAGCGCGAGAAAATGCGCGAGCGAAACATCCGCCCAAGACCGCGGCCGCCCCGAAAGACCCCCGCCCGACCATACCGCGCCTGCCGCCGCTGAAGCGGTCGCTTGCGGCAGGTCGCGCGTCAGGATGCGCACAGCATAGCCCGCAAGCTGCAGGTTGAGCGCCGAGCTCAAACCCGACACGCCAGCGCCGATAACCGTAACTTCTGGCATTTCCGATTCGCCTCGCTTTGTGTGGGAATACAGCCTGACACGCTATAGTGTCAGGGGCGGATTCGCCAGTGGCGATTTTAGCACAAGCGCAGATATGTGTCCCAGGCAATTGCGCCAGTTTATTTCTGCCGCCGAAGACGCCGAGACCACCGAGAAGCGCGATTTGACAAGAATCTGGAAGAGTGATAAGCTAATATATCAGATATTAGAATTGCTTGGATTTTCAGCCACATGTTGGATACCAAGTCACTGAGCGAGCAAATCGAGAAACAGCTCAAGCAAGAAATCATGTCCGGCGACCTTGAGCCTGGGCAGCGGCTGACAATCGAGTGCATCGCGGAGCGCTTAGAGGTGAGTACGATGCCCGTGCGCGATGCCGTGCGTCGGCTGGACGACTTAGGCTTCTTGAATGTCGCGCCGCGGCGCGGAGTCTTCGTAGAAGAATTTGATCAAAACCGCTTCAAGAACATTATGGAGATTCGCATCGCGCTGGAGGGCTTGGCAGTCGAACTGGCTGCCACAAGGATTCCCCAAGAAACGCTTGAAGACGCGAAGAACACCTACCGCCGTGCCGGCGATCATTATGCGAGCGCGGGCGATTTGTCGCGCTTGGCTGAATGCGATAATCTCATACACGATCTGATTATCAACTGTTCGCGGAATCCGTTGCTGATCGAGATGATGCGACAGTTGCAAGACTTGATCGATTGGGCGCATCAAATCGTTGCGAAGTATCGACCAGGCGCGCAGGTAGATGCTTTGCCCGAACATTTGGCAATTATCGACGCTTTGTGCCGACGAGATGTCGCTGCAACAAAGTCGACAGTGAGGGATCACCTGCTGAACACCTTGGATAGAACGCTGCTCGCCTGGGATCACAAGACCGGCGCGGCATAAATCAGCCGAAGGGAGGTACGCTATTGAAGACATGCCTTATCAAAGATTATCTGATGAACAGATAATTGACCGCGGCAAATACAGTCAAATGATTAGAGCTTAGGAGTAAGCACAATGTCAAAAAAGATAAACATGAGCCGGCGCGATTTCCTCCGTCTAACGGGCATGAGCTCCTTGGCGGCGGGTGTTTACACCTTGCCTGGCATAGGTTCAGTTGTCGCGCAGGACGAACAAGAAGTCACCATCTTTTTCTGGGACGGTCCGCCTTTGATTGGCATCCGCGAGAAAGCCCTCGCCCCATTCGATGATGCCTACCCCGGCTGCAAGCTCAATTTCACCTCGGTGCCGGGCGGTCCCAATTCGGGCTACAACGACAAGCTCTTCACCAGCTTGGCGGCCGGCATCCCGCCCGATGTCTTCATCATCGAGATCGGCCTGCTGCCGCAATTCCTTAAAGATGATCTGCTGCTCGATCTCAAGCCCTATGTCGACGCCGACGACTATGACCTGAGTCAATTCCCAGATCTCGCCATCGAAGCCTATACCCACGAAGGCGGCATCTATGGCATGCCCGATAACGTGGCTTCCATCGCCATCTTCTATAACCAGGATCTGTTTGAAGAAGCCGGCGCCATGCTGCCGACGGCGCAATGGGACGACGAAGCCTGGACCGTCGACGACTTCTTCAATTCTTGCGAGGCGCTGACCAAGACCGATGCCAACGGCAAAACGACGCAGTGGGCTTGTGACGTCACCGGCTGGGACAAAGTCTGGCAGACCTGGGTGCGCATCTTCGGCGGGCAATTGGTGGATGATCCCTTCTTCCCCACCGAATGTACGCTGAACGAGCCTGGCGCTGTCGAGGGCTTGCAATTCTACGCCGACCTGCGCTGGGAATACGGCTTCGCGCCGCGCCCGGAAGCGATGGCGGAAATGGGCACCGGCGCTTTGATGCAGACGGGCCGCTTGGGCATGTTCTACAGCGGCAGTTGGTCCTTCCCCAATTACCGCGAAGCCGACTTCAATATCGCCCTGGGCCATTATCCGTCCGGTCCCGGCGGACGCGCCAACTATGTCTACTACTACCCGCTGGTCGTCCCCAAGACCACGCAGGCGCCGGAATGCGCCTGGAATCTGCTGAAATTCTTCAATGGACCAGCCATGGAAACGATCATCCGCGAAGGCGGCTTGCAAGGCACGTCCTTCGCCGAGCAGGAGAAGTGGTTCGTCACCGATCCGCTGCCGCCGGCCAACAAGCACGTCATGCTGGATGCCGCCAGGAACTTTGTCGCGCCCGATCCCTTGCTGACCAATTTCGGCGAGATCACGCAGATCATGCAGGCGCAGATTGACTTGCTGCTCATCGGCGAGGAACGCGATGCCAAGGTCGTCTGCGACGAGATCGTGCGCCAGGTCAATCCGCTGATACAGGAAGGTCAATGGCGGACGGGCTAGCCTCGATCCCAGCGAAATCTGTAGGGGCGACTCTGTGAGTCGCCCACTGCGACACATATTCAATATGGGCTTGACCCTTCCATGAGCCTCGCGCAGTTTGTCAAAACCCAAGGCGGCTTCGCAAACGTTAGCATCAGCTACAAGCGCGGCGAGACTCTGCTCGCCTGGGCGATGATTTCGCCTTGGGTGGCGGGCTTTCTCTTGCTGACGGCCTTCCCCATGGTCGCTTCGCTGGCTCTGTCCTTTTACAAATGGAACATCCTGTCGCCGCCGGAATATGTCGGTTTGGCGAATTACCACAAGCTCTTCTTCAGCGACCCGCTGCCGATGCACTCGCTCAAGATAACGGTGATATTTTCGCTGGCCTCCATCCCGCTGAATATCGTCTTCGGCCTCGTGATCGCGATGCTGCTCAACACGAATATCCGCGGTCTTGCCGTCTTCCGCACGATCTATTATTTGCCGGCGATCTTGTCGGGCGTGGCGGTGGCCATCCTCTGGCAGTGGATATTCTCCAGCGATTTCGGCTTGCTCAATACAGCGTTGCGCATCTTTGGCATCGAGGGACCGGCGTGGCTGGGCAGCAAGATTTGGGTGCTGCCGGCTTTTGTCATCATGCGGCTTTGGAGCGTCGGCGGCGGCATGATTATCTATCTGGCCGGCTTGCAGGCTATCCCCACCGATCTCTATGAAGCAGCCGAAATTGACGGCGCGAATTGGTGGCAGCGCATCTTCAGCATCACGCTGCCGATGCTCAGCCCAACTATCTTCTTCCAGCTTATCACCGGCGTCATCTTCACCATGCAGATTTTCACCGAAACCTTCATCATGACCAACGGCGGACCCGCCAACGCCTCGCTCTTCTACCTGCTCTATCTCTATCGTCAAGCCTTCCAAAACTTCAAGATGGGTTACGCCTCGGCGTTGGCTTGGGTCTTCTTCCTGGCGATATTGCTGCTGACGATCATCTTGTTCGCGACCGCCAAGTTTTGGGTTTATTACGAAGCGGAATCGGAGGAGGACAACTGATGAGCAGCAAGGGCGTCGGTTTAAGCGCGCGCCAGATCATCAGCAAGATCTTCGTCTATGCGCTGCTTGCCATCGGCTCGATTGTCATTCTGCTGCCGCTGCAGTGGATGATCTCGACCTCATTGAAGCCGCTGTCGCATGTCTTTCGTTTCCCGCCCGAGTTCTGGCCCCAGAAGATCGTCTGGGAAAATTATCCCAATGCCCTGACGCAATTGCCCTTCGACCGCTACTTCGCCAATACGCTGTTCGTCGTCGTCCTTTGCCTGCTGGGCGAGCTGATCGTATCGTCCCTGGTCGCCTACGCTTTTTCGCGTTTGCGCTGGCGCGGGCGCAACACGCTTTTCATCGTCGTGCTCGCGACCATGATGCTTCCGCGGCAGGTCACGCTGATCCCGGAATTTATCGTCTTCAAGCAGCTAGGCATGATCGACACTTTCTGGCCCCTGATTCTGCCGTCTTGGTTCGGCAATCCCTTTTACATATTTCTCTTGCGACAGTACTTCTTGACCCATTCGCGCGAGTTGGATCAGGCGGCGGTGATTGACGGCTGCTCGCGCTTTGGCGTCTTCTGGCGCATCACCCTGCCCATGTCCAAGCCCGTGTTGGGCGCGGTGGCGATATTCTCTTTCCAGTTCCATTGGAACGACTTTTTCCGTCCGCTCATCTTCTTGCTCGACCAAGATAAATACACGCTCGCCCTAGGTTTGCGCTTCTTCCAGGGCACCTATGGCACAGAATGGAATTCGCTGATGGCGGTTTCGCTGGTGGTGATGCTGCCCTTGATTGTCGTCTTCTTCTTCGCGCAGAAACATTTCATCCAAGGCGTCGTTTTCACGGGATACAAATAGTCTATTGACCCTAAGAAATCCGAATCTTTAGCCGTAAAGGACAAGTGTTGTTTATGGACCATACTCCGCCATATCAAAGACTTCATCCACCCGCCTTCGACGCGGTCAGCTGGGAAGACGGCTTCTGGGGCAGGCTGCATCAGTTGTGCCGCCAGACGATACTGCCGAGCATGCGCCAGGCGCTGGATGAACCCGCAAACGGCGCCGTTTTCAGCAACTTCCATATCGCCGCCGGCTTGGCCGAGGGCGAGCGCAAAGGCACGATGTGGAGCGACGGCGATTGCTATAAGTACATGGAAGCCATGACCCATATCTATGGCGCCAGCGGCGAGCAAGCCATCATCGCCGAACTGGACGAACTCATTGACGTCATCGCGGCGGCGCAGGAGGATGACGGCTATATCAGCACGCCCATGCAACTGCGCGACGACAAAGAACGCTGGACAAACCTCCATGACCACGAACTCTATAACATGGGTCATCTGCTGACGGCGGCATCGGTTCACCACCGCATCACGGGTAAGCGCAACTTTCTGCAAATCGCCATCAAGCTCGCCGATTATCTTTGCGGCGTCTTCATGCCCTGTCCGCCGGAGCTGGCGCATTTCGGCTTCAACCCATCCAACACCATGGGCGCGGTCGACTTATTTCGCGCCACAGGCAACGCGAAATATCTGGAACTGGCGCAAACCTTCGTTGACATGCGCGGTTCGCAGCCCGGGGGCAAAGACCTGAACCAGTCGCTGGTGTCCCTGCGGGAAGAAACGCGCGCCGTGGGTCACGCGGTGACCGCCGGTTATCTCTATTGCGGCGCGACCGATGTCTTTGCCGAGACTGGTGAAGCCGAGCTGCTGGAAGCATTGCAGCGCATCTGGGACAATGCCGTGCGCAGCAAGATGTACATCACGGGCGGCACATCGGCGCAGCATCACGGCGCTTCCCAAAGACCTGAGTTCGGCGGTCAATCTGGCGCTGTGCACGAGGCTTTCGGTTACGAGTATCAACTGCCCAACGCCACCGCCTATAACGAAACCTGCGCCAATATCGCGCATGCCATGTGGAACTGGCGCCTGCTCAACCTGTCCGGCGACGCCAAATACGCCGACGTAATGGAGCGTGTGCTGTATAACAGCATGCTTTCGTCGATGAGCCTGGACGGCATCAAGTTCTGCTATACCAATCCCCTGCGCTGGTATGGCGCGCAGCACCCTCTCTTGAGCCAGGATACCTATGAGCGCTGGTACCTCTTGTACTGTTATTGTTGCCCGACCAATACCGCGCGCACCATCGCCCTCTTGCACAACTGGGTCTACAGTCAATCCGATGGCGCGCTGTGGATTCATCTCTATAGCAGTAGCCGCTTGAACACAACCCTTGCCGATGGATCGGCAGTCGCGCTGCGACAAGCGACCGACTACCCCTGGGATGATCAGGTACTCATCACGATCGAGCAGGCGCCCCCGCGCGAACTCAGCTTGATGCTGCGGATACCGGGCTGGGCGCAAAACGCGACCGTGATCATCAATGGCGAAACCAGCGACCAAGCCGTGACCCCGCAAAGCTACCTTCGCTTTAAGCGCGTATGGCAAGCCGGCGACACCATCTCCCTGCGCATGCCGATGGCACCGCGCCTGGTCAAAGCGCATCCCAAAGCCGAAGAAATCCGCAATCACGTTGCTGTGATGCGCGGTCCGCTGGTCTATTGCCTCGAGGGTATCGACCTGCCCGCTGATGTACCTATCCTGGAAGTCCATGCTCCGGGCGATATGCAATTGGAAGCGCGCCGAGAAGAGGATCTCCTGGGCGGCGTGACCGTCGTCAAGGGACGGGCGCGGCGCGTTCTCGAGGGCAATCACACCGAGGCGCTTTACTTCGACGCCGGGAACGAACGCGAAGAAGATCTCGATGTCACGCTGATTCCCTATTACGCCTGGAACAACCGCGGCAGCGCGGAAATGACGGTCTGGCTGCCAAGGAGCCTTTGAAATTTATTGGCGCGGGACTGGTCTCTTCAAGCCAATTCGGGAATTGAGGGTTTAATGCCGGCTCTAAAATCAGTATGGTAAGTCCGCGTATCCTCGTTAATCAGGTCAGCGCGTTTACTCAAACCAACCGATTCCGGCTTTTATGGCGCAACGAGCGAAAAAAGCACAGCATTCCCCTTACCGCGCCCCTAAAGCGGGCGAATCAGAGCAAAGCTCCATCTGGCGCAGTCTTCAGTTCCTCAAAAAATACCGCAATATCGCCGCCAGCGTTTATGTTCTGGCTATCGCCGTCAATGTCTTCAGCATTCTGATTCCACAGACCATCCGCTGGATTGTTGATGCCGGCATCATTCAGGGCGATATGACCATACTGACTTGGTCGCTGCTGGGCTTGCTCGGGCTGACGGTCGTCAAGGGCATAATCGATTTTTTCCTGGGGCGCTGGACAGAAGTGGTGTCCCAAGGCGTCGCTTACGACATCCGCAACGCCATCTACGACAAACTCAGTTCGCTGTCATTTTCCTATCACGATCAAGCGCAGACCGGGCAATTGCTGGCGCGCTCCATTTCCGATGTCGAGCGAATCCGCTTTCTGACGGGGCGCGCCATCCTGCGCCTGTTCCAACACACCGGCTTGATGGTCTTCACCTTCGTCGCCTTGCTGCTGATGAATGCCCAGCTAGCGATCTTGTCGATGCTTCTGATGCCCCTGCTCTTTTACATCGCCTATCGCTTCGGCCGCATCTACCGACCGCTTTCGCTGGATCTCCAGCATCAACTGGCGGAGATGACCACCGTGCTGGAACAGAACCTGCGCGGCGCCAAAATCGTCAAAGCCTTTGCGCAAGAGGACGCCGAAATCAATCGCTTTGATCGACAGAACAGCAAATGGTTCGCGCTGGCGCGCAAGCAAGTCATCGTCAGCGCCCAACATATCCCGCTGCTGGACTTCGTCGCCAGCTTGAGCGCGGTGATCATTATCTGGCTGGGGGGCAGGCTGGTGATCGAAAACACGCTCACCCTGGGCGAACTCGTGGCTTTCACCACCTATCTCGGTCAATTGATTTCGCCGGTGCGCCGCCTGGGCGTGATCATCCCGGCTGTTGCTATGGCTTCGGCCGCCGGCGAACGGATTTTCACCATTCTCGACGCGCAATCTGAGGTTACAGACGCGCCGGACGCCATAGCGCTGCCGCCGATCGCGGGTCGGGTACGCTTCGAAAACGTAACCTTTTCTTATTTCAACCAGCGTCAGGTGCTGGACCAGCTCAATCTTGAAGCCGAGGTCGGCGAGGTGATTGCCCTGCTGGGCGCGACTGGCTCCGGCAAATCGACCATCATCAATCTGATCCCGCGCTTTTATGACGTGAGCGGCGGCCGCGTCCGCGTGGACGGCTACGACGTGCGTGACGTCACCGTCAAGTCGCTGCGCGATCAAATTGGCATTGTGCTGCAAGAGACGGTGCTCTTCGCGGCGAGCATTCGCGAAAATATCGCGTTCGGGCTGGACGATGTCTCCGATGCCGAGGTCATGGAAGCGGCAAAAGCGGCGCAGGCGCATGACTTCATCCTAGAAATGCCGGAAGCATACGATACCGAAGTCGGCGAACGCGGCGTCACCCTGTCCGGTGGCCAGAAACAGCGCATCGCCATCGCCCGCGCTTTGCTCAAGGATCCGCGCATTCTGCTGCTCGATGACGCCACCTCCAGCGTCGATACTGAAACAGAACGTCTGATTCAAATCGCGCTGGAGCGTTTGATGGAAGGGCGCACCTCCTTCATCATCGCGCAGCGTTTGAGCACCGTGCGCATGGCGGACAAGGTGCTGGTATTACAAGACGGGCGCGTGGCCGCCGCCGGCGCCCACGACGAGTTAATGCGGCAATCGGGTTTGTACGCCGAGATATATTATCGCAACCTGCGGGAATGAGCGCGGCACATGCGACGAGCCGACAAGGAATTAACATGGGCTTCTCGATAGGCACAACCGGCGTCGGCAGAAGCGGACCGCGCGGCACCCTGGAAGGCTACGCCGACAAGGTCGAGGGCCGCTCCTTCAATCTGCGCGTGCTTTGGTACTTGCTGGTCTTCGTGCGGCCCTACGGCTGGCGCATGCTGGCGGCTTTCGTCGCCATGCTATGCGCCTCCGCCCTTACGCTTATCACGCCATATTTAGTCAAAGTCGCCATCGACGGACCAATCGCCGAGGGGGACATCGCCGCGCTCGACGACATTTCGCTGCTCATGCTGCTCGCGGCAACCAGCCTCTATATGGCGTCCACAGCGCAGCGCTTCCTGCTCAGCTGGGTCGGGCAGCGCGTCCTGGCGGATCTGCGCTCGGCGCTCTTCCGGCATTTGCAGCAATTGCCGCTGGCTTACCACGACAGTCACATCGTCGGCGTTACGATCTCGCGCGTTATCAGCGATGTCGGCGTCATCAACCAATTGCTTTCGCAGGGGCTTATCACCCTGACCGGCGACAGCTTGCTGCTGGCGGGCATTGTCATCGTCATGCTCTCGCTCAACGCGCAACTGGCGCTTGTCACCTTTTCGATCATCCCGCTGATCGTGCTGGCTACAGCCATCTTCGCTCGGCGCGCCAAGCTGGCTTTCCGCAAGACCCGCGCGCGCAACGCGCACCTGATTGGCGACCTGGCGGAGAATCTCGGCGGCATTCGCGTTATCCAGGCTTTCGCCAACGAAGACAGCGCCTCCAGCAAATTCAACGAGGTCAATCAAGCCAACCGCGACGCGCATATCGAGGCGATGTCGCTGTCCTTTGTCTTCTTGCCGACGGTAGAGTTCCTCGGCATCGTCGCCACCGGCATCGTACTGCTCTTCGGCGGCATCAGCGTGGCGCAGGGCGCGCTCACGCTGGGCACGGTGATCGCCTTCCTTGGCTATGTCAACCGCTTCTTCCTGCCAGTGCAAGAGCTCAGTCAGCTTTACGCCACCATGCAGACAGCTATGGCGGGCGGCGAGCGCGTGATTAACCTGCTCAATACCGAACCCGCAATCAAAGACAGCGCTGACGCGATGGTCATGCCACCGATTAAAGGGCGCATCCAATTTCAAAATGTCAGCTTCGGCTATCGCCAGAACCTGCCGGTCCTGCGCGAAATCAGCCTGGACTTTCCAGCGGGCACGATGGTCGCGCTGGTTGGACCCACCGGCGCGGGCAAAACATCAATCGCCAATTTGATCGCCCGCTTCTATGACGCCAGCGAAGGCGCGCTCTTGATTGACGGCATCGACATCCGCCAGGTCCAACAGCGTTCCATGCGCTCGCAGATGGGCTTGGTCTCGCAAGATCCCATCATCTTTTCGGGCACCATCGCCGAAAATATTCGCTTTGGGAAGCCCGATGCCACAGATGCCGAGCTCGCCGCCGCGGGCAAAACCGCCAATGTCGACGCCTTCGTCAACGAGCTGCCCGATGGCTATGAAACCGAAATCCTGGAAGACGGCGCCAACCTGTCCCTGGGCCAACGCCAACTGATCTCCATCGCCCGCGCCGTCCTGGCAAATCCGCGCATCCTCATCATGGACGAAGCCACATCGAGCGTCGACATGGTCACCGAGACGCTGATCCAAGACGCGCTGCAAAAACTCCTGGCAAAGCGCAGCTCTATCGTCATCGCGCACCGCCTCAGCACCATTGTCAAAGCCGATGTCATCTGTGTGGTGGACGAGGGCAGAATCCGCGAGATGGGCAGACATGCCGAATTGCACGCCCAAGGCGGCTTGTACGCCGACTTATACGAGCGTCAATTCGTCGAACTGTCGGATTAACCCTCAGCACAGCCAGGCATAGCCAGTGAACGCTTCGGTGAACGCGCGTATGCCGCCAGCGCAAAAACGCATCGTCGGCGTCATCTGGATCACCTATGCCCTGTTCTATCTGGGCAGGGTCAACTTCAGCGTGGTCTTGCCGGCATTGGCGGCCGCGCTGGACGCCAGCCGCGCGGAAGTCGGCGCGCTAGGCACCGTCTTCTTCTGGGTCTACGGCATTTTCCATTTCATCAGTGGCGAGATCGGCAGCCGCGTCAGTCCCTATCGGATGGTCTGCGCCGGCTTGCTGGTCATCGCGCTGGTGAATATCGCCTTCGCCTTTCAAACCTCCCTGCTGCCGATGCTGATATTGTGGGGCATCAACGGCATCGGTCAATCAGCCGGTTGGGCGCCCATGTTCCGCATCCTGGCTGAGCGGCTGGATCGCAGCCAGATTAAAGTCGTCGCGACCATCATGCCCTTCAGCTATGTCCTTGGCACAGCCATCACCTGGACCCTGGTGGGCGCGGTCGCGACGGACAATAACTGGCAAGTCGCCTTTTGGCTGCCGGGCTTGCTGACACTGGGGGTGCTGGCATTTTGGCGGCGGGCGGGCATTGACGCGCCCAAGGCGCCAGCGCAGAGCCTGAACCCCGCGCGCATCCGCGCCGAACTGCGGCAAATCGCGGCGGTCTTGCTGGCGACTGCCCTGGGCGGCTTCGTCTTTAATGGCATGACGATATGGCTGCCGAGCTACATTCTCGATAGCCGGCTTGCGCCCGAAAACGCGGTTGGCTCGCTGGCGGCCGCTATGCAAGTGATCGCGATCTTCGGCTTGTTCCTGGCGCGGCAGAGCGTGGCGCGCAGCAATCAAGTCTTTGTGACAGCGACCGCGATGCTCGCGGCGGGGGGCTGCGCCATGCTGTTGATGACGGCGACTGCGGGTCCGCTCGCGCTGCTGATCGTTGGCTTGAGTATGATCATGCTCAACGGCGCATTTGGCTTGCTGGTGAGCGCCGTTCCTTTGCTGCTGGCGCCGCCCGGTCGCGCGTCGTCTATCACCGGCAGCATCAACATGATGTCGAACTTCTTCGGGGGCATGGCTGGCTTCTCCATCGGCGGCTTGGTCGAGTGGCAGGGATGGACGGTTGTATTCGGGCTTTGGGGCGCGCTCTTGCTGCTGGCAGCGGTCCTAATCTGGATGAAACGCGGCGCGGAAGATGGTCCGCAGGAAACCGCTGTGGCATGAGCGCGGCGTTGACAGCGCGCCAACTCAGCCCAGCTTGATGCGTGGATTAAGCGCCGCGTAAGCCATATCGGCAAAGAGATTCGTGAAAAGAATGACGGTCACGCTGACCATCACGATCGATTGCACCAGCAGCAAGTCGCGCCGTTCAATGGCGGCGATCAACAAACTGCCCAGACCGGGGAAACCAAAGACGTATTCGATCACCACCAAGCCGCTAATCAGCCAGGTGATGCTGATGGCGATGACCGTGACCGTCGGCAGCAGGGCGTTGCGCAAAACGTGCCGCGTGATGACGCTGCGATAGGGGATGCCCTTTAAAGCCGCCGCGCGCACGTAATCTCGCTTCAATTCTTCTATCACGCCGGCGCGCGTCAGGCGGGATATATAAGCCAATAGCACCAGCGTCGCCGCAAAAGCCGGCAGCCAGAGCGCGGGCAGCATCTCGTGGAACGAGGCATTGGCCGGCACAGCCGAGCTGGACGGGAACCACCAACCCAGCGCCGCGGCCAAGGGACCACGTCCCCAGCCCAGCGCCACGATATTGATCAAAAACAGCCCGGTCACGAATTCCGGCAGGCTGACCACCGAAAGCGTGAACAGCGAGATGAGGACATCGGGCAATTTATTTTCGCGCAGACCGGCGATGATGCCCAAGACCAGCGACAGCGGCACCGACAGCAGCAAAGCCACCAGGGCCAGGCGCGCCGAATTGATGCTGCGTTGCACGATCAACTCGCGGTTGACCGCGCCGCGGAAGGCGATTGTCTTGCCCCAGTCGCCGCGTAGAAAATTGCCCAGCCAGTTGACATATTGCTGCGGCAGCGGCGCATCCAAGCCAAGTTCGCTGCGGATCTGCGCAACTTGCGCGTCGGTGGCGTCGCGCCCGCCGGCGATCACGCGCGCCGGATCGCCCGGCAAAACGCGCAGCAGAAAGAAGATCATCAGCGAACTGATCAGGTAGGTAAAAAAGAAGAAAACAAAGCGCCGCCGCAAAAACTTGAGCATGAGCCTAGCCGATTTCCTCTGGCTGCACAAAGCTGTGTTGCAGCGCCGACAACTCCTCTAGCGGGATATGGCAGCGGATGGCGTGCCCGGCCTTCGCTTCCCGCCACGGCGGCGCCTCTTCTTCGCAGACGGCGCCGATCTTGCGCGGGCAGCGGGTATGAAAGCGGCAGCCGCTCGGCAGGTTCTGCGCGCTCGGCAGGACGTCATGCAGCAGCATTCTCTCGGCTTTATGATGCGGATCCGCCACCGGTATCGCGGAAACGAGCGCTTCGGTATAGGGGTGATAAGGCGGCTGAAACAGGTCGCTCGCCGCGCCGACCTCGAAAAGTTGACCCAGATACATAACCGCGATCACGTCGGACAGATAGCCCACCACAGCCAGATCATGCGATATAAACAGATAGGCGGGGCCCTGTTCTTCTTGCAAGCGCGCCAGCAGGTTCAAGACGGCCGACTGCACAGACACATCCAGCGCCGAGACCGGCTCGTCGCAAATGATGAGATCTGGATCGGAGGCGAAGGCGCGCGCGATCACCACGCGCTGTTTCTCGCCGCCGCTCAGCTCATCGGGAAAACGATCGGCATAGTCTCCCCGCAGGTTGACCCGCCGCAGCAATTGCAGGACCTCTGCCTCCGCTTGCGCGGGCGCCATGCCCCGCAGCTTGACCAGCGGTCGCCGCAGAGCCTGCCGCACCGACAGATATGGGTTCAGCGAGTTCTGCGGGTTCTGGAAGACCATTTGCAGCTTCGACAATACATCGGGGCTGCGCTGGCGCACGCTGTTGCGGATGTCCATGCCCAGCAGTTCCAGTTGTCCGCTCGTACGCTCTTGCAAGCCGATGATCACGCGCGAGAGCGTGGTCTTGCCACTGCCGCTTTCGCCGACCAAGCCCAGCGTCTGCCCCGCCTCGAGGCTCAAGTTAAGCCCGTCGACCGCGCGGATTGGCGCTGGCTTCTTCCCACGCAGCCAATCTTGCAAGCTCCTCGCGACCGGAAAAAGCTTTTCCAGGTCTGTCACCCGCATCAGCCTATCGCCATTCTGGAGCCTCTGGCTCTTGCCCCCCATCCCACGGGAGCTGTACCCGCTTCTGTCCCCGTCCTCAACAGTGGACTGCACTTGCCCCGATTTTGTAGAAAAAGTCCCTCCCTCTTTATGAGGTCGCATAGACACTGACCCGCCGGGGAGGGATTTGGGGCGGGGGTTAACAGCGACTTCTTCCCAGCGGAAGCAGCGTACCGCGCGCCCATCCTCCAGCTCTTGCAAGGGCGGCTTTTCGGCTCGGCACCTGTCGATGACAAATTCGCAGCGCTCGGCGAAGACACAGCCACCCGCCACCTGCGTCAGTGCGGGCGGGTTGCCGCCAATCGAATGCAGACGGCTGTCGCCTTTGCTCTGTCCCAGCTTTGGCACGCTGTTGAGCAAGCCCAGCGAATAGGGATGACGGGGACTCGCGTAGAGCTGGTCGACGGGCGCTTCTTCCATGATCTCGCCGGCATAGAGCACCAGCACGCGTTCGCAGAGTTGCGCCACGACGCCCAGATTATGGGTGATATAAATGACAGCGCTGTCTCGTTCAGCCATCAGCCCGCGAACGAGATCGAGGATGACGGCTTCTGTGGTCACATCCAAGCCCGTGGTTGGCTCGTCGAGAATGAGCAATTCGGGATTGCTAATCAGCGCCATGGCGATGACGACGCGCTGCTGCATGCCCCCGCTCAATTCGTGTGGATAGCGTTCCGCCACTTTTTCAGGATCGACCAGATTGACGTCATGGAACATCCGCAGCATGGCGCGCCGAGCTTCAGCGCCGCCGATGCCCAGCGCCGCGTGCAGAACCTCTGTAACTTGCGCGCCTATTCTCATGGACGGGTTCAGCGCCGCCCCGGCGTTTTGGGGTACCAGCTTGACGCGCCGCGCCCATAATGCGCGCATTTCGGCGTCGCTTTTGCCGAGCAAATCCTGCCCGGCGAATGCCAGGCGGCCGCCGCTTTCCACTCGCCCCTTGCCGCCAAGGTAGCGCATCAGCGCCAGCGCCACAGTCGATTTGCCCGAGCCCGACTCGCCGACCAAGCCGACGATGCGGCCGGGCCACAAGCGCAAGTGAAAATCGCGCACCGCTGGTATCCAGCGCTTGCCAATGCGATAGCTGACAGTGAGATTCTCGACATCAAGCAGGGGCGCTGTCATCAGCTGCCCTTTTGCGCGGCGCGGCGGATACCGTCCGACATCAAGTTGACCGCGATGACCAGGATCGCGATCGCCAGCGCGGGGAAATCCAGCGCCCATGGCGTCAATTGATAGAAGCCGCCGCGGTTTTCGCTCACCATCAGTCCCCAGTCAGGCGAAGGCGGGCGCGCGCCAAAGCCGAGAAAGCCCAGCGACGCAACCAGAAAAATGGCGTAAGAAAAGCGCAGCGACGCCTCGACCACCAGGGCCGGGATCACCGAGGGCAAGATCTCCCGAAAGATGATGTAATGCGTAGGTTCGCCGCGGATTTCCGCCGCTTCCACGAATTCGCGCGTCTTGATATCGAGGGCGCTGCTGCGCGCCACCCGCGCCACCACCGGCACATAGAGAACGGCGATGACCAAGAGCACGACATTTTCCGCCAATTCCGCCTGCCAACTGCCAATCTCGAAATCGAGGTTGCGGATGATGCCCACCAGCACCAGCGCCAGCAATAGCGCCGGGATGGCCAGCAGCGCGTCGATGACGCGCCCCAGCAGCTCATCGAACCAGCCGCCAAGGTAGCCCATGTAGAGCCCGACAGCCGACCCAACGATTACGCTGATCAAAGCGCCCAGACCGGCGATGCGGAAGATGCTGCCCGCGCCCAGGATCACGCGGCTGTAGACATCGCGCCCCAGGCGATCGGTGCCAAAGGGATGTTCGCCTAGTTGCAATGCGCCGATATCCAAGGTCGGCGACACGCGAACAGCGTGACGCTGATCATTGGGATTGGGATAAGGCGCTAACTGCGCGCCGAAAATCGCCAAAACCAGAAAGAAGCAGACCAAGGCTGTACCCAGCGCCGACTGAGGATGCCGCAGCAGGACACCGGCAAAACGGCGCAGCGCGGCAATTTGCCGGCTGAATGGGCTGGGGTTCATGGCATTATTCTAGCCGCCACTGACAATTGCTGCGCCAGACTGATCCCGCCTTTGCTTCTGGCTCGATATCACCATAAAAGCTGTATTGATTGAATAGACTTTCGGGCGACCGGATTGACTCTGTTGAAAACACCCCCATCCCCCGACCCCTTACCCCCAAAATGAGGGAAGGGGAGCTTTCTGACCCATAATGGGCTGTTAAAGCCCCTCCCTCTTTATGGGGGAGGGGTTTGGGGTGGGGGAAATCAAGTATTTCAACAGAGTCAGATTGGTCGCCCCTACATCAATGAAAGTGCTTGCCCAAGCGATACGTCTTATCCCAAGCCCGCGCTGCCAAAATTGGTGCGCCCGGCGAAGGGATGCAGCGCCACGCCGGATACATGGCTCGCCAGCACCATAAACTGGGCGAAGAAATATGGCACGACAACCGGTCCTTCGTCCAGCAGGATTTGCTGGATTTCTTTGTAGGCGGCAGTGCGCTCGGCTTGATCAAGCGATGCCCGCGCCAGTTCGATCAATTCGTCCACGCGCGCGTTGCCGTAATGCGATTCGTTCCAGGGCGCTTCGGAATGATAAGCCAAGTCGAGGTATAGCTGCGGAATCGGGCGCGCGCCCCAACCGGTGATGCCCAGATCGACCTCCATCCATGCTCCCGCCCACCAGGCGTTTTCTTCTTCCAACTGGATTTCCACTCGGATACCGGCTGGCTCCCATTGGGCGGCGAGGGCTTGCGCCATATCGGGCCAATTGCCGCTGTTCGGCACGTGCAAGGTCATGTCCAAGCCGTCGGGATAGCCGGCTTCCGCCAGCAGGGCAGCCGCGGCAGCGGCATCACGCGGCGGGACTTCGGCTTCTTCCAGGAAATACTGGCCAAAGGCGGGTCCAATCGGCGAGTCTTTGCCAACAGCGCCAAAGCCCAGTTGCACACGCTCCCAGATGGCGTCGCGATCCGTCGCCAGTTTGAATGCCTGGCGCACGCGCACATCGTCGCCCGGGGCGCGGTCGGCGCGCAGCCGCGCCAGATGATGACCGCTGGTCGGGATGTCGGTCGCATTGAAGTTGACATCCGCGCCAAAGCCCAGGAAGCTGGAATTGTCCAGGCGCAGGATGCCGTCGGCTGTACCACCTTGCACCGCGGCGATACCCGCTTGCTGGTCATCAAAGAAGATGAACTCAAGCCGCGAGATCGCGGGCGCGCCGCCCCAATAGTCGGCGTTGGCGCTCATGATCGCGCGGTCGCCCGGTATCAGTTCCTCCAGCCGGAAAGGTCCAGAGCCGTTAAAGGCTTCGCCGACATCTTCCGCGCCAGATTTCAAGATGACAAACTTGTTATCGGTGAGGTTGTAGAGGAAATCCGGATTCGGCTCGCCGAGGCTGATTACAATCGTATTGCCTTCACCAGCCGCTATCGACTCGACCGACGACAACAAACTGGCGACAGTGCTTTCGGAATCTTGGTGCCACTGTACGGTCCACAGCACGTCGTCGACCGTGACCGGGCTGCCGTCGTGCCAGGTCGCGTCCTCGCGGATCTGCAGCGTATAGGTCAATCCATCGTCGCTCAAATCCCAAGAGGAAGCCAGGCGCGGTATCAGATTCGCGGCGGCGTCCGTTTCGATCAAGTAGTCGTAGAGCGCGTTCAAAATGGCGATTTCGCTGTCGCCAGAGGCGTTCCTGGGGTCCAGGATTGCCGGCGTCAGCCAGGCGACGCGCAGCGTGTTGTCTTGCGCGCCAGCGATATTCGCCAGCGGGCTGATAGCGATGGACCCAACTGCGGTCGCCGCGCCAGCGGCAAAAACTTGTAGAAAGTCGCGACGGGAGATGTCGCTTGCGGAGGCTTTGATTTGCTTCTTCACGGTTGTCCTTATCCTTTACGCTTCTATACAAAAATTTCCCCTCTTATTAAGAGGAGATGGCGCCCCGTGAGGCTGGGCGCCCAGGAGAAGGACAACGGAACCGCGAAACGATCTCGTCAGCGCGGACTAGTTGACAGCCCGAAAAGGCGGCGCAAGCGAGCGCTGCCGACATTGACGGATTTTTTCACGACTCTGGATCATCGACGTCCCTCTCGCTTAACCTGACAGCCGCAGGGCTGCCAAGCGAAGCCGCATTATGGCATATCTCGGCGCGGATTTGCAGTCTCGAAAATTATTATATCGTTTTAATATCGCATTTTTTTGACTTCAAGGCGCTAATCGACTATTCTATAACGCGGTCTCAGCCATTGACTGAGAGCGGAATTGGCACGCATAACACGCGGGAGCGCAGACAAGCCCAACAATGTCCGAATGTGATTGAGCAAACCATTGATGTCTAGTCCACCGGTAGTCGCCGCGGTCGGCGCCACGCCCATCGCGTCCGAGCATCGCGGCAGCAATACCCGCGATTTGATGACGGAAGCCGTGCTCGATTGCCTCGCCGATGCGGGCTTGCACGATCTGTCGGCGGTCGAACACGGCTTGACCAGCTACGAGAGCGACCACTTCAACTTGCAGATGACGCTGGGCGCCATCCTGCACGACACCATCGGCATGATTCCCAAACCCAATGTGCGCATCGAAGGCGGCGGCGCCACCGGCGCGCTGGCTTTGCGCACGGCTTGGGCGCATATTCAGAGCGGCTTGTGCGATTCCATTCTGGTCTATGGCTGCGAGAAAAACGGGCGCGGCCTATCGTCGCGCACGGCGAATCAACTCTTCGCGCTTTCAGCCGATGTCGACTGGGAGATGATGGCGGGCGGTACCTATACCGGCTTCTACGCAGCCATGATGCGCGCCCACATGCAAGCCTACGGCACGCGCGAAGAGCAGTTCGCCCATGTCGCCGCGCGCAACCGGCGCAACGCGCGCTTCAATCCCGGCGCGCAAAAGCCGATGGACATCTCGATCGCGGATGTCATGAGTTCGCGCCCGGTCGCCGAACCTTACAAACTGCTCGATTGCAGCTTGCTGAGCGATGGCGCCGCTTGCGTGTTGCTTGCCACAGAAAACTGGGCGCAGACGCATTGCCCAGCCTTTCATAAGCGCGCGCCGGTTTATTTCACGGCGACCGGCTGCGGCACGGATACCATGCGCCTGGGCGACCGCTATCCCGAACTCAGCAACTTCCGCGCCAAACGGGCAGCGGCGGCGGCGGCTTACGCCATGGCGAAGATCAGCGACCCCCTGGCGCAAATCGATGTCGCCGAACTCTACGACAGCTATAGCGGCGTCGAGATCCAGGCGGTGGAAGACCTGGGCTTCGTCGAGCGCGGCCAAGGCGGCGCCAGCGTCGCGGCGGGCGCCTTCGACCTGGATGGCGCATTGCCCGTGAACACAAGCGGCGGCTTGCTGGGGCGCGGCGCTCCCGTCGGCGCGACGGGCCTCTTGCAGGCGATAGAAGTGGCGCGGCAGCTTTGGGCTACGGTCGACCCGCGGCGACAGGTGGCGAATGCTCGGCGCGGTTTGACCGATACCCACGCCGGCATCGCCAGCATCAGCGTCGTGAACATCTTCGAGCGGCGGGATTGATGAACATGACGGAAAAAGTCCGCAGCAAAATCGATATTCACCGGCCGCAGAGCGCGATCGCGGGCGATGTCTGGGCGGGATTTCGTCAGGTGGAACGCATCCACATCGAGCTGACACAGCGCTATAAGTACAGCCTAGGCAAGGTCTCGCGCTTTTTTATTGAACTGGAGAAGGGGCGCTTTTTCGCCACGCGCTGCGCTGCCTGCCGCAAGGTTTACGCCCCGCCGCGGCCGCTCTGCCCGGATTGCCTGGCAGTGACGGATTGGGTAGAATTAACGGGCGAAGGCGTCGTGAAGACCTACTCGGTCTTGCATTTTTCTCCCGGCAGCAACGATGATGTCCGGGCGCTGCAGACGCCTTATATCTTGGCTTATGTTCTGCTTGATGGCGCCGACACGCTCTTCCCGCATTTGCTGAAGACAAGCCCGGATCAAGCGCATACAGGCATGCGGGTAGCGGTCGCTTACAGCGACCAGCCAGCGCATCATCCCATTCATCTGATGTATTTTGTTCCGATAGCGGACAGCCGCTCGGCGGCGGCAAAATAGGGCTGCCGCGCTTATTCAAAAGTCTTAGGCCTCCGCTTAAGCAAGCAGAGCGGATTGAAACGTGGATTGAAACGTGAATTGAAAAGCGGATTGAAAAAAGGAAGGCAAGGTCCATGAGCGCGCGCGTGCATAAGCTAATCAACCAGCCGCAAAACATCGTCAGCGATATGCTGGAGGGCTTTTGCGCCGCTTACGGAGATATCGCGCGCTTGACCGAAGCGGGCTTGCTGCTGCGAGCCAAACCCAAAGACCTGGGCAAGGTCGCTTTGGCGATCGGCTGCGGCAGCGGCCACGAGCCAGCGATGATCGGCTGGGTCGGCGAGGGTTTGTTCGATGTCAATATCGCGGGCGAGATCTTCACCGCGCCAGGACCCGAACGCATCGTGCAGGGCATCAAAGCCGCCGACCGCGGCGCTGGCGTGCTGGTTTGCGTTTCTCATCACGCGGGAGACCTGCTCAATGCCGAACTGGCGCTGGAACTCTGCGAGCTGGAAGGCATCCCGAATGTCGATATGGTGCTGCTTTATGACGACATCTCCAGCGCGCCCAAGGGCCGCGAGCCAGAGCGACGTGGCACAGCCGGGCTATTCTTCGTCTGGAAGATGCTGGGCGCATTCTGCGAAGGCGATGGCGATCTGGCTGCCGCGAAAGCGCTGGCGGAAAAAGTCCGCGACAACACGCGCAGCCTGGCGATGTCATTAAGTTCCTGCGCCAGCCCGGTGACCGGCGAAGTCATGTTCGAGCTGCCGGAAGACGAGATGGAGATCGGCATGGGCTTGCATGGCGAAATGGGTATGGGCAGGCAAAAGGCGCTTAGCGCGCAGGAGACCATCGACCTGATGCTGCCGCCCATCTTGGAAGACCTGCCCTTTCAAGCCGGCGACGAAGTCCTCGTGCTGCTCAACAACAGCGGCAGCATGACCCTGATGGAACTCTTCATCTTGTACAAGCGCGTCGCCGAAAAACTGGCGGGGGCCGGCATCAGCGTATACAAGTCCTGGATTGGTCCTTATGCCACGACCCAGGAAATGGCGGGTTTCGCCCTGTCGCTCTGCCGCGTCGACGAACAACTGAAGGCATTATGGGACGCGCCAGCCAACGGCGCATATATGAAACAATGACGAAGCGATGAAGAGCGACATCGGGTCCGACGAATTGCAGGCGATGGTGAGGGCGATTGCCTGCCGCATTGCCGAGTCTCGAGAGCGGCTGAACCGTCTGGACGCCGCCCTGGGCGATGGCGATCATGGGTCCAGCATCAGCGGCGCATTCGATCAAGCGGCTGCGGAAATCGCGAACTTGTCGCAGCCGCAGCCGAGCGAGGTTTGGCTGAGTACGGCGCGCTGCCTGATGAACGGCATGGGCGGGGCGTCGGGCGCGCTCTTTGGCACGCTCTTCTTGAAAGGCGTAGCGGCGCTGCGCATTGCCGCTAGTCCTGAGCGCTTGAGCAAAGCCGATTTTGATGAACTGTGGGCGGCGGGCTTGGCTGGCGTCAAAGCGCGTGGCAAGGCGGAAGTCGGCGATAAAACCATGGTGGACGCCTTGGAGCCGGCCGTACTGGCTTTCGCCGCGCATGATGACCTGGCAGAGGCTTGGGCTGCGGCTGCGGCCGCGGCAAGCGCTGGAGCCGCATCAAGCAAAGATCTGGTGGCGCGGCGAGGACGAGCCAAGTACCTGGGCGAACGCGGCGTCGGTCATCAAGACCCGGGCGCGACAACCATCGCGCTGATGTTTGCGGCGCTAGACAGCTATTGGAGGGAAATGACAAATGGCAAAACATAAACTGCGCGTCGGTTATATCGGCACATCAATCTCATCTTATTACGCGGGTGAATACAAGCAGCGCCCCCGCGCCATCGACGGCTTGGAAAAACTGGCGGCGGAACTGGATTTTGAATTGATCCCCATTCATGACGAAGTGATGACCGAAGCGGGGTCAATCCGCGCCGCCAATTACTTGCGCGAGCGGCAGATCGATTTTCTGCTCTTGCAGACGGCCGCTTGCAGCATGGGCGAGCAGTTGCTGCCGCTGGTGAAAGCCGCGCCACGCCTGGGGCTGTGGGCAACGCCAGACCCCGAGCAAGATGGCGAGATCAAAATCCACTCGGTGGTTTCGATGAGCCACTTCGCCTCGATATTGAAACGTTACCTCAAACACGAGCGGATCCCGTTTAAGTGGTTTTACGGGCATGTGGAAACCGAGCAATTTCGCGATCGCTTCGCCGTGACCATTCGCGCCTTAACCGCGGTGAAAAACATCGAACGCGCGCGCATCGGCTGGATCGGCAATCTGTCGCCCGGCTTCCACGATATGATCTTCGACGAGCGCCTGCTGCGCAGCCGCCTGGGCATCGCCGTGCTGCCGCATGAGCTGGGGCAACTGGTG
Organism: Phototrophicaceae bacterium; assembly: GCA_965116975.1. Taxonomy (GTDB): domain Bacteria; phylum Chloroflexota; class Anaerolineae; order Aggregatilineales; family Phototrophicaceae; genus UBA6055. Next base: position 4,311,257 of record OZ220735.1, read on the forward strand.
GCGCGCGCCAAAGCCTATGACCCGGCGCCAGTGCAAGCGGCGGTCAAAGACATCAAGTCAGCCGCCAGCGCCATCACCGTGAGCGAGGACAGTGCCTTCGACCGCGTCACTCGCCTGTATCTGGCGCTGCGCGACCTGGCGAGCGAGTTCGATTATGACGCGCTGGCAATGCAGTGCTGGTCGAATATCCAGCAGTATTATCGCGTCGCGCCCTGCATGGCTTATAGCTGGCTGGGCAGCGAAGACGGCATGGCCGTCTCTTGCGAGGGCGATGTCCTGGGCGCGGCCAGCATGTACCTGCTCAATGTCTTGACGGGACGCAAAGGCTCTTCTACTTTGCTGGATATGACCGCGCTCGACCCAGCCACCAATGCCATGCTCATGTGGCATTGCGGCGTTTCGCCGCGGCACTTCGCCAACGACGACGGCATCAAATGGGTCGATCACGTTACGCTGGGGCGCAAAGGCGCGGACGGACCCTACGGCGTTGCCGGCGACCAGGTCTTCGCCCCGCAAGAGACGACGGTCAGCTACATCGGCGATGATGGCAGCAGCCTGCTGGTCATCCGCGCCGACATCATCGAACATGCCAAGAAAGGTTTTGATGGCACGCGCGGCTGGTTCGCCGAATTCGAGCTGAATAAGCAGCCGGTTTCGCTGATGGACCTCATCAACACCTTGACCGTGCGCGGGCACGAGCACCACTTCGCCGTCGGGCAAGGCGATGTCACGGACGAGCTGATGGAATTCGCCGCTTGGAAGGGCATGCGTTTGATTGAGCATGTGCCGCTGGCGAACTATCTGCAAATGGAAGGACTTAACGTATAATAGGCGACAATCTCCTATGTGATGGGAGTGTGGCAATTCCGTTTATCTAGTAAACAAAGGACGCATCATGCTAAACAGAAAGATTGCATTCACGGTTCTTTTGCTCGTTGCACTGGCGCTGGGCGCATTCGGGTCAGCCCTGGCGCAGGACGACATGATGATGGAGCCTCCCCCCGGCTTTGATAGCTGGGACGCGGTCGTCGCAGCCGCCGACGGCGCGACCGTCAACTGGTATATGTGGGGCGGTTCAGAATCGATCAACGGCTTCGTCGATACCATCTATGGCGTCCCGCTGATGGAAGAATACAACATCACGCTGAACCGCGTGCCAGCCAATACCATCGATATCGTCAATCAGGTATTGAGCGAAGCCGAAGCCGGCGTCGAGGGCGACGATGGCACCGTTGATCTTATCTGGATCAATGGCGAGAACTTCTTCACGCTCAAGCAAGCCGAATTGCTTTACGGTCCCTGGTCGGAGAACATCCCCAACAGCCAGTACGTGAATTGGGATAACCCAGCGCTGAACCTGGACTTCGGGCGGCCCGTCGAGGGCTACGAAAGCCCCTGGTCGGGCGCGCAATTCCACTTCATTTACGACTCGGCGCGCATGTCCGCGGAAGATCTGCCGCGCAGTTACGCCGAGTTGAACGACTGGATCGGCATGAATCCGGGCCGCTTCACCTATATCGCGCCAGGTCCGGGCGCATTCCAGGGCACGCGCTTTGTCAAGCAGGCGCTCTTCGAAATCAGCGGCGGGCAGGCGCAGTGGGTCGGCGAATTCAATCAAGAACTCTACGATGAACACGCGCCGGCGCTTTGGGACATGCTCAATAGCTGGGAAGAAAATCTCTGGCGCGGTGGCGAGACCTATCCCGCCGATATCGGTGAATTGCACGAGCTCTTCGCCAATAGCGAGATTGATTTCTCTTTGACGCAGCGCATCACGGGAGCTGCCGTTGACATCGCCGCCGGTCTAATCCCGCCCACTAGCCGCGCCTTCTCCTTCGACGACAACATGATTGGCGATTTCAACTATGTCGCCATTCCCTACAACGCGCCCAACAAAGCGGCGGCGCTGGTGCTGGCGAATCTGATCCTGCGCCCCGATCGGCAGGCGCTGCAAGTCGTGCCAGAAAATGGCTTCGGCTTGGCATTTGGCATTGATGTCAACCGCGTAACCGACGAAGCGGACGTGGCAGCGCTGCAAGAAGCAGCCGAGAGCCTGGGCGATGCCGCGGCTGACCCCATGCGCCTGGCTGGCGCCTTGGTATCGGATATCGCGGCTGAGTATCAAGTGCTGATTGAAAGCGATTGGGAAGCGAAGGTGCTGCAGAACTAAGTTCATTTGATCGCGGGCGACTTAACAAGTCGCCCCTACCCTTCCACATTTTTGTCGCTTAATCGCTAGGTCCGCCACTCGCAGAACAAGGGGAGATTTTCCCAAATATGACCCAGGTCATCCTCGAGAAAATCCAGAAAGTCTATAGCGGCGGCGACCTGGCGGCTGTGGACGATTTTTCGCTGACCATCCCGAGCGGGGAACTGGTGGCATTTCTGGGTCCTTCCGGCTGTGGCAAGACCACCACGCTCAAGATGATCGCGGGTTTGATCCAGCCGACGGCCGGGCGCATCCTCTTTGATGGCGAAGATGTCTTGCCCGTCCCCGCCGAAAAGCGCGGCGCGGTGATGGTCTTCCAAAATTATCTGCTCTTCCCTTATATGTCGGTCGGCGACAATGTCGGCTTTGGGCTGAAGATGCGCGGCGTCAAGAAGCGCGTCATCGCCGAAAAAGTGGCGGAGATGCTGGCGCTGGTGAAGCTGCCGGATATCGCCAAACGCCGCCCGACTCAGCTTTCTGGCGGCCAGCAACAGCGGGTGGCGCTGGCTCGGGCGCTCATCACCGAGCCGCGCGTTCTGCTGCTGGATGAGCCGCTGAGCAATCTTGACGCCCACCTGCGCGATGAAATGCGCGAGCTGATTCTGTCGATACAACGCGATCTGGCCGTGACCACGGTCTTCGTCACGCACGACCAGGAAGAAGCGGTGCTGCTGGCGGATCAAATCGCCTTGATGTTTGATGGATTATTACTGCAATACGCCTCCCCAGCCGAGTTCTACCAGCGTCCCATCAGCGAGCGAGCGGCGCGTTTCTTCGGCGGCGTCAATTTCATCCCCGCGCGCCATGAAAATAGCCTGGTAAAAACCGACATCGGCGATTTCCACTTCTCCGCCCAAGATGGCGAGCGCGCCCCCGCCGGCGCCGCTGTGCTGACGATCCGACCAGAGCAGATACGGCTCAACGACCGTTCGGAAACCAACAATCTCGTTAAGGGTCGCATTCGCGAGCGCATTTATGTCGGCACTTATACGCGCTACAAGATTAACCTCGGCGAGCACGAGATCGAGGCGATACGCAGCGCCGACCTGCCGGGCGCCATCGGCGTCGGCGACGAGGTCGATGTTCGCTTCCCGCCCGACCGTATCTGGGTGGTGCCGGCCTAGCCTCGACACGCGGCATTATTTCGCTAGCCCTGTTCGCGCCACGGTGTTCATGCAGGAGAGCAAGACCAGCGTGCGGGCATCACTTGTCAAGCATCAGAACCTCTTGGTTGGCGCGCTGTCCGCGACCTATGGCTTGTTTTACCTGGGGCGGGCGAATATCAGCGTCGTATTGCCCATCATCGCCAGCGACCTTGGTCTTAGCCTGGCGGAAGTGGGCGGCTTAGGCACGGTCTTCTTCTGGGTTTACGGCATTTTTCAGTTTATCAGCGGCGAGATTGGCAGCCGCTACAGCCCCTTTCGTATTGTCAGCATCGCATTGCTGGCGACAGCGGTCATCAATCTCGCCTTCTCGTTTCAGACGTCTTTGATTGTCATGCTGGCGCTTTGGGGCATCAACGGGATGGCGCAATCGGGCGGCTGGTCGCCGATGGTGCGTATCTTGGCGGAGCGCCTGCCGCCCGGGCATATCAAAGTCGCCTCGACCCTGATGCCCTTCGGCTATGTCATTGGCACAGCTGTTACCTGGACCTTGATCGGGGCAGTCTCGGCGGGCGAGAATTGGCGCATCGCTTTTTGGCTGCCCGGATTGCTGCTGCTGCTGGTCCTGGCTTTTTGGCGGAAGGCTGGCATAGACGCGCCCAAGTCGTCGCCGAGCCGCTTCCGACTATCGACCGTCTTTGCCGAAGCGCGGGCAATCGCCTTTATTATGTTGGCTGCGGCACTGGCCGGCTTCGTGCGCAATGGTTCGCTAATCTGGCTGCCCACCTATATCCTCGATACCGGCTTGATTGCCGAGAACCTGGTTGGCTTGGTCGCCGCGCTAACGCAGGTCGTCGCGCTTGCGGGCTTGCTGCTGGCGCGCGCCCGCGTGACAAGCAGCGACCAGGTTTTTGTTACCGCTGTCTTGATGTTCTCCGCCGCCGGTCTTGGCTTCTTGCTGATAAGCGCAAGCAGCGGACTGATAGCGATCGTGCTTGTCGCGTTTGCTATCATGATGCTCAACGGCGCCTTTGGCTTGACAGTGACTTCGATCCCGCTGCTGTTGGCGCCGCGGGGACGCGCCTCGTCCATCGCCGGCACCGTCAACATGATGTCGACATTCATCGGCGGGACGGCTGGATTCGCCATCGGCGGTCTGGTGGAGCTCAGCGGCTGGGCGGCTGTCTTCGGCTTATGGGGCGCTTTCTTGCTGTTGGCCGCCTTGTTGATCTGGCGCCGACGGCACGAAGAAGACAGCGCCGCCGCCCGGGCGTAACGGGACTCCCGCAGCTTGGCGAAATGGTGTAATCTGTAGCGCTGACTTGGCATTGCGATTGGATACAGAGGAAGCGATGAGCGAACAAGCCCCGCTAAGCGGCATCAAGGTGGTCGACCAGACACAGGCGCTGGCGGGACCTTATTGCACGATGATCCTGGGCGACCTGGGCGCGGATGTCATCAAAATCGAGCGACCGGGCGTCGGCGATCAATCAAGACATTGGGCGCCGCCTTATATTGGCGATCAAGGCTGCTACTACCTGGCGGTCAACCGCAACAAACGCGGCATCGCGCTCAATATCCGCGCCGAAGCCGGGCGGGAGATCATGCACAAGCTGGTTGCCGATGCCGATGTCTTCTTGACCAACCTGGCGACGAGCGCCTCGCTGGAGCGCTACGGCATAGACTACGAGACGCTAGGCGCGCTGAATCCGCGGCTGATTTACGCCTCCATCAGCGGTTATGGCCGCACTGGTCCGCGCGCGGGACAGCCCGGCTACGATCTGGTTTCGCAGGCGGAATCGGGCACCATGGCGCTGACCGGGGAAGTCGATGGCGCGCCGATGCGCTTCCCGACGCCCATCGCCGACATGACCTGCGGTTTGTTCACCGTTATCGGCATCTTGTCGGCATTAAATGCGCGCCATGCCAGCGGCAAGGGACAATTCATTGACATGTCCCTGCAAGAGGGTCAGATGACCTGGCTGGAGAATTACGCCGGCGAGTACTTCGCGGACGGGCAAGATCCGCCGCGCCGCGGCAACCAACATCCGCAAGTCGTGCCCTACGAGGCTGTGCAAGCCAGCGATGACGACTGGTTCATCCTGGGCGTGGGCTCGGACAATGTCTGGGGCGCCTTTTGCCGGCACGTCGGGCGCGAGGACCTGGCGGCGGATGCGCGCTTTGCCAGCAATGCCGACCGCATCGCCAACTATGAGGCGCTGCTGCCGACCCTGCGCGAGATCATCCGCGGCAAGCCCTGCGATCAATGGCTGAGTGAACTGCGCGCGGCGGGCGTGCCCTGCGGACGCATCAACACGGTGGCGGAAGCGCTGACCGACCCGCACATCATCGAGCGCGGCTTCATCGTCGAGTTGGAACACCCAGCCTTGGGCATGGTCAAATCGCTGGCGACGCCAGTGCACATGTCGGATACGCCGCTCAGCTACCGCCGGCATCCGCCGCGCCTGGGCGAACACAGCGACGAAGTCGCAGCCGAGCTCGGCTACAATGAATCCGATATCGCGCGCCTGCGCGCCGAAGGGGTGCTGGCATGAACCAACTAGAACGTTTCCCCAAGCTTGACCGCGAGCAATACCTGCGCTTGCTGCGCCCGCCGACTGGATCGGTACGTTGCGTCATCGACACCGATACGCGCAACGAAATCGACGACCAGTACGCCCTGGCTTGGGCTTTGCTCTCGCGCGACAAGCTGGAAATCGAAGGCATTTATGCCGCGCCTTATTCTTTCCAAGAACGCGTGAAGGAGCAGCGAGAAGCCGACCGCATTCGGTGGCGCGGGGTGGCATCCGCCGCCGAAAAAGACCTGTTGGCGCGGCACATCGCTCTCCTGCGGCAGCTCGACGAGGCTGGCGTCAATGTAAACGACGACCGGCAAATGGATCCGCAGGGGACTGTGCTGGCCAGCCCAAGCCAAGGCATGGAACTGAGCTACCAAGAGATCCTGAAGGTCTGCGACAAGCTCGGCGTCGACTTCGCGGGTCGGGTCTTCCGCGGGTCTGATCGCTATCTGGCGAGCTTGCATGAGCCAGTCGAGAGCGAAGCGGTGGAACATTTAATCGCAACAGCGAAGACAGCCACGGTTGATGATCCGCTGCAAGTAGTCGCCATCGGCGCGTTGACCAATGTGGCTTCCGCGCTCTTGCTGGCGCCGGAGATCATCGAAACTATCGTGGTGTCCTGGACGGCGGGTTATCCCACAAGCGTCATGGACATCGTGCAGCCGTCCTTCAATATGGAACAGGATATGCTAGCCTCGCAGCTGCTCTTTGACAGCGGCGCGGCGCTGGTTTATCTGCCGGGCTTTCATGTCGGGGCGCAACTGAGCTTGTCCCTGCCGGAGGTGGAGGCTTGGGTCCGAGGCAAGGGCGAAATTGGCGATTATCTGCACTGGCTGTACATCAACAACCCGCATTATCCGCGACACGGCTTTGTCGATCAATTCGCGCGAAGCTGGATCATGTGGGATTTGATCAACTTCGCCTGGTTGATCAACCCAGCCTGGGCGCCGTCTTATATGACCGACGCGCCTTATCTGAGCGCGGACTGCCGCTGGTACCGGCGGGGGCAGCCCCGGCATCCCATGCGCGAGGTCCTGGATATCAATCGCGACGCCATTTTCCGCGACTTCTTCGGCAAGCTGGCGCTGCTTTCTTAACCTGCGCGGACCCTGCGGCTCGGTTAGAGGAATTGCTCAGCCTCAACATAGGTGGGGACGCCTTCTTCGGCAAAGATGCGGTCGATGTTAGCGCAGTCCTCCGCGCTCAAGCGCCAATCGGCTGCCGCCACATTCTCTTTGAGCTCGCGCTCGTCGCGCATGCCGATGAGCGCGACCGTCACGCCAGGCCGGCTCAGCAGCCAGGCGATGGCCAATTGGGCGACTGACTTGCCATAATCGGCCGCCAAAGCTTTGAGCCGCTCGACCGCGCGCAGCGCGCGCAGGAAATGCTCGCGCTGGAAAAGCGGCAAGCCAAATGCCTCGCCGCGGCTGCGCCAGTCCCATTCGACAAAGCGCGTCGCCGGGCTGAAAGCGCCGCTGAGCAAACCAAATGCCAGCGTGCCATAAGCCATGAAGCCGATGCCCTGCTCTTGGCAGTATGGCAGCACCGCTTTTTCCACGCGCCGGTCGAAGAGATGATAGCCGACTTGATTGGCGGCAAGTTGCCCATGCGCTTGGCAAGCGGCTAGCATGGGCGCGCTGTAATTGGAGACGCCGTAATGACGGATCTTGCCCGCCTGCCGCAGCGCTTCCAGCCCAGCCATGGTCTCTTCCTGCGGCGTCTTGTGATCGTGAAAATGTATCAGCAGCAGGTCGATATAGTCTATGTTTAGGCGCCGCAGGCAGCCCTCGGCGTGCTCGATGATGTTGCCCGGCGAGGAATCGCGCTGGTCGACTTTCATAAAGCGCGGGTCGACCGGATCTGGGCAAAATGTGAAGCCGACCTTGGTCACGATGGCGACTTCCCCGCGGCGTCCCCCTAGCGCGCGCCCCAAGAGCTCTTCCGAGGTGAAAGGTCCATAAGTCTCGGAGCTGTCGAAGAGCGTAATCCCATGATCGATGGCGCTGTGAACGGCGCGCGTGGCCGCCGCGCTATCAATATGCCCGTATTGGCGGACGCTCATCTCCCAGGTGCCAAAGCCAATCGCCGAGCTCCTCAGTTCGCTTTTGCCAAAACGCCGCTGTTGCATTTGCCTGCTCTCAGTGCCAATTTTGAGCCGCCGACTCTAGGTGGCGAAGAGTTGACGAGCGACGCCAATGTCCGCCAATACGGCGCTGCTGGCGCTTCATGCCGCCGTATTAGGTGTAAGTTTCGTACCAAGTTGCCGTTGACTGCGGCGGCGCGTAGAAATCGCTCCAGGGGCGCGCCCGATCCGCGGCTATCGCCAGCAAGGCTTTGAGGCGTTCGGTAGCGGCGCCGCGCAGGAAAGCGCTGCGTTCGTTTTGCGCCATGGCTGCCGCCTCTTTCCAAATGGCGCGCCCAGCCAAGAAGCCGCTCGCGCCGCATTCACAGGCGATTTGCGCTTGCGGCTTGAACTGCTCGAAGTCGACGCCAGCGCTCAGCAAAACCCATGGCACAGCCGAGGCGTCGCTCAGCTTGGCGCAGGTTCGGCGCCAGGTCGCGTGATCCCGATCATATTGGATATCCAGCGGGAACTCCAGCTTGAGCACGTCGGCGCCGGTCCGCGACAGACGGCGCGCGGTTTCAATAACGATCTCGGCTCGTTGAGCGGCGTATGCCGCGCTTTCTTTGGCGGTTTCGGCATCGACGCTGTAGGACATCGGCTCGAGGAATACCGGCAGATCCCAGCGGTGGCATTCGGCGACGACTTGGCGAACCATGCCTTCCAATTCGGCGGCAAGGTCCTCGTTGCGCGGGTTGTAATAGACCATGAATTTGACGGCGTTCGCGCCGACTTTGCGGATCTTCTCGGCGGTCCAGCCGGGAATCAGCTCGGTTTTGCGGTAGCTGGAATCGCCGCTGTAGCCGCTTTTTTCCAAAGCCAGCAGCAATCCTGATTGGCCGTTCATGCGCATGGCCGCGCCCAGCCCGTAAGTTGGGTCGGTCAGGATGGCGCTCGCTTCCAGCGATAGCGCGCCGATGACTTCGTTCTTGACCCGCGCCAGATCATCATAGCTGCTAGCGGGCGGCATCATGCGTCGGTAACTGCCGCGCTGATCGAAGGCGACGATGCCGAAGACATCGCGTCCAGCCAGGCTGGTTGTCTTCAAGCCACGGAAGCGTCCGGGCGAGAGGGTAAGGGGCATGGTTTTCCTTTCAGTTATGAAAATAAATATATCTCCAGAACAAGTTGCTATTCGACGCCCGGGCTATTGCCACTAAATCTTCGTTCAATTCGTTTTAATCTTTGCTGCACTTCGTAAAGGCTTACATCGTCCTTGTCGGTCTTGGAATATATCGTAATCAGAAAAACTGCATCTCCTTGGTACACGGCGTAATACACGCGAAAACCGCCACTGTTACCTCGGCGTATTGATGGATTCGGCAACCTGACCTTATAGGATTGGATAATTAATCTGGGAACTCTGTCACCAGGGAGTTCACCATTGCTTAGTTGAAATACGAGCTTTCGGATTTGGGCAGTGACATCGGGAAATCTGCGCTTGAGTTTTCGAATTTCCTTTTGAAATTCGGGCGCAGTGTGAACATTTCGCGATGGCATCGCTTATTCGTTGTCTATCTCATCCAGAAATTCTAGTGCTGGGCGCGTATTGCCCGCGAGCATCTCTTGGAATCCGCGCTCTATGCTGTCAAGGATTTCCTCATTGCTCATTTCCTCACCGTCTTCGCCAGTTGCACCGCAAGGGCGTAACGTTTCCAGCACTTGGACTTTGGCAGGTTTCGTCTTGGGCACTCGCATCTTCGCAATCTCCACCGCGGACCTATTGTTGTTAAGCGATTGTATCAGAGAAGTTCTGAATTAGGAACGACCCCACAAAATGGCGAACTAGCTAAAGTTTCAATTCTTAAAAACAACTCTCTATATTTATAAACCGCGTCGTTCATTCGACTACAAGGCATACAATATTGTGTGAACGCGGCAAAGCGGAAATTACGTAACGTAGTGTGACAAATCAGTTTTCTAAATCATCACCGCGCTTTCGCCATCCTCGGCGCTGCCGACGATATGTTTGACTATCAGTTCTTCGCTGGCGTCGGCGCGCTGGATATCCGCGACGATGCGGCCCCGGCGCATCACGACCATACGATCGGCGACGGCCATCACGTCATGCATGGTATGGCTGATCAGAATGACCGGTATGTTCTGCTCGCGCAGCGAGCGAATCAATGCCAGCACTTTACGCTGTTCCGGCACGCCGAGCGCCGCTGTCGGCTCGTCCATGATGACGAGTTTGGCATTCCAATACATCGCCCGCGCGATGGCAACCGCCTGCCGCTGTCCGCCGGAAAGGTTGACCAGCCGCTGCCTGAGCGACGGGATATGGATGTCCAGCTCGTCAAGGACAGTGGCAGCCTCTACGCGCATGTAATTGTCATCGGTGACCGGGATCAGCCCGAAGAGCCGGCGCGTCTTCTCTTTGCCCAGGAAGACGTTCGCCCCGACATCAAGGTTTTCCGCCAGCGCCAAATCTTGGTAGATGGTCTCGATGCCGCGGCTGCGAATATCGGCGGGCGCATGACCTGTGATGTCTTCGCCATTAAAAGCGACTTGCCCGTGCTCGGGGCGGTATACGCCGGAGACGCACTTAATCAAGGTGGATTTGCCAGCGCCGTTGTCGCCGAGCAGCGCCACGACCTCGCCCGGGTAGATGGCGAAATCCACACTATCGACAGCGGTCAAACCGCCGAAGTATTTGCTCATGCCCGTTGCGGTCAGGATGGGTTCAGACATTGGATTGCATCCTTTCCAGCGCGTCCTGCAGTTGGTTGACAAGCACCGCGATGATAATGACAACGCCAACAACAATGAATTGCCAGATGGAGTCGATATTCAAAATGACCAAGCCCGTTTGCAGCACCGCGATAATCAGCGCGCCAATCACAGCGCCCATGATATCGCCTTCGCCGCCGAAGAGGTTGGTGCCGCCGATGACCACCGCCGCAACCGACGACAAGAGCGCGGCTTCCCCGGCCTGTGGCGCGCCAGCGGTAAAGCGGAAGAGATGCAAGACGCCGGCAATGCCAGCGGTGAACCCGCAAATGACATAGATGATGATCAAATGGCGATCGACATTGATGCCGGACCGGCGCGCCGCTTCTTCGCTGCCGCCGATGACATAGGTATGACGGCCGAATTTCGTGCGCGCCAGGATGAAAGCGAATACCACAACCACAAGCGCTGTGATGATGACGGGATAAGGCAATAATTGCGACACGACGCGCAACTGCTGTGGCGCCAGGTCGGGCGGCAGCGCAAACCAATGGAAGCCGTCGTCGGGAATATAATAAAGCAAGCTGCCATTGCCGATCATGCGCAGCGATTCTCGCAGTTCCGACGAGAGACCGCGCACGACCTGCTGGCCATCGGTGAGCAGAAAAGCCGCGCCGCGCACAATGCCAAACATGCCCAAGGTCGCGATGAAGGGCGGGACTTTGACCCTGGCTACCAGCAAGCCATTGATCAAGCCCGGAATGAGGGCGACCAAGAGACCCGCGAAGACGCCAGCCAGCATGGCGTAGGCGACATCGTTGCCGCTTTCAGCCAGATCGCGCATGACGCGGGCTGTCGTCACCGAAGACAAGCCCACGGTCCAGCCGATGGACAGGTCGATACCGGCCGTGATGACAACATAAGTCTGGCCAATCGCCATCAGCATGATCAAAGTGCTGGTTGTCAGAATCGAGGAGAAGTTGCGCACAGAGAAAAAGCCGGTGCCGGTCGCCGAAAAATATAGGACCAAAGCCAGCAGGAAAAGATAAGACCAACTCTTCGTCAAAAAATCTATAAAGCGCGAATTGACCAAGGTCTGACGCTGCGCGTTCCCCAGTTTAGCTTTTAATGCCATAGACTCTTCCTTTTACCTAATCCTCAATATAGTGATTTATAGTGATTTTGGGCGACTCTGCGCCGCGCGCAGGTCGCGTAGGTCGCGTAGACACTGACCTTCGACACTGCGGGTCAGTCGCCCACCGGAAATAGCTGAACTTGCCCCGCATTTGGCAGAAATATGTCCGTATCGGATTTACCTAAGTTAAGTAGGGACGGCTGACCGTCAGCCGCCCCTACAGAAAATCTAGCGAACTAGCCGGCGGTATAGATGAAGCGCGCCACATCCGGGTCATCAACATTATCAATCGTGATGACCGCGTAACCAGTGCCCACGCGCGCCGGCATAGACGTCACGCCGCGCAAATTGGCGACTTGGGCGATCACGCCCAGGTAGCCCATGTCGGCTGGCTTCTGCGCGATGACCAGCGACACGATGCCGTCGCGCAGGAACTGGATGTTTTCTTCGCCAGCGTCAAAGAGCGCGACTTCCACCGCGCCTTGCAAGCCGGCGTTCTGAATCGCGTTGCCGGCGCCCACCGCGCCAAAGAGATTGGTGGCGAACATGCCGACGATATCGGGATTCGCCTGCAAGACAGCGGCTGTTTGCTGCTGCGCCATGTCCGCGCTGTTTTCGTTGTAGTCGACGCGGGCGACCACCAAGCCACGAGCCTCAGCCGCTTCCAAGCAGCCTTGTTCGCGCTGGTCAGTCGTGCTGATGCCCGGGCGGGTATTGGTGACGTAAATCTTAGAACCCTCTGGCAGCGCGTCCGCTAGCGCCGTACACGCGATGTATCCGCCTCGCACGTTGTCCGAGCCGATATAGGTCAACGGGAAAGTCACCTCGCCATCGGCGTAGTTGCCATCGCCGACGAAGGTATCGACCGTCAAGACCGAAATGCCGGCGTCATGGGCATCTTGCAGCACCGGTATCGACTGCTCCTTGTCATTCGGCGCGGTGACCAGCGAGTGGATGTCGCCCCGCGAGATCAGAGCGCGAATGATGGGTTCGGAAACCGCCACGTCAAAGCGTTCCGGATCCTGCTGGATGACATTGATGCCCAGGCGGCCCGCCGCGCCATAGACGCCGCGCGACATGGTGATGTAGAAGGGATCGGGGTTCACGCCCGGCACAAAAGCCAGATTGTAGCTGTCATCGAGGGCTGGCGCGGGATCGCTGGTATTGCTGGTATAGATGAAGCGCGCCACTTCGGGATCGTCGACGTTGTCAATCGTGATGACCGCGTAACCGGTGGGAATACGCGCCGGGATGCTGCCTACGCCGTCGAGATAGGCGGTGGCTAATGCCACGCCCAGGTAGCCCATATCGGCCGGTTTCTGCGCGATGACCAGGGAAACGATGCCGTCCTTCAAGAAGCCGATATTCTCTTCGCTGGCGTCAAACAGCGCTACTTCCACAGCGCCTTGCAAACCGGCGTTCTGTATCGCCGTGCCAGCGCCGAGCGCGCCAAAGGTATTGGTGGCGAACATGCCGACAATATCGGGATTGGCTTGCAATACGGCGGCCGTCTGCGCCTGGGCGGTATCGGCGCTGTTCTCGTTATAGTCGACGCGGGCGACTATCAAACCATTATCCTCAGCCGCGGCCAGGCAGCCTTCCTCGCGCTGATCGGTGGTGCTGATGCCGGGGCGTGTGTTGGTGACATAGATCTTCGCGCCTGCGCCCAGTTTGTCCGCCAATGCCGAGCAAGCGATGTAACCGCCTTGGGTATTGTCGGAACCGATATATGTGATCGGGAAAGTCACCTCGCCATCGGCGTAATTGCCGTCGCCGATGAAGGTATCCACCGTCAGTACGACGATGCCGGCTTCATGCGCCTCTTGCAGCACCGGTATCGACTGTTCTTTGTCGTTGGGCGCTGTGACGAGGGCGTCAATGTCGCCGCGGGCGATCAAGGCTTCGATAATCGGCGCGGAAACGGTCACATCAAAGCGCTCGGGATCTTGCTGAATGACATTCAAACCCAAGTCCTCAGCCGCCTGATAGACACCGGTGCTCATGGTGATATAGAATGGATCCGGATTGACCCCCGGAACGAAGGCGATGGTATACCCATCGTCCTGCGCGATGACGCCTGGCACGAGGCTCGCCACAAAAAGCGCTATCGCTGCCAATACAAGAAATTTCTTCACTGTTAGTCTCCTTCTGGATAAACTAAATGCGCTGACGATTCAACCGCATTACCTGGATTCTATCATAGACGCCCTCTCCGATTAACTTCCAATCATACCCTAATGACATCCAAGCCAGCATTTTCAAGCTTTTTCGCCGCCGCGTCGCCCAACTGCTCGTCGCTGATTAGCGTATCTATGGAGCCGATCGGCGCCACGTTCAAGGAAAGGCTGTGGCCATATTTGCCGCCATCAGCCGTCAAGATCACGTTGTTGGCTTGTTTGACCATGGTGCGCTTGACCTCGACTTCAAGAATGTTGCCGGTTGTCACGCCATTTTCGACGCTGTAGCCGCCGGAAGCCAGAAAGACCAAATCGGCATTAAACATTTCCAATGAACGGATGGTCTGGGCGCCGATGAGCGAGCGGGTCAAATTGCGCAAGACGCCGCCCGGCATGACCAATTCGACATAGGGATAATATGTCGCGGCCACGGCGATATTGAGCGATGGCGTGACGATGCGCAGGTATTCCAGATCGCGCGGCAGATTATTGACGATTTCCAGCGTCGTCGTGCCGGCATCGATGAAAATAGTTTGGCCGACATCGATAAAGTCGATCGCCTTCTTGCCGATGCGCTGTTTCGACGCCAGGTTCAGTTCGCTGCGCCGGCGCAAAAGCGAATCCTGATCGGAAGCCGGCATCTTGGAGACAGCACCGCCCCAGATAATCTCGCACTCGCCGAGCTTCTGCAATTCGCCCAGGTCGGAACGAACGGTAACAGCGGAGACCTTCATCAACTTGGTCAGCTCGGCTGTGCGCACAGCGCCCTGCTGCTGCAAAATATCCAGAATGCGCCGTTGCCTTTCGATGGCTAGCAAGGAGTTGTCGTGGGTCATCATCAGTTTCAAATTATTCCTGTTTGGACTATAACGGCTTTCGCTTACTTAGTCAAATTTTTCTTTTTTTTCTATTCCGCGGCCGGGCTTTCGAAATCGCGCCCCGCGCATGGCGGCGATCTTTGCCGCTAGAAGCGCGCCGGCGATAGGGTAAAATCGAATAGAAGTAAAACCATGTACATAAAGATAACTCGCCACAGAGGCACAGAAATAAAATCAAGTAAGTAATGAGAATATGAGATGCCAGAATGACAAAAAGGCTATACGCGTCGCTTGAAGGTCTGTGAGGCTTGAAAAAGATGAAGACTGTAATCGTGGTCAGCGGAGGGGACGCGCCGGGCATCAACGCGGCGATTGCCGCCTATGCCGATTTGGCGGCACGACACGGCGACCAGGTCATCGGCGCGCAAGGCGGACTTGCCGGACTGCTGTCTGGACAAGTGACAGAGATTGACCTGCCCGCTGTCAGCTTGCTTGCGGGACGGGGCGGCTCCTGCTTGCGTTCGAGCCGAGCGCCGGTCCTTGCCCATGACGATGCGCAGGAAAGCTTAAGCCGAGTCATGAAACAAGAACAGATTGACAACCTGTTGCTCTTCGGCGGGGACGGTACGATTAAGCACGTCCGTCCGCGGCTGGAAAGCTGGGGTATTTCTCACCTTGTCCTGCCGACTACGATTGACAACGACGTACCGGACACAGATTATACGCTGGGGCACGATTCCGCCTGCAACTATGCCTGGCAGACGATCGAAGGCATCCGCGCCACAGCGAATGCCTTGCCGGGCCGCATCTTCTTGGTGGAAACGCTGGGGGGGGATACCGGCTATCTGGCGCTGGAAATCGCTTACGCCTGCGCTGCGGATGCTGTCTTGCTGCCGGAATATGATTTCGACATGGCTTGGCTGGCACAGCGCTTGAAAACCGCAGTGGCGCAACGGGGACATGCCTTGGTGCTGCTGTCCGAAGGCCTGCCGGGGGTCGAGCGATTGGCGCGCGATATCCCCAAAATAACCGGCATCCGCCAACGGCTGACGCGCCTGGGGCATGCCCAGCGCGGCGCTGCGACCTCGCACCTGGATCGCCAAAGGGCAGTGGACATGAGCCGCATGGCTTATGCGGCTTTGAAGCGGGGCGATTGCCCAGGGACCTTGGTTTACCGCAAGGGCGCGCTGACGGTGAAAGAGATCTCAGCGAGCGACTCGGTCAAGCGAGCGCCCGATTATCAGCGTTATGCATTCGTGAACGATTTATGAAGACCTATCTGGCGATTGACTTTGGCGGCACCCGCAGCCGCGCCGCCCTGTTCGACGGCGACCTGCGCCTGCTGCGCCGCGCCGAAACGCTGAGCAAGGTGGACGAAGGCATGGCGGCTGGCTTAAAGCGCCTGATTGATCTGGGCACGTCGCTGCTCGAAGCCCAGTCTCCGCCGGCCGCCATCGGCATCGCCGCGCCCGGTCCGCTGGACGTCGAAAGGGGTTTCATCATCAGCGCCTGCACGCTGCCGGGTTGGTCGGATGTGCCGCTTGCCCAGACGCTTAGCAGGGCATTTGGCGATGCAGCGACTTATGTGCAAAACGACGGCAATCTCGGCGCCTTGGCTGAGTATCACCTGGGCGCCGGGGGTGGCGCGGATCCGCTGATATACTTGACAATCAGCACGGGTTTAGGCGGCGGCGCCATCATCAACGGGCGGCTCTTCGGCGGTTGGCGTTCACATGCCATCGAACCGGGCCACATGCGCCTCAGCCTGCCCGATGGCAGTCATCGACGCCTGGAGGAACTGGTATCGGGACCCGCTTTAGGCGACTGGGCGCGGCAGCGCCTGCGCAACAGCGACAGTCCTTCAACCTTGCGGGCGCATCAACAGGTCGATGGCAGCGCCGTTGGCGAAGCGGCGCTAGCGGGGGACGCGCTGGCGCTGGCAGTCGTCAGGCAAGCCGGGACTTGGCTGGGTTTGGGCTTGGTCAATCTGCTGCACCTGTTCAATCCGGCCGCTATTGTCATCGGCGGCAGCGCCAGCAAGCTGGGCGACCTGCTGCTGGATCCAGCGCGGGGCATCATCGGCAAGCATATCTTGCACGCTGATTTCTATTATGACGGCTTAATCCGACCAGCCGCTTTCAGTGAAGACGTCTGTTTGATAGGCGCGGCGCTATATGCCATACTGCAACAGGATCCAAGCAGCCAATTCAAGCGATAACGAGGATGACCATGAAGCGAGCGACCGTCAACATCAATTTGGACGGGGTCATCGGCGAGGCGCATGACCATCTTTATGGCGCTAACCTGGAACATCTCGGGCAAGCCATTTACGGCGGCGTCTGGGCGGAGATGCTGCGCGACCGCAAGTTCGCCGGCTGCGACCGCATGTACACCGCGCCCAGCGAAGGCTTGTACAACATACATCCCAGCATCGGCGTCGTCCTGCCCTGGGAAGCGGTCAATCCCGATTACGAGGCGGTTCTCTATGCCCATGACAACAGCTGCTTTTACACCGGGCGGCAAGCGCAGCGCATCAGCATTCGCCGCCCCGACGGTCAAGCCCGCGGCATCAAACAGGGCAGCCTCTACTTGCAAAGCGAGCGCAACTATGAACTGCGCTTGGTTCTCAAGGGTCAGGGGCAAGCGCTCGATGCCCAGCTCGGCGACGAAAAATGGCAAATCGCCGCGGTAAGCGACGACTGGCGGAGCTATCGGCGCAGCTTCACCGCGGCGGGCAGCGACCCCAAAGGCGAACTTCTGCTGACCATAAGCGAAGGCTCGCTTTGGGTCGGCTGCGCCTCGCTGATGCCCAGCGATCATATTCGCGGCTTCCGCGCCGATTTCATCGCCGCGCTGCGCGAATGGTCGCCGACGCAGCTGCGCTGGCCCGGCGGAAATTTCGTCTCGGCCTATCACTGGGAGCTCGGGCTGGGCGATCGCGATAAGCGCCCGAGCTATCTCGACCCCGCTTGGTGGCTTTGGGAATCGAACGATATGGGAACCGACGAGTTCATCGACCTGTGTCGTCTGGTCGACGCCGAGCCTGTGCTGACCGCGAACATGGGCGACGGCAGCCCGGAAGAAGCGCGTGCCTGGGTCGAATACTGCAATGGCGATAGCTCAAGCGAGTATGGCGCAATGCGGGCTGCCAACGGCTATGCGCAGCCGCATAATGTCAAGGTCTGGTTCGTGGGCAACGAGCAATTCGGCAACTGGCAAGTGGGGCATGTCGATGCCGATACTTACGCCACGCGCTATCTCGCATTTGCCCGCGCCATGCGCGCCGCCGATCCTGAACTCAGCTTAATCGGCGTTGGCGCGCCAGTGGATCTCTACGCCCACTGGAACGAGCGGGTGTTGGGCAGCGCCGCAGGGGAAATGGACCAATATAGCCTGCATTATTATTCGCTGCGCACGGAAAAGCGCGTCGATACGCCCGCCCCGGAAACGATCTACCTGCCCAAAATGGCCGCCTGGTTCGAGGTCCAGGGCATGTTGGACGATACGCTGGCAATTGTGGACCAGCACAGCGAGAAAGCGCTGCCAATCGCCTTTGACGAGTGGAATACATACGTTGGCGCCAAAGCCCCCGATTTCATCGAAGATTACAATCTGGCCGACGCGCTTTATTGCGGCTCGATCATGAACCTCTGCTTGCAGCGCGCGGATCGCATCCAGTACAGCGCCATCTATCACTTAAGCAATGTTATGGGCTGCTACTTGATAGCGCCGCTTTATCGCTGGGAGGCGGTCGCTCTCGGGCGCGGGGGCGGCTGGGTGCCGATTGATAGCGGCGACCAACCCGCGCAACCGGCCGTTATCAAAATGCCAGCCACGCTGGTGCTGGAACTCATGACGCGCCACCGCGGGCCACAGGCGTTGCAGACTACTGTCGACTGCGGCAAGTTTCATAGCCCGCCAGCCGGCAATATGCGCGGATATGACGATGTGCCTTTGCTGAACGCGGCCACGACTTATGACGCGGATAGACGCTTGGCATTTGTTTCGCTGGTCAATTGCAGCCTGGACGAGCCGATGGCGCTGTCGATAGCGGGGCTGGATCTGGAAGACGCGGTCGATGTCTACAGCGTATCGGGCGAAAGTCCCCTGGCGACCAATACCTTCGCAGCGCCCGATACGGTCGTCGTCGAGCGCCGGACGATGCGCGCCGATGAACTGCTCCTGCCGCCGCACAGCTTCGCCATGCTCGTTCTGCGCTTGAAACGAGGCGACTGAGGAATAGTCGCCAAACCGGCGACCGTCACCGAGACCTTTCCTGTCAGTCTGGTCACAGTCTATCGTTGGTGGAATCGTTGTCGAGAGCAAGGCTTGGAAGGCTTGAGCAATCGTCCCAAACCGGGCGACCGCCAAAGGCAGATGCCGCTTTCTGGCAGCAGCTTGACGCAACTTTGCAGCAAGCGCCGCGGGACTTGGGTTACATTACTGACTTGGTTATATTGAGGTAGCGGTTGCAGCAAGAAAATCAGACAAAAGAAAATACCTCGGGCTGCGCCAGGCGACGATAATCCGCGCTGCGCATCGCCAGTGAATAGCGCCGGTCGCCGGCGTTAAACACAATTCGCTCCACATCAAACAATTCAGGCGTCGCGAATACGGGCAAGTCGAACAAATTGCCGAAGGGCGGCACCCCGCCGGGTTGAATGCCGTCGGTCAACTCCGTAACTTCGTCCGCGCTGGCGAAGCGGATGTCGCGCGCCGCGAAATAGCTTTTGACCGCTTTGGCGGCGAACTTGCGATCAGCCGGCAAAACGAGCATTACAAAAAATTTGTCCCGCTTGGATCGTTTCACGCGCAGGATGATGGCTTTGGCGCCTTGGCGCAAGCTGTAGCCCGGGCGCATGGCTGCCGCTTCTTCGCTGGTGCGCGCCGGCTCATGCTCGAAGCATTCGTACCAGCAAGTTTCAGTGTCGAGCAGCGCCTTGATGCGCCCGACCGTGGCATGCAAATCTCCCATCACGATCAGGCGTCCTCTTGTGTCGCGTCAACCAGAGCCAGCGAATCGGAGACTGGCAGGCCATCGACTGTGAAGGGACTGTGGTCGTTGGCATAGAGCGCGACCCTAAGCAGCTCGGCGTCCTCGGGGAGCGCGCCCAGATGATGCCATTCGCCGTAGAGCCGGGCGATTTTCACGCCGTCAACATAGAGGTGCGCGTGACCCTCGCCGGGAATCGGATCCATATCGATATTCTGTGGCGTGAAGGTGAAATTCAGCGTCTGGACCCGGACATTGTAGCCCCCGCCAGCCAGCGGGAACAATTGCAAGTTGACCACAGGCGCTTGGTCGAAAGACATCTCGAAGCCGCGGTCGCGGTAGGGGTTCACACCTGCTTCCAGCGGCGTCCAGTAGTCGCTGTATGATTCGTAACATTCCAGCTCGCCGCCGAAGACCTCGCGCTGGCCAATCACAAAAGCATAACGTCCGAGCTCCGCTTGCGGATGCCAGAGCGCCACGGTATAGGCCGCTGCTGCCGGCGCTTTGAAGAAAAAGTCATCCCAATTCCAAAAGTACCTGCGGCTGAATGGCTCGAACCAGTAGACCGGTTCCTCACCCAGCGGGACCATCATTACGCCCTGCCCCTCGGGGATTGTCAGCGCTTGCGGCAGTTGCATGTCCGCGCCGCTGTTGAGGCCCGGACCGTATACCGCCATGACCGGCGAGAAGACCGCTTGATCGGAAATGGCGGGGATGCTCAAGCTCAATAGGACAGATTGCCCTTGCTCGGCTTGAAAGCGGAAATAGTCGACATCGCCGGCGGGGTAGACATTGCCGAAATAGGCGTAGGAGATGGTGGCGTCTGGGACGCGCCAAGGCGCTCGCGCTTTCAGGTCGGCGAATTCGCAAACGGGTTGATGCGCCAAAGCGGCCGGCGCCAGCAGGGCGAGCAAGAGCAGCGTCAAAAGCAGCGCGGATGTCGGGGAGTGTCTCATGTTGCCATCCTTCATTTCAGATTCCAGAAACGTGGCAGTCTACTGTGAATGGGGTTGATTCTCGCAAGCCATCTTATCTGGCGTGATCAAACAGCGTTGCTTGACCTCGACCCCGGTGTATTCATGGTAATCGCCATTGAGCCAACTGACGAGCACCCGGGCGATTTCGGATTCTCCCAAGCCGAAGTGCAGCGCCAGCTCGTTCCCCGCGCCCAGGCTCGAGCCGGATTTCACTTCGCGGATCTGTGACAAGCCGTCAAGCGTATCGACACGCACCCGCGTGCCAATGGCGTCGCGATCAATGTCGCCGCCGCCCTGCAGGTCAAAGGCGATCCAGTTGTTCCACCGCGCGGCGAGATTATCATTCTGGAACAATTTGTGACCGACATCCCAGTAGGTCAGCGCGAAATCGACGCGGCCGTCCCGGTCGTAATCGGCGGTGCTGAAGCCCATCGTCGGCTGCGCGCCATCGGCAAACAGGCTTTGATCGACGGCGGCGAAACTGCCATCCCGCTGATTCTGATAGAGCATATCCGGATACTGAAAGTGCATGCCCACCGGACCGTATTCCGGCGCCAAGCCGTGCAGCAGCTGATCTGGCTCATCGAGCTGCGTACCCGGGGAAGCGGACTCCGGCACGAGACCGGTCGCCGCCAGGAACAAATCCAGCCAGCCGTCGTTGTCGAAGTCGAAAAATGCCGTGCCCCAGCCGACCGACTGCCCGGTGTCATAACCGACTCTGGCGAATTCCGTGCTATCCAAGAAAGTGCCGTCGCCCTGATTTTCTAGCAGGACCATGGCATTCACCATATTGGAAAAATAAAAGTCCAGGTCGCCATCGTTGTCGTAGTCGCCGGTCGCCAAGCCCATGCCGTGCAAGACCGCATCCGCGCCAGACGCCGCCGAAACATCGGTGAAGCACCAGCCATCGCAACCAGCGCCGTCATTGCGCAGCAGCACATTGCCCAGGGCGTTCACCACCTTGTCATTGACGACATACAGGTCAAGATCGCGGTCATTGTCATAGTCAACCCAACTGGCGGAAAAGCCAGCGCCTAACAATTGCTCGAAGCCCAACAAGCCCGAGACATCGGTGAAAGCGCCATCGCCGTCGTTGTGGTAGAGCGCGTCGCGGCTGCGCGAAAAATCTTGCAAATCGCATTCGGGAACGCAGGACCAATTGACGACATAGAGATCCAAATGGCCGTCCGCGTCATAATCGCCCCAAGCGGCTGTTGTGCCTTTGCCGATATCGCCGACGCCAGCCGCGACAGTCACATCGGCAAAGCCCTTGCCCTTGAGGTTGCGGAAGAGCCGATTCGACCCCATGTTCAGCACATAAAGATCGCGCCAGCCGTCATTGTCATAATCCGCCCAGACCGCGCCGCCGCTGGGCACATCCGGCAAACTCAGCGCATCCGAGAACTCGGATACCGCGAAGCTGCCGTCGCCATTGTTGCGGTACAAAACATTAGGATCGAGGTTGCCCGTGACAAAGAGATCAACCCAGCCGTCATTGTCATAATCCGCCCAGGCTGTCCCAGCCGCCAGGTATTGCTTGCCGAACTGCCTAGGCGCGTCTTCCACCCATATGGCGCGGTGAGAAGCGCTTATGCCCGCCTCTTGGCTGACATCATGAAAATGAATGGTGTCGCCCATAAAATAGAAGAAGAACATTAGCAGCGGCAAAGCCATAATCCCGCGACCTTCCTTAGTTCATCCCTAGTTCATCCCCGCCAGCTGAGGCGCGGGCAGGGACTCCTCGGGGAATTGGGCGATTTGCCCGTCGCGCAGTTGGATGATGCGGTCGGCGTATTCGTCGACGATGGGATCGTGACTTGACAAAAGAATTGTCACAGCTTCCTCGCGCACGATCGTTTGCAAAACAGTTAATATCATGTGCGTCGTCTCGCTGTCCAGTTCGCTGGTCGGTTCGTCCGCCAGGATCAAACGCGGCGACGTGACCAAAGCGCGGGCGATGGCGATGCGCTGCTGCTGCCCGCCGGACATCTCGTAGGGGCGGTGCGCGTAATAATCCTTCAAGCCCACCCGCTCCAGATTCTTAAGAATGCGTTCCTTGCGCTCGCGGCGCGGCAAGCCGCCCAGGCGCGCCATCAATTCCAGGTTCTCGTAGGCGGAAAAGCTGGGCATCAAACCCATCTGCTGGAAGACGAAACCAATACTCTCGCGGCGCCAGTGCGTGCGCTGCCTTTCGTCCAAGCCCGATATGTCGTCGCCATAGATCCAGATTTTGCCCCGGGTCGGGTTGTCCAAGCCGCCGAGGCAATTGAGCAAGGTGGTTTTGCCGCTGCCCGAACGCCCGCGCAAAGCGACGAACTGGCCGCTTTCGATTTCGAAGCTCACATCTTGTATTGCCGCTACCTCGCCCGAATCGGAGGCGTATACGCGGCTGAGGTCCTGCGAGACAATTGCCAGCGCGGTCATTTCCGCCTCCTTCCGCTTGCGTCGTCCGCCGCGGCTTTACGCAGTCCCAACCTAGAAAGCAAACCGCCCTGCGCGCCATTGTCATCGGCGCGGATCTCGTGTTCGATTTTAATCTCGCTCTGTGACGAAGTCTCTTCCAGGTTCTGCGCGGGCCGGATCAGTAATCCCCGCTCCGTCACTTCCATTTCGACGCGGTTTTCGATTGCCAACTCTTCGCGATAGTCTTTGGGGATCTGCAAGCGTCCGGCGGAATCCAGCACGATCAACTCCTCAAAATGCTCTTCCCAGCCCTCTTGACCCTGCCCTGCCGCGCCGGAGTCGTCATGGGAGCGGGCTTCCCGTTTGCGCCGGCGCAGCACCGTTTCGCTGGCCAGCTTCCCGTCTCGTATCGCTACCACGCGGCCGACATGCTGCGCGATCAGCGGATCGTGACTGACGATGCAAATCGTCAAGCCCAAATCGCGATTCAAGCGTTGGAACAGATCATAGACTTGGTCGGAGGTCACGGAGTCGAGCTCGCCAGTGGGCTCGTCCGCCAGCAGCAGCTTCGGCTCGTTGGCCAGCGCCACCGCGATCGCCACGCGCTGCTGTTCGCCGCCGGAAAGCGCGATCGGCTGATGGTGGAATCGATCGGCGAGATCGACCAGGTCCATTAGTTCGCGCGCCCGCTTGTCTACCTGCGCACCGGTCTGGCCCGCCAGCGTCATCGGCAATTTGATGTTATCAAGCGCGGACAGGTAAGGGATGAGATTGCGGCTGCCTTGCTGCCAGACGAAGCCGACCTCCACCTGTCGATAAGTCGTCAGTTCGCGGTTGCTCAGCTTGAGCAGGTTCTGCCCGTCGACGATCACTTGGCCCGCGGAGGGCCGCGTCAAGCCGCCCAAAACGTTCATCAAGGTGGTCTTGCCACTGCCGCTCGCCCCGACGACGCCGACCATTTCCCCTTCGCGGACGGTCAGATCCAATCCCTGCAGCGCCTGGACATCATAATCACTGATCTGGTAGAGCTTATACAGTGATTGGCAGATGACAAATGCGTTTGAGTTGAGTTCGTTTTCCATCATCAACACCGCCACTTTTGTGGGGAATTGGCGATCACATCGATTTCCGCCACTTTCAATATCGGGTCACCCCCACAGTCGTGGGGAACGCAGACAGCTTGAGATTGGATAACTGTCTCTGGATCTGTCCGCGCGCTTACAAAGCAAGCCAAACAACTCATCAGAGCGACTCTCCTAATTTAACCGCCTGGAAGATCCGCATGCGCCGCAGGATCAACAGCAGGATGACCATAATCAGCAGGAAGGCGCCCAGGAACAGGGCGAGGATCTGGGCGATCTCGGTCCAAGCCATCGTGATCACATAGGGCGGCACGATGCCTTCCAGGCTGCTGACAAATTGCATGTAGGGGATATAGAGTATGCTGACCGCCAATCCGATGCCGATGCCGAGCAGCAAGCCCACCACAATTAAGAGACCCAGTTCCCAGGCGACAGAGAGCATCATCGACGTCTGCGACAAGCCAATGGCGCGCAAGATGCCCAGCTCAACATAACGCCGGCGATAGGAAAAGACCGTATACAGCAAAAAGCCGACCATAGTCGCCAGCGACGACGTGATGAAGCCAATGGACAACAAGCCAAAGAGTCCTTGCCGTTCCGGCCGCGATTGCTCGCGCTCGATACGCGTTGTCGGCTCTTCGATGAGGACGCCGGTGGCGCCGCGGTCGAACAAGGCGCGGGAAAATGCGCTCGGGTCGAATTCCGGATCGATGCGCGCAATCACGCGATGCGCCAATTCTTGCTGCGCTTGTTCAAAGAAAAAGTCCAGGTTGCCCACAAATAGCGGACCATCTTCTTCCGGATACCAACGCGGGAAGTGCTCGAGGCTGCCCACAATCTGCAAGTTGATTTTGAATACCTCGCCGCCGCTGCGGATGTCCAGCTCGAGCAGGTCGCCGATTTCCAGCGCGCGCTGCTCCAGGAATCCGCGCGAGACCAATACGCTGTCCTGCTGCAGCGCCAGGGCGTTTGTCAAGTAGCCCAAGCGGTAGGATGCGAAATCGGGCCGCCAAAAGATGACCGGACCCAGGTCGGCGCGGTCGATGCCGATGAAGGTTCCTTCAACGCTGGCCATGGTCAGGCGCGCCTTGGCGGTGTATTCGCCGATGCGCGTCGCGCCTTCGACATGCGGCATCGAGGTGAACTCGGAAATGTGCATGAAAGCCGGCGGCTCTTCGTTGCCCGCGCTCGCGCCGGGGATGCCGCCGCCGGTCTGGCTGAAAACGCGCACGGACATATCGGCGGCGATCTTGTAATACTGCTGCTCGTAGAGATAGCGGTCAATCGTGCGGGCGAAGGAAGCGGTATAGATGCCCAGGCTGATGGTCGTCACCAGCAGGATCAAAGGCAGATAATAAGCGCCGGGCGAGCGCTCCAGTTGTCGTGTGACGATCAGCAAGCCGACGCTATTGCTCCATTGGATCAGCCAAGCCAGAAAACGCAGGATGGGCGGCAAAAAGCGCAGGATGAAAAGCGTCAAAGCGAAAATCGTCAGCGGCGGCAACAAGAATACGAAGGGCTGGTTGTAAGCCTGGTCGATATTGCGCGTTCCGCCTTCCACGTCAATCAGACCGCCTTGCTGCACCACTTGATAATAAAAGTAGCCGATAAGCGCTAGCAGCAAAACATCAACACCCAGGCGCTGCCACCAGGGCCGCCGCAGCAAGCGCGACTTGTCCATCTTGTAGCTGACAATGGTGTGGCGAGCGGCGCCGATGGTCGGCACGACGCGGATTAAAACTGTAAATGCCAGCGCCAGCGCGATCGTTGAGCCGATAGTCGGGGGGATGGACACAATAAAATGTTGCCCCCAGCGGAAGTCCATAAAGCTGCGCGTGGTGCCGATCAGCTGCGTGAAAGCGGTTGCCATGATCATGCCGATCACCAGGGCGATGACACCCATAATGACGCCTTCGACAGTGGTCAAACCTACGACCTGGAAGGGCGAAGTGCCGCGGCTGCGCATGACCGCCGTCTCGTTGCGCTGGCCGTCGACAACCAAACCGACCAGCATAACCAAGAATGCGATCAGCAGCGCCACAATCGGGATACTGAAGACGGTCAGGGTCAGGGTCAGAACAGTGACGATACGCTGATAGGGTTTTAGCTCTTCTTCCGGCGAGGCTTGAATATAGGTGCCGGGCAAGTATTGATCGGCGATCTTTTCGGTGTCGATATGGCGCTGCAGCAGCTCATCGACGCGGCTGGTATTGACGCTGCCGCCATCGGTGACCAGGTACCAAACCGCCAGATTAATCTCCGAGTCGGTATTAGGCGCCAGGCGATTGACATAAGTCGCTTCGTTGATGAGCAGGATGTCTTGGAAAACGTTGGGGCGATAGAACCAATATTCCGATTCATCGTCGCGGGGCCGCCAGATGCCGGCGATGCGGATCTCGGTGATTTGCATCGGATCGTCATTTTCCAGCCGCCAGTTGTAACCGGAGTAGATCTCACCCGCCTGCATGCCAAATTCGGATGCGAAGTTCTCGTGGATCATGACCTCGATTACGCTGTTCGGGTCGGGATCGGCCGGCGCGGGCAGAGCGCCTTCCACCATTTCCACCTGCGCTTCTATGTTTTCCGTCGTGCCGAAGCTGACATAATCCAGCGAACGATTCTCGTCGCGGTAGTTCGTTTCGTTAGCCGGATAGAGGCGGAAGTTTTGCGTTTCCAGGTGGCGCACGATTCTGGTCGTGGGCAAGCCCAGTTCCTGCCCGCCTTTTTCGCGTAGGTAGCGGTCCAGACCGCCGATGTCTTCCCAATTGACCGGCTGATTCCAGGAGCCGATATAGCTAAACATGAAGGAGAAGGGCGGTCGGTTGATGCGATCGGGTCCTTCGGTGAGGCGTTCGGTCAAGATGCGGTAAGCCACCGATTCGGAATAGATCGGGATGGTCAAAACGAGCGCCACGGCGACCGTAAGACCGACGATCGTCGCCAGCGACAGCAAGGGCTGCGCCAGCAGACGTTTGACAGCGACTATGAAGATGGCGCGGATTCGCAAGGCGCTACGCATCATGGTCCGATAACCGTCTGATTCTCTTCCGCGCCTTCCAGTATCTCGACCCGGTCATCGCCCTCCAGCCCGAGCCGCACATCGACCCGGCGCTGTACGCCTTCGTTTTGCACGACGATGAAATTACGACCGCTGAATTGGCGAATCGCCGAGATGGGCAGCCAGAGCACGTCATCGCGCTCCTCGATTTTGACGGTGAATTCCATGCGATCGCCCGCCTGGAATTCATCCGGGGGCGGTTGCTGATCGAAGGCGACATGAACGAATTCATCCGTTGACAGGCCGTAGGGAGAAGGCAAGCTGGCGATGATCCCGGTGTAGACACTGCCGGGCAAGCTGGCGCGTTTGGTGGTCAGCGGCATGCCTTCCGCCAGTTCGCTCAGGTCATCGGCGTCCATCTCGTCCGTGATTTCCAGTATCGAGAGATCCGCCACCACCGCGATAGGCTCGTAGGCGACCATCGGCTCGCCAGGGTCGGGCGAGAAATAGACCAAGCGACCGGACATGGGCGCGACCAGCTCGGTTTTGGCGATAGTCGCTTCTATTTCATCGACGCGTTTCTGCGCCCGCGTGACGTCGAAGCGCAGTTGCGGATCGACCCCCGATGTCAACTCGTCGAGGGAGACCTGCGCCAGATCGCGCTCAATCGTGCGCAGATTGATGTTGAGCGCGTCGTCGGCGGTCGGCGGATCGGACCCTTGCGCAAGCGCATGGTCCAGGCGCAGCTGCGCTATTTCCAGGTTAAGCTGCGCGCGCTGGCTATCGTAGCGAACTTGGCTATCGGCGCTTTCGAAGATCGATTGGGCGATGGCGAGTTCTTCTTCGGCATTGAGCAATTGGGCTTCCAGCGCTCTTGTATCCAAGCGCGCCAAGATATCGCCCTCGTTCACAGTCGCGCCGCGCTCCACCAGAACTTCCAGAACGCGCCCGTCAATCTCGAAGGCGAATTCTTCGGTGACAAGCGGCGAGATACGCCCGAAGAAACGACGCTCATATACGATTTTGCCGCGCTCCACCTGATAGACAGGTTTGTTAGGCACAACTGGGGTCGGGATAGGTGTGGGTTCGCCTTGGGTGATGGCATCGCCGAAGGTCGCCTGCGAAGCGCAACCTGTCAACAGCGCCAAAGCCAAGAGCAGCATGACTATGAATCGCACGATAAGCCTTTCTAATTCTGTGATTTCCGCGCGAGAAGCGCTTATAAGGCGTTTCCCTGCGCCGAAGCCACTGCGCATGAATGGCGCTATTGTACATCATCTTGATATAGACTCCAGCCTCGACGCAACGCTAAGCCAGAGCAATCGCTTCATTTTTTTCTAAGCACAAAGACAGGAATGTAGTTCAAAGAAAATAATGCAAATTTACAGGGGCGGTGTAGGGGCGACCAATCTGGTCGCCCGACGTTGCTGCGTTTTGATTTCGGGCGACATGGTATGTCGCCCCTACATTTAGACCCTTCGTCGAGTTTTGCATGACTAACTTGGTTCTACTAAAGTAAACCCAAGAAAATAATTAGGAGCGGTATGGGCGACCAAGCGAGTCGCCCAAAACCTGGGCAAAATGTTGTACTTCAGATTGTCATTACTTTCTTGGAATTACTAAGGGCACAGAGTTTAAGATTATAAGGTATGCTGTAGGTAGGTCAGCGGCATCGCGTTGCGGAGAAAAACGCATGGCGCTCCTGCTGACAATATATTGAAGCGTGAACAAGAATTGTGAACAAATGGAGAGCGCGTGATCGCCGAGCATGACATCGACGCGGCGCTGGAAGCCTATCGCGGACGCGGGCGCGACGCGCTGCTGCCGGCCCTCTGGGACGTGCAGACGGCGCATGGCAGCATCAGCCCCGAAAACGTACAGCGGATTTCGTATATCTTGCGTGTGCCCGAAGCCGAGATCTACGGCGTCATCGGCTTCTATACGCTCTTCCACGACGAGCCTACTGGCCGCCGCATCATCCGCGTCTGCACGGACCCAAGCTGCGCTTTGGCAGGCGCGGACGATGTGCTGCATAAGCTCTGCGACCGGCTAGGGCTGTCCCATGCTGGCATGACAGTTGACGGCGAATACACGGTTGAGCATTCCCCCTGCCTGGGCATGTGCGATTACGCGCCTGCCGCGCTGGTCAGCGAGCGCGGCGAGGACGACATCGCGCTGCCAAAGGTCACGGTCGATACGCTGCTTGGTCCCGCCGATGGCACCTATTTCAAGCCCGTCGGCGATGATGAATCGGTTTTGCTGGAGCCTTCGCTCGAGGCGGCGCCGCAAAGGCTGAGGGCTTATGGCGACTATGCGGCGCTGCGCAAGGCGCTGACCGAGCTGAAACCAGCAGACCTGATCGCCGAGGTGGAAGCCTCGGGGCTGATAGGCCGCGGCGGCGCGGCTTTCCCGACCGGCTTGAAGTGGAAGTTCACGCGCGGCGCGGCGGGCGCTGTCAAATATGTCGTTTGCAATGCCGATGAAAGCGAACCCGGCACCTTCAAAGATCGCGTCTTGATGGAGCATCGTCCGCACCTGCTGCTGGAGGGAATCGCGCTGGCGGCTTATGCCGTGGGGACGGACAAAGCCATCATCTTCGCGCGCGGCGAATATCCCAAAGCGACGGGCATCCTGGACGCCGCCATTCGAGAGGCAAAGGCGGCTGGCGCGCTGGGCGAGAACCTCCTGGACAGCGATTTTTCGCTGGATATCGAGATTCGGCGCGGGGCCGGCGCTTATATCTGTGGCGAGGAGACCGCGCTCTTTGAAGCGATCGAGGGCAAGCGCGGCTTCCCGCGCATGAAGCCGCCCTACCCGACCACCTTTGGGCTCTTCGGGGCGCCGACCGCGGTCAACAATGTCGAGACATTATGCGCGATTCCCGGCATCATCGCGCGCGGCGCGGACTGGTTCAAGGGATTCGGCACGGCGGAAAGCGCCGGTACGAAGCTGGTCTCGGTCAGCGGACATGTCGGCAAACCGGGCGTTTACGAGATTGAACCTGGCATGACGCTGCGCGCTTTCTTCGACGACTATTGCCAGGGAATCATCGGCGATTTGCAAGCGGTTTTGATGGGCGGCGCGGCTGGCACATTTCTGCTGCCAGATGAGATTGATGTGCGGCTGAGTTTTGAGGATCTGCGCGCGGCGGGCGGCAGCTTCGGCTCGGGCGCGATTATGGTTTTTAATCAAGAGACCGACCTGCGCGATGTGCTGCGGCGGCTGGGGCGCTTCTTCCAGCACGAAAGCTGCGGCAAGTGCTTCCCCTGTCAGCTGGGCACGCAGCGGCAGGTGGAGATATTAGAGCGGCTGGACGCGCCGCAAGCTGGCGACCGCGAGCGCCTGCTGGACGTGGGCATGACGATGACGGAAGCCTCGATCTGCGGCTTGGGGCATACGGCGGGCATGGCGGTCATGAGCGCGATTGAGAAGTTCCCGGGCTTGTTTAAGGCTTAAGGATGAAGCGGAGGGATGAGCACATGACCGACGACAGCATCACCCTAACAATCGACGGCAAGCCCGTCAGTGTCGCAAAAGGCGCGACCCTGCTCGAAGCCGCCCAAGAAGCCGGCGTCGACATCCCGGTCATCTGCTATCACGAAGCCACCAGTCCCAACGGACTTTGCCGCGTCTGCGTGGTCGACGTCGACGGCGGGCGCGTCTTGCAGCCGGCCTGCGTCGCCGAATGCGGGGCGGATGCCAAAGTCGAGACGCGCAATGAACGGGTCGAGCGCAGCCGACGCACCATCCTGGAAATGCTGAACGCCTCGGTCAACCTGGAGCAAGCGCCGGAAATCCAAGACATGATGCGGGACTATAGCGCCGAAGATGAGCGCTTCCCCGGCGCGCGGCGGCGCGAAAGCGATGTCATCGACGACAATCCCTTTTATGTGCGCGATTATGAACAGTGCGTCTTGTGCTGGCGCTGTGTGCAAGTCTGCGCCGAAGACGCCCAGTTCACCTTCGCGCTGACGCTGAAAAACCGCGGCCACGACACCAGCGTCGCCACCGCCTTCGACATATCCATGACCGATTCGCCCTGCGTATTTTGCGGGCAATGTGTGGGCGTCTGTCCAACTGGCGCCTTGAAGCCGAAGCTCGAGTGGGGCATGGAGCAGGGCTGGAGCAGCGAGGAACTGCGGCAGCAAACCCGGCGCAAACGCAAGAGTGACAGCCGATGACAACTGCAAATAGCGTCTGCCTATTGGCGGGCGCCAAGCCATTGAGCTATCAGGTCGTCGAAGGAGGCTTGGCGCGCCGTGTTGAAGGCGGCGTGATTGACGAGCAACTGCTCTCGATCTATGTCAACGGGCAGTCGCTGGCGACGATGATGTGCAGCCCCCTGCAGCTGGAGGCGCTGGCGGTCGGTTTCTTGTACAACGAAGGCATGATCGAAGCCGCCGACGAAATCGCCTTGCTGCAAGCCAAT